>NZ_JAUSUW010000001.1 GCF_030814435.1 Peteryoungia aggregata LMG 23059
CCGGCCCGCGCTGGCGCTCGGCGGCCCGGCCCCCCCGGCCCCCGGCGGCGGGCCCGGCCGCCGCCCGCGCCCCCCCCCCTATGTCGACAGCCTTCTACCCCCACAACCCACGCGGCGGCAGCGGCATCACCGCGCCGTCATAGGCAATCGCTGGCTCGCGATCCCGCGCCAGAAGCAGCGGACCGTCGAGATCGACAAAGGCAGCCCCCTGCCCGATCAGAAAGGCCGGCGCCATGGCAAGCGAGGTGCCGACCATGCAGCCGATCATGATCTCGAAACCGGCTTCAACAGCCGCATCCCGCATAGCAAGCGCTTCCGTCAGCCCGCCGGTCTTGTCGAGCTTGATGTTGACCGCATCATACTTGCCCTTCAGGCCGCCAAGCGAGGCCGCGTCATGGCAGCTTTCGTCGGCACAGACGGGCAGGACACGATCGAGGCCGAGAAGAGCATCATCAGAACCCGCCGGAAACGGCTGCTCGACGAGCTTCACCCCGAGATCGAGAAAGACAGGCGCCAGCGCCTTGTACTGCTCGAGGCTCCAGCCCTCATTGGCATCGACGATGATGGCAGACGTCGGCGCACCCGCCCTGACAGCCCGGATGCGCTCGACATCCCCCTCACCGCCGAGCTTGACCTTCAGAAGTGGCCGCGAGGCTTCATTCTCCGCCGCCGCCTGCATGCTCTCAGGCGTGCCGAGCGACAGCGTGTAGGTCACGGACAACGGCTTTGGCTCTGGTAACCCAAGAAGTTGCCAGACCGGCTTGCCTGCCCGCTTGGCCTCCAGATCCCAGAAAGCGCAGTCCAGCGCATTGCGCGCAGCGCCCGGCTTCAGCCGGCTCTGCAGCCCTGCCCGGTCGAGCCCATCAGCCACCTCAGGCACCAGCGCCTTGAGCACCTCGACCACGCTCTCCACCGTCTCGCCATAACGTGCATAGGGCACGCATTCGCCCTGGCCCGCATGCACGCCATCCGTCAGCCGCACGGTGACCACCTTCGCCTCGGTCTTCGACCCGCGCGAAATCGTGAAGGTTCCCGCAATCGGGAAGCTTTCCGGCGTGACGGTCATATGGACGGGCATTCTCAAGACCTCCCTGCGGGCAATCCCCGCGAATCGCTGCTCTTGCACGAAGAAGCAATCCTTTCTATATCCGTCAACTAAAGGACCGGTACCGGCAGCAGGTGAAAAACCCTGCAGAGCCTGGCCAAGATCGCCTGAAGCGGCGGGCTGAACGGTCGCATGAAGCACAGAGACGAAGCCCGTGAACACGCTGGATTTTGACAAGAGACCGGAAGATACGCGCGTTGTCGTCGCCATGTCGGGCGGCGTGGATTCCTCCGTCGTCGCCGGCATCCTGAAGCGCGAGGGTTATGACGTCCTCGGCATCACGCTGCAGCTCTACGACCATGGCGCCGCCGTCCACCGCGCCGGCTCCTGCTGCGCCGGTCAGGACATCGACGATGCCCGCCGCGTCTGCGAAACGCTCGGCATCCCCCACTACGTGCTCGACTACGAACAGCGCTTCCGCGACACCGTGATCAACCCGTTCATGGAAAGCTATGTCGCCGGCGAAACGCCGATCCCCTGCGTTGCCTGCAACCAGACGGTCAAGTTCGCCGACCTTCTGGCGACCGCTCGGGAACTCGGCGCCGATGCGCTGGCGACCGGCCACTATATCCGCTCGAAGTCCGTGCCGCTGGCAAATGATCCCGGCCACCGCGCCCTCTTCCGTCCGATCGATAGCGAGCGCGACCAGAGCTATTTCCTCTTTGCCACGACGCAGGAGCAGATCGACTATCTGCGCTTCCCGCTCGGCGCCATGTCGAAGGCGGAAGTCCGCGTGCTTGCCGAAGACATGGGCCTCGTCGTTGCCCAGAAGGCCGACAGCCAGGACATCTGTTTCGTGCCCCAGGGCAAATATGCCGACGTGATCAACAAGCTGAAGCCGAATGCGGCTCTGGCTGGCGACATCGTGCATCTCGACGGCCGGGTACTCGGCAATCACGAAGGCATCCTGCATTACACGATTGGCCAGCGGAAGGGTCTCGGCGTCGCCACCGGCGAGCCGCTCTATGTCATCTATCTCGATGCCCGCTCGCGCCGCGTCATTGTCGGCCCGAAGGAAGCGCTGGAAACCCACCGCGTCTATCTGCGCGACATCAACTGGCTGGGCGACCGGACGCTGGCGGAAGACGCAAGTGACGGGATGCCATGCTTCGCCAAGGTGCGCTCCACCCGCCCGCCGACGCCGGCGGTGCTGCATGCCGACGAAAAGGGCGTCTATGTCGATCTCGAAATCGGCGAAGCCGGTGTGGCCCCCGGCCAGGCCTGCGTCCTCTATTCGGCACCGGGTGCGGACGCCCGCGTCTATGGCGGCGGCTTCATCGAGCGCTCGGAACGCTCCGGCACGGCCGAAAGCGCGCTGAAGGCGCTTCTCGCCAGCCCCGTGGCGGCTTGAGGCCAAGGCTTTCGGGCCGCTCTCAAGCTCCTCAGTCAAGCCGGTGGAAAGCCACGCTGTTTTTGGCCAAACCGCGCTTGACTTTGATCGGAGCCTCGCCTTATAAGCCGCCCATCGCTTCGGACGGCGACGGCCTCAGGGTCCAGATGTTCGATGTGTGGCGGGGTAGCTCAGGTGGTTAGAGCGTGGGATTCATAACCCCAAGGTCGGCGGTTCAAGTCCGCCCCCCGCTACCAAAAAACTCCAACTATATTTTGTAATTTCAAAGTATTTCGATCAGTGTCTAAGCCAAATCTGGCTGACATTGTTGTAACGGCATCTTATGCGCCCGTTGGATTGTGATGTGACGTAGCGCTGGCTGGATTGCTCAGCGATAAGTTGCTGCCGATTTCACGACCTCCACCCCACCAAACCCATGTTTGCTAAGAAACGCCTCCACCAAAGCTTGTGAGGTGTGGTTCTTTGGCCCGATGCAAACCTTACAAATCGGCTGCGGAACGATATCGGTCAATGTTAATGGCCGGTACGCGACAATCGCTGAACCCCGCGAACGAAATTGGGTACCCGGGTTTGATAAATCACTCCGAAGAATAAGGCGGCTCTCCCTTTCTTCAGAGAAGGCCGGATTTTTAATTAGATAGGGTACGTCGTGCAGCATTATCGAAATAGGGCTGGCGCTCGAAACATCACCGCCAATTGATTCAATTATAGCACGCTCGACAGCATCAATCGTGTCTAGATCAAACGCCAAGTGTTTCCAGTTTAGTGAGGCAAGCCGCTCGCGAATTAGCTCGATATGCTGATCAGAACTATAGAGCACCTTCTCAATTTTCGCCACGCCGTGTTCGCTCATGTAACCCATGCGAGAAAAGTAGTCTTCATTGAAGCCTATTGAAAATCCCGCAGCATCATCCGCGTAACCTCGCCACTGACTGAGCATATCGCCCTGATCTGACAAACAAAATCCGAATGTCTGAAATTTGCTCGAGATCGCGTCCACCTGTAAGGCGATGGTCGGCCATATTGAGTGCTCCTGCGGCGACTTAGAAGCTAGGCTCATGAGTAGCCTAGTCATCCAGCGCCCCTCTTCACTGTCGTTCGAAGCAGAAAGATCTGAAAGCCAGATAGAACGATTACTGATTATGCTCCAGAACGCATGGCTATTGCAGTAATGAAATAGGGGCATCTACCACTCCTAGTATTCCACGAACCTTTCTACAAACCCTCACCGCGCCGCCCAAACCAGCCCTCTCCGCACAATCTCCCGCATCTGCGGCACGTCGAACTCCGCCGCCTGGTGGCCGAGCGAGGAGTAGAACACCCTGCCCTGCCCGTGGCGGCGCTTCCACACCACCGGCATCTTATGCCCGTCAATCCAGGCATCATGCTCGCCGGTAAAGGTGGTCGTCGCCAGCACCTCGTTGTTGGGGTCGACATGCATGTAATACTGCTCGGAGCGATATGGGAAATCGCCGATGCCTGTCACGAGCGGGTCCTCGGGCTTCACGATATTGACCGTGTAATCATAGATATTGCCGGGATGGGCGACCCATTGGCCGCCGATCATGTATTGATACTGCACGCAGTCGCGAAAGCTGTCGCCCGCCTGGCCGTGGAAGCCGCCGAGGCCGACGCCGCCGCGCACGGCGAGCTCCAGGTTCTCGATCTCGGGCTTCTCGATCCTGGTCATCGTCGACATCGGCACTATCAGGCTGTAGTCGCGGATCGCGGGATCGGCAAAGGCCGCCGTGCCCGCTTCGACGCGGACGGAAAAGCCTTCCGCCTTGAGCATGTCGGAGACGATGGCCGCACATTGGTCGGGCTGGTGCCCGTCCCAGCCGCCCCAGCAAATCAGAACCTGACGCATGTAAATTTCCTCGCAAGCCCCCGGCCGCTCCCCTGCCGGGAGCGGCAGACTGCGGGCAAAGCGATCCAAGGTCAACGGCGCGGCAGGCGAAGACTGCGCCGCCCTCGACAGGCATCCCCACCCCCCGATTGGGGGATGCGAGATCCGGGGGCGGTTAAAAAAACCTTTCGTTAAATTTTAATGAATAGAATGGTGGGCCTGTAGCGAGGTTTTGTCATGCGTACCGCTCTTTACTCTGCCCTCGGCGTCATGCTGACGCTGTCGGCCTGCGCCAAGCCGCCATCCCAGACCCGCAATGCCTGCGCGATTTTCGAAGAGCGCGACGGGCTGTTCAACAACTGGCGCCGCGCCGCCGTCGCCGCCGAACGCGAATATGGCGTCCCCGTCCCCATCCTGATGGCGACCATCTATACGGAATCGAGTTTCCGCCATAACGCCAAGCCGCCGCGCAAATGGTATCTCGGCTTCATCCCCGGCAAGCGCGCCTCCTCGGCCTATGGCTATTCGCAGGCCCTCGACGGCACCTGGGAACGCTACCAGCGCGAAACCGGCCGCTGGGGTGCCCGCCGCACCGATTTCGCCGACGCCATCCGCTTCATTGGCTGGTATCACCGCGAGAGCGCGACGAAGGTCAATATTCCGCTCAACGACCCCTACAAGCTCTATCTCGCCTATCACTCCGGCCACACCGGCTATCTGCGCGGCGCCTACAACAAGCGTCCGGAGGCTCTGCGGGGCGCCAAGCGGTTTACCGATATTACATATACTTACGCCCGACAGTTGCAGCAGTGCCCGGGTTGAGGGTGGGGCTTTAGGTTCTTAGGCTGGCGGTTGACGTCGGCGGTTGCGATACCCCCCTCTGCCCTGCCGGGCATCTCCCCCACACGGGGGGAGAACGGCGCGCGGCACCCTCTCCACATCCCACAACCGTTCTGCTCGTGGTTTCCGTCCTGCTGGTCAGGCGGCCACGGCGGTGGTGGCCACTCTCCCCCCGTGTGGGGGAGATGTCACGAAGTGACAGAGGGGGGTACCCCGCGCACCAACGTCGACAGCCAAAGAAAAAACCTCCCCACCGTAACCGATGGGGAGGCTTCTTGCATTCAATGACCTAAGGATCAGTTGGCGCTCTGGATCGCCGAGATCTGCCACTGCGTGTTCGGACGGCGGGCGAAGGTCCAGATCTCGACCGATTCGACCGGCGTGTTCGCATCACCCTCGACGACGTCTCCGCTCTGGCGGTCGACGACATAGTCGATCGCCTCGTAGCGCATCGCGACAGTCGCGTATTCCATCTTGTCCTCGGCCCAGCTTTCGGCCACGTCGCCCTGGACGAGATGCACGTCGCGCACCTCGTTCTTGACGCCCTTGGTGGCGTTTTCACTCAGTTCCTCGGCCAGATAGGACATGGCTTCCGGCGTCGTGACGCGGCGCAGTGAACCATAGTCCTCGGCTGCATAGGCGCGCTGCATCTCCTGCAGCAGTTCCTCGAAGCGCTCGAGATCCTTCGGCGTGATGCCGAGTTCGTCGGGTTGACCGGACCGACGTGCCGAGGCCGCCGACGCCACACCGCCGCCAAGCTTCGGGATCTGGAAGCTCGGGCGAGCCTGATCACCGCTCTGGTTGTCACGCGCCATGCCGCCAAAGCCGCCGAAGCCCGGAGGATTGCCGGCGCCAGACGTTGCAGCCTGACGATTGGCGAACATGCGCATCGCAAAGCGGATCAGGAAGAAGATCAACAGGCCCTGCAGCAAAAGACCGAGGAAGCCGAAGCCGCCGCCAAAGCCTGTGCCCATCATCATGCCGAACAGACCGCCGAGCAGCAGGCCGCCCATCAGACCGCCGGCCAGACCACCGAAGAGGCCACCGGGACGGGCTGCCTGATTGGCAGCGGTCGACGGGTTGGCGCCGGGCTGGTTGGTATTGGTGCGCGGGGTCATGGTCCGCTCGATCGGCGCTGCCGGCGTCGGTGCCGTCCGCGTTGCCGCCGGTGCGTCGAAGGTGCGCGTGCCACGGCTGCCGAGGCCGCCTGAGGCGCGACGCGCCTCGGCGAAATCGACGGCCACCAGCGTGACCATCATGCCGAGCGCGAGTGTCGCGAATGTCTTTGCGTATTGCCGCATAGGTTTTTCCTGTCCTCCTCGAAACGAACTTTCCTGCCCCGTTGGGCTTGGGCCCCATATGGAGAGAGCTCTCTTACATTTGAAGAGAGAGCGAGCCGATTTCCATTGAATTTCAAGTGATCGAATTCAGGCCTTGAGCCAAAGCTTGATCATCAGCCCGACGACGCATTGAGCGAGAAACGGCTAAGAAGCGACAAAATCAGATAACTTTGGTCAAGCTGGGCACCATCAGAAAAACGCAAACGGCGCGGATTTGATCCCGCGCCGTCCATGACTGGCAACAATTTCAGGACAAACGTCAGTCGACGTTGAAGACCAGCGGCTTGGCCTGCTTGATCGCCGGGTTGGCGCCCAACTGGTCGAGAACGGCCTGCTCGACGGGACCGTCGACATAAAGAAGCGCGATGGCATCGCCGCCTTCCTTGTCGCGACCGAGCTGGAAGTTGGCGATATTGACCTTGGCATTGCCGAGCGTCGTGCCCATGAAGCCGATCATGCCGGGCACGTCGGTGTTGGAGATGTAGATCATGTTCTGACCGACATCGGCATCCATGTTGATGCCCTTGATCTGGATGAAGCGCGGCTTGCCGTCGGAGAAGACCGTGCCGGCAACCGAGCGGGTCTGCTTCTCGGTGGTGACGGTGAGCTTGATATAGCCGTCATAGACGCCGGTCTTGTCGCGCTTCACTTCCGAAACGATGACGCCCTTTTCCTTGATCATGATCGGGGCCGAGACCATGTTGACATCGGCGACCTGCGGGCGGATGAGACCGGCGAGCAGCGCCGAGGTCAGCGCCTTGGTGTTCATGGTCGAGGTCACGCCGTCATAGAGGATCTCGATTTCCTTGATCGGGTTCTCGGTCATCTGGCCGGCAAACGAACCAAGGACATCCGCAAGACGGATGAACGGCTTCAGGATCGGTGCTTCCTCAGCCGTGATCGACGGCATATTGATGGCGTTGGAGACGGCACCCTTCATGAGATAGTCCGACATCTGCTCGGCGACCTGCAGAGCGACGTTTTCCTGGGCTTCCGTGGTCGAGGCGCCGAGATGCGGTGTGCAGACAACGTTCGGCAGGCCGAAGAGCGGGCTTTCGGTCGCGGGCTCGACTTCGAAGACGTCGAAGCCGGCACCGGCGACATGGCCGGACTTGATGGCGTCCGCAAGCGCTGCCTCATCGACCAGACCGCCGCGGGCGCAGTTGATGATGCGCACGCCGGGCTTCGTCTTGGCGATGTTCTCGCGGCCGAGGATACCGCGCGTCTTGTCGGTCATCGGAACATGCAGGGTGATGAAGTCGGCCTTCTCCAGCAGTTCGTCGAGCTCGACCTTGGTCACGCCCATTTCCTGGGCGCGCTCGGTGGAGAGGAAGGGGTCGTATGCCAGCACATGCATGCCAAGGCCGATGGCCTTCTTGCAGACGATGCCGCCGATATTGCCGGCACCGATGACGCCGAGCGTCTTGCCGGTGATTTCGACACCCATGAACTTCGACTTTTCCCACTTGCCGGCCTGGGTCGAGGCATCGGCCTGCGGCAGCTGGCGGGCAACGGCAAACATCAGGGCGATGGCGTGTTCTGCCGTCGTGATCGAATTGCCAAACGGCGTGTTCATCACGATGATGCCGCGCTTGGAGGCAGCCGGGATATCGACATTGTCGACGCCAATACCGGCGCGGCCGATGACCTTGAGGTTGGTCGCAGCCGCGATCAGCTTTTCCGTCGCCTTGGTGGCGGAGCGGATGGCCAGACCATCATAGTTGCCGATGATTTCGGCGAGCTTTTCCTTGTCCTTGCCGAGCTTCGGCTGGAAATCAACTTCCACGCCGCGATCACGGAAGATCTGGACAGCGGTTTCCGAGAGTTCGTCGGATACGAGAACGCGAGGTGCCATGGTATGGGCTCCTTAAAGGGGTTCAGACTGAAACCTTTCCGCCGTCATGCTCGGGCTTGTCCCGAGCATCTGCGACCGATCGGTCTTGGTGATGGGATCAGATCCTCGGCACAAGGCCGAGGATGACGATGTCATGCGGTGAAAAAGATCAGACAGCAGCCTTGGCCAGAGACGCCTTTTGCGTCTCATAGGCGAAGGTGAGCCACGGCATCAGAGCCGCCATGTCGGCAGTCTCGATCGTCGCACCGGCCCAGATGCGAAGGCCGGCCGGCGCATCGCGGTAAGCGCCGATGTCGAAGGCGACACCCTGCTTTTCGAGGATGCTGGCAATGCCCTTGGCAAAGGCCGCCTGGGCATCGGCATCGAGTGCCGTAATCGCCGGGTCGACAATCTTGACGCAGACCGAGGTGTTCGAACGCGTCGCATCGTCGACCGCGAGATTGGCGATCCAGTCGTTCTTGTCGATGAAGTCGAAGATCACCTTGGCATTGGCATCGGCACGGGCGATCAAGGCTTCGAGGCCGCCGATCGACTTCGCCCATTTCAGCGCATCAATGTAATCCTCGACGCAGAGCATCGACGGCGTGTTGATGGTCTCGCCGACGAAGATGCCTTCGATCAGCTTGCCGCCGGATGTCATGCGGAAGATCTTCGGCAGCGGCCAGGCAGGCACATAGGTCGTCAGGCGCTCGACAGCGCGCGGGGACAGGATGATCACGCCGTGACCGCCCTCGCCGCCCAGAACCTTCTGCCAGGAGAAGGTCGTGACATCGAGCTTGGAGAAGTCCAGGTCCTGAGCAAAGGCAGCAGAGGTGGCGTCGCAGATCGTCAGACCCTTGCGATCATCAGGGATGAAATCGGCATTCGCAACGCGCACGCCAGACGTCGTGCCGTTCCAGGTGAAGACGACGTCGCGGTCGAAATCGACGGCGGCGAGATCAGGCAGCAGGCCGTAATCGGCATTGAACTTGCGGACATCGGCAAGCTTCAGCTGCTTCACCACATCGGTGACCCAGCCGGCGCCAAAACTTTCCCAGGAGAGCATGTCGACGCCGCGTTCGCCGAGCAGCGACCACATGGCCATTTCAACGGCGCCCGTGTCGGAGGCCGGAACGATGCCGATGCGGTAGTCAGCGGGAACGTTCAAGATTTCGCGGGTAAGGTCGATGGCCAGCATAAGCTTTTCCTTGCCGACCTTGGCGCGGTGCGAACGACCGAGCGGGGCATCGGAAAGCGCATCGAGCGACCAACCGGGACGCTTCGAGCAGGGGCCAGACGAAAAATGAGTATTTGCCGGACGCGCGGCGGGGGCGATCACATCAGCCATATAGATACCCTTCCAGGTAATTAGCCTCTCGTTGGGGAGAGGTGTCCCGCCGTCGGAACTACTCTTGTCGACGACCCCAGTCAAGCGGGGTTGCGTCGCGATGAGCAAAATTTTTGTTCCGTCCGCGCCAGAGATGGCGCAGCCCCGCTGCAACGACTGTCATCAATCCGTCATCCATCGGGCGCATCTGCCTCAAGACCCACCGCCTCCCCGCCTCCAGTCCCGCCACCACGGAGCCAGCAACGATGTTTCCCCTGAGCAGCGCGATTCCCGGCCTCGTCTGGGCCTACCGGATCACCCCCGGCATGCGAAGCGAACGACTGCCGGCGGAATGTTCCATCGAGCAGGCGCAGCCCGGGGATGGCTTCATCTGGCTCCATCTCAACCTAGCGGACGGACGCGTGCCAGCGTTTCTCGAACAGTTTCAGCCCCTGACACCCCCGGCGATCGCAGCGCTCACGACCCATGACACGCATGCAGCACTATCGGTGGACGAAGGCCTGCTGTTTGGCACGTTGATCGATTTTCAGCGCGAGTTCGATTCGACCACAAGGGACATCGGCTGGCTGCATGTCGCCCTGTCCGGCAACTTCATCATCACGACCCGGCTGCAACCGATCCGCTCGGTCGACAAGGTCCGCGCTGCGGTGGAAAAGAACGCCGCCCGCTACACTTCACCGCTTCAGATCTTCGAACTTCTCGTGGCCGAGTTTCAACGCGGCCTGATTGCCGTGGTTCTGGAACTGACGGAAGAGCTGAACCAGATCGAAGACCATGTCTACGGCACGGAAATGCGCGACGAGCGGCGGCGACTGACACCGGTACGGCGGTTGATCGTCAGGCTGCACAGGCACTTGCGCACCATGCTGCTGGTCATGCGCCGGGCTGCAGCCGCCGACGACGAGGACCTGCCGGAGGAGATGGAGGACAGCCTGGCGCGTCTCGCAGCAAGGCTAGAAGCCGTCGATCAGGATGTCTATGCGCTGGCCGACCGGGCGAGACTCCTGCATGAGGAACTGGATTCCAAGCAGAGCGCCGAGACGAACCGGCATCTCTACATTCTCTCTCTGATGACGGCGCTGCTCCTGCCGCCGTCGCTAGTGACAGGCTTCTTCGGCATGAACACCACCGCCCTCCCCTTTGCGGAAGGTTTGCACGGCACGGCCTATGCCTTCGGCTTCATCCTGATGTCGGTAATGCTGTCCTGGTGGATCCTGCGCAGAACCGGAATTCTGTGATCCCAAATGCGCGAAAGGGCCCGAACGGGGCCCTTTCTGATCTGTGACGTTGGACGTCCGTGTCCGGCTTACTTGTAGACCGGCAGTTCCGGCGGCGGCTCGTAGGCGACGGGGGTTTCGCAGCCGCCGAAGACGTAACGCGCGCCAGCATGCAGGCTGTGGCTATGGAAGCCCTTGTCGTAGCCGGGGCCGCCGTTCGAGGCATAACCGAACATGTCGCCGCCCATGGTGTGGCGGAAGCGATAGCCGACATCGGCCTTTACGTTGCAGGTGACGTCGATCGAGGCACCGGCCATCAGCTGATAGGCGAAGCGCCAGCTGCCCTTGCCGCCGTGTTCAACGGTCGGGTCGCAACCAGAACCGTCGTCAGCGCACGACGTGTTGCGCAGCTTGTCCCACTTGACGTAGGAGCCGCCGATACCGCCACCGATGTACGGGGTGAAGTAGGCGTATGTGCCGAGGTCGACATAGGCGTTCGCCATAAGGGTGTAGGCCTTCATCGCCGAAATGTCTGCTGAAGTACACGCCACGGCGCAGGCGCCAGCACCGGCACCGCCGCCGGTCGTCGAGCCACGGAAGTCGGACTTGAAGAGGTAGTCGAACGTCAGGTCGGTGCGCAGATAGCTGTTGACCTGATAACCGACACCGCCGCCGACCCAGAAGCTGTCCTTGATCGAGGACGTAGTGAAACTGGCTTCGTCGGCGTTGGAACCCTGAAAGAATTTGGCACCGCGCAGCTTGTTGAAGCTGTAGCCGAGGTCCCCGCGCAGATACCAGCCGGAGGCTTCGGCAACTGCAACTTCAGGGGCATCCACATAAACAGGCTGCGGCTCAGGCTGATACACATCGGCGGCATAAGCGGCCGAGCTCGCAAGCAGGGCAGCCGTTGCCGCGGCAAGAATGGTTTTCGTCATGACAGGATACTCCAAGTCCCAGCGTTGTCGCGTCAGGCTGTCTCACGCCCGACATCCTGAATTGGGACAGATAATGGAGTGCAAAGGTTAAGTTGGGATTAACTACAGTTCTTAACTCTAACCTTTACCCCTTTGCTAACCTTGATACTTGGAACAATCCGGGTTCCGAAATGAAAAGACGCAGTCCCTTGCGGAACGGATCTTTTGTAAACAGGACAAAAGGGTGGAGTTGCCAGGTGAAAGAGCCCTCCGGCCACGCGCTTGCACTCCGCTTCGATGGGTCAAAAAGGTCGCGGCAACAGGCTGTACCGCCCATATCGACCTGGAAACGACGGAAGACGGCCGTCAGCACATCAGGCCGGCTGGGCGACACGCTTCCGCAGTCCGGCAAAGAGTTCGACCGAGCGGATGCGGGCACCGAGATCATGCACCGGCGTGGACACGATCAGCTCGTCCGGCCCCACCTCGGCGATGAAGTCGTCGAGCCGGCGCGCCGCCGTCTCGGGCGAGCCCACGATCGCATAGCGCAATGTGTGCTCCACCCCGATCCTTTCGATCTCGGTCCAGTAGTCATCCATACTGGCGACCGGTCGCGGGAACGGGCGACGGATGTTGCGGCGGAGGTTGACGAACTGCTGCTGGGCAGAGGTGAAGAGATGGGCAGCGATCTCGTCCGTCTCGGCCACGGCCGCCATCACCCCGACCATCACATGCGGCTTCTGGAGCCCTGCGGACGGCTGGAAACGTTCCCGATAGATCGCGACGGCATCGAGCAACTGGTCCGGCGCAAAATGCGAGGCAAACGCATAGGGCAGCCCCAGCGCGGCAGCCAGATGAGCGCTGTAGAGACTGGAACCGAGCAGCCAGATCGGCACATGGCTGCGCATGCCCGGGACCGAGAGCAGACCCTGCTCCTCATCGGGTTCGCCGAGAAGCCGCTGCAGTTCGAGGATGTCATGCGGAAAGCTCTCGGCCCCCGCCTCCATGTTGCGCCTCAGCGCCCTGGCAGTGCGCATGTCGGTGCCCGGTGCCCGTCCAAGACCAAGATCGACACGCCCCGGAAACAGCGCCTCCAGCGTGCCGAACTGTTCGGCGATAACAAGCGGCGCATGGTTCGGCAGCATGATGCCACCGGATCCGACGCGGATCGTCTGTGTGCCCGCTGCCACATGCGCGATGACGAGCGCCGTGGCCGCACTGGCAATGCCTGGCATGCCATGATGTTCGGCAAGCCAGAAGCGACGATAACCGTTGGCTTCGGCCACCTGTGCCAGCCTGCGCGACGCGTCCAGCGCCTCGCGCACGGAGTGCCCTTCGGCAACGGGAGAGAGATCGAGGATGGAAAACGGAATCATTGGCATGGATCCTGAACGGGGCATCTCTCTCATTTAGGCAACGACCTGAAGCGACCCAAGGGGTGATCGTGATATTTTATAACGACACTCGCTTGTTTTTGTTTTGTTCACATTTCACTGGCACAGATCCCATCGCTTGCATTAGGGTTAGCCATGACTTCCACGATTCGCATCATCGGCATAGATCCGGGCCTCCGTCGCTGTGGCTGGGGCGTTATCGAGACATTAGGCAACTCGCTGCGTTTCGTAGCCTCCGGCACGGTCACCTCTGACGGCGACATGGATCTTGCCTCCCGTCTCTGCCAGTTGCATGACGGTCTGGCCGAGGTGGTTCATACCTACAAGCCGGATGAGGCCGCCGTCGAACAGACCTTCGTCAACAAGGATGCGGTGGCAACACTGAAGCTCGGCCAGGCCCGCGGCATTGCCATGCTGGTCCCGGCCCGCGCCGGTCTGCGCGTCGCCGAATATGCCCCGAATGCCGTGAAGAAAGCCGTCATCGGCGTCGGCCACGGCGAAAAGGCGCAGATCCACATGATGCTGAAGATCCTGATGCCCAAGGCCGAATTCAAGGGCAATGACGCAGCCGATGCGCTCGCCATCGCCATCTGCCACGCCCACAATCGCGGCGGGGAACGCATGCGGCAGGTGCTCGCATCCGCCTGATTTGTTCTTGACTTGTTCCACTTCGTCGCTTAAGTAATACCGCAGAGGTATTACTATGCGTGTCACCGAAAAAGGTCAGGTCACCATCCCCAAGGACATCCGCGATCGGCTCGATATCAAGCCCGGGTCGGAAGTAGAATTCGTTGTCGCCGAGGAAGGTGTCATGCTGGTCAAGAATGGCGACGCAGCGGATGCGTTCAAGGATTTCGATGCCTGGGCTCGGAGCGTTCAAGGGACCTTCGACACCGCTGGAATGACAGCAGACGAGTATGTCGATTGGCTTCGAGGACCACGTGATGACCTCGACCGTCATTGACACAAATACGCTGATCGACGTGCTCGGGCCAGCCGGCGCAACGCGCGCCTGGTCGCTTGATGCAATGAAGCGCTGCTTCCATGAAGGCCCGCTCGTGATCAATCCGGTGATTTGGTCTGAACTTGCAGCCTCGCCCTTGAGCGAGCAACAGCTGAGCCTGGCGCTCGATTGGCTCGACCTGAAGAAGGAACCACTATCCTACGAAGTGGCGTTTCGCGCGGGCAAGGCGCACCTGCTCTACAGAAGAAACGGTGGCCAGCGCGAACGCACCCTGCCGGACTTCTTTATCGGCGCGCACGCAGCCGTTCGGTCGCATCGCCTGCTGACGCGGGATGCTGCGCGCTATCGCAGCTATTTCCCTGATCTCGACATCATCTCCCCCGAAACCCACCCCCTGTGACGCGACGGACTCATCCCATGATCGGCAAACTCAAAGGCACCATCGATGAGATCGGCGACGACTATGTCCTCGTCGACGTCCACGGCGTCTGCTACGTCGCCCACTGCTCATCGCGCACGCTCGGCCGGATAGGCTCGGCCGGCGAGGCAGTCGTGCTGTTCATCGAGACCTATGTGCGCGAGGACCAACTGAAGCTCTTCGGCTTCATGAGCGCGCTGGAACGCGAATGGTTCAACCTGCTGCAAAGCGTCCAGGGTGTCGGCGCAAAGGTGGCGCTGGCCGTCCTCTCCACCCTCACCCCGTCGGAACTCGCCAACGCCATTGCGCTGCAGGACAAGGCCGCGATTTCCCGCGCCCCCGGCGTCGGGCCGAAAGTCGCGCTGCGCCTCGTCACCGAACTGAAGAACAAGGCCCCCGCCTTTGCCGGCGAAGCCTCGGCCAATATCGGCCTCAAGCAGGAACTCGGCGAAGGCGTCGCTTCCGCCCCGGTTGCCGATGCTGTCTCAGCGCTCACCAATCTCGGCTATTCCCGCGATCAGGCGGCCAACGCCGTGGCGGCAGCCTTGAAGAACGGCGGCGAAGGGGCAGACAGTGCGAAACTGATCCGGCTGGGGTTGAAGGAGCTTTCGCGGTAGGAATTGGTGCGACACCGGAATACTGCTATCCTTAAAGTAGGAATTAGTCGAGGAGGTAAGAAATGGGTGCGATGACCGTCATGACCTCCAAGGGTCAGATCACGATCCCGAGCGAAGTTAGAGACTCATTGAATTTGGCGCCAGGCACACGGTTCTATGTGGCCGCCCGCAACGGCTACGTCGTCGCGATCCCCAAGAACAAGAACCTGATGGATCTTGCTGGCATGTTCAAAATGCCTCCGGGTGCGAGCTTGAGCCTCGAAGACATGGAGACTGCCGTTGCGGAGGCTGTGTCCGAGGATGACCAGCGCATCCGCCGCGAAACCGCAGAGCGATTGAAGTGATAGGGGTCGATACCAACGTTCTTGTTCGATTTCTTGTCGAGGACGATCTACTGCAACACGCCCTTGCGCGCGACTTCTTCTCAAAACGAAGCGCCGAAGACCCTGCTTATGTCAGCGCGATTGTCATCGCAGAGACTGTGTGGGTGTTGCGCCGGAACTTGAAGCTGCCCTCGTCAACCGTTAGCAACCTCATTCAAAATTTGCTGGCAGCAGATCGCCTCGTCGTGGAGTTTACCGAAGAACTAGACGCCCTGCTCTCTGGAGACCTGCCCGGAACGGATATCGCGGATTACCTGATTGCCTGGTCCGCGACGCGGGGAGGCTGCGAGAAAACTGTAACCTTCGACAAGACTGCGGCTGTAGCAATCCACGGCATGGAACTTCTCGCATGATGACCAACAACCCGATCCTGACGCCTGAAAAGCGCGGCGAAGACCTCGATGCAGCGCTGCGCCCGCAGACGCTCGACGACTTTACCGGCCAGGCGGAAGCCCGGGCCAATCTGAAGATCTTCATCGAGGCTGCCAAGAACCGCGGCGAGGCGCTGGATCACGTCCTCTTCGTCGGTCCTCCCGGCCTCGGAAAGACCACGCTTGCCCAGATCATGGCCAAGGAACTCGGGGTGAACTTCCGCTCGACATCAGGCCCTGTGATCGCCAAGGCCGGCGATCTCGCGGCTCTTCTGACCAATCTCGAAGAGCGAGACGTGCTCTTCATCGACGAAATCCATCGCCTGAGCCCCGCGGTCGAGGAAATCCTTTATCCGGCGATGGAAGACTTCCAGCTCGACCTGATCATCGGCGAAGGGCCTGCCGCCCGCTCGGTGAAGATCGACCTGTCGAAGTTCACACTCGTTGCCGCCACCACTCGCCTCGGCCTTCTGACGACCCCGCTGCGCGACCGTTTCGGCATTCCGGTGCGGCTGAATTTCTACACCGTCGAAGAACTGGAATCGATCGTCCGCCGAGGCGCTCGCCTGCTCAACCTGCCGATGACCGAAGACGGCGCCCGCGAAGTCGCCCGCCGCGCCCGTGGCACGCCGCGCATCGCCGGCCGCCTGCTCCGCCGTGTCCGCGATTTTGCCGAAGTCGCGCGTGCCGAAGCCGTCACCCGCCAGATCGCCGATGAGGCACTCACACGACTGAACGTCGACAACATGGGCCTCGACCAGCTCGACATGCGCTATCTCTCGATGATCGCGGTAAATTTCGGCGGCGGCCCGGTCGGCATCGAAACCATCGCCGCCGGTCTCTCTGAGCCACGCGATGCAATCGAGGACATCATCGAGCCCTACATGATCCAGCAGGGTTTCATCCAGCGCACCCCGCGCGGCCGTGTCTTGACGGCCACCGCCTGGAAGCATCTCGGCATGACGCCACCGAAGGATCTCGAAGCGGCACAATTCCGGCTGACGCTTGAGGATGATTGACCCCGTGTCCAAACGCACCCTGATCACCATCAAGGACGGCAAGCGGCGCTTCAACCATCGCATCGCCGGCCTCGCCTTCCGCGACGGCCATGTGCTGGTCCACCGCGCCACCCACGAAACCTTCTGGACCTTCCCCGGTGGCCGCGCCGAGATCGGCGAGACATCGACGGAAACGCTGGTCCGCGAGATGCAGGAGGAGCTGGGCGTCGAGGCTAAGGTCGGTGAGCTGCTCTGGATCGTCGAGAACTTCTTCGACTACGAGGACAAGGCCTGGCACGAGCTCGGATTCTATTACCGGATGGAGATCGCGGACCACTTCCCCTTCCATCCCACCGACATCGTCCACCGCAACGAAGACGGCAAGAACAGCCTGGAGTTCAAATGGGTCGCCGCAACGAAGCAGGCGCTGAAAGAGCTCGATATTCCACCCTATTTCATCGCCGACGAGATCGAGACCTTGCCGACGACACCGAAACACATCGTCTGGCATGACGGCGATCTCGACGAGAAGCAGGGCTGAGACTGGCTTACCCCTGCGGATTCTGCTAGGTGCCGCCAGAAATCAGCGAGGACAGGGCGTGGACGAGACAAGATCCATTTCACTTTGCGGCGAGATCCGGGACGACGTGCATCACCTCATCCAGCGCGTCTATTATGAGGACACCGATTTCTCCGGCGCCGTCTATCATGCCCGTTACCTGCACTTCATGGAGCGCGCCCGCACCGACTATCTGCGCTGCCTTGGCGTCGAGCAGTCGGGGCTTTTCGAGACCTCGGACGAAGGGCTCGCCTTCATGGTCCATCGCATGGAGATCGACTTCAAGGCCCCGGCCCGCATGGATGACATCGTCACGATCCTGACCCGCACCGAGAAGGCGGGCGGCGCCAAGATGATCCTGCAGCAGGAGATACGCCGCGGCGAGCAACTCTTGATTTCGGCCAAGGTCGTGATCGCCGTCGTCAATCGCAACGGAAGGCCGCGCCGCCTGCCGGAAGATCTCGCCAGACAGTTCCTCGGCTGAATTCACAAAGCCCTGATTGAAGCGTCCGGTAACACCTTTTTAACCTTAATCGGGTCTTACTCCGAGCTTGGAAGTTTGTGCAGCGCACGCCTTCCTTTGACCAAATTTTCATCCCAGAAGCACTCTGGGAGCTAAGGCGGGAAAAGGGTTTCGGCGGCTGCGACCGCACAAGTTTTCCACCAGTAAAGCTCATATCGCCGCCCGGTCCAACCCACCGGGCGTTTGGATTTCGGGGAATTGAAGGCGATGGAACAAGTTGGAATGGCGGCAGCGACCCATGACGTGAGCCTTTGGGGCCTCTTCATGCAGGCGGGCCTGATCGTCAAGCTCGTCATGATCGGCCTGATGGCTGCCTCCGTCTGGACCTGGGCCATCGTCATCGACAAGTATCTGAGCTACGCCCGCGCCCGTCGCCAGTTCGACCAGTTCGAACAGGTGTTCTGGTCCGGCCAGTCGCTCGAAGAGCTCTATCGCACCCTTGCCGAGCGCAACAACACCGGCCTTGCCGCCATCTTCGTCGCCGCCATGCGCGAGTGGAAGAAGAGCTTCGAGCGCGGCGCCCGCTCGCCGATCGGCCTTCAAATGCGTATCGACCGTGCCATGGATGTGACGATGGCACGCGAGTCCGAAACGCTAGAATCGCGCCTGTCGTCGCTCGCCACGATCGGCTCCGCCGGTCCCTTTATCGGTCTCTTCGGTACCGTTATCGGCATCATGACCTCGTTCCAGGCTATCGCCGGCTCGAACAATGCCAGCCTCGCGGTCGTCGCACCGGGTATCGCCGAAGCGCTGCTCGCAACCGCAATCGGCCTGATCGCCGCTATTCCCGCGGTCATCGCTTACAACAAGTTCTCCGGCGAAGCGGGCAAGCTCTCGTCGCGCATGGAAGGCTTCGCAGACGAGTTCTCGGCCATCCTGTCGCGTCAGATCGACGAGAAGCTGCAGCCGCGCCAGGCGGCACAGTAAGGCCCGGAAGGCAGGAGACGCATCATGGGTATGTCGGTCGGATCGGGTAGCAAGGGTGGCGGACGCCGCGGACGTCGCGGTGGCAAGAAAGCCCTCGTCAGCGAAATCAACGTCACACCCTTTGTCGACGTTGTGCTCGTGCTTCTGATCATCTTCATGGTCGCCGCACCGATGATGACCGTCGGCGTGCCGATCGACCTGCCGCAGACCCAGGCCAAGGCGATGAGCAGCGAGAACCAGCCGATCACCGTCTCGGTCAATCCGGCGGGCGAGATCTACCTGCAGGAAACGGCGATCCCGATCGAGGAAGTCGTGCCGAAGCTGCAGGCGATCGCCACCACCGGCTACAATGAACGTATTTTCGTCCGCGCCGATACCGCCGCCACCTATGGCATTGTCATGCAGGTCATGGCGCGGATTTCGTCGGCCGGCTTCACCAATATCGGTCTTGTGACCTTGCAGGAACAGCAGAATTGATCGGACGGACATGAAGGGCAGCCTCTTCACATCCTCGTTTCTGCACACACTGGCGCTCTCTGCAGCCCTGGTGAGCCTCGGCTCGCCTGAAAAGCTGGAGATGGCGCCGATGGAAACCCTCCCCGTCGATATCGTGCCGATCTCGGAATTCACCCAGATCCAGCAGGGCTCCAAGACGGCACCGCTGGCGGAGACATCCGCACCCGTGCCGACGAAAAAGCCGCCGATCGCCGAACCGGCTGAGAACTTCGGTGACAATGAAGTCGACCTGAAATCGCCTCCCACGCCGTCACAGCGCCCTGTCGAGCAGGAAGTTGCCGCAGCACCGAAGAAGGTGGAGACGCCGGCACCGACCCCTGATCCGGAAGTGAATGAGGTGAAGGAAGTCGTGCCCGAAGAGACGGCACCGCCACCGGAACCCGAAACACAGCCGACCGAAGAGGCCGTGCCGGAAGAAGCCGTCGCCGAAGAGATCCCGCTGCCCGAGAAGGCGCCGATCCCGGCTGCCCGCCCGAAACCCGAGATCGCCAAGCCGGCAGAGACGAAGCCGAAGCCTGACGCCAAGAAGGACACCAAGGCCCAGGAGACCGCGAAGTCGAAGCCGCAGATGGAAAGCGACTTCAACGCCGACGATGTGGCGGCCCTCCTCAACAAGACAGATGCAGCCGGTGGCGGCGCCAAGCGCTCGACCGCGCCCGAGGCACTCGGCGGCAGCACCAACACCGGTGGCTCGACATTGAGTCAGAGCGAGCTAGACGCGCTGCGCGGCATCATCCAGGACAACTGGCTGATCACCCCGGGCATGGCCGATGCCGCAGACGTACGCATCAGGGTGACCTTCCGCCTCGACCAGAACGGTGCGCTTGTCGGCGAGCCCGAGGCCACAGCGACCGGCGGTTCTCCTCAGGCCCAACAGGTTCTGATGAGCGGCGCCGTGCGCGCCGTACGCAAGTCCGCCCCCTTCACAAATCTGCCCCCGGACAAATACGACGCTTGGTCTGAAGTTGTCGTCAATTTCGACCCCAGCGAACTGATGTAAGAGCTGAAAGGCTTGGTAAGCATGAAAACTCTCCTCCTCCGAATTCTGCTGGTCTGTGCCGGCATGGCGGGCGCCTTCGTCGCCCCGGCGAATGCGACCGTCGAAATCAACATCAACCGCGGCAACGTCCAGCCGCTGCCGATCGCGATCACCGACTTCATCTCGGCCGACGGCATCGGCGCCCAGATCTCCGCTGTGGTCGAAGCCGACCTCAAGCGTTCGGGTCTCTTCGCGCCGGTCAATCGCGCGGCCTTCATCGAGAAGATCCAGAACCCGGACCAGGCACCGCGCTTCCCCGACTGGACGGCTCTCAAGGCCGAAGCACTCGTGGTCGGTCGGATCGCCCGCGAGCCGGATGGCCGCCTGCGCGCCGAATTCCGCCTGTGGGACACCTTCGGCGGCCAGCAGATGACGGGCCAGCAGTTCTTCACCGACCCGAAGAACTGGCGCCGTGTCGCCCACATGATCGCCGACGCCATTTATGAGCGTATCACAGGCGAAAAAGGCTATTTCGATACCCGCATCGTCTTTGTCTCCGAAAGCGGCCCCAAGACCGACCGCAAGCGCCAGCTCGCGATCATGGACCAGGATGGCGAGAACATGCGCCCCCTCACGAGCTCCAAGGACATCGTGCTGACGCCGCGCTTCTCGCCAAACCGCCAGGAAATCACCTACATGTCCTTCGAAGGCGACCAGCCGCGCGTCTATCTGCTGCAGCTGGAAACCGGTTCTCGTGAGGTCGTGGGCAATTTCCCCGGAATGACATTTGCGCCGCGCTTCTCGCCGGATGGCCAGCGGGTCATCATGAGCCTGCAGCAGGACGGAAACGCCAACATCTATACGATGGACCTTCGTTCGCGCACCACGACGCGCCTGACTTCGACCGCAGCGATCGACACCTCGCCCTCCTATTCGCCGGATGGCAACCAGATCGTCTTCGAAAGCGATCGGGGCGGCCGCCAGCAGCTCTACATCATGGGTGCCGATGGCTCCGGCCAGCGCCGCATCTCCTTTGGTGACGGTTCATACTCGACCCCGGTCTGGTCTCCGCGTGGCGACCTGATCGCCTTCACCAAGCAGTCGGGCGGCAAGTTCTCGATTGGCGTGATGAAGACGGATGGTTCCGGTGAGCGTATCCTCACCACCGGCTTCCACAACGAAGGCCCGACCTGGGCTCCGAATGGCCGCGTGCTGATGTTCTTCCGCCAGAACGCCGGCGCAGGTGGTCCTCAACTCTACTCGATCGACCTGACGGGCTACAACGAACAGCTGGTGAAGACGCCATCCTTCGCCTCTGACCCGGCATGGTCGCCGCTGATGGAATAGTGATCGCAAAGAGGCGCATTTGCGCCTCTTTCTCGCCGCAAACGGCCTTCAGATCCGGCCATACAGGCGTGAATTGATCACTTGTTAACCACGATTGTTGGAAGCCGGTTAACCGCGATTGGTTAAGGTCCGGCAACCCTAACAGAGAATTCAAGGAGACCGGCAATGAGCCGCATTCATTCCCCGGCCACGAGCCGTCTGCAGAAAATGGCAACCAACCCGGCCATGGTCGCATTTGCCGTGGCGCTTGCCCTCGCAGGCTGCGCCAACAAGAAGAACCTGCCCAACAGCGCCGGTGAACTCGGTCTCGGCGCGGGCGCCGGTGCAGCGACCCCGGGCTCGGCCCAGGACTTCACCGTCAATGTCGGCGACCGCATCTTCTTCGACACCGATTCGACGGCAATCCGCGCCGATGCCGCCCAGACGCTCGACCGTCAGGCACAGTGGCTCGCCCGCTACCCGAACTACGCCATCACCATCGAAGGCCATGCCGACGAACGCGGCACCCGCGAATACAACCTGGCGCTCGGTGCTCGTCGTGCCGCCGCTACGCGCGACTACCTTGCACAGCGTGGCGTTCCGGCGCAGCGCCTGAAGACCATTTCCTACGGCAAGGAACGTCCGGTCGCCGTCTGCGACGACATTTCCTGCTGGTCGCAGAACCGTCGCGCCGTCACCGTTCTCGGTGGCGCCGGCATGTGATCGGGCCCACCGGTTATCACCAGCACGTGAAGGCGGTCCTCGGGCCGCCTTTTACTTTTCTCCATACTTTGGCCGAACTTGGTTGCTTTTTGCAGGCAATTGGGAAAACTCCTGTCGGCGCTGGTTCGGCGCAATTCGTCGCGAAAACAGGAAAAAGGAACATGAACAAACTTGTGATGGCCGCTCTGCTTGCGACGGCCTCGCTGACGGGACTGCCTGGATACGCAAACGCGTTCCAGCTGTTTCCGAACGTCCAGTTGGGCCAGAAGACTGTGCCTGAACATTCGCCAAAGGCAGAGGTCCATCTCGCCCAGGCAACAGACCCGACCCTGCGTGTCCAGCAGCTTGAGGAAGAGATTCGCGCCCTGAACGGCAGGATCGAGGAAATGAGCTTCCAGCTCCTGCAGATGCAGGAAGCCATCCGCAAGCAGCAGGAAGACAACGAGTTCCGTTTCCAGGACCTTGAAAAGAAGAGTGGTTCCCTGACCCGTCCCGCAACGGCCGGTGGCCAGCAGGATTCGGTCGCTGAGATCATCACCGAAACCCCGGACGTCGGCGAAACCGCCGACGCTTCCGGTCTTGGCCAGTCGCCCGGCACGCCCCCCGGTGAACAGACGCTCGGTTCGATCGCACTCGACGAGAGCGGCATGCCGGTCACCGCAACGTTAAACGAGGACGCCCTCGGTAACGGATCGACGGCCCTGCCGGGTGTCACCGCCCCCTCGACGGTGCAACAGGCAGCCCCCCAGCAGACTGCGTCGCTGAATTCCGAAAGCGATGTCTACCAGATCGCCTATGCCCATGTGCTCTCCGGCGACTATTCGCTGGCCGAGAGCGAATTCCGCGATTTCATCGCCGCCTATCCGAGCAGTGCGAAGATCGCAGACGCGAATTTCTGGCTCGGCGAAGCACTCTACTCCCAGGGCAACTACAACGAGGCAGCCAAGACCTTCCTCAATGCCCACCAGACCTACAACACCTCCCCCAAGGCGCCAGAAATGCTGCTGAAGCTCGGCATGTCGCTCGCCGCCCTCGAGAACACCGAGACCGCCTGCGCCACGCTGCGCGAAGTCTCCAAACGTTACCCCAAGGCTTCCCGCGCCGTCGTTTCCAAGGTCGCGAGCGAGCAGAAGCGCCTCGGCTGCTGATGGCGGCCCCGCTCGCGGCAGGCACTTCCCTGCCCGAACTTTCGCCAGACGCGGCGATCTCTGAATTCCTTACCTCTCTCCAGCGACCGATGCGCCTGCTCGTCGCGATATCCGGCGGCAGCGATTCGACCGGCCTGCTCGTTGGTCTGGCCCGTGCCTTGGAGACGCAGCGCTTTCCGCATCGCCATTCCCTTGTCGCCGCCACCGTAGACCATGGCCTCCGATCTGCCTCGACCGAAGAAGCGCGCATGGTGGGCAGCCTCTGCCACGATCTCGGCATACCGCACCGGATTTCGCGCTGGACAGGCGAAAAGCCGCAGGCCGGTCTTTCCGCTGCCGCTCGGCTAGCGCGCTACCGCCTGCTCGCCGAAGCGGCGAACGCTCTCGGTGCCGATGCGATCGTCACGGGCCATACGCGCGACGACCAGATCGAAACGGTCACCATGCGCGCCGACCGCGCGCCGCAAGCGACCCTCGGTATGGCGGGTATGGCGGACGCCACGCTTTATGATCGCCACCTGTGGATCCTGCGCCCGTTCCTGCATACGCGACGCGCCGCAATCCGCGACGAGTTGCATGCCCTCGGTCGGCCCTGGATCGATGACCCCAGCAACGAAGACACCCGTTATGAGCGGGTCAGGACCCGGAAGGGCAAGGTCTCGATCGACATCGCACGGATCGAGGACGCAGCGCGAAGACGCCGGGTCCTCTCGACGGCCGCAGCCGCCTGGCTGACGCGCCATGCCTGGACCTTCCCAGGCCCCTCCGTAGCCATCACGCTTGATGGTTCACCGTCATGTCCTGCAGACATCAGGGACCATGCGCTCGCGGCACTGATCGCCATTCTCGGCGGCAAACCTCATCGCCCCTCTGCAGACAGCTTCAACCGACTTGTCGATCGTCTCGACTCGGGCGCCGATTTCCGCCTGACCCTGTCCGGCACGCTGGTGCTGCGCCGCCGCGACAGGCTGTTTCTGCTGCGCGAGAGGCGCGGTCTTTTGCCGCTGCCCGTGCCAGCGGGAACACGTGCCGTCTGGGATGGTCGTTTCGAAGTCGAGAACAAAGGCGTGATCGAGGTCATCGTCGAGGCTGGCCCTGTTCCGGTGATCGACCCCGACCTGCCGGGTCCGGTCCGGGCCGCCATGGCTGGCAATGCGCCGAAAATCCCCTTTTCCAACGGCTTTTCCGGCAATCTTGCGCCAGAGGTCATGGTGAAGCCGCGACTGTCTCTCTTCGCCGACTTCATGCCGGTCTTCGACCAGCCTGTCGCCGATGCAATCGGTCGGCTTTTCGGCCTGGAGCCGACGCCAACCTCTCCGATTTAAGAGTTATTGACGGAAAACGATCTCAGGCTGCCCCTTTGCCTTGGCAAGGGCGCGGCGCGATCCTATGTTACGAGGTAATTCTGCGGGGCTTCGTCCCGCACCACAGGTTCGGGGAGTTCAATGAACCCAAATTTTCGGAATTTCGCGCTCTGGGCGATCATCGCCCTCCTGCTGATCGCATTGTTCAGCATGTTCCAGACGTCGCCGTCTCAGACGAGCTCGCGCGAGATCCCCTATTCGCAGTTCCTGCGCGAAGTGGACTCGGGTCGCGTTCGTGACGTCACCGTCACTGGCAACCGTGTTCTCGGCACCTATGTCGAGAGTGGCACAGCCTTCCAGACCTATGCGCCCGTCGTCGATGACAACCTGCTGACCAAGCTGGAAGCCAAGAACGTGATGATCGTCGCACGGCCGGAAACCGACGGTTCGTCCGGCTTCCTGAGCTATGTCGGCACGCTGCTCCCGATGTTGCTGATCCTCGGCGTCTGGCTGTTCTTCATGCGTCAGATGCAGGGTGGCTCGCGCGGCGCCATGGGCTTCGGCAAGTCCAAGGCCAAGCTCCTCACTGAAGCGCATGGCCGCATCACCTTCGACGATGTTGCCGGTGTTGATGAAGCCAAGCAGGATCTTGAGGAAATCGTCGAATTCCTGCGCGACCCGCAGAAGTTCCAGCGTCTCGGCGGCAAGATCCCGCGCGGCGTGCTGCTCGTTGGCCCTCCGGGCACGGGTAAGACGCTGCTCGCCCGCTCGGTTGCCGGCGAAGCCAACGTACCCTTCTTCACCATTTCCGGTTCGGACTTCGTCGAAATGTTCGTCGGCGTCGGCGCAAGCCGCGTCCGCGACATGTTCGAGCAGGCCAAGAAGAACGCACCCTGCATCATCTTCATCGACGAAATCGACGCCGTCGGTCGCCATCGTGGCGCCGGTCTTGGCGGCGGCAACGACGAACGCGAACAGACGCTCAACCAGTTGCTCGTTGAGATGGACGGCTTCGAGGCAAATGAAGGCATCATTCTGATTGCCGCGACCAACCGTCCCGACGTTCTTGACCCAGCCCTTCTGCGTCCAGGCCGTTTCGACCGCCAGGTCGTGGTGCCCAACCCTGATATCATCGGTCGTGAGCGCATCCTGAAGGTCCATGCCCGCAACGTGCCGCTGGCCCCGAATGTCGACCTCAAGGTTCTCGCCCGTGGTACGCCCGGTTTCTCCGGTGCGGATCTCGCCAACCTCGTCAACGAAGCCGCCCTGATGGCCGCCCGCCGCAACAAGCGCGTCGTCACCATGGCCGAGTTCGAAGATGCCAAGGACAAGATCATGATGGGCGCGGAGCGCCGCTCCTCCGCCATGACCGAAGCCGAAAAGAAGCTGACCGCCTATCACGAGGCCGGCCACGCGATCACCGCCCTGCAGGTTCCGGTCGCTGATCCCCTGCACAAGGCAACCATCATCCCGCGCGGACGTGCGCTCGGCATGGTGATGCAGCTGCCCGAGGGCGACCGCTATTCGATGAGCTACAAGTGGATGGTCTCGCGTCTCGTCATCATGATGGGTGGTCGCGTTGCCGAAGAACTGACTTTCGGCAAGGAGAACATTACTTCTGGCGCATCCTCGGACATCGAGCAGGCGACCAAGCTCGCCCGCGCCATGGTCACGCAGTGGGGCTTCTCCGACATCCTCGGACACGTCGCTTATGGCGAAAACCAGCAGGAGGTTTTCCTTGGCCATTCTGTTTCGCAGACGCGCAACGTCTCGGAATCGACCGCCCAGAAGATCGACACGGAAGTCCGCCGTCTGATCGACGAGGCCTATACCGAGGCCCGCCGCATCCTGACGGACCATCACGATGCCTTCGTGGCAATCGCTGAAGGCCTTCTCGAATATGAGACGCTCTCCGGTGAGGAAATCAAGGCGCTGATCCGCGGCGAGAAGCCGTCGCGCGACAGCGGCGATGACAGCACGCCGAGCCGCGGTTCTGCGGTTCCCTCGACCGGTCGAAAAGACGCGTCGAAGGGTGGAGAACCGGAAGGCGGACTGGAACCCCAGCCGCATTGAGCGAGACCGCAGTCACTGATCAAGGCCACCCTCACGGGTGGCCTTTTTCGTTCAGCCAGCCCCGCACCGCAGAATCCGGTGGACGACATGTGCATCAGTAACGCCATGTAATCGGCTTTTGCGCTATTTTACGTGTTCTCCGGCGCATTCTATGGCATGAGCAGCCAACCGAATGTCCCCAGGCGATCGCTGAATGATGATTGCAGCCCGCTCCGGGAGACCTCGAAATAGACTTGAAGGACAACAGATGACACGTCGTTACTTCGGCACGGATGGCATTCGCGGTCTCTCCAACCGCTTCCCCATGACCCCCGACCTCGCAATGCGCGTCGGCATAGCGGCAGGCACAATCTTCCGCAGGGGCGGTCATCGGCACCGTGTCGTGATCGGCAAGGACACGCGCCTCTCCGGTTACATGCTGGAAAACGCGATGGTCGCAGGCTTCACGGCCGCGGGCCTGGACGCCTTCGTTCTCGGCCCGATCCCCACCCCTGCCGTCGCCATGCTGACGCGTTCGCTGCGCTGCGACCTTGGCGTGATGATCTCGGCCTCGCACAATCCCTTTGCCGACAACGGCATCAAGCTGTTTGGCCCTGATGGCTACAAGCTCTCCGACGAGCTGGAGCTGCAGATCGAAGATCTGCTGGAAAAGGACATTTACGGCCAGCTCGCCGCTCCGAATGACATCGGTCGTGCCAAGCGCATCGACGGCGTCCATGACCGCTATGTCGAATTCGCCAAGCGCACCCTGCCCCGCGACGTCACCCTCCACGGCCTGCGCGTCGCCATCGACTGTGCCAACGGCGCGGCCTACAAAGTGGCTCCGGCAGCCCTGTGGGAACTGGGCGCCGAGGTGGTGACGATCGGCAACGAGCCGAACGGTACGAACATCAACCTCGAATGTGGCTCGACCCATCCCGAAACGCTGCAGAAGAAGGTGCACGAAATCCGCGCGGACATCGGCATCGCCCTTGATGGCGACGCCGACCGCGTGATCATCGTCGACGAAAACGGCACCGTGATCGACGGCGACCAGCTGATGGCGGTCATCGCTGAAACCTGGGCGCAGGACCAGATGCTCCGCGGCGGCGGCATCGTCGCAACCGTCATGTCGAATCTCGGCCTCGAGCGCTTCCTCGGTGACAAGGGCCTGACGCTGGCACGCACCAAGGTCGGTGACCGCTATGTCGTCGAGCACATGCGCAGCCACGACTTCAACGTCGGTGGTGAACAGTCCGGCCATATCGTGCTCTCCGATCACGGCACGACCGGCGACGGCCTCGTGGCCGCCCTGCAGATCCTCGCGGCCGTCAAGCGGACCGGCAAGACCGTCAGCGAGATCTGTCACCGCTTCGAGCCCGTACCGCAGCTCCTGCGCAATGTCCGCTTCTCCGGCGGCAAACCGCTTGAGGATGCTGCGGTCAAGCAGGCGATTGCCGATGCCGAGTCAGAACTCGCAAAATCCGGCCGCCTCGTCATCCGCCCGTCCGGCACCGAGCCGCTGATCCGCGTCATGGCCGAGGGCGACGACCGTGCTCAGGTCGAGCGCATCGTCAACGACCTCGTCGATGTGATTGCGAGCGTCCGCAGCGCAGCAGCCTGACCCATCAGCCATGGCCCAAACGAAAGAGCCCGGCTGGTCAACAGCCGGGCTCTTTCGTTTGATGCAAGGAAGATCGGTGATCAGGCCGAGAGCTTCGCCATGACTTCATCCGACACTTCGAAGTTCGAATAGACGTTCTGCACGTCGTCATCATCTTCCAGCGTGTCGATGAGCTTCATCAGCGAGGTCGCCTTTTCTTCATCGACTTCGATCGTGTTCTGCGGCTTCCAGATCGCCTTGACCGATTCCGCGCCACCGAGCACGGCCTCGAGCGCCTTGGACACTTCATTCATGTCTTCGAAGGCGCAATAGACCGTGTGGCCGTCTTCATCGGAAACCACGTCTTCGGCACCGGCTTCGATCGCCGCTTCCATGACCTTGTCGGCATCGCCGACAGAGGCCTTGTAGGTGATTTCGCCGACATGGTCGAAGGAGAACGACACCGAGCCGGTTTCGCCCAGAGCGCCACCCGCCTTGGAGAAGGTCGAACGGACGACGGAAGCCGTACGGTTGCGGTTGTCGGTCAGCGTCTCGACGATGACGGCAACGCCGCCGGGGCCGTAGCCTTCGTAGCGGATCGCGTCATAGGTCTCGGCATCGGCACCGGACGCCTTCTTGATGGCGCGCTCGATGTTGTCCTTCGGCATCGACTGTGCCTTGGCGTTCTGAACGGCGAGGCGAAGGGCCGCGTTCATGGTCGGGTCAGGTAGACCGGTCTTTGCAGCAACGGTGATTTCGCGCGCAAGCTTGGAGAACATCTTGGAACGGATACCGTCCTGCTTCCCCTTGCGGTGCATGATGTTTTTAAACTGTGAATGGCCAGCCATGGCACCCCTGATCAGGTCTTTATGTTGGGAATGGGCGCCTTATACGGGCGAAACCGGCCCTGTTCAAGCCCATCGGACAGGCCTCGACGCTACGCAGCCGCAGGAACAAGTCCGCCGCCAACTCGTTGCCTCCACGATTGAAACGTCAGGGAGATCGACGACATGGCAAGCTTCAGCGAAGCCCGCGAAAATCCGGTAGATCAGCTTTGGGACGAAATCGACGACGTGCATGCCGGCATGCTCGGCATCGTCGGCTCCGACTTCACCATGCGCCCGATGGCACCGCAGGCTGACCGCTCGACGCATATCATCTGGTTCTTCACCAGAACCGACACCGACCTCGTCAAGGCGTTGCGCCCGGGCAGTCGGGGACAGTTCTGCATCGTCGGCAAGAACCATGACTATCATGCATCCCTGACTGGCAGCCTGACTGCGGTGAAGGACCTGGCCAAGATCAGCGAATACTGGAACTCCGTCGTCGCCGCCTGGTATGAGGGCGGCAAGGACGATCCCCTCCTCATCATGCTGGCGCTGTCCCTCGACGAAGGCGACATCTGGGCCTCGACCGGCAGTTCGATCAAATTCGGCTGGGAGATCGCCAAGGCCAATCTCAACCCCGAAAAAATGCCTGACATCGGCGTCCACCGTCACGTCCGCTTTGCCTGAAAGGCAGGCTTAGACCCCCTGAAGAACGAGGATCAGCGGCTTTTTCGGCAAGGTTCGCATGGACACGGTGAAGCCGCGGTTCTCGGATATCTGGCTATCGAAACCGCCATCGAACATCGACAGGAAGCTTTCGACGGGAGCACCGCGCCGATGCATCGGCAGGATGACGGCCGAGCGTAAGCGCTTGACGATCCGGCTCATGCTGTCGGCACCGAGCGTCAGTCCACCATCGACGGGCACCATCACGATATCAAGCCGTCCGATCTCGCCGTAATGCGTGTCGGTGAGTTCGTGATGCAGGTGGCCGAGATGGCCGATGCACAACCCGGCCACCTCGATGATGAAGATCGAGTTGCCGTTCGGCTCCATCGCACCGCCCCAGCTGCGGATATCCGTGGGGACGTTGCGCACATAGGCGTCGCCGACCACAAGCCGGTGCTGAATGGGCTGGCCGGGCTCGGCCTCGTTCCAACCGTGCAGGACCGCGCCGATCGCCGGATCGGGAGTGAGCGTGTAGTGGCTGGAATGCGCCTTGTTCATCGTCACCACGTCGGGCGTGCGCGATGTCCTGAGCCAGCCGTTGAAGTCGGTGGCGATCGAAATGCCGCCCGGCGTATCGATCTGGAAGGTCGAATGCCCGACAAAGGTGATCACAACGTCTTCCTGGACCTGCGCAAGTGTCAGCGCGGGCGCCCCGGAGGCCGGTGGAGTGAAGTTGGCATATTGCACGTGAGGAAGCCCTTCGGCGATCAGCTGGCACTGGCTGACCTGGGGACGCTCCGACTGCTGTGAGAATGCGCTACCGGCAAGGGCCGCAAGCGCCATCGTGGACAACACCAGTTTCAGCATCATGCCGCTCCCTGCACCGTATCCAGATCTGTGCAGAGAGAATGGGCCAGCTTCCCTCCGGGGTAAAGCCGAACAGCCTCCCCCGGCGTGTCAAATTGCCGTTATCGCAACAACTCGAAAATCATGGGGGGAGATTGCCATGCTTAATCGATCCTTAAGCGCTGATGGTCAATCCTTGTAACTCGAAGGAACAGAAGTTCCCATGACAACAGGTGGAGAGGAAATACCTATGCCGGCGGCGCAAGCCATATTCGACCAAGACACACAAACCACCGGCCATGCCCTTCTGGAGTGTATCGAAGCAGCCCTCAAAGACGATTTCAGCAAGTTGCCGTCCGGCGCGGACGATCTGGAGCGCGCGATTGCGCGCCTGATCACCCGGTGTCAGGAACGGTCCGCAGGCCAGTTGAAGGATGTCGTCGACGTCTCCGTCAATCTGAACGAGACGGCCACGATGTCGGCCAATCTCCTCTACGACCTGAAGCAGGTCGACCACCGGACGCATGACATTGCAGCCGCCGCAGAAGAGATGGCAGCCACCGTCGACGAGATCGCCCGCCACGGCGAGGAGATATCCGACGGCACACGCCGGGCAGGTGCCGCCTGCGACGAGGCACGCCAGGCGGCTCTGGAAACCCGCACGACCATGCAGGGCATCAACCAAGCGCTCGGCGACACCACTGGCAGGATCACCGCGATCCAGTCGCTGGGTTCGCGGATCTCGGAAATCGCTGCCAACATCAAGAAGATCGCCTCGCAGACCAATATGCTGGCCATCAACGCTGCCGTCGAGGCGGCGCGCGCAGGGGAAGCCGGCAGGGGCTTCGCCGTCGTCGCTGCCGAGGTCAAGGCGCTGTCCGATCGCACGGCCAATGCCACGACCGAGATCAGCAAGATCGTTCAGGACCTGGAGCAGGGCTTGAACTCGATGAACGAGGCGATGTCCGTCAGCCGCTCGTCGGCTGGCGCTGGCACAGAATCGCTGGACAAATTGACGGCAAGGCTCTCCGACGCACTTCGGCAGGTCACCGAAAGCGCCGACAGCGCGGCACAGATCGCAAGCGGTCTCGTCGAGCAGAAGGCGGCATCTTCCAGCGTCGCGACCGGCATCACCCACATCGCCACGAGTGCCGGCGATGCCACGCGGCAACTGGGCCGCGTCATGGACGCTGTCGCACGCGCCCAGTCGGGTCTCGACCGACGGCTGAAGACGCTTGCCGAGGAGGACATCCCCGGCAAGGTCGTACTCTTGGCACAGTCGGACCACGTGATCTGGAAGCGGCGCCTGGCCAACATGATCGTCGGGCGCGACACGCTTGACGCCCGCGAGCTCGCCGATCACAAGAATTGCCGGCTCGGAAAGTGGTATCTCGGGGCCCGGACGACGCCCCTCGGACAGGACACCGATTTCGTAGAACTCGACGAGCCGCATTGCCGAGTCCACCAGCATGGCATCGAAGCCGTTCGGAGCTTCAATGCCGGCGACATAGGAGCGGCCCTCAAGCAGCTGCAATGCGTCGAGGTCGCATCAGGGGAAGTGCTGCAGAAGCTCGGCCGCCTGGAGCGCAAGACCTCGCACGGCTGAAGCGTCTAGCTTTGCGAGAATAAGATCCCGTTGTCAGGACCAGAACGACGGGATCGTCTCCGCCAGACGCGGGCCGAGCCTGAGCGGCGCGATCTTTTCGGCAAGCCCCGTTGCATCGGAAATCTCGACGCCAACGCCGCAGATCGTCGCCGGGCCGCTTGCCGCTTCGAAACGGCCCTTCGGCATCTTCGAAATGAACCGGTTGAGCGGCTCTTCCTTTTCCATACCGAGCGAGGAATCGTAGTCGCCGCACATGCCGGCGTCGGACATGTAGGCGGTACCGCCATTCAGGATCTGATGGTCGGCGGTCGGCACATGGGTATGGGTGCCGACGACAAAGCTCGCACGGCCATCGACGAAATGGCCAAAGCACTGCTTCTCACTGGTCGCCTCGGCATGGAAGTCGAAGACGATGACATCCGCCTGCTCCTTCAGCGGGCAGGCGGCGAGGATCGCCTCGGCCGACTTGAAGGGGTCATCCAGCTCCGGGTGCATGAAGACGCGCCCCATGATATTGGCGACCAGCACGCGCGCGCCGTTGCGGGCATAATAGAGGCCTGAGCCCTTGCCCGGCGTGCCTGCGGGGTAATTGGCCGGTCGAAGGAACTGGTCGTGCCGGGTGCAGAAGGATACGGCCTCCTTCTGGTCCCAAACGTGGTTGCCGGTTGTGACGACATCGGCGCCGGCATTGATCGTTTCCAGATAGATGTCTTCGGTAATGCCGAAGCCGCCGGCAGCGTTTTCACCGTTGACGATGACAAAATCGAGCTTCAGGTCGGAGATCAGGCCCGGAAGGCGCTCCCAAACAGCAGTCCGTCCGGTCTTGCCCACCATGTCTCCGAGGAACAGAAGTCGCATTTTCGTCCAATCACTCCATGAATGTTCTAAGGCCGCTCTCGGTCAACACGGCTTCCAGCCGGACGTCATGGGCCTCATTAGGCACTTCTGCCACCTCCTGACAGTCGAATGCAATGCCGATCAGCCGCGGATGCCGGCCTTTTTCCCGCAGGCGCGCGATTGCACGGTCATAATGACCGGCACCATAGCCGATCCGATTGCCCTGTCCGTCGAAGGCCGACAAAGGAACAAGCAGAAGGTCTGGATCGACGACCGCTGCATCCGGCCCCGGTCCCCGAGTGCCGAACCCAGTGTCCACGAGTTCCGCACCGGTTACGAGTTCGCGAAAGACGATTGTCTCCCGATCGATCACCACCGGCAGGCACAGTCTGGCGCCACGCGCCTTCAGACGCGCCATCAAGGGCCTGATGTCGGCCTCCGAGCGGATGGGAAGGAAGCCGGACACGATGGCCCCGGGATCGATCGCAATCGCATCCCCCGCATGGTCGGCCATGCCGAGCCCGTGCTCCAACCTCAGCGCCGGATCCAGCTGGTCCCGTGCTGCCAGTCGCTCCTTGCGGATCAAGGCCTTGAGCTCACGTTTTTCCATGTCACATCCACTTTTCTTACTCCACCCCGCCAGAATTGGGGGAGCGGACCCGTCTTTTTCCGCTTTTGACGTCCGTCAATCGGCACCTTCAAATACCCTAAAAAACTAAGGCTTAACTCAAACCGACTAGACTAACGTTCTATTTATCGAAAATGGGACGCAACCGCATGAAGTTATTCTCGCGCTTCGGCATCACGAAAACAATTACCGCGACGACCGTGCTGATCCTGGTCGCGTCGCTTAGCGCGGTCTCCTGGGTGATCTCCGGCAACATTGAACGGCGCATCCAGGAACAGGCGATCGCTGGCCAGGACGCCAGTCTGCGCACGGCAGCCACCATCATCGAGCGTGACCTCCCGGGCACCAAGGTCACCTGGGCCCAGAACGGCAACGTCGATCGCATCGTGATGGACTCGATCCCCGCTGAATTCACCGATCATACGATGATCGAAACGATTGGTCGGATGACCGGCCAGACCGCCACGATCTTCGCCTGGGATGCCGAGAACAAGGACTTCTGGCGGCGCACGACCAACATCATCAAGCCGGATGGCAAGCGCGCGGTGGGCACCGCACTTGGCCAAACGGGCGCCGTCTACCCCTATTCGGTCAAGGGTGAAGTGTATCGCGGCGAAGCGATCATCCTCGAGAAGCCCTACTACACGATCTATCAACCGATTTTCTCCCCGACCGGTGACGTGCTCGGCATTCTCTATGCCGGCGTTCACAAGGAGGAAATCAACGGCATCGCCACGGAGATGACCTATGCGATCGGGACGACCGCCCTGGTCGTGCTGCTGGTCGCCACGGGCCTTATCGCCCTCTTCGTCCGGCAGATTGTCGGCCCCCTGCCGCGCCTGACAGCTGTTGCCGAACGCCTGGCCTCGGGCCATCTCGATACCGCAGTTCCGGATCAGGACCTGAAGAACGAGATCGGCGCCCTGGCCCGGGCCATCAACATCTTCCGCGAAAGTGCGATCCAGAAAATCGAAATCGAACGCCGCGCCACCGAGGCAGCTGCCGAGGGCGAGCGCGAGCGGACCGAACGCGAACGGGCGAAAGCCGAAGACAGCCGCACCGTCCAGGAAGCCGTCGACATTCTCGCCGATGGCCTGCACAAGCTGAGCGACGGTGACCTTACAGTTCGCATAGAACGCCCCTTTGGCGGCAATCTCGACAAACTGCGCATCGATTTCAACGCCTCGATCGAGAAGCTGAACACCACGTTGTCGGAATTGCGCGCAGAGACCTTCGGAATCGAGGCGAGCTCGGGCGAGATGCGGTCCGCCACCGACGATCTGTCGAAGCGCACGGAACAACAGGCTGCCTCGCTTGAGGAAACTTCCGCCGCTCTGGAAGAAATCACCTCGACGGTGCGCAGTTCCTCCGCCAAGGCGGACCAGGCGGCGCAGATCGCCCTCAAGGCCCGTCAGAGCACGGAAAGCTCAAGCAAGGTCGTCGCAGACGCGATCGAGGCGATGAGCCGGATCGAGCAGGCCTCAAGCGAAATCTCCAAGATCATCAACGTGATCGACGAGATCGCCTTCCAGACCAACCTGCTGGCACTGAATGCCGGCGTCGAGGCGGCCCGCGCCGGCGAAGCCGGCAAAGGCTTCGCCGTCGTCGCCCAGGAAGTCCGCGAGCTGGCACAACGATCCGCCAACGCTGCCAAGGACATCAAGGCGCTCATCAACAAGTCGGGTGAAGCGGTTGCCGGCGGCGTCTCGCTGGTCCAGCAGACGGGCACGGCCCTCGGCGAGATCTCCAATCAAGTCGCGGTCATCAACGATCATATCTCGTCGATTGCCACGGCGACCCGCGAGCAGTCGACCGGCCTCAACGAGATCAATGGCTCGGTCAACCACATGGACCAGTTCACCCAGAAGAACGCCGCCATGGTCGAGGAAGCCACCGCCGTCACCCATCGCCTCGCCGACAGCGCCCGCAACCTCGCAGCACTGATCGCGCAGTTCAGCGTCAACGACGACGGCCGCATGGGGCAGACGGCGGCTCCGGCCCGCCAGACAGCCAGCTACCAGCCCAGGGCAGCAGCCCCGCAGCCGGCGGAAGCACGCGCCCGCCCGGTCGCCTCGCCCGCCCGCAAGATGGTCGGCACGCTCGCCAAGGCCTTCGGCGGCAATTCCGCTGCGGCAGCGGCGCCGTCGAAGGACAACTGGGAAGAATTCTGATCCCGGAATCAGATCTGCAAGACAAAGCCGTCGCGAGTGATCGCGGCGGCTTTTTTTTTCGTCTGGCCGATGTCCGGAGAATGAAGTGCGATCCACGGCAACCGATGGAGATTTACGATCCTGGGTGCCTACAAACGTAGGTGGGCGCCATATGTCCGAGCCCACGGGCCCGGCCAGGGACAGCTCCCTTTGGATCGAGTATGGCCCCAGGGATTGTGGTTCCTGTCGTGAGGCGCAGATCGCAACTCAGATATAGGCGCTTCGCGGACACTTAGCCAGTGGGCTTGGCAAATAGTCCTCAGGCCTGCGTTTGCGGAGCCTGGCGCTGGGTGAGCTTGCGAGTGATCCCGTTAAGACGCTCCGCGAGCTCGGTGATCGCATGCACCATGGCTTCCTCCCGGTGATGCACGCCTGAAAGGACCGTATCGCGCCCGTCGCGGAAACCGGCAAGTTCCGCCTCGGCGGCCGCAAGACGACGGTTGATCTCCGCCATCTCGTCCATGACCATGATCCCGGCCATGACGGTGATCCTGAGATCACCAATTTCCCCGAACTGTCCCTTGAGGTGACCGACATAGCGATCGAACTGGCTCGCGAGCTCGGTGAGATGGGACTCCTGCCCCTCCTCGCAGGCCATGCGATAGGCTTTCCCGTCGATCGTCACTGTGACCTGGGCCATCGGTCTTCCAACTCTCTCCAACGCACGGCGCTCTCACGCCGGAAGAAACAAGCTCGGTTGCCCGAACCCTCAGCGATCGAGCACCGCTCGGATCGTCTCCATCGCCGTGACCAGGCGTCGCGACACTTCGCGATTGACCTCTTCCAGCCGATTGGCCCGAAACTCCGACTGGTCGAGTTCCTGGGCAAGTCGGGCACGATCGGCATGAACGCGACGAACTTCGCCGTCGATCTCGTTGTTCTCCCGCTCCGCCTCGAACCGCATGTCGACGGCATTCTCCAGTCCGGCCACCGCCTGACGAAGCGCCACGAGCGCGGCATCGACCGATTTTTCCGTCGGCATTCTACGTTCCTGCCTCAGTGATGTCTGTTCGCTACACGAATCGTCGTGGCCGCCCGGGTGTTTTGAGGGGGGACAGTAAGCCCCGCGCTTGCCGCGCGTCAATAAAGCGCAAGCCCTTCCTACAAGCCAATTCTGTGGAAGACGGACCAGTTTTGCTGCTCCGGAAGTCATTCGCAAAAGTCGCACAGGAAACAGGCAGACCGGCGCTTTCTTGGCTTCGGAAACGCCCGAAGTCCGCCCATTTGTTGACTTGTGCGGTGCACCTGCTAAGGATCACCCCCGTTCAGACGGCCCGTCCCTTCGGGCCGTGTCTCGAAGCCCCGGAACAAGCGGAAAAGCCATGATTTCTCCCGAAAAACATCAGCGGATGGCGAATGCGATCCGTTTCCTCGCCATGGATGCAGTGGAAAAGGCCAATTCCGGCCACCCCGGCATGCCGATGGGCTGCGCCGATGTCGCGACCGTTCTTTTCACCCGCTACCTGAGCTTCGACCCGAAGAACCCGCTCTGGCCCGACCGCGACCGTTTCGTGTTGTCGGCAGGTCACGGCTCGATGCTGATCTACTCGCTGCTGTATTTGACCGGCTACGAGGACATGACCATCGAGGACATCAAGTCCTTCCGTCAGCTCGGCGCCAAGACCGCCGGCCACCCGGAATATGGCCACGCCTCCGGCATCGAGACGACCACCGGTCCGCTCGGCCAGGGCATTGCCACCGCCGTCGGCATGGCACTCGCCGAAAAGAAGCTGGCAGACGAGTTCGGTTCGGACCTGCAGAACCATTATACCTATGTGCTTGCCGGTGACGGTTGCCTCATGGAAGGCATCAGCCAGGAAGCGATCACGCTGGCCGGCCACCTGAAGCTCAACAAGCTGATCGTCTTCTGGGACGACAATGGCATCTCGATCGACGGCGCGATCTCGCTCGCAGATTCGACCGACCAGCATGCCCGCTTCCGCTCGGCCGGCTGGAATACGATTGCCATCGACGGCCACGATCCGGAAGCGATCGCAGCAGCCATCGAGACTGCCAAGAAGTCCGACAAGCCTACCATGATCGCCGCGAAGACCGTCATCGGCTTCGGCGCCCCGAACAAGGCCGGCACCCACAAGGTTCACGGCTCGCCGCTCGGCGCCGACGAAATCGCCGCCACCCGCAAGGCGCTCGGCTGGAACGAGGAAGCCTTCTCGATCCCCGCTGACGTGCTGGACGCCTGGCGCCTCGCCGGCCTGCGCTCGACCAAGACCCGCAAGGACTGGGAAGCCCGCCTCGCTGGTACCGACGCCGAGAAGCGCGCCGAATTCAACCGCCGCTTCGCTGGCGAACTGCCCGGCACGCTCTCCGGCGCTGTTGACGCTTACAAGAAGAAGCTCGCTGAAACCAAGCCGACGGTCGCAACCCGCAAGGCTTCGGAAGACGCGCTCGAAGTCATCAACGGCGTCGTCACCGAAACGCTCGGCGGCTCGGCCGACCTGACCGGCTCGAACAACACCAAGACCAGCCAGACCAAGTCGATCACCCCGACCGACTTCTCCGGCCGTTACATCCACTACGGGATCCGCGAACACGGCATGGCTGCTGCCATGAACGGCATCGCCCTGCATGGTGGCCTGATCCCCTATTCCGGCGGCTTCCTGATCTTCTCTGACTATTGCCGTCCGTCGATCCGTCTGGCCGCCCTCATGGGCATCCGCGTCATCCACGTCCTGACCCACGATTCCATCGGTCTTGGCGAAGACGGCCCGACCCACCAACCTGTCGAGCACATGGCAGCGCTCCGCGCCATTCCGAACCTGATGATGTTCCGCCCGGCCGACGCCACTGAAACCGTGGAATGCTGGCAGGTGGCGCTCGAAACCAAGGATCGTCCGTCGGGGATCGCGCTCACGCGTCAGAACCTGATCCCGGCCCGCACCGAATACGAAGAGCGCAACCTCTGCGCTCAGGGTGCTTACGAGCTGATCTCGGCCAGCGACGCCAAGGTTTCGATCTTCGCCTCCGGTTCGGAAGTCGAGATCGCGATGAAGGCCCAGCAGCAGCTGGAAGCCAAGGGCATCTCCGCCCGCGTCGTCTCCGTTCCCTGCTTCGAACTCTTCTTCGAACAGGATGCCGACTACCAGGAAGCGATCATCGGCGATGCGCCGGTCAAGATCGCCGTCGAAGCCGGCATTCGCCAGGGCTGGGACGCGATCATCGGCTCCACCGGCACCTTCATCGGCATGAAGTCCTTCGGCGCCTCCGGGCCTGCCAAGGAACTCTACAAGCACTTCGGCATCACGGCGGACGCCGTCGTGGCAGCCGCCGAAGCCAAGCTTGCCTGACACAATCCCGCCAGGGCGTCCCCCGGGGCGCCCTGACATTGCCCAAGAGCTCAATATTAAATCGGGAGTGAACCAATGACTGTGAAAGTTGCCATCAACGGCTTCGGCCGTATCGGACGTAACGTTCTCCGCGCCATCGTCGAATCCGGCCGCACCGACATCGAAGTCGTCGCCATCAACGATCTTGGCCCGGTCGAGACGAACGCGCATCTGCTGCGCTACGACTCGATCCACGGCAAGTTCCCGGCCACGGTCAAGGTCGAAGGCGACTCGATCATCGTTGGCGGCGGCAAGCCGATCAAGGTCACCGCGATCAAGGATCCGGCCACGCTTCCCCACAAGGAACTCGGCGTCGACATCGCCATGGAATGCACGGGCATCTTCACCTCGCGTGACAAGGCTGCCCTTCACCTCCAGGCTGGCGCCAAGCGCGTCATCGTCTCGGCTCCGGCTGACGGCGCCGACCTGACGGTCGTTTTCGGCGTCAACCACGACCAGCTGACCAAGGACCACCTGGTCATCTCCAACGCATCCTGCACGACGAACTGCCTGGTTCCGGTCGTCAAGACGCTGGATGACGCCGTCGGCATCGACCACGGCTTCATGACCACGATCCACTCCTACACGGGTGACCAGCCGACGCTCGACACCATGCACAAGGACCTGTACCGCGCCCGCGCCGCAGCCCTGTCCATGATCCCGACCTCGACCGGTGCAGCCAAGGCCGTGGGCCTCGTCCTGCCGCATCTCAAGGGCCGTCTGGACGGCACCTCGATCCGCGTGCCGACCCCGAACGTCTCGGTCGTCGACTTCAAGTTCGTCGCCAAGAAGAACACCACCGCGCAGGAAATCAACGACGCCATCATCGCCGCCTCCAACGGCGCGCTGAAGGGCATCCTCGGCTACACCGACGAGCCGCTGGTTTCCCGTGACTTCAACCATGACAGCCACTCGTCGATCTTCGCGCTCGACCAGACCAAGGTTCTCGAAGGCAACTTCGTGCGCATCCTGACCTGGTACGACAACGAGTGGGGCTTCTCCAACCGCATGTCGGACACGGCTGTGGCCATGGCCAAGCTCATCTGATCTATCGGAAATGATCACGCCTGAGGGCGGGCCAGCGATGGTCCGCCTTTTTGCCTTTTGGGGCATCGACGATAGGGAAGGCAGAAAACTGTTCCGATCGTGTTCCTGGGTGCAAGTTACACCCTGATCAGGGAACTGCTTTCCGAACCCAGATAAAAACATGTCGGCCGGATTGAAGAATTTCGATCCGCCCCACTATCTTCAAGATCTTGTTCCACCCTCTTCAAGCCGTTCGGCAAGCACCACATCTTCCGGTTTGAGAAGGAACCCGTCCCAGGATGGGGAACGACCACCTTTCGGTTTGACAGCCGGATGGCGGCAACGGACAGTGGTGGCGTTGCCATTCGGCCGGCATCGGGAAAGGGGAAGAGGATTGAGTGAATTTTATGCGGTCACGCTCGTTGCAACGGCCCTTGTCTTTCTGGCCGCATTTTCGAGCCTGATTGCCTTTCGCTTCGGCGCACCTCTCCTCCTTCTGTTCCTGACAATCGGCCTCGGTGCCGGCGTCGACGGTCTCGGGATCGATTTTTCCAACTTTCCCCTCGCCTATGTGGTCGGCTCGCTGGCTCTCGCAGTTGTCCTGTTTGATTCGGGTTATGGCACGTCGCTGCAGTCATTCCGGCTCTCGGCCGCACCCGCCCTCACGCTCGCGACGCTCGGGGTGTTGCTCACGACACTGCTTGTGGGCGTAGCCGCGCATTTCCTGTTCGGCTTCAGTTATCTCGAGGGCATGCTGCTCGGCGCGATCCTTGGCTCCACCGACGCAGCGGCCGTCTTCTTCCTGCTGCGCATAGGCGGCATCAACATCCGCGACAGGGTGCGTTCGTCGCTCGAAGTGGAATCCGGCACCAACGACCCGATGGCGATCTTTCTCGCCATCGCGCTGGTTGAACTCATCTCCAACGGCAGCGGCGCAGGGGGTCTCTCGCTAGAACTCCTCCGGCTGTTCGTCGAGCAGATGGGCATCGGCCTGGTTCTCGGCCTCGCCGGCGGTGCCTCGATCGCCTTCATTTTGCGCAGGCTGCATATCGAACAGGGGCTCGCCCCAATCTTCATGCTGGCACTTGCCCTGATGATCTTCGCCTTCACCGGCATGATCGGTGGCAGTGGCTTTCTGGCGGTCTATGTGGCCGGCATTTATGCCGGTTCGCGCAAGCTGCCCTCCACGGTCGCAATCAAGCGCTTCCAGGACGGCATGACCTGGCTCGCCCAGATCATCATGTTCCTCGTGCTCGGGCTACTCGCGACACCCTCGCAATTCCCGGAGATCCTGCTGCCAGCCGTTCTGCTTGCGCTTTTCCTGGTTTTTGTCGCAAGGCCGATCGCCGTCTGGCTCTGCCTGCTGCCCTTCGACTTCACCCAGCGCGAAACGGGCTTCATCGCCTGGGTCGGCCTGCGTGGCGCGGTTTCCATCCTGCTCGGCATCGTTCCAGTCATCGGCTCAATGGAAAACGGCCAGGTCTTCTTCAACACCGCCTTCATCGTCGTCATGATCTCGCTCGTCCTGCAGGGCTGGACGATCAAGCCGCTCGCCCGGCGTCTGGGCCTCATCATCCCACCGCGCATCGGTGCGATCGACAAGGTCGAACTCGACCTGCCCGGCTCTGCCAATCACGAACTCCTCGCCTACCGTGTTGTGGCCGGCTGTCCGGTTCTGCGCGGCGAGCGTATCCCGCGCTGGGCCATGCCCTCGTTGGTCATCCGCGACGGCAAGTCGATGCGCTACCAGTATGCCGGACGCCTGCGCGAGAACGACCAGGTCTATCTCTTCATTGCACCCAGCTATTCCAGGCTGCTCGACCGCCTCTTTGCCACCGAAGCGCTGGTCGAGGAGGATGACACCGAATTCTTCGGCACGTTCGCCATCTCGCCCGCCACCCATGTCCACGATCTTGACGAGGCCTATGGACCATTGTCCATCTCCGACATCGAGCGCGGCAAGACCGTTGCCGAACTGATCACCCAGCGCGTCGGCGGCCGTGCCGACTATGCCGACCGGGTCCGCCTCGGCACGATTGTTCTCATCGTCCGGGACATCGACGAAAATGGCCATATCGCCTCCGTCGGAGTCTCGATGGAGCCGGTGGAGCCCGCAACTACCTGGCCGATCTTCCTCAGCATTCGCGAACTTGCCCGCGCCGCCAGCGATTACCTCCGCCACAAGCGCGCTGCGGCCGGCGGCAAACGAACCGGCGAAAAATGACGGCGCTTGCCTTGCGCCGTCACGCAAGCGGTGTAAGGTCCGGCCCGTCAGCCCAGTTCAACAGCATTCAAGACGGGTAGTTTCATGCCGGCTTTCAAGACACTCGACGATCTCACCGACATCGCAGGCAAGCGCGTGCTTGTCCGCGTCGACCTCAACGTTCCCGTCACCGACGGCAAGGTTTCCGACACGACGCGCATCGAGCGTGTGGCGCCGACGATCCTCGAACTGTCGGAAAAGGGCGCCAAGGTCATCCTGCTTGCCCATTTCGGCCGCCCGAAGGGTGAACCCGTGGCCGACCAGTCGCTATCGCTGATCGCGCCCGCCGTCGAGGAAGTGCTCGACCAGCGCGTCGCCTTCGCCTCGGACTGCATCGGAGCTCCCGCCGCAGACGCCATCGCCAAAATGGAGAACGGCGACATCCTGCTGCTGGAAAACACCCGCTTCCACAAGGGTGAAGAGAAGAACACCCCGGAATTCGTGGCAGACCTCGCCAAGAACGGCGACCTCTACGTCAACGACGCCTTCTCCGCCGCGCACCGCGCGCACGCCTCGACCGAAGGCCTCGCCCATCACCTGCCGGCCTATGCCGGCCGCACCATGCAGGCCGAACTTGAGGCGCTCGAAAAGGGTCTGGGACAGCCGACCCGTCCGGTCGTCGCCATCGTCGGCGGCGCCAAGGTCTCGACCAAGATCGACCTCTTGTCCAACCTCGTGACCAAGGTCGACGCGCTCGTCATCGGCGGCGGCATGGCCAATACCTTCATCGCCGCCCAGGGCATCAATGTCGGCAAGTCGCTTTGCGAGCACGACCTCGCAGACACAGCCCGCTCGATCATGGAAACGGCAAAGACCGCCGGCTGCGCCATCGTGCTCCCCATCGATGGCGTCGTTGCTCGCGAGTTCAAGGCGAACGCTGCAAACGAAATCGTCGACATCAACGCCATCCCCGCCGATGCGATGATGCTCGACGTCGGCCCGAAGTCGGTCGAGCTGATCAACGGCTGGATCGAAAAGGCAGCGACCCTGGTCTGGAACGGCCCGCTCGGCGCCTTCGAAATCGCCCCCTTCGACAAGGCGACCGTCTCGGCCGCTCTCCATGCAGCCGAACAGACCAAGGCTGGCAAACTCGTCTCCGTCGCCGGTGGTGGCGATACGGTCTCGGCGCTGAACCATGCCGGTGTTGCCGGCGACTTCTCCTATGTCTCGACGGCGGGCGGTGCCTTCCTCGAATGGATGGAAGGCAAGGAACTGCCAGGCGTCGCTGTCCTCACCAAGGGCTGATCTCGGCGGCAAGCCGACTGGACAATACCGAACCGCGCGCCTCCCGGGCGCGCGGTTTTTTCGTGCGCATCGTCATTTGGCCGTCAGCCCAGACATGTTAATATATACCTGAGGGGAACCTTGGTCCGGTCGAAGGGTTGTGATTTCCGGAGGCTGGCGGTGTGACGGTCGCAGATCGGCTGCCGATTGAACCGCATTTAAAAATCTTTGAATTTTCAAACGATTGAAATCATTTCAATCGTTTCAATAGGTTAGCAGGCCATTTTCCGTTCGGGCAAGTTCTGTTATCGCCGAAGTCATCGCGGTCTTGAAGACCGAAGGCGGTCACGGACTGATCGGGGCGGCTGGGCCGAACGGTCAAGAGAGCAAAGAAGTGGTCGGCGCCTGGCGCGCCATGTTCAGGGATAGGAGTGAGATATGGTGGACGCGAAGATGTTGAACACGATGACCTCGGCACCGGGGTTCATTGCAGCGCTGGATCAGAGCGGCGGTTCGACACCCGGCGCCCTGCGTCTCTATGGCATCGCAGAAACCGACTACCAGGGCGACGATGAGATGTATCGCCTGATCCATGCCATGCGCGTGCGCATCATGAAGGCGCCAGCCTTTACCGGCGACAAGGTGATCGGCGCGATCCTCTTCGAACGCACCATGGATGGTGACGTCGACGGCCTGCCCGTTCCGTCCTTCCTCTGGGAGAAGCGCGGCGTCGTTCCTTTCCTGAAGATCGACAAGGGCCTGCTCGAAGAAGAGAACGGCGTTCAGATGATGAAGCCGATGCCCGACCTCGACGCCCTGCTGATCCGCGGACGCGAGAAGGGCATCTTCGGCACCAAGATGCGCTCGGTCATCGCCCATGCCGACAAGGCCGGCATTGCAGCCGTGGTCAAACAGCAGTTCGAAGTGGCCCGCCAGATCATTGGCCAGGGGCTGGTTCCGATCATCGAGCCGGAAGTCTCGATCAAGAGCCCGACCAAGGTCGAGGCTGAAGCCATCCTGCGCGACGAGATCGCGGCTGAACTCGACAAGCTGCCATCAGGCGACAAGGTGATGCTGAAGCTCACCATCCCGACGGTCGCCGATTTCTACGCCCCGCTGATGTCCCACAATGCAGTCGTCCGCGTTGTGGCTCTCTCCGGCGGCTACAGCACGATGGATGCCTGCGACAAGCTGAGCCGCAACCACGGCATGATCGCGAGCTTCTCGCGGGCGCTCGCCGAACAGCTGCGGGTGAGCATGAGCGACGCGGAGTTCAATGCCAGCATCGCGAAGACCATCGACCAGATCTACGCCGCAAGCGTCGTGAAGGTCGGAGCCATGGCGGCCGAGTAAGCGGCAGCCCCAATTGAACCGAAACTTGTCATCAGGACACGAAAGCCCGGCATCTGCCGGGCTTCTTGCTTTAAGGGAGAAGGCAACGATTCCGGGAGCCCTTATGCCGACCGTTGCACACACCATCCCTTTCATCACCGTCGATGTCTTCACCGATACCCGCTTTGCCGGCAATCCTCTGGCCGTCATCACCGATGCGCGGGATCTGAGCGAGGCGGACATGCAGCGGATCGCCGCAGAGTTCGGCTATTCCGAGACAACTTTCGTCCTGCCACCGCAGAACCCCGAGAACACGGCCGAAGTCCGCATCTTTACGCCGGTCACCGAAGTGCCCTTCGCAGGCCACCCGAATGTCGGCACCTCGCATGTGCTGGCGGCATCAGGCAGTATCTTCGGCAGGCCCGTCGGCGACACCATTCGTTTTGAGGAAAAGGCGGGGCTCGTCGAGATCTCTGTCCAGCGCGATGCAAGGGGCGCTGTGACCAGCACGACCATCCGCGCACCGGGACCTCTCACGATCGGCGCCAAGATACCGGCCAACATCATCGCGCCCTGCCTGAGCCTGAACGAGAAGGACATCGAAACACGCCGCCATGAACCGGTCTTTGCCTCCGTCGGCCTGAAATTCATCCTTGTTGAGGTGAAGGACCTGGATGCCCTTGGACGGGCCAGCTCCCGGATCGAGCCGCTGACAGTGCTCCGCGACGCCCATGCTGGCGAAGGTTCCGACTGCGCCACGTTTCTCTACACATGGGTTGGTCCTGACCATGTTCGGGCCCGCATGTTCGCCCCCTTCGACAATGTGGCGGAAGATCCGGCCACCGGCAGTGCCTCCGGCGCTCTAGGCGCATTTCTGACGACGCTCGGAAACGCCCCGGCCGAAAGGCAGATCCTGATCGAACAGGGCGTGGAAATGGGCCGCCGCAGCCTTATCCACCTGGATGTTCGATCACAGGGTGGAGGCTTCGATCACGTCACCATCACCGGCGCCTCGGTGGAAGTCATGCGCGGGACGATCCTGATCTGAGGCAGCGGAGGAGCTTTGCGCCTTGCCGGCGGCGATGCGTGGCCCTATATCGCGGTGGAGGACGACCTCACCACCTTGGCCATCACTGCGGGACGACCCGCCTGTTTTCCCGGAGGGAAAGACATGCGCAGCGTCGCAGACCGCATCCGCCACGCAGTGAGTTTCGAGCTGATTGGGCTCGCGATGATCACGCCCCTCGGCGCCTGGGTCTTCGCGATACCGATGCACGATATCGGTGTCGTGGGCATCGGTGCCGCCACACTCGCCACGGGCTGGAACTATCTCTACAATCTCGGTTTCGACCACCTGTTGCGCCGCTTCACCGGCACGACGCTGAAGACGGTGCCCATGCGCATCTTCCATGCCCTGCTGTTCGAGGTCGGCCTGCTGATGATCCTGATGCCCTTCATCGCCTGGTATCTGGGCATCACTCTCTGGCAGGCCTTCGTCATGGACGTGGCCTTTGCCCTGTTCTACCTGGTCTACGCCTTCGTCTTCAACTGGGCCTATGACCGGCTCTTTCCCCTGCCCGAATGGCAAACGGAGAAGGCTGGCGCCGCGAACTGACGCGGTGCCAACTCATGGCCTGATCAACAGCGTGATCGACCAGGTGACGAAGGCGACCACCGCCAGTTTCCAGAAGTCGCTGCGTCGCTTCAAGCCCGGCAGGCCGAGCGGCTTGATCACCTGGACGATCATCGCGAGAATCAGAAAGGCGGAGATGGCCTTGGTCATCGAATTTCCTTGTGGAGCCCGCACGGAATGTCGCACTGGCGGCTCTTGATACGGCGACGCAGCCACATCACTGTCACTTTTGCCCGCCAGAAGGTAATCCTGCAAGCACCAAGGTCGTATTCAGACAACGGTAGGAACATCCGGCTACAGTGAATTCGTCGTGCACCTCCGTTCCGGGCGCCACCCACACCAATCGACAAGAATGCCATGAGACGTAATCTTCTGCCGGTAATGGCCCTGCTTCTGGGCACGCTTTTCCTGTTCCTCGGAAACGGCCTGCACGGGCTGCTGCTCCCGGTGCGCGGCGCAGCCGAAGGCTATTCCAACGAGGTTCTCGGCCTGCTCGGCACCACCTGGGCCGCCGGCTTCGTGCTCGGCTGCTTTGTGGCACCTAAGCTGGTCATGCGCGTCGGCCATGTCAGGGCCTTCTCCACCTTCGTCTCGCTGATTTCGGTCAACGCACTTTTGACCGGCATCATCGTCGATTCGACCTGGTGGGTAGCGCTGCGCGTCATCACCGGATTCTGCACCGCCGGCACCTCGATGATCATCGAGAGCTGGTTGAACGAGCGCGCCACCAACGAGAGCCGGGGCATGATCTTCTCGCTCTACATCTCGATCACCCTGATTGGCGTCGTGGCGGGGCAGATGCTGGTGGGCCCGCTTGACCCTCAGACCACCGTTCTCTTCATGGTCTGCGGCATCGTCTATGGCTTTGCCGTGATGCCGACGCTGATGTCGACCGCAGCCACGCCGCAGCCGCTCCGATCGATCAAGCTCGACCTGCCACTGCTCTATCGCAACTCGCCAGTCTCTTTCGTCGGCATCCTGATGATCGGCATCGCCAATGGCGCCTATGGCACGCTGGGCGCCGTCTTCGGCGCCCGCACCGGCCTCGATGCCTCGACCATTGCCCTGCTTCTGTCGGTGACGATCTTCCTCGGTGCCATCATGCAGTTCCCGGCGGGGAAGCTCTCCGACCGCATCGACCGTCGCTACGTGCTGGCCGCACTCTCGGCACTTGCCGCCTTTGCCGCCCTTGGCCTTGTCTTCCTGACGCCCACCGATCCGCTCTGGATCTTCATTTTCGTCGGCATCTATGGCGCTGCCGCCAACGCCCTCTATCCGATCGCCGTTGCCCATGCCAACGACTTCGCCAAGCCGGATGAGTTCGTCAAGGTTTCAGGCGGCCTGCTGCTGCTCTTCGGCATCGGCACGATCATCGGCCCGACGCTTGGCGGTCCGGTCATGACCGCCGCCGGCCCCTATGCCCTGTTTGCGGTCACGGCAATCTCGCATCTCCTGATCTCGGCCTATGCGATCTATCGCAGCCGCCTGCGCGCCGCGATCCCGGCTGCCGATCGCGAGAATGTTCCGAACCTGCCGATCTCGGCCTCGCCGATGAGCAGCACGCCGGAAGGCCTCAGCCTCGATCCGCGTGCAGCGCCTCTGCCGGACCAGGAGCCGTATGACGAACAACAGCAGAGGGAGGCGCGCGCATGATCATCGACGAGGAACCCCGCAAGCGCGGCACGAGCCATGAACTGGGTTGTGATCTCTCCGCCATCTCTGCCGACGAATTGCGGCACCGAATCACGCTGCTCGAAAGTGAGATTGAACGGATCAAGGGCGAGATCGGTCGCAAGGAGGCTGGCCGCAAGGCCGCCGACAGTCTCTTCGGCCCCAAAGTATAACGGGTAATTTCTACAGGAATGGCGGCGAAAGAACCATTTCTCATGTTTCCGTTTACTTCACGTTAAGCCTTCTGCGCGAAACTATGGGTATCCAGAGCTCCTGGATTCAGGCGATTTCCTTATTGTAGGTCGATCTGATTTTCTCCCTGTTTTACCTTGAGAGCCGCATTTGCGGCTCTTTTTTTGTCCAAAGGGGCAAAGGTTTCACGAAGGTGTGGGAATTAACCCTTCCTTAAGTTTCGCCTTGCGGATTTGGGCTATTGGTAGCATCGTAGCTTCACAAGATGCGGCAGGAACAAGTTCGTAGCGCTGCCGTTACATGCCTAAGTGATGCGTTTACAGGGAAACACTCATGTCTGAACTCGGTGTGAATACGGTTAGCTTCGCCGGTCGTGTGGCAGCGTCCAGCCAGTTCAAGGCGACCTATGCCGAAGGCATGGGATTGGTTGAAGAAACCGCCGCCTATCTCGACGGCTCCGGTCGCGCAGCCGCAAAGGTTCTGCCGCGCCAGGCATCGGTTCTGTATGCGGCCGAGTCGATGCGCCTGACCACCCGACTGATGCAGATGGCCTCGTGGCTTCTGCTCCAGCGCGCCGTCAACAATGGCGAAATGAGCCGCGACCAGGTTCTGTCGGAGAAGAGCAAGGTTCGTCTCGACGGTTTCAACGTCGATCGCTCGGCACCGGGCTGGAACGATCTGCCGGAAGCCTTCCGCGACCTCGTGGAGCGTTCCCTGCGCCTCCAGAACCGCATCGCCCTGCTCGACCGCGAGATCTATCGCCCGGCCACCGAAGATGACTTCCAGCCGGACAACGAAAACAGCGTACAGGCTCAGCTGAACCTGCTTCGGACCGCATTCACCGCCGGCTGATCACGCCGCAAGCACCACCTTTCACCCGGCCAGCGATTGCTGTGCCGGGTTTTTGTTGTGGTGCGGGCGCCTCTAAACCTAGTGAACCCCTGGGGCAACGACGCCCTTCACGGTCGCACTGATGCAGAGGCAGGCGACGGCAGGATCAGCCTGCCCGTCGCAGTCTTTGCCCGTGCGATGCGGACGCAGAGCCAGGCTTGGCAGAGAGCTTGAATTGGCTCACCAGCGAACGCAGACGTCCGGCCTCCTGGGCGAGCCCTTCGGAAGCAGCCGTCGCCTCTTCCACCATCGCAGCATTCTGTTGCGTGGTCTTGTCCATGTCGTTCACGGCACGATTGACCTCCGCCAGGCCCGTCGATTGCTCGGAAGCGGAGCTGGCAATCTTGTCCATGAACTGGTTGATTTGGGAGACATAGCCTCCGATCGTGCTGAGTGCGACACTGGTGTCGCGCACGAGCTTCACGCCACTATCGACCTGGCTTGAGGAGTTCTGGATCAGCCCCTTGATTTCTTTCGCCGCATTGGCGGAACGCTGAGCAAGCTCGCGCACCTCTTGAGCGACAACCGCGAAGCCCTTGCCGGCCTCTCCGGCCCGCGCCGCTTCGACACCCGCGTTGAGCGCAAGGAGGTTGGTCTGGAAGGCGATCTCGTCGATCACGCCGATGATGTTGGAGATCTGCTGAGAGCTCTCCTCGATGCGGCGCATGGCGTCTTCCGCATTGGCAACGACTTCGGCCGACCTTGCTGCATCCTGATTGGCCACCAGCGCGATCTTGCGCGCCTGGTCGGTCGTGTTGCTGGCAGAGGTGACGCTGGACGTGATCTGGTCCAAAGCCGCAGCGGTCTGTTCGAGGGATGCGGCCTGCCGCTCGCTGCGCGTAGACAGGTCATTGGCACTTTGCGTCAGGTCCTGCGTGCCCTCATCGATGGTCGCGGCTGTGGATAGCACAGAGGCAAGAACCGCGGACAATTGCTCGACCGAGAGATTGAAGTCCTGACGAAGCGGTTCGTAATTCTGGTTCAGCGGCTGCTCGAGGCGGTGCTCCAGATCCCCTTCGGCGAGGCGCTTCAACCCGCCCCCGATGGATGAGACGGCGACCTTGAGATGTTCCGCCTCCTTCTGGAGCAAGAGATCACGCTCACGACGCTCCTCCTCCATCTGCTCCTGGCCTTGCTGAAAAAAGTGGTTCATCGCAACCGCGACATCGCTGAAGACGGCACGCATCAGAGTGAGCAACAACTCATCCCGCTTCGACTTGTTCTTCCACCGGACTTTATCGACGAGCGCGCAGATGAGGCCACTGCTGTAGTGGGCATAACCACTGAGGTAATCGACATAGTCCACCTGCGAGGCAATGTTGCGTGCAATCACTGCCTGCTCGTCGAAATAGCCTTTGGAGAAGTCGCCAATCGAAATGCTTCGGAATTTTCTCTCTTCCTGACTGTACAGGGCGTCCGGCAGTGGGCTGACGCCGATGGACTTGTAGGCACGCTCCAGCACGCCCCGAAGTTCCGGCAGGATCGCGTCGCGGACAACCTCACCCTTGACCTTGTCCGCTGCATTCCAAGACTTCAGTTTCGCTTCGATGTCGATCATGCGCGCAACCCGCTCCGAGTTTTGGGTTAGAATATGCGCATATTGAGGTATTCATACTGAACAACCTGTTAACTTGGACGAGGACGGACAACGCCAGCTGCAGCCCAACAAGCGGCGGGCAGTTCGAATGAATTCAGGCATCGAAAGCTCGACCGTGACGCGGACAGGATGAAGTCGGCAGAGCGCGCCAACAACGCAAAAGCCCGGCACAGAGGCCGGGCTTTTGGTATTCAATATCGTTCGAACGATCAGAGGCCGAGGCCGCCGAAACGCTTGTTGAACTTCGAAACGCGACCGCCGCGGTCCAGCAGCTGCTGGTTGCCACCGGTCCAGGCCGGGTGCGAGCTCGGGTCGATTTCCAGGTTCATGACGGCGCCAGCCGAACCCCAGGTCGAACGCGTCTCATATTCGGTGCCATCGGTCATGACGACTTTGATGACGTGGTAGTCGGGATGGATGTCAGCCTTCATCGCTCTATTCCTGCTGTGCCGTGGGGTCCATATGCCGCAATTGCCTCGGCAGAACCTATTCAATAGATGAAGCCGCAGTCCGTCTGGGCTACGGCTTCCCAATTCGATGCCGTGCCTATACATGAAGGGCGCAGGGATAACAAGTGCCATGGCGCGAAAGCCCGTAAGCACTGAAGGAGCATGACAGAGTGACCTCGGAAGCAGATACCACAGACAAGAAGCGCCGCTCTCTGAAGCCTCTGACCAGCCTTTTTCCCTATCTGAGGAACTACCGGGGACTGGTTGCCGGCGCCCTCGTCTTCCTCTGTCTGGCAGCGGCAACCACGCTCGCCTTGCCGATCGCCATCCGCCGCATGCTGGACCATGGCTTCCAGGCAGCCGACAGCGCCTTCATCAACAAGTATTTCGCCATGATGATCGTCATGGCGCTCGTGCTCGCCGTGGCAAGTGCCCTGCGCTACTACTATGTCATCACCATTGGTGAGCGCGTCGTGGCCGACCTTCGCCGCGATGTCTTCGCTCATGTCACGCGGCTCTCGCCCTCCTTCTTCGACATCAACCAGTCAGGCGAGATTGTCTCGCGTCTCACCGCCGACACGACTCAGCTGAAATCCGCCGTCGGCGCGACCGCCTCGCTTGCATTGCGCAACACCATCCTCTGTCTGGGCGCCGTGGCGATGATGATCGCCACCAGCCCGAAGCTCTCGATCATGGTGCTGGCGGCCATCCCGGTCATCGTCTTCCCGCTGGTCGGCTTTGGCCGATCGGTCCGCCAGCGCTCGCGCACCGCCCAGGACACACTCGCCGGAGCCTCGTCCTATGCAGGCGAAGTCATCAGCGCCGCCCGCACGCTACAGGCCTTCAATGCCGAGGAAGCCGCCCGTGGCCGCTACTTCTCCGCAGTCGAAAGCGCCTACGAAGCCGCCCGCTCCGCCATCCGCTCGCGCGCCCTGCTGACCGGTGTCGCCATCGCGCTCGTTTTCGGCAGCGTTGTCGGCGTGCTCTGGTACGGCGCCCAGAGCGTACTCGCCGGCTCGATGAGCGGCGGCACGCTCGGCCAGTTCCTGCTCTATTCGCTGATCGCGGCCGGCTCGCTCGGCACCCTCTCGGAAGTCTGGGGGGAACTCTCCCAGGCCGCCGGTGCGGCCGAACGCCTGCATGAACTGCTGGCCGAACATCCCGCCATCGCGGCCCCGGCCGTACCCAAGGCCCTGCCAGAACCAGCCCAGGGCAGCCTGACCTTCGACAACGTCCACTTCACCTATCCGTCGGCGAAGACGAAATCAGCGCTGAACGGGCTCTCCTTCTCGGTCGCCCATGGCGAAACGGTCGCAATCGTCGGCCCCTCGGGTGCGGGCAAGAGCACGATCTTCTCCCTGATTCTGCGCTTCTACGATCCGGCATCCGGCACGATCAGGCTCGACGGCGTCGATATTCGCGAAGCAGATCCGCAGGCCGTTCGGGCACGCATCGCGATCGTGCCGCAGGACACGACGATCTTCGCCTCGTCGATCCACGACAACATCGCCTTCGGCACCCCCAATGCCTGCCGCGGCATGGTCGAGTCGGCAGCGGAATCGGCCCAGGCCAGCGAATTCATCAGCAAGCTGGAAAACGGCTTCGACACCATCGTCGGCGAACGCGGCGTGACGCTCTCCGGCGGCCAGCGCCAGCGCATCGCGATTGCCCGCGCCCTCTTGCGCGACGCGCCGCTGCTTCTTCTCGACGAAGCGACGTCGGCGCTCGACGCGGAAAGCGAGACCCTCGTGCAAAAGGCCCTCGACGGACTGATGCGCGACCGCACCACCATCGTGATTGCCCACCGGCTGGCAACCGTGCTGAAGGCCGACCGCATTCTGGTGCTCGACGACGGCCGGATCGTCGAGGAAGGCACGCATCAGAGCCTCATCCAGCAGGGCGGCCTCTACGCCAAGCTCGCCCGGCTGCAATTCGAGACCGGTGGCCGCGACTTCACCGCAGCAGCGCAGTAGCGCTCGCCCCACACCCGTGATGGGTGGAGATCCACCCCTCAGAAGGCGTCAAATGGGTGGATTTCCACTCACTCGATGCCACCGCTCCTCACCCAGGACCAATGACGCACGGCCTCTGGTTGAACCCGTCCGCATGCCTGCCACACTTACGCTCGTTGCCGGAGCTGGAGGAGCAGCGTCGGCGGACATTCGACACTGGATGGAGGAGTAGTCATGTCGTTCACCAAATCCCTTTTTGCCGCCGGTCTGAGTGCCGGCCTTCTGCTGGCTGCCCAGGCACAGGCAGCCTTTCCCGAGCGTCCCGTGACGCTCGTCGTGCCCTTTGCCGCAGGCGGATCGACCGACGTCGTCGCCCGCGTGATTGCCGAGAAAATGTCGGAGGATCTCGGCCAGCAGGTGATAGTACAGAACGTGGCAGGTGCCGGCGGGAGCCTCGGCGCCGGCAATGTCGCCCGGGCCGAGCCGGATGGCTACACGATCCTGATGGGCACGGTCGCCACCCACGCGCTCAATCCACTGATCCTGAAGAACAAGCCCTATGACGCCGAGGCGGATTTCGCCCCCGTCTCGCTGCTGGTGCTGGTGCCGAACGTGCTGGTCGTCAATCCCGAACTGCCGGCAAAATCGGTCGAGGAGCTTCTGGCGCTCCTGAAGGCCGAGCCGGACAAATGGAGCTACGCATCCTCCGGCAATGGCACGCCTCTGCACCTGTCGGGAGAGCTGTTCAAGTCCATGGCCGACGTGACCATGGAGCACATCCCCTACAAGGGATCGGGCCCTGCGCTCAACGACCTGCTCGGCAACCAGGTATCGGTCATGTTCGACAACCTCCCCTCCTCGTCTGCCCATATCAAGGCGGGCACGCTGAGGGCGCTCGCCGTGACCACGGCCGAACGGGCGCCATCCTTCCCGGATATACCGACCATGGCCGAGGCAGGCCTGCCGGGCTACGAAACCTATACCTGGAACGCGCTCTTTGCCCCGAAGGACACGCCGAAGGAGGTCGTCGACCGGCTGAACGCCGCAGCCGTCAAGGCCATGGCCGACCCCGGTGTCGCCGAGCGGATGAAGGAATTCTCCGCCACAATCGTTGCCTCGACCCCGGACGAACTTGCCACGCATGTGAAGGCCGAAGTCGCGAAATGGACGCCGGTCGTCAAGGACGCGAACGTCCAGATGGACTGAGCCGAAACCGGCACGAACGGAAAAGGGCGGCACGCGCCGCCCTTTTTATTCGGCCTCTGCGCCTGATCAGCGCCCGACGCTTCTCCCTGCCACCCGGCCGGAGAACAGGCAGCCCCCGAGGAAGGTGCCTTCCAGCGCGTTGTAGCCATGCATGCCGCCGCCGCCGAAGCCGGAGACCTCGCCCGCCGCATAAAGCCCCGGCACCGGCTTGTTCTCGCGGTTCAGCACGCGCCCGTCGAGATCCGTATGCAGCCCACCCAGCGTCTTGCGGGTGAGGATATGCAGCCTGACGCCGATCAGCGGACCGGCTGCCGGATCGAGTAGCCGGTGTGGCTTGGCCGTTCGCATCAGCTTGTCGCCGAGATAGTTGCGTGCGCCGCGAATGGCGACAACCTGCGCATCCTTGGAAAAGCTGTTGCTCATCTCACGGTCGCGGGCCTCAATCTGGGCACGCACATGATGCACGCCGAGACGATGCTCGCCTGAAAGCTCGTTCATCCCGGCGACGAGGTCTTCCAGATTGTCACGAACGACGAAATCCTCGCCCTTGTCCATGAAGGCCTGCACCGGCCCCGGCGGGTTCTTGCCGAGACGCTTGAGGAGCAGCGGAATATTCTTGCCGGTCAGGTCGGGGTTCTGCTCGGAGCCCGAGAGTGCGAACTCCTTCTTGATGATCGCCTTGTTCAGGATGAACCAGGAATAGTCATGTCCGCGGGAGCGGATCGCCTTCAGCGTCGCGAGCGTGTCGAAGCCCGGCATCGCCGGAGCCGGGAAACGATTACCCTCGGCATCGCACCAGAACGAAGACGGTCCCGGCAGGATGCGGATGCCATGGTTTGGCCAGATCGGATCCCAGTTCTTGAGGCCCTCGGTATAGTGCCACATCCGGTCGCCATTGATGATCTCGCCGCCGGCACCTTGCGTGATCGCGAGCATGCGACCATCGACATGGGCGGGAACGCCGGCCACCATGTGTTTCGGGGCCGGTCCGAGGCGATCAATCGGCCAGCTCTTGCGGACGAGGTCGTGATTGCCGCCGATGCCACCGGAGGCCACGATGACCGAGCCCGCTCGAACCTCGAAATCACCGACCACGTTGCGCGAACTCGATCCACCGCGCGGTGTCGCATCTCCGGCGAGAATCATGCCGGACGCGCCGGTGACGGCACCATCGGTCACTGTCAGGCGGTCGACCTGATGGCGAAAGAGGAAGGTGAGTTTGCCCGTGGCCGCCGCAGCCTCCGCGCGCTGGACGAAGGGCGCAAGTACGCCGGGGCCCGTCCCCCAGGTCACATGGAAGCGCGGCACCGAATTGCCGTGACCGTCCGCGTGACCACCGCCCCGCTCCGCCCAGCCGACGACCGGGAACCAGCGCACGCCCTGCTCTCTCAGCCAGCCGCGTTTTTCTCCCGCAGCAAACTGCAGATAGGCTTCGGCCCATTGCCGAGGCCAGAAATCTTCCGTGCGATCAAAGGCCGCCGACCCGAACCAGTCCTGCCGCGCCAGCTCTAGGCTGTCGCGAACCCCCATGCGTCGCTGCTCCGGGCTGTCGATGAGGAACAGACCGCCGAGCGACCAGAAGGCCTGGCCTCCCAGGTTTTGCGCGCCTTCCTGGTCGATCAGGCAGACTTTCAGACCGCGATCGACCGCCTCCGTGGCAGCCACCAGTCCAGCGAGACCGCCGCCGATGACGATGACGTCGAATTCCTGCATGCCGCCCTCCCGATGCCAATTTCCTTACCTTTACGCGCACGTAAGACTTCAGGCAAGTTGTCTGACGGGCAAACAATTCCGCATGGGCTCAGCGCTCGGTCAGCTTGAGCTCGATGCGCCGGTTCTGGGAGAGGACTTCGGGCGAATCGCCCTCGGCAATTGGCTGAAACTCGCCGAAGCCGGCCGCCACGAGGCGGTTGGCAGGCACACCACGGGAAATCAGATACTTGACCACGGAGGTGGCACGGGCGGACGAAAGCTCCCAGTTGTCGCGGTAACGACCCGTGCCGGTGAGAGGGGAAGCATCCGTGTGACCGTCGACGCGAAGCACCCAGTTGATCTCCGGGGGAATTTCCTGGGCGAGTTCAAGCAGGGCCGCAGCAAGCTTGTCCATCTCCGCCTGCCCTGCAGCATCGAGATCAGCCCCACCGACGGGGAAGAGGACTTCCGACTGGAAGACGAAGCGGTCGCCGACGATCCGGATGTTTTCGCGATCGGAGAGGATCTCGCGCAGCCTCCCGAAGAAGTCGGAGCGGTAACGGTTCAGTTCCTGGACACGCTGGGCAAGCGCCACATTGAGACGGCGTCCAAGATCGGCAATCCGGGCCTGGGACGACTGACCCTTGGCCTCGGACGCCTGCAGAGCCTCCTCGACCGCCGCGATCTGCGCCCGCAGAGCAGCGATTTGCTGGTTGAGCAGCTCGATCTGGCTCATGGCGCGAGCGCTGACCTGCTTTTCGGTATCCAGGGCATCGGTCAGGCGCCCCACCTTTTCGTTGGCCACATCGGCAGATCCTGCCCCGCTGTCGAGGAGCTGTTGCAGCCGCGACCGATCGGCTTCCGATGACGCAAGAGAGGATTGCAGGGACGCCAGGGTATCCTCGAGATCCTGCTTGCCGCTCTTTTCAAGCGCCAGCAACTGCGTCAGTTCCGCGATCTGGCTGTTCAGCCGGTTGAGCACCTCGTCCTTGCCCGAGATCTCGCGGCCAAGGATGAACTGCGCAACGACGAAGACCGTGAGCAGGAACATGATCGCGAGCAGAAGGGTCGACAGGGCATCGACAAAGCCCGGCCAATAGTCGATGCCGCGCTCGCGGCGCCGGTTGCGCCCCAGCGCCATTTACTTGTTGCTCCCGCTGATCTTGTCGTTCAGCCGGTCGAGCGTCTTGCGCATGGCACGCGCATCCTCCTGTTGCGCCTCGATCCAGTCACGCAGCATCTGCTGTTCGTTGCGCATGTTCTTGACCAGCCCCTGAATACCCTCGGCCAGGCCCGCAATCGCGGCCACCGAGCGATCATTGCCCTCACGGCTGGCGAGCTTCTGAATCTCTACCACCAGAAGGCGGACATCTTCTCCAGCAACCGCCCCAGACGCATCCGTGACCACCGGACGTTCGGAATCGAGATCGGTCACCGAGGACAGCCAGTTTTCCAGCTCCGTGTAGAAACGGTTCTGCGCACGACCAGCCTGGAGGTCGAGGAAGCCCAGGATCAGCGAGCCCGAAAGCCCGAGCAGGGAGGACGAAAATGCGGTGCCCATGCCGGCGAGCGGTGCCGTCAGGCCCGATTTCAACGATTGCAGGATGTCATTGCTGTCACCGGAGGCCGGATCCAGCGACTGGATCACCGCGTTGATCGAGCCGATCGTTCCGATCAGGCCCCAGAAGGTACCAAGCAGGCCGAGAAAGACGAGGAGGCCGATCAGATAACGGCTGGTGTCACGCGATTCGTCGAGCCGTGTGCCGATCGAATCGAGAATGGAACGCAGCGCGGTGGTCGAGATCGCCATCGAGCGGCGACCGCCGATCAGCGCCCGCATCGGCGCAAGGAGACGCGGATCGCGGCCCACCCGAGCGGCATTGTCGCCAGCTGCACGGAACGAGTTGAACCAGCGCACCTCCGGCCGCAGCGCAAGCACCTGGCTGAACACCAGGATGATGCCAATGGCGAGAACACCCAGGATCAGGCCGTTCAGGCCGGGATTGGTGATGAAGGCGGCGTGTGCCTGCCGATAGAGGATGGCGGCGATGAACGACACGATGATCAGGAAGATCACCATCGTCGTGAAGAAGGGCATCGGGCTGGAGAGCTTCTGACCGTATTCTCCTGTCGGCGTTCCGGCCGCCTCCAGGTCCTCCAACTTCACTTTCGCCATAATACACTCGACCTCCGGGGAATCTTGGACCGGAGGCTAGTGGAAAATTGAGACGAATTGAAGCCGCAGACTTTGGGAAAATTTTCCCCTGCCTGCCAATCAGGCGTGCGGCACCGGCCGATTCACAACCTCTTCCAATGCCTTGCGGATATATTCGTTGCCGGCGAGCACGGTGCCGTTCTCGAACATGTCCTGACCACCCTTCATGTCGGACACGAAGCCACCGGCCTCCTTGATCAAGAGAATGCCGGCTGCGATGTCCCAGGCGTTGAGCTGTGCTTCCCAGAAGCCATCGAAGCGACCGGCAGCGACATAGGCGAGATCAAGAGCAGCCGCGCCGATGCGACGTACTCCGGAGACTTCGCCCATGACATGGCGCAACTCGACGAGGAACTTGCCATGCTGGCCCCGGCCGAGATGCGGCATGCCGCAGCCGATGACACAATCGGAGAGCACCTTGCGGGCGCCGACGCGGATGCGGCGGTCATTGAGGAAGGCACCGCCGCCCTTCTCCGCCGTGTAGAGCTCATCGGTCGCCGGATTGAAGACGACGCCGGCGACGATCTCGCCATTGCGCTCAAGCGCGATCGAGACGGCAAACTGCGGAATGCCATGCAGGAAGTTGGTCGTGCCGTCGAGCGGATCGACGATCCAGCGATGCGCGCCGTCGGTGCCCTTGATCTCCTCGCCTTCCTCACCGAGGAAGCCGTAAGTCGGACGCGACTTTAGCAGTTCTTCCCGGACGATCTTCTCGGCCCGGAAATCAGCCTGCGAGACGAAGTCGCCCGGTCCCTTGACCGAGACCTGCAGGTTCTGCACTTCGCCGAAATCTCGCGAAAGCGACTTGCCGGCTTTGAGCGCGGCCTGGACCATGACGTTAAGAAGGGCGGAGCGGGCCATAGATCGAATTCCTTGAAACTGGGAGGCGCCGGAAGGCGGCGACCGGGGCAGCGCGCGATGGCGGCGGCGTTTGGCGGGTTCAAGACCACAAATGCCGCCGGAATTCAAGGGGGATGGCTGAAAGCGCCATGCGGCAGCGTCAGAGCAGACCCGCGCCAAAGGTGACCAGGACCCCCGCGAGCATGGCCGCCAGCGACGCGATGGCGACGCGGAGCGAAAAAGCTGGACTGCCGGCAGCGGCTGCATACAGGATCTTCGCACACATGTTGGCGATAACCGCAATGCCGATCGCCCGGGTGGCGACGTCGCTGGTCAGTTGCGGCACCATGCCGGTGACCGTGACTGTTGCCGCGTCGACATCGGCAAGCGCCGAAAGCGCCGAAACCACATAGAGCCCACCATTCCCGAAGATCTCGGCCGACGCACGCGCCAGGAAGGCGATGACGGTGATCAGCAGTGCCATCTTGATGACTTCACTGAGCTCGAAGGGGTTGGCCGGTGCGGCAACCTCGCTGCCGAGGCCGCCGCGCCGCACGAAGAGCAGGGCAGCAGCAGCCATGACCCCGCCGCCGATCAGCAGGCCCGGCAGCAGCACGCCGGCAATGGCAGGCGCAAGCCCGGCCAGCAAGACTCCGGTCCGCACCAGCGAGACGCCACCGGCCGCAACCGCTCCAGCAGCCGCACTCGCCGCCCCCGTCCCGACACGGCTCTGCCGCGCCATGGCAAGGGTCGTGGCGGTTGAGGAGACGATGCCGCCCACCGCTCCGGCAATGAGATCGCCCTGGCCGCCCCCGATCAGGCGGACAACGACATAGCCGACATAGGAGATCGAGGCGAGCATGATGACCAGCATCATCAGGCTGCGCGGCGAAACCCCGCCGAACGGACCATAGGGGGCAGCCGGAATCAGGGGCAGGAGGACGAAGCTCATGGCGAGCAGAACCACCGCCGAGCGCAGCTCGACCCAGGTGAGCCGCCGGATCGCGCCGTGCAGGAACTCCCGGCTGGCGAGCACAGTCACCATGAAGGCCCCGCCGGCGGAAGCGACCGCCATGTCACCAAGCACCGCGAGCGCGCCAAGGCCGAAGGTCGCGATCGACGCAATGACAGTGGTCGCGCTGAAGGAGCCCTCGGCGCGTGCCTCCATCAGGCCGAAACGGAGCATCACGAGGGCGATCATGATCAGGAAGCTGGCGAGAACAAGGCCTGAAAACCCGCCCGGCATCAGTGCTCCATCAAGGAGGCCGGCGAGCCCGCCGGTCATGCCGATCAGCGTAAAGGTACGGATCCCGGCAATCCGAGCCCCTTCCGGCTCGTCTCGTTCGCGCCAGTGGCGCTCAACCCCGACGGCGGCACCGATCGCCACCGCAAGCCCGAGACGTTGAAATATGTCGATGAGATCCATGACCGCCGCCCTCCCCCGAAGCGGCAGAGCCGGGCTTTGTCAGGTTCGCCGGAACCGGTTGGCGAGATCGATGGCCTGTTTCTGCTGTTCTTCGTTCAGGCCGAGATAGAAGTCTTCAAGCGCCGGATCCGTAAGCCCCGCGCGGCGAGAGAGAACATACCACTTGGCCGCTTCGACCGGATTGGGCGCGGTACCAAGCGCGTTGATATAGAGATGCGCGATCCGGTTCTGCGCCACCACGTTGCCGCGCTTGGCCGCGATGCTCAGCCACCGATAGCCGGCCTCGTAGTCGCGCGGGCCGTTATAACCGTTGACCAGCCACAGTCCGATGTCCAGCTGGGCGGTGTCGAAGCCCGCACGCGCCGCCCGCGTCATCCATTCCCGCGCCCGCGCCTTCTTCTCTTCCGGCACGTCCTTCAACGCCGAATAGACCTGCGCCAGCGCATATTGCGCATCGGCGATCCCCTGCTCGGCCGCCTTCTCGTAGTAGGGCATGGCCATCGTCAGACCGCGCACACCGGGATTGTCGGAAACGAGGATCTGCGCCCAGTTGAACTGCGCCGACCCATTGCCGGCGTCCGCCGCGCGGCGCATGTACTCGTCGGCCTTCGCCTTGTCCTGCGGGACGTCACGCCCCTCCATCATCAGCAAGGCATATTTGAACATGGCCGAGGGATCTCCGCCCTGGGCCGCCTGGCCGTACCAGAAGGCCGCGCCCTTCAGGTCACGCTTGACCCCGAGGCCACGCGACATGACCTCGGCCAGCAGCGTCTGCGCCGCCGGATCACCCAGTTGCGCGCGCGGCAGGGCCTTGTCGACGGCAGTCAGGAAGAGGCCGCGCTGGAAGGCACCATAGGCCTCGTCCGGCTCGCCCTCAAAGGGCTTCTCCGGCGGCAGCTCCGGCAAGGGCGTCCCCATGCGCAGATAGATGTTGATGCCCTGGAGTTCGTCGGACCGGTCACCCTTGCTCGGCTTGCCTCCCTTGGTCACGGGAGGAGTGGAATCGAGGTCACCACGATCGAGCCTGTTGGCATCACCGGTGGTGCTGCTTTCGCGCGCGCCGCGCTCGATCTCCGTTGCAGCCGACGGATCCGCCGGGATGATCGCGGGAGCCTCGCCGATGGCGAGCCCATCCTCACCGTCCTGAGCAACGGCCGGCATCGCTGCCGCAAGGCAGGACACGGCAAGCGCGGCGAGAATCAGACGATGAGGTGACGGGTTCAAACGCATATGGCGGTTCAAGCCCCAAACCGTGGCGCTTTTTCGTCAAGCTCCGCATTCACCCGTGTCACAATGGCAGCAGCCTGCGCTGGATCGGCAAACACGGCCTTGCCGAGCGCCACGAATTCCACGCCGCCTTCAGCGACGACGAGCGCCGAGGCAGGGTCCGCCCCACCCATGACAATGGCGGGGATCTCGATCATCGCCGACCACCATTCGCCAAGCGCGATGTTCTTCGAATGCGCCTCCAGTTTGATATCCCCGTCAAGCTTGCCGAAGAAGATGTAATCCGGCTGGATTTCCCCGATTTCGAGTGCATGGTGCCGGTCCATGGCATTGCCGCCGCCGACGATCAGCTTCGGCGTGTGCTTCTCGACGGCCTCGGCAAGTGCCGCGGCATTGCCCGAGATATGCAGGCCATCCGCCTTGACGCGGCCGGCGACGCGGCTGTTGTCGACGACGAGGGCAGCAGCACCCGCTTCCTGGATCACGGGAACGAGCATTTCGGCATGCTTCTGGAAAACGGAGTCATCCGCATCGTATTGCGGGATGATCACCGAGGCGACATCCCCGCCGCGCAGAGCATTGCGCAGCACTTCGGCGCACTCGGCGGGATCGGCGATCTCGGGAACGATGAGGACGAGGCGGCAGCGGTCTTCGGTCATGCGCGATGTTTCCGTGTGCGGGACGGGTCCGTATCTCGCGGATTTCGTCCTCGTTTTCTCTGGGTAAATCCGATAGACCGCTCTTCCGAAAGGATCAACCGCGCAATGCTGACAGACCTGAACTTCTATGCCGTCGCCATTCCCGCGGTTGCGCTTGTCGGCCTTTCCAAAGGCGGCCTTGGTGGCGCATTTGCTCTGATCGGCGTGCCGCTGCTGGCCATCGCCGTACCGCCCATGCAGGCCGCTGCGATCTTCCTGCCAATCCTCCTGGTCATGGATGCCGTTGCCCTCTGGGCATGGCGCCGCCACAACAACCGACCGACGCTTCTGGCCATGCTGCCGGGCGCCGTGATCGGCATCGGCCTCGGCTGGGCAACCTCGACCTATGTCTCCGCCGACGCCATGCGTCTTGTGCTGGGCGGCATATCGATTGTCTTTGCCTTGCGTTACGTCCTCGAAAGCTGGGCCGCCAGCAAGGGGCAGGAAACGGCACCGGCCGCGGAACGCCCCGTCGCCGGGTCCTTCTGGGGATCGCTTGCGGGTTATGCAAGTTTTGTCGCCCATGCCGGTGGTCCACCTTTTCAGATCTATGTCCTGCCTCTGAAGCTCGACCCGCTCACCTATACCGGCACCTCGACCCGCTTCTTCGCCATCCTGAATGCGATCAAAGTAATTCCCTATTTCGCCCTTGGCGAACTGGATGCGACCAACCTCAGCCTGTCCGGTGCCCTGTTGCCGGTGGCGCTCCTGTCGACGATTGCCGGGGCACGCCTCGTCCACTTTCTCAAGCCACAGATCTTCTATCCTCTGATGTATGGCATGGTTCTGATTGCGGGCAGCAAACTGCTGTGGGATGGAAGCCGCGGGCTGCTGGGCATCTGACCTCCGCTTCGCCCTGGCAGAACCCCTTGTTGCGCCGCACATCCGCGCTTGCCGCTGAAGTGCCTTTGACATAACCTTGGCCGCATGACGAACGCAGACCCGTTCATGGCGATCGCAGACCCGAACCGACGGCACCTCCTCGAGGATCTCCGTCGGGGCGAAAAGACCGTCAATGAACTGGCGGGCCAGCTGCCGATCAGCCGCCCTGCCGTCTCGCAACACCTCAAAGCCCTGCTTGACAGCGGTCTCGTCGACGTCCGCTCGGAAGGCACCCGCCGCATCTACTTCATCAATCGCCCGGGCTTCGACCGGATGAACATGTGGCTCGACCAGTTCTGGTCCTGATACCAAGCCTCCAGCAATCTTCCCTTTCCGACAAAACAAAGGCCCCGAAGTCGACTGAACTCCGGGGCCGAGAGTATTGCTGGCTGCTTCATGAATACATCGGGATCGGTCTTTGGGTCCGCCAGATCCCGGCGCAGCCGGAAGGGGGGTGTATCAGTGGCGTGTGGATGCCCTCAGGCGTTCCATTTCATCCTTGAGACGCAGTTTGAGGCGTTTCAGCTCGGCAATGTGCCGATCATCGACGGAGGGAGATGCAAGTGCATCATGGAGCTTTTCCTCGAGTGCTCCATGCTTCTTCTGCAGCGATTCAAGATGAGCCTGTATGGTCATTTGATGCGTCCTTCCTTATCGCCTACCTCCAGCCCTCATCCGCTGGAGTTTCAGGCTTTACGAAGATAATGTGACACGAGAAATGCGGTTTGTCGAAGGCGAACTGGTGTCGAAAGACCATCAAAAACGAAGACAGGGATAACTTCCCGTTACCGGTATTTGGTGATAGGAGCTTGCGCGAATCTTCCGGGCATCCTTAAAGGATGGGCCACACGGCGATAATGGGGAATATGCATGGCCGATCAGGAACAGGCTGACGTCAGGCTCTCGCTGGCACGGCTTCGCCAGGAGCATGAGGATTATGATGCCGCGATCAATGCCATGATCACCACCGGCTGCGATGCCCTCCGAATCCAGCGGATGAAGAAGAAAAAGCTGTCCATCAAGGACAAGATCACGGCCCTCGAGGACCAGATCATCCCCGACATCATCGCGTGACGCAGAAGGATCCGAGATGACCGCTGAGTGCCCGCCCGTCGCCATCATCATGGGTAGCCAGTCCGACTGGGAGACCATGAAGAACGCCGCAGACACGCTCGACGCACTCGGCGTCTCCTATGAAGCCCGGATCGTTTCGGCACATCGCACACCCGATCGCATGTATGCTTTTGCCAAAGGCGCCCGCGACGAGGGCTTCAAAGTGGTGATCGCAGGTGCCGGCGGTGCAGCGCACCTGCCCGGCATGGTCGCTTCGCTCACCACCCTTCCCGTCTTTGGCGTCCCCGTTCAGTCGAAATCGATGTCCGGTCTCGACAGCCTCTACTCCATCGTCCAGATGCCGGCCGGCATCCCGGTCGGCACGCTCGCCATCGGCCGTGCCGGTGCAGTCAACGCCGCCCTGCTTGCAGCCCGCGTGCTTGCCGTCTACGACGACGAGCTGGCTGACAACCTCGACGAATGGGTCGCGCGCCAGACGGCATCCGTCGCCGAATATCCCGTGGACGAGGCCCCATGACCATCCGCACCATCGGCATCATCGGTGGCGGCCAGCTCGGCCGCATGCTGGCCATGTCTGCCGCCCGCCTGAACTTCCGCACGGTGATTCTTGAGCCGCAGGCCGACAGCCCAGCCGCCCAGGTGGCAAACCAGCAGATCACGGCCGCCTATGACGACCCGGCTGCACTTGCAGAACTCGCCCGCCTCTGCGACGTCGTCACCTACGAATTCGAAAACGTGCCGGTGACCGCTGCCGAGACGCTGGCCGCAAGCGTACCCGTCTATCCGCCGCCGAAGGCACTTGAAGTTGCCCAGGACCGCGTGACGGAAAAGCGCTTCCTCAACGCATCAGGCATCGAGACTGCCCGCTTCCACGCCGTCGACAGCCAGGCCGATCTCGAAGCAGCGCTCGCCAACTTCGACGGTGAAGGTGTGCTGAAGACCCGCCGCCTCGGTTACGACGGCAAGGGCCAGAAGGTCTATCGCAAGGGTGAAGCCGCCGACGGCGGGTATGAAGCCCTGGGCGCCGTCCCGTTGATTCTCGAAAGCTTCGTGCCCTTCGTCCGCGAGATCTCGATCATCGCAGCCCGCAGCACCGATGGCGAAGTCCGCTGCTACGACCCGACCGAGAACGTTCATCGGGGCGGCATCCTGCATACCTCGACCCAGCCCGCCGCCATTGCCCCAGAAACGGCGGCAGCGGCCCGCGAGGCGGCGACCAAGCTGCTCGACGGCCTCGCCTATGTCGGCGTGGTCGGCATGGAGTTCTTCGTGCTGGAGGACGGGAGCCTGATCGCCAACGAGATCGCGCCACGTGTCCACAATTCCGGCCACTGGACGGAGGCCGCCTGCATCGTCTCGCAGTTCGAGCAGCACATCCGCGCGGTCGCCTCTCTGCCGCTCGGCGACACCGTACGTCACTCCGATTGCGTGATGACGAATCTGATCGGCGACGACGTCGATTCTGTCCCGGCCTGGCTCTCAAAGCCCAACGTGCTCGTCCATCTCTATGGCAAGACGGAAGCCAGACCCGGCCGCAAGATGGGCCATGTCACCGAAATCCTGCCGTTTCGCGACTGATTTTCCCGGTTTTTTAGCCTGATCTGTCCCGCATTTTCCGCCGGGCATGTTGACATCAAGGCCTCCCTCGGGCTAATTGCCGCCAACTCTTCAGGGGCGCGCCCAGCGGCGCGCTTTTGATTGTTTGAACACAGTGGGTGAATGACACATTCCCCGACAATCGTTGTGGACCAGAAAAATGAAGATCAAGAACTCGCTGAAAGCGCTTAAGGCCCGTCATCGCGACAACCGTCTGGTTCGCCGCAAGGGCCGTATCTACATCATCAACAAGCAGAACCCGCGCTTCAAGGCTCGCCAGGGCTGATGCCCCGGGATCTCAGGATCCCATGAGCCGCACGGACTGCCCGCCGCATCTGCGGCGTGTTGATATCGGAAATTTGAGTTTGAAAGACGGCGCTGAGGGACTACATTCCCTGTATGTGCCGTTTTTCTTTGCGACTCGCCCTCAGCCAGCTGCTCGTTCCCGCCCTGCTCACCGCAGGTACCGTTTCCGCGCAGGCACCCGAAGAACAGGGCGGAAGCCAGGCGACGCAAGCCCCCGTCGAACAGATCCCGCTGAAGCCACCGGCCAAGCCAAAAACGGTCGATGAGCTGCTGGCCGAACTGAAGCGCGAGCGCAATCCGCAAGCCGCCCGCCAGATAGCAAACTCGGCGATGGCGACCTGGAGCGAATCTCCGAGCCCGACCATCAATCTGCTGATGCAGTGGTCGGCCAAAGCCGCAGCCGAAAAGCGCAACGCCGCAGCCCTGGATTTCATCGACCGCGCGATCATCCTGAAACCGGATTTCGTCGGCGCCTGGAACCAGCGGGCCACGCTGCATTTCAGCATGGGCAATTACAAGAAGTCCGTCTCCGACATCGAAAAGGTGTTGGAACTGGAGCCGCGCCATTTCGGCGCCATTGCCGGCCTTGCCGGCATCCTCACCGAACGCGGCAGCAAGGATGCGGCACTGAAAGCCTGGCAACGCTATCTCGACGTCTTCCCCGCCGACCGCGAGGCCCAGGAGATTGTCGCCAAGCTCTCAGAAGAACTGGCTGGCCAGCGGACTTAAGGCAGGCGCAACGAAAGGCTCAGGCGACGACCTTTGCCACGAGATCCGGATGCGCGCCGATCACCCGCACATAGGCAACCGCAAAATCGGGAGGCGTCGCCCGCGCCTGCTCCCAATCCCTGAGCGTGCCGACCGGCACACAAAAGCGAGACGCAAACTCGGTCTGGGACAGACCGAGTGCCGTGCGCGTGCGGCGGATCAATCGAGACCTCTGGGCACGGTCGAGCGCCTCCGCGGAGACGTCAAAATCCTCGCTATCGGTTGGATCAGCCGGTATTACGATAGGCACGCTCTTCTCCTTGATTGCTTCTCCGGACAGAGATGAATCGCGGCTGCTCACCACGCCACACAAAGACCCCTGTGAACAGCTTCTGCTCCACGAGACCGATGACCTTGAACCTTTCCTCACCGTCGCCTTCGCGTATGGAGGGGACAATGAGATGACCAATATCGTCGAAGATCCGGAATCCAAAAGCGAGCGAAACACCGTGCTTCGCCCTGTTGATTTGGTCCTTCTCGGGATCGAACCGATCAGCCATGTCCGACTATACGGAAATCCAGTACACAGCGCAAGCCACGGCTTGAGATCAGGATGCGGGCCTTGCCTGTCACCTTGACGAAAGGCAGTGCAGCACGATCTTGTGGCTGTGTCCCCTTGCCGGAAGTATGCTCCTTGTTTCTCGCCACCCGTATCGGTCTCGCCTTGCTTATCTTCTTCCTTGTCCTCATCGCCGTGCTGGCAGCGCTCGCCATTGCCACGCAAATCCGTGCCCGTGCCATCACGGCTCAGACACCGAATATCGGCGAACTGACCGATGTCGGCGGCTACAGCCTGAACGCCCTCCACGTTCCCGCAGGACCGGAGGCCGACCTGCCACCGATCGTCTTCATCCATGGCGCCTCGGGCAATCTGCGGGACCAGGCAGGCGCCTTCCTGGAGCCGCTGCGGGGCCGGGCGGAACTCCTCTTCGTCGACCGACCCGGACACGGCTATTCGGAGCGTGGCGGCCCGGAGAATGACACACCCGACGGGCAGGCCAATGCCATCGCAAAACTGATGGAGAAGAAAGGGATCGAGCGGGCGATCATTGTCGGCCATTCCTTCGGCGGCGCGATCACGGCCAGCTTCGGCGTGCTGCATCCGGATAAGGTCGAGGGCCTGATCTTCCTCGCCGCCGCCACCCATCCCTGGCCGGGCGGTGTGGACTGGTATTACCACCTCGCATCCGCACCCGTGATCGGCCCGATCTTCTGCCATACGCTGGCCCTGCATGCCGGTATGATGCGCATCGAGGCGGCAACGGACCATGTCTTCGCGCCCAACCCGCGCCCTGCAGATTACATTGAGCATACCGGCCCGACGCTGGTGCTGCGCCCCGCGACCTTCCGCTCCAACGCAAAGGATGTCGCCGGTCTACACGCCTATGTCACTGGCTTCTCGCCGCGCTACCGCGAGATTGAAAAGCCGACCGTGGTGATCACCGGCGATAGCGACGAGATCGTGCTGGAGGAGATCCATTCGAAGGGTCTGGCCCGCGACATCAATGGCTCCGATCTTGTCTGGATCAAGGGTCTCGGACACAAGCCGGATTACATCGTCACTGACATCGCCATTGCCGCCCTGGAGAAGATTGCAGGCCGGGATCGCGACCTGCAGGCCATGGCGCGGGCTGCGGAGCAGCTATTCCTGATGGAGGGTACGAAGCAATGACGATCATCAACCTCACGCACGCCTATACCGACGGTGAGATGACATTCATCGGAAGGCTGATTTACGACGATGCCATGCCGTTCCCACGAGCCGGGGTTATCGTTGCGCCTGCTTTTGGCGGCCTAGGCCCACTCGAAGTGGAAAGGGCGATCGATCTCGCAAAGCTTGGCTATGTCGCATTGGCTGTCGACTACTACGGCAATGGCCTCAGAGCCCACTCGGAAGATGAAGCGTTCCAGCTCATGAATGTTCTGAACAACGACCGTCCACGCCTCGCAGCGCGGATGAACATCGCATTGTCAGAGTTGAAATCCCTGCCGCAGGTAGACCCCAGTCGGACTGCAGCGATGGGATACTGCTTCGGAGGCAAGGCCGTACTCGACCTCGCAAGGAGCGGAGCAGATTTCCGCGCTGCAATCTCATTCCACGGTGTCTATGATAAGTCAGGAAACATGCACACCCCGATCGTACCGTCCGTATTGATCCTGCACGGCTGGGAAGACCCGCTGGCACGTCCCTTAGAATTCACAGAGCTCGGGGCAGAACTGAATGCTCTCTGCGATGACTGGCAAGCACTCTGCTTCGGGAAGACAGGCCACGCGTTTACAAACCCGAATGCCCAGTCCCCGGACACCGGCATGGCGTTCAATGAACGCTCTTCATTCCGCGCCTGGCGCGCGCTGGTTGCATTTCTGGATGAACGTATCCGATAACCAAAAAGGGGGCCGCAGCCCCCTAATCGTTTGACGTGGAAATCGACGATCCTCAGATCCCCGTCTGGCCGTCCGAGCCGATATAGGCGATGCGCAGCATATTGGTCGAGCCGGGCGTGCCAAGCGGCACACCAGCCGACATGATGATGCGGTCGCCGGGCTTGCCGAAGCCTTCTTCGACGACGATGCGGCAGGCGCGGTTGACCATGTCGTCGAGGTCGGTCGGCTCCGAGGAGACGACGCAGTGCAGGCCCCAGACGACCGACAGACGACGTGCGGTCTGGATAACCGGCGAGAGCGCAATGATCGGCACTTCCGGGCGTTCGCGCGAGGCGCGCAGGCCGGTATTGCCCGAAGACGTGTAACAGACGATCGCCTGCAGGCGCAGCGTCTCGGCGATCTGGCGGGCAGCCAGCGAGATCGCGTCGGCACCTGTCGCTTCCGGCTGGGCGCGCTGGGCGTAGATGATGCCGGGGTAATGCGGCTCGCGCTCGACGGTCTCGGCAATCGAGGCCATGGTGGCAACGGCTTCGACCGGATACTGGCCGGATGCCGACTCGGCCGAGAGCATGATGGCATCGGCGCCTTCGAAGACGGCGGTCGCAACGTCGGAGACTTCCGCGCGGGTCGGAACCGGTGCGGTGATCATCGATTCCAGCATCTGGGTCGCAACGACGACCGGCTTGCCCTCGCGACGGCAGGCGCGGATCAGCTGCTTCTGGATGCCGGGCACGCGCTCGAGCGGCATTTCCACGCCAAGGTCACCACGGGCGACCATCAACGCGTCGGACAGCGCAATGATTTCGTCGATGCACTCGATGGCCTGCGGCTTTTCGATCTTCGACATGATGCCGACACGACCCTTGGCGATCTTGCGGACTTCCGACAGGTCTTCCGGGCGCTGGATGAAGGACAGCGCCACCCAGTCGACATCATTGACCGCAAGTACGGCGTCCAGATCGGCGCGGTCCTTGTCGGTCAGCACGCCGGTGGCGAGAATGGTGTCGGGAAGGCTCACGCCCTTGCGGTCGGAGATCTTGGTGCCCGACACAACGGTCGTCACGATGCTCTTGCCGTCGCATTTTTCGGCCCTGAGATGCAGCTTGCCATCGTCGATCAGCAGGCGATCGCCGGGCTTCACCGATTCCAGGATTTCCGGATGCGGAAGATAGACGCGGGTCGCGTCTCCGGGGGCTTCGTTGTCGTCGAGGGTAAAGGTCTGGCCGGCCTTCAGCTCGACGCTGGTCTCGGCAAACTTGCCGACACGCAGCTTCGGACCCTGCAGGTCGGCGAGGATGCCGATCGGACGGCCACAAGCGGCCTCGACGTTGCGAATGCGTTGAACCAGCGTGCGCATCAGGTCATGGCTGGCATGGCTCATGTTGATACGGAAAAGATCAGCCCCGGCTTCGTGGAGCTTGCGGATCATCGCCTCGTCGGAAGAGGCGGGACCAAGCGTGGCGAGGATCTTTACTTTGCGGTTTCGCTTCATCAGTTCTGGCTTTCCTGGGTGCCCGACGTATCGGACAGCTGGACCATCCAGCTCCCCTGCCTGCCGGTGTCGTATTCCTTGAATCCCATCTGCTGATAACCGCGCGCGAAGCAGTCCTTCACGCCGACGATCTTGAACTCGTTTTCGGCGACACACATGTTGATGTCACCGGTCCATCGACCACCGCGAGCGGCATCCTCAGCATAGAGATAATAATAGCGCGATTGGAGCTCGCCCTCGATCAGCGTGGCACAGGTGCCGGCGGGAACCTGCCACCAGCCTTCCGTGATCCAGCCCTCTTCCGCCCGGTAACCGACGGCCACACCGACGAGGTTCTGCGTTCCGTTGCAGACGCGAAACTCGGCATGGGCGGCATCGGCGGCCAGCATGGGCGAAAACAGCGCACCCGCGATCAGGAGGGGCTTCAGAAAACGTGCCTTGGCACGGTCAAAAGTCTGTCTGATCGGATGATGCACGATTGCCGCCGGAACTCCAGATATGCGCATGGGATGCCTTCTTGCGATGCTGACCAGAGAATGTCAACGCAACTCTAATCGATTATATTTTCTGCCTTTGGCCAGTCTCAAAACCTATATGTCCGATCTTGGCACAAACGTGACAGCCATGAAAGCTTGCGCTCCCCCATTCCCCATGCGATCAAGCGCTTGTAGCAGCTGATGGCTTCAAACTGATGAATGTTTCCCCCGTTTTCGAGATTTTGGAAGGCCGGTTCGACGCCGGCCTCGTGCTCCTTGCCGACCATGCGACGAACATCGTTCCCGAGCCCTACGGGCGTCTAGGCCTGCCCGAAAGCGCCTTTGATCGCCACATCGCCTATGACATCGGCATAGAACCCCTGACACGGCAGCTATCGGCCCGCCTGGGTATCCCTGCAGTGATGTCGCGCTTTTCCCGCCTGCTGATCGATCCGAATCGCGGCGAGGACGATCCGACCATCATCATGCGCATCTCCGACGGCGCGATCATTCCCGGCAATCATCCGATCAGCGGCCAAGAATGGCAGCACCGGATCGAAACCTATCACCGCCCCTATCACAGGGCGGTGTCCGAGGCGATCGCCAAGGTCGCCGAAGCCTCCGGCAAGGCGCCGCTCGTGCTATCGCTCCATTCCTATACGCCGGCCTGGAAGGGTGTGCCCCGCCCGTGGCATGCCGCCGTCCTTTGGGATACCGATGAGCGGGCCGTACGGCCGCTGATCAATGACCTTGAGGCCGCTGGCGACGTTCTAGTCGGCGACAACGAGCCCTATGACGGAGCGCTCAAGGGCGACACCATGTATCGCCACTGCATGATGACAGGCATCCCGCATGCGCTGCTGGAGGTCCGGCAGGACCTGATCGGCGACGAGTCCGGCGTCACCGCATGGGCAGATCGCCTGGCACCGATCTTCGAACGCCTCAATGCCGACCCGAAGCTGCACGAGTATGAGATCCATGCCTCGCGCACCGGCCCCTACCCTACCCAGCAAATCGCGCCCTGAAGGAGGACAGCATGACGCTCCCCACCAAGGATCAGCAGACCGAACTCGAATCCGCCGCCTTCCGTCGGCTCGTCTCCCATCTGCGCAACCGCCCCGAGGTGCAGAACATCGATCTGATGAACCTCGCCGGCTTCTGCCGCAACTGCCTGTCCAACTGGTATCTGGATGCGGCGAAGGACAAAGGGCTCGACCTCACCAAGGACGAGAGCCGCGAGATCGTCTACGGCATGCCCTATGAAGAGTGGAAGGCGCTGCACCAGCGCGAGGCAAGCACCGACCAGCAGCAGGCTTTCGAGAAGAACCGCCCGAAGGAATGACCACGTCCCCGAGCTTTGGGGCTTGACGCGGACGCCGCTTCGCGGCACGTGATCGCCACGAAAACCCACCTCAAGAATGCCATCCCTGCAATGAAGGAGATTGCCCATGTCTGATGCCGCTCACGGCGTCGCCCGCGACCAGCTCCGTGCCTTTGTCGAACGCATCGAGCGCCTGGAAGAAGAAAAGAAGACCATCGCCGACGACATCAAGGATGTCTACGGCGAAGCCAAGTCCATGGGCTTCGACACCAAGATCCTCAAGAAGGTCATCGCACTTCGCAAGAAGGACGATCAGGAGCGGATGGAAGAGGACTTGATCCTTGACACCTACCTGCACGCGCTCGGCATGATCGAGAGCCCGCCGGAAGGCTGAGCCACAGAACCGATGCCAACAAAAAACCCGCCGATCCGGCGGGTTTTCTTTTGTCTGCAATCTGCATCAGTTCGATTTTACGGAGCGCCGAAGCGGCTCGGATCAACAGTGGTCGCATCCAGGCGGAAGCCATCCGGAACCGCCGTGGCGGGTGCCACCAGCGAGCGCGACACGACGCGTGGAGCCTTGACCGGCTTGGCCACGGATTCAAACTTGCCCTGATTCAGCGCCCACTGCTCGATCATGCCCTTGGTGAGCTTGGTGCCGCCATACATGGCCATGTGCGCGCGTTCGGCGTCTTCCTGGCCCGGGCGCCCGCCCTTCTTCGGCAGAGCCGCATCGGCACCTGCAATCGGATCGGTCGGCGCATCAAACATGTCGCCGAACTGGGTTGTCGGTTCGACGTCTTGTCCCTGAGGGATCGAAGCAACCTCGACAGGCTTCTGGGCCGGCGCCGGAGTGGCCACGAGACCGGCCTGAACCGGCGCACTCGACGGTATCGGGGCCGCCATCTCAGGCACGGTGCCGTCCTCGAGCGCCGCAGCGGCTTCTGGAGACAGGATCGCCTGTTCGACTTCATCCACTTCGGCCTCTGCCTCGGCTTCTGCAGTCGCAAGCAGGGCTTCAGCCACCTGCGGCCGGGCAGCAGGCACAGGCACGGTCATGCCGTCTGCAAGCACCATGGAACCCGCATTGGGATCGATCGACGCTGTCATCACACCCGCTTCGGCAGCACCCGGCTCTGGTCGGACGCCGAGCAAGGTCGGGACGGGCACGTTGACTGCGGCAAGATCGGTAAATTCATCCGAAGGGGCGGATGCCGGTGTGGGCACTCCGCTTGCGACCTCCCGGAGAGCATCTTCGGCCGCATTGCGCGGCGGCTGGTAGAGGGCAGCCGCGAGACTGTTGTCTGCCGGACGCAAGGAGGGTCGCGCAGCCGGAACCGGTGCATCTGCGGCATCCACACCCGGCAGCGCAGTGGCCACCATGACGGGTTCGGAAGCGGTCACGATCGGCTGCTCTGGCGGCGCGGCGGGGGCCTGCGGCTGCGAGGCGATGGCCGGACGCTCCGCCGGGGCGGGAATGTCTTCCACTTCGTCCTCGTCCCCACCACCAAACAGCATGGCAAGGAAATTGCGGGGACGCGCAGACGACTTCTCTTCCGCGATCATAACCGTATTACCGGATGCCACGCGACGCTTGTACTCGGTGAGCGCCTGCTGGTAGCCCGGCAAGGGCTTTCCATCGGCCGGAATATGCACGGTCTTGCCGTCGGGAAAGAGACGCACGAGATCCTGACGGTTCATGCGCGGCCAGGCGCGTACGCCGGCGACGTCCATATGCACGAAGGGCGAACCGGAATTCGGGTAATACCCGACACCACCGGCCTGCATCTTCACGCCGATTTCGCGCAGCGTCTTGAGCGGCACGCCCGGAATGTAGAAGTCCATCGCCGTGCCGCGCATGTGCTGGCTTTCCTTGGCAACCCCCTTGGAGCGCGAGCGCAGCATGGAATTGGTGGCGGGAGACCGATAGGCCGAGACGACCTTGATGTAACCCTTGGCGCGGGACTGACGGTAGACTTCCCACACGAGATCGAAGAGGCGCGGGTCCATCTTCGTCGGCTCGTTGCGGCGCCAGTCACGGAGAATATAGTTGAGCTGTTTCAGACCCTTGGGGTCATAGCGGCCATTGCGTTTGAAGGTGATCGAGGCCCGCTCGCCGGTATGTACGAATTCGATGTTGAGCGAGCGCGTCTCGGCCTTGGCCATGCCTGGATTTGCAAGAAGACCACCAAGGCCCATCAGCATCACGGCAAACAGCGAGAACAGCAGCTTCCCTGCCAACTGCGCAGACGCAAGCCGGGTTTTGCGCCCGCTTTGCGTATGGAGCGCGCTGATGTCCTGCGATGCCTGCAATGAAATCCCCGTCCGAAAGACTACGTCCCACGCCAACCGAAATGAACGTCAAATGCGGTCATACCATGGCAAATTTGCCACATCCGCACAAGCTGTTCGTTTATGGTGAACGCTTGCCTAACAAATGCTTAGCCCCTTGGTAGGCGATTAAGCTTACCCCAGAGTTAACATCGAACGGTTGAGGCAAATCAAGCGGCATCCTTCTGCGGATCGTCGGGATCGATTCCGTAATCCTTGAGCTTGCGATAGAGCGTTGAGCGCCCGATGCCCAGCTTTCGCGCCACCTGGCTCATCTGGCCCCGGTAGAATTTCAGGGCAAAGCGGATCAGTTCCTCCTCGATTTCGGCAAGCTTGCGCACATTGCCGGCCTCATCAGTGCTGACAATGACATTGCCGGATGCCGACGCACCAAATCCTGTGGAGGAAGACGAATGGCCGCCCCCGATCCCGGCGGCACGTTCCGCGAGGGCCGCCTGAACCTTGGCGATCGGGCTCTGCTCATGGATGGCCGGTTGCAGCTCATAGCCGGAAGACCCGCCACGGGACGCATTCACCTGCGCGGCAATCTGCGGAAAATCGCTCTCCCTGAGGTTAAGCCCCTCGGCCAGGACGACAGCCCGGAAGATGGCGTTTTCCAGCTGCCGCGTATTGCCCGGCCAGTCGAAGGAGGTGAGCAAGGCCATCGCCGAGGATTCGACCTGCAGCGTTCTCGGCAGCCGCTGTTCGAGCGAAAAGCGCTCGACAAAGGCCCGGATCAGATGCGGAATGTCCTCCTTGCGGCGGCGAAGAGCCGGAATCGTGATCGGAAAGACGTTGACCCGGTAATAAAGATCCTCACGGAAGCGGCCCGCCTTGACCTCTTCGATCAGATCCTTGTTGGTCGCGAGGATCAGGCGGACATTGGTCTTCAGCGAACGCTGCTGACCACTGCGGGAGATCTCCCCGCTCTGCACGATTTCGAGCAGTCGCATCTGCCCGACCGGAGGCAACTCGCTGATTTCCTCGATGAAAAGCGTTCCGCCTTCGGCCTCCGACAGCTTGCCGGTGGCGGCATCACTGCCAAACAGCACCTCATCGATCTGCCCTGGGGAAATCGTGTTGCAGTTGACCGGTACGAACGGGCGGGACGAACGGTCGCTCGCGGCATGGATGGCCCGGGCAACGAGTTCCTTGCCGACCCCGGCCTCGCCTTCAAGCATGACGGGGATCGCAGACTGCGCGGCACGCCGCCCGAGTTCGACCACACGGGACATTGCCGCGCTGGCGGCGATCACATCGGCAAAGCTCACGGAGCCGCTGCGGGCCCGACGCGGTGTCCGCCCCTGGAGGCTGGTGCGATGAATCTTGAGAGCTGATTCGATAGCGCCGATCAGCCGCTCTTGCGCGATAGGCTTGACCAGGAAGTCGAAGGCCCCCGCCCGCACCGCGCCGAGCGCTGTCTCGGTCGCTCCTTCGGCTGTCCCGACAATCACCGGCACGGAAGGGTTGATGTCGGCCAGTATGGGAATGAGGGTCGGGTTCAGACCTTCTGCGGATGCGGCATCGATCAAAACCACCCCGATCGCATCGCGATAACGGCGGAAAACTTCGATCCCGGCATGCGCCGTGTCGGCGACATGAACGGCGTGGCCGTGCGCTTCTATGGCAGCCTTCATGCTGCGACGCTCGGCGGCATCTTCATCGATGAGTAGAATCTGTGCGGTCAACTTGCGCTCCCCGAGGCTGTTCTGGCGCCTTCGCGCTCCTGGGCTATCGCGAGGAGCCTGCCAGAAAGCCCTGAAGATGTTCTTGGGAGAAAGCCTCGCATTTTAACGGTCCTTAACCGTTTATGGCACAATCAACCGGCGCCGCTTCCGGAGCCAACCCGGCAAGGTCGCATCGTGCTGGCACACCCGGCTGCTTGCCGATCCGCAGGCGACTGACTACATCTCCGGAACGAGTTGAAGAAAGGACATCGCCATGACGATCGACCGCCGCCCCACCCTGAGCCCCGCCCACCCGGCTTCCGCCAGCGGAAATCAGAACCTCGGCGACCTGCCCGTCTGGAAGCTGGACGATCTCTATCCGGGTCAGACCTCGAGCGAATTCCTCGGTGCCGTGCAAAAGGCGGGATCCGACGCCCTTGCCTTCGAGACCAAATGGAAGGGCAAGCTTTCGATCGCGCTCGAAACCGTCGGCGAAAACTCGCTGGCCCAGGCCCTGCGCGAAATGGATGCGCTCGAAGACCTGCTTGGTCGCATCGCCTCCTATGCCGGCCTGACCTATTATTCCGACATGACCAATCCGGCGAACGGCAAGTTCTTCGGCGACATACAGGCGAAGCTGACGGATATGTCGGCCCGCCTGCTGTTCTTCCCTCTGGAACTGAACCGCCTGTCCAACGATGCCGTCGACGCAGCGATGGACCGTGATCCGGCACTCGCCCATTTCCGCCCCTGGATCGTCGACCTGCGCAAGGACAAGCCCTTCCAGCTCGACGACCGGATCGAGCAGCTTTTCCTTGAGAAGTCCCAGACCGGTGCTGCCGCCTTCAACCGCCTTTTCGACGAAACGCTCGCTTCGCTGCGCTTCAAGATCGGCGACGAGGAGATGCCGCTTGAGCCGACACTGACGATGCTGCAGGACGCCGATCCGGCCAAGCGCAAACTGGCGGCCGAAGCCCTGTCGAAGACCTTCAAGGACAATATCCGCGTCTTCACCCTGGTGACCAACACGCTCGCCAAGGACAAGGATATCTCCGACCGCTGGCGCGGCTTTGAGGACATCGCCGATAGCCGCCACCTGGCCAACCGCGTCGAACGCGAAGTCGTCGACGCACTGGCCGAAGCCGTACGCGAGGCCTATCCGCGCCTGTCGCATCGCTATTACAAGATGAAGGCGAAGTGGCTCGGCATGGACCAGATGAACTTCTGGGACCGCAACGCCCCGCTGGCCGAGACGCCTGACCGCCTCATCTCCTGGGACGAGGCCAAGGACATGGTTCTCTCGGCCTATGGCGGTTTTGCCCCCGAGATGGCCGAGATCGCCGGGCGCTTCTTCGACGGCGGCTGGATCGACGCCCCTGCCCGCCCCGGCAAGGCGCCGGGCGCATTCGCCCATCCGACCGTGCCGTCCGCTCACCCCTATGTGCTCGTCAACTATCTCGGCAAGCCGCGCGATGTCATGACGCTGGCCCATGAGCTGGGCCACGGCGTTCACCAGGTACTGGCCGGCGGCCAGGGTGCGATGATGTGCCAGACACCTTTGACCCTTGCCGAAACCGCCTCCGTCTTCGGCGAGATGCTGACCTTCCGCGCGCTCCTCGACAAGACGACCGACAGCAAAGAACGCAAGGCCATGCTCGCCCAGAAGGTCGAGGACATGATCAACACGGTCGTGCGCCAGATCGCCTTCTACCAGTTCGAACGCAAGATCCACACGGCCCGCAAGGAAGGCGAACTGACGGCCGAGAAGATCGGCGAACTCTGGCTCTCGGTGCAGGAAGAGAGCCTCGGGCCGGCGATCAAGATCTCGGAAGGCTACGAGACCTGGTGGGCCTATATCCCCCACTTCATCCACTCGCCCTTCTATGTCTATGCCTATGCCTTCGGCGATTGCCTGGTGAACTCACTCTATGCCGTCTACCAGAACGCCGATCAGGGCTTCCAGGACAAGTATTTCGAGCTCCTGAAGGCCGGCGGCACCAAGCACCATTCGGAGCTTCTCGCTCCGTTCGGGCTGGATGCGACCGATCCGTCGTTCTGGGCCAAGGGCCTGTCGATGATCGAGGGGCTGATCGACGAATTGGAAGCGCTAGATAAGGCAGCCTGAACCGGAGCCGCCGTTATCCCATGCGTGACCACGCGCCCTATGCGCTCTTCCGCGACGACCGCGCGGGGACGAGCCTTGTCTTTGCCGAACCGGAGACGCTCGTCGTCGCCCGGACGGCGGACGAGGTTGAGCCTGCGCTTGCAAAGCTGGAAGAGCACCGGAAGGCCGGAAAATGGCTTGCGGGTTACCTCTCTTATGAAGCGGGGTATGTGTTCGAGCCGAAGCTTCGCCCCCTGATCGAAGAGGGTCGCGAGACGCCGCTGATCTCAATGGGTGTCTTCGCCGCCCCCGCATTAGCCGAACACCCGCTGGCCGAGGCGCCCTCGAACATCCCGAACGCCCCCTTGCTCACCGATCCCAGAGCGGGCTGGGATTTCGACACCTACCGCACCCGCTTCGATCGCCTGCATCATCACCTGCGCAAGGGCGACTGCTATCAGGCGAACCTGACCATGCCGGTCGAAGCCCGCTGGGAAGGCGACCCGCGTGCCGCCTTCTGGTCGCTCGTTGGGCGCCAGCCGGTGCATTACGGAGCACTGATCGATTTCGGCGATCCTGTCATCCTGTCCCGCTCGCCGGAACTCTTCTTCTCCGTCGACAAGGACGGCTGGATCGAGACGCGCCCGATGAAGGGCACGGCGGCCCGCGGCGCTTCACCGGAAGAAGACGAGGCGATCATCGCCGCCATGCTCGACGACGAAAAGACACAAGCCGAAAACCGTATGATCGTCGACCTCCTGCGCAACGATGTCTCTGTCATCAGCGAGGTCGGCACATTGTCCGTCCCCAAGCTCTTTGCCATCGAGACCTATCCGACAGTCCACCAGATGGTGAGCTATATCAGGGCAAAACTCTCGCCCGGCATCGGCCTGGCCGAGATCATGGCAGCCCTTTTCCCCTGCGGCTCCGTGACGGGCGCGCCAAAAATGTGGGCGATGCGCATCCTGCATGAACTGGAAGCCGGTCCGCGCGATATCTATTGCGGTGCGATCGGCTGGTGCGATCCAGCCGGCCCGATGCGATTTTCGGTTGCGATCCGTACGATCTCCCTTTTCAACGGAGGCCGCGCCGTCTTCAATGTCGGCGGCGGCATCGTCTTCGATTCGAAGGCGGAAGCCGAATACGAGGAATGCCTGTTGAAGGCGCGCTTTGCCGTGGGAGACGAATGGATTTCTCGCTGATCGAGACTTTGCGGTGGCAGCCGGACGCAGGCTTTCTGCGGCTCGACCAGCACTTGCGTCGCCTCTCCCGCTCGGCCGATGCGCTCGGCTTTCGCCAGCCGCAGGATGCGAAGGGCAAGCTCGAGAAGGAAGTCTCCGGCGGCACACCGTTGCGCGTGCGCCTGGTGATGACCTATCGCGGCAAGATGGAGGTGACTGTCACCCCTTTCGAACCCGTGCCGGAGGAGAAGGTCTGGCGCCTGAAAATTGCCAAGACGCGCCTGCAATCCGAAGACAGCCTTTTCCGTCACAAGACAACCCGACGCGAACCCTATGAGACCGCCCGCGCCGAATTCCCAAATGATGAAGCGGACGAGGTGATCCTGCTGAACGAACGCGGCGAAGTCTGCGAAGGCACAATCACCAACATCTTCGCCGAGACCGCCGACGGCATGCTGCTCACCCCGCCGCTCACCAGCGGCCTCCTGCCGGGCGTCTTGCGCGCCGAACTGATCCGCGAGCGCAAGGCGCGCGGCGAAGTGCTGAAACTCGACGACCTGCGCCACCGCAAGCTCTTTGTCGGCAACTCCCTGCGCGGGCTGATCCCCGCCGAACTGGTGGACTGAAACATGACGCTGACGATGGCAACTGCGCCAGGTGCCGAAAAATCCTTCGGAAGGTATGGCTGGCAGCTCGCCGTACTCGGGATTGCGCTGACCTTGGCGTTTATGATGCCGGCGCTGATCAATCGCTTCCCACTCGTGATGGAAGACTCGATCGGCTATTCGGGTCAGGGCGTCGGCTGGATCAGATCAAAGGTGCCACCGATCCTGATTTATCCACTGTACCGGGTGATGGGCTATTGGGCGCTGCCTCTGTTCAATGCGATCGTCAATGCGGCGGCTTGGCTTGTGCTGATCTACGGTTTCCGCATACGGAAGGCCTGGCTGGTATTGCCATTTGCCGTGGCGGCACTGCAGCCGATATACACCAGCGCAGTGCTCGTTGACGCATGGTTCTTTCCGGCGATAGTCTTCCTCGTCTTCTCGGTGAAATGGTCCAGCCCCTTCCTCGGGCTGGCTGCCGGACTGCTCCTGGCGGGTCATGGCAGCGGCCTGCCATTGGCAATCACGTTCATCCTGATTGCAGCCTTCCTGTTTGGCCTGAAATCCATCCGTATGACATTATTGGCCATCGTCATGATGGTCAGTGCCAATGCGTTTGTGAACAGCAAGTATTTTCCTGACACGCCTCCGATGAGCAAAACATTCCTGGCAGCACGGCTGTTTTCGGTGCATCCGGAGTTGTTGCGGCGTGAATGCGAACGCTCCGGCAACGAAGTCCTGTGCGAAGCGGCAGTTTTGGTAGAGGATTTGAAACAAGACCCGGAGACGGCAGGCCGTCGGGACTATTTCTGGGATCTGGCCCGGATTCTCAGGGAGCGTTTTGACCTCAGGGACTTCGAGCGCAACCATGCAAAGGCCATCATACTCGACGGCCTGACCTACCGACCGTTCTTGACTGCACTTGTGGTCGTGCAGGACTTTTTCAGTTTCTTCGGCCCCGGCACGAAGCTGGACTTCAACGCTGTACTGAGCGAGCCCATGCCGCCCGCCTATGACGGCTCGCTACAGGCAAAGGGTCTCTGGCAAGACGATCAGACGCGCACTCTGCTGACAGGATTGAGGTTCGTCTTCTATGTGGCATGCATCGTAGCCGTCGCCGTGGGCTGGCGCAGCTCAACCATCGACATGCGCAAATGGTTCTTCGTCATCGTCCTGATGTGTCTCGCCAACGACGCGCTCTTCGCCTTACTTTCGGGCCCGCCAGATCGCTACCATCACCGGATACTCCCCTTGTATGCGGCCGCAGCTTGCATTCTGTGGCTATCAGCAAGAAGTGCCAGTGTCCCCGCTGAGCAGAAAAGCTAGCTACATGTTCATTCTCTCCCTCACCTATGTGAAGCCCACCGAAGAAGCCGATCGTCTGATGCAGCCGCATATGGACTGGGTGAATGCTGGCTATGACAGCGGCCTGTTCCTTGCGTCCGGCCGCAAGAACCCACGCACCGGTGGAGTGATCCTCGCCCGGGGCGATCGAGCCGAGATCGAGGCTTATGTCGCAGCCGACCCCTTCGCGGCAGGGGGTGTTGCCGTGTATGAAGTGACGGAAGTGGCTGTGACGCGAACGTCGGTTGGGCTGGAAGGGTTGAAGGGATAAAACCTAGTCATTGAAAGCAGCCTGAAATACGCATATATTTGCGCACTGGAACAGAGATGGAGAAGGACTCTCGCAAAATCATCCAGCGGCTCCGGTCCGAAGGGTATGAGCTCGTCTCGGTGTCCGGCTCCCATCACAAATTTCGAAAAGACGACAAAACGATCATTGTGCCGCATCCGAAAAAGGACCTTCCATTGGGCACGGCACGGGCGATTGCCAAACAGGCTGGCTGGATCTGAAAAGCAAAAGTGAGCGGCAAATGCGATACTATGTGGCTTTGGTGCATAAGGATCCGGACAGCGCCTACGGGATCAGTTTCCCTGATTTGCCATCCGTTTTTTCGGCGGCGGACAGCGACGAAGATCTGGTCATCAATGCAATCGAGGCCTTAAGGCTTTGGGCGGAGGATGAGGAGCTTCCAGCAGCCTCCCCTCATCAGGACATCGTGGAGCGCCCCGACGTTCGCGACGAACTGGCTGCGGGCGCCTTTCTGATCCGCGTCCCGCTGATCGAGGACGATACACGGACTGTCCGGGCAAACATTACGATGGAAGCCGGAACCTTGGCGGCAATCGACCAGGCGGCAAAACAGCGTGGCCTGACGCGCTCTGCTTTTCTGGCAAGCTGTGCGCGCAAAGAGATCGAGCGTTCGGCCTGACCAATGGGCGGTACTTTGACCAATCTCACCCACACCCCCTATGCCGGCCCAACACACCCCTTCACCATCGGCCTCTCGACCCTCGATCCAAACCGCTGGATCGAACCGGACAGCGATCTGACCCGCTATCTCGCCGAGAAGCGGGACCTAGCCGCGACCCGCCTCCCCGAGATCTTCCGCGCGACAGACGACAGCCTTGTAGCTCAGCAGGAATGCCTGACCGAACTTGTCTCGCATCTAGAGACCCATCATCAGGAGCTTTACCACCGCGACGGCAACCTGATCCATGTCGCCGGCCATACCCTCGACCTTTCCGACGAAACGCTCCCCCCGCTTCTGCGCGCCGGAATGCTCGTGCAGGACGACCTCGTGATCATGATGAGGCGCGAAGCGGGCTGGTACATCGCAGCGGCCCATCTCTCCTTCCCCTCTTCCTGGTTGTTGGCCGAAAAGTTCGATCGGCCAATGGAGGAAGTCCACGAGCATGTGCCGGGCTTCGAAGGCGGCACGCGCAATGCCGCGATGATCAATCGCATCTTCGACCATCTGGCGCCCGGCCTGCCGGCCGAACGCTTCAACTGGTCGATCAATTGGAGAGAGAAGCTCTTTCATCCCGAGACAGGCCGCAACGACACCGCTGAACCGGACGAGGCCGTCGTGCGGGTCGAGCGGCAGACCTTGACGAAACTCCCGGAGACCAGCGCGATCGTCTTCACCATCCGCATCTATCTCGACCCCGTCACCCTGTTCGAAAAACATGCGGATGGCAGGCGCCTGGCCCTGGCACTCGCCGGCCAATTGGAGGCTCTGAGCGAGCCCCAGCTGCGCTACAAGGGCCTCGACCGACAGCGATCAAGGCTCGTGGCACGGCTGCGGCAAGATGCGACGTCCGAAAATCGCAGCTAGCAGCCTTCTGCCCTCGGCACCCACTCTTTATTGTGTCAGAGTTTTGTGATCTAGAACCGCCAGTATCGCTCCGGCCGTAACAAACAGGCCGGAAACATGGCCCGGGCGAAAGAACCGGTCCTCCAAGGAGACAAGAATGAGCGAAAAGACCTACCCGGTTTATGGCGAGATCACCGGCCCGATCGTGATGATCGGCTTCGGATCGATCGGCCGCGGCACCCTGCCGCTGATCGAACGCCACTTCAAGTTCGACAAGAGCCGGATGGTCGTCATCGATCCGCGCAGCGACGAAGCTGATCTGCTCGCCAAGCATGGCATCAAGCACATCCAGGCGCATGTCACCAAGGACAACTACAAGAAGCTGCTGAAGCCGCTTCTGACCGAAGGTCAGGGTCAGGGCTTCTGCGTCAACCTTTCGGTCGATACCGGTTCGCTCGACCTGATGAAACTCTGCCGCAAGCTCGACGTTCTCTACATCGACACGGTTGTTGAGCCCTGGCTCGGCTTCTACTTCGACAAGAACATGAAGAATTCCGAGCGCACCAACTATGCGCTGCGCGAAACGGTCCGCCAGGAAAAGGCGAAGAACCCCGGCGGCACGACAGCTGTCTCCACCTGTGGTGCAAACCCGGGCATGGTCTCCTGGTTCGTCAAGCAGGGTCTCGTCAACGTCGCCAACGAACTCGGCATCAAGTTCGACGAGCCGGATCAGAACGATCGCGAAGGCTGGGCCAAGCTGATGAAGAAGGTCGGCGTGAAGGGCGTACACATCGCCGAACGCGACACCCAGCGCACCAAGAACCCGAAGCCGCTCAACGTCTTCTGGAACACCTGGTCGGTCGAAGGCTTCATCTCCGAAGGTCTGCAGCCGGCAGAACTCGGCTGGGGCACCCATGAGAACTGGATGCCGAAGAACGCCAAGAAGCACAAGAAGGGCTGCAAGGCCGCGATCTATCTGGAGCAGCCGGGCGCCAACACCCGCGTTCGCACATGGTGCCCGACGCCGGGTCCGCAATACGGCTTCCTGGTCACCCATAACGAGTCGATCTCGATCGCCGACTACTTCACCGTCGAGAAGGATGGCGAAGTCGTCTACCGCCCGACTTGCCACTATGCCTACCACCCGGCCAACGACGCCGTGCTGTCGCTGCACGAAATGTTCGGCAATGGCGGCACGCAGCAGCCGGTCCTGCACGTCCTCAACGAGGATGAGCTGGTCGATGGCGTCGACGAACTCGGCGTGCTGCTCTATGGCCACGACAAGAACGCCTACTGGTACGGTTCGCGCCTGTCGCTGGAAGAAACCCGCGAGATCGCGCCTTACCAGAACGCAACCGGCCTGCAGGTGACCTCTGCCGTGCTCGCCGGCATGGTCTGGGCCATCGAAAACCCGAAGGCCGGCATCGTTGAAGCCGACGAGATGGACTACAAGCGCTGCCTCGAAGTGCAGTCGCCTTATCTCGGCCCGGTCGAAGGCCACTACACCGACTGGACCCCGCTCGACGGTCGCCCGGGCCTCTTCCCGGAAGACCTCGACGAGAAGGACCCGTGGCAGTTCCGGAACATTCTGGTCCGCTGAACGATTTAGGCACGAAATGGAGGCCCGTCGCTCGCGGCGGGCCTCTTGCCATTTAGAGCAAGCCCGGGATAACCCCGACAACGCAGGGCTATCGCCTTGCTTTGACCATGGCTTCGCGGCATGTTTTGATGACAATGCAGAAGGCGGGCGGCGCAGCCGAACCGCCGAGTTGGTGGGAGACAAGAATGAAAACCAAGTCCCTGGTCGCCGTCGCAGCAGCGTGCCTCGCGCTCACGTCGTGCTATTCGAGCCCGCCGCGCCAGTTGCCGGCGGTCCAGCAGGGTCCCTCCATCGAAGGTGCCTGGGTTGATCCGAACGGCATCGCATCCACCTTCCAGGGCGGCACATTCACGACGCGCACCACCGACACGAACCAGATCCTCGCCTCCGGCACCTACATGCTGGTCAACGACCGTCTCGTCGAGATCAACATGACGTCACTGGTTCGCAACACCCAGCAGAAGGTGAATTGCGCTCTTGTGACACCGACGCAGCTCAACTGCACCTCCGACAGCGGAGCACAGTTCTCGCTCGCCCGCAGCGGTATCTGATCCACTCGAATATCACGGTAATTGCAGAAGCGGCCCACGAGGCCGCTTCTTTCGTTTTGGACTCGCTAACATGCAACCGTGTGCCGATTTTCGCTTGCCCTGCACCGGTCTTGATGAAAACATTCGCCATCGGATTTCGGGTGCACCTTTGTCATGGGGGTGTGCCAGACTGGTTTGAAATGGATTGGAACAGGAGAGATACAAGATGTTCAAACACTTGAAGATTGGCCTATTCAGCGCCTCGGTGCTGGCCCTGACGGCCGGAACAGCCCTGGCCGATTTCGAACTCAACATCCTGCACATCAACGACCTGCATTCACGCATCGAAGCGATCAGCAAGTCCGATTCGACCTGCTCTGCGGATGACGCGGCCAAGAACGAGTGCTTTGGCGGCATCGCCCGCGTGAAGACCGCAATCGACACCCGTCGTGCGGAACTGTCGGGCAAGAATGTGCTGACGCTCGACGCCGGCGACCAGTTCCAGGGTTCGCTCTTCTACACCACCTACAAGAGCGCCCCGATCGCCGACTTCATGAACGGCATCGGCTTCGACGCCATGGCGATCGGCAACCACGAATTCGACGACGGCCCGGAAGAACTGGCCAAGTTCATCGACGCGCTGAAATTCCCGATGATCTCGGGCAACACGCTGGCTGGTCTGAACTCCCCGGTCGCCGACAAGTTCAAGCCCTATATCGTCAAGGATTTCGCAGGCGAGAAGGTCGCCGTCGTCTCGGTTCTGGCAACCGACACCGATGAAACCTCGTCGCCCGGCGACAGCGTCCTCTTCGCCGATGAGATCGGCTACCTGAAGGAAGCCGTGGCGGAGATCGAAGGCCAGGGCATCGACAAGATCGTGCTGCTCTCGCATGTCGGTTACGTCAAGGATCAGGAAATCGCCGCAGCCGTTGACGGTATCGACGTCATCGTCGGCGGCCATAGCCACACGCTGCTGTCCAATACCGACGAAAAGGCCGCCGGCCCCTACCCGACCATGGTCAAGAACCCGGCCGGCAAGGATGTGCCGATCGTTCAGGCCTATGCCTATTCCAAGTATCTCGGTGACCTGACGGTCGTCTTCGACGATGCAGGCGTCGTCAAGACAGCCACCGGCGAGCCGAAACTGCTCGATGCATCCGTCACGCCGGATGCCGGCTTCGTCGCCAAGGTCGCGGAACTGGCAGGTCCGATCGAGGAACTGAAGCTCAAGGAAATCGGTGCCACCGCAGAGGCCGTTGACGGCGCGCGCGACACCTGCCGTTCCGTAGAATGCTCGATGGGCAACCTCGTCGCCGATGCGATGGTCGACCGCCTGAGCGACCAGGGCATCACCATCGCCATCCAGAACGGCGGCGGCCTGCGTGCCTCGATCGACGCCGGCACGGTCACCATGGGCGAAGTCCTGACGGTGCTGCCGTTCCAGAACACGCTTGCCTCCTTCCAGCTCAAGGGCTCGGATATCGTGGCAGCACTCGAAAACGGTGTGAGCCAGGTCGAGGAAGGCGCAGGGCGCTTCCCGCAGGTCTCCGGCCTGAAGTATACGGCGGACCTCAACAAGCCGGCCGGCAGCCGCATCACCTCGGTCGAAGTCAAGGAAGGTGATGCCTTCGTCGCAATCGACGCGAACAAGGTCTATGGCGTCGCCACCAACAACTACATGCGCTCCGGCGGTGACGGCTACAAGATCTTCGCCACCGGCGGCCAGAATGCCTATGACTTCGGTCCCGGCCTCGAAGCTGTTGTCGCGGACTACATCGCGAAAAACAGCCCCTACAAGCCCTATACCGACGGTCGCATCACGATGATCGCTGCGGCAGCCCAGGCATCTGCCGAGACAGCACCGGCCACCGAAGCTCCGGCCGCGACCGCAACCGAAGCCGCGATGGCCACCGCAGCGACCATGTACAAGGTGGTCGCCGGAGACAGCCTGTGGAAGATCGCCGAGGCAACCTATGGCGATGGTCTGCTCTGGAAAAAGATCGCGGAAGCGAACACGCTGCGCAATCCGAACGTGATCTCCATCGGCCGGGAACTTGAACTGCCGGCCAAGTAAGACCGTTTGACGCATGACAAAAGCCGGTCCGGGCTTCCCCGGGCCGGCTTTTGCTTTTATCAGATGATCTCAACAGGCCTTCGTGACGTAACGGTCGAGATCTCATCACCAGGATATAACGATGAATGCACTTCCCGCCCATTGGCCCTCCGACCACCCGCCCGTCAATTTCGGCAAGGTCGGCGTGCTGCTCGTCAACCTCGGCACGCCCGACGGCACGGACTACAAGTCCATGCGCCGCTATCTCGAGGAGTTCCTGACGGACAAGCGCGTCATCGAGTGGTCGCGGTGGTTCTGGTACCCGATCCTCTACGGCATCGTCCTCAACAAGCGTCCGCAGAAGGTCGGCAAGGCCTATGAGGAGATCTGGAACAAGGATCTCGACGAAAGCTACCTGCGCACCTACACCCGCAGCCAGGCGGAAAAGCTCGCGGTTGCCCTGAAGGACCTTCCGAATGTGCATGTCGATTGGGCGATGCGCTACGGTCAGCCGGCGATCCAGGCGAAAATGAACGAAATGCAGAAGGCCGGTTGCGAACGCATCCTCGTCTATCCGCTCTATCCGCAATATGCCGCAGCCACGACGGCAACCGTCAATGACGAAGCCTTCAAGGCGCTGCTCAAGATGCGCTGGCAGCCAGCACTTCGAACCGTTCCGCAATATGCCGACGATCCGGTCTATATCGAGGGACTTGCCAATTCGATCAACAAGCATCTGGCCACCCTCGACTGGGAGCCGGAACTGGTGATTACCTCCTATCACGGCATTCCGAAGTCCTACTTCATGAAGGGCGATCCCTATCATTGCCAGTGCTACAAGACGACGCGCCTGCTGCGCGAGCATCTCGGCTGGGAGAAGGAGAAGCTGATGGTCACCTTCCAGTCCCGCTTCGGGCCGGAGGAATGGCTGCAGCCCTACACCGACAAGACGGTCGAGAAGCTTGCCCAGGAAGGCGTGAAGCGCATTGCCATCCTGAACCCGGGTTTCGTGTCCGACTGCCTGGAAACGCTGGAGGAAATCGCCGGGGAAGCCGGCGAAGACTTCCTGCACAATGGCGGCGAGAAGTTCACCCACATCCCCTGTCTCAACGACAGCGAGGACGGCATGCGCGTGATCGAAAACGTTGTTCGACGCGAATTGCAGGGTTGGGCCTGAGAGCAGGCAACCGCGGCAGCAATCAATGAGATCGATCGGCCGCCGCAAGGCGGCCGTTTTCGTTTTTGGGGAAGAACCGGCAGCTCCGCACGCACACATGTTTCAATTCAGAAAATGCGAATGTACGCAACCAATACGTTTCCCGTGGTGTATTTTGTGGTTACGAAGAAGTGAGCGCAACGTGAGATCGCCTCGGATTTGCACATCAATTTCATCCGTTTACCGGATCAGTCTGCATGAACTTTGATCCATCTGGGTCAACTCATGGCTGCCGAACCAGCACCCCACGGAGACGTGGAACACGGAGTTAAATCATTGGATTTAATTACAATTCTAGAGGAGTGATTTCTTATATTAACGCTCCGTTTAATAATGATGCCTAGAATTAGGGCATTGAAGGAGACGCCCTATGCCCAAGTTCCTGATGACCCTGGCATCCGCCATCGTTGCGGTGTCTTTTATGCCGGCCCATGCCGAGCCCCCACAGCCCGACGTCAGCAAGCTCGTTTCGCCGGCACTGATCGAGGAAATGCGTAGCTTCATCAACACCGAGATCGTCCAGGTCTCGGTGGCAGCGCAGAACCAGCGCCTGACGGCCATGGCCCAGGACAAGATCGACGCCCTCGACAACCAGTGGAAGGCAGAGCGCGAGGCGACCGACAAGCCCCTGATCGCAGCAACCCTGTCCAACCCGCTGTCCGTCTATCTCGCCCGCATCCAGGGCAAGTCTCTCGGTCTCTATGCCGAGATCTTCGTCATGGACCAGAACGGCCTGAATGTCGGCCAGAGCTCGGTGACCAGCGACTTCTGGCAGGGTGACGAGGACAAGTTCCAGAAGACCTACCAGGTGTCGGACGACGCCATGTTCGTCGACGCGGCCGAATGGGACGACGAAGCCAAGATCTGGCGCAACCAGGTCAGCTTTACGCTTCTTGACGCCTCGAAGAAGAAGATCGGCGCGGTAACCGTCGAGATCAATCTGACCGAACTCGAGAGACGCCTGCTGGCAGCATCCTGATGGTCCAGCCACGGGTGCATGACGGTGCCTGTGCCTCCAAACATGTGAAACCTCCCTGCAGATCGAGACTGGACCAGCGTCATGCTCAAGAACCTATCCGTAAGCGCAAAAGGCTTCATCGCTTTCGGAATTCTCGCCACCATTGCCATTGCGGCGTCAACCTTCATTCACAGCCGTTCGATCGTGGCACGCGAACAGGTGGCCGAAACGGCCATCGTCAACGAGGTGGTGACAGCCATCGAGGAATTCGGCGCTGATCTTTCGCTCGCCAATCTGCAGCTGAAGACATTTCTGCTGACCGGCAATCGTGACTACGCTGCGTCCTCGCAGAAGGTCGTCGCCGAGATGACCGAAGACAAGGCCAGACTCGAAGCCCTGTTCAATCAGGCCGCTCCATCGGAACTGCCGAAGCTGAAGGAGGCCTTTGCCTCTCTCGACGCCTGGAAGACCAACTTCGTCGATCGCCAGATTTTGCTGATGCGCGATCCGGTCACGGTGGAACTGGCCCGGGCGATTGAAGTCACCGGCGAAGGCGAGGCCCTGGCCACGGCCTTCGTGGACAAGCTCGGCGAAGTCAAAGCCGCCATGACGGCCCGTGCAGCGACGGCAACGGAAAATCAGAGCAAGGCGCTCGACCTGGTAGAGACTGTCAGCCTGATCGCGTCAATCGTGGTCGCCGCTGCGGCCATTCTGATGGGCTTCCTCAACTTCCAGCTCGTCTCCCGCCCGCTCGGCAAGCTCGCCGATGGCACGACACGTCTCGCCAATGGCGATCTCGACATCGCCATCGAACAGGGCGGCAAGGACGAGATCGGTCGGATGGCAGCCGCCATGCAGATCTTCCGCGAGGCAGCGATTGCCAACAAGCGACTGGAATCGGAAGCCGAAGGCAACCGCCAGCGTGCCGAAGCTGAACGCCTCGCGACCCAGCAGCGCGCAGAGGCCGATGCCGCTGAACGCCTCCGCACCGCGACTTCCGGTCTGGCGACCGGCCTCAAACGCCTCGCCGCCGGCGATCTGGCCTTCCAGATCCACGAAGCCTTCGCCCCCGACTTCGAGGCCCTGCGCCACGACTTCAACCAGTCGATCCGCCAGCTGAACCAGACCATGGCCGCCATCACCAACAGCGTCGCCACCATGGAAACCGGCACCCGTGAAATCGCCTCGGGCACCGATCATCTGTCGAAGCGCACCGAACAGCAGGCCGCAGCTCTGGAAGAAACCGCAGCCGCCGTCGAGGAAATCACCGCAAACGTTGTAAACTCGACCAAGCGCACCGAAGAGGCCCGCGGCGTCGCGTCCCAGGCGAACACCTCCGCCAACCAATCGTCGGAGGTCGTATCCCGCGCTGAAGACGCCATGCGCCGGATCGAGGGCTCCTCACAGCAGATCTCGAACATCATCGGGGTCATTGACGAGATCGCTTTCCAGACCAACCTGCTCGCCCTGAATGCAGGCGTCGAGGCAGCACGCGCCGGTGAAGCCGGCAAGGGCTTTGCCGTCGTTGCCCAGGAAGTCCGCGAACTCGCCCAACGTTCGGCCAACGCTGCGAAGGAAATCAAGGCGCTCATCCAGAACTCCTCGACGGAAGTCGCAGGCGGTGTGGATCTGGTCCGCAAGACTGGCGAAGCACTGCGCACCATCGGCGGCTTCATCACCGAGATGAACACCCACATGGATGCCATCGCCATCTCCGCCAAGGAACAGGCGACCGGCCTTTCGGAAGTCAACCACGCCGTCAACTCGATGGACCAGACGACCCAGCAGAACGCAGCGATGGTCGAGGAATCCAACGCTGCATCCGCTGCTCTGGCCAGCGAAGCCGCCAAACTGCGCGAATTGATTGCACACTTTACCATTGACGGTGTGCAGCTGACCCAGGCCTCGGCGCTGCGGGAAACCGCCCGCACCATGGCCCAGCCGTCCGCCCATCGCGCTCCGGCACCACGCGCGGCAGAACCCGCACGCCACGCGGCGCCGGCCCTGCGCAGCCACGGCAATGCCGCCGTCGCCAAGGACAGCTGGGAAGAGTTCTGAGACACCGGTTCATCCGACATCAAGGAAGGGCGGCGGGATCGATCCGGCCGCCCTTCTGCTTTTCTGCCTGCACACGGACGCATCCGGCTGTGATCCACAACCCTTGCAATTGCCATGTCACCCCACGATGTTAGAACGCGGGGGCGCGATATTCATCAGCGCCGCAGCTGGAGGATTTCATGCCCATCACCGGTCCGGACATCGTCGTCATTGCACTCGTCGTACTCGTCATCCTGGTCCTGTTTGCCGGGATCAAGACGGTGCCGCAGGGCTTCCGGTACACGATCGAGCGTTTCGGCCGCTATACGCGGACGCTGGAGCCGGGCCTGAACCTGATCATTCCCTTCTTCGAGCGCATCGGCGCCAAGATGAACGTGATGGAGCAGGTCCTCGACGTACCCACCCAGGAGGTGATCACCAAGGACAACGCCTCGGTCTCCGCTGATGCGGTTGCCTTCTACCAGGTGCTGAACGCTGCGGAAGCCGCCTATCAGGTCGCCAATCTCGAAAATGCGATCTTGAACCTCACCATGACCAACATTCGCTCGGTCATGGGCTCGATGGATCTTGATGAACTTCTCTCCAACCGCGAGGTGATCAACGACCGCCTGCTGCGCGTCGTCGACGAGGCCGTCCGCCCCTGGGGCATCAAGGTGACCCGCGTCGAGATCAAGGACATCCAGCCGCCCGCCGATCTCGTCGACGCCATGGGTCGGCAGATGAAGGCCGAGCGCGAGAAGCGCGCCCAGGTTCTCGAAGCCGAGGGCTTCCGCAATGCGCAGATCCTGCGCGCCGAGGGTGCCAAGCAGTCGGCCATCCTCGAGGCTGAAGGCCAGCGCGAAGCCGCCTATCGCGAGGCCGAGGCCCGCGAGCGTCTTGCCGAAGCCGAAGCCAAGGCCACCCGCCTCGTCTCCGAAGCCATCGCCGCCGGTGACGTCAACGCCATCAACTACTTCGTTGCGCAGAAATACACCGAAGCCATGGCCGCCATCGGCACGGCCAGCAATTCGAAGATCGTGCTGATGCCCATGGAGGCAACGTCTCTCATCGGCTCGCTCGGCGGTATCGGCGCCATCGCCCGTGAGGTCTTTGGCGAGGACAAGCGCCCTGCCCCGCCGCGCCCGGCCCCGACTGCCCCCCGCAGCACCCCGCCGATCTCCTCCTTCAACCCCAACGGCGAGTGATGACAATGCTCGGCCGGATCATAGCCGAACTCGGCCCCTGGAGCTGGTGGGTGCTCGGCATGCTGCTTCTGGCGGCAGAGCTCGTGATGCCGGGCGTCTTCCTGGTCTGGATCGGCCTTGGTGCCATACTGACCGGCGCTGTGTCGTTGCTGCTTTGGGACGCGGGCTTCTGGACCTGGCAGGTCCAGTCGCTGGTCTTCGCCGCAAGTGCCGTGGTCTTCACGCTCGCAGGGCGCCGCTACTTCTCGCGCCTTGAGACCGAAAGCGATCAGCCACTCCTCAACCAGCGGGGCGCAAGCCTGGTCGGCCGCACGGCCGTGCTCGCGGAGCCGATCCGCGAGGGACGCGGTCGCATCCGGCTCGACGACACCTTCTGGGTAGTTTCAGGCCCGGATCTGCCGGGCGGCGCCCGCGTGCGCATCGTGTCCAGCAACGGCCGTGATCTGATGGTCGAAGAGGCGTAACGCGAAGCTCAGGCCACGCCAATCCTGAGCAGGTCGTGGAAATGGATGAGGCCGACGGGCGTGTTTTCGTCATCGACGACGATAAGCGCACCAATGCCGTGTTTGTTGATCATCGCAGCAGCTGTCGTGGCGAGTGCATCGCCCTTGATGACCTTCGGATTGCGGGTCATCACGTCCTCGACATTGAGGATGGACAGATCCCGGGCGAGATTGCGTGCCATGTCGCCTTCGGTGACGATACCGCACAACTTGCCTGTCTCGTCGGTGATACCAACGCAACCGAAATGCTTGTGCGACAGCGTCTTCACGGCCTCGGGCATGGGCGTGCCGAGTGGCACCAGAGGCAAACGGTCGCCGGTATGCATGATGTCGCGCACATGGGTGAGGGCCGCCCCGAGCTTGCCACCAGGATGGAAGGTGCGGAAATCGGATGGGCTAAAGCCGCGGGCCTCGAGAAGAGCGATCGCAATCGCATCACCAATGGCAAGCTGCAACACCGCCGAACTCGTCGGCGCAAGCCCGTGCGGGCACGCTTCCTGCACCTTCGGCATCAGCAAGACCACATCGGCATTGCGTGCGAGCGTGGAATTCTCGCCTGAAGTGATGGCGATCAGCGGGATCGAGAAGCGGCGCGAGAATGCCAGGATGCCCTGCAGCTCGGCCGTTTCACCTCCCCAGGAAATCGCCAGGATCGCATCGTCCTGGGCAATCATGCCGAGATCGCCATGATTGGCCTCAGCCGGATGCACGAAGAAGGCGGGTGTCCCCGTCGAGGCAAAGGTTGCGGCAATCTTCGAACCGATGTGACCGCTCTTGCCCACGCCGGTGACGATAACCCGACCACCGATGTCCCCGATCGTCCTGACCGCATTGCAGAAGGGCTCAGCCAGCGGTCCTGCGAGCGCTTCCTCCAGCACCCGCAACCCCTCCCGCTCCGTCGAGACGACGCGGATCGCAGATTCGGTGGCACTGGCTTCGACGAGATTGACTGCGCGCTTGATCATGGCGTCCCATACTGCGTTTATCGGTCGGTGTAAATTCTCGGTTGCTCACCTTGCACCGCAAGCTTGACTTCGATCCGTGAAGGCCTGCCGAAACCAAACATTAACCATCAGGCTTTACGTTTGGGTAAGCATTGCAGATTGCCGGGCGCAGGGATGACATCAGAGACAAAACGGGACATGCGCGACGCTGGCCGCCAGGGGCTGCGCGCCTTTGCAGGCCTGCTGGCACTTTTCGTGCTCGCTCATCCCTCCCTTCTCTCGGCGCAACAGGCTGGCGCCACAAGCCAGACGGCCCAAAACACGCCGACCTGGTCCTTGATGCCCGGCAGTGGACAGACGGCAGACCCAACGACGGACACAAGTGACACCGTCACAGCGGCGACAGACGGCGTCGCGCCAACGACCGATGCCACGACCACCGGAACCGTCGCCCCCGGCAGCCAGGCTGCCGAACCGCTCATCGACCCCGACGCCATCCCCCTCGACGAGGACATCGGTCGCCAGAACCTGCGCGAGACGCGACTCGACGACCCGACCGCCGACCGTATCCGACGCGACGCCCGCGAGACCGAGGACGACAGCGGCATCAGGCTCGGCAGCCTGATTCTGCGCCCTTCGATCAGCCAGAGTGTCGGCAGCGAGACCGAAAAGACAGGCGGCGTGAAAGACGACCGGACGTTCTCTGAGACCGGCACCAAGGGTACGCTGACATCTGACTGGTCCCGCCATGAGTTGACCGTGGGTGCCGAGGGCATCTGGCAGGAAACACTGTCCGGCGACGACACCGACAAGCCGCGTGCGGATATCGACGCGCGCCTGCGCCTTGATCTCGCCGACGACACCATTGCAACGATTTCCGGCTCCTACAGTTTCAGCCGCGAGGACTCCGATGATCCGAACGCCGTCTCGGGCGCCAAGGTCCAGTCGGGCGTCAACGAATTCGGCGGCGGCGTTTCCGTCGAACGTGACTTCGGCCTCATTCGCGGCTCCATCGCCGCCGATGTCACACGCTACCAGTATTCGGATGCCGAACTGTCGGACGGCAGCACGCTTGAACGCAGCGATCGCAATCGCAACCGCTACGCCCTCAGTTCACGCCTGGGCTACGAGATTTCCCCAGCCCTTACCCCATTCATCGAGGGCACGATCGGCAAGATCGACTATGACGACGCGGTGGATTCTGCCGGCTATCGCCGCTCGGCAGATCTCTACGGCGCAAAGACCGGTGTGGCGGTCGATCTGGGGGAAAAGTTGCGTGGCGAAGTCGCCGTCGGCTACGAACATCAGAAATTCGAGGATGGGCGCCTTGAGGAACTGTCGGCGCTGACGGTGGACGGCAACATCTTCTGGTCGCCGCGCGAAGGCACCACGATCGACGTAACCCTCGACACCAGCATCGACCCCTCCACTACGGCAGGCATCAACGGCGCAACGATCCATCGCTTTACCGGCGTGCTCGCGCACGACCTGCGCAATAATCTGGTCGCGCGCCTGACCGGCGGCACGACATTCACCAATTATGATGGAGATGCCAGTTCAAGCGACACGACGGCCTATCTCGCAGGCGCCGGCTTGACCTGGAAGATCAACCGCTATCTCGACGCGACAGCGGACGTCACCTACGAGCGCACGCACTACAAGAGCGGCACCGATAACGACAGCCTCACGGCTCTGGTGGGCCTGACCGCCAAGCGCTGAGCCCGGCGGTCAGGAAGTCGATTACTTGAGGGCTGCGAGCAGCGCCTTCAGCTGGTTTTCGATCGCCGGACGGATGTCGGCGCGCTCAATGGCGAAGGCGACATTCGCCAGGATGAAGCCATCCTTGGCGCCACAGTCGAAGGTCTCGCCCTTGAAGTGGTAACCGGCGAAATCTTGGGCCTGCGCAAGCTTCAGCATGCCGTCGGTGAGCTGGATCTCGTTGCCAGCGCCACGCTCCTGGGTTTCCAGGATCTTGAAGATTTCCGGCTGCAGGATGTAGCGGCCGTTGATGAAGAAATTCGACGGTGCCGTACCCTTGGCAGGCTTCTCGACCATCTGGGTGATCCTGAAGCCGCCTTCAAGCGCCTCGCCGACGCCCACGATGCCATATTTGTGCGCCTGTTCCGGCGCGCATTCCTCGACCGCCACGATATTGCCACCGGTCTTTTCATAAAGTTCGACCATGCCCTTGAGGCAAGCCTTTTCCCCGCGCATAATCATGTCAGGCAGGAGAAGGGCGAAGGGCTCGTGCCCAACAATGTCGCGCGCACACCACACGGCGTGCCCGAGGCCCAGCGGCTCCTGCTGGCGCGTGAAGCTCGTCTGGCCGGCTGTGGGCTGCAGCGAGTCGAGAAGTGACAGCTCGGCATTCTTGTTGCGGGCCTTGAGCGTCTGCTCGAGTTCGAACTGGATGTCGAAATAGTCCTCGATGACCGCCTTGCCGCGGCCGGTCACGAAGACGAAATGCTCGATGCCGGCTTCGATGGCCTCGTCAACCACATACTGGATGACCGGCTTGTCGACGACGGTGAGCATTTCCTTCGGAACCGCCTTGGTGGCGGGCAGAAAACGGGTGCCGAGACCGGCGACGGGAAACACGGCTTTCCGGAGCTTTTTAGTCTGAACCACTCATTCCTCCTCGAGGATCTAATCGATTAACGCCTTCATAACGCGGTCACAGCCAGTAACATACAATTGCTTCAAAATGGCAAAGACTAAGCTTGGGCGGACAACGTGGTAAAGGGTTTGTTGACTGAACAGCATTAACCTGCGGTGAACAGCCTTGTTTCGGCTGCCAACTCGAGAATGCACGGGAGATGCCCATGAAAAGACACCGCCCCAGCCTGCTCGGCGCGATTGCCCTGACGCTGTCGACAGCGCTTTTCCCGCTGGACGCCTTTGCAGATGCCGGTTTCCAGAAGTGGATCCGCGACTTTTATCCTGTCGCCGCCAAGGCCGGCATCACCGAGCGCACCTATAACCAGGCGTTCAAAGGCGTCAGCGAGCCTGATCAGTTCGTGCTGGAGAAAGCGGCTTATCAGCCGGAATTCAAGCACGAGATCTGGGACTATCTCGACAGCCGCGTGAACCCCTACACCGTCAAGATCGGACAGGAGATGCTGGCCAAGCACGGCCGCCTGCTGACCGCGCTCGAAAACCATTTCGGCGTCGACAAGCACGTGCTGCTGGCGATCTGGTCGATGGAATCAAATTACGGCGCAGCCCTTGAACGTCCGGACCGCCTGCACAACGTGCCGCGCTCGCTGGCGACGCTCGCCTATGCCGACAAGAAACGGGCGAAATATGCCCGCACCCAGCTGATTTCGGCGCTCAAGATGCTGCAGAACGGCGACGTCACCAACAAGAACCTGATGGGCTCCTGGGCCGGCGCCATGGGCCACACCCAGTTCATCCCATCCAGTTACCTGCTTTACGGCATCGATGCCGATGGCAATGGTGACAAGGACATCTGGCACTCGATCCCGGATGCGCTGGCCACCGCCGCCAACCTTTTGACCAAGAACGACTGGCAGACGGGCCGGACCTGGGGCTACGAGATCGTTGTGCCGAGGGGCGGCCACAAGTATTCCGGCCAGACCAAGACGCTCGCCCAATGGCAGGCGCTCGGCTTTGCCCGTCCGACCGGCAAGGGCTTCAAGAACGGTGCCGAACGGGCAGAGCTCAAGATGCTGGGCGGTGCGAACGGACCGGGCTTCCTGATGACCAAGAACTTCTTCGTCATCAAGCGCTACAACGCTGCCGACAGCTATGCTCTTGGCGTTGGACTGCTCGCAGACGAAATCGCCGGCTATGGTGGTATGAAGCAGCGCTGGCCGCGTCCGGACGGTTCGCTCGACATCAAGGAGAAGTTCGAGCTGCAAAGCCGCATGCAGGCGCTCGGCTATTACGACGGCAAGATCGACGGCAATTTCGGCTCCGGCTCGAAGGCAGCCATCACTGCCATCCAGCAGCGCCTTGGCATGACTGCAGACGGCCAGCCGTCGCGCGTCCTGCTTGATGCCCTGCGCAACTGATAGCACCACGGCAGCAGCACGAGGTTGACTTGCCGTCCGCCGCGATCCAGAAACATCGGATCGCGGCGGACTGTTTTCGACGCTGCGGCGACGGCTAAGGAGAGTGAGTTGAAAAGCCCGCGCGGACCCCTTGCCCGCTTCCTGATACTCGGCCTGGCCTTGACGCTCGGCACGACCGCGTTCCTCACGTCATCGGCACAGGCACAGCAGCAGCCCGAACGACGCCGGACCCTGCTCGATCTGCTGTTCGGCGAACGCCAACCCGTTTATGTCCCCCCGCAGGACGCACAGCCGCCCCGCGACGGCAAGACCCGCAAGAAGAACAATCGCAGCGTCACCACGATCAAGACCCGCGCGCCCTCGCCGCGCGCCGCAGCGACGCCGCCCCCACCCCCAAAGCTCGACAATGCCAAGAAGGTTCTGGTCATCGGCGATTTCGTCGCCGGCGCCCTCGGCGACGGCCTGAAAACCGCCTTCGAGGATGCGCCGGGCGTACAGGTCGAGACCCGCGCCAACGGCTCCTCCGGCCTCGTGCGCGACGACTTTCATGACTGGCCAACACAATTGCCGACCCTCATCACCGAGGTGCAGCCGAGTGTCGTGGTGATCCAGATCGGTGCGAATGACCGGCAGCAACTTGTTACCGCTGGCGGTCGTTTCGACTTCCGCACGGATGAATGGTTCAGTGCTTATGGCGAACGCGTCTCCCGCCTCGCAACAGTCGCGACGGAAACCAGGGTGCCGGTGATCTGGGTCGGTCTCCCGGCCTTCAGACCGCAGAACATGACGGCCGATGCGCTGCGCCTGAACACCATCTACCGCTCCAGCATCGAGAAGGTGAGTGGCGAATTCGTCGACATCTGGGAAGGCTTCGTTGACCAGGACGGCCGCTTCATCGTCACCGGCTCCGACATCAACGGCCAGCCCGTGCGCCTGCGCGGCAATGACGGCATCAACTTCACCGGTCCCGGCAAGCGCAAGCTCGCCTTCTATGTCGAGAAATCCGTACGCCGCCATCTCGGCGACATGACGAGCCCCGATCTCGTGCGCCTCGACGCAAGTAACCTGCCGGAGCTGGTGAGCCTGCCGCCGTCGGAAAGCAAGGCAATCATCACCACGCCGCCGATCGACCTTTTCGATCCGGAACTCGACGGCGGGGACGAACTGCTGGGCGGCATCCTGCCGCCGTCCTCGACCTTCCCCACACCACGCGACCAGTTGGTGCAGAACGGTCGCCTGCCTGATCCGCCGGTCGGAAGAGTGGACTACGTCAAGCGCGCACCGCAGGCAGCCGCGCCCCCGGCATCCGCGATGCCCTGACCGTCAGACTTCTTGAGCCATACGAAAAGGGCCGCTCGAAAGCGGCCCCTCTATCGTTTAACGAGCCAGAGCTAGATCAGCGCGGCAGCACACTTTCGCCCATCAGCGCCTCGTCGATGGCGCGCGCCGCCTGGCGTCCCTCGCGGATCGCCCAGACAACCAGCGACTGGCCGCGACGAGCGTCGCCGGCAACCCAGACCTTATCAACCGACGAGCGGTAGTCCTTGTCATTGGCCACGACATTGGTCGAGCCGCGACGGTCGGTGTTGAGCTCGAGCTTGCCGTCGAGATCCTTCAGCACGCTGTCGGTGAACGGGCCGGAGAAGCCGATGGCGATGAAGGCGAGATCAGCCTTGATGATGAACTCGGTGCCCGGGATCGGCTTGCGGCGCTCGTCAACCTGGCAGCACTTCACGCCGGTCAGCACGCCGTCTTCGCCGACGAATTCGAGCGTTGCCACCTGGAATTCGCGGTTGGCGCCTTCGGCCTGACTGGACGAGGTGCGCATCTTGGTCGCCCAGAAGGGCCAGATCGCAAGCTTGTCTTCCGTCTGCGGCGGACGCGGGCGGATGTCGAGCTGGGTCACCTTGACAGCGCCCTGGCGGAAGGCGGTGCCGACGCAGTCAGACGCCGTGTCGCCACCACCGACGACGACAACATGCTTGCCACCGGCGAGGATCGGATCGGCCGGCCAGCCGACGCTGTCGATGTTTTCGCGACCGACGCGACGGTTCTGCTGCACGAGATAGGGCATGGCATCATGCACGCCATGGAATTCGACGCCGGGAATGCCGGCCTCGCGCGGCGTTTCAGAACCACCGCAATAGAGGACTGCGTCGTAGTCGGCGCGCAGCTTCTCGACGGTCACGTCAACACCGACGTTGACACCGCAATGGAAGGTGACATTTTCGCCCTGCATCTGCTCAACACGGCGATCGATGAAGTTCTTTTCCATCTTGAAGTCCGGAATGCCGTAGCGCAACAAGCCGCCGGGCTTCGACTCGCGCTCGTAGACATGCACTTCATGGCCGGCGCGGCCGAGCTGCTGAGCAGCGGCCAGACCCGACGGACCGGAGCCGATGACGGCGACGCGTCTGCCGGTATGGATCGTTGCCGGCTGCGGAACGATGAAGCCGAGTTCATAGGCCTTGTCGGCAATCGCCTGCTCGACGGTCTTGATCGCAACCGGCGTATCTTCGAGGTTCAGCGTGCAGGCTTCCTCGCAAGGTGCCGGGCAGACGCGACCGGTGAATTCCGGGAAGTTGTTGGTCGAGTGGAGGTTGCGGATCGCCTCCTCCCACTTGTTGTTATAGACGAGGTCATTCCAATCCGGGATCTGGTTATGCACCGGACAGCCGGTCGGACCGTGGCAATAGGGAATGCCGCAATCCATGCAGCGCGCCGCCTGCTTGGTGACCTCAGCATCCGACATGGGGATGGTGAATTCGCGGAAATGGCGGATGCGGTCGGAGGCCGGCTGATACTTCGCCACCTGCCGGTCGATTTCCATGAAACCTGTAACCTTGCCCATTTTCTTTCCCTCTAACTCACTTCTCTGTCGTAGATGCCCCTCATCCGCCTGCCGGCACCTTCTCCCCGCATGCGGGGAGAAGAGGCAGCCCGCGCCGCTGGCGGTCCCCCTCGCCCCGTTTACGGGGAGAGGGTCGCCGAGCGAAGCGGAGGCGGGGTGAGGGGCGGACCCTGGTTATTCCGCAGCCACGCCCATGCGCATGCGTTCCATTTCCTCAAGCGCACGGCGGTATTCCACCGGCATGACCTTGCGGAACTTCGGACGATACTCGGCCCAGCTGTCGAGGATCTGCTTGGCGCGGTTCGAGCCAGTGTAGTGCAGATGGTTCGAGATCAGCTGGTAAAGGCGCTCCTCGTCATGGCGGGTCATGTCGCCGGATACGTCGACCAGGCCCTTGTGCATGAGGTCGCCGCCGTGATGGTGCAGCTTCTCCAGCATGTCGTCCTCTTCCGGAACCGGCTCGAGTTCGACCATGGCCATGTTGCAGCGCTTGGCGAAATCACCGCTCTCGTCGAGCACGTAAGCCACACCGCCGGACATGCCGGCTGCGAAGTTGCGGCCGGTTTCGCCGAGCACGACGACGACGCCGCCCGTCATGTATTCGCAGCCATGGTCACCCACGCCCTCGACGACGGCAATCGCACCCGAGTTGCGCACGGCAAAACGCTCGCCAGCCACACCGCGGAAGTAGCACTCGCCGGAGATCGCGCCGTAAAGCACGGTGTTGCCGACGATGATCGAGTTTTCCGCAACGATGCGGGCATTTTCCGGCGGACGCACGATGATGCGGCCACCCGACAGGCCCTTGCCGACATAGTCATTGCCATCGCCCACGAGGTCGAAGGTGATGCCACGTGCCAGGAAGGCGCCGAAGGACTGCCCCGCCGTACCGTTCAGCGTGACATGGATGGTGTCATCCTTCAGGCCCTTGTGGCCGTAGCGCTTGGCAACTTCGCCCGACAGCATGGCGCCGGCCGAGCGGTCGACGTTCTTGATGTCGACGTCGAAGACGACAGGCTGCTTGGCTTCAAGCGACGGCATCGCCTTCTCGATCAGCTTGCGATCGAGAATGTCGATGATCGGGTGGTTTTGGCGCTCGGTCCAGTAGGTGGCGGACTTAGGCGCATCGACCTTGTGGAAGATCTTCGAGAAGTCGAGCCCCTTGGCCTTCCAGTGGGCGAGCATCTCGTCCTTCTCGAGAAGCTCGGAAGCGCCGATGATCTCGTCAAGCTTGGTCACACCAAGCGAAGCGAGGATTTCGCGCACTTCTTCGGCGACGAAGAAGAAGTAGTTGATGACATGCTCGGGCGTGCCCTTGAAGCGCTTGCGCAGCACCGGATCCTGGGTGGCGACGCCCACGGGACACGTGTTCAGATGGCACTTGCGCATCATGATGCAGCCGGCAGCAATCAGCGGCGCGGTGGCAAAGCCGAATTCGTCGGCACCCAGCAGCGCGCCGATGATGACGTCACGACCGGTCTTCAGGCCGCCGTCGACCTGCAGCGCGATGCGCGAACGCAGACCGTTCAGCACCAGCGTCTGCTGGGTCTCGGCAAGGCCGATTTCCCAGGGGGAACCGGCATGCTTCAGCGAGGTGAGCGGGGAAGCGCCCGTGCCGCCGTCAAAGCCGGCAACCGTGATATGATCCGCGCGCGCCTTGGCGACACCGGCGGCAACCGTGCCGACGCCAACTTCCGAGACGAGCTTGACCGAGATGTCGGCCACCGGATTGACGTTCTTCAGGTCGTAGATCAGCTGTGCCAGATCTTCGATCGAATAGATGTCGTGATGCGGCGGCGGCGAGATCAGGCCGACACCCGGGGTCGAGTGACGGGTCTTGGCAACCGTCGCATCGACCTTGTGGCCGGGCAGCTGACCGCCTTCGCCGGGCTTGGCACCCTGCGCGACCTTGATCTGCAGCATGTCGGCATTCACAAGGTATTCGGTCGTGACACCGAAGCGGCCAGAGGCAATCTGCTTGATCGCCGAACGCTCGGGGTTGGAGGACCCATCCGCCAGAGGCAGGTAACGATCGCTCTCTTCACCGCCTTCACCCGTGTTCGACTTGCCGCCGATCCGGTTCATGGCAATGGCAAGCGTCGTATGGGCCTCGCGGCTGATCGAGCCGAAGGACATGGCACCCGTCGAGAAACGCTTGACGATGTCGACTGCAGGCTCGACCTCGTCCACGGAGATTGGCTTGCGGCCAAGCGCTTCCGCCGATTTGATCTTGAACAGGCCGCGGATGGTGTTCATCCGCAGGTTGCTCTCGTTCACCATCTCGGCGAATTCGCGGTACCGCTCCTGGCTGTTGCCACGCACGGCATGCTGCAGCGAGGCGATGGAGTCAGGGCTCCAGGCGTGGTTTTCGCCACGCATGCGATAGGCATATTCGCCGCCGATATCGAGCGTGTTGGCAAGAACCGGATCCTTGCCGAAGGCCGAGGAGTGGCGGGCAACCGTTTCCTCGGCAAGCTCGGTCAGGCCGATGCCTTCGATGGTGGTGGCTGTGCCGAAGAAATACTTGTCGACCAGCTCGGACGAGAGGCCGATCGCGTCGAAGATCTGCGCGCCGCAATAGGACTGATAGGTCGAGATGCCCATCTTGGACATGACCTTGAGAATGCCCTTACCGACAGCCTTGATGTAGCGATAGACGACTTCGTCTTCCGACACCTCCTTCGGGAACTCGCCATGCTTGTGCATGTCGAGAAGCGTGTCGAAGGCGAGATAGGGGTTGATGGCCTCGGCGCCGAAGCCCGCGAGACAGCAGAAGTGATGCACTTCGCGCGGCTCGCCTGATTCTACGACCAGACCGACCGAGGTACGCAGACCCTTGCGGATCAGGTGGTGATGCACGGCAGCGGTCGCCAAGAGCGCCGGGATGGCGATGCGGTCAGGGCCGATCTGACGGTCGGAGAGCACGATGATGTTGTAGCCGCCGCGAACCGCCGCTTCCGCACGCTCGCAGAGGCGGTCGAGCATCTCAGGCATGCCTTCGGCACCACGCTCCACGTCATAGGTGAAGTCGAGCGTCTTGGTATCGAACCGGTCTTCCATGTGACCGATCGAGCGGATCTTTTCGAGATCGCCATTGGTCAGGATCGGCTGGCGCACTTCCATGCGCTTGGCATGCGCCATGCCCTCATGGTCGAGAATGTTCGGACGCGGCCCGATGAACGAGACGAGGCTCATCACGAGCTCTTCGCGGATCGGGTCGATCGGCGGGTTGGTGACCTGGGCGAAGTTCTGCTTGAAATAGGTGTAAAGCAGCTTCGACTTTTCCGACATCGCCGAGATCGGCGTGTCGGTGCCCATGGAGCCGATCGCTTCCTGACCCGTGGTCGCCATCGGTGACATCAGGATCTTGGTGTCTTCGGTGGTATAGCCGAAGGCCTGCTGGCGATCGAGGAGCGACACGTCGCGGCGCAGCGCGCGCGGCTCGACCGGCTTCAGGTCTTCGAGGATCAGCTGGGTGCGGTCGAGCCATTCGCGATACGGATGGCTGCCGGCAAGCTGCGACTTCACTTCCTGGTCGGAAATGATGCGGCCTTCCGCCATATCGATGAGCAGCATCTTGCCCGGCTGCAGGCGCCACTTCTTGACGATCCGCTCTTCCGGAACGGGCAACGTGCCGGCTTCGGATGCGAGAATGACGCGGTCGTCGTCGGTGACGAGATAACGGGCCGGACGCAGACCGTTGCGGTCGAGCGTCGCACCAATCTGCTTGCCATCGGTGAAGCAGACGGCAGCCGGACCATCCCACGGCTCCATCATCGCGGCATGATATTCGTAGAACGCCTTGCGCTCAGGCGACATCAGCTGGTTGCCCGACCATGCCTCGGGGATCAGCATCATCACGGCATGCGCCAGCGAATAGCCGCCGCGCTGCAGGAATTCGAGCGCGTTGTCGAAGCAGGCGGTATCGGACTGACCTTCATAGGAGATCGGCCAGAGCTTGGAGATGTCGTCGCCGAACAGCGGCGAGGACACCGACGCCTGACGCGCAGCCATCCAGTTGACGTTGCCGCGCAGCGTGTTGATTTCGCCGTTATGGGCGACCATGCGGTAGGGATGCGCCAGCTTCCACGACGGGAAGGTGTTGGTCGAGAAGCGCTGGTGAACGAGCGCGACAGCAGACTCGAAACGCGGATCGGCAAGGTCCTTGTAATAGGCACCGACCTGATAGGCGAGGAACATGCCCTTGTAGACGATCGTCGAGGACGACAGCGACACGGGATAGAAGCCGGTTTCCTGGCCGCCATACTGGTCATAGATCCGGTTGGAGATCACCTTGCGCAGCAGGAACAGGCGACGCTCGAACTGGTCCTGGGTCGCAGCATCGCGGCCGGCACCGATGAAGACCTGGATCTGGCGCGGCTCGGTTGCGGCAATCTCCGGAGCCTTGGACAGCGAGGAATTGTCGACCGGCACGTCACGATAGCCGATCAGATGCTGACCTTCGGACTGACAGACTTCGGCGATGACCTGCTTGAAATGGGCGATCTGCTCCTCGTCCTGCGGGAAGAAGAAGTGACCGACGGCATATTCACCGGCCTTCGGCAGGGTAATCCCCTGGGCCGCCATTTCCTCGCGGAAGAAGCGGTCGGGGATCTGCACGAGAATGCCCGCACCGTCGCCCATCAGCGGGTCGGCGCCGACGGCGCCACGATGGGTCAGGTTTTCCAGGATGAACAGACCATCCTTGACGATCTGGTGCGACTTGACACCCTTCATATGGGCAATGAAGCCGACGCCGCAAGCATCGTGCTCATTGCGCGGATCGTAGAGACCCTGTTTCGGAGGCAGACCGGTGCGCGCGATCGCCGTCTCGGCGACTGCTTCCGCACTGGCGGACCGCATGATCTCTTCGGATGACGGAACCTTCGTCATGACCTTTACCTCCATTGAAGCCGGACTGGCCGGGCTGATTGGACACGCTTCGGGCGCCGACAGGCGCCAGCGGCCGCCACACCATCCTGCACGGATCGCTTGACCACCGCATGACGCCCGAAAACCTGCCGCCTTCGAAACCTGAATTAGGTCAACTAATCTGACCTAATTTCTGTTGTCCATATGACAGAAAGTGAACACGCATGCAAGCGTTGCACCAGAAAATTAACGGATCAAAGGACGCGAAATTACGGCGATCTCTGCATCGGCGAAATTTTATTACGCAGCCTTGTTTCTTTCTTTCCGCTTCTTGCGGACTTGCCGTCTTGCGGCCTCGCGGGGACCGGTCCGGATTGATAGCGAGGCGGAAAGGGCTAAAGTCCTCGCACTCACCTTCGCCTCAGGAATGATGCCATGCACTTCGCTTCCGACAACTGGTCCGGCGCCCATCCCAGGATCGCCGAAAACCTCACCCACCACGCCTCCGGTTTCGCTCCCGCCTATGGCACGAGCGACCTGGACAAGGCGGTCGAAGACCGGTTCAGCGCCATTTTCGAGCGTGAGGTCGCAGTCTTCTTCGTTGCCACCGGCACGGCCGCCAATTCACTGGCTCTGGCGAGCGTGGCCAAGGCAGGTGGCGTGAGTTTCTGTCACGCCGATGCCCACGTCAACGCGGATGAAGGCGGCGCGCCGGAATTCCTGACCGGCGCGACAAGGCTCTTTGGCGTCGAGGGAGATGAGGGCAGAATCAACCCCAAGGCTTTGGAAGCCGCCATCTCCCGCTTCGAACCCGCCTCGCCCCATCATGGCCGCGCCATGGCCGTGACGGTCACCCAGGCGACCGAAGTCGGCACCGTCTATTCGCTGGAGGAACTCGACGCGATCGCTACCGTCGCCAAGGCCCGCAACCTGCCCCTCCATATGGATGGTGCGCGCTTCGCCAACGCCCTTGTCGCCCTCGACGTCTCGCCTGCCGAAATGACCTGGAAACGCGGGATCGACATGCTGTCCTTCGGCGGCACCAAGAACGGGTGCTGGTGCGCCGAGGCGATCGTCTTCTTCGATCCGGACATGGCAGCCGACATGCCCTTTATCCGCAAGCGCTCGGCCCAGCTCTTCTCGAAGAGCCGCTTCATCTCCGCCCAGCTCGAAGCCTATCTCGACGGCGATCTCTGGCTCGATCTCGCACGCCATTCGAATGCCATGGCCGATCGCCTGCGGGCCGGCCTGTCGCAAAAGAGCACCACTCGCCTCGCCTGGGAAACGACAGCCAATGAAGTCTTCGCCGTCATCGAGACGTCGTCTGCCGATCGTGCCAGAGAAAAGGGGGCACGATTCCACCCCTGGCAGCCGCCACAGGGATGGCTCCCCTTGCCGGAGCAAAATCAAACCCTAATTCGATTGGTGACCAGCTTCGCGACGACCGAAGAAGAGGTCGATCAATTCATAGAAGTCGTTTGACGAAGGCGTTTCTTACAGTCGAAACGCGCACGTTTTCTACAAAAAACCTTGATTTTTCAAAGCTGCAAATCCTCGACATGATGTGTTTGCCAGCCCCGCCGAGGGCTGGAACAACAACACGCTTCACGATCCGAGGAGAAGCTTCATGATCAAGACCACCATCAACACCGCCGCCCTCGCCGCCGCTGTCACCATGGCGATCGGCAGCGCCGCCCTCCTGTCGGGTCCGGCTGTGGCCCAGGAAAAGGAAAAGTGCTTCGGCGTTTCCATGGCTGGCAAGAACGATTGCGCCGCCGGCCCCGGCACCACCTGCGCCGGCACCTCCAAGGTCGATTTCCAGGGCAATGCCTGGACCTATGTCGCCAAGGGCTCCTGCACCACCATGGCACTTCCGGATGGCCGCATGGGCTCGCTTGAAGCCCTCGACCGCGACCTCCCCAAGGCCTGAACCGATACGGCATCTGCGGCACGTCCGCAGATGCCGTCCCGCTTTTCTTTCCGAGATGAATGCTTGAGGAGCCGGCCGTGTCTGTCCATCCCGCTGTAGAGATCACTCGTTGCGACAGAAGCCGTCCGGGCACTGCCGCCCGCCTCCCCCGCCGTGCAGGCGCCGGCTTCAAGCCTCAGCATGCCGACGCAATCCTTGAAGACGACTTCCGCATCGGCTTTCTCGAAGTCCATGCCGAGAACTACATGGGCGCCGGCGGTCATCCGCACCGCATACTGACGCGCATGCGCGAGGATTTCCCGCTTTCGATCCACGGCGTCGGCCTGTCCATCGGCAGCCCGACCGGCCTCGACCCCGAGCATCTCGCCCGCCTGAAGACCGTCGTCGACCGCTATCAGCCGGAACAGGTTTCCGAACATCTGGCATGGTCGACCCATGACAGCCATTTTCTGAACGACCTGCTACCGGTCCCCTATGACCGGGCAACACTCGACAGGGTCTGCGACCACATCGACGAGGTCCAGGAGGCGCTTGGCCGCCGGATGCTCTTGGAAAACCCCTCGACCTATCTCGGCTTCGAAGCCTCGACCATGTCAGAGACGGATTTCATCCGGGCGATCGCCCGTCGCACCGGCTGCGGCCTGCTGCTCGACATCAACAATGTCCATGTGTCAGCCACCAATCACGGCTATGGCGCCCGCGACTATCTCGCCGATTTCCCTCTCCTTTGCGTCGAGGAAATCCATCTGGCTGGCCACGCCGAAGATATGGATGATGCCGGACTGCCGCTGCTCATCGACAGCCATGATCGCCCGGTCGACGATCTCGTCTGGGATCTCTACGACCATGTCATCGCCAAGCTCGGACCGCTGCCAACCCTCGTCGAATGGGACAACGAGGTGCCGGACTGGCCGGTACTGAAGCGCGAGGCGCAGCGCGCCGATGCTGTTCTCGACCGTCACGCCATTGTCGAGCTGGGACGTCGCCATGCGTCCTGACCCTGTCCAGAGCGGTGCCTTTGCCAAGGCGCTCTTCACACCAGAGCTCCCGGCACCCAACGGGTTGGCGGGACGGGATCAAGTGCGACCGGAGCGGCGTTTCGCCGTCTACCGCAACAACGTCACGGTGTCGCTGATCGATGCCATGGCCTCGATCTTCCCGACCGTGCAGAACCTTGTCGGCGAAGACTTCTTCCGGGCGATGGCGCGGCTTTATGTGACCGCCCATCCGCCAACCTCGCCTCTGCTCTTCACCTATGGCGAGACCTTTCCGGCTTTCCTGGAAAGCTTCCCACCCGCGGCGGACCTTCCATTCCTCGCTGACGTGGCGCGCGTCGAGCGCCTCTGGCTCGACGCCTATCACGCAGCAGATGCCGCACCGCTCGACCCGGCCGCCCTTGCACAGGTCCCGGCGGAAGAGCTGGCCGGCATCCGTTTTCGCCCGCATCCCGCCACGCGCCTTGCGCGCTTGAGGTACGCAGGCGGCACCATTACCCGCCGCGACCGGGCCGGCACCTCGCTTGAAGGCGTGGACCCCACGGCGCCGGAAGCGGTGCTTATCACCCGACCGGACTGCGACGTGGCGGTCGAACTGCTGCCGTCAGGCGGCGCGACCTTCTTCGAGGCGCTCATCGCCGGGCAAACGCTAGGCGAAGCCTTTGCCGCCGCCGCAGGCGATGAGGAGACTGATATCGCCGGATTGCTTGGCCTCGCTCTATCCAGCGGCGCCTTCAGCGCAATCGACATCCATCACGAAAGCCCGATCCTATGACCTCTGCTGTCTCGCTCATCGAACTCTATCGCCGGGCCGTCCGCGGGCTGGAAACCGCGCTCGATCGCTGGTTCCTCGGGCTCCTCGCGCGCATCGTCTTCCTCGCCGTGCTCGTGCCGTATTACCTCAACTCCGCACTCACCAAGTTCGAAGGGCCCTTCTCGATCGCGGACGGCGCCTACTACCAGATCGCACTGCCAGCCGTGGATGCGGCAGGCGGTGATGTGTCCGCCGTCTCTTTCTTCCCCTGGGGCCTGATGGTGTTTCTCGGATCCTACGGCGAGGTCATCCTGCCGCTTCTCGTGGTCGCTGGGCTCTTCACCCGCTTCGCCGCCCTTGGCATGATCGGCTTCATCATCGTCCAGACGCTGACTGACATCCTCGTGCACAACGTTGACGCCACCACGATCGGCGCGCTCTTCGATCGCTTCCCCGATAGCGTGATCCTCGACCAGCGCCTGCTCTGGATCTTCCCGCTCGTCTATCTCGTGGTGAAGGGGGCTGGCCTCTTCTCGCTCGACAAGCTGCTCTGCACCGTGTGGACGCGCCGTATGAGCGCCCAAGCAAAAGGCGGCCGGCTTGCGCCGACCGCCTGACTGGGAGCTTGTTACAGCAACAGTGATCAGTTCACATGCGCCTCGATGGCCTTCGGGGCTGTGCCGACAGGTTCTGCGGCAATCGAGATCCGGCGGGGCTTCATGGCTTCGGGAATGTTGCGCAAAAGGTCGATGTGCAGAAGGCCGTTCTTCAGCGAAGCGGCGGTGACTTCCACATGGTCGGCAAGCTGGAAGCGGCGCTCGAAGGCGCGCTTGGCAATCCCGCGATAGAGGAATTCGCTCTGCTCGGCCTTTTCGTCTTCGGCCTTCTCACCCTTGACGGTCAGCACATGCGCATGCGCCTCGATCGAAAGTTCGCTTTCGTCGAAGCCGGCAACGGCCATGGTGATCCGGTAGAGATTCTCACCGGTGCGCTCGATATTGTAGGGCGGATAGCTCTGGGCCTGTTCCGGCTGACCAAGGCTGTCCAGCATGGTGAACAGGCGATCGAAACCGACGGTGGAACGATAGAGAGGGGAAAAATCGACGTGACGCATGATGTCCTCCTTGAAGCGACGTTGGCGTTTTGCATGTCGCGCGCATCCCGCTTGGGGCGATGCTGGCGGCGGTTCGCGGACCCGTTTGGCGTCCGCAATCCCGATGTGGGAAATGCCCAATGCGAATTCAAGATCGTCCGTTTCCCTGCCCGACTGCCGCGATGAATAGTCCGTGAACATCAGGTTCAAGCCGCATTCAAGCGGTCTGTTCTAGTGTCTCTCCATCGGTTGTCTCGACCGACCGGGCCGGAGATATCGTCCCTTCCACTTCGGCCGGGCTTCGCCGGAACCGCGTCCCTCCGTATGCGGTTCCGGCTTTTTTCTTTGACTTCTGCGGGGGCCGCATCCTATCCCGGAGTAACCCGAGGCGCTCTCAACCGACAGGCAGTTGCAGGCATGGATGCCATTCTTCACGCCACCCCCGGCAATCCCATCCCAGGGAACCCGCTTGCCGGCTTCTTCCAAGGCCACAAGGGTGTGCGGCTGCGCTACGCGGTCTTCCGTTCCAGCGCCCCGAAAGTGTTGGGCACCATCGTTCTTGTCCACGGTCGCAACGAAACCATCGAAAAATATTTCGAAACGATCCGCGATCTGACCGAACGCGGCTTCTGGGTCGCGACTTATGATTTTCGCGGCCAGGGCGGCTCCGAGCGTCTGTTGAAGGATACCCGGAAGGGCCATGTCGCCCGTTTCGACCACTATATCCGCGATCTCGAGATCTTCCTTGAGGAGATCGTCCTGCCGGATACACGCCTGCCCTTTTTCCTGGTCGCCCATTCGACCGGCGGCCTGATTGCGCTCAAGGCAGCGCCACGTTTGGCAAATCGGATCGAACGCATGGTGCTGTCGGCCCCCTTTGTCGGGCTGGCCGGCCAGAAGACATCACCGGAGAACATCCGGCGGCTGGCAACCCTGGCAAGCCTCACGGGCTTTGGCAGCATGACCCTGAACAAAGATGAGCCGCTCAAGCCCTTCGAAGGCAATCCGCTAACTTCGGATGCGCTGCGCTTTGCCCGCAATCAGAGGATCCTCGCCGACCATCCGGAATTGGCCCTTGGCCCGCCCACGGCGCGCTGGCTCTATGAAAGCCAGAAAGCGATCGATCACATCCGGCGCCCCGGCCATCTCGCCTCGATCACCGTGCCGACCGTGATCATCGCCCCCGGCAATGATCCGATCGTGCCCTTCCACTATCAGGAATCGCTGGCGCAGTACTTCCGCGCCGGCCAGCTCGTGCCCGTGCCCGGCGCCCGCCACGAGATCTTCCAGGAGCAGGATCGCTATCGCAAACAGGCCATGGCCGCGCTCTTTGCCTTCATGCCCGGCGGCGAGCCCGAGGAGGCCGATCCCGTCAGCGAACTGACCGACACGACGCTCGAAGCCTGAGCGAGAGCCTCAGCGCCGCTTCAGCATCTCCATGGCCTCGGCATGCACGGCCCTGGAGCCCGCGGCAATGATCGAGCCGCCCGCCTCGGGACGTCCGCCGTCCCAGGTGGTGATCACACCGCCGGCCTGCTCGATGATCGGGATCAGCGCGCCCACATCATAGGGCTTCAACACCGTCTCGATCACGAGGTCGACATGGCCTGCAGCCAGCAGGCAATAGGCGTAGCAGTCGACGCCGTAGCGGAACAACTTCACCTTGTCCTGCACGGCCTGGAAGCGTTCGACTTCCCAGTCCTTGAAGAGATGCGGAGAGGTGGTGAAGAGGATCGCGTTTTCGAGGTTGCCGCAATCGCGCACCTCATTTTGCCGCTCGCCATCCGGGCCAAAATACCAGGAGCGCTCGCCATCGGCATAATAGCGCTCACCGGTGAAAGGCTGCTCCATCAGGCCCATGACCGACTTGCCATGCTCCTGGAAGCCGATCAGCGTGCCCCAGACGGGCACGCCGGAGATGAAGGCGCGCGTCCCGTCGATCGGGTCGATGACCCAGAGCTGGTCGCTATCCATGCGGATATTCTCGTGCTCCTCGCCAAGAATGCCATGGGTCGGAAACTCTGCCTCGATCAGCTGACGGATGGCGATCTCGGCAGCCTGGTCGCCCTCGGTAACCGGATCGAACCCGGCCTTCTCCTTGTTGACGACAGAAAGTCCGGAGCGAAAGCGCGGAAGGGTCTCGGCCTTGGCGGCATCGGCAAGGCGGAAGAAGAAATCACGGTCTGGGCGCATGGAAGGATCCGTCGTCTGGAGGGAGCGTCCGTCTTAATGCCAGTCGCAACGAAAGAAAACCTCCGGCCGGACTGACCGACGCCAGAACCACTGCACAGCCGGCAAACCGGTCAAAACTGCGCATTTTTTGGCCTTGCTCAAAAATGCACCAAAAATAAACTTGACAATGGTGCAGCGCAACATCTAACGTGTCACTTACAGTCTTCTGACTGTAAATACCCTCCTTGGGTGTTTCCTCCCTAGACTTAGCCGCGCCATGGGCGCGGTTTTTTTTGCCCGACGCATCACGGCAGGCACGGGAAACACTGGGATTGAGAAGGTTATTCTGCCGCGAGCGCCCGATCGCCGGCATAGTCGGCGACGAATTCGGCCATCTGCTCCATGAAGACGGCAAGCGACCCGGCGAGAACATCGAAGTCCGGACGCTTTTCCAGCGTCACCTCATCGATATAGATGGACCGGTTGACCTCGATCTGCAGCGCGTGAAGCCCACGGGCCGGCCGGCCGTAATGCTCGGTGATGAAGCCTCCGGCATAGGGCTTGTTGCGCACCGCCGTGTAGCCGAGATCCTCGAGAAACTGCAGGGCAGCCTGGCTGAGTTCGCCCGAGGCACTGGTGCCATAGCGGTCACCGACGATGAAATCAGGCTTCAACCCGCTGCCCGCAACCCGGATATTGCCGGGCATAGAATGGCAGTCAATCAAGACGCCGAAGCCGAACATCGCATGCGTCCGCGCAATCAGCTTCCTCAGGCAGGCGTGATACGGCTTGTAGCAGTTCTCGATCCGCTCCATGGCAACCGAGAGCGGCATGCGTCGTTCGTAGATCTCCATGTTTTCCGCAACGATGCGCGGAATGGTGCCAAGCCCGCCGACCACGCGCGCCGAATTGCTGTTGGCAAAGGGCGGCAACGGATCACAGAACATCCGCGGATCAAGCTCGTAGGGCTCCCTGTTGACGTCGACATAGGCACGCGGGAAATGCGCGACGAGCAGAGGCGCGCCGAAACCGGGTGCCGCAGCGAACAGTTCGTCGACGTAATGGTCCTCCGACCGGCGAATCGAGACATCATCGAGTCGCGACTCATCCAGGAAGGTCGACGGGTAGCGGCGACCGCTATGCGGGGAATTATAGACGAAGGGAATGGTCTGGATCACGGGCTCTCGAACCTCGAACAGCTCGAATTCGTTGGTCATCCGCTTCCCAGGGCCTCTTCTTTACCAAGTCACAAACTTGTTGCGTATGTCATGTTGCCAGTTGGCCACCGGGAAGTCCATACTGCCGGAAATGGCGGAGCAGGCTCACTTTTTCGTTGTTCACCGGTTCTTTACTGAGCCGACCCTAAAGTGAGCGACTGCGAGCTTCCCAATGCAATCGAGTACAGCGGTCCCTAAATGACTCAGAAAATCCTTCTCGCCGAAGACGACAACGACATGCGCCGGTTCCTGGTCAAGGCGCTGGAAAAGGCGGGGTATAAAGTTTCCTCCTTCGACAACGGCGCCAGCGCCTATGACCGCCTGCGGGAAGAACCCTTCTCCCTTCTGTTGACCGACATCGTGATGCCGGAAATGGACGGCATCGAGCTGGCGCGTCGCGCCACCGAGCTCGATCCGGACCTCAAGGTCATGTTCATCACCGGCTTTGCAGCCGTTGCCCTCAACGCCGATTCGAAGGCGCCGAAGGATGCAAAGGTCTTGTCCAAGCCTTTCCACCTCCGCGATCTCGTTGACGAAGTGAACAAACTCCTTGCTGCGTAAGGCCTGCCGAAGGGGTTGAAAAAATCTCTTCACAAAACTGCAAAATGCCTATTGACGGGCGAACAGGTTTTGTGGTCTTAAGCCGCTCATCGGATGGGCGTGTAGCTCAGCGGGAGAGCACTACGTTGACATCGTAGGGGTCACAGGTTCAATCCCTGTCACGCCCACCATTCGAATTCTTTCAAGGGCTTGCCGGAAACGGCGAGCCCTCTTTGATTTAAGGCGGGGCGACAGCGTTTACGCGCGAATCACCGCAACTCAACCCTTCACCACCGAAACATCTTCCCCCGCATAAACCACCACATAGCCGCCCTCAGGCCTCAGCATCCGCGCCCGCGCCTCAAGCCAGCCCAGATAAGGCGCCTCCCGCCAGATTGCAGCCGCCTCCGGCTCCACCAGCACGGTCAATTGCGGTCCCTGGCCATACATCATCATCCGGCTCAGCCTAGGCTCCCATTCGTCCCCGAGCGTCGGATCCGTGCGCCAGAGACAGAAGAAGTCGCGACAGGTCGCCGGCCTGACATCATAGGCGTCGCAGCCGCCGCCGGGCACACAGTGGCGGCAGGGCTCGTTCGCCGGTTTGTCGAATTCCGCGATATCGGGAAGGATGCAGCAGAGTGAACAGCTGCCGCATACGCGGCCCGGCACCAGCGCCGGGCCCTGGCCTTCCCTCGATAGAGCCATGTCAGGCTGCCGGGCCAATGGTGACGGAGATCGGCGACAGCCCCTCCACCGCGCCTTCAAGCCGATCGCCCGGCTGCAGCGCGCCGACGCCCGCCGGCGTGCCGGTGAAGATAAGGTCGCCCGGCGTCAGGTGATAGTAGCGCGACAGATGACTGATGATCTCCGGCACCGACCAGATCATGTCGGAGAGATGCCCCTGCTGACGCAGCCCGTCATTGACCATCAGGGAAATCCGCTGCGCTTGCGGCGCAAAGCCTGCAGCCGGGGTGATCGCGCCGATGACAGCCGAGTCCTCGAAAGCCTTGGCGATATCCCAGGGCCGCTGCTTTTCCTTCATGACATTCTGCAGGTCGCGCCGGGTCATGTCGAGACCAACGGCGTAACCGAACACAGCCTTCATGGCGTCCTCGGAGGAAACCCGGAAGGCCGGCGCGCCGATCGCGATCACCAGCTCGATCTCGTGATGATAGTCCTCCGTGCCCGGCGGATAGGCGATTGCGCCCCCCTCGATGACAAGACCGGTCGGCGGCTTGGTGAAGTAGAAGGGTGCGACGCGGTCGACCGTATTGCCGAGCTCTGCGGCATGCGCGGCGTAGTTCCGGCCGACACAGAAGATACGGTGGATCGGAAAGCCCTGTTGCCGGCCGAGGATCGGAACCAGCGGGGCGGTCGGGACGGAAAACAGCGGGCGGATCTCGGACAAGGATATTCTCTCTGGCTGGATGTTATGCCGCGACCTCAGATCACGGCGCCACCGCCAGCATAACGATCCATCCGCAGCAATGCATCCGCCATGATCATGACGCCGCATTGCCGGTCGGGCTTGGAACATCAGCCCAAAGATGTAACAAAACCGCCGCAACTGCGTTCAACTGCGTATGCGGCCCAGTCGTCGCTCCGACTGAGGCCAGGACGTCCCCCCGGCAAGGCATCGAAAGGCAAGGACATATGAGCATCAAGATCGTGCCGGTCATCATGGCCGGCGGCAAGGGAACCCGGCTCTGGCCCCTGTCGCGCGCCGCAGCCGCGAAGCAGTTCATCCGTTTCCTCGGCGACGAAACCTTGTTGCAGAAGACGTTGGCCCGGGTTTCGGACCAGAAGATCTACGACGCCCCGATCGTGATCACCAACGAGGACTTCCGCTTTCTTGTGGCCGAACAGGCTCGCGAACTCGGCATGAAACTCGACGCCATCGTGCTTGAGCCGGAGGCCCGCAACACCGCCGCCGCAGTCGCCGCCGCCGCCGTCATCGTCAGCCAGCGCCATGGCCGCGACGCCATCATCCAGGTTCTCCCCTCCGACCACGAGATCACCGTGGACGAGACCTATCGCACCTGTGTCGAAAAGGCGGCTCAGGCTGCGCGCGCCGGCAAGATCGTCACCTTCGGCATCACCCCCACGGAGCCCGCCACCGGCTACGGCTATATCGAGATCGGCGAGGATCTCGGAGGTGGCGTGCACAAGGTCTCGCGCTTCGTCGAAAAGCCCAAGGCCGAATTTGCCGAACAGATGCTGGCAAGCGGTAACTATGCCTGGAATTCCGGCATGTTCGTCTTCTCCGCCGGGCAGATGATCTCGGAACTCGAGGCCCTGGCGCCTGAAGTGCTCGCGGCCGTCGAAAAGTCGGTCGAAAACGCCAAGGGCGACCTCGACTTCACCCGTCTCGACGCCGCAAATTTCGCCGCAAGCCCGAGCATCTCGATCGACTACGCCGTCATGGAAAAGACACCGAACGCCGCCGTCGTTCCATCCCCGATCACCTGGTCCGACCTCGGCAGCTGGGATGCCATCTGGAAGCTCGCCGAAGGCGATGAGCATGGCAATGTGATCAATGGCAATGCCACCGTCTCTGACACCACCAATTCGCTGATCATGTCGCGCAACGCTCATCTGGCCGTCCAGGGCATGGAGGGCGTTGCCGTCATAGCCTCGGAAGACGCCGTCTATGTCGGTCGCCTCGACCGCAGTCAGGACGTCGGCAATCTGGTGAAGATGCTCGCCGCCAACAAGGAAACGGCGCATCTCACCGAAAACCATCCGACGGCGCTACGCCCCTGGGGTGGTTATACCTCGATCCTCAATGGCGACCGCTTCCAGGTGAAGCGCCTCTTCGTGCATCCGGACAAGAAGCTCTCGCTGCAGAAGCATCACCACCGTGCCGAACACTGGGTCTGCGTGCGCGGCACGGCGGAAGTGACGATCGACGACAAGGTGACGGTGCTACACGAGAACCAGTCGATCTACATCCCGCAAGGCTCCGTCCATCGTCTCGCCAATCCCGGCAAGATCCGCCTCGAGGTGATCGAGGTCCAGACCGGCTCCTATCTCGGCGAAGACGACATCATCCGCCTGGTCGACGAATTCGGCCGCAGCTGACACAGCATCATCCACTGCACAAGCGCGGCCCGGCGGCTTCCACCGTCCGGGCCGCTTGCTTTATGGCGCTGCATTGCACAAGATCGAAGCAAGCCGGAAAAAGCGGCAGGGCGAACAGCGAAGCGGTAAAGAATGGCGATCAAGGCAAGCATCTATCATCTCACCCACTACAAGTATGATAACCCGGTCCAGCTTGGACCGCAGATCATCCGGCTGAAGCCTGCCGCCCATTCCCGCACCAAGGTTCTCTCCCATTCGCTGAAGGTCACGCCCGAAAATCACTTCGTCAATCTGCAGCAGGACCCCTACGGCAACTACCTCGCCCGCTTCGTCTTCCCGGACCCGGTGACGGAATTCAAGATCGAGGTCGACCTCGTCGCCGACATGACGGTCTACAATCCCTTCGACTTCTTCACCGAGGAAGTCGCGGTCAAATGGCCCTTCGACTATCCGGAAGATCTGCGCGACGACCTCAAGATCTACATGACGCCGGAACCCTCATCCCCGGCGCTCGATGCATTCATGGCGACCGTCGACACGACACCGGGCCAGGGCACCATCGACATGGTGGTGGGCCTGAACGCTCGCCTACAGCACGACGTGGGCTACGTGATCCGCATGGAGCCGGGCGTCCAGACGCCAGAGGAGACACTCACCTCCGCGCGGGGCTCTTGCCGCGATTCGAGCTGGCTGCTCGTCCAGATCCTGCGCCGCCTCGGTTTTGCTGCCCGTTTCGTCTCCGGTTATCTCATCCAGCTCGCACCGGACCTGAAGGCGCTTGATGGACCCTCCGGCACCGAGGTCGATTTCACCGACCTGCACGCCTGGACGGAGGTTTACATTCCCGGCGCCGGCTGGATCGGCCTTGATCCGACCTCGGGCCTCTTGACCGGCGAGAGCCACATACCGCTCGCCGCCACCCCGCACTACAAGAACGCCGCTCCCATCTCCGGCGGCTATGTCGGCCAGGCCAATACCGAATTCGCCTTCGACATGCAGGTGAAGCGCGTCGCCGAGCACCCGCGCATCACCAAGCCTTTCTCGGACGACAGCTGGGATGCCCTGAACGCCCTCGGACAAATGGTCGATGCCGAGCTGAAAGCCCATGACGTGCGGCTCACCATGGGCGGCGAGCCGACCTTCGTGTCGATCGACGACTTCCAGTCCGCCGAATGGAACACCGATGCCGTCGGCCCGACCAAGCGCGATCTCGCCGACAAACTCATCCGGCGCCTGCGCGAGCGCTTCGCCCCCGGCGGTTTCCTGCATTACGGCCAGGGCAAGTGGTATCCGGGCGAAAGCCTGCCGCGCTGGACCTTCTCGCTCTACTGGCGGAAAGACGGCAAGCCGATCTGGCATGATCCGGCGCTGATCGCCGCCGAACACAAGGATACCGGCGTCACCCACCAACAGGCGGAAGCGCTGATGGCGGGCATTGCGGCCGAGCTCGAGATCGAGCCCGACATGATCATCCCGGCCTTCGAGGATCCGGCCGAGTGGATCATCAAGGAAGGCAGCCTGCCTGAGAACGTCGACCCCTCGAATTCCAAGCTCGAAGGCCCGGAAGAGCGGGCCCGCATCGCCAAGGTCTTCGAACGTGGCCTGACGACCCCGACCGGCTACATCCTGCCGGTTCAGGCCTGGAACGCCAGGGCCGGCGGTCGCCGCTGGGTCAGCGAAAAATGGCGCACCCGGCGTGGCAAGATCTTCCTCATCCCCGGCGACAGCCCGATCGGCTTTCGCATGCCGCTCGGCACCCTGCCTTACGTGCCGCCGTCGCAATATCCCTACATCCACACCACCGATCCCTCGATCCCGCGCGCACCCCTGCCGGATTTTGGCCCGCAGGTCCGTGAGGGCCGCGCCATGCCCGAGGCCTCCCGCAAGAGCGGTGAAGCCCATCAGGATCGCAACGAGCAGAACATCACGGGCTCTGCCGGCGACATCAGGGGCGCCGTGCGCACGGCGATGAGCGTCGAACCGCGCGACGGCCGCCTCTGCGTGTTCATGCCACCGGTCGAAGCCGTCGAGGACTATCTCGAACTGGTGGCTGCCGCAGAGACCGCCGCCCGTGGCCTTGGCCTGCCGGTCCATATCGAAGGTTATGCACCGCCGCAGGACGAGCGCATCAATGTTATTCGCGTAGCCCCGGATCCGGGCGTCATCGAGGTCAACATCCACCCGGCCTCCAGCTGGGATGACTGCGTCGCGACGACAAACGCCATCTACGAGGAAGCGCGCCAGACCCGCCTTGGCGCCGACAAGTTCATGATCGACGGCCGCCACACCGGCACCGGCGGTGGCAATCACGTCGTGGTCGGCGGCGCCAATCCCGCCGACAGCCCCTTCCTGCGCCGTCCGGACCTGTTGAAGAGCCTCGTTCTGCACTGGCAGCGCCACCCGGCGCTCTCCTACCTGTTCTCCGGCATGTTCATCGGCCCGACCAGCCAGGCGCCGCGTTTCGACGAAGCCCGCCACGACAGCCTCTACGAGCTGGAAATCGCCATGGCCCAGGTGCCGATGCCGGCCAGTGGTGCGGCGCCCCCCCTGCCCTGGCTGGTCGACCGCCTATTCCGCAATCTCCTGATCGACGTCACCGGCAACACTCACCGCTCGGAAATCTGCATCGACAAGCTGTTTTCGCCGGATGGTCCAACGGGTCGCCTCGGCCTTGTCGAGTTCCGTGGTTTCGAAATGCCACCGAACGCGCGCATGTCGCTGGCCCAGCAATTGCTGGTCCGTGCGCTGATTGCCCGCTTCTGGAAGAACCCGATCGGCGGCCGCTTCGTCCGCTGGGGCACGAGCCTGCACGACCGTTTCATGCTGCCGCATTACCTCTGGCTGGACTTCCTCGAAGTGCTGGCGGATCTCCGCGAAAACGGCTTCGACTTCAAGCCGGAATGGTTCGCCGCCCAGCTCGAATTCCGCTTCCCCTTCGTCGGCGAAGTCACCTACGAAGGATCGAAGCTGGAACTGCGCCAGGCGCTCGAACCCTGGCATGTCATGGGTGAGGAAGGTGCGATTGGCGGTACCGTCCGCTACGTCGATTCCTCCGTCGAACGCCTGCAGGTCCAGCTGGAGACAGCCAATCCTGAACGTTTCGTCGTGGCCTGCAACGGACGTCAGGTGCCGCTGCGTAAGTCAGGCGTCAATGGTGTCGCTGTGGGTGGCGTGCGCTACAAGGCATGGCAGCCGGCATCCGGCCTGCATCCGGTCCTGCCCGTCAACACACCGCTAACATTCGACATCTATGATACATGGTCCGGGCGCTCGATAGGTGGCTGTGTTTATCACGTCGCCCATCCCGGTGGCCGGACATATGACACTTTCCCTGTGAATGGGAACGAAGCGGAAGCCCGTCGGCTTGCACGTTTCGAGCCTTGGGGCCATACAGCCGGCTCCTATCCCCTATGGCCCGAAACCGTGTCGCCGGAATTCCCGCACACTTTGGACCTGAGACGACCGCAAGGTATCTGATCTGATGGCACAAAAGACGGCAGCGGAGCTATCCCCGCCAGATGCGCCGAAAAGCAAGGCCCGCACGGCCGGCTATCGTGCGCTGGCGGGCGCCGCCGACGAGATGATCGACAACAAGGGCAATGTCCGCCCCGTCTGGCAGGCCCTCGTCTCCGCCATCGACACGATGCCGGAGCAGGATCTGCACGAGCGCTTCGCCCGGGCCGATCGCTATCTGCGTGACGCCGGGGTCTTCTACCGCGCCTATGGCAGCGGCGGATCGAGCGAACGGGCCTGGCCCTTCTCGCATATCCCGGTGATGATCTCTGATGCGGAATGGCAGGTCCTGGCAGAAGGCCTCGTGCAGCGTGCAAACCTTCTGGAAGCGGTCGTTGCCGATATCTATTCCGAAAATCGACTGGTGCAGGAAGGCTTCCTGCCGCCGCAGCTGATCGCCTCCAATCCGGAATTTCTGCGACCGCTGGTCGGCATCAAGCCCGCCGGTGGCCATTACCTGCATTTCTGTTCCTTCGAAATCGGGCGCGGCCCCGATGGCAACTGGTGGGTGCTGGCCGACCGGACTCAGGCGCCCTCGGGTGCAGGCTTTGCGCTCGAAAACCGGGTCGCAACCGCCCGCGCCTTCTCCGACGTCTATGCCGAGACCCATGTCCACAGGCTTGCCTCCTTCTTCGGCGCCTTCCGCAAGGCATTGCAGGCCCGCACCCGCAACAGCGACGAGCGGATCGCCGTCCTCTCGCCGGGTCCAGCCAACGAGACCTATTTCGAGCATGCCTATATCGCCCGCTATCTCGGCATCATGCTGCTCGAGGGCGAGGATCTGACCGTCGTCAACGGTAAGGTCATGGTGCGCACCGTCGCCGGCCTGAAGCCCGTCAGCGTACTCTGGCGCCGTCTGGATGCCGCCTTTGCCGATCCACTGGAACTCGACCAGAACTCCTATATCGGTACGCCGGGAATGGTTCAGGCCCTGCGCAACGGCGCCGTCACCTTCGTCAATGCGCTCGGCTCCGGCATTCTGGAGACACGCGCCCTGCTTGCCTTCATGCCCACACTCTCGCGGCACCTGCTCGGCGAAGAGCTGAAGCTCCCTTCCATCGCCACTTGGTGGTGCGGCCAGAAGGCCGAGCGCGAGCACGTGGCGAACCATCTCGACCGCATGGTGATCGGCTCGGCCTTCTCCCGCCTTCCCTTTTTCGACGACGGCGGACGTTCCGTGATGGGATCCCGATACAAGGACCCGCAGGGCCGAACCACCGCCGAGTGGCTGGAGGCAGAAGCCGGGAACCTGGTCGGCCAGGAGGTCGTCACGCTCTCGACGACACCGGCCATCGTCGATGGCAAGCTGACGCCGCGCCCGATGTCGCTACGCGTCTTTGCGGCCCGCACGCAAAACGGCTGGCAGATCATGCCGGGTGGCTTTGCCCGGATCGGCAGCGGCTCGGATGTCTCGGCGATCGCCATGCAATCCGGCGGAAGTGCCGCCGATGTCTGGATCGTTTCCGACAAGCCGGTCGACCGCACCTCGCTGCTACCCGCCGAGGAAACCTTCACCCGCAACATGCCCGGCAGCCTGCCGAGCCGGGCTGCCGACAACCTCTTCTGGCTGGGTCGTTACATCGAGCGGGCCGAAGGCGTGCTTCGCATTCTGCGCGCCTGGCATGCCCGTTATGCCGAAAGCGCCAATCCGGATCAGCCGCTGCTCGCCTTTGTCAGCGAATACCTCTCCGACATTGACGTCGATACGAAATCGGGTGTTCCGGAAAGCCTGCTGCGCAACATCGACAGCGCCGTCTACTCCGCAAGCAACATTCGCGACCGCTTCTCGCCCGATGGCTGGCTGGCGCTGAACGACCTGTCAAAGACCGCCAAGCGTTTCCACGAACGGGTGAAGCCGGGTGACGACGCGGCCCATGCCATGACCATCCTCCTGCGCAAACTCGCAGGCTTCGCCGGTCTCGTGCATGAAAACATGTACCGCTTCACCGGTTGGCGATTTTTGACAATCGGTCGCCTCCTCGAACGTGGCCTGCACATGACCCGCCTGCTCGGCCACATGACAGGGCCTGATGCACCCGACGGCGCGCTCGATATGCTTCTGGAGATTGGCGACAACGTCATGACCCACCGCAGGCGCTACAACGTCTCGACGGCGCGGCTTACGGTCACCGACCTGCTCGCGCTCGATCCGCTCAATCCACGCTCTATCCTCTTCCAGCTGAACGAGATCCGCATCGAGGTGGAGCAATTGCCGAACGCCATGCTCAACGGCCAGATGTCGAGCCTCTTCCGCGAGGCCATGCGCCTGCATTCGGGACTTGCGGTAATGACGCCGGAAGCCATGTCAGCCGAGGTCTACACCAATCTCGAGCGGGAACTGGAGAAGCTCTCCGATATCCTCGCCCAAACCTATCTGAGCTGACGTGATGCTCTACGATCTCTCGCTCCACATCGGCTATCGCTACGAGGTCCCGGCGTCCGGCGCCCACCACATGCTGCGACTTCTGCCGCTCTCCCTGCCGGAGCGCCAGCGGCTCATTGCCGGTGCGATCACGGTCACGCCGGAGCCGGACGAGATCTCGACGTTTGACGACTTCTTCCGCCATCCCGCAAGCCATGCGATCCTTCGCGGGCCGCACGAGAAGCTCGACATCCGCATGCAGGCCCGCGTCATGGTGCAGGCCCAGCCAATGGCAGCGGATTTTTCCCCCCTCCTCGACCGCCTTCCTCAGGAGATCGCCGAGACCTGGTCGCTGGACGCCGAATCACCACACCATTTCCTCGGCATCAGCCCGCGCCTGCCCCGCGACAAGGCAATCGCCGCCTATGTGCGCAGCATGCTGAAGCCCAGCATGACAGTGCGCCAGATCGCCGAAACGCTGTGCCGCCGCATCCACAAGGATTTCAAGTACGACGCCGAGGCAACGACCGTCGACACGACGCCGGCGGAGGCTTTCGCCAAGAAGCGCGGCGTCTGCCAGGATTTCTCACATGTCATGATCGTGGCACTGCGCAGCCTCGGCATTCCCGCCGGCTATGTCAGCGGCTTCCTGCGCACCATTCCGCCACCGGGCAAGGAACGGCTGGAGGGGGCAGATGCCATGCATGCCTGGGTTCGCATCTGGTGTGGCAGGCTGAGCGGCTGGCTGGAGCTCGACCCGACCAATGACATCGCGGCAGGCACGGATCATATTGTGGTCGGCTACGGGCGCGACTATGCCGACGTGGCGCCGGTGATCGGCGTGCTGAAGAGCTACGGCTCTCACCAGACGGCCCAGGCGGTCGATGTCATCCCCGTAAAGCCGTGAACCTGGGCGTTTCGCTCAAATTCTAACGGTTGCCTTAAGGCGATTGCAATCTGTTCATTCTACAACCGTGCAAAAGCTGCATTTGGATGGACATGATGACTAAGCCTGACAGCACCCGGAATTCCTTCCTTTCCCGCTTCTGGCGCGACCGCGCCGGCAATTTCGGTCTGTTGACGGCGATTATCTTGCCAGTGGCCGCAGCCACGGTCGGTGTCGCCCTCGACCTGAACTCCATGGTACAGGTGCGCTCTGCCTTGCAGGAATCCGCCGATTCCGCAGTCCTGTCAGCCGCCAATGCACTCGCCAAGAACAATGCGATGTCGGACGAGGCGGCACTGGCTCTCGCGCGAAAGTTCATGAAGTCTCAGTTCTTCAACGTGGTTCCCGAGGCTGTCAGGGCTGCCGGTGACAGCGCCAATCTGCCGCCAGCGGAGGATCCGCTCGCAGGCGCCGTCGGCAATGTGGAGAGGACGACCGGCACTTCCGGGAAAACATTCGAAGTCACCCTGAGCCCCTCTTTTACCATGCCGACCAATGGCCTCACGGCGCTGCTCGGGTGGAAACAAGTGACCGTCGGCGTAACGGCCACGGCAATGGCCACGACCGAAAGCAAGAACGCCCTCTCGATGTATCTCGTTCTCGACCGCTCTGGCTCGATGGCCTGGGACACCACTACGGTGAACGAGGCACAGCCCACTTACGACTGCGGATCCTACAACAGGAGGGGCAAGTGGGTCAGCAAGACATGCACCAAGTACTACACGAAGATGGAATCGTTGAAGCTTGCTGTGGCGAGCCTCACCACACAGCTGAATAGTGCTGATCCAGAAACCAAATATGTGCGCACGGCTGCTGTCTCCTACGAGGCGCAGATGCACACACCCGTCGCATTCAACTGGGGCACCACCCACACCCTAAGTTACGTCCAGGCCCTGATCGCAGATGGCGGCACCGATTCGTCGGACGCGATGGCACGCGCCTATTCGGACATCATGAAGTCGAGCGAAGACACCGCCCACAAGAACAGGAACGGCCAGCAGCCGAGCAGGTTCATCGTCTTCATGACCGACGGCGACAACAACTACGACAGCGCAGACACCGAAACTGAAGCCACCTGCGAGAGCGCCAAGTTGGCCGGCGTGGAGATCTTCACAGTCGCCTTCATGGCGCCGAGCAAGGGTCGTGCGCTCCTTGAGGGATGCGCCACGAGCACCTCACACTATTACGATGCTCAGAATGCTGCGGAACTGGTCGCGGCCTTCAAGGAGATCGGCGACAAGGCTGTCGAGGCCTCAACCCGCCTCACCAACTGACGTTATCCAAAGCGTTTTAGTTTTTTCGGCAAAATCGACCGCGGTCCACAGGGACTGCGGTCGCATCACACATTCATGTTTTACAAATAAAACAATCACATCAGATACTTGCGCCTGTTCGTACGACTTCTGAACAAATTTTACCGCGCGTCGCCACGCCTGTTGCAACTGTCTCATTTCGATGCGTAAACTGCCGTCACAAGGGCCGGCGCCGGCAATCGCATCGGAGCCGCCCGGAGACACGAACAACGCCAGGCGGACCGATGATCAAGACTCCCCACAAAGTCGACCTTCCCCTTCCCAAGCGCGAAGTGTCCGATCCGGACTCGCTGGCAGCGGAAATCATGGAGAAGCTGACCTACAGCATCGGCAAGGATGCCAAGGTGGCTACCTCGCATGACTGGCTGACAGCGACGATCCTCGTGGTGCGCGATCGCATCATCGACAACTGGATGGAATCCACCCGCGCCACTTACATGAACAACGGCAAGCGGGTATATTACCTATCGCTTGAGTTTCTCATCGGTCGCCTGCTGCGCGACGCCATGTCGAATCTCGGACTGATGGACGACATCCGCCAGGCACTGTCCTCGCTCTCCGTCGAGTTTGACGTGATTGCGGGTCTGGAACCCGACGCGGCGCTGGGCAATGGCGGCTTGGGACGCCTCGCTGCCTGCTTCATGGAATCGATGGCCACCGTCAACATCCCGGCCTATGGCTACGGCATTCGCTATGTGCATGGCCTTTTCCGTCAGCAGATGGCCGATGGCTGGCAGGTCGAACTGCCGGAAAGCTGGCTCGCGCACGGCAACCCCTGGGAATTCGAACGCCGCGAAAGCTCCTATGAAGTCGGTTATGGTGGCACGGTCGAGACGATCGAAGGCCCTGATGGCGAGCCGCGTTACGTCTGGAAGCAGGGCGAGCGCGTCATCGCCACCGCCTACGACACCCCGGCCGTGGGCTGGCGCGGTGAGCGCGTCAACACGCTCCGCCTCTGGTCGGCCCAGCCGATCGACCCCATCCTCTTGGATGCCTTCAACGCCGGTGACCACATCGGCGCACTGCGCGAAAGCAACAAGGCCGAATCCCTGACACGCGTCCTCTATCCGGCCGATGCCACGCCTGCCGGCCAGGAACTGCGCCTGCGCCAGGAATTCTTCTTCTGTTCGGCCTCCCTGCAGGACATTGTCCGCCGACACCTGCAGCAGGGCAACACGCTCGCCCAGATGCCGGAGAAGGTCGCGATCCAGCTGAACGACACACACCCCGCCGTCTCCGTCGTGGAGCTGATGCGCCTTCTCGTCGACGTGCATGGCGTCGCCTTCGACGAGGCCTGGGAGATTTCCTCCAAGACCTTCTCCTACACCAACCACACCCTCCTGCCGGAAGCGCTGGAAAGCTGGCCGGTGCCGCTGTTCGAGCGCCTGCTGCCGCGTCACATGCAGCTCGTCTATGCGATCAACGCCAAGGTCCTGCTCGACGCCCGCAAGATCCGTGGCTTCAACGATCATGAAATCCGCCAGATCTCGCTGATCGACGAAAGCGGCGACCGGCGCGTGCGCATGGGTAACCTCGCCTTCATGGGCTCCCACTCGATCAACGGCGTCTCGGCGCTGCATACCGAGCTGATGAAGGAGACGGTCTTCTCCGATCTCCACAAGCTCTATCCCAACCGCATCAACAACAAGACGAACGGCATCACGCCGCGCCGCTGGTTGATGCAGTGCAACCCCGATCTCACGAACCTGATCAAGGAAGCGATCGGCCCTGAGTTCCTCGACGACGCCACCAAGCTCAAGGGCCTCGACGCCTTCGCCGACGATGCCGCCTTCCAGCAGAAGTTCGCGGCAGTGAAGCTTGCCAACAAGCAGAAGCTCGCGAGCCTCGTTGCAAGCCGCATGGGCATAAAGCTCGATCCGCATGCGATGTTCGACATCCAGATCAAGCGCATCCACGAATACAAGCGCCAGCTCCTGAACATCATCGAGACGGTCGCCCTCTTCGACCAGATCCGCTCGCATCCCGAGCGCGATTGGGTACCGCGCGTCAAGCTCTTTGCCGGCAAGGCGGCGCCGAGCTATCACAACGCCAAGCTGATCATCAAACTGGCCAATGACGTCGCCCGCGTCATCAACACCGACCCTTCGGTGCGCGGCCTGCTGAAGGTCGTCTTCATTCCCAACTACAATGTCTCGCTGGCCGAAGTCATGGTGCCAGCCGCCGACCTCTCCGAACAGATTTCGACCGCCGGCATGGAGGCCTCCGGAACCGGAAACATGAAGTTCGCGTTGAACGGTGCATTGACCATAGGAACGCTCGATGGCGCCAATGTCGAAATGCGCGATCATGTGGGCGAGGAGAACATCGTGATCTTTGGAATGACCGCAGACGAGGTTGGACGTGTGCGCGCAGAGGGACATAACCCCCGCGCCGCGATCGAGGCCTCGCGCGAATTGCAGCAGGCATTGTCTTCGATCGCCTCTGGCGTCTTCTCGCCTGATGATCGTGATCGCTATGCCCAGCTGATGCAGGGCATCTACCAGCACGACTGGTTCATGGTTGCCGCCGATTTCGACGCCTATGCCCAGGCGCAGCGTCAGGTGGACGGCATCTGGACCGACACCTCGGGCTGGTACTCCAAGACCATCCGCAACACCGCGCGCATGGGCTGGTTCTCGTCGGATCGCACCATCAGGCAGTATAACGCGGACATCTGGAGAGCTTGATGGCAAAATCACCGAAGAGGAGCGGTGACGAAGCGAAGCCGGACACACCGTCGGCAGCAGACATTGAAGCGATCATCCACGGGACCCATGGCGATCCCTTCGCCTTTCTTGGTGTGCATGAGGCGGGCAAGGGCCATGTCGCCCGCTGCTTCATCCCGGGCGCAGAAACCGTCGTGGCTCATAACCTGGCTGGAGAGCCGGTCGGTGAGCTGACACGGCATCATGACGCGGGCTTCTTCTCCGGCACCGTCAACCTCTCCGGCGTCCTGCCCGTCCGCTACCGAGCGACCCGTGGCGATGCCGAGTGGACGGTGACGGATCCCTACAGCTTCTGGCCGATCCTCGGGCCGATGGACGATTACTTCATCAAGGAAGGATCGCATCTGCGGCTCTTCGACAAGATGGGCGCCCATCCGATCAAGCACCAGGGAGTCGACGGCTTTCACTTCGCCGTCTGGGCTCCCAATGCCCGCCGCGTCTCCGTCGTCAGTGATTTCAACGACTGGGACGGCCGCCGGCATGTCATGCGCCTGCGCCGCGACACAGGCATCTGGGAAATCTTTGCACCCGACGTGCGCGCTGGCGCCACCTACAAGTTCGAGATCGTCGGCCCGCATGGCGAACTCCTGCCGCTCAAGGCCGACCCCTATGCGCGGCGCGGCGAATTGCGCCCGAAAAATGCCTCCGTCACAACACCGGAGCTGGAGCAGGTCTGGGAAGACGAAGCGCATCGCAAGCACTGGGCGAGCATCAACCAGCGCCGCCAGCCGATCTCGATCTACGAGGTCCATGCCGGCTCCTGGCAACGACGCGACGATGGTTCCATGCTCTCCTGGGACGAGATGGCAGCAAGGCTGATCCCCTACTGCGTCGACATGGGCTTCACCCATATCGAATTCATGCCGATCACCGAACATCCCTATGATCCGTCCTGGGGCTATCAGACCACCGGCCTCTATGCCCCGACCGCCCGTTTCGGCGAGCCGGAAGGCTTTGCCCGCTTCGTCAACGGCTGCCACAAGGTCGGCCTTGGCGTTATCCTCGACTGGGTGCCGGCGCATTTCCCGACCGATGCCCATGGGCTTCGACATTTCGACGGCACCGCCCTTTACGAACATGCAGACCCGCGTCAGGGCTTCCACCCCGACTGGAACACGGCGATCTACAATTTCGGTCGCCTCGAAGTCCTCTCCTACCTGATCAACAACGCGCTCTACTGGGCCGAAAAATTCCACCTCGACGGCTTGCGTGTCGATGCGGTCGCCTCGATGCTTTACCTCGATTACTCCCGCAAGGAAGGCGAGTGGGTGGCAAACGAATATGGCGGGCGCGAGAACCTGGAATCGGTTCGCTTCCTTCAGCAGATGAACGCCCATGTCTATGGCAGCCATCCCGGCATCATGACCATTGCCGAGGAGAGCACGTCCTGGCCCAAGGTGTCGCAGCCGGTTCACGAAGGCGGCCTCGGCTTCGGCTTCAAGTGGAACATGGGCTTCATGCATGACACGCTGAGCTATTTTGCCCGCGATCCGATCTACCGCAAGCATCACCACCAGGAACTGACCTTCGGTCTGCTCTATGCCTTCTCGGAGAACTTTGTCCTGCCGATTTCCCATGACGAGGTCGTGCACGGCAAGGGCTCGATGATCGCCAAGATGCCCGGCGACGACTGGCAGAAATTCGCCAATCTCCGGGCCTATTACGGATTGATGTGGGGCCATCCAGGCAAGAAACTGCTGTTCATGGGACAGGAATTCGCCCAGTGGGGCGAGTGGTCGGAGGAGCGTTCGCTCGACTGGAACCTGCTCGACTACGCCCCGCATGAAGGCATGCGCCGGCTGGTTCGCGATCTGAACTTCACCTATCGCTCGAAGCCGGCTCTCCATGCCCGTGATTGCGAGGGCGAAGGCTTCGAATGGATTGTCGGCGACGACCAGGACAATTCGGTTTTCGCCTGGCTGCGCAAGGCCCCCGGCGAAAAGCCGGTCGCGGTGATCTGCAATCTGACGCCGACCTATCACGAAAGCTACGAATTTAGCTTGCCTGTGGCCGGGCGTTGGCGTGAGATATTGAATACCGATGCTGAAATCTATGGTGGCAGCGGCAAGGGCAATGGTGGTCGCGTGGAGGCGCATGCCACGGGAAGCGGCTGGGCAAAGGCGGGGCTGACGCTGCCGCCACTGGCCGTCATCATGCTGGAATTGGAACAGTAAGGGGAGGACTAAATGACGGAAAAGAGAACAAAAAGCCTGTCGCGCGATGCCATGGCCTATGTACTGGCCGGTGGTCGCGGAAGCCGCCTCAAGGAACTGACGGACCGCCGCGCAAAGCCCGCCGTCTATTTCGGCGGCAAGGCCCGCATCATCGATTTCGCCCTGTCGAATGCGCTCAATTCCGGTATCCGACGCATCGGCGTCGCAACCCAGTACAAGGCCCATTCGCTTATCCGCCATCTGCAGCTCGGCTGGAACTTCTTTAGGCCCGAGCGTAACGAGAGCTTCGACATCCTGCCGGCATCGCAGCGTGTCTCTGAAACCCAGTGGTATGAAGGCACGGCCGACGCCGTGTACCAGAATGCCGACATCATCGAATCCTACGCACCGGAATATATGGTCATCCTGGCCGGCGACCACATCTACAAGATGGACTACGAGCTGATGCTGCAGCAGCATGTCACCTCGGGTGCCGACGTGACCATCGGCTGCCTGGAAGTGCCGCGCATGGAGGCAACCGGCTTCGGTGTCATGCATGTCGACGCGACCGACCGGATCATCGATTTCGTCGAAAAGCCCGCCGATCCGCCGGGCATTCCCGGCAATGAGGACTTCGCCCTCGCCTCAATGGGCATTTATGTCTTCCACACCAAGTTCCTGATGGAACTGCTGCGCCGGGACGCCGCCGATCCGGATTCCAGCCGCGATTTCGGCAAGGACATCATTCCCTACGTGGTGAAGAGCGGCAAGGCCGTCGCCCACCGCTTCGCCCAGTCCTGCGTTCGCTCCGATTTCGAGCGCACCCCCTACTGGCGCGACGTCGGCACGATCGACGCCTATTGGCAGGCCAATATCGACCTAACCGACATCGTTCCGGAACTCGACCTCTACGACAAGACCTGGCCGATCTGGACCTATTCCGAAATCACACCGCCCGCCAAGTTCGTCCATGACGACGAAGGCCGTCGCGGCTCGGCGATTTCCTCGCTCGTGTCTGGCGATTGCATCATCTCCGGCTCCTCGCTCTACAAGAGCCTGTTGTTCACCGGCGTCCGTGCCAACTCCTATTCCCGCCTCGAAGGCGCCGTCGTCCTTCCCAAGGTGCAGATCGGTCGTCATGCGCGCCTCACAAACGTCGTGATAGACCATGGCGTGGTGATCCCGGAAGGGCTGATCGTCGGCGAGGATCCGGAAATGGATGCCAAGCGCTTCCGCCGCAGCGAAAACGGGATTTGCCTCATCACACAGTCGATGATCGACAAACTGGGTTAGCCAATTCGATGAAGGTCCTTTCGGTCGCCTCCGAACTCTATCCGCTGATCAAGACCGGAGGCCTCGCCGACGTCGCGGGCGCGCTGCCGATCGCGCTCGCCGCCCATGGCGTTGAGACGAAGACGCTCATTCCCGGTTATCCCGCCGTGATGAAAGCGGTGAAGTCGCCGAAGAAAGTCCACGAATTCGACAATCTTCTCGACGAACGGGTGACCCTGCTCGAGGCCCAGCACGAGGGCCTCGATCTCCTCATTCTCGACTGCCCACCGCTTTACGAGCGCTCGGGTGGTCCCTATCTCGACACCCAGGGCCGCGACTACCCCGACAACTGGAAGCGCTTTGCGGTGCTGTCAAAGGCGGGCGCGGAAATCGCGGCTGGCGTTCTGCGAGGCTTCAAGCCGGATCTCGTGCATGTGCATGACTGGCAGGCCGCCCTCGTGCCGGTCTACATGCGATATGCCGAGGCGCCCGAGGTCCCGAGCCTCATCACCATCCACAACATCGCCTTCCAGGGCCAATTCGGGCCGACGCTCTTCCCCTATCTCGGTCTGCCCGGCCATGCCTGGAACGAGGCGCTCGAATATTACGGCACGATCAGCTACCTGAAGAGCGGCCTGGTGACGGCCCATGCGCTGTCCACCGTCAGCCCCTCCTATGCCGAAGAAATTCTGACGCCCGAATTCGGCATGGGCCTCAACGGCGTCATCGCCAGCCGCGCAGACGATCTCTACGGGATCGTAAACGGCATTGATGCCGATGTCTGGAACCCCGCCTCCGATCCTCTGTTGCCAAGCCACTATTCCGGCACCGCCTTGAAGAAGCGTGCCGGCAACCGGGCAACGATCGTCGAACGCTTCGCATTTGATGGCGACGACGGCCCGATCTTCTGCGTGATCTCCCGCCTCACCTGGCAGAAGGGCCTGGATCTCCTGCCGGACGTGATCAACGAGATCATTGAGGCTGGCGGCAGGCTCGCGATTCTCGGCTCCGGCGAAAGCGGTATCGAAGCCGCTCTGCAGAACGCAGCCGCCCATCACCGTGGACGCGTCGGCATGGTGCTGGGTTACGACGAAAAGCTCTCGCATATCATGCAGGCAGGGTCCGACGTCATTCTCGTACCCTCGCGTTTCGAGCCCTGCGGCCTGACCCAGCTTTACGCCCTGCGCTACGGTTGCGTTCCCGTCGTCGCCCGCACCGGGGGCCTGGCCGACACCATCGTCGATGCCAATGAAGCAGCCCTCGCCGCCGGTGTCGCCACCGGCGTGCAGTTCGCCCCCGTGACCACGGAGGCCTTCCGCCGAGCCATACGCCGCACGCTCCGCCTCTACAGTGACCAGCGTCTCTGGTCGCAGATGCAGAAGCAGGGCATGAAGTCCGACGTCTCCTGGGACAGGAGCGCCACCACATATGCCGAACTTTATCAACGCCTCGTCTCGAAAGGCCAGTAATCGATGATCTCGACCGTCTCCACGAAACCCTATGCGGACCAGAAACCCGGCACATCGGGACTGCGCAAGAAGGTTCCGGTCTTCCAGCAGGAGAACTATGCGGAGAACTTCATCCAGGCGATCTTCGACAGCCTGGAAGGGTTTGAAGGCCAGACGCTGGTGATCGGCGGCGACGGCCGCTACTACAACCGCGAAGTCATCCAGGTGGCGCTGAAAATGGCCGCTGCCAATGGCTTCGGCAAGGTCATGGTCGGCAAGGGTGGCATTCTGTCGACGCCGGCAGCCTCGCATGTCATCCGCAAATACCATGCCTTTGGCGGCATCGTGCTCTCGGCCAGCCACAATCCGGGCGGCCCGACCGAAGATTTCGGGATCAAGTACAATATCGGCAATGGCGGCCCGGCACCGGAGAAGATCACCGACGCGATCTTTGACAGAACCCGTAACATCGAGAGTTACAAGATCGCCGACGTCGCCGACATCGACCTCGACACGGTGGGCAGCTTCGATCTCGCCGGCATGACCGTCGAGGTCATCGACCCGGTTGCCGACTATGCCGACCTGATGGAAACCCTCTTTGACTTCCCCGCGATCCGCAACCTGATCTCGGGTGGCTTCCGCGTGGTGATCGATTCGATGAGCGCCGTCACCGGCCCCTATGCCGTCGAGATCCTCGAAAAGCGCTTGGGCGCGCCCGCAGGATCCGTCCGCAACGAAGTCCCCCTGCCCGACTTCGGCCACCACCACCCGGACCCGAACCTCGTTCATGCCAAGACCCTCTATGACGACGTCATGAGCGCCGATGGCCCGGACTTCGGCGCGGCGTCCGATGGCGACGGCGACCGCAATATGGTGGTCGGCAAGGGCATGTTCGTCACCCCCTCCGACAGCCTCGCAATGATCGCCGCCAACGCCACCTGCGCCCCCGGCTACAAAAACGGCATCGCCGGTATTGCCCGCTCCATGCCGACGAGTGCTGCCGCCGACCGCGTTGCCGAAAAGCTCGGCATCGGCATGTACGAGACCCCGACCGGCTGGAAATTCTTCGGCAACCTGATGGATGCCGGCAAGGTTACCGTCTGCGGCGAAGAAAGCTTCGGCACCGGCTCCGACCATGTGCGCGAGAAGGACGGTCTCTGGGCGGTGCTCTTCTGGCTCAACATCGTCGCTGCCCGCAAGCAGAGCGTCAAGCAGATCGTGGAAAGCCACTGGGCCGAATACGGCCGCAACTACTATTCCCGCCACGACTATGAAGGCGTCGACACCGACAATGCCAACGCGCTTGTCACAGCACTCCGGGCCAAGCTCGACAGCCTGCCCGGTACCCAGATCAACGGCCTGACCGTGACCGCCGCCGACGACTTCGCCTATCACGACCCGATCGACCACTCCGTCTCGAAGAACCAGGGCATCCGCATCCTCTTCGAAGGCGGCAGCCGCATCGTCTTCCGCCTCTCCGGCACCGGCACCTCGGGCGCGACGCTGCGCCTTTATGTCGAGCGCTATGAGCCCGACGCCAGCCGCCACGGCATCGAGACACAGGAGGCCTTGGCCGACCTGATCGCGGCAGCGGAAGAGGTGGCCGAGATCAAGCGCTATACGGGGATGAACGAGCCGACGGTCATCACCTGATCCAATAGAGGCCCTCTCTCACATATTGAAACCCCGGTGTCCTCGACGCCGGGGTTTTTCTGTGACTGCGGAACGACCCCAATTGACTCCCACATCATATCCACTATTCTGGATATATGGATGAAAAATCGACGATCGCCGCGCTTGCCGCTCTGGCCCAGCCGACCCGCCTGCAGACCTTTCGTCTGCTGGTGGCGCACGAACCCGATGGCGTGCCTGCCGGTGAACTTGCGCGCCTGATCGGTGTGCCGCAGAACACCATGTCGGCGCATCTGTCGACACTGTCCCAGGCCGGTCTGGTCAAAGGCGAGCGCCAGAGCCGCTCGATTATCTACCGCGCCGATCTCGACCGCTTCCGCGCTGTCGCCCTTTACCTGCTCAAGGATTGCTGCGGCGGCAATGCCAGCCTCTGCCAGCCGCTGATCGACGATCTCACTTGCTGCAGCCCAGGCCTTCAACCGACCCGACCCAACTGAGAGACCGGCCATGCCCGACAAGATTTACAATGTCCTCTTCCTTTGCACCGGCAATTCCGCCCGCTCGATCATCGCGGAAGCGCTTCTGAACCGGCTCGGCCAGGGCAAGTTCAAGGCCTATTCCGCAGGCTCGCAGCCGAAGGGTGAGGTTCACCCTTACACGCTGCAGCTTCTGAAGGGCATGAACTACGACACGAGCTTCGCCCGCTCGAAGAACTGGGACGAATTTGCAGTCCCCGGCGCCCCTGAACTCGATTTCGTCTTCACCGTCTGCGACAACGCCGCCGCCGAAGCCTGCCCCGTCTGGCCCGGCCAGCCGATGACCGCCCATTGGGGCGTGCCGGATCCCGCAGCCGCCGAAGGGACAGACTCCGAGAAGCACTTTGCCTTTGCAGAGGCCTATCGCATGCTGAACAACCGCATCTCGATCTTCGTCAGCCTGCCGATGTTGAGCCTCGACAAGCTCTCGCTTCAGAAGCGCCTGAACGAGATCGGTAGCAGCACCCAGACAGTCGGCTAAAGACCATGGCCGATCTTTCACGCCGCCTCGCAGCCGAGGCGCTTGGCACTGCGATGCTGGTCGCAACCGTCGTCGGTTCCGGCATCATGGCGGACCGGCTCTCCGACGATGTCGCCGTGTCCCTGCTCGGCAACACCATCCCGACCGGCGCCATCCTCTTCGTGCTGATCACCATTCTGGGGCCGATCTCCGGCGCCCATTTCAACCCGGCGGTGACAATGGTCTTTGCCCTGCGCAAGGAACTGGAGACCTCTGCGATTCTGCCATACGTTCTCGCCCAGATCCTCGGCGGCATCGCCGGCACGCTCATCGCCCACGCCATGTTCGAACTCCCGATTTTTCAGCTGTCGGAGACAGCTCGTACGGGATCGGCGCAATGGACGGCCGAGGCGGTCGCAACCTTTGGCCTGCTGCTGACAATCCTCGGCGGCCTGCAGGCGCGACCTAAAGCCGTCCCGATGCTGGTCGGTCTCTACATCACGGCGGCCTATTGGTTTACGGCATCGACCTCTTTCGCCAACCCGGCTGTGGCGATTGCCCGAAGCCTGACCAACACCTTTGCCGGCATCCGCCCTGTCGACCTTACCGGCTTCATCCTCGCCCAGGTGGCCGGCGCCCTGATCGCAGCCGCCCTGGCCACCTGGCTCTTTGCCGAAAGGCGCAACGTAAATCCCCCTCTCGCCTCCGAAGGAACCGACCGTCCATGACCGTCACCATCTATCACAACCCGGCCTGCGGCACCTCGCGCAACACGCTCGACCTCATCCGCCATGCAGGCATCGAGCCCACGGTCATCGAATATCTGAAGACCCCGCCGAGCAAGGAAGCCCTGGCGAAGATGATCGCCGACTCCGGCCTTTCGGTACGCGAAGCGATCCGCGAAAAGGGAACGCCCTATGAGGAACTCGGCCTTGCCGATCCCGCTCTCTCGGACGACCAGTTGCTCGACGCCATGATCGCAACGCCGATCCTGATCAACCGTCCGCTTGTTGTCACCGACATGGGCACCCGCCTCTGCCGCCCGTCCGAAGTGGTGCTCGACATCTTGGCCCCAGACGCCTTCGTCAAGGAAGACGGCGAGGCCGTGCTCGATGCGGAGGGCAAGCGCATTGTCTGACCCCAAGCCAGAACAGACCTCGGACCTGCCCGCAGCCGATCTCGACCACCTGGACCTGACGGATCTTGAGGCGCTGCGCCGCCCATTCTCGACCCATAAGCCGCGTATCCTGATCCTCTATGGTTCCCTGCGTCAGGTGTCCTTCAGTCGCCTGCTGGCGATGGAAGCCAAGCGCCTGCTCGAGCATTTCGGCGCCGAGGTGAAGGTATTCGATCCCTCCGGCCTGCCTTTGCCCGACGATGCGCCGGTAAGCCATCCGAAGGTGCAGGAACTGCGCGACCTCTCCCAATGGTCCGAGGGTCAGGTCTGGGTGAGCCCCGAGCGTCACGGCACGCTGACCGGCATCATGAAGGCGCAGATCGACTGGATCCCCTTGTCGGTCGGCGCTATCAGACCGACCCAGGGCAAGACGCTCGCCGTCATGCAGGTCTCCGGCGGCTCGCAGTCGTTCAACGCGGTCAATGCCATGCGCCTGCTCGGTCGCTGGATGCGGATGATCACCATCCCCAACCAGTCCTCGGTCGCCATGGCCTGGCAGGAATTCGACGGTAACGGGCGGATGAAACCCTCGTCCTATTACGAGCGCGTGGTGGATGTCTGCGAAGAGTTGGTGAAGTTCACGTTTCTGACCCGCGATGTCTCGGCCTACCTCACCGATCGCTATAGCGAGCGCAAGGAACAGGCCGCAAAAGCCGTGAACCTCAAGGCCATGTGAGCGCAACCGCTCTGGTCGAAGCCTTACGGCCTGCTATTGTTCCCTCGATCCAGGGAGCGAATCACCGGACCGCGAGGCAGCTATGACGGAAGCGATGCTTGGAGCCACCCTCGGCAAGACGGGCGCCGATTTCCGCATTTGGTCGCATCACGCGGATCTCGTCGAGATCTGCCTGTTCGATGAACGCGGTGAGACGGAAATCGCCCGTCTCACCATGACCCGCGGCGAAGGCGATGTGCATCACGTCTTTGCCAAAGGCGTCAAGGAAGGCGCCCGCTACGGTTTCCGCATCCACGGCCCCTATGATCCTGGCCAGGGCCACTGGTACGATCCGTCCAAGCTGCTGGTCGATCCCTATGCCACCGAGCTCGACCGCACCTTTGTCTATGATCCAAGGCTTGGCCAGGTTGGCGTCGATACCGCCGACCTGATGCCGAAGACGATCCTCAAGACCCACAAGGCGCTGCGCCCCATGATGCCACTCGGCGACCGGGCCGGCTTCATCTACGAGGTCAACGTCAAGGCCTTCACCATGCTGCATCCGGAGGTTCCGGAAGCCGAGCGCGGCACGCTGAAGGCGCTTGCCCATCCTGCAATCCTTGCGCATCTGCGCCGCATCGGCGTCGACATGATCGAGCTGATGCCGATCACCGCCTGGATCGACGAACGGCATCTGCCCCCGCTCGGCCTCACCAACAGCTGGGGCTACAATCCCGTCGCCATGATGGCGCTTGATCCATGTCTTGTGCCGGGCGGTGTGAAGGAACTGCGCGAGACGGTCGCTGCCCTGCATGCCGAGGGCATCGGTGTCATCCTCGACCTCGTCTTCAACCATACCGGCGAAAGTGACGTCCACGGCACAACGCTCTCGCTGCGCGGCATCGACAACCGCTCGCTCTTCCGCCATGTGGCACATGATCCAGGCACGCTGGTCAATGACACCGGCTGCGGCAATACGCTCGCCTGCGACCACCCGTTCATCCGCCAGCTGATAACAGATACGCTGCGCCACTTCGTGCTTTCGGCCGGTGTCGATGGGTTCCGCTTTGATCTCGCCCCGATCATGGGCCGACACTGGGACGGCTTCCATGCGAACGCACCGACACTGAAGGCGATCCTCGAAGACGACGTGCTGGAGGACCGCATTCTGATCGCCGAACCCTGGGACATTGGCCAGGGCGGCTACCAGCTTGGCCGCTTTCCGGACGCCTTCCTGGAATGGAACGACCGCGCCCGCGACACCTTTCGCCGCTACTGGCGCGGCGATGCCGGCACGACAGGCGATCTGGCAACGGCGCTGGCCGGCTCCGCAGATCTCTTCGCCCATCACGGCGCAGCCCAGAGCCGCAGCGTCAACTTCATCTGCGCCCATGACGGCTTTTCACTCCTCGACCTCGTTTCCTACGAACACAAACACAACGAAGCGAATGGCGAGGAAAATCGTGACGGCCACAACGAGAACCATTCCTGGAACAATGGCATCGAGGGTGAAACCTCTGACAAGGCGATCCTGAAGAAGCGTCGGCAGGATGTCGAAGCGCTGCTGGCTACGCTCTTTGCCAGCCGTGGCGCAGTGATGATCACCGCCGGTGACGAATTCGGCCGCACGCAACTCGGCAACAACAACGCCTATTGTCAGGACAATGTGCTCACCTGGCTCAACTGGTCCGCCGTCGATCCGGAACTGATGGAGACCACGGCAAGGCTTGCCGCCATGCGCCAGCGCTTCGGCTGCTTCAGCGATACCGGCTTTCTCACCGGAAACGGCGATGTCGAATGGTTGGGACCGACTGGCGAGACCATGACAACAGCCGAATGGGAAACGCCGGATTTATCGACGCTGACCATGGTGCTTTCAACGCTTGACGGCGAGACGGCCAAGCCGGCGCGCATCGCCGTGCTGTTCAACCGGAGCACGGAGCCGCGCGATATCGTCCTGCCTCAGGCGACCGGGCGCAAATGGCGCCGCCTTGCCACCGGTCGGGCCCAGGCGGCCATTTCAGTCAAACCGCGCAGCGTGGATTTCTGGGTCGAAACCTGAGAAACTTGCATGGCCGTGATCAACAGCTATTCCCGATCACGGGAACGGGCTGTAGCGTGCCGGGCAGTATTGTCAGATCAGGTGTTTTCATGCCGCGTGAGATTTCCCTTTCGGATGTTAAAGGCCTTGTCGGAACGGTGGTCGGCATTTCCGACTGGATTACCGTCGACCAGACCATGATCGACGCCTTTGCCGGTGCCACCATGGACCACCAGTTCATTCACACCGACCCCATCCGTGCCGCCGCCGAGACGCCCTTCGGCGGCACCATTGCCCATGGCTTCCTGACCGTCTCGCTGTTGTCGGCGATGAACTACGATTGCCTGCCCAAAATCCGCGAACAGACGCTCGGCATCAATTACGGCTTCGACAAGCTGCGCTTCATGTCACCGGTCAAGACCGGAAAGCGCATTCGCGGCTCGTTCAAGCTCGCCGAAGCCCGCTTTCGCGGTGCCGGCATGCTGATGAACACCTATGAGGTGACCGTCGAGATCGAAGACGAGCGCAAGCCGGCACTCACCGCCAACTGGATCACCATCTCACAATTCGATCCGAAGGATCGGCCGGAGAACGTCTGATACGCGAGGTGGAGACTGGCATGACCGACGACCGCAGTAAGCTCATCCGCCAGAGTTTCCTCCGCCAGGCGAAAGCCTGCGCCGATCTCGGCTCCCCCTTCACCGCCCGCCTCTGCACGCTGGCGGCAGAGCGGCTCACCGCCGAAACATCGGTAGGCGCCATGATCCTCGGCTGGCCCGGCAATCCCGATGGTACCGGCGATGCGCTTGCCCTGCGCCTCGCCGGCACGCTGCATGCGCTGGTCCGCTCCGCACAGGACCCCGCCCTGATAGCCGTCTATCCGCCGAATGCCGTCGACGACGACAAGCTCTGGACCACCGTCGAGGCCGCCCTGCGCCGCGACGAAGCCTTCATACTGGAGCGCCTGAAATCCGCCCCGCAGACCAACGAGGTGCGCCGTTCCTCCGCCCTGCTTCCCGGTTTCCTGACGATCGCGGCACTGACAGGCAAGCCACTCGTTCTGTCGGAAGTCGGCGCCAGTGCCGGCCTCAATCTGCAGTGGGACCGCTATGCCTACAGGCTGGGCGGCGTCGGCTGGGGCAAGGCCTCCGCCGTGGAACTCGCCCCGCGCTGGGAAGGCCCGCCGCCGCCGCAAGCCGCAATAGAAATCACCGAACGCGCCGGCTGCGACCTGAATCCACTCGACCCCGCCTCGCAAGACGACCGCCTGCGGCTCTTTTCCTACATCTGGGCCGACCAGCAGGACCGCCTCGACCGCACGGCAGCGGCGCTAGCCATGGCCACCGAAAGCGGCCTGAAGGTGGAAAAGGCCGACGCCATCGACTGGCTGCGAAAGCGCCTCGCGACGCCCCGTCCCGGCATGACCCACGTCATCTACCACACCATCGCCTGGCAATATCTGCCACCGGCGCTGAAGGCTGAAGGCGAAGCGCTGATCGCCGAAGCGGGCGCCCGCGCGACAGAAGCCGCACCGCTGGCCCGCCTGCAGCTGGAGGCCGACGGCAAGCCGGAAGGGGCGGCACTCTTGCTCACGCTCTGGCCGACGGGCGAGACTCACGAGATCGGCCGAGCGGATTTTCATGGGCGGTGGGTGAAATGGGTGGGGTGGGAAGGTTCAACTGGATGAGTTGAACAAAGCCGCATAGTTCCGCCGTCCGTAGAAGATGTTGGTGATCACGACGTCGCCAGCATCAACGAGGTAGAGTACAACCGCACTATGCTCGAACGGAACCATGCGCAGCCCAGGAGCCAAGTCCTCTCTCGACACGCCGCCGTATAGCGCATCACCGATTGTCTCGCAGCGCGCACGAATACGACCGACATAGCGTCTCGCGGTCACAGGTGATTGGCTGAGCGACAGCACGAACGCGAATATGTCTCGAAGATCGTTCAACGCCTCCGGGCGAAAGCGAACCTTAGCGCGCCGCACGTCCCGGCACCGATTGCGCCTCGGCCATCATCTGGTCGAGCGCGGCGTCCACCTCTTCCACGCTGAGGCTTGGGCGAGGATCTTCGATCGAGCGACGCACGCGAAGCCGGATGCCCTCAAGCTGTTGAGCTGGATCGTCCGTCGTCTGGTGCCAGGCCTGGATGGCAGCAAGCACAGCCTCGTCCGCCGACGCAAAACCGCCGATCTCAACCAGATCGTCCACGGCCCTCAGGGTCTCTTGTCCCAAGGATTTCATCGTATTTGACCTCCTTGCTCTGGTGTGTCGGCTCAGACGATACCATGCGGAGCCGACCGAAGCGAGATCCACCCCAAACGCAAAAAGGCCGGGTCACCCCGGCCTCCTCAACACCTGCCCGAACACCCGCCCCTCAGAGCGAGGCATCCTCCGCGCCCTCGGACAGCATGCCAAACGCATAGTCCGCAAAGGACCGCCAGCATTCGACGCGGAACGTCTCTTCCTCGACGCGGTAAAGGATGATCTCGATCTTGCCGAAGACGGTGCGCGTGACGGCACCCACCGGGAAGGCGGCGAGCGAGAGGTCGAGCGGGCAGGCCGCATTCAGCGTATCGGCGGCAGCCGGACCCGAAACGATGATTGCCGTATTGCGGTGGGAAATGTCCGCCGCCGAATGAACCACGCCGGAGGCGGCGCAGTCGGCCATCAGCGCGTCGCCCTTCTCGTCGATCAGGAACCACTCGTCCGGACCGATCCAGAAGGCAGTGCGGCCCTTGGCCGAGGCGGAGGTTTTCGGCTTTGTCGGCAGCTTCAGGCCGAGCGACTTGGAAAGCGCCGCCACGGCATCGGCGCCTGCCCGCAGCGACACGCGGATCGCGGGAAGCGCCGGGGTGAGGCGCACCTTGGCGCTGCCGCCGTGGAAGCCGGACAGGACCGTCTTGCGCTCTGCGGTAAACGTATCAGCCATGGATGCGGACTCCTTCCTTGTCAACGAACACCATGTCGGTGACCTCAACTGCGATGGTCTTGTCCTTCATCGGCACGTAAAGCGTCTCGCCCATCCGGCCGCGTCCACCGGCCACCATGGCAATCGCAATCGAGCGCCCGAGGTTTTCCGACCAGTAGGACGAGGTGACGTGACCGAGCATGGTCATCGGCTTCGGCTGGTTCGGGTTGGCGACGATCTGCCCGCCCTCTTCCAGCACTTCGTTCGGATCCTTGGTGAAGATGCCGACAAGCTGCTTGCGGCCTTCCTTGACGAGGTCAGGTCGTTTCATGCCGCGAATACCGACAAAGTCGGTCTTCTTCTTCGACACCGCCCAGGAAAGGCCGGCATCGTCAGCCGTCAGCGTTCCGTCGGTGTCCTGACCAACGATGATATAGCCCTTCTCGGCGCGCAGTACGTGCATGGTCTCGGTGCCATAGAGGCAAGCACCAAGTGATTGCGCGCGCTCCCAGATCTGGCGGAAGACATCGGCGCCGAAATCGGCGGGCACGTTGACTTCGAAACCGAGTTCACCGGTAAACGAGACGCGGAAGAGACGCGTCGGCACGCCGCAGAACATGCCTTCGGCCACGCTCATATGCGGGAAGGCCTCGTTCGAGATGTCGATGCCCTCGACGAAAGGCGCGATGATATCGCGCGCCTTCGGACCCTGGACGGCGATGACAGCCCATTGTTCGGTGGTCGACGTCAGCCAGACCTTCAGATGCGGGAATTCCGTCTGCAGATAGTCTTCCATGTGGTGCATGACACGCGGCGCACCGCCCGTCGTGGTGGTCACGTGGAAGCGATCCTCGGCCAGACGACCGACGACGCCATCGTCATAGATGAAGCCGTCTTCACGCGTCATGATGCCATAACGCGCCTTGCCGGGCTTCAGCGTGTCCCAGGCATTGGTGTACATCAGGTTCAGGAACTCGGCAGCATCGGGCCCGACGACCTCGATCTTGCCGAGCGTCGAGGCGTTGAACACGCCGGCCGCGTCACGCACCGTCTTGCATTCGCGGTTGACGGCGGCATGCATGTCCTCGCCCGCCTTGGGGTAATACCAGGCGCGCTTCCAGTTGCCGACATCTTCATAGACGGCGCCCTGGGACACTTCATAAGCATGCATCGGCGTCTTGCGCACCGGATCAAACAACGCATCGCGCGAATGGTTGATCAGCGTGCCGAAGGTGACGGGCGTATAGGGCGCGCGGAAGGTGGTGAGACCGACCTGCGGGATCTCCTTGCCGAGCACTTCGGCTGCGATCGCCAGACCATGCATGTTGGAAAGCTTGCCCTGGTCAGACGCCATGCCGTTGGTGGTGAAGCGCTTGATGTGCTCGATCGAATGCATGCCTTCGCGCACGGCCAGACGAATATCCTTGGCGCAGACATCGTGCTGGAAGTCGACGAAAGCCTTGACGTTGTCCTCGCGGCCAGCGCCTTCGGCAGCGCCGATCATGCCGCCGGTCCAGCCGTGGGCATTGGCGCCGGAGAGCGAGAGCGAAGGCGCCTCAGCTGCACCCGCAGCCTTGGCCGAGGAGAGACCGGCAGCCGTCGCCTCGTCGAGCAGCGCCTGCAGGTCGTCAGTGCCATTGCAGCCACCGACAGAGACGCAGTCCTGCACGTAGATATCAGGCAGAAAACGGTCATTGGCAGCATCATATTTCAGCTTGCCGCGCGACTGCGAGAACATGTGCACAGACGGCGTCCAGCCGGCTGACATCAGAAGCGCATCGACCTCGATCTTGCGAGTGGAACCGCCGCCATTGCGACGAACGGTGATCGAGCGGACGCGTAGACGGCCTGATGTGTCGACCACTCCGTGGCCGGTCAGCACCTCGATGCCGAGCGCACGCGCCTGGGCGAGAACGCCGTCGCCCGGCTTTTCGCGGGCATCGACGATGACGGGTACGGAAACGCCCGCCTTCTTCAGATCGATCGCCGCTTCATAGGCCGAGTCATGCGCCGTGTAGACGCCGACCTTGGCACCGACAGCGACGCCGAAATGGTTGAGATAGGTGCGGCCGGCAGAGGCCAGCATGATGCCCGGACGGTCGTTGTTGGCGAACACCATATGACGCTCAATCGAACCGCTGGCGATGATCACGCGCTTGGCACGCACCTGCCACAGCCGCTCGCGCGGCTGGTCCTTCGAGGGCTTGGCGATATGGTCGGTGACGCGTTCGACCAGCGCCACGTAATTGTGGTTATGATAGCCAAACGCCGTCGTGCGGGAGAGCACGGTGACGTTGGACATACCCTTGAGCTTGGCGACGGTGGCCTGTGCCCAGTCCCAGCCGCTCTGGCCGTCGACGGTGGCACCTGTATCGAAGTGGAAGGCACCGCCCATTTCCGGCTGTTCATCGACGATCATGACGCGCACGCCCGTCTGGGCGGCAGCGAGCGCCGAGGCGAGACCGGCGGCACCACCACCGATCACCAGCACGTCACAATGGGCGTAGCGGTTGGCGTAATGATCCGGATCGGCTTCCTTCGGGGCATGGCCGAGACCGGCGGCGCGACGGATGAAGGGCTCATAGATCTGGTGCCAGGCAGCCTTCGGCCACATGAAGGTCTTGTAGTAGAAGCCGGCGGCGAAGAAGGGCGATAGCAGATTGTTGACCTCGCCAATGTCGAGCGACAGCGACGGCCAGCGGTTCTGCGTCTCGATCTTCATCCCGTCGAAGACTTCCTGCACGGTCGCTCGCACATTCGGCTGGCGGCGGGCAGCGTCACGCGAGACGTCGAGCAGCGCATTCGGCTCTTCCGGACCTGCGGTCAGGATGCCGCGCGGACGGTGATACTTGAACGAGCGGCCGGCGAGATGCATGCCGTTGGCGATCATCGCGGATGCGACTGTGTCGCCCTCGTAAGCCGTCAGCGTGCGGCCATCGATGGTGAAGCGGGCAGTCAGCGCCGGCGTCAGGCGGCCCTTGCCGGGAATACGGTTGGCAGCGCTCATGCCTTTTCTCCCTTCGATGCAGACGGGGCAACCAATGTTGCAGGATCGGGCATGGGTTCACCGGCCTTGTAGGTCAGCAGAATCTTGTCGGAGATCGTGTCGCGGGCAGCATTGAAGAAGCGACCGCAGCCATGGATATGGCGCCAGCGCTCGAAGATCAGGCCCTTCGGGTTGTCGCGCAGGAAGAAATAGTCGGCGAATTCCTCGTCCGTGATCGAAGCGATGTTTTCCGGGCGTGCGATATGCGCTTCACCGGCGGCGCGAAACTCGAGCTCTGCACGCTCTTCTTCGCAATAGGGGCATTTGATGACCAGCATGATGGATGATCCCTAATTCAGTGCGCCACGGCAGCGGCGGCTGCCTCGTCGATGAGGCGGCCGGTGCGGAACCGGTCGAGCGTCAGGCCCTGAGCCAGCCGGTGCGGCTCGCCCTTGGCGATGAGATGGGCAAAGAGGTTGGCAGACCCCGGCGTCGCCTTGAAACCGCCCGTACCCCAGCCGGCATTGACGAACAGGTTCTGAACCGGCGTGACGCTCTGGATCGGCGAACGGTCGGCCGTGTTGTCGGTGATCCCGCCCCACTGGCGCATCATCTTCACACGACGGAACATCGGGAAGAGCTCGCAGATGGCATCCAGCGTATGGGTGATGATCTGCATGCCGCCGGTCTGGCTGTAGGAATTGTACTGGTCGGTACCGGCACCGATGACCAGCTCGCCCTTGTCCGACTGCGAGATATAGGCATGCACGGTGTTGGACATGACGACGCAGGGGAAGATCGGCTTCAGCGGCTCGGACACGAGCGCCTGCAGCGGCGTCGAGTGAACCGGAAGGCGCACGCCCGCCATGCCCATGACGACGGAGGAATGGCCGGCAGCGGAAACACCGACCTTCTTGGCGCCGATGAAGCCGCGCGTCGTCTCGACACCGGTCACTTCGCCATTCGGGCCGCGACGGAGCCCCGTCACTTCGGTGTTCTGGATGATGTGCACGCCGCGATCCGACGCTGCGCGCGCATAACCCCAGGCAACCGCATCGTGGCGCGCGGTGCCACCGCGACGCTGAAGCGCAGCCCCATTGATCGGGTAGCGCGCGGTCTTGGAGATATCGAGCGGCGGGCAAAACGCCTTGGCCTGCTCCGGCGTCAGCCACTCATTGTCGATGCCATAGAGGTTGTTGGCATTGACATGGCGCTTGAACGACTGCTGGTCATGCACATTGTGCGACAGCATCATCACGCCGCGCGGCGAATACATGACATTGTAGTTGAGGTCCTGGCTGAGGCCCTCCCAGAGCTTCAGCGAATGCTCGTAGATGTCCATGCTCTCTTCATAGAGATAATTGGACCGGATGATCGTCGTGTTACGGCCGGTATTGCCACCGCCGAGCCAGCCCTTCTCGATCACGGCGACATTGGTGATGCCGTGCTCCTTGGCCAGATAATAGGCGGCGCCCAGACCATGGCCGCCGGCACCGATGATGATGACGTCATAGGACTGCCGCGGCTCGGGAGAGACCCACTGAGCCTCCCATCCCTTGTGGGCACGCATGGCCTCACGGACAACGGCAAAGACCGAATATTTGCGCATTCGCCTTAAACTCCTGTGGTTCAGGCACTGGGGTAGGACGATACACCTGGCAGATCAACCCACGTCGTGACGTCCGTTTTGCGACGCAATGTCATCCGTCTTTCGACACCCTCGCCGAAGGGCACTCATCGACGCAAAATTCTTGGCGGGAAGCCTTGCGCCATATGGACTTCACCCGCTTGTTCTGGTAATTCGCAGCCTAATCGCCGGACTCACGGGCCGGGCGAACTCATATGCTGTTTCCGTTGATGTGACCTGCATCGGCGGAAGGACCAACTCAAAGAACCAAAGGAACGGGATAAACGTGCAGGTACTAGTCCGCGACAACAACGTTGACCAGGCGCTCCGCGCTCTCAAGAAGAAAATGCAGCGCGAAGGTATCTTCCGCGAGATGAAGATGCGCGATTTCTTCGAAAAGCCGTCCGAAAAGCGTGCACGCGAAAAGGCCGAAGCCGTTCGTCGCGTCCGCAAGCTGGCGCGCAAGAAGATGCAGCGCGAAGGCCTGCTGCCGGCTGCGCGCGGCCGTTGATCTGCCCCGATTTGGGCGTTTTCCTGTGAAATGAGGGCGGGGGCGAGACGAATCGCCGCCGCTCTTTTGATATGCAACACGAACTTGCGCTGTCTGCTGCCTCCTTGGCGCTGCCAGCTGCCGGATGATGCGCCTCATGACGAAAACCTCCGTCCTCACCACCGCCTTCCACGCCAAGCGCAGGCACAGACTGGCTTCTGCAGCCGTCTTGCTCGCCGCCCTGACCCTGGTGGGCTGTGCCACGACGACGGAAACCACTGATGTCATCCGCCTCGACCGCGCGCAGGGATCGGAAGAGAACATCGCCTCCCTGACCGCCGTCATTCAGGCCAATCCACGCGATCCGGAAGGCTACAACGTGCGGGGCTCGGCCTACGGACGCGCCGGTCAGTTCAAGCAGGCGCTCGACGATTTCAACACCGCATTGCAGCTCAACCCGCAGTTCTTCCAGGCTTATGCCAACCGCGCATTGGTCTATCGCAACATGGGCAAGCCGGTCGAAGCTGCGGCAGACTACAACATGGCGCTGAAGATCAACCAGAATTACGACGTTGCCTATATCGGCCGCGGCAACATCTATCGCCAGGCTGGCCGTATCGACGAAGCCTTCGGCGACTTCAACCGCGCCATCCAGCTCGACACAACCGATGGCCGCGCCTATCACAACCGCGGTCTGATCTACCAGCTGCGCGGCGATCACCCCAAGGCGATCGAAGACTTCTCCAAGGCCATCTCGCTGTCACCGCGCGCACCGGAGCCCTACAATGGCCGGGGCGTGTCCTATGCGGCGCTGAATGACGACGACAACGCCTTTGCCGACTTCAACCTCGCCATCGAGCTGAACAACAACATCGCCGAAAGCTGGGCCAACCAGGCTCTGATTTACGAGCGCCGTGGCGACAAGGCCCGCGCTGCAAAATCCTATTCGCACGCGCTGCGTCTGGATCCGAAATACGAGCCCGCCAAGCAGGGCCTCGCCCGCACACGCGCAACGACGAGCTGAGCTCTACAATCACGACCGATCATGACGAACGGCGGGGCAACCCGCCGTTTTCTGTTGCGCAGGTCGCGGCCTGAGCAAGACAGACACCGGCAAACAAAAAAGGCGACCCGTTGCCGGATCGCCTCGTCGAGACTGTGATGTGCCCAGTCAATCAGCGCATCATGAAGATGCCAGCGACCGTCAAAACGATCCAGATGAAGAACCCGCCGATCAGGCCGGCACCGCCGAAGAAGCCTGCAGCCATGGCGATCATCAGCGTGACGAGGAGCACGGTGCCATACTTGGTGCCGGCGATGAAGAGGTCGTAGGTCTTCTCGTGCTCCTTGTAGTCCATCGAAGCACCGGTTTCGACCGGACCGGAATGATGTTCGCTCATGTTCGATCTCCCAAATCGTAGGACTGGCGGCACCACGGCAGAATCACGCTAGATGCGGCTGTGGGCGGAATTTTATCTTTTTCCCGCATACACAAACGACAAGCAGAGTGCAATCGCCTCCATTGTTCGTGGTCAATAATCCCGTCCGGCGACGGCACCCGTGATCTTGCCAGCCGCCACGAGGCGCGCCGACGGCAGGATCGTCAGCGGCGTTGTCGGCAGGTGCGCCTCCTGCCGTCCGAACATCAGCCGTCGTTCATGCACACCGGAATCGAAGAAGGGGTATCGCTTCAGAAGCTTTTCACCCGTCGTATGGGTATTCGTCGCCATCAATGTCAGTTCGAGACCATAGATCTCCGTCATGCGCCGGTCGACCACCGTCTCGGCGTAGAAGACGCGCTTGTAGAACGCAGCATGATGAGGGCGTACATGCTGAAGGACCCGGTCGGCCTTGAAGTAGGCGGCCGCAACGATGCTCGGACGAAGGGTGATGTATGGCAGGATCGGAAGTTCTGCCGCAACGTCCGGATCGACCGCGAAACGCGCCGGGTCGATCAATGTCAGGCCGGCATCGAGATAGGCCTCCATCACGTCGGGAAAGACGCCTGCAGACTGCGAAAGAGGATGGGCTGGGTTGACGTGATGCAGCCGGATCGTGCTGACGAGTTCCTCGAAGTAGTAGATCCCGAAGACATAGGCATGTGGATCGAAATCCGCCTCGTCGATCATGCTTGGAGCTGCGACAGGCAAGACATTCGCCGCCTTGTATGCCTTGTAGCGAAGCTGTTCGATGTCTTCGAAATCTTCCTGGGTTTCGACCCGGCGATACTCGATGAAATCGAGATGCCGCATCAATCGTTCCGAAAAGCCTTCCAGTTCCATGCCAGACGCTCGCCCCGGTCGTTGCCGATGCCAATGGGGTATCACGCCCTGTTCCCAGCCGCCCCCCTCAATATTAACAAGCAATTAAAATGACAGGTATTAAGGTTAATGGTTGCGAGCGAAATCAATGTCTCGCAAGGCACCGGAATGAAGAGAAAAAGCTGACAATTGAAACGCAAAGACTGCGGCCCGGAATATCTTCAGGCGACGCCAGCCTCCCCCTTGATGCCCGTGAGCTCCGCCTGTTCGGCGAGTGCGGCCACGGCATGCGGACTGATCGGCATGGAAAACACATAGCCCTGGATGAGATCTGCACAATTGTGCTTCTTGATCAGCGCCAGCTGCTCCCGCGTCTCGACCCCCTCGATCACGATTCCGATGTCCAGCCCTCGTGCCAGGCTGACGATGCCACGCAGCAGCTTGAGGCGGCGCGCATTTTCGCCGATGTCCCGGACGAAGGAACGGTCGATCTTGACGACATCGACCGGCAGCGTGTCGAGATAGCTGAGGCTCGAAAAACCCGTGCCGAAATCATCGATCGAGATCGTGATCCCGAGCTGCCTCAACCTGTCCAGCATGGCACGGGCGGCGGACAGTTCCTCGATCAGGCTGCTCTCTGTAACCTCCAGATGCAAGCGCTTCGCTGAAAGCCCGGTTTCCTGAAGGATGCGCTCAACGGTTCCGGCGAGATCGCCGTGGCGCAGGTCATGAACCGAAAGATTGACAGACACGCCGATCGTTTCAGGCCAGTTGCCGCAGTCGATGCAGGCCTTGCGCAGGACCTGGTGTGTGATAGCCGAAACGATGCCCATCTCCTCGGCAATCTGGATGAAGATATTGGGGGCGATCGCACCTTTCTCCGGATGGTGCCAGCGGGCCAGCGCCTCACAGCAGGCAAGGCCACGCCCATCCGGGGTGAACATCGGCTGGTAGACGACCGTTATGTCATTGTCATCGACAGCTGCCCGCAGGTCGGCCTTCAACCGCTGGCGCTCAAGATAGCGCGCGTCCATCTCGTCGGCAAACAGGGTGAACTGGCCACGGCTGCGAGCCTTGGATTCGAACAGTGCAATGTCGAGCTTGACCGGCCAGTCGTCCATCTTCACGTCGGCACTGGCGAGCAGAACCGCGCCAGCGGAGAAGTTGACCGGAATGTGTGATCCGGCGACATCGTAACTTCCGAAGGCTGCGGCATGCAGGCTGCGCATGTCGGCCTCGAGGTCCTCGCGCGCCTCCACATTGGGGAAGAAGCAGATGAAGTGGTCGCCCACCAATCGACCGACCACCGCCTTGCCGGCCGCCAGCTCCGTAAGCCTGGTGGCAATCGCGACGAGCAGCCTGTCACCCGTCAGATGCCCCTTGAGGTCGTTGACATGCTTGAAGTCGGTCACATCAAGGATCATCAGCCCGATCATCGGACCGAATTCCCCGGGTCGCTCCATGCGCTCGCGAACCAGATCGTTAAAATACGCCCGCTGCGGCAGACCGGTCAGGCTGTCATAGCGGGCCATGTGGAGGATCTTCCGGTCCGCACGCACCCGCGCCGTCACGTCTTCGAAGATCAGGACAACGCCCCCTTCATCTCGACGCTTGGCGGAGAACTCCAGCACGAGATCGTCGGAGAAGTGCATCATGGCCCGGTTGGACAGCCCCTGCGTCAGCTGCGCGAGTTGCTTCTGCAGCAGGCTGGGCATCGCTCCGTCGATGAAGGTATGGCGGACACCGTAGCGCAGGACCACATCGAGATCGCACCCCGCCAGCCGCCCCCGGTCGCCGAGATGGAGCAGTTCGCAGGCCTTGCGGTTGATAACCTCGATTCGGTTGCCGGGATCGAGCATGATCAGGCCGTGGGTCATGTTGCTCAGCGCCGTATCGAACCGGTCGGCAATTTTCGCCATCTCACGGGAGGCAATGACATTCTCGTACAGGAACTCGCGCACGCCGTTCGCCATGGCCCGCACTGTCAGGCCGAAGGGCACCAGCATCAGGGACAGCAGCGCCTTGAAGATGTCCTGCGCGAGAAGACTGCCGATCACCATCGGCGTGCAGCAGGCGAGCGTTTGCAGATCAACGGCAAGTCGCGAGCCATAGTTGCGCCCCACGACCGAAACCATCGACGCCATGGCGACGGAAATGCAGGCGAGCTCGGCGAAGGTGTCCTCGAAGGCAAGCATGGCGTAACCGCTGCCCACGCCGAGAATGGCTGCCGTAGAAGCAGCCCCCAGCACATAGCGGCGTTCCCACGCCGCGATCCGCTCTCTGGTCAGGGACTTCTTGTCCTCGCGATCGAACAAGAAGAAGGAGTGCAGGCGGAACGCGAAGACGAGGACAAAGCATGCACAGAGCAGGAGATAGAAGGAAGCACCCGTCTGCACGAAGACGGTGACGAAGGTCAGGATGTGGACAACCATGCCGGTGAACAGCGTGAAGCGGTTGTCGAACAGTGAGCTCACAAACGACAGATAGACATCCGTGGGCACATGCTGGTCATGCCCCTTCTCGGCGCTCATCATCTGCCCTCCCGGCGAGGTTGGACGCGAAACTCAGATATCAAATGATATGTCTTTCAATCCCTGCGCCCCATGAAAGGGCCAAAAAGCATGTCCTAAAACGTCACAGTAACACTCCAACCGAAGCAGATGCTAAAATGCACTGCTTCGAAGCGGGACGCAAACGACTAAGTCAGAACCTGTTAAGGCCAACCAACCGGAACCGTTAAAATGCCACAGATCGGCACACGTCCCGTGGAAAGGGCGCCGCCACCCTGTGGCGCGGAGGCACACACGGCGCTTCAACTTTCGTCGGCTCCCGGGGACCATGTGCGCAGTCCAGTTGCGCGCGCTTGGCCATTGCTCTAAGCACGAAACGACAAGGGGAGAACAAACACAATGACAATCCTGTTGGCTGTTTCCCGGCTGATCGACGCGATCAACGGGGCCATCGGGCGCTGGGTTTCCTGGCTGCTCCTGGCCGCCGTCCTGATCAGCGCCGGCAATGCCGTAATTCGCAAGACCTTCGACATTTCCTCCAATGCCTGGCTTGAGGTCCAGTGGTATCTGTTCGGTACGGTGTTCATGCTGGCTGCGGCCTATGCACTCCAGCGCAACGATCATGTGCGCATCGACGTCTTGGCTGGCAACTTCAAGAAGCGGACGCGAGACTGGATCGATCTCCTCGGCCACATCTTCTTCCTGCTGCCGTTCTGCCTGATGATGACCTACTTCGCATGGCCCTTCTTCTGGCGTTCCTTCATGTCGGGCGAAATGTCCTCCAACGCCGGTGGTCTGATCATATGGCCGGCAAAGGCAAGCATCTTTGTCGGCTTCTTAATGCTGAATCTCCAGGCATTCTCCGAGATCATCAAGCGCTACGCCATCATGCGTGGCGACCTGGAGGAACCGACGATCGTATCCGGACACGCCCAACCAGAACAGGCCGAGAACGCAACCAGGCAGACGAAGGAGGGCAGCAATGCTTGATCTTTTCGCCCATAACCTTGCGCCGATCATGTTCGTCATTGTCATGGGCATGCTCCTGCTCGGTTATCCCGTCGCGTTTACCCTGGCTGCAGGCGGTATCTACTTCTTCATCTTCGGCGTTGAACTGAGCCACATTTCGCCGGAGATCCGTCTCTCCTGGCCGCTGGCGCAGGCGAACATGAACCGTGTCTTCGACATCATGCGCAACGACACGCTTCTGGCCATTCCCTTTTTCACCTTCATGGGGCTGATCCTTGAGAGATCACGCATGGCGGAAGACCTGTTGGACACCGTCGGCCAATTGTTTGGAACGGTGCGCGGCGGTCTGGCCTTTGCGGTTGTCATCGTTGGCGCCCTGCTGGCGGCAACAACCGGCGTGGTGGCCGCCTCGGTCATCGCCATGGGCCTGATCTCGCTGCCGATCATGATGCGCTACAACTACCACCCCGGCCTGGCAGCCGGCACGATTGCCGCGTCAGGCACGCTGGCCCAGATCGTACCCCCGTCGCTCGTCCTGATCGTGATGGCAGACCAGCTCGGCCGTTCCGTCGGTGACATGTATGTCGGCGCCATCGTGCCAGCGATGATGCTGATCGGCATGTACTGCCTCTACATCTTCGCGATCACGCTGCTCAAGCCAAAATGGGTCCCGGCCCTGCCCCCGGAAGCGCGCCCGCTGGGCAGTGGCGGACGTTCGCTTTACCTGATCCTTGTCGCCGCAGTGCTGCTGTATGTGCTCGCTTATTATCTCATCTTCGGTAGCTTCCGCTATGAGACGCGCGTTGTCTGGTCGGCCTTGCTGGCAACGGTTCTGCCTTACCTCTTCGCGCTGGCAAACCGGCAAATGAAGCTGGGCTATCTCTCCAAGATGGCAGAGCAGGTGATCATCGTCCTCATTCCACCGCTGGCGCTGATCTTCCTCGTCCTCGGCACGATCTTCCTTGGCATTGCCACACCGACCGAGGGTGGTGCCATGGGCGCGGCAGGTGCCCTGATCATGGCAGCCGCGAAGGGCCGCCTCGATTTCAAGACCCTGTCGCAAGCTCTGGAAGCAACGGCCAAGCTGGCGACATTCGTGATGTTCATCCTCATCGGGGCCCGTGTCTTTGCCCTCACCTTCTATGGCATCTCCGGTGACATATGGGTCGAGGATCTGATGCTGGCGCTTCCGGGTGGCCAGACCGGGTTCCTGATCGTCGTGACGATCATTGTCTTCATCCTCGGCTGCTTCCTCGACTTCTTCGAGATCGCCTTCGTTCTCGTGCCGCTTCTGGTGCCGGTGGCAGAGCAGCTTGGTATCGATCTGATCTGGTTCGGCGTCCTTCTCGGCTTCAACCTCCAGGTTGGCTTCCTAACGCCACCCTTCGGCTTTGCCCTGTTTTACCTGCGCTCCGTTGCACCGACCAAGGCCTGGTACGACAAGACGACCGATCGGATGATCGACCCGATCACGACGCGCGCGATCTATACCGGGACGCTACCCTTCATCGTGATCAACATCGTCATGCTGGGCATTCTCATCGCGTTCCCTGGCCTCGTCACCCACTACAAGTCCGAGCCGATCCAGATGAACCAGAGCGACATCAACAGCCAGATCAACAATGCCGGCGGATCAGGATTCGGTCAGCCGGGGATGAGCCTGGATGGTGGAATGGAACTTCAAGGCACGCCGTCATTCGGGCTTCCGGGGCCGGGAGACGGCATGCCAGCGCTCCCGAATTTCGGAGCACCCGCAAACCCGCCTGCTGGGGGTGCAACTCCACCAGCTCCCTAAGTGATTGCAGTTCTACGCGATACCGGCGACTTGCCACGCGTTGATCGAAAGCATCATGCTAGAACCTCGAACCCGGCGGAAACGCCGGGTTTTTCTTTGCACGAGCAACCGATGGCGGGCGCAAGCCTGTCAACCAACGGAAAAGGGCCCCGGGACTTTCATCCCGGGGCCCTGTCGACCGATTAGCAGTGAAAGGCTTAGAGCTTGCCGGCGCGCTGCTGAAGCATCATGAACGTGTCGAAGCTGTATTCCGACAGCTGGAACCACAGATAACCGTCGCCGCGATAGCCCATGTAGGAATCGTGCAGCTTCTTGAACTGCGGGTTCTCGGCGCTGATCTGCCCATAGACCTTGGTTGCTGCATCGAAGCAGGCTTCCAAGATCTCGCGGCTATACGGACGAAGCTGCGTACCCTCGGCGACGAGCTTCTTCAGAGCGGCCGGGTTGAGGCTGTCGTAACGCGCCATCATCACGCCGTTGGCAAGTGCCGAAGCGCTCTTGATGATGCCCTTGTAGTTGTTCGGCAGCTCGTTCCACTTGTCGAGGTTGATCATGTTCATCAGCGTCACGCCACCTTCCCACCAACCGGGATAGTAGCAATAGGGCGCGACCTTGTTGAAGCCGAGCTTGGCGTCGTCGTAAGGGCCGACGAATTCGGCGCCATCGATCGTGCCGCGCTCGAGAGCAGCGTAGATGTCACCACCCGGGATGTTCTGCGGAACAACGCCGAGTTCGGAGATGATACGTCCGCCAAAGCCGCCGATGCGGAACTTCAGGCCCTGCAGATCGGCAACGGTGTTGATTTCCTTGCGGAACCAGCCGCCCATCTGCGCACCGGTATTGCCAGCCGGGAACGAGATCATGTTGTTGGCGGCATAGAACTCGTTGAGCAGGTCAAGACCGCCGCCCTCGTAGAGCCAGCCATTGGTCATGCGCTGGTTCAGGCCGAACGGAACACCCGTGCCGAATGCCCAGCTCGGATCCTTGCCGAAGAAGTAGTAGGACGCGGTATGCGCCATTTCGATGGTGCCATCACGAACGGCATCTGCGCCTTCCAGCGCACCGACGATTTCGCCAGCGCCAAAGACCTGGATCTGGAAATTGCCGTCGGTTGCTTCGTTGACGGCTGCGGCAAACACTTCCGCCGCACCATAAATGGTGTCAAGCGCCTTGGGGAAGCCCGACGAGCAGCGCCAGGTGATCTTGGGGTTTTCCTGCGCGATGGCGGGTGCGGCAAGCACGGTGGACGCGGCTGCGCCCGCACCGGCAACGCCAGCCTTCTTGATGAATGAACGACGATCCATAAACTACCTCCCATTTAGTGGCCCCACCGGCGGGCATCGTCGGCCCCTCCCGGCAGCGATGCGCGAGCTAACCATTTTGGTCAAAGCGTTTCAAGCGCTTGCGTGCTATTCTTTTGGGTGAGGCGAAATGCCCCGCAAGCGCTTGTGACGACGAGGTTTTGTGTTAGCGCGAACAAGGATGGCGCTTGACAGGATATGCCTTCGGACGCCAAGCATGTCGCCTGTTCCAGGAGAGCTCGATGCCCAGACCGATCGTCGCCATCCCTGCAGATATCCGCCAGTTCGACGGAACCACCTGGCATGCCGTCCAGACCCAGTACGTGAAGGCGGCCATCAAGGCTGCCGAGGTCGTTCCCCTGCTGGTTCCGGCGCTGGAGGACGGCATCGATCCGGATGTGATTCTGGATCGCGTTGACGGGCTGCTCGTCTCGGGCTCCGCGACCAATGTCCATCCGAGCCTCTACGGCGCCGAAGTGAGGGAGAGTGATGGCCCGTTCGACCCCGCGCGCGACGCCACCTCCCTGCCGCTGATCCGCCGGGCGATCGACCGGGGCATCCCGCTGCTCGCCATCTGCCGGGGCATCCAGGAACTGAACGTCGCCCTCGGCGGAACACTGGCGACGGAAATACACGAACAGCCCGGCATCGAGGATCACCGCAAGCCGCAGCACCCCGACCGCGACGTCGCCTATGCCATCCGACAGGATGTGATCATCGCCGAGGGCTCCTGTATCGCACGCTATCTCGGCGCAGGGCGGGTGCCGGTGAACTCCCTGCATCGCCAGGCAATTTCCAAGGCAGCACCACGGTTGCAGGTCGAGGCACTGGCCGACGACGGAACGATCGAGGCCGTTTCGGTCATCGACGCCAAGGGCTTCGCTGTCGGTGTCCAGTGGCATCCGGAATACTGGGCTGAAACCGACGCGCCATCACGCGCCCTCTTCGAGGCTTTCGGAGATGCCGTCCGCGATTTCGCCGCCCGCCGGAGCCCGTCCTGATCAGGGCAGCATGAGCAGGGCGAGGTCGTCTGCCGAAGCCTCTGCCGCCTCGTAGGAAAAATGCCGCCCGCGCACCAGCGCAAGCACGGTGGCCCCGTGCCCATCGGTGATTGTCACGCTTCCGTCCTCGTTCTGCGTCCAGTTGGTCGCCCGGGTGAGCCCCGGCCAGACATGCTCGCAATCGGGTGGAGCGAAGAAATCCCGGCTTCGGCTCGTGAGCGCAGCACCGCGCTCCACCAGACAGACCGTCTTGCGGCTGAAATTCGATACCGAGAAGATGGCAGGCGGCGAAGCGGTCTGCATTTGCAGAGCGGCGGGAATGGGAAGTTCGGCTGTCCCGGCGGACGGAATGGTTCCGAGCACGATCGGATCCGCGACCTCCTGGTCTGCCGATTTCGGCACACCCCAGAGCGTGAGCCCGAACGCCGAAATACCCGCACAAACCAGGGAGGTCGCCACGATGGCGAGAGAGGTCTTCATGCGATCATCCTTCCGCTCGAAACCCCAGGTTCTGGCAGGATGCGCGTCGAAACTTGCGGAAGGCTGGCTTCGCGAATCAGTCCGGTGAGACCGGGGTTTCCGGGACCGGCGTCAGCGGTCGACCTTCATTGAACCAGGAGAGGAGATTGTCGACGACCAGATCGGCCATGGCATCGCGTGTCGGCACCGATGCAGAGGCGACATGCGGCAGCAACGAGACATTAGGCAGATCGATGAGCGCCTGCGGCACATGCGGCTCATCGGCGAAGACGTCGAGACCGGCACCGGCGATCGTGCCATCCTGAAGGGCGGCGATCAGGGCAGGCTGATCCACCGTCGAGCCGCGCCCCACATTGATCAGCACGCCGCTCGGTCCGAGCGCGGCAAGCACCTCGACATTGATTGCGCCGTTCGTCTGCGGCGTCGACGGCACGATCGAGATCAGGATGTCGACCGCCTTTGCCAGTCCCACCAGCGTGTCGTGATGGGCAAAAGGCACATCCGTGCGCGGTCGCCGGGTATGGTAGGCGATTTCTACCTTGAACGGGACGAGCCGGGCGGCAATCTCCATGCCGATGCGTCCGAGGCCGTGAATGCCGACCCGCCTCCCCTTGAGCGACAGGGGCGACAGCGGAAAGGCCCCTTCCCGCTCCCAGCGCCCGTCGCGCAGATGCCGCTCGGCAAAATGAAACAGGCGCACGGTGTTGAGCAGCAGCGCGATCGTGGTATCGGCCACTTCGTCGTTCAGCACGTCTGGCGTATTCGTCACCACAATCCCGCGCGCCGCAGCCGCCGTCACATCAACACCATCATATCCGACGCCGAAGCTCCCGATCACCTCGAGCTTCGGCAGTCGCGCGATGAGTGATGCCGGAAAACGGCCGGAAACGGCAGCGCCTCGCACCTGAGCGAGCTTCTCGACGTCGCATTCCGATGCCGACGCGTCGCCAGCCTCAAGAAGCTCGAACTTCTCGGCAAGGCGGGATCGCACGCGCGCATGGATACGACCGGGGATCAACATGACGGGGCGATCGGACATGGCTGTCTCCTGGCAGGCAAGGTTGGGAGCGGCCGGGCATGAAAACCGGCCGAGGGTCAGCGGCGGATAGGTCCGGTCGACTGGCGGATGCGCATCTCGGGCTTTATCAGGTGGATGCCATCAGGCTCATGACTTCCGGCCAGCTTGTCGAGCAGGGCGCGGGCGGCAAGCCGCCCGACCTCCGCCTGTCCGTTCCACACGGTCGTCAGCGATGGAGTGGCGATCGAGGCCTCCTCGAGGTCGTCATAGCCGGTGACCGAAATGTCCTGACCCGGGATCAACCCGGCACGGGCGATCCCGTTCATCAGGCCGATCGCAACGAGATCGTTCCAGCAGACGGCCGCCGTCGGCTTCTGCGGCAGGGAAAGGAAGTTGACCGCCGCCTCGAAGCCGCCCTGCTTGGTACGCGGTCCCGGGATGCGCAGCCCCGGATCCACCTCGATGCCGGCCTTGCGCAGGGCGTTGACATAGCCCTGGTAGCGATCACGGCCGGTGGATGTCTGGTCCGTGCCACCGATCATGGCAATCGAGCGATGGCCGAGACCGATCAGATGGTTGGTGGCAAGAGAGATGCCGTAGGTGTCGTCACCACGATAGATCGGCACCTCGACACCATCCATCGAACGCGCAATGAAGATCGCCGGCATGCCGTTGTTTTCCGCCAGCATGACGTCTTCCGGTGGTGTGCCGATGGCCGGCGACATGATCACGCCATCGCCGCCGAGCTGCAGGAGCGTTTCAACGAACATCCGCTGCTTGTCGACACTGTCATAATGGTTGGACAGGATGAAGGTATGCCGGCTGCGATCGAGTTCGGTCTCGATGGCCTTCAGGATTTCACCGTAGAACGGGTTCATGATGTCGTGCACGACCACGCCGATGATCCCGGAGCGGGACGTGCGCAGGCTGGCGGCGCGACGATTGTAGATATAGCCGAGCGCGCGCGCCTGTTCCTTGATCTTCTCGCGGGTATCGGCGGCCACAAGCGGGCTGTCACGAAGCGCAAGCGAGATGGTGGCGGTCGAAAGACCGAGCGACTCCGCAATGGTCGAAAGCTTTACCTTTTGTGCCACGTTTCCTCCCTCGCAGCAGAACGGCGGGCGTTTCATCGCCCTTAAAAGTTTTAATTAAACAATTTAAGGAGGTGTTTCAATCGTCTTCCTCGGCCTCGTTCGAAGGTCGCATAGGAGCATGGCCGGAGAGATTGCTGTCGATTACCGACAACAACTTGACCAGTGTCTTCAGCTCCTTGCCCGACAGCCCCTGGAGCGCCTGTGCCTCGCAGGCCGCTGTTGCCTCGGCGATGCGGGCCACGCTGCCACGCCCCTCGTCGGTGAGATAGACCTTGGTGAGCCGGCCGTCGCGATCATCGGTGCGACGAAGGACAAAACCCTGCGCCTCCATGCGCCCGATAGTGCGGGTCATGGTCGGCGCCTTCACGCCAAGCTGGTGGGCGAGCGCGCCGGGTGTCTGCCCGTCTCCCTGGGCGAGCAATTGCACGACGCCGTCCTGGCCGGGGTAAAGACCGCTTGCGGCAAGACCATGGGAAAGATGAGTGCGCATGGCGCGCGCAACCTGGGTAACGCTGGCACACAGAACGCCGGAGCCTGGCGGCTCCTTCTTCTTGCCCTTCTTCTTTTCGCCGCGGTCCTTGTCGGCCTTGTCCTTTTTCGCCATGACTCTCCCCGGTCGACACACGCTGCGGTCGCCACTTCATACACGCAGCGACGGCTGCAATGCATAACGAAGATCAGGAGCTTAGACCAGATGGCGAAACCAGCCCCGTGGTTCAAGGATAACGATCCGGAACTGACTGCAGCCGATCGGCACGACTGGATCGCCGTCCTTCCTCTTGGTGCCCATGAGCAGCACGGTCCCCACCTGCCCTTCGAGACCGACACGATCATTGCCGCCGGCATCGCCGAGCGTGTGGTTGCAGCACTTGCCGAACACCTGCCGGTCACCATGCTCCCGGTCGAACCTATCGGCTATTCCATCGAACACATGGACGTCGAGGGCACACGCACCCTTGACTATGACGAGGCGGTCACCCGCTGGCTCGGAATTGCCGAGGATCTCCATCGCCAGGGTATCCGCAAGCTCGTGCTGCTCAACGCCCATGGCGGCAATTCTCCGCTTCTGACCATCGTCGCGACCGAAGCGCGCGTCCGCTTCGACATGCTGGTGGTAGCCACCAGCTGGACCCGCTTCGGCCAACCCGAGGGCTGGATCAGGCCGGAAGACAAGGCGATCGACATCCATGGCGGCGATATCGAGACGTCGGTGATGCTGGCCCTCGCCCCCGAACGCGTCGACCTGACGAAAGTCCGCGCCTTCCCTTCCCGCCAATCCGAGTTTGCGGCGAGGTACAAACACCTGCGCGCCTACGGCCCGCATGCCTTCGGCTGGAAGATGTCGGATCTGAACCCGGACGGCGTCGCCGGCAATGCGGCCGCAGCAACGGCGGAGCGGGGAGACGGGCTGATCGCCCATGCCGTGGGCGGGCTCCTGGAACTACTGGAGGACGTGCATAGCTTTGATGTCTCGGACCTCGTCTCGACGTGACGAAAGCCTTTGAACTGGCGAAGCGGAACGCCTATATGGGGGTAATACCATTACAGCCGCATCGCCCGGCGCTCCCAGGACATCAGAGGCTTTCATGACCGAAGCATCCGTAAAACCGACTCCCGTCACCGTGCTCACCGGCTATCTCGGCGCCGGCAAGACAACACTGCTCAACCGCATCCTGTCGGAAAACCATGGCAAGAAATACGCCGTCATCGTCAACGAATTCGGCGAAATCGGCATCGACAACGACCTGATCGTCGAGTCGGATGAAGAAATCTACGAGATGAACAATGGCTGCGTCTGCTGCACCGTGCGCGGCGACCTGATCCGCGTCGTCGAGGGCCTGATGCGCCGTCCCGGCCGCTTCGACGGCATCATCGTCGAGACGACGGGCCTGGCCGACCCGGTCCCGGTCGCCCAGACCTTCTTCATGGACGACGACGTACGCTCCAAGACCGAGCTTGATGCGGTGGTCACGCTGGTCGATGCCAAGCACCTGCCGCTGCGCCTGAAGGACAGCCGTGAAGCCGAAGACCAGATCGCCTTCGCCGATGTCGTCGTCGTCAACAAGGCGGACCTCGTCAGCCATGACGAATTGCACCAGATCGAGCACATTGTGCGCGCCATCAATCCCTCGGCCCGCATCTACTCGACCACCCGCTCCGGCGTCGATCTCGCCAAGGTCCTGAACCAGGGCGCCTTCAATCTTGAGCGCGCGCTCGAAAACGATCCGCATTTCCTCGACCATGACGAGCCGGACCATGTCTGCGGCCCGGATTGCGATCACGATCATCATCACCATGGCCACGATCATCATGACCATGATCACGGGCATGATCATCACCATCATGATCACGGCCACGGCCACCACCACCATGACCACGCCCCCTCGGCGATCCATGACGTGACGGTGACCTCCGTGTCGCTGCGCGGCGGCGAGATGAACCCGGACCGCTTCTTCCCCTGGATCCAGAAGGTCACCCAGACGCAAGGGCCGAACATCCTGCGGCTGAAGGGCATCATCGCCTTCAAGGGCGACGAAGAACGTTATGTGGTGCAGGGCGTTCACATGATCGTCGAGGGCGATCACCAGCGTCCCTGGAAGGACGGCGAGAAGCGCGAGAGCCGCCTCGTCTTCATCGGCCGCGAACTCGACCGGGAGAAACTCGAAGCGAGCTTCAAGGCCTGCGAAGCCGCCGCATGAACGGGGCGCGCTGCGCCCCTCATCGCCTGAACTCTGCCTGAAAGAAAGCCTGTCCGTATGCCCACTGTCGCGCCGCTCGATATCGAAGGTCACGTTGTCTCGACCCATTTCCTCGGAGACATCCCGGTCTTTGCCGCCGCGACGGGCGCGATCCACCGACTGGATGGCGGCGAGAAGGTGACCGAGGCCAATATCGGCCTCCTCACTTGCATCAAGGATCCGGCAAGCCAGACACTGCTGACCGGCGGCGAGGATGGTCGCGTGTTGCGGATCGCCCATGACGGCACCGTGACTGAACTCGCCCATGTACCGCGCAAGTGGATCTCGGTCATTGCTCCTGGACCGCAGGGCGCCATTGCCTATGCCGTCGGCAAGTCGGCCTTCGTGCGCCTCGCAGACGGGACGACGAAGGAATTCACCGAGGAACGCACGGTCGAGGCGGTTGATTTCGCCCCCAAGGGGCTGCGCATCGCAGTTGCCCGGTACAACGGCGTGACACTGCATTGGGTCGGCACTGCAGGCGCACCTGTCGATCTCGACTGGAAGGGCGCCCATACCGGCGTCACATTCTCGCCGGATGGCCGCTTCGTCGTCACCATGATGCAGGAATCGGCGCTTCACGGCTGGAAGCTCGACGGCAAGGCCTCCGAGACGCGCCACATGCGCATGACCGGCTATCCGGCCAAGGTGAAGTCACTCTCCTGGTCGCCCAAAGGCAAGTGGCTTGCTTCGTCAGGCGCACCGGCTGCCATCGTCTGGCCCTTCTCGGGCAAGGACGGCCCGATGGGCAAGGCACCGCTGGAACTCGGCACCCGCTCCAACATCCTTGTCACACAGGTCGCCTTCCACCCGGTGGAGGAAGTGCTGGCGATTGGCTTCATCGACGGCATGATCCTGGCGGTGCGGATTGCCGATGGCAAGGAGGCCCTTTTGCGCCGTCCGGGCAAGGGCGCGATCACCTCGCTCGCCTGGAGCAGCACCGGCAAGCTCCTCGCCTTTGCCTCCGAAGCGGGCGACTGCGGCGTCGTCGACATCACCGGCTGATTGCGAAACCACCTCCCAAAGCGTTTCAGTTGCGTGCAAACGCACGAAGAATCACGCCTGGCGATCAAATACTGCGAAAATTCGCAGCATGCCGTTCATCATTCGCTCACCTTAACCATGTGGTAGTATTTCTCTCCCTAATTTCGGGGGGGACGAGCGAGAGACAACACAGCCGCGCCTCGTCGAGACTGGGAATCATTCCTCTAAGGCCATTCTTCAATTTGCTCTTCAACCACGGCAGCCAGGCCGAGGGCGCAAACCCGTGCGCCCGGTCAGCGCGCAGCCCTGCAAACGGACAACACATGAACCTGAACCTGAAAATAGTGGTGACGGCGGCAGGTCTTGCCCTCGCCGCCGGCATTGTTGCAGTGGCCGGCGTTGGCGCCCAGACACTGCAGACGCTGAAGGTCAACGGCCCGATTTACAAGCAGATCGTTGACGGCAAGGACCTGATCGCAGACATCCTTCCGCCCCCCCTCTACCTGATCGAATCCTACGCTCTCGCCAACGAAGTCTTCATTCATCAGGACACGGCCGCCGTGAACGTGCCGCGGTTTGATCTGCTCAACAAGCTCTATGACGAGCGCCGCGAATACTGGAAGAGCTCGACGCTTCCCGAAAACCTGCGCGCCAAGCTTTACAACGAGGTCATCGCCAAGGGCGATCGCTATTGGAGCACCTTGCAGAACGACCTGAAGCCCGCTCTTGCGGCCGGCGATGCAAGCGCTGTCATGCCCATTCTGGCGCGATTGAAAGTCGAGTTCCACGATCACGAGACCTCGGTGAACGAGCTCGTGACCATGGCGACGGAATATCTGGTCGACCGCGAAGCCTACGCGGCCGGCGAATCCTCGAGCCGCGAAGCTCTCGTTCTGACCCTTGGACTGCTCCTGATCGGAACCGCGCTCGGCAGCGTCTACTTCATTCATCGCCGCGCCCTAAAACCGCTCGGCGAGATCACCGGCTTCATGACAAACATGGCCTCGGGCGACTTTACGGCGACTGTGCCCTATGCAGACCGCCGCGACGAAATCGGCCACATTGCGGCCGCCGTTGAGGTCTTCCGACAGGCCGGCCTGGAAAACCAGCGCCTGCAGGCCGAGACCGAGGCAGCCCGGGCCGAGGCCGACCATGAGCGCGCCCTGCGCGACCAGGATCGGGTCATCGAAGCGGAAGCCTTGCGCTTTGTCATCGAGGCCCTCGGCGCCGGCCTGCATCGCCTCGCCGAATGCAACATCCGCATGACCCTGGACGATGCCTTCGACGCCCGCTTCGAGCCCTTGCGGCAGGACTTCAACCACTCCATTGCCACCTTCCAGGCAACATTGGAGAAGGTCATGGACGAAACCCGCCGACTGCTGGAGAACAGCCAGGAAATGCGCGAGGCCTCCAGCAATCTCGCGAGCCGCACGGAACAGCAGGCAGCAGCCCTCGAAGAGACCTCCGCGGCGCTCGAGCAGGTGACCGCCACGGTCCGCGCATCGGCAGACCGCACCAGCGACACCCGGGAACTGGTCCGGGAAGCAAAGAACTGTGCGATTGCGTCTGGAGGCGTCGTTCGCTCGGCCGTATCAGCCATGGAGCGGATCGAATCCGCCTCGTCCGAAATCGGCCAGATCATCGGAGTGATCGACGAGATCGCCTTCCAGACCAACCTGCTGGCGTTGAACGCCGGCGTGGAAGCAGCACGTGCCGGTGATGCAGGCAAGGGCTTCGCCGTGGTCGCCCAGGAAGTCCGGGAACTGGCCCAGCGCTCCGCCAATGCCGCACGCGACATCAAGGGTCTGGTCCAGAAATCGAGTGTCGAAGTGTCCTCGGGCGTCCAGCTTGTCGGCGAAACGGGCAGCGCCCTTGATCAGATCGGCGACTATGTCAGCCGTATCGATACCAATGTCGATGCCATCGCAACCGCTGCACGCGAACAGGCCCTCGGTTTGCAGGAAATCGGTGCCGCCATCAGCAGCATCGACCAGATGACCCAGCAGAATGCTGCCATGGTCGAGGAAACCACCGCCATCAGCCACACACTGGCCGAAGGTGCCGTGCAACTCACCAAGCTCGTCAACCATTTCCAACTGAGCGGGCGAAACGACAGCCGCAGCACCGAGCGAGGGATCGTCGGCCAGCGGGCCGCCTGACCGCTGCGATGCGCGCACGAAAGCGCCCGTCCCTCCGCAAGGAGAGCCGGGCGTCTTGTTTTCAGCCGTTCGGATCAGAACTTGACCGCGAGACCGACATTGACCACGTGCTGGTCGAAGTTCACGTCGGTGCCGCCGAGATCACCATCACCGAAATCATTGTAGCGATATTCGACGCGGGTAAAGACGCGATCGGTCAGCGCGTAGTCCACGCCACCACCAATGGTCCAGCCGTGCAGCGTGTCGTCTTCGTCAAAGCCAGTCCCTTGACCGGACACGTTGGTACCCGTGTAACCGCCGGCTGCGAACAGCAGGGCACGGTCCATGGCGTAGCCAACACGGGCGCGCGCCGACCAGTTCAGGCCGGAATCGAAGTCGGTACCGCCAACGGTCTCTTCGTTCCAGTCGTAGTTCAGGTCACCTTCGAGACCAACGACAAGCTGGTTGCCGAGATCCCAGTTGTAGCCGGCGAAGCCGCCGAACCGGGCGCCGTCGAAATCGGCCGAACCGGCGATGCCTTCGATCTCGCCCTCACCCCAACCGTAGCCGGTCAGGATACCTGCATAGCCGCCTGCCCAGGAAAACTGCGGCGCGGTTTCCACGACCGCCGGCGGTTCCGCCGGTGCTTCATAGATGGCGTCAGCCGCGAAAACCGAGGTCGAAACCGCCAGGGCGGCGGCAGATCCGAGAAGGATGCTTTTGAGCATGTGTTTGACTCCTGTGTTACAAGACCGGTTATAACGCCATTTGTGGTTTAAGTATGTGATGATTATACATCATAATCATCGAAACCAATCCGGCGCCTTTGTTCCCGCCCGTGCGAAATTTTTCGCGCCGGACCCCGCAGCAGGAAGCATCAAGCGACAAGATAGTTCCCCAGCGTGGCGGAAAAAGGACGGCTGTGTCAGGATTGCGCGAACCCAAGAAAGGCGGCCGTTCAAGCGATCCGATAACCCGGCGCAAAAGAAGACGCCCGGCTCTGGGAAGAACCGGGCGCGCCATTGACAAAGCTTGGGAGGGTCAGAAGCGGACGCCGAGGCCCACCTGCACGACATGCTGGTTGAAATCGATATCCGTGCCGTCGACCGTCTCACTGCCATAGTCGTTATAGCGGTACTCGCCGCGCGCGAAGATCCGATCCGTCAGCGCATAATCGAGACCGGCGCCGATCGTCCAGCCGTTCAACGTCTCGCTGATATCAACGCCCGTATCCTCGTATTTCAGCTGCGTGGCGGTCCAGCCACCGGCTGCATAGAAGAGTGCCCGATCAACGGCGTAGCCGGCACGGGCACGGAGACCGCCTTGCACGGTCGTCTTCAGCGTCTCTGTTCCGGCACTGTATTCGTTCCAGTCATAGGCGAGATCCGCCTCCAATCCGACGACGAAGCTGGAACCGGCGGTCCAGTTGTAGCCCGCAAAGCCACCGAACCGCCCACCGTCGAAATCAACATCTCCGCCCGTGCCGCCCTGGCTCAATGTCGTGTCGCCCCAGCCGTAACCACCCTGCACGCCGGCATAGCCACCGGCCCAGGACCAGGTGGAAACCTCCTCCGCCATTGGGGGTGGTTCCGCCGGCGCGCTGACCGCGTCAGCCGCCTGAGCACCACCAGCAAGGCCCAGCCCTGCCAGAACCCCGAGCAACAAAATTCTCTGCATCATTTTCTCCTTGATCCAAATGATAGCCAACGGCTCCGCTTGGCCTAAGAAATGCAGGTGGTGCGCACCAGTCCAATCTTTGCAGCTATGTGCCTCTCGTCCTTTCCCTCACGGTTCAGAAAAAGGGCGGACACCGTCGGCGCCCGCCCACAGATCAGCCGTCTGCAGACTCGGTTAGAACCGGTAGGTCACACCCGCACCAATCAGCCAGGGATCAAGCTTCGCCTTGCCCGAGTAGTCAGTACCCCCGATCGTCGCGTCGAAGTCGGCCTTGAGGAACAGCTTCTTGACGTCAAAGTTGACGCCCCAGTGTTCGTTGAACATGTAGTCCGCGCCGATCTGCAATGCCGTTCCGAACGTGTTCTTGACGTTTAGGCTGCTGGCCGCATCGCCCTCCTGGCTATAGAACATGGTGTAGTTCACACCCGCACCGATATAGGGCTTGAAGGCGCCGAAGTCGGTGAAGTGATACTGTAGCGTAAGCGTCGGCGGCAGCACCCATGTCTTGCCCACCTTGCCAACACTCGCCAGGCTGCCCTCGGCATGGATGTTGGCATAGGTCGTACCGAGGATCAGCTCGGCCGCGATATTGTCGGTGAGGTAGTAGGTGATGTCGAGTTCCGGGATCACGCTGTCGCTGTACGACAGGTCCGAGCCGGCAACACCATTCACCGAACCGCTGTCGTTGGTGATCACCCCGAGACCACGCACGCGGATCTGCCAGGGGCTTGCTGCTGCCACCGTTTCGGTCGCCGCCTCCGGAGCCGGTTCCATGAGAGGCGCGATATCCGCCGCGAGCGCTGCAGGGGCGAGCAGCATCAGCGTGGCGGTCGCGGCAAGGGCGCGGGTCGAGGCAGTCCGGACGGTGGTCATCATTCTCTCCTTGAAACAGATATTGGCGTAAGCCGAGGCCAGCTAGCAGCTCCGGAGAGGGGAGCCGCTTGAGCCAGATCAATAGGTTAGATGATAGTTATGAACTAATGCGATCGCATTCACGACTGTAACCGCGAAGCCACAGCCAGACTTGACGATTGGAAAACGGGCGCGCCAAGGCCGCGCCGCAGTGGTCGGAAAAGCAAAGGAAAGGGCCCGGCGCGAATAAATCGCGACCGGGCCCTTCAGCCAGCATCCGGGAGCCTTGATCAGGCTGCGCGGCGCGAAGCCGCCGGCTGCGACAGCTTGGAACCTGACGCGACCACCATACCGGCGGCTCCTTCGAGCCAGCCGGACACGAGTTCCAGCGCCAGGAAGCGATCGCGCGCAAACGGACCCGGCATCACCAGATGCTGCGTCTTGTCGGCAAAGAAGCCGAAGCGCTCGTAATATGCGGCATCGCCGACGAGGAGGACCGCGCCATGACCGCGCGTCTTCGCCTCGGTGAGGGCCGCCCGCATCAGCGCGCCGCCGATGCCCTTGCCCTCATGCGCCGAATCGACGGCGAGCGGACCGAGCAGCAGGGCTTCCACAGGCTTGCCCTCACGGCTGACGCCGGCCTCGACGTTCCAGAGACGCACCGTACCGATCACATGCCCGGCCCGATCCCGTGCCACGAAGGCCAGTCCTTGCGCCGGAATACGGCCGCGGCGGATCTTCTCCGACGACTTCTTGCGGCGATCCTTGCCCATGGCACGGTCGAGCAGCGCCTCGCGCGACACAACGTCAGCAGGCGTTTCATGATCAATGACAAAAGCAGGCGCCGGCGCGAAAAGCGCGCGCATGCTGGTCAGAACAGCGGCCATTCTGGCCTCCTATCCCAAGCGATGACGATGATTGTGAAGGTCCGTGCCGGTTGGCCGGCACGGGAGACGTCAGATGACGTAGGACTTCAGCGGGTCGAAGCCGTTGAACGCCACCGCCGAATAGGTGGTGGTGTAGGCGCCGGTGCCCTCGATCAGAACCTCGTCGCCGATCGAAAGCGAGATCGGCAGCGGATACATGTTCTTCTCGTACATGACGTCAGCCGAATCGCAGGTCGGACCGGCGAGAACGCAGGGCTCCATCGCGTCGGCGTCATGGGCGGTGCGGATCGGGTAACGGATCGCTTCGTCCATGGTTTCGGCGAGACCGCCGAACTTGCCGATGTCGAGGAACACCCAGCGGTGCTCGTCATTGTCAGACTTCTTCGAGATCAGCACGACCTCGGCCTTGATCACACCGGCATTGCCGACCATGCCGCGGCCCGGCTCGATGATGGTCTGCGGGATGTTGTTGCCGAAGTGCTTCTTCAGCGACGCCTTGATCGCCTGACCATAGGCCTCTGCCGACGGGATGTCGCGCAGGTACTTGGTCGGGAAACCACCACCCATGTTGACCATCTGGAGCACGATGCCCTGCTTGGCCAGCGAGTTGAACACGCGCTTGGCATCGGCAAGAGCGCCGTCCCAGGCATCGACCTTGGTCATCTGCGAACCGACATGGAACGAGACGCCGAAGGATTCGAGGCCGAGCTGGTGGGCATAGACGAGAACGTCGACGGCCATTTGCGGCACGCAGCCGAACTTGCGGGAAAGCGGCCATTCGGCGCCTTCGCCATCCGTCAGGACGCGGCAGAATACACGGGCGCCGGGAGCGGCACGAGCGATCTTCTCGACTTCCTCATGGCTGTCGACGGCATAGAGGTTCACGCCGAGTGCGAAGGCACGGGCAATGTCGCGCTCCTTCTTGATGGTGTTGCCGAAGGAGATGCGCGTGGCATCTGCACCGGCATCGAGCGCCATCTGGATCTCGGCAACGGAAGCGCAGTCGAAGTTCGAACCGAGCGACGCCAGGAGCTGGAGGATCTCCGGCGCCGGGTTCGCCTTGACTGCGTAGTAGATGGCGCTGTCCGGCAGGGCATGACGGAACGCACCGAAATTGTCGCGCACGACGTCGAGGTCGACCACGAGGCAGGGACCTTCGGGACGTCGGGTGTTGATGAAGTCGAGGATGCGAGCAGTGGTCATCGATGTAACCTTCCAAATTCCAGCGATACCCGAAGCTGCCAAGCTTCGGATGGACAAAGGACGGCGAGACATCGCTCGAAACCAGTCGGTGGAGACACCGGTACCGTACGAACGCTCGACGCGCGAAACGATGGATCAACGCACTCTGGAAACGAGTACAATAATCCGCTTTGTCTGCCATGGATTGGAGGGAGACCCTACCGCACTTCCGGCAATGATGGTGTGCCTCTGAAGTAACTCCAGCTGATGGAAAGCCGGAAGAGACTAGAAAGGCCCGCACCGTCGTTGCTTCGTATGTCCTCGCATTTTCCGGTTGGCCGGAATAGCGACTGGAGGGGTTAGTTCCAGGTACCTTACCGATGACCTCACCTTAGGGAATAATCCCCATTCGAGGGTCGGCGGACACACACGGGCACGTGCGACTTTGGGCTGAACACGAGATAAGAAATGTGTCGGTCATAATCAAGAGGTTTTTTCGCCCCTGGTTAATTTTGCCGGCTTGGACACTTTTCTTTGAACAATTTCCTCCATACGTTCACAAATAGCGGTAAATTTTGGGGGATTGGGATGGACACGCTCACTCGAATTCGTGCCTTCATCGATGTGGTCGAAGCCGAGGGCTTTTCCGCAGCCGCCCGCAAGACAGGCCGCTCCAAGGCGCTTTTGTCCAAATATGTCAGAGAGTTGGAGGATGAGCTCGGCGCCTTGCTGCTCAACCGCACCACAAGGCAATTCTCGCTGACAGAGGCCGGCCACACCTATTACCGCACCGCCGCCGACATCCTGAAGGAGATCGACAACCTCGCCGACCTCGTGCGCGAGAACAATGCCGACCTGAAGGGCAAGCTGAAGGTCACCCTGCCGCGGACCTTCATCGATGCGGAAATCGGCCAGTCGCTGATCGATTTCGCCAAGGAAAACCCGGAACTCTCGCTTGAGATCGTCGCCGAGGACCGCTTCGTCGACCTGATCGAGGAAGGCTTCGACCTCGGCATCCGAATCACCAAGCTCGATGATTCGGGCATGATCGCCCGCAAGCTCTCGGACTTCAGGGTCTATGCCTGCGCCACGCCGGCCTTTGTCGAGGCCCACGCACCCCTCACCCATCCCAGCGAGTTGTCGCGGGTTCCGTTCCTGATCGACACCAACTCCCGTTCGCACAACAGCCTGCGCTTCATCGATTCCGACGGCAGCACGATCTCCGTCAACGTATCCGGCCCGATCGAGGTGAACAGCCCGCAGGCCACCCTGCGCGCGGCGCGCGCCGGCCTCGGGGTCGCCATGATTCCCGATTTCATTGCCCGTCCCTATCTGGCATCGGGCGAACTGGTCTCGCTGTTCGACGAATTCATCGCCAAGGACCGGGGCATCTATGCCGTCTATCCCCACCGCCGCTACCTGCCGGCGAAGGTTCGCGCTTTCGTCGACTATCTCCACGCATGGTTTAAGCGCTATTCGTGAGGCTGAGGGTCCCACTTTTGTCCCAATCATCGGACACGGAGAGGCGGCAAGCGAGAATTCTGGAAGGGTTTACGGGAATGCGGAAAGGCCTCGGTTACTGGGCGGCCGGAGCGGTCGTGGCTTTTGCGACGCCAGCGCTCTCCCATCCGCACATCTTTGCCGAAGCACGCGTGGAGATCGTTGCCGCCGATGACGGTACGCTGAAGGAACTACGCAACGTCTGGCGCTTCGACGATATCTTCTCCTCGAGCGTGCTGATGGACTTCGACAAGAACAGCGACCTGAAGCTCGACCACGGCGAACTGAACGAGATCGCCAACACCATCAGGGATTCGCTCGGCGACTACAGCTATTTCACCTCCATCACGAAGGACGGCGCTTCGAGCGAGATCGCACGGCCCGAAGTCTTCAACGTCGACTTCAAGGACAATCAACTGCTGGTCTTCTTCGTAGCGAAACCCAAGACACCAGTGAAGATCGGAGGCCGCATGACATTCGGCATCTACGATCCGACCCTCTACACCGCGATCGACTTCGCCAAGGACGAGGACATGACGGTCGAGGGCAAGGCCTTCGAGGCTTGCGCCCACAAGGTGGTTCGGCCCGACCCGGACGAAGTTATCTCCCAGAACCAGTTGAACCTGACGGAAGCCTTCTTCAGCGACCCGACCGGCAACGACATGGGCAAGCTCTTCGCCACCCGGCTGGAGGTGACATGCTGAGGCCTGTCCGACGTGATCGGGCCATGTCGCTTGCCACTGCAACGCTCGCCTTCGTCCTCGTAGCGAGCCTTGCCCATGCGGCCTCCCCGCTCGGTATCGGCACCGCCGAACCCAGCTACCAGCCCACAAGCGGTCCCTTTGCCGAACTTCTCGTGTGGATCAACGCCCACCAGCAGGCCTTCTATCGCTCTCTGACCAACGCTTTGAAGGCGATGCGGGAAGATCCCTGGAGCCTCGTCACCTTGATCGGGCTGTCCTTCACCTATGGCATCTTCCACGCTGCAGGCCCCGGCCATGGCAAGGCGGTCATCTCATCCTATCTGCTGGCCAACGAGATCGAGTTGCGCCGCGGTATCCTCATCTCTTTTGTCTCGGCCTTCCTGCAGGCCCTGGTCGCGATCGCGGTCGTCGGCACCGCCTATCTCGCTCTGCGCGGCACCTCGATCAGCATGACCGATGCAACGCGCACGCTGGAGATCGCCAGTTATGCAATGATCGTTGCCTTCGGCCTCTGGCTACTGGTGCGCAAGCTCAGGACCTCCCTCGCCCATCCTGCCCCTTCGGCAATGACCGGAGGCCTCTTCGACACCCAGCCGACCCCGACAGGCGGCAGCGTCACGGCATCCCTCTTCGCCGAGTCGTCTGATACGGGGCCCCCTGGCAGACCGAGTGGCTCACGCTTTCGCGCAATGGCGGTATCCCATGATCACGATGCGCTGGCCCCGGGCTCCGTCTGCCACGAATGCGGCATTTCTCACGTCCCCGATCCGAGCCTTGTCGGCGGCAGCGTTTTCGGCCTGCGGGATGCCTGGTCAGCGGTGATCGCCGTGGGTCTGCGACCCTGCTCCGGCGCCCTGCTGGTCATGACCTTTTCCCTGCTGAACGGGCTGCTGCTCGGCGGGGTCTTGTCGGTGCTCGCCATGGCGCTCGGCACCGCAATCACGGTCTCGGTTCTGGCGAGCCTGGCTGTAGGCGCCAAGGGACTGGCGCTGAAGCTATCCGGTCCGGGCTCCCGTCGCGCCGGCATGCTCGCAAGTGGAATCGAAGTGGGCGCAGCGCTGATCGTCGTCCTTCTCGGCGCCCTGCTGCTCGCAGCAAGCCTGAACGCCTAAGCCGGTCAGCCCTCGTCGGCACCATGGCTGCGCTGATAGCGCGAGCGCAGCCAGAGGATCAGAAACAGCGCCATCAAGGCTACACCGCCGACCACCGCCCCGAGTTCCGGCGAATAGCGACCGAGCCAGAGGACCACGGTCGGAACCACGAGCATCAGCCCGAAGATGACGGCGACGACGACAGCAGCCTGGGCTGCCGGCGAACGGGACGTCGATGGGGCTCCTTCGGGGCGTGCCACCTTCTTCGGTTCCGGCAAGAGGCTGAAGGCATAGACCACCACACCGATCGCGACACAGATGCCCACCGACCAGGCGACGGTGGCGCTCTTGAAGCTCGCATAGGCGAGCGTGGCGACGACGACAGCCGTGCCGACATAGAGTATGATGCTGAAGATATTCGGCTTCACGATTGTGTTTCCTATCAGGTCGAGGATGCCGCGAGCTCGGCCCGCAGGTCTTCCAGCCGGCGCCGCTGGCGGCCGGTCTCGTCGAAATTGTCAGGCGACAGCCAGGCCTCGAAGGCGGCCCGGATCAACGGCCACTCGCCGTCGATCATGGAGAACCAGGCGGTGTCGCGGTTCTTGCCCTTGGACAGCATGTGCTGGCGGAAGACGCCCTCGAAGCTGAAACCGTAGCGCTTCGCCGTCACCTTGGAGGGCGCGTTTTCGTTGTGGCATTTCCACTCGTAGCGGCGATAGCCGAGATCCTCGAAAACATGGCGTGCCAGCAAGTAATGGGCCTCGGTTGCCAGCGGTGAGCGGCTCATGCCAGGGCCATGGGCGACCCCACCGATCTCCACCACGCCATTGGCCGGATCCGGCCGCATGAAATTCGCCATGCCGACAACCTGTCCGGTCGCCTTGTCACGGAAGACCTCGGTGACCCAACCGCCTTTCTGGACGGCAGTCAGCCAGGCATCGAAGTCCTCGATGCCCTTGAAGTCCGGCTGCGTGAAATAGGTGAGCAGCGGATTGATCTCCATGCCACCCAGGCCGTTCCACAGAGCCTGGAGATGGACCTCGCGGTCATGGGGCTCGATCACGACAAAACGCCCCTCCAACCTGACGGGCTGGGGGACAGGACATCCCTTGAAGGTGGACAGGTCACGCATGCGCAAGCCTCTGGATCGACATTCGGCTGAGGCTTAGGCCACCGACAGGCCAAAGGCAACCGCTTCAGCGGTTGCCGACCCGGACCGGTTGCCGCAGAGGCGATCCGATCAGAGGCTGATCTTGGCCGAGGCGACCGTCGCCTCGATGTGATCGACCAGTGCATCGGGAAGCCCGAGACGGCCGGCCAGCATGTCGAGATAGCCGCGTTCGGTGCGGGTGTCGGGCTCGATGGTCAGCCGCGAGGCGGTGTAGATCTCGACCTTCTGCTCCTCGGTCTTCGCCGAGGCGACGAGCGCATCGAGATCAATCGGCTTGGCAAGCTCGGCCTCGATGAAGGCCTCCGCCTCCGAGCCAAGCCCCGAGAGATGGACCTTGTCCATGATGCGCGAGCGCTCTTGCTCATCGATATGGCCATCGGCCTTGGCAGCCGCGATCATTGCACGCACAAGCGAGAGGGCGAAATCGTTGGAGACCGCAGCCGGCTCTGTGCTGAAAGGCGAATCCTTCGGCGGCGGCAGGAGCTCCGGCAGCGACTGTGTCGGCTCGACAGGCTGACCGGATTTGTAGTTCTTGTAGGCCTGGTATCCGAGGCCGGCAATAACCGCGAGCCCGCCGAGCTTCAGCGCGCTGCCACCGATCGACCGCCCCGTCTTGGTGCCGAGCAGCACGGCTGCGATGGCACCGGTTGCCAGCGGATTGCCCTTGGCCAACCCCATCAGATCGGTGCCCTTCTGGCCGATCGAGCCGGAGGCACCCGGCATCTGCGATCCCAGGAATTGATCCAGCAGCTTCTTGGCGTCGAACATCGCGGTCTCCTTGTTGAAACAGTCGCCCCCTAGATAGGAAGCGACTGTGACATTACAAACAGTCCGGTCAGCGATTGACGCAGATATCAGCCCTTGAGAGCGCAGGCTTCGCTGGCAAGCTTGGTGATGCCCGCCCAGTCGCCAGCCGAAACCAGTTCCTTCGGCGCCACCCAGGAACCGCCGACGCAGACGACGTTCGGCAGCGACAGGTAATCCATGGCATTCTTCAGCGAGATGCCACCGGTCGGGCAGAACAGCGTGCCGGCGAGCGGCGAGGACAGCGCCTTGAGATAGGCGGCACCGCCGGCCTGCTCGGCCGGGAAGAACTTCAAGACCTTATAGCCCTCTTCGCGCAGCGCCATGACTTCAGATGCCGTGGCGGCACCCGGCAGCAATGGAATGTCGGAGTCCCGTGCCACGTCCAGCAATTCCTGGGTCGTGCCCGGGCTGACGATGAACTGCGAGCCGGCATCCACGGCGGCGGCATAGTGTGCGGCATTGAGGATGGTGCCGGCGCCGACCACGGCCCCTTCGACTTCCTGGGCGACGAGACGCACCGCCTCAAGCGCGGCATCCGTGCGCAGCGTGATCTCGATCGCCTTCAAACCGCCGGCGACGAGCGCGCGCGCCAAGGGTACGGCGGTCTTGGCATCTTCGATGATCAGGACCGGCACGACCGGTTGCAGCTTCAGGGTGGAGAGGAGCTTTTCGGTTTTGTCGCCCATGGCAGGACCCTCTTTTAAAACGATTAGATCGGCATTTCACTAACCCGCATGGGCCAGGATGTCGAGCCCGACAGGTAGCACGGAATCTTTCCGGTTTCCTAACAGCGACCGCTCCGCTATGGTTCGCTCGCGTAATATTTCGGAGCGTGAGCGTATGGCGAAGGAAATCGAGCGCAAGTTTCTCGTACGGACCGATGGCTGGAAAAGCGGCGTCACTTCCGAGACCCGCATCCGGCAGGCCTATATTGCCGCCGAAACGGATCGCTCGGTGCGCGTCCGCACACGCAATGACGAGACGGCCCAGCTCACCATCAAGTTCGGCAAGGGCATGCTGACGCGCGACGAGTTCGAATACCCGATCTCCCATGATGACGCGCTTGAAATGCTGGCCTTTTCCATCGGCAACATCATCGAGAAGACCCGTTACACCGTCGATTTCGAAGGTTTCACCTGGGAGGTTGATGTCTTCGACGGTGCCTATCGCGGACTGGTGACCGCCGAAGTCGAGATGGCCTCGGAAGAGGACGCCCCTGCCCTGCCGACCTGGCTCGGTCGGGAGGTGACCGGCGACAAGCGTTATTCCAATCAGGTTCTCGCCACCGAGCGCATGCGGCCGGAGCTGGTGCATGCCATATCGCATTAAGCCCGACCGCCAACTGCTCACCGAGGTTCGATCGGTGGCCCGCGGCGAGCTCGACAAGGCGATCGAAATCCTGCAAGCAAAGCCCGAGGGGCTTCATCCTGCGATCCATGCGGCCCGCAAGAAATTCAAGCGCCTGCGCAATCTCTATCGATTGGTGGCAACCGGCGACAAATCCTTCCGCCGCCAGGAGAATGCGCGGCTGAGAGACATCGCACGCAGCCTGTCGCGCATCCGTGATGCCACAGCCCTGATCGAGACAGTCGAGCATCTGGCCGATCATGCCGTCACCGATGATGAAAGCGTCTCACTTGCAGCCACCCGCGAGGTGCTGACGCGCCGCCGCGACGAAATTGCTGCTGCCGAAAGCGACCTCGAAGCCAAGGTATCCGATGCGATCGAAGCGTGCCGGGCGGCCATCCTCGCACTCGACGATCTGACACTCCCCTCGAAACCGGGCCATGCGGCACGGCTGATCGCGAAGGGCTGGCGCAAGAGCCTCGAGCAGGCGCACCAGGCGCTGGAAAGCTGCGAGGGCGAAGGTCACGGCGAGGCCTATCACGACCTGCGCAAGGCAGCCCAGGCCTATTGGATGAACCTCTCGCTTTTGCGCGACCTCTGGCCAAGCGCCTTAGATGCCAAGCGCAGTGACGCAAAGACGCTGGTCGAGCTGCTCGGCCACGAACACGATCTGACGGTGCTCACCACCCTTCTCGACCACGAACCGGAGCTGTTCGGCGACGGCGAAGGCCAGTCATTCCTCCTGGCCATCATCATCCGCCGCCAGATGGCGCTTCGCCGTGAGGCGCTAACACTGGCCGATCAGGTCTTTGCCGACGCCGCAAAGGACGAGGCAAGCATTGTCGAGACGCTGTGGCTGAGGGCATCGGCCTAACGCGTCTCGCGCAATGGCGAGAAGATCACGGCGCGCTTTAGACCCCGATCTGCACCTGCCGGTCGCAGGTCTTCTCGATCAGCGCCGCATCATGGCTGACAAGCAGGACTGCGCAATTGCGCTCCCGCGCCAGCTCCGTCAGCAGGTCGATGGTTTCCTGCTGGGTGATGAGGTCGAGGCGCGAAGTCGGCTCGTCGGCGAAGAGGAAGAGCGGGTCAAGGAGCAGCACCCGCAGCAATGCGAAACGCTGCAACTCGCCGCCGGAGACCTCCGTCGGCAGGCGCGAGAGAAGCGCGGACGAGAGGCGCAACCGCTCCATCAGGGGCTGGACGCGCGTTCCATCAAGCCGATGCAACCGCAAGAGATCGGCGATCGCATCGCCGAGCGTGATCTTCTGCGGAAAGGCCGAGGGCGGATCCTGGTAGAGCTTCTGATAGCGGACCGGCTTCGCCTGCGGCAGGCGCGTGACCTCACCCGCATCGACTTTCAAAAGCCCGAGCAGCACGTCGCCGAGCGAGCTCTTGCCCGAGCCGCTCGGGCCGGTAATGCCGACGATCTCGCCGGGTCGGAGCGACAGGTCCTGGCCTGAGAACAGAAGCTTGCCGCCTCTGCTCTTCCTGATCCCTGACGCGACCAGGATCGGGTCGACATCCTCGACAACGGCCGAAACCCGTTCGGCCCAGTTCTCCGGCTCCGCCGCAATCAGACGACGGGTATAGTCATGCGAGGGCGAAGACAGAACCTCGACCGCCTCGCCCGTCTCAATGATCTTGCCTTCCAGCATCACGGCGAGATCGCCACCCATCTGCCGGGCCAGCGCGAGATCATGAGTGATGACGAGAACCGTGCCGCCGGCCTCGACCTCCTGCATCAGAAGTGCAATCACCTCGTCGCGCCTGCTGACGTCGAGCCCCTTGGTCGGTTCGTCGGCGATGATGATCCGCGCACCGCCGGCCCGCGCGGCGGCAAAGGCGACGCGCTGCGCCATGCCACCGGAGAGCTGTCCGGGAAGCTTCGCCTCGGCATCGAGCACGCCGAGCGCTTCGAGATCGGTGCGAGCGGCAGAGATGGCCTCGTCTTCCCCGAGACGACCGAGATAGCGATGCCCCTCGGCCACCTGCTCGAGCGCCACCATGGTGGGATCAAGCGCCAGCCAGGGTTCCTGCGGCAGAACCCCGACCTTGCGGCCCCAGAGCGGCCGAAACCGCTTCGGCTCGGCAAGCGACAGGACCTGCCCGTCGATGGTCACACTACCAGTTGCCGTCAGCCCCTCCGGCAACACACCGATGATCGCCTGAGCGAGCAGGCTCTTGCCGGAGCCGGTTTCGCCGAGGATGGTGAACGGACGCCCGGCCTTGAGGGAGAACGAGACCGGAGCGACGATCTCGCCGGTCGCGGCAGAGACCGAGGCCGCTTCGACGGAAAGAAGAGTGGTCATGGCTTGTCCTTTCCGCCGATCAGCTGCAGTGCGAGCACCATCAGGAAAATCACGGCAATCGGCTGCAGCAGCGCATGCGGCGCTTCCTGGTAGTAGGGCAACAGCTCGATCATCATCGACCCGAGCTCCGGCGTCGGCGGACGAACCCCAACGCTGACGAACCCGAGCGCTGCAATCGCCATGATTGCAGACGCAGCACCATAAGCGGCCACCGTCAAAATCATCGGCGCCAGTTCCGGCCAAAGATGTCGGCGCAGGATATAGGCAGGACCGAAGCCGAGCAGCCGCGAGGCCTCGACCGCCGGCGACAGCAGAAGAGGCCGCGCCATGGCCCGCGTCAGGCGGAAATACTCGACCCACAGCACCAACGAAATGCCGATGTAGAGCATGGCCGGATTATCAGGCACGATCGCCGTCAGCATCAGCACAAGCAACAGTCCCGGAAGGGCCAGGAACGCCTCCGACACCGATCCGACGGCCCGATCAACAAAGCCGCCGCGCCAGGCAGCCAGAACTCCGAGCAAAACGCCGGGGATCATCGCGGTGAAGACCGACAGCAAAGCCAGCCCGAGCGACAGGCGCAGCGCTGCCGCAAGCCGCGCCTGCATCGAGCGTCCCAGATGGTCATAGCCGAACCAGTCGGCAGCACTCGGCCCCTGCAGGGTCAGGCGCAGCGTCTGCTTCAGCGGATCGACGCCACCGATCACCAGCGGCAGGAAGGCGAAAGCGAGCAAACCGGCGAGGATGCCCACACCGGCGAGCCGGCGCATCGGCCAGCGCGCCGGGCGCGGCGCCACATAATCAAGCGTCGTCATGCGCTGCGCCTCCTAGGATCTATGCCATGGCAGAAGAGATCGACCAGCGCGTTGAGCGCGACGAACATCAGCCCCATCACGAGTGCCGTCCCCTGGATCATCGGCACATCGCGCCCGAAGATCGCATGCACCAGGGCATGGCCGATGCCCGGCCAGGCAAACAGCGTCTCGACGACCACGACACCTTCGACGAGATAGACGAATTGCACGCCGAGATAGGTGACGATCGGAACCGCGACATTGCGCAATCCATGCCGCGAAAAGACCTGCCATTCCGAAAGCCCCTTCGTCCGACCGAAGGCGTAGTAGGGCGAGCGAGATACGGCGACCATGGCATCGCGTGCCACGCGGTTGGAGACCGCCGCCAGTCCGAGCGCCAAAGTCAGCGCCGGCAGCACGAGATGCGCCCCATGGGTGTGACCGGCCGCCGGCAGGAGATTGAGCGTCAGGCCGAAGACGATGATCAGGATCAGGCCCACCACGAATTGCGGCAGTGCGCGCAGCGCCGTGGAGACGATCATCAGCGTGCGGTCGAGCACGCCGCCGGGCCTCAGACCCGCGAGAATGCCGAGCGGCGGACCGATGAACAGCGACAGCACGATGGCGGCCAGCGCCAGCTCGATCGTATGACCGAGCTGCATGGCGATTTCCTCGATGACCGGCTTGCCGGTGACCAGGGAGGTTCCGAGATCGAAACGCAGAAGATCGCCCATCCAGTCGAAGAGGGCCAGGATGGCCGGTTTGGCGAGATCGAGCTCGGCGGCCACCTTGGCAGCGGCCGCGCTGTCGACGACATCATAGCCATAGCGGCCGGCAGCAATCCGGTAGGCAAGATCGCCCGGAAGCGACCTTGTCATCACAAAGCAGATGAGACCCACCATGAAGGCCACCAGAGCCGCCTGGACCAGGCGGTTCAGGATCGCCCTGGTCATTTTGCCCACCGCATGGTTTCAAGACCAAAGGTCCGCTCGAACGGGTCGATTGTGGCACCCTCCAGCTTTGGCGAGAAGGCCACCGTCTGCTGGTACCAGGCGATCGGAATGACCGGCAGATCGGCCTGAATGGCGGCCACGGCCTGATGCCGCAGCGTCTCGCCTTCAGCGGGATCCGCGACGCGGGTCAGATCATCCAGCGCCTTTTCGAAGCCGGCATTCGTCCAGTTCATCGCGCCCCAGTCACCACCGCCTGGGCCGTAGTCGGAAAGCATGGTGCCGATCGGATCGGGAACCAGCGCGAAGTTACGCGCCATCAGCGCGAGTTCCAGCGAGCCGTCCTGATGCTTGGCCGGAATCTCGGAGGAATTGGTCGAGTTGATGGTGAGTGCAACGCCAATCTCCTTCAGCTGGTCCTGCAAGACAGCCGCGATCAATGGCAGTTCGGGGCGATCGGGATAGGTGGTCAACGTCAGCGCGAAAGGCTTGCCGTCCTTTTGAAGGATGCCGTCGGCGCCCGGCGTCCAGCCAAGCTCGGCAAGCAGCGCCTTCGCCTTCTCAGGATCATAGCCGAGCGGTGCGAGATCGGCGTCGTGCCAGATCTTCAGGCTCGGCGGGAAGAGTTGTGTGGCAGCAGCGGGATAACGGAGAATGGCAACAGCCAGGCCTTCACGATCGATGGCCAAGCTCAGCGCCTCGCGCGCCTTCACGTCGGCAAGGAAGGAATGCCCGGCATTGACCTTGAGCAGCACGCTGCGCGGGATCGACACCGACTGCAGCACGACCTTGTCGCTTTTCGCCAGTCGCGTGCGGCTCGCGGGATCGAGGTTGAAGACATAGTCGGCATCGCCGCTTTCGGCCATCAGCGCGCGGGTTTCGGCACGGCTGACTGAGAGATAGGTCGCCTTCTCGATCTCGGGCTTCTGCCCCCAGTAGTCGGCGAAACGTTCAACGGCGAGGCTCTGCGGCGCCTCAAGCTTTGTCAGCTTGAAGGGACCCGTGCCGATGATCGCCTTGACCTCGGCACCTTCATAGGCAGCCGGCGCCAGGATCTGGGCACGGTTTTCGGCAAGGAAGGCCAAGAGCGGCACAAATGGCTTCGACAGCGAGACGACGACCGCCCCCTCGCCGTCCGCCTTGATCTCGGTGATCGGCGCCTTGCTGAGGAGCCCAGCCTTGTCCTTGGCGATGTTGAGTGCGGACGCCACCGCTTCTGCCGTCAGCGCTGTGCCATCCTGGAATTTGACACCAGACTGCAGCTCGAAGCGCCAGGTCAGGCCGTCTTCGCTGACGGCCCAGCTCTTCGCCAGCGCCGGAACCGGATTGCCGTCCCTGTCGGCTTCGACCAGCGTCTCGACGATCCGCATGCGCAGGAAGATGTCGCCGGACTTCGCCGGATCGAGGCCGGTGATCTCGAAGGGTGCAACGATGTCGACCACGCCGTCGGTCGCCATGACGGGGGTGGCACCGGCCAGCATGGCCAGGAAGGAGGCAGCGATGATATTCTTGAACATTAGCATCACCTTTAATGTTATAAAGTTACACCCGTCTAACCAAACCGATCCGTGCTGTCCAGTGCCGTCACGCCTCCGCCCACAACCGCCCTGCCAATTGACGATTTTCAAACTTGCCCGCAGACGCGGAAATCCGTTGCGCTGCAGGGGCTGAGGCGGTATTTCGCAGGCCATGACAGAACACATGACAGCCCCACGCCCCGAGACAAGCGGCGCCTTTTGCGTCGCCGCCCTCTATCACTTTGCCAAGTTTCCGCGTTTCGAGAGCTTCCAGGAACCGCTCGAGGCGCTCTGCAAGGCGGAAGGCGTCAAGGGTACGCTGCTTATTGCCCATGAGGGCATCAACGGCACGATCTCCGGCACCGACGCCGCGATTGCCAAGGTTCTGGCCTTCCTACGCAGCCAGCCGGAATTCAAGAATCTTGAGCACAAGGAAAGCCGGGCTTCCAAGATGCCCTTCCTGCGCATGAAGGTGCGGCTGAAGAAGGAAATCGTCACCATGGGCGTCGAGGACATCGACCCCAACGAGATCGTCGGCACCTATGTCGATCCGAAGGACTGGAACGACCTGATCTCCGATCCCGAGACCATCGTCATCGACACCCGCAACGACTATGAGACGGCGATCGGCATCTTCCACGGTGCGGTCGACCCGAACACCAAGACGTTCCGCGAATTCCCGGATTGGGTGAAGAACAATCCCGGCCTGCACAACAAGCCGAAGATTGCGATGTATTGCACCGGCGGCATCCGTTGCGAAAAGGCGACAGCCTTCATGAAGCAACAGGGTTTTGACGAGGTCTACCACCTCAAGGGCGGCATCCTGAAATATCTGGAGGAAGTGCCGGAAGATCAAAGCCTCTGGGATGGCGCCTGCTTCGTCTTCGACGAGCGTGTGTCAGTCACCCATGGCCTGAAAGAGGGCAACCACAAGCTCTGCCACGCCTGCCGCAACCCGATCACAGCGGAGGAACTGACGCACCCGCACTATGAGGAAGGCGTCTCCTGCAGCCATTGCTACGAGAGCCGCACCGAAGCCGACCGCGACCGCTACCGCCAGCGCCAGCTGCAGATCGCGCTCGCCAGGAAGCGCGGCGTAAAGCATATCGGCGGCTGATCGCCGCCGATCAATCCCTTCGCATCAGCCCGAAATCACGGCGCCGCGCTTCCAGTCCCGTCGACCCCAGCTGCGCAGCCGCATGCGCGGCGCCACGGCCAGCGCGGAGAACGGAGCGACGGCAAAGGCTGCCACAACGACGAGCGGCAGCAGGATCTTGGCATGACCAGCCAGCGCCGGGATCGACAGAACGAGAATGGCGCCAACGCCGAAGATGACGGCATGGATCATCATGCTGCAGACGATTGTGAACCAGGTCTCGGGGGTGAACATGGTTCGTCTCCCTTTCCTGAAAGGGAGACGAACCCGGCAACAGGTTCCGGCGGGATCATGCCGGGTTCAGCTCAGATCTCTGCCCGATCGCTCCGATGGGCCGCGAAGGCGAGTTCTGCGGCCTTAGCCCGCAACTCCATGGGGCGCTGCATCAGCGATGCGATTTCCGCCGGCGCCTGCGGGCGTCCGAACAGATAACCCTGCAGCTGATCGCAGCCGGCCAGCCGCAGGATGACCGCCTGCTGCTCCGTCTCAACCCCTTCTGCGGTGACCGGAATGCCCAGGGAGCGGGCGAGCGCGACGGTTGCCTGCAGCATCTCGACAGCACGATGCCCACGCTCCAGGGCCTGCACCAGCGATCGGTCGATCTTCATCCGGTCGAAGCCGAACTGCCGGAGATAACCGACACTGGAGAAGCCGGCGCCAAAATCGTCGAGTGCGATGCGCAGGCCGAGATTGCGCAGCCGCTCCAGCGCGAGGCGCGCGCGCTCCGGGCTCTGGACGAAATAGGTCTCGGTCATTTCCAGCACTACGCGCGCTGGGTCGATCCCGGTTTCGCGGAACAGATATGCCACATGATCGACAAAAGCTGGATCGCGGAACTGGCCGGGTGAAACATTGACCGACAGCTTGAGGCCGGGCCATTCCTGCAATTGCAGCAGCGACTTGCGCAGCACGCAGAGCCCCAGTTGGTCGATCAGCCCGCTGGTTTCGGCAACAGGGATGAAAAGCTCCGGCGACACCGGTCCATGCCCCCGTCGGGTCCATCGGGCCAGAGCCTCCACACCGACCAGTTCGAAGGTCTTGGAATCGACGACGGGCTGATAGACGACCTCGATCTCGTCTCGGCCGATCGCGCCGCGCAGGTCGATCTCCATCTGATTGCGCGTTTCCCGCTCCTCGTCCATCTTGGGGTCGTAGACCGTCCAGCGACCGCGCCCCCCATCCTTCGAGGAATACATGGCCATGTCCGCCCGGCGCGTCAGCTCCGCACCTCCGACGAGGCCATTCTCGGAAACGCAGAGCCCGATGCTGCACCCCACGACGACGGTTCTTTCGCCAAGTGCAAGCGGTTGATCGAAGAAGGCGAGAATGGAGGACGCGAGCGCGAGCGCCCGCTCATGTGCGTCGTCTCCGGACAGGACAATGCCGAACTCATCGCCCCCGATGCGGGCGAGGCCGGCCTCGTTTCCGACCAGCACCGTGAGGCCCGCCGACACAGCCCTTATCAAACGGTCGCCTGTGGCATGGCCGTAGGCATCATTGACTTCCTTGAAGCCATCGAGGTCGAGATAGAGAAGCGCAATATCCGCAGACGTCTCGCGCCCTCGCCGCACCTCCTCTTCCAGAAGCTGGTGCAGACCCGCGCGGTTCAACAGGCCGCTCAGCCGGTCGGTCTGGGCCAGCCGGACCGCATCCGCCTCGTCCGCCCTGACACGTCGCATTTCGCTGTTGCCGATGACCACGAGGAGGAGGCAGTAGACCGTGACGATGACGAGGGCCGCCGTCATCAGCGGCTCCACCTGCTTGCGACTCTGATCCCCCGGAGCGCGAGGGGTCCAGGCGAGCGACGCAATGGCCTGCCCCGAGGGCGCGGTGATCTCCACCGCCGTACTGCGCGAGGACGGGGGCACGAGTTCGAGCCCGGGCAGCACGTAGGCTTCCGAGAGCCGCTCGACCGTCAGTGGTGACAGATGTCGGACGAAAGCGAGATAAAGATGTTTTTCGGTCGGCTGGCCGATGTCACCGGACTTCGGTCGGATCAGGGCCACGCCGGCAGCACCGATGCCCTTTTGCGTGCGCAGGAACCCGAGCGCCTGCGGCACATGCCCGGTCTGGCCAAGGCGGACGCGGTCGAAAAGCCCCATCAGGTCGGGTGTCAGGTACCCTCCCAGCTCGCCCTCGACAGGCTGGCCATCGGAATAGGCCATCAGTGGGCGCCCCTGATGGTCGAGCACGATGGCCACATCGAAAAGGTCACTGTCGAAGGTCATGTCGCCGAAATTGCTGGTCATCCAGGCCATATCCTGATGAACATAGACATTCTCGGCGGCATCGTCCCAGGCCGTATAGTCCAGCAGTGTCGCGCCCAGTTGATGCTCGAAGGTCTGGACCGCGCCGACAAGCGTCTCGCGTGATCGCTCCTCATCCAGATGGTTGGCATAGCGGGCGACCCGATCAAGGGCTGTCAGCACGATGGATGCGACCATGACCGCCATCAAGGCGAACACGACGAGCAGCGCCGCAACCGCGACACGACGGTTCGCAAGTGGCCGAAGCCGTCTGTCCAAAACGTGAAGCCGCATGCGATTTACCCGAGGATGGAGCCTCACCTTGGGCAGGAATGTGTTCAATTTGACTTAACATCATGAACACATGGAGAAAATTGTCTAATCCGAATAGGCCAATAGCCTCATGGACCACCACAGGCAGGGGGCATGCCCGTTCGCTCTGCCGGACACATAGGCGACCAGCAAAAAAGGGCTCCGGTGATAGCCGGAGCCCTCGCTTGGGCCGGCCTGGAGGCGCCGGCTTCAGATCGGATGCGTCAGGCGACGACGGAAACGAACTGGTCCTTCGGGCGGCGAACCTTCTTCAGGTTCACCAGCCAGTCGCCTTCTGCGGCGCGGTAGCCGAGCGGCAGGATCGTCACCGAACGCAGGCCCTTTTCCTTGAGACCGAGGATTTCGTCGAGCTTGACCGGATCGAACCCTTCCATCGGCGTTGCATCGACGCCTTCAAAGGCGGCAGCGGCAACCGACATGCCAAAGCCGATATAGGCCTGACGGGCGGCATGTTCGAAATTCACCTGGGCATCGCGCTGCGGGTAATTGTTGAGCAGCATCTGGCGATAGTTTTCCCAGCCTTCATTGGTGAAGCCGCGCTCTTCGTTGACGAGGTCGAACATGTGGTTGATGCGCTCGGGCGTATAGTTGTCCCAGGCGGCGAAGACGAGCAGATGCGAGCCTTCGGTGACCTGCGCCTGGTTCCAGGCGATTTCCTGGATGCGGGCAAGAACGTCCTTGTTGGTCACAACGAAAACTTCAAACGGCTGCAGACCGCTGGAGGTCGGCGCGAGGCGAGCCGCCTCGACGATACGCTCGACCTTGTCTTCGGAAACGACCTTGGTCGGGTCCATCTTCTTGGTGGCATAGCGCCAGTTCAGCTTTTCGATCAGTGCGGACATGATCTCGCTCCTGGTTGGACCTGCCGGGGCGCCTTGGGAGTTGGCACGGACGACGATGTCTGGTATCAATTAGTAACCAGGCCTAGATATGGAACCGGAGAATTTGTGCAAGAAGGCACATTTTTGATACCAGGTTACACCGATGAAACGATGGAAACCGTCATGTGCGACAACTATGATCCGACCAAGTGCCAGACCGTCAGCGAAATGCTGGCGAGACTCGGTGATAAGTGGACGGTTCTGGTGATCATGATGCTCGGCGACGGTCCGCAGCGCTTCTCCGATCTCAAGCGCTCGGTCGTCGGCATCTCACAGCGCATGCTGACATTGACGCTGCGTTCACTGGAGCGTGACGGCATCGTCGAGCGCACCGTGCATCCGACTGTCCCGCCGAAAGTGGAATATGCGCTGACCGATCTCGGCCGCTCTTTCGGTGAGCCGATCAGGGCACTCGGCGGCTGGGTCTTCACCCATCACGACCGCATCCAGACGGCCCGCGCGGACTTCGACCGCCGCAACGAGGTGGATGCCGGCAACAAGCTGATCAAGCTCGGCTGAGCAGGAGCATGGGGGCCGGAGCCCCCTGCCCGGTCAATCCGCCTTGAAGTTACCCTTGGGGAATTCGAGAGCCAGATCGCGATACCACTTGCCGCTCTTCTTGAGGGTGCGGACCTGCGTGTCGTAATCGACATGCACGAGGCCGAAGCGCATCTTGTAGCCTTCCGCCCATTCGAAATTGTCCATCAGCGACCAGGCAAAATAACCCTGCATCGGATAGCCCTCGGCGATCAGATCGGCGACCTTGTCGAGATGTTCGGCATAATAATCGAGCCGCAGCTGGTCCTCGACCTCACCCCCCTCGACCTCCATGTTGTAGCAGGCACCGTTTTCGGTGATGTAACAGACCGGCAGATCGTAGCGGGCATAGAGCCGCTCGACGAGCGACTTCAGAGCCGGCGCATAGACCTCCCAGCCGATATCGGTCTTGACCTTGGAGACCGGCGGCGCCCCCACGGTGGCCGGGAATTCGGCACCGGGCGTCGGATCATCGGCCACGCGCATCGGCGTGTAATAGTTGAGCCCCCACCAGTCGAGCTTCTGGCTGATGATGGCAAGGTCACCCTCTTCAATCTTGGGCATGCGATGACCGAGCGCCGCGAGAAACTCTGCCGGATACTCGCCCTTGAACACCGGATCGAAGAAGACACCATTGTGGAACTGATGCGCCCGCTCGGCAGCAGCCTTGTCGGCAGCGCTGTCCGAACCCGGCAGTGTCTCATGCGCATTCAGCACCAGCCCGACCGGGACATTGGGCGCGATTTCGCGGATTGCCTGAACCGACAGACCATGCGCAAGGTTGGTATAGTGCAGCGCATGAAGGGCCGCATCCATGCTGCGTTCGCCCGGCGCATGCACACCGTAGAGATGGCTGAGCCAGACCGAACACCAGGGCTCGTTGAAGGTGGCGACGGCATCCAGCCGGTCGCCGAGGCGCTCCATGACGACCTTGGTGTAACGCTGAAAGGCCTGCGCCGTGGAGCGCGCCGTCCATCCGCCCTCGCCCATGAGAGCCAGAGGCAGATCCCAATGGTAAAGCGTCGCATAGGCCTTGATGCCGCGCGCCTTCAAGCCATCGATCAGTCTGTCGTAGAAATCGAGACCCTTCTCGTTGATCGGGCCAGCACCATCCGGAATGATGCGCGGCCAGGCGATCGAGAAGCGATAACCGGTGACGCCCATGTCCTTGATCAGGTCGAGATCGCTTTCCCACCTGTTGTAGTGATCGCAGGCCATATCACCATTGTGCCGCCCGAAGACCCGGCCCGGCATGTTGGAGAACGCATCCCAGATCGAGGGCTTGCGCCCATCGGCTTTCGACGCCCCTTCGATCTGGAAAGAGGCGGTCGCGACCCCGAACAGGAAGTCACCGGGAAAACGCGAGGCGAGCGCCTTGGGATCGATCATCGAACACATCCTTCGTCAGGTCTGGGCGGAAGGGCCGCCACGGGTCAGTCGATGAGCGGTTTAGAGCAATCGAACGACGCGGTGAAGACATCGCCAACAAAAAACTGCAACGTTGCAGTTTTCACACCCTCCCCTTGAGGGGGAGGGTCGGAGCGCAGCTCCGGGGTGGGGTGATGTGCCGAAGGCCGGCGTAACCAATCACGCCGAACTCGTGGCCTTTGTCACCCCCACCCGCCGCTTCGCGGCGACCTCCCCCCTCAAGGGGGAGGTAGGCTTACACCTTCACCCATCCACCATTCTGCTTCGACGAGGCGATGCAGGCCTCGACGAACGCCACCCCCTTCACGCCGTCATCGACTGTCGGATAGACCACCGCCGAATCGACAGCAGTTCCAGCCTTCGCCGCATTGATGGCGGCTGCCGCTTCCGTGTAGATCGTCGCAAAGGCTTCGAGATACCCTTCCGGATGCCCCGAGGGAATGCGGGTGACACGGCCAGCTGCGGCATTCGCCCCTGCCCCGCCGCGCGTGATCAACTGCTTCGGCTCGCCAAGACGCGTGAACCAGAGATAGTTCGGGTCGGCCTGCGTCCATTCGATACCGGCCTTGGTGCCATAGATCCGAACCTTCAGCCCGTTTTCATTGCCGGTCGCCACCTGGCTGCACCAGAGCAATCCCTTCGCCCCGCCCTTGAAGCGCAGCATCACATGGGCATTGTCATCGAGACGGCGGCCCGCGACAAAAGTATGCACATCGGCGGCCAGTTCATCCAGTTCGAGGCCCGAAATGAACGAACCGAGATTATAGGCATGCGTGCCGATATCGCCGGTCGAACCGCCCGCACCCGACTGCTTCGGATCGGTGCGCCAGGCGGCCTGCTTCTGGCCGGTCTGCTCGATCGGCTCGGCCAGCCAGTCCTGCGGATATTCCATCTGCACCAGCCTGATATCGCCGAGCTCGCCGGAGCGCACGAGTTCGCGCGCATGCCGCACCATCGGATAGCCGGTGTAATTGTGGGTCAGGATGAACAGCGCCTTTGCCTTGTCGGCAACCGCCTTCAGCGCCTTGGCATCTTCGAGATTGGAGGTCAGCGGCTTGTCGCAGATGACATGGATGCCGCGCTCGAGAAAGGCCTTGGCCGCCGGGAAATGCACATGGTTGGGCGTGACGATTGACACCGCCTCGATACCATCGGGACGCGCCGCTTCCTTCTCCGCCATTTCCTCGTATGAGCCGTAGCAGCGGTCGGGATCGAGCCCGAGTTCGCGACCGGAGGCCACCGACTTCTCCGGCGTCGAGGACAGCGCACCGGCAACGAGATCATACTGGTCATCGAGCCGCGCTGCCATGCGATGCACCGCGCCGATAAAGGCGCCGGCACCGCCGCCAACCATGCCCAGACGGATCTTCGGTGTCCGCTCGCCCGATTTGCTTGCTTCGATCGCCATGATGTTTTTCTCCCTGGATTCTCGGTGTGTGGGGTTACCCCCCTCTGTCACTGTCGTGACATCTCCCCCTCAAGGGGGAGATTGTTCGTTAACGTCCCGCCTCAATCAAAGTCCCGCCAACGGCGCGGCATGCGGTCTCCCCCCCTTGAGGGGGAGATGCCCGGCAGGGCAGAGGGGGGTACCATGCCCCAGAACGACAGAAGCAGTTAAAGCCCCAGCATCCGCCGGTTCGCCGCATCATCCGTGCCACCGGCGGCAAAATCGTCAAACGCCTTTTCCGTCACCCGGATGATATGCGCCTTGACGAACTCAGCCCCCTCGCGGGCGCCGTCTTCGGGGTGTTTCAGCGCGCATTCCCATTCGACAACGGCCCAGCCGTCGAAATCGTTCGCTGCCATCTTCGAGAAAATCGCGCCGAAATCGACCTGACCATCGCCCAGCGAGCGGAAGCGCCCGGCCCGGTTGACCCAGCCCTGATAGCCGCCATAGACGCCCTGCCGGCCGGTCGGATTGAACTCCGCGTCCTTGACGTGGAACATCTTGATCCGGTCCTTGTAGATGTCGATGTTGTCGAGATAGTCGAGGCATTGCAGCACGTAATGCGAGGGATCGTAGAGCATGTTGGCGCGCGGATGGTTCTTCACCCGCTCAAGGAACATCTCGAAGGTCACGCCGTCATGCAGGTCCTCGCCCGGATGGATTTCGTAACACACGTCGACGCCCTGCTCCTCGGCATAATCGAGGATCGGCAGCCAGCGGCGCGCGAGTTCATCAAAGGCAGTCTCGACGAGACCGGCCGGTCGCTGCGGCCACGGATAGATATAGGGCCAGGCGAGCGCGCCGGAAAAGGTCGCATGCGCCTTGATGCCGAGATTGCGCGAAGCCTTCAGCGCATACTTCACCTGCTGCACGGCCCATTCCTGGCGAGCCTTCGGATTGCCGCGCACTTCGGGTGCCGCAAAGCCGTCAAAGGCTTCGTCATAGGCCGGATGAACGGCCACGAGCTGGCCTTGCAAATGGGTGGAAAGTTCGGTGATCTCGACGCCGTTACTCCGCGCCACACCGGCAAGTTCGTCGCAATAATCCTTGGATTCAGCCGCCTTTTTCAGGTCCATCAGCTGGCCGGCCCAGGTCGGGACCTGCACGCCGACATAGCCCTTGTCGGCCGCCCATTTGGTAATTCCATCCCAGGTATTGAACGGTGCGGCATCGCCCGCAAACTGGCCAAGAAAGATCGCCGGCCCCTTGATCGTCTTCATGAATTCTCCTCCCTGAGCATTCCTGCAACGTTTCCGTTAACGATTACAGGAGATGGAATTTCGACACAACGGCAATGATGCCCGAGACGGAAATCTGCCCGGGAAAACCCGGGCAGACTGATTTTGCTTCGCTTTCGGATCAGAACGGCGAATCCGGGAAGTAGTAGTTCTTCGCGTTGTCGGGCGTGATCAGCGTCGCGTCGAGCGTATAGGTGCCGTGGACGGGAACGGCGTCGTAGATCGCAGCCGCCGTCAGCTCCATGGCCGTGCCGACCATCGACGGCGGGTAGAGAACGTTGACCGGAACCATCTTGTCGCCGTCCATGACCTTCTTGATCATGTCCTTCGAGCCGGCACCGCCGATGATGTACTGGATGTCGGTACGACCGGCCTGTTCGATGGCCTGGAGAACGCCAACGGCCATGTCGTCGTCCTGGCACCAGACGACATCGATCTTCGGATACTTGGTCAGGTAGTCCTGCATGACCTTGAAGGCATCGTCGCGGTTCCAGTTGCCGAACTGGCGATCGAGCACCTTGACGTTGGAACCCTTGATGCCTTCATCGAAGCCGTCCTGGCGCTGCTGGTCGATCGGGATCGGCAGACCGCGAATGACAACGACTTCGGCGTCCGGCGAGTTCTTGGCGATGTATTCGCCGGCAACCTTGCCGAGCGCCGGATTGTTGCCGGCCACATAGAGGTCACGCACGCTGTTGTCGTTCGCTGACGGCGCACGATCCACGATCGTCACGAAGTGGCCCTTGTTCTTCACTTCCTTCATCGCGTTGACCAGCGGATCCGGATCGGTCGGCAGGATGACGAGCGCATCAATGCCCTGGATTTCCAGATCCTGGATGGCATTGGCCTGGGTGGCCGGATCGGCCGAGGTCTTGACGATGACGTTGAGGCCCGGATGCTCCTTCATCAGAAGCTCGGCCACACGATTGGCGTGATAGACGACGCCAGCGGTCCAGCCATGGTCGGCAGCCGGAATGGAAACGCCGATGGTCTTCGTCTCCTGCGCTTCTGCTGCCGTGAAGATCGAGGCCAGCGCCGTCATGGCGACAGCAAGGCCCAACAGTTTCTTGTGCATTGGTTTCCTCCCAAAGTGACAAAGGGTCTCTGAACTGACGGACCGGGCGCCCCTCCTGCGCCCGACCGTTTCTCTACGCCTTGCGCGCCAGCGACCGCTGGACGAGCATCGCGATGATGATGATCGTGCCCTGGATGGCGCCGATCAGATATTCGGAGATGAAGTTCGACAGCAGCATGATGTTGCCGACGAGTTCGAGGATGAAGGCACCGCAGATCGTGCCCCAGACGCGGCCCGCCCCGCCCTTCAGCGCCGTGCCACCGACAACGACGGCGGTGATCGCCTGCAGCTCCCAGAGAATACCCGTGGTCGCCGAGGTCGAACCGAGGCGCGGCACGTAGAGGAGCACGGCGATTGCGACGCAAAGCCCCTGGATGACGAAGGCAATGGTGCGGACCCGGTCAACGGCGATGCCGGAATAGCGGGCAACGTCCCGGTTTGAGCCGACAGCAACCACATGGCGGCCATAGCGCGTGCGGTAGAGAATGACGGCAGCAATCGCGGTCACCACGAGGATTACGACGATCGGCACCGGCAGACCGAGGATCGAACCGAAATAGACCGGGCGGTAGATCTCCTGCTGCACAGGGTCGCGCAGCGTGATCGCCCCGCCCTGGGAGAGCCATGTGGTCAGCCCGCGATAGATGCCCATGGTGCCGAGCGTGGCGATGAAGGGCTCGATCTTACCGACGGTGGTGATCAAGCCGTTCAAGAGCCCGCAGAGCGACCCGATGATGATGGCGAGTGCCATGGCGGACGCGATCATAAGGCCCGGATCGGCAATGGCGCCGGAATTCATGAACAGGATCATCAGGCTGGCAACGAAGGCCACCATCGAACCAACAGACAGATCAAGATCCCCCGAGGAGATGACGAAGGTCGCACCGACGGCGATAATGGCGATGAAGGCCGAGCGTGTCGCAACATTGGCGAGGTTGGTGAGGCCGATGAAATTCGGGTTCACCAGCGCCCCGACGATCAACAGGATCAGCAGCGCGGCAAAGGGTGCCACGGCGCGCAGATCGATATCGCGCCAGGTGCGGCGTGAACGGCCAGGGCCAGCGCCAGGGGTCGTCGTTTCAGTCTCGGCAGTCATGTCTTCCCGTCTCCTCCCGCGCGCCCTGTGTTCAAGGCCGCGCACCCTGAAGTCTTGGTTCTCAAACCCGGTCTTGCCGCCGGGCTGTGCAAATCGCTCAGCTCGCCATCTGCCGTTTCAGGCCGGCGGCGTAGCGCATGATCGTCTGTTCGTTGATATCCTCACCCTCGAGCAGGCCGACCATCCGGCCCTCACGCATCACGGCAACCCGCGTGCAGAGCCCGATGACTTCAGGCATTTCCGAGGAGATGACGATGATCGAGCGCCCTTCGCGGGCGAGTGCAGCAATGAAATGATAGATCTGCTGCTTGGTGCCGACATCGATACCGCGCGTCGGCTCGTCGATGATGATCACGTCGGGCTCAACTTCCATGATCTTGGCGAGGAGGAGCTTCTGCTGGTTACCACCGGACATGCGCCCGACCCGCACCTTCTCGTCGCGCACGCGGATGTCGAAACGCCGCTTGGCACGTGCCATGGCCTTCGCCTCGCTGCTGGGATCGAGGTAGCCGTGGCGGACGTGATTGTCCATCGACTGCAGTGTCAGGTTCGCGGTCATGCCCTCGCCGAGCAACAACCCCTTGCCCTTGCGATCCTTGGTCATATAGGCGAGCCCGCGCCGGTTCGCCTCGCGAAAATCCTGCTGGTCGAGCACCATGCCCTTCAGCCAGACGTCGCCCGACAGCCGGGGTCTGAGACCAGCGACCGCCTCCATCAGCTCCGTGCGTCCAGAGCCGATCAGCCCGGAAAAGCCGAGCACCTCGCCGCGCTTCAGGTCGAAGCTGGCATTCTTGACGAAGCCGGTCGTCAGATCCTTGACCGACAGGACGATCTGCTCGTCGACATCGGGCTCGTGTTTGTTGGGATAAAGGCTCGACAATTCGCGGCCGACCATCAATTGGGCGATCGCCTCGCCGTCGAGCGCAGACGTCGGCGCCGTCTTCACCCACTGACCATCACGCAGCACCGTGACGCGATCGGTCAGTTCCATCACCTCATCGAGCTTATGGCTGACGAAGACGAAACTCGTGCCGCCGGCGCGCAGCTTGCGCACCTGGCCGAACAGCACTTCCGTTTCGTCACGCGAGAGGACAGCCGTCGGCTCATCCATGAAGACGATGCGCGCCTTGCGGCTGATCGCCTTGGCGATTTCGACCATCTGCTTGTCGGCGACGGCGAGCGAACTGATCAGCGCATTCTCGTCGATTTGAGAGCCCAGCTGATCCAGGACCCGCCGGGCCTCGGCGCGCATCACCTTGCGGTCGAGCATGCCGAAACGCGTGACCTCGCGGCCGAGAAACAGGCTTTCGGTGACGGTCAGGTGGTCCGCGAGATTGAATTCCTGGTGAATGAGCACGATGCCAAGCGCTTCGGCAGCACCATTGGCCGGCAGGATCACCGGCTCGCCGTCCAGCAGGATGCGCCCGGCGGTCGCCTGCTCGAAGCCCGAGAGGATCTTCACGAGCGTCGACTTGCCCGCGCCGTTTTCGCCCATGAGCGCATGCACCTCGCCCGGCATCACGTCGAAATCGATGCTGAACAGCACCTGCACGTCGCCAAATGATTTGGAGATACGCTCCGCCACGAGCACGGGTGTCCGCGCCTCGCCCCCAACCGATGTCATGCAATCCTCCCGGCGGTTCCTCCACCGCTCTGACATCCCGTGTAAACCTTTACATGATTGATGTAAAGGTTTACATCGTCACATCATGGGGACAATTTGCTCCCTCTCGGCTTTCGCAGTCGCAGCAGTGAATGTAAGGTCTCCAACGATTCCAGACGGATAGGGGATAAAGCCGCGTGCCGGATTCTGCACCAGCGACGATCGAGGACGTGGCACGCATCGCGGAAGTGTCGATCGCGACGGTGAGCCGTGCGATCCACACCCCGGACAAGGTGGCCAAATCGACCCGCCAGCGCGTCAATCAGGCGATCGCCATCACCGGCTATACGACCAATGCCATGGCGCGCTCGCTGCGCATGGGCCGGTCGAACATGATCCTGATCCTCGCCCCTGACATCGGCGACCCGAATTTTTCCTCGACCCTCATTGGCCTCGAAAACGAGGCGCGGGCCCATGGCTTTGGCGTGCTCATCGGCCATACCCAGAACGACCCGGAGCGCGGGCTGGAATATCTAAAATTCTTGAGCTCCGGTCAGGCGACGGGCCTCGTGCTCTTCACTGGCCACGAGCCCTTCGGCCATCAGGTCGTCGGCCAGCGCCTGCCGCCGTCCGTCGCCGTCTTTGAACCCGTCTTCGGCTCGAAGATCTCCTATGTCGGCGTCGACGATGTCGCCGGCGCCCGCAAGGCCGCCGAACATCTTCTCGCCGCCGGTCACCGCTCTATCGCCTTCATCGGCGACAGCAAGACAAGGCTCGGCCACCAGCGCCGCCGCCAAGGTTTTGACATCGCGCTCGACGCCGCCCGCATTCCGCCGCAGCAGCGCTTCGTGCTGGAAGGCGAAGGCACGATCGAAAGTGGGCGGCTGGCCGTCGAACAGCTCTTCATGCGCGACACGCTGCCCACAGCCTTCATGTGCGTCAACGATGCAACCGCCGTCGGTGTGTTGAACGGCCTCAACGCCCGCGGCTACGACCTGCCGCACGACTTCTCCGTCATCGGCTTCGACGACGTGCCTCAGGCGACCTATGTGAACCCGGCGCTGACCACCATCCGCCAGCCGCGCACCGCCATCGGCCGCCAGGCGATGTCGCTGTTGATCAAGTCTCTCTCCGACCGCCCGACGGAGCGCCAGGAAATCCTGCTGATGCCGGATCTGATCGTGCGCGGATCGGTCACGGCGCCGGTTCGCCGCTGAGCGGGCGGACCTCACCCGGACTTCAACCCAAATAGACAAAGACCCCGCCCTTTCTGAGGGCGAGGTCTCCGGCTCCGATATCTGGCCGATCAGCGGTGATCAGCTCGGCTTGTAGGGCAGCGACGAGTGATGCAGCACGATCTTCAGCGTGCCGTCATCCATCCGCTCCATGCCGAAGGTGTATTCCACCTTCACTTCAGAGCCGTCCTTGGTGGTGAAGTAGTAATTGCCCATCGACAGCGCGCTGTCGGAATCGATCACCGTGCCTTCGTTCTCCCAGCGGACATTCGAATAGGGCGCGATGGCAAAGCCTTTGTCTTCGGCGATGCTGCCCTTCACGAAATAGGACAGCGCCTCGTCGACCGTTCCACGGAACTGGTCTTCGGCAGCCAGCGTCGGCTTGAACAAAACGGGGCTCTCGCCATAGGCGTAGAATTTCGCGATATGGGCGCTGGCCGCCGCCTTGTAGTCGCCGCCGTCGGTGAAGGTCTTGCCGATCTCCACGATCCCCTCACCCCAGGCCTTCTGCGTTGCTGTGACCTCGGCTTCCGTGATCGGCGTCTTGTCGTTGGCTTGCGCGGCACCGACTGCGATGGCGCTGACCAGTCCAAGCGACATGATGGCTGTGCGAAACATTCTCTTGATCTCCCGTTTCTGCGGCGTGATTGCCGGACAGGACAGAGGTGGTGTCGACAGCTTCATAGTGCCAATTGAAATTAATCTCAGCATTGATAGCCTAAGGGCATCAATCAACGAGACCTCTTCATGCGCCCCACGCTTCGCCAGTTGCAGTATTTCGTCGCGGTCGCCGAATACGGCTCCTTCGGTATCGCCGCCGAACGGCTGGCCGTCAGCCAGCCGAGCCTGTCGAAGCTTCTGGCCGGCATGGAGGACGAACTGGGCTTGATCCTTTTCGAACGCACTTCGCGCCGCGTGGCGCTGACGGCAATGGGCGCCGCCCTCCTGCCGAGGGCCCGGGCGATCCTTCTGGAGGTCGAGGATTTTCGCGCAGCCGCACGCAGCGTTTCGGACCCCTTCGACAACAGACTGAGCATTGGAGTCCTGCCCTCGGTCGGCGCCTATTACATGCCGCTTGCCAACAAGCGCCTGCACCTGCGTTTCCCCAACCTGCGCCTCGCCATCCATGAGGGCAGCACCGTCGAGCTCCTGCATCAATTGCGCGACGGCCATCTCGACGCCGTCATCGGCTCGACGATCGAAAGCGAACATGTCACCAGCCGGTTCCTGTTTTCCGAAACGCTCTGGATCTGTGCGGCGGAGGACGATCCGCTGTCGCAATCGAAGGAACCTGTCACGCTTGCCGATCTCGCCGGCAGGCCGCTCCTGTCGCTGCGCCCGGGTTATGCCCTGACCCGCATCGTCGAACATCTGGCCGAACTTGCCGGCACCAAGGTCAGCCGGGACTATCAGGGGTCGAGCCTGGACGCCGTTCGCCAGATGGCGGTGATCGGCGCCGGTGTCGCCGTCCTGCCTTCGCTCTATGCGCTGGCCGAAGCGATAAGGCAGCCGGATTTCGTCGTCCGCCGGCTGGATCATCCCGAGGCCCTGCACCCGGTCGCGCTCCACTGGCGCAGCGCCTCCCCCATGGCCGATGCCTTCGAGACGCTGGCCAAGGCCCTGATCGCGGTCAAGGAAGAGATCCGCGCCGCCCGCACCGACCCCTTTGCCCGGCGCGCGCCCTGAAACGGGGGAACCGAAGCCCCCTCCATCGTGTTGCATGGAGCATAGCCCTTAGGCCTGTCGAGAATGACAGGAAAACCTTGGCCTTGCCGCCCCGGCTGCCTATGTAGGAAACCAAAACGACGACTGGGACAAGACATGAGTGTCGCCTTCACCAAGGAAGAGAGTTCGGAAACCGCAGCGGAGCTGCATCTGCCGGACAGACCGATTTCGCCCCATCCGAACCTGGTGACCGCAGAAGGCTTGAAGCGTCTCGAAGTCCAGGCGGAAGAGGCACGTGTCGCCTATCTGGGCGCCCAGGCGGTCGAGGATGTCAACGAGCGCCGCCGCCAGTCGGCAGTGCCGTATCGCGACCTGCGTTATCTCACCGAACGGCTGCGCACCGCCCAGGTGATCCCGGAACCGGAGAGCAATGCCGTGGTCGCCTTCGGAAGCCGGGTGACTTTCGAGCGCGATGACGGCCGCGTGCAGACCTATCGCATCGTCGGCGAGGACGAGGCCGACCCGAAATCCGGCTCGATCTCCTTCGTCTCGCCGGTGGCCAGCCGGTTGATGGGCAGAGCCGTGGGGGATGTCGTGACGGTGGGCGATCAGGAGCTGGAGATCACCGCGATCGGCTAAGCGGCGTTTGCCCCCGCGCGCCCGACCGTCATCCTCGGGCGCAGTCCCGAGGATCTACTGCCGCCTGCCGAAAACCCGTCTCTTCAGCCGACCGCTGGGCCCGCCCCACACTCACGAACCGTCCCCACCGCGACCACCCTTGGCAGATCCTCGGGACTTCGCCCGAGGATGACGGCGGTACAGGAATGCGAAAGGCCGGGACGCTTGCGCGCCCCGGCCTACAAAGACATTCAGAGCGTCAAAATCAAACGTAGCGGTTGACCACGTTCTCCAGCAGTTCCTGCTTCCCGGAAACCGGCTGCGGGTTGATGTTTTGGGCTTCGACGCGGGCAGCGATGGCGTCGAGGCTTTCCTCGCCGCGCAGCATCTTCTGGTTTTCGGCCTTGTCCCAGCCGGCATAACGCGAGCCGAGCGGCCCCGACAGCGCCTTGTCCTCGATCATCTTCGCCGCAGCCTTCAGGCCACGGGCGCAGCAGTCCATGCCGCCGATATGACCGATCAGCAGGTCTTCGGCGTCCAGCGACTGGCGGCGCAGCTTGGCGTCAAAGTTGGTGCCGCCCGAGGTGAAGCCGCCGGCCTGCAGAACCTGGTAATAGGCCAGCGCCATTTCCGGAACATTGTTCGGGAACTGGTCGGTATCCCAGCCGGACTGGTAGTCGTTGCGGTTCATGTCGATCGAGCCGAAGATGCCGAGCGCGCCGGCAAGCGCCAGTTCGTGCTCGAAGGAATGGCCGGCGAGGATCGCATGGCCCTGCTCGATGTTCACCTTCACTTCCTTTTCGAGGCCGTACTTCTTCAGGAAGCCGTAGACGGTGGCGACATCGTAGTCGTACTGGTGCTTCGACGGCTCCTGCGGCTTCGGCTCGATCAGGATCGCACCCTTGAAACCGATCTTGTGCTTGTATTCGACGACGAGGTTGAGGAAGCGGCCCATCTGGTCGAGCTCGCGGGACAGGTCGGTGTTGAGCAGGGTCTCATAGCCCTCGCGGCCACCCCACAACACGTAGTTCTCACCGCCGAGACGCTGGGTCGCGTCGAGGCAGGTCTTCACCGTCGCGGCTGCAAAGGCAAAGACGTCAGGATCCGGATTGGTGGCAGCACCCGACATGTAGCGGCGATTGGAGAACATGTTCGCCGTGCCCCAGAGCAGCTTGACGCCGGTATCGGCCTGCTTCTTGGCGAAGTAGTCGACGATCTCATTGAGGTTCTTCGTGTTCTCGGCAAAGCTGTTGCCCTCGGGGCGAACATCGGCGTCGTGGAAGCAGTAATAGGGCGTGCCGAGCAGCTGGAAGAATTCGAAGGCAACGTCTGCCTTCAGCTTGGCTGCATCCATCGTGTCGTTGAACCACGGACGCTCGAACGTGTTGCCGCCGAACGGGTCGGTGCCCGGCCACACGAACGTGTGCCAATAGGCAACGGCAAAGCGCAGATGGTCTTCCATGCGCTTGCCGAGGACGACTTCGTCCGGGTTGTAGTGGCGGAATGCCAGCGGATTGGTGCTGCCTTCGCCTTCATATTTGATCTTCTGGATATTGCCGAAAAAGCCTGTGTTCATGGGTGTTTCTCCTCAATTAATGTCTAGTCGTCTTCAAAACGTCATCGTGCCCAGGATACCCCCCTCTGCCCTGCCGGGCATCTCCCCCTCAAGGGGGGAGATTGGAGTGGGGTACGCTCTCTGCCTCACGCCATCGACACGTAACGGGTGAGGCATATTCTTGGCGAAGGTCCCGCCTCCTGCGGATCTCCCCCCTTGAGGGGGAGATGCCCGGCAGGGCAGAGGGGGGTACCAAGCCCAAGGACCTTGACCGTCAAATCCCCCGGATCGCCGGATAAAGCGCCCGGTAGCGCCCGTAAGCCGCCTCATAGGCAGAGCTCAGCGCCTTCACCGGTTCCACCGTCTCCGCCGTCTGCGGCGCCGTGCAGACCGAGAGCGGATCAGCCCCGGTTGCCGCGATCAATCCCAGACGTGCCGCCCCGAAGGCCGCGCCGAAATCGCCATCGGCGGGAATATCGACCGGCATGTCGAGCGCGGTGGCGATCGAGGACAGCCAGTAACGCGAGCGCGAGCCGCCGCCGATGGCCGTCACCCGCGAGATCTTCGTGCCCGCAGACTTCAGGGCTTCGAGACTGTCACGGATGGCAAAGGTGACGCCTTCCAGCACCGCCTGGGTCAGCACGACACGGTCGCTCTCATGGCCGAGGCCGATAAAGGCGCCGCGGATCTTAGCGTCATTATGCGGTGTCCGCTCGCCGGAGAGATAGGGCAGGAAGGTGACTCCGGTCGGTGCCTTCAGAACATCACCGAGTTCGCCGGTCAGCTCGCCGGCCGATTTGCCGGTGACCGTCGAATGCCAGTTGAGCGCGTCGGTTGCCGAGAGGATGACACCCATCTGGTGCCAGGTCTTGGGCAGCGCATGGCAAAAGGCATGCACGGCACTTTCCGGCTTCGGCAGGTAGGAGGCATTGGCGGCAAACAGCACGCCCGACGTGCCGAGCGAGACAAAGGCCTGGCCTTCGGCCACCGTGCCCATGCCGCAGGCAGAGGCGGCATTGTCGCCTGCCCCACCCGCCACGACGACGTTCGAGCCTAGGCCCCACTTTTCAGCCAGTTCGGCGCGCAAGGTGCCGGCGCGATCTGTGCCTTCGACAAGGCCCGGCATCTGCTCGACGGTCAGGCCGGTGGCCTCCAGAAGTTCGCTCGACCAGGCGCGCTTGCCCGTATCGAGCCAGCTGGTGCCAGCCGAGTCCGACATATCGGAGAGGTATTCGCCGGTGAGCCAGAGGCGGAGGAAATCCTTGGGCAGGAGCACCTTAGCGACCTTGGCGAAGGTATCCGGCTCGTTGTTCTTCACCCAGGCGAGCTTCGGCGCGGTAAAGCCCGGGAAGACGATATTGCCGGTCAGCGCCCGGAAGCGCGGGTCTGCATCCAGCGCGGCGGCTTCCGCATGGCTGCGCGTATCGTTCCAGAGGATGCAGGGGCGGAGCACCCGGTCCTTGGCGTCGATGAGCGTTGCGCCATGCATATGGCCGGAAAGACCGATGCCCTTGACGGCGGCGAGTTCCGTCGGATGCGAGGCCTTCAGCGCCGCGACCGCCTCTTCCGTCGCCCTCAGCCAGTCGCCGGGCGCCTGCTCCGACCAGCCGGGATGCGGCCGCTGGACGGTGAGACCCGCGTGACCGACACCGATCACCCGCTGCTGATCGTCGATCAGCATGGCCTTCACGCTCGACGTGCCGAGATCCAATCCGAGATACATGGGTGTCCTCCATTCCTCCACCCTCAGGGCAGATTGTCCTTCAAGAATATGTCGATACGAATGCGCTCCTGGGCAGCGACAACAGGCAGCCCATCGGCCTTCGCCTTCAAAACGCGGATGGCGCTGCGCACTTCATGGCCGGCATCCTGGTTGAGTACGGCATCGATCAGCCCCGATTGCAGCGCGCCACGCGTCGTTTCCGTCAACTCGTGGGCGATGACCACGGGACGGCGCTCGGCGGCAAGGCGATCCAGCGCCTTGATCAGGCCGCGGTTGCCGGCCCCCAGACTGTAGAGGCCGACAATGTCGGAGCGTTCCGCAAACAGCGCCGTCACCAGCATATCGACGATCGCCGGATCGTCGCGCCCCTCCAGCACCGGCAGGCGCTCGAAACCGGCAAAATCGCAAGCCATGGTGGCGGAGAAGGCCTGGAAGCGTTCGCGGTGGTCGCGCACCAGCATCGAACCCGCCAGGACCGCTACAGCGCCCTCTCGTCCGCCGAGGAAGCGGCCGATCAGGCTGGCAGCCGTGCGCCCGGCCGCCGCATTGTCGATACCGGCATAGTGGTCGCGGCCAGCGCCCGTGAGGTCCGAGACCAGTGTCACCAGGGGAATGCCGGCGGCGAGCACCCGTTCGGCAGCGGCCGCCACCTCCGGCGCATCAACGGCGACGAAGGCAATTCCGGCCGGCGCTTCGGTCACGGCACCATCCAGCGCCTGTGCCAGCGCCTGCGGGTCGAAAGCCGGTACGTCGACGATGCGGATCGCGATCCGCTCGACGGCAGCGTGTCCGGTCGCCTCATCAAGCGCGACCCTAAGACCGCGCATGAACGAATTATCGTTGGAGGGAATGAGAAAGGTCAGCGGATAGACGCGCCCCTTGGCAAGATTTGCCGCTGCCACATCACGCACGAAACCGAGCGCGCTCACCGCCTGGTCCACCTTCTCGCGGGTGCGCGCACTGACCCCCGGTCGCCGGTTCAGGACCCGGTCGACGGTGGCAAGGCTGACGCCCGCGCGGCTCGCGATGTCATGGACAGTGGGCTTCATTCTCTCCTCCGGCGCCTGTCCTACACCAGCGGATGAGGTACGTAAATCAGAAATCTGATGTACGTACCTCTTAATGATCAAAAAAAGAGGCCGCCCCACAGGATGGGACGACCGAGTAATGGAGATCAATGGAACACTGGACCCGCAACCTTATGCGGGCATGGTGTCCTCAGTGCCCTGCACCGGCGGGTGCTGCTCCCTTGGGCTTCTTCAGAAGCAACGTCAGGAAGACCAGCGCGGTGAAAAGCACGGTGAGCCCCATGAAGACATCCATGAAGGACAGGAGCCAGGCCTGCTGGGTGGCAACACCCGACAGCTTCTTGATCGCCACAGCAGTCCCGTCCAGACCGTAGCTGTCGTAATTGGCCCCCACGCTCGCCAGCCAGTCGAGAGCCGCCTGATTGCCCCAGCTCAGCTGTTCCGCAAGCCGTGCATAGTGATCGTCGGTGCGCTGGGTGAGCATGGTATTGATGATCGCCAGGCCAACCGCGCCACCCAGATTGCGTGTCAGGTTGAACAGACCGGACGCATTCTTCATCCGCTCCGGCGGCAGCGTGCCGAGCGCCAGATTGTTGATCGGCACCATGCAGATCATCAGCGAGCAGCCGCGCAGGATCTGCGGCACGAGCAGCTCGTAGAAATCCCAGTCTGCCGTGATCCCGGTCATCATGTAGGTCCCGAGCGCAAAGCCGGAAAAGCCGATCATCATCATCACGCGTGGATCGAGCTTGTTCGAGAGAGCGCCGGCGACCGGTGCGGTCAGGAACATCGCAGCACCAGAGACAAACATGGTCTCGCCGATCATGAGGCTGTCATAGCCGCGGATCCGGCCAAGATAGAGCGGATAAAGATAGGTCAGTCCGTAGAGCCCCACCCCCATGACGAAGGAGAACAGGGAACCGAAGGCGAAATTCGCATTCGAGAACGCCCTGAGATCGACGACCGGGAAATCCACCTTGAACACCCGACGGAAGAAGATGAAGCCGCCGATCACCATGGCGATCGTGCCCATGACGATGTGATGGTCGTTGAACCAGTCCTTGTTGTTGCCTTCTTCCAGCACGAACTCCATCGAGCCGAGGAACACGGCCATGGAGGCCAGTCCCCACCAGTCGAACTTCTTGAACAGGCTGTATTCCGGCTCGTCGAAATCGATCAGGCTCCAGGCTGCCGCAGCGACGATCACGCCGGGAATGACGTTGATCAGGAAGAGCCAGTGCCAGGACATGGCATGGCTGATATAGCCGCCGATCGTCGGCCCGATCGTTGGCGCGAGTGTCGCGACGAGACCAACCATCGGCGAGACGATGCTGCGCTTGGAGGGCGGGAAGATCGTGAATGCCGCCGCAAACACCGACGGGATCATGCCGCCGCCGATGAAGCCCTGGATCGCCCGGTAGACGATCATCTGCTCGATATTCGTCGCGGTAGCACAGAGCGCACTGGCAAGCGTGAATCCGGCGGCGCATACGGTGAACAGCACCCGGGTCGAAACGATCCGTGCCAAAACGCCCGACAGCGGGATCATGATCACTTCGGCGATCAGGTAGGACGTCTGGACCCATGCGATTTCGTCGGACCCCGCGCCAAGACCGGCCTGGATCTCGGACAAGGAAGCCGAAACGATCTGGATGTCGAGGATCGACATGAACATGCCGAAAACCATTGCCAGAAAGGCGAGGACGCGCCTCGGATCCATCCGCTCCTCGGCGGGTGCCGATGCAGCGATGTCTTGTGTATTGATAGCGGCCATGTGACGGCCCTTTCGCTTACGACAGCCGGTGGTTTACTGTGCGGCAAGCGCCTGGCCCTCAGGGGCCGTGCGGGTGTCGACGTCGACGATGACGCTGAGGCCGGCGCGCAAGTGGCCGCCAGCGAGCGCATCCTTGGGCAGCGCGATACGAACGGGCACGCGCTGCACGACCTTGGTGAAGTTGCCGGTGGCATTCTCCGCTGGCAGCATAGAGAAGATAGCGCCGGAGGCCGGAGCGATCGAGGTGACCGTCCCCTCGAGCGGCTGGTCGCCATAGGCGTCGACATGGATCGAAACCTTGGAACCGGGAACCAGATCGGCGATCTGCGTCTCCTTGAAATTCGCCTCGATATAGAGCTCGTTGGTCGGGACCAGTGCGGCGAGCCGCTTGCCAGCCGAAACAAGGTCACCAGCCTGGACCGAAAGATTGCCGATGACACCGTCATACGGCGCCTTGAGCACGGTAAAGTCGAGGTCTCGCTTGGCCTTGTCGATTGCCAGCTGCTGCAGGCGCACAGCGCTCAGCGCCTCCTCGCGCTGGGCCTTCAGGAGCGCCAGATTGGCTTGCGCCGAGGAAACGGCCGCCTGGCCGGCAACGACATTGGCCCGCGCCTGATCGAGCGCTACCTTAGCATTATCCAGATCAGCGGCAGTGCCAACAGACTTGGATGCGAGCTCGCCGGCGCGATTTGCAGTGATTTCAGCGCCGCGAACGGCCGCGTCGAGCGCACCGAGCTGCGCTTCGGACTGCGCTACACTCGCCTCTCCACCGATGATCTGCGCATCGATCCGCTTCACGGACAGTTCAGCGCTCTCCTTGCTGGCCAGCGCCTGCTCGTAGGCGATCTGGTAGTCGCCACCGTCGAGCGTGACAAGCGGATCGCCGGCATGGACGATCTGGTCGCTGGTTACGTTGACCTTCTCGACATAACCGGAAACCTTGGGCGAGATGATTGCAATGTCACCTTCTATATAGGCGTCTTCCGTCGACACCATGAAGCGCCCCTCTGTCCACCATCCATATCCATACCAGGCCGCGCCGCCGAGCAGTGCCGCGACGAGGATGGGGAAAACAGAGTTGCGCTTCTTGGCCTTGTCCGCGACGAGCGCCTCTGCCGGTGGTGATTGGGCCCCCGCATCCGTTTCCGTCAGGGGCGCAGCCTCATTCCGGTCGACTGGAGTGGAAGTGGAACTAAGGGCGGTGGATCTTTGCGTGACTGACATGATACGGACCGGGGATGGGTTGAACTTATTCGAACTGAACCGTTCGGTTCGATTGACATAGAGCCTTTTTTACCTCATATCAAGAACAATTCCCGAGGATGCGTCCTCAGAACCCCGATTGAGTTAATTTTTCGAAGGCGGCATGCCGAGACAGATGATGAAGCAGGACGAAATGGAGATGACGACGGCCCAGATGTGCGGGGCGGCCGGACGATTTGCGGCCGGCGCGGATCCGGTGAAACGCGGCCAGATCCTGGACGGCGCCAAGCGCGTCTTCATGAAACTCGGCTACGACGCTGCAAGCATGAACGACGTGACGCGCGAAGCGGGTGTCTCGAAGGGGACCATCTACGTTTACTTCCAGAGCAAGGAAGATCTGTTCGGCGCTCTGGTCGAGCGCGAAAAGAGCGCCTTCGATGCCGCCATCCAGCAGATTCTTGCCGAAAGCAACACGGTCGAGGAAGGCCTGCGGCGCTATGCGATCGCCCATGCGCACTTCATTCTCGATACCGAGATGATCCCCACCATGCGCATCCTAATGGGCGTGCTCGATCGCATGCCGGCGCTCTGTCAACGATTCTTCGCGTCGTCGCCGACCAATATCAAGGTGTTGCTGCAGGACTACATCGCCGCTGCGAACGAAAAGGGCGAACTCTCAGTCGAAGACACCGATCTCGCCGCACGGCAGTTCATCGACATGTCGACGGCCGGCTACTTCAAGAAGAAGCTGTTCAATGACATCCCCGTGCGCCCTGACGACAAGGAGATCGAACGGGTGGTGGAGTCCGGTCTTCGCATGTTCATGACGTTCTACGCACCCCGGAAAGACGCGACTTCCGACTGATCGCCCAACGGCGTCTGCTCCCTCTCCGGCGAAAAATTCACCGCTTGCCATTTGCGGCGATATGTCTCATGTCCTGAATGGCCCATCCGTTTGATCAGCACGGAAGAACTTCATGCAGGATATTCTCGTTCTTCTCCAGGACCCCGCCGCCTGGGTCGCACTCGTGACGCTTGTCGTCATGGAAGTCGTTCTCGGCATCGACAATCTGATCTTCATTTCGATCCTGACCAACAAGCTGCCGGCCGAGATGCGCGAAAAGGCCCGTCGCATCGGCATCGGTCTGGCACTCATCATGCGCCTCGCCCTGCTCGGCACCGTCGCCTGGATCGTCCAGCTGACCACGCCCGTATTCGAGCTATTCGGCCACGGCTTCTCTTGGAAGGACATGATCCTGATCGCCGGCGGTCTCTTCCTCGTCTGGAAGGCGACGAAGGAAATCCACCACGCCGTGGACCCGGTCGACAAGCAAGAGGACTTCATCGCCTCGACCGCATCGACGACCTTTGCCAGCGCCATCGGCCAGATCCTGCTGCTCGACCTCGTCTTCTCGATCGACAGCATCATCACCGCCGTCGGCATGACCCCACATGTGCCGATCATGGTCGTCGCCGTGGTCGCAGCCGTCACCGTCATGCTCGTTGCAGCCACGCCGCTTGCCAACTTCATCGAGAAAAATCCGACCATCGTCATGCTGGCGCTGGCCTTCTTGATGATGATCGGCACGACGCTGATCGCAGAAGGCATGGGCTTCCACGTGCCGAAAGGTTATGTCTACGCCGCCATGGCCTTCTCGGCCCTGGTCGAGGTGCTCAACATGTTCGCCCGCCGCAAGCGCGAGCGTGATCGAAACGCGAAGGCCACAGTTGCCCATTGAGGCGCGAACCCGAAAATCAACGAAGGCCTGTCGCAAGATGGGCCTTTTTTATGGTGGAGCGTATAACGTCGGAACTGATCACCCCTTGCCGGAATTGCAGCTAGCGCCTACGCCGACATCGATCATCCGCATTTTGCCGGAGCCCCATGACCTACGAGCAAATCCTCGCCTTCAGCCTTATCGCGTTGATGATGGCTGCCTTTCTCTGGGAAAAGTTCCGCTACGACGTCGTGGCCTGCGTCGCCCTCGTCGCTGCGGTGACGTTCGGCCTGGTACCGGTCAACAAGGCATTCTCCGGCTTCTCCGATGATCTCGTCATTATCGTCGGCAGCGCCCTCGTGGTCAGCGCCGGCGTGGCGCGATCGGGCGTCGTCGACCTTGCCATCAAACGTTTCTTTCCGGCGCTCTCGTCGCTGCACGGGCAGATGCTGCTGCTTCTCGTCACCGTCACGATCCTCTCCGCCTTCATCAAGAACATCGGCGCGCTCGCCATCATGATGCCCGTCGCCTTCCAGTTCGCCCGCCGCTCCAATGTGCCGCCCTCGGTCTTCCTCATGCCCATGGCCTTTTCCGCCCTGCTCGGCGGGCTGATGACGCAGATTGGCACTTCGCCGAACATTGCCGTCTCGCGCCTGCGCGAGGAACTGACCGGCCAGCCCTTCACGATGTTCGATTTCACCCCGGTCGGCGCGACGCTCGCGGCAGCCGGCATCGTCTTCCTGATCTTCTTCTACTGGCTGGTGCCGCGCCGCGAGAACCAGAACCCATCGCTGCAGGAGGCGCTCGAAGCCTCAAGCTTCGCGACGGAAGCCATGATCACCCGCCAGTCTCCCTTTGTCGGCAAGACGCTGCACCACTTGCTCCAGACATCCCATGGCGAAGTGACCGCCACCGCCATCCTGCGCGGACAGACCCGTCTGTCGCCCTTCCCCGACGTCCTGCTGCACGAGGAAGACACGCTGCTGCTGGAAGGTCCATCGGAAGCACTGGACCGCATCGTCTCCCAGGGCAATCTCAGCCTTTCCGGCAACACCGATGGCGACCGCAAGCGGCGTGGCGACATCTCCTCCGTCGAGGCTGTCATCGGACGCGGCTCGCCACTGATCGGCCAGACAACCAGCGAGCTGTCGCTGGTCCACACCTACGGCGTCAATCTGCTCGCCGTCAGCCGCCAGGGCAAGCGCATACGCGAGCGCCTCGGCCAGCTAACCCTGCGCTCAGGCGACGTCGTGGTGCTGCAGGGCCTGCGCCAGCAGATGCCGTCGATCCTCACCGAACTCGGCTGCCTGCCGCTCGCCGAGCGCGAGATCCTGCTCGGCACGAGCCGCAACATCTTCATCCCCCTGGCAATTCTGGTCATCGCCATGGGGGCGACAGCCCTCGGCCTCGCCCCGGTCGCCATTGCCTTCTTTGCCGCAGCGCTCGCGATGGTGGCCTTCGGCGTGATCCCGGTCAGCGAAGTCTATCGCGCCGTCGATGGTCCGATCCTTGTGATGCTGGCGGCTCTGATCCCGGTTGCCGATACGCTGCGCACTTCTGGCGGCAGCGACGTCATCGCCGGCTGGCTCAACATGCTGGCTGGCGGCATGCCACCCTGGGGCGCCGTCGCCATGATCCTTTTGACCGCCATGGCAGTGACACCCTTCCTCAACAATGCCGCAACCGTGCTCGTCATGGCCCCGATCGCCGCGAGCTTCGCCACCACCCTTGGCTACAAGCCGGAGGCTTTCCTGATGGCAGTTGCCATTGGTGCCGGCTGCGATTTCCTTACCCCGATCGGCCACCAGTGCAACACGCTGGTCATGGGGCCGGGCGGCTATCGCTTCTCCGACTATCCAAGGCTTGGCCTGCCTCTTTCTGTTCTCGTCGTCCTGGTGGCGGTCCCGGCCCTGCTGATGGTCTGGCCGGTTCAATAGGACAAACCCAGAAAAACCTGCGTCGGCGGACGCAGGTTTTCCTTTGGGGCGGGACTTGGGGGAGAACGCAGGCCAGACGTTAAGGGGCTCGTCTGCATTGCGTCGGCGACGGGGAGAAACCGGAAAAACCTCCGTATCCCCCTTGATCCGTGGCATCCGCTTGGCACGGCCGGCGTTCTGTCACGGAAACGCAAGTCTGCCCCTCCAGTTCCAACGCATACGAATTTTTTCAGATTGTTTTCGAGGACCGCTCGGCATCACCAGATTTCCGTGGTTTTTCTTGACGCAACGGCCTGAATATGGCCTAAGGCCAGCCGGTGGAACCGGCTTGCACAGGCAGACTTCCTCGCCTGTTTCCGGTGAGCCGCCATACTGATTTCGCACATTGTCCCGATCCGGCGCCTGTCGCCCGATCACCCGCACGCACCACGAGCTTTATCCATGACCAAGTCCGGCGTCCGAGTCCGCATTGCCCCCTCCCCGACCGGCGAGCCCCATGTCGGCACCGCCTATATCGCGCTGTTCAACTATCTCTTCGCCAAGAAATTCGACGGCGAGTTCATCCTGCGCATCGAGGACACCGACGCGACCCGCTCGACGGCGGAATTCGAGCAGAAGGTGCTGGACGCGCTGAAATGGACCGGCCTCACCTGGACGGAAGGCCCCGATGTCGGCGGCCCCTACGGCCCCTATCGCCAGTCCGAGCGCAAGGATCTCTACCGCCCCTTCGTCGACAAGATGCTCGACAATGGCGGCGCCTTTCATTGCTTCTGCACGCCCGAGCGGCTGGACGCCATGCGCGAAGCCCAGCGCGCCGCCGGCAAGCCGCCAGGTTATGACGGCCACTGCCTGCATCTGAAGGCCGAGGAAGTGACCGCCCGCGTTGCCGCCGGCGAGCCGCATGTCGTGCGCCTGAAGGTGCCGACCGAAGGCTCCTGCGACTTCCATGACGGCGTCTATGGCGATGTCTCGATCCCCTGGGAAAGCGTCGACATGCAGGTCCTCTTGAAGGCCGACGGCATGCCGACCTACCACATGGCAAACGTCGTCGACGACCACATGATGAAGATCACCCACGTCGCCCGCGGCGAGGAGTGGCTGGCATCGGTGCCGAAGCACATCCTGATCTACCGCCATCTCGGCCTTGAGCCGCCGGTCTTCATGCACCTGTCGCTGATGCGCAATCACGACAAGTCGAAGCTGTCGAAGCGCAAGAACCCGACCTCGATCTCCTACTACTCCGCTCTCGGCTACCTGCCGGAAGCCCTGATGAACTTCCTCGGCCTGTTCTTCATCCAGATCGCCGAAGGCGAGGAACTGCTGTCGATGGAAGAGCTGATCGAGAAGTTCGACCCCGACAACCTCTCAAAGGCCGGCGCGATCTTCGACATTCAGAAGCTCGACTGGCTGAACGGCCGCTGGCTGCGCGAAAAGCTGACACCGGAAGAGTTTGTTGCCCGCGTCCTCGACTGGTCGATGGAAAACGATCGCCTCGTCGAAGGCCTGAAGCTTGCCCAGAGCCGCGTCACCAAGCTCGGCGAAGTCCCGCCGCTCGCCGGCTTCCTGCTCGCCAACGACGTTGGTCTTTCGCCCGCCTCCTTCGGCGGCTTGAAGACCAGCCCGGCGGAAACACTCGAAATCGTCACCACCGTTCAGGCGGATCTCGAAAAGATCCTCGAATGGAACGTCGCGACCATCGAGGAAGAGCTGCGTGCGATCTCCGAGCGCATGGGCAAAAAGCTCCGCGTCGTCACCCCGCCCCTCTTCGTCGCCGTCTCCGGCAGCCAGCGTTCGCTGCCGCTGTTTGACTCGATGGCGCTGCTCGGCCGCTCGGTCGTGCGCCAGCGTTTGAAGGTGGCGATCCAGGTGCTGACGTCGATGGCGGGTGCGCAGAACTGATTTGAGACATTGCCCCTCATCCGCCCTTTGGGCACCTTCTCCCCGTAAACGGGGAGAAGGCCACGACGGCCACCCTCGGCAAGACGTCCCCTCTCCCCGCCTGCGGGGAGAGGGTAGGGTGAGGGGCAAAGACATACGGCAGAGGCCAGAGGCCGCCACAGGAACCACACAATGACCGAACAGACCAACGAAACCGCCCTCTCCTCCGACCCGACGGAAGTCCGCCGCCAGAAGCTTGCGCTGCTGCGCGAAACCGTCGGCGACGTCTATCCGGCGCATTTTCACCGCACGATGACCAATGCGGAGTTTGCCGAGAAATATGCGGGCCTGGAACTGGACGAAACGTCTGACGACATCATCACGGTCGCCGGTCGCGTCTATTCCTCGCGCAATTCCGGCATGTTCATGGATATCCATGACGCCTCGGGCAAGATCCAGATCTTCTCCCACAAGGACACGACCCCGGAGGAAGCCCGCGCGCTTCTGCCGATGATCGACCTTGGCGACATCATCGGCGTCAAGGGCCAGGTCCGTCGTACCAAGCGCGGCGAACTGACGATTAACGCCCATGAAATCACCATGCTGACCAAGACTCTCCTCCCCATGCCGGAGAAGTATCATGGCCTGGCCGACATCGAGCTGCGCTACCGCAAGCGCCACCTCGACATCCTCACCAACGAGGAATCCAAGCTCCGCTTCCAGCAGCGCTCGAAGATCATCTCCGGTCTGCGCCGCTTCCTCGAAGGCGAAGGTTTCCTCGAAGTCGAGACGCCGATGCTGCAGACGGTCTATGGCGGGGCGAACGCAGACCCGTTCAAGACCTTCCACAACACACTGAAGATGGACATGTATCTGCGCATCGCGCCGGAACTGTTCCTCAAGCGTACGCTGGTATCGGGCCTGGCCGACAAGGTGTTCGAGGTCAACCGCAACTTCCGCAACGAAGGTGTGTCGACCCGCCACAATCCCGAATTCACCATGATGGAATGCTACTGGGCCTATGCCGACTACGAGGACATGATGGGCCTCGTCGAGCGCATGTTCGAGACGCTCGCGGTCGGCATCCACGGCACGACCGACCTCACCTTCGGTGACAAGCAGCTTTCCTTCAAGGGACCGTTCAAGCGCGTGCCCATGCCTGATGCCGTGAAGGAAGCAACCGGCATCGACTTCCTGTCGATGAAGACCGACGAGGAAGCCCGCACCGCCGCCAAGGCCGCCGGCTTTGCCGTCGAGAAGGACTGGACCTGGGGCGAATGCCTTGCCTTCATCTTTGAAGAGAAGGTCGAGGGCACGCTGATCCAGCCGAGCCACGTCACGCATTTCCCCAAGGACATCTCGCCGTTTGCCAAGGAAGTGCCGGGCGAGCCGCGCCTCGTCGAACGTTTCGAGACCTATTGCAACGCCTGGGAAGTCGGCAACGCTTTTTCCGAGCTCAACGACCCGGAAGAGCAGCGCAAGCGCATGGTCGAGCAGCTTGAACAGGCCCATTCGCGCGGCGAAAAGGACAAGCAGCTGGACGACGAATTCCTGGATGCGATCGACCAGGGCATGCCGCCCGCCGGCGGTCTTGGCATCGGTGTCGACCGCCTGATCATGTTGCTCACCAACGCCCCGTCGATCCGCGACGTCATCCTCTTCCCGGCACGCCGCAACAAGGCCGACTGAGCGGGACGGCTAATACAGGTTTCAAATCCCGGATCTCTTCGCAGGTCCGGGATTTTTCGTTTGAAGACAGCCCATTCAGGTCCGCGCACTGACGAGCGCACCTTCAGCGCCTATTCTTTTCGTTGCATGTGAAAAGCGAGAGCCCGCCAGAGGTAGAAGTTAACGGAAAATTCATTAGCTTACCCCTAATGGTTGAGAAGGCATGATGCAGCCTCGCGTTTGACGAGGTCAATTTTCAAAAGTGTTTCCCGATATCCTTAGGAAGCAAACCATGATTTCCGGCGTCAATTCGCTATCAAGCTCCACGATCTCGCTGCTTTTCTCTGCAACGCCCTCACAATATGAGGGCGGGAACACGTCGGCAGCGAACTCCTCAATTGAGGCGACCGGAAACACCGATAACGTCTTCAAGGCCGCAAATGCGATCGGCAAGATCATCGAAATTGTGGCCGGAATGGGCGGCTCTGAGGCTGCCTCCTATGGCATGTTCACGATGGAAGGCGCTCATCGCACCGAGAACGCGAACGGCACCTACACACTGACGAAAACCGGCACCGGGAAGGGCGTTCCAGACGATCACTATGCGGCTACGGCGATGGCCTCGTGGAAGGAAAAAGCCGCAGGAAACGGCCCCAAGGCCGAATGGGCGCGGTCTTATCTCGATGCCTTGGAGAAGGGAACGATTGCCATCTACGATATGTCGAAGATGGGTGTCACGTCGACCATGACCGAACGCCAGACTTTCAACGCGGACGGGAGCATGCGAGGCTCGAGCACCAGCTGGAACACCCAAGGTATGGACGCTTTCCTCGAGCAATACACGGAGATCAGAGACGGCGTCATGTATGACAAGGCCACCGGCGGCCATGCGTCGATCTCCCAGAACGGAACTGTATTCACCTATTCGGTTTGGTAGAGCACAGGAAACCGCAGCACATGCGGCAACGCTCCTTTCGAACTCAATAACACCGAAGAACAGCATAAGCATATGGCCGATCCGCGATCGTCATCCTCTTCCCAGCGCGCCGCAACAAGGCCGACTGAGCAGGACGGCAGATACAAGTTTCAAATCCCGGATCTCGCAGGAGGTCCGGGATTTTTCGTTTCCGTCGGACACAAGATCCGGCTCAGCCCGAAGCCGGCGCGCCCTTCTCGGCGATATCGAGAAAAAGCCCCGTCATGATCCGCATGCCCTCTTCGGCAATCGACAAGAGCGCATGCTCGTTCGGCCCATGCTGGCCGCAGTCGGCATGCGCATGCGGGATCCAGATCGTCGGCAGACCCAGCACGTCGGTGAAGACATCGTTCGGCAGCGACCCCGCAAGATTGGGCAGGAGATGCGGAGCCTTGCCAGTTGTTGCGGTAATGGACTGCTCGACAAAGCGCACCCAGGGATGATCCGGCGGAAAGCGTGTCGCCTTGAAGGCCGGCCCTTTGGCCCGGATCTCCACCATCGAAAAGCCTGCGGCATCGAGATGCCGCCTGAGCGCCGGCAGGATCTCGTCCATGTCAGTGCCGACGACAAACCGCAGCTGACAGGTCGCCCGCGCTGACCCCGAGATGGCATTCTGCGGGGCCGCGATATTCCCTGCCGAAATCGCGAGAACGGTCAGCGAATTCCAGCCGAAGACCCGTTCGGACGGCGTGAGATCCGCCTCGCCCCAGCCCTCATCATGCCGGCGCGGCGGCAGATCCTTGAGCGCTGCACGAATGTCGGGTGTGAGGCTCGTCGGGCGCCATTCCGGCACCAGGATCTGGCCGCGCCGATCGACAATGGCGGCGATGGCATGGGTGAGCAGGATCACGGGATCGGCAAGCAACCCGCCGAAATTGCCGGAATGATGATCGCCCGGCCGCAAGTCCACCACGAGATCGAAGCTTAGGCCGCCGCGCGAGCCCATGAACATGGTCGGCGTCTCGACCTGCAGCCTCGGCCCGTCCGAGGCAATCAGCACATCCGCCGACAACAGGTCGCGTTCGCGCTCGAAGAAGTCCCGCAAGCCGTAAGACCCGGTCTCCTCCGCCATTTCCAGCACAATCTTGACGTTGAAGCCGAGGCGCCCTCGTCCCTTGATCACGGTCTCCAGGGCCTTGATGTTGATCAGGTGCTGGATCTTGTTGTCGGCGGTGCCCCGACCGTAAAGCCGGTCACCCTCCTGCGTCAGCCGGAAGGGATGCAAACCCTCGCGCCAGCGGGATGCCTCGCCGTTGCAGACATCGCCATGCCCGTAGATCAGGATGGTCGGCAGGCCCGCACCCTCGATCCGCGACCCGACGAGAATGGGCGCACCATCCGGCAGCGGATTGTCGAAGGTCCGGCAGTCAAAGCCGATGCCCTCCAGCATCGGCCTGACATCCTCCTTGAGATAGGCGATGAGATCGTCGGGCAGCCCCTCCGATTGGCTCACCGAAGGGCGCGCGACAAGCGCTGCGAGATCAGCGGCGAGAGCGCCACTCGACGCATAGTCGGATGCGTGCTGAATTAGGGCCTGTCGTTCCATGAGTTCCCGGTCGTCTTGCGTTGGACCTCCCGACGCAAGACTACAGGATTCGCCGTCGTTGACGATCGGTCACAGCGGATAAGCAGCGTCATGACCGAAGCGGCGACCGGCCTCAGTGCTCTGCCTTGGCGTGCTCGTCACCCTTGGCTTTGGCCTTGGGCGGCAGGATCGCCTCATCTTCGGCAGGTGCCGCATGGCCTTCTGAGCCGTGATCTCCTGCAGGCTGGCCGGCATGCTGCTCGCCTACTGCAGGCGTATGGCCATCGGTGACAGCGCCATGCTCTTCCGGTTTGGCAGCAGGTTCTGCGGCTCCGCCGCCATCAGGCGTGATCGGCTGTGCCCGCATCTTCTCCAGCCAGGCCGCGCCATGGTCGGCGCTCGCAGCACCCTCGGAAGCCTTTGCAGGCGCGGCCTCCGCCGTCGCATCCTCAACCGGCGTCTCCGCCTCGGAACCGCCGAGCCCGACCATGCTCTTCAGGGAGCCGAACCAGCCTTCGTCTGCGGCGGGAACCTCTTCGGCGGGGACTTCGTGGCCTCCAGCCTGTTCGATGGCAGCGTCGTGGCCGCCGGCATCCGCGCCGTGGGCAACCTCGTCGACGGCAGCCGGTTTTTCTTCTGTCTGGACCAGCTGTTCTTCGGCATGCGCAGGCGCTTCGCCATGCGCATCTTCGGCAGCCTGTGTCTCGCTATGATCAGTCGGCGCGGCAGCGGAATGCTGGGCATCACCCTCGTCAGCGGCTTCCTCATGCGTCTCGGCCGAGCCCGCATCGCCATGCGCCACGGTGGAGGGCTCTGCATGATCCTCAGCCGGCGCGTCGTGTCCTTCAGCGGTTGCGCCGTGACCATCGGCAGGTGCGCCATGTCCATCCGCCGGGGCCGCATGACCATCAGCGGGAGCGGCGTGTCCCTCGGCGGCAGGCGCTTCATCGCCGCCGAAACCCACCATGCCCATCAGCGAGGCCATCCAGCCCTTGCTCTCTTCAGCACCATGCTCGGCGACAGGCGTTTCCTCGCCATGCTCACCGGCTGGCGCATCGCCGTGTTCACCCTCGGCTTCGCCATGGCCGTCAGCAGGCTTTTCTCCATGCCCCTCGGCCGGCTTTTCGCCATGGGCATCCTCGGCGCCATGAGCCGGCGCCTCTCCGTGACCATCGGCGGCCTTCTCGCCATGGCCCTCCCCTTCGGGCAGTACCACTTCAGGCTTCACGCAATCGGTTGCATCGCTGAGTTTCGCCAAGAGCGCCTGGATGTCGTCTTCCAGCATGTCGACACGTTCGCCGAAGAACTCGCCATTGGCCGCAGCAAGGCCATCGGTATAGCGGGCAGTCAGGACACGCGCCGAAATCTCTTCCGGAACATGGCTCGGATCAGGGACGTAGATGACATCGGCGCCAACGGCACGGCCACGCATGCCGGAACGATCCTTGGGGCCGTTCGCATCGAGCACGACGACCTGCACAAGGTCAGCCTTTTTGCTTTCCTGCAGGGTCTTCGCCACGCGCAATGCCGTCTTGACGCGCGTCAGACCATCGCCGGGCTCATTGGTGGTGATGAATTTGCGCACCCAGAAGCGGTCCTTTTTGTGGATCTCGACCGTCTTCACCTCGGTACATTCAAGCCCGTTCAACTCCGCATAGGAGGGCCCGAGCAGCTTGTCTGCACCGATATAGACAGCAGCGGCACCTGTGCCGCCAAGGGTGACGAACACCCCGCCCAAAATCAGCATGAGCTTTCGTGAAAGGTGGATCTTCGGCACCTTCACGCTTGGAACTCCGCCATGACACCGTCCCGACTGTTTACGCAATACTGGACGTGATCATACGCCGCTCTCCTTGCGGAACCTTTAACCCCGCCCTTCCTGTTCCGGCACAGACCACGGAAAGCTTTTTGCAAATGATTTGCAAAAGCGTTGACATCAGCGCGAAGCGCGATAGATTTTAATGCGAATGACTTGCAAGAACAGGAATGGACCATGGTCTCAAAGCTTGCCTGCCGTCTTCTCGCCCTGGCGCTGCTGCTGCCGGGTGCAGCCTATGCCAACGACAAGCCGAAGGTCGTCACCACCTTCACCGTCATTGCCGATATCGCTCAAAATGTTGCGGGTGATGCGGCGACCGTCGAAAGCATCACCAAACCCGGGGCGGAAATCCACGGCTATCAGCCGACCCCCCGCGACATCCTGAAGGCCCGGGATGCCGATCTCGTCCTTCGCAACGGTCTCAACCTCGAAGCCTGGTTTGAAAAATTCCTCGCCAATCTCGGCGATGTGCCGACCGTCACCGTCAGCGACGGTGTCGAGCCGATCGGCATTGCCGGCGGCGCCTATGACGGCAAGCCGAACCCGCATGCCTGGATGTCTCCCGAAAATGCACTCATCTATGTCGAAAACATCCGCAAGGCGCTGACCGACATCGACCCCGCAAACGCCGCGATCTATGAGGCCAATGCACGCACCTATTCCCTGAAGATCAAAGCCGAGATCGAGCCGATGCAGGCGGAGATCGCCAAGATACCGGAAAACGAGCGCTTCCTGGTAACGAGCGAAGGCGCCTTCTCCTACCTCGCCCGCGATCTCGGCATGAAGGAACTCTACCTCTGGCCGATCAATGCCGACAGCCAGGGCACACCCCAACAGGTCAAGACTGTCGTAGACCAGGTGATCGAAAACAAGATCCCCGTCGTATTCTCTGAGAGCACTGTCTCCGACAAGCCGGCCAAACAGGTGGCAGCCGAAACCGGGGCACGCTACGGGGGCGTCCTTTATGTGGATTCCCTCAGTGAACCCGATGGGCCGGTCCCGACCTATCTGGATCTCCTGAAGGTGACGGTCTCGACCATCGTGAAGGGATTTGCCGGATGATCATGGGATCGGGCGCAAGACGCAATCGCGAAGGGATCGCCGCAGACGATGTGACGGTCACCTATCGCAACGGCCACACGGCCTTGCGCCATGCGAGCTTTGCAATCCCGCCCGGAACCATCACCGCCCTTGTCGGCGTCAACGGCGCCGGCAAGTCGACGCTTTTCAAGGCCATCATGGGCTTCGTCCCCGTCGCATCAGGCGAAATCCGCGTGCTCGGCATGAGCGTGCGCGAGGCCCTCAAGAAAAACCTCGTCGCTTACGTCCCCCAGGCAGAAGAGGTCGACTGGGACTTTCCCGTTCTCGTCGAGGATGTCGTGATGATGGGCCGCTACGGCCACATGAACTTCCTGCGCATCCCCTCGAAACGCGATCACCAGCTTGTCGATGAGGCACTATCCCGAGTCGGCATGAATGACTACCGCAAGCGCCAGATCGGCGAACTTTCCGGCGGCCAGCGCAAGCGCGTCTTCCTCGCCCGCGCGCTGGCCCAGGAGGGTCAGGTGATCCTGCTCGATGAACCCTTCACCGGCGTCGATGTCACCACCGAAGAACAGATCATCGGGTTGATGAAGGACCTGCGCGCCGAAGGCCGCGTCATGCTGGTCTCCACCCACAATCTCGGCAGCGTGCCCGACTTCTGCGACCGGACCATCTTCGTCAAGGGAACCGTCATCGCCTCCGGCAAGACCGAGGACACGTTTACCGAAGACAACCTCAAGACCGCCTTTGGCGGCGCGCTGCGCCACTTCGTGCTTGCCGGTCGCGATCTGCACGACGATGATGACGGCCGCGAAGTCACCGTCATCACCGATGACGAACGCCCCTTCGTCATCTATGGCCAGCCGAAACCGGGAGCATCAGATGCTCGCGACCCTGGTTGAGCCCTTCACCTATGATTACATGCGCAACGCCATTCTGGTGTCTGCGCTGGTCGGCGGCGTTTGCGGGTTTCTCTCCGCCTATCTGATGCTGAAAGGCTGGTCTCTGATCGGCGACGCGCTCTCCCATGCCATCGTGCCCGGTGTTGCAGGCGCCTATATGCTCGGCCTCCCCTTCGCCTTCGGCGCCTTCCTGTCCGGCGGGCTCGCGGCCCTTGCCATCCTCTTCCTCAACCAGCGCACCAAGCTGAAGGAAGACGCAATCATCGGGCTGATCTTCACCTCGTTCTTTGGCCTCGGCCTGTTTATGGTGTCGATCTCGCCCGTCTCGATCGACATCAAGACCATCGTGCTCGGCAATGTTCTCGCCATCTCGCCCGCCGACACGCTGCAGCTCATCCTGATCGGCGGCATCAGCCTTCTCGTGCTGACGCTGAAGTGGAAGGACCTGATGGTCACCTTCTTTGACGAAAACCATGCCCGCTCGATCGGCCTCAAGCCCGAGCGGCTGAAGGTGATGTTCTTCACCCTGCTCGCCGCCTCCACCGTTGCCGCCATGCAGACCGTCGGCGCCTTCCTCGTCATCGCCATGGTCGTGACCCCGGGCGCCACCGCCTATCTGCTCACCGACCGCTTCCAGCGGCTGATCCTGATGGCGCTTGGCATCGGTGCGGGCACCAGCTTTGTCGGTGCCTATGCCAGCTACTTCCTCGACGGCGCGACCGGCGGCATCATCGTCGTCCTCCAGACAGTGATCTTCCTCCTGGCCTTCCTGTTCGCCCCCAAGCATGGCTTGCTCGCCGCCCGCAGCCGCGCCCGTGAAGCGCTAGAACCGATGCCTTCCACATCGACAGTGGAACACGGACGACTCCCCGAGGAGCGCGCCGCATGAGCGAAACCCTCGAACTCGCGATTCTGCCCTTCCAGCTTCCCTTCATGCAGTCGGCCTTTGTGGTCACACTGATGATCGCCATCCCCATGGCGCTCCTCTCATGCCTCCTGGTGCTCAAGGGGTGGTCGCTGATGGGGGACGCCGTTTCCCATGCCGTCCTTCCCGGCGTGGTCATCGCCTACATCGCCGGTATTCCGCTGGCGATCGGTGCCTTCATCGCCGGTCTCGTCTGCGCGCTCCTGACAGGCTTCATCAAGGAAAACAGCCGCATCAAGGAAGACACGGTGCTCGGCATCGTCTTTTCCGGCATGTTCGGTCTGGGCCTGGTGCTCTATGTCCAGGTCCAGAGCTCGGTGCATCTCGACCACATCCTCTTCGGCGACATGCTGGGCCTGCTGCCCTCGGACCTCATCGAAACAGGCCTGATCGCCCTCTTCGCCACGCTCTTCCTGATCGTGCTGCGCAAGGACCTGCTCGTCCACGCCTTCGACCCGCAGCACGCCCGTGCTATCGGCCTGTCGGTCCGGCTCCTGCATTATGGTCAGCTTGCCGTGCTCTCGCTCGTCGTCGTCGGCGCCCTGAAAGCCGTCGGCATCATCCTGTCGGTCGCGATGCTGGTCGCCCCCGGCGCCATCGCCTTCCTGCTCACCAAGCGCTACGCAACGATGCTGGTGACGGCCGTGATCGTTGCTGTCTCGTCTTCACTCGCGGGCATATATCTAAGCTTCTTCATAGACAGCGCGCCTGCCCCGACAATCGTCTTGATCATGAGCGGCATCTTCATCCTCGCCTTCTTCCGCACGCTCTGGCAGGCCCGCAGCGTCAACCGCATCGCCGCAGCGGAAGACATCTGATCACCCTGCCACTTGGCATGGATCAAGTCCGCAAGGGCAAGTGCGGGCTAGGGTCAGACCATCAACGCGAGGATGGACACCCATGTCGACGATGAAGCTTCTTCAAAATCCCACCCGCCACCTCTTCTTCACCGGCAAGGGTGGCGTCGGCAAGACCTCGCTCGGCTGCGCGACAGCCATTGCGCTCGCCGACCAGGGCTTGAAGATCCTGCTCGTGAGCACCGACCCCGCCTCCAATCTCGACGAAATGCTGGGGCTTAACCTCGGCAGCGATCCGACACCTGTGCCGGGCGTGCCAGGCCTGTCCGCGATGAACATCGACCCGGAGAGTGCCGCCGAGGAATACCGCGCCCGCGTTCTCGACCAGATGGGACCGCTCGCGACGCCCAAGGACAAGGCAACCGTCCGCGAACAACTGTCAGGCGCCTGCACCACCGAGATCGCTGCCTTCGACGAATTCGTCGGTCTGCTCGCCGATGACAACCCGCTGTTTGACCACATCATCTTCGACACGGCGCCGACCGGCCATACGCTGCGGCTGCTCAGCCTGCCCAAAGCCTGGACCGGTTTTCTGGAGGCCAATGAACGCGGCGCCTCCTGCCTTGGGCCGCATTCCGGGCTGAAGATGCAGGAGGATCGTTTCCGCAGCGCGCTGGAATGCCTCGGCGATCCCGCCCGCACCACCATCGTGCTGGTGACGCGCGCCGACCGCGGTGCAATGCGCGAAGCCGCCAGAACGGCCGGAGAGCTCTCCGAACTCGGGCTTTCCAACCAAATGCTTGCCATCAACTGTCGCTTCATCCCGACTGACCCCAACGATCAGGTGGCGAGTGCCTTCGCGGCAGAACAGACCAAGGCGTTAACGGATCTGCCAACCGCCCTGGCATCGCTTCCCCGTGATGAGGTTGCCCTCAAACCGTTCGACATGGTGGGTCTCGACGCACTTCGCGGACTGCTGTCCGAGAGCGCTGCCGGTCCAGCCCCGGAAGACCCAAAGGAAGAAATCACCACCCCCGACCTCCCCCGCCTCTCGCCGCTGGTCAATGAAATCGCTGCAAGCGGCAAGGGCCTTGTCATGGTCATGGGCAAGGGCGGCGTCGGCAAGACCACCGTCGCCGCAGCCGTCGCTGTGGGGCTCGCCGCCCGTGGCCATACGGTCCACCTCACCACGACAGACCCGGCAGCCCATCTGTCCTTCGTCGTGGGCGCCGACGCCATGCCAGGCCTCACCGTTGACCGTATCGACCCGGAGGCGGAGACAGCCCGCTACATCGACAAGATCATGGCGACGAAGGGCCGTGATCTCGATGACGCCGGCCAGGCGCTGCTGCGCGAGGATCTCGCCTCGCCCTGCACCGAGGAAGTCGCCGTCTTCCATGCCTTCTCCCGTGTCGTCGGTGAAGCGCGCTCAAGCTTCGTCGTCATCGACACGGCCCCGACAGGCCACACACTGCTGCTGCTCGACGCGACAGGTGCCTATCATCGCCAGATGACACGTCACATGGACGACACCGCTCCCGGCCGCATGGTGACCCCACTCATGCGGCTGCAGGACCCCGCCTACACGCGCGTCCTACTCGTAACCCTGCCGGAGACGACACCGGTCTCGGAAGCATCGGCCCTGCAGGACGACCTGCGCCGCGCCGGCATCGCGCCCTATGGCTGGGTGGTCAACAAATCGATGGCGATCACGGGCACCCGCGATCCCCTCCTGCGCGCCCGCATCCGGAGCGAAAAGGCGCAGATCGAAAGGGTGAAGCGCGATTGCTCAAGCCGTGTCTATGGCCTGGACTTCCGTCCAGTCGCACCGGTGGGCCTGGAAGAACTGAAAAAGATCGGGCAGGAGGGTTGACCACCTCCACACCTTAGACCCGCCCTACTTCCTCGGCCCGCCTTGCGCGACGCGACACGACCCACTCCCGCCAGACGGTGAAGAGGCCTGCGCCGACAACGATGATGGCCCCAACCACCGTATTCCAGCGGAGGACCTCACCGAAGACCGTGGTGGCGATGACAGCGCCGAGCACAAGCTGCCAGTAGGAAATCGGCTGCACGATCACGGCGTCGAGGTTCTCATAGGCCTTGATCAGCGCCAGGTGCCCGACGATCCCCGTGCAGCAAAGCCCCAGCATCAGCCCCCATCCCGCCGGCGTGAACGGCGTCCAGAAGAAGGGGCCGAGCAGGTTTGAGCCGATGAAGCCGACGATCGCAAGATAGAAGAAACTGGTCGAGGGCTGGTCGTCGCGGCTGACCAGGCGCGTGGCGATGCCGTAGATCGCCCCCATCACCGCGCACATCAGCGGCAGCCAGATATAGACGTTAAAGCCGTCGCCGGTCGGCGCGAGCATGATCACCACACCGACTAGGCCGAACAGGATCGCCGTCCAGCGGCGCCAGCCGACTTTCTCCCCGAGGATCGGCATGGAGAGCAGCGCCACGAAAATGGGCCCCGCCGCAAAGATCGCCTGGCTCTGGGCAAGCCCCACCTGCGTGAAGGCGACGATCGAGACCAGGATCTGCGTAAAGAGCAGCAGGCCCCTGAGGATCTGTAGAAACGGACGCTTTGTATTGACCGCAACCCGCAATCCGCCGCTCGACCGCATCGCCAGAAAAAGCGCGAAAGCGACGAAAGCCCAGTAGCGCACCATCGCCACCTGCACCGGCGAATGGGTTTCGCCCAGATGCTTGGAGAGCCCGTCCTGAACAGCAAAGACGGAGAAGGCGAGAAAGGTGAAGAGATAGCCGAGCGGCGTCGATTTCATGATGTCGATGGAAGCTTTGCACGAGGAAGGATCCGTGGCGAACCAACGGCGCGGGCTGCACGATCCTACACCCTGACCACGCTTTGCCTAGTGCAGTTTTGCAGACCTGCCTTGCAACCTGACACCCCCTCACCCACTGACCGGCAGAGCGCCTTGCCTCCGATCGGGCGGCATGCTTGAAAGGGCCATGGCCTTCACCTTCCGCCAATTGCAGTATTTCGTCGCCGTCGCCGAACAGGGATCGGTGACGCGCGCTGCCCAGAACCTCTCGATTTCGCAATCCTCGGTGACCGAGGCGATCAAGGAACTCGAGGGCGATCTCGGCGTCGAGCTCTTCGAGCGCCATCCGCGCGGCCTGACGATCACCTATAACGGCCACCAGTTCCTCCGCCACGCGACGAAGATCCTGGCGGATGTCTCGGATGCCCGCAATGTCTTCACCGAGACCCAGACCAGCACCGGCGGCACGCTCAATATCGGCGTCACCTCGCTCGTCGCCGGTTACGTGCTATCGGATCTGCTCGCCCGCTACCGCCGCGCCTGCCCGGGCGTCGAGGTCTCCGCCATCGAGGACAACGGCTCCTATCTCGAACATCTGCTGATCGGCGGTGAACTGGATGTCGCGGTGATGGTCATCTCCAACCTGCGCGACCGACTGGCGCTGCAGGCCGAGATCCTGGAAACCTCGCCCTACCGCCTCTGGCTCCCGATCGGCCACCCGCTCGTCTCGGCCGACATCATCTCGATCGCCGACATCACGAAAGAGCCGCTGATCATGCTGACGGTGGACGAAATCGAGGAGAACACCGGCAAGCTGCTCTCCGCACTCGGCGCCCGCCCGCATGTCGCCTTCCGCACCCGCTCCGTCGAAGCCGTCCGCAGCCTCGTCGCCACCGGCGCCGGCGTGGCGCTCCTGCCCGACCTCGTCTACCGCCCCTGGTCGCTGGAAGGCGACCGTATCGAAAGCCGCGATGTCTCGGGCGCGCTGCCCGTTGTGCAGGTCGGCATGGTCTGGCGCAAGGGCTCGAGCCTGCCCCAGGCAGCACGCGATTTTGTGGGGATTGCGGAGGCGAGCCGGAGTGGGCGGGTGAGGTGAATATGCCAAAGATTGAGAATTCATGGCTGAGGATCGACGAGCGGACAGACGTGCTTGCGTCTTTGGCAGTTTGTCTAACATGCCTGCATAAAGTCACCGAACACCCGATGTTCTGGAAGCAAGTATTAGTCAGCCTTCACAATGGCTTGCAAGGGTCAATGGTATGCCATCTTTCCGGAACTGCGCAGATGGGAGCGTTAGATGAAAGGTCTTGGCGGAAGGCTCATGAATGGCATGATAAAGATCGAGCAGGCAAAATTGAGTATGAAGCATCTGAAGAGGATGGTTGGCCAGTTCGTCGTGCAAAGTCCGCGAAAGATGAGTTTCCCGCACAACGTCTTGCTGACGCCAAGACTCTGTTTTCCCGACTGTCTAGTGAGACCCTAAGGCTGGAAGCTGCAGGACCCATAATTTTAGTCACCGACGGCCAGATCAATTCATTCGATAGGCTACATTCTCTGAGAAACGGGCTATCTCACTTTGCCCCTGCAGGCTGGTCTATTGAACTCGCAGGATTGCCTAAAATCACCTTGGATTGCTTGAACGTGGTGAAATCGATTTTCGAGGGCGATTGGGCGTTCAGGCATATGAGTTCGGACGAAAAGACAGCTTTGGCCGAAACGATCGAATCTTTAGAGATGCACATAAATGCCATGCTAGCGCGCACTCCCACCGAAGCATGACCCATCGGAAAAACCGATATCGACATTCTGACGAATGAATTTGCGAATGCGGTTAATTCGCGGCAACCTTTCATCCGGGAACAAATGGCCAGCAAAAATGCGGCCCTCACAACCGGGAGACCTCGCGATGAAATCTCTTCTGAAGTCTTGCACTGTCCTTGCCACCGTCCTGAGCTTCACCTCCTCGGCACTTGCCCAGGAGCCGTTGCAGGCACTCGGAGCCGGCGAAGGGGCGCTGTCCATCGTTGCCTGGGCCGGCTATATCGAGCGCGGCGAAACCGACAAGAATTTCGACTGGGTCACCGAATTCGAGAAGAAGACCGGCTGCATGGTCTCAGTGAAGACCGCCGCCACCTCGGATGAAATGGTCGCCCTGATGAACGAAGGCGGCTTCGACCTCGTCACCGCCTCTGGTGACGCGTCGCTGCGCCTCGTGGCCGGCAAGCGCGTCCAGCCGATCAACACGGCCCTCATCCCCTCCTGGAGCACCATCGACGAGCGCCTGCAGAACGCCCCCTGGCACACCAAGGACGGCGTCCATTACGGCACGCCTTACGTCTGGGGCCCGAACGTGCTGATGTACAACACCAAGGCCTTTGGTGACAAAGCCCCTGACAGTTGGAACGTCGTCTTCGAAGAGATGACGCTTGCCGACGGCAAGTCCAACAAGGGCCGCGTCCAGGCTTATGACGGCCCGATCCATGTCGCCGACGCCGCCAACTACCTGATGTTCCACAAGCCGGAACTCGGCATCAAGGACCCCTTCGATCTCAACGAAGACCAGTACAAGGCAGCCCTTGATCTGCTGCGCGGCCAGCGCCAGCTCGTCAGCCGCTATTGGCACGATGCCTTCATCCAGATCGACGACTTCAAGAATGAAGGCGTTGTCGCCTCCGGCTCCTGGCCCTTCCAGGTCAACCTCCTGAAGGCCGACCAGCCCATCGCCTCCGTATTCCCGAAGGAAGGCGTCACTGGCTGGGCCGACACCACCATGCTGCATGTCGACAGCGAGCATCCGAACTGCGCCTATATGTGGATGGAGCATTCGCTCTCGCCCAAGGTCCAGGGTGACGTCTCGGCTTGGTTCGGCACAGTTCCTTCCGTTCCTGCAGCCTGCAAGGGCAATGCGCTCCTGACCGACGCTGGCTGCACCAACAACGGCTTCGACAACTTCGAAAAGATCAAGTTCTGGAAGACCCCGGTCTCCAAATGCGAAAGCCAGGGTGAATGCGTCCCCTACCACCGCTGGGTTTCCGACTACATCGGCGTGATCGGCGGACGGTAACATCCCACCTCCCCCTTGAGGGGGGAGGTCGCGCGGAACGCGCGGGTGGGGGTGATCTGTGGTTCAATAGAACGCTGGCGGTCACCCCACCCCGGACCTCCGGTCCGACCCTCCCCCTCGAGGGGAGGGTGTAGACCCACGCTGGCCTTGTGCCGGCACCCTGCTGAAATTCTGGAGTCCCCATGACCGCAGCCGTCTCCTTTTCGAAGGTCTCGCGCCATTTCGGCAACGTGAAAGCCGTCGATGCCGTCGACCTGACGGTCGAACCAGGCGAATTCTTCGCCATGCTCGGCCCATCCGGCTCCGGCAAGACGACCTGCCTGCGCCTGATCGCCGGCTTCGAACAGCCGACCGCGGGCCATATCGAGATCTTCGGCGAGACCGCCGAGGGCGTGCCGCCCTATCGCCGCAACGTCAACACGGTCTTCCAGGACTATGCCCTCTTCCCGCATTTGAACATTCTCGACAACGTCGCCTATGGCCTGATGGTCAAGGGCGTCGCCAAGGCCGAGCGCCACCGTGAGGCCGAGAAGGCGCTGGAAATGGTCAAGCTACCCGGCTACGGCGCCCGCAAGCCCGGCCAGCTCTCCGGCGGCCAGAGGCAGCGCGTGGCGCTTGCCCGTGCGCTGGTCAACAAGCCCAAGGTTCTCCTGCTCGACGAGCCGCTCGGCGCGCTGGACTTGAAGCTGCGCGAGCAGATGCAGGAGGAGCTGAAAAGCCTGCAACGCTCGCTCGGCATCACCTTCGTCTTCGTCACCCACGACCAGGGCGAAGCGCTGTCCATGGCCGACCGCGTCGCGGTCTTCAATGCCGGCAAGATCGTCCAGGCGGGGACGCCGCACGAGATCTACAACCGCCCGCGCACCCGCTTCGTCGCCGATTTCGTCGGCTCCTCGAATGTGATTGCACCAGACGCGATGAAGGCACTGGGCGGCGAAGCCCGCTGGACGAGCCTGCGCCCAGAAGCGATCCGCATCGTCTCTGAAGGTGGCGTGGAGGCGACGGTGCGCTCGACCAGCTTCCTCGGCGCTTCGACCAAGCTCTTCGTCGAGACCGCGGTGACCGCTCTCACGCTCTCGCTGCCCGCAGGCCAGGCAGCACCGCAGGCCGGCGAAAGCATCCGCATCACGTGGTCGGCGTCCGACCCGCATTACATGGAGGCCGGCGCATGACGGCGATCTCCACATCTGCCATCACCCCTGGCCGTCAGGGCCTGATGGGGCGGCTCTCGGATCTGTTCTGGCGGAGGCCCAACCTGCTGCTGGTTCTGATGCTGGTGCCGCCCCTGCTCTGGCTCGGCATCATCTATGTCGGTTCGCTGGTGGCGCTGCTCCTGCAGAGCTTCTTCTCAATCGACGAATTCTCCGGCCTGATCAATTACGAGTTCACGCTGGCAACCTATGGCGAACTGCTCCGTCCGGCCAATTTCGACATCATCCTGCGCACGCTGCTGATGTCGGCTGCCGTCACGCTGGCCTCCGCCGTCATCGCCTTCCCGATCGCCTATTACGCCGCGCGTTATGCCCGGGGGCGCTGGAAGGCCGTCTTTTATCTCGGCATCATGCTGCCGCTCTGGTCGAGCTATCTCGTCAAGGTCTATGCCTGGAAGCTGATCCTCGCCAAGGAAGGCATCCTCACCTGGATCTTCGCCAAGCTGCATCTCACCTGGCTGCTCGATGGGCTGCTCGCCATTCCCGTCATCGGCGGCAACTCCCTGTCGATCAGCTATCTCGGCACCTTCATCGTCTTCGTCTATGTCTGGCTACCCTTCATGATCCTGCCAACCCAGGCAGCCCTGGAACGTGTGCCCGGCAACCTGATCGAAGCCTCGGGCGATCTCGGCGCCGATAGCCGCCAGACCTTCCGCCACGTGCTCTTTCCCTTGGCGCTGCCCGGCATCGTCGCCGGCTCGATCTTCACCTTCTCGCTGACCATGGGTGATTACATCATCCCGCAGATCGTCGGCACCTCCAGGCTTTTCATCGGCCAGGCCGTCTATGCCCAGCAGGGCACCGCCGGCAACATTCCGCTCGCTGCCGCCTTCTCGGTCGTGCCGATCGTCATCATGGGCATTTATCTCACCATCGCCAAACGCATGGGGGCCTTCGATGCGCTCTGACCGCTCCCAATCCGCAGGTCTGTCGCTTAAGATCGCCGCCGGCGCCGGCCTTGCCTTCCTGCATCTGCCGATCCTGCTGATTTTCGTCTATGCCTTCACCACGGAGGAAAAGAGCTTCCAGTGGCCGCCGCCGGGCTTCACCAGCAAATGGTTTGCCGTCGCCTGGAACCGCCCCGACATCTGGGAAGCGCTGTGGCTCTCGGTCAAGGTCGCCAGCATCGCCACCGTGATTGCGCTGGTGCTCGGCACGCTTGCCGCGGCCGCCGTCGCCCGCACCAAGTTCTTCGGCCGCGAAGTCATCTCGCTCCTCGTCATCCTGCCGATCGCGCTGCCCGGCATCATCACCGGCATTGCGCTGCGCTCGGCCTTCTCGCTGGCGGATATCCCCTTCTCCTTCTGGACGATCATCCTCGGCCACGCCACCTTCTGCGTCGTCGTGGTCTACAACAATGCGGTGGCCCGCTTCCGCCGCACCTCCGGTTCGCTGATCGAAGCCTCCATGGATCTCGGCGCCGATGGCTTCCAGACCTTCCGCCATGTGATCCTGCCGAACATTGCAACGGCGCTTCTGGCCGGCGGTATGCTCGCCTTCGCGCTTTCCTTCGACGAGGTCATCGTCACCACGTTTACCGCCGGCCAGCAATCGACACTGCCGATCTGGATGCTGGAAGAATTGATCCGCCCACGCCAGCGCCCGGTCACCAATGTGGTCGCGATGCTTGTCGTGATCGTCACTTTCCTGCCGATCCTGGCGGCCTATTATCTGACCCGCGATACCGACCAGATCGCCGGCAGCGGCAAATGATGAACCACCGAACCCGTGCAGCCTCGGCTGCCGGTTTCGCAATTGAAGTCTGATAAAAGGGAGAACGACATGGACACCCAGATGCTGATCGGCGCCAAGTTCGAAGCCGGCACAGAGACGGACGAAAAGATCCTGAACCCTAGAAACGGCGATGTCATCGTCGATCTCCCGGAAGCCTCGCTCGCCCAGGTCGAGGCGGCCGTCGACGCTGCCGAAGGCGCCTTCGTCTCCTGGTCGCAGACGACGCCCGGCCAGCGCGCCGGCTACCTGCTCGCGATTGCCGATGCGATCGAAAAGGACGCCGCCGGTTTCGCCGCACTCGAAAGCCTCAACTGCGGCAAGCCGATCAATGCCGTTCTGAACGATGAAATCCCGGCGATCGTCGACTGCTACCGCTTCTTCGCCGGCGCAATCCGCACGCTGCAGGCTCCGGTATCAGGCGAATATCTGCCGGGCTTCACCTCGATGATCCGCCGCGATGCCGTCGGCGTCATCGGCTCGATCGCGCCCTGGAACTACCCGCTGATGATGATGGCCTGGAAGCTCGCACCGGCCCTTGCCGGCGGCAACACCGTGGTCTTCAAGCCCTCCGAGCAGACGCCGCTGACGGCACTCAAACTCGCCAAGGTCATGGCCGACATTCTGCCGGAAGGCGTGGTCAATGTCGTGCTCGGCCGTGGGGAAAGTGTCGGCAATGCGCTGATCAACAACCCGAAAATCCAGATGCTGTCGATCACCGGCGATATCGCCACCGGCAAGAAGATCATGACGGCAGCCGCCAAGACCGTAAAGCGCACGCACCTGGAACTCGGCGGCAAGGCCCCGGTCATCGTCCATGACGATGCCGATATCGACGCCGCCGTGGCCGCCATCCGCACCTTCGGCTATTACAATGCCGGCCAGGACTGCACCGCCGCCTGCCGCATCTATGCGAGCGACAAGATCTATGACCGCTTTGTCGCCGATCTGGCCGCCGCCGTGTCCACCATCAAGTTCAATCAGGCCGACGACGCCGAAAACGAGATCGGCCCGCTGATCTCCAAGCGCCAGCGCGACCGTGTCGAAAGCTTCGTGACGCGGGCTGCCGAACACAAGCACATGGAAGTGGTCGCCGGCGGCAAGCTCGGCTCCGACAAGGGCTTCTTCTACACCCCGACCGTCATTGCCGGCGCAACCCAAGACGACGAGATCGTCCGCCGCGAAGTCTTCGGGCCGGTCGTCTCCGTCACACGCTTTACGGAAGCCGAACAGGCCGTCGCCTGGGCAAACGACAGCGACTACGGCCTTGCCTCCTCCGTCTGGACCAAGGATATCTCCCGCGCCATGCAGACCGCCGCCAAGCTGCGCTATGGCTGCACCTGGATCAACACCCACTTCATGCTCTGCAACGAAATGCCCCATGGCGGCATGAAGCAGTCGGGCTATGGCAAGGACATGTCGATCTATGCACTGGAAGACTACACGACCGTCCGCCATGTGATGATTGCGCATTGAGCTGACGGAAACCGTCAGACCATCAACAACAAAGGGCGTGATCCGTCAAACGGTTCACGCCCTTTCCATCAGACAGGGCCTGCGGCTGTAAAAAACTGCCGCTCGACGTCAAGCGCCTGCGCCCCGGCCCCGACAATCCGCGCCCGCCCATCATGCCGCGCCTGCAGACGCATCGCGACACGCGCAAGCGCCGTCTGCGCCTTGTCCGGATCAGGCTGCAAGTGTTTCAGCCGCTCCAGGGCGGCCAGCGCAGCGCGCGTCTCGCCAGGATTGAGCTGCTTGCCCAGCACCGCTTCCTGCAAGGCCACAATGGCCTCGCCGACCGCGAGAACCGCAATCCCGCCCTCGATCATCTCCGGGCTCGACGTGCCGCTGCGTTCGGCATGACGCACAAGCCTGAGAAGCCGATGATAGAGCCTTGCCCGCCAGACCAGACGATGGCGCGAGGCATCCTCTTTGCGTGCCATGATCTGCAGCTCGTCGATCATCATCCGGATCAGCGTTGCCAGACGTCGCTTTGTGGTGAGCGGGTAGATCAGCCGGAAGACGCCGTAAGCAACAACAGGTGCTCCGACCAGGGCGGCAACCGTAAAGAGCGACTGGAGGAAATCGCCGGTGACCGGATAATGCGGATGCAAAAGCAGAAGCGAGACCATGGCATAATCGAAGGCTGAAGCCACGGTATGCCGATGCGAAAAAAGAAGCGGCGCCGCGAGAATGAAGGGCAGGGTCAAGAGCACCACCTGGAATTCGCTGCCGGCGAGCGGCCAAACAAGATAATGGCAGATAAGGGCGGCACAGCAGCCATAGACCTGCCCCAGGAAGACGGCCCGCAGGATCTGCGTCGGATTGTCGAAGGTGGAGAAGATCGTCACCATGATCGACAGCCCGAGCAGGAGGAAGGCAAGCGACGACCAACCCGTCGCAACCCAGACCAGCCCGGTGAGGAGAAGACTGACGCTTGCCCGGATGCCTGCCTCGCGCGCACCGATCCAGTCGCGATGCATGACGCCCGGATAGGCAGCCGGCGGCTCCAGCGTCTTGGCGGCAAGGCTTGCGCGATGGGCGCGGATGCCGCCGGCAAGCGCGCTGAGCGCCTGGGCGAGGTCCGGCAGACCATCCGCCTCAGCCGCCGCCTGATCCAGAAGCCTTAGCGGCTCTTCCGACAGATCGAGTGCGGCAAACCGTGCAATCGCAAGGTCAAGCGTCGCCGCACACGCCTCCTGCCCGCCGGTTTCGATCCGTCTGGCGGCCAGGAGCAGCGAAATCTGCATCGACAGGATGGAGCGGATGGCCCGCACCGTCTGTCGGCGCCGCAAGGAGCCCGCCGCATGCGGGTCACACTGCTCGTCAATGGCGGCCATGTCCGACAGGAGCGCCATCTCGTCGACCGTCAACCCAGGAGATCCGCCATGGCGCAAGCGATCGGCCAGACGCTCCAGAAGCCGGATCGTCAGGCGCCGCATCCGCCCGACCATCTCCTCTTCGGCAGCCGCAGGCGTCAGCAGGAAACCGATGACTACGGCCACCACAACCCCGAGAAAGATCGTCGCCGCACGATCGAGACCGAGGACGAAGACATGGCCCGGCTGACCGAAATCGAGAAGGGCGACCATCGCCGCCGAATAGCCGGCCAGGATGACGCCGTAGGATATCAGACCTCGCAACAGGTTGCCGGCGGTGACACAGATCCCGATCCACACTGCAAGCCCGAGCACCAGAACCAGCGGCGCCCCATCCGCCATCAGCAGCAGACCGACCCCGGCCAGAACCCCGATTGCGGTGCCGATTGCCCGAAACAGGCCCTTTTCCAGCAATTGCCCCCGCGTCGGCTGTGAAGCCGCCCAGACCGTCATCGCCGACCATTGCGGATGGTCGAGACCCAGCCGCCAGGCGATGAGAAAGGCGATGCAGGCCGCAATGGCGGTGTGAAAGGCAAAACGCAGTCGCGGCAGATCAAAGCCGAGCCCTGTCCAGAACGCGGTGGATGTCATGTCCGCTCCTCCCGCGCTGCCGTGGCGGCCAGCCGCGCCTCGATCCGTACAAAGGCCTGCAGCAGCGCCTCTGTCGCCGCGTCGTCGAGATCCTGCAGCAAGTCGTCCTCCAGCGGTTCGACCAGACCGCGGATCCGCGCCACCTGAGCATGGCCGGCAGGGGTCAGGAACAGGCGCTTGGCCCGCCGGTCATGCGGATCTGGTTGCCTCTCGACCAGTTCCCGTGCCTCAAGAATATCGAGCAAACGCACAAGACTGGAGACATCAAGGCCAACCCTCGCAGCAAGATCGCGTTGCAGCAGCCCCTCACCGGCCCGATGCAGGTGCATCAACGGCGCCCATGTGGCATCGCTCAGCCCGGAACTCGAAAGCTGCATATCGAGATATTGGCGCCAGCGCCGGGCAAGTCCCACCAGCCGGATACCAAGGACACGTTTCGGATTCTCTGTCATGCAAACTACTTTGTATCAATATAATTTGTATAGCAAGCATTTGACGACAGACTGCAACTCTCTTCGCGTTTACCCTGCCGTGCCAAACCGGTAGCGACCGTGCCGAAGCCCCGTTATGCTGCATGGTGACCACACCGGAGAACCGCATGCGCCAACTCTTCATCCTGGGACTGGGACTGACCCTTGCCCTGACCGCCGGCACAGCGTTGGCACAGGAACCGCAAGTCATTCCGGCACCGGAGCTTGGCAACGGCGCATTGATGGACACCTATCTCTGGCATGTCCGTGGGCTGCCACCCGGCCAGCGCCTGGCCGTCCATTCCGGCGCCGGCCCCGATTTTCGCGTCATCCATGCGCTTGATGAAGGCACGCCGATTGAGCGTTTGTCCTGCAAGGACAGTCGCGGCGGCTATTGGTGCCGCATCGCGACCGTTGATCTACCCCGCATCTCCGGCTGGGTCGACGGACGTTTCCTGCTGGAAGAACCGGGTTTCGCTCCGCCTGACGATCTGCGCAATCCATCCTTCGAGCCGGAGATCGTGATCGATCCATTCCTGCGGCCGAGACGGCCTTGAGGGGCGGTCCGACGTCCCTCAGCCAAGCAGGACGAAAAACCGGGGGCTTGAGCGCTGCGCCAGCCGCCTGAGGCTCGGATGTCCCGGTGAGGGGCAGGCGCTGCGGCCATCAGAGGACGCATGCGCTGGTCTAGTCGGTCGACTTTGCTTCGTCCTTATCTTTCACAGGAGGGAAAGGAAGCCCCCTCGCCCGGCCGGTCATGCTCGTAGCGGAGCTCCACCGGAAAGGTTGGCAGCCAGCTCTCCCGCCGGATCGTCCAGAGTTCGTAGCTCGGCTGAAACACGTTGATGTCGTCGAGAGCCCCGAGATGAAGCTCGACCTCATTGCCGGAGCGGTTGAAAACTCGTGATCCGCAGGTCGGGCAGAAATGCCGGCCGGCATACATCTGCGTCTCACCCGTGACCCTCACTTGAGTATCCGGATAGATCGCTGCCGCATAGAACAGAGCACCGTGAGACTTCCGGCAATCGAGGCAATGGCAGATGCCGACGCGGTCCGGCTCGCCTTCAGCCTCGAACCGCACCTTGCCGCAGACGCAGCCACCCGTAGCGATCGCCATGTTCTTCCTCCTATGCGTCCCGCCAAATGGAAAATGGCCGCAGCTTTCGCCCCGGCCATCCCCAAACTCAGAACGAAAGGCTTTGCCAACTTAGGCAGCGAGCGCCTTCGCGATCTGGCCGCGCAGCGTGCCCAGATCCTTGGCAAAGCCGCGAATGCCTTCGGCGAGCTTTTCGGTCGCCATGGCATCCTCGTTCATCGCCCAGCGGAAGGCCTTTTCGTCGAGCGAAACCAGTGGCTCGGTCTTGATCGTGTCGGGCGACAGCGCGCGGGTGAGAGTGCCTTCGGCAGCATTCAACTCGTCAAGCAGCTGCGGGCTGATGGTCAGGCGGTCGCAACCGGCCAGCGCTGCGATTTCGCCGGCATTGCGGAAGGAGGCGCCCATGACGATCGTGCCGATGCCGTTCGCCTTGTAGTAATTGTAGATCGAGCGGACAGAGACGACGCCCGGATCGGTCTCGGACGTGTAGTCCTGACCGGTCGACTTCTTGTACCAGTCGAGGATGCGGCCGACGAAGGGCGAGATGAGGAAGACCTTGGCTTCGGCGCAGGCAATCGCCTGGGCCTTGGAGAAGAGCAACGTCAGATTGCAGTCGATGCCTTCCTTCTGCAGCACTTCGGCAGCGCGGATGCCTTCCCAGGTGGAGGCGAGCTTGATCAGGATGCGGTCCTTCTCGATACCACGCTCCTTGTAGCCGGCGATGATCTGATGCGCCTTTTCGATCGAGGCCTTGGTGTCGAAGGAGAGGTCGGCATCGACCTCGGTCGAGACGCGGCCCGGAACGAGGGCTGCGAGTGCTGCACCAACGGAAATCGCCATGCGGTCGGCAATCGCGCCGATTACGGCATCGTCCTTGCCGCCCTTGGCCTTGCCCCAGGTGATCGCTTCCTGGAAGGCGTCCTTGAAGGCATCCGTGCCGAGTGCCTTCAGCACGATCGACGGATTGGTGGTGCAATCGACCGGCTTCAGGCGGGCGACGGCCTCGATGTCACCGGTATCGGCGACCACGGTCGTCATGGAACGAAGCTGTTCGAGTTTCGAGGTCATCGGGTCATCCTTCGGCTCAGCGCTATGAGGGCGACCGGCAGAGAATTGCCGATCCTGTTGGTTCAGACTATCGCCATCCGAAGGTGGCGAAGTCAAGACATATGTCCTTTGAATTTGACATAAGTATCACAAGAACGGATAGTGCCCGTCGGAAGTTCCCCAATTCGAGACAGATCTTGGCGAAGCTCAGACGCGAACACCATACGACCTTGTCGGACGCGAGCGCCCTGCGCATCCGCGCCGCCTGGCTCTACTACAACGAGGGCCTGACGCAGAAGGATGTGGCGGATCGACTGGGCATCAGCCGGTCCACGGTCATCCGCATGCTGGAAGAGGCTCGCAAGCGCGCCGAAGTGCAGATCTGGATCAGCGACGGCGTCGCCGACTGCGTCGATCTCGCGGTCAGGCTCGAAAAGGCCTATGACCTCGACGAAGCCGTCGTCGTGCCATCGCCGGACGGCAAGGATGCCGGCGCAATCGCCAAGGCCGTCGGCCTCGCCCTTGGCCAGTTCCTGACCGAGGTGATCACCAACGACATGACGATCGGTGTTGGCTGGGGCCGCACCATGACGGCGTCACTGGCCGGCTTCCGGTCGCCGGGCCGGGAAAACTGCAAGGTCGTCTCACTGCTCGGCGGCATCGTTGCCGTGCACCAGACCAATCCGATCGACTATACTTGGCGCCTGGCAAGCCAGCTCGGCGCCGAATGCTACATGTTCCTCGCACCACTGCTGGTCGATTCCGTCGCCACCAAACGGGCACTGATCGAGGAATGCGGCCTGAAGGCGATCTACGATCTCGCCGAAAACCTCGACCTCGCCATCGTCTCCTGCGGTGACATCGGCCCGCATTCCACCTCGCTCTCGGAAGGCTTCATCAGCCACCAGACGCTTACGGAACTGGTAGAGGCCGGCTGCATCTGCGACACCATGTTCAACTTCCTGGATGCGGACGGGAACTCTGTCGCCCACCCGATCAACGAACGGGTGATGTCAGTCGATTTGGACACGCTCAAAAAGGCGAAGCACATCGTGCTGTCCTCCGGGGGCGCCCACCGTGCCCAGGCCATCCGCGCGACGATCCGGCGGATCGGGTGTAACACGCTGATCACCGATGAAGCGGCGGCAAGGGAGTTGCTGGGGCTGGCGGGTTAGAGAGCATTTGACCTCGCCACATCCGCCCATTAGGAGAAAACACCCTCATCGCCCCAGGATTTTCACTTTGGCTCAGCGTCTTCTTCGCCACTTCCGCTATGGCAGAACCTTCGCCTTCTTGAGACGGCTGACCAGCAGCCGCTCGAAGAGCATCAATGCGGTGCGCAAGCTCTATCAGGAATTTGGCCTGGAAAACCGGCCCTGCGTGTTGTGTGGAGGCAAGGCCTTCACCCTGATCTGCGAAGGTGATCGCTATGGCTTTGATCTCGACAAGCAGATCTGCGACCAGTGCGGTCTCGTGCAGACCAGCCCGGCGGTGAAGAAGGACTTCCTCAACGTCTTCTACCGCGACCACTATCGCCGCCTTTACACCAAGCGCAACGATGTCGACCACGCAAGCCTGGTCCGCGAGCAGAGGCAGAAGGGCGAGCGCTTTCTCGCATATCTTGAGAAAACGGCTGTCGCACCGAAATTGAACGATCTCGCGGTCATCGAGATGGGCTGCTCTTCGGGTGGCATCCTGGAAAAATTCAAGCCCCATTGTCGCAGTGTCCAGGGCTGTGATCTCGATGTCGAGGCAATCCGCTACGGGAAGGAACAGCTGAAGCTCGACCTCGAAGTCGCAGAATTTCCGACGCAACTGCCGGAAGGCCCGCGCCTCTTCATTCTCTCGCATGTGCTGGAGCACACGCATGATCCGCTGGCATCGCTAAAGCAGATCAAGTCCCTGATGGCAGCCGAGGACTACCTGTTCATCGAGGTCCCCGGCATCAACCTTGTCGCCGAAGGTGCCTACAAGCACGATCTGAAGTCCTACTTCCATCTCGCCCATGTCTGCGACTTTTCAGAGGGCACGTTGCGCGCGCTCGCCGCACGCGCCGGCTACGAGGTATTGAGCTGCAACGAGACGGTCACGGCGCTGCTGCGCCCGTCGAGCGAAACGGAATTGCCCTGGCGGCGCAGCGAGAAGGACACGACGGAGAACATTCTCCGGATAGAGGCGACCCGCAAAAGACGGTGACCAGGCTCAGGTCGGACCTCAACCCTTCCCGGCTTCCCACCCGAGCATCGCCCGCTTGCGTGTCAGCCCCCAGTGATAGCCGGTCAGCGCACCGCTCTTTCCAAGTGCCCGATGGCAAGGCACGACAAACGAGATCGGGTTGCGGCCGACGGCCGCCCCCACCGCGCGGCTGGCGGTCGGCTGGCCGATCTTTTGGGCGATGTCCGAATAGGTGACGGCCTTGCCGAGCGGGATTTCAAGCAAGCTCTCCCAGACGCGGATCTGGAAGTCCGAGCCGATCAACACGACACGCAAGGGTTCCTCCGCAGACCAGCGCTCCGGGTGGAAGACGCGTGCCGCATAGGCTACGGTTGCCTCGATATCCTCGACATAATTCGCGTTCGGCCAGCGCTTCGCCATATCGTCGAAACAGGCGACCTCATCGCCCGTGTCGGCAAAGGCGAGACCCGCCAGTCCCCGATCGGTGATCATCACAAGCGCCTGGCCGAAGGGTGACGGGTGATAGCCGTAGCGGATGCTGAGCCCGGCACCCCGGGCCTTCCATTCCCCGGGGCTCATCGCCTCATGGGTGACGAACAGATCATGCAGGCGACCGGGACCGGAAAGGCCAAGCTCGAACGACGTCTCCAGCAACGGCAATTCTTCACGACCCAGCAACCGCTTGGCATGATCGAGCGTCACGGCCTGCAGGAAGGCCTTAGGCGAAAGGCCAGCCCAGCGGGTAAACGTCTTCTGAAGCTGCGTCGGCGACTGCCCAAGCCGATCCGCGATCATTTCCAGCGACGGCTGGCGCTGGTAGTCGAGCGTCAGCATCTCGATCACCTGCCGCACGGTGTCGTAATCCGTGCCATCGGGCGTGATGTCGGTGGTGCGGGACAAGTCGATCTGTTGGGCGAGCGTCATGGTGAAATCCTCATCTGACCTGGACTTCACCACGGAGAGGCGACGGATGCCACCCGTTTCTTGCAGAGAAATTCGACGGATCAGATCCGCTGCTTGGCGGTGGCCAGGGCACCCGTCATGGCCACCGCGAAACTTTCGCGATCATCAGGGTTGAGGAAGGAGCCGATATCCGTCTGCCGCCCCTCGCCGGCAACCGCCATGGAGGTGATGCCGAATTCCTCGTGCCGATTGACGAAGAAACGCGCCCAGAGCGTCTTGAAATGATGCTCGGTCATCTGACCGGTCGGCGTGAATTTGCGGATGGAGAGTTCGGTGCGCGACACCGTCACCTCTTCGCGAGCGCGGGCAGAGCGATAGTTCAGCCAGAAGGCGCCGTAGAGCAGCAGGAAATCGAGGCCGAAAAACAGCCCGATCGGCCAGGCGCCCGTTGCCATGAAGAAGATCGCATGCACGAGGCATACGGTTCCGGTGATGGCAAAGAGGATGCGATACCCTTTGCGGCCCAGAGACCGGTAGGGCGTCAGTTCCGCTGCGAAAATCGGCTGATCCGCCGCCTGCTCGACATTGCCTTCCATCATCGCACCCGATTATAGATTTTGCATGACCGATCCGAAGCCGAAATCCAGCACCGAAACCTTGAAAAAGTCAAATCCCGTGACCCGTCGCAAGCCGGCGACACGCCGCCGCACGGCCTATTCCAGGGCCGAACTGGAGGAGATATTCCGCCGCTTCTCGATCCAGAGGCCGGAGCCCAAGGGCGAGCTGGAACACGTCAACCCGTTCACACTCGTGGTCGCCGTGGCGCTCTCCGCCCAGGCGACCGATGCGGGCGTAAATAAGGCGACGCGCGCGCTCTTCAAGGTCGCCGATACGCCGGAGAAGATGCTTGATCTCGGCGAGGAAAAGGTCCGCGACTACATCAAGACGATCGGGCTTTTTCGCAACAAGGCAAAGAACGTCATCGCCCTTTCCAAGAAACTGGTCGACGACTTCGGCAGCGTCGTGCCCCGCACCCGGGAGGAATTGGTGACGCTCCCCGGCGTCGGACGAAAGACCGCGAATGTGGTGATGTCCATGGCCTTCGGCATCCCGACCATGGCCGTCGACACGCATATCCTGAGGATCGGCAACCGCATCAAGCTCGCCCCCGGCAAGACGCCTGACGAGATCGAGGACATCCTGATGCGGATCGTCCCCGAACAATATCTCTTCCACGCGCATCACTGGCTGATCCTGCATGGCCGCTACTGTTGCAAGGCGCGCAAGCCCGAATGCGAGCGCTGCGTGATCGCCGACATCTGCAAATCTCCGGAAAAGACGGTGGATGTACCGGCTCCGCTGGTCGAACTGCCGCAGCAGGTGATCGGCGCTAGCGAGGAATGAGCCCGTCGATCAGCCGGGCGATGGCGGTCTCGTAGGTCGCACGGTCGCCCCCCTTCTCGATCTCGAGAACCGCCCGGTCGAAGGCGGCGGACAACAGACCGGTCAGCGCACGCACAGCGTCATCAGACGCACCATTTCCAAGATACTCGCAAACGCCCTGGCGAAGCCGATCCTCGGCATTCTCCCGTTCGATATCGGCCGTTCCCTCGACACCGAGCACCGCCGGCGCCTCCAATAGCATCAGCCGCGCCCGCCCCGGTTCAGCCATGGCGGCGAAATAGGCCGAAGCGCCTGAGAGCAGCGCGTCGCGTGGCGTTACAGCCGGCGCAGAGACGCGGTCGATCTCATCAGCCACAGTCGCCGCCTCCTGCTCGATCACTGCCCGGAACAAGGCCTTCTTGTCCTCGAAGTGATGATAGAGAGCGCCGCGCGTCACGCCGGCAGCCGCGACGATCTCGGGCGTCGCCGTCTCCGCATACCCCTTGTCGATGAAGAGCGCCCGTGCCGCCGTAATCAGCGCCAGCCGAGTTGCTTCCGTGCCTTCTCTGGTATTGCGTGCCATGCCACCTCTTAACATACAAACAGAATGTATGTTAATTGAAATCATACATGCAGACTGTATGTTAAATCGCGACGGAGGAAAAGAGATGAAGACGACCAGCTATTACCCCGTCATCATGACCGACGACGTGGCAGCGACGACGGCTTTCTACCAGCGCCATTTTTGCTTCGAGGCGCTCTTTTCCGCAGATTGGTATGTCCATCTGCAATAGGCGGAAGACGCGAAAGTGACCCTCGCCATTCTCGACGGCAATCACGAGACAATCCCTGTAGGACACCGGGGCCGAGCCTCTGGCATCCTGCTGAACTTCGAAGTGGAGGATGTGGATACGGTCTATGACAGGCTGAAGGAAGCCGGTCTGCCAATCCTGCTTCACATCAGAAACGAGGATTTCGGCCAGCGGCACTTCATCACCGCCGACCCGAATGGTGTCCTGATCGACGTGATCAAACCGATCCCGCCGAGTCCCGAATTTGCCACGCAGTACGAGGCCTCAGCTTTGCCGCAGTGATGGCGCCGCATCCCGTGCGGCCAGTGCCTTGTGAAGATGGACCATCAGGCCGGCGGCAAAGAGCGGGGTGAGCAGGTTGACGATCGGCACCGCCAGGAACAGGGCGATCACGAGACCTGCCATGAAGACGGTGCCGGAATGTCGGGACCTTAGCAGCTTCGCGTCCTCGACGCTGCGGAAGCGCATCGCGGCAAACTCGAAGAATTCCCGGCCGAGCAGATAGCCGTTCACCAGGAAGAAGGCGATGATGTTGACGCCGGGGATGAAGAGCAGCATCAGCGCAAAGAGATTACCGACAATGACAACACCGAAGAACTTGATCGAGGCGACGATCGCTTGCGCCATCGGCATAGCCTTGCCCGGCGGGTCATTGGGATAGTCGCGTCTTTCGACGACTTCGGCGACATCATCAAGGAAAAGGCCAGCGATGATCGCCGTGACGGGCGACAGCAGCAGTGCCAGCCCGAGTGCAAGCCCGATGCTGGCGAGGATCCCGAAGATGAAGGTCAGCCAGCCGGCCCAATCCGGAAGGTCCGGGATAAAGCCCTGGATCATGGGCATGACGAAGGCGATGAAGCTTTCGCGAAGCCCGAGCCACAAGCCGATCAACACCAGGATCGTCAGACCCAGCGTCTTCCAGAAAACCGTCCGCGTTTCAGGCGAGAAGAGATTGCGCGCGGACAGCGCGGCAGCGTCGAATATCATCGGGGCCTCCTTCAATGGCAGCCCTGATGTAGGAGCCATAGCCGCCCGCTGCAATCCGCAGAATCAGCCCAGTCGATAGAGCCCGGGGCGTCGATCGGCGAGATAGGGGTTCTGCGCCTTCGCGTCTTCATAGGCACCAGTGTTGATCTCCGCGACCAGCAGGGTTTCGCGCATCCCGGCGCGCGCCAGCTCGTCACCGTCCGGCGCCAGGATCACGGAACGACCGCCATAGGAGAGCTCGTTTTCGTTACCACAGAGATCGGCATAGACGAGGAACACGCCGTTCTCGAATGCGCGCGTCGGAACAACGGTATCTGCGATCCGGCGGCTGATGATGCCCTGCGGCAGGGCGGTCGGCACCAGGATCAGCTCGGCACCGGCGAGCGCCAGCGTGCGGACGTTTTCCGGAAACTCCACATCATAGCAGATCAGCATGCCGGTCTTGATGCCGTTGAGGTCAAAGACATGCGGTGCGGCGTGTCCCGGCACGAAAGCCGCCCGTTCACTCTCACCGTAGAGATGGCTCTTGCGGTAGAATTCGGCGGTCCCGTCGGGCCGTATCAGCACCGAGGAATTGAAGACTTGGTTCCCGTCGCGCTCGGGAAAGCCCGCACAGATTGCCAGTCCGCAATCCGCAGCGATCTCCGTCAGCGCGCCGATGATCGACCCGTCACGCCCCTCCGCAACCTCCTCGAACAGGGCGCCGAGGGCATAGCCGCTGGTACCGAGTTCGGGCGTCACGAGCAGTTCCGCCCCCATCTCCGCGGCCGCCATCGCGGCCTGCGCAATTTTCCCGAGATTGCCGGGGACATCGCCGGAAAGCGGCTGCATTTGGTAGAGGGAGATCAGCATGGAGACACCTGTTTGCCTGGTGGGCGGGAGACGAAGGTTAGAGCCGCATGCCTAGCCGAGGCAAGCGGCAACTCGAAGGCAGGACGACGGTGCGTTGCCTTTCCCGGTCAAGACCTTATCTTCATGACATGGAACCTGTTTTCGACATCGTCTCCCCGTCATGATCTGGATCGTCGCCGCAGCGCTGGCCCTGTTGCTGATCGAGCTTTTCCTGAGGCGGAGGCCCTGGGCGCTTGCCCTCACCGCCATGATCGCAGCGATCGGCATCATCGTCTGGATCTTCAGCGACAGCCAGTCGCGCCAGCATCTTGACGCGGTCTCGGCGGTCACGGTCAACGTTTCCGCCGATGGCAGGACGTGTGTTGATCCGGCTCTGCCTGTCGCCGCAGTCATCACCAACGGCTCCGGCAACGCCGTGAGCCGTCTGTCATTCGACCTGATCGGGCGACAGCAGGGCAAGTCGACCATCGCCTATCGCGGATATCTGCGGCACGATCAGATCATCGCCCCCGGGGCAACGATCACGCGCTGCTATCCTCTGCTCTACCACGGCTTTGCCCATCCGCGACCGCAGATCATCGATGCGACGAAATACGAGTGGAGCGCCCATGTTTCGCTGATGAGCTTCGGCGAGCCTCCCGCCGAATAGCGGCGGAAAGCCGGACACAGGGCAAGCGACGGACCGACCGCCGTGTCCTTACACCTGGACGAGATGCCCCTCGGCGACTTCGCGATATTGCCGCACCGGCGGCTGATAGCCCACCGGGCGGATCGGGCTCTTGATCTCGTCGGTCGACAGATTGCGCTTCAACTTCCGCCGCGCCGGATCAGGCACCGGTACCGCCGCCATCAGCTTCTTGGTATAGGGATGCTGCGGATTGTCGAAGACGGCCTGACGCGGTCCGATCTCGACGATCTCGCCGAGGTACATGACCGCCACTCGGTGGCTGACCCGTTCGACGACCGCCATGTCATGGCTGATGAACAGATAAGCGAGATTGAAGCTCTGTTGCAGATCAAGCAGCAGATTGCAGACCTGAGCCTTGATCGAGACATCGAGTGCCGAGACCGCCTCATCCGCCACGATGATCTTGGGATCAAGGATGAGCGAGCGGGCAATCGCGATACGCTGGCGCTGACCACCGGAAAACTCGTGTGGATAACGCGGCATCATATCGGCAGACAGGCCGACGCGTTCCAACAGATCGGCAGCCTTTTCGCGCGCCTCAGCCTTCGAGCCGAGCTTGTGCTCGATGAAGGGCTCCATCACCGCCTGGCCGATGCTCATGCGCGGATCAAGGCTGGCGAAGGGATCCTGGAACACCATCTGGATGCTGCGGCGCATGCGGCGCAGCGACGGCTCGTCCAGTCGACCCACATCATAGCCATCGACATTGATCTGCCCCGACGTCGGCTGCACCAGCCGCGTGATCGAGCGCCCGGTGGTCGACTTGCCGCAACCGGATTCGCCGACTAGCGACAGCGTTTCGCCAGGCTTCAGGGTGAAGGAGACGTTTTCCACAGCATGCACGGCGCCACTCTTGCGTCCGAACAGGCCGGAGCGGATGTCGAAGCGCGTCGTGAGGTTCTTCACTTCGAGCAGCGGCTGGCTGGCCTTCTCCGGAATGCCGGCTTCGGCCTCCGGCACCAGCGTCGCCCCCGTCTTGATGTCGATCACCGGAAAGCGCATCGGCCGCTCGCGCCCACCCATCGATCCCAGCTTCGGGACGGCCGAAAGCAGCGCGCGGGTATAGGGATGCTGGCCGCGATTGAAGATGTCGTCGGTCGTTCCGGTCTCGACCGCCTCGCCACGGAACATCACGATGGTCCGATCGGACACTTCGGCGACGACGCCCATGTCGTGGGTAATGAAGAGAACAGCCATGCCCTCTTCGTCCTGCAGCGTCTTGATCAGGTCGAGGATCTGGCCCTGGATCGTCACATCGAGCGCTGTCGTCGGCTCGTCTGCAATCAGGAGCTTCGGCTTCGAGGCCAGCGCCATGGCGATCATCACGCGCTGGCGCATGCCGCCGGAGAACTGGTGTGGATATTCGTCGAACCGGTTCTTCGCATTCGGAATGCGCACCCGATCCAGCAGCCGCAGCACCTCCGTTTTGGCCTCGGAAAACGAGATGTCGCGATGGCAGGTGATGGCCTCCGCGATCTGCTTGCCGATCGGAAAGATCGGATTGAGCGAGGTCATCGGCTCCTGGAAGATCATCGAGATCTGGTTGCCGCGCACCTGGCGCATCTGCTCCGCATCGAGCGTCAGAAGCTCGCGTCCCTCAAGCTTGACGCTGCCTTCGATCCGGCTCGTCAGCTGCGGCAGGAGCCGCATGATCGACAGAGAGGTGACGCTCTTACCCGAGCCCGATTCCCCGACGATCGCCACCGTCTCGCCCGGCGCGACGTCGAGATCCATGTTGCGCACCACCGATCGCCACTCAGTGCCGACCCGGAAGGATGTCGTCAGCCCCCGCACGGACAAGACCGGCGTCACGCCCGCTTCTGTGCCCAGTTCCACCGCAGCCATATCCCGTTCCCCTTTTTTTGTCTGTTCGAGATGTGGTTGTTCGTTCAGGCGGCCAGGGCCGTTTCGGCGAGCGTCACCCAATAGCTGATGCCATAGGGAATGACCTCGTCGTTGAAGTCATAGGCCGAATTGTGCAGGTTCGCCGTATCGCCGTTGCCGATGAAGACAAACGAGCCGGGGCGCGATTCCAGCATGTAGGAGAAATCCTCCGCGCCCATGGTCGGGGGGAAGGCATCGCTGACGGCATGATCACCAGCAACCTTGCGCATGATATCGATGGCGAAATCGGTTTCGGACGCATGGTTGAAGGTGACGGGATAGCCGCGATGATAGCGCAGCGTCGCCTTGGCGCCCATGGCCATGGCCACGCCGCTGGCGATCTCGCCGATACGCGTCTCGGCCATCTGCCGCATCTCCGGCAGAAGCGTGCGCACGGTTCCCGAGAGCTTCACCATATCGGGAATGACGTTATAGGCATCGCCGCCATGGATCTTGGTGACCGTAATGACGACCGAGCTCAAGGGATCAGCCTCGCGTGATGCGATCGACTGCAGCGCGACCACGACCTGGGAGGCCGCCAGCACCGGATCGACGCTCTTATGCGGTTGCGCCGCGTGGCCGCTGCGGCCTTCGATCTCGATGTCAAACTGATCGGCCGCAGCCATGATCGAGCCCCTGCGCGTGGCGAAGGTGCCAACCGCCATGCCCGGATGATTGTGCATGCCGTACACTTCCTTAATGCCGAAATTCTCCATCATGCCGTCGGCGACCATTTCGCGCGCACCACCGCCGCCTTCTTCCGCTGGCTGGAAGATCACAGCAATTGAACCGCGGAAATTCCGGGTTTCGGCAAGATACTTGGCGGCACCCAGCAGCATGGCGGTGTGACCGTCATGGCCGCAGGCATGCATCTTGCCGGGCGTCTTGGAGGCCCAGGGCTTGCCGGACATTTCATGGATCGGCAGGGCATCCATGTCCGCACGGAAGCCGACGACCGGTCCGTCGCCGCGATTGCCCTTGATGATGCCGACCACACCGGTACGGCCGATCCCCGTCTTTACCACGTCGCAGCCGAACTCCTTCAACTTCTCGGTGACAAAGGCTGCGGTGCCATGCACATCGAACAGGAGTTCTGGATTCTGGTGCAGGTGGCGGCGCCACTCAGCGACTTCGGGCTGAAGTTCGCTGGCACGGTTGAGCACTGGCATGAAAGTAACCTCTTTTTGTCGTTGTTCCCCGCAGGATTTCGCGCATACTGTGCAGCGATGCGCAGCTTTGGCAAGCCGCAAAATTCCATCTTGCATGGAAAATAGGCTTGTGTTTACATGGCCTAAATTTTAGCCAACCCGACGAAGACCAATTCGTCCGGGAACGCATGGCGCGACTCCGAAAGACGCCTTGAATTGAAAAACTTTCCTGTAATACCAAGACGATAGGTGGTTGACATTTCACCAATGGGCTGGCCACATCGCGGGCCGGCAATTCGGTTCAACACCATGCCTGCAAACAAAAATAAATGGGGAATGAGCACATGAACACTCGCAAACTGATGCTGGCGGCGTCTGCTGCCGCTTTCGCGCTGACGGCAGTACCGGCCATGGCCGAACGCGGCACGGACGGCGACCTGAAGATCATCTTCTGGCAGGCGGTCTCGACGATGAACCCGTATCTGTCCGGGGGCACCAAGGAAGTCTACGCGGCCTCGATGGTCATCGAGCCGCTGGCCCGCTATGACGAAACAGGCGCACTGGTGCCGATGCTCGCCGTCGAGATCCCGACCGTCGAGAACGGCGGCGTTTCTGCCGACTTCAAGAGCGTGACCTGGAAGCTGAAGCCGGACCTCAAGTGGTCCGACGGCTCGGCTGTGACGGCTGACGACGTCATCTTCACCTGGAAATACTGCACGGCACCGGACGGCGGCTGCGCCCAGGGTGCCTATTTCGAAGGTGTGAGCAATGTCGAGGCCATCGACGCTTCCACGGTCAAGGTTTCCTTCTCCGAAGCCAAGCCCTATCCGTACAGCGCCTTTGTCGGTGGTCAGTCGCCGATCATCCAGGCCGCTCAGTTCAAGGATTGCCTGGGCCTCAAGGCACCGGAATGCACGGCTGCCAACTTCGGCCCTGTTGGAACCGGCCCCTTCGTCGTCAAGGAATTCAAGCCGAACGACGTCGTGACCTTCGAAGCCAACCCGAATTACCGCGATGCCGCCAAGCCGGCCTTCGCCTCGGTCACCCTGAAGGGTGGTGGTGACGCTGCCTCTGCCGCCCGCTCGGTTCTTGAGACCGGCGAGTTCGACTATGCCTGGAACATGCAGGTCGAGCCGGAAATCCTCGAACAGATGATGGCTGCCGGCAAGGGCAAGATCGAAGTCGCCTTCGGCACCCAGGTCGAGCGTATCGACTTGAACCCCTTCGGCGTGGATCCCTCGCTTGGCGACAAGCGCTCGACGAAGGAAGCCGGCCCGCATCCGGCCCTGTCCGACCCGGCCGTTCGTCGCGCGCTGTCGATCGCCATCGACCGCGAAATCATCGATGAAGCCGGTTACGGCCCGAACGGCCAGCCGACCTGCAATATCCTGCCGGCTCCGGATATCTATGTCTCGACCGCCGTCAACTGGTGCCTGAAGCAGGACATCGAAGGCGCCAACAAGCTGCTCGAGGACGCCGGCTGGAAGATGGGCTCCGATGGCATCCGCGAAAAGGATGGTGTGAAGCTGTCCTTCCTCTACCAGACCTCGACCAACTCCGTTCGCCAGGGCACCCAGGCACTGGTCAAGGACATGTGGAGCCAGATCGGCGTCTCCGTCGAACTGCGCAACATCTCGGCATCCGTCTTCTTCGGTGGCGACCCGGCCTCTCCGGACACCTTCCAGAAGTTCTATGCCGACATCCAGATGTACACCAACAACTTCGATGGCACCGACCCGGAGAAGTACATGGCCGGCTGGATGTGCGACAAGCTGCCGAGCCCGGCCAATGGCTGGCAGGGTGAGAACATCGTCCGCTATTGCAACCCGGAATATGACGCCCTCGTCAAGAAGCTCGGCACCACCGGCAAACTTGAAGACCGCGCCGTCATCGCCAAGCAGCTCAACGACATGCTGAGCAATGACGTGGCCCAGATCCCGCTCATCCATCGTGGCCAGCCCTCGGCTGTCAACAACACGCTGCTCGGCGTCAAGATGAACGCCTGGGACTCTGAACTGTGGAACGTCGCCGACTGGTCGCGCGCTAAGTAATGCCATCAGTGCCGGGCCTGCCCCTTTCGGCAGGCCCGGCATTCGCATTTTTGCCGACAGTCTGGAGACCAGCCGATGTTCACCTTCACCGTGCGGCGACTGCTGTTCGCAGTCCCGACGCTACTGGCCATCAGTTTCATTATTTTCGCCCTGCTCGATCTCGCTCCGAGCGATCCCTTGAGCGACCTGCCGCTGACAATCCCGCCGGAAGTGCGTGAGCAGATCCGCTTGGCCATGGGCCTCGATCAACCCTTCATCATCCGCTATCTCAAATGGCTGCAGCAGTTCTTCATCAATGAACCGCTCAACATTTTCGAACAGATCACCGGCCTGACCGTCGGCACCGGCGAACGCATGCGCGTCCTGTCCTGGGCGACCCGCAGCCCCGTGGTCGATCTCATCGTCCAGCGTCTGCCGCAGACGCTCTGGGTCGTCGGCCTGTCCTATCTCTTCGGCGTTCTCTTGGCGATCCCGATCGGCGTCATCTCCGCCTACCGCCAATACTCCTGGTTCGACCAGATCGGCACCTTCATCTCGATGGTCGGCTATTCCGTCCCGACCTTCTTCACCGGCGTGCTGCTGATCGTCGTCTTCTCCTCCTGGCTGCAGTGGTTCCCGTCGATCTATGACACCACGCTGGTGGTCAACAGCTGGGACAGCTTCGTCCTCCAGGTGAAGCAGATGTTCCTGCCCGTGCTGGTGCTGACGCTGTTCAACGTCTCGCAGATCAGCCGCTTCGTGCGCGCCTCCATGCTCGACAACCTGAACATGGATTATGTCCGCACCGCCCGTGCCAAGGGCGTGAGGGAAAAGGTCGTGCTGCTCGTGCATGTCCTGCGCAACAGCCTGATCCCGGTGGTGACAGTGATTGCCCTCGGCGTACCCACCATCTTCTCCGGTGCGATCATCACCGAGCAGGTCTTCCGCGTGAACGGCCTCGGCCAGCTGCTGATCACCGCAATCCAGGGCGCCGATATCCCGCTCGTGCAGACCCTGACCTTCATCTTCGCGATCCTGATCGTGCTCTTCAACCTGATTGCCGACGTTCTCTACGGCATACTCGATCCGAGGATCCGCTATGAGTGATGCCGCCATCGTGACCGCAACAGCACCGCAGACAAGGCCCCAGAGCGGCGGCTTCTGGCCCATGCTCTGGCGCCAGTTCCGCGCCCACAAGGGCGGCGTCGCCGGCCTCATCGTCTTCACCTTCATCGTGGCCGCCGTCTTCATCGGCCCCTTCATCCACACGATCGACCCGAACAAGATCGACATCCGCGCCAAGAACCAGGGCCCCTCCTGGGAACACCCCTTCGGCACGGATAATCTCGGCAAGGACATGCTGGCCCAGGTGCTCGCCGGCGGGCAGATCTCGCTCGCCGTCGGCATGGCCGCGATGCTGCTCTCGCTCGTCGTTGGAACGCTGATCGGCGTGCTCTCGGGCTATTCCCGCAAGCTCGACGGCCCGCTGATGCGCATGACGGACCTGTTCCTGGCGCTGCCGCTGCTGCCGCTGCTGCTTGTCATCATCATGCTCTTCCGCGACACGCTGCGTGCGGCCTTCGGACCGGAAACCGGCATCTTCATCCTGATCGTCTTCGTCATCGGCATCACCAGCTGGATGCACACGGCCCGCATCGTTCGCGGCGACGTGCTGGCGATCAAGAGCCAGGAATTCATCCTGGCGGCGAAATCGAGCGGCATGCGCGAACACCGCATCATCAGCAAGCACATCCTGCCGAACGTCATGTCCTCGATCATGGTCTCGGCAACACTCGGCATCGCCACCGCCATCATCACCGAGTCCGCGCTGTCCTTCTTGGGGTTAGGCTTCCCGCCTGACTTCCCCACCTGGGGCCGCCTGCTCTTCGACGGCGCCAACTTCCTGCAGATCAACCCCTCCCGCGTCATCTGGCCGGGGCTCGCGATCTCGCTGACGGTCTTGAGCGTGAACTATATCGGCGACGCCATCCGCGATGCGCTCGATCCGAAGGCGTTGAAGCATTGATGCTTAAATCAAGTGGGCGCATCAGCGCCCACTTGGCCTGCCCAATACCCGCCTCGCCACAAACCAGCTCGCACAGGCCCAAACGGTGCCCGCAGCCCAGCCGCCCAGAACGTCGGTCAGATAATGCACGCCGAGATAGATGCGGCTGAGACCGATCAACAGCGTCAGCACGACAGCCACCAGCGGGAAGAAATAGCGCAGCGTCGGCTGTTCCTCGATCCGCGACAGCATGGCGCCGAGCGTCAGATAGGTGATCGCCGACAGCATGGCGTGGCCGCTCGGAAAACTCATGTCGGTGACTTCGACGAGATGCTGGACCACCTCCGGGCGCGGCCTCGCGATACCGAGCTTCATGGCGCTGCTCAAGCCCCAGCCGCCGAGGATCGACACGGTGACGAAGATCGCCGTGCGGAATTTTCGGCGCAACGCGAGATAGACGACAACAAACGTGACGAGCAGCGTCAGCACGGTCACGCCACCCAGCGCCGTGATATCGACCATCATCTTGGTGAGCCAGGCAGGCCCGATCGGCAGGGAGGGATCGAAGGGGTCGCGCAGCATCAGAAGCACGCCTTCATCGAAAGCCCGCGTCTCCCCTTCCAGCACCTCGCCCGTCAGCTCGAACAGGAAATAGGCGACAAGCGCTGCGACCAGCGCCGTCAGCCAGACACGCCTTTCCGTGGCAGAGGCGATGCGGGTGAGATGGTGCTTGAAACGCTGCATGGGGCGGTATCCTGATCTATGGCATGGGGTTTCACATTGCGTCGGCAGGCGGGCGCGTCAACCGGGTCTAAGGGGGCAAATCTGGGCGGGTGGGGGTTGTTCAATTCTGAGGGCCCTGCCGCTTGGTACCCCCCCTCTGTCCTGCCGGACATCTCCCCCTCAAGGGGGGAGATCGGATGGGGCAAACCTTTCACCGACATTCAGAGAAACACTCCGCGACTTCCCCTTTGAGATTGCGCCCTGCCACATCAAGGAGGGCAAGTGACAAAGCAGGAGATAGCCGCGCGCCAATCTCCCCCCTTGAGGGGGAGATGTCCGGCAGGACAGAGGGGGGTACCACACGGCACAGGCTTTGAGCCGACCAGCTTACGCACCAAAACCACCTTGATCTTATCCACCACCCCCGCCACTCTCCGCCCACCCACCCGGAGACATCCCCATGCCCCACGGCCCCCTCAACCTCCTGACCGATATCGACGGGCTCTCGGTCGGCCATGCCACAGATCTGGCGCTTGGCTCCGGCGTGACGGTGATCCTCTTCGACGAACCGACAACCGCGTCTGGAACAGTGCTGGGCGGCGCGCCAGGTGGGCGCGACGTGACGCTGCTTGATCCCTCGATGACGGTGCAACAGGTCGATGCCTTCGTGCTCTCGGGCGGCTCGGCCTTCGGGCTGGATGCGGCAGGCGGCGTGCAGTCTGGCCTGAGGGCAGCCGGTCGCGGCTTTGCCGTTGGCTCGGTGCGTGTACCGATCGTGCCGCAGGCGATCCTGATGGATCTCTTGAATGGCGGCGACAAGGATTGGGGTCTGCATGCCCCCTATCGCAACCTCGGTTACGAGGCCTATCAAAATGCCGCCAAGGGCACCTTCCCGCTCGGCACGGTCGGTGCCGGAACGGGGGCGACCACGGCAAACCTCAAGGGCGGCCTCGGTTCGGCAAGCGCCATCTCCTCATCAGGCCACACCATCGCAGCCCTCGTCGCCGTCAATGCCATGGGTTCAGTCACGGTTGGCGACGGTCCGCATTTCTGGGCCGCCCCCTTCGAGGAGGGGGAGGAATTCGGTGGTCTCGGCCAGCCTGCTCATGTGACCGCCGAAGATCGGGCCATGCGCATCAAGGGACTGCGGCTGACGGCAACGACCATCGGCGCCGTGGTCACCGATTGCACGCTTTCGAAACCCGAGCTCCACCGCCTGTCGATCGCCGCCCATGATGGCCTCGCCCGCGCCGTGCTTCCGGCCCACCTGCCCTCCGACGGCGACACGATGTTTACTGCCTCGACGGGAAGACGCGAACGCAGCGGTCAGGCCGACCTCATGGAACTCTGCCATCTGGCCACGCTGGTGACGGCCCGGGCGATTGCGCGCGGGGTGTTCGAGGCTGTGGCGCTGCCCTATGCGAATGCGTTGCCGGCCTGGCGTGACAGGTGGGGGTGATCTCGGCTCCCTGCGGATACCCCCCTCTGCCCTGCCGGGCATCTCCCCCACAAGGGGGGAGAGCGGATCGCCGCACCGTTTCAACCGCCGCTAAGTTCCGGCTGTCGAAGGAGAAGGGATGTTTGGTCACGAAGCATAGCGCCGGCTGGCAATCTCCCCCCTTGAGGGGGAGATGTCGGCGTAGCCGACAGAGGGGGGTATCGCGCGGCAAACACAGATGAGGACTTGCCAAGAAGCGGAGCCCCCCACTTTCGTCCAACCCACCCTTGACCCAAGTCAAGGACAACCCGCCCTCCACCGCCGAGATTGCCCGCCAAGCTCGGTCATGCCTTTGACGCAGACCGGCTGCAGGATGACACGGATCGGGGGAGGACGGTTCGAGAATGGAAGACGAAAGCGACATGGAAAGACCAGTCCTCACCAACCGCATGTTCGACGAGCTGAAGCTCGGCGATGCCGCCAGCATCACCCGCGTGATCGGCCCCGATGACATCGAGCTGTTTGCAGCGCTTTCGGGCGACAACAATCCGATGCCGCTCGGCCAGTCGCTGATCCCGGTCGGCATGATTTCGGCCGTGCTCGACACCCGCCTGCCAGGCCCCGGCACCATCTATCTCGGCCAGGACCTCGAATTCTGGAAGGACATCGCAACCGGCGATCGGATCACCGCGACCGTCACTCTGATGAACAAGGAAAGCGATGGCCGGACGCTGATCTTCGACACCCGCTGCGTCAACCAGAAGGGCGAACCCGTGCTTGCCGGCAAGGCCCGCGTGCGGGCGCCGAACGAGCGCATCAGCTGGTCGGAAAATGCAGCGCCCGGCGTCTCGCTGCAGCGCCACGATCGCTTCGACGCCATTGTCGCCGAGGCACGCAGCCTGCCGATGGTGCGAACTGCCCTTGTTCATCCCTGCTCGCCGGAAGCCATCGAGGCTGCCGTCGAAATCCGCGATGAGGGCCTGCTCGACCCGATCCTGATCGGCCCGGAGATGAAGATCCGCGCTGCCGCCGAACAGGCCGGCATATCCATCGACGGCTTCGAGATCCTATCGACCGAACACAGCCATGCGGCAGCGGCGCTCGCCGTCGAACTTGCCATCGCCGGCAAGGTCGGCTCTGTCATGAAGGGCAGCCTGCATTCCGATGAACTGCTCGGCGCCGTCGTCGGCAGCGGTTCAGGCCTCAAGACAGAACGCCGCGTCAGCCATGTCTATGTCATGGACGTGCCAGCCTATTCCAAACTCCTGATCGTCACGGATGCGGCAATCAACATCGCGCCGACGCTGGAGCATAAACGCGACATCTGCCAGAACGCGGTGGATCTCATGCATATGCTTGAGGTGGCCGAGCCCAAGGTCGCCGTGCTCGCCGCCGTCGAGACGGTCAACGACAAGATGCCGGCGACACTGGAGGCCGCAGCCTTGACCGTCATGGCCGCCCGTGGCCAGATCAAGGGGGCCAAGGTTGACGGTCCCCTTGCCTTCGACAATGCGATCAGCATGGAAGCCGCCCGCACCAAGGGCATCATTTCGCCGGTTGCCGGCGACGCCGACATCCTGCTGGTGCCGGATCTCGAAGCCGGCAACATGCTGGCAAAACAGCTCCTCTATTTCGCCAATGCCGATGCCGCCGGACTGGTGCTCGGCGCGCGTGTGCCGATCATCCTGACGAGCCGCTCCGACAGCCTGCGCGTCCGCATCGCGTCCGCCGCGCTGGCAAAGCTGGTCGCCGCCAAGCGCGCGGCAGCCCTTGGTGGGAAAGCATGAGCCACAAACTGCTGCTGACCTTCAATGCCGGTTCGTCCACGGTGAAGATCGGCATTTTCGCCCGCGAACAAGCAGGCGCCAGACGCATCGGCAAGGGCGTCATCGACTTCCGCGCCGAGCCGCTGACATTCCATCTGGTCGAAGGCCCCGCCGTCTTCGACGTGCCCCTGGTGGCGAAGACCGATGACCTGCTGCACGACGTGCTGGAAGAGGTCTTCGACTGGCTCTCCGAGCACTACGATCTCGACGCCGTTTCGGCCGTTGGCCACCGTGTCGTGCATGGCGGTGATCTGTTCAGCGATGCCGTCCGCATTGATGGGGCCAGTCTTTCCGGCATCAATAGCCTGGTGACGCTCGCCCCGCTGCACCAGCCGCAGAACCTGCGCCTGATCCGTGCCATAGCCGAGCTGAAACCGGGCATTGCCCAGACGGCCTCTTTCGACACCGCCTTTCACCGCACGCAATCCGATGTCGTGCGCCGCTTCGCCATCCCGCGTGCGTGGTTCGACAAGGGCGTCAAGCGCTACGGCTTTCACGGCCTGTCCTATGCCTATGTCGCCGGTACCCTGAAGAGGCTCGAACCGGAAACGGCTGGCGGCCGCGCCGTCGTCGCCCATCTCGGCTCCGGTGCCAGCCTCTGCGCGCTGAACCACGGGATCAGCCGCGATACCTCCATGGGCTTTTCCACCATCGACGGCGTGCCCATGGCGACCCGCTCCGGCGCCATCGACCCCGGTGTGTTGTTCCACCTGATCGAGGCCCATGGACTGAGCATCAGGCAAGTCGAGGACATGATCTACAAGCAGTCTGGCCTGCTCGGTCTATCCGGCATCAGCGCCGACAGCCGGGTGCTGCTGGAGACTCCGATTAAGGAGGCCTGCGAGGCGCTCGATGTCTTCACCTTTCGCATCGCAGGCGAAGTGGCACGGCTCTCCGCTTCGCTTGGCGGCTTGGACACGCTGGTCTTCACCGCCGGCATCGGAGAGAACCAGCCGGCAATCCGCCGCTCGGTCATCGAGCGCCTGCGTTTTCTCGGTCTGCTGCTGGACGGCGAGGCGAACGACCGCAACGAAGGCGTCATCTCACGCGAGGAAAGTCGGGTGAAGGTCCGCGTGATCGCGACCGACGAGGAACAGGTGATCGCCGACGACTGCCTGAGACTTCTCGGCTGAGAAGATCCGCCGCCGCTGACACCAAAGCGTCATGAAACGCGCCTAGAGACGCTTCGATTGAAAGCGGATGGAGGCTCGGACATGCTGCGACAGACGGATACGACGGGTGACGTCCATGAAGCAGCGCGCGGTGAGGTTCTGATCCTCTCCAACGCCCGCGTCGTGACGCCGGACCATGTGCTGCATGGCTCGGTTGTGGTTCAGAACGGTGAGATCGTCGAGATCCACGAAGGACCATCACGCCATCAGGATGCGCTTGATTTTGCCGGCGACTATCTCCTGCCCGGCCTTGTCGACATCCATACCGACCATTTCGAAAAGCACCTCTATCCCCGCGCCCATGTGCGCTGGGACTTCATGCGCGCCGCCTTGGCCCACGATGCCCAGATCATCGGCGGCGGCGTGACGACCGTTTTTGACAGCCTTTGCGTCGGGGCAACCACCGACAATCCGGAGCGTGCCGAGATCCTGAAACCGATGATCGAGGCGCTGGAGCAGGCGCAAAACTCAGGCATGCTGCGGGCCGAACATCTCGTCCACCTGCGCTGCGAACTGACAGACCCGGTGACGCCGCAACTGACGGTCGAGAACATCGACCGCGAGATCGTCCGCGTGATCTCGGTCATGGAGCACCTGCCCGGCATCCGCCAGAGCCGCGACATCGAGGCCTATGTCGCAAGGGCCTGCAAATCGACCGGCGAGAGCCCCGAACTGGTGCGCGAGAAGATCAAGGTGCTGGTGGCCGAAAAGAGCCATATCGCCGCGACGACCCGGCCTGACATCGTCGCCCTTGCCCGCGCGCGGTCCATGCCGCTGATGAGCCACGACGACACCGATATCGCCCACATCGAGGAAGGCGTGGCGGAGGGCGTGTCGATCTCGGAATTCCCCTGTTCGATGGAGGCGGCGGAAGCAGCCCGCGCGGCGGGCATGCACATCGTCGCCGGCGCACCGAACCTCGTTCGCGGTGGCTCGCAATCCGGCAACATTGCCGTGCGTGATCTGCTCGCCGCACGGCTCGTCGATATCCTGGCTTCTGACTACGTGCCGCGCTCGATGCTCGACGCCGCCTTCATGATCGCGGCCGATCCGGGCCTCGACTACGACCTGCCAAGTGCGGTCGCTATGGTCACCCGCACACCGGCGCTTGCCGGCAATCTGCCTGACCGCGGCGCCATCAAGAACGGCCTCAAGGCCGATCTGATCCGCGTCGACCTCCAGGACGGTCATCCCTTCGTCAAATCCGCCTGGCGCTCCGGCCACCGCGTCGCCTGACGCTCAAGACAGCCTGGCTCACTCATGCCAGGCAGACGCCAGCACCCGCAGCCAGTTTTCCCGGCAGATCTTGTCGAGATCGGAAGAACCGTATCCGCGTTCCTTGAGCCCGGTGATGAGCCGCTGGTTGCCGGCAGCGTCGCCGATGACATTGGGGATCGTCGCACCGTCGAAATCCGAGCCGAGCGCCACGCAGTCGATGCCCATGCGACCGACGAGATAATCGATATGGCTGATCATGGTGGAGATCGAGGTCTCTGCATCGTCGCGCCCATCCGGCCTCAGCATGGTGACGGCATAGTTGAGGCCGACGAGACCGTGGCTTGCCTTGATCGCATCCATCTGACGGTCCGTCAGGTTGCGGGCAACGGGCGTCAGCGCATGCACGTTGGAATGGCTGGCGATCAGCGGCTGGTCGCTCAGGCGCTCCACATCCCAGAAGCCCTTTTCGGTGATATGGGCGAGGTCGATCAGGATGCCCAGCCGGTTGCAGGCCCGGATCAGCTCTTCGCCGGCTTTCGTCAGGCCGGGCCCGGTATCGGGCGAGCTCGGATAGGCGAAGGGCACGCCATGGCCGAAGATGTTGTTGCGGCTCCAGACCGGCCCGAGCGAGCGCAGACCTGCGGCATAAAACACCTCCAGCGTTTCGAGATCCGCATCGATCGCCTCGCAGCCTTCCATATGCATCACGGCCGCAAAGACGCCGTCCGACATGGCCTGGCGGATCTCGGCGGTCGTCCGGCAGAGCCTCCAGCTCCCGTCCTGGTCCAGGCGATGGGCAATCGCCGCCATCTGCAGCGCGATGTCGAGCGAGGACATGCGCTCCAGCGGCGGATCGAGCGGCGTGGAGTAATGCCCGTTGGCATCCGGCTCGCGCAGGGAGAAGTCATGCGGCGACGGGATGTAGATCGCGCAGAGACCGCCGGCGAGCCCACCCTTTTTCGCACGCGGCGCATCGATGTGCCCGGCGCTGGTGCCGTTGCGGAATTCGGCCACGGGATTGCGGCCCTCGTTGCGGCTGCGCCAGAGACGCAGGAGGACATCGTTGTGGCCGTCGAAGACTAGGTTCATGAATTGAGATCCAGACGTGACATCCGGACCGTGAGCCCGGACGAGGAGAAAGGCGGAACACCGCGACTGTTGCGGAATCGTTGGACCAAATCATGTCGCGCTTCAAGTCACGGAACGATTTATCCCGCGCTGTCCTGAGCAAGGGACGGCATGCGCGCAAGCCAGTCGGTCGCTGCCTCGTAGGCCGCCGCAGCGGATAACACCGCCTGATCAGCACGCGGCTTCCCGATCAGCTGGAAGCCGTTGGGCAGGCCCGTCGTCGAAAAGCCGGCAGGCAGAGCCGCTACCGGCAGCCCTGCCATGCTGGGGCCAATCACCACCTCCATCCAGCGGTGATAGGTATCCATGTGCTTGCCCGCGATCTCGCGTGGCCAGGGAATGTCGGCATCGAAGGGGAAGACCTGGGCCGCAGGCGCGATCAGGTAGTCGTAGGTCTCGAAAATCTTGGCCAAGGCCTGATACCAGGCCGTGCGGATCGCCGAAGCCTCGTAAACGTCTGCCGCCTGGACGCGCAACCCGGAACGAACCTCATAGAGGATCTCCGGCTTCAGCGACCCTCGGCGGCCGGGGTCTTCGTAGAAGTCCCGCATGCTGCCGGCGGTGAAATAGCTGCGCAATGTCGTCCAGGCCCACCAGAGGCGTTCCATGTCGAAGTCGACGCGCACGGGCTCGACGGCGAAGCCGAGCCGTTGGAAGACACCGAGCGCCTTCTCGTTCAGTTCGAGCACGCCCGCTTCAAAGGGCAGATGACCACCAAAATCACCAAGCCAGCCGATGCGACACCCCTTACCCGCGATCTCTGGGGTGAGGCTGATCGGCCCGCTTTCGAATGAGGACGGGTCGCGAGGGTCGAAACCGGACTGCACGTTAAGAAGCGCCACGACATCCTCGACGGATCGCCCCATCGGCCCAAGCGTCGCGAGCTGGTTGAGATAGGCGTCCCGACCGGGAAGCGTCGGGATGCGCCCGAAGCTCGGGCGGAAGCCGACGACATTGTTGAAAGCGGCGGGATTGCGCAGCGAGCCCATCATGTCGCTGCCATCGGCGACCGGCACGAGACGCGCGGCAAGGGCTGCCCCTGCCCCGCCGCTCGATCCACCGGCGGAACGGCTCAAATCCCAGGGATTGCGGGTCACCCCGAAGACGGGATTATAGCTGTGCGAGCCGAAACCCCATTCCGGCGTGTTGGTTTTGCCGATGATGATCGCACCGGCGGCGCGGATGCGCTCGACCTGGATATCATCGAAATCCGGCACATAGTCGTGGAAGAGCGGCGAGCCATAGGTGCAGAGAAGACCCTTCGCCTCGCTCAGATCCTTGATGGCAATGGGCACGCCATGCAGCGAACCGAGCGGAGAACCGGCAGCGCAAGCGGCGTCCTTTGCCCGCGCTTCGGCGAGCAGGGCCTCGCGCGATCGCAGGCTGACAAGGGCATTGATCTCCGGGTTGAAACGGTCGATCCTGTCGAGATAACCCGCCATGACCTCCTCTGCCGTCAGGCGCCCTTCGCGGATAGCCTTGATGAGTTGGGAGAGGGACAAGCAGGTGAGGTCGGACACGGGTGGCTCCGTTTGAATGGACGCTCTGGTCAGGCAGATTGAGACGATGGGCTTCACGACACAAGGCTGTCAAGCGCCCGGCCAAGCGCTTCATGCAGGCCTGCCATGCACATCCGGAAAACTTTGAAAGCGCCAAAAATAAAAATGGTCAAACGACCAAATTAGAGGCAACATGCCACAAAAGAGGATGATGCGGGCCTCGTCGAACCGCACGTCCGATACACGGGAACTTCGGCGAACCAAGGCAAAAGCCGGCAGTTTCCCTGTTCCGGGGTCATATTGCAGGCTCTGCCGCAAGGGGAGAGCTCAGCATGCCGAAAAGCTGGCACGTCAATTGCGTGACACCACTTGCGCCACCCCTGATACGGCAGGTTCTGCCGCACAAGGGGTCGAACGAAGAACTTCGCGCATAACCCGAACGCCAGGGGGCACGGCTTGAGTTCCGCATCAGACAAGGCAGCCATCGAAATCCGCGGCGTCAGCCGCGTTTATGGAACCGGACCCGACAAGGTCACAGCACTCGACGGGATCTTTCTCAAGATCAAGGAAAACGAGTTCTTCACGCTGCTGGGGCCATCCGGCTGCGGCAAGACCACGCTTCTGCGCCTGATCGCAGGCTTCGATTTCCCCACCACGGGCGAAATCCTGCTGCACGGCGAAGACATCGCACCGCTCCCGCCCTTCAGGCGACCGGTCAACACCGTTTTCCAGTCCTACGCGCTCTTCCCGCATATGTCGGTCGCCGACAACATCGGCTTCGGCCTGAAGATGCTCGGCAAGCCGAAGGCGGAGATCGAAGCGCGCGTCGCCGAGATGCTGGAACTCGTGCACATGACCAAGATGCGCGACCGCCAGGTGAGCCAGATCTCCGGCGGCCAGCAACAGCGCGTGGCACTGGCCCGAGCACTCGCGCCTAAGCCAAAGGTCCTGCTGCTCGACGAGCCGCTGTCGGCGCTCGATTACAAGCTGCGCAAGGAAATGCAGATCGAGCTGAAGCGCGTGCAGGCCGAAACCGGCATCACCTTCATCTTCGTCACCCACGACCAGGAAGAGGCGCTGACCATGTCGGACCGCATTGCGGTCATGTCGACGGGAAGCCTCCGCCAGGTCGGCTCCCCCTGGGATATCTATGATCGCCCGGCCGAGCGCTTCGTCGCCGACTTCATCGGCGAGACCAACTTCCTTGAGGTCGAGGTGGCCTCCGTCACGGGTGACCGGGCGAGCGTCCGGCTACGTTCGGGCCGCGAGATCCCTGCGACCTTCCCGGACAACACCACGCCATCCGGCAAGGTCACCATCGTGATCCGTCCGGAGCATGCAGAGGTCGTCGAACCGACGGATGCGGCAACACTGAAGGGCACCGTAGAAAGCGTCGTCTATCTCGGCACAGACACGAACATCAACGTCCGCCTTGACGGCGGCTCGCTGTTCACCGTCCGCCAGCAGAACAGCCGCAGTGGCAGCTGTGGGGTGACGGAAGGCCAGGGCGTCGGCATCCTCGTCAGCGACGATGTCGCGCAGATCCTGAGGGATTGACCATGAGCGCGATGAAAACGGCCCCCGAAACTGCCAGATCGCGCGATGTCAAAAACCGTTGGTTGCTCAGCCTCCCGGCCCTTGCGATCATCTTCGTCGCAGCACTTGGTCCGCTCTTCGTCATGGTGCTCTATTCCTTCCTGGAGAAGGGCGACTATGGCGACGTCAAGTTCGGCGTCTTCTCGCTCGAAGGCTGGACCTCGGTCTTCATGCAGCGCGATATCTTCGATGACACCCTGGGCATCGCCGACGCGCATCTGGCGATCTTCTGGCGGTCCATCAAGCTCTCGCTCTATACAACCCTCTTCACCCTGATCCTGGGTTTCCCGACCGCCTACTTCATCGCGACCCGGCCAGCTCGGACCCGCGAGATCTGGGTCTTCCTGATCACCATCCCCTTCTGGACCAACCTGCTGATCCGCACCTTCGCCATGCAGCAGGTGATCCGCAACGAAGGCATCCTCAACAACCTGCTGATCTGGCTCGGCATCATCGATACCCCCCTGCAGATCATCTATACCGACACCGCCACACTGCTCGGCATGACCTATGTCTACCTGCCGCTGATGGTGCTGCCGCTTTACGCATCAATCGAGAAGCTCGATTTCCGTCTCGTCGAGGCCGGCTACGACCTCTACGCCAACCGCCTGCAGGTGCTCTGGCGCATCGTCATTCCGCTGGTGAAGCCCGGCCTGATCGCCGGCTCCATTCTCGTCTTCATCCCCTCGCTCGGCGCCTATGTCATTCCACGCGTACTGGGCGGCGGTAAGAACCTGATGCTGGGCAACCTGATCGAACTGCAGTTCGGCTCTGGTCGCAACTGGCCGCTGGGGGCGGCAATGTCGATCACGCTGATGGCCCTCGTCATGATCGCACTGCTCTTCTATGTCCGCAACGCCGCAAAGTCGGGGGTGCGTCATGGCTGAACGTCGCTTCGACATCCGCTCGCAACCGGGCTTCGGCCTGATCGCGCTCTTCACCTTCTTCGCGCTCTATTTGCCGATTGCGACCCTCGTCGCCTATTCCTTCAACGCCAATGACTCGCTCTCGAGCTGGGGCGGTTTCTCGCTGCGCTGGTTCGCGTCCGCCCTGGAGAATGGTACGGCCCAGGAGGCGGCCCTGCGTTCGGTCATTATCGCCCTCTGGGCGGCGGGGCTGGCAACGATCGCCGCCACCATGGCGGCGTTGGCCACGACCCGCACCGAACCCTATCGCGGTCTGACGGCGAAGTATGCTGTCATCAACCAGCCGCTGATGATCCCGGAAATCGTCACGGCGGTGGCGCTCCTGATCGTCTTCTCGCGCATCAAGGTCTGGACCGGCTATTCCGGCCTCGGCTATCTGATCATGGCGCATACGGCCTTTTGCATTCCCTTCGCCTATCTGCCCATCCGGGCACGGCTGGAAAGCATGGACCTCACGCTCGAACGAGCGGCGGCCGACCTCTATGCAACCCCGTGGCAGGCTTTCCGCTTCGTGACGTTTCCCTTGCTGCGCCCGGCCATCATCGCCGGCTTCATGCTCGCCTTCGTCATCTCGCTCGATGACGTCGTCATCACCGAATTCGTGAAATCCGGCGGACAGGACACCCTGCCCACCTACATGCTCGGCCAGATCCGTCGCGAGACGACGCCGGAGATCAACGCGATCGCGACGATCTTCCTCGCCGCCTCGACGGTGCTGATCGTGATCTTCTTCTTCATCAACCGGCGCAAGCCGCAAGCATAACGACAACCAAAAGAGAGGAACGGAGAATGACAATGAAATGGATGACGACCACGGCGATTGCCGCCATCTCGGTGCTGGGTTTCGCAGGCGCGGCCTCGGCCGCTGGCGAGCTCAACATCTACAACTGGGGTGACTATACCAGCCCCGAACTGATCAAGAAGTTCGAGGAACAGTTCGACGTCAAAGTGACGATCACCGACTATGACTCCAACGACACCGCACTCGCCAAGGTCCGCGCTGGCGGCCATGGCTTCGACATCGTCGTGCCCTCGGCCAACTACATGCCGATCTGGATCAACGAAGGTCTGCTGCTCGAAGCCCGCCCCGACCAGATGGAAAACTTCAAGAATGTCGACCCGCGCTGGGCGGATGTCGAATGGGATCCGGGCCGCCGCTACTCGGTTCCGTGGCAGTGGGGCGTGACCGGCATCGGCGTCAACACCAAATTCTACAAGGGTGACATCAACACCTCGGCCATCTTCCTCGATCCGCCGGAAGAACTGGTCGGCAAGCTGAACGTCACGCCGGAAATGAACGACGTTCTCTTCGCCACCATCAAGTATTTTGGCGGCGCCTGGTGCACGACCGACAAGGAAGTGCTGATGAAGGTCCGCGACAAGCTGGTCGAAGCCAAGGCGAAGTGGCTCGCCATGGACTATAGCGTCACCGACAAGCTGCCGACCGGCGACTACGCGGGCGTCTACTACTGGAACGGCGCCATCATGCGCTCGCGCCTGCAGAACCCCGAGGTCAAGTTCGGCTATCCGAAGGAAGGCTATCCTGTCTTCATGGACAGCGTCGTCATCCTCAAGGATGCCAAGAACGTCGACAACGCCAAGGCCTTCATGAACTTCATCATGGCCCCGGAAAATGCGGCCATGCTGTCGAACTTCGCCAAGTATGCCAACGGCATCAAGGGTTCGGAAGCGTTCATGGACAAGGAGATGCAGGGCGCGCCGGAACTGGTGATCCCCGCAGAACTGGAGAGTGCCGGCGAGTTCCTGCTGAGCTGCGAACCTGACGTGCAGCAGCTCTACACCCGGATCTGGACCGAAGTTCAGAAGTAACCTCGACCCAAAACAAAAGACAGAAACGGGAGGGCCAATGGCCCTCCCGCAGGAGGAGCACACCCTGATGACGACGCAGTTTGCCGAGGCCCATGGCTTCGAAAGACGGGACGTGACGCTTGCCAACTGGCGCACGGCCCCTTTCAGCCGTTTCAGCTTCGGCCATGCCGACGAGGTGGTGCCGAGCGCCAGGATCTCAGCAGGCGCCGAAGAGCCCGAAGGCGCGCCGGTGGTCTCCGACCTCATGCGCCAGTCACTCCCTGAGGGTCTTGCCGGCCAGCCTGACGTCGGCGCCTATCTCCACTATGCCCACACCGACGCCTTCGTCCTGATGAAGGCGGGCCGCATCGTCGCCGAACACTATGCCCCGAATGCCGGCATCGACCAGCGCCACATCGTCTTTTCGATCAGCAAGTCGCTGACCGCTCTGGTGATCGCAACCCTGGAAGCCGAGGGGCTTATGGATCCCGACGCCCCTGTCACCAGTCTCCTGCCCGAAGCGGCGGGCTCCGCCTATGGCGACTGCACCATTCGCGACGTGCTCGACATGCGCGTCAGCCTCGCCTTTGACGAGGCCTATCTCAACACCGATGGCGCCTATGCCCGCTATCGCCGTGCAACGCTATGGAACCCGGCCGATCCGTCCCAGCCGGATGAAACCTTGCTCGCCTTCCTGCTGACGCTCAAGAAAGACGCCCATCCGCATGGCGGCGCGCATTTCTATGCTTCTCCGAATTCTGACCTTCTCGGCATCCTGATCGAGCGAGCGACCGGAGAACGCTACGCCGATGTCTTGTCGACGCGCCTTTGGAAGCCGCTCGGCGCAAGGAACCATGCCAGCGTCACCGTCGATGCCGAGGGCACGGCGCGGGCGGCAGGCGGCATCTCGGTCACAGCCCGCGACCTCGCCCGCGTCGGCGAGATGCTGCGAAATGGCGGCATGGTCGCCGGCAACCGCCTCATCCCCGAGGCGTGGCTCGCCGACATGCTGACGGCAGGCGACCACCAGGCCTGGGTCGACGGCAAATCCAACTTCTTCCCCAAGGGTCGCTATCGCAGCCAGTGGTACCAGTCGGGTGAGCCTGATGGAGCCTTCTGCGCCATCGGCATCCACGGTCAGTGGCTCTATGTCGATCCCTCCACCGAGACCGTGATCGTCAAGCTCTCCTCCCAGCCCAATCCGCTGGACGACGAGCTGAAACACGACAATTTCGCCTTCTTCCGTGCGCTCAGCGCCTGGACCGCCTGAGATCAAAGGAGCCTGAAATGGCAACCACCGCAGACATCATCATCACCAATGGCCGCGTCCTCACGATGGATAACAGCTCTCCCCGCGCGGAAGCCGTGGCCCTTGCCGGCAACCGCATTCTCGCCGTCGGCAGCGAGGCCGAGGTGCAGGCTCTGGCGGGTCCCAACACCAAGCGGATCGACGCCAAGGGTGCCACCGTCATGCCCGGCTTCAACGAAGCCCATATGCACATCTTCCCCGGCTCGGTATCGCTGCGCCAGCTGAACCTGCATGGCATCCAGGGCTTCGAGGCCCTGAAATCCGCCATCCTCGATTATGCGGAGAAGAACCCGGATGAGCCGCTGCTCATGGGCTTTTCCGCCGACTATTCGATCATCTCGCTGACCGAACCCTGCACCCGCCATCACCTGGATGCGATCCTGCCGGATCGCCCCTTCATGATGTTCGCGCCCGACCATCACACAGCCTGGGCCAACACCGCAGCACTGGAGAAGGCAGGCATCCTGCAGGGCAAGGACGTCGGCATCGGCAACGAGATCGTCATGGGCCCCGACGGTCTGGCGAATGGCGAGCTGCGTGAGGGCAATGCCTTCGGCCCGGTATCGGCGCTGGCCTCGACAGGTGGCCGCGAGGAACTCGGCATGGTAACCGGCATGGACCCGGAAAACGTCACGCCGGAACAGTTCGCCCTCGATCGCGCCATCCTGAAGGCCGGCCTCGACTACTGCGCCTCCTGGGGCGTCACCTCGATCCAGAATTTCGATGGCAACCACTACCAGCTTCGGCTGATGCGCGATCTGGAGCTTTCGGGCGAACTCTGCTGCCGCATCCGCATCCCCTATCACATGAAGAACTTCATGGCGCTGGAGGACCTCGACAAGGCCGCCGCCTGGAAGAAGGAATTCGCCACCGACATGCTGCGCGGCGATTTCGTCAAGGTCTTCATGGATGGCGTGCTGGACAGCCAGACGGCCTATATGCTCGACGGATATGGCGACAGGCCGGGCTATACCTATGAGCCGCTGTTCACCCCGCAAGCCTTCAATGCGATTGCGACGAAGGCCGATGCGCTCGGCCTGCAGGTCGCAGTCCACGCGATCGGCAGTGCCGCCATCCGCCAGACGCTCGACGGCTATGAGGCGGCGTTAAATGCCAATGGCCCACGCGGCAATCGCCACCGCATCGAGCATATCGAGATCATCCACCCGGACGACATTCCACGCTTTGCCACGCTCGGCATCGTCGCTTCGATGCAGCCGGTCCACTACCCCGGCGGCACCTGCTTCCCGGCCGAGCCGACCACCGCCAAGATCGGCGAGGACCGCTGGGACGAGGCATACGCCTGGCGGACAATGAAGGAAGCAGGCGCGCCCGTCGTCTTCGCCTCCGACTGGCCGGTCTCACCGGTGTCACCCTTCCAGTGCATCCAGGATGCACTGACCCGCAAACCCTGGAAGGACGGTCTGAAAGACCAGCGCTTCTCGCTGATGGAAGCTCTCGAGGCCTACACTTCGATAGGCGCCTGGGTAGAGTTCATGGAAGACCGCAAGGGTTTGCTGAAGCCCGGCTACCTCGCCGACGTCGTGATCCTCACCAGGGACATCGAGGCTGTCGCACCCGAGGAGATCATGGACACCGTTCGTCCTGCCGTCACCATCTGCGACGGCCACATCACCTTCCAGGCTTGAAGAAAGACCGTCCCATGAGCGCCGATCTCGTCATCCACAATGCCCGTATCCTGACCATGGATGACGAACGTCCGCGCGCGGAAGCGATCGCGCTCACCGGCAACCGCATCACCGCCGTAGGCGGCAATGACGAGATCCTTGAGCTCGCGGGACCACAGACCCGCGTCGTCGATGCCGGGGGCGCAACGGTGCTGCCGGGCTTCAACGAAGCGCATATGCACATCTTCGGCGGCTCGGTCTCGCTCGGCGAACTCTCGCTCTTCGGCGTTAGTGGATTCGACGCCCTGTCAAAATCCGTGCGGGACTATGCGGCCGCCAACCCGGACCTGCCGCTGCTTGTCGCCCAGACGGCCGATTATACCATCCTGTCGGAAACCGAGCGCGTCACCCGCCACCATCTCGACCGCATCATTCCCGACCGCCCGTTCATGATGGTCGCCCCAGACCGGCACACGGCCTGGGCCAATACCATCGCGCTGGAAAAAGCCGGCATCCTGCAGGGCCGCGATGTCGGCGTCGGCAACGAGATCGTTATGGGCGAGGACGGGCTGGCAAACGGCGAACTGCGCGAAAGCAACGCCATGCGTCCTGTCGCGTCGATGAGCGTGACGGGCGGTCGAGAAGGCCTCGGCGTCGGCACCGGCGGTGATCCCGAACACGTCAGCCCGGAAGAGCGCGCCGCGGATATGGCAGTGCTGAAGAAGGGGCTGGCCTATTGCGCCTCGCTCGGCATTACCTCGTTCCAGAACATGGACGGCAATCTCTATCAGCTGGAAATGCTGGATGAGATCGAGAAAACCGAAGTCCTGCCGGTTCGTGTCCGCATGCCTTACCACATGAAGAACTTCATGCCCCTCTCCGATCTGGAGGAAAAGGCCGCCGTCTGGAAGGCCCGCTTCGACACGGACAAGCTCCGCTGCAACTTCGTCAAGCTGTTCATGGATGGCGTCACCGAGGGCGAGACCGCCGTCTTCGTCGACGACTATGCCCACAAGCCCGGCTGGAAGGGCGAGCCGTTGTTCTCGGGCGACGCCTTCAATGCGGTCGCAACGGAGGCAAACCGCCTCGGCATGCCGGTCGCGGTGCATGCTATCGGCGACGGAGCGGTCCGCATGGTACTCGACGGCTATGAGGCCTCGATCAACGCCAATGGCCGGAACGACATGCGCAACCGCGTCGAGCATATCGAGGTTGTCCATCCCGACGACATCAAGCGCTTTGCCGAAACGGGCACCATCGCCTCGATGCAGCCGACCCATCCGCCAGGGTCCGCCGGCCTGCCTCTCGAACCCTATCTAACCTATATCGGCCGTGAGCGCTGGCCTCTCGCTTTCGCTTGGAAGACGCTGGTGGATGCAGGCGCCACGATCGTCTTCGCGACCGACTGGCCCGTCTCCCCGCTTCCACCTTTGAGCTGCATCGGCGATGCCATGACGCGCCAGCCCTGGGCAGATGATATGCCCGACCAGCGCCTGAGCCTTCAGGAAACGCTGGCCGCCTACACAAGGACCAGCGCCTGGGTCGAATACATGGAAGACCGCAAGGGCGTGTTGAAACCGGGCTACCTGGCGGACGTGGTTCTTCTCTCGGGCGACATCGAGGCGACCGCGCCGGAGAGCATCGCGGCCCTTTCACCCGTGCTGACCATCTGCGACGGCCGCGTCACCTTCGAAGCCGGAGGAGGCCGATGAGCGAGGCAGCGGACGCGACGCAGGAGAAACCGGCAAACGCTCCGGCACGTGGTCGCCCCACGGGCGCCACCCGCAAGGGGCTGGAAACCCGCGTCCGCATCATCAAGGGTGCCCGAGAAGCCCTGGAGGAAGGCGGCATGGAGGCGCTGACGACGCGCCGCATCGCCGCATCTGCCGGCGTCAAGCTCGCGACACTGCACTACTATTTCGACAGCAAGGAGAGCCTGCTGCTCGCCGTGCTCGAAGACCTGATCGCGGAGATGGACGAGGCCTACCGGCAGGATGTCGCCTTGCCGAAAGCACCGGAAGACCGGGTGGAGGCCCTGATCCGGGCGAGCTGGCGCTACATCCAGCGCACCAGGGGCAAGCAGATCGCCCAGACGGAACTGACGCTCTATGCGCTGCGTACCAAGGGATCAGAGTGGCTCGCCGCCCGCCAGTACAATGCCTATATTGACTTCTACGGCCATCTCGTTTTCGAGGACGACAGCGACGAGGAGCTCCGCCGCATCGGTCGCGCCGTCGCCCGCCAGATGCTGATCGGCATCGACGGCATCATCCTGCAGAGCTACGCCCTCGAAGATCTTTCCGCCTCGAATGAGGACATCGAAGCCCTCATCATTGCCATGCGCGGCTATCTCCGCCGTCTCCTGGCGGAGCATGGCAAGGCGCGTTAGGAGAGGCCCCAGATCCGTTTCGCATTACCCGAGAAGAGCTTGTCCTTCTCTTCTTTCGTGCAGCCATGCAGAAGCGCCTGTGTCGTCGCGACCCAAGTCGACAGCCCCCCACCCAGCGTGCAGACCGGCCAGTCCGAGCCCCAGATCGCGCGATCGAAACCGAAGGATGCGATCGTATGCTGGAAATAGGGTTTGAGATCCTCCAGCGTCCAATTCTCCAGATCGCCATAGGCCGGGATGCCGGAAATCTTCACCCGAACATTGTCGCGTCTGGCAATGTCGGTGATCCCGCTCTTCCAAGCATCATAGCCATTGCCCTTGATGTCGGGCACGCCGCAATGGTCGAGGATGAAGGTGACATCGGGGGCGAGATCGACCAGCGCCTTGGCCTTGTCGATCTGATGCGGCAGCATGCAGAGATCGAAGGTGAGGCCTGTACCCGAGAGCCGCTTCACGTTCTCGCGGAACAGCGCCCCCTCGGACACATCATCGGGCACCACATGCAGCACGCGGCGGAAGCCTTTGACGAAGGGGGTCGTTAGCTGGGTCTCCAGGTACGCGGCAAAGCCCTGTTCCTCCGGGCGGCAGGAGGCGATCACACCTCGGAGCAGGCTATCCGGCCTCCGCGACAGCTGCTGAACCATCGCGGTTTCCGCAGCAATGTCCTCGGGCGCGACATCGACCTCCATATGCAGCACGGAGGAAATTCCGAGCCGCCGGGCCTCGCGCGCGTAGGTCTCCCAGGTGAAATCGACATCAAGGGCGGGCACATCCTTCAGCCAGGAATAGCCGAGCCGATCGCGATAGATGAGATGCAGATGGGTATCGATGATCATGGCGGGCCCCTCCCAAGGCCTTGGAAATTCAGTTCATATCGGGGGCGTCAGCGCCGAGACCGGCACCTGCAAGCGCCGAGATACGACGCGCAGTCTCTGTCAGCGCCTCGATGGTGCGGGTGATATCGGGGGCCTCAGGCGCGTTGATGATGGTGATGTAAGGCACGGTGAGCGCGCCCAAGGCCTCGCCATCGGCACTGACGATCGGTGCCGAGAGGTTGACGACGCCGGCCGTCTGCGCGCTCGGCATCATCTCGTAGCCGCGTGCCCTTATCTGGTCGAGCCTGCTGATGAAGGCATCAGTCATCCGACCTTCGGGGCCACCGCTCGCGACGTGTTCCGCCACCATCATCGCCCGCACCTCAGGGCTGCGGAAGGCGAGAAGTATATGGCCGGAACCGGTGTCGAACAGCCCCATGCGCGAGCCGACCCGGATCGAGATGCCCCAATAGCCCGGCGCCTCAAGCTGCGCGATGACCACCGGATGTCCACGGTCATAGACGACGATGTGGTTCTCCTGCCGGGTGATCTCAGCCAGCTCCCGCATCAACGGCATGGCAAGCGAAGCCAGCCGCCGCGTCGGCGCGTGCATCTGCGCAAGGCCGAAGAGCTTGAGCGTCAGCACATAACGATCGCCATCGAGCCGCGCGACATAGCCGCGCTTCACCAGCCGGTCGAGCATCCGGTAAAATTCATTCGGACTGCGGTCGAGCTTCTTGGCGATCTCGGCCTGGCTCAAGCCCCCATCAACGCCCGCCAGAAGCTCCAGAATGTCGAGACCCTTGTCGAGCGCCGGCGCCCGGTAACGGTCCTGATCCACATCATTCACGCATGTCTCTCCTCGCAGCCCCGAACCACTCTTGACCTTTATGAATAAATGTTTTGCATATGAATGATGCTCGCATCGACCGCGGGAATATGCAAGGGTCGAGTGACGGGGGATCGGCTGGAGGAGCCAAGAAGATGAACCTTGAGAAGAAGCATGTGCTGGTGACGGCCGCTGGCCAGGGCATTGGTCGCGCGAGCGCGATTGCCTTCGCCCGCGCCGGTGCGACGGTCGTGGCGACCGACATCAACACCGAGGCGCTGGCGAGCCTGGATGGCGAGACCGGCATCACAACGCGCCAGCTCGACGTGCTGAACGACGACGCGGTCAAGGCCGTGGTCGGCGAAGCCGGCCCCTTCGATGTGCTGTTCAATTGCGCCGGCGTCGTACATGGCGGAACCGTTCTGGACATGAACGACAAGGATCTGGACTTCGCCCTTGACCTCAATGTGCGTGCGATGATCCGCACCATCCGGGCCGTCCTGCCCGCCATGCTGGAACGCGGCGACGGCTCGATCATCAACATGGCCTCTGTGGCAAGCTCCATCAAAGGCGTGCCAGACCGCTTCGCCTATACCGTCACCAAGGCAGCCGTCATCGGTCTCACCAAGTCGGTCGCTGCCGATTACGTGACGCAGGGCATCCGCTGCAATGCGATCTGCCCGGGCACCGTCGAAAGCCCGTCGCTGCAGGACCGCATGCGCGCTCAAGGTGACTATGACGCCGCCCGCGCCGCCTTCATCGCCCGCCAGCCCATGGGGCGCCTGGGCACGCCGGAAGAAATCGCCGATCTTGCCGTCTATCTCGCCGGCGCCACCTATACCTCTGGCCAGGCCTATGCCATCGACGGCGGCTGGACGATCTAATTCTGAAGAAGGAAGAACACGATGAAACTGATGCGCGTCGGCCCGCTCGGCCAGGAAAAGCCTGCGATCCTCGACAAGGATGGCAAGATCCGTGACCTCTCAGCCCATGTGACCGATATCGGCGGCGCTGCCATTTCGCCGGAAGGTCTGGCGAAGATTGCAGCCCTGGATCTCGCCTCGCTGCCAGAAATCGCCGCCGAGCGCATCGGCGCCTGCGTCTCTGGCACCGGCAAATTCATCTGCATCGGTCTCAACTATTCCGACCACGCCGCCGAAACCGGCGCTGCCGTCCCGCCGGAGCCTGTCATCTTCATGAAGGCGACCTCGGCCATCTGCGGTCCGAACGACGACGTTCTGATCCCGCGCACCTCGGAAAAGACCGACTGGGAAGTCGAACTCGGCGTCGTCATCGGCAAGACCGCAAAATATGTCTCGGAAGCCGACGCCATGGACTACGTCGCCGGCTACTGCGTCTCCCACGACGTCTCCGAACGCGCCTTCCAGACGGAACGCGCGGGCCAGTGGACCAAGGGAAAATCCTGCGACACCTTCGGCCCGATCGGCCCCTGGCTCGTCACCAAGGATGAAATCGCAGATCCGCAGAACCTCAAGATGTGGCTCTCGGTCAATGGCAAGATGATGCAGGACGGCTCGTCGAAGACCATGGTCTATGGCATCGCCCACCTCGTTTCCTATCTCAGCCAGTTCATGAGCCTGCATCCCGGCGACGTCATTTCCACCGGCACCCCTCCGGGCGTCGGCCTCGGCATGAAGCCACCGCAGTTCCTCAAGGCCGGCGATGTAGTCGAGCTCGGCATCGAAGGCCTCGGCACGCAGAAGCAGACGTTCAAGGCGGATGTCTGAGTTGAACTAGCCAAAACTGCGGTCTTCGCGGAATATCGAAGACCGCAGATACACCACCTTGAGTTTAGAAACAGTTAGACTAGGCTACCCAACACGGGGGAAGTCAATGTCAGAACTGGATATATCGGAACAAGAAGCAGAGTACCTTCTGCAATTACCGAAGATCGCCGAGACGACCGAGCCGGTGGAATTGCCAGATTTGGGTGGCAGAACTGACATTCCACTCGTGAGCGATGACGGCAGAGAAGAATTTGTGGTGTCTTTCACCAGGTCGTCAATTTCGCTAACAAAGCGCAACCATCATCTGCGGGCACGTAAGGTCATCGGACTTGCCCGCCTCGACTTGGATGGGCCGCCCCACAGAAATCCAGATGGGCAAGAGATCGGACCACGGCACCTGCATATCTACCGGGAAGGCTACCGGCTGAAGTTTGCGATTGAAGTTCCCCTCGACAAATTTGGTGATCTCGATAATGCATTGAGAACGCTGGAAGACTTTTTGACATACTGTGGCGTCAAAAAGCTGCCGGAATTTTCACGAGGCTTGTTTAGCAAATGAGCGAGATTGACGGCCTGATCGATAGATATCATTCGTGGTTACGCGACAAGTCTGCTTGGCGCACCGTGGATCGCTGGACGGAGATCACTGCACCCTACCTCGACAGGAACAACGACTACCTGCAACTATATCTTAGGAAATCGGATGATGGCTTCATTCTTACCGACGATGGTGAGACGATTCAGGGACTTCTCGCTGAAGGCTGCACTTTAGATAGCCCAAAACGGCAAACGCTATTGCGAACCACGTTAGCGGGCTACGGGGTCCACGAAGAAAAGGGCAAGCTAACAGTTAGAGCAACCTTAGACAATTTCGCACTCAAAAAGCATTCACTAGTGCAAGCGATGCTTGCTGTAGGCGATATGTTCTACCTAGCAGAGCCTCACATTGTGAGCCTGTTCATGGAAGACGTAAAAACGTGGCTAGACGAAATAGACGTTCGATACTCTGAAAACATTTCTTTCGTCGGCAAGAGCGGATACGCCAGAAAATTTGACTTCCTAATACCGAAGTCAAAAACAGCGCCAGAGAGAATCATAAAGACGATAAATAACCCGGCGAGACATGCAGCCGATTCGATAATAATGGATTGGATCGACACAAAAGAATCTCGGAAAGAAGACGCCAAACTGTACGCCTTTGTTAATGACAACGATCGAAAAATATCGAGCACAGTGATTGACGCGCTAGAAAGCTACGACATCTCCTCTGTTGTTTGGAGCAATAGAAATTCAGCACGGGCAGCACTGGCCGCATAAGCACATCTGATAAGCTTTTAAAAAAGCCGGGCGTCACCACCCGGCTTTAAAGCTCAGATCTGATCCGAAGCTTACTTGATCAACGGCAGGATGCTGTCGATCGACTTCTTCGCGTCACCGTAGAACATGCGCGTATTCTCCTTGTAGAACAGCGGGTTCTCGATGCCGGAGTAACCGGTGCCCTGGCCGCGTTTGGAGACGAAGACCTGCTTTGCCTTCCACACTTCCAGAACCGGCATGCCAGCGATCGGCGAGTTCGGGTCTTCCTGGGCGGCCGGGTTGACGATGTCGTTCGAGCCGATGACGATGACGACATCCGTCTCGGGGAAGTCCTCGTTGATCTCGTCCATTTCCAGAACGATATCGTAGGGCACCTTGGCTTCGGCGAGCAGTACGTTCATGTGACCCGGCAGGCGACCGGCGACCGGATGGATCGCGAAGCGCACCGTCTTGCCGGCAGCACGCAGCTTGCGGGTCAGCTCCGAGACCGTTTGTTGCGCCTGCGCGACCGCCATGCCGTAGCCGGGAACGATGATGACGCTGTCGGCATCGTTCAGGGCATTGGCAACACCGTCGCCGTCGATGGCGATCTGCTCGCCCACGACTTCCATCTGCGGTCCGGTCGTGCCGCCAAAGCCGCCGAGGATGACCGAGACGAAGCTGCGGTTCATCGCCTTGCACATGATGTAGGAAAGGATCGCACCGGACGAACCGACGAGCGCGCCGACGACGATCAAGAGATCGTTCGACAGCGAGAAGCCGATGGCTGCTGCCGCCCAGCCGGAATAGCTGTTGAGCATGGAGACGACGACCGGCATGTCGGCACCGCCGATGCCCATGATCAGGTGGTAGCCGATGAAGAGCGCCAGAAGCGTCATCAGGATCAGCGTCCAGCTGCCCGCACCCTGGAAATAGAGGATCAGCAGGATCAGCGAGCCGAGGGCGGCAGCCGCATTCAACATGTGACCGCCCGGCAGCTGCTTGGCCGTCGTATCGACCTTGCCGGCAAGCTTGCCATACGCGACGACCGAACCGGTAAAGGTGATGGCTCCGATGAAGACGCCGAGGAAGACCTCGATCTTCAGGACCGCAATCTCGGCTCCGGTCTTCTCGGCAATCTTGAGGGCAAAGCCGGCGAATTCGCCAAACAATGTCGTCTGCCCGGCCTGCGCGGCACAGGCAACGGCGCTGAGCGGCCCGCAGGTCATCAGCCCCGCATCCGAAAGCGTGCTGGCAATGCGCCACATCTCGATTTCGGCATTGAAACCGATGAAGACGGCGGCAAGACCAACCAGCGAATGCATGGCGGCCACAAGCTGCGGCATTTCCGTCATCTGGACGCGCTGGGCTACAACCCAGCCGATGCCGCCGCCGATCGCGATCATGACCAAAGAGACGAACCAGTTGCCGGCACCGGGGCCGAGAAGCGTCGCGATGACGGCAAGCGCCATGCCTGCTATGCCATACCAGACCGCGCGCTTGGCGCTTTCCTGGCCTGAAAGCCCGCCCAGCGACAGGATGAAGAGAACGGCTGCGACGACATAGGCCGCTGTGGTGAATCCGTATTCCATGTGTGTGTCCCCTCCCCTAACTCAAGACTTCTGGAACATGGCGAGCATACGCCGGGTGACCATGAAACCACCGAAGATGTTGATGCCGGCCATCAGGACCGAAAGCGCGCCGAGAATGATCACCAGGAAATTGCCGGATCCGATCTGCATCAGGGCACCCAGAATGATGATCGAGGAGATGGCATTGGTGATCGCCATCAGCGGCGTGTGAAGCGAGTGGCTGACATTCCAGATGACCTGGAAGCCGACGAAGCAGGCGAGCACGAAGACGATGAAATGGTTCATGAAGCTCACCGGCGCATAGAGACCGGCGAGCAGGATGAGTGCGCCACCACCGGCCAGCATCGCCACCTGACTCTTGGTCTGCGCCTTGAAGGCGGCGATCTCCTGTTCGCGCTTTTCTTCCCGCGTCAGTTCCTTCGCCTTTTCCTTCGGTTTCGCGGCAGCAATCGCCTGGATCTTCGGCGGCGGCGGTGGGAAGGTGATCTCGCCGTCCTTGGTGACGGTCGCGCCACGGATGACATCGTCTTCCATGTTGTGCACGACGACGCCGTCCTTGGCCGGCGTCAGATCCGTCATCATGTGGCGGATATTGGTCGAGTAAAGCGTCGAGGACTGCGCCGCCATCCGGCTCGGGAAGTCGGTATAGCCGACTATGGTCACGCCATTGTCGGAAACGATCTTCTGGTCAGGAACCGTCAAGTCACAGTTACCGCCACGCTCGGCGGCGAGGTCGACAACAACAGAGCCGGGCTTCATCGCAGCCACCATGTCGGCGAGCCACAGCTTCGGTGCATCACGACCGGGGATCAGCGCCGTGGTGATGACGATGTCGATCTCAGGCGCCAGTTCGCGGAACTTGGCAAGCTGCTTCTCGCGGAATTCCGGCGAGGACGGCGCAGCGTAACCACCGGTGGCTGCTCCATCCTGGGCGGCTTCGAATTCGAGGAAGACGAACTGCGCACCCATGCTCTCGATCTGCTCGGCGACCTCAGGGCGAACGTCGAAGGCATAGGTGATCGCACCGAGCGAAGTCGCCGTGCCGATCGCGGCCAGACCCGCGACACCCGCACCGATGACCAGCACCTTGGCCGGCGGCACCTTGCCGGCAGCGGTCACCTGGCCGGTGAAGAAGCGGCCGAAATTGTTGCCAGCCTCGATGACAGCGCGATAGCCGGCGATATTCGCCATCGACGACAGCGCATCCATCTTCTGGGCGCGCGAGATGCGCGGGACCATGTCCATGGCAACGACGGTCGCGCCCTTGGCTTTGGCCTGCTCCAAGAGGGCCGAGTTCTGGGCCGGATAGAAGAAGGAGATCAGCGTCTTGCCGGGGCCGAGACGATCGACTTCGGATGTCTCCGGCGGCCGCACCTTGGCAATGATGTCGGCCGTCTCGAAGAGGGCGGCAGCCGTCTCGACGACGGTCACGCCAGCGGCGCGATAGGCGTCGTCCGACAAGCCCGCGGCCTTGCCGGCGCCGCTTTCGATGACACACTCATAGCCGAGCTTCTGCAGTTGCGTGGCGCTGTCCGGCGTCATCGCGACGCGGGCCTCGCCGGCGTAAATCTCCCTTGGCGATCCGATCTTCAATCCCATCTCCCTAACTCCGTTCGAACGGGCAAACCTCAGTCCCTCGCCTAAAGTCGAAGGACGCTCCGATGGCGGACACGAGCAGAAGCGAGGTCGCCTGTCTAGTCCAGCTTTCAGGACAAGTGACGGTTTTAGGCGATGGCACGTCGGCTTAAACCGATTTTTGTTGCGCCGCACAATATCGACGCCTTTGCCCCGAGAGGGAACAATTGCGGCAAGTCACTGTTTCCCCATGGAACAATGCAAGGGAGACACGCATGCTACAATGGATCCTCATCCTCCTTCTCATCGCCGCCGTTGCCAGCCTTCTCGGTTTTCGCGGCGTCGCAGGAGCCTCGGTCGGGATCGCCAAGATCCTGATCTTCATCGTATTGATCGTGATCATCATCGCGCTGTTTACCGGCGTGCTCATCGTCGCATGACATCAGGTCTGGAACGACAAGGCCCGCCGTGAAGCGGTCACGGCGGGCTTTCTTCTTGGCCATGCATGGCTTGCATTGCTAGATGAAGGGACGGATGCGCGCCTCTCCGGGTGCCCAGCCAGCAATGTCCTCAAGGCCGCGCGCATTGAGGATCTCGCATCCGCGATCGCGCCACAGGATCAAGCCTCGGTCGGAAAGCTTTTTCAACGTCTTGTTGGTATGCACGATCGACAGGCCGAGCGTATCGGCAAGATGGCTTTGCGTGATCGGTACATGGCGTCGCTCCTCAGTCACGATGCCGGACACACGTCCCCGTTCGAACAGGAAGGCGAGAAGATAAGAGGCCCGTTCCAGGGCCGAGCGTCGACCGACACTCAGCAGATGCTCGTCAAGGATCGTTTCTTCCCGCGCGGCGAGCCAGGTGAGGTCGAAACCAAGTCCCGCGTGACGCTCAAACAGGGAGAACAACCGACTGCGTTCGAAGACACACAGCGTCGTCGGCGTCAGTGCCTCGACAGAATGCTGCATCTCCGCCATGACCGCGCCCTGCAGCCCGATCATGTCGCCCGGCACCACATAGTTGAGGATCTGCCGCCGACCATCCTCCAGGATCTTGTAGCGGAAGCCCCAGCCTGACAGGACGGTGTAGAGATGGGCGCTGCGCGCGCCCTCCACCAGCACGGTCGTGCCGGGATCGGCTTGCAGTTCGCCGCGCTTGAAATTGGAAACGAACTCCAGTTCGGCCTCGGTGAACGGCCGGAATTGCTTCATACGGCGCAGCGGACACTCATAACAACTGACGCGGATCGGATTGTGACGCGGTTCCGGTGCCATTCGATAACCTCGTTTGGAGGCCATGCTGTTCCGGTATGGAACAAGCGAGGCTTCGACATGTCTTATTTAAATGACGCCCGTCAGGAGCGGCCTCATAAAGCGCCCCTGACAGAAGGAACTCCCATGTACACACCGCCGCCGCGCGTGCTTGTCGCAGAAAACCAGTATCTGATCGCGATGGAGGTGGAGCGGATCCTGCACGACAATCTGGCCTGCAAGGTCAGGATCATACCGATCTCCGGCCTTGCTGAAGAGATCAACGCTGACGCCTATGACGTGGTGATCCTCGACGCCGCACTCGCAGCCCCCCTCAACGTGGAGCGGGCGACGCTGATCCTGGCGGCCGGTGCCGTGCCCGTGTTTTTCCGGTCCTATGATCATTTCCCCGATGCCGGCACGACCGTGTCGTCCTGCCCCATGATCTCGAAACCGCCGCAGCCAGACGAACTGACCGCAGCCGTGCTCGACGCAATGAGTCGCAAGTCATCAGACGGCAAAGGCCTTCTTGGTGACCGCTGAGCTGTGGGCGTCGGGGCCATAATCGCCCTCGCCGCTGACGCCGAGGATCTCCTGCAGCTTGTTTCGCGCCCGGTTGATGCGGCTCTTGATGGTGCCGACGGCACAACCGCAGATCTCGGCTGCCTCCTCATAGGCAAACCCGGACGCTCCGACGAGGATGATCGCCTCGCGCTGGTCGCTCGGCAGCTGGTCCAGCGCCCGCTTGAAATCCTGCAGGTCGAGCGAACCATATTGCTGCGGATGCGTGGAGAGCTGCGACGTGAAGATGCCGTCCGTATCGGAGACCTCACGTCCGCGCTTGCGCATCTGCGAGTAGAACTCGTTGCGCAGGATGGTGAACAACCAGGCCTTCATGTTGGTCCCGGGCTCGAAGTGATCCTGCTTGGCCCAGGCCTTCATGATCGTGTCCTGGACAAGGTCGTCGGCCACGTGATGGCGTCCGGTGAGCGAGACGGCAAAGGCGCGCAGGTTCGGCAAAGCGGCCAGAAGGTCGCGCTTGAACGCTTTCTCGATCGACAGGGTCTCGTCAGCCATCATTGAGCACCATCCTTCATGAGGCTACCCTCGCCAGCCTGTCGTTCGGCCACATCCAGCCGCTCCAGAAGCTCGAGAAACCGCTCGGGGATCCCCTCTTCCTGTACCGACTGGTAGTATTCCCGCAATTGCACGGACACGCCGGGATAAAAGTTGGCCAATCCTGGCTGCGGGTTCGGAACCGGCGCCTTTTTCGAATGTTCTGTCATGAGTTCCAACGGATTTGAAAAGGTGTCGGCTGACAACGCCCGACAGGCAGGAAGGTTCCCGCGCGGCAAATGTTTTTGTCGCTCGCTTCGGTTGCTGGCCGGGCAGCTCCCCGAAATGGAAACCGATGGAACAAAGCATGCCAGGCAACGTTGTTCGGGCATCGAAAATGGGAGAAGCCATCATGTTATACTATGCCCTCGTCTTTCTCGTCGTCGCCTTGATCGCCGGCGTGCTCGGCTTCGGCGGCATTGCCGGGGCGTCTGCCGGGATCGCCAAGATCCTTTTCGGCATCTTTATCATTCTCTTTCTCGTTTCGCTGGCGATGCGTCTGTTCCGACAGGCGTGACGCAGCGTCGCCGAGCAAAGCGAGGCCGCGAGGGACACGGTCTTGCTTTTTGCCGATCTCCAGAGCCAAGGGCCAGCTGGCGTCAGATCACCATCCAGATGACGGAGGCGAACAGGATCGCCAGGATCACGCCGAGTGTGATGACGGTGAAAGACCCATAACGGGGCGGAACCTGCGATTCGAGTTCCTGATCGAGGCCTGCCTTTTGCGAGACATGCCGATTTATCTGGTCTACGCGGACGGCCTGCGCTTCAGGCGTGTCGGGCGAATTCATCGGATGGCTCCGTATCTGTCTGTGAGGACGGGTGCGGTCAGAGCCTGGGCGCTCGCAGGTCCGGCGACCGCAGCTGGCTGATCGAGACCGGCAAGCTTGCCGGGGGAAATAGTCTGGCGGATGCTCCGACCGGCCACGAGGTCGGGACTGACGGGAATGCAGTCACCATAGACGAGTTTTGCCAGCACACGGGCACGCCGAAGTTCTTCCGGCAATGTCTTGTAACAGGCGTCCTCCGTTTCATAGGAAATGACAGCGACCGGATCCTGAAGACACGAGGTGTCTTGCGGGTGGCAGGCCACAATAACCAGCAAGGCAGCCATAATGTTCATGATCTTTCTCCGCGTTACTGGAAGGTTAACGCGGGGCGACGAAGGAGGTTCCGGGCAGGATGGGACACCGCCCCAAGAGCCAGGAGGACTGCTCAGCCGCGGATCAGGGCGTGAATATAGGCGAGTTTGGCGAAGACCGGTTCCGACAGCACGAAGGGATAGAGGTCTGGCTGTCCCATGCTGCGATTGATGGAGTTGATCGCAAGCGTCAGGGGCACCCAAGCCCGGATCAGGGAATCGGCACTGCCGAGCCTGTAGCTGTCGAAGGTGCGATCGAGCTCGATGGCAGGCACATCAGCCTCGACATCTGGACTTGTTCTCAGCCCGAAGGCATCGGCGGTGTCGAGCGCATCGACAATGTGGAAGTAGTGCGCAAAGGTTTCCGCAAAGTCCTCCCAAGGGTGGCTTGCCGCATAGGCGGAAATGAAGTGGTTCTTCCAACCGGCCGGAGGCCCTTCGCGATAGTGACGCTCAAGGGCGGCACCATAATCCTGACGTTCATCACCGAACACCGCGCGGCAGGCATCAAAGGCACCGCGGTCTCGAACAAGGACATTCCAGTAGTAATGCGCGACCTCATGGCGGAAATGGCCGAGCAGGGTCCGAAACGGTTCGCCCAGAGCCACCCTGCGCGCCTCCCGCTCCGCATCGGAGGCCTCGGCGATGTTGAGAGTAATCAGACCTTCGGCATGGCCGGTCAGCACAGAGCCCTCACCCACCTTGCCCGGATCGTCGGCCAGGAAGGCAAACCCGAGACCACCGTCCGGGCTTTCGTTCCGGGTCACCAGGGGCAGCCGGAACCGCAGCAGGGAATAGAACAGGCCCCGCTTGGCAAGTTCGATACGCTGCCAGTTGTGCCTGTGTTCACTGATTGAAAGATCAGGAATCGTCACATTGTGGCGACAGGCGACACAGAAGCCGGATGCATGGCCATCATCAACCAGCCAGTTGCAGCCACCGACCCGCGAATTCGAGCAGGGACTGACGGTCAGGATGTCACGGCGTCCGTCATGCAGGACATGTGTGCCTTCGCTATCGATCGCCACCATGTCGAGCGTCGACGATCGGAAGGCCAACCGCGATCCGCAGGTGACACAACCATCGTTTTCGAAATGCACGACATTGGCGCAGTTGCTGCAGCTGAACAGGCGCATGGGCGGGCCTCTATGTAGCCGGAACGACCGACAGTCGGATGGTCAGTCGAAGATCTCAAGCGGGAATCGCAGTTCGTAGCGCAGCTGCCCATTCTTCAGTTCATGCCGTGCCTCGCCATTGACGGAAGACGGCACCACACGTTCCAGCACCGTGCTTCCGAAGCGCGCCGACTTGGCCTCGTCGTCACTGCGCGCAGTAAAGGGTTCTGCCCACAAGATGACCACCACCGACCCGACCGGAGTCTCGATCCGGTTGCAGGACACTTCGATCGCAAGGCGTCTCTGCAGGAAGTCGCCATGACTGACAGCATTGACGACGAGTTCGTGAAGGGCAAGCCCGATATGCAGGGAAGCATTCGGCGTGAGCAGGACATCATCGCCGGAGACATGCACGAGATCGGAATTCTCCTGCACATAGCGATCGACCTGCTGTTTCAGCAGGTCCCGGAAATGCGCGCCGCGCCAGCTCGAATCCGTGATCAGATCCTGGGACTGGGACAGGGCGTGCAGCCGTCCGCGAAACTTGCCGAGGAACATGTCGAGCGTGCCGGAGTAACGCGCGGTCTGCGAAGCAATGCTCTGGATTATGGCGAGCAGGTTCTTCGAGCGGTGGCTGACCTCCCGCAGCAGCGCCCGCAGGAGCCGCTCGCGGCGCCGATCTTCGGTCCGGTCGATCACCACGGTGATCATGTGCAGGTCATGATCGGCCATTTCGACCATGCGGCAGCGGAATTCAAAGAAGGTATCGTCGCCCGCTTCGATCTCCACCTCCACGCGGTCGCCGGCCTTGACCAGACCGGCTTTCATTTCCGCCAGCTTCCGGCCGATTTCGGGCCCGAAGATCGAGTTGTCGCTGGGAACGACGCCAGGCACGAGACGCCAGCGAGCCGGCAGGGAAGTGATACAGACATAGGCACCATCCCTGTCCTGCAAGATCAGGCTGGCGCCCATGTCGATGAGCGCGGTTATGAAGAACTCACGCAACTGCTCGTCGCCGCGCTGAGGTTCAAACCATGTCAACCGATGTACCAAATGTCCTGCTCCGCCGTGTTCGTCCGTCGGGTCCGGCATTCTGCGGCCGGATCCGAACCGCGAACACTGCCGGCCCGAGAGAGCCCTCAGGCCTGCTCCGTCACGCGCTCATTGAAGAACAGCGCCTGACTGATGAGAGCCTTCACCATGTCGGGATTGAACGGCTTGGTGACCAGGAACGCAGGCTCGGGCCGCTCCCCGGTCAGCAGGCGTTCGGGGAATGCGGTAATGAAGATGACCGGAATCGTGTCGACCTTGAGGATTTCGTTGACCGCATCAATCCCCGAACTGCCGTCGGCGAGCTGGATGTCGGCGAGCACCATTTTCGGGTTCGTGCGTTTGTAGAGGTCGACGGCCTCGGAATGCGTACGGGCAATGCCGGTGACGCGATGACCGAGGTCCTCGACCATCTGTTCGATGTCGAGCGCGATCAGCGGCTCGTCCTCGATGATCATGATGTCGGTGGCGACCTGGCGGGAGATTTCCGTCGACGCCTCGTTGAACAGGCTGTTGAACTCGCCTTCGCTGACGCCCAGCACATTGGCCGCCTCGGCCGTCGTGAACCCTTCCACCGTGACCAGAAGGAAAGCATGGCGGGCGCGTGTCGGAACGGCTGCGAGATTGGCCGCCGCCCGCTTTTCCCAGGCGAAGGGCGAGGTGATCTGCGGCAGCTCCACCTTGGTGGAATCGTAGATCGTCACGAAAAGCCTGTAGAGGGCAACCCGGTCGTCTCCGGTATCGGGGAAGATCGAAATGTCCGCGATCAGCGCCTCGAGCACGGCAGCGACATAGGCATCTCCTGATGTCTGCGAACCGGTGACGGCGCGTGCGTATCGCCGCAGATAGGGAAGGTGGACGGCGACGCGGGCAGTAAGGGACATGCAGTTCTCCAATCGATATGGAATACGGTGCGGACTCGGCTGAAAACGCAACGCCCGCAAAAAAGTTCCCATCCCACGGGAACTATTTTGCATCCTCAAGCTTATCAGGATAATTCACACTCCGCCTCGCAAAACGATGGAACTCGATGAACATGGCTGAAGGCCCTCCGGACAAGCCCAGGACGAAAAAGCCATCCGATGCAGGACGCCAGAATTCGCATGCGCTGATCGCATCAAAGTTGCGCGGCTACTACGACAGTATCATCGACGAAGGCACGCCGCCGCATTTGCTGGAACTGCTCGAACGCCTGCACGAAGCCGAAACCCAATCCAGGAAGTAGTGGCCACAAGGCAACGACCGGTCCCTGCCGGGAGCCGGTCGTCGCGGTTTGGCTGTTGTCAAGGCGTCCTGTCATCGTCAAGCCCCACGCCCTGAGACTTGGCCAAGCCATAGGCCGCAGCAGCAACGGCGATGACAGTCAGAATCGAGCGCCCCTTGAGCATGCCGGTCATATCAGCCAGAAGCTGCAGCATCACTGGATCCGGAAGACGGGCCTTCGCCGCGCGACGCCGGGCCTCCATGCGCCGTTCTGTGCGGCGGTTCATCGATTGCACGATAACCAACACGAGCAGCCCGCAGGCCGCAGTCAGTGCGGCAACGAGGAGCGCCGACACGACCGGACCGACCAGGCCGGTCAGGTAGAAGCCGAGTGCGAGCAGTAAAGCCACATAGGCCGTGAGCCCGAAGACTGCAGCTATCGCACCGCCCAGCGCGGTTCGCGCAATACGCGTCGCCGTCGGTCGCACGCTCCCGAAGGCGACAACGCCCAAATGGTGCAGCAGCGGCAACATGATCAGCGCCGGCTAAGAAGGGCGAGCACATAGCCGATGCCCGCAGCCATGGCGAGCGATTGCATCGGCCGGGCGCGCACATAGGCCTCAAGGTCTTGCTCGGCGTTGGCGAAGGTTTCGCGGGCGGTGTCCATATACTGCTGCGAAGTTTCTCCCGCCTGGCGGATCTTGCCGCTGCCGAAAGACGCCACCGTCTGGGTGAGTGAAGCGAGATCGCGTCGCAGTGCCTCCAGGTCAGCCTGCACGTCGTCGCTGGACGCCTCCCCTGCCGTAGATGCCTTGCTTTCGATACGGGCGGCAACGTCGTTCGCAACGCTTTCGGCCTTGTTCTTCGAGGCACTCGGTACCTGCGCCATGACTGGTCTCCTTTTGTCGGATTGAACGTCGAGTTCGCAGGCACAACGCCCCGTCGCGAAGAGTGTTCCCGGCATCTGCCAATTTATTGTGAGGCAGGCCGCGACCGGCTGCCAAATTGATCGATCCGCAAGAAACCACAGGAACTTCCCGCAGCACCGCGCGTTTCCAGATCCGAGGACGTGGAGCCTCGACGAAACACCAGACACGGGAGATATCCGATGAATTGGAATCAGATCGAAGGCAATTGGGCGCAGTTCAAGGGCAAGGCCCAGACCCAGTGGGGCAAGCTGACCGGTGACGATCTCGACGTCATCGACGGTAAGCGCAAAGAGCTCTCTGGCAAGATCCAGGCCGCCTATGGCAAGACCCAGGAGGAAGCCGATCGCGAGATCGACGACTGGATGACCCGCAACTGACAGGTCACGACCGAAACGAGAAACCCGGAAGCCTCGCTTCCGGGTTTTTTGTTGCCCTCAGGCAGCAACCGTGCTTGCCCCGTAGGTCACGCCCTTTTCCTTCAGCCACCGGCGATAGGCGATCGAGGAGGCATCGGCCCGCGTCGGGATCTCCTTGCGCGGCTCAAGCGGCAAGAGCACCGGCCGCTGGTTTTCCAGAATGATCCGGTCCTGCAGGAAGATCATCTGCTGAAAATGAATGAGCTCCGTCGTCGTCGAGACATCGTCGATCAGATACATGATCGGATGTGCCCGGCAGCGGCCCGGATCAAGCGGCTGGACAAAGAGACCGATGACATCCCAGCGATTGGCCGCATTGGGGCAGGTCTTATAGAGGATCGTCGTGAACGGCGTCATCACCCGGTACATGTATTGCGTGGTGATACCGTCCTGCGCAGACAGGGCCGCCTGTGGCTGGAAGAAGGTGCAGTTGGTCGCCCAGACCTCGTCTTCCTCGCGCCTGATCTCGACATCATAGCTCTGCACTTCCGTATGCGGCTCGGCGCCCAGAACATCGGTATGAACGAAGGGGAAATGCGCCATATCGAGAAAGTTCTCGACGATGCGAAGCCCTGATGCCTTTACGGTCACGACACCGCAGGGCACGTAACGCCGGTCAGGCTCGTCGGCTTCCGGCAGCGGAAAAATCTCGCGCTCGGGCTGACCCAGCGTCGCCCAGAGAAAGCCGAATCGATGGCGAAGCGGCAGTGGCTCGACGCGTCCTTCGGCAAAGACTTCGATGACGCCATCCGCCTGCTTGACGACGGTGAGATCCGTGCCGAGCAACCGGTTCTGCGACCTTCCGACCGGGATCAACGCCTCGGTATCGAGCACATACCACTGATCGAGCGACGCCTTGTCGATACCGTTCTGCATTCTCTTATCTTTCCTCTGGAGCATGGGAGAAAGCACTTGAACCCCCATCTCGTCGCCCGTTAGATTGCCCAAAAATTAGAGCGCGCACAATTGCCAGGCAACACTGATCCCCATCCTATGACGGCGAAGGCCGACCAGTCGACCGTCGGCTTTACCTTTTCCGGAAGGCTGGAGCCGAAGGGCTTCATTGCGTTTGCCGAACATCGAGCGGCCCGCCTGTCACTCGGCCTTAACATTGCCTCCTGTGACCGGGACCGCTGTCGACTGACCCTGTCGGGCCCGGAAGCCCTGATCGACGCCTTCGAAATGGCGGTCAGCCTCGGCCCCTATGACAGCATCGTGCTCGACGTATCGAGATTTCAAACCGACGAAGACCTGCCCGAAAAGGCCGCATCATGACATCAGCCACCCTCTGGATCCCCGTTGCCCTTTCCGCTGACATCGAAGTCGGCACCTCTGCCGGAACGCTCGTCAACGGCGAGGAGCGCGTCGTCTGGCGCGACGAGAAGGGCGAAATCCATGTCTGGGAAGACCGCTGTCCGCATCGTGGCATGCGCATGAGCTTCGGCTTCGTGCGCGGCGACCACATTGCCTGCCTCTATCACGGCTGGCGCTACGATACCGGCGGTCAATGTCGCTACATTCCGGCCCATCCCGATCTCGAGGTGCCAAAGACCATCAAGGTCCCGACCTTTGCCGCAACCGAACGCGCCGGGATCATCTGGATGGCCGAGGAAGGGGCGGATGCGGCTGATCTCTCGACGCTTCATGAGACGGCCGAACCAGTTCGCAGCCTGTTCTTCGACATTACGGCGGAAGCGGCTCTTTCGGCGGTGACTTCAGCGCTGCCGGAAGGCTACAGCGTGAGCGCAACCACTGCCGCAACACTCACCCTGCAAGGAAACGGCACGACTGTCCTGATCGCAGCCCAGGCCCGTGACGCCGAGCGCACAGCACTCCATATAACAATCACCGGCAACGCCGACACCAACGCCCGCCGCGACTTGATCCTCTGGGCCACGAACCTCCGCAATAGCCTCGAAGCCCAGACGATGGAGGCCGCGTGATGATCAGGCTGCACGACTACCACCTCGACGAAAACGGTTTTCGCGTTCGTCTCCTCCTCTCCATGCTCGGCCTTGCCTTCGAAACGGTCGCCGTCGACAAGGCGCCGGGCCGCGAGCAGGAAAAGCCGCACATGCTGGCGCTCAACCCGACCGGCACGCTGCCGATCCTCGAAGACGGCGATGTCAGGCTCTTCGGCACTGCCGCCATTCTCGCTTATCTCGTCCGCGCTTATGCGCCTGACAGCCCCTGGCTGCCTGCAGATGCCGCAGACTTCGGACGCGTCCAGCAATGGCTGGGTTTCTCCGGTCGCGAGCTGAAACCCGCCATCGACGCCCGCGAGGCGGCTCTTTTTACCTCGGAGGGCGCCAGCGACAGCGATCTCAAGGCCGCGCGAAAAGCCTTCCGCATCATGAACGACCATATGACGCTCAGGCAGATCGAAGGCTCGGACTGGTTCGTCGGCGCCAGCCCGACACTCGCCGATCTGGCCCTCCTGCCGAGCTTTGCGCTTTCGCGTGACTGCGGCATCGACCATGACGAATACCCCGCCCTTCGCCGCTGGCTGCGCCGTTTCCGCGCGCTTCCGGGCTTCATCACCATGCCGGGCGTACCGGATTACCATTGACCTGCCTTGCTGGCCGAAAGCCGCTCGGCTAGGTCGATGACAACGCAGGGAGGTCCGCCATGATCCGCATCGTCTTTCTCGACCGCGACACGCTGTCGCCGGAAACCGTGGTCCGCGCGCCCTCCGTGCCGCATGAAATGGTGGTCCATGGCCGCACCGCTCTGCACGACGTGGCTGAGCGCATCCGGGACGCCGATGTGGTGATCACCAACAAGGCCCCTGTCCGCGCCGAGGCACTGGCCGGCGCCACGAAGCTCAAGCTGATCGCCGTCTCCGCCACCGGCACCGACATTGTCGATCTCGCGGAGGCCAAGGCGCGTGGCATCGCCGTCTGCAATATCAGGAACTACGCCAAACACACGGTGCCCGAACACACCTTCGCCCTGATGCTGGCGCTGCGCCGCTCGATCCTGCCCTATCGCCAGTCTGTGATCGAGGGCCGCTGGCAGCAGGCGGCGCAATTCTGCTATTTCGATTATCCCATCGCCGATCTCGGCGGTTCGACGCTCGGCATCATCGGCCATGGCACGCTGGGCCAATCCGTCGGAAAGATCGCCGAAGCCTTCGGCATGACGGTGCTCTCAGCTGGTCGTCGCGGCGCAACCGAGCTGAAGCCCGGCCAGACGGCCTTCGACGAGGTGTTGAGACGCTCTGACGTGATCACACTGCATTGCCCGCTGACACCGGAAACGCGCGGCGTCATCGGTGCGCGCGAATTCGGCCTGATGGAACGCAAACCACTCCTGATCAACACAGGTCGCGGCGGCCTCGTCGATGAACTGGCGCTGGAAAAGCCCTCGACGCCGGCCAGATCTCCGGCGCCGGATTCGACGTGACCGATGGCGAACCGCCCGCGCCAGACAGCCCGATGATGCGGATCGCGTCACGCGAAAACGTCATCCTCACCCCGCATGTCGCCTGGGCCAGCCGCGAGGCAATCCAGGCGCTGGCCGACCAGCTGATCGAGAACATCGAGCTGTTTCTCGGCGGCGCGCCCCGCAATCTCGTGACGTAATCCAACCATCGCAGCCCTTGCCCTTTCCCCGCGACGCATATCTAACTCTCTCAAAAGACACGGGAGGACGGCATGCGGTATCTGGAGGCGGACTATCAGGGCGAGGAAATCCTGACCGCGAAAAAGGGCGCACTCGGGCTGATTGCCCTCAATCGGCCCCGCGTGCTCAATAGCCTCTCCCACGACATGATCCTCGCCTTCGGCAAGGCGCTCGATGCCTTCGAGGCCGATCGCCAAGTGGCCGCCGTCCTCGTCACCGGCGAGGGCGAACGCGGGCTTTGCGCCGGCGGCGACATCAGGATGTTCTATGAAAGCGGCAAGGCCGGCGATGGCAAGGCCTCCCATTTCCTCAAGGCCGAATACCGCCTGAATGCCCGCATCGCTGGCTTCAAGAAACCTTACATCGTCGTGATGGACGGCATCACCATGGGCGGCGGCGTCGGCGTCTCCAGCCATGGCAGCCACCGCATCGTCACCGAAACGACCAAACTCGCCATGCCCGAAACCGGTATCGGCTTCTTCCCCGATATCGGCGCCACCTGGCTGCTTTCCCGCGCACCCGGCGAACTCGGCACCTGGATGGGGCTAACAGGCGAGGCGGTGAACGGCGCGGATGCCATCACCGCAGGTTTTGCCGACTGGTATGTGCCGCAGGACCGGGTGGCCGAACTTGTGGGAACGATCGCCGCCCTCCCCGCGCCAGCCCTCGGGGCAACCATCGCCTCAATCATCCGCGACTATACGGTGGACGGCCCGACCGGCATTTTTTCCGAAGGCCGCGCCATGATCAACCGCTGCTTCGCCTTCGACACGGTGGAGGAAATCTTCGCCGCCCTAGACAAGGAACAGGGCGACCTCGCCGCCAGAACCCTCACCGCCATGCGCGCGAAATCGCCGACCAGCCTGAAGGTGACGCTCAAGATGCTGCGCGAGGCCCGCCGCTCCAGGGACCTCGAAACCTGCCTGGAGCGCGAATTCGCCGGCACGCTCCAGGTGGTGAAAGTCCCCGACTTCTACGAAGGCATCCGCGCGGCGATCATCGACAAGGACCGCAACCCGAAATGGTCGCCTGCGACGCTGGAGGATGTGGCGCCGGAGAGTGTTGAGGCGTTCTTTGCGGTTAGGGATGAGCGGTTGTTTGGGTAGGGTCGGAGAGGCTGGGCAGTCTGCGGAGCTTTCTCTTGATAGGCATGACGCTCTCCAACTGCAGCAACTCAACGTCGCCGCTTCGGAACAGGCCGCAACATTCTGAAGGTAAAGAGTGTGCCGCAATGGGCCTTCAGGGATCTAACGCTGTGCGCAAATTGCGGTCGTCAGCGTACGTCCGAATAGGCTATGCAGTGATCTGCTTGACGCGGCTCGGGGCAAAAATGCAAGCAAACATCGAACACCGATACAATACTATGGCGGCTGAAGTCGTCGCACGAAGCGCCAGGATTGTGACCCCCGTCATCCCGAAAGCTTTGGCCGACTGGCTTGTGGAGGCGCGTTTTTACAACGGCTATTTCTTAGGCCCTCGCAATCCACCGACATCCATAGATAGGCAGATTGCTGAAGCAACAACATACTTAGATGCCTTCTCGGTGGAAATGCTTCTAAACAAGCTTCATCTGCAGGATGACCTGGACGATAACTATCCTGCTCATGACGTCGTCCTGATCTATCTTGCCGTCTGCGATTACTTCGCCCGGTATTTGGTGATGAACCGGATAACAAGCCCAATGCTGCTGTGGTATTCAACCGACGCGTTCGATCCCGACGCAGAATTCCCCAGCCACACCATGAGCTTCGGATTCCCTCGGTCCATGAGCGACTACTACCCTTTGGATATTTCCGAAGGATCGCAAGTCCGTATCGTCACAAAGATCACGCTAGCGGTGTGATAGTTTGGTGGCTCAGAGCCGAGATACGGCATGACAGCGATACCGTCATTACAATGCCTTGGTAGGCAATCCAAACTCCGCCGACGGACCAAGGAAAACATGTCATGACATCATCTGAAGAGGTTGGGGTCGACACGATCCACGTTCGCCTTCTCGATGAGCCAGTTTCCGTATGGCGACCAGTCAAGGCGAAAGCACTCGGCAATGGGCGCTTCGTTATCCTACCACAAGAGGTTCCAGACTATGAAAAGTGGGAGTTTGCCCCGGGGGAGACAGTCGCGGTTGAAGCTCATGTGAGCGCGGCAGGTGATTACTTCAGGGCCGTAAGCGCGTATTAGGCACTGGAAGTCCACTCGAAAGGCAAATTCAGATCTAATTTGCGGCCATCCAATCGGATCGGCCCTATCCACCATGTCACATTTGGAGGGTGAGAAGTTGAACGCGATCGAGTTCACAAATCGCTTGAGAATTCTCATGCCAGAATTCGAAGAGATAGAAGAGAGATTGACCCTAGAGTTTCGCCCCGAGCCCGCCGGAATTGTTTCCCTGTGCGCTGAGGCCGGTTGGCAAATAGCAGCCAATTTTCATTCCATCCCAAATCCGGGAGCACTCTTCGAGGTCATCGAAGCCGCCATGGCCAGCGGAGACGACACACTGTCAACTGCCGTAGCAACAGGCCTGATCGAAGGGTTGATATCCTCATCGGATAACCGTCCCGGTGAATGGGGCATGATCCTTCCATATCTCGGCGTGAAGTCGAAGGCCTATGCGGACGCTTGGATCGAGTTTACAGACACCGGATCAATTTCGGCATAGGACCGGGGGCTATCGCTCAGGTCTGGAAGACGACTCCTATTTTGATTTTGTCCAAAGTTCCTCGTCCGACTTGATAGCGGCCACCACCGATTTTGCGCGTTCATACGTATCGGTTTGCAGCGTCAAGCCCATGTGGTCCGTCTCTATGCTTACGAGCAGTTCGACAACATCTTGATCAGGAGTACCTCTTCGCAGGAGTCCAGCGGCCTCTATCAGATACGAATCATATTCGTCTGCAACCCCTTGCGCGTTGCCCTCGTCCCATCGCTGATCTGGACCCAGTAACCCTATTGGGTCCCAAAGCGACCAGCCAATGTCACGCAGTCGCGAAAGCCTGAGCATAGGCGGGTTGGGAAGGCGAGGCATCGATTTAATCCATTTCCTTCGCAGCAACGCTGCATGACTTACGCACATGTCCGCTTCGGGCCGACTGGCGGTCATCAGATGGTCCTTGTCACTTGAGAGCCGATTTTCTCTGCTGCCGATGGACGAGGAGGGTCTGTTCGGCTTCCTCCCGTGATGGCAAAGGGCGCTCTGATCTCAAGATATGAAATGCGCCGCAGTTTTCGTCAGGGCAACCACAGGAAACGACGTCCACATGGTGCTTGGTTTTTCCCGCTCGCTTTTGCACAGCGTTTATGCGCTCTTCGCTCTTGATGGTGTCAATGATCGCACCCCGCCTCAGGAATTTTCCGGTCATTGCTGTGCTCCAAGATGTCTTGTCGTCTGCGCCAAAATGACATCACGACCGAACGTTCGCAATGGGCCGAATGCAGCCGAAGATTTCCCACGCCCCAACCAGAGAAAAGCCGCTACTCAATCTCATACGGCATCGAATTCCTCACCCGGTGATCCACCACCAGCTTCCTTTTTAGCGGCGGCACGGCGCGGCTGGTGCATTTGACGCGCTCGCAGATGCGGCAGGAAATGCCGATGGGGTCGAAGGCGCCGCGGTTGGAGAGGTCAAGGTCGTCGGCATAGACGAAGGCGCCAGCATAGGAGATTTCGCAGCCGAGCGCGAGCGCATAGCGCGGATTGGCGGCGCGGAAGCCGGCGGAGCCTTTTGACACTTGCGTCGCGATGCAGAGATAGCGCACGCCGTCGGGCGTTTCCGCCGTCTGGCGGATGATCCGGCCCGGCGTCTCGAAGGCCTGATGCGCATTCCACAGCGGACAGGCAGCCCCGAAGCGGGCGAATTGCAGGCGGGCCGCGCTGTGCCGCTTGGTGATATTGCCGGCCCGGTCGATGCGGGCAAAGAAGATCGGCACGCCCTTGAGGCCCGGCCGCTGCAGCGTCGAAAGCCGGTGGCAGACCTGTTCGAGCGACGCCTCGAAACGGGCGGCGAGCAGTTCGATGTCGTGGCGCAGATCCCGCGCGGCGGTGAGGAAGCTGCGATAGGGCAGGATCAGCGCGCCGGCGAAATAGTTGTAGAGCCCCATGCGACAGATCTCGACCGCCTCTTCGCTGCGGAAATTGGCCTGTTTCAGCACCTGGTCGATCTTCGTGGCAGCCCCGAGCTGGGCGATCTGGATGGCGATCTGGAAATCGCGGGTGGGGGCCGATGCATAGCGGCTGACGGTGAGGATCCGCCCCACCGGATCGAAACGGCGTATCGCCTCGTCGCCCGCCTCGCCGCGCACGACGCGGACACCATGGCGCGCTTCGAGATGGCCTGAAAGGGCCGCGTAATTTTCCCCCTCGCCGAGCTTCAGCTCTGTCGCCAGCTGCTCGGCGGCAAGATCGAGATCGTGGATGTAATTGTCGACGAAGTGGAAGAAGTCGCGCACCTCGTCATAGGGCGTCACCTCCTGGCTGGGCGCCGCGCCCAAGCGGTCGTCGAGGCTCGCCAGCTGCTCATTGCCGCGCCTGTAGGCCTGGTGGGCGGCAATCAGCGCATGGGCAAAGCCGGGGGCGTTCTGGGTGACGAGCTTCAGCTCCTGCAGGCTTGGCGAATAGGTCTCGAACAAGGGATCGGAGAGCGCCTCCGTCAGCGCCGAGAGGAGCCGATCGTTCTGGCCCGAGGAAAGCTCGGTGATATCGATGCCGAACTTTTCCGCCAGCGACAAAAGCACCGAGGCCGAGACCGGGCGCTGGTTGTTTTCGATCTGGTTGAGATAGCTGGTGGAAATGCCGACCATATCGGCAAACTGCGCCTGCGTGGCCCCGTTCGCCTGGCGGATGTCGCGGACCTTGCGGCCGATGAAGAGTTTCCCGATGGCCATTTCGCAAATTCGCAATTTTCACTTTGCAAATTCATAAATCCACAGATGCACCTGTTCAACCGTTTTCTTCTGCGGCACAGTGGAATAGGTGTCACATCAAGGCTTAAGAGCCAGAAGACCATTCGGGAGGAAGCATGTCGACGATCCTGGACCAGCTCGAAGCGCGCCGCGCGGAGGCCCGCCTCGGCGGCGGCGAAAAGCGCATCGCCGCCCAGCACGGCAAGGGCAAGCTGACCGCCCGCGAGCGCATCGAGGTCCTGCTCGACGAAGGCTCGTTTGAAGAATACGACATGTATGTCACGCATCGTTGCGTGGATTTCGGCATGGAGACCCAAAAGGTGCCGGGCGATGGCGTCGTCACCGGCTGGGGCACGATCAACGGCCGCCAGGTCTATGTCTTCTCCCAGGATTTCACCGTGCTCGGCGGCTCGCTGTCGGAAACCCATGCCCAGAAGATCTGCAAGATCATGGACATGGCGATGAAGGTGGGCGCGCCCGTGATCGGCCTCAACGACTCGGGCGGCGCCCGCATCCAGGAAGGTGTCGCCTCGCTCGCCGGCTATGCCGATGTCTTCAAGCGCAATGTCGATGCCTCAGGCGTCATTCCGCAGATCTCCGTGATCATGGGCCCCTGCGCCGGCGGTGCCGTGTATTCGCCCGCCATGACCGATTTCATCTTCATGGTGCGCGATAGCTCCTACATGTTCGTCACCGGCCCCGATGTGGTGAAGACGGTCACCAACGAGATCGTCACGGCAGAAGAACTGGGCGGCGCCTCGACGCACACCAAGAAGTCTTCGGTTGCCGATGGCGCCTATGAGAACGACATCGAAGCCTTGGAACAGGTTCGCCTGCTCTTCGACTTCCTGCCGCTCAACAACCGCGAAAAGCCACCGGTTCGCCCCTTCCATGACGATCCGGCCCGCATCGAAATGCGGTTGGACTCGCTGATCCCCGACAGTTCCAACAAGCCCTATGACATGAAGGAGCTGATCTACGCGCTGGCCGACGAGGGCGATTTCTTCGAGATCCAGGAAGCCTTTGCCAAGAACATCATCACCGGCTTCATTCGCATGGAAGGCCAGACGGTCGGCGTCGTCGCCAACCAGCCCATGGTGCTCGCAGGCTGCCTCGACATCGATTCATCGCGCAAGGCCGCCCGCTTCGTCCGCTTCTGCGATGCCTTTTCGATCCCGATCCTGACGTTGGTCGACGTGCCCGGCTTCCTGCCCGGCACCGCCCAGGAATATGGCGGCGTCATCAAGCATGGCGCGAAGCTCCTCTTCGCCTATAGCCAGGCGACCGTGCCGATGGTCACGCTCATCACCCGCAAGGCCTATGGCGGCGCCTATGACGTCATGGCGTCGAAACATATCGGCGCCGACATCAACTATGCCTGGCCGACGGCCGAAATCGCCGTGATGGGTGCCAAGGGCGCTGCCGAAATCCTGTACCGCTCGGAACTCGGCGATGCCGAGAAGATCGCGGCGCGGACGAAGGAATACGAAGTCAACTTCGCCAACCCCTTCAAGGCCGCCGAACGCGGCTTCATCGACGAAGTGATCATGCCACATTCCTCCCGCCGCCGCATTGCCAAGGCCTTTGCGAGCCTCCGCAACAAGCAGGTTGGCACCCATTGGAAGAAGCACGACACGATCCCGCTGTGAGGGGCCCGTTGTAACGACCGATTGAGAGTGGGCAAGGACGACACGGAAGGCCTATATAACTCTCGGCGCGCCCGAGGCGCTTGACCGAGAAAGGATCCGATTTCATGAGCGACGAAAAATTCCCGCCCGAAAAGAACCTGCCCGCCGGCTACGTGCCGCCGAAGGTCTGGACCTGGGAACCCGGCAATGGCGGCGCGTTTGCCAATATCAACCGGCCTATATCAGGCGCGACGCATGACAAGGAACGCCCGGTCGGCAAGCATCCGCTGCAGCTTTATTCGCTCGGCACGCCGAACGGCCAGAAGGTGACGATCCTGCTTGAGGAACTGCTGGCGGCCGGTCACGAAGGCGCCGAATACGATGCCTGGCTGATCAATATCGGCAAGGGCGACCAGTTCGGCTCGGGCTTTGTCGAGGTGAACCCGAATTCCAAGATCCCGGCCCTGATGGACCACGCCCCCAAGGATGGCGGCGAGCCGATCCGGCTGTTCGAGAGTGCCTCGATCATGACCTACCTCGCGCAAAAATTTGACGCCTTCCTGCCGACCGAGACCCGCGCGCGCGCAGAAACGCTGAACTGGCTGTTCTGGCAGATGGGCTCCGCCCCCTTCCTCGGCGGCGGCTTTGGCCATTTCTACGCCTACGCGCCGATGAAGATCCAATATGCCATCGACCGCTATGCCATGGAGGTGAAGCGCCAGATGGATGTGCTGAACCGCCACCTCGCCGACAACGAGTTCATGGCCGGCAAGGACTACACCATCGCCGATATGGCCATCTGGCCCTGGTATGGCAGGCTTGCCCTGCATGGCGCCTATGACGATGCCGGCACGTTCCTCTCCGTCGATGAATACGAAAATGTCCAGCGCTGGACGAAGCAGCTTGCCGCCCGCCCCGCCCTCAAGCGCGGCGCGATCGTCAACAAGACCTCCGGCCCGCTCTCCGAACAGCTGCATGAACGCCACGATGCCTCCGACTTCGATACGAAGACGCAGGACAAGATCGCTGCGGCGTAAGGAGAGACCATGCCAAGCCTCCCCGACATGACCAAACATCGCGGTTTCCCCGGCGGCATGCCGGGGACCGGTGTGCAATTCACCATCCGCCGCGCCAATCCGCGCGGCGTCACCCCCATCAAGGCCTTCCCGCGCAAGGCGCGCCCCGGCACCAAGGAACACCGCATCGACGCGGCCTTCCTGCATGCGCTCTGGCACCATTTCGGCGCGGAACCCTTCGAACGCGGCAATCTCGATGCGGCACGCCTCAGCCTGCTCTTCGGCCGCGAAGTGATCCCGGCCACCAAGGACTTCGACCCGCTCTCCTATGAAGCCATGCTGGTCATCGACGAGAGGGTGGCGCGGAAGAACTTCCCCGAATCCTTCGAAGACGTGTTCGAGGTGTGAACCTATGGCAAAAGATCCGCTCATGCCGAAACACCAGGGCTTTCCGCTCGGTCTGCCCGGAACGCAGTGGCAATACACGATCCGCCGCGCCAATCCGAAGGTCACACCGGTGACCAACTGGCCGCGCCACCGCACCATGGACCAGACGGTGGCACTGGCCGATCTCGGCTTCATGCAGGCGCTCTGGCAGTATTTCGGCACGGAACCCTTCGAGCGCGGCAATCTCGACGGCGAACGCCTCTGCCGCCTCTTCGGCCGCGAAGTCATCGCCGCCGAACGCGGCTTTGATCCGCAATCCTATTTTGCCAAGCTGAAGATCAACGAGCCGCTGGCCCGAAAGAATTTTCCGGAAGCCTTTGGCGAGGTGAAGGATGAGCAGAGCGTGGCCAAGGGCTTGAAGAAGAAGGCGCGGGAATAGCGGGAAAACATCGGGATTGCACGGCATCCTCGGTGCTTTCCATTTACATGTCAGCGGGAAAGATCGGCGAACTCCAGGGGGCAAGAGAATGTTCAGAAATATCGTCAAGTACCTGGCCGTTATGGCATTTGTGCTCCAAGCCCCCTTCGCCGGCGCGAAGGAAATCCCGATGTGGGAAGGTCTCATCAAGAGCGAGCAACAGAAGAGAGCTGACACGGAGTTGATAGAGGCAGCGCGCAAAGCTGGCGCCGGTACCTTGGACAAGGCCACCTATCGCGCGATCCAGTTGGGCTGGCAGTTTGTTGCGCAGGGGGATCCCGACATGGCCATCAAACGGTTCAATCAGGCTTGGCTGTTTGAACCAGCTAACGCTGATATCCACTGGGGATTTGCTGTGGCGACCGCTCTGCAAGGGGCGCCATTATCAACCGTGGAGCGACATTTCGCCAAGGCAGAAAGTCTGAAGAAGAACGATGCCGCGCTCTTTGCCGATCATGGACGCATACTACAGCAACGGGGCGAGAATGAGCGAGCAATCGAGTATTTCAAAAAATCTCTGAGCATCAACCCCGATCATCGGGATGCGCATGTCGGAATGGTGCTCGCCTCGGCAGCCCTTGGCGACATGAAGACAGCGGAAGAACACCGAAGGTTGTTAGGCAAATGATCCAGAAAATCCTCATCGCCAACCGGGGCGAAATTGCCTGCCGGGTCATCAAGACCGCGAAGAAGCTCGGCATCAAGACGGTCGCCGTCTATTCCGATGCCGACCGCAATGCGCTGCATGTCGAGATGGCCGATGAGGCCGTGCATATCGGTCCGGCACCATCGAACCAGTCCTATATCGTCATCGACAAGATCCTCGACGCCATCAGGCAGACCGGCGCCGATGCAGTCCATCCCGGCTACGGCTTCCTCTCGGAAAACGCCGCCTTTGCCGAAGCGCTGGAAAAGGCGGGCGTCACCTTCATTGGCCCGCCGGTGAACGCGATCCAGGCCATGGGCGACAAGATCACCTCGAAGAAGCTGGCCGCCGAAGCCGGCGTCTCGACCGTGCCAGGGCATATGGGCCTGATCGCCGATGCCGACGAGGCGGTGAAGATCTCCGACCAGATCGGCTATCCCGTGATGATCAAGGCGTCTGCCGGCGGCGGTGGCAAGGGCATGCGCATTGCCTGGAACGCCGAAGAGGCCCGCGAAGGCTTCCAGTCGTCGAAGAACGAAGCGAAGAATTCCTTCGGCGACGACCGCATCTTCATCGAGAAGTTCGTCACCGAACCGCGCCATATCGAAATCCAGGTGCTCGGCGACAAGCATGGCAACACGCTTTATCTCGGCGAACGAGAATGCTCGATCCAGCGGCGCAACCAGAAGGTCATCGAAGAGGCCCCCTCGCCCTTCCTCGATGCCGCGACCCGGAAGGCCATGGGCGAACAGGCCGTGGCACTGGCAAAAGCCGTCGGCTATCACTCCGCCGGTACCGTGGAATTCATCGTCGATGGCAAGCAGAACAAGTTCTACTTCCTCGAGATGAACACCCGCCTGCAGGTCGAACATCCCGTCACCGAACTGGTGACCGGCCTGGATCTTGTCGAGCAGATGATCCGCGTCGCAGGGGGCGAAAAGCTGTCCTTCGGTCAGGACGATGTGAAGCTCAATGGCTGGGCCATCGAAAGCCGGCTCTATGCCGAAGACCCCTATCGCAACTTCCTGCCCTCGATCGGCCGCCTCACCCGCTACCGCCCGCCGGCAGAGGGCACGACCGCAGACGGCACTATCATTCGCAACGACACCGGCGTCTTCGAAGGCGGCGAGATCTCGATGTATTACGACCCGATGATCGCCAAGCTCTGCACCTGGGCTCCTGATCGACTGACCGCCATCGAGGCGATGTCGGAAGCGCTCGACAGCTTCGAGGTCGAAGGCATCGGCCACAACCTGCCCTTCCTTTCAGCAGTCATGAACCAGGATCGTTTCCGCTCCGGCAAAATCACCACGGCCTATATCGCCGAGGAATTTAGGGACGGTTTCACCGGCGTCACGCCGGACGCGGCCTCGGCGGAAAAGCTCGCCGCGATCGCCGCCGTCATCCATCATCGCCTGCAGGCGCGCGCCATCCAGATTTCCGGCACCATCGGCAACCATACCCGCAAACTCGGCAAGGACTGGGTCGTCAATCTGGCCGGTAGCGACCACGCACTGGTCGTCACCGAAGGCACCGGCAACACCCGCGTTGCCTTCGAGGCTGGCAGCGAACTTGTGGTCGCCACCGACTGGCAGCCGGGTCAGACACTCGCCCACATCGATATCGGCGGGGAGACGCTCGCGGTGAAGGTCGACCTCAAGGGCCCCGCCATCCGGCTCCGCTGGCGCGGCATGGATTTGACCGCCCGCGTCCGCTCGCCGCGCGTCGCAGCCCTTGCCAAACTCATGCCCGAAAAGCTGCCGCCGGATACGTCGAAGATGCTGCTTTGCCCGATGCCGGGTGTCATCACCGGGGTTGCGGTCAAGGAAGGCGAGACCGTGGAAGCCGGTCAGGCGCTCGCCACCGTCGAGGCGATGAAGATGGAAAACATCCTGAAAGCCGAACGCCGCGGCACCGTAAAGAAGATCGTCGTCAAGCCGGGGCAGAGCCTCGCGGTGGATGAGTTGATCATGGAGTTCGAGGGGTGAGGATCAGTCTGCGCAAGGAGCTCGGCATTTTTGGCGCGCTGTTTGCCGCAATGATCATCATGTCGGTTCTAGACATTTACTATGTCGCTACAGCAGGTGGGTTCTTGCTTCTGACGGGCATTCCAACACCTGGAGGTGCGCCGCTATGGGTGCATGTCATCAACATGGGCATTAAAGGGTTTTGGGCGGCAGTTGCATATGCAGTGGTCATGAAGACAGTCTTTGGTGGAGTTTCGGCAATTCGCGTTGCGGTGTTGTGGATCTCCGGGCTCTTGATCATCGCCCTTCTAGGGGGGCTAGCAGACAGTGGCGCCTTGCAGATTTCATCAGCAATGCTTGTGGGCATGGCTGCGTACTTCTTCATCGGCCAGATCATTGCCAGAGACTGGGTGTCTCGATGAGGCTAGGCCATGGATCAATCAATCATGGAGTTCGAGGGGTGAAGTCGCCTTCGACAATCGCGGCTTGGGTACCCCCCTCTGTCGGCTACGCCGACATCTCCCCCACAAGGGGGGAGAGTGGCCGCTCGCGTTGCGCCTGCCTCACAGATTCGAAGTTACATTTGAGGCAAAAGGCCGACCCCACTCTGCTCTCCCCCCTTGTGGGGGAGATGTCCGGCAGGACAGAGGGGGGTATCCACGCGGCAAACCGGCAGCCGATGCAAAACCGCCTAGGACAGACGCTTCAGCATATGCCGCTGATGATCCTGTCCACCGAAGAAGACGGCAATGACTTGTACGGTCCGCGTTGTCTCGTAAACGTCGAAATAGATGACTGCGCGGTTCTTGGTGACGTGACGCAGACCATCGCCAATCTCCTTCGACAATGTCCCCTGATAGGGCGCGTTCCCGAGGCCAAAGATGTCGCTGCGGATTCGGCGAACGCGTTCGGATGCTTGATCAAAGGCATCTTCGAGAGGTTCACCCAACTGGGTGTAGGACTGAACAAGATGATCGAAGATCTGCTTGAGATCGCTCTCGCTTTCTTCCGAAAGTTCGATCTCAAAGACCATACTCGGCCTTCTTTGCAGCAATCATCGCCTCGATCCGCTCGTGGCTTTCAGCCTCAGAGAGGAAAGGCCCCTTGCGCCGACGCTCAATTAGTGCCCGCAACGCCTCGACATCGTCCTCCCGCATCGCTGTCTCCTCCCGCACCAGATCCAGCCCTCGCTCGACGACAGCGGCAAGGCTTGGAAAATGGCCGTCCTCGACCAGCTTGCGGGCGAATTCTTCCTGCTGCGGCGACAGCGAGACAGAGGCTTTCACGGTCATGGCAAGGCACTCCGGTTGAGGCCTTCAGAATAACCCGACCCCGAAACCCCGTCAAACAGACCTCCCTCGGCGCACCGCCGAAACGCGCAGCCTTCGCGAAAGGATCGCATCGATGACCAAGAAAACCATCGCCGACTGGCAGGCGCTTGCCGAGAAGGAATTGAAGCGTCCGGCCGACAGCCTTGTCTGGAACACGCCCGAGGGCATTCCGGTCAAGCCGCTTTATACGACGGACGATATCGCCGGCATCGGCCATCTCGACAGCCTGCCGGGCTTTGCCCCCTTCGTGCGCGGACCGCGTGCTACGATGTATGCCGGGCGCCCCTGGACGATCCGGCAATATGCCGGCTTCTCGACGGCAGAGGAGAGTAACGCTTTCTATCGCAAGGCGCTTGCTGCGGGTCAGCAGGGCGTATCCGTCGCCTTCGACCTTGCGACCCATCGCGGCTATGACTCGGATCATCCCCGTGTCGAGGGCGATGTCGGCAAGGCGGGTGTGGCAATCGACAGCGTCGAGGACATGAAGATCCTGTTCGACGGCATCCCGCTTCAGGATATCTCCGTCTCGATGACCATGAACGGTGCCGTTATCCCGATCCTCGCCAATTTCATTGTCACCGGCGAGGAACAGGGCGTTTCGCGCGAAAAACTGTCCGGGACCATCCAGAACGACATCCTCAAGGAGTTCATGGTCCGCAACACCTATATCTACCCGCCCGAACCCTCGATGCGGATCATCGCCGACATCATCGAATATACGGCGAAGGAGATGCCGAAGTTCAACTCGATCTCGATCTCCGGCTATCACATGCAGGAGGCAGGCGCGACGTTGGTGCAGGAACTGGCCTTCACACTGGCCGACGGGCGCGAATATGTTCGTGCTGCCATCGCCAAGGGCCTGAATGTCGATGAATTCGCCGGGCGCCTCTCCTTCTTCTTTGCCATTGGCATGAACTTCTTCATGGAGGCGGCAAAGCTGCGCGCCGCCCGCCTGCTCTGGACCCGCATCATGCAGGAATTCGAGCCGAAGAAGGCGTCGAGCCTGATGCTGCGCACCCATTGCCAGACCTCGGGCGTGTCGCTGGCCGAACAGGACCCCTACAACAACATCGTCCGCACCGCCTTCGAGGCGATGTCGGCGGTACTCGGCGGCACCCAGTCGCTACACACAAACTCTTTTGACGAGGCGATTGCGCTGCCGACGGAATTCTCCGCCCGCATTGCCCGCAACACCCAGCTGATCCTGCAGCATGAGACGGGCGTGACCAAGGTCGTCGATCCGCTGGCCGGCTCCTATTATGTCGAGAGCCTGACCAACGACATGGCCGATAAAGCCTGGGCCCTGATCGAGGAAATCGAGCGGCTGGGCGGCATGACCAAGGCCGTCGATGACGGCTTGCCGAAGCGCCTGATCGAGGAGGCCGCGACCCGTCGTCAGGCAGCTGTCGACCGTGCCGAGGAGGTGATCGTCGGCGTCAATAAATACCGCCTCGAAAACGAGGAGCCGATCGATATCCTGCAGATCGACAACACCGCCGTTCGTCTGTCGCAGATCAAGCGCATCGAGCAGACGCGCCGCCAGCGTGACCCGAAGCGGGTCAGCGAAACGCTGGCACGCCTCACCGAAATCGCTCGCTCAGGCGAGGGAAACCTCCTCGAAGCCGCAGTGGACGCGGCTCGCGCCCGCGCCACCGTCGGCGAAATCTCGGATGCCATGCGCGCGGTCTTCGGCGATCACATTGCGGTCCCCGAAGTGGTGCATGACATCTATGGCAAGGCCTATGAAGGCGATCCGGAAATGGAGACGCTGTCCACCCGCCTCAAGGATTACGGCAAGGCGGCTTCCAAGCCGCGCATCCTGATCGCCAAGCTCGGCCAGGATGGCCATGATCGTGGCGCCAAGGTGATTGCATCCGCCTTCGGTGACATCGGCTTCGATGTGGTGGCAGGGCCTCTCTTTCAGACGCCGGACGAAGCGGCCGATCTCGCCGTCGCCAACAAGGTCCAGGTCGTCGGCATGTCCTCGCTCGCCGCCGGTCACAAGACGCTCGCCCCACAGCTGGTCGAGGCGCTGAAGGCCAAGGGCGCCCATGACGTGATCGTGGTCGTCGGCGGGGTCATTCCGCGCCAGGATTATGACTTCCTGCTGGAGCATGGCGTCTCCGCCGTCTTCGGTCCCGGCACCAATGTCATGGATGCCGCGCGCTCGGTGCTTGACCTCCTGGAGGGTCGCCTGCGAAACAGTTGAGGCTGACGGCTCGGGGAGGGGCATGGAGACCTACGATTACATCGTCATCGGCGCCGGCACAGCCGGCTGCCTGCTGGCCAACCGGCTCTCCGCCGATCCCACGCGCCGCGTGCTGCTGCTGGAGGCCGGCGGCAGCGACAATTATCACTGGATCCATATCCCGGTCGGCTATCTCTATTGCATCAACAATCCCCGCACCGACTGGTGTTTCAAGACGGAAGTCGAGCCGGGCCTGAACGGTCGCGCCATCGGCTATCCCAGAGGTAAGGTGCTTGGCGGCTGCTCCTCGATCAACGGCATGATCTATATGCGCGGCCAGGCCCGCGACTACGACCAATGGCGCCAGATGGGCTGTGAAGGCTGGGGCTGGGATGACGTGCTGCCGCTCTTCAAAAAGACCGAAGACTTCCACCGGGGCGCCGACGACAAGCATGGTTCAGGCGGCGAATGGCGGGTGGAGAAGGCGCGCCTGCGCTGGCAGGTGCTGGAAGCCTTTCGCGAGGCGGCCAAACAGGCAGGCATCCCGGAAACCGACGACTTCAATCGCGGCGACAACGAGGGCTCCGGCTTCTTCGAGGTCAACCAGCGCTCCGGCATCCGCTGGAACACGGCGAAGGCCTTTCTGAAGCCGGTCCGGCACCGTAAGAATCTGACCATCCTCACCCGCGCCCATGTCAAGCGGCTGACCATTGAGGGCGACCGCGTAACCGGCGCCGACGTCCATCACGACGGTGAGTTGAAACGCTTCGCCGCCCGCCGCGAGGTCGTGCTGTCAGCCGGTGCCATCGGCTCGCCGCAGATCCTCGAACTCTCCGGCATTGGCCGCGGTGACGTCCTGCAGAATGCCGGGATAGAAACGGTGCGCGAAGTGCCAGCCGTCGGCGAAAACCTGCAGGACCACCTTCAGCTCCGCCTCGTCTTCAAGGTCAAGGGCGTGCCGACCCTCAACGAACGCGCGTCGAGCCTACTCGGCAAGGCGATGATCGGGCTGGAATATGCGCTCCGCCGCTCGGGGCCGATGTCCATGGCGCCGAGCCAGCTCGGCATCTTCACCCGGTCCGGCCCGGACAAGGAAACCGCCGACCTCGAATATCATGTCCAGCCGGTCTCGCTCGACAAGTTCGGTGACCCCGTTCATCCCTTCCCGGCGATGACGGCAAGCGTCTGCAATCTGAGACCCGAAAGCCGAGGCTCGGTGCACATATCGGGACCGGACTTCACCGCCCAACCGAAGATCGCGCCGAACTACCTCTCGACACCTGGCGACCGCGACGTCGCCGTCCGCTCGATCCGCCTCACCCGCCGCATCGCCTCCCAGCCTGCCTTTGCGCGCTATCAGCCGCAAGAATATCGCCCCGGACCTGATCTCGAAAGCGATTTGGATCTGGAGAAGGCCGCCGGCGACATCGGCACAACGATCTTTCACCCCGTCGGCACCTGCCGCATGGGTGCCGATCTCGACAGCGTCGTGGATACGCGGCTCAGGCTGAGAGCACTGAAAGGCCTGCGCATCGCCGATGCCTCGGTGATGCCGACCATCACCTCGGGCAACACCAATTCCCCGACCCTGATGATCGCCGAAAAGGCCGCAGCGATGATCCTGGAAGATCACCGCTGAGCGCTCACATCAGCTGCGATCGTCTGCATTCGCCCCAAGCAGTTTCGGCAGATCGCCAAAGCGTGCCACAAGCCCGAAGACCGTGGCAGCGATCGCCACAAACAGGATCGTCACCGAAGCCATGACCGGCGTATAGCCGTAGCGCAGCGCGTTGAAGATCTTGATCGGCAGGGTCTCCATTACGAACCCGACCGTCATGTAAGCCACGATGTATTCGTTGAGCGAGAGCACGAAAGCGAAGGCATAACCTGACACGAGGTAGGGCGCGATCAGCGGCAGCACGACCGTCCGAAAAATCGTCCGGTCGTCGGCGCCCATGGTGGCGGCCGCCTCGACCAGTGAGCGGTCAATCGCCGAGAAACCGAGCGAGAGCGTCACGAGCGGCAACGTCACGAAGAAGATCGCGTGACTGATGACCGCCGTCCAGGGCTGGCCATAGAAGCCGGTCGCGGCCCAGAAGGTGAGCAAGCCCAGCGCCGTGATGACGGGCGGCAGCGTGAAGGGCGCGATGCCCAGCAACTGGAAGACCTGCGCCCAGGGTGCAAGACGCCGCCAGAGGAACCAGGCGAGCGGCAGCGCAATCGCAACCGCAAGAGCCGCTGCACAAAGCGCCAGGATGACCGAGGCGAAGAAGGCCGCGCGCCAGCCCGGATCGGTAAAGATCGCGCCGTACCACGAAAGCGAAAAGCCCTGCGGCGGGAAATTTAGGCTCTGCTTGGCATTCACCGAGACGCCGGCAACGACGACGATGGGGGCGGCGAGGAAGATGCCGATGAGGGTGAAGTAGAGACGGGTCAGGATCGTGTTCATGCCGCCTCTCCCTTGCGACCGATCAGCAGCGTCAGCGCCACCATGCCCAGCGTGACCAGCACGAGGAACACGGCCATGGCGGCTGCGAACGGCATGTTCGACTGGTAGATCGCCTGATCGGTAATCAGCACCGACAGCGTCCAATGCGAGGGCCGACCGAGGATCTGCGGCAGCAGATAGGAGCCAAGCGCGAAGATGAAGACCATGATCAGCGTGGCGATCAGCGTATTGCGCAGCGCCGGCACGACCACCGTGAAGAAGGCCTTGATCGGCGAAGCGCCAAGCGTGCGGGCCGCTTCCGTTAGCGTTGGATCAAGCCGGACGAGGGCGGGATAAAGCACGAGCACCGTATAGGGCAGCGCCTGATAGGTCATGCCAGTCAGAACCGCGCCGAAATTCGGCATCAGCGCCACGGGCTTTTCCATGAGGCCGATCATGACCAGCAGGTTGGTGATGCCGGCGGTGCGCGAGAACAGCGTCGACCAGGCAAAGCCGATAATGACTTCGGAAAGCGACAGGATGGAGAGGAGCGCGACGAGCCACAGCACCTGGGCTTTGCGCGACATGCGCGCCAGCAGATAGGTGAACGGTAGCGCCAGCGTCACGCAGACCACTGCGACAGCGACCGCCAGCATCAGCGAGAAGCTGAGCACGCCACCAAAGAAGAAGGACAGGAAGCGGGCGTAGTTGTCGAAGACGAAATCGGGCGAATAGAAACCCGCCGGATCGCGGCGGAAGAAAGAGACGGCGATCATCGTCGCAAAGGGCACGACGAAGAACAGGATCAGCATGCCCGCCGGAAAGGCAAGCGGCGCATAGTCGAGTGCGGTTTTCGGGGGCTCGCGTCTCATGCCGACAGCACCACGGCAGTTTCGGGGTCGATGACGATGCCGACATCCTGACCGACAGTCACGACCGGCCGTTCGCGCGGCGTCGAGACGGCAACGACTTCGGTCCCGGCGACATCGAGGAAGGTTTCGATCGTACCGCCGAGATCGCGGATGAAGGTGACCTTGCCGGTGATACGGCCTTCGCCGGGGGCCGCGAGCTTGACGTCCTCGGGCCGAACCGAGAGGCTGACCTGCCCCTGCCCCGGGGGTGCCGAGATGCCGGCGACGCTATGGCCAAGCACAAGCGCCGTTCCACCTTGCGCTGTCAGCGGCAGGAGATTGGTCGAACCGATGAAGTCGGCCACGAAGCGGTCTGCCGGCTTGCGATAGATCTCGATCGGGCTTGCCGCCTGACGGATCTTGCCCCCGTTCATGACGACAACCGTATCTGCCATGGTCATCGCTTCGCGCTGATCGTGGGTAACGACAATGGTGGTGATGCCGAGCTGCTGCTGCAGCTTGCGCAGCTCCACCTGCATCGCTTCGCGCAGCTTGGCATCAAGCGCCGACAGCGGCTCGTCGAGCAGGAAGAGTTTGGGCGAAATGGCGAGCGCCCGCGCAATCGCCACACGCTGCCGCTGGCCGCCGGAAAGCTTGTGCACCGGACGGTCGGCATAACCGGTGAGGTGGATCATGGAGAGCAGCTCGTCGACCCGCTTCACCTGCTCTTCGCGACCGATGCCACGGATGCGCAAGGGATAGGCGATGTTCTCGCCGACGGTCAGATGCGGGAAGAGCGCCAGCGACTGGAAAACCATGCCGAGATCACGCTTATGCGTCGGCACCTGCGTGATGTCGCGGCCATCAAGCACGATCGCGCCATGGGTCGGACTGTCGAGCCCGGCGACCATCCGAAGCAGCGTGGTCTTGCCGCAGCCGGAGGGGCCGAGCAGGCAGACGAAGGTGCCGTGCGGCACGGAAAGCTCGACATTGTCGACCGCCGTGAACGGGCCGAACTGCTTGGTGACGGAATTGAGGGCGAGGCCAGACATCATGTCTCCGAAATCAAATGGTGTAGGCTCAAAGCCCTTTGGCGCGGCAATAGCATCTCACGCCCGAATTGTCTTGCACACGGCTAGGATCGAATACTGCACGATATGCGTTTGAGACTGGAGGCTGGGGCATTTGCCCCTCACCCTACCCTCTCCCCGCAAGCGGGGAGAGGGGAAGCAGGCGCCGCGCGATCCGCGTGTCTCCTTCTCCCCGCGTGCGGGGAGAAGGTGCCGGCAGGCGGATGAGGGGCAACCGCCCCCAGCATCATCAACCGACGATCAGTTCCGTCCACTTCTGGTTCAGCCAGTCCGACTTGGTCTGGTAGAGATCATAACGCGGCGTGATCGGCTCGATATCCGAAGAGACGGACGCAAATTCGGCATCGGTCAGGTCGAGCAATTCGCGCTTGACCGTCGGGGCCGTGCCGACCTTGCGCGACAGGGTCGCCTGGATCGACGGCTGGCACATATAGTCGATGAAGATATGCGCTTCTTCCGACTTGGTCGAGGCACGCGACAGCGCCCAGCAACCGGAATCCTGAATGCCGCCTTCCTTCGGGAAGGTCGAGCGGACCGGCTGGCCATCGGCTGCGGCAAGACCCGTGACGTCGTGGTAATACTGGCCCATCGGGATCTCGCCGGATTTCAGCGACTGCTCGAACTGGGCTTCGTCGCGATACCAGAGGCGCACATTCGGCTTCACTTCGGCAAGCTTGTCGAAAGCCTTCAGGATGCCTTCTTCGGTATCAAGGGCATTGGTGCCGCCGAAATGGGTCTTGGCGGTCACTTCCAGCAAAAAGGAGTTGGACACGAGCGCCAGCAGGCCGAGCTTGTCGGCATTGGCCGGATCCCAGAGCGCATTCCAGGAGGTCGGCGCTTCCTTGAAGACATCCGTATTGGTGACGAGCGTGATGTACCAGGCAACGGCGCCGACGCCGGCGACACGACCATCCGGATACTTGTTGACGAAACGGTCGATCAGGCCCGAGGCATTCTTGATCTTCGCCATATCGATCGGCGCCCAGAGCTCGGTCGCTTGCCCCTTCAGCATGGCGACCTGCGACATCATCGAGAGGTCGGCCGGAGCTTGGCCGGCCTTGGCGGCCTGCTCGAGCTGCACCAACCAGGCTTCACCGGTCGGCTCAGCCACGGATTCGACGGCAATCCCGGTTGCCTTGGTGAATTCCGGGAAGATGTTCTTGTCGAATGAGTCTTTGAAGTAACCGCCATAGACGCCGATCTTGATCGACTTGTCCTGGGCGCGCAGGATCGACGGCATGGCAAGCGCGCCGGCAGCGGCGAGCGAGCCTGCGAGCACGCTGCGACGGCTGACGGAAGTGGAGAGAATGTCTTTCATGGTCCTGTTCCCTTGTTTTGGTTGAGGCGTTCGTCGCCCGTTTTCGGTTCTGGCCGTGCGGTGCGAACCGCCCGGAATGTCTCTGCTCAGCGTCCCGTAATCGACGGACTATAGACCATCAGGCTGAGGATTTCGAACAGCACTTGTGCCCCCGCATGAGCCGTGTTGGCCGTTGCATCATATTGCGGCGCGACTTCCACGACATCGCCGCCGACCAGGTTGACGCCCTTGAGGCCGCGCAACAGTTCGAGCACTTCCCGTGTCGTCAGGCCACCGACTTCCGGCGTGCCTGTGCCCGGCGCAAAGCTCGGATCAAGGCTGTCGATGTCGAAGGAGAGATAGGTCGGGCCGTCGCCAACGATCGCCTTCGCCTTTTCGATGATTGCCGGCATGCCGAGGCCCGTCACCTCTTCGGCATGAACAACGGTCATGCCGGATTCATAGGTGAACTCCCAGAGATACTCAGCCGAACCCCGAATGCCAATCTGGATTGTGCGGGTCGGATCGAGCACACCATCCAGCACCGCCTGGCGGAACGGGCCGCCGTGATGGAACTTGGTATCCTCGAAGGGGGCGCTGGTGTCGCAATGGGCGTCGATATGGATGAGACCGACGGGCGCTTTTTTGCCAACAGCCTTCAAGATCGAATAGGTGATGGAATGGTCACCCCCGACGGCAAGCGGGGTGACGCCGGCATCGACGATCTGGTTGAACCGGCGCTCGATATCCTCATGCGCGGTTTCCAGTCGATAACGGCTTCTGAGCGGCACATCACCGATATCGGCAACCCGAAGTTCATGCACGGGTGCACAGCCAAGCACGTGATTGTACGGGCCGATCCGGTCGATGGCACGCAGCGCCCTAGGTCCGAAGCGAGAGCCCGGACGGTTGGTCACACCGAGATCCATCGGCACACCGGTGATCGCCACCTGCAGGTCACCGAAATCCGGCTCGTCCTTCGCGACTTCCCGGTAAGGCGCCGACAGAAAGGTGGGCAGGCCAGCAAAGGGGGCAGCCCTTGTACCCTTGGAAAAGATCTTGTCGCCGACCTTCTGGAAGTCGGGATCGAAGATTTCGCCATTGCGACTCTCACCGTATTTGGCCCGAAGTGCCGCGAGCTTGTCCGCGTCAAAGGTCATGAAGCGTTTCCCTGCTTTGCCAAGCGCAGCACGGTCATGCCCGCGCTGGCTGTTTTTGCGGCAGCGCACACCGCTGCTCTTATTGTGAGCATTAACAGTCAACGCACTTGGAAAATCAATTCACGATGTTATAGCATTCAATGTGAGAAAAATTCACGGATCGTGACGACCTCATGGCCAGCCGCCTGCCCCCGCTCAATCCCCTGCGCGCCTTTGAGGCAGCCGCCCGACGCGGCTCGATCTCAGCGGCTGCGCGCGAATTGAGCGTCACACACGGCGCCGTCTCCCATCAGATCCGTAGCCTCGAAGACAGCCTGAAGACGGTATTGTTCGAGCGCGGCGGCAAGCGGCTGAAGCTAACACCCCAGGGCGCCCTGTTGCTGCCCGCGGTCACCCAGGCCTTTGACGGCATCGCGGCGGCAACGGCCCTCCTCGACCGGCCGACGACGAGCGGCAATCTGCGCATATGCTGCGTGCCCGCCCTTCTCTCGCTCTGGCTGGTTCCAAGGCTCGGCGCTTTTACCGAGCGCTATCCGGATATCAGCCTGAAACTCACCTCCAGCAATGACGCCAACCTGATCTATTCGCCCGATATCGACATTGCGATCCTTTATGGACAGGGTGGCTGGAAGGATTGCTGGACGAGGCTCTGGAGCAATTTCGAGCTCTTCCCGGTGGTAAGCCCAACACTCCTCAACACGCGGCCATTGCGCTCGGTGCGCGACATCCGGGATCATGTGCTGCTGCATGGCGACGACGGACGCGAATGGCATTCGTGGCTGGCGGCAGCCGACCAGCTGGACATGCCCAAGCCTCGCGAACATTTTATGGGTGACGCCCGCCTGGCGACCGAGGCCGCCCGCCATGGCCAGGGCGTCGCACTCGGCGACAGCATCACAGCCTCAAGTCTGATTGCCGCAGGCGAACTCGTGATCCCCTTCGATCTCGCAGTACCCGCACCGGATGCCTTCTATGTTGCTGCCCGCAATGACGTGCGCGCCGCGCCGATCGCCAAGGTCTTCATCGACTGGATCTTCGACACCATCGAAAGCGAACGCGCCGCCCAGCCGCGTCCTGCCAGCCGTAGCAACGGACGAAGCCTCACCTCCGCCCGCAAGCGCAACACCAATACCACTGCTCCGCTCTTGGAAGAGAGCTGATAACACCGAGGAAACTGCCATGCCCGCCGCTCCCTTCAATCCGCTTGTTGCAGATCTCTCGGCGCCGCCCGTGCCCTCCGTCTTTGCCTGGGCGCGCGCCTATGACGGCGCTAGCGGCCCGATGATCGACTTGAGTCAGGCCGTACCCGGCTATCCGCCGCATCCCGATCTCTTCGCCTGGCTGGCCGAGGCCGCTTCCGCCCGGGCGAATGCCGGCTACGGCCCGATCGAAGGCGAAGTGCCGCTTCGCGAGGCCTATGCGGCGGAGGTTGCTGCCGTCTATGGCGCGCCTGTTACCGCCGATAACATCCACATCACGGCGGGCTGCAACCAGGCCTTCATGGCAACAGTCTCAGCGATTGCGGGGAGCGGCGATGCGGTGGGGCTGACAGATCCCTTCTACTTCAACCAGGAAACTACGCTGGCGATGATGGGCATCCGCCGCGAGTTGATCCCGCTAGATCCCACGACCGGTTTCGTCCCAACCATCGAAGGCATTGAGGCAGTACTGGCCAAGGGCGTGAAGGCCGTGGCGCTGGTCTCGCCCAACAATCCGACCGGGGCGATCTATCCGCCGGATCTGCTCCGCCAGGCCTTCGAGGCCTGCCGAAAGGCTGCTGCCTTCCTGATCCTCGACGAGACCTATCGCGACTTTCTGCCGGGCGGCGAGCGTCCCCATGATCTGCTGTCGATCCCGGGCTGGGAAGAGAACCTGATCCTGCTCTATTCCTTCTCGAAATCCTTCTGCATCCCCGGCCATCGCCTCGGCGCAATCACGGCAGGGACCCGGGCCGTCTCCGAAATCGCCAAGGTCATGGACAACCTGCAGATCTGCGCACCCCGGGCGCCGCAAGCGGCTGTCGCCAGGGCCATTCCGGCGCTGAAGGCCTGGCGCGAGGAGAACCGCATCGAAATCGTCAAGCGTGCCGAAACGCTGAAGGGCGTAATGGCCAAGCTTCCCGACTGGAAGATGGACTCGCTCGGCGCCTATTTCGCCTTCATCCGTCACCCGTTTACGGGCGAAAACTCCGCCCATGTTGCCGAACGGCTGGCGAAGAAGGCCGGCGTGCTTTGCATCCCCGGAGCCTATTTCGGGGGGGACCAGCAGGATTATCTGCGCTTCGCCTTTGCCAATGCCGACAGCCAGACGATCTCCGGCCTCGTCAGCCGCCTCTCGACCTTTGCCCTGGACTAAGCGCACATGACCAAAAGCGTGGCGATCATCGGTGGCGGCCCGGCAGGGCTGATGGCGGCGGAACGGCTGGCAAGGGCTGGCCTGTCTGTGACCGTCTATGACGCCATGCCGACGGTCGGGCGCAAGTTCCTGCTCGCCGGCAAGTCGGGCCTCAACATCACCCATGCCGAAGACTATGCCCGCTTCGTCACCCGCTATGGCGCGGCGAACGATAGGCTGCGCCCCGTGCTCGACCTCATGACACCAGAGGAGATCCGCGTTTGGGCCGCGGGCCTCGGCACGGAAACCTTCGTCGGAACCTCAGGCCGCGTCTTCCCGAAAGTGATGAAGGCCTCGCCGCTTTTGCGCGCCTGGCTGAAACGGCTGGAAGGAATGAGCGTCACCATCCTCACCCGTCACCGCTGGACGGGATTTGACGCTGACACTCTGCTCTTCGACACGCCAGACGGTGCAAAACGCGTGACGGCAGACGCCACACTGCTCGCGCTCGGCGGCGCAAGCTGGCCAAAGCTCGGTTCGGATGCCGCCTGGGTGCCGTGGCTTAAAGCCGAAGGCATCGACATTGCCCCGCTCCGCCCGGCCAATTGCGGCTTCGACTGCGATTTTTCCGAAAGCTTCGACACGCGTTTCTCCGGCCAGCCGGTCAGGTCGGTCAAGGCCACCTCGGCAGCGGGCACCACCCAGGGCGAATTTGTCATCAGCCGGGGCGGCATCGAGGGCAGCCTGCTCTATGCCCATTCGGCAGCGCTGAGAGACGCCCTCGACCGGGACGGCAAGGCAACGCTGATCCTCGACCTCGCACCGGGACGAACGGTCGAAAGGCTTGCCACAGACCTCGCGCGTCAGGATCGCAAGGCGAGCTTTTCGACACGATTGAAGAAGGCCGCCAATCTCGATGGCCTGAAGATCGCCCTGCTGCGGGAAGTCGACCCCACAGCCAACCAGCGTGAGGCGAGTGGCCTCGCAAACCTCATCAAGGCTCTGCCGCTCCCCGTCAAACGCCCGCGCCCGATCGCCGAGGCGATCTCGACGGCGGGCGGCGTAACCCTCGACGCGATCGACGATGGCTTCATGCTGAAAAGCCGGTCGGGCACCTTTGTGTCAGGCGAAATGCTCGACTGGGAGGCGCCGACAGGCGGCTATCTGCTCACCGCCTGTTTCGCGACCGGCATTGCCGCAGCCAGCGGCATCGACCGCTGGCTCGCGGCACCAAGGGCTTGAGCCTTAGCGGCTCGCCGTCTTGTGCGAAGAACCCGGCTTGCGGAACTCGACGGTGGTCTTGGCGACCGGGATGCCGAATTTGGTGACGAGCGCCGTATTCAGCACAGTCCCATCCTCGCGCAGCACCATCTTGTCCCAGAAGCGCACCTTGTTGCTCTGCGTCTGCGGTGTCAGGTAGACGAGATAGTTGAAGCGGGCGACGGCGCCGTTGATCGTCACCTTCGTCTCGCCGATCACGTCCTCGCGGGTGCCGCTATAGGTGGTCGGGCTTGTCTTGGTGAAACGCCAGGTCTTGCGATCCTTGGTCCCGTCGTCGAAGACAAAGTCTTCGCGCAGCGTCAAGGTCTTCCCATCCCAGCTTCCGGTCAGATCGACCGTAAACGTCCGCTTCACGCCATTGATGGCGCTGAACGAACCGACGGCTTCCGTGCGGCCGGTGAAGTAGTCTTCGAAGGTGAACTTGTCCGCTGCCTGTCCGGCGGACGGCAGCAGACTCAGTGCAAGCCCGACAAGGGCGAGGCTGATCTTCGGCATGTGTGCGTCTCCATCATTGGCGCGTTGTGCTCCCACTACGGCGCCAACTGATGAACGGATTTGGAATTGTTCCAGGAAACGCATTCGTGAAGGCGATGACCGCCTTCACCAAGCCCTATTTGCTGTCGCGCTGATAGATCCAGTCATGGTCCGGATGGTTCTGGAAGCGCCACTTGCGCAAGGGGCCAGCCATCACGTTGAGATAATACATCTCGTAGCCATGCGGCACACCGCAGGGATGGTGCCCCTTCGGCACCAGCACCAGATCGCCATCCGATACCGCCATGGTCTCGTCGAGCGAGCCATCCTCGGTGAAGACACGCTGGAAGCCGAAGCCCTGGGCGGGATTGAGACGGTGGTAATAGGTCTCTTCGAGATAGGTCATCTCGGGATAGTTATCCTCGTCATGTCGATGCGGCGGATAGGACGACCAGTTGCCCGAGGGCGTGAAGACTTCCGTCACCAGCAGGCTGTCGGCGACATCCCGGTCTTCCATGGCGATCGGATAGATATGCCGGGTATTGGCACCCTTGCCACGATCGACAAGCGAAATCCCCTCCGGCCCGATCTGCTGGGCTTCGCGTCCCGGCAAGGCAGGCGCCGTGCAGACCGCAAGCACGCAGTCGGTCGTCGCCTTGGCCGACCAGTCGCTGCCGGCGGGCACGTAGACGCAGTGCGGCGGCGTCTTCTCAAACACCGACATGCGATCACCGAGTTCGCCGAAATCCTTGCCACCGCCGGAGATATCAGCCTTGCCCTCAACGAGGACAAGAATGACCTCTGTCTCGCCGGTCGGCTCGGCAGCGCTTTCGCCCGCCTTCAGGCTATAGAGCCCGAAGCCGACATAACCCCAGCCTGCGGACGCAGGCGTGATGTCATGCACCTTGCCGGATGTGGCCGAAGGCTTGCGCAACAGATCGGTCATTCCTCGTCTCCTGTGTTTTTGCTCAATCGTCGTCGGAGCGTTCGGCCTCTGCCGCGATCCTGGCACGCTCGGCCTCCGCCTTGGCTTCGGCCTTCTTGATTGTGTGGTCATACATGAACAGCAGTTCGTAACCGGCATAGAGACCGCAGGCGACGAAGATCATCGCCCAGCCGGTGGCACCTTTCGAATACTCCACCCCAGACCAGGCCAGCGGCAGCACGACGCAGAGAATTCGGCGCCAGAGCGGCTTGTAGAACGGATGGGTCGGGTCGAGGATCGTAATCTTCACGTCGGCTCCTGTGGCTGGCGAAACAGGACCCAGCAATAAAGCGGGGAGCCCTGCCCTGTCAAAGCGGGAGGCGCTACCAGCGTCACACCTCCCAAGGCGATCAGATCAGGCCGGCTTCCTTGGCGAAGCCCTTGAGCGACTTGAGGCCCAGGCTCTGATACTCGAACGGATTGCGCACGTCAGGGTCCTGTTCGGCCTCGATAACGATCCAGCCCTGATAGCCATGCTCGGCCGCGATCTTCAGCACAGGCGTAAAATTCACGCCGCCTTCGCTATCGCCGGGCACGGTAAATACGCCGCGGCGAACACCTTCGAGGAAGGAGAGCTTTTCGTTGCGCACCTGATCGGCGATGACGGGACGAACATTCTTCGCGTGGATATGGCCGACGCGGTGCATGTATTTCTTCGCAACCGCTTCCGGGTTGCCGCCGCCGAAATAGCAATGGCCGGTATCGAGCAGCAGCTTGGCATGCGGACCGGTATGCTCCATCAGCTTGTCGATCTCGGCCTCGGTCTCGACGACCGTTCCCATGTGGTGGTGATAGACGAGCGAGATGCCCTGGCTTGCCGAGAACTCCGCCAGCGCCTCGACCCCGGCGCCAAACTTCGCCCATTCGGCATCGGACAGAACCGGGCGGTCGGCAAGAGCCGTGTCATCGGCGCCGTGAATGGCGTTAGACGTTTCGCAGACGATGATGACCTTGCAGCCCATGGCCTTGAGCACATCGAGGAAGGGCTGCATGGCGGCCTTTTCTTCCTCGATCGTGTTGGTGAGCAGGTTCAGCGAATGCCAGCCGGACACGAATTTCAGGCCGCGCGGCTCCAGCACCGACTTCAATCCGGCCGGATCGGTCGGCAGCTTGTGACCCTTCTCGATGCCGTCGAAACCGATCTTGGCGGTCTCGTCCAGGCATTGTTCGAGGCTGATATGGGCGCCGAGACGGCGGTCGTCATCGTTCGACCAGGCGATCGGGTTGGTTCCGAAAAGGATCATGATCAGGTTCTTTCCTTCAGAGCCGCTTCATAGGCTGCGCGGGCTTGATTGACTTCGGCGCGGGCGGAGACTTCCGGCACCGCGACATCCCACCAGTAGCCACCGGCTCCGGTGGTCGGATAAGGATCGGTATCGATGACGATGACCGTCGTGTCGGTCGCCGCGCGGGCTGCGTCGAGGGCTGTTTCCAGCTCTGCAATCGACGACACCTTGTGGGACCGCGCGCCCATCGATGCCGCATGAGCGGCAAAATCGATGGCGATCGGGCTGACATTCGAATGGGCGTAGAGGTTGTTGAACTGCGCGCCGCCGGTGCCCATCTGCAACCGGTTGATGCAGCCATAGCCCCTGTTGTCGGTGATCACCAGCGTGATCTTCACGCCCATGCCAACAGCGGTTGCCAGCTCCGAATTCATCATCATGTAGGAGCCGTCGCCGACCATGACGATGACGTCACGCTCGGGTTCCGCCATCTTGATGCCGAGGCCGCCGGCGATCTCGTAGCCCATGCAGGAGAAGCCGTATTCCATGTGATAGGAAAGCGGCAGCTTCGACTTCCACAGCTGATGCAATTCCCCCGGCATTGTGCCGGCGGCGCACATGACGACCGTGTTGTCACGCGAGGCGCGCTGCACCGCGCCGATCACCTGCATGTCGGTCGGCAGCGAATTGCTGTCCTTGGGTGCTGCCGTCACGGCATCCGCCTTGGCAAACCAGGAGGCCTTGAGTCCGGCATCCGGTGCGGCATACGTGTGATCGCCGAGCGCGGCCGAGAGCTTTGCGAGGCCAATCTTGGCGTCAGCGACGAGTGGGATCGCATCATGCTTGGCGCTGTCGTATGGCTGAACGTTCAGCGCCAGGATCTTCCGATTGGGGTTCTTGAACAGCGCCCAGGAGCCGGTGGTGAAATCCTGGAAACGCGTGCCGACGCCGATGACCAGGTCGGCCTTTTCCGAGACGACATTGGCGCTCTCGGCACCGGTCACACCGACAGGGCCGAAGTTCAACCCATGATCCCAGGCAAGCGCCGACTTGCCGGCCTGCGTCTCGACCACCGGGACCTGGTGCTTCTCGACAAAGGCCTTCAGCGTGTCCGTGGCGCCTGCAAAATGCACACCGCCACCGGCGACGATCACAGGGTTCTTCGCCGCCTTCAGCGCCGCAACCGCCGCTTCGAACTCCACGACGTCAGGCTCCGGACGACGGAAGCGCCAGGTCTTCTTGGCGAAGAAGCTCTCCGGATAGTCATAGGCCTCGGCCTGGACGTCCTGGCAGAAGGCAAGAGTGACGGGGCCGCAATCCGCAGGATCGGTCAGCGTCCGCATGGCGCGCGGCAAAGCGGTCAGAAGCTGCTCCGGCCGCATGATGCGGTCGAAATAGCGGGACACCGGGCGGAAGCAGTCATTCGCCGACATCGTGCCGTCACCGAAATCCTCGATCTGCTGCAGAACCGGATCGGGGCCGCGATTGGCAAAGACATCGCCGGGCACGAAGAGCACAGGGAGCCGGTTGACATGGGCGAGTGCCGCCGCCGTCACCATGTTGAGCGCACCGGGGCCGATCGAGGACGTCACCGCCATGGCGCGACGACGGCCAAGCTGCTTGGCATAGGCGATCGCCGCATGCGCCATCGACTGCTCGTTCTGGCCGCGATAGGTCGGCAGCTCGTCGCGGATGCCATAAAGCGCTTCGCCGAGACCGGCGACATTGCCGTGACCGAAGATCGCCCACATGCCAGCGATATAGGGAACGCCATCCTCATTCAGCTGGTTGGCGAGGTAACGCACCATCGCCTGGGCGGCGGTCAGCCGGATCGTCTTCATGCTTTTCCTCCCTTGGCGGAAACCGCCTTTTGGCGCGCCGCATCCCAGATCGCGCAGAGGCTCTGGTAACGGGCCGCCATGTCCTCCACGGCCTGGGCGTCATTGATGCTGCCGGCGAGCCACTTGCGAGCGGCATCCCCGAAGATCGTGCGGCCGACGGCGAAACCTTTGACCAGATCGAAGCCGGCGGCAAGCTGGAAGCTCTCCTCAAGCTCCGCCTGTGGCGCATCAAGCCCGAGCACCACGATGCCGCGCGTGTTCGGGTCGTTGCGTTCGATGGCGTTGCAGGCATTGGCCCAGGACGCCGTGGTCTTCATCGGCTCCAGCTTCCACCAGTCGGGATAGACGCCGATTTCATAGAAGCGCTCGATGATCTTGGCCACCGTCTCGTCATCGCAGGCGCCGACCTTGGAGGGGATGACCTCCAGCAGGAATTCGAGCCGATTGCGGCGCGCCGCATGGAAGAGCCGCTGCACGGTCTTCTCCTGCTCGACCTTCATCTCTGCGGTATCGTCAGGGTGATAGAAGCAGAGCACCTTGACGACATGCTCAACCGGCCATTCGACGAGGCCGCCGAAATCAGGGCCGATTTCCGGCTCAAGCGTCAGCGGGCGTGAGCCCGGCCATTCGACGGGGCGACCGATCCACAGACCCGTGCCAGCCGCGCGGTAGAGCGCCTCGCGGCCAAGGCGGCTGTCGCAGAGCAGGCCGTAACCGGCATTGCCGCCGGAGACCTTGAGCGCCGCATCGAGGCAGAGGTTCTTGAAGGCACCGATCTTCTCATCCGAAACGCCGGCATCCTTCGCCATGGCTTCGAGCTGCATGCGGTGATCGAAGGCAAAGACCCGCATGGTCGACCAGTCATTCTTGCGGTTGGTCGACCAGTGCACCTGCTCCAGCGCCTCATCCTTGCGCAGCGCCTTGTTCCTGATGCCAGTGCGGAAGAAGTATTGCAGCTCTTCCCAGCTCGGATAGGCCGGCGTGCAGCCGTGGCGCGAGACGGCGAAGGCACCGCAGGCATTGGCGAATTTCAGGCTGGTCGGCCAGTCCTGGCCGGTGAGCCAGCCCTTGAGCAGCCCCGACATGAAGCCGTCGCCGGCGCCCAGCACATTGAAAACCTCGATCGGAAAACCCTGGCCGGTCTGGCCGGCATCGAGGCTATCAGGGATCGCGCCATCAAAGACCACGGCACCCATGGGGCCACGCTTGCACACCAGCGTCGCGGATGAGACCTTGCGGACAGCCTTCAACGCCTCGATCGTGTCGGTCGAGCCGCCGGCAATGTGGAATTCCTCTTCCGTGCCGACAATAAGATTGAAGAGATGCAGCGTCGACTGCAGCTTCGCCGTCACCTGAGCGGATTCGATGAAGCGGCTCTCGCCTTCGCCATGCCCGGCGAGACCCCAGAGGTTCGGGCGGTAATCGATATCGAGCGCCGTCAGCCCGCCCTTCTCGCGGGCGATCTTCAGCGCCTTCAACACGGCGGCCTCCGTGCGCGGATGCGACAGATGCGTGCCGGTCGCACAGACGCAGCGCGCCTGGGCGATGAAATCCGGATCGATATCCTCTTCCGACAGCGCCATGTCGGCGCAGTTCTCGCGGTAGAAGATCAGCGGAAACTGATGCTCGTCCCGGATGCCGAGCAGAACCAGCGCGGTGAGCCGCTCCTTGTCCGTCTTGACGCCGCGCACATCGACGCCCTCGCGCACCAGCTGCTCGCGGATGAAGCGGCCCATATGCTCATCGCCAACGCGGGTGATCAGTGCCGATTTCAGGCCGAGCCGCGCCGTGCCCGCCGCGATATTGGTCGGCGACCCCCCGATATACTTGTTGAAGGAAGCCATATCCTCCAGCCGACCGCCGACCTGGGCCCCGTAAAGGTCCACGGACGAGCGACCGATCGTGATCAGATCGAGCGAAGCCAAGCGATGTCCTCCCTGTGATGCGGGATCTGACGCCCCGCCTCGAAACCATTCCACGATTTGGAACGGCAATTTCTGAAAATGGACTATAAATTCTATTTTCTAGAATTTCAATACGGACGTTCAGCCATCCTGTCGCGCAGTCCCGACGGCCACGGAGAGCGCGATAGCAAGACAGAGGGTGGCCGACAGCGACCTGAACGCACCGAAATCGACTTCGGAGACCGACAGGAGTGTGGCACCCAGCCGTCGGAGTGGACTGACCACCGTATCGGTGACGGCGACAACGGGAACGCCGCGCGCCCGGACCTGCTCGACCAACTCAAGCGTTTCGGCAGAATAGGGCGAGAATGTCACGGCAAGCAGGGCATCGCCCGCCTGGATCGCATGATGGTTGTCGAGCCGACCGACGACGCTGTGCAACATGGCCGGCACACCCATCTTCTCGAAGGCATAGGCCATGTAACTTGCAACCGGAAAGGAGCGGCGCAGACCGATGATGTGGATCATCCGCGCTTCGGAAAGCTGCTTGACAGCCACTTCCATGGCTTGTGGATCAACGGTTTTGACAAGATTCTCAAGCGAAAGCCGCCCGGCCTCGACGAACTCGGCGAGAAGCGCCGAGGGCGATCCTTCAGCCTTTTCGCGCAAGTGCTGGAGGCGCGTGGAATAGTCAGGCCAGCCGCCGACGAAGCTCTCGCGAAACAGCTTCTGCATTTCCGAGAAGCCGGAAAAACCCATGATCTGGCAGAAGCGCATGAAGGCCGAAGGCTGGACGCCCGCCCCTTCCGCCATCTCGGCGACGGTCGACACGGCAATGCGATCCTTGTTGCCAGCGACATAGTCGGCGCATTGCTTCAGCCGCTTGGGCAGACTACCAGAGACTTCCAGCAACCGGTCTTCGAACTCCTTGATCGTCTGCGGTCCGCCGTTCTCGCTCATGCCGTCCCCTACCCTCATCCGGACACATCGTCACGCTTGACAGAAACCGTGTCACGATCTAGCAAAATAGAACATATATTCCAAAACACGGCATTTGCCAGCGTGAAATGGAACATCGATCAGGCGCAGCCATCAGGAACGCCCAACGACATCACAATCGCCTCCTCTTGACGAGAGACCAAGGCGTGACAGGGAGGAAATGAACATGGTCACGAGACTGGCACTTCTGGGCGCCGGCCGCATCGGCAAGGTGCATGCAAAAGCCATAGCCGAAGACAAGCGCGCGAAACTCGTCGCAGTCGCCGACGCTTTTGCAGACGCCGCCAACGCCATCGCCGCCCAGACCGGCTGCGCGGTGAAGACGATCGAGGAGATCGAGGCCGACAAGGACATCGACGCCGTCATCATCTGCACGCCGACCAACACCCATGCCGACCTGATCGAGCGCTTCGCCAAGGCCGGCAAGGCGATCTTCTGCGAAAAGCCGATCGATCTGGATGTTAACAGAGCCAAGGCCTGCCTCGAGACCGTGCGCGCCGTCGGCGGCAAGGTCATGCTCGGCTTCAACCGCCGCTTCGACCCGCATTTCCAGGCCGTGCGCAAGGAGATCGACAAGGGCTCGATCGGCAAGGTGGAGATGGTGACGATCACCAGCCGCGACCCGGGCGCACCGCCGGCCGAATACATCAAGGTCTCCGGCGGCATCTTCCGCGACATGACGATCCATGACTTCGACATGGCCCGCTTCCTGCTCGGCGAAGAGATCGAAACGGTGCAGGCCTCGGCCTCCGTGCTCGTCGATCCCAAGATCGGCGAACTCGGCGACTACGACAGCGCCTCGCTGATCCTGACGACCAAGAGCGGCCGCCAGGCGATCATCTCCAACTCGCGCCGCGCATCCTATGGCTACGACCAGCGGATCGAAGTGCATGGTTCGCTCGGCTCGGTCTCGGCCGAAAACCAGCGCCCGGTCTCGATCGAAGTCGCCAACAAGGACGGCTATACCCGCCCGCCGCTGCACGACTTCTTCATGACCCGCTACACGGCAGCCTACGCGGCTGAAATCTCCGCCTTCATCGACGCCCTCGACAACGGCACGCCGATGTCACCGTCCGCCGAAGACGGCCTGATCGCGCTGGCGCTGGCCGATGCGGCCGTCAAGTCCGCCAAGGACAAGTCTGCCGTCACCGTCGCCTACTGACGACGAAGAGCTCCCGCGTTGCCGCAAGGTGACGCAGAATGGAAGCGCCGCCCGAACCTCCTCGGGCGGCGCTTTCCGTTTCAGCCCGCCCCATCCGCTCGACACGTCGTCAAGGGCTAGTTTCCTGCAGCATACCAGCGCTCTAAAAGCTGCCTTCTTTCGAGACTTCTAAATCTCCGATATGAGTCGGTCTATATTTTAGACCAGCACTAAAAAGGAGAGCTAATGTTTATTCTGAACCGCCGAAACTTCATCAGCCTCGCGGCTGCGGGCGCCGCAGCGACCGCCTTTGCCGGACGTTTTGCCCATGCAGCTTCGACCGGTACGGAGGTCTTCACTTCCGACGAGGCCGGGCTTCTCGTAGACAGCACCGTGATCCTGGGAGAAAAGTCCGCCGTCGTCGTCGATGCGCAGTTCACCCAGGCCAATGCCGCAGCACTCGCGGATCTGATCGCAGCCACGGGTCGCAAGGTCGAGACCATCCTCATCACCCACTTCCACCCGGATCACATTCTCGGTCTCGCCGTGCTGATGGACCGTTTCCCGGATGCCAAGCCGGTCGCCCACGCTGCGGTTCAAGGCATGATCGCCCAGACCGCACAGCCAATGCTCGACCGCATCGGCGGCGCCGCGCCGGCAGGCGTCTTCGCCAGCCGGGTGGTGATCCCGGACGTACTCTCTGCCGACCACATCAAGCTGGAAGGCGAGCGTATCGAGGTCCTCGCCCCCCTCCACGGCGATACCGCACTCATCACGCCCCTGCACATTCCGGCCCTGAAGACCGTGATCGCGGCAGACATTGCCTATGCCGACACGCATCTCTGGCTGGAGGAAAACACGAAACCAGAACAGATCGCCGCCTGGCGCGAAAGCATCAAGACCCTGCAGGGATTGAATGCCGAAACGGTCATCCCCGGCCATCGCAAGGCCGACAGCAAGTCCGATGCATCGGTCTTTGCCCAGACCTCTGCCTATCTCGATCATTGGGAAAAGGCACTTGCCGAAAGCAAGTCGGCGGAAGAACTGAAGGCAGCCTTGCTCGCCGGCAACGAAGGGCTCGGCTTTGCCTTTGCGATCGACCGTGCCGTGGCAGCCGTCTACCCGCCGAAGTGACGCAATCCTGCTGTCGCCTGCCCTTCGGCAGGCGACAGCACTGGCCCAAAGTCAGACAACAAGTTCCCGCCGCTCGACTTCCGTCAGCATCGCGAGATCAAGGATCTTCTGCAGATTGGCTGCATGGCGGAAGTTCGGATCTTGAGCATGGCCGGACTGGATGGCGGCGATGAACTTCTGATAGTTCGTCTCGACCGGAGCGACCTCGATCTCCCGCCACACGCCTTGCTCGACATCGTCTCGCAGGCAGGCCTTGAGGGTCGATCCATCCACCCGGTGGATGACTTCGAGCGCGCCCTTGTCACCATGCACCCTGAGCCGCAGCTCGTTCAGGTGGCCGGTCGCCCAGCGGCTGGCATGGATGACCCCCATGGCGCCATTGGCGAACTCCGCCGTCATGGTGAAGCTGTCATTGGCGTCGAGATCGTATTCGCCGATCTTGTTGCCGGGCGCCTTGTCGAAGGTCTTCAACCGCGCAAAGACATGATCGATGTCCGTGGCGGCGCCATATCCGGCAAAGTCGAGAATATGGATGCCGACATCCCCGAGCACGCCATTCGATCCGTGCTTCGTCGAGAGCCGCCAGAGCCACTGGCTCTCGGTCGCCCAGTCACCCCAGGCCTTGGAGACCAGCCAGCTCTGCAGGTAGGAGGCCTCGATATGGCGCACCTTGCCGATCTCGCCACCGATGACCATCTGCCGGGCCTTCTGCACCGGCGCCACGTTGCGATAGGTGAGGTTGACCATGTTGACGAGGCCGGATTTCTCCGCCGCCGTCGCCATCTCGTCGGCCTTGGCATAATTCTCCGCCAGCGGCTTTTCGCACATGACATGCTTGCCGGCGGCGAGCAGCTTCAGCGTCGTCGGATAGTGCACGCGGTCCGGCGTGACATTGGTGACCGCATCGAACTCACCCCAGGCGATTGCCTTCTCCAGCGAAGTGAAGGTATTGGGTATGTCGTGGCGGGCCGCAAAGGCACGCACGGTCGCAAGGTCGAGATCAACCGCCGCGACGAGTTGGACGTCCGGGATGGTGGAAAAGTTCATCGCATGGGTATTGGCCATGCCACCCGTGCCGAGGATCAGAAGTCGAATGGGGGCAGCGCTCATTTGTAGCCTTCCTCACCGGCCTGATGCAGGCGCGGGCCGCGTTCGGTGATCGGCTCCAGGGCCTGTTCGACTGGAACATTCGGCGCATCATGCACGGCGCCGTAACGCGGCATCGAATTATAGGCCCATTTTACCCCGTTGCGGATGACCTGCTGCACGGTCGCATCATGATAAGTCGGATAGGTCTCGTGGCCGGGACGGAAATAGAAGATATTGCCCGCACCACGGCGCCAGGTGAGACCGGAACGGAAGATTTCACCGCCGGCAAACCAGGAGATGAACACGGTTTCCAGCGGCTCTGGCACCGAAAAGAACTCGCCGTACATTTCCTCGTTTTCCAGCACGAAATTCTCAGGAATACCGGCCGCGATGGGATGGCCGGGATTGACCGTCCAGATCCGCTCGCGCTCGCCGGCTTCTCGCCATTTCAGCGCGCAGGGCGTACCCATCAGCCGCTTGAACGGCTTGGAAAAATGGCCGGAATGCAGGACGATCAGGCCCATGCCTTCCCAGACACGCTTTGCCACCCGCTCGACGATCTCGTCGGACACGTCGCCATGCGCCTTGTGGCCCCACCAGACCAGCACATCCGTCTCCGCCAGCCGCTCGACCGAGAGGCCATGCTCCGGCTCCTGCAGCGTCGCCGTCGTTGCCTCGATCTGCGAATCCGTATTGAGCGCGGCGGCAATCGTCGCATGCATGCCGTCGGGATAGATCCCGCGGACAATGGCGTTTTCACGCTCGTGAATGTTTTCACCCCAGACAACCGTTCTGATCGTCACCTGTCTTCTCCTTGGTTAGCGCCAGTGCGACCAGCCATCGGCAATGCCTCAACGAGACCTATCAACCCCTCTGACCTACGCGGGCAAAGAATCGAAACCGGGGCCTGAGAGGAAAATTTGAAAGCGGTTTGGCAAGCAACATTTGCAAACTTGAAGGCCCATGTCAAATCGCATTGCAAGGGTTTTCAACACTCACTGGAATGCTTCCGCCGATCATGAGATCCTGTCGAAGTGAAACCACCTTGGAAGCGCTTTGACAGCCCGAGCCGAGAATTGCCAGAGTGGCAGCTTGCATGTGATAAGCGGCAGAAGCGGAGATGTTCCCGCAGGAGTTCGACGACACGACATGAAGCTCAAGGAATTTGCCAGAGAGATCGGACTGTCACCGACGACGGTAAGCCGCGCGCTCAGTGGCTATCCGGAAGTCAACGAGGCCACGCGCGCCCGCGTCATGGAAGAGGCGGCCCGTCTGGGTTACCGGCCCAACATCAATGCCGTCCGGCTGGCAACGGGCCGGGCCGGCGCCATCGGCGTGGTCATGACCAAGGCCGGCGACTACCAGTTTTCGGAGTTCATGAGCGGCATGGCCGATCGCCTCAGCAGCGAGGACATCGACATCCTCATTACGCCGATGGCCGAACACGATACCGGCGATGAATTGCAGCTCTACCGGCGCCTCGCCGAGAGCCGCCGCGTCGATGCCGTCGTCATCCATTCCCCGCGCCCAAGGGATCCCCGCATTGCCCTGCTCCACCAACTCAAACTGCCCTTCATCGTCCACGGCCGTTCGGCCACCGAGGTGCCGCATGCCTGGCTGGACATCGACAATGAGGGCGCCATCAAACGCAGCACCGAACATCTGCTCGATCTCGGGCATCGGCGCATTGCCCTTCTGAACGGTCGCGAAGGCCTGACATTCACGCTGCACCGCCTTGCCGGCTACAGGGCGGCACTGGCCGAACGCGGCGTTGCTTTCGACCCGAAGCTCGTGACCCATGGCAACTTCACCGACGAGATCGGCTTCCGGTTCGCCCGTACCGCCCTTGAGCAGCGCCCGCGCCCGACCGCTTTCGTTGCCGGATCGATGATGACGGCACTGGGAGTCTATCGTGCAGCCCGTTCGATGAACCTCGTCATCGGCCGCGACATCTCGGTCATCGCCCATGACGATGTCTTTCCCTATCTGACAGCCGAGAATATGGCGCCGTCACTTTCGACCACACGGTCGTCGATCCGCGCTGCCGGAAGCCGGATTACAGACCTGCTTTTGCAGATGCTTTCGGGACGCGAGGCGAGCGATATCGGCGAACTCTGGCCGATTGAATTGATCCTGCGCGAAACCAGTCGCCCTGCACCGAAGGATGCAGCCGAATGACGGGCGCGCGGCGAAACCGGGTCGTCGTCATCGGCCACATCAATCACGACCGCATCTGGCGGCTGAGCGAACCGTTGCGGGCCGGCGGCAGGATTGCCTGGACGTCGCGCGAAACGCGGCTTGGGGGTGGCGGATACTTCACAGCGAGACGGCTGCTGGAGCTCGGTCACCCCGTGGCTTTGCTGTCGAACCTGATGGATGACACCAATGGCGACGCCGCTCTTGCCGAGCTTCAGGAAGCCGGGTTCGACACGACGCTCATTGCCCGCCGCGAAGGCGCCACAGACTTTGCCGATATTCTGCTGGACCCGACAGGCGAACGGACGATCCTCTCCAGCGAGAGGCGCCTGTCGCGAACCTTCCTGCTCGATCAGCCGATCGCGGCCCTAGCATTTTATGTCAACGCGCCGAAGCTGCCGGAAGCGATCATCGCCTCACTGGCCGCAGCCCCCCTCGTGGTCTCGCAAATGCCCTTGCGTGAAGGCGAGCCGCGACCGGCGGATATCATGGTGGGCTCGAAGGCAGACCTTCCGGGCGTCAACCTGACGGATACCTGGCGGCGGGCGCAGGCGCTTGGCAGCGCCCGTCTCCGGCACCTGGTCATGACCGATGGACCGGGGGCGATCTCGGTCTTCGACGGAAAGGATGAAACAAGAGTGACCCTCAAGCGGGTCGTTCATGTCCGCGACACGATCGGCGCCGGCGACAGCTTCAGTGGCGCGCTGATACATGCCTTGCTGCGCGGAATCGACATCGTCGAGGCGAGCCGCAGCGCCGGGGACGAAACCGCAGACTGGCTGGAACGTCGCGAGGCACGATCAGCGCAGCAACAGCAAAATCCGGCCCCCCGCACCTTTGCCTGATCAGCATCCCGGAACCCACATGACAGCCTCGGAGTTGGAGGGGACTGGAACACGGTCCCATTTTTGCAGCCCTGGCAGGTCATGACACCTACTCGGAGCCATGTCCTCCTTTGAACATGGGGCCCTCACGGAAGCTTGAAGCCTGCTACGCGAGCAGTTTCAGAATAAGCAACCGACTTGCCCTATCAATTCATGACCTTTTTGGGTCTCTCATTTAACAAATCGAGATAATCGAATATCCTTTAAACATGAGGCTGATTCGAGAAAGCCTCGCGGGCTAAATGATTTAGCTGGGGATGCGGACATGCGGGAACAGATCGATATCGAGACCTGGGCGATGGTCAGGGCTCAGCAGATCGTCATGCAACACGGTGCCAATCTGGTCGTCGCCGCCCAGAGACTGGACCACAAGAAGACCACGGCAAATACGTATGCTTTGCGTGCAGCGATCATGACGTCGCTGATCGAAGCGCTGCATTCGCTGCAGGCACCGCCGGCTGAAACGGTCTCCCTGATGGAGATCCAGGCGGCCGCACACCAGGCCTGAAGCTTCACAAAGGGCGCGTCAGAACGAACGACGAAGCGACTTGGCCGGCAGCGGCCAGATGTCACCGATCAGCCGGTCATATTCCGGCGGTTCGAATGCTTCGAATCCACCACCCGGATAGAGCGTGAGTTCTCCGACGTAAAGCGCATCGCCCGTGTCGAAAAGGTCGACGCGGACGAAATCCAGATCACGCCCAAGGGTTTCCGACAGCGACACCATCAGGTCCAGCTGCTCCGGGCGCGGGATCTCGTGCGGATAGGGCGGATAATAATCCGGGTCGTAGAACGGCAGGCGTTCCCATGAACGCGAATAGGTGGCGGAGTAGCCCTGATCGTCGGTGCGGGTGTCGATGATGATATGCGACAGCCGACCGCCAAAGACAAAGCAACGATAGTCCCAGGGGATACCGCCGTCCTTGCTCAGCATCTTCTCGATGACCACCTTGCGGTCAACCTGTGAATAGGCCCATTCGCGATTGTAGCGGGCATGGTCGATCGACAGCCATTCACCGAAGGGATCGTTTCTCTTCAGCGTTTCGACGTCCTCGGGTGTATAGATGAATTCCCCAAGGCCACTGGCGTGGTTCGGTTTCACCACAGCCGGCAGCGGGATCTTGGACCAGTCGACGTCAGAGAGTCTCGTGCCCGCCCAATAGGTTGGTATGACATGCGCCGCACCGACCTTTTCGGCCACATAGTCCTTCACCGCCAGCTTGTCGACGAGCTTGCCATAGAGCGGATTGCGGTCATGGATCTTCCGGTACTGGACCTTCTCCGAGAAGGTCTTCGGGTGGTCAATATCGGGCCATTCGCCCTTGATGCTCCAGAACTTGAGCTGCACGTAGAGCTTGTCCGGCAGCGGCGCGATCAGGCGCCAGAAGATCCGCTTGAGCAGATAGCGGAAGGAGTTCTGGTCGTAACCAGCCCGGATGAAGCTTTCCTTCTGTTCGCTCGCCAATATGCCATCTCCGCTTCCGTTGCCGGCGAACTTTAGAGGTCCCGGTTTATCGTCGGGTTAACCGCAGCGTACAGGATACCACCTTTCCTCCAGCTTGATCGAAGCGGCCAGACATGCGAGCGTCCCGCCATGCGCATTCTGCTCGTGGAAGACACGCTCGACGTCGGAGAGGCGATCTCTCGCCGCTTTGAAACCATCGGCCATACCGTCGACTGGGAAACGAACGGCCGTGTCGCAGCCGAAATTCTTGATTTCACCGAATACGATCTCGTCATCCTCGACGTCATGCTGCCCGGCATGGACGGCTTCGCAATCCTGAAGCGCATGCGCGACAAGGGCAGCGCCGTGCCCGTTCTGGTGCTGACCGCGCGCTCCGAGATCGATGACCGCGTTGGCGCCCTCGACCTTGGAGCCGACGATTACCTCGTCAAACCCTTCGACTTCCGCGAACTCGAAGCCCGGGCGCGGGTACTGATGCGCCGCCGCGCCGGTGGCGAGGCAACCAACTTGATCGTCTGCGGCGACGTGCTGCTCGACCGCTCCCAACGATCGGTGAAGGTGGGCAATCGCGAAGTGCCGCTCAAGCGTCGCGAGATGACGCTGCTCGAAATCCTGGCCAGCCGGCCGGGACGGGTGTTCAGCAAGGACCAGCTCCTCGACCAGCTGTTCGGTTTCGATGAACCGGCGGGGCCGAATGCAATCGAGCTTTATGTCGGTCGCCTGAGAAAGAAGCTCGAAGGAGCCAAGGCCCGCATCGTAACCGTGCGCGGCGTGGGCTATCAGCTGGTGTCCGATGCAGAGGACTAGACGCTCTCTCTTCGCCCGACTGGTCATCCGTGTCGCCGTGGTTCTTGCCGGCGGCGCCGCGATCCTGGTAACCGCCGCGTGGTTCTATGCCCGCGCAGCCGCCGACGAAGCCTATGATCGGTTGCTCCAGGGCGCGGCCATCCAGATCCTCGACAGCCTGGTGGTCGAGGAAGGCCGGATCACCGTCGACCTGCCACCGAGCGCCTTTGAGCTCCTCGGCCTCGCGCCACGCGACAAGATTTTCTACCGCGTGGTGGCCCCCGACGGCTCTACGCTGACAGGCTATGAAGATCTCGACTTCCCCACCGATGTCACCAATGCCCGCACCGAGACGCTGTTCGAGACGGCGAGCTTCCGTGATCAACCGGTCCGCATGGTCGCCGCGAGCCGCGCCATTGCCGATCCCGTGATCGGCGGCTGGGCGAATGTGCTGATTGCCCAGACGACCGAAGCCCGGCAGGCGCTGACAACCGAACTCACCACGCGTGCGCTCGTGCTTGTTGGCGTCATGAGCCTGCTCGCGCTCGGCGGCACGGTCCTGGCCGTGCGCTATTCGCTGCGGCCGCTCGATGCGCTGGGCGATACGCTCCGCCGCCGCGACAGCCAGGACCTGACACCGCTGGCCGTCGACGTGCCCCGGGAACTCTCGCCCTTCGTCGAGTCGATCAACCACTTCATGCGGCGTCTCGATGATCGCCTGCGCCTCCTGCAACGCTTTATCGCCGACAGTGCTCACCAGATCCGCACGCCGCTGACGGCGCTGTCCGCCCAGGTCAGCCTGATCGACGAGAATGCGCTGTCCGAAAACGATCGCCGCCATCTCGACCGGGTGAAGGACCGTGCCTCGGAACTCGCGCGCTTCACCACGCAGCTTCTCAACCACGCCATGGTGATCCACCGCTTCGATTCCGTGCAGCTGTCGCCGACCGATGTCGTCGACGTGGCCCGCAAGGCCTTCCGCGCCGCCGTTCCGATTACCATCGACCCCGACATCGTCGTCTCCTTCGAGGCCCCGCCGGAAGCCTTGACCGTCATGGGCGATGCCCTGAGCCTGCGCGAGGCAATCGTCAACATCATCGACAATTCGCTCCGTCATGGCGTCGAAGCAAGCCTTGCCGTGCGTGTGATCAAGCGCGGCAATTTCGTCCTGGTCGAGGTGGAGGACGATGGCCCCGGCATCCCGGCGCAGGACTGGGCCCAGGTGACACGCCGCTTCGTCTCGTCGAAAACAGGCGAAGGCAGCTCCGGCCTCGGTTTTGCGATCGCCTCGGAAGTGGCAACGACACTGAACGGTGCATTGGCCTTTCGCGAACGCACTCCTCAGACCGGCTTTACCGTCTTCCTCGAACTCCCCCTGATCGATGCGAGGCCAGCCGCATGAACCTGTCGACGACAACACGCTCGTTCACCGCAGCTCTCGTCGCAGCAGCCCTCTGTACGACCTCAGTCCTTGCGCTCGAGGGCGATCGCTCGGTCTTTCCGGCTCTGGCAGAAGAGCGCACCCGGCTTGTCATAAACGGCGTCACCGACGCCGATGTGATCGCACCGCTGATCCGTAACTTCCAGGAGACGGCGCCGGACGTGACGGTCGAATTCAACGACTATGTCAGCAACGACCTCTTCCGCGAAGCGGAACTGGCCTGCCGCCTGAAACGCAGCCATGGCGACCTCTGGATTTCCTCCTCCGTCGACCATCTGGTGAAGCTTGCCAATGATGGCTGCGCGCGGGCACATCAGTCAGTGGAGACCGAAAGGGTCTCGGCCTGGGCCAACTGGCGCGACGAAGTCTTTGGCTTTGCCTTCGAGCCGGCCGTCATTGTCTATGATGCCTCCCAGGTGCCGCCGGAGGATGTGCCCCGCTCGCATGTCGAGATCGCCGAACTTCTGCGCCGCAAGCCGGACGAATACTGGACCCGGATCGGCACCTACAACGTCCAACTGTCAGGCGTCGGTTATCTGCTGGCCTTCCACGATGCCCAGCAGGCACCGACGAGCTACGGCCGCCTGCTCGAAAGCTTCAGCCGCGCCCAGGTGGTGACAAGTTGCTGCAACAAGGAAGTGCTGGATCTGATCGAAAGCGGCCGGCTGAAGATCGCCTACAACATCCTCGGCTCCTATGCCTATGCGCGCTATCTGCGCAACAACGACATGCGGGTCGTGGTACCCCGCGATTATACCTTGATCCTGACACGCGGCGCGATGATCCCGACCCATTCACCCCAGCCGGAACTCGCCGCCCGTTTCCTCGACTACCTGGTCTCCGAACGCGGTCAGCAGGTTGCGCGGGAGAAGGCCTTTTACTTCGCTGAAAATGCCCCCCTGCCGCCGGGGGTGGACGGCCCGATCTCCCTGATCGAATCCGGCATCGGCCGGCCGATCCGGGTTGGCCCCGCTTTGCTCGCCGCCCAGGACAGAGCAACCCGGGAAGAGTTCATCCGCAACTGGACCTCGCTCTTCGCACCCGGCGCCCCACAGCAATAAAAAAGGCTGGCGTCGCAGCCAGCCTTTAGAAGTGACAGGATGACAGACCTCAGTCTTCTTCCTGGAAGACCTCCTCGCGCTTCTTCTTGACGCTCGGAAGGAAGACCACGACCAGAACGGCAAGCGCAATCAGGAGAAGCGTCAAGCTGATCGGTCGGGTGACGAAGGTCGACGGGTCCCCGCGCGACAGGATCATCGCTCGCCGCAGGTTCTCTTCAAGCAATGGCCCGAGAACGAAGCCGAGCAGCAAGGGCGCCGGCTCGCAACGCAGCTTGACCAGCACATAGCCGATGAGCCCGAAGAAGGCGACGGCATAGAGGTCAAAGATATTGCCGTTGACGCTGTAGACCCCGATCGAGCAGAAGGCCATGATGATCGGGAATAGCACGTAGTAAGGGATCGTCAGGAGCTTCACCCAGAGCCCGATCAGCGGCAGGTTCAAGACCAGCAGCATCAGGTTGCCGATCCACATCGAGGCGATGATGCCCCAGAACAGCGCCGGCTGTTCGCTGGCGACGTTCGGACCGGGCACGATGCCCTGGATGATCATCGCACCGACCATCAGCGCCATGACCGGATTGGCGGGAATGCCGAGGGTAAGCAGCGGGATGAACGACGTCTGGGCACCGGCATTGTTGGCCGATTCCGGACCCGCGACCCCTTCGATGGCGCCATGGCCGAATTCCCCAGGGTTCTTCGCCATGCGCTTTTCGACCGTGTAGGACGCAAAGGATGCAAGGATCGCGCCGCCACCCGGCAGGATGCCAAGCGCCGAGCCAATGCCCGTACCGCGCAGCACCGGGCCGATCATCCGCTTGAAATCGTCACGCGTCGGCATCAGACCGCTGACCTTGGTGATCAGCACGGTGCGATTGCGGTCGCTTTCGAGGTTGCGCAGGATTTCGGCAACACCGAAAACGCCAACGGCGACCGCGACGAAGTTCAAACCATCCGCATATTCGGTGATGCCCATCGTGAAGCGCGGCGTGCCCGAATAGATGTCCGTGCCGACAAGCCCGAGCAGCAGGCCGAGTGCGACCATGGCAAGCGCCTTGATGATCGAGCCGTGGGCAAGCGCGATCGACGAGACCAGACCGACGATCATCAGGGAGAAGTATTCGGCCGCACCGAATTCAAGCGCGATGGCGGTGAGCGGCGGCGCAAAGATCGCGACGAGGAAGGTCGAGACGGTGCCGGCGAAGAAGGAGCCGATGGCGGCGATTGCAAGCGCTGCCCCTGCCCTTCCCTTGCGGGCCATCTGGTAGCCGTCGATCGCGGTCACTGCCGAGGAGGATTCACCCGGCATATTGATCAGGATCGCCGTGGTCGAGCCGCCATATTGCGCGCCGTAATAGATGCCGGCGAGCATGATCAGCGACGAGACGGGTTCGAGCTGGAAGGTGATCGGCAAGAGCATGGCGATGGTCGCTGTCGCGCCGATGCCGGGGAGAACACCGATCAGCGTGCCAAGGATGACGCCGACCAGGCAGAAGAACAGGTTCTCGATGGAACCAGCTGTCGAGAAGCCGAGGGCGAGATTGCTGATGAAATCCATGGTCGCCTCCTCAACGGAACCAGGGGCCGAAGCGTTCGAACGGCAGACCGAGGCCGTAACTGAACACGAGGACCGAGAAGAAGGTGATGCCGGTCGCAAGCGCCAGCGCTGCCGGAACCCGGAGCCGCTCCGAGGCGAAGCTTGCGATGAAGGCGGCAACGAAAAGGGCCGGCACGAAACCGGCGCCACGCACCAGAAGGCCGAAGACAATCGGTGCCGGCAGAATGAAGAGCATGCCGCGCCAGGCAATTGCGCCGATGACGTCACCCGTGACTTTCACGGACTGCACGAGAATGACGGCGCCAAGAAGCGTCAGCACACCGGCAAGCACGAGCGGAAAGTAACCCGGCCCCATGCGGAAGGCCGTTCCCAGTTCCAGCGACAGTGATTGAAAAACGAAGAAGAGGCCGAGCCCGATGAACAGCAGACCGCAAAGCAGGTTGGCCGTGTCGAAGCGTAAGGATTTCATGATGTCCCCCGACAAAAGGCGCGGACGGCCTTGGAACTGGCCGGCCGGCACGACAAGTCGCGGACCCGGTCGCAGGACCGGATCCGCACAGGTGTGGATGGATCAGTCGGCGTACTGGCCGGCAGCTTCGATAACCGGCTTCCAGCGCGCGATTTCGCTTTCAAGCTTGGCCTTGAGAGCCGCAGGCGTGACATCGGCCTCGGGCGACGGAGCGGTGCCGAGCTCGGCGAAGCGTGCGGCGACATTCTCGTCCTTGAGAGCCTTCTTGAGCGAGGCATTGAGCTTGTCGATCGCTTCAGCAGGCGTGCCCTTGGGCGTGTAGACGCCGTGCCAGATGCCGACCTGGAAGTCGGTGAGGCCACCTTCAGCCGCCGTCGGCACATCAGGCAGAACCGGCAGGCGCTCGGCAGAGGTCACGGCATAGGCCTTGATCGTGCCGCCCTGGATCTGCTTCGTCGTGTTGGTGGTCTGGTCACACATGATGTCGACCTGACCGCCGAGCAGATCGGTCATGGCCGGACCTGTGCCCTTGTAGGGAACTGTGACGAGCGGCGTCTCGATCTGGCTCATGAACAGCATGCCGCAGAGATGCGAGGCAGCGCCGATGCCGGCATTGGCAACCGTGACCTTGTCCTTGTTGGCCTTCACATATTCCACAAGACCCTTGAGGTCGGTCGGCTCGAAGTCCTTGCGGGCGACGATGGTCATGGGGACATCGGTGACGAGACCGACATAGTCGAAGGCATTCAGCGGATCATAGGCGAGCTTGCGGTAAAGGCTGGCGCTGGTCGCCATGCCGATGTGATGAAGAAGGATGGTGTAGCCATCCGGCTCCGAGCTCGCGACGCGGCCAGCACCCAGCGTACCACCGGCACCGCCGACATTCTCGACGAGGACCTGCTGGCCGAGATCCTTGGACATGGATTCAGCGACGAGACGCGCGACCGTATCTGTCGGACCACCGGCCGCAAACGGCACGACCATGGTGATCGAGCGCTCGGGATAGGTCTGGGCCGATGCAGATGCTGCGATGAAGGTTGCCGCAATGGCGGTCGCGCTGAAGAGCGACTTGAAGAAAGTCATGAAAGCCTCCCGGTTCGATTGATCCTGCCGGTTCGGCTCCTCCCGCCGGCATTGGATGGCCCGATCTTCTTCAGGTGAGGCCCGGTCACAATTGCCTCGGAGACATAGTGTTAAGCTATTCTGACCTGCCGCACCGCAACATGGGTAGGTTTCCGCCCAAGTCGCTTTTCGGATGTGTGGATTCCCACCCATCAGCCCGACTGCGACAGTGCAAGCGGCGCCTCAATCGCGGCCGTCGATGGCCAGGCTCTTGTCGAGACCGTGCTTCTGCATCTTCTCATAAAGCGTCTTGCGCGAAATTCCGAGCTGCTCGTAAACCGGTCGCAAAGCGCCCCCATGCGCGGTGATCGCATTGGCGATCAACTGCTTCTCATAGGCGGCAACCTTGTCGGCGAGACGTGTATTGGCGGTTTCGAGCGCCGCCGCACTGTCAAGGCCGGTTTCGAGCCCTAGCACCAGCCGATCGGCCGCGTTGCGCAATTCACGCACATTGCCCGGCCAGTCTCGCTCGGCGATCTCGGAGAGGATCTCCGGCTCGACTTCCATGTCGTCGCGCCCATAGCGGGCGCAGGCTTCACGCACCAGATGCAGGAAAAGCAGCGGAATATCGGCCCGCCGCTGGGCCAGAGACGGCACCCGAAGCGTCACCACATTCAGGCGGTAGAAGAGATCCGCCCGGAACCGCCCGGCGGCCACCTCGCCCTCGAGGTCCACCTTGCTGGTTGCGAGAAAGCGCACGTCGAGCGGCACCGTCTCGTTCGACCCGAGCCGCGTGATCGTCCGCTCCTGCAGCACACGCAGGAACTTCGCCTGCAGGTCGAAGGGCATCGAACCGATCTCGTCGAGCAGGATCGTGCCGCCACGCCCATGCTCGAACTTGCCGTAGCGCGCCCGGATGGCGCCTGGAAAGGCACCCGCTTCATGGCCGAAGAGTTCGCTCTCGATCAGGGTTTCCGGCAGCGAGGCGCAGTTGATGGCGAGGAAGGGTCCCTTGGCTCTTGCACTCACATCATGCAGGCCGCGTGCAACGACCTCCTTGCCGGCACCTGTCTCGCCGATAACAAGCGCGTCCGCCTCCGTCGCACCGATGGCCCGCATCCGGTAGCGCAGGTCGACCATGACGGGCGTTCGCCCCGGAAGCCGGGTCTCGATATCGTCCCGCTTGCCAGCGACAGCGCGCAGACGCCGGTTTTCAAGCACGAGCGACCGGCGATCCAGCGCATGGCGCACCACGCCTGCCAGCGCCTGGCTCGCAAACGGCTTCTCGATAAAGTCATAGGCGCCCTCGCGCATCGCCTTGACTGCGAGTTGCACCTCCCCGTGTCCGGTCACCAGGATGACGGGGATCTCATGATCGAGTTCACGAATGCGATGCAGGAGCGTCATCCCGTCCATGCCGGGCATGCGGATGTCAGAGACCACGACCCCGTCGAAACCAAAGCCGACCCTTGAGAGAACCTCCTCGCCGGAGGAAAAAGCCTTCACCTGCAGGCCATGCAGTTCGAGCGCCTGACTGGTGGAGAAGCGCAGCTCCTCCTCGTCATCGACGAGCAACACCAGACCTGAATTCATTCCGCCGCCTCGTTCAATGCTTCCGCTTGCAGGAGTTCGATCCGGAACAGCGCGCCGCCACCGTCACGCGGCCCGACCGTCAGGCTCCCGCCGAAATCCTTGATGATATTGTAGGAAATCGAAAGGCCGAGACCAAGTCCCTTGCCGACGCCCTTGGTAGTGAAGAAGGGATCGAAGATGCGCTCAACGATAGCAGGCGGCACACCCGGACCACGGTCGGCGATCTCGATCACCACCCGCCCCTGATCCCGCCGTGCCGACAGCTCGATCTTTCGGTCATCGAGACCTTCCACGGCATCACAGGCATTGGTGAGAATGTTGACCAGCACCTGCTGCAGGCGCACCGAGCCACCCTGCACCGGCGGCAATGCGGGTTCAAAGGCAAGCGACAGCGTCGCATCGGCGGTTCCGAGCCGCGCGGAGACGATTTCGAGCGTTTCCTCGACCACCTCCTCGATCGATATGGGTCCCAGCTTCTCGTTCGGCTTGCGCGCGAAATTGCGCAGGTGACGCGAGATGGAGGCCATCCGATCGATCAGGTTCGAGATCCGACCGAGATTGTCGCGCGCCTCGGAGATCCGGTCGCGGTCGATCAGCATGGTCGCACTGTCCGCATAGGTCTTGGCAGCGGCCAGCGGCTGGTTGAACTCGTGCGAGAGGGCGGCAGACATCTGTCCCAGCCCGGCGAGCTTGCCGGCTTGGATGAGATCGGCCTGCGTCTGGCGGAGCTGCAGGTTGACACGCGCGAGATCCGCCGTGCGCTCCTCGACCCGCCGTTCCAGCTCGGCCTGGGCCTCGATCTGCATATGCATGCGCTCCTGCAACCGGGCGCGACGCTGGATGACGACCGCAAGCCCCAGTCCGAACAGGCAAAGGAACAGCAGGATGGCAACCAGCATGGTCCGCGCCTGGGCGTGGATGGTGCCGGTATCGAAGAGCACCTTCACCGTCCAGTCAGCGTCGGGCATGTATTGTTCGAGCACGAGATATTCCCGAGATCCCGGCCCCTGGTTGACGGTCATCAGCACGTGATCATTGAGTGCGCTGCGCTTGATGGGAAGCTCCCGCAACACCGCATCCGAGTAACGCCGCGAGGTCGTGGTTCGCTCAAGCCGCTCGGGCGTCAGCGGCAGCACCGAGGCATAAAGCCATTCGGGGTTCCCGGTCATGAAGATGATACCTTCGGGATCATGCACAAGGATCTTGTATTCACCGCCGCGCCAGGAGGTTTCGATCCCCTCGATATCGACCTTGAAGGCGATGACGCCCATGACGGTGCCATCGACCTCGATGGGCGAAGAGAAATAGTAGCCGCGCTTGGCCGATGTCGTGCCAAGCGCGTAGAAGCGCGCCTGCTTGCCCGCAGCTGCCTCGTAGAAATAGGGACGATAGCTGAAATTCTCGCCGACGAAGCTCGCCTCACCGTCGAAATTGCTGGCCGCGATCGTGTTGCCGTCCATGGTCATCACATAGATGTCCGAGGATTCCAGCAGCGTATTGATTTCCTTCAGATAGACATTGGCCGCCTGTCGAAGCGCGGGATTGTCAGGTTGAAGTATGAGTTCCTTCATGTCGTCGTGGTCGGCGATCAGCGCCGGAAGCGTCTCGTAGCGGCTGAGATGGCCTGATAGTGCCGAGGTCGCCAGGCGCAGCGCGCTGTTTGCCTGCAGCGAGGCTTCTTCCATGACGTTGCGGGTGAGGAGCCTGTTGCCAAGCGTCAGCAAAGCGAGGCTCGCCACAACGAGTGTGATGACAAGCGCGATGATCATGCGCCGTGCCACAGCCAGTCTTCGTGCGGGTTGTATGGTTGCTGTGATCACGGCCTATCTCCTCACCGCGAGGATAGCGGCCTGTCCGCCGCTTTCCAAGCCGGCTTGCGCAGAGGACAATCGGCCAAAGGAAAAGCCGCCAGGCTTGAAAGGGCCCGGCGGCTCGAAACATGGCAGGGCTCTGCGGCAATCAGGCCGCGCGGCTGTGGGAATGCTGAGCCGGACGACGACCTTCCGGCGCGAGCTTGAACTGGTTGACAAGCTGCATCAGCGCATCCGCCTCGTCCGCCAGCTGACGGGTCGCGGCATTGGTCTCCTCGACCATGGCAGCGTTGCGCTGGGTCATCTGATCCATCTCGTTGACGGAGGAATTGACCTCTGCCAGGGCATTCGACTGGTCACGGCTCGCCATGGCGATAACCGAGACGCGGTCGGCGACCGTGATGATATTGGCTGAGATCTCGGCAAGCACCGAGCCTGTCTGCTGCACGAGCTTGGATCCGGCAGAGACTTCTGTGCTCGACTTGTGGATGAGCTCCTTGATCTGCTGGGCAGCACCGGCCGAACGCTGGGCGAGCTCACGGACTTCCTGGGCAACGACGGCGAAGCCCTTGCCGGCTTCGCCAGCACGTGCCGCCTCAATGCCGGCATTGAGTGCCAGAAGGTTCGTCTGGAAGGCGATCTCGTCGATGACGTCGATGATCTGAACGATCTGGCCCGACGCATCTTCGATCCGGCCCATCGCATCAATGGCGTTTCCAACAACCGTCGACGAGGTGTCGGCGCGGCCCTTGGTGTCGGCAACGATGGTGTTCACGTCCTCGGCCTGCTCGGCTGACGACTTGACGGTCACGGTGATCTCATCGACGGCAGCAGCCGTTTCCTCAAGCGACGCCGCCTGCTGTTCGGTGCGCTTGGCGAGTTGGTCGGCTGCACTGCTCATCTCGGCCGCATTGCGCTGGATCATGTAGGTGTTCGAGCGGATCTGCGTCATCGTATCCTGCAGATGTTCCAGCGACTGGTTGAAGTCGTTGCGCAACTGCTCCAGACGACCGTGGAACGGCGTATTGATGGTCTCTGAAATGTCGCCCTTGGCGAGACGTCCGAGGCCGGACGCAAGCGCCGTGACCGCAAAGTCGATCTGCCGGTCGATCTCCTGCTTTTCAAGATCGTTGCGACGACGTTCTTCTTCAGCTTCGGCACGCTCGGCCTCGCTGCGGCTTTCGATCTCGATCTTGGAGAGCGCGTTTTGCTTGAAGACGCCCAGCGCGCGCGCCATTTCGCCGATTTCGTCGACGCGGGCTTCGCCGTTGATCTTGGTGTCGAGCACCCCTTCCGCGAGGCGGCGCATGGCGCCGGTGATCTGGCCGATCGGACCCTTGAAGGTGAGCACGAGGCCAATGCCGGCGAAGATGGAGATCAGAATGCCGAGGCCGGTCGCACCGATCGAGATGGAGTTCGCGTCCTGGCGCTCCTGGCCCGCCGAGACCTTCTGCATTTCGGCAAACGTGGTCAGCTGTTTCCAGATGACATTCAGGTCAGCACCTGCCTCGTCGAAGCTCGATTTGCGCTCCTGGCTGACCTTCACCAGTTCCGCGCTTGCACCGATCATGGAATCCACGGCCGGGCCGAGTTCCTTCTTCACCTGCATCAGGATCGGCTGGTCGGCAGCGGTCTTGTCGAGGGCGCCAAGGAACTTCTTCACGGCATTGAACTGCTGCTCAAGCAGCATGCGGTTCTGTTCGGTAGGCTCAAGCAGGAAGCGCGCCATCATGATCTGCAGCGCGTAACCGGCGGCCATGACCTGGCGGCCGTCGGCGATGACGGCCTGGGCCTTGGCCACGGGCGCATCGAGCTCGCCGAACTTGATCGTCGCTTCCTTCATCTTCTGCTGGGCAGCAAGCCCGAGATAGGCATTGAGCTGGGTGAAATTGCGCAGCTTGCCGGCGAGATCGGTGATGACGACCTCGGACTTGTCGTTGGCAGCAACGGCAGCCTTCAGTTCGCCGCCGATCTTCTCAAGCGTCTTGGCAGCTGACTGGTTTGCCTTGGGCAAAACAGCGGCCAGAACCTGCTGGCGCGCGATGATTTCATCGACGCGGGCAGTAATGACGGCAAACTTCTCGTCCGGCGTCTTGGCCTTGGTGAAAGCGGAATTGGTTTCGGTCAGGAATGTCCCGGTGCTGCGGATACTCTCGGCGTCTCGCAACATGGTCTTGGCGGCGGCATCGTCACCCTGCACCGCGCGCTCCATCGTTGCCATGGCGGCCGTCACGCGGCCCTGGGCGACAACAATCTGCTTGGTGCCCTGCTGCAGCGTCGCAACGAGATTCGACTCGGAAGCATGCAGTGTCCAGAGATCATTGATGTGCACGAAGACCTGGTCGATCAGCTTTCCCGCCTCTTCCAGCTCAACCCGGCCATCGGCATCGGGCGCGAGCTGCGCAAGCGTGCTTTCGAGATCGCGCTTCTGCTGTTCGAGGCGACCGGTCAGGTCTGCCCTGGTTTCGTCCGTGGTATTGGCCAGGAAGGATGTCATCGATGCCGACACGTCGCGGAACCCACTCAGCGACTGCAACACGCTGTTGGAGATCTCGATACGACCCTGAAGAAGACCGGACGCATAAAGGCCGGTGAAACCGACGGCCGAGATGCTGATCACGAAGGGAAGTATGAAAATCAAGACCTTCGTCTGAATGTTGAAGCGCGACAATATACGGTCGATGAACACGGTTGTGGTCTCCTCCGACGTCGCTGGCGGGAAGAAACCACGGCCACCGACATCTCTGCCTGAATCCCCTGGAGCATGGGCAAGGAAGACTAACATGAGCTTAATGGAGACAGTCGAATAGCCTGCGGACGCGATGTCCGAGGACAACAGAAGCCCGGGTACGCGCAGCAACCCAGGGTAAGCTTAAATTGACGAGAGAAGGCATGCGAGATGGATGATCTCGCATGCTCAAGCGGCAACGACTGTCTGAACCGCATCCGGGAGGCTTAACGCATGTCCTCGATCGCGACCGGATCGACGTCGGTATAGTCGACATTGTCGCCGGCCATAGCCCAGATGAACGAGTAATTCGCCGTGCCCGCACCCGAATGGATCGACCAGCCGGGCGACAAGACCGCCTCTTCGCTCTTCATGATGATGTGCCGGCTTTCGTCAGGCTCTCCGAGAAGATGGAAGACGCGCGTCTTCTCCGCCATGTCGAAATAGAGATAGACCTCCATGCGCCGGTCATGGATGTGGCACGGCATGGTGTTCCAGACGGAACCCTTGGCGAGGCTGGTCATGCCGACAACGAGCTGGCAGGTCTTGACACCTTCGGGGTGTACGAACTGGAAGATCGAACGCTCGTTGCTGGTTTCCTGGGCGCCGAGATCCAGCCGCTTTGCATCGCTGATGCCGATATGGCGTGCCGGGTGGCGGGTGTGAGCGGGCGCGCTGAGGAGGTAGAACTTGGCCGGCTGGTCTGCGGAGACCGAGGCGAAACGGACGGCCGAGCCCATGCCAGCATAGACCATGTCGCGGGTCCCTGCCTCGAAGCGTTCGCCATCAACCGTCACCACGCCTGCGCCACCGATATTGACCGCGATCAGTTCGCGTCGCGCAAGAAGCTCCGGCGTGCCCGCAGGCTTGATCGTCTCCAGCGTCAGCTCCGACGACACCGGCACCGCGCCGCCGACGATCATGCGGTCGTAATTGGTATAATGCAGCTGGATACGGCCTGGCACGAAGAGCGGTGGCAGCAGGAAATTCGCCCGCAATTCATCTGTGCCGAAGCCGGCGGCCGTCATCGGATCGATCGCGAAGCGATTGGTGAAATCAGTGTGCGACATCATTCCTCCCATACATGTTAGTTGAACTTATCATACATGTTGACCCGAGAGCGGCAAGCGTAAAATTCTTTTCATTTTGGAGAGGACAGCCTCGAATCCCGATTCAAGGTCACGGACTCATAAGACAGGTCGTCAGCTACGAGGCAACGGATAGACCACCTGTCCATCCTCCTCGCCGCGCGGAAACGCCCCTTCCCGGTTGCGCCGCTCCGCCTCACGGTAGCCCTGCGGGCTGATCCCGATATAGCGCTTGAACATCCGGGAGAAGTAATAGGCGTCAGCATAGCCGGAGAGTGCGGCCGCCCGCTTCACCGTGCAGCCCCCGGCAAGCAACCCCATGGCGCGCTCCATCCGCTTGAACTCCTGGAACTTGTCCAAAGTCCAGCCGACGCGTTTGCGGAATTCCCGCTTGAAATAATCGGGATTGTAGGGTGCCGCCGCGAGCACCTGCTGGGTGATCGCTTCGTTGAGCGGATCGGCTGCGATCTGGCTGGCGGCGACCATCACCGCGAGTGAGAGCTGATCCGGATTGGCGACGGTGCCGACCGACTGCTCCCGCCAACCGATGAAAGCCTGCTCGATGAACTCGATCAGCAGGAACATGAAGACGTGGTGTTGTTGCAGGGTCGTCGAATAGGGTGGCGCAGTCTCGCGAAAATGCCGCACCACTTTCTCCAGCATGTCCCAGCGGGCAAGCTTGACGGACAGCGCGAGATCCATCTGCGCAATCAGGTCGAGGCGACCAAAGAGGTCGAGCGTGAAGTGCTGGGCAATGCCGGTATAGGCCTCGACCGAAGCCGATTGCCCGACGAACCGCGTGCCCGCAGGCAGCAACATCGCCGAACCCGGTTCGATCTCCACCGTCCGCCCCTCGACTTCGTAGATGCCGCGCCCGCTCAGGCAGATCACAAGGTCATGCACCCGGTTCGACTTGTCGATCGACCAGGTCTGCGAATGCTGCATGCGGATGGTCGAGCGGGTGAGGTTGAGCGCCAGCGCCTGCATCGGGATGCCGGTCAACACGCTACCTTCAGTTTCGTCCATCATTTTTCCCCTCTTTGTCGATTTCCGCTTGATGCAACTGGCGGGATATTAGGCACAGGACCGGTCGTCTTGGGAAGGCCGGGGAGGATATCAGGAGGAGAAGGAACGACACGTGACAGGTCAAGCGATTGACCCGTCACGACGGGGTCGAACCTTGGATATTGCGATGCAGAAAACGGAATACACGCGCCCGGTCACCATCGCCTATGTCGGCGGCGGTTCGCTCAACTGGGCGACGAAACTGATGGGTGACCTCGCCCAGGACGGCACGGTCCCGGCGACCGTCCGACTCTACGATCTCGATCATGCGTCAGCCCAGCGCAATGCCCGGATTGGTGCCCGCTATGCCGCACGCAACGCGACTGGCGCGCCGGTCACCTACACGGCGGAAAAGACGCTCGATGCCGCCCTGACCGGCGCCGACATCGTCATCATCTCGATCCTGCCGGGCTCCTTCGAGGATATGGCGAACGACATTGCGATCCCGGAGCGCTACGGCATCCGCCAATCGGTCGGCGACACCGTCGGACCAGGCGGCTTTGTCCGCGCCATGCGGGCCATCCCGATGATCGCCGAGATCGGCCGCGCGATCGCGCGCCACTGCCCGGAGGCCTATGTCTGCAACCTGACCAACCCGATGTCGGTGCTGACGGGTACGCTCTACGCCGTCTTCCCGGAGATCAGGGCATGGGGCTCCTGCCACGAGGTCATCAAGACCCGCAAGATCATGGCCTATCTGGCCAACCGCCAGGCCGGCGAAGTGCTTTACGGCTATCGCGATGCCAAAGTGAATGTGCTCGGCATCAACCACTTCACCTTTGTTGACCGCGCCACCGTCGCCGGCCTCGACATGATGCCGGCCTATCTCGCTTTCGCCCGCGCGCAGCATGCGACAGGCTGGCGGGAATCCCCGCTGGATCCCGCCAATGAACATGACCGCTATTTCACCGACAGCTTCCGGGTGAAGTTCGACCTCTCGCTCCGCTTCGGCATCGCCGCTGCCGCCGGCGACCGCCATCTCGTCGAGTTCCTGCCTCAGAGCTGGTATCTCGATGACCATGCTGCCTGGAAATTCGGCCTCACTCCAGTCGAATTCCGTATGCGCGAGCGCAAGGAAAAGGTCGACTATGCTGACGCCCTCGACCAGGGCGCCGAGCTTCCGCCGGCAAGGGCATCTGACGAAGCGATCGTCGAGCAGATCAAAGCGCTCCTGGGTGGCCCCGAACATGTGAGCAACGTCAATCTGCCGAACCATGGCCAGCTTGCCGGGTTCTCGACCGGCACGATCGTCGAGACGAACGCCCGCTTCAGTGCACTCGGCATCCAGCCTGTCGTCGCTGGGCGCCTGCCGCGGGCCGTCGAACTGATCACCCGCCCCCATGCAGACCGGCAGGACGCCCTTGTGGCCGCCATCCTTTCTGATGATGTCGACGCACTGCTTCCGCTCTTCGTATCGGATCCGCTGGTCGCCGCACTGCCGCAGGAAAAGGCGGCCCGCCTCTTCCGGGACATGGTCTCCGCGACCCGGCATCGCCTGCCGGAAACGCTGATACGTGCGGGAGATGCCGCATGAGCGGGGACAGCCGTTTTCTCGGGCTCCTGTATCTGGCGCCATATATCGTCGGACTTCTGGTCTTCACGGCACTGCCATTCGTCGTGTCTCTCTATCTGAGTTTCACCGACTACAATCTGATGAGTGCGCCGATCTTCACCGGCTTCGACAACTATATCAGGCTGTTCACCTCGGACAGGACTTTCATACGGTCACTGAGCGTCACCCTGCTCTATGTCTTTGTCACGGTGCCGCTGGAACTGTGCTTCGCCCTCTTCATCGCCGTCATCCTGAATTACAAGCTGAAGTTCATCAATCTCTACCGCACGGCCTTCTACGTCCCCTCGATCCTGGGCGGCTCCATCGCGATTGCCGTGTTGTGGCGCTACATGTTCGCCGATGTCGGCCTGGTCAACATGGGCCTCGCGATGATCGGCCTCGAACCGGTCAACTGGTTCGGCGACCCGACCAATGCGATGTTCACGATCACGCTGCTGCGTGTCTGGCAGTTCGGTTCGGCCATGGTGATCTTCCTCGCGGCACTCCAGAGCATCGACAAGAGCCTTTACGAGGCCGCTTCGATCGACGGAGCGGGCAAGTGGAAGAGCTTCGTGCACATCACCCTGCCGCTGATCACACCGGTGATTTTCTTCAACCTGATCATGCAGATGGTCCAGGCCTTCCAGGAGTTCAACGGTCCCTACATCATCACGCAGGGCGGCCCGCTGAAGGCCACCTATTTCCTGCCGATTTACATCTATGACGAGGCCTTCCTGCGCTTCGACATGGGCTATGCCTCGGCCATCGCCTGGGTGCTGTTCCTCATCATCATGGCCCTCACCCTCATCGCCTTCTGGTCTTCGCGCCACTGGGTCTACTACGCCGGCGACAAGCGGAGCTGATCATGACAGACCACGCCCTCACCCCTTTCGCCGCTGGCCTCGACGAGGTCGACAAGGCCCATCGTCGCGACCGTCGCCGACAGAAGATGACGATCGTGTTCCGCTATGCGCTTCTCACGCTCGTCGGGCTCATCATGCTCTATCCGCTGATCTGGCTGATCGGCGCGTCGTTCAAGACCAATTCCGAGATCTTCGCCAATCCGGGCTTCTGGCCGGAAAACCCGACAGCCGACGGCTATATCCGCGGCTGGCAGACCTCGACGCCCTACACCTTCGGAACCTTCTTCCTGAACACGCTGTGGATCGTGCTGCCGAAGATCATCGGCACCGCGATCTCCTGCACGGCGGTCGCCTACGGCTTCGCCCGCTTCGACTTCCCGTTCAAGAAGCTGCTTTTCGCCACCCTGATCGCGACACTGCTGCTGCCCAACGTCGTGACCCGAATCCCGCAATACCTGCTGTTCCGCGATCTCGGCTGGCTCGACACCTATCTTCCGCTCTGGGTCCCCTCGGCATTCGCCGGCGACGCCTTCTTCGTCTTCATGCTGGTGCAGTTCCTGCGCGCCATTCCGCGCGACATGGAAGAGGCCGCCCGTGTGGATGGCGCCAATACCTGGCAGGTCCTGATCTTCATTGTCGTGCCCCTCCTGATGCCGGCCCTGATCTCCGTCTGCCTGTTCCAGTTCATGTGGACGATGAACGACTTCCTCGGGCCGCTGATCTACCTCTCCTCGGTCGACAAGTTCCCCGTCTCGCTGGCGCTGAAGCTGTCGATCGACACGACGGAGGCCTTCGAATGGAACCGGGTGCTCGCCATGTCGGTGCTAACACTCCTGCCGGCCCTGACGGTCTTCTTCCTCGCCCAGAAATACTTCATCGACGGCATCTCCGCCGGCGGCATCAAGGGATAAAACAATGGCCCGGTTGCAACTCAAAAACCTCGAAAAAGACTATGGCTCCTTCCGCGCCGTGCATGGCATCAATCTCGACGTCGAGGACGGGGAGTTCATGGTCCTGGTCGGCCCCTCCGGCTGCGCCAAGTCGACAACGCTGCGCATGATCGCAGGCCTGGAAAGGATCACCGGCGGCGAGATCCGCATCGGCGGGGAGCTGGTCAACGACCGAGCCCCAGGGGATCGCGGCATCTCCATGGTTTTCCAGAATTACGCACTCTATCCGCACATGAAGGTGAAGAAGAACCTCTCCTTCTCGATGCGCCTCAAGCGCCGCCCGCAGGCCGAGATCGACGAGGCGACCGACAAAGTGGCAGGCACGCTGGAGATCGGCGCCCTGCTCGACCGGCTGCCAAAGCAACTCTCCGGTGGCCAGGCCCAGCGCGTCGCCGTTGGCCGCGCCTTGATCAAGAAGCCGCAGGTCTTCCTCTTCGACGAGCCGCTCTCCAACCTTGACGCCAAGCTGCGTGCCTCGATGCGCGTGCGCATCACCGACCTACACAAGCAGTTGAAGGCCGACGGCATGGCCGCGACCGTCATCTATGTCACCCACGACCAGACGGAAGCCATGACCATGGGCGACCGGATCTGCGTCATGAAGGACGGGCACATCATGCAGGTGGCCGATCCGGTTACACTCTATAACCGCCCGGCCAATGCCTTCGTGGCCGGCTTCATCGGTAGTCCGGAAATGAACCTGATTGCGGCAGAGCTCACCGGAAACGGGGAACTCGTCACTGCCGGCCAGACGCTCTCGATCATGGATGGCCTCGCCCACCGGCTGCATCGCGATGCCGCGCGTGACGTCACAATCGGCATACGCCCGCAGCATCTGAAGATCGCGCCGCCCGAAACGCCGGGCACACTGTCGGGGCGCATCAGCCATGTCGAGTTCATGGGTCACGAAGTCTATCTCTATGTGGATATCGGCGGCGAGCGTCTCATCGCCGTCGTGCCGTCCAGCCAGTACGACCGGTCCGCGATCCGCGACAACCGCGTCTGGCTGAGCCCGGACATCCGGTCCACGCACATCTTCAACCGCATGACGGGCGAGAACATCTCGCTCGCCGACTGAAGCCGTCATCGTTCTAACTTGGGAGGAGCCAGAATGAGAACCTTGATCATGACCGCCGCACTTCTTGCGGCCACCAGCCTGAGCACTGCCTATGCCGCTGACCTTCGCATGTCCTGGTGGGGCAGCGACGACCGCCATATCGCCACGCAGGAAGCCTTGAAGCTCTGCGGTGGCAAGTTCGGCCATACTGTTTCGCCTGAGTTTACCGGCTGGACCGGTCATCAGGAAAAGATCACCACGCAGCTTGCCGGCCGCACCGAAGCCGACATCATGCAGATCAACTGGCCCTGGCTGCCGATCTTCTCCAAGAACGGCGACGGCTTCGTCGATCTCAACGAGTTCAAGGACGTGATCGACCTCAGCCAGTGGTCGGAGACGGACCTGAAGGGTGGCAGCGTCGAAGGCAAGCTGAACGGCCTGCCCGTGTCGACCACCGGTCGCGTCTTCATGTTCAACAAGACCACCTATGACAAGGCGGGCCTCGCAATCCCGACCACCTGGGACGAACTGCTCGCCGCAGCCCCGGTGATGAAGGAAAAGCTTGGCCAGGATTACTATCCCTTTGAAGGCACAGCTCTCGACGCCCGCCTCGTCGTGATCCTGCGCACCACGCAGAAGACCGGCAAGGACCTGATCGATCCGGCGACCAACCAGGTTGCCTGGACCGTAGAAGAACTGGCCGATGGCCTGAAGTTCTACCAGACCATGGTCGACAATGGCGTCATCAAGTCCTGGAAGGACGTTGCCGCCGGCGGCAATGCGCCGCTGCACGAAAACCCGGCCTGGGCCAGCGGCAAGATCGCCGGCACCTATCAGTGGGACAGCACCTACGGCAAGATCGCCGGTCCGATGGAAAAGGGCCAGGAACTCGTGCCCGTCAAGCTGCTGCAGGTCGACGCCGCCAAGACCGAAGGCGTCTACCGCAAGCCTTCGATGCTGTTTGCCATCTCGAAGAACAGCAAGGAGCCGAAGGCGGCAGCCGAAATCGTCAACTGCCTGCTGAACGATCCGGAAGCGATCAAGATCCTCGGCGCCACCCGTGGGGTGCCCTCCAGCAAGATCGCCCTCGACGAACTGACCAAGGCCGGATCGATCAAGCCGGTGCAGGTCGCCGCCAACAAGATCGTGCTTGATGGTGCGGGGGTCGGCGTCTCGCCGCTCAACGAGCATCCGCGCGTGACGGATGTCTTCGACAGCACGTTCGAAGCCTTCGCCTATGGCCAGGCTTCGGCAGAAGACGCTGCCGCCGAGATCATCGACGGCATCAACAGCGCGCTGACTGGCATCTGAGGAGGACGATCTTGACCGACGGCCCCATCCAGCTGCTGCACCTGTCATCAAGGACGGCAACACTGACGATCGAGGCGGACGCGCATCTGTTCGCCCTCGACCGGGCGTTGCCCTGGGTGCTGCAGCTGGGGGACGGCACGAAGGTCAAGACGGGCAGTGTGACCTCGGTCGTGCTGTCTCTCGACGGTCTTGAACCGGACAACGAGTACCGCTTCTCGACCGCGATCGGTGGCATCACCTTTCGTACAGCCGACGAAACGGCCCTGGTCGATATCCGCGACCACGGGGCGCGACCAGACAGCAAGGACAACACCACGGCGATCCAGTCTGCGATCGCCGCGGTGCCGGCGGGTGGAACACTCCGGCTGCCCGCCGGCTCCTGGTCTTCAGGCCCGCTTTTCCTGAAGAGTGACATGACGCTGCTGATCGAAGACGGCGCAGTTCTGCAGGACATCGGCACCCGCGAGGGGCGCCGGATTCTATCCGCCCGCCATCCGGACGGACGCGTGCTCGGCACCTGGGAAGGGGTCGCGGAAGCCTGCTTCGAAAGCCTGCTCAATGCGATCGATTGCGACAACCTGACGATCTGCGGCAAGGGTATCGTTGATGGCGGCGGCGACCGGGGCGATTGGTGGACCTGGCCAAAAGAAACCCGCGATGGCGCGCGGCGTCCACGCACGATCTTCCTGTCCGGCTGCCGCGATCTGACCATGGCCGGCATCACGGTGCAGAATTCCCCCTCCTGGACCATCCATCCCGTGCTTTGCGAGGACGTTCTCGCCGCTGACCTGACGATCCGCAACCACCCTGATACCCCCAACACCGACGGGTTGAACCCCGAATCCAGCCAGAACATTCGCCTGATCGGCCTCGATATTTCGGTCGGCGACGACTGCGTGGCGATCAAGGCCGGCAAGCGCGATCCGCGCGGCGGCCCGGATCGACCGACCCGAAATGTCGAGATCCGCAACTGCCTGATGCAGCGCGGCCATGGCGCCGTGGTCATGGGCAGCGAAATGAGCCAGGGGATCAGCGACGTCACCATCAGTCGCTGCCATTTCATCGGCACGGACCGGGGCCTGCGCATCAAGACCCGGCGCGGCCGTGGCGGTAGTGTCTCCAATATCAGCGTCCATGACTGCCGCATGGAGGATGTCGCGACCCCGATCGCCGTCAACGCCTTCTACTTCTGCGATGCTGATGGACGCTCCGATTATGTCCAGTCCCGCGCCGCCATGCCCGTCTCAGCCACCACGCCGAAGATTGCGAGGATCGACATTCGCAATCTCGAGATTTCAGGCGCCGAAACGGCGGCAGCCGTCTTCTACGGACTGCCGGAATCCGCAATCGATTCCGTCTCGATCGATGGCATGAGCATTGCCTATAGCGCCGATGCAAAACCCGCCGTGCCCGAGATGGCGTGCCACCTGCCGGAACTGCGCCATGCCGGCATCATCGCTGAAAACACGACATTCAGTCGTCTCACGCGCCTCTCACCCACTTCCATTCACCCGGACCCATGAAGACCGATGCTGATCTCCTATTTCGACGACTACGCTCGCGACTACGAACCCTACAAGGCAGGCGCCTGGTGTTATGAGGACGGCTGCCTGTATCGCGGCCTGATCACGCTGCATGAGGCGACAGGGGATCCGCGCTGGCTCGACCATCTGACCCGTCTGGTCGACGCCCAGCTGGATGCCGACGGCGGTCTCGCCGACTACCGGATCACCGAATTCAACATCGACAACATTCAGCCGGGACATGCGCTGCTTTATCTCCACCGTCTGACCAGCCAGGCCCGCTATCTGGATGCAGCACGACAACTCGGTCTCCAGTTGACCCACCACCCCCGTATCGGCACTGGTCCCTATTGGCACAAGCTGCGCTATCCCCATCAGGTATGGCTCGATGGCCTCTACATGGCCATGCCGTTCAAGATCGCACTCGGACTGAAGCTCGATGATCAGGCTCTGGTAGAGGAAGCCATCAGACAGTTGACGACGGCCCTCGACCTGACCTTTGACAAGGCATCCGGCCTCTACCGCCATGGTTACGACGAGTCGCGCCTGCAGGACTGGGCCGATCCGGATACGGGTCTCTCGCCAGCCCATTGGGCACGATCGATCGGCTGGCTGGCCATGGCCTTCGTCGACGTGATCGAGCATCTGCCGGAGGGTGAAAGCCGCCGCGATCTGTCGAAACGCCTGGCCTCTCTGAACGACCGGCTTGCCGCCCTTGTCACAAGCGACCATCGCTGGCTGCAGGTGATCGATGCGCCTGATGTGAAGGGTAACTATCCCGAAAGTTCGGCCACCGCGATGTTCGCCTACGCGCTGCAGAAATCGGAGCGGCTGGGTATCGACCGCCACGGCGATCTCGGGCGGTCGGCGCTCAAGGCTCTGACCGATCTCGAACTCCGGCCCGTCGAGGGAAGACGACCGCAGTTGCAGAATGTCTGTTGCGTCGCAGGCCTTGGCCCCTTCCAGGGCATCTATCGCGATGGCAGCATTGCCTACTACCTCACCGAAGCCATCCGCCCCGACGACATAAAGGGCGTTGCTCCACTGATGATGGCCGAGGCCGAACGTCTACTGGCAGAGGGCACCGCCCTCAACCGACAAGACGAAACCCGGAGACTGCTGCAGCCGGTGAACGCGGTCTGATGCGCAGCGGATGGACCGCCGGCGGGGAGCCGACGGTCCAGCCCTAAAGCTCAGCCCGCGGCCTTCTGCTCAACGTCAGATACCGCACCCTGGCGAACATCCGTCCAGCCGAGATTGCCGGCATAACGCCAGGCCATCTGCCCCTGGTCGTCGAGTGCAAAGAGGCTGAGCCAGCCATTGTCGAACAGCGCCCGCACCTGCGCATGCCGTTTCAGGATGTCGGCAATAGCCTCCTTCGGAGCCTCGACGGCAACCGTCAACCTGAGCGGTTCATGGACGAAATCTTCGCCATCATGGACGGACTGCCAGGGAAGACCAGCACGCAGATTACCGCCATTGCCCTCGACGACCCCGATGCCGCCGACGACATTGTGCAACAGTTTGTTGCCGGCACCGAACAGAGACGGTGCAACCGACGAGCCGAAATACTGCAGGCTGATCCAGCTCGCGACGACGACGGGGGCCGTCAGGATGAGTTCGAGGATCTTGTAGCCCTCATCCTTCTTCCAGACATAGTCGTGCAGGAAGGCCTGGCCTTCCAGTGAGCGACCAGCCGTCCGTGAGCGCGGTGCCGCGATGAAAGCACGGCAGCCCGCAAGCCCGAGCTCGGGCCGCACCTCCGACCAGTCACGGCTGCGCTCGATGACGCTCTCTGCCGTCGCCCGAGGCAACCGCCGCGCCCGCTCTGCCCGCGTCAGGCTGCCGGCCTGGGCAAGCCACTGGCGGATGCGAACGATGTCTTGAGGCAGAATGTCGTTCTCCAGATCGTCTTCGAACAGCGTGACCGTATCGGTCGTCGTATCGTGCAGGGCACCGAGGAAGACGGTATCCGCCGGAACATTGATCCCGTTGGCGACAAGCTTCTCCCGCACCGCGCGATCATTCAAGAGATCGGCCAGCAGGCGCGCATTCACATCCCCCGCATAGCCACCGCAGGCGCCGCAGTGGAGCGCGCTGGCATAGGGATTGTTGACCACATTGGCGCCATGGCCAGAGACCAGGATGAAACGCCCGAAGCCTTCGGTCAGCGACATGGCCTTGAGTACCGTTTCCGCCACCACCGCCCGCGTGTCGAGATCGAGGCTCGGCACAAAGCGCGGCTTGGCCGCATCCGGCCCCTTGCCCTTGCCGAAGCCGAGACCATCGCGCATCAGCTTGCCGGCATAGACGGGGCCCATCGCCTCGACGAAGGCGAAAGAGGAAACGGCAGCAAGCTTGAAGCGACCCCAGGCGCGGGTGGCACGGGCGCTGAACCGCGCCTGCTGATCGGCATCCTCATCGTGATCCACAGAGCTGCAGCTGAAGACAGAGGGCTTCAGGAGAACCGGCAGACGATGTTCGGAAACATCAGAGGCAAAGCCCTTGTGGCTGGCGCCGAGACCGAAGAAGCCGGCGAAGCCAAGCGTCCGGATAGACGGATCAATGCTCTCGAGCGAGCGGCGGAAGACCTCCGAGCGCACGTCGATGCAGAAGGCCGCCTGCAGGACTGGCCGCAACTCGGCAACCTTGATCGGCGAGGGTGCAGCAAGCGTGGCAGTGAGCTTCCGCTGCGCTGCGCGTTCAGCAGCGACCTGCAGCAAGCCGTCGATGACGGTATCGAAGTCAGGGCTGACCGGCTCGACATGGCTCCGCCGCACCTGCTGCCACTCACTCTCGATGGCGGTCTTGTGCCGGGCGTAAAGGGCCTCTTCGAAGACCAGCCGGATCGCCAGCAGCTCGAGCGCCGTCGTGTCCGTGCGTCCCTCGACCTCGGCCTTGAACTGGATGTGGCGCGCGAATTGCGCCCAGCCGCCGACGGTCAACAGGAGCTGATGGAAATAGGTGCCGGGCTCCGCACCAAGGCCGAGGGAGACAGCCGCCCGTTCGATCGCCGCATAGGGTGTCTCCGGCGTTTCGTCGACATGGATGCTGAAGCCCTTCAGCCCCAAGATTTCCGGCGTCAAATCATGGGTCGCAAAGGCACGCCAGGCGGCGTAGAGCCCGTTCCGCCGGGAAGCGGCCCAAAGGGCCTGCCCCTGATCGAAGAAACCGGCTGCAAAGGTGCCGATGCGTTCGGAGACCAGCCCCGGCCAGTCCTTGCCCGTGGCCCGTGCGGCAAGCTCCGCGATGGTCGGGAGTGCGGCAGCCGGCTGCGGCTCCTCGCCAACGGCAGCCTTCAGCGCCGGAAGATCGATGCGGTTGAAGAGCGCGCTCGACTGGAGCGCTGCGATCAGGTCTTCATCTGTGATCTCTCCCTTGGCGATCTTGTCGGCATAATGCTTGCGCGGCAATGCCAGCCGGACGCCGCCGATCCGGGCGAGCCGGGTCGCAGTCTGATCGAGCGTCTCGGTGATCTGGCCGAGGAAGGGATTGACGGCGACGGTCGCTGTCAGCGGCCAGGCCGGCGGGATCGCCCGCACGGCCTGATCCGCCGCCAGCGCGAGTGCTTCACCATGCAGGGTGTCGATCGTGTTCATCTCGGTCATCGGTTCACTCCTTGATGGAAGCAGGCGTTGCGGAAGCGGAGCGGGAAAGGTTCCAGCCACCGAGCAGTCGATCGAAGAGGGCATTGACGTAGAGACCGTTGGCGAGATGGACCCTTAGGCCCGCCGCTGCCGGATGATAGGCCCAGAGCGGGAAGAGCGACTGGGCAACCGCGACCACGCCGAAGGTGACGACGGCGAGCAGCATCAGCGTCCATTCGAGCGGCCCGGGCTGTGGGGTTGCGGGTAGCGTGCCGAGCATAAGCTTGTCGGAGATGCGCTGCAGGGCGAAATAGGCCGTGGCCGCCGAGATCGAGTAGAGCGAGGTCCGCCAGGTCAGCGCCCGGGGAGCCGCATCCGCCAACCCTTGAGCGATCAAGTAAGCGACGCCGAAGATCAGGATCGCCCCAAGCGCGAGCGCCTGCGGCGGCTTGTCGGCAAAGCCGAAGAGCAGACCGATCACGGCATAGATCGTCAACGCCAGCAGGAAGGCGCGGCCAACGGCCTTGGCATTGGGGATCGCGACCGGACCGGGGCGCCGCGTCGAGGCGACCGTCTCGATGGCCGAACCGGAGGCGAGGAAGGCATGCGCCTTGTAGAGCGAATGGGCGACGATGTGCAGCAGCGCGATCGGGAAGAGCGCCAGACCACATTGCAGGATCATGAAGCCCATCTGCGCGACAGTGGACCAGGCGAGCGAGGTCTTCACCGCCGACTGGGTGAGCATCACGAGACTGCCGAACAGCGCCGTGAAGCCGCCGACCATGACCAGCACCGCAAGCACCACCGGCGCCTGCAGCATGACATCGGCAAAGCGGATCAGCAGGAAACCACCGGCATTGACGACGCCGGCATGCAGCAGAGCCGAAACCGGGGTCGGCGTTTCCATCACTTCGGTCAGCCAGCCATGGGTCGGGAACTGCGCAGACTTCAGAAGCGCAGCAAGGGCGAACAGGGCGGCGGATGCGATCGTCAGCGGCAGCCCCTCGCCCTCGCGGGCCGCAGCGAGAATGGTCGCGATGTCACCGGTGCCGAACGAGATGGCGAGCAGGATGACGGCACCGATCAGGGCGGCATCACCGATGCGCGAGACGATGAACTTCTTGCGCGCCGCGCGCTGGGCGACGATCCGCTCGGGATAGAAGAGGAGCAGCTGATGCAGCAGCAGGCTGGTGGCGACCCAGCCGACGACGAGCTGCAGCAGAGTGCCGGACTGGACAAGCAGCAGGACGGCGCCAAGTGTTGCCGTCATCCAGCCGGTGAACGGTCCCTGCCGCTCTTCCCCGTCGAGGAAGGTGCCAGCATAACGCAGCACCACCCAGCCGATAAAGGACACGAGCAGCAGCATGACAAGGCTGACAAGGTCAAGCCGCGAGGCGAGCGCGAAGTAACCATAGCCGATCGCCGGGCTGGTTCCCGGCCCCTGGAGCACCAGAACGACAGCGGAAAGGATGGCGACGAGGATGGAGCCGAGCGCGGCGAATTCGGCAACGCGGATCGCCTGACGCGGGCGAAGGCCGGGCGCCTGGAAGGCATAAAGCGAGGCACCGGCAAGCAGGAGCGGTGCGAGAAGCGGCAACATATGGATCACTTGATGTCTCCGGTCTGGGCCGCTGCTTGGGAGGAGGCCGCGGCGATCTCACGGACCTGTTATCAGTCACGTGATCACAAGAAAAATTCATTGTTTCTCTAAATTCGTTCTATAAAATAGAAGAATGTCCGAGCTGAACTATCATCACCTCCGCTATTTTCGCGCCGTCGCCCATGACGGGAACCTGACGCGCACGGCCGAGCGGCTGAACCTGTCGCAATCGGCACTCTCCATCCAGATCAAGCAGCTTGAGGAGCGGCTGGGCCACGCACTCTTCGAGCGCCGGGGTCGGCAGCTTTATCTCACCGAAGCGGGCCGGATCGCGCTCGACCATGCCGACACGATCTTTTCGGCCGGCGAGGAACTGGTCGAGACGCTGAAGGAAACCGGAAGAACCCGCCGCGCCATCCGTATCGGCGCGCTCGCCACGCTGTCTCGCAACTTCCAGATGGAGTTCCTGCGTCCGATCCTCGGGCGCACGGATGTCGACATGATCCTGCGCTCGGGCAGCACCAGCGAATTGCTCGGTGCGCTCGAAGCGCTGAACCTAGACATTGTCCTCCTGAACCAGGCGCCGATGGCCGATGCGGTCACGCCCTTCATCGCCCAGCACGTCTATCAGCAGCGCGTCAGCCTCATCGGCAGGCCGTCTTATGGCAAACCGGGCGCGACGCTCGCCGACCTGCTGGGTGAGCATCCCGTCATCCTTCCCACGCTCGAAAGCGGCGTGCGCTCGCAGTTCGAAGCACTCGTCGCGCGGATTGGCATAACGCCGCAGATCGCGGCTGAAGTCGACGACATGGCGATGATGCGTCTTCTGGCCCGAGAGGGCGCCGGTCTCGCCGTTCTGCCACCGATCGTCGTCAAGGGCGAGCTCGAGGCCGGCACACTTGTGGAGTTCGATGCGCTCCCCGGCATGATCGAATCCTTCTTTGCCGTCACCGTGAAGCGGCGTTTTCCGAACCCGCTCATACGCCCGCTGCTCGAAGCAAGCGAAGACGGCAAATCCACCACGGGCTGATCCGCGTAGCGCATAGGCGCGCCAAGCGCTTGAGAGAGGAACAGCGTGAAGACATCCATTGCCATCATCGGAGCAGGGATCGCCGGCATCACGATTGCGCGTGAACTCGCGCCCGTGGCCGACGTTACCGTCTTCGAGAAGCGCAGAGGGCTCGGCGGTCGCATGGCGAACCGACGCCGCGAAGGTTTTTCCTTCGATCACGGGGCTCAATACTTCACGACGCGTGGGCCGGCGTTCCGATCGGTCGCGGACGAGGCCGTGAAATCAGGCCATGCCGCGAACTGGCCCAACGGCGTTCACACACTGTCTTCGAACGGGCTGGCGCCGGACAACCGCCCACCGGAACCGCGATTTATCGGCGTGCCAGGCATGAATGGCCTCGCAAACGGGCTGGCCGAAGGGCTGACCATTCACAGGCAAGCGACCGTTGCATCCCTCGTCCGTGCCGCCAAAGGCTGGTCGCTCATCGACAGTGAGGGCGCTGATCTCGGTCGCTTCGACATGGTCATGTCCACCGCACCGGCACCGCAAACGATCCGCCTGATGCCGGAGGATTTCTCCGGACGAGAGGCACTCACAAACGTTCGCATGAGCGGTTGCTTCACCTTGATGCTCGGGTTTGCCGAGCCGCTGGACCTCGGCTTCGACGCTGCCCGGATCGAGGATGACATCCTGAGCTGGATCGCAACCGAGAAGAGCAAACCCGGCCGCACGGACAAATCCGCGCTCACCATCCACAGCCGCAACGACTGGGCAGAGTCCAACCTCGAACGCGACCGTGGCGAAGTACAGACCGCAATGCTCGCAGCCCTGCAGCGATTGATCGGCAAAGATTTCTCCAAAGCTCCCTGGATCGACCTGCATCGCTGGCGCTATGCCAATGTCGACAAAGCTGCGGGTCAACCCTTCCTCTTCGACACGGCGCTTGGCCTCGGCGCCTGTGGCGACTGGTGTCTCGGCAATCGTGTCGAGGCCGCCGTCGAAAGTGCAGCTGCCCTATCGACAATGCTGATGTCCCGCCTGCAAGGAGACTGAATAGATGTATCGCGCCCCTTCGCTGTCGAAACTGCTCACCTATGCGGGAGCCCTGCCCTTCTGGCTACTGGCACTGGCCATCCTCGCCGGCCATCTTCCGGCTCTGGCTGCCCAGGCCTTTATCGCTTACGGCACCGGAATTGCCTGCTTCATGGCCGGCACGGTCTGGAGCCAGGCGCAAGCCCGCACCCAGGACCCGAGGCCAATGCTTGTCCTGAGCAATGTCGCAGCACTCGTCAGCATTGGTGCTCTTCTACTCTATCCCCATGCGCCAGGTATCGCTCTGGCCTTGCACATTGCTGTTTACCTGATCCTTCTCGCCGCCGATCTGCGCCTTCATAGCAGCGGCAGCCAGCCGGCCTGGTACATGACGCTCAGACGCAACGTGACCCTGCTGGTAATCACCGCCTATGCCCTTGTTCTGATCCTGACATGAGATTTTTTTGTTCCGTCCTGTAAGATGGCTACGAAATCTTCGACTAAGCAGGTGCGAGCTGTGTGGCACGCGCGGTCTTGGCAAAGACGGACGATGTCCGGGGGATCATGATGAGGAATGCGGGTGAGCAGGAAACAACCGGCGGAAACGGTGCAGCAGCTCCGTTCCTCGCCGACGCGATGTACATGTCCGAACTGCGGGAGCGGATGCTGAAATTCGCCCGCCTTCAGCTTGCCGATCCCGGCCTTGCCGAAGATGCCGTACAGGAAGCCCTGGCGGGAGCGTTGCGCAATGCTAAGGCTTTCGCCGGCAGAGCAGCATTTCGCACCTGGGTTTTCGCCATTCTGCGCAACAAGATCGCCGACCAGATTCGTCACAAGCGCCGGCAGTCGCAATTGATCGCGATGCCACTCGGCAATTTTCCCGATGAAGACGAGCAACGTTACTTCGACGCCAGGGGGCATTGGGCGCCAGAAAACCGACCAAGCGACTGGGGCAACCCGGAAGTCGAACTCCTCGGCAAGGACTTCTGGCGGGTCTTCGAGGCCTGCCTCGACCATCTGCCCCCGGACCAGGGACGCGTCTTCATGATGCGCGAATTCGTCGAGATGGAGACGGCAGAAATCTGCTCCGAGATCGGCATCACCACCACCAACATGCATGTCCTGATGCACCGCGCCCGCCTTCGCCTGCGCACCTGCCTCGAAGGGCACTGGTTTGCACCGAAGGAGAGCCTGTCATGATGTGTGAAAACGCCACAAAGCTGGCCTCTGACGAACTGGACAGGCGCCTCTCGCTCGGCGAGAACGTCGGGCTGCGCCTGCATCTCCTGAAGTGTGGCGCCTGCTCGGGCTTTGTTCGCCAGATCGGAATGATGCGAAAGGTGACACGCCGCTACGTCGCGACCGATGCATCCGATCCGGGTGAGAGATGATCAGCGGTCCCCGAGATCCTCGATCGCCTGAAGGACTTCCGTTGCAAGCCGCGTGGCAGCCCCCGTGGCGATCGCCATCTGCGGCAGGATCATCCATTCGAGGGTCCAGGCGGCACCCGAGCGCTCCTGCTCATGCACCAGGGACTGATACAGGCCCGAGATCTGCACGGCATTGTACCGCGCCAAGGTGACAAGGACTTCCGCCTTCACCGGATTGCGCTTATGCGGCATGGCGGATGAGGCACCGCCGCCGCCAATGTCAGCCGTGCCATTGTCCGCCATAAGTGCGAGGTCCTGACCGATCTTGCCGAGGCTGCCGGTGATCTGGGAGAAGAGACCGCCGATTTCGGCGATCACCGCCCGCTGGCTGTGCCATTGCGGCCGATCGGACAGCTGAAGGAATTCGGCGAGACGGGCACGCACGGCGCCCCCCTTGTCGCCCAGCTTCTCAAGTGTGCCGGCAGCACCGCCGAATTGCAGCGGAAGACGGAGCCTGAGCATGTGCTGGACTGCGGCCTGATGGACGATGATCGGCGCCTTCCACGCCGCGACACGATCGGCAACCGTGATCGGGATCGCCGCCTGCATGCGCGTGCGCCCCATCAAAGGCTTGGCGCCGAAGCCTGCTTCGAGACCATCAAGGGCTGCCTGGACGGTCGCGAGCCGCTGATCAAAGATTGACAGTACGCTCGCAAGCCGCAGCATGAGGCCGGTATCGATGGCATCCTGGCTGGTCGCACCGACATGCAGATGTTTGCCGTGTTCGCCGAGGGTCGCCCGCCATTGGCGAACAAGATCCGGGATCACCACGCCGTCACGCCCGATCGACCGCCTGAGTGCGTCGACATCGGCGACGAACAGTTCCTGCAGAGCCGCAATAGCCTCAGCGGCTTCGCCAGGTATCAGGCCTTCCGCGGCTTCCGCCCCGGCAAGCCCCACCTCAAAGCGCTGCATGGCCGAAAGCTCGGCTGCCGCCGAGAAATGGGCGCCAATTTCCTCGTCACCCAGAAGGCCAGACAGGATCGGATGGTCGAAGACGGATGCGGTCATGCTGATCTCAAGGCCCTTCTCAGATGTCGAAGAAGACCGTCTCCTTCTCCCCCTGCAGGTGAATGTCGAAGTGATAGGTCGAACCGTCACGCTGCGCAATCAGCGTCGGCACACGCACGCGATGCTCGATGCGCGCGAGGATAGGATCCTCGGCATTGGCCGCCTCTTCGTCAGCGAAATACAGACGCGTGTTGAGGCCGAGATTGATGCCACGCGCGACGATCCAGAAGGAGATATGCGGCGCCATTAGACGACCATCCCGGAAGGGCACCCGGCCCGGCTTGATAGTCTCGAACCGATATTCGCCCGTCGTGAGATCGCAAGGGCAACGTCCCCAGCCGGTGAAGTTGGGATCGGCGCTGCCACGCGTCTCGGACGGACTGTTGTAAATCCCGTCGGCATCCGCCTGCCAGATTTCGATCAGCGCATCCCTGAGCGGCGTGCCCGAGCCATCGATGACCCGGCCGGTCACGGTGATGCGCTCGCCGCGCGTCTTGTCGTTGACCATAACAGTGCCGAGATCGACAGGATAGACGCCCTTGATTTCGGCGAAGTTCGGCGTGAGGCCGATGTGGACGTAAGGGCCCGCCGTCTGCGAGGCGCTTTCCTTGAGGTAACCGAGATCCTGGACCATCAATTTCCCTCCATCCGGTTTTCAAACAGGGTGGAACGCCGTCCACGCAAGACGATGTCGAACTTGTAGGCGCGGGCATCCATCGGGATGGTTGCCGACCAGTCGAGAGCTGCCACAAGCTGCTCAATAGCCTGGCGATCCGGAATGGTCAGCACGATGGGACACTTCCAGATCATCGGATCGCCCTCGAAATACATCTGGGTGATCAGCCGCTGCGAGAAGCCATGGCCGAAGATCGAGAAATGGATATGCGCCGGCCGCCAGTCGTTGACGCCGTTCGGCCAGGGATAAGGACCCGGCTTGATCGTGCGGAAGGCATAATAGCCGTTCTCGTCGGTGATCGTGCGCCCGCAGCCGCCGAAATTAGGGTCGAGCGGTGCGAGATAGGCTTCCTTCTTGTGGCGATAGCGACCGCCGGCGTTGGCCTGCCAGAACTCGATGAGCGCACCCGGCACCGGTCGACCGCGCTCGTCGAGCACGCGCCCATGCACGATGATGCGCTCGCCGATCGCGCTCTCGCCGGGCCGGGCAAAGTTGTGGATCAGGTCGTTGTCCAGCTCGCCGAGCATCGAGTGGCCGAAGACCGGGCCGGTGATTTCCGACTTGGTGCCATCGAGAGACAACAGTGCTTTCTGCGGCGAGCGCAGGACCGAGGTTTTGTAGGGCGGCGTGTAGGCCGGCGGATGCCAGCTGCGGTCGCGAGCGAAGAAAGCTCCGGTCTCCGGTTTCTTGTTCGAAAGGTCAGTCATGGCTCCCTCCACCGGTGTCTCCGGCGTCCATCTGTTCAAACACCTGCTTGGCAATCTTGAAAGCCCTGTTGGCGGCGGGCACGCCGGCATAGATGGCGACATGCATGAGCGCCTCGCAGACGTCCTCGCGGCTGGCGCCGGTATTGGCCGTCGCACGCACATGCATCGCCACCTCCTCGTCGTGCCCCAGTGCTGCCAGCAACGCAATGGTGATCATCGAGCGCTCGCGCTTGCTGATGCCGGAGCGCGACCAGACTGTTCCCCAGGCCCCCTCTGTGATCATCTCCTGGAAGGGCTGATCGAAAGGCGTTGACGCTGCCGAGGCACGATCGACATGGGCATCGCCCAGCACCTTTCGCCGGGTGGACATGCCCTGTCGATAACGGTCTGAAGGACTGCGGGCATCAGCCATGGGATGCGTCTCCTGAAATGACGGGCGCGAGAAAGGCCTCGATAACGGCGGTGAGCGCTTCCGGCTGCTCCACGCATGGAATATGTCCGGCGCCGCTGATCACCTCGTAGCGCGAAGACGGAACAAGCCTGGCTAGCGACAGGACGAGATCCGGCGGCGTCGCCCCGTCCTGGTCTCCGACGACGCACAGCGTGGGCACGGCGATCCTGGCGGCAGCTGCGGTATAATCGGCATCGCGAATGGCAGCGCATGTGCCGGTGTAGCCCTCGACAGGCTGTCGCAGCATCATGTTGCGATAACCCGGATAGGCCGGATTGTCAGCGCTGCGGAAAGCGGGCGTGAACCAGCGCTCCATCACGGCATCGGCAATGCTTTCGATACCGGTCGCCTCGATCGCCGCAATCCGGGCTGCCCACATCTCGGCCGTTCCGATCTTGTGAGCCGTATCGCAAAGGATCAGCGCCTTTACCAGATCCGGACGCCGGGCATAAAGTCCCTGTGCGATCAGTCCGCCAACGGAGAGGCCGCAGATGACGGCATCGCTGACCTTGAGATACTCCAGCAGCCCAATCAGATCGTCGACATGATCATCGATCGAGTAAGGCGCCTGCCCAACATCAGAGAGCCCATGGCCGCGCTTGTCATAGGCGAGGAGCGGATAGTCCCCGGCAAGGCGCACGAGAACGTCGCGCCAGATGCGGAAATCGGTACCGAGTGAATTGATAAAGACGATGACGGGGCGATTTGCCGGCCCACCGATGATCTGGTGATGCAGGCTCACGCCGTTGACCTGAACGAACTGCACGGCTTCCTCCTCCGTTGAGGCCATATTGCTCATACGTTTTGGTTAGGTAAAATGATGTTTTAGACGGCATACCTAACCATAGGGTTATGATTCATATGATCGACAACCGCGTCAAGTTCCGCCATCTGCAGACATTCGTCGAAGTCGCGCGACAGAAGAGCGTGATGAAGGCAGCGGAGCTCCTGCATGTGAGCCAGCCGGCGGTGACCAAGACGATCCGGGAACTCGAAGAGGTGCTGGGGGTAGCCGTATTCGAGAAGGATGGTCGCGGCATTCGCATCACCCGCTATGGCGAGGCCTTCCTGAAGCATGCAGGCGCCGCTCTGACGGCGCTGCGCCAGGGCTTCGATTCGGTCTCTCATGCCCTGCACGCCGATGCCCCGCCGATCCGGGTGGGGGCACTGCCGACCGTTTCCACCCGCATCATGCCGCAGGCGATGACGCTCTTCCTGCAAGAGGACATCCCAGCCCGGATCAAGATCGTCACCGGCGAGAACGCCGTTCTGCTCGAACAGCTGCGCGTCGGCGATCTCGACCTCGTCGTCGGACGTCTTGCCGCCCCGGAACAGATGACCGGCTTTTCCTTCGAGCATCTCTATTCCGAGCAGGTGATCTTCTGCGTACGCGCAGGCCATCCGCTGCTGAAACAGGGAGCGGGATTATTCGGCGAGCTGGAAAGGTATCCGGTGCTGATGCCGACGCGCGCCTCGATCATTCGTCCCTTTGTTGAGCGCTACCTGATTGCCAACGGCATATCCGGTCTGCCAACCCAGATCGAAACTGTCTCGGACAGTTTCGGTCGGGCCTTCGTGCGCCAGACGGACGCGGTCTGGATCATTTCGGCCGGAGTCGTGGCAACCGATCTCGCCGACGGCACCCTTTGCGCTCTGCCGATCGACACCAGTGAGACGAAAGGCCCCGTTGGTCTGACGGTCAGGGCAGACTCGGTTCCTTCCATGCCGCTCGCTCTTCTGATGCGAACCATCCGGGAAGCAGCGCTCGACATCACCACGGCCTGAGGCTCAGGGCAGCAGCGGCTTCAGCCTCGCCTGCATCTCCAGCATGGCCGGAAGGCAATGTCCCGGCAGTCCGGACGCCGGCAGAATGGCGGCCGGCGCACCCACATTGATCGCCGCCACCACTCGTCCGCGATCATTGCGAACAGGGACGGCGATCGAACACAGCCCGATTTCAAGTTCCTGGTCGATGACGGCATAGCCTTGCTCCCGCACACGGCCGATTTCGGCCTTGAGCGCGGGCACATCGGTCAGCGTATGGGGCGTATGTGCCTTCAATCGGGACCCAAGAAGGATCGCATCAACCTCGGCTTCGGGAAGTGCGGCAAGCAAGACGCGCCCCATCGAAGCGCTGTAGGCCGGCAGGCGAGATCCCGGCATCAGGTTGATCGACATCACCCGCTTCTGCGCGGCGCGGGCAATATAGACGATCTCGGTATTGTCGAGGATGGAGGCCGAGGCGCTGTGGCCGACGCGCTCCGACAACTGATCGAGATGTGGCTGCAGCAACACCGGCAGCGGCGTGGCCGAGAGCCAGGAATGGCCAATCCTCAGGATCTTCGGCGTCAGCGAAAAGAACTTCCCGTCATAATCGGCATAGCCCAGTTCAGCGAGCGTGAGCAGACAGCGTCGGGCGGTCGCCCGATCGAGCCCGCTGAGCTCGGCCGCATCGGTGATGCTCAGCCGCTGGTGCTCTGGTCCAAAGGCTTCGAGCACCTTCAGCCCCTTGGCGAAACCACCCATCAGATCGCGCTCACCGACTGCCATGCTCCACTCCACTTTTGTGCGAATATCGAACAAATATCAATTATCGCACAAACCACTTGCTGTCGACAGGTTTACGGACCTATTTGTTCCGCGAGGAAGCGGGCATCCGCTCTGAAGGAAACGGGAGTTCCCATGGACAAGAGAATTGCAAGCCTGGCGGATGCCGTGGCCGAGATCGGCGATGGCGCAACCGTCATGATCGGAGGCTTCGGTGGCTCCGGCGCACCGATCGAGCTCATTCACGCGCTCATCGACAAGGGCCCGAAGAACCTGACGGTCATCAACAACAATGCCGGCAATGGTCGCATCGGCATTGCCGCGATGATCGACGCCGGCATGGTCAAGAAGATGATCTGCTCCTTCCCGCGCTCCTCCGACCCCCGCGCCTTCACCGACCGCTACCTCGCCGGTGAGATCGAGCTGGAACTTGTGCCGCAGGGCACGCTCGCCGAGCGCATCCGTGCCGGCGGCGCCGGCATCCCGGCCTTCTACACGCCCACCAGCTTCGGCACGGAACTGGCGAACGGCAAGGTGATTGCCGAGTTCGATGGCCGCAAATATGTGCAGGAGCGCTGGCTGAAGGCCGACTTCGCCATGGTCAAGGCGCATCTCGGCGACACCATGGGCAACCTGACCTACCGAATGGCCGGGCGTAATTTCAATCCCCTGATGTGCATGGCCGCCGCCAAGACCATCGCCCAGGTCTCGAAGATCGTCGCCCCCGGCGAGATCGATCCCGAGCAGGTGATCACCCCCGGCATCTTTGTCGATGGCGTCGTTGAAGTCGCCAACCCGCAACAGGAAGAAGAGCTCATCCGAGCCGGAGTGGCCTACGCATGACCGACGCAGCTGCAATCGACACCCGCGAAGACATCAAGCTCTCCAACGCCCAGATCGCCTGGCGCGCGGCTCAGGACATCGCTGACGGCGCCTATGTGAACCTCGGCATTGGCTTCCCGGAAATGGTGGCAAAGTTCCAGCCTGAGGGACGCGAAGCGATCTTCCATACCGAGAATGGCGTGCTGAACTTCGGTGAAGCCCCAGCTGCCGGCGAGGAAGACTGGGACCTGATCAATGCCGGCAAGAAGGCGGTGACGCTGAAGCCGGGTGCGGCCTTCTTCCATCACGCCGACAGCTTCGCCATGGTCCGTGGCGGCCATCTCGACGTCGCAATCCTCGGCGCCTATCAGGTGGCGGAAAACGGCGACCTCGCCAACTGGCGCGTTGGCTCCAAGGGCGTTCCGGCCGTCGGCGGTGCCATGGATCTGGTACACGGCGCCAAGCAGGTCGTCGTCATCACCGAGCACGTCACCAAGGACGGCAAGCCGAAGCTCGTCGAGCGCTGCTCCTTCCCGCTGACCGGCGTCGGCTGCATCACCCGCGTCTATACGAGCCATGCCGTGATCGACATTGTCGACGGCAAGTTCGTCGTGCGCGAGAAGCTCGCCGCCATGACCATGGACGAGCTGCAGGCCATGACCGGCGCCAAGCTGCATACCGACGGCCCGGTTGCCGACCTCGTTGTTCCGGCTCTGTGAGGATATCGATATGACCGAAGCCTTTATCTGCGATTACATCCGCACGCCCATCGGCCGTTTCGGCGGATCGCTCTCCTCCGTCCGCGCCGATGATATCGGTGCCGTGCCGCTGAAGGCGCTGATGGAGCGCCATGCAGGCGTCGACTGGGAGGCCGTCGAGGACGTGATCTTCGGCTGCGCCAACCAGGCCGGCGAAGACAACCGCAATGTCGCGCGCATGTCGCTTCTGCTCGCGGGCCTGCCCGTCTCCGTCACCGGTACTACGATCAACCGCCTCTGCGGCTCCGGCATGGATGCCGTGATCACGGCCGCTCGTGCTATCAAGTCGGGCGAGGCCGAGCTGATGATCGCAGGCGGCGTCGAAAGCATGAGCCGGGCCCCCTTCGTTATGCCGAAAGCTGACACGGCTTTTTCGCGCAATGCCGAGATCTATGACACCACCATCGGCTGGCGTTTCGTCAATCCGCTGATGAAGAAGCAATACGGCGTCGATTCCATGCCGGAGACCGGGGACAACGTGGCGATAGACTTCAAGGTCTCCCGCGAGGACCAGGATGCCTTTGCCGTGCGCAGCCAGGCCAAGGCGGCGGAAGCGCAAGCCAATGGCCGGCTGGCGAAGGAAATCACCGCCGTCACCGTACCCCAGCGCAAGGGCGACCCCGTGATCGTCGACCGTGACGAGCATCCGCGCGCGACCTCGGTCGAGGCACTCGCCAAGCTGAAGCCGGTCAACAAGATGGACGGGGCTACCGTCACCGCGGGCAATGCGTCCGGCGTCAATGACGGGGCCGCTGCCCTGATCATCGCTTCGGAAGCCGCTGTGAAGAAGTATGGCCTCACCCCCATCGCTCGTATTTTGGGTGGTGCGACGGCAGGCGTTCCGCCGCGCATCATGGGCTTCGGCCCGGCCCCGGCCTCGAAGAAGCTGCTCGCCCGTCTCGGCCTGACGCAACAGCAGATCGACGTCATCGAACTGAATGAGGCCTTTGCAAGCCAAGGCATCGCCACGCTCCGCGACCTCGGCATCGCGGACGACGACCCGCGCGTCAACCGCAATGGCGGCGCGATCGCGCTCGGCCACCCGCTCGGCATGTCGGGCGCCCGCATCGCGGGCACGGCAGCGCTGGAACTGAAGGAAACGGGCGGGCGCTACGCGCTCTCCACCATGTGCATCGGCGTCGGCCAAGGCATCGCGATTGCCCTGGAACGGGTCTGATAGAGAATTGAAGGCGCTCCATGTGGGCGCCTTTTCATTTCAAGGGTTGAGGAAGCTCAGGATCAGCTGATGCACAGCACCTCCCGGTGACATCTCCACCTGGTCGTATTCACTGTGGCGCGCCACATGCGCATCCGAAATCGGCTTCAACTGCGCCTGCAGCGCCGCGCGGACCTTCTTGCAACCCGGATCGTTTTCATCGCGCAGGCCGATCGACACATCCTGGATCGCCTGCGTGAGGTCCTTCATGAACTGCCCGTGCAGCTTTTCGTGGGTGACGATACCGTCGTAAAAGGCCTGCCACTTCGCCGCCACCTCAGGTGCAAGCTTCTGCGCAGGCTTCGGCAATGTGTAGGTGATGATCAGCTTCGGCTTGGCCGTCGCCAGCACGCAGGCGGCCCCCTGCTGCTGATAGTCGCGCTGCCAGGTGAGCTTGAAGGTCGTATGGGCGATGACGCGCCCGAGGCTGAGCTTCGGGCCCCGTTCGCCGATCGACTTGTAGAGTTCCATCGGTGAACTGCCGCTGACATTGTAGTGCTCGACCCGCTCGGTGGCCTGCCAATCCGCTGCGGCCGCCTCGGCAACAGGCATGAGAAGCACAACGCTGGTGAGAAGGCGGGGGATGAGGAATTTCACGCGGGTCTCGACTCCAGATGGCGACCGCTCTCATTAGCCTTGGGAACGCGGTCGTTCAATGACGGATTCGCGTCCCTCGACACACGCTGACCGGGAATTAGCAACAGTGATTTTGCTCAATTTTAACGGTTTCTGAAATACCATTGCCCTTCGATCCATGATTTCGAAGGCGTAGAGTTTTGACAAATTCAGCTGAAAAAAGCGGTTCTGCGGCATGGATCCGGAAGGCCGTCACCCTGTTGCAGGTCCCGGCCGACAATCCCGCATTGACGGCCGCGCAGTTCGAGGCCTTTTCGAAGCAGGTTCCACTGCTCTATTTCATCCTGGCAACCAACATGGTTTCTCTGTCGGTGACCCATCAAGGGGCCGCTCCTGACTATCTGGTTGTTTACCTTCCGGCCGTTCTGACCTTTCTGTTTGCCTTGCGCTCGTTGATCTGGCTGCGCGGTCGCAACCGGCCTCGGACACCGGCCCAGGCCTTCCGGCAATTGCGCGCCACCAATATCCTGTCGTTCCCGATTGCCGTCGTCTGCACCGCCTGGTCCGTATCGCTGCTGCCCTATGGCGACGCCTATCAGAACGCCCATGTCGCCTTCTTCATGGCGATCACCGTCATCGGCTGCATTTTCTGCCTGATGCATCTGCGCTCAGCGGCCATGATCGTCACGGTGACGGTCAACCTGCCTTTCTTCGTGGTCATGTGCCTGTCGGGCGAGCCGACCTTCATTGCCACGGGCGTGAACGTCATCCTGGTGACGATCGCGATGATCATGATCCTCCTCTCCCACTACCGCGACTTTCGCCAGCTGCATGAATCCCGCAACGTGCTGATGCTTCAGCAGCAGGCCCTGCAGGAACAGAACAAGGCGATGCAGGTACTCTCAGACGAAAACCTGCGCCTCGCCAATCTCGACAGCCTGACGCTTCTCGCCAACCGCCGCAGCTTCTTCCAGATGCTGGAGACCACCTTCGCCAGAACCCGCGAAGGTGGCGGCATGCTCGCAGTCGGCGTCATCGACCTCGATGGCTTCAAGCCGGTCAACGACCTCTACGGACATTCCGCCGGCGACAAGGTGCTGATCGAGATCGGGGCGAGGCTCTCGGCAATCACGGACGCTGGCCTGTCGGTCTACCGGCTGGGCGGCGACGAATTCGGACTGCTGCTTGACGGAAACTGTGCCGAGAGCGACGTGATGGCGCTGGGCCAGAAGGTTTGCGAACTGATCGCCGAACGCATCAACATCGGCAGCGGCATGGTCCAGGTAACCGGCTCCGTCGGCTTTGCCATCTACCCCGATGTCGGCGTGACAGGGCAGGAGATCTACGAACTCGCCGACTACGCGCTCTACACTGCCAAGCGCCATCATCGAGCCGGCACGGTCATCTTCAATGCCGTGCAGGCCAACGAACTCAATCGCCAGAAGGTGGTCGAGGAAGCTCTCGTCTCTGCCGACCTAGAAAAGGAACTCTCGCTGGTCTTCCAGCCGATCACCTGTGTCGACCGGCGCATCTGCATCGGCTTCGAGGCCCTCGCCCGCTGGGAGAGCCCTCGCATCGGACAGGTATCACCAGCCGAGTTCATCCCAGTTGCCGAACACAACGGTCGCATTACGCTGATGACCCGCATGCTTCTGGAGCGGGCATTGCAGACGGCCAGCCTGTGGCCGGATGACATCTACCTCTCCTTCAACCTCTCGCCGCATGACCTGACCTCGCCGGAAAACACGCTGAAAATCGTCGCCATCGTGCTGAAGAGCGGCTTTGATCCACGCCGGATCAATTTCGAAATCACCGAAACCGCCGTCATGCATGATTTCGAGCAGGCGAGTGCCTCGATCCAGATGCTCCGTGAGCTGGGCGCCGGTATCTCGCTCGACGACTTCGGCACCGGCTATTCCAGCTTGAACCACGTCCACAAGCTGCCGCTCACCAAAATCAAGATCGACGGCAGCTTCGTGCGCAACATCCATACGCGCAAGACAAGCTTCAACATCGTGAAATCTGTGCTCGCGCTCTGTGCCGAGATGGAACTTGAGGCAATCGTCGAAGGCGTCGAGACCGAAGAAGAGCTTCGCATCCTGGAAAATCTCGGTGTCCGAGCCGTCCAGGGCTATTACTTTGGCAAGCCGATGTCGGGCGAGGAAACGCTGAAGCAGCTGGCATTGCAGAAAACCCAGGCGCTCGCCTCCTGAAGATCAGGCCGATCCGTCGAGCATCCGCGCCTTCAGGGCACGGACGGTATCCGCATCCGTACGCCGTGTGGTTTCGGTCGAAAACCCGAGTTCGGCGAGCCTCGGCTCACTGACACGCGCCTCGCTGCACGACGCATGCAGCTCTCGAATTCCTGGTAACGCCAGCAGGCGCGCCGCATTCTGCGGCCGGACCCCGCCACCGGGCATGATCGAGATGCGCCCGGCGCTGTGGCCCGCCAGCCGCGCCAGCGTCTCGATTCCCTCTTCCGCATGTCGCGCGCCGCCCGATGTCAGGACACGGGAAAAGCCAAGCTCGATCGCAAGATCGAGCGCAGCATTCATGTCGGTCACCACATCGATCGCTCGATGCAGGGTGAGGTCGAGGCCCTGTGCCGCATCCATGAGCCGCCGGATCACGACCGCATCGAGTGCGCCATCAGCCGTGGTGGCACCGATCACGACACCGGCCAACCCGGCCTCGCGAGCAGCAGCGATATCCGCCTGCATGAGCGCGATCTCGACCTCGCAATAGGTGAAGCCACCGGCGCGCGGACGGATCAGAGCATTGACGGGGATCGGTGCATTGGCAGCGACGCTCATGAAGCCGCGAGAGGGCGTGAGCCCGCCCGAACCGAGCGCCGAGCAGAGCTCGATGCGATCGGCGCCACCAGCGACGGCCGCGTCCAGCCCCGCGACATCATCGACGCAGATTTCGAGAAAAGGTCCGGCGGTTTCCGCCTGCACTGTCACCATGAGTGATCCCTTACCCTTGTGCCTTCACCCGTGGCGCCCGATCCAGCAGCCAGAGCAGGCAGACGCCGATGAAGCCCGCAATCGAGGCAATGATCGCCGTGCCTGCATAGTCGCTGATGCTGGTGCCAAGGGCAAACATCAGCGACGCCATTCCACCGCTCAAGAAAATGTTGACCGCAATCAGCGAGCTGCCAAGACCGGCACGATCAGCAATCAGGTTCTGCAGATAGGTGATCGGGATCGCGATGATGCCTGCCGCTCCGAGACCGGCCACTACAGTCAGCAGATAGACGTCCATGGGCCGGTCGGCGAGGCCGAGGAAGACGAGATAGCTGCAATAGATGAGGGATGCCGTGACCATGGCGAAGAGAATGGAGGTTCTGGCCTCCACCCATCCCCAGAACAGGATGAAGATGATCTCGAGAAAGGCGACGATCCCGACGATCACGCCGACATCAGCCGGTGTGCCGCCGGCCTTGCCGGTGACGATCAGCGGCAGGACAGTGCCATTGGCATGCAGCATGGCCGAGATCAGCGAAATCGCCAGAAGCCTTGGCAACACGCTCGCCGAGCCGATCTGGCGGATGGAGCGGAAGAAGGAATAGTGCTGCCGTTCCCCCTCCTGCACCGGCGGCAGGCGATCAAGCCCGAAGACGAAGAGCAGGAGGCAGACGAGGCAGGCAAGGCTCGCCAGCAGAAAGGCCGGCAGCATGCTGGGCTGCCCGATGAGCAGCGCCCCGACGATCCCGGGCACTAGGACCCAGGAGGCGGAGAGGATGGCCCGGACGGCGGAATTCACCGCCATCAGCTCGCGCACGGCCATGCCGGAGGAAACCGCGCGGATATTGGCGAAGATCAGCGAGTTGATCGTGCCGAATATCGGGATGAAGACAAGACCGGCAATGGCAAACATGAGTGACGTCGGGATGACATAGACGAGCCCGAAGCCGACAATGCCGAAGATCGCGGCCAGGATCATCGGCGACCGGAAATGCCCTAAGCGATCCGCAATAATGCCGGCAGTCACGCTGGCGCTGACATTCACCACCGCCGAGAGAAAGATCAAAACCGAATAGACGGCGTCCGACAGTCCGAGTTCACGGATGCCGATCAGCGACATGTAGGGCGACGTCGCGGCACCGGAGAAGCCGAAGAAGAAGATCGCGGCCGCACTGACCCGGATCGGCTTGTGGCGATAGACCACCGAAAAGGAGGACAACATCAAGGGTACAATCGGGTTGGGGATCGTGCCGCCGGAAGGGCGGCACCGACATCAATATCTCAGGGGAATCGCGTCGAGAAGAACACCTTTGCCGTATAGCTGAAATCCTTGACAAAGGGATAGCTGGGCTGATGGCGGCGGTGGCTGGGCAGGTTCTCGATGTCCTGATTGATCACGCCATCCGTCAGCGCCATCAGGTTCGGATTGGCGATCGGCGCAAGCTCCGGCGAGAGATAGCCGGACTTGACGACCAGCAGCCGCACCGTTGTCGGATCGAGCCCGAGCCGCGTGAAATCCGCAATGTTGTGATAGGGCCGACGCCGCGCAGCCAGCACCAGTGTGATACCGCCGATCCTGACGACGGCTTGGCTGTCGGCGGCTGAGCCCGGATTGTCGAGGAAGACGACATCCGCCTCCACCTCGACAGAAGGGCTTGCCGGATCGAGCGAACCGCCGACCTTCAGCGAAACCCGCGCACCGGCGCCGGCTGCGAAACACCGTTCAACGGCCGGGCGGTCGGTAATGCCGGCAATCAGGACATCATCGATCGACCGCGCCAGAAGGGCCTTCAACACATCTGCCCGGTCGCCCACGCCACCCCCGGTCGGGTTGTCGCCTGAGTCCGCGAGGATAATAGGCCGTGTCTCGGTGCGTTCGGCGATATCCAGCATCTCAGCCAACGGACCCGTAACCGGTCCAAAGCGGAAGTCCTCACGCGCATCCCAATAGGACTGGGCAATGGTAGCAGTGACCTTTTCGGCCGCAGCCTTGTCGACGGCCGTGACGACGGCGCAGGCCGTGCCACGCGGCTCGTCGGCCCAGACATAGCCCACCATCAGGTTGGCGTCCCAGACACCGGGAACGGCGTCGTGTTCCGGAAGCTTCAGATAAAGGCCCTTCGCCGGCTCGTCCTCGGTCGAGGTCCGCTCGCCGGGCAGGAGAACCGGCACCGGCGCCCACGCAACGCCCGGCTTCTCACCAGTCTTCAGCGCCCGGATCAACATCGACCAGGCACGCACCATGGTCTCCCGCACATCGATATGAGGCGCCGTGCGATAACCGGCGAAGATATCCAGCTGATCGATAATCTTCTGCGTGACATTGCCATGCAGGTCATAGCTCGCCGCAACAGGCACGTCCGGACCGACAACGGCGCGAGCCGCCGAAATCCAGTCCCCCTCGGCATCATCCATGCCCTCGACATTCATCGCACCATGCATGGCAAGATAGAGCCCGTCGATCGGCAGTGCAGCCTTCAGCCGCTCACGGAACTCCGCCTTGAACCCCTCATAGGTGGCGCGCGCCAAGGGACCGCCGGGAACGGCACGGGCATGCAGCAGCGGAAGATGCTCAACGTCGTCTGCATCGAGGAAGTCGAAGTATTCGTGTGCCAGCAAATCCGGCCCGCGCAGCACGCGAAAATCCTCAGGCTGCATCAAGACGGGAGACGAGGTCGAGCATTCGGTATGGATACCGCCGACGGCGATGCGGAAACTCATGGGCCTCAGATCCTCAGTAGCGGGGGCTCAAACGGACGATGGCCGCAAAGCGCAGCCAGTCCTTGTTGTCCTTCGGCGTCCAGGCGGCCTCGGCAATGGCCGGAAGGCGCGGGAAGACGAGGTGGTTGAAGTAATCGCGGGTGAGAAAATGTTCGCACCAGATGCATGCCTGAACACCCCGCATGCGGGCAGCAAGCTCTGCCGGAAACTCGGCGACCGCCTCGTAAGTATAGGTATGCTTGGGTGGCACGGTCCCGGCCCAGCTGGCACCCGGCTCCTGGAAGGCCTCGTCCTGCACCATGTCGAGATAATAGGCCTGACCCGGCGTCATGACGACGTCATAGCCTGCCTTGGCGAGTTCCAGCCCGACCTCCGGCTTCTGCCAGGCCATCAGCAGCGTGCCATCGGGATCGACACCGCCGCCATGGCTGACCTCGTCCCAGCCGGCGAGCTTGCGGCCGCGCTCGGCAAGCATCTTCTGGATGCGCTTCATGAAATAGCTCTGCAGCCCGAAGGTGCCTTCGATGCTTTCCTGCTCCATCAGCTTCCGCGCCAGCGGCGAAGCCATCCAGGTATTGGCCGCCACTTCGTCACCACCGATATGGATAAGCTTCGACGGGAAGAGTTCGACCATCTCATCGAAGACCTTGCCCAGCACCTCATAGGTATATTCGATCGCCGGGTTCAGCGCATTGTTCGGATAGCCCTGGACCGAGCGGTAGCTATCAGGCGCCTCCTGGCCATCGACCAGTTCCGGCAGTGCCACCAGCATGGCCGTGCTGTGGCCAGGCACGTCAATCTCCGGCACCACCTCGACCTGAAGGGCGGACGCATGGGCGACGATGTCGCGCACCTCGTCCTGAGCGTAGAAACCGCCGACCGGCTCGGCCCCATTGCCAAGCTGCGGCAGCAGCGGTTCGTCCGGTCCACGCAAGACGCCAAGCGTCGTCAGCTGCGGGAAGGCCTTGATTTCCAGCCGCCAGGCCTCGTCGTCGGAGAGATGCCAGTGGAAGGTGTTCATCCGGAACCAGGCGAGGATGTCGATCAGCCGCTTGACGTCGGCAACGGGGAAGAACTGGCGGGAGACATCGAGATGGCAACCGCGCCAGTCGTAGCGCGGCCTGTCGGAGATCGTGCCTGATAGCGGGAAGCGGAAGGTTTCGGGCTGCGTGCGCGCACCATGCAGCATCTGGGCAAGCAGGGTCAACGCATATTGCAGGCCCGCGACATCGCCATAGCGGAGCGTAATGCCGTCAGCAGCAAAGTCCAGCCGATAGGCGGAAGCACCAAGCGCCTCGTCGGACTTGAGGGCGATCGCCCGCCCCTGATGCACCGGTGCCAGCGACAAGGGCGCATGGCCAACCGCGAAGAGGCGGCAGAAGAGACGCAAAACGTTCTCGATGGCCCGGATCTCGACCAGCGAGGCGCCTTCAGCCGGATAAAGCGCGACGGGGAACCCTTCTCCCGCCACCAGCTCGGCCGATACCGGCCAGGGCAGCATCGCGAAAGGCTGGGAAACCTTGCCCTCAGGCAGCAAGGCCGGAGGTGGTGCACTATCACCACCGCCGAGCATCAGGTCGGCGACCGCAACGGCGGCATGCTGACCGGTGGAGAGGGTGATGTAGGCGGATTTCGCCCCATCCGTGCGGTGTTTTGCCGGGCGCCAGAGACCACCGACCCGGAAGGTCCAGGAGGCACCCGGTTGCAGCACGAAACCCGCCGGCGGCGCAAACTGGTGGAAATTGGCGTTGCGCTTCAGGAAGATCGCATTCTCGAGGATCGGCTCTTCCAGATCCTTAACGCGCGTGAGCGACGTATAGGCAAGCTTGAAATCGGAAAGCGCCGCGTCGGAGAGATTGACCAGCGTAAAGACGAAGGCGCCGCAGGCGTCGCCCTCCACCGGATGCCAGGCGTTTTCGAGGCGGAACTGGACTTCTGTTGCCATGGGGAATGCTCCGGGCTTGTCGGTATCAATAATTGTCGGATTGCGAGAAGGTTCGCGCGAGCTCGGCCTGTCCTGCCGTCAGCCCGCAATCGACGGGCAGGCACACACCGGTGATGGCAGCCGCCTGATCGCCGGAAAGGAAGAAGACCGCATTGGCGATGTCCTCAGCCGTCGCGATCCGGCGCAGCGCATACCAGCGCTTGGCCTCTTCGAAGACTTGCGGATTGGCGGCAGCGCGCGCCTCCCAGGCCTGGGTGCGCACGGTGCCGGGCGCGACCGCATTTGAGCGGATGCCGTATTTTCCGTATTCGACGGCAATCAGTTTGGTCAGGTGGATAAGTCCCGCCTTGGCGGCGCTATAGGCCGGGTGGCCGAAGACGGCCATGCCATTGACCGAGGAGATATTGACGAGCGCGCCCTTCGACGCCTTCAGCGCCTCTTCAAACGCGCGGAAGCAGAGGAACGGCGCTTCGAGATTGAGGGCATTGTCCTTGCGCCAGATATCGCCATCCGTGTCGCCAAGGCTGACGGCCCGTGCGGCACCGGCATTGTTGACCAGCGTCTGCACCAGCCCATGGCCGGCCACGCGCGCGGCCGTCTCCGCCAGATCCGTCTCATCTGTGACGTCGCAGGTAAGCGGCACGAAACGCGGATCACTTCCGAGCTCCACGATTGCCCGATCCAGAGCATCCGCATCGAGGTCGAGCAACACGACCACGTCATGGCTGTCCGCCAGACGCTTTGCGATCGCCCGCCCGATATCGCCGGCAGCACCGGTTACGACGGCAACCTTAGGCGTCACGGCGGATCTCCGACATCGATGCGGGCATGGCTCAGTCTCCGAGAAGTTGCCGGTCGTCCCCGCCATCGCGGTGTTCGACCAGTTGTTGCTTGATATGGCGCAGCGTCACCTGCGACTGCTTGCGATTGCGATAGGCAACCAGGCTTGCGATCACATCGACGACGGCGAGATAGGCAAAACGCGTCGAGGTCGGCCGGAAGATGTTCTCGCCCTCCGGCAGGTCGATACCGACGACAAGTTCGGAGGCCTCCGCCACGGGGCTATGGCTCTGGGTCAGCGCAATCGTGGTAATCCCGTTCTCGCGGGCGAGCTTGAAACATTTCACCAGCTCGGCATTGCGCCCCGAAAACGAAGAGCCGATCAGTACGTCATTCGAGCGCGCAGCGGCCGTCAGCATCAGTTGCATATTGTGATCGGCAGAGGCAGTCACCCGCGACCCCAGACGAAAGAGCCGGTTCTGGATCTCGCCCGCGATCATCGAAGAATTGCCGCCCGCGCCGAAGGCATAGACCATCTCCGCCCGCGCCAGCCTGTCAGCGATCTTGTCCAGGACGGCGGGATCGAGCGCCCGATGCACCATGAACATGGCATTCTGCGCCTTGGTGATCACATCGGTCGCGACGTCGGCAGGCTCGGTGCTCTGGGCCTCGGGGTTGAGATAACGAACCCCGACATAGGCCGTGCGGGCGAGATTGACCTTGAAGTCGGCAAAGCTCTGGCAGCCGAGACGGCGGCAGAAGCGCGTCACCGTCGGCGGCGAGACCTCTGCCTTCTCGGCGAGCTCGATGATCGAGGCATTGACCGCGAAGTCGAAGGAATTGAGCAGGATATCCGCGATGCGTTGCTCGGAGGCCGAAAACTGCCCTGCCTCTTCCTGAATGCGCGCGAAGATATCCAATGCCCTGCCCTCTCTCTTATTTCGAAGGCTTGAAGGCTACGCAGTCGATCTCGACCTTGCAATCGACCATCATCGAGGCCTGAACGCAGGCCCGCGCCGGCGGGTGCTCGCCGAAATACTGCTGGTAGATCTTGTTGAAGGTCCAGAAATCGCGGGGATCATCCAGCCACACGCCGCAGCGCACGACATGCTCGAGGCCGTATCCGGCTTCGTCCAGAATGGCTATGACATTGGCAATCGTCTTGTGGGTCTGCTCGATGATACCGCCTGGGATGATCTCGCCATCTTCCATGGCTACCTGGCCGGAGACATAGAGCCAGCCATCGGCCTCGACAGCGCGAGCAAACGGCAAACGCTGACCACCGGCACCCGCCTTCTCGGCCCCGTAACGCTTGATCGTCATGGACACCTCTCATGCAAATTATTTTCTTCGATCATTGACAAGCGACCACAAAAAACGGATTTTGACCAGACAAAATCGACATTCATGAAAAGAATTTAAAAGTGGGGAAGAAATGCGCGACCCATTCCACAATCCGTTTCCGGCAACGGACGCAGCCCGCCACGCCATCTGGGAGATGCTCGTCCCCCGCGACATCGATGCCTTCCTCGCCGCCGACTGGAGCATGGTCGCCGGTGACTTCGTCGAAGACGGCTTTATCGGCATCAGCGGCAATCGCGAGGACAATCCGGACAAATGGACGCTGGCCTTCCCCAATCTGCCCGCCTATCGCGACGAGTGGCTGAAGCAGGCCAAGGACTTCGCCGCCCAGACCTATGGCGAGAATCCGCGCATCGCGATCTTCACGACGACGACGCTGGAAGAGATCGAGATCTCAGGCGAGACGGCGCTCGTACGCAAGAAGTTCGACGGCGGCATCAAGAAGGCGGATGGCAGCCTCGACGTCATGCGCTGGCAGACGCTCTATTATTGCCGCCTGCATGAAGGCCGCTGGAAAATCTCCGGCTTTACCGGTTATCTGCCCAACCCCATGGGCCAGCGCTGAACCGCCCTCAACCCTTTGAAACCTGGAGGTCGGCCCTTGCGCATCTTCACCGCCGCGCTCGCAACGGAAACCAACACCTTCTCCCCGATCTGCATCGACCGGCGCGCCTTCGAGGATTCGCTCTATGCACCTCCGGGACAACACCCCGCGACGCCGACGCTCTGCACCGCGCCGATCACGGTCGGTCGCAAGGTCTGCACTGACAAGGGCTGGACGCTGATCGAGGGCACCGCGACCTGGGCGGACCCGGCGGGTCTCGTAAACCGACAGACATTCGAGAGCCTGCGCGACGAGATCCTGGATCAGCTGGGCGCAGCCATGCCCGTCGATGCCGTGGTGCTCGGCCTGCATGGCGCCATGGTCGCCGACGGCTATCTCGACCCGGAAGGCGATCTGCTCACCCGCATCCGCGAAATCATCGGCCCTGATATCCTTCTTTGCGCTGAGCTCGATCCGCACAGCCACCTGACGGCAAAACGCGTCGCAGCCGCCGATTTCTTCGTCGTATTCAAGGAATTCCCGCACACCGATTTCGTCGATCGCGCTGAAGATCTCTGGCGGATCGCAGTCGACACGCTGGAAGGTCGGGTCAAGCCGGCCATGTCGGTCTTCGACTGCCGGATGATCGACATCTTCCCGACCTCGCGCGAGCCGATGCGCAGCTTTGTTGACAGGCTTATGGCCATTGAACAGGTCGATCCGGAAGTTCTGTCGCTCTCGGTCATCCATGGCTTCATGGCCGGCGACGTGCCGGAGATGGGCACCAAGACGATCGCTGTGACCAACGGCAATGCCGACAAGGGCGCGATGCTCGCCCGCGACCTCGGCCTTGAGCTTTTCGCCAAGCGCGGCACCTTCATGATGCCGCAGATCGACGAGAAGTCCGCCCTCGACCAGGCGCTCGCCTACCCGCAAGGCCCCGTCGTCATTGCCGACATGTGGGACAATCCGGGCGGCGGAACGGCGGGCGACGCGACCGTCATCCTGGCAGAAATGCTCGCGCGGGGCGTAACGGATGCCGCGGTCGGCATGATCTGGGATCCGATTGCCGTGCAGATCTGCATGGCCGCTGGCGAAGGTGCCGAGATACCGCTGCGTTTCGGCGCCAAATCGGCCCCCGGCACCGGTCATCCGGTCGACGGTCTGGTGACGGTGGTCAAGGTCGTGCCCAATGCCGAGATGCGTTTCGGCGATAGCATAGCGCCCTTCGGCGATGCCGCCCATATCCGGCTTGAGGGCATCGACATCATCCTCAGTTCGGTCCGGGTCCAGAGCTACGACCCCTCGCTCTTCACCGCGCTCGGTATCGACCCGACAGCCAAGCATCTGCTCGTCATCAAGTCGACCAACCACTTCTATGCGGCCTTCTCGCAGATCGCCGCGGAAATTCTCTACTGCGCCGCCGGAACGCCCTATCCGAACAATCCGGCCAAAACAGCCTATCGCCATGTGCGCCGCGATATCTGGCCGATCATGGCCAATCCGCATGACACACCCGAAGGCAGCGAGGCCGCATGATGGAACTCCCCCGCCCCAAGCCCGGCCAGCCGATTGCCGAACTCTCCACGCCGCTGCCCCTCATCGACGAAGACAAGCTCGCCGCCAACATCGCCCGTGTGCAGACCTATATGGATAGCCACGGCCTCGCCTTCCGCCCACACATCAAGACCCACAAGATCCCGGCCATCGCCAGCCAACAGGTCAAGGCCGGCGCGCAGGGCATCAATTGCCAGAAGATCACCGAGGCCGGAATCTTCGCCGATGCCGGCTTCGAGGACCTGTTGATCACCTTCAACATTCTGGGTTCGGAGAAGCTTGAGCGGCTCGCGGCGCTGAACGCCCGCATCTCCGGCCTGAAGGTCGTTGCCGACAGCGAAATGACGGTGCGCGGTCTCTCCTGCGCTTTCTCACAGACGCGCCCGCTCACGGTTCTCGTTGAATGCGACACGGGTGGCGGACGCTGCGGCGTCCAGAGCCCGGAGGCGGCGATTGCACTGGCCGAGACGATCACTGCTGCCCCCGGCCTTACCTTCGGCGGCATCCTGACCTATCCCAAGGCCGATACCGAAGAGGCGGTGGAAGCCTTCTTCGCCGCTGCACTCGCCGGCCTCTCTGCCCGCGGTATCCCCTGCCCCATCGTCTCCACCGGCGGCACGCCCAGCCTCTTCTCCGCGCACAAGGTGACCTCGGCAACCGAGCACCGGGCCGGCACCTATGTCTATAATGACCGCGCCATGGCAAGATCGGGCCATTGCAGCCTCGACGACTGCGCCATGCACATCCTGGCGACCGTCGTCTCCCGCCCGACCGCAGATCGCGCCATCCTCGACGCCGGCTCCAAAGCCCTGACCTCGGACCTCCTCGGCTTCTCCGACTACGGCATGATCGTCGAGTACCCGGACGCGGTCATCACAGCTCTTTCCGAGGAGCATGGCACGGTCGATCTGTCGGAGGTTCAGGGACGACGCCCCGAGATCGGCGAGAAGGTCAGGATCGTCCCCAACCACACCTGCGTGGTCTCGAACCTCTTCGACATCATGACCTTCCACAAGGACGGCATCGTCACCCGTGTGGAAGAGGTCGCGGCGCGTGGGCTGGTCTGGTAATCAGTCCTAGGCGACAGGCCGCCTATCGAGGGTAGGCCCACGATGCGCACTCTAAAGGTACTTCCGCCAGGGAGTTTGAGCCGTGACGGCTACGCTTTGAAACGGCTCTGAAGTCGGCTAGAATGGTAGAATTCTGGCTACCTTGGTAGAATGGAGCAATGCGTCATGAGCCTCAACATCAAGGACCCCGAAGCGCATCGCCTCGCTCAGGCGATCGCCCTTGCCACGGGGCAGAGCATGAGCCGTGTTGTCACCGAGGCTCTGCGCGAGCGCTATGCGCAGATTGAAAAGCAGAAAGGCAAGGCTTCGGTCGATGAACTTCTGACGATCGCGAGCCGGGCCGCAGCGCATCTGACGCAGCCTTACGCCGATCACGCGGAGCTTCTCTACGACGAGGATGGCCTGCCGAAATGATCGTCGACACATCAGCCATGGTGGCGATCTTCTATGGCGAACCGGAAGCTGCCGATTTCACGCGACTGATCCACGGCGCGGCGATAACGCGGATCAGCGTGGCGAACTATGTCGAGTTATCCATGGTGATTGAAAAGCAGCTCGGGCCCGAGGGGATGCGGCAGGTCGAAGCCTTCTTCCGCCGCGCAGCGATCACCATTGAGCCCGTTACAGTCGAACAGGGCGATCTCGCCCGACAAGCTTTCCTTGATTTCGGCAAAGGCAGGCACAAGGCCGGCTTGAACTTTGGCGACTGCTTTGCCTACGCTCTCTCCAAGGATCTTGATGAACCGCTGTTGTTCAAGGGTAAAGACTTCGCGGAGACGGACATTCGCCCGGCGGCTTAGTGCTGCCATTGCCAAATCCTTTGCCTCAAGGCGGAAGGGCCATCATGACGGAGCACAAACAGTTGCAGGGTCTGCACCGGCTGCGCGGCGGCTGCATGTGCGGGGCCGTGACCTATGAGGTCGCCGATCGCTTTCTCTACGCGATCAACTGCCACTGTTCGAAATGCCGCCGCACCACGGGCTCGGCCTTCAAGCCGATCGCTGGTGTCGCGGTAGAGGACTTTGCCATCACCGCAGGCGCAGACGCCATGTTCCGCCATGGAGACCCTGAAGACATCCATGACATGCACTGCCGCACCTGCGGTTCCCTCGTCTATTCCTGGATTGCCGAGAATGGCAGCGTGAAAGTCCATCTTCCCATGGGAACGCTCATCGACTCGCCCTCAATGAAACCCTCCATGCATATCTTCGTCGGCTCCAAGGCCTCGTGGTACGAGATCCTCGACGACCTGCCGCAGTTTGACGGCTTTCCGGACTGACAGCGCGCCGCAAGCCCCCAAACGAAAAAAGGTCCGCCCGAAGGCGGACCAGGGGATTGGCCTTTGGCATGGCCGGGAGGAGCTTATTCAGCCGCCGTGACGGAGGCGGGCAAGTCGAGGGTGCGCCAGTCGATGCGGCGCTCCAGCGCCTGACCGTTGCCGTCGAAGAGATGGCAGTCTGCAGCCATGATGCCGGTTACCATCGGCTGCTCGACGCGGATGGGCGCCGAGCCCGGCAGAAGCGCGCAATAGGGCTCGCCGTTTGGCAGCGAAGCATAGGCAATCGTGTTGATGCCGAGACGCTCGATGACGCTGGGCGTGACCATGATGTTGATATCGCCTTCGCTGAGACGCGTATGCTCAGGCCGGATCCCGAGCGTCAGCGTCTGGCCAACAAGATCCGGACGCGCATCGACCGGGATCAGCGCCGTCTGCCCTTCATAGGAAATCGTCACGCCGATCGCATCGACGCCGACACAGGTGACCGGCACGAAGTTCATCTTCGGATTGCCGATGAAGCCGGCGACGAAGGTGTTCTGCGGCTTGTGATAGAGCTCGAGCGGTGCACCCACCTGGGCGATATGCCCGGCATTCAGCACCACGATGCGGTCGGCCATGGTCATGGCCTCGATCTGGTCGTGGGTCACGTAGATCATCGTCGCTTCAAGGTCGCGATGCAGCTTGGTCAGCTCGATGCGCATGTCGGCGCGCAGCGCCGCGTCGAGGTTGGACAACGGCTCGTCGAACAGGAAGATCTTCGGTTCGCGCACGATCGCGCGGCCGATGGCGACTCGCTGCCGCTGGCCGCCGGAAAGCTGGCCGGGTCGCTGCTGCAGGCGTTGATCGAGTTGCAGGATCTTCGCGACGGCACCCACCTTCTCCCGGATCTGCTCTTCGGAGAGCTTCTCGACGCGCAGCGGAAAGGCGATATTCTCAAAGACCGACATATGCGGATAGAGCGCATAGGACTGGAAGACCATGGCGATGCCGCGTTCGACCGGCGGCTTGTCGTTGACCCGCTCGCCATCGATGACGATGTCACCGTCGGTCGTGTCATCGAGGCCTGCGATCATGCGCAGCAGCGTGGACTTGCCGCAGCCCGAGGGACCGACGAAAACGACGAACTCGCCGTCCTTCACCTCGAGATCGACACCCTTGATGACCTCGAAATGTCCGTACGACTTGCGCACCTTTTTCAGAAATAGCTGACCCACGACCATTAGTCTCCACTGCCGATCCGTCGTAGACCGGCCAAATAAGCCTGATGAAATCCGCGGGCCGGATACGGCCCGCGGAGCCTCGGTTGCGCGAGATTACTTGTACTGCTCGAGTTCGCCAGCTGCCTTCTTCAGGGCGTCGGCGGGTTCTGCCTTGCCGGTGACGACCGACTGGACCATCTCGATCATGACGTTCTGGAAGCCCTTGTAGTCGGTGAAGAGCGGCTCCGGACCACCGTAAGCGATGCCGTCGATGAATGGCTTCCAGAAGGGCTCGTTGGCAACGAACTGGTCAACGACTGCGCCCGGACGCAGCGGGGTGAGGCCGGCACCGCCCTGCAGCTCGTATTCATGCTGGATGTCGGTCGAGGTGATGTACTTGGCGAATTCCGTCGCCTTCTCCTCGACGCCCGAGCCCTTGAAGATGGCAAGGCTGTCGGTGATCAGCAGCGTGCCTTCACCCTTGGCTGCAGGGCCGAGCGGCAGCGGGGCAACACCCCAGTTGATCTTGGTATCCTTGAGGCGATAGGCGGCGCCCGAACCGGCCTGGATCATGCCGACCTTGCCGTCGAGGAAGATGGCGCGGATTTCGTTCTGCTCGTAGGCGGTCGCACCTTCGACGGAGTAAGGCGTGATGTCCTTGTAAGCCTGCAGGGCGGCCAGAACTTCCGGGCTGTCCATGACGATCTTGTCGCCGTCGATCACCTTGCCATTGTTGGTGTAAACCCAGTGCATGAACTGGTGCATGGTGTTGTCGAAGGTCTTGGCCGGCAGACCGTAACCGGCAGTGCTGGTCTTCTCCTTGATCTGCTTGGCAGCAGCGATCGTGTCAGCCCAGGTCTTCGGCGGGCTTTCCGGGTCCAGACCGGCGGCCTTGAACAGGTCCTTGTTCCAGTAGAGCGCCTTGGTCGAAAACGCGATCGGAACGCCCCACTGCGTGCCCTCGAAGGTCACGGTGTCGACGATGTTCGGATAGTAGGACGCCTTTTCCTCGTCCGTCATCGGGACTTCGACGATGAGGTCGTTCTGGGCGAATTCCTTCAGCGTGCGCGAGCCGACATAGGCCATGGCAACGGGCGTGCCGGCAACAGCGAGCGTGGTGGCCTTGTCCTGGCACTGTTCCCAGCCGACGACTTCGGGCTTCACCTTCCAGCCGGCGTTCTTGCCTTCCCATTCGGCGATGTACTTTTCGTGGATCGGGTCGATCTTGTCGCCGCAATAGATCCAGCTGATCTCCTGGTCAGCCGCCAGCGTGGTGAGCGCCGAGCTTGCGAGCAGGGCGAATGAGCCCGCGAGCATGGTCAATTTTCTTGTCATCGGTAGTTCCCCTTTGTTGACAGGTTGAAAGCGTCCGGTTGGCCCGAATTTTTGGTTGGCAGCCCTTACTTCACCGCACCGGCGGTCAGTCCGCTGACGAGGTAACGCTGCAGGAAGAAGATCACGATCATCGCCGGCGTGATCCCGACGAAGCTTGCCGCCATCAGCTCGTTCCAGATGACCTCCTGGCGGCCGAAATAGGCAAACAGCCCGATCGGAAGCGGCATGTATTCGGTCTTGGAATTGAAGGTGAGGGCAAAGATGAACTGCTGGGCATAGGCGCCGATGAAGGTCGTGATGGCGACGACGGCGATGCCAGGCGTGGCAAGAGGCAGGATGACCCGGCGGAAGGTGTAGAAGTAACCGGCGCCATCGACATAGGCCGCCTCTTCCAGTTCGCGCGGGATGCGCATCATGTAGGTGCGCAAGAGCCAGATGGCCGACGGGATGAGGAAGGCGACACCCGGCACGATCATCGCAAAGTAAGTGTTCAGCACGCCGAGCGACCGCATCAGCCGGAAGAGCGGGATGAGCAACACGGCACCCGAGAACATGTTGACCGCCAGGAAGGCGGCCAGCAACTGGCCACGCCCTCGGAACTCGAAACGGGCAAAGGCATAGGATGCCGGCACCACCAGGATCAGCACGACGACGGTCGCAATGGTCGAGATCAAGAAGGAGTTGAAGATGTAGCGCGCAAAGCCCGGAACGCTGTCCCACATGGTGATGTAGGCGTCGAATGAGCCGTTTTCCGGCCAGAAGCGATAGGGCGAGGAGAAGAGCTGGCTGAGCGGCTTGAGCGACACCAGGAAGCCTTCGACGAAGGGTGCCAGAACGAAGGTCAGGAAGACCGCGATCCCGCTATAGATGCCGACCAGCTCATACCACTTGTAGCGATTGATCAGGGCTGTCTTGTCGTAGCTCATCGGGCAGGCTCCTGCGAGAGACGGCTGGTCACGCGGAAATAGGCAACACAGAAGATCGAGAGGAAGATGCAGATCAGCACCGCACGGGCAGCGCCCTCGCCGTATTTCTTCGAGCCGATCGCCGTGTGATAGGTGTCGATGATCATCGTCGTGGTCTCGCCGCTCGGACCACCGCGCGTCAGGATCCAGATGATGTCGAAGGAATTGAAGGTCGCGATCAGAGACAGCATCGACATGGTGATCATGGCGGGCAGGATCAGCGGCAGGGTGATGCGGCGGAAGCGATAGAAGCGACCGGCGCCATCCGTCCAGGCGGCCTCGTAGAGATCCTGCGGGATCGCCTGCATGGCAGCGAGCATGTATAGCGTCACCATCGGCACGCCGATCCACACATCGGTGAAAACAGTCGCCCAGAACGCCGTCGAACCATAGGCCAGGAAGGCGACGGGGCCATCGACCACGCCCATGCGCTGCAGGACGCCGGAGATCATGCCGAACTGGCCGTTATACATCCAGCCCCACATGAAGATACCGATCGCCATGGGCACGATCCATGGGGGCATGGTCAGCACGCGAAACAGCGTACGGCCAGGAACGGCGGCGTTCAGCATGGCTGCGCCGAAGGTACCGATGATCATCTTGATGGACACCGAGAAGAAGGTCCAGACAAAGGTCCGGACGATGACTTCGCCGAAGGTGTCGTTGAAGATCTTCTCGTAGTTGGCCCAGCCGACCCAGTTCGTCGTCTTCCTGAGCGACGCATCGGTGAAGGACAGGATGAAGGTATCGACCAGCGGATAGGCGACGATGACGGCGATATAGACAAGGGCCGGCGCGATCAGCAGCCAGGCAAACAGGATAGCGCTTCGGCGAGCTTGCATCCGACCGCTCCCTTACGCCGACCGGGCGCGAGCGGGCGCACCGGCGCTGCCATGCAGGCAGGCATCGAATTTTTCCCAGACCGGCTTCAGATCAACAACCTTGCGGGCAAGCCGCGCCTCGTCCATGGCAAGCGCCAGGATGCCGGCTTCGAGTGCATCGATGGCAGAGACCGGCTGCTTGGCACCCGTCTGAACGAAGGCGATCACGTCTTCGGCCATCTGCTCGTCCGCACCGTAATGCTGCGAAAGCGCTGACGGCGCCTTATAGGTATTGGCGATGACCTTCTCATTGGTGCGGGCGTCATGCACATCCATGAAGCCGCGCACGAAGTCGCCTTCCGCCATGCCCTTGGATCCGATCACGCAGAAGCGGCGGAACTCGTCCGGGACGTTGAGATTGGTGTGGAAGGTCATCGACACGCCGTTCTCGTATTCGACGATCGCGGTCTGGTAGTCGATGATATCGCCATCGCTGTCGAACACCTTGTCGGAGCCCTGCCAGCCGCTCGGCTTGCGGTGGTAGACGTTGAGATCGTTGATGCCTTCGGCTTCCGGCGCATTTTCCGGCACGAAGCTCTTGCGACCGCCGAAGCTCGCGACAAAGCGCGGACGGGCGCCGACCACGCCGTTATAGAGGTCGAGATCGTGGCAGCACTTTTCCAGCATGAAACCACCGGCATAACGGCCGTAGCGGCGCCAGTCGCGCATGAAGAAGGCACCGTGATAGGGCTGGATGTGCTCGGAGGCCTCGATCGAGACGACATTACCAAGCCGCCCTTCTTCCTGCGCCTTGCGCAGGTCGCGATAGAGCGGGGAATAACGCAGCACCAGCCCGACGAGCAGGCGGTCATGGCCGTAGGTATTGAGCAGGGAGGCGAGCGCATAGCTTTCCTCAATGCTGGTGACGATCGGCTTTTCGGTAAAGACGGTCAGACCGGCCTCGAGACCGATGCGGATATGATCGAGATGCAGATGGTTGGGCGACCCGATCATCAGAAGGTCGAAAGCCTCACCTGCGATCAGGGCTTCAGGCGTCTCATAGACCTTGCCCGGGGAGATGCCATGCTCATTGAGTGTCGCCATGCCGGCCGGAGCCGGATCGACATAGCCGACGATCTCGAAACGCGGGTCGATCTCCTTGAACACCCGACCCAGATATCCGAGACGGAATCCGAGCCCGATAATCGCGACCTTCATGATGCATTCCCCTGCTTTCGTAATTATTTTTCGCAGACTGCGTCAAATTTCCGAGATCGTCAACACGGGAAGCGAAATTCCCCGCATTGATGAAAATGGTTTTCACGATCCATCCGCAAGATTGAAAAATGAGCGCCCCACCCACCAAACCCGGCACCACCAGTCTCGACACAAGCCTTGGCGACGGGGATGTAAATTGGGCTTCTTTCCAATCGTTAATTTAAGATACCAAAACTAGTCCAATCGTAAAGCTGGTTATGTCCAAATTGGGCAAAAAACGCGCAGAATCCTGTTTTCATGATGAAATTTCTTAATCTGCACAGGATTAGAAGAGCCCACATCAAAACCATTTGCGAAATAGGTTTCTGGTTGGTATTGTTTTCGCAAAGACCACCAAGGGGATGGATCCATGCGGAGAGAGAGAACGGAAAGCGCCACCGCGATCCGCTTGCGATGCGCCCGACACTGGGGCAGAGGAAGCGCATGAGCACATCTCTTCCCCTCGAACAGCTGCAGTCCGTCCGCGGCGGACCGCTTTACGTCAAACTCCGAAAGATGATCGAGGATGCCGTGGCGTCCGGGCGCCTCAAGCATGGAGAGGCATTGCCGGCCGAGCGCGACATCGCCGATGCGGCCGACATCAGCCGGGTCACCGTGCGCAAGGCGATCGACGAACTGGTGGCAGAAGGGCTTCTCGTCCGTCGGCGTGGATCTGGCACCTTCGTTGTCAAACCCGTTCAGCGCATGCAGCAGCCGCTGAGCCAGCTCACCTCCTTCACCGAGGACATGCGCCGTCGTGGAATGGTCGCCGGCTCCCGCTGGTTGGGACGCGGCCTGTTTTATCCGACGGCCGAAGAAACCATGATGCTCGGCCTCGTCAGCGGCGCACGCGTCGCCCGCATCGATCGCCTGAGAACCGCAAACGACATGCCGATTGCGCTGGAGCGCACCAGCCTGCCGGATGACCTGCTGCCGGCCCCGGACAGAATAGAGGACTCTCTCTACCTTTGCCTTCTGGATGCCGGCATCCGGCCTGTGCGCGCCAACCAGCGCATCTCCGCCGTCCTCTTGAAGGACGAGGAAACCAAGTTGCTCGGCGTTCCGCCTGGATCGGCAGCGCTCTCGGTGCAGCGGATTGCCTATCTCGAAACCGGCCGCGTGATGGAAATGTCGCGCGCGCTCTATCGCAGCGACGCCTATGACCTGGTCGCCGAACTCGGCATCGGCTCGCCCATGAAGCCCCAAGACTGAAAGCACGTATGATGACCACCAAGATGCGTGAGGAGATCAACGAGATCCCCGCAGCCGCCGCCCGATTGCTGGACACCTCCAGAACCGTTATCGCCGAGGCTGCAAACGCCTTGCGTGACAAGGATCCAGGTGTCGTGGTCACAATCGCCCGAGGCTCGTCCGACCATGCGGCGCACTTCCTGAAATATGCAATCGAGCTGCAGATGGGCCTGCCAGTCGCCTCGCTCGGCCCCTCGCTCGCGTCGATCTACGAGACGCCGATGAAGCTCGGCAAGGCCGCAGCCTTCGCCGTCTCCCAATCCGGCGCAAGCCCCGACATCGTCGCGATGGCCAGAGGTGCCCGCGACGGCGGCGCAACCACGGTGAGCCTCGTCAACACGCTGCCCTCCCCGCTCGGCGACGCAGCCACCTTCGCCGTCGATATCAAGGCCGGCCCGGAAATTGCGGTTGCCGCCACCAAGTCCTTCGTCAATTCTGTTGTAGCGGGCCTAGCCATCCTCGCAAGCTGGAGCCGTGACGAGGCGCTAACCCGCGCCGTGGACACGCTGCCTGAGCATTTCGACAAGGCACTTGCGCTGGACTGGAGCGCATTGCTCGAACCGCTGAAATCGGCAGACTCTCTCTACATGCTGGGTCGTGGCCCGGCACTTGCCATCGCCGCCGAGGCAGCCCTCAAATGCAAGGAAACCTGCGAACTGCATGCGGAGGCCTATTCCTCCGCTGAAGTCCTGCATGGTCCGGTCTCGATCGTCGGTCGTGACTTCCCCGTCGTCGCCTTTGCCGCCCGCGACAAGGCGGAAGCCTCGATCGCGGGCACCGTCTCGAAGCTCGCGGCGGGCAACGCGACCTGCTTCATCACCTCGGATCAGGCGACCGCCGGCCACAAGCTGCCTTTCATCGCAACAGGACATCCGATCACGGATGCGCTGGCGCTGATCGTTCCCTATTATGGGTTCATCGAATCCCTCTCCCGTGCCCGTGGCTTCAATCCCGACAAGCCGGTCGCACTGAAGAAAGTCACCGAGACCCAATGACACAAGCCTTCGCCATCACCGCACGCCGCATCTTCGATGGGCACCAGTTCCACGAGGACGCGGCGCTCCTAGTCGAGAGCGGCCGGGTCAAGGCCATCCTGCGCAAGGCAGACCTGCCCGCCGGCATCCGCCGGCAGGATGCCGGCGATGCGCTTATTGCCCCTGGTTTCATCGACCTGCAGGTGAATGGCGGCGGCGGCGTGCTGTTCAACAACAACCCGACCGTCTCAGGCATCCGCACGATCTGCGAGGCCCATGCGCGTTACGGCACGACAGCCCTGATGGTCACGCTGATCACCGATGCGCCCGAGATCAAGCGCGAGGCGATCACCGCTGGCGAGGTCGCAGCCAGGGGCGGCGAGCCGGGCTATCTCGGCCTGCATCTCGAAGGACCGCATCTCTCGATCGCCCGCAAGGGCACCCATGATCCGGCCCTGATCCGCCCGATGACGGAGGCCGATCTCGACTATCTCGTCGCGCAGGCACAGCGCTTTGGCATCCCGATGATCACAGTGGCGCCGGAAAGCGTCACCCCGGAACAGGTCAAGCACCTGGTGGAGGCCGGCTACCGCGTCAGCCTTGGCCACACGGATACGAGTTGCGTCGGCGTCGAACCCTATGTCGCAGCGGGTGCCACACTCGTCACCCATCTCTTCAACGCCATGAGCCCGCTCGGCAACCGGGAGCCCGGTCTCGTCGGCGCGGCCCTCGCCTCGCCCACCCTGCATTGCGGTCTGATCGCCGACGGCTTCCATGTCGATCCGGTGACCATGAAGATCGCGCTCGCCGCCAAGACCGGCCCGGCCCATATCTTCCTCGTGACCGATGCCATGTCGACCATTGGCTCTGATGAGACAAGCTTCGACCTGAACGGTCGAACCGTATACCGCCGCGACGGCCGCCTGACGCTTGCCGATGGAACGCTGGCCGGCGCCGACATCGACATGCTCTCCTGTGTTCGCTACGTGCACGAAAAACTGGGACAGCCCCTGGAAGAAGCGCTGCGCATGGCATCGCTCTATCCCGCCGAAGCCATCGGCGCTCCGAGCAAGGGAAGCCTTGCCGCTGGCAAGGATGCCGACTTCGTCGTGCTGAGCAATGATCTCGACATCCACTCGACCTGGATCGCAGGCACTTGCGTCTTCGCCGAGGGCACAGAAGCCAGCAGGGCCATCGCATGATCGTCTGCTTCGACATTGGCGGCACCGCAATCAAGGGGGCCCTCGCAACCAGCCCGGAAGACATCCGTCCCTTCCCGCGTCAGCCGACCCCGATCCACGATTTCGACGCCTTCGTCGCAACGCTGGCATCCGTCATAACCGAGGCCGAAGCGCTGGCTGGAGAGCGCCCCGCCTGTATCGCGATCTCGATTGCCGGTGTCATCGATCCCGATACGGCGAATGCCGTCGTCGCCAACATTCCCTGCATCCACGGCCGCCCGCTGCAGGCCGAACTCGAAGCTGCCCTCGGCCTGCCGGTTATCGTCGCCAACGATGCCGACTGCTTCGTGCTGGCCGAAGCCGGCATTGGCGCGGCGCGCGGGCACCGCGTCGTCTTCGGCGTCATCCTCGGCACCGGCGTCGGCGGCGGCCTCGTCATCGACGGCAAGCTGATCAACGAGAGCGGTTTCGCCGGCGAATGGGGCCATGGGCCGATCCAGCCGACGCAAGCCGGCACGCCTCCGATGCACGTGCCGCGCTTCCACTGCGGCTGCGGCCAGGTCGGCTGCATCGACGCGATCTGCAGCGCACGGGGCCTGGAAAAGCTGCACAAGCATATTCACGCCGAACAGCTGACGAGCGAGGAGATCATCGCTGATTGGCTTAAGGGCGACGCCAAGGCCGAACGCACCATCGACGTCTATGTCGACATCCTCACCGATGCGCTGTCGATGGTGGTCAACGTCACCGGCACGACTATTCTACCCGTCGGCGGCGGTCTCTCCAACGTCCCGGAACTGTTGACGCGGATCGACAAGGCCTTGCGGTCACGCATCCTGCGCAAGTTCGCCCATCCTATCGTCGTGCCAGCCGCCTGCCGTGTCGAGCCCGGCCTGGTGGGCGCTGCGATCCTCGGCCTCGACTTCGCCAAAGACCACAAGGAAGACTGACATGGCCGCAGACATGCTGGTGAAACTGTATGAGCTCCAGGCCGATTCAGATCTCGACCGGCGGATGATGGCCGAAGGCGTCACGATCCGCCGCGCGCTTGTGCCCGAACTTTCCGGGATTGCAGCCTGGATTGAGCCGCGTTTCGGCGCCGGCTGGGCATCCGAAGCGACGGCAGCGATCATGCGCCAGCCGGTGACCTGCTGGATTGCCCATGAAGGCGAAACGCTGCTTGGCTTTGCCTGCCACGAGGCGACCATGAAGGGTTTCTTCGGCCCGACCGGCGTCGACGAAAGCGCCCGTGGCCGCGGCATCGGTCATGCTCTGCTGATCCGCACACTCATCGACATGCGCGACCAAGGCTATGGCTATGCCATCATCGGCGGTGCTGGCCCCATGGGCTTTTACGAAAAGAGCGTCGGTGCCATCGCCATCCCCGGCTCATCACCCGGCATCTACAAAGGCATGCTGCCGCTTGCCGCCCCGGCAGGCATGGCGGACTGAGACACCTCAGCCGAGCTCCAGTGTGGTGATCGCATAGACTCCTGCCCTCTGCACCTCGGGCGGTTCGCCTCGATACATGCGCGACGTCTGGAAACCTTGGCTGAAGCCGAGACGGTCGAGCAGGTAGCGAAAGCCTTCCTGGTATTCCGGCACATCCAGATGCACTTCCTCGCCCCTGAGGTTTGCAAGGCAGATCTTCAGCAGATCCTCGGCCGTCCGCCCATCCATGGCAAACAGCGGACCGATCTTGTAGCCGCTGAGGCAAGGTCGCATCACGGCATAGCCGGCCACCACACCCTGCCGACGGCAGAGGAAGGCACGACGCGGCGGCTTGAGCCAGTCGGAGAGGAAGTCTTCTCTCGGCGCGGGAAAGAAAGCCCGATCGAGCGCAAGGATCTCGGCGAGATCGCCCTCCGTGATCGCCTCACACCGGGCGAAGCTCGCAGGCAGAGCCGGCATGCGATCGATGCTCCAGCGCACGGTGTCATAGGCGGGCGCGAAACCCATGCGGCCATAATTCGCCTGCTGCTCGACAACCCCGTCGAGGCCGATCACGCGATCCCCGAGATGCGCCATTCCGGCTTCCCACACCTGCCGTCCCACGCCCCTGCCCCGAAAGTCCGCATGGCAGATGTAAAGCCCGATGAAGCCGAAGCCGTCTCCATAGCGCACGGCCGAAATGCCGGCAGCCAGCCGCCCTTCAACAAAGCAGCCGATGAAGCCCTCGGGATCTGCCGCGCGAAAGGCTGCGGCATCGCCATGCCCCGGGTTCCAGCCTTCGAGCGCCGCCCAGCCGACGAGCTCCTCGACTTCGCCAGCCGTGAGAACCCTGATCTCGAGATCCTCCGCCACGCTCACACGCCCATAGCAGCGGGAGAGAAACGGGCGAGGTCACCGTGATAGGTCTTGGAGACGGGCGTCGCGTAGGCGCCGCGCTTGGCGGTCGACAAGCCCTGCGCAATCAGGCTCTCCGCCTGCTTCACGGCCGCCGCCACGCCGTCGATCACGGGTACACCGAACTCCTGCCGAAGCGACGCCGTCAGATCCGCCATGCCGGCACAGCCGAGTACGATCGCCTCGGCCCTGTCGTCCTTGAGCGCCGCAGAAATTTCGCTGCGCAGCCGGTCACGCGCGTTCGAATTCGGGTCTTCCAGCGAAAGCACTGGTACATCCGCCGCTCGCACCTTGCAGCGGCTGCCCATGCCGTAGCGATGCACGAGATGTTCGACCGGAAGCCGCGAGCGCTCCATGGTGGTCACAACGGAAAACCGTTGCGCGATAAAGGAAGTCGCCGAAAGCGCCGCCTCGCAGATACCGATGACGGGGATGCCCGCCAGCGCGCGTGCGGCATCCAGCCCGGTATCGTCGAAACAGGCAATCACGATCGCATCTGCCCCTTCGCGCTCCGCCTTGGCGATTTCCACCAACAGGCCGGGCACCGCGAAGACCTCGTCGTAATAGCCCTCGATCGAAACTGGACCCATCGACGAGGTGATCGCCAGGATTTCTGTCTCGGTATGGGCGACCCGCCGTGCAGCATCGGCAATGGTCGCAGTCATGCTCGCAGTCGTATTCGGATTGATGACGGCAATTTTCATGCGATCACGCCCGCCCCCGACGGCGGTTCATGGCCATGATGATACCGAGCGTTCCGGCAATCACGAGGAAGGAGAAGAGCGTCGTCACCGTGCCGAGCGCATAAAGCACCGGCGTCGTGACATTGGTCGTCATGCCGTAGATCTCGAGCGGCAGCGTATTGTAGGTGCCCGAGGTCATCAGCGTGCGCGCGAACTCGTCATAGGAGAGCGTGAAGCCGAAAAGCCCGACGCCGATCAAAGGCGGCGCGATCATCGGCAGAACGACATGCCGGAAGGTCTGCCACGACGTGGCGCCAAGGTCGCGTGCGGCTTCCTCGTAGGCCGGCGAGAAGCGGTTGAAGATCGCAAACATGATCAGCACGCCGAAGGGCAGTGTCCAGGTAAGATGTGCTCCAAAGCCCGAGGAATACCAGGCCGGCTGCAGCCCGAGCTGGCTGAACAAAACGCCGATACCAAGCGAGATGATGATTGACGGTACGACGAGGCTAGCGACTGAGAGGTAGAAAAGCGCAGTCGAGCCAACAAACTTGCGACGGAAAGCAAGGCCCGCCAGCAGCGAAACGACCACCGTCACCACCATGACCATGAAGCCGAGCGCGAAGGAGCGCCGGAACGAGCCGCCGAAATCGCCCACCGCCTGCTGCTCGAAGAGATTGCCGAACCAGTGCAGCGAGACCCCGTTGAGCGGGAACGTCAGGCCACCGTTCGGCCCCTGGAAGGAGAGGATCAGGATCGCCGAGAGCGGGCCATAGAGAAACAGTACGAACAGGGCGAAGAAGGCTGCAAGCACATAGAATTCGCGCGGGCGCTTGTCGGAATTCATCTTTAGAGCTCCTTCCGGATATCGACGACGCGGAGAATGGCGGCGACCATGAGGAGAACCAGGGCCAGTAGCACCACGGCATTGGCCGCAGCCGCCGGATATTGCAGCAGCGACATCTGGTTCTTCATCATCAGCGCAACGGACGCGCTCTGCCCGCCGGACATGACCTGCACGGTGGAGAAATCGGCCATCACCAGCGTCACTACAAAGATCGTGCCGATCGCCATGCCCGGTTTCGACAGGGGGATGATGACATTGGTCAGGATCTGCCAGCCGCTGGCACCTGCATCGCGCGCGGCTTCGAGCAGCGATCGGTCGATGCGCATCATCGTGTTGAAGATCGGCGTGACCATGAACAGCGTGTAGAGATGCACCATGGCGAGCACGACGGCGAACTCAGAATAGAGCAGCCATTCGATCGGCTGCGGCACGATGCCGGCATTGACCAGCGCCGTATTGATCAACCCGTTGCGGCCGAGCACCGGGATCCAGGAGATCATGCGGATGATGTTGGAGGTGAGAAACGGCACGGTGCAGACGAGGAAGAGGACGCTCTGCATGGCGGAGGTCCGCACATGAAAGGCCAGGAAATAGGCGACCCAGAAGCCGACGAAAAGCGTGATCGCCCAGACGATGAAGGCGAATTTCAACGTGTTGAAATAGATCTTCCAGGTGACCCAGGAGCCGAGCGTCTCGGTATAGTTGAAGGTGACGAAATCAGGATACATCTGGGCAAAGTCGTAGTCCCAGAAGGACACCGTCCCGATCATCAGGATCGGCAGCAGCAGGAACGCGCCGAGAATGAGCATCAGCGGCGTTGCCTGCAGATAGGAGACAAGCCCGAGCGGCACACGGATGACGCGTTTCGGCTTCGGCTCACCGACACCCAGAAATCGCACTTCCACCATGATGTTAGATCTCCTGTCGCTTCGAAAAGAGCGGACCGGGAAGGTTGCCCCTCATCCGGCTGCCGCCCCTTCTCCCCGCAAGGGGGGAGAAGACACGTGTGGTTCACCTCCCCCTTGAGGGGGGAGGTCGCGGCGAAGCCGCGGGTGGGGGTGATCCATTGCAGACGTTCACCCCACCCCGGAGCTTCGCTCCGACCCTCCCCCTCAAGGGGAGGGTAAGACATCAAGCCGCGATGAACTCGTTCCAGCGGCGGACCATGTAGCGATCCTCGTCCATGACGGAGTTCCAGCAGGCGACCTTGCCCATGCGCTCTTCGAAGGAGCCGCCGTCGCGGATAGCACCGGCCTTTTCCATGACAGCACCTTCCGGAGACATGATGTCACCGGTCGCGGCCTTGCCTTCGATCCAGTAGCCCCACTCGTCGGCAGACATGAATTCCTTCGCGGTTTCCATGCAGGCGGAGTAGTAGCCTTGGCGGTTGAGATAGCCGCCGACCCAGCCGGACGTGTACCAGTTGATGTATTCATAGGCCGCATCGAGCTGCGCGCCGGTGAGGTGTGCGGCAAGACCGAGACCGCCGCCCCACGAGCGATAGCCTTCCTTGAGCGGCTGATACTTGCAGGCGATGCCCTTGGAGCGAACGGCAGCAACAGCCGGCGACCACATCGACTGGATGACGACTTCGCCTGAGGCCATCAGGTTGACCGACTCGTCGAACGACTTCCAGAAAGCGCGGAACTGGCCGTCCTGCTTGGCCTTGATGAGGAAGTCGATCGTCGTGTCGATCTCGGCCTTCGTCATGTTGCCCTTGTCGGCATATTTGATGATGCCCATGGCTTCGCAGATCATCGCCGCATCCATGATGCCGATCGACGGGATATTGAGGATCGAGGTCTTGCCCTTGAAGGCCGGGTCCATGATGTCGGCCCAGGAGGAGATCTCGCGGCCGACGAGGTCGGGACGAATGCCAAGCGTGTCGGCATTGTAGATGGTCGGCATCATCGTGAAGAGTTCGGTCTCACCCGATGCAAAGGTCTTGGCATCCTTGCTTTCAACATAGCCGACGGTATGCGGCGCAGTCCCCTGAGCAATCACGCTGTCGGGCAGAAGCTTGCCGTTTTTGAACAGCGGCACGACCTTGTCGTAGAACTTAAGCTTCGAGGTTTCCATCGGCTGGATGACGCCGGTCGGATAGACCTTCTTCAGGATCCAGTATTCGATGTCCGCAATGTCGTAGGACATCGGCTGGGTCACGGCGCGCTGAGCTGCTGCGTCAGAATCGGTTGCCGTCATCTCAAGCGTGATGCCGAGGTCGGCCTTGCACTTCTCGGCAATCGCATTGATGTTCGACACGCCGGTGCCGAACTGGCGAAGTGTGATCGGGTTCTGCGCCCAGATCGTCGGGAAGCCGGTGATCGCGCCCGAACCGGCGGCGAGGCCGGCAGCGGCCGATGCGGTCTTCAGGAATGTGCGGCGGGATACGCCCTTCTTCGTCTTGCTGCTGTCTGACATTGCGCTGTTCTCCTGGTTTTATTGGTTTGGCTTCACTTCACGATGCGTCCGAGGACGATCGAATCCGGCTGATCCCATGACAGGGTGACGCCTTCCCCGACGCGAACCGGGGAGGCAAAGAAGGCCGCGTCCGAGAGCACGGCGGTGAATTCATCGGTAAAGGCGGTGGTGACAGTCAGCTTCACCTTGGCGCCGAGATATTCGACATTCGAGACGATGCCGTCGAAGCCGAGACCATCGGCCGGCACGGCGCCGATGCGCACATGGTCCGTGCGGATGGCGATATCGGCGGTATCGTCGGCAACCGGGGCCGCACCGAGCGCGAAGAAGCGGCCACCGCCGACGACTTCGATGAACAGACCGTTGGTGGTTCGCTCGACGATCCGCCCCGACAACACGTTGTGGTCGCCCATGAAGCGGGCGACAAAGGCGGTCGCCGGACGCTCGAAGACGGCGCGCGGCGTATCCGCCTGCTCGATCCGCCCCTCGTTCATCACAACGATCAAATCGGCAAGCGCCATCGCCTCTTCCTGGCTGTGGGTCACATGCACGAAAGTGATGCCGAGCGAAGTCTGCAGCTTCTTTAGCTCAGCGCGCATGCGGATTTTCAGAAACGGGTCGAGTGCCGAAAGCGGCTCGTCGAGAAGCAGGGCTTCCGGCTTGGTGATCAGCGCGCGGGCGAGTGCCACACGCTGCTGCTGGCCACCCGAAAGCTGGGCCGGACGGCGGCTCGCATAGGGCTCGAGCTGCATCAGCTTCAACATCTCCAGCGCCTCGCGCCGACGCGTCTCCTTGTCGACGCCCTTCATCTTCAGGCTGAAGGCAACATTGTCGACAAGATCGAGATGCGGAAACAGCGCATAGGACTGGAACATCATCGCCGTGCCGCGCTGTGCCGGCGGCAGCGTGGTCACATTGGTATTGCCGAACACCACATCGCCGGAGGAGACGCTTTCATGGCCTGCGACCATTCTGAGCGTCGATGTTTTGCCACAACCGGAGGGTCCGAGCAGGCAGCAATAGGTGCCGGCCGGGATCTTCAGGCTGATGGCATGAACCGCAGTCGACGTCCCGTAAGTCTTGGTGACGGCGGCAAGTTCGATGTCGGCGGCTTTCGTCATGGCGGCTCCTTCGTCTCGCCAATGACGATGCATAAGCCGTGCCAACTTCGCGCCAGCGTGGCTAACTGATTGAATCCGAACGAGGCAGATGCTGCGCCGCAAAAACAATGGGCAGCCGGCACAACTGCATGCACACGAATTAATCGATTGGCGCCAATGATGGCGCCAGATTGTATGCAATCAGAAGTGCGTTTGGTCTTCCTTGCATCTTTCGCGAATGCCTTCTCCACGCTAAAAGAGGTTGAGACACCGGATGGACCCATGAACGCCAAGAGCTCGCTCCGCAGCCAACTCGACCCGAACCTCGAAGACCGCGCCCGCGCGATCCGGGACGCATTGCGCGACGCCATCGTTGACCGGCGCCTTGCCCCCGGCACCAAACTTTCAGAAGCGGAAGTCGGGACGCTGTTCGACGTCAGCCGCACGGTTGTCCGGGACGCCTTGCAGATGCTGGCCTTCGAGGGATTGGTCAAAACGGAACGCAACCGCGGCGCCTTCGTCTCCAATCCGAGCACGGAAGAAGCCCGCCAGGTTTTCGCCTCGCGCCGCCTGATCGAGACCGGCATCATCGCCGCCGCCGCCGAACGGATCACGCCCGAAGAGATCGCCGCATTCCGGGAGCATCTGAAGGAAGAGGCACGCTACCGCGCCGAGCGTGGCGCATCGGCGCGGCGGGCCGAAATCAAGGCCTCGGGTGATTTTCACCTGATGCTGGCCAAGGTCGCCGGCAACCAGGTGCTGGAAAAATTCATGGACGAGCTCGTCGCCCGCTCCTCACTCGTCATTGCCCTTTACGGACGGACCGGCATTTCCAGCTGCGGCCATGACGAACACGACGAAATCCTGAATGCGCTGGAAAAGGGCGACGTGAAAAAGGCGACCCATCTCATGCTGCATCACATCGACCACATCGAAGCCGACCTCGACCTGTCGGTGGCAGAAGCCCGCACCCTGAAGGACGCGCTCGCCCTTTGATGGACCGAGGCACGAGGGCACCAGAGCACCTTGTGAACTGAAGCTCTCAGCTGGATCGAAGGGCAACCTTGCGATCATGCTCGATGGTGTCGAGCATCGCTTCGCGCGCGCCCGCCTCATCGCCATATTCGATCCGGTTCACCAGCAGCTTGTGCTTCTCGAGCACCGTATCGAGAACGCAAGGGTCGGGAGCCGCCATCAGGCTCTTATAGGCAAGCGCATGCGCCAGCTCGATGACACCATAGAGCGCCCGAACGAAGGGATTATGCGCCGCGTCCGAGATGATCCGGTGCAGTTCGAAGTCAGCCAGCGCGAAGTTCTGCAGCGAACCGAGCGATGTCTCCATCTGGTGAATCCAGTAGAGCATCAGACGGATCTGATCGGCGGTGCGGCGCTTGGCGACTTCAGCTGCAGCCTGCGGCTCAAGCGACCGGCGGACTTCGTGCAGGCCCGTCAGAAACTCAGGATCGAGCGGCGCGTCCAGATGCCAGGCCAGCACCTGCGGGTCATAGAGGTTCCAGCGGCTCTTCTTGGCGACCTTGGTGCCGACCTTCGGCCGGGCCTCGAGCAACCCCTTCGCTTCCAGCGTCTTCAGCGCTTCACGCAAGACTGTGCGCGACACCTCGAATTCTTCGATCAACTCGGCGTCATTCGGGAGCGTCGTCCCAATCGCATAACGACCGGAGATGACCCCGGCCCCGATCTCGTTGATCACATGCGAATGGTAGTTGCGCGCCGTCGACCGCCCGGACAGGGAGCGAAGAAGGCTCCCCGGCTCACTCATGCAGGGGCCTTCTTCAGGCGAGTGCGCCCGGTCTGCGCGGTAAACACCAGCTTCTGAAGCAAGATGAACATGAACAGCAGGAACCCGATGGCAATTTTAGTCCACCAGCTGGAGAGCGTCCCATCGAAGACGATGTAAGTCTGGACAAGGCCCTGCAGCATGACCCCGATCAGGGTTCCGAAGATGAAACCGTAACCGCCCGTCAATAGCGTCCCGCCTATCACCACGGCTGCAATCGAGTCAAGTTCGATGCCAACAGCCGCCAGCGGGTAGCCCGCCGAGGTATAGAGCGAATAGACGATGCCCGCGAGGCCGCCGAGAAAAGAGGAAAGCGCATAGATCCCGATTGTGACCCTTCCCGTGGGCACGCCCATCAGCGAGGCCGAGGTAGGGTTACCACCGATCGCGTAGACATAGGAGCCGAAGCGCGTCTTGTGGGCGATGAAACCGCAGACCAGAAAGGTCGAGAGCATCAGAAGGCCGATCGCACTTAGACGCCCGCCACCCGGAAGCTTGTAGTAGAGGCTGGAGATCGTCCGGTAGAACTCGTGGTCGATCGGGATCGAATCCTGACTGAGAACCGAAGCGAGGCCGCGCGCCAGGAACATGCCGGCCAGAGTCACAATGAAGGGTGGCACCGCAAGGAAATGAATGACAGCGCCCATCGACGCCCCGAAAGTGGCCGCGAGCGCCAGCACGATTGCAAACACCGCAAGCGGATGGATGCCGACCCAGGAGATCAGGATGGCCGTGATCACACCGGTGAGCCCGATCACCGCGCCGACGGAGAGATCGATGCCACCCGAGAGGATCACAAAGGTGGCACCGACGGCGGCAATCCCGAGAAAGGCGTTGTCGGTCAGGAAGTTGCCGAAGACGCGCGTCGACCACATGCCCGGATACTGGAAGATGCAGATGGCATAGGCGATCACGAAGATGAGGGTGGTCGCGGCGAGAGGGCGATAACGCGGATTCATCGTGCCTGTCCCGAAGTTTGGGTCTTGGTCTGGGGCGGAGTCGTGGCCGGGATCTGGCGTGGTCCGAACTTGCGACCGAGCACCTGGGCAATCCGGGCCGACTGCAGGACCAGAATGATGATGATCATGCCGGCCTTGACGATCAGGTTGAATTCAGGCGGGAAGCCCGAAACCAGCACGCCGGTGTTCATCGCCTGGATGATGATGGCGCCGAGCACTGACATCGGGATCGAGAAGCGCCCGCCGAGCAGCGATGTACCGCCGATCACGACTGCAAGGATGGCGTCGAGTTCGAGCCAAAGGCCGGCATTGTTGGCATCGGCCCCACGAATGTCGGCAGCGGCGATGATGCCCGCTGTGGCAGCGCAGAACCCGCCAAAGGCATAGATGCACAAGATCACGAGCTTACTGCGCAGGCCCGTATAATTGGCTGCCGACAGGTTGGTACCGATCGCCTCGATGAACAGACCGATCGCGGTGCGGCGCATGACGAAATGCGCGGCGATCATCAGCACGATCGCGATGACAGCCGGCATCGGCATGCCAAAGACATTGCCCGTGCCGACGAATATCAGCGCCTGATCGGAGAAGGTCACGATCGACCCCTCGGTGATCAGCTGTGCCACCCCTCGCCCCGCCACCATCAGCACCAGCGTCGCAACGAAGGGCTGGATGCCGAGATAGGCGACCAGAATGCCGTTCCACAGACCACAGAGGATGCCGATGGCAAGGGCAGCGACCAGCGTCACGACCAGCGGCTGGCCGGCCACCGCACAGGTCGCGGCAACCGCACCCGCGACTGCCATCACCGCACCAACGGAAAGATCAACACCCTTGGTCGCGATGATCGCCGTCATACCGATCGCGAGGATCGCGACAGGCGCGCCGCGATTGATGACGTCGATCAGGCTGCCGAACAACCGGCCATCCTGCCAGGTGATGTTGAAGAAGCCGGGAAAGACCAGCCAGTTGAAGAACAGCACGCCGGCAAGCGCCAGGATCTGCGGGGAAATGATGCGGGACATGGAAAGCCTTTTCATGCCTCGACCTCCGCCGGCTGGGCGGCAATGGTCTGGACGATGACGCCGGGGGTGATGTCGGCGCCATGCAGTTCGGCGACCATCTTGCGATCGCGCATGACGACGACACGCGAGGAATAGCTGACGATTTCGTCGAGTTCGGACGAGATGACGACGAGCGCCAGCCCATCCTCACGCAACCGGCTGATCATGCGCACGATTTCGGCATGGGCGCCGACATCGATGCCGCGAGTCGGCTCGTCGAGGATGAGGAAACGCGGATCGGTCGCAAGCCAGCGGGCGAGGATCACCTTCTGCTGGTTGCCGCCGGACAAGAGCTTGACCGGCAGTTCGGCCGAGGCCGTGCGAATGTCGAGCGCCTCGATGAAATTGCCGGCGATCTCCAGCTGTTCGTCGCGGTTGAGCGCCTTGAACCAACCGAGCCGCGCCTGCATGGCAATCACGATATTCTCGCGCACCGAGAGGTCGCCGAAAATGCCATCGATCTTGCGATCCTCCGGGCAGAAGCCGAAGCCGAGTTCGACCGCTTCACGCGGATTGCGGACCTGACGCGTTGCACCGTCAATCTTCAAGGCGCCGCTGTCGGCCTGATCGATGCCGAACATCAGCCGCGCCATCTCGGTTCGCCCGGAGCCAAGCAGCCCGGCGACACCGACGACTTCGCCGCGATGGATCTTGAGATCGAAGGGCTGCACGCTGTTTGAAAGCCCGAAACCTTCGAACTCCATCAGCGTCTCACCCACTTCTCCCTCTTCGCCGAGAACATCGGGGTGATGGAAGGCGAGATCCTTGCCGAGCATCATGCGCACCAGACTGGTGCGGTCGAGCGAGGCAATCGCCTGAGTGCCGACAAGGCGTCCGTTGCGCAAAACCGTCACGCGGTCCGACAACTCGAACACCTGATCGAGGAAGTGGGTAATGAAGACGATGGCGAGACCGCGATCACGCAGCTGCCGGACAATGCCAAACAGCTTCTCGACCTCGGACCGGTCAAGGCTTGCCGTCGGTTCGTCGAGGATCAGCACCTTGCCGGAGAGCTCGACGGCGCGGGCGATCGCAATGATCTGCTGGACGGCGACCGAGAAGGTGGAGAGTTCGGCCTTCACGTCGATATCGAGGCCATATGTATTGAGAATCTCGCGGGATTCGCGCTCCATCCGGCGCTTGTCGACCAGACCGAAGCGGTTTGTGGGCTGCCGCCCGATGAAGAGATTGTCGATGACGGTCATGTTCGGCAGGAGGTTGACCTCCTGATAGACCGTGCCGATGCCCAAGGTCTGCGCCTGCTGCGGCGTGGTGAAATTCACGACCTCGCCGTCAAGGGTGATTGTTCCGCCATCCGGAATATAGGCGCCCGTCAGGATCTTGATCAGCGTGGATTTGCCGGCACCGTTTTCGCCGAGAAGTGCATGTACTTCGCCCCGGTGAAACGCGATATCGACGCCGTCGAGCGCCGTATGATTGCCGAATGTCTTGGTGATGCCCGCCGCCGCAAGCACGATCGATGGATGCTCGGTCATGTGCCTCTTCCCCCTCTCCCATGAAGCTATCCCCTGATTAAGCCGGGGAAAAGCGACAGAGACCCCGCCACCAGGGTATGGCGGGGTCTCGGCCGGGAGGGTTACCTTAGTAACCGAGGCCCTTGCGGTTGTCATACTCGCCCTGCGGGTTGTCCGCAGGCGTGTAGAGCTTGGATTCCGTGATGATGAACTTCTCCGGCTGCTTGCCGTCCTTCAGGAAGGCATCGAGCGCGTCGAAGGCCGGACCCGCCATGTTCGGGGTCAGTTCCACGGTCGCATTGGCTTCGCCGGCAACCATGGCGGCGAAGATATCCGGAACAGCGTCGATCGAAACAACCAGGATGTCGGTGCCCGGCTTCAGGCCGGCATCCTTGATCGCCTGGATGGCACCGACGGCCATGTCGTCATTGTGGGCATACATCGCGCAGATGTCCTTGCCGCCATTTTCGGCCTTCAGGAAGCCTTCCATGACTTCCTTGCCCTTTGCGCGGGTGAAGTCGCCGGTCTGGCTCCGGGCAATGGTGATGTTCGCCTTGCCGGCAATGGCTTCTTCAAAGCCCTTCTTGCGGTTGATCGCAGGCGTCGAACCGACGGTGCCTTGCAGTTCAACGACCTTGCACGGCTTGTCGCCGACAGTGGTAGCCAGCCATTCGCCGGCAACGCGGCCTTCCTTAACCTGGTCGGACGCGACCGAGGTCAGGTAGAGATCCTGCGGAGCGTCAACGCCGCGGTCGAGCAGGATGACCGGGATTTCGGCTTCCTTGGCTTCCGTCAGAACGTCTTCCCAGCCGGTTGCGACGACGGGAGCAACGAGAATGGCGTCGACGCCCTGGGCGATGAAGCCTCTGATAGCCTTGATCTGGTTTTCCTGCTTCTGCTGTGCGTCGGCGAACTTCAGTTCGATGCCGCGCTTTTCAGCTTCCAGCTTGGTGACGGATGTTTCAGCTGCACGCCAGCCCGATTCCGAACCGATCTGCGAAAAGCCGACGGTGAGATCTGAAGCGAGAGCCGAAGAGCAGCCGAGTGCGATCACGCTTGCGCTGAGCGCAAGCTTGCGAAGAAATGTCATGATGTCCTCCCTTGAAAAGACACCGCCTCCACGGTGTCTGGCATTATGCATAGGCAAACGATTTCGACCTGTAAAGTCCAAAAGTACTATTATATGTTGTGCAATGCAGCATAGAGCTTGGAAGCTACTTGGCTCTGCTTTCTGTTGCCGTGATCGGCAAAGGTTAACGCCAAACTTGCCTCGCTGCAGCAAGCCAGATGCGTGAACGGGAGAAAAAGCCAGCAGTTGCCGGCTATCGAGCCTGCCTCCCCAAATCTCGTAATATCCCGTTAACCATTTTTATTTATATTTGGCGACGCACGATGCCTGTGCCTCCGCATGAGCGATTCCGGCTCCCGCTATCCGAGACAGGAATACCCAATGGCAGTGATCACCTTCGCGAATACGAAGGGTGGCGCAGGTAAGACGACTGCGGCCCTTCTGTTGACCACCGAACTCCTCCATCGCAACTACCGCGTCTGCGTCATCGACGCCGATCCCCAGCGCTGGTTCTCCAAGTGGTATGAAGGCGCATCATTGATGCCGAGGCTGACAGTCGAGACCTATGTTTCGGCGCCCACGATCCAGAAGATCGTGCACGAACGCCGCAGCCAGTGGGACTTCGTCATCATTGACCTTCCCGGGATACAATCCCCCCTCCTCGCTTCGGCCGTTGGCCTGTCGGACCATGTCCTGGTGCCGATCCAGGGCAGCAGCATGGACGCCCAGGGAGGAGCGCAAGTACTCGACCTTCTGCGCTACCTCGACCGCAAGGCCGGCATCAGCATTCCGCACTCCGTCGTGCTGTCACGGGTAAACCCCGCGATTACCACTCGCTCAATGCAGGCTGTGCAGCGCCTCCTGAGCGAACAGCAGATCCACGTGCTCGACACACCGATTGCAGAGCGCGGCGCATTCCGCGAGATGTTCGATCTGCATCGCCCCTTGCGAAAGCTCGACGGCGCCCTGACGGCAAGTGGCGAAAAGGCCGTCCTCAATGCGGAAGCCTTCGTCCAAGAGGTTCTGACGCTCGTCAAGACCGGCGTGAAGCAGCCTCCGGCCTACGCCCAGACACGCATCATGCCCGAACTTGAGACCGCCGCCTGAACGGCGCGGGACCACAACCAAGAGAAGCAAACGAAAACGCGGGGGATCAAGCGGAATTGACGTGCGCTCATGCATGGCGCTCTGCTATTTGGGATGCAGCAGCTCTTCCAGCGACAACGGAACGGTGACGCGGGCTTCGACAAGCGAGTTGTGGCCACGCACGTGGTCGTACTGCATTTCGCCGCCCAGGCGCAGTTAACGGTCAGCCTGCAGCTCTACGCGGGCGCGGGTGCCCTTGATGGTGGGAGCATCTCCGTACTCGAGCCAGTAGCCACCGCCGTAGACGCGCACAGGTATGGCTGCAAAGGTTTGTAACCAAACTCGATCCCGCACCGTCGAGAGACGGTTCGTAGCTGAATCCGTTGGTCATGTAGACGCGGGTACCCGCCGGGTTAACCGTGCTGGTGGTACCGTCAACGAATTTGGCGCGCGGGTCAGGGGTACATAGGTGTTGACACGTGCATCCCAGCGCTCGGCGAGCAATTCGGCTCCAGCCGTAAGCTGGTTGAACTTGTTGCCGTTCGTCGGGTTGCGGCGGCCGTAGAAGCCGTAAACGCCTCCGATGAGGTCGCTCTCAGGAAATAGCGGTAGCCCAAGCCCACGTTGTACTCTTGTGAAGTGGGAATGGAGATCACCGACCGCAGGTCAGCAAACAGAAGTGAGCGGTCATCGCTGGCCAGCTGCATAAAGACTCCGGGCTTTAGATCGTACGGTTGTTCCCCAGCTCGTAGCGCATAGATGCGGTTGGGGCGTAGTGGCAGCCAGGAGCGAGCCTACGGGGCCAGAAGGGTCAGGACAAGAAAGGCGAGTTTTCCCCCGGGATCATACTACATATAGTTTGAGCGAATGGGGATGTATTCATATTTTTAAGTTCCGATGAATGTGGCAGACTAGTCACAACTTGCGCAAAGCTACACAGCTAAAATCGGTAGAATCTGATGAGGCAAGGGGTTGATGATGCCTGCGAACAAGACGAGAGATACGTGCTGGAGTTCAGGTCCGTATTCTTTTGGGGAGGTAAGGAATGGCCGGGAGAGGACGCCCGTGTCGCTGTGGGAGTGGCAAGAAAGCCAAATACTGCTGTCTCAACCCGGAGAGCAGCCTCTTCAACAAACCGACCGTCATAAAGCGCAGAGATCACGCCTACGCCCACCCCAAATGTTATCTGCGAGGGCTGGGCGACTGCTCCGAAAAGATATCAGGCGAGCACCACATGAGTGAAAGCATACTCAACTTGATGAACAATGGCAGACCGACACGAGTACGCGGTTATCCATTTGGACCCGGCCCGATATATCTCAGCCCTGCCGCACAGGTATCGAAAGTGCTCTGCACTTTCCACAACTCGGATTTGTCGCCGCTGGATGAGGTAGGCAAGGCTGTTTACCAGGCGATCAACGACGCTTGGCACAGACAAGGACCTCAGAAGGTACGGGTAAGCGGACATGATCTCGAAAGATTCTTTTTGCAGAGACTGTGCGCGCAGCACTTCGGAGGGGTGACTGCGCTGAATGGCGTACATCCCCATCATACCCTCGATACGGGTATGATGGAGAATATGATCATCCATAACCGTTGGCCTGCAAAAGCCGGTCTCTACATCGCAAGGCCTCATGTAATCCCTGATTTCGAGGCACAGTACCCAGGTTATGAATTTGCACCGTTATTCGGGCAATCAGCAACTGGTGAGGATATTGTGGTTGGCTGCCGCTATGTGTTCAATGGACTGTTCTTTTTTCTGCTCCTCGATCCGCACTATGCGCCACCGCATCCCACTCTTGCCGATAAAATTCTCTGTTTCAGGCCTAGTTTAATTGCTGCCGTCGAAGGTTACTTCGGTAGCAGTGTTGAAATTCAGCTCGACTGGATGCCAGGCAGCCAACACGGCGGTGACATCGTTTTCCCAAGCGTTTTTCTTGAGGAGTTAGTCAGTCGTCCGGGCGCTCCCGTGTAAATTTTTGTCCCATAGCGCATCTCTCCATTCTTGGTTGAACAATGCACCACCAATTGCCGGGACTAAACACCTAGACTTCGATGCCGACAAGCGACTTTACGGCGTCGAGGCACAGCGGACGCCCATGGGCGCCTGCAAGCGCATCGCCCAGACGTGCCAGAAGGTCTTCGGTCAGGTTGTTTGGGGACTGCGTCACCTCGATGAGCGGCGCCGGTGCGGCACAACTCTTTCGCGAGCCATGGAAAACAAAGTGTGACGAAGGGTGACGACGCCGAGCCGGGCAGAGGTGCTTGCCTCCGCCCGGTCACGCGTGATCGTCAGGCGGCCATGCCCCAGGAAGACGGATCATCCTCGCCGAACATGCGCTCGAGGCTGAGGAAGCAGATCATGCTCTTGTCATGTGCAATGATGCCGTCGGAGAAGGCGGCGCTTGGGCCCGTTGCGGCGGGCAACGGCTGCAGCGTGCTGCCAGCAACGGTCAGGATATCAGAGACACCATCGACGAGAAGACCGACCGTCATGCCGTTGACTTCGGTCACCACGACGGCGCTGCGCTCCGTTGCCTGGGCCGCCGGCATGCCGAGCTTGACGGCGAGGTCGACGATCGGGATAACGGTGCCGCGCAGGTTCATGACGCCGAGCACTTCGTACGGGGAATGCGGGATCGGCGTCACAGGCGCCCAGCCGCGGATCTCCCGGATCGACGTGGTCTTGACGCAGAATTCCTGCTGGTGAAGCCGAAAGGCGATGATCTCCAGGGCATCGGCGGCATTCGACGTCGTATTCATCTGCAAATCCTCCTGCGGCGAGCCTGCGCCGGCTCCCGCCTTGTCACGATGATGATCGGCCGGTCACGACCGGCATTCAGACTCTGGTCCTGCTACTCGACATGACGTTAAACCACCAGCAATTAACGAATTTCTAAATCACGCCGGAGAATTCGCGTTTTGTGCGACATTGGTCCGCAATGCGGCGGACACTTACACCAGTTCCTGCAGGTGCTCGGAAATACCGTGATCAACCTCTGGCAAGGGAACGTGATCGCCTGCGGTATGCATGGCGGCCATCAATTGCTCCTGACGAGTGTCCCTCAGGAAGAGAAATCGCGGGCGGCGTCGATTGCAAACGTTTGAAACCGGCGCCGCCCGGGCCTGACATCGGAGCGGCGCCAGCATTTGACCCGAGGGGGTCAGGCTGCGGCTTCCTCACGGTAGCCCGTGTCGATCAGCACCCGTCCTCCACAAAGCCGTGACACGCAAGCGCACATCTTCTGCGCTTCGTGACGCTCCTCCGCGGAGAAGAAGACATCCCGGTGATCGACCACCGCGCTTGCGTCGACGATGCTAACGGCACAGAGGCCACACTCCCCCCGGCGACAGTCATATATCATGTCGACGCCGGCCTCCAGCAACGCGTCGAGCATGGTCTGGTCGGCCCGGACCGTGACGCTGCGCCCGGTGTGCGCCACCTCCACATCGAAGGGCTGCTCGATGAACCGGCCGCTGTCGCCGAAAACCTCAAACCGCAGCCGGCTCATCGGACGACCGCTCTTCTGCCACAGGTTTCTCGCCGCTTCGAGCAAGCCGTGCGGCCCGCAGATATAGGCCTCTGCATTGGCAGGAAGTACCGCGAATTCCTGCTCCAGGTCGAAACTCTCGCCGTCGTCCTGGGAATAGGTCTGAAGTCCCGCCCCGAGACTATCGGAAAGCTCGCCGGCAAAGGCCATCTGTCCCCTGCTCTTCGCACCGTAGATCAGCCGCATAGACTGGCCCCGCGCAGCAAGAGCCTTCGCCATGCCATAGATCGGTGTGATCCCGATCCCGCCGGCGATCAGCAGGTAGTGAGATGCGCGCCAGGAAAGTTCGAACCGGTTTTCAGGTTCGGTCATCTCCGTCTCGTCACCGGGCTGCAGCTGCCAGACGAAGGCCGATCCGCCTCGGCTGTTGGGATGCAGCTTGACCGCGATCTTCAAGGTCCCGGCAGCACTTGGCAGCACCGTATAGGTCCGGATCGCCGGCTCCCCCTTGATCGTGACCTTGATATTCGTATGTGACCCCGGATCGAAGGTGGACCGCAGACCGTCGACGGCAAAGGTCATCGCCCGGACATCCTCCGCCGGGTAGGCGACATCGATCAGCCTCGCCTTTCGCCATTCAAGTTTTGAACGCATGGTTCCTCCCCATGTTGTCAGTTGTCTTAGAGCTCAAGCCAGGTCACCCCGACATCAGGGCAAGAGCGACCACCTTGCGCCGCAGATCCGGCTGCTCCTCCAGCACGAATTCCAGGTTCTGACGGGCCAGCCGCGCATGTTCCCGTGCCAGAGCCTCTGCCCGCGCGCCCTCGCGGGCCTCGATGGCCGAGAAAATCGCCTTGTGCTGCGCTTGCGCCACGATAAGGCTGCGGTGGAAGGCCGGGACGTCCATCTCGATGTTCACGAAAGCATTTGGGCTGGCGAAGGGAAGGCGCGTCATGCGTTCGATCTCCGCCTTCAGGACTCCACTGCCGCACAGCTCCCACAAATGCCGGTGAAAGATCCCGTTGAGGGTCTCGTAGCGACCGAAATCCATCACCGAGGCATCCATGACAACGGTTTCGTCGAGCTCGGCGATAACGCTGCGTAGCTCCGCCAACTTCGCAGGCGTCACACCCCTTTCGGCCGCAAGACGCGCCACAGTGCCCTCCAGCACACCACGCAGTTCAATCGCATCGATCATGTCCTGGCGTGTAAAGGATCGGACAGAATAGCCGCCGGAAGGAATGAGCGTCACCAGCCCTTCCTGTTCCAGTTTCTGCAGGGCAGCCCGCAACGGCGTGCGCGACACCGAGAGCCGGGCTGCCAGCGCCACTTCCGACAGCCGCTCCCCGGGCTCGATCTCCCCCTTCAGCACCAGATCCCTGAGGCCGGAAAGAGCCTTCAGGGTCTGCTGCTTCGGAGCACCGTCACGTTCGTCCACCATCGTCACTCCGCCGCCGCCATGCGTGGTCGGCTCTCCGGATTCGTCTCCGCATCGATCATGCGATCGATCAGCTTGCGCGCCCACATGGACCCGGCATCGATGTTGAGGTTGTAGAACTGATGGTCAGGATTGGCCTCGATGGCACGCTGCTGCGCTTCGAGCACTTCCTCGTCCTCGCGGAAGACCCCAGCCACGCCCTCGCGCAATTCGTGGGTCCGCGCCTGGTTACCCAGATCGTAATTGCGGGCAAAGGCCCAGAAATAGAGACAGGTCTTGTCGGTCGACGGCGTGATCGTGTTCAGAACATAGCCATTGACGCCCTTCGACCGATCCCCCTGCTGCGCGCCGGTCCCGGTTTCGGCAACACCAACATCGATGGTCACGGTGCAGGGCGCCTCGAAGCGGATGATCTGCCAACGATCGACCTTGCCCGGCCGACCATATTGTTTGCGCCAGAACGGCGGCGGATCGATGTTCTCCATCCATCGGGTGATATAGGCGAAACGGTCGGAGTGGCTGGCCTCGAACGGCGCTTCGGCAACAGCCCGGTTGCCGATCGACGAACCATGCACGAAGGTTTCGTGCGTCAGGTCCATCAGGTTGTCGACAACCAGACGGTAGTCGCACTTCACCTCGATCAGCTTGCCGTCCGCCGCCCAGTCCGGATCCTGGTTCCAGTGCAGGTCGGGAATGAGAGCCGGATCGGCGAGCGCCGGGTCACCTGGCCAGATCCAGATGAAGCGGTGCTTCTCGGCGATTGGATAGGACTTCACGCAGGCCGAAGGATTGATCGTGTCTTGCGACGGCATGTATACACACCGTCCCGTATCATCATATTCCAGACCGTGATAGCCACAGATCACATTGTCGCCGTCGAGCCGCCCCAGAGACAGCGGAACAAGGCGATGCCAACAGGCATCGGCCAGCGCCACAGGTGTGCCGTTTTCCTTGCGATACAGGACGACCGGCTTGTTGCAGATCGTTCTGGGCAACAATGCGCGCTTCAGCTCGACGTCATATGCAGCTGCGTACCAGGCATTCAGCGGGAAAGTTGGCTTTGACATATCGGCTCCTCCTCAAGAGGCCTCATTCAGCCATAATGTATACATTTGGTCAAGCAGCAGCTCGGTTTTTCCGCCGCGCAAGCATGCGGGAGAACAAGATCAGGCCCTCGGTATACAGCTTCAGATGAGGAGACCGTGCTTGCGCAGCCGGTATTCGAGCTTGGCGCGGCTCAGGCCGAGCGCACGCGCCGCAGCAGAAACATTGTCACCATTGGCAGACAGTGCCGAACGATAGAGCGCAAGCTCGGCCTCCAACACGTCCTCCGTGGAACGGAACCCTTCCGACGCCGGCACAGCATGGCCACCCCCGGACGATCCGGCGGAAAATCCGGACATGACAATCCGCCCCTCCTGCGTGAGCGCATGGGCTGAGACGGACGCGGCCTCACCACCCGTGAAGAGATGCTGCACATCGATACGCCCGCCGGCATCGGCGAAGATCACCCCCCGCTCGATGAGGTTCTGCAGCTCGCGGATGTTGCCGGGAAAATCATAGGCCAGAAGGGCATCCATCGCACGACGGGAGAGGCCGACCACAGTCCGTCGGTGCCGCTCGCAGAACAGCCTGAGGAAATGATCCACCAGCAGGGGGATGTCGTCACGCCGATCCCGAAGCGGAGGGATGGCCACAGGGAAGACGCAAAGCCGAAAATAAAGGTCCTGCCGGAAACGCCCGGCCCCGACCTCCTGCGCCAGATCCACATTCGAAGCCGCCACCACACGAACATTGACCGGGATGGTTCGACTTCCGCCGACCCGCTCGATCTGGCGCTCCTGCAGGGCGCGCAACAGCTTGCCCTGGGCCGCATAGGCAAGCGAGGCGACCTCGTCGAGAAAGAGCGTGCCCCCGCTCGCCCGCTCGAAATAACCCGGCCTGGACGCTGTCGCGCCGGTGAAGGCACCCTTCTCCACCCCGAAAAGCTCTGATTCGACCAGATTCTCGGGGATCGCCGCGCAGTTGATCGGCACGAAAGGACCGTCGGAGCGGGCACTCAGTCTGTGCAGCTGTTGGGAAAAGAGCTCCTTGCCGGCACCGGACTCACCGACCAGCAATACGGTTGCTTCCGTGTCGGCAACCTTCTCGATCATCAGCCGTGCCCGAAGGAAGCTCGCCGAAACCCCGACGACCGGATCAGTCGCAGCGAGCTCCGCGGGCCGCAACTCCGCCCCGGCGCCCGCGTCGCCGGGCGCGGGGTCACGACGCATCCCGGGGCGGCGGGGCTCACCTTTCCATTCAAGCCCGAGATAGCCGCGCTCGGGCACATCCCTCCCCCACTCTTCGGCATTCTGGCCAACGACGAAGCAGCGGGGCGCACCCATAGCCGCACACTCGACCTCGCGAAAAATGACCGGCCGCCCGAAGAGCGTGCTGGTATAGCCGCTCGGATAGCCCGTCTGCATCCAGCAGACAGGCTCGGTCGCGAGCCCGTGATGGGCAATATGCTCCGCAGCCTCCGACGAATCGTCCCAGTAGAACTCGCCGAAATAGGTGCCCTTCTGGCTGTCGAATTCGAACTGCTTCGTCACCACCTTGACGAAGCCTTCGAGCGTATGGACCCGTGGACCGGCCGCCAGGGCATGGGTCAGATCCTGGGTCGGAAAGCGTTTGCGTATGAGCTCGGCGTCGCGCACCCCCTGCATATAACCGACCCTCATGAAGATGCCCTTGGCAACCTCGGTGCCGAAGGCATCGATGATCTCCTGCCTGAGGCGCCCGAGAACCTTCGACTGCATCAGCACCATGCGCTGGTCATTCAGCCAGATACGCCCATCGCCGAGCGCGAAATGCAGCGCCTCGGTCAGCTCTTGCAGCGTCGGCGAGGCGCCGGTGTCGAGTTCGCTATAGGCACCCCGCGACAGCATTCGGCCTGTTGCCTTCGATGCATCAGCCAGAGAGATCAGGGTTTCCGGCAGCAGTCGCTTCATTCCCGCCTCACGTTTTATGAAATTACTCAAATCATTTCATCAAATAGTGAAAGCGGCAAGAGGTCCGGCTCGACCAGCGTGGCGGCTGAGAAATTGCGTTTTTGCAAATTGGAGCAAGGGGATGCCGGTTGGCCCCTATGAACATCGCTCGCATTCGATGACTTGGCATGCCGCTTGCGAGATGGGGAATGAGCCGCAGGAGGACGCGGCAGGAGGCCTGCAGAGACGTTGACCCCACACCCGACGAACAAATCTCGTTCGGCGCGGGACGGCGAAGCTTTGCCCCTCATAAACCGGGAAGAGGAAATCGCGACATGAACATGCACACAGCCAACTTCATCGACGTCGGTCGCTGGAACGGACAGGCCTATATCTCGGACTGGCAGCGGACCTCGGCGGGCACGCTCGAGGTGGTCGATCCCGCAAACGGCACGGTCCTGTGCTCCGTCGGCCTCGGCGGGCCTTCCGACATTGCAAGGGCCGCCCTGACAGCCAGGGCCGCCCAGCCGGCCTGGGCAAAGATGCTCCCGGCCGAGCGCGCCAGTATCCTGAACCGCGCCGCAGATCTGCTCGAGCAGCACGGCACCGAGCTTGCAGGCTGGATCATGCGGGAATCCGGATCAATCCATGCCAAGGCGATGATCGAGATCGAGCACGGCGCCCTCTTCATCCGCCACGCGGCCTCCCTGGCCATGCAGCCGAGCGGCATGTTCCTACCCGGCATGGACGGCCGCACGAACTATGCCCGGCGCGTACCCCACGGCGTGGTCGGCGTCATTTCCCCCTTCAATTTCCCGCTGGTCCTGTCGGTGCGCTCCATCGCGGCCGCACTAGCGCTCGGCAACACCGTGGTCCACAAGCCGGATCCGCGCACGCCGGTGTCCGGTGGCGTGATCATCGCCCGCATCTTCGAGGAAGCCGGACTGCCGAAAGGCGTCCTGCACATCGTCCCCGGCGGGGCCGATGCCGGCGAAGCCCTCTGCAGCGACCCGAACGTCGCGATGATCTCTTTCACCGGCTCAGCCAAGGGTGGCGCCAAGGTCGGCGAGATCTGCGGTCGCAATCTCAAGCGCGTGCAACTGGAACTCGGCGGCAAGAACGCCCTGATCATTCTCGACGACGCAGACCCTGATATCGCCGCATCGAATGCCGCCTGGGGCGCCTTCCTGCACCAGGGCCAGATCTGCATGGCGACGGGCCTGGTGCTCGTCGACCGCAAGATCGAGGCGGCCATCACCGAGCGACTGGTGACCAAGGCAAAGCATCTGCCTGCCGGCGATCCCTCCACCAATCAGGTGGCACTTGGCCCAATCATCTCGGACGCGCAGGTATCGTCGATCCAGAAGATCGTCGACGACGCCGTCGCCAAGGGCGCGAAGCTTATGGCCGGCGGCACCCATGACGGCCGCTTCTACGCGGCAACGGTCCTTTCCGGTGTGAAGCCGGGCATGCTGGCCTTCGAGGAAGAAATTTTCGGTCCCGTTGCCTGCATCGTCGGTTTCGAGACAGATTCGGAGGCCGTGGAACTCGCCAACCGCTCGGATTACGGCCTCGCCGCCGGCGTCATCTCCGGCAATGTCGGACGGGCCATGGCCGTCGGCGACCAGTTGAATGTCGGGCAGCTCCACATCAACGACCAGACCGTCAATGGCGGCCCCTACGCCCCCTTCGGCGGGCGCGGCAAGTCCGGCAACGGCACCCGTGTCGGCGGCCCGGCCGACATCGAGGAATTCACCCAGTGGCAGTGGGTCTCCGTAAAGGACGCCGCCACCGCTTACCCGTTCTGAGCTCAAACACACACGCTCTCGCCGCCGCTTGCGGGCAACCGCAGCGGTCGGCGCGGACACTAGCAGGAGAAACACCATGACCCTCTCTGGTAAGACAATCGTCATCACGGGATCTTCGTCAGGCATTGGCGCTGAAGTTGCCCGCCTCGCCCGCTTCCATGGCGCAACGATCATCGGCGTCGACCGCAACGACCCGATGGTCACCGTCGATGGTTTCGTGAAGGCCGATCTCAGCGACCCCTCCGCGATCGACGCGGCCATTGCGCAGCTCCCCCAGCAGATTGACGGCCTCGTCAACACCGCAGGCGTGCCGGGCACAGCCGACCGTGACCTCGTTGCCAAGGTCAACTATCTCGGCCTGCGCCATCTGACCGAAGGCCTCGTCAGCCGCATGCCGAAGGGCGCCTCGATCGTCAACTTCGCCTCGATCCTCGGGGCGGAATGGCCCAAGCGCCTCGACCAGCATAAGACCCTGGCAGCAACCGAGAGCTTTGCCGACGGACTTGCCTGGCTTGCGAATAACCCCGTGCCGCAGGAAACCTGCTACCAGTATTTCAAGGAAGCCCTGATCGTCTGGACGGCCAAGCGAAGCTTCAGCCTGTTCATGCAGAACGATATCCGCATGAACTCTGTCGCCCCGGGACCTGTCTTCACCCCAATCCTCGGCGATTTCGTCACCATGCTCGGCGAAGAGCGTGTCAAGCGCGATGCAGGCCTTATGAAGCGCCCGGCACTGGCCGACGAGATTGCCGGTCCGACCGTGTTTCTCCTGTCCGACGCGGCCCGCTGGGTCACAGGCGTCAATCTCCCGATCGATGGCGGCCTCAACGCCGTCTTCATCTGACACCCCCACCACACCGGAGCCGGGTGTGACGATGACGCGTCACACCCGACCAGCCACCGAAAGCGAGAGTTGCGATGGACCAGACGACGACAAGGAAGACCCCGGACGACCGCTACCTGAGCCTCGACGGCATATCGATCCGATATCGCGACACCGGCGGCGACGGACCGGTTGTGCTGCTCACTCATGGCATCGCGGCCTCCCTGGAAATGTGGTATCCGCAATTATCGGCCCTCGGCATGTCCTTCCGCATTATCGCCTGGGATCTGCCGGGCCATGGCCTGTCGGCACTGGGGCATCAGCCGTATGACCCGGACAAGTTTGCCACCGTCGGCATCCAGTTTCTCGACGCCCTGAAGATTGATGCGGTCGTGCTCGTGGGCAATTCCATGGGCGGCGGCATTTCCCTGCGGATGGCAGGGCTACAACCCCATCGGGTGAAAGGCCTGCTTCTGGCGGATGCGGCCACGCTCGCCAGAAGCGTCTTCATTGGCTTCCGGTTGATGACGCTGCCAGTGCTCGGCGAAATCATGAACAAGCCCGGCCCTATGGCTGTCGATCAGCAGTTGAAAGGGATCTTTCACGACCCCTCCGTCATCACCGACGATTTCCGCGCCATCGTGACCCGCAACGTGATGCAGGCCGACCGCGTGAAACCATTCCTCGCCACCATGCGCCTGATGTCAAACATTACCGGCCAGAGAGCAGCGATGGTCAAGAAGTCCCATGCCCTACTGGCAGAGGTGAGCATGCCCACCGTCATCCTGCATGGGCGCCAAGACACCGTGCTGCCACTTGAGGGATCGCTTGCCGCTCACAGGCTCGCGCCACAGACCGAAATGATCGTGCTCGAAGACTGCGGCCACACCCCACAGATCGAGCAGCACGACCAGTTCAACCAGGTCATTCGAAACCTCGTCGCGAGAGCGATGAAGCCAACTGAGTAAAGGAGAAAACGCGCCGATGAATTGACGATCCGCCATTGGGAGACCGGCCGGTGGCCGGTGGAGGATTTCAAGACCTTTCAATTGTGAATGAACACGGACTTGCCTCGCGACGAACAACGGATTTCGTCCTGGGCAATGGGGAGAGAGATGAGAAAGATATTGTTTTCGGTCGCCACCGCGACCGCATTGCTGAACGTTGTTTCGGCGCATGCCCACGAACCTGGCACACCGACAATCATGCCGACAGGCGCCTCTATTGGCGTTCCCGTCGGCGCCAATCCGCCACCGGGCCTCTATTACTCGAACCGAAACGAGTATTTCACCGGCGAAGTTTACAATGGCGACGTCGCCTTGCCGATCGATATCGATGTGAGGGCCTCTGCCCAGCAGTTTCATTGGGTGCCGGGCAACACCATCCTGGGCGGAACCTACCGCGCCATGGTCCTGCTGCCGATCGTCTGGGCCGATCAGAACTCCTCAGGCGTCGAATCCGACGAATTCGCCCTGGGCGACACGACGATTTCGCCACTCAACCTGTCCTGGATGGTGGCACCCGGTGTCTTCGTCCAATCCGGCATCAGCTTTGGCCTGCCGACGGGCGAATTCAGCACGGCGACCGGATCGCTGAACACCGGCACCAATGCCTTTTCGACAGGCTTTGACGTCGGCTTCAGCTATCTCAACGACGGCTGGAACCTCTCCGCCCACGCCAACTATTTCATCTATGGCGAAAACCCCGACACCGACTATCGGTCGGGCCAGGAATTGCTGGTCAACTGGACGGCGATGAAGGACATCGGCGGCCTCAAGATCGGCCCGGTTGGCTACTGGCGCAAGCAGATGACCGATGACAAGAATGACGGGTACTTCTACGGCGGAACGATCAGCGGTCGCGCCGAACAGGTTGGCCTCGGCATCGGCGTGTCGAAACAGTTCGGACCGGTCGAAGTCAACCTCAACTATGTCCACGACTTCAAGGTCGAGAACACACTCGGCGGCGACAAGGTGCTGCTGAACCTGACCATGCCTCTGCAATTCTGACCAAAGAACGCGAGCCGAGATCCTGCACAGGTCTCGGCTCTTCGGCTGTCACGCGCGTTTCGCCATTTCGTAGGCCGTGGCGCAGCGCTGTCCGGATGCGCAATAGGCGAGAACCGGCCCCGACTGCAACTTCAGCAAGTCCTTTAACCGCAGCGCCTGGTCGAAGGAAAACGAGCCCGGAACGACCGGCAGATAATGGGCCTCGATCCCCGCCTCCTGGGCTGCCTTGGCAACCTCCTCAAAGGACGGCTGCCGGAACCCTTCGCGGTCCGGTCGCATGCAGATAACGGTCTTGAAGCCGAGATCGGCGATCTCCTTGAGATGGGAGGGCTGGATTTGCCCGGCCACATGAAAACTGGGGTCGATACTGCGTATGCTCATCACGTCACTCCTGTTCGCACCTTCCGCCAGACGGGCAGCAAGCACAGTCAATCACATATGATTTGTGTTATGTATTTTGGATGCCCCACCAGGCATGTCAACACTTGCCAGACAAAGATTATCAGTTATATTCGTATCTATGAAGATTGACCCTGAGCAAATGAAGGCTGGCGCCGACATGGCAAGCGAACTCCTGAAGTCGCTGTCCAACCGATATCGGTTGCTGATCCTGTGCCGCCTTGCCGACGGCGAGCATTCAGTCGGCCAGCTCGCCGAATTCCTCGGCATTCGAGACAGCACCGTGTCACAGCATCTCGCCCTCCTGCGACGCGAAAAGATCATATCAGGCCGCCGGGACGGGCAGACAATCTGGTACCGAATCGAGAGCGAACCCGCACGTGCCGTGATCGGCACTCTCTACAGCAGCTTCTGCAAGACCTCCGACTGCGCCGCCTGAGAGCCTCGCGCACATCCCGCTGAGGCGGTTGAGGGCGAAACTCACCCTTGACTTCTGTCTGCCTAATATATACGTAACATCGTAGGTATGAATGTTAAGGGGAAAAACATGTCGATCGATCGTGCAGTTCTCGTCTTCGCCGGCATCATGGTTCTGGCGTCGCTCCTATTGACCCACTTTGTCCATCCCGGCTTCGTCTGGTTCACCGCATTCATCGGGGTGAATATGATTCAATCGGCATTTACGGGCTTCTGCCCGGCTGCCATGATCTTCCGGAAGCTGGGGCTTCGTCCCGGCACCGCGTTCTGAGGGATCCGATGAAGATGCGCACTGCCTTGATCTGCCTGACCACCGGCCTCGTCGCAGCCGCAGCTGGCCTGACGGCCGCGCAGGCCGCAGACCTCACACTCGAACCTGTCTCGATACCGGAGATGAAGGCCGTTTACGGTCAGATCCAGCCACGCAACAGCGTGCTTGCCCGGGCAAGACTGGGCGGCACCCTTGCCAGCCTGACGGTCACCGAGGGTGACGTCGTGAAGGCTGGCGATGTCATCGCGGAGGTGAAGGACGACAAGATCGACTTCCAGATCAAGGCGGTGGATGCGCAGCTTCTCGGTCTCCAGGCCTCAAAGAAGGATGCGGAGGTCGAACTCGAGCGTGCCGAGCGCCTCGTGCGCAGTGGCGCAACCAGCACGCAACGTCTCGACCAGCTGAGCACCCAGCTCGACGTGATCACCAATCAGGTGCGGCAGGCGGAAGCGCAGCGGTCGCTTCTGGTCCAGCAGATGTCGGAAGGCGCGGTCCTCGCGCCATCCGACGGACGTGTGATCTCGGTCCCCGTGACCCGCGATGCGGTCGTCATGGCCGGCGAAACAATTGCCAATATCGCCGGTGGCGGTTTCTTCCTGCGCCTGGCCATTCCCGAACGCCATGCCCCGCAGCTGACCGAAGGCGCCTCCATCCGGATCGACGCGGGTGGCGAGCGGCTTGAAGGCGAGCTGGTGAAGATCTACCCCCAGATCGAAGGGGGCCGCGTGACGGCAGACGTGGAGGTCGAGAATCTCGACACCGATTTCGTCGCAGCACGGGTGCTTGTCGAACTCCCCGTCGGGGAGCGGCAGGCACTTCTGGTTCCAGCGACCGCCATGTCCAACCGCGCGGGTGTCGATTTCGTCCCCGTTCGCGAGGGCGACAAGATCGTCGAACGGGCAGTCGTTGCCGGTGAGACCCTGGAAATCGAAGGAAGCCGGCAGGTCGAGATCCTCTCGGGCCTCGTCGCTGGTGATGTCGTGGTGACCGAATGAGCGATCCTGTGCGCGCACCCTCGAACGGCCAGCAACCGGACGACGACACCCCCATGACCAATCTCGGCATCGCCGGCAACCTGACTCGCGCCTTCATCAAGTCGCCGCTCACCCCCCTATTCCTGATCGCCGCCTTCGCCTTTGGCCTCGTCGCGCTGATGAGCCTGCCGCGCGAGGAAGAGCCGCAGATCTCCGTCCCAATGGTCGACATCATTGTTCAGGCACCGGGCCTGCGCGCCGACGATGCGGAGAAGCTGATCACCGAGCCGCTGGAGACGATCGTCAAGAGCATCAACGGTGTCGAGCACATCTACTCCCAATCCTACGACAACATGGTCCTGGTGACCGCCCGCTTCCTGGTCGGCACTTCATCGGATGCGGCCGTTTTGCGCGTGCATGACAAGGTGCGGGCCAACCTCGATCGAATTCCCGTCGGCATTGCCGAGCCCAAGGTCGTCGGGCGTGGCATCGACGACGTGGCAATTGTCACGCTAACCTTCTCCCCGACGAAGGAGGCGGCCGGCCATGTCGGCGCCAACGACCTCACCCGCATCGTCCGCGAAGTGCGCAACGAGATCGCCAAGGTCGAGGATGTCGGCCTGACCTATGTGGTCGGAGAAACCAACGAGATCATCCGCGTCTCGCCACAGCCGGAGAAGCTCGCGCTCTACGGCATCACCCTACAGCAACTCGCCGGAAAGGTCGCCGGCGCCAACACGGCGATGCCTGCCGCGCAGGTGCGCGAGGGCGGACGACAGATCGACGTCATCGCCGGTGAAACGCTGTCCACACCCGCCGAGATCGGCAACCTGCTGCTAACCGCCCGCGACGGACGTCCGGTCTATGTGCGTGACGTCGCGACGATCGAATTCGCTACCGACACCAGCGAGGCATTGGTCTCAACGCTGCGCATGGACGGCGAGACGATCGACCGCACGCCCTCCGTGACGCTGGCCATTGCCAAGCGTGCCGGCTCGAACGCCGTGGTCGTGGCCGAGCACATCCTTGAGCGGGTCGAGGCCATGGAAGGCAAGCTGATCCCGGAAGACATCAGGGTCGATGTCACCCGGGACTATGGCGAGACCGCCAACGAGAAGGCCAACGAGCTCCTCTACCACCTTGGCCTTGCGACGGTCTCGATCATCGCGCTCGTGTGGCTGTCGATCGGGCGCCGGGAAGCACTTGTCGTTGCGATCGTCATCCCCGTAACCATCCTGCTCACCCTCTTCGCTTCGTGGCTGATGGGCTATACGCTGAACCGCGTCTCGCTCTTCGCGCTGATCTTCTCTATCGGCATTCTCGTCGACGATGCGATCGTCGTCATCGAGAACATCGCCAGGCATTGGGGCATGGGCGACAATCGCTCGCGCCGGCGCAGCGCCATCGAGGCCGTCGCCGAGGTCGGCAATCCGACGATCGTCGCGACGCTGACGGTTGTCGCCGCACTGCTGCCCATGCTCTTCGTTTCCGGCATGATGGGCCCCTATATGAGCCCGATTCCGGCCAATGCCTCAGCCGCGATGATCTTCTCCTTCTTCGTCGCAGTCATGGTCACACCCTGGCTGATGCTGAAGGTCGCCGGCAATGCGCCCGTTCACGCCCATGGCGATCACGAGACCGGCGGCGCGCTGGGGCGGATGTATGCAGCGACTGCGCGTCCGATCCTGGCGACCAAGACCAGAAGCTGGATCTTCCTGGGCCTGGTCGGCCTGCTGACCCTCGGCTCGCTCAGCCTGTTCTACACCAAGCACGTGACGGTGAAGCTCCTGCCCTTCGACAACAAGTCGGAGCTACAGGTGACGATTGATCTTCCCGAAGGCTCGTCGGTCGAAGCGACCGACGCGCTGGCCCAGTCGATCGGTCGTACGGTACTCCAGATGCCGGAGGTGCTTTCGGTACAGACCCATGCCGGCACGGCAGCCCCCTTCAACTTCAATGGGCTGGTGCGGCACTCCTACGTGCGAGCCTCATCCAACTTGGGCGATGTGGCGGTCAACCTCGCGCCGAAAGCCGAACGCGACCGGACGAGCCACGATATCGCGCTCGACATCCGCCAGCGCATCGCATCTCTGCCGATGCCGGAAGGCACCAGCCTCAAGGTTGTCGAGCCCCCGCCGGGACCGCCGGTCATGGCAACCCTGCTCGCAGAAATCTATGGCCCGACACCGGAGATCCGCCGCGCAGTCGCCGCCAAGGTGGAAGATGCCTTCCGCTCGGTCCCCTTCATCGTCGACGTCGACAACTCTTACGGTCTGGAAGCCCCGCGCAAGCGGCTGGTGATCTCGACCGACGATGCGGAATTCTACCGCGTCGAGGAAGGCGACGTCTTCGACACCATCGCGATCCTGTCGAATGGCAAGACCATCGGCTATTCACATCGCGGCGAAGGCCGTCCGCCGATCCCGATCCGACTGGAACGGGCCAAGGGCGAAAAAGTCATCGACGAGCGCTTCCTCTCCACCCCGATGCCGGCGAATGTCCTGCCGGGCGACAAGGGCGTGGTCGAACTTGGCGACGTCGTGCGCGTGGTCGACGAGAAGACCACGCTGCCGATCTTCCGCCACAACGGCATCAGCGCCGAGATGGTGACAGCCGAGCTCGCCGGCGACTTCGAGGCCCCGCTCTACGGCATGCTTGCCGTGCAGGAAGCCATCGATGCGCAGGACTGGACCGGCCTGCCCAAGCCGGTGATCTCGCTCAATGGTCAGCCGACCAACGAGGACGAGGCCACGCTGCTCTGGGATGGCGAGTGGGAGGTAACCTGGGTGACCTTCCGCGACATGGGCGCCGCCTTCATGATCGCGCTCCTCGGCATCTACATTCTCGTCGTCGCCCAGTTCGGCTCGTTCAAGGTGCCGCTGGTGATCCTGACGCCCGTGCCGCTGACCTTCATCGGCATCCTCGGCGGTCACTGGCTGTTCGGCGCGCCCTTCTCGGCCACATCGATGATCGGCTTCATCGCGCTCGCAGGCATCATCGTGCGCAACTCGATCCTGCTGGTGGACTTTATCCGCCACGCCGATCACACCGGCAAGACGCTGACGGATGTCTTGATCGAGGCAGGTTCGATCCGCTTCAAGCCGATCCTGCTGACAGCACTTGCAGCCATTATCGGGGCTGCTGTCATCTTGACCGACCCTATTTTCCAGGGGCTCGCCATCTCGCTGCTCTTCGGTCTGGTGTCCTCCACGCTGCTCACGGTGCTCGTCATCCCGGCAATCTACAGGGTGCTCAGAACCTGAGGACGAAGCAATCCCGGCAAGAGTGGCCGCGCCCCCAGCGCGGCCACTTTGCGTTCATGCGCAAGATTCTCCACGAACCCCCTTCAAAGCGACATCAAAAAGTGTAAACTAAATTTTACACTCAAGCTGAGACGGGACCCATGGCCCTACCATTCCCATTCGCCGCCATCGTCGCGCAGGAGGACATGAAGAAGGCCCTCCTGATGGCAGCGGTCGAACCGCTGTTGGGCGGCGTGCTGATCTTCGGCGATCGCGGCACGGGCAAATCGACGGCGGTACGGGCTTTGACCGAACTCCTGCCACCGATCGAAACACGCAGCGGCTGCCGCTACAATTGCCTGCCGGCGGCCCCTCAGCCAGCCTGCACCGTCTGCAATCAGCCGGACAGCCTGAAGCGGCCACCGATCGTCAGGCATCGAGCACCGATGATCGATCTTCCGCTTGGCGCCACCGAAGACCGCGTCTGCGGCTCCCTCGACATCGAGAAGGCGCTGGTCGCCGGCGAGAAACATTTCGAACCGGGATTGCTGGCCGCCGCCAACCGCGGCTTCCTGTATATTGATGAGATCAACCTGCTTGAGGATCACCTCGTTGACCTTCTGCTCGATGCCGCAGCATCCGGTGTCAATGTCGTTGAACGCGAGGGCCTCAGCATCCGTCATGCGGCCCGCTTCGTTCTCGTCGGCAGCGGCAATCCGGAAGAAGGCGACCTCAGGCCCCAGCTTCTCGACCGATTTGGCCTGTCCGTCGAGGTCCGCACCATCGAGGATCTCGATCAACGCATCGACGTCATCAGGCGCAGGGATGCCTACGAGACAGATCCGTCCGCCTTTTCCAAGCTCTGGGCCAAGCGCGACGCTGCGATCGGCCGGCGCGTCGTTGCGGCCCGCAAGATCCTCCGCCAGGTCGAGATCCCGGATCAGGTGGTGATGCGCATGTCGCAGCTCTGTCTGCGGCTCGGCATCGATGGCATGCGCGGCGAACTGACCCTCATGCGTGCGTGCCGCGCGGCAGCCGCCCTTGCCGGACGCACCCTCGTCACCTGGGACGATGTCGCCGACATCGCACCCATGGTGCTCTGCCATCGCCTGCGCCGCGACCCCCTCGATGACGCAGGCACCACGCCGAGGGTCGAACGGGCCCTCGCCACGATCAGCGGCGGTCACGCGCATGGCTAAGCTCGGCCCGCACGAAGCCTTTGAGCAGGCTCTCGACGACCGCGGGGCGGAGCTCTGGGCGGATGCGCGGCTGGCAGCAGACCTCATCGCCTCGGGCAGGTCGGCGATCGGCGGATTGTGGCTCAAGGCGCGCGCTGGTGGCGTGCGAGACCTCTTTCTCTCGCGGCTCCAGGAGCGGATGGGGACCACGACACCGTGGACACGCCTGCCACCGGGTACATCGATCGCCAATCTGACAGGCGGCATCGATCTCGCCGCGACAGCAAAACAGGGCAGGCTGGTGCGCCAGCAGGGCCTCTTGTCCCGGGCGGCCGGAGGCGTCCTGTTGATCCCGATGGCTGAATGCCTGGACTCCGCGCTCGCGGCACTGGTTGCCAGCGCCATGGATGCGCCATCGGCAACCGGCCTCCTGGTGATCGCCCTCGATGAATCCCTGGATGAGGAAGCGCCGCTCTGCGCCACCATCGGCGACCGCCTTTCGCTCCGCGTCGATCTCGACGGCATTGGCTGGCACCATCTGGACGACCAATCGAAAGACACACCGACCAACCTTGAACAGCAAGACGCCTGGCGCGAGGTCACGATTGACGGCCTTCTGCTGAAGGCACTGGCGAGCCTATCCCTGAGCGCCGGCCATGGCTCCTCCCGGATCCTCTCCCATCTCGTCCGCACTGCACGCCTGCTCGCCTGCCGTGACGATCGCACCACGGTGGACGAGGGGGATGTGCTGACAGCCCTTCGTCTCTGCCTCGGGATCCGCCTTGCGCCTGCGAGCAACCAGGCTCCGGCACCGACGGAGGCCACCGCGCCGGAGGATGACAAGGCAGCACAAACGAAGCAGAGCCAGGTCTCAAACGACCCGGAGCCACAGCCCGAAGCCGAAACGGCAAGTCCGACACAGCTGGATACCTTGACGGAAATGCTGTCAGCGGTTCAGGCCGGGGCTCTCGCAGCCGATCCCTGGCTTTCCGTCTCGCAGCGTCCGACGCGCAACTCGGGCCTTGCGGGAAAATCGGGTGGCTTGCGCAAGAATGCCCGGCGCGGCCGGCCTTTCGGTATTGGCCTTGCGCCACCATACCCGGAAGCGAAGCCCGACATTGTCGCAACCTTGCGGGCGGCGGCACCTTTTCAGAGGATCAGGGCCGCCCAGCGCCTTGCCATGAGCAAATCCGCAGCCACACCGACAGCTGAAGCCTTCAGCCCTCGCGCCTTCGTGGTCAGGGACGATTTCCGCTATGTCCGGCTTCGCCACGCAGCCCCCTCGACCGCGATCTTCGTCGTCGACGCCTCGGGTTCCACAGCTCTCGAACGGCTCGGCGAAACTAAGGGCGCCATCGAACAGCTGCTCGCCCGCTGCTATGTCCGCCGCGACGAAGTGGCTCTCATTGCTTTTCGCGGCACCCAGGCAGAGCTTCTGCTTCCGCCCACGCGTTCACTGACAGCTGCAAAGCGCAAGCTTTCCGGCCTGCCGGGTGGCGGCCCGACCCCGCTCGCCGCCGGCCTGAAGGCGGGTCTGGAGCTAGCCCTCACGGTCGAGCGGCGCGGCAGCAGTCCCGTGCTTGTCCTCCTGACAGACGGAAGCGGCAATATTGCTCTCGACGGCACCCCGGATCGCGCGCGCGCGGCCGAAGAGCTTTCGCGGCTCGCGCAAAACTGCAAGGCCAGAGACCTGCGCACGATCTGCATCGACATTGCGCGACGCCCGCGCGAAAGCGTGGCGACCCTCGCCGGAATGCTGGGCGCCGACCTGCATATTCTCCGCCAGGCGGATGCCCGGCGTGTGTCGCACCTCGTCGATCTCTCCATGCAGGAGGCACGGTCATGATGACCGGTCAAGATCGACTGGACTGGGAAACCGATGGCCGATCCTGGCCGCATCGCAGCGCGAGCCGGTTCCTGCAGACCGCCTCCTGCGACTGGCATGTACAGATCGCGGGGCCGGACAATGGTCCCGTGGTCTTGTTGCTGCACGGCACCGGCGCCGCCTCCCACTCCTGGCGCCATCTGCTTCCGCTTCTGTCCACGCGCTTTCGTATCGTCGTGCCTGACCTGCCATGCCATGGCTTCACCCGTCCGCGCGAGCCTGCCGACCTCTCGCTGCCCGGGATGGTTCGCGCCCTGACCGAACTGCTGGCGCTGCTGGACCGCTGCCCTGCGGTCATTCTCGGCCATTCGGCCGGCGCGGCGATCGCGGTCACGCTGGCCGCCAGCCATGCCGCAGCCGTTCCACGCCACGTCATCGGCATCAACGGTGCATTTCTGCCCATCAGGGGCAATGCCCTGTTTTCGCCGCTCGCCAAGGCGCTGTTCGCCAATCCGTTCTCCGCCTCGATGTTCTCGCTTTTGTCGCGCGTGACACCCCTCGGCGGCAATCTGCTGACAGCGACCGGCTCGACGATCGACGAGGAGGGCAAGGCGATCTATCGCATGCTGCTCGCCTCGCCGGCCCATGTCCGTGGCGCGCTCGGCATGATGGCAGCCTGGGATCTGACGCGTTTTGACGCGACGTTGCGGCGCCTCCCCTTTCCCATGACGCTGATCGCTGCGCGGGACGACCCGATGGTGCCGATCGAGAACTCAAGCCATGCGGCGCTGCAAGCGCCTGGCAGCCGGCTCATCCTCACCGACCGAGGTGGACATCTGCTGCATGAATGCCGCGCTGGTGAAGTGGCCCGCTGGCTCGATGAGGCAATGGGCGATCAGAGACCGAACGGAGCGGACGCAGCATGAACATCGTCGGACGCTTTCCTCGATCGAACCGGCAACCCGCCGACAACCGACCCCATGCCGTCATCATCGGCGCCGGAGTGGGCGGACTGACGACAGGTGCGCTGCTGGGCGCCAAGGGGTATCGGGTGACGATCGTCGATCCGCTCGACGAACCCGGCGGCCGCGCCTACGCACATCGGCAGGATGGTTTCACCTTCGATGCAGGGCCCACCATCATCACGGCCCCCTGGCTTTTCGAGAACCTCTGGAGCGACTGCGGGGGACGCCTGAGCGACGACGTGGAGCTGCAGCCCAACACGCCCTTCTACCGCGTCCGCTTCGACGACGGCACGGTCTTCGACTATTCCGGGGATCGCGCGGCCATGGAGGACCAGATCGCGCGGATCGAACCCCGAGATGTTGCAGGTTACAGAAGCTTCCTCGATGAGAGCCGCCGCATCTACGAGGTCGCCTTCGAGCAACTCGCGCACAAGCCCTTCCACAGCCTGCTCTTCACGGCGAAAACGCTCGCGCGCCTCGTCCGCCTCGGCGGCTACCGCTCCGTCTATTCGGTCGTGTCGAAACACTTCCGCAGCGACAAGCTGCGGACCCTCTTCTCGTTCCATCCGCTGCTGATCGGCGGCAATCCCTTCTCGGCCACCTCCTTCTACTGCCTGATTGCGCATCTCGAGGGAAAATACGGCGTCCATCACGCCATCGGCGGCACCAATGCGCTGGTGCGCGGGATCGCCTCTCTGGTCACCCGCAATGGTGGCCGCATCAGGCTCAATGAAACGGTCACGGAGATCGAGACGGAGGGCCGAAAGGCTTCGGGCGTCAAACTGTCGTCAGGCGAGCGCATTGCAGCAGACATCGTCATTTCCAATGCCGATCCCGCCACCACCTACGGCCATCTTCTGAAAACCTATCCCCGCAAGCGCTGGACGGATTCGAAGCTCGCCCTAGGCGATTATTCGATGAGCCTCTTCGTCTGGTATTTCGGCACGAACCGGCGATATGACGACGTGCTCCACCACACGATGCTCTTCGGCCCCCGCTACAAGGGGCTGCTCGACGACATCTTCCGCCGTCATCGCCTGGCAGCAGATTTCAGCCTCTACCTGCACCGCCCGACGGCAAGCGACCCCTCGCTCGCGCCACCCGGCTGTGATGCCTTTTACGTACTGAGCCCTGTCCCCAACCTGACGGCCGACACCGACTGGGAGACAGAGGCCGAACGCTATCGGACCAAAATCCAGGCTCGGCTGGAGGACACGATCCTGCCCGGGCTATCGCAGCACATCGTCAGTTCGCGGATCGCGACGCCGGTGGACTTTCGCGATCGTCTTCTTTCCTGGCAGGGGGCGGCCTTCGCCCTGGAGCCGAAACTCTTTCAGAGCGCCTGGTTCCGTCCGCACAACAAGAGCGAGGAACTCGAAAACCTCTTCCTCTGTGGCGCAGGCACGCATCCTGGCGCCGGACTGCCGGGCGTCGTTTCCTCGGCACGCATCGTCGCCGATCTCGTACCGGATCCAGCAGACTTTCTGGCCGAAAGCCGCCAAAGGCTCGGGGGGCCGGCCCATTCATGACTTCCACCGAATTCCATCCCACCGACATGCTCGTCGCACGCCCCCTGGCCCGCAGGCCCATACTCGTCAACTACGGCTTTTCCGGCGAATTCGAGGACGAGAAAGCGTGCTCGGCAGCCATCCGTCAGGGCTCCAAGTCCTTTCATCTCGCCTCACTGCTGCTGCCCTCACCCACCCGTCAGGCGGCAAGGGCACTCTATGCCTTCTGTCGCCACTCCGATGACTTGATCGACGACCCGAGAAGCGGCATGCCGGCCTTGCTAAAGTTGCGGCAGAGGCTCGACCTGATCTATGCGGGCGACCCCGCCCCCTTCGCCTGCGATCGAGCCTTTGCCCGCACTGTTCGTGACCATCAGGTGCCGAAACCCATCGTGGAGGCCTTGCTCGACGGTTTTGCCATGGATCTCGGAGGCCAGCGCTATCGCAGCCTTGCGGATCTCAAGGCCTATGCGACATGCGTCGCTGCAAGCGTCGGCGTGATGATGGCTGCAGTCATGGGCGTGCGGGACAGCGAGGCCCTAGCCCGTGCGGCCGATCTCGGCATCGCCATGCAACTCACCAACATCGCCCGCGACATTGGTGAGGACGCGCGAAACGGCAGGCTCTATCTGCCACTCGACTGGTTGGACGAACACGGCCTGGATGCGGAGGCATTTCTCGCAGCACCGCGCTTCACGCCCGAACTCGGCAAGATCGTTCGAAGGCTGCTTCGCGAGGCGGACCACCACTACCGGCTCGGCCATGCGGGCATTGAAAGCCTCCCTCCCGCATGCCGCCATGCCATCAGGACCGCAGCCCTGATCTACGAGGCAATTGGCACGCAGATCGCCCGCAATGGCTTTGACAGCGTGAGTACGCGCGCAAGCACCGGCCTTCTTCAAAAGACAGGCCTTTTGCTGAAGGGCCGGCACCAGGATCGCCGTTGGTCTGCGACGGCGATGCTTGACAGCAAGGCCCCGCCGGACCCAGCAGCCGCGATGCTGGTAGAGACGCTATCGCTCGCGGGCCATGCGATTGGCAGCGTGCATGATCGCCAGACAGACGAAGGCAAAGAGAACGCCGTCGGACGTCTCACAGAGATCCTGTTGCAACTCCATGCACGAACCCAGCTGGAACAGCAGGAGCGCCGTCTCCTCGCACGAAAGAAGGTGGCCAGCCTTGCTTGAAAACCACTTCGGGCTGATCGAAGCCGTCTTCGTCTTTGGATTGGCCGTCGCATTCTACATCTGGCAGATGCGTGATCTCAGGAAAGAGAACGAGAAGGCAGCGGCGCGCGCCCGACAACAGAAGGACGAAGCGGACGGTCCGACCGACTGACACTTCTTCTCGTCACACCTTCAGCCCCGTCGCGGCATGCGGAACGGCAGCATCAACCGCACGAATGGCATCGACAGACGGCGACAGTCGAGGGTTTCGTGCATCATCACGATATCATCGCCGGCGAGATGGGTGGTAACGAGTGATCGTCGGTAAAAGGGACTGTCCTCCAGCTTCCGGATCACACGCGGAACGGTCCCCATGTCGCAGGCGACGCCCCCTTCCACGCCCCAGAAGCCCCGTGCGAGCGGCTGCCTTGGTGGAGGCGCGAAGGTCCCCATCCGTCCATCCGCATCGAAACGCAGCCCGAAACTCCGGCGTGCTCCATCCGCCAAGACAGAGTCGTAGAGGATGATGGACTGTCCGTCGGATCCATGCCCCTGCCCCCAGTCCCAGCCACGGAAGTCGGCTTCGAGAGGCCTGCTGCCCCAGTTCATGTCGTGATAGCCCTCCCCAGACCAGCCACCATCGAGCAGGTCCGGGCAGCGTAGCGTGATCCGGGACGACGGCGCGACTGGCAGCCACTGGTGATCTCCTGCTTCATCGAGATCGAAACTGACGCTGTTGACGAAGCGCGGCTCGACCACGATGGACCCGCTCATGCGCTTCGGCAGCAGGCGATGGCCCGGCCAGGGAAGGAAGACCTCGTCGAAATCGATCTCGAACCCTTCGCCTCGGGCACGGAACTCACTGGCGGCGATTGCCAGCCTGGCAGGTTCCCGGCGCAGATCCCGCCGCCCGCGCTCCGTCATCGCCCATGCATTCGATGGGGGACCATAAAGGGCAACGTTGAAGGCCACGTGCCGTTCGGGATCACGGCGGCCGGCAAAGTGATAATAGGGTGAGAAGACCGAACCCACGAAGGCAATCACAGTGAAGGCGAACTGCCCGCAGTCGCTCGTCCCGTCTGCATACCACCAGTGGTAACCACCCGGTGGGACCGGGGCGTCGAAGCCAGGTCGGCCATCAGTTGTTCGGCCGCAAGTTTGCCCGAAAGCGCCGCCATCGGCACCCCGGGCCCCGGATGCACGCTGCCTCCCGCCAGATAGAGCCCCGGTATGGGTCCCAGAGATCCCGGGCGGGCGAAGGACGCCATCCATCCATGCGAGGCCATCCCGTAGAGGGCTCCCCCGCTTTCGGGATACAGGGCCGCGAATGTCTCGGGTGTCGTCACGCTCGGCGGATCCTCCGTCGATACGAGGTTCAGGCCATTGAGGGCCATGCGTCGCTCCATGCTCTTCAGACATGTGCTGATCTCGCTTTCCTCGAAACGGCGCCGGTCGCCTTGGGCTGGCATGTTCATCAATGCGTAGATGCGCTCGGGGTGATCGACGCCGGCGCCAAGCCGCCCATCGGCATCCCGGTCCTGGGCACAGACATAGACCGTCGGGTCTTGCGGTGCGACGCCGCCCGAGAAGATCGCCTCGAACTCGGCCTTGTAGTCATCGGAGAAAAACACCGTGTGATGCGCGAGCGCGACCCCCGAGGACCGGGCAAGGCCGCAAGAGACCAGAGCCGAAAGGGATCGGCACGGCGTTCGTGACGTCGCCGCCGCTTTCGCGCCCAGCAGACGCGGCAGCGCGGCGACGTCTCCGTTGTAGACGATATGGCTTGCGGCGATATGCCGACCCTGCCGGGTGACCACGCCCGCGACGCTGCGACGGGATGGATCGATCAGGATCTCTGCAACGCTTTCTCCATAGCAGAACTCGACGCCGAGCGAGGTCGCGAGGGCGGCCAGTCTCGCGGCCAGCGCATGCATGCCGCCCTGCACGGTCCAGACACCCTCCTGCTCCACATGCGCGACCAGCATGAGCGTGGCCGGAGACAGAAACGGGGAGGAACCACAATAGGTGGCGTAACGCCCGAAGAGCTGTCGCAAGCGCGGGTCGGAAAAATATCCTCCAAGCGCGGACCAAAGGCTCGCGAACGGTTTAATGGCCAGAAGGTCGCCGGGACGGGACAGGCCGATCCGTCGAGTGAGAGACAGCGGATTGGGGCGTGGCGCCGCAATGAAACTGTCTTTCAACAACCCGTAAACCCGTCGACTGTCATCGGTGAAGCGGCGAAAGCCCTCCGCTTCGCGGTGGCCTGCAAAGTCCGCGACCGCCCTGCAGCTCTCGTCTGGATCGGCATGCAGGTCGAGACACTCGCCACCTCGCCAGACATGGCGGGCCAGGATGTTTGCCCGGACGAGTGTGAGCTCGTCCTCGACCGTGATGCCGCAACAGGCAAACAGATCGTCGAAGACCCATTTCATGGTCAGAACCGTTGGCCCCGCATCAAAGGAACGCCCCCCGACTTCGACCCGCCGGAGCTTTCCGCCAGGTTCCGACCGTGCCTCGATGACCGTGACGTTGTGGCCGGCAGCGGCAAGGCGCAGGGCAGCCGCCAGGCCCGCCATGCCGGCACCAACGATGGCAATTGCCTCCTCCCTTCGCTCCGCCAAATTCGTCTCCCGCAATGCGTTGACTTCCACACCACTTGTGTCAATCTTAATTGACACAATAGTGAGTAACTTGATTTTTACAAGCCATTCACGGGAGGCAGGCGTCATGGATATACCCGAACGCATTGAAACCGGCATGCAGCGCGCTCTTCGCTACGCCACCGCGAACGGATGCCCGCCGATACTGGCCAGGGCTCTTCGCCACGCCGTCTTTCCCGGTGGCGCCCGGATCAGGCCGCGTCTGTGCCTGGCGGTGGCAGCAGCCTGTGGCGACCGCGAGCCGGGAGCAGCAGATTGCGCCGCCATCGCCATCGAACTCCTGCACTGTGCCTCGCTGGTGCATGACGATATGCCTTGCTTCGACAACGCCCTTCAGCGCCGTGGCGCACCCAGCGTGCATGCACAATTCGGCGAAGAGATCGCGCTGCTGGTCGGTGACGGCCTGATCGTCGCGGCATTCGAGACCGTGGCACGGGAAACACAGCAGACACCGCTTCTCACGGCACCGTTGATCGCGACCATCGCCAATGCGGTGGGCACACCCTACGGACTGGTTGCCGGCCAGGCATGGGAAAGCGAACCGGAGATCAACATCACAGCTTACCACCGCGCCAAGACAGCCTCCCTGTTCAGCGGCGCCGTCTCGACAGGTGCGATTGCCGCGGGCGGCAATCCGAGAGACTGGCTCGGCCTCGCCGATGCGCTCGGCGCGGCCTACCAGGTAGCCGACGACCTCTATGACGCGGCCGGCGGGCAGAACGACGGTGCAGGCAAACCGGCCGGCCAGGACAGCCGCAACGGCAAGCCCAACATCGTCACCAGCATCGGCCTGGAAGCCGCCCTCGATCGCCTGAAGCGACTCGTGGCTGAAGCCGTCGACAACGTCCCCGATTGCCCCGGCGCTGATACGTTCCGTGCGATGATCCGCAACGAGGCGACACGGCTAATGCCGAAGACACTCGCCACCACTGCGGCCTAGGCCATGAGCGAGGGAAGCGGAAGCGGCTTCAAGGCCCGGTCGATCGCTGCCCCTGTGACTGCCGGAGATCCTGTCGCGGCGACGACCATGCAGGGACTTGCGGTTCGCTGGCGGCTCTGGCGTAGTCGCCAGATCGCCTCGCCGGCCTTTCGCAACCTGATGTCCCGGCTGCCACTGACCCGTTGGATCGCCAACAGGAAAGCCAACCATCTCTTCCGTTTGACCACGGGCTTCGTCCACTCGCAGATCCTTTGGCTCTGCAATGAGACGGGGCTGTTCCAGATGCTTTCGGACAAGGCGCTGACGACGGCCGAACTTGCCGTCCAATGCGACTTTCCCCAGGACCGAATGCAGCTTCTTCTCGAGCAGGCGGAACGACTCGATCTTGTTTGTCGCGCAGGGCCTGACCTCTGGATGCTGGCCGATGCTGGCGCCGTGCTGGCTGCGGACCGCGGGTTGCGGGAGATGATCCGGCACCATGACATCCTCTACCGAGACCTCGGCGATCCCCGCCCTCTCTGGCGGGAAGCGGCGAGCGAGACGGAACTCCGACACTATTGGGCCTATGTGCGCGGCAATCGGCCCGAAGACATGCCTGATGTCTCCGTCGCGCCCTACTCTGCCTTGATGCGGGAAAGCCAGGCGATGCTCGCCGATTGCCTTCTCGCCTCCCATGATTTCGGCCGCTACACCTCCTTGCTCGACCTGGGGGGCGGTGAAGGCGCCTTTCTGCGGGCCGTGGGCGAAAGACACCCTGCCCTGAAGCTGCAACTCTTCGATCTGCCCGCCGTCGCGGACCGGGCGCGACAGCACCTTGCCCTGTCAGGGCTTGCGGACCGCAGCCGGGTCCATGCGGGCAACTTTGTCGCCGATCCTGTGCCCGGCGATGCCGATTGTGTCACCCTGGTGCGGATACTCTGCGACCACGACGACGATCGGGTGCGCCAGATCCTGACCAATCTCAGGGGTCAACTGGCGCCCGGCACCACGGTCGTGGTTGCCGAGGCCATGGCCGGACCGACGGAAGGCGCGCGCCTGGCCGCCGTCTATTTCAGCGCCTATTTCCGCGCGATGGGATCAGGCCGTTGCCGGTCCGTCGCGGAAATCCGGGATCTGCTGCATGACGCGGGCTTCCGCAACAGCCGTCACGAGATCACGACAAACCCGCTGTTGGCCACCATCGTGGTCGCGGAAGCGTGAATAAGCACCGCCTCGCCCACATTATGTGTAAATATTGATTGACACTTTATATCGTAAATCTAAGATGACAATTGGGAGCAGCAGGCATCCCGTGTCCGGGGAGGGCACGATCATGCAGACCGCAGCTATCGTCTTCGAACAACCAGGATCGCTCGCCGTCAGGCGGCTCGCGTTGACGGCACCGGATGCCGGCGACGTTGTGATCGAGACGCAGTACAGCGGTATTTCCAGCGGAACGGAAAAGATGCTCTTCGAGGGGACCATGCCGGCCTTTCCCGGCATGCGTTATCCACTCGTTCCTGGTTATGAAAGTGTCGGCACGATCGTCGAGGCTGGCCCGGACTCGGGCCGCCATCCGGGCGAACAGGTCTTCGTTCCCGGCGCCAACTGTTTCGCCGACGCAGCCGGTTTGTTCGGTGCGACTGCGGCCATGCTCGTCGTGCCCGGCAATCGGACCGTACGCACCAGCTTTGAAAGACCGGCGGAGGCCGCACTTCTCGCTCTGGCAGCCACGGCCCATCACGCCGTCTTCCGCTCCCGCCGGGTCGCCTCGCTGGTGATCGGGCATGGTGTCCTCGGTCGGCTCATCGCCAGGATCATCATCGCGACAGGGCATGCTCCTCCGACAGTCTGGGAAACAGCCGAAAGACGGCGCCTTGGGCAGCATGGCTATTCGGTTGTCGATCCGTGTCAGGATGATCGGGCTGGTCATGCAGCCGTAATCGATGCCAGCGGCGATGCCCGCGTTCTTGACCGGGCGGTCTCCAGGCTGGAACGCCAGGGCGAGCTCGTTCTGGCCGGCTTCTATGGCAGCCGCGTCGACTTCAGTTTTCCTGCGGCCTTCATGCGGGAGACATCCTTCGTTATCGCCGCCGAATTCACCAGCCGCGACACGGAGGCGGTGCTCGATCTCGTCGCCTCCGGCGCGCTTTCTCTCGCCGGTCTGATCACGCATCACGCCGCGCCCTCCGAGGCGCAGGCTGCATACCGGACCGCCTTCACAGACCCCGACTGCCTGAAAATGATCATCGACTGGAGGAAAGCCGCATGAGCCTCGATCTCGCACCGGACGGCCTGGAGCGCCTGCAGGAAAACCTTCGCGAAGAAGCCGCCATCGAACCCGATGCGCCTGTCACCGGCAAGGTCACCAAGGAAACCCAGATCATCGCGATCTACGGCAAGGGCGGCATCGGCAAGAGCTTCACGCTCGCCAATCTCTCCTACATGCTGGCCCAGCTCGGCAAGAAGGTCCTGCTAATCGGCTGCGACCCCAAGAGCGACACGACCTCGCTGCTTTTCGGCGGCCGCGCCTGCCCGACCATCATCCAGACGGCCTCGCGCCGCAAGGAAGCCGGCCAGGAAGTGTCGATCTCCGACGTCTGCTTCAAGCGTGACGGTGTCTTTGCCATGGAACTCGGCGGACCGGAAGTCGGTCGCGGCTGTGGCGGGCGCGGCATCATCCACGGCTTCGAAACCCTGGAAAAGCTCGGCTTCCATGAATGGGACTTCGACTTCATCCTGCTCGACTTCCTCGGCGACGTAGTCTGCGGCGGCTTCGGCCTGCCGATCGCCCGCGACATGTGCCAGAAGGTCGTCGTCGTCGGCTCGAACGACCTGCAGTCGCTCTATGTCGCCAACAATGTCTGCTCGGCGGTCAAATACTTCCGCAATCTCGGCGGCAATGTCGGTGTCGCCGGCCTCGTCATCAACAAGGACGACGGCACGGGCGAGGCCCAGGCCTTTGCCGAAGCTGTCGGTATCCCGGTGCTCGCATCCATCCCGCAGCACGAGGACATCCGCCGCAAGAGTGCGAACTACCAGATCATCGGCACGCATGACAGCCAATGGGGTCCGCTGTTCGAAGCGCTGTCGATCAACCTGGCCGAGGCGCCGCCGATCCTCCCCAAACCGCTCGATCAGGATGGCCTGCTTGGTCTCTTCGACGCCAGCGAGACGGGCGCCGACTACAAACTCCAGCCAGCCCTGCCGGAAGACATGTGCGCCACCGGCGCACTGAAACGGCCGTCGCTGGAAGTCGTCTACGACAACGTGTGAGATCGGGTGAAGACAATGGATGACCTGCGCAAGGAATTCGAGCTGGACGATGCCGGCGGGACTGCTCCCGTCGGTAACGATGCCGCCGTCCTTGGCGACGCGGCGGTCGCAGACACAAACGGCATCGGCTGCCATGGCGGCGTCGAGCTCTCCAAGGCTGCGGCCCGCGCCGCCGGCCAGGGCGAATTGATGGACCGCTTCGAGGCGGACTATCCCAAGGGCCCGCATGATCAGCCGCAATCCATGTGCCCGGCCTTCGGCTCGTTGCGCGTCGGGCTTCGCATGCGCCGCGTCGGCACGATCCTTTCGGGTTCGGCCTGCTGCGTCTACGGCCTGACCTTCACCTCGCATTTCTACGGCGCCAAGCGCTCGGTCGGCTATGTGCCCTTCAGCTCGGAGACTTTGGTCACCGGCAAACTCTATGAGGACATCGTCGAGGCCGTGCATCAGATGGCGGACCCGGAAAAGTTCGATGCCGTCGTGGTCACCAACCTCTGTGTCCCCACCGCATCGGGCGTACCGCTCAAGATGCTGCCGCGCGAGATCGACGGCGTACGCATAGTTGGCATCGATGTTCCCGGCTTCGGGGTCCCGACCCACGCAGAAGCCAAGGATGTGCTTTCGGGCGCCATGCTTGCCTATGCCCGCCAGGAGATCGGCGAAGGCCCGGTCCAGCGTCCGCGTGGTGGTCTGAAGGACAGGCCGACGGTCACCCTGCTCGGCGAAATGTTCCCCGTCGACCCGGTCGTCATCGGCGGCATGATTGAGCCCATGGGGCTGGCAGCCGGGCCGACCGTGCCTGTCCGCGAATGGCGCGAACTCTATTCCGCCCTCGACTGCGCCGCAGTTGCCGCAATCCACCCCTTCTATACGGCCAGCATCCGGGAGTTCCAGGCCGCAGGTCGGCCGATCGTTGGCTCAGCACCTGTGGGCGTCGACGGAACGGATGCCTGGCTCAAGGCGATCGGCGACAGTTGCGGCATCGCCGCAGACAAAACCAATATCAGCCGCAACGCCATGCGCGGCGCAATCAAGGCTGCCCTTGCCGAACACCGCATCAATGGCCGGATCACGCTCTCAGGCTATGAGGGCTCGGAACTCCTCGTCGCCCGCCTTCTGGTCGAACTCGGCGCAGACCTGCGCTATGTCGGGACAGCCTGTCCGAAGACGCCCTACAACAGCGAGGATGCCGACTGGCTGGCGGCCCATGGCGTCGAACTGCGCTTCCGGGCCTCGCTGGAGCAGGACCTCGCCGCCTTCCAGGAATTCAAGCCGGATCTCGCCATAGGCACGACCCCTGTCGTGCAGAAGGCGAAGGAGAGCGCCACACCCGCCCTCTATTTCACCAATCTGATCTCTGCCCGTCCCCTGATGGGCCCGGCCGGTGTTGCCTCGCTTCCGGCGGTCATCAATGCCGCCATCGGCAACAAGGACCGCTTCCTGGCCATGAACGCCTTCTTCGAGGGTGTGGGCTCGGGCGATGGCGCCGGAATCTGGGAGAACGTGCCGGAAGACCGCAGCGCCTATCGCAAGAAGTTCGCCGCCAAGGTCAAGCAGTCCCGCAACGCCGTCGACAATGGGGAGAGTGTCGGATGCTGATCCTCGACCACGATAGAGCCGGCGGTTACTGGGGCAGCGTCTATGCCTTTACCGCGATCAAGGGCCTGCAGGTGATCATCGACGGCCCGGTGGGCTGCGAAAACCTGCCGGTCACCTCGGTCCTCCATTACACCGACGCGCTGCCGCCGCACGAACTGCCGATCGTCGTATCCGGCCTCTCGGAAGACGAACTGGGCCAACACGGCACGGAAGGTGCCATGAAGCGGGCGCGTCTCGCGCTCGACCCCGACCTGCCGGCTGTCGTCGTCACCGGCTCGATCGCCGAGATGATCGGCGGTGGCGTGACACCGGAAGGTTCCAACATCGTCCGCTTCCTCCCGCGTACCATCGACGAAGATCAGTGGCAGAGCGCTGATCGCGCGCTGAAATGGCTCTGGACCGAATTCGGCCCGAAGGGCGGCAAGGTGCCGGCACCGCGTCGACGCCCCGAGGGTGCCAAGCCCCGCGTCAACATCATCGGCCCGATCTACGGCACCTACAACATGCCCTCGGATCTCGCTGAGATCCGTCGTCTCGTCGAGGGACTGGGCGCCGAGATCAACATGGTCTTCCCGCTGGGCAGCCATCTCGAAGACGTGCGCAAGCTCGCCGATGCGGATGCCAATATCTGCCTTTATCGCGAATTCGGCCGTCTCCTCTGCGAAACGCTCGACCGTCCCTATCTGCAGGCCCCGATCGGCATTCATTCGACGACGGCCTTCCTGCGCGAATTGGGCGATATGCTCGGGCTCGACCCCGAACCCTTCATCCTGAAGGAAAAGCACACAACGCTGAAGCCGCTCTGGGATCTCTGGCGCTCGGTCACCCAGGACTTCTTCGCCACCGCAAGCTTCGCGATCGTTGCCAACGAGACCTATGTGCGCGGCATCCGCAACTTCCTCGAGGAGGAAATGGGCCTGCCCTGCAACTTCGCGATCCCGCGCAAGGCAGGCGCGAAGACGGACAATATCGAAGTTGCGGAACTCACCGCCAAGAAGCCACCGATGATCATGTTCGGCTCGTTCAACGAGCGCATGTACATGGCCGAGCGCGGCGCCCGCGGCAAGTTCGTGCAGCTCTCCTATCCCGGCGCCATCGTCCGCCGCCATCCCGGCACGCCCGTCATGGGCTATTCCGGTGCTGCCTGGCTGATCCAGGAGGTCTGCAACGCCCTCTTCGACATGCTGTTCGACATCCTGCCGCGCGCCGGAGAACTCGACGCAATCGAAGCGACGACAGCCCGCCCGCGCAGCGAGATGGCCTGGCAATCCGATGCCCAGGCGTCGCTTGAAAAATTCATCGGCAACGAGCCCGTGCTCGTGCGCATCTCGGCCGCCAAGCGGTTGAGGGAAGCGGCAGAGCGCGAGGCGCGCCGGGCCGAAGACCACGAAGTTACCCGCCATCATGTCGAGACGGCCGCCCGCCTTCAGGGAGCCTATGCATGAGCGAAGGAACAACACCCATCAACGGGACAACTGGAGGTGAAGCCATGATCACTGCAACCCGATCCGATCAGGACCTGCGTCGACATCGCGACCGCCAGTCCGAGCGCCAGAACATGCGGCGTCTCTACCTACTCCTTTATCCGCTGTGCCTTTGCGCCGCCTTGACGTCGAGGCTTGCCGGGCATGCCGAGGACGCGGCCGAGCGCCCCGACCAATCGATTTTCGCCGAGGCTCGTTCCTCGGCCTACGCAGCTGCCGGTTACGCCTTCCACGCGTAACCCGATCCCTTTGCCGGTGTTCTCGACACCGGCAGAACCCGGCAGGTCCGTGAAAAGACCTTCCGAAACCCCGCCGCGGGGGCGCCGCGGTGTTCGAGACTAGGAGGTGAATTTGATGGCTGAGACATCAAATGTTTCACTTTCGGGTCTGACCGAAAGCGAAGCGCGCGAGGTCCATGGATTCTTCATCCAAGGCTTCATGATATTCACGGCGATTGCCATCGTCGCGCATATCTTGGTCTGGATGTGGCGTCCCTGGATCCCGGGTCCGGAAGGTTACAGCTCTCTCGAGGGCATCAACCAGACGGCTCTCACGCTTCTGCCGATGTTGGCCTGAGGAGGACGCGATATGTGGAGAGTCTGGCTTATGTTCGACCCGCGCAAAGTGCTGGTCGCATTGTCTGTATTCCTGTTCACGCTTGCGATCCTGATCCACTTCATCCTGCTGAGCACGGACCGCTACAACTGGTTCGAGGGCAAACCCCTCACGACCAGCTCCCTGGAGCAGTCCCTCTCTGAAGGCGTGGATTTCCGGCTGATCGGCTGAAAACCTGAGACGGCAGCGGGCGTAACACTCGCGGTTTCGCCCGCCGCCAATCCTGCATGACCCGACAACGCCGCCTGGCTGATCACCTCTGGAGGAAACGAACATGGCGCTGCTGAGTTTTGAACGCAAATATCGCGTACGAGGCGGGACGCTGCTCGGAGGCGATCTCTTTGATTTCTGGGTAGGGCCCTTCTATGTGGGCTTCTTCGGCGTCACGACGGCTTTCTTCGCGATCCTCGGAACAGCACTTCTGATCTATGGCGCGGCCATTGGTCCGACATGGAATATCTGGCGCATTTCGATCGCACCGCCGGACCTCTCCTATGGGCTGGCGCTCGCGCCGCTAAAGGAAGGCGGTCTCTGGCAGATCGTGACGGTCTGCGCGCTCGGCGCCTTCATTTCCTGGGCGCTGCGCGAAGTCGAGATCTGCCGCAAGCTCGGCATCGGTTACCACGTGCCCTTCGCCTTTTCCTTCGCGATCTTCGCCTATGCGACGCTCGTCGTCTTCCGCCCGCTCTTGCTTGGCGCCTGGGGTCACGGTTTTCCCTACGGCATCTTCAGCCATCTGGATTGGGTGTCGAACGTCGGCTACCAATATCTGCATTTCCACTACAATCCAGCGCATATGATCGCGGTGACCTTCTTCTTCACCACGACGCTGGCGCTCTCCCTGCATGGTGGCCTCATCCTGTCGGCCGCCAATCCGGGCGCATCGAACACCGAAGCTGGCAAGCAGGCCGAGGTCAAGACGCCGGAATACGAAGACACATTCTTCCGCGACATCATCGGCTACTCGATCGGCACGCTGGGCATCCACCGCCTCGGCCTGATCCTGGCGCTGAACGCGGGCTTCTGGAGCGCCGTCTGCATCGTCATCAGCGGACCGTTCTGGAATCAGGGCTGGCCGCAATGGTGGAACTGGTGGCTGACGCTGCCGATCTGGAACTGAGGGGGACCGGACCATGTTCTTAGCGCAGTATCAAAACATCATCACACCCATACAGGTGACGGGCCCGCTCGAAGAAGGCATGCCGCTTCCCGCTGGCGACAGCCCGCGCACCGGCAAACCTTTCCTGGTCCGCCTGTTCGGCATGATCGGCAATGCTCAAATCGGACCGATCTATCTCGGTTATCTCGGCACGCTGTCGCTTGTCTGCGGCTTCATCGCCTTCGAGATCATCGGTCTCAACATGCTGGCCTCTGTCGGCTGGGATCCGATCCAGTTCGTCCGCCAGCTCTTCTGGCTGGGGCTGGAACCGCCGTCGGCGCAATATGGCCTCAAGGTGCTGCCGCCGCTTGCGGAAGGTGGCTGGTGGCTCATAGCCGGCTTCTTCCTGACGACCTCCATTCTCCTCTGGTGGGTGCGAGTATATCGCCGCGCACGCCAGCTGGAGATGGGTACCCATGTCGCATGGGCCTTTGCCGCCGCGATCTGGCTGTTCCTCGTGCTCGGTTTCATCCGCCCGCTGCTGATGGGCAATTTCTCGGAAGCCGTGCCCTTCGGCATCTTCCCGCATCTCGACTGGACGGCCGCCTTCTCGATCCGTTACGGCAATCTCTACTACAATCCCTTCCACTGCCTCTCGATCGTTTTCCTCTACGGCTCCGTGCTGCTGTTCGCCATGCATGGAGCGACGATCCTCGCCGTCGGCAAATACGGCGGTGAACGCGAGCTGGAACAGATCACCGATCGCGGTACGGCCTCCGAACGCGCAGCCCTCTTCTGGCGCTGGACCATGGGCTTCAACGCCACCATGGAATCCGTCCACCGCTGGGCCTGGTGGTTTGCCATTCTGACCCCGATTACCGGCGGCATCGGCATCCTGCTGACAGGCACGGTCGTCGACAACTGGTACCTCTGGGGCATCAACCACGGGATCGTGTCCCCGCTGCCGGGCTATCCCGGCGTCGTTGACCCGGCGCTTTGAGGAGAACGACGATGAAACTCTGGATCCCCTTCGCCGTCTCCGCCGGCTCACTCCTGACGATTGCAAGCTTCGTCGGCGCTGGCTGGGACGCACCACCCGTCGACACCACTCAGATCGGTTTCCGCGGGACCGGCATGTACATACACCGCGACGTCGAAAACCAGGAAGCGCTCAAGGCCGCGAATGTCCCGCCTCCCGCTCCCTGGGAAGCCGATCCCGCAGGTGACAAGGCACGCGATCTCTATGAAAACGTCCAGATCCTCGGCGATCTCTCCGACGACCAGTTCAACCAGTTCATGGCTTCGATCACCGAATGGATCGCGCCGGAAGCGGGTTGCAACTATTGCCACAACCCCGAAAACCTCGCCTCCGACGAGGTGTATCAGAAAGTTGTCGCCCGCCGCATGATCCAGATGACCCAGGCGATCAATGTCGACTGGAGCGCCCATGTGGGCCAGGTCGGCGCCACCTGCTACACCTGTCACCGTGGCCAGGCGATCCCGGTCAACTACTGGTACGAAGATCTGGAACCCAAGCCGGCCGGCAACATGACCCAGAACCGCGCTGGCCAGAATGTGGTGGCCAAGTTCGGTGGCAATTCCTCGCTTCCGCAGAATGTGCTGAAGGACTACCTGCTGGAAGCCAAGCAGATCCGCGTCCATTCGACGGCGGCTCTGCCCACCGGCACCAATCCGGCAGGCACCAAGGAAACGGAAGCGACCTGGTCACTGATGATGCACATGTCCGAGTCACTCGGCGTAAACTGCACCACCTGCCACAATTCCAGAGCCTTCAATGCCTGGGATGAAAGCCCGCCACAGCGCGTAACCGCCTGGCACGGCATTCGGATGACCCGGGACATCAACGCAAATTACATGGTGGGTCTCACCCCCGTGTTCCCGGCATCCCGTAAGGGTCCGGAAGGCGATGTCTTCAAGGTCGGCTGCGCGACCTGCCATGCCGGAGTGCAGAAGCCGCTCTATGGCGCCTCGATGTTGCAGGACTATGTCGACTCGCTGGCGAAGAAGGGCCCGACCGAGGTGCCTGATTTCACGACCTACCAGCCGGGTACGACACAGAAAATGGCACCGGCAGGGCAAAGCAGCGCCCTGTCGCTCAAGCCGACGTCTGAGACTGCAGCTGTCGTTCTGCCTGAGGCAACTCAGATCGCGAACGACTGACGGCCTCCCAAGGCAGGCCGCAATAGAAGGGGAGCTGTCAGCTCCCCTTCTTTTTTGTCTGCAAGAAGACACTTCCACGGAGTGACCGGACACGTCGACAGATGCTCGCCACAGCGCGTCGCCCAGGTGAGATGAGCGGCGACCGCAGATAACCATCGGATTGAAATTGAAGGAAGAGATGGCATTGAACCGGTTCAGGCCGCTTCGGCGAAGCTCAGGCCCGGGAAGCGTTGCAGGTAGATCCGGAACCAGGGTGTGAAATCCTGAGGCCGCTCGCGCACCTCCCGCATCAGCTGATGGGGTGCAATCCAGCGCACCTCCTCCACCTCGCCCTCAACGAGCGCTACCTGCAGCGTCCGGCTGTCGACCTGGGCGCTGAAAAGCGTGACGCGCTCGTGTTCCCTCAGGCCATCACCAACATCAGCCGCATATTCGACCGTCTGATGGCGCGTGAGCGGCACCGTGAATCCGAGCTCCTCGGTCAGGCGCCGCCCGGCGCAATCCTCGATGGTTTCATCCCAATGCGGATGCGTGCAGCAGGTATTGGCCCAGAGGCCTGCGCAATGATACTTGGTCAAAGCGCGTTTCTGGATCAGCAGGAGATCACCGTCGAAGACGAAAACGGAGACGGCAAGATGCAGCTGTCCCTCGAGATGCGCCTGCATCTTTTCGATCGGATAGAGCGACCCGTCACCGGCGATCGCCGGGATGTATATGCTGTCCGTCATCCTGTGCGTGTCCTGAGTGATCCTTGCTGCAGGCCGATACGGCCTTTCCCTCGCTTAAGCAACCGCCCTTGCAAGGGCGCATTTCGACCAGAGCGACGAGAGCGCCTCGGCCAGATGATCGATATCCGCATCGCTATGCAGCGGCGTCGGGGTGATCCGCAGCCGCTCCTTGCCGACGGCAACCGTCGGATAGTTGATGGGCTGCACATAGATGCCGAAATCATCGAGCAGCACATCCGAGATCCATTTGCACTTGGCCGCATTGCCGACCATGACCGGCACGATGTGGCTGGGATTGTGCATATGCGGGATCCCGCGAACATCAAGCGCCCGCCTTACCTTGGCGACCGTTGCCTGATGCATATGGCGCTCGAACGGGCTTTCCTTGAGATGGCGGATCGACGCAGTGGCGCCTGCCGCCAGCGCCGGCGGGATCGCCGTCGTAAAGATGAAGCCCGAGGCGAAGGACCGGACAAAATCGATCAGCACGGCAGGACCGGTGATGTAGCCACCCATGACGCCGAAGGCCTTGCCCAGCGTGCCCTCGATGACGGTCAAGCGGTCCATCAGGCCCTCGCGTTCGGCAACCCCGCCGCCGCGCGGACCGTACATGCCGACCGCATGAACCTCGTCGAGATAGGTCATCGCGCCGAACTGGTCGGCGACATCGCAGATCTCCTTGATCGGCGAGATGTCACCATCCATCGAATAGACGCTCTCGAAGGCAACGAGCTTCGGCGCTGCCGGATCGTCGGCCGCCATCAGCTCGCGCAGATGCTTGTAGTCGTTGTGGCGGAACTGCCGCTTGATGCAGCGCGAATGCCGGATGCCTTCGATCATGGACGCATGATTGAGTGAGTCCGAATAACAGATGATGCCGGGGATCTTGGCCAGCAGCGTTCCGAGGGCTGCCCAGTTCGACACGTAACCTGATGTGAAGATCAGCGCGCCTTCCTTGCCATGCAAGTCCGCCAGCTCCTGCTCGAGCAGGACATGATAATGATTGGTACCGGAGATGTTGCGCGTGCCGCCGGCACCGGCGCCGCACTTGCGCACAACCTCGATCATCCGCTCGGTCACGAGCGGGTTCTGGCCCATGCCGAGATAATCGTTCGAGCACCAGACGGTGACATCGCGCGCTGTCCCGTCACCATGGTGAAACGCGGCTTTCGGAAAGGCCGAGCAGTGACGCTCAAGATCCGCGAACACGCGATAATTACCGGCGGTATGCAGGCCGGCGAGCGCCTCTTCCATGTGCTGGAAAACAGTCATCAGTCTTTCCTCTTCCCGATCGTGTCTTGTGCAATTGCTGTCCAGGAGGCGTGCGGCACGGACACAGGCCCAGCCTCCTTGAGTGCGGAAACGCCGTCCGCCGCAGGGCGGATGGCAAGGTCGGCCCGTTCCTGTCGTGCCATCGCCCAACGCCAGAGCGCCGTATCGGAAACGGGAAGCACGAGAACGAGATGTTCGATGATGGCGAGCGCCATGAAGGTCGCGAGCAATGTATGGCCGACGACGGAATGCGCCTGGGTCGCGCGGTTTGCCCCCACGACGAGGACAGCGAACAGGCCTGCAGCGATCGCGAGGAATACCGGAAACAGCGGCGTCATCCGGTCTGTCTTGAAATAGCTTTTCAGGTGCCGGATGCCCTTCGGCATCAGCTCGCTGATCGCATGTGGCGCACCCAGAAAAATCACCAGTTTGGCGGAGATCCGCATGCCCCAAAGCAGGCCGAAGGCGGCGAGCCCAAACAGGTTGGCGGATCCGTCGAGCGCAAGCCATAGCGCGATCGCCGTCACCAGAATGGCGATCTCGTGATCGCTCACGGCCTCCCAGGCAGCCCGGAAACGGCGGAAGCCGGTCAGCCCCGGAGGGCATTCGCCCGTGCGTCGGCCTGTCAGTATGCCTGTCAGGAAGGCGGCCTCATGCCAGGCCCAGACGAGCAGCGCACCGAAGAAGCCGACATAGGAACCAAGCACTGTCGGTTCCTGCGCGCCCCACAGCATCAGGATGAAGCCGAAGGCGCCGACCAGCGTCATCAGCGCCATCAATGCCAGCCCCCTGCCCCGAGGCCCGTCGGAGCGGTTGACCATGGCCAGCACCAACCCGGTCGAAAGCCACCATACGGAGATGGCAACGAGAACGACGGCGAGCGGGTGCGTAAAGGTCATGGCGATCTCCTCACCAGACCGGTTGCAGGCGCGACGTGGCAGGGATGGCGTTGGACTTCGTCGGGATCGCATACATCCGGACAAAATTCACAGCTGCCGCCGCCGACCAGAAGCCCTTGGCGATCCGACCGGAAATCCCGCCCTTCGCATCGGCCGCCATGACCCGGCGGTTGATCCGCTCCATCCGGCGGAAGCCCTCATGCAGGACCGGGTTGTCGAGATCGAGGACGAGCGGGAAGCACTGGCGCGAGATCTCGCTCGTCAGCCGGAAGACCTTCATGTCGTAATCGTCGATATCGACGCCGAGCCCCTTGTGAAAGGCCGGCCGCATGTGGTCGCGCACATACATGGTGGCGAAGACGGCGAGCAGGAAGAACTTGATCCAGTACTTGTTCATCCCCTCCATCAGCCGCTTGTCGGAGCGGATGATCAGCGAAAAAGCCTCGCCATGGGAGAATTCGTCATTGCACCATTCACGGAACCACTTGAAGATCGGGTGGAAGCGCTGTTCGGGGTGCTTTTCGAGATGCCGGAAGATGGTGATGTAGCGGGCATAGCCGATCTTCTCGGAGAGATAGGTCGCGTAGTAGATGAACTTCGGCTTGAAGAAGGTGTACTTCTTCGCCTTGGCCAGGAAGCCCATGTTCACGCCGATGCCGAATTCCTTCAGCGCATCGTTGATGAAACCGGCATGGCGAGATTCGTCGCGGCTCATATAGCCGAAGAGCTCGCAGATCTCCTGGTTCTTGCCACGCCGCTTCATCTCCTTGTAGAGCACGCAACCCGAAAATTCGGAGGTCAGCGACGAGACGAGGAAGTCGATGAACTCCTCGCGCAGGTCGTCCGGCAGGGCATCGATATCGATATCGTCCCACTGTTCATTGCGCTTGAAGTGGCCGCGGTTCGGGTCGCTCTTCATCTGCGCGATCAGGACATCCCATTCGGCGCGGACAGGCTCGACATTGATCTTGTCCATCTCGTCGAAATCGGTGGTGTAGAAACGCGGTGTCAGCATGGTCGAGACAAGCGCGCTGCGGGTCGTGTCGTTGACCCCGGCCATGCGCTCCTCGACGGTCGGCTCGTGATCGGAAAGATCGACAGGCGAAACGTGGTTGTTCATGACAGTGCCCTCTCGGTGAAGCTGAATTCGCACAATTCCATCATGTCGAGATCGCCCGTTGCGCGGATCCAGGCGCGTTCGAGCGCACCGGCACGGGTGATCGTCGCCTTGCGGCGGAAGTTCTGGCTGGAGCCATAGGGGATCTGGACAGGCGCGCCGTGCACGAGCACCTCGTCACCGGGATGGACCACCACCCCGTTGTCAAACCTCAAGTGCGCACCAAGCGCCTCGAACGTGTTGTTGATCTCGACGGTGCAATCGACCGTCTCCTTCCGTCGCATCAAGGCAAAGACCGGGTTCATTGGCTTTCTCCTCCCTGTGAGCCCAGAAGGGCTTCGAATGCGGCCACGTTGTCGGGGCCAAAGGCATCCAGATAAATGCGTTCGCCGGTGCCCGTATCGGACAGACTGACGGCACCGGCCTCCCACTTGATCAGGCGGTAGGGCGCATCGAAGGGCACCTTGGCCACCTGGCGCATGCGCTCAAAGGCTCGGAGCGATCCGCGCACGAAGCCGCCCGAGTGGGGGCCGTAGTTGGCGAGCTCGCGACCCGTCGCAACGTCGGTGACGACGACAAAGTCAGACGTGCTGCGTGTAATCATTAGGTCGCGGATGGCGACCGGCGCACCGAGCTGCTGCTTGACCAGACCAAGGCCCGTGGTCTGGCCAAAGATGATAGCCCCCGCCGTGAAGGCGAGCAGGCCGATGAGGCCGAAGAACAGGCCGCGCGGCAGACGGCTTGGCGCCTTGCCCTTGCGGTCCGCCCAATAGCCGAGATGCGAGGCCGATCCCATCTTGCGCTCCTATTCCGCCGCGGCGACGGACCGCGGCATAACGCCTCCGCCCACGTCCTGAACGATGATGCGCGGCTGTTCGGCACGGGCGCCACGATACTGGCCGATTGCAGCCGAGAGCACGCTCGCGACCTTGTCTGCGTCAGGCAGGTAGATCAGGCTCGGCTCCGGCTTGGAAAAACGGAAACCACGCACATGCGGCCACTGGATCAGCCAGGAGATCCGCTGTTCCGGCAGGAGGCCGATCGCGATCAACCCGCTCTTCTCACCGATCCGGGCAAGCGCCACACCGTCAATCCGGCGGAAGGGCAGGTTCAAGGTCATCGAGATCGCGATGCCAAAGCGCATCACGATGCGCTCTGTGGTGATCGTGTAGAGCGTGGTCTTCTCGACCGCCCAGGCAAACAGCTCGATCATACCGATGAGCACACCGGCAAGAGCCGTGAGCACGGCGACCGAAAAGAGGATGCCACCTGCCGGCTGACCGTCATTAAGCCCGGCGACAACCGCCCAGCTGGCGAGGATCAGGAAATAGCCGACGATCCAGCGGATCTTCAGGAGATGACGGGCGACAAGGGCAGACGAGGGCCGCCCCTGCCACAGGACGACCTCGCCAGCCGGCGGCACGCCGGGAAGCCCCGGCAGCGGCTCGATTTCGTGTTCGCGGATGACAAATTGGCTCACAGCAGTGGCTCCTGACGGAAGCGATCCGCATAGAGGAGGCCGGCGCCGAAATAGGCGGCGATCTTGTCTTCCTCAAGCAGGGTCACGAGTTCGGGGCGGGCGGTGGCAGGCACATCGGCAAACTGTGCGGATGTGACCGCATGCACATAGAGATGCCGGACATTGCCACGACCCGTCTGGAAGACGACGAAGTTGTTCGGCAGAAGCACGGTGCGTCCACCGCCAGCAAGTTCGACCTCGTAGTAGCGGATCAGGTGTTCGGCCCGGTCGACCCAGAGGTCCTTGACGGTGCCGGCAACCTGCCGATCGCAGCCGAGCACCGCAAGACCGCACGGATCGGCAGAACCTTCGGCAAGACCGAAACCTTCTGCCACACGCAGCGGCACGATGCGGGCATCCCCATGGGCGGTCACGTCAGGCTTGTCGGAACGTTCCGCCCAGGAACCGGGGCCGATACCGGCGAGCAGCGGATTGCCGACGGGCTCAGACGGATAGCCGGGGGCCGGTGCAATGCGACGGCTCGAAAACGTGCGTGTGTCGCGCTTCAGATCCGGAACCTGCTTGATCCCCTGGCCATGTGGCAAGAGAAAGGTCTTCTTCGGCGGCACGAAGAGCCAGGGGCTCTTGTTGTAGCGGCCTGTCACATCCTCTTCGAGCGGATAGCCCTCGCGACGGTCTTCCTGACGCAGATACCAGATCAGCCCCGCGAAGAAGAGCCAGAACGCATAAAGCACCACTTGTGCAACATCGATATTCCCAACCAACGACCCGGTCATATCCAGACCCTCCCGTGTAAAGCGCATCTGCCGGCCATCAGCCGGGCAATTCCGCCAATCCAAAACGCATGTCCTGCAGATAGTCCCTCTGATAGCGCCGGCCGGTGAGCGGACCGAGAACCGCCAGGCACAGGAAGAGGAGAATGATTTCAAAGGTGTAGACGACGAGATAGCCGGCAGCCGGCGTCAACATGGCCTCGCCCAGCGAGCCGTTCAGCGCCAAAGCATTGATCGTGTTCTTGATCACGCCGCCCGCAAGCATGGCCGCCCCGATGCCAGTCGCCTGCACGGCACCCCAGGCACCGACGACGAGGCCACTGTCGGAGCGCTCGGCAATGCCCATCGCCGCCAGCATGGTGCCGACGGCAAACAGTCCGCCCCCGAGGCCGATGCCGAAAGCGCCCAGATGGAAGAGCGCGTTGACGCCAAGCGGCGAGGCGAAGATCACGGCGGAGAACGCGCAGATCCCGATCAACAATCCGCGCGCGGCGACCCGGTACATCTGCGCGCCATGCTGCAGGCTATGGGCCGCCCAGGCGAAGCCGGCCATGGTGCCAAGAGCCCAGATCCCCGTCAGGCGCGTGGTCTCACCGACCGAAAGCCCCAGGATCTCGCCACCATACGGCTCAAGCAGGATGTCCTGCATCGAAAAGGCGGCAGAACCGATCGCAACAGCCACCAGCAGCCGCATCACACCAGGAGCGCTGCGGTAATCGTCAAGAGCGTCGAAGAAGCTCGAAAGGTCCCGGTCGACAGCCGTCCGGCGCACGTCGCGCGGCTCTTGCTTCCAGATCGCGATAACGTTGATGACGATGGTCAGTACTGCCGTTCCCTGGATGACCTGGATCAGCAGCTTCGGCGAGAAATCGACGAGGAAGACGCTGTAGAAGCTGGAAGCGCCGATCATGCCCGTCAGCAGCATGAAATAGAGAAGCGCCACGACCCGCGGACGTTTTTCGTCGGGCACGAGGTCGCTTGCCAGCGCCAGCCCTGCCGTCTGCGACATATGCATGCCGAAGCCGGTCAGGATGAAGGCAAGGCTTGCGCCGGCAGCACCCGCCCATTCCGGGCCGGTCGTCTGCGATTGGAGAAGAAGGAGCGCAAACGGCATGATGGCGAGGCCACCGAACTGCAGCAGGCTGCCGAGCCAGACATAGGGCACACGCCGCCAGCCGAGCACGGATTTGTAGGTGTCGGACCGGAAACCGAAGAGCAGACGAAGCGGTGCTGCCAAAACCGGAATGGCGATCACGGCCGAAACGAGCGCAACGGAAACGCCGAGTTCGACGATCAGCACGCGGTTCAAGGTCCCGGTCAGGAGAACAAGCACGCAACCGGCAGAGACCTGAAACAGCGAAAGGCGCAGCAGCCTCGACAAGGGCATCTCGGCCGTTGCAGCATCCGCAAACGGCATGAAGCGCGTTCCGAGCTTCTGCCAGAACGCGATCATCTTGGCGTTGGCGGCGGCGATGCTCATGACTGGATCACCTCCATGGCCTGCGAGGTATAAAAGCCGACGGCAACCTTGTGGCTGCGCGCGGACTGCCAATGAGAGAACTCCGGATGATGCAGCATCTCGGCGACCAGCCGTGACGGATCGACAGGATAGATCGCCGGTGCGCGATTGCCGCGCGGAAAGACCTTGCCGGCGGCCAGCATGGCCCGCAGCAGACGCGATCCCGGCGCCAGCGTGAAGATCATCTGGCGCGAAGTGCGCTCGGCCAGGGTGTGAAGCACGCGCACGGCATCGGCAGGGCGATAGTGAATGAGCACATCCATCGCGACCACGGCATCGAAACGCCCGTGACGTGGGTCGAGCATGTCGCCGCTGTGGAAGGTGACGGAGCCCTTGAAACGACCATGGGCGGCTTCGAGGTCATGCGCCCGCTGGCGGGCATGCGCGATCATTTGCGCAGACAGATCAATGCCGACGACTTCGGCACCACGTGCGATGAGCTCGAAGGACAGAACTCCCGAGCCACAGCCTGCATCGAGGATGCGCCAGCCTGTGAGGTCCTGCGGCAGCCACGAAGCAAGCGTACCACGCATCTCTTCGCGCCCCTTGCGCACGGTGGCGCGAATGCCGCTCACCGGCTGGTCGCCGGTCAGCCGCTTCCAGGCATCGAGCGCGGTGCGGTCGAAGTAGTGTTCGATCTCGCCGGTGCGTCTGATGTAATCGGCCTGACTCATGACAACCTCACTCGAAGCCGAGAAATTCGAAAATTTCCCGGTCCTTCATCGGTTCGGCCTCAAGCGCAGGGGTGCCTGCCCAGAGGCGCTCGGCCAGTTGCATGTATTCCTTCTGGATGCCGAGGATCTCCGGGCTGTCGCCCATCTCGAACAGTGTGCTCTTCTTCAGCCGGCTCAGCCGCACATGGTCACTATCAGGCACATGAGCGAGGCGCGTCAGCCCGATCGCCGCATTGTAGCGGTCGATCTGGTCCGTTTCGCGCGAACGGTTGGCAATCACGCCGCCGAGGCGCACATCGTAGTTCTTCGACTTCGCCTTGATGGCGGCGACGATCCGGTTCATCGCGAAGATGGAATCGAAGTCGTTGGCGGCGACGATGACCGCGCGTTCGGCATGCTGCAGCGGCGAGGCAAAGCCGCCGCAGACCACGTCGCCGAGAACGTCGAAGATCACGACATCGGTGTCGTCGAGCAGATGATGCTCCTTGAGCAACTTCACCGTCTGGCCAACGACGTAACCGCCGCAGCCGGTGCCGGCCGGCGGACCACCCGCCTCGATGCATTGAACGCCGTTATAGCCCTCGACCATATAGTCTTCCGGACGGAGTTCTTCCGAATGGAAGTCGACTTTTTCGAGAACGTCGATGACGGTCGGGATCAGACTTTTGGTCAGCGTGAAGGTCGAATCATGCTTCGGGTCACAGCCGATCTGCAGCACGCGCTTGCCGAGCATGGAGAAGGCAACCGAGAGGTTCGACGATGTCGTCGATTTGCCGATTCCACCCTTGCCGTAGACCGCGAAGACCTTGGCGCCGTCGATTTCCATCGTCGGGTCGAGATGCACCTGAACGCTGCCCTCGCCATCTGCGCGCTCCCGGAGCTTCTCGGCGATGCGTGCCTCGCGTTCGGCAATCTTGCCATGGGTGTAGATGTTCATTGGGCAGCCTCCCTGACCAGCCCCTCGAGACGGTCTTCCAATTCTTCACCTGCCTGTTTCAGAGCGGCGAGCGTTTCTGCATCCGGCTGCCAATAGTTGCGCTCATGCGCCTCGATCAGCCGGTTGGCCACACGGGCGGCAGAAGCCGGATTGAGTGTGGCCAGCCGTTCGCGCATTTCGGTGTCGAGCACGAAGGTCTCGGTGATCTGCTGGTAGACCCAGGGATCGACATCGCCTGTCGTGGCCGACCAGCCGAATGTGTTGGTTACCTGCGTCTCGATATTGCGCACGCCCTCGTAGCCATGCTTCAGCATGCCCTCGAACCATTTCGGGTTCAGCGTGCGTGTCCGTGTCTCCAGCGCGACCTGCTCGCCGAGAGTGCGGACACGTCCCTCGCCCTGCGTCTGGTCGGAGATGAAGACCGGCAGCGAACCGCCACCCTTGGCCCTGTTGACAGCCTTGGTCAGGCCACCCAGCGTGTCGAAATAGTTCTCGATCGTGGTCACCCCGATCTCGACGGAATCGAGGTTCTGGTAGGCCATGTCGACCTGCCCGATCATCGCATCAAAGACCTCGGCCTGCGCGCTGGTCTTGCCGCGACGGTTGATCGCGAAGCTCTTGCGATTGCTGTAGGTCTGCGCGATCTCGTCATCGTCACTCCAGGAGGACGAGGCGACCAGCATGTTGACGTTGGAGCCATAGGCGCCATCGGCATTCGAAAACACTCGGTAAGCCGCCGCCTCGATGTCGCAGCCATGGCTTTCGCAATAGGCGAGCGCATGCTTACGAATGAAGTTCATCTCGACCGGTTCGTCTGCGACAGCTGCGAGATAGCTCGCCTCGGCCAGCATGCTCGCCTGGATCGGCAGGAGATCCCGGAAGATGCCAGACAGCGTCATGACCGCATCGATGCGCGGACGCTGCAGCTCTTCGAGTGGCACCAGAACGGCGCCGCAGACGCGGTTATAGGCATCAAGTCTGGGCCGCGCACCCATGAGTGCCATGGCCTGCGCCAGCGGCGCGCCGCCGGTCTTCAGATTGTCGGTGCCCCAGAGAACAACGGCCACCGTTTCCGGCAGGCGTCCATCGGTCGCGAGATAGCGTTCGAGCACCTTCGCTGCCTGGCGTTCGCCATCCTGGATGGCAAAGGCGCTCGGAATGCCGAAGGGATCGAAACCGTGAATATTGCGACCGGTTGGCAGCAGTTCCGGCGTGCGCAACAGGTCACCAGAGGGCGACGGCAAGACATAGCGGCCGTCCAGCGCCCTGACGAGGCCATCGATCTCGCCGTTGTGCGCCAGTTCGCGGTTCATCGTCACCAGCTTGTCGATACTGTCCTTGAGCTCACCCACGGCATTCTTCGTCATCCGCGTAATCGTCGCGGCGTCACCCTTGGCGATCGCGGCGATCAACTCAGTCTGAAGGTGCGGACGCACGGCAGGCGGCATGTTGGCGGCGACATGGTCGAGCATTTCCAAACGCTCGTTCTCTTCCATTGCGCGACCGGCAATGTGCAAACCGTGCGGAATGAGCGCGTATTCGACTTCAGCCACCTCGGCCACGAGCGCCAGCACCACGTCGGATTCGGCGAGCGCGATGCCATTCTTGCCCAGGTCCAGTTGCTCGGCCTGCACCTGAATGAGCTGGAACAGCCTCTCGCGCTCGACGCGCGCCTCGGGCGCTGCACTGCGATAGCGATCCAGGCTGCCCTTGATCTCCGTCAGGCCTTTGTAGAGCCCGGAATGCGTGATCGGCGGCGTCAGATAGGAGATCAGCGTTGCAGCCGACCGCCGTTTGGCGATCGTGCCTTCGGACGGGTTGTTGGCGGCGTAGAGATAGAAGTTGGGAAGCGCGCCCAGGAGGCGATCCGGCCAGCAATCTGCAGAGAGGCCCACCTGCTTGCCCGGCATGAACTCCAGTGCACCATGAGTGCCAAAATGCAAGACGGCATCGGCGCGGTAGGTTTCGCGCAGATAGCGGTAGAAGGCGGCAAAGGCATGGTTCGGGGCAAAGCCGCCCTCGAACAACAGGCGCATCGGGTCGCCCTCATAACCGAAGGGCGGCTGGATCGCGATCAGCAGGTTTCCATACTGGCGGCCGAGCACGAAGATGCCACGCCCATTGCTGAGAACGCGTCCCGGAGCCGGTCCCCACTTTGATTCGAGATCGGCGAGGTGTTTTTCATTGCGCACATGCTGGTCGACGGGGATGACCGTGTGGACATTCGCCTCGACGCCATAAAGAGCTGCATTGCCTTCAAGGATGCCGTCCTTCAGCGCTTCGGCATCGGCGGGCAAGTCGACATCGTACCCTTCCGACTTCAGCCGGCGCATGGTCTCGAACAGGCTCTCGAAGACGGAGAGATAGGCGGCGGTGCCGATGCTGCCGCTGTTCGGCGGATAGTTGAACATCGCAATGGCGATACGGCGCTCGGCACGTTCCTTACGCCGCAGGTCGACCATGGCCGCGAGGCGATCGGCGAGCAGCACGACGCGTTCGTCATCGGGCTGCATGCAGGCCCTGCCGGACGGGCAGGAGGCAAGCTCTCTCGAGCAGATGCAGGCTCTCGCCTCACCACCCGCGTCAGAGCGACCGCCGAAGACCATGGAACCGATGGAGCCGTCGAGTTCCGGGATCGCCACCATCAGCGTGGTTTCGATCGGGGTCAGCCCCTGCGTCGACGAAAACCAGACTTCCTTGCTCTGAAACTCGGTTGCCATCGCGGAGAAATAGGGAACATCGAGCGCCGCAAGTGTCTGGGCAGCGGCAGCGGCATCGCTATAAGCCGGTCCGCCAACCAGCGAGAAACCGGTCAGCGAGCAGAGTGCATCGATGCGCGAACCACCGGCAGCTGGCGTCATGAAGCGTTCGATTGCGCCGCGCATGTCGAGACCGCTGGAGAAAACCGGTACGACATTGAAGCCGCGCAGTTCCAGCTCGCGGATGACACGATCATAGTGGCCGGTGTCGCCAGACAGGATGTAGGTTCTCAGAAGCAGAAGCCCGATCGTCCCGCGCGCACCCGCCTTGTGCGGCAGGCTCGAGAGCTGCGTCGTGACCCTTGGCTTCAGGCCAGGATGATAGAGACCCATGTCGGGATATTCGACCGGATCTCCAACCGTAATGCGGCCCTGGAGGCCCTTGCGCTCGCCCTTGGCATATTTACCGACAAGCAGGCGGACCATGTTGGCGATGTTCTCGTCCGAAGCCGCAATGCGGTATTGCAGCGTCAGGAAGTAGTTGCGCACGTCCTGCGCGGTCCCCGGAATGAAGCGCAGCAATTGCGGCAGGCGACGCAGCATGGCGAGCTGGCGTTCCCCAGCTGTGCGGCCGCTGTCCTTGCCACCACGCGAGCTTTTTCCACGGAGCTTCTTCAGGAGTGCCAGCGGACCCTTCTGCTCCTCGCTCATCTTAAAGCGACCCATGGTCGTGTATTTCATGATCGTGCCGGCCGACATGCAGCAGGCCATGGCGTCGCATTCGAGGTGGCGTGCTTCCAGCACGTCTGCGATGGCGCGCACATGTTCCTCGACGAAGATCATCGAGACGATGATGATGTCGCCCGAAAGGATCGCCGAACGGCAGACTTCAAGGCTCGCCGGATTGTCGTTCCAGTCGGTTGCCGCATGGACGGAAAGCGTCAGGCCCGGCAGATCCCTGGCAAGGCTGCGGCGCGCATCATCGACAGCCGCGACAATGTGATTGTCGAGCGTCACGAACACCACCCGGACCGGGGTGCTGTCAGCGGGCGAAATGGGCTTTCGCGTCATACAGCGTCTCCACGGTGATCGGGCGGATACCCTTGCGGGCGGCGAAGAGTTCGGTGTTGCGGCGGGCCTTGCCACGCACGAAGAAGGGGATCTTTTTAAGCTCGCGCTCGGCATCTGGCGTCCAGGCCGCGTCGTCGGCGGGTACCTCGGCGAGCACAAGCGTCTCATCGTCAGAGACCACTTCGGTCGCATCAGCCGCAGTTGCAGGGGCGTGGCCATGCAGATGCGAGGCCTGGGCCTGATCATTGAATTCGAAATCGTCCCGGAACATCTGCAGGAGGTGCTCTTCGAGCCCCATCATCAGCGGATGAACCCAGCTGTCGAAGATGACATTCGCACCCTCGAAGCCCATTTGCGGCGAGTAGCGGGCCGGGAAATCCTGGACATGCACGGGGGACGATATGACGGCGCAGGGCACCCTGAGCCGCTTTGCGATGTGGCGCTCCATCTGCGTTCCCAGCACCAGTTCGGGCCGGGCCTCGATGATCGCCTGCTCGACATCGAGATGGTCATCGCTGATCAGGGCCTCGACACCGAATTCTTCGGCGGCTTCACGCACTTCTCGGGCAAATTCGCGCATATAGGTGCCCAGGCCACAGACCTTGAAACCGAGTTCTCGGGCGGCGATGCGGGCGGCAGCGATCGCATGGGTCGCATCGCCGAAAACGAAAACGCGCTTGTTGGTGAGGTAATTGCTGTCGACGGACCGCGAATACCAGGTGGCGCGGTCCTCGGCCTCGCCGACCGGCTGGTCGCTCGGAAGGCCCGCAAGTGCCCGGACTTCCGCAAGGAAGGTGCGCGTCGCGCCGATGCCGATCGGTACGGTCGAAACGAAGGGCATGCCGAAGGTTTTCTTGAGGTAGCGCGCCGCACTCTCGCCGATCTCGGGATAAAGCACGATGTTGAAGGCGGCGTCCGGCAGGCGCACGAGATCCTCGACCGTCGCGCCGAGTGGGGCGACGACGCGCACGTCGATGCCATTGGCGGAGAGCAGGCGGCAGATTTCCGTGACGTCGTCGCGGTTGCGGAAACCGAGGGCGGAAGGACCGAGGATGTTGCAGCTGTTCGGCGCCACCTGGGCCGGACGTTCGCGCCCTGCGGTGAAGCCACGGACGAGCCGATAGAAGGTCTCGGCTGCACCCCAGTGCTCCTTCTTCTGGTAGGAAGGAAGTTCCAGCGGAACAACGGGAATGCGCACATCAAGCGTGCGCGCCAGACCCGCCGGATCGTCCTGCAGAAGTTCGGCGGTGCAGGAGGCGCCGACCAGAAGCGCATCCGGCTGGAAGCGCTCAACGGCATCGCGACAGGCGGTCTTGAACACATCGGCTGTCGAACCGGCGAGGTCACGCGCCTGGAAGGTCGTGTAGGTCACCGGCGGACGCGAAGGGCGCCGCTCGATCATGGTGAAGAGCAGGTCCGCATAGGTGTCGCCCTGCGGTGCATGCAGCACGTAATGCACACCCTTCATCGAGGCGGCGATCCGCATGGCACCCACATGCGGCGGTCCTTCATAGGTCCACATGGTGAGTTTCATGATGCGGCCCTCCGGTTACCGGAGCGGTCGCCCGCGATCATTGCCTTGCGCGTCAGAGGACGGGCAAAGAGCTCGGCGAGATCACCGGCCTGCTCATAGCCCTGGATGGGTGTGAAGGCGAATTCGATCGACCACTTGGTGACGATGCCTTCAGCCTCGAAGGGATTGGCAAGCCCCATGCCGCAAACGACGAGGTCGGGCTTGGCAGCGCGGCAGCGGTCGATCTGGATCTCGACATCCTGTCCTTCGGAGATAGAGACACCCGGCGGCAGCATGGCGAGTTCGCCGGCCACATGCTCGCGGTGCAGATAGGGGCTGCCGACTTCGATGATCTCGGCATCCAGCTCGCGGCTGAGGTAGCGGGCAAGCGATGGCTCCATCTGGCTGTCGGGAAAGAGGAAGATCCGCTTGCCCTCAAGCATTGGCCGATAATGGGCGGTCGCCTCGCGGGCCCGCCGACGCGGCGCCTCGGTCAAGGCGGCAAAACGGGCCGGCGACCCGCCGAAGGTGTCGGCAATCGCCTTCAGCCAGGCGGTCGTGCCCTCTTCCCCGAGCGGAAAGAGCGCGTTGATCCGGGCGGCACCTAAGCTTTCGAGCGCGGCGGCCGTAGCGCCGAGATAGGGCTGGGCCAGGATGAAGCGCGTACCAGGGCCGATCTTGGGAAGCCGGGCGCTGCTGCGGCCCGGCAGGAAGACGACATCCTCAAGGCCCATTTCCTCGAAAAGGCGCGCAAACTGATCTTCGACGACATCTGCAATGGAACCGGCAACGACAAGCTTCGCAGTCTTGTCACCGGCGCCATGGGTCGATTGATCGCGCACAAGGGCCGCGAGGAAATTGTCCTCGCCCTGGGTAAAGGTCGTTTCGATCCCGCTGCCGGAATAGCAGAGGACCCGGGGCTTTGACCCATAGCGACGGTCGAGACGTTCGGCGGCACGGTTGAGATCGAATTTGATGACCTCGGAGGGACAGGACCCCACAAGCACCAGCATGCGGATGTCAGGGCGGCGCTCAAGCAGACGGGCGACTTCGCGGTCGAGCTCGTCATGCATGTCGACCATGCCGGCGAGATCGCGCTCTTCCATGATCGCCGTCGCGAAGCGCGGCTCCGAGAAGATCATCACGCCGGCAGCGGACTGGATGAGATGGGCGCAGGTGCGCGAACCGACCACCAGGAAAAAGGCATCCTGCACCTTGCGATGCAGCCAGATGATCGAGGTCAGGCCGCAGAACACCTCGTGCTGGCCACGCTGGCGGATGGTGGTGGAAGGCGCAGCACAAGAGACGAGCGGCTGGTTCATGATGCGCTCCCCGACAGTGAGGGAGCGTCAGCGAGCGCCTCGGAGCTGCTGCTGCGACCGACCTGATCCAGCCGCGCCAGACGCAGCTTCCAGAGAAACTGCCCGGCATTGATGACGTAGGTCACATAGGCGGCGAGTGCGAGCGCCATCAACTGACCGGGGGCCAGCAAGCCGTTAAAAAGTGCGACCAGATAGGCCGTGTGCAGCGCCAGAACCAGGATCGAAAAGACGTCTTCCCAGAAGAACGGGCGGGCGAAGAGATAGCGACCGAAGACTTCCTTCTCCCAGATCGAGCCGGTGATCATGATCGCGTAGAGCGTGAGGGTCTTCACAACGATGGAGATCTGGGCCGCCAGCAAGCCTTCGCCGACGATGAGATAGCGCAGGATCAGTGCAAGACTGACGAGAAACACGAAGAACTGTACGGGGGCGAGAATGCCCTGCACCAGCGTCCAGACACTCTGGTCGCGCCTGCGACGCTCGTCGAGGGTATAGAGAGCCTGTTGCGGCGCTGATCGTGTGGACTTGCCCATAGCAGTCACCCCTTCTCCCGACCCCTCCCAAGGGCCGTCGGGATTACAGCGAGACTACGCCCGGCGGCATCAAAGTGTCAACTTAGATTGACGTATATTTTGATTTACATAATTTCAAACAGGGTTCATTCTGTTCCTGCTCGTCCGACGGGAAGGCTTGCCCTGCCCATCCGACGCCGCACAGGATCGTTTTCGCGGACGGGGGGCACGGCGCGGGAAGATGGACGGATCACTTCAAGGACGCCACAATAGGCCGAACAGCGCAAAACCCGCACAAAACGAGGGTAAAAAGCCTTTCAAAGTGCTTGCTCCCGCAGGCAAGAGCGCATACCTAACCCAAAGCGAAGGAGAGACGCTCCGACGCTTGATTGAGGGGACGGTGGCTTCGATGACCGCCGAAAAGCTGTCGACGCGCTATGATCGAGGTCTGGAACACGATCGCCTCTACGAAAGGGCGCTCGCAGAGTTTCGTTTCCTGATCGTCAACCCGCGGACACGCCTTGCATCGCTGCGGGCCTTCCTCGACCACGAATTGCCGCCCGACCGCCCCAACTACGTCAAGGTGCTCTTCCTCGAGACGATTGCCCGCCTCCTCGGCAGGGAATGGACCCAGGACGACTGCAATTTCGTCGACGTGACCATCGGCACGGCCCGCCTGCAGGAACTCGCAATCTCGCTTTCCCAGGAATTGCAGGAAAGACAGCGCGGCGACGAGACCCCGAGCGCACTGATCATGGCGCCCGATGGAGAACAGCACACCCTGATGCCGCGCCTGATCGGACTCTTGTTCGAGAGCCTCGGCTGGTCAACACAGCTGCTGGAACCGTCGGCCACGAAGACTGCCGCCCTCGCGCGCGCCCTGGAAGGCGCCGACATCGCCTGCATCGGGTGGAGCAATATCCGCCTCGCGACGGAATTCAAGAGCCTTGTGCGCGATGTGCGACTGCTTAGGAAAGGGGCACGCCTTCCGCTGGTTGTCGGGGGCGCTGCTGCACTCGATTCCATTGATTTTCTTGTAGGTTTGGGGATTGACTGCATCTGTGACAGCGTTTACTCCGCCGTTAAAATCTGCGAAAGTTACTATGAATTGGAAAGAATCAGCCTGCATGCTCGCGCTGCTGGCAGGACAGCAGTGGTCACACCCAGCGGAATTGATTGGCTGACTTCATGAAGCCACTGAACGGTCATAGCGGTAAGGATGGTTTCGCCGTTGCAGACGGCCTGCTGAAAACGCTTGACCTGGATTCGATCGGTTCACTTGTCACCCTTGGTGCGGACGTGGTGATGCTGGTGGACAAAGCATCGATAGTGTCGCAGATCTATTTTGCAAACAATGACTTGGCAGATTACGGCCTGGCCAACACGGTCGGCCGGCATTTGCGGGACTGCGTGACGATCGAATCCATTCCGAAGATCGACTCCATGCTGTCTGCCGGCACCAGCCGTCACCCTGTCCGGGGTTATCAGGTCAATCACAAGTGCAACGGCAAGCCCGACCTGCCCCTCGTCTATTCCGCCTACAGCGCGCAGGATTTTCCCTACACCATTGTCGTCGGCCACGAACTGCGCCAGCAGATGCTGGATCAGCAGCGTCTGGTGCAGACACAGATGGAACTTGAGGCGGACTATCGTGAACTGAAGGACGCCGAGACCCGCTATCGGACGGCATTCAAGGTCGCAACGGTCGCCTATGTGATGCTCGACGGGGAACGACGCACGATCCTGGACGCCAACCCTGCAGCCAGTGCTCTCTTGTCTTCGGCCGGAGCCCCTCTGTCGGGAAAATCGATCCGCGACTTGTTTGGGAAGCAGGACCGGGACAGGCTGGGCGACGCGATCAGCGAAGCCCGACACAGCCCCAACCCGGTAGATCTTGATGGGATTGTCATCGCCAAGGGAGAAACCGTCTCCCTGACAATCCGCTCCTATCGCGAAAACGGCATCACCAACCTGCTGCTCGCCGTTTGGCCGGCCGAACAGAACCAGGAAACCAAACGCCAGCGCGGCGAGAAGGCCGTCGGCGCCGCCGCGATCGACCTGGCCGACCTTCCCGAAGCCGTTGTCCAGACAGATACGGACGGCATGGTGCTCGCCGCCAACACCCTTTTCCTCGACCTGATCCACGCTCCCTCGCTCACTCAGGTCCTCGGTCGAAGCATCGGCACCTGGTTTTCCACCTCGGCGATCGACATCCGCGTGCTCTATGCGCGTCTGCTGGATGAACCCTCCATTCGCGGCTTCACCTCGACCCTGACTGACAACCTCTCGGGCGAGAGCGCCGTCAGCCTTTCCGCTCGCCTCAATCCTGCGAACGATACGATCCAGCTGGTTGTGATCCCGCAGATGACCGCAAGCGAGCGGCTGACCATCCCCTCTCCGGGCGTCCCCGATCAGGCCGAGGGTTTCTCGGCCCTGGTCGGCAAGGTGCCACTCAAGGACCTGATCCGGGAATCGCTTGATGTCATCGAGAAGATCTGCATCGAGGCCGCCCTTGATCAGACCAGCAACAACCGTGCCTATGCCGCCGAGATCCTCGGCCTGTCGCGCCAGAGCCTCTACATCAAGCTGCGCCGCCACGGCCTTGAGGACTACCGACCGGGCGCCAACCGACCGAGTTGAGTGACAAATACATCTGTCAATTTAAGTTGACACATCCTTGGGTGCGGCTTAGCCTTCATCCATGGCCCAGATCCCTTCACACGTGTCGGCAGCCTCGTATCCGTCCCCTCGGGCGGTGATTGCGCTGTTGAAGCCAATCACCTGGTTTCCGCCGATGTGGGCCTTTGCCTGCGGCGCGGTTGCCACCGGCGCTGGGGTCGGCGAGCGCTGGTTGCCAGTGGCGCTCGGCATTCTGCTTGCAGGACCACTGCTTTGCGGCACGAGCCAGGCGGTCAACGACTGGTTCGATCGCCATGTCGACGCCATCAATGAACCGGACCGGGTCATCCCCTCCGGCCGCATGCCGGGCCAATGGGGGCTGTTTGTCGCCATCGTGATGTCTGTTCTGTCGATGGCAGTCGCCAGCCTGCTCGGATCGCTGGTCTTCATCGCCGCCCTCGTCGGCCTGGCCCTCGCCTGGGCCTACAGCGCCCCGCCCTTCCGCTTCAAGCAGAACGGCTGGATCGGCAACGGCGTGGTGGGTCTGAGTTACGAGACCCTGCCCTGGATCACCGCGGCGGCGGCAACGCTTGGCCAAACGCCTTCAGCGCTCACCATAATGACAGCCCTGCTTTACGGGCTCGGTGCCCACGGGATCCTGACACTGAACGACTTCAAGTCGATCAAGGGCGACCGCCAGATGGGTGTCGACACGCTCCCGGTCCTGCACGGCGCGCGCAACGCGGCCCGGATCGCCTGTCTGGTGATGGCGACCACGCAGGCCGGAGTGATCCTTCTGTTGGCATTGGCGGGCCTTGCGACCGGCGCGGCACTTGTCGGCGCAGTTCTCGCCCTGCAGATGCTCTGCATGATCCGCTTCCTGCGGGACCCGGAGGGCAAGGCGGTCTGGTACTCGGCCGTCGGCGTCGGCCTCTATGTCAGCGGCATGATGGCAGCAGCCGTCGCTCTTGGCTCCCTACCGCTGCCATCAGGCACCGGTGTCTAGGAGTTCGGCCATGCGACTTGAGACCGGGAACACGAAGGCGGGCCATGGGACAATCGGATTGAGCTGGTTGTCGATCATCCGGCTCGGTCTCGTTCAGGCCGCCCTGGGGGCCATCGTGGTATTGACGACATCGACACTCAACCGCGTCATGATCGTGGAACTCGGTCTGGCGGCGGTCATCCCCGGCCTTCTCGTCGGTCTGCACTACGGCGTGCAGATCACGCGTCCGCTCTGGGGCCACAAGTCCGACACCGGACGGTCGCGGACCCGCTGGATCCTCGGAGGGCTAGCACTTCTTGCCATCGCGGGCACCGGCGCCGCCGCCACCACGCTTCTTTTCGAACAGGCCTTCCTGATCGGCCTTGCTGCGGCCTTCCTCGCCTATACGCTGATCGGCATCGGCATCGGGGCCTCCGGCACGTCACTGCTCGCGCTGATCGCCATGAAAACAGCGGTCGAACGACGGGCGGCAGCCGCGACCATCACCTGGATGCTGATGATAACAGGGATCATCGTCACCTCGGTGCTGGTCGGATCCCAGCTAGACCCCTACTCCCACGATCGGCTGATCCTGGTCACGGCGATCACGGGTCTGGTCGCCTGTGTCGTCGGCATGATCGGCGTCGCCGGGATGGAAGCCAGACCATCCGTGGACAGCCAGGACGAACGGCCGATCGTCACTAGCTTCCGCGACAGCCTGCAAGACGTGCGCGATGATCGGGAGGCGCGCCTCTTCACCCTGTTCATCTTTCTCTCGATGCTCGCCTTCGCGACGCAGGACCTGATCCTCGAGCCCTATGCAGGGCTACTTTTTGCAATGACACCGGGAGAAACCACGGCGCTTTCGGGAACACAACATGCCGGCGTTCTGCTGGGCATGATCCTCGTCGGGCTCTCGGGTGCTCTTTTCGGCAAGCGCTTCCCGGATCTGTCGCGCCACTTCATCACGGGAGGTTGTTTCGGCTCGGCATTGGCGCTTGCAGCGCTCGCCCTCTCGACACAATCGGCGCCCCTCTGGCCCCTCGAAATCAACATCTTCCTGCTGGGAGCGGCCAACGGCGCCTTTGCGGTCGCAGCAGTCGGAACCATGATGATCCTCGCCGGACGCGGACGGAAATCCAACTACGGCATGCGCATGGGTATCTGGGGTGCGGCCCAGGCAATCGCATTTGGACTGGGCGGCATTCTCGGGACAGTGGCGCTGGATCTCGGCCGCTGGTTCACCGCCAGCGACGCGCTCGCCTTTGCCGCCGTCTTCACGATCGAGGCAGGTCTCTTTCTGATCTCGGCCCTGGTCGCCACGCGGATCGGCCGGCAGGGCGTTCCCAGCACGTCGAACAGCATGCCCAACGCCGCCATCATGCCCGGAGAATGAACCCGCGAGCCGGGACACCCCGGCAGGGAGAACCGCAATGCAAAAGATCTATGACGTTGCCGTCATCGGCGGGGGCCCCTGCGGGGCCATGGCAGCCGAACGCCTTGCGGAGAAGGGGCACAGCATCGTCCTGGTAGACCCGGACAATCGCATCAAGCCCTGCGGCGGCGCCATCCCATCCCGGGCACTCGTCGACTTCGGCATCCCTGAAACACAACTTGTCGCACGTGCCAATGCCGCCCGCATCATCGCCCCCTCCGGAAGGACCGTCGACATGACGATCGGCGATATCGGCTATGTGGGCATGGTCGATCGCGCCAGCTTTGATCCGTATCTGCGACAACGCACGGCCGAGGCCGGAGCGGAGCGGCTGACAGGAAAGCTGGAAGACCTATATGAGCGTCGCGACGGCATGCTCGAATTGACAGTTTCTCCGTCCGCTCCGGATGCCGATCAGGCCACGACACACATTGCCGCGCGCCGCGTGATCGGCGCGGACGGCGCAAACTCCGCCGTACGACGGTTGATGTTTCCGGCCTCCCGCAAGCCCCCTTATGTCTTTGCCTACCACGAGATCGTCGAAAGCCCGGTGGACGCAGACCCCGGCGTATTCCGGGCCGATCGTTGCGACGTCGTCTATGATGGCGGCATCTCGCCTGATTTCTACGGCTGGGTCTTCCCTCATGGCGGGCAAACCAGCATCGGCACCGGGACCGCCGTCAAGGGGCACAATATTCGCGAGGCGACGACGCGATTGAAGATCGCTGCCGGCCTTGGCGACTGCAGGGTGATCCGACGCGAGGGAGCCCCGCTGCCGCTGAAGCCGATGAAACGCTGGGACAATGGCCGCACCGTGGTTCTGGCCGGGGATGCCGCCGGCACCGTCGCCCCGTCCTCGGGCGAAGGCATATATTACGCAATGCTCTGCGGTCGCCTTTCGGCAGAGGCGGTGCACAAATCGCTCGTTACCAACAGTGTCGGCGCCTTGCGGGAAGCGCGACGGGACTTCATGCGCGACCATGGGCGGGTGTTTCTGATTCTCGGCATTATGCAGGCCATCTGGTACCGCAACGACCGGCTGCGCGAAAAGTTCGTGGCGATGTGCGCCGACCCGGATGTCCAGCGCCTCACCTGGGAGTCCTATCTCAACAAACGCCTGGTGAAGCGCGATCCGATGGCGCATCTACGCGTCTTCGCCAAGGACCTCGCCCAACTCTTCGGTTTGCCGGCAGGCCAGAGATGACAGCATGGCTGACGCAGTTCTTTCTGTCTGGCTGGATCAGCGTCGTGGCAATCGCCGTGCTCTGGTCGACAATCCTGGTTGCCGGGCTCCGTTCACCATCCCCGGGGACAGTGTTGGTGCGACTGATGCCGAACGCCGTTTCGGGAAGCTGCCTGCTCGCCGCCTTCGGCATCGCAACGCGCCAGGGACCGATCGCATGGCAGGCGCTGTTGCTGGGCATCTCGCTGATTGCGTTCCTTGTCGACTTGCGACTGAGGTTGACCGATCACGCCTCGGGATTGAGGCGCCGGACGGAGTGATTGAGCGTTGCGGCGGCGGTCACCCAGGCGAGATAGGGAACGAACAGCAGCGATGCCAGCGGTGCAACCGACCACGCCATGATGATGAACAGTGCGATCGACAGCCAGAGCACCGAAACATCGATCAAGGCGAGGTCCATGCGACGCATGCCGAAGAAGAAGAAGGACCAGAGCGCATTGGCAACCATCTGCACGCCCCAGATTACGAGAGGAAGAGACCAGCCGGCCGTGGACCACACGAGCCAGCCAGCATAGCCGATCGCGACATAGAGGATCGACCACACGACGGGAAAGGCCCACTTCGGCGGCGTCCAGCCGGGTTTCCGCAGCCCTTCGTACCATTCGCCTGGCTTGAACAGCGCGCCGCTCGAAGCCGCGATGAAGACAATGACGATAAAGACGACTGCGGCCATGATCCGGCTCCCGGTGAATTTGCGTATTCATGCAAGTACTGAGTCTGGACCCTGGTTCCGCAGACGGCTTCAGGCCCCGAGACGCCCATACGCCGCAGGAGCGGCGATGGTCGAATGTCATGCCAGCATTACATATGATTTTCATCCGCGATGCCATGGGAGGTCACACATGTCGAGGATAATTGCAGCCGCATGCACAGCCGCAGCACTCTTGCTGTCTTCAAGCGCTTTTGCCCAGGAGGGCGATGTGGCGGCCGGCGAGACCGTGTTCAAGAAATGCAGCGCCTGTCACAACGTCAACAGCGATAAATCAAAAGTCGGCCCCTCGCTGCAGGGCGTGATCGGTCGCCAGCCGGGCATCGTGGAGGGCTTCAAATACTCCAAGGCCATGGTCGACTTCGGCGCCGACAAGGTCTGGGACGATGCACAGCTGACTGCCTATCTCGCCAACCCGCGCGGGGTGGTGAAGGGTACGCGCATGGCCTTCGCGGGCCTCAAGGATCCGAAGGAAATCACCGACGTCATCGCCTACCTGAAAACCTTCAGCCCGGCTCCCTGAGCACAGGCTTGTTCCGCCGGAATAACATTTCCGGCGGAATTCGACATCGAAGTGTAAAAAAAAGTTTACATATCCCTCATCTTCTCCGAAGATGCACGTGTTGATCCATTCTCGGGTAATCCTCGCCGAGCGTGCCGCATGGCACTCTTGAAGCGACATGCTCCGAAGAAATGGGCTCTTTCGTGGGAGGAGAGCACCGTGGGCCTGTCCTGTGCGAATGACGTCGCCACCCCTTTGCTCGACCAGGTGCGATCACCGGACGATCTGAAGGGCATGCGCAGCGAGGAGCTCTGTCGGCTGGCGCAAGAGTTGCGGGACGAGACGCTTCGGATCGTTTCGGAAACCGGCGGCCATCTCGGTTCAAGTCTTGGCGTCATCGAACTGACCGTCGCCATCCACAGTGTTTTCAAAGCCCCCCGCGACACGATCATCTGGGATGTCAGCCATCAGTGCTATCCGCACAAGATCCTCACAGGGCGCCGTGGAAAAATGCGCAGCCTGCGCAAGAAGAACGGGCTTTCGGGCTTTACCCGCCGCAGCGAAAGCAGTTTCGATCCGTTCGGCGCGGCCCATTCCTCCACCTCGATTTCCGCCGGGCTGGGATTTGCTGCGGCCCGCGACCTGAAGGGCGAGGCGGGTCATGTCGTTTGCGTCATCGGTGACGGCGCAATGTCGGCCGGCATGGCTTTCGAGGCGCTGAACAATGCCGGAAACTCGGGCCGCCCGCTCATCGTGATCCTCAACGACAACGACATGTCCATATCCGCGTCCACGGGCGCGCTGTCCAACCATCTGGCGGCCATTCGCAAGGGGACGGAACCTTCAGCAAGCAACGTTTTCCAGAATTTCGGCTTTGAATATCGCGGACCGGTGGATGGTCATGACCTCGACACTCTCCTTCCCCTTCTCGAGGAGCTGCGGGACACGGCAACCGCGCCGGTCCTGTTGCATGTGACGACACGCAAGGGCGCTGGCTATGGCCCGGCGGAGCGGGCGACGGACAAGTATCACGGCGTCAATCCCTTTGACGTGTCGACCGGTGTGCAGGTGAAGGTTGAGGCGAAAGCACCGAGCTATACCCGCGTCTTCGCAGACGCGCTGATCCAAGAGGCGAAAGCCGACGAACGCATCGTCGCGATCACGGCGGCCATGGCCGCCGGCACGGGCATCGACCGGTTCCAGGCGGCCTTTCCAGATCGCGCCTTCGACGTGGGCATCGCCGAACAGCACGCCGTCACCTTCGCAGCAGGGCTGGCCGCGAGCGGCATGAAACCCTTCTGCGCGATCTACTCGACCTTCCTGCAAAGGGCATACGACCAGATTGTCCACGATGTCGCCCTGCAGCAGCTTCCCGTACGCTTTGCGATTGACCGTGCAGGACTGGTCGGCGCGGATGGCCCGACCCATGCAGGCGCCTTCGACATCCTCTATCTCGCCAACCTGCCGGGTTTCACCGTCATGGCGGCCAGCGACGAGGCAGAACTGGTGCACATGGTGGCAACGGCAGCGGCGCACGATCAGGGGCCCATCGCCTTTCGCTATCCCCGGGGAGAAGGCACCGGCGTCCCCCTGCCGATGAGGGGCGAACCACTGCCAATCGGCCGGGGCCGCATCCTGGAGCGCGGAAGCCAGGTGGCACTCCTTTCCTTCGGGACCCGGCTTGCCGATTGTCTGAAGGCGAGGCGCCTGCTTGGACTCGAAGGTATTTCCGCCACCGTGGCCGATGCCCGCTTCGCCAAGCCGCTCGACGCTGCCCTGCTTGCTGATCTGGTCGACGGCCACGACATGCTGGTGACCGTTGAGGAAGGGGCCACCGGCGGCTTCGGGGCACTTGTTCTGCATCACCTGGCGAACAGGGGCATGCTCGACGGGCGCTGCGCGATACGCACATTGACGCTCCCAGACACGTTCATCGCCCAGGCGAGCGCCGAAGACATGTATGAAGAGGCCAGACTGACGGCACGGCACATCGTGGCCACCGTCCACGGTGGCAGCGGCATCGCCCGCGGGCATGGTGAGGTTCGCCGCACCGCCCGGGCCGGCCAACAGGAACAGCCGACGCGCCTGCACCGCGCCGAGGATCGTTAAAACTAAACCACGGGACTAAATGCTGCGTATACGACTACGAGGAGTTTGGCGGCGGCGCAGGAATGCACTAATATCCCATCGGGAAGAGCGGATCCGCCCAGGCCGATGATCGGGAGGGTGACATGGGGGACGACAAGAAGGAGGGGCCGCTCGAAAGGGCGGAAGAACCTCCGTCCACGGGTGAAGGTAAGTCAGGACCGACCAGAGGCGATGTGAGGCTTACCAGCCTGGAGCAGCGCATACTGGAAAGCGCGATACGGGGATCCGTACCGCGGCTTGTTGGCGCTGGCCATTCGAACCTGACGATCGGCATGCAGGATGGCGACGTCCCGGCAGAGGTCGATTTCCATCTTCATCCAGAGCTTGATCCAAAGGCCCGTGAATTACCGGGCACAGAGAAGGCGATCACGTTTCGTGCGGCGCTCACTCAAGCGCTCATCGAGCATGACCCACGTGGGCACAGAGATATCATTGAGGAATTGCAACGCAGCGACCTGCCGATGCACACGCTGGCCATTCAGCTGTTTTCACCGGTCGCCGCACATCTTGGTCGGCTCTGGTGCAATGATGAAACCGACTTCATACAGGTGGCAGTGGCGTCCACCCGGCTCGGGATGATCGTCAACCATCTCTCCCAGAACCGCAGCCAGGCAATCCGAGACCGCCAGAAGGCGCGTCGGGTGCTGCTGGCACGGACACGTGGCGCCATGCACACGATCGGCGTCTCCATCGTCGCCTCCTGTTTCCGCGACATGGGCTGGGACGTGGACGGCGGCGCCGACCTGGAGCTCGATGACAGCCTCTACATGCGCCTGTCCAATTCCTCCTATGCGCTGCTTGGAATTTCTGTAGGCCGCGTGGACGAGGTCGACGAATGCGCCGAAGCGATCCGTCGGGTGCAGTCCAACCGGGGCATGAGCAAGATGAAAATCGCCGTCGGCGGCCCTGCGGTGATGAAGAACCCGCGCGCTTTCGGGAGCATCGGCGCCGATATGGTGGCAAAATCCGCTCTCGAGGTCATGCATCTCGCAGACCGGATGGGGGCATAATTGCCCCAAATCTTGAGCTAACCAAGCAGAATTACTCCCCGCGCTTCGGCGTCCTGGCTAGCGCGGAGAGAATATCTGCGGGAAGGGCACCGCCTGCCCTGTTTCGGCAGAACGCTGTGCGGCAAGTCCCATGGCAACCGCCCACCAGCCATCATCGAGTGCCACCTCGACCGGCTGCTGCCCGAAAACAGCCTTCTGGAAGCGTTGATGCTGGTAGAAGGTCGAGCCGTTGTGGTCGCCGGCTTCGAGCAATTGCGGATCGACGGGTATCTCGACGACATGCGGCCCCTTCGGATCACGTGGGGAGACGATCACCTGGGCGATCGGCGGCTCGCCAAGATGCTCGGGCCAGAAGCGACCCGGGCCGGGAACCAGGCACTCGATCTTGCCATTCGGCCCGACCGCCGAAATCTCTTCCTGATAGCGGGCACCTTCGGCGAACATGCAGAGCTCCAGCATGGCGCGGGCACCCGAGGCAAAGTCGACGATGACATAGGCGTTGTCCCAGATGTCGGAAGGCTTGCCATCATAGACCTCGTCGAGATGGTTCACCGACTGCCCGCCAGACGCCATGACACGCACGGGATCGGATTTCAGGATATGCCGCATCAGGTCGAAGAAGTGGCAGCATTTCTCCACCAGCGTTCCACCAGTATTGCGGTTGAAGCGGTTCCAGTCGCCAACCTTCTCGAGGAAGGGGAAACGGTGCTCGCGGATGGTCAGCATGCGGATGCCGCCGGTCGCCTCGTCCGCCTGCTCGATCATCCGGGCAACGGGCGGCATGTAGCGGTATTCCATGGCAACCCAGATCGGCGCCGGATAGGCGGCGCGGAGCGCTGCAAGGCGGGGCGCATCGGCCGGATCGGTGAAGAGCGGCTTTTCGACCAGCACCGGCAGAGGGCGGATCGCGGCGATCTTTTCGAGTTGTTCGAGATGCAGATAGTTGGGGCTTGCGATCAGCAGGCAATTCACCCCCTCGACGCCGAGCAGTTCTTCGATCGACGCAACCATCTTCGCATCAGGGACCGCCTCGGCAGAGAGCGCACGCATGCCAGCATCCGGCTCGAAGATTGCCGCCACCGACGCATCCGGCAGGAGTGCGATATTGCGCAGATGCTCCTGCCCCATCATGCCGCATCCGATGATCCCGTATTGAAGTCCTGTCACTCTTTCCTCCTGGATTGGACCGCTCCCCGCGGCCCTGTCATTTCAGCCGCGCGACGTAGCGGGCGACGGTGTGATCAAGCCAGGTCCGCGAGACTTCCGCGCGGACGCCCTCCTGGTCCTGGCTGATGCGTTGAATGTGTGTGACCGGCGCACCGACCGCCTGCCCAAAGCTCGCAGGCGCCCAATCCGGCACGACGTCGAGGCCGATCTGGTCTTCCGCCCGGGCGATCCAGAGCGAGAGCTTGGTGCGGTAGAAGAGATAGAGGGATTCCGACACCGCTTCGAGATCGATCGTCTCGACATAGGAGCCGTCGAGCCAGATCTCCTCAAGCGCCGCCGGTTTGCCGGAGAGACGGCGCAGACGCCGGATGCGATGCGCCTCTGTGGAACTGCCAAAACTGGGCAGTTCCGAAGGCTTCGGCAGGCGATCGATCGAGAGGATCTCAGCCGTTGGCAAACCGCCTCCGCCGAGGAGTTCCAGCCGGAACATCGCGTAGACCGACTTCGGATCGGAGATCGCCCTGATGTAATTGCCGGAGCCCTGTATGCGCTCCAGAAGCCCGCGATTCTGCAGCTCTGCCAATGCCTTGCGCAGCGTGCCGACGGCAATCCCAAGCTCTTCGGCCATGTCCCGTTCCGGCGGCAGTTTTTCGCCATCGATCAGCCGCCCTGCCGCGATGTCGCGCACCAGGAGTTCGGTGATCTGGACATAGATCGGAAGGCTGCCGGGCGGCTGCGTTGCGGGGTTCTGTGGCACTTCGGTACGCCCAAGAAAAAATTGATACACTATTGATCTACATCAAATCGGGTGTTAGGCAAGAGGAAAGTTGGAGCCTTGGAGGAGACCTCAATGACTGTCGTGCCCGTCACATCGGCCGATCTCGATGGCGCGGAAGTGTCGTGGTTCGCCGCCCTCTGCTCTGACGATTATCAATTTCTCGGCGTGCCGGATGGGGCCCTGCGCTCAAGCTGGGAACATTGCTCCGACATCGTCCAGAAGGCCGAGCAGCTTGGCTTCCGCAACATCCTTTGCCCCTCGTCCTACCAGGTCGGCCAGGACACGTTGAGCTTCGTTGCCGGTTGCGCGCCGATCACATCGAAGATCAACATGCTGGCCGCCATCCGCTGCGGCGAGATGCAGCCGATCATGCTGGCGCGAACCGTGGCGACCCTCGACCACATGCTGAAGGGTCGCCTGACACTCAACGTCATCAGCTCGGACTTCCCCGGCGAAGTCGCCGACAGCGCCTTCCGCTACAAGCGCAGCCATGAGGTGGTCGAGATCCTGCGCCAGGCCTGGACCCGCGACACCATCGACCACGAAGGCGAGGTATACCAGTTCAAGGGCGTTTCGACCGAACCCGCCCGCCCCTACCAGCAGAATGGTGGCCCCCTGCTCTATTTCGGCGGCTACTCACCCGATGCCCTCGAGCTCTGCGGTGCGCAATGCGACGTCTATCTGATGTGGCCGGAGAAGAAGGACCAGCTCGCGGAACGCATGAAGGCTGTGCATGCGCGCGCCGAAGCCCATGGTCGCACGCTGGATTACGGTCTGCGTGTCCACATGATCGTGCGCGACACGGAGAAGGAAGCCCGCGAATACGCCGAATACATCGTCTCAAAGCTCGATGACGAATACGGCAAGCTGATCCGCGACCGCGCGCATGACTCGATCTCGCTCGGCGTCGCCCATCAGGCCCGCGCCCGGGAACTCGCCGACCAGTTCGGCTATATCGAGCCGCATATGTGGACCGGCATCGGCCGCGCCCGCTCCGGCTGTGGTGCCGCCCTTGTCGGTTCGACCGACCAGATCCTCTCGGAACTCGAAGCCTACAGAAAAGTGGGTATCCGCGCCTTCATCCTGTCAGGATATCCGCATATCGACGAGGCGGTTCACTTCGGCACCAAGGTGCTGCCGGAATTGAAGACCGTCTCGCTTCCTCATGCTTATGGCCGCGTTCCCTCGGAAACGCCGCCCACACCTCTCGGAAATGGAGTTCGCCGCTGATGCAGCGCGTCAATCTCACCCCAGACCTAACCTTCAGCCGCCTCGTTTACGGCATGTGGCGCATCGGCGACGATGCCGACACCTCACCCAAACACGTCCAGGCCAAGATCGAGGCCTGCCTCGCCCAGGGCATCACAACGATGGACCAGGCTGACATCTATGGCGGCTACACGGCAGAAGCCGTGCTGGGCAACGCGCTCAAGGCCTCGCCCGGCCTGCGCGACAAGCTCGAGATCGTCACCAAATGCGATATCGTCGCACCTGTTGGCCGGCACTCGGCAGCGCGGGTGAAATACTACGACACGTCGGCGGCTCACATCACGGCGTCAGTCGAAGCCTCGCTCACCGACATGGGCACCGACCATCTCGATCTCCTTCTGATCCACCGCCCCGATCCACTGATTGATCCCGACGAAACAGGCCCGGCTCTCGATGCGCTCGTCGCCTCCGGCAAGGTCCGCGCCGTCGGCGTTTCCAACTTCCGCCCCTGGGACTTCTCGCTCTTGCAGTCGTCGATGGAGAACAATCTCGTCACCAACCAGATCGAGATGAGTCTGCTCGCAACCGACACCTTCGTGAACGGCGATCTGGCCTATCTCCAGGAGCGCATGGTTCCCCCGATGGCCTGGTCGCCGCTCGGCGGTGGGCGTCTGATGGACGGCTCGAAGCCGGAACTTCTCGCAGCCCTCAAGCGGATCGGCGCAGAACACGGCGTCGATGAAACGGCAGTTGCCGTTGCCTGGCTGCTGCGCCATCCGGCAGCCATCATGCCGGTCATGGGCACCAATTCGCTCGATCGTATTGCCAAGATTGCAGACGCGACCAAGCTTGAGATGGATCGCCAGACCTGGTTCGAGCTTTACACGCTTGCGATCGGCCGGGAGGTCGCCTGATGATGGCAGCCAATGACATCCATGCGTTGGAGGCCGTCTTCGTTCCGGGCGCCGACAATCATCGTGCCTTTCGCAACGCGCTGGGCAGCTTCACCACGGGAGTGACCGTGGTGACCGCAACGACCTCAGACGGTCCGATTGGCATGACGGTGAACAGCTTTGCCTCGGTGTCGCTCGATCCGCCTCTGGTGCTCTGGTCACCGGCCAAGAGTTCGTCGCGGTACGGCGCCTTTACGGGTGCCCGCCATTTCGCGATCCACGTGCTCGGTGCGGATCAGGACCACCTGAGCGCCGCCTTCACACGCGGCGGCAATGGCTTCGACGGGATCGAGGTCAGGTTCAACGACGAAGGCGTCCCGGTTCTGCCGGGCACGCTCGCGCGTTTCGAATGCGCCGAGCAGGCGCAGCATGACGCCGGTGATCACACGATCATCATCGGCAGGGTGTTAAGGGTCGCACATCGGCAGGGAGAACCGCTGTGCTTCTCGGGAGGACGGTTCGGACGCTTCGCGGTCTGAGCTGGGAGTTTGGGAGGAGGTCGTCGGTGCATGCCTGGCATGCGCGGCGAGGCAATTGGGGACCATCTGGAACAAGTGCCGCAAGGAGGATTTTACTCCGCCGCGGCCTGAAACTGGAACAGCCGTGTTTGTGCGGCGAGGTGTAGTCTTCGATAGTCTCGCGAATTGGCCGATGAAAAAGACGGGTGGAGACATGACAGCATTATCGAACCTGACCAACCTGCTCGGCCGGCTCAACGCCGCCGTGCTGATGGTCGGCCTATGGCTGGGCGCCGGCGCTCTCGGCATCATGCTGTTCTTCATGCTGATGCAGGTCTTCTTCCGCTACTTTCTCGGCAACGCCCTGCCCTGGAGCGAGGAGGCCTCGCGCTTCCTGATGCTCTGGATGACGGGACTACTTGTACCGACTGCCTTCCGCCAGGGCGGTTTTGTCGCCATTGGCCTGATCCTCGAAAACCTGCCGCGCCTTCTGTCCGCCTTGATCAGCCTGATGTTCCTCCTGCTGATCGGAATCGTGCTCTATGTCGGCATGCGCATCGGCTGGAGTGAAGTCACCGGGATCGGTGGCCGTTTCGCGATGGCCGCCATCGCCGTTCCGACCTCATTCGATCTCTCGACCTGGATGAAGGTGCCGCGCGGCTGGATGATGGCGTCGCTCGCGGTCGGCATCACCCTGATGTTTGTGGTCAACATAGAACTCGTCCTGAGAACACTCCTGAAGCTGACGGGCCATGACCGGGAGCTGACCCCGATCCGCATCGCCGGACAGCTGGGAGCAGAATGATGCTGAGCCTTTTCCTTCCTCTCTTCATCGTCTTCCTGCTCTTCGGCCTGCCGATCGTCTTCGGCCTGATAGCAGCACCTGCTCTTATCCTCTGGTGGAACGGCCAGGAGCGCGACATCGTGCTGCTCTACCGCAACATCTATGCGGGCATGGACAGCTTCCCGCTGATGGCCATCCCCTTCTTCATGCTAACTGGGGAACTGATGAACCGGGCGGGCATAACCGTCCGCATCGTGCGCTTTGCCCAATCCATGGTCGGCCACATGCGCGGCGGCCTGGCCCAGGTCAACGTCGTGGATTCCATGATGTTCGCCGGCATTTCCGGTTCTGCCGTCGCTGACGTTTCCGCACTCGGCGCCATGCTGATCCCGGCCATGGAGAAGGAAGGCTATACCCGCCGCTTCGCGGCCGGCATCACGGCGGCATCTGCCATTATCGGCCCGATCATTCCGCCCTCGGGCATCATGATCATCTATGCCTATGTGATGGGTGAAAGCGTTGCTGCCCTCTTCCTCGCCGGCATCGTGCCCGGCATCCTCATCGGCATCAGCCTGATGGTGATGATCCGGCTGCTGGCCAACCATTACGATCTGCCGGCCGCTACCAAGCGCGCCTCCTGGCGCGACCGTGGCCGGGCGATGATCGGCGCTTTCTGGCCGCTGCTAACGCCTGTCATCATCATGGGCGGCATCCTCGGCGGCGTCTTCACGCCGACGGAAGCCGCGGCGATTGCCGCCGGTTACGCCTTCTTCCTCGGCCTCTTCGTCATCGGCACACTGAAGTTCAAGGATATCCCGGGCATTCTGATGCGCGCGGCGATGACATCCGCCGTCGTGCTTCTGCTGATCGGGGCAGCCATGGCCTTCAAGACGGTGGCATCGCTTGCCCATACGCCGGAACTGCTGGCCGACCTGTTCCTCAGCCTCAGCGACAACCCGCTCGTCCTGCTCTTCCTTGTCAACATCCTGTTGTTCGTCGTTGGCATGTTCCTGGACGCGGGTCCGGCCATCATCGTGCTGGGACCGATTCTCGGGCCGATCTTCACCTCGCTGGGCGTTGATCCGGTCCATTTCGCGATCATCATGGTCGTAAACCTGACCGTCGGCCTGTTGACCCCGCCGATGGGCCTTGTTCTCTTCGTCACGTCCTCGGTCTCCGGACTGAAGGTCGAGACGGTGGCCAAGGCCGTCATGCCATTTCTCTTGGCGGAAATCGTGGTGATCTTCTTGATCACCTATTTCCCCGCCCTGACCCTAACGGTCCCGCGCCTTGCGGGCTTCGTCGACTAACTTGAGAAAACGGGAGGAACCAGAATGCTCAAGTCCATGTTCAAGACCCTGCTGCTCGCCAGCGCATTGACGATCACGGGAGTGGCGCAGGCAGCCGATATCACCCTGCGCGCCACCGCCAATTCCAACGAGAACGACGAGGACTATGACGGCCTCGTGGTCTTCAAGAACTATATCGAGAACGCCTCGAATGGTGCGATCGCCGTCGAGATCTTCATGGGCACGCAGCTCTGCGCCACGGGTGAAGAATGCCTCCAGGGCATCGCCGACGGCTCGCTCGACGTCTACATCTCGACGTCTGGCGGTGCAGCCGGCCTCTTCCCCTATATCCAGGTCCTCGACCTGCCCTACCTGATGAGCGACGACCGCGTGGCAGAAGCGGTTCTGACCGGTGACTTCACCCGCAAGCTGCGTGAGCGGGCGCTTACCGACAGCGACAACAAGATCCGCCTCATGACGATCGGGAATACCGGTGGCTGGCGCAATTATGCCAATACCAAGCAGGCGGTGAAGTCGCCGGCCGATCTCAAGGGCCTGAAGATGCGCACGGTGCCGGCCGATCTGCCGCAGCAGGTTGCGACCGCAGTGGGTGCAGCGCCGACCCCGATCCCGTGGCCGGAACTCTTCACCTCGCTGCAGACAGGCGTTGTCGAAGGCACGGCCAACGGCATCACCGACATCATGTCGATGAAGTTCCCGGATGCAGGCCTGAAATATCTGACGCTCGACGGCCACAGCTATATGGGCGCCTTCTGGTGGATGTCGAACGACCGCTTCCAGGGTCTGACACCGGAGCAGAAGCAGATCGTCGTCGATGGCTTTGCCGCCCTACAGCAGGCGACCTTCGCCTCTCCGAAACGCAAGGAAATCGCCGCATATCAGGACTTCGCCAAGGCCGGCGGTCAGATCTACGTGCCGACGCCTGCCGAGAAGGAAGCCTTCAAGACCGCCGTCGCGCCCGTCTTCGACTGGTTCAAGACGAATGTCACCGGCGGTGCCGAAGTGTTTGACCAGTTCACCGCAGCAGTTGCAGACGCTCAGAAAGCAGTCGACGCCGAACGCGCCGCTGATCTAAACTGATCGACAGGGGATGCGCGGTCGCCCCGCGCATCCCCATTTTCGCCCCTCGCATCCGCGACATTCTCTCCGCAGGGCGGCTTCTCAAAGGTGTTTCATGTCCGTTCCCTCATCAGCCTCGCCCGATCCGGAGCGGGATCAGCCTCATGCGGTCCTGCAGCATCGTTGGCGCCGTCTCTTTCCCGGCCTGTCGGTGACGATCCTGATCGCACTCGCATCAGCGTTCCTTTCCGAGCACTACGGCGCCCCGGCGATGTTGCTGGCAATTCTGATTGGCCTTGCCCTGCACTTCCTGGCCGAGGATCCGAAGACCGCTGAGGGACTGGACTTCGCCTCGCGCACGGTATTGAGGATCGGGATCGCTCTCCTCGGGCTGCGCGTGAGTGTCGCAATGTTCGCCGAACTCGGCGCTGCGGTGATCGCAATGATCGTCGCAGCCGTTGCCCTCACCATCCTCTTCGGCCTGCTGGCGGCTCGCCTAACGAACCAGGGGGCGGCATTCGGCTTTCTGACGGGCGGGGCGGTGGCGATCTGCGGCGCCTCGGCGGCCATGGCGATCTCGGCAGCGCTGGGCAGTACGCGCAGCAAGGAAGCTGACCAGCAGATGGTCTTCACGGTGATCGGCGTGACCATGCTCTCGACGCTGGCGATGATCTTCTACCCGATCGTGGCAAGCCTTGCCGGACTTGATGACCATCAGACCGGGATCTTTCTCGGTGCGACGATCCACGATGTCGCCCAGGTGGCAGGCGCCGGGTTCTCGGTTTCGGTACCTGCCGGCGAGACGGCCGTCTTCGTCAAGCTGATCCGCGTGACCATGCTGGCGCCGGTGGTTCTTGTGGCGGCACTCGCCTTCCGCCGCACCATAACCAGCGACGTGAAGCGACCGCCTTTGCTGCCGGGCTTTGTCGTTGCCTTCCTGATTCTAGCCGGACTGAACTCTCTGGTTTCCATTCCGCCGATGATCGCGGACTGGGCCGGCACCATCTCCCGTTGGGCGCTTCTGGTTGCCATCGCTGCCGTGGGAGTGAAAACCTCACTGCCGGAAGTCTTCAAGATCGGCGGCAGAGCCATCGGCCTATTGGTTGCGGACACGGTCTTCCTGGCCGCCCTGGTGCTCGCAGTGCTCGTCTTTGCCGGTCTCTAGCGTCGAAGCACTAGTTGTGAGCGCCCAAGGGACCGGCCTTCAGCCAGTCCCTGCGGCCAGCAGACGAAACTCGTCCATCAGGCTTTCCGCCAGGCTGCGCAGGACAAGCACCTCAAAGCTCTTCGGGCCGTTGCGGGTGAGCACAACACCGTGGTGGCCGAACAGGGTTGCAGCAGTCCTGCCGATCGGGAACTCGCGGATATCGAGATCGACTCCCGTTCCTTTGGGCAACAATTCCAGCACCGCCGAACCGCTGATACGGATCCGGCAACGGCCATGGCTCTGATCTACGACGGATACTCCCGCACCGAATTTTTGCTGTAGCAGATCTGCAATGTCGATTGCTTCGCATAGCAAAAACCATTGGCCAGGGCCGAAGACACGCAAATCCCAGCTCTTAGACGAACCGAGCACTTCCTGTATCACAGCCAAGATCTCCGCCTCGCTGACTGAGCCCGGACGTGCCATCAGCTGAAGGATGCTGTCTTGCGCCACAAGCTCGATCGAGAGACCGGCGAATGCGCCCTCGGCGACCGACACGACCGCGTGGCGGCGAAGGAGTTGGACAGGCACGATGTTCATCGGCGCGTGAATGAGATCAGACATGGAGTTTCTCGTTTGCGGGATCGACAAACACAGGGCTGACGAGGCACCCCATGGCAAACTCATTGCGCAGACCATTCCAGATCTGCACCTCCTCGCCATGGCGCGATGCACCACCCTTGACGAGGGCAAGGCCGATGGTGGAGCCGACATGCGGTGAAAAACAGCTGGACGTCACATAGCCTTCGTCGTTTTCCAGCGTCGCCGCAGCATCCTTCTTCAGGATATGCGCGCCGCTGCGGAAACTGACGGCCGGATCGAGCGGCACGACGCCAACCAGTTGCGGCCGCATCGCATCGACAAGCCCTTCGCGCCCGACCATCTGCCTGCCGATGAAATCCGGCTTGGCGGTCGAGACCATCTTTCCAAAGCCGAGATCAGCCGGCACCACGGTGCCATTGATCTCGTTATGGGTCACATGACCCTTTTCGATGCGCAGCACCGAGAGCGCCTCCACACCATAGGCGCAGATGCCATGCGCCTTGCCAGCCAGCATCACGGCGTCAGCAATGCTTTCGCCGAAATCAGCCGGCACGGCGAGCTCAAAGGCCAGTTCACCGGAAAACGAGATGCGAAACAGCCGACCCTTCAGGCGTCCGCCAAGCAGCGATACGTCTTTGGCGCCGAGATAGGGAAAGGCATCGCTGGAAATATCGTCATCGACAATCTGCTCAAGCACGGCGCGGGATTTCGGCCCCGCCACCGCCATCTGCGCCCACTGGTCGGTGACGGAGGCCAGCCGCACATCCAGTTCCGGCCACAGCGCCTGCGCGCAAAACTCCAGATGGTTCATCACGCCAGCCGCGTAGGCTGTCGTTGTCGTCATGAAATAGCGATCCTCGGCCATCCGGCTGGTGGTGCCGTCGTCGTAGATGAAGCCATCCTCACGCAGCATCAAGCCATAGCGCGCCTTGCCGACCGGCAGTTTCAGGAAGGGGTTGCAATAGATGCGGTTGAGAAACTCCGCTGCATCCGTCCCGCAGATCTCGATCTTGCCGAGCATGGAAGCATCGCAGATCCCGACCGCTGAGCGGATCGTCTTCACTTCGCGGTCAACGCTTTCACGCCAGCCGGTTTCGCCGGCCCTTGGAAACCAGGCGGAGCGATACCAGAGACCGGTTTCGACGAATGTCGCGCCATTCTTCTCAGCCCAGCCATGCAGCGGTGATCTGCGCACCGGCTGGAAGTGCTTGCCATGCGATGCACCGGCCAGCGCGCCAAACGACACAGGCGTATAGAAGGGGCGAAACGTCGTGGTGCCAACCTCTGCCGGCGCAATGCGCCGCGCTTCCGCCAGCAGGCCGATGGCATTCACATTGGAAAGCTTGCCCTGATCGGTCGCCATGCCATTCGTCGTATAGCGCTTGGCAAGTTCCACATGGCCATAGCCTTCCTGTACGGCGAGCCCCAGATCCTTCAGATGCACATCATTCTGGTAGTCGACAAAGGCCTTGGCCTTGATGCCGGGGATCGACCAGAGCGGCTTGGCCGGTGCTGGAACAATCTCCCCCTCGACAAGAGGCATAGCCACGCTGTCATGGGCGACACCAAGATCGGCAAGAGCCGCCTCGGCCGCCTTTGCCCCTGATATCATCACCGCCTGCAGGCCGAAGACACCGGCAGCCGATCCCGCAAGCGTGAGGTCCGGCAAACCCTCCGGCGCGAGAAAGGCTGAATGCTCATCCGACCAGCGGGGTTTTCCGCCGCGATGGCAGGCCAGATGAATGACCGGCGAAAACCCGCCGGACATGGCGAGACTATCGATGTCGAGCGTCTCCCGCTGGCCTTCGCGCCAGATCTCGATGCCTTCGACGGCCTTGCTGCCCTGCACATTCGACACAAAGCCACCGCGCACCAGCTGCGCCTTGCCGGAGTAAGCGATGGCCGCATCGCGCCGGCTGTCGACGATTGCAGCGACATTTACGCCTGACGCCTCAAGATCATTCGCCAGCGCATAGCCGCTGTCATTGGTGGTGAAGACCGCCACCCTCTTGCCAGGCGCCACCGCATAGCGATTGAGATAGCTGCGCATAGCGCCAGCCATCATGACGCCCGGAACATCATTGCCGCCAAACACCAACGGACGTTCTTCGGCGCCGGTGGCCAGAATGGCTTTCTTCGCCGCAATACGCCACAGGCGCTCCACGGGACGCGTGGCATCCGGAACCGCCACATGTTTTTGTACCCGCTCGACCGCGCCAAACACCTGCCCGTCATACCAACCAAAGGTAGTGGTGCGCGCCATCACCTGGACATTGGCGAGGCTTTCAAGCTCATCCACGGTCGCTTGCACGAAGGCGGATGCCGGGCGCCCATCAATGAGCGCGGTTTCTGAGAGAAGATAGCCGCCAAGGGCTGCATTCTCATCAAGCAGGATCACCCGAAGCCCGGCACGCCCGGCGGTAAGGGCTGCCATCAGGCCCGTCGCCCCGGCACCGATGACCAGCAGGTCGCAATGCGCCCAGCATTTCTCATAGGTGTCCGGATCCGCCTCATAGGTGGCGCGGCCAAGACCGGCTGCCCGGCGGATCACCGGCTCATAGAGCTTTTCCCAGAATTTTGCCGGCCACATGAAGGTCTTGTAGTAGAAGCCAGCCGACAGGAAGGGCGACAAAAGCCCGTTGACCGCGCCGATATCATGCTCGAGCGAGGGCCAGCGGTTCTGGCTTTGCGCCTCGAGCCCTTCGTATAGTTCGACCATGGTTGCACGGGTGTTCGGCTCCGTGCGCCCGCCCCGGCCAATCGTCATCAGCGCGTTGGGCTCTGCCGATCCAGCCGTCAGCACGCCGCGCGGTCGGTGATATTTAAAACTGCGCCCGACCAGTTGCCGGCCATTGGCAAGAAGGGCTGAAGCCAGCGTGTCGCCGGCAAAACCGGTCATGGCCCGGCCATCAAAGGTGAAACTTTGCGGCATCTGCCGGTTGATCAGGCCGCCGCCTGCAAGGCGATAGGAGGTCATGCGCGCACCGCCTTTGCATCGGCTGCATCGTGGCAGGCATAGATCTCATGCGTTGCCGTATCACGTGACACCACCAGCCAGCGGCGGCAACCGGATGTATGGTGCCAGTATTCTTCATAGGCACCGCGTGGATTGTCGCGCAGATAGACATAATCATGCCAGGCATCCTGCCCCGCATCGGCTGCCGGACGCGGCAGGACTGCTCCTTTCACGGTGAACTCTTCCTTTGGTCGAAGCCCGCAATGCGGGCAAGGGATACGACTGGCCATCGGTTGCGCTTTCGAAAAAATCAGTGAAGGTTCGGCTGGGCGCCCTGGCCCTTTTCATCGATCACATTACCGCGCCGGAAACGATCCAGCCGGAAGGCGCGCGCCGTCTCATGCGGCTCATCACGGGCAATCAGATGGGCAAAACAATAGCCAGATGCCGGCGTTGCCTTGAAGCCGCCGTAGCACCAGCCGGAATTCAGATAGAGATTGTCGAGATGCACCCGGTCGATGATCGGCGATCCATCCATCGACATGTCCATGATGCCGCCCCAGGACCTGAGAACCCGAATGCGCGACAGCGCCGGGATCATCGCCTTGCCGGCCTCCGTCACATGTTCGACGGTCGCAAGATTGCCGCGCTGGGCATAGGAATTATAGCCGTCGATGTCACCGCCGAAGACGAGCCCGCCCTTGTCCGATTGCGAGACGTAGAAATGGCCGGCACCGAAGGTCACGACGCCATCGATAAAGGGCTTCAAGCCTTCCGAAACAAAGGCCTGCAAGACATGGCTTTCCATCGGCAGCTTCAGATCGGCCATCTGCGCCACACGCGAGGAATTGCCGGCAGCTGCCAGCGCAAGCTTGCCGCAGCCGATAAAGCCGCGCGTGGTCTCCACCCCGACCGCCTTGCCGCCGTCGCGGCGAATGTCGGTCACCTCGCAATTCTGGATAATATCGACGCCATGGGCATCGGCACCTCGGGCATAGCCCCAGGCCACCGCATCATGGCGCACCGTGCCGCCTCGCTTTTGCAACAACCCGCCCTGGATCGGGAAACGGGCATTGTCGTAATCGAAGAAGGGCAGCATGGAACGCACGGCGGCGCGGTCAAGCAGGTCCGCATCCACACCATGCAGGTGCATGGCATTGCCACGCCGCGTATAGGCATCGCGCTGCGCATCGGAATGAAAGAGATTGAGCACGCCGCGCTGCGAAACCATGGCGTTGAAATTGAAATCCTGCTCCAGCCCTTCCCAGAGCTTCATCGAAAACTCGTAGAAGGGATTGTTGCCGGGCAGCAGATAGTTGGAGCGGATAATCGTTGTATTGCGCCCGACATTGCCGGAGCCGATGTAACCCTTTTCCAGAACGGCAATGTTACGGATGCCGAAGGTCTTCGACAGGTAATAGGCGGTGGCCAGTCCATGCCCGCCGCCACCGACGATGATCACGTCATAATGCGGCTTCGGTTCCGGCTGGCGCCAATGAGCTGCCCAGTTGCGGTTGCCGAAGAGGCCGTTGAGAAAGATCGAAAGTGCCGAATATCGCATCCGCGTCCGCCAAGTCTCAGGAGAATGTCCCCAGCGTAGGAGGCAATCCACCTCTTGAATTGCAAAATGGAGCCGCTTCAGGTTAGATTCGAGACATGAATCTTGCATCCACCACATCCCTGCAGCGCTATGGCTTCGTGTTGACGCCGAATTTCGCTCTGATGTCCTATGCCTCGGCGACCGAACCCCTGCGTGCCGCGAACCTGATTGCGCAGACTGCACTTTACGAGACCGTACCGCTCTCGCTCGGCGGTCGCCCCATGCCCTGCTCGTCCGGATTTGCGATCCCTTGCGAGGATCTCGCGATCGCCGGCACCAAATGCCACACCATCTTCGTGGTCGCCGGAGGCAACCCCGAAGACTGGAACGAGACAACCGCCTTGCACCCGGTGCTGCGACGGCTGGCGCGTCAGGGCGCGCGCATCGGTGGTATTTCGAGCGGCGCCTTTCTGCTCGCCGCAGCCGGGCTGCTCGACGGACACGACTTCACCATCCACTGGGAACATGCGCCCGCCATGCGCGAGGCCTTTCCCCACCTGTCGCCTCGCCAGGCCCGCTATGTGCTGGATGGCGACCGGGTCACCTGCGGTGGCGGCGTGGCACCTCTGGACATGATGCATGCCCTCATCGCTGCCCGCATCGGATCGGCCTTCGCCAGGCGCGTCAGCGACTGGTATCTGCATACGGCCATCGCCGAACCGACCGCCCCGCAGCGTGGATCGTCGAGCGAACGTTTCGGCACCCATCATCCCGCGCTCATCACCGTGCTGGAAAAAATGGAAGCCACCATCGAGCAACCGCTCGACCGGAAAAGCATGGCAAGACTGGCGGGTATCAGCGCCCGCCATCTGGACAGGCTGTTCGCAGAACATCTCGGCATCAGCTTCCATGACAGCTATCACCGCATCCGGCTGGATCACGCCCGCCGCCTGCTGGAGCAAAGCCCGCTGTCGATTTCCGAACTCGCCTTCGCGACGGGCTTTTCCAGCGCATCGCATTTCTCCCGTGCCTTCAAAGACCATTTTGGCCTGACGCCAAAATCCGCTAGAGCAACCAGACGCATGACATGAAGACTGACTGTGGTGATGGAGGGAGAGTAGGATGGCCAAAGGCACAAAGAATGGGAAGGCCCCGAGCATTCCACCCCTCGCCCAGGACCCGCATGCCGTCCGCGAGCCACGCGCCAACAATCTGGAGCTGGCGATCGGCCATGAAGTGCGCACCTATCGCAAGAAGCTCGGCATCACCGTTGCCGATATGGCAGTGGCAACCGGCATGTCCGTCGGCATGCTGTCCAAGATCGAAAACGGCAATATCTCGCCATCGCTCACAACGCTGCAGGCTCTGTCCAAGGCGCTGGGCGTGCCCCTCACCGCCTTCTTTCGCGGCTTTGAAGAACCGCGCAGCGCAAGCTTCGTGAAATCAGGAGAGGGCGTTCATCTGGAGCGGCGCGGCACCCGTGCCGGCCACCATTACAGCCTGCTCGGCCATATCGAGAACAATACATCCGGCGTGATCGTCGAGCCCTATCTCATCACGCTGAACGCCTCCTCGGATATCTTTCCGACCTTCCAGCATGAGGGCATGGAGTTTCTCTACATGCTGGAGGGCGAAGTGGTCTATCGGCACGGCGAAAGCCTCTACCGGATGGAGGCAGGCGACAGCCTGTTCTTCGATGCCGATGCGCCGCACGGCCCGGAAGAGCTGGTGAAGCTTCCGGCCCGCTACCTGTCAATCATCTCCTATCCACAACAACGATAGTTGCCTTAAAAGAAAAATTTATTCCCAAGGATTGATTTCCCTCTGGGGCGCTGCTAGGCCTGTCTTCATCGAGAAATGGAGATTGCGGCCATGTGCGGCATTGTTGGTTTGTTCCTCAAGGACAAGACACTGGAACCCCGGCTCGGGGACCTGCTTTCGGATATGTTGATCATCATGACCGACCGGGGTCCGGATTCGGCAGGGATCGCGATCTATGGCGGAACCGCCGGCGGCAAGGCGAAAGTCACCATCCAGTCGGCCAATCCGGGCTCGGATTTCGACGGTCTGGCCGATGATCTGGAGAAAGCCGGCATTGCGGCCTCCGTTGTCGTGAAAAGCACCCATGCCGTCATTTCCATCGACGCGGCTCAACTGCCGGATATCCGCGCCGTGCTGTCGTCCATCCGCCCGGATACCCGCATCATGGGTTCGGGCGAGAGCGTCGAAATCTTCAAGGAAATCGGCCTGCCGAAGGATGTCGTCTCCCGCTTCGACGTCCGCACCATGGGCGGCACACACGGTATTGGCCACACCCGCATGGCGACAGAAAGCGCCGTCACCACGCTGGGTGCCCATCCCTTTTCGACCGGAGCCGACCAGTGCCTGGTGCACAATGGCTCGCTGTCGAACCACAACAACCTGCGCCGTGAACTGATCCGCGAAGGCATGACCTTCGAGACGCAGAACGACAGTGAAGTCGCCGCCGCCTATCTGACCGCCGAGATGGCCAAGGGCAAGGATCTGGGCCAGGCGCTGACCGGTGCGCTGGACGATCTCGACGGCTTCTTCACCTTTGTCGTCGGCACGAAATCCGGCTTTGGCGTGGTGCGCGATCCCATCGCCTGCAAACCTGCCGTCATGGCCGAGACCGACCAGTATGTCGCCTTCGGTTCGGAATACCGTGCGCTCGTCAATCTCCCGGGCATCGAGACCGCCCGCGTCTGGGAGCCGGAACCGGCAACCGTCTATTTCTGGGATCACGACAAGGCCGCCTGAAGCCTCGCCTCACACGACACGAAAGTTTGCTCCATGCCTGTTTTCGATCTTTCTCAGACGCCGCTGCGTGAACTGAACAGCGCCCTTCACGCGCTCAGCGCCGGCACCAATGATACTGCCTTCGAAGTCGTTAACCCGCGCGGCCATCACGCCGTGGCTGTCGGGATCGATACCGCCGTCACCGTCGAGGTGAAAGGCTCCGTCGGCTATTACTGCGCCGGCATGAACGACGGCGGTACCGTCACCGTGCATGGATCGGCAGGGCCGGGGGTCGCCGAAAACATGATGTCTGGCACCGTGATCATCGAGGGCGACGCCTCGCAATATGCCGGCGCCACCGGTCGCGGCGGTCTGCTCGTCATCAAGGGCAATGCCGCCTCGCGCTGCGGCATTTCGATGAAGGGCATCGACATCGTCGTCAGAGGCTCGATCGGCCATATGTCGGCCTTCATGGGGCAATCAGGTCATCTCGTCGTCTGTGGCGATGCCGGCGAAGCGCTGGGCGACAGTCTCTATGAGGCCAAGCTCTTCGTGCGCGGCACGGTCAAAAGCCTCGGCGCCGATTGCATCGAAAAGCAGATGAAGCCGAAACATCTGGAAAAGCTGGCCGAGCTTCTCGAAAAGGCCGGCATCACCGATGTGAAGCCGGAGGAGTTCAAGCGCTACGGCTCTGCCCGCAAGCTCTACAATTTCAATATCGATAACGCTGACGCGTACTGAGGCGAGGAAAAGCCATGAGCTATCACAACCCCTTCACCCCGCCGCGCAAGTCTGCAACCTTTGACGACTACACGCTGGCCGAAATCCGCCGTGCGGCTGCTACCGGCATCTATGACATCCGTGGCGCCGGCACCAAACGCAAGGTGCCGCATTTCGACGACCTGCTTTTCCTCGGCGCCTCCATCTCGCGCTATCCACTCGAAGGCTACCGCGAAAAATGCGACACCTCGGTGGTGCTCGGCACGCGCTTTGCCAAGAAGCCGATCTACTTGAAGACCCCGATCACCATTGCCGGCATGTCCTTCGGCGCTCTCTCAGGCAATGCCAAGGAAGCGCTCGGCCGTGGGGCCACGCTTGCCGGCACGTCCACCACGACAGGCGATGGCGGCATGACGGACGAGGAACGCGGCCATTCCCAGACACTCGTCTACCAGTATCTGCCCTCGCGTTATGGCATGAACCCCAAGGATCTGCGCCGCGCCGATGCCATAGAAGTGGTGGTCGGTCAGGGCGCAAAGCCCGGCGGCGGGGGCATGCTGCTCGGCCAGAAGATCTCCGACCGTGTGGCCAATATGCGCAATCTGCCCAAGGGCATCGACCAGCGCTCCGCCTGCCGCCATCCCGACTGGACCGGCCCGGACGATCTGGAAATCAAGATCCTTGAACTGCGCGAAATCACCGACTGGGAAAAGCCCATCTATGTGAAGGTCGGCGGCGCCCGTCCGTATTACGATACGGCCCTCGCCGTGAAGGCCGGCGCCGATGTCGTGGTGCTGGATGGCATGCAGGGCGGAACGGCCGCAACCCAGGACGTGTTCATCGAAAATGTCGGCATGCCGACGCTTGCCTGCATCCGCCCCGCCGTCCAGGCGCTGCAGGATCTGGGCATGCATCGCAAGGTTCAACTGATCGTCTCGGGCGGCATCCGTTCCGGCGCGGATGTGGCCAAGGCCCTGGCGCTTGGCGCCGATGCCGTTGCCATCGGCACGGCGGCACTGGTTGCCATCGGTGACAATGATCCCAAATGGGAAGAGGAATACCAGAAGCTGGGCACCACCGCCGGCGCCTATGACGACTGGCATGAAGGCAAGGATCCCGCCGGCATCACCACGCAGGATCCCGAGCTTGCCGCCCGTCTCGATCCGGTCGCCGCCGGTCGCAGGCTTGCCAATTACCTGAAGGTCATGACGCTGGAAGCCCAAACGATTGCGCGCGCCTGCGGCAAGAACAAGCTGACCAATCTCGAGCCGGAAGATCTCTGCGCGCTCACCATGGAAGCCGCCGCCATGGCCCAGATCCCACTGGCCGGCACCAGCTGGTACCCCGGCAAGGGAGGTTTCTAAACCATGAATGGCCGCATCCGGCTCCCACGGATGCGGCCATTTTCAATTCCAACATGTGTCTCAATCCATAAAAACAGGGGAACGACGTGACACAGGATCTTGCAAGCTTCGCCGCCGAGCGCGGCATCAAATATTTCATGATCAGCTACACGGATCTGTTCGGTGCCCAGCGCGCCAAGCTGGTGCCGACCGAAGCGATCGCCGACATGCAGAAGGATGGTGCGGGTTTTGCGGGTTTTGCCACCTGGCTGGATCTGACGCCGGCCCATCCCGACCTCTTCGCCATTCCCGACGCCTCCTCCGTCATCCAACTGCCATGGAAGAAGGATGTCGCCTGGGTCGCTGCCGATTGCGTCATGGAAGACAAGCCGGTCGAACAGGCGCCACGCGTGGTCTTGAAGCGTCTGGTCACGGAAGCCGCCGAGATGGGCCTCCGGGTCAAGACCGGCGTCGAGCCGGAATTCTTCCTGATTTCCGCCGATGGCGAGAAGATTTCCGACGAATTCGATAATGCCGAAAAGCCCTGCTACGACCAGCAGGCGCTGATGCGCCGTTACGATGTGATTGCCGAAATCTGCGATTACATGCTGGAAATGGGGTGGAAACCCTACCAGAACGACCACGAAGATGCGAACGGCCAGTTCGAGATGAACTGGGAATATGACGACGCGCTGAAGACCGCCGACAAGCATTCCTTCTTCAAGTTCATGGTGAAATCCGTGGCCGAGAAGCACGGACTTCGCGCCACTTTCATGCCCAAGCCCTTCAAGGGCCTGACCGGCAATGGCTGCCACGCGCATATCTCGGTCTGGGATCTCGATGGCAAGGTCAACGCCTTTGCCGACAAGGCAATGCCGTTTGGTCTGTCAGCCAAGGGCAAGACCTTTCTCGGCGGCATCATGAAACATGCCTCGGCACTCGCCGCCGTGACCAATCCCACCGTCAATTCCTACAAGCGCATCAACGCCCCACGCACGATTTCCGGCGCTACCTGGGCGCCGAACACGGTGACCTGGACCGGCAACAACCGCACCCATATGGTGCGCGTGCCCGGCCCTGGCCGTTTCGAGCTGCGCCTGCCGGATGGCGCGGTCAATCCCTACCTGCTTCAAGCCATCATCATCGCGGCGGGCCTGAGCGGCCTGAAAAGCGATGCCGATCCGGGCCCGCACCACGATATCGACATGTATCGCGACGGGCACCTGATCAAGGACGCGCCGAAGCTGCCGCTCAACCTGCTGGATGCACTGCGCGCCTATGAGGACGATAAGGGCCTCCAGGCGGCACTCGGCACGGAGTTCTCCGCTGCTTATCTCAAGCTCAAGCATGGCGAGTGGAACACCTACTGCTCGCAATTCACCGCCTGGGAGCACCAGACGACGCTGGACGTCTGAATTCGCCGTGAAACGCGGACGTCATGCTCGGGCTCGTCCCGGGCATTTGCGTCCTTTCTCCGCCATCACCGTTGCAGATCCTCGCCCGTAGGGCGAGGATGATGACATCTGGCCGATTGCTGTCACCACCCGGAGCCTGAACCGATGAAATATGTGCTGACCGTTTCCTGCAAGTCGACCCGCGGCATCGTGGCCGCCATCACGGGCCTGCTCGCCGAGAAAGGTTGCTACCTCGTCGACTCCTCGCAATTCGACGACCTCGACACCGGCATGTTCTTCATGCGGCTCAGCTTCATTATTGAGGACGGAGCGACGATCGGGGAGATCACCGCAGGGCTGGAACCTGTGAAGAAGACATTCGGAATGACCGCCGAGTTCCATGACGGCGATGCCAAGATGAAGGTGCTGCTGATGGTCTCGCGCTTCGGCCACTGCCTCAACGACCTGCTCTACCGCTGGAAGATCGGTGCCCTGCCGATCGAGATCGTCGGCGTCATCTCCAACCACTTCGACTACCAGAAGGTCGTCGTGAACCACGACATCCCCTTCCACCACATCCCGGTGACCAAGGCCAACAAGCCGGAAGCCGAAGCCCGCATCATGGACATCGTCGAGCAGACCGGCACCGAGCTCATCGTGCTGGCCCGCTACATGCAGATCCTGTCCGACCAGATGTGCCAGAAGATGTCCGGCAAGATCATCAACATCCACCACTCCTTCCTGCCGTCCTTCAAGGGCGCCAACCCCTACAAGCAGGCCTTCGAGCGCGGCGTGAAGCTGATCGGGGCAACGGCGCACTACGTCACCGCCGATCTCGATGAAGGCCCGATCATCGAGCAGGACGTCGCCCGCATCACCCATGCCCAGTCGGCGGACGACTATGTTTCGATCGGCCGCGACGTCGAAAGCCAGGTGCTGGCGCGTGCCATCCACGCCCATATCCACCACCGCACCTTCATCAACGGCAACAGAACCGTCGTCTTCCCGGCAAGCCCCGGCTCCTATGCCTCCGAGCGGATGGGGTGAGCTTTGGCCAGGTGTCGCACCCGGCCGCCCCTCAGTCAGGCAGGACTATGAAGAAAGAATGGGGCGGCCATGGCCGCCCCATTCTTGTCTTCGCTGATTGGCCGCATTCCGTTCGGTCCGACTTACGTTTCAAAGACATGCGCACCGGCCGGATCGAACAGGATGTCGACAGCCGCCATCGGTCCGAGATCGTGCAGCAAAGGGTGTCCGAACGGCAGGCGCACTGACACAGAACCGCCTTCCGAGAGATCAACCAGGATGTCGGTGTTGTTGCCGAGGAACGTCATGTCCCGAATGGTCCCGTTCAGATGCCGTCCATCACCGCTGCCCTTGCGCAATTCGATGCGTTCGGGCCGCAGAAGCAACGCCCCCCGGCTTCCCTTCGAAGCACCATGCAGCGGCACGCCCGCCACTTCCACGCCGCCCTGCAGACGAAGCCTTGCCGAGCTCCCCTGCACCTCAACGACGTCGGCATCGACGAAATTCGAGTCGCCGATGAAGCCCGCAACGAACCGCGTCGCGGGTTCTGCATAGAGCGTCTGTCCTGAACCGATCTGGTCGATGCGGCCATGGCTGAACACCGCGATCCGGTCGGAGAGGCGGAGTGCCTCCTCCTGGTCATGTGTCACGTAAAGAATGGTCACACCGGTTTCCCGATGAATGCGGCGGATCTCGAACTGGATCTCTTCGCGCAGCTTCTTGTCGAGCGCCGAGAGCGGCTCGTCCATCAGCAGCACCGGTGGATCGTAGATCAGCGCCCGCGCGAGTGCCACGCGCTGCTGCTGCCCACCCGACATCAGGGCCGGCTTGCGGTCCTCGAATCCTTCCAGCCGCACCAGGCGCAGGGCCTCCTTCACCTTGCGCTCAACCTCGGCCTTCGGCATGCGGCGGATGCGCAAGGGAAAGGCGACGTTCTCGCCCACCGTCAGATGCGGAAACAGCGTATAGCGCTGGAACACCATACCAATATTGCGTTTGTGAGATGGCGTATCCAGAAGGCTTGCGCCATCGACCCGGATGTCTCCGGCAGTCGGATGTTCGAAGCCCGCCAGCATGTAGAGCGTCGTTGACTTGCCAGACCCCGAGGGTCCGAGAAAGGTCATGAACTCGCCCTTCTTGATATCGAGCGTGACATCCTTGACCGCAGTGATCGGACCATAATCCTTGCGGATATCGCGGATCTCGATGAAAGCTGACGTCATGTTTTTCGTCCCTTGCGGAGCACGGCCGCGATAATCATCAAAAGGAGCGTGAAGAGGATCAGAAGCGTGGAGGCGGCAGCGATAACCGGCGTCAGATCCTGGCGCAGCGTCGTCCAGATTTTCACCGGCAAAGTCTGAAGTGTCGGGCTGGCCATGAAGATCGCCAGCACCACCTCGTCCCAGGAGGCGAGAAAGGAGAAGACTGCCGCCCCGAAGATTCCGTGGCTGATCGCCGGAACCGTAACTCTCAGCCGCGCCTCCCAGGGGCTTGCACCACACAGGATCGCCGCGTCCTCAATAGACTTGTCGAAACCCTCGAGCGCACTGCCGATCGAGATGATCGAAAACGGCAGGGCAACGAGGAGATGGGCGATGATGAATCCAGGCAGGGTGCCGGCCAGCCCGATCTTCAGGAAAAAGGCGTAGAGCGCCACTGCAAGCACCACGACCGGAAGGATCATCGGCGTGAGGAACAGCGCTCGCATCAGCTCCTTGCCCACAAAGCTGCCCCGGTTGAGGCTGAAGGCGGCGAGAAACCCGATGACAACGGAGAGCACTGTAACGATCGCCGCGATCTGCAGGCTGGTAAGCGCCGATTGCAGCCATCGGGGATCCGAGAACAGCTCGATATACCAACGCATCGTCCAGGACGGCGGCGGGAAAATGAGCCATTGCGAGGAGCCGAAAGAGAGCGCGGCAATGAAGAAGATCGGCAGCACGAGGAAAAGACACACGAGTGTGGTCACGCCGATGAGCAACCACTTCCAGGCACCGAGCTTGTCATAGTCGAGCAGCATGGTGGCGCCTCCTCAGCCGATCCGGCGGGCGCCGAAGAGGCGCAGTTGCAGAGCATAGAGAAGGAGGGTGACGACCAGCAGCACGAAGGCAGCGGCACCTCCCATGCCCCAGTTGACCAGGGACTGGACGAATTGCGCGATCGTTTCGGCCAGCATCATGTTCGCCGTCCCGCCGAGCAGCGCGGGGGTGACATAGTAGCCAAGCGCCATGACGAAGACCATCAGGCCACCCGCCGCGACACCCGGGAGGGACAGGGGAAGCAGGATGTGCACGAAACACTGGAAACTGTTTGCGCCGCACAGGGCACCGGCCCTGAGGATGGCAGGATCGATCGACCTGAGCACCCCGACCAGCGGCAAGATAACGAAGGGCAGCATGATGTAGGTCATGCCGATCGTGACGCCGACAAGGTTGTTGACCAATGGCAGCGGCTGCTCGATCAGTCCAAGTCCCATCAGCGTCTTGTTGATCACGCCCGTTCGCTGCAGAAGGACCATCCAGGCATAGGTGCGCGCAAGCAGATTGGTCCACATCGACAGGATGATGATGGCGAAGACCAGTTGCGACCAATGCCGCGGAAGAACGGCAAGCGCCCAGGCGACCGGATAGCCGATGACCACCGAAAGCGCCGTCACCACCCCGGCCACCAGGAAGGTATTGGCGAAGATGCGCAGATAGGTGCCGCTGCCGATCAGTTCGGCGTAGTTCTGCATCCCGAATTCAGGCTCGGTCACGCTGCGCAACAGAAGGCCGAGCACCGGCGTGACGAAGAAGAGGATGATCAGGACGAGCGCCGGCATCGCATAGGCGAATGCCCCACTGCGTGGCTTCGCGCGCAGCCTGCCTTTGTCCGGTATCGCGAGATTGGCCATGCTGTACCCCGATGGTGGTGAGCCGGCCGGTGGAAACCGGCCGGCTTGGCGGTTACTTCGCCTGCCAGTCGTACCAGCGCTTGCCGATCTCATCGCGATTGTCGGCCCAATAGTTCATGTCGGCATTGACCTGGCTCTCGGCCTGCATGTCGGGCAGCGTCTTGCGGACGGCCTCGTCCATCAGAAGGTTGGCATCGAGATTGGTCGGTGCATAGCCCGTCGCCATGGCGAACAGCGATTGCTGCATGTCGGCCGTCGCGTGGGCGATAAACTTCATCGCGGCATCCTTGTTCTTCGTGCCCTTCGGCACGACGAGCGAATCTGCAGCGGTGATGTTTTGGTCCCAGGACGTTTCGACAGTGACCCCGGTGGCCGCGAGCGCGGTCAGGCGCCCGTTCCAGAACGAGCCGAAGGGCGCTTCGCCGGAAGCCAGCAACTGCTGAGAAGCAGCCCCGCCGTCCCACCAGATGATATCGGCCTTGATGGTGTCGAGCTTCTTGAAGGCGCGGTCGAGATCGAGCGGGTAGAGCTTGTCTGCGGCAACACCGTCGGCCAGCAGAGCCGCCTCGATCACGCCGGGCGCCGACCACTTGTAGAAGGCACGCTTGCCGGGGAACTTGGCGGTGTCGAACAGGTCGGCCCAGGTCTTCGGGCAGGTGCCGGCAGCATCCTTGTTGCAGCCAATGACGAAGGAATAATAGAAGCTGCCGACCGAAAAGTCGGTGACGAAGCGCGGGTCGAGCTTGGACTTGTCGATGATCGAGAAATCGAGCGGTTCGAGCAGACCAGCCTTGCCGGCCTGGACCGCATAGTCACCCTCGACATCGACCACGTCCCAGGTAACGCTGCCGGCCTCGACCATGGCCTTGATCTTGCCGTAGTCGGTCGGACCATCCTGGACCACAGTGGTGCCGGTATTGCTCGTGAAGCTGTCGGCCCAGTGTTCCTTCTGCGCATCCTGGGTCGTGCCGCCCCAGCTCGAAAAGACGATCTGATCGGCGAGCGCAGTTCCCGCAAAGCCGACCAGGGTGGTGAAGACAGTCGCTACCAGTAGTTTTTTCATGTTCCCGTTCTCCGTTATTGTTCTCTTTTTATGTGTCATGCAGGCAGGCTTGCACCGAGCGGCGAAAACGCCGCCGGCTTCATGATCTTGTTGTCGGCGAGCTCGATGAGGTCGCGGATTTTGGGCAGGAAGGCGCGCCAGGCCGGGTCGGCCATCAGCGCGGCTCGCCGCTCCTGCCGTTCGTCCAGGCTGGCAAAGGCCCAGATGTGGACGATTTCGTTGATCGGGCCGATTTCGGAGTAGAAGTAACCGACCAGTCGTCCGAGATGCTGCTTCTGGATCGTGATGCCTTCCTCCTCGACCACCTTGAGATAGTCGGGAATGGCGCCGTTCTTCAGTCGATAGGTGCGGATCTCGTAATACATGGCGTCACCGCATCACGAACGGATCGGGGATCGGATCGTCTGAGGTTCGGACCCAGACGGTCTTTGTCCGCGTGTAGTCGAGCGCGGCAGCCAGTCCGCCCTCACGCCCATGACCGGACTGTCCAAAGCCACCAAAGGGCGCAATCGGCGAAACAGCACGATAGGTGTTGACCCACACGACACCCGCACGGATGCGTCGGACCATGCGGTGGGCACGGGCGAGGTTCTGCGTGAAGACGCCGGCGGCCAGTCCGTAGCGCGTGTCATTGGCAAGCTGCACGGCCTCGGCTTCCGTTTCAAAGGAAAGAACCGAAAGCACCGGGCCAAACAATTCCGTTTCGACCGATGGCGATGTCACACCGTCACAATCGAGGATCGTCGGCGCATAGTAGTAACCCACATCCTTCGGCCTGCCGCCGCCGGTCACTAGCAGGGCACCGGCATCCAGGGATGAGTGGACCGTCTTTTCGATCAGCTCCCGCTGGCGCGCAGTACAAAGCGGCCCGACTTCGGTTGCCATCTCGAGCGGCGAACCAATGCGAATGGCCTCTGCTTTGCTCTTCAGAATGGCAAGGAAGCGCTCCTTGACTGAGGCCTCGACGATCAGGCGCGACCCCGCCACGCAGGATTGTCCGGTCGCGGCAAAGATGCCTGCGACCTGGGCGTTGGCGGCACTGTCCAGATCGGCGTCGGCAAAGACGATAAAGGGCGATTTGCCGCCGAGTTCGAGCGATGTGCTGGCGAGGTTCTCCGCCGAATTGCGCACGACGGCAGCAGCCGTTCCGGGGCCACCGGTGAAGGCGATATGGGCGATCTTCGGATGGCGGGTGAGCGCCGAACCGCAGGACGGGCCGAAACCCGTGAGAATGTTGACGACGCCAGCCGGGAAGCCGGCTTCATGCACCAGCCGGGCAAACTCCAGCAGCGGTGCCGGCCCCTCTTCCGAGGCCTTGACCACCAGGGTACAGCCGGCCGCGAGCGCCGGGCCGAGCTTGACGGCCGAGAGAAACAGCTGGCTGTTCCAGGGAACGATCGCGGCTACCACACCGACCGGTTCGCGGCGCAGCCACACATCCATGTCGGCCTTGTCGATCGAGAGATAGGCACCCTCAATCTTGTCGGCCAGCCCTGCATAGTAGCGATAGTAGTCGGCGACATAGGCGATCTGCGCGGAGGTCTCGCGGATGATCTTTCCCGTATCACGGGTTTCGAGTTCGGCGAGCTTCGGAGCATTCGTCGCGACGAGATCCGCGAGCTTGTAGAGCAGCTTGCCCCGCTGTGTCGCCGTCATCGCGGCCCAGGGCCCGTCCAGCAGGGCGCTTTCGGCGGCCTCGACCGCACGTTCGACATCCGCCTCGCGCGCCTCCGGCATGTCCGCCCAGGGCTTGGCCGTTGCCGGATCGAGGCTTTCAAACCGCCCGCTTCCGTCCTCGAATACACCGTTGATATACTGCTGGAAGCGCTGCATCAGACCCCCTCAGCCGAAAGCCGGCATGACATCGGCGATGAAGCGTTCGAGCGAGGCCTTCTTCCGCTCGAAGGACATGCCCGTGTCGATCCACATGGAATATTCGTCATAGCCCAGCGCCTCATAGGCCTTCAGACGGGCAACCACCTCATCCGCCGTGCCGATCGGCAGGTTCTTGCGCATCACGTCCGGTGAGAGCGCTGCATTGCCGGACATTTCCTCTTCGGTGAGCCGCTCGATCAGCCCCTGGCGGATCGGCTTCTCGTTCTTGAACCAGGCGGAAAAGTAATTGTAGTAGACGCTGACTTCCTTGGTCGCCTGCTCGACGTCGACCGCATCCGAGCCGACATAGGTGTGCAGGAGCAGCATGATCTTCGGCCGAGGCTGGTCCGGTGCCTTTTCGCAGGCCGTGTTGAATCGGCCCATCAGGGCCTCGATTTCCGGATCGCCATTCCAGAGCGGCGTCACCTGGACATTGCAGCCATTGGCAACGGCAAATTCGTGGCTGTTGGGATCGCGTGCAGCAACCCAGATCGGGGGATGTGGCTCCTGCACCGGCTTCGGTGCCGAGGTCGTCGACGGAAACTGCCAGAACTCGCCCTGATGCGCATAGTCGCCGCCCCAGATTCCCTTCACCGCCGGGATGAGTTCCCGCATGCGCTGGCCAGCGCCCCAGGCATCAAGGCCCGGCAGCAGGCGCTCGTATTCGAAGCCATAGGCCCCGCGCGCAATACCGATATCCAAGCGGCCATCGGAGATGATGTCCGTCATCGCCGCTTCACCGGCCAGCTTGATCGGATGCCAGAAAGGCGCGATCACCGTTCCTGTGCCGAGCCGCACATTCTTCGTGCGGCGGGCAAGGTCCGCGAGGTTGATGAAGGGGTTCGGGGCGATGGTGAAATCCATCGCGTGGTGCTCGCCGGTCCAGATCGCATGCATGCCGCCGCGATCGGCGATCTCGCAGAGCTGGATGAACTCTTCATAGAGTTGCGTATGCGTCTGACTGGCATCCAGCCGTTCCATGTGGACGAAGAGCGAGAACTTCATGGCCTAACCTCTGCCGACCTGGGCATGCACCCGGCCCTTTTCCTGATTGCCGACATAGACCCCGAAATTGCCGAGGCTCGATTCCTGAGCGTATCGCTTCAGGATGCCCCGTGTCGCGGGATCTGCGACGCGGTCGAGAGGCAGAGCGTCGATCGGGAACAGCGGCAACGCGCTTGTTTCCCCCTCGCCGAGCGCCGCCCGGTAGACCACATGCTGGCGCTTCTCGCCGGTGTCTTCGTAGATCGAGTAGACAAGCCCCGGCTCCACAGGAAGACCGCTCAGCGTCGACAGATAGGCAAAGAACGAACCGACACCGTCACCGGCTGCGAGGTCGCTCGAAGGAAGCCGAAGCCCACCCTTCCCGTCCTCGACAAGAAGAACGGATCCATCGCGCTCGGCGACCGCACCAATCTGCTGCGGCATGTCCGGCGCTCCGACAAGAGCCCTGTCGGACTGGGCCGGTGAAAAATAACCGCCACGCGCGTAACCAAGGCCGGCCTTGCCGCTGTCCTCGAACCCCTCGACCCGACCGATCAGGATCACATGATCACCGGCATCGACGACTTCATGCATGGAACAGTCGAACCAGGCGGAGACATCCGCGAATACCGGCGACCCATGGGGCCCGACGCGCCATTCGACAGCTGCAAAGCGATCCTCGACCGGGCGGGCGAAGGTATTGGACACCTCCTTCTGCGCCTCGGAGAGAATGTTGACGGCAAAACCGGCGGTGCGTGTCATTGTCTCGAAATTGCGCGAGGTCTTGGCCAGACAAACGAGCAGCAGCGGCGGATCAAGCGAGACGCTGGTGAAGGAATTGGCCGTGAAGCCGATTGGCTCACCGGCGGGATTGTGGGTGGTCACGACGGTGACACCGGTCAGGAAGGCCCCGAAGGCATTGCGCAGGGCACGGGGATCATGCGTCATGTCGAGCCTCCTCGCAGGTCCGCGCCATCCATTCAGACAGCGCCGCATTGACCGCATCAGGTGCGGTCAGGTTCACCATGTGCCGGTGTCCGGCGATGACTACCGCACGGCCGTCGGCGGCTGCCGCAGCCATTGCACACGCCATCTCCGGCGTCGAATTCAGATCACCTTCTCCGGTCAGAAACAGGGCGGGGCACCGCACCTGCGGCCAGCAATCGGCATAGACCGTGTCACCGGTGGCAAAGGCGCCATAGGCCGTGGCATAACCCTGCTGGTCCACCTCGGCCAGCAATTGGCGGGACAAGGCATAGGCCGCCTCATGCTCGCCTCCATCGCCGAACCAGCGGCGGAGCGGCGCTTCACGGTCGAAGGCACCCGTCATGATCTCCGCAGCGCGCTCCGTGACCGCCTCTCGTGCCGCCTCGTCGCGCCTGTGGACTCCGTTCAGCAACGCCACCCGGCTGATCCGCTGCGAGGCCTCGGCGGCGAGCCCGCCGGCAATCAAGGCCCCCATCGAATGGCCCGCGACGCTGACAGGACCCTGCCCAAGCTCCTCGATGAAGGTGACGAACCTTGCGACGAATGCGCCAAGTCCGGCACCCGCCGGAAGTGGCAGGCTCTCTCCGTGCCCAGGCAAGTCAGCGGCGATGACCTCGAAACGATCGGACAGCGCTTGCATCTGCGGCGTCCAGGCCTCGAGCTTCATCCCCACGCCATGGATCAGTACAAGCGGCTCGCCGCGACCGATCGCGGCATAGGCCGTGCCCGATGCCGTCCTAGACCGCGGCGGGATTGTGAACATCGTTTCCGAGCTCCTGGAGATCCTGGTAACGATCACCGATGCGATGATGCGGACGTCCACCGATCGAGGCGCCGAGCGCCACGACGATCTCGTCGGCTGCCGGCGCGTCGGGGATTGCGCACTGGATGGTCAGGTAATGCGACCGGCGCCCCTCGTCATTCTTGTCCATCAGCGGGATCATCACCGGCGCATTTGCGCCTCCCCGCGTATTGCAGAAGGCAAGATAGGATTTGGCGCCCACAGCCTGGCGATAGTGGTTGCCGAAGCGCAGCGTATGAATGAGGGCGGATGCGTGTTCGATTTCTCCGTCAAGCCCGACAACCGCTGCCTTGCCATAGGCTTCGACAGCTTCACCTGAACCGGTCACGTCCAGGATCATGCGGGTGAGCAGCGCGCCGAGCACCGGTGCAGCCGCATGGATCTCGGGCTTGAGATCTTCCACAAAGCCTCGGCCGGCCCAGGGGTTTTTGACCACCGCCATGGCCGCAATGAGCTTCAGCGGCGTCGGCGCAGCCTTGCCCCCTTCGATCAGGGTCGTCTCGACATGCAGGAGGGTTTTGCGAATGACCGGAACCAAGGTCGTCTCCATCGTTACTGTATGCCACATGTTGGTATACCATAAGACAACGTGTCAAGAGCTTGCCGCCAACAAAAAACGACGGTAAGGAAGGACCATGCTGAAAAGAGAATCCGATTTGGCCGATCTCAGGATCGAAACGCCGCCCGCAACCCTTCGGGAGATCGCACTCGATCGCCTGCGCCGCGCCATCATTGCGGGTCTGTTCGAACCCGGACAGCGGCTCGTCGAGCGCACGCTGTGTGATCAGCTGGGCGTGTCGCGCTCCGTCATCCGCGAAGTGATCCGGCACCTTGAATCCGAAGGTCTCGTGGAGAACATTGCCAAGCAGGGGCCGATCGTCGCGACCATCGCCTGGGACGACGCCAGACAGATCTACGAGATTCGCTCGGCTCTGGAATCGACGGCGGCTGCCGATTGCGCCCGCCACGCCGACGCGGCGGTCAAGGCGAAGCTAGGCGCAGTCCTGGCCGAACTCGACCGCACATCGAAGAACCACTCTCCACCGGCGATCCTCGACGCCACCCACGAATTCTACAAGATCATGTTCGAGGCGAGCGGCCACACCATTGCCTGGGAAATCGTCAACCGCCTGAACGGCCGGATCTCCCGCCTGCGCGTCATGACACTGTCGACCAGCAACCGCACAGTTTCCGGGCCGGCCCGCATGCGCGAGATCTATGAGGCCATCGAGCGCAACGACCCCGAACGGGCGGCGGCAGCTTGCCGCGCCCATGTCGAGGAAGCCGCGACAATCGCGGAGCGGATCCTGAAATCCTGACCTCTCCTGTATCCGGCGGGCGCAACTCGCCGGAGTAGCGCGAGAACGACCGGCAGCTTGCAGATATCTGTGACCATAGCTGTTCACAGGAGCCTGTCAGGCGAAGGCTTCAACCCGCCTTTCGCTGTCTCGATCAAAGAGATGCAGATGCGCCGGATCGAAGCTGAGCGACATTGTTTCGCCGGCCCGCAGGGTCTGCCGATCCGCCACGACGACATTGATCTCGGGTGTGCTGGCCGAGGTGATATAGGTCATCGACCCGGTGCTCTCGACGACGCCGACCGGCAGCCGGATTTGCGCGTGAGCCTCGGGAACCAGCCGCAGATGCTCAGGTCGCAACCCGACCACCAGTTGGAGGTTGGAAGGTGCGGGACGTTCGAGCCGGATGGATTGAGGACTGCCGAGGTCAAGCAGCAGGGATCGACCATCGGCCCCGACCGTCGCCGGGATGAAGTTCATCGCCGGCGAGCCGATGAAGCCGGCGACGAACTTGTTGACCGGCCGGTCATAGAGTTCCAGCGGCGCGCCCTGCTGCTCGATCACGCCTTGGCGCATGACGACAACATGGTCCGCCATGGTCATCGCCTCGATCTGGTCATGGGTGACATAGACGGAGGTGGCACCCAGCCGGTCATGCAGCGAGCGGATCTCCTTGCGCATATGGACGCGAAGGGCGGCATCAAGGTTGGACAGCGGCTCGTCGAACAGGAAGGCCTTGGGATGCCGGATGATCGCCCGGCTCATCGCCACGCGCTGGCGCTGGCCACCGGAGAGTTCGCGCGGATAGCGGTGCAGCAGGTTGGACAAGCCCGTCGTCGCCGCAACGTCTTCCGCCGCCTTCTTCGCCTCTGCCTTCTTCACCCCGCGAATGCGCAGCGAATAGGTGAGATTCTCCTCCACCGTCATATGCGGATAAAGCGCATAGGACTGGAAGACCATGGCCAGGTCGCGTTTGCGCGGCGGGACGCCGTTCATCCGCTCGCCGGCAATCAACAGGTCACCGGTCGAAATGCTTTCGAGACCGGCCAGCGACCGCAAAAGCGTGGACTTGCCGCAGCCGGATGGACCGACGAGCGCGACGAAGGAGCCCTTGCGGATCTTCAGGTCGATATCGCGCAGCGCATGATAGGCGCCGTAGTATTTGTTGACGCCCGATAGTTCGATCTGATGGGTCATTTGAGAGCTCCAGACGTGAGCCCGGAGACGATCCGGCGCTGCAGAAGAACGAAGGCCGCCAGGATCGGCGTCACATAAATCGAGGCAAACGCCATGATGTAGTTCCACTCATTGGTATTCGGCCCCATGAAGGAATTGAGGCCGACGCTTGCCGGCTGGAATTCTGCATCCTGGATGATCGACTTCGAATAGACGAATTCGCCAAAGGCCTGCATGAAGATCAGAATGGCCGCCACCAGAATGCCGTTGCGGGCAAGCGGCAGGACGATGTGAAAGAAGGCGCCGACCCGCGAATTGCCGTCGACAAGTGCGGCCTCCTCAAGCTCGATCGGCACGCTCATGAAGGTGGCGCGCACCAGCACCACGAAGAAGGGCATGCTCTTCGCGGCAATCGCGATGATGACGGCGAGCCGCGGATATTCCAGCATCCCGATTTGCGAGAAGCCGACGAAGATCGGCGTGATCATCAGCGAGGCCGGCAGAACCTGCAACATCAGGATGAGGAATAGCCCGACATCGATCCATCCGTTGCGGTAGCGGGCCAGCACATAGGCGCAGCCCGTACCGAGAAGCGTGATCAGCGCCACGGCGCCAAAGGCGATGATGAGCGAGTTCCACATGTAGCGGGCGAGGTTCCGGCTCTCCCAGACATACACGTAAGCGCCCCATTGCGGATCGCTCGGCCAGAAACTGGGCGGCGTCGCAAACATCGCCGAACCGGTCTTCAGCGTCGTGATGTACATCCAGTAGAGCGGGAAGAGATAGATCGCGGCCAGCAGGATCGCGATCGCCAGCATCAGGCGGTTGTGCCAGGTCTCACTCATCCGCGCACCTCCTGCCGGGTCGAGCGGACATAGACGATCGAGGCCAGCATGACGAAGACGATCATGATGACCGAGATCGTCGCACCACGGGCGAAATCATATTGCCGGAAGGATTGGTCCCAGGCCCAGTACTGCGCGACGTTGGAGGAGTTGTTCGGCCCACCGGAGGTAATGGCGGCGAAGAGATCGAATTGCTGCAGTGTGAAGATCAGACCAAGCGAGATGATCGCGCCGATCGTCGAGCGCATCATCGGCAGCGTGATCGTCCAGAAGCGCTGCCAGACATTGGCACCGTCGAGTTCGGCCGCCTCGTAGAGATCTTTCGGAATTCCGGAGAGACCGACCGAGAGCAGGATCATGTTGAAGGATGTGCCAAGCCAGATATTGGCGATGATGACGGCCCAGAGCGAATAGTTGGGGTCCGAGCGCCAGAAGATATTCTCCGAGATCAGGCCCGCCTCACGCAGGAAGAAGTTGAGCACCCCGAAGTCACCCGACAGGATCCAGTTCCAGATCGCCCCGACGACGAGACCGGGCATGACCCAGGAGACGAGAAAGAGCCCACGCAGCCAGGAGGCGCCGGGGAAGTTCGTCCAGAAGAACAGCGCGAGGGAAAACCCGATCAGGAACTGCCCGGCAATCGAGGCGCCGACGAAGATGGCTGTGTTGGTGAGAATCGGCCAGGTCTCGCGCTGCGCAAACAGCGAGACGTAGTTCTTGAAGCCGACAAAGGGGCGAAAGAAGGTGCCCAGAGAGAACATGTCGACTTCCTGGAAGCTCATCAGCACATTGTAAAGCAGCGGCAGGCCGGACAGGACGAAGAGGAAGGCGAGCGGCAGTCCGACGAGGCCGATGTCGAAACCACGGCCATCAGTCAGGCTGGACAGGATCTTGCGCATGGGGGTCTCCGCATCGCGATGGAAATCTCCGGTCGGGCCGCCCCCGCGACGAGGGGAACGAGGACGGCCCTCCGGGAGGTTGACGAGGTACGATGATCCTCCCACGTGGGGCATGGGCGGAGTATCGGTACCAATATGTCACCCCGTGACGGCAGCGATGGTTTCAGCCGCCTGATCAAGCGCATCCTTCGGCGTCATCTGACCGGTGAGAGCGGCCTGGATGGCGTCCTGGATCGCCTTGGAGATCTTCGGCCATTCCGGATGCGGTCCGCGCGCCTTGGCGTATTGCAGCTGCTCCTGGAAGACCTTCAGCGCGGCATCCTTCTTCTCGTTGCCGGTGGCCGGCAGCGTGATGTCGGAGCGGGCCGGAAGCTGGCCATACTTCTCGAACATCTTGTCGTCCTGCGAGGCGAAGTATTCGAGCGCCTTGAAGGCCTCTTCAGGATGTTTGCTATTGGCAAAGATCGCCCAGTTGAAGTCACCCATGGCGGACGAGCGCTCGGCACCGGCTTCCGGCACCGGCAGAAGCGTCACGCGCCAGTCGAATTTTGCTTCGTCCGACATGCGGTTCAACTCCCAGGGCCCGGAGATCGCCATGGCGGCATTGCCGGAGTTGAACGTGCCGGTGGAATCCCACTGGCCGCGCGTCAGACTGTCGGGGGAGGCGAGCTTCTCGTCCATGATCGACTTCCAGGCTTCGAGCGCCTTCACCGCACCATCGGCATTGATCTTCTCGTAGCCGCCGCCGCCCATCTGCGCCCAGGGAAGGAACTGGAAGGTCCCCTCTTCACTGCCCTTCGCCGAGAAGGCCAGGCCATAGACGTTCTTTGCGGGATCGGTCAGCTTGCGCGCCGCATCGATGAGTTCCGCCCAGGTCTGCGGCGGCTTGTCGGGATCGAGGCCCTTCTCCTTGAACATGTCGGCATTGTAGTAGAGCGCGATCGTGTTGGTCGCCTTCGGCACGCCGAACAGCTTGCCGTCCCAGGTGACGGAATTCAGTGGGCCGGGGAAGTAATTGGCCGGCTTGATCACCTCCGACTTGGCGATCCGGTCGGTCAGATCGAGGAAGGCGCCGCGCGAGGCAAAGAGCGCATGCTCGGGATTGTCGACGGCGATGATGTCGGGCGCCTGGCCGGTCGAATAGGCGCGCATCGCTTCGCTCACGACATCATCGAACTGCACCAGGCGATATTCGACCTTGATGCCAGGCTCCTTCTCGTCGAATTCGCGGGCCAGATTCCAGGCCGGCTGCTCCGGCTTGTCGAGGCTCCATATGGTGATGGTGACCTCTTCCTGTGCATGGGCTGCCACTGCGAGCCCGGACACGGAGGCTAGCGCCAGCGCGCCGGCCATCAGGCAATTCTTGATAGACATGCTCTCCTCCTTAGGGTTTGACCTTGTCGTTACGCCGACTTCCTCCAAGCCGGCAGGCAGTCTCATTGCGGATCGGTGACGAACTCCCCGCCCCGGCAATTCTTCAGATAGTTGAGGCCATGCATCTGGCCGGTCATTTCCAGCGCGTCGCGATAGACCGGGTCGTGCCAGCCCTCGATGTCGATCGAGCCGGACCAGCCGGCGAGCCGAAGCTCCGAGATCACGTCCGTCCAGTTGGTATCGCCGAAGCCCGGCGTGCGCATGAAGACGAAGGGGTGCTTGCCGAAGACCCCGTGTTCGCGGATCACGTCCCAGCGGATCGTCGCGTCCTTGCCATGCACATGGAAGAACTTGTGTGCCCATTTGCGGATCTGCGGGATCGGATCGATCAGATAGACCATCTGGTGGCAGGGCTCCCATTCGAGCCCGATGTGATCGTCTGGCGTCTCGTTGAAGATTAGCTCCCAGGCATCCGGATTGTGGGCAATGTTCCAGTCTCCGGTCTGCCAGTTGCCGTCCATGGCGCAGTTCTCAAACGCGATTTTCACGCCTTTGTCCGCTGCGCGCTTGGCGAGCTCACTCCAGATTTCGCGATAGCGCGGCAGGCTATCTGTCAGTGGACGGTTACGAATGCGCCCCGTAAAACCAGCGACACAGGTGGCGCCGAAATGATGCGCATTGTCGATGCAGTCCTTCCAGCCCTGAAGGGTCTCAAGGTCCATATCGTTGTCTTCCAGCGGATTGCCGAACATGCCAAGCGTCGAGATGGTAATGTCGCGATCGCCGATCGCCTCGACGCAGCGTTTGCCGAGATCGGCGAGATCCTGGCCATTCGTCGTCTGCCAGAAGAACGGCTCGAAGCTCTCGAAACCCATGTCGGCGATCTGGCCGATCCGCTCGGCCGCCTTGCCGCCGCTGGCGCTGACCATGGTTCCGATACGGATAGATTTTGCGGGATTGCTCACGGGCTTAATGTCCTTCGACTGAAATGCTGACAGGAAGTCCGGTCCGGGCGCTTTCGATCGCGCCGAACACCATGGACAGGCTCTTGATATTGTCGTCGCTGACAGTCTCCGGTCGTCGCCCGGACTTCACCGCATCAATGAATTCCGCAAGCACGCTTCGATGGCCGTGGGTCTCATCGAGGTCAGGAGCATCGGGAATGGAAAGCGCACGATGGCCACGCAGCAGTCCCGTTTCATCGCCGGCAACCGTCGCTTCGAAGCTCTCCTCACCATCCCAGGTGATCATGCCCTTCGAACCGACCAACCTCCAGGCGCTCTCCCAGCTCGTCCGCCGCCCTTCGGCACACCAGGAACCACGATAGCTGAAGACGGCATCGCCCGAGAGCCGGAAGATCGCATTGGCGGAGGCGCCATGGGCATACCAGGAGCCGGATGGATTGGTTTCGACGCAATAGACCGAAAGCGGCTCTTTGCCCGAGACGAAGCGGGCAGCGTCGAAGGTGTGGATCGCCATGTCGAGCAGCAGCACATTGTCCATCGCCTCGCGGAAGCCGCCGAAATGCGGGCCGATGAAGAAATCGCAATGGATGCCGGAAACCTCACCGATCAGCCCATCTTCCACCGCTCGGCGCAGGCGCCTGACGCCGGAGATGAAGCGACGGTTCTGGACCACGGCATGCACCCGCCCGGTTTCTGCCGCAAGCGCAAGCAGCGCATTGGCTTCATCCAAGGACGTGGCCAGCGGCTTTTCAGAAAGCACATGGCAGCCGAGCTTGAGCGCGGTGGAAACGACGGCGAAACGTGCCGACGGCACGACCACATCGAAGACCATGTCGGCCCGCGTGGCGTCGATGACAGAGACGAGGTCGGTATCAATCACCACGTGATCGAGGCCGAATTCGGCTGCCAGTGCTTCCGCAACGGCATGGTCGAGATCGACGAGCCCGACGATCTCGACATCGCGGCTCAAATCGGAAGCAGACTGAAGCGCTCGGAGCCAGCCTTTGGCCATAGCTCCGCACCCGCACAAAACGGCCCTTGAAGTCACTGATGTCCTCCCAAGAGATGGGCGAAACTCCTCTTCCGCGCATCCCGTAAACGTTTACGATACTATGAACGAGACTTTGCATGTGTCAATAGATTTTCGTAAACGGTTACGGAGCACTTTTCGGCGGAGGGATTGATGAAGGGTATCCGGCAACTGGCCGAACATCTCGACATATCGATCGGGACGGTATCCCGCGCCCTGAATGGCAAGCCCGATGTCAACGAGGAAACGCGGCGGCGTGTCCTGGAAGCGGCCGAGCAACTTGGCTATGTCGCGAACCAGGCGGGACGCTCGCTGCGCAAGGGCGCGACCGGCATCATCGGCTTCATGATGCAGACGGGCCACGACATCACCGGCCAGGGCGACACCTTCTTCATGCGCGTCTTCGACGGCATGCAGACGGTCCTTGCCCGCCACAAGCTCGATCTCGTCGCCCTGCTCTGCTCATCGGAGGAAGATCCCGACGACTATCTGAAACGCATCGTTGCGCGTGGCTTCGCCGACGGTATCATTCTCTCGGCGACCCGCTTCCAGGATCCTCGCTTCGAACTCCTGCACAAGACGAAGATCCCCTTCATCACGCTTGGCCGAAGCCAGACCGATGTCGGCCAGCCCTGGTATGATCTAGACTTCGAAGGCATGGCGGAAGAAGCGATCGAACGCCTGGTGGCGAAAGGCCATCGACGGATCGCGATCAGTCGCCCCCATGGCGACATCAACCTTGGCCATGTCTTCGAGAACCACAGCCGCGTGGTACTCGCCCGCCATGGCCTGGAACTCGATCCGGCCCATGTCTATCGCTCGGGCCCGAACGAACCGGGCGGCTATCACGTTGCCCAGCAGGTGATGAAATCACGCGACCGGCCATCCGCAATCATCCTCCTCAACGAGGCAACCGTCGTCGGCTTCTACCGTGGCCTGCAGGAGGCAGGCTTGAAGCCCGGCAAGGACATCGCCGTGATCGGCCAATACAGCCCACAGGCGCAGTTCCTCAATCCGGTGCTCACCTGCTTCCGGCCGGATCTGCGCTCGCTCGGCATAGCTCTGGCGGAAAGCCTGCTCGCGACCATGCCGGATTTCGCACATCACTATCCCGAAGCGACCAGGCGCAGGCTATGGCCGATGACGCTTATCGAGGGCGAAAGCGACTGAACAACAGAGGCGGCATTGACGACGCCAGACATCGCCATCGTATATCGCCATCGCATCGAAGCCCCAGGCCACCTTGACGTGGATCAAGGCTGCTAACGAGTACAACCGCTAGCCTCTCCTTGAAACACAAAGCGCGTTCTCCGAGCGCGCAACGGGGAGGTTCACAATGAACGAGAACAGCGCATTCGTCGTAGAATTCGATCAGCTTCGCCGGGCAGACGTGGCCAGGGTCGGAGGCAAGAACTCATCGCTTGGTGAAATGATCCAGCAGCTTGGCCAGCAGGGCGTGGATGTGCCGCCCGGCTTTGCAACGACCTCGCAAGCCTATTGGAACTTCATCGACGAGAACGGCATTCGGGAGACCATGAACCGGCTGATCGAGGACTGGCGTGCCGGCAAGGCCAGTCTTCCGCAAACGGGACAAGCGATCCGCCAGTTGTTCCTGCGCGCAGACTGGCCAGCATCCACGGCACGAGCAATCATCGAAGCCTACACGGCGCTGTCGAAGCGGGCAGGACGACCGGATGCAAGCGTGGCCGTCCGCTCCAGCGCCACCGCCGAGGACCTACCGGATGCGAGTTTTGCCGGCCAGCAGGAAACCTTCTTGAACATCAGTGGCGAGAAGGCGCTGCTGGATGCCTGCCGGCGTTGCTTCGCGTCGCTGTTCACCGATCGCGCCATCTCCTATCGCCAGACCAAGGGCTTCGACCACATGAAGGTCGCCCTCTCGATCGGTGTCCAGCAGATGGTGCGCTCCGACATCGGCGGTTCGGGCGTGATGTTCTCCATCGACACCGAGACAGGCTTCGACAAGGTCGTGCTGATCGATGCGGCCTGGGGACTGGGCGAGAACGTGGTCCAGGGCGCGGTCGATCCGGATGAGTACCAGGTCTTCAAACCGTTCCTCGATGATCCAGCCCTCTGCCCGATCATTTCCAAGAAGCGCGGGCACAAGAAGATCAAGATGATCTATGGAACGGGGGAACAGCCGACACGCAATGTTCCGACGTCGAAGGCGGAACAGGCGGCATTCGTGCTGTCCGACGCCGAGATCCTGACCCTTGCCCGCTGGGCCGCAACCATCGAACGCCACTATGGCTGCGCCATGGACATGGAATGGGCAAGGGACGGCGAAACCGGACGTCTCTACATCGTGCAGGCGCGCCCGGAGACGGTCCAGTCCAATCGCGAGACCGCCGCCTTCAGCAGCTATACGATCCGCAGCAAGGGAAAGACGCTGGTTACCGGTCTGTCGATCGGGGATGCCATTGTTTCCGGTCATGTCTGCATGATCGAAAGTGCCCGCGACATCGATCAGTTCATCGATGGTTCGATCCTTGTGACCTCGACCACGGACCCCGACTGGGTCCCGATCATGAAGCGAGCCGCGGCCATCGTCACCGATCACGGCGGCCGTACGTCTCACGCGGCGATTGTCAGCCGCGAACTCGGTCTGCCGGCGATCGTTGGGACCGGGAACGCAACGCATCTTCTGCACAGCGGGCAGGAAATCACCGTCTCCTGCGCCGAGGGCGATGAGGGGCTGGTCTATGAGGGAACGGCAAACTACGAGGTGCAAACCCTCAATATGGACGACATTAAGCCAACCCGGACCAAGGTGATGCTGAACCTCGCCAATCCGGGGGCTGCCTTCCGCTGGTGGAAATTGCCGGCCGATGGAGTGGGGCTGGCACGGATGGAATTCGTCATCAGCAACGCCATTCGCATTCATCCGATGGCACTTGTGCATTTCGACAGGCTGACGGATCCGGTGGCCAAGCAGGAGATCGCAAGCCTGACGTCCGGATATGACGACAAGTCGGCCTATTTTGTTGATCAGCTTGCAGAAGGGCTTGCCCGGATTGCCGCAGCGCTTCACCCGAAGCCGGTCATCGTTCGGATGAGTGACTTCAAGACCAACGAATATGCCGGCCTCCTGGGTGGTGCAGAATTCGAGCCGAACGAAGAGAACCCAATGATCGGCTTTCGCGGTGCCTCTCGCTACTATTCTCCTCGCTACAGGGAAGGCTTTGCGCTGGAATGCCGGGCGATCCGCAAGCTGAGAAACGAACTGGGTTTCCGCAACGTCGTGGTGATGATCCCGTTCTGCCGATCCGTGGGGGAAGCGGAAAAGGTTCTGCAGGTCATGGCCGAAAACGGCTTGCGGCGCGGCGAGGATGGCTTGCAGGTCTACGTGATGTGCGAGATCCCGTCCAACGTCATCCTGGCCAAGGAATTCGCCCGCTATTTCGACGGTTTTTCGATCGGGTCGAATGACCTGACGCAATTGACCCTCGGTGTCGACCGCGATTCCGGTGAGCTCGCCCATCTCTTCGACGAGCAGGATGAAGCGGTCAAATGGATGATCAGGACCGTCATTGCCGAAGCCGGCAAGGCCGGCGCAAAGATCGGTATATGCGGGCAGGCGCCCAGCGATCATCCCAGCTTTGCCCAGTTCCTGGTCGGCTGCGGCATCGACAGCATTTCGGTCACTCCGGACAGTTTCGTCGCGGTCAAGCAGAACGTCGCTGAAGCGGAGGCATCCCTCGATGAGGACGGGGCGGCGGAGGGATGACCAGAAGCCGGACAGTTTCGGTGGACACCGCCGTCGGCAGAAACCGCTAGAAGGGGTGGCGAGCCACGCATGACATCACCGAGCGCGCAGGCTATCACTCCGATCGCACATCGGCTGTGGATGCTTTCATGACGCCTATTGCCGCCATCAGGACATGCTGGACATGCTCCGGATCGGCCATCTGGAGCACGTCCAACTCGACCACGTCACGCATGATCGCCAGTCCCATCATCATCGAGAGGGTCAGGACAACCGGCACCCCGCCACCTGGGGGAGCGCGCTCAAGGAGCGGTCCGATGATCATGGCCTGGGCTACGCTCTTGATGACTCGCGAGGCTTCTGGGCTCGACAGCGATCGGATAATGATGTCGATGGGGCGCAACTCACCCGGCTCCCGGCTCTGCAGGATCTGGGTGGACAGCCGTTCGAGGGTATCCGGCCCCAGCTCTCGCAGCGCCTCCTCCGAGGCGATCGTGAAACGCAAACACTCCTCGAAGAGCTTTTCCTTGGAGCCGTAGCTCCTGTGAACCCAGGCGACGTCCACATCCGCGTCAGCTGCGATCTCGCGCAAGCTGGTCGTCTCATAGGACTGTATCGAAAACCGCCGGATGGCGTGACGCAGGATACGCTCCCGTGCCGGCTCCTTGCCATTCCGTTTCTTGCGCTCTTCGCCCTTCAAATCACGCCTCCTGGAAATCCTTGTCAGGCATAGCGCCAGCCCATTATCAACACACGTTGACAAATAAAGTCAACGTGTGTTGATAATAGCATTCCGGCACGCGAATGCCAAACCAACATAGCCTCAGGCCACGCGGAGATGAGACCAGATGCAACGCGACGTGTCACGATTTGGCCTGGGAGCCGCGATGCTGGCTCTTTCGCTCCTAGGAGGCTGCGCCACCACCACCCCGAAGCCGGAGAACCTCGCCTCATCGCCTCTCCTGCAACCCACTCACCTGAGCGACCAACCCTACAGCTATCGCAACCCGACAGTCGACTTTTCGGCCTATGACAGCGTGGTCGTTGCGCCAGTAAAGTTGGCATCACCACGCAGTCCTTCCGAGGCAGGCCTCGCACAGGATGAGATGGCGGAACTTGCGGGCATTCTGCGCCAGCAGTTCGCAGCCTCGTTGTCTTCGAGATTCCCTATTGTCAGCATCCCGGGACCGCGTAGTCTGCTCGTGGAATTGACGCTGATCGAGGCTGAGAAAAGCAAACCTGTTCTCTCCACCGTATCCCATGTCATGCCTGTGGGCATAGCGGTCAACGCAGGCGCGCAACTGGCAGGACGGCAAGGGACGTTCTCCGGCTCTGTTCTATATGCCGTCGAAGTGCGCGCGGCAGGGAACAGTCGAATACTCTATGCTGAGGTTGCACGCCGAAGCGCGGACGCCCTTGATCTGACGGCCAGCCTGGCTCCATTGGCGGCCGCTAAAGCTGGCATTCGAAATGGTGCAAGAGAATTTCCAGAAGACTTGATGGGGGCCAAATCAAGATGAAACGCAGAGATCATCATCTTCAGCACCGAGCGGTTTCAAGACCGTCCAGCCTGATCCTGTTGATTGCCGCACTCGCCTCGCTGACAGGCTGCGAAAGGCAAGCCGTCGAGGCTGAAAGCAAGCCGCAACCGGTGCTGGCCGTGGCCGCATCGGTCAGCAGCTATCAGCCCGTCGCCTCGATTACGGGGGAAGTCGAGGCGCGCATCCAGACCAATCTGGCCTTCCGCGTCAGCGGCAAGGTGGTCGAGCGACACGTTGATGTCGGCGCCCGGGTCAAGACGGGTGAACTCCTTATGCGCCTCGACGACAGCGAACAGCAATCGGACCTGAAGATCGCCGAGGCCTCCCTTCGGGCAGCGCAGGCAGACGTCAAGCAGAAGACCCTGGCCTATCAGCGCTATGAAACACTGCTGGAGGCCAGAGCCATCTCGCAACAGGTCTTCGATCAGGCCAGGGAGGGGCTCGCAACAAGCCAGGCGTCCCTGGAATCGGCACAGGCCAATCTCGAAACCGCGAAAGATGCCCTGTCCTACACGGCGCTTAAGGCCGACGCCGACGGGATCGTCACGGCGCGCAATGTGGAAGTCGGCTCTGTCGTTTCCGCAGCACAGCCCGCCTTGGCCATCGCCCGCGATGGCCCGAGGGACGTGGTGTTCGACGTGTATGAAGCCTTCTTTCTCAAGGGCGAGCCATCGCAAGAGGTCGAGGTCTCGCCCATCAGCGATCAAAACCGCAAGGCGACGGCAACAATCCGGGAGATTTCGCCCGTCATCGACCCACAGACCGGGACCATTCGCATCCGCCTGACGCTTCAGGACGACCAGTCATGGCCGCTCGGCACCCCGGTGGTCGGAGCCTTTCTCGGCCCCGCGCAGAAGGGCACTGTTCTGCCCTGGAGCGCCATGTCCTCACAGAACGGCAAGCCGGCGGTCTGGGTCATTGATCCGGCGACCCGCACGGCGTCACTGATGCCGGTCGATGTTTCGGTCTACCGGTCCGGGGATTTCATCGTGAGTGCCGGACTGAACGACGGGGCCCTCGTCGTAACCGAGGGTGTCAAGCTCGTTCGTCCGAATGAACTGCTCGACTGGGAGAGCTAAGAGGATGCATCATCACCGATCCAAGACCAGGGCACTGGCTCTGCTCGGCAGCCTTCTGGCTGCACTTCCTGTCCACAGTGCCGATCAGGACCCCGTACGGACCGTAGTGTTCGCCGAGGTCAAGGCAGATCACTCCGATCTTCTCCGCTTTGCCGGGACGATCCAGCCGAGGGTGGAGGCGGATCTCGCCTTCCGCACGTTCGGCCGGATCATCCGAAATTCAGTACAGGTGGGCGATATCGTCAAGCGTGACGACATCCTCATGGAACTCGATCCCCTGACAGCACAACTGGCTGTGCGCAGTGCGCAGGCCGAAGTGCGCTCGGCCGAGGCGCAACTAGAAAACGCTCGTATCGTAGCCAACCGTAATCAGATCCTCGTTTCCAGCCGAAGTGCGAGCCAGGCAGACCTCGAAGTGGCCGAGCAGGCCCTGATCGCCGCACAGGCCAATCTCGATCGGGCACAGGCATCGCTTCAGAAAGCCAATCAGCAGCTCGGTTACACGACGCTCAGGGCCGATTTCGACGGGGCGATCACACGCAGGAATGCCGACGTCGGAGAAACAGTCGCGGTGGGCCAGGCCGTTCTGGAACTGGCCCGCCTGGATCAGCGTGACGCCGTAATTGACGTGCCGGAATCGCTGCTTGAGCCGCTTCGCAACAGCCAAAAGGTTCAGATCGATCTTCAACTCGACCCGACGGTTTCGGTAGGCGGGTCTTTGCGGGAAATCGCCCCGGATGCCGATCCGACAACACGCTCCTACCGCGTGAAGATCGCGCTGGATGACGCACCGGTCTCCTTCCGGCTCGGGTCAGTCGTCTCGGTCTCGCTCACCAACGTAGTCGAAAACGCCGAAGTGACCCTGCCTTCATCGGCCGTCTTCAGCGAAAACGGCATCAGCCATGTCTGGCGGATCGAACCTGAAACGAACCAGCTGAAAAAGACGGAAGTGACAGTCGTTGCCGAAACGACGGCAGCGGATACTCTGCGGATCCTCGCGGGCCTGTCCCGCGGCGACCGCATCGTGGTGACCGGGGTCGATCAGCTCAAGGACGGACAAGTGGTGAAACTCGGACAGGAACGCCGCACGTGAACAAGTTCAATCTCTCCGACTGGGCACTCGAACACCGCTCGATCGTCTGGTATTTCATGATCGCCTTCGCGGTCGCCGGTTTCTACGCATATCTCGACCTCGGACGAGAAGAGGATCCCTCTTTCACCGTGAAGACCATGGTGATCCAGGCGCAGTGGCCGGGCGCGTCCGCCCAGGAAGTCACGGAACAGGTCACCGACAGGATCGAGCGCAAGCTGCAGGAACTGGCAGCCCTCGACTACACTCGCAGCGTGACCCAGGCCGGAAAGACGACCGTCTTTGTCAACCTTCTTGCCTCCACCAAGGCGCGAGATGTCGCGCCGACCTGGTTGGTCGTGCGCAACATGATCAACGATATCAGGGGCAATTTCCCGTCAGGCGTTCAGGGTCCCTTCTTCAACGATCAGTTTGGCGACGTTTACGGCAACATCTACGCCTTCACCTCCGACGGCCTGACACAGCGCGAACTTCGCGATGTCGCCGAAGACGCAAGAACGCGGATCCTGGCAGTTCCCAATGTCGGCAAGGTCGATGTCATCGGCGCGCAGGACGAAGTGATCTACCTGGAGTTCTCGACGCAGAAGCTGGCAGCCCTCGGCATCGACCGCTCGGTCGTCATATCCACACTTCAGGCGCAGAATGCGGTCACTCAGTCGGGCATCATGCAATCTGGTCCCGAAACCATCGCACTTCGTGTCGGCGGCAGCTTCAAATCGCAGGAGAGCCTTCGCGAGGTCAACCTTCGGGTCAACGACCGCTTCTTCCCCTTGACCGACGTGGCGGAAATCCGGCGGGGATATGCCGACCCGCCGACGTCTCTCTTCCGCTACAACGGCAAGCCGGCGATAGGCCTTGCCATCGGCATGAAGCCGGGCGCGAACCTGCTGACCTTCGGTGAAGACCTGGAAGCCAGGATCGAACAGATTACCGCCGATATGCCAGTCGGCGTCGAGGTCTTCCATGTCTCGGACCAACCCGCCGTCGTCGAGGAAGCCGTCTCGGGCTTCACGCGTGCGCTGTTTGAGGCCGTCGCAATCGTGCTGGCGATCAGTTTCATCAGCCTCGGCACACGCGCCGGCCTGGTCGTCGCGATCTCCATACCCCTGGTGCTCGGCATCACCTTCGTCGTCATGCAGTATGCGGGCATTTCTCTGCAGCGCATCTCGCTTGGCGCGCTGATCATCGCGCTCGGGCTGCTCGTCGATGACGCCATGATCGCAGTCGAGATGATGGTGGCGCGACTGGAGGCAGGCGACAGCCTGCGCAAGGCGGCGACATACGTCTATACCTCGACCGCATTTCCCATGCTGACGGGGACCCTCGTCACCGTCGCCGGCTTCCTTCCGATCGCGTTCAATAGCAGCAGCGCCGGCGAGTTTACCTTCACCCTCTTCGTCGTGCTGGCAACCTCGCTGACGGCGTCGTGGGTGGTCGCTGTGGTCTTCACCCCCCTGCTGGGCGTGACGATCCTTCCGAAGACGATCGCCAAGCATCATGAACACAAGGGCTGGTTCGGCCGCCTCTTCTCACAGGCACTTCAGGTGAGCCTGCGGTGGCGTTGGGTTACGATCGCGACGACACTGGTGCTCTTCGCCCTGTCTGTCGTCGGGATGTCGGCCGTCCAGCAGCAGTTCTTCCCCAGTTCCGACCGCCCTGAACTGATTGTCGACTGGAACCTCCCGCAGAACGCAACGATCGCGGAAACGACCCGCCAGATCGCCCGGTTCGAGGCCGAAAAGCTCGTGGGGAATCCCGACATCGATCACTGGTCAAGCTATATTGGCCAGGGAGCCCCGCGCTTCATCCTCTCCTATGATGTCCAGGATCCTTCTCCGGCCTTCGGCCAGACTGTCATCCTGACAAAAGACCTGGAAGCGCGCGACCGGCTGAGGAAAGAGCTTCAGGCCTATCTTCACACGACCTTCCCCGGAACGGATGCCTTCGTGAAGCTTCTCGACATCGGTCCGCCGGTGGGCAAGCCGGTACAGTACCGGCTCTCCGGCCCGGATCCGGTCACTGTGCGAGACGAGAGCCTGAAACTCGCCTCGGTGATGGGCGCAGACTCGTCATTGACCAGCATCGTCATGGACTGGAACGAGCCTGCACGGGTGGTCAAGATGGAGGTTCTCCAGGACAAGGCCCGGGAACTCGGCCTCTCCTCGCAGGACATCGCCAATGTGTTGAACGGTGTCGTCCAGGGCACGGGCGTCACGCAGGTCCGCGACGGAATCTATCTCATCAACGTGGTCGGGCGGGCCCAGGACAGCGACCGGTCGTCCATCGAAACCCTGCTCAACCTGCAGATTTCAAACGCCGGGGGCCAATCGATTCCGCTCTCCTCGGTGGCGACTTTCAACTATGAACTGGAACAGCCGAGCATCTCGCGACGCAACCGCCTGCCGACCATCACGCTTAAGGCCGGCGTCATCGGCAACAAGCAACCAGCGACTATCGTCAAGGATCTGCAACCCAGGATCGACGCTTTCGCAACACAACTACCGAGTGGCTACTCGGTAGCGGTAGGCGGTGCTGTCGAGCAAAGCGCACAATCGCAGGCGCCAATCATACAGGTCGTGCCATTGATGCTGTTTGTCATGGCAACCTTGCTCATGCTCCAGCTACAGAGCTTCCACCGCTTGTTCCTGGTCTTTTCCGTGGCACCGCTCGCCCTTGTCGGCGTGGTTGCAGCTCTCGTGCTGAGTGGAGCCCCTCTCGGCTTCGTGGCGATCCTCGGTGTCCTTGCCCTGATCGGTATCCTGATCCGCAATTCCGTGATCCTGATCGTGCAAATCGAACATCTGCGCGACGAGGGGGTGCCGACCTATCAGGCAGTCGTCGAAGCGACAGAACACCGTATGCGACCGATCATGCTCACGGCCGCCGCTGCAACGCTTGCCCTGATCCCAATCTCCCGGGAGGTGTTCTGGGGTCCAATGGCCTATGCAATGATGGGCGGCATCGTGGTTGGAACGCTGCTCACGCTGCTCTTCCTTCCGGCGCTCTACATCGCCTGGTTCAGGGTTCCGCGACCAGCCGATTGAGCGAAAGACGGTGCAGGAGGAAGCTGCTCCCTCCTTCGCTCCACGAGGCTTTTCAGGCCCAGAGCACACTGATCAACCAGGGCGCACCAATGGTGCGCCCTGGTTTTTTTGTGCGTCAGGCTCCCGGCACCGAGGATACGAATGATCGTTGGCAGAAATTATGATCAAGACGGTGACAGGGCTTTCCTCGGCATCGGGAACCTCGCGCAAATACACCCTTAAAAAATGTGAACTGAAAGGCATTGCAACCCGGGGTTATTGATGTATGCTCTCATTGCTAGAGCTTCCTCTATGCACACCTATAAGTAGAAATTCATTATTCTCACCATGGGAGAGGAATATCATGCGCCTGTCAGTCATATCAGCAGCCGAACACATCACAGCAGCCGGACAGGACCTGTTCGGGGCGAAGAACAGCGTCAGCCCGCATATGATCGTGCCCGGCGGCACGACCAGCTGCTTCGCATCCTGCTGCAGCACTTGCACCTGCGGCGTCCTGAGCATCGACGCCGGTAAGCGTCCCTAGGTCCGCTGGCCAGCAAACCCGCAAGCGATCATGTGCCCCAAGAATCTTTGAGGAGAGAGACGATGACAATAAGCTCGCCGCGGCTCATCGCCGTGACCATGCCTGCCAGCAATTCACGAGACCTCGCCAGCTTCTATGACAAGATCTTCGCGCTCAACTTCGGACGGACGATCAAGACCGACAATACAGCCTTTCAGACCTGGATCTCGGCCGGCGTGAAGCTGAACATCGGCGACCGCTACATGGACACCGAGACGACCATGGTGCATCTGGCCGTACCGAACCTGGCGGATTACGCCAAGCGCGTCACGGCGGCCGGCGGCAAGGTAATGACGGCGGTGATCCCGCTGACCTATCACCCGGAATTCATCCCGGACTACAAGGAAAAGTTCGCCCAGTTCAAGTTTGGCACCCCTGACGAGGTCACCGAGACCCTGGGTGATTTCCAGATCTGCTCGGACCCGCAAGGCAATCGCTTCGGCATCATTCAGTTGGCCGCCTGGGCCGAGAAGCTCTTCGAGCATGGCGAGATCTCCAAGATCGAAATCGCCGAACAGCGGGCATCGATCGGCCATTCCGATCGGCTTGAGGCCATGGAAGCCCACTAAAGCGAGCGCCGGGCCGGGAGCCTCGAGCGCCGGCCCGTTTCGCTCCCACACGCGATCCAAACAACAGCCGGGAGCACCCGATGACCGAAGCTGCGTCGGACGAGGCGACGGCTGGCCCAGGCCTGCCCATCGCCAGCGCCGCCTATCTAAATTCATTCAAGAATTTCACGGCCCATGCCAGTTCGACGGGATTGCGCACCGCGCAGTTGCGATACGCCATGGCAGCCGGGGAATTGTCGAACCCCGCTCTCGAATTTCTCCTCAATTCGCGCTATCGCCGCGGTGATCGTGAGTTCGAGATCTCGGTGCAGTCCTACTTTGATGATGCAGCCCTGACGATGGTCTCTCAGGTCGGGCGGAGAATGCGAAAGAGCGGGGAAACCTTCGCTCTGCCAACGCCCTTGCCGCTTCCGATGGCCCTGCACGAGGTTATCGCCAGGAGACGAAGCAACCGCACACTGTCGGGGGAACCGCTGAAGCTCACCGCGCTTGCAACCATATTGCAATGCGCCGCCGGCATTACGGCGACAGCAACGACCGAACTCAAGGACGGAACGCCATGCAGCATGCCCTTGCGGGCAGCACCGAGTGGCGGAGGCCTCTACCCGATCGACCTGCATCTCGCCGTCCGCGATATCCCCGGCCTCGCACCGGGCCTGTACGACTTCCTGCCATTGCAGGATGCGCTGGCACGGATCGAGACGGATGCGGCAGGCGATGACGCGGTCCGCGGCGTGATGGCCGCGCTTCCCGGTGATTTCGTAGACATTCGCAGGGCTTCGGCCTTCCTTGTCTTCTCGGTATCCCCGTGGCGCAGCATGCGCAAATACGGCCAGAGAGGGCTCCGTTTCGCCCTGATGGAAACCGGTTACATCGCTGAAAACGTCCATCTGGCGTCAACGGCAATAGGGTGCGCCAGCTGCGACTATGGCGGCTTCTACGATGACGAACTCAACCGGGCCTTCGGCTTCGACGGCCACTATCAGACAGCAATTCACGCAATGGTGTTGGGGGGATAATGGATACGAAGCTCGACGACAGCCGCTTGACGGCGTCTAAGCGCGGCCTGGAAGGTCCGCGCCTGAAGATCGATTTCAGCCTGATCATTCATGGTCCCGACCATGTCGAGCTGAGATCGGGCGGGTTCAATGCAGTCTCGCATTTTCTGCGCGACGAGGACCAGAATGGCCAATTGGCTGCCATCCTGAAGCACCTGGACGGACGATCGGTCAGAGACGTTGCCCGCGAGACGGGCGCACGGCGCGCAATGATCGAGGATCTGATCGATCACCTCTACCAGATTGGTGCCATTCAGGATGGTCCGGAGCACGTACTGGACGCCTACTTCGATCGCATCTTCCCCTCACTGCGCAGCCGCGACACCGGGCTTTCGGCACGAATGCCGGCGACGATCATCGGTGCAGGCGCGATTGGCGACATGCTTGCCACATCAATCCGCGAACTGTTGCCGGATGCCGACGTGGCCGTGCTCGGCGACGAGGATCCGACGATGCGTGCGCTGCGCACCCTGACACTGTCACGTTTCGAAAAGGGGTTGGACCGGGCAACGATCGAGGAGGACTTCATGCCGCTGATGGGGAGACTGTTGCTCCTTCCCCAGCTGCCGATCGATCCGCATCGCGCTCTGGTCCTCAATCGGCTCGCACTGTTGCTCGGTTCTCCCTGGTTGTGGGGCGCAGCGGATGGGCCCACCCTATTCGTTGGCCCCCTCACCGTCCCGGATGCCTCGGCCTGCTTCCAGTGCTGCGAAACCCGGGTTACCATGAACCTGCGCGAGACGGTTTCCTACCAGCGCTACAAGTCAGCCCTGGCGGAAGGCCAGGTCCGGCAGGCCCCGCTGAAGATCGAGACTGCCTTGCAGCACATTCTGGCCGGCCACATGGCGCTCGAAGCCGTCAACTATCTGGTCACCGGAACGACCTTCACCATTGGCAAGACCTTGTCACTCTACATGCCGACGATGGAGTTCTGCTTCCATGACATCCTGCGCCTCCCCGGCTGCCCCGCCTGCGGGCCCGAGGCTTTCGTCGAGGAACCCGAACTCTACTACGACATGCGGGCCTTGCTCGATACATCGGTAGGAGTAAGCCGATGATCTGCGAGACGGCTGACCCCGCCGGACTGAGCCCGCAAATCCGCAAACTGATGCAGCGGACGATGAGCCCACTCACGGGCGTGACACGGAGCCTCGGCATTTTCCTCGGCAACCGGCATGAACCGCGCTTCGTCGTTGCCGGTGCGGAACTGACGGGGATCCACGTTCTGCAAGGCAGAGCTCCCCCGAGCCGATCGATGCATATCGGCGGCTGCGGCGCGACCGCACGCGAAGCCTTGCTCCCGGCCCTCGCCGAAGCCTTGGAGCGCTATGCGCAGTTGCAGGCCGGCATGCGGCCTCCGGCCTCGACCTGCTTTGCAAGCCATGCGGACCTCGTTCGGACAGGAAGCAAGGCAGTTGCCATCGAGCATCTGCACTACTTCAGCCTGGAACAGGAAAAGGCGTCCCGCCATCCTTTCCGAAGGCCGACGGAAGAGGATTCACTGCAGTGGAGCCGGGGGCTTTCTCTCGTCAGCGGAGAACGCCTCTACGCGCCGGACCAGCTTCTCTTTCTCGGCTATACGCCACAGATCGATCGCGGAGAGCCCTGGATCGCACCGGCCGTGACGACGGGCACCGCCGTGCATGTGACGCCACTGGCGGCCCTGCGCAACGCCCTGCTCGAACTGGTGCAGCTGGATTGTGCGATGGGACATTGGTACGGGCACCAGGCTCCTGTTCGCGTCATCCCGGACGGCCGCACCAGACGTCTGAAAGCCGCCATTAAAACCCTGGTCGGCGTCTCGTCGACGGCAAAGCCAGAATTCTATCTCCTGCCCAATGCCGATCTGCGGGTTTTCACCATCGCATGCCTGCTTGTCGACGAGAAGGGGATTCCAGCCAGCGTCGTCGGCCTGGGCACGGACATGCGTCTGGAGGAGGCAATGTATAAGGCATTGTCGGAGAGTTCCGGCATCTACCAGCTGGCAAAGCTGGTGTTGCTGCAGGAGCTGCAGACCCATGGTGGACGCCTGCCGACGATCGACACCGAACAGATCTATGACCTCGACATGAATGTCGTCTACTACGCGCAGGCCGCGAATGCCGAAGGACTTCGGTCGCGCTTTCGCGAGGGTCAGACGGCGACCGCAGCAGACCTGCCGGCGGACCCGGACCTGCCTGTCGGGCCGGACATAGCACCGCTGATAGCCGATTTCGCCAGCAGCGGAAAAGAGCTTCTGTACTACGACCTCACGACCGCCGATCTGCGCGATGCCGGCTTCTTTGCAATCCGCGTCTGGTCGCCGGACACGATCAGCCTGTCACTGCCCAGCGCGCCAGTACTCGGCCATCGAAGGTTGGCAGCCTATGGAGGAGCGCGTCACGATGCCGGCATCCATCCCTACCCATGATGCATTGTCGCTGGCGATCCTGATCGCACTCGTCCTGTCGTCCGCCGGCGCCCCGGCACTCTCAGCCTATGCCGGCGCGCTCCTGACATCCTGTGGCGTCCCCATTTCCCGCTCCCTCGTCTATGCCATGACGCTGGCGCTTCTCGGATCCACAGGCCTTGTTCTCCTGGGCGCCGATCTCCTGCTCAGCCCGCTGTGGCATATGTTGCCGCTCAACGCTGGCGCGACGCTGGCAACGATTGCCCTTGCGATGGCACCGGCAGTGGGGCTCCTTGCCTATACAGCCGACATCGCCATCGGCCGGCGCATCATACGCAGTACGCGACCGACGGCGCGGCAGGTTCAACCGCCGCACACCTCGATTGCAGCCTCATCCCCCTGGCAGCGGGCGACGCCGTCAATGACACGGCCACCGGCAACCAGAACAGAACCGCTCCGCCATGAGCCGCCACAACTGGACCCGCCCTGGCTGCTGTCCGTGATCGGTGCCGGAGAGGAGCTGGCCATACGTGCCATTCTTGTCACCACAAGCGGCGCATCGCTGGCCTTCCTGCCGATCACGGCAGCCCTCGTGACCGTCTGGTTTGCGGCCATTCATGTGCGCTTCGGGGCCGCACAATTCTGGCAGAAGCTCCCCCTGTCGATCGGAGCAACCCTGCTGCTGATGATGGGCGGCGTGATCCCGGCGGCGCTCGCACATGCCCTGTTCAACATCGCAGCTGCACGTCGGCTGCGGACTTTGGCGGGCGCCTCATGAACAACGCCGCCGCGATCATCCTCGGCCCGATCATCTTCCTGACGGCAACCGCCATCTATTATCTCGTGCTGACACGAATAGCCGATCGGGCTGTTCTCGATCTTTGGCTGAAGCGCCGGGCGGGCAGGACCGAAAGTGTCGAGGATCAGTTTGCTGTCGTCAATATTGCGGTGGCGGCCGTCTTCCAGGTCGCCACGGTTGCACTCCTCGTCGTCCTGCTGGACGTCCCGCTCGTCGCCCTCATGCTGGGAGACTTCGACCCGCTGCTCTTGCTGATGGTGGTTCCGCTGGCGCTGGCCGAGCTGTCCCTCGCGTCGATGCTCGCCGGGCTCATCATGATGCTCGTGCCGGATATGCAGGCCGGGCGTTGGCGCGCGATGATGGATGCCGGCTGGCTGCGGTCCTTCATGAAGATCGGCACGGGCGAACGTCGGGCTGCGGCACCCGCGATCCTGCTGGTCTACATCGCTGCGGAGGAAACCCTGTTCCGCGGTATAGGACTATGGGCTTTTCGTTCGAACCCGGCGATCGCGGCAATGATGACCAGCCTTGCATTCGTCGCGGTACAATGCGTCGGCATGCCCTCCTGGCGCCATGCGATTTTCCCGGTGGCAGGCGCCCTGGTCATGGGACCCGCCCATGCGCTGCTCGCGCTCGCCGGTGCTCCCCTGCTGTTCCTGATCGCGGTTCATCTCACCTTTTTCCTCGCCGCCATCGCAACCGCCCCATACCTCGATCATCATCGCAATCGGGAGTACACGTCATGAAGTTTGGCCTTTCCTTTCTCCCGGATGCCGCACCAGACAACAAATCGGCCAGCGACTACTATCGAGATGCCCTGGACATGTCGGTTCTGGCTGACGCAGCAGGCCTTTCGACCATCAAGATTACCGAGCACTACGGCATGGCCTATGGCGGTTATTGTCCCGATCCGCTGATGTTCCTGGTGGCGGTCGCGCAAAAGACACGTCAGGTCCGCCTGATGACCGGCTGCCTGTTGCCAACGTTCCACCATCCGGTGCAACTGGCAAGTCGGATCGCCATGGCCGACGTCTTGACCAACGGTCGTCTTGACGTCGGGTTTGCCAGAGCCTTTCTGCCCGCAGAATTCGACATGCTGGGCATTGACCTCGACGAAAGCCACACCCGCTTCGATGCCACGGTGGCGGCCATCGCCGATCTGCTGACACACGGAGTGGCGTCCGCGGAAACGCCGTTCTTCTCCTACCAGGACGTGCACCTGCTGCCTCCGCCCGTGCAGCGGCCTCATCCTCCGCTCTGGGCGGCAGCTGCCAGATCCCGCAGCAGCTTCGCGCGCGCCGGCGAGAGAGGCCTCAATCTCCTGACAGCCTTCACCATCCAGTCCGATCAGCATCTGACCGAGCAGATCGCGATCTATCAGGAAGCCAGACAGGATGCCGGCCATGCCGGGCGCGGGCGCGTCACTATGCTCATCCCCTTGTTCGTCCACACCGACGACCGGGTGGCGCGGGAAAGAGGCATGGCCCATCTGCGACGCTACCATGCCACCTGGGCGGACGCATCGACCAGCTGGCGCAACCGCAGCTCCCGCGCCTATCCAGGCTACACCGACCTGCACCGGCAGCTGGAAGCGCTGAGCGCGCAGGACGTATTCGAAAACGGCAGTCTGGTCTTCGGCGACCCCGAACGGGTGCGCGACCATATCGCAAGACTGACAGAGACCTTCGATATCGACCAGATCCTGTGGAATGTGGATTTTGGCGCCATGGGACGCGAGGATGCGATCTCCTCACTCTCCCTGTTTCTCGAACGATGCCTAGATCACAACGACAAGACGGATCAGGCAGCCATCCGGTCAGAGGTGGAGCGCTGCGAAGCCCAGAACGTCCGCCTGCCCAGGCCTGCAAGGCACATGACCTGAGCAGCCGACGACTTCGATCTGATTGTCCAGGGAAGGCGAAAGCAAGAAACACCGCCTCTTGATTTGAACATGACTGCCAAGCGGCAAGCTTTGATCACTTGTCCGCTGGATTTGCGATGGTGTTCTGTGTCAAGCTTGCTGGACTGGATATCGCGGGCCGATGGAAAGTACATCGTGTCACGTCAGGAATTTTGCGCCGGATGCAATTCGACAGCCGAAAACCGAAGATCGATCAGTTCACAACGCTGAAGTCGTCTGTCTGCCTCGATTGCGGGTGCCGTTTGTGAGCAGAGACGGCAGCCCATCACTCTCGGAGAGGACAGTCAGGGCGGGTCTCTGGATGACGGGTGGCAGGTTTCTGGCCAAATGCCTGGACCTCATTTCCCTCCTCATTCTGGCCCGTTTCCTGGGGCCTGCTGAGTTTGGCGTCGTCGCGATGGCGATGACGGCCGTGATCATCGTCGAGACATTCTCCGAGATGCCCTTGTCGGCCGCGCTCCTGAACTACCAGGCACCGACGGACGCGATGTACGATACGGCCCTCACGATTGCGATCCTGCGTGCGCTCGCCATCGTCGCAATGCTCTGCGCTCTCTCCTGGCCTCTGGCACAGCTCTATGACGAACCCCGCCTCATCGCACTTCAGTGTGCCCTGTCCCTCGCACCAGCGATGCGCGGCCTGCTGAGCCAGAGGCTCACCGAATATGCACGCGTGCTGGATTTCCGCCGCGACGTCGCGCTCGATGTCATGGCCAAAGCCGGGTCGCTGGTGATCGCAACCATCCTGGCCGCCATGACGGGAAGCTATTGGGCGATCGCGATCGGCAAGATCTCGACGACGGCCATCGCGATGATGGCCTCCTACCTCTTTGCACCACAGCGCTTCCGTTTGACCCTGGCGGAATGGCACGTCTTCGCTGACATGATCGGCTGGAACGCCGCGCGGCAGATATTGGTCGCGCTGAACTGGCAGATAGACAAGCTGATCCTTCCGCGCTTCGTCGACGTCGCCACATTCGGTCGGTTCAGCTGGGCCGACAGCCTGGTCGCCGTCCCGGCACAGGCCATCATTCAACCCATCACCCCGCCCCTGTTCTCAGCCTTTGTCGCGGCACGCGAGGGCGGGCAGATGGACAGGGTATACCTCAAGGCCTCAACCGGAGTATTCGCGGTAACCGGGACGATCTTCCTGATGATGGCGCTTCTGGCAGAGCCGATCATTCATCTCATTCTGGGCCCTCGATGGCAGGAGACGGCACCGATCCTGACCTGGCTCGCCTGCGCAGCCGCCATCGGTTTTGCACCGACGGTTCTGCTGCCCGCGCTGGCGATGGCGCTTAACAACACCAGGATCGCCTTCATCCAGCTCTTGATTGAGTTCAGCGTCAAGGTACCGTTGATCATAGCTTTAACCATGACCATGAAGCTGCAGGGGCTTCTCATCGGTCACACGATCGCATCGGTGGTCGGCTTCATCGTCACCATGGTGCTGGTTCGCAAACTGGCCGATCTCAGCATCACGACCCAGCTCATCGGCTTTTTGCGACCCTCGGCCGCGATGCTGCCCATGGCGCTGTTCCTGGTGGGCACATCGAATGTCTTCGGCCCGCAAGACAGTGCACTCTACACATTCCTCAACCTCTCCTGGATCTGCGGCGTTGCGCTGGTCCTGTTCGCCGCAGTCGATCTTTTTCTCTGGAAACTCTCAGGCGCTCCGGATGGCTGGGAAGCACTCGCCTTGAGAATGGCGCGAAAGATTGTGCGACGATAGCAGGCGAGGCAGATGCGGGATCCCCGGGCCAGCGGACGTCAATGGACCAGGGAGCGGTTTGCCACATCCGCCTGCAGCATCTGCGAGCGATAGAGGTCGAACAGGCGTTGCTGCCAATTGCTCGCTGAGAGGATCATATGGTCCCGTCCGAGAAATCCGCGATGGCTCATCGCAGCGATCGTGACATCATCCGCAGCCAGTGTTTTCAACGTCGCGCTCAGCCCCGCCGTATCATAAGGATTGCAGCGGAAACCGACGCCCTCCTGCAGGATATCGTCCCGGGTCGCTGCAAAATCGCTGATGATGACGGGAATTCCGGAGCTGATCGCCTCATAGGCCACCAGAGAGAATGTCTCTCTGGAACGGGTGGGAACGACGACGCATCGTGCCCTGCTGGCGACCTCCCGCAGTCCCAGGCGGTCCTTGAAACCGAGCAGCCGCGCCCGTGGATAACGAGCCGCGATCTCTTTGGCCAGCTCGCCGTCTCCGACAAAGGTCACCGGTACATCAGCTTGCTTCGCCGCGTCCGCCAGCAGCAGCACACCCTTGTCGTGATCAAGGCGGCCAACGAACAGGAACTCGGAATTGTCTTCCGCAGCGACCCGCTCCGCAGACCATGGCTCCACGACGTTCCTCAGCACCTTGATCGAACGGGCAGCAACACCTCCATGCTCAAGCAGGCCGACCATTCCTTCGTGGACAGCGAGGACAGTCCCCTTTGACCGGGACAGGTCCATGAACGCCCGCCGTTCGATATCCCGGACGATCCGCCATGCCTTTTCCAGGCGAGACCGGCGATCACAGTTCGAGCCCAGGCATGCGAGCGACAGCGGCGCCAGCGTACAAGGCACGCCCTTCTGGAAATTGAAGTAGCCCCCGTTCGGACAGGCAAGGAAGAAATCATGCGCACTGAGGACCACACGCGCCATCACCGGGCGCAGGACCGCGAAGATCGATGGCGACAGGATCTTTGACCAGTTGTGAACGTGATACAGCGTGCCCGGCGTGTCATTTTCCCGGATGAGAGCCCGCAGCCTGCGGGCAGCCGTCGCATTGAAGAGCCCCGTGATGGCAGCGTTGGCGAACGACAGACGACGCAATTCGCTGTTGCCGATCGCATGGATCTCGACACCCTTCTCCCGCAAGCCCGGATTGTCTCCGGAATCGCCGCAGAAATAGACAACGGACACACCATGATCCGCGAGCATTCCCGCGTTCTTCAAGGCAATGACAGACGGCCCGTCGCGCGCCTCGCAAAGGTCGCTTATGATGACGACACGACTGGGCATGACGTCAGAAATGCCGCCTTCTTTCAGCCTGGTCATCCAACTCCATCCCCCACGTGGTGCCTGCACAAGTGCAGCACGTCACTCCTGTGCCTTTAGTATCACCTGCGACCATTGGGTGATTGCCCGCAGACGCCCGCAGCCAGCTTTCGCTGATCCAGGCGCACTCCCTCCCGCGGGGCTGCAAGTCGAGGCACTTGTGTCAGCAGCGTCCGACACACCGACCGTCCGCGCTCCGATCTCGGCGTGATTGTCAGGCATCGGCCGGTCTCCCGCCCATCGGTTCGATTGCCCTGCCGGCATCGAATGAAGTCACCCGCTCAGGAGCCAGCTGTCCGCGCAACAGATCGAGAAGTGCATGCATGTTGCCCCTGATCCTGCCTCTTCGGTCGATGTAAGGCTCGGGCAAGAAGCCACGCCCGAAATTGCTGGCAAGGTTGCGGAAGATCTGGCCCACCACCAGACGCGGTTCCATCGTGCCTTTTCTCATCATGTAGATCGGATTGGCGATCTGGGAGTAGCCGAAGCGCTCACCGCTGGTGCGCCCGCTCTTGACCCCCATATGGACCCCGAGACAGTCAGGTGACTTGACCAGCCTGCCGCCGCGCGCGGCCAGCTGGGCGCCAAAGTCACGATCCTCAAGCCAGCCATAGAGCACAAGACGCTCGTCAAATCTGACATCACCGATCGCGCCAAACCGAAAGGCCATATTGCATCCATAGGGGCTGTAGCGTTCGGCCCAACCCGACTTGGGTTCGCCGGTTGCAGCCTCGACGATCTGGACAGCCTCTTCGAACGGAATACCCGGCCCCTTGATCCCGTCGGCAACCACATGCCCGGTGACACCCACGATACCCCTGTCGTCCTGGAGGATCTGAGCGGCCCTCGACAGCCATTCGGCATCGGCCACGAAATCGTCGTCGAAAAAGGCGACGATTTCGGTGCCGGCCTCGATCGCCTTCAGCGCCGTGTTGCGTTGGGCCGGCAGCCCCACCGGAGAGAGCACGACCTTCACTGCATCAAGCGACACAAGGTCTCCTGCATCCTCAAGTTTGCTGCAGGAGACGATGACAGACGACGGCGCCAGGGTTTGGGTCGCAAGGAAATGGCGCACCGTCGCAGACACCACGTCAGGTCTGCCGAGAGTGGCGAACACCGCAGCCACCCGCGACTGTGTTCGCTTCGGGGCAGCCGACCTCCTCACGCCTGAGACAGGGTTTTCCAGCAGCTCCAGATACCCCTCCGCACTGCTCATCCAGGAAAAATGGCGGCATTGTTCTCGACCCGCACCAATCAGATGAACCCGCAATGCCTCCGATTCCGCCAGGGAACGAATGTTGTCCACCCATTGCCGTTGATCGAACGGAGAAGCCATCAATGCGGCCTCTCCACAGACCTCCGGCATGCTGGCGGCATCAGAGGACAGGACAGGACAGCCCCGCGCCATCGCCTCCACGATCGGCAGCCCGAAACCCTCGGTGACAGACGGAAAGACGAGGCAGAGAGCGTGATCAAGAAGATGGGCGAGATCGTCGTCCGTCACCCTGCCGCAATGATAGACATTGGAATGCTCGAAAGAAGCGCCCGTCGCACCGATCGCACCGCCCCCCGCGATGACGATGTTGATCCCCATCTCATCGAGCCGGGGAGCAATCGCAACAAGCAGTGACATGTTCTTGTGTTTGGCGCGGGAACCAAAGGCCAGCACATACGGACGATCTCCTTCCTCGACAGGCAAACCCGCAGGCAATTTCGCCTTCGCCGGGTTCCAGAGCAAAGCGTGCTCATGACCATTCGGCAGGACCGCGATCTCCGAAAGGGCTATCGGCAGATACCGGGCGAGTTGCCGGGCTGACGCGTGAGAAACCGTCGCGATCCTCGCTGCGCGCCGCACCAGCAATGGCTGAAGGCTACGATAGGCCGCCCGAAAACCGCAGCTGTAGCTTTCCGGCGAGGACAGAACGTTGCTGTCATGGATACAGACGATCTGCTCGTTCTTGATAGCTGGCGCCATATTGCAAAGATTGAGGAGCCGACGACCGAGTGAGGCCAGCGGCAACTCTGCCTGCTCCCAGGCATAGCCTTGCAGAAAGCCGGTTTCGACGGTGCGAAGGCGATGGTAGCCCGGCTGGCTGGCTGACCTCGGCGTCAGCACCACAGACCCGCTCGCCTCTTCAAGCCGATCGATGGCGTCGACGACATTGCGGGCATACCGCTGAACGCCGGTGATGCTCTGGGTAAGATAGCGACCGTTCACCACGAACGCAGAAGCACTCATGTCAGTGCCCTGTCGCCTGCAGCAGCCCATGCATGTCCGGCTCGGTCATTCACCAAATTCTCCTTGCGATCATGAGCTCCGATCAACGTGCAAACGATCTTGCAGTTAAAGGATAAGCGGCGGATCATCCCCTCGATAGTTGTTGCTTTTGCTGAGACTTACTCAAAAAGGAGTATGTCGGGAGCAAGCGGAGATCTCGTCGACCGACGCCTGCGCCGGTCTCCTCTGTCGGCGACGACGTCGGCGGGCTCGCGATAGGTTCGGCAGCGTCGAAACAAGCGTACTAGTGCAGGGGCACCTGGCTCACGTCCTGGAAAAGCGGCGAGCGCGACGCAGCATAGGGTCTGGCCTCGATCGCAACATGACGCTTGGCAAGTTCCTGGTCGATGATCTTCTTCATCTCGATCTTGAAGTTCATCGAACTGAACTGGGCGGCATGCATCTGGATCGTGTCGGATCGGAATCGCGGCTCCATGGCCTCGAAGACCTCCACGGCCTCAACCAGCGACTCGACCGATTGATCCTTGAACAGGATGCCCGTATGCCCCGGCACCACCGTATCCAGGGCGCCACCACGCCCATAGGCAATCACCGGACGCCCGCTCGCCATGGCTTCGACCGGAACGATGCCGAAGTCTTCCTCACCGGGGAAGACAAGCGCCCGGCAACGGGCAAGTCTGGACTTGAGCTCCGAAAAGGAGGCAGGCCCGGTGAAGGTGATCGTAGGCCCTGCAATCCGCTTGAGAGCCTTGACTTCCCGGCTATCGCCGTCACCGAGCACGACGAGGTTGCGCCCCAGTTTCGTGAACGCACGCACGGCAAGGTCAATGCGCTTGTAGGGGACGATCTGGCCGGCGCAGAGATAGAAATCCTCGACATCGCCGCCCGGTACAAAATCCTCGGTTGCGACCGGTGGATGCACGACGACGGACGAACGCCGGTAGTATTTCCCGATACGGTTGGCGACATGATGCGAGTTGGCCACGAAACGATCGACGCGCAGACTGGAATTCGCATCCCACGTGCGCAAAAGCGGGGCCAGCAATGGCATCATCACCTTCGCCATCAGACCGGCATTGCCGCGATAGAAGTGGTAGTGATCCCAGAGGTAGCGCATCGGGGAATGACAGTAGCAGACATGCAGCGCGTGCGGCGGTGGGATGATCCCCTTTGCAGGCCCGGATTCGCTCGAGATGATCAGGTCATAATTTCTGAGATCGAAGCTCTCGAGAGCAAACGGCATGAGCGGCAGCAGGGATTGATAGTGTTTCCTGGAGCCCGGCACGTGCTGTAGGAAGGAGGTGAAGATGCGGTGGCGCTGGATTTTCTCCGACAGTTTGTCGCGGTCGCAGACCAGGGTGAAGATGTCGGCGTCCGGATACATGTCGCACAGCGCCTCGACGACCTTCTCGCCGCCGCGCATGGATACGAGCCAATAGTGAACGATCGCTACCCGCATGGTTTTTCCTTCCGATATCACGGTGGCAATCTACCCACGCATCCGATCTCCCGGACAGAACCCACTAAGGTCTATCGGCATCACCAAAGTGACAGATACCGTCCGACCGCAACCTCCCACTCAACCAAATGACGCAAGATCTTGCCGAAACACGCTGTCGGATCTCATCCGATAGGAGGGAGGGCGTACCCATCCCTACCAAAAGTGACTAGGCCCCACCGATAGGGAGTGAATTTACTCCGCACGCATTGGCGCGAAGATGGAGAAGTAGCGTGCCGGATGCTGCCAGCATGTCTGGCATGCCGGTGCAGCAACCAAACACGGGGCGAGGCAATGCTGGTACGACATTCACGAACATCGCCTTGGGCGCGTCCGTATCGTTCGGGGCTATTGGGCTGCGCGCTGGCTGGGTTGCTGCTTCTGCCCCTGGCCACCCCCGCAAATGCAGACGCCAGGCTCCTGCCGTTGACACGCGTGAAGGTGACCATTGTCGAATGGATCGCTTCGACCGGAGAATACAAGGAGTGGACGGCACTCAACGGCGAGTATTCCGTGTCCCAGACCGGCACCATCGCGATCCCTTTGCTCGGCGAGTTCACGGTAAAGGACGAGACCGCGAGTTCGGTCGCACAGAAGATTTCGACGCTTCTTAAGGCGAAGACGGGTCTGGCCGCCGCACCGGTGGCCACCGTCGAGGTCACACGCTACCCCATGTTCTACGTCTCCGGTGTAGTGGCCAATCCCGGCGAGCTGGAATTTCGCCCCGGGCTCACGATCACCCAGGCGGTTGCGATGGCGGGCGGTCGCGAGCGGCGAAACGAAGCCAATGGGCTCGGCGAACTGGAGCAGTTGCGCTACGCCGGCGAGCTGAAGCGCTTCGACCTGCTGCTGAAGCAGCTTATGGCAAAACGGGCTCGTCTCGAGGCAGAGCTGAATGACAGCCCAAAGGTCGAGTTTCCGCCAGAACTCGCCAATGCACGCGACGGCAGCACCGGAAAACTGTTCATCCAGAGTGAGGGTGACCTGTTTCTGGCGCGCGCGGAAGCACTGAAACGGCAATTGACCTCTCTTTCCGAGTTGCAGGATCTGCTCGGAAAGGAAATCGACGTGCTGGATGAAAAGACGGCGGTGCAGGATCGCCAGATCAAGATTGCGCAGGACGAACTCGCGAGCATCGCTTCCCTGGTCGACTCGGGCACCTTGGCCAAATCGCGCGAGACTGCGCTGGAACGGGTCGTCGCCGACCTCAGCAGCGACAAGCTTGACCTCGTGGTCGCGGCGATGCGGGCGAAGCAGAAGCTGAGCGAGACGGAGCGGGATGCGATCACCCTGAGGGGCCAGAGGCGGACCGAGGCCGGACGCGATCTTCAGGAAGTGACGGCAGAGATCGAAGACACCAAGCTCAAGCGCGACACGGTGATTGAGCTTCTTCAGGCCGCGGGTGCCGCTGTATCGCGCGATGTGGCACGGGCCGCAGCAGCGGTCACGCCACTGAACTACTGGGTGACACGGGCGGACGGTGGCGGAATTCCGGTCGAACTGCCGCCTGACGCGGCTCTTGCTCCAGGGGACGTCCTTGACGTTCGCTACGACATCTCGTCGGACGCTGCTGATTTGCCGCAGGTTTCACGGGTCGCACAGCCTTCGCAATAATCATCAGTGGATCAACAGGCACGAAGGAGGGAAAAGCCCATGGGTCTCCATGAGTTTGGAATGATTGAGACCGTCCCTCCGCGGGACGGGCGGGAATATCCCGGCTCGGACTCTGTCTCGCTGCGCGACCTGTTCAACGTGCTGAAGAAGAACATACCGATCATTGCGGTTTGCACTGTCCTGGGGCTCACGCTCGGCATCCTCTATAGTGTCAAGACCCCGTCAACCTACCAGGCCACGGCGCGTCTCGTGATCGACCCTGAACAAAGTCGCATTCTCTCGCAGGACGCCACGACGGGCACTGTCATCATTGAGGCGGCAGAGATCGCCAGTCAGGTCGAGATCGTCAAATCCGAGGCCATCGCCGAAAGCGTTATCCGCGAACTCGGACTGATGAACGATCCGGAGATCGTCAGTTCGACGTCGTGGCAATCAGCTCTCAAGGGATATGCCGTTTCGGCGATCAACTCTTTGGCCGGCAGCGGCGATACGGAGCACGCTGCGCAGGGCACCGAGGAACAGATGCGACGGACGATGGACGGCTTCCTGGACCGCGTGTCCGTCCGCCGGGTTGGCCAGTCCTATGTCCTGGAGATCGGCTACCGCTCCGGCGATCCGGAAAAGGCTGCACGGACGGCGAACGCCCTGGCCGAAGCCTATATTCGAAATGGCATGAATGACCGCGCAGAAGCAGCCAAGCAGGGCGCCCTCTGGCTCGAGGGTCGCCTGGTGGATATCGGAGGCAAGGCCCGCGAGGCTGCGCTGGCTGCCGAAGAATATCGCAATCAGCATGACATTACCGCCATGGCCAACGAGACGTCGCTCGATCAGCAGCAACTGTCCGAAGTTAGCAGCCAGATGCTCGCTGCACGCGCGGAGACGGCCGATGCATCCGCCAAGCTGACCACCCTGAGCCGCTTGATTGCCTCCAACTCCACGGACGCCAATCTCCCCGAGATTGCCAACAACCCGCAGATTCTCAAGCTGCGCGACGAGATGCGCCTCGCGGAGATCCGCCTTGAGGGCCTCAAGGAGCGCTACAGCGCCGGCAATCCCGCGATTACCACCGCAACAGCCGACATCGCCCGCATCCAGGCCAACATCGTCAATGAATTGCGCCAGGTGGAAGCACTGTATCGGTCGAACCTGGAGATTGCCCAGGGGCGCGAGAAGCTGGCAGAACAGCAATTCGAGAATGCCACCAGCCAGGGTGCGGACAAGAACATCGCCCGTGTCGAACTCGCCGAGATCGAAAGCCGCGCCAACACATACAGACGGCTCTACGAAAGCCTGCTGCAGCAGTTCGTCAGCACTTTTCAGACCCAGTCCTTCCCGCTCGGCAAGGCCCGCATCGTGACGGCAGCGACCGAGCCCTTGAGCCGCAACTGGCCAAAGCCCTCTGTTGTGCTGCCCTTCTCCCTGGTCCTCGGAATGTCGTTCGGTCTTTTCGCTGCCGTCGCGCGCAACAGCCTGGACCGCCGGGCCGGTTCCAGCGAACGTCTCCAGCGCGAACTGGGCATCACATCGCTCGGCCATGTCCCGGTCTACAGGGCACAGCCCACGGCCAATGGCCAGGCGGAGGGCCTTCCTGCCACAGTCATGCCCTTGCGCGCGATCTTGGACACGCCCTATTCGCCGTTCTCGGAGGCGCTTCGCAGCGTGAAGAACTCTCTCGATGCGATCATCCCGGCCCATGGTTCCGTGGTCATCGGGATCACGTCGGTGGGCAGTGGCGAAGGCAAGACGACCATCGCCACCAATCTGGCGCAACTCTATCAGAATGAACAGCAATCCGTCCTGCTCGTGGACGCCGACTTCGTGGCAGCCCGCCTCACCCGCCTCGCCTTCAACGCGGCGCCCGACTTCGCGTTGAAGCCGATCCACCCGGCAACCTTCGGCGACACCTCCACAACGGGTACCACCACCCGGCTTCTGCGCACCTCGCGCAGCACCGAGCGAAGCTGCATCGATCATGAGCCGGACGGAATGCCGGATCATTCTGCCGTGCCGGTCCCGCTGCTCACCGTTGAACAGACACGCCATCTCGCGACGGGTCCCTACCGCTACGGGCATCTCTCTGCACTCAAGGAAGCCCTGGCAAAGCTGCGCCCGAAGTACAAGCTGATCATCGTGGACATGTCGGGTTTCGAGGAGTCCGCTGATACACGCACCATTTGCTCGCAGGTCGACGGGATCATCCTGGTGATCGGCAACAACAAGAAACTGACGATCGAGCGGCTTTCCGAGGCGTTGAAGGTCTTTGGTCGCTCGCGGGTGTCGCTGCTTGGCGTCATTTCAAACCGCAGCGATACTGGCTCGCGGCACCGCTCGCCGTTGTCGAGGGGACTGACCGCATGAATATAGAAACGGCCCACGCTCTGACGCAGCACGAGGCGGCTCCATCCTGGTCGAAGCTGGAACTCGTGATAGGCATTCCCAGCGCCGGTCGCCGGGATATCATCGGCGAGGTCATGCCATTGATAGCCCAGCAGACACGTCTGCCGGACGAGATCGTGATCTGTGTTCCAACATCCGACGACGTCGACGAAAAGACGCTCTCACGCCTGCCCTGCCCTGTGCGCGTTCTCGTATCCCAACGCGGTCTATGCAGACAACGCAACGCCATCCTGGACGCCGTGCCCGAGGCCGACATCGTCCTTTTCCTGGACGACGACTTCCTTCTCGGACCAAGCTATCTCGCCGAGATGGAGCAGCTGTTCCTGAAGAACCCCGATGCCGAGATCCTGACGGGCACAGTGATCGCCGACGGCATTAACGGCCCTGGCATTCCCCTTGCAGAGGGCGTCGACCTTCTGCGGAACGCTGAATCCCCGGTCGACCAGACATCGACAGTCGAAACCTATAGCGGTTATGGCTGCAATCTCGCTGTACGCATGTCCACGCTGCGCATCTGCGGACTGCGCTTTGACGAGAACCTGCCCTTCTATGGCTGGCTGGAGGATGTCGACTTCAGTCGCACTGTCAGCCGTTTTGGTCGGATCCTCACCTCTCCGCGCCTGATCGGTGTGCATCTGGGCACCAAGGTCGGCAGGACGTCCGGCCTTCGCTTCGGGTATTCGCAGATCGCCAACCCGCTGTATCTGATGCAGAAGGGAACCATGAGCCCGCGCCACGCACTGTCCCAGATGGCGCGCAACCTGGCGGCAAACCTCGTCAAAGCCCGGTCACCGGAGCCATGGATCGATCGCAAGTCGCGGCTGAGGGGAAACCTGCTCGCCCTGCGCGACCTCCTTGCCAGACGTCTGGCACCGCAGAACATCGAAATGCTGGATTGATCCGATCACGACAACCAAGAGAAAGCCTTGTCAGACGTGAACCGTCGGACGATTGCGTCAGCCATGGCCCTCGCGCAGATGGCCGCTCACCGTTTGGCGATTGGCCTCAACCACAAGACCAGATCCCGCGACACCGCCTAGAGCCTGAAATAGAATCCTGCGCTGCTGCTTGGTCCCAGTTCGGGATGTGTGTCGATGACATGCGACAGGGCATCGATGGACCAGCGGTCAACGAGCCGGTAGCCGATCGTTTCCAGGTCCCGAACCAGATCGGCCTCGTTCCGCATCTGATAGGGAACATAGGCATCACCTATGCGCTCAAGCGTGACCAACGGAGGGCCGTTCTTTCGCAGAGCGACCTTGTTCAGCAGCAAATGAGGCGGGAGAGCGGGCAAGCGAGTCAGCAGAGAAGACAGCGGAATATCGAGGTATTGCATCAAGCCGGATCCAAGGAAGACCGGCAGCCGGGGCGCATCATTAACGTCGTCGACAAAGCGCAACGCGCGAAGACCATCCTCCTCCGCGCGCCGCCGTCCAGCCTCTGCGATTGCCGGCAGTTCATAGATGACCCACCGGAAATCCTCGGACAACGCGAGCGGTGCACGAAAGGCACGGTATTTCGTGCCCATGTGGCCGCCGGCATCCAGAAGGCCGTCGATCTGATCATGCAGTCTGCTCAGCCAGAACATCACCGGATAGTCCCACGGCATGATCCCGCACATCTGTTCGAACGACACCTGCGCGATCTCGTGATGATTGTAGCCCGCAAGCCTGCCGGCCCTGGACGCCGCGGCGAAGGCCTCTTCGTAGGAGGGAAAGGCACCGGTGAACCTGCGCGGTCGGGGAGAAAGATAACGCAGCCGGCCTGCGGCTGCGCGAAGGGGCAGCATGGACTGCTCGAAGCCGGATTCTGCGCCTCGCAACAAGGCCCTGACCCTCTGCTTCATCGACGCGTTCCCCCCGCCGGAACCGTCAATCTGTTTGGGCATGACATTCATGGCTTCACTCCCAGGTCAGCCACCGCCGCGAGCAGGAGGCCGCCGGCCACCTTGTGCAGCACCGCGAGCGTGGCGAAATAGACCAGGCCACCGGCAAGGACCTGCACGATGTTTGTCAGCAGCCCGTTCGCGACCGACTGCGCGGCCACATTGCCAAGAAGGAAGACCGTGATCGCCATCGCCGAAACCGCAACGGCAGGATGCGCACAGCCGCGCAGAACGCGTGGCCAGCTCACGGCCCCATAAAGGCTCTGCAGCCATACAGAAACGGCGAAGGAGAAGACGGCAGCGATACACTGCCCCAATGCCGCCGCCACCATTCCGAAGGGTGCCAAGAGCAGGATCAGGCCAATCGACACGAGGCTGTTCACCAGGATGGCACCAGGGACCTTGCGAATAGCGCCGGTCAGGGAAAGCAACGGCTCCGTGATGGATCCAGGCATCAGCAGGATCTGCTTGACCGCCAGGAGACTGACCAGGATGGCCGCAGGAGCCCAGGCCTCCCCTAGGGCAAGATGAATCAGCGTGCCCGACATCAGGGCGAGGCCGATATAAACAGGTGCCGAAATCACCATCAACACCACGAGAAACGTCGTTGCCTTGGCTCCAATTTCCGGTGAGGCGCCCGGTTCGGAGACTGCGACCTTGCGCAGGATTGCCCAGGCCAGCTGCCGTGCCGGTTCCGCCACGAGGTCGGCAAACGCCGACACGATGCGTTCAGCCGCACGGTAATAGCCGGCCTCGGCGAGGCCGAGCACGCTGCCGACAACGAGCGTACCCGAGTAGGACCGCATCAGCACAAGAAGGCGGGTGAAGGTGATATGCCGGGAGTATTCGAAGAGCTCCCGGAGGAACGCGGTGTGAAGGGTAAGCCTCGGCCACCATTTCAGCAGCGCGATTGAGGCAGTCACCGTCACGGTCTGGTTGACAAGCCGCCCCCCGACGAGAGCAAAGATGTTCCAGCCATATAGCAGGCCGAAAATGGTCACCGCGGTGGCGATGAGCTCGGCGGCAATCCTGATGATGCTGAGGGCCTTCAGACGACCATCGGCGATGAAAATGCCCTCGCAAACGGAGGAAAAAGGTGTCGGCAGCAACCAGGCACTGAACAATGCCACCAGAAGAGCCTCCTGCGGCATATCCAGGAAAACGACAAGAACCGCCGCTGCGGTCGCACCGATCACCATGGCCCCGGCACCGGAAATAATCGCCACGGTTGCGATCTGATCCAGCCGATCACCGTCATGATTGGTCTTCATCACGAACTCGCGCCACCCCCCTTCTGCCAGCACGACAAGCAGGGCGACCAAAGCTGCGACATAGGAAAAGAGACCGAATTCCGCAGAGGCAAGCGTGCGGGCTGCAACGACGAAGGTCGCGAGCTGGGTAAACTGCATGACGATCTTGGCCCACAGGGTCCACATCGCCTTCCCGACGACGGAACGCGCAATCGCCCCCACCCGCAGGGAAGACGCCGCCCCGGAAAGCCACATGCAAGTTTTGGAGATCATCATCAGCATCAGCTTGCTGCCTTATTCTGCGTCTATCGTCGTCGTCGGCTGCAAGAATCGGACGCCGGATCGTGGGCGCAGCCGGGAGCGACGATGACTTCAGACTTTATTGACCAGTTTTCGATAGAAACGTGTCTCCTAGGTCGAGCTTCGTTCGGATCCGCAACATGCCGGCATCACGTTCCGAGTTCGCCGAAGCTGCGGGATTGGTGAGGGACTTGTCCATGAGCGAGGTCGCTTTGAAATTCCAACTCAGATGGCTGGCCTTGATAATCTGCCTGACCTTCTGGGCTGCCGTCATCATCTGGGTCGCCTGATCCGGATCAGCGCTCGTTCTGCGCAAAGAAGACGACCGCGATCGTCTTGAGGATGATCAAGAAATCGGTGCGCATCGAGCACCTGTTGTAATAATCGATGTCGAACTCCACCCGTTGTTGGTAGGACGTATCCGCTCGTTTCGAGACCTGCCAGAGACCCGTCAGGCCAGGCGTCAGGGTGAGATAGCAGTGGACATGCGGGCCATAATGCTCCAGCTCCGCCGCCACGATCGGCCTGGGGCCGACAATGCTCATGTCTCCGGCCAGGATATTGAAAAGCTGCGGCAACTCGTCCAGGCACGTCATCCGGAGGTATTTCCCGACCCAGTGCACGCGCGGATCGTTCTTGAGCTTCTGTGTCTCACGCCATTCTTGAAGGAGGACCGGATCACTGGCGAGCAACTCGCTGAGCACCTTTTCCGCGTCCTTGCGCATGGTGCGGAACTTCAGGCAATTGAACGTCCGTCCTCCCCGTCCGATCCTCTCGTGGCGGAAGATGATCGGGCTCCCGTCGACGATCAGCAGCGTGACGGCAACAAGCACCAGGACCGGAAAGAGGAAGATCAGGGCAAGGAGCGAGAAAACGATATCGAAGGCACGCTTGAACCCGCGCCGGCTCGCCTGTCCGGACGACAATTCACTCTCGCAACGCTGCGCAAAATTACCCGAATACAAAGACATCATTTGACCTCATGCAGGATACAGGCTGCCTGTGAAGATGCGAGGAGGCAATTGATCCTGATAGCCAGCGGCTCGCCTGATATAGGTAGACACCTGCCGGTTTTTTCCGCCGAATAGGCAGTGGAACCACACCCGCAATACCTTGGCGAGCAAGAACATCACGCGCCAAAGCCCGGCCTTTTGAGCCGGTTTTCAGCCGGATCGCAGTGGGACTTCATTGTTCGGATGGGGCAAGGGAGCTGCACCTCCGGATCATCGGCAAAGGAGCGTCAGGCTGCCACCGTCTGCGGGATACGCCCCCTGACGGCCAGAGCCCCCTTCAGCCCCGCCATGATGAAGAACACGAGCCCAAGATCGACGGTAGATCCGGAAATCAGCGCACCGACGAGAAGGCACAGGCAGCCGTTTCGTGCGGCGATCCCAACATCGTCCTCAAAACTGCGAGGCACACCCTTCGGCAGGACAATCGACGTCGCAAGGAACATCAGGAAGAAGAAGGTTCCGGGAATCCCCACATTGGACAGCAAGGCGATGGCAAATGAGGAGGTTCTGGCTGTCCCGAGCCCGACCCCGAAGCCGTAGGACCCAAAGAAATTGGCAATACCGTACGCATTCCAGGTCCCGCGCTCGATTGCCGACAGCGAAGTCGGCTTGCTCAGAAGTGTGATGTCGATGAAATTGTAGACGGTCGCGTAGAAGTTCTCGTTCAGGGCCAGCAGGAACCCGACAGCCAGTGCCGCCACGGGCAGGCTTGCTACCACAAGGGCACTCGCCCTGGTCCCGGATGCGCCGCCGGCCCGGAAAATGCTGCTGACATAGAGGATCGCAAGGCAGACGGGCAGTCCTGCGATACCGCTTGAGGATGTCGAGCGGACGATCATCAGGCAGGACACCAGAAACAGGAGCCCGCTGATCTTGCTGTAGCGCCCGCAGATCCAAAGGCTTCCGCAGAAGCCGACCATCCCCAGGCTTGCGCCGGCAAAGGCCGAGGCTTCGGGCCATGATCCGATGATGCGGCGCATGCCGGCCACGATCTCGTCGACATGAAACGTGTAGGAGGCGTTGCGGATGTAGGAAAACAGGGAAACGAGCGGTGTGCCCGGACTGACCATATCCGCCACGCCGAAGAAGATGTTTGCGGCGGCAAAGCCCATCAGTCCGATCGTCACATGGCGAAATCCTCGGGGCCTCGACGCCACCGACAGGATAAGGCAGAACGTCACGAGATCCGCGAGGAGATACACCGCCTGGGTGAAGTTGCCACTGACCGGGCCGAGCGGAATGATGCCTTCGGGATTTGGCATGCCGCCGGTCCCGATCGGCACGATGTCCATCGTATTGGCCAGCAGGCGCGGCGCGAAATAGCCGGTGACGATACCGTAGACAACCAGCAATGCCAGCCACATTGCCGGAGACGACCGCAATATGGCATCGACCATCGGCTGGATTCCGCCATGCAGCCACATCACCGAGATCATCATAAAGACGATGAACAGATGCGCGGGCTGGATGCCGGTTGAGCCAAATATCAGGGCTGCAGCACCGCCCAGAACAGGGAAGATGGAGAAGGCGATGACCGTTGCCCCCTGACCTCTCAAAAGACAGAGGATACCAATGATCAAGGTCAAAACACCGATTGGCTCGACGCTCATCAACTACTCGTCCTGTTCGACGCCCTCATCGACCGCGAGGGGTCATAGACACGTCTTCCTCGTCACATTGGTCCGGCACCCATATTCCGCTATGGGGCCTCGTCGGGGAAGTCAGCCTTCCGCAGTAGGTCGCGGCTGATCAGGACATGCGCCCGGACATATTCGTCGACACCCAGCCCACCAGGGGCCATCCTGCCCTGTGCCCGCACGGCCATTTCAAGCATTTCGTCCGGTTTGCGCCCGACCTCCAGCAGCGCATCCGCCAGCGCCATCGGATCCTGGGGCACCACATAGCGTACCGCCTCTTCGGGAAAGTAAGCCCGAAGCCCTCCCGTATCCGACGCAACGATCGGAAGACCCGCCAGCGCGCCCTCCTCGATCGCCGTAATCCCGCTTGCGTGCAGATTGGGCTTGAGCGGCACGCAGAGCACGCTCGCCTTTTCCATTTCGGCCATGAGTTCGCGAGTGTGCCTGGCCCGTCGGACTTCAACGTTCGGAATGTTCCTGACCAGCCTCTTCGCCACGGTGCCCGAAAGAATGACGACAGAGAGCTCCGGCTTGGCCTTGGCGGCAGCAACCAGCGTTTCCCAGTCCCGATGCCTGTCGTTGCCAATTGCCAGCACCCGAACGGGACCTGGCCGTGACCGCGGTGCGATCTTGGTTTCCGTCGGGATTCCGAAGGGGACGAACCGCACATCGGCACCCGGAAACAGTTTGCGAGCCACCTCAAGGTTCAACGGCGAAAGAAACGTCAAAACGTCCACCCTTGGAACAAGGCCTGCATAGAGCGTCCGCTTGAGCCAGGACAAGGAGAACCAATGATCAAACAACCAGACCGTCTGGCCGATGATTTTGGTGCGTGTGCCCGTCAGCTTCGCCACCGCAGCAACAGCAAGATACTGTGACTCGGTGTGGGTCCAGATGACATCGACCTCTGCAAAAGCCTTTCTCTGCCGCCAGGCATGAAGGAAATCGAAGCCGAGAATGGCACGAAGACCATATCTCGCGAGCTTGGACAAAGGCCCCTCATGGCACCCCTTCGAGAAGGTGACGGAGCAACCAAGGTCGTTTGCCCGCCCATAGCCGTAAGGGGTGGCGTCATTGATACCGACAAGCGTTCCGGCAGCCCAGCCTGCCCGCCAACGCTCTGCATCCTTGTTTTCAGCCAGATGAACAAAGACGCGAATGGGACCTTCGGACGGCGAACGATGTGCATCCTCTACCGGCATTATAGGAGCACCAAATCAAAATCAAACACGACCACACTCCGACAAACAAAACCAAAACCAACCCAAAATAAAATCCAGGAAAAAATGGTTATTTCGACACTTCACAATTCAATACAACATCAAAAACACGCAACATCACAATAAAAAACATGAAGAAGCTCCATTGAAGCGAAAAAGAAACCATTGTAACCTTTTCTAATCGCAGGCCGAGGGATATCGACCATGAATTCTCAATGCATCGTCTACGTGACAGATGAGAACTATTTCTTTCCGACCGCCATATCGGCCATGCAGGCCAGAAAAGCAGCGAGCCAGGCAACGGATGTCGTCATTGTCACGACGGAAGCATTTCACAACAAGTCAGGCTGCGAGCGCTTCTGTCACACATCGAACATCCTCCTGCTCGATGGCTCTCAATTTCTGGCAGAAAAATTCGCCCAAGTCGATCGTCGGGAATTTGGCGGAAGAGTGAGCATAGCCGCCATGGGTCGACTGCTTCTGTCGGATCTACTACCGGATCACTACGAACAAGTAATCTATATCGACGGAGATACCCAAATAGTGGGAGACCTTACACCTTTGGAGGAATTCACCGTCCCGAAAGGCAAGTTTCTCGCAGCACCGGACTATGTCTCGATCATCCAGGCAGCGAGCAAAAACCAGCCTCATCACTACTTCAATTCCGGTGTCCTTAAATTTGACCCTAGGGCATGGATCGGCAAGGCCGCCTTTGATTACTTCGTCGCCAATGGCGGACACCTTCATGACCAAGGCGCCCTGAACACGGTTTCAGGCGACTCATGGATTCGCATGTCAAGCCGCTGGAACTTCCCGCGACAGTTCCTTCATCTGACGACAGAGCAACCGACCATCCTGCACTTCGCCTCCCATCCGAAACCATGGGACGGCGTGTACTTCCCGTGTACATCGCGCCAGACCGCCCCCTATGTGCAGGCCCTGCGTGAACACGAATACCTTCGACCGTTCGTCCGCAGGATCTCCCTGGCCAGACGCACGGCCTACAAGCTCAGGTCGCTGCGCCATCAACTCACCTGTCAATGGCCGACGGCGGACACTCTCGCCGAGATGGAAAGCCTGCGGCGTGTGGTGGGGGACTGGAGCTGCGATAGAGCCTTGTTTGCAGCTGCCGAAAAAGACCATGCGGGCATGGTTGGCAATGGCGTCGCGGTCGCCATCTCGTGATCGGAGAGCCGCGATGCATGTCTTGCCGTGATGCATGTCTTTATGAGCAGTATTGGGAAATGAGGTTGATCATGCATGCAGGTAAACTCACCGAGGTCGGCCGCAGGCTCCTCGCCGTTTCGGTCGGGCTTGCGTTCTCCGTGACAATGTCGACCGGCGGGACAGTGCATGCCGCAGAGGTTTCAGCCAGACCAACGGCAGAATTCCTGAGCAGCATCGGCATCGTCTCGACCTTCGACGACAGAGGACAACCCTACGCGAAAACGCTGGAGATGCTGAAATATGGCGGATTTCGCTGGCTTCGCGGCGGAATTGAAGGGGTGAGCGAAATCGGCCCGCTGACGATCGAGACCTTTCTGTCCCTTCATCGTGAAGCCGGCGTCAAGATCAGCTGGGGGCTCGGAAGCGGTAGCGGCGATCTTGAAGGACTGATCGCGACAGGGCGCATTCTGGCAGAAGCAGGTGCACTGCTGGCATTCGAAGGCAACAATGAACCGAACAACTGGCCGGTTGTCTACAAGGGTAAGAAGGGTGGAGGCAGAGGCTCGTGGCTGCCCGTCGCCGAGTTGCAGGCCGATCTCTATCGCGCGGTCAAGCAGGACCCTCTGCTGGCCGCCTACCCCGTCTGGTCCATCTCTGAACCGGGCGCCCAGACCGACAATGTCGGCCTGCAATTCCTGCAGATCCCACATGGGGCGGGCACCCTGATGCCGGACGGGACGCGCTTCGCCGATTATGCCAATGTCCATAACTACATCTACCACCCGAATGCGCCGGACCCATCCGACAACAAGACCTGGGACGCAGCCGATCCAGGCATCAGCTCCCCCGTCGACGGTCTCTACGGAAACTTCGGAATGACATGGGCCTACAAGTATCAGGGGCATACGGAAGACGAACTGGCGACACTGCCCAGAGTGACGACCGAGACCGGGGTGGCCATAAAGGGTGAGGTGGACGAGGCCTTGCAGGCCGCCCACCTCGTCAATCTCTACCTGGCGCAATTTGCACGAGGCTACCGCTACACCTCGGTTTATCTCCTGCGTGACCGAACAGACGAGCAGGGAAATCAGACCTACGGCTTTTTCCGTCCCGATTACTCACCCAGAACGGCCGCAATCCATCTCCACAACCTGACCAGCATTCTGGCAGACGACGGCATGAAGGAAACGCCGGACAGCGTCGATTACACCCTGGAGCCACAGCACGACACTGTGCACGACCTGCTTCTGCAGCACAGCGACGGCACATTCCAGCTCGTGCTGTGGGGAGAGGCCCTCGAAGGGCAGAATACCACCACCATCAAGCTCGGCAGACGGGTCGCGACGGCAACAATCTACGATCCGACGACAGGAAAAACTCCCGTTGCAGAGGAGAAGGATGTCTCCGAGATCACCCTGACACTCGGAAACCACCCGTTCGTGATCATGTTTCGATAGATGACGGGATGCATTCCAGTGGAAGCACTTGCCCCGGACCTTTTGCACAATGGTGAACGCCTGCCCGGTGGCAGGCTAAACCTCGGCAACAGTCTCACGCCGAGCGCATCGAGCTTGCAACAAAAGCGAAGCGGCCATTCAGTCTGAGTGAATGGCCGCGATGACAGGGCGAAAGCAAAAAGGTGTCGGCCGTGTTGGGAGCAGGCCTATTTCAGTTTGAACGCCACCTGGGTACGGTTGGTGACATTGAGCTTCTTCATGATGTTGCGGATGTGAACCTTGACCGTGCTCTCGCACAGGTTCATTTCATAGGCGATGATCTTGTTTGCCTTGCCACGACGCAGCGCTTCGGCCACCTCGATCTCGCGCGGCGTGAAGTTCTCGTTGACATAGCTGGATCCCTTGACCACCGAATTCAGCGCATCCCGGCTGGCCAGAAGGCTGCTCACGGGAATGAAGACGCCGCCAGCGCGCGCAAGGGATATGGCCTCTGCGGCAACACTGATGTTGACGCTCGTTGGAATGTAACCACGCGCACCCGCATCGATCGCACTGAGCAGGTCACCAAGGTCATCGGATTCCTGGATGACGATGACCGGACTGAGCTTGAAAGCCGCCGCGACCGCCTTGATCTTGTCGCACGCGCCCTTGTCGCCAGACTTCCCGCCGGTCAGAACGAGCAGGATCGCCGCCGGATCACTCTCTAGCTTGCGGCCTCGCCATTCCTCAACCGACCCGGCAGTCAAGATGCGCATGCTGGGGTCGTAGCTGGAGAGGCTACGAGACAAACATTCGCGATCCAGAACCCGGCTGTCCAGGATCAGGACATACTCATCCAGTTTCATATCAACTGTCTGATTGGATGACAGGCTACTGAGATAGTCTATATCGGCCTTCTTCAATTTATCGATATTGTGCGAGGTCGACGCATATGCACTCATTTTAACCCCCTCAATTCGCTTAAAACTCACCGATCGCTCGGTACAAAAGGTCACGCCATCTACTTATGCTGGTCGATGCCGCTATATTTACTTTATCCTATCAATTCATACGGGTGATTTTTTCACAGTTTTGTTAGCAGCGCATTAACCCAAGTTAATTAACGGCAAAGAAGCCATATTTTCACCAAATTTGGTCGCAGCGACAGAACAAGACCATGCTTGCGTCATTTTTGACTAAATAATTGTAGGACAATAATCTGCTGATCGTTGCACCCGACAGCTTTTCACTAGCGGTCGGCATGGCCGATACTGGCATCCGGCACGCTGAGGTAGCTCGGCTCGAAATCAACAATTTCCATGAGCTTGCGCCGGTTCAGAAACTCGACGATCCCATTGCGAAACGACAGAAGACCAGCCACCCGCATGTCCTTGAGAACGCGGTTGACATGGACGGTTGACAAGCCCAGCGCATCGCCGATCTCGGCTTGCTTGAGCGGACACTCGAAACCATCCAGCTCCGGTCTGGATGCATTGCCGGCGCGCACGGCAAGCTCAAGCAGCAGGTGACCGGTGCGACCGAAGGCATCCCTCCGCCCGATACTTGCTAGGCGCTCCACCATTCGGGCATGACGCTTCATCATCTCGACGGTCATGATGAAGGGCAGTTGGGACGCGCCTTCACTGCCCTGCCCCGAGAGCTGGCCGGCGAACTCGTAGCATGTCACGGGCGATATCGCCTGAACGCTTTCCTGGGACATGAGCGCCGAGGCGGACGACAGCACGTCTCCATGCAGCGAAAAGTCGGTGACGATCCGGGTGCCGTTCGACATTGTGCGACTGGATACGACCCATCCGCTGCTGATGAAGAGAATTCTCGACGCATCGGTTTCTGTGTCGAAGATCGTGGCACCCGGTGCAAACCGGCGCATAGAGGCACCCGGCGGCTTCTGACCACTTTTGTGGTAGTCGAAACCTATCGTGTTTAAGCCATTCCAATGCTCGTTTACCACCATGCAGTAACCCGCGCGCATACGCCCTCAAAGGCGATCAAAACACGATCAAAAAACATGTTCATGACACTATCACTTTCGGATCATAACGATCGGGATCAATACTCTTCAAGTGCGACAGCGCCTAAAGGCGACAGAATGAAAGCAATCTCGAAAGGAAAGTGTTCTATCGGATACACCCGAATTGCTTAGATCACTTACCTTCACTTACCGGAAATTGGCGCCCAATCCGATAAGTTCGGGCCATTAGACTACCCTTTCGGAGTAAACACGATACATCTAAAGAATTAGCTCACCTGTCCGGTTGGGTTAAAAATATCGCCGAAAACAAAGCTTCAACGCCTCCAACCGAAAGCACGTCGCGACTGGCACGACGCTGTAGCTCTCTTGTCCAAGCGGTGGTTACCTGCGGAACAGTCAATCCGCCATCTTTCTCCGCTGTGAGGCCGACCTTAAAAGCGGCGTGGCAAACTGAAGGTGGTTCATTGCCCTCGCAATCCCTGACAACAGCAATCTCCATACGTTGAAATCGTCCCGAGGCCCCGTCCCTCTGATCATTGCCGGTCCGCGCCGCCAGTTGGCGGAGGCGATAGACAAGGCACCGATAGGCTGCACGCCTACCCAAATGGATTAGACCGGGAAGCCGAAGACCGTCCGCTCTCACCCCAATGACCAACTTTCCATTTCACGTACGCGTGAAATTCTGGCGTCGTGGAAAAGGCCGCGTTTGAAGCCTTGCCGACATGTGCAGGCCTGAGGTTCCGCGTTCGGGTCGGACAGAAGCGTTGAAGCAGGGAAAGCCGATGATGGGTATCCAGCATGTGAAGGGTGCAGATTTCGACAAGGGGGGAAATCGAAGCGTCGGCCCGCGCTACGATGGCTCGCTGGGCGTTCCCGAAATCGTCAGGCAGCACGCGTCCTCGCGTCCCGATGCGATCGCCGTGATATGTGGCGACGCCCGTCTCACCTATCGTGAACTCGACCAGTTGTCGGACGCGCTGGCGGGCTATCTGATGGCGCGAGGCGTCGAAAAAGGGGATATCGTATGCCTCCTCGTGCCGAGGGCCTTGACGACGGTCGTCGCGAAGCTTGCCATCCTCAAGGCAGGCGCGGCCTATCTGCCCCTGGACCCTGCCTATCCGACGGACCACCTTCATTATGTTCTGGCAGAGTGCAACCCCAAGGTCATCCTGGCGGATGCGGAACAGGGCATCGATCTCTCGGCGCTCGCTCCCGTCGCCGGCAGTGTGGTGGATCTGCCGCGCCTGCTCGCGCAACTTGAACCCGGCAACGCCGATCGGCTGCCGATGCTGGCCGGAACGGACCTCGCCTATGTGATGTACACCTCCGGCTCGACCGGCCGCCCGAAGGGAGTGGCCGTGCCGCACCGAGGCATCACCAGATTGGTGCTGGACCAGAACTTCATCGAGTTTCGTCCCGGCGACATCGTGCTGCATTCCACAACCATATCCTTCGACGCCTCGACCGTTGATGTTTGGGGCACCCTTCTGAACGGCAGCACGCTCGTGATCATGCCGAAGGCGAATTTTTCGCTGACGGACATGCATGATCTGATCCGGACCCACGATGTGACGATCGTCAACTTCACCACGGGCCTCTTCAATCTCTTCGCCGATCATGCAGACGTCCACCTGCCTACACTGCGTCATGCCATCTTTGGAGGCGAAGTCGCGTCCGCAGCGCATGTACGCCGCTTTCTTTCGGCCTACCCGCACTGCGCTCTGACGAATGTCTACGGCCCGACCGAGGCGGCCTGCATCGCCACGACCTTCACTGTACCGAAGGATTTCACGGCAACTGAGCTGCCGATCGGACAGGCGATCTCCCACACGCAGGTCCTTCTGCTCGACGAGGAAATGAATGTCCTGCCGCCGGGGATGGAGGGACAGATCGTCATCGCCGGGGAAGGCTTGGCCCTCGGATATTTCAACCGTCCCGACCTGACCAGCGAACGCTTCGTGACCATCGAGACCGATGAAGGTCCGCTGCGCTGCTATCTGACCGGAGACCTTGGGCTGCTTGATGAGCGGGGGCTCTTCCATTTCAGGGGGCGCAAGGACCGTCAGGTCAAGATCAACGGCAAGCGGGTCGAGCTTGAGGAAATCGAGGCGACGCTGCGCAGTCACCCGCGGCTGCTCGAAGCGGTCGTGGAATGCAGGGAGCCTAGCGGCATCAAGAGGATCATCGCCTATCTGCGGCCGCGCGATCCCCAGGATCTGACCAACCCCAATCTGGTTCCCGCCGTCATGGAGCGTCTGCGCAACACGCTGCCAGCCTACATGATCCCGAGCGCAGCGATCGTCCTTGCCGAATTCCCCCTGACCCGGGCCGGAAAGATCGACCGTTCCAAACTCCCCATGCCGCCAATCGAAGATGTGAAGCAGGCCGCGCCGCAAAGTCGCAGCGAGGAAATCCTCACCCGCCTCTGGCGCGAGGCCCTGGGGCTCGATGCCATACCTGCAGACCGGAACTTCTTTGACCTCGGAGGAACCTCCCTTCAGTTGATGCGGGTCCATGCGGGACTGGAAATAGAACTCGGGCAGCGCTGTGAGGTTCTGGCCCTCTTCAAGCATCCGACGGTTCAAGGCATGGCGCGGTTTCTGGATGGGGGAGGCTCGCCCACGACGCGATCCACCACGGCAGATCCGCGTGCCGCCTCCCAACGCAGGACCATGTCGCAGTTTCGGCGGACTACTCCATGAGAGAGAATGATAGGCCCATCGATACAGGCTTGAGCGATGCGCTGGCACACAGCGAACCGCTGCCGGACGGCATTGCAATCGTTGGACTTTCGGGCAGATTTCCAGGTGCGCCGAGCGTGGCCGAGCTCTGGCGCCTGGTTGAACGCGGGGGCAATGCGTTTCAGGTTTTCTCCGCCGATGAGATCGAGGATTCATTCACTGACGAGGAACGGGCCTCACCGGACTACGTCGCGTGCCGACCGCACCTGCCCGATGCCGACCGGTTCGATGCGGAATTCTTTGGCATGTTCGCGCGCGAGGCGGCGCTGACGGACCCCCAGCATCGCATCTTCCTGGAGCTCTGCTGGGAGGCTCTGGAGATCGCAGGATACGATCCCTATCGCGCGCCCGGCATCGTCGGCGTTTTCGCCGGTTGCTCGATGCCCACCTATCTGCTCAACAACGTGATGGCCGATCGTGCCGCCGTCGAAGAGGTCACCTCGAACTACCAGATCGGCTGCTACAGCCAGTTGATCGGCTCCATCGGCGACGCCCTGTCGACCCGGGTGGCCTATAAGCTCAACCTCAAAGGACCGGCCTTTACGCTGCAATCGGCTTGCTCGACGTCATTGCTGGCCGTTTCCCAGGCGTGCCAGAACCTTCTCACCTATAGTTGCGACATGGCACTGGCCGGCGGCGTCTCGGTGACGATCCCCCAAAAACGCGGCTACATGTATCAGGAAGGCGGCATGGTTTCCCGCGACGGGATCTGCCGCCCCTTCGACGCGGACGCGTCTGGAACGGTCTTCGGCAGCGGTGCAGGCGTCGTTCTGCTCAAGCGGCTTGAGGATGCGATCCGGGACGGCGACCAGATCTATTCGGTGATCCGCGGCTATGGCGTCAACAACGACGGATCCGACAAGATCGGCTTCACCGCCCCAAGTGAGGATGGACAGGCAGAGGCCATCAGTGCCGCGATGGCGCATGCGGGTATCGAACCGGCGACCATCGGCTACATCGAATGCCACGGCACGGCGACGCCGCTCGGCGATCCGATCGAGTTCGCCGGCCTGGCAAGCGCTTTCAGCGACGCGCACGACCAGAGGGAAACCTGCGCGCTGGGCTCTCTCAAGGGAAATATCGGTCATCTCGATGCCGCAGCCGGCGTGGCAGGCCTGATCAAGGCAACGATGGCGCTCCATCACCGCAAGATTCCCCCCATGCCGAATTATGCGGCGCCCAATCCGCGCATCAAGCTGGGGGAGACACGCTTCTACATTCCGCGCGAAGCGATGGACTGGCCTTCGGGCCAGACCCCGAGACGGGCGGGTGTGAGCGCATTCGGTGTTGGCGGAACGAACATTCACGTCGTGTTGGAAGAGGCGCCGGCACGGCAGGAGGAAAGGGTTGATGAGCACGGCCCGATCGTTTTGCCTCTCTCTGCACGGACGCAGGCGGCCCTGGTCGAAATGCGCGGCAATCTTGCCGGCTACCTGGAGGCGAACGGCGATGTATCGCTGCGGAAGGTGGCGCGGACCCTTCAGCAGGGCCGCTCCGATTTCAGGTTGCGCACGGCGATCGCGGCTTCAACGGTCACCGATGCAGTGGCGCAGCTCCGGGCCGACAGCTTCGTTTCGAGCGTTGCAGAAGACAGACCACCGCCGATCGTCTTCATGTTTCCCGGACAGGGCTCACAATATGTCGGGATGGGTGCCGAGCTCTATCGCAGCGAACCGGAATTCGCCCGTTGGATCGACCGTGGGACGGAGCTGCTGAAGCTCCGCTTCCGGATCGATGTGCGCGACTACATCTGCCACAGCGGCCCCGTAAGTGCAGCCATGACAGCCGAGCAGCGCGAGACGCGGATAGCCCAGCCCTGCCTCTATCTGGTCGAGTATGCGCTGGCCCAGCTCTGGATGAGCCGCGGCCTGAGGCCGGATGCCATGATTGGTCACAGCGTGGGCGAATTCGTCGCCGCAACGCTCGCCAATGTGATTTCCTTTGAAGATGCGCTGACACTGGTGGCCACACGTGGTCAGCTGATGCAGGATCAGGCGCCCGGGGCAATGCTTTCCGTTCGCGCGGCGCCAGAGACCTTGCGGGAATTTCTGACGGGACAGGCCGAGATTGCGGCCATCAATGCCCCCAAGCTGTGTGTCGCATCAGGGCCGACCGACGACATAGAGGCTCTCCGCTCAGTCCTTGAGAAGGCAGGAATCGCGTCCAGCCGCCTTCAGACGTCCCATGCGTTTCATTCTGCCATGATGGAGCCCTGCATCGACGCACTGCGCGATGTTGCAACCAAGGTGACATACGGGCGCGCGACAGTTCCCTATGTATCCTGTGTCACCGGTGGTTGGCAGAATGACGAGCTTGGATCCTCGCCGGACTACTGGTCAAGACATTGCCGTGAGCCAGTGCGTTTCGCCGAAGGTCTGGAAACGCTGTGCCGGGATCAAAGCCCGGTGCTGCTGGAGGTCGGGCCCGGCAGGACCCTTTCGGTCTTCGCAGCCCAGACGATCGGACGAGGCGAAGTTGGTGCCATCGTGCAATCGCTTCCGGAACACGACAACGGCCAGGCAGCGCAGCGCTTTCTGGCGCAGGCCCACGGCCGGCTATGGATGGCGGGAAGCAATCTGCCCTGGCCCGCCCTACCCGACGACGACCAGCGGGTGCTCCCGCTACCAACCTATCCATTTCAGCGCCAGCGGCATTGGATCGACGCGCCAGCGTCGGTTCGACGAGCATCTGCGGCAAGGCCCGCCCCCATGCCGGCGCAGCCAGAGACAAACAAGAGTGAATACATTGTGAAAAGTGAGGTGGAGACCATGAACGCCATCAGTTCCATCACCATCCCGGATCGTCAGGCGGGATTGGAGACGTCTCTCCTGACGCTTTTGGGCGACATGTCGGGCGAACCGATCGACGCCAGCAACAGGAGCGACAGCTTTCTCGAACTCGGCTTCGACTCCCTGTTCATCGGTCAGTTTGCCCAGAAGATCGACAAGCAATATGGCGTGAAGATCTCGTTCCGCGAACTTTTGAGCAACATTCCATCGATTGCGGCTCTCGCCCAATATCTCGACATGAAGTTGCCGCCAGAACCCGTCGCGGCACCGGTTGCGGCAGTGGCGCCCGTGCAGCAGGCTGCGGCGACCGTGCCATCTCCAGCGATCGGTTTTTCGGCAGCGATGCCGGCAATTCAGCCTCAGGCGCAACCGAGTTCCGCAACCCTGCCCGCCGTCGCGCATGCCGGCGTCGTCGATGGCAGCCTCCAGTCTGTCCTGCAATCTCAGCTCGCCCTGGCGCAGACCCTGTTTTCGCAGCAGCTTCAACTGCTCCAAGGCACAGCCCAGACCATCCCCACGCCCGTGATCCATGCAGTGCAGGCGACACCGGCAAGCCAGCCCACGCCCGCCGCAGCACTTAACGACAAGCCAGCGACGATTTCAGCCAGTGAGAACGCCGTGGAGATTGGAGGCGATCGGTATCGCCACTATCAGCAGGGAGGCAGATCGGCGGCAACAGAACTGACCCCGGATAAGGAAGCCTTCATCAATGACCTGATCCTGGCCTATTCCAATCGGAACAAGGGGTCGAAGGCGTATACGCAAGCGCATCGGGCCCGTCTGGCAGACCCGCGAACGGCCTCCGGGTTTCGTGCGGAATGGAAGGAAATGATCTTTCCGGTCGTCTGCGACCGCTCAAAGGGCGCGCGGATCTGGGATGTCGATGGCCATGAATACATCGATCTGGTCAATGGCTTCGGCCAGACGGCGTTCGGGCATGCACCCGACTTCGTCGTCGAGGCGATGAAGGAGCAGATGGACGCCGGATTTGCCATCGGCCCGCAGACACCGCTGGCCGGCGAAGTCGCCGAAATGATCGGCACCATGATCGGCCACGAACGCGTCACCTTCTGCAACACCGGCTCCGAAGCCGTGATGGCCGCGATGCGCCTTGCTCGTGCGGTCACCGGTCGTGACCGCATCGTCGTCTTCGCCAATGATTATCACGGCCAGTTCGATGAAGTTCTGGTGAAGGGCCGGGCCCGCACCAGGGAACCGGTCGCTCTGCCGATCGCGGCCGGCATTCCATCCGGTTCCGTCGGCAACATGGTGGTTCTGCCCTATGGAGCACCCGAAAGCCTCGACTGGATTCGCGCCAACGCGCCGGATCTGGCCGCAGTCATCATCGAACCGATCCAGAGCCGGCACCCGGAACTGCGTCCACGGGAGTTTGTCCGCGAACTCCGCGAGATTACCACGGCTGCCGAATGTGCCCTCGTCTTCGATGAAGTTGTGACCGGTTTCCGCGTCGATCCGGGCGGCATGCAGGCCATCTGGGGCATTCGCGGCGACATGGCCACCTACGGCAAGGTCGTCGGCGGCGGCATGCCGATCGGGGTTCTCGCCGGTACAAGCCGGTTCATGGACGCGCTTGACGGAGGGCATTGGGATTTCGGTGACGAGTCCGTGCCGAGCGTGGTGCCGACCTTCTTTGCCGGGACGTTCGTGCGCCATCCCGTGGTGCTCGCCGCAGCGCGGGCCGTGCTCCATCATATCGCGGGCGATGGTGCAGCGCTCTACAGCCGCGTCGCCAACAGGACAGAGGCGCTGGTCGAGGAGATCAATGCGGAACTCGCCAAGCGGGGGATCCCGCCATGTCTCCGCGGCTACAAGAGCTGGTTCGTCACCGACTTCACCAGCCAGGACCCCTTGGGCGGCTTGCTCTACCCCTATCTGCGGATGAACGGGATCCACATTCAGGACGGCTACCCCTGCTTCCTCACCACGGCGCACAGCGAGGAGGACTTCAAGACGATTGCCCGCGCCTTCCGCGATGCCATCGATGCCCTGCAATGCGTCGGCATTCTCGCGCCGAAGGGCGGGAGCGAACTGGCCCCGTCGCTGGTGATGGGCAAGCAGACCATGCTCACCAAGGCCGAAAGACCTGAGAGCGCCGCATTGACGGAGGCACAGTCCGAAGTCTGGCTCGCCGCGCAGGCGGGTGACGAAGCATCCTGCTCCTTCAATGAGTCCCTGGCATTGTCGCTGGACGGACCTCTCGATGAGGCGGCGTTCCTCACCGCATTGAAGATGGTGGTGGACCGTCATGACGCCCTGCACATCCGCTTCGACCGCAATGGCGCACGGTTTGGCTTCATTCCAGACTTCGTCCTGCCGCTCGACCGAGTGGACATCAGCACAGAGCAAGACCCGCAAGGCGCGCTGGAAGAGCTGATCGAACGGGAGGCGACGATACCGTTCGACCTCGTCAGCGGCCCGCTCGCGAGGGCGCGGCTCGTGCGCATGGCCAGTGACCGCCACGTGTTTGTGTTTACAGCGCACCACATCATCTGCGACGGCTGGTCTCTGAACGTGATCATCAGTGAATTGGCGGCGACCTATTCCGCCCTTCTGAAAGGCGAAACGATATCGCTCGAACCGGCCATGTCCTTCGCAGACTATGCCACCAACCATGCCCCGAGTGCGGATGTCAGCCGTGATACGGCGCGCTTCTGGCAGGAGCAGTTCAAGGATCTGCCCGAGCCGGCAGACATGCCCTTCGACAGGCCTTACCCGGACCGGCGAACATTTGCCGGGGGAACCTGCACGGCCATGATTCCGACCGAGACCTGCAGGCACATCAAGAAGCGCGGCGCCCGCATCGGCGCAACCCTGTTCTCGACGATGCTGGCCGCCCTGCAGGTGATGCTGGCACGGCTCTCGGACCAGAAGGACGTTGTCATCGCCGTGCCATCGGCCGGACAGAGCCTCGTCGAGGACAGGATCCTCGTCGGCCATTGCGTCAATCTCTTGCCTCTGCGCCAGACCGTCGATCCCCTGACGTCATTCGAGGATCATCTGAAGCGGACGCAGCAGCTTGTCCTTCAGGCCTTCGAGCATCAGGACTATACTTACGGAACTCTGGTGAAGACGCTTGGCGTCAAACGCGATCCGCGGCGACTTCCCCTGACAGGGATCCAGTTCAACCTGGAACGGGTAGCAGCCGATGCCGAGTTTGCCGGACTGCAGGCCAGGATCGTGCCGAACCCGAAGCAGTTTTCGAACTTCGACATGTTCCTCAACATGATCGAGAGCGCAGACGGCATCCGGATCGACGTGGACTACAATGCAGACGTTCTGGACCGCTCGACAGTGGATAGGTGGATCGGTCACCTGATGACCCTGGTCACCGCGCTGGCCGAAGACATGCAGCAATCCATCGCCCAGATCCCGCTGCTGTCGCCGAGCGAGAGGGACTGGTTGGCGCGAGATTTGAACCGGACAGAGACCGATTATGACCGTGATCAGTTCGCTTTTTCGCTTTTCTCTGAAAAGGCGCGGGCGATTCCGCAATCCATCGCCGCACGCCATGCCGGGCAGACCATCACCTATGGTCAGCTCGAGCATCGCTCCAACCAGTTCGCCCGCCACCTGCGCACCATCCTGCCGCGCCCGGGCGAACGGGTGGCCCTGTTGGTCGACCGTTCGATCGACATGCTCGTCGCCTTGCTCGGGATCATGAAGGCCGGCCATGCCTATGTCCCGCTCGACCCGGGCCATCCGGAACCTCGCTTGCGTGAAACGCTGGCGACGGCGCGCCCCTCAGTCCTGGTATGCGACAGCGATCATGGCGCAGCATTGGCAGGCCCGGGCATGACAACGGTCCGTCTCGACAGGATCGGCGACATCATGGCGACGCTGTCCGGTAACGCATTGGCAGAATTGCCGACGGACACGGGGAGTAGCGCCTATGTGATCTTCACGTCGGGCTCGACCGGCACGCCGAAGGGTGTCGCCATATCGCACCGCGCCCTTACCAACTTCCTGCAGTCCATGGCGAAGGAGCCCGGCTTTACAGACCGCGATGTGCTGGTGGCAGTCACGACGGTGTCCTTCGACATCGCCGGGCTGGAACTCTATCTTCCTCTCATCGCCGGTGGCAGCATCGTGATCGCCGACCGCAGCGAAGTCGAGGACGGCTTTGCGCTGGTCCGGCTGATCGATCGGAGCGGAGCAACGGTACTCCAGGCGACACCTACGCTTTGGCAAATGCTGGTGGAGGCAGGTCTGGATGGCAACAGGCCACTCAAGAAGCTCTGCGGCGGGGAAGCACTGCCAAAGGCGCTGGCACAGACCCTTTCGAGCATGCAGGGCGAACTCTGGAACATGTATGGCCCGACCGAAACCACCATATGGTCTTCGGTTGCGCACATTGCGGACCCGAATGCGCCGATCACGATTGGCCACCCGATCGCCAATACCCAGCTTCATATTGTCGACGCGGATGGCCGTTTGGTTCCACCTGGCGTTACAGGCGAACTCTGCATCGGAGGTCATGGCCTCGCCGAGGGCTATTTTGATCGCCCCGATCTGACAGAGGCCGCCTTTGTCGTCAGGGACATCGGCAACGGCCTGGCGCAACGCCTCTACAGAACAGGTGATCTGGGTAAGCGTATGGCTGACGGTTCGCTGCAACTGCTCGGTCGGCGCGACAACCAGGTCAAGCTGCGGGGCTTCCGGATCGAACTCGGCGACATCGAAACGGTGATCTCCCAGGTGAAGGGCTTGCGTCAGTGCGCTGTCGTCGGAGCACGCAACGGCAAGGGCGAAACGGTCCTGGTCTGCTACTTCGTCGCCGAACCGGGGACGCCGGGCGCCGATAGCGCAGAGCTTGCCAAGGCAGCCCGCGCCCGGTTACCAGCCTATATGGTTCCAACCGTCTGGGCGCTGGAGACGGAGCTTCCCCAGACCGGCAACGGAAAGCTCGACCGCAAGGCACTCGCCTCTCGCGACATCCGCCGCGGACCGGTGGAACAGGTTGCCAAGACCAAGCCTCGGACAGCCTTGGAAGAAAAACTGTGGTCCATCTGGAAGAGCGTCCTCGATGTCGAGACGCTTGGTGTGGACGACAATCTCTATGCGATTGGAGCCGACTCTCTGATGATCTTCCGCATTGCGGCCCGGATGCTCGATGCCGGACTTCCACTTGAGGCCAAACATCTGCTTCGCCATCCCTCCATCGCGGAACTGGCCGCCTATGCGGAAGAGCTGGAAGGCACCTCGCCCGCTGCTGCCGTTGAACCTTACCAGGTTCCCTCTCTTGCAAGCTTCCGCAATGGCGCCCGTCGCCGGATCGAGAGCCTGTCATGAACCAACCCGATCATCCCGCCGGGCTCTCGCGGACCGACCCCGATGTGATCGCCGAGTTTCCATGCACCCAGACCCAGCTGCGGTTCTGGGTGCTGGACCAGTTGCAGCCTGGAAACCCGTCCCTCAACGTCGCCGTCCGATGGGAGCTCCGGGGAGCATTCAGATCCTCGACGATCGAAGCCGCCTTCCGCAAGATTATCCAGCGCCACGAGATCCTGCGAACCCGCTTTGTCGAGCGAAACGGAAACCCGTGGCAACAGGTGCTCGATGCGGTCGACTTCAAGATGTCGGTCATCGACCTGCGAAACATGCCGGCGGGACAGCGCGAGCAGCGGATCCTCTCGATCGGCGAAGAGACCGCCTCGGCTCCCTTCGACCTCGCACGCGGAGGTCTCTTTCGCGTCACCCTTCTGATGGTCGAGAACAACAGGGCCTTCATTCTCATAACCGTCCATCATATCTGTTTCGACGGTTGGTCGATCCGGGTTCTCGGTCGCGAGCTGGGAGAGATCGCGTCGGCCATCGATGCCGGACGGACGGCCGAACTGCCGGAACTACCTCTGCAATACGGTGACTTTGCCCTCTGGCAACAGGAATACATGGCGGGTTACGGCTTCGGGTCCGAAGCCGACTTCTGGAGGAACAGGCTGAAGGACGCCCCCTATTTCGAGGTGCCGACCGATCACCCGCGTCCAACATTCAGGACAACCAGCAGCAATATCATCGCTGTGTTGAAGCCCCAGGATTTCGGCACCCGTCTTGAGCAGGCCGCACGCGACCACCGCGTTTCCCTCTATGCCTATGGCGCTTCGGTGATCAGCGCCGTCCTGCATCGCTTTACCGGTGCCACGGACATTCTGTTTGACACCCAGATCGCGGGGCGGGAGCAATCGGATCTGGAACCGATGATCGGCGTCTTCATCAACAATCTCGTGATGCGTCTGCCCGTAAATCCGCAGGCCTCGTTCGAAGAGCATCTTCGCCAGTCTGCCGATTCCGTTCTGTCGGCGGTCAATCACCAGCACATGCCCTTCAACAAACTTGTGGAGTTGATCAACCCGGTCCGCGATCCCTCGCGGAACCCGTTGGTGTCGGTAAACTTCAACCAGTCAAAGGCCTTTCTGGAAGACCGTCGCTATGGCGACTTCGAACTGATCAGTGCGCCTTCGCAATCGCCCGGCGCGATTTACGACATCAGTTTCAGCCTGGTTGGGAGGCCATCTGGCTGGCGCATGTCGATCGAGTACAATACCGATCTGTTCGAGAAGAGCACGATGGAGCGATTGCTGCAGCTCTGGCAGGATGTCTATGATCAGGCGCTCAACGATCCGACAGCGCCGCTCGTGCCGCTGATGTCACCGATCGACTTGGCGGAACCGGCGGCCGGGGCCAATCAATCCTCCCTGAGCATTGACGAAAACGGCCCGTCACCCACGCCTCACAACCTGAGGACCGGTTTGCCGGCAGCAACAGCCATCGCCAGCGCTGCCGAGATCGCACAGCGCATGGGAAAGATCTGGGCCGATGTGCTCGAACTGAGCCAGGTTGCACCGAAAGACAACTTCTTCGCTCTGGGCGGCCACTCACTGGCTGCGATCCGGATGCTGTCGCGCGTTCGGGACAGTTTCGGCGTCAAACCGGACCTCGCTCAGCTTTTCAAGGACCCGACGCTGGAAGGTTTCAGCGAGTTCGTTTTCCGCAGCCTGATGGCTACGGCGGCGAACGCTCCGGTCCAGGTCACCAATCCCTGGAAAATCACGCGGTACAAGACCGGAACCGGGCCCTATTCCGTCTACACACTGAACCATCCGTTTCACTACCACCGGCTCGCCAATACCCTGGATGATCGGATCTCCGTCTATAACGTAAACATGTTCGGAGCGACGGTCGAGGAAACGTCGGCAAATATGCCTCTCGAACAGATCGCGGCTCAGGTCGTCGAGGCCATGCAGGTCGACGCCCGGAAGGGGGGCGTGGCGCTGGTCGGATTGTGTGTGAACGGCGTCCTGGCTCTGGAAGTTGCCGCACAGTTGCAGGCAGCCGGCGTCGACGTGGTCTTCACGGCGATGATCGATTCCTGGGCGCCTGGCTATTCCCTGCCGGTCACGCAGTTCCGCCGACGTCTCTGGAAGTTCGGACGAAGGCTCGATCGTGCACGCTATCTGGTGCGCAAACTGCTGAGAGGCCGGATCAAGCCCCTGGCATTCTTGAAGGAATTTAAGGCGACACGCTGGATGTTGAAAAGGCTCGGCATCCGTTCGGCCACTCCAACCGCCGATGAAACGACAACCACACGCGTCATCGATTTTCTCCTGAGAGCCGCGCAATCCTATCACCCTCAGCCGAGCAGTTCATTGATGCTGTTCAGGAGCGAGGCAAATTCTCTCTGGGCGAAGGGAATTTCGTTCGGGTGGCAGCCTGCAGAGATTGCGATAACCAAGGTCATTGATCTGGCAGGCTGGCACGAGGAAGCGCTTGGCTCCGGCGGTGCCCGGACGCTGGCAACGTCCATCGAAGACGGCCTCTTTGGCGAGCGTCGGTGACATGGACAGCTTGGTCACCAAGGCTGGCAAGACGGGCACACGGTCGCCACCAGCAACCGTTCTGCGGATCGGTGTCCTTGTCGACCGGCCGGATCATCTGGAGAATTGGCAGCTCAGGATCATAGATCGGATCCTGGAAGACAGCCGGTTCTGCCTCGCGTCCATCCTGGTGAGCCCGGCGCCCGCAGATCGCGGCAAGGCGTCCAAGCTCCTGCAGCTGGCCTTTCGGCTGGAACGGTCGACCCTTGGCCGCCAGCCCAGCTATCACCCAAAGCACTTCTCTCTTGCCGACCTCCCATTCGAGCCGGTCCACTCGCGCGTCTCGGGTGGTAGCGGCCAGAAGCTCGATCTTGTCCTCTGCCTGTCGGACGGGGGATTGAACGAACCGGCAATCGCCGACCTGCGTTTCGGCGAGTGGCATTTCTCCTTCTCACGGCATGCTTCCGCTGGCGCAGACTGGTTCGGCTATGCCGGAGTTATCGAACGAAGCCCGGTGACGGAGATGCATATCGAGGTCCGACGAGACGGGGCGGCAACGGACTGCATTCTGGCTACGGCAGCCTTCAACACGAAGTTCAGCGCGGTCCGCAACGGCGACTTCATCAAGGAGCGCGCTGTGACCCTGCTGATGCGGGAACTGCGCTGCCTGGCAGATACCGGCGGGATGGAGCTGGCTTCCCCCCGCCCGGAGAGGAAAGCCGCACCCAGCCCGCCAACCGGTCGGCAACTGGCGCGCTATGCCGCAACCCTCTCGAGGAACCTGTTCGCCCGCGCGGTGGAGGCCGTGCAGGCCAAGCTGGGCAAAGATGCAGCTGCCTGGGCTCTCTATGTCGGAGAGGGGCAGCCGCAGGATTTCGACCCACGGACCGCCGTGCCGGTCACCGCGCTCGGCGACGAGATCCGGGCAGATCCGTTCCTTGTCGAGCATGAAGGGCAGACCTACGTTTTCTACGAGGCCCTGGAGCCTGGCCAAACCAAGGCGCATATCGCTGTCGGACGCCTAATCGGCAACACGCTGGAAAGGCTGGGGATTGCCTTGAAATGCGACCATCACCTCTCTTTCCCGTTCGTCTTCCGCCATGACGGACAACTGTTCATGATGCCGGAAACCAATCAGGCACGACGTCTGGAAATATGGCGCTGTACCGAGTTTCCCCTGCGCTGGGAGTTGCATTCAACTGCCCTCGAAGGCCTCTCGTCAGCCGATAGCACCCTGACGCTTTTCCGCGACCGGTGGTGGCTGTTCACCAATATCTCGGATTTTCATGCCTATGAGGATCACTGCAGCGAATTGCATCTCTTCGAGGTGGATGGCCCGGATCTGAAGCGCGTCGTTCCGCATCGGCACAATCCCGTCGTCATCGGCAGTTCGGTCGCCCGCAATGGCGGTCGGCCGTTCGAGCATGCCGGAAAGCTGTTCCGACCATCCCAGCGCAACGAACATGGCATCTATGGCTATGGCCTGAACATCATGGAGATCGAGCAACTCGATCTGGAAACCTATCGCGAGCGGTGCCTTCGCACCATAGAACCGGATTTTACGCCCGGTCTGATGGCCTGCCACCATCTGGACGCAGCAGCGGGACGCTACATCATCGACGTCTTGCCCGGCCAATTGCCGGGATCACCGCGGTAGCGAAGTTCCACCCTTGCGCCGCGTGACAGGACGGCAACAGCGCCACAAAAGCCGCTGGGCACATCAAGGCCGAGCAGAACCCAGTCCTCAATGCTTCCGATCGATGGATCCACTCGCCGCAGCATGGGCTGCTGGTCATCAATGAGCGAGACATCAAAACTGTCGAGCGCCAGCGACAGTCCGAGACCGGTCGCCTTGACGAAGGCCTCCTTGCGCGTCCAACCACGAAAGAAGGCCAGAGTCCGGTCGCCCGGCGGCAAGGTCTGCAGTTGGGCACACTCCGCCTTCGAAAAGAAATGCCCTGCAACATCCTCCCCGAACGTCCGGACTTCTTCGATATCGACACCGAGTTCAAAGCCGCGCGACACGGCCAGAACAGCCTGCCCGGCACTATGGCTCAGATTGAACCGAACCGGGCCCTGACCCGGCGCGGCAAGCTCCGGTTTTCCCTGGGCATTGTAGGAGAAGGAAAGTGCTGCGGGAGCCGAACCGACATATTGGCCGAGAATACTCCGCATCGCGGCCCGACCGCCCATATAACGCCGGGCGTCCTGCGGCTTCACGAAGCGGGAGGCCCGCTCCTTCTCGTCGCCCGACAAGATCTGAAGCGCGCTCATCTCGTTGCTCCCCCAGTCGTCGAGCGACCAGGTCCAGATGTCGACTGCGAAGAGATCGGCAGACGTCATGCGCAGACCGCGCGGCGAAATGACATAAGGCGGCGAGCATTCCAAATCGCGTTCAGGATCAGACCTCCGGCCATCTGCTGTCAGCCATCACATGATGACCACTGCTCGACCGACTTTATGATCTTCCATGCACGTTTCAAGGTGCTTCCGGCCCCGCGCCGGGCGGCAGAGATCTCAGTTGTCGCGCCCGCTCCCACGCCCTCCAGCCTGCGACGCTTCGCTCATCGCGCGCACAAGAAGCAGCATGACCAGGGCTTGCCCGTAAGGTGCCGGAACGTTCGGTATCTGGCGATAGAATTCGAGGGTGTGGCCCATCGGTGTACCATCTGAAACCTGCAACACGATGCCGCTTCCGTCGATCCTCGAGAGAACGGCAGCCAGCGCACGCTCGGCAACCGGACGGTAGCTTTCGTCGACGATACCGAGATCCATGCCGCGCAGGATGCCATAGGCGATGGCTGCCGTCGCAGAGGTCTCCTCGGGCGAGGTGGGATCGCAGACCAGCGTGTTGAACATGCCGTTGTCACGCTGATGGGCGGCCAGGGTCCGCAATTGCCCTCCTAGGATATGCACAAGGTGCCGCTTGAGATGCGCCGGCACGTGCTCGACGAGACCGAAGAGTTCCGGGATTGCGACGGTGATCCAGGAATTGCCCCGCGCCCAGAAGGCCTTGGCGAAGTTGTGTCGTCCGTGGAAGGTCCATCCGTGATACCAAAGGCCGGTGACCGGATCGGCGAGAAAGCGCTCATGCACCATGAACTGGTAGAAAGCCTCTTCGATCCAGTCCTGTCGACCGAAACGCTGCCCCGCCCGAGCCAGGAAAAGGCAGGTCATGAACAGCGTGTCGTCCCACAATTCGCCGTCGTTCATGCGCTCCTTGACGACATGCTGGAAACCACCGTCCTCGGTTTTCGCCAGCGACGTGACGAGCCAGTCCGCCCAGTCTCGAACCAGTTCTTCCCAGTCGGGACGGTCGACATGGTCGATCAGCACGCAGAGCGGCAGCATCGGCGAGCTGGAGTTCACCTGCCGCGGCGGCAGACCGCGCCCGATCTGCCAGTCATACCAACGCGCGATCGCATCGATCAGCGAGCGGTCCTGGATTGCCTCGGCATGGCGCAGGAGACCATAGATGCCGACACCAACCTCCCAGTCCCATTCATCGAACTGGATGTCATAACCACTGTCCGAAAGGTCGGCGGTTTCGTTGATGCCCTTCAGCCTGGCCAGGCCGACGGCGACGCGCGAAAGGGCTTCTGAAAGAACTTCGGGAGCGGGAAACAACATGCGCGAAAATCCTGACTTGGGAGACTAGAAGGAAGCCGCATCGATCCGTTGGATCATCGGATCGATGCTTCTGTTCGGGAAAAGGTGAGGCTGGCCGTCGACAGAGAGACCATCGAGCCAGTCGAGTACGAGAGAAGGCCCTTGGGGCTGCCGGACAGAAACCCGTCGACCGTCGTCGGACAGTTCCACCCGGGTTTGGGCGAGCAGGTTTCGAAAGCTCTGCAGATTGCCGGCATCGGCTGCATCAGCGACGACCACATACCAGGCCGAGTTCGTCCCCTCTGCCCGGAACTCGATCCCGGCGCACGGCCCGGTGTCGACCGGCACGATCGTGCGGGTCGCCGTGAGCGCAGCGAGCCCCGCCCCGCTCCTGAGCATGATCCAGTTGTTCTCCAGGACGACTTCGTCGAAGGCCTGGCACTCGACATAGCCATGCGTGAAGGGAAGTCGCGCATCCACCCCGAGATCGTAGAGAAGCAAAGCCGAGTTCTGGAACTGTGCCGCCCGCGGCATCGAGCCGTTGCCTGCCCAGTAGGAGGGGCGTTGGTGTCCCCAGGGGTCGTCCTCGCCGGGATGATTGACCCAGGCCCTCGCCAGCGGATGGGCTGCGAACCTGATGTCGAGAATGTGCTGCTGATGCCCGCGACCGCCGGGCTTCCCGTCCATGGTCGACGAAAGCTGCACCGCCGCCGTCTTGTAGAGAACGAGCCTTGCCGCCTCGTCGTGGCCCTGGACATAATGGGCGGTGATTGCCTCGCCTGCGGGTGGCGTGACCACTTCCGCTGCGGCAACAGGCGGGCTGTAGTCGCCGGCCGCCAACATCGGCAACGCAGCAACACCATCGTTGAGCCATCCCTCACCGAAGCCAACTGTGGCGAAGGGGGCAAGCTCCGTCAGTGGCCCCGCCCGCAATTCCTTGTCATAGGCGCGCCCCATGGTTCCGGCCGGGACACCCGCCAGCGTATGCAGCCCGATCATGACGAAGAGGCGATCGAGCAGCGTCCGCGCACGATCGCGGACAGCGCCCTGGCCAAGATGTTCCAGCGCAAGCAGGCCGATAAAGTCGATCGGGTAGTAGGCTGCAGAATTCCACTCCGCCAGACCGTGAACCTCGACGGAATCGAACCAGTGCATCAGACGATCGCACGCGAGGTCCGCCTGCGCCGCGCCGAGACGACCAGAGCATTCAAAGCGATGGTCCGGATACAGACGACCGGCCAGATACTGCGAAACATGGAAGCAGAGGACATGGTTCTCGCTCCAGAACCACATGACATCGTTTCCGGGTTCATCCACCCAATAGCGATAGCCGAGAATGCTGTGCTCGATTTTCGCCATGATGTCTCCGGGTATCTGAGCAGCATAGCAAGCGGCTGCCCAGAGGAGCGGCACCATGACGAAATCCGAGCAGTCCCGCCGCTCGTCGATCGCAGCAAGCGTGTTGTCGACAATCTCCCGGAACGTCGCACCGACGGGCAAACCATGGGCTAGCGCGGCCACGGCGCGCCCAGCGCGCAGTTCGCCATGTTCGGCCATGTATTCGAGCGCAATCGCCTTTCGTTGCGCCAGGGGCAGATGCCGCATGTCGCGCGGTGGATCTCGAAACCTGGCAAAGGCGATCTGCCGTTCGACCCGAGTCTCCCCGACCGACAACGTAAGGTCCAGAGCGTGATAGGCATCCGGCAAGGTCCACACACCCTCAAGGGTGACCCGCCGTTCACCAGCGCTCAATACCGCACGCGCATCGAGAAGCGGAGGCTTGCCACGCATGTGAACACTGGGCAGGATCTGTGCCCGGATCTCCACGTCGACAGAAGCAGGAGTTCCGAATTCGAGAACAAGCTCGCCATCGCGCACATGCATCGGGCTTGGCCGAACATCCCTCGCCAGCGCCTTCAAAACCTCGATCGTTTCGACAGAAACGTCGACCGGCAATTCGATACGCAGTGGCACCGCGTCGAGAACGGTCAGCTCGAAATACCAAAGTGCGTCACGCTCGGCGAGTTCCTCGGCAAGGACAACGATTTCGCTGCCACCGGCCTCAAGCCACAGCTCGATCTCCGTCACGCTTTCCTTGTTGCGCCGAAAGGGCTCGAACTTTGCGGCCAGCGCGCCGTCCACCCAAAGGTGGACACCGCCACACGTGGCAAGCCGAAGGCGATAGCGACCGGATACCGGCGGCACAATCCGTGTCCGCAGCCAGCGCGCCAACAGGGTCGGACGGTGCCAGAAGCCGGAAAACTCGACCCGCCGGTTGAACCCGGGAAGGTAAAGGGCGCTGATCGGAAAGTCGGCCGTCAACGCCACGGTCCGCGCCGCCACATGCTTCCAGAGTGCCAAGCGGCACGGTAGGTCACCGACATCGACGAAACCATTGACGAACCGGTAATTGACCCGGTCTTCCGCCAGTTCCGGCTCCCCGGGATAGAGCGTTTGGGTGATCTCCCCCATGGCCCAGGCCGTGATCGCTTCGCCCGTTTCGACGAGGAAGCCCTTGGATGCCTTATCGGCATCGGTCGCAAGAGCGTGCTTCATTCGACATCCCCTCCTCTTTCGACTGCGGCTGCCGGCAGGGCAAGCTCGATCTTCTCCAGGAGTGCAGGCAACTGCGTGATCTGCCGGATGGTCAGGCGCGGGCGTTCACGACGGTTTTTCGGGCGATGGGACCGCCGGAGTGACCACGCCAGAAAGACGCTGATGAGGCCGAAGCGGTTGGCGCCCAGGATGTCACGCTCAAGATTGTTGCCGACCATCACCGTGCGTGCGCGGTCATCCCCCGAAAGCCCAAGGGCTTCGAACGCGGCCGCAAACATGCGTGCGGACGGTTTGAGCTCGCCGACATCGCCGGAGATCACATGCGCCTCGAAGCTCGACCATAATCCGTGCTGGCCCAGCAGGTTTTCAAAGGTGGCCCGCGGCCCATCGGCGACAAGCGCCAATCGATGACCCGCAGTCGCCAGTTCCTGCAGCATGGCATCGGCGCCGGGGATGAGCTTGCCGGACAAGACGACATCAGTGCCTGGTGACTTTACCTCCGTGGATTCGTCAACCAGCGTATCACCGCAGTCGAGCAGGACGGCCGCCAGATGCGGCACTGTCCCGGGAAGCCGCCTCGTCAGCGAGGCAAAGCGTCGTGGGATCCAGTCGCCGAGAACCTCCCATGGAAGAAGGACCGGCTGTATAGCATCGGATACGGGCGCAAAGGTCCACGCCGGAGCGAACGAACGGCGTTTGAGATGAAGCCGCGCGAGCCTGATTTCGTAGCGCGATGCCGTGATCAGCCCCTTGTCGGAAAAGAGATTGGAGAGATGGATACCCTCCTCCCCGGCAAAGGCACCGCACATGGCATCGACCAGCAACCCGGCCTGGCGCCTCATTGCGTCGGCATCCGCCCAATGGGCATGTTTGCCTGGCTCGACGAAAAGCACAGGCCGCCCCTCCTCAACCGGCAGCGACCCATCCGATCGCCGCATTGGCAGACGCGTCCCGTGCCTGGATGCTTCGACCCTCACGACGACCCCATCATCATCAAGGTGAACCCAGACATGTTCCAGATCATAGAGGTGCTGAATGTCCCAGTCGTACCAGATCGCGTACTCGATGACGCTCCCCTTGCCAGGCCTGATCCTGAATTTTGAAGACACGGATTTGGCCGGCTCGCGATAAACCGCATAGCCGATCGCAACAGGCGCGAAGGGCTCGTTGCCGTCGAGAAGAAGTTTGGGGCGATGCCTCTGCGCAAGAGCATGGTCGGGACTGTCCGTCGGGACCGGTGGCAATGCGGCCAGGGAAGGAATGCAATCACTCATCAGACGCCGACTCCGGTCAGATCGAGGCTTTCGGCATGATGGCAACGCACTTGCCGCCCCCCTGCAAGCGTTCGCAGTGCCGGGGTCTCCTTGCGGCACGCCTCGTCGGCATAGGGGCAGCGTGGATGAAACGGGCAGCCGCTGGGCACATTCATTGCATCCGCGATCTCGCCTTTCAGGGGAACCCGCTTGCGGGCGCGATTGCCGCGCGGATCGGGCTGCGGCACGGCCGCCAGAAGTGCCTCTGTGTAGGGATGCAACGGCTTCTCGAACATCTCGTCCGTCGGGCCGACCTCCATCAACCGACCGAGATACATGACGCCGACCCGATCCGAGATATGCTCGACCATGCCCAGATCATGCGTGATGAACAGATAGGTCAGGCCCAGCTTTTCCTGCAGGTCCTGCATCAGATTGATGTTCTGCGCGGCGACAGACACGTCGAGGGCCGAAACGGCCTCGTCGGCGGCGATGAAACTCGGGTTGAGGGCCAGCGCACGTGCAATCCCGATGCGCTGGCGCTGACCGCCGGAGAACGCATGCGGATAGCGCATGATGTATTCCGGTCGAAGCCCGACGAGCCCGAGCAGTTCGGCGACCCGATCCTTGATCTCGGCGGGCGTTCCCATGCCATGAATGACAAGCGGCTCTCCCACGAGGTCAAGCAGGCGCATACGGGGATTGAGCGAGGAATAAGGATCCTGGAAGATCATCTGCATCTCCCGCCGGATCGACCGCATTTCGCGATCGCCGAGACGGGTGAGGTCGACCACCTCGCCACTCTCCCTGCGAAACAGGATCTCGCCATCTGTGAGGTCATAGGCCCTGAGGATCAGCCTTGCGATCGAGGATTTTCCCGAGCCGCTTTCGCCGACAAGGCCAAAGGTCTCGCCCTTCCGGATGTCGAAACTGATGTCGTCGACAGCCTTGACCGTGGCGACCTCGCGGCGGCGCCAACCCTCGTAGATCGGAAAGTACTTCTTGACCCCGCGAACCGAAATCAGCGTGTCCTTGTCCAGGGTCTCTTGGTGAGGCATCTGCATCAGGCAAACTCTTTCGCTGGGACGATCTGGCCCGCAAAGTGGCAGCGGGCCTTCTGGCCGCTGGCGAATGAAACATCGTCTGGAACCGCCACGTCACAGACCCCGGCAACGCCGTGCAGACAGCGCGGATGGAAGGAACAGCCCCGGGGCACATTGTAGGGGTCCGGCACCACACCGGCGATGGTGCGCAGCCGGTTTCCATGGCTGCGGCCCAGACGCGGGATCGATTGGAGAAGCGCTTGCGTGTAGGGGTGCTTGGGCTCGTAGAAGATCTCGTCCACCGTCCCGGTTTCCACGACACGGCCGAGATACATCACCGCGACACGGTCGGCGATATCGGCCACAACGCCAAAATTGTGGGTGATGAAGACGATCGCCATGCCGAGATCCTCCTGCAGCGATTTCAGCAGCTCGAGGATCTGCGCCTCCGTCGTCACGTCGAGCGCTGTGGTCGGCTCGTCGGCGATCAGCAAAGTGGGATCACAGGAAAGCGCAAGCGCGATCATCGCCCGCTGACGCATGCCACCGGACAGATGATGCGGATAGCGATCGACAATGTCGCTCGGCCGCGGCATCTGGACGCGAGTGAGCAATTCGATCGCCTGGTTCCTGGCCTCTGCCTTTGAGACCTTCCTGTGCAGCATGACCGTCCGCATGATCTGCGTGCCGATCGTATGCACCGGAGAAAGCGCCGTCATCGGCTCCTGGAACACCATGCCGATATTGCCGCCGCGGATCTCGCGCATTTCTCGGCCCTGCCAGTCGAGATCGGAAATCCGGACTTCGGTGCCATCACTGCGGCGGAAGCGGATCGAGCCATGGGCGTTGATCGCATTGCGTGGCTGGAGCCGCATGATCGACCGCGCCGTAACCGACTTGCCCGATCCGCTCTCGCCGACAATGCCGAGCACTTCGCCTCGGTTGACGTGATAGGAAACGCCGTTGACCGCCTTCACGAGACCGTCGCGCGTCGGAAAATGCACCCCGACATTGTCGAGCTCGAGCAGTCGTTCCGCTGGCATCGGTGCCGGATTTCCGTTGTTGATGGACTTCATCGGACGACCTCCTCATTGTCCATAGGGGTCGGCCGCATCACGCAGGCCATCACCAATGAAGTTGAACGCTAGGACCACCAGCACCACGGCCACGCCGGGCGCCAGCAGCCAGGGCGCCATGGAGATCGATCGCAGATTTTGCGCATCCTGCAGGAGCACACCCCAGCTGACGACGGGTGGACGCAGACCAAGCCCAAGGAAACTGAGCGCCGTTTCGCCGAGGATCATTTCGGGGATAGCCAGTGTCAGGGCGGCGATGATGTAGCTGGTCATGGCCGGCAGCATGTGGCGCGTGACGATCCGGTATTCGGAGGCACCTGCGAGCCGAGCCGCGAGCACATAGTCCTCGGTCTTCAGCGACAGAAACCGCCCGCGCACAACCCGCGCGAGATGGGTCCAGCCGATGAGCGACAGGATGAGCGTGATCAGCACATAGACGAAGATCGGATCCCAGGCGATCGGCAAGGCTGCGGCAAGCCCCATCCAGAGCGGGATGGTCGGGATCGACCGGATGAACTCCATCAGTCTCTGGATCGAGGAGTCGATCCGCCCGCCATAGTAACCGGAGATCGCGCCAAGGCTCAATCCGAGGACGAAAGCGAAGGCAACCCCGACCAGACCAGCCGACAGGGTGACACGGGCACCATGGATAAGGCGGCTGTAGAGGTCACGGCCGAGCGAATCCGTGCCAAGCAGATTGATCTGCTGGCGCCGATCATCAACGCCGAAAAACCGCAGGCGCGTCTCGACCAGACCGAACAAGCTGTAGGGCTCTCCCTCGACGAAGAAGCGGATGGGGAGCGGCTTGCTCGTGTCTTCCACATACATGACACGCGCCGTTTCGAGATCACGCGTTCTCTTCATCGCATAGACAAAGGGGCGGCGGAGTTCGCCTTCGTGAACGATCCGCACGTCGCTTGGCGGTGCAAGCGTATTCAGGCGATTGATTGTGAAAGGTGCATAGGGCGTGAAGAAATGCGCGAAAATCGCCAGCACCGTCAGGATCGTCATGAAGACGAGCGAGACCACCGCAAGCTTGTGCTTTCGGAACCGCCACCAGACCAATGTCCAGGGCTTTGCGGTGTAGAGGGTTTCGTCGCGAAACTCCTCCTTCGGTGCGAGAGGGGGCAGGCGTGGTGCCAACATGTGGGGTGCGAGATTGGGGAGGTCGTTCATGGGGCCTCACGAAAACCGGATACGCGGGTCCGACATCGCGAGCAGGATGTCGGAGAGCACCGTGCCGATGACGGTGAAGACGCTGAGGATGAGAATGAAACTGCCGGCGAGATACATGTCCTGCATCTTGAGCGCCTGAAGCAGCAGCGGTCCCGTCGTCGGCAGGTTGAGCACGACGGCCGTGATGACATCGCCCGAGAACAGCGCGGGCAGCGCCCAGCCAACGGTGGAGATGAAGGGGTTGAGCGCAACACGCACCGGATAACGCCAGACCACGGTCCGCTCGCTGAACCCTTGCGCATAGGCGGTCTCGACATAAGGTTTGCGCAACTCGTCGAGCATGTTGGCGCGCATGACACGAATGAGACCAGCAGCACCTCCCGTGGCAAGCACCACGAGCGGAATCCAGATATGCGTGAGCATGTTGACGAACTTGTCGACATCCCAGGGTCGATCCTGGAATTCCGGCGAAACAAGCCCGCCGACATCCATGTTGAGCCAGACGAAGGTCATCCACATAAGCACAAGGGCGAGCAGGAAATCGGGGATACCCTTGCCCAGGAAGCCGAAGACGGTGAAGACATAGTCGAAGACGGAATATTGCCGGGTGGCGGAATATACGCCGACAGGGATGGCGATCATCCAGGTGAAGATCATGCTGAGCGTCGAGATCGCCAGCGTCAGGCCGAGCCGGTCCCAGATGAGGTCGCTGACCGGTGCGTTCCACTCGAGCGATCGACCGAAGTCGCCGTAGAAGACGATGTTCGAGATCCAGCGCCAGTACTGCACCAGGATCGGATCATTCAATCCGTATTGCTGCCGCATCAGCTCTTCCTGCAGCTCGGTGATGTATTCACCGCCGCTGCGCAGCTGCGCAGCATAGGCCGAGACGAAATCGCCTGGCGGCAGCTGGATGATCATGAAGGCGATGAAGGAGACGAATACCAGGGTGGGAATCGCCCACAGCAATCGCCGGACGGCATAGCCGAGCATGCGTGTTTCCTCTGTCTTGCCCGAACACCCCGCCATGGCGGCTGACCACCACCGGGAGCGCTTCGGCAGATTCGACGGGTGTCTAGGACTGAGAGCCCCGCTTCGACATTGCTGGCGATGCGGGGCTCGACTTCACGGAGATTACTGGACCATCCACATCTGCTGTGTGCCACCCAGACCGATACCACGGGTGATGTCGTCTTCGATCAGACCGTCGCGCAAGTTCTTGAAATTGCTCTTGGCAACAGCCAGTGCAGGCGACTCGCCGACGATACCGATTACCCAGCCCTGCGTGACGAAGGTCTTGATCAGATCCGTCAGCGCCGCATCTGCCGCTTCACGGTTCGATGCCTTTGCAGCTGCGTCCCAGCCAGCAAAAACTTTACGGATCGGATGATCTGCCGGCGGCTCGATGCCTGAGACACCCGCAGTCGAATACCAGATGTAATATTGGTTGGCGTAGGAATCATTGCCCATCATGATCCGCGGATCTGCAGCAACGACGGACAGACGATCGAACGGATACCATTGCATCTGGAACTCGTTGTTGTCGCGGCTGGCATCCCATTGCGTCCGGTCGATCAGGCGCGGCAGCAACTCGACACCGATCTGCTTGTAGTTGTCGGCCACGATTTCCATCGTTTTCGGGCCGTTCGCATGCTGCATCTCGACGACGATCGACAGGCGCGTGCCATCCGGACGCAGACGGAACCCATCTCCGTCCCTCTTGTCGAGGCCGATCCCGTCGAGCAATTGGTTGGCCTTGTCAGGATCGAATTCGGCCCAATGGGTTTCGAGTTCGGGATCAAAATTCGGAGAACCGGTGACGGGTGAGGCCTGTCTGGGTTCCGCCAGTCCGGTGAAGACGAGCTCGTTGATCGTCTCGCGGTCGATGGCAATGCTCAGCGCCTGGCGGAAGTCGGAAGTCTCGTAGAGTCCGCGCAGGACATCGTCCTTGACGTTGAGGTTCGGAACGAGCGACCAGGTCTGGGCCTGTGTCCAGCGGTAGACCTTGTAGTCCCCCTTGGCTTCATTTTCCTTGTAGAAGGTGAAGTCCTGCGGCTCGACATAACGCATCTGCATGTCGATCTGCCCCTGGACGATCATCAGGTTGAACGCCTCCTGCTCACTGAAGAGTCGATGCGAGATGCGATCGATATAAGGCAACTGGTTCCCCGCCTGATCCACGGCATAGTAATAGGGATTGCGAACCATGGTAACGACCTCGGCAGGAGCCGGGGTTTCGATCTTCCACGCCGTGATGACCGGCAGATCCGGGTTCTGCCACCAGGCCGTCACCGCCCCCTTGGAACCCCAGAGATCCTGCCATTTCTCAACGCCGAATTTTTCGGTCGCCGCCTTCAATTCCGCTTCCGAGGCGTGCTTGTTGTTGAACTGCTTCAGATAGTGCTTTGGAAAGATGAAGCTCGGACGATCAAGGCTCGGTTCACCGGTCGAATCCTTGGCCAGGATTTCGAGGAAGTAGACATAAGGCTGATCGAAACTGACCTTGAAGGTCCGGTCATCGACGATTTCCAGATTCATTGGCTTGCCACCCGGGGCAAGCGTCTGATCGACGGACGCCAGCAGATCCCGGTTCAGGAAGACGTCATTGTACCAGAACTCGACATCCTCGGTCGTGACGGGCTGACCGTCCGACCACTTCAACCCCTTGAGCAGCGTGAAAGTGAAGGTGCGGGAATCCTCACTGACGGAGTAGGACTCAACGTAACCCGGAACCAGCGACAGCTTGCCGTCGGCGCCTTGCGACCACTTGACGACGCGCTCTTCCATGAGCTTCGTCGGCCCCCAGCGGTCACCCGGGCCCTTGTAGGCGCGCTGCCAGTTGCCACCATACTGCCCAACCTCGACCGCGTTGACCACGGTTGGATTTTCGGGAAGCCGCTGCTCCACCGGCGGCAGGGCTCCGGCCTTGACCTGTTCCGCAAGCATCGGAGATTCATTGAATGCCAGTGCCGGACCAGCCAGGCAGCAGGCCATCAAGGCCGAAACGAAAACCTTTGAAATTTTTTCACTGCGCTTCATTGCATCCTCCCAGATAACGCAAATATTTTCGTGCCATCCCCACGAAAATCCATGTTTAACCGAAATCTAAACGCTGAATTCTCAAAATCAAGACAAAAATATTTTCACATATACTTGGATTAAATCGCACGCGCACTCTCCCGCTCTATCAGTTTGCAGCCGAGTTCGATGCGGCAGGGCGGATGCTCCGGCCCATAGACCGACAGCCTGTTCTCCAGGGCCTGCAATGCCAGGACCGCCATCTCCTGCAAGGGGACCCGCACCGTCGTTAGCGGCGGTCTGGTCAGGTCGCCAAGCGCCACACCGTCGAAGCCCACGACGGCGACATCTTCAGGCACCCGGATACCGTGGGCCTGAAGTGCCTGCAGCGCACCGACTGCGAGATTGTCGGAAGCGCAAAAAAGAGCGGTGGCTCCGCCGAGCCCGCCTTCTTCCGATAGCAGCAATCGGACGGCCGCCTCGCCATCACTCGGCTTGTAGCCGTCTGCGATATAGACGCGCCCAAGCTCCGCAGGCAGTTGCCTTTCCCGATAGGCATCGAGAAAGCCATCGACACGCCGAGTGATGGTCCCGCGACCACGCCATGTCAGGTGAAGGATATTCTGATGCCCACGCGACAACAGCCACTCGGTCGCGAGCCGCGCCGCATAGCGGTTGCCCGGCGTCACGGTATCAACCGACATCGAGGGGTCCTCGCCATTGAGGAGGACGACCGCAATCCCGGAGGCTGCAAGTGTCCGCAGAAGCTTGGGATTATCGTCGTAAACGAGCACGATACCGTCGGCATAGACAGCCTTGGCGCCATCGATGATTTCCTGGGCATTCAGGCTCTCTCCACCGGAATGCGCAACGACCCGAACCCCGCGCTTTTCGCATTCTCGTGTCAGCGCCGTCAGCAGTGTCCAGGAAAACAGGTTGGTATCGACATGCGGGACGTTGCCGGGCGGCACGGCAAGATAGACCGTGGAGAGCGAGGCAATCGATCCCTTCTGCTGTCGTTTCGCGAGATAGCCGAGACGTCTGGCCGCCTCAAGCACACGGCTGCGCACCTCCGGCGAGATGGAAGCCGTCCCATTAAGCACATGGGAGACGGTGCTGAGCGCCACTCCGGCTTCACGCGACACATCCTTGATTCCGACTTTCGACCTGTCTGAAGTGTCCATGGCTCAGCCCTCACTCGGCGTAGAAGGGGTTGGTGAACAGGCGAGCCTCGTTGCCGTGCCACACCTCAAAACGCAGAAACCGGCCCGAGAAGGGGAGTTCGACGGTGAAACCACCCTCGTCCGGCTTCACTGTATCCTTGTAACCGTTCTCATCGACCAGACGGATCTCATCGCCCTGCGACAGGCCGTCAAAGCGGACCGCAATCGGGGACCCTGATGGGACGCGGGAACCGAAATCCGGATGCCCGATTCCGACCGGCAGCGCGGTCAGATCGTGCGGCGAGAAGGAGACGACATTGCGGCCCGCCCGCACTGCCGCGAGGATGTCGGCAATTGAATGTCCCGACACACGCAAGCGGTTGCTCGGATGTCCATGACGGCGCCGATTCTTCAGATGGAAGTCGCTGCCGCCCGTCACCGGAATCTGTCGTCCCGCCACCAGAAGCTCCTGCCAGAAGGCAAGCGCCTGCGCATTCATCGGTGTCCAGAGCCCGTTCCAGATTTCCAAAGCATCGAAATGCGGCTCGAAACCGGATTGCCATTTGCCTCCCGCCGAATTCTGAAACGGGTGATTGATGACGATGGTCGCACCATTCGCCCGCGCCTCGGCCATGCGGTCGACCACATCGCTCGGACTGCGGCAGCGCCAGTCCTCAACCGGCCTGGCTAGCCCGAGAAAGTTGGTGTGCCCCCAGAACGACGTCAACTCCATCGCCGGGATGACGAGCATACCGGGATCATCAGGGCGAATGATGTTCTGTGAGATGGTGTTGTGATCGGTGATCGCCAGGAAATCCAGGCCACCGGCACGCGCACGATGGATCGCGTCGAGAACGGTCACACCACCGTCGGAATGCTCCGAATGGCTGTGCAGCTCCCCCACCAGCCAGCGCTCCCGTTTGCGGATCAGCCGGATCTTAACGTCGACCTTGCAGGCGGGCCCAATCTTCACGATGCCGAGCACGGCATGCCAGGCTCCTGCAAGCGGCCCGCAGTCGTAGCCGGGCGTCGCACGGTCTTCCTCAAGCGTGATGAAGCCGCGCTCGGCGCCACTCCAGCCCCGCATGCGACCGTGCTGCGCCACGCCGAGATCAATGACGCTGCCACCGCCTCCGAACGGGAAGTGATAGGCCACCTCGATCCGCTCGATATCACCCCCCACCGTAAAAGGAATTTCGACGAAGGACTTCTCCCCCTCCGGAAAGTTGTCGATGGTGATGTTGATTTCCTGGTCGCCGCTCATGTGCCGCTCCTCCCCAGTTTCAGGCTGATGATGTCGAAGGGTTTGAAGTCGAGGTTCAGATGCCCGTTTTCGACCAGCAGCCGGCAGATCGGCTGCTCCAGGAGATCGACGAGCAGCACCTCCGTCAGATCCGGCGCCGGCATGATATCGGCAGCCCTGTGCCGTCCCGTGACTTCCCAGAGGCGAACGACAACACCGCTGCCATCTTCCGCCTCCTTCACCGCTTCGACACAGATCCCGTCCGTCGCAATAGTGAACAGCGCGGAGGTCGCCGCCTCCGCCGGGCGACGTTCCACCTCGGCGCCAGCGACAATCCGCAGCGGCATGTTGAAGTCTTCCCCCGCCCGATGCACGGCATCCTTTTCGCCATCATGCACCATCAGCGCGTAGCGGAACCGATGCGCCCCCTGGTCGGCGCCCGGCCAGGGATAGGTGGGAGAACGCAGCAGCGTCAGGCGGATATCCGAGCCCCGGGCGTCATAGCCGTATTTGCTGTCATTGAGGAAGGCGACACCGAAGTCCGGCTCCGTGACATCCGCCCAGCGCTGCATGACGCATTCGAAGCGTGCCTTGTCCCAGGACGTGTTACGATGCGTCGCCCGCCGCACATGGCCGAACTGGATCTCCGCATCCACGGCGGCCACCTGCAGCGCCAGCGGAAACCCCGCCTTCACCAGCGTGTTGTGCTCGTGCCAATCGACGAATGTGTCGAAATCAACTCGCCGGGCATCCGCTTCCAGAGCCACGACCTGCACGACGCGCGAATTTTCGTAGCGCCACTCGAACCGGATGGCAGCGCGCAGCGGACCCCGCTCGACGACATGGGCACTCACGAGATCGTCGATCTCAAAGACCTGATCCTCGAAGTCGGAATCGATATCCCAGGCGTCATATTGCGCTGGCCGGTCACGATAGGCCTGCAGGCGGTTGCCCGCTTGGCCTGGCTTGAGGATCAGTCGTCCACTGGCGCGATCAACGAGGCGGTCGATCCGCCCTGCGTCATCGAACAGGATCTCCATATGACGGTTCGCCAGTCGACGCTCGGAAACGCTCAGCGCGTCCGCAACGACAGGCATCGTCAGCACCCCATCCAAAGGCACAAGCGAAAGCGGTGCAACACAATCGAACCAGGCCGCATGTTCATGCGAACCATCAGCCCGCACCACCCTCTGCACTTCTCGCCCTTCCAGCAGCGGCGAAGAGACCAGCCCGCCACGGGGCCGCCCTGCAGCATTGAGGACACCAGGACCAATCTGGATGGCCGAAACGAGCTCACGGGCGAGCGTCTCGGCTTCCATGAAGAAGGTCTCGTAGTCACGGTCACTATCCTCATAGACAGCACCGATCGAGGATCCCGGAAGGATGTCGTGAAACTGGTTGAGCATCACGATATCCCAGAGCGACCTCAGCCTTGCATGAGGATAGGCCTGCCCGGTGGCGCGCTGCGCAAGCACGGCCATCAGCTCAAGCTCCCGAAGCGCGATCTCCGCCAACCGGTTGAAACGCTTGTTCTTGGCGACCGAGGTCAGGGTGCCCCGATGGAATTCCAGATAGAATTCCCCCACCCAGACCGGATAGCGTTCCGGATGGGTCTTCATCTCGGCAATCAGCCGCTCGAAGAATGGCCGCATGGCCCCATGCTCGACCTTTGGGCAACCGGGAATACCGCGTTCCATGCGGCGGATGTTGTGGAGCATCTCGCGGGTCGGCCCGCCACCGCCGTCTCCATGACCATAGACGAGGAAGAGCTCTCCGCCGATGCGCTGCTGCCCGTAGCGTTTCCAGGTGCCCATGACATGGGTAGGCTTGAGATTGGGGCAGTAGGTCGTGCCGATGCTCTGGCTGTCATAGGGCTGCGTCGTCAGGAAATAGGCGACCACCTGGCTGCCATCGATGCCCTGCCAGAAGAGCTTTTCCTCCGGCATGCGGTTGGTGTCGTTCCAGGAAAGCTTGTGCGTGACGAAACTGTCGAGCCCCGACTTCACCATCAACTGCGGCAGCGCTGCCGTGTAACCGAACGTATCCGGCAGCCAGACCATGCGTGGTCGGATGCCGAAGGTCTCCTGATGATAGCGGACACCGTAGAGAATGTGTCGAACCAGCGCCTCGCCGCCGGCGATGTTCACATCAGGCTCAAGCCAGAGCGCGCCTTCGATCTCGAAGCGCCCGGCGGAAAACTGCCCCCGGATGCGATCGAAGAGTTCGGGATAGTCCTCACGCAGATAATCAAGCAGGACGCACTGATTGTACATGAACCGGTAGTCGGGAAACTCATCCATCAGCGACAGCATGGTCGCCATCGAGCGCGCCATCTTCTGTCGCGTCTCGCGTACCCGCCAGAGCCATGCGACATCGATATGCGTATGCCCGGTCGCAACAACGACGGGTTTTTCCTCGAAATCAGCGACCTGATAGATCCCAGCAGCAATGGCCCGCGCCGTGTCCAGCGATTTCGCCAACCGCTCCGGATTTCCCGGACGCAGATCGATGGCATCGACAGCCTGCTCGACCACTCGCAGGATGAAGTGTCGACGCGGATCGTTTTCATCCAGCAGTCGTGCGACATCGAGAGGCACGCGCAGATCGTAGTAGACGTCCTCGACCTGCACATCGTGGCGATGCAGCGTCACCGCGAAACCGATCTGCCGGCGATCCTCGATGGTTCCAGCCTCGATCAGGAGGTCGAGGACCTGCCCCGAAACGGCATCGAGGGCCAGCGGAAACTCCCGATGGTTCGCGTCGCCACCCTGGACAATGCGTCCGTCGACACGCACGAGGCATTGCGGGTCGCTGCGTCCCATGACATTGCCGAAGGCGGCTTCGATCCGGCCGAAGATCCGGGCGCCACCAGCGCTGTCGGGCAACACGACCCGACCGCCGAACCAGAAATAGCCGTCGGGCTCGCCCCAGATGTGGTCCCGACCCACGGCGGTCCAGCCAGACCGATCGGAGGTGACCATATCCGACCGTTCCTTGGATGCAGCCTGCCGGTAAACGAGCGGGACCTCCATGCCGATTGGCTGGAAGATCTGCTCGGCGAGAACCGACAGCAGCTTGTCGAGCTTGCGAATGGTCTTCATTGCTTCTCCTCCCGATCCGACGTTACGACCAGACCGGGGATTGCCCCTGCAGAACCACAACGGACTCCGGATGGAACCCCTCCGGCAGCGGGCTCGGACGGCTCACCTTCACGTCTTCGAGAGCCAGGTTTTCGACATCAGAGGCAAAGACACCCGGCATGCCGCCGGGATAGGGCACAAGACCGATGATTTTACCATCCGCGCCGCGCACCCAGGCATTGGCCCGGCCCGCAGCATCCGGTGACGGGGCAAGATCGAACTTCGTCGGGCGCACATCATAGCGGCAGGCATTGAACCGCCCCGGGGCCTGGCGGAGCGAAACACGGCGCAGCGTCACGTTGCGGATCAGCCCAGCCCTGTCGGCGAACAGATTGACGGCCCCTTCCATCTGCCCTTCGATATCCTCGAAAAGTACGTTCTCGATCACGCCGGCCGGATTTGTGCTGCGGCGGTCAAGCGCCGTCATCGTGATCGCTTCGCCCGAACCCCAGAATCCCTCCGGGGTTTCCTTGCAATCCACCGTCAACCGACGAAAAGCGATGTTGGATAGTCGTCCCCCGTCGCGCGAGAACAAACCGAGTGCACGATTGCTGTGTGCGATAACGCAATCCTCGAAGGTGATATTCTGCATGTCGCCGAAACTTTCGGTCCCGAGCTTCAGCGCGCAACTTTCGCTGATAATGTTGCAATGGGCGACACGGATCGAATGGCAGTTGCCGATCGGCAGCCCGTCGGGACCGCGGCTCGTCTTGAGAACGACGCCGTCATCCGCAGTGTCGATGACGCAATTCTCGATCATGACACGCTGGCACGCATCGATCACGACACCGTCCGTATTGGGCATCTTGCGGTCGTTGACGATGGTGACACCGTCGAGGATCACGTCCTCGCTGCGAATGAGATGGACAGTCCACATCGCCGACAGGCCGATCCTGATTCTTTCAATCCTGACATCCGAGCAGCGATCGACGATGAGGGTGCGCGGACGATGACGCGACGGAATATGCGTGCCCATATCCTCAAGGATCCCCTCAATGTAACTCTCACCGGGCGCCTCGATCGTTCCCTGACCATGGAGGCGAACCGATCGGGCACCCTGCGCCAGAATGAGCGCACGATCGGAATCCTCCGCGATGACATCCACGCTGTTTGAGGCATAGAGGCCGTAGTCGGCATGAAACCGCAGGACCGCCCCCTCTTCGAGGCAAAGGTCCGCCCCGCTCGGCAGGCGGAGTGCCCCGCATCGATAGACCCCCTTCGGGAGATGCAAGGACTTGCCCGCGGCAGCGCTCGAATTCAGCTCCTCCTGCAATTGCGCCGTCACATCATCGAGTCTTGCAATGAATATATTTTTAGCCTTCGACACGTCTCGATACCCTCCCCCGCGCTAATTCGACGCCACAAGTCACCAATTAAGCCATCCAAAGCGAACAGGATGCATATCAAGCCGATTTTTACCGAGAAATCCAAATGAAAATAATTTTGCCTCGACAACCATCCACCGAACGCAGCGACGCCATACTCCACTCCCTCGGCCTGCTTGTGCTGGTCGCTTGCCTGCAGGGTTGGCGCCATCAGCCACAACGCCTTCCGTCCGGAACTATGCCTCGACATTGACGACAACATCGGCAACGACATCCTGGATAGGGCGTCGGGATGGTCACGCCCCCGTTTCGTGTTCTTGACGCAGAAGGCCCCGCTGACGCGGGGCCTCTATTCACCTTCTTGGTCCCAGGAGCCTGGCGGCGCGCAGACTTGCGTCAAGAACAAAGGCCACCGATGATCGGGACCGCTCACCGCTTGGCAGCGGACCACACCGCTCAATGAGGGGCGCTCTCGCGGAGCGCTACCTCATCATTTTACGTCTGCGCCTCGGTCAGAACTTCGTTGCGAAGTTCACCCAGATGGTATCGCCTTGAGCCCGGTTTTCGGCAAAGACATCGTGCTGCCAGGAGGCGCTTACCTGTAGAGCGGGATTGAAGCTGTAGGTCAGCGATGGGCCGATCGCGAAGGCCTTGCCCCGCTTGCCGTCGGCAGGCGCCGTCGGGCCCGTGTCGTCCGTCAGCTGCTGGAGGTAATAGCCGACGGCACCGACACGGATCTTGTCGAAATTCCAACCGATCGCGTAGTCGACCACCAGCTCGTTACCGGTCCGGTAGTCGGTGTCCGGGTTCTCGGTGTTGAAGATGACGCGTGCGGTCGCCCCGAATTCGAAACCCTGCGGGTCGAAATAATGGTAGCCGAGAGTCGGCTGGAAGGACCAGTGGTTCAGACCGATATTGGGAAAGTCATTCTCATCGTAGCGACCGGTCGGCATCGCAACGTCGACACCGAAAATGAACGTCTGCTTCTGATCGAGGTACCAGGCGAGACCGACAGCGCCGACCACATCGCCCAAGCCGAAACTGGTGTCGGATTGAGACGGGACCGTCAGATCCAGATGCACCAGAGGCACCACCAGCTGCCCCCAGACCTTCGCGCCGGCAAACTCGACATCGGAGACGTAGAGAAAGCGCATGGTCTCCGCGATGGCGCGCACATCGAAGTCGAACGGCTGCGCATCACCATCGCCGTCATTGGTCTGATCGGCCTTGAAATGGCTCGTCTGCGACAGGAAATACAGACCCGGATAGGGCGGGATCTGTCCCGCGAAGAACTGGGGGGAACCGGGCGCATATTGCGTATTCCCGTTTTCCGCCGCACCCGCCACATTCACCCCGACACCCGCCATCAGCGTCCCGAGAGCCAGACATTTCAAACTGTTCGCTACACCCATTCCGTCCTCCTAAACATGGGATACTGACGATCGCACGGCCCTCCCGACGAAAACGTCGGCCTGTCGATTGTCGGCGCCTCCGGACATGAAAAACGGCAAAGCAAGAGCGTTCACCGCCGTGGCGGTGTCAGTCGGCTAACTCTGTTGCATTTCCCTCTCCAGCACCGTCAGCCGTTACCCAGCTGCGGCAGATCCGCCCCGCCGACAATGTTCCCTGCATTGCCGAGCGACCGCCTCATTCATCCAGTAGAAGCGAAGTTGACATATGTAAAATCGTCATTCGGAATATGAAGTATTGACCGCCTGAATGACTGCGCCACTTCAGATTGGCGGTTGGTGGTCAATCAAACTCTTTCAGTGAGCTCCTAAACATCGCCGCACCTTTGTGGATCTGAGCACGGACCCAGGCCAGCCCCGGATCGCGTGTACGATAACTGTGCCATTGCAAGGACTGCTCCAGCGGCGGGAACGGCAGCGGAGGCTCGACGATTGCAATCCCCCCAAGGTTGAGCATGCTGAGAGCGAGCGTGCGCTGTACCAGTGCAATGCGCGTCGTGCCTCGGATCAGGAGCGGCAGCGAGGCGAAGGAATAGGTGCTTGCATCCACCCTGATCTGCAGCCCCAGCTGGCTGCAGATGCGTTGGGCGAAGCTTTCCCCACCGTTTGGCGGCTGCATCACGACGTGTCCCGCAGCCAGGAAGGCCGCCTCGGTCATCGGCATCAGGGCCAAGGGACCGTCCGCATCCACCACGCAACAGATCTGATCGTCGAGCAGGTGTTCCGCCGGATGGCTTGGCGAACAGAAGACAGTTGGCGCGACCAGGAGGTCAGCCTCGCCGCGTTCCAAGAGCAGATGCGGGTAGTTCTGTTGGGGTTTGAAGTTCACCTGCATGCCCGGCGCCTGTTCCGTCATGATCTTCAGAAAGGGCGGCATGACCGTGTGTAGCGAATAGTCCGAGACGATGAGATTGATGCTGCGCGTGCTCTCTTCGGGCACGAAGGACGGGGTCGAGACGACGGCCGCCTCGATGCGTACGATGATGTCTCTGAGCGGCTGTTCAAGCGACACGGCCAGCGGCGAAAGCTCCATGGTCCGCCCGACCTGAATGAGCAACGGATCGTCGAAATAGTCGCGCAGCCTGCCCAGCGCATTGCTCATGGCGGATTGCGTGATGAACATCTCCTCCGCAGCGCGACTGACATTGCGGACGCGGATCAGGGTGTCCAGCGCGACCAGCAGATTGAGATCGAGATTCTTGAAGCGCATGACGACGTCCTCCACGTATTCACGACGCAAATATAAATCATTCATCAAAGCAATTTTGTAAACAGTTTGATTTTCGTTAAGTCTTCTCCTGGGAGGAGATGTCGTTACGAAGGCCGTTTGCGGTCGGCGTCGCGACGGGCCTCTCACCGGCATTCTCGCCGTAATCGGCGACTTCGAGGAGACCCAATGTTCAAGTATTTTCCGACCAACTACGTGTGGAACCTCTCGGTCAATCTGTCGATCGAGATGGGTGCTCGTATGGGAGAGATCGAGGAAATGTGCGCGCCGCTGCAGGATGCAGCCAAGGCGCCCGACGCGGCCGGCACCCAGGCCTTCCGCGAGACCTGGATCAAAATGGCGGACAAGCTGGTCTCGCTCGCCGATGAAGACGAAGCCCGAGGTCGATCGATCTCTGCCGGCGACAAGCTGATCCGCGCCGCCAACTACATGCTGACGGCAGAACGCCTTCTGGCCCACGGCTCGGAAGGGCGCATGGCGCTCTATAAGCGCTTCCTGGCCGCTTTCGAAAGAGGACTGGCGCTATCGGGATCCGCCTGCCGCCGGGTCGAGATCCCCTATGAAGGCAAGCATCTGTCGGCGCTCTATGTGCCAGCAGAAGGCGTCGAGGGGCGACAGCCGCTGCTCGTCCAGGTCAATGGGCTGGACAGCACCAAGGAGATGAAACTCCTCGTCGGACTGCCCATCTGGCTGGCCAAGCGGGGCATCGCATCGCTGATCGTCGATCAGCCGGGGACCGGCGAAGCCCTGCGCCTTCAAGGCCTAACCGCCCGTTTCGACAGCGAACACTGGGCAAGCCGCGTCGTCGACTGGCTGGAAACGCAAGACTTCGTTGATCCCAGGCGCATCGGCATGGAAGGCGTTTCCCTCGGCGGCTACTACTGTCCGCGTGCTGTTGCCTTCGAGCCGCGCTTCGCCTGCGGCGTCGTCTGGGGAGCCAATCACGACTGGCGCGACGTTCAGAAGAAGCGGCTCGCCAAGGAAGGTAACTTCCCGGTCCCGCATTACTGGAGCCACGTCATGTGGGTCTGGGGCGCGAAGGACATGGACGACTTCATGCAGATCGCCGAGAAGGTGCATCTCAATGGAGTTCTGGATCGCATCCACGTGCCGTTCCTCGTCACCCACGGCGAGAAGGACAGCCAGATCCCGTTGCAATGGGCCCATGCCACTTATGACCAGTTGGTCAACAGCCCCAAGCGCGAATTGAAGATCTTCGACGAACGGACGGGCGGCGTGCAGCATTCGAGCTTCGACAATTCAGCCAATGCCGGGGCCTACATCGCGGATTGGGTGGCAGAGGTGCTGGGCGGCAAGACCGCTACCGCCTGAGAGCCTCGAACATGAACGAACCGGATCTCAAGGTCTGGAAGTGGGAGTAGAAGAATATGAATATCGTTGGTCCTGATTATCTCGTCTTCGGTGTCGATGACGTCGCAGCTGCAATCGAATATCTGACGGCCTGGGGCCTGAAGCCGGTGGATGTGACAGACAAGGGCGGCCTCTTCGAGACGCTTGACGGCACGGGTATCATCATCCGGCACAAGTCCGATCCGTCTCTGCCACCGCCGCTGCCGACCTCCAACATGCTGCGCCAGCAGGTCTACGGCGTGCGCTCCGCTGCCGATCTCGATGCGATCGAAGCCGAACTTGGCAAGGATCGGCGCGTCACCCGCCTCTCCAACGGCTCGATCGAACTCAAGGACGACCATGGTTTCGAACTGAAGTTCCAGGTGACGATCCGCCGCGAACTCGACATGCCGGCCGAGAAGATCAATGCACCCGGTGCCCCGGCCCAGCGCAAGCCGAACGAGATCGGCGTCTGGGAAGAGATGCCGGCCCTGCCCCGCACGCTCAGCCATGTCGTTTTGTTCGTACCCGACATCGAGATCGCGACGAAGTTCTATTGCGATCGCCTCGGCTTCGTCATCACCGATGTGCTGACCGGCGCCGGCCCGTTCCTCCGCCCGAAGGCCAACGACGACCACCACACCCTCTTCTTCATCCGCACGCCCGAATACATGAAGGGTTGCGAGCACCTCGCCTTCCACATGGGCGGCCCGACCGAACTGATGGTGGCCGGCACGCGCTTCGTGAAGAAGGGCTACCAGAGTTTCTGGGGTCCCGGCCGTCACAAATTCGGTTCGAACTGGTTCTGGTACTTCAACAGCCCGCTCGGCTGTCATTTCGAATATGACGCCGACATGGACAAGCACGACGACACCTGGGTCGCGCGTGAAGCGCCGATGGGCGCGGAAGCCTCGCAGATCGTTCTCTTCGAATACCGCGAAAAATGGGCTCCCGGCGGCGGCCCACCGCCGGGCGCGAAGGGCTGAGACACAGACAAACATGCATGCTCTGGGAGGAAAACCATGCACAAAGGGAAGCGCATAGGAATTGTGGGCAGTGGTCCGGGCGGCGTATCCGCCGCCATCGGCCTCCTGAATGCTGGCTATCGGGTTCGCTTGTTCGAACAGAACCCGTCACCAAAACCGCTGGGGGGAGCGGTTCTTCTATCAGCGCCGGTTCTGGCGATCTTGCGCAGCTACGGTGTAGACGTCGTCAACAATTTCGGCAGCAAGACGAGAGTGCAGTTCCGCAATCCACGTGGAAAGGTTCGCGTCGACCTGCCCTTCAATCCGTCCGTCGAAAAGGCGCTCGGCATTGAAGGCTGGCACTACGGCATTCTCCGCTCTTCAGCCTTCGCTCGCATGCTCGAAGTTCTCAATACACTCGATCCGAATGCGCTCGTGCCAGGGCGTAAATTCGTATCCTATGAGGAGCACGACGACGAACTCACCGTCACGTTCGAGAACGGCGACACGGAAGTCGTCGATCTTCTGATCGGCGCCGACGGTATCCGCTCGCGTGTATCCCAGCAGGCGCTGGGCGATCTGAACCTGTTCCATGTGGGATTACGGGTTTGGCTTGCCTGGTGCGAGGACATTCCGGAATTGCCGAAGGACATGGGCGCCCTTCATCACGGGCGCCATGTTCAGGCCAGCTATTTCCCCATGAAACACGAAGGCAAGCCGGGTTACGAGTGGTGGATCGTAGAGCCATCGTCGGAAACGGCCAAACCGCCGGCCGATACGGAGGCTCATATACGGGCCTTGCTGAAGCCGTTTGCCTATCCGATGAATCTCTTCGCCGACCGGACCGATTTCTCCAGCCAGATATTCCGGTGGGAGATCTACAACCGACCATCCCTGAAGACCTGGTCAAACGGACGAGTCGTTTGTCTCGGGGATGCGGTCCATCCTGTCTCGCCCTATGCGGCCTATGGGATGGGTATGGCGATCGAAGACGGCTACTTCCTAGCCCGCGCCATCGGATCCTGTGACCTTGCCGACCGCATCGCGCTGACCCAGGCGATCAAGACCTTTGAGGCGGAACGCGTAGGATACTGCAATCACCATGTCGAGTTCGCCCGCAAACTCGGCAACATTTTCCATCAGGCCCCTGCACCCCTCGCCTGGCTGCGCGACCTGGTTCTGGATAACACCGGACTGCTCCAGAAGATGGTTCAGAAGGACTACCTCTCTGACGCCGAGCGCATGTCCCTTTCCTTAAGGGAACTGCATGTCTAGCCATGAGGCATCGCCCTTGTTTCCAAAGCTGGGCCAGCGCCTCTGCCATGCACATGATGTGGCGGAAGGCGAGGCTCGGGGTTTCGGGCCGCTGGAAGGCACGAAGCGGAAGGTCATCCTTGTCCGACGAAACGGCGTGCTGCACGCCTGGCTAGATGCCTGCCCGCACTACTCCACCGGAACACCGATGGCCTGGAAGACAGACGCCTATCTGAATGGCGAGCGCACACATCTCACCTGCCATTCCCACAATGCCCTGTTCGAAATGGATACGGGCGAATGCATTCTGGGGCCCTGCCTCGGACAGAGTTTGACACGAATTGAAATCGCGGTGGGCGAAGAGGGCGACGTGTTCGTCGTTGGACCACGCGAAGGAGGAGTAGCATGAATTCGGGTATCAAGAAGATCCTGGTGATTGGTGGCGGCTTTGCCGGCATGACGGCCGCCCTGCAGCTGTCCCGACAGGGTTTCGAGGTCGATCTCGTCGAGATCGATGCCGGTTGGAGATCCTATGGGGCGGGCATCAGCCTGCATGGTTCGACCCTTCGCGTCATCAAGCAGCTCGGACTGATCGACCAGTTCATGCAGGACGGCTTTGCGAGCGACGGCGTTGAACTGCGCGGCCCCAATGATGCGGTGCTTGTGACCATTCCCACACCGCGCGTGGCCGGCCCCGACATTCCCGGCGGTGGCGCGATCCTGCGTCCGGCGCTGGCGAAGCTCCTGTCGCAGGCGGTGCGTGCGTCTTCCACCCATATCCGCCTTGGCGTGACCTTCACCGACATTTCCCGGGATGAAGACGGTGCCACAGTCACCTTCAACGACGGCAGTTCATCGCGCTATGATCTGGTGATCGGCGCCGATGGTCTTTATTCGGCCGTGCGTGCCAAGGTCTTCCCCGAGGCCCCTAAGCCCCGCTTCATCGGCCAGTCCGTATGGCGCGCGGTCCTGCCACGACCCGAAGGCATCGATACCGTGACCATGTGGATGGGACCGAAGCTGAAAGTCGGCGTCAATCGCGTGACCGAGGATCTCGTCTATCTCTTCCTGACCGAAGATCGGGCCACCAATGACTACGTGCCGCCGGAAACCTTCGTCGAAACTCTTCGGTCGCTGCTGGAGCGCTTTCCGTCACCGACGATCCGCAAGATTGCGTCCGAACTGTCGTCGGAGCACCAGATCGTCTACCGCCCGCTCGAGCAGATGCTCCTGCCCCGCCCCTGGCACCGCGATCGCATCGCGCTGATCGGCGACGCCGTGCATGCCACGACCCCTCACCTGGCCGCTGGCGCCTGCATTGGCATCGAAGATGCGATGGTGCTTGCAGAAGAGCTTGTCAGGGGCAACGACGTGCAAAGTGCGCTCGGCGCCTTCGAGGAACGCCGCTGGGAACGCTGCCGCATGGTGGTGGAGAATTCCGGTCGGCTGGCCGACATCGAGATGCATGATGGAAGCCGCGAGGAGCATGCCGCGATCATGCAGCAGTCCATGAAATCACTGGCTCAGGCCATCTGAAACAACATCAGCGCATGGACCGGGAGGAGCCGGGAGGCCGGGCGGACATGCGCGCACCGCAGGGAGGAATTGATAAATGTCAGGACAAAAATTTAGAATAGCGGGAGCTGCGGCACTCGTCATCGGTCACTGTGCGGGCATGCTTGATCTGGTGGCGCTGCCGGTCTGGGTGGGCGCCCTTGTCGAGCGCTTCGGTTTCAGCCCGCAACAGGCTGGTGCACTTGCGACACTCTTCCTGCTCGGCGCGGTCGGCGCAAGCATAGTTGCCGCACCGCGCTTCAACGGGCTGAACCAGAAGCTGCTCGCGACGCTCGGCTTTGCCATCGCATCCGGAACCTTCCTGGTTGCCTCGACGCAATCCACCTTCCCGGTGCTGGCTGTCCTGCATCTCGTTGCGGGCCTGGCGACGGGAGCGGCTCTCTCCATGGTGCATGGTACAATGGGCCACGCCACCAACCCGCACAGGCTGTTTGCCGCCGCCGGCATGGCGCTTGGCCTCTTCGCCATCATTCTGCTCGCCGCCATTCCCCAGCTCCTGATCTCGCAAGGCGGTCCCGTGTTGTTTCAGGTGTTTGGCGGGATCATGGCCATTGCAGCCGTCGCATCGGCCCTGCTGTTCCGAAATCCGGTCAATGTGCTCCAACTGGAAAAGACACCGTTCAGCCGGGCAACCTGGTTCACCATTCTCGGCATCAGCGTCATGACCTTCAACCAGGCCATGGTCTTTTCCTTCGTCGAGGTGATCGGCAAGTCACGCGGCTTCGAACCGGGTCATGTGCTCGCCGTCCTGATCGCTCTCGGCTTTGTCAACTTCCTCTTCCCGGCTCCGCTTGCGGCCTTCCTCCAGACCCGGGTTTCGGCGCCGTTGATCACGCAGATCGGCCCCGCGATCCAGGCCATCCTTGCGATCATCGTCACGTCTGCCACCGCATTCCCGATCTGGGCCCCGGCAGCGGCTGTGTTCGTTGCCATCCAGATCTTCACCCACACCTTCGTCTTCGGACTTCTGGCCAAGCTCGACCCGACCGGACGCGCAGTCGCCGCAACACCGGCAATGTTGATGCTCGGTGCGGCGCTTGGACCGATCGTGGGGGGCGCATTGGGTGAAAATCTCGGCTTCTCGGCCCTCGGCGTGGCGGCAATCGTGGTCGCCGGCGCTTCCATCGGCTTCTTCACCAAGGCGAAAACAGCATGACAACATTCCCATCCATCACCCGGATCGTCACCGGACACACTGACGACGGTCGGTCCATCCTCACAGAGGTCGGACCGCTGCCCAGTGTCGTCGAAATCACTGCGATCCCGGGAACCATCTTTCACGAGGTCTGGTCGACCACCGCAAGCCCGGCTCCCGTGGGCAATGGTGCCGATCCGACGCTGGGTCCGCTGGTGCTGCCTCCTCCCCCCGGCGGCACCCGGATCCGGTTCGTCGACATACCACCGGATACGGAGGAGTTCCTCAAGACCGGTGCAGAGCGCATGGAAGAAGCGTTCGAGCAGGTCGGCGACAAGGCGGCTTCCACCGTGAAGGAGAACTCGCCACACCCGCTGATGCACAGAACGGAATCGATCGACTACGGCGTTGTCATCGAGGGGGAGATGACGCTGGTTCTCGATGATGGCGAGGTGCTCCTCAAGCCAGGCTCGGTCGTGATCCAGCGGGGAACCAACCATGCTTGGGCGAACCGATCCGGGCGCCTGTGCCGGATGCTGTTCGTACTCGTTGCCGGCACCTACGAGCCCGGCCTCGCCGACAAACTCGCCGGACAATGAAGCCAATCCAGCAGAAATGAGGTCGATATGAAGTTTGCAACCTATCACGACGGCACCCGCGACGGGCAGCTTTGGGTGGTCTCCCGCGACCTGAGCCGCGCCATTCCGGCGACGGGCATCGCCACCTGCCTGCTTGAGGCGATCGAGACCTGGGATGATGCCTCTCCGAAGCTGGCGGCGCTTTATGAAAGGCTGAACAATTTCGAAGAGCCGTTCGCGACCCGTTTCGAACCCGAACGTTGCCTGGCGCCCCTGCCGCGTGCACCGCAATGGCTGGATGCTTCCGCCTTCCTCAATCATGGGCGGTTGATGGACAAGGCCTTCGACAATCCGCCGAACCCGGAATTCGAAACCATCCCGCTGATCTATCAGGGCGCCAGCGATGATTTCCGCGGACCCCTTGCCGATGTCGAGTTCCCCGATGACAAGCTGTTCATCGACATGGAAGGCGAATTCGGCGTCGTGCTTTCAGACGTCCCGATGGGCACGTCAGCCGAAGAGGCCGAGGCGCATATCCGTTTGCTCGTACAGATCAACGACTGGTCGCTTCGCGCCGTGGGCCCAAGGGAAATGCGCGCCGGCTTCGGCTTCCTGCAGGCGAAACCCTCCACCGCCTTTGCCCCGGTCGCGATCACCCCTGACGAACTGGGCGACCACTGGTCGAATGGGCGTGTCGTTCTGAAGCTGCATGTCGAGATCAACGGCCGTGAAGTTGGTCGCGCCGATGGTCGCGAGATGCATTTCTCCTTTGGCCAGCTGATTGCGCATTGCGCCCGCACACGCCGTCTCACGGCTGGCACCGTGGTTGGCTCTGGCACGGTCTCCAACGCGGACAGGGCCGCCGGCTCGTCCTGCATTTCCGAAATCAGGGTCATCGAACTTCTCGATGAAGGGGCCGCACGCACGCCCTTCCTCACCTGGGGGGACCGGGTGCGCATGGAAAGCCGCCTGCCGGATGGCTCGGCCCCGTTTGGCGTAATCGACCAGCGCGTGGTGAAGGCCTGATGCGGATCCTGGTCACCGGAGCCGAGGGGTTTCTCGGGCGCGGCCTCGGTGCCGCATTGCCCAAGACATATCCAGACGCGCAGCGGATCGTTCTGACTGACCGTTCATTTGCGGCAGCGGGCGGCACAAGCGGCATTGAGCATCTGCCCGGTGACCTTGGCGACCCAGACTTTCTCGATCGGTTGATCGAACCGGGCTTCGATCTCGTCTTTCATCTGGCGAGCATTCCGGGCGGACTGGCGGAGCGTGACCAGACGCTCGGCCATCAGGTCAATCTCCTGGCGCCACTCGGCCTCGTGGAAAAGTTAGCCAAGCGCCAGCCGGGCTTGCGTTTTGTCTTTGCATCCTCGATCGCTGTCTATGGTGATCTGGGGCAGGAAATAGTCACCGACACAACAGCCTGTCAGCCTGAGCTCACCTATGGCGCTCACAAGCGGATCACCGAGATCTTGCTGGCCGACATGACGCGCAGGGGTGTGCTGTCAGCCATAAGCCTGCGTTTCCCAGGCCTCGTCGCCCGTCCCGCCACAGAAAGCGGCCATGGCTCGGCATTCATGAGCCAGATCTTCCACAGCATAGCGGCAGGAGAGCCCTATACCTGCCCGGTTCCGGCGGAAAGCACCTGCTGGTGGATGTCGAACAGTGCTGCCGTTGACGCTCTGCTGCACGCAGCAGGCGCAACCGCGGCACAAAGTGTAATCCAGCCGCCAGTGCTTCACGCGAGCGTTGCCGATGTCGCAAATGCCGTCGCCCGCGTGACCGGTCAGACGGCGAAGGTGACGTTCGGCAAGGACGCCACCCTGCAACGCATTTTCGGCGCCATGCCGCGGCTGGATGCAAGCACGGCCATTTCTTGCGGCTTTCAGGCGGATGTCGATCTCGATGCGCTTGTGAAAGCAGCTCTTTCAGGAGATTGACCCATGAAGATCATCGACCTTTCTGTCGCCATTGAAAACGACGTTCCCGCCGATCCGCCGGGTCTTGGCCCGAGGATCAGCTATACGAGCCACGCCGAGGGCGCCGAAGAGGTTCTGCGGTTCTTTCCGGGCCTCGACATCGCCGACGTTCCCGGCGGCGAAGGCTGGGCCGTCGAACAACTCAACCTGACGGCTCATGCCGGGACGCATCTTGATGCCCCCTGGCACTTCGCCTCGACCATGAACAACGGTGAGCGCGCCTGGACGATCGACGAAGTGCCGCTCGACTGGTGCATCCGTCCTGGCGTAAAGCTTGATCTGCGCGAACTGCCGGACGGATATGTTGCCACCGCATCCGATCTTGAAGCGGCACTTGAGGCGACGGGCCATCACTTGCAGCCGTTCGATATCGTGTTGATCAACACCGCCGCCGGCGCTGCCTATGGCAGGCCGGAGTTTCTTGGTCGCGGCTGCGGTATAGGCCGCGAGGCAACGCACTGGCTGATGAACAAGGGAGTTCACATTGCCGGCACGGACGCCTGGTCCTGGGACGCACCATTCCCCGTCACGGCGAGGCGTTTTGCCGAAACAAGGGATGCAGGTCTGATATGGGAAGGCCACAAGGCCGGTCGCGAAGGCATATTCCTGCATATGGAAAAGCTGACACGGCTTGCCGAACTGCCGCCATCCGGCTTCACCGTTTCCTGCCTGCCGGTCAAGATCAAGGGCGGTTCGGCAGGCTGGTGCCGCGCCGTGGCCCTTTTTCCGTTGGAAGAGGCGTAACCCGCTACGGATAAACATCATCCCGGCAGCTCGTGTCTGGCGGCGGGTGATTGTGCCCCGAGATATATCACGCTTCCAGCGCTGATGAAGGCAAGAACACGCACTTCAAGTGCCATTAACTTTGTCTGCCGCAAAGGTAAACGACGAACTCTACCAAAAATGACCATGACCTGAGACCCTGAAGTTCCTCCAGCTTTTGGGGCCTAGAACACCTTGCCCGCGAGCGTCCGGCCAGTCCGTTTCAACACCGTCGGCTTCCTGCCTTGGGTGCAGGAGTTGAAAAGCCCCAATAGCCATTGACCGGACGCATGAGTGTCGTCTCCAGTTTGACCTTAGGCTGAAGAAGAGCCCACCCAGACAAGATCGACGTTCTCGCCACTCTGACTTTGTCCTCGCCAGATGCATCAATCCAGCCCACGGGGCTCACCGCTCAAGGTCGAGACGGCGGCCCTGCTTGCGCCAACACATCTGCCAGCCAGGCATAGGCTTCCTGCACATCGTAATTGCCGCTGTGAGCGGTCATCCAGGGCAGGCGGAAGTCGACGGACTTTACATCGCTATCCATGCGGGCCGCTTCGGCAAGCGAGAGTTCCACGGCAAAAGAGGTATCCCTGTCGATCATGCCATGGCGGATATACCAGTAACCTGCCGCCTTCGCCTCGGTGCGAAGATAGGCCATGGGGTTGATCAGGCGCAGCTGCTCGGCAAGCGCCGCGCCTGCTCCACTTGTATAGCCTTCCCAGTCCATGCCGGTATCGTCGGGACCGGATCCATCCCCTTTGACCTCGTTGTTGTTCCAGCCGAAGGCGCTGAAGTTCGAATAGGCCTGCGTTGGCGCGCCAAACAGCGAGTTCTCGCCGTCAATGCCTTCGTTCCCGGTATTGGCGCTGCGGTCGAAGGCGGGCACGTTCTTCAGCGCGGAGGTCTTGGCGACGAAACCCAGGAAGGCGTCGAAGTCGAGTGCCGTCACGGCGCCGTTTTCGACGGTCACCCAATCATTCTCTAGAACGAGCGTCTTCTCGCCGCCTCGCTGCCGCAGAGTGATTTCGAAATCTTCGCCACGGGCGGGGACTGTGCCACCTGCTGCGACATCGCGTTCGACTTCCTTGCGAACCTCATCGGTGATTGCGGCCTTCATGGTCGCAGAGGTGAGCGGCGCGCCATCGGCGCGGGTCAGCTTCAAGCCATCCAGATAGGCGGGATATGCGGCAGCAAGCTCAGCGGAGGCAGCCTGCGCCCGTCCGCTCCAACGATTGTCTGCGGTGTTTTCCGCCGTGCGGATGCCGCTATAGAGCCATTCATAGGCCATGTCGGCGTGACCGAGATCGGTGATCGGGCAATAGGCGATGACGGCGAAGACGTCGTCGTTGAGACTGCTTGTCCCTTCTTCCGCAACGCCGGCAGCACCAATCTCGGCCAGATGGCGCAGATAATCCGGGCTGTTCCCGCTCGCGGCAACCACGGAAGACAGACCGCCCCCGCCGGAGGTTCCGGTGATGACAATGCGCTCCGCCGATCCGGGCAGGGTCGTATCGTTGAGCCTCAGGTAACGGATGGCCGCTTTGGTGTCGATCACGGCAGCAGGCGCCTTGCCCGGAAGGCTGCCATCGGCCGCCAGAATGCCGCGTCCGCGACTGCCGATATCAACATAGACATAGCCGGCAGCGAGCGCCGCCCCGGCCTTGTCCGTATCGCTGTCCGATCGGTAGGTGCCGCCGTCTTCGATATCGGACTGAAGTTCGCTGGCGAACCAGCCGCCGTTGTTGACATTCAGGATGATTGCCGAGGTCTCGGATGCCGTCTCCGGAACGAAGATGCTGAGCTTCTGGTATGTCAGCGGATCGACAAGCGTTTGCGTATCCGCGCCCGAGGGACTTCCGCCCGGCCCCATCCTGCGGGCCGGCTGCTCGGATGCCATAGCGACAGGCTTGCCGACATAAACAGCATCATAGCGGCGCAGCACCATGGCTTTGCCATCCACAGTAACATTGACGACAGCAAAGCGCGCGGGATCGAGTGTCAATGCCGTGTCGAAAGCACCTTGCGCCATCGCATCTGCCGCCGTCAAACTCGCCATCATGCTCACCCCGCCCAAAAGGCCGCGCATGGTTCTCGATAAGGGTTTCATCAGGTTCATCCTCTTTCCAACGGTGGTAGACGCATTTTGTGATTGTCCATCAAGACAGACCAGAGCGCCAGCTCAGGCCCTAGCCTGCCGGAACAACCAGTCGCGGATATGGTCGATCTCGTAGGCGATCCGCCAGGTGTTGACGTGGTTGGCCGCGGGGCTGTCCTCCTGGCCCTCAGGATGCACGGTGCCGGTTGCAAAATGCGCATGGAGGATCGGCGTGCCGCCGGTTTTTTCCAGCTCGGCTGCGGCAGCGGAGAGGTCTGCGGGCGTCGCCCGACCGTTCCATTCCGCCCGGGAGACCTTGGCGCCTTCGGCTTCGAGAACCTCCATGATGGCGTTCTGTCCCGGATAGGCCTTGGCGTCGCCAGCGCTGACCACGACCCACATCTTGTCCGTGGCGAGCGGCTTGCAAAGTTCCGGTGCCCATTGGCAGGCGACGAGGAAGGACGCGGCAAACAGATCCGGATACTTGATGTTGATCGCGATCGACAGCATGCCGCCACCCGACTGGCCCGTCGTGTAGAGCCGGTTCTCATCGATCGAGTATTCCGCTGCGACCGCCTTCAGCAGCCCAACCACAAGGTCAAGATAGGGCGATTCTTCCGACTGGTCGTTGACGAATTGCTCGGGAAACTGCGGCGCGACGACGAAGCAGGGCCGCTTTGCCTGTTCCGCCGGATCGGCCCAGATGACAGCGCCCAGTCCCTGCACCAGCGTGCGGTCGACTTCAGTCGAGGTCACACCCGCATCATGCATGAAATTGACCAGCGGATAGCGCTTAGACGGGTCGTAGTCGCGCGGGATGAAGAGATTGTAGGCGAGCGTCTTGCCGGTCGCCGGATCGGTGTAGACGAGCGGCTTGAACTCGTCGACGATCAGGTTCTTCTGCGTTGTGTTCGAGACGGCCGTATCATTTGCAGCAATCTCATCGCCGCCAACCGTCTTGACCGCCTTGGCCTGGACCACACTCGCCTCGGCCTTCTTGTGCACGATGTCGCGCTTCACATGGATATAGGTCGGCGCTGCCGTATCCTCGGGCGACAGTTCGACAATGACGAAGCGGCCGTTGCGGCCCTCGGCGGAAAGATCTGCCGTCGTGTTGGCATAGACGCGCGTCACTGCGCGGTCGGCAACGGTAAATGCGTCCGCAGACAGAGCGGCCGTCTCGATCTCCGTGCCGTATTCAAGCGCCAGCGCCGTCAACCGCTGACCATTGCCGAAGACCTGCGTGATGGCGGTCACGACCTGAATTCCAGCGCCGCCCTCGACGGCAAGGACAAGACGGGGCGTGCCAGCGGCAAGACCGAGGCCTGCAAGGCTGACGAGGAAGGTACGTCTGTTCATAGGGTGCTCCAAAGTCGTGGAAGTGGCCGTGAATTGATTGCCAGTTGAACGGCGGCTTCACTCAATTCCGTCGCCGGTCGCAGAATTATCTTGAGCAGGCTCGCCTCTCTCCCGCCGCCAGCTTCGCCAGAGATGGAAACCGGTCACGAGCACCAGGGTGCCGAGCAGCACGATGCCGATCGCGTTGCCGATGAGCGATGCGACCTGGGCGATCTGGCTGGCGAAAACATAGCCGAGCAGGCTGTAGCCGCAGCACCAGCACACGGCACCGAGAACGGCAGCAAGCGTGAAGGAGGCCCAGGGCAGAGACAGGGCACCCGAGAGATAACCCATATAGGGACCAAGCGGGCTGAACACGGTGCGGCTCAGGAACACCGCCACCGGCCCCCGGCGGGCAAGCAGCCCCTCAGCCTTCCCGAACAGCCCTTCCATGCGGGGATGCCGACGCAAGCTTGCCAAAAGCGGCGCGCCACCCTTGCGCGCCAGGCCATAGGCAAGCTGGTCGCCGATCACGAAGCCGCCAAAGGCTGAGATCTGAACCTGCCACAACACCAGATCACCGCTGGACGCAAAGCCTCCGGCGGTCATGACGAGGATCGAGGAGGGCACCGGCAGCGCCAGGCACGACAGCAGCAATGCACCCATGATGAGCCAAAGGCCATAGGTCGGGACGAGCCCGAGGAGGATATCAGTCATGGTCGTCAGCCCCGGCCTCGCCGCGTCCGTGCTCCAGACCGGGCGACATGTCCTCGCGTCCATCGTTTTGCCGTCTCCGCTCCGCTTCGAGCGCGGCCTTGGCCTTGCGAATGCGCGCTTCCAGTTCCGGAAGCGTGATGCCCATGTGCTCGACCACATCCGCCAGCGTCGGCTGCTTGTGGTCGGGCTCAAGCTGCATCTCGCGGATAATCACCTCGCGGGGCAGGTCCCAGGACTTCGCCACATAATAGGGGGACATCCACGGCGCCAGCGACTGCTCCTGATGGGCGGGATCGGAGAAATAGAGAAGTTCCGAGACGAAACGCACGCCGAACCAGCTGAGCCCGGCAAGGCCGATGACCAATACGACAGTCGGCAGCGGATGCCGGGTCAGGAGAAATCGGAAGAAGCGCATGGGGTATCCAGGTGACTGTGATGGCGCTTGAACGAAAGCCCTCACCGTTTCCGTCGCGGCTGCAACGAGAAAGATCGATCCTCCGACGGAAAATCCTTTCCCCACCGTTCAACATGGCAGTTCTTGTCGCCAACCTTCGTGAATGCTTATGATGATCCTCTTGATGCCGTGGGGAGAATATAGTCCCGCATGGTCCAGCCAGGCACGCCCGATGTCGGGTATGCCCGCGATACGGTCGCTCGCACCGGCATCGACGGAGAAGAGGAACTGCGCCCGCTTGCAGGACGAAGATGCATCTCTGCTGAAAGCCTTCGCCGCCGGCGATAACCGCGCGGCGCAAACGCTCATCGAACGGCTGTCGCCTCGGGTGCTGGCCCAGGCGCTGCGTCTGCTCGGCAACCGATCGGAAGCAGAGGATATCATGCAGGAAGCCCTGCTCCGCCTCTGGCGGACGGCCCCCACATGGCAACCCAGGGCGAGGGTGAGCACCTGGCTTTACCGGGTCACGGCCAACCTGTGTCTTGACCGTCTGCGCGCCCGTTGCCAGATGGTTTCCATCGACGCAGTGCCGGGTGAAATGACCGCAGGCGATCCCGCCATCATCGCGAGCCTTCAGCAGGAGGCGCGGCTCGATGCCCTGCGCCGGGCGCTGGCCGAACTGCCCGAACGCCAGGCGCTGGCAGTGTCCTTGCGTTTTATCGAGGGGCTCGGCAATCCGGAAATCGCGGCGATCATGGATATCGGGGTCGAGGCGGTGGAATCGCTGACCGCGCGTGGCAAGCGCGCCCTTGCCGCCGCATTGTCGTCGAAGAAGGAGGCCCTGGGTTATGCAGATGAATGATGACCGGCTGGACGAGCTGTTTGCCGATCTGCGCAGCATCGAGGCGGCCCCGTCTGACGCTTTGACAGCGAGGCTCATCGCTGACGCACAAAGCGAGAGTGATAGATTGGCAGCAACGCGCGAGCGCCTCGCAGATCGGCCTACCCGCTTTTCTCCTCGTCTGCTGGTCGAGGATATCCTTGGTCTGATCGGCGGATGGCGCCCCGCGCTCGGGATGGCTGCTTCGCTGTGCTGCGGCATCTGGTTTGGCGCGGTCGGCAGCGATCCGGCGATGTTTCTGTCCGGCCTTGGCCTCGACCGGCCGGCGATCACCGTAGACCTGCCCGAAAACCCCTCGGAGCTCATCGCAACACCCAAAGGCATGACAGAGTGAATGACGAAACGGATCAGCAAATGACCGACAGATTGTCCAACCGCCTCGTCGAGGCCATCCCCTCGCGGATCCATCGCCGGATCTTCATCGGCTCGCTGAGCCTCAACGCCCTGATCATCGGTATCATGATCGGCGATGCGCTGTTCATCCACCCGCCACAGCCACTGCGCTCGGTCGAGGTCTCGCGCAATATGCTGTTTGACGCGCTGCCTGCTGCCTATCGGGACGAGGTCGCCCACCTGCTGCGCAACGACCCGGCCTTCCGCGATCTGTCCGATACCAACATTGCCGATCTTCGGGCCGTGTTGACGGCAGAGCCCTTCGATCCGGAGGCTCTCGATCGGCTGTTGTCTGAGAAGTCGGAGCGCATGAAAACCGCCGAAAGCGTCCTGCAGACCGCATTGGTCGCACGACTGGCCGCAGTCACGTCACAAGAGCGCCTTCAGGTCGCGGACAGACTCGGGCGTCGTCCCTAGTGTCCGGGAGGATCTCTTTACGCACATTGCCCCTGATGACAGAGCACACGGTAGCGGAATCTGCCATGATCCTGGGGGATGTTCAGGAAAGCTTGCTGACCTGCACCACGCACGTCACAACAGCCGATCGACCATCACTGTAACTGTCAATGGCGAGAATATGTCCAACGGGCGGGTCAATCAGCCACCTCTATGTAAAGAGTATGCCACCGGCAAATCCTCGGCTTTGAAGGGCAACCTGATCTAGTTCTTGACACATCTGCGGCAGGCGGCAACCTTTGTAAAAAGGTCAAATGGCGACAACAGGGAAGGCAAGGCTTGGTAACGATGATCAAACCACTCCCCGTCATTTCGCTTTCGACCGAGAATTTTGACCCTTGCAACAGGGTGCAGGCCTTTGAGGCCGCAGCGGCGGCGATTTGCAAGCTGGCGATAGAACCAGAAACGCCTGACACCTATGCGTCCTCCACAACGATCAAGATCCTGCCGGGTGTTGTGACGGCGCGGACCAGTCATTCAGCGTCGGTCACCACCCGCACGCGGGCGATGGCGGCGGATGAGGGGGACAATCTGCTCATCCACATACCGCTGAACCACGGATTCTCCATGGCGCAGACCGGCGGGGCGGCGGTGGAATGCAAGCTGGGAGAGGTCTATCTGGACCCAAACGAGGTGGCGGGGCGGGCGGTTTTTCAGGCCGCGCGGTCGGATTTGTTCTATGTCTCGATTCCGCGCGCCGCGCTGGCGCAATCAGCGCGGGCGCTGAATGGGCGGCTGCGCCAGACCATGCCGGTATCCCCACAATGGCGTATGTTCATCCGCTATGCACAGTCCCTGGACGCCGAGGCCGAAGTGCTGGCCCCGGAGGAGCGCGCGCAGTACAGCGCGCATCTGTATGAACTGGCCCAGATCGCCCTGACCGCAGGTGACACCGCACGTCTGGAGGCGCAGGGCCGCGGGGTCAGAGCGGCGAGGCTGAGCGCGGTCAAGGCCGGGATTGACGCACATCTGACCGAACCGGGCCTGTCACTGGCCGTCATAGCCGCCGCCGCGGGTATTTCCGAACGCTACGCCCGCGCGCTGTTTGCCGAAGATCAGACCACCTTTCGCGATTATCTGACCCGCAGGCGGATGCAGCTTTTTCGGCGCATGTTGGCAGATCAGGGGCAGGACCACCGATCGATTTCAGATCTGGCAATGGCGGTTGGGTTTGGCGATTTGTCGTGGTTCAACAAGTGCTTTCGCCAGATCTATGGCGAAACCCCATCCGAAAGCCGCGCGCGTCTGTCGCATCGTTAGCTTTGTGCCGCCCACCCCGTGCTGAGTGCCGTCTGCCCCAAGCATTGGCCGCAAATCTTGCCTACTTTGTCCTCAGCCTATCTAGGGCTCGCCTTGGTTGAGGACACATGAGCAATTTCAACTTTTCGACCGCGCTGCGCGTTATGCGCCAGACCGCGCCTTTTTTAATGTTTCGGCTGGCCATCTATTTCAGCATTGCCGCAGCCTATGTGTTGGTGACAGGTGTTGGCGCCGGTGTGGGTTATGGCATTGGTGGTTTCTGGGACGATGAACGCAGGCTGGCCGCCAGCGCGTATGGGGCAGCCGGGGGCTTTGGCCTGACGGCCGCAGTGCTGTATTTCCTGCGCGAGTATGTCCTTTACACGGTGAAGGCAGGCCACATTGCCGTCATGGTCGAACTGCTGCAGGGCCGGGAAATTCCGGGGGGCCAGGGTCAGATTGCCTATGCCCGCGCCAAGGTGACCGAGCGATTTGGCACCTCAAACGTTCTTTTCGGCATTGATCAGCTGGTCAAGGGCGTCATCAATGCGGTGACGGGGCTCTTGGAGGGGCTGATGTCGATCCTGCCAATTCCGGGGCTGGACAGGCTGATGTCGGTAATCCGGGCCTATCTGCGGGTGGCAGTTGGGCTTTTGGACGAGGTGATGCTGGCGCACTGCTTTGAAACCCGCACCGTGAACCCGTATGAAGCATCAAAAACCGCGCTGGTGCTCTATGCCCAGAACGCGAGGGCAATGCTGGTCAATGCGGCTTGGGTGACGCTGTGGGTCTGGCTACTGTCGGCCCTGATCTTTGTGATCATGCTGGTGCCTGCCGGGCTGGTGGCCTGGCTGTTGCCGGGGCAGATGTCGGCGATGGGGGTTGTCTTTGCCCTCCTGTTTGCCTGGGCCGTCAAGGTGGCGCTGATCGAACCCTTTGCCATTGCCTGCATGTTGCAAGCCTATTTCAAGCTGACGGCCGGGCAGCCCCCCGATCCGGCATGGCAAGCCAAGCTGGAGCGAGCATCGGACAAATTCAAGGCTTTGGGAGAGCGGGCCTATCACTGGGCCAGCCCGCGACGGGGTGAAACCGCGCTTTGACAGGCCATATCAACCGCCTTTCAGCACAGATCAACACAGCTTTCCCGTGCGCCATTTCCCGATACCCTTCACACCGGAGCCCACTTATGCGCCTTGCCGCCATTGTTCTGAGCGCCTTTGCCCTGCCCCTGCACGCCGAAACCATCCCGGTCTTCACCCCTGGGGATGAGGGGCGGCCCTTTGTCGATGTCTACGCCTCTGGCCTGTATTCGGCTAGCTGTGTCGAAGGGGCAGGCTGCACCTGTGCCGCCATGCCGCTGGACCGCGGCGGTGTAGCGGTGGCCTTGGGTCTGGAGTCGGTTGCGGCGGACGTGCAGGGGGTCTGGGACAGCCCGGCCAGCGACCACAGTCTGACCAATGAAACGGCCGAGGCTTTGCACGCCCGTTTCGGCGGGTCGGGCTATTGCCCGCAAACCACGCTGGAACCTCACGATGGTCAGTGGCGTGATAGCAAACCCATCCATATTTCCGTGCAATGCGGGCCTGTAGGGGAGATGCTCCGTCAGGTTCTCGCCGATCAGAAGATCGTCACTGCCGCCATTGTCTGGAACGGGGTGTTCTCCAGCGAAACCGTCCAGACCGCCTTTATGGCCGCCGACCCCGATCCCGAATACACGCCCCATGCTTTCAAAGACATCACCCCGGTGGAAAGCGTCGGCACGGCACAGGCCATGACCGAGATGGGGCCGGTGACTTCGACCGGGAGGATGCAACTGTTAACGCCAAACCTTTTCGCGGTGGACTGGGAGGTCAAGGGCATGACGGAAGTCGGGGCATGCAATTGGTCCACAAGGCACCTCGTAACGCGGGTAGGGAAATGACCATGATTCAATTCGCCAAGATTTTCGCTGTTTTCGCGGTTCTTGCCAGCCCCGCGCTGGCCGATAGCCCGCGCAGCATCATCGTGATGGACGGATCGGGGTCCATGTGGGGCCAGATCGACGGGCGCGCCAAGCTGGAGATCGCGCGCGAAACGGTGGCGACCGTGCTGGGCGGCATTCCCGCAGATCAGGAATTGGGCCTGATGGCTTATGGCCATCGCGAAAAGGGCAATTGCAGTGACATCGAGCTGATTGTCCCCCCCGCCCCCGGCACCGGGGCCGAGATCGCGGCTCAAGTCGGGAAGATGCGGTTTCTGGGCAAGACGCCACTGTCGGAATCGGTTCGCCAAGCCGCCGAGGCGTTGCGCTATGGCGAAACTGCGGCGACCGTAGTTCTGGTAACGGACGGGCTGGAAACCTGCGACGCCGATCCTTGCGCCTTGGGTCGTGAACTGGAAGCTGCGGGCCTGAACTTCACCGCCCATGTCATCGGCTTTGGCCTGTCAGGGGCCGAAGGCGCGCAGGTGGCCTGTCTGGCCACCGAAACCGGCGGGCAATATCTGCAAGCCTCGGACGCAGGTGGGCTGGCCGATGCACTGGCTGCCACCGTTACCGCCAAACTGCCTCCACCACAGCCCGCGCCGGTGCCCGAACCCGAACCCGTGCTGGCCAAGGCAAGCCTCACTGTGCCCGAAACCGCCCCTGCCGGATCATCGTTGCGAATCGAGTTTGTCGGCCCGCATGAAGAACACGATTATATCCGCATACTGGACGCCAACGGCGAATGGCTGGCCGAATCCGCAGTCGATACCGAGCGCTTTGTCGAGGTGCGTCTGCCCTTCAGGACCGGCCCACATGAGGTGGTCTATCTGTTGAAAGCGCAGGAAATCATCGCCCGTGCCCGCCTGACCCTGACCGAATCCCCGGTGTCGATTACCGCCCCCGACATGGCGCAGGTAGGGAGTGATGTGACGATCACCTGGACCGGGCCAGATGCGTATCTGGACAATATTCAACTCTATCGTCAGGTCGATGACGTCCGGTTTGGCTATGGCTATGTCGCAAATCAGAACGAGATGACATTCACCATGCCCGATGAACCGGGTGTCTTTGAATTCCGCTATACGTTTCAGGACAGCGAGGTCATCTACACCCGCCCCATTACGGTGACGCTGGATAAGGTCGAAGCCAAGCCTGCCACTGGGCTGACTTCTATTCCAGTCTCTCTGTCGGTTCCTGCAAAGTTTGCAGGACAACCGATCCTGTGGTCTGCCGAACCCCTGGACCCCCACCCCGACGCCCCCGAAGCACTGGCCATGCCCGAGGCGATGACAGGCCCTTGGAACGCGGAGCTTTACCCCGGCCGCTGGCGCATCTACGCCGAAGCCCCGGCGGAGGTGACCGCAGGTCGGGGATTCGGAGCCGATATCACCGTCACCGATGCGGCAGGGCAGGTGTTCGAAATTCCCCTGACGCCGTTTGAAACCATGGGCATGGGCGAAGACCTTCCTTCAGGCGACACGGTGGCCGTCACGATCAAGGCAGAAGGCTATGATGGGCTGGTCGAATGGTCGGCGATGCCCGAAGGCGGGACGCAGGATGACCGCCTTGCAGATACCGTGGCGAACGGATGGCAAACCACTTTGATACCGGGTCAGTGGGCTATTTTTGGCATGGCGGCCGATGCCACGTTCTTTGACCGTGTCACCATAGCCGCCGGACAGACAGACTATGTGATCCCGCGCGAAGGTCCGGTAGACCCTGCACAGGCAAGTGATGACGTCGCTTATCGTTGTGATGCGGCACCGAGTTGCCGTGTCAATGATGCGCAGACCGGCCTGGGCTTTGCCCTTCCTGCCGGATGGTTTACCGACTTTCCCCATTTTTATGAAACCGCTGCGGGCGTGTCGGCGGGCCAGCCCACGATCGCGTTCATGACCGCAGTAGGCGACCGGATCGAGTTGAACCCGATCCGTTGGAGCGCTCAGAATGGAACCTGTCTTGATACCGCCGCTGGACAGTTGTGTCATTGGGCTGATGCAACAGAGGTGGTGATCAAAGCCCACACGGCCATAGCAGCCAGTCTGACCTTTACCCCGACCCGCCAGGACATCACGATTCCCGGCATCCGGCTTGACCTGACGCCGGAAGTCGCTGCCGCCCTGCGCGCAAAACTCTTGGGAGAAAACTGATGCAAGCCCGTCTTTTCGTTGCTGGCCTGTTGGGGGCCATTGGTTTGAGCCAGCCCGCCTTTGCGGAAGACAAGATCGTTGTTGCCAACTGTGGAGACGCAGGCTGCACCTGCAGCCTGTCCCCTGTGACGCTTGCGGATTACGAGCTCGTGGTCGGAAGCCCGGCACCATCCGGTGCAGAAAACATGGTGTTGGTGATCAAGGGGAACGACTATATCTGGAGCAATGCAGGCACCGATCAAATCGATGCCTCCTACGGAGGCGACGGTGTTTGCCCGATTGAACTTTTCAACATCACGCCGGAAGACGGCACATGGCGCGGATCGGTACGCGTGCAGAAGATTGAAGGCTGCCTGCCGCAGGTCGCGGACATGGTGCCGCCGTTGGTGGATCGCATGAACAGCAGCAAACAGATCACCTGGGGTGGCAAGTTCCACCCGTCGAAATTTGTGGTGGGTAACGCGCCCGATGGCATACGTTGGACTGAACGCAGCCCCACCCGGTTTGACGGGGTTTTCCCTGTGCCCGCCAATGGCACACTGGATGTCAGCGTGATCGCAACCGCGACTCTCACCGCACCTGATCGTGCCGAAGCGACGATGGCCTTGCGCTTTGCTGCCGCAGCAGGGGGCGATGCCGGGGCGCTCGCCCTGCTCGGTATGGCCAATTGCCGGGTGGAAGCGATCTATGACTTTGAAAGGGTGGGGCCATAGCTCTTGGATTTGTCAATTCGGCGCAAGTCTGTCGGCCCGGCAAACGCAAAAACGCCCTGCCAGACAGAGACGGTTAGGGATTTGGCGGCCAATCGTATGTTAAATCCGCGTAATCACCGATTTATGTTTGAATTGGTTGCGGGGGCATGAACCGCTTGAAAATCACGCCGGATGCTGCTGGACGCTCAGGCCGCCATCGATGGTCAGGCAGGTAGCGTTCATGAAGGGGCATTCGTCCGAGATCATGAAGACCGCCGCCATGGCGATTTCTTCCGGTGAGGCGATCCGTCCACCCGGATGCAGCTTCATCGTCTCGGCTTTGGCAGCTTCGGGATCGGGAAATCCGTTCCAGTAATCGATCACCTTCTGGGTCGCGACATAGCCGGGGGCAAGCGCATTCACCCGGATATTGGCGGCGGCATATTCAAGGCCGAGCGATTTGGTCATGCCGAGCAGCGCATGTTTGGCAAGCGGATAGGGAAAGGTGTGCTGGATCACGGTGAAGGCATGGGTCGAGGCGATGTTGAGGATGACCCCCCCGCTGCCGGCCAGCATGCCTTTCAGCACCGCGCGGCTACAGTTCCACGCGCCCTTGAGATTGATGTCGAAGCAGCGCGCCCAGGCTTCATCGGTAAGCTCAAGCGGTTCGGCAAAGACATTGACGCCGGCATTGTTGACGAGGGCATTGATCTCGCCGATCGTCTCTCTCGCCTGTCCGATCGCAGCCTCGATCGAGGCGGCATCGGTGATGTCGGCGGCGGCATGGCAGAGCTTTGCCCCTCGAGTTGCAAGATCTGCCGCAGCTTTCGCCAGCAGATCCCCGTCGCGATCGATCAGCAGCAGGGCCGCCCCCTCGCGTGCAAAGGCCTCGGCCATGGCAAGCCCGATGCCCTGGGCCGCACCTGTGATCATGATCCGCTTTCCGTAGAGCCGGTTGCCCATGGTCATATCCTCCTCAGGCGAATGGTGATTTCACTGCTGATTGATTCCCCGGCTGCCAGCCGCTTCAACCCTGCATAGCCCGGCATGTGATGGGCGTTCGGCAGGTGGGACATCGGTTCGAAGCAGAAGAAGTCGGTGCGATCGACCGGCATGTAGAGCATGTAGATATCATGGATCGACCCGGCGTCGATGTCGGCAGCGAGCCTGAGTTCCGGCCATTCTATGGAGGCCTGTCCGTCCCAGCCGGCAAAGGCATTGTTGACAAAGCGATCCGGCAACAATGCGGGTTCGGCAAAATCGAGTTCTCTTGACAGAGGCCCGCTCTCGCCCGGCAAGTGCCCTGCGCGTTCGCTCCACGCGGTCCGTGCCAGCGCGGTGAGGCGCGTCTGCGCCGTCCGGGCGAAGAAGGGATGTTGCCCAAGCCCGTAGAGCAGCGGCCTTTCGCCTTCATGGCGCACGGATAGCTTGAGGCTGAGAGCGTTTTCGGCAAGCGAGATGGTTTGCCATGCCTGATAAACATATGGGGAAAGCGGACCGGGCCGATGCCTGAGCGACAGCGTCACCGATGCGTGATCGGCCTTGTCGATATCCCATGGCTCAAGCCAGCCGTCGCCATGCAGGTAGAAGGGGTCCGAGCTGTTGGGCAGGAAACGATAGTCTGTGCCTTCAAGCGCAAAACTGTTGTGCTCTAGCCGGTTGCCGAAGGGCACCAGCGGGAAGCTCGCGAAGCGTCCCTCCGGGCCACCGCCGGGGATCAGGAATGCCTCGCCGTCGAACCGGGCTTCAGTCAGGGCAGCACCTTGACTTGTAACCCGTACCTGAAGGGCCCCGTTCGACAGCAGAAGCGTTTCCCGACCCGCAGTCACCGATGCCGTCCGGCAGCCGAGGAGCGCAGATTGTCGAGCAGGACGGCGATCAACAGGATCAGGCCGCGCACGACATATTGGTAGAAAGCCTGGATGTTGAGAAGGTTCATGACATTTTCGGCAATGCCCATGATCATCACGCCGACGATCACACCACTCATGGTCGCCCGGCCACCCGCCAGCGACACCCCACCGAGAACGCAGGCCGAGATAACCGAGAGTTCAAGGCCGGTTGCGGCATTCGGCTGGCCCGACGTGATGCGCGAGGCAAGCAGGATGCCGGCGATGGCGCAGACCAGCCCCTGCAGGGCAAAGATCCAGATGCGCATGTTGACGACATTGACGCCGGCCAGCCGCGAGGCTTCGGGATTGCCGCCAATGGCGAGTGTATTCTTGCCGAAGACCGTGCGGTTGAGCACGAAGCCGAAGACGATGAAGAGAGCGGCCATGACCCAGATAGGGGTCGGGATCCCGAGGAAACGCGACAGCGCCAGCTGGTAGAAATCCGGATTGTTGATGCCGACGGCGCGTCCATCCGACACGATCAGCGCGAAACCGCGCACGATCTGCATGGTCGCAAGCGTGGTGATGAGCGCGTTGATGTGGAAGCGGGCGATGACGACGCCATTGATCAGACCGACAAAGGCGCCGCTGGCGAGGGCCGCGATCAGGCCGAGCGTGATCGAGCCGGTCGCATTGGAGGCCATGACCGCGATCATGCCGGAAAAGGCAACGATGGAGCCCACCGAGAGGTCGAAATCGCGGGAGGCAAGGCAGAACATCATGGTGCAGGCGACGATGCCGATGGTGACGACCGATTGCAGCAGGCCAAGCATGTTGCGCTCGGTCATGAAGTTGGGAACGGTCAGCGCCACGATGGCAAAGGCGACCACGAAGATCACCACCAGGCCCTGATCGCCGAGAAGAAGTTTCTTAAGAGACGGCATGGATGTCGGTCCTGAATCTAGAGTGTGGCGGCGGCTGCGGTGCGATCTGGCAGGGCGGCGGTGAGGATCAGGCGTTCGTGGAAATCCGGACGTGGGACGTCGGCTGCCACATGCCCCTGGCACATCACCATGATCCGGTCGGATATGCCCATGACTTCAGGCAACTCGCTGGAGATGACGATGATCGCCATGCCCTCGGCTGCCAGGCCATAAAGAATTTCGTAGATTTCCGCCTTGGCGCCAATGTCGATGCCGCGTGTCGGCTCGTCGATAACGAGAACCTTGACGCCCTGCTCGGACAGCCAGCGTCCGAGAATGACCTTCTGCTGGTTGCCGCCGGAGAGGTTGATAATGTCCTGGAGGCGCGATGGCGTGCGAACTCTGAGCCTTGCGATGAAATCATCGGCGACCGAGGCTTCCTTCTTGGGGCTCAGGATGCCGAAGGGTGAGAAGTGCCGGCGCGAGGAGATCGTGATGTTTTCTTCGATCGACCGCCCCTGAACGATGCCATCATGCTTGCGATCTTCCGGGCAAAGCACGATGCCGGCCCGGATCGATGCGCCGGGGCTGTTGGCCGTGACGGTGACGCCATCAACCACGACCCTGCCGCCTTCACGCCTGTCCGCGCCAAACAGCAGCCGCGCCATTTCGCTGCGCCCGGCGCCGATCAGGCCGAAGAAGCCGAGGATCTCGCCCTGGCGCACGGAAAAGCTGATCGGCTGGCGCAGATTGGGGCCGCTCAGATCAGAGACCTCCAGGCGCACGGGTCCGAATTCACGCGGTCGCCAGCCCCAGATATTGCTGATCTCGCGACCAACCATTTCGGCGATGATCTGATCCCGGTTCGTCTCTGCGATGTCTGGATGATGGGCGGCAAGCTTGCCGTCGCGCAACACGGTCAAGCTGTCGCAGAGCCTGAATATCTCATCGAGGCGGTGCGACACATAAAGAATGACCGTGCCCTTGGCCTTCAGTTTTTCGATAAGGGCAAACAGCACCTCGCTTTCACGCGAGGACAATGACGAGGTTGGCTCGTCGAGCGCGATGACACGCGCATCGAGGATGACAGCCTTGGCGATCTCGACCATCTGGCGCTCGCCGATCGACAGGGAGGACACCTTGGCATCCGGATCAATATCAATGCCGATATCGCGCAGCTTGAGAGCCACGCTATCGCTGAGGCTGCGTCGGTTGATGACGCCGGCGGATGACGGGAAGCGGCCGAGCCAGAGGTTTTCGGCAACCGTCAGTTCTGGGACGAGCTGCAGTTCCTGGTGGATGACGATGACGCCCGAGGCGAAGGCATCGCGCACCGATTTATAGGTCTGCGTCACGCCATCGATGGAAATGGTGCCGGTATCGGCAGATTGGTCGCCGGACAGAAGGCGGATCAGGGTCGACTTGCCCGCGCCGTTTTCGCCCATCAGGCCATGAACGGCGCCTTTTTCGACCGAGAAGGACACGTTCGACAGGGCCTGGACGCCGGGATAGCCCTTGCTGATGTCTTTGAATTCGAGAAAGGCCATGAAAGCTCCGCAGAGTGGCCCGGCGCCGGTTGATCGCCGCCGGGCAGATGTTGCGAAAGGCAGATTACTCGATCCCGAGATCCTTGCGCACAGCTTCATAGTCGCTGCGCATGGCGAGCGCGCCGGCGGTCAGCGTCAGCTTTTCCGGTTCCTTGCCATTGGCAACCCACTCATACATGTTCATCGCGGTCTCATAGCCGTGGCGCTTCGGCGAGATGATCACGGTGCCGAAGAACCCGGTCGGTGTGGGCTTCTTGAACTCGTTGATCGCCGATTCCGCGCCGCCGATGCCAACGCCGATGACGTTATCGGCGGAGATGCCGACCGATTCCGTTGCCCTGACAGCGCCGAGAACGGCTTCGTCATTGAGGCCGAAGGCGATCCAGTGCTTCACGTCGGCATGCTTGTTGAGCACGGTGGTGGCCGCATTCAGGGCAGCTTCCGTGTCGGTCTTGGCCTGCGGCGCATCATAGATGTTTTCTGCCGGGAAGCCGGCAGCCTTGAGCGCAGCAATCGCGCCTTCAACGCGGTCGACGGCGGTCGGCAACTGGTCATAGGAGACGCGGATCGCGCCGACGTCCTTCATGTCCCAGCCGCGCTTCTTGATTTCGTCGGCCAGCGCCTGGCCAACGGTCTCGCCGATCTTGGTTGCCGAAATGCCCATATGCACGACATCTTCGAGCGCATTGCCGTCGGCGCCGACGAGACGATCGTCGACGGTCATCAGTTTCAAGTCATTGGCTGCTGCCTTCGCGACGATGCCCGGGCCAAGCTTGACATCCGGTGTGCAGACGATGAAGCCCTGCGCGCCCTGGGCGGCAAGGTTGTCGATCGCCGACATGAGCTTTTCACCGTCCTCGGCGCCAATCTTGACGAGGGTAAAGCCCTTTTCGGCGGCGGCCTGGTCCGCGAATTTCCATTCGTCCTGGAACCAGGGCTCTTCAGGCTGCTTGACGATGAAGCCGATCTTGATGTCGGCGGCATAGGTTGTGCCGGCCGCCGCAAACGCGACGACGCCAGCCAGAATGGCGGCTTTCCATGAACGCATGTGATCTCTCCCATATCCCAAAAATTGAGCAACTGCCCTCCGACAGTGCCCAAGAATTAGGTTAAATCATCGTACCAGTCAATTGCCTTGGTATGATGATTGAGATAAAGATTGCGAATTGCCGGCTTGGCAAGCGGGTGCGATATCGTAAGCCCCTGCAAATTCGGATAGACGATGGGTTTGAGACGGCAGAGGGAGGCGATGGTGGCAAGCGTGGAGCAGCACAGCGAAGGGCAGGGACCGGTCACGGTTCGCCGACCGCGTGTCCGCCGCAGCATTACGGCGGCGATTGCGCAGGACATCTGCGCCGATCGGTATCCACCGGGGTCGCAGCTGCCGCGGGAAAACGATCTCTGCGAGATCTACGGCGTCAGCCGCACCGTCATCCGCGAATCGCTGAAAATCCTCGAATCCAAGGGCCTGCTGCATGGCAAGCCACGGGTCGGCACGGTCGTCTGTGACAAGGATGACTGGAATATCCTCGATGCTGACGTGCTCGAATGGATCGGCCCCTATATCAAGGATTTCGACCTGCTCGGCTGCATCCTCGAAGCCAGACGGACGATCGAGCCCGTCGCCGCCGAACTGGCGGCAAGCCGGGCGACAACGCAGCAGATTGCCGATCTGGAAAGCGCCTGGCGCCAGATGCGCGATTCGAGCGATGACCCGGAACGCTTCACCGAGGCCGATGTGCAGTTTCACGCCGTGTTGCTGCTTGCCAGCCACAACCAGGTGTTCCGGCGGCTGTCGAGCGCCATCCATGCCGCCCTTCGCTACGCCTTGCATGCCTCGAACGTCGCGGTTGAAAGCCGTGAAGACGCGGTGGTGATCCATGGCGAACTGGTCGAAGCCTTGCGGATGCGTGACGGCGAAAAGGCAAGGCATGCGTCCAACCGGATGCTTGATCTGGCCGTGCATGATCTGGCCGCCGCTGAACGGGTGATCGGCCGCAACAACAGCAGATAAGCGGGCTGAACGCCTGCGACAGCAGAGAAGAAGACGCGCATGAAAATCACCAAGCTCACGACCTACATCGTCCCGCCGCGCTGGATGTTCCTCAAGATCGAAACCGACGAGGGCATCGTCGGCTGGGGTGAGCCGGTTGTTGAAGGCCGCGCATTGACGGTCGAGGCGGCCGTGCATGAGCTTTCGGACTATCTGATCGGCAAGGATCCGATGATGATCGAGGATCACTGGCAGGTCATGTACCGCGCCGGTTTCTATCGCGGCGGTGCCATCCACATGAGCGCTATCGCCGGCATCGACCAGGCGCTCTGGGACATCAAGGGCAAGGCTCTCGGCCAACCCATCCACGCGCTGCTCGGTGGTCAGGTGCGTGACCGGATCAAGGTCTATTCCTGGATCGGCGGCGATCGTCCCTCGGACGTAGCCAACAATGCCCGCGATGTCGTTGCCCGTGGTTTCAAGGCCATCAAGCTGAATGGCTGCGAGGAAATGCAGATCGTCGATACCTGGGAGAAGGTCGAGAAGGCCGTGGAGACGATCGCCATCATCCGTGAAGCGGTCGGTCCCCATGTCGGGATCGGCGTCGATTTCCATGGCCGCGTCCATCGTCCCATGGCCAAGGTGCTCGCCAAGGAACTGCAGCCCTACAACCTCCTGTTCATCGAGGAGCCGGTGCTGTCGGAAAACCGCGAAGCCCTGCGCGAGATAGCCAATCACTGCTCGACCCCGATCGCGCTCGGTGAGCGGCTCTACTCGCGCTGGGACTTCAAGTCGGTTCTGTCTGACGGTTTCGTCGATATCCTGCAGCCAGACCTCTCCCATGCCGGCGGCATCACCGAGTGCCGCAAGATCGCAACCATGGCGGAGGCCTATGATGTGGCCCTTGCACCGCATTGCCCGCTCGGCCCGATCGCGCTCGCCGCCTGCCTGCAGGTCGATGCCGTCAGCCACAATGCCTTCATTCAGGAACAGAGCCTCGGCATTCACTACAATACCGGCAACGACATTCTGGATTACATCTCCAACAAGGAGGTGTTCCACTATGCCGATGGTTTCGTCAGCATTCCGCAGGGCCCGGGCCTCGGCGTCGAGGTTGACGAGCAATATGTGATCGAGCGAGCCAAGGAAGGCCATCGCTGGCGCAATCCCGTCTGGCGCCATGAGGATGGCAGTGTCGCAGAATGGTGAGCCGCAAGTGGACCGGCTCACCTAAGGCCATATAAAAATGCCTTGTGCCCCACTGGAACTCAGATCGCAAAGCCGCCCCGTGTTGAAGCGCATCGATTGAGTCCCCTTGCATCGTCTGTGGAAAGGACGAGAGGACAGCCTGAACAGGCGACCGCTTTGTCTCGTTCGCGAGGTCATCAGCGGCCCGGGCCCTACAGTCGAAAAGCCTTATTCCATATGGCTCGCGACCTTGAACTTCCGCTTTGCGAGCTCCGCAAAGTAGGGCGATACCTCGAAATATTCCTCCGGCGCCCAGACACCCGGCTTCATGGTGCCGGCCAGCATCAACTGTGCGGCAATCGAACCGTTCATCGATGTGCAGGCATCGACATAAGGGGCATAGATCGGATCCGGCTCGACGATGACTTCGACCCGCACTGTTGTTGGCTTGCCGTTCTTTCGTCCCTTGCCGATGGCGAAGTGAATCTCGTGGCTGTCCTGTTCAGGGATCCGGTCACGATTGCGCTCGATGTTGCGATTGATGACCTTTTGCAGCACGTCCAGTGGAGTGATCTCGACATTGTTGATGACAACAGGCTCGGCAAAATCCCCGAAGCCGGCCTTGACCAGACCGACCCAGGCCTCATGCTCGCGATGCGGCAGATGCAGCTTCCACGAAAACTCCTTGATGCCCTTCTCCCGGATCCCGTCAGCCAACGGCACCGTCAGCTGTTCGGAATGCGGAGAATGCATGAATTCACACGATCCCCAGGGCTCCGGGAGTTCGAGAACCTCCCGCCCGCTCATCGGGGCACAGGTCACATGCTCCCCTCCATAGAACTGCGTGCTTTCCTGCGCATATTCCGCCAGCACGGTCGAGATGCTGTAGGGGGGCACGAGAACCGGATTTTCCTCGCCGACGAATTCGGCGGCCCAATAGAGCTTGATGGAATCGATCTCATCGAGCTGGTCGGCCACTGCGCGGCAAATCACATTCGACATGCCAGGATCCGCTCCACAACCGATCACGGCAGTGACACCGGCAGCCTTGAACCGGTCGTGCTCGGCCAGCTGCTTGACAGTGAAGGTCCCGAGCCCACCCAGATCGACATAATGCACCTTTGCCGTCAGGACAGCCTCGAAGATGGCCATCTGGAAGCCGAGAAGGGTCGGTACGCAGTTGATGCACAGATCGGATCCGGCAATCGCTGCAGACAGGATCGCGCCATCGGCAACATCAAGATCGACAAGCTCAATGCGAGGGTCGGAGAGCTCCGCCTGCAGAGCTTCCATGCGTGGGCGCGCCGCATCACACAGACGGATGGTCGTGATGTCGATGATGCATCGGTCGGAAAGCAGATCGCGGATGATGCCCGCGCCCATCAGGCCGGCGCCTCCAAGGATGGTGATGATCATGTATTCTTGTCCCTGTTGTCATCTCATATGCGCCGGCCCGGCCGGCTAACTCAGACGTGCTTGCGGCCACCTGTTTCGTAGAACCAGTCATCCGGATAGGGATACCACCAGTCCTGCCGCACCGGCTTGTGGTCGATGATAACCATCTTGGAGCGGCGGAAGGTGTCGAGGCCGAGGCGCGAGAGTTCGCGGCCGATGCCCGATGATTTCCAGCCGCCGAAGGGTAGCGCGTCATTGTCGATCAGGGGATTGTTGACCCAGACCATGCCGGCCTCCAGTCGCTCGGCAGCGTCCATGGCCTCCTCCAGCGAGGTGGTGAAGACCGAGGCGCCGAGGCCGAATTCGCTGTCATTCGCCTTGTCGATGGCCTCGTTGAAATCGGCAACGCGCATCACGGCGGCGACAGGGCCGAAACATTCCTCATGCATGATCGCCATATCGGCGGTGCAGCCGGTGAGGATGGTCGGCTCATAGAACCAGCCGACCGGTTCCGACGGCGGGATGCGCCCGCCGGTTTCGACCTTTGCGCCCTTTGACACGGCATCCTCCACCAGCCTGATCACCTTGGCACGGGCGGCTTCCGAGACGAGCGGGCCGATTTCCGCGCAGCTCAGCCCATGACCGATGCGCAGGCGTCTGGTTTCCGCCACGAATTTTGCGATGAAGTCATCAAACACGGCATCGACCACGAAGAAGCGCTCGGCCGAGGTGCAGACCTGACCGGACATGTGGAAGGCGGCTGTGACGGCGCCGGCTGCGGCAATCTCCAGCGGCGCATGGGCGGTGATGATCATCGGATCGGAGCCGCCCGCCTCGATGACGGCAGGCTTCATCTGCCCGGCGGCGGCCATGGCGACCGCCCTGCCCGCAGCAACCGAGCCGGTAAAGGCCACCGCATGGGTCTTCGGCGAGGCGATCAGTGCCTGGGCGAGCGCAGCCCCACCCGGCAGGCAGGCAATCAGTCCATCCGGCAGATCGGCAAAGACCTGCATGAATTCCAGCGTCGAGAGCGTGGTGGCCGGCGCCGGTTTGATGATGCAGCCATTACCCGAGGCGAGCGACGCCGCCACCGTCCAGCACATCAGAAGGATCGGGAAATTGAAGGGCATGATGTGCACGGACAAACCGAGCGGTTCGTAGCGGGCAAATTGGAAGGACCCGGCCTGCGTCGTGCCGGCCACCTTGCCGGCCTCGTCGCGGGCCATTTCGGCGAAATAGCGGAAGGCACCGGCGCAATTGGCGACTTCGCCGATCGCTTCCGGATAGGGCTTGCCCATTTCGCGCGACATGATCTCGGCGCAGCGGCGCATGTCGGTCGCCTCGATGCGGTTGGCGATCTTATGCAGGATAGTGGCCCGCGTCTTGGCATCGAGTGCCTTCCACTTGCGCTGTGCAGCGGTTGCGGCGTCCAGCGTTGCGGACAGCTCGTCCCCGGTCACTTCGGTAATCACGCCGACCGTTTCGAGACGGGCCGGATCGATGACCTCAAGGACAGGCCCCAGACTTTGCCGGTAACCACCGGATGAATAGTATTGGGGCTTGGAAAGGTCGAAACTGCTCATGGCGTCCTGCCTGCATGGTAAATTCGAGAATGGGACGGCGCGCCCGGCACGGGGTTTGGTCCGGGCGCAGCTTCGGTCAGCGGATCATGTAGACCTTCTTGATCGTCTCATGGACCGTGCAGACGCCCTTCCAGTCCTTGGGGAAGAAGGCGGCGGTATCGGGCGTGATCTCGATCACCTCGCCGCTTTCATGCACATAGGTGCTGCGGCCTTCGAGGAAGTGGCAGAATTCGTCGCGCGTTACGTGGCAGTCCCATTTGCCCGGCGTGCAGATCCAAAGGCCGCATTCGCTTTCGCCATTCGGTCCCTTGTGGATCAGCCTGCCGGAGACATGGCTTACGCCCTCGATCATGGTCGGGATAGTGCCCCAGTCGACGAGGTCGGTCTGCTCAAGGGGATTACGCATCAGGGGTGCGGAGGTCATGGTCATGGTCCTTTCGAGTGGCCGGATCAGGCCAGCATGTAGATATTGCGCATGGTTTCATGCACGGTGCATTCGCCGGTCCAGCCGGCCTTGAACATCACCGCCGTGCCGGGCGAAACTTCGATCACCTCGCCATCATCAGAGCGATAGGTCGCCGAGCCGGCGACGAAATGGCAGAACTCGTCGCGCGGGATGGACAGGCGCCATTTTCCCGGCGTGCAGACCCAGATCCCGGTTTCCGGCTGGTTGTTCGGACCCTTGAAAAGAAGGCGCCCGGTGGAGGCAGAACTGCCCTCGATGGCATCAGCCTGCACACCCCAGTCGACGAGGTCGGCAAAGGTGGTGGCGCCATGGATATGCGGCGCCGTGGTCTTCAATGTGTCAACCATTGTGAGTTTCCGTCTTCAGCAGCGTGTCGAGAATGCCGGCAGCCTTTTTCGGGCCGTTCTGGCTCTGCATGTGTTTGGACGTGGCAGAAAGTTTCGCCTTCATCGCCGGGTCGTTGATCATGTGATCGATCTTTGCGGCGAGGTCCGCATCAGTCCAGTCATAACGCGGCATCTTGAAACCGTGGCCGGTTTCGTCGACGCGGGTCGCATTGTCATGGCCGTCCCAGACATAGGGCATGATGATGGCGGGCTTGCCGAAATAGAGGCATTCGGTGAAGGAGTTGTTGCCGCCGTGATGGATGACGGCATCGACCTGCGGGATCACCGAGGGCTGCGGGAACCAGCTGTCGATGATGACATTGTCGGGCACATCGGAATACTGATCCTTGTAATCGCCGACATTGACGAGCGCGCGATAGGGAAGTTTCGCGACCGTGGCGATGATCCGCTTCAGAAGCTCGGTATCACCGGCGCCCAGCGAACCGAAGGAGACATAGAGCAGCGGCTTGTCGTTGTTCGCTTTGAAGACCGGCACCTCATAGGGCTTTTCCGAGCGCACGCAGCCTTCGAGATACTGGAACTGGCCGGGATCAAGCGGGTGTTCGCGCTCGAACTTGACCGCTTCCGGATAGAGCAGAAGGTTCATGAAGGGCGAAGCTTCGAAGAACTGGCCGATCGGATAAGACGCCTCGCCATTTTCGGCCAGGAAGGCGTTGAAGTCTTCATGGATCGGCTGGATCACGGCATTGAAATGATCGCGATAGGCGGCATGGCCGGCATAATCGTCAGCGCCGCAGCCGGACAGATGCGGCGGGATCTTCGTATCCTCGATCTCGTTTTCCGAGCAGGAAATGATGCGCACCCAGGGCTTGCCGAACTGCTTGATGGCCGGGAACAGGATGACATTGTCGACGCAGATCAGGTCCGGCTTGATGCGGGCGAGCACGCCCGGCAGATCCTTCTGCGCCCATTTGGCGCTGTCGACGATCGCGGTCCAGCAGTCCTTCACATAGGTGTCGATCTGCTCATAGGGGCTCTTGCGGAAATTCGGGATGTGGCCGTTGATGAAGTCCTCCCAGAACTTCGCCATCTGTTCCGGTGGCATGGGTTCGGAGAGGTTCACCGGATGCGCCTCGAAGCCATAGCCTTGATAGACGGAGACAAAGCCCGGATCAGAGAGGAAGACGGCCTTGTGGCCCAGTGCCTCGACGGCCTGGGCAATGCCGACCGAGTTCAAGGCGGGGCCGAAGGCGGCTTCGGGAAAGAATGCGATGGTCTTTTGCGACATGGGGCTCCCCTTTGTTCTCAAGCCTTGAAAAGACGGATGCGATCCGGATCGATCGCGATGTAGATCGTGTCACCGGCGGTGTGCGGAACGGCGGCATTGGCCGGCACCCTGACCTGCAGCGGCGTCTCGCTGGCGGCGATCCTGACATGCAGGACGCGGTCGAGGCCGTGATAGGCCATGTCGACGACCCTGCCCTCGATGCCTGCACCGGCTGTTGTGACCCTGATGTTTTCGGGCCTAACCGCCAGAGTTGCGATCCCGTGGATTTCGGTCGAGACGGCCAGGTTGAGGCCAACGGCATTGAAGCTCCCGTCGGACGCGACCACACCGTCAATGAAATTCATCACGCCGATAAAATTGGCGACGAAGCGATCGGCGGGCCTTTCATAGACCTCTTCCGGCGAGCCGCATTGCAGCAACTGGCCATCCTTCAGGATCGCCATGCGGTCGGCCATGACGAGGGCCTCTTCCTGATCGTGGGTGACGATGATGAAGGTGATGCCGACCTCGTGCTGAAGACGTTTCAGCTCCAGTTGCATGCGTTCGCGCAGTTTCTTGTCGAGCGCGCCGAGCGGTTCATCGAGCAGCAGCACCTTGGGACGCTTGACCAGCGCCCGGGCCAGCGCCACACGCTGCTTCTGTCCGCCGGACAGTTGATCGGGCTTGCGCGCGGCGAACTGGCCAAGGTCGGTAACGGCCATGATTTCTTCGACGCGCCTTGCGATTTCCGCCTTGGGCAAGCGGTCCATCTCAAGCCCGTAAGCCAGGTTGCGGGCGACGGTCATATGCGGAAAGAGCGCATAGGACTGGAACATCAGGTTGAGCGGTCGCTTTTCCGGCGGCAGGGCGGAAATGTCCTTGCCTTCCAGCAGGATGCGGCCACCGCTCGGCGTCTCGAAGCCGGCCAGCATGCGCAAGAGCGTGGTCTTGCCGCAGCCCGACGGGCCGAGCAGCGCGAAGAACTCGTTGCGGCGAATGTCGAGCGAGACGTGATCGACGGCGGTGACCGGCCCGAAGCTCTTGTGAAGGCCGTCGATCGCCAGGATCGGCGCGTCATGCGAAAGGCGCGTATCAGTCATTGCATCTGTTCTTTGTTGAGCCATTGCGAGATGAGCAGCGCCGTGGCGCTGACCCCCATGACGATCGTGGCAAGGGCATTGATTTCCGGCGTGATGCCAAAGCGGATCATCGAATAGATCTGGATCGGCAGCGTGATCGAGGAGCGTCCGGCACCGGCCGTGAAGAAGGCGATGATGAACTCGTCGACCGACAGCGTGAAGGCGAGCAAGGCACCGGCGACGATCGCCGGCAGCAGAACCGGGAAGGTCACGCGCCAGAAGGTCATCCAGCCCGACGCGCCCAGATCACGCGAAGCCTCAACGATGGAATAGTCGAAATGCTTGAGCCGCGCCCTGACCACCGAACTGACGAATGCCAGATCGAAGATGACGTGACTGATGATGATCGTGTGCAGGCCGAGCGTCACATTGAGCAGCGAGAAGAAGGTCAGAAGGGCGACCGCAAGCACGATATCGGGAATGACCATGGGCGCGAAGGCGAGCGCCTCAAGCCCGGTGCTCTTGCGGCGGCGGCTTTCCATGCCAAGGGCCAGCAGCGTTCCGAGCACAGTGGCAATCACAGTGGCGAAAACGGCAACAATCAGCGTGTTCCAGGCGGCGCCGAGGATCTCGCCATTGCTGGCAAGGGCTGCATACCACTTGAAGGAAAAGCCGGACCAGCTTGTCGGCAGCCCCGCCTCATTGAAGGACAGGCCAACCAGAACTGCGATCGGCAGATAGAGAAAGCCGAAAACGGCCAGCAGGACGAGCCGCCCCGGAACGCGCGAGGAATGGGACAGTCTCATACGCCTGCCCTCGCCTGCTGGTCTGCATTTTCGCCTGCCCTCTCGCCGCTGGCGCGCGCCGTTGCCCGGGCCTGCAGCATGAGGAGGAGGATCATGATGGCAATCAGCACCAGGCCGAGTGCGGCGCCGAACGGCCAGTCATTAGCGCTGAGGAACTGGTCATAGACGACATTGCCGATCATCTGGAACCGTCCACCGCCCAGCAGGGCCGGCGTGACGAAATTGCCGATCGACAGGACAAAGACAAAGACGCCGCCGGCTGCGACGCCTGGCAGGGTGAGCGGCAGTGTCACACGCCAGAAGGTGCGGAACGGACCGCCGCCGAGATCGCGGGAGGCCTCCATCAGCTCCGGATTGAGCCGCGACAGCGACGAATAGATCGCGAGGATCACGAAGGGCAGATAGTTGTAGACGAGGCCGATGATCACCGCGCCCTCGGTATAGAGAAGCGACAGCGGCTCGCCCTCATAGCCGAACCAGCGCAGGAGATTGTTGATAAGGCCTTCGCGGTTGAGCAGCACCATCCAGGCATAGGTCCGGATCAGGTAGTTGCTCCAGAAGGGCAGAACGGCAAAGAACAGCAGCATGGGCTGGCGCATCTGTGGCGCACGGCTGATCGCATAGGCCGCCGGATAGGCGATCAGGATCGCCAAAAGCGTGGCAAGGCCGGCAATGCGGGCCGATGTCAGGAAGATATTGGCATAAAGCGGATCTATGACGCGGGTGAAATTCTCGAGCGTCAGCGTGTATTCAATGCCACCCCAGACGCCGCGTTCGAAGAAGGCATAGGAGAGGATGAGCAGGCATGGCACGATCATGAATGCCACGAGCCAGGCGACAGCCGGCGCGGCAAGCAGGTTCGATCGGGCGGATTGGTAGGACATGCAGGCGTTCCACGACACTGAAATGGCAAGGGCTGCGGCCAAAGGACAATAGCGTCCAGAGCGGGTCATCCCGAGGGGCGATCGAGGGAGACAGGCGCCTCCCTCGATGCAGTGCAGGCAGTCGTTGGCGATTGCCGGACGTCAGGTCAGTTGGCGGCCTTGATCTCGCTGACGGCGCGAGAATAGTCCTTCTGGGCCGGACCGAGATCACGCAACAATTCGAACTTTGTCAGCTCCGCCGGTGTCATGCCCATGTTCGGGTATTGCTCGATCAGTGCCTTATCGAGGCTCTCCATCGCCGGCTTGTTCGGCACCTTGTAGAGGATGTTCTGGGCTGCCCAGGCATGGTTTGCCGGATCAAGGATGAAGTTGATGAACTTCATCGCCGCATCCTTCTTCTCCGAGTTCTTCATGACGACGATGGTATCGACCCAGAGATCCGAGCCCTCCTTCGGCACGACGAACTTGATGTCCTTGTTTTCGGTGATGCCATAATTGCACCAGCCGTCCCAGGCATGCACGAGCGAGGCCTCGCCTGAGACAAGCTTCGAATAGAAGGTCGTGTCGTCATAGGCGAGCAGCGTCTTTTTCGCCGCGATCAGCAGATCCTTGACCTCGGCGATCTTTGCCGGGTCCGTCTCGTTGACCGAATAGCCCTTGGCGAGTTCGCCCGCCGCCATCAGCCAGCGGTCGGTCGCGAGCATAGTGGTCTTGCCCTTGATGTCATCCGAGGGAGCCAGCAGGTTCATCCAGCTGTCGGGCGTGGTCTTGACCAGATCGGAACGATAGCAGAGGCCGGTGGTGCCCCAGGTATAAGGCACGGAATAGGCATTGCCCGGGTCATAAGCGAGGCTTGCCGCTTCGGGGTAAAGATTGGCGAGGTTCGGAATTGCCGCCTTGTCGAGCGGCTCCACCAGGTTCTGGTGGTTGAGGATTTCGGCAAAGGGCGAAGATACGAAGACAAGGTCATAGCCCTTGCCCTGGCTTGCCATCAGCTTGCCCATGATTTCTTCGTTGGTGGCGTGATTGACCACCTCGATCTCCAGACCGGTTGCGGCCTTGAAGGTCTCGGCAATGTCCTTTGCCATATAGCCATCCCAGTTCGAGATGACGAGATCAGCCGCATTGGCTGCAGTCACGCTGCCGGCAAGCATAGTCGCGGCGAGAAGTCTGACCGTATAGACACGGGTTTTGGCGTATCCGCTCTTCTTGTGCACGGATCTCTCCCTTTGCTGATGATTGTTCCAACCTCGTCGGCGAGGTGTCGGTCATCCGATCTCGTGTCGCCGTTGCCTGGCAGTATTAATTGAAAAAATAATACGTCAATAGACTCCGTCGATTTTCTTTAACCACGGAAAAAAGACAGGCTGCCGCTTGCCAATTCCGCCTGAAGAGGCGAGCATGGAACGGATAATCAGCAGGTGATCCATGTCGACAGAACCCGGGCGCATACATTTCCGCCATGTGGAATTGGCACAAAAAATACTGGACTATGCCAGCGAGCGGGGGATGGCGCCCGGCGAACGGCTCGCCGAACAGGCGCTGGCCTCGCATTGCAATGTCTCCAGGACGCCTGTGCGAAAGGCGCTGCAGGTCCTCGCCGAACGCGACCTTGTGACCGCCGATGCGGATGGCGGCTATGTGCTGTCCATCGACCCCATGACGGTGGCGCGCCTGGATGACGCTGACGAAAAGGACGGCGATCCGGAGGTCTACTCCGCCATATTGCGCGACCTTGCCGCCGGCCGGATTGGAGAAGCCCAGACGGTTGTCGCCCTGCAGAGACGCTATGACGTCTCCCGTCAGGCAGTACAGAATGCGCTACAAAAACTCTCTGAAGACAATCTGGCCGAGCGGGGAGCCGGCCAGCAATGGCTCTTGAAACAGTTTGCACTGGGCGCCGATGCCGTCGCCAAATCCTATGAGTTTCGCCTGGCGACCGAACCGCTGGCCCTGACGCTGCCGGACTTTCGCCGCGACCTGCCGGCGCTGACCTCCCTCAGGCAATCGATGCTGATCCTGCGCAGCATGAGCGAGGCTGATTTTGACCGCAGGCTCTTCGAGCGCACCGACTTTGACTTTCACATGCTGGTGGCGCGCGGATGCGGCAACCCGTTCATGGCGGAGGCGCTTGTGAGCCACCATCGCCGCCGGCGCTCCAACACCGCGGCAGCCCATGTGAACACCTATAGGCTAATGCAGTCCAACCTGGAGCACATCCAGATCCTGGAACAGATCGAGCGCGGACTGATGGAGCTTGCTGCAGATCTGATGCGTGTGCATATACAGCTGTCGCAATCGCAGAGGCCGCGCCTGGCAGGACGCGGCGTACCGCCGGCCTTCAAGGTCATATCGCGATAGGTCAGCCAAAGAGATCCATGTCAGCACAAAAGACGATTGCCCTCTTCCCGGAAGCAAGCTACGGCGCCGCATTGAACTGCGTCGGCATCGCGCAGGAATTGCGCCGGCTGGGCGCCAGACCCGTTTTCATCTGTCATCCGGGTTTCAGTGGCATCTTTGCCGAATATGGCTTTGCCGAATACCAGCTGGCCGACAACGGACCGGGTCAGACCACGGACTGGAACGAGTTCATCAGCCGGCACCAGGATGCCTTCCGCCAGACAGCCTCCGAGCAGCTGAGTTCCTATGTGGGACCGACCTGGGAGGCGATCGTCGAGACCGCGATCGGCGTCGAGGAGCCCCTGCGTCAGCTCCTGGCACGGCTGAAGCCGGATGCAATCGTTCTGGACAACGTTGTGATGTTCCCCGCGATCGCGACGGCCGGGGTTCCGTGGGTCCGGGTGGTCTCCTGTGCAGAAACCGAGATCCCCGATCCGCTCGTTCCGCCCTACCTGTCGGGCCTTGGTGGAACGCCGAGCGCAGACTGGACGGAATTCTCGGCGCGATACGAAAAAGCGACGGCCACAGCGCACAAACGCCTGTCGGCCTTCATGCTCGACTGCGGATTGAAGCCGCCCTCGCCTTCCTCGTTCCTGGATCCCTCGCCGGATCTCAACCTGATCCTGGCGCCGGAGATCATCCGCCATCGCCGCGCCAAACCGCTCGACCCGCAGCACTTCCTGTTCCTGGACGGGTGCCTGCGTCGGGAAACGCCGTACCAGCCACCACGTTTTGCCAGCCACAACGATCAGGCCCTCATTCTGACCAGCTTTGGGTCACTTGGCGCCATGGATGTCGAGATGCTCAGGCGGATGATGGAGGTCTTTGCCACCCTGCCCTATCGCTTCCTCATCAATGTCGGCCACTGGCGCGATGACTATGTCCAGGTGCCGGACAATGTCTTCCTCGACAGCTGGTTCCCGCAGCCCTCCGTCGTATCGCAAGCCAGCCTCTTCATCCATCACGGCGGCAACAATAGCTTCTGCGAAGCCCTCTATTTCGGGGTGCCGTCCCTTGTGATGCCCTATTGCTGGGATGGCCATGACAACGCCCGGCGAGCAGCCGAAACAGGCGTCGGGCAAATGCTTCACCGCTACGACTGGCTGCCGGACCAGCTGGCTGGAATGATCCAGGCGCTTCTGGACAATGACGAGATGAAGACACGCCTCAGCGAGAACGCCATCAAGATGCAGGGATTTGCCGGTGCGACCCGCGCCGCCGAAGCCATACTCGGTCTCATGGGCTGACAGGCGCTATCGCCCCGTCGCCTTCGCGAAAGACGAAAACAGGAAAAGGGGAAGACATGCAGCAAAAGCTTTTCATCGATGGCCAATGGCACTTTCCCGTTCAGGGCGGCGTCTTTCCTGTGGTCAATCCGGCGACGGAAGAGGTGATCCATCAGGCCCCCGCAGGCACGGCTGCCGACATTGATCTTGCCGTGAGCGCAGCAAGACGCGCCTTTGACACAGGCCCCTGGCCCCGAATGAGCGGGCGCGAGCGAGCGGGCTATCTGCGGGCCATGGCAGAGAGGATTACGCAGCGGAAAGAGGAGCTTGCCCGTCTCGAGGTGCTAGACAACGGCAAACCGCTGCCCGAAGCGATATGGGACATCGAAGACACCGCAGGCTGCTTCTCGTTCTATGCAAATCTCGCCGAGGAGCTTGATGAAAGACCCGAAGAGGCCGTTGCGCTGGCTGATGCCCGGTTCACCTCGAAAGTGCTGCGGGAGCCGGTGGGCGTGGCAGGTGCGATCATCCCGTGGAACTATCCCCTGCTGATGGCCTCCTGGAAGGTTGCTCCAGCCCTGGCGGCGGGATGCACCATGATCCTTAAACCATCGGAACTGACGCCCTTGACCGCGCTGGAACTGGGCGTGATCGCCGAGGAGGTCGGGCTGCCCGCTGGCGTCTTGAACATCGTCACGGGCCTGGGTGGCGATGCGGGCCAGCCGCTGTCCGAGCATTCCGGCGTCGACAAACTGGCATTCACAGGCTCGGTCCCGACGGGCGCCAAGATCATGGCCGCCGCAGCACGCGACATCAAGAATGTCAGCCTGGAGCTCGGCGGCAAGTCGCCCTTCCTGGTCTTTGCCGATAGCGACATCGAAAAGGCCGTCGAATGGATCATGTTCGGGATCTTCTGGAACCAGGGGCAGGTCTGCTCGGCCACGTCGCGCATCCTTGTTGAGGAGACACTTTACCCCGCTCTTATGCAGCGATTGATCCAGGAGGCTGCCAAGATCAGGATCGGCGATGGCCTCGATGAAGCCACTCTGCTTGGCCCGCTCGTTTCCAGCGGTCAATATCAGAAGATTATTGCCATGATCGAGCAGGCGCGAGAACACGGTGCAACCGTGGCCTATGGCGGAAAGCGCCCCGAGCAACACCAGATCGGCTACTTCCTCGAGCCGACAATCCTAACTGATATGGCCGAAGATAGCATCATCTGGCGGGAGGAAGTCTTCGGGCCGGTTGTTTGCGTCAAGACGTTTCGGGATGAGGCCGATGCAATCCGTATGGCGAATGACAGCCGCTTCGGCCTGGCCGCAGCTGTCATGTCAGCAGACGAGGCCCGTTGCGAGCGTGTTGCCCGTGCCCTGCGCGCAGGCATTGTCTGGATCAACTGCTCGCAGCCCACCTTCACCGAAGCACCCTGGGGCGGCTACAAACAATCGGGCATCGGCCGCGAACTGGGCAAATGGGGGCTCGACAACTACCTGGAAGTCAAGCAGGTGACCACCTTTGACCAGCGCGAGCGCTGGGGCTGGTATATAAAATAAAGCCTCGTGAATAAGGTCGTGTTCCGAAGAGTGATGTCGCTAAGCGTTGGTGCAGGGATCAAATCTCAACGTTCTGCATCTATGCGGCCAGGATGGGAAATGGGGTGATCGATCCAGCATTCCGCACAAACATAACGCGCCCGCCGCCATCACATCGGAAAACTGAAGTTCAGGGCGAGGAACTGGCAGGGGGGTGAGGCGGGCCTTCGCCCCTTGGCAGTTTAACCCTTTGGATAACGCCGGAAACACTGGCGGGCTGGGCCGCCCCACGGCACAAGACGAGAGGGGGCCAGCCTCTCTATTCGGATCTGGCGATCGAAACTACGTGACGTTGGGCATGGTATTCGGAATACGGCTGCGCCAGAGCGAACGGCCTCTGAGTTCGGTGCTTGATATGATGAGACTGGATTTGCCAGTGCCCGACAACGCGACACTCAGCCGACGGGCCAGAAGCAACGACCGGCAACAGTGGCGGATGACCCCATTCATGTGCTGGTCGACTGCACCGGGGTGAAGATCTATGGCGCCCGGCCAATGGCTGGACGAGAAGCACGGCGCAAAGTCCCGGCATGGCTGGCAAAAACTGCGCCTGGCTGTTGATGCCGACAGTGGCGAGATCATTGTCGATTTCCCGACAGATCTGGAAACAGGCGATGTCTCGCAGCAGGAACCATTGCTTGATCAGGTCGATGATGAGATCGACCAGCTGACTGCCGATGGAGCCCATGGTGGCTATCCATCCTACGACGCAGCTCGAAGTCACAGCGAAGGCTCAAGGGTCGTCATTCCACCGAACTCGTACGCAGTTGAACGACCCAGCGCCCAGGCATCCTTCCAGAGAGACGATCACATCGCAGATTCCAGATCGATAGCCGGTTGAAATGGCTGATATCGACCGGCTATGGCAAACGAGCTTTGGTTGAAACCGCGATTAGTCGATACAAAGGCATCATTGGACCGCGTTTGCGTGCTCGTTTATTCCGTGCGCAGCAGACAGAGGCTGCGGTCGGCGTCCCCATCCTTAACCGAACGTCCGCTTGCGGACGCCCAAAATCCGTTCATCAGCTGATCCACGCCAACGCCTTTTAGAATCGATATCGAAGGGGCGCTTGACTCACTTGCTGCACTGCACCGATAATTGGTGCGCGGCGTTTTAGCGCACTGTGGAGCATAGCCATGGCTTTCTCAGAGGTTCGCAAGCGGGAATTCATCAACGAGACATTTCGACTGCTTTCCGGGACACTGGGGGCAAGCAGGCTGGTATTCTACTCCGTTGACGACAACAACAACCTGCACAACTTCGTGTGTTCGCGCGTGCCTTCCGAATTTCTGAAAATCTACATCCGCGAGATGCACGCCCACGACCCGCTGCATGTGCGCCAAATCAAACACGAACAGAGCCCGGTGCTGAAGATGAACGATGCGGGGCGCTACTCTGCGGAGAGCGAAGTCGCCCTCTACCGGCAATTCCTCAACGTCTTCCAGGTCAGCGATACGATCGAATTGATCTTCCAGCGAGACAGCCAGATCTATGCCGGCATCTGCGTGATGTGGACCGCCGACGACGCCAAACCTGATGACACGCAGTTTCATCTGGCCGATACGCTGCACCCCTATATTTCCTACAATCTCAAGGCGGTGTTTACCCGCTCCAAAGCGGCTGAGGCGGTGCAAGCCAACGCCCTTCTGCATCTCACCCAGCGCGAGGCCGAGGTTGCCAGACTGCTGTGCTGCGGCCGGACCAATGCCGACATCGCGCAATGTCTGGGAATCGGGTTGGCAACGGTGAAGACCCATCTCATCCACATCTTCGACAAGGCTGGCGTCGACAATCGCGCTGGGCTGGTGTCACGGATGATGCAGCTCAGCTGACATACCGACCAATCTGAAACGTGAACACCGGCCAGGGCGCAGCTTCGGACGGCGACGGGGCTCGGCCGTCTGGCCGCATGAGGTCTTATCGCTTTGCAGCTACAGGGAAAAACTCGGATTCTTTGACTTATGTCAACCATTCGGTGGATGGACATTATTTAGGCATGCACAAATATTGACCTCCAAGAGTTGACGGATCGCAGCCATGACGCCTGCGGATGTTGACGGTGAAAACCGGAATGGAGGATCGGCCATGAACGAGAGGCCTAATGTTTCCCTGCCCCTGCAAGCCACGTCTGCCTTCGCGCATCCGCTCGATCCGCTAACGGCGGAAGAGTTGGTCAAGGCCGCGTCGATCCTGCGCGCCCACTTCGATTTCGGCCCTGCCCTGCTGTTCGAGACGATCGAATTGCTGGAGCCGGCCAAGGAGGTTGTCCGGGCCTTCATTCCCGGCATGCCGATCGAGCGCAGCGCGCGCTTCAACGTGCACAAGCGGGGCGGCACCGGCGTCTGGCGCGGTAGACTGGATCTCGGCAGCGGCACGGTAACTGTGGTCGAGTTCCTGGCCGATGCCCGGCCGATGATCTCGCCGGAAGAATTCATGATGATCGAGGATGTCGCCAAAGCCGATCCGCGATTTCAGGAGGCGATCCGCCGCCGAGGCATCGAGAACATGGCCTATGTCTGCGTCGACCCCTGGTCAGCCGGCAATTTCTCCGTGCCCGGAGAGGAAAACAAGCGGCTGGCGCATACCTTTGTCTGGCTGCGCATGTCCGATCTCGACAATTATTACGCCCACCCGGTCGAGGGGCTGAACGTCGTGGTCGATGTCGACAAGTTGGAAGTGCTGCGGGTCGACGACCATTCTGCCGCCTCCGGCACTTTCGTTCCGGTCCCCGACACCCTGATCAACTACGATGCCGACCTGCTCACCGATTTCCGCAAGCCCTTGAAACCGCTGGACGTTGTCCAGAGCGAAGGCCCGAGCTTCACCATCGAAGGCAACAAGCTCACCTGGGATAACTGGGATGTGCGCATCAGCTTCAACGGTCGCGAAGGACTTGTCCTGCAGCAGGTTGGTTATACCGTGGACGGCCAGCGTCGGCCGATCCTATACCGGGTGTCGATGGCGGAAATGGTCGTGCCTTACGGCAATCCGGATGGCGTGCATTACCGCAAGAATGTCTTCGACAGCGGCGAATACGGTTTCGGCAAGCTGGTCAATTCCCTGGCGCTCGGCTGCGATTGCCTCGGCCATATCCACTACATGGACGTCGTTTTGCCCGACATGATGGGCAATCCACGCCTGATCCCGAGTGCGATCTGCATCCATGAAGAGGATGCCGGCCTTGCCTGGAAGCATTTCGACTTCCGCTCGGAGCGCACCGAAACCCGCCGCATGCGCCGCCTCGTCATCTCCTCGATCACGACCGTCGGCAATTACGAATACTGCTGCTACTGGTACCTTTTCCAGGATGGCACCATCGAATTCGAGATGAAGGCGACGGGCGTCATCAACACCGCCGCCTGCATTCCCGGAGCCGAGCAGAAATACGGCACCGAAGTGGCCCCGGGCGTGGTCGGCCACATTCACCAGCACGTCTTCTGCATGCGGCTCGACATGGAGGTCGACGGCCCCGACAATACCGTCGTCGAATGCGACACGGTCGCCCCGCCGATCGGCCCCGACAATCCGATGGGCAATGCCTTCTGTGTCGAGCAGACGCCGCTCACCAGCGAGCTCAAAGCACGCCGCAGGGTTGACTTCGAAAAGTCTCGCTATTGGAAGATCACCAATCCCAACGTCAAGAACTGGGTCGGCAAGCCGACCGCCTACAAGCTGGAAACTCCCTCGGCCATCCAGTCCTACACCCATCCGGACGGCCCATCCGGCAAGCGCGGCGGCTTCGTCTACAACCATCTGTGGGTAACACCCTACGATCCCGAGGAACGCTTCCCCGCCGGTGAATACATGAACCATTCAACCGGTGACGATGGCCTTCCTGCCTGGACGGCCAAGGACCGGTCGACCGACAATACCGATATCGTCGTATGGCATTCCTTCGGTCTGCATCACATCCCCCGCGTCGAGGACCATCCGGTGCAGCCCTGCGTGCTGTGCGGCTTCAAGCTTATGCCGGTCGGCTTCTTTGACGGCAATCCGTTGATCAACCTGCCGCCTGAAACCAACAAGGCCAGCAAATCCAATACCCAAGGTTCCGCCTGCTGCCACAGCTGACCAGATGGCGGGCCATGCCCGCCTTGCCTCCAGCGATATGGCGATGTCCATACGCGCTGCCCGATCGCCATGATTGTCGATGTCCAACCAGAGGGTCCATCCATGAAGCGTCGAAACCTCTTGCAATCCTTCAGCCAGTCCCGGCGCGCCTTTTTGCGCGACACTGTCTCGATCTCGGCCGGCATCGCCGCCGCCTCCATGATGCCACGCGGCGCCTGGGCAGCCCGCGAAAGAGAGATGAACATCTATTGTTGGGAGGGCTACAATTCCGACAAGGTGCTCGACCCGTTCCGCAAGGAATTCGACTGCACCGTCAAGGCGCAGGGGCTGATCTCCGACCCGGAAGCCGTCAACCAGCTGCGCGCCGGCGACACCAAGGTCTGGGACGTCATCAACCTGAACAATGCCTGGGGCCGCCGGCAACTCTATCCGGAAAACCTGATCAAGCCGCTGGACAAGGCAAAGTTCGAGCCGCTGTGGGACATGATGATCCCCGAATTCAAATGGCCCTATCACTGGGCCATGTCCGACGACGGCAATTCTCTGCTCGGCATGATCCAGCGCTACGGCCCCTCCGGCATGCTGGTCAACACCGACAAGGTCTCGGCCGCCACCCTTGCCGATGAAGGCTACGACCTGATGCTGCAGGATGACTACAAGGGCAAATATGCCGTGCTGATGTATGACGACTGGGTGATCATGCATGTGGTGATCGCCGCCGGCTTCAGCCCGTTCCGCGAAATGACCGATGATGAAATCGCCAAATACGAAGTGGTGATGCGCAAGCTGATCAACAACGCCGCTTTCCTCTCCGACGACATGAACGCCATTGCACTCGGCATGATCAACGGCTCGATTGAAGGCTCCTTCCCCGGCAGCGTCTATTCGGTCTCAGCGGCCCGCTACGACGGCAACCCCAACCTGCGCTGTGTCGTGCCCAACAAGGGACCGGAGGAAATGGGCGGCAAGGCCGGCGTCTGCTGGATGGAATTGACCTCGCTGGTCAACAACCCGCAGCTCTCGCCGCGCGCCGAGGATTTCATCGAATACTGTTTCCGCCCAGAAACGGCCAAGAACGTCTCGTTTGCCGAGGGCACCTACAACCCGGTCGGGCAGATGGGCGATCCCAAGGTCATGGCCCTGTTCAACACCGAAGAACTCGACGCCTTCCAGTACGATACCCTGGCGGCCGACATGGCCAAATGCGCGGACTTCGACATCATCCCGAGCTACACCAAGTTGCATGAGATCTTCTCCGCCGCGGTGCGCGAGAAGGCCTGATCAGGCCGGGAGGCCGGCACTCCCGGCCTCCCCAGCGTTCTGCGCCTACTCAACAGACCGATGGGACCGTATGATGACAGCCGCCGCCGCCGACATCGCATCCACAACGCCCCTGCCCATCCTCCAGCTGCGCGCCGTCGACAAGTTCTTCGGCGAATTCCCAGCCATCGACCGCATAAGCCTCGACATTCGCGAGGGCGAATTCTTCACCATCGTCGGTCCATCCGGCAGCGGCAAGACGACCATGGTGCGCATGCTGGTCGGCATGGACAAGCCGACCAATGGCGACATCTTGCTGCGCGGCGAACGCATCAACGATGTACCGGCCAACAAGCGCCCGACCTGTATGGTCTTCCAGTCGCTCGCGCTGTTTCCCCATCGCACCGTCGGGCAGAACATCGAGTTCCCCTTGAAGATCCGCGGCATGAAGGCTGCAAGCCGCAAGGAACGCGCGCTGGAACTGATGGCGCAGCTCCGCCTGCCGGACAGCTATTACGGCAAGGGCGTACTGCAATGCTCCGGCGGCGAACGCCAGCGTGTCGCGCTCGCCCGGGCGCTCGCCTTCGATCCGGAAATCCTGTTTTTTGACGAGCCGCTTTCGGCCCTCGACTACAAGCTGCGCAAGATCCTGGAGAAGGAACTGAAGGACATCCACCGCGAGACCGGCAAGACCTTCGTCTACATTACCCATTCGCTTGAGGAAGCCATGGTGATGTCGGACCGCATCGGCGTGATGAACAAGGGTCGCTTCGTGCAGATCGGCACGCCCAACGAGATCTACGGCAATCCCTCGACCCGTTTCGTCTCGGAATTCATGGGCGAGGTCAACATTCTCGACGTCGGTCCCGGCCCGGACGGCACAGTGATCGACCAGGCAACCGGCGCAAGCTATCTGGCACCGCCGATCGCCGACGCCTTTGCCGGTGGCTCACTCGTCATCCGCCCCGAAGACATCCGCTTTCTCGACGACCCAGCCTCCCCTGCCGCCAACAAGCTCGAAGGCGTGGTCTACAATGAATATCTGCTGGGATCGCGGGTGCAATATCAGGTGCGGGTTGGCGATGCCCAGGTCTTCCTGGTCGAGAAACTGCGCGAGCAGCAACTGGCAAGTACCCGCGGTGGCCGCGTGACGATTGCCTGGGACGCCAAGGACTCGACCATCTTCCCGACAGCCCGTTTTGCCAATTGATATGAGCCGTATTGACGAAGGACGTCGCTTATGACGGATGCAAGCGAAACGCTCAGCCACAATGCCGCTCTGCCGCGCCGGGTCTCGCGGACCGAAGCCTGGCGGGTGCGGCTTGGCCGCGGCATGATGAAACCCGGCTTTCTGGCTGCTCTGCCGGTCGGGCTTCTGCTGCTCTTCGGCTTTCTCGGCCCCTTGCTACTGGTTTTCGTCTTCGCCTTCATGCCACCGCAGACCTTCTCCGTCCTGCAGATGCCGACGCTTGAGAATTTCCGCACGATCTTTGCCGACAGCTATTATCTGTCCTTTGTCGCATCTCTGCAGCTGGCCGCCTCCACCGTCGCGATCCTGCTGGTGATCTGCTATCCCCTGGCGATCGCCATGGTGCGGGTGTTCACCCGCAAGGCCGGTATTCTGGCGCTGGTGCTCGCCGCGCCCCTCTTCGTCGCCGACAATCTGCGGCTGATGGGTTGGATGCTGTTCCTGGTCAAAGGCGGCGTTGTCTCCGGCACTCTACAGACTTATTTCGGCATCCCCGTCGATTCCATGCTCTACACCTTCAGCGCCACGCTGTTCGGTCTCGTTTACATCAACCTGCCGATGATGCTCTTCCCGATGATCCTCGGCGTCTCCATGGTGCCGACCCAGATGCGCGAAGCCGCCTTCGATCTCGGCGCCAGCCGCTGGCAGGTGATGAAGGAAGTCGACATTCCGCTCGCCATGCCCGGCATCATGATCGGCGCGCTGATCACCTTCATCCTTGCCGCCGGAGCCATCACCGAGGCCAAGGTGCTTGGCGGCACGGCCGTGGTGATGATCGCCCAGGACATCCAGAAGGAGTTTACCTTCGCGCAGAACTGGCCGAAAGGCTCGGCCCTGTCGATGCTGATGATCGTGCTGGCAGGCTCGCTGGCGCTGGCCATGTTCAAGCGCGTCGATCTGGACACCATCTTCGGGCGCAAGGGATGAGGGGATCACGCCTATGAACGATTTCAGCCGCCGCGCCACCCTCGCCTATGGCTGCGCTATGGCCGCCCTCATCTTGTTCATGTATCTGCCAATGATCACCATGGCGCTCGCCTCGTTCTCGCGCTCCAAGTATTTCAGCTTCCCCGTGCCGAAATACTCCGACAAATGGTATCTCGAAGTCTTCGAATCCCTGTCGATCCGTGATTTTTTCTGGACATCCACCGTGGTTGCGATTGCCGTCGCCTGCCTGTCGACAGTGCTCGCCTTCTTCGGCGCGCTGGCCTTTGCACGCTATGACTGGAAGGGGCGGGGGCTGTTCCAGAAGATCATTCTTCTGCCCATCCTCTTTCCGCAGGCCGTGCTGGGCCTTGCCCTGCTCCTGTGGTTTACCGCGCTCGGCATAACGCCCTCCTGGCAGGCGACCGTCTTTGCCCATCTGGTCTGGATCGCGCCGATCGCCACGCTGGTCATCGCCATCCAGGTCTATTCCTTCGATCCGGCGGTGGAAGAGGCCGCCTATGATCTGGGAGCAAGCCGCTGGCAGGTCTTGTGGGAAATCACCCTGCCCTTGCTGGCTCCGGGCATATTTTCCGGATTCACATTCGCCTTCCTGCTGTCCTGGGCGAATTTCCCACTCTCGATGCTGTCCTCGGGCGCTGACTCCACCATTCCCGAATGGGTCAGCGCCAAGTTGCAGTCTGGCTATACGCCGCAGGTGCCGGCCGTCGGCACTCTGACCATCCTCGCCGCCGCCGTGGTCATGGCGCTCGGCCACCAGATCTCGGCCCTGATGAAGCGGCGTCAGATCAAGGGTTTAGCTCAAAACCAGATCAGCGGATTGGCCGACGCCAAGCGCTGGCAGCTTTGATTGGCCGAAGGGGGACAATTCGGACAAGATCGTCGCGCAGACGCAACCGCGTTTATTAGACTTATCAAGCTGTTCCTGCGGAATACACCCACACCGATCCGGCAAGAACGAGGGCAATGCCGATGGCCTGGGATACATGGTTCTTCGCCACCCCTCTCTCAAGGATCATCGCCAACAGAAGAAGCATCATGGCGACGATGTTCATCATGCCAAGGACGATCATGGTCGTCATCAGCAGCCCGTTAGATTTCACACAATACCCGGCATAGCGCATGCCCGCCGCCGCCGATGCGCCAATGCTTGCGTCACTATGCGTTGCCGGAACGGCGCGTGTTGCGATCTTGAGCCGCGCCCTGTGTTTAAACGGTGTCCATTGATAAGCTCCGGCACCAATGACAGCACCTGCCGCCACAACGCCTGTCATGCCTGCCGTGGAGACGAGGTGTGAGCCGACGTGAAGATGCAAGGCCATATCGATTGTCGCCAGCATCAGGGAAAACAGGATCCAGATGACGCCGTAGCCGCCGAGGAAGCCGAAAGCCGCGGTGGCGGAACCTCCGCTTTGAAGCATCCGCCACGCAGGGGTCGCACAAGGCAACATCATCGCCAGCGTCATGATTACCCCCATTCCGCAGAACTGGCTCCAGGCAATCCATGAAAACGTCGGCGATACATCCGTAATACAAAGGGACTGCCAGAGCTCTGAGGGGATATCTTTCATCATAAGGACGACACCACTGGCGGCCGCCATACCGGGGCCGAGCGCCCCCGATTCAGGCGAGGACATGGCCGTACTGAGCATATCGAAAATGACCAGCCACCCCAAAACGACAAAGCTCGTCGCGAGGAGATATGCAGGTCGTGCGACATACGGAAACCGTATCGAAGGCAAAAATTGCGGGGAAAGCATCCCGGCTGTTCCTCTCGAGGCAGACCCATCCAAAATTGAGATTCAAGTCTGCGCACGAGAGAGACGCTATGCAATCGACCGTTTGGTGGAGGGGCTGAGGCGACCATGGGTAAACTCGCCAACCCGTGCGGGAGCCGGAGCACCGGGGTTTGCCGCCTTGTGAATGATGTAAGGCGCTGGAGCGCGGACGATACCTTTCGTTTCTACAACGCTCGTCGTTTCAACAATGCTGGAATTCGTGTCATCGCCGAGAGACCCTGCGGCGCTCTCCATAACCGTCTGCTCTGAGACCGAACTTTGAATAGCCCCGCGTTTCGTAGACACCCTCGGGTTACGTTTTCTGCTGCCTTTCGAACTCGACGGGCGACTGCATCCCGTTCCTGACGTGTTTGC
>NZ_JAUSUW010000002.1 GCF_030814435.1 Peteryoungia aggregata LMG 23059
TGGTCAATCCCGCCCAGGTGCGCGCCTATGCCAATGCGCTCGGCCGACGGGCCAAGACCGACGCCATCGATGCGGCGGTGATCGCCGCTTATGTGTTGGCGACCAGGCCTGAACTTCGGCCGCTCAAGGATGCCGAAACCCAGGCCCTCTCGGCGCTCGTTGCCCGCAGGCGGCAGATCGTCCAGATGATCGTGGCCGAGGAGAACCGGGAACGGATGGCCTTGGCGAAAGAGGCGCAGAAGAGCATCAAACGCCTGCTCGCGGCTCTGAGGCGCGAGCTCGAAAGCCTCGACAAGGACCTCGACGACCACATCCGCAAGTCGCCCGTCTGGCGGGTGCGCGAGACGCTACTGACATCGGTGCCCGGCGTTGGGCCGGCAACGGCGCGCACGCTTCTCGCCGAGATGCCGGAACTGGGCAGCCTCGACCGACGGCAGATCGCGTCCCTTGCGGGGCTTGCCCCTTGGACCCGGCAATCGGGCACGTGGAAAGGCAAGAGCTTCATCGGCGGAGGTCGGGGCAAGGTGCGCGCCGTGCTGTTCATGGCCGCTCTCGTTGCCAGCCGGCACAACCCTGTTCTCAAGGCCTTCCGTGACCGTCTCGTTGCCGCCGGCAAACCCAAGATCGTCGCCGTCGTCGCCACGATGCGCAAACTGCTCACCATCCTCAACGCAATCATCCGGGACGAAAAACCATGGCAAAACGCTTGACTGCCAAGACAGTCGCTCTCCCCAGCGGGGAGAAGGTGGCCCGCAGGGCCGGATGAGGGGGGCGCGAAGCGCTAAAGCTGTGCCGGGCAGCCCCCTCATCGCCTCGCATACGCTCGGCACTTCTCCCCGCTGGGGAGAAGAGGGAGCCCGGAACCGCCGCAGCTATCCATATGCGATAGCCCTGCCCACATGGGGGAGAGCAGAGGGTGTGCGCGGCACCCGCCCCGGATCGATCTCCCCCCTTATGGGGGAGATGCCCGCCCTTCGACAGCCTCAGGAGGGCAGAGGGGGGTACGGCACGACGACGAGTGTGCCCCTCAGAGGACGCCGCGCACGGCCTCGACGATCCGACCGATCATCGCATTGCCCTCATGCTCCGGCTTCCGCGCCCGCACAAGGCAGGCTTCCGAGCGCAGGATCACGCCATCCGAGAGCACCTTGAGATGATTGGCGCGTAGCGTCGAACCGGTCGAGGTGATGTCGACGATGATGTCGGCCTGGCCGGCAGCGGGGGCGCCTTCGGTGGCACCTAAGCTTTCCACGATGCGATAGAGCTGGATGCCGTGGCTCCCGGAAAAATGCTGTTGGGTCAGGCGCCAGTATTTGGTGGCAATCGCCAGGCGGCGGCCATGGCGGGTGCGGAATTCGGCAGCGACGTCGCCGAGATCAGCCATGGTGTCGACGTCGTACCAGACCTCGGGAACGGCAACGATGACATCGGCATGGCCGAAGCCGAGGCGGGCCGCGATCTCAACGCGGCTGTCTGCCTCTGCCAATCCCTCGCGGATCAGGTCTTCGCCAGTGACGCCGAAATCGACCGTGCCATTGCCGATCTCGCGCGAGATCTCGGAGGCCGAGAGATAGGCGATCTCGACATCGTCGAAACCTTCGACGCGGCCGCGATAGGAACGGTCATTGCCGACGGCAACGATCTTCATTCCAGCCTTCTCGAAGATGGCGGAGGCATCGTCCTTCATGCGGCCCTTGGAGGGCAGACCGATGGTGATGGTCATCAGGCTGTCCTCTCAGTTTCTATGCGGTCGAGCCAGAGCGAGAAGCCGACGGCCGGGATATGCGTCTCGGCACCAAGCAGCGTCAGCAGCCGGTCGAAACGACCGCCACCGGCAAGCACCGCAGGTTTGCCCTTCACCGCCACCTCAAACACGAGGCCGGTGTAATAATCCAGCGGACGACCGAAGGCGGCGCGGTAGGTGATCAGGTCGAGATCGACGCCGGTGCTGGCGAGCGCTGCGACGCGCTCGTCAAAGCGGGTCAGTGCCGGCCCGAGCTTGAGGCCTGCTGCATCGGCAAAGCCGGCGAGCGCGGCGGATGCGTCGCCAAGCGGCAGCTCGAGCGAGAGGAATTCGCGCAGCAGCAGCAGGGCCGCGCCATCGAGGCGGGTCTCGGAGAGCTCCAGCTTTTCCTTCAGGCGGCGGGCGATTTCGGCAGGCGTCCGGCTCGCATTGGTGAGATAGCCGGTTTCCTGCATGGTCGCGTCGATATGGGTGATCAGGGCCTTCTGGTCACCCCTGGCCAGAAGGGCAGAAACCTCCGGCGCAAGACCCGGCACCGGCGTCGGGGTCGCAAGCCGGCGCAACAACTGGTCGATCTGGGCGGAATTGCCGAAGGCCTGGATCAGGCGCTTCTGCCAGCCGGCGGGCAGGCCGAGCGCCTTGACGACGGCCTCAAAAACGGACTGATCGCCGAGGGTGACGCTCAGCGGTTTGGTCGGCAGCAGGCGGGTGAGGATGGCGACGCTGTCTGAAATGGCGCGGGCATCCGAGGCAGCGGTCGCGATGTCACCCAGGTCCTCGATCCCTGCCTGATAGAATTCCTGCGGACCTTCACGGCGCTGGCGGAAGACTTCGCCGAGATAGGCATAACGCTTCGGCGTGCCGGTCGCGGTTTCGATATGGCGCAGGCAGACGGGGATTGTGAATTCGGGGCGCAGGCAGAGGCTTTCGCCGCGCTCGTTCTCGGTGAGGAAGATGCGGCGGCGCAGGTCTTCGCCCGCCATGTCGAGGAAGGGGGCAGCCGGCTGGATCACGGGTGTATCGACGCGGGTCGTGCCGCGTGATGTGAATTCCTGCAGGATGGTGCCGGCGAAATCGGGCATGTCGGTCAGGGGCATGAGATTGAACCTGGAATTTGTGGATACCCCCCTCTGCCCTGCCGGGCATCTCCCCCACAAGGGGGGAGAGCGGATTGGGGCCGACGTCTCGCGCACCCCCCACTCTCCCCCCTTGTGGGGGAGATGTCACGCAGTGACAGAGGGGGGTAACCGCAAGCTCTGACATCAGATGCCGCAAACGGGATTCTCAGCATCAGCGACATGCGCCGACAGGCCCCCTCCCCCTTTTGGCAGGGCAATTGCATATGGATTTTGAGCGGCGCACGAGGCGGGGTCCCTCTTCTCCCCAGCGGGGAGAAGGTGGCCCGCAGGGCCGGATGAGGGGGGCGCGAAGCGCTAAAGTTGTGCCGGGCAGCCCCCTCATCGCCTCGCATACGCTCGGCACTTCTCCCCGCTGGGGAGAAGAGGGAGCCCGGAACCGCCGCAGCTATCCATATGCGATAGCCCTCCCCCTTGTGGGGAGGGTTGGGGAGGGGAAAATCCACCCGCTCAGATATCGGCATCGTCATACGGCTGCTGCTTGGGATCATACTGCGTACCCTTCGACCGACGGCGGTCTTCCGCCTGGGCGGCCAGGATCTCCTTCACCTTGGCGACCAGGTCCGTCTCGGCCACGACTTCCTGCGCCACCCGGGCCTCGCGCCATTCGGCATTGTCGGTGATCTCGCCGGAGAGACGCTTGCCCTCGATCAGGTCCTTGATCTGGACGACGCCTTGCGCGCGCTCGTCGCCGCCCTGGATGATGGCGATGGGAGCATTGCGGCGGTCGGCATATTTCAGCTGGTTGCCGAACTTCTTCCAGTTGCCCTGGTACATTTCGGCGCGAATGCCAGCGTTACGCAGGTCCTGCGTGAACTTCTGGTAGCGGCCCATGCTCTCGACATCGCCGTCCATGACGGTGACGAGGACCGGACCAAGCACGTCGTCCTGGCCGAGCTTGCCGAGGTTCTTCAGCGCCGTCATCAGGCGCGAGACGCCGATGGAGAAGCCCGTGGCCGGGACCGGCTGGCCCATGAAGCGCGAGACGAGACCATCGTAGCGACCACCGCCGCCAACCGAACCGAAGACGACCTTTTCACCCTTTTCGTTGGTGACGTCGAAGGTGAGTTCGGCTTCGAAGACGGGACCGGTGTAGTATTCGAGGCCGCGGACACACGACGGATCGATCTTGATGCGATCGGAACCGTAACCCGCACTCCTGACCATCCTGTGAATTTGAAAAACGCGGATGAGCGACAACAAGTCGACCCTTGTTTCATCGAGCGGACTTGCCAACAGAACGATAATCGGAAGCAGCCAATTCAGCTCGCCCGAACGAACTTCCTCTTCCGAGAAGACTGGTTCACCATCCTCTTTATACGCCGCATATAATTCCAGCTGGGTCTGTGAAAAGGTTACGACTTCTGGCCCAAAACTACATACCAGAGGTTCGTCCGGGGTACTCTGAATACTCGGTTCCACGAAGAGGCGGTATAGTTCTGCGGCACGTTCGGCAGGCAAGCCGACACCTGCGGTAACGTCACCGCTCTCGTCCTTACGTCCAGTGGTAAGCAGTCGGAAAACACCTTCCCAACCAAATTTGTCGAACTTGTCCAAGCTTCTGAGCACACCCAACTTCTGAGTGTCAGTCACCCCGCGAGCCGCTAGAATTGAGTCTAGAAGCGCACGGCTGTTAACCCGGATCACATAATCGCCGCGCTTGATGCCCAGCGCTTCCAGCGTATCGGCCATCATCATGCACATTTCGGCATCGGCCTGGACGCCCGGTGCGCCGACAGTGTCGGCATCGAACTGCATAAACTGGCGGAAGCGGCCCGGGCCCGGCTTCTCGTTGCGGAAGACGTAGCCTGCGCGATAGGTGCGGAACGGCAGCTGGATTTCCTGGAAATTCTCCGCGACATGACGGGCCATCGGCGCCGTCAGGTCATAGCGCAGCGACATCCACTGCTCGTCATCGTCCTGCAGCGAGAAGACGCCTTCGTTCGGGCGGTCCGAGTCCGGCAGGAACTTGCCGAGTGCATCGGTGTATTCGAAGAGCGGGGTTTCGATCGGGTCGAAGCCGTAGCGCTCATAGACCTCGCGGATGGTCTCCATCATCTGGTTGGCAGCCCTGATGTCAGCAGCCTCGCGATCGACGAAGCCGCGCGGCAGGCGGGCCTTCAGCTTACTTGGCTTCTTGTTCTTATCGCTCATGATGACAACCGGAATTTTCGTTTCAAAAAGGTGCCGGTGTCTTAGAGGATCAAGGATTTGGCGGCAAGGGCGAAGGCGGGCGGGGGAAAGGCCGGATGCTCGAAAATGGGTGTGTTCGGTGGTATGTTTGCACGCGAAACCAGAGGTTGGACCGATGAACAAGCGCGTCACGCTCGAGATGCCGGAGGAAATGCACCAGTTGGTGGTCAAGTATGCCGCAGAAGCCGGGGCAGAGCCGGATGCCTATTTGCTCGAAATGATAGAAGAGCAGTTGGAAGACGCGTATTTCCTGCGGCGTGCCCAGGAGGTTCTGGAAGCGCGGGAACGTGGTGAGAGCCGCACCTATACTTGGGCGGAAATGGAGCGCGAGCTTGGCGTGGACGATTGAGTTCGACGACACAGCCATCTGGAGTGCACCCCGTTTCACCGGACATGTCGGCTAGTTTGATTTAGCCCTGATGAACTGCCGAGGGGAAGCCATCTTGAGCGCGGAATGCGGATGGATTTCGTTGTAGTCTTCGATCCATCCGTCGATGAGCCTGAGCGCTGTTTCGGCGTCCGGTAGTGCTGAGATGCGGATATAATCCCGCTTCAGGGTTTTGACGAAGGCTTCCGACATGCCGTTCGATTGCGGACTGGCCACCGGCGTGAAGCAAGGCGTCAGATTGAGCGCCTGGGCAAATAACCTTGTGTCCCTCGCGGTGTAAGCCGAGCCATTGTCCGAGAGATGCTCGATTGCGTGCGGGGCTCGGGTCGCTGCGAAGCGCTTCTCGACCGCCTCCAGCATCATGTCGCGAACGTCAGAGCCGGAGATACCCGCGTTGGCGATCGCCGTCCAGGCGATGATCTCCCGGTCGAAGGCGTCGATGATGAAGGCGAGACGAATGACCTCGCCGTTCCAGCATGTGAACTCCAGACCGTCCGAGCACCAGCGCAGGTTCGAGCGCATGACCATCACCTTGCCGTCGTGGAGGCGGCCCTTGCGAACGGCCGTATGCTTCTCCAGCAGCATGGCGTGGTTGCCCATGATGCGATGAACCCGTTTGGCGTTGACGACAGGCTCATCGGCGGCTCGCCTCTCGCGATTGAGGAGCGCGGCGATCCGCCGATAGCCATAGGTGGGCCTTTGATCCACCAGCCTGCGGATGATGGGCAGCAACTCTGTATCCTCGGCCTTCCGATAGGGCCCGCGCGGCTTCGATCCGCCTCTCAGCCGCTCGACGAGGTTGGAACGGGAGACGCCCAGCGTGTCGGCGACGGTCTTCATCGGGAACCGTCCTTCGGCAACAAGATCGGTCGCGATATCCGTTTTTTTGAGTCTGCTTTGGACAGGGCTTCCCGGAGGATTTCGACTTCCATCGTCTTGCGACCGAGCATGCGCTCCAGCTCGCGGACACGATCCTCCAGCTTCTTCACTTCCGAATTGCCGACAACCGGCTCGTCAGAATCCACGGCTGCAGCACCTCCCTCACTCAAGAGCCTGCGCCACCGGTAAAGCAGATTGGGCGCAACGCCATGGCGGCGAGCGGTGGACGATACCGTCTCGCCTGGTTCGAAACTCTGCTCAATGATTGTCAGCTTCTGCTCGGTTGTCCACCGTCTACGGCGGACATCACCCGTCAGCAATTCAACGTGTCGATACTCGTTAGACATAAGCCTGTCCTCAAGCCTGTCCTCAAGCCTGTGCTTGAGCCTTTCTGCTTATGCCGACTGTCCGGTCGAAATGGGGGGCAGTTCACCATCAAACAGCTCAAGAAGCTGGGCGACACCGAGTCGCAACGCATCAGGAACTATCTCCACACTCGCATCAAACCTCTCGATAACCCGCGCCAAAAAGGCGCCGCCTTGCAGGGGCCAGAGTTCAACCGTCTCTGGCGTTACCGGGTTGGCGACTACCGCGTCATCTGCGATATCCAGGACGGAAAACTCATCGTGCTGGTGGTCGAGATCGGCCATCGCAGCTCGTCTATCGGTAACATATGATCCTCGAAGCCCTGAATTATGCCGCGACCTGGCCGCTGACCTCCGCTGGCCATCGTCCTTTCATTCGTTCCTCGGTCAGCCTTTGGGCGCGCGCCAATCGCTGTCGCGCCGCCTGGGCCGAGCATGAGCGGCGGACGAAGGCGGCGATCCTCGCTACGGCTGAAGGATGCCGGCAGCGGCGGACGGTGGTGGTGCTGGGATCGGGGCTGCTGCGCGATGTGCCGGTCATGGAGCTGTCGCGGCTCTTTGACACGGTGGTGCTGGTCGATCTCGTGCATCTCGCCAGCGTGCGCGGCTGGCTGACGATGAAAGGGCTGAAGAATGTGCGGCTGATCGAGCGGGATCTTTCCGGGCTCGATGCGCTGCTGGCCGGGCAGCCTTTGGAACCGCTCGCCTTCCTCCGGCAGGTGCCCTATCTCGATCTCGTCGTCTCGGCCAATCTGCTGTCGCAGATCGGCATCGGCGCCAGCCGCCGTCTCAACGGTCATGCGGAAGAAGAGACGTTTGTTCGTCAGGTGATCGCCGCGCATGCCGAGGGGCTGGCGCAGATTGCGGCCGAGACCTGCCTCGTCACCGATGTTGGCTATACGGTGATGGACCGCACCGGCGGACGGCACGAGACAGTCGACCTGATGCACGGCGTCGATCCGGGTTCTGCGCGGGAAAGCTGGGACTGGCCGGTCGTTCCCTTCGGCGAGGAGAGCCGCGACTACCAGGTCGTGCATCACGTGATTGCGCATTGAGCGGCGACACTGTCGGCCTTGCATTCGCCCCGATCGAGCATCATCTTCATCCCATGAGATCACTCGCCCGTCTCCTGCTGCTGATTGCGGCATTCGCCTATGGCACCATGCCGATGACCGGCATGGCGGTGGTGGCTATGCCCGTGGCACATGCGATGGATGCCGGCGATCCGCATGGGACGGTTTCCGCCCCCGCAGTTCAAACCATGGCCGATGTGGATTGTCCTCATTCGGGCAACCGCATGACGGTTGCCGATGCTGGCGGTGGCACGGAACAAAACCCCAAGCCAGTGAAGATCAGCTGGCATTGCTCAGCCTGTCTGACGCTGCCGGCCCTTCCCGTCGTTGCCGACAGCGGCAAACCGGCGCGTGCAGCCGAAGCGGTCACTCTTGCGCCGAGGCTCGTGTCGCAGACGACGGCACCGCTGACGCCCCCTCCCCGCGCCTGATCTGATGACACCGCGCAGGCTTCCGCCTGCGCTATTCCCTCATCGATCAGCACAGGAGATTTCAATGCTGAAGACCATTCTCGTTGCGGCGTCGCTTGCGACCGCGCTTTCCACGTCGACTGTCCTTGCGCAGGACAATACGACGCATCAGGGCCATGACATGTCCTCCATGGACCATAGCAGCATGGATCACGGCGCGACGGGCGACAGCCCGTCTTCCAAGGCCTTTGTCGAAGCCAATGCCAAAATGCACAAGGACATGGCCGTACCGCTCACCGGTAATGCCGATGTCGACTTCGTGCAGGGCATGATCCCGCACCATCAGGGCGCGATCGACATGGCGAAGATCGTTCTGGAGCACGGCAAGGATCCGGAGATCCGCAAGCTCGCCGAAGAGGTGATCGCTGCCCAAGAGGGTGAGATCGCCATGATGAAGGCCTGGCTGGCCAAGAACGGCCAGTAAGCATGGGCAAAACTTAAACTGTGATGGCGCCTTCGGGCGCCATTGCTTTGCCTTGCGGAGCGATTAGTCTGCCGCTCCTGATCGATAAGGAGGCGTCATGTCCAACCGCCCTGTCTCCGTGATCGGCTTTGATGCCGACGACACGCTCTGGCAGAACGAGCAGTATTACAAGCTGACGGAGCACCATTTTCGCAGCCTGCTCTCCGAGTTTGCCGAGCGGGAGCATGTGTCCGAGCGTTTGCTGGAGGCCGAGAAGCGCAATCTTGCCCATTACGGCTTCGGCATCAAAGGTTTTACCCTCTCGATGATCGAGACGGCGCTGGAGATTACCGAGGGTCGGGCACCCTCCTCCGTGATATCAGAGATCCTTGCCATCGGGCGCGATCTCTTGAGCCACCCGGTTGAATGCCTGCCACATGCCCGCGACGCGCTGGAGGCGCTTTCGGGCAAATATTTCCTGGTGCTGATCACCAAAGGCGACCTCTTCGACCAGGAGCGCAAGCTGGCGCAATCCGGGCTCGGCGACTATTTCGATGCGGTCGAGATCGTCTCCGACAAGACGGCCACCACCTATCGGCGGATCTTCGGCAAACATGGCGAAGGACCGGAGCGGTCCATGATGATCGGCAATTCGCTGAAATCCGACATCGTGCCGGCGATCGCCGCCGGTGCCTGGGGTGTCTTCGTGCCGCATGAGCTGACCTGGGTGCTCGAACATGTCGACAAGCCCGAGGAGGCGCCACGCTTCCGCGAGATCCCGGATCTCGGGCATGTGCCCGATCTCGTGATGAGCCTTGCCTGATCAGGGGCGCACGAGCCGGGATCGCTGTTCCTCGGTCGGTGCGCGACGGCAGCAGCCCTCGATATGGTCGTTGACCAGGCCCATGGCCTGCATGAAGGCATAGACGGTGGTCGGGCCGACAAAGGTCCAGCCGCGCTTCTTCAGATCCTTCGACAGGCGGATCGAGGTCGGCGAGGTCGGATTGGCCCTGAGTGTCGCATAGTCCATGCGCCGTGGGCGTTCCGAGACCTCGGGTTCGTAACTCCAGAAGTAACGAGAGAGCGAGCCGAATTCCGCCTGCAGGTCGATTGCGCGGCGGGCGTTGTTGATCGTCGAGACGATCTTGCCGCGATGGCGGATGATGCCGGCATCGGCTATGCATCGGGCAATATCCTCATCACCAAAGCACGCGACCTGATGGAAGTCAAAGCCGGCAAAGGCTGCGCGGAAGTTTTCGCGCTTCCTCAGGATCGTCAGCCAGGACAGGCCGGACTGGAAGCCTTCGAGACAGATCTTCTCGAAAAGCCTGACATCGTCCGTGACCGGGCGGCCCCACTCCTCGTCATGGTAGTGGCGATAGTCTTCAAGGCCGCCATGCCAGAAGCAACGGTCGAGACCGTCCTCTCCCCGGATCAGGCCTTCCGCGATCATGTCCATACGATTCTCTCCCGATGCGCAGAGGTGTTTACCATTTGTTCACGATTTTTCCAAACCGGACGCTAACCCTTCCGAAAGGTTTACGGCCTCGATCGCATTTTCATGAACGCCTCTTTACCAATTGGCGGGGCTGGCTCTGGCACGATCCGGGAGAAATGGCGGCAATGTATGCCGCCGCATCCGGTCCCAAGTTCATGAGTTGTCCGATGTCGAAACGATCCCTTCTGATGGCCGTTCTGGCCTGCCTGCCACTTGCCCTGCCCGCCCATGCCAATGATCGCTACCAGAGCCGTCCGCCGGTGATGGTGAGCCCCGATCTGCAGGCCTCCTGGGTGTTGCAGCTGGGTGGCGTTCCCGCGCAGACCCGCGGTTACGCCACGCAACCGGCCATGCGGCAGGCTGTTCCGGCGGGGCGCCAGCGCGTGATTCAACCGCAGCAGGTGCTTCGCCAGCAGCCGGTGCAGCAGCGGCGGCTCGTGCAGCAGCGGCGCGTGCTTTTCCCGCAGCAGCAGCAGCCGGCGGCGCAACAGGTCGCGATGCGGCCGGACAAGCCGGTTCGGACCCAGATCGATCCGCAGTTCCTGCCGCAGATGGTCGAATACCAGACCGAGCAGAAGCCGGGCACGATCGTCATCGATACGCGCGAGCGCTTCCTTTATCTCGTCATGGCAGACGGCATGGCCAAGCGTTATGGCGTGGGCGTCGGCAAGCCTGGCTTCGAATGGGCAGGCACCCACAAGGTCACATCGAAGCGGGAATGGCCGGACTGGCGCCCGCCGCAGGAGATGATCGCCCGCGAGGCGGCCAAGGGCCACTTCCTGCCCGCACATATGCCCGGCGGTCCGGAAAATCCGCTCGGCGCCCGCGCGCTCTATCTCGGCTCGACGCTCTACCGCATCCATGGAACGAACGCCCCCTGGTCGATCGGCAGCGGCGTTTCCTCCGGCTGCATCCGCATGCGCAACGAGGACGTCACCGATCTCTATGAGCGGGTGAAGGTCGGCACCAAGGTCATTGTGATCTGAGGCACTCATCAGATCACACAACCTTGATTAGCTCTTGCTTTGAAGGGCGAAGCGGCTAGGCTGGAAGCCCTGCAAATCAGGGGGATTGCCTATGTTCAACACGACTTTCAGCAAGGCGGCTGTGGCGATGATCGCGCTTACACTCGCCTTGCCGGCGCCCGCCAGCGCCATCAGCCTCAATCGCATCCAGACCACCAGCGACGTGACGTTCGTTGCGCAGCAGCGCAAGGAAGTGCCGGAGAAGTTCAAGCGCAAGGTCGTGCGCCTGACCACCGACGAAAAGCCGGGCACGATCATCATCGATACCAACAACAAGTTTCTCTACTATGTCGAGGGCAACAACCGCGCGACGCGTTACGGCGTCGGCGTCGGTCGTGAAGGCTTCGGCTGGTCGGGCGTGGTGAAGATCGGCCGTAAGGCGGAATGGCCGGAATGGCGCCCGCCGGCAGAGATGCGCCGCCGGGAAGCCGCCAAGGGCCATATCCTGCCCGTCGTGCAGGAAGGTGGTCCGGACAATCCGCTCGGCGCGCGCGCCATGTATCTCTACAAGGGCGGCCGCGACACGATTTTCCGCATCCATGGCACCAACCAGCCCTGGACGATCGGCCTCAACATGTCCTCCGGCTGCATCCGCATGATGAACAAGGATGTCGAGCATCTCTATGATCGCGCCGATATCGGCTCCAAGGTGATCGTGATCGGCCCGGGCAATCGCCAGGGCGACGTGTCCTTCGACGACAAGGGCGTGGATATCCTGCGCACGATCTTCGGCGGCTGAGCTCAGTCCCCTCTGGATGCAAGCAACGGTCGCGCTCACGAGGCGCGACCGTTTTTGTGTCATGAAACTGTTGTCTCGACGGTGCAGTCTCCACTGAAATCGGGGCTTGAGGCCCTGCGGCCGACATGCATCGATTATCGGGGACTTGTTGATGACCTATCGCTCGCTTGCGCTCGCACTCGCCGGTGCATGCTTCACCCTGCTTTCCACCGTGTCTGCCACCGCTGAAATGGGCCTATCCGTCTATGGCGGTTTTCAGACGGCTCCGCACAGCGATATCGAGGTTTCGGACGGCCCCGATTTCCGCGCAGGCTGGGAGGGCAAGTCGTTCCAGACACCTCCCTATTATGGGGTGCGCGGCACCTGGTGGATGACAAATCTGGGCAAGCCCAATCTCGGTCTCTCTGTCGATTTCACCCATGCCAAGGTCTATGCCGACAGCGAGACGCTCGCCTCTTCCGGATGGTCGCATTTCGAGTTTTCCGACGGCATCAATCTTCTCACGCTGAACGCGCTTTATCGCATGCCGATCGAGGGCACGAAGTTCGTCCCCTATGTCGGCGCCGGCGCCGGTATCAACGTGCCCCATGTGGAAGTGACGCGCGGCTCGGGCAAGACGTTCGAATATCAGCTGGGTGGTGCGACCGTGCAGGCACAAGCCGGTGTGGCCTATGATTTCAATGAGAACTGGTCGGCTTTCGTCGAGTACAAGGGCAACTATTCCTGGGTCGATGTCGACATCGATTCCGGTGCGTCGCTCAAGACCAACATCCTGACGAATGCCGTGAATGTCGGTGTCAGCTATCGATTCTGACGTTCAGCGCTGCTTGATGTCACAGAAGATCGCGGCCGTATGGGAGATGAGGATCTCGGCTCCCACCGTGCTGCCCATTTTGAGCTTTTCGACCTTCAGCTCGTAGCGCCCGTTGAACCGTGTGGCGGTGCTTGAACTGCGATCGGTGCGCATCGACATCGTCACGCGATAGACCGGCTGGCTTGGCGGCGTGAAGGCCTGGATGCTGAAACGCAGGTCGCGTTCATCGACCCAGTATTGCCGCAACATGTCCGAATTGATCTGGAAGCGCCTGAGTTCGCGCGGCGCCGCAGCATCCTTCACACCCGCCATCCCCCGGAAATGCACGAGCTTTTCCTGGTCCTTGCTGCTGAACCCGCTTTCGAGCGATATATCGACAATCTTGTCGGAGCTCGCGCAATAGATACGCTCCGTAGCCTGCACCCCGGAGGCCAGGGGACAGAGAAACAGCAATGTGATGAACAGGGTCTTCTTCGCCATGACGGCCTCCCGGATGCTCCATCCTGAGGCAATCATCGCAGAGACGGCTTAACAATTCGCTCAGGCTGCCGGGCGTCGGTCGAGGGCTTTCGGGCGCGGGCCGCCATAGGCCCAGTTCAACAGCTCGACCGTATGGACCACGGGGATCCCGGTCGCCGAGCCGATCTGGGTCATGCAGCCGATATTGCCGGCGGCGATGACATCCGGCTTGGTCGACTCGATATTCCTGACTTTACGGGCCTTCAGGCGTGCGGAGATCTCCGGCTGCATGATGTTATAGGTGCCGGCGGAGCCGCAGCAGAGATGACCTTCCGGCGGGTCCTTGACCGTGAAACCCGCCGACTTCAAGAGCAGTTTCGGCGCTACGGTCACCTTCTGGCCGTGCTGCAGGGAGCAGGCGGAGTGATAGGCGACCGTCAGGCCTTTGGTCTCGGCCAATGGCAGGTCGAGGGTCGACAGATATTCGGTCACGTCTTTCGCCAACGCCGAGACGCGCGCCGCCTTTTCCGCATAGGCGGGGTCGAGGCGCAGCATGTGGCCGTAATCCTTGATCGTCGTGCCGCAGCCCGAGGTCGTGACGATGATCGCGTCGAGACCGCCGTCTTCGATGGCACGCGTCCAGACGTCGACATTGCGCCGCGCGCTATCGAGTGCCTGTTCCTCGCGGCCCATGTGATGGACGAGCGCGCCACAGCAGCCCTCGCCCTGGGGCACGACGACCTCGACACCGAGACGGGTGAGGAGCGAGATCGCGGCTTCGTTGATACCGGGATCAAGCACGGGCTGTGCGCAGCCGGTGAGGATCGCGACACGGCCACGACGGGTGGCGGCTGCGGCATGGGTGGCGGGTTTGGCGAAGTCCGAGGGGGGCGCGACACTGGAGGGGGCGAGCCTCAGCATGGCGGCCATGGGCTTGAGCGACTTTACCTGATCGAAAAGGCCGGCGAAGGGACGGCCGAGGGCGGCGAGCTTCAACGCCAGGCGGAAACGGCCCGGATAGGGCAAGACCATGGCCAGCATGTTGCGCGTCAGCCGGTTCATCAGCGGGCGGCGATAGGTCTTTTCGATATGGGTGCGGGCATGGTCGACCAGATGCATGTAGTCGACGCCCGAGGGACAGGTCGTCGTGCAGGCGAGACAGGAGAGACAGCGGTCGATATGGGTTACGATCTGCTCATCCGCCGGGCGGCCATTTTCCAGCATGTCCTTGATCAGGTAGATGCGACCGCGCGGGCTGTCGAGCTCGTTGCCGAGCGTCACATAGGTGGGACAGGTGGCTGTGCAGAAGCCGCAATGCACGCATTTGCGTAGGATGCTTTCGGCTTCCGCGACATGGGGATCGGCGAGCTGCTCGGCGGTGAAATTGGTCTGCACGCGTTTCCTCCCGAGGAGCGGCCGGCAAGGCCGCCCCGTTCATTCGATTTCAGATCCACCAGCTGGTGGGACGGGCGATCGGCTCGCCGGCAGAGGCCTTCTGCAGACCGATAACGCAGCGGACAACGATCCAGATGGCGACGCCGAAGATCAGGATCACGCCGATAAAGGCGACCATCAGGATGCTTGCGCATCAGCGCATAAAGCAGGCCGATCCAGAAGGTTCTGATGGCATAGGTGTAGTGCGTATCGACCCAAGGCTCGCCCTTGCCGCGGTTCACATAAGCCATGATCAGGCCGACGATGCCGGTCAGGCCGACGACGAAGCTGACGAGATAGAGGCAGTAGACCACCTGGACATTCAGGCGACCGGGGGAAAACCAGCCCTCGCCGCCGGATGTCACGGGCGGCTGGTATTGCGGATCAGTCATGACAAAACTCCTTGCGTCATCAGACCGGGATTGAAGATCCCGTGTGGGTCGAGTTTTGCCCTGACTCGGGCCGAAAGCAAAGCGACGGCCGGCGATTGTGGCTCGAAGGTGGCGACTTCGGCGCGGATCTGGGGAGCGGCCCTGACAAGCGTCGCGTGACCGCCGCCAAGGGTGCGGATGCCATGGCGCAGAACCTCGGCCTCGGGGTCGGCCTCCATGCGCATCCAGACGAGGCCGCCCTGCCAGTCGTAATAGGCGTCAATACCAGCACGAAGCCTCAAGCCCGCGACCAGTTTCCAGGCTTGCGAGGGCGCCATTGAGACGCGCCAGAGTGGTCGGGCCGTGCCATCGGCATAGGGCAGGACATCGCGGACTTCGGTCCATAGGGCTTTCGTCTCGTCAGCGTCGAGACGACTGACCGGGCCGAAGCCAGCAACGGCCGCCATCAGCTTTTCGGCACGGACGGTAACGGAAGCTTCCAAGCCCTCCAAGCGCATGACGGTGGCAGCGCCTTCGGGGAGCTTGCCGCCGATGAAGCAACTACGCACGCTTTCCGGCAGATGGGCGGCACCGGAGACCTCCACGGAAAGCGACAGGGCGGCGGCGAGCGCCTTCATGGCCTGCTCGTCTTCCAGCCCGGAGACGATGATCGTGGCTGCCGTCTTCGGCACGGGCAGAACCTTGAAGGTGACTTCGGTGAGGAAGCCCAGCGTGCCATGGGAACCGGCGAGCAGCTTGACGAGATCGAGGCCGGTGACATTTTTCATCACCTTGCCGCCGGCCTTCACCACCTCGCCTGCGCCGTTGACGAAGCGGACGCCGAGCAGATGGTCACGGGCAGCACCTGCCGTGAAACGGCGCGGGCCAGAACTGTTGACGGCAAAGAGGCCGCCGATGGTCGGCATGCCCGAGGTGCCCATGGCGCCACGATGATCCATGGGTTCGAAGGCGATGGCTTGTCCGTTTTCGGCAAGCGCTGCCTCGATTTCGGCGACGGGGGTTCCGGCGCGGGCGGTGATGACCATTTCGGCGGGATTGTATTCGACGATGCCCGTGAGTGATGCGGAGGACAGGGTGGCGTCTGCGGAGACGGTGTTGCCGAAGCCCGCACGGGTGCCGCCGCCACGGATGTGGAGCGAGGCTTTGCGGGCGGTGTGATCGCGGATGATGTCGGCGGCTTCGGTTTCGGTCGAGGGGGTCAGCATGGGGTGGCTTTCGCGGTTACGGCGGCTTGCGGATGACTCGGCGCAAGCTCGCCCCCCTCTGCCCTGCCGGGCATCTCCCCCACGAGGGGGGAGAGTGGATGGGGCTGCCGCTCTGCCCTTCGGGTCCAATCCGACACAGGCTCATGAGAGGGCGCGAAACGGCGAGAGGCTTCACCGGGCGAATGCTTACCGAGCGCAGGGCGCTGGCGGGTTCCCACTCTCCCCCCTTGTGGGGGAGATGTCCGGCAGGACAGAGGGGGGTAACTCAGACACAAACGCATCATCCCCTCCCCTCCAGCGGAAACACCTTCGACGGGTTGAGGATCCAGTCCGCATCGAAGGCAGAGCGCACGGCCATCTGCTGATCGAGATCGACCTGGGTGAACTGGTGAAGCATCAGATCGCGTTTCTCGATGCCGACGCCGTGTTCGCCGGTGAGGCAGCCGCCGGCATCGACGCAGAGTTTGAGGATCTCCATGCCGGCGGCTTCCGCTTTGGCCGCATCATCAGGGTCATTGATGTTGTAGAGGATCAGCGGGTGCATGTTGCCGTCACCAGCGTGGAAGACGTTGGCGACGCGCAACCCGTAGCGGTCGATGATCTCGGAGGTCTTGCGCAGGACGTAAGCGAGCTGGCTGAGCGGCACCGTGCCGTCCATGCAGATATAGTCGGCGATGCGGCCGGTGGCGCCGAAGGCGGATTTGCGGCCTTTCCAGATGAGCGCCGCTTCCGTCGCCGATTGGCTTTCGCGCACGGTCTTCACGCCATGGCGCTTGGCGATCTCGACGATGGCGGCGAGCATGGCGTCCATCTCGGCGTCGGAACCCTCCACCTCGACGATCAGCAGAGCCTCCACGTCGAGCGGATAGCCAGCCTTGGCGAAGGCCTCGCAGATCTCGATGGCCGGCTTGTCCATGAATTCGATGGCAACCGGGATGATGCCGGCGCCGATGACATCGGCCACGCAGGAGCCGGCAGCCTCTGCGCTATCGAAGCCGAAGAGTACGGGGCGGGCGCCTTCCGGCTTGGCAAGCAGGCGGACGGTCGCTTCGGTGACGATGCCGAGCTGCCCCTCTGAGCCGCAGACGAGGCCGAGCAGGTCATAACCCTCGGCATCGAGATGCTTGCCGCCGAGATCAATGATCGTGCCATCGACGAGGACCAGCTTGACGCCGAGCAGGTTGTTTGTGGTGACGCCGTATTTAAGACAGTGGGCGCCGCCGGAATTCATGGCGATATTGCCGCCGATGGTGCAGGCGAGCTGCGAGCTCGGATCGGGGGCGTAGAAATAGCCGTCGGCACCGACCGCATCCGAGATGGCGAGGTTCGTGACGCCGGCTTGAACGGTTGCGCAGCGATTGGCGTAGTCCACCTCGAGGATGCGCGTCATGGCGGAGAGGCCGAGTACGACGGCATCTTCCTGCGGGATGGCTCCGCCTGAGAGCGAGGTGCCGGCGCCGCGCGGGACGACGGGAATGCCGTAGCGATGGCAGTATTTCATCACGGCTGCGACCTGCGCGGTCGTCTCGGGCAGGACAACGGCGAGCGGGCGGCGGCGATAGGCAATGAAACCATCGGTCTCGAAGGGCACCAGCGCATTCCGATCCTCGACGAGGCGGCCCGGTGGCACCAGTTCCTTCAAATCGGCGAGGATCTCGGCGCGGCGCGACAGGACCTCAGGCCTCGGCGGCAAAAAGGCGATGGCCTCGCTCATGACGGTCTCCTCCCCATTTGCGCCGATCCTAGCTGCAGGACGCCCACCACTCAACTGGTCTATTTTTCTTACCACTAGGACTTTCGCAGGGCAAATGCTATGCACTTATGACAAAAATGGAAAAAGTAGCATTCACTCATGACCAATCTCGGTGATCTCGAAGTTTTCGTCCGGGTGATCGCGGCCGGCAGCATGTCGACGGCGGCGCGCGACCTCGGCCTTTCGCCCGCCGTTGTCTCCAAGCGCATCAAGCGGCTGGAGGACAAGCTCGGCACGCGGCTTTTGCAGCGCACGACCCGGCAGATCTCGCTGACGGAAGCCGGCCAGGGATTTCACGAGCGGGTGCTGACCGTGCTGGGCGGGCTCGAAGAGGCGGAAGCCTTTGCCTCGGGCCGCTCGTCGGAGGTCAACGGCACGCTGAAGATCTCGGCATCGACCTCCTTCGGTCGCATGCATGTCGCGCCGCACTTAAAACCCTTCATGGAAGCACATCCGGATCTCGCCATTCATCTGGTGCTGTCCGACGAGTTCACCGACATTGTCGGCGGCGGCTTCGACCTCGCCATTCGGATTGCCGAGCTCAACGATTCCTCGCTGGTCGCGCGCCGGCTTGCTCCGGTGCGCCGCGTGCTCTGTGCGTCGCCTGACTATCTCGCCGAACACGGGACGCCATCGACACTGGATGATCTCAAGAAGCACCGCTGCCTGCCGGCCCATAACCATGAGTCCTGGCGGTTGGAAGGTCCGAACGGACCGGTGACCCTCAGACCGGAGGGCATGCTGATCACCAATTCCAGCGAGGTGATCCGCGAAGCTGTTATCGCCGGCCTCGGCATTGCGCTGCGCTCGACCTGGGACATCGGAGCGGAACTGAAGAGCGGCAAGCTGGTACAGGTGCTGCCGCAATATGAAAGCTCGCGCAACGTGGCGCTGTCGGCCGTCTATCCGAGCCGTCAGTTTTTGCCGGCCAAGGTTCGACTGTTCATCGACTATCTGGCGGAGCTGTATGGGTCGGTGCCTTATTGGGAGCGCTAGGACTGCGCCGCCAGCCCGCCCGGCACCGAGCTCCAGAAGCCGTATTTCTTCGAATGATTGCGCTTCAGCTCCGCGAGAAAGGCAGCGTGGGTCGAGAGGCCGTGGCCTTCGGGCAGGTTCGGCATGAGGCGTGCGAGTTCGCCGACGTAACGCCCGGCATGGGGATAGGCCATGCCGATGCCGCGCCGCAGGATATCTTCGACCAGCACACGGTAAAGCACCACAGCGGCCAGTGGCTCCTTTGCCGACAAAGCTTCGGCGGCGGGGGCGAGGTCGTCATAGTGACGGCCTTCCCAATCGTGGCTGTGGCGCAGCACATGGCCGGCGGCGAGATCTAGGCGCGGCCAGGCGAGGAAGAAATCGAGCGCGAGGTAGATGTCCTCATGCGCCTTAGCGAGCGCCAAGGCACGGTCGAGTTCGTCGAATTCGGCAAAATCGTCGAGCTTCGAGAGGTAGAGCTTCAGCACGGATGGATCGAGGGTTTCGGAAAACTCGCGCCAGCGCAGTTCCTGCGCATCCTCGCGGCGCTTGAGCTTTTCGAGGATTTCGGCTTCCAGCAGACGGCGCTCATGGGCGCCGTAGTCCGGGCCGACGGAGGCGAGCACGCCGTTGACCGGGATGAGGCGCATACCGCGCGGGCGCTCGCGCACCCATTCGAGCGCGTCCTCGAAACGGCCGGCCTGATGCAGCATATTGGCCACGGCCAGCGTGTCACGCCGGTTGTCGGGCTTCTGGCGTTCAAGCATCAGGAAATCATCGATGTCGCCCTGATGCAGGGCAAGCGACTGCAGGAGATCAAGGGCGCCGAGCTTCAAGGGTTCGGAGGGCAGGACTTCAGCCAGCGCCTTGCGCCAGGCCTTGGCGGCCGGTGCGGAGACGACGCCGGTGAGCGCCCGCAGAAAGCCGGTGTGTTCGCCGTAGCGATCCCGCAGGCGCAGACGCTCGATCTGCGGGACCAGGAGTGCTTGATCCTCTGCGCCCACTGTCTTGATCAGTTCAAGGGCGGCAAGCTCCGTGTCGTCAAAGACCTTCCACAGGCGGGCACTGTCGGCGACAAGACGTGCCGAGAGCGAAAACCGTAATCCGATGAAGCGCAGGATGCGTTCACCCGCTGCCTGCGGATCGACCGAGCCGAGTTCCGACAGGATGTTTCGCGCAAGAGCGGCAAACTCAACGGCCATGTCGCGAGCCCGCGCCTTGTTGATCCGCGTCGTCGCCTGGTCGATCGCATCGAGGCGCCTGTCGATCAGACGGGCCATTTCGTCCGGCCCCGTCTCGCCGGCCAGCGCCGTCTGCAGCCTTGCCTTCAACGCCTTGTTGGCGGCAGCCTCCTCCAGAAGGATATCGACGAGTTTCTCGAGCCCAAGGCCTGATAGCCCCTTCTTGTCGAGTTTCGCCTTGGTCTGCTTCGCCATTCTGCCCGTTACCTGCCGCTTTGCGCGATCTTATATCGATCGGCAGGGCGCGTCAGCAAGAGCTGATCATCCGTCCCGCTCGTGGCTCTTGCGGATGCGTCGCACGACCCACCAGACGCCGAGCACGGCAAGCGGGACCGACAGGCCCGTGATGATGGCCGGGTCGAAGGGCAGAGCCTCGTGCGGGATGGCTTTGACAGCATAGCCGACGAGACCGACGACATAATAGGAGATCGCCGCCACCGAGAGGCCTTCGACCGTCTGCTGCAGGCGCAGCTGCATTTCGGCGCGGCTGTTCATGGCGGTCAGAAGGTCGGAGTTCTGGCGTTCCAGCTCGACATCGATCCAGGACCGGACAAGGGCCGTGGCGCGCGACAACTTTCGCGACAGGTTCGCCTGGCGCTCTTCGATCGACTGACAGGTGCGCATGGCGGGCGCGAGGCGCCGTTCGAGGAAGGCGCCGAGCGTTTCGTGGCCGGGCACCTGGGTCTCATCAAGGGTCTTGACGCGTTCACGCACGATGCCGTCATAGGCGCGGCTTGCGCCGAAACGGTAGAGGCTCAGGGCCGCGTTGGCTTCAAGTTCGGCGGCAAGGCGCGTGAGCTCGGAGAGCATCTCGTCGGATTCGTCGCGCGCATGCGCCTTCATCCGCTGGGTCACGGCCGTCAGCCCGTCCTCGATCCGACGGATCTCGGGTGACAGCGTCTGGGCGAGCGGCAGGCCGAGCATGGCCATGGTGCGATAGGTCTCGATGTCGAGCAGGCGCTGGACGACGGCGCCTCGACCGGCCTCGGTCATGCCTCTGTCAATGACGAGGATCTGGGTCAGGCCGTGACCATCCTGGCGGAAATCGGTAAGCACCGCTGCCTGGCCATTCTTAAGCTCACTGTAACACAGGCTCGCCGGGTCGAAGGCGGCGCGCGCCTCGGCGATTTCAGGACCATCGGGGCGCAGTTCCAGACGAATGCCAGAGATCAGCGGGCCAGGCGCGATGAAACCGTCGCCGAAGGGATGGATCGGCACATCTCCGCCGAAGCTTTCGGGCAAAGGCCCGTCCCAGAACCAGGTCGAAAACTCGGTGTGACGCTCCCAGCGAAGCGTGCCCTGCCCCCAGGGAAGCGCGTGGTAGCGGCCCTGCTTCTCCGGTGGGGCAACGCCGCGCGCACGCGACAGTTCGGAAATGGCCGCATGATGGACCGCCGAGCCGCCATCCATCATGAAGGCAAGCTGGAAAATGACGCGGCCGGATTTCACCAGCGCATAGGGACGCGCATGGATTTCGCCGAGTGCCAGCGCCCGTTCCGGCGCCATTGGAAATGCAAAATCACCCTTTGCCACGCCGACAGTCTCCCTTGCCCTGCTCTCAAGCTACCAGCGGCATGGGTGAACCGCAAAGGCGCATTCGTCACAGCATGGCGGGACCGTGTGTCGCAGCGCGAGCAAGTGGACAAATTATTTGACCAATTCTCGACGGTCTTGTTAAGTGAGTGGGATGGAGGCCCCTATGCCCGATGACGACGACAAACTGTTTTCCGGTGTGAGCCACAGCCGAACTGCCGACGAGGTGGTGCAGCAGATCGAGCTTCTGATCCTCGACGGCGTGCTGCGCGACGGAGATCGGCTACCCGGCGAACGGGAGCTTTCGCAATCGCTGGAGGTCTCCCGCCCGATCCTGCGCGATGCGCTCAAGGAGCTGGAAAGCCGGGGATTACTGATCAGCCATCACGGCGGCGGCACCTTTGTTGCCGACATCATCGGCCAGGTCTTTTCCAAGCCGATCACCGACCTCATCTCGCGACATGCGCGGGCGACGCGCGACTATCTCGAATATCGCCGTGAACTGGAAGGGCTAACCGCAGAGCTTGCGGCACAACGGGCAACCGAGACGGACAAGGCGCTGCTCTCGCGGATCATCGAGGATATGCGGCGGGCGCATGGGAGCCAAGAGCCGGAAGACGAGCTGGCGGCTGACGTCGAATTTCACAACGCTGTCGGCGAAGCGGCCCACAACATCATCCTCCTGCACACGATGCGAGCCTGCTACCGGCTTTTGTCGGAAGGCATCTTCTTCAATCGCAAGGCCGTGTTCTCGCTGCCCAACGCGCGGGAGCGGCTGCTGGAACAGCATGTGGCGATCCATGAGGCGATCCAGGCCGGCGACCCGGCGGGCGCCAAGGCGGCCGCGCAGGCGCATATCGACTTTGTCATGCGGGCTGCGGACGAAAGCGCGCGGGCGGACGAATGGGGACGGGTCGCGAAACTCAGGCTGATCCGACGCGATGGCGGACAGACATCATCGCGACAGGCGCGCGGCAGCATCAAGACGGAGACCTCCCGATGAACGACGTGACCCTGCGGCCAAAGGTCGGCCTGTTTGCCACCTGTCTGGTTGATCTCTTCCGGCCCAGTGTCGGCTTCTCCGCCGCCAAGCTGATCGAGGAGACCGGTTGCGACGTGCATGTGCCAATCGCCCAGACCTGCTGCGGCCAGCCGGCCTATAATTCCGGCGACACGAAGGATACGCGCGATCTGGCAAAACAGGTGATCGAGCAGTTCGAAGGCTTCGACTATGTCGTCGTGCCCTCGGGTTCCTGCGGCGCCATGCTGAAGATGCACTATCCCGAACTGTTCAAGGGCGACGTCCTCTGGGAAGAGCGCTGTCGGCGCTTCTCGGACAAGGTGTTCGAGCTCGTTTCCTTCCTGACCGATATACGTGGCATGACGCAAGTACAGGCGCGTCTCGACAGAACCGTGACCTATCACGACAGCTGTTCGGGCTTGCGCGAGCTCGGCATCTCGAAACAGCCGCGCGCGCTGCTGTCGAGCGTCGAGGGGCTGGACCTCAAGGAAATGGCCGGGCCGGATGTCTGCTGCGGTTTCGGCGGAACCTTCTGCGTCAAATATCCCGATATCTCCGGCAAGATCGTCTCGAAGAAGACGGCGATGATTGCCGAGACCGGCGCCGAACTGCTGCTCGCGGGTGACATGGGCTGCCTGATGAACATGGCGGGCAAGCTCAAGCGCGAGGGCTCATCCATCGAGGTGCGGCATGTCGCGGAGGTGCTGGCCGGCATGACCGACGGGCGGCCGATTGCCGGCAGCAGCAAGTAACGGACACGAAGGGAGGAGGAAGGCATGCAATTCACCGCCCCGCAGTTCAAGGACAATGCCGCCAGAGCGCTGGCCGACGGACAGTTGCAGAAGGCGCTGACCAATGTCGAGAAGGGTTTCATCGCCAAACGCGCAGCCGCGGTGGCCGCCCTTCCCGAATTCGACGCCCTGCGCGACAAGGGCCGCGAGATCAAGAACCATACGCTCGCGCATCTCGACCTCTATCTCGAAGCCTATGAGCGCAAGGTGACGGCATCAGGTGGCCATGTGCATTGGGCGGAAAGTGCCGAGGATGCGCGCCGGCTGGTGCTCGACATCTGCCGGCGGGTCGGGGCAAAGACCGTGACCAAGGGCAAGTCGATGATCACCGAGGAGATCAACCTCAACGACTTCCTCTCCGGTCATGCGATCGAACCGATCGAGACCGATCTCGGCGAATATATCATCCAGCTTCGCGGCGAGCATCCGAGCCATATCATCGCGCCGGCGGTGCATCTCAACAAGGAACAGGTGGAAGAGGATTTCCGCCGGGTGCATACGCATCTCGACCCGAAGCGCGATCTGACCGCACCGGAAACGCTGCTGTCGGAAGCCCGCCAGGTGCTGCGCAAGCGTTACTTCCAGGCCGATGTCGGGATCACCGGCGCCAACTTCCTGATCGCCGAAACCGGCACTTCCGTCATCGTCACCAATGAGGGCAATGGCGATCTCACCCAATCGCTGCCGAAGGTGCATATCGTCGTCGCCTCGATCGAAAAGCTGGTGCCGACGCTGGAAGACTGTTCGCAGATCCTGCGGCTCCTCGCCCGCTCCGCGACGGGGCAGGACATCTCGGTCTACACGACCTTTTCCACCGGGCCCCGGCGGGCCGAAGATCCTGATGGGCCGGAGGAGTATCACGTCATCCTGCTCGACAATGGCCGCACCGCCATGCTCGGCAGCGAGTTCCAGGACATGCTCCGCTGCATCCGCTGCGGTGCCTGCATGAACCACTGTCCCGTCTATCACGCGGTCGGCGGCCACGCCTATGGCTCGGTCTATCCGGGGCCGATGGGCGCGGTACTCACACCCTCCCTCTTCGGCGTCGACATTTCAGGGCATCTGCCGAATGCCTCGACCTTTTGCGGGCGCTGCGAAAGCGTCTGTCCGATGCATATTCCGCTGCCGAAGATGATGCGGCACTGGCGCGAGCGCGAGTTCGAGAAACATCTGAACCCGGCCACGGCGCGCTACGGCCTTGGGGTCTGGGCCTTCTTCGCCAAGCGGCCGAAGCTCTACCGGCTAGCGACCTCAATCGGTGCCCGCATGCTGTACGTTCTCGGCGGCAGACGCGGGCGGATCACCGCCCTCCCCTTCGCCTCGGGCTGGACCAGCGTCCGCGATCTGCCGGCACCGGAGGGACAGACCTTTGCCCAGCAATGGGCCGCACGTCAGAAGCAGGGAGCCTGAACCATGGACAGCCGCCAGGCCATTCTTTCCCGCATCCGCACCTCGCTGAAGGTGAGCGCAGGCGACACTGATCGTGCCGCATCCGTCTCGACACGACTTGCCGAGCGTCCGCGCGGGACTATCCCGAAGCGCGGCCAGCTGCCGGCCGAGGAGCGGCTCGCGCTCTTCATCGCCATGGCCAAGAAATACAATGCGACCACGGAGCGCCTCGCATCGCGCCAGACCCTGCCGCAGGCGGTCGCCGAGTATCTGAAGCAGCGCAATCTGCCGGCGGCGATCCGGATCGGCGCTGATCTGCGTCTGTCGTCGCTATCCTGGCAGAGCGCCGGAGCGCTTGAGATCCTGAATGGCGCCTCGGATGGCAACGACCTTGTCGCCGTCAGCCATGCATTTGGCGGCATTGCCGAGACGGGGACGCTGTGTGTGTTCTCCGGCCCCGACAATCCGGTGACGCTGAATTTCCTGCCCGACCACCATATCGTCGTCGTCGCGGCGTCTGACATTGTCGGCGACATGGAGAGCCTCTGGGCCAATCTGCGTACCGCCGAGGGGGACGCGATGCCGCGCACGGTCAATATGATCACCGGGCCATCACGCTCGGCCGACATCGAGCAGACCCTGCTGCTCGGGGCGCATGGACCGCGTGCCCTGCACATCGTCATTGTCGGAGATGCCCGCGCAAACTGATTGCGCGGCGCACTCCAAACGGCGGCCTAGACCCGAGAATTGGAACAATCGTATCGCGGAGGCGTTCCTTACGCTCTTCTTGCGAACAAATCTTCCAGAGTGGGGATTATGGCTTTACCAACGGATCCGCCGGAAACGCCGCGTATCGCGCTCGTTTCCACGCATGGCTATGTGGCCGCCCAGCCGCCTCTCGGGGCTGCCGATACAGGCGGTCAGGTGGTCTATGTTCTCGAGCTTGCGAAGAAGCTCGCGCAGCTCGGACACAAGGTCGACATCTTTACGCGCCGCTTCGAGGAGCAGCCGGAGATCGACGAGGTGGACGAGAATGTGCGGGTTGTGCGCATTGCCTGCGGCGGCCGCGACTTCATCGCCAAGGAGTATCTCCACCGCCATCTGACCGAGTGGAACGAGAAGGCGCTGCGCTGGATCAAGCGCGAGGGTCTCTCCTATCTCTTCATCAACAGCCATTACTGGGACGCAGGCGTTGCCGGGCAGCGCCTGTCGGAAGCGCTTCGCGTGCCGCATATCCACACGCCGCATTCGCTCGGTATCTGGAAGAAGCGGCAGATGGAGACGGACTATCCCGAACGTGCCGACCGGTTCGAGCAGGAGTTCAACTTCAAGGAACGCATCCAGCACGAGCTGATCGTCTATCGCAGCTGCCAGCTGGTCGTGGCGACAACGCCGATCCAGCTCGACATGCTGACGGAAGATTATGGGCTGCCGCGCAATCATGTGCACATGATACCGCCGGGCTATGACGACAACCGCTTCTATCCGGTCTCGGAATCGTCGCGTCAGATGGTGCGGCAGCGCTTCGGCTTCGAGGGCAAGACGGTCCTCGCACTGGGACGGCTCGCGACCAACAAGGGCTATGACCTTCTGATAGACGGCTTTTCCGTGCTGGCTGAACGCGTGCCTGACGCCCGGCTGAGACTGGCGCTCGGCGGCGAGAACATGGATGCGCAGGAAGAGACGATCCTTGCCCAGCTCAAGCAGCAGGTTGCCGATCTCGGTTTGACGGAGAAGGTCGAATTCTCCGGCTTCATTCCGGACGACGACCTACCCGACATGTATCGCGCGGCCGATCTCTTCGTGTTGTCGAGCCGCTACGAACCCTTCGGCATGACGGCAATCGAGGCGATGGCGAGCGGCACGCCGACAATCGTCACCATCCATGGCGGGTTGTTCCGGGCGGTCAGCTACGGCCGTCACGCACTGTTTGCCGACCCGTTCGACAGATATGATCTCGGCATCACCATGATGAAGCCGTTCAAGCATCCGCGTCTTTACGGGCGGCTGTCGCGCATGGGTGCCCACAAGGCGCGTAGCCTGTTTACCTGGACCGGGATCGCACAACAGCTGGTGGCTCTTGTCGAAGGCCGTCCGGTGGCGCAAGCTCTGGAGGAAAGCGACTGGGCAGAGCCATGGAACGACGGGGACTGAAACGGGTACGCCTCTTTTCATCCGATCTCGACGGGACGCTCGCGGGCGACCGGGAGGCATCGAGGGAGTTTGCGCGGCTCTGGCAGGCGCTGCCGGACAGCGGGCGACCGCTGCTGGTCTACAATAGTGGCCGTCTGATCAATGACATTGTGGAGTTCACATCCGAGGAAGGCTTGCCGAAGGCTGACGTCCTGATCGGCGGTGTCGGCACTATGGTGCATTCGCACACCCATCCGCATCTCTCCGACCAGTACAGGCGCCTGATAGGTGACGGCTTCGACGTCGATCTGATCGAGGCCGAACTGGTGATGATGGAGCAGCTGAGGCGACAGCCAGCGCAGTACCAGCATGACTACAAGTCGAGCTGGTATCTGCATGACGCGACGCCGGAGGAAATTCGGGAACTGGAACGACTGCTCGAAGGTTCGGGTCACCGGACGCGAGTGGTTTATTCAAGCGATCGTGATCTCGACGTACTGCCCGAGATCGCCGACAAGGGTCAGGCGCTGGCCTGGCTCTGCCGGGAGCTGAAGATCGGACTGGACGAGGTGGTCGTGGCCGGCGACACGGGCAACGACCGGGCGATGTTCGAACTTCAAGGCGTGCGCGGGATCTTGCCCGGCAATGCGTTGCCCGAGCTCACCAGCCTCGCGCAGGCAAAGAGCGGCATGATATCCGCTCAAGGCATGGCCGCCTGCGGCGTGATCGACGGGCTCCGGGAATTTGGTGTGTTTGCGGCATCCTGACCCTTCACAATGTCGGGAAAAGGCGAAGTCCGGGCAGCGGATGTCGCATTGAAATGAACTCGGCCCGCTCACACCTGATAGGCAGCAATAACCATCGTGTGAAAAGCGCCCAGATTCGGCGCGGGCCTTCGTGCCTTGCGCGTATTTTGGCGTATGCTTAACAACGAATCGAGGTGCAAGTTCATTGGGTATCATCGGCCGCATCACATCCAACCTCAAACTCATGCTGCAGCGTCCGCCGCGGCAGCAATTCGCCGCGATCTGTTATCGACGCAAGAAGAAGACAGGCGAACTGGAGGTTCTCGTGATCACCAGCCGGGATACGGGCCGCTGGGTTATTCCCAAGGGCTGGCACATGCCGGGCAAGCAGCCGCACGCGATTGCCGAGCAGGAAGCCTATGAAGAGGCCGGCATCAAGGGCAAGGCCGGCCGCGCCCCTTTCGGCTACTACAGCTACATGAAGCGCATGCGGGGCGGGCATCAGGTGCTGACCCGCGTGCAGGTGCATGCGCTCGAGGTGAAGACCCTGCTCAAGGAATTTCCGGAAAAGGGAACCCGCAGGCTCGAATGGGTGAGCTGCGAGGAAGCTGCGATACGGGTCGACGAACCCGAACTCAAGGCGCTGTTTCTCGCCTTCAGCGGACAGGCTGGCCCGCAATCCGATACATCCGGCAAGATCACAGCCAACGTCGCTTGAATTTTATTGTCACGATACTGTCATATTGAACCTGGCCGTCTTTGCCATTAGGCCTTGATGCCGAAGCGAAGCGCGGCCTGATTTGGCATCGTCTTCGCTTCACATCATTCTGACATCATGACACCTATGAGGAACCGGAAGGGAACCTCTTCCGGAAGGCATTCGCCATGGGCAAGACGACGCCAAAGCTCGTAAAGCCGACCCTCGACAAGGATCTGGAGAAGATCGCCCATGTCGAAGAAGCCTCGCAGCATGTCTCGCGAGGGCTCGCTCCTTATGGCCTCGCCCTGATCTTCCTCATTCTGGCCGCCATCGTTGCCGCCGGTGCCGCGATGGACCGGCCTGGCACGACCATCGTCATGGCCGCCGCCGCCCTTGCCGCCTACATGGCGATGAACATCGGCGCCAACGACGTGACCAACAATGTCGGCCCCGCCGTCGGTGCCCGTGTCATCAGCATGGGGGCCGCGCTTGCCATGGCCGTCGCGTTCGAGATCGCTGGCGCGATGATCGCAGGCGATCAGGTGGTCGCGACGATTTCGCAAGGGATCATCGATCCATCCGTGACACCGACGGCCGGCGCCTATGTCTGGGCGATGATGGCGGCGCTGCTGTCTGCCGGGCTCTGGGTCAATTTTGCAACCTGGGTCAACGCGCCCGTTTCGACGACCCATTCGATCGTCGGCGGCGTGCTCGGTGCGGGCGTTGCCGCAGCAGGGATAGGCGCCCTCAACTGGGGTATCGTCGCCGGCATTACCGCCAGCTGGGTCGTCTCACCGCTTCTCGGCGGTGCGATCGCGGCCCTGGTTCTCGCCTTCATCAAGGAATTCATCGTCTACCGCGAGAACAAGATCGCCGCCGCTCAGCGCTGGGTTCCCGTTCTCATTGCGCTGATGACGACCACCTTCGTCACCTATCTGAGCGTCGAAGGCCTCAACCAGCTGACGCCGATCAGCCTGCCGACCGCGTTCCTGATCGGCATCGCTTGCGGTCTCATCGCCTGGCTCATCGTCAGGCCACTGATCCGCAGGCAGGCCGCAGGGCTCGAAAACCGTAACCAGTCGCTGCGCAAACTCTTCCGTCTTCCGCTGATCTTCGCGGCGGCCCTGCTCTCGTTCGCCCATGGCGCAAACGACGTGGCAAACGCCATCGGTCCGCTGACGGGTATCGTTGAGGCGACGCGGGCCGGCGGCACGGCGGAAGGCGGACAGCCGCAGCTTTGGGTCGTCCTGATTGGCGCGCTGGGCATCTCGCTCGGTATTCTGCTGTTCGGGCCGCGCCTCATCCGCATCGTCGGCGAGGAGATCACCAAGCTCAATCCGATGCGGGCCTATTGCGTCTCGCTGTCGACAGCAACGACTGTCATCCTCGCCTCCGCGCTCGGCCTTCCCGTCAGTTCGACCCATATCGCGGTCGGAGCCGTCTTCGGCGTCGGCTTTTTCCGCGAATGGTATACGCGCAACTCGAAACGCCGCGTCGAATACATGCGGGCCAAGGCGGAGCGCTGGGAGGTGGAACCGAAGCCCGAGCGCAATTCGGCAGAGGTGCGTCGGCGTTATCTGGTGCGCCGCTCACATTTCATGACGATCGTTGCGGCCTGGGTGATCACCGTTCCCGCCTCGGCCGGGCTTGCAGCCGCGCTCTATTGGGTTATGTCTCACCTCGTTCTTTGATCCCGGAGACGAGACTTCCATGCGTGCCAACTACCGGATGCAGCGGCTTTACGTGACCGCCGACCTTGCCCATAGCCAAGCCTTCGAGGCGACGGCAGTGCAATTCAACTACCTCGCCAACGTGCTGCGCTTCGAGGAAGGGGCAGAGCTGCTCGTCTTCAACGGGCGGGATGGCGAGTGGAAGGCGAGCGTCCAGTTTCCGACGCGCAAGAAGATCCTGTTCACCCCCGTCGAAGAGACGCGACCGCAGCCTGCGGATTGCGACCTGCATTTCCTGTTTGCTCCGCTCAAGGTCGGCCGCATGGACTATCTCGTCCAGAAGGCCGTGGAGATGGGCGCAGGCGTGCTGCAGCCCGTGATGACCCAGCATGTGCAGGGCAAGATCGGCAGCATCGACCGGCTGCAGGCCAATGCCGTCGAGGCTGCAGAGCAATGCGGAATCCTCGCCATTCCGAGAGTTGTCGAGCCGGTCAAGCTCAAAGACCTGCTCGAGCGCTGGCCGAACGACCGACGGATTGTCTATTGCGACGAGGACAGCGCGACGCAGAATCCGCTCCCGGCCCTGTCGCGGATCGCAGAAAAGTCGCTCGCCCTGCTTGTCGGGCCGGAGGGCGGTTTCTCGGAGGAGGAGCGTCTGTTGCTGCGCTCCCTGCCCTTTGTTACCGCCATTCCGCTCGGACCACGGATCCTGCGCGCAGACACCGCTGCCGTCGCGGCCCTGGCTGTCGTGCAAGCCGCCATCGGCGACTGGCGCTAGCCCTCTTTCCGTTTCTGTTCGTTCCAGATTTTTGAGCCGTGCATGAGAGATTTTCACTTGCACGGCACATAAATCCGGTTCAATCAGCCTCAGTAATGGGCCCGCTCGTGGCCCGCCGGCGACGCCCAGCAAGGTAGCTTTCATGGCCCGTGATACCACCGACCAGACCCCTCTCGGCACTCTCGACGACATGGCAGCCTATATGGCTGCAGGGTCGAAGCCGATCGAGCAGTGCCGGATCGGCACCGAGCATGAGAAATTCGCCTTTTTCCGCGCCGATAACAGTCCTGTCCCCTATTTCGGCGATGCGAGCATTTCGGCCCTGCTGAAGGGCATGCAGGAGAAGCTTGGCTGGGAGCCGATCCTGGACGGCGAGAACATCATCGGGCTTGGCGAACAGCATGGCATGGGTGCGATCTCGATCGAGCCGGGCGGCCAGTTCGAACTGTCGGGCGCGCCGCTGGAAACCCTGCACCAGACCTGCAAGGAATCGAACCAGCATCTGGCCGTGCTGCGCGAAGTCGCCGAGCCCATGGGCATCCGGTTCCTCGGCATCGGCGGCAGTCCGAAATGGACGCTGGCAGAGACGCCGCGCATGCCGAAGTCGCGCTACGACATCATGACCCGCTACATGCCGAAAGTCGGCAGCCAGGGTCTCGACATGATGTATCGGACCTGTACCATTCAGGTGAACCTCGACTTCTCGTCTGAAGCCGACATGCGCCAGAAGATGCGGGTTTCGATGAAGCTGCAGTCGCTCGCGACCGCGCTCTTTGCCTCTTCCCCATTCACCGAAGGCAAGCCCAACGGGCTTCTCTCCTGGCGTGGCGACATCTGGCGCGACACCGACAACCGCCGCGCCGGCGTGCTGCCCTTCACCTTCTCCAAGGACTTCTCCTTCGGTGACTACGTCGCCTGGGCGATCGATGCTCCGATGTATTTCATCGTGCGCGACGGACGCTATCACGACTGTACCCACATCACCTTCCGGCAGTTCATGGATGGCGCGCTGAAGGGCGAGATCGCCGAGTGGGAACCGCAGCAGGGCGACTGGACGAACCATCTCTCGACGCTTTTCCCGGATGTGCGGCTGAAGCGCTTCCTGGAAATGCGCGGTGCAGATGGCGGCCCGTGGCGGCGCATCTGTGCGCTGCCGGCATTCTGGGTAGGCCTGCTTTACGACGAAACGGCGCTTTCCGCCGCAGACGAGCTGACCGCGAACTGGACTGTCGAGGACGTGGTTGCCATGCGCGATGCCGTTCCGGCTCAAGGGCTCAAGGCGTCCGTTGCCGGTCGCCCGCTGATGGAGGTCGCCCGCGAGGTCGTCGAGCTTTCCCGCGCAGGGCTGAAGGCCCGTGCCCGCCTCAACGGTGATGGCCAGGACGAGAGCGTGTTCCTGAATACGCTGGACGAAGTGCTCGCCAAGCGTACGACTCTCGCCGACGACATGCTGGCGCTCTATCACGGGCGGTGGAACGGATCTGTCGAGCCGATCTTCGAGGAATATCAGTACTAAGTTTGAGGTTGTGGGGCGCGTCGCGTTTCAGCAAGACGGCAAAAACCGGTTTGCCTGAGAGCCTTTCCGGATATAGTGCGGAATCATCTGCACGCATCCGGGGAGATTCCACATGCTGCCACTGTTCGACATGATGCTGCAGGCGCAGAATGGCATGGCGATGGACGCCATGGCGAAACAGTACGGGCTTGCGCAGGAACAGGCAGCCAAGGCGGTTGCGGCGCTGATGCCGGCATTTGCGTCCGGCTTCAAGCGCAACACAACCAATCCCTACGACTTCTCCACCCTTCTCCAGGCGATGACCTCCGGGAACTACGCCAAATATTTCGAAGACATGAACTCGGCCTTCACTCCGCAGGGGATCGCCGACGGCAACCAGATCCTGCAGCAATTGTTCGGATCCAAGGAAGTCTCGCGGGCAATCGCGGCCCAGGCAGCGCAGCTGACGGGCATCGGTCAGGACATCCTGAAGCAGATGATGCCTGTGATGGCCGACACGCTGATGGGCGGGCTCTTCAAGCAGACGACAGGCCAGTTCCCGGGTGCCAACGCCTTTACCGCAACGCCGATGGGCGCGATGATGCAGCAGTGGCTGGAGAGCACCGGCCTGCAGCCCAAGCCGCAGCCGCAGGCAGCGACGATGTTCGACAATCCGTTCATGCGCGCCTTCCAGGACATGATGGGCGGCCAGAAGAAGGCACCGCAGGCGCCGGCCAATCCCTTCCTCGACAATCCCTTCACCAAGGCTTTCCAGGACATGGCTGCCGCCTATACCGCGCAGATGACGGGACAGCCCGCCGAAGCGCCGAAGCCCGCGCCGGAGCCGGCCAAGGCACCGGAAAAGGAAGCGCAGGAGAGCTTCGCCGCGATGATGAACACCATGTTCGACAGCGGGCTTGAGGTGCAGAAGAGCTACCAGAAGAGCATGGAGCAGATCTTCGACACCTATCTCTCAGCATCCCGCAAGGACGCTTCGACGCCAGCTGCTCCCGCCCCTGAAGACAAGGGCTGAAACAGCCTCAGTTCCAGCGGAAATGAAAAACGGCGCGGTTTCCCGCGCCGTTTGGCATTCTGGCGGCAGTCCAGCCTCAGAATTCTTCCCATTCGTTCTCGGACTTGCCGTCCTTGGCCTGATTGAGCTTGGCGCCAAGGCCGATCGAGATCTTGTCCATCAGCGAACGGGCCGGCGAGGCGACGGCGCGATTGCCCGCTTCGGCAGGAGCGACCTTGGGCTTGAGGAAGGACCGCGACGCGGGTTTGGCGGCACTCGATGCCGGCTGCGACGCGGCCGGCTGGGCCGGACGGCTGAAGCCTGTATCACGCTGGTCGGCGAAACGGTTCTGGAGGCTGGAGGCATTGGCCTCAAGCGTGAACTGCCCGACCAGACCAGAGAGCATTTCGGCATCCCGCGTCAGGCCCGACATTTCGGCATTGGTCTGTTCGGCAGCCCGCGCGTTCTGCTGGGTGACGTTTTCCATTCGGGCGACGGCGTCGTTGATCTCGTTGAGGCTCGCCGATTGCTGCTTTGCCGTGGAAGCGATCGAATGAATGTGGTCGCCAATCTGCACAACCTGGCCGGCAATGGAGGAAAGCACCGTTCCAGTCTCACGCACCAGGCCGACGCCGCTGGCGACCTCCTCACCGGACTTGGTGATCAGCGCCTTGATATCCTTAGCGGCCGTTGCGGAACGCTGGGCCAGTTCACGGACCTCCTGGGCAACAACCGCGAAGCCCTTGCCGGCTTCGCCGGCGCGGGCCGCCTCAACGCCGGCATTCAAGGCCAGCAGGTTGGTCTGGAAGGCGATCTCGTCGATGACATTGATGATCTTGGAGATCTCGCTTGAAGCATTTTCGATGCGCTGCATGGCGTCGACGGCACCGCCGACGATCTCGCCGGAGCGATCGGAATTGGCGCGAGCCTCGCGGGCGAGACGGGACGCGTTTTCGGCGCGCTCCGAGGAATGACGGATCGCTTCCATGATCTGGCGGATCGCGGTCGAGGTTTCGACGAGGGCCGCTGCCTGCTGTTCGGTGCGCTGGCTGAGATCGGCGGTGGCCGAGCTCACGGTGCCACTCTTGCGATTGATCTCGGTGACATTGCCATGCACGGCGGAAACGGTGCCGGAGAGGCGTTCGAGGGAGGCGTTGAAATCGAGGCGAAGCCGATCAAGATTGCCGGCCAGCGGCTTGCGGATCGTGCCGGTCAGATCACCGTTTGCCAGACGCTGCAGGCCAGAGCCCAGCACTTCGATGGCTTCGGTGAGCTCCGCCTGGGCTGCGGCCCGTTCCGCCTCACGCTGATGGCGTTCGCTTTCGGTGGCCGAGCGACGGCTTTCGTTTTCTGCTTCCAGCTCGCGCTTGTCGATTTCGGCCTGACGGAAGACCGCGACCGAACGGACCATGTCGCCGATCTCGTCGGAGCGGTCGACACCCTTGAGATCGATGTCGGTATTGCCGTCGGCGAGCCGGCCCATCGAGGTGACGAGCTCGGAGATCGGCCGGGTCAGGGTACGCGAGAAGACGAAACCGACGAGCGAACCGACAAGCACCAGCACGGCGCCGATGCCGACTGATTTCAATCCGGCCGAGACGAGCTGCTGAAATACCTCGTCTTCACCAATCAGAGCGACGACAGACCAGCGCACATCACCGAACTCCAGCGGGACCACTGCGGCATGGCTCGTGATACCGCGATACCCTTCGATGTCGCCGCTTGCATCCTGGCCACCCATCGAAGACGTGAGCAGCGGCGAGTTTATGCCGACCTTGAGGCTGTCGGCATCAGTCGTTCTGGGGCTGTCGGAAACCAGCATGCCCGACTTGTCGACAAGGAGGGTCTCTCCGGAGTCGCCGAGACCGCGGGTATTCGCAAAGATGCTATTCAGCTGGTCGTTCGGCAGCTGATAGGCCAGAACGCCGAGCTTCCGGTCGTTCATGATGATCGGAACGGCAACGAAGGCAGCCGGTGCGCCGCCAGAGGGTTCGTAGGCCTCGAAGTCGGAATTGGCGAAAGTCTCGGGATCGTCGCTCTCAATGGCCTTCTTAAAGACCTGGGCGAGACCGGTGTCCTTGTAAGGTCCGGTCAGCAGATTGGTGCCGAAATCGCGCTCTTTCATCACGGTGTAGACGATGTTGCCGTCCGCATCGATCAGGAAGATGTCGTAGTAGCCCTGTGCCTTCAGATGCTTGAGGAAGGTGGCGTGACCCTGACGGTGGGCGCGGTCGTAGCTGTCCTTCTTCGCACTGTCGAGATTGTACTTCTCGCCGACCGGATTGGGGTTGTCGTCGATGTAGCGTTTTTGCAGTTCGATGGCCGGGTTGTCGCCGAGCTTCGGCCAGGCCCCGGTGATGCCGAATAGCGATTGTTGCGTCATCATGTCGGCAGCGGTGCCTCGGGCATCAAGCCTGATGGCTTCGAGGAAGCGTCGCGTTTCGTTGCGACGGCCGTCGGCGGTCGCCTCCAGCTTCTGGTAGACCTGTTCGTCAAGGATCCGGTTCTGCTGAACCAGGCCAATCGCCACGGAAGCGCTCAGGATCACGAGGGCGAAAAGAGTTGCCGCCAAAGGCAACTTTGTCGAAATACGCATGAAGGGTCTCCGCAACAGGTAGCACGTCAGGCGTTTCCATCGCTGACATATGGCCGTTAGCAACAGGTTACTTCCGGTCGCTTTTCCCTTCGAATTTCACAACAGGCCTCGTTATTTTAGCGTTTACAAAAAAGCCCGGCCCAAAACAATCGGGACCGGGCAAGAGGCAGGGCTATTGGCTATCACCCTGCGGGGATGGAAGGCGAATCACTCGGCCTTGTGACCGCGAAGGGACCTTTCGGCGCGGCGGCGGGCGAGACGGGTCAGTTGCAGCGAAGGATCGTCAGCATAGCCGTGCCGGCGCAGCACATCCCGGACCTCGCCTTGGCTCAAGCCGAGATCATTCAGGAGGCGCTCGTCGAGATCGGCGAGGCTGTTCGCGGCAAGACGATTGCGCACAGCAACGCGAAGGGATCCGAGCCAGCCATTCAAGCCAGCGAGACGCGCAGCAAGCGTCCGGGCCGGTTTTTCAACGGCAAGGTCGAGGTCGAAATCGAGGATCCGATCGTTCGTGCGCATGGCTATCTTCCTTTCAGCGGGCACGAGAAAACTGTCCCGTCTGCGAACGCAGACAGGTGACGGGGTTTGAGGTGAAGGCTTGGCCGGGAACCGGTCGGTGAGAATTACACCGCTGAAGATGCCGAAAGGATATTGATCAGTCCAACGAATGTTTCTAATGATAACCATCAACACTTCTGATGGACCATTCCCATGTCGGCTCCCCTCGATATCGATCAGTTGCAGACCTTCATCGCCATCGTCGACACCGGCAGCTTCACCAAGGCGGCCGGGCGCGTGTTCAAAACACAGTCGGCGGTTTCCATGCAGATGCGCAGGCTCGAGGAGCGCGTCGGGAAACAGCTCTTCATCAAGGACGGTCGCGGCAACAGGTTGACGGCCGATGGCGACAAGCTTTTGAACTACGCGCGGCGCATCATCCGTCTCAATTCGGAGGCGATCGCTGCCTTCGACGACAACCGTCTCGAGGGCACGCTGAGGATCGGAACGCCGGACGATTATGCCGACCGCTACATGCCCGAAATTATCGGGCGCTTTGCCAAGACCCACCCGAATGTCGAGCTCTACATCGTCTGTGAACCCTCCGTGGATCTTGCCGAGAAGATGGCAAAGGGGGAGCTCGACATAGCACTCGTGACCCACAATCCCCTGCTGCGGCAGTCTGATGTGGTGCGGACTGAGCCGCTTTGCTGGGTCGGTTCAGCCAATCACCCGCTGAAGGACGATGCACCCGTACCACTTGCCGTGGGACGCCGCGATTGCCAGTGGCGCCAGCTCGCATGTTCGGCTCTGGACGCGGATGGACGCAACTATCAGATCCTGTTCACCAGTTGGTCCTCGACCGTCGTCGCTGCTGCCGTTCTGGCCGGCATGGCGGTTTCCATCCTGCCGGAGTCTGCCCTGCGCACCGGCATGAAGGTACTGACATCCCATGACGGTTTTCCACCGCTACCGCCGGTGCAGATCGGTCTGATGAAGCGGCCGGGGCTTTCGACGTCGCTTCTCAACGCGATCACCGATCACATCACCGCCTGCCTCGACAACATCACGCCGGCCCAGGTCGAAGACGAGATGGACGGCGAGCCCAAGACCTATGCGCGCTACTATCCGCGCCTTCGTGCGGGCCACATGATCCCCGGCTGGTGAGCGCCTCAGTAGGCGAAGACATTGGCGCGGATGAACCGCCGCCAATGGTCGAGATGAGCGCGGGCAACGTCATCGCTTTCGCGGCAGGCAAAGCGAATGACTTCGGCCGTCGACAGGATCATCAGCTTCATGTGAATCCGAAAGCGCTCGAAATCCGGCGCCGGCACGAGATGAGACAGGTCCTTGTGGAAGGTCTGGATCAGCTGATCGTGAAAGTCAGCGACCAGTCTTGAAAGACCATTGTCGGTCGCGACGACCTGCCAGAGGCTGATATAGATCGGCTCCTTGCGAAACCGCGCATAGATGTCGAGCAGACAATCGGCTGCGCGCTCGGCCGCATGGTCGAGCGATTCCACATCGGCGAAGATGTTGCGGAAGAGGTTCTCCATGTGGCCTGCCAAACGGTCGTGCAACGCCTTGACCACTGCAGCTTTCTGCGGGAAGAACTGGTAGAGGGAACCGATCGGGATCGCGGCCCGCTGGGCAATCTCGCTCATGGTGACATCACCAACCCCCTTTTCGAGGATCAGGGTTTCGGCCGCCTCCATGATCGCTTCGAGCCGCTGGATACTGCGTTCCTGCCGGGGCTGCTTGCGGAGCTGCAACCGGCCATCCACCATGTGTTCGTCCATCACCCATTCCCTGTCTGAAGCCCGTTCGCTCCCCGACCTCCTTCATGGAGATAGGTCCCCCATCTGGCGAAAACGTTAACAGGAGACAACAGTACCATGTTTGATCGAGCCTATCCAAAAAAGGTCGGTCATGTCGCCGGGCCACCAACCCTCAGATGACGCTCCCGTGCCAGGTCGAAGATCTGGATGCCATCCTTCGGGCGGCCGCGCCGACGCCATTTCGGGTGTTTCAGGGTGTAGCTCGCGTCGTCATAGCCCGCCTTCCAGTGTTCGTCGATCGAGCGGCGGGAGAATTCGGCATCCATCGCATGGGTGGCATGGCTGGCCCGGCGGTGGATGAGATGAACGATGGTCACGTCATATTCGTGGCCGATTGAGCGCAGAACTTGGGCATCCTCGTCATTCTGGAACTCCGGCGGGAGCTTCTCGAGCAGGCGCTTGGCGGCGCGGCGAACGACCTGACGGCGGGCGAAGTCGTCGGTATTCATGCGGGTTCGGCTCGAATAGCGGATTTCCTTGACCCGGCTTTCGACCTCGAACTGATCACGCGGCATGTCGCCCCGCGCGTTGAACAGGTCGACCTGGAAGATCTCCAGATCCCGCGACGCGTCGTTCACATTGAGAACGTGCTGAAGCGGCGTGTTTGAGACGAGACCACCGTCCCAGTAATAGCGACCGTCAATCTCAATCGGCGGGAAGCCGGGGGGCAGAGCGCCAGAGGCCGCGATATGGCGCGAATCCAGCCGACACATGCGATTGTCGAAGTAGGCGAAGTTGCCCGAACGGATCTCGACGGCGCCAAGGCTCAGCCGAGTCTGGCAATCATTGAGGAGATCGAAGTCGATCAACCGGTCGAGTGTCTTCATCAGCGGTTCGGTATCGTAGAAGCTGACATGCAGGTCCGGATTGGCGAACACCTGCATCGGCGTCATCAGCCGCGGCGAGAAGAAGCCGGGAACGCCGAACACTGCCCCTGCCATGGCCGCCGCGTCGTTCTGGATGCGGCGCAAAGTGTTGTCTTGGGCAGACCAGCCGAAGTCGAGCGTCGATGAGACCGTGTGCCAAAAGTCCCGCAGATTGGCAATGCGCTGTTCGCGGGGGCTGCCTGCGATGATCGCCGCATTGATCGCGCCGATGGAAATGCCCGCCAGCCAGTCCGGCTCGACATCGTTCTGATGCAGCGCCTCATAGGCGCCCGCCTGGTATGCGCCGAGAGCTCCCCCACCCTGGAAAACGAAGATGCGGTCGGTTGTGGCGTTGCTCTCTGCCTGGGTCATGTCGTGTTCCGTCACTTGCTGCAGTGCACAACATATAGCGACCAGTCACGCGGCCGACCAGTGCCGCCCCTTTCATGCAACGTTCACATTTGCAGCGATCTATTGCAGGTCCCTCCAAAAGTGATGCGATGTGTCGTCGCGGATCTGGATTATGAAGGAGGATATCGATTGTCCGGGGACCGACATCACATGATCCGATCAACTGCCCTTCTTTTCTGCGCAGCCCTTGCCGCAGCGACCTTCGCAACCAGTTCGGCAAGGTCTGACGAAGCATCCGTCGACCAGCAGATAGAGTCCCTTCTAGGGGACGCTGCGGACTACAAGGAACTGTTTTACGCTTTCAAGGTGGCGCTCGAGGAGGGCAAGTCCGATATCGTTGTGAGCCTCGTGAGTTATCCGCTGACCGCCAATATCGATGGTGAAGAGACGACCTACGCCTCCGAGCAGGAACTGCTCGACGCCTATGATTCCGTCTTCACAGAGACGATCGTCGAGGCGGTCTCCAACCAGGAGTATGGCGACCTCTTCGTCAATTCCGAAGGCGTGATGATCGGCAATGGGGAAGTGTGGATCTCGGGCATCTGCGAGGACAGCGCCTGCACCAGCGCTCAGCCCCGCATCGCCGTCATCCAGTCAGGCAACTGAGCCGTGCGGCCTCACCTGAACGCGAAGGAGGCGGCATCAAGATGCCGCCTCCTTGCAATTTGAGCCAACGCGTCAGGCGGCGAGATCGAGCACGATGCGGCCGTCGATCTTGCCCTGTTCCATGCGATGGAAGATCGCGTTGATGTTCTCAAGCTTGTCCCAGCTGAAATGCGAGGCGACCTTGCCTTCACCAGCGAATTGCAGGCTCTCTTCCAGATCCTGACGCGTGCCGACGATCGAGCCGCGCACGGTGATGCGCTTCAGGACTGTCTCGAAGACTGGCAACGAGATGAAGCCGGGCGGCAGGCCGACGAGCGACATGGTGCCCTTGGAGCGCAGGAAGCCATAGGCCTGCTCCATGGCCTTGGGCGAGACAGCCGTGACCAGTGCGCCATGCACGCCGCCGGTTGCCTTCTGCACCTGCTCGATGGCATCAGCCGCCGTGCCGTTCACCACCATGTCAGCGCCGAGGTCGGTTGCGAGCTTCAGCTTCTCGTCGAAGATGTCGGCGGCCACCACATGCATGCCCATCGCCTTGGCATATTGCACGGCCATATGGCCGAGGCCGCCGATGCCGGAAATGACGACCCATTCGCCGGGGCGAACTTCGGTTTCCTTGAGGCCCTTATAGACTGTCACCCCGGCGCAGAGGATCGGTGCGGCCGCACCGAATTCGAGATTGTCCGGCAGGCGGCCGACATAGTCCGGATCGGCGAGGCCATACTGGGCGAAGGTGCCATTGACCGAATAACCGGTATTCTGCTGGCTGCCGCAGAGCGTTTCCCAGCCGGTGCGGCAGGGCGAGCAGCAGCCGCAGGCGGTGTGCAGCCACGGTACGCCGATCCGGTCGCCTTCCTTGATGCGGGAGACGCCGGAACCGAGCTTCGCAACATAGCCGACACCTTCATGGCCGGGAATGAAGGGCGGGCTGGGCTTCACCGGCCAGTCGCCGTTGGCGGCATGCAGGTCGGTGTGGCAGACACCGGTGGCCTCGTATTTCACCAGGATCTGGCCCGGACCGGGTTCCGGGATCGCCATTTCCTCGATCACCAGCGGCTTGCCGAATTCGCGGACCACTGCAGCCTTCATCATCGATGCCATGTCAAGCTCCCGTCGGTTTCTCGTGTCATTTCCCCCGGCGCTCGACCGGCGGGTATGGCGGGAGGTTATCCGCGGGATGGATGCGATCGGTTGATCGGTGTCAAACGGGCAAATATTTCATCAGTTTGTCATGTTTGGGGAGCCAAGGGCTCCCCAATGGTCAGGCGAGGTTCTTCTTGAGGAACTCGACCGTGCGTGACCAGGCGAGATCGGCGGCGGCCTTGTCGTAACGGGCGGCCGAAGTGTCGTTGTTGAAAGCGTGGTTCACGCCCTCGTACATATGAAGCTCGTAAGTCTTGCCGTTGGCGTCCAAGGCTGCCTTGTAAGCGTCGATACCCGCATTGATGCGGTCGTCGAGGCTCGCATAGTGGAGCATCAGCGGCGCCTTGATTGACGGCACCTGATCGGCCGGCATCTGCAAGCCATAATAGGCGACACCGGCGCCGAGTTCGGGAGAGGCGACCGCCATCCGGTTGACCATGCCGCCGCCCCAGCAGAAGCCGATCGCACCGATCTTGCCATTGGTCTTCTGGTGGCCGGCCAGGAAGACGCGTGTGGCCTCGCCATTCGCCGTGGCGGCGGCCATGTCCAGCGACTGGAACATCGAGCGGGCCTCGTCCTCATTGGCCGGCGTGCCGCCGATGGGCGACAGGAAATCGGGTGCCAGCGCGACGAAGCCCTCGAGCGCCATACGGCGGGCGACATCTCGGATATGCGGGTTGAGGCCGCGGTTTTCGTGGATGACGATCACGGCCGGCAGCGGGCCGGCGGCATCCTTCGGAAAGGCCAGATAGCCCTTCATCTCGCCCGAGGCGCCGGGATAGGTCACATCCTGCGCATCCAGACGCGGATCGCCCTCCTCGACGAGGGTCGCATTCGCCTGGCTGGCCGCCAGCATCGGCATGATCGCAGCGGCAGCGGCACCGGAGCCCGCGAGACGGGTCAGCTTCTCCATGAAACCGCGACGGTCGAGCGTCAGGTGGGTGTATTCGTCATAGGCGTCGATCATCGCCTGCGTGATGCCGGTCTTTTCCATGATATCCTCCTTTGCCGTATTACTCCGGTGCAACTTAGCGCCTGGGCATGACAGTCCCAGCCTGCGGCCCGTCATGGGGCAACACAGTTGCGTGATCCTTCAGGCAATCCGGGGTCAGCAGCGATCTTGCGCGAGGCCGATGGTGAAGCTCCCCTGCAGAACCCCGGCATCGAGCTTCTCGACGTCGAAGATGTAGTCGGCGACCTCGTTCTTGGAGAAGATGCCGTCGTTGTCGTTGCGGACCCGCCGCTCGCCGCGACCGGCATAGTCGGGATGGTCGGCATAGATGACGTCGCTCAGGCTGTCGTCGAACAGCAGTTGCGACACCAGCAGTTCCTGGCCGTCGACGACAACGCGCAGGTGAATGTGTACCGTACGGGTGCGATACCAGCCGGGGTAGACAGTGAGGAAATCCACCCGACCGTCGGAATCCGTCACCTGCAGTCCCCTGGCGAAGTCTGCGGCCTTGGCCTGCGGATCGTCGGGGTTGCACATGTTCGCAGCGTCTCCGGAATAAATCCCGCCGGCATTCGTGTGCCAGAGCTCGACGTTGGCGCCTGCGATCGGCCGGCAATCGGGCATCGAGACAAGCCTTATGGAGAGCCGCGTCGGCAGACCCGGGATGCCGGCGGAAATATCCTTGCGTAGCGGGCTTTCGACATGACAAGGGCCGAGCGTGCGCGCACAGGTCGCGACGCAATTGGGACTTGCCCGGAATACCGGCTCCGGCAGATCGGCCGGTATGGTCCGCGTGCCGCCCGCGAGAAAATCGCTTCCCTTCCAGTCATAGCTGCGCGTCGAAACACCGACGGCTGCCCGCGGAAAGCCGACATAGCCGGCAGAAGCCACGGCCAGAGCGGTTGCCGTTCCGCCGCCGATGATCAGGGTTCGTCTTTGCATTCCACCATCCTGCGCCAGAACGAAGTCAGGAATCGCCTATCGGTTTCGGTCCGAATGCGAGCCTGAGAACCACAATGCCCGAGACGACGAGAAAGACAAATTTCAATTGCGTGAGCCAGCTGATCACCTCGGCCATCCATACCGCCGCACCCGATGCCGGCACTGATGGCGGGAACAGCATAATGCACAGGATGTTTTCTGCGTAATCGATACCGGCATAGGCGACCGGGACTGCGAGCAGGAAGGGCAAGAGACGCTCGGCCGGGCGGCCGTAAAGGCTGGCACCACGCGCAAGCCGCTGCAGGAGAAGCGCGATGAAAAGCCCCAGCGAGGCCGGCAGTAGAAGATCCGGTCCGAGATGCATGCCACGCAGAAGTCCGGCCGCCTCCTGGCGATCTTCCAGCACAGTTCTCAATTCGAGCAGCCTCAGCGCGGTGCTCCCGATGTCGAGATCCGGCATCGGCCGATTGCCGGCAAGCTCTCTGAAGGGCAAGGCAAAGCCGAGATTCATCCAGAGAAGCAAGGCGACCGACAAGACGCCGCTCCCCCAGAGGAGCGGCGCCTTGGTCGGTCCGGGCAATTGCCCCAAAATCACGCAGCGCCCGGATAGTTCGGGCTTTCGCGGGTGATGGTTACGCCATGCGGATGGCTTTCACGCAGGCCCGCACCGGAAATGCGCACGAAGGTCGCCTTTTCCTGGAAGTCCTTGATGTCCTTGCCACCGACATAACCCATGGCGGCCTTGAGGCCACCGGCGAGCTGGTGCAGGACGGCCGAGACCGGGCCCTTGTAAGGCACCTGGCCCTCGATGCCTTCAGGCACGAGCTTCAGCGTGTCACGCACTTCCGCCTGGAAGTAGCGATCGGCCGAACCGCGGGCCATGGCACCAACGGAGCCCATGCCGCGATAGGCTTTGAAGGAGCGGCCCTGGTAGAGATAGACCTCGCCCGGGCTTTCGTCCGTGCCGGCGAGCAGCGAGCCGACCATGACGGCCGAGGCGCCAGCGGCGATTGCCTTGGCGACGTCGCCGGAGAACTTCAGGCCACCATCGGCGATAACGGGAATGTCGAGCTTGTTGGCTTCCTCGACGGCGGCCATGACGGCTGCGAGCTGGGGAACGCCGACGCCGGCGACGACGCGGGTGGTGCAGATGGAGCCCGGGCCGATGCCGACCTTGACGCAGTCAGCGCCTGCATCGATCAGCGCGCGGGTGCCCTCGCCCGTTGCCACATTGCCGGCGATGATGCGGATGGCGTTCGACATCTTCTTCACATGGGCGACGGCATCCAGCACCTTCTGGCTATGGCCGTGGGCGGTGTCGACGACGATCACATCGCAGCCGGCGTCGATCAGGCGCTCGGCGCGCTCGACACCGTCATCACCGGTGGAGATGGCGGCGGCGACGCGCAGACGACCCTGGGCGTCCTTGGCGGCATGCGGGTTGAGCTGTGACTTCTCGATGTCCTTGACGGTGATCAGGCCAACGCAGCGGCCTTCATTGTCGATGACGAGGAGCTTCTCGATGCGGTGCGAATGCAACAGGCGCTTGGCTTCCTGCTGGTCGACGCCGTCCTTGACCGTCACGAGGTTCTCGCGGGTCATCAGCTCGTAGATTTTCTGGTTGGGATCGGAAGCAAAACGGACGTCACGGTTGGTCAGGATGCCGACGAGACGACCGGGGCGGTTTGCACCCTCGACGACCGGAATACCGGAAATACCATGCGCGCCCATCAGCGCCTTGGCCTCGGCGAGCGTTGCCTCGGGGCCGATGGTCACCGGATTGACGACCATGCCGCTTTCGAACTTCTTCACCTGGCGAACCTCTTCGGCCTGCTCGGTGGGGGTCAGGTTGCGGTGGATGACGCCGATGCCGCCGGCCTGGGCCATGGCGATCGCAAGCCGGCTTTCGGTCACGGTGTCCATGGCTGAAGAGAGGATCGGCAGCGAAAGATCGATGTCCCGGGCAATCCGCGTCGCGATGTTGGTCTGCCCCGGCATCACTTCGGAGTGTCCCGGCTGCAGGAGGACGTCGTCAAAGGTGAGCGCTTCTGCGCCTGTTGCCGACATTACGATGCGTGCCATTGCCAATTCCTTCGTTTGAATAGGCAGAATCCGCCCGGAAAACGGGAAATCCCGTTCGGTCGCTTCTGCATGAAATGCTTGGAAGTTGGCGAGGGCTGGTAACACGTTCATGACAGGAAGGGAATAGCAAAACGCCGGTCTCATCCTTCGCTTGCCGCCGACATGATGGCTCATCCAACAAAATCGACAATCATTAGAATTTTAAACAGCGCCTACACGGTCTTTGAAGTCATCGCTTATATAAGGGATCTGCTCTCGGGGCTGGGGGCACAACAAAGAACAAGAAGACGAGGGGACTTTCATCATGACAGCATTGAAGAAGCGCGCACAGGCACTGGAAAACCAGTTTGCCCGCCAGGCCGAAGTCGAGTTCAAGGCCAAGGTGCGCGGCAGCAAGATGATCGGCCGCTGGGCCGCCTATACGATGGGTCTCGACGATGTCGAAGCCTATGCGCGGACTGTCGCCATCAAGCAGGTCGTCGAACCGCACCGCCTGCTGGAACTGCTACGCCAGGACTTTTCCACGGCAGGCGTCGAAGTCAGCCAGGCCGATATCGACAGCCGCATGCATGACTTTGTCGAGCAGGCCACCGCAGAGATCTACGCCGGCCGATAAGGCCTGCAGGGGCCGCACCTGAAGCGCGGCCCCCAAACCGTCAGATATCGAACTGATAGGCCTTGGGCACAAAGCGATAGCCCTGATCGACCTTCTCGACAAAACCCACGGCCGGAAACGGCATGTGGTAGCCGAGAAAGGCGAGCTTGTCCGTCGCCAGCATGTCAAAGACCCTGGTGCGGGTCGCTGCGGCTGCGGCCTTGTCCATGTCGAAGCGGACTTCCCAATCCGGCCGCTGGAGCGACAGCACGAAGTGGTTGGCCGTATCGGCGGTCAGGACCAGCTGACGGCCTTCCGACTCGAGCCTGTAGATCATGTGACCGGGCGAGTGACCGAAGGCGGCCATGCCGGTGATGCCGGAGACGACCTCGCCGCCGTCGCCGATGAAGGTCATCTTCTCGGCCATCGGCTTCACATTGGCGAGCACGCCCTTCTGGCCGTTCTCGGCCGGGGTGCCGACGCGCGCCGGATCGACCCAGAAATCATATTCCGCCTGGCCCGTGACATAGCGGGCATTCGGGAAAGCCGGCTGGCCGCCTTCCATCAGGCCACCGATATGGTCGCCATGCATGTGGGTGATGACAACGGTGGTGACATCCTCACGCTTGTAACCGGCAGCCGTCAGGCCCTCGACGAGGCGGCCGAGACCGTTCTGCCGACCACCTTCTCCGAGACCGGTGTCGAAGAGGATGACATTCGAGCCGGTGTTGACGAGGACAGGCGCGAAGCTGTTGACGAACTTGTCCGCCGGCAGGAAGTTCGCCTCCAGCAGCGCGCCGACCGTTTCGGGCGACTGATTGGTGCCGAAGGTTTCCTGCGGCTTTTCGGAGGTTCGCGAGCCATCCTTCACCACGACGACTTCGAACTTGCCTACATTGAAGCGATGGGTATCGGGCGGCATGGTCGTTGCGGCGCTCATCGGGGTCTCTGCAGTCGCCTGCTGCGCGAAAGCAGCACGGGTCATGATCATCGGTGCGGCCAGAGCTACACCGGCACTTCCGAGCAGCATACGTCTTTTCATCGAAATCATCGCAATCTCCTCAATCAAATCGCCTCGCCCCGAACGGGCTCACCTCGACATAGGGGAAAGGCCGGTTGTGGGTAGCGCTCTCACACCATCGTGATGCCGTGTACTGGAAACGAGGGGAGCCGCCCCCCGCCCTCCCCCTCTGTATTGTCGCGATCGAACTTGAGCGGCAAGGTTTCAAGCGCGCCGAGATTGCGCTATGAGAACCGGTCTCAACCGCGCCTGCGGTCCCGCCCGGAACTTCGATGAATCGCGTCACACCCCTCATTCTTGCCGTTGCGCTCTTCATGGAGCAGATGGATTCGACCGTCATCGCCACGGCGCTGCCGACGATCGCCACCGATCTCGGTGTCGGGCCGATCACGCTGAAGCTCGCGCTGACCTCCTACATGGTGGCGCTCGCGATCTTCATTCCCATCAGCGGCTGGATGGCCGACCGATACGGTGCCAAACGGGTGTTTCGCGCAGCGATCCTCGTCTTCATGCTGGGCTCCATCTTCTGCGCGATCTCCGATTCGCTGCTCACCTTCGTTGCAGCCCGTTTCCTGCAGGGCATGGGTGGAGCGATGATGACGCCGGTCGGACGTCTCGTGCTGTTGCGCACGACGAAGAAGAGTGAGCTGGTCTCCGCCATGGCGCTGCTCACCATTCCCGGGCTGCTCGGACCGATCACCGGGCCGCCGGTCGGCGGTTTCATCACCACCTTCTTCAGCTGGCACTGGATCTTTCTCATCAACATCCCGATCGGGCTCCTCGGCCTCTGGCTGTCCAGCATCTACCTGCCGGAGATCGAACCGATCGAGACAGCGCCGATCGACTGGAAAGGGTTCGTTCTGAGTTCGGCAGCCGCATCCGGGCTGGTCTTCGGGCTATCGGTCATGAGCCTGCCGGCGCTTCCCGTCTGGGTGGGGGCTGCGGCGACCGTGGTCGGGGTTCTGTCGATGGTGCTCTATGTGTTCCACGCCCGGCGGCACCCAGCCCCGCTGCTTGACCTGACGCTGTTTGCCAACAGGAGCTTCCGTGCCTCGATCATCGGCGGCACGCTGTTTCGCATCGCGGCCGGCGCCACGCCCTTCCTGTTGCCGCTGATGTTGCAACTCGGCTTCGGCATGACCGCCTTTGAATCCGGCATGACCACCTTCATCGCCGCCGTTGGGGCCATCTCGACCAAATTCATCGCGCGGCGCGCATTCGCTGCGGCAGGCTTTCGCAACGTGCTGATCCTGGCCGGCCTTTTCGGGGCATTGACCACGGCGGTGAACGCGTTCTTTACCCCGGCGACGCCGGTCGTCCTGCTGATGGCAGTCCTGCTCGTCGGCGGCTTCTGCCGCTCGTTCTTCTTTACGGGCGTGAACACCCTTGGCTATGCGGAGATCGAAGACCGGGATGCGTCGCAGGCAACCTCGCTCACATCCGTTCTGCAGCAGGTGAGCCTCGCACTCGGCGTCGCAGCTGCCGCCTCGATCCTCGAAGCCAGCACCCGGATCACGGGAGAAACGCTGTCGCTTGGTGATTTCCACCTCGCCTTTGCCGTTGTCGCCGGCCTCTCGCTGTTTGCGGTCGTGCCCTTCCTCGGGCTGCCGCGCGATGTCGGGTCTGCTGTCTCCGGATACCGACAGGCGAGCGAAGACGAGACGATGTCGGTGAAGTGACTATTCCGGCCGTTCGCAGAGCGCCGACAGCTTGTTGCCATCGGGATCGCGGACGTAGCAGGCATAGAAGTTCGGGTGGTGCGAACGAATGCCCGGCGCGCCCTCATCCGTGCCACCATTGGCAAGTGCAGCCGTCCAGAAGGCATCGACCGCTGCACGCGTGGTCGCCTCAAAGCAGGGCATCGAGCCATTGCCGACAGTCGAGGGGCTGCCATCGTAGGGGCGGGTTACCCAGAGACGGCAACGGCTATCGCCGGGTACGCCATAACCGACCTCGTCGGCCTCAGTCGCGCCCCTGATGAAGCCGAGTGTCGCCATGACCGGGTCATAGAAGCGCGCCGCGCGCTCCACATCGTCAGTGCCGAGAGTGATATAGGTGAACATGCCGCCCGCACCTCAATCCTGATCTTCGTCGGCGGGCATGTCCTCACGCGGATCGCGGGCAAAGCCCTCCTCGTCGAGTTCGACGATCGCCGGTCCATTGCGGCCCTTGAAGCCCTTGGCGAGCAGAAACATCTCGACCGATTCCTGGCGCGAGGAGGCCGGCTTGATGTGCAGCACCTGGCGGAAATTCTGCTTCAGCATGTTGAGCAGATCCTTTTCCGTGCCGCCCTGGAAGGTCTTGGCGAGGAAATGGCCGCCTTCGGACAGGACTTCGACGGCAAAATGCGCCGCCACCTCGCACAGATGCATAGTGCGGATATGGTCGGTCTTCTGGTGGCCGGTGGTGGGGGCCGCCATGTCCGACAGGACGAGGTTCGGCGTGCCGCCAACGGCCTCGATCAGCTGGCGCGGGGCATCCGGATCGAGGAAGTCGAGCTGCAGGATTTTTACGCCCGGGATTTGCGCCATTTCCAGGAAGTCGATCGCTGCGACGCGGATGTCCTCGTCAGTCGAATCGGTGACCTTGGCGGCGATCTGCGACCAGCTACCCGGTGCTGCGCCCAAGTCGATGATGCGCTTGGCACCTTTCAGGATCTGATGCTTCTCGTCGATTTCCAGCAGTTTGAAGGCGGCGCGCGCACGATAGCCCTCGAGCTTCGCCCGCTGGACATAGGGGTCATTGATGTGGCGCTCGATCCAGCGCCTCGACGACGCCTTCAGCTTGCCCTTCTTGACCTTCTGGCCGAGCTTGCGGCCGGTTCTGTTCCCGCCGATGGGTGGCTTTGCCATGGTCAGCGCTCCTTTACGGTCTGCGGCCGGCGACTGCGGCCACGTCGCCACACGCCGTCATCGGCCATCATGTCGGTCAATAGTCCCTCGCGCAGGCCACGGTCGGCGACACGCATGCGGCTGGCCGGCCAGCGGCGGCGAATGGCTTCGAGGATGGCACAGCCGGCCAGAACGAGATCGGCGCGGTCCGGGCCGATGCAGGGATTGCCGGCACGACCGGCATAGTCCCAGGAGAGAAGCTTGGCCTGCATGGCGGTCACCTCGGCATCGGAGAGCCAGAGGCCATCAACCTTCCGGCGGTCATAGCGCGGCAGGTCGAGATGGACACCGGCAAGTGTCGTGACCGTGCCGGACGTTCCAATCAGGTGGAAATCCTCGGGGAAGCCGTCCGGACCCGCCGGCAGTTCGGGGCAGTCGAAGCGTTCGAGCATGCCCTCGACCTCGCGGGTCATGGCCTCGAAGATATCAGGGGTCACGTCGCGACCGCCATGGCGCTCGGACAGCGTCACCACGCCGACTGGCAGAGAGGTCCAATGGGTGATGTGATTGGCAAGCCGGCTGGAGCGATTGTCGCCGATCTTGATCACGGCGATTTCCGACGAGCCGCCGCCGATGTCGAAGAGCACCACGGACCGAGCCTCGCGACCGACCAGCGAGGAACAGCCGGACACAGCAAGCCGAGCCTCGGTCTCGCGGTTGATGATCTCGAGGCTCAGGCCGGTCTCGACCGTCACGCGCTCCAGGAAGACTTCCCCGTTTTCGGCCGCGCGGCAGGCTTCGGTCGCGATCAGCCGCATGCGCCTGATATCGCGCGCGCCGAGCTTCGATGCACAGATGCGCAAGGCCTCCACCGCCCGATCCATGGCATCCTGCGACAGGCGACCGGTGGCGGCCAGGCCCTCCCCCAGACGCACGATGCGCGAAAAGGCATCAACCACACGAAACTGACCGGGTCGGGTCGGCTGGGCGATCAGCAGTCGGCAGTTGTTGGTTCCGAGATCGAGCGCGGCATAGAGATCGTCGGCGACACCATCCGCCGCCAAGCGCAGGCGACCGGCAGTCTGGATCCCGCCGTGTTGCTGCGGCAGGCGCGACGACGTCACCGGAGCACTCTGCGGCTCCGGTCCGCGCACCTTGGCGGCGGTCACCGAAGGCGGTTGCGAGCCGGCCAGCGGGCGAACATGGCCCGGTTTCTGCGCCACGGCATGGCGGCTTCGATTGCGCTTGCGCTTGCGACCGGCGCGATGCGCTGCCGGGTCGGACAGGTTTTCGGAGCTGTTCTGGCCGTTTTGCGACGACTGGCGATGGCCAACGGCGTTGCCTGCCTGCATTCCCGGGCGATCCGACGCTGTGAGGGGGCCTTTCGGCGCAGCAACTGCGGCGTGGATATCGTGTGTGACCGGGCTCGCGGCAGCGTTGCGGTTGCCACCAGGCTGTTCGGATGGCGCAGCACCGCCCTTGCCGCGCCGACGGCGCTTGCGCTTGCGGATGGGACCATCCGCAAAGACTGATTCGGAACGTCGCTCGGCAACCGGCGTGGCTGCCGATCCTGCCGAGGCAGAAGCATCGTGACCGTTCCTGAGCGGCCCCGTCTTCTTGCCCTTGCCGCGCCGGCGAGGAGACCCGCCCTTGCGCTTGCCTGTCGACGCCCCCTCGCTGTTCGGCTGTCCGCCGCGATTGGGGTCTGTCACTGAAGTTATCCACTGCACCGCGCAACGCGCCAAGTCCGACGCATGCCGCTGGTGTCATCATTCGTTTCGTTGGACAAAGCATACCAGCGCCCGCCCCTGGCGCCAAACGGTTTTTCAGAAGCGCTTCAAGGGGCAATATGAGCCACGCTGCTCCGGCTTTTTTCCTCTCGAATACGCCTGCGCGGGGGCCGCATTTGCGCTCCTGTCATTTTTTTGAAATTCGGTCTTTGCAATGCCGGATGTTTTGGCTATAAGCCCGCTCACCGGTCGCTGCGGCGGCACCCTGGTGGGGAATAGTTCAACGGTAGAACGACGGACTCTGACTCCGTTAATCTTGGTTCGAATCCAGGTTCCCCAGCCAATTCTCCCAAAAAGCCTTGATTCTCACGTTTTTCCGTCGTGCCGGATCCCGTTTTGGCGTCATCGGCGACCTGATGCCCAAAACTGATGCCCAAAGGTGGTACCCAAGCCGAAATCGGCACGGGTGATCTTCGGGCCTGATACAGGGTGTCTTCGTCATGGCAGTGCGCCACGGGGTCGAAAATCTTATCCGCCGGGGAAACATCTTCTACTGGCGGCCACGCATTCCAGCAGCCTTCATTCACTGCCAACCCGGCAGCCGACTTTCACTGACCCTTCATTGTTCGGATCATAGGAACGCACAGATGATCGGCCGCAAACTCAACACGCGGCTCGCCGAATTGAAGATGCACTCGAAGGAAGCAATGTCCAAGCAGCGGCTCCAGAAGCTCTTTGAACATGAGCGCGACAAGGAACTCGAGCGACTGGGAGAGATCAGCGAAGCCGCAAAGATCTTCGGGCGCGCGGGTGATGTCGTTGACATGGAGCTCGATCTTGAAGCGGGCTGGGCCTACCAACTGCTTGCCAAGTTCGGAACCCGTGTGGAACTCTCCCTGGAGGGAGACTGCATCGGCCTTAGCTATCTCTTGAAGAATGGCGTACCAGTCTCTCACGTCGATGCCATCCGCATCAACTATCGTGCTGAGCGCACGACAGCCGTGAGCGCAAGTTTTGAAGCCGGCATCAGCAGGCTGATGTACCACTTCGAAATTGAAGACACCGCGATCAATCGCCAGCGAGCAGCGTCGAAGATCTTCGAGGGTCGCGCAGCAGCCCTCCTCGAGATCGATGAGCGCCACGAACTGGTCGATAAAACCTTAAGCGAGTTCACTGGCGGCGGCAGACCAGCCAGTCCCGCACCGCGGATCCCAGCAGTCGAAGTCGCCGCTCCGGTTTTAGACCAAACGCCTTCCATTCCTGCAGAGGCGGAGGCCCTACCTCCACCCCTGGCCCCGGCCCCGCCCTCGGAAGAAGCAAAGCCTGCCTATCTCGACCTTACTCCGCGCCCGGCAGAGCCCAGCAAAGCCAGTGTGACACCGAAGTCGGGGGCACAGCGGGTCGTCCCCGTTCCTGACTTCGAGCAGGAATGTGAGAAGCTGATCGCCAATATGGGTAACGAGTGGGAGCCAGCGACCGGGCGAGATGCCATGGCGTTGGTTCGAATTTTCAAGTCCGTTCTCATCGAGCACGGCGTCGAGCATTCCGGCCAGATCGAGCAGTATCACATCGGCCAACTCCGTCAGCACTTCAACCATATCCCCACAGACTGGGGACGAAGCAGCAGAATGCGTGTGATGTCAGCCCCGGAATTGCGTGCTGAAGGTGACCGATTGAAACGCCTGCCCGCGCCATGCCTTGCACTTGATCAGCCATCAACGCGACTAGCGGGGAGATCACCACCGTCAGCGCGCCGGTCTTGTCGAACTTCGAGAGGGCGGGGATCTGATAGCAGACCGATTTGCCGGTGCCGGTCGGTAGAATGCCGAGAACACTTGCCCCGCGCATCGTCTCATCGACGATCCGCTCCTGCAGGGGGCGTCCCATGTCATCTACTGGCTCGGCGCGGAAAGCATCGAACCCGAACCAGCGTGAGAGCGCACGCACCGGGTCGTTCCTCTCGCTACACCAGGCGCAATCCGGACCATTGCAATTAGCGTCGCGCAGGTGCCGCACGATCAGTGCGGCCTCGCGGAACTGCGCCCGCACCCAGGGCGGCATGACGGAATCTCCGCCCGCGACCAATATCCAGGACAAAGCATAGGCCATCGGCCAACCGAGCTGCGGGTTGGAAAGGCGATTCAGCGTCTGCTCGAGCCGCCTCTCGCAGGCGCGCCCTGCCATAAGCCGGGCAATCGCCTTTTGTGCCGCAAGAGGATCGGGCGCGGGAACTCCGCGAACCTCCCGAAACGCCGCGTCGAACCCAACTGAATTCTCCATCCTCGTAGCAAGGAAATGAAAGGCTGTAACGGCATCAGGTTGGTCGGCGTTCTGCTGCCTCAGAGCCGCCAATTGATTGCGCAGCACCTGAAACACCAGTCGCGCATCCAGTTCAGGATTGTTGACGTGACCCGCTTGCAGACGCCCGTCATGGTAATGCTTGACCAGGTGATGGTAGGGATTACGCGGAAATGCGAGGGGATTGAGCCATAGAGTATCTATCGGTGATCGCAGAACATTCGCCAGCCCAGGCCGCATCGCGAACAGATGAGGCAAGTCATGCCGAAGTATGTTGTGGCCGAGCAGATGCACGCCATCGGTTGCTTCTGCTTCCAGACGGTCGAGCGCTATCACGAGATCGCGCTTTTTTGCCAAGATCGGGGGGCGAGCATCGTCGTGCACCGCAGCAAAAGCAAAGATGCTTGCGGCTGCGGGATCAACTTCCAGGTCGATCGAAACGCAACGCTGAAGAAAGAGTTGGAAGGGCTCGGCCAGATGCATCAATTTTTCATTCACGTGACGACACGAAGAGCGATCATGGTCGTGCGTGTAGGGAAAGGTCAACGTTCAACTTATGCCACACAACAACTTTGCCGGATTGCGACGTATGCAGCTCTGTTTCCTAATGAGACCCTAAACCCTGCGGCCCAGGGCACACAGTACTTCGATACCAGAAGGTGCCGCGGAGAGTTGAGGAACCAAGGCTGATTTGCATCCATAGGCTCGGGTGGGCTGCCGCTCTTGGTGCGTCAGGGGCCATGGCTCAAAGTCTGCGTTGAACGCCCGAAAGCACCCGTCTTGGTAAGGCCGCCTGACCACAATCGTTAGGTCGGAAATCGGAAATAATTGCCGCTCTCCCGCCATGTTGACGTCGGCCCAAAGCCAGGGCACAAAGATGGCATCCACGGTCGCTCGCGGCAGGAAAACAGAGGAAAATCAAAGGCGATTTTGCTAAGCCTTTGAAATCATGTGAGAATCCAGGTTCTCCAGGCGGTCCATTTTAGGTCGGTTTTCCGCTGCAAATCGGCGACTATTTCTCACAGAAAAAAGCGACGCCTTCTCAACAACTTGAGCAACCGTGGCTGCTGTTCTTCAGGCCATCCATCGTGCTTGGTCGGGTCTCGTAGAACTGGCTGGGGACCCTCTAGAACGCCAGCTCTGCCCCCCAAACCGACAACAGCGCTAGTAGATCACAGAAGTGTTCGTTCACGTTGGTCAAATGCCCCGAAACTCTGTTCCTGAGAAAGGGAATGGTGGTTTGGGAGCGCAGCCTCGGTTCGCCGGCCGAAAACCGCGCCGACACCGATCAGAACAGGTTCGTCGACGCCGATTGTCCGCATGGCATCTGGCAGGCCTCCAAGGGGCCCGGCCCAGCGGTGTTCCTGCGTGCGGCTGACAGCGGACACGACGACCACAGGTGTGTCGGACGTCATGCCGTTCTCGCTCAGCCGTTGCTCGATCTGCCCTGCCATCCGCCCACCCATGTAGAAGACGGATGTCTGGTTGGCTTTGGCGAGCGAGGGCCAGTCCAGGGTTCGCGGCAATTCGGCGTTCCGGGAATGGCCGGTGATGAGACGAACCTGCTGGGCGTGGTCGCGGTGGGTGAGCGAGGTCTTTAGCGACGCCGCCATGGCAGAAGCCGCGGTGATGCCCGGCACGACGTCGACGGCAATCCCCTCGCTTTCCAGTCTTGCAATTTCTTCGCCCGCGCGACCGAAGATCATCGGGTCCCCCGATTTGAGGCGGACGACACGTTTGCCGGCCTTTGCGAAACGCACCATCATGTCGTTGATGTCGTCCTGGCGGCAGCTTTCCCGACCGCCTCTCTTGCCAACGAGGAAGCGTTTCGCCTCTCGTCTCGCCAGTTCCAGAACCTCGGGCGATACGAGGTCGTCGAAAAGGATGATGTCGGCCGCCTGCAATGCCCGCATGGCCTTCAGCGTCAGAAGTTCGGCATCACCGGGCCCTGCCCCAACCAGTGTCACCGATCCCGAGCCCGGAGCGGACGCGATCTGCTCCGCCGTCACCAGCAATGCGTCCGCAGTCTCTTCCGTCGGCGGTTCATTCGTCATCAGGCTTTGCGCAACGAACCGCTCCCAAAAGAGCCGCCTTGGCCCACCGGGCGCAAGCCGGCGATTGACTGCTTCTCTGAGTCGATGCGCAAGGCTTGCCCATTGCTTCAAGGACGGCGGCAGCAGGGTTTCGATCCGCTGGCGGATGGCCTGGGCGAGGATGGGGGCAGCCCCATCCGTCGAGATCGACACGATCACCGGCGAGCGATTGACGATCGAGCCGAACTGGAACTGGCAGTATGCCGGTTTGTCGATCACGTTGACAGGGACGCCCGCCGCACGCGCCGCGCAGAAGAAGGCGCGGGCCTCGTCCTCGGTTTCGCAGTCAGCGAGCGCAAGTGATGCTCCGGTGAAGATGCCGCAATGCCACGGGTGTGCGTGGTGGATCAGAGAAGTCCGCTCGATCAGCGCCGCCATGGTCTCGCCGAGATCATCTGTTTCGCAATAGAGCTCTACCTTGGCTCCGCAGGCCTGCAAAAGCTCGGCCTTCCAGGCGGCGCCATCTGATCCGCCGGCGATGACCGTCCGCTTGCCTTGAAGGTTCCAGAACACTGGAAGCTTGGCGAGCGGCGAAATACGTTCCTGTCTGTCACTCGGCGGCAATGGGTTGCGTGGCATCCAGGATTCTCCTGATTTCGGGGCGGCACGAGCCGCAATTCGTTCCAGCACTCAAGGCAGCACCGATTGCTTCCACCGACCGGCAGCCGCCTCGTGCAGCAGTGTTGATCTGGTTGATGCCAACCGAAAAGCAGGAGCAGAGGATCGCCCCCTTGTCCGGCCGGCCGGCAGCCGGTCGACCGGCAATCACCATCGAGCGCGCACTGCGATCCGGATGGCTTTCCTTGAGTTGATCGACCGCCCATTGGCGCGAGACCGAGACAGGGGCAGACGAGACGAAGAGCGCCGCTTGAAGCTTATCTCCCTCGAAGGCGAGCAGGCGGTTGTCACCGGCTCGCTGGTCGATGTAACCAGAGAACTCATGATGATCCTCAAGCTGCAGGCTACGCCGCAGCCAGGTCTCCCAACCCTCGGCATGCGGGTCACCTGCAAATTCCAGCCGGTAGCCGCCTTCCGCTTTCGCAATCGCCCAATAGGCAAACGGGAGATCAACAGGACGGCTCGCGGATACGAGAAAGCCGTGGGCCTTCGCCGCGTGGCGGTTTACGGACGCGCGGGACATCTTCAACGCCGGTTGGCCGGAGATCGGATCGACGCGGGAGGAGACCAGCGTATCGACCCGGGCACTGGGTGCTGTCTCGCCCGTCCAATGCATCGGCACGAAGATCGAGCCTCGCCTCTGGCGTCCGGTCAGCAGGGCCCGCACGATGATCGATCTGCCGTTAGCACCCTCGACATTCACCAAATCGGCTTCGCCGATACCGGCTTCATCCGCGTCTGCCGGATGGATCTCGCAGTAGGGTTCGGCGATATGTGCGGAGAGCCGGGCGCTCTTTCCCGTCCGCGTCATCGTGTGCCAGTGATCGCGGATCCGGCCCGTGTTCAGGGTGAAGGGATGGCATTCATCGGCCTCTTCAGGCGCTGGTGCAGTTACAGGCACAAAGCGCGCCTTCCGGTCCGCAGTGAAGAACCCACCGTCGGCGAAGAAGCGGGCAGTCGATGATCCGTCTTGCCGCAAAGGCCATTGGAACGGCAGAAGGGCGTCATACTCTTCCACGTTGATCTCGGCATGGGCACCAATGTCGAAATCCCGTTCGCCGTCGTTCTCGAAAGCGGAGAGCGCCGCATGCTCGGCATAGATATCGGCCGGACCGCGATAGTCGAAACCAGGATCGAAGCCTAAGCGTTTGCCGACCTCTGCCAACTGCCACCAGTCAGCGCGGGCCTCGCCTGGAACGGACAGGAATGGCCTCTGCCGGGAGATCCGCCTTTCGGAGTTCGTGACCGTTCCCGATTTTTCGCCCCAGCCGCTGGCCGGAAGCAGGACATGGGCGAGACGGGCCGTGTCGGTATCCTTTTGGATATCCGAGACCACCACGAAAGGACAGGCCTCAAGCGCTGCCTTGACCGCATTGGCATCGGGCATGGAGACCACAGGATTGGTCGACATGATCCAGATCGCCTTGATCCGCCCATCGGCGACTGCCTCGAACATGTCGACGGCCTTCAGGCCAGCGTGCCCCGCGATGACCGGCGACTTCCAGAAGCGTTGCACGCGCTCGCGGTGCTCTGGGTTCTCGATTGCCATATGGGCCGCGAGCATGTTGGCGAGCCCGCCGACCTCGCGTCCGCCCATTGCATTCGGCTGGCCGGTCAGTGACAGCGGCCCCATACCGCGTCGACCGATCCGCCCTGTCGCCAAGTGACAGTTGAGAATGGCGTTGACCTTGTCGGTCCCGACCGACGACTGGTTCACACCCTGGCTGTAGCAGGTGACAACCTTTTCAGTCTGCGCGAACAGGCGGAAGAACTGGCGCAGCAGCATGCCGGAGACGCCGGTCGCCTCGGAGAGATCCGCCATCCTTACATGCGAGGCTGCGAGCAGCGCTTCGCCAAAACCGGAGGTGTGCCTTCCGACATAGTTTTCATCGATCACGCCTGTCTCGGCCAGATGGGCAAGCAGGCCGTTGAACAGGGCGATGTCACCGTCAGCATGGACCGCGAGATGTAGGTCGGCAATGTCGCTGGTCGCGGTTCGTCGGGGGTCGATCACGACCACCTTCATGGCAGGACGGGCAGCCCTGGCCGCCGCCAGGCGCTGGTAAAGGACCGGGTGGCACCAGGCCATGTTGGAGCCGACCAGGACGACAAGGTCGGAGAGCTCCAGGTCCTCGTAACAGGCGGGCACAGTATCGGCGCCGAAGGCACGGCGATGTCCAGCAACCGAGGATGCCATGCACAGGCGCGAATTGGTGTCGATATTGGCAGAGCCGATGAACCCCTTCATCAGCTTGTTGGCGACGTAGTAGTCCTCCGTCAGCAACTGCCCGGAGACGTAAAACGCGACGGAATCGGGTCCATGATCGGCGATCGTCCGCTGGAAGGTCGAGGCGACGAGATCGAGCGCCTCGTCCCAGCCGGCGCGTTGGCCTTGGATTTCCGGATAAAGCGCGCGACCTTCGAGGTCGAGCGTTTCGGCGAGCGCCGACCCCTTGGAGCAAAGACGACCGTAATTGGCCGGATGGTCCGGATCGCCCCGCACGCTGACCTTCCCCTTGTCGTCAACTGCGGCGATCACGCCGCAGCCGACGCCGCAATAGGGGCAGGTCGTCTTGGTTTCACAAGCCATGTCTGCGGCTCCGCGTGTTTATCATCCCAGTTACTCGGCCGCGACCAGCATGCTGTCGAGCATGATGGAGAGATGACCGTCGATGTTGCGGACTGGAATGGTCTTGACCTCGCCTTCATCTGCCCCGAGTGCCTGGCCGGTTTCGAGCGAGATGACCCAGTTGTGCAATGGGCAGGTCACCGCCTTTCCATGGACGATGCCTTGCGTCAGCGGACCGCCCTTGTGGGGGCAGTGATCCTCGATGGCGAAGACTTCGTTTTCGGCTGTCCGGAACACCCCGATCTTGCCTTGGGGGGTCTTCACGCAGCGCGCGCCACGTAGCGGAATGTCGTCAATGGTGCCGATTGCGATCCAGTTTCCGTTCATCGCCTCACTCCGCAGCATGATTGTATTGGATGGTCGCCATAGGCTTGAACTCATGCTTGTCCTTGCCGGAGACGCGCTCGGACCAGGGGTCGACCTGGGCAAATTTCTGGCTTAAGACGAAGCGGTCGTAGTAGGAACGGCGCTTGTCGGCATCCTCGATGATCTGCCGGCGGATCTCGTCATGACCAATGCGTTTTGCCCATTTGTAGATGCGCTCGAGATAGCGCCCCTGCTCGCGATACATCTGGGTGAGTGCCACGATATGCTCCAGCGCCTCGTCCTCGGTCTTGACGAGGCCCAGGACATCGGTGCCCTTGATATCGAGGCCGGCGGCACCAGCGAAGTGGATCTCAAAGCCTGAATCGACGCAGATCACGCCGATATCCTTGCAGGTGGCTTCGGCGCAGTTGCGCGGACACCCGGATACGGCAAGCTTCAGCTTGGCCGGTGTCCACGAACCCCACATGAATTTCTCGATGCGGATGCCAAGCCCCGTCGAATCCTGCGTGCCGAAGCGGCACCAGTCGGAACCGACACAGGTCTTCACGGTTCTGAGACCCTTTGCGTAAGCCTGACCTGACACAAAGCCTGCCTTGCCGAGATCGGCCCACACAGCGGGCAGGTCTTCCTTCTCGATACCGAGCAAGTCGATGCGCTGGCCGCCAGTCACCTTCACCATCGGGATCTCGAACTTGTCGACGACATCAGCGATGGCACGAAGCTCGGCAGCATTGGTGACACCACCCCACATGCGAGGCACGACGGAATAGGTGCCGTCCTTCTGGATGTTGGCGTGGACGCGCTCGTTGATGTAGCGCGACTGATAATCGTCGGCATATTCGTCCGGCCAATCCGAGACGAGATAGTAGTTGAGCGCCGGGCGGCATTTGGCGCAGCCGCAAGAGGTCTTCCATTCCAGTTCCTGCATGACGGCGGGAATGGTCTTCAGCCCCTTGGCCTTGATCAGACGGCGTACATCGTCATGGCCAAGTTCGGTGCAGGAGCACATCGGCGTGACAGCGGCGGGATTGTAGCCGTCGCCCAGCGTCAGGGCCATCAACTGTTCGACAAGTCCTGTGCAGGAGCCGCAGGAGGCGGATGCCTTGGTATGGGCGCGCACGTCATCGAGCGAGGTCAGGCCCTTGGAGGAGATCGTCGTCGTGATCTTCCCCTTGCAGACGCCGTTGCAGCCGCAGATTTCTGCATCATCCGGCAAGGCTGCAACGGCCGCCATAGGGTCCAGCGGAGTGCCCCCCTGATAGGACTGGCCGAAGATCAGGGTGTCGCGCATCTCAGAGATATCGGTTCCACGCTTCATCAGGTCGAAGAACCAGGAGCCATCTCCCGTTTCGCCATAGAGCACGGCGCCAAGGATCTTGTTGTCTTTCAGCACAAGGCGCTTGTAGATGCCAGCCGCGGCATCGCGCAGCACGATTTCCTCACGGTCAGGCCCTTCTGCAAAGTCGCCAGCGGAGAACAGATTGATGCCGGTGACCTTAAGTTTCGTATTGACGACCGAGCCATGATATTCGCTGGTGCCGCCGGTTAGCCGGTCGGCGAGGACCCGGGCGGCTTCATAGAGCGGTGCGACGAGGCCGTAACAGGTTCCGCGATGTTCGGCGCATTCGCCAAGCGCAAAGACATGGGGGTCCGAGGTCATCATGCCATCGTCGACGACGATGCCGCGGTTGACGGCGATGCCAGCTTCCTTGGCGAGGCTCGATGCCGGGCGAATGCCGACCGCCATGATCACCATGTCGCCTGCAATCACGCGGCCATCTTCCAGCTCGATGCCCTCTACCTTTTCGGTGCCAAGGATCTGCTTGGTATTGGCCTTGGTGATGATGTCGATGCCGCGTTCGGTGAGCGCCTTTTCGAGAAGATAGGCGGCGGCCGGGTCGAGCTGGCGTTCCATGATCGTCGGCATCAGGTGGATGACCGTGACATCCATACCCTGCTGCTTCAGTCCATAAGCGGCTTCCAGACCCAGAAGGCCGGCGCCGATGACGATCGCCCTCCCCTTGCCTTCAGCGATCCTCAGCATGGCGTCGACGTCGTCGAGATCACGATACGGCAACACGCCGGGCAGTTGATGGCCAGGCACCGGGATGATGAAAGGCAGCGAGCCTGTCGCAATGACAAGCTTGTCGTAAGCGACGCTGATGCCGTTCGCCGAGGTGACCGTCTTCGCATGGCGGTCAATCTCTGTGACCCTGGCGCCCTTGTAGAGGGTCACCCCATGTGCGGCATACCAGTCGTCATTGTGGATGACGATGTCTTCATATGCCTTTTCGCCTGACAGCACCGGCGACAGCATGATGCGGTCGTAGTTGACGCGCGGTTCGGCGTTGAAGATCGTCACGTCGAAATGGCCGGGGGCCTTTTCGAACAGTTCTTCCAGCATGCGCCCTGGGGCCATGCCATTGCCGATGATGACGAGTTTTTCAGCCATCGATCTTACTCCGCAGCTTCGACGAAGCGGTGGCGTTCGTAGAGGAACTTCAACACGGCTTCGCGGGATTTGAGGTAAGTACGGTCAGCGGCGAGCGCGATACGGTCGCGCACCCGCGGGATCGGGACATCCAGGATTTCCCCGATTCTGGCGGCCGGTCCATTGGTCATCATCACGATGCGGTCGGACAACAGCACCGCCTCGTCGACGTCATGGGTGATCATGATCATCGTGTTGCCGAGGCGGGCATGGATCTCCATCACCGCATCCTGCAAATGGGCGCGGGTAAGCGCATCGAGCGCGCCGAAGGGCTCGTCAAGCAGCAGGATCTTCGGCTCCATGGCGAGCGCCCGGGCAATGCCGACACGCTGCTTCATGCCACCGGAGATTTCCGCCGGACGCTTGTCCTTGGCATGCGCCATCTGCACGAGATCGAGATTGCGCATGACCCATTCATGCTTCTCCGCCCGTGTCTTCTTGCCGACAAAGACCTTGGAAACGGCCAAATTGACGTTTTCGTAGACGGTCAGCCAGGGCAGCAGCGAGTGGTTCTGGAAGACGACGGCGCGTTCCGGACCCGGCTCGTTGACCTCGACATTTTCGAGGAGGACAGCGCCGGCGGAGACCCGCGTCAGCCCGGCGATGAGGTTCAGCAGCGTGGACTTGCCGCAGCCGGAATGGCCGATGATCGAGACGAATTCACCCTTGTCGATGGTGAGGCTGACATCCTTCAGGACCTCGGTCCTCGTGCCGCCGCGTTCGAAGCTTTTGTCGATATGGTCGATCTTGAGATAGGCGTTCATGGTCGCTCTCCTCAGTTCTTCGCGGTGCCGCGGGTGATGACGTTGCCGATGAATGCGACCAGCTTGTCGAGGACAAAGCCGGTCACGCCGATATAGGCGAGCGCCACGATGATGTCGGAGAGACGCGAGGAATTCCACGCATCCCAGATAAAGAAGCCGATGCCAACGCCGCCGGTCAGCATTTCCGCGGCAACGATGGCAAGCCAGGACAGGCCGATTCCGATGCGAAGGCCGGTGAAGATATAAGGGGCGGCAGCCGGCACCATGATGCGGATGAAGAATTCCATCGGGTTTAGGCGCAGCACGCGGGCGATGTTGCGATAGTCGTCCGGAATGTTGCGCACGCCGACGGCGGTGTTGATGATCACGGGCCAGATCGAGGTGATGAAAATGACGAAGATCGCCGACGGGTTTGAATTCTGGAAAGCCGCGAGCGACAGTGGCAGCCAGGCAAGCGGCGGCACCGTGCGCAGGATCTGGAAGATCGGGTCGAGACCGCGCATGGCCCAGACCGACTGACCGACGACCGCGCCAAGAAACACTCCGACGATGGCCGCGAGGCCAAAGCCGATTGCGACGCGCTCGAGCGAGACGAGAACGCGCCAGGCAAGCCCGATATCCTGCGAGCCAAAGTCAAAGAAAGGATAGGCGATGAGGTCATAGCTGTCAGCCCAGACCTGGGTCGGCGACGGCAGGGTGGCACCGGGCTGGGAACAGGCGAGCTGCCATATGGCAAGCAACGCGAAGAGCACCACCAACGGCGGCAGGATGTTGCGACAGACAAGTGCCAGCATTTTGCGCATATCGATCCCGCGAGCAGGACGTTGCGCCATCACGACGACGGTGCCGGTCCTGTTCACAGACGAGGCCGTCGCCTCTGTGTGGGCCTTGCGGGCGGTTGCGGTCATGGTTTGATCCTCTTGGGCGGTTGGTGTGTAGCCAGCGATGAGGGGAGGCAAATGCGCCGAGCGTCGCTCCCCTCATCCGGCCATGCGTGGCCACAGCCTCCCCCGCGGGGGAGACTGTAAAATCAGGCTCCGGCCTTGATTTCGAGGCTGTCGAGATAGGCCTTCGGGTTTTCCGGATCGAAGACTTTGCCGTCGAAGAAGGTTTCTGGACCGCGCGAGCTCGATGCCGGGATATCGGCGGCAGCAATGCCGAGATCAGCGGCTGCCGCGCGCCAGATGTCCTCGCGGTTGACCTTGTCGACCAACGCCTTGATGTCGGTGTCGGGTGCGAACTTGCCCCAGCGGATATTCTCGGTGAGGAACCAGGCATCGTGGCTCTTGAAGGGATAGGAAGCGTGGTCCTTCCAGAACTTCATCTCGAGCCCGGTGTTTTCGGCGAGACGGCCATTGCCGTAGTTAATGGTGCCCTTGAGGCGACCCGCGACATCCTTCGGAGGCACATTGAACCACTGGCGCTTGCCAAGGATCGCCGACATCTCTTCCTTGTTGTCCATGCTGTCGGCCCAGATCTGGGCTTCCATGACGGCCATCATCAACGCCTTTGCGGCGTTTGGATTCTTTTCGATCCATTCGGTGCGCAGGCCGAGCGCCTTTTCCGGATGGCCCTTCCACAGCTCGCCGGTGGTGCAGGCGGTAAAGCCGATGCCCTGATTGACGAGTTGCTCGTTCCAGGGTTCGCCGACACAGAAGGCATCCATGTTGCCGACCTTCATGTTGGCGACCATCTGCGGCGGCGGCACGACGATGGTGGAGACATCCTTGTCCGGATCGATGCCGCCGGCGGCCAGCCAGTAGCGGATCCAGAGGTCATGGGTGCCGCCCGGGAAGGTCATCGCGACCTTGATCTCATTGCCGGCTGCTTTCTTGACGGCAAAGGCGTCCTTCAGCTTGGAGGCATCGAGCTGAACGCCGGTCTCGGCATATTCCTTGGCAACGGAGATGCCTTGGCTGTCGAGGTTTAATCGGGCGATAATCGACATCGGCACGGGAACGTTGTTCTGCGTCACCTTGCCGGTTTCCATCAGATAGGGCATCGGGGTCAGAATATGCGCACCGTCGACACCGTTCGCTTCGCCACCGAGCACGAGGTTGTCGCGGGTAGCGCCCCAGGAAGCCTGCTTCAGCACTTCGACATCGGCCATGCCGTATTTTTCGAAGAAGCCCTTTTCCTTGGCGATGATCAGCGGGGCGGCATCGGTGAGTGCGATGAAGCCAAGCTTCACGCCCGTTACTTCAGGCCCGGCGGTTGCGGCGAAGGCGCCCGACGGAAATGCAAGGCGGGCAGCACTTGCCAGTGCTGCCGCAGAGCCGATCTTGAGAATCTGACGCCGGCTGATGCTCGTTGCTGTGGTCTTGGTCATAGCTGTTTGCCCCTCTTTGTCTGATGACGGAGATCCGGAAAAACGAAAAAACGCCGCATGCTATCTTGCGAGGTCCTGGCGGGAGGAGCCGGACAGCAAGAACCCTGCGACGTCATTGTCTGATGGTTATCTGCGCCTTTAAGGCGCTCATCCGTCCCGCGATCGCCGTTGACCGTGGACATCGATAGCAAAGCAAGGGCCGTGCCAGTTTCACCTGGCGATGGTTAAGCCTGTGAAAAACAATCGCTGTTTACAGGTCCGGAGGCGCAGCGGTCACCTGCCGGAGTGAAGACCTGCTCGTTCGAAAGCCTGACATTGCGTGCAAATGCCTTAGGTTTGTGCAGTGCAGCGCATTAGCCATCGGTCGCCTCCCCGCCGGCCGACGAGGCCGATCGGACCGGAAATCGCTCGACATAAGCCTCCACATCATCTGGATCGAAGAGCTTGCCATCCATGAAGCCATCATAGCCACCGGACGCCTTTTCGCTCGCCGCATCCGGCAGGGCGGCATCCTGCCCCAACGCTGTGATGTAGAGGTCAGGCCGGAAAGCGCTCCGCGCATGCGTCATGCCTTCATCACTGAAGTCTGCCTGACCCCAGCGAAGCATCTGGCTATAAATCCAGCTTGCCTGATCTGGCCGCGGATGGTTGGCGGCTCCGCGGTGGAAGAGGAAATAATCCGGGACGACCCGTTTTGTCCCCTGCGCATCGAGACTGAACTCGCCATTCAATACGCGGCGAATGATGCCCGTGGGCGCTGCAATGTATTCCGGCGCGCTCAGGATCTCGGCAAGCTCGTTGTGGTGACCGGGGTCATCGCACCAGCGCGCCGCCCGATCGAGCGCGACGATCAGACGGGAGACCGTGTCGGCATTGGCATCGGCCCAGTCGGGGCGCATGCCGAGCACCTTTTCAGGTGCCAGAGGCCAGATATCCTGCTTGGCAGCCACGATGCGCCCCGTCCCTCGTTCCGACGCAATCATGTTCCAGGGTGCCCCCACGCAAAAACCATCGATCGCACCGGCCTCAAGCGCATCCGAAGTCAGCGGTGGTGGCACGACCACCAGCTTCACGTCCCGGTCCGGATCAATGCCGCCCGCCGCCAGCCAGTAACGGAACTCATAATTGTGCGAGGAGAAGGGATAGGTCATCCCCAGTGTTGGCACCGGCTCGCCCCGCGCGCGCATGTCGGCGAGCAAGGCCGCCAGTGCCTTTGCATTGGCCAGGGCATCCGCATCGTCTGCCAGCCCGGTCAAAGACTTCATCCGTTCGAAGATGCGTGCCGAAAGAGTAATGGCATTGCCACCACGACCGAGGAAAAAGGGCGCGATGGTCGGTGAGGGATTGGATCCAAGCCCAAGCATGGATGCGACGGGCATCGGCGAAAGCATATGCGCAATGTCGAACTGGCGGAAGGCAAGCCGATCGCGAACATTGGCCCAGGTCACATCCCTGACCAGTTCGAGGCGCAATCCCTCCCTTTCAGCGAAGCCAAGCTCCGCCGCGACGATCAGGATCGAGGCATCCATCAGCGGGATGTAGCCTGCCCTAAGTGTCCTCTGCTCCTTGCCACGCACAGACGCTGGCGCATGGATGGCAGTGTCGCCGGATTGGGTTGAAACCATATCGCTCACCAGCATTCTCCGATCCATGCCGCGCTCACAGCAGCAGTCCTGCAGCCGTCACGACGCTCTGGGCGATGTCGGCCAGCTTCTTCTTCTCATTCATGGCGGTCTGTCGAAGCAGAGCGAAAGCCTGCTCCTCGCTCAAGCCCCGCATTTTCATCAGGATGCCCTTGGCGCGTTCGATGACCTTGCGCTCCTCAAGCGCATTGCGCGCCTCAAACAGTTCGCGCTGGAGGCGGCTGAAGGCATTGAAGCGGCTGACCGCCATGTCAAGGATAGGCTTGATCCGCTCTTTCTTCAGCCCATCAACCACATAGGCCGACACGCCGGCATCGACGGCAGCCTCGATTGCGGCGGTGTCCGAGCGATCAACGAACATCGCAATCGGCCGCGAGATCATGCGGGTAAGCTGGAACATATGCTCCATCATGTCACGATTGGGGTTCTCGATGTCGATGATGATGACATCAGGATCCATCGTCTCGATCAGCCGCGCGACACCCTGCATCTCATGGATCACCCTTACATTCAGATGCCCGGCTTCGTTCAGACCCTCTTCGATGATCGAGGCCCGAATTGCATTTTCGTCGATGACGAGGATCGTTAGATCAGTTGAATTTTTTGACATGCTCACGCCAAGGCCGCCACAGACAACCACGAGAGCCGCGTGATGCGCAGACATCTCCCTGGATCCACTGCTTCGTCCAAAACGCGCCGTGGCTTCCTCGCAACTGCATGAGTGCTAGTGTGTACGGACAATGCGGTCTCCCACTTACATCTCCCATCATTAAGCAATTTTCACGCCAGATTTTTCGCTCAATATCAGTGGATGGGATGACAAAGCTGAACTGTTCGGAAGGCGGAGGAGTATTCCAGATGGTGAAGCAATTCCCGATGCCACCGAGAGGATAAGGCGAGAGACATCATATTCACTTTGCACTCGTCTTTCCGAGGCCCGGCGAATTCTGCATCAAGTAACGTGCGCTATGGGGCAACGGTGTGTTCTCGCTCCATGGTCGGAACGAGCGCGCAAAGCGACCACGCGAAAACGATCGCTTGACCTTCTGCTTGAGCGCTGCTGAGCGGAAATAATTGCCGCTCTCCCGCCATGTTGACGTCAGCCCAAAGCCAGGGCACAAAGATGACCTCCACGGTCGCTCGCGACAGGAAAACATAGAAGAATCAAAGGCTATTTTATTAAGCCCTTGAAATCATGTGAGAATCCAGGTTCTCCAGGCGGGCCATTTTAGGTCGGTTTTCCGCGTAGATTTGGCGGCTGTTTCTCACAGAAAAATGCGACGTCTTCTCAACAACTTGAGCACTTTCGACATCTTTTTTTCAGGTCATCCGTCGTGCTTAAACGTGTCGCGCTAGCTTGGTAGGGGGCCCAAGAGAGACGACCTCTTTGGGGCCGGCAGAACGAACCCGTTGCGCGGGAGGGCGTTCTCGGTTGAGGTAGCGGGCGCAGGCTGGAGACAGCGCCTGGATTGAACGTCGTCCGGCAAGGGCAGAGCATGACGAGCTTCTTCAACAAAGGAGCCTGATCATGCCATACCCCTCTCTCGACACACCTATCAGCCCACTGCGCCAGCGGTTGATCGACGATATGAACATGCGGCGTTTCTCACGCGAAACGCAGCGAAACTATCTTCGCGATATTGGACGCCTGGCGTCCTTTCTCGGGCGGTCCCCAGACACGGCGACCGCCGACGATCTGCGACGGTTCCAGATCGAGCAGCAGAACGATGGCGTGCCCGTTCCGACAATGAACAGTATCGTGTCGGCGTTACGCTTCCTCTTCACCCAGACGCTTGACCGTCCGGACCTGGCGCGCAGACTTGTCCGGCTAGCGCATCCTCGGAACCTGCCTGTGGTACTGAGCCGCGACGAGGTTGCCCGGTTGCTCAATGCCACCACCTGTCTCAAACATCAGGCCGCATTGTCAGTCGCCTATGGCGCCGGCCTGCGTGTCGCTGAGGTCTCCATGCTGAAGGTCACCGACGTCGACAGTGAGCGGATGCTCCTGCGGGTCGAGCGTGGCAAGGGCGGGCGCTATCGCAATGCCATGCTTTCTGAGGATCTGCTCACCTTGCTGCGCGAGTGGTGGAAGGTAGGGCGGCAGCAGGGTGTGATGCATCGCGACGGCTGGTTATTCCCAGGCCAACACGCGATGAAGCCGATCAGCACACGGCAGCTCTATCGGGTTGTCGTGGAAGCGGCCCGGGCCGCCGACATTGCCAAGCGGGTCGGGCCGCATACGTTGCGCCATAGCTTCGCCACCCACCTGCTGGAGGACGGCACAGACATCAGGATCATCCATGTCCTTCTCGGACACGCAAAGCTCAACAACACCGCCCTCTACACCAAGGTGGCGACCAAGACTGTCCGCATGGTGACGAGTCCGCTCGACAAGCTCGGCCTGTTCAAGCCGGAAGAAGCCTCCCCCGACGGTTGAGCCAGTGCGTGCCTCGATCGAGGTCGCCGACATCTTCCGTGCGGCCGGGGCGGCGTACCGACGCGCGCATGCAGGACATTTGAGCTTGCCGCAACTGAAGGTGATGTCGGCGGTTGAGAACTGCCGCACTGCTGCCCTTGGCGGTCACGTCGAGGCCTGTGAGGATTGTGGCCAGTGGCGGATCGCCCACAACTCCTGCCGCAATCGGCACTGCCCAAAATGCCAGGGTGCCGCCGCGCGGACATGGCTTGCCGAACGCGAGGCCGATCTGCTTCCGGTCGGATACTTCCACGTCGTGTTCACGCTGCCGGCCGAGGTTGCCGATCTTGCCTGCCAGAACAAAGCGCTCGTTTATGACCTGCTGTTCAAGGCGGCGTCGGAGACGATGCTGACCATCGCGGCCGATCGCAAGCATCTCGGCGCGCGTATCGGCATCACCGCCGTGCTCCACACATGGGGATCCGCGATGACCCATCACCCGCATGTCCACATGATCGTTCCGGGCGGCGGCATCACGCCAGACGGAAGCAGATGGATATCATCGCGCCCGGCTTTCCTGCTTCCCGTACGGGTACTCGGCAAACTGTTCCGACGGTTGTTCCTTGCCCGGCTGGTCGCTCTGCACGATGCCGGGCAGCTTGGCTTCTTCAGTGCTCTTGCCCATCTCGCCGAGCGGCATGCCTTCTTGCGACATCTATCGCCAGTTCGGAAAAAGCGCTGGGTGGTCTATGCCAAGGCGCCCTTCGCAGGACCGGAAGCAGTGCTTGCCTACCTGTCACGCTACACCCATCGGGTCGCAATCTCGAACCGCTGACTGATCGCCTTTGACGAAACTGGCGTCACCTTCCGCTACAAGGACTACCGTCGCGACGGCTGCGATCGGCAGCAGGTCATGACGCTCGCCGTCGATGAGTTCATCCGCCGCTTCCTGCTCCATGTCTTGCCGCGCGGCTTCCACCGGATCCGGCACTACGGCCTTCTCGCAGACTCTGCCCGAAAGACCAGCCTTGTGCTTGCGCGCGAACTCCTGCACGTCGCCGCACCGGTCGATGACACCGCTCCTGGCGAACCAGATGACTTCCGCCCGCCATGCTCCTGCTGCGGAGGACGCATGATTGTCGTCGAGGTCTTTGCACGCTGGAAGCAGCCGCGAGGACCACCAGAGGCGACAGCAACGACCCGGGAGGCAGCTTTATGACCCGGCACGGAATGGCCAAAACTCCAGCCGCAGGCTTCACGCCTCCGGCAACCGACCCGCATGCGCCCGAGGAGATCACCGGCGTCGATATGCTTCCAACGAGCCGGGCGCCGAGCTGTCAAAGCCGCACGGGTGCGAAACAAAGCGGCCTTTCCGTAGCCATCGATCCACTTTCTGGCTGCGGGCTCCCCACCCCGCGAATCAGCCGTAAATCGAAATCTCCATAGCATCAGCCTGTGGTCCGCGGGTTCCTTCCTCGGGGACTTTCGTACGTCTGCCGGCGCCCGAAACTCTTCACGCCAAGAGACCGTCCGTTACTGTCGGACGGGCGGCGGAAGCGGATGCACCAATTTCAAACGCAGTCGGCCAACGCACCGGCCTCGGCAAGCTCAAGTCTGCCGTCAGCGGGGTAGCTGGGAGAGATGTTCGTGCACTGCCAGCCAACGGCCATCCGGCTGCTGGGCAAACACGATCGTTTCCCGCTCGTGGTTGGTCAGGTCCTCTCCAGAGATGGTGAGATCTGTTTCGACAGTGTGCATGAAAATAGCGACCTTACCTACGACCTGCAGATTGCGGTTCGTCGAGCGGCACGCGTTAATATGGAAGCCGTCACGGCTCTCCCAGAGAGCCCACTCCGCCTGGTAAGCTGCGCGATCCATCAAAGTGTGATCGAGATTGTAGAAAATGAACGTCGCTGCTGGAGCAAAGGCATCGAAATAAGCATTTGCATCATGACGGCCAAACGCTGCCACCAGGGCATCGGCTGCGGAAAGTACGGCGCTCGTCTGATCTGTCATTTCTGTCATTTTCTAGGTTTCGAGACCGTCAGACGTGCTTCACTCTGCTGATCAATTCGGCGACCGGGCGGTTCTGCGCTGCGACTCGGGCCTTGAGTTCAGCAAGTGACATGCTTTCGTTCTTGCAGAACTCAACGAACATCATGTTGAGGTTGTTGAAGAAGACCTCTCCGAGCGCGCGAGCATCGACACCCGCGATGACGACGCCACGGCGCTGGAGCGTCTCAATGAGCTGAACAACCTGGGCACAGAGACGCGCGTCGAGTTCGGTATAGCGCTTCGAGAGCGGCGTCTCTGGCTGCTGGATCGCAGAGGCCATGGCAGTTCGCCACATCTCCTTGCTAAGATAGACGAGCGAGTGATCGTAATATTGGTTGATCAGAGTACCGAGCGCCTCGATCACGTTGAGCGGCGGGTTGGCAACGATGCGTTCGCCGGCCTCGAGCACCTCGGTTACTTCCATCGAAACGGTCGTGACCAGGATGTCTCCCTTGTTCTGATAGTAGTTGTATAGCGTGCCGACCGAGACCTCCGCCATCTCGGCAATGTCTTCGATGCGCGCGCTGTCATAGCCCTGCTCCCGAAACAGGGTCGTGGCCGATTCCAGGATGCGGCGATTCCTGTCGGCCTTCTGTCGGGCGCGCAATCCGGTCATGACTAGCTCCGTCTGAATCTCCTCAAAATTGAGATTGACTTAAAAAATGAATTCATTCAATCTTTTTCTCAAGGCGCCGAGACGAGCGCCAAATCGATCAACGCGAGGGTCCGCCCTGGGCCTTCGACAAGAGGGTGAACTCATGGAAAAGACCATATCCGGCGGGCTCTCCCGCCGCCTGCTTCTTGCGACCGTTGCCATCTCCGCCTTGACCGGCGTAGCTCATGCCCAGGAGGAGCTGAACGCCCTCGTCTGGTGCGACCACACCGATCCGGCACTGATCGAGCCCTTCGAAAAGGCAAACAACGTCAAGGTCAATCTGAAGGAATACGAAGGAACAGGAGCAGGCCTTTCGATCGTCGAGCAGTCGCGTCCGGGTGACTGGGATGTGTTCGTGATCGACGGCGTCGACGTCCCGCGCGCTATCGAGCTGGATCTCCTCGCCGAGATCCCGGCCGACAAACTGCCAATGGCCGACACCTTCCCGGAAGTCCGCATGGAGGCCAACAACACCAAGGATGGCAAGATCTACGCCGTTACCGAGAAGTTCGGTTACAACACGATTTCCTTCGACAAGTCCAAGGTCGACCCAAAGGACATGGAAGACCTATCGATCATCTGGTCCGAGAAGTACAAGGGCCGCATCGCCGTCTATGACTACTACCTACCGCTGATCGGCTTGACGGGCCTCGCGATTGGCAAAAACACGGCCGACCTGACGGAAGCCGATCTCCCGGCAATCAAGGAAAAACTCTTCGAAATGAAGAAGGTCTCGCGCCAGGTGAGCGATGTTGTTGCCTCGCAAACGGCGCTTGTGAGCGGCGAAGTCGACATCATCCTCGGCGGTGGCGAATGGGTAACTGCGGGTCTTACGGCCGAGAAGCCGAACCTCGACTGGACCGTGCCGAAGCAGGGCGCCCTGCGCTGGGCCCAGTCGATCGGCGTGTTCAAGGATTCGACCAAGCAGGACCTCGCCATCAAGTTCGTGCAGTATATCCTAAGCCCCGAAGGCCAGGCTCGTCTGGCGACGTCATCCTGCTACTGGGGCATGCCGGCAAATTCCAAGGCCGGTGATCAGCTCACCGACCAGCAGAAGACAGCACTGCGCTGGGACAAGCAGCCAGAATATCTGAAGAACACCCAGATCTACCCTGTCGCAGATGCCGATTTCGATGCGGCCATGCAGGATGTCTGGACTGAAATGCTGCAGCAGTAGGCGTTTCCTATTGGGGCGCGGCAGCGATGTACGTCCGCGTCCAAAGCCTTTCCCTCAAGCCGTTGGTTCATCGCGAGCATCGCCGCACATCTGAAGCGCGTGCTATGATGCAGACCTGCGTGCGCTGGATGGAACCGGCGTCCCTGAAGATTTGTGGTCGCCTCGAAGATCGGCCACCATGCGAACCTTACAGTCGAGCCGCCTGCCCTGCACGAACGGAGTAACCCGTCCATGACCGCCACCGCGCTTGAGCGCAGAGAACGCCGCAAGGCCTGGGGATTTGCCCTGCCCGCTGTCCTTTGGACTGCGGCCTTCTTTCTCGTGCCCTTTCTCTATATGGCGGCGATCAGCTTCTGGAAGCGCGAGGGCCGTGAGATTGTCGCCACCTGGACGCTCGACAACTATGCAGCCTTCTTCGGCAAGCCGCATCTTCTGAAAGCGCTCGTCAATTCGCTTGAAGTGACGCTGACCGTCACGATCGTCTCGATCCTGCTCGCCTATCCGCTGGCCTGGATCATCGCCGAGCGCGTGCCACGCCGCTGGCAGCGCTTTGCCCTGATCATGGCGATTCTGCCGTTCTGGACCTCCTATGTCGTGCGCTCCTATTCGTGGCTACTGGTCCTGTCCAAGGGCGGCGTCGTCAACCAGTCCCTGATGTGGATGGGTCTGATAGCAGAGCCGCTTGAGCTATCTGCAAACCGGACCGGCACGGTGATCGGCTTCGTGCATTTCTTCGTCATGTTGCTGACGCTGACGATCTACGCCAACCTCGTCCAGCTTTCACCAAACTACCGCCGCGCGGCGGCCGATCTTGGCGCAAACGCTTTCCAGACCTTCTGGCATGTGATCCTACCACTCACTCTTCCCGGCATCATGGTCGGTGCCTTCCTCACATTTGTACTGTGCATCGGCGACTACATCACCCCGCAGATTCTCGGCGGCAACAATGAGCTCGTTCTGCCGCAGGTCATCATGCTGCAACTGGGCCGCCGCGCCGATTTCCCGATGGCAGCGGCCCTATCGCTGGTACTGATGGTAGTCGTGACGATCGCCTACATCGCCTGCGCCCGCTGGCTAAAGATGGAGAGGACCTGACCATGCGGCACCTCAACACGGCGCTAGCGATCCTTTACGCCGGTGGTCTCTATGTTTTCATTTTCCTGCCGGTCGCGGTCCTCGTGATTTTCTCCTTCCAGGACGGCACCCTGCCGGTACCGCCGCTGCATGGCCTGACCTGGAAATGGTATGGCGAGATCTTCGCTGATGAAAAGCTGATGTCGGCGCTGTTCAACTCGCTGATCGTCGCGATCATCTCATCTGCGATCTCCTGCCTGCTCGGCTTCCTCGCGGCCTATGCGTTTGCTCGCTACACTCTTCCCGCATCCGGCCTGCAACGTGCCCTGATCGTCGCGCCGATGACGGTCAGCACGCTGATCATCGGGCTTGGCCTTCTGTCGCTCCTGTCACGGCTCAATATAACGCTGTCGCTCTGGACCGTTGGCATCGGTCACGTGGTGATCAATCTGCCGCTCTGCTTCGCGATCATCTATGCGTCCATGGGCGGCCATCAGGTGAACATCGAGCGCGCGGCCCGCGATCTCGGCGCCAAGGACTGGCAGGTCATGACTCTTGTCACCGCGCCGATGCTGACGCCCTCGATCCTCGCCGCCTTCTTTCTCTCTGTCACCTTCAGTTGGGACGAGTTCATCATCGCCTTCCTATTGTCACGCTTCGACGTGACCCTGCCCGTCGAGATCTGGAGCATGCTCCGCTCGGGCCTCGACCCCAAGACAAATGCGATCGGCAGTGTCGTCTTCCTCATCTCGGTCGCGTTCCTCGTCGTTCTCGAACTCGCCGTCTTCAGAAAATCCGGAAAAACCCAATGACCGCAGACGTCTCGATCCGAAACGCCACGAAAGTCTTCGGCGCCTTCCGCGCGCTCGACGATGTCTCGCTCGACATTGTGGCCGGGGAATTCATCGTGCTGCTTGGTCCGTCCGGCTGCGGCAAGACGACCTTGCTTTCGATTCTCGGCGGCTTCATCGAGCCAAGCGCTGGAACCATCGCGATTGGGGGCAAGGATATGACGCATGTGGAGCCGGCACGACGACCGACCACGACCATGTTCCAGGACTATGCCCTCTTCCCGCACATGAAGCTCATCGACAATGTTGGCTTTGGCCTGCGAATGCGCGGCATGGGCAAAGCCCAACGCAACGACAAGGCGCTCGCCATGCTCGATCTGGTCGGGCTCAGAGCCTCCGCAACAAGAAAGCCGCACGAGCTTTCCGGCGGCCAGCGTCAGCGAGTGGCGGTTGCCCGTGCGCTTGCCGTCGATCCCGATGTTCTGCTGCTCGACGAGCCGCTCGGCGCTCTGGACCTGAAGCTTCGCCGCCAGATGCAGGACGAGCTGAAGGCCATCCAAAAGCGTGTCGGCACTACCTTCATCCATGTCACGCATGACCAGGAAGAAGCCATGGCTATCGCTGACCGGATCGTAGTGATGAACCACGGCCGGATCGAGGATGTCGGCAAACCTTCGGACATCTACATGCGGCCGCGCTCACTGTTTGCCGCAGGTTTCATGGGCGAAGCCAACTTCCTGCCCGGTCGGGTGATCTCGATTGCGGAGGGCGAAGCGCAGGTGGAAACGGCCCTTGGCAGCGCCCCTATTCCGATCACCGCGTTCACCGCCGGCAGGCCCCAGACGAACAGCAAGGTCACCCTCTGCATCCGCCCCGAGCATTTCAGGTCTGCGACCGAAGACGGTGCAGCCGTTGCACTTGCCCGCGCGAGGATCACCGACAGTGCCTTCTTTGGTGCGCATCACCGGTGTCACCTTAAGCCAGAGAGCGGCGCAGATATCGTCATCACCGCGAATCTGCCGCAAACGGCGCACCCGAAGCCGGGTGACATGCTGGATCTGTCCGTGAAGGCGGACACTATCGTTGCGCTGATCGAAGCCTAGGAGACAGACGATGAAGCCGCGCATGCATCCCGAGAACTGGTACAGCGTCCGCCGTCTCGACGATGACGTAACCTACATCTGCGAACCGCATATCCAGGAGTTCTATCGCTGCAATATCTGGCATGTGCGCGGCCGCGATCGCGACATGCTTATCGACAGCGGCATGGGGGTTGTTTCGCTGCGCGAATGGGTGCCGCTTGTCACCGAGCGCGACCTGATCGCGGTGGCAAGCCACACCCATTTCGATCACATCGGCTGCCACCACGAATTCGAGTGCCGTGCGGTCCATTCGGCGGAGGCAGATCTGCTCGCCAATCCGACACGGGAAAACACGCTGGCTGAGCCTTACGTAAGCGACGACATATTCGACGCCCTGCCGCCTGAGCCCTATTGCTCGAAATGCTACTCGGTGAAGCGGGCACCAGCCACACGACTGCTTGAGGGAGGCGATATCATCGACCTCGGTGATCGGCAGTTCGAGGTCATCCACACACCCGGCCATTCACCCGGAGGCATCGCGCTCTACGAGAAGGCCACGGAAATCCTGTTTTCCGGAGACCTTCTTTATGACGGTCCGCTGATCGAGGACGCCTACCATTCCAACGCCAGTGACTATTACGCATCGATGGAGAGCTTGCTGCGGCTGAAGGTACGGCTGGTGCATGGCGGCCATTATCCGAGCTTCAGCGGCGAACGATATCGGGAGCTGATCACCGATTGGCTCAAAGCAAAGCAAAAGACAAAGTGACGTGATCGATGCATACCCGACATGTGCAAACTCTACATCAACAGCGCGTAGGTCGAGCCGATCAGTTATGACCGAATGAAAGGCGCAAAGCTGTCACGCAGAATGCTCGCCTCACCTCCGGCTTCGCGCTCCTGAGCGGAAATAATTGCCGCTCTCCCGCCATGTTGACGTCGGCCCAAAGCCAGGGCACAAAGATGGCATCCACGGTCGCTCGCGGCAGGAAAACAGAGGAAAATCAAAGGCGATTTTGCTAAGCCTTTGAAATCATGTGATAATCCAGGTTCCCCAGCCAAACTCTAGTTTCTATTCTTTCTCAGACACTTAGACGACCGGCGCCAAAGGCAGCCGGATCAGTTTTCCGCACCACCTTCCCGGATCACGACTGCAAACAAGGAGCGTTGTTTCCCGCGATCATGCTCAACAGCTGTGAGTCTCCCGCATGGAGCCGGCTGGTCTGACATCCGCGACAGCCGTCCACAAGTGATACAGCGAGCTGGCCGGAATCGTGTGGGCCGTTGGCACCTCGTTCAGGTCAAGACAGTCATGCCAGCAGCCATGTGGCACGCGCGTCATGTAGGCGGAAAGGATTGCGGAGGCCACGTCGTCGGCCTCTGTGCAATATCCCGGAAGACCAAGTCGCTCATGCAGCGTCATGAATGCCTTGAGCATCTCTACTTGCGGCCACAGCCGCCGTGATGGGCTGATTGCCTTGTGTGCCGAAACGGCGTCGAGCAGGAAGGGCGAGCCCTGCATGCGCCCGACCGCCAGCGCGGTTGAAAACAGATCCAGGCATATCTTGGTGTTATCGCTGTGAGTGAGAAGATCGTGACGGGTTGTCAGCCAGACCCACTCGCACATATGGCCTGGCTCCAGCCGATCGGATCCGTATCGGTCGGCGAGCTCCCATCGGGGACCGAATAATTCGTGAAGCGGCCCATCCGGTCCGACGAGAAAATGTGAGCGCAAGAGTGCGAAGGTCTTGCCTTCCGACCTCATATGCATGGAGGTCCGGTTGTTTTCACACAAGGCCAGCGTGGCTTCGAGATAATGCATGTGCGGGTTCTGGCGGCGAGGCAGGGTGCCGTCGCTGTCTTCGGCCCAGCCACCAAAGGGGTCTGTCAGGGTCCGATCGACCGCGAGGATCGTCTGGTCGATCTGGTGCCGATAGGCATCCTTGGCCGTGGCCGTCAGCAGCCAGGAAAGCGCGAGCAGCACGCAGGCATTGTCGTAGAGATCGCGAACCGGATCGGTGACGAGCTCGGTATGGCGGTTGAAGCTTCTCACATAGCCGCCCCGCTTCCCGCCGACCCAGGCGATGCGGTGCAGGTTTGCGAAGGCCTGCTCTGCCATGGCGAGCGAACCGGAGGGGGCAACGCCGAGATGGGCCGCATGGGCATGAACATAGATCTGGCGCGCCACGGTTCGGGTCCGTACCTCACCTGCTTTCTGGGAGGATCCATCCAGTTCCAGGTATTCGACGAATTGGCCGCAGGTCTCGTCGAAGCCGGATTTGCTCCAGGTGGGCAGGATTTCATCGAGGAAGACGCGTTTCAGTTGCTGGACGCTCATGGCCGATCGCCTGGTGGGGCGGCCCACCTAGCCTCCGCATTCACAACGCTGTCCCGATGGGACGCATCGTTTCCAGAAGCCTGCTGATCTTGATCGTGGTGAAGTTGGAATAGGTATCAGAGACGGCATAAGGCAGGGCGATCAGGTCACCGTGGCGCATGGCACCGCAGGAATAGACGACGTTCGGGACATAGCCTTCCCGCTCCGTCGGTTCCGGCTGCAGAAGCGGTTCGACCGTGCGCGACAGGATGATGCTCGGGTCGTGTTTGTCGAGCAGCGTCACGCCGATCGCGTAGCGCCGCATCGGCCCAACACCATGGGTGAACAAGAGCCAACCTTCGTCGATTTCGACCGGTGAACCGCAATTGCCGATCTGAACGAACTGCCAGGCGAATTCCGGCTTCATCAAGAGCCGTCCCTCGTCCCAGTGATGCAGATCGTCCGAATAGAGCAGGAACAGGTTCTCGCTGTCTTGCCTGGCAATCATTGCATAATGCCCGTCGATGCGCCGAGGGAAGAGCGCCATGCCCTTGTTGCGGGCGGCCGGACCATGGAGCGGCGTCAGGGTAAAGTTCAGGAAATCCCTAGTCTCGAGAAGCTCCGAGCGGATCGAGGACCCGCTATAGGCGGTATAGGTCGCGAAATAGATCGTCTTGCCGTGGTCATCGAAGGCCACAAAACGGGCATCCTCGATGCCGTTGGATTGTGCCTCGGTAACCGGGAAGATGACCCGCTCGCTGAGTTCGCTTTCGCTCTTGAAGGCAAGCCCGATGCAGCCGGCGGGCGCCAGGCCGTCGCTTGCATGGATATCGGGCAGGACAGCCAGCCGCGTCGGTGCGTCTATCGTCACCGCCCCCTTCCTATCGATGACGCCGGAGCGGAAAGTCAGGGACGAGATATGTCCCTCGCCGACAGCCCTCAGACTGATGATCACCCGCGTGCTGCCATCCGCAATGCCGGACTGATCCGGATGGGGCACGATGCTCGGGTTGAACAGAGCTGATGACTCAAACGAATACTCGTTCATGAAATAGGCGCCGACCAGTTGCCTTTCCTGCTGGCTGAACTGCTGGTGATGCTGGAAGGCATCTTCCATGGCATCGGCCCGCAGCTCGAACTGGCGCAGCAGATTGCGATGCCGGCCATCAAAATTGGCAAGGATGTCGCGCAACTGGTTTGCCGTGGCCGTCGGGTCCAGGGACAAGACGCGATCGACGATTTCGTTCGCCCGCGTTTTGTCGCGTGGATTGAGATGCCGCGGCTCGGTCGAGGGCTTGAAGGGACGGACGATAACCCGTGTTGGGTCAGGCCTCAGATAGAGGGCCTGCCGATTGAGAAGGCTGGACTGGGGCAATGCTGGACTTTCGGAGTTTTTGCTGCGGGTTGGGCGGCTCATGACAATTGCCTGACGCCGATCCTCGGAAGCACGGGGCGCAGCATCTGGTTGGCGCGGCCGATCTCGATGCAGGAGATCAGGTAGCAGAGGACGGATTCCGCTCCCCGGTTCTCGTTGGGGCGATCGGCATGCAGACCGTCGCGGCAACTGCCCGTCTCGGGATCGACGAGCGAGATGCCATGATCATTGCTGCCGGTGAACCAGTCGAAGGCCTTGTTGGCAGCCTCGATCCAGGTCTTGTCGGAGGTCGCTTCATAGGCGGCCAGACAGGCCGATACGGTGGCCGTCGCCTCGACCGGCTGCTGATCGAACAGTTTCGGGGCCTGCCCGATCTCGAAAAATCCATCCGTGCCGACAGCGCGAAACTGGCCTGCCTCCCCTGTCTGTTGGGTCATCAGCCATTGCAGGGTCGCAACACCGGTCTCGACGAAGGCCGAAACCTTGGTCGCCGCACCCGTGATGATCAAGGCCTGGCTCAGGCGGGCATTTTCATAGGACAGCCCCTCCTCGAACCAGCGTCGCTCGCCTTTCGACACCCGGCGTTCCAGGTCCATCAGGCTTTCCGCGTGCCGGACGCGCAGCATACGGGCATGGGCATCTTGCGGGTTGGCGGTGCAGTAGTCATTGAGGCCGAGCAGGGTGAAGGCCCAGGCGCGCGGGGAGCGGAAGTCGAGCGTGGCGGTCATGGCCCTTGCAAACAGCGCACTCGCCCAGCGGCGGCGGGGAGCATCGGTGTCGAAGAGAGTGCAGGCGCCGAGCGCCCAGAGCGTGCGCCCATGGCTGTCTTCGGACCCTTCGTCTTCGAGCCAACGGCGATCGAAGCTCATGAAGTTGCGGAAACGGCCGGTATCCGGATTGAAGGCGTGTTCGACGAAGGAGGCGAAGGAGGCCGTCATCCGGTCCGCTATGCCGGTCTCGCCGACGGCGGAGAGCAACGAAGACAAAAGCAGGGCCCGGGCATTGTCGTCGACGCAGTAGCCGTGGGAGCGGTCCGGGACCGAGAACACGGCATGCTGGAAGATGCCGGTATCGTCGCACATGGTGTGCAGATGGCCGAGCTTCAGGGCCGTCTGCTGTGGCGGCCGCTTGATCCGCAGGGAGATCAGATCGCTGACCAGCTTCGGTCGATAGGCAGCGCGGGCTTTCGCCATGCTCTCGAGATAGAGTGTGGCAACATGCGACCAAATCATCGATCGGCCAGCGTCATAGGCCTGCTTTCGCATGGCCGTCCTTGCAACATCATCACCGAGCAGCGAGGCGATTGCCTCGCCGGTGGCGGATGAATCGCCGAAGGGCACAAGGATTCCTCGGCCGTCCGCCAGCAGGTCGCATGCGTGCCAATAGGGCGTCGATACGACCGCACTGCCCATGCCGAAGCTATAGGCGAGCGTGCCCGAGGTCATCTGCGCCTCATCCAGATAAGGCGTCACATAGACATCGCACATCGCAATAAAGTCGAGAAGCGTCGGCAGGTCGACGAAGCGATTGAGGAACTGGACGGCGTGATCGACGCCGAGCCGTTCGGTGCGTTGGCGCAGGCCGTCGCGATAGCTGTCGCCCTGCGTGCGCAGAAGGGTCGGGTGGGTCGCGCCGAGCACGACATACACTGCGTCGGGGCTCTGCTTCAGGATCGCCGGCATGGCGTCGATGACCACCTCGATGCCCTTGTTCGGGGAGAGCAGGCCGAATGTCAGGATGACGGGGCGACCCGCATAACCGCGCTCGACCTTGGCAATATCAGGATCATGGAAGGGGCGATCGGGAATGCCATGGGCAATGACGTCGATCTTCTGGGGTGCGACGCCATAGATTTCCGTCAGCAGGGTGCGTCCCTTCTCGGCCATGACGACGACACGGCTGGAGTGAGCGGCGACCTTCTGCAAGACGCGGTGTTGAGAGGGCGTGGGTTCGGCGAGGATGGTGTGGCAGGTGGTGACGACCGGGATCCGCAGATTGTCCAGGAGCGCGAGGATGAATTCGCCATCGGCGCCGCCGAAGATGCCGAACTCATGCTGGAGGGAGATCGCATCGAAGCGACTTTCGTTGAGCACACGTGCGGCCGTCACGTAGTCTTCGATCTCGTCTTCACGGATCTCGAAGATCACTTCCTCCGGATAGGCATAGCTCTGCTTGGGGTCCGTCACGGCGACAATGCTCGTGCGGATTGGCTCGGCCGCATCGGCCATGGCCTGGGACAGATCGCAGGTGAATGTCGCGATCCCGCATTGGCGCGGAAGGGAATTGCCGATGAAGGCGATACGTGTCGGTTTTGTCATCTGCGTTCCCTTCAGAACTTGGTGGCGAGATCTCGCCGAAAATTGCCGGGGCGCAACGCGCGTCCAGATCGTGGATACATGCGCCGCAGCTGAGGGATCAGAGCGATCCGACGGCCTCGAGATCCCGCTCCAGGGCGACGCGTCCCTGATGCAGTTCGGCATTCCAGAGTCGGTATTGCGGGCTGTTCTGGTATGCCGGCATGGGGGCTTCGATCGTGTAGGTGACTGCGGCAGCCGGCGAGAGGCCCTTGGTGGTGACCAGGCGAACCATTTGGCCGACGGTAAAACGATGAGAGGGCATGATCTTTCTCCAGTTATCAGTGGGTTTTATTCGGACTCTCCTGGCCGGACAGGGCCCTGTCCATTTCCAGAGCGGCATCCAGCTCCGACGGATTTATGTCGATCAGGCTCGTCGTTTTACCGGCAACGACTTCGATTGCGGTTGCCACGCGCCTATAGGCGAGCCAGGAAATCCCGGTGATCTGTTCCTCGTCGTCCTGCACCTGGTAGTCGCCAGCGGGATGGGGGCCATCCAGACCTTTGAGGGTGAAGGGGGCATCAAAATGCACGGTCCTTGTCTTTGTTCGCGTAAACATGAGAAACTCCTTGGCTCGGACTGGTGTCACTTCGGGGTGGGTCGGGTGTCGGACCAGTTGGCAATCTGAGCGTTGATCAGGCCTGCTTTGGCGGCACGGCGGGCATGGCCCTGAATGGATGGATGCTGCAATCCGGCCGCTTTCCGGCACCTGACCTGATCTCGAAGACGTTCGGCCGGCAAGTCGCCGAAGCGATCCGCTTCTTTCGAATGTCCGCCAGTATGATCACCTTGCCTGAAGTCCCCATCAGCCGCTTCGCCTCCCGGTCGTGCCGACCTGATCGCGACCACATGGACTTCCGCCTTCATCTTCCCAGCGCAAGAGAGCTGCGGCCTCACTGAACCCGACATTCTCCCAGAGGGCCGGTTGCATGTCGGCCATCACCATTCCGTTGCGCAGGCGATTGATGACAACGACCTCTCTTGCATAGTTGCGGCCTGACTGCGCCCGGAGATCCGCGCTCGAGTAGTTGGAGCGATGGAGCAGCGCACGCAGCAGCATTTGGTCAGCCAGTTTCCGCTCACCCTCCGGTGAGTTTTTCTTCAGCATGGTGGGAGGCCAAATGTCTGCCCGAGACGGTCGTCATGGAAGATCACTGCAGTGGATTGCTTACGATCGGCCATGTTTTATCCTTTTCCGAGTTCACGGAGCACTCTGATTGCCTTCGTCAAGTCGCCGACTGGAGGGACGACCCGAATGCACTGAGATCGAGTTCGATAGTATGCCGTCGCCGAGACTGATAGGCTTGCCTGGCTGTCGTCAGGATGCGGTCCCGCAGGCGATCGAATGCCAGGAGATAGTCGCGTTCCTTCCGACGGTTTGTCGCCCCCTCACGGTCAAAGAGTGCGACAGGCAACAGAAACAGAATCTGGTTCAGACCGTCATGCCCGACGAAACGGATGAGACCTCGTGTCTCGTCATAGGCGCGGGTCGGATTGGGGAAAGAAAGGGTCACAGGCTCGACACCTGAACGCTGCGCTTTCGCCTCGCGATGACGGCCTTGTCTGCCCAGAGGTTGACGGCGGGAACTAAATCGCCGGGTCTACGCAAACCCTTCTGGTAAAGGGTGATCGCATGGCGCGCTGCGCCGCGATCCAGCTCGCACAATGGTTCCTCATAACGAAACCCGGAATGCCGAAGCGCGTTTCTGATGATGCTGATGTCGAAGCTGCCGATAGGCTGATGAAGGTCGGAAGACATGACGTCCTCCTTTATTGGGGCCAGGGTGAGTGCCGCCCAGAAAGTGGCAGTGCCCGTTCAATGGCTGCCACTCCCATGAATATGGGGCCGCTTATCAGAACTTGCAAGACCCCTCGAAAAACATCCATAGGGCGTGACTGGAAACAGCATCCTCACGGGGCGCTTACGGGGCGAGATGGCGTAGATCAGCGCAAGAGCAACAAGTTTGCATTTCTTTGACGCGAATGACGTTCGTCTCGACTGATGTTGTGAGGATAAATGTTCAGCGGGGCCATCTCCGGCCCCGCTCGACACTGCGGCATTGCAAACTCATTTTATCACAGGGCTGGCGCCTCCGACTGCAATTCGACAGCAGGAGGCCCCTATCCGATCCCGTCATTGAACGTCATGACGTGGTTCCGATGCAACCTCAGAGATTGCTCACGTGGAGGTCCAGCAGTTCATCGTAGCAAGACCGGTTCGCGGCAAGGACCGGATGCCCCTCGAGGAACGCCTCCCCACTTCCAGGGAAGGCCAGGTTCATTCCCCCGGCTTCACGCACGAGGCAGAAGCCGGCCATGCAGTCCCAAGCGCGCATATGCGGCTCGTAATATCCGACCAGCCTGCCGGCTGCGACATAGGCCAGCATCAGCGCACCGGACCCGTTGCGGATGAAATTGCCGCCGCGCTGCATCAGGCCTGCGATGATCGCGCCGACACGTTCGGGCGTAACATAGTTGTTGCAACCAATGCCGGTCATCGCGTTCTGCAGGTTGCGGGAGGGATTGAGGCGCAGCGGCTTGTCATTCAGCGTGGCGCCGAAACCGTGGGCTGCGGCATAGAGCTCGTCCGAGCAGGGGACGTGGATAACGCCGACCACCGGCTCGCCGCCACGCACAATCGCCACAGAAACGCACCAGGTCGGCATGCCATTGACGAAAGGCGCGGTGCCGTCGATCGGATCGACAACCCAGGTGAAGCCAGAGGTGCCTTCGTCATGGCCGAACTCCTCGCCTAGGAAGCCGTCATTGGCGTAGATTTCGGCCACACGCTCCTTGAGGAAGGTCTCGACGTTGCGGTCAGCGATGGAGACCACATCCTGAAGGTCTCGTTTCGTTTCGATCACCAGCGTGTCGCGCCGGTTGAAATAGTCGAGCGCCATGGCTCCCGCTTCCGCTGCCAGCGTCTTGGCCAGGGCAAAACGTGCTGCGAGCGCCGTATCATTCACTGTCATTCTCTTCTTCCTTGATCTTTCTGAAATAACTGTCAGCCGCTGATGACGGCAATGCCACGGTTCTTGAACGCCAGTGTGACGTCGCTGGTGGCGGCATGGGCATGGTCCACGTCGTGATCGATGACGAAGAGCGTGCCGACATCGGTCTCGACCTCGTATTCGACATGACCGCCGAGATAGGCAGAGTGAAGGACGCGACCCCTCAGGCCCTCTGCGCCCACAGCACCGATGCGGATGGCGCCGGGTCGGACTGCGAGCTTGGCAGGGCCTCGGCCCGCCTTGGACTGCAGGCGATGCTCGAGATTGCTGACACGCACCAGGACTTCCCGGCCATCGGATTGCATGACCTCGCAGGGCAGTACATTCGCCTCCCCCATGAAATCGGCAATAAAGGGCGAGGCCGGCGCTTCGTAGAGTTCGCGCGGAGCACCCGACTGGGCGATCTCGCCATCCTTCATCACGATGATCCGGTCAGAGACGGCAAGCGCCTCGTCCTGGTCATGAGTGACATAGACGGCTGTGAAGCCAAGGCGTTGCTGGAGATCGCGGATCTCCGTGCGGACGCGGCGGCGCAGACGTGCATCGAGGTTGGAGAGCGGCTCGTCGAGCAACAGGACCTGAGGTTCGAGAACCAAAGCACGAGCGACGGCCACGCGCTGCTGCTGCCCGCCCGACAATTCTGCTGGAAGGCGATGCCCCATGCCGGCAAGGCCAACGAGTTTGAGGCCTTCCTCGGCCTTCTCACGCGCCTCCTTCTTGCCCAATCCTGATGACTGAAGGCCGTAGGCGACGTTTTCCAGCGATGTCATATGCGGAAAGAGCGCATAGGACTGGAAGACCATCGAGACGTCGCGCTCGTTGGCAGGCAGCATGGTCACATCCTTGCCGCCGATCAGGATCTTGCCGGAGGTCGGATGCTCCAGGCCCGCCAGCATGCGCAGCGTCGTCGTCTTGCCGCAACCGGAGGGGCCAAGCAGGGTCACCAAAGTGCCGGGCTCGATGGTGAGTGAAAGATCGTGGATGGCGGTGAAGGCGCCGAAGGTCTTGCGGACATTCTGGAATGTAACGGATCCGGCTTTGACGGTGATCATGCAGTTTTCTCCTGACCGAGAGGAACGGGACTGTTGTTGCCGAGGCCGGCAACACGATTTTCGCGGCGCAGCTTGCGTTCGCCGACGAGCAGCTGGAAGCCGGTGATGACGGTGATCATCACGACGATCAGCATCGAGGAATAGGCGATCGCCACGCCGTATTCGCCATTCTCGACAAGGCCGACGATGTAGGAGGTCGCCATGTTATGTTCGGCGCTGACGAGGAAGATGACCGCGCTGATCGAGGTGATGGCCCGCACGAAGGAGTAGACGAGTGCGGCTGTGATCGCCGGGCGCAAAAGCGGCAGGATGATCTTGCGCACGGTACGAAAGCTATCAGCCCGAAGCGTCAGCGAAGCCTCATCCAGGCTCTTGTCGAGCTGGCTCATCGCCGCAATCCCACCGCGCACGCCGACCGGCATGTTGCGGAAGACGAAGCAGGCAATCAGGATCAGGGCAGAGCCCGTCATTTCCAGCGGTGGCAGGTTGAAGGCCATGATGTAGCTGACGCCGATGACCGTTCCCGGAATGGCAAAGCTCATCATCAGGGCGAACTCGAAGAGGTTCCGGCCGGCGAATTTCTGACGGACGATGATGTAGGCGGTCAGAAGTCCGACGGCTGCGGTCAACGGCGCGGAGATCAGCGAGATCTCCATGGTCGTCCAGAAGGAGTTCCAGGCAACGCCCGTCCAGGCGATCGAGCCGTTCTGGATGCTGACGGAAAAGGCTCGGGCGTAATGTTCGAGGGTCAGCGTATTGTCGAGGCCCCAGGTGGTCACGAAGCCGCCAACGAGGATCATGCCGTAGACGACGACGGTGAAGATCATCCACGGAATGACAATGGCATGCACGCCGATCGAGATGCCACGCGGCAGGGCAATATGGGCGCCACTGTCTCCCTTGCCGGTGACGGTCGCGAAGTTCTTGCCGGACAGCCAGAGGCGCTGGGCGAGAAAGGCCGACAGCGTGAAGAAAAGGAGCACCAGCGCCAGGACGGCGGCGCGCGACGGATCGTTCTGCGAACCGACCACGGCGAAGAAGATTTCGGTCGAGAGTACGCCATTGCTGCCGCCCAGCACCAGCGGATTGCCGAAGTCGGCCATGCTTTCAATGAAGCCGATCAGGAAGGCATTGGCGAGGCCGGGCTTCATCAGAGGCAGGGATACCCGCCAGAAGGTGCGCAAACGGTCGGCGCGCAGCGTCTGCGAGGCCTCCTCCATCGATGGGCTGACGCCCTCGACGACGCCGATCAGGACGAGGAAGGAGATGGGGGTGAAGGACAGGACCTGTGCGATCCAGATGCCGGTCAGGCCATAAAGCCAGCGGCCAGGCTCGATACCGAACAGGCTGGATAGGGTTTCGGTGACCACGCCGGCGCGGCCGAAGAGCAGCACGAGCGCGAGGCCAATGACGAAGGGCGGCGTGATGATCGGCAGCACCGTCAGAAGGCGCAGACCCTTCTTGAACGGAAAGCGGGTGCGGGTCGCGACCAGAGCAAAGGCGAGGCCAAGCAATGTGGAGGCGGACGCCGTCATGATGGCGAGCGTGAAGGTGCGCCAGGCGACGCCACAGCGTCCGTCGCCGATCAGGCAGCTCAGGCTCCAGATGCCCGGATCCTGCAGGTTGCGGATGAAATCGTCCGGCTTGAAGGAGCCGTCGAAATCCTGAACGGCCGCCACGAGCATGCTTCCGATCGGATAGAAAACGAAGACGAAGACGAGGAAGACAAGAAGCGAGATCGACCCGACGACAAAGGCGTCACCCTTCATCACGCCGCGTTCGACCAGACCGAAGGCGAACATGAGGACGAAGACGATGGACATGGTCACGGCGCCCGCCCCCATCGATGGCTGTCCATCGGAGAGCGTTCCGAAAAGAGCTTCGCTGATCCCCCAGGTCCAGCCGGAGAAGCCGACCGCAAGTCCCTGGAGGCAGAGGTAGACTAGGCCTGCTGCACCTGCTGCCGCAAAGAACGCACCACGGCGCATCGGATCGACAATAAAACGTGCCGCGAAACCCAGACCGAAGAAGAGTACGACACCGAGAAGCCAAAGGCGACCGTGAACCAACAACTGCAGAACGCCTGGTGCAGCGCTCTCCGTGAAGGGAAAGTCACCGAGCCAATCAAGGCCGAAGAAGCCGGACTCCAGCCTGTACCAGGGAAGCAGAATGAAGGATGCGGCTCCAAAGGCCAGCAACAGGTCCAGTCTGCGGTTGCCATGTCTCATGGTCGACCTCATCAATAGATTCGCGGGAAGAGAAATGGGCCGGCGGTCCAGAGACCGCCGGCGGATAGGGTCAGGCGTCAGTTTGCGACAGCGCCGATCTCACGATCCCAGCGCTCGAGCAGAGCCTTGCGCTTTTCCGGATCGCCATAGGTCTTGAAGTCATAGTCGATGAGCTTGATGTCCTCGAAGCGCGGGGCTTGCTTGGGGATTTCGGCGCTCTTGTTCGATGGAAGCTGGAAGGACTTGGCGTCCTTCATCCGGGACTGGACATCAGGCTTCAGCGACCAGTCGTACCAGACCTTGGCATTCTCCATGTTGCGGGCGCCCTTGACGATCGACATGGAGCCAATCTCGTAACCGGTGCCTTCGCAAGGTGCGATCGACTTGACGGGGAAGCCCTCGGCCGTCTGGGCCACCGCATCATGCATGAAGACGATACCGAGGCCGGTCTCGCCACGGGCAGCAGCCTTGACCGGCGCGGAGCCGGATTTGGTGTATTGCGAGATGTTGGCGTTCAGCGCCTTCAGGTATTCGAAGGCCTTGTCTTCACCCATGATCTGCACGAGCGAGGCAAGCGCTGTGTAAGCCGTTCCCGACGAATTGGGATTGGCCACCTGGATCTCGCCCTTCAGCTCGGGAGCCAGCAGGTCGGCCCAGCAGACCGGTTCCTTGTAGCCCTTCTGCTTGAAGATCTCGGTGTTGTAACCCCAGCCAAGCGCGCCGGCATAGACGCCGACGGTCTTGAAGCCCGAGCTTTCGGCCTGGTTCTTCGCCCAATCCTGCAACTGATCGAACATCGGCGACTTGTATTCTTCCGTCAGCCCCTCGGACGCGGCTTGCAGATGGGGGTCGCCGGTACCGGCCCACCAGAGGTCGGTCTTCGGGTTACGCGCCTCGGCACGGATCTTGGCATAGGCCTCGCCCGAGGACATGCGCACCATGTTGACCTTGATGTCATGGGCCTTTTCAAAATCGCCCTGCATCTGTTCGCAGATGACGACGTCGGCCGCGCAAATGAGGTTGAGCTCACCGGCTGCCAGAGCCGAGCCGGCAGACAAGCTCGTGCCGGCGAAGAGTAGTGTGGAGAGCAGTGTCAGTCGCATGGGTATCCTCCTGTTGCTTGCGTCTGATGGAAGTCGAGAAAAATGGACAAGCCTTCGGCGGCAGCGCCTTGAAAGGCACCGTGTCTGGGATCGTCCGGTCGTGGAAAATCAGTTGGTCGGATTGATCTCGCTATCGAAGCGGCTCAGCAGCCGACTTCGCTGTTCGGGCGAGCCGAAGGTGGCAAAATCATAGTCCACCATCTTGATCATCGAGATGTCGGGAGCGGCCGGCGGCAGCACGGCCTTGGCATTGGATGGCACCTGGTTCTGGTCTGCGGCAGCGCCGGTTGCCTGTCCTTCGGGGCTCAGCGCAAAATCGACGAAGTGCCGCGCTTCCTCCAGATGGCGGCTGCCCTTGACGATGCTGACCGCTCCGATTTCGTAGCCGGTGCCCTCGCAGGGCGCGACGATGACGAGGGGAGCGCCGGCTTCCTTCTGCGTCACGGCGTCATGCATGAAGGAGATGCCAATCATGATCTCCCCCCTGCCCGACGCCTTGACCGGCTCGGCACCGGCCTTGGTGTATTCGGTGATATTCCGGTCGAGTTCACGCATATAGGCAAACGCATCGTCCTCGCCGAGCAACTGCACCAGCGTGACGAGCGTGGTGAAGGCAGTGCCCGAGGAATGCGGGTTTCCGGACAGGATCTGGCCGCGATAGATCGGCTTGGCGAGATCCTTCCAGCAGTTGGGCGCCGGTAATCCTGCCGCAGAAAGAAGGTCAGCGTTGTAGGCAAACCCGAGCGCACCGGCATAGAGGCCGACGGATGTGCCGCCGGATAGGGAAAAGAAGTTGCGGGCCCAGGGCAAGAGGTCGGCTTCCTGCTGCGGGCGGTAGGGTTCAAGAAGCCCCTCATAGGCCGCCTGCAGGTGTGTAACCCCGGTGCCTCCCCACCAGACGTCAACTGAGGGCTGATCTTTCTCGGACCGAACATGATCGAGTATCTCGCCGGTGCTCATCCGCGTCATGTTGACGTGAAGGCCGGTCTTTGCCTCGTAGGTCTTCTGCATGACGGCGCACCAGACCTCGTCAACGCCACAGAGGATATTCAGTGTCTCGGCAACCCGAGCACTCGTGGCCGTGGCGACGGTTACAAGCACCACAGCGCCGATGGCGGTCAATGAATTCACGTCGTCCTCCCTTGGAACCTCCCCGTTCCAATGCATGAAGCATGTCCGTATCGATGCGGGCTGGCAACCGGAGAATGGTTACCGATCTTTCACCGCGCCATCGTCACCCGTTGCAGAAATTTCAAATGTTACAATTGTGACGCTCGCCGATAACCAGCAAGTCTTTGGCGTTTTCGTCCCACAGGGTTATGATCACCGTGGGAGGACTGCAACGTGTTGAACCAGAAGGTGAAAATTCTGATCGTCGAGGACGATCCGGATATGGCGGAGCTTATCTGTGACCTGGTGGAGGCAGAGGGGTGGATACCGGTGACGGCACCATCTGCGGAAGCGGCACAGGAGCGCCTGCAGCATGAGACAGTTCAGTTGGTTCTGGTCGACCACAACCTTCCGGGCCTCTCCGGGCGGGCCTTCGCCCAACGTTTGAGGGCCCAGACCGATGTCGGCATCGTCATGGTGACGGCAGCAGGCAGCGCGACCGACAGAGTGCTCGGCCTTGAAACTGCGGCAGACGACTATGTGGTGAAACCGTTCGAGCCGATCGAACTCACCGCACGGATCAAGGCGGTTCTCAGACGCACCCACCCGCAATTGCGCCACGACAGAGAGGGCGACCGCGACCACACCTCGGCAGCGCTCAGGCTCGGAGAATGGGCTGTCGATCTCGCTCAGCGCCGAGCCGTTTGCTTTGCCGATCCGACGAAGACGCTGACGGCAGCGGAATTCGCCTTGCTGGAAATCCTCGCCGAAACCCCGAACACACCCGTCAGCCGCGCCCAGATTCTCGACCGGATGGGGACCGACTCGGATCGTTTCGTCGATCGAAACGTCGATGTCCTGGTACTGCGCCTCAGGCGCAAGATCGAGCGCAACCCCGACCTGCCCCGCCATATACAGACGCGACGCGGCAAGGGCTATGTCCTGCACACTGACGACGCCGGATCATCGCCTTGATCAACCGCGCTTTCCTCTCTTCCATCGCCTTTCGGTTGCCCTTTGCAATCATCTTCATCTGCATTTCCGTCCTGCTCCTGTCCGCCGTCGCGATTTACGGTCTGCAAAGGGCACGCAACGAAATGTCGGCCTATAGTGTGCAGGCCTTTTCGAGCCTCGCCAAGGCATCGCTCGTATCGAGACAGGTCTCCGACCTTGTTTCGAGCGCGCCATTCCTGATGAATGCCACGTCTCCCTATCGCGTTTCGAGCGAAAGCCGCGCCGTGGTCGCTCAGGTGGAAACGCTGATCGAGACCATGTCTCCGGATCAGCCCGGCACGGCCATGCAAGGTGCCGGAGCGCGCCGGATCATCGAACTCCTCAAGAGTATCGAGGCCCAGACGCTGGCCCTTGCGGCAAATGCAGATGCCGCCCAGGGACACAAGGCCGAAGCGGCCGTCGCACTCGGCGAGATCGCAACCGCTCGCGTCATCGAGGATCAGGATCTCAGGCTGCGTCTGAATGGCATCGCACAATCTGCCTCGACGTCGGACAGCCTCTTCCAGCTTGGTGAACTTCAACGACGGTTCGTGGCCGAGACATCCGCCCGGATGCTGACACCGGGGCCCAATCTGCGGGTCTCGCCTGAACAACTTGAACCCTATCGAAGGATCTTCGAGGCACAGACACGCTACCTCCTGGAAATGTTCACGATCCGCGCATCCATCTCTCGCCTGCACACCGTCTCGCGTGATCTCTCGCACGCGACGGAAACCCAGAGCGCGCTGGTGGCCAACGCGCTTAACCAGAACCTCGAATCCACATCCAGTGCCTTGCGTCAGTTGCTCGTCATGATCGTGATCGCGTCCTTCGCAGTCGTTATCCTGGCGATCCTCTCCATCCGCTCGGTCATGCGTGTTTCACACGGGATCGGTGACCTCTCGCGCGGCATGAATGCGCTGGCAAGAGGAGAAGAAAATGTGGGACCGCCTGTTTATGCGGGGACGGAAACGGAATTGATCCGGTTGCTCGACGCCTTCCGTGCCTTCAAGGAGAGCGTGGATCGCGTGTCCCGTCTGAGACGCACGGCGGAAGCGGCTGCAAGGACAATCCGTTCAACCTTCCGGACAATGAACGAAGGCATTGCCCTTTTCGATCCGACAGGCCGACCGATCACCATGAACCGCCGGATCATTGAACTGATGCGGCAGACAGGGTCGTCTCGAAAAATGCCACTGCGCCGCTTTGTTGGGACGGTTGACGAAATTGATCCGCTGCTGATGCCGGCAGAAAGCGAAAGCGGCTCACTCGTCGAGCGACGCATGCTCCGGCACCGGTTCGTCGACGATCAGGTCGTGGAGATCTCCGCCTCTCGGCAACCGGACGGAGGCGTGGTCCTGCTTGCCCGTGACGTTACGGCCATGGATCGGCAAGAGGTGGAGGCGGCTCGAGCCCAGCGCCTCGATGTGGTGATGCGGATGACACATCAGGTCAGCCACGAGGTCGGCAACATGATCGGCATCATCACCGGGAGCCTTGGCCTTCTCGAGCGAGAACCCGGCTTCACCGAACGCCAGAAGCGCCACCTCGGGCGCATACGAAAGGCAGCGGAACGAGGACGCGCACTCGCATCCAGCATGTTGTCCGTCGGCAGCCAGCAGCAGATACGTCCAGCCTCGATCGATGTTGCCACAATCCTCCACGGCATGGCCGACGTGCTGGAAATGGCAATCGGTTCGCGTAATCAGCTGGAGCTGGACCTTGCGGCCAACCTGCCAACTCTCAGCCTCGATCCTGCCCTGCTGGAGCAATCGATCCTGAACCTGTGTCTCAACGCATCGGTGGCCATGCCGGGTGGTGGGGCAATCAGAGTGGAAGCGCGAAGGGAGATGGAAACCGTGATCATCGCCGTTATCGATGAAGGTGTCGGCATGTCGCCGGAAGTTCTCGACCAGGCGTTGGAGCCCTACTTCACAACGCGCTCCAAAACCGGTGGCTCCGGACTTGGGCTGGCGATGGTCTACGGGTTTGTCCGCCAGTCGGGCGGTGATGTCAGGATTAGCTCTCGCCTGGGAGACGGCACACGCGTGGAGCTGTGCTTTCCTTCCGTCAATGCAGGATTTGACGCTATCGCAGAGGGAACACGCTTGAATCTGAGCTAGCCGTTGGAGGCCTGTGGCCCTCGCCACCCAGCACAGCACGACCATAAACTTGACCGCGTTTCCAAGCCACGAAAAGGGTTCGCGTTTCCGGGGCATGCTCATCTTTGCGCATTTTCACTCTATAGCCAGCGACCATCTCCCTCGCGGAAACGCGACATCATCTTGGAAAGATGAGCTACCACGGCGCAAGTCGTTCAAGCGGCTTGGCCTGTCTAGCGCAAGCGAGGATCGACCAGACACATGGACTGGCGACCGGCGGCAAGGGCCGCCTTGGGGACGGTCGTAAACTCTCCTTCAAAGTCCCGCATGGCCAGGCAGCAAACCTGCTGAGCAGGGGCCAAACCCGAAAGCCACGCTCCAAACCGGGATTGCCGTAAACCTGTTTTAAATCTCGCTGATATATATCCCGATGGCTGACATTGGTCGTGCCGCACAGCCATTGCACGCCATGCTGGCACATGAAGAAACGGGACAAATCTATGCGTTTGCCTCCACCAGAGCACCGACCATACGGATCAGGCGAAGACAAAAAACTCTCTCCATGAAAATCGCCAAGCTGCTCAATCAATTCAGGATATCAAACGACCCGGCACGACAGCAGGCGATGGTGGATGCCTATATCCCGATCCTGCGGCCTATCCTGATCCCCGCCTGCGGCTACTACCTCTTCGTCACCTGGGAGCACTGGCAGACGCAGAGCGGCCTGATGCTGGCCGTATTCTCCTTCATCAGCACGACGACAGCTCTCAGTTTCTATCTGTTTCACAAGCTTCTGACGAACAACCAGACCATGTCGCTGGCCAGGCTCGAATTTCATAATCTGGCCATGCAACTTTTCATGTACCTCAACCTCCTGAGTTACCTTCTCGTCTACAATGTCGAGACGCGTTACATATACTTCGTGTTGCTGGCCTTCATTTTCGCGATCACCGGCGCCACAACGCGCACGGTCATGATCAGCGTTCCGCTAACATTGGCGACGCTTTACTGGTTTTCCACCTCTCTTCCTGCCGATCTCTACGCGGAGTATGTCTCCATTGTCGTTGCGACAGCTTTCGCGTCGGTCAGTATGACGGGGCTGCTCAGGCATGCGATCATTCGACAGATCGACGCGCGATTGCTTGCCGATGAACTAACAGCAAAGGCGCGGGCCCTTGCCGACGCCGACATGCTGACCGGGATCCCCAACAGGCGCGCCATCTTCGAGAAGATCGACACTCTGATCGAGCAAGGCACGCCGTTCTGGCTGGGAATATTCGATCTCGATGGCTTCAAGGGCATCAATGATGTGTACGGTCATTCGATGGGCGACCGCCTGTTGCGCGCCTCCGTCGCGCGGGCCATGGACCTGCATCTCGAGGGGGCCATGATTGGCCGGATCGGTGGTGACGAGTTTGCCGTCGTTTTGACCGGAGACGTCTCCGAACCTCGGGTAAGGGAGCTTGCCGGCAGTTGGATCAAGGCGATCACCGCCCCCTATATGATTGAAAACCAGGAACTCTCGGTGGGCGCTTCGGCGGGCATCTCGCATTTTCCGAGCATGGGAACCGACAGCACCCAGCTCTATGAGCAGGCCGACTTCGCCCTCTATAAGGCAAAGGCCCGGTTCCGCGGACAATGCATCCTTTTCGAAACCACCGACAGCAAGGAAATGGAAAACGCGACCGCCATCGAGCGGGAGTTGCGCGAAGGCAACCTCGAACAGGAACTCTTCCTTCTTTTTCAGCCGCAGTATTCGCCGGGCGAGGCGCGCGTCGTTAGCTTCGAAGCACTGGCCCGCTGGCAAAACCCAAGGCTCGGGCTTGTCAGCCCCGACGCTTTCATTCGCGTCGCCGAACGCTCCGGCTTCATCCAGAAAGTCACCGCCATTCTGTTTCGCAAAGGGTTGGCGGAACTCAAGAAATGGCCCGACGATATCAGTCTGTCCTTCAACCTTTCAGCACGAGACATTTCAGACCAGACCTTTGTACTCTCGCTGCTCGGCCAGATCATGGAGGAGCAAGTTTCGCCGAGCCGTTTGGAATTCGAGATTACCGAGACAGCGGTGATGTCTGACCTGACAACATCCAGCACCGTTCTTGACAGATTGAGAAGCCGCGGCTGCAGGGTCGCACTGGATGATTTTGGTTCTGGCTATTCGAGTTTCGAGTATCTCGACCAGCTGCCGCTCGACAAGGTCAAGATCGACAGGAGTTTCATCCGCAAGGTTCCCCACAGCATCACATCGCGTGAAATCGTGGCTGCCATCATCGCCCTATGCTCCAAGCTCAACTTGCGGTGCGTGCTCGAAGGCGTCGAGACCCAAGAGGAGATGGCTGTTCTAGCGCCTCTCCAGCCGGATCTGATCCAGGGATACCTGTTTGGCCGCCCCATGAGCGGCAAGGATGCCGGCCAACTCATCGCGGATCAGCAGCAGGCCAGTACCGATCCAACGGAATTGAAGGCCCAGTCCGCCTAGAGGATGACGGTCTGACGTCGTCACCGAACTTGGCATTGTGCTCATCCTGCCTCAGCGTTGGAGACGAAGTGCTGTGTGATTTTGCTCAGGCTGCGCCCTGTCCGTAACGCATCGCGGGATGCTCATCGGTGACGAGCCGGAACTGATCGATGAGGCCACGAAGCCTGTCGGCCTCATCAACGAGTTCCTTCGTGGCGCCGCTGCTCGCCTCAACCATCATGGTGTTCTTCTGGGTCGCCTCATCGATCTGGACAATCGCCGTATTGACCTCGCGTAGACTGCTGGATTGCTCCAGTGCGGTCCGGGCCAGGGCGTCGAGTTCCTGGTTGATGAGAAGCACCTGGGCGCTGATGGCTTGAAGTGACTGTCCTGCGACACCGACGTGCCGCACCCCGAGCCTGATCTCACCGACCGACGTCTCGATCAGTTGCTTGATGTCGCTGGCGGCCAGGCTCGATCGCTGCGCAAGCTCGCGGATCTCATGGGCGACAACGGCAAAACCCTTGCCACTGTCGCCCGCCCTGGCAGCTTCAACGCCGGCGTTCAAGGCCAAGAGGTTCGTCTGGTAGGCGATGTCATCGATGACGCCGACAATGTTGGCAATCTCGTTGGATGATTTCTCGATCTGCCCGATAGAGTGCATCGCAATGCGCACGACTTCGTTCGACTGTTGAGCCGCCGCGCTGGAGTGGGTGGCAAAGCGCCTCGCTTCCTCGGTTCTGGCGGCAGATTGCTGCACATTGGCGGTCAGGTCCCGCAGAGAGGACGCACTTTCTTCCAGCGAGGCAGCCTGTCTTTCAGAGCGCGACGACAGTTCGGCGGCCCCCGCACCGAGTTCCCGGACGCGTCTCTCGATGAGGTCAACCGCCGCCGTAATCTGCCCCACCGTCGAGCGAAGATTGTCGATCGTCGCGTTGAAATCCTGACGAACCGGTTCGAAGGTCTCGGCAAAGGCCGTGTCGATCGTGAAGGTCAGGTCGCCGGCAGCGAGGTGTCTCAGACCTTCGGCGAGGCCACGCGTCGCGTCCTGCATCTGCTGCGTGACGATCGCCTCGCGACGGCGCGCACCCTCCTGTTCGGCCGCGGTCCGGGTCCGGCTTTCTGCCGCCTGCGCTTCAAGTTCGGAAGCCTTGATCCCGGTTTCCTTGAAGACCTGCACGGCCCGCGCCATGTGCCCCAGCTCGTCGCCCCGGTCGAGGCCTGAAACCATGATGCCCAAATCGCCGTGTACGAGGCGGTCCATATCAGCACACAGCTTCCCCACCGGTCGAACAACCCAGATCCGGACGAGAAACAGGCTTCCCACAAGCGCGCCGATCAGGCTCAAAACGGCGAATACGAGTGTCTGCAAGGCAACCTTGCCGGCATTCTGTTCGAGCACCTGGCCGGTCCTCTCGACCGTATCGGCAACCTCGGCGGTGAGCGCCGAAAGGCGAGGCCCGAGCGCGTTGATCCTTGGCTGGCACTCCTTGAGGAACAAGGCCTGGCTGCCCGCCGCATTCGCCTCGCTGTTCGACGTCAGTGCAATTTCGACAACGTGATTGCACGCCGCGTCCAGGGTCGACTGCACATCGCCCTTGATCGCCGCCAGGTCTGCCTGGCGTTCCGGCAAGAGCTGTCCGGCCTGCTCGATCGCCGCACCAAACGCAGCCTGGGCCTTGGCGAGTTCATCGCTGGCCAGCGTATTCATGTCGCTGGTTCGCGACATCATGATATCTGCGGTCGCTGAGCGGATCTCCTGAAGTGCGTGATTGGCCTTCGCGAGCTGAAGCGCGCCCCCGGCATCAGACTTCAGCATCGTGTTGTAGGTTCTCGCCAGAGAGTGAAGGTGGGCCGCCGTGTAGCCAATCTGGATCAGTGTGCACACACCGAACATCCCCATCATCAGCAGGAACTTACGGGAGATAGAGACATTCCGCATCGCATTTTCTCCGTATGGGCGCCGGATCGGCCAACCCAGTTTGATCCATGTCAGGGAAGGCTGGCAGGGCTGGTCTGCCGGGAGGCCAGGCGCGCCTGGCGGATCAGATCTGCCGCCTTTTCGGCGATCATGACCACGGGTGAAGCGGTGTTGCCCGAGACGATGCTGGGCATGATGGAGGCGTCGACGACGCGCAGGCCCTGAAGGCCTCTCACGCGCAATGCGGGGTCCACGACGGCGTCGGGGTCCGGCCCCATCCGGCAGGTTCCGACGGGGTGAAAGATGGTGGTGGCGATGTCGCCGGCCTTTTGCAGCAGGGCTTCGTCGTCCTGGAATTCCCGACCGGGCAGGATCTCCTCGGGCTGGAAGGGACGCAGGGCTGCAGCCGACATCACCTGTCTTGCCTGGCGGATGGCGGCAATCGCGACGGAACGGTCCTGGTCGGTCGAGAGGTAGTTCGGACGGATGTCCGGCTGCAGGGCCGGATCAGCCGACGTTATGTGGCAGGTACCGGCGCTGGTCGGGCGCAACTGGCAGACCGAGACGGTGATCGCCGGGAACGGGTGCAGAGGGTCGCCCAGCTTGTCGGTGGAGAGCGGCTGGATGTGATATTCGATGTCGGGCCGGTCTTCTTCCGGGCCTGACCGGGTGAACATGCCGAACTGGCTGGGTGCCATCGACATGGGGCCAGAGCGGAAGAGCGCATATTCGGCAGCGATCTTCATCTTGCCGCGCCAGGAATTGGCGAGCTCGTTCAGCGTCACCGTGTTCTTCACCTTGAAGACCGTGCGGATCTGCAGATGATCTTGCAGGTTTGCGCCGACGGCCGGCTTTGCGAGATTGACGTCGATGCCAAGCGACCAGAGGCGGGTGGGGTCGCCAATACCGGAGAGTTCCAGGAGCTTCGGCGAGTTGATGGCGCCGGCGGCGAGGATCACTTCGCCTGACGCTTTCGCGGAGAACGCGCCTCCCGGCGTGCGGTAGTGGACGCCGGTCACGCGTTTGCCTTCGAAGGTCAGGCGTTCAACCAGGGCATGCTGGACCAGGCGTAGATTGGGGCGTTTCAGGACGGGCCGCAGGAAGCCGCGGGCCGTGTTCCAGCGGACGCCGTTGTGCTGGTTGACGTCAAAGAAGCCGGATCCTTCATTGTCGCCGTCGTTGAAGTCGGCGCGCGGTTCGATGCCGAACTCGCGGGCGCCTTCCTGGACGGCCTCGAGGATGTCCCATTTCAGGCGCTGGCGGCTGACCTTCCAGGGGCCACCGGTCGCATGCATTTTTCCCGACGGCCCGTGATAGTCCTCGGACTTGCGGAAATAGGGCAGCACATCCGACCAGCCCCAGCCGGGATTGCCGAGGTCACGCCAGCCGTCGTAATCGGCCGCCTGGCCGCGCATATAGATCATGCCGTTGACCGAGGTGCAGCCGCCGAGCACCTTGCCGCGCGGATAGGCAAGGCTGCGGCCGTTGAGACCGGGTTCGGATGCGGTGCGCATCATCCAGTCGGTGCGCGGATTGCCGATGCAGTAGAGATAGCCGACGGGGATCTGCACCCAGTGATAGCGGTCCGAGCCTCCGGCTTCCAGGAGCAGCACGCGGGTCTTCGGATCCTCCGTCAGGCGGGCGGCGAGAACGCAGCCTGCGGTCCCTGCCCCGACGATGACATAGTCATAGTCGCCATCGAGCCGTGTCGTGTCCGGCATGGTCTGTCCTTTCGTTGGCGATCAGGATCGCCTCTGTTCGTCTGTGGTCTTCGCCCGCGCTTACGGCTTCAGGCGGAGCGCGCTCCAGAAGTCCCGCATCTGGTCGGTCAGGGCCGTGTAGAACCCGTATCGCCTGCAAAAATGCTCCGTCCGTTCCGTATTCGGCTGGAAGTCTCTGGCTGACCGGGTCATCGCAGCCACGGCCTCTTCATAAGAAGCATAGAGGCCGATCGCGACCGTAGCGCCGATTGCAGCTCCGAGAGCACCGGTCTCCCGGGCCTCGGCAACGGTGAGCGGGATCTCCAGGACATCGGCCATCATCTGCGGCCAATGCGGGCTGCGCGAGCCACCGCCGGACATGACTGCGCGGTCGACGGCAAGCCCGGCATTGCGCAGTACTTCGATGTGCCGTCGATGTTCGAAACAGACGCCTTCGAAGAGCGCCCTGATCATATGGCCTTCGCCATGCCACCCGGCGAGACCGTAGAAACCGCCGCGAAACTCGGCGCCGAGGCGCGAGCCGAAGATGAAGGGATGGAAGAAGGGGTCGTCGGCGCGGGGTACGACCTTGCCGACTTCATCGTTGCAGCGATCGAAAGCCTCGCCGCCATGGTCGCCGCGCATGCGGTGCACATACCATTCGAGATTGGCGGCCGATGTCGCGCTGGATTCGATGTTGACGTATCGCCCCTGCCCGAAGGTGGTGACCATGAAGACATCGGGACTGATGACGGGCTCATCGGCAAAGACCTGGTTGATGCTCCAGGTCCCCGCGATGACCGAGGCTTCACCGGCATGGATCACGCCTGAACCCATGGCGCTTGAGACTACGTCGAAATAGCCACCGATGACGGGCGTGCCTTGCGCCAGACCCGTTGCTTTGGCGGCCGCTGCGGTTACCCGGCCGACAATATCTGCGGACTGCACGCGTTCGGGGAAGAACGGCAAGGCATCCTCAAGGTGATAGAGGCCAAGCAAATCAGCGTCGAGTACGCCCTCCGGCATGGCGAGGAGGCCTGCACCGCTCAGGTCCGAGATATCGTTGGCCAACCGTTCCGTCAGCCGGAAGTTGATGTAGTCCTTGCAGAACAGGACAGCGCCGATCTTGGCATAGGTCTCCGGCGCATGGCGCTTGACCCAGGCGAGCAGGCTCGGGGTCTGCGATGGCCAGGGGCGCTGGAGGCAGCGTGCCTGCAGGGCGTCCCCGTGTTCACGATCGAGTTCTGCGGCAATGTCAGCCGCACGGCTGTCCAGCGACTGGATGCCTTTCAACGGCTGAAAGGCCCGATCAAGCAGGTACAGGCCGTTGCCATGGCCGGCACATCCGATCCCCAGAATCCGGGTCGGATCGACGCCGGACCTCGCGATGACCTCGCGGATCGCCGCGCAGCCGTTCTGCCAGAGCTCGGAGAGATCACGCTCGACATGGCCTGGCTCGGGGAAGCTCGACTGGCCGTCGATGGCGCAGTGCGCGATCTGGTGGCCCTCCGTGTCGAAGAGCACGGCCTTTATGACCGTGTTTCCGACATCGACGCCCAAAATGTAGTTCTTCTCAGCCACGGTTATAAATATCCCATGCTTCTTCGCCGCTGGCGCGCTGGTGGATGATTGCCATCAGCGCCTTCACGACAGCCTTCGGATTGTCATGCTGATAGATGTTGCGTCCATAGACCATCCCGTTTGCGCCTTGAGCCATCAGGGCCGCTGATTTGGCGAGCACGACGCGCAGGTCTTCGCGGCCGCCGCCGCGGACCAGAACCGGGCAGCGCGCCGCCTCGATGACCTTGTGGAAGTCCTCGGGATCGCTGGTCGGATCGGCCTTGATGATATCGGCGCCCATTTCGGAGGCCAGGCGGACCAGCGTGACGATCTTCTCGGCATCGCCGTCCACCTGATAGCCGCCCCTGATATCATTGGGCAGCATCACCAAGGGCTCGATCATCAGCGGCATGCCATAACGGTGGCAATCGGCGCGCACGCGGGAAATGTTCTCGACGCATTGGCGGAAGAGCTCCGGCTCGTCCGGCAGCATGAAGAGATTGACGACGACACAGGCCGCATCCATTTCGAGCGCGCCGATGATCGGTTCGTCATGGTTCTGCAGTTGCGACCACATGCTGCGGTGGCGCGTGGAATTGTAGGGATTGCCCATGTCGATCCGCATGACGAGCGCCGGCTTGTCGCGCTCGGGTCTTGCCTGCAGCAGGTCTGCCTGGCCATAGGCCATCTGGATGGCATCAGGACCTGCTTCGACGAGCTTGTCCACCACGCCTGCCATGTCCTCCAGGCCGATCAGGAAGCTCGGCTCGTTGCAGACACCGTGATCGATGGCGACGTCGAGGCAGCCGCCCTGACGAAACAGCCTGTTCATGCGTGCCTTCTTGGATATTCGCATCATGACGCCTTGTCCTTTTCCTTGCATCTGTCCTGAAGCATTGCGACCGAGACCCCGTAATAGGTCCCGAGTTCATCGATGAGTTGCCGCCGCTCCGCCAACATCTGCTCGCCCGACCAGGCGAGCTCGCGGGCCATGACGGTCAGCAGGGTATCGAGAATTTCGAGATCGATCTGGCCGGTGATCGCAAGGCTCGTGCGGCGGAGCACGATGTCGGCCAGGTGCTGAACGTCTTCGCCTCTCATGAGCCAGAGGATTTCGGCGAGCGTCATCACACTTGTGGAGGACAAGGGAACGTCGTCCGGGTGTGCGTCGCAGAAGGCCATGAGATCGAAGGCGCGCGATCCATAGGTGGATGCCAGGTGATCGGCGCGGGCCTTGCCGATCGGAAACTCGCGGGAGAGCAGAGCCGACAACCGCTCGCCATCCGCCGGGTAGTTCCGGCCGCCACCGATGGGACGGTCGGCGGTTGTCGCGATCCGGGGGCGACCGAGGAAGGCGAGCACCTCGTCGGTCACCTGTTCGCCGAAGGCGCGGAAGGTCGTCCACTTGCCGCCGACCATGCAGAGCTGGGGCGGATCGCTCTCGACCCGGTGAATGACATGGCTGCGCGAGATCTTGCCTGTGAATTCCGCATCGCTGCGCGGCAGCGGACGGATGCCGCTGAAGCTGAAGACGATATCGGAGGCAGCGATGGCGAGATCCGGAAAGACGGTGCGGATGGCCGCGAGGATGTAGTCGCGTTCTTCCGGCTCGCAGCGCGTCCGGCCCGGCTTGTCGACCTTGATATCCGTCGACCCGGCCAGCACGCGGCCGAGATAGGGAAAGAGGATACAGACCCTGTTGTCGGTGTTTTCGAAGAAAATCATGTGGCCGTTCAGAGCCTGATACAGGGCGTCATTCGCGAGGATGAGATGTGAGCCCTTGGTGCCGGTGACCGTCTTCTCGGCAGGTGCTCCGCCGTCGCTGAGTGCCGTGATGGTCTGGTCGATCCATGCACCTGTGGCATTGACGATCATGCGGGGACGCACGACGATGAGTTCGTTCGAACCTTCCGCCGAGAGCTGGTAGCTGTCGCCGATCCGCAGGAGTTTCGTGTAGTTCAGCGCGATCGCCTGGGGCGCGTCGCTTCGCGTGTCGAGGACGAGTTCGAGCGCCAGGCGTTCCGGCTGGCTGATCCAGGCATCGTAATAGGTCGCGGAATAGCGGACTTGAGACGTCAAGGCCGGCCAGAGGGCCCGGGTGCTGCGGGCATTGCGGAACTGGTGGCGCGGGAGAAGCCGGTTCTTGCGGGTGACGAGATCATAGAGCGAGAGGCCGGCCTTGATCGCGAGCGCCCCACGGCTCGATGGTTTACCGACTGAGCCGAAGAAGGTGGCCGCCGCGTTGAAGAAGCCGCTGAAGATCGAGTGGATCGGGATCGTCGTCGCCAGGGGGTGAACCATGTGGGGTGCGAGCCTGAGCAGTGCATCGCGCTCGGCCAGGGATTCCCGGACGAGATTGAATTCCCCGTTTTCGAGATAACGCAGGCCGCCATGGATCATGCGCGAGGGGGCGGCGCTGCAGCCCGAGGCGAAGTCGTCCCGCTCGACCAGAAGCACGCGCAATCCCTGCAGCGCCAGATCGCGATAGGCGGCAATGCCATTGATGCCGCCGCCGACCACGACGGCATCAAAATCGCCGTCCTGTCGAATTCGCCTGAGCGCGTCCTCGCGGAATGTGGACATGGAAGTACCGTTCGCTGGTTTTGACGCCAACGTCCCAATTCTCTGTTGTGGTCTGTGATGGTTACCGGTCGAGTTCGACCAGATGGTCTCTTATGCCGGCCGTGATGGCCGACACTTCATGTTCCGTCAGGCGCAAGCGCGCCGCGCCAGCATTCTCTATCGCCTGGGTGGGGTCGCGCGCACCGCATAGCGAGAAGGTGATGCCCGGCTGGGCGAGCGTCCAGGCGATGACCACCTGGGCGACCGATGCCTGGTGCTGGTCGGCGATCGGGCGGATCACATCCATCAGTCGAGCGACCTTCTTCCTGTTGCCGAGGCTGAAGCGCGGATTGCCATGCCGCTGGTCGTCATCAGCAAAGACGCGGTCGGGACCGATCTTGCCCGAGAGCAGGCCGAGCGCCAGCGACGAATAGCTGAGAATGGAAACCCCGTTGTCGAGACAGGTCGGAACGAAGCTCGTCTCGATATCGCGTTTTACCATGGAGTATTCCTCCTGGATCGCATCGAGTGCCCCCGTCGCGAGATAGGCTCCCAGATCTGCCTCAGACACATTGCTCGCACCGATCGAGCGGATCTTGCCCTCGTCCTTCAGGCGAAGCAGTTCCCCGACCGTCTCGGCAATCGGCGTCGTTCCATCCTGCCAGTGGGTGACATAGTGGTCGATATAGTCGGTGCCCAAACGGCGAAGGCTTTGTTCGACTTCGTAGCGGATGGAGGACGGCCCCAGGTAGCGATGAACCGGCTTGCCGGCCTGCTCGAAGAAGTAGGTGCCCTCGCCGACATGCCAGACCAAGCCGCATTTGGAGACGAGCACGACCTTGTCGCGTTGGCCTGCAATCGCCTTGCCGACGATCGTTTCGGCCAGGCCCATGCCATAGGCGGGTGCGGTATCGATGAGCGAGATGCCGGCATCCACCGAGGCTCTGATGGCGTCGATCGATTGTTTCTCGTCGGTGCCGCCCCACATCCAGCCGCCGATGGCCCAGGTGCCGAGCCCGACGGCGGATGCCTTGATGCCGCTTCGGCCGATGGGCCTGTTGAGTATGCCTTGGTCCGTCACCGGATCATCCTTCCCCATGTGTATCGAGTGCCCGGGCGATTTCTTCGTCCACCACGAGCGAGGTCAAAAACCGCCCGGCAAGGGTCGCTGCCACCGGGCCTGCCTTCAGACTGCCTGCTGCCACGCCGATGATGGTCGGACAGTTGGCAAGGTCTGCCGGATCGAGTGCGACGACCCGCGAATTGAGATCGATCTCGGCGAGCGAACCGTCCGCCTTGATCAGATGCGCCAGAAATTCTCCGGCAATGCCCGCGTCAACAAGCGCCTGGCCACCGCGTGCCGGATCCGGCAAAAGGTCGTAGTAGCCGGAACCCGGCGCCTGGACCGAGCCGATACCGACAAGGGCCACGGTTGCCTTGCGCGCGAGATCGAAGACCTCCCGGATCGAGGCGACATTCATCAGCAGGTCGCGCTGCTTATCGTCCTCGGCAAACAGCGGGGCATGGACGAGCTGCGCCGTGCCTCCAAGCTTGTCGGCCAGTTGCGTCGCCAGGTGGTTGACGTCGGTATAATGCTTGCCCTGCACGCCGCCGGTGAGTGGCACGACCCTGATATCGAAACGGCGCTCGGCCTCAAGGTTTTCGACCACGGCACTCACCGCCTTGCCGCCGGTGATGGCGATGACGTCGCCGTCGCGAAGCGTTTCGAGAAGATGGTTGGCCGCGACCCGTCCGACCATCTGCAGCGTCGTCTCGGGATTATCCGATACGGTGGGCGTGACCACAGACTGCTTCAGACCGAAGCGCTGGCTGACATCGTTTTCCATATCGACCAGCCGCTGATAGGGACTGGAGATGCTGATCTTGACCATGCCTGCCTTGCGACCAGCGGCAATCATGCGGTTGACCTTCGTATGCGAGAGGTTGAGCTTCTCGGCGATCTCCGACTGCTTCACCCCCTCGATGAAATGCAGGACGAGGACCGAATACATCTGGCGCTGCTGATCGAATTCATCCCTGTTGTCCACCATGACGCGTCGTCTCCTCGTTGCTTCCCGGCTGCTCAGCGGCGGCGCTTGACCAGGTAGTGGTCGAACAGCACGGCGGTGAGCAGAATGCTTCCCTTGATGATGTCCTGCCAGTAAACCGACACATTGAGCAAGGCGAGCGAGCTGGAAACCACCGAAAGCAGGACCGCGCCGAGGATCGCACCGAAGATGGTGCCGGCACCGCCCGAGAGGCTGGCGCCACCGATGACGGCTGCGGCGATCACGTTCAACTCCATGCCGACGCCGAAGCTGGGCTGGGCGGAGCCGAAGCGGGCCATGTAGATGACGCCGGCCACGCCGCAGAGCATGGAGCAAAGCGTGGTGGTGGCGAAGACGACGCGGCCGACGCGGATGCCGGAATAGGCGGCCGCCTTGGGATTGCTGCCGGTATAGAAGACCTTGCGGAAGGCCGTCGTCCGGCGCAGCAGGAAGTCGAAGGACACCACGACGACCACGAAGATGATGATGACGAGCGGGATGCCGTAGACAGCGCCCTGGCCGATGAACTTGAACTCCGGCGGCAGGGAAAAGAGCCCGAGCGGCCGGCCACCCGTTGCCAGCAGGCAGACGCCGCGGGCAATCACCATCACGCCGAGCGAGACGATGAAGTGATGCAGGCCGACGACCGTCGTCAGGAAGCCCATGAACATGCCGATGCAGGTGGTGACCGCGATGGCGAAGGCCGCCGCCGCCCAGGGATCGATCCCGTTCAGGAACAGCCAGCCGGCGACCACCATGGCCAGCGCCGTGACCGAGCCGACCGACAGGTCGATGCCGCCCGAGATGAGGAGGATCGTCATGCCGACCACCACAATGCTCTCCACCGCAAAGGCCATGGCCATCGCGCGGAGATTGTCGACCGTGAGGAAGTAGGGCGAGATGAAGGACATCACCGTGAACAGCGTCAGGATGATGACGATCAGGCCCGTCTCGCGCGCCTTGATCGCGGGTGTCCACCATTGGACCCGTCGCTCGGCGGCCGAGCCTGCGTGCGGCTGTGTGTCGATCGCTACCATTTTTCCCACTCCCTCATGCTTTGCCCTGGGACGCGGTAACGTCCACGGGCGAAGTATCGCCCTGGGTCAACTGACTGCTGATCGATGCAAGCTGCATGATCCGTTCTTCGGTCATCTCGGCACCGGTGACCTCTCCCGTGATGCGCCCCTCGCGCACCACCAGCACCCGGTCGCTCACCCCGATCAGTTCGGGGAGTTCCGAGGATATGACGATGACACCGACGCCCTCATTGGCGAGATCGCGGATCTGGCGATGGATCTCGGCCTTTGCCCCGACATCGACACCACGGGTCGGTTCGTCGAGAAAGACGACCTCAGGCTCGACCGACAGCATCTTTGCGAGCGCGACCTTCTGCTGATTGCCACCGCTCAGCGTATTGACGGCGTCGCCCACCCCGTTGGAGCGCAGTTTCAGCCGTGTCCCGTAGTGCTCGGCGCGTGTGGTTTCCTGGCGGCGGCTGATCAGGCCGAAGGGATTGGCCACGCGCTTGAGATCAAGCGCCGAGACATTGCTTGCAATCGACATGTTGAGAAACAGGCCGTCACCCTTGCGATCCTCGGAAACATAGACCAGCCCCTCGCGAATGCTGTCGCGATAATCGCGGAGAGAAAGTTTCCGGCCCTTCAGCACGACCTCGCCCTCGGCCTTGCCTTCCAGCCGGCAGATGGTACGGACGATCTCGCTGCGCCCAGCACCGATCAGGCCGGCCAGGCCGAGGATCTCGCCCTTGCGTAAGTCGAAGCTGACGTTGGAGACCCTTCGCCCTTCGGTCAGATTGCGCACCGAGAGGATGACATCGTCCGACTTGGCGTCCGGCGCCTGCTTGGGCGGATAGAGCTTGTCGAGCACGCGCCCGACCATGCTGTTGACGACATCTTCCGGGGTGATCGCCGCGACGTCCGCCGTCTTGATGTGGCAGCCGTCGCGCATGATGGTGATCCGGTCGCAATGCTGGAAGATCTCCGCCATGCGGTGGGAAATATAGATGATCGCGATGCCGCGATCGGCGAGGCGACGCATGATCTTGAACAGCGTCTGCGCTTCGGTTTCGGTGAGGGCTGCGGTCGGCTCGTCGAGGATCAGGATGCGGCAGTCGAGCGTCAGGGCCTTGGCGATCTCGACGATCTGTTGCTGCGATATCGAGAGATCGCCGGCACGGCGCCTCGGATCGATATCGCCGATTTCCTTGAGGATCTCTGCGGCGCGGACGACCAGCGCGCGGTAGTCCATCAACAGGGTACGGCTGCGGCCGGTTTCGGCCATGAACATGTTTTCGGCGACGGAGATCTCCGGGCAGAGGGCGATTTCCTGGTGCACGAAGCCGATGCCGAGCCGGTTGGCGGCATTCGGCGAGGCGATGCGAACGGGAGCGCCGTCGAGACGGATCTCGCCACGATCGGGCTGCAGGATGCCGTCGATGATATGCATCAGCGTCGACTTGCCCGCACCATTTTCGCCCGCCAGCGCGTGGATCTCGCCGCGGCGCAGTTCGAACTCGGCGCCGCGCAGGGCCTGGACCGGTCCGAACGACTTGTGCACATCCGTTAAGCTGAGGACGACCTCGGCCATGACACCCCTCCCCTTCCATCACTTCGACTTCCCCGGCGCCGCAAGAGGCGCCGCCGGGGTCACGTCGGGTCGCGCTCAGCGGCCCTTCATGTATTCGTTGAGGTCGAAGGATGCGGCGTTGGCCTTGGTGATGACCGCAAAGCCATTGTCCATCGACGGGATCTGCATCGGGTTGAAGCCGGAGACCTTGTAGTCGTTGAACGGATCGATCAGCTCCGGATGAGCGCCAAGGAAGGTGTTCATGAAGCCCATGAAGCCCTGGATGCCCTGGTTGGGGTTGATCGACATGTGGATGTTGCCCTGCTTGATGTGCTCAAGCGTCGTGGGCGTGATGTCCGCATGGAGGATCAGGACCTTCTTCTTGGCTTCGAGCACGGAGGCAACCGCGCCTTCTGCCGAACCGGCTTCGGGGATCCAGAGCGCGCCGAGGTTCGGATTGGCCTGCAGCATGGCGGAGACCGCCTGATAGGCCGCGTTGGAATCCTGGTTCGTCGCCTGGCGTCCGACCAGTTTCATCTCCGGATGGGTGCGCTCCATGTAGTCGATGAGCGCCGTGACCCGAAGATCATGGTTGCTCTGGCCCGGGTTCTCGAGCACCGCATATTCACCCTTGCCGCCGAGCGCCTTGACGATCTCCTCGGCTGCAAACTTCGCCTCGGCGACATTGTCGGAGGTGATATAGGCAGTGCGCTTCGACTTCGGTGAGTCTGCCGCAAATGTCGTGACCGAGATGCCGGAGTCGATGGCCCGGTTGATCGGCTCGATGAAGGGATCCGACTGCATCGGATGCAGCAGGATGCCCTTCGGCTTCTTTACCACTTCCTGCTCGAAAGACGCGATCTGCTTGGTGATGTCGTATTCCGGCGTGCCGGTAAAGGCGGCCTCACAGCCGAGCGACTTTGCAGCCTGCTTGAAGCCTTCGAAGACCGGGACCCAATAGGGATGGCCGGAGACCATGACGTTCATGACATAGGTTTCGCCCGGTTCGCAGGCGAACTTGCCTTCGGCATTGGCCGGCGCGACGGCCCCGGCAATGGCGGCGGCGGCAATCAGGCCGATGGCGGTGGCGGCCTTCAGAGACTTCAGCATTTTTCCCCTCCCAGAGAGATTGAACGATTGCAATAAAATTCTATGAACGGAATTTATTGCATGGCGCGATCAATATCGTGACTGCAGGGTTGCGTCAATCACCTTTGCATAATATTTTTCTCCTCGAAATTTATTGCAAGCGAGGATCTCACGAACTGGAAGCAGTCATCGATTGGAGTGTATTTACGGATCCGGTGCGAGGAGGCGGAGGCTGAAAGCCTCCTCAGCGCGCTCAGGGGTCTTCAGCATTCGAGCCGCCAAGAGCCCGGAAACCTGACCTTCGACATTCTGCGATCCCGCGACCAGCCAAGTGATTTTCTGCTGGTCGAAGAGTTTGTAGACGAGGCGGCCGTCGCGGCTCACCGGGCATCCAGCCACTTTCGGAGTTTTAAAGAGGCCACGGCATCGCTGAGGTTGGCGCTCGAGCGCTATGCTGCAATCTGAGGAACGGTGGTGTAGCTTCGGCAATCGCCGTGCCTTCCGGACAGTGCCGGGAGTGGGTCAGCTTGCGGCTGGCAGGCTGATAAGTGGATCATCGCTCATCGTGGCGATGGCCTCAAGTGTCATGTATCGGGATCGCTGAACGGCCCGCAAGACGGTCTCAGGGCCGCGCGGCTGAGGTTCACTGCGCCCTCTGGCGCAAACGGTCGGTCGCCAGTTCCATCACAAGCACGATGACGAAGATTACCAGGATAATGGTCGAGGCGTTGCGGTACTGGAAAAGGTCGAAGGCGACTTTCAGTTCCTGGCCGATGCCACCGGCGCCTACGAGGCCGAGTACGACCGACGAGCGGACCGCCTTTTCCAGCGCGAACTGCGAGGTGTTGATCAAGGACGGCATGATATCCGGGATGACCGCGCCGGAGAGCACGGAAAAACGCCCGGCGCCGGCCGAAAACAGGGCCTCCTGTGGCTCCTTGTCGGCATCCTCGATCGCTTCGGCGAAGAAGCGTCCGCAGAAACCGATCGTGTCGATAATGATGGTCATGGTGCCGGCAACGGCGCCAAGGCCGATGGAGGCGACGAAGAGCAGCGCCCAGACCATGTCTGGCACGGTGCGGAACAGCGAGATCATCACCTTGAAGACGTGTCGAAAAGGGCCGATCGGCGAGAGCGTGCGCGAGGCAAGCCAGGCGATCGGCAGGCTCAGCAGAACACCGATGACGGTGCCGACGAAAGCGATCTGCAAGGTCTCGATCGTGCGCCAGGTGACGCGCATCAGGAAGCCGGGTTCCAGGCTCGGCGGCAGCATGCGCTCGATCAGGTTTGCCATTCGAGGGGCGCCGTTGATCAACTGGTTCGGTGTCGGCGCGACCTGCGTGGCTGAGACGATCAAGACCGCGCCAAGAGCGACCAGAATGGCAAAGGCAAAGGGCGAGGCACGGAAGAAGCGGTCGGGCACAGCATCACGCATGGAAGACACCATCCAGGCGCTCTCGGTCGACGTCTGCCACCGGAAGGTCGAAATGTATACGGCCTGCCTTCAACGCGATGATCCGGTCGGCAAAGCTCAAGGCATGCTCCATGTCATGGGTCGTATAGACCAGCGTGATGCCTTTTTCGCGGACGAGGTCGGAGAACAGCGCCATGACGTCGCGGCCCGCCGTCGGATCGAGGCTGGCCGCCGGCTCGTCGGCAATCATCAGCCTGGGCTTGCGCACCAGGGCGCGGGCAATGGCGACGCGCTGCGCCTGACCGCCCGAAAGTTCGTCGGCGCGTGCCGTCGCCTTGTGGGAAAGCTTCACCTGGTCGAGCGCATCCATCGCCTCTTCGCGACTTTCACGCTCGGCGATCGCCTGATGCCAGGCGCGCCAGGTGCCGGGAAGGCCAAGCTTGCCATGAACGACATTGGTTAGCACCGACTGCCGGCGGACGAGACCGTGATGCTGGAACACGAAGCCGATCTGCTGGCGCATCCGCTTCAGTTGCGACCCGTTCGGCGCCTTGCGGAAAGCCTCGCCAAGCGTCGAGACCTCGCCATCGCAGAACGGGGTGTGGCCGATCAGGCACTTGAGCAGCGTCGACTTGCCCACTCCGTTGGCTCCGACCAGCGCGACGCGCTCGCCGCCCCGGATGCGGATATCGACGCCGGAAAACACCGGCTTACCGTTGGCATAGCCCTTCTTCAGGCCCTGCGTGCTGACAACGTCCATGGGGGTCTTCTTTCTGCGGATATGGCAAGGGGCCGGCGCTGATGACGCCGACCCGTTAGCAGGCTCGGGGAAATCCGTTCAGTTGACGAAGTCGTTGAAGGTGTCGACGCCGATCGTGCGATACATCGAGCGGACGTAATCGTAGTCGCTGTCGTTCACGTCGGTTAGGAAGAAGCCACCCTTGAACTTCTGATTGTCTTCGCCCTGGAGAACAGCAGCCATGATGTCGGTGCCCTTTTCGCTGAAGGCCGTGCGGATCTTTGCGACGGTCTCCTCGGCCAGGTCCTTGCGGGCAACGAGAATGTCGTTCGGCAGGTCACGGCCACGGGCGACCACGGCAAAGGCGACATCCGGGAAGGCCTCGCGGACGGAGGCAAGGTGGCCGAAGTTAAGGCCGATGGCGGCGATGTCGCCACGGATCAGCGCTTCTGCGGCAACGTTGCGGGCGAGGATGACGGGTTCGTAGTCCTCATTGTACTTGAGGCCGTAGTCGGTGAGCGTCTGGGCCGGACCAAGATGCTGCGAGGTGGATCCAACAGAGCCGAAGGATACCTTCTTGCCCTTGAGATCCTCGACCGAACGGATCGGACCATTGGCCAAGACGGCGATCTGGGCAAAGTAGTCCGGACGCTGCCAGGCGACGACGATCTGCGGCTGCGCAAGTTCCTTCATGACGACGTATTCGGCCGGGCCGGTGAGGACGAGATCAACCTGTCCGGAATTCATCGCCTCGACCGCCGAGGTGCGCGAGCTGACCGGGAAGAGATCGATTTCCAGGCCGGTGGCCTGCTCGAGGGCCTTTTCAAAGCCGCCGAATTCCTGCTGCAGGGCTTCCAGGCCCTCGATGTCGGTGACGGCGAATTTGACACTCTCGGCCGCGGCCGGCGCGAGAGAGACCAGAGAGATTGCACAGGCTGCGAGAAGGGAGCGGATCATGATATCTTCCTTTGCTGTATAGACAGGAGCATCTTCTGCGATTATCCCTAGCGACCAGACGTGACGGGCACGTGACAGTTTTCCGGCCCCGGGGCGAAAAACGAAACGGAGAGACGCGATGAACTGGACCATCCGCAACGGCACCGTTCTGGGCACCGAGAGACTCGAACACACTGACCTCTTCGTCGAGTGCGGCATGCTGTCGGACAGGGGCAATGGCGGGCGCGAGATCGACGCCGCAGGCCTGCTCGTCCTGCCGGGCATCGTCGATATCCATGGTGACGGCTTCGAGCGGCAGATCATGCCGCGACCGGGCGTGCGCTTCGATGTCGGTCTGGCACTGCGCGACACCGACCGACAACTGGTGACCAACGGCATCACCACCGCCTTTCACGGCGTGACGGTGTCCTGGGAGCCCGGCCTTCGTTCGCTGCAGGCCGCTGGCGACTTCGTCACCGCACTTGCCGCTGCACGCCCGCATCTGGCCTGCGATACCCGCCTGCACCTGCGCTGGGAAACCTTCGCGCTGGATGCACTGTCGCAGGTGATCGAATGGCTGTCGCTCGACCCGAAGCCGCTCGTGGCCCTGAACGACCATACGACGGGTTCGGTGCTGAAGGGGACGATCGTCCGCAAGATCGGCCAGATGGCCGAGCGCTCCGGCCTGTCACGCGACGACTATATGGCGCTGCTCGACGACGTCTGGGCCCGCCGCGGCGAGGTAGCAGGCGCCATCGAACAACTGGCGGCAGCAGCACGCGACAACGGCAACGTGCTCCTCGCCCATGACGAGGCGTCTCCCGAAGAGCGCCGACATTTCCGGGCACTGGGGGCCGTGTCGTCTGAGTTTCCGCTGACGCTGGAGACGGCTGCCGAAGCCCGCGCCGCCGGCGAACATGTCATTCTTGGCGCCCCCAACGTCGTGCGCGGTGGCAGCCACAATGGCGCGCTCGACGCAAAGACAGCGGTCCGCGACGGGCTCTGCAGCGTGCTCGCCTCCGACTACCACTACCCGTCCCCACTGCACGCGGTCTTCCGGCTGGCATCCCCTGAGGATGCTAACTTCGCCAAGGTCTGGCACCTCGTGTCAGCCAATGCCGCCGCCGCCGCCGGACTTGAGGATCGGGGGCGACTCGAGGAAGGAAAACGCGCCGACGTCATCCTCGTTGACGCGAAGGACATCCACCACCCGAAGGTGGTGGCAACCTTCGTCGGCGGTCGGCTCGTCTATTCGGCACACACTCTGATAGAGACCGAATCCGCGATTGCCTCAGCCGCCGCCTGAACCGGAAACCATCATGCTCGACACGCCCGAAATCCCTCTCGCCACCTTCAACGGCCTGGTCTTTGGACCACGCAGCGACATGCCGATATGGCAGCAGATCCGCGACCATATCCTTGGCCTGATCGAAGGCGGAGCCTTGAGGCCAGGCAGCCAATTGCCCGGAGAAACGCATCTGGCGGCAAGCCTCGGCGTCACCCGCATCACGCTGCGCCAGGCGCTGCAGCAGTTGCAGAACGAGGGGCATCTGACGGCGCGCAAAGGGGTGGGCATCTTCGTGCGCAGCCCGCCAGCGATTTTCTCCGTCCGCGATGGCCATCCGTTCCGCGAGAATATCGAGACCCACAGCGCGCCCATCACCACGGACACACGTTTCGTGCGACGCGAGGCGGCAAACGCAGACCTGGCGGAGCGGCTGCGGATCGCCGAGGGCGCAGGGATCGTGCACCTGCGCCGTGTGAGACTGCTGGCTGACCAGCCCGTCTACGTGAACGACAAATACTTCCCGGCCGAGCGGTTTCCGGATTTCGAAACGGTTTACGCCGACCGGCAATCGGTTACCGATGTCTTTCGGGCCCATGGCATCGCCGCCTTCCGGCGGGTGGAAACACGGATCAGCGGCGGCTTTTCAACGGTCGAAGAAGCGGAGAACCTGCGGTTGACGCCGGGAACACCTGTCTTCCACCTCAATGCCCGCAACGAGGACGGCAACGGCACGACGATTGAATGGACCTCCGGCTGCTGGCCGCTGACCTCGGTCGAGTTTGTCTTCGGCGCGGCTCCGAAATAGCGCTTCTCCCCAGCGTGACAGGCAAAGGTCGCGCAAGTCTCATGCCGGGTTTTCCTGACGCGTTCAGGTCTCTGTCAGCTTCCCCCTTCACTGCATCGGATCTTTCCATCCATGCACGAAAGGAAGCGGGCTTGTTCAAGACGCTTTTGAACTTCAGGCCAAGGATGCGCAGCGAGTGGCTGAGCGTGCTGACCGCAGTCTATCTCCTGCTTTTCATGAACGGGACGTTCTGGGCCAAATCATCCGTCTATCTCAAGGGCGATGGCTTGACCCTGTTTGCCCTCGGGATCGGATTGCTGGCCGCCTTTATCGCGCTCATCGTGACGTTTTCGGCCAAATACCTCATCAAGCCGGCCCTGATCCTCCTGATCTTCGCGGGTGTTGCCGGGGCCTGGTTCATGGACCGGTTCGGCATCATCATCGACGGTGAAATGATCCGCAATGCCATGGAGACCAACCAGGCGGAGGCCGGACATCTGATCACATCCGCCTTCATCCTGCACATGGTTCTGTTCGGTATTCTGCCCTCGCTCTTCATCGCGGCAGTGGACATCGAGCACCGCCCGATCCTGAAGAAGGTGGCGGTCAACATGATGATCATCCTGCCCTGCCTCGTGGTGTTCGGGCTTGCCGGGCTTTCGAACAGCGGAACCTTCATCTTCAACATCCGCCAGCATCGGGACTGGTTCCGGACCCTGAACCCGGTTTTTCCGATGGCGAGCGCGGCCGGTTTCTTCATCGGTGAAAGCAAGGAGCAGACCATCGTTGTCCAACCCCTGGGCACCGATGCCAAGGTCGTGGAAGAGGCGGCAGCAGGCCATCGCAAGCCGCGTGTCACCGTCGTCGTGGTCGGCGAGACCGCACGGGCCATGAATTTTCAGCTCGGCGGCTATCAGCGAGAGACCAATCCGGAGCTTTCGAAGCGCGATATCGTCTATTTCACGGATACGTCGAGCTGCGGCACAGCGACCGCAGTTTCGGTGCCGTGCATGTTCTCCGTCTTTGGCCGCACCGACTACTCCCACGCCAAGGCGATGGCAACGGAGGACTTGATGGATGTGCTGGCCCATGCCGGGATCAAGACCGAATGGTGGGACAACAATACAGGCGACAAGCACGTGGCCGACCGGATCCGGAAAACGGACTTCTTCAAGTCCAACGATCCTCGCTTTTGCTCCGGTGGAGAATGCCTGGACCAGATCCTGGTGGACGGTCTCGACACATGGCTCGACAAGGTCGACGGCGATGCGGTTCTCGTTCTTCACCAACTCGGCAATCACGGGCCGGCCTACTATCTGCGCTATCCGTCGGAGTTCGGGAAATTCCTGCCCGATTGCCGCTCGGTGGATTTCGACACCTGCACGCCCGAGACGATCACCAATGCCTATGACAATGCCCTGCTCTACACTGACCACATCCTCTCGGAAGTGATCGACAAGCTGGGCTCCCATGGCGACCGGCTCGATACCGCCATGATCTACATGTCGGATCACGGAGAATCGCTCGGGGAAAACGGCCTTTATCTGCATGGGGCGCCCTACCTGTTTGCACCGAAGGAGCAGACCCATGTTCCCTTCGTGCTCTGGACCTCACCGGGTCTTCGGCTGGCTACAGGGATCGACAAGCCATGCCTTTCGGCCAAGGCGGATGAACCGCACTCCCATGACAATCTCTTTCACAGCGTTCTGGGCCTCATGCGGGTGAAGACTTCGGTCTACGACCCCGCCCTGGACATCTTTGCGGCCTGCCGGAGCGGGGTATCCTCATGAGGCAATCTCCGGAATTCGCCCCTCCCAAACGCGCCGGCCTGGCGCATCTGTGGGCGGCGACGGGATACTCGGCCGGTGGCCTGATCCGTCTTGCAAAAGAAGCCGCCTTCCGCCACGAGGCCGTGGCGGGCGTCGGCCTGATGGCTGCCTATGCGACCATGGACGTCACGGCGGCGATCCGGTTGTCCGCTGCGATCCTGTTCCTGGTGCTGGTCGCCATGGAGGCCGTGAATACGGCGATCGAGGAGATCATCAACCACATCTCGCCCGAGGTTTCGGACACGGCAAGACATGCAAAGGACCTGGGCTCGCTTGCAGTCTTCTGCCTGATCTCGGCCAATTCCATCCTGCTTCTCTATGCCCTCGCCGTGCACCTCCAGGTTTGACTGGGCTCGCCCCAAGGGCTGCCGAAAGGCAGGCTCTCCAGCTTACGGTCAGCAAGACAGAAAAGGACGCCGCAATCTGCGGCGTCCTTTTCCTGTTGCGGGCGATCGGGCTCAGAGAATATCGCCAGCCGCCGGTGCGCGCTTTCGGCCGGTGATCATGGCGAGAGCGAGGTTCTCATGGTGGCGGAGGCTGGCATGGATTACGCCTGCGACGTGCAGGGCAATCGCCACCAGCAGCAGTTCGGCCAGCGTTTCATGGGTTTCTTCCACCCATTCGACACCCCAATAGGCGTCGGTCGTCTGCATCCAGCCGGTGAGCGCGATGCCACCGACTATGACCAGCAGCAGCATCACCATGGCCGCACCAAGCGGGTTGTGCCCCAGATAGCGGGGCTCCCGATGGCGAACGACATCCCCGGCATAGAGCAGCGTTCGCTTCGGCGAGCGAATGAACTGGCTGAAGCGGGCGTATCGGGTGCCGGCGATGCCGAGGACGAACCTCAGGCCGATCAACCCGGCTGCCGCATAGCCTGCCACTTCGTGCAGGCTCTGCAACTCGTCCGCCGTCAACCAGCACAAGGCCACACTGCCCGCCAGGCTCCAGTGAAAGAACCGGACCGGACGATCCCAGACCTTGACTGTCGACGCCATGGATCAGTCCTCGATCTTCATGTCGATGGACTGGAAGGTCTGCGGGTTGAAATAGGCTTCGACCTTCTTGCCTTCGCCATTGATGGCATAGGCCTCGTAACAGCCGTCCTCGGTCTTGATCGAACGAACCTTCCAGCCTTCGCCCTCAAGCTTCGCCTGGAGCGCTTCGCGCGGCTGCCAGTCGGCCATGGCCACATTGCATTTTTCCGCAGCGAATGCGGTGCCGCTGAAGCCTGCTGCGAGGCTGAGAGCGATGATGATCTTGCGCATGGGATGTGCTCCTTTCCTGTTTTGGACACGCTTGGAAGATCAACGGGCAAGCTGACAGCCACCTGAAGGCGCAGGGACACAGCTTGCGGGCGGTTCAGCAGCCTGTCAGTTTCAGATGCGATGAGGGAGCACGACTTCTGGATAGGGACTAATGCATGCGGGTCTTGCTGGTGGAAGACGACGAGATACTGGGCGATGCGGTGAAGACGCATGTACACCGCCAGGGGCATGCCGTGGATTGGGCGCTTTCGCGCGACGAAGCCGAGGCAAGCCTTGCGGCCGCCACCTACGATCTTGTCCTTCTCGACCTGCGTCTGCCGGATGGCAGCGGGCTCGACATCCTCAACGCGCTCCGTGCCCGCCGCTGCGAAATGCCAGTCATCATCATGACCGCCCATGACCAGGTCTCGGACCGGATCGCAGGACTGAATGCAGGCGCCGACGATTACCTGGTGAAACCCGTCGATCTCGGCGAATTGCAGGCACGCATCCACGCCGTGTCGCGGCGCTACGGAACGCACAAGCTCCCGGCGCTCACAGTCAAGGACCTCTCGATCTATCCGTCAGAGCGGCGGGTTGCCGGTGCGGACGGGGCAGAAATCCAGCTTTCTTCCCGCGAATGGGCGGTGCTCGACCGTCTCATCGCCCGCAAACGTGCAATCGTGTCCAAGGGACAGATCGAGGAGGCGCTCTACGCCTTTGGCGCGGAGGTCGAAAGCAACACGGTCGAGGTCTATGTCAGCCGGTTGCGCCGCAAGCTCGGCAAGGATGCCATAGAGACCGTCCGCGGTGTCGGTTACAGGATTTCATCTGATGCGAACTGAACCCAGCAGCCTTGCAGGTCGGCTCGTCCTGTCGATTTCGATCCTGCTCATCGTGTTCTGGACCGTCGGTGTCGGGCTCGCCATCCACGTGATGCGCTCCGAGTTCGACGAAGTCTTCGACAGCGCCTTGCAGGAAACCACGGAACGGCTCGCCCCCCTCGTCGTCGACGACTATTTTCGCCGGGACGAGGGCACAGGGCCGAACCAGGTCGCCGCCCTCAACCCTGGCACGGCAGACGAATACCTGACCTATCAGGTGCGCGACGCATCGGGACGCGTGCTTCTGCATTCGCACAATGTCGGCTCCGAACCCTATCCGGCGCCCTTGCGCCCCGGCTTCTGGAGTGACGAGGACCGCCGGATCTTCACCATAGCGACCGTCAGCGACAGCCTCTTCGTGCAGGTCGCGGATTCGCTCGCCCATCGTCGGGAGGCCACGCTCGAAAGCGCGCTGACCCTCTTGCTGCCGATCCTGCTGCTGCTGCCGCTCGGCATGTTTGCGACCCGTTGGATCGTCGTCAGGGCAACGAAACCCGTCAGTGACCTGCGTGACGAAATCAGCATGCGGGACGGGACCAATCTCGACCCCATCCCCCTTCAGGGCCTGCCGCGCGAAATTGCCTCGATTCCCGGCTCGGTCAACACGCTTCTCGGTCGCCTCAAACACGCCTTGCAGGCCGAGCGGGACCTCGCCGCCAATAGCGCCCATGAGCTCAGGACACCGCTGGCCGGTGCCCTGGCGCAGATGGAGCTGCTGGCTGGTCAATTGACCCAGACGGAGGACAGGGCACGGGCAGAACGGGTGCTGGAGGCGCTCAGGCGCCTGTCGCTGATGCTGGAAAAGCTGCTGCAGCTGTCCCGCGCCGAAGCGGGGATCGGCCTTTCGCCGACGCCCGTCGATCTGGTCGGTCTCGTCGCGCTGCTGGTGGATGGCTTCCGCCGGTCCAATCCTGCCGCCATGGTCGAGGTGGAGCTGGCGCCGGGCCTCGGCAAGCTTCCCCGTGCGGTGGACCCCGACGCCTTCGCCATCGCCTTTAACAATCTGCTCGAAAATGCCTTCCGCTATGGCATGCCAGATAGACCGATCACGGTCTCTCTGGGCGCGGACGGGCGCATTTCCGTGACCAATGCCGTATCAGGCCCGCTGGATCCTGACGTCGATACATACCGCGCTCGCTTCAAGCGGGGCCAGACGACCAAGCCCGGTTCGGGCCTTGGTCTTGCGATCGTCGACAAGCTGATGGCACAGATGAACGGTCACATGAGCCTGCGGGTGCTGGCCATACCAGGGGAACCGAGGCGCTTTCAGTGCGAACTGTCCTTTGCGGGAGAACGCCGAGCCTGACGCCTGTGGCTCCTGCGCAGCCTGTGACTCACAATCACTCGGGAGGGCCTACCGGCCCCCTGCCTATGAAATTCCGATGCGGTGGATGCCTGGCGCCCTATGGTTCAATGTCGGTCGCCACGCCCCCGACGACAGAGCGGAGGTCTATCGTATCCTTCGCGCGACATCCTGAAGACTGAGAAACGCCTGATACCGATGGGCATGGGTTTCAGCCACCCCGCCGCCCGCTGGCGCATAGACCGACGCCACGGACGAGAGCGCTTCCATGGCATTGCGAACATTGGGAAACGCTCCCGCAGCCACACTACCTAGGATGGCCGAACCGAGAAGAACGGGCTCGTCGGCGGCGGGCGCGATGACCGGTTTGCCACAGGCATCCGCCAGGATCTGCCGCACCATCGAACTTGCGCCGGCACCGCCGCTGATCACCACGCGTTCGACAGATGCCCCCGCCTTCGCCTGGGTCTCGATGATCTGGCGTAGCCCGTATCCGATGCCGCAGAGACCGGCGACGTAGAGTGCGACAAGATTGTCGATATCCCGCTCCATGCCGAGGCCCGCGACAATCGCCCGAGCATGGGGATCGGCGAAAGGCGCCCGGTTTCCAAGAAACTCCGGCACGACATGCAGGCCATTGGCCAGCTCCACCACCTCTGAAGGCTTTGAAACCATCCCTGCCGCGACCTCGCCCACGAAGACAGGCAGTGACTTGCCCTGCAAGCGGGCCGCCTCCGTCGCGTCTCCGGCTGCCGGGTGAAAGGACAGCAACTGGTCGATCGCGGCACCGGCGGCACTCTGGCCACCCTCGTTCAGCCACATGCCCGGCACCATGGCCGAGTAGTAGGGTCCCCAGACGCCAGGCACGAAGACAGGCTCGACGGTGGAAGTCATGGTGCAAGACGACGTGCCGAAGACATAGGCGAGGTTCTCGGCCGGCTTGCCGCCGATCCCGACCGTGCCAATACCCCCGGCATGCGCATCGATCATGCCGGCCGCCACCGCCGTACCAGGCTTCAGACCCATGGCATTTGCGGCTTCGTCTGTCAGGCCACGACCCAGGCGCGTGCCGGGCTCGACGATCTCGGTGCCGATCCGGGCGAAGTTCTCGTTGGCCAGTTCACCAAGTCCGATCGCTTCAAAATAGCTCGCATCCCAGCGCGCCTCATGGGCCAGATAGGTCCATTTGCAGGTAACCGTGCAGGTCGAGCGGGAGAGGTCACCAGTCGACTTCCACGTCAGGAAATCAGCGAGGTCGAAGAACTGCCAGGCGGAGGCGAATGTCTCATGCCGGTTTTCCTTGAGCCAGAGGATCTTCGGCGTCTCCATCTCAGGCGAGATGCGTCCGCCGACATACCTCAGCACCTCATGGCCCATCGCGTTGATGCGCTCTGCCTGGCCAACGGCGCGGTGATCCATCCAGACGATGATGTCGCGTTCGGCCTTTTCCGAGGGCCCTACCGCCAACGGCTTGCCGCCCTCCCCCAGAACCACCAGCGAGCAGGTGGCGTCGAAGCCCAGCCCGACGACCTGCGCCGGATCGACACCGGCCGACGAAACCGCTTCGCGAATGATGGCGCAGACAGCGTTCCAGATCTCCGTGCTCGACTGTTCGACGATCGAGCCCGCCTCGCGAAACAGCGAGATATCACGTTTGGCCACCGACAGCATGTGACCGCTGAGGTCGAACAAGCCCGCACGGGCGCTGCCCGTTCCAACATCGACGCCGATGACGTAACGCGGGGGTCCCTCGGGCGAAATGTCGGCTGGGTTCATGATCTTATGCTCTGCTGTCGGCTGTTCATGGGCATGTTGGGGTCCGGCTGGCGTCAAAGATCGACGCTGTTGGGCAGGATCACCAGGTCTCGGATCGTCACGTTGCGCGGCCTCGACAGCATGAAGAGAACGGCCTCGGCCACCTCCTTCGGCTGCATGAGGCTTCCATTGGCGAGCGCTTCCTCCATCTTGGCCTTTGGCCAGTCATCAAGCAGTGCCGTCACCACCGGTCCTGGCAGAACCGCACCAACACGCACGCCATGCGGAGCCACCTGGCGGCGGGTCGAATGGACGAAGGCTTGCACCGCGAATTTTGACGCCGTGTAGATTGGCTCCCAGACAACCGGAACAACGCCGGCGATCGAGCTCGTGAACAGGATATCGCCGGACTTCTGCGCGATCATGTGCGGCAGCACCGCATGCACCGAGCGGAAGGCGGCATTGATGTTGAGATTGAGCATGCGATCCCAGGCATCCGGATCGCCTTCGGCCACAGGGCCGCCGATATAGGCTCCGGCATTGGCGTGAAAAATGTCCAGCCGACCGGTCCGCTCAAGGATCCGCGGCAGCATGCTCGAGACATCCGCGCCATCCAGCAGGTCGACGACCAGCGGGACTGCACGATCACCGAGTTCCTTGCAGAGCGCCTCGAGCTTGTCCCCGGCGCGATCGACCAGCACAACCGTTGCGCCTTCGGCAAGCAGGGTGCGGGCGCATTCCAGGCCGATCCCCGAGGCTGCTCCGGTGATGGCCGCGACCTTGCCCTTCATCAGTTCTGTCATATCAAGTCTCCAGTCTTTGGATCAGGCGCGGCCATGGCTGACGCGCGAACGGCGGGCGAGCGAGTCGACGATGACGGCGATGGCGAGCACCGCCCCGGTGATCATGTAGCGGAGCGACGAGCTCAGGTTGAGGAGTGTCAGCCCGTTCGAGATCGCCTGGATGACGATAATGCCGAGGAGGGCGGAATAGGCGCTGCCGCGACCGCCGAAGAGGCTGGTGCCGCCGATGACGGCTGCCGCGATGGCATTCAGGTTGACGTCGCCGGTACCGGCCTGCTGGCTCGACGATGCCAGGCGCGATGCCGACAGCGTGCCGCCGAGGGCTGCGAGCGTCGAGCAGAGCATGAAGGCGCTCATGTAGATGCGGCGAACATTGATGCCGGAGCGGCGGGCGGCTTCGCGGTTGCCACCGACAGCGAACATCGAGCGGCCCCACTGGGTTCTGGTCAGCGCATAGTTGAGGATGACGACGAGCGCCACGAACAGCCCGAACATCCACGGCACGCCGCGCCCCAGGTTCAGGTAGTAGACGGCGACCTGCAGGATGACGGTGAGAAGGGACGCCTTGACGATCAGGCTGCTCAGCGGCTGCGAGGACAGGTTCACTGCCTGGCGACGCGCCCGGATCACGAGGCCCGTGACGATGATCACCGCACCCGGCATCAACGCCACCAGATGCGACAGCCAGTCCGGCATGACCAGGATCTGGCCGAAACGAACGAGCGGCGAGGCATAGGGCAGATTGATGCTGCCCGTGGGGCCAAGGATGTACAGCTGCAAGCCAAGAAGCGCCAGAAGACCGGCAAGCGTCGCGACGAAGCTCGGCATACCGAGCCTGTTGTACAGCATCGCATAGAGCGCGCCCACGGCCGCCCCGGTGACCAGTGCGGCGCCAATGGCGAGCGGCAGCGAGATGCCGGAATTGACCCAGAGCACGCCGATGATCGCTGACGCAAGGCCGCTCATCGATCCGACCGACAGGTCGATCTCGCCGAGGATCAGCACACAGACGATGCCGAGCGAGATGATGCCGACGGTGGCGCAGTCAAACAGCAGGTTCACCAGGTTGTTTGGTGCCAGGAAGATCGGGTTCAGGATGCTGAAGACCGTCGAGATGACAATCAGGCCGATGGCGACCGGCAGCATGCCGAGGTCGCCGGAGCGGACGCGGCTCACAAAGGCGCGGATCATGCCGCCGATGCCGTCGGCATGGCTGACACGCTCGTCGCTGCGGTCAAGCGCAAGGGAAGCGGGCTTGGTGTTGGGGGACATATCGGTGCTCATGCATGGCTCCCGTCAATTTCGGCCTGTTCGACGGCCTTGCGGCCGGCCCGGCGAGAGACAGAGTTTTCCGTGGCACCGGTGATGGCAGCCACGAGTTCCTGATTGGAGGCGTCGGGTGTGAAGACGCCATTGTTCTTGCCGAGCCTGAGGACGACGATACGGTCGGCAACGGCGCGCACATCTTCCATGTTGTGGCTGATGATGATCACCCCGAGGCCGCGCTCGCGCACGCGCTCGATCAGATTCAGGACCTCAGCCGTCTGGGCGACACCGAGGGCTGCCGTCGGCTCGTCGAGCATGATGATCTTCGGATCGAGCAGAAGCGAACGTGCGATCGCAACCGTCTGGCGCTGACCGCCGGAAAGAGATGCGATGGGTTCCCTGACCGAGGGAATGCGGGCGGCAAGCTCACGCAGAAGCGTCCAGGCGCGGACCTCCATGGACACTTCGTCGAGGTTCCAGGGTGAGAGCTCGTGACCCAGAAAGAGGTTTGCAACAACGTCAAGATTTTCGCAGAGCGCCAGGTCCTGGAAGACGGTCGCAATGCCGAGCTCGAGCGCGCGGCTCGGGCTGTCGAGCGACACGTCCTGGCCACAGAACTCGATCCGGCCGGAACTCGGCTGATGGACGCCGGCGAGAACCTTGATCAGCGTCGACTTGCCGGCACCGTTGTCACCAACAAGAGCAACGACCTCGCCAGCCTTCACTTCCAGATCTATGTCGCTCAGGGCGGATACCGCGCCAAAATTCTTCGAGACATTGCTCAGCTTGAGGATGGTCGTGCCCTTGGGAGGCAGACCGATGTCATTTCGTTGCATGACGAGGCGCTCTTCTTTCCGAATTGGGTACGCCCGGCCGGAGCAAGCCCCGACCGAGCGCCTTGGGAGATCATTAGTTGGTAATGCCGAGCTTCTTGCAACCCTCGGCGTATTCCCCGGTGCAGACGTCCTCGGGCTTCTGGATGCCCTTGTCGAAGATTTCCGCCTTGATGTTTTCCGCCGTGACGACAGCCGGCACGAAGAGCTCGGACGGCGTGTTGTACAGCGTCGTCTTGGCTTCCGGGGTCTCGCCCTTCAACAGCGTGACGGCGACGTTGGCGGCAGCCGCCGCAACGATTTCCGAAGGCTTGGAGATCGTGTTGTACTGATCACCCGAGATGATCAGCTGCAAGGCAGCAATCGTCGCGTCATTGCCGGTGACGGGCGGAACGGGGTTGACGCCAGCCGCCTTGAAGGCAGCGATGGCGCCGCCGCCGGTACCGTCATTGGCCGCAACCACGCCCTTGATCTCGGCGCCAAAGCGGGTGATCTGGCCGGCGGCCCATTCCTGGGCCTTCGGCGGCGCCCATTCCGGCGTGTCGAATTCGGCCAGCGTCTTGTAGCCGGAATCCTTCAGGCCACGATGGATACCGTCACGGATGAGGCCTGCAGCCGCATCCGTCGGCGAACCATTGATCTGCAGGACGCCGGAACCTTCCGGCACGCCGCTTGCCTTCATGTGATCGACGAGCGACTTGGCGATGGCATGGCCGATGCCTTCATTGTCGAAGGAGACGTAGTAGTCGGCAGCCTTGTCCGGGATCGGGCGGTCATAAGCGATGACCTTGACGTCCTGGGACTGGGCAATCTCCACGAGAGCGGCAGCGGCAGCGGAATCAACGGGGTCGAGAACGACGACCTTGGCACCCTGAGCGATCACCGAGTTGAACTGCTGCTGCTGGAGCGCGACATCCGCATTGGCGTTCTGATAGATGACGGTGCAGGACGGGCAAAGCTTGGCCATCTCGGCCTTGAAGCCCGGATAGTCGTGCTCTTCATAGCGCGTGGATGCCTGGTCGGGCATCAGGAAGGCGACTGTCGCCCCTTCCTGCGCGAGAGCGGAACCGGAAAGCATTGCGGCGAAACCGACGGTCGCCAGCAGCATGGAACGAATTTTCATTTCTCATTCTCCTCCTTGAATGGAACAGCCCGCGTCGAGAGACCACTCCGGACCTTCGCTCGCCAAACCCATTCCGCGTCGCCTGACATGAGGACGCAGAACATCGTCCGTCGCCGAACACCTCGGCGCCGCAAGAATTGGTCACTGGCTGAACGCCTCCCGGTCAACCCTCCACAGCCAACCTGTATCATCGATTGAGCACCTTTGCTCAATCGATGAAGCAAGAATTGCCACCTCCTGCGTTTGATGTCAAGTTGGGTTCCGCAGGAGGAATTCGTGAATCAGCAGCATCCGCAGAAGAAGACGACGATCTATGACCTTGCCGAGCTCGCCGGAACGTCGGCGAGTGCCGTCAGCGCCGTTCTCAACGGCAACTGGAAAAAGCGACGGATCAGCAGCCAGCTCGCCGAGAAGATCACCCGGATCGCCGAGGAACAGGGCTATGCAGTCAACATGCAGGCGAGCCTCCTGCGGCGAGAAAAGTCCCGCATCATCGGCATGATCGTGCCGAAATACGACAACCGCTATTTCGGCTCGATCGTCGAGACATTCGAAATCATGGCGCGGGAACGCGGCCTTTTCCCGATCATCACCTGCACGCTGCGTGACCCCGATCTCGAGGTGGAGGCGGCGAGGACAATGCTGTCCTACCAGGTAGAATGGCTGATCTCGACCGGCGCGACCGATCCTGATCGCATCACCGACATCTGCCTGGCCGCCGGCACCCGCAGCCTCAATCTCGACCTGCCGGGAACCAAGGCGACGTCGATCATATCGGACAATTTCGCCGGGGCGCGCGAACTGACGAAGCGCACGCTGACCAACCTCAAGCGCAAGACAGGTGGGATGTCGCCGCTGCTGTTCATCGGCGGCCGCGGCAGTGACCACAACACCGCAGAACGTATTCGCGGTTTCCGCATGGCGCACCAGGATCTCGGCGTCCCGATCGAGGAGCACCATATCCTGGCCTGCGGCTATGCGCCGGAGAAGGCGGCGCAGGCCCTCAACATGATGGCAACCGCCGAAGGCAGCGTGCCGCGCGGCATGTTCGTCAACTCGACCATATCTCTGGAAGGGGTCATGCGTTGGATCCAGTCATCGGCGCAGTTCGTCGGCGCACCGCCCATCATCGGCTGCTTCGACTGGGATCCGTTTGTCGCCCTGCTCGGACACGATATCGAGATGGCGCAACAAGATGTGTCCGGCATGCTCAAAGCCGCCTTCGACGTCGTTGAAAAGGATGGCGGGGACAGACGGTTGATCGAGATTCCTCCGATCTTCGCGTGAACGAGGTTCCCGGCCGCCGGTCTGGGCAGGCCTGTCACCCTCGCAACCTCTCCTTTTCGCCCCCTCATGTCGCGCCCTGCCCGCCACGCGCCAGGCGTCTCGGGCCGGGCGCGGAGTTTTTTTCGACTGGGTCGCGTAACGGAGGCGGATCTCGGAAGTCTCTTTTGTGTACGCCTCTTCGACGGAGCCCGCATGATGCCGACAGAACAGACCGCACAACCGGCCTGGACACGTCCGAGACGGTTCGACCGCAATCTGGTGGTGATCGGCGCGGGATCGGCGGGGCTGGTATCTGCCTATATCGCGGCAGCGGCCAAGGCCAGGGTGACGCTGGTCGAGGCCCACAAGATGGGCGGCGACTGCCTGAATTTCGGCTGCGTTCCCTCCAAGGCGCTGATCAAGAGTGCCAAGGTGGCGCATCAGATGCGCCATGCAGACCAGTATGGTCTCGAAGCCGTCGAACCAAAGGTCCCCTTCTCCGCCGTTATGGAACGGGTGCACAAGGTGATCACCGAGATCGAGCCGCATGACAGCGTCGAGCGCTACACGAGGCTTGGTGTCGAGGTGCTGCAGGGCTATGCCAGGCTCGTCGATCCCTGGACGGTGGAAATCGCACTCAACGACGGAGGAACCCAGCGCCTGACGACCCGGGCGGTGATCATCGCAACCGGCGCGCAACCCTTCGTGCCACCCATACCCGGGATCGACGCGGTCGGTTACCTCACGTCCGATACGCTGTGGGAGCGCCTGCGCGACCGGCCGGCAGCGCCGAAGCGGCTGGTCGTTCTCGGCGGCGGCCCGATTGGCTGCGAAGTGGCACAGAGCTTCGTAAGGCTTGGCTCCAAGGTCACGCAGATCGAGATGGCGCCGCGGCTGATGATGCGTGAAGACGAGGATGCATCGGCGCTGGTCGAGGCTTCGCTCAAGGCGGACGGCGTTCATGTCCTGACGGGCCACAAGGCCGTCGCCTGCGGGGTCGAGGCTGGCGAGAAATGGATCGACGTCGAGCATCAGGGGACCCTTCAGCGCGTGTTCTTCGACGACATCATTGTAGCCGTCGGTCGTGCGCCCCGCCTGAAGGGCTTCGGGCTCGAGGAACTCGGCATCAAGGTGGACCGCGTGGTCGAGACCAACGCGTATCTGCAGACGCTTCATCCCCATATCCTCGCGGCAGGCGATGTGGCAGGTCCTTACCAGTTCACCCATGTGGCGGGGCATCAGGCCTGGTTTGCGGCGATGAACGCACTGTTTGGCGATCTCAAGCGCTTCAAGGCCGACTACAGCGTCATCCCCTGGGCCACCTTTACCGATCCGGAAGTGGCGCGGGTCGGGCTGTCTGAAACGGAAGCCAGGGAGCAGAAGATCCCTTATGAGGTCACACGCTTCGGCATCGACGATCTCGACAGAGCGATTGCCGATGGCTCGGCCCGCGGTTTCGTGAAAGTGCTGACCGTGCCCGGCAAGGACAGGATCCTTGGCGCGACGATCGTCGGCGAACATGCCGGCGACCTGTTGGCGGAATTCGTCTTCGCGATGAAGCACGGCCTCGGCCTCGGCAAGATCCTCGGCACGATCCACATCTATCCGACGCTCGCGGAGGCCAACAAAATGGTCGCCGGCCAGTGGCGTCGCGCCCACATCAATGGCTTCCTCCTGTCGCTGCTCGAACGTTTCCAGACCTGGAGGCGCGGATGATCGACGCCCGGATCCTGCCGCTGCAAAGGGCCGCCCTGCAGCCGATCGCCGTCTTTCTGGCGCATCGTGGCGTGCCGGCGGATGCGCTGAGCCTGATCGGCTTCCTTGCCGGTCTTGGGGCGTTCACCGCCCTGTGCCTCGGGCAATGGCTCCCGGCACTCCTGCTGATCCTCGCCAACCGGCTATTCGACGGGCTGGACGGGGCCGTGGCCCGGATCCAGGGGCCGACGGACCGAGGAGCCTTTCTCGACATCGCGCTCGACATGGTCTTCTATGCGCTCATCCCACTCGGGTTTGCCGTGCAGGCGCCGGAAGTCCATGCGCTGCCGGCAGCCGTGCTGATCGTGTCCTTCGTCGGTACCGGCTCGTCCTTTCTCGCCTTTTCGGCGGTTGCCGCAAAGCTCGGTCGCAAGGCACCGGATTTCCCCACCAAGGGCATCTACTATGCCGGCGGCTTGGCGGAGGGCTTCGAGACGATCGCGGTCTTCGCCGCCATGTGCCTGTTTCCTGCCAATTTCACCGTGATCGCCTACGGGTTTGCCGCTCTTTGCGGGCTAACAACCGTCATCCGCTGGCGCCAGGGTTGGATCGCGTTCTCGGAGGGCGATCGATGAATGCCTCCCTGCCAACGTCATCCGCTGCTGTTGAGCCGATCGAGCGCGTTGCGCACCGTCACCCGCGCCCGGTGCAGGAGCACGCGCATGTTGCCTTCGGATATTTCAAGAAGGGCGCAAACGTCTACCGGATCGAGTTCCTGCTGGCCGCGCAGGATCAGAACCGCACGCTGCGCCGGCGGCAAGGTGTCGATCACGGCTTCGACATGCTGCAGGACGCTGCGTCCCTCGACATGGCGCTCCGGCGTCAGGTTCTCCCAGAGTTCGGGCATGCTGCGCCAGTGACCGCGCCCGTCGAAGGCGTCAGCAAGGGCGTCGCCGTCGCCGTGGTCATCGAAGAAAACCGTCCGGCCCTCGCGACGGGCCCGGGTCCGCGCCTTGTTGATCAGGATGGTGTAGATCCAGCTGGTGAGGGAACTGCGGCCCTCGAAGAGATCGATGCGCCCGAGCACGGCCACCCAGGTGTCCTGCACCACCTCTTCGGCGAGATGACGCGCCTGCACGATGCCCATGCAGAAGCGGATCATGGCGGCGTTGTGGCGGCGAAACAGCTGATCGAACGCCGCTTCGTCTCCGTCGACCAGACGGGCGAGCAGTGCAGCATCCTCGCTCTCGACCTTACCCACGAATACTCCCGCCCTCATTCGCGGGCCATTAGCAAAACAAACATCCTCGAAGTCCAGTCGCATTCCATCCGATCAAGCCATAGTGACTGCCCGGTGGGACAGTCGTGGCGGGCGGACCGATCTTACAGAAGAAGAGAGATTTTGACGGGAGACGTCCGTGCCTGACAGCAGTCCCCATCAGCAAGACATGCCGCCATCGAGCAAGAACGGCTCATCGGCCGGAAACATCACGTCAGGCCGCCGTGCCTCGCGATTCATCCCCGTCGTCATCGTCGCCGCCGGGTTGCTGCTCGGTTATGCGTTCGGACTGCAGCACTATCTCAGCCTCGGCTTCCTGGCGGAACAGCGGCAGGCGCTGAGAACCTATGTCGATGCCAATTTCCTTTGGTCGGCCGTGGTCTTCCTCACCGTCTACATCATCGCCGTTGCCTTCTCGTTCCCGGCAGCGTCGGTTCTGACGATCTTCGGCGGTTTCCTGTTCGGCTGGATGATCGGCGGCGCGCTGGTCGCCGTCGGCGCCACAATCGGTGCGTCCATCCTGTTCCTCGCCACCCGCTCGGCCTTTGGCGGCTTCCTGCGCCACAGGGTGGACGGCGTGATCCGGAGGCTGACAGACGGCTTCCGCGAGAATGCCTTCGGCTATCTCTTCGTCATCCGGCTGGCGCCGGTCTTCCCCTTCTTCGTCGTCAACATCGCCGCGGCCCTGTTCGACATCAGCCTCGGCCGCTTCTTCATGGCGACATTTCTCGGCATCCTGCCCGGCACATTTGCCTATGCCTATCTCGGACAGGGGGTGGACAGCGTGCTCATCGCTGCGCAGGCAGCCGGCAGGGAGGCCCAGATCTCGGATCTGGTCACACGCGACATCACACTCGCCTTTTTCGCGCTGGCGCTCGTGGCCTTGATCCCGACCATCGTGAAGCAGGTGCGCGGAGGGGGAGGTGCCCGTTGAACGCCAAGCGAAATCCGCCGACCTATTTCGTCACCGGGGCATCTTCGGGGATCGGTCTCGAGATCGTCCGAAGCCTTCATGAACGGGGCGCGGCGATTGTCGCAACAGGGCGGCGGCCTGCCCGGGAGTTGGCGAGCGACTTTCCCGATATTCCCTACCATTCAGCCGATCTCGGCGATCGGGCGGCGCGTGATCGTATCCTGGCTGCAATTCCGGCTGCGCTCGACAGGGCGATTCTCTGTGCCGGGCGCGGACACTACCGCCCACTTGCGCACGAAACGGTGGCAGACATCCGGGATGTGGTGGAGGTCAACCTGACGGCAGGCCTGCATCTCGCGCATGGCCTGCATAAACCGCTCTCGTCGACCTCCGGCCGGATCGCCTTCGTCGGCTCCGTCGCGCGCAAGGGGGCCGGCGGCATGCCGGTCTATGCGGCAAGCAAGGCGGCTCTGGACGGGCTCGCCCGTTCGCTCGCACTCGAGTGGCAAGGACGGATCACGGTGAAGGCCCTGCATCCGGGGCCGACGGCGACCGACATGTCTGTCCGCGCGGGGCGCCCTGCCGATCTCGTGAACCGGCTCATGCTCTCCCCGGTCGCGGTTGCGGGAGCGATCATTGCAGCGCTCGAGGAAGACGGCAGCACGCACCGGACGATCTCCTACGGCAAGATCCTCATGGACAGCCTCTGGCGGAGGAGGCGCGCATGAACATGCTGATCATCGGAGGCGCCTCCGGCCTCGGCAGGGGGCTGGTCGATCTGGCCCTGCTCCGTGGCCACGAAGCCTGCGTCCTCGACCATGACCAGGCGGGACTGATGGCGCTGCCTGCGGCGGTTGCGACGACCGTCTGCGACATCTCCGACCCCGGCAGCATCGATGAGGCTCTGGATACCGTATCGGAACGATCGCCGTTCGATCTCGTTGCGATCACGGCCGGCATCAGTGCCGTCGGCCGGTTCGAGGAAATCGATCCGGCTGCCATGTACCGCGTCACGGCAATCAACCTGACAGGGACGATGATGATGACCCATGCGCTCGTCAAACGCGGCCAGCTGGCCCGCGGCGGACGACTGGTGCTGACAGCGTCGCTGTCGCATTTCGTCTCCTATCCGGGCGCCAGCGCCTACGCGGCCACAAAGGACGGCGTGATCGCATTCGGTCGAAGCATCCGGCGGGAACTGCGGCGCAATCACGATGTCACGGTGCAAATCGTGGCGCCCGGCCCCATGGATACACCCCATGCGGCACGCTATGCGCCGCCCGGCAGCCGCGCCGATCGCCGCGCGAAACCAGAAACCGTCGCCGCTGCGATCCTCAGCCGACGACGGGGCGGGCTGTTCGTTCCGGACCTCGCCAGCCGAAGCGCGGCCATCGCCGGATGCCTGATGCCGGCATTGGTCGGGCGGATCATGCGCAAGGCCATTTACATGAGGCTGCCATGAGCAAGGGAAACCCAGGCACAATCAAAAGTTCAGGCCGCAGTGTAACGAACGGCTCAGGCGGGAGTCTTCGTATGCATGATCAAGACAAGGATTCTTGAAATGTTGCGATGCCGCGAAGTCGCAGAGCGTGCCGATCGACTGATCGACGGTGAGCTCGGCCATTGGGAGCGCCTCAACATGAAGCTGCATCTGGTGATGTGCCGAGGCTGTCGAGCCTTCATCCAACAGATGCGGGCCACCCAGAAACTGACCCGTGAGGCAGATGTCCCCGACGACACGGTCATCGGGGACGACATCATGGCCGCACTGGCGCAAAGACGTGCCAAATTCGGCAAGCGACCGTGAGATCCGCTGGATCTCGGTGGCGTAGTCAAAAGGACCGGGACACCGCGTGTCATCCGGTCGCCAAAAGGGAGAACGACAGAATATGCGCTTCATCACCCAACTTCTCGCCGCCGGCGTGATCGCGGCCGCAAGTGCTATCTCCGCGACCGCAGCGAGTCCTGACCTCAAGGACTGGGCTGCAATCGAGAAGGCCGCCTCGGGACAGACGGTCTACTTCAACGCCTGGGGCGGATCGGAAAACATCAACGCCTATCTCGAATGGGTGGGTGGCGAAATGCAGAGGCGCTACGGCGTCGAGGTCATCCAGGTGAAGCTCGACGATACCGCGAGTGCGGTGGCGAAGGTGCTGGCCGAAAAGGCCGCCGGAAAGAGCGAAGGCGGCTCCGTCGATCTCATCTGGATCAACGGCGAGAACTTCGTGTCGATGAAGAAGCAGGGACTGCTCCTGACGCCGGGCTGGGCGACATCGCTGCCCAACTGGCAATATGTGGACGTCGAGAACCAGCCGACCATCCTCACGGATTTCACCGAACCAACGGAGGGACTGGAAAGCCCCTGGGGGGGCGCCAAGATGGTCTTCTTCTATGACAGTGCCAGAACGGATGCCGGCACTGTGCCGGATAGCGCGGCCGAACTGCTCGACTTTGCAAAGAAGAACCCCGGCCGCTTTTCCTATCCGGCGCCGCCCGATTTCATCGGATCCTCTTTCCTCAAGCAGGTGCTGAGCGAAGTGATCGACGATCCGGCGAAGCTTGCACGGCCTGTCGACGAGGCCAGCTTCGAGCGTGATGTCGAACCGCTGTTTGCCTATCTCGACCAGTTGCACCCGGTGGCATGGCGCGGGGGCAAGGCCTTTCCGCAGAATTATCCTGACATGAAGCAGAAGCTCGCCGACGGGGAACTCGACATCATCTTCGCCTTCAATCCGGCGGAAGCCTCGGCGGGGATCAAGACCGGCGAACTGCCGGACACGGTCCGCTCGTTCACCTTCTCCGGTGGCACACTCGGCAACACCCATTTCGTCGCGATCCCCTATAATGCAAAGGCCAAGGAGGCGGCGCTGTTGACCGCGAACTTCCTGATCTCCCCGGAAGCCCAGATGCGCAAGCAGGATCCAACCTACTGGGGTGATCCGACCGTGCTATCCATGAGCAAGCTGCCGGACACCGAGCGTGCGGCCTTCCAGTCACTCGACCTCGGCGTCGCCACGCTTGCTCCCGACGCGCTCGGACCTGTCATCGCCGAGCCGCATGCGAGCTGGATGGACCGGATCGAGGCCGAATGGCGGCGACGCTACGCCAGCGGCAACTGACCGGTGTCAGGGGCGCTGCGGATGGATCGTGCCGTCGAGGATCGAGGGGTGGCGCTCGTCGCCAGAAGTGCGGTGTTCCTGACGCTTGCATTCCTGGTGCTGCCCATCAGCTTCGGTCTGCTCGGCACGCTGCTGCCCGCATTCGGCTACCTGCCGGCACTCGGCGGACACGAGCTCGGCCTCGACAGCTTCCGCGCCCTCTTCGCCACGCCGGGTCTCTCGTCTGCCGTCCTGCTTAGCCTTGCGACAGGACTGGTTGCCACCGCGCTTTCGCTCATCACGACCCTGATCTTCATCGCGGGCTTTGCCGGGACACCCGCGCTCTCTCGTTTGCAGCATCTGCTTTCGCCGCTGCTCGCCGTGCCGCATGCGGCGGCGGCATTCGGGCTCGCCTTCCTGATCGCACCTTCGGGTTACCTCATCCGTCTGGTGGCCCCCTTGCTGGGCATCGACCGTCCACCTGACATCCTCATCCCGCATGATCCGATGGGGTTGGCGATGATCGCGGGCCTGGTCATCAAGGAAACACCGTTCCTGTTTCTGGTCACGCTCGCCGCCCTGCCGCAGGTCGATCTCGGCTCGGCCCGCAGGCTGGCGGCGTCCTTCGGCTACGGGCGGATCGCGGGTTTCGTCTACCTGTTATGGCCAGCGCTCTACCGGCAGATCCGCTTTGCCGTCTACGCCGTCATCGCCTATTCGACCTCGGTGGTGGATATGGCCCTGATCCTGGGCCCCAACCTTCCCGGCACGCTGGCCACTCGACTGGTCCAGTGGATGAACGACCCTGATCTTTCGGCGCGGTTCCTCGCATCCGCAGGTGCCGTGCTGCAGCTTTCGGTCACACTTGGCGCTCTGATCCTCTGGAAAGGGCTGGAACGCTTGAGCGGTATCCTGCTCCGCCTCTGCCGGGAAGGCGGATTGCGCTTCGTTCACGATGGCGGCTTGCGCCTCATGTCGGCGATCTCGGTTGGCGCCATCGGCGGAACCGTGTTTGCCGGCATCGGCCTCCTGGCCCTCTGGTCCGTGGCCGGGCTGTGGCAGTTTCCAGACCTTTTGCCGCAAGCGCTCACCCTTCGGAGCTGGATGAGTGCCCTGCCACGCATCGTCGATCCTCTGGTGACGACGCTGGTCATCGGATGCGTCTCGACGCTGATCGCCGTCACGCTTTCGCTCGGATGCCTCGAACGCGAGACGGATACGGGGCGAACCGGCGGAGAGCGCAGCCTGTTCATCCTCTACCTGCCGCTGATCGTGCCGCAAATCTCCTTCGTTTTCGGCCTGCAACTGCTGTTCATCGGCAGTGGCAGCCAACATCGACTGGCTGCGCTCATCCTCGTGCATCTGGTCTTCGTCCTGCCCTATGTCTACCTTTCCCTTGCCGAGCCCTGGCGAGCCCTCGACCGGCGCTACGAGATCATCGCCACGGCGCTCGGAAAGTCGCGCATGGCCGTCTTGCTTTCGATCCGGCTACCGATGCTGATCCGTCCAATCCTGACGGCAGGCGCCGTTGGTCTGGCGGTCTCCATCGGGCAGTATCTGCCCACACTGCTGATCGGTGAGGGTCGTCTTGCAACGATCACCACCGAGGCCGTCGCCCTCGCTTCCGGCAACAACCGTCGCGTCATCGGAGTCTATGCCCTGCTGCAGACCATCCTGCCCTTCCTCGCCTTCACCCTGGCGGCGCTCCTGCCAGCGGTTCTCCACCGCAATAGACGCGAAATGAGGGTCTGAGCGATGCTGCACGATAACAGAGCCAAGGGACTGACGTTGGCGGACGTGGAGATCCGCCTTGACGACAGGCCTCTGATCGCGCTCTCCCAGCGCATCGCGCCGGGCAAGGTGCTGACGGTGATGGGCCCATCCGGCTCCGGCAAATCGACATTGCTTTCCTTCATAGGCGGCTTCCTCGATCCGGCCTTTGCCGCACGGGGCGAGGTCCATGCCGCGGGCGTGGATCTGCTTGCGCTGCCGCCCGCGGAGCGGCGGGCGGGCATCCTGTTCCAGGATCCACTGCTCTTTCCGCACATGTCGGTCGGTGCCAATGTCGCCTTCGCCATCCCGCCCGACATCCGGGATCGGCGCGAGCGCTGGCGCATGGCCGCCGAGATCCTTGCAGACATGGATCTGGCCGGTTTCGAGGATCGCGACCCGGCAACCCTGTCGGGCGGGCAGAAGGCGCGTGTCGCGCTGGCCCGCGTGCTGGTTTCCCGGCCCCGGGTGCTGCTGCTCGACGAGCCGTTTTCGAAACTGGACATGGAGTTGCGCGTTCAAATGCGCAGCCTGGTGTTCGAGCGAGCCCGGGCCGCCGAGCTGCCCGTCATCCTGGTGACCCATGACGAAGCCGATGCCGAGGTGGCGGGCGGCGGCGTGCACCGTATCGGAGCGAACGGGGACGGCCATGGGTGAACCCGACCCACGGGACAAGCCGATCATTCTGCTCGGCGGCGGCCACGCGCATGTCGAGGTTATCAGGCAGCTCGGGCTTATCGACGATCTCGGTCGCGAGATCATCCTCATCTCACCGTCACGGCACGCGCCCTATTCCGGCATGCTGCCCGGATATGTGAGCGGCCAGTATCGCTTCGAGGACTTTCACATTGATCTCGTGGCGCTGTGCGCCCGCTACGGGGTCACCTTCCTTGCGACAACCGCGCGTGGGATCGATCCGGAGCGACGACAGGTCAGCCTTTCTGACGGACGAGTGCTCGACTACTCCCTGATGTCCGTCGATATCGGCTCGACGCCATCGCTTCCGCCCGGAGTGTCCGGCGGTATCTCGGTCAAGCCGATCGCGAGCTTCACGCAGCGTCTGGAACAACTCGACGCACTTGTCGCCGACAAGACGGGTCCGCTGCGGCTCGCCATCGTCGGGCAAGGTGTCGCCGGGGTGGAGATGGCCTTTGCCCTGCAAAGAAGACTGGGGCGAAGCCGGGTGGAGATCCTGCTCGCAGGACGGGCCGGCGACGTCGTTGCCGAACGCAGCCGCCTCGCTCGCCGGATGGTGGAACGGGAACTCGAGCGCGCCGGCATTGCGCATCATCCAGATTTCGACGTGACGGGCTTTCGCGCGGGCGAACTTGTCGCCCGCGACGGGCGCAGGCTGACGGTCGACGACGTGGTCTGGACGACATCGAGCGGCGCACCAAGCTGGCTTGGCGAAACTGGACTTGCCCTCGATGCCAGCGGCTTCATCCGCGTCGATCCTGCGTTGCGATCGCTGTCACATCCCGACGTCTTCGCAGCCGGTGATGTCGCCTCTCTGCCCGATCCACGGCCCAAGGCCGGCGTCTTCGCCGTCCGTCAGGGACCGGTGTTGGCCGATAACATCCGCCGGAGTCTGTGCGGTGAGGAGTTGCAGGCCTTTCGACCGCAAAGGCGATGGCTGGCGCTGATCTCTCTCGCCGACGGGAGGGCGATTGCCGACAAGTGGGACCTCGCTGCTTCAGGGCGCTGGGTGGCAATTTGGAAGCACTGGAACGATACGCGATTCCTTCGCCGCTATGCGGGATAGGCCGTCCGCATCTGCCCTTTCCTTCTCAATTATCCAAGGCCGGTCCTGCCGAAACCAGCGCCATGCAACCATTGCAATTTATACATAACTCCCCACACGCAAGTGCAAAAACGAGACAGCTGGTAAAATCGACCCACAAACTTCAGAGGAATCTTAAGAATACCATGCTCAATTAGGGTCTCCAGGGAGAACCCATCATGCGCCTTTTCGTTTCCACTATCCTTTGCCTGCTCACCCTGTCTGTTCCCGGGGCACTTTCGACCGCCCCGGACACATGGGTCGCGGTAAGGGCGACGATCCAGGTGACCTACACGCTCGACAAGACGACGTGGATTCCTCTGCGCAAGGGCATGAGCGTTCCGAACAAGGCATGGATCTCGACCGGACCGCGAGGGCGCTTGCAACTCGTGCGCGGCAGCGAAAGCATCGCCTTCCAGCCCAACACTCTGGCTGCCATCATCACACGCGGCGGCGGCGCGACCCGAAAGACCGAGGTCGTGCAGCAGGTCGGCGAAATCAGTCTCGAAATCGAAAAAAGGCAACAGCCACACACGACTGTGCAGACGCCGTTTCTCGCCGCAGTCGTGAAAGGCACCCGCTTCACGGTGGAAGTCGGCGCGGGCAATGCTGCGGTCGCCGTCGATCGCGGATTGGTGCAGGTCACCAGCTTCGAGAGCGGAGAACGCAGCGATCTCGGTGCAGGCCAGGGTGCGCGTGTGGATGGATCAGGCATGACGGTTGCCGGCCTTGGCGCAAAACCACGCATCACGCGGGTCGCTCCATCCAAGCCGCGGGTTCCTGCTACCATGACCGGCAAGCCTGCTGCGACGTCCCAGGTCACCAGTGCGTCGACAGAGACGCCCCAGAGCGAGACAGGCGCGGAAAAGAGCAAGAGCTCGTCGAACAGCAACGCCGGGGGCAACGGAACCGGAAGCGACAACGGAAACGGCAATTCCGGTGGCAACGGTAACGGCAATGCCGGTGGAAACGGGAACGGCAATGCCGGCGGAAACGGGAACGGCAATGCCGGCGGAAACGGGAACGGCAATGCCGGCGGAAACGGGAACGGCAATGCCGGCGGAAACGGCAAGGGTAAGGATAAGGACAAGGATGACGACGATGACTAAGGCCGCATGCTTGGAACCGTGCATGCGCCTGGTCTGCGCATGACGGGCGACCTCATGGCATCGCGCGGAACCCTGTTGTCGTCTCTGGCTTCTATCCGTTTCGTCATGATTGCCGTGATCATGGCGCTGCCCTTCCTGCTGCCCTCCCTTTCGGTGGTGCAACACCTGGACAACGAGCTGGTCGAGTTCCGCGCATCGGGCGCGCCCCGGACAGCCTCCGGCGACTATGTCTTTGCAGCCATCGACAAGAAGAGTTTGACGGAGGTTGGGATATGGCCATGGCCACGCGAGGTGCATGCCGACCTGATCGACAAGCTGAGTGCGGCCGGCGCTCGCGACATATTCCTCGACATCGACTTCAGCACCCCCTCCAGACCCGAAGGGGATCTGCGGCTGGCGCAGGCGCTTGAGGCGGCTGGCGGCGGTGTCATACTGCCGATGTTCCGGCAGCACTTCGGGACGAAACCGACCGGTGAGCTCTCGCTGACGCAACCCATTCCGCTTTTTGCCGACCGCGCATGGCCCGCGCTCGTGGATGTTGCCCTCGATGCCGACGGGCTGATGCGGTCGTTTGTCGTTTCCGGGATCATCGACGGTGTCCCCACGCAGGCCGCAGCCGCCGTGCTTGCCGGCTACAGCGACGCGCGCACCAGCCGCCTCGACATCGATTTTTCCATTCGTCCGGAAAGCGTTCCGACGTTTTCGGTCTCGGACATTCTCGCCGGCACCGTCAGAGCGGAGGAGATCCAGGGCAAGGCGGTGGTGGTCGGAGCTTATGCGACGGAGCTGAAGGACCTCTTTGCCGTGCCCGTCTACGGTATTCTCAGCGGGCCCATGCTGCATATCCTGGCGGCAGAAACGCTGGTCCAGGAACGGCAGCTCAAGCCACTGCGGAGCGAGCCGATCGCCGTGCTGCTCGCCGCGCTTGTCATCGCCTATACACTGGCTTTTCACCGGCTTTCGCTCGCCGTCCCGCTCGCCGGCGCCGCCGCGTTGATCACGGTCGGGGAAGCCGGGGCTTTCCTGTTGTACAAACATGAGGCACTCGTCTTCCACACCGCCAGTCTTTGGCTACTCCTCGGCTACGGTTTCGTCATGCTGATGGCCGAGAAGATCGGCCTCAACGGCTGGCTGGCAGAGTTGGCCATTGCCGAGAACCGCGACATCCGTCGGGTCCTCAAGCAGGTGATCCGGGACAGTGTGGATCCCGTCGTTGTCCTTGACCAGAGATTTGCGCTGCTGGATGCAAGCCAGACACTGGCCGGGATGCTGGAACGAGACGAGCCGCTCATCCGTGGCAGCAACCTTGCGAGCTTTGCGCCGACAGCCCTGATGGATGCCGTTCTGGCTGTAGAAGCGCGGCACATGGCGGAGCCGGCGCAGATGCACAGCGAGCAGGTGGCCCTCGACCTGCCGGGGCGAAAGGGTCGCCGGCACCTTGAAGCGGCCATCACGATCTCGCCCTTCGAGACCCGTGGAGGTCGCGGGCTTTCGTCCGTCGGCTCCCATGTGATTTGCATCAGCCTTCGCGACGTGACCGCACGGCGCCTCTATGAAACCAAGCTAGAGGAGATGGCGCGGGTCGACGACCTCACCGGCCTCATGACCCGCCGGGGCCTCTGCGAAGCGATGACACAGGTGGGTACCGGTTTCTCCGTGTTTGCGATCGACCTGCACCGTTTCGCTCACCTCAACGAGACGCTCGGGCGAGAAAAGGGAGACGCAGTCCTGCAGGCCGTGGCCGCAAGACTGCGCCGCCATGCCGGGATCGGCGGTCTGACCGCACGCCTCGCCGGCGACATTCTTTGCCTTGCCACCCCCGGCATCGATGATGAACAGGGCCTTGCAGAGAGCGCGACAAGGCTTCTCGCACTGTTCGAAACTCCCTTCGGCGTCGACGGGATGAAGATCGAGCTGAATGCCCGCGTCGGAGCATGCAGCGGAACGGTCGAAATCGGCGATCCAGGCAAGTGGCTGGAAGCCGCCGAGCTTGCGCTGAGCGAGGCAAAACGCGTCGGTGGCAGCGGGTGGCGGGCGTATGACCCGACATCTGCCCTTCGACGCGCGCGTTCGCGCCTGCTGGAGGCGGAAATGCGCAACAGCCTCGAACAGGGCGAGTTCTTCCTGCTCTACCAGCCCCAGGTTTCTCTCACCACCGGTCGGCTGATCGGGGCGGAAGCCCTGCTGCGCTGGCAACACCCGGTGCTGGGCATGATCTCGCCGGCGGAATTCATCAGCATCTCGGAAGCGAACGGCTTCATCTGTGATCTCGGGCAATTCATGTTCACGGAAGCCTGCAGGGCGGCTACCGGTTGGCCTTCCCATGTCAGCGTGGCGGTCAACATCTCGCCCGTGCAGTTCCAGCGCGGAGATCTGCTCGCTGATATCCGCGCTGCCCTCGCGAAGAGTGGGCTTGCGCCGAACCGCCTGCATGTGGAGATCACCGAGTCGATCTTGATCGAACGTTCGGAGGAACTGTTTGCGACGCTGGAGGCCCTGCACGCGCTCGGCGTGACCATCGCGCTCGACGACTTCGGTACAGGCTATTCGTCGCTCGGCTACATTTCGAGCCTGCCGCTCGACAAGCTGAAGATCGATCAATCCTTCGTTCGCGACATGGTGAGCGATCCGACCGCCCAGGCAATCGTGCAGGCCGTGACGACACTCGCGCATGGTCTCGGTCTCAAGGTCGTCTGCGAAGGCGTGGAGAACGCTTTGCAATGCGAAATGCTGGCGGCGATGCGCTGCGAAGAGGGTCAGGGCTATTTCTTCGGTCGACCACAACCGGCTCGCCAGGTCCAGGCGCTGTCAGCGGCCCACTCGCTGCTCGCGGGCGGCGAGGCGATCGGTGTCAGCGCCCTGGCACAGGCCGGCTGAGGATAAAGGCCGCGCAGGCGACGAGGATCGCGCCAACGATAAGCTTCAGCCAGACCTGCGGCGGACCCGCAAACACCACGATACCATAGCTCACGGCCATCAACGACACGGACGCTATCTTCGCCCTCAGGGAAATCGCCCCCTCCCGACGCCAATCGATCAGGGGCTGGCCGTAGCGCGGGTGATCAAGAAGCCACTGCTCGAAACGCGGCGAGGAGCGTGCAAAGAGTGCGGCGGCGAGGATCATGAAGGGCGTCGTCGGCAGCACCGGCAGGAAGACACCGATGACACCGATCGCGACCATCAGCCAGGCGAGGGCAAGAATGAGGAGGCGCATCGCATTTCCTTCGGTAGTTGCCTTCGCATGGGCGAGAGATATCGCATGATTCGGATCCGGCAAGGATTTTGAGGATTGCGGCAAATGCGGCGATTTTTCGTTTGCGCCGCAATAGGCTGAAATGCATCCTTGACCGCGTAATCCCACCTGCAGGAATTCAACTCCCATGTCCAAGGTCACCCTCGTGCTCGGCGCCGGCATCATCGGCGTTTCCACAGCCATCCATCTCGCCCGTCGGGGGCGTTCGGTGGTGCTGGTGGATCGCCGGGGTGCCGGCGAGGAAACCTCCTTCGGCAATGCGGGCCTGATCCAGCGCGAGGGCGTCGTGCCCTACGGCTTTCCGCAGGAACTTGGCATGCTGATCCGCTACGGTTTCAACAATCGGATCGATGCGCATTATCATGCGAGCGCCATCCTGAAGCTCGTGCCGTTCCTGTCGCGCTACTGGTGGCATTCGAACAAGAGCCGGCATGAGGTGATTGCCCGCGCCTATGCGCCGCTCATCGAAAACTCGATCACCGAGCATCAGGACCTGATCCAGGCTGCCAAAGCCGACCACCTGATCCGCAAGGACGGCTGGATGGAGATCTTCCGGACGACGGCCAAGCGCGACACCGAGCTTGCCGAAGCGGCTCGCCTCGCGCGCGAATACGGCGTCAGCTACCGGGCGCTCAACCGCGAAGAGCTTGCCAAGGAAGAGCCGCATATCCGGGGCGACTTCGTCGGCGGTCTGAAGTGGAACGACCCCTGGTCGGTCACCAATCCGCATGGTCTGACGCAAGCCTATCTTACCTATTTCCAGTCGCTCGGTGGACGCTTCGTCAAGGGTGATGCCACATCGCTGGAAACGGGCGCTTCCGGCAAGGGCTGGCGCGTGAAGACCGATGACGGCATGGTCGAGGGCGACGATGTGGTGCTGGCACTTGGCCCCTGGTCGGAGGAAGTCACCCGCAAATTCGGCTACCGCTTCCTGCTCGGCGTCAAGCGCGGCTACCACATGCATTACGCGCCCGAAGGCAATGCTGTTCTCAACAACTGGACCATGGATGCCGAGCGCGGCTATTTCCTGGCACCCATGGAGAAGGGCATCCGCCTGACGACGGGTGCGGAATTTGCCAATCGCGATGCGCCCAAGTCTCCCGTCCAGCTCGCCCGGGCGGAAAAGGTGGCGCGCGAGATCTTCCCGCTCGCCGACCGGCTGGACGCCGATCCCTGGATGGGTGCCCGCCCCTGCACGCCCGACATGATGCCGGTCATCGGCAAGGCGCCGCGCCACGAGGGCATGTGGTTTGCCTTCGGGCATGCGCATCACGGCCTGACGCTGGGGCCCGTGACGGGCCGTCTAATCGGGGAAATGATGGATGGGGAAAAGACATTCATCGACGCCAAGGCCTGGAGCCCTGAGCGTTTTCGCCCCTGAAAAACAAAGCTTTTCTAGCCCCCTTCTCAGGGGGCTAGCCTTTTTGGCGCCGAGGTGGTACTCATTCCGAATAATTTGATCAAATTGTTTCCCGGTGGAAACAGGCCGGAACGAAGCACGCGTCGCAAGAACGCCGCCGGTCGAGGGGATCAGGAAAGACGGACAGTGGCATGCGCCGGTGTTTGATCCATAACGCGAAAAGCGTCTATCGTTAGCGGACCAGCATCCGTTCGCGCTCCATTGCGCGTTTCGAACCCGATCGACATCAGCCACACGGTGATCCATGGACATGGCCGAAGAGGCACGCGAATTCTTCGCGGCAAATCCCGATATTGAAGTACTTGAAGCATTCGTCATCGACGTGAACGGCGTCCCACGCGGCAAGTGGATCCCACGCGAGCGGGCCATCGACGTGTTGACCAAGGGCATGGCGATGCCGCGCTCCGTCTATGCGCTCGACGTCTGGGGCCGTGACGTCAATGCGGCGGGCCTTGCCGAAGGTACGGGCGATCCTGATGGCATCTGCTTCCCCGTCCCCGGCACACTGTCGCGCGTGACCTGGCTGTCGCGCCCGACGGCGCAGGTGCTGTTGCAGATGTACACCCCGGAAGGCGAGAGTTTCTATGCCGACCCGCGTCAGGTGCTCGGCCATGTGCTCGACCGCTTCAAGGCGGCGAAACTGACGCCGGTCGTTGCCACAGAACTCGAATTCTACCTGATCGACCCGGTGCGCTCGGCGCTCGACCCGGTGCGCCCGCCGAACACCCGAGATGGGCGCTGGCACACCGGCCAGACGCAGGTGCTGTCGATCTCCGAACTGCAGGACTTCGAAGAGGTCTTCCACGGCATTTCGACGGCCGCCCGAGCGCAGAACGTGCCGGCCGACACGACGCTGCGTGAGAACGGCCCTGGCCAGTATGAGATCAACCTCAACCACGTGCCGGACGCGCTGGCGGCTGCCGACTATGCGGTGCTCCTGAAGCGCATCGTCAAGGGCGTGGCACGCGCCAGCGATCTCGACGCCACCTTCATGGCCAAGCCCTACGGCACCCAGGCCGGCAGCGGCATGCATGTGCATTTCTCCGTTCTCAACGAGAAGGGCGAGAACATCTATGTCGGCGAGAACGGCCCATCGGACGCCCTCTTCCATTCGGTCGGCGGGCTTCTCGAAAGCATGGGCGAGAGCATGGCGATCTTTGCACCGCACCAGAACTCCTATCGCCGGCTGCGCCCGTCCGAACATGCGCCGACCTATGCATCCTGGGGCTTCGACAATCGGTCTGCCGCCGTGCGCGTCATCACCGCGTCGAAGCCTGCGACCCGCATCGAACATCGCGTCGCGGGATCCGACACAAATCCCTATCTCGTTCTGGCGATGATCCTGTCGGCGGCACTCGCCGGCATGAAGGAGAAGCTTTCGCCCGGTGGCGCGATCTCCGGCGACGACCATGCCGTCAACCACGAGCCGCTGCCGACCAACTGGGACTACGCCCTGCAGCGCTTTGCCAAATCGAGCTTCGCCTATGCGGCGCTCGGGCCGAAATATCGAAGCCTTTATACCGCCTGCAAGCAGCAGGAACTCTCGGAGTTCTCGCTGCGTGTGACCGACGTCGAATACGACGCCTATATCCGGACCGTGTGAGGTGAAGCCATGACAAAGTCGATCGGACCCAATCCCGGCCATGCGGCCACGTATTACGCAGCCTCTGCCCGCGACAAGCGGGTGCGCCCGAAACTGGATGGCCAGCACACGGCCGATATCTGCATCATCGGCGCCGGCTTTACCGGCATTTCGGCAGCCCTTGAGCTGTCGGAAAAGGGCTATGCCGTCATCGTTCTCGAAGGCGATCGCATCGGCTTCGGCGCTTCGGGTCGCAATGGCGGCCAGATCGTCAACGGCTATAGCCGTGATCTTGAAACGATTGCCAAACGCTACGGTCAGGAAAAGGCGGATCGGCTCGGCGAGATGTCGCTCGAGGGTGGCCGGATCATCCGCGAGCGCGTGGCGAAATACGGGATCGAATGCGATCTCGTCGACGGTGGCTTCTTCGCAGCCTTCACCGACAAGCAGGTGAAGGAGATGGCGGACGTCCGGGCGAACTGGATGAAGCACGGGCATGACGGGCTGGAGATGGTCTCCAAGGCCGAGGTCGCCAAGTATGCGAAAACCGATCGTTATGTCGGCGGCATGATCGATCGCCACGGCGGCCATATCCATCCGCTCGACCTGGTGCTCGGCGAAGCGGCAGCGGCCGAAAGCCTCGGTGCCAAGATCTTCGAGAATTCCAAGGTTGTGCATCTCGACACCGGCCCGCAGCCCTTCGTCTGCACCGAGGGCGGCATCGTCAGGGCCAAGCACATCCTCGTCTGCGGCAATGCCTATATGGCCGGGATCGCGCCGAAGGTGACCGAGAAGATGATGCCGGTTTCCAGCCAGGTGATGGCGACTGAGCCGCTGGACGCCAAGCTGATCGAGGAACTGCTGCCCTCCAATTACTGCGTCGAAGATGCCAATTACGTGCTCGACTACTACCGCCGCACCGCCGACAACCGCCTGCTTTATGGTGGCGGCATCGGCTATGGCGGGCAGGATCCGAGCAACCTGACCGGCGTCATCCGGCCGAACATGCTGAAGACCTTCCCGCAACTGAAGGACGTGAAAATCGACTATGCTTGGAGCGGCAATTTCGCGCTGACGCTGACGCGCATCCCGCATATGGGCAAGCTGTCGGACACCGTCTACTTCTCGCATGGCGACAGCGGCCACGGGGTGACGACCACGCATCTGCTCGGCAAGATCCTCGGCGAGGCCGTGCATGGCCAGATGAGCCGCTTCGATGTCTGGTCGTCGCTGCAGGCCTACCCCTTCCCCGGTGGCCGCATTTTCCGCGTGCCGTTTACTGCGCTCGGCGCCTGGTATTACGGTCTGCGTGACCGGCTCGGCGTATAAGGAGAGAATAGATGACCCGCACCGTCACCGTCGCCGCCACGCAGATGGCCTGCACATGGGATCTGCCCGCCAATATTGCACGGGCCGAAAAGCTCGTGCGTGACGCTGCCGCCAAGGGCGCGCAGATCGTGCTGATCCAGGAGCTGTTCGAGGCACCCTATTTCTGCCAGGATCAGGTCGCGGAGTTTTTCGATCTCGCAAAGCCTGCGCATGACAATGCCTTGATCGAGCACTTCGCATCACTGGCCGAAGAGCTGAACGTGGTCATTCCCGTCAGCTTCTTCGAGAAGGCGGGGCAGACCTTCTTCAACAGCGTGGCCATCGTCGATGCGACCGGCGACGTACTCGGCATCTATCGCAAGAGCCATATTCCTGATGGTCCCGGGTATACCGAGAAGTTCTACTTCTCGCCCGGCGATACCGGTTTCGAAGTCTGGGAGACCCGGCATGCGGCGATCGGCGTCGGCATCTGCTGGGACCAGTGGTTCCCGGAGGCGGCCCGCGCCATGGCGCTGCAGGGGGCGGAACTGCTCTTCTATCCGACCGCGATCGGCTCGGAGCCGCAGGATGCGAGCATCGACAGTTCCAGCCACTGGCAGCGCGTCATGCAGGGTCATGCTGCGGCCAATGTCATGCCTGTCATCGCCTCCAACCGGATCGGCAAGGAAGACGGTCGCAAGGGGACGTCGCTCACCTTCTACGGCTCGTCCTTCATCTGCGACCAGACCGGCGCGATGGTGGCGACCGCCGATCGAGAGACGGAGACGGTGCTGACCGCGACCTTCGATCTCGACGGCATTGCCCGTCAGCGCGCCAGCTGGGGCCTGTTCCGCGACCGTCGTCCGGAGCTTTACGGTCCGCTGATGGGCTACGAAGGCTGAGCCTCAGACTTCAGGCACCAAGACCCTTGAGGGCGTCGGCAACGATGCCCTCGACCGGCTGATCGATGGTGACAGTGACCACGCCGGGCTCGCCGGTCGGCACTTCGAGCGTCGCAAGCTGGCTGTCGAGCAGTGCCAGCGGCATGAAATGGCCGGAGCGGGCGCCCATGCGGCGGCCGAGCAAGTCCCGCGATCCTTCGAGATAGACGAAAGACAGGCGGCCGCCGGTCGCGGCGCGCAGGTGGTCGCGGTAGATCGTCTTCAGCGCCGAGCAGGAAACGACGATGCCCTCGCCGCGCGACAAGGCATCCGCCATCCGCTCGCCGATCACAGACAGCCAGGGCCAGCGATCCTCATCGGTGAGCGGCGTTCCGGCCGCCATCTTCGCGACATTGCTTTCCGGATGCAGCACGTCGCCTTCAATGAAGGAAAGCCCGAGCCGCTGTGCCAGCGCCTCTCCGACCGAAGACTTGCCGCAGCCACTGACGCCCATGACGATCACCGCCTGCGGGGCAGCGGGCACGTTTTCCTGCGGCATTCTCTTCCTCTTCCTGACCCCTCGTCCAAAGGACGCGACAATAGGAAGGTTCAGGCGAAATGCAATCCGCTCTTGCTGGCTGCGTCTCTCGCCGCCCCGCGCTCTTTTGCGGGCCGCTGCTCTGAACGAATAGATGCCGCGATCTTCTCGGCCATCATGATCACGGGCGCATTCGTGTTGCCTCCGATCAGGCGCGGCATGACGGAGGCATCGACGACACGCAGCCCCGCGATGCCATTGAGCTTGAGTGCCGGATCGACCACAGCATCGGCGTCGGACCCCATGCGGCAGGTGCCCACCGGGTGATAAATCGTATCCGCCCGGGCCCGGATGGCGGCATCCAGTTCGGCATCCGTGCTGCCGGCAGGATAGACTTCACGGCCACGATAGCGGTCGAAGGCAGGCGCTGCCATGATCTCGGCCATCATCCGAGCGCCCTTGCGCAGGGTGACAAGATCGCGTGGGTCCGACAGGAAGGCGGGATCGATCAGGGGGGCGGCAAGCGGATCGGCGCTGGCCAGCCGGACAGTGCCGCGCGAATGCGGACGCAGCATGCAGACATGGCAGGAGTAGCCATGGCCCCAGTGCATCTTGCGGGCATGATCGTCGACCATGGCAACAAGGAAATGCAGCTGGATATCAGGGCGATCGAGGGCGGGGTCGGTCTTCAGGAAGGCACCCGATTCGGCGCAGGTGGATCTCAGATGCCCCATGCGCTCGTTTCGCCATTCCATCGCAGCCTTGAAGAGGTCTCGGGTCCCCGTCATGCCAAATCCGAACATGTCGGTATCGGGCGAGCGAAAGATCACCGTGTAATCCAGGTGGTCCTGCAGGTTTTCACCGACCTGTGGCCGATCGAGCACCACCGGAATTCCGCAGGACGCAAGATGATCGGCAGGGCCGATGCCCGACAACATCAGGATCTGGGGCGATTGCAGCGCACCGGCCGAGAGCAGCACCTCCCGACCAGCACGCACGACGCGCTCCTCCTTTCCGCGACGATAGGCAACGCCCACTGCCCTGCCCTGCTCGACGATGATGCGCGCAACATGGGCCTCTGTGACAACCGTCAGGTTCCGCCTTTGCAGGACATCGTGCAGATAGGCGGCGGCGGCCGAGCATCGCTCGCCACGTTTGGGGCCATTCCAGAACTGGGTGGCCTGATAGACGCCAGCACCTTCCTGTTGCGGTCCGTTGAAATCGTCGTTCTGCCGGTGGCCGTTCTGCTCGCAGGCTTTCAGGAAAGCCTGGTTGATCGGCCTTGTCCAGTTCTGGTCGCAGACCTGAAGCGGGCCACCGCGTCCATGGAGATCATCAGCCCCGCGGATATTGTCTTCGGCCCTGCGAAACCAGGGCAGAACCTCATCCCAGGACCAGCCTTCGCAGCCGAGATCGGCCCATTCGTCATAGTCCCGTGCGTGGCCGCGAACATAGAGCATGGCGTTGATCAGGCTCGATCCGCCAAGACCCCGCCCGCGGGGCTGATAGCCGATGCGCCCGTTCAGCTCTTTCTGCGGCACGGTGGAAAACCGCCAATTGCTGCTCTTGACGTGGCCGGGAACGACGGCCGCCGCGGCCATCGGCACACGGGCAAAAAGGCCATCGCCGCGGCCACCAGCCTCCAGCAGGCATACCGTGACGGACGGATCTTCACTCAGGCGCGCCGCAAGAACGGAACCGGCCGAGCCTCCCCCGATGATCACGTAATCGTACATTCTCTCCCCCCAGAGAGCCGCAGTTGCGCGGCGGTACATTCACAGCCATCTAAATTAATCAGATTTAAATTGCCGTTCACGTAAGCGTAGCACAGACGGGCGGCGACGCAAGCCGAGCGCAAACACCTGATCAACAAAGAAAAACCCGCCTATAGGCGGGTTTCGCAAGTCAGCGATGAAGCTGGGGGTCAGGCGGCGGGGGCCTGGACAACCCGACGCGGCTGAAGATCGTCTATCCCGAGCAGGAAGTTGATCTGCGGGCGGGCCTTGACCAGGTCATCGATCGTATACTCCGACAGAACGTCGAAAAAGGCGTTGAGCGCCTTGCGCAGAGCCGAGTTCAGGCCGCAGCTGTCGATCAGCGGGCATTCGACCTCACCATCATCCTCGAAACACTCGGCCATGGCGAAGCTGTCTTCCGTGACCTTGACGACATCAAACAGCGTGATCTTTTCGGCGGGGCGGCCAAGGCGAACACCGCCATTGCGGCCACGAACGGTCTCGACCAGACCGGCCTTGTTGAGAGGCTGAAGAATCTTGAAAAGGAAGAGTTCAGAGACGCCATAGGCCTTGGCAATTTCCGGAATTCGGCTCAACTGAGTGTTGTTGGCTGCGCAATACATGAGCATGCGCACGGCGTAATTTGTCTGCTTTGTCAAACGCATGCACGATTCCTCTGTTTTCAGAAGGCTTATATAGCGCCTTTTGCAGTTTTGAACAATTCCAAAATACTCAAGTTCTCGACTCACGTATCCGTGAGCAAAGTCGACTGGAATTGACAGCTTATATCAATTCATGAATATGCGCCTCAAGAAAGCAACAAGGGAGGCTTCTTCGATGTCATCAATCCGCACGCTCACCCTCGGTACCGTCTCCATGCTGGCCATGTCAGCCGGCGCGGCCTTTGCCGATGGCGAAGTCAACATCTACTCCTACCGCCAGCCGGAGCTGATCAAGCCGCTGACGGACGCCTTCACCAAGGAAACGGGCATCAAGACCAATGTGCTCTTCCTGGACAAGGGCCTGGTCGAACGTATTACGGCTGAAGGCGCAAACTCGCCGGCAGACGTCATCCTGACAGTCGACATCGCTCGCCTGACCGAAGCCAAGGATGGTGGCGTCACGCAGCCGCTGGCCGACGAGGGCATCAACAGCCAAATCCCGGCGCAGTATCGCGATCCCGAAGGCAACTGGTTTGGCCTGACGACCCGTGGCCGCGTGCTTTATGCCTCCAAGGACCGCGTTTCCGAAGATGCGATCACCTATGAAGAGCTCGCCGACCCGAAGTGGAAGGGCCGCATCTGCATGCGCGACGGCCAGCACGCCTACAATATCGGCCTGTTCGCCTCGATGGTTGCCCATCACGGTGCAGAATACACTGAAAAGTGGCTCGCCGGCCTGAAGCAGAACCTCGTCAAGAAGCCTGATGGCAACGACCGCGCCCAGGCCAAGGCCATCCATGCCGGCGAATGCGATCTCGGCCTCGCCAACACCTATTATCTCGGTCTGATGAAGACCAACGAGAAGGAGCCGGAAGAAAAGGACTGGGCCGCTTCGGTCAAGGTTCTCTTCCCGAATGCTGGCGATCGCGGCACCCATGTCAACATCTCCGGCATGGCGCTGACCAAGAATGCGCCGAACAAGGACAATGCCGTCAAGCTGATGGAATTCCTGGCGTCCGACGAGGCACAGTCGATCTATGCCGAGCAGGTCTTCGAATATCCGGTCGGCGCAAATGCCAAGGTTTCCGAGATTGTCGCCGGCTTTGGCCCGATCAAGGCCGATCCGCTGCCGCTCGCAGAGATCGCCGCCAACCGCAAGGTCGCTTCGGAGCTGGTCGACAAGGTCGGCCTGAACGAAGGCCCAACGCAGTAACACCGCAACAATGATCGGGGCACGCGGCAGATCGTGTGCCCCGATCATCCACCCGAAGGACATATGGGTGGCAATCAGGTCCGCATGCGCGGCACGTCATTCGGATCAAGGCGAAGCTCGATCAGCAACGGCACCTTGCGATCCGCAATCGCCTCGATTGCCAGATCAAGTTCATCAGCAGATGTCACCACGATCCCGCGACCGCCGAGCGCATTGGCAACAGCGGCAAAGGATGGCCATTCGAAGGTCGTCAGACCCGGGTCCATCTTGCGGTCGACGAACTGGATATGCTCGGCGCCATAGGCGGAATCGTTGCACAGGATGACGATGAGATCGAGGCCGAGCCGGACTGCGGTATTGAACTCGTTGATGCCGCCCATCATGAAGCCGCCGTCACCGGTAAAGAGCACGACAGGCCTGTCTGGAGCGGCAATGCCTGCTCCGATCGCTTCCTGCAGACCGAGCCCGATCGAACCGAAATTCGCCGTCACCAGGAAGCTGCCGGGATCGGGGGCGGAGATTCGGCACCAGACCTCGGTCATGAACCGGCCACCATCCGTGACGAGAACCCGTTTGTCGGGAAGGCTCTGCTCCAGCGCTTCCAAAGCCCAGACATAGTTGACGCTGCCCGGTTTCGCCTTCTCCCGGTCGCCCGACGGATGCGCGGTCAAGGCCGTGATGTCCAGTTCATGGGTAAATCCGCTTGGCGGGATCTCGGCCTGATCCAGCCAGTAGACCATATTGTCCGCCGTGAGCCCCGCATCCGCGACCAGGGCGACATCGGGATGCAGGTTGTGGCCGATCTTGCGCGGATCGACCTCCACCTGCACAAGCCGCTTGCCACGCAGCAGCGTACCGCGGTCGGTGGTAAAATCATGCAGGCCGGATCCAAAGCAGATGATGCAATCGGCCTTGGCCATCACGCCGTAGGCAGCCGGCGTGCTAAGCGTGCCGAAGATCTCCATGTTGAACGGATGTCCGGAAAACAGTCCCTTCGCCTTCAGCGTGGTGGCGAGCGGTGCTTCGAGGCGATCCGCGAGACGGATGATCTGATCCCGCGCACGGCATGCTCCGGCACCCGCCAGGATCAGCGGGCGCTTCGCCGACGCGATCATGCCGATTGCCGTATCGAGGGCGTCACCCTCGGGAACAAGGGCCGGCGCGTCAAAAACGGCATGACGGAAGGCCTCGTAAGGTTGCCGGTGCCACATGAAGTCTGCGGGCATATTGAGGACAATCGGTCGCCTCTCGGCACGGGCCCGATAAAAGGCCCGCGCGACATCCTGGGTGGCCGTTTCCGGTGCGCGCATCTGTTCGAACCCGGCGCCGGTGGCCTTGACGACCTCGCGCTGGTCGATGCTCTGGAGATGTCTTGGATGCAGCACCGGTGTATCGCCCGCCAACAGCACGAGCGGAATGCCGCCCCGCGCGCCTTCGGTCAATGCGGTGACACAATTGGTGAGTGCAGGCCCGTGTGTGATCGAGGCGACACCGACCCGATCCTGCACGTGAGCATAGGCAAGCGCCATCAGCACGGCGCTGCCTTCATGGGCCGCCGGAACGAAGCGGCCGCCGCATTCCCGGACATAGTGATCGATCATGAAGAGATTGGCGTCACCCATCAGGCCGAAGACCGTTTCGGCTTGGTGATCCCAGACCGCACGCGCGATCACCTGAAATACGTAGCTGTCCGATTGCGTCATGTCTGCCCTCCCTCAACGGTGGGGCCTGCCGTGCGCGGCCATCCCCTTCCTGGGAGACGATAGGCGGGCCTAGATGCAAGAGGCATGCGATCTTGTCGCCCCAAGGCACAAATTGCGCACAAATCATGCATCTTTATTGAAATACCTGCGCATATCGATCACCATGTAGCGCATCACCGCACAGTCAACGGATCGATGTCATGCCTCTGGATCGTTACGACCGCGCCATTCTCGATGCGCTGCAGAAGGACGGCGCCCTGACCAACGGGGAATTGTCCGAGCGCGTCCACCTCTCCCCCTCACAATGCTCCCGGCGACGATCCGCTCTTGAGGAGGCGGGTCTGGTGGAAGGCTATCGGGCCAGGCTGAATGCCGGCAAGCTGGGCTTCAAGGTGCGGGTAATCTTGCGCGTCAATCTGCGCATGCACGGACAGGACAGCGATACGGAGTTTTCGCGCTGGCTGGGACGCCAGCCGGAAGTGCAATCGGCCTTCTCGGTCTCCGGAGATGCGGACTACGTGCTGGATGTCCGGGTGCGCGACCTCGAAGACTATTCCAATTTTGTGCATGAGCGCCTGCTGATCCAGCCGCAGGTCGCGCAGGTGCGCTCGGACTTCGTCCTGCGGACGCTGAAAGACAATGCGTTCCTCGACCTGTTCTCCGAGGCCTGAGACCTTAGCGGGCAAGGGCCATGCCGGATCTGACCTCGATCAGGTCCCCGGCGTCGCCGTCACAGATTTGGCGTGATCATCGATCGCCTGACGACGCTCTGCGGTGCCCGGATGGGTCGAGAGGAAGGATGACTCGCCATCAAGGCCAAGCTTTTCCTCCAGCCGGGCGAAGAAGCGGCCGATGGCGCGGGGGTCGCGCCCCGCCCTGGCCATCAGTTCCACCGAGATGCGGTCGGCCTCGTTCTCAGCATCGCGCGAGTGAGACAGCGTCATCAGCGCCGCGCCATTGGTCAGGATATCTTCGCCGGCGGCACCAACGTCACCGGCGATCAGCATGATGAGACCGGCTACACCGGCGGCCCGATACAGCTGTCGCAGCGAATGTTCCCGCTCGACATGGCCGATCTCGTGAGCCAGCACGCCGACGATCATGTCCATGTCGCCCTCGGCGAGTTCGATGAGTTCGTCAGTGATGACGAGCGTGCCATCCGGCAGCGCGAAGGCGTTCGGGCCGATGGGGCCGCCCTGGCGGAAATTGAGGTTGTAGCCAGCCACGCCACGGGAGGAAAGCGCAGCCACTTGGTCGAAAGCCTCGCGGATCTCCTTATGCCGGCTCTCGGGCAGTCTGCTTTCATTGAAAACCACCTGATCGAGCGACAGCAGGGTGCCGCTCGCCATCCACTGGGTGACCGCCGGCGGTGTCACCAGAACGGCCACCTCGACCAGCGCCGGCACCGCATAACGATAGATCAGGCCGGCAAACAGGAAGACGGCAAGCACGAATGCGATCAGCCGCGGATGGAAGCGCTCCAACTCGTGGACGAAGCCGCTTTTCCCATGCCTTTTCAGCCAGAGATCGACGGCATCGTTGTCTTCGGTCTCGAACAACGAGCCGTCGACAAAACTGATCCTGCGCGGAATGCGACCGACCCGGGCGGATATCTCCGTCCGGGCCAGATCTCCGATAGAGACAGAATCGCCCCCTGCAGCCAGCCGGACATAGAGCGTTTTGCTCTCGCCCAGCAGGACGGCTGGCTCCGCGCGGCTGGAGCCGGGCGGATGCCAGTGGCCAGAGGCGATGGGCTTTTCGTCAGAAGCCAAAGTCGAACCCTTCAAGGTCGAGATATTCTGCCGTGACGGCAGAACCGGAAGCCTGCATCGAGGATACCACATCATCGAGTTCGCCATCGACCAGGATGCCGGAATGCTCGATCACATAGCGGTGCTCGCGGACCGCGGCCCAGGGGCGCATCAGGCTGAGGGTGAGGACGGTGACAACAAGGTTGGAGATGACGATCCAGAAGTAGCGCAGGCGGCCAAGATCCGAAAAGAGGGAATGGCGGGTGTCGAAGCGGGCTGAGTTCATCACCACGTTGCGTACGCCGATGCGGTAGAAGATCGCGGCAACGCCCCAGAGAACGAGCGCCGGGACCAGTGCGCCGTAGATGCCGAGAATGAGATTCAGTTCCGGATCCGTGCTCGTGTCGGCGCTTTGTACCGCACCGTAATAGGCCATCACGCCGAGAAAGCCGCCGACGACAGCCCCCACCAGCATCAGCAGGAAAGCAGGCAGCCAGACGCGGTAGAGCGCGCCAATCTTCGGATCGGTCTCGAAGGCGCGGTCGCCGTAACGCAGGTTGTTGAAGATGTAGCGATAGAGCCAGCGGCTGGCGAAGGGTGCCAGAAGCCCGAGCGAGAAAAAGGCGAGGAGACCGCCGAAGATGATCGCGACGAAGGCGCCCCAGGTCTTGCCGACAAAGTCGAAGCGGATGTTGCGATAGCTCGTGACGCGGGCGTTGAAGCGCAGGCTGCGCATGACGATCCAAGGCAGGAAGACAAGCATCAGCAGCGCCAGGATGCCGCCAGCGATCGGGCTGAAGGTCAAAAGCACATTGTAGGCGATGATGTAACCAAAGACGATGGCACGGCCGATGAAGATCTGCAGGCCACGGGCGTGGTAATCGAAGGAGTGGCCGTCAATGAAAGAGTTGCCGTAGAAATAGCGGTTGCGCCGGACCTTGGCCCAGGCTGAATAGATGCCAACCGTGATGATGGTCAGCAGGATGTTGACGATCCAGATCCCGAAATACTCACCCGCGCTACCGCGAAATTCGCCGCGGCGCAAACTGTCCGTGCGGCCGAAAACTGCCTGTTGCATGAAAAGTCCCTCATGAAAACAAATCGCGCGCGTCGCAATCCCCCGCAACACCCCGCACATTGATCACGAGACCGTCATCCACTCAAGTGCGCTTGGACACTTGTGCCGCCGAGTTTCAAGCCTCGCGGATTTCGATGCACCACCATTTCGGGCGACCACCCTTGTAGGAATGATAGGTGGGTTTGAGATCCTGAGCGCTGGTGCGATCGAAGCTGCCGAGCAGAAGAGCCACCGTCGGCTGGTCGTCGATCGCGCCGAGCGAAGAGCCGCAGGTCGAACAGAAGGCGCGCGAGGAAAAGTCGGAGGAGCGCCATGTGGCCGGGGCGCCTGCAGGACCGACCCAACGAACAGCGTCACGCGGAAACTCAACCCAGGTTGCCGTGAGGCTTCCCGTATGGCGCTGGCACATCTTGCAGGAACAGGTGTGTGGCCGCCCCGCCGGCGCATCGGCCTCGAAGCGCACTGCCCCGCAAAGGCAACCGCCGGTATGGATCTTCTTTTTCGGCATGATCAGCCCTCCCCTCGGAGACAAGCTAGCAGCCGGTTTCATGCTGGCAAGAGAACGCCACCCCGCCTTGCGACGGGGTGGCGCAAATGTGATCGATTTATTTCTTCGCTTATTTCATCGTCGGCATGACGAATTCGGCACCGTCCTTGATGCCGGACGGCCAACGGCTGGTCACCGTCTTGGTGCGGGTCCAGAACTTGATCGAGTCCGTGCCGTGCTGGTTGAGATCGCCGAAGGACGAGGACTTCCAGCCACCGAAGGAGTGGTAGGCGAGCGGAACCGGGATCGGCACGTTGATGCCGACCATGCCGATGTTGATGCGCGAGGCGAAGTCACGGGCAGCGTCGCCGTCGCGGGTGTAGATCGCGACACCATTGCCGTATTCATGCTTCATCGGCAGATCGAGGGCTTCCTCATAGGTCTTGGCGCGGACGACCGAGAGGACGGGTCCAAAGATTTCGGTCTTGTAGATGTCCATGTCGGGCGTGACGTGGTCGAAGAGGCAGCCACCGACGAAGTAGCCGTTCTCGTAGCCCTGGAGCTTGAAGTCGCGACCATCGACGACGAGCTTGGCGCCGGCTTCGACGCCGCTATCGATCAAGCCCTTGATGCGGGCCTGGGCTTCCTTGGTGACAACAGGACCGAGATCGGCCTTGTCATCGGTGTAGGGGCCGATGCGCAGGGATTCGACCATCGGGGTCAGCTTCTCGATCAGGCGGTTGGCGGTTTCTTCACCGACCGGAACGGCAACCGAGATCGCCATGCAGCGCTCGCCGGCAGAACCGTAGCCGGCACCCATCAGCGCCTGGGCGGCCTGATCGAGATCGGCGTCCGGCATGATGATCATGTGGTTCTTGGCGCCGCCGAAGCACTGGGCGCGCTTGCCGTTCATCGCGGCCGTTCCATAGACGTAACGGGCGATCGGGGTCGAGCCGACGAAGGAGACGGCCGAGATATCAGGATGGGTCAGGATGCCGTCGACGGCGGACTTGTCGCCGTTGACGACGTTGAGGATGCCGGCTGGGAGACCGGCCTCGATCATCAGTTCGGCCAGGCGGATCGGCACGGACGGATCGCGCTCCGAGGGCTTCAGGATGAAGGCGTTGCCGCAGGCGATTGCCGGGGCAAACATCCACATCGGGATCATGGCCGGGAAGTTGAACGGCGTGATGCCCGCGCCGATGCCGACAGCCTGGCGGATCGAATACATGTCGATGTTCGGGCCAGCACCTTCGGTGAATTCGCTCTTCGACAGATGCGGGATGCCGATGACGAACTCGCAGACTTCCAGACCACGGACGATATCGCCCTTAGCGTCTTCGATGGTCTTGCCGTGTTCGCGCGAGAGGGTCTCGGCGAGGCTATCCATGTTGTCGTTCAAGAGCTGGACGAACTTCATAAAAACGCGGGCGCGGCGCTGCGGATTGGTGGCGGCCCACTTGGCCTGAGCTGCCTTGGCGTTTTCAACCGCTGCATTCAGCTCCTCGGCGCTGGCGAGCGAAACTTCGCCCTGCACTTCGCCGGTAGCCGGATTGAAGATGGCCTGCTTGCGGCCCGAAGTGCCGGCGACATGCTTGCCGCCGATGAAATGGCCTACCTGATACATGGGTGTCCTCCTGGATTGTTGTGGAGGCAGTATGCGCTTTGATTTCTACAAATCAACGCGATGATTTACGCATCTGTTGTGCGTGGATTGATGCACGATGGTTTCCTCATTCCCATAGGGAGGCCTCGACCAAGGCACGATGGGCCGAAATGCCGGCCATCACGCCCGATGCGCTGGCGAGCGTTGCATTGTGCATAGGACTTGCCGCGTCGCCGGCTGCAAATACCCCGGGCTCGCTGGTGCAGCCCATATGGACCTTGATGTGAAAACCTTGCGGCCCCTCTTCCAGTTCAAGGCCGAACTGAGATGCCAACGGCGAGGCGATGGACACCTTTGACTGGGCAAACAGGGCGTTTATTTCCACGATGCGTCCGTCAGCCAGGCGAACGGCTTCAAGCCCCTGCCCTTCGCCGATCAGCTCCACGACGCGTTCGGTCTCGATCGTGACACCTCGCGCGGCGAGCATGGCCTGTTGTTCTTCGTCGCAGGTTACCCCGGGTTCGACAAACATGGTCGTGCGGCCCCAATCCGGCAGGATGCTGCCCTGATGGGCCGCAAGCGGCGACGAGGCGAGGATGCCGATCGGGCCGCCGCCGATTTCGTAGCCATGGCAATAGGGGCAATGCAGGACCGTCAGGCCCCAGCGCTCGGTGAGGCCCAGGATCGACGGGAGGGTATCGGTGACACCGAGAGCAAGCACGAGAACCTGTGCCTCGACAAAGCGGCCGTCGGCCATGCCGACCCTGAACCCGCCCAGGCAGCGTTCCGCGCTCTGAGCCTCCCCTTCCAGAAGGGTGAAGTTCGGATAGCGGGTAAGCTGCTCCAGAGCCCGGCGGCGGATCTCCGACGGTGCCACTCCATCCTGTCCGAGGAAGCCATGAGAGGCTTCGGCGAACCGATTGCGCGGGCGCGCCGCATCGACGAGCAGGATATTGCGGCGGGTGCGGGTGAGCTGCATGGCGGCCGAGAGACCGGCGAAACTTCCACCCACGACGACGGCATCACACTTCATGAGAGACCCTTTCATGTAACTTTTGATGTTATGTATCTTATTAAGTTACGTGACGCGCCTCCGTCAAGTGATGTAACTTGACTTGTTGCATGACGCTGGCTGGGCTACGGATAAGGCAACAAGGGAGAAAACGCCGATGCGCGGGGATAGCCGCCTGTCCCGCATGCTGCATGTGCTGATCCATCTCGGACGTCGCAAGCAAGCGGCAACGTCGGAGATGATCGCCAAGATGCTCAACACCAATCCCGTGGTCGTTCGCCGGACAATGGCGGGACTGCGCGAGCGCGGCTATGTGCAATCCGAGAAGGGGCATGGCGGCGGGTGGAAGCTCACCAAGAGCCTGGACGAGATCAGTCTGCTCGATGTCTATGAGGCGCTTGAGCGACCGGAACTCTTCTGCCTCGTCAGCGCGTCTGACCATCCAGGCTGCCTTGTGGAGCTATCAGTCAACGAGGCCCTCGAGGATGCGCGGCGGGAGGCCGAGGCACTGTTGCTCTCGCGGTTTGCGACGCTCAAGCTCTCGGACATCGCCGGTAACTTCGACAGGCGGATGGACATGCTGGGCTTGAGTAGCGGCGCGCATGGCTTCGATGCGTGATCCCCTAAGCGACGAAACGGAGGAGGCCTTGGCATGAACTGGGATGACGTTCGCATCTTTCTCGCCGTGGCGCGCACCGGCCAGATCCTGGCTGCCTCGAGACGTCTGGGCCTCAATCACGCCACGCTGTCGCGCCGGCTGACGGCGCTGGAGACGGCGCTCAAGACGCGGCTCTTCATCCGCCGCACCAATGGCTGCGAGCTGACCGCCGAGGGCGAAGCCTTTCTCGCCTCCGCCGAGCGCATGGAAACGGAAATGCTGGAGGTGCAGGCCAGGCTTGGGCGGACCGACACGCAGGTCGCCGGCACGGTGCGCATCGGCGCGCCGGATGGTTTCGGCGTGTTCTTCCTTGCCTCGCGGCTGGGAGCCCTGATCGAGCGGCATCCGGAACTCAAGATCCAGCTGGTGCCGGTGCCGCGCTCGTTTTCGCTGTCGCAACGCGAGGCGGATATTGCCGTGACCCTGGAGCGACCGGATCAGGGGCGGCTCGTCTCCTCGAAGCTCGTCGATTACACACTCGGGCTCTATGCCTCGAAGGGTTATGTCGAGGCGAACGGCTTGCCGGCAACGCCGGAGGAACTGAAGGCGCATCGGCGGGTCGGTTATGTCGAGGACCTGATCTTCACGCCATCGCTGAATTTCACCGGCGAGGTGATGCGCGACTGGAACGCGGGCTTCGAGATCTCATCCGCCATTGGCCAGACGGAGGCGGTGCTGGCGGGTGCGGGCATCGGCATCCTGCACAGCTATATTGCCCGCCAGCATGAGAGCCTCGTGCGGGTGATGCCGGAGGTGACGCTTCGGCGCGCCTATTGGACAACCTTCCATGAGAGCGCGCGCGAGCTGGTGCGGGTTCGCGCGGTCGTGCAATTCCTGCAGGATGCGGTGGATAAGGATCGAGTGATCTTCGGTTGAAGCCTTGCACGCAGGCGATCAACGATGGGTCCGACGCAGTGTCTCGGACGGCAGTTCACCGAAGAGGTCCCGGTACTGGCTGGCGAAGCGGCTGAGATGCCAGATGCCGAAGCGGGCGGTGACATCACCGATCGTTACCGGCCCCTCACCCGACAGGGCCTGTCGAACGGCATTGAGCCGTCGACGCTGGATGTAGTGGGCGGGGCCGAGGCCGACGGCCTCGTGAAAGGCATATTCCAGCGCCCGCCGGCTGACGCCGACATCACTCGCCAGCCGCGAAACCGGCAAATCCCGATCGAGATTTGTTTCCACGATACGCATTGCCTGGGCAAAAACGCGGCGGTGGGGCGGGGCGCCCGCAGGGTCCTGCTTGTTCGGCGGCTCACCGGAGAGGAGCTTTTGAACCTCATCCTCCAGACGCAGCCCCAGGCGGTCAATCAAAGGTGCCGCCTTCAGGTCGCCCCGCTGACGCCCATCTTCCATCGTTCGAGCGGCGGTCGCGACAATTCCAGGGATGGGGCTACGACCCTGACGAACCATCAGGCTGCCACCTTGACCGAGGCGCTGGTCGCCCTCCGGCCATCGTCCCACCAGGCGATCGACAGAGAGCGAGACAACACAGACCACCGTATCGAGCGCGTTGCGAAACTGGATCTCGGCGCCCTCCCCGAAGAGCGCCATGTCGCCCATGGCAAAATCGAGGCTGCCCAGCCGACAGAGCGCCTGGCCTGAGAGAAGAAAGAGGGCGGCGATCTGGCCACGGGGAACGGCGGCCGTCTGCTCGATGACCTGATTGACACGTTCGATGTGAACGCCCTCGTGGCCGGGCAGGACAAGCGAGGAAAACCGACCGGAAAAGCGGCCCTTGCTCATCTGTCGGTAGGACTGATCATAGCCAGAGAGTTCGGCGGCCTGCCGATCGATGTCGTCAAAGCTGCGCTCGTGAAAAAGCCCGTCGGAATGGCGGATTTGATCAGACATGTCCGCTCCTCCTTCTGCGCAAAACGGCTAACGACCCGCCGTTGCCGCTGGCTATCCTTCACGTCTGACCATCAAAGATTGAGCCTCAACAAAACAAAGAGCGCAAGAGCGAAGGGGATTTTCGATGCATATGACCGATTGGTTGAAGACGGCGGCGGTCGCCGGCAGCATGTTCCTCGCCGGGTCTGCCGGTGCCGAAGAGCGCTGGCAAACCTTGCCGGAGCCGCCCGCGATGCCGGCTGCCACCCAGAGCGGGACGGCGCCTGTCAACGGTATCGAGATGTATTATGCGGTCTACGGCACCGGCAAGCCGGTGCTCCTCATCCATGGCGGCCTCGGCTATGCCGATATCTGGGCCAATCAGGTCAGTGACCTTTCCAAGGACCACATGGTGATCGTCGCCGATAGTCGCGGACACGGTCGCTCGACGCGGAGCGATGCCCGCTTCGGTTACGACCTGATGGCGTCCGACTACCTCGCCCTGCTGGACTTTCTGAAAGTCGACAAGGTCGTGCTGGTGGGCTGGAGCGATGGCGGCATCATCGGCCTCGATATCGCGATGAAACATCCCGAGCGGCTGACAAGCCTGTTCGCCCAGGCCGCCAACTCGAAGATCGACGGCGTGAAGCCGGACGTGATGGAGAACAAGACCTTCGCGACCTATATCGACAATAGCGGCAAGATCTATGCGAAGGTCTCCCCGACGCCGGACCAGTTCGATGCCTTCGTTACCCAGATCAGCGAGATGTGGTCGACCGAACCCAACTGGACGGATGACCAGTTGAAGACGATCAAGACCCCGACGGCAATCGTTCTCGGCGATCATGACGAGGCGATTACCCTTGAGCATACCGAGTATCTCGCCAAGACCATTCCCGGCGCCGAACTCGTCATTCTGAAGGATGCCAGCCACTTTGCCATGCTGCAGGATCCCGCCGGATACAACGCCGCCGTCCGGGCCTTCATCGACAAGTGAGTGCGATGACAGCCCGGTGGGCCGCCCAGACGGGCCCGTCGGGCTGCCATTCGAAAGACAGGCAAGTGCGCTGTGCTTCTTTCGGTCGCAAACGGTCAGGCACGTGCGATCCCGCCACGACTTTATCCGAATCGGTCGAAATTGTAGGGGAAGGGTTGCGCCCGACGGTTGGGGTGCTGTGCCTGATCCGGGCGATGCGACAGCGGAGAGACGAAACCGATGACACGAGTGCGAAGCCTATCGATCCTTGCGGGACCCAGGGCCGCGATTGCGGTGCTGATGGTCCTCGTGCTCTCGTCCGCATCGCCGGCCTCGGCGCATGTGATGGACGGACCGCTGGGCGGATTCGGCTCCGGCTTCGGCCATCCGCTGGCCGGTTTCGACCACCTGCTTGCCATGCTGGCGGTCGGGCTCTGGGGTGCGCAGATGGGCGGGCGATCGGTCTGGACCCTGCCGGCGACATTTCCGATGATCATGTGTGTCGGCGGCATCATCGGCATGACCGGCGTTCTCCCCGACCAGCCGATCGAATACGGGATCGCCGTTTCGGTTATCGTTCTCGGCGGGGCGATCGCCGCAGCCTGGCGCGCACCGGAATGGGCGGCGCTGATGCTGATTGCCGCCTTCGCGCTGATGCATGGTTATCCGCATGGGGTGCTTGCGCCCCGCGCCAGCGACCCGGCGGCCTTCACCGTCGGCTTCGTCGTTTCGACCGGTGTCATCCATGTGATCGGCATTGCGATCGGGGCAGCGCTGAAGCCGATCGGTGGCGGGCGTTTGGTGCAGGCGCTGGGGGCTGCCATCTCGCTTGCGGGCCTTTGGTTCCTGTTCAACCTGCTGACCGCCTGAGGCGGCCTTTGCCCCTGTAAAGGAGGCGTTTTGCTGCATCGCGATTGCATGGTTTCAGTTGACAAACCACCGTCAAACTGGACAAACGACGGCACCGGTCGCCGTCCAAGATCCGAGGCGCGGCCAGCGACACCGTGAACATCTCAGGCATAGGCTCTCCATGACCACGAATACCGCACTCACCGACTTCAAGATCGTCGCGAATGCCTCGCCCATGCCGGAAGCGGAGCGGCTGAAGGCTTTCGAAAACCTCGGCTTCGGCACGCTGTTCACCGACCACATGGCCGTGGTGCATTGGCATGTCGACAAGGGCTGGCACGGTGCGGAAGTCTCGGCCCGCAAGCCCTTCCAGGTCGATCCGGCCGCAAGCGTGCTGCACTACGCCCAGGAAATCTTCGAAGGCATGAAGGCCTATAAGGGTGCGGATGGCCGCATCACGCTCTTCCGCCCGGAAGAAAATGCCCGCCGCTTCAACCGTTCCGCCGAGCGCATGGCGATGCCTGACGTGCCGGAAGAGCTTTTCCTGAAGGCGGTCGAGGAACTGGTCAAGATCGACGCCAAGTGGGTTCCGGAAGGCGAAGGCAGCCTTTATCTGCGCCCCTTCATGTTTGCCAGCGAAGCCTTCCTCGGCGTTCGCCCGTCGCGCGAATACGTTTTCTGCGTCATCGCCTCTCCTGTTGGTCCCTATTTCAAGGGCGGCAGCAAGCCGGTGACGCTCTGGGTCAGCGAGCACTATACGCGCGCAGCCCCCGGGGGCACGGGTGCTGCCAAGTGCGGCGGCAACTATGCGGCCAGCCTTCTCGCCCAGAAGGAAGCGTCGAGCCGTGGCTGCGACCAGGTCGTCTTCCTTGATGCCGCCGAGCACAAGTGGATCGAAGAGCTGGGCGGCATGAATGTCTTCTTCGTCATGGATGACGGCACGGTGGTGACCCCACCACTGTCCGGCACGATCCTGCCGGGCATCACGCGCAACTCGATCATCAAGCTTGCCGGTGACAACGGGTTGAAGGTCATCGAGCGCCCCTATTCCTTCGACGAATGGATGGCGGATGCCCGCAGCGGCAGACTGCGCGAGGCCTTTGCCTGCGGCACGGCCGCCGTTGTTGCTGCGATCGGTACCGTGCGCCATCCGGGCGGCGAATTTGTCATCGGCAATGCCGGCACGGGGATCGAAACGGAAAAGCTGCGCACCCAGCTCACCGGCATCCAGCGCGGTTCCGTGGCGGATACACATGGCTGGGTGAAGGACGTGACACGCGCCTGACGACAGGCACAGTCACACGCTTTGAAACCCCGTCATGGCAACATGGCGGGGTATTTCGTTTGTCCGACACCTCCGACAATGGAACGGACCGGCTCAAGCAATGAAGGTCCGACACGAAAGAGAAGACGGCACATCTGCGGCCCGGAACAGATGCAGGGAGACAAAATGACGAACGGTCGGTCCGCCTCGGACTTTGTGCTGCCGCGACGGGTGGCCATGGCGACGATGCACGGAAAGGAGCGGGCTCTCTCCGCGTCGTTCGCAGCCATCGGTATCGACCTGGTACTGCCATCGGCCCTCGATACCGATCAGTTCGGGACCTTCACCCGGGATCGGCCGCGATCCGGGACGATGCTGGAGGCGGCACGGGCCAAGGCGCAAGCCGCCATGCAGGAAACCGGTCTGCAGGCAGCGCTTGCCAGCGAGGGCGCCTATGGCCCCCATCCAACCATTCCATTGCTCGCGGTCGGTCGGGAACTGTTACTGTTCGTGGATGCGGCGCAGGGCTTCGAAATCGCTGAGATGAGGATCGACGAGCAGCCAACATTCGGTCACTGCCCTGCCGTTTCGGTCGGGGATGCAGACGCTTTTCTCGGGCGGATCGGCTTTCCGGAGCAGGGCCTAGTCGTCGCGCCCGTGGGTCGGCTGAACGCACCGGTGGCCAAGGGAATCTGCAGTGTTCCGGATCTCGAAATCGCAATCGAAACTGCGGTCGGGCTCTCCCCGACCGGACGTGCGCATATCGAGACCGACATGCGGGCTTTTATGAATCCCCGGCGAATGGTGGTGATTGGCGAGGTTGGACGGCAGATGACGGCGCGCCTGTCGACACCTTGCACGTATTGCCGCCATCCCGGCTGGGGCAAGGTCAGAACCGAATACGGTCTGCCCTGCAGCCTCTGTGGCTGTCCGACATCGCTGCCGCGGCATGATGTGTTCGGCTGTGTTTCCTGTGGCGTGGAGGAGCGCCACGCGCAATCCCCCGGCGCCGTTGCGGACCCGACCTACTGCCCGCTCTGCAATCCGTGACGACGCGGCACCCTGAAGGCCTCAATCATCAGATCCTCGAGGGGTGCAGGAGGTAGGGGCGGATCCGGCTATTGACCGCTGCCGTCTTCCAGTTGCGTATCCGCGCTCCGATCTTCTCGTCCTGCTTCCAGATGATCTCGGCATGCAGAACACCGAACAGGTCGCAATAAAGGACAAGCGGCTCCCGATCCGCAAGTTCGACGCCTTCGGAGAGCACAAGACCAAACCCCTTCGGGCTGCAATCGGAAATCCATCCCCGGACATGGCAGCCGAACATCAGGACCAGCGAATCCAGTTCGCAGCGCTGTCTTATCTCGTTGCGACGTTCCATCGGACCTCCGCTCATCTGGTTCAAGTGAGAGCACCAAAAGGTCGAGGTTCAAAGCGGGAACTGTCTGAAGCCTTGTTTTCAGGTTAACGTGAACGGTCGCATTTTAGGCTTTGAAGAGCATGCGGACACACAGACGGGCCGCGCCAAGCGGGCGCTTCGGATTGCTTCAGTATCAACCAGGGAGAAAATGGTACGGTTGGGGGGTCTCGAACCTCCGACCTCAGGTGCCACAAACCTGCGCTCTAACCAACTGAGCTACAACCGCACATGACCGCGTCGCTGACGCCGTCGAGGGGTCACATACGAGCAGACGGATTTTTTTTCAAGCCCTTTCTGCGCATTGCGTAAAAAGGCTCGGGATAAGAAAAAGGCCGGGCTCTCAAGCCCGGCCCAAGATCCTTGGGAGGATTTTAAAAGTCGTGTCAGGCGATCAGGCGACCTTGAGCGAGGACATGACCTTTTCGGCAGCTTCCTTGCCCGGCTTGGTCACGGTTTCGGCAACCTTCTTGGCGGTTTCCTGGATGGCCTTGGCCTGTTCGATCGTCACTTCAGCCTGCTTGCGGATGAAGGCGGTCTGCAGCTCGACCAGCTCGGCAACCGACTTCACGCCGAGAAGCGCTTCCATGTGCGAAAGCGAGAGATCGGCATTGGTGCGCATGGCGTCGATGGCCTTGAGGCCGAGTTCGACCGTGCCGGCCTGAGCCGTCTGGACGGTGGCTTCCACGGTCTTCGTGGCTTCTTCCGTCGCAGTCTTCATCTTGGCATAGGCTTCCTTCGACTGGGCTGCGCCCTTTTCGGCGAAGTCACGGAAGCTTTCCTGCATCTTCGAGGGGTCGAAGGTGGAGAAAGAGAACATATCCTTGGTATTCATGGCGCATTTCCTCTCGTCACGGTCCGTCGGGACCCTTTGTTTCATTCATGACCTCCATATAGCACCTCCTATTGTGCATTGCAATATTATTGTGCGCCGCACAATTAGTTTTTCTGCATATTTCAAGCCTGGGCGGATTAACCTTATCAATCGATAAGCGGCCCCTCTTTCTGGACCCGGGGGCACTGCCTAGCTATTAAAAATCTGTTAATTTGTTCGCAGGCCAAGAAGCGACAGGTCCAGGAATGCCCGCTCAATACCCATTCATCGATGTCGCCGTGCACGACCTCATCCGCCCGCGTCTCGCACGCGGAGAGGCGCTGGCGCTGTTTGCGCCGGGTCTGGACCGTGCGCTGTGGTGCAATGGCGCCGGCGCGCAGTTCTTCGGCTCTGCATCGATCTACGACTTTCTTGAGGACGGGCCTGTTCGCAGCGACATCACCTTCCGGCAGATCGAGACCGTGGCTCGGCAACTGACGACGGTCGGCGAGAGCCGCAGCCTGATGCTGCGAGTCACCTCCGGTTTCCAGAAACTGCCCGTCACGGCAACGCTGGAGTGTATCGCGGTGCGCAAGGGCGAGCCCGTCATTCTGCTAGCCGTGCCAGCGGTCAAGCGTGCGACAGGTGACGTCCGGTTGCTGGCCAGCGAATTGATGAGTGGCTTCGACGATCCCGATACGCATATGGCCGTGATCGATGGCGACGGCGCCGTGATTGCAAGCTCCGAGGGGTTTGCCGGCCTCGGCATCACGCCTCAGACGGCCCGCATGCTGGTCAACCTGGTCGAGGCGGATGCCGACCGGCTGGTCAAGCGGCCGATCCCGACCGGGCGCGGCTATCTGCCAGCGGCGATCGGCAAGATCTCGGATGCCCCTGCCCTGCATCTGCTCTTCACCGTGGAGACGATCCTCGGCCAGATGGATCCAAGCGACGGCTTCTCCGACGATGCCGATGCCGATCTGCCCACGGCTTTGGCGGAACCGGTGCGCGCCGACGACACCGTCGAAGACGAGATCGAGACGGAAGATGCCGACCATCCCGAAGACGAGACATTCGTCGACGGTCCGGAGACCTCCTCGCCGACAGCGCGCTTTGACAGCGTCATCGCCGCGCTCGGTGATATAGAGGAGATCGAACCCGACACGGACGAGCTCGACGAGCAGGCGGAACCGGACCCGACTAACGAGGATGATGCTGCGGTTATCCTGGACACCCCGGCCTATGACAGTGTCGATAACGACGACAACGCAGGAGAGGTCGTCGCGGAGGACACCGTCGATCCGACCACAGACACATTGCAAACAGCCGACGAAGTGCCGATGCAGCCGGCGGAGATGTCCCCTGCAGAGCCACCGGCACCTGCAGAAGTACCCACACAGGCGCCGATCGCCGCGATGGCACAGTCTGGCGAGACGTTCGTGTTCAGCCAGGACCGCCGTGCCAGCCGCTTTGTCTGGAAGATCGATGCCGAGGGACGCTTCAGCGAGGTTTCGCCGGAATTCGCCCAGGCGGTCGGGCCGCGCGCGGCCGACATCAACGGTGTTGCATTTTCCGATCTCGCCGCACTGTTCAACCTCGACCCGGAGGGCAAGATCGGGGAACTCCTGAAGAAGCGTGACACCTGGTCGGGCAAGACGATCTACTGGCCCGTCGAGGGAACGCGGCTGGTTGTTCCCGTCGATCTCGCTGCGCTGCCGACCTATACCCGCAATCGCGACTTCGATGGCTTCCGCGGATTCGGTATCGTGCGCGTCGCCGATGCACAGGAAGATCCGGATGCGATTGGCATGACCTTCGTCCGGGCAGAGCTCTCAAGCGAAGCCGACAGCGTGATGCACGAGACTGCCCATCATGATCGCGAGGACGAACTCGAAGAATTTCTGACCGAGCTCAGCGAGGGCGAGAGCCATCCGCCCGAGGATTTCGTCGAGGAACAGATCGCGGACGCCGGTGAGGAAACGCTGGACGCGAGGCTCCTGGATGCCGCGGCCGAAGAGGGCGACGAGGACATCGACGCGATTGATGGCGATGGCGATGACGGCGAGACCGAAGACCTCGAACAGCCCCAGGAGAACGAACTGCCCGTTGAGCGCCCGGCAACTTTCGAGCCGCCGGTGCTGCGCATCATGGAACCGCGCAAGCCCAGCCTGCCGGACAAGGTGGTGCAGCTCGAGGAGCACCGGACCCGCAATCGCGACAGCCTGACCCCTGGCGAACAGGCGGCGTTCAACGAGATCGCACGCAAGCTCGACCCACTCGGTCTGCGTGCGCGGGTCGAGCAATCCCTGAACCCTTCAGAGCCCGCGGCCCTGCGCCCCGCGCCGCAGGCTCCGGAAAAGCAGATCGACGACAGGTCTCAGGTCGACAGTACGCCTGAGACCCCGCCAGTCCAGAGCGAGCCGACCAAGCCGGAGCCGCTCGTCGGGCTGACGCCGCCGGACATGCCGACGGAGCGGATCACGGCCAAGCGCGAGCGCAGCCTGACCGCCGAGATCATCGATCTGATGCCTGTCGCGCTGCTGGTGCATGTCGGCGACCGGCTGATCCACGCCAATCCCGAATTCTTCAATCTCACCGGTTACAAGACGCTCGACGAGCTGGAGCGCGCCGGAGGACTTGAGACGCTGATCCAGCGACAGGATCTGGAGACCCCCGGCGACGAAGCCGGACAGGTGGTCGCGCTCTGCGCCGATGAACGTTTGCTGCCGGTGACCGCCCGTCTGCAGTCGGTTCGCTTCGAAGAGACGACGGCCCTGATGCTGGCGTTGATCGCGCAGCCGGAAGAGGCTGCACGCAGCGAACCAGAGCCTCCGGTCCAGACCATCGCTCCGGTTTCGACACCGGCACAAGCTGGCGAGCTCGCCCGTCTCAAGGTCGAGGTGGACGAGTTGCGCTCGATCCTCGAGACCGCGACCGACGGCGTGGTCATCCTCGATTCCGACGGCGACATCCGCTCGATGAACCGGGCCGCGAGCGCGCTGTTCAACTTCGACGATATGGAAACGCGCGGCAAGCCGTTCGTCATGCTGTTTGCCCATGAGAGCCAGAAGTCGATCCTTGACTATCTGAACGGTCTTTCCGGCCATGGCGTGGCCAGCGTGCTGAACGACGGGCGCGAAGTCATCGGACGCGAGGCCTCCGGCGGTTTCCTGCCGATGTTCATGACGATCGGCAAGCTCAACTCCTCGAACGGCTACTGCGCTGTCATCCGCGACATCACACAGTGGAAGCGCACGGAAGAAGAGCTGCGCAACGCCAAGCGTGCCGCCGAGACGGCGAATGCGCACAAGACGGATTTCCTTGCCCGCGTGAGCCACGAGATCCGCACGCCGCTCAATGCGATCATCGGCTTTGCCGACATGATGGCCAACGAGCATTTTGGTCCTGTCGGGCATCCGCGCTATGGCGAATACGCCCATGACATCGTACGCTCCGGCCGCCACGTGCTCGATATCGTCAACGATCTCCTCGACATCTCGAAGATCGAGGCAGGTGAAATGGAGCTCGACTTCTCCTCCGTCGGATTGAACGAGATGGTCCAGGCTGCGGTCTCGATCGTGCAGCCGCAGGCGAACAGCCAGCGGGTGATCATCCGCACGGCGCTGTCGCAGGCCGTCCCGAATGTCGTGGCGGACGGGCGGTCGATCAAGCAGATCGTGCTCAACATCCTCGCCAATGCCATCCGCTTTACCCCGTCCGGCGGGCAGATCATCGTTTCCTCGGCCTACGAGCCGAATGGCAGCGTGGTGCTCCGGATCCGCGATACCGGTATCGGCATGTCGCGCAGCGAACTGGAACAGGCGATGAAACCTTTCCGCCAGGTCTCGACCGGCACGCCGCGCAATCGTGGCGAGGGCACAGGCCTCGGCCTGCCGCTCACAAAGGCCATGGTCGACGCGAACCGGGCGCAGTTTGCGATCTCGTCAACGCCAAACGAGGGCACGCTGGTCGAAGTGACCTTCCCCTCGCCGCGCGTGCTCGCCGATTGAGGCGCCGAAGACCAGCGAGCGTCAGCCGGCGCGCGGCATCGTGATCTGGAACGCGGCGCCGCTGCGGTAATCGTGGTCGAGTTCGATCCTCGCGCCATGGACGGCAAGCAGTGCCTCCACGATCCGCAACCCCATACCCGTGCCACCCTCGGCCGCACGTGTGGTGTAGAAGGGGCGGAAGATGGCCTCGGCATTCTGTTCCGGTATCCCCGAGCCATTGTCCTCGACCCGCAGCAATCGCTGGCCATGATCGTCGAGAAGCGTGATCCGGACCCGGGACGCTCCATGCTGCAGGGCGTTCTCGGCAAGGTTGGACAAGCTGATCACGGCCGCCTCGACAGGCAACGGAATGCTTGCCGTCTGGTCAGCGTCCCATGCGAAATGAAGTTCGGGGAAGCGATCGGCAAGGATTGCCATCACTCCGGAAAGGGTCGTTGACCCGCTCGCGACCGGCGTTTCGGCATGGGCCAGTTCACGCAGGCGCCCCAGCAGTCGATCAAGGCGGCGGGCGTCCGAGACAATGTTGTCGAGAAACAGACGCCGCTGCGCTGGCGTCATGGGGTCGCCATCGGCCTCGGCTTCCCTCAGCAGCTCTGCGGCACCGGAGATGGCCGTGAGGGGGGACTTGAGCTCATGCGACACATGGGCGGCGAAGGTGCGCACGTAATCGGTGCGTTCGACGAGATCACCGGCGAAATCGAAGATCCCCTGGGCGAGCGTCGCGACCTCCCGCGTTCCGTAGCTTTCGAGCGGCTGGATGGCCTCGCGACCGTGGATGGCGATCTCGCGACTGCGGGCCACCAGCGCATCGAGCGGAACCTTGATTGCCCGCAACAGCACGAAGCCGATGAGCAGGGTGAAGGCGAGGACCACGAGCAGAGCGCCCAGTTCCGTTGCGGCAAGGGGCTTGATGTCGATGGCCGTGGGTCGAAACCAGGCGAGTAGAAGCACGGGAAGCGCCATCACCGTGAGCAGGACCGAGTAGATCACGAGCGCGAGCGGCGGGCGCCATTTGTCCCGGATCGTCAACCTCTGCATCAGGAATTGTCTCCGCCGGCGTTGAAGCGAAAGCCCACTCCGTGGACCGTCGTGACGACGGGAACCGAGGAGACACGGGTGGCCTTGGCGCGGATGTTGCGGATATGGCTGTCGATGGTGCGATCCGCGACATGCATGCCCGGACCATAGGCGGCCTGCATGAGCTGCTCGCGGGTGAAGACCATGTTCGGCCGCGCCATCAGCGCCTCAAGGATGCTAAATTCCAATGCCGTCATCTGCAGGGAATGCCCATCGACTGCAACGGCGCGTCCGGCCCGATCCAGGGTCACCGTTCCGACAGCCAAAATCGCATTCGGGTCGGCTACAGCGGCACCAGGGACACTGCGCTTCAGGATCGCACGAATGCGGGCGATCAGCTCGCGCGGACTGAAGGGCTTGGTCACATAGTCGTCACCGCCCATTTCGAGGCCCAGGATACGGTCTATCTCCTCGTCACGAGCCGAGAGGAAGAGAATGGGCAGGGCGGAGGTCTTGCGGATCTCCCGGCACACTTCCAGGCCATCGAAATCCGGCAGGCCAACATCCAGCACGACGAGATCGGGGCGGGCGCGACGAAAGGCCGTCAACGCCTCCGAGCCTGACCGGGCGATCACGGGTCGCATGCCGGCCCGTTCGATCGCAAAGCAGATCACGTCGCGGATATGCGGCTCGTCGTCGACCACCAGTATCTGCTGCATCCTGCCTGTCCCTGACCGGTTATTTGGATTTGCGGCGCCACCAACCGTCTATTCGACCGTGACTGGCGTCGCCAGATAATTCTCCAGCCGCTGCGCCCGCCAGGTCCAACTGCGCCAGTCCCGGGGCCGGTTCTGGAATTGCAGCAGAAGATGGCTGCGGATCTCCTGCATGCGCACATGTTTCCAGGGATAAAGTTGGCGAATTTGCGGCTGGGCAAGGTAGCGGTTGATCGCCGGCAGGGCGCTCGGCCCGAGCTTTTCCAGATAGTTTGCATCAAGCGGCAATCCATCGCCATCCAGTTCGCGGGCCTGGCTGACATTGTACTGCGCAACAAAGGCCTCGGTATCGACGAGCGACACACCGAGGAGCAGGACAGCCAAGCTTGCCGCATTCATCGCAAACAGCCAGGCATTGTTCTTGTGCAGCCAAATCCGCAGCAGGATCAGCGCCAGACCGATGGCCACAAGACACATCCACAAGCCTGCAGCCACCCGCATGCCGGTCAGGGAATAGGCCTCGACATAGAGATCGAGCCGCAGGATGGCAGAGATGCACAACAGGATGTTCTGCACGATCCAGAGCGTGACGAGTTTGCGGATCAGCGAAGCCTCCGATCCGGATCGTTCCGGGCGGATAGCCAGAAGAACGAAGAGTGCGGCCAGCAGGGCGGTGACCACAAGCGGATAGGCGCCGCGATGGGCATACTCAGCATAGGACATGCCATCCGGCAGAGCGACGCCGCCCCAGAGATAGGCCATGTCGAGCATTGTCTGCACGGCGAAGAGAAGATTGAACAGGATCAGGGCGCGCAGCAGCACCGGTTCACCGATGATGGTGCGAGATTGGCTCGGCTCCGTGCCGCGCCGGGTCCTACAGCAACGACCGGCCAGCTTTGGGCGCAGCAGGACCCAGGCGATGCCGCCCATGAAGGCCCAGAAAAACAAGCGCTCGACATTGATCAGGGACCAGAGCGCAGCAAGATCGATGGAGGCCAGGGCCTTTTCGATCAGCGGATTGGCGCCGGCGAAGAGCGTCAGAAAAACCGCTCCAATCGCAAGCGGCAGGATCCAGAAGCGCAGTTCCGTCCCAATCCCGCGTGCGGCGCCGGGCATAGCGCCGGATCTGACGACTTGCCCCACGCCCCCGACCATCCGAAGAGGCACTTTCAGAAGCAACCTTGCCAGGACCGGCGGGATCGAGGGCAGCGTTTTCGGCAGGAGGCCGGATGCCACGAGCGACAGGATCATCAGGCTGAGGCTTGCGACAAGCGTGGCGGGCCAGGACGGCGCCTCGACAAGCGGCAGCAAGGCACAGAGTGCAAACGGCGCGCATTTAACAGACCGTGCAAACCTGGCCGGACGCGCCACGAGCAGAATGCAGATGCAAAGGAGAAGACACCAGGCAAAGAGATTGAGGCCAGGTTCCTGCCGGAAGACAAGCACATCGGATGCGAACACGAGAAAGCCGAGAAGCAGCACAGCCGAGGACTGTGCGCGTCGAGACGATGAGTGGAATTTGGTCAGCACGTCTTGCTCCTGGGTTCGGAAGGGTTCGAAACACAAAGCCGAAGCGGCGGGAATGGGGAGCTGCGATCCGCTGTCGACTGAGTGTCTTCCAAGAGCCACCAGCCATCTTTCAAGACGCGTGGTGGAAGCTTGAATGTGGGGCAGGTCTCAGAATGGGGCGCTGTTTTCATGCGGGGAGAGTGGCTGGGGCATTTGCAGATTTCGTGCAGGCGCGCAGCATGTTTTGAGGAATGTGCCTGTGGTATTCGGCGCTTGCGAAGCCCCCGTTGCGGGGATAGCCTCCCTCAATCAACAAAAAGAACAGGATCGGTCATGGCGAGCGTGGGCATTCTTGCAGGCATCCTGTTCGCGATTGCGATCGGGGCGATGAGCCCGGGACCGAGTTTCATCCTGGTGTCGCGAACATCCGTGCTGCATTCGCGCCTGCATGGGCTGGCATCGGCGCTTGGCATGGGGCTGGGTGGCGCCGTATTTGCGACTTTGGCGCTGGTTGGTCTGGTCGCTCTGCTGCAACAGGTGGCCTGGCTCTACCTTCTGCTGAAAATCGCAGGTGGGCTCTATCTGATCTATCTCGGCGTCCGGATCTGGCAGGGAGCGCGGGTTCCGCTCTCTGACACGCAAGGCGAGAGCCTAGGCCAACGGCCTTCGGTCTGGCGCAGCTTCGGCATGGCCTTTGCCACGCAGGTCAGCAACCCGAAGACGGCGGTCGTCTATGCCAGTATCTTTGCCGCCCTGATGCCGGCAGATCCACCAACTGTGCTGCTTCTGGCCTTGCCGCCGGCGATCTTTGCGGTCGAGGCTGCATGGTATGCGATCGTTGCACTGGCATTTTCGGCCCCTCGCTCACAGCGCGTCTATCTGCGTTGGAAGACTTGGGTCGATGGTCTGGCAGCCCTGGTGATCGGCGGGCTTGGCCTCCGCCTCGTCGGGGAAGGTCTGGTTCTCTTCCGGCGATAAACGGGGCGTGACAGTCGCAGCGGTTTCCATCGTCGTCGCTTTCGGCTAGAGGAGAGCCATTCCCGCTTTTGCAAGGGCCGACCACTTGTCCATACTCCCGCGCCCGGGCACAGCCCATCCCATATCTCCCGCCGGAAAACGGATCGGATCTTCAACCATTGCGGCGCTTATCGCCGCCACGATCGTGTTCATGCCGATCGCCGCCATCTTCGTCATCGGCTTTTCCGCCGACCCCGAGAACTGGCGGCACATGATGACGAACGTCATCCCGCGGGCGGGGGTCAGAACCTTCTGGCTGCTGTTTTTTACAGGTCTCGCGACGGCAGTCGTCGGGATCGGGTGCGCCTGGCTGGTGGCCGCCTGCGAGTTCCCATTCAGGCGGTTCCTGTCTCCAGCGCTTGTCCTGCCACTCGCCATTCCCTCCTATCTCGCTGCCTATGCCTTCGGAGAGTTTCTCGATTTCACCGGACCGGTGCAGAGCGCCTACCGGGCAGTCTTCGGCTTCACATCGGCGCGCGACTACGACTTCTTCGACGTGAAGTCCCTGCCGGGTGCGGTGCTCGTGATGTCGGCCGTGCTCTACCCTTACGTCTATCTCGCCTGCAGATCGATGTTCCTGATGCAGGGGCGCGCGGCAGCGGATGTGGCTCGCACGCTCGGCTCCAGCCCCTTGCGGGTCTTTGCGCGCATCCAGGTGCCGATGGCGCGGCCTGCGATCATGATCGGCCTGACGCTTGTGATGATGGAGACGCTGAACGACATCGGCGCGGTCGAATATCTTGGCGTCCAGACGCTCACCTTCTCGGTCTACGATACCTGGCTCAACCGTGGGAGCCTCGCGGGCGCTGCGCAAATCGCCTGCGTGATGCTGTTGATCGTTGCCGGCCTGCTGGTCGTCGAGCGGATGGCCCGACGGCGCCAGCGATTCAGCAGTCACAAGACAACGGCAATCGTTCCTGATGCGGTTCGGCTTCGGCTCACCGGAATGAAGGCATGGCTGGCCGTGCTGTTCTGCCTCGTTCCGATCCTCGTCGGCTTCGTGGTCCCCGTCTTCGTGCTCGGCGGCTTCGCGCTCAGGCGGGTCGAGGAGTTCTTCGAGCCACGGCTGCTGGATGCGTTGTGGCACTCGACGCTCGTCTCTTCGGCTGCGGCCGTCATCACGGTCCTCCTCGCCTTCGTGCTCTCTTATGCCGCCCGAACAGATCGCTCCCGTCTCGCCAAGGCTGCTGGACGGCTCGCCTCACTCGGCTATGGCATTCCCGGCACCGTGCTCGGCATCGGCGTGCTGATCCCGCTCGCGAGCTTCGACAATGCCGTGGACGGCTGGTTGCGGCAGAGCTTCGGCATCTCCACCGGCCTCCTGCTGTCTGGCACCGGCTTTGCGATCGTCTATGCCTATACCGTGCGTTTCCTGACGATGGCCGAGGGCACCATCGATGCCGGGTTCCAGAAGCTCTCACCGCATCTCGACATGGCGGCCCGTACGCTCGGCCGATCGGGCCTGCAGACGCTGCGCCAAGTGCTGCTGCCCAATCTGCGGCCTGCGGTTCTGACGGCGGCGTTGCTGGTGTTCATCGAGACGCTGAAGGAGCTTTCCGCCACCATTCTGTTGCGACCCTTCAACTTCAACACTCTCGCGACACTCGTCTACGAGGATGCGTCGCGGGGCATGGCCCAGGATGCATCGGTGGCGGCGATGATCATCATTGCAGCGGGATTGATTCCGGTCATCCTGGTGTCTCGGTCGCTCGACGAGCGCCGCTGAGCCGACGCCCCACAGGACAAAAAAAGAGGCGGCCGAAGCCGCCCCCAGTCAATGCTGTCGAACCGGAGTGATAGAGCGATCGACATGTTGTCGGAGGCGTTGTGTAACGGCCTCACTGCGTCTGATCGCGCATCTCCAAGTTGGTGCCAGTCTTGCCGAATGCCAGTTAAGAGAACCTTACCGTGTCAGGCAGCCAGGTACCCAACATTTGAGGTATTGCCCTGAAATTGCTGCCTTTCGGTACACGTTTTCGTCAGGAGCGCAGTTGCGGCAGGTCGGCAAACAGGCTGAGTGCCTCCGGATTGGCCAATGCTTCCTTGTTCTTCACCGGGCGACCATGGACCACCTCGCGGACCGCAAGCTCGACGATCTTGCCCGACTTGGTGCGCGGAATATCGGCAACTTCTATCACCTTCGCCGGCACATGGCGGGGGGATGCTCCCGTTCGGATCTTCGCCTTGATCGCCTTTTCGAGTTCTTCGGTCAGCGTGATGCCCGGCGCCAGACGGACGAAGAGGATGACGCGAACATCGTCCTCCCAGTCCTGACCGATGCAGATCGCCTCGACCACTTCATCCATCTGCTCGACCTGGTTGTAAATCTCGGCCGTACCGATGCGCACGCCACCCGGATTGAGGGTCGCATCGGAACGCCCGTGGATGACGATACCATCATGCTCCGTCCACTCGGCGAAATCGCCATGGCACCAGATGTTGTCGAAGCGATCGAAATAGGCGGCGCGGTACTTGGCTCCATCAGGATCATTCCAAAACATGACCGGCATGGAGGGGAAGGCCCGGGAGCAGACGAGTTCACCCTTCTCGCCGCGCACCGGTTTGCCGTCGTCGTCCCAGACATCCACGGCCAGGCCAAGGCCCGGCCCCTGGATTTCGCCACGCCAGACGGGCTTCAGCGGATTGCCGAGCACGAAGCAGGAGACAATGTCGGTGCCGCCGGAGATGGAGGCCAGCTGGATATCATCCTTGATGCCTTCGTAGACGAAGGAAAAGCCTTCGGGAGACAGCGGCGAGCCGGTCGAGGTCATCAGCCTCAGGCTTGAGAGATCATGCGAGACTTTGGGTGTCAGGCCGCCCTTGCGCACGGCGTCGATATATTTGGCCGAGGTGCCAAAGATCGCGAATTTCTCGTCGGCAGCATAATCGAACAATACGTTGCCGTCGGGATAGAAGGGCGAACCGTCATAGAGGCACAGGGTCGCGCCACAGGCGAGACCGGAAACCAGCCAGTTCCACATCATCCAGCCGCAGGTGGTGAAATAGAAGAGTTTTTCGCCCGCCTGGAGCCCGCAATGGAAACGCTGCTCCTTCAGGTGCTGCAGCAGTGTGCCGCCGGCGGAATGCACGATGCACTTGGGCACACCGGTCGTGCCTGAAGAAAAGAGGATGTAGACCGGATGGGCAAAGGGCAGCCTGCGGTATTCGATATCCTTGACCGAGAAGGGAGCTATGAACTGGTCAAAGCTGCGGCCATCCGAAAGCCGGGAGAGGAGCGCTGGGGTGTCCCCCGCATAGGGGATCACAAGAACGGGAATGTCGAGCTTGGCGGCAACAGCCACCACCTTGTCGGCGACATCCTGACGCTTGCCGTTGTACCAGTAACCATCACAGGCGACGAACAGCTTGGGCTCAATCTGACCGAAGCGGTCGAGCACGCCCTGATCCCCGAAATCGGGCGAGCAGGACGACCAGATCGCACCGAGTGACGTGGCTGCCAGCATCAGGGCGACGGTTTCAGGCATGTTGGGCATCATCGCCGCGACGCGATCGCCCTCGCCGATTCCCATGGCCGCGAGGGCCTGTTGCAGACGTGAGACGGTTGCCGTCAGACGCTGCCAGGACCAGCGATCAGACGCCTTGTTTTCACCGCGGAAGATCATCGCATCGCCCTCGCCCGCATGGGCCAGGAGGTTTTCGGCAAAGTTCAGCTTCGCCTGCGGGAAGAACCTCGCTTTCAGCATGTCCTCGCCATCGGCGAGCGCAATCTCTCCCTTGTCGCCCCGGACGCCGCAATAGTCCCAGACTGCCGACCAGAAGCCCTCCCTGTCTTCGATCGACCAGCGATAGAACTGCTCGTAGTCATCGAAGGCAGTCCCATGGCGACGGCCGCACCACTGCATGAACAATGTCAGAGGCTGTGCCGCCTTGAAGGCGTCAGAGGGTGTCCATAGGGCTGCTGGTCCGGTCATGCTGTTCCTCCACAATGATGGTTCGGTATAACATACTGCGGTGCAATATAAAGACGGGCACAGCGCCTGAACCGGACCATTTGTTTGCACCTTTGGTGCATTTCCTATATCCGGCGACAAGAGTTCGACCAACCTGCCGGACCCGTAAGCGATATGACGACTTCACCAAGCAACGGCCATTCTTCAAGCCCGGTGGCTCAGCGCCCCGTCTGGCGACGCCGAGGCTTGATCAGGCTTGGCCTGTCGTTGATCGCCCTCATCCTTGTCCTGTTCTTCGCACTGCGCCTGACAGCCCCCTATCTGATTTCGAGTTCCGTTGTCCGCTCCGCGATCGCTGCGTCAATCGCGGAATGGACCGGGCACGACGTGTCGATTGATGACGTGCCCGAGGTGCGCTTCTGGCCGGAGCCCGAGGTCACGCTGACCGGCGTCACAGTCAGCCGCACCATTGGCGGCGAACGCCAGATCCTAGGCGAGATTGACAGGCTGTCCGCCCGCTTCGGCCTGCTGTCATCGCTCAGGGGCAAGCCCGACTTCAGCGCGTTCCGGTTTGAGCGTCCCCGCATCCGCATCTGGCGGGGTGCGGATGGCCGGCTGGACTGGACCAATCAGGGCCGATTGAGCGAGGCCGTGCGCGCGGCGCTGGCGCGAACGCAGAACACACTGCCTGCCCCGGAAGCCACCGATGCGGAAATCGGATCGGTGGATGTCGTGGATGGCGAAATCATCGTGGTCGATCGCGGCAGCGGTCACCATGTCGCCCTCAATGCCGTCAGCGCCAGGATCGAATGGCCGGAACTGTCGGCGCCGCTCTCCGGCAAGGCAAGCTTCCAGCTCAACGACCGTCCGGTTACCCTGTCACTCCAGACGCCGACACCGCTCCTGTTGATCGGCGGAGAAGACAGCCAGATCAACCTGTCGACCAGTGTATCCGGCATCAACGGGGCGATCGATGGTCTCGTCAACACGCGTCACAGCAGCATCGTGGCCGCCGACATCGACATACAGGTCGCGGACGTGCCGCAAACCTCGGCATCTCTCGGTGTCCGGCTCGCGGGGACGGAGCGCTGGCGCAGCGCCTCGCTCAAGGCCAGCGTGACTGACGCCGGCCAGGAATGGCAATTCGAAGGCCTCCGGGTCGAGATCAACGACAGCCGCGGCGACGGCATCCTGACCCTGAAAAAGCGTCCGGACGGCAAACCGCTTCTGAGCGGGACCTTGGCGCTCGACCACCTCGAAATCGGCGACCTTTTGCAGGCGCTATCGATCGATGTGGGGGATCGCGCGAATGTCCGGCTGCCGAGCCTCACCGGTTGGGTGGACGTGGATATGCGGCTTTCGGCTTCTACGGCAGCCTTCCAGGCTTTTCGCCTCACCGACCTCGGGGCCAGCCTGGTCGGGCGGGGAGATGCATTGACGCTGGTGATCGGCGACACGCGCTTTCTCGGCGGTATGTTCTCGGCCCGTCTCTCCGGTAGTGGCGAAGGCTTCGACAGGGGAGCACAGCTTTCGGTGATGATGGAGAAGGTGGATCTTGCATCGCTGATGTCGGGCTTCGCGATCGAGGGGCCTTCGCTGAAGGGAACCGGCACGCTGACGCTGGATGCCAAGCTGGTCGGAACCGGCTGGCGGCAAAACGTGGAGGCAATGTCGGGAAAGCTGGAGATTGCCGCCGACAATGGCGAAATCCTCGGCTTCGATACTGAGGGCCTGAGGCGGCTCTCTGCCGACAGGGCCTATTTCCAGCTGAGTGCTGCAGGATCGGGTGGCTTTGACTATCGCAGCTTCGACATGTCATTGCGGTTCTCGGATGGCTCTGCGGAAGTGGAGAAGGCGCGGATCGTCGGCGATAGCGAAACGCTCCTTCTGAGCGGCATCGTTCCCTATAGCCGCAAGGCGCTCGCGTTGACCGGGGAACTGTCCGACACCGCCGCTGAGCCGGGAACCACAATCCCGCTGCGCTTCTTCATCGGCGGCGGATGGAGCGATCCGGTGATCTCGCCGATCCCCCCGGTACCGGTCGCGGGGCAATAAAGGTCCGGTCGTCTCGCTGCGCGCTGTTCCATTCGTGTTTTCAGATACTAGAATGGTCCGAATCGCTGCGACACGGGGACGATACGTGCAGGCAATGCTATCCGGCTTTATGAAACTGGCGCTGGCGTCGCTGCTGGCGGGCACCCTGCTGTCGTTCTTCGGCATTACCCCAAGGGCCGTTCTCGACAGCGTGGGCGTGACGGCCGAGGATATTCAAAACGGACTTGTCTCCACCTTTGCCTGGGCTGCACCACGCATGCTGATGGGCGCCGCAGTGATCCTTCCCATCTGGCTGGTCACCTATCTGCTGATGCCGCCCCGGGCGTGACCGGAACGGCAGGAAGCGCAATCAGACCATAGTGCCACGGGCGGCGACATGCTCGTCACGCTGGCGCTGCAGTTCGCGCTGCTTCGTCCCGATCGACGCGATGATCACCCCGATGGTGACGATCCCGATCAGGATCGTGCAGACCGCGTTGATCTCCGGCGTGACACCGAGGCGAACCTGCGAATAGATCTTGATCGGCAGCGTGGTCGCACCGGGGCCCGTCGTAAAGCTCGCGATAACGAGATCATCCAGAGACAGGGTGAAGGCAAGCATCCAGCCAGAGATGACCGCCGGCAGGATGAGCGGCAGGGTCACCTTGAAGAAGGTTTTGACCGGTGGGCAGCCAAGATCCTGGGCGGCCTCTTCCAGGCTCATGTCGAAGGTGAGAAGCCGCGACTGCACGACGATGGCCACGTAGCACATGGTGAAGGTGGTGTGCGCGATGACCACAGTGAGCAGGCCACGGTCGAGTCCGACCGCGACGAATAGGAGCAGCAGCGACAGGCCGGTGATGACTTCCGGCATGACGAGAGGCGCGTAGACCATGCCGGAAAACAGCAGGCGACCGCGGAAACGGCCATAGCGCACAAGTGTCAGGGCCGCCAGCGTGCCCAGAACCGTGCCGAGCGAAGCACTGAGCAGCCCCACCTGCAGCGTGACCCAGGCCGCACTCATAAGCCCGTCATTGCGCCACATCTCGCCATACCATTTGAGCGAGAAGCCGCCCCAGACCGTGACCAGCTTCGACTCGTTGAAGGAGTAGATCACGAGGATCAGGATCGGGATGTAGAGGAAGGCAAAACAGATCGTCAGGATCGTGCCATCGAATTTTCCGGGTTTCATCGATCCGCCCTCACACTTTCTGCTGCTGGTTCTGGAAGATGGCGATGGGCACGACCAGAATGAGGAGGAGAAGCACTGCGACGGCGGATGCGAGCGGCCAGTCGCGGTTGCCGAAGAACTCGGTCCACAACGTCTTGCCGATCATCAGGGTGTCGGCGCCACCGAGCAGATCGGGGATGACGAATTCACCGGTGATCGGGATGAAGCAGATCATCGATCCGGCGATCACGCCCGGGATCGAAAGCGGGAAGGTGATCTTCCAGAAGGCCTTCCAGGGCGGGCAACCAAGGTCGCTCGCGGCTTCCAGCAGCGTTCCGTCCATCTTTTCCAGGGCGGAGTAAAGCGGCAGGACCATGAAGGGCAGATAGGAATAGACGATGCCGATGAAGACGGCGATCTCGGTGCGGAAGATCTGGACCTGGCTGCCTTCATCCATGAGACCCACCGACTGCAGCAAGACGGTCAGAAGGCCTTCCGGCTTCAGGATGCCGATCCAGGCATAGACGCGGATCAGGAAGGAGGTCCAGAAGGGCAGGATGACCAGCATGACCAGGGTCGGGCGGATGGTGACCGAGGCGCGTGCCATGGCCAGCGCCATGGGGTAGCCGATCAACAGCAGGAGAAAGGTGGAAATCACCGCGATGCGCAGCGACGACACATAGGCGTTGAAGTAGAGCGAATCTTCGGTGAGGAAGATGTAGTTCTCGAAATCCAGTTGCGAGATGAAGTCGCCGATCGCGGCAAACCCCTCCAGCACCGGCGTGTAGGGCGGCATGGCGATCGCCGTGTCGGACAGCGAGATCTTCACGATGATCAGGAAGGGCGTCAGGAAGAAGAGCGCCATCCAGAGATAGGGAATGAGGACAACCAGCCAACGGCCCGGCCCTGCCTTGGATGCGACGATGCTGTCGGCCATGGCGCCCTCCTCAGCGTGTCAGGACGAGGCCGGCATCCGCCGACCAGGACAACCAGACCATATCCCCGAAGGTGATCGGGCGATCGACGAGGCGGGAGACATTGGCCTGTGCGGCCCGGAACATGCGACCGTCGTCAAGACGGACGATGAACACGGAAAAGTCCCCGAGATAGCCGATGTCCCAGACCTCACCATGCAGCGCGTTGGAGGCCGTTCCTTCGGGCTGCGAGGTCGAGATCCGGATCTTCTCGGGGCGAATGGCGAAGGCGACATTGTCGCCCGAATTCGCCTCGCAATGCTGCTCAACAGCGATTTTCACGCCGTCGCTGTCGATCCGCACCAGGTCTCCGGCAGCATGGCTTTCCTTGGATTCGACCCGGGCCTCAAGAATGTTGATGTCGCCGATGAAGTCCGCGACGTAGCGCGAGTTCGGCGCCTCGTAGATTTCGGCGGGTGTCGCAACCTGGACGAGGATGCCCTTGTCCATCACGGCGATGCGGTCGGAGACGGTCATCGCCTCTTCCTGGTCATGGGTGACGATAAGGAAGGTGAGACCGAGCTTGGTCTGGATGTCCATCAGCTCGAACTGGGTTTCCTCACGCAGTTTGCGGTCCAGCGCGCCGAGCGGTTCGTCGAGCAGCAGGACCTTGGGGCGCTTGGCCAGCGAGCGGGCGAGCGCCACGCGCTGGCGCTGACCGCCGGAGAGCTGGTTGGGTTTGCGCTTGGCGAACTGGTCGAGCTTCACCAGCTTCAGCATTTCCTGAACGCGGGCCTCAATCTCGCCCCTCGGCAGGTTGTCCTGCTCGAGGCCAAAGGCGATATTCTTCTCGACCGTCATATGCGGGAACAGCGCATAGGACTGGAACATCATGTTGGTTGGCCGCTTATAGGGCGGCACACCGGAGAGATCCTGTCCCTGCAGGAGGATCCGACCGGAGGTAGGTTCTTCGAAGCCGGCCAGCATGCGCATGAGCGTGGTCTTGCCACACCCGGATGGACCGAGCAGCGAGAAGAATTCGCGCTCGTAGATGTCGAGGCTCAAGTTATCGACGGCGACGAAATCGCCGAAGCGCTTGGTGACGTTTTCGAAGCGGATGAAAGGAATGGCATCCGGATCGGTCCAAGGAGAGAATTTACGCTTAACAGGTCCCAGTGTCTTCGCCATTACCAAACCCAGCCGTTCTTTTCTTGTTACCCCGAGCATGAAGAAATTCGCCGGGCGCTTGGGGCGCCCGGCGAGTTGTTTCTCTGATCAGCTACCGGTCTTGATCTGAGTCCAGACCCGGTTCAGCACGCGTTGTTCGCGCGGACCGTATGGAGAGATGGTGAAAAGTTTGGCCATGACGTCTTCCGGCGGATAGACGGCCGGATTGTCCTTGACTTCCGGATCCAGCAATTCCTTGGACGCCAGGTTGCCGTTGGCATACTGAACGTAGTTGGAGGCCTTGGCGATGACGTCTGGACGCATCAGGAAATTGATGAACTCGTGCGCTTCGGCGACATTCTTGGCGTCTGTCGGGATCGCCATGTTGTCGAACCACATATAGGTGCCTTCCTTCGGGATCACGTAGTTGATCTCGACACCGTTCTTGGCTTCCTCGGCGCGGGCCTTGGCCTGCAGGATATCGCCCGACCAGCCGATCGTCACGCAAACGTCGCCATTGGCTAGGTCATCGATATAGGCAGAGGAATTGAAGGTGCGGACCGAGGGGCGGATCTTCTGGTAGACTTCGCCACCGGCTTCCAGATCAGCCGTTTCCTTGCTGTCCGGATCCTTGCCGATGTAGTTCATTGCAATCGCAAAGGTCTCGTCCGACGCATCGAGGATGTTGATGCCGCAGGCCTTCAGCTTCTCGGCATTCTCCGGCTTGAAGATCGCATCCCAGCTGTCAACGGCGAAATCGGCGCCGAGCGCTTCCTTGACCTTGGCGACATTGTAGCCGATGCCCGTGGTGCCCCACATGTAGTTCACGGCATATTCGTTGCCGGGATCGTATTTTGCCAGCCTTTCCGAAACCATCGGCCACATGTTCGCCAGGTTGGGGAGCTTCGACTTGTCGAGCTTCTGGAAGACGCCGGCCTGGATCTGACGTGCGAGGAAGGGGGCAGTGGGGACCACAACGTCATACCCCGAACCGCCGGCCAGCAGCTTGGTCTCCAGCAATTCGTTCGAATCGAAGACGTCATAGACGACCTTGATGCCGGTCTCCTTGGTAAAGTCTTCCAGCACCGACTCGTCGATATAGTCCGACCAGTTGTAGACGTTGACGACGCGTTCCTGCGCCTGGACAGCCGATGCGATGAAGATCGTCGCCAGTGCTACCGACGCCGTACGGATGAAATGAGCCTTCATTTTTTCTCCTGTTCCAGCCGGAGAGCGATTAGCCCCCGATGCCATTCCCGTTGTTTTTTTAAGAGACTAGAAAGGAATTGGACGGGCGACAAGCGAAAATCTTCGCAGTCGCGAATGCTTTATCGGGCGCTGTCATGTCACTGGAAATCGAAAGCGGAGAGGCCCGTGACCATTTCGTCCAGTCCGAGTGGCCGGGTGAGCGGCGGCTCGGCGCGCGCGAGGCAGCCGGATCTTTCACACAGTCGACAGGCGGAGCCTATCGCAATTGCCGGCACGGCACGATCCGGCAGAGCGGCCGCATAAGCGACCTCGTCGCGGTTCGCGGTATCGCAGCCAACCAGGAGTGCCGTACGCCGGATACGCTCACCGAAAGCGGCTTGCGGGCCCTCGAGCGTTCGAGAGATGGTCAGGAAGCCACTTCCATCAGGCATCTCGACCTGCTCGACCAGAACCTGACCCGGCTGGGAGAAGGCGGCATGCACATTGAGCTTGGGACAGCCGCCGCCGAACTTCGAATGCGGGAAGCCTGCTGCGCCTGCCCGGCGGAAGCGGTTTCCGGCATTGTCGATCTCCATCATGAAGAAGGGCACGCCTGTTGCGCCAGGGCGCTGCATCATGGTCAGTCGGTTCGCGGCCTGCTCGAAGGAGACATTGAAACGGGCTCGCAGCACATCGATGTCGTAACGGCCTCGGATGGCGGCCGAGAGGAATGCGCCATAAGGCATCATCAGGGCGTGCGCCGTGTAGCGCGCCAGTTCGAACCGGGCGATGCGGCGCGCCTCGCCGGACGACAGCTCAAGGAGCTCAAGCTCTGCCTGGACATCTTCGCCGAGCGCCAGAAGCACCACTTCCATGGCAACCTCGCGCAGTTGATCAAACGGCGACAAGCGCTCCGAGAGGAAGAGGCGCATGGAATGGCGATCATAGCGGCGCCGCAGTGAGGGCATGGTCTGGACGGGAAGCGCGCGGACCACGATGCCATGGGTCGAACGAAGCCAGGCCTTGAGAGCCACTGCCAAGTCATCTCCCGGAGACAGACCAAGACCGGCATGGAAACTCTCGGCCGCCTCGTCGAGCCGGGCGAAATAATTCGGTCGGCGCTCGAAGACTTCGCGGACCTCATCGATCGGCAGGCGGGCGCCTGACAGAGAGGTCTCGTGCCCCTCGCGGGCGAGGAGATCGGCGAGATCGGAGAGGCGTGCCGCCTGTTCTCGATAGGCGCGGTAAAGCTTGACAATACCACTTGCAGCATTGGGCGCAGCCTCCGCCACTTCGATCAGCTCCTGATCGCCGGGGAGTTCGCCTGACAGCAGCGGATCAGCGAAGACTTCGCGCAACTGGCTCGTCGAGCCGCCCGCCTCACCCTGCAGCTCATCCAGATCGACCTTGTAGACGGAGGCGAGCTTGAGCAGCAGCTGGACCGTGAGCGGGCGCTGATTGCGCTCGATCAGATTGAGATAGGAGGGAGAAATCTCGAGCGCCTCGGCCATGGCTGTCTGAGTGAGGCCCAGGCCGTTCCTGATACGGCGGACACGCGGGCCTGCGAAGATCTTGCGCTCTGCCATTTTACAGCTCCTTTACAAGATTTGCCGAACTCGGCGCCTCACTCTTCTTGACTGAATTTACAAATTTACACGCGCACCTTGTCAAAGACAAGACAGCCTAACCTCTTTCATCCCGTTGTTTTATCGAATTTTCTGGCCGTGTTTTGCAGTGCGATGTAAATCTAGTCACATCAGAAGCGACCAAGCACACCCGAAGAACTTCACTTGGTCAGCGCCTCGCAGTGACAGGGAGACACGTCATGACTGAATTTTACAATCTCGTTCCGAATGCCCCGAAGGGCCGCTATGACGGTATCGATCGTCCCTACACTGCAGCAGACGTCAAGCGCCTGCGCGGCTCCGTCGAGATCAAGTACACGCTTGCGGAAATGGGTGCGAACCGCCTGTGGCAGCTGATCAACGAAGAGCCCTTCATCAATGCGCTCGGCGCGCTCTCCGGCAACCAGGCCATGCAGATGGTCCGTGCGGGTCTGAAGGCCATTTATCTCTCGGGCTGGCAGGTCGCTGCCGATGCCAACACGGCGTCTGCAATGTATCCGGATCAGTCGCTCTATCCGGCGAATGCCGCACCGGAATTGGCCAAGCGCATAAACCGGACGCTCCAGCGCGCCGACCAGATCGAGACGCAGGAAGGCAAGGGCCTGTCGGTCGACACCTGGTTCGCCCCGATCGTTGCCGATGCAGAAGCCGGTTTCGGCGGACCGTTGAACGCCTTCGAAATCATGAAGGCCTTCATCGAAGCCGGTGCTGCAGGCGTTCACTTCGAGGATCAGCTCGCTTCGGAAAAGAAATGCGGCCATCTGGGCGGCAAGGTTCTGATCCCGACGGCGGCTCATATCCGCAACCTGACGGCTGCCCGTCTTGCCGCCGACATCATGGGTGTTCCGACGCTGATCGTTGCCCGCACCGATGCGGAAGCCGCGAAGCTGCTCACCTCCGACATCGACGAACGTGACCAGCCCTTCGTCGACTATGATGCGGGCCGCACGGCGGAAGGCTTCTATCAGGTGAAGAACGGCATCGAGCCCTGCATTGCACGTGCAATCGCTTACGCACCCTATTGCGACATGATCTGGATGGAGACCGGCAAGCCGGATCTCGAACAGGCCCGCAAGTTCGCGGAAGCTGTTCACAAGGTCCATCCGGGCAAGAAGCTCGCCTATAACTGCTCGCCTTCCTTCAACTGGAAGAAGCATCTCGACGACGCGACGATCGCCAAGTTCCAGCGTGAACTCGGTGCGATGGGCTACAAGTTCCAGTTCATCACGCTCGCCGGCTTCCACCAGCTGAACTACGGCATGTTCGAACTGGCGCGCGGCTACAAGGATCGCCAGATGGCGGCCTATTCGGAGCTGCAGGAGGCGGAATTCGCCGCCGAGGTCAACGGCTACACCGCGACCAAGCACCAGCGCGAAGTCGGCACCGGCTATTTCGACGCAGTCTCGCTTGCCATCACCGCCGGCCAGTCCTCGACAACAGCGATGAAGGAATCGACCGAAACCGAGCAATTCAAGCCGGCGGCTGAGTAACCTGGGCGATCGCCCCTCACCCTACCCTCTCCCCGCAAGCGGGGAGAGGGAGCCCTGAGACCGACGCGTCGTCGTGCGTCTTCTCCCCGCTTGCGGGGAGAAGGTGGCGGCAGCCGGATGAGGGGCCGAGCTTCACGAGATCAACAGTTCAAGAACCCCAACACCAAGAGGAGAAATGCCATGACACCCCAGACCCGAGTCAAGGAACGCGCCGAAGAACAGTCCTCGGCGATGAGCACCGATCAGCAGGCGATGATCCGCATGCTGGCCAACGACCTGCACCGTCTCAACCATTCGATCATGAAGGCCGTCGATGCCGGCGTCTCGGTTGAGCTCGTTCGCTCCGCCCGCCATCATGGTGGCGACGGCAACTGGGGTGATCTGCTGATCCCCGTCATCGTGACCCAGGGCAACCATCAGGCCGCCTGAACTACCAGCCTATCCCCCGTCCGGCACCTGACCTCCGGACCGGTTCCCGCACGATGATCGCCTCGGGGGAGGAGCGGATCGTCGTGCGGGGTTTTTCCTTTGTATTCAGCCGCTGGTGCTGGGGCGCTTGCCCGCCAGAATATCCCGGTGGGACTTCAGGAGTTTCGCAAGCCGGTCGGCGACGGTGCGGATATCGCTGCGGTGACGGTCGTCATTGTTCATCACGATCCACTGGCGATGGCGCAGCTCCGGGATCTCCTCACCGGCCCGTTCAAGCGTCGGATCGAGATCGCCGACAAAGCAGGGAAGAACGGACAGACCTGCGCCTGCCCTGATCAGATCTCTCAGCGAGCGCGGCCTGTTGACGGACACCGCGATTCGGTCGGTCGCTTGCTGGCGCGGCCAGCGCAGGTAGGCAGAGACAGCGTTCTCATCGTCCACCGCGACCCAGGGCTCAGGCCCCAGCCATTGCCTGTTGCGCGCCTTGTAAGCCGCATAGGCCACCTCGCCAGCCGGGATGGCCGCGAGGTTCGGTTCTTCGGGTTCAAATGCACGGATGCCGACGTCACTTTCACGATGGGCGAGCCGGGCACGGTGTTCGGCGACATGAAGGTCGATGCGAAAGTCATCGCGTGGGGTGCGGATCACCGACATGTTCTGGCAGAGAAGCCAGGCGATCCAGGTGCCCAGGCTGATGCGGACAAGGGACTGGCCCGAGGCACCGCGGCGCCATTCTTCAACCCGCCGGCTGCCGGCCTCCAGTTCAACCAGATGCTCCAGCAACTGGCCACCGTCCGCCGTCAGACGGTACCCGGTCTGGCTGCGCAGAAAGAGCTCCCGTCCCAGCGCCTGTTCAAGTTCGACCATGCGCCGGCCAAGGGTCGCCGCACTCAGACCCGTCACCTCGGCGGCTGCCGTCAAGCCGCCCTGGCGGGCGACAGCGAGAAATAGCTGATAGGAATCCCAGGCTATTCTTTTCATAGATGAAAGACATAGCACAAAGACTGATGTTCATGCATCCGAATTTGAGGAATAGAAGAGAGGACGGCATCCACGAGAGGACATCCGTCATGCATGAAGTCTATGCGGCATATTCCATCATCATCCTTCAACAACAACTGGGCGGACGCGAGCGCCTGTCCGAGGACGAATTCTACGCCAGCTACAGCGAACCGCCGTGGCGGGGGTGGTCACGGGGCATCCGCGCGCTGTTCGACCGTTCACAGCGGGTGCGGCAGAGAGAGACCATTCCCAACCCCGGAGACAGCCAGGCATGCTGCCTGAAGGAAGCCTGACGCAAAGAAGCCCGACGCGATGCGCCGGGCTTTCCTATTCATCCGAGGAGCAAAATCAGGCGGCGCGGCTTCCGAAGCGCTGCCGATCCGCCTCGACGCGGAACTCCGTCAGCAGGCCGACGAGCTGGTCGGCTTCATCGGCCAGCATGCGCGATGCTGCCGATGTCTCCTCCACCATCGCCGCATTCTGCTGCGTCAGCTGATCCATCTGACCAACAGCACTGTTGACCTCCTGCAGCGCGACGGACTGGTCTCGGCTCATCGCGGCGATTGCCTCGACATGGCCAGTGATTTCGGTGATCTGGCTGGCAATGGTGCCAAGTGCCTGGCCGGTTTGTTGCACGAGCTTGGCACCGGCGCTGACTTCCGTGGAGGACGTGTGGATGAGCGCCTTGATCTCGTTGGCGGCGCGACCGGAGCGCTGGGCGAGTTCGCGGACTTCCTGCGCCACGACGGCGAAGCCCTTGCCCGCCTCCCCGGCGCGGGCGGCCTCGACGCCGGCATTCAGTGCGAGAAGATTGGTCTGGAAGGCGATATCCTCGATGACGTCGATGATCTGCTCGATCTGGCCGGAAGCCTGTTCTATGCGGGTCATGGCCGTGACGGCGTCGGTGACCACCTTGGAGGAACTCTCGGCATTGCGCCTGGTATCCTGTACGATCCCATTCGCCTCGCGCGCCTTCTCGGCGGCGGCGCGGACATTGCTCGTGACCTCGTTGACGGCTGCGGCGGTTTCTTCCAGCGAAGCCGCCTGGTTTTCGGTGCGGCGGGAGAGTTCGTCGGTCGAATGCGCCATCTGGCGGACATTGCCCTGGATCGCACCGACATTCGACTGGATCTGGCGGATGGTATCTTGCAGGCGGGTCAGCGAGCGGTTGAAATCGAGGCGCAAGCGTTCGAGGCCGCCCGTGAAGGGCGTGTCAATCGTGGCGGAGACGTCGCCTGAGGCGAGCCGCTCGAGGCCTGCGGCGAGGGCATGGACCGCGAATTCCACCTGCTGCTCGGCCTCGCGCTTCTGGGCTTCGTTTGCCAGACGTTCGGCCTCGGCAGCGGCGCGGGTCTTCTCGCTCTCCTCTTCGACACGAATCTTGGCGATGGCATTCTCCTTGAAGACGCCAAGGGCCCGGGCCATCTCACCGATCTCGTCGGCACGGCCATCGGCGGCGACGGCAGCGTCGAGGTCGCCGGACGCCAGGCGACGCATGGCGGCGGTGATCTGGTTGATCGGTCCCTTGAAGGTAACGACCAGACCGATGCCTGCGAAGACGGCAATGACGACACCGAGGAGGGTTGCCGTCAACGAGATCTGGTCGACGGCATCGCGGGCGGACCCGGCAGCATCACGCTGGACGGCGGCGAAACGCGTCAGATCCTGCCAGATGGAATCGATGTCGGCAGCGGCAGCCTGATAGGCGGCAAGGCGCTCGGCCGAAAGGGCGACAAGCTCGCCGGCCCGGGTTTCGACAGAAGCGGCGAGTGGAAGGATTGCTTCAATGCGGGTCTTGACGTCAGCGGAGGCCGGCACCTTGCCAGCCAGTCCATCGGCGGAGACCTTCACAGCTGCCAACGCCTCCTCCAGCGCCTGGAGATTGCCCGGGGAGGACTGACCGAGGAAGCGGGCAGCGCGGGAATCGGCGGCATTGACCACCTCGACCAGATCTCGCGTGGCATCGAGCAAAGCGGTCGCTGCGGCCATCGGCTGATCAAGGGAACCGAAAACCTGGGTTGCCTGGCGCGACTTCATCGTCGAAGCTCCCTGAAGCTTGATGCCGGCGGGGCGCATGATGTTGACGGCGCGGTCCACGACGCCGATCGTCTGATCGTTGAAGACGCCGGTCTCCAACTGCTTCCGGATCTGCACGAGACTGTCGGTAATTGCCGAGCCAACGACCTTCTGGTCGACCGGCAGCGCTTCATTCACTTCCGTCGAGGCGATTTCCAGTGCCGGAAATTCGCGCTTGATCAGCTCCATCTTCTCGGCGGGCGTCGCGAGGTTGTTGAAGTCGGAGACGATCTTCGAAATGCTGTTGGCACCGCGGGTCAGCCGCTCGGCCTCGCGCAACAGTCCTTTCGCCTTGGCCTCGTCGGCGGCGAGGCCATCACGAACAGTGGTCGCGTATTGCAGCAGTCTGTCGCGCTCCTCCATCAAAGCCGCGAGATCCGACTCGACGCCCTGGCGCAGCGTCACCTCCTGCTGATAGCTCGTCCAGAGATCAGCAGCTTTGGTGGTGATGGCTGCAGTGCCGGCGATGGCCTTGCGGATCTCCGCCTCGCCTTCCTGTCCGGCAAGACCTTCGGCAGCCGTCGCGAGAGCCGTTGACTGCGCTGCCAGCTCCTGGTCGAGCGCCGACCTCGTTTCCTCATTGGTGGTCTGCAGGAATCGGGTCATCCCGACATAGACCTGCTTGAAGCCGCTCAAGGTCTGCAGAACCGTGTTGGAGATATCCATCCGGCCCTGCAGCATGTTCGACGCGTAGAGGCCGGTGAAACCAACAGCGGAGATGCTGATGACAAAGGGCAAGATGAAAACCAGAACCTTCGTCTGGATCTTGAAGCGTGCCAACAGGCGATCAATGAACATTCTGTTCCCCTCGGTCTCAAACGCGCCGATCTTCCGCCCATTTTTGGGCTAGATCGACTGTGGACCTCGGATCTTAAAGAAATCCTGAACGACCTAATTCATTCATTCTGCAGCATATTCGACAGATCTCAGGCAGGGGATCAAAACAAAGGCGCCCGCTCCTGCCGAAAGCAACAGGTCCGGACATGTCCGGGCCTGCATCGTCAGGACTGCCGCGTCAAGCGGCAGCCCGGCCGGATGCCCCTCGAACGTCCGCCTCGATGCGGAACTGCTGCAGGAGATCGCGCAACATATCGGTCTGGCCGGAGAGATCCTGGGTTGCCGCGGTGGCTTCTTCGACCATGGCAGCATTCTGCTGGGTCATCTGGTCCATGCGCCCGACGGCCCCGTTGACCTCGTGGAGCGCACCCGATTGCTCGCGGCTGGTCTCGGCGATTTTTTCGATGTGCTCGCTGATCGTCGCGATCTGGGTTCCGATACGCGACAGCACCGTGCCCGTCTGCTGGACGTGGGTGGAGCCATTCGCCACCTCTTCGGCCGAGCGGTTGATCAGCGCCTTGATCTCCTTCGCAGCACCGGCAGAGCGCTGGGCGAGTTCGCGGACTTCCTGCGCGACGACGGCAAAGCCCTTGCCTGCTTCGCCCGCACGGGCTGCTTCAACACCAGCGTTGAGGGCCAGCAGATTGGTCTGGAAGGCGATCTCGTCGATCACGCCGATGATGTTGGAGATCTGGCGCGAGGCCTCCTCGATGCGGCCCATGGCCGAGATGGCGCTGCCGACGACGACAGCGGATTCATCGGCGTTCTTCTTGGCTTCGCGGACGACGCCATTGACCATTTCGGCACGCTCGGAGGACGAACGGACAGCAGCGGTGATCTCATCGACGGCGGCGGCGGTCTCTTCCAGGGACGCCGCCTGCTGTTCGGTGCGGCGGGCGAGATCGAGCGCCGACTGGGCCATCTGGCGGCCGTTGTTCTGGATCTGATCGACGTTGCCGGAGATCTGGTGCATCGTGTCGCGCAGGCGGGCAAGCGACAGGTTGAAGTCGTTGCGCAACTGTTCCAGGCGACCATGGAAGCGGCCTTCGATCTCGAAGGAGATGTCGCCATTGGCGAGACGCTCCAGCGCCTGGGCTAGCTTACCGACGGCATGTTCGATCTCTCGGTCGAGCGCCTGCTTTTCCTCGTCATTGCGGCGGCGCTCGGCTTCCGCTTCCATCTGCTCGCGCTGACGCTCGGATTCAATCTCGAGCTTGGTGCGGGCGTTCGTCTTGAAGACGGCGAGCGCACGCGCCATGGCGCCGATCTCGTCGCCACGCTTGTCACCGGCAATGCCTGCCTCAAGGTCACCCTCGGCGAGGCGCTGCATGGTGGCGGTGATGCGTGTGATGGGCCGCTGCAGTGTCAGAACCAGTGCGATGCCGCCGATGACGGCGAGCACGACACCAGCGATCATGGTGCCGATCGACAGGCGGTTTGCTTCCTGGCGTTCGGTGCCGGCCACATCCTTCTGCAAGTCTGCAAACGAGGTGAGCGATGCCCAGATTGCATCCATGGTGCGGCTTGCTTCATCAAAGCTTGCGATCCGGTCGGCGCTCGTCTTGACCAGCGCTTCGGTGTCGGCGGTGAGCGAGGCAAGCAGCGGCGTGATGGCCGCCGTCAGGCTGTCATAGAAGGCCTTGTCGGAGATGCTGCCGCCGAGAACAGTAAGATTGTCGCCGATCAGCCTGATCTGGCGAAGGATCGGCTCGCGCGTCTTGTCGTCCTTCACATTGAGGAAGGTCGCGGTCATGATGCGCAGATCGTAGACATCGGCAATCAGGGTGCGGCTACCGACGAGGATATCGGCGGCCTGCACGGCACTGGTCTCGACCGCTGCAAACTTCTGGACGGATTCGGCGTATTTGGTGGCGGCGCTCTCCTGCAGAATGGCCTGGAAACCGCGGAAGCGGGCGAGGATGCTGCCCACAGTGCGGCCAGCTTCCATGCTGGTGTCGCCTGCTCCAACCACTTTCTTGATCTCATTGATCGCCGTCTGAAGCTCCTTGCCCATGCCCTTGTGCTCGGGGGGCAGCGCATTGGCGATCTTGCGATGAGTCTTGACCAGTTCCGGCACCTGCTTCTGCAGATACGGGAATTGTTCTTCCGGTAGCCCAGCGGAGAAGTAACCATTGCTCACCTCTGCCAGATGACGGGCAGCAGCAGACAGGCGATCCGCCTCCTTGAGTGCGCTTTTGGCGTCGTTCTCGCCCGCGAGAACCGCACGCTGGAGTTTCTGCGCCTCGTCGGACACGCGGATCTGCTGGGCCATGAGGCCCTTGAGGTGTTCCTGGACCGCGGCGGCGAGCTTGACCTCGGCTTCATGCAATTGCCAGAGCGTGTCGATCTTCTGATTGACGGCACCCGTTCCTGATATCGCTTCGTCGAGGAACTTGCGACCCGTACCGTCGGTGCCGATTTCAGAGATGTTCTGATTGAGCGTGGCCTGCTGGCCAGAGAGTTCGGAGACCACGGTGGCGCGTGTCTCTTCGGAGGTGTGATCAAGGAAGCGCGTCATCGCAGTGGTGACATTCTTGAACCCGTTGAGCGAGCGCATCGTGCCGTTGGAGATCTCCATGCGCTGCTGCAGGAGGCCGGATGCATAGAGGCCCATGAGACCGACTGCGGTGATCGACAGGACGAAAGGAAGCACGAAGGCCAGCACCTTGGTCGAAATCGAAAAACGCGAAAGAATTTGATCGATCAAACTAGTCCCTCCAAAAGAGGACGGCGCAATCACTGCGCCCGCCCTTCAAACACATCGACAGAACGACAGTCGTCGTCGCCGTCTACACTCCACTCCACTCCAAAGAGAAGAGTTGCAGTAAAAGTCTCAAGACGGAGTTAAGGCCGGGCTGGGCGTCCCGAAGCGGGAAGTTGATCAACAGCCGAGGAAAGTGGACCACCGATGACGGTGGTGGCCGTGCGCAAAGGCGCGGTCTGGCAGCATGCAAACGCATGCGGGCACTGTCATCCTCAGGGACGACAGGAAACCAGGATCAGCCGAGAAGACCGAAAGCGAGCGCTGCAAGGGCACTGGCAGCGTAGAGGCAGACGATGCTCAGATGGCGAACGCGGGCACGCTCTTCGTCACGGGCACGGGTTGCGGCAATGGCAATGGCACGGGGCTTGCGGGTCTCATGGGTCATGGGGCGCGGTCCTTGATGCGGCCAGGAAAGGTCATGCCCTTGCGGGCTTTTGCCGGCCAGACCTCATGTCGCGACATCTGGAGATGTCACACCGGCATTCGGGCAGGATGACCGACGCATGTTAACAAGCCCTGAATTACCGATATAAGCTTGTCCGAAGCGGGAGACTTCCCTCAAATGTTTTCGCCGACGGCATGGCCCGAGGCCCAGGCCCATTGAAAATTAAAGCCGCCGAGCCAACCGGTTACGTCAACGCATTCGCCGATGAAATAGAGCCCCGGCACGGATTTCGCCTGCATGGTGCGGCTGTCCAGGGCATCCGTATCCACACCGCCCAGGGTCACCTCGGCCGTGCGATAGCCTTCCGAGCCTGCCGGCTTGATCGGCCAGCGGCGGATCCTTTCGGCGAGCGAGGACAGCGCCTTGTCGGGCAGGTCGGCAAGCGAGCGTTCCAGTTTGGCCGTTTCCGCGAGATATTGGGCCAGCCGCTTGGGCAGATGCTGGGCGAGAACCGTCTGCACCTGCTGGCGACCATTTTCACGCTTGGCCGTCTTGAGCTGCTCGGCAAAATCCACCCCAGGTTCAAGCGAGAGGGTGACCTCGTCCCCTTCCCGCCAGTAGCTGGAGATCTGCAGGATCGCAGGGCCGGAAAGGCCTCGGTGGGTGAAAAGCAGTGCCTCGCGGAATCGGGTCTTGCCATGCGCGACATCCGCATCGATGGCGACGCCTGACAGTTCCGACAGTTCGCCCAGAAGATTGGGGTCCAGCGTCAGCGGAACGAGCGCCGGTCGGGTCTCGGTGACAGGCAGACCGAATTGCTCGGCAATGCGATAGGCGAAGCCGGTGGCGCCCATTTTCGGGATCGATTTGCCACCACAGGCGACCACGAGGTTTTCGGCGATAACAGGGCCTTCACTGGTCGACAGGCGGAAGCCGTCAGCGCCCTTACCCACCTCCGAGATCTCGCAGGAAAGCCTCAGATCGACATGCACAGCCCGCATCTCTTCGAGCAGCATGCGGATGATGTCCTTGGCGCTGTCGTCGCAGAACAGCTGGCCGAGGGTCTTTTCATGCCAGGCGATCCCGTGGCGATCGACCATGGCGATGAAATCTGATGGCGTGTAGCGGGCGAGCGCCGACTTGGCGAAATGCGGGTTCTGCGAAATGTAGTTCTTCGGCCCGGCATGGATATTGGTGAAGTTGCAGCGACCGCCGCCGGAGATGCGGATCTTCTCGCCGGGAGCCTTGGCATGGTCGAGGACGATGACCGACTTGCCGCGCCGGCCGGCGGTCAAAGCCGCCATCATGCCGGCGGCACCGGCTCCGATGATCGCGACGTCGTACTTGCTGGCCATGACACTGCTCCCGGGGATCCGTGGTCTGTCTCGACAAACTTATGATCAAAGTCAACGCGTCCCCCTCGCCAAAGCCCAAACTCCGGCTATGATGGCCAACATCAACAACCAACCGGTGAGACATGCCCGCGAAGAAGTCCATGCTGAGACCCCAGAACGCGTCCTCCAAGAAAGCGGCTATCCCGCCGGATCCCGGATCGAAGCGCGGTGTCTCGAGCTGGAAGGAAGCGGCAACCTGGCTGCGGGCCCGCGGCATCGAAGACATCGAATGCATCACGCCCGACCTCGCCGGCGTTCCGCGCGGCAAGATGATGCCGTCGTCGAAGTTCACGTCGAACACGTCGCTGGCGCTTCCCTCGGCGCTCTACCGTCATACGATCTCGGGCGAATATCCTGATGAGACGGAGAACTTCCGCTACGAGCCGCGCGACAGCGACCTGAAGCTGCTCCCGGATCTTTCGACGCTGTCCGTCGTGCCGTGGGAGACCGATCCGACCGCCCAGGTGATCTGCGACATCGTCGATGTCGACGGCAAGAACGTCTCCTATACGCCGCGCAACGTTCTGAAAAACGTGCTGCGCCTCTATGACGAAAAGGGCTGGAAGCCGGTCGTCGCGCCTGAGATCGAGTTCTATCTCGTGGCGATGAATGACGACCCGGACTATCCGCTGCATCCGCCGAAGGGCCGTTCCGGTCGCTCGATCATCGGTGGCCAGGGTTATTCGATCGCCGCCATCAACGAATTCGACGAGTTGATCGACGACATCTACCACTTCTCGGAAAAGCAGGGGTTGGAGATCGATACCCTGATCCACGAGGAGGGACCGGCGCAGCTGGAAATCAACCTGCGCCACGGCAATCCGATCGAGCTTGCCGACCAGGTCTTCATGTTCAAGCGCACGATCCGCGAGGCGGCGCTCAAGCATGGCATCTATGCCACCTTCATGGCCAAGCCGATGCAGGGGCAGCCGGGATCCGCGATGCACATCCACCAGTCGGTGGTCGATGCCAAGACGGGCAAGAACGTGTTTTCCAACCCCGATGGCTCTGCCTCACGGGAGTTCTTCCACTTCATTGGCGGCATGCAGAAATACGTGCCGAGTTCGCTAGTGATGCTGGCGCCTTACGTGAACTCCTATCGCCGGCTAACGCCTGACATGGCCGCCCCCGTCAACAATGCCTGGGGCTATGACAACCGCACGACGGCCTTCCGCGTGCCGGTTTCGGATGCCGCTGCACGGCGTGTCGAAAACCGTCTGCCGAGCTCGGATGCCAATCCCTATCTGGCGCTCGCGGCTTCACTCGCCTGCGGTTACCTTGGCATCATGAAGCAGATCGAACCGACGGCTGCGGCTGAAGGATCGGCGAATGAAGGGTCTGTCGACTTGCCGCGTGGCCTCTTGGAGGCAGTGGCACTTCTCGAGGGAGAAGCCGACTTCCACGAGGTCTTCGGGTCCGAATTCGTCGGTCTCTATGCCGGCGTGAAGCGCGGCGAGTTCGAGACCTTCATGCAGGTGATCAGCCCGTGGGAACGCGAATTCCTCCTGCTCAACGTATGAGGATAGCAATCCGATGACATGGCAAAGCCCGATTGCGCCGGGAATTTCCTGGTATCAGGCGAGCGTCGGCGAGCGGCCGGAGTATCCGGCCCTCGACGGCTCTGTCACCGCTGACGTCGCGATCATCGGCGGCGGCTTCACAGGACTGCAGGCGGCCTACAATCTCGCGCGTCTCGGAGTCTCCGTTGTTCTCATCGAGGGCGGTCGTTTCGGTGACGGAGCATCGGGGCGCAATGGCGGCCAACTCGGCACAGGCCAGCGAGCCTGGCCGGCGGAACTTGAGGCCGAACTCGGTTTCGAGCGGTCGAAGGCGCTGTTCGACCTGGCGGAGAACGCGAAGCACTATCTGCTCGACTTCGCCGAACAGCACGGCATCGACATCGACTATCTCCCCGGGCAGATGAATGTCGCGCACAAACGCGGCTGGGAATCCGACTATCGGAAAGATGCCGAGGTCATGGCATATCGCTACGGCTATCCGCATGTCTCCTTCATGGACCGGGAGGAAACGCATGAACGCATCGGCTCGACCCGTTATCACTACGGCGTTCGCGACACCGGCACCGGGCATATCCATCCGCTGAAGCTGCTGGTTGGTCTGGCGAAGGTCGCGGCAGCGGCCGGGGCTCGTATCCACGAGATGACGTCGGCAAGCGCGATCCGTCAGGCTGGTGGCAAGACTGTCATCGATACGCCGAAGGGCACGATCACGGCGGACCGCGCGCTGATCGCAACCAATGCCTATATCGGCAATCTGGAGCCTGTGACGGCAGCCCATGTGATGCCGATCCGATCCTTCATCGGCGCCACGGAACCGCTCGACCGCTTTCCGCAGGTGCTGAAGGGCTCCGAGGCAGTCGCCGACAGCCGGTTCGTGGTGCGCTATTTCCGCAAGAGCCGGGACGGACGGTTGCTGTTTGGCGGGCGCGAGGCCTATACGGCCGACAGCCCGCGCAACATCTCCACCCATATCCGCCGGCAGATCGCGGAGATCTATCCTGATCTCAAGGACATCGAGATTACCCACGGCTGGGGTGGCTCGGTTGGCATCACCCTGCCGCGCAAGCCATTTTCCCGGGACGTGATGCCGGGTGTGACCTCACTTGCGGGTTATTCCGGACACGGCGTGATGCTCTCCAACTATTCCGGCAAGATGTATGCAGACACGGTGGCTGGCAATGCGCGGGAACTCGATCTGTTGAAGGACCTGAAGATCCCACCCTTCCCCGGAGGGGCCCGCTTGCGCAAGCCGCTGCTCTTCCTGGCGCTGACCTGGTACGCGCTTCGGGACAGGTTCTGACCTTGCATATCCTCGCCGACATCCGCTAATGCGCGTTGCCGGCAGGTGTGTTCCATTGTCGCAGAACACGCTTTGTTCATCCTTCTCGCGACACGGAACGACAAAATCCACCCCATCGGGGTGGCTTTTTTAAATCGATTAGATTAGAACCGGTCCAACCAAATTGCCGAACGAGAGATGCCGCATGAGCAGCCAGATCATCCCCGTTGAACCCTTTGATTACGTCGTCTTCGGCGGCACCGGCGACCTGGCCGAGCGCAAGCTTCTGCCGGCGCTGTTTCACCGCCAGCTGGCCGGCCAGCTGACCGAGCCGACCCGCATCATCGGTGCGTCCCGTACCGCTATGTCCAACGAGGACTATCGCAAGTTCACCCTCGAGGCATTGCAGGAACATCTGAAGGCTGAGGAGCTGGAAGAAAACGAAGTCGCAAAGTTCCTCCAGCGCGTCCACTATGTCTCGGTCGATGCGAAGTCGGACCAGGGTTGGGAAGACTTAAAGAAGCTGCTCGACCAGGGCAAAGACATCGTTCGCGCCTTTTATCTCGCCGTCTCGCCGTCGATCTTCGGCGACATCGCCGACAAGATCCGTGACCACAAGCTGATCACCAAGTCGACCCGCATCGTCGTCGAAAAGCCGATCGGCCGTGACCTCGCCTCGGCGCAGATCCTCAACGACACGATCGGCAAGGTGTTCAAGGAAGAGCAGATCTTCCGCATCGACCACTATCTCGGCAAGGAGACGGTGCAGAACCTGATGGCGCTGCGCTTCGCCAACGCGCTTTACGAACCGCTGTGGAACTCCGCCCATATCGACCATGTGCAGATCACGGTTGCCGAATCCGTCGGTCTCGAAGGCCGCGTCACCTATTACGACAAGGCGGGCGCGCTGCGTGACATGGTTCAGAACCATATCCTGCAGCTGCTGTGCCTCGTCGCCATGGAAGCCCCCTTCTCGATGGATGCCGAGGGCGTGCGCGACGAGAAGCTCAAGGTGCTGCGCTCGCTGAAGCCGATCACCGAGGCGAATGTCGAAAAGCTTACCGTGCGCGGACAGTATCGCGCTGGCGCCTCTGCCGGCGGTGCCGTCAACGGCTATCAGGAAGAACTGGGCTCGGCCTCCGACACGGAAACCTTCGTAGCGATCAAGGCCGAGATCAACAACTGGCGCTGGGCCGGCGTTCCCTTCTACCTGCGCACGGGCAAGCGTCTGGCGACCCGCATGTCGGAAATCGTCATCGCCTTCAAGCCGATCCCGCATTCGATCTTCGGCGATGCTGCCGGTCGTATCGAGGCCAACAAGCTCGTCATCCGCCTGCAGCCGGACGAAGGCGTCAAGCAGTGGCTGATGATCAAGGATCCGGGTCCGGGCGGCATGCGCCTGCGCCACGTCTCGCTCGACATGAGCTTTGCCCAAGCCTTCGACGTGCGCAATCCTGACGCTTACGAGCGTCTGCTGATGGACGTCATCCGTTCGAACCAGACGCTGTTCATGCGCCGCGACGAAGTAGAGGCGGCGTGGAAGTGGTGCGACCCGATCCTGAAAGCCTGGGAAGAGATCGGCCAGAAGGCTCAAGGTTACACCTCCGGCACCTGGGGTCCGAGCCAGGCCATCGCACTCATCGAGCGTGACGGCCGTACCTGGCACGAAAACGACTGAGGCCGGGGTCTATGGCGCATCAGATGAAGACATTCGAAAGCGGAGCTGCCCTTGCGGCTGGCCTCGCTGATACGGTCGCTTCGGCCTTGTCCGCAGCGATTGCACGAAGCGGCGAAGCGACGCTTGCCGTCTCTGGCGGCTCGACGCCCAAGGCTTTCTTCGAGGCTCTGTCGACAGGAGCTCTCGACTGGGCCAAAGTGAAGGTGACGCTGGTCGACGAACGTTTCGTGCCCGAAGACAATCCGCGTTCGAACCATTTGCTGGTGAAGACGCATCTTCTGAAGAATGCCGCGGCGGCCGCCCAATTCGTGCCGCTCTACCGCCCGGAAGCGACGATCGAGGAGGCTGCGAAAACGGCATCCGGGATCGTGCCGGGCATGAGCCAACCCTTCGACGTGGCGATCCTCGGCATGGGGACGGATGGGCATACGGCCTCCTTCTTCCCCGGCGGCGATCATCTTGCCGCAGCGCTTGATCTTTCGCTGCCGCGCCGTGTCATGACCATGGAAGCGCCGGGGGCGGGCGAGGCTCGCCTCACCCTCTCGTTCTCCGCACTTCACGATGCCGGCCTGCTGGTCGTGCATATCGAGGGCGGCGAAAAGAAAGCCGTGCTGGACCAGGCGCTCGCCGGTGACGACGAGCAGGACATGCCGATCCGGGCTGTTCTTGAACGGGCTCGGACCACACCCGACATCTACTGGGCGCCCTAAGGGAGAGCCCTCGCCTGCCGGGGCGTTTCGGCAGGTGATGCGCATAAGACGAGTTTCCCGGCCTGACAGGCCTTTGCGCGATGTGCGCCTCAGCGCCCGCGCCAGATGAGGAGCCATATCCGATGAGTGCAGACCACCGTATTGAAGCCATCACCAAGCGGATTGTCGAGCGATCGAAGCCGACCCGCGAAGTCTATCTTGACCGCACACGCCGGGCGATCTCCAAGGGCGTGCATCGTTCGACGCTGTCCTGCGGCAACCTCGCCCATGGCTTCGCCGTCTGTTCCCCCAAGGACAAGGAAGCCCTGGCCGGCGACGTGGTGCCGAACCTCGGCATCATTACGGCCTATAACGACATGCTCTCTGCTCATCAGCCCTTCGAGACCTATCCTGCACTGATCCGCCAGGCGGCTTCCGAAGCGGGCGGCGTGGCGCAGGTCGCAGGCGGGGTTCCCGCCATGTGTGACGGTGTCACCCAGGGCCAGCCCGGCATGGAACTCTCGCTCTTCTCGCGCGATGCAATTGCCATGGCTGCCGCCGTCGGGCTCAGCCACAACATGTTCGATGCGGCCGTCTATCTCGGCGTCTGCGACAAGATCGTGCCGGGCCTGATGATCGCAGCCCTGACCTTCGGTCATCTGCCGTCGATCTTCGTGCCCGCCGGACCGATGACCTCTGGCCTGCCGAACGACGAGAAGTCGCGCATCCGCCAGCTCTATGCCGAGGGCAAGGTCGGCCGCGCCGAATTGCTCGAAGCGGAATCCAAATCCTATCACGGCCCTGGCACCTGCACCTTCTACGGCACGGCCAATTCCAACCAGATGCTGATGGAGATCATGGGCTTCCACCTGCCCGGCGCCTCATTCATCAATCCGGGCACGCCGCTGCGCGATGCCATGACCAAGGAAGCGACAAAGCGGGCGCTCGCCATCACCGCCCTTGGCAACGAGTTCACGCCCGCCGGCGAGATGATCGACGAGCGTTCGATCGTCAACGGCGTCGTTGGCCTGCACGCAACTGGCGGCTCGACCAACCACACTATCCACCTGATCGCCATGGCGCGTGCCGGCGGCATCCAGCTTACCTGGCAGGATATATCGGAACTGTCCGACATCGTGCCGCTGCTCGCCCGCGTCTATCCGAACGGGCTTGCCGACGTGAACCACTTCCACGCGGCCGGCGGCATGGGCTTCCTGATCAAGCAACTGCTCAAGGCCGGCTATGTGCATGACGATGTGCGCACGGTCTTCGGCCAGGGTCTTGCCGCCTACACGATCGACCCCAAGCTTGCCGACGACGGCACCGTGCATCGCGAGCCGGCAGCGGAGGTGAGCGGCGATCCGAAGGTTCTGACGACCATCGACAAGCCGTTCCAGGCCAATGGCGGCTTGAAGATGCTGACCGGCAATCTCGGCAAGGCGGTCATCAAGATTTCGGCGGTCAAGCCGGAGCGCCATGTCGTCGAAGCCCCCGCGATCGTCTTCAACGATCAGCAGGCGCTGCAGGACGCCTTCAAGGCCGGCAAGCTGGAGAAGGACTTCGTCGCCGTCGTGCGCTTCCAGGGTCCGAAGGCCAACGGCATGCCGGAGCTGCATCGCCTCACGCCGCCGCTCGGCGTGCTTCAGGATCGCGGTTTCAAGGTGGCTCTCGTCACGGACGGTCGCATGTCCGGCGCATCGGGCAAGATCCCGGCAGCGATCCACCTGACGCCCGAGGCGGTCGATGGCGGCGCGATTGCCAAGATCAAGGACGGTGACATGGTTCGTCTGGATGCCGTGGCCGGGACGCTTGAGGTCCTGGTCGATGCCGCCGAGTTTGATGCCCGGCCACTGGCGACCACCAATCTCGACGACAATGAGTTCGGCATGGGTCGTGAACTCTTTGCAAGCTTCCGCCGAATCTCCGGGCCTGCCGATCAGGGCGCCAGCGTTCTTTTCTGAGGCGCGGACGAGAGATACCACGACAAAGGCCGCGAGCGATCGCGGCCTTTTTTGTTGGACATGCTGCGCCCGAAACCTTGGCTGAAGGCCAAGTCGACAACTGCGAAATTAATATAATATATACTTCTAATTTTATATATATTGAAAATAAAATTCGTTCTGAATCACCAAGCTATTCACAGTTCGGCAAAATGGGGCGATCACCCTGCTGCTTGTCTACCTTCGACTGCTCTGCGCACGGAGCAAACTGTGGAAGCTCGACCAAAGGACCAAAACCATGTTCGGCACATCCTCTCACAATCGCGCCCAGCTGCAGTCACTGGAATTGATCACCGCAAACATCATGATTGCGGACGACAAGCTCAACATCCGCTACATGAACTCGGCCGCCAAGGATCTGCTCAAGGAAGCGGAGAGTGACCTCAAGAAGGAGTTACCCCGTTTCGACTTCAACAAGTTGATCGGCAGCAACATCGACATCTTTCACAAGGATCCAAGGCATCAGCGCAACATGCTGGCCAGCCTGAAAGACCAGCACAAAGCGACAATCTGGGTGGGGCACCGAGCCTTTGATCTGATCGTGACCCCGTTGAAGAACGGCACCACGACGACCGGCTTCGTGGTGGAATGGGCGAACGCCAAAGAACGTCTGCAAAATCTCGACTATACGAACCAGATGGCCGCGATCAGCCGTGTGCAGGCAATCATCGAGTTTACACCCCAGGGCGAGGTGGTCTCGGCGAACCAGAACTTCCTCGATGCCCTCGGTTACCGGATGGAGGAAATCAAGGGCAAGCCTCACAGCATGTTCGTGGATGCCGACTATGCGCGCAGCCCCGACTATGAGGCGTTCTGGACGCAGCTCAGGGCCGGCAAGTTCCAGGCTGCGGAGTTCACCCGCTATGGCAAGGGCGGCAAGAAGGTCGTGATCAATGCGTCCTACAATCCGATTCTTGACGATCGCGGGCGCGTGACCAAGGTGGTGAAGTATGCAACCGATGTGACCGAGCGCGTGAATGCGGTGGACACAATCGGCGGGGCACTGAGCCGGCTGGCGAATGGTGATGTGAGCTTTATACTCGACAAGGCCTTCGCGCCCGACTTCGAAGCGCTGCGCACAAATCTGAATGAGGCCGTCTCGCAGCTGGCATCAACCCTCGGCGCGGTTGCCCGCTCGACCGACCAGATCGACAGCGGCAGCCGAGAGATCAGTTCGAGTGCCGAGGATCTCTCCAAGCGTACGGAGCAGCAGGCAGCGTCGCTTGAAGAAACGGCTGCGGCGCTGGACCAGATCACCGTCAACGTCAACAATGCCTCGAAGCGGGCAGAGGAAGCCCGCCACGCGACCCAGGCCGCCGACACCAGCGCCACACGATCCGGCCAGATTGTCGCAGAGGCCGTCGGGGCCATGGCGCGGATCGAGCAGTCTTCGAACCAGATCTCCAACATCATTGGCGTCATCGATGAAATCGCCTTTCAGACGAATCTGCTTGCACTCAATGCCGGCGTCGAGGCGGCCCGTGCCGGCGAAGCCGGCAAAGGCTTTGCCGTTGTTGCCCAGGAAGTGCGCGAACTGGCGCAGCGATCAGCCCAGGCAGCAAAGGAGATCAAGGACCTGATCCGCAACTCGTCGGAAGAGGTTAAGAATGGAGTAAAACTGGTCAGCGAGACCGGCGAGGCCCTGAGGACAATCCAGGACAACATCGTGGCGGTAAACGATCACATGCAGGCCATTGCCAGCTCCGCGCGCGAACAGGCCACCGGCCTGTCCGAGGTGAATTCGGCGGTCAACCAGATGGATCAGGTCACGCAGCAGAACGCCGCGATGGTCGAAGAATCGAATGCGGCGAGCGCGACATTGGCGAACGAAACGCAACGCCTGCGCCAGTTCATTTCCCGCTTCACGCTCGGCAAGCATTACAGCGGCAAGCTCGCACCTGCCGCTGCAAGCCACGCCGCGCCGCGGGTCGCCACACCCGCCGCACCAACGAGCGCGCCGCAGCGAGCGCCGGCGCGTCCGGCGCCAGCGCTCGGAAACGCTGCCATCAAGCAGGACGAATGGCAGGAGTTCTAAGACACGGACCTGTCGCGCGCCTTCCCCAGCGAACCTGAAAACGGGAGCTGTGAGGAAGGCGGCTGACATCAATGCAGCACCTGCGGCGATGATGTCACCCACGCTGATCCGGGTCATTCAGACCACACGGACCATGGCAATTGCAGCCAGCGTCCAATGGACAGGAAGAAAGAAGGCCTCCGTGACTTGTCTCGGAGGCCTTGTCGTCAGAGCATCGCCATGTATTTCGGGAGATCGCGCATGCTGGGCACGACAATGAGCGTTTGCACATGCCCCCGCTTGTAGGCGTTGAGAAAACGGTTGTAGTCCTCGAACACCACGCATCCGGAGCTGTCGCCTCGACGGCGGAGCAGGTAGGTGTGGGTGAGGAAGCCGTCACGATTGTACATCTTGGCGTCACCGACCGGGTTCATGCGGATCGCCTCGATGCCGTGAAAGCGGGCTTCACGCATGCGCAGGCTGTAGACGTTCGGCGGTGTGGGCCCGAGGTTTTTCACATGAACGTATTTCGGATTGTCACGCATGTGACCTCGACCGGAATGGGCTCGCAGTTTCTCGCCGTTTGGCATATGCACCACGGCATCCTCGATCACATAGACCGCGATGCGGCTGCCCGGACCGGGCAGGCTGTTCTTGCGGTTGAAGATGCCCCCTGCCCCGTCATCCGTGGTGATCGGATTGTCCGGCTTGGCATAGGCCAGCATGTTCATCAGAGTTTTCTTCGGCTTCTCCGAAGCAGCCGCCGCAGGCGGCGCCTCGGGCGCCGGGATACGCTCGACACGCGGTTTTGCCTGCGGCTTGGCGCCGGGAACCGGGCCGTCATCCGGAAGGGCTCCGTGATCCTCGCCCTGGGGCTCGGACAGAAGTTCCTCGAAGGGCTCCTCACGCGGATCGGCAGCCGCCATGATCTCCGGCGCAGACGGCACTGCGGCATAGCCGAGGGCAACGGGCGCTGATGCGGTTGGTTCACGGGAGATGGACGCCGTCACGACGGGATCGACATCGTCCAACCCGCTGCGACGTTCATGGGCAACGGATGCCAAGGCGGCCTGCTGTCGCCCGGCTTCCGCCCTCACCAGCGCCTCGCGCAGAACGGCCAGGGCCTGGGAGTCTGTGACGCTTTCGACACGGGCGAGCAGGAGACGATCGGACTTGTCGACCTCGGCAAGGCGCATGGCCGCCGGCAGCATCAGCAGACCAAGGTGATCGGTCGCGGCGATGGCCTCGGCGAAGCGATCGCGCATCTCCTCGATGGCCGCAAAGTCGGGCGCATCCGCCGACAGAACGCGTAGCGGAAACGGCTTGACCAGCGTAATGTCCGGCCTTGGCAGATTATGGCCGGCGACGGCCGGGACTTCGATGCTGGACGACGACAGGCCCTTGAAGACGGCGAGGCTCGCTGTGCCCCAGAAGAGGCAGGCCAGTCCAATGCCCAAGACCGTCGGCAGGCTGGAGCCGCGCTTCTTTCTGCGCGACTTCATCATTTGTACGGCGACGCCATTGCCGCCGGTGACCTTACGGGTCGAGGACGCCATGATACTTGAACTCGCTTACCAAGACTCTGGGAGCCGGCGACCTAGCAGCGGAAGCCGACCTTACTGAGACAGGGTTGTGGCAATGCCGTCCTGTCGACTGCCCTAAAGAATGAAGAAGTTTGGTAACCAAGAGGTTTACGCCGGGCGGATTCTGTCACATTCCGAACGCCCGGCGCGAAATAGTTTCAGACGTGACGGGTTAACCCGCCGTCGACCTTCAGGTTCTGACCGGTGATGTAGGCTGCTCCATCAGAGGCCAGGAAGGCGATTGTGGCCGCGATTTCCTCGCTCGTGCCGTAGCGTTTCATCGGCACGCCATCCCGCCGCTCCTCGGTCGCCGGCAGGCTGTCGATCCAACCGGGGAGGACATTGTTCATGCGGATGTTTTCCGCCGCATAGGTGTCTGCGAAGATCTTGGTGAAGGATGCGAGGCCGGCGCGGAAGACGGCCGATGTCGGGAACATCGACGATGGCTCGAAGGCCCAGGCGGTGGAGATGTTGATGATGACGCCGGATTTCTGCCGCTGCATGATCGGCGTGACGAGACGGGTGGGACGGATGACATTGAGCAGGTAGACATCCATGCCCTTCACCCATTGCTCATCGGTGATTTCCAGGATCTGCGCACGGGGCCCGTGGCCGGCGCTGTTGACCAGGACGTCGATCCGGCCATAGCGCTCCATGGTGCCGTCGACGAGACGCGCGATGTCCTCCGGAGACTGATTGGAGCCCGTCACACCGAAGCCGCCGAGTTCGGCGGCCAGCGCCTCCCCCTTGCCGGAGGAGGAGAGGATGGCGACCTTGAAGCCATCGGCGGCAAGCCGGCGCGCGGCCGCTGCCCCCATGCCGCTTCCCCCTGCCGTGACGATGGCTACCTTCTGACTGGTCATTCGATATTCTCCCTTGAATGTGTCCGGAAGATCGAAGGTCCTGTTGCCGAAGTCCAGTCAGAAATGCTGAAGGCCGGTGCAGCTTGCGCCACACCGGCCTTCTGAAACGGGATAGCAGCCTTTACCAGCTGCGGACGTCGAGCACGCGGTCCTTGTGGGCCGGATGGGTGGAGAAGACGAAGATGCGGTCCAGCTCCTTCTGCGTCAGCAGGCGCAGGAAGCGGATCTCGGCGGTGTTGTTGGCAAAGGTCTTCATCAGGACGGCACCCACCTTGGTGATGCGGGCGTCCGGGATGTCGAGATAGAACTGCTTGGGCAGATTGACCTGGGTGATGAGGGCGACCACCGCACCGCTCATGGAGATCCGGATGACGTCGCAACGGCGGGCGGCCATATGTGTCATGCCGTTCTCGGTGTATTCCAGACGTCCGGCATTCATGGTGTCCTCCATGCGGTACCGGTTCTCCCGGTCATACATGAAGGATTCTTCCTTCTTCAGGAAATGAGACCCGCCGTTTGCCGTTCTCATCGTTGCTGCCCTCGTCATTATTCCCACTACTTATGGGGGGAAAAGCTAGCAGGGACAGCTTAACAGTCGGTTTTGGTTCCATGGCCATTCGCTGCAACAAAAAGCCCTGTTCCCGATAAGGATAACAGGGCCTTAAGCGGATCGAGGCCGTAACCGTCATCAGCTGCGATAGGTCTGCCCCGACGCATCGAAGAGATGCAGTTTCGTCTTGTCAGCAGAGAAGCGCAGGCTCTGGCCCTTCTTCACGTCGACAATGCCTGGAAGCTTGACGACAACAGGCTCTTCCTCGACCGGCCCGTTGACGTAAAGCAGCGTGACCTCGCCCAATGCCTCGACGATCTCGACCGTGCCTTCGAAGAGGAAATCCTCGCCCGTGGCAATCGCGAGGTCCTCCGGGCGAACGCCGAAGCTGGCAGCCTTGCCCTGTTCCGAAGAACCCGTTGCAACATCGACAGTAACTTCGGAGCCGTCCTTCAGCCTGATGCGGGTCGCGTCCCCGGTTCCGGTCACTGTGACCGGCATGATGTTCATGGCCGGCGAGCCGATGAAACGGGCGACGAAGAGGTTGGAGGGGCGCTCATAAAGTTCGAGCGGCGGGCCAACCTGCTCGATACGCCCTGCCGAGAGCACCACGATCCGGTCCGCCAGCGTCATCGCTTCGACCTGGTCGTGCGTGACGTAGATCATCGTCGTGTCTGGCATGCTGTCGTTGAGCTTGGATATCTCGATGCGGGTTGCCACGCGCAGGGCTGCATCGAGGTTCGACAGGGGTTCGTCGAAAAGGAAGACCTTAGGATCACGGCAGATGGCGCGACCGATGGCGACACGCTGACGCTGGCCACCGGAAAGCGCCTTCGGCAGGCGGTCGAGATAAGGGCCGAGCTGCAGGATGTTGGCGGCCGAGCGGACGCGGCGGTCGATCTCTTCCTTGTTTTCGCCCGCGATGCGCATGCCGAAGGCCATGTTGTCATAGACTGTCATATGCGGATAGAGCGCGTAGGACTGGAAGACCATGGCGATACCGCGCTTGGAAGGCGGCACATCGTTGACGAGCTGGCCGTCGATATACATCTCGCCGCTGGTGATATCCTCAAGGCCAGCGATCATGCGCAAGAGCGTTGACTTGCCGCAACCCGAGGGGCCGACGAAGACCACGAACTCGCCTTCCTTGATCTCCAGATCGATGCCGTGCAGGACCTTGACCTGCCCGTATGCCTTGCGGATGTCCTTGAGAACCAGACCCGTCATGCTTTCCTCCCCTGTCAGGCGTGACGCGCGAAATAGGCGCCCCAAGCCGGCAACTCTACCTTGTTATCGTTGACTGCACTCTCAAAACCATGGCCTTCAAGCGCGATCCATTCCCCCGTCGGCAAGGCGATCGAGGTCGGTTCTGCGGTCATGTTGAAGACGCAGAGCAGCCTCTCGTTGCCGAAGGCGCGCGTATAGACCAGCTGGCCGTCGCCAGCGTCGTGGAACGTGATGTCGCCCTTGGCAAAGGCCGGATACTGGCGGCGGAAGGTGAGGAAGCGACGGTAGTGCTCGAGCACAGACTCCGGCTTGCCGACCTGGGTATTGACCGCGCGAAGCCCATGTTCGACCGGGATAGGCAACCATGTCTTCTGCGCTGTCGAGAACCCCGCCTGGGTCGCGTGGTCATCCCAGACCATCGGCGTGCGGCAGCCATCGCGGCCCTTGAATTCCGGCCAGAACTGGATGCCGTAAGGGTCCTGCAGATCTTCGAATGCAATCTCGGCCTCCGTGAGGCCAAGCTCTTCGCCCTGATAGATGCAAACCGAGCCGCGCTGAGTGAGCAGCAGGGCAGAGCTCATCTTGGCATAAGCGTCGCGGTCGACAACCGTTGCACCCCAACGGGACACGTGGCGCACGACGTCATGGTTCGAGAAGGCCCAGCAAGCCCAGCCTTCGGGTGCCGCCGTGGCGAAGGCGTTCTGGGTGTTTTGTACCACTGCAGGGGTGAGCGGCTCGGGCGCCAGGAATTCGAAGGCATAGCACATCTGCATCTTGTCGTTGCCGGAGGTGTATTCGCCGACGATCTCCAGACCGCGCTGGCTATCACCGACTTCACCGACGGCCGCGATCGCCGGATACTCGTCCAGAAGCGCACGGAAGCGTTTCAGGAAGGCGATGTTTTCCGGGCGGTTCTTGTCGTAGATGTGTTCCTGGAAATTGTACGGGTTGACGGCCGGTGCGGTCGAGGCATTGCGGCGCTCGGGTGCCAGCGGCGGATTGTCCCTGAGTTCCTTGTCGTGGAAATAGAAGTTGATCGTGTCGAGACGGAAACCATCGACACCGCGCTCCAGCCAGAAGCGGGTGGCGGAAAGCAGAGCATCCTGCACTTCCGGATTATGCAGGTTCATGTCCGGCTGCGAGGTCAGGAAGTTGTGCATGTAGTACTGCATGCGGGTCGGATCCCACTGCCAGGCAGAACCGCCGAAGATCGACAACCAGTTGTTGGGCGGCGTGCCGTCCGGCTTCGAATCGGCCCAGACATACCAGTCGGCCTTGGGATTGACGCGGCTCGAACGGCTTTCGACGAACCAGGCATGCTGGTCCGACGAGTGCGAGATCACGAGGTCGATCATCACCCGGATACCGAGGCGATGGGCTTCGGCGATCAGGCCGTCGAAATCGGCGAGCGAACCGAACATCGGATCCACGTCGACATAGTTCGAGACGTCATAGCCGAAGTCCTTCATCGGCGAGGCGAAGAAGGGCGAGATCCAGATCGCATCGGCGCCGAGGTCGGCGATATGCGCCAGACGGGCGGTGATGCCCTTCAGGTCACCGATACCGTCACCGTTGGAATCCTGGTAGGAGCGCGGGTAGATCTGATAGATCACCGCACCGCGCCACCAATCCTTGTCGGCGACCAGCGTCGATTGCGTCGTGGAACTCATTCTTTATCCTCGTAGATGTCAGTTGACGAAGGCTCCGCTCAACCACCCTTGACCGAGCCCGCCAGCAGACCCCGGACGAGGTAGCGCTGGAGACCGAAGAAGACGAGGAGCGGAACGATGATGGTGATGAAGGCGGATGCCGTCAGGATTTCCCAGTTGCCGCCGCGCGAACCCAGCAGGTTGACCAGGCGCCCGGTCAGGACCAGCTCGTCATTGCCGGTGCCGAGGAAGACCATGGCCACCAGCAGGTCGTTCCAGGTCCAGAGGAACTGGAAGATCGCGAAGGAGGCAAGCGCCGGATAGGAGAGCGGCAGGACGATCTTGATGAAGATCTCGAAATCGGAGGCGCCATCGACGCGGGCCGATTCCATGATCTCGCGCGGCAGGCCGGCGATGTAATTGCGCAGCAGGTATATGGCGAGCGGCAGGCCGAAACCCATATGCGCAAGCCAGATGCCGACATAACCCTTGGCCGGAACGCCGAAGAAGGTTCCGACATCGTTATACATCTTCAGAAGCGGGATCAGCGACATCTGCAGCGGCACGACGAGCAGGCCGACGATCACAGCGATCAGGATCGAGCGCCCCGGAAACTTCATCCAGGCAAGCGCATAGGCCGCGAAGGCCGCCACCAGGATCGGGATGATCGTGGAGGGGATGGCAACCGTCAGCGAGTTGATGAAGGACTGGCCGATGCCTTCGGCCGTCATCACCGTCTGGTAGTTCTCAAGCGTGAAGCGCGGCGGCGTCTCGGCGGTGAAGAAGATACGCTGACCGCGCGATCCCTCGAAGGCTGTCGGCGATTCCAGGCGGAAGTCGCCGTTTTCCTCAACGGTCAGTTTGTGGCCGTCGCGGATATCGGCGGTTGCACCTGCTGCGAAAGCCGCAGGTTCCTGGCTGGTCGCCCCGAAGGCGGAGACCGCACCAGGTCCCCCTTCAAAGACATTGCCCTTGATGACGTAGACACCGTTTTCCTGGGCCTGCGTTTCAGGTCCGGGGGCACGGTAGATCTCGTTGCGTGTGGAGGACGACAGTGCCGTCCACCAGCCGGAAGCGACGATCTGGTCCTTGTCACGCAGGGACGAGATCAACAGGCCGGCGGTCGGCAGCGTCCAGGCCGCCACCAGAATGAGAACGGTGAGGTTGACGACGATCGTCAGCGGAGAAAGCTTGCGCGTCATGTCAGCGTCCTTCCATTTCCCGGCGGGCATTGCGGATGTTCCAGATCATGATCGGGATGACCATGACCATGATGACGACGGCAATCGCCGCGCCACGGCCAAAGTCACCGCCGCCGCGGAACATCCAGTCGAACATCAGGTTCGCGAGAACCTGGCTCTGCCACTGGCCGTTGGTCATCGCCAGAACGATGTCGAAGACCTTGAGGACGAGGATGGTGATGGTGGTCCAGACGACCGCAATGGTGTTCCAGATCTGCGGCACCTTGATCTTGATGAAGATCTGCCACGGATTGGCGCCATCGATGACGGCTGCCTCGATGGTCTCTTCCGGAATGCCGCGTAGGGCCGCCGACAGAAGGACCATGGCGAAACCGGTCTGGATCCAGATGAGGATGACCATCAGGAAGAAGTTGTTCCAGAAGGGCAGCGCAATCCAGATCTGCGGGTCGCCGCCGAAATAGACGACGAGCGCATTGAGGATGCCGATCTGCTCGGAGCCGGCGTCACGGTAGTCGTAGACGAATTTCCAGATGACGGAGGCACCGACGAAGGAGATCGCCATCGGCATGAAGATCAGCGATTTGGCGATATTGCCCCACCAGATGCGATCGGTGAGAGCTGCGATGATCAGACCGAAGAAGGTGGAGGCCGCAGGCACCACGATCAGCCACAGCATGTTGTTGAAGATCGACTGGCGGAATTCCGCGTCACTGAGCATCCAGCGATAATTCGCGAGCCCGACGTAGTTTTCACCGCTTCGGTCCATCACCGAATAGAGGACCGAGGAGAAGAGCGGGTAGATCAGGTAGATTGTCAGCGATAGCAGAGCGGGGCCGAGAAAAAGCCAGGGGCGGATCAGAGCCGCACGCCGCAGGTTTCTTGAGGCTTTCTGCGTATCGGCGATGCGGGACGGGAAAACCATGTCCAGCAGAAGATTCGAGCCGAAAAAGTATCCGATTGCTGCCGCAACGCCGACGACGATCGTCAGCAAGGCAAAAAGTAGCTGCTCCAAAGACGTCCCCTCCCTGTCGATTGCTCCGGATCACCCTTGGGCGCCAGATGCATTATTCTTCTTGATCGACGTCCGGGCCGCATCCCTTGCGAATGCGGCCCGGCATGCAATGCGGGAAGGGCTTACTTCAAGCCATCCCAAGCCTTCTGGATGTCGCCTGCGACATCAGCCGCAGCCTTGCCACCGGAATAGTCAACCATACCCGTCCAGAATGCACCAGCACCGATCTTGCCCGGCATCAGGTCGGAGCCGTCGAAGCGGAAGGTGGTCGCGTTCGTCAGGATCTCGCCCTGCTTGCGCAGCGCATCGTTGGCGTAAGTTTCCGGCTTGGCGGACTTGAACGGCGTCAGGAAGCCGGTCTGTGCCATCCAGACTTCATGGGCGATCGGGGTCTTCAGCCACTCGATGAAGGCGCGGGCGGCAGGCGTGTCCTTGGTGATCGACACCAGCGTGCCGGCACCGAGAACCGGGGTGCCGAGGTTCTTTTCGGCATAGGCCGGGAAGTAGAAGAAGTCCGCATCCACGCCGAGTTCAGTGCCTTCCGGGAAGAAGGACGGGATGAACGATGCCTGGCGGTGCATGAAGCACTTCGGCGGCGAGGAGAAGAGACCCTTCGGGCTGTCGCGGAAGTCGGTCGAGGCCACGGCCTTGGAGCCGCCGTCAACGAACTTGTCATTGCGGGCGAACCAGCCGAATTCTTCGATTGCGCCGACAACGGCCGGATCGTTGAACTTGATCTCGTTGGTGACCCACTTGTCGTAGACGTCAGGCGACTGCGTGCGCAGCATCATGTCTTCGACCCAGTCGGTGGCCGGCCAGCCGGTCGCACCACCCGAGCCGAGACCGATGCACCAGGGCGTACCGCCGTCAGCCACGATCTTCTCGGTCAGAGCCTTCAGCTCTTCCATGGTCTTCGGCACTTCGTAGCCAGCGTCCTCGAAGTTTTCCGGCGAGTACCAGACGAGCGACTTCAGGTCGGCCTTGTAGGGGAATGCGAAGAACTGTTCGGCGCCAGCCTTGTCCTTATAGGTGCCGAGGCTGACCCAGCTGTCGCCGGCGGCGTAGTTGGTCTTCATCCAGTCGGCCGATTCCGTGCCGAGCGGAACGAGGAAGCCCTTGGAAGCGAGGTCGGCGAGCAGACCAGGCTGCGGCAGAACCGCGATATCCGGCGGGCTGCCGGCCTGCGTGTCGATGACAATCTGCTGCTCATAGTTTTCAGAGGAAGAGTAGCTGACGTCGATACCGGTGGCATTTTCGAAATAGGAGAGCATGGATTCAACCAGAACCTGGTCGTCACCGCGCCACGGTCCGAAGATCTTCAGCGTCTGCCCCTTGAGATCTCCATGCGCCTTCTTGAACTCTTCGAACGTCGACCAGCTGAACTTGGCGTCCTCACCCGGAGCGAACTTCAACTCCTGCGCGCTGACCGAGCCGGCCACGAGCGCGGCAGCCGCCACGGTCATCAAAAACATCTTCTTCATGTGATTTACCTCCCATCACATCGGACGGCCAGTCGTCCTTGGTCCGCGCATCTTCCTCAAAGCGCTTTGGCCCCTATTTCATCACATTGCGTTCCATGGTGAGTCAAGGGCTTTTGTGGATTTGCCGCAATTAGACGCATATACCTGCCCGGCATGAGGCAGATGCATTTGTGGCGTTCAAATTTCTCTTGTCGCGAGCCTCGCGTCTGCGCCATATTCGAAGCGCTTTGACCGCATGCTGGAGGAGGCCAAACGGTCGGGCGAGGAGAGGAAATCCGCAGTGAACCTGAAAGAATTGTCCCAGATGCTCGGCCTGTCGCAGACGACGATTAGCCGAGCGCTCAACGGTTATCCCGAGGTCAGCGAGGAAACGCGCCGCCGTGTCATGGAGGCCGCCAAGGAGACCGGATACCGACCCAATCGCGCCGCCCAGCGTCTGGCGACCGGCAAGGCCGGATCGATCGGGCTGATCATGCCGATTTCTCCCGACCACAGCTCCGACATGCATTTCGCCGAGTTTCAAAGCGGCTTGGCCGAGGCCGCGATCCTGCACGACTTCCATTTCGTCATCATGCCCTCAACGGCCGAGGACGAGGCGCAAGCCATCCGCTGGCTGGTCGCCAGCGGCAGCGTAGACGGCTATTATCTGGCCTATGTCCGCGAGAAGGATCCGCGGATCGCCATGGCGAAGTCGCTGTCCCTCCCCTTCATCGTCCACGGGCGGTCCTCGGGTCTTGATCTCGACTATCCGTTCCTCGACGTCGACAACGAGGGGGCTTTCTACGACGCCACCCGTTTCCTGCTGCAGCTCGGGCACGAGCGGATCGCACTCCTCAATGGTCAGGCAGATCTCGATTTCGCCCATCGTCGCCGGCTCGGAGCCGAGCGAGCGCTCGCCGAGAAAAGCCTGCTGCTCGATCCACGCCATACGCGACACAGCTTCATGGGCGACGAGCAGGGCTACCGCGGAATGAAGGAGATCCTGGCAGGCCCCGACCGGCCCACGGCCGTGCTCTGCGCGAGCACCGTGCTGGCGCTCGGCGCGGTGCGCGCAATGAACGAATTCGGACTAAAGCTCGGGACCGACATCTCGCTGATCGCCCATGATGACGAACTGCCGCTGCTCAAGCCGGAGAACTTCTCGATCCCGCTCACCACAACGCGCTCTTCGCTGCGTGCAGCCGGCAAGCGAATTGGCGACCGGCTGATCGCCATGATCAACCAGAGCGATCCCGCGCCTCCGGAACAGGAATTGTGGAAGGTGGAGCTGGTGGTCAGGGCCTCGACCGGGCGGGCGCCGGCCTGAACCGGCGCCGCGCGGAAGACCCCGTCAGAAACGCGGAGCTGCGACACCCGCCCGACGATGGGCAGCGATCACGGTGTTGGCCATCAGCATGGCGATGGTCATCGGCCCGACACCGCCCGGAACCGGCGAGATGGCCTTGGCCACCGGCTTGCACTCAGCAAAGGCGACGTCGCCGACCAGCTTGAACTTCCCCTCACCCTTTTCGGGTGCCGCCACGCGGTTGATGCCGACATCAATGACGGTCGCACCCGGCTTCAACCAGTCGGCCTTGACCATTTCCGCGCGGCCGACGGCTGCGACCAGGATGTCGGCCTGACGGGCGAGTTCGGGCAGATCGCGGCTTCGCGAATGGCCGATCGTGACGGTGGCGTTTGCATTGAGAAGGAGCTGCGCCATCGGCTTGCCGAAGAGGTTGGAGCGGCCGATGACCAGGGCATTCAGGCCCGAGAGATCATTGCCGTGGATCTGGCGCACCAGGATCATGGCGCCGGCCGGCGTGCAGGACAGAAGTCCGGTCTTCAGGTCGCCGGTCGCCAGCTTGCCGGCATTGACGATGTGCAGACCGTCGACATCCTTCTCCGGCAGGATCGACTGGATCACCGGATCGCTATCGAGATGCTTCGGAAGCGGAAGCTGCACGAGAATGCCATCAACCTGCGGATCCGCGTTCAGTGAGGCGACCAGCGTCATCAGATCGGCTTGAGATGTATCCTCAGGCAGCGTGTGCTGGATGGAGTTGAAGCCGCATTGCTTGGCCATGCGGCTCTTGGCGCCGACATAGGCATGGCTCGCCGGATCATCGCCGACGATAACAACCGCCAGACCGGGCTTGCGATGTCCCGATGTTTCCAGCGTCGTCGCCGCTGAGGTTACCGCTTCTATCACCGAAGCGGCGGCTGCCTTTCCGTCGATTACCGTGGTCACTGTGCTTTATCCCCGTCTTCAACTCGCCGCAGGCTAGCGCCAACACAGAGGCACTGTTTGCCTGTCCCCGTCCTATGCTGTCAAATTGCGGCATATTGCAAGGCAGGAATTGGCCGAGACGGTCAGGCTGACGGCGCGTGCGGGTGGAGCAGACGGTGACGCAGGACATGGATGAGGAAGACGGGAATGCCCAGAACGTATCGTCGCCAAAGACGCGAAGGTTCGAGCCAGAGACGGAAAAGCCATTCGGAGCGGAGCCGGCGGACCCAGCCGGGAGCCCGCGCGACGCGACCGGAGACGAAATCGAGCAACGCGCCCACGCTGACCACGACGCGGGCGTGATCCGACGTCAGGTGACGGTCGACCCATTTCTCCTGCAGCGGCGTGCCCATGGCGACGAGAAGAAGATCGATACGAGCCGCCTCGATGCGCTTCAGAATAAGAGCCGGGTCGGCACGATCGAAGTAACCGTCGGAAATCTCCACGAACTCGTGCCATGGCGTATGCCGGCGAAAATTTTGGGCGGCGGCTTGCAGGACGTCGGAGGTAGCCCCCAGCAGACCGATACGCAGCGGCCTGGAGATGAAGGTCAGGGCCGCCGGAACAAAGTCGGTGCCATTGAGATTGGCCGTGAAGCGACCGCCATGGAGAAACTTCGCGGCGATGTCGACGCCAATTCCATCAGGTAAGACGAGGCAACGGCTGAGAACGTCGCGATAGGCAGGATCCTGCACCATCACATTGGCATTGTTCGCGTTGAGGAAGGCGATATGGGTAAAGCCCGTGCGGGATACCAACTTCTCCTCGAGCAGTGCGAGCGCCTGGTTCCAGCCAAGATCATGCACCGGCATGCCGAGGATCGGCAGCACAGGCACAGGTGGCTGGTCGGCACCGCCCGGAGATGCGTCGGCCGAAAGTTTCAAGGCTGAAGACGAGGAAGATGGCATGGCTGGTCCCGAGGATCGATCTCCCGGAGACTATCAGCCACAGCTGAAATTCAGGTGAAGAGCGGCCTTCGGATTTTCATCGCGCCATCCATCATTCGTTTACCAGAATGACGGATGGGCGACGGTCGATAGCCTGCTCAGTGTCCTGAGGAGGCTGGCTTTTCCTCGACCTGTTCACCCTCGACGACCGTCGTCTTCTCCATCGGAGCCGAGCCGCCGGCTGCCGCCTTGCGGGCCGATTCCTTCGACACGTAGTCGAGCTGCTCGATCAGGACCTGGTCGATCATGCCCTCGCCGAGACGCGTGTTCATCTCGGTCTTGATCTTTTCCCGGAAGGCATTGACGTCGAAGCTGGAGACGTTGGCGATATCGACCATCTTGTTGCCGACAAGCAGCGTAAACAGCTGGTCGGTCATCAGTTCGGTCGTCGGCAAGGCCTGGCCCTTGACCTTTTCCTTGTCCATCATGAAGGAGATGCGCGCCAGAAAGTAGCCCGACACGTCACCGCCCCCAAGCACAGGGATGGTGATCGGCTCACCACGCACCAGTTCGAGCGCGGCCTTCTTGGTCTCTTCCTCGCTCGGGCCGGCCGGGGCTGTCGCCAGGTAGATCGAGCCATAGACGGCCCCCAGCGTGACGATGCAGACCCAAAGGCCGATTCCGAGTATCTTGCCCATCAGAACTCGCTGAACTGGAACTGTTCCTGAGAATAGGTGCCGTCACCATCGGCATCGCGGACAGCATTCTTCAAGAGATCGGCAACGGCGCGCACGGCCGATAGATGCGCTTCGACACGACGTGCATTGAGCGCGAGCTTTTCCTTGAGGACATGCAGCTGCTCGACGTAGTTGACGGCGAATTCGCGGGGGTCGGTGTCGCGGAACAGCATCGTCAATTCGTAAAGGCAACGGCTCTTGTGGGCGTTGGAGACCTTGAAGTCGAATTCCGGGTCCTTGCCGATCCGTTCGTTCTCATTGTCGATGATGCGTTCCAGCCGGCTGAGAACCGTCTTCACGCGGTATTCGCTCGAAACAACTTCCATGAAATTCTGCCCTATGGTTCGAAAATCGATCAATTCTTCTCGTCTACACCGGCACCCAGCGTGCGGCGCTCGAGGTCGGTCACCCAGCTCATCGCAAGACCGCGGTCCGACTCGTCGGTGGCGACGTTGATGCCGTCTTCACCGCGGACACGCTGGAGGGCTTCCTCATACATCTGCTGAGCAATGCCGACGCCGCCGGATTCGGCCAGTGTCGAGCCAAGCTGTTCCGCCATCATGCTCTTCCACATCTCGCCTGCATTGCCCTTGCCGTAGATTTCCTCACTCTCATCCGGCAACATGCTCTGGACGAAATTGGTGAGATAGACGGCCTCGAAGTCGCGATAGACCTTCGGTGGCTTCCCGGCGTCTTCGACCGTCTCTGCTGTCGCCTCAATGCGAGCCGCATTGGCCGTGCGATTGAGAATATCGACAGTCGCGCCAAAGCCTGCACCCTTCTCGGCGAGACTGGTGGCCATGAAGTTGGCGCGGTTGGTCTTCATCTGTTCCTGGGCAGCGGCAACCTGCGCCGGATCTGCGGCACGGATCACGTCCAGCACCAGATCGCTCGGAGGAGAAATGGCCACGGTGACATCCTCGATTATTGTTCGAGGCGACTATCACTCCTGAACCTTGCTGGAGGCTGGTGCGGCGAACTGCATGTCGATCAGGTCATAGATCGCATCGTCGTCACGCTGGCGCTCCTCGTGGTCACGTGCTTCCTTCATGTTGTCTTCCAGGCGGTCACCCTTGGCGCGCTCGCGCATCAGCTTCATTTCCTGCACCTGCTGCAAACCGTGCAACTGCTTGTCCGTGTTGGACAGCCGGTCAAAGCGGTCGGCGTAGTTCTGGGCGAACAGGCGATGCAGGGGATCAAGCGAGCCGATGGCCTCCATTACCGTCTCCATCGAGCGGGCATTTTCCTCGATTCGCTGCGCGGTGATGCCCAGATCGCTCTCGGCCATCCGCTCCATGTGACGCTGTACCGCCACGAGTCGTTTCAGCTTGTCTGATTTCTTCTGCGGTCCCACGGCACCCTCGTCAGAAATTGAAGATCATCGGGAAATACTGGCCGAACTGCATCACCATGGCACCAATGGTGAAATAAACCAGCAACAGGCCACCCAGCAGCAGATACGGCGTCGAGATGTAAAAGACGGGCACCTGCGGGGCGAGCTTGTTCACCAGGCCAACCGCGAAGTTGAACATCAGACCGAAGATCAGGAACGGGCTGGCCAGACGCAACATGATCATGAAGGTCTGCGACAGCGTATCGGTCAGGGTGATCAGCATCTTCTGGCTGTCGGGCATGCCGCCCAGCGGCATCACCGTATAGGAATCGACCAGAGCGCGAAACACGACGTGGTGGAAATCCAGCATGAACAGGACGAGCAGACCGGCAAAGGAGATGAGGCTCGTCATCTGGTTGTCGGGTGTGTCTTCGAGGACATCCGAGGCCCCGGGGGTGTTGAGGCCTATGGCCATGGAAATGGCCGAGCCGGTGAACTGGAGCCCGAGCACGTAGAAGCGGGGCACCAGGCCGTACATGATTCCGATCAAGAGTTCCGCGACGATCACCACCACCAGCGAGCTTCCAGCAGCGGAGACACGTGGATAGATCGTATCGAAAAGCAGCGGGGTCATGGCCATCGACACGGCAAAGGCCAGGAAGAACCGTATGGTCATCGAGATGCGGGCCGATGAGAAACCCGGCAGGGTCATGATGCAGGCGCCGATGCGACAGAAGATCGCAAACAGTACCAGCACGGTCCCCTGCGGGTCAGCAATCATGAGATGGAGCCCAGAATCTTGATCTCGATGCCCTTGGCGAGTTCGACATGTGACAGAACCGGCAAGGTGGCAAAGAGTCGTTCAATGATCATGCGCACATAGGACCGCGTTTCCGGCGACGTGACAAGAACGAAGGGCAGTCCCCGGTCCATGAATTCACGGATAACCTGGCTCGCCTGCTCGGAAAACTCCTCGAGGCTGCGCGGATCAATGTCGAACTCGACGATTTCGCCCTTGGCGTCGCGCTTCAGCGCCTGGTGGAAGACGAGGTCCCACTTGGAGCCGAGGCGCAGGACACGCAGCACACCATTGTCGGTCAGGTCGCCACACAGCTGCTGGGCCATTCGCACACGGACATGCTCGACGATCTGTTCAGTCTTGCGCACATGGGGTGCAAGTTCGGCGACCGCTTCGAGAATGAGGTGCAGGTTGCGGATCGAGACGCGTTCGGCAAGGAGGAGCTTCAATACCGCCTGCAGGCCAGAATAAGACATGTGCGACGAGCAGATCTCGTCCGCCAGCTTCTTGTATTCCGGATCGAGACGATCGATCAGCACCTTGACGTCCTTGTAGGACAGGAGCTGCGGCAGGTTGTTTCGGATGACTTCGCTCACATGGGTGAGAACCACGGAGACGTTGTCGATGGGGTGGAAGCCTTCGCGCTTGAGTTCCTCGGTGAAGGTTTCGAGGACCGAGACCGCCGGCATGCCGAAAGCCGGTTCGCGGATCTCGTCGCCTGGTACGTTTGGCTTGCGGCCCGAACCTGTCACGACCAGAACTTCACCGACGCGCAGGTTGTTCGATGCGACCGTCGTGCCGTGGATACGGATCTGATAGGCCTTTTCCGGGATCGCGATATCGTCGGTGACCTTGATCTCAGGCACGACGAAACCGTACTGGCTGGCGAACTTCTTGCGCATCTTGCCAACGCGGAAGGCGAGTTCCTGATGGGCCCCGAGAAGGCGGGTGGAGACGAGCTTGCCAAGCGCCAGTTCGATCTCGGAGGTCTTGAGAACAGACTTGACCGAATCCTTCTCGGCCTCCTTGTTCTGGATGACCTTCTTTTCTTCCTGTTCGCGCTTGATCTGATTTTCGGCCTCGAGTTGGCGCGGGATGAACCAGGCACCGAAGGCCATCAGACCACCAAGGGCGACGAACGGAATGAACGGCAGCCCGGGCACAATCGCCAGGGCGCCCATCAGGCCAGCCGCCACGGAGAGCGCGCGAGGATAGCCGCTCAGCTGATTGACCACGGCCTGGTCCGTAGAGCCAGGAGTGCCGCCACGAGAGACCAGAAGGCCGGCAGCGAGCGAAACGATCAGGGCCGGAACCTGCGAGACGATACCGTCGCCGACGGAGAGCTTGACGAAGACGTCGGCGGCTTCGCCGAGTTCCATGCCGTGGCGGAAGTAACCGATGATGATGCCGCCGACCACGTTGATGGCAGTGATGATCAGGCCGGCGATCGCATCGCCGCGAACGAACTTGGAGGCACCGTCCATGGCACCGAAGAAGGAGCTTTCCTGCTCCAGTTCACGGCGCCTGTGCTGCGCTTCTTTCTCGTCGATGATGCCCGCTGACAGGTCGGCGTCGATCGACATCTGCTTGCCGGGGATGGCATCGAGGGTGAAGCGGGCGCCGACTTCCGCGATACGGGTGGCGCCCTTGGTGATGACAATGAAATTGACCGTGATCAGGATCAGGAAGACGATCAGACCGATGACGAAGTCGCCGCCCATCACGAGGTTCGAGAAGCCTGCGATGACGCCGCCAGCGGCGTCGTGGCCCTCGTGACCATGGGTGAGGATAACGCGCGTCGTCGCGATGTTCAGCGACAGGCGGATCATCGTTGCGATCAGCAGGATCGTCGGAAAAGACGAGAAATCAAGAGGTCGCTGGATCCAGAGCGCGACCATCAGGATCAGAACGGAAAGCGCTATCGAGAAGGCCAGACCGACGTCGATCAAAAATGGCGGGATTGGCAGGAACAGGATGCACAGGATCATCACGATCCCGATCGCGAAGCCGATGTCGCGTCCGTTCGGGCTTGCCTTTGGAATTACCAGTGCAGGGGGTTGCGCCATGTCCAGTCCATCTCTTCATGAGAAGTCATCCGGAAGCACGCTTCCGGCAGTCTGCCTCGGAGAGATAGAGGATGAAGCTTGCGCGAGGATGTCAGCCGCGCCAACGGGACGGCGCCGTCAGAAGCCGGATTCGACCCGTGAAAATACGAGCGTGGCAAATAGATTGATCTGGGCCCCGACAAAGGGAGCAGAAATGCCGATGGTGATCATGATCGCCAGGATCTTCGGCACGAAGGTCAGGGTCATTTCCTGGACCTGGGTCAAGGCCTGGATCAGGGCAATGACGACGCCGACGATCATGCCGGCAGCGACCGCAGGGCCAGACGCCACGATGATCGTCCAGATCGCGGCCTGCAAAATATCGAGGGCATCTGCCTCATTCATGAGACGGTATCCTTTTCGGAGTGGCGAATCATGCCGCCCACTCCGAAAGGCCTAGCATGTCACGAGCCGGTCGTCGTGTCGGTTGTGGGCTTTGTTCCGACGCGGACACCCACCGTGATGGGGATATCCTTGCCTTCGGTCGTGGTGGCGACCATGGTGTCACTGTAGACGCGAACAGAGGCGATGACGCCGGAAGTCTTTTCATCGGCACTGGTGATGGTCTTGCCGATGTAGGACGACGCGTTGGTCAGCGCGTTGCCGGTAATCAGGGTCTCAAGATTCGAGTTCGTCTGGATCGACTGCTCGACCTGGGAGAATGTCGCGAGCTGCGCGATCTGCTCCGTCGCGTCCATCGGCTCCGTCGGATCCTGGTTCTTCATCTGGGCGATGAGGAGGGTCAGGAAGCTGTCGTAGTCGAGGGAGGCCTTGGCGGCCGCCTGGCTGGAGGTGCTGCTTGTCGAGGTCGTGGTCTTCGTCGTCGTAGCCGCACTCGTCGCGGATGTCGTTGCCGAGGTACCGTCTACCGCCATGGGGCAATCTCCTTGCGAATCTGCTCGATCGTGGCCGGGGCCATTTCCTGATTGTTCAGGATGCGGTCCTCGATCGGGTAGAGCTGGCGAATGGCCTTGAGTGCATCAAAGGCGCGTCCGGAAGACACCATTCCATCGATCCGCTTCAGTTCGGCAAGGATTTCCTCGTTCTCGAAGCAGGACAGAAGCATGATGACCGACTTGCGGAACATCGCCAGCGACTGGTCCTTGCCATCCGGGTTGATCAGCATCATCTGGGCGATGAAGTACAGCTGACGCAGCGGGGTCGTGGCCTGCTCCGGCTGCAGCACGTGATTTTCGAGCAGGAAAGTCACATCGTTCAGGAACTCGAGGGCAACCTTGCGGTCGACGCGCAGAACCGCTCCATTGATGAAAATACGTTCGCCCGACTTGAGCGAAATGCGCAAAGTGCTCTTCATTTAAGTCCATCCCTGATGATGGTTGTCACGTCGATTATGCCCTGGAAGTTTTCCGACTCGCGTTTGCGGATCCGGTCACACTCTTTCAAAATCCAGATGGCGATGGAAATCAGATTGGCGCGGATTTCCTCGCCCAACTGGTTTTCAGGGTTTTGCAGATCTTCGATCAGCCGGACCCAGACCCGGCGGGTATAGAACAAGGCCTCGATCGCCTCGCGGGAGTAACCCTTCTTGTCCCGAGCCGCGCTCAGGAGCTGGATGCAACGGTCAAGGGCCTGCCGTTCGCGCTCCTTGGCGTCAGCGACGCCATCCTCCATGATTTCGGCATATGAGAACTGGTACATTCAGTTGCCCTTCAATTTCATTTCACCCTTTGCTCATCAAAGGTAGTTGACAAGGCTCAAGCCCTGGATACGCGAGGTCAGCGTGTAAGATGCTTCCACCATGGAAAGCAGAGAGTTAACGCGAGTCGAGGCTTCGTACGCATCTACTTCAATTTTGCTCGACAGGCTGGTTTCTATTATATCCACCTGAACCTTGAGCGAGGCATCCGCCTTGTCGATCCGGTTCTCGGAAAGTCCAAGTTCCGAACGGGTCGCATTGATGCCGGTGATGGCGCGGCCGGTGTAGTCGATGGCCGAATTGATCGCGACGGTGACGGCGTTTGCCGGCGCCCCGATGGTGAGAAGCTCCTTGGTGACGATCGACGCCAGCGCGAAGTAACGGAAGCCGTCCTCGTTGGCCGACGCCGAGGTCTGCACCGTTTCGGACTGTGTGATGCGACTGGTCATCGCCTCGTCAGTGGCGTTCGACCAATCCGTGCTCCAGTCGGGGCCGGTGTACATCGGCTCGAGTACCGAGGAGATGAAATCCTCCATGCTCGGCACCCCGGTCGCCGCAATCGTGGCCGTGTTCGCTGTATCCGTCGGCGCGAAGCCGAAATAGCCAGTGAAGGCCGCATCGAAGCTGAGTTTTGCCGGCGACGTATCGGTGTATTCATTCAGCGGCTGCACATCGGTGTTGATGCCGGCGAACAGAAACTCGCCGTTGGCCGACTGATTGGCCATGCTGGTCATCGTCGACAGCGAATTGTTCACGGTCATCACCGTGGTGTTGATCGTGTCGCTATTCGACGAACCCGAGATGGTGATCAGAGCGTTGTTCATCTCCTCGGCAGCCGTTGCAACCTGTTTCAGCGCCTCTTGTGAAGCAGACAGGCGCTGCGTCGCGATCGAGTTGTTGCTGATCATCGAATTGAGCCGCTGGCTCTCCCGATTGAGGTCGACCACCGTCGAGGTCTTGCTGCCGAGTTCCGCGCCGACGTCCGCAAAAAAGCCGGTGCTGACCTCTTGCTGCGCCTTCAGGAGCTCATTCTGCGCCTGGCGGATTGTCAGGCGCATCGATGTCTGGATCGACAGGTTGGAAACGCTCGCGGTCGACATTAGGGATTACCCAGCCATTTCGAGAACGGCCTTCAGCATATCGTCCACCGTAGAGACGAGCTTTGCCGCGGCCTTGTAGGACTGCTCCACATCGAGCAGCAGAGAAAGTTCCTCGTCGAGACTGACTGCCGTCTTCGCCGAATAGGTCTGGAAGGTGCGCTCGTAGAGCGCCTGCTTGTTTTCGTTCGCCGTCGTTGCATTCGACCGCAGTTCCTCAAGCCAACCAATCGAGTTGCTGGCGAAGGAGAGGACGCTTGCATCGGTCTTCAGATCGGCATCTGCAGAGAAGCTTCTGTTGGCAGCGAGTTCATCGACATAGCTGTTGATGAGATCGGTAAAGCCGGATGAGGCGGCCGTGTTCTTGACGTAGGCGGCACCGTTGATGCCACCGTCGCGAATGAGCATCGGATCGCCGCTGGCATCGGAGCGGACGGCAGGGTTGACCTGGATGAGGGCCGCGAGACCGGGCTGAACTGTTCCTGTCGGGGGTACCGTGCCACCGGGCCAGGTAAACAGGCCGGGGAGCTCGTTCGCGCCGCCCGCATCGGTTTCCTGAAAGGCTTCAATGAGGCCGCGAGCAATTTCGTCGAGCTGGGTCTGGAAGGTCGGAGCTACGACATCACGCAGCTGGACCAGGGCGGCGAGCGATCCCTGCCCGTCCGTGTTGCCGCCGACGCCGGCGCGAACCGCAGTCCCATCGATGAAGATCGCGTTGCCGCTGACCGTCGAGTCATAGGTAAATGTGCGGACGAACGTGACCTCTCGCGGATCGGTCTCGAACAGTGTCGTGCCGTCTGAGGTGTAGAGGACCATGTCGCTGTTTTCGCGCATGTTCACGGAAACGCCAACAATCTCGGAAATTTCCTTGAGCAGGGTGTCGCGACGATCGAGGTAGTCGTCAGCATTCCCGCCAGTCGCGGTCTGACGAACCACGGTGTCGTTGACGATCTTGAACTCGGCGAGAAGCTTGTTCAGCCTCTGCACCTCCTCGAAGATCTGCGCATCGGCATCCTCACGGACTTCCTGGGTCGTCGCTGTCGCATTGTTCAGCGAGTTCGCAACGTCGATTGCATCCGTAACAACCGTCGAGGCCAATGCATACTCGCCCGGGAGCGCCGCAAACGACTGCAGGCTGCTCTGGAGGTTGGCGAGATAGGAGGATGGAGACAGCTGATACTCGTTGCCGCCGAGGGCATCGGAGAGCGTCGTCAGTCCTTCCAGGAGCGTCGACTGAGCGCCCTGCTGCGATGTCGATGAAGACATCTGCCGCAGCAGGGCCATCTGCTGAGATCGCTCGTTCTGCACCGTCGAGGCGCCGTAGATGGTCTGAACCACAACGGCCTGGCGACGGACATAATTCTCATTGCCGTCATTGGCGATATTCGTGGACAGCACGGAAGTCTGTTGCGACGTGTTGCGGAATATCGAATTTGCCGTGTTGAGCGACGATGCAAGCGACATAGGACTAACCTACTCTTTCGATTATCTCTTCAGGTTGACCAGGACTTCCATCAATTCGGAGCCGGTCTGGAATACCTTGGAGTTCGCGGTGTAATTCCGCTGGGATTCGATCATGGCGGTCAGTTCTTCGGCGATATCGACGTTGGAATCTTCGAGCGCGCCGGAGATGATCGAACCAAAGCCACTGGACCCGGCGTAGCCGAGAATAACGACGCCCGAATCATTGGACTGGGTGTAGAGGTTGCCGGCCACCGGATTGAGATTGTCGGGGCTCTGGACGCTGGCCAGGGCCACGCGGAACTTCGGTACCAGGTCACCATTCTCGTAAGCGATAGAGACGATGCCCTTCTCGTCGATCTCATAGCCCTTGACCTTCGAGGCCGCATTGCCGTCGACCTTGCCTTCTTCAACCGAGAAAGGCGAGGCAAGCTGCGTCGTGTCACCGATCTCCAGCGAAATGGCAGGAACTTCCGCGCCATCGATGGTGAAGGTCGCCAAAGCAAGCGGCGTCGGGCTCAGCGCCGTATCGAGCTGGCCATCGGTGTCGAAGAACAGGGTCGTGGGCGCCAACACGGTTGCCGGCGTGCCCGGGCCCGTCGCTTCCACCGTCCACTCGTTGTCCGCAACCTTCGTGTAGGTGAATTCGATCAGGCGGCTGGAGCCCTGGCTGTCGAAGACCTTCAGAGAGGTTGTCTGGACGAAGCCGTTGGCTTCGCCATTGGGCAGGTTGACGTTCAGTGTTCCGGTTGTCGATGCGACTGCCGAGATGCCGGAGCCGGACAGATCGACGTCTTCAAGGCCATCGAAGCCGTTGACGACGATGGTCGGGTCAGCGGTCGAATCGTATTCGTAACCCTGCAGCGTGTAACCGGCAGTGTTCTTCAGCGTGCCATCTTCCTGCAGGACGAATGAGCCTGCACGGGTCATGTAGGGCGTGCCATCCGTGCCCTTGACGATGAAGAAGCCGTCGCCGTTGATGGCAAGGTCGGTCTCGGACGTCGTGTAGCTGAAGGTGCCCTGACTCGAAATCGAGTAACGAACATCCGTCTCGACGCCGCCGGAATTGTAGGCGCCGTTGGTCGTTGGCAAAATCATGGATGAAAATTGCACCGAGGCCTTCTTGTAGCCAACCGTTGTGGAGTTGGCGATGTTGTCGGCGACAGTGCTCAGCCGGTTCGACTGGGCGTTCATGCCGGAGACACCCGTGCGCATCGTTCCGTAAAGGCTCATGTCAAAATCCTCGTTTCGTAGTCAAATGGGAGAGTATGAGGTGGGCCTTGCGTGAAGCTGTCTGGCATGGCGGCTCTCCAGATCAATGCGGGAGAGCCGCAGCCGCACGAGGCCGGCCGGAGCGATCAGCTCCAGTCGATGCAGTAGCCGAGGAAGCGCTTGGAATCGACGGGATCGAAACCGAGCTTCTTGCGCAACTTCTTGCGCAGCTTGGAGATATGGCTTTCAACGACGTTCTCTTCGACTTCCTCGTCGAAGATGCCGTAGATCGCATTGAAGATCTGGGTCTTGGAGACACGGCGGCCACGGTTGGCGACCAAGTATTCCAGGATACGGCGCTCACGGCGCGGCAATGGAAAGACGTCGCCGGCGATCTCGGGATCGCGACCGTCGGAGAAGACCTTGATCGGGCCGATCTCGGTGAAATTGGTAATCGCCTTCAGACGACGACGGATGGCCGCCGCTCGCGCCAGGATCTCCCGGGGATGAACCGGCTTGCGCACGACATCGTCGACGCCGCAATCAAACAGTGCCAGGGTCGCCTCAAGTGAAGGCTGATCGCTGACAGCGATCACCGGTGCCTGCGTCCTGTCGCGGATCGCCCGCGGCAGTTCGAGGGTCGTCTCACCCTGTCCGATCAGGAATGCCTCGACCGCCGCAATATCGGAATCGGCCGCCGTATGGACCCATTCGCCGAATTCCCGCGGGTCGAAACCCGTCGAAGGAATTCCCTCGCGCCCAAATAGTGATGTGTATCCGTCCTTAACGAGCTCGCGCTCATCAACCACTACGATCATTCGTCCGCCTCCGAATCAGTGTGGTGTTTCGATAGACAATGCGTACGAATCGGGGGATTCAGGGACAACTAGGAGAAATTAACCACAGTAATTAACGGTTGATTAACCAATTGGTGCCGATTTGATCTATATATAGTGGGTACAGCGCAAGCTCGACACAAGTTTTTAGTGGAAAAGTTAACGCAAGCTTCGCACAAGCTATTGTCCTGGCCTTCTGTATCGCAGTCTCGCCACAATTAGCAAATCGGCACAATCATGGCTGTCAAACAACTTTCGGTTGCTATTCACCGCAAAATTGTCGCGCTCCGGGCGTCCAGTTTCCATAGCCAGTGGCGACCAGATTGGCGATCACACGGCAGACATAACGCTTCTGCGCAGGGTCATTATTGGGTCCCGCATGGTATCGCGCAACCGCCATGGTCCAGGTCTCATGCCGGTCATGCAGGTTGCTCAGGAAGCGTGCCGCATACTCGACGTTCCGTTTCGGGTCGAACATTGCCTCCACCGAGGTGAAGTGCTCCCCGTGGAAATGCTGGTTGATCTGCATGCAGCCTACGTCGATCAGGACGGCGCCCCCATCCCTCGCGCGCTGGAAAGCTGCGAGCGCATCTTCCAGTCCCTCGAAGTAGAAGGCCTTGCCCTCGACGTTCATGGCGTAGGGTTGCAGACTCCCCTTGCGACCCGTCTCTGTAAGGCCAACAGAGTAGAGAATTCCCTCCGGAATACCGTACTTGGCCGCTGCAGCGCCGATCGCGGCTTCACAGCCACCCCGGCTCGCTGCCGCCTCAGACGTAAAGCTGATCAGGGCGAGCGCCGCGAGCGTCAACAGTCGGGGCGTCGCTCGTTTGAACCATACGTTCATCAGCCATCCTCACCCCGTTGCCTGCCGATTCACCACGTTGCTGACGTTCACTTCCACCCTGATTGGCGAACTGAGACGGTTGCTGACCGGATTGCTGGTTCGAAGTGCCATTCTGGCCGGCGTCGGTGCTGCGATCAGCTGGGGCCAGCTGCATGTTGACCTGTACCTGGTCAACGACCAGTCCCTGGGCCTTCAGGGCCTTCAAGATGTCACTCTGATCGTTCTGCAGCTGGCGAAGTGCCGCCGGGTTGTCGACAGTCAGCTGCACGCTCAGCTCCTCACCGGAGAGACGGAGCGTTGCCGTCACACTGCCCAGCTCGATGGGGCTCATCTGGATCTTCAGGGTATGAACAACCTTGCCCTGGCTTGAATGGGTAGCTGCGTTCGCCAGCTCAGAACCGGGAGACATGGCGCTAACCCACTCGCTGTCCCCCAGCATGGCGGCGGTGATCGACGCACCGTTGGTGGTAGAGATGGGCGCAATGTAGCGGCGGCTGTCGACGACAGTGACTGTCTCAACAGTCTTTGGCTCCGTCTCCTGTGCCCCGGCTGCAGCTTCACTGCGCAGAAGAAGCGGCTGTCCCTTGCCATCTGCCCTGATGAACCGGAAATCTCGTTCTCCCTCGTCCTTGCCCTTATCCGAGGTCGAAGAGTCAGCTGAATCCTCGGTGACGGCTGTCACGGGGAGACCGTCGAGCATCTTCTGCTTCTGGTCGTCCTTACCATTCGTCTCCGCAGTCGTTCGCTGATCGTCGAGAGCGGTCTTTGCGCCATCAACGCCCGCGAGGAGCTGCAGAACATCACTCAGATCCGGACCTTTGGTTTCGGAGGTCGCCGCTTCATCAAGCCCCTCGCCGGCAGCCGTCTGCTCACCTTCTTCAGCGCCATTGCGCTCCCGAGCGGCGGCAAGGGCCTTGGCGAGTTCTGCCTTGAGCTTCGGATCGAGCCCTCTGATGTCGATCTCCGGCTCCTTGCCCTCCTTGGAATCACCGCGTGCCTGCGCCTTGGCAGCGGCCAGGAGCCTTGCCAGGTCATCGACCGAGATGTCCGCAGACAAGGCCTCGAGATCTGTGGAAAGATTGCCACCCATGTCGATCAGAAGCTGTCTGTCTCCGGCCGACAGCCCCTTGATCGATGCTTGTGCGTCACCCGCCTCGGCGTCGGACTGCGCCGCAGCAGCCGTGTTGTCGTCACGCCCGCCGCGCTCCTTCTGCCCGGAACTCGAGAGCACTTTCGAGAAGCCGCCGTCCTCGGTCCTTTCAGAACGCCCGCCCGTCTGTTGGCCGACGGCACCATCCGAAGCTGGAAGTCTGGGGGCTGAGAGCGCGTCCATCATGGTCAAGGGCCTTCTTTCTGGAGAAGATCATCAATTGCATCGAGTTTAGAACGTCCGGTTTCGACGAAGCTGCGCAGTTCCGGATCAATGTCGGCCTGCTCGGTTGCCGGGACTTCTGCGCCGGCCACCGCCGGCGCGACCGGGGGCTCTTCAGGCGGAGCAGAGACAGGCTCGGGCTGGGGCTGGGGCTGGGGCTGGGGCTGGGCGAACGGATCCTGAAGTTCGGGATCTGCGGCAGCGTCTGCAGCGTCGTTGCCCGCAGTGCCCTCGACGGGAGCCGTGCGGGGCGTCGCAGCAGGCTCAGGCTTGCGCAGCACTTCCTTGGCAACGGTCTCCGCCGCCTGGCGAAGTGCCCGGTCTCTCGGGGACAGCACCTCTTCCGGGATCTGCATCAGGGCTTGCATCGCATCATCGACATTCTCGGTCGGGACCCCGACGAGACTGCCATAGAGCCGGGCGAGAGCATCGGCTCCCTCTTCGGTGCCCGATAGCAGCTTGGCCTGATCGGCGGCCATGGTCGCCAGATCCTTTCGCCCCGCGATCGCGGCTTCACGTGCCACCCTGAGGTAGACCTCTCGACGGCGGTCGATATCCATGTAGCCGAGGGTGGCTTCGATGTCCTCGACCTTCAGGACCTCGTAGTGTTCGACCACGAAGCGGACGAAGAGATCGGCAAACTGGCTGGCATAGGGAGAGTACAGGAAGCGCCGGGCGTAACCATTCGCATAGATTGAAGCCTTGTCGACGATCTTGGCATCCAGGGCAACGGCCAGGGAGCGGCGCAAGGCCGCCTCCTCGACGATGGTGCCAGGCGCCGTCAAGCGAGCCCAATCGTAGAACTTCAGGGCGGCGGCGGGGTCTTGCGTGAGTGTCACATTGCCGGCAACAAGCGCCAGATAGGGACCGATCTTGTCGTCGCGGTATTCGGTCGCGATGTCTCCAAGCGTCTTGGAGATCAGCGTGCCCTTGCCGCTCAGGTATTTGCGCAAGGCGTCACTGATGCGGTTGTCGAAATTACCGTTGATGTCCCGGGCAACGAGGAACTCCAGGGTCGCCGGATTTCCGCCACTCATCGCATAGATCAGGGCTGCGTCCACATTGCGGGTATCCTGGAACACCTGCGGGTCTGCGGTCCGCAGCCGTTCGTCAATGGTGCCGAGCATGAAGCGCTGCATGTCGGCTGCGGAGTGGTCGCCACGCACCACCGTATCCTGGACAAACTGGAGCGAACGCAGCATCCGGTAAGGCTCGAGCGTCTCATCCACCGTCTGCGCACGGCTGACCGGCCCGACCGCGAGTGCAGCCAGACCGGAGAGCAGAAAGCAGAGGGACAACCGCCGAATTGCCATCGGTTACCCCTGTTCCGCTTCGATCAGGATCTCGATACGACGGTTCGCGTCGGCAAACGGATCCTCCGGCACCTGCAGACGCCGATCGGCAAAGCCCGACACCTGCTCGACGCGATCTTCGCTCAGGCCGCCGCGCACCAGCATGTAGTACGCGCTGTGAGCGCGTGCCATTGACAGGCGCCAGTTGTCATTTTCGGTGCCGCGGAACGGGCGGGCATCAGTATGACCGCGAATGACGATACGCCCCTGTTTTTCCTGCAGGATCTGACCAAGCCGCTCCATGGCGAGTACCAGCTCTCGACGCGGCACAGCCGAACCGACATTGAACATCGCTGCATCGCTCTGATCACTGATGGTTACCAGCAGACCGCCTTCAGACGGCGTGACGAGAAGACCTTCCGCCAGCTTGCCAGCAGCTCCTCCGATCGCCTTCTCGATTTCCGCCTTCAGCTTTGCGGCGGCCTCAAGCTGCTGCTCGAACTGCGCCTCGGCCGTCTGATCTGCCTTTGCCACATCAGGGGCAACATCAGGCATGGTCTCCGACTGCTCGGAGGTTCCGACGTCGCTCTTGGCCTCAGGACCAACAGCCGGCTTCTCAGCATCCAACGCCTCGCCTGGCGTCGCTCCCTCGACTGCCGGCTTCTGGCCGGGAACCACGAGAGCGATCTGCTGCTCCGGCTCCGTTGAGGGAGCGGCAGGATCCACAGGGGGCTGCTCGGCCGCTTGTTGTGGCTGCTCGGCTGCTGCTTGCGCATCCGTCGGCTCACCGGGCGGACCGTTGGCGGTCTGCACCTGCTGAGTCCAGAAATCCGGATCGAAAGGATCGCGATAGGCCTCGCCGCCCTGAGCACCGGTCGAAGGACCAGAATCGGCCGCACCGCCCTCACCCTTGGCACTGACATTCGCCTGCTGCCCGACCTCCTGGGCGATTTCCGCCAGGACGGAATAGGGATTTTCGAAGAAGTCGGCCTCGGAATAGTTGGCCTGGTCGCCCGAAGACGCCGTCTGGTCGTCACCCGTGGCGGCAGCAGAACCTACCTTGTCCTGGTCCTCGTCGACCTGAGACCGCTCCTGCTTCTCTTCACCCTCACTCGTCTCGACGGGCTTCTTCAACCCCTTCTCGGTCGGCTTCTCATCCGAGAGCTTGATCGGGTTGAAATAGCTCGCCACGGACGCCTTGGTTTCCTCGTTGGCGGCATTAACCAGCCACATGACGAGGAAGAAGGCCATCATCGCAGTCATGAAGTCGGCGAAGGCAATCTTCCACGCTCCACCATGGGCGCCATCATGGTCACCCTTGCGACGCTTGACGATGATGATCTGGCTCTTGCCGTGGTGATGGTTCTCGTCACTCATGCCAACACCTTCCTGAGGCTCGCCGTAAAGGCGGAAATGCGGGTGACGAGCGCCGCGTCACCAAATTCGGCCGTCAGATCCAGATCTTCGTCTTCCACGTGGCGCAGGAAACTTGCGTGTTCAGGCATTTCCGACTGGAGTTTCTGGAAGAGCGATCGCGGCCCCTTGACCTCGATCGTGCCCGCATCGCCCGACGCGATCGCTGCCTGGAGCAGGTCGGCGAGATCCTTCACGGCCTTTTCGGCCAATGCTTCGCCGATGACAGGAGCGAGGGCCATGGCAGCCTGCTCGCTGACGACGAGCGAGAGTTTCTGGATCAGTTCGGGGAGCGTGGTGGCAACCATCACGGCAAACTCATCGCGCAAACGCTGGTCGCGTTCGGCAAGCGCCTGAGCATGGGCGATATCGTTTGCCTGCCGGTCGACCTCGAAGCGTTCCGTCGCCGCCTTCTCTCCGGCCTCATGGCCCTCTGCATAGGCCTCACGCCTGATCGCATCGATATCCACGCGTTCCGTTTCCGGTTGGGGCAAGGCCGGAAAATCGAGGTCGAACTCGTCAACAACGGGCATGTCGAAGCTTGGAGCCGGCGCCGCCGGTGGTGCCGCCTGGGTCGAAAAATCCTTGAGATAGCGGGCCAAAGGCATGCTCATCGGCAATCGCCTCCAACGGCGACAGGTCCGGTCCGGCGGATGCATCCTTGCATCAGAAGTAGATCAACCATCAGCATGTCCCGTACGCGTTCTCTCATCCACCGAAATCGATCGTAGCTCTTTCGGCACGGCTCGGCCCATTCGGGCCACGTGCTCTTCCTGAAGCTAGGGGTTCAAACTTGCGCGAAGATGAATGGGTTTTCCCGCACCCTGTTTCACAACGGAACGAGAGCGCCGGATGCTCTGGCATCCGGCGCCTCAGTCGTCATCGCTGGAAGAGGGTGAGAAGCTTCTCGGCGCTGGTATTGGCGATCGAGAGCGCCTGGATGCCGAGCTGCTGCTGGGTCTGCAGCGCCTTGAGGCGTGTTGATTCCTCGTTCATGTCGGCATCGACCAGACGACCGATACCCTTGTCGATCACGTCCATGAGGTTGGAAACGAAATTGTCCTGCATCTCGATGCGGCTGGTGATCGCGCCGAGGGTAGCGGCAGCATCAGTCAACTGCTGGATCACATTGTCGACGACGGCAATCATGTCGTCGAGCTGTTCCTTGTCCGTGGTGGTGTCAATCGCGATCTCTGTCGCGCCCGCCGGGGGGGCGCCCATGTCGAGAAGGAAATATTCGCGGGCGCCGGTACCGGTATTGCGCAGGACATCGGCATCGATCGCCTTGGTGAGGAAGCCCTGCGAGGCATCCTGAATGTCGATCAACACGGATTCTTCCGTATTGAAGTCGAGCGTTGTGACCTGAACGCTGCCATCAGCACCGCGCACGAAGGATGAGACGACCTGCTTGGTGCCCAGAGGCGCGGCATTGGTGTTGTAGAGCCAGTTTTCGCCCGAGAAGGAGGCGGACTGCGCTGCGGAAATCAGCTGATTCTTCAGCTGTGTCATTTCCTCGTTGATCTTGTTCTTGTCGACGCCCGGCTCGCTCGCAGCCACGAGCTTCGCCTTGATCGTGGACATGACGTCGACGACGTTGTCGAGCGCCGTGTAAGCGGTATCAACGGTGGCAGCGCCAAGGCCGAGAGCATCCGATACGGTGGAAAGCGCTGCGTTGTCGGAGCGCATCGTGGTGGCGATGGACCAATAGCCGGCATTGTCGGCTGCTGTTTCTACCCGGTAACCCGAGGAAACGCGCCGCTGGGTCGTCTCGAGGTTGGTGTCGATCGAACGAAGCGTCTGCAGCGCAGCCATGGCGGCCGCATTGGTCATAATACTGGTCATGCTTGGTGCCCCTAAGCGTGTCGGACTGCGCATCCGGCGCAGGCCGGCAAGACGGGAGGGCATCATGCAGAACGCGCAAACGCGCGGTCCCCGTCACCGTTAACAAATCGTTAACAGCGGCAGTTAACAAGGAGACCGATGACATGGCAAGCGATCGACTTATCTTTTGTAGTCGAAACGAAAATGCCAAAAGTTTCGCGCAAGGCTCAAACGAAAATCCGCGCCTCTTGCGAGGCGCGGATTCACACCGAGAACATCCGACACTGTCAGGGCGGGACGAAGTCGCCCCTAGCCAGAGCGCCGCTTACTGACGGAAGAGAGTCAGGATGCTTTCGGAAGAGGTGTTGGCGATCGAGAGCGACTGGATGGCGAGCTGCTGCTGGGTCTGCAGCGCCTTCAGGCGGGTTGATTCTTCGTTCATGTCGGCATCGACGAGGCGGCCAATACCGCTGTCGATCGAGTCGGTAAGACCGGCAACGAAGTCTTCCTGCATGCCGATGCGCATGGAGATGGAGCCGAGTGCGGCGGCTGCGCTGGTCATCTGTTGGAGACCATATTCGACGAGTGCGAGCGCCTCCTGCATGCCGGCGGTGGTCAATCCGGTGATATCAAGATTCGCAATTGAGAATGTGTCTATTTCAGCGGCAGTCTCTCCAAGCACACCATTGTTGTTCCAGTCGACCACGGCGTCGTAAGTCGTGGACACACTACCAAGTATACCCGAGTCGGGATCGATTGCGCCGGTGGCATCACCGCCGAAAAGCACCGTCATTCCGCCAACCGTGGTCGCGTCGAGTGAATAGGCGGTTGTAGAAACGGAGACGTTACCGTTCGAGTCTCGTATAAAACCAGAGACGACAGTCACTTCCTGAGGGTTACCGGCAGCGTTGTCGGAAGTATCCACTCCGCCTGCAATCCAGTTTTGACCACTGAAGCTGGCAGACTCGGATATGGATGCGAGCTGTTCCTGCAGCTGGTCAATCTCTTCCTGGATCTTATTCTTGTCGACGCCTTCTTCGGTGGCGGCGACAACCTTGGCCTTCATTTCTTTAACCACTTCGATGGCACTTTCCATCGCAGAATAGGCGGTGTCGATCTTGGCGGCGCCGAGACCGAGGGCATCCTGGACGGAAGAGAGCGCCATGTTGTCGGATCGCATTGTGGTTGCGATGGACCAGTAGGCGGCGTTGTCGGAAGCTCCCCCAACTCGGAGGCCAGAGGATACACGCGCCTGGGTATCCTGCATGTTCGCATCGAGTGTGCGGAGTGTCTGAAGTGCAGCCATCGCTGCGTTGTTTGTCAAAATGCTGGTCACGGTCGTGTCCCTTAAATGGCTAGATCTGGGGACATCCCGGTCTTTCCGGGAACGATGATGCGGCCTAATGCCCTTAACCAGTTCTTCGTCTTGGTTAACTCATCGTTACATGACCTCATGTAACCGGCTTATGGTTAACGCATGGTTAATTGGATCTGAAAAATTCCTTAATACCAAATCTCGGTGATAGGAACCTATAGGATGGCTTTTGGCGGGTCGCTGGCTAGGCGCGACGCGCCGGGCGATGCTGTCGCATCGGCCAAGCGGCGCAACAACGCCAGAGGCCTGCCATAAGCCACCTTCGGTCGGCTTCTCGTCCCTTATGGCGTCGTCGAGTTCCTCGACCGATGCGCGAGCATCGCTCTTCGAACCTCTCCTAGCCAGCAGGGGCGATCGAGCCGATCCTATAGGTTCCTATCATCGAGACTTGGTATAAGACGCAAAAAGCCGCCCCGGAGGGCGGCTTCGATGCTGGATCTCTTCAATCTTAACGGAAGAGCGAGAGGATGACTTCCGAAGAAGAGTTGGCGATCGAGAGCGACTGGACTGCCAGCTGCTGCTGGGTCTGCAGCGCCTTGAGGCGGGTCGATTCTTCGTTCATGTCGGCGTCGACGAGACGGCCGATACCGGAGTCGAGCGAGTCCGACAGCTTGTTGACGAAATCTTCCTGCAGGTCGATACGCATAGAGATCGAGCCGAGCTCGGCGCCTGCACTGGTCATTGATGCGAGAGCTGCATCAACGAGCGTCAGAGCCTCCGCCATGGCGTCGCCATCAAAACCGTTGATGTCCAGAGTATAGACGGAGAAGTTCGCGACAGCGGTACCCGCACCTTGGGTAGTAGCACCAGTCGATGGGATCGTGAAGTCTGTCGTGGTCCAGGCGGAGCCGATAGTTCCGAGGATGCCGCTCGTGTCATCAATGACACCTGTATTTCCACCGAACAAAAGCGTCATTTCGCCGGCGGTTGCAGAGTCGAGCGTGTAAGTCGTTGTCTTTACAGATACGTTGTTGCTCGCATCACGTACGAAGCCGGAAACAACCGTCACATCAGCAGCATCGCCGGCAATCCAGTTTTCGCCGCTGAACGAAGCCGACTGGGCGATCGACATCAGCTGCTCCTGCAGCTGTGCAATTTCTTCCTGAACCTTGGCCTTGTCGACACCTTCTTCGGTCGCGGTGACCAGCTTGGCCTTGATTTCCTTGACGACGTCGATGGCCGATTCCATACCGGCGTAGGCAGTGTCGATCTTCGAGGCGCCAAGTCCGAGAGCGTCGGATACCGACGACAGCGCCATGTTGTCGGAGCGCATGGTGGTGGCGATCGACCAATAGGCTGCGTTGTCGGAGGCTTCGCCGACGCGCTGACCGGACGATACGCGGGCCTGGGTGTCTTCCATGCTGCTGCCGATCGAGCGCAGCGTCTGGAGTGCCGACATGGCGGCGATATTGGTAAGAATGCTCGTCATGGTAGTAGTGCCCCTTGAATGGCTGACTAAGAAGGGACATTCCGGTCTCACCGGTAACGGCGCACAGCATCATGCCTGCTAACTGGCTGATTTTTAAGAGTTAGCTCGCCGCTTCGATAGGCTTAGATAAAACCATCAAGGTTAATGAAGGCCTAAACGAAAACGGGAAATGACATTTTTGGCAGTTTTTTTGCAACCTTCGCGCGCACACGCGCGTAGCAGATCATGATTAATAAAACGCAAAGGCCGCGTTCGTTTCCGAACGCGGCCTTCGTGTAGCTTCCGGTCCGGTTCAGCCACCGGAGGGTTAAGCTCTCCCTTCGCGCGCCTCTGGTCAGCCACCAAGGCATATCGGCGTCGGGATGGTCTAGCCGGCCCTCACGGGCCGGCCGGTTCTTGTGATTAACGGAAGAGCGACAGGATATTCTGCGAGTCGTTGTTGGCGATCGAGAGCGCCTGGATTGCCAGCTGCTGCTGGGTCTGCAGGGCCTTGAGGCGGGTCGATTCTTCGTTCATGTCGGCGTCAACGAGACGGCCAACGCCCTTTTCGATGGCGTCGGACAGCTTCGAAGAGAAGTCAGACTGCAGATCGACGCGGGCAGACAGCGAACCGAGCTGGGCGCCGGCACTCGTCATCTTTTCGAGAGCAAGGTCGATAGAGGCCAGAGCAACGTCGAGGTCGTCGGCCTCAACATCCAGGTCCACGATCTTGATCGAAGCGACAGCGGCAGTCGCACCACTGACGGTCACGTTATCCGTGCTGGTCAGGATCGATTCCTGAGCGTCGTCGATTTCGCCCTGCGCATCCAACCGGTAGAGCAGATTGTCCTGGCTCAGTTCGTATTCGGTGGTCTTGACAGCCACGTTACCCGAAGCATCGCGGATGAAGCCGGAGACGACCGTCTTCGTTTCGATGGTTTCTACGGCTAGGAAGTTTTCGCCGTTGAAGGACGAGCTCTTGGCGATCGACTCAAGCTGCTCTTTCAGCTGTACGATTTCTTCCTGGATCTTGGCCTTATCGACGCCCTGTTCCTGGGCGGCAACGACCTTGGCCTTGATCGTGGTCATGACGTCGATTGCAGAGTCCATACCGGCATAGGCAGTATCAACCTTTGCAGCACCAACGCCGAGAGCGTCCGTCACGGCGCTGAGCGCCAGGTTGTCGGACTTCATGGTGGTCGAGATCGACCAGTAGGCAGCGTTGTCAGAAGCCTTGGAAACCTTCATGCCGGTCGAGATGGCGTTCTGCGTCGATTCCATGTTGGAAGCGATCGAGCGCAGGGTGGAAAGCGCGGACATCGCGCTGGAGTTGGTCAGAATGCTGGCCATGTCAATTTGTCCCTTAAACGAGATACAGGAGGGGACATACCGGACTTCATAAACTTACCGGTCACGAGCGTTCGGCATCATGCCATTTGGTATTTTTTTGTTGCTACCAGACCCGTCGTGCGAGGTCCAAACTCGCAGCCAATCCTTGCCAACTTCTTTACATTTGAAGGTAGCTCAAGGGGCACTGATGACGTGGTAAATCGCCCGTAAGGGAGCGTAGTGAATCAACCGTAAGCAGGGATGGTTAACTTAAACGAACGACCGGACAAGACTGCCGACGAGCAGGTTCCATCCGTCGATCAGGACGAAGAACAGGATCTTGAAAGGCAGTGAAATGGAGGTCGGCGGAAGCATCATCATACCCATGGCCATGGTGATGGTTGCCACCACCATGTCGATGACGAGGAAGGGCAGGATGATGAGGAATCCGATCTCGAAGCCGCGGCGAATTTCCGACAGCATGAAGGCCGGGATAAGGACACGGTAGTCAACCTTTCCGTCGACGATGGTGGCCTGGCCCCGCTCGTTGGCAAGATCGACGAAGAGCGCCAGATCCTTGTCGCGGGTGTTGGCCGTCATGAAGGTGCGGAACGGCTCGGCGATCAGCGCTACAGCTTCCGCCTCGGTTACCTGGTTGCTCAGAAGCGGCTGCACGCCTTCACGCCAGGAACGATCCATCGTCGGCGCCATGACATAGAAGGTCATGAACAGCGCCATGCTCGTCAGGATCATGTTGGAAGGAGTAGTCGCGAGCCCCATGCCGGAGCGCAGGATGGAAAAGGCGATCAGGAAACGCGGAAAGCTCGTCACCATGATCAGAATGCCCGGCGCAATCGAGAGCACCGTGAGCAGACCGAAGGTACGAATGATCCACCCCGCCACCGATCCATCGATCGGGGTGTTGAAGATATCCGTCGGGAACTGCTGGGCCACAGCCAGTTCCGGCGCCATCATCATGACGGCGACGAGGAGGAGAAACCGAATCATTCGATCACGAGCGTTCTGAACATCACCTTGGATACGCGGCCTTCCGAGCGCAGGTCAACTCGCTCCTGAAGGTCATCCTTGAGATATTGAAAGCCCCTGGGCCCTTCGACCTGCTGCAGCGAAACCGTGCGCAGATAAGCCATGATGTCCTGATGCACCGCTTCGGCGATCTGCACGTCCGGCGGACCGTTGAACATCAGCGCGACCTCGAGGCGGATCCAGTTTTCTGAAGGATAGGCCAAGTTCGTGGTGATCGGCTCAAGCGCGACAACGCCGTTGGCCTCGGTGGAGATCTTGGGGAGCCCCTCCTCGTCCTTCTTCGCCTCGCCGCCATGTTCGCCGGCTGCAGCGGCCTCGGCCGCCTTGGCGGCCTCGTCGGCCTGCTTTACCTGCGGGGCAAGCATGTTGCCGATAACCCAACCGCCACCGCCGCCGACCGCAGTCAAGACGACAAGCGGGATCAGTAGGGCCATGAGACCCGACTTCTTCTTGCCTTCGCCTTCCTGAGGTTCTTCCATTTGTCTGTCCTCGGATCCGGTTAGAAGGGCGAGTAGATGTCGACGACCTGCTGGCCGATCGGCGGCTGCTGGACCTCGGTCAGACGGCCACGGCCACCATAGGAGATGCGCGCCTCGGCAATGCGGTCGTAGGAGATCTCGTTGTCTGCGTTGACATCCTGAGGCCGGACAATACCAGCAACGTTGAGGATGCGCAGTTCGTGATTGACGCGCACTTCCTGGGAACCGCTGATCAAGAGGTTTCCGTTTTCGAGAACACCGGTGACAACCGCCGCGACGAGAAGGTTCAACCGCTCGGACCGCTCGGTCGAGCCCTTGCCGGACGAACTGGTGGTCGAATCGGTCGAGAGATCCCCCGTGGTGCCGGTATCGGTGGAGAAGCCGAGGAAGTTTGAGATTTCCGCACCCCAGGTGAGGCCGGTCGAGTTGTCGCGGCTGCGATCCGTCTCGTTGTTGAACGAGGCGCGGTCGTTGATCTCGATGTTGACTGTCAGGATATCGCCGATGTTCAGGGCGCGGGCATCCTTGAACAGCGCCGACTGGCTGTCGCTCCACAGGGAGTAGCCGCTGGCCGTCTGGGCCTGCTGCTTCGGATACATGGCCATCTGCGGGGTCTGGCTGTAGCGCAGGCCGGACCCGATCGGGCTCATGGATGGCGCGTTGCCGATTTCCTTGACGGTCTGGCTCTGGCAGCCAGCGAGGAGGAGAACGGCCAGCAGAGCCGGGTAACGCTTCATCATGACGGGTCCTTCGATGTAGTGGGGTCGCCGGCGCTCGACATGATCGAGGCGACCTGCGCCGCCTTGTCCGGGCTCATCTCGGTCAGGATGAGGCTCGACTGGCGGGGCGGCAGCTTCATGATGATGGCGGCGGCGAGGATGACATTGGTCTCCTCGAGCTGTGGGGCTGCCGCATCCGGCGCCATCTTCTTGTAGATTTCCACGAGCTGGCCCTCGGCCTGCTTCATGAATTCGTTCCGGCGCGTGAGCCAGTCCTCATACTCGGTGCGCCTCTCTTCAAGGATCGCGATGCGGCTGTCGACATCCGCCTGCAACTTTTCGAGCTCCTGCTTCTGCAGAAGGTAGCGCTGGTCGCGGGCTGCATCGGCGATGCCGGTGCAGAACTGGCGGATCTCGGCTTCCGTCGCGCTTTCCGGCGGTTGCTGCTGGCCGACGGCGGTCTGTGCAAAGGCGGGCAGCGTGGCAATCGCGATCACGGCGACGGTGTTGCGCAGGGCGACGCGGGAGAAACGAAACTTCTTCAGCTGGATCATTGCAGGACGAGCTCCGCGTGCAGGGCGCCGGCGGACTTGATCCCCTGGAGGATCGCGATAACGCCGTCCGGCTTGACCCCGATGCTGTTCAGGCCGCTGACGAGCGTTCTGAGGTCAGGACCGTCGACGATGGCGATCTGGTCGCCTTCCTGACGGATCGAGATATCGGTCTGCGGCTGCACCGCCGTCTCACCGCGCGAGAATGGCTCAGGCTGAATGACCTGCGGCGTCTCCTGGACCTGGACGGTCAGGGTTCCGTAGCTGACCGCCACCCGCGAGACGCGGACATCGGCGCCGATGACGATGGTGCCGGTGCGCTCGTTGATCACCACACGCGCGGGCGAATCGGTTGCGACAACCAGATTTTCGATATCGGCCATCAACCGTGCGAGGTCGGCTGTCCGAGGTTTCTGGACAACGATCTCCAGGCTGTCGCGCGCCTCGGCAATCGGAGCGCCGTAATTGGCGGCGGCATAGGCGTTGATCGTGTCGGATACCCTCAGCGCCGTGGTGAAGTCGGGATTGCGCAGCTGCAGGACGAGATTGACGCTATCCTTGAACTTGGACGGCAACTCACGCTCGATGATCGCCCCGGTCGGCACGCGGGCGGAGGTGGTGATCCCTTGCTGCACGGCTGCAGCGTCACCCTGGGCGTTGATGCCTGATACGACCACCGACCCCTGGGCGACCGCGTAGATCTGGCCATCGGCGCCCGTCAGAGAGGTCATCACCAGCGTTCCGCCACGCAGGGAGGTGGAGTCACCCAGAGAGCTCACCGTCACGTCGATACGGCTGCCGGGACTGGCGAACGGAGGCAGATTCGCAGTGACCATGACGGCTGCGACGTTCTTGGCATTGGACTGTCCGCCCTGGGTCGAGATCCCGAGGTTCTGAAGCATGGCGCGCATCGACTGGTCGGTGAAGGGCGAGGAGCGCAGGCTGTCGCCGGTGCCCTGCAGACCCACGACCAGGCCGTAGCCGATCAGCTGGTTGTCGCGACCCGACTGAAGGGAGGCGATGTCCTTGATGCGCGAATTGGCACTGAGTGCCGGCTCAAGGGGAGCCAGGACCAGCGCCAGCGCGCAAAGCGCGAACCGCATGGGAGCAATCAGTCTCATTTTGCCATCACCTGTACGGTACCATCGGCCATGACCGTGCCTGACACGATCGAGCCGGAATCGATGTTGCGAACCTTGACGACTTCGCCGACGGAGGCATCGGTCAGCGGCGTACCGCTGGCGCTGATCAGCATGTTGCCGATCGCAAAGGTCAGCCGGACACTTGTACCGCGCTTGACGGCGAAGGCCTCGCGCAGACCGTGGACCGGAATGGTGCGACCGGGAAGCAGCGTGCGCTTGGCCACCATGCCGACCACTTCCTCCTTGGTCCGAGCGTAGCCGCCGGCGAGGTTGGGGTTGGTCACCGCGACGACGTCGACCTGTTCGGATGCGATGGTTTCGCCGGGATAGATCACCTGCTTGGGGATCACGGCCGTGTTCTGCGCCCAGGCAATGCCGGCGCCAAAGCCCAGGGCAGCGGCGGCAATTGCCGCCGCGCGCAAGGCATGTCCGATTTTGCGGCGAAACCTCATGTTTGCCTCCAGTTGTCTTACTTGAGGTTCTTGCTGACGATCTGAGCCATCTCGTCGGCAGTGGTGATGACCTTGGAATTCATCTCGTAGGCGCGCTGAGCAGAGATCATGTCCGTGATCTCCTTCACCGAGTCGACGTTCGAAGCTTCCAGGTAGGACTGCTTGATGTAGCCAAAGCCCGGATCTTCCGGCGCGCCGACAATGGCGGCACCCGAAGCGGCAGTTTCGGCGAACAGGTTGTCACCGAGAGGCTTCAGGCCAGCTTCATTGACGAAGTTGGCAACGGTCAGCTGCCCGAGCTCGGTATAGTCGGCATCGTTGCCGATGCGTGCCTGTACCTGGCCAGTCCGGCTGATGACGACTTCGCTGGCATCCTGCGGAATGGTGATCTGCGGGGTGACGAGATAACCGTCGATGGTCACCAGCTGGCCTTCGGCGTTCATGTTGAAGGCGCCGGAGCGGCTGTAAAGCGTTGTGCCATCAGGGCTCTCGATCTGGAACCAGCCGCGACCGATCAGGGCGAGGTCGAGCTCGTTGCCGGTCTGGGTGAGCTGGCCTTGGGTATGGATGTTTCGGACGGCGGCCGTCTGGACGCCGAGACCGATATTGGCACCTTCCGGCACAATCGCCTGGTTGGCACGGTTCGGCACGCCCTGGGCGCGTTCCGTCTGGTACAGAAGGTCGGAGAACTCGGCGCGTGCGCGCTTGAAGCCCGTCGTGTTGATGTTGGCAATGTTGTTTGCAATGACCTCAAGATTGGTCTGCTGGGCGTCCATACCCGTGGCTGCGATGGCGAGCGCTCTCATAGTTCGGTACCCCTGTCAGATCTGCATCTTGGTGATTTCGAGATAGGCGTTGACGATCTTGTCGCGGAACGCGATCGCCGTCTGGAGCGACTGTTCGGCCTGCATGACCGCATCGACGACTTCGCGGGTGTTCGCCTTGCCCATCAAGCCGTCAAACGATGTCTGCTCGGCTTGTTTCAGGTTGTTGGCGGCCTCCGTTGCGACATTGCTCAGCGCCGACATGAAGGTCTCGCCGGTCATGGTGCCCGGTGTTGTACCTTCGGTGGTGACGCCTCGGGTGGAAAACGAGCTGGAAAGGGACTCCAGGCCGTTGATGCCCGAAAGCGCGCTGGTTTTGGTTACGGATTCGATCATTGCGAGGCCCTCAGCAGCGCGATTGTTGCGGAAATCATTTCTCGGGTCTGCTTGATGGTCTGCAGGTTGGCTTCGTACGTGCGGTTGGACTCACGCATGTCGCCCATTTCGATCAGGATGTTGACGTTCGGCATCTTGACGATACCCCGCTCGTCGGCCGCCGGGTTACCCGGGTCGTATTCCTCAATGAAGTCGCCCTGGTCGACGCCGAGCTTCCTGACCTCGACCGTCTCTGCGCCAGTCACACGGTCCAGCTCTGAACCGAAAGTGATCGTCTTGCGGCGATAGGGATCAGCGCCAGGAGTGTCGCCGGTCGTGCGTGCGTTGGCGATGTTTTCGGACACGATACGCAGGCGTGTCGACTGTGCTTCCAGTCCGCTCCCTGCGACCCTCAAGCTTGCGAGTAGTGGATCAGTCATCAGCGTTTCACCGTCATTAGCATCATGCGATGGAAGGAGGACATCAGCGAGGTATTGAGCTCGTGATTGCGCTTGATTTCGCCCGTCTTTCTCAGCTCCTGCGCGAGAGCGACGGTGTTGCCCGATTCCTGAATGCCGATCTCGTTGTTGAGATCTTCATCCTCCACGGCAATGTTGCGGTCGCTCATATCGTTGGCCGCCATGTGGCCGGGCTGGGTCACGGCCATGCCCTGAACCATGCCCGTCTTGTCCAGGACCGCGCTGAAGGGCGTAATGTCCTTGGCCAGGTATTTCGGGGTGTTGGCATTTGCGATGTTGGTCGCCACGACCTGCTGGCGCACGGAAAGCCATTCCGCCTGCCGGGATGCCAGCTCGAACAACTGGATGGGATTCATTCACATCACTCCGTCTATTACTGATCGGAGCCTAGGCCGGTAATCTTGCGTGGGACTTGCCCGCCCCACACATCGTCAATTGTTTTGCAAAACCTCGCCAGAAGAGGTGACGATCACCCATTTGCCATCGCGCTGCTCGAGCGTTGCAACACGGCTGTTGTCAGGCAGAATCGAGCCCACACGGACAAGATACATGCCGCCCTTGTCCTCAATGAGTGCCCGACCATTCGCGACATGCAGAAGGCGAAATCCACTCTTGCCGGGGAAAGGCTGGGATCCAGCTGTCTCCAGACCTTCGGGACGCTCGCGACCAAGGGTAGGAACCGTTGCCGTGACGATCTGGTCGACGGGTGCCTCTGCGTCTCCATCACCTCCCTCGTCGTCGCGGTCCACCAGGGCCAGCGGCGAGACACTGAAGACATTGCGGCCGGGACCTTCCGGCAGATCGCGCGTACGCTCCCAATCAGCGACGCGGATCCCGAATTTCTCCTCGTTGAAGAAGACATACCAGGGAAAAAAGGCCGCGCCGCAAGCGAGTGCAATTCCGGTGAGGGCGAGCACGCGATCGATGGTCGGAATGCGGCGTCGAACAACAACCTGCCTCAGCGGGGCCACCGGCTCGTCAGCGTCGAAATCGGTCATGGTCAGCCTCTCTGTCTCATGCCCTGTCCGCCACCCGCAGCCGCCTTCAGGGCATTGGCCAGATCGGTATAGGCGTCGAGCGCCGGCTTCTCGCCGGGTGTCTGCTTCAAAATGTCGTAGATGACAGGGACCTGCTTGATCGCCATGTCGAGATCGGGATCCGAACCATTGCGATAACCACCGATCAATCGCAGGTCACGGGTTTCCTCGAATCGATGAATCAATGCCTTGAGGCGCGAAACCAGCTTTTCCTGCTCCGCCGTCCAGGCCTTGCGCGCCAGTCGCGAGATAGAGGTCAGGGGATTGATGGGCGGGTAGCGTCCCTCATCCGCGAGAGCGCGGTCGAGCACGATATGGCCATCCAGGATGCCACGAGTCGAATCGGCAATCGGATCGTTGTGGTTGTCACCGTCGACGAGGATGGAGATGATGGCGGTGATCGTGCCCGCGCCCTCTGCCCCCGGCCCTGCCCGCTCGAGCAAGCGCGGAAGCTCGGTGAAGACCGAGGCCGGATAGCCACGGGCGATCGGCGGTTCGCCGGCTGCGGTCGCCACTTCGCGGATCGCATGGGCAAAGCGGGTCACGCTGTCGACAATGAAGAGCACGTTCTGCCCCTGGTCCCGGAAATGCTCGGCAATGGTGATCGCCGTCAGCGGCGCCATTTTCCTGAGCATCGGGCTCTCATCGCTGGTCGCGACCACGGCAATCGATTTCGCCATGTTGTCACCCAGCGTGTCTTCGATGAACTCGCGGACTTCGCGGCCACGTTCCCCGACCAGAGCGATGACCACCTTGTCGAAGGCATCGGCGCGGGCGAGCATCGACAGAAGCGTCGATTTGCCGACCCCGGAACCGGCGAAAATGCCGAGACGCTGGCCGAGGCAAAGCGGGGAGAAGATGTCGATGGCGCGAACGCCGGTCTTGAAGCCCGTTTCGACGCGCCGGCGGGTCATGGACGGGGGCGCGGTCGTGGAGATCGGACGGCGCTCGGGCCCCGGCGCCAGCGCAGGACCGTTGTCGATGGGATCGCCGAGCGCATTGATCGTACGACCACACCAGCTGTCATCAGGGGCCACGCGGAACGCACCCTTGCGAATTACCACGTCATGAATACCGATCGGCTCCCCGGGCTCGATGGGGCAGACATAGCAGACATCCGGCTCCACCCGCACGACTTCGCCCAGATGTACGCCCGAGGCAGACCGGTGCGCAACAAACTCACCGAGCCGCACATGCCGCGAAAGACCCGTCACCGTATAGTGGCCGGCAGCGATCGTCCGGACGTGCCCACCATGCGTGACGGAGTTGCTGGCATGGGAATACCGCTGCGCCAGCGCCGCCAGTTGTCCGAGCTTCGGTGAAAGTGGAAATTCGTCGGGTGTCGGGGCAGTCATGACTCTCCGATCTCAGGCTCAGTTGCCGCCACCGAGGACCTTGATCGCCTCGCTCATTGTGCTTTCGCTCGAACTGATCAGCGCGCTGATCGCCTCGAAGGCGCGATTGACCTGGATGAGCTGGGTCATCTCGCCGATACCGTTGACATTGGAGTTCTCGACATAACCCTGAAGCACGGAGACTTCCGGATTGTCGACGACCGGTTGCGGGTTGTCGACGGTGGTCACACCGCTGTTTTCGAAACGCAGGAAGCCATTGCGCACGTCGGCGGTAAAGATGCCGAGCGTGGCGACCACACGACCGTCCTGCATGATCTGACCGCTCGCGCCCACTTCCGGAGGGCCGCCGGCTCGGTTGAGCTGAATGGGAGCTCCGCCGGCATCGAGAACCGGATAGCCACGGGTCGAAACGAGCTCGCCCGTATCGGTCATGGTGAAGCGTCCGTCGCGGGTCAGGACCTGGCCAACCGGGGTGTCGATCGAAAACCAGGCATCACCCTTGATGGCGAAATCCAGAACGTTGCCGGTCTCGTGCAACTCGCCGCTCTTGGTGGAGAGGTAATCGTTGCCCTGACTGACGAAGGCGATCTTCGCATTGATCTCGTTGCCGGTGCGGCTCAGCATTTCGTCGAACTTCACGTCCGTCGAGCGAAAGCCGACCGTGTTCACATTGGCCATGTTGTCGGCAATGGTGGTCAGACGGCGCTCAAGCGCCATCTGCGACGACAGGGACACGTAGATACCGGATTGCACCGCTTTGCCTCCGCAGGTGAAGAATATCAGTAAATCATTATTTAACGCAGGATGGCCTACGCTCTATCCGCTCTTCTTGCGGTAAAAGGCTTGCGCGAAACTGTCGGGGGCAAGCCCGGGAACCGGGCGCCTTATGCAGCCCAAAATTGGAGCCGGGATTCAGCCTCACGCAAGGCAGGAGCTCTATCGCTTACGGTGAATAGTAACGTTCGGGTGCGGGCAAAAATGAACATCATTGTCGGTTTCATCATTACACTGGGCTGCGTTCTCGGCGGCTACATGGCCATGGGCGGCCACCTGGACGTCCTTTTCCAGCCCTTCGAGCTCGTCATCATCGGCGGCGCCGGTATCGGCGGCTTCATCATGGCCAACCCGATGAAGGTCATCAAAGACACTGGCAAGGCGTTCGGCGAAGCCTTCAAACAGACGGTTCCGAAGGAGCGCGACTATCTCGACGTTCTCGGCGTGCTCTATTCGCTGATGCGCGACCTTCGCACCAAGTCGCGCAACGAGATCGAAGCCCATATCGACAATCCGGAAGAATCCTCGATCTTCACCGCTGCTCCCAATCTTTTGAAGAACAAGGAGCTCACGGCCTTCATCTGTGACTATGTCCGCCTGATCATCATCGGCAATGCCCGTAGCCATGAGATCGAGGCGTTGATGGACGAGGAAATCGAGACCATCCACTACGACAAGATGAAGCCGTACCACGCGATGACCGCCATGGGTGACAGCTTCCCGGCGATTGGTATCGTCGCGGCGGTTCTCGGCGTTATCAAGGCCATGGGTAAGATCAACGAGTCGCCGGAAGTTCTCGGCGGCCTGATCGGCGCCGCACTCGTCGGCACCATGCTCGGCATCTTCCTCTCCTACTGCATGTGCAACCCGATCATCTCGCAGATCAAGGCCGTCCGGACCAAGCAGCATCGCCTCTACATCATCGTGAAGCAGACGCTGCTTGCCTATATGAACGGCTCGGTTCCGCAGGTGGCACTCGAATATGGCCGCAAGACCATCTCGTCCTACGAGCGTCCGTCGATCGATGCCGTCGAACAGGAGATGATGAACCCCGGCGGCGGCGGTGAAAGCAAGGCAGCCTGACCATGACCGAGACGATCTCTGAAAAAGCCCCCGGGATGGACCGCGCCCTCCTCGCCAAGCTCACTGGCGGTCTGGGCGATTCCAAGACACTGCAGAAGCTCTGCGCCGACTTTGGCCAGCTCTATGTCGAATTCCTGCCGGACGTCTTTCACAGCGAGACCGGACTTTCCATGCAGGTTCACTACAACGGCCACGAAAGTGGTCTGATGACCGACCTGATCGCCGATCTCGGTGACAACGTCTCGTTCGCGGACGGACAGTTGCGCAACTGGTCGCCAAACTTCGTGCTGGGCTGCGGCAATGGTTTCGTCATCACGTTGATGGAAAACCTGCTCGGCGCCCTGCCCGAGACGATCCAGGAACCGATCGAGCGACCGCTTTCGCAAATCGAACTCGATCTGGCCGTGATGGTTTTTGACAAGATCGCGAATGTTCTCAGGTCCGGCGTCAACGCTCAGGGTGGTTTCGAGCCGCTGCTCGAAAAGGCGCACAACGCCGAAGACCGACTGAAACCGGACGAGGACCACGTCGACGAATATGCGGCGACCGTGAAGCTCGGCATTACGCTCGGCACGGTGACCTCCGAATTCTACCTGGTCATTCCGCAGAAGGCGCTGCTGAAGACGACGGTGACCATGCCGAAATCGAAGAACCAGGCAGGGAAATCCAAGAAGGAATGGCAGGAGCAGATTGCGGAACAGGTTCGCCGTTCCCAGGTCACACTGGAAGCGCGGATCCGACTTGATTCGCTCACACTCGCCACTGTTTCGCGCCTGATCGCCGGCGACGTCATCCCCTTCCGCGACAAGGAAGACGTCATGGTCGACGTCAGCGCCAATGGCAAGAATCTTTACCGCTGTGAATTCGGTCGCGCCGGCGAAAACTATACGGTGCGCGTCAAGGACAATGTGAGCAGTGAAGATGAAATTCTAAAACATTTGATGAGCTAAGCATTTACGGGGCTAGCCCCACGGCAGCTTGAGGCAAGTTTCAAGAGGAATAGTGTACCCATGGCAACGAAGAAGACACCACCGAAGGATGACGACGCACTGGCGATGCCAGGTGCGAGCGACAGTGATTTCGACCAGGCGGTCGATGACCTTCGCGGCGTCCTGAAGGCAGATGCCGACGGCGGGCTGGGCGACTTCGGCCCCGACCTCGGTCTCAAGGACGATCCGCTGGCGGCGTTCGAATCGGATTTCGGCGGCGGCGCTGCAGCCTCGCCGAGCGATGACTTCGGTTTGGGCGATTTTGGCGGATCGAGCGATCTTGGCGGCGGCAGTGATTTCGGCGGCAGCAGCGATTTCGGTGGGACAAGCGATTTCGGCGGTGGCAGCGATTTCGGTGGCTCGACCGGCAGCCAGCAGGAGCCTGGCAGCGGGCTGAGCGCCAATCTCGACCTGATCATGGACATCCCGATCGAAGTCCAGATCGTGCTCGGATCAAGCAAAATGCAGGTTTCCGGGCTGATGAGCCTCGAGGAGGGCGCCATTATCGCGCTCGACAAGAAGATCGGCGAGCCCGTCGAGATCATGGTGAATGGCCGGCGCATCGCGCGCGGCGAGATCACCGTTCTCGAAAACGACGATACACGATTTGGTGTCAAACTGATTGAAGTGATGGCGACCAAGACATCCTGACCCATGACGGGCCAGAGAGGACAAGACCATGATGGACTTTGACGATTTTGGCGGCCCCTTAACCGGAAAACCGCTTTCCCAGGCCGATAAGGCAGCCGCCGTGCTGCTGGCCATGGGGAAGGGTGTCGCCGGAAAGCTGCTCAAATACTTCACCCAGGCCGAACTGCAGACGATCATCGCATCGGCGCAAACCTTGCGGACCATCCCGCCGGATGAGCTGACCGAACTCGTCAACGAGTTTGAGGACCTCTTCACCGAGGGCGCCGGGTTGATGGACAATGCGAAGGCCATCGAGAGCATTCTCGAGGAAGGCCTGACGCCTGAAGAGGTCGACGGACTGCTCGGTCGTCGCACTGCCTTCCAGGCGTTCGAAGCATCCATCTGGGATCGTCTTCAGGATGCCGATCCTGATTTCATCGCACGCTTCCTGATGCGCGAGCATCCACAGACCGTGGCCTACATCCTTTCCATGTTGCCCTCCTCCTTCGGTGCAAAGGTGCTGCTCAAGCTGCCGGAAAGCCGGCGGGCGGATATCATGAACCGCACGGTCAATCTGAAGAATGTCAGTCCCAAGGCAGCCCAGATCATCGAAAACCGTGTTCACGACCTGATTGCGGAGATCGAAGCCGAGAAGAACTCCACCGGTTCGGCCAAGGTGGCGGAACTCATGAACGAGCTGGAAAAGCCGGAAGTCGACACCTTGCTCCAGTCTCTCGAATCGATCAGCAAGGAATCGGTGAACAAGGTTCGCCCGAAGATCTTCCTGTTCGAGGATCTTTTGGTCATGCCGCAGCGCAGCCGCGTGTTGTTGCTGAACGACATTTCCGGCGAAATCCTCACCATGGCGCTGCGCGGCGCCAGTGCCGAGATCAAGGAATGCGTGCTGGCCTCGCTTAGCCCGCGTTCCCGCCGCATGATCGAATCGGACCTGCAGGCAGGAACCGCCGGCATCAATCCGCGCGAGATCGCAATCGCCCGGCGTGCCGTGGCGCAAGAAGCGATTCGCCTCGCCAATGCCGGCCAGATCCAGCTCAAAGAGACAGAAGGCGATACCCAGGCCGCCTGACATCGTCACCTCTGTTGAAAACCCCAGGCTTTGTCCACCCGCCGATTGAACCGCAATCGGCGGGTGTTTACGTTCTCGTGGCCGGTATCTATCCGGCGAGCCGCCAGCGCGGGGCGCTTCCGGCTTCTTCAGCCAGGGCAGCGATCCCGCCCGGTGCAAGCCTCCGAGGATGGCAGCGGTCATGGCCGATGATGACGACGAAGACAGCAAGACCGAAGACCCTACCGAAAAAAAGCTTCGCGATGCGATGGAGAAGGGCAACATCCCGACTTCACGGGAGGTGCCGCTCTTTGCGACAGCGCTCGGTTTCTATCTCTATGCCGTATTTTTCCTTCCAGGTTCGATGGCGCGACTTGGGCAGGCGCTTAAGGACGTATTCGAGCAACCCGAGCAATGGCGGCTAGGAACGGCCGTCGACGTCGTCTCGCTGTTCACCTTTCTCGCCTGGGAGATCGGCACCTTCCTCGCACCGATGCTGATCATTCTGATCCTGCTTGGCGTGGGCGGGAACGTGGCCCAGCACATGCCGGCCTTTGTTCTCGAGCGAATCAGGCCACAGCTGGATCGCATCTCGCTCTTCAAGGGCTGGCAACGCATCTTCAGCGCGCAGGGTATGGTCGAGTTCGCAAAGTCGATCTTCAAGATCGTCATCTTGTCGGCGATCCTAGTCTTCGCGCTGCGCAGCGACTATTTCGCCGTCATCGACACCATGTTCTCCGATCCCCAGGTCATCTTCGTCAAGTTCTCGGAGATCCTCAACAAAATGATGATCATCGTGGTCATGGCCACGGGTCTGCTGGCGGCGATCGATGTCTTCTGGACTCGCTACCACTGGTACGAGAAGCTGCGCATGACCAAGCAGGAGGTCAAGGAGGAGTACAAGCAGGCGCAGGGCGACCCGATCGTCAAGGCACGTCAGCGGTCGATTGCCCGCGACCGCGCCCGCAAGCGCATGATCGCGAGCGTGCCCCGGGCGACGCTGGTGATCACCAATCCGACCCACTATGCGGTCGCACTGCGTTACGTCAGGGAGGAGAACGAAGCGCCGATGGTGGTGGCGAAAGGCCAGGATCTGGTGGCACTGAAGATCCGCGAGATCGCCCGGGAACACGATATCCCCATTTTCGAAGACCCTCCGCTCGCACGCTCCATGTTTGCGCAAGTCTCGGTCGATAGCGTCATTCCGTCGATATTTTACAAGGCAGTCGCAGAACTCGTGCACCGGGTCTATGCGTCGAAAGCCCCCAAAAGACGGATACGCTAGCCCCGATGAAGAAGTGCTCCTATACGAATCAGCGTGAACGCATCGTGGCCGAGGCTATCAGCCCCGTTGCGAGTGAGTTGCGCCTTCTGGATGCTGCCGATCTTATTTCACTTCTGCGTTTCGAACTTTACGGCAACCTGTCAGACCTCGTGTCCTCGGCTGCTGAACTCTATTTTCATCCCGGCACTGTCGTCTTCGGGGCGGGCGGGGACTATCGCCTTGAGTGGGGAGGCCCGCCGGAGATCGTGCTCGATCTGGAAATCAAGCCGCGTGGCATCACCATCTATTCGCAACTGACCCTGACCAACGAGCACGCGGGTCTCGATATCAAGCATATCGCTTTTCACGACACCTCAGGCGACCCCGACACCAATACACGCATGCTGGAAGACCGCCTCAAGGAGGCGCAATTCGTCAAGGGCCAGGCATCCCCTATGTACGGTTGAGTTTGTCTCAGGTGATGTAGCCGAGGCGAATGGCCTTGGCGATCGCCTGGATACGGTTGACCGAATCGAGCTTGATCGTCGCAGATCCGAGATAGGCATTGACCGTATGGACGGACAGGCCGAGACGATCGGCAATTTCTTCGCTGATCCGGCCGTCGCCCGCCAGCTGCAGACAGGCGATTTCCCGCTCGCTCAGCGTCTCGGACGGCGCCGCCCGCCGTTCATCCAGGGACAGGATGTCGGTCATGACCTTGTAGCAGCGGCTATGAACGGTGAGGATCAACTCGCCGGGCAGGTCCGCCCCGCCAATCGTCGGGAAGACCACGTAGCCATTCCCGACAGCGCCCAGACGAACCGGGAAAGCGATGCCGGAATATGGCAGGAGGCGCGCTTCAATCTGCATGGCAAAAGGCATGAAGTCCGAGGCATCAAGGAAACTCGTCTTCTCCTCTGCACTCCACAGTACGGGAAGCGTGGAGGTCTCGATATGCGCAAGAAGGGTGTCGCCGTAGGCTCCCAGGAAGGCGTCCCGGCCGCTGCTCAGGCCGCTGCTCCAGTTCTCGAACTCCGGATCGAGCCGCCGCTTGTGTGGCAGGCTGGCGCCGGCGACACGAAAGGCTGCAAAGCCGCGCGCATTGAGTGATCGCTGGAGGGAGACAAGCTTTGGAAAAATGTCCGATCGGGAGGTTACAGGTCTCTGGCCTGACCAAGTCGCATCTTCGAGGATAGCTCCGCCTGGTCTGCTGCTGCTGGCCATTCCTGCTCCCTCAGACGAGATTGTTGCGGACCGCATACGCGATCGCTTCCGAGCGGGTCTTCGTCGCGGTCTTGCGCATGACGCTCGTTATGTAATTGTTGATCGTGTTGCGCGAGATGCCGAGGATCGTAGCGATCTCGTCGCTGGTCTTGCCCTCGGCAATCCAGAACAGGCATTCGAGTTCACGGTCGGTCAGATCGAAATCGCGGTCGCTCTTTTGCCCCTTGCTCGTCGACAGGCTGACGGCATAACCCGCCAGAAGACCGACTTCACGCAACCGCTCGGGCGACAGAACGTAGTCCTGTGGGAACAGCAGCATCAGGGCCAGCCGCGTGCGCCCGACATTCAGGGTCACGATGCAGTACTGACGGCTGATCCCGGCGGGCACATAGGCCTCATCGGGCAGGATGCCGTATTTGGGCTGGAGAACAGAAAGGCACTTTTCGAGTTCGGTCGACTGGGAATAGGTCAGCGCCAATTCGCTCTCGAGACGCCTCACCGTATCAAAGGGCCAATCGGAGGCCACGACAAAGTCGAGCCCTTCCTCCTGCACCAGGTCATAGCGCGCCAGCAAGTGATGTGAAGCACCAACGTAGTCACAAAGAACACGCAGGCAGTGGCCGGTGTCACCCGACAATGCCGGCGTCGCCAGCTTTCGGATCAAAACGTCCTTCGACGAAGAGCCTTTCTGCAGAAGCTCGGACGAGGCGGCTGCTTGCACCCGCCCCTCTTGCCCTTCTGTTGTCAGCTCGGCATCCATTCAACGTGCCCCTTTGACGTGAGAGCCTAGCATTTCCATCGCGGCCCTCGCCCCGAAAGACCGCAGCCGACTCACATCGTTCTGCAATCCCATCTTACCGAATCATGTTCGCCGCAAAATATAAAGTGGCAGAGATCACAAACGTTTGCGGTATTCCCGCATATCCAGAAGAATGCACGGCTCCGTTCCATGATGCAATCCCGCATGCATCTGGGATCACAATGCAAAACCGCGCCCGGAGGGCGCGGTCGGTACTGGTTCTTTTCTTTGTGATCAGGCCGCGTTGTCCACAGCCCATTTGCGCAGGATCTTGGCGGCACGCTCTTCCGAGATTTCCACCATGCGCGAGAGGCGACGTTCGGGGCCTTCCTTGACCCTGCGGTTGAAGCCGCCATTCGGATCGTCGTCCATGGTGAGCAGGTCGTCGGTGGAGTCGAAACCGAAGTCGGAACCGAAGCCATCCATGAGACCACCGGCGGAGGCACCACCAATGGCCGGCGAGAAGTCCGGCAGTTCCAGACCAGCCGCCTGCTCGCCGATCCCGCCAGCAAGCGCAGTCTCTGCACCGCCGCCGCCCGCAGTGCGGATCATCGGACGAATGCCCATCCAGACGATCAGGAACGCCACGGCAACGAAGGCAAGCGAGTTGATGATGCCACCGATGTTGCGGCTGAGGATTTCCATGAAGCCGGGACCAGTGGCGGATTCCGCCAGCAACTGGTTTTCGAGGAAATCCATGGCCGTCAGGGTCACGACATCACCGCGGTTCGGATCGAGACCGGAAGCAGAGGTGACGATCTTCTGCATTTCGGCGAGATAGGCGTCGATCTTGGCCTGGTCGACGGGTTCGCCGACCATCTGGGCGATCCGCCCGCGGTTGACGACGACGGCGACCGAGATCTTCTCGACCGTGAAGCTGTTCTTCACCGTCGCGACCGTCTTGCTGTTGATCTCGTAGTTGGTCTGTTCTTCCTTCTTGTCCTGCTCATCGGAGGACTGAGGCCCACCACCGCCGGCCTCAGGCGCAGCCTGCGGAATGTTCTGCTCGACGGTGGCAGCGGTGTCGGACTGGCTCTGGAGCGACTTCTGCTGCTCTTTCGTTACACGGACCGAGCGCTCGACACGCGATTCAGGGTCGTAGATGGTTTCCTGGATCTGCTGGCTGTCGGTGTTGATCTGGGCCGTGACGCTGGAACGGAAATTGTCCATGCCCAGGAAGGGCGCCAGCGCCTTGTCGATGTTCGTTTCGATCTCACGTTGAACCGACTGGACGACGCCGAGCGAGCGCGTCGCTTCACCGCCCGATTCGTCACCGGCAGCCAGCAGCTGGCCAGTGGAATCGAGAATCGTGACGTCCTCGACATCAAGACCTGGAACGGAGGATGCAACCAACTGGCGGATCGACGCGGCGGCCTTTCGGCCTGCATCGGAACCGGCGCGGATCATGACGGATGCGGTCGGCTTCTGTTCGCCGCGGCGGAAATTGCCGATGTCGGGCATGACGATGTGGACGCGCGCGGCCGCGATGCCTGCGATCTGCTGGATGGTGCGTGCGACTTCACCCTCCAGAGCGCGGACGCGCGTAACCTCCTGCATGAACGAGGTGAGACCGAGCGAGCCGACATTGTCAAAGAGTTCGTAGCCGGCGTTGGCGCTGTTGGGGAGACCTCTTTCGGCGAGCAGGAGACGCGCCTTGCCGGTCATACCGGCGCGCACACTGATGCTCTGTCCGTCGCTGCCCGTCTCGAAATCGATGCCCGATTCGGCGAGCGCGATACTGATCTGGTTCAAATCGACGGGTTCGAGGCCGACATACAGGGACTCGTAGGAGGGTTTGTTGACGTAAAGGGCGCCTGCAATGATGATTGCGAAGGAGACAATGGCGACACCGGCCATGGCGAACAGCTTCGCCTGCCCCATCGCCGCGAAATTTTTAGGTATCTGAAGTAATTGATTTAACAGACTCATTCTGTCTCGCACCATCTAAACGAAGGGTCTGGGCGCTTTTGCCCTTGGCGCGACAATAGAAATCGAAACTTGTGCGAACGTTTCGCAGGGCGGGAAAGCCGAATTCATTTCGGCAAATCACGTAACCGGCTTACCTGCGGCCCCTCTTCCGCCGATGTCTTTAAAAGAAGTCGAAGTCGCCAGCCGCCTTGACCAGCGGTTGGGAATGCCCATGGCGAAGACCTGCCCCCAGCGCCTTCTGCATGTCGGCAAGCTTGACGAGGCTGAGCGCCGTCGTCATGTCGATCATCCAATCATTCGGGATGGTCGCGGTGATGGTGTCGACGAATTCCGCCAATCCACGCGCCTTCTGCACGGCAAGATCGATGCCCTGCAGCACCTTGAGGCTGTCCGGATGCTCGAGGACCTTCGGGCCACCGAGTTCGAGGAGGTGCGGTTCCACACGCTCGATCAGATAAGCCACGTCGTGCAGCTCGCTGACGATACGCATGAGGATCTCGGGAAGTTCTTCCCGGGTATCCTGGTTTGCCGCCATGTGTTCGTTTTGCATCCGATAATCCAGTACTAGAAAAACTCGATTGACGTTTCCACCGGCTTGGAAACAGGAACCGGACGCTGCTCAAGCGCCACCGTCTTCTGTGTCTCTGCACCCGTGAGCGGATACTGCCTTGCCCGGCCACTGACCGGCCAGAACTCCAGTTTGCGGCCGTGATCCCCGCCCGTGGAGGACCCGACCACTTTGATGCCTTCGTCGCGCAGGAACTGCATGGCGAAGGCGGCGTTCTGTTCACCGACATTGGAGAATGTCGCGATCGTCTTGGCGCCGCCGAAGATCTTCGCCTCAAGGCGATCCCTGCGTGCGCCCTGCTTCAGAAGACCGTTGATCAGGAGTTCCATGAGATGAACCCCGTAGCGCGTGGCGTCGCCGCCACCGGCCCCCGGCACTGCCGATCCCGGCAGGAGGAAGTGATTCATGCCTCCTACTCCTGCAATCGGATCCCGAATACAGGCAGCAACACACGAACCCAGGATAGTCGACAGAACCACGTTCGGGTCCTTGCTGACCTTCCATTCCCCTTGAATGATATGGACGCGCTTTGCTGCACTGTCTTCGATCATTTTAACGCTCCGAATACGGCCTCGATGGCCGCCTTCATCTTTTCGATGGTGAAAGGCTTGGCCAGGACATTGTTGGCACCCAGCTGTGCGGCCTTCTGGACCAGAGCACGGTCGCCCTGTGCCGTCAGGATGATGAAGGCAGCCTTCTTGGTGTTGGGATTGGTTCGCACGGCCTGCAGAAGACCCAGTCCGTCCATCTTCGGCATGTTGAAGTCCGAGATGACGAGATGATGGGGCTGCTGCTCCATGATCTTCATGCCCTGCTCGCCGTCACCGGCGGCAGTGATCTGCTTGAAGCCGAGCTGAGTCAGCGCGTCGCTGAGCAGCAGGCGACTTGTGACCTGATCGTCGACGATCAGAACTTTGATTTTTTCGGCTAGTGACATTATTCTATACCTTCTTTTCGGGCAGCAGTGAGTTTGAGGATTTCCTCCCCAATGGAGGCAAGGGGCAATTGATGCTCGACAGCGCCCAACTCATGGGCGACTCGTGGCATCCCATAGACCACACAGGTCTTTTCGTTCTGGCCGATGGTACGAGCACCGGCGTGACGCATCTTCAGCAGACCAGAGGCGCCGTCGCGCCCCATGCCTGTCAGAATGACGCCAACAGCATTGCGGCCGGCGAGTTCGGCGACCGAATCGAACAGCACGTCGACCGACGGGCGGTGACCGTTGACCGGCGCGCGCTCGACGAGACGGCAGCACGGAGCCGAAGCATTCGACACCTGCAGATGCCGCTCACCGCCCGGGGCCAGATAGATCTTGCCGATCTCGAGCCGTGCACCATCCGTGGCCTCCTCCACCACGGGGGCGCAAAGCCGATTGAGACGTTCGGCAAAACTCTTGGTGAAGGTCGGCGGCATGTGCTGCGTGATCACCGTTGGCGGGCAATTGCGCGGGAATTTCTGCAAAACTGCGATCAATGCCTCGACACCACCGGTCGATGAACCGATGGCCACGATCTTGCGCCCGACCCGGAAGTCCGCAGTCGGCGCCGCTGCCACGGGCTGAGCCTGCGGCGCGGCATGATAGCGGTGCTGCGAACGTGCGGCCGCCTTCACCTTGTCAGCCAGTTCGCCGAAGGGGCGCGGCTCACCCGGCTGGGGCTTGGCAACGCAGTCGAAGGCTCCGATTTCGAGCGCTGCGAGGGTGGCTTCGGCGCCGCGATGCGTCATCGTCGATACCATGATCACCGGCATCGGCCGGAGTTTCATGATCTTTTCCAGGAACTCCAGGCCGTTCATGTTAGGCATCTCGATGTCGAGGGTAACGACGTCGGGATTGAGCTGCTTGATTGCGGCGCGGGCCTCCATGGCATCGCCGGCCTGGCCGACGACACTGACATCAGGGTCCTGGCTCAGGATGGCCGTGATCAGGCCGCGCATGGTCGGGCTGTCGTCGACGACGAGAACGCGTGCGGGTGCCGGCATTATTTGCGCCCTCCGTTCTTGCCCTGATACCGATAGGTGGTGATGCCAATGTTGTCGAAATCGTTCTTCGAGTCGCCCGATACGCGCTCAGAGTGGCCGATGTAGAGGTGGCCGCCAACTGGCAGCAAGTCGGCGAAACGGGTCCAGATGCGCATCTGGGTCGGCTCGTCGAAGTAGATCACCACGTTGCGGCAGAAGATGACGTCGAACTTGCCCTTGAACGGCCATTGCGCCATCAGGTTCAGTTCATTGTAGGTGATCAGACGCTTCAGGCGATCATCTACCTGGAACTTGCGACGCCCCGCGATCTCGACTTCCTTGAACCACTGCTTGCGAATGGCGGGCGAGACGGTTTCCAGCGCCTGCTCGTCATAGGCACCCTGACGGGCGATCGCCAGGATCTTGGGGTCGATGTCGGTCGCCAGGATCTTGAAATCATAGTCGAGCACGTTGGGGAAGGCTTGAAAGACCGTGAGCGCAATCGAATACGGTTCCTGGCCGTCGGAACTGGCCGCCGACCAGATCCGCACGCGGCCACCGGATTTCGCACGCTGTATAAGGCCAGGCAGCACCTCGTCGCGCAGATGCTCGAAGTGATGGTTTTCGCGGAAGAACCGGGTGAAATTCGTCGTCAGGTGCGACAGCATTTCGCGCCGCTCGCCGGCCCCTTCCGGAGAAGCGACGAGCTGACAATAGGCGCGGAAGCCCGAGAGGCCAAGGTTGCGGATATGCTTGGACAGACGCGAGTAGACCAGCGAGGCCTTGCTGTCGTTCAGCGCGATCCCCGCATCCGAATAGATCATGGCAGCAATCTCGTTCAGATCCCGTCGGGTCAGCGGGTATTCGCCGCTGGCCAGGACTTCATCGTCCGATTGACGGGATGTACTCATTGCAATGGTCATGCAGCCTCGCTTTCGGCGGCTTCGTTGAAGAGGGCACCCAGATCGATCATGCAGATCATCCGCTTGTCGATCGCGAGAATGCCTCGGGCATATTGTCTCTCGAGGTCGGAGGAAACCTCCGGCGTCGGCTGTATGTTGTCATCGGTCACCGTCAGGATGTCCGAAACGGCCTCCACCAGCAGCCCCACGACCCGGGACTTGACCTGGGCCACAATGATGACGTGGCGGGCGGTCGGTTCGGCGGGCTTCATGCCCAGGCGCATAGAAAGGTCGATGATCGGCAGGACGGCACCACGCAGGTTGATGACGCCCAGGACATAGCGCGGGGAATTCGGCATCGGGGTCGCGGGGGTCCAACCCCGGATCTCCCGTACCGACATGATGTTCACGCAGAACTCCTGATCGCCTATACGGAAGGCAATGAGCTCCCGATCTCCCTGACCTACGTTTTTGACCGCATACGACATACTTTTACCCTGCGACGGCTAGTGACATTTCCTGTTTGAGGGACTGACCGCGCGAAGCGGCGACGACGGCATCCACATCAAGGATCAGCGCCACGCGGCCATCACCGAGGATGGTTGCGGCAGCGATACCCGGGACATGGGTGTAGTTTGCTTCAAGCGACTTGATGACGACCTGGCGCTGGCCCTGGATCGCATCGACCATGAGAGCGCGCTGGCCACCACCTTCGGATTCCACCAGGAGGGCTACGCCTTCCATCGGGTTTGCCTGAGTGCCGCGGAAGTTCAGGATCCGGCCGACATCCACCAGTGGGCAGAAGGAGTTGCGGATCGAGATCAGGCGCTGGTTGGCACCGAAAGAGTGAATGTTCTGCGCTTCCGGCTGCAGTGTCTCGACGATCGCGGTGAGCGGAACGACGAGGGTCTGGCCGGCGACCGTGACCACCATGCCGTCGAGGACGGCGAGCGTCAGCGGAAGGCTCATGGTGAAGGTGGAACCCTGGCCCGGGCGCGAGGTGATCGAGATGCGACCACCGAGTGCCTGGATCGAGCGCTTGACCACGTCCATGCCGACGCCACGACCGGAGATGTCGGAGATCTTGTCAGCGGTGGAGAAGCCCGGCGCGAAGATCAGGTTGTCGATTTCCTCGTCGGTCAGATTGCTGTCGGCCGCGATCAGGTCGTTATCGATGGCCTTCTGGCGGACACGCTCGCGGTTGATGCCGGCACCGTCGTCGACGAGTTCGATGACGATACGGCCAGAGCGATGCTTTGCGGTCAACTTGACCGTGCCTTCGGGGTTCTTGCCGGCGGCTGCGCGCTTTTCCGGCGTCTCAATACCGTGGTCGACGGCATTTCGGATCATGTGGGTCAGCGGCTCTGCCAGCTTGTCGATAACCGTCTTGTCGACTTCGGTGTTTTCACCTTCGGTGACGAGGCGGATCGACTTGCCGACCATGTCGGCCACTTCGCGAACGATACGCGACATGCGCTGGAAGACCGGCTTCACAGGCTGTGCGCGGATCGCCATGACCGAGTCCTGGATCTCGCGGGTGAGCTGCTGCAGCTCATCGAGGCCCATGTTGACGGCTGACGTACCGGTCGCATCGTTTTCGATGACGCTCTGGGAGAGCATCGCCTGGTTGATGACAAGCTCGCCGACAAGGTTGATCAGGCGGTCGACGCGGTCGAGGTCGACGCGGATGGTCTGGCCGGCTGCATTGTTGGCCTGTGCGGCGGCGGCAGCAGCTGCTGCTGCAGCGGCCGCTGCAGGCGATTCCTTCTTTTCCGCCTTGGCGGCACCGGCTGCCATCTTCATGACATTGCTAGCGGTCTCGGCAGCTTCAACGGCCGCCGTAACCGTATCGTCGGAGCCTTCGTCGCCCACTTCCGGGCCATCGTCGAGAGCCGAGAGATCGAAGGGAACCGGGACCATCGGCAGTTCTTCGCCGTCGGCCTTGGTTTCGGCCTCGCGAAGCTTCACCTCGAGATCACAGTCCCATTCGGCGAATTCGAAGACCTGGCGAATTGCTTCCTCACCCTTTTCAGCGGCGATCTGGATCGTCCAGTTGAAATAGGCACCTTCGGGATCCAGATCGTCGAGTGACGGCAGATCGTCCATATTGCAGTTGATGCTCATCTCGCCCAGGCGAGAGAGATCGCGCAGAAGCAGTGCTGCTTCATTGCCCTTGGCGTAAAGGTCGCGACGCGGCTTAAAGGTCACGTCGAAGGTGGATGGAACGATCGTGTCCTCCTCTTCGCCTCCGAAACCGTCGAAGGTGAAGGGAATCGGCTGGAAGCCGCTGTCGTCCGACGGCGCAGGCGCCGCAACCGGAGCAGGCGCCGGAGCGGCCGCCTTCGCGGCCGGCTTTGCGGCAGGTACCGGCGCTGCAGACGGAGCCGGCACCTCGCCGTTTGCCAGCGCCTCCAGTTCCTTTACCAACCCGCTTGAGCGGCTTTCGTCGACACTGCCGCCATCCCGGGAGGCACTGACCAGGTCGGCCAGAACGTCGGCCGACTTGAGCATGACCTTCATGACTTCCGGGCCGGGCTCCAGCTTGTTGGAACGAACGCAATCAAGAGTCGTCTCGAAGACGTGTGCGAAGGCGACCAGGTCGTCGAGACCGAAGGCGCCAGCACCGCCCTTGATGGAGTGAACCGCACGGAAAACGGCATTGACCGTCTCCGGATCGCGATCCCCATCATTCATTTTCAGAAGACCGGATTCCAGTTCCGCGAGCTGCTCCTCGCATTCCTGGAAGAAGATCTCTTTGATTTCGTTCATATCCATAGGAGAAAATCCCGGCTTAGGCGGTTACACGCTCGATGGCATCGATCAGCTTGGTCGGATCGAAGGGCTTGACGATCCAGCCCGTCGCGCCGGCCTGGCGAGCGCGGTTCTTCTTCTCGGCATCGCTTTCCGTGGTCAGGACCAGGATCGGAACCGCACGATACTTTTCGTTCTTGCGAACGCCCTCGATGAAACCAAACCCATCGAGACGCGGCATGTTGATGTCGGTCACGATGACGTCGGGATTGCATTCCTCGAGCACTTCCAGGCCCTCGACGCCGTCTTCGGCCTGGATGGTCTCGAAGCCTGCATTGTTGAGGGTGACCAGAAGCATGTTACGAATGGTTCTGGAGTCATCCACGGTGAGCACTTTTTTCTTCATTGCCGGATCTCCTTAGCGAGCAGATGATCGATGTTCACGCCAATCAGTTGAAGGGTCTTCAGGAAAGCCTCAGAGGCTTTTCCGTATGAGAAGGGATGCTTGTCAGCTTCCCAGGCCTTGGCTGCCGCCATGAGGACCTGAACGCACTGCGCGCCGACACGCTCGACGCCAGACGCGTCGATCGTTAGTGGAGCACCCCGCATCGAGAGAATGTTGGCCTTGAGATTGGAGGCCTCGTTCAGGTCCAATATCGCGGCCAGCTTCAGGGCCTTCTGTTCGCCTTTCTTACTTGCCATCATTTCTTTCCTTGTGTCCCGAGGCTGCCGCAACCCGACCCGAACCGGGGTTCCAGGAGAACCATTCTCCCGGTCGGACTGCCGCATTTCCCGCCCGTAGCCTTCTTGTGTAGCGCATGGTGGTAAACAATCCCCTCAACCTCCGAGCCCTGCGATGTGGACCGAGAAACCATAGTCATCTGCTTCGGCAGGCTGTGGGTGCCCCATGGCGTCTGCCATCGCACGAAGTGAGTCCGCCGCTGTCTGACGCCCCGTGTCCTGATGAACAGACAGCTGGACGCGTCCCGTCGGCGCCTTGGGAGCGCGTGTCTGGCGCTCGATGTGAAACTCGCGGATCGTCGCCCCCAGCTCCAGGATAACCTTGTGCAGGTCGTCCGAGCCTTCGCTGGCATGGCGTGCAATGTCTGCGGTGTTGCCGACATCCGAACCGAGACCGGCGACCGTGCCGGCTATGCCCGCGAGCTCGCTCGCCTGGCGGTCGGTGCGTGCCGCAATATCGGAGACCGTGCCGCTGATATCACCCACTTGCACAACGATGTCTGCGATGGCTCCCTGTGTCTTCGCGACCATCTCGACCCCGGCTTCGACCTGGCTCTTGGTGGTCGCCACCAGCGTCTTGATCTCCCGGGCGGCATCTGCAGACCGCTGCGCAAGAGCGCGGACTTCCTGGGCAACCACCGCAAAGCCCCGACCGCTGTCGCCCGCGCGGGCAGCTTCAATGCCGGCGTTGAGCGCCAGGAGATTGGTTTGGAAGGCGATTTCGTCGATCGCGCCGATGATGTGCCCGATCTGCTCGGCGGATGTCTCGATATCGGCCATGGCGGAGATTGCCTGCCCGACGACCTGGCCGCTTGCCTCAACCGAGTTGCGCGTGGCGGCCACCGTCGCTTCAGCGCGCTTGGTCTGGCCCGCACTTTCACGAACACTGCCCGTCAGGTCATGCAGCGCAAGGCTTGTCTCATGGAGCGAACCGGCCTGGTTCTGCGCCCGTCCTGCATAGTCGCGCGCCGTCTCGGCCATGCGACCGGTCGCGTCACGGGCAAAGGCAAGCTTCTCCTCGGAGGACAGGAAGGCCGTCTGAAGCTGTTCGAGCGCCTCGTTCATGCGACCCGCCAGCTCGGCATAGGCTTCCGGCACGTCGGTCGCCGCACGAATAGTGAGGTCTCCCGAAGCCAGACCGTCGACCACAGGGCGGAAGATGCCCTCGAATTCGGCACGATCCTGTTCACGCTGGGTGGCGAGGTCACGGTGATGTTTGAGGCGTAGCTCGTTGAAGCGCAACGAGACGGCGATCTCGACATCGACCATCACCAGCCGAACCAATGCGGCAACGAGATCGCTCGTTTCGCGCTGGCGGCGACGGCTTGATGGGAGGAGACCGGAGGCGGATGTTTCCGTCAGAGTGGCCGTGAGGAGGTGTTCCAGGACCACGGCATGGCCTGCTACGTGCCAACGGGGATCAAGCCCCATGCGGCTTTCGCTGTCCGACAGCACTTTCACCCGCTCGGCATAAAGTGCGTCGAAACGGGCGTCAGTCAGGACGTCCCAATGGGAGGAAAGCAGATCGTGAAGCCGATCGTATTGGCGCTCGCTGGTAAAGGCACGTGCAGCATCCGGCGAACTCTGCAGGCGCTGGAAAAGGTCGCGCAGTGCCGTCTTCAGAGGCGACGACAAGAGATGTCTGTTCTGGCGCAGGAGTTCGCACTGGGCTTCGTCGAGGCCGGCAAAGCGCAACCGATCACGCAGGCTGCCTGCCTGTGATCCCGTCGCCCGCTCCGTGGACATCCCCTGACCCGTCATTCGTCCCGCACAATGCCGCCCGTGAGGCGGACTTTCTGTCCGTCCGACGATCCTGCAGTCAAAATGCGGTCTAACAGGTGTCCGGGATTCTGATCCCGTGCCGTCCGCATCATGGTCTGCCGGTCCCCCGAACTGCTCCATGAGAAATACAGACCGGACCAGAACCGGTACGACGGGATGGCGTCATGCCCGAAGGAAACCCACTCTTTGAGTCCCACTCCGACGTGTCCATCAATCTTTATGGTTAATTCCTTGCTTGAAGGTTAATGAAATCTCCACTTCAAGCCGCAAACCCTAATATGAGAAAATAATTGTATAATTTGATTTTTCGGTGCCAACAGCAGGTTGAACAGGGCCTGAAGGTCTCGTGCTGACAGAGGCACCGGCTCCGCCGGTGGGCAAGGCGTCCAGGAGCCGGAGGGGATGACGATCGTGGCCGGTGTCGGTCTTTCCATCGCCTCAGCCGGGAGCGGTGCATCCAGCGAGTACGGCCGCCTCGATCGCGACGAAGACGAGGCTACCCTTGCCGGAATTTTCCACACGCTTGTGTCCCGATGTTCTTCGAGATGGGATACCGAAACCCTAACCCGACGAAACTCTCGATCTTGCCGGCGCGGAGCCCGGCGTGGGTTTGTGTGCGTCCTTAGACGTCAACGCAGGCCGGCCACACGCTCCCAGCTCTTCTTGCCGGCGACCCAGTTCTGCCAGTCGGAGACGGAACCGTAGAAGACGTTCAGATCGATCTTGCCGTCGACGCCCTGGGAGAGGCCCGAACCGGAATATTGCCAGAAGACCCACTTGCGTCCTGGATAGATCTTTGACGGGTGGGCCGCGACCGAACGCAGCCAGAAGGGGTAGTCGAGGAACTGACCCTGCAGGTTATCCTTGTAGAAGTCGGGCGCGGTATAGATCACGGGCCGCTTGCCGTAATGCTGCTCCAACCGGTCCATGAAGACCTGCATCTTCTCGCGTGCCTTTTCGGGCGACAGCCTGAAGCGGCAGCTCGACTCGCCGTTGTATTCGACATCGATTACCGGCGGCAGGGCATCCGGATCGCGTGGCACGTTGCGGATGAACCAGTCCGCCTGCTCCGACGCCACGCGGCACCAATAGAAGAAGTGATAGGCGCCACGCTTCACACCGGCATCCTTGGCGCGCTTCCAGTTGGTGTGGAACATGGGATCGAGATGATCGCCGCCATCGGTCGCCTTGATATAGGCAAAATTGGCACCCTGGCTGCGTAGCTTCGCCCAATCGATGTCGGCCTGCCAGCGGGACACATCGACACCATGCACGGGATGATGCTTTGGCTTGACCTTGCCGAAATTAATCGGCTTGGCATCACTGAAACGCTGATTGAAAACGCGGTGGCGGGTGGCGGAGCGCGCGGCCGGCTCTTGCGGAGCCACCAGCGGCGAGGCCGGCGGGGCGAGCATGGCAACCGGGCGCTGGTCGGGCACAGGCATGCCGGCTGTGACGGTCGCCGTGTCGAAATGCGTCTGATTGGGTGTGTTGCCGGCCCAGGCGAGAGCCTGGGGGTTTGCGGCACCGATTTCTGCTGAAGGCCGGATCGCGCCCGTCTGCTCATCCATCGCGACAGCTGGCACCGGCGCTTGAGCCTGCGCGGTGGCCGCGCTTGCGGCCTGCGGCTGCGGGGCACCCAAGCGCAAAGCTTCCACCGGGCTGGTTCTGGCACTGCAACTGGTTAGCACCAGACAGCTCACGAGGAGCGATGACAGGGTCTTGGAACGCATGACACACGGACCTGCATATTGGCGAGCGCGACGATAGCGTCAGGTACGCCCGGAAACTTCAGACTGATGACTAACAAAAGCTTTACCGACAAATGCTGAATTGAATCTTTACGGACGGGGTTAACGCAAGGGCGCCCCTTGTTGGACGCCCTTGCGTTGTGAGAGACATCATGGAAACCTGTGGCCGGACCAATCGGGAGTTCAGTATGAAGAACATCATGAGCGCACTTGTCATCTTCGCCACGATATGGCCGGGCCAAGTGCAAGCGGCCCTGTCAGGCTATTATGACAGCGCGGAGAAGATCGGCCGCATCCTGGGTGATGCCCGCATCGCCGACCTGCTCCGGCAGCAACCGATAGGCGCAATCAGCAACACCGGCACGCGCGCCGACGGCGCAGGCGAATGGACGATCCGTAGCCAGGATTGCGACCTGAAGGTCTATCTCATCCCAATCCTCCCAGATGGTCCCGGCAAGACGACCTATGACCTGGATGTGCCCGTAGGCCAGTGCGAATAAGACAACCGCGCTCACGCGCTGAACCGGTTTCGTCGACAGAAGCTCGATTCCAGTGGGACAGGTTCTCCGGCGCGGCATGCCGGACATTCGGTGCAGAGAGCTGATGCAGCCATCCGGCAAAGGAAGACCAGCACCTCCGGCTTCGACACATCGGCAAGGCGGATCGTTTTGCACTTTCGGCAGAGGATCAGCTGCGCTAGGCTCCAAACCATGAAAACGGCTATCAATCCCCCATCGGTGCGCCGCCCCTTTGGCCACTACAATCACGGTCTCCTCGTGCCAGAGGGTGCCCGCCTCCTTGTGACGTCGGGACAGCTCGGTATCCGTCCGGACGACACGATCCCACCCGATCTGACGGGTCAGGCTGAGCTTTGCTTCGAGGCGATCGGTGCCATTCTCAATGAAGCCGGGATGAGTTTCGCCGACGTCATCCGCATTTCGGGTTTCGTGACGCGGCGCGAGGATTTTCCGGCCTATATGGCGGTGCGTGATCGCTACACGCTCGACCCCAAACCGGTCTCGACGCTGCTGGTGGTGGGTGGCTTCACCCGGCCCGAATTCCTCGTTGAAGTCGAGGTGACGGCGGCCAAGGTGGTTTGACCGCCAGCCTCTCTCTCAGAAATTTTCCATCTCGCGGCGCACCTTGGCCATGAAGGCGGCACGGGTTTCTTCCGTGCAGTTGTTCATGTCGTAATGGGCAAGATATTTGACCGGCGCACCGATCTTGATCTGGGCGCGGATGACACGCTTGACGATCTTCTTTGGCGGATTGCCGGCGAGGAAGGCGCGCATCGGGGTGGCACCATAGGTCATGACAGCGGCGAGCTTGCGGATATGGCGCAGCGTCGGGGTGAGTTGGCCATCCACGAGGTCAAAGGAGACGCCGGGCAGCCAGACGCGGTCGAAATAGCCCTTCAGCATGGCCGGGAAGCCGAAATTCCAGACGGGGGTGACGATAACAAGTGCTTCGGCTTGTTTCAGGCGGTCGACATAGGGCTGCACCAGCGAGAGGTTGTCGGGAATGTCGTGATAGACGCGCCGGTCATGGGCCGAGAGCACCGGGTCGAAACCCTCCTCATAGAGATTGCAGCCATCGACCTCATGACCGGCCTTTTCCAGGCTCTCGCAGGTGAGCTTGTAAAGCGCCCGGCCGAAGCTTTCATCGAGGGGATGGGAGTGGAGGACGAGTACGCGCATGTGAAAAGCTCCAAGTCGTTGCCCGCCGCTTTCGCAGCCGGGGTCCAGTTGAAAACTTCCGCGCCGTTTGTCCCAGCATCCCGATCCTTCGCCGCCAGATGCCGAGGGGTGGGGAATGCCATGTCAGGTGTTGCATGGGCCGGAGGGCCGGCCGGGAGTACCTTCGGAATGGGGGTGGTGTGGCGGTTGGTGTGGTTCCTTATCTGTCGTCTGTTGAGTGTGGGGTACCCCCCTCTGTCCTGCCGGACATCTCCCCCTCAAGGGGGGGAGATTGGACGGGGCTGCCGTTCGCGGTTGCGTCATCCGTTGAGTTCGTGGATGTCTGCGTTTGGCGGTCAGTGGGTTTTAGGCCTTCATTGCCTCGTCCGCGGATCAGTATTTCGGTGTGGGCGAGGCGTTGGCTGAGCCCCAATCTCCCCCCTTGAGGGGGAGATGCCCGGCAGGGCAGAGGGGGGGTAACCTCAGTCACCGACCGAAGCTAGGCCCAACCTGGCGCGACTCCTACTCCCCCGCCTCCGCAAACACCTCGAGCCCCGGGAACAGGTAATTCTTTCCCGCCGAGAAATCGAAGTCCGGGTTCTCCCAGGCGATCATCTTGCCGGGGTTCAGCAGGCCCTTCGGATCGGTTTCCTTCTTGAAATCCAGCTGCACCTGATCGGTCTGCTTCATGCCGCCTTCTTCCAGGGTGTAGCGATGCGGGTTGAAGATCGGGCAGCCGTTTTCCTCGTGGATGCGGATGATCTCCTCCAACCGCTCCTTTGTCGTGTAGCGCACCAGCGGCAAGCCGGCGCACTGGATCTGGCCGTCGAACTTGATGAATTCGAGATGGCCGATGACCTCGTCGGGGAAGAGCTCGGTCATGATCCGAACCTTCTCGACATGATCGGGGCCGGGATACTGGACCTGTAGATAGGTGATGTTGGTGTCGAGCTTGAGCGCCCGCAGCGTCGTGTGGTTCCAGGTGAGCTCATAGGCATGCGGGATGCCCTTCATGCTTTCGACCGTGTCAGAGCGGAAGCGAACGTCGCCCTTCATCCGCTCGGCGAGCGCCAGGAAAGGCTCCATCGAATGGGGGGCGACCATCAGCACCACCACCGCCTGGCCTTCCTTCAGCCAGGGCTTGTGGCGGGTGAAATAGTCGAAGGGAATGGGGGCGGCGATCGGGGCGACTTCCTTCAAAAGGATGCCGTTCTTGTGGGAGAGCGCATCGGCGAATTTTACCGCGTCCATGAACTCGTCATAACCGACGATGACGTCGACCCAGTCGTAAGCCGGCGCCAGAGGCATCTCGACTTCGGTGATGATGCCGTTGGTGCCATAGGCATGGGAGACCTTCTGCAGGTCCCAGGCGGAAAGTTCGAGCACGCGCGGCTCGGCTTCCATGGTGACGACACGCAGGCGCAGGATGTTGCCGAGGTCGCGCAACCCGCCCCAAGTGATCGAGCCAACGCCGCCGGAGCCGCCAGCGATGAAGCCGGCGACTGAGGCTGTCTGCTTGGTCGAGGGATGGAAGCGCAGTTCCTGGCCCGAATGTTCCTTGGTCTGGCGGTCAAGCTCGGAGATGATGATGCCGGGCTCGCAGATGACGCGACCGGGCAGGATCTCCTTCACCTTGTTCATGTTGATGAGGTTCAAGATGATGCCACCTGACAGCGGCATGGCCTGGCCGTAATTGCCAGTGCCGCCGCCGCGCGGGGTGACGGGAACGCCATGGGCATAGGCCACTTTCAGCGTCCGGATGACCTCTTCTTCCGTCGTCGGCGAGACGACGAGGTCTCCGACGACATTGTCGAGTTCTTCCTTCAGGATCGGTGAATACCAGTAGAAGTCGCGGCTCTTCTGCTTGACGAGTGCCGGATTGTCCTCGACGGCGATGCCGTCCAGTTCCTGTTTGATCCTGGCGTAGTCGGCCATGTCTATGCTCCAAGCAACGGGTCAAGTTCGCGGTAATCCGGCAGGCTGCGGTCGATGCCCATGCCATTCCGCATCACGATGCGGTCAGCCTGCGGACGGGAAAGGAATTCGCTCCAGCGGCGTGCGCTGAAGAGGACGAGATCTGCCTTGGCGCCAACCGCAATGCGGCCATGGTCGGAGCGTTTCAGGATATCGGCGGGCATGCGGGTGACGACCCTCGCTGCGGTATCCAGCGGATGGTCGAGATGGATGATGCGCACCGCCTCGCGAAAGACCTCGACGGGATCGAGATCGCCATAGGCATAGAAGGGGTCGCGGGTGTTGTCGGAGGAGACGGCGGTCGCGACGCCTGCGGCAGTGAGTTCATGGAACAGGGTGACACCGCGCTGGCGGGGCGTGCGGCCGGACACGCGGTCCTGCAGATACATGTTGCACATCGGAAGCGAGACGACCGAGAGGCCGGCCTCTGCCACCAGATCGATGGTGCGCTTGGCCAGGTCGTCGTCCTGACGCGCAAGCGAGCAGCAATGGCCGACGGTGACTGCGCCCTCAAAGCCGTTGCGGATCTTGGCTTCCGCGATCGTCTTCAGCGTCAGGGTTTCCTTGTCCTGCGTCTCGTCGACATGCAGGTCGATGTCCAAGCCGTTTTCGGAGGCGGTGCGGAAGAGGATGTCGAGCTTTTCGTCGAGCCCCGGCATCAGATAGGTGACGCCGCCGAGCAGACCCTTGTTGGCGACGATGACCTCGACCAGATCCTTGAAGAAGGCTTCGTCGGTGATCTGGTCGAAGGGGAAGAGGGCGGCTGCCTGCAGGTCGATCTTGCCGGCCCAGGCGTCACGGACTTCGGCGAAGACCTCGAAAGAGATGCGGTGCTGGGGCGCCAGGCTATCGAGATGGGTGCGGATCAGGCTGGTCCCATGGACGTAAGCCGTGCGCAGCGAAAACTCCATGCGGGCCTTGACGTCTGCAGCCGACCAGCGGGCCTCACGATCGGTTTTCACGGCTTCGAGCGCGCCGATGAAATCGCCCGAGGGGTTCGGCCGGCGGTCCCAGATATGGCCCTTGTCGAGATGGGTGTGCATGTCGACGAAAGTCGGCCAGACCATGCCGTTGCGGAGATCCGTCGAGGGGAGGCCCGATGGGGCGGTGCCGGGCTTCAGGATCGCTTCGACCTTGCCCTCGGCCACCACGATGTCGGCGCTGATCAGGCCCTCGCAGGCGGGCGCCTCGACACCATCGACACAGATTTCGGGCAGCGTCGCATTGGCAAGGACGAAGCGCTTGGCGGCGGGCAGATTGGCAATCGGGCTCGACATCAGTTTTCTCGTTTCAGGCTGCTCTCGTGCCAGCGATGCAGCGCCAGCCAGGAAATGAAGGAGGTGATGGCGAAGATCACGACGCCGAGGCAGGAGAGCAGGAAAAGGGCTGCGAAAAGGCGTGGAATGTTCAGACGGAACTGGGCCTCGAGCAGGCGGAAGGCAAGGCCCGAACCGGCGCCCGCGGAACCGGCCGCAAATTCGGCAACGACGGCAGCGATCAGCGCGAGGCCGCCACCGATCCGGAGCCCCGTCATGAAATAGGGGAGCGAGGCCGGCAGCTTCAGATAGAGCAGCGTCTGCCAGCGGGAGGCGCCGTAGAGATCGAACAGGTTCAGGAGATTGTGGTCGACGCTCTTCAGGCCCTGGACCATGTTGGAGAGGATCGGAAAGAAGGCGACGAGGAAGGCGCAGATCAGGAGCGCAACCTGCGTGGACGGCGAATAGATCAGGATCAGCGGGGCGATGGCGACGATCGGGGTCACCTGGAGGATGACGGTGATCGGGTAGAAGGCGATCTCGATCCATTTCGACTGGACGAGGGCAACGGCGATGCCGACGCCGCCGAGAAGCGCCAAGCCCAGCGACATCAGCGTGATCTTGGTGGTGACCCAGAGTGCTGGCGACAGCGTGCCCCAGTCCTTGAAGAGGGCACCGGCAATGGCGATCGGGCCGGGCAGAATGTATTGCGGCACGCCGGAGACCCAGACGCCGACCTGCCAGATGACCAGCAGGGTGCAGACGACGAGGATGGGGACGAGGATCTTTGCGAGCGTTTCGGCCGTTCCGGTCATCAATGTTCCTCCCCGCCGATCGCTTCGAGCAGTGTCCTGGAGACGGTTTCGCAGGCTTGGCGATAATCCTCCGAGGTGCGGTAGAAAGCGTCTCGGTCCAGGCTGGTCTGCAGCGGGAAATCGGCGTGGACGCGACCGGGGCGGGCCTTCATCACCACAATGCGGCTTGAGAGATAGGCGCTTTCGAACACCGAATGGGTGACGAAAATGACCGTGATGCCGGTTTCCTTCCACAGGGCCAGCACGTCGTCGTTCAGCTTCTGCCGGGTGATTTCGTCGAGGGCTGCGAAGGGCTCGTCCATCAAGAGAAGCTTCGGCTTGGTGACGAGGGCGCGGGCGATCGAGACGCGCATCTTCATGCCGCCGGAGAGTTCTCGCGGATAGGCGTCGGTGAAATCCTTGAGGCCCACGCGGTCGAGGGCGGCCAGGATGTCAGCCCTGGCGGCAGACTTGGAGACGCCGCGCAGCTTGAGCGGCAGGTAGACATTGCCGAAGACGGTCGCCCAGGGCATCAGCGTCGGTTCCTGGAAGACGAAGGAGATATCGCCTTCGGGCAGGCCTTTGGAGTTTATGCGCGAACTCGGCCAGTCGATTGTGCCTGATGTGGTGTCGCCGAGGCCGGCGATGATCCGGAGCGCCGTCGACTTGCCACAGCCGGAGGGGCCGAGCAGCGAAACGAACTCGCCGCCATTGACGGTGAGCGACATGCCGGTCAAGGCCACCGTGCCGCTGGAGAACACCTTGGATACGTCCTTCATCACTACAAGCGCCCGGCGCTGTTCGGGAGGGGGCGGGGTGATGGGGTCTTCCGTGGATGGCAAACTGGTCATTCTGTCTCGCGTTACATCCGCGTTGCATTCTGGTGTTGCGGCAGGGGTGGCGTTGCGAGGTGGGGTACACCCCCTCTGTCCTGCCGGACATCTCCCCCTCAAGGGGGAGATCGGATTGCGGTGCGCTTCTACCCTCCCCTTGAGGGGAGGGTCGGCACGCAGTGCCGGGGTGGGGTGACATCATTGGGATACGATCGATCACCCCCACCCGCAGCTTCGCTGCGACCTCCCCCCTCAAGGGGGAGGTGGGCATTACTTCTTCAGCGCCATCCCTACACCCTTGCAGACGAACTGGGTGGTGTAGGCCTTCTTGTAGTCGAGGTCCGCCGGCTGGACGCCGATCTGGACCATGGCGTCGAAGAAGGCCTTGTACTTCTCGTCGGTCATGCAGCCGATGCCCTTGTCGAGCGCTTCGGCGGATTCGACGATGCCATATTCCTTCATCTTCTTGATCGAATATTCGATCTGACCATCCGTCATTTCCGGATTGTCCTTCTTGATGAGGTCATTGGCGGCCTTGTTGTCACCGTAGAGGTAGTTGTACCAGCCTTCAGCCGAGGCATCGACGAAGCGCTGCACAACATCCGGCTTGCTTTCGACCATGGTCGTCGTGGTCGTGATCATCGTCGAATAGGGGTTGTAGCCGTTGTCGGCGAGCAGGAAGACCTTCGGTGCCCAGCCGGCCTGCTTCTCGATCTCGTAGGGTTCCGACGTCAGGTAACCCTGCTGCGCGGACTTCGGGTCGGCGATGAAGGGGGCCGGGTTGAAGGTGTAGGGCTTGTACTTTTCGTCGGTGAAGCCCTCGAAGTTCTTCTTCATCCACTCGTAATAGGTGACATAACCGTCCTTGCCCATGAAGATGCTATCGAGCTTGGCGAGGTCGGCAAAGGTCTCGATGCCCTGATCGGGATGGGCGAGCAGGACCTGCGGGTCCTTCTGGAAGATGGCCGCGACGTCGATCAGCGGGATGCCTTCCTTGACGGCGTCCATTTCGCCGAGCGGGCTGCCCATGTAGAAATCGACCTTGCCGGCGATCAGCAGCGCGCGGTTGGCGGCCTGCGGGCCGCCCTGGATCACGGTGACCTTCAGGCCATACTTCTCATAGGTGCCGTCGGCCACGGCCTGATAAAAGCCGCCGTGTTCGGCCTGGGCCAGCCAGTTTGTGCCGTAACTGACCTCATCGAGGGCGTAAGCCGAGGTGCCGGCGGCCAGCGATGTCGCGAGGCCGAATAGGGCGAAAAGGCTGGTCTTGGTGAGCGTGTCGCGCATTCGATTGTTCCCCTGTTCGTTCCGGGGCCCGTTTTCGAGCTCCCTTTGATCGCATTTGAACGGCTGCCTTGCGTCTTGAAAAGCATCAAAATTCGTCCGCATCGATGCTTTTTTTGCACTGCTCGTGGGAATGCTGCATAGTGAAGCGGCATGGCTAATTTTTGCGCAGCGGAGGTCTCGTGCTTCACTCCCGAAAGCTCGTCTATATCAATGAAATCGTTCGCTGCGGCTCGATCCGCAAGGCTGCAGCCAGGCTCAACGTTGCGTCGTCGGCGGTCAACCGGCAGATCCTTGCGCTGGAGGAGGAACTGGGCGCGCCGATCTTCGAGCGGTTGCCGAAAGGTCTGCGGCTTACGGCGGCGGGCGAACTCTGTGTCGAACATATCCGCGACGTATTGAAGAATTACGAGCGTCTTGAGGGGCGGCTGAGGGGATTGAAGACGCCGCAGGTCGGCAAGGTTTCGCTGGTCACGACGGTTGGCCTCGCCTCCGGTCCGCTGCCGGCGATCCTGGCCGGTTTTATCGCGAAACATTCGCGCGTGCAGATCAAGCTGCGCAATGACGGTGGTTCAACGACGATCAACCCGGTGCTGACAGGCGAGGTCGATCTGGGGCTGGGCTTCAACATTCCGGCGACGCCCGGCATACGAACGCTTGCCAATTTCGACGTGCCGGTTGGCGTCGTGCTGCCGCCCGGGCATCGGCTGGCGCGCGAGGAGGGACCGATCGACCTCGTGGATGTGGTGCAGGAGCCGCTGATCCTGGCGCAATCGGGGACCAGCCTGCGCAATATCATCGATCTGGCGCTGGCGCCGCTGCCGCTGCTCGTTGACCCGGTGGTCGAAACCAATTCATCGGAACTGATGAAGCAGCTGGTGAAGGCCGGAACGGGGCTGACCCTGCTCAATCCACTGGATGCGGTGGCGGAATGCCGGCGCGGCGAACTGGTGTTTCGTGCGCTGACCGAAGCGCATGTGCGACACCAGCCCATGAAGCTCTTTGCCCGCGCGAGGGCGCCGCTCGATTCGGCGACAAGCCTGTTTGTCGAATATCTGATGCAGGAACTGCTTGGCCTTGTACAGGAACTGAAGGCCTGCGGGCATATTCCCGAGACGATCCGAAGCGGAAGCTGAGGTTTGTGCGGTCAGCCTGGAGTGTATAGGTTTTCCAGCGGATAGGCGGTGACATCGCGCAAAAGGTCGATAAAGCCGGCCACCTGGTGCCGGCAGATCGCCGCGCCCTTTTCTGCCGTGCCCTTCGAGGCATCGCCGACCACGCCATGTGGGTTGAGATCATGGGCGATCCACGCCAGCGAATGCGGCGGTAGCGGGGTCAGGAATTTTGAATTGGAGCGCATATCCTCGGCCTTGGAGATGAAGTTCTCAGCCTTTTCCATGCGCACCAGCTCGGGGCGGAAATGCAGCATCAGCGATGTCTCGACCTCGCCGCCATGGATGCCGTAGCGGCTTTCATGTTCTGAAATCATGCCGTCGGGATTGCCGAAACGGCCCCACTGGGTGGAGACAACGACCATCTGGTGGCGGACGCGCAATTCCCTGCCGACGATGCTCATGACGTCGACATTGCCGCCATGCGAATTGACGATGACGAGCTTGCGAATGCCGGCTTCCGCGACCTTTGCGCCGATCGCGGTCCAGGCGGGGATGAGGATCTCGGGGCCGAAGGACAGGCTGCCGGGGCCATAGACATGTTCGTTGGCCTTGCCGATTTCCTGTGTCGGCAGGACAAGGAAATCGAGATCGTCGGGACGCTGTGCCTTCAGTTCCGCGAGCATGCCGTTGGCGATGGCGACGTCGGTTGCGATCGGCAGATGGGGCCCGTGCTGCTCCGTCGAGGCGATCGGCAGGATGGCGACGGTGGTGTCTGCAGACAGGCTGGCAAAATCGGTCGTCGTCAATTCGTTCCAGAAAAATGGTTTGCTCATCACCGTGCCCCGCTGTCTCTTTCCATGTTCGATTAGGCAAAATCGCGGGTCTCGAAAAGCACCATATTGCGCTCGCGCCGATGCCGAAATTCGCTCGCAGCAGCAGAAGAGGCCATGAAGATGAATGTCAGCGAACCTCCCGGCTTGGGTGTGATTTCCCTGAATCTGTCGAGGGCGGCGAAGGGAGAGGATCGCCGTTTCGAGGCTGGATCACGACGCATCGTTAATTGCCCCAGACCACGGCCTCCTCATGCCGCTTGATGAGATGCTTCAGGCTGTCGAAACTCGAGCGAATGAAGGTCGAGAACTGTTCGACAGGCGGAGATCGTGGCGCATCGACGCGGCGAAGGATGGCGAGCGCTCGTTCCGGGTGGGGAATGTTGATCGGCAGGGCCGTAATCGTTCGTTCCTTGCGCTGTGAAAACACAACGCTGTGCGGCATGACCGTGAGGGCATCGGCAGACTTCAGACAACTGACGACGCTTGCGAGCGCGCCGTCGGAATAGCGGATTCCGGGTGGTGCCACCCAGGCATAGTCGGGGAGCTTGCCTATCAGAGTGACGAGATCGTCATGTCCAGCACGGCTAGTGGCGTCATGGCGATCACCGAGCTTGATGGCGCGCCGGTTGGTGATGGGACGGTGGGGCGATCACTCACCAGATTTGGCAAGCCTATTGGGAACTGCACTACGATGATCGTCTGAGCTTTGCGATCGACTACACTGCGGCCTGAATGACTATCTAAGAGGGACCGCCATGTCCCTAGCTGGGCAATTGCGCGCGCGGCAATCTCCGACAGGCAAGGCTCATGCCGCCAAACCGCTGAAGGGGCTGAACCTTCCGGACGCGTGAATTGGCGGCGTGCCCAGCTACTGCGGCAGACCTAGAAAAGGACCCTGCCCCCGGCACCGACAAAACAGGTTGACCATGTCCCGCAATTAAAGGGCCGAAACACATGCAGTCCACATATATCGCGAACCCGGTCTATTTGACTGCCATTTGGGCCGACGGTCGCAGTCTTCCGCAACCGTTCCAAGCGCGATCAGGCTTATACTGAAGGCGTCTGGCTCGTCCCATTTAGATTCGCAAGTTTCCGGTCAGCGGGTCACGCCGCGGGTTTTTGTCTGGTGTATCTCGATCAGACTTGGCCCGTTGCGCGTCGCTGCCTGCGCAAGGGCGGACGGCAGATCGTCCAGAGATCCCAGCCGTATCGCCGGGACGCCGTAGGCCTTGGCCACAAGGCAAAAATCGGGAGCGGCGGGACGAACGCCTTCCGGCGTGATCCCGTTTTCGACCATATAGGTCTCGATTTCCTGATAGCCGTCATTGTTCCAGACGAGATAGATCACGCGAGCACAGATATCGGCCGCCGATCCGATTTCGGCCAGCGAGAACTGAAAACCGCCATCGCCCGTCAGGCAAACCACCGGTGAGGAAAGATCCGCCACAGCCGCCCCCACGGCTGCCGGTGCCGCATAGCCAAGCGTGCCGTAGCCGGTGGCCGAATTGAACCAGCGACCGGGGGCCGGAACATCACAATAAAGATTGCCGGCATAGACGGGCTGTGTGGAGTCGCCAACGATACGGCAGCCGGGCAGCGCTTTGTAGACCGCGTCGATGATGCCGATCTCCATCCTGATTTTCGGCGACAGCTCCTCAAGCGCTTCGCTCCGAGCGGCTTTGGCGTGCGCCTGCCCGCTGCCGAGAGGCTCAGTCTCGGGGAGCAACGCACTCAGACCTGCAACGGCCTCGCGCGCAGTCGACAGGATCGATAACGAAGCATGAGGGCCGCGCGCCAGCTGTGTCGCATCGATGTCGATGCGGATCAGGTTGGCAAGAACCGGAAACCTGCCGTCGACATACATATCGAAATCTGTCTGCCCCATCTCAGTACCGATGGCGACCACAAGGTCGGCATCGGCCAGAAGCCTGCGGACTGTCTCGAGGCTGGGGCTTGCCGGTACGCGCAGTGGATGGCCGGCAAGGAGACCACGCGCATTGACCGTGGTCACCACTGGCGCATCGATGCGTTCTGCCAGTCCCCGTATCTCAGCCTCCGCAGTCAGGGCTCCGCCGCCGCACACAATCACTGGGCGACTGGCGCTGGCGACGAGGTTGGCGGCCGCCTGCAGCATGTCGCTGTCGGCGCGCGGTCGTGTGGAAAGCGGTTTGCGGACGGGGGGCGCTGGAATTCGGATCGACATGACGTCGGTCGGTATCTCCACATGAACCGGTCCCGGTCGTCCAGACGACAGGATCGAGAATGCGTGCTCCATGACACTGGCGAGGTCGCCGGGATTGAGCAGGGTGTGCGAATAAAGCGCAACGGTGCCGATCATTGCATGCTGATCGGGCAATTCATGCAGCAGGCCACGCCCGTGACCCAGAGAATCGCGCCGGTTGACACCGGAAATCACCAGCATCGGGATCGAATCCTGGCGCGCCTGCGCCATGGCGGTGATGATGTTGGTCAGCCCCGGTCCGGTAATCACAAGCGCCACGCCGGGCTTGCCACTGACCCGCGCGTATCCGTCGGCCATGAAGCCGGCCCCCTGTTCGTGGCGCGGGGTGACATGGCGTATCGATGAAGCGGCGAGACCGCGATAGAGTTCAACCGTGTGTACGCCAGGAATGCCGAACACGACATCAACCTGGTGCGCCTCCAGGAGATCGACAAGTGTTTCTCCGACCGTCTTCATCGGGACTGTCATGCGCGGCGCTCCCTGCGGCTAACGCAGCGCATGGCAAGCGCGCGAATGCGCAGGCAAGCCTCCTCGATCAACGCGTCGGGTACGGTCAGGCTAAGACGCAGGAAAGATGCAGCCTTGTCACCAAAGGATGAGCCCGGCATGACGGCCACGCCTTCTTCCTCCAGAAGTGCCCAGGCGAAGGCCTCACCAGTCATGCCTGTCTCGGAGACATCGACCAGGATGAACATGCCCGCTTCCGGAGGATGCGCTCTCAGACCCGGCGCGCCTGCAAGTGCTTCGGCGATGCGCGATGCGCGCGCGCCGTAGGAGGCACGCATGTGCCGTGAGGTCTCGATGTCATGCGTCAGGGCATAGGCGGTCATGTCGGAAATGAAGGGTTGGACGCCAAACAGCATGGTCTCCGATAACGGCAGGATGCGCCTGGTGAAATCGACAGGGCCGACCGCCCAGCCGCTGCGAAAGCCAGGTGCCGCGTGGGACTTGGAAATCGACGATACCACGACCGTGCGGTCGGCGAGTTCCGGATTGTCGAATGGCGAGGCGAAGCTGCCCTTGAAAACCAGTTCCTCGTAGACCTCGTCGCAGACGATCCATAGATTGTGACGACGGCAGACGTCGCCGATGGCTGCCAGTTCTGTACGGTTGAGCACTGCCCCGCTCGGATTGTGCGGGGTGTTGAGAAGCAGGACGCGGCAAGCGGGCGTGATTGCTGCTTCCAGGTCTGCGGCCTGCATGTGAAAGCCTGCCTGGGGGCGAAGCGGCACGGTCACACGATGCGCCCCGGTCGACTGTATGACCCCGTCATAGGTTGCATAAAGGGGGTCGCCGACCAGCACGGCGTCGCCGGCCTCGACCAGGCCCAGCATCACGCAGAACAGGGCTGTCTGTGTGCCGGGAAAACACAGCACGTTCTCCTCAGTCACGTCAGCGCGCCTTTTTGCATACTTGGCAGCAAGCGCTGCCAGTATTGCGGGTTCGCCGCGGCCGCTGGAATAGCGATAGCGTCCGGCCAGCATGGCACGCTGGCATTCTGCCAACAGACGTTCATCCGGTGGCAGGTCCGGCTCGCCAATGGTCAACTCGATGATGTCTAGACCGGTCTCCTTCATCTGGCGGGCGCGGATATGCAGCGCCCATTTTCCGGAACCGAGATCGGCCAGCCTGTCGGTGATCGAAGCGTAGTGCATGTGGAATGGTCCCCATTGTCTTCAGTTTCGCCCATCGCACCCGGCCAGAGTCTGCCCGAAGCCTGGCGCCGAATGCATGTCGTCAGGCCCGTCCATGCGCGTGGAGAAAGTCCGGCAGACGACTCTACTGTTCCTGGTCTAACCCGAGGCGCTTCTCGCGATACACCTCGGCGATCAAGTGTTAGGCGCCCAGTGACCGATGCTACTGACTGGGTGAGGCAACCTTTGATGCGCTTTTCGTTGTTCTCGGCTCCGACGCCGACTGCGTTCAATCAGATAGAGGCGAATAAGTGCCGTTTAAGCATCCGCCAAGGTCCCGTTCCATCGTCACGCAAGCAGCAACAATCCCATTGTGGCATCGGCGCGAGAGGCTATTGCGGCTGTCTCTCGCGTCAGTGCCTGCGTAGAATCGGGCGGGTCAGGCAAGTCGGGCCGCCCTCGCAGGCAATGCAAAGGGCGTCGGCGGCGAAGGTGGTGACCGTGCAGCCGGCAGTTTCCATCGCTGCTTTCGTCGCGGGGAAACCATCCACCATCACCACATGCAGCGGCTTGAGAGGCAAGACATTAAGGCTGAGCCCGTTGCTGGCGTAAAACTCGTCGGCAGACGCCTCTATCAAGCGGATGCCGCGGGCCTTCAGCAGTTGATAGAATGCAGCCGGCATAAGCGGCGCAAAGACGAGCGCCAGGTCACGGGCCAGCGGGCTGATCACCGACATCAGATGCAGGCATGCTTCCTCCCCTTGCCAAAGCGGCAGGTCGAAGCCGAGCACTTCGACGCCCAGCGGTGCCAGTATCTCGGACAGTTGCGTGATACCTTCCTGATTGGTGCGCACACCGCGTCCGACGACGAGGGTCTTCTCATCGAGCCAGATGCAGTCACCGCCCTCGACGCTGCCCGGAGCAACGATCCGGCCAAGGATCGGAATACCAGCCGCTCGATAGGCGTGCTCGTGCAGAACCGTTTCGGGCAAGCGCAGCGGCTTGCCCATCCGCAGAAGGATCGCCCCCCTGTCCGTCATCAGCGACGGATCATGGGTAAACATGGAATCGGCCAGTCCGTCGCCCGTATCCTCCAACCAGAGTATCTCTGCTCCGGAAGCCTCCACGATGCGCGCGAAATCCTTGTACTGCTCGACAGCCTTCGGCCCGTCGAATGTCGGACCGTAATGCCAGTGCCGGGCGTCTGCCGTGGCAAGACTCGGGCCCGGCCGCCGCATCAGGACGCGCTCGAGGCGGGCAGACATTTCCTGCGAACCGAAACCGGTCATGCACTACTCCTGTCGGATTTTTCATCACACTTGCCAAATGCCACAAAAAGTGGCGGGCGCCTTGTTGTACGCTTGCATAATTTCTCGACAGGTGTCAACATATTGAAGATTGGACGGCGTGACGGGCCGAAGATGCCGCGCGCCGGGGAAAAAACTGGGGATGACTGGCATGCAAAACGCGTCGCTTGCGCGCGGTCCCAAGTGTGACCGCACATGACGGAAAGGCCCCTTGCCATTGATGTTTGCGGCCTGCACAAGCATTTCGGGCCACTGGAGGTTCTCAAGGGCATATCGCTGACCGCCAGAGAGGGAGACGTGATCGCCATTATCGGCGGCAGCGGCTCGGGAAAATCCACCTTCTTGCGTTGCATCAACATGCTGGAGCTTCCCAGCGCCGGATCAATCGCCATTCACGGCGAAACAATTGCACTCAAAAAGGATGGCCATGGCGGATTGATGCCGGCCGACCGAAATCAGATCCAGCGTATTCGTTCCAGGCTCGGAATGGTGTTCCAGAATTTCAATCTCTGGCAGCACATGACCGTGATTGAGAACGTCATTGAAGTCCCGATACAGGTCCTTGGCAAACCGAAGACGGAAGCGATCGAACTTGCCGAGACCATCCTGCGCCGGGTCGGGCTCTACGAGAAGCGTGACGTCTACCCCGCCTTCATGTCAGGCGGGCAGCAGCAGCGAGCAGCCATCGCGCGGGCCCTCGCCATACAGCCGTTGGTCATGCTCTTCGACGAGCCGACCTCGGCACTGGACCCGGAGTTGGTCGGTGAGGTTCTGACAGTGATCGGTGACCTCGCCATGGAAAAGCGCACGATGATCCTTGTGACACACGAGATGAAGTTCGCCCGCGACGTGGCGAACCACATTGTGTTTCTGCACAATGGCCTGATCGAGGAGCAAGGGTCGCCGGATGCCATTTTCGGGGCGCCAAAATCGGAGCGGCTGAAGAAGTTCATCAGCTCGAGCCGTTAGCCAAGAACTCGGAGTCCGGTTGTCGGCTGTGTTCAGTCTGCATGCCGCAACCGGGCTTTAAACAACCTGCCAAAACAAAAAAGGGGAACATCATGAAAAACATCATCAGGACATTTGCAATCGCAATGACTCTCGGCGTTGCGAGTGCCAGCGGCGCACTTGCGCAGCAGGTCAAGGTCGGCTTTGCGGCTGAGCCCTACCCTCCCTTCACCTCGCCGGACGCCTCGGGCAACTGGGAAGGATGGGAAGTCGAGTTCCAGAAGGCGATCTGTGCCGAAGCCAAGCTCGACTGCGTGATCACGCCCGTCGCCTGGGACGGGATCATTCCAGCGCTGACATCGGGAAAGATCGACATGATCATCGGCTCCATGTCGATCACCGAGGAGCGCATGAAGACCATCGATTTCTCCGACAAGTACTACAACACGCCAACCGCCGTCATCGGCACCAAGGGCGAAGCCTTCGATGCCACCCCTGAAGGGCTTGCCGGCAAGGTTATAGGCGTGCAGGTGTCAACCATCCACCAAGACTACGCCACCAAGTATTTTGGCCCCACTGCAGCTTCGATCAAAGAATACCAGACACAGGATGAGGCCAACAACGACCTGGCCGCCGGTCGCATCGATGCGGTGCAGGCCGACTCGCTGACGCTGGACGCGTTCCTGAAAACCGAACAGGGTGCAGCATGCTGCGAACTCAAGGGCAATGTCGTCGATGATCCGGCGATCCTAGGCGCCGGTGTCGGTGTCGGCCTGCGCAAGGGCGAAAACGAGCTGAAGGGCAAGATCAACGCTGCCATCGCCGCCATCCGTGCGAACGGCACCTATGACGCGTTCTCGAAGAAGTATTTCGACTTCGATATCTACGGCAAGTGAGGCAGCCAATCGGATGGCCGGCGGTTGACCGCCGGCCTCCACAGACATTGCCGGGAACATCATGGCCGCCGAAACCGCATCCTTCATCAACTGGGGTCTGCTCGCGCTTTCGCCGCCTGGCTGGGGCGGCGTTCTCCTCTGGGGTTTCTTGAACTCCCTCCAGATCGCCATCGGCGGTTATTGTCTCGGGCTGATTTTGGGTGTCGGCGGAGCCTCCGGCAAGCTTTATGGCGGGCCGGTCACGCGTGATCTGCTCGCCTGCTACACGACTGTCGTACGCGCCGTTCCGGAACTGGTCCTGATCGTTCTTCTTTACTATGCGGGCACCGATGCCATCAATGCCCTGCTTCGGCTCGCGGGCCTCGGCACCGTGGACATCAGTGGCCTCACTGCGGGCATTCTCGTCATCGGTATCGTGCAGGGAGCCTATTCGACGGAGGTTCTGCGTGGTGCGATCAAGGCGGTGCCGGTCGGGCAGATCGAAGCAGCCCGCGCCTATGGCATGTCGCCATGGAAAGTGATGCGTCGTGTGACCCTGCCGGCGATGTTGCCTCATGCCATTCCCGGTCTGTCCAATCTCTGGCTGATCGCGACCAAAGATACAGCACTGCTTGCGGTGGTCGGCTTCAGCGAATTGACGCTGGTAACCCGCCAAGCTGCGGGAACCACGAAAGCCTATATTCTTTTCTTCTGCGCAGCCGGCGTGCTCTACCTGGCGCTGACGCTGGTTTCCAATGTGATCATCAAGATCATCGAGCGGCGGTCGCGCCGCGGATTTGCTGAGGTGATCTGACCATGAGCACCGTCACTCCGCCGCTCCAGAAGACGGGTGAGTTTGCCAACCCATCGAGCTTCTTCAGACCGCATCGCATCATCTTGATGCTCATTTTCGTTGCCATTGTCGCCAGCTGCGCATGGTTCATGCGCTGGGACTGGCTGCCGCGCTATATTCCGCGTCTTGGGCAAGGGGTCCTGGTGACGCTCGCCATGCTGTTCAGCACTGCGTTCCTGGGTTTCCTGCTTGCTGTTCCTTTGGGGTTGGTGCAGGTGATCGGCCCCTGGCCGATCAAGTGGCTTGCCTCAGGCTTCTGTACCGTCATTCGCGGCACACCACTGTTGCTGCAACTCTGGCTACTTTACTACGGGCTCGGATCGCTGTTTCCTCAGTTCCCCGAGATCCGCCAGTCCTTCCTCTGGCCCTATCTTCGCGAGGCCTGGCCCTATGGCGTTGCCGCGCTGACGATTTCCTTTGCCGCCTATGAAGGCGAAGTGATGCGCGGCGCCTTTGCCGGCGTGCCTGCCGGCGAACTTGAGGCTGGCCGTGCCTATGGCATGAAACCCTTTACGCTGTTTCGCCGCATCTGGCTGCCGCGCGCGATTCACCGAGCGCTGCCGACACTCAACGGTGAGATGGTGCTGCAGCTGAAGTCTACGCCGCTGGTGGCAACCATCACGGTGGTGGATGTCTATGCCATCATTTCGCGTGTACGCCAGGAGACCTTCCTGACTTATGAACCACTGCTACTGCTTGCCTTGATCTACCTTTGCCTGACCGGTGTCCTGGTCTACGGTTTCAAGAAGCTCGAAGATCGCATACCCACTCGTGGCGTATGATTTCGGCGGCTATCGACGGTATCGTGACCAGCGCGCTGTTGCGGTGGACATATTCTTCGTTGTGCCACTGAACGAAGTCAAAGCCTCCAGGTCTCGACCGAAGAAGAGTCTTCGCTGCGGAGTGACGGCTTTTGCACTGCTTATTCTCCGCGCCGCGCAGAGCGCTCGGTTCAGCCGCCAAAGCGCATCGGCGATGCGGGCTCGCTACGTCTGTCGCCTGCCAGATTGAAGAATGCAGCATCGCTCCTTCCAGGAGGCTGCATGATCTATCCGTCTGGCGACAGGCCTCCTCATCAAACAATGTGGGAGTTCATGTCGGACGCGCATCCCTGTCACGTTGGGCTCTCAGATCGCGCGGCGTGATGGAAAACTCCTTGCGGAAGGCGCGTGTCATCGCGCTGGCATCGCGGTAGCCGCAACGCGTCGCGATTTCGGCAACAGAAATGCTGGATTGCTCGACCATTCTTTTCGCCTCGCGCAGGCGCGTTGCCAGATAGAGCCGACCGGGGCCGATCCCGTAGCGGTCGATACAGCGTTTTTCGAAAGCCTTGCGGCTCATGCCGAGTTTGCGGGCAATCTCGATCACCGGAAGAGGCGCTTCGATCGAACGGCGCATCAGTGCGATGCCGGCCTCCGGCACCTTGCCGGGGCGTACCGGTTGCACAGGTGAAGCATCGCCGGTCATGAACAGGGCGCCAAGCTCGAGCCGCAGCATCGCGCCATGATGGATCTCGACAAGATCGAGCACGAGATCGAATGCGGTTGTGGCGCCTCCGCAGGACAGAATATTGCCGTCATGCACGACGCGGTCGGATGATACATCAACGTCTGGAAATCGTTCGGCAAGATTGTTGAGCTCTTCCCAGTGGATCGTGGCACGCCGCCCGGCGAGAAGGCCTGCCGATGCCAGGAGCCAGGTTCCGGTATCCATGCCGACCAGCGTCGTGAAACGATTTTGTGCGGCACGCAGCGAGCGTGCGCAGGGCGCTGTGGCGTGACTGAGGAAGTCGTAGCTTGGCATCACGAAGAGATAGTCGGCGCCCGGATGATCTGTCAGCGCGCTATCGACCTGCACGGTCAGCCCGCTTGATGACGTGACCGGACGGCCGTCCAGGCTCAGATATTTCCAGCGATAGAGGGTTTTGCCCGAGAGGTTGTTCGCCCCGCGAAGCGGTTCGATCGTGTTTGCCAGGCAAAGGTTGGAGAAGGACCGGAAGAGAAGCACGGCGACGTCGCGCGGACTGTCGGAATTTTTCCGTTTCTGCATGATGATCGGCCCGATCTGCATGATGACATATGACCCTGCCTCTCATGTTTCTCAAGGACAGACAAGGCATTTCGCGCCTTGCTTCGCGGCCTTTGATGGAGTTGGCAATGCAATTCGGGTTAACGGACGAACAGGAGATGATCGTCTCCACCGTGCGGAGTTTTGTCGAGAACGAAATCTATCCGCATGAGGCCCTGGTCGAGAAGACAGGCGAGGTCCCGCACGAGCTGGGCGAGGAGATCAAGCGCAAGGTTATCGAGCTTGGTTTCTATGCGCCAAACTTCCCGGAAAGTGTTGGCGGCGCTGGTCTTTCGCATCTGGATTTTGCCCTTGTGGAGCGCGAACTCGGGCGCGGGTCCATGGCGTTGAACCACTTCTTCGGCCGTCCCCAGAATATCCTGATGGCCTGCAAGGGAGATCAGATCGAACGCTATCTCCTGCCGGCTGTGCGCGGTGAGCGCATGGATGCGCTGGCGATGACGGAGCCGGATGCGGGCTCTGATGTCCGGGGCATGAAATGCAGCGCCGTGCGCCAAGGCGGTGACTGGGTGGTCAATGGCTCGAAACATTTCATCTCGGGCGCCGAGCATGCTGATTTCATCATCGTCTTCGTGGCGACCGGCGTCGACGAGACCCCGCGCGGCCCGAAAAAGCGGATCACCTGCTTTCTCGTCGATCGCGGCACACCTGGCTTTGAAATCCGCCCCGGCTATAACTCGGTCTCGCATCGCGGCTACAAGAACAGCATTCTCTATTTCGACAATTGCCGTCTGTCTGACGCCCAGGTTCTGGGGGAGGTCGATGGCGGTTTTGATGTGATGAACGACTGGCTCTATGCGACGCGGATCACTGTTGCGACGATGTCGGTGGGGCGTGCCCGCCGTGTCTTCGACATGGCGGTCGACTATGCCGCGCAGCGTCGGCAGTTTGGTCAGGAGATCGGGCGGTTCCAAGGCGTCAGTTTCCAGATCGCCGACATGATCACGGAGATCGATGCCGCCGATTGGCTGACGCTTGCCGCGGCCTGGCGTCTCGATCAGGGCCTGCCGGCCAATCGCGAGATTGCTTCCGCCAAGCTCTATGCTTCCGAAATGCTCGCCCGCGTGACCGACCGGGCCCTGCAGATTCACGGCGGCATGGGCCTGATGGACGAATTGCCGATCGAACGCTTCTGGCGCGATGCGAGGGTGGAGCGGATCTGGGACGGAACCAGCGAAATCCAGCGTCACATCATCAGTCGCGAACTCTTCCGGCCACTTGGGGTGTGAGCATGCAGATGGAGCCCCTGCATCGTCTCTTCAGTCCTCTGTCCATTGCCGTGATCGGCGGCGGCACCTGGTGCGAGGCGGTTGTCCGGCAGTGCCGTGCGACCGGTTATACGGGTGAAATCTGGCCGGTTCATCCGACAAAGGACATGATCGGTGGCATCAGCGCCTATCCTTCACTCGCCGCCTTGCCGGGTGTTCCGGATGCCGCCTTTATCGGCGTCAACCGCGAGGCGACCGTTACGGTTGCGGGCGAGTTGTCAGCCATGGGCTGCGGTGGCGCTGTCTGCTTTGCCGCCGGCTATCGTGAGGCAATCGCCGAGCTTTCCGATGGGGCCGAATTGCAGGACAGGCTTGTCGCGGCTGCCGGGCCCATGCGCATTCTCGGGCCGAATTGCTATGGCTTCGTCAATGCGCTGGATCGCGTCTCGCTCTGGCCGGATCTGCATGGACTGGTGCCGGTTTCAAGCGGTGTGGCCATCGTTGGACAATCGTCCAATGTGCTGATCAACATGACCATGCAAAGGCGCGGCCTGCCGATTGCGACCGTGGTCGCGGCGGGAAACCAGGCGCAGGCGACGATGGCCGGCATTGGTGCCGCACTGCTCGAAGATCCACGCATCACGGCGCTTGGCCTGCATGTCGAGGGTTTGACCGACCTGCCGGCCTTTACGGCGCTCGCCGCACGCGCCTTTGACTTGCGAAAGCCGGTCATCGTGCTGAAGGTCGGGCGCTCCGATCAGGCCCAGCAGGCGGCGATTTCCCATACCGCCTCACTTGCCGGCTCCCATGCGGGTGCCCGCGCCTTGTTCGAGCGCCTGGGCATGGGCCAGGTTGACAGTCCCGCAGAGATGATGGAGGCGCTGAAAATTGCCCATGTCACCGGTGGTTTGAGATCTGCCCGGATCATGTCGGCCTCCTGCTCGGGGGGGGAGGCCTCGATCATGGCGGATCTAGGCCTGGCAAAAGGCGTCGAATTTCCGCCGCTCATGCCAGACCAGACCGAAGCGCTGCGCAAGGCTCTGGGGCCGAAGGTCGCCCTGGCCAATCCGCTCGACTACAACACCTATATCTGGGACAACGAGCCGGCACTCGTCGATGCCTTCGGGGCCATGATGCACGGTGATCTGGCCATGGGATGCGTGGTGCTGGACCTGCCGCGTGCCGACCGGTTCGAAGCGCCATCCTATGACAAGGTGGTACGCGCGGTGATCACCGTGGCGCAGTCGACCGAAACACCGATGGCGGTTCTCTCCCTGTTGCAGGAGGGGCTTCCGGAGGATGTGTCCGAGCGGTTGATTGCGAACGGTGTCATCCCGCTCTGCGGCATGGCCGATTCCCTGGCCGCAATCCGGGCTCTGGCCGGCATCGGGCAGAGGGCTCCCGGCACAGTCTTGCTGCCGGCTCCCGGCTTTGATGGCGCGGGGCGTGTGATCGGCGAGGCGGAGGCCAAGCGTCTGTTGACGGCGGCGGGCCTTCCGGTTCCGCGCTCCATCGCGGCTTCAAGCCCCGCAGAGGCTGGTGCAGCAGCAGCTGAACTCGGTGGCCTTGTTGTCCTGAAGGGGGAGGGCATTGCCCACAAGACCGAGGCAGGCGCTGTCGTTTTGAACCTCAGCGATCCAGCCAAGGTCACTCTGGCCGCCGAGGCGATGCCGGCCAGGAGCTTTCTGGTCGAGGAGATGATCACCGGCGCCGTCGTCGAATTCCTGGTCGGCGTCCTTCGCGATCCCGCACATGGCTTTGTCCTGACGATCGGGCTCGGCGGGGTTCTCACCGAACTGATGCGGGATACGGTCTCGGTGCTGGTTCCGGCGTCGCCGCAGGATGTCCGCGCGGCCCTGGCATCGCTTAAAATTGCTCCGCTGTTGAGCGGCTATCGCGGCAAGCCGGGGGCATCCATCGATCATGTTGTGGCCGCCATCATGGCGGTCCAGAACTTTGTGACCGCCCATGCCGATACGCTGGACGAGTTGGAAATCAATCCATTGATTGCCACAGTGGACAGGGCCGTTGCGGCTGATGCGCTGATACGAATGGGAGAGGCGGGATGACCATGGAAGCGCTTAAAATCGAACGTCGCGGCGCCGTGCTGGAGGTTACCCTCGACCGGCCCAAGGCCAATGCGATCGACCTTGAGACCAGTCGCGCGATGGGCGAGATCTTCACCGGTTTTCGCGATGATCCGGATCTCAGGGTCGCCATCATCACCGGGGGTGGGCCGAAATTCTTCTGCGCCGGATGGGATCTCAAGGCTGCCGCCGGTGGGGATGCCGTTGACGGCAATTACGGCAGAGGCGGCTTTGGCGGCCTGCAGGAATTGCGTGGCCTGAACAAGCCGGTGATCGCAGCCGTCAACGGCATCTGCTGTGGCGGTGGCTTCGAACTGGCGCTCAGCGCGGACATCATCCTGGCTGCCGAGCATGCCACATTCGCGCTTCCCGAAATCCGCTCCGGCACGGTGGCTGATGCCGCCTCGATCCGGCTGCCGAAGCGCATTCCCTATCACATCGCGATGGAAATGCTGCTGACCGGTCGCTGGTTCGATGCCGAAGAGGCGCATCGTTGGGGCGTCGTCAATCGTATCCTGCCGGCTGACCGACTGATGGCTGAGGCCCGCATCCTGGCCGACGACCTTGCAGCCGGTCCTCCCCTGGTGTTTGCGGCGATCAAGGAGATCGTCCGTGAAGCCGAAGACATGAAGTTCCAGGATGCAATGAACCGCATTACCCGCAGCCAGTTTGAAACGGTCGAACGGCTCTACCGGTCGGAAGACCAGCTCGAAGGCGCACGCGCCTTTGCGGAGAAGCGCGATCCGGTCTGGAAAGGCCGCTAAGGAGAGACGAGACCATGCCGCTGACCATGACCAAAGAGGTCTTCATCACCTGCGCCGTGACCGGCTCCGGCAATACGCAGGATCGTTCGGCCCATGTGCCGCGCAGTCCAAAGCAGATTGCCGACAGCGCGATTGCGGCTGCAAAGGCCGGGGCGGCAATCGTCCATTGCCATGTGCGGGATCCGGAGACTGGTCGGCCCTCGCGCCGTCTTGATCTCTACCGCGAGGTCACCGAGCGCATCCGGGATGCCGAAGTCGATATTGTCCTGAACCTCACGGCAGGCATGGGCGGCGATATCATGCTCGGCCCGGTCGAGACGCCTCTGCCACTATCCGCCGGCACCGACATGGCCGGCGCGACCGAGCGCCTTGCCCATGTCGCCGACTGCCTGCCGGAAATCTGCACGCTGGATTGCGGCACGATGAATTTTGCCGAGGCCGATTACATCATGGTCAACACGCCGGGCATGCTGCGCGCCATGGGGGCGATGATGGAGCAGCTGGGCGTGAAGCCGGAAATCGAGGCTTTCGACACCGGGCATCTGTGGTTTGCCAAGCAATTGGTGGCGGAGGGCGTCTTGTCGAGCCCGGCCCTTGTGCAGCTTTGCATGGGTGTGCCCTGGGGCGCGCCGAATGATCTCAATACCTTTCTTGCCATGGTCAACAATGTGCCCGCCGATTGGTGCTGGTCGGCCTTCAGCCTCGGTCGCGACCAGATGCCCTATGTGGCTGCAGCTGTGCTCGCCGGCGGGCATGTGCGTGTTGGTCTGGAAGACAACCTCTGGCTCGGCAAGGGACAATTGGCGACCAATGCGCAACTGGTCGAGCGGGCGGTCACGATCGCCGAAAATCTCGGCGCGCGGGTGATCGGTCCCGATGAGGTGCGCAAGAAGCTTGGCCTGATCAAGCGCCAGCCGAAGGAAAAGGCTGCATGAGCAAGGCGGCAATCGTCGGCGGCGGGGTTATCGGTGGCGGCTGGGCCGCACGCTTCCTGCTGAATGGCTGGGACGTGGCCGTCTTTGATCTGGACCCTGAGGCCGAGCGCAAGATCTCAGCGGTTCTCACCAATGCGCGCCGGTCCCTGCCGTCCCTTTACGATCGGGCTCTGCCGCCGGAAGGACGACTGACATTCCATGCCGATCTTGCCGAGGCGATTGACGGTGCCGACTGGGTGCAGGAAAGCGTTTCGGAACGGCTGGAGGTGAAGCTGCGGGTTTACCGCGAGATTTCCCGCCATGCGCCGGATCTGCTGATCGGTTCCTCGACATCCGGCTTCAAGGCGAGCGAGCTTACATCCGAAGGCGCAAAGGTCGTCGTCGTCCATCCCTTCAATCCCGTCTATCTGCTGCCGCTCATTGAGCTTTCCGGCGATCCGGCGCTTTGCGCCAGGGCGGAAATCCTGGTTCGGTCGATCGGCATGTATCCCCTGACACTTCGCAAGGAGAACGACGCCTTTATCGGCAACCGCTTCCAGGAGGCCGTCTGGCGCGAGGCCTTGTGGATGATCCGCGATGGCTATGCCACGACAGCCGAAGTCGACGAGGCGATCCGCCTTGGGTTCGGCCTTCGCTGGGGACAGATGGGCATGTTCGAGACCTATCGGATCGCAGGCGGTGAGGCGGGCTTTGAGAGTTATCTGGCACAGTTCGGGCCGTCTCTCTCCTGGCCCTGGTCGAAGCTGACAGATGTGCCGGAGCTTGATGATGCCCTTGTCCGGCAGATCACCAGCCAGTCGGATGCGCAATCGGGCATGCGCTCGATCCGCGAGCTTGAGCAAATGCGCGACGACAATCTCGTCGGCTTCATTCGCTCGCTGCGCCACAGCGGAACGGCGGCAGGCAAGGTCGTCCTCGACCATGAAGCAGGCCTTCCCGAAGGCGGCGACCATCTTGGCCTGCCGATCACCTCGTCCCGCCAGGTTCCCCAGACCTGGACGGATTATAATGGCCACATGAACGAGGCCTGCTATCTGGAGGCCGGCAGTTGGGCGACCGACGGGCTGATGCGCCGGATCGGTGTTGACGCGGCCTATATTTCGAGCGGCTACAGCTTTTTCACCGTCGACACGCGGCTCCGCTATCTGGCCGAGGTCCATGCCGGTGACCGGCTGACCATCACCACACAGGTTCTTGCCGGCGAAGGCCGCAAGATGCAACTGTTTCACCGGATCTGGCGCGGCGATGGTGTCTTGTCAGCGACGATTGAGACGCTGCTGCTGCACACGGATCTCGCCAGTCGACGCAGCTGTCCGCCAATGCCTGCCGTGGCCGACAGGCTGGCTGAGCTGCACGCCGCCCATGCCGGCATGTCGGCTGAGGGAGCCGGCGGCGCGGTGGGCGACCGGGGTTGACGCAGGATGGCCGATTTCCGGCCCAATCTGGGTCTAAAGGAACAACGATGACACCGAGTGCAAACGTCACTATGGCAGCCCCTCGGCGGCTTTAGTCAATCTGGCGATGGCCAAGAGGTTGGTATCTTCGGGATTGGGGATATCCTTGTATCAAACACGCTTCATTGAGCTGATGCGACGCAGCGCAGACTGAACCGCGCCGCGTTTGCCGGAGGCGATTTCGTTTAAGTTATAGAGCCATGGTGGGGTGCCCAGCACGGCGCAGGCCCGCTGCTCGGCCGCGGTTTTTGGTAGCTTTCACGATAACTGTCTAACCCGGGGATGGCTTATTCTTGTGGCTCGACTCCACAAAGTTAGCCCAAGAGAAAAGTATGGGGGCGCGGACTGTTATCCCGATCTGCCAGGGACCGTTCCCCAGAGTTGACATTCCACGAATTCGACAGACGGTCTGCCTCGCTGTTTCAGTGTTCGAGTGGTGCACACAGGCGTCAATACCCGGCTTTGATCTTCTCGAATTCGGCGATCATCTTCTGCCGCAGTTCGGTCGGCATGGGAGACTGGAACAGGGTATTGGCCGTGAATTTGTCGATATCGGCGAAGCCCTTGTCGGCAAGGATGCCGGGGGCGACGGCGGCCATGCCGCGGGCATTGGAGTGACCATAGCCCCAATTCTCCACCATATAGGCGCTGATTGCGGGTTCGGTGATGGCATTGAGAAAGGCATATTGCTGCTCTTGGCTGCCTTCGGCCCCCTTCAGCCGGACATAGCCGCAGACCCAGGTGGATAGACCTTCGACGGTGTCCTTTTTCATCGCCACCGGCACGCCATCGGCCAGAAGCGTGGTCGCCGTTTCATTCCAAGCCCAGGCAAGATCCACCTCGCCGCCGGCAATCGCCTGGCTGAGATCGGTATTGTCCGTCCAATAGAGCCTGACATTCTGATGCACGGCGCGCAGGAAGTCGGAGGCCTGTTTGAACTGCGCGTCCGATAGCGTGGTCCAGTCCCGCACGCCGATGGCAAGGCTTGCCAGCGCATAGGCATCGTCAACATTGTCCCCGATCGATACCCGATCCTTGAACTTGGGATCGGCGAAGGCTTTCAAGGAGGTGACCTCCTCCGGCTTCACCGTATCGGTGCGATAGGTCAGCACGGTATTGCCCCATTCGAAGGGCAGGAAATAGGCGGTACCGTCAGCCGCCGTCATCAGGCCCTGCATCGCCTTGATGCCGGGCAGGACATCGTTCCAATGGGTAAGCTTCGATGTGTCGAGCGGCTCCAGCAGGCCGGCGTCACGCCACTTGGCCACGCTCTGCGAACAGGGATGTGCCAGATCCGCCTTGAAGCCGGAACGCAGCTTCTGGAACGCCTCTTCCTCATCGCCGAAAAAGGAGAAATCGGGCTCCGTTCCGAATTTTTCGGTATAGGCAGGGTGGAAGGCCGGATCCTCGTAGCCGGCCCAGTCAAAGACCACAATGTTATCGGCGGCCATCGCCGGCGGCGCGACACCCGAAAGGAGACCAGACAGCAGGACGGACGGAATGGACAGTCGCATTGCAATGATGGGCTTCATGGCCGGTCTCCTTGATCGATTTCAGGATGTGCTATGCTTTGTTGGGTCCCTCACGGGTGATGTGCTGCGGAAAAAGCCCGACGAGGAATTCGATTGCTGCCGCATGCGCGTCTTCGCGCGTCAGCCCGTCACTCATCATCAACCGCCACCAAAGGCCTTCAAGCGTGGCGCAGAGCGCAAGCGTTGTCGATCTGGGCTCGAGGGCATATCCGCCTTCCGCCTTCAACCCGACGATCAGATCCTCGAACAGCTGCTGGTAACGGGCATCGCGCGCGCCGCAGAGTGCCTGATAGGTCGGTCGCGATTTCGCCTCCCCCCAGAAGGCGCACCAGGCTGCAAGCTTGCGTCGCGTCGTGATCCGGCGGTCGAAATCCGCAGCCACAAGCGCCCAGAGCTTGGCGGCAAGGGAAGGGCCGGCCTTCTCGTAGGCCGCCATCCAATGGGTAGAATACTCATCCGCCATCGACTGCAGGGTCGCGACCAGCAAGCGCTCCTTGCTTTCAAAATGGAAGTTGACGATGCCGCGCGACAGGCCGGCACCATCGGCCACATTGGCAAGCGTCGTCTCGGCATAGCCACGCTTGGCAAGCGAATCGATCGTTGCCTCAATCAGCTGCTGCTGACGGGTTTCCTTGGAGGCCTTGCGCGTTCTCCTGTCCCCTGGAGCTGTCGCATCGGCGAGCGCGCCCGCATCCGAGTGAACGTTTGTCGATTTCATGCTATCGGTCCAGTCCTCAGCGTCTTGTCCTGAATGCAAGGGCATCATCACCTCACACACGGTTCATCAGGACCAAGATGAGTGCGACCGCACGCTTCCCTGTCAAGAACCTTCTGGCCGATCCTGCGGCTCTCCACGCAAAGACGGCGGCCTACATTCGCGGAAACCGGATCTCGTGGGTCTGAACCGCTACCAATCATCGCCATCCTCTCGTCTGACAAGAGATTAGCGCATTAATCGGGCTTTGCAATGATTTTGCTGAATGTTCATTCAGTATCTCTGGACAAACATCCGTTTTCCATGCCAATTTCCGTAAACACGGAGAACGGGGACAAGATGAAAACCCATGACGTGGTGATGATCGGTGGCGGCCATAACGGCCTTGTCGCCGCCTGCTATCTGCAAAAGGCGGGGCTTGATGTCCTGGTGCTCGAGAAAAATGACTGGGTCGGCGGCGCAGCCACCAGCCGTGAGATGACGCCGGGCTTTGTCTATTCAAACTGCTCCTATGTCTGCTCCCTCTTCCGGCCCGAGATCATGCGCGATCTCGAATTGCCGAAACATGGATTGCAGGTCATTTCCTACGAGGGTGGCGCGGTTTTCACGCGTGATGGCGACTACCTCGCCTCCTACCGCGACCATGACAGCCATCGGCGCGAATTCGCCCGCTGGTCGAAACGCGACGCGGAAGCCTATGACCGCTATGCACGCGACGTGACGCGCCAGTGCCGCTTCATCCAGCCGCTTCTGATGCGCACACCGCCCGACCCCTTCTCCTTCAAACCGCGCGACATCGGTGAGCTCCTGTTTCTTGCGAAACGCTTCGGCACATTTTCGCCAGAGGATATGGCCGCGACCCTGCGCTTCTGGACCATGTCGATCTCGGATTTCCTCGACGAATACTTCGAGACCGACCTGGTGAAGGCTTATCTGGCGCTATCAGGCATTATCGGCACGGCGCTTGGGCCCATGTCGCCGGGAACCGCCTATGTGCTTCTGCACCATTACATGGGCGAAGTGGACGGCTCGGTCGGCGCCTGGGGTTATGCGCGCGGCGGCATGGGGGCCATCAGTCGAGCGCTTGCCAGTTCCTTTCAGGCCGCCGGCGGCACGATCCGCACCGGCGCCGATGTGATGAAGGTTCTGACGCGCAACGGCGAGGCGGAAGGCGTCGTGCTGGCCGATGGTGAAGAGATCCGCGGCCGCACGATCGTGTCGAATGCCGACGTCAAGCGGACCTTCCTCAAACTCGTCGACGAAAAGGACCTGCCCGAACGCTTCTTGCACCGGGTCAGGCATTTCAAGATGCGCGGATCCTCGGGCAAGCTGAACATCGCGCTCGACAGCCTGCCGGAGTTTCCAGCCCTGCCACAGGGTTCAAATTGCATTCGTGGCGACATGCATTTCACCGACAGTGTCGAGCGCATGGAACGTGCCTATGACGACTGGAAGGACGGTCGCTGGTCCGCCGATCCCTTTGTTGACATGATGATCCCGACCACGCTCGATCCGACCATGGCCCCGCCCGGCAAACATTTCATGAGCTGCTTCGTGCAGTATTGCCCACCCAAGGTCGAAGGACGCGACTGGACGGATGCCGACCGCGATGCCTTTGCCGAAACCGTCATCAGCCAGATTGCTGCCTATTCCCCCGGCTTCCGGGATCGCATCCTGCATATGGAAGTGCGCACCCCGCGCGAGATCGAGGAAGAGGTCGGTCTGACCGAAGGCAATATCTTCCAGGGCGAACTGACCTTCGACCAGCTTCTCTTCAACCGACCGGTCCCCGGCTACGCCCAGTATCGCAGCCCCGTGAAAGGCCTCTATCTCTGCGGCTCCTCCACCCATCCGGGCGGCGGTGTCATGGGCGCACCAGGCCGCAATGCTGCCGCTGAAATCCTGCGCGACCTCAAACGTGGCCGGCAACATATGAGTGGGGCCCATGACGTCATATGATGCGATCGTGATCGGCGGCGGCCACAATGGCCTGACCGCGGCAGCCGCACTGGCCAGCGCTGGGCGCCGGGTCGTGGTTCTGGAGGCGGATACAGCTGCCGGCGGGATCCTGCGCGGCGACGAGTTTCATCCGGGCTTCCGGTCGAACGGCCCTGCCCAGATCATCAACCGGCTCGACCCCGATGTGATAAAGCTGCTCAGCCTGCCGGCTCATCTGTCCGACGGCCCGCAGCTTGAAACCATCCTCCTGTCGCAGGGCAGGCCTCCGGCCATTCTCGAAGGGGCCTATGGCGAGCGGATCACCGGCGTGCCGGATGATGAGGCTGAGGCCTTCCGCATGCTTCGTGACAAATTGCTGTTTCAGGCCGGCATCTTGCGGCGTTTCCTCAAGCGGACGCCGCCAAGGATGGGCAGTGTGCAAGGCGGCGATCTTGCGGCGTTCGGCGCAGCCGGCCTTGGTCTGCTTGTGACGGGTCGCGAGGAGGGCCGTGATTTCCTGCGCATGCTCTTGATGAATGTCGCCGATGTCGGGGATGAGTATCTGAGTGACGACCGCCTGAAGGCATTGCTCGCCTTCGACGCCACGCTCGGCATCCAGCTGGGACCCCGCTCGCCCACCTCGCTTCTCGGCCTCTATTACCGCCTGACCGGCACGCTGAACGGACGCGCGGGTGGCCAGTTCGTTCCGGAAGGCGGGATAGCGGCACTGGGCGAGGCCTTCGTCGCGGGTGCGATCAAGGCAGGCGTCACCATCCGCACCGGGACACCGGTCGCCCGCATCCTGGCCGACAGGGGCATTGCCAGCGGCGTCGTTCTCGCCGGAGGCGAGACCCTGAGGGCACCGCTTATCGTGTCGGCTGTTCACCCGAAGACCACTTTCCTTACCCTTGTGGATGCCGCAGAAATCGGCACGGGCTTCCGCCGTGCGGTCACCAACATCCGCTCGCAGGGCAACGTCGCGCGGCTAGACCTGGCGCTCGATGGACAGCCTGCCTTTTCAGGCCTGCCGCAGGAGGCGCTTCGGGGTCGGCTGGTCATCGCCCGTTCCATGGACCATGTCGAGACCGCCTTCAATGCGTCGAAATACGGTGAATTCCACGAGGACCCGGTCATGGAAGTGACGGTACCCAGCCTTGCGCAGCCCTCGCTCGCGCCAAAAGGCGCGGCAACCCTGTCCGCGCTGATCCCCTTTGTTCCCTATGCGGCAAAGGGCGGATGGGACGATCAGAGAGCAAGACTTCAGGCCGCCATCCTGTCCGTGCTGGAGAGCCATGCACCCGGGATAACGGCAACGGCAAAGGGCGCAAGGCTGATGCTGCCGCCGGATATCGAGGCTTCGTATCACCTGCCCGGTGGCCATTGGCATCATGGCGAGTTGCAGGCGGATCAGCTTCTCGTCAACCGACCGGTCCATGCCGCTTCACGTTACGCAACTCCGTTGCAGGGCCTTTTCCTTGCCAGTGCAGGCTCGCATCCAGGCGGCGGCATATCCGGCCTGCCGGGACTGCTCGCGGCACGCCAAATTCTCGCTGGAGGCAGATGATGACGCTCACCCCTGCCCTGCGTCGTGTCGGACAAGCCCATATCGCCACGCCACGGCTCGAAACACCGTTCCATCCCAGGCTACAGGCGCTTTCAACCACGAATGACTGGTACACCTGGGCGGGCTACAAGGCGCCGCACTCGGTGTTTGACGAGGAGCTCGAGTATTTCGCAATCCGGTCCACTGCCGCGCTTTTCGATATCTCCCCCATGGTGAAATATCGCATCAGCGGCGGCGACGCCGAGCGCTTTCTCAATCGCGTGACGCTACGGGATGTCCGAAAGCTGCGCCCCGGCCGCGTACAATACACAGCCTGGTGCGACGATCACGGCCATGTGCTGGACGATGGCACGCTGTTCCGGCTGGCCGAAACAGATTTCCGCCTGTGCTGTCAGGAACGTCACCTGCCGTGGTTGGCTGACAGCGCCGAGGGCTTCAGTGTCACGATCGAGGAGGAAACCGAAACGCTCGCGGCGCTCGCGCTTCAGGGGCCAACCAGCTTTTCGGTGCTCGATGCCGCGGGATTTTCGGGCATCGAGACACTGAAACCGTTCCAGCTTGCTGCATTCCTGCATGAGGGCCACGAGATCATCGTATCGCGCACAGGTTTCACCGGCGACCTGGGTTACGAGCTGTTTGCACCAGCCGGCATCGCCCTGTCGCTCTGGGACCGGCTCTGGCAGGCCGGCGAACTCTTCGGCCTTCGGGCGATCGGCTATAACGCCCTCAACCGTGCCCGTATTGAAGCTGGCTTCATCGTCGCCAATGCCGATTTCACCACTGCCGAGACGGCCCTGCGGCCCGATCGCGAACGGATGCCGGACGAAATCGGCCTCGACTGGCTGGTTGATCCCGAAAAGCCGTTCTTCAACGGGCGCGATGCGATCCTGAACGCACGGCAGAAGAAATCGTTGCGCTACAGTCTCGTCGGGCTTGAAATCGAGGGAAATATCCCGGCAGAGCACGCCATCGTCTACCACCGCAAGAGCCGTGAGGCGGGGATTGTCACCGCCGGCATCTGGTCGCCCCTGGCCAAGCGCAATATCGCCATCGCCACGCTGTCGCGGCCCTTCGGCGCGTCCATCGTCGATGACCTCTGGGTCGAAATCTATGCGCTGAAGGAACTGCAATACCAGAAACTGATGAAACGCGCGAAAATCGTACCACGCCCCTTCATCAAACTGGAGCGGCGAACGGCGACGCCGCCGTTTCGGTTCTGAGGCGAAAGCGATGGACAGCGATCCGGATGGCGAAGCTGCAACCCAATGGCAGACAGTCACACTGCTGCCGGGCATAGAATGGTCCGGGCGCGCGCGCTATGCGGCAGCCATGTATTTCCATGCGCGCGGCGACATGGATGGACAAACGCTGGAGGTCTATCGCTACCTCGCGCGCCTTGATGACGAGGATCCCACAGATGTTCTACGGCGCTACAGGATCGGCGCAGACTGGCTCGTCAGGCTGACGGGATCAAGGCTGGACTGACGTCTGCGCCGCCCGTCAGACCAGCGTGCGGATGCGGTCTTCGACCTTGTCGTCGGCCAGCGCGACAAAGGCCTCGGGATCATAGGCAAGCCGGATCCTCTCTCCGATCGGCAGGTCATCGGCCCCATAGGTATTGGTCTCGATCATCTGGAGAGGCTGTTCCAGCCCCTCAACCCGGACGGACAGATGTGTCGTCTCACCGAAATAGGCCCGATCGCTGACGATGCCGTGCAATTCGTGGTCGGCGTGATCTCCGTCCCACAGGAGACGCAGACGCTCTGGCCTGATCCCGAGCGTGATCCGATCCCCCAGCCTGCCACCGGAAGCCGCCGCCGCAAGCCGCAGCCGTCCAAAGCGCTCGGTGTCCACCGCCAGCATGTCACCAACCGTCTCCACGACGCGACCGGAGAGGAAGTTCATACCGCCGAGGAAATCGGCGGTGAGCCGCGTCAGCGGATGCTGGTAGAGCTCCTTCGGCGTCGCGACCTGCGCGATACGCCCGCCGAACATGACGGCGACCCGGTCAGAGAGCGCCAGCGCTTCATATTGGTCATGCGTGACCAGGACAAAGGTGATGCCGACCGCCTTCTGCAACGCGCGCAGTTCGGATTGCATCTCCTCGCGCAGTTTCTTGTCGAGGGCAGACAGCGGTTCGTCGAGCAACAACACCTTGGGTCGAAGCACCAGGGCGCGCGCCAGAGCCACCCGTTGTCGCTGGCCGCCTGACAATTCGTGGCCACGCCGCCTGCCGAGATCGCCAAGCCGCACCTGCTCAAGCGCCTCGGCCACGCGGCGACGCTCCTCGACCTCTCCGAGTTTCAGGCGTTTCAGCCCATAGGAGACGTTTTCCTCGACATTCAGATGCGGAAAGATCGCATAGCTCTGGAACACCATGTTGGTCGGCCTGCGGTTTGGCGGAACGCCGATCACCGACTGACCATCGATGCGGATATCGCCGGAACTGGGGGTCTCGAAACCGGCAATGGAGCGCAGCAAGGTGGTCTTGCCGCAACCCGAGGGGCCAAGCAGCGAGAAGAATTCCCCGGAGGCAATGTCGAGCGAGATATCGGTCAGCGCCTTGTAGATCCCGTAGAACTTGTTCACCCCCGAAATTGCGATCATCGGCATATCAGACATGGGCTGCGGCTCCCGCGGACAGGTGTCGCTCGGCACGCCGGCGCAAGAGCTCGGCGGCAACAAGCAGGCAGATGGACAAGACAAGCATGATGCTGCCAAGCGCCAGGACGCCCGGCAGCTTGGCGGTGAAACGAAGCTGTCCCCAGATGTAGACAGGCAGCGTCGGCTCGGTGCCGGAGAGAAAGAAAGCCAGCAGGAATTCATCAAGCGAGATGGTGAAGGACACAAGAAGACTGGACAGGATGGCAGGAGCGACGACAGGCAGCGTGACCCGGAAAAACGTGCCGAAGGCTGTCTCGCCAAGATCGAGTGATGCCTCCTCCAGCGATCGGTCAAACCCGTCGAAGCCGGCGGTCAGAACGGCCATCGAATAGGGAAGGCAGAAAACCACCTGCCCGAGGATCACGGTGGCGAGTGAAAGCTCCAGGCCAACCTGGAGGATGATCATCAGCAGCGAAACGGCAACGATGATCTCGGGCAGGAACAGCGGGGCCATGATCAGGCCATTTGCAGCCGCCCGCCCCCGGAATCGATAGCGCGTGACCGCACGCGCCGCGCAGATCGCCAGTCCCGTTGACAGGACGGAGACGCAGAGGCCGACGACGAGACTGTTGAAGGCCGCATCGAGCATTTCGCTATTGCCCCAAAGTGATGCGTACCATTTGGTGGTGAACCCGGAGAGCGGAAAACGGGGGGCCGCCGCATCATTGAAGGAAAACACCGGAAGCAGCAGGAGCGGCAGATAGAGAAAGGCAAGATAGATCGCCATGTAGATGGGCAGGAGGCGCCAGCGGGAGGGGTTGAGAACACTCATCGGATCCGCCTCGCCACCAGTTTCACTGCAAGCGCAATGGACAAGGCCATCAACGATACAATGACCATCGTGGTGACGGACAGAGCAGCACCAAGGGGCCAGTTCGCAGCCTTGCCGAATTGCGCCTGGATGGCATTGGCGATCATGACGCCGTCCTTGCCGCCGACAAGACGGGGCGTGACATAATCGCCGACGGTCGGAATCATGACGATCAGCAGTGCGGAAATGACACCCGGCATGGAGAGCGGCAGCACCACACGCAGGAAACTGCGAACCGGCCCGTCGCCGAGATCCCGCGCCGCCTCGACCAGCGATCGATCGATCTTTTCCAGAGAGACATAGATCGGCAGAATGGCAAAGGCCGCCCAGCTATGGACAAGGGTGATCGTCACGGCGGTGGAATTGTAGAGCAGCGAACCGATCGGCTCGGTGATGGCACCCGCCGACATCAGCCCGGTGTTCAAAACGCCCTGATAGCCGAGGATCATCTTCCAGGACATCACGCGCAGAAGGTAGCTGGTCCAGCACGGCACCGTGATGAGGAATAGCAGCAGGTTCTTGTGCCGCCCGCCATGGAAGGAAATGAACCAGGCGACCGGATAGGAGGCGACGAGCGTGATGACGCTGACGACGAGGCTGATGGTCAGCGAGCGGGTCAGCAGATCGCGGTAGATCGGCTCCGTCAGGGCAGCACGGTAGTTTTCCAGCGTGAAGCTGCGGTCGATCTCAAGATAGTTCTGCGACCAGAAACTATAGGCAAAAACCATGAGAATGGGGATGCCGAGCATGAAGAGCGCAAACAGCACCGTCGGTGAAATCAGCGTGAGGCCGACCGCCTCTTCGCTGCGCAGCCAGGCGCGTCGTTGGTCCGTGGGCTCGTCCAGCCCCTTGGCCGATTGATCCGCCGCCAGAACCATCAGGACCCCTCCCCACAACGGCAACAGGCATAAGACAGCAATCGTCGCATGACAGGCCCCCGGCTTTTCGCGGTGTTCGCGTCCCTTGAGCATGATGAACGCAATCGGCAGCAAATTGCAAGCACACCTCTCGATATTTGATTGAACGTCCATTCAATATGATGCTATTACATAAGAAGTTTCAGTTGCTTGAAACGATAGCTGAAAGGCAAGCCCATGGTTGAAATGCGCAAAGTCAAAGGTCTGAGCCAGCAGGCGCGGGACGCATTTGCCGAAAGCGCCAGAGCGCATCTCATTCAACCCTGGCCGGTGGCTGGAGAGATCGGTGCGGAATCGCGCGGCGGCATCGTCTCCGGCAACGGCATTTATGTGACGGATATCGAAGGCCGGCGGCAGATTGATGGCCCGGCTGGCATGTGGTGCACCAATGTCGGTCATGGCTGCGAGCCGATTGCCCGGACGCTTTACGAACAGGCCATGGCGCTTTCCTACAATTCGCCCTGGTACACGGCAAACGACCCGTCGGTCCGCCTGTCAGAGCGCCTAGCGAACCATGCCCCCGGAGATCTCAATCACGTCTTTTATACGACTGGCGGCTCTTCAGCGGTGGAGACCGCGCTGCGCTTCATGCAGTTTGCCAACAACGTGCTGGGGCGAGCCGACAAGAAGATGATCGTGGCGCGCCAGGGCGCCTATCACGGCTCGACCTATCTCTCGGCCTCCTTGAACGGTCGCCCCCGCGATCACGACTGGATGGACAGTGCCGGCGAGTTGGTCATCAAGCTCACTTGCCCCAATCCCTTCCGCCGCCCGGCCGGTGTCTCGGTCGAGGCCTTCTGCGACATGCTCGTCGACGAGTTCCGCAACACGATTGAAACCTATGGCGCCGAGCGCATCGGCGCCTTCATTGCCGAGCCGATCATGGCCTCGGGCGGCGTGATCGTGCCGCCGGAGGGCTATCTTGACCGCATGCGCGCACTCTGCACCGAACACGATATCCTGTTCATTGCAGACGAGGTGGTGACAGCCTTTGGGAGGCTTGGTCATGTCTTTGCCTCGAAGGAAGTCTTCGGCATCGAGCCCGATATCATCACCTTTGCCAAGGGCGTCACCTCAGGCTATTTCCCGCTCGGCGGCGCGATGATCTCGTCACGGCTTCTGGAGCGGCTGCGCCAATCCAATCATGCCGACGCCATGTTCGCGCATGGCCTCACCTATAGCAGTCATCCGATCGGCTGCGCGGTGGCTGAAACCAATCTGGATCTTCTGGAAGGCGGCATTCTCGCCCAGGCGCGCGCGAATGCCCCCTATTTCCAGGCTCAATTGAAAAGCCTGGAAGATCTCCCCCTTGTCGGAGAGGTGCGTGGCCTCGGTCTGATGGCCTGTGTGGAATGCGTGGCCGATCGGGAGAGCAACAATCCGCTGGCACTCGACCTCGAAGTCGGCAAGAGGATCGATGCCCATTGCCAGCAACTGGGCCTGCTGGTGCGCCCGCTCATCCATATGTGCGTGATGTCGCCACCGCTGACGATTTCCAGACCGCAGATCGACGACCTGGTCTCCATTCTTCGGCAGGGCATCTCGCTGACCCAGGATGAACTCACGCGCGAAGGGTTATGGAAGGGCTGCCCCTGAGAAAACGGCACCGTAGCGGAAATGAATTCAGCCTTGCGCCTCCATCATTCCGGCCTTTCGGTCATGTTTCTGTTCCCCCTGGAAGCGGACCTGCAAAGCTATCAGATCGAAGTTTTGATTGTCGTTGTCCTATCGCCAGAACAAGCCCTTGCCGCACACCGCAAACGTTTGCGTGAAAGCCAGTAGTCGCGTCCAACTCCGCAACCAGCCTCCGTCTCACGCCAATTGTTCGACGACCATCCTGATGCCCGAGCAGGTCATGGGCGGTGGCGGATCCCACAATCCGTCCATCCTCCACAACGATGATCCTGTCTGAATGTACGACCGTTGCCAGTGACCTGGGTCCCACTTTCCCTTGAGCTTTAGGATCAGAGCAGTCATTTGCTTATCGCTCGAACAATCAAACAACGGTTGCGTTCGCTCCCAAGCGCCGACCGAAGCACCCAATGAGATACATCGTACGCAACGGATTCTGGCCGTCTGCCGGCTCGCGCCCCAGCGCCCCAACCCAAGCGATATGCTGACGGCATCACGGCGGCGCAATCGTCTGGTCGGACCGCTGCGACCTCTTGCTGTTCGGCGGTGTCGGCGGGTGGACCGCCATGTCTTGAACATTGGGCGCCGGGACTTCGTCGGGCACTCATCATCGACGGCGCTTGAATGACGCTCCTCCAGCGACGACGGAGAGGCAAATGATCGTCACGGGATCTAGGTCGTCCCGGCGGCGAACAGGTGCCGGAAGCATTGCCTGTCAGCGCCCTATCTTGTGGCTTTCGAGAATTTTCAAGTGCCGCTTTTGACCATACGTCTGCGAATTTCGATGATCAGCACGCCAAGCAGAGTGGCTACAATCAAGATGACGCAAAGCGCATTGATCGTTGGTGTGATGCCGCTTCTCACCTTTGAAAATACATAGACCGTCAAGGTATCGTAAGGGCCGCGCGTAAAGAGTGTAACGTTGAAATTTTCGATCGACTGAAAGAAGGCGATGACCGCTCCTGCCCCGAGTGCCGGGTAGAGGTGCGGCATCAAAATGCGGCGTATCACCATCATATGGCTTGCGCCAAGATCAAGGGCCGCTTCCTCCAGCGAACGATCGAAACTCTGCAAGCGCGCGAGGACCAAAAGCATCACGAAGGCCGAGATATAGGAGGCTTGGCCGAGGACGGCGATATGGAGACCGGGCGCGACGCCAAGCGTGTTCCATAGAAGCAGCGTGGAGATCCCGATCACGGCGCCAGGGGTGAGCACGGGTGCGACCATCATGCCGTAGAGCGTGGACCTCAGCGTGCCACGAAGATTGTTGACCAGGATGGCGGCTGCGGTGCCGATCGGCACCGAGATCGCGACGACAGCGAGGGCAACCAGCAGCGTATTCTTGAAGGCGTTGAGCAGGCGGGCGTCGTTCCACAATTCCACGAACCACTGCAGGGTAAACCCATACCAAGGAAAGACGGAGGGGAAACGTGTGTCGTTGAAGGCAGCGCCCCCCATGACCAGCAATGGCAGCAACAGATAGGCCAGAAAGATGACGAGATAGACGCGAAACAGCCAGTCGGATTTCTGGGTCATGCGGTCCTCACTTCGCGATGTCGGACAGTTTGACGCGGAAGATCCGCATGACTGCTGTTACGAAGAGCGTACACAGGATCAGGAGCAGGAAGGCGTAAGCGGCACCCGTATTCCAGTCGAGTGACTCGAACATCCATTGCTGGATGATTTCCGTGAACCAGCGCGAGTTGGTCGAGGCGAGCAAGGTCGGCACGAGGATGGAGCCCGCCGACAGCATGAAGACCATCACGGACCCGGACGCAATGCCGGGTTTGGCATGGGGCAGGATGACGCGCCAGTGGATCCGCCACCACGACGCCCCGAGATCGTCTGCCGCCTCGATCTGGCTCGTGTCGAGCGACTGGATCGCGTTGTAGACCGGGAACAGCATGAACAGGACATAGGTGTAAACGAGGCCGATCATCACGCTGCGGAAGCCCGTCATCCATCGGATTGGGCGTTCGATGATGCCGATATCGAGCAGGATGTAGTTGAGCGGGCCCTTGAGCGACAGGATGATGAACCAGGCGAAGGAGCGCATGATTTCGCTGACCCACAACGGAATGGTGAGCAGCAGGAAGATGGTTGGCAGGCTCTTCGGCGACGCCCTCTTCGAGAGGTAGTAGGCCAGCGGATAGGCAATAGCGAAACAGATGGCGGTCACGATCGAGGAATAGAGGACCGTCCAGACAAAGACAGAGATGTGGATCGGGCTCTGGAAGAAGGTCAGGTAGTTCTTGAGCGTATAGACATCCTTCGGGCCGCCCATCTCCTGCACCGGCAGATAGGGCCGGAAGGAGTTCTCGAACAGATAGAGGTTTGGCACGATCACCAGCAGCAGGAGCCAGAAGGCGACCAGCAGGCACATGATCAGGGTCAGGCCGCCACCATAACGTTCGACGAGGTCCTTCATGCTGGCTCTGCCGCGCTGGTGGTGGTTTCGTCGGCAAGGATGAAGGCGTGGTCCATATCGAAGTTGGCAAACAGCCGGGCGCCGCGTTCCGGAATGGCGGCTGATCCGTCGTTGCGAATTTCGGAGACGAGCACCCGGCCCGAGGCATCCTGCGTCTTGATCGAGATGAAATTGCCCTCAAAGGCAATGTCCGTGACTTCTACCGCAATCGTGTTGCCATCTGCTTCGCCGGCATCCAGGCGCACATGCTCCGGGCGGACGTAGAGTTTTGCGCCACTATCGATGTCAGCGCCAAGCTTGCCGCGAAAAACGCCATTCTCGGTCTGGAAATCGCCGACGGCACCCGAGCGGGCAGAAAGCGTGCCCGTGAAGCAATTGGTTTCGCCGACGAAGGTTGCAACGAAGCCATTTGCAGGATTGTTGTAGACCTCGCGGGGGGCTGCCACCTGCTGCAGCTTGCCATGCGACATGACGGCAACCCGGTCGGACATGGCAAGCGCCTCACCCTGGTCATGGGTGATGTAGATGAAAGTGACATTGGTACGCTTCTGGATCGCGCGCAGTTCGGCGCGCATGTGCTGGCGCAACTTCAGATCCAGCGCCGACAAAGGCTCGTCGAGCAGCATGACGGAGGGTTCGACGGCCAGCGCGCGGGCAATGGCCACGCGCTGCTTCTGACCACCCGAGAGCTGGCTGACCGCCTTGTCGGCCGCGTTCGGCAGATCGACGAGGGCCAGAAGTTCCTCTGCCTTCCGGCGGCGGGTCTTCTTGTCGACACCTCTCGCCTCCAGCCCAAAGGCGATGTTTTCCCAGATCGGCATCAGCGGAAAGAGTGCGAGGTTCTGGAAGATCAGCGCCGTGGGACGCTGATTGGGGCGCTGCCCCTGCATATCCTTGCCGCCGATCCGGATTGTGCCTGACGTTGGCGCGATGAAGCCCGAAACCATGCGCAGAATGGTTGTCTTGCCGCAGCCGGACGGACCGAGAAAGGAGAAGAATTCACCGGCCCCGATTGACAGCGACACATTGTCGACGGCGCGGAACGTGCCGAAATCGGCGCATACATCTTGAAGTTCGACACTGGCACTCATTGCGTGTGGTTCATTCCCTTGGCCCGGCGCGGGCTTCGTTTGGCTCCGATGCCGGCCGCAAAGGCGGCCGGCATGATCCGTCAAATCGCTCAGGCAGCCTTGTACTTGTCGGCATATTCGCCGCGCTTGGCGAGGAACCATGCGGCCTGGCTCGGCCACCAATAGAGCTTGCTCACGGCATCGCCGGGGAAGCTTGCCTTGTAGAATTCGGAGACGGTCGGATCCATGAGGTCGATGCCGCCCTTGCCGACGGGATTTGCCGAGAAGGCGGTGGCCCAGAGGGCGGAGCCTTCTGCCGTCGACACCCATTTGGCGAATTCATGCGCCTGTTCGACATTCTTGGCGTTCTTCAGCAGGACCAGGCCCTGGTTCCAGGCAAAGGCGCCTTCCTTCGGGGCGACGTAGCTGTAGCCGCCTTCCTTCTTCAGGTTGAAGCCGGTGGAATCCCAGCAGAGGCCGAGGACCGCGCCATTGGTGCGGAAGGCCGCCTGTGCGTCATTCTCGCCAGACCAGAACTGGACGATGTTGCCCTTGGCCTTGATCGCCTCTGCAAGGACAATGTCCCAGAGCTCGACCATGGTCGCTTCGTCCTTGTAGCCGTCGATCCACGGCTTCGGAAGCTTGCCTTCGGCATCGAGCCAACGGCCCATGGCGGCAAGGGCCGAATGGCCGCGGACCGTGATCTGGTTGTCCGGGTTGAACAGGTCGGCGAGGCTTGCCTTGCCATATTCCGTCGGGAAGTCGGTGGTGTTGTAAACAAGCGCTTCCGTGCCCCAGACGGAGGGCACGATCAGCTTCTGGCCGTCGATTGTTGCCAGCTCATCAGCGGAGCCATCCGCCAGACCTGGGGCATAGTTGTCGAGAGCGAGCTTGCTCGTATCCCAGCCCTGGAGCAAGCCATTGGAGTTCCAGGCTGAGACACGGTCGAGCGTCGGCTCGACAACATCGGATGTGCCTGTTTCAAGAGAGATCTTCGCCTGGGCGAACATCGTGTCCTGGTCGGGCTGCTCGGTGAAGTTGACCTTGATTCCGGTCGCCTTCTCGAAGGCGGGGAAAACCTTTTCGGCCATGCCAGGATAGCCGGCCCAGCCGGTGAAGTTCAGCTCGCCGGACGAGGCCAGCGCACTGGAGGAAATGAGGGCGGGGGCGGCCAGCAGGCCGGCACCGGCTGCGGAGGTTTTCAAAAGGGTACGGCGTGTCAGCGGTTTGGTAAATAAGGTCATTGCTAAGCTCCCAGTTTCTTCAGGTTCCCGTAGTTGCAACAGCCGGTTTTCCGGTCTTCTGTTCTGATGTGAGTTTCAGCGTCCAGCCTGGCGCGCCTTGCATTCGGCAAGCACGCACAAGAGTTCGAACATGATGGTGACGCCGAGGAAGGCTGTCGCGCCGCTCGTATCGAAAGGCGGCGACACCTCGACCAGATCGGCGCCAATGATGTTGAGGCCTCTCAATCCCCGGACGACTTCCAGCGCCTGGAAACTGTTCGGGCCGCCGATCTCCGGCGTTCCGGTGCCCGGCGCAAAGGCCGGGTCGATGAAGTCGATGTCGTAGCTGACATAGGTTTCGCCGGAGCCTGCGATCGCGCGCGCCTCTGCCATCACGTCTGCGACACCCCGGGCGTGGAATTCCTCGATCGGAATGACCCGGATGCCGACCGCATCGGCAAAGTCGCGGTCTTCGAAATCATAGGCGGGGCCTCTGATGCCGATCATGCAGACGCGCTTGGGATCGAGCAGACCTTCCTCCACCGCGCGGCGAAACGGGGTGCCATGGGTGTATTTGAAGCCACCGAAATAGGAGTGGAAGAGATCCGTATGGCTGTCGAAATGCACCATGCCGAGGGGGCGGTCCTTCGCCAGAGCCCTGAGGATCGGCAGCGTGCAGAGATGGTCGCCGCCGGCGCTCAGAGGACGGATGCCGGCATTGACCACCTTTGAATAAAAGGCGGTGATGCGGGCCATCGAATCCTGAACATCGGCGGGGTTCGGGCCGACATCACCGAGGTCGGCGCAGCGCGCCAGCTCAAACGGCTTGGTTCGCGTCACGCCATTCTGACTGCGGATCATGGTCGAGTAGTCCCGCAACTGGCGCGGCGCATGGCGCGGACCTGGCCTGTTTGTTGTGCCGCCGTCCCAGGGAACGCCGATCAATCCGATCTCGACTTCAGAGATCCTGTCATCGTCGAAGGTGATGTGTGGCAGGCGCATGAAGGTGGCGATGCCCGCAAAACGGGGAAGGTCGAAGCCGGAAACCGGTTGGAAGTCGCCAGAATTCATTCAGTCCTCTGCAGCTTTACGCGCTGTCATTCGACGAACAAGCTAACACGAAGAAGGCGCCTGACAACAATAGATCATCAGCAACATTCGCAATTTTGATGTATACCATCCATATTGCCGCCACATATCCGTAGCCTGTCTAAATAACGCCCTCCTTGATGTTGAAAAATTTCGCACGATGCCGTTATTTTGTGCGCTATTTTTTACTAATTTCGACATCGTCACTTAGTCAAAGTGGATTGATAGCTGAAATCCATATGAAATAAGCACTTCTCTCTGCTGAAGCGCTACCGCCTGCTTCCCGGCTTGACTGGCTCCATGCTTGAAGACGGCTGGATCTGTCAGGTCACGACAGGTGGCCATATGACTGCTTGGCATGGCCGGGCTTCGGCTGGCTCGCGGCGTCAGGGGATTGGCATGGAAGCACTGATCATCGGCGCCGTTACGGTTGCCGCAGGTGCGTTCCGCGGTGTGACCGGCTTCGGCTACGCGCTTGTGGCAGCCCTTGGCCTTGCCGGGATATCCTCACCGACGGGTATGGTGCCGTTCATTCTGATCAATGACCTCATGCTGACTGCGTTTACCGTCGTCGATCGTGGAAGAAGCCCGATCGATTGGCGGGTCACTCGGGTTCTGATGGTCAGTGGCTTGATCGGGGCGCTGTGTGGAACCCTGCTCGTACCCTATCTGGCAGGAGAGGTGGCGCGCATCCTGGTCTCCGCCACGATCGTTGTTGCCGCCTGTGTTGCCCTGATCGCCAATCCGCCGGCCTGGCTTGCGCACAAGGCGCTTGGGATCGGCATCGGATTTATCACAGGCGTTCTTCTCTCCGCTTTCGCAGTCGGCGGCCCGCTCATTGCCGCCTGGCTTCTGGCAGGCGGCGTCAGGCGGGATTGCATTCGTGGAACGCTCGCGGTGTTTTTCGGCGTGGTCGACATCTTCACGTTGGCTGCGCGCGCCTCGATGGGGGAAATCGATGCCAATCTCTTGCATATGCTTGCGATCTACGCACCGCTGACCCTGGCTGGCTTTGCTGCAGGCTATGCCCTGTCGCATAGGCTGCAGCAGCATGTCTGGGATCGTGTGGCCGGTATCGGTCTCGTTTTCATCGCGATCGCCGGCCTGCTGCAAACCATTCATGCCATCGTAACCGCCTGACCAAGACATGCCAAAGCCCAAGGAGACTTCGACCATGCAGAAAACCGTTCTCGTTACCGGCGCCACATCGGGCTTCGGCAAAGCCATCGCGCAGCGCTTTGCCCGTGAAGGCTACCGCCTGGTGCTGACGGGCCGGCGCAAGGATCGGCTGGATACCCTGGTCGAGGAGCTTGGCGGAGCAGAACGCGTCACTTCGCTTTGCTTCGACATTCGCGATGAGAAGGCGACGGCGGCAGCACTTGCGACACTTGCCGAGCCTTTTTCGAAGATCGACGTTCTCGTCAACAATGCCGGGCTGGCGCTGGGAACAGGGCCTGCTCAGGACAGCGATCTCGACCATTGGAGGACGATGATTGACACCAATGTCACGGGGCTTGTGACCATCACGCGACTGTTGCTCGATCAGCTGATCGAGCGGCGCGGGCTGATCGTCAATCTGGCCTCCATCGCGTCGAACTGGCCTTATCCGGGCGGCAATGTCTATGCCGGCACCAAGGCCTTTGTCCGGCAGTTTTCGCTGGGGTTGCGCAGCGATCTGTCAGCCAAGGGCGTGCGCGTGACGTCGATAGAGCCTGGTCTGTCGGAAAGCGAATTCACGCTGGTGCGCACCGGCGGTGACCGCGAGGCCTATGACCGTCTCTATGCCGGAGCCAATCCGCTGCAGCCCGAAGACATTGCCGAGACTGTCGCTTGGGTGGCGTCACTGCCCGCCCACGTCAACATCAACAGCCTTGAAGTGATGCCGGTCAGCCAGTCCTGGGCGCCGTTCCAGATCCATCGGGGATGAGAAGGAGAGACTTGGGCTGCCTCTCCCTTAATCCCTTCTGACCAGCGCTGACCGTCAGCCGAAGACGGTCGTCAGGGCGGTGCCGATGGCGTCGGTGATCTGATCGATATCCTGTTCGGTTGCGATCAGGGCAGGCGCCAGGCACAGCGTGTTGTTCAGGCCGTGCAGCGATCGGTTGGTCGCGCCGATCAGGACACCCTGTGCGGCACAGTTTGCGATAACCGCCTGGACCAGCTTTTCCGGCACCGGCTCCTTGGTCTGCCGATCCGCCACAAGTTCTGCGCCGCAGAACAGGCCAGCGCCGCGAACATTGCCGATGACGGCGTGACGTTCCGACAGATCTTCAAGATTGGCGATCAGCCTTGCGCCCATCTGCAACGTGTTATCGAGAAGCCCCTCGTCCTCGATGATCCGCATGTTTTCCAGGGCCGCAGCAGGGCCGGCCACGCAGCCACCGAAGGTCGAGATATCGCGGAAATGCGACATCGGATCTTCGGGATCGTCCTTGAAAAGGTCGAAGATCTTCTCGGTGGTCGCGGTGCAGGAAATCGCCGCATAACCCGATGCCACGCCCTTGGCCATGGTAACAAAATCCGGCTCGATGCCGAAGTTCTGATAGCCAAACCACATGCCGGTGCGCCCGACCCCGCAGACCACTTCGTCGATGTGAAGCAGGATGTCGTATTTCCGGCAGATCTCACCGACCTTCTGCCAATAACCCGCTGGAGGGACGATCACACCGCCGCCTGCCGTGACCGGCTCCAGGCAGAGGAGGCCAATCGTATCCGGCCCCTCGCGCAGAATGACCTCCTCGATCGCTTCGGCGGCTCGCTCGCCGTAGTTGTCGATCGCGCCGTACTGGCTGCGATATTCGAGGCAATGTGGCACCTCGACGAAGCCGGGTGGCATCGGGCCATATTGCTCACGCCGCTGCGGCTGGCCGGCGGCGGCCAGCGTTCCGATCGTGGTGCCGTGATAATCGCGTTCGCGGTAGAGGATCTTGTACTTGCGTCCGCCATGGTGCCGATGGGCGATCTGACGCACCATCTTGAACACCTTCTCATTCGCTTCCGATCCGGAGTTCGAATAATAGACGCGCGTCAGTCCGGGCATTTTGGAGATCAGCTTGCGGGCAAATTCTGCCCCGGCAATGGAGCCGGCCGAATTGGCGAAGTAGTTGAGCTTGACCAGCTGATCGCGCACGGCATTGGCGATGCTGACCCGCCCGAAGCCGACATTGACGGTCCACACGCCGCCGGAAAGTGCATCGAGAAACTCGCGTCCGGTCGCATCCCAGAGCCGCATGCCGCGGCCTTCAACGAAGATGCGCGGATCATTGGTCTCCAGTGGCTTGTGCTGGAGAAGATGGTGCCAGACATGGGCGCGGTCGGCCTCAATGATGTCGCGGATGTCGTTGGGCTGCTGGACCATGTTCATGGCTGGAACGTCTCCCTTGGATCACGGGGTTGCCTGCCAACAGCCATCGGTTGTTCGCGAAGCGCTTCAGGACCCTGGTTTTACCACAGCGGCAGCGGCATGCCCCCCATGCGGGCCTCTGGCCCCCTCAAAACTCCCTTCTGGTTCCTGCGCTCAGCGTTACCATAGATCCTTGGCGCGTCGGCACTGCTCTTCGACGATCGCGCCGAGCTTGGCGAGTCCGCCCGCAATCCGGCTGGACGCAATGGAGCTGAAACCTATGCGGAAGCAATTGCGCCCCTGTGCTTGGTCTGCATAGAAGATATCCCCGGCCTCGATCAGGATGCCCTGTGCCTTTGCGATGGCGACAACCAAACGTGCATCGAGTTGCGGCGGGCCCTCCACCCAAAAACTTGAGGAACCGGCACCGCGCACCCAACGGCAGGAGGGCATGACGTGCGGCAGGGTCTCCGCAATCAGCCGCGCTCGCTCGGCTATCATCGAGCCGGTTTGGGCAAGATGCTGCCGATAGTGACCGAGCGCAATGAAAGTTGCGAGTGACCTCTGGTTGTTCGTGGGCGGGTGTCGCAGCATCAGCCTGCGCAGAACACGCAACTCCTCGATCACCGGCTTTGTGGCGACGAGATAACCGATGCGCAATCCAGGCGCGAGAACCTTGGAGAAGCTGCCAACATAGATGACCCGTCCGGCCGCATCCATGCTCTTCAGCGAGGGAATATCGCGATCGGCCTCGACCGACAGATCGGCGTCGTAATCATCTTCGACCAGAAGAAGATCGCTCCTGGTTGCCGCTTTAAGCAGCAGCTTGCGTCGTTCTTCCGGCATCACAGCCGTGGTCGGACACTGATGGCCTACCGTCACGAAGGCGATCTGGCATTCGGACAAGATCCGATCTGGAACGACGCCCTGATGATCACTTGTGAGGAAGCGGGCATTGCGGGTAGCAAGGCTCACCATGTTGCGCAGATCCGGGTATCCGGGATTTTCCAGGCCGACTCGGGTTTCCCTGTCGATGAAGAGCTGAACGATCATCGCAAGCGCCTGCTGCGAGCCGATTGTGATGATGATTTCGTCGGGCTGTACGAAGATGCCCCGGCGTGGCAGCACCTGCAGCCTCAACTGCTCGATAAGATCTGGATCGTCGTCGTCAATCATATCGGCGGCCCAACCCTGTATCTCCTGGACAGTCGAGGTCGCCCTCACGGCCTCCCGCCAGTTGTTTGTCGGGAACAGCGCTGGGGCATACTGACCCGACAGGAAAGGATATGGATAGGAGCGCCAGTCGCGCGGCTTGGTAATATGGTGCAGCTGCGAGGGCCTGATGACAAACTTCTCGCCCAAGTTGGCGCAGCGTTTCTGGCTCGTTTTCATGGGTGCCGGTCTGATGTCGGCCGATACGAATATTCCGCTGCGATGATGTGAAACGAGGAACCCTTCGTCGATCAGCTGTTGATAGGCCGAGGTTACGGTGTTGCGCCCGACGCCGAGCATGGACGCAAGGTGTCGCGACGAGGGGAGCCGGGTTTCGGCTGGCAGGGTTCCAGTCTCCGTCCCCCTGACGATCATGCGGCGGATCTGGATATGGAGCGGCGCACCGCCACGGTCGACAGCATCGAATACGCGAGACCATGTGGTGTCTTCGGTTGAGGGCAACTGCGAGATCTTCATGCCCGATCAAACGCAAGAAGCGGGCCATTTCTCGGTCGGCGCTTCACCGGAGTCTTCCTAACTTGGTGTGGCTGGCAAGTCGTCCCCGGTCATTCGGCCATAGACGGGAACGCGAAAAACAGAGTTGGTCGCCCGGTCCGGGCATAGGGTGAAAAGCGTCGTGTCCAACGGTGATAGTGATTGGGTTCAGTCTGCTTGCCGACCATTTTCGGGCATTTGCCCAGATCGCCGGAAGCGGAGCGAAAGCCAGCATGGCTGGTTTTGCCGCGCGAGAAATGCCCGCTAGGGATTACTTGACATCCGCGCATTCACCTCCGCCATCCGCTCCTCCTCAGGCGCCGTCTCCAGCGTCATGACCGGCAGAACGGCCCGCAGGTGATCGTGATGGGTCCGAACGCCATATTCCAGATCCGAGAGATAGAAGCCGGCAAACGAACGGGAAGTCATCGCCTCGTTGGACCAGATGGTGAGTTGAACGTCCTCGGCCATCGTATCGCGGTCGATGCGCGCTGAAAGATAGCGGGCGAGACGCTGTGCCCGCCCCTCGTCCGGATAGCGATAGATCGCGCCGCGAAGCTGGGTCCGACCGCGCGTGACCGGGAATTCCTGATAGAACTGCACCGTCTCCGGTGTCACCGCGATCACATTGTTCGGGAAGAGACCGTAATAGATCCAGGCGCTGCGCAGGTCCGGTGGCAGATGCGTGGCCTCGGGCGCGATGGCCCGGTATCTATCCACGCTCCACCGGCGGCCTGCATGCGGATTGTAGGTGGCAAACGACCGGCAGACCCCATCAACGAAGGGTTCGTCGAAATAGCTCGACCCGTAAAGGTCCTGCAGGGCCGGGTGCGCCATGGCAACGTGGTAGCCTTCATTGTCGACATCACGCACCGACTTCCAGTTGACCGGCGTCTCATGCCCCCAGAACCCGCCTGTCGGGATCATCTCGGCAGTCCGATAGTGGGCAAGCTCCTCCTCGAAAGGCTTCATGAGGTCGGCAACGGAGGGCTGAGGGCCGGGTTTCAGACGAATGAAGACGAATCCGAGCCAGACCTCCGTTTCGATGCCGGACAGGGCGAATTCATGCTTGTCGAGCGGCGGAAAGCTCTCAGGCCGGGCCGGGCCCCGCAGGGTACCGTCGAGATTGTAGACCCAGCCATGAAACGGACAGACCAGAGCCCCCCGGCAATGTCCGGCCTCTGCGGTGACGAGGCGCGATCCGCGATGGCGACAGACATTGTTGAAGGCGCGCACGACGCCATCCTTGTCGCGCAGAACGAGCACCCGCTCCCCGACCAGATCAAGAGTGATGTAGCGCCCCGTCTCGGCCACGTCGCTCACATGGCAGGCGATCTGCCAATGGGTTCGGAAAACATGCTCCTTCTCCAGTTCCAGCAAAGCGTCGGAATGATAACACCACCCCGGAAGGCCGCGTCTGTCCCAGTCCTTCGGAACGGCAATATCCCGGATATGCTCGTTCATGGCGCCCTCATATTTGCTGAACGTTCATTCAATATAAGCACAAATAGCAGGTGATGAAAAGACATCAGACCCCGGCGAGCCCATCCAATCCTGCGAAGGAGCAAGGATGGAGGTCTGATTGCCATCACGTCCGGTGCGAGGGAACGACAAGGCGTTTGCGCGTATCGGAGGGGCTCTCGCGGAAATGTGCGCGGTAGCTGCGCGAGAAGGCTGAGGCCGAATTGAAGCCGGTTGCGGCTGCAATGTCAGCAAAGGCAAGCCGCGTTTCAATCACCTTTCGCCGCGCGGCATTGAGGCGAAGCGCAAGGTAATGAATGTGGGGCGGCGCCCCGATCGCAGCTGTAAACAGCGATTGCAGCCGCCTTTCGCTAAGCCCGATGCGCCGCGCCAGACGCACCAGCGACAAGGGCTGTTCGATATGCTCCTCCATCATGCGCATGGCCTCACTGACACGTGGGTCGGCGAGCCGAATACTGCCTGTTGACGGCATGGCGACCGTCGTCCCGCGGGCACCTCCCTGCTCGTAGATGAACTGCCGCGACACCTCCAGCGCCAGCGAATAGCCATGCCGGCGCCGGATCAGTTCGAGCATGAGATCGAGCGTGGGCAGTGAACCGCCGGTGGTGATCCGCTTGCCATCAATGACGAAACGTTCGCGCACCGCACGGACATTTGGATAGGCGGTGGCGAATTCCTCATAATCCTCCCAGTGAGGCGTTGCGGAAAAACTGTCGAGAAGGGCCGCATCCGCAAGCAACCAGGTGCCGGACTCGATACCCGCCACCACGCTCCTGTGACGCGCCGACTTTGCCAGCAGTCGCTTGAGCTCCGAGGTTGCGTGGCGTTGCCAGTTGTGACTTGAGAGGACAAACAACGGCTCCTCCTCCTTGCCAGGCTGGAAAGCCCCATCGACAGGAATGGGGATATGGCTCTTGGTCTCGATCGGCTGCCCATTGGGGCTCATGATGCGCCAGCGATAAAGCTCCAGCCCACTCACACGGTTTGCAAGGCGCAAGGGTTCGATCACCGAGGCCACGAGTATGAGATTGGTCTCGGGCAAGATGAGGAGATCAAGCATGACGGGAGACGTATTGCTGTCGAACATGAAGGACAGATCTCCGGAAATTTCTGGAAATGTATAGCAAGCATCCGAGAATGCAAAGCATGCTGCCGGATTCTGCCGCGTAATGGGGTCAACCAACGCGGGAGAACTGATTGTGCCCCTAGCCATGAACCGGGATGTTTTCATCACCTGCGCCGTCACTGGCGCCGGTGACACGACCTCCAAGTCTTCGCATGTGCCCATTACCCCCAAGCAGATTGCCGAATCTGCCATTGATGCCGCCAAGGCCGGTGCCGCCATCGTGCACTGTCATGTGCGCGATCCGGACACGGGCGCCGCCAGCCGTCGCAACGATCTCTACCGCGAAGTCACAGACCGCATTCGCTCCGCTGATGTCGATGTTGTTTTGAACCTCACCGCCGGAATGGGCGGCGACATGATTTTCGGCGATGTCGAAAACCCGCTGCCGCTCAACCCTGTGGGTACCGACATGGCCGGCGCCACCGAGCGTGTCTCCCATGTCTCCGAATGCCTGCCGGAGATCTGCACGCTCGATTGCGGCACGATGAACTTTTCGCTCGGCGACTATGTGATGACCAACACGCCCGGCATGTTGCGCGCCATGGCGCGCCGGATGACCGATCTCGGTGTTCGCCCGGAAATCGAAGCATTCGACACCGGTCACCTCTGGTTTGCCAAGCAGCTTGCCGAAGAGGGCCTGATCGAGGATCCGGTGCTGATCCAGCTGTGCATGGGCATTCCCTGGGGCGCGCCTGATGACCTCAACACCTATCTGGCCATGGTCAACAATGTGCCCGCCCATTGGACATTCTCCGCCTTTTCCATCGGTCGCAATGCGCTTGCCTATCCGGCAGCGGCGGTGCTTGCCGGCGGCAATGTCCGTGTCGGGTTGGAGGACAATCTCTATGCCGGAAAGGGCCAGCTCGCCACCAATGCGCAACTGGTTGAAAAGGCCGTGACCGTGATCGAGGGCATGGGAGCACGCATCATCGGCCCCGAAGCCGTCAGACAGAAGTTGAAGCTCACCAAGCGCTAGGCAACCGACAGGTAGCCCCTCCCCGGGCCAGGCTTCGCAACAGGAAGGACCGCAGACAGGATGACAAGGATCAACAAGGCAGCCTGTATCGGCGGCGGTGTCATAGGGGGGGCCTGGGCGGCGCGCTTCATCCTGGCCGGCATCGACACCAAGGTGTTCGACCCGCATCCAGACGCGGAGCGCATCATCGGCGAGGTGATGGCAAATGCCGAACGCGCCTATGGCATGCTGACCATGGCGCCGCTGCCACCCAAGGGCAAACTCACCTTCGCCACCTCGATCGAAGAAGCCGTAAAGGGGGCCGACTGGATCCAGGAAAGCGTGCCCGAACGTCCCGATCTCAAGCGCAGCGTGCTGACACAGATCGATGCGGCAGCGGACAGCAAGGCCCTGATCGGGTCCTCGACCTCAGGCATCCTGCCGACAGACCTGCAGCGCGACATGAAACATCCCGAGCGCATGTTCGTCGCCCATCCCTACAATCCCGTCTATCTGCTGCCGCTTGCCGAACTGGTTGGCGGGGAAAGGACCAGCCGCGCGACGCTGGAAGAGGCAAGAGCCAAGCTTGCGCCGATCGGCATGAAGGGCGTGATCATCAACAGGGAAATCGAGGCCTTTGTCGGCGACCGCCTGCTCGAGGCGCTCTGGCGCGAGGCCCTGTGGCTGATCAAGGACGATATCTGCGATACCGAAACGCTCGACGACGTGATCCGCTATTCCTTTGGCATGCGCTGGGCGCAGATGGGCTTGTTCGAGACCTACCGCATCGCCGGCGGTGAAGCCGGCATGAGCCATTTCCTCGCCCAGTTCGGCCCCTGCCTTTCCTGGCCCTGGACAAAGCTGACCGACGTGGTCGATCTCAACGACGAACTGGTCGACAAGATCGCGGGCCAGTCCGACCGGCAATCCGGCGCCCGCGGCATCCGCGAGCTGGAACGCATCCGCGACCAGAACCTCGTTTCTATCATGCAGGCATTGAAGGCCGGCGATGAGGGGCGCGGCTGGGGCGCCGGCAAACTGCTTGCCGAATTCGAGGACCATCTCTGGAAAACCGCGCCGCCACAGGCCGCAGGCGATGCTGCGCAGCCGATCAGGCTGGCCGAATTCAAGGTTCAGCCGTCCTGGGTCGACTACAACGGCCACATGACCGAATACCGCTATTCACAATGTTTTGCTGACAGCGCCGATGCCCTTCTGCGGATGATTGGTGCGGATATGCAGTATGTTGCCGAAGGCCACAGCTACTACACCGTCGAAAACCACCTGCGGCTGCTGGACGAATGCAAGCTTGGTGACGGGCTCTATGTGACCGCGCAACTCCTGCCTTCGGATGACAAGAAACTGCATTCGTTCCTGTGGCTGCACCGCATATCGGATGATCGGATCGTTGCGACATGCGAGCACCTGATGCTCCATGTTTCCTCCCAGAAGGGCAAGGCTGTGCCGGCACTTGCGCAGATCCAAGCGAGGCTTGAGCCGCTATTGGCCGCGCATGCCCTGCTCGACAAGCCCGAGGCCATGGGACGCCATGTCGGACAGAAGAGGTGATTGCGGCAGATTTGCCAACCACCCGCGAAAGTAGGCCTGGCGATCGGCCTGATGGCGACATCAAACGAACGCCGCGTCACGGACCAAAAGGCCGGATGATCCACTGAACCATAACAAAGGGAACGGACAATGAGCGAATACACGAAACACCTCTCGACCCGTGTCACATCAGCTGGATTGAGCCGGCGCGAATTCATGGGACGGGCCATGGCCGCTGGCATGACACTTGCAGCGGCCAGCACGCTTTATGCGTCGAGCGTATCTGCCCAGGAACCAAAGCGCGGCGGCAACCTGAAACTCGGCCTTGAAGGCGGTGCTGCGACCGACAGCAAGGATCCCGCAAAGTTCCTCTCGCAGTTCATGTTCTGCGTTGGCCGCTGCTGGGGCGACATGTTGGTTGAAAGCGATCCGCTGACGGGTGCTGCGGTGCCTGCCCTGGCCGAAAGCTGGGAGCCCTCCGCCGACGCAGCCACCTGGACGTTCACGATTCGCTCGGGCGTGCAGTTCCACGATGGAAAAACGCTGACCGTCGATGACGTGATCGCCACCCTCAATCGCCATACCGATGAGAAGTCCGAATCCGGTGCGCTTGGCGTGATGAAGTCGATCAAGGAGATCAAGAAGGATGGCGAAAAGCTCGTCCTGATCCTGACCGAAGGCAATGCCGACCTGCCACTGCTGCTCACCGACTATCACCTCGTCATCCAGCCAAATGGCGGCAATGACGATCCATCCGCCTCGATCGGCACCGGCCCCTATAAGCTCGTCAGCTTCGAGCCCGGCGTTCGAGCCACCTTGGAAAAGAACCCCAATGACTGGCGTTCCGACCGCGGCTATGTCGATACGATCGAAATCATCGGCATGAACGACGCGACGGCGCGTATCGCGGCCCTTGCCTCCGGCCAGGTGCATTTCATCAACCGGGTCGATCCGAAGACCGTCACCATGTTGAAGCGTGCCCCGAATGTCGAGATCCTCAGCACATCCGGACGCGGCCACTACGTTTTCATCATGCATTGCAACACAGCCCCGTTCGACAACAACGATCTCAGGCTGGCGCTGAAATACGCCATGGACCGCGAGGCCATGGTCGAGACCGTGCTGGGCGGCTACGGCAAGGTCGGCAATGACTTCCCGATCAACAGCACCTATGCCCTCTTCCCTGATGGCATCGAGCAGCGCACCTATGATCCCGACAAGGCCTCGTTCCACTACAAGAAGTCAGGTCATTCCGGTCCGGTTCTCTTGCGCACCTCGGAAGTCGCCTTCCCCGGCGCGGTCGATGCCGCCGTCCTCTATCAGGGCAGCGCACAGAAGGCCGGCATCGAGATCGAAGTGAAGCGCGAGCCGGGTGACGGCTATTGGTCGAATGTGTGGAACGTGCAGCCTTTCTCCACCTCCTATTGGGGCGGCCGTCCGACCCAGGACCAAATGTATTCCACCGCCTACCTTTCCAGCGCTGACTGGAATGACACGCGTTTCCTGCGACCGGATTTCGACAAGAAGCTGCTTGAGGCCCGCGCCGAACTGGACGAAGGCAAGCGCAAGGAAATGTACCGCGACATGGCCATGATGGTGCGCGACGAAGGCGGCCTGATCCTGCCAATGTTCAACGATTTCGTGAACGCGTCGCAGACCAGCGTCAAGGGTTACGTCCATGACATCGGCAACGACATGTCGAACGGCTATGTCGCGACCCGCGTCTGGCTTGAAGCCTAGTCGCCGGAAATGAGCAGCCACCTTTCGCGCTGCTCCGGTCAATCGGCCCGCAGACAAAGGTCTGCGGGCCCTACCCGTTTTCTGGATCGGCTGGATGACCATGACCCAAATAACCGACGCCGGTGACCCGCCGGCCCGCAAGCTGTCCGAACGTTTTCCGCTGCTCACGCTGGTGATGCAGCGGTTTGCCCTCAGCGTGCTGCTGCTGCTTGCCGTCTCCATGCTCATTTATGGCGGCGTTGAAGCCCTGCCCGGAGATTTCGCCACCACCTATCTCGGCCAGTCGGCGACGCCGCAGGCGGTCGCCAATATCCGCGCCGACCTTGGCCTCGATCGCCCCCTTGTCATCCGATATTTCGAATGGCTTGGCGGCGCGGTCCAGGGCGATTTCGGCACATCCTGGGCCAGCCGCAATTCGGTGACGGAACAAATCGGCAAGCGTCTCGGCAATTCGCTGATGCTGGCAGCACTTGCTGCTGCCATCTCGGTGCCTCTTGCCGTCGGCCTTGGCATGCTGGCCGTGCATTTTCGCAACCGGATGCCGGACCGGATCATCAACGTCGTCTCGCTCGCCGCCATTTCGCTGCCAGAGTTCTTCATCGGCTATCTGCTGATCATGGTCTTCGCCATCAACTTCAACATCGCGACCTTTCCGTCCACCGTGCACGACGGCATGGCAGTACTCGATCGTTTGCAGGCCATGGCGCTGCCGACCGCCACGCTGGTTCTGGTCGTGCTTGCCCATATGATGCGGATGACACGGGCCGCCATCCTCTCAGTCATGTCATCCGCCTATATGGAGACGGCGGAACTCAAGGGTCTCTCCGCCTTTCGGGCCATGCTGCGCCATGCTGCGCCGAATGCGATAGCCCCGATCGTCAATGTCGTGGCGCTCAACCTCGCCTATCTTGTCGTCGGCGTCGTCGTTGTCGAGGTGGTCTTCGTCTATCCCGGCATGGGCCAATACATGGTCGATGCGGTCACCGTGCGCGACATGCCTGTGGTGCAGGCCTGCGGCCTGATCTTTGCGGCAGTCTACATCTTTCTCAACATGCTGGCCGACATCATCGCCATTGTTGCCAATCCGCGATTGAGGCATCCGAGATGAGATTGAGAGATATCCCCGTCAGCGCCTGGATCGGCATCATCGGCATTGCGCTTGCGATTTTCTGCGCGCTCTTTGCTCCCTTCATTGCGCCCTATGGCGAGCGCGAGATCGTTGGAAGCGTCTGGGAGCCGATGGGCGGCACCTATCTGCTCGGCACCGACAATCTCGGTCGGGACCTCCTGTCCCGGATGATCTACGGCACCCGCACGACGCTGATGGTGGCGCTCACAGCGACCGTCATCTCGTTTTCGCTCGGCATCTTCCTGAGCTTCACGGCTGCGGTATCGCGCGGCCTGCTCGATCAGTTCCTGTCGCGGTTCAACGATCTGATGATGTCGATCCCGACCCTGATCTTCGCCCTCGTCGTGCTCGCCGTGCTACCGCAAAACCTGTTTGTCCTGATCATGGTCATGGCAATCCTCGATTCCACCCGTGTCTATCGGCTCGGCCGGGCCGTCGCGCTCGATGTCGCGGTGATGGAATTCGTCGAGGCGGCGAAACTGCGTGGCGAAGGCACGATGTGGATCATCTTCCGCGAGATCCTGCCCAATACGCTGTCGCCGCTCCTGGCCGAATTCGGCCTGCGCTTTGCCTTCTCGATCCTGTTTCTCTCGACGCTGTCGTTTCTGGGCCTCGGCATCCAGCCACCGGCTGCCGATTGGGGTGGCATGGTCAAGGACAACAAGGACGGCATCATCTTCGGCATCTCGGCAGCCCTGGTGCCGGGAGCGGCGATCGCCGCCCTTGCCATCTGCGTCAACCTGGTGGTCGACTGGCTGCTCAATCGAACCTCCAGCCTGAAGGGAGGCCGCGGCGATGCATGATCTGTTGTCCGTCCGCAATCTGAAGATCGAGGCAACCGCCTATCCTCCGGGCGAGCCGCCAAAGGACATCACCATCGTCGAGGATGTCTCTTTCAGCCTGAGCAAAGGCCGGGTTCTCGGCCTGATCGGCGAGTCTGGCGCCGGCAAGTCGACGATCGGGCTGGCGGCGCTTGCCTATGGGCGCGGCGGCGTCCGCATTACCGGCGGTGAGATCCTGCTTGATGGGGAGAATCTTCCGGTCCTCGACAAGGCCGGCATCCGTCGGGTGCGCGGGACGAGGGTCTGTTATGTCGCGCAGTCAGCCGCCGCCTTCAATCCGGCCCATCGCCTGGGCGACCAGGTGATCGAGGCAAGCCTGACACATGGGTTGATGACAAAGGCGGAGGCCCGCAAACGCGCTGCCTATCTTTTCGGCGTGCTGGGTCTGCCAGATCCCGATCGTTTCGGCGACCGCTATCCGCATCAGGTATCCGGAGGTCAGCTGCAGCGGGCCATGACCGCCATGGCGCTCTGCCCCAAGCCCGAACTGATCGTCTTCGACGAACCGACGACTGCGCTCGACGTCACCACCCAGATCGATGTTCTGGCGGCGATCAAGCACGCCATCGAGGCCACGCATACCGCCGCGCTCTACATCACCCATGACCTCGCCGTGGTCGCGCAGATTTCCGACGACATCATGGTTCTCAGGCATGGCAGGACTGTCGAATACGGCAGCACACGGCAGATCATCGAACAGCCGCGTCAAGACTATACTCGGGCTCTGGTCAATGTCAGACAAGCCAAGAAGGGTGAAGCGACTGTTCAAAGTAACACCCAGCTGAAAATCGAACATGTCACCGCAGGCTATTCCAATGGTTTCACGGTGCTGCATGATGTCAGCCTGCATCTGCCGAAAGGCCAGACGCTGGCCGTTGTCGGCGAATCCGGCTCGGGCAAGTCGACGCTGGCGCGTGCCATCACCGGCCTTCTGCCGCCAGTTTCCGGCAGTATCACCTTCGACGGCAAGGCTTTGACCCCGGCGCTGAAACAGCGCAGCCGCGACGACCTCAGGCGCATCCAGCTGATCTACCAGATGGCGGATACGGCGATGAACCCGCGCCAGACGGTGCGTGATATCATAGGCCGCCCCCTGACCTTCTATTTCGGCCTGCATGGCACGGCAAAGACGGAGCGCGTCAAGGAACTACTGGAGCAGATCGAGATGGCGTCGGGCTTCGTCGATCGTTATCCGGCGGAACTGTCCGGCGGACAGAAACAACGGGTTGCAATCGCCAGGGCGCTGGCGGCCAAGCCGGACCTCATCCTTTGTGACGAACCGACCTCGGCGCTCGACCCGCTGGTGGCCGAAGGCATCCTATCGCTGCTGATGCGCCTGCAGGCAGAAACAAACGTCTCCTACATGTTCATCACCCACGACATCGCCATCGTTCGCGCCATTGCCGACAGCGTCGCCGTGATGCATCGCGGGCGGCTGGTGCGCTTCGGACCGAAGTCACAGGTGCTGTCACCGCCCTATGACGACTACACCGATCTGCTGCTGAAATCCGTTCCCGAAATGGAACTGGGCTGGCTGGAACGGGCCATTGCCACACGCAAGATTGAGAGTGCGGGGCACTGACCCCGCGCTGTCCCCGTCCCCATTGTCGCCTGCCCAAGGTCTGATCGTCATGTCCCCTCGCCCATTCACTGTCATCGAAAATCAATGGATCGTCCTTACGGACGGCACCCGGCTTGCCGCCCGTATCTGGATGCCAGACGGCGCCGATGCCGATCCCGTGCCTGCGGTCTTTGAGTTCCTGCCCTATCGAAAGCGCGACGGCACCGCGATGCGCGACGAATCCACCTATCCGGCCTTTGCCGAAGCCGGCATTGCCGGCGTCCGCGTCGATATCCGGGGCTCTGGCGAATCCGACGGCGTCATCGACGGCGAATACACCCCGCGTGAACTCGCCGATGCCTGCGAACTGATCGCCTGGATCGCCACCCAGCCGTGGTCGAACGGGTCCGTCGGCATGATGGGCATCTCCTGGGGCGGGTTCAACGCGCTGCAGGTTGCGGCCCTTCGCCCACCGGCGCTTAAGGCAGTGATTTCGATCGCCTCGACCACCGACCGCTACAATGACGACATCCACTACAAAAATGGCTGCCACCTGTCCGCACAGCTTTCCTGGGCGGCGACCATGCTTGCCTACCAGTCGCGCGCGCCAGACCCGGATGTTGTCGGCGACCGCTGGCGTGCCATGTGGATGGAACGACTGGAGAACGAACCGTTCTTCCTTGAGGACTGGCTTGCCCACCAGCGCCGCGATGATTTCTGGAAACACGGATCGATCAACGAGGACTTTTCCGCGGTTGCCGTGCCGGCGCTGGTGATTGCCGGCTGGGCCGATGGATACCGCAATACGCCGCTGCTTGCGGTCGAGGGGCTGGGGGATGACGCCAAGGCCCTGATCGGGCCGTGGATCCACAAATATCCCCACTTCGCATGGCCCAAACCCCGCAGCGATTTCCTCGGCGAAGCGATCGCCTGGTGGAACCGCTGGCTGCGCGGCGATGACACCGGTCAGGAAACAACGCCGCAGGTGCGTGCCTATATCCTCGACGGCGTGAAACCCGCACCGCGCCGCGATGTCGATCCCGGGTTCTGGATCGCCAAGGAGCGCTGGCAGCCGCCGTTGATGCAGCGCTTGCATCTTGATCCATCGGGTCGACTGGCCGTGGGCGAGGCCGCGACACAGCGTCCGGTCGATGAGATTTTTCTGCGATCGCCGCTCGATACCGGCACCGCGTCCGGCGAATGGTTCACCCTGAAGCCCGATGCCGAACTTGCCGGCGACCAACGTGGCGACGACGCAGGATCGCTGACCTTCGAGACGACACCGCTGCTTGCCAGCCTTGACCTTCTGGGACGGCCTGAGATCGAGCTCACTGTTTCCTGTGATGCCGATCTGGCCAATCTCTGCGCCCGGATCGTTGATATCCATCCGGACGGAACGGCGATGCGCGTTTGCTTTGGCGTGCTCAATCTCGCACACCGCCAGGGGAACAGTGCCCCCCGCTCGATGGAGCACGGCCAACCGACATCAATCCGGCTGCAGCTCGATGCCTGCGGCTATCGTTTCCGACCGGGGCATCGCCTCCGTTTGTCCTTGTCGACATCCTATTGGCCGACCGTGCTGCCAGTGCCTACCGACCCAGGCTTGACGATTGATGCGGCCTCCCTGCGCCTCCTTCTGCCCTTGCTCGGCGAGCATCGCCGGATCGACGTCAAACAACCGGATAATCCCGATCCTCTACCTCGCTATATCGAACATGTCCCACCTGCGACCGCGCGCAAGGTGATCCGCGATCTCTCTGAAAATCGAACCCGGTATCACGTGCTCGAAGACACGGGCTTGGCCGAACATCCCGCAACCGGGCTCTCGACCCGCCAGCTGCGCGAGGAGGTCTGGTCGATTTCGCCCGGCGACCCTCTGTCCTCCGAGGGACTGTCCATCTGGACCTGCGACATGCAGCGGCCCGGATGGTTCGTGCGCACGGTATCCACCGCGCGCATCAGGTGCACGAACAAGGACTGGCTGATCAGCGCTTCGGTTATCGCTTACGAGGGTGATGACAAGGTGTTCGAAAAGACCTTTGCCGAGACGGCCATTCCGCGCGACCACATGTGACGCGCACCGGCGCCATGGCCGGGGCGACAGGCGGGTCAGGGCGCCCCTGCCAACCGGGCGACGGCGGTACTGAGGGCGGCAAACCCTTGATGTGCGCCCTCGCTCATGTAGCGGGCCCTTAGCCAAGCATGCACCATCTGCGGTTCTTCTCGAAAGCACACGTCTACGCCAGCTGCGGCAAGCCGCGCGGCATAGATCCGGCCATCGTCGCGCAAGGGATCAAAATGGGCGACAGTGACAAAAGTCGGAGGCAGCCCCGCAAAGGTCTGCAGCCTCAACGGATGCGCGATCGGGTCATCATCCGGCGTCTGCAGCATGGCGCGGTAATAGGCAACATCCTGTGTCGTCAGCCCCGGCGCCTTCGCCATATCAAGATAAGACCCGGTGACGAGGTCTCCGCCAAGGGCCGGATAGACGAGCGCCTGCCCGACAATGCCCTGAAGCCCTGCATCGCGCGCGCGGATTGCAAGCCCTGCCGCCAGATTGCCTCCGGCGCTGTCGCCGATCAACACGAGCTTGCGACCGGCTGCCAAAAGCCTGCTCAGCACTGCAAAGCAGTCCTCATGCGCTGCCGGCCAAACATGCTCGGGTGCCAGCCGGTAGCTGACCGAAACGAGCTCCGCTCCCGCATCACGGGCCAACTCGGCACAGATAGCATTATGGCTGTCGAGGGATCCGACAACGAAGCCGCCGCCATGAATGTAGAGGAGAATTGTTGGCGTAGATATCAATGAAGGTCGGTAGCGCCGCACCGGAATGCGGCCTTGCACAAGTTCATCCGAAATGGACATGCCATCGGGCAAGGCGCGGTCGAAATGAGCACAAAGCGCATCATACCATCGTCGTTGCTGGGCGATCGGCGCCTTGACCGCATCGGGCGGATAGAAGTCATTGCAGATCGTTACAAAATGCCGGATTCCGGGCTCGTCTGGCATCGGCGGGGGGCGTTGGCTCATGGCAGGCAAGCCTCTCGTGGTTAGGATCAGCGTGTCTAAGTCCCGATCAAGACGGAACCTATTGGTTAGCCTTGGGGACACAGTTCAGCAATGTAAGCAACAGGTCCACGGCCACGAATTCAATCAAAACACAGTTGGCACTTGGTACATCAAAATTTAAATATCATATTGTTATACATAAAGAAAATTCCGACGATCCTTCCAGTTGATCATCGGGTCGGCAGCCTTGACCGCCGCCTGAAGAGTCTCCTCCAGAAGTCGGCTGCGTTTGATTACGCTTGACGGATCTGCCATTTCCCATGCCCTGGATGCGACCAAACGCGACCGCCAACTTTTGTAGCAGCCGGACCACAGGTGGGCAAAAACGTCAATGGGGCGCCGATGGCAGAGTATCAAGCCCCGTTCAGAGACCTTCGATATAGGCCAGGATCTCCGCCTCACTGACGACATCGGCATATTTCGCATTCATGTCGAAGAGATTGGCTTCGTGCGGACCGGAGTGACGATCACCACAGGCCTCTCGGACGACGGTGGTGATGAAGCCATGCGACATGGCGTCGACGCAGGTCGCCCGCACGCAGCCGCTGGTCGTCAGTCCCGTCAAGATGACGTTGTCGACACCCATTGATGTCAGCAGCGAGGCAAGGGAGGTGCCGAAAAAGGCACTCGGATATTGCTTGCTTATGACAAATTCATCCGGTTCAGGAACAAGTCCTTTCGGCCAGGCACCGAGCGGATTGCCGGCGGTAAAGCAGGCCAGCGGTTTCGCCTTCTGGAAAAAACGGCCGCCGTCGAGCCCGGACGGATGGAGCACGACGCCGGTCAGGATGACGGGAAGGGATTTGGCGCGCGCGGCTTCGCGAATGCGCAGGGCACTGGCCAAGGCTGCATCGACACCCGCAAAGAGCGGGCTGTCGGCTTCGAAATAGGCCTGCACGAAATCCACCAGCACAAGCGCCGGCTTTTTGCCAAAACCGATCCGGTTGTCATAGACCTTGGCATAGTTTGCGGCGAGATCCTGGTCGGCCATTGCTTACTCCCCAATTTCCGGAAATTTCTGCTCGAAGGCCCAGATGTCCTCGAAACCCAGCAGCGAATTGAAATCCTTGAACGGATAGAGCTCGACCGCATCCGTGGTGATGCCGTGGTCAAGCAGGTCGCGATAGGCATGGCGCACCGCATGGCCATGGGCGAGGAAGCCGAGTGCCGGATAGATGGCAATGCCGTAGCCAAGCGCCTTCAGATCCTCGGCTTTCATCAGCGGCGTGCGACCACCATTGACCATATTGGCAAGCAAGGGCCGGTCGATCGCAGCGGCGATCTGGCGAACCTCTTGCGCACTTTCGGGCGACTCGATGAAAATGATGTCGGCGCCTGCCGCCGCATAGGCCTGGCCACGGCGGATCGCCTCCTCCAGCCCCAGACCGGTCCGGGCATCGGTGCGGGCAATCACCAGCAGGTCGTCGCTGTGCCGACTGTCGACGGCCACTTCGATTTTGCGGACCATGTCCTTGATCGGCACGACACGCCGGTTTGGCGTGTGTCCGCATTTCTTCGGGAATTCCTGATCCTCGAGCTGGATGGCACTGACGCCGGCATCCTCATAGCCACGCACGGTGTGTCGGACATTGAGAAGACCGCCATAGCCGGTATCGGCATCGGCGATGACAGGTGTCTTCGTCAGCTTGACGATCTGGGCAATGCGCTCGACCATGTCGCGATAGGTGGCAATGCCTGCATCCGGAATTCCGAGCGTCGAGGCGACCGTGCCATAACCGGTGACATAGAGTGCCTTGAAACCCATCTGGTCGGCAATCAGGGCCGAGATCATGTCGTAGACGCCGGGGGCAAGGATGAAGTCGCCGGCGGCAAGAGCGCTCTTCAATGCGGGATCAGGCATGCAGTATCGGTCTTTCATTTCGGGTTGAGGAGAGGATCAACAAGCGTTGCCGCTTCCAGCAGGTGCTTGTCTGCAAAGCGCTGACCGATCAGTGTCACGCCGATCGGAAGCGTCGGCATGGCGAGCGGCACTGGCACATTGAGACAGGGAACGCCGAGCAGCGTCCAGGAGGCATTGAACACGGGATCACCAGGCCGGCGCCCCGGCGGAGCAAAGCCCGGCGCGCTGGGCGCAATCACCAGATCGAACTCCCCGGCCGTCGCATCAAACGCGATCCGGGCCAAAGCCATGGCATCATAGGCGCGGGCAAGATCAGCAAGCTTCGAGCCGTCCCGGTTTTCAACACGATGATGGAAGTCATCATGCAGGGCCGTTCCATGTCGGCGGGCAAGATTGCGAAAGGCCGCCTGCCCTTCGCGGTGCAGGATCACCCGGTGATGGGCATCGAGAGCGACAAATTCCGCCGGGAGTTCCAGCCTGGAGACGGCGTGACCGGCAAGGGCAAGCCGGGTCTCGGTCATATCCAAGGCCTCGATACTCTCCGGCGCCAGGCGGTCATGGTAGGGTCCGCGGGTGATGACGATACGCAGACGACCGGACAGGTCTTTTTCTTCCAGCGTTTCGCCAAGGCCCAGAACATCGGCAAGAAGTGCGATATCCGCAACACTTCGACCATACCAGCCGACCGTATCAAAGCTTTGGGCATAGATCTTCACACCCTCCCGGCTCACCCGACCGAAACTCGGCTTGAAGGCATAGACGCCGCAGAACGAGCCTGGACGGATGGTCGAGCCGCCGGTCTGGGTCGCCAGCGCGAGTGGCACATGACAATCGGCAACGGCGGCAGCCGATCCCGCCGATGAACCGCCGGATGTGCGCGACAGGTCGTGCGGATTGCCGGTGCGCGCGTCACGACCGGCGGCGGCAAACTCCGTCGTATCGGTCTTGCCAAGCACGATCGCCCCTTCTGCACGCAGGAGATCGACCACGGCGGCATCGCCTGCCGGGCGGAAGTTTTCAAAAAGCGGGGAATTGTGCGTGGTTGGCAATTGAACTGTGTCAAAGACGTCCTTGACCGCAATCGGCAGGCCGTGAAGCCGTCCCCTTTGCTCGACCGGCAAGGCATCCAGCCGCTCGGCTTCGGCTATCGCCTGCGGATTGAGCGCAAGCCAAGCCTGCACGTCCATGTCGCGTTCGGCGATGCGGGAGAGACAGGCGGAGACGAGATCGCGTGCTCGGACCTCACCCGTCGCCATCCGGGCAAGAGCCTCGGTCGCTGTCCACCGGTTGAGCCCGAAATAGGCGCCTGATGCCGCGCTCATGCCGGCACCTCCGCAGGTGCTGCGAGATGGAATTGCGTGACCGCCTGAAAGGCGGCGCCAAGGCGCAGGCATGTTGCATCGGCACCCGGCTTGCCGACGATCTGCAGACCAGTCGGCAGGCCTTGTCGCCCCAGGCCCGACGGTAGCATCAGAGCCGGCAGTCCGGTCACATCGAAAATCATCGTGTTGCGGGAAATGACCGTCTGGAAGGCGTGCGGCACGCCGTCAACCTCCACAGTCAGATCATCAAGCCGTCCCGCCTCGCCTCCAAGCCCCGGGGTCACGATCGCATCGAGATCGGCCATGACATCAAGGAAGGCATCAAGGGCGGCAATCCGGGCCTGCAAGGCCTGACCATAATCCACCGCACTATAGGCAAGGCCGTTGCGCAGGCGGTGCAGCAGGCCCTGATCGAAGTGGGTTTCTCGGTCGAGTTGCGGAGAATGGAGCGTTGCCAGTTCACTTTGCAGGATCACCCAGCCGGCGTTATGCCAGGGCTCGATGTCAAGCGGCGGCAAGGTGACCAGCTCGCAACCAAGGTTTTCCAGGGCCGCAAGAGCTCCCTGCCAATTGGCAAGCACGGCGGCATCGACCCGCTCGGTAAACCAGGTCGTTGGAATGCCGATCCGCATGCCCGCGACGGAGGCTTCGACCAGCACGTCGGCGCATGCCTCGACCAGTTGCGGATCGGTAGACGGCGCCATGAAGGGCAGCACACGGGCGATATCGCGGGCAGACCGGGCCATCGGCCCGACATGGTCAAGCGTCCAGGACAAGGGAGCCACACCGTTGCGCGAGACCAGTTCGCGGCTGGGCTTGAGCCCTGTTGTGCCACACCAGCAGGACGGCACGCGGATCGAGCCGCCGGTATCGGTCCCAAGCGCAAGCGGCATCAGTCTTGCGGCCAGTGCGGCGCCGGAACCCGTTGAGGAGCCACCCGTCCAGCGCGTCCGGTCCCACGGATTTGTCACCGCGCCAAATCGCGGATTGTGCGGCGAGCCACAGGCAAATTCCGTCGTCGCCGTCATGGCAAAGGGAATGGCCCCCTGGGCGCGCAGTGCGGCCACGACCGGGGCATCGGCAGGCGCGATCCGTACCCCGGTCAACAGGGAACCGGAGGTCACCATCGTTCCGGCGACATCAATGATATCCTTGACGCCAAAGGGTATGCCTTCGAGCGGGCGCGGTGCACCGGATGCCCAGCGCCGGTCGCTCTCGCGGGCAGCCTCTTCGGCTCCGGCAACAGGGCGCAGCACCGCTTCCTGCCCATCGCGGGTCGTCTCGATTGCATCGCACAGGGTTTGTAGCAGTGTCGAAGGCTTGAGGCTCCGGCTGGCGAATGCCGAGAGCAGGGCCTCCACGCCAGCGTTCCGGACGGGACCTGAGAATGTTTGGGCTTCCGACCTCGGCATATGTGCATCCGGCCGCTTGTCCACAGATGCGCCCCCATGCCGGTCAAAGCGGGTCGGATCAATCAGCAGCAAAGGGTCGAATGCCTCTCCCCGACCGGGCAGGGAGAGGGCATGTGCTGTGCGTGGCGCCGGGGTCACGTCACTCGGCCGCCATCTGGTTCAGAGACCGCGACGCCATCAGCGGCTGGATGCGCTCGCCGAACTGGTCGAGCCCGACGAGGAAGTCGTCGAAGGTCAGCATGATACCCTTGGTGCCGGGAACGGTTCCGGCCTCATCCAGCATGCGGGCGACATTGGCGTAGGAGCCGACCAGCGTGCCCATGTTGAAATTGACGGCACCTTCGGGAAGGTTGATGTGCTTGGCGGTCGAATTGGCGTCCGCCGTCGCGTCCTTACCGCCCTGATCGGCCATCCAGGCGAGCGCATCGACATCGGCGCCGGCGCGGTAGCTTTCCCACTTGGTGCGAGCGAGCTCGTCGGTTTCGTCGGCAATCACCATGAAGAGAACATAGGCCCCGACGTCACGGCCGGTTTTGGCAGCAGCCTCCATCAGCTTGGCGTTGTTGGGCGCATAGGCCGTCGGCGTATTGATGCCCGAACCCATGACGAAGTTGTAGTCGGCATATTCGGCGGCAAATTCCATGCCGCGCGGGCTCTGGCCGGCAGCCACGATCTCGATCTTGTTGGCCGGCATCGGCTTCATCATGCAGTCCTTCATGGTGAAGTGCTTGCCTTCGAAGCTTGAGACGCCCTTCTCCCAGAGCTCCTTCATGATGTGGACATATTCGGTCGAATAATCATAACGATAGCCGAAATAGTCGTCGCCGGGCCACATGCTCATCTGGTCATATTCCGCCATCTGCCAACCGGAGACGATGTTGACGCCGAAACGGCCCGGCGCAACGCTGTCGATCGTCGCGGCCATGCGCGCGACAATGGCCGGCGGCAGGGTCAGGACGGCCGTCGAGGCAAACAGCTTGATCCGCTCGGTGACCGCCGCAAGGCTTGCCATCAGGGTAAAGCTTTCGAGATTGTAGTCCCAGAACTCGGCCTTGCCGCCAAAGCCGCGCAGCTTGATCATCGAAAGCGCAAATTCCAGTCCGTATTTTTCCGCTTTCTGCACCACCTGCTTGTTGAGCTCGAAGCTCGGCATGTATTGCGGCGATGTGGTCGAAATCAGCCAGCCGTTGTTTCCGATAGGAATGAAGACACCGATATCCATGTGGGTTCCCCTGTTTTTGACACCTGAACGCCTGCAATATGTACGAACTAATGCAAAAAATATTTCGCCTGTCCAGCCAAAAATGCCGCATGTTTGTGCGTGCATATTGTTTGTGCAATCGGTGAAAAGGCGCGCAGGAGCGAGTGCCGTCGTTTGGATCAAACGACGCGTCACTGGGCAAAAGCAGAGAGAAAGACGCGTGACGCGCTCATCACGCGCCCGACACAGATCGCTACGCCGGATTTCTGCTCAGGTGCTTCAGGACTCTGCCCGCAGGGTGGTGGTAAAGGTGAAGCGCTCAGCAGGCAGAACCTGGAATGCATATTCCAGCAGGCGACGGCCAGAGCCGTAGTAGCGCCGGGTGACGACAAGAGCGAGATCGCCCGGCTTGACGTCCAGCTTTGCCGCAATCTCGGCATCCAGGATCATGGGCCGGATGTCCTGCTGGATTTCCTGGATCTTCTCGCCGGTAAACTGCTCGATGTAGTGAAAGATCGCACTGCGGGCGACGGTGATGTCCTTGACCGCAGCGGCGAGCTTGGCATCCACATAGACCTCGTTCCAGGAGAAGGGCCTGCTGCGATTGCCTGGATAGCGGATGCCCGCCATATGAAAGAACTTGCGCCCCGGGCGGCAGCCGAGCTCGACGGCCAGCTTGCCCTGCGCGGAAATCTCTTCCTTCGTGTCGATGACGAATTCGGTCTCGGCGGCTATCTCGAAAAGTTCCGAGCGGGAATGGGCGATGAAGCGCTTGCGCTCCGGATCAAACCCGGCCTCGACCCGCGTGCCGACCCCCTTGCGCGCCGAAAGGCGTCCCTTGTTGCGCAGTGTGCCGATTGCCTGGCGCACCGTCTGGCGGCTGACGCTGAGCGCGGTGGCGATCTCGTTTTCCGTCGGCAGGAGCGAGCCGACAGGATAGTCTCCATTGCTGATCCGGCTTTCGAGATGATGGGCGACCTGCAGGTAAAGCGGTGCCGTATCGACCTCCGGCTTCCAGTCCATGCGCTTCTGATCCACGTCCATCGCCGTCCTTGCCGGCCCAACCGCCGCCTTGATGCCATTGCCTGAGTTTCAACCTTCTTTCCCGGCAAAAGGCAAACGGAATCCGGCAGATCGTTGAAACCCGGTCCATCGGCTTGCGCATATCGGCCAAATCAATTAGTACGTACATATCCTAGCAATTTTCCCAGGACATCCCACGCATGTCGGACTTGATCGCCGGAGAGGTTCCGCCCACTCGCCGCGCCTCCTCGCTGATGCAGACGCTCGCCGCTGCAACACTGATCCAGATTGTCGCAACCGCAAGCGTCCTCGCGCTGACGGCAATTGCCCCTGATGTAGCGAGCGATCTTGATATCGGCGCCTACTGGATCGGCTATCAGATCAGCCTGATCTACGCGTCCGGCATGTTCTCATCTGCAATTGCCGGAACCCTCGTCCAGCACTTCGGTCCGATCCGCATCGAACAGATAGCGCTTGTGTGTTTCGTCCTGGGCTTTGCCGGCATTGCCAGCGCCAATATCCCGCTGATCATCATAGCCTCGCTTTTCATCGGCGTTGGTTACGGGCTGAACAATCCGGCGTCTTCGGAAATGCTGAGCCGCGTCACACCACACAACAAACGCAATGTGGTGTTTTCACTCAAACAATCTGGCGTTCCCCTCGGCGGCATTCTGGCAAGTTTCGCTTTCCCGTTTCTGTCGCGGTATGTCGACTGGCATCTGGCCCTGCTGATCGGGGCAGCAGCGCCGCTGGCGACAATGGGTTTTCTGGCCGTGACCCATGCCGCCGAGCCCAGCGCTCCGTCAGCCTCTCGGTCCCTGATTCGTGGCCTGGTCGACGAACAATCGACGATCTGGCGCAATCCGCGGCTGCGGGCGCTATGCGGCCTCGGCTTTGCCTATTCGGCCATGCAATTGTCCGTGTCAGCCTTTGCCGTGGTCACCCTTGTCCATGACGCAGGCTGGTCGCTGTTGTCGGCAGGCTCGGTGGCGGCGGCCATGCAATTGGCGGGCGCACTTGGACGGGTGTTCTGGGGCGTCGTAGCCGACCGCATCGGCGGCGGCTTCATCACGCTTTCCCTGCTCGGACTGCTGGGTGGGCTGGGCTATGCCCTGCTCTTCTGGCTGACCGACCTGCCAAGCTTTGCGCAGGTCGCACTGTTTGTTGCCGTTGGTGGCGTGACGATCGGCTGGAATGGCGTGCTTCTGGCGGAAGTCGCGCACAATGCCCCTGAGGGCCGGGTCGGCGCGATTACCGGCGGCGTGCTGGTCTATACCTTTATCGGCGTCATTGTCGGCCCCTCCACCTTCGGCAGCCTCTATGCCCTGACCGGCCATTATGGCGCGAGCTTTCTGATCTTCTCGCTGTTTGGCATTGGCGGCATGATCCTCGCCTGGCGCGCGCATTGCGCGGGACGCTGAGCCGGAAACACCAATCATATGTACCGACATAATGAAGGCCATAGACCTCTATTGGTCACTGGATTCACAACGGTCCTCGCTTACACTCTTCGCACCTTGAACAACAAACAAGCGCTGCTGTGGTGGGCTTTTCGGCAATCGCCGCTAAATTGTGCAGCGCAAAAAAATAGGCAAAAGTCAGTTGACGGAGACTTGACTATGTACGTACATTATCCTCGAACGCGGTCGCAAACCGCAGCGAAAGACACCGGACAAACCGGGTTTCACAGAGGGGAATGTTGATCATGCGCCTGCTTATCGCCAGTTCGTTCCTGGCCGCTTCGACCGTTGCGGCCGTTTCCACACCCGCTGCGGCAGACCCGATGGCCGATGCAAAGGCCATCATTGAACTGCACCGGGCCATGCCGGTGTTTGAGGCGCCGGGTGATGCCTTTGACGCCAAGGCCTGCATGGCCGGAAAGAAGGTCCTGTCGATCCCGATCTCGATGACGATCCCGTTCAATGTCGAACTGCAGAAGGCAATGGCGACGGCAGCCGAAGAAGTCGGCTTCACCTATACGACCTGGGACAATCAGCTGAAGGTCGACCAGTGGGTCCAGGGCATTTCGCAGGCGATCAGCCAGAAATATGACGTACTCGATCTGGCGGGTGGCCTGAACCCGGAAGTGCTGGGTCCCCAACTTGGCGAAGCGCGTGCGGCAGGCCTGAAGATCAGCACCACGCATTTCTATGACGTGACGCAGCCGCCAATCGACACTGTCGACTATTCCGGCAAGGTGGATTTCACCGGCGCCGGCAAGCTTCTCGCCGCCTGGGCCTATGTCCAGACCGAAGGCAAGCCGAATGTACTGATCATAGGCTCTTCCGATGTCCTGCCTTCGATCCCCTTCGTCAAATCGATCCAGGACCAGTTGACCGCGCTCTGCCCCGATTGCACACAGAAGCATCTCGACGTTCCCGTCTCCGAATGGGCAACGAAGATCCAGTCCGGAACGCAGTCGGCACTGCTCGCCGACCCCTCGATCAACTACATTCTGCCGATCTATGACAGCATGTCGCAATTCGTCGTTCCGGCGCTGCGCATCACCGGCGCCGAGGGTGCGGTCAAGATTGCCAGCTTCAACGGCACGCCCTTCGTGCTCGACATGGTGCGTGAAGGCCAAGTCGAAATGGATATTGGCGAGAGCCTCGGCTGGGCCGGCTATGCTGCTATCGACAACATCATGCGCATGATGTGCGGCAAGCCTGAAGTGGCCAAGCTCAACGTACCGCTTCTGGTCTTCGACAAGAGCAATGTCGAAACGGCAGGCGTACCGGCCAATTTCAACGACGGTTATGGCGATGCCCATCTCGATGGCTTCCGCAAGCTGTGGATGCTGAAATAATCCTTGAAGGACCAAGCGGGAGCCGTCTCCATGACCGAGAACGCCGTGCTCAAGATGGACAATATCCGCATGCGGTTCGGCAGCTATTATGCCTTGAAGGGCGTATCGCTTTCGATCCGGCGCGGGGAAGTGTTTGGGCTTCTCGGACAGAACGGCTCCGGCAAATCCACCATGATCAAGGTGCTGGCCGGCTTTCACCAGCCGGAAGAAGGCAGCCGGATCGAACTCTGGGGCCAGGCCCTGCCGCTTCCGCTTGATCCGATGCTGATCAAGAAGCGCGGCGTGGCCTTCGTCCACCAGCATCTCGGCCTCGTGGCATCGCTCACCGTGGTCGAGAACATGCGGGTGACGGCCCTCGGGCAAAAGACACCCTGGTTCGTCAACTGGCGCAAGGAGGCCGCGGCCATCTCGACGCTGTTTGCCGAGTTCGGACTGGATATCGACCCATTCGAGACCGTCGGCAATCTGCCGCCGGTCGAGCGTGCCTTTGTTGCGATTATCAGGGCTTTCGAGGATCTGCGCGCTTCGGATGCCGGCTATGGCGGCGAAGGCATCCTGGTGCTCGACGAACCGACGCCCTTCCTGCCGGCCGAAGATGTGCAACGCTTGTTCACCCTGATCCGCTCCATCGTCAAGACCGGGGCTTCGGTCGTTATCGTCACTCACGATATCGACGAGGTTCGCGACATCACCGACCGGGTCGCCATTCTGCGCGATGGCGAACTGGTGGATATTCTCGACACCCGGGAGACCGGGCGCCAGTCGATCCTGGATACGATCGTCGGCAGCCGTATCGATGCCTTTGAAAAGAAGCGCATGGCAGTCACCGGGATCCCAAGCCTAGTCAGGGTTCGCGGCCTGACCGATGGGCAGAATACCCCCTTCGATTTCGAGATCCGGCAGGGAGAGACGCTTGGCGTCACCGGCCTGATCGGCTCCGGCTTTGCCGCCCTGCCCTATCTGCTCTTTGGCGCCCTAAAAGGGCTGGGCGAGATCACCGTGGATGGCAAGACCATGCCGGTCTCGGCCATGACACCGCTCGCCGCACAGAAGCTTGGCATTGCCTTCTTGCCCGGAGATCGACTGGGTGCCGCTGGCATCGGCAGCCTTCCGGTCACCGACAATGTCACGCTGCCCATCCTCGACGGATTGACCAGGCCCTATGGACTGGATCGCTCGGGAATGACCCGCGAAGCGGCGAAACTTGCGCAAATCTATGACGTGCGCCCGCAAGATCCGCATCTGAACCTTGGAGCGCTGTCCGGCGGCAATCAGCAGAAAGTGCTGCTGGCGAAGTGGCTGCAGATCAAGCCGAAGCTCCTGATGCTCGACGAACCGACACAAGGCGTCGATTTCGGCGCGCGCCAGCAGATTTTCAAGGCACTCGACAAGGCGAGCGCCGAAGGCACCGCGATCCTCTGCGCCTCGACCGACAATGAACAGCTGGAGCAGATCTGCGACCGCATCATCGTCTTTTCCAAGGGGCGACCGGTCATTGAGCTCAAGGGCTCCGAGATCAGCCGCAAGAGCATTACCGAAGCCTGTTTCCACAGCCATGACGCGGAGGCCGCAGAATGACGACGCTGGATATGCCGACCACCAAGACGGTGCCAAAGGCGAAAAGCCGTTTCACCCTGAAGACCGAGGGAGAACGGTTCGCGCTCGTCGGTGCCTGGCTGTTGCTGATCCTGATCTTCGGCACGCTGATGCCGGATTCCTTCCTCAGCTGGCGCAGCTTCTCGACCCTGTTCGGCTCGCAGGCCGTGCTGGTCGTCCTGACGCTTGCGATCATCATCCCGCTGACGTCTGGCGATTTCGATCTCTCCGGCGCCTCGACCCTGACGATGAGCTGCATGCTGATTGCCGTCCTCAACGTCAAGCTCGGCTGGCCGGTCGTGCCGGTCATGCTGATTGCGCTTTTGAGCGGCGTGGTGATCGGAGCGGTCAATGCCTTTTTCGTTCTCTATTTCCGCATCCACTCGCTGATCGTGACGCTCGGCGTTGGCACTTTCGTCAATGGACTGATCCTCTGGGTCAGCAATTCCCAGACGATCTCAGGCGTCTCCATGGGGCTCGTCGAATGGGTGATCATCAACAGACTTTTCGGCATTCCGCTCGCGTTTTTCTATGCGCTGATCCTTGCCGCCATCATCTGGTATGCGCTGGAATTCACCATTGCCGGGCGCAAGCTGCTGTTTGTCGGTCGCGGGCGGGAAGTCTCGCGGCTGAGCGGGATCAATGTCGACCGGGTCAGGGCCAGCGCCTTCGTGATCTCCGGATTGATCTCTGCCTTTGCCGGCATGCTCTATGCCGGCATGACCGGATCTGCCGATCCCCTGTCCGGGCTTAACCTGCTGCTCCCGGCCTTTGCTGCCGCCTTTCTCGGTGCGACGACGATTTCGCCAGGTCGGTTCAATGCCTTTGGCGCCGTCATCAGCGTCTACTTCCTGGTCACCGGAATCACCGGGCTCACCATGCTCGGGGCGGACACCTATGTGCAGAACCTGTTTTACGGTGGCGCGTTGGTGATTGCGGTGTCGCTCAGCCAGCTTGTACGCAACCGACAACCGCAGGATTTCAGCTGATGGAGATCGAAAAGGTCATGGCGGCGCTGGCCGAAAGCTATTGGGGCCGCCATGCCTCGGAGCCGGAACTGCTGGCCATGACAGGTGAGCTGCGTCGCGACAGTGCAAGCATCGCGCCCGCCGCGCTTGGCAGGAGCGGTGCGCTGTTCACCGTCGAGCCGGCACATTTCGACGCCCTGATGCAGGCGGAGGCGAAGCGATGAGCCTCGACAATCCAGGCTCCCTCTCCGACGCGGCAAATGCCATTCGACGCGGCGACATCTCCTCTGTCGAAATGACAAAAGCTGCCCTCGCGCGGGCAAAAGCCAGCCAGGAACGTTTGAACGCCTTTATCGAGATCGAGGAGCAGCCCGCCCTTGAGGCCGCCGAAGCAGCCGACAAGGCACTGGTCGATGGTCGCGAAACCGGGTCACTGCATGGCGTGCCGCTGGCGCACAAGGACATGTATGACCGCAGAGGTTTTGTCACCGGATGCGGCTCGAAAATCCGCGCCGGTCACGTCGCATCCGACACCTCGACCGTCATGGCGCGTCTGCAGGCGGCAGGGGCGATCACCATCGGCCGGTTGAACATGAGCGAATTTGCCATGGGCCCGACCGGGCATAACTTCCATCACGGACGCGCGCTCAATCCGATCGATCCGGCCCTTGTTACCGGGGGCTCGTCCTCCGGATCGGGCGCTGTTGTCGGCGGCGGCGTGGTCATGGCAGCCCTTGGGTCCGATACCGGCGGATCGATCCGCCTGCCGGCAGCCTGTTGCGGTGTCGTCGGCATCAAGCCGACACAGGGCCGCGTCAGCCGCCATGGTGTGATGCCCCTGTCCTTTTCGCAGGATTGCGTCGGGCCGCTGGCGCGCAGGGTGGCGGATGCATACCTCCTCCTGCAGCAGATTGCCGGACCCGATGGGCTCGATCCAACCTGCGTTTCGGTCATCCCGCCGCAGGATCTGACATCGGATCTGTCCGCAATCCGTATCGGCATTGCCGGCGGAATGTTTGCTGACGGGCTGGACGGAGACGTTGCAAAGGGCATGGAGCTTGCGATTGAGACGCTTTCTTCCCTGGTCGGCACAGTCTCTTCAGCCACTTTGCCAGATCTCGCCTCGATTGCCGAGCTTGCGAATGTGGTGGCGATGGCAGAGGCTGGTACTGCGCATTTCGACGGGATGCGCGAGCGCCCCGAAGATTACGGGCCGCAAATCCGCATGCGCCTGTCCCAGTCGCTTGCCATTCCCGCCCCCATCTATCTCAGAGCCTTGCAGATCCGTGCCGTGACGCTGAAAGCCTGCCTCGACACCACATTTGCGCAAGCAGACGTGCTGATCGCCCCGGCCATGCCCTTCCTGCCGCCTCTGTCGGCGGATGTCGATATCGGCACCAGTCCGCGCATGAATGCCGTGGTCAGTGCCATGACCTCGTTGACCAGACCCTTCAGCTACCTCGGCCTGCCGGTGGTAACCCTGCCGGTCGCACAGTCTCAGGGCGGATTACCAGTCGCACTGCAGATCATCGCCAGGCCCTGGCGCGAAGACCTTGCCGCAAGCGTGGCGCAGAGCCTTGAACGGGCCATCGCCCTTCCAGCATTCATCGACAGGTCAGCGGCCTGATCCGATCAACAAGCAGCCAGGACGGCCAACCAGAAGGATTGCCTCGATGAACAGTGTTCCGACATTTTCCCAGCCTGTGAACCTGGTTTCAGATGTGAGCCAGCAAGGCTTTCGCGACGCCATGGCGAAGATGGGCGCCGCCGTCAACATCATCACCACGGATGGACCGGCGGGTCGGGCAGGCTTTGCCGCAACAGCTGTCTGCAGCGTCACCGACAGCCCGGCAACCCTTCTCATCTGCCTCAACCGCACGGCCTCGGTCTTCAATGCCGTGATGGAAAACGGAGTGGTCTGTGTCAATGTCCTGACTTCAGCGCATGAAAACCTGTCCTCGCTCTTCGGCGGAAAGACTCCGGTGGACGAACGCTTCGCCGCAGCCGAGTGGCAGGAGGGTGTGACCGGCGCACCGATGCTTGCGGACGCCATGGTCTCCTTCGACTGCAGGATCATCGAAAGCCAGGATGTCGGCACCCATCGCGTGCTGTTTTGCGCCGTCCAGCAGATCCGCGAGCAGGAGGCGGATGCCGCATTGGTCTATTACAAGCGCGCCTATCATCACCTGGGTGCGTAATCGGACACCTGGATATTTGCCGGATTGAATAGCCGCGAGATTTGTAGACGCCTTCTTTCCTACTTTTGAGGCAAGAAGATCACCATTAGCAAATCGAATTTCAGCGAAGAGTTTAAGCGGGACGCGGTGCGTCAGATCACGGAATGGGGCTATCCGGTTGCGGAGGTTTCGCAGCGGCTGGGTGTGAGCTCGCATTCGCTTTATGAGTGGAAGAACAAGTTCTCCTTGGCGTCTGGCAATCAGGGCAGCGAGCAGTCCGAAGAGATCAGGCAGCTTAAAAAGGAGCTGGCGCGTGTCACCGAGGAGCGCGACATATTAAAAAAAGCGACCGCGTATTTCACCAGGGATGCAAAGTGAAGTACGCGTTCGTTGCAAAGCATCAACAGCGGTTTTCGGTGCGAATGATGTGTCGCCTGTTCCGCATCCATCCCAGCGGGTTTTATGCCTGGCTTCGGATGCTCTTGAGCAAGCGTGCCTTTGAGGACAAGCGGCAGATCGATCTGCTCCAGACGGCTTGGGAAGAGAGCGGCAAGGTCTACGGGTATCGCAAGCTTCATGACGATCTGCTCGATCACGGCGAGACATGCTGCCTCAACCGGGTTGCGCGTCTGACGCGGATTGCCGGGATAAAGGCTCAGATCGGCTACAAGCGCCGTCCTGGAGTTTACGGCGGCAGGCCTTCCATTGTCATCGACAACACGCTGGCTCGGCAATTCGACGCCGCGGCCCCGAACAAGGCCTGGGTCACCGACGTGACCTATATCCGAACCAACGAAGGTTTCGCCTATCTCGCGGTGGTGATCGATCTCTATTCCCGCCGTGTTATCGGCTGGTCTATGCAGAGCCGACAGACGACGGATGTCGTGCTGCAGGCGTTGCTGATGGCTGTCTGGAGGCGAAAGCCAAAGGAAAAGGTTCTGGTGCATTCGGATCAGGGATCGCAATTCACCAGTATGGACTGGGCAGCGTTCCTGAAGCACCACAATCTGGTTCATTCGATGAGCCGGCGGGGCAACTGTCATGACAATGCCGTCGCCGAGAGCTTCTTCAATCTGTTGAAGTGGGAGCGAATACGCCGAAAGGTCTATCGCTCAAGAGACGAAGCCAGGCAGGACGTGTTCGACTACATCGAGATGTTCTACAACCCGAAGCGCAAACATGTCAGAAACGGGATGCTGTCCCCCGTCGAGTTCGAAAAACACCAGAAAACGTAACCCGAGGGTGTCTACGAAACTCGGGGCTATTCAAAATCCCACCGGATACCCAAAACGACACCCAAGCTCATTTCGAGCTTCAGCGCCCAACAGGCACTCGCACCACAACACAATGATCTTGCTGAATAAAAATGGTGCCCGGAGGCGGACCGCGCATCCATGGCCATCCTCCACTGAATTTATTGCACTTTTCGGACGCCTCTACAAGACTTGTCACACAGTCTAGCCCCTCAGGCCAATTGCCCCCTTACAAACTTTTTTCGTGCCCACTATCTACACTATGGGGAACCTGGGCAGGTATCTCCAGGTGCAAGCCTTTGCGGCTCCACGAGGTTTACTCTCGCTGTGTAGAATGTGAGCACGTCAAGCCATTTTACCATTATTTTTCATCTAGTTAGACGTATTGACAGCCTCCTGGAGTGGACTCATGCTTGGGTTATCAACGAACCCGAAACCAGGAGAAATCTCGTGCAGATCACCCTAGCCAAGAGCACCTTTGAAGCCACGGCCACAGGCGGCCTCGTCCATGTCCGCATCGGCAAGCTCAACCTCCAGGCGGAGACGTGGTGCCGCCTTCGCGACTTCTCCAAGTGGGACTTCTTCACCGAGATCTCACCGGATGGATTTGGCACCCGCCGTGCCATCATCGGCCCCTTCGAACTCTTCATGCACTGGGACAGATGAGGGGCTAATCGGCCCCCAAAACGCAATAGCCTTCCTTCTGAATAACCGTCCGCCATTTGGTGGCTAGTTATTGGCTTCCTCCTGAAGAAACCGACCAGCGCAACCGAGCGGCCCAGAGCCTCCCGGAGTGAGCTCCCTTGTCCAAAATCAACCGAAAGCCCCAGCCATGAGCCGACCAGATCTCGACCACCACCACACCATCCAACACCTGGAGACCATCCGCAGCAACTACCGCAGCAAGGAGGCCCGCAGGAGCATCGACCGAGAGCTAGAGATCCTCAAAGGACCTGATGGCCTCTTGCGTCACCCTTCTGACACCCTGAATGCAGTCAACACGGCAGACCTCACAGAGTCCCTCTTCATGGATCATGCACGACGACTTCGAGAGGCCCGCAAAGCCCGCGAAGCTGAGGCCCAGGCCAACCGCAAGTCCATCCGCCTAGTCCACTCCACGAACTAACCCCCTCCCAACATCTCGCAGACCTGCCCAGCGCCGCCCTCGTGGGCCGGTGACGGGACACCTATGCCCAGAGAAAGGAACCCGATGTCAGATCCCCAAGACCCCTCAGTTAGTCCGCAGATCCTCCAGGCCCTCCAGAGGATGAAGGCGAAGCGGCAACAGTCCCCCGCCTCCCCTGCTCCCCAGGCCACTCCGCAAGAAGAGCCGGGAATGCTCTCTCAGGCCGCCGACTTCGTGGGACGAGGCCTCCAGCAGACCCGAGCCACCTTGGGGTCAGTCTCCACGGGGGCCATCAAGTCCGCCTTTGAGGTGAGCGACTTTGCCCACGAGATGGCGGGAGATCCCGTCCAGCCGGAAGAGTGGAGCGGCTTTCGCAAAACCATTGAAGCGCAAGACAAATTCTATGCGGACCTCTATGCGCCCGCCGCTATCGTGTCGGACATCTCCCAGTTTGCCACCGGGATGGTCGGCGCGGGAAAGGTGATGGGCCTCAGCAAAACCGTTGCGAAATTGAAGCAAGGGGCCACCTTGGCGCGGGGGACATACGAGACCGCACGAGGGGCCGCCACAGGGTTCATCGCAATCGATCCCCACGAGGACCGACTATCCAACCTCATCCAGCAATATCCCGCCCTGGAGAACCCCATAACGGAATACCTTGCGGCAAGTCCTGATGACGAGGCCATGGAGGGACGCCTCAAGAACGCCCTGGAGGGCATCGGCCTGGACGTAGCCATTGCGGGCACCTTCGCGACGGCCCTCAAGGCCATGCGGTATATCCGACAGGGCGATGATGAGGCGGCAGAGGTCACACTGAAGGCGATGGACGAGGCCCCCACCCAGGAGGCCCAGCCCCCGGCAGTCAAGGAGCAGCTACCCGAGGCACCGGAGCAGACCGCTCCAGCGCAAGCCGCAAGCCCAGCACCCGATGGGACCCAGCCTCCAGCCATCGACCCTATGGCCCAACCTGAGGCCGCGAAGACCCCAGCCGCCGCCCCGGTGGTGCAAACCCGCATTGAGGATGAGGATGTCTCCGCCATCATCAAAGGCGCGGAGGATGACCTTTCAGCGATCCGCCTCTATGGCAGCCGGGAGGAGGCCACGGCACAGGGCCACCGCTTCACCTCCAAGGGCTACCTCCCGTGGCAGAAGCTCCAGGGACCCGAGGAAGTGCGGACCCTCGTGGACAACACCGCGACAGCCCTCAAGGCCCGCCTGGGGGAACTCAAGGGCGGCGACGTTCTGTCAGACCCCAAGGTGCGGGAAATGGTCCGGGAGCGGGCCTCCATGTTCAACGAAGACACTGACCTCCTAATGGGGCAGCTCATCAAGGCTGGCGACAATGCGAAGTCCATGGTGGCGGACATGGAGGTGTCCTACCTCATCGCCAACAAGATGTTCCAGGATGCCTATGCCGTGGCCACCAAGATCCAATCGGGCATCCTCACGGACTGGGCTGGAGATGCCACCAAGGCAGGGGAGGAGCTGAAGCGGCGCCTAGCCGTTGCCACCGAACTGATGGGCTCCGCCAAGTCCATGAGCAGCGCCGCAGGGCGATCCTTGCGCCGTATGCGGTCAGAGTTCCAGGTGTCGCCGGAAGACATGGCCCTCCTGAAGGACATGGACCCTCAGAAGCTGGCTTCCCTGGTCTATGCCTCAAAGGGAGAACCCAAGAAGCTCGCAGAATTTGCGAAGCCCACCTTCCTCCGCCGCGCCATGGAAGAGGGCCAATACTCCCTGGTCAACAGCCTCCTCTGGCTTTACCCCACCCACCTCGTCAACGTGACCACCAACGCCTTCATGTTGGCTGCACGTCCGACCGAGCGTTGGCTTGGAGGTCTTGCCCTGGGGGCCAAAGGCTCACCGATCCGGCATCAGGCGGCCAAGGAATACGGCTACATGCTGGGGTCCCTTGGAGATGGCTTCTCCGCAATGCTGGAGGCCTTCAAGCGTGGGGACAGTCGCCTCCACCCGCACCACTCAAATGAGTTCTTCTCAGAGGGTGCCAGTGGTGTCCAGCAAGGTGCCTTGAACTTCAAGCCGCTCACCTCCCTGGAGAACATCATTCACAATGGGATGATTGCCGCCAACTACCGGAACGTCGTGGGCCTCCCGACCCGAGCACTGGGGGCCATTGACGAGTTCATGAAGACCCTGAGCTACAGGGCCACGGTCCAGTCCAAGGCCTATGTGGAAGCAACCCAGCGCGGCCTCTCGGGGCAAGATCTGGCCCAGTTCATTGAGCGCCGTCTCTCAGCCGCCTTTGATGACAGCGGACGGGGCACCGACACGGCGGCACTGAAGGAAGCCCAGACGGCGACCTTTCAGCAGGATCTCCTGAAGGACACTTTCGGCAGGACCGTCCAGAACGCTAGGACCAAGCATCCCGTCCTGGGCTTTGTGTTGCCCTTCGTGAAGACACCTATCAACGTCCTCCGCTACAGCCACAAGATGACCCCCGGCCTGAACCTCCTCCAGAAGGAGTACCGGCAGATGCTCACGGGGCAGCTTGGGACCGAGCAACAGGCCCAGGCAATCGGACAGATGACCTTGGGGGCCACCTTCATGGCACTCATTGCCGTCCATGCGGCAAACGGGGGCATCACTGGAGGCGGTCCCGATGATCCTGCCTTGAGGAGCCAACTGGAGGCCACGGGATGGAAACCCTATTCGATTGTCTGGGAAGGTGCGGATGGAAAGCGCCGCTTCCTCCCCCTGGGCAAGTTCGATCCGGTCGGCCTTCCTGCCTCCATCGTCGTGGACATCGTGGAGGGTCGGAAGCTTAAGGAGGATGATAAGTCATGGGATGCCGCAGCGGGGGCCGCCCTACTCAGCATCGGGCAGCGGTTCTCAGATCGAACCTTCCTCTTCAACATTGAGTCCTTCCTCAGGGCACTGAAAGACCCAGAGCAGCACGGGGGCAAGTACCTGGGGCAGACGGCGGCCAACATGATCCCGCTCTCCTCCGCCTTGAGGGGATACGTGAATGACGACCCCTACATGCGGGAGGCTCGGGCGTTCACCGACTACCTCAGGAAGGACATGCCTGGACTGTCCGCCGCACTTCCTCCGAGGCGAGACGCCTTTGGGGAGCCGATCTTCCGCCGCATAGGTCTGACCAGTACCGACGAAGCGGACACGGTGGAGGCGGAGCACAACCGCATCATACTCGATACAGGGAAGGGACTAGGTGCTCCCGACCCGATGAAGGGTGACGTGGACCTCAGGGACTTCAAGCTCTCCAATGGTCGGACGGCTTATGACCTTTACCAGGAGTATATGGCGGAGCCTCCAGGCCGACCGAGCCTGAAGACGGCCCTAGCGAAGCTCATCAAGTCCGACCTTTACCAAATCCTCCCAGACGGCCCCGGAGACATCAAGGGGACCCGCCTCAATGCCTTGCTTGGGGTGGTCGGGAAGTATCGAGAGGCGGCCTATAAGCGCCTCCTCATCGAACACCCGGAACTCCGCAAAGGAACCCTCAGGCGCAAGGCCCAGGTGGCAGCGGACCTCAAGAGCAACCGGACAGACGATCCAGGAGCAGGCCGCAAGCTCCTTGAGCGCCTTGGCTACTGACCCAACCGAGAGAAAACATCATGGCACGAGAACCCTACCGGCCCATCTCAGGGCCTTCCGCAATCACGCCTGTAGCACGCCCCGTGGACACCTATGTGCGTCCCGCCGAGCCTCCCCGCTCTTCCCTCCATGAGTTGGCTGAGGGTCTGGCTTCGCTTGACACAGGGATGTCCGCCTTTCTGGCGAAGCGAAACGCAAAGGCTGAGGAGCAGGACAAGATCCGAGCCGAGGCGGCCTTCAATGCGAATAACTCCCTGGGGTGGGCTGAGGCAGTCCGACAAGGCAAGGTCCCTGCCCACGCCTCCCCGATCTTCATGCAGTCCTATAAGGCAGCCCAGGGCAATCTAGCGGGCATCCAGCTAAGGGACCAATTCACCAAGGAGTACCTCTCCTGGAATGGCCGCTCCAAGAACGACCCCCAGGCGTTCCAGGCCTTCCTTGGGGAGTTCGTCCCCAAGAATATCGGGACGGATGATGTCGATATCCTACGGGGTCTGAACCCTCACATTGAGGCCCTGAAGTCTGACGCCTACGAGGTCTTCTCCAGCGAGTCCGCGAAGTCCGTCTATTCGGGGGCCATCAGCACCCGTGGTGCGATCCTGGGCAGGACCCTGGAGGCAGCCAGCGATGATGAGCTTACCACTGGGCAGATTATCGACCACGAGGCCCTTTGGGGCGACCTCATGGAGCAACGCCATGTAGCCCTGGAGGCGGGCACGAGGGCAGAGGACTTTGACGGGCAGTTGGTGGAGATAATCACCTCCAAGGCAGTGTCCCTCAATAACCCCGATCTCCTGGGCCTCTTGGACCGTACGACCGATGAGGCGGGGCTTCCCCTCAAAGACTATCCGAAGTTTGGCTCCATGAGGGATGAGGCGATAAACGCCCTGGAGACCACGGGACGGCAGCGGATGCTAGACCGTGACCGAGCCCAGGAGAAGGCCGACAAGGAGCGGGAGAAGTCGGTGGTGGTGAGCGTTGCCCGCACCATTGCCCAGGACCCCAGTGCCGAGATCCCAGAGGAGGTCTTGAGGGAATGGGAGAAGTACAACCCCAAGGCCCGCAAGGATCTCGTGGAGCTACGCAAGAGCCTCCTGGACGGTGAAGACCTGGAGGACCCCTCAGAGATCCTGAGGCTTCATCGGGACGTTGCCGAAGGGGCAGACCGGGAGGAGATCCTTGCGGCGGCGGCAGCGGGCAAGATCAGCAATCCCCAGACGCTCACTGGGCTCCTGGACCGTGTGGAGAAGTACCAGAAGGCACGGCGCGAAGGCGGCGGCATTATCGAGAGCCAGACCTCCAAGCGGTTCGTCAAGGAGATCTCCAGGCGCACCGCTCCCGCTGGGCTGGAGGCGGATCTCTTTGGCAACTTCGCGACCACCGATGAAGGCCTCCAGGCTATCCAGGACTTTGAGTTTGGCTTGATGTCTTGGGAGGAGAAGAACCCAGACGCCTCCTTAATCGAGCGGGAGCGATACGCGAACGAGTTGGGAGAGGTCATCCTTAGCCGCATCAATCCAGATGCCGACGCTATGGACCCCACCAAGTACACGGGAGACGCGGACCTTGCACAGCAGAAGGCACAGGAGCAGACATCTCAGGAGCCCCCCGTTGACATCGACTCTCTATATCAGGGGGACCAGCCACCGGCCTATGAGACATTGCCCAAGGCTTTCCAGGAGTACCTTGATCGTGAGGCGGGAGCCATGGGCATCACCCGTGACGAACTCAATGCGGCCATCTGGTCTGAGACCAAGGGGACCGACACCGAGGCCCAGCAGCGGGACCAGGAGGCGGCTCCTAAAGTGGACCCTGAGACGGGCCTGATCGTACCCCCTGAGCAAGGCGACACGGGAGGCGATATGTCCGAACTGGCCGACAGCCTGGGCAGCCTCATTGACGGTTACGTGAGCGGGGAAGAACCGGCAGCCACCACCGCAACCGAAGAGGCGGGGGAGCTTCGCCCCATCCTCGATCTTCTGGGTAACTCGGAGGGGACCGACAAAGGCAGGGGCTACAATGAGACCCTCTCCTATGGGGCTTACACGGGCGGCCCCGTGGAACTCACCAAGATGACACTGGGAGAGGTCAAAGAGCTTCAGCGCGATATGCTGGCCCACCCAGACAACTCCTGGAACTCCTCCGCCGTGGGCCGTTACCAAATCGTCGGGACCACTCTCCGAGGCCTCCAAGAGCAGATGGAGCTACCTGACGATACCGTGTTTGATGAGCGCCTCCAGGATGCCATGGCGGTCCAACTCATCAAGAACCGGGGGTACGACTCCTGGAGGTCTGGCGAGATGGGGGATGGTGCTTTCATGACAGCACTAGCCCAGGAGTGGGCATCCCTTCCGACTGCACGGGGACAGGGCTACTACCCAAACCAGCGGGCGGCGGTCGGCAAGTCCACTATGATGTCCGCCTTTGCAGGACTGAAGGGTCTCACCGGGGGGCAGGAGGCCATAGACTCCATCCTCACAGAAAGCGGCCCCCAGGAGTTGCCCCCAGCCTACGCGAAGATCCCAGAGGACGAGGTGGAGCAGTTCCTCCAGTGGAACCCAGACCCCGTAGGCAATCATGAGGCCAACCTCCAGACCATCAAGCCCCAACTGGCAGATGTCGTGCGCCGTGCCCAGGAGTTGGCTGGGGTCCGCTTCGTTGTCGGCTCCGGCAAGCGGGATGCAGACCTCCAGAAGAAGGCCGTGGAGTGGGGATGGTCACAGACCAATGAGTCCAACCACCTGGAGGGGGACGCCGTGGACCTCTGGCCTATCGATGAAGAGGGAGCCGTGGTCTTCGATGAGGACATGCAAGAGGCGATAGCCCAGGCCATGAAGCAGGCCGCCGAGGAACTCGGTGTCACTATCGGATGGGGTGGCGATTGGAAGCGCTGGAAAGATCGCCCCCACTTCGAACTCAAGAAGGCCCGCACCTGAAGCAAACACCGGGAGGCTCCTTAGTTGGCCTCCCGGCCATCCTCACAGACACAGATTGGAGATGCCATGGCCACCGGAAGCGATGCGCCAAGCCTAACCGCATACCTACACCTTGAGTTTGCCCCCTTCGACAAGACCGATGACCGCCGCCCCTTTGGCGTCTCCGCCACGGTGGAGGAGCCGGGAGGTGAGGCCTGCACGTTCCAGGGCTACGGCTTTGCGGATGACCAGGAGTTCCCCCGAGCCGCCGCCGTTCATCAGCTACTTGAGGCCCTGCCCCATGCCCCTCGCCTTGTCATCCACATGGCTGGCCTCAGCACCCGCCTAGACCACTTCAAGCGCGGCAATGGGAAGAAGAGCGACGGCTCCCGCTTCATCGGCTCCCGACATCTGGAGGCCCTCCTTGCGGCTCGTGAGGCCAACCGCCTGGAGATCCTGAAGCCGCCTCAGAGGTTCGCCACGGGTTACCAACTCGCAAAGCACGGCGCGAAGAAGGCCCTTGAGGAGGTCCGCAAGAGCAGCACCGCAAGGGGCAATGTGGAGGCGGTCTTCAATGCCAACACCCTCATCCATTTCTGGGAGACCACCAAGTGACGGCAGCGGGCCAGCAGCTACGACAGGATCTCAGCGAGGTCCCCACCAAGTTCTTCGACCAGTGGCTTACTCCAGGCCCCGGCCCCCTGGAGGAGCTTGCCGAGGGAATTGCGGATGACGTGGAGCGGACGATCAAGACCAGGACGCGCCGCGATGCCGCCTCCCGCCGTCGCTTCATCGTGGGGAACTACGTGGCAAATCTTGCTCACCTGAGGCTTTGGCCTGGGGTGGACTCAGAGGCCCGCCTTGCCATCTCCACGGCCCATCTGAAGCCGACCCGCTATGACCGCGAAGACTACCCTTATGGGCTCAAGGGGAAGGTTATGGAGGCGATGGAGGAGGTGGGGGCCCTCCGCACCCACGATTATGTCTTCAAGCGTAAGCAGACCGCCGTGGAGCCCACCGAGGTCTTCAAGTCCAGACTTCAGTCAATCGGCATCCGCCCCGCCCATATCAGCCGTGACCCAGGTGGGGAGACCATTTGGCTGGCCGCAAGGACCGGCGTTAGGTCTCGGTTCGGTGGGCCTACCCCTAAGCGGACAATCCCCTATGAGGACACTGTAGAGAGCAACCGTTTTCGAGGGGAGATGGCGCGGATCAATGCCACCCTCTCCACCTCAGGGCTCACCTTTGGAGGGGAAGCCGTGGCCCCGTTCCTCCTCCGCCGCAACTTCCTCCTGAGGAGCCTTCAGGACCCCGTGGAGTTTAACCTCAATGGCAGACTAGGCGGCGGCTTTTGGATGAGCCTATCGGCCAAGCAGAGACACAAGCTGGCCATTCGGGGGGAGCCGGTCGCGGATCTGGACTACTCCGCCATGTTCGCTCATCTGGCCTACGCTAGAAGCGGGGAGCCGATGCCGAATGTTGACCCCTACCAGATCCCAGGCCTGGAGGATCACCGCGATGGGGCCAAGCTGGCGCTCATCTCGCTCCTCTCCCGCTCGTCGGACATGCAGCTCCTCTCACCGAAACTCAAGGCGGCTCTTCCTGAAGGCTGGACCGCCAAGAAGCTCGTGGAGGCCGCCACCCGCCACCATCCGCGCATTTCCCACCTGTTTGGGACGGACGTGGGGCTGGACCTTATGTTTACTGAGAGCCAACTCCTGGTGCGCCTCCTGCTCGACCTGGGGGAGGAAGACATCCCAGCCCTCCCGATGCATGACGGGGTCATGGTGGCGGCCCAGGACGTGGAGCGGGCAAGATGGAAGATGCAGAGGGCGGCTCTTGATGCAATCGGCGTTGCGTTGCCCATCAAGGAGAAGGCGATATGGCAGCCAACTTGAAATAACTCGCCACTATACCCCCCCTCCCTGCTCCCTTCTCCTAGCCCCCCTGCTCTTGGAGTTGGCTTGGAGTTCGGCTTCATGTGGGGAGGGATGATAGATCCCCCTCTCCTCCAGGACTTGAAGGCAGACGCTAGGAGTTCTCCTTCAAGCTCCAGTGCTCAAGGTAGCCTCTATGAACACCTGAGGTAGCCGATGATGGAGAGAGGTGTCTCCCCCTCCCCAATGGGTTCCATACATGAAGCCGACCCAATGCCCTCACTATATGAACACCTCTATGGACGCCGTATGTGAGGCCCAGACCTCATGACACATTAAGCTTTCTATATGTAATAACATGAAGTCCTGCCTCAGGTTACCCATGAAGTAGGCGTGAAGCTGGGCCTTCAGAGCATTGAGGAGGAGAGGAGTCTCCCCAGCCTGGAGGTGGGCATCAAGTTTGCTTTAGGGAGAACTTAAAGGCGGCCTCGTGGCATCTTATCAGTGATTGTTCTCAGTCCTTTGCTTTTGGTGCTCAAAGTGACTGCCTTGGTACCGGGACAGGGGATTGGATGGCTAGTCCTTGCCCTCATACTTTGACCGCAGTCCTTCAACCTGTGTCCAGGCACCAGCTGCCCCCTCTGGGAAGCCGAATCTCACCCTCATGCTTCTGGCCGCCAAGAGCGCTTTGTGTGCCATTTGCCAGCAGACGGACGGCAATGTGTCGAATGCCTCCTGTCCACCAAGCTCTTTAGCAAGAAAGCGCTGCCCAGCCTGTTCGGCCTCATGGGCAGACTTCACACTATATGCCAGATGAAGGATCTCAGGGCCAACATTGCGCCATCCATCAGGATCATCGGGAAACTCGGGGAAGTCTGGGAGCAGGGTCCAGGTGTGTCCCATGGCTCCGTTAGTGCTCTCCCAGTTGTCCGCGTCATAGATGCGAGTTAGGCAAAGGCCCGCATAGCTCTCCAACTGAATGACGACCCGAAAGGCCAGGAAGGATGCTTGGTTCCTGCCTGTCTTGAAGTACTGATAGAGAGTGGTCCCAGCCTCCACTATGGCCGTCCCGATGCCTGCCCCAATGAGTGCGGGGAGTATCTCTTCCCAAGTCATACGGTCTGTTTCACCATAGGGCTACACGCGCCTGTTAGGGCGGGAGGGCCAGTTAATCTCTGCGATGGTCCCCAGATAGAAGTCCCCGCCACACGAAAGGCATTTGTACAAGTGCTGCTTGGAGGCCGTCTTACCGTGGAACTGGAGGAGTGACCGCTTGCCATTCTCAAAGCACACGGGGCAAAGCTTATGCGGAGGCTCCCCATTAGCGGCGTCTTCCTTAAGTTCATACGCAAAGGTCCCCTCGCCGTAGTCCCTGAGCTGATATCTTGCGGCAGTCGCTTTCCAGTCATCCACGGCGGCAACCTTGGCCTTTAACTCTGAGTTCTCCTGAATGAGTTCAAAGAGCTGGGTCTGGGCAGCCATGGCGGAGGATTGGGCACCCAAGATGATGTCTTGCATCTCGATGACCTTGGAGCGGATCACGGTGAGATCGTTGATCTCCTTAATGGTCTTCCCAATGTCCACGGCGGTCTTCAGGCCACCCGCCAAGCCAGTCAACAGCGCTAGGTCTACCAAAGGTTCTCTCCTTGTTTGGTACCTGAGGGTTCCATCGAGTCGGTCTAATAGTCAACGCACAAAGCGTGAACACACAGCAATCCACCGGATCTGCAAAATGGGTCACTCACGCGACATCTGTAATGAACGTGCCAGCGGTCGCACTTCCCCCCGTGCCCCCCAGGCGGAAATTGGCAGAGTGCCCGCTCACCGGAGGGACCTACTTGTGTTGGCTGGCCACCTCTTCCGCCTCACACCTAGCGTACTCCTCCGCCTCCTGGGCAAATGCAGTCGCCTTGCGGGCCACCTCTATGGCCTCATTCATGTAGTCCTGGAGGTCATCGACATACTCCTCCACTTCGTTCTGATACGAGGTAATCTCCCAATCGTCACACGTGTGGGTCCCTGAGTAGCCGAACCCCTGAAGGCAATACGGTACGTCTGGCTTTGAGATAGACGATGGGGCCGTGGGCATCGAGAGATAGACGGACGGCTCATAGCAGGCCCAGGAGGCCGATGCGGAGGAGAGGAGCAAGGAGGCAGCAATAGCAATGCGGATCATGAAGCACCTGGACGAGAATGTGTCTGAACACATTACTCATGGTGGTGCAGCCACGACGGGCAAACTTTGGGTATCCACAGTCTCACTAGACCTTGCCCTTGTGAGTCTGCCTCCGAGGTAGCCGAAACAGTCTCACACGAATGGGTATTGACTTTTGAGATGGCAAGTCTCATATTGTGCTTGTGTCATGTGAGACTTTAAGGAGATCACCCTATGAGCAGCCCCGTCTTGATTGGATACGCCCGCACCTCCACCACCGACCAGAAGGCAGGACTTGAAGCCCAGCTTCGAGACCTCCAGGCAGCGGGATGCACCAAGATCTTCAAAGAGGAGATCTCCTCAGTTGCGGACAAAAGGCCCGAACTGGACAAGGCCTTGGAGTGGGTACGTGAGGGGGACATCTTGGTGGTCACCAAGCTGGACCGCCTAGCCCGCTCAGTGGCAGACCTCGTGACTATCACCGGGAGGCTCAAAGAGAAGGGGGTGGAGCTTCGCATCCTCACCATGAACCTGGACACCTCCACTCCCACAGGAAAGCTCATGTTGAACCTCCTGGGGTCCATCGCTGAGTTCGAACGGGAGCTGATGCTAGAGCGTCAACGGGAAGGCATCGCCAAGGCCAAGGCGGAGGGTCGATACACTGGCAGGCAGCCAACAGCCCAGAGGAAAGCCCATGAGGTCTTGAAACTGAAGGCAGAGGGGAAGAACGTCCCCCAGATCGTGGAGGCTTTGGGCATCAGCCGTGCTAGTGTCTTCAGGATACTCAAAGAGGCGGCCTGAGGCGCACGATGACACCCAGAGACTACCTAAAGGAAATCCTCCTGCCCACTCTGGAGGACTATGAGGAGGACTTCAGGTCCAGGCGCAAGGGATACCTAGCCTGTATCGTCATGTGCCACTTGTCGGACTACCTGGAGAAGGCAGGAGCCTCCAAGGTCCAAGACACGATGAGGAGCCTATGCACGGCAGCATGGAATGTGGTCCATGCGGTGGCCATCGGCGCAAAGCATATGGACAACCTCAAGAACCCGAACCCCATCAAGTTCACCGCTGGCAGTGATGTCTTCAGGCCACCGGCAAGGGCTGGGGTCATGGTCTGTGGATGGTCCCGACTCGGGGACGCCGATGGTGGGATGGAGATCTACTCGGGAGAAGACAACCTCATGGCTGAGGTCCTTCCATCCCTGCACACAGTGCTTCACCAATACCGGATACAGTTCGGAGATGCTTACCTATCTTGAGGCGGCCCACTTAGCCGATTGCCCTCTGGAGCATCATCAGTAGTGGAGCCGAACGATACTCACCCGTGGAGGTCTTCACCTCAATCCAACATGGCCACCCATTGCCGTTATCGGAGCTTACACTCAGATAGTCCCCAATCGAGAAGGTGAAAAGGCCGACCGAGACAAAGCGGGTCAAGATCAGGTCAAGCGACACCTCATCAATGCCGAAAGCATCAGGCGTCAGTTCCATGGCGTCCCCTCGTCTAACACGGAGGTCCTCTTCAAACAGCTTTCGCAGCACTTGAAGATCTTCAGCCTCAAGTGAGCGGATCACGTCTGTGAGGCGGCGATTTATCGAGACATCTGACTTCGTAGGATTAAGAGCATTGGCCACATACTTTGCCCAAACGTTTTGGAACTCATCCTCATCCTCCAGTGACATCGCCTCCAGTAGGGGAAGCGCTTGGCGGTTCGGAATGCGCTGAAGGTTCTCGGTCATCCCAGCGGCTTCAAGTTCCTTCTGGATTTTCTTGAAGCAGTTGATCCGGTTGAGGATGTATATGGTCTGAGCTTTGTCGCCTACCGTCGCGGCAATGTGTCCAATAGCCTCGCTGAAAACGCCCGTGAGGTAGCCTCCTGCTTTGTCAGCTTTATCGAGGGCCGACTGTCCCAGCTTGGCCACTTCCTGAACCGCCTTGGCCTGTTCGTCCGTTATCACGCTCGCCTCCCGCTCCACCTTCACCAAGCACATATCGCGGGAAGATCTTCATGGCGTCAACCTTCGTTTGCAGTGAGACGGAGCCGTATGCCCTGCCCACGGTCACCGGAGCATGACCACAGATTGCGTCCAGCACCTTCTCTTGGATGTCCGCCTCAAAGCCACGGGTTTTAAAGGTGTGCCTCCAGCCATGATTAGGGGCCACATTGGGGTCCGTCACTATCTTCCGAGCGAACTCCGCTAGGCGGTTCTTCTTGCTCCTCCAGACACCTCTAGCCGTTGCTCCTGGCTTGATGTCCATGAACAAAAAGCCGTCCCTGGTCGCATCCACAAACTTCCCAAAGCCCATCTCTAGAAGATGAGGGTGGAGCGGGATCTCCCTCGCCTCCTTCCCCTTCACAGTGCCCGCCTCAGGGGTGATCGTCATGACCCAAGAGTTGGTCCCGTGGTCATACCTGATGTCTTCTTTGCGAAGCTGGACAAGTTCCCCGACACGTGCCCCAGAGTAGGCGCATAGCCAAGGGACCCACCGGCAAGCCAACTGAGTGCGGTTCGGCCTGGAGACAACACTAAGAACTTCATTGGCAGACTTCAGGAGTGCCGTGGCCTCTTCTATCGTGAAGTCCCGCTCCCTAAGCTTGATCTGCCTAGCCGCCTTGACCGTGACACCCTTGGCAGGATTGGCGGAGATCTTCAAGTTAGCCACGGCCCAGTCAAAGACACTACGCATCCCTGAGAGATCAATCCCCCTAAAGGTCTTGGGGGTGATGGGCCTACCTGTCCTTGCATCTGGGGTAGCTAAGCGGTGGTCCTTGTATTTCACTATGTCCTCTGGGGTCACCCTGGAGGCGTCATCATGCCCGAGGAAAAGGGACAGCCTCCTAAAGGTGGCCTGATAACCCTCATAGGTGCTTAGGGTCAGTCCCGAGGCTTTAGCCTCCTTCCACCATCCCTCCACGAGCCCAGTGAGGGACACCTCAGCGGATGGGCCTTTATGCCGTGGCGCTTCGTCTTGCTGGGGTCTCTCCCATTTAGGGAACCGAGAGGCCACCGGATCGGGGCTGTAGTCACCACCCGCCCTCTTGGCCCCCGCCTCAAGACCCTCCACAAGAGCCCTATAGAACATGGGCACTACTAGCGTTTTGGTCTCCTCAGAGACGAGCGGGAAGCCATCCTTCAGGAGCAGCCCGTCCACAATGCGGCTTAGTCCCTCCAGGTCTCTCTTGGCTTCATCAGTTCCTTGGCGGTCTCTAAAGGCGGCGGCGGCTTCACGGGTTAGCTCTTCGTCCTCCGCCTCGTCCAGCCGATAGGACACTTTCCAGTTCCCACGCTCGCCCTCTAGGACCATCGTCCTGACCTTATCGGGTCCAGCCGCCCAGCCCTCATAGAGCTTGCCCGCAAGTGCCGTAGCTTGGCGATGGGTGAGCGTCAGGGGCCGACTGTTGCGGACCTCCTCAAAGCGGTCCTCAAAGTAGCTCAGTGCAGCCGCTTGGCGCTTCTTGATCTCTGAGGGATGGGAGGTGCGGAGGGAGAAGCGTATCGAACGCATCCCAGGCTTTAGGGCCACCAATATGTCATCGCGGCGGTCTTCAGACAGAGGCACGACGAATTTCAAGCCATCCATCCGGCCCACGAGGTCGGACGGGATACGCTTCTCAAAGTACGCCTTGGAGGAGCCGCTTCGCTTCATGGGACTAGCCAGCCTAATGCGCAATGTCACACACCTTTGTCACACAGTAGGTGATGCGCAATTTCTTGAAAAGGCTTAAGTATCTGTCCTGACTTATATCGGGAAGATAGTGGTGCCCGGAGGCGGATTTGAACCACCGACACGCGGATTTTCAATCCGCTGCTCTACCAACTGAGCTATCCGGGCATCTCGGCTTTTTTTGGAAGCCTGCCGGTCTTTATTTCAAGACCGCCGGGGTATTTCCCCGGGAGCGAGCGGGGTTATAACATCTTGTTCGGCCATGTCCAGCGCCTTCGGCCACTTTTTTGAAGAAGATGTGAAAATCGCAGAAAGGTGAGCAGGAACAAGGGGATCGCAGAGGATGGGCGACCGGCTTTCCGGGCGCTAGAGCCGTCAGTCGCGGTAGTCGTCGTCGGCCTTGGCTTCGTCGTCGACCACAGGAATGGCATAGGAGCCCTTCAGCCAGCGCGACAGATCGAGATTGCGGCAGCGGTCCGAGCAGAAGGGATAGTTCTCACGCGTCGAGGGGCGACGGCATTCGGGGCAAGGCAGTGCCTTGCGCAGCGGCTCGACCTTGGCGGTCCGCTGTTCATCTCCTTCCGCCATGGTCAGCCCTCCGTCCAGCCCGTATGCACGTCATAGCCCTCGCCCGAGAGCATCTGCAGCGTCTCGAAGAGCGGCAGGCCGACGACATTGGTGTAGGAACCGACGATCTTCTGGACGAAGCTGCCGGCGATGCCCTGGATGGCATACGCACCGGCCTTGCCACGCCATTCACCTGACGCGAGGTAGCATTCTATGTCGTAGCCGGAGAGCCGCTTGAAGCGGACCTTGGTCTCGACGATCTTCTGGCGCAGCTTGCCATCAGGGCCGATCAGGCAAACGCCGGTAAAGACCCAATGGCTGCGGCCGGACAACAGATGCAGCGCCGAAGAGGCCTCCTGCATGAGTTCCGCCTTGGGCAGAATGCGGCGTCCCACGGCGACCACCGTGTCGGCGGCGAGAATGTAGCTGTTGCCCCAGGTCAAGTCCTTGCGCACCTGCTGGAAGGCCGCCTTCGCCTTGTCAGCCGAGAGCCGGCGGGCGAGCGAGCGCGGATGCTCGGACTTGCTCGGCGTCTCATCGAGATCCATCGGCATCAGGCGCGCAGGATCGATGCCAGCCTGTTTCAGGAGGTCCACACGGCGCGGCGACCCGGAGGCCAAAATCAGCTTCTGTCTCAGTTCCATGCGAACGCGCTCCCTGATCTCAGGTCTTGGACCAAGATTACTTGAAGCGGTAGGTGATGCGGCCCTTGGTCAGGTCGTAAGGGGTCATCTCGACGAGGACCTTGTCGCCTGCGAGAACGCGGATGCGGTTCTTGCGCATGCGGCCGGCGGTGTGGGCGATGATTTCGTGTTCGTTTTCGAGCTTCACGCGGAAGGTGGCGTTGGGCAGCAGTTCGGTGACGACGCCGGGGAATTCGAGGACTTCTTCTTTTGCCATAGAGCGGTTGTCTTTCCTGGGGTTTGAAAGCGGGGCGCGCGAAGGGCCCCGAAAATGTGGGCGGAAACTACACAATCGCCCGGCATTTGTGAACCTTGTAGATTCGGCTTTTGGAATTTGTTTCAAGAGGGGCAAAACCGCCGCTAATCCGGGGCGAGAACCAGCCTGTCACGGATCAGCTTCGTCAGGCGATCCCGCACGTCGCGATAGGCGGAAAGCCGCTGTTCGCGGCTGCCGGTCTCGACCGTCGGATCCGGCATAGGCCAATATTCCACCTCGACCGCGGACGACCGTGTCAATTCGAGTGCTGCGTGATGGGCTTCGGGCGTCAGGGTAATCACGAGATCGAAGTAGTCGTCTTCCATATCCTCAAGCGTCTGGGGCTGGCGCCGGCCGAGCGACAGGCCGATCTCGTCGAGCACGACGTCCACGAAGGGATCGCGCTCGCCCTTCTTGACGCCGGCAGAGGCAATCCAGGTGCCGGACGGCAGGGCCTGTCTTGCAATTGCCTCGGCCATGGGGCTGCGGATGACGTTCTGGCCGCACATGAAGAGGATCGCGCCGGGCCGCGACGGACGGCGGCTGTCGTCTGCGCCCTCGCTCATCGATCCTAGCCCCGCCAATAGAGAACGCAGACCAGCGTGAAGAGGCGGCGTGCCGTGTCGAAGTCGATCTTGATCTTGCCAGAGAGCCTGTCCATCAGCGTCTGGGAGCCGTCGTTGTGGATCCCGCGGCGGCCCATGTCGATCGCTTCGATCTGCGACGGGGTCGAGGAGCGGATCGCCTCGTAATAGCTTTCGCAGATCATGAAGTAGTCCTTGATGATGCGCTGCAAGGGCGTCAGCGACAGGATGTGTACGGCGACATCCTCGCCGGCTTCCGTCTTGATCGAGAAGACGAGCTTGCGATCCATCAGTGACAGAAAGAGGTGGTAGGGTCCCCCGGGATGGCCGGCCGGCTCGAAGGTGTTTTCCTCGATCAGATCGAAGATGGCGACCGCCCGCTCATGCTCGACATCAGGTGTCGAGCGCCCGATGGTCTCGTCCAGCACGACATCTGAGAGCCGGAAGTCGCCCGCTGCCATCCCCTAGTCTCCGAGGTTCAGGCGAATGGCGACGGAACGGGCATGGGCTTCAAGCCCTTCCGATCTCGCAAGCGCAATTGCCGCTGGCGCCAGCTTGCGCAACTGCTCCGGCCCGAGCCGCAGGATCGAGGTGCGCTTGACATAGTCCAGCACCCCCAGCCCCGATGAGAAGCGGGCTGAGCGCGCCGTCGGCAGGACATGGTTCGAACCGCCGACATAATCGCCGATCACTTCCGGCGTGTGGCGACCGACGAAGATTGCGCCGGCATTTCGGATGCCTTCGATCATGGGTTCCGGATCATCCACGGCGAGTTCCAGATGTTCGGCGGCGATGCGGTTGGCTAGAGGTATCGAATCCTCAAGCTTCTCCACCATGATGATCGCGCCGAAATCGCGCCAGCTGGCCGATGCCGTCTCGGCACGCGGCAGGGATTTCAGCTGCCGTTCAACAGCCGCCTCTACCGCCTCACCGAGTGCCCGGTCATCGGTGATGACAATCGACTGGGCGCCGGGGTCGTGTTCGGCCTGGGCGAGCAGATCCGCTGCCAGCCAATCCGGGTCGTTGTCCTTGTCGGCAATGATCAGGACTTCAGAGGGACCTGCGATCATGTCGATGCCAACGGTGCCGAAGACCTGGCGCTTGGCCGCCGCGACATAGGCATTGCCTGGGCCGACGATCTTGGCGACAGGGGCGATGGTCTCTGTGCCATAGGCAAGGGCTGCCACGGCCTGAGCGCCGCCGATGCGATAGATCTCGGTGACGCCGGCAATGCTGGCTGCAGCCAGCACCGTCGGGTTGATGGCACCGCCGGTGGCCGGCACAACCATAACGACGCGCGGAACGCCTGCCACCTTGGCCGGCAGCGCATTCATCAGCACCGAGCTCGGATAGCTTGCCGTGCCGCCCGGCACATAAAGGCCAACGGCATCGATCGCCGTCCAGCGCGAACCGAGGCCAACGCCGATTGCATCCTCGTAGATGTCGTCCTTCGGCATCTGGCGGGCGTGATGGCGCTCGATGCGTTCGGCGGCGAGCTTCAGGGCATCAATCAGCTCAGGCGCCGTAGAGGCGAGTGCTGCTGCGATCTCTTCATCCGTCACCCGCATGGAAACGGTCGAAAAATCCACGCCGTCGAAGCGTTTGGAATAGTCGGCGAGTGCCGCGTCGCCACGGCTGCGCACGTCGTCGATGATCTTGCGCACGACATCGTTCACGTCGTCGGAGACTTCACGCTTGGTCGTCAGGAAGGCCGCAAAACGCGCCTCGAAATCTCCCGATGCCTGATCCAGCCAGATTGCCACGCCCCGTATTCCCTCTCAAGCATTCTCAATTCGATCACGCCGCGACGATTGCGCGCCGCTCGGCCTCATCAGCCAGGCCAGTCCGCCAGCCTTGTCAGCCAGCCTCGTGTTCCGGCCGTGTCGTCGTTTCCCAGGCACCGCCGGTATCTGCCAACTGGGCCTCGATGCATTCCACTTCAAGCGCGATTGTGCCGCCACCGGCAAGCAGCAGTTCGACCACACCATCAGGCCCCTCGCCTTTCGGCAGGTAACGGATCGCAAGCAGGCTCATCACTTCGTCGGCCTTGCTGCGATCAAAACCGATCGAGCGAACCGCCTCGACGCGCTTGAAGCTCAAAGCCGCACGACGGCGCTCGAAGCTCTTCGACGCCCGTGCTGCCTTTTCCCAGACGAAGCGATTGGCCGCGAGCGAAAAAAGACCGGAGCGAGCCGAGAAGCTCAGATCGCCGACCTTAAACACGGCGTCCTGCATATGGGCCGAGATGATCGAGAGATCATCGGCATCGAGCGCCAGCAGCTTCAAGTCCGTCATGTCACCTCACAGTATCGCCTTTCGGCGGTGCCCGTCGAATTTCATGTTTTCGACATAGGTTGCGGCTTGTCCAGTGGCAACGGGGCAAAAAGACTTTTCGCCTCATCGGAACACTACGTTCTCGCCGCCTGCCGGCGATCAGTCGCTGATGCGCTCGACAATGGCGCCGCAGCGGGTGAGTTTTTCTTCCAGACGCTCAAAGCCACGGTCGAGATGGTAGACGCGGCTGACCATGGTTTCACCTTCGGCGGCAAGGCCGGCGATGACGAGAGAAACCGAAGCGCGCAGGTCGGTCGCCATGACCGGGGCTCCGCGCAGGCGGGTGACACCTTCGATGCGAGCCGTCTGACCGGAGAGCGTGATCTTGGCGCCGAGGCGGGCCAGTTCCTGCACATGCATGAAACGGTTTTCGAAGATCGTTTCGGTGACATGCGAAACACCATGCGCACGGGTCATCAGACCCATGAACTGCGCCTGCAGGTCGGTCGGGAAGCCCGGGAAAGGTTCGGTCACGATATCGACGGGGCGGATCGCATCGCCATGGCCGATGACCCGGATGCCGCCATCGACGGCCGAGACTTCGGCGCCGGCGCGACGGATTGCCTCAATGGCGGTGTCGAGGAGCGTGATGTCGGTGCCCGACAGCGTTACGTCACCGCCGGTCATGGCGACGGCCATCGCATAGGTGCCGGTCTCGATGCGGTCGGGCAGAACGCGGTGACGCGCGCCGGAGAGGCTGGTGACGCCCTCGATCGTGATGGTGGAGGTGCCGGCACCTGAAATCTTCGCGCCCATGGCGTTCAGGCAGTTGGCGAGGTCAACGACCTCAGGCTCGCGGGCGGCGTTGCCGATCACGGTCGTGCCGCGGGCAAGCGAAGCTGCCATCAGCATGACATGGGTCGCGCCGACCGAGACCTTCGGGAAGGTGTAGCGGGCGCCGATCAGGCCGCCCTTCGGTGCCTTGGCATTGATGTAGCCGCCGTCGATTTCCATCTCGGCGCCGAGTGCCGTCAGGCCCTCGATGAAGAGATCGACCGGACGCGTGCCGATGGCGCAGCCGCCCGGCAGCGACACACGCGCCTGGCCTTCGCGGGCAAGCAGTGGGCCGATAACCCAGAAGCTGGCACGCATCTTCGAGACCAGCTCGTAAGGTGCGGTGGTATCGGCCACGGTGCGGCAGGTGAAATGCACGGTGCGCGAATAGGAACCGTCCTGGTGCTCGCGGCGGCCGTTGACGGCGATGTCGACGCCATGGTTGCCGAGAATGCGGATCAGGCCTTCGACGTCTGCCAGATGCGGCACGTTTTCGAGCGTCAGCGTATCGGACGTCAAAAGCGAGGCGATCATCAGGGGAAGCGCTGCGTTCTTGGCGCCCGAGATCGGGATGATCCCGTTCAACGCATTGCCACCAACAATCCTGATGCGATCCATGAGAGCCTGCGATACGGGCGAGAAATGCCCGCCTTTCCTTGAGAACGTGTGAGGGGAAGCCAATCCGGCGAGGCTGGCTCTTTAGACGAAAAGTACAGACGGTTCAATTGACGCCATAACGCTCGGTTAATCACCGGGTTTGGACGAATTTGCGGCAGACAAGGCGACAATCGTTTCGTCTGAAGCCTCGTCCCCCGCCTGCTCAGGCGGTCGGGGCGCGCTGTTTGCCGCCGGCAGCCCCACGCCGTCTTCAGCCTCGCCTGCACGTCGCGCGCGCGACTGCTGCTTGCGCCGGGCGAGATTCTCTCGCAGCTTCGCCGCCGCGCGTTCGCGCCGCTGCTGCTCGGCATCGGAGCGCGCACGTTTTCCACGATCAGCAAGCAGGGTCACTTCGCCCGCCGCCAGATCCGCCTCGCCCTTGTTTTCCGGGTTCTTCGTCATGGCGCCGTGATAGCCGAAAGCGGAAAAAGCGGAAAGCCCCCTTCTCCCCGCGAGACAAAACTTGACCCGCCGAACGCTTTACGGCTTGCGCTCCCCGAAACTCTGTGGCAATAGGCGCCTCGTTCCGGGCCGAGCACATGCGTCGCCCGCCAGATGCTGCTATAGCTCAGGGGTAGAGCACTCCCTTGGTAAGGGAGAGGCCGAGAGTTCAAATCTCTCTAGCAGCACCATCAATCCCATTGATAACGCTTAGTTACCAAAAGCCTTCTTCCTATCCTCAGGCTTTCCTGCTGCTACAGCCGAAGCCTGACATGCCTTATGCATTGCTGCAGCCGATTTAACGCATGGTGAGCGTCACGCGCCGGTGCCGTGACCAATTGGGGACGCAGGGCATTCTGATTGGGCGGCACCAAGCAGCGAAGGGCGTCCCGCTGGAGACCCGCTCTTCCCCGGTGTCTTGCATCCATCTTCTCGAACATGCCGCACTTACACCGATGGCAGCCTGGGCCGACATCGGTGTGTGGAGCCTGAGCCCTCGTGGGTGCATGAAGCCGGCAGTCGGCGTGCGAATCGGCGCGAGCTCGTCAGCTCCCGCACACCCCCTCCGCGCTGCACGGAACGCCCAGAGAGAGCCGGTCCACCCGTCGCTTCAGGCCGCGGCAGCGGCTCCACTGACCATGTTGCGCTCGCGGTAGCGGATCAACTCTTCGATCGAGATGAGGGGCAATCCGTGCAGCTTGCAGAACTCGATCAGGTCGGGGAGCCTGGCCATGGTGCCGTCGTCATTGGCCACTTCGCAGATGACGCCGGATGGCCTCTTGCCGATGAGGCGTGCGAGGTCGACTGCAGCTTCGGTGTGGCCCGGACGTCCCAGAACGCCGTCCGGATGGGCACGCAGCGGAAAGATGTGGCCGGGTCGGGCAAAGTCTTCCGGGGCGGATGCCTCATCCATCAAGGCCTGGACGGTCGCGGCCCGATCTGGCGCGGAGATCCCGGTCGTTGTTCCCTTGATGTAATCAACCGACACCGTGAAGGCCGTCTTCAGGTATTCCGTGTTGTGCGGGACCATCAGCGGGATGCCCAGGGCATCGAGCCGTTCTCCTTCCATCGCGATGCAGACCAGCCCGCGGGCATGCTTCATCATGAATGCGATAGTCTCGGGCGTCACGTGATCGGAAGCGACGATGATGTCGCCCTCGTTCTCGCGATCCTCGTCGTCGACGACGACGACCATGCCGCCATGCGCCAGTGTTTCCAATGCGTCTTCAATTGTCGAAAGTGTCATTCCATTGCCTTTCAAGGGTCACCGCGTCAGCGGCCAAACCGCGACCTTGCGGCCGCCATCCATCCCTTGGGCGAACACAGCACGCACGTCTCCCGGTGAGGGGAGCCGCCATGCCGATGCTCTCTTTCATCCGGACTGTGACCGTCGGCTCCGGCATCGCACCGGATCTGCTGCCTTTCACCGAAGTGAAAGCGCTCGCGGGCTCCCGGCAAAGCCGGATACCGCCGGTGGGGAATTTCGCCCCGCCCTGAGAACCCGTGTAAGGTAGGAGAGAAGATACCGGCTTTTCAAGTGGAAACTGAGCAATTGCAGCAAATTCCGGGTTTATGTCGCAAGCGCTTCAGCCAAGGTCGCGAAACAAAAAAGCACGGTGCGGAGAGCACCGTGCAGGCTTGGGAGTCTTAAAACGACGACGAGTGGTCACCAGCAGCAGAAGCCGCCATCCACGAGAAGGTCGACACCGGTAACGAAGCTGGCGGCGCCGGACAAAAGGAAAACGGCAGGGCCAACCATTTCATCGACATCTGCCATGCGCTGCATCGGGGTCTGCTCTTCGAAGAGCTTGGTCTGATGCACCATTTCCGGTCGGGTGTTCATAGGCGTTGCCGTATAGCCGGGGCTGATCGTATTGACGCGGATGCCGCGCCCTACCCACTCCATCGCCATCGACTTCGTCATGTGGATGACGCCTGCCTTGGAGGCGTTATAGTGGCACTGGTTGAGGCCGCGATTGACGATCACGCCGGACATGGAGGCGATGTTCACGATCGAGCCACGGCCATTCTTCAGCATGGCGCGGGCTTCAGCCTGGCAGGAGAGAAAGACGCCCTTCAGATTGATGTCCATCATCGTCTGAAACTGCGATTCATCCATCTCCTCGGCCGGGTTCGCATTGGCGATGCCGGCTGCGTTGACGGCGAGGGTCAATGGCCCAAGCGCAGCCTCGGTGCGCGCCACGGCTTCGTTGAGGGCGGCAGCCTGAGTGACATCCGCTGCGATCTCGACGCTGCGGCGACCGGCTGCCTGAACATGGCGCGCGGTGGTCGCCAGACCGTCATCCGTGCGGCGATCCAGCAGCGCAACATCCGCACCGCATTGCGCCAGCCCGATGGCAATCCGTTGGCCTATGCCGCTGCCGGCACCCGTCACCAGCGCAACATTGCCCGAAAGATCGAAGAGCCTTGGGGCGTTCAAAGTCATGTCCGACATGAATAGTTCTCCTGCAAATCAGATCGTGGCCAGTTCCATGACCGACACGTCATTGGCCTCGGCGCGGTCGAGGATACCCGCCTGTTTTCCTTGTGCCATTACCATGACCCTGTTGGAGACCCCAAGGACCTCCTCGAGATCGGAGCTGACGACAATGACGGCGATGCCCTGGCGGGCCAGCTCCATGATGGTGTCGTAGATCGACGAGCGCGCGCCGACATCGATGCCGCGTGTCGGCTCGTCGAGAACCACAACCTTCGGATTTCGCGCCAGCCATTTGGCCAGCACCACCTTCTGCTGGTTGCCGCCCGACAGTTCTCCAGCATTCTGCTCGCCGCGCCCCTTGACGCCGAATTTCTTGATGTAGGCGCCAGCGAAGTCGCTGAGGCGCTTCGACGTGATCCAGCCGTTTTTCGAAACGGCGTCGAAATTGGCGTAGCCGATGTTTTCTGCGATCGAGTGTTCGAGAACAAGGCCCTGCAGCTTCCGATCCTCCGGCACGAGGACCACGCCGTTTTGGATGGCATCCCTCGGTGAACGCGGCGTAATGACCTTGCCGTCGAGCACCACGTCGCCGGTGGCGATCGGGTCGGCGCCGGTGATCGCCCGGACGAGTTCGGTGCGCCCCGCACCGACAAGCCCGGCGATCCCGAAGACTTCGCCGCGTTTCACGGAAAATTCGATGTTTCGGAAGCTGCCCGATGGTGACGAAAGCCCGCGCACCTCGAGCATGACATCATCGACCGGAGCCGGAATGGCGGGAAACATGCGGTCGAGCGAACGACCGACCATGGCTTCGACGATGGTGCGGACAGGCACGTCGCCGCGGTCGAATTCCTGGACCTTGGCCCCGTCTCGCATCACCACGACGCGGTCCGCGATCTGTCGAATTTCCTCCAGCCGATGGGAAATATAGATGATGCCGACACCATCGGCCTTCAGGCGCTCGATCTGCCGGAACAGGAGCTGTGTTTCCTCTCCGCCCAGGGCCGCCGTCGGCTCGTCCAAAATGAGCAATCGAGCATTGAGGGTCATTGCCTTGGCGATTTCGATCAATTGCTGCTTTGCCGTCGAGAGACCCTCGACCAACCGGCGCGGGGAAACATCGAGACCGAGCCTCTGCAGGCCGGCATGGGCCCGTTCTTCCATGGCCTGGCGGTCAATGCGTCCACCCTTGGTCAGGTAGCGACCGACAAAGACATTCTCGGCTATGGACAGTTGTGGCAGGAGCTTCAGCTCCTGGTGGATCATGCCGACGCCGGCATCCATGGCCGCGCGCGGAGTGGCCGGCGCGTAAGTCGCGCCGAACCATGTCATCTGGCCTGAAGTGGGCTGAACGGCACCGGAAATGATCCGTGAAAGGGTCGATTTCCCGGCGCCGTTCTCGCCCAGCAGCGCCACGACTTCACCCGCTCTCACATCGAGGTCGATGCCGTGCAGGACCTCGAGCGATCCGTAGACCTTGCGGATCTGCCGGAGCGAGAGGATGGGAGGGAGGTCGTTGGCAGTCATGGCGCTGTCTTCCGGTCTGGATCAGGGATGCTCGGCGACGAACTTCGCAGCGTTCTCCGGCGTGGTCAGAAAGCCGGGGAGCAGTTGCTCGGCCGGAAGCTTCTCACCGGCAGCCAGCTTGATGGCGCTGTCGACGGCCAGTCGTCCGATACCGCGCACCTGCTGGGTGGCAGTAGCGTCAAAGCCGCCTTCAGCCAGGATCGGCAGAGCTGTCGTGTCGCCGTCGAAGCCGCCGACGTAAACACGCTGGGAAACGCCGGATACCTTGACCGCCTGTGCGGCGCCGAGGGCAAGACCATCAGCCTGGGCGAAGATCAGCGAAACATCCGGATGGGCCTGCAGGAGGTTCTGGCCGATGTTCAGGCCTTCGGCCTGAGACCACTGCTCGCTCCACTGCTGGGCCACCAGTTCGACGCCGGAATTCTCCCCGATCGCCTGCATGCAGCCCTTGGTGCGCTCGACTTCCGGCGTGGTGCCCTTCTGGCCGTGGATCATCAGCATCTTGCCCTTGCCGCCGGCCAGACCGATGATGTGCTTGCACACTTCATAGGCCGAAGTCGCGTTGTCGGTTGCGATGAATGTGTCACCGGGCGCGCCATCGGCATTGCGGTCAACGTTGACGACCGGGATGCCGGCTTCCTTGGCGAGGCGTGTCGGAACAGCGGCAGCAGCAGCACCCGCCGGAATGTAGATGAAGGCGTCGATGCCCTGCGTCAGCAGGTCCTGGACCTGGCTGACCTGGGTTGCGCTGTCGTTCTTGGCGTCGACGGTGATAACCTCGATGCCCTTCTCCTTGGCATAGGCTTCGACGCCGATCTTGATCTGGTTGAAGTAGTCGGCCTGCAGGTTCGAGACGGCGAGCCCGATCTTCTTCACCTCTGCGGCAGAAGCTCCGATCGGGTTGAGGGCCGTCGTTGCCAGCGCTGCGGCAGCCAGAAGCATGGTTGTGAGTTTCATGGTAGATCTCCTCCGTTGTTTCGGCACCCCGCTACCATCGCAGGACCGAAGTTTTGCCTGGCATCTGCCCGGCGGTGAACTGGCGGCAGCGCCGCCAAACTGGACCCTAGTCGAAACGTCACCTCCGCTTGATGGCTTCGGCCGCGACTGCGAGTGCAATGACGACACCGATGACGACGGCCTGCGTGAAGGGCGAGACCCCCAGAAGGTTCAGGCCGTTGCGCAGAACGCCGATGATCAGGACGCCGATGATGGTTCCGAGAATGCCGCCCTTGCCGCCGCTCAGGCTCGTTCCGCCGATCACCACGGCCGCAATGGTGTCGAGTTCGTAGGAAACGCCGGCTGTCGGCTGAACGGAATCGAGGCGCATGGCGAGCACCACGCCTGCCAATCCCGCAAGCAGGCCGGAGACGACGTAGACGCCGATCGTGTAGAGATTGACGTTGATGCCGGCGAGGCGAGCGACTTCCTGGTTGCCGCCGATGGCATAGAGAGAACGGCCGCCCGAGGTGTAGCGCAGATAAATCCATCCAAGGACAAAGACGACCAGCATGACGGCGACGGTCAGCGTCAGGAACCCTCCGTAGCGGGTATAGGCGAGCAGGCTGAACCAGGAGGGAAAGCCGACGATCTGCTGGCCGTCGGTGATCATGTTGGCCAAGCCGCGCGCCACCGACATCATCGCGAGGGTGGCAATGAAGGCCGGTACACCGAGCGCAGTGATCAGCAATCCGGATATGGCCCCGGTTAAGGCTGCGACCCCCAGTGCCAGGAGGATGCCGACAGGCAGCGGCAAGCCGACCTGATTGGCGGCGTAGCCCATCACCATCATGGTCAATGCCATGACCGACCCAACGGCGAGATCGATCCCGCCGATCAGGATCACCATCGTCATGCCCACGGCCATGATGCCGAGAACCGTAATCTGGTCGAGCACATTGAGCAGGTTTCGCGCCGACATGAAGGTGTCGGTGGCAAGGGAGAGGAAGATGCAAAGGAGGATCAGACCGATCAGGGGCCCGGTCGTTCCTCTCAATGCCGACAGGGCACCCGCACCCGCGACGCGATCCTGGTCTGTCGCTGAAACCGACATCCAATCCTCCCATGCTGCTACCGACTTGCCAAGCATTCGGTATAAATATTCATTGCTGTGTGTAAATTCGTAGCGCAGGGATCCTTGGGCTGTCAACTGCCGAGACCGGGCGTCGATGTGATTTAATTTCCGCTGCATGGCTTGACAGGCGGAGTTCAGATGCAATTATATGACGTACGGTATATTTATTCATCATGAGGTTTCCATGCAGCCGAACGATCTCGACCGCATTGCTGGGCAGATACGACTCCGCGATCTCCAGGCGGTCTACGAAGCAGGCGCCGGCCATATCGGTGGAGAAATGTCGGCGATCGACATTCTGACCGCGCTGTATTTTCAGGTGCTGCGGATCTGGCCCGATCAGCCGAAGCACCCAGATCGGGATCGCTTCGTCCTGTCCAAGGGGCATGTGGCCCTGGCGCTCTACGTGACGCTGGCGAAGCGAGGCTTCATTCCGGAAGACGAAATTGCGACCTTCCTCAAGCCGCATTCTCGCCTCAACGGGCACCCGAACTGCAACAAGGTGCCGGGCGTGGAAACCAATACTGGCCCACTCGGGCATGGCCTGCCGGTCGCTGTCGGCATGGCGAAGGCTGCCAAGCTGACCGGTGCTGCCTATCACACCTATGTGCTGACCGGCGACGGCGAGATGCAGGAAGGCTCCAACTGGGAGGCGATTTCGTCAGCCGCCCAGTTCGGCCTCGACAATCTGACCCTGATCATCGACCACAACCGCTTCCAGCAGGGTGCCGCGCTCAGCGACACCAACAACATGGCGCCGTTCGGTTCCAAGCTGCTGGCGTTCGGCTGGGCTGTGACCGAGATTGACGGGAATGCCATGGCCGAGATCGTCCCGGCGCTGCAGCACCGTTCGGATCGCCCCCATTGCATTGTCGCCCATACGAACAAGGGGCACGGGATTTCCTTCATGCAGGACAGGGTGGATTGGCATCACAAGGTGCCCAATGCAGAACAATACAAGATTGCCTTGGCCGAGCTCTCGGAGGTACTTTGATGAATGCCGTGACCATAACCGAAAAACTGCACGACTGCCGTGATGCCTTCGTGTCGGTGCTGGAACGCCTCGGCGCCGAGGATCCGAAAATCGTTGCCGTCTGCAATGATTCCGTCGGTTCCTCGAAGCTTGGCGGCTTCAAGTCCAAGTGGCCGGAGCGCCTGGTCAATGTCGGCATCGCCGAACAGAACATGGTGGGCGTCGGCGCCGGGCTTGCGAATGGCGGCCTCTTGCCCTTCGTCTGTGGCGCCTCCTGCTTCCTCACCGGACGCTCGCTCGAGCAGGTGAAGGCCGACATCGCCTATTCGAATGCAAACGTAAAACTGATCGGCATCTCCTCAGGCATGGCCTATGGCGAGCTGGGTCCGACGCACCATTCGATCGAAGACTTCGCCTGGATGCGGGTCCTGCCCAATCTTCCGGTGATCGCGCCCTGCGATTCGATCGAAACGGCAGCGGCCGTCGAATGGGCCGCCCGCTATGACGGCCCCGTTTTCCTCCGTCTGTCGCGCGTCGGCGTGCCGGATCTGTTGCCGCAGGGGCATGTGTTCGAGCCAGGCAAGGCGAATCTCCTGCGCGACGGAGATGCGGTCACCCTGATAGCCAATGGTACGCTCACTCATCGTGCGATGAAGGCTGCAGCAATACTTGCCACCCGTGGTATCGAGGCGCGCGTGCTCAACATGGCGACGGTGCGCCCGATCGATGTCGAGCGTATCGTCTTGGCCGCGCGTGAGACCGGTGCCATCCTGACGGCCGAGGAGCACTCGGTCTATGGCGGCCTCGGATCAGCTGTGGCGGAAGTCGTGGTTGCCGAGGCTCCGGTGCCGATGAAGATCCTCGGCGTGCCCGGCATCTTCGCGCCCACGGGATCTGCCGAATTCCTGCTCGACGAATTCGGCATGTCGCCTGCGGCGATGGCCACGGCAGCCGAAGAACTGCTGGTGCGAAAGGGCGGCCGCGCCTAGCGGCTGCAGGGGAAGTCTTTGGGATGCCGCCACAAGGCCGGACGGCATCTCGCAGCATTCGGAGCCGACATGATCACCGCCATCCTCGCCATCGACCAGGGGACCACCAATTCCAAGGCCGTGCTCGTCTCGACCGAGGGGATCATCGTGGGGCGCGGATCCTCGCCCGTCGGGATATCCCATCCGCAACCCGGCTGGGTGGAACAAAGCCCCGAACGCGTCTGGCAATCAGTGCTGGAAGCGATTGCGGCCTGTCTGGTCGGCGCCCCGCCCGTAACGATTGCCGGTCTCGCGATTTCCAACCAGCGTGAATCCGTGACCTTGTGGGACGGCGAGACCGGTGAGCCTCTCGGCCCGGTCATCAGCTGGCAATGCCGGCGCACCGCGGCAGTTTGTGCCGAGCTGAACGCCGCCGGTCATTCCGCGCGCGTAGAGGCCCTGACCGGCCTGCCGATAGATCCGATGTTTCCTGGACCGAAGATGAAGTGGTTGCTCGACCGCGCCCCTGCAGGTCGGCCGCTTCGCCTTGGTACGATCGATTCCTGGCTGATCCATCGCCTGACTGGCGGGCGGGCGCATGCCTGCGACGCCTCGAATGCCGCCCGCAGCCAGCTTTTCGACCTGACGCATTGCGTCTGGAGTGACGAACTCTGCGACCTCTTCGGGGTGCCGAAAGCCCATCTTCCCGAGGTTCGCGACAGCGCCTCCCGCTTTGGCGAAACGCTCGGCGTCCCCGGCCTGGCCGACGGCATTCCGATTGCCGCTGCAATCGGGGACAGTCACGCAGCGCTGTTCGGCCATGGCGCCTTTGCACCGGGTGATGGCAAGGTCACCTTCGGCACCGGCTCGTCGATCATGACGACGCTGCCGCATTTCATCGCGCCCAAAAGCGGCATCACCACGACGATCGCCTGGTCGCTAGGCGGCAAGCCGACTTATGCCTTCGAGGGGAACATTCTGGTCTCTGCTGCTTCGCTGCCCTGGATGGTGGAGATCCTCGGCCTGCCGGACGTGCAGGCGCTGATCGATCTTGCCGAAACGGCGCCGCCAGATGGCCCGGGCTTTGTTCCGGCCTTCGTCGGACTGGGCGCTCCCTATTGGCATGCCGATGCGCGAGCACTGTTTTCCGGGATCACCTTCAACACGACACGCGCGCAGATGGCGCGTGCAGTGACCGATTCGATTGCCCTTCAGGTGCATGACGTATTCAAGGCCATGGCGACCCAGTCGCCGGCGACGCTCGGTCGGCTGTTCGTAGATGGCGGGCCGAGCAAGAACGCCTTCCTGATGCAATGCGTCGCAGACGTGCTGAACCACCCCGTGACCCAGTGCGACGCGGCAGAGGCATCGGCGCTCGGCGCAGCCTATCTGGCCGGGCTCACGCTCGGTCTCTGGGAGGGTCTGGAGGCGGTCCGGGCCCTGCCTCGCAAGACCTTTGCCCTCAAGCCGAAGCCAACGGATACCGCCAGGCGTCTTGAAACCTGGCAGGACGCAATCTTCCGCTCGACCGTTCCCGTGACATCATCTATGGGTGAATAAAAATTCACCCATTGGAGGGTTCATGGGACGTCTCAACGAGCTTCGACTGATCGCCCGCGTTGCGCAAATGTATCACGCCGAAGGCAAGCGACAGGCGGAGATCGCCGAGATCATGCATATGTCGCAGGCGACGGTTTCGCGGATGCTGAAGCGTGCCGAGATGGAAGGCATCGTCCGCACCACGATCATCCCGCCACCGGGAACCTTCGCCGATCTGGAAACCGCGCTTCGTGAACGTTACGGCCTGACAGAGGCAATCGTCATCGACTGTTCGGAGGATCGCGACGGCGCGATCATGGCCCGCATCGGCGAGGCTGCCGCGCATTTTGTGGAAGTCACCCTGCAGCAGGACGAGATCATCGGTGTCTCCAGCTGGAGCCAGACCATCCTGCGCATGGTGGACAATATCCATCCGCTGAAGACAGGCAGGGCGAAATATATCGTGCAGATCCTGGGCGGCATGGGCGAGGCCTCTGTCCAGACCCACGCCACGCAGTTGACGGCACGCCTTGCCAAGCTCACCGGCGGCGAGCCCCGCCTGCTGCTCGTCCAGGGCATCACCTCCTCGCGGGAGGCAAAACTCGTCATGCTGGCCGATCCTGTTGTACGCGGCACGATGGATCTCTTCGGCCGCCTGACACTGGCGATCATCGGCATCGGCGCCGTCGAGCCGTCTGAGCTGCTGGCCCGCTCCGGCAACGTTTTTTCGCGCCAGGAAATGGCCATGCTGCACGATGCAGGCGCGGTCGGCGAGATCTCGTTCCGCTTTTATGACCGCGACGGCAAGCCGGTCGAGACCCCGCTCAACGAACGGGTGATCGGCATTTCGCTCGAGGAACTGCGCAAGGCCGACCGCGTCATCGCGCTGGCGGGCGGCGAATCGAAAACGCAGGCGATCGCCGGCGCTCTCAGGATGGGCATCATCGACGTGCTCGTCACCGACAAGTTCACGGCAGCCAGACTGACGGCCTGATCCTCCCGCCACAGGGATGGACTGTCGGATCGGCTGCATCAAGGAGGAGTGAGACCATGCAGCGTTTTTCCGGACAGACCGTTTTCGTCACGGGTGGCAACAAGGGGATTGGACTGGGCATCGCCCGCCGTTTTGCCGAAGAAGGAGCCAAGGTCGCGATCGCCGCGATCGAAGCCGACACCACCGATGTGGCTATGCGTCTCGCATCAGAGACCGGTACCGAAGTGCTGGGGCTTCAGCTGGATGTCACCGATGGCGTCGCTGTTCGCCAGGCCTATGCCGAGGCGGAAGCCCGCCTCGGTCCGCTCAGCGTCTCGGTCCAGAATGCCGGTGTGATCACCATCGCGAAGGTCGAGGATCTGAGCGAACGCGAGTGGGACCTCAATCTCGACGTCAACACCAAGGGTGTCTTCCTCTGCTGCCAGGAGGCGGTTGCCCGCTTCCGCGCCAGCGGCACGAAGGGACGCCTGATCAACACGGCTTCCGGACAAGCCCGCCAGGGCTTCATCTACACGCCCCACTACGCCGCATCGAAATTCGGGGTCGTCGGCCTGACTCAGAGCCTGGCCAAGGAACTTGCGCGGGAAGGCATCACTGTCAACGCCATCTGCCCCGGCATCATCCACACCGAGATGTGGGACTACAACGACCGCGTCTGGGGCAAGATGCTCGGCGACTACGGTCCTGGCGAACTGATGGCGGAATGGGTCGAGGGCATCCCCATGGGCCGCGCCGGTACCCCTGCCGAGGTGGGCGCCCTTGTCGCCTTTCTGGCATCCGCCGATGCGGCCTATATCACCGGCCAGACGATCAATGTCGATGGCGGGCTGATCATGTCGTGATGTGAGCGCCGAAGTGGGCACCGCATAGAATGCGATACTGCGTGGACAATCCGGCGACAGCAGACCCTTCCAGGGATGAAACTGGCTGCGACGAGCCCGCCGCAACCAGTCCTTCTTGTCTCATCCCGAGCGTGCGGCCGTTAGCGGGTGCTGAGCGTGTCGACGATCCGCTTGAAAAAGTCGAGGTTCTCGCGGTCGAAACCAAGAGAGCTGGCCTCACCGTGACCGAAGCGGCTGTGCGCTGGGGCTTCTTTCACCTCGGGCGCTTCTCCGCTGATTATGCGGCTCTCTTTCAGCGGTATCCACGCGATACCCTCAGGGCGGGCTGACACCGAAGCCGACAGCAGCCTGCCGGACGACCTCGGCAACTTCCGTCAGCTGCTTGGCGATTGGGCTGGTCTTGCGCCAGATCATGCCGATCGTGCGGGACGGTTGCGGATCCTCGAAGCGGGCGATGGAGACATCGGCGGAGCGGGTTTCTACCGGCATGGCGATCTCTGGTATCAGCGTGACACCAATACCTGCCCCGACCATCTGGACCAGGGTCGAGAGCGAGCTGCCGTCGAGGATCTCGCGCGGGCGGACAGCTCCCATGTCGCAGAAGGAGAGCGCCTGCTCGCGGAAGCAATGCCCCTCCTCCAGCAGCAGCAGCCGCATTTCGCGCAGCATGTCGCGATTGGGAACAGGCTTTTCGGCGTCCGCCTTCGGGCGGACAAGCACGAAACTCTCCTCGAAGAGCGGAATCTCGGTCAGGGATGACTCCGAAACCGGCAAGGCCACGATCGCCGTGTCGAGGCGGCCTTCTGCTAGCTCCTGCAGGAGCTTCGGCGTCACGGTCTCACGCACATGGATGTCTAGATCAGCATTCTGGCGTGTCAATGCCGAGATCATTCCCGGCAGGAGATAGGGTGCAACGGTCGGTATGACACCGATGCGCAACCGCCCGACGAGCTGTCTGCGGTGAGCGCGGGCGAGGTCTCCGAGCTCGTCCACGGAGCGCAGGATGTCGCGGACCCTCAGGAGAAATTCCTCACCGAAAGCAGAGAGGCGCAGCTGACGCGCCGCCCGCTCGAACAGCTCGGCACCCAGCGCCTCTTCAAGCTCCTTGATCTGTACCGACAGGGCCGGCTGGGAAATCGAGCAGGCCTCGGCCGCCCGGCCGAAGTGGCCATGCCGGGCCAGCGCATCGAAATATCGCAGCTGGCGGAGCGTGAAATTGATCATAACCTTAACCTATGGAACTAATCAGAAATTCCAACTTACATTAATAGATCCACTTTGCTAGAACAATTCCAGATGATGTCGGAGGCCACCTGAAGGGGGCATCTCACCTGCCTTCGTTTCTCGCGGGGAACAGGCGGACGGCGGATCAGGCGGGACGGTCGATGTCCCGTCGCCAGTTCATCGGGTTGTGATGCGGACGTGCTCTTGAAGAGAGCGTCAGCAATCCGATGCTGGAAAAGCGGTTTCTTCAAGGAGGTACACAATGGATACCCTGAGCAACAAAGGCGCCGGCAAATGTCCGGTCATGCATGGTTCGAACACGGAAAGCGGCGCGACCGTCATGGCCTGGTGGCCGAATGCGCTGAACCTCGACATCCTGCACCAGCACGACACCAAGACCGACCCGATGGGCAAGGCCTTCGACTACCGTGAAGCCGTCAAGCAGCTCGATGTCGCAGCGCTGAAGACCGATATGAAGGCCCTGCTGCGCGATAGCCAGGAATGGTGGCCGGCTGACTGGGGTCACTACGGCGGCCTGATGATCCGTCTCGCCTGGCACTCTGCCGGCTCCTACCGCCTGGCCGATGGCCGTGGTGGTGGCGGCAGCGGCAATATCCGCTTCGCCCCGCTCAACTCCTGGCCCGACAATGCCAGCCTCGACAAGGCCCGCCGCCTGCTGTGGCCGCTGAAGAAGAAGTACGGCAACAAGATCTCCTGGGCCGACCTCATTCTCTTCGCCGGCACCGTTGCCTATGAAGACATGGGTTTGAAGACCTTCGGCTTCTCCTTCGGTCGTCCTGACATCTGGGGCCCGGAGAAGGACGTCTACTGGGGTGCGGAAAAGCAGTGGCTTGCCCCCTCCGACAGCCGCTACGACGACGTAACCAAGCCGAACACGATGGAAAACCCGCTCGCCGCCGTGCAGATGGGTCTCATCTACGTGAACCCGGAAGGCGTGAACGGCAAGCCTGATCCGATGGCGACCGCCGCCCAGGTGCGCGAGACCTTCGCCCGTATGGCGATGAACGACGAAGAGACCGCAGCGCTCACCGCCGGTGGCCACACCGTCGGCAAGGCGCATGGCAATGGCAACGCCCAGGCACTCGGCGTCGAGCCGGAAGCCGGCGAGCTGGAAAACCAGGGCTTCGGCTGGATGAACCCGAACCAGAACGGCAAGGCGAGCCTCGCTGTCACCTCGGGCATCGAAGGCGCATGGACCGCCAACCCGACCGTGTTCGACATGGGCTATTTCGAGCTGCTGTTCGGCTATGACTGGGAGCTGACCCACAGCCCTGCTGGTGCCCAGCAGTGGCAGCCTGTTGGCATCAAGGAAGAACACATGCCGGTGGACGCCACCGACCCGTCGATCCGTCGCATGCCGATGATGACCGATGCGGACATGGCGATGAAGGTCGACCCGGCCTACCGCGCCATCTGCGAAAAGTTCATGGCAGATCCCGCCTACTTCCAGGACACGTTTGCTCGCGCCTGGTTCAAGCTCACCCACCGCGACCTCGGTCCCCGCGTTCGCTACATCGGTCCGGAAGCCCCGACCGAAGAGCTGATCTGGCAGGATCCGGTTCCGGCCGGCGCCAAGAACTACGACGTCGGCGCCGTGAAGGCGAAGATCGCCGCTTCCGGTCTTTCGATCGCCGAACTGGTTGCCACCGCCTGGGACAGCGCCCGCACATATCGCCAGTCCGACATGCGCGGCGGTGCGAACGGTGCCCGCATCCGTCTCGCCCCGCAGCGTGACTGGGAAGGCAATGAGCCGTCGCGTCTCGGCAAGGTTCTCTCGGTGCTCCAACTGATCGCCGATGAATTCGGCGCAAGCGTCGCCGATGTCATCGTGCTGGCCGGCAATGTCGGCGTCGAGAAGGCTGCCAAGGCTGCCGGTTACGACGTGACCGTGCCGTTTGCTGCAGGCCGTGGCGACGCCACCGCCGAGCAGACAGATGCCGCAAGCTTCGCCCCGCTCGAGCCGCTGGCCGATGGCTTCCGCAACTGGACCAAGAAGGACTACGTCGTCAGCCCCGAAGAGATGCTGCTCGACCGTGCGCAGTTGATGGGCCTTACGGGCGCTGAAATGACTGTCCTGCTCGGTGGACTGCGCGTTCTCGGCACCAACTATGGCGGCACCAAGCATGGCGTGTTCACCACCCGCGAAGGCCAGCTGACGAACGACTTCTTCGTCAACCTGACCGACATGGGCTTCACCTGGAAGCCGACGGGCAAGAACTCCTACGACATCTGCGACCGCAAGACCGGTGAGAAGAAGTTCACCGCGACCCGCGCCGATCTCGTCTTCGGTTCGAACTCGGTCCTGCGTGCCTATGCTGAAGTCTACGCCCAGGACGACAACCAGGAGAAGTTCGTGAAGGACTTCGTTGCTGCCTGGGTTAAGGTCATGAACGCAGATCGCTTCGATCTGACCGCCTGAGAGCGACAACCAGGGGGCTCGCAACCAAGTCCCCTGCCCGACCCAGAAGCCGGAGATGCTGAAGCATCTCCGGCTTTTTTCGTCTTGCACGCCTCGTGAGCGAATAGATCAGCGCTTCACTTCAGGAAGGCGCGGAAGCGTTGCAGCGACAGGAAAAAGAAGACCGTGGAGATCGCAATCAATGCCAGGATCTGCGGCCAGACCACCGCGAGACCGGCGTCGCGGAACAACACTGCCTGTGCCATGATGACGAAATGCGTGTTGGGCGCCGCAGACATGATCCATTGGATCACCTCTGGCATGCTCTCGCGGGGTGTCATGCCACCTGAAAGGATCTGCAGAGGCAGAAGGACGAGCATGAGCAGGAGGCCGAACTGCGGCATTGATCCAGCAACCGTCGCCAGGAAAATGCCCATGCAGGTGGCGGCAACGAGCTGCAGCGCCGCGCCGACGAGAAAGAGGGTCAGGGATCCCTGCAGCGGCACATCCAGGGCTCCTTCGACAACCACGAAAAGCGAGAAGATCGTCGCCAGCAGCACGACGAGACCCATCGACCAGATCTTGCTCAGCATGATCTCCGCCGGCGTCACAGGCATGACCAGCAGATGCTCGATGGTTCCATGCTCTCGCTCCCGAATGAGGGCGGCCCCCGTGAGGATGATCGACAGCATGGTCACGGCGGAAATGACCTCGTTGATCGAACCGAACCATCCCTTGTCCAGTTCCGGGTTGAAGCGCGCCCTCAGGGACAGCGCCACCGTAGGCGTCGTCTGCGTGTCTCCACGGTCGAGGAAGCCATTGACCTCCCGGCTTACGATCTCCTGGATGTAGCGCCCCCCGGAGAAAGCCTGGGTCATGCGGGTGGCGTCGACGTTGAGCTGAATCTGCGGGACCTTTCCCGCCAGAAGGTCGTGCTGGAAGCTCGGCGGGATATCCAGCACGAAGGTATCGGTTCCAGCGTTCATCCGGGTATCGATCTCGGCCGTCGTGATCATCTGCGGCGGCAGGAAATACGGCGGATAGAGCGCATTTTCGATGCGCGCCGACACCTGCGAGCGGTCCTCGTCGACGATAGCGACCGCCGCCTTGTTGAGCGTCTCCGGCTCCGCTGTCGCGGCCGTGTAGATATTGAGGGTGAAGGCATAGACGATAAGGAACATCAGGGCCGGATCTCGAGCCAGACCGCGCAGTTCCTTGATGCCGAGCTGCAGGATATTTGCCAGTCGCATGGCTCACACCGCCTGTTTCTTGAGAAGGGAGGCACCAAGCAGAAGCAGTACCGGGCCGACGATCGCCAGCGCGACGATCTGGGGTCCGAGATCGGCGAAATGCAGCCCCTTTGAAAAGACGCCGCGCGAGATCGTCACGAAGTGGCTTGCCGGGTAGACCTGGCCGATCAACGCACCTGCCCCCTCAAGCGCTGAGACCGGCGACAGCATGCCGGAGAACTGCACGGCCGGAATGATCGTCAGCAAGGTGGTGCCGAAGATTGCCGAGATCTGGCTCTTCATGAAGCTCGAAAGCAGCAGCCCGAGCGCGGTCGCGGCGAACACATAGAGGAACGCACCCAGCGCCAGCACGGCAAAGCTTCCCGTGAGCGGCACCTGGAAACCGAAGACTGCAAAGCCGGTCAGCATCAGAAAATTGAGAAAGGCGATGCCGATATAGGGAAGCTGCTTGCCCAGCAGGAATTCAAGCCTGGTCACCGGTGTCACGTAGAAATTGATGATCGAGCCCAGTTCCTTCTCGCGTACCACGCTGAGGACGGACAACATGGCAGGTATGAGCATAAGCAGCAGGGGAATGACCGCCGGCACCATGGCCACCAGGCTCTCGACATTGGGGTTGTACCTGTACCGCAGTTCTATATCGAAGCGCGGCGCGAAGGCTTGGTCGCCATAAAGTTCGCGGGCTTTGCGGGCGAGCCAGGTCGCATGCATGCCCTGGACATATCCGGAAACGGTCTCCGCCCGAGATGGCATTGCGCCGTCAATCCAGGCGCCGACCTCGACGCTGCGATTGCCGCGCGACAGATCACGCGCAAAGCCGGGCGGGATCTCGATCGCAAGGCTGATTTCGCCGGCCCGCATCCGGCGATCGAGGTCGTCATAGTCGATGATCGGCGGCCGTTCGATGAAGTAACGGGAACCGGCGATCTCCGCGACGTATTCCCGGCTCAGGACGGTATCGTCCCGGTCGAGGGCGGCGAAGGTCAGGTTCTCGACATCGAGATTGATGCCGTAGCCGATGACGAACATCAGTATCAGGCTGCCGAGCATGGCGAGCGTGGCCCGGATCGGATCTCGAACAAGTTCGAGCGCCTCGCGCCGACTGAAGGCCAGCAAACGCCGGCGATCGAGAAGCGGACGATGCCGCCGCCTCGGCCTGGGGGCCAGGGACGGGGGGGCGACCACCTCGCTGTTCTCCGCGCTGAACTTCGGCACAGTCTCTTCGCCGATCGCGTCTTCGAGATACTGTATGAAGGCCTGCTCCAGGTTCTCGGCCTTGCGGCGAGACACGATCGCCTCGGGTGTATCGGTCACCAGGACCTTGCCCGCATGCATCAGGGAGATCCGATCGCATAGAGCTGCCTCGTTCATGAAATGGGTCGAGACGAAGATCGTCACGCTGTCCCGTCGTGAGAGGTCTGCAAGCAACTGCCAGAAACCATCGCGCGCCACCGGATCGACGCCCGAGGTGGGTTCGTCGAGGATCAGGATATCCGGGCGATGGATCAGGGCGACCGCCAACGACAGGCGCTGGCGCATGCCAAGCGGCAGGGATTCCGGCCATTCGTCGAGCACTGCGGCAAGACCGAATTCGCCCACCAGCTCAGCAATGCGCGGTGCAATCTCGGACTCCGCCATGCCGAAGAGGCGACCATGCAGCTCCAGATTCTGGCGCAGCGTCAGTTCGCCGTAAAGCGAGAAGGCCTGGCTCATGTAGCCGACGCGACGACGGATGGCGATGTCCTTGGGGTCTACGGGATGGCCGAACACTTCAGCCGTACCCTCGCTGGCGGCCAGGAGACCGGTCAGCATCTTCATGGTCGTCGTCTTGCCGCAGCCGTTCGATCCGAGGAAGCCGAAGATCTCTCCCCGCGGGATCTCGAAACTGACATCGTCTACCGCGGTGAAATCACCGAAGCGCATGGTCAGGTGATCGGCCCGGATTGCGATCTCAGCCGTGGCTCCCGCATCCCGGGCCGGAATCTGGAGAGGTTCCGCGCGCCCGCGTTTCTCCTCCGGCAACAACGCAACAAAGGCCGCATCGAGGGTCTCGGTCGCCGTGCTCTCACGTAGTTCGGCCGGGGTCCCCGTCGCCAGGATCCGCCCGGCATCCATGGCCACCAGCCAGTCGAAACGCTCGGCCTCTTCCATGTAGGCCGTCGCGACGACGACACTCATGCCGGGCCGCTCTGCACGGATGCCGTCAATCAGTTCCCAGAACTGGCGACGCGAGAGGGGATCGACGCCGGTCGTCGGCTCATCGAGGATCAGGAGGTCCGGATCATGGATCAGGGCACAGCAGAGGCCGAGCTTCTGCTTCATGCCCCCCGATAGCTTGCCGGCCGGGCGATCGGCAAAGGGCGTCAACCCCGTTGCCCGAAGGAGCCCGGCGATCCGATGCTCGCGCTCGGCTCGATCCTGACCGAACAATCGCCCGAAGAATTCCGCATTCTCGAAAACCGAGAGCGTGGGATAGAGATTCTTGCCCAGTCCCTGCGGCATATAGGCGATGCGCGGGCAGGTTCTGGCTCGATGCGATGATCGCGCCATATCGCCGCCGAAGACCTCCACGCGACCGGACTGAATGACACGCGCGCCGGAGACGAGGGAGAGCAGGCTGGACTTGCCGACGCCGTCGGGTCCGATCAGGCCCACCATACGGCCTGCCGGTATGTCGAGCGAGATGGCGCGCAGGGCTTCGGTCCTGCCATAGGAGAGGCTTACGTCCTCAAGCCGCACCACCGGGTGCCCTGCCTGATCGTCTTGCAGCGCTCCCGTCATCTCACTGCACCAAAGTCGTCGTCAGGCTTTCGGGCCAGGGGGCTGCAGGATCCAGATTGACATACGCGATCCCCGGCAGCCCCGTCTTGACCTGCTGAATGTATTTCTTGAGCAAGACCTCGGGGATCTGTGCCTTGACACGGAACATCAGTTTTTCCCGTTCCTCGTCGGTCTCGACAGTCTTCGGCGTGAACTGCGCGACATCGGCGACAAAGCTGACCTTTGCCGGAATGGTATAGGCAGGTGCCGCATCAAGGACGATCCGTGCCTCACTGCCCAGGGCAATCTGGCCGGCCTCTGCCGTCGGCAGGAAGAAGGCAATATAGACATCGGAGAGATCGACGATGTTGAGAACGCGCCCGCCCGCACCGAGAACCTCGCCGAGCTGTGCCACGCGATACTGTACGCGTCCGTCGCGGGGCGAGCGCAAGGTGCTGTCGGCAATGTCGGCCTCGATGCTCTCGACCGCTGCAGCGGCCGCAGCGACAGCCGCTTCGGCGTCGATGACCTGAGCGCGGGCCGCACCGATTGCGGCCTCCGAGGCTGCAACCTGAGCCTTGGCTGCGGCAAGCGCCGCGCGGGCGCTCGCGGTGGCCGCACGATCGTCATCGACCACCTGCTGGCTGGTCGTGCGGCTTTCCATGAGGCGCTCCGTGCGGGCCAGCGTCGTCTCCGCCGAATTCAACTGCGCCTCACGCTGCGCCACCGTCGCCAGCGCCGCTTCGCGTTCGGCCTCGCGCTGAGCGACAACGCTCCCGGCGGTATCGACACCAATCAAGGCCCTGCGATGTTCCGCCACTGCCTGGCGTCGACGCGCATCGAGTTGGTCCGTATCCATGACGGCGAGCACCTGTCCGGTCGTCACCACGTCCCCCTCGCCGACCAGGATCTCCTTGACCCTTCCGCCGGTTTTCGTGGAAATGTCGATCTCAACGGCCTCAATGCGACCGTTGCCATGGGCGATGTTGGCGGGAAGGCCATCACCCTCATAGGTCTTCCAGCCGAAATAGGCGGCACCACCCGCCACGATCAAAACCAATGCGGCCAGCCAGCCGCCCTGACGCTTCGCCATACCCGTTCTCCGCGATCCGACGGACGCAATCGCCAGCGTCCTCTGGCGATTCATACTGGGCAACACGCGCGCCGAACTTGATCTGCGTCAATTAGAGATTGCTATGGGCGACAACATTCGCGTCGACAAAAAACACCGCCCCGGCGAGCCGGGGCGGTGTCTCTCTGGCGCAACAAACTGCGAATTCAGAAACCGCTGGCGAGCCGGCGGCGAAGATCCTTGATGTCGGGCGCTGCCAGTTCCTCAAGGCGACGCTCCCATGACAGCGCGGTATCGACGATCACCCCGAGGTCGTTGTAGCGCGGGACCCAGCCGAGAACCTGCTTGGCCAACGTCGAATCCGCCACCACCAGCGGTGCATCACCCGGGCGCCGGGGGGCGTAGTCCACCCTGAAGTCGACATTCGTGGCACGGCGCACCGCCTCGACGATATCGAGAACCGAGTAACCCTTGCCATAACCACAATTGGCGACAAGCGGACCGCCGCCCCTGCGCAGGTAGGTCAAGGCCTGTAGATGCGCGTCGACGAGGTCGTTGATATGGATGTAATCACGCACGCCCGTGCCATCGGGGGTATCGTAATCCGTGCCATAGACCGACATCGCGGATCGCTTGCCGAGTGCTGCCTCGCAGGCGACCTTGAGCAGGTGGGTGGCTCCGGCCGCCGAATTTCCGGCGCGCCCCTTCACGTCGGCACCGGCCACGTTGAAATACCTGAGGGCGACGTAGCAGAGACCATGAGCGCGCGCGGTGTCGCGCAGCATCATCTCACTCATCAGCTTGGACTGGCCGTAGGGGGATTCCGGTCGGAGAGGTGCGTCCTCGCGCACAGGAAGCGGCTTGTCCGGCAGCCCGTAAACCGCAGCGGTCGAGGAGAAGATGACCTTGTCGATACCCGCCTTCACGGCGGCCTGCAGCAGGCGCCGGGTGTTTTCGGTGTTGTTCTCGTAGTAGTTCAACGGATCGGCGATCGACTCGGGCACCACGATCGAGCCGGCGAAATGAATGATCGCCTCGATGTCGTTCTCGGCAAATACCTGCTTGAGCACGTTGGGCTTGCCGATGTCACCCAGATAGAAACGTGCCTCCGGCGCTACCGCCCAGCGGAAGCCGGTTGACAGCCGATCGACCACGACGACTTCCTCGCCCGCGTCGAGGAGAGCCCAGACCATGTGGCTGCCGATAAACCCGGCGCCACCTGTCACCAAGATCGCCATGACTTTTCTTCCCGTTGTTTTTTCTTATCGGGACAAAAAAGCACGAGCACCTTACGGAGTACTTATGGGCGACACCCAAGGCACTGAAAGAGCTTATCTATTTGGTTTCTTCGTTAAGTCGATGTGAGCGTTTTCTCTCAAGTTTTAATGAAGGCTGAGGCTGAGCCAAAGCCTGTCGGTCTTAGAGCGACTTCACATAGCGGCTCAACCGCTCTGCGGCATCGACGATCTGGGCGGGATTGCGCAGGAAGCAGGCGCGAAGAAACGGAAGGCCGCCCTCACCGAACGCCGTTCCCGGCGCCAGGCCCACCCCCGTCTTGTCGACGATGTCGAGAGCCGCCTTCCGGCTGTCGGTGATCCCATCAATTTTCAGGAAGGCATAGAGTGCTCCTTCCGGCTTCAGCGTCTCCACCCTGTTGGTAGCGATCAGAGCATCGCAGAGAATGTCACGCGATGCCGTCGCCCGGGCAATGTTCTCACGCACGAAATCGTCGCCCTGGTCGAGCGCGACAACCGCGCCGCGCTGCATGAACTGGGCGACCCCGGAGGTGGAATACTGAATGAGATTTTCCAGGACCTGTCCGAGTTCCGGAGGGGCCACGATCCAGCCGACGCGCCAGCCGGTCATCGACCAGTTCTTCGAGAAGGAGTTGGCGAACATCACCTTGTCACCCTCCTCCATGACATCGAGGAAGGACGGCGCGCGCTCCTCGGCAGCATAATGGTAGAGCGCATATATTTCGTCGGCGAGGATCCAGACTCCATGCCGACGCGCGATTTCGAGGATCGCCTTCAGATCTTCGCGCGTCGCTGTCCAGCCGGTCGGGTTGGACGGGGTGTTGATGAAGAGCGCGCGGGTTTTCGGCGTAATGGCCTTTTCCAATCGATCAAGATCGAGCATCCAGCGGCCATCGGTGAAGGAGAGCGGCACGCAGACCGACTTGGCGCCGGCGAGATCGATCGCCGAGACAATGTTGGGCCAGCAGGGCGAGAGATAGATCATTTCGTCGCCCGGCGAGGTCAGCGCCTGGACCGCAAGCGCGATCGCCTGCATGCCGGAGGCGGTGACATAGAAATGTTCGACCGGCAGGTCGACGGCGAAATGGCGCTGGTAATAGCGCGACAGCGCCTGCCTCAGCTCAGGAATGCCGCGCTGCCAGGTGTAGAAGGTCTCGCCGGCCAGAAGGGCCTCGCTCGCGGCCCGATTGATGAAATCGGGCGTCGAAAGATCCCCCTCGCCCGCCCAGAGCGGCAGAAGCCCGTCGCGTCCGCGCGCGTAGTTGATGATCTCGACGATCCCGCTTTCCGGGGCGGCGAGCGCGCGGGGGCTTAGGCTGTCCAGCAAGGTCATGGGGTCTTCACTCCTTCGATCGGTGCGGAATGTCTAACCGATCACCGGGCAAAAATCCCATGATATTACGTGAGGATGATATTGATCCTGCTGATGGGTTCCGCGACCCGCAAATGGTCGCAGTCCCATATTCAACGGCTCTTGAGAAGGTCCCGGATCTCGGTCAGCAGTTGCACGTCGGCTGGCGGCGGCGCGGCCTCGGCGGCTTTCTGTTCTTCCTTCTCCATTGACTTGCGCAGCGAGTTCACGGCTTTGACCATCAGAAAGATGATCCAGGCGAGGATCATGAAGTTGATCACCACCGTGATGAAGTTGCCATAGGCGAAGACGGCACCCTGTTCGCGGGCAGCTGCGAGCGAGCCGGCCGTGACGTTGCTGCTCAGTGGCAGGAAGTAGTTGGAGAAGTCGAAGCCGCCGAAGATGACGCCGACGACCGGCATGACGATATCTTCCACCAGCGAATTGACGATCAGGCCGAAGGCCCCCCCGATGATAACGCCGACGGCGAGGTCCATGACGTTGCCGCGCGCGATGAATGTCTTGAATTCCTGTAGCATTAGCCCCTGCTCCTAGATGGTCCTGATCAGGCCCGGCGAGAGCCGTTCCCACGCCATGGTTAATCAATCTTTACTGTTTCGAAAATGGCAAATCGGCACAACGCGTCGCCGAGTATCGACTAAGGTCAATATCGGAAGCGATTTCAAAAAGGCGGGACTTGCCCTAAGGTTCCAAGGGGCGCAGTCGAGGAGGAAAACGTGTTCCCAGGCTGGATCATTGTAGCGTCGGCACTCGGCTATCTGCTGCTGCTGTTCGCCGTGGCGAGCTACGGGGACCGCAAGACGCGGCTGCACGGCGTTCCATCCGGCGGTCGGCCTATGGTCTATGCCCTCAGCCTCGCGGTCTATTGCACCTCCTGGACCTATTTCGGCGGGGTCGGACTGGCCGCGCAGCATGGCCTGGAATTCATGGCCATCTATATCGGCCCGATCCTGATGTACACGCTCGGCATGCCGATCCTGAGACGGATAGTCGAGCTTGCCAAGACGGAGCGGATCACGTCCGGCGCCGACTTCGTGGCGGCCCGCTACGGCAAGAATCCGATCGTGGGCATGCTGGTCACGATCATCTATCTGGTTGGAATCATTCCCTATATCGCCCTGCAGTTGAAGGCGGTCTCCAGTTCGGTTGCCGCGGTGATGGATCCCACAGCCTACGGGATCGGTACAGGCAATCTCTATTTCATCGATCTTCCGCTCATCGTCGCCTTCATTCTCGCCTGCTTCGCCGTGGTCTTCGGCACCCGACACACGGATGCTACCGAACATCAGGACGGCCTGATCCTCGCCATCGCGATGGAATCCGTGGTCAAGCTCGTCGCCTTCTGGACGCTTGGCGTCTTCGTCATCTGGGTGATGTTCGACGGACCGGCCGACCTCTGGCAGAAGGCGACGGAAAGCGAAGCTGTCATGGCTGCACTCTCCCACGAGACGCCTGCAAGCCGCTGGATCCTGCTCATTGCCCTTTCGGCCTTCGCCATCATCATGCTGCCGCGGCAGTTCCACGTTACCGTTGTCGAGAACCGGACCCCCCGCGAGCTGAAGCTCGCCGGCATCCTGATGCCGATCTACCTGATCGTCATCAACATCTTCGTTCTACCAGCAGCAATCGCCGGGATTCTCATCTTCGGCGGCAGCGGTGATGCGGACCTCTATGTCCTGTCCCTTCCCCTGGAGGCCGGATCAGGCTTCGTTTCCCTGCTCACCTTCATCGGCGGCTTCTCGGCGGCAACCGCAATGGTGATCGTTGCCTCGGTCGCGCTGGCGATCATGGTCTCGAACGACATGGTGCTGCCGATTTTCCTTAGGCAGAAACTGCTCGGCCGACCAAGCCAGCGTGAGGATTTCGCCAAGACGCTGCTGCACATCAGGCGCACCGCAATCTTCGGCGTCCTTCTGCTTGGCTATGTGTATTTCCGCTCCGCCGACAACACGACAGGGCTCGCCAAGATCGGCCTCCTGTCCTTCACCGCGATTGCCCAGATCGCGCCGGCCATGTTCGGCGGGCTGATCTGGCGTCGCGCCAATGCGCGCGGCGCGATCGCCGGGCTCACAATCGGGTTTTTCGTCTGGGCCTATCTGCTCTTCCTGCCAAGCCTGGGGGCAGAAGATCATTCCTGGATCGCATCGGCGGTCCTCGGCTTTCTGTTGCCGGGCCTTTCCATGTTCGAGCCGCAATATGCGGACCCACTCGTCAACGCGACAATCTTCAGCCTGCTGGTCAACACGCTCGCCTTTGTCGTCGGCTCGCTCAGCCGAAATCCTCGCCCGGTGGAACGGATCCAATCGGCGATCTTCATCAAACGGCAGCCGCGCTCCAACTTCGCGACACGCGGCTGGAAGACCAGCGTCGCCGTCGGCGACCTGAAGGCCGCAATCGCACGCTATCTCGGCAATGAACGCATGGAGCGATCCTTCCGCTCCTACGAACAGACGGTCGGGCGCAAACTGGCAGACGACAGCCCGGCTGACATGGCGTTCATCCATTTCTCCGAACAGTTGCTCGGCAGCGCCATCGGCTCTTCCTCGGCCCGTCTGGTGCTGTCGCTGATCCTGCAGAAGGCGGAGGATCCGTCCGCCGATACGGTCTGGCTGCTCGACCAGGCGTCGGAAGCGCTGCAATACAATCAGGACATGATGCAGACGGCTCTGGCGCAAATGGAGCAGGGTATCGCCGTATTCGATGCGTCCGACCGCCTGACGATCTGGAACCGCCGCTTTCGCACGCTACTCGACCTGCCAGAGCATGTCGGCCAGGTGGGTTTTCCGCTTGCCGACATGATCGGCATTCTCGCCCAGCGCGGCGACGTATCAACCTGCGGCATGCAATCCCTGATCCGCAGCTTCCATCAGTTCGACAGCCCTTTCCAGATGGTACTGGCAGGCGGCAAGCGGATTATCGAGGTGCGATGCAACCTGATGCCCGACAAGGGGCTCGTGGCCACCTTCAGCGACATCACCGGCCGTGTCGAGGCGGACCAGGCTCTGAAGCAGGCAAACGAGACGCTGGAGCAACGGGTCAGCGAACGCACGGCGGAACTGACACGGGTGAACCATGCGCTTGCCGAAGCGCGCGCTGCAGCAGACGAGGCCAATATCGGCAAGACCCGCTTCTTCGCTGCGGCGGGCCACGACATCCTGCAGCCTCTCAATGCGGCGCGGCTCTATTCGTCGTCACTCGTGGAACGGCTCGGCGATTCGGACAACAGTGCCCTGGTCGGCAACATCGATTCCGCACTGGAGTCGGTCGAGAGCATCCTCGGCGCCGTTCTCGACATCTCCCGTCTGGATACCGGCGCGATGAAACCGCGCTTCTCGAGTGTTCCTCTGCATGGCTTACTGCAGCGCATCGAGACGGATTTCGCCCCGATGGCGCGGGAGAAGAACCTGAAGCTCGTCGTCATGCCCACAGCGCTCTCGGTCCGGTCCGATCCGACGCTCCTGCGCCGTCTGGTGCAGAACCTCGTGTCGAACGCGATCAAGTACACACCGTCCGGACGTGTGGTCGTCGGCGCCCGCCGGCAGGGCGACAAGGTGGTGATCCAGGTCACGGACTCGGGCATCGGCATTCCCGCTTCAAAGTTCCGCACTGTCTTCAAGGAATTCGCCCGGCTTGAAGAAGGCATGAGGACCGCTTCCGGTCTGGGCCTCGGTCTTTCGATTGTCGACCGCATTGCCAAGGTGCTGCAGCATCCGGTGGAACTCGATTCCAAGCCGGGCAAGGGCACGACCTTCAAGGTGGTGATGCCGCTCGAGATCGCCAAACCCGCCACCAGGGGCGTCGTTGCCATCGACTCCGGCAGCCGATCCACGCCGTCTCTGCAGGGCTTCCGGGTCCTGTGCATCGACAATGAACCGAAGATCCTGGAGGGCATGCATCTGCTCATCTCCGGGTGGGGTTGTGCCGTCGAATGCGCTGGCTCGATTGCCGAGATGGACGAGCTGCTGAAGAGCGGCAATCCGCCCGATCTCGTCATCGCCGACTACCATCTCGGCGACGGCAGCGGAATCGGCGCGATCCTCAGGCTGAGGGCGCTGACCCAGGCTGATGTGCCCGCGCTTCTGATCACCGCGGATCGCTCGGCGGAAGTGCGCGCCGAGGCGGAGCGGCACTCGATATCGCTCCAGCACAAACCGGTCCGGCCGGCCGCGCTGCGGGCCTTCATCACGCAGATCTCTTCGCAGCGCCGCACGGCTGCGGAGTAACATCACCCATGCAGCATCCAATACGTAAGAATGTACTTACCAACTCTTCAAGGCCCGCAGGGTCGGCGTCTTCTTGAAAACATGATCATTCATGCGGCCCATGAGGCGATCAAGCAAGGAGACCGCCTCTACCACAGCCGGCCCCTTGTTCAGCATGACGCATTCGGCACGGGCCGCCATGGCGGCATCGGTCATTTCGCCACGCGTGGGGATGCCTTCCTTGACCATGTCCTCCAGCACCTGGGTCGCCCAGACGCATGGCACGGAGGCTGCTTCGCAGATCCAGAGCAGTTCCTCCTGCATCTCCGCCAGGCGCTCAAATCCGATCTCTGCTGCGAGGTCGCCGCGGGCAATCATCACGCCGAAGGGCCCTCTCTGGCGAGCCCGCGCAATGAGGGCCGGAAGGTTTGAAAGTGCGAGCGGCTGCTCGATCTTGGCGATCAGGCCGAGTTGACGGTCATTGCGGCCATGGCTTGCCAGGACGGCATCCAGCAGGTCGATGTCCTCCGGCCTGCTGACAAAGGAATAGCCGATCAGATCGGCGCATTCGATGACGGTGACGAGATCCGTCTCGTCCTTTGCGGTCAGAGGCGAGAGACCGAGCGCCGTGTCCGGGAGATTGATGCCCTTTTCAGGCTTGAGCTTCGTGCCGCCAGCCTTGGTACGGCGCACCAGAATCACGGCCTCTCCGTCGCCAAGGCTCTCTACCACCGCCTCCAGCTTGCCGTCGTCATAACGCAGACGATCACCGACCGACAGACGCGTTACCATTTCGGGCAGGGAGACTGCTGCCGAAAACGGCACCTCGCTGTCGATGCGTGGCGCACCTGATGCGACCAGCCGGACGCGATCGCCAGGCTGAAGGCGCGCTTTCTTCTGGCTTGACGCAACCTCGCCCGTGCGGATCTTAGGCCCGGCGACATCCATCAACACCTTGATGTCCCGCCCCACGATGCCGGCCGCCGTGCGGACGAAAGCCGTCATCGCACGCCAGGCCTGAGGACCGTCATGGGCACAATTGATGCGGGCGACATCCATGCCCGCCCTTGCAAGGTCGAGGATCAGGTCCGGGCTTTCGGCAGCCTCGCTCGGCAAAGTTACCATGATCCGCGTTCGGCGATGCGCTACTGGTGCGCCGAAGAGCACCACACCTGCGGCCTCGAGGCGAGCCTCGCCCGCAAAGAACTCTGCTTCCGATGGAAGGAGCGTGGCGCTGTCCTGAGCCCCCGCAAGGCAGGACAGAGCGCCGAGAACGGCGTCGAACGTCGGCAGCACACGACTTTCGAGGCGTCCCATCGAGGAGAGACCAAGCGCCATCAGCCGTCGCTGTAAAGGGCGTATGTCGTGACGGCGCAGCGCGAGATAGTGGCCGAGATTGGCGATCGCGGGATCCCTTTCTGCTGTAAAACCGAACTGCTTCGGATCTTCGGCAAGGACGGCCTGTTTCAACGCTGTCATTTCGGTATGGATCTTGGCTGCTCGGACGGCAGCATCGGTCAGCTCATGCATTTGCATCTTCGGCCCTGTGTCACTCTCAGCACAGCCTAATCCGAGGCTGTTGACAGTCCAATGACAGTGCCCATCGTCGGACCCCAACTGAGAGTCTCAGCGACCAGACTGCGGCATGGCTGACGACGCCGGGTTCGGCAAGCAGCCTTAGTGCCCGCACAGGTTCGAAACCCGTGATCCGCTTGGTCCCGGCAATCCGTCCGCCGTCGGCGAAGATATCCAGAAAACCATAGTCAGGTCTCGCCGGCCCGTATCCTTATCTTCGCCATTCATCAGGCCATAGATCAGCGCCCAACGGGTCGTCGGGTCGCGGTGATCGCCGTTGACCGGCGGAAGGCACCGGCATTCGAGCGCGGACGTCTCACACCGGGTCTCGGTGTAGAGCTTGCCGACATAGGTCCAACCGCCTGCTGCCGTGTTGTCTTCTTTCTCGGATGACAGAACAACACCGTCCTGAGCACTCTGGCTCCCGAGCAGCATCTTCCACACCCCATCGGGTCCGCGGAAAACATAAGGGTCGCGGAAATCGAAGGGGAGGTCCTCGCCGTCCGGTCGACGGGGCAGAAGCACCTCCGCCGCGCCCGCGCTGAAAAGGTAGGCCGACGTCGCCGTCAGCTGGATATCCTGCTCGGGAATGCGATCGGTAATCTTCTCGGTAAAGAAGACGCGGATGCCCAGCCCATCGGTGCGCGTGATCGCCGAACCGGAAAAAGCGCCGTCACGCTTGTCGGGCCAAACGGTCAATTCCTCCGAGGGAAAGAGGAAGACCGGCAGATGACGCCAGCGCAGGTAGTCCTAGGAGATGGCATGGCCCCAATGCATGTTGTTCCAGATCCGGCCATGCGAGTAATGCTGGCAAAACAGATGCGTCCTCCCCCCGAAACGGCCGAAACCGTTCGGATCGTTCATCCAGCCGAAGGGCGGGCGGAAATAATGGCGCCGGGAAAATCCGGTGGCCCATTGGCCGGATTGGTGTGGATGACCGTGATGCCCGTTTCCAGCACGTCCGACGGCGTGAACCAGTAGGCGACCGAGAGCGACGTTATCGCCATGTCATAGGCCAGCGCCACCGTGCCTCCGCCGAAGACCTGATAGATGCAAAACAAGTTCTCCTCGGCATTGGCAGCCTGCACTTCCCCAGACTTTCCGTTGACGCTGTAGAAGGAGACAGAGCCCGGCTCATTCGGAGTCACGGCCTTCAGCCACAGATGCAGCAGGGCATTGACGGTCAGATCTATTTCGATGGCCCTGTGGCTATCAGGTGTGCCGGTCGTCATGGTCATGCGTTTCTCAATTTGGATTGTTCCCGCCTAACTTCACGGCAGCGCAGGCAAGCCTGCTCCATTCACTGTTGTCACAGAGGCTTCAGAAAACCGTCACGGCGGCTTCACCCAAAGCACATAATGCGGCGGGAACGACATTGAAGATCGGAGCCCTGCTCATGCGTCTGGCCGTTCTCGTCCTTGGCCTCCTGCTCTCGCTCGTTACCGGGGCAGCGAGCCTGGCGCCCATTCCGCCATCCAACCGGGCGGCACTCATCCACGAACGGCTCACCCAAGCCAACCTCAACCGCGATCATGTCATGGTCGTGGCCCATCGGGCGGGCTGGAAGAAGGATGGCGTAATCGTCCGGGCCGAGAACTCGTTCGTGGCCATCGATCATGCGGCATCCACCGGGGTGGAGATGGTCGAGCTCGATGTTCGACGCTCCAAGGACGGCGTGCTTGTCATCATGCATGACGAGACACTGGACCGGACCACGACCTGTCGCGGCAAGGTGAAAGACCATACGTATGCAGAACTGAGGTCCTGCCGATTGGTCGTGGAAGGAGAGCAAACGCTTACCGACGAGCATGTCTTTACGCTCGAAGAAGCCATGCTGCATGCGCGTGGCCGCATCCTGATCAACATCGACAACAAGCTCGAGCCCGAGGCTCTGGTCGAAGTCGCCGATCTCGCCCGCAGCCTCGGCATGCCAGATGGCATCTTGCTTAAGCTCGCGGTCTGGAACGCCGAGCGGCTGCAGCTTGCCCGGGATATCCGCCGCGCCATTGGCCCCGACATCGCCTTCATGCCGATCCTGGCCGACGACGCCGTGACCGAACCCGCCTTCATCGACCGCACGCAATCGGCGCTTAGCGCACCGGCGGCGGAACTCGTGCATTGGTACCGGGATTCATCGAAGCCCGTCACGACGGATGGCGGACCGCTGCTCTCGCCGCTCGCACGTGCGGTTGCCATCCGCAACAACACCCATCTGTGGGTCAACACCTACCCGATCACCGATCGTCCGGAGGGCATGGTGGCCGGCGGGCGCGGCGACTATCTCGCGCTCTCGACCGGACGTCCCGAGGATGTCTGGGGATTCTTCGTCGAGCGCGGCGTGACGATCATCCAGACGGACGAACCGGAGGCGGTGATAAGATGGCTCGACGCCCAGGGACTGCGCAGGAACTACATGGTCGGTAGCTGAGGGAGGGCTTTGGCGCCAATATCTGGCAAGCCCAAGAAGAATAGAATTTTAAGTATTCCGCTTATGTGAGCTTAACAGATACCTGCGAGCATCAGTGCATCCGCAAGCTGCATTTGGCTGCATCATGCCACTCTTCAGGAACCACACACTCGGTCGCAAAGGCTACGTCATCATGATCTTCATCATGGTGGCCTTCGATTTCGCAAAAGCACCCATCGAGCGATTAAGCATGGTGCCACATGACATGGTCGCTCAACAACTAAGCGCCCCCCGCCCTTTGCCGAAATCGGATATTGCAAACCAGAAAGTCATAGTCGGTGACCGCAATATGCCTTTGATGTTCGAAGGCCAAGCGCAAGCAGTGGATGCCATCGTAAAGTCCGGAAAACGCCCGACAGACGCCGAGATCGAGGCCTTTCGGCAAGAAACGATCAAGTCGATCCTGTACAACAAGACTAACGGGAACACCGAGCAGGATGGAACTTCAGCCTTGGTGGCTGGACGAACAATTCTGATGACACTTCAGCCTATGGTCGCACTGACATTGACGGCACTGACGATCGTTGGTCTTCTGTGGATGCTCTCCGGCAGATTGCGCGACATCGGTTGGCCGCCCGCTTTGATGTACTGCATCCTGGCGCCCGTGTTCCTGCCAAAGTTGCTAGGCGTTACGATGCCGCCATTGGCGGAAACCAGTGCCATCGGATTGTTTTATGGCGCGATTGTTTTGTTGGCTCTGCCACCCTTTCCAGAAAAGACCAGGACTGAGCCGCAAGCTGCTCCCGTAACGCCATCCCTTCATGCCCCTCGTAAAAGAGGACAATTCGGCAAACTCGGCTCCAAGTGATCCGACTGGGGCTTAGGATAGGCGGTGCTACAGAGAAGGCGGCCCGAGAGCCGCCTTTTGCAGTTCCGTTAGAGACTACGCTTAAGCAGCCTTGGCGGCTTCGCCGTAGGGGTCGAAGCGGCCGTAGAAGGTTTCGCCCTTGGCGGCCATGTCCTTCAGGAGCGGCGTCGGGGTGAAGTGGGCGCCGTAGTCCTTCGCGAGGCGTTCGCAGAGGCTTACGAAGGTCTTCACGCCCATGCCGTCGATATAGGACAGGGCGCCACCGGTGTAAGGTGCAAAGCCGAAGCCGAGGATGGAGCCGACATCGGCTTCGCGCGGGTCGGTGACGATGCCTTCTTCGACGGTGCGGGCGGCTTCCAGTGCGATGGTCGCGAGGAAGCGTTCCTGCAACGTCTTGACGTTGACGTCATCCGGCTTCTGCTGCGGGTAGAAGTCCTTCAGCCCTGGCCAGACATGCTTCTTGGCCGGCTTTGCCGGATAGTCGTAGAAGCCCTTGCCGTTCTTGCGGCCAAAGCGTTCTTCCTTTTCGACCATGCGGGCGACGAGCTCCATGTGGCGCGGATCGACGGCCTTTTCGCCGAGATCGGCGACTGTGGCCTTGAGGATCTTGTAGGAGAGGTCGATTGCCACTTCGTCGTTGAGCGCCAGCGGACCGACCGGCATACCGGCGAACTTCGCGGCATTTTCGATCATCACCGGCGGCACGCCTTCTATGAGCATGTTGTAGCTCTCGGCCATATAGCGCAGGACGCAGCGGTTGACGAAGAAGCCACGGGTGTCGTTGACGACGATCGGGGTCTTCTTGATCGCGGCGACATAGTCGAGGGCGACGGCGAGCGCCTTGTCGCCGGTTTGCTTGCCGAGAATGACTTCCGTCAGCATCATCTTCTCAACCGGCGAGAAGAAGTGGATGCCGATGAAATCGACCGGACGCTTGGAGTTCCCGGCCAAGCCGGTGATCGGCAGGGTCGAGGTGTTGGAGGCAAAGATCGCGCCTTCCGGCAGCACGGCCTCAACCTTTTCGATGACGGCCTTCTTGACGTCGCGGTCTTCGAAGACGGCCTCGATGACGAGATCGGCATCGGCGAGAGTGCCGTAGTCATCAGACGGCGTGATCAGGGCGAGCAGCTTGTCGCCGTCATCCTTGGTCAGCTTTCCCTTACCGACAGCGCCAGCAACCAGGCCCTCGGAATGGGTCTTGCCCTTGCCGGCGGCTTCCATGTCACGGTCGATCAGCACGACATTGATGCCGGCTGCAGCGGTCACATAGGCGATCGACGCGCCCATGAAACCGGCGCCGACGACGCCGACCTTCTTGATCTCGGACTTCGGCTGACCGGCGGGGCGGCGGGCGCCCTTGTTCAGCTCCTGCATCGAGACGAAGAGCGAGCGGATCATCGAGAAGGCCTCGGTGGTCTGCAGGATCTCGGTGAAATAGCGCTGCTCGATCTTCAGGCCCGTATCGAAAGGAACCTGCAGGCCTTCATAGACGCATTTCAGGATGGCGAGCGCAGCCGGATAATTGCCAGCGGTTTCACGGCGCAGGATGGCCGAGGCTGCCGGCCAGAGCTGGGCAGCAGCTGGCGTCCAGATGCCGCCGCCTGGAACCTTGAAACCCTTTTCATCCCAGGGGGCAACCGGCTTCAGACCATCCTTGATCATCTGCTTGGCGGCGTTAATCAGTTCGCCCGGTTCGACGACCTGATGCACGAGGTTCATCGCCTTGGCGCGGGCAGCCGACAGTGTCTGGCCAGTGGTCATCATCTGCAGGGCATCCTGCGTGTTGGCGAGACGTGCCACGCGCTGCGTGCCGCCGGCGCCGGGGAAGATGCCGACCTTGACTTCGGGCAGGCCGATCTTCACCGACTTGGCGTTCGAGGCCACGCGGCCATGGCAGGCGAGCGACAGTTCGGTGGCGCCACCCATGCAGGTGCCGTTGATGGCGGAGACCCAGGGCTTGCCGTTGGTCTCGATCTTGCGCCAGAGCCAGGTCATACGACCGACGGCGTCGAAGATCTTCTGCATGGCGGAGGCCGGATCCTTGATCCGCTCGGCGGCGATCGTCTCGAACATGCCCTTGATCATGGTGAGGTCGGCGCCACCGGAGAAGGCGGACTTGCCGGAGATGAAGACCACACCCTTGACGCCGTCATCGGCAACAGTCTGGTCGAGGATCTTCTCGATCTCGTCCATGACTTCGACGGTGAAGACGTTCATCGACTTGTCGGGCATGTCCCAGGTGACGAGGGCAATGCCGTCTGCATCGGTCTCGATGGTGAAGTTCTTGTAGGTCATGATGGGATTCCTCTTCCCTTGAATTCTCAACGTTATGACAGCCAGACGAACAGGCCAAAAACTGCAAAAGCGAGAGTCAGCAACACGATCAGTCCGCGATTTTCAGCCTTCAGCTTTCGCGCATGGTCCTGCGGTGTATCGGCAGAACTGGATCGATAGGCAGCGGCCATATCACTCTCGAGATTGTGCTGCGCATATTGCTGCTCGATCTCGTTCTTTTCGCGTTCGTAGACCTCAGGCTTCGGTGTCATCTGGCTCGCACTTCCCTTGGTTTGTTGGCGCGGATCGCCCCCTCCCCCGGCCTCCGCTTCGCTCGGCCACCCTCTCCCCGAGGGGAGAGGAGGATTGGCCAGCGCTGCGGCGACGCCTCTTCTCCCCAGCGGGGAGAAGGTGCCGGCAGGCCCGGCGCAACAAGTTGCGCCTGAGATGAGGGGGCCTACCCCATCAAACGCGCTCGATTACCGTTGCCGTGCCCATGCCGGCGCCGATGCAGAGCGTGACGAGCGCGGTGTTCAGATCACGGCGTTCCAGCTCGTCGAGAACCGTGCCGAGGATCATCGCGCCGGTGGCACCGAGCGGATGGCCCATGGCGATCGCGCCGCCGGCGACGTTCATCTTCGAATGGTCGACGTTGAAATGCTGCATGAAGCGCAGAACGACGGCGGCGAAGGCCTCGTTGAGTTCGAACAGGTCGAAGTCGGAGATCTTCATGCCGGTGCGCTTCAAAAGCTTTTCCGTCACGTCAACCGGGCCGGTCAGCATGAGCGCCGGGTCGGAGCCGATATTGGTGAAGGCGCGGATGCGGGCGCGCGGCTTCAGACCCATCGCCTCACCGCCGGCTTTGGAGCCGACGAGAACGGCGGCAGCACCATCGACGATGCCGGACGAGTTGCCGGCATGGTGGATGTAGTTGATACGCTCGATTTCCGGATGCGCCTGGATGGCGACGGCTTCGAAGCCGCCCATTTCGCCGGGCATCTGGAAGGAGGGGTTGAGGCTTGCCAGCGACTGCATGTCGGTGCCGGGGCGCATGTGCTCGTCGCGGGCGAGGATGACGAGACCGTTGCCATCCTTCACCGGAATGACGGACTTGGCGAAGTTGCCGGCGGCCCAGGAAGCGGCGGAACGCTTCTGGCTCTCGACGGCATAGGCGTCGACGTCGTCGCGGGTAAAGCCGTACTTGGTGGCGATCAGGTCGGCAGACACACCCTGCGGCATGAAATAGCCGGGGAAGTTGACCGAGGGATCCATGTACCAGGCACCGCCCGACATGCCCATACCGACGCGGGACATGCTTTCCACGCCACCGGCAATGACGATGTCATCAGAGCCAGCCTTGACCTTGCCGGCTGCGAGGTTGATCGCGTCGAGGCCTGAGGCGCAGAAGCGCGAGATCTGGATGCCGGGGGCAGCGAAGTCATAGCCAGCCTCGAAGGCGGCGGCCTTCGGGATCACGGCGCCGGCTTCCATGACCGGGTCGACACAGCCGAAGATGATGTCATCGACTGTGGATGTGTCCAAGCCGTTGCGGTCGCGCAGCGCTTCGAGCGTCTTGGCGGCCAGACGGGGGGTCGGCACTTCGTGCAGCGATCCGTCCTTCTTGCCGCGCCCGCGGGGCGTGCGCACGTGGTCATAAATGAAGACTTCAGTCATCGTCTCTCTCCCTTGGGCGCACGGGGGCGCCGGAATTTTTCCCTCTCTCCCCAGCGGGGAGAAGTGCCGAGCGAATGCGAGGCGATGAGGTGGCCGATTGCGTAAGCGCCCCCTCATCCGGCCCTGACGGGCCACCTTCTCCCCGCTGGGGAGAAGGGAAAACTCAAAACGCTTCCGCGGCCATTTCCATCAGGCTGTCGGCACCGGTTTCGATGCGGGCCTTGCGCAGGGCCGTTTCCGGCATGACCTTCTCCATGTAGAAACGGCCGGTCAACAGCTTGTTCTTGTAGTAGTCGGCATCGCCCGATCCTGCTGCCAGGTTGTCGTTGGCGGCCTTGGCCATCTTCGCCCACATGTAGCCGAGCACGACGAGGCCGAAGAGATGCATGTAGTCGGTCGAACCGGCACCGGCATTGTCGGGCTTGGCCATGGCGTTCTGCATGAACCACATGGTCGCGGCCTGCAGGTCGTTCAGGCCCTTCTTCAGGCTCTTGGTGTAGGCGGCAAGGTTCTCGTCCGAGCGGTTCTCTTCGCAGAAATCACCGATTTCCTTGAACAGCGCCATGACGGCGCGACCGCCGTTGAGGCCGAGCTTGCGACCAACGAGGTCGAGCGCCTGGATGCCGTTTGCACCTTCGTAGATCATCGCGATGCGGGCATCGCGGACATACTGGCTCATGCCCCATTCTTCGATATAGCCGTGGCCGCCATAGACCTGCTGGGCCATGACCGCATGGTCGAAGCCCTTGTCGGTCAGGACACCTTTCAGGATCGGCGTCATCAGGCCGAGCACGTCGTCGGCAAGCTGCTTTTCAGCGGCGTCGCCCGAGCGGTGCGCGATATCGGACTTCAGCGCCGTCCACAGCGTGAAGGCGCGACCGGCTTCGTTGAAGGACTTGATCGTCAGCAGCACGCGACGGATGTCCGGGTGGACGATGATCGGATCGGCCTTCTTCTCGGGCGCCTTGACGCCGGAGAGAGAGCGACCCTGGATGCGCTCGCGGGCATAGTTGGCGGCGTTCTGATAGGCGATTTCGGAGATCGACAGGCCCTGCAGGCCGACGCCGAGGCGGGCCTCGTTCATCATGACGAACATGGCAGCTAAGCCCTTGTTCTCGGCCCCGATCAGATAACCGGTCGCCTCGTCATAGTTCATCACGCAGGTGGCGTTGCCGTGAATGCCCATCTTGTGCTCGATGGCGCCGCAGGAAACCGTGTTGCGGGCGCCCACCGAACCATCGTCGCCGACCATGAACTTCGGCACGATGAAGAGCGAGATGCCCTTGGTGCCCTCAGGCGCGCCCTCGATACGAGCAAGAACGAGGTGGATGATGTTATCCGACATGTCGTGTTCGCCGGCGGAGATGAAGATCTTCTGGCCGGAAATCTTGTAGGAGCCGTTGCCATCAGGCACGGCCTTGGTGCGCAGCAGGCCGAGATCGGTGCCGCAATGGGGTTCGGTGAGGTTCATCGTCCCGGTCCAGATGCCCTCGACCATCTTCGGCAGATATTTCTGCTTCTGCTCGTCGGAGCCATGCTCGACGATCGCGGCGATCGCGCCCTGGGTGAGGCCCGGATACATCATCAGCGCCATGTTGGCAGACGACATGTATTCGCCAACGGCCGAATGCAGCGTGTAGGGTAGACCCTGACCACCAAACTCTGCCGGCACAGCAAGACCGAGCCAGCCGCCCTGACAATAGGCGTCGTAAGCCTGTTTGAAACCCTTTGGCGTCTTGACCGAAGCGTCATCCGAGCGAACACAACCCTCCTGGTCGCCGGAGAGGTTGAGCGGGAAAAGCTGCTCTTCCGCGAGCTTCGCCGCCTCGCCGACAATCGCCTCGATCATGTCGGGAGTCGCGTCTTCGAAGCCGGGCAGGTTGTTGTACCGCTCCAAACCAAGGACGTCGTTGAGAATGAAAAGCGTGTCGTTCACGGGGGCCTTGTAGACAGGCATCGGTCATCTTCCTCCAAAGACTTCGGTTCCGATGGGATCGGACTGTTCTGGCTTATACAAATAATTGACGTGCGCGTAAACGTCAAAGTTTTCAGCCGCGGCATTTTTGTCTGAGCCGCAGGGTGCTCCTCTTCCATCGCAGGCTTCTAACGAAAGGCGCTTGCGCGGGGCGTGACGACAGAAAAGCCTCACCCCCATTCACCGTTTTTTGGCAAAACTTAACGGCTTGTTTACCATGTTTCATGAAAGGTTGCGTTTGAAAGCTGGTGATCCATCCGCGATTCCGACACGCCTGCCTGCCGTAACGTCAGGCCACCATGTCGGAACCGAATTGGGTCACCCGGACGCATTCGGACGCAAGCGTCGTCCGGCATCATCGAGGCGAGCAGAACCATGAACGGATCGCGATCCCAGACCCAACGGCCCGGCAACCCATCCTCGCTGGATGCGTTGAGCCGCACGATCGAAGGGCTTGAGGCGCGAATCGAGGGGCTGATCGGCCAGCAGGCCGCCCGCAGCCGCGGGCTCGACGAATCCGTGCCTCGCGGTCTGCCCGGGCGGCGTGCCGACGATCCGGCACGCAGCGAACGCGACCAGCGTTCCGACCCCCTGGCCGAGATCCGCCAGCGCCAGCGCGCGCTGGAAGAAAGCCGGTCCCGTGGTGGCGAACGCAGCCTCTACAGCCGGAGCGACGAGTCGCCGGCACGCGCACCGCTGCGCCAACCCCTGCCGCCGCTTGCCGATCCTCAGCCGACCTACCCGTCGCGTACCACCACTCCGGTCGCGGCTCCTGCACGGGCAGGCCAGGACATTGCGGATGCCCTCAGCGGTCTCCGCCAGGACCTCAAGCAGGACATCACCGAAAGCCTGTCGCGCGAGATCGCCGGCCTGCGCAGCGAGATGCGCTCTATCCGCACGCTGGCGGAAGAAAACCGCCCGCAGGACGACATGCGCCAGGACATCGCTCGGCTCGCCGCGAGCCTGCAGCGGCTCGAAGACATCAAGGCACCCGGAACCGACGGGCTGCAGCAGGACTTCAACGAGCTCCGTTCACTGATGGACGGCCTAGCCCGCGAGGATTCCGTTCGTCGCATGGAGCGCCGCTGGGATGACGTGGAAGTCCGCCTCGACGGCCTCGACACGGGCGCCATGCGCGACGAGATCATCCGCATCGCTGACCGGCTGGACGACATAAAGTCCCAGCTCGGCGGCATGGGGGATACCCGGACCATCCGGGCCCTGGAAGAAAAGCTCGTCACCGTGGCAGCTGCGCTTGAGCATATCGGCGCACAGATCGACCCGAACGAACGCATGGTCATGGAGCAGTTCGCCTCGCTCGACACGCGTCTCGACGAAATCACCCGGGCGATCGCCGCCGGCAGCCGCAACAGTGGCCCGGGCAATGACCCTGCCACATTCCACCGCCTGGAGGACCGGCTCTCGGGCCTCGCACGGCAGATCGAGACGCTGTCCGACCGTCGCCAGCCTCAGCAAGATGCCTCCGACGAAATGGCCGAGCGGCTGGAGCTTCTGACAGCGCGGATCGAGCAGCTCTCGGCTGAACAGGGCGCTGTGCGCATCGAAGAGCGCCTCGACCAGCTGTCCTACATGCTGGAAAAGGTTCAGAGGCCCGCTCCGGCCCCGGAACTCACCGGCTACCTCGCGGACATCTCGCGCAAGATCGATGCGCTGGACGGCGGCGTGGGCCATGATCGCCTTGCCGACCGGCTGGAAATCCTGGCCCAGCGGATCGAGGAACTCGATGCGCCCGCCCCAGTTGCCATGATCGACGACAGCGCGCTTCGCAATCTGGAAGACCGGCTGAATGCCGTCGTCGACCGGCTGGAAGAAACGAGCTCGACAGGCCCCGTCAGCGAGAGCGCCAGCCTGAAGGGTCTCGAAGACCAGATTGCCCATCTCTCCGCCTTGATCAGCCAGCCGTCGCCGCAGGACCCGGAAGTCGCGGGCAGGATCTCCGCGCTCGAAGACTATGTGGCCACCAGCGATGAATACATCATCGAGGCTGCACGCCAGGCGGCCGAGACTGTCATGGCCAATTTTGCCCATCGCTTCCCGGCTGGAAGCCAGGCCGCCTCGGCAGACATCTCCGCGCTCTCGGCTTTGTCCGATCACCTGAGACAGCTGGAAGACTATACCCGCCACTCTGAAGAGCGCACCCATCGCACCTTCGAGGCCTTGCACGACACGCTGGTGCAGATCGCCGGGCGGCTGGACGAACTCCATCATCCGGAACCCGCTCCGCTTTTCGCCCAGGCCCCGCTCGCGACCACCCCGCCGCAACGCGTGAGCGACATCCACGCCGCAGCGCCCCAGCCTCCGCGCATGGCCGCGGAGCCGGTCCAACAGGCCTCGCATCCGATTGACGACGAACTGCTGGCCGCCGCGGACGATTTCGCCCAGACCATGACGGCACTGCCGGTGATCGATGCCGCGCGGACCAAGAAGCCTTCAAAACCGAGCCTGCTCGCAGGCCTTGGGAAGAAGCTGATGCCCGGCAAGAAGGCGGCGAAGCCGGCCGTCGAGGCGCGACAGACCATCGAACAGACGCCACCGCTTGATCCGGTCGAAGCCCTGCCGCCAGATGACGCCAACGAGTTGCTGGAGCCAGGGTCCGGCGCACCCGATGTGCGCAAGATCCTCGAACGCGTGCGCGCCAGCCAGCAAGCGGCGAAAACGTCCGACGACAATGGCGACCGGACCGACTACATTGCTGCGGCACGCCGCGCCGCCCAGGCCGCCGCCATGGAGATGGACCGCGCCCAGAAGTCCGCACCGGCAGGCAGCAAGCTGATGGCCGACGTGAAGGCCAAGTCGAAGGCGGGCGAGGCGTCGCTGTTTGCACGTTACCGCCGGCCGATCCTGATGGCGGTCGGCGCCATCCTGCTCGCGGCCATGGCAATGCCGCTGGTCAACACCCTCACACGCAGCGATGCACCGGCTGTCGTCGAAGACGTCGCTCCGGAGCAGAGCAGCGAAGCTGCACCGCTCGCCACGTCCCCGGAGGCTCCGGCTCTGGCAGAGGCATCCATCGTGCCCGCCGCCCCGACCGTTCCGGTCAACGCGATCGGTGACGAGCCGCCGGCCGAAATGCCAGACGAGCCCACCACGCTGCCTGCGGATATGACCGCAACCTCCATTCAGGCCGGCGACGCCGCGCCGGTCAGCGCGCTCATGGCCCCGGCAAGCACGGCTCCGGTCCAGACGCTCGAAACACCGGCGGCCACTAGCCAGGCTGGCACTGTTGCGCCAGCTGCGGCGCAGACGACGGAGCCCGCGAAAGTGGTGGTAGCCGAAGAGATTGCGCCGGCAACCCCTATCGCCGAGATCACCGTTCCGGCCGACCTCACCCCGCCCTCGCTCTCGATCGCAGCGAAGAACGGCGATCCGCTCGCTCTCTTCGAAATCGGCGCCCGCTATACCGAGGGCCGCGGGGTCGCGAATGATTTCGCCGAGGCTGCGAAATGGTATCGTCTCTCGGCCGACAAGGGCTTCGCCCTTGCTCAGTACCGCCTGGGTAACTTTCTCGAGAAAGGCACCGGCGTCGCGCCTAATATCGGCGAAGCCAAGCGCTACTATGAGATGGCGGCAAATGCCGGTAATGCAAGCGCGATGCACAATCTTGCCGTCATCTATGCCTCCGGCAAGGATGGGGTGCAGGACTATGCCAAGGCCGTCGAATGGTTCACCCAGGCCGCCGAATACGGCGTCTCCGACAGCCAGTTCAACCTCGCGATCCTCAATGCCCGCGGCAACGGCACCGCACAGGATCTGGCCGCCTCCTACAAATGGTTCGCAATCGCGGCCAAGGGTGGAGACACCGATGCTGCCCAGAAGCGCGACGAGGTGGCCAATGCGCTGAAGCCTGACCAGCTGGAGCGCGCTCGTGCCGAGGTCGACCTCTGGAAGGCCAAGGAGCTGAACCCTGACGCCAATTCGGCCAATACGCCCGACGAATGGGCCGGCAAGGGTCTGAAAACGGCCAGCGTCGACATGAAGAAGGCGATCCGCAACATTCAGGCGATCCTTAACAAGTCCGGCTTTGACGCCGGCACGCCTGATGGCGTGATGGGCGCCAAGACGGTCTCGGCGATCAAGGACTTCCAGACCTCGATCGGCGAACAGCCGACCGGTCAGGTGACGGACAAGCTGGTGACAGAGCTGCTCGCTCGCAACAAGTGAGACGGCTGTCACAAAAGGAAGCAAGAGAGGCCTTAAAGGAGGCTGTCGAATTGACTCGGCCGCCTGCGGGGCGCAAGAAAGAATTCGAACGGGAACAAGTCCGATCAAGGACTTGCGCCCGCCCAGCATGAGAGAGAGCAAGGGCTCACAGGCCCGAACGTGACCGCGCCAGAGAGCGCGGATACCTGCATTTGAGGTCCTGAGGTGACGATCTATCTGCCGATCGCCGAGTTGTCGGTCAATGTGTTCATCATCCTCGGCATGGGCGCGGCTGTCGGCTTCCTCTCGGGCATGTTCGGTGTGGGCGGCGGCTTCCTGATCACCCCGCTCCTGATCTTCTATAATATCCCGCCTGTGGTCGCCGTCGCGACCGGTGCCAACCAGGTGGTCGCATCCTCCGTTTCCGGCGCCATCTCGCATTTCCGGCGTGGGACGCTGGATATGAAACTGGGCACGGTCCTGCTGATCGGCGGTCTCGTCGGAGCGACCATCGGTGTCTACATATTCTCCTGGCTCAGACGCCTCGGCCAGCTCGACCTGATCATCTCGCTGCTCTACGTGATCTTCCTCGGCACCGTTGGCGGGCTGATGCTGGCAGAGAGCCTGCGGGCGCTCCGACGCGCGGCACGCAACGAGCCGGCTCCACTGAAGCGCCCCGGCCAGCACAACTGGGTGCACCGCCTGCCCTTCAAGATGCGTTTCAAGAAGTCAAAGATCTATCTCAGCGTCATCCCGATTCTGGCGCTTGGTTTCGGTATCGGCATCCTGACTTCGATCATGGGCGTCGGCGGCGGCTTCATCATGGTGCCCGCCATGATCTATCTGCTCAGGATCCCGACCAATGTCGTTGTCGGCACCTCGCTGTTCCAGATCATCTTCACCACCGCCTACACGACGATCGTGCAGGCGGCGACCAACTACTCCGTCGATATCGTGCTCGCCTTCATCCTGATGGTCGCCGGCGTGATCGGCGCGCAATATGGCGTTCGCGTCGGACAGAAGCTGCGCGGCGAACAGTTGCGCGCGCTGCTCGGCCTGCTCGTCCTCGCTGTCGGCGTGCGTCTCGCGATCGAACTGATCGTCACCCCCGACGATTTCTATTCGCTGGCGATCGGAGGCTGAGATGAGAGCGCAGCTCTTCGCCCTTTTCGTCATTCTCGGCACCGGGCTTGCCGCCCAGGCAGCTGCACAGGACCCACTGGCAACGCAGCTTTCGGAACGTGAAGGCCTCGACATCGGCACCTCGACGAGCGAGATCGCGATTACGTCGGACTTTTCCGGCGCCGATCTGACCGTTTTCGGGGCGCTCACCAATACCGACCAGTTGCTGCTCGCCATCGGCCAGTATGACGTTGTGGTCACGCTCGAGGGCCCGCGCGACTGGACGACCGTGCGCCGCAAGGAGCGCCTTTTCGGGATCTGGGTGAACCGCACATCGCTTACCTTCGAGCAGATGCCGATTTCCTATTCGCTGGCGAGCACGCGACCGGTCGAGGAAATTGCTCAGGACAATGTGCTGACCTCCCTCGGGATCGGCATTGATCACGTCGCGCTGACCCCCACCGGCTTCATCAGCAATGCCGCCAATCTCGGTGAATTCCGTGATGCCTTCCGCCGCCTGAAACAGTCGGGCGGGCTCTACCAGCGCGATACGGGTGGTGTGCGCTTCGTTTCGTCAAGCCTGTTCAAGGCAACGCTGCGGCTTCCGGCGAATATCCCGAACGGGGTGCACATGGTGCATGCCTATCTGTTCAAGTCGGGCGAGTTCATCGCGGAAAAAGAACTGCCGCTGCGTGTCGTCAAGACCGGCCTGGAAGAGGCGATCACCGAAGCCGCCCACCAACAGCCGCTGGCCTATGGCACCTTTGCCGTGCTGCTCGCCCTGATCACCGGCTGGGCTGCGAGCCTGATCTTCCGGAAGGACTAACGGGATTAGACGGCATTCATCCGTGCCTTGACCTCGAGATAGGCTTCGGTGAGCTCGCGCAAAACGTCGCGGGCTCCGGCCTCGCGCTCAGCGCCCAGATGGATCACCCTCAGCTCAGCCATGAAGGCCTCCCAGAGATCGGGGCCACCATCCTCGAGAATTTCCGCACGGATCGACAAATCCTCACTGACCGGGCGATGTCTCCTGCCCCAGGCACCCATCATGGCGAGCATGGGAACGAGCTGGATAGCAGGCTCCGTCAGGCTGTAGACACCCTTCTGCCTGTGCGTCGGGTCATCGGCGCGGGAGAGAAGCCCGTTGGCGACCAGGCGCTTCAGCCGATCGGCCAGGATGTTCGACGCGATGCCCTCTTCGGAATTCTGCAGCAGTTCGCGGAAATGTCGGCGATTGCCGAACATCACGTCACGGATGACGATCAGGCTCCAGCGATCACCGAGCACTTCCAGCGTCAGATTGATCGGGCAGCCCGAGCGCTGTTCCATGTCGCCTCTCCCAAAACCGATTGCGTCTTGCCACCAGATGCGCTACCGATCAACCGATTTCAATATGCAATCAGTTTTTGGGAGGCTTGGGATGCGCAAATTGATCGGCTGGAACCTGATGTCGCTGGACGGCTATTTCGAGGGCGAGATGCCCTGGGACCTATCCTTTCACCTCACCGCCTGGGGAGAGGATCTGCGTCAATACGCGCTGTCGCTTGGCGAGGAGACCGACTTCATCGTCTTCGGCCGCAAGACCTATGAAGGCATGGCTGCCTACTGGCCGGAAGCGACCGACGAGCCTCAGATCAAGGCCTATATGAATGCCAAGCCCAAGGGCGTTGCCAGCCGAAGCGTCAGCGAAGCGGAATGGAATAACACCCGCGTGCTTGCGGATGCCGTGTTGGAGCTGCGGGCAATGAAGGCTGAGCCGGGCAAGACCATCTTCGTCTTCGGCAGTGCGGAACTGCAGCACGCGCTGCTGGAAGCCGGGCTGATGGACGAGATCCGGGTCTGCCTCGCACCCGTCTTGCTCGGAAAAGGCAATCCATTGTTCAAGGCGGGTTCGGAAAAGAGGCTGAAACTGCTCGAGGCACGGCCTATCGATACCGGCGCCGCCATCCTGCGCTATGCGGTCACGCCAAGCTGACAGGCCGGGTCAGCCGAGCAGGTTGCCGTAGCGCACCGAATAGATCCGGTCGCGGCCGAGAAGGTGCGCGATCAGGTCGGCGCGGGCAAAGAGGCCGGTAAAGGCCTTGTGGCGGAGATCGAGGCCACCCGTTGTCACGCCGAAGGACGGCATGACCAAACGCAGGCCGTCGGTCGCGAAACAGGGGCGACGAACGGATTTCTCACGGCGGCGGACAGTCGCCGACGGATGGAGATGGCCTGCGACTTCGCCCTTGCCATGCGCCAGGGACGGCTCGTGGCGGAAGGTGAGACCGGCCAGCGTGAACTCGTCCATCGAATGGCCCGGCAGAGCCGTCGTGCCATCCGGATCGTGGTTGCCGTTGATCCAGACAATATCGCGCCCAGCGGCCAGACCATGGATCATCTCGCGGAAGACCGGGGGCATCAGGGCCGAGCCCACGCGGTCGTGGAAGTTATCGCCGAGACTGACGATGGTCGCCGGCTCATAACGCGCGACCACGCCTTCCAAGAGGCGCAGCGTTGCCAGCGTGTCATAGGGCGGCAGCAGTTGGCCCCGCCTTGCGAAGGCCGCGCCCTTTTCGAGATGCAGATCGGAGACCACAAGCGTGCGATGGTCGGGCAGATACAGGGCACCGGTCAGATCGCAGACGGCTGCGACACCCGAGACAGCAATCTCGGTGATCGTTTCCACAGTCTCTGTTGGCGCGAGGCGCCGGGCTGTCATACCCGTCATTTTTTCGTTCCGCAGCATCCGGCCCCGTCATAGCCGGTCCGCATGATTCACGCCATGGCCTCGGCGATCAGATCGTCTGCCGCCATGGACAGCACATGCTCCTGGGCCTCGCCCAACACCGGCTCCTTGCCAATCTCCAGCATGACCGGCACGGCGAGCGGGGAGATCTGGGTCAGGCGCTTGTGCAGGATATGACCCTTGATTCGCTCCAGCATATCGGCAAGCCGGGCAATGTCCAAAAGTCCGGCGGCGGCATCCTGTCGCGTCGCCTGCATGAGGATATGATCGGGTTCGTGGCTGCGCAGCACGTCGTAGATCAGATCGGAGGAGACGGTCACCTGGCGGCCGGATTTTTCCTTGCCGGGATGCCGTTGCTCAATCAGGCCGGCGATGACCGCGCAGTTGCGGAAGGTGCGCTTCAGCATGAAGCTCTCGTCGAGCCAGGTTTCGAGATCGTCACCCAGCATATCCTGATCGAAGAGCTCGGCAAGGCTGAGTGCTCCCCGCGCGATCAGTGACCCCATGTCCTCCAAGGCCCAGATCGCGAGTGCATAGTCTGTCGCCACAAAGCCCAGCGGTTTGGCCCGCATACGCTCCAGCCGGCGAGTGAGCAGCATGCCGAGCGTCTGATGCGCGAGCCGGCCCTCGAAGGCATAGATCACCATGTAAAAGCGCTCGCCGCGCAGGAAGGTCTCTATCAGGAGATCTTGGCGCTTGGGCAGAACCGACTTCTCCGCCTGCAGCGACAGCCAGTCGCGCACCTGCTCGGGCAAGCCCGCGCGACGATCCGGATCATCCAGCATGGCGCGTACCTGATCGGCGAGATAGGTCGAGAGCGGAAACTTGCCGCCGGCATAGGCGGGGATCTTCGGGTCCATCGAAAAGGCATTCGACACGAGACATTCGTTGTCGCGGATGCCCTCGAAGCGCAGCACCTTGCCCGAGAAGAGAAAGGTATCGCCCTGGGTCAGCTGTTCGAAGAAGTATTCCTCGACCTTGCCCAGCGTCATGCCGCCGCGACCGATCGACCCCAGATGGTTGCGCTTGACGAGGCGGACATTCAGCATCGGCATCTCGACGATGGTGCCGAGGTTCAGTCGGTACTGCTGGGCGACCTGCGGATTGGAGACGCGCCACAACCCGTCCTGGCGACGGCGGATTCGGGCGTAGCGCTCGTAGGTTCGGAGCGCATAGCCACCGGTCGCGACGAAATCGACGATGCGGGCAAAGGTCTCGCGCGGCAGGGCGGCATAGGGAAGCGCCGTTGTCACCTCACGGAACAACTCCTCCTCATCGAAGGCATCGGCGCAGGCCATGCCGAGAACATGCTGGGCCAGCACATCAAGCGAGCCTTCACCGACCGGGGGCGTGTCCTGGGCGCCTATGTAATTGGCATCGAGGGCGGCCTGGCACTCCATGACCTCGAAGCGGTTGGCCGGGACCAGGATCGCGCGCGACGGCTCGTCCATGCGGTGGTTGGCGCGGCCGATGCGCTGGGCAAGACGTGAGGCGCCCTTGGGTGCACCGACATGGATGACGAGATCGACATCGCCCCAATCGATGCCTAGATCCAGCGTCGAGGTGGCAACGACCGCGCGGAGCCGGTTTTCGGCCATGGCGGCCTCCACCTTGCGGCGCTGGGAGACGTCGAGCGAGCCGTGGTGCAGCGCGATCGGCAGGTTGTCGTCATTGACGGTCCAGAGTTCCTGGAAGAGCATTTCGGCCTGGGAGCGCGTGTTGACGAAAAGCAGCGTCGTCTGGAACTCCTTCAACACCTTGTAGATTTCGGGGATTGCATAGACCGCCCTGTGCCCGGACCAGGGGATGCGATCCTCGGTCTGCAGGATGGTGATATTGGGTCGCGCGCCGCCCTCGACCGTGATCAGTCCCGCCGCCGCCTCGCCCTCCTCAGGCTGGGCGACCAGCCAGCGGCGCAGGTCCATGGGCTGGGCGACGGTTGCCGAGAGGCCGATGGTCTTCAGGCCGGGGGCAAGTTTTCTGAGGCGCGTCAGACCGAGCGAGAGCAGATGGCCGCGCTTCGAGGTGACCAGCGAATGCAGTTCATCGAAGATGACGTAGCGCAGGTCCTTGAAGAAACGCTCCGAGTCCGAGTGAGAGATCAGCAGCGCCACCTGCTCCGGCGTCGTCAGCAGGATGTCCGGCGGATTGGTCTTCTGTCTCTGGCGCTTGGACGCCGGCGTGTCGCCGGTGCGGTTCTCGATGGTGATCGAAAGCCCCATCTCGGTGACCGGCTTCATCAGGTTGCGCTCGATATCGACGGCGAGCGCCTTGAGCGGCGAGATATAGAGCGTGTGGATGCCGGTAAAGGCTTCCCCGGGTTTTTTCCGACCGCGCTCGGTGAGTTCCGTCAGCGACGGCAGAAAGCCGGCAAGCGTCTTGCCGGCGCCGGTCGGGGCGATCAGCAGCAGGCTTTCGCCGCCATTTTCGCCTGATCTCGCCCGGGCCAATAGCTCCAGCTGATGGTCACGCGGCTGCCAGCCCTTTTCGCTAAACCAGCGGAGGAAGGGGGCAGGCAAAAGAGCAAGGGCGGAATCAGCTGTCGTCACGGCCCCAAGGTAGTGGACAAGCGGGGAAAGAGAAGAGGCGAAAGAGGTATCACCTCAGCGCGATATACCGATCCGAGCGGTGGTTGATCGCGAGAAAGAGGTTCAGCACCACAGCGCCGATCACCGAGTAGAGCACCACGGAGGGGCTGACGACGGCAAAGGCGAGCGCCATGACGCAGAGGTCGAAGGCAAGCTGCACCAGACCGGCGCGAATGCCGAAACGGTCCTGGATGTAGACGGCAAGGATGCCGAGGCCGCCAAGGCTGGCGCGGTGGCGATAGAGCGCCAGCAGGCCGAAGCCGAGAAGCAGGCCGCCGAGGATCGCAGCCCAGACCGGCGCGATGCTCTCGATGACGAGGAAGCGGCTCTCGATTTCGACGATGAAGGAAGTGAGGCCGACTGCCACGAAGGTCTTGATGGTAAAGTCGAGGCCGACGCGGCGCAAAGACAGGATGTAGAAGGGCAGATTGAGCAGGAAGAAGAGCAGACCGAAACTCCAGCCGCTCCAATAGTGCAGGACGAAGGCGAGGCCGGCCATGCCGCCTGTCAGAAGTCCCACCTGGGCGAGGAAATAGAGGCCAAGGGCGGCGATCAGGCTGCCGGCCACCAGGCCCTGCAGATCCTCCGCCGGCGTGTGGCGCGTCGGGTTCGAATTCCAGATTCCCAGCATGCTCGTCATCTGCGCCATGTCCCGTCTCCAGATTGGCCTCCCGAGTGCAAATGGTACCCGAGACGCCCTGGAAAACAAGGGTGATATGTCAGCAAAGCTGACCTATGAAGCAAATCGCAAGAAAGCTGCTTTTCAGGCCGTCCGGCTCGCAAGAAACAGAATGCCGAAGACCGGTTTTCCGCCATCCATGCGAATGGTGGTCCGGGTCAGGGTGAGCACATCGAAGCCGTTTTCGGCAAGACGCTGCCGCACATGCCGCTCTGTGTGGGCGTAGCGCAGGCTCGGGGCCAGCAGATAACCATCCCCCTCGCCGGCGTCCTCGACCGAAAAGGCGAAGAATGCGCCGGGCCTTGCGAGATGTGCCGCGAGCGAAAAGGCATTGGCGAGATCACCGAGATACATCAGCACGTCGGCCGCCGAGACGAGGTCGGCGCGACGTTCGGCGAGTTCGTCGTCGAACAGGCCCGCCCCCGCCGGATCGAGCGAGAGATCGGCTTTGGCGAGCAGGTCGTAGAGGCCCTTTTCCTCGGCCTTGGCGAGCATGTTGACCGAGAGATCGAAGCCCTCCAGCCGGGTCACCCGATCGCGGATTTCGGCACCGAACAGACCCGTGCCACAGCCGAGATCGACGGCCCGCTCGAAACGCCTGTCGTCGTGATCTGCAATCAGCCGGGCGAGCTTGGCGGGGACGGTGTAATCGAGTCGCTCGACAAGCGCCGTATCGAAGCGATCCGCATAGTCGTCGAACAGCGCTTCGACGTAGCGGGACGGCGGCTGGTCCGGGACTTCTTCAGCGCCCAGCAGAGCCAGTTTCAGCTGCGCGCCAAACAGATCCTCGCGGTCGAGGGAGAGCAATCGGCGCAAGGCCGGTACCGCCTTGTCTGCCTGCCCGGCCTTCTCGGCGTAATCCGCCAGTCGCAGCAGGCCGGCCGGCCAGTCGGGCACCAGGTCCAGCGCCTGCTCCATCAATTCCACGGCTGCCTCATGTTCGCCATTCTCGGCAAGCATGCGGGCATAATCGGCGCGGCGATCGGCGATGACATCGCCGGAGGAAAACTGGGTGGGGTGCATCGGAGATCCCTTCGAACCTTCCAGCCTGATATCGTCCGGCATGGAGTGGGCGCGCGGTCTTGACCGATCGCCGGAAAAAACTCAAGTCCTATCGCAAGCCCTTGGCTTCCCGGCTTGCAGGGCGGGCGGGCCGCGCCCATATCTGCGGATGACAACAGGAGATACGCATGGCTGATGGCATCAATCGATTTCTCGGCGACACCCCGGGCCGCACGCTCGTCAAGCTGATCGTCGTCTCGCTCATCGTTGGTTTCGTGATGTCGGTCTTCGGGCTTGATCCGATGGACCTTCTGGATGGCATCCGGTTCTTCCTGATCGATCTCTGGTATACAGGCTTTGATGCACTGGGCCGCGTTGGGCAGTATCTGCTGATTGGCGCGACCATCGTTATCCCCGCCTTCATTGTGCTGCGCCTCTTCGCCTCGCGGAACTGACGTCCGATGATCGAGCCTGTCTTGCATCGCCGGCGGCTTCTGCTGATCTCGGCTGGCGTGATGACGGCAGCGATCGCGGGCTGCCGTTCCACCGATATCCTCAACCCCGATGACGGGCAGTCGCGCGCCGAAACGGATGCCGCGCTGCCGATGGTCAATCGCCTGCGCCAGTCGCGTGGCCTCTCTTCGCTTTCGCGGGGAAAAGCTGCGGAAGTGGCGGCGATCGCTCAGGCGAAGCGCATGGCGCGTGCCGGGGAGATGTCGCATCTGATCGGCTTCAACGACAGTTTCGGTGCCCGAATGAAGGGACACGGCGTGCCTCTGCCCGCTGCCGAAAACATCGCGACCGGTCAGGACAGCGTCGAACGTGCCGTACAGGCGTGGATCGATTCCAAGCGGCATCTCGACAACATGCTTGGCAATTTCAACGGGCTCGGCGTCGCCGTGGCCTGGGATTCCGCTTCCGGCAACCGCCCCTATTGGGCCATGGTACTGTCGGCCTGAGTGATTCCCCCTGCGCTCCGGTCCCCACCGGAGCGATCCATGCACGACCCATCCTCCCCTGTTCTCCGCACCATCAAGGTAAGCCATCGCAGCGTGCTTGCGATCGCGCTGCCCATGACGCTCGGCTTCGTCACGACACCCCTGCTCGGCCTCACCGACACTGCCGTCGTCGGACGGAGCGGTGACGCGGCACAACTCGCAGGCCTTGCGATTGCGGCGGCGCTCTTCGATCTGCTCTTCGCCAGTCTGAATTTCCTCCGGGCCTCGACGACGGCCCTCGTCGCACAGGCGCAGGGGCGTGGCGAAACACTGGAACTCTTCGCCGTCTTCTGGCGCTCGATCGTCTTGTCGGTCGGCTTCGGCGTCGTCATCCTGGTTGCGTCACCGGCCATCGTCGGCTTCGGCCCGGCGATGATGGGTGCCGACGGCGGCGTGCAGGCAGCGGCGGCCACCTATATCGGCATCCGCATTCTCGCAGCGCCCGTGACGCTATCGAACTTCACGCTGCTCGGTTTCGTGCTCGGACGCGGAATGGGCTCCGTCGGGCTTGCGCTGCAGATCCTGCTCAACGGCGTCAACATCGTCATGTCGATCCTGCTCGGTATCACCTTCGGCTTCGGCATTGCCGGCGTTGCCTGGGGCACCGTTATCGGGGAAGTGGTCGCAATGCTTGCCGGCTTTGCCTTCATCTTCTGGCGCTATGGCCGTGCCGCCATCCCGCAGGTCTCGATGGTCACCGACCGCGTGAAGCTGATGGCGCTGTTCCGGCTCAACCGGGACATCCTGATCCGCACCTTCTCGCTGATCACGGCCTTTACCGTGATGACGCGGATCGGCGCCGGCTTCGGCGCAGTGACCCTTGCGGCCAACGCGGTGCTGATGAACTTCTTCATGATCGCGAGTTTCTATCTCGACGGCATGGCAACGGCTGCCGAACAGATCACCGGCGAGACGATCGGTGCGCGGCAGCGGCGTGCCTTCGAGCGGACGATCAAGCTTACCGGCATGTGGTCCTTCGGCCTGGCGCTCGCCAGCCTCGTCTTTTTCCTGATCTTCGGCGATGCGATCATCGGCTTCATCACCACCGCCGGCGACGTACGCGTTGCTGCCGAGACCTATCTCGTCTATGCGGCGCTCACTGCACTCACCGGCGCACTTGCCTTCCACATGGATGGCGTCTTCATCGGCGCGACCTGGTCGGCCGAGATGCGCAACATGATGCTTGTCGCACTTGCCGGCTATCTCGCCTGCGTCGCCGTTCTTGTCCCGCTGTTTGACAATCACGGGCTCTGGATCGCGCTCAACGTCTTTCTGGCCTTACGCGGCCTGCTCTTGCTTGCGCGGCTGAAGACGAAGACCGATCAGACCTTCACCGCCAGCCAGTGATCGAGCCTTGTATCGCGTAGCTCGCGGATATTGGCGACCGTTTCGCGATCGAGCAGGGCGGACAGACCCTTGACGATGCGACCGGGCAGTGCCGGCCCCTCATAGACCATGCAGGAATAGAGCTGCACGAGATCGGCCCCGGCACGGATCTTTTCGAGCGCGGTTTCCGCCGAGGAGACACCACCAACGCCGATGATCGGGAGGTTGGGTCCAACGCGCTTGCGCATGCGGGCAAGCACAGCGGTCGACTTGTCAAAGAGCGGCGCGCCGGACAGCCCCCCCGCCTCGCCTGCGAGGGTCGCGTCAGCAAGGCCGTTACGCGACAGCGTGGTGTTGGAGACGATCAGACCGTCGAGATCATGGGCCGCCACGACTTCGGCGATGTCGTCCATGCCCTCTTCGGTGAGGTCGGGCGCGATCTTCAGGAAAACCGGCAGACGCTTGCCGGCGCGCAGGCCCTCTTCGGAGCGAGCGGCGAGCACCGCCGACAGCAGTTCGTCGAGGCTTTCCTTCGCCTGCAGGTCGCGCAGGCCGGGCGTGTTCGGCGAAGAGATATTCGCGGTGAAATAGGTCGCCACCGAATAGAAGCGGCGGATGCCGGCGACGTAGTCGGCAATGCGGTCCGTCGCATCCTTGTTGGCGCCGATGTTGACGCCAACGATCCCTGAGCGATTGCCGCGGGCGGAAAGCCTGGCCAAAGCGGCGGCATGACCCTCGTTGTTGAAGCCGAGGCGGTTGATCACCGCGCGGTCGCGCTCCAGGCGGAAGATGCGCGGCTTCGGATTGCCGGCCTGCCCCTTCGGCGTCAACGTGCCAACTTCGGCGAAACCGAAGCCGAGCGACAGCAGCGCATCCGGCACCTCGGCATTCTTGTCGTAACCGGCGGCCATGCCGAGCGGATTTGGGAAACGGATGCCGGCGACCGTCTGAGCAAGGCGCGGATCGGCGGACGCCTTGCAGGCCGGAACGAGGCCGGTCTTGAGTGCTGCGACCGAAAGACCATGCGCCGTTTCGGCATCGAAGAGAAACAGGCCGCGACGGCCGAGCGAGAAGAGGTCAAGCATCAGCGGTTCTCCTCTACCAGACATGGGAAGACATGCAGGCCATCAGCGTCGAGCAGCAGAGGCTTTTCCCAGATCACGGCATCGAGCGGCAGATCGGCGTAGAGATGCGGGAACAGATCGCCGCCGCGCGAGGCTTCCCACTTCAGAGCCTCGCCGAAGACGGTAGCATCGACAGCCACGAGCAGGAGATCGGATTGCCCTTTGAAATACAGCCGCGCCGTCTCGACCGCCTGAGCTCCCGTCGAGAAATGGATGTAGCCGTCCTTCAGATCGATCGGCGCACCCTTGAAAAGGCCGCTCGCGCGGGCTTCACGCCATAATTCCTTCGGCACGATCTTGTATATGGTCTTGTCCAAGGTCCGGTCTCTCGCAGCTCATGAGCGTCGAGGCGGGTTTGCCGCAAACGCGATCAAATGTCCACGCCCGCAAGACACGGACGACAGGAGGAGACACAGATGACCATCCGCAAGACAGTGCTCACACTGGCGGCCCTGTCGCTCGGCATTCCCTGCGCGAGCGCGCAGGAGGCCACCACCGACCGCTACATGCTGGAGAAATCGGGAAGCGGCTTCGTGCGGCTCGATCGTCAAACGGGGGTTGTGACCCTCTGTATGGAGACCGATGGTACGCTCACCTGCCGGATGGCCGCCGACGAACGGGCAGCCTATGACGAGGACCTCGCCCGTCTCGAGAAACGGGTCGAGGCGCTCGAAAGGCAGATCACCGCCGACACAACGACCAGGAGCGGCGAGCTTCCGAGTGATGCGGAGATCGACCGCTCGATCGGGATCATGGAGCGTTTCATGCGGGCCTTTTTCGGCCTCGTGCAGGAGTTCCAGGGCCAGGAACAGGAAAACCAGCAAGGCAATGTTCCGGACCGGACCTGATCGCAATCAGGCCGATTTCACCCATTCGTTGCACGACCATTGTCTAGTGCCTCGGCAAGCGCTAAAAGAAGAGCACGCAATCGCGCGCAATATGACATCGCTCTTGGGAGGGGGCTGTGACATGGCTGCATCGACATTTATCATCGCCGACGATCATCCGCTGTTCCGTGGCGCGCTTCGACAGGCCGTCACCGGCATTGACGGAACGCAAACCATCATCGAAGCCGGCGACTTCGAAGCCGCACGCAAGGCAGCCGCCGCGCATTCGGATGCCGATCTCATGCTGCTAGACCTTGCCATGCCCGGCGTCTCCGGCTTTTCCGGGCTGATGGCGCTTCGGGCGGAATTTGCAAGCTTGCCACTGGTGATTGTGTCTGCAACAGACGATGCCGTCACGATCCGCCGCGCGCTTGAGCTCGGCGCCTCCGGCTTCATCTCGAAATCGGCCGGTATTGACGAGATACGATCGAGCATCCAGTCGGTCCTCGAAGGCGACATCGCCACGCCGGCCAGTTATCAGGGCGGGCAAGAAACCGACCCTGATGTCGCAGATCTCATCAACCGCCTGCGGACGCTCACGCCGCAACAGAGCCGTGTTCTCGGCATGCTCGGCGAAGGCCTGCTCAACAAACAGATCGCCTATGAACTCGGCGTCTCGGAAGCGACGATCAAGGCGCATGTCTCCGCCATCCTCTTGAAGCTGAAGGTCGACAGCCGTACCCAGGCCGTCATCCAACTGGGCAAGATCAATATGGCAATGGTCGCCTGACACCGCGGATCACCCCGGAGCAGAGAGGATTTTATTCCTTTTTGCTTTACTAACCGCCTCGCCTGATCTATGGTTTTCGCCAATGCCGGACCGAAGATCGGATGTGTTACGGCACTCAAGAGGCGCGAAGATGCTTTCGCATGACAGCATATGGGCCGCAATCGATCGGCTGGCGGAGCAGCATTCGCTGACGCCATCCGGTCTTGCGCGCCGGGCGGGCCTCGACCCTACATCCTTCAACAAATCCAAGCGGGTCGGTGCCGACGGACGCATGCGCTGGCCCTCGACCGAGTCCATCGCCAAGGTGCTTGAAGCGACGGGGGCGAGCCTCGACCAGTTCATGCGTTATGTGTCGCCGGAAGCCTTGCGTGAAAATGCGATGCCGCAGGGCGCCTTCCCCCCGCAGGCAAGCTCGATCCCCCTGCTTGGCATGGCCCAGGCGGGTGCCGGCGGCTTCTTCGACGATGGAGGCTTTCCCGCCGGCCAGGGCTGGGACCTCGTCGAGTTTCCGGCAGCCCCGGGCCGCAATAACGGCGTTTATGCGCTTGAAGTCCAGGGCGAGAGCATGAAACCACTCTATCGGGATGGCGACATCCTGATCGTCGAGCCGGGGGCGCAGGTCCGGCGCGGCGACCGCGTCGTGGTCAAAACCCGCGAAGGCGAGGTCATGGCCAAGATTCTTGCCAGGCAGAGCGCCAAGTCGATCGACCTGCAGTCGCTCAATCCCGAACATCCACCCCGTAGCCTCGACATGAGCGAGGTCGAATGGGTTGCACGGATCATCTGGGCGAGCCAATAGGAAAACGGACCTATGAGACGGATCAGCACCTTCATCGCGGGCGCGATCGGGCTCCTGTTCTGGGCCTATCTGGTGATGGCCGCCGGCGAGCGACTGCACGACGACCCTGTCGACTACAACATTGAGGATCTCGACGTCCCGGATCCGGCTGAACTGGGCCTGCCGGAGGTGGGTGCTGTTGCGCAGGATCCGCCAGAACTGGCCATGCAGACGGAACCGAAACGCCAGGTCCGCGCCATCGAGCCCGACGCCTTCGGCTCGCCCGCCTTCACCGATACCGGAGATCTCGAGCGCGTCGCAGCGCGAGGTCCGCTTTCCAACGTGCAGGAACGGGCCAAGCCGCGGGTCGCGCTCCTGCATAGGCCTTTCAGCCTCGCGGCCGGCGTCGTGGCCTTCGGTGCCGACCAGCGTGTTCGCCTGGCCGACGTGATGGAGACGCCAGCGGACCGGACCTGCCTGACGAATGACGGAACAGAGTGGCCCTGCGGCGCCATGGCGCGCACGCAGCAGCGGCTGTTCCTGCGCAACCGTTCGCTCGCCTGTGAAACCAGTTCGGCGGCCTGGCAAGGCGAAATCCGGGCGCGGTGCTGGGTCGGTGTCCAGGACGTCTCAACGTGGCTCGCCAAATATGGCTGGGCAGAGGCGGAGCCCTCGTCCGCACTCGCTGTTCTGACCGAAGAAGCCCGCGCCGCAAGACGCGGGCTTTTTGGTGAACCCGTGCGTTGAGCCAGCGCACGCCGTTCACCGTCACGGGGGAAAGCCGTTCCCGCTCCCTTGAAACACCGCTTCGCGGCTCCTACTCTCTTGCTCACAGCAACTGGAAACCACCCTACATGAACAAGCCCGTATCTCCGGAAGAGGCCCTGATCTTCGTCATGGTCATGGCATCGGCCGTCGACAACGCCATGGCCGAAAAGGAACTGATCCGCATCGGCCAGTTGATCGACATCCTTCCGGTCTTCGAGAATTTCGACAAGGAAGGCCTGATCGAAGTCTCGCAGCGTTGCGCCGCTCTGCTTTCAGGGCCGGAAGGCTTGGACATCGTGCTCGAAACCATCCGCGATGCACTGCCGGAGTGGCTGCACGAAACGGCCTATGCTCTCGCCGTGGAGATTGCCGCGGTGGACCTCTCGGTCCGGGCCGAGGAACTGCGTCTGCTGCAGATGCTGCGCGATCGCCTTGGGCTCGACAAGCTTACCTGCGCCGCACTCGAGCGCAGCGCCTCCGCTCGCTATCGCGGCCTCTGACGCCCGTCAGAAGAGACCGGCAGGGAAGTAGCGCAAGTAGATTTCCTCCAGCCGACCGTCCTTGGACAGCGCGGCCAGCGCGCTTTCCAGCGCTGCCGTCAGCGCGCCGTCCTGCCCGCCGACCATGATGGTCATGCCCTCACCAAGATGGCGTTCCGAAAGAAACGGGCCGTCGAGGAAACGGCAGCAGCCACCCGCTGCCGGACTGATCATCCAGAAGGAAAGCTGCAAGGCATCTGCGAAAATCGCCGAAACCTGCTTCTCCTTCAGCGATCGCATCAGCGCATCGCCATCCTCGAAAAGAACCGGCTCGATGTCAGGGAAAAAGGCCTTCAGCATCGCCTCGTGGGCCGTGTCCTTGACCACGCCCACCTTACGACCGAACAAAGCCTCGGCGTCCTGACGCGGAAGAACGGTGTCGGCCTGCACCAGGAAGCGGGCCGGCAGCAGCATATAGGGGCGGGTAAAATTGAAGCGCTCGCGCAATTCCGGCGTCACCGCCACGCCCGCCATCACCGCCTCGCCCTGTCCCGCTTCGAGCGCCGACACCAGCTGGGCATAGGGTAGCGCCTGGATCTGGCAACGCGCCTGGAGCCCGAGTTCGGCGCAGAGCGCTCGCGCGAGATCAATGTGGAATCCGGACAGTCGGCCCGTCTGGTCGGTGAAGTTGAACGGTGGAAAATCGGTCGTTGTCAGGAAGCGAAGTCGCAGCACGCCACTCACCTCCGGCCGGAGAAGGCGCTCCCTGGCGTCGAACAGAATGGGAAAGCCACCCGTCTCGTCCGGTTGCTGTTGCGCGCGCGCTGGCAGCGCCATGAACGTGGTCAGGACACTGAGCAGCAGAATGTTCGCGATCATCGTCCACAACCCAGCCAAATCTAGGGATGTAACTTTTGCGCGCATCTCTATCATCTTCGTCCAGGGTCAGGGTGGGGCGTCGTTCCAAGCGGATGACGTGTAGCAGCTTGGTGTGGACGAGGGAATATGGCCCGCGGATCGTTGCCGCGCGCCGGGGGCAAACTCCGAAACATGACCAGCGGAGCGTCGTCGACGCAACCGGTCCCCATGCTTTGGCGAGGCTGAAGACCGAGGCCGGACTGCTGCATGTGCTTGGGATCTCCAAGCCCCTGATTGCGCGAATGGCGCAACGTGCGGCGGCGAACGGCACCTGTGTCGAGACCGAACTTTTGGCCAGTGGTGCAATCGAGGAAGAGGCCTATTTCGCCGCGCTGGCCCGCATGTACGGCCTTCCCTTCCAGGCCGAGATCGACCCTGCCCTGCTCGTCGACTACGCCCATGGCGATACCCAGCTCGTCGAGCCGCGGATGGTCCGCCTGCACCATGCCGACCGTCCGCCTGTGATGGCCATCGTGCCCCATATCCTCCATGCTGAGGGGCTGGCGAAGCGCTTCGGTCGTCATGCCAACGGCACCGGCAGCCTGGTGGTCACGACGCCCTCAGCGATCCGCCGGGCGATCTGGAAGGCGGGCGAAGAGCGGCGGGTCCGCACCGCCGTGAGCGCCCTGTTCGAGCATTCGCAAAGCCTGTCTGCGCGTCTGGTGGTCACCGGCGACCAGGGGTTCATTGCCGGCGCAGCGCTCTGCCTTGTAAGCCTGCTGCTACTCCTCGCCCCGATCCTTGCGACGGCCATCGCGCATTTCCTGCTCTCCCTCTTCCACACCGCAGGCCTCTTCCTAAGAATCACCGCTGTCTCGCATGGGCGTCGCCATCACCACACGAACATCTGCCTCGAAAGCCCCGGCGAGACCCTGCCCGTCTACACGGTGATGGTCGCCGTCTATCGGGAAGCGGCCGTGGTGCCGCAGCTGATTGCCGCGCTCGATGCCATCGACTGGCCGCGCAGCCTGCTCGATGTGAAACTTGTCTGCGAGGCAGACGACCACGAGACGATCGAGGCGATCCGACTTGCTGGTCCAGGCTGCCACGTCGAGGTGGTCACGGTGCCTGCCATGGCGCCACGCACCAAGCCGAAGGCACTGACCTATGCGCTGGCCGGCGCGCGCGGCGAATTCCTGACGATCTACGACGCCGAGGATCGACCTCATCCGCAACAGCTGCGGGAGGCCTATCACGCCTTCCGGCTCGGGCCACCCGATCTCGTCTGCCTGCAGGCACCTCTGGTGATCGGCAATCCCGGCGACAGCTGGATCAGCGCCATCTTCGCACTTGAGTATTCCGCACTGTTCCGCAGGCTTCTGCCGGCGCTCGGCTTTTATCGGCTGCCACTGCCGCTTGGCGGAACATCGAACCATTTCAAGACCGCGCTCCTGAAACGCAGTGGCGGATGGGATCCCTACAATGTCACCGAGGATGCCGATCTCGGCATGCGTCTGTGCCGCATGGGTTTTCGATCATCGACACTGACACTGCCGACCTATGAAGACGCCCCGACCGAGTTCGGCGTCTGGCTTGCACAGCGGACCCGCTGGTACAAAGGCTGGCTGCAAACATGGCTGGTGATGATGCGCCATCCCCTCCGCACGGCGCGGGAAATGGGACCGCTTTCCTTCCTCGTCTTCCAGCTTCTGGTCGGCGGCATGCTGGTGGCCGCCCTCAGCCATCCGGGGCTGATCATCTTCATCACGCTGTCGGTCCTGTCGTTGATGCAGATCCCGGCGCCCCAGCCAAACCTCTTCACCACGATGATGCTGGCAATGGACATCTTCAACATCCTCGGCAGCTATGCCGTCTTCTTCGTGCTCGGAGCCACCCCGATGAGCGACCGCGAAAAGAAGGGCATCGGTTGGAAATGGGCGATGATACCGGTCTACTGGATGGCCGTATCACTCGCGGCGTGGAAGGCCGTCATCGAACTGAGGCTCAAGCCCTTCCACTGGAACAAGACGCCGCATAAGCCAAGCCGCAGCGGATTGCCGATATCCGAGTGACTGGCTGCATCGTGGCGAGTGCAGGCCTACGCCTTATGCGAGCCGGGAAAATGATCGCGTCCTACAGGAGGAATGCTGGAGCGGGTGAAGGGAATCGAACCCTCGTATTCAGCTTGGGAAGCTGCTGCTCTACCATTGAGCTACACCCGCGACGGGGAGAGGAATCCAACAGTTCGCTGCTGGTGTCAAGCGCTGGGGGGATGACTTGGCCGACGCCCTTGTCACTCCGGCAGGCGGAAGTGCTTCGACAGCTTAAGCCCCTGCGCCTGATAGTTGGAGCCGAGTCCCGTGCCGTAGAGGCCATCCGGGCGCTCCTGCATGTGTTCGTAGACCAGGCGGCCGATAACCTGGCCGTGCTCGAGGATGAAGGGCACTTCGTGGCTGCGGACTTCCAGAACCGCGCGGCTGCCCGAGCCTCCCGCCGGTGCATGACCGAAGCCGGGGTCGAAGAAGCCCGCATAGTGTACGCGAAACTCACCGACCAACGGGTCATAGGGCGTCATCTCGGCGGCATAGAGCGGTGGTACATGCACGGCTTCATTGGAGACGAGGATATAGAACTCGTCCGGATCGAGGATCAGTTCGTCGCGGCCCCGGCTGTAGAGCGGCTCCCAGAAATCCAGCACATCGTGCGCATCCTTGCGGTCGACGTCGATGACCGAGGTATGGTGCTTGCCGCGATAGCCGATCAGCCCTTGCGGGCCCGAGCCCTGCAGGTCGATTGACAGTGCAATGCCGCCGCCCGAGACGTTCGGCATATCGCTGGCGACCAGCGTCTCGGCCTTGTGGAGATCGAAGAGTTCTGACTCGCCCAGCAGCGCGTGGCCGGTGCGGAAGCGGATCTGCGAGAGGCGGGAACCACGGCGCACGATGATGGGGAAGGTGCGGGGCGAGATTTCAAGGTAGAGCTGGCCCTTGTAGCCGGCCGGCACCTTGTCGAATTCCTGAGCGTAGTCGACCATCACGCGGGTGAATATGTCGAGACGTCCGGTCGAGCTTTTCGGATTGGCAGAGGCCGAAATCTCCGGCGGCAGGTCGAGGCTCTCCATCAGCGGCACGATGTAGACGCAACCGGTTTCCAGCACAGCACCGTTTTCGAGGTCGATTTCGTGCAGGGTAAGCCGCTCCAGCTTTTCGGCAACCGTGTGCCCCCTGCCCGGCATGAAGCTCGCGCGCACCCGGATTGCCTTGCCGCCCAGACGCAGGTCGAGGCTTGCCGGCTGGATCTGATCCTTGTCGAGCATCACCTCGCTCTTCAGCTGGCCGCCGCCGAACAAGGCACCGATGGCGCGATCGGCCAGAATGCCGGGTTTACTGGTCATTTTCTCTATCCTGTTTGTGTCCGACAAAACCAAAGCCCGCCAATTGACGCAAGGCCCGTGAAGGCGTAAGGCAGCCTTATCCCGTGGTGATTTGGCCGGTCGGCTTGCAGCCACGTTAAACAAGTGGCTAAATAGACCGGGTTCCCAAAACCGGTCCGTTTTCGCGACCGGTTTTTTTGTGTTCGAAAGGCACCCACATGAGCAAGAACTGGCGCCCGGCAACGAAACTGGTCCATGGCGGCACGCTGCGCTCCCCCTATGGCGAGACGTCGGAAGCGATCTTCCTGACCCAGGGCTTCGTCTATGAGAGCTCAGAGGCAGCCGAAGCCCGTTTCAAGGGTGAAAACGACGGCTATATCTATGCCCGCTATGGCAGCCCGACCAACGACATGTTCGAGAAGCGCATGTGCATGCTGGAAGGCGCCGAGGATTCGCGCGCCATGGCCTCCGGCATGGCCGCCGTTGCCGCCGCCGTGCTCTGCCAGGTGAAGGCCGGCGACCATATCGTCGCGGCGCGCGCCCTGTTCGGCTCCTGCCGTTATGTCGTCGAGACGCTGGCGCCGCGCTATGGCGTGGAATGCACTCTGGTCGACGGTCGCGATCTCGCCAACTGGGAAGCGGCCATCCGCCCGAACACCAAGGTCATGTTCCTCGAAAGCCCGACCAACCCGACGCTCGAGGTGATCGACGTTGCCGGTGTCGCCAAGCTCGCAAACCAGATCGGCGCAAAGCTGATCGTCGACAACGTCTTTGCGACGCCCCTCTTCCAGAAACCGCTCGAACTCGGTGCGCATGTCGTCGTCTATTCCGCGACCAAGCACATCGATGGTCAGGGCCGCTGCCTCGGCGGCGTGGTGCTCTCGTCGAAGGAATGGATCAACGAGAACCTGCACGACTATTTCCGCCACACCGGCCCGGCCATGTCGCCGTTCAATGCCTGGACGCTTCTCAAGGGCATCGAGACGCTGCCGCTGCGCGTCAAGCAGCAGACCAGCACGGCAGCGGCGATCGCCGATTTCCTTGCTGAACAGGGTGCGATCGCCAAGGTGATCTATCCAGGGCGCGCGGACCACCCGCAGGCCGACATCATCGCCAAGCAGATGACCGGGGGCTCGACGCTGCTCTGCTTCGAGATGAAGGGTGGCAAGGAAGCGGCCTTCAAGCTGCAGAACGCGCTTGAAATCATCAAGATCTCGAACAACCTTGGTGACGCGAAGAGCCTGATCACCCATCCTGCGACGACGACACACAAGAACCTCTCGGATGAGGCGCGGGCAGAACTCGGTATTTCAGGCGGCACCGTCCGGCTGTCCTGCGGGATCGAGGACACGCAGGACCTGCTGGATGACATCAGCCAGGCTCTCAAGGGCCTCTGAAGCGGCGACAGGGCCCGCCGATCGTGCAAAAATTTCAGCCGCGAGACACCTCGCGGCTGAGCGATTGCCCTTGACGCGATCAGTTGCGTGGTTATCCCTTGAATCCTCATGGCTTTCGTTGCGGCATCATGGTGCCGCCACAATGAGCGCCATGTCTGTCATCATCGCAGGCAAGTTTTCGCAGGGTTCAGGCATGTATCGCGCACTGACACGGGACATAGAGGTTCAGGTCGAACCTTACTATCTCGAGGAACAGTCCGACCCCGATGACAGCCGCTATGTCTGGGGCTACCGGATCGTGATCTCAAACCACTCCGGCAAGCCCGTGCGCCTGACCCATCGCTACTGGCACATCACGGACCAGAACGGCCAGGTGGACGAAGTCAGCGGACCCGGCGTCGTGGGGGAGCAGCCACGTCTTGATCCGGGCGACAGCTATGAATATTCCTCCGGCTGCCCGCTCGATACGCCATCGGGCATGATGTACGGCACCTATCGGATGGAGACCGACGACGGCGAAGCCTTCGACGTCGCGATCCCTGCCTTTTCGCTCGACAGTCCGGGCATGGTGCGGACTCTGAATTGACGATTTTCAGTTGAGTTGAGGCCCACCTGCGGTTATCTGGTGCATCGTATTTGCACCGTCATCCAAGGGTCCCAACCGGCATGAGCCTCGCATTTCTCGTCACCCACAGCGGTGGCTTCCATGCCGACGAACTGCTTTCGACCGTCATTCTGACGCGGCTTCATCCGCAGGCCAGGATTGTTCGCAGCCGTGCGTCAGAGTGGATCACACCGGCGCCCGACCGGATCATCTACGATGTCGGCGGCGCCTATGACGCGGCCACGCAGATCTTCGACCACCATCAGCGGGGCGCACCGCTGCGTGACGACGGCCAGCCCTACAGCTCCTTCGGCCTGATCTGGAAACATTACGGCCAGGATTATCTTCTTGCGCTCGGCGTTCCCTCTGCTCATGTCGAAGCAGTGCATCGTGGTTTCGACGAGAAATTCGTGCTGCCGATCGACCTCCTGGACAATGGCGCACTGAGCCCCGCGACCGCGGGGCCGCTTGCCGGTCTGACGCTGCCCAGTCTGCTGGAGACCCTCAAGCCGGTCTTCGATGACAAAGAGGCCGGCGCCGACGATCGCGGCTTCCATGCGGCACTGAGCATCGCGCGTGCGCTGGTCGAGGCAGGCATCGCCCAGCGTGCCGCCAAGATCCGCGCCGAGAGCATGGTGCTCGACGCCATCGCCGCAACGGGCGACCGCCGCATCCTGGAACTGCCGATGGGCATGCCCTTCCGGCCGGCCATCGTGAAGGCGGGGGCCGACCACCTGTTGTTCGTCGTCCATCCACGCGACAAGGACTGGTGCATTACCGGAATTCGGCGCTCCGAGGAGGGCTTCGACCAGCGTGCCGACCTGCCGCTTGCCTGGGCGGGGTTGAGCAATGGCGATCTGGAGGCCGTCTGCGGTGTACAGGGCGCCACATTCTGCCACAATGCGCGCTTCATTGCTGCTGCCTCGACTCGTGAGGCGATCCTCTTGATGGCGGATCTGGCGGTCGAGGCCGCTCTGGCGGTGCCTCGCCCGACCAACACACAGTGATCATCCGGGGCCGGTAACGCCTGACCTGAGACGGATATCGACCGGGCCCACGGCGACCCGGCTTCCGGCATCAGGCTGCGCTCGCGTCGTCGACCGGGCGTTCCGGCTTGAGGAGCAGTCTCAGGACGTCGCGTTGCGGCATCGGCCTGCCGAAAAGATAGCCCTGGATCAACTGCGGAGCGAGCGGGGCCAGCGTCGACATCTCCGCCTCGGTTTCGACCCCCTCCAGCACGCATTTGAGATCAAGGTTGCGGCATAGCGTGATGATGCCGGCCACGATCTCGCGCGAGGTGGCGCTGTCGGTCACCTTGCGCACGAAGCTCTTGTCGATCTTCACCTTGTCGAGCGGCAATTGGTCGATGTATTCGAAACTGGAATAGCCCGAGCCGAAATCGTCGAGCGCGATCTTGAAGCCCGCAGCAGAGAGATCTTCCAGGAGAACGCGCGAGGCAGCAATATCCTTCATCACCGCCGTTTCGGTGATCTCGAACTCGATGCGAGCTGGATCGATGGCACGCCCATGCACCTGCGCCACAAGGGAGAAGACGAAGGCCCGGTCGGCGAGATCCTGGGCCGAGAGATTGAAGGAGACGGTGATGTCGTCCGGCCAGAGATCCAGCGCATCGAGGGCCTTGCCGAAGAGGACCCGGGTCACCTGCTGAATGAGGCCGGCACGCTCTGCCGCACGGATGAAGCGGTCGGGGCGAACCGGGCCGAGCACGGGGCTCTGCCAGCGGGCAAGCGCCTCGAAGCTGACGACCCGGCCTGCGGCCACATCGTGCTGCGGCTGGAACAGTAGATGAAACTCCTCTTCCATCCGCGCCTCGCGAAGCGCGCGCTCGAGGGCCAGGCTTTCGCGCATCTCCTTGTCCTGATTGACGGTGAAGATCACGGAGTGATGGCGGGCGAACTGCTTCCCGTGATAGAGCGAGAAATCCGCCTTCTCGTAGATCTGGCGAGCGGTTGTGCCCATGGTCGGGAAGTGAGCAAAGCCGATGGTACCGCTGATGGAGAGTTGCAGGGGCTGGAGATCGTACTCCCGGCTGATGTCGTCGATGAGACTGTTGCCGAAAGCCTCGACTTCAGCGCCGCTCGGTCCCCCCTCAATGACAATGGCGAATTCATCGCCACCGATACGACCAAAATCGATTCCTTCCTTGTGGCGGAGCTTCAGCCTCTCGACGACCTCGCAGAGAACATGGTCACCGACGGCATGGCCATAGATATCATTGATCGACTTGAAGCCGTCGAGATCCAGGATTCCGACCCAGAACGGCTTCTGCTCCTCGACCAACCCCTCGATGCGAGAAAAGATCGAGCGCCGGTTGGCGATACCCGTCAGACTGTCGCGGGACGCAAGTTGGTCCGCCAAAAGGCGCGCATCAATCTGGCGAAGGATTGCCTTGCGCAGCAGGCTCGCCATGCCGAATGACGCGAAGGACGTTGCCAGACCGATAAAGACGAACTGACTGGCGACCTCAGGAGAGGCCTGACCGGAAAACCAGAAGAGGCTGCCGATCGAAAGGGCAACGCTTGTGAGCGTCGTTCTCAGCGTCACGCCCGTGGTCGAAAACACCACCGCCATCAGCACGAAGTAGATCAGCTTCTGCTCCTCGAAGTTCAGGAGCATGTAGGCCACGACATTGGAATACATCAGCAGGTTAGTGACGAAGCCGACGATCTCCAGCCTCTGCAAGGAGGTCCGCTTCGCCGGCAGGAGACCCCAGCGAAAGACCGTGTAGGAAACCGCCGTCAGCAGGCTTATCCCGCCAAGGATCAGCAGGTTGGTCCCGCTCTCGTCGCGCCAATGGAGCCATGTCACAAGGAAATAATAGGCTGCCCCTGGCAGCAGAAAGCCCCGGACGATCGGTCGATAGGCTTCCGCCATGGCCCGACGGCGGGTCGCACTCGTCCAGACCCGGTAGTTCCGCACAATAGCTCTTCCCATGGTGGAGAAGGACCACCAGCGGGCATTTTCATGCGTTTCGGCGGTCAGTCGCTGATGACCGTCCGCCGCGTGTTGCGACAAATCCATGCCCGGCATCCCCAAAGCGCTCAGGGCAGCCTACGGCAGAACCATTTAGAATAGCTGAATATGTAGATTGTAATGCAACGCATACGATTTCAGCACGAGAGCGTAGCCATCGTACAGGACAGCGTCAGAAGCGGATGCAAAGAGGGCCGGTCACCCGGCCCTTGATGAGAAAACTGCAGTTCAGGCCGAAACGAGGTCCTCGGGGACGAACTCATAGCTGGACGAGCAGAATTCGCAGGTGACAGTCACCTTTCCGTCCTCGGTACTCGCCTCAATCTCCTCGGCCGTGAAGCCTTGAAGAACACCCTTCAGACGGTCGCGCGAGCAGCTGCAGCGGTCATGCACCGCCTGCGGCTCATAGGCACGCACGCCCCGCTCGTGGAACAGGCGGAAGAGCAGCCGTTCGATTCCGATCTGGGGATCGGTCAGCTCGTCGGCATCGATGGTGTCAACCAGCATCCGGGCCTCATCCCAGGCGTCGTCGCCATGCAGGTCCGGATCACGGTCGTCGCCGTCTCCACCATGCAGATCCGGCTGGCGCATGCGCTCGGGCGCTTCCGGCAGGAACTGGGCGATCAGCCCCCCTGCACGCCAGGTGCGCCGTGGCTTGCCATCAGCATCGCGGTCGAAGAGCTCGGCCGCACCAAGACGAACCCTGGTCGGGATCTGCTCCGATTGGCGGAAATAAACGCCGGCTATATCCTCAAGCGAGGTTCCGTCGAGCGGCACGATGCCCTGGTATGGCTGCATGTAGGAGCCCTGGTCGATGGTGAAGGCGAGAACGCCTTCACCAAGCAGCTCCTCCGGCGAGGCTCGTCCCTCTGCTACGGCATCTGCCACGGCCTGTTCGTCGAAACGGGCATAGGCGCGCACGCTTTCGGGCGAGTTGAAATCTGCGACCAGCAGATCAACCGGGCCGTTGCCCTTGGTCTGGACCGTGAACTTGCCCTCGAACTTCAGCGACGTGCCGATCAGGACAGTGAGGACGATCGCTTCGGCGAGAAGCCGTGCGACCGGAGCCGGATAATTGTGACGATCGAGAATGGTGTTGACCAGCGGCCCAAGCTGCACGGCACGACCGCGCACGTCGAGGCCGTCCACCTGGAAGGGAACCACACGATCGTCACCGGCGAAACCGAATTCGCCGAGTTCTGCTTGTCTCATCGACATGAATGTACTCCCGGCACACGAGGCGCCAAACACAGGGCCGGAGCGGCCCGATCAGAAAGGGCACAGATGGGATCACCTGCGCCAAACGTCAAGTCGGCCGACAGGCGCGCGAAATCCGGCCTCAGATTGCCCCAAGGCACCAGGCAAGGATCGACTTCTGCGCATGCAGCCGGTTCTCGGCCTCGTCGAAGACTACCGACTGCGCACCGTCGATCACTTCGTCGGTAACCTCCTCGCCGCGATGGGCCGGCAGGCAGTGGAGGAAGAGCGCCTCGTCGCTTGCCTTCTTCATCAGCTCCGCGTTCACCTGGAAGGGCTGGAAGACATTGTGGCCACGGGCCTTGTGCTCCTGGTTCATCGACACCCAGGTGTCGGTAATCACGGCGTCGGCGCCCGCCACTGCGCGCTCGGCATCGTGGCAGAGCATGATCTCGCCGCCATTGTTTCGGGCCCAGTTGAGGATCTTGTCATCCGGCTCGGAACCGAGTGGCACAGCCATGTTCATCCGGTAGCCGAAACGGGCAGCGCCCTGAACCAAGGAATGCAGGACATTGTTGCCGTCACCGGTCCAGGCCAGCGTCTTGCCCGCAACAGGGCCGCGATGTTCCTCGATCGTCATGATGTCGGCCATGATCTGGCAGGGATGGGTCAGATCCGTCAGCGCGTTGATAACCGGCACAGTCGCGTGCTCCGCCAATTCCAGCAGGCGTGCATGATCGGTGGTCCGGATCATGATCGCGTCGACATAGCGCGACAGAACCTTGGCGGTATCACCAATTGTCTCGGCGCGGCCAAGCTGCATCTCGGTGCCGGACAGAAAGAGCGTCTCGCCACCCAGCTGGCGCATGCCGACGTCGAAGGAAACGCGGGTGCGGGTGGAGGGCTTCTCGAAGATCATCGCGAGCATCTTGCCGGCGAGCGGCTTGTCGGCGGTGCCAGCCTTTGTCGCCTGCTTGCGGGTCTTCGCGTCTTCGAGAATGCCGCGCAGGTCCTCCGCCGTGACAGCGGAGAGATCGAGAAAATGCTTCGGAGATGCCATGAATGGGTCCTGTCTTATGCAGAGGCTGCGACTGCGGCCTTGGCGCGGATATGCTCCGCAGCGTGTTCGATACGGGCGAGACCGTCACGGGCTTCCTCTGCCGTCACCGTGAGAGGCGGCAGGAGACGAATGACGTTATCGCCGGCGGGAACGCCGAGCAGATGCTCGTCGCGCATCGCCATCAGAAGTTCCGTATTTGCAACCTTGGCCTTGATGCCGAGCATGAGACCTTCACCGCGCACGTCCTCGATCACATCGGGGAAGCGATCCTTGAGCGATGCGAGCCCCTGGCGGAAAACCAGTGCGGTATCGCGCACATTCTCGAGGAAGCCTTCGGCAAGCACGACGTCGAGCACGGCGTTGCCGACCGCCATACCAAGCGGATTGCCGCCATAGGTGGAGCCATGCGTGCCGGCCTTCATGCCGTAGGCAGCTTCTTCGGTTGCAAGGCAAGCGCCGAGTGGGAAACCGCCACCGATGCCCTTGGCGACAGCCATGATGTCAGGCGTGATGCCCGCCCATTCATGGGCGAAGAGCTTGCCGGTACGGCCGACGCCGCATTGAACCTCGTCCAGGATCAGCAGCAGGTCATGCTCGTCACACAGCGCCCTTATCGCCCTCAGCATTTCCACCGGGATCGGACGAATGCCGCCCTCGCCCTGGACCGGCTCCACCAGGATCGCAGCCGTGGCCTCGGTGATCGCTGCCTTCACGGCATCGAGGTCACCGAACGGAACCTGGTCAAAACCGGGCGCCTTGGGGCCGAAGCCTTCGAGATACTTCTCCTGGCCGCCTGCGGCGATCGTTGCGATGGTGCGGCCGTGGAAGGCGCCTTCCATCGTGATGATATGAAACTTCTCCGGATGCCCCTTGGCGAAGTGATAGCGGCGCGCCGTCTTGATTGCACATTCAAGCGCTTCGGCACCGGAATTGGTAAAGAATACCCGATCGGCGAACGTGATCTCCGTGAGGCGCTTGCCGAGCGTTTCCTGCCCCGGCACCTCGTAGAGGTTGGACAGATGCCAAACCTTGTCGGCCTGATCCTTAAGGGCGCCCACGACATGCGGATGACCATGGCCAACCGAGGTGACCGCAACGCCGGCCGCGAAATCGAGATAACGCTCGCCGCTCTCGGTCACCAGCCAGACACCCTCGCCTCGCTCGAAACGCAGCGGCGCCCGATTGTAGGTCTGGTAGAGCGGCGTAGCTTCGGCCATGGCGTTCACGATCCTTCTCAACGATCCGTCTCAAGCGACGGCGAGGCCCTCACGAGGCCTGAAAAATTAAAAATGCCGCCTCGCGGCGGCGGTGGCACTATCTGCATTTCACCCTGCAATGTCAACGAATTCTGCAGGAATGGCAGGAGCAAGCGGGGATTTGATCGGCACGCGCAGGCGGCGTGCGGATCCAAATTCCACCTGTTGCATACTTGACTCACTCGGGAAGCAAGTTGGGGAAAACCGCGAAATCGATTCCAGATGATTCCTGCGACTCTTGTCACGGAGTCAGCCGACCTCTAGGTTAAATTTCATTAATAGATTGCATGCGGCGGAAGTGCTCACCGACAGTATCGAGGCGGTTTTGTTTCGGATTCGTTCGAAGCAACGGTGACGGATTCTGCCATCACAGACGCGAGCGGCGGAGAGAATTGGCATGACGACTATGCAATGGACTGATGATCGGGTCGAGAGACTGAAGCGGCTGTGGGCTGAAGGCCTCAGCGCGAGCCAGATTGCAGCACAACTCGGTGGCGTAAGCCGCAATGCGGTTATCGGCAAGGTTCATCGTCTGAACCTGCCGGGTCGCGCCAAGGCTGGCGGCAGCTCGTCTGCGGCACGCCCGGCAAAGCGCCCGGCCCAGACGCAGCGTCCGGCGGCCTTCCAAACCCGTCCTGCGGCAGCTACGACCACGCGAACCGTGACCCGTGCAGCCGGCGCGACGATGTTGAAGGAAGAGGTCGAAGTCGAGGCCTATGAGGAAGTCGAAGTTCGCCGCCCGCTGAACGTGGTCGTGCCGATCTCGCGTCGACTGGCCCTCACCGAGCTTACCGAACGCACCTGCAAGTGGCCGATCGGCGATCCGATGAAGGACGACTTCCATTTCTGCGGCTGCGAAATCGCCGACAGCGCGCCCTACTGCACATATCACGCGAAGCTCGCCTATCAGCCGGTGAGCGAGCGCCGCAAGGCAGCCCGCTGATCGCAGCGACATCAAATGCTGAACGGGTCCTTCGGGGCCCGTTTTCGTTTCGCCTCCGAGACATGAAAATGCGGCGCAGCGGATGATCCGCGCGACGCCTTTCAATGCTCAAGCTCATTCTGTGCTCAACGGACACGGTCTAAAGGCCTTTTGCCTTTGCCGAGAATGCGAGCCCCGTTGGGTCGAGCCTTCATTTCTCGTATTCGAGTTGAAGTGCAACGATTTCCCTTGTTCGTTTCCCATAACGCTTCTCGATCTCGTCAAGCGTCTGGTCAAACTGACCCAAAGCCGGTGCCTTTGATATGGTAAGGTCTGCCTCGGCGGCGGGAGTACGGTCCGGGATGAGATGAAGACCGTGATGCGTGCGAACCGACGCGGCAAATGAGGTCGCGACGACCTTCGAACGATAGGTTCTCGACCAAGCGTCCGCCACAAGCGCAAGTGCGACCTCGTTAATACCCGGAAAGACCGGAACTTCGATCGTTTGATGCCGCCAGAAAGTCAGATAGTTCCATATGATCAAGCCGATCTTGCCACTTGTCAGGTGGAACGAGGCGCTTTCGTGGTCGGGGCTCCATGGCAGCCGTCCGGGTGCCGTTATGCCGAAATGAGCTGCGGTCTCACTCGCCGTCCGCTCACCGGCGATGCCTTCGACAAGTGCGAGGCTAGCCGGCATGGAGGCCGTAACGCCGGTCGTCGTCATGACGTTCCGATCGACCACATATCGCCTGTTTTCTACCCAGATTGCTTTTGGATATCGCGCTTCGATCTTGTCCATCGCATACCAGTGCGTGGTGGCCTGTCTTCCATCGAGAATGCCGGCCTTCGCGGCGACCCAGGCGCCTTCACATATCGCCATGATGAAGGCGCCATTTCGGTATTGCCGGGAAACCCATGCGACAATCGCTTCATTCTCGCTGTCATGCAGAGCTGGGATGACGACGATGTCGGCTCCCTCCTTGTAGCCCCTGTCGAAATCCACGATCGTCATGTCGGCCTCGATGGAGAGCGCCGGCATCAATGTCACGGGACCAGGCTTGCTCGAAACGATGATGACGTCGGCCACATTTGCTTGCTTCAAGACACCATAGGGCACGATGAGATCAGTCGTTTCCGTACCAGCATTGTCAGCCACGATTGCCACGAGAGGGCGCGCCCGCCCGGCCTTGGGACGGGGCACTTCCACTTCGGAAACCTGGGGCGCGGATTGTGACGACAATGTCGGTTCCGCCAAAACGAAACTCGATGCGAGCGTCAGAAGGATAAGGCCAAGTCTGGTCACAGTCATCTCCGGATTGGTTTCCGGACGCAGATTACCGGTGTGCAGGACTGGCCAAAATGTCAAACATATCGCAGTTTCAGCCAATGATGATGAATGTCACTTCACTCCGAAAGATTGTGTTTGTTGGCTATGATGGTGTCCAAGCCCTGGACGTCGTAGGCCCGATGGAGGCCTTTGCGATTGCCAACCAGCATCTGACGGATACTGGGCAATCCTACGAAATCATCCTCGCGTCTCCCTCGGGCGGATCGATATCCTGCTCTGGCCTGGGTGGCCTCAGCCTTGGGGGTGCGATTGCCTTGCGGGATCTACCTTCCGACCTGGATACGATCATCGTTCCCGGGGGTAGCGAAGACGCGCTTCGCGCTCTGATATTCACTTCGGAACTGCTACCCTGGCTGTCCACCCGGATCTCGGGAACCCGTCGTCTGGCCAGCGTCTGTACCGGAGCCTTCGTATTGGCCGCCGGCGGCTATCTCAACGGCAAGAGGGCGACCACTCATTGGGCTTCGGTTGCCCTGCTTGGAGAACTCTGCCCCCAGGCTATCATCGAACCAGATGCAATCTTCGTCGCAGATCCGCCCGTTTTCACATCTGCAGGCATCACTGCAGGCATCGATCTGTCACTGGCGATGATAGAAGCCGATTTCGGCCACAAAGTTGCTCTGGCTGTGGCCCGTCAGATGGTTCTTTTCATGCGGCGCCCGGGAGGTCAGTCGCAGTTCAGCAGCAGCCTTGCCATCCAAAGCGACGTGGCGCCGCGGTTGCGATCCCTCCTCCACGACATCATCGGGAATCCGGTTGGCGACTTATCGGGGGCGGCGCTCGCGGCGCGATGCGGAATGAGCGAACGCAGCTTTTCGCGCGCTTTCCGCAAGCAGACGGGATCCACACCTGCGCAGTTCGTCGAAACCATCCGGATCGATCGAGCCAAGCTGCTGCTGGAAAGCTCGGAGTGGCCGCTTGCAAGAATTGCAGAACGATCCGGTTTCGGTAGCCTGGATACGCTTCACAGGGTTTTCCAGAAGCGGTTGAGTATCACGCCCGCTTTTTATCGAGAGCGTTTCGCAAAGCGCTGATCAAATCGCACCGTACCCGCAAACCTCTACTGTCTCTGTCGGTTGGCCGCCTCTGGACACAGACCCTACTGGGCGAGTCAGGCTTCCATGGAATATCCCGCGCCGCGAACGGTGCGGATGACATCCTGCATGTTGGAGAAGTTCAGCGCCTTGCGCAGACGACCGACATGCACATCGACAGTACGCTCGTCGACATAGATGTCATGGCCCCAGACACCGTCGAGAAGCTGCGAACGAGAGTAGACGCGCCCGGGGGACGCCATCAGGAACTCCAGCAGGCGGAACTCGGTGGGTCCGAGACGGACTTCGCGGCTCTTGCGATGCACGCGATGGGTCTCGCGATCGAGTTCGATATCGCCGCAGCGGAGCACGCTTGAGAGAACCTCGGGCTTGGCACGACGGAGCATCGCCTTGACGCGGGCCATCAGTTCCGGCGTCGAGAACGGCTTCACGACATAGTCGTCAGCGCCGGTTGCCAGGCCGCGAACGCGCTCGCTCTCTTCGCCGCGCGCCGTCAGCATGATGATCGGCAAGCGTTCTGTCTCGGGACGAACCCGCAGGCGACGGCAGAGCTCGATGCCAGACACACCAGGCAGCATCCAATCGAGGATCAGAAGGTCCGGAACGCGCTCCTGCAGGCGTATCTCGGCCTCGTCACCCCGAAGGATGGTCTCGACCTCATAACCCTCGGCTTCGAGATTGTAACGGAGGAGGACCGACAGGGCCTCCTCGTCTTCAACTACGGCAATCTTCGGCTGCATCGATCACTACCCTCGCTGGCCAAGATCACTCGGTGATCGCGCCGACGGAAGAGGTCAGATCTTCCTTGGGGCGTTCGCCTTCCGGCTGGGCACCTGTCGTCATATAGTAGATGGTTTCCGCGATGTTGGTCGCATGATCGCCTATGCGCTCGATATTCTTGGCGCAGAACAGCAGATGCGTGCAGCTCGTGATGTTGCGCGGATCTTCCATCATGTAGGTGAGGAGTTCGCGAAACAGCGAGGTGTAGATCGCGTCGATTTCCTCGTCGCGGTCACGGATGGACTTCGCCTTTTCGGCCGAGCGGGTCGTGTAGACGTCGAGCACTTCCTTGAGCTGGGCCAGCGCCAGATCCGAAAGATGCTCCAGGCCACGGGCGAGCTTGCGCGGAACGCCGGTCGCCTGGATCGCGACGACGCGCTTGGAATTGCTCTTGCCGAGGTCGCCAACGCGCTCAAGGTCGGCGGCGATGCGAAGTGCGCCGATGATTTCGCGCAGGTCGGAGGCGACCGGCTGACGCTTGGCGATGGTGACCACCGCCTTGTCGCCGATCTCGCGCTCCATGGCGTCCATGAGGACGTCATCGGAGATCACCTTCTGGGCAAGCGCCGCATCGGAATTGACCAGCGCGCGCACGCTTTCGGCGACCATCTGTTCTGCCAGACCGCCCATTTCGGAGATGCGGCGCATCAGGAACTTCAGTTCCTCGTCGAAGGCCGAGTAGATGTGAGAGGAGCCCATTTGAAACGTCCTTGAAATTGAGTTCAACCGTGGGTGACGTCGAGGCTCAGCCGAAGCGGCCCATGATGTAATCCTGGGTGCGCTGGTCATCCGGATTGGTGAACATCTTGTCGGTGTCGTTCTCCTCGACCAGTTCGCCGAGGTGGAACATCGCGGTGCGCTGGGAAACGCGCGCGGCCTGCTGCATCGAGTGCGTCACGATGACGATCGTGAAGTTTTCGCGCAGTTCGTGGATCAGTTCCTCGACCTTGGCGGTCGCGATCGGGTCGAGCGCCGAGCAGGGCTCGTCCATCAGGATGACTTCGGGGCTGACGGCAACGGCGCGGGCGATGCACAGACGCTGCTGCTGACCACCGGAGAGGCCCGTACCGGCCGAGTCCAAGCGATCCTTGACCTCGTTCCAGAGACCGGCCTTCTGCAGTGCGGTCGCGACGATTTCGTCCAGGTCGGACTTGTTGCGGGCGAGGCCGTGGATGCGGGGACCGTAAGCGACGTTCTCGTAGATCGACTTCGGGAACGGGTTCGGCTTCTGGAAGACCATGCCGACCTTGGCGCGCAGCTGCACAGGATCGACCTTGGCGTCGTAGATGTTTTCGGCATCGATCATGATGTTGCCTTCGACGCGGCAGCTCGCAATCGTGTCGTTCATGCGATTGATGCAGCGCAGGAAGGTCGACTTGCCACATCCCGACGGGCCGATGAAGGCCGTTACGGAACGGGGGCGGATGTCGATGTTGACATCCTTGAGGGCGTGCTTGTCACCGTAGAAGACCTGCACATTGCGGGCGGTGATCTTGGTTTCAGTCATAGGTGGCGCTTTCGTCGTGGTCATCTTAGTCGCGAGATTGTTCATCATGATACAGCTCCTTACCAGCGACGCTCGAAACGGCGACGAAGAATGATTGCGATCAGGTTCATCAGGATCAGGAACACCAGGAGGACGATGATGGCACCGGAGGCACGCTCCACGAAGGCCGGGTCACCACGCTGCGTCCAGTTGTAGACCTGGACCGGCAGAGCAGAAGCCGGCTCGAAGAAGCCGTCCGGCGGACCTGCCGGGTATTCACGTACGAAGGCGACCATGCCGATCAGCAGCAGAGGTGCCGTTTCACCGAGCGCGCGGGCAAGACCGATGATCGCACCCGTCAGGATGCCCGGCATGGCGAGCGGCAGGACGTGATGGAAGATCGACTGCATCTTGGAGGCGCCGACGCCGAGGGCCGCATCGCGGATCGACGGAGGCACGGCCTTGAGTGCCGAGCGGGTGGCGATGATGATCGTGGGCAGGGTCATCAGCGTCAGGACGAGACCGCCAACGATCGGCGCCGACTGCGGCAGACCGACAAAGTTGATCAGGACAGCAAGGCCGAGGATACCGAAGACGATCGAGGGAACGGCCGCGAGATTGGCGATGTTGACCTCGATCAGGTCGGTAAACCAGTTCTGCGGGGCAAACTCCTCGAGATAGATCGAGGTGGCGACACCGAGCGGCAACGCCAGCACCAGGACGATCAGCATCATGTAGGCAGAACCGATGACCGCAATGCCGAGGCCGGCCGCCTCCGGACGCGTGTCGGATGCGTCGGGCGCGGTGAAGAAGCCCCAATTGAACTTCGTCACCAGAATGCCGGCTTCCTTCAGCTTGTCTGCGAGGACGAGCTGTTCCGGCGAGACATTGCGATCGAGAGCAGCGCTCTCCATCGTCACGCGACCCTTGTAGTAGCCGTCGATACGGCCACCGGCGAGGAAGTCGAAGGGGAAACTCTGGCCGATGACAGAGGGATCGGCGAGGACGAAGCGGCGAAGATCGGCGGCCGCTTCCTTCGAAATGAGCTCTGCTGCAGCCTTGGGCGTCAGACCTTCGGCAACAAGTCCCTTGTCTTCAAGTGCCTTGGCGACGGCCTGCTCGATGAGCGGCGCATAGCCAAAGGTACTGACCTTGGCAATGTCAGCTGGATCGCGGTTGCCAGCCTTATCGAGCCTCGCCGGGTCCATGTAGACGTCAAGCGTGATAAAGGTCTGCTGGAACGACGACAAACCGTTCGACATGATGGAGAGCAGCAGTCCGATGAGGGCCACGATCCCGAAGGTGACGGCGGCCTTGCCCCACATGCGGAAGCGGACTTCTTCCTTGTTGCGACGTCGCGTACGATCATCGACCGTCAGAATGGATTTCTTTTCCGTAGGCATGGGGGCGCCGATGGCGGTGATGTCGGTCATTCGTACTGCTCCCGGTACTTGCGGACAATGTAGAGGGCCACGACGTTGAGGCCGAGCGTGATGACGAAGAGGGTCAGGCCGAGGGCGAAGGCGACCAGGGTCTCGGGGCTGGCGAATTCGGTGTCCCCGGTCAGCTGACTGACGATCTTGACCGTCACCGTGGTCATGGCCTCGAAGGGATTGATATCGAGTTTGGCAGAGGCGCCGGCGCCGAGAACCACGATCATGGTCTCACCGATGGCACGGCTTGCGGCCAGCAGGATAGCGCCGACAATACCCGGAAGGGCTGCTGGCAGCACGACTTGCTTGATGGTTTCCGACTGCGTGGAACCCAGCGCATAGGAGCCATCGCGCAGCGCCTGCGGCACGGCGTTGATGATGTCGTCCGACAGCGACGAGACGAAGGGGATGATCATCACACCCATCACCAGACCTGCGGTCAGGACGGATGAAGACGAGGTGCCGAGGCCGAGCGGCTCTGCGAAGTAGTCACGCAGGAACGGACCGACGGTGACCAGAGCGAACAGACCGTAGACGATGGTCGGGATGCCCGCCAGGACCTCGATCGCCGGCTTGACGATGCTGCGGGTCTTCGGGCCGGCATATTCCGACAGATAGACCGCGATCATCAGGCCGATCGGGACAGCCACGATCAACGAGATGATCGAGACGTAGAACGTGCCCCAGAGCAGCGGCAGAATGCCGAGTTCGGAGCCACCACGGAACTGTGGGTTCCAGACGGTCGAGAAGAAGAACTCGCTCGCCGGATACATGGTGAAGAAGACATAGGTCTCGAAGACAAGCGATCCGACGATGCCGACCGTGGTCAGAATGGCGACCAGCGAAGAGAGCATGAGTACCGTCTTGACGAAGCTTTCGCTCAGATTGCGCGCGCGCAGTTCTGGGTTGACGCGAACATAGGCCAGCGGCAATGCGGCAAAGGCAAGCGCCAGCACGGCAATCGTCATCAGCAGATGGCCAAAGTCCGACTGGCTGCGATAGGCCTTGGCGGCTTCGAAAACTTCGACGGGAACCTCCGCACCGAGGGCCACGCCGACCTCGGCGAGCCGGTCACGGACATTGCCTGCATCGAGCGCTTCGACGTCGACATCGGCACCGGCCTCAGCTGCCCGCGCTTCTATGGCACTGAGACCGTCGGCAATGCGGCGAACATCCGCCATAACGAGGCTTTGGGCGCCACCGTCAGGCACGACGCTGTCAGGAATGGTCGCACTGATGCGGCTTTCGACGATGGCCGGCTGAATGAAAAGCCAGGCCATGAGCAGCAGCAGCGCCGGGACGGCAGTGACCAGAGCCACCACCTGGCCGTAGTAGCCGGGCAGCGAATGAAGCTTCGTGCCGCGCGCGGCCGAAACCGAAAGAGCCTGCCGTCGGCCGAGAACGAAGCCGAGTGCCGCAAGCACTAGAATACAGAGGACGATGATGCTCGCGTTCATGTTACCCGCCATTTCCCCAACAGAAAGAAACCGGCGGCACGAAACGTGCCGCCGGTCGCTCGATCAGATTAGTTCAGGGGCGCCATCGGCGTACGAGCCTTGACGGCTGCCTGCGTTGCAGCCAGTTCCGGGTCGGAAACGAGGCCGTAGGCAGCAAGCGGACCATCCGGGCCAGCCATTTCGTCAGAAACGAAGAACTCTACGTATTCCTGGAGGCCAGGGATGACGTCGAGGTGTGCGTTCTTGACGTAGAAGTACAGCGGACGCGAAACCGGGTACTCGCCCTTGGCGATGGTTTCAACCGAAGGAACAACGCCGCCCATGGTGGCTACGCGCAGCTTGTCGGTGTTGTTCTGGTAGAACGAGAGACCGAAGACGCCGATGCCGTTCTTGTTGGCGTCAACGCGAGCGAGCGTCTCGGTGTAGTCGCCGTCGATGTCAACGGACGTGCCGTCGGTGCGCAGCGCCATGCAGCCCTTCTTCGCGGCATCCTTGTCGCCGTTGTTGGCGGTCAGGAGAGCTTCGTGGGTGCCGTTCTCTTCGCAGCCAGCTTCGATAACCTTGGTGTCGAACACTTCGCGGGTGCCGTGCTTGGTGCCCGGAATGAAAGCGAGGATCGGCTGAGCCGGCAGGTCGGCGCGGATCTCGTTCCAGTTCTTGTAAGGATTGTCAACCAGCTGGCCATCCTTGACGACCTTGGCAGCGAGAGCATTGTGCCAGTCGGCCGGGGTGAAGGCAAATTCCGGACCGGCGATGTCGGATGCGAAGACGATACCGTCGTAACCGATGCGGACTTCCTGGATGTCAGTCACGCCGTTGGTCTTGCAGAGCTCGATGTCGGACTTGCTGATGCGCGACGAAGAGTTGGCGATGTCGATGGTGTTCTCGCCCACGCCTTCGCAGAGCTTCTTACGGCCGGCGCCAGAGCCGCCCGATTCAACGACCGGGGTTCCGAAGTCGGTGTTTTCGCCGAAGGCTTCGGCAACGATAGAGGCATAAGGCAGAACCGTGGAGGAACCAGCAATCTGGATCTGGTCGCGGGCAATGGCAGCGCCGGCGAAGGCCACAGAGGCCGCCAAGGCAGCTACGGAAAGTTTCAGAGCGTTCATGATCATCTCCCAGAATGGGCTTGTGTGTCTTTGCGGCCGTTGCTGCATCTCCCGAGCAGCGGCAGGTGCGTTCTAGCGGCTCTAGGCTCACGCTTTTATGTCAGTTCAGTGAAACATTTGTGACAATTAAAATCATTGAAAAACAATTGGTTGCGAAACCGGTCCGCTTGAAGATTGCGGTTTCATGTCAGAAACGGACGGTAAACTCGCTCCCGGCACCGAGCTCGGACTTCACGATCAGGCGAGCGCGGTGGCGCGTGAGGATGTGCTTGACGATTGCAAGGCCGAGACCGGTCCCCTTTTTCGACCGGCTGTCCTCGACATTGACCCGGTAGAAGCGCTCGGTGAGGCGCGGCACATGCTCGGTCGGGATGCCCGGACCGTGGTCGCGCACGCTGACCTCCGTCGCCCCGCCCGGCTCCTGCCGCAGCGACACCTCGACCACCTTGCCGTCCTGGCCATACTTGCAGGCGTTCTCGATCAGGTTTTCGAAGACCTGCACCAGTTCGTCCCGTTCGCCCATCACCTCGATCTTCGCCTCCGGCAAATCGAGCTTGATCTCCACACCTAAATCAGCGGCGAGCGGTGCAAGACTGTCGCGCACGTGGCCGAGGATTGGCGCCAGCTCCACCTTCTGGTCAGGCGGCAGATGCGCCTTGAGCTCGAGCCGCGACAAAGACAGGAGATCGTCCACGAGACGGCTCATGCGGTTCGCCTGATCGAGCATGATGGCGAGGAAGCGATCCTTGGCCTTCGCATCGTCGCGGGCCGGGCCCTGCATGGTCTCGATGAAGCCGCGCAGCGAAGCGAGCGGTGTGCGCAGTTCGTGGCTGGCATTGGCGACGAAGTCGCTGCGCATCCGGTCCAGTCGGCGCAGTTCGGAGATATCGCGGAAGGACAGGAGGAAATAAGGCGTCGCATTCGTCTCGTCCGACAGGACGCAGGCGACGCGGACGATATAGACCCTTTCCGAGGGCAGGCGTTCGGAGTGCTCGATCTGGTTCGGTGCGCCGGTCTCGATCGTCTCACGGATCATGTCGAGGATGCCGGGCGAGCGCCAGCGCGTGGAGACATGCAAGCCGACCGCGAGGCTGCCGAACACATGGTCGGCGGCCCCGTTTTGGGCGATGAGTTCGGCCTCGGCGTTCAAGACGAAGATCGGCATGTCGATCGCATCGAGCGAGGCGAGGACCATCGGCAGCGAATCCACCGGCTGTTCGGGTGTCGCAACAACGGGAGCGGCGACCACCGGCTCCTCATCCACAGGCAATTGCCGAAAGACCACAAGAAGGAAAAGCAGGAGGAAGAGGACCACGGCATAGCCGGTAGCAGCACCGGTCGCCCATGCCCCCAGTGCCAGCGCGGCCGCCGCCAGAATATGGATCCAGGCGGAGAAAACCCGCCTCAGGTCGTTGCGCCAACCGCCGCCCTTGTCGTCTGTCATAGCGCGTCGCGCACTCCGCCTCGTCATTCTTCAAGCCTGATAGCCGCGATTCATGACAGAAGTTGCGCGGCTCTGCCATTGTACAGCTTGGATTATCCCCGCCACTTGAGAAAGGTCGCGTCGAAACAGAGACGCTTGAACTTCATTTCCGCTTGGTCTCAAGTAGCAACATCGCAAAGCGACGTCAGAACAGGGGATGAGGATGGACGCACAGACGGAGAGCCGGGCAGTTACATTGACGATCGGGGGCAAGCAGCAGATCTATGACATCGATCGTCCTGATCTGCCCGACTGGATCGAAAATCACGCCCTGAAGTCAGGCGGATTTCCCTACGAAAAGAAGCTCTCCCAGAAGGACTATGACGAGGAGCTCACGCAGCTTCAGATCGAACTCGTCAAGGTTCAGTTCTGGATGCAGAAGACCGGCGAAAGGGTGATGGCACTGCTCGAGGGGCGAGACGCAGCGGGCAAGGGCGGCGCGATCCATGCGACCCTGTCCTACATGAACCCCCGCACGGCCCGGGTTGTCGCACTCACAAAACCGACGGAAACCGAACGCGGCCAATGGTACTTCCAGCGCTATGTCTCGCATTTTCCAACGGCCGGCGAATTCGTACTGTTCGACCGCTCCTGGTACAACCGGGCCGGTGTCGAACCTGTGATGGGCTTTTGCTCGCCTGCACAATACGAAGGCTTTCTTGAGCAGGTGCCGCGCTTCGAGAAGCTGATAGAGCAGGAGGGCATCCGGTTCTTCAAGTTCTGGCTCGATACTGGCCGGGAGATGCAGCTCAAGCGCTTCCATGATCGTCGGCACGACCCGTTGAAGTGCTGGAAGCTCTCGCCGATGGACATTGCGGCGCTCGACAAGTGGGACGACTATACGAAGAAGCGCGACCGCATGCTCAAGGAAACCCACACCCAGCGGGCACCCTGGACGGTGCTGCATGCCAACGACAAGCGACGGGCCCGGCTGAACCTCATCCGGCACATGCTCCTGTCACTGGACTACGAGGGCAAGGATCCGGACAAGATTGGCAAGCTGGACAAGAAGATCATCGGCAGCGGCCCGGACTTTCTCAGCTGATCGAGACCGGCTGGTTTGCTCCAGCCGGAACCCCGCCCGTTATCACTGCCCTGGCAACACGCGGATGGCGTATAGGTTCACGCCGCGACCGCCGCCCGAAACGTCCGCATTGATCAGCAGGCGCCCCGGCGAGGACGGCGCCATACCGTTGTCGAAGGTGACACGAAACAGGGCATCGAGCTTTTGTGGGTTGACCGTGAATCGGTGGCGGGGGCAGTCCCCCATGCGCGGGAAATCGCATTCGACTGATATCTGAACCGGTTCGTCGTCGGTCGACTGCATTGTGAGGGCGATCGTCGAGGTGGTGCCGGCCATCTCGCGCAGTACCTCTGCCGGAACGGTCACCTCGACAGCGCCCGCCGCATCGCCGCTACGCGACACGATCTGTACTGCATTTCCATCGCTCGCCGTGATGATATCGACCAGGGCATTTGCGCGTGGGCGGATGGCGGAAACCTGCTGCGGCCCGAAAACATCGATCCAGTCGTCGGAAAAGCCTCCGCGGGTATCAAGCGCCTGCGGTCCGCGCGGGGTCTCGCCCGTACCGGCCTCCGGGGTGCCGGAAAAATCCTCCGCCTCGGCGCGCGGCGGCGGGTTCGGCACAGAGGTGTCGCGCTCTGCATCCGACAGAAGCAGACCCGAGGAATAGACCCACCACGCAGCGATGCCGAGTGTCGCCAGGAAGACCGACATGATCATCATCCGGGCGACGATTCCGCGGCGGCGACGCGGCGGTCGGGCGGGACGCTCGGAGCGCATGTCCGGCATCGGACCCTCATCATCGGCATGAGCATCCCGATCGGCTTGCGGCGCGATGGGCATGTCATCCTCGAAGGATGGTTCACGGGCCGGCTGTGGCGATCGGCTCGCAGGCTCGACAGAGGTGAAACCGGGTTCGACACGGCCCGCGCGGCGCTCTGCCGGCGCAGACACCATCGGTTCCGGCGCGACGCGCGGCAACGGAGCAACGGGAGGCGCAGGCACAGATGCAGGCTCAGGCTGGACTTCGAGGCGTGCGCGCTCCTCAAGCTCGATGGCATGTATCAGGGCCTCCAGCCGACGGCGCTGGTAGTTCACCGCCTCGGGATCATCAATGTTCTGCTTGCGCAGACCCGTTTCGAGGGCCTGACGGGCGGACTGGTAAACGCGGGCACGCGCTTCGGCACTTCCACGGTCCGACCGCTCGAGGGCGTTCCTGATGGCTGTTTCCAATCCGCTCATTGGCCGCCATACTCCTTTTGGGGTCGCCCCAGCCACATCGTCATCATCGTTTAGATTCGGTAAACGCTCGATTTTTCCAGCACAAGCCCGGAAGATCGCTATGGAGCGCAATAAACACAGGAATGAGGCCGGAAGTTTTGGCAATACAGAGGAACTGCGTCGGATCCCTGAGCCTGGCAGATCGGGCATGCACCCGCTTTCCTCGCGGCGAAGGATCTGATATTTGACGTTTGCGTAAACGTAAACTTCATGGGAGGTGAAGTCATGGCCCTGCCGTCGATCCTGAAAGACAATCTGAGGCTTCCCGTCGTCGCCTCGCCGCTCTTCATCATATCGCATCCGAAGCTGACGCTGGCCCAATGCAAGGCCGGCATCGTCGGCTCCTTTCCGGCGTTGAATGCCCGCCCCGAAGCGCAGCTCGACGAATGGCTTGCGGAAATCACAGAAGAGCTCGCATCGCACAACGCCAAGAACCCTGACCGCCCGGCCGCCCCCTTTGCCGTCAACCAGATCGTGCACATGTCGAACAAGCGGCTCGAGCACGACCTGATGATGTGTGTGAAGTACAAGGTGCCTGTGGTCATCTCCTCGCTCGGCGCCGTGCCGGAGGTGAATGCCGCCGTGCATTCCTATGGCGGTATCGTGCTGCATGACGTGATCAACAACCGCCACGCCAATTCGGCGATCCGCAAGGGCGCAGACGGACTGATCGCGGTTGCCACCGGCGCGGGCGGCCATGCCGGTACGCTGTCGCCCTTTGCGCTTGTTCAGGAAATCCGCGAATGGTTCGACGGTCCGCTGCTGCTGGCCGGCGCGATCGCCAATGGCGGTGCGGTGCTTGCGGCTCAGGCGATGGGCGCCGACATGGCCTATATCGGCTCGCCCTTCATCGCGACGGAAGAGGCGCGCGCCTCTGACGAATACAAGCAGGCGATCGTCGACGCCCATGCCAACGACATCGTCTATTCCAACTACTTCACCGGCATCCACGGCAATTATCTGAAGCCGTCGATCATTGCTGCCGGCATGGATCCCGACAATCTGCCGGTTGCCGATCCCTCGAAGATGGACTTCGACAAGGCGACCACAGGCGCCAAGGCCTGGAAGGATATCTGGGGCTGCGGTCAGGGCATCGGGGCCGTCAAGGCGGTCGAGCCGGTTGCAGCCGTCGTGGATCGGCTGGAGCGCGAGTATTTAGACGCAAAAAAGGCGATTTGCGGCTGAAGCCACCCCTGCTAGCGTCCCCGCAGAATCGTTTTGCGGGGACCTCGTCATGCGCCTACCTGTTCTGAGCCTCACATTTGCCGCGCTCGTCGGCAGCACGCTTTCCACGCTTGCCGGAGACGGCGCCTCGAGGGATTTCAAGTCCTGGCAGGTTCTGTGCAGCCAGGCACTCTCCTGCACCATGCGACAGTTCAACGCCGGTCGCGAGATCGGACATTTTGAGTTGCAGCGGTCTGGCGGTCCGGATGCCCCGGCAACGCTGGTCGTTTATGCCGGTGCTTCAGTCCTCGATGAGGGGAGCGGCGATTTCAGCGCGACCCTGACGGTCGATGGTGGCCAGCCGATTGCGATTTCCGCCGCCGACATCACGCTTGAGCCCGGCGGCTGGGCCTTGCGGCTGTCCGGCGATTTCATCGGGAACGGCTTCATCACATCGCTGAAGAACGGTACGGCCCTCAGGGTCGTGATCACCCGGGGTGCGACCTCGGTTGAAGGCGAGATCGGCCTTGAGGGTGCGGCCGCCAGCCTGCTCTTTGTCGATGAGTATCAGAAACGCATCGGTCACACCGATGCCTGGGTTTCCCCTGGCGAAAAGGTTCCAAACCCAGCCCCGCCCGTCCGCGACCTCAGTCGTTTTGCCGATTTCCCGGACCGTCTGAGCCCGCGTTTTGCGGCGGGCGGCGAATGTGCCGACACCGAGGAGAGCATGCTGGATGGCAATGCGCTTGCTCACCAACTCGCAGACGAACAGACCCTCTACGTCACGCCCTGCGGCCTCGGCGGCGCTTACAACATGGCCTATGCCGTCTTCCTCGACAGCTATGGCACGGTCAGCTCGCTCGGCTTCCCGACCATGCTGGACGGCGCACCGAGTGCCGCCGCCTCTGCCTTCAACCTCAGCTATGACTACGAGACAAGGACCTTCTCGGCCTTCTTCAAGGGCCGCGGTGTTGGCGATTGCGGGACGGTCAGTAAATGGACGCTGAAGGAAGGCTTTACAGGCCCGCAACTCGTTCTCATCCAGGAAGAGTACAGGGACTGCCCCGATCAGATCGACGAAAACGCGGACTTTGAGATCGCAGACTGGCCAAAGACCTGGCCGCTCAAGTAACGCCGAACCCTGCAGGCGGCCGCGGAATTTTTCCCCGGCCGCCGAAATGCGTCTTGAAATCAGCAGGCAATCCCTGTATCAGCCCCTCACCAAACGCGGCAGGGATATTCCTTGTCCAGCGTAGGCCGCTTTAGCTCAGGTGGTAGAGCACATCATTCGTAATGATGGGGTCGCAGGTTCGAGTCCTGCAAGCGGCACCATTTTCCAACCAAGTTTCATCAAGCTCCCCTTCCCCCTCAGGGCTTTCTGTGCCAAGAGCGCCGTCGGGCGCGAGTGCCGTAAACTTTAGTACGGGCTCGGGCGGGTTGATTGACGTCTCTCCTGCTGCAGCGCGATTACGCTGCCGTCCACTTTCAAAGTCCTCCGCATGCTGCGCATGAAAAAGGGCCCCGCATTGCGAGGCCCTTCGATCGTCACTGGATGACCGGAGCGGTCAGATCCAGTAGGGCGGGACGCCATAGTAGTCGTAGACCGAGCGACCGTTGTTCCGGTACCAGTCCTCACTGTCGTCCTTGTAGCGAGGTGCGGCCTCCACCTGTTCCTTGGTGAGATCGATGCGATAGCCATCGAGGCTTTCGTCATAGGTCAGCTTTTCCCAGGGGAGCGGGTAATAGTCGTCGCCGATGCCCCAGAAGCCGCCAAAGCTCAGGACCGCATAGGCGACGCGGCCGCCGCGCTTTTCAAGAATGATGCGCTGGATCGAGCCGATGCGCTCGCCGTCGAGGCCGTAGACGACTGTACCTTCTACCTTGTCGCTGGCAATCAGGCTCGCCGTGTCCTTGACATAGGGATCCTGGCCGGTGGTGGCACGATTTTCCTGTCGCATTCGTCATTCTCCTTCTGTTGTTCATCGATGGGAGCTTAACGGTGGGGCTGCGTCATGGTTCCCCCTCAACAGGCATCAGGCATCAGGCATCAGGCATCAGGCATCAGGCATCAGGCATCAGGCATCAGGCATCAGGCATCGACGCAATTGTTGACGTTTACGTCAAGGTTATATAGCGTCCGGGCACTTGCACTGCCGATGTGAAAGCATAAGCTTTCGGGACCTGAGGAGGAACCTGCCCCGGAAGGGCGTGCACAGCAGACAAATGATTTCGGGAGGACTACATGACGGAAACTCTGAGCCGCCTCAGCGGCCGCGCCGCCGAGAAGATATGGGTCAATTCCTACCCGGCCGCCGTGCCGGCCGAGATCGCGCCGCATGCCCATGCATCGCTCGGCGCGCTTTTCGAGGCGAGCTGCGCGAAATTCGCCGATCGCCTCGCCTTCTCCAGCATGGGCCGCGGCATGACCTTCCGCGAGCTTGAGCAGCAATCGCGCAAGGTCGGCGCATGGCTGCAGGCGAAGGGACTGGTGAAGGGTGACCGCGTCGCCGTGATGACGCCGAACATCCTGCAGAACCCGGTGAGCGTCTACGGTATCCTTCGGGCCGGCATGACCGTGGTCAACGTCAACCCGCTCTACACGCCGCGCGAACTGGAACACCAGCTCAAGGATTCCGGCGCCAAGGCGATCATCGTGCTCGAAAATTTCGCCCACACGGTCGAACAGGTGGTGGCCCGCACAGACGTGAAGCATGTGGTGGTCTGCGCCATGGGCGACATGCTCGGCTTGAAGGGCCACATCGTCAATCTCGTGGTGCGCAAGGTGAAGAAGCTCGTACCCGCATGGTCGATCCCGGGCCACACGGGCTTCAGGGCGATGCTGGCCGAAGGCGAGAAGCTGTCGCTGAAGCCGGTCGACGTGGTGTCGAGTGATGTCGCCTTCCTGCAGTATACCGGCGGCACGACCGGCGTTTCAAAGGGCGCGACCCTGACGCATGCCAATCTGCTTGCCAACAAGCAGCAGATCGCGCTGTGGCTCGAAGCCGCCTTCGCAGGGCATTCGAAGCCCGATGTGTTGAACTTCGTCTGCGCGCTGCCGCTCTACCACATCTTTGCGCTGACGGTGAATTCGCTGATGGGCGTGGCGCTTGGCGGCCATAACCTCCTGATTGCCAATCCGCGTGATATCCCGGCCTTTATCAAGGAGCTGCAGAGCTTCAAGGCGCATGTCTTCCCGGGTCTCAACACGCTGTTCAACGCGATGATGAACAACCCGGAATTCAAGAAGATCGACTTCTCCTCGCTGATGCTGGTGCTCGGCGGCGGCATGGCGATCCAGCGGCCGGTGGCCGAGCGCTGGCTGGAGATGACGGGTCGTCCGATCACTGAGGGTTACGGTCTGTCCGAGACGTCGCCGGTTGCCACTGTCAATCGTCTCGACACCCGTGAATTCTCCGGCATGATCGGCCTGCCCCTGCCTTCGACGGATATCGAGATCCGCGACGAGGACGGCAACACGCTGCCGGTCGGCGAAGTGGGCGAAATCTGCATCCGTGGCCCGCAGGTCATGGCCGGCTATTGGCAGCGCCCGGAAGAGACGGCCAAGGTGATGAGCGCCGATGGCTTCTTCCGCTCCGGCGACATGGGCCTGATGGACGAGCGCGGCTATGTGAAGATCGTCGACCGCAAGAAGGACATGATCCTCGTTTCCGGCTTCAACGTCTATCCGAACGAGATCGAGGAAGTCGCCGTGATGCATGCCGGCGTCTTGGAATGCGCCGCTGTCGGCGTGCCGGACGAGCATTCGGGCGAGGCGGTAAAGCTCTTCGTGGTGAAGAAGGACGAGAACCTCACCATCGACGAGCTGAAGGCCCATTGCGCCGCCAACCTCACCAACTACAAGCGGCCGCGCTATATCGAGTTCCGCACTGAGCTGCCGAAAACCAATGTCGGCAAGATCCTGCGGCGCGAGTTGCGCGACGGAAAATAAATCGATTTAAATTTGGGGAGGCTCTAGCCTCCCCTTCGTCTTGATCCCGTCTCAAGTCGCTAATAAGGTCCCCGACATCATCGTCGAACCAGGGACATTCCGATGCAATCCATCATCGACACACTGACGAGCACGGTCGCCGCCACCCATGCCGAGGATCTGCGCGCAGCCTTTGCCGCCGATCCGCAGCGTTTCAGCCGCTTTTCCGCCTCGCTCGACGACCTGTTGATGGATTATTCCAAATGCGCCGTGAATGACGAGGTGCTCGATCAGCTCGAGCAGCTGCTGGTGACGGCTGGCGTCGCCGAAAAGCGTGACGAAATGTTTTCGGGCGCGCCGATCAACTTCACCGAAGGCCGCGCCGTGCTGCACACCGCGCTGCGCAACCGCTCCAACCGCCCCGTCATCGTTGATGGCCGTGACGTCATGCCTGACGTGAACGGCGTTCTCGACGCCATGGGCAAGTTTGTCGATGGCATTCGCTCCGGCGAGATGAAGGGCGCGACAGGCAAGGCCATCACCGATGTCGTTAATATCGGCATTGGCGGCTCGGATCTGGGTCCCGTGATGGCCACGCTGGCGCTCTCGCCCTTCCATGACGGCCCGCGCCTGCATTTCGTCTCCAATATCGACGGCGCGCATATCGCCGACACGCTGAAGACGCTCCATGCTGAGACCACGCTGTTCATCGTGGCGTCCAAGACCTTTACCACCATCGAGACGATGACCAATGCCCAGACGGCGCGCGCCTTCATCGCCGATGCGCTGGGGGAAGCCGCCGTTGGCCACCATTTCTGCGCTGTGTCGACCGCCCTCGACAAGGTCGCCGCCTTCGGTATCGATCAAGCCCGCGTCTTCGGCTTCTGGGACTGGGTCGGCGGACGTTACTCGATCTGGTCGGCGATCGGCCTGCCGCTGATGATCGCGATCGGCCCAGACAATTTCGGCGATTTCCTCGCTGGCGGCCATGCAATGGATGAGCATTTCCGCAAGGCGCCCTTCCGGCAGAACCTGCCGATGCTGCTCGGCGCGCTCGGCGTCTATCACCGCAACGTTTTGAACTACGCGACCCGCGCAATCCTGCCCTATGACCAGCGCCTGTCGCGCTTCCCGGCCTATCTGCAGCAGCTCGACATGGAATCGAACGGCAAGAGCGTGACGATCGACGGCAAGCCGGTCCAGGGGGCCTCCGGCCCCGTCGTCTGGGGCGAACCCGGCACCAATGGCCAGCACGCCTTCTATCAGCTGATCCACCAGGGCACGAGCGTCATCCCGGCCGAGTTCCTGATCGCCGCCAATGGCTTCGAGCCGGAGCTGCGCCACCAGCACGAACTGCTGATCGCCAATTGCCTGGCCCAGTCGGAAGCGCTGATGAAGGGCCGTACCCTTGCGGAAGCGAAGAGCCAGCTGACGGCGAAGGGTGTGCCGGACGAAGAAGCCGATTTCCTCGCCCCGCACCGCGTCTTCTCCGGCAACCGCCCGTCGATCACCTTCGTCTATGAGCAGCTGACCCCGTTTACGCTGGGACGCCTGATCGCGCTCTACGAACACCGCGTCTTCGTCGAAGGCGTAATCTTCCGGATCAATTCGTTTGACCAGTGGGGCGTGGAGCTCGGCAAGGAACTGGCGACGGGGCTCTTGCCGGTGGTGCAGGGGAAAGTGGCGGCGACCGGGCATGACAGCTCGACGGCGGGATTGGTGTCGGCGCTGGCAGAACGGAAGATGGGGTGAGGAGCGCCTGTAATCGGGCAGTTTGCTTGATGACGCCTCCGAATTGATATACGTTGTGCTGGAAGTATATCTTCGGAGTCCACCATGCAGATCGCCAAATGGGGCAATAGCCTTGCGGTGCGCCTCCCCGCCAGCGTGGTCGAAGCGCTGAATCTAAAGGAAGGCGATGATATCGAAATTCGCGCCGCAAACTGGCGCGAGTTCGATGTAGCGCGCAAACCCACGCCTGAGGATCTTCTAGAGCGCCTTCGAGCCTTCCGGGGCCGGTTGCCGGCTGATTTCAAATTCGACCGGGATGAGGCGAATGGGCGGTAGGTTCCTCGATACGAACCTGCTGCTTTACCTCGCCTCCGGCGATGCCCAGAAAGCCGATCGGGCGGAGGCCGTCCTTGGCCAAGGCGGCACGATCAGCGTTCAGGTGCTCAACGAAATCGCCAATGTGCTGCGCCGGAAGATCCAGATGTCCTGGTCGGACACCCATGTGTTTCTCGACATGATCCGGGCCTTGCTGACAGTCGAACCGGTCACGCAGGCGACACACGAAACAGGACTTCGGGTCTCCGAGCGCTACGGCCTTTCCATCTATGATGCGATGATCGTTGCCGCCGCACTTCTGGCCGAGTGCGACACATTGATCTCAGAAGACATGCAGGACGGCCTTGTCATCGATAACCGCCTGCGCATCGTCAATCCGTTCGGCCAAGCGTGAAGGCGGGAGGATTGAAGCTGGCGGAAGGTGAGGGGATCTCGCCTCCCTCACCTCAAAACCTGATCTCAGCCGCCGTCGGCGGGTTGCCCGCTGCCCGCGATACGGAGGACCTCCGAGAACTGCAATGACCACAATGCGAATGACTGCTTTTGGCGCATAGTTGCCGATACGGCAGTCAATCTGAAGAGAGGTCAGTTGTCAGGCTGTCCCGTTCTCAGCCTCCAAATCTGCAAGAGTAAGTGGCCGGAACTTGAGGATCAGCTTAGGGCCGTCGTAAAGATCAATTTCTTCGACAGAGTCATGCAGCTGCACGATGCGATAGAAGTGTAATTCTGCAGGCTGCGGTCTCGTGGTGAGCACCCCATCTGGATCCGGCAAAACGACCTCGCAGGTTGCAAAGCCTTCGATTCCCTGCGCCAGAGGTCGCAAGTGGTTCTTATAGTCCCAAGGGGTCCCTTCCACACGGAACACGCTACCCAAAATCTTCATGGCGACAAGATGCATCGAGCTTGATCCGTTTGCAGTCACACCGTGGGAATTGAAATGCGTCCATCCCTGCACTTCGGCAATGGCGGCGAAAGTGCGGGCAATGCCTAATCTCAGATTTTGGCGATCAATACATCCTCACCTTCGATTTTATATGATCGAGTAAAACTGATGCTTGAGGAAAAGCAGTTCCATTCCACCACAACAGCTAGGCAGTGTTTGCTTAACTCCAGCATAAGGATCTCCCCATCTGGTGCCACCATCAACTCACCATCATTCGGCTCACCGTCAACCAGAATACTTGAAACGGAGGAAACGCTCAGTTTTACCCGAGCCCTGACCCCATTGATTAAGACATCGTCAAGGCACAAATCGATATAGGGGCCTCGCCTGATAAAGGCTGATACCGTCGATTCGTGAAATGAAATGCCTGCCGCCGCCCCATCAGACACGGTCTCCGCACAGTTTCCACCCATTTCAGCCGCGCCTTCTGAATGGCTCGTGACCCCACCCCAAAAGCTCATTGGGTATCACAGTCGCTATACCTCGATCCGATCGTCGCCAACGTCGCAGGTTTGACCCAAGCCGCTGCACCGTGACAGCCGCAGCCTTCGCATCAACTTCTACCGCCACCGGCACGGAAAAAGTTAAGAAGTACTAGGCCGTCCCCGGCTCGCCTAGAACTCAGAACCCAATCTCCGCCGCCGTCGGCGGATTGGCCCCTGCCCGCGAGACGGTGACGGCTGCCGCCTTCGCGCCAACCGTCAGCGCCTGGCGCACCGCCTCTTCCGACAGCGTCGCGACCTTCTCCTTGGTCAGCAGGCCCTGACGCTTCAGGGAAGCCAGAATGCCCGCGTCAAAGGTGTCGCCGGCGCCGACGGTGTCGACCACGTCGACCTTGTTGGAGGGCACCGAGACCTTGAAGCCAGCGGTATAGGCGGTCGCCCCTTCCGCGCCCTTGGTCAGCACCACGAGCTTGGCGCCACGCGTCAGCCAGTAGGCGGCGCGTTCGTCCTGGCTGCCTGACAGGTCGAACCAGTCGAGGTCTTCGTCGGAGAATTTCAGGATGTCGGACATGTCGGCCATGCGGGCGATGCGGGCCTGGTGTGCTGCTTTGTCCTTGATGAAACCCGGGCGGATGTTCGGGTCGAGCGAGATCACTCGGGTCTTGTGCTCGCGGGTCATCAGCGCCTCATAGGTCGAGCCGCAGGGTTCCGGTATCAGGCTGATCGCGCCGAAATGCAGGGCCTCGCAGCTGTCATCGAGCTTGGGCAGATCGGCTTCGGTGATCATCCGGCCTGCCGTGTTCTCGTCATAGAAGGCATAGGATGCCTGGCCGTTGGTGAGCTTGACCAGCGCGATCGTGCAGGGACGCGAAAGCGTGGCGCAATAGCTGTAATCGACGCCAGAGGATTTCAGCGCGTCGCGCAGGATGTCCCCCAGCATGTCGTCGGAGAGGCCGGTGAAAAAGCCGGTGTCGATGCCGAGGCGCCCGAGCGCAATCGCCGTGTTGAAGATCGCGCCGCCGGCATAGGGCGAAAAGGCCCGCTCGCCGAGCGTGGTTTCGCGTGGCAACATGTCGATCAGCGCTTCGCCGCAACACAGGATCATCTCGACCTCCCAGACATCAGTTTCAATCGATTTAAACCAAGTCGCGCCGGATTTCCAGTGCGACCGTGAGCATTTGCTCAGGCGAGCGACGAAACTCCGCCGTTGCGACCCGACCATTCCAGCGGCGCATCGAGGAAGGCCTCGACTTCCGACAGGGTCTTCTCGTCGAACAGCTTTTGCTCGCGGGCGACGGCCAGGACGTTCCGCCAGGTGGCGATGTAATGCAGCTTCACCTTGCCGTCATCGAAGCGCTGCTGGGCTTCGGGGAAGATGCCATAGAAGAACAGAGCGATGCCATGGTCGACCATGCCGCCAGCAGCCCTGATCGCATCGATGAACTTGAACATGCTGCCGCCAGCCGTGGTCAGATCCTCGATGACGAGCACGCGCGCACCTTCCGGCATATGGCCTTCGATCTGGGCATTGCGGCCATGGCCCTTGGGGGCCTTGCGCACATAGATCATCGGCAGGCCCAGGCGATCGGCGAGCAGTGCAGCAAAGGGGATACCCGCCGTCTCGCCGCCGGCGATGCAGTCAAACTGCTCGAAGCCGGCATTGCGCATGAGTGTCGCTGCGGCGAAATCCATGACGGCGGAGCGCACGCGCGGATAGGAGAGGAGCTTGCGGCAGTCGATATAGACGGGGCTGCGCATACCAGACGAGAGCTTGTAGGGCTCGGCCGCATTGAAATGCACCGCCTTGATCTCCCAGAGCATCTTCGCCACGAGTTCTGCCATCACGGCGGGGTCGGTGAAGGGGGTCTGGATCATGGCGCGCTCCTGTCAGATATGGCTCAAAGCGCAATAGCAGCAAGCGATGCGACCCGCCAGATGGCACGGCATTGGAACAATGCCGCCTCGACAGATCTTTACGGCTCGCCACCCACGAAGGACCATTTCCCATGGACAACGCCCTCATCATCCAGCCGCTCGTCGCGCTGATCGCCGGCATCCTAATCCTGATCATGCCGCGCCTGCTCAACTATGTCGTCGCGATCTATCTCATCGTCATCGGCGTGCTTGGCCTCTGGCCGCAACTCGGCTCGCTCGGGACCTGAGGAATGCCCGACGATCGGCGAAAATGACGGGAAGATGGACACGAGGTTACCGGGAATTCACTCGGTTTTTCTCAATACATATGATTATCTTTATGTATCAAGAAGCCATCCTGAAAGGAAACCCAATGCGCCCCTCCCTCCTCCTTCTCGCCAGCCTCGTTGTGGCGACGCCGGCACTGATGCAACCGGCCTCCGCTGCGGATCTACCGCCAGCCACCCGTGACGCGCTCTTCATGGCCTTGGCCGACGAGCATAATGCAGAGGCCTTCTACGCGGCCGTCATGGAGAAATTCGGCGAGGTTCGCCCGTTCAGCAACATTATCGTCGCCGAGCAGCATCACGCAGAGCTACTCCGACAGGTCATGAAAACCTACGGCCTTGAAGCGGGCAGCAATCCCAATCTCGGATCGGACGCGATGCGCGCCGCCGTGCCGGAGACCCTGGCCGAGGCCTGCGCCATGGGCGTGGAGGCCGAGATTGCCAACCGCGACTTGTACGGCAAGACCCTGCTGCCGGCTGCTGTCGGCCATGACGACATCACTGCGGTCTTCATTGCGCTGCGCGACGCCTCGGAGAACAAGCATCTTCCCGCATTCCAGCGCTGTGGCGGCGAAAACGGCGCTGCCGGTCACGGGCAGGGAAAGGGCCATGGAAACGGCCAGGGCATGGGGAGCGGCATGGGGAGCGGCATGGGTCACAGCCAGCCCTGACGTCCCGTTCCGTCCCGAAAGACGCGGCCTGACGCAATATCCGGAACGAGGGCCCCGCAGACAATCGGCGGGGCCAGGCGCGTCAGGCGACGTCCCAATGCAGAGGGAATTTCGGATCAAACACGGTCACCGGACCTGCACCGGTGAAGATCTTGACCGGAAATTCGACCGGCGCCTCTCGCTTGACGAGCGTGATGGTCTCCTCGTTTGCCGGCAGGCCATACCAGGCCGGGCCGTTCAGAGAGGTGAAGGCTTCCAGCTTGTTCAGCGCATTCTCCTGTTCGAAGACATGGGCAAGGCAACTCATGGTGTTGATCGAGGTGTAGATGCCGGCGCAGCCGCAGGCACATTCCTTCAGCGGGTCGACATGCGGCGCGCTGTCGGTGCCTAGGAAGAACCTGGCATCGCCGGAGACCGCCGCCTTGCGCAGCGCCTGGCGATGGTTCTCGCGCTTGGCGACAGGAAGGCAGTAGTAATGCGGCTGGATGCCGCCGACGAGAATGTCGTTGCGGTTGATGATCAGGTGATGGGTGGTGATCGAGCCGGCAAGATTGCGCTCGGCGGAGCGGATATACTGGATGCCGTCCTCGGTTGTCACGTGCTCCATGGTCACCTTCAGCTCCGGCAGGCGACGGCGCAGCGGGTCGAGAACCGTGTCGATGAAGACCTTTTCGCGGTCGAAGATGTCGACCTCGGGCGTCGTCACCTCGCCATGCACGCAGAGCGGCAGGCCGACCTTGGCCATGCGCTCGAGCACGGGCATGGCCTTTTCCATGTCGCGCACGCCGCCATGGGAATTGGTCGTGGCACCGGCCGGATAAAGCTTCACCGCCGTGATCAGACCTGAGCGTTTGCCCTCTTCCACGTCATTGGGATTGGTGTGCTCGGTGAGATAGAGCGTCATCAGCGGCTCGAAGCGGTCGCCTGATGGAACCGCCTTCAGGATCCGCTCGCGATAGGCGCGCGCGTCCTCTGTCGTCACCACTGGCGGCACGAGGTTCGGCATGATGATCGCGCGGGCAAAGTGCCGGCTGGTGTCGCCGATCACGCCCTCCAGCATGGCGCCATCGCGCAGATGAAGGTGCCAGTCGTCGGGGCGGCGGATTGTGAGGGATGACATGGGGCGAGCCTCCGGCTTGACGAGAACTCGCCGCCCTTAGCATGTCCATCCCGCAGGATCAAAGGATCAGGCGACCCGTTCGTTCGCCGAAACGACCGTCTTCTCCGCCTCTTCCGCCTGTTCGCGACGATCCTGCTCCATGATCGCCTGGATGCGCGGCAGCGCGCGTTCGAAGGCCGCCACGCAATCCGGATCGAACTGGGTGCCGGCACGGCCCAGGATGTGCTCGACGGTACGCTCGAAGCTCCAGGCCGGCTTGTAGGGGCGCTCGGTGGTCAGGGCATCAAAGTTGTCGGCTATGCAGACGATGCGGCCGGAGATCGGGATCGCGGTCCCGACCAGGCGGTTCGGGTAGCCCTGCCCGTCCCAACGCTCGTGGTGGCTGGCGGCGATCTCGGAAGCGAGCTGCAGCAGCGAGGAATGCGAACGACCGAGAATGTCACTGCCGATTTCGGCATGCGCCTGCATCTGACGATACTCCGCCTCCGTCAGGCGACCCTGCTTCAACAGAACGGTGTCGGGCATGGCGACCTTGCCAATGTCGTGCATCGGGGCTGCCAGACGAATGTCGTGGCAGAGCTGCTGCGACAGGCCGAGCTCGATGGCGATGGCTTCGGAATAGGATGCCACGCGCAGCGTGTGGCGCGCCGTTTCCGGATCCTTGTAACCTGCCGCCAGCGTCAGCCGGTGGATAATCTCCTGCTCGCGTTCACGCAGCTCGCCCACAGCACGCTCGACCTCGCGGCGCAGCCATTCGGCCTGGTCGGCCAGCTGGCGACGCGCGCGCGCAAGGCTGACGATGTTCTGCACGCGCGCCTGGAACTCGACCGGGTTCACCGGCTTGGTGAGAAAGTCGATCGCACCGGCGTTAAGAGCCGCCATGCGGGTCGTCATGTCCTTGTCGGCGGTGACGAAGATGACGGGGACCTCGGCATATTTGTCGAAGCGGACGATCTCGGTATAGAGCTCGACGCCATTATAGACCGGCATCTGGTAATCGATGATGGCAATATCAAAATCGAGCTCCGGCAGGGCCGAGAGCACGGCGTCGGGGCTGGCGAAGGGCAGTGCCTCGCAATTGTCGAGCTTGCCGACGAGCTTCGTCAGGAGCTTCAGATTGGTGCTGTTGTCGTCCACCAACAAAATACGCATGAACGCCTCCTTGCTTCTCAGGCAACCAGTTTGAATTTGAGAGCGAGGATTTCCTCGCCGAGCATTTCGATATCTGCAGGTGCCGGTGTCTGGCTGCGCAGGGCGTGAGCCTTCACGGCGAGATCGTTGAGACCGACATTGGAGGCGGCCCCCTTGATCGTGTGCAGCACGCGGTCGATCTTGTCCGGGTCGTTGCGGCGGAGCGCCTCGTTCAGTTCGTCCAGCAGGCTGGTCGCGTCGTCGAAGAAGGATTCGACCAGTTCCTGGAAGACCTCCTCGCCCAGCGCTTCGACGAGTTCAGCATGACGGGCCTCGTCCAGCCCCTCGATGCCAAGGCCCGGCAGAGCCTGAAGCGGCATGCCATCCAGATCGAGTTCAGGCAATTCCAGCTTCTGCGGGGCTGTCGTCGTTGCCGGTGTCGGCGCGGTCTCGCGAGCCGAAGACGTGGCGTGAGCAATCATCTTTCGCAATCTTTCCAATGTGACTGGCTTGGATTCAAAACCCTTCATGCCAGCGTCGAGGCAGCGGCGACGGTCATCGTCTGAGGCGTTGGCCGTCATCGCGATGATCGGCACCTCCGCCGAGGGACCGCCTTCGGCGATGATCCGCTTCGTCGCTTCAATGCCGTCCATCACCGGCATCTGCATGTCCATCAGGATCAGATCGAAGGCCTGGCCGCGGGAGATCGAAACCGCTTCGGCGCCGTCATTGGCAATCTCGACATCCTGACCGAGACGCGCGAGAAAACGGGTGGCGACGATCTGGTTCACCTTGTTGTCTTCCACCAGCAGGATGCGGCAGCGTGGCAGCGTCTCTTCGGCGACAACCTTGGCAGCGAGACCGCTGGCTTCCTCACGGCTCACCGGAACGACACCCAGTTCAAACCAGAAGATGGAGCCCACGCCGACGGTACTGCTCATGCCGAGCTCGCCGCCGAGCTTCTCGACGATCTGCTTGCAGATGGTGAGCCCGAGGCCCGTGCCGCCATAGCGCCGGCTGATCGAGGCATCGACCTGGGAGAAGGGCTTGAACAGCTTGTCGAGCCCGGCCTCATCGATGCCTATACCGGTATCTTCCACCTCAAAGCGGATCATCAGCTTGCCTTCGCGGTAGAAGTCGCGCAGGCGCAGGGTCACGGTGCCCTGATGCGTGAACTTGGCGGCGTTGGACAGCAGATTGAGCAGAACCTGGCGCAGGCGCGTCGGGTCGGTCTTGACGTATAGGGCCTGGAGCGAGTCCGGCAGGTCGAGGATCACGGTGTTCCCGTGGTCGTCCGCGCGACCTCTGATGATGCTGACGGTGCTTTCGGCCAGCGCACAGACGTCGAAGGCTCGCTCCTCCAGTTCCAGCTTGCCGTGCTCGATCTTGGAGAAATCAAGGATCTCGTTGATGATCTCCAGCAATGCCTCACCGGAAGACCGGATCGTCTTGACGCTGGACAGCGCATCATCCGGCAACTCGGAAAGCTCCAGGAGTTCGGACATACCGAGGATCGCGTTGAGCGGCGTGCGGATCTCATGCCCCATAGTCGCCATGAACTGCGACTTGGCCCGGTTGCCGCCATCGGCCGCCTCATAAGCCTCGCTCAGCTGCGTCGCCATCACCTGGAGTTCGTGGCTCGATTGGCGGACCGAGCGGAGCTGGCGGTTGAGGGTCACGACCAGAAAGACCACCGAAACCATCAGCAGGCTCAGCATCACCGTGGAGGTGCGCTCGAGGTCGAGGATCGTCGAGCGGCTTTCCGCACGCTCGTGGCTCACGCGGGTGTTGGTATAAAGCAAGAAGTCTTCGGCTGCCCGGCTCATGGGAACAAGGGACGTCTCGAACCGCTCAAGTTGTTCAGCTGCCGGCGGCGTGCCTGCAGCATAGGCATCGAACATCGGCTGTGCTGCCTGGACGGCTTCGGTGATTCCATCGATATAGCTGCGGATCTTCTCGTCCCCGGAGAAATAGGCGCCGAATTTCGCCTGATCGAGAATCGCCGTCCGGGAATAGAGAATGTCGTAACGCAGGGCCAGCTCATCGAGCATCTGCGGGTTCTGTTCGCCACGGCGCACATTTGCCATGCTGTGGCTGAGCTGGCGCACTTCCCGATCCAGCTGGTAAACCGACCAGAGCGAGTTCTCACGCACGCCATCTTCCATGATACGATACTGGCGTGCGATATCGACAAAGAGAACCAGAAGGACGAGCAGGAGCACAGCAGACACGGTCTGCAGGACAAAGGCAACCGTGCCTCCGCCTGCAAATTTCCGCGCTGTTGCTCCCGTCAATGTCACTGACCGACCTCGATTTCCTTGATCTGCCAGACCGAGCGCGAAAAGTACTTCTCATTGTATAGGTCGGCATCGAGATCGAAGGGATAGACCAGCATCAGCGGGCCCTTGTCGCGAACCGACATCAGCTTGCCGTCAAGCTTCGTGGCCAGGATGGTATCGAGCTTGGCGTCTTCCGCCGGCACGTCAGCGGCGTAGTCGTTCAGGGCACGGACCTTGAGGCTCGTGCCGGTCGCACCGACCGCAGCCAGGACTTCGCGCAGCAGCGGGCCTTCAAAGGTCACTCTACCCTCAGTCCACGGCGTTTCCATTTCGCCCTTTCGGCCCGTCAGCTTTTCCAGCATGGCCATGTCGAACTGGGCAGTGTCGCCGGCATTGGTGTTGGAGATCTTGCCCTTGACGGTCAGGATCACAGGTCCTGTGGGGGCATCGAGAGCGAGCGCACACGTGGCGGAAACGACGCTCGCGAGGAGCGCAACGAGAATGCTCTTCATGGCTTTCGTCCCTTTCTCAGGCAGAGCGAAGTTCAGGATGGACCGCAGTCGACCCGAGATGGTCGGCCAGCAGCTTGCGGAACGCGACGGCTTCGACCGGCTTGTGCAGGAAGTCCGTCACCCCGGCCGCCTTCGCTTCTTCGCGCAGCCGCGGCTCGTCATCGGCCGTTACCATGACGACCGGTACGTCGCTGTAGCGATCCATCAGGCGTACGGCCTTGACGAACTGAATCCCGGACATACCAGGCAGCATGTGATCAACGATCAGCATTTCGAAGTTTTCGGCATGACACAGCATGAGTGCCGTGTTTCCGTCACCGGCGACCTTGATCTCTTCGACCGTCACCTTTTTCGCGAGATGCTTGATGATCATCGCGTTGGTCGGATTGTCTTCGACAATCAAAATGGCCATTTCACTCCCCCTTTCAACACGCCGCTCAAGGCTTCGAGGCGCCCTGTCAGCACGGCGGGTGCTGCGTTAACCTTTCATGGAGGAGTTGTATCAGGGGGAGGCTGAAATTGGCTGAACCAAACCGGTACAATTTTAGCGATGATGCATTTAATTAGAACTTAATAATTTTCGGAGGTCCGACTACACCCCGAAGAAGGCACATTCAGAGCAGGTCGAAGGTGAAATCGGCAGTGCGGCTGCGCTCGATGACCAGCCTGCCATTGGGCAGGTCGTTGCCTTCGACTTTCGCTTCAATCTGTGCCGGAGTGAGACCATAATGGGTCCAGCGTGCCTGCAGCCGGCGTTCCAGTTCGGCGATCGGCGGGGAGACCATGACGGTGAGATCGAAGAGATCCGAGAGGCCTGCCCACCTGCCCTGATCGAGCAGCAGGTAATTGCCTTCTGCAATGACGATGCGGTCGTCCGGCGTGATGCAGCGGGCGGCGGAGATCGCCAATTCGCGGGCACGGTCGAAGACAGGCACGAAGACCTCGCCGCCAGACTTGACTGCGCGCAGCAGGTCTGCAAGGCCGCGCACATCGAAGGTGTGGGGAGCGCCTTTGCGTGCGAGATCGCCTCGCTCTTCGAGGATTGCGTTGTCGAGATGGAAGCCGTCCATCGGCAGGACGGCGCTGCGCAGTCCCCTGTCTGCGAGGAGCGCGTGCAGGCGATCGGCCAGTGTCGACTTGCCGGCGCCGGGAGGGCCGGCCACGGCGACGAGCAGACGGGCGCTGCCATGCGCCCGCCTTTCGATTTCCGAGAGCAGGTCGTCGAGAGCAGGGCTCATGCGGCCTGCCCGACCTCGGGCGCCGGGCGTGCGCCGGTCATGAAGGCGACGGCATCCGACATGGTATAGTCCTTCGGATTGATGACGCAGAGGCGCTTTCCGAGACGGTGGACATGGATGCGATCCGCCACCTCGAAAACATGCGGCATGTTGTGGCTGATCAGAACGATCGGCAGACCGCGCGAGCGAACGTCGAGGATCAGCTCTAGAACCTTGCGGCTTTCCTTGACACCCAGTGCCGCCGTCGGCTCATCGAGGATGATGACCTTCGAGCCGAAGGCCGCTGCACGGGCAACGGCAACGCCCTGGCGCTGACCACCCGACAGTGTCTCGACTGCCTGGTTGATGTTCTGGATGGTCATCAGGCCGAGCTCGGAGAGCTTGTCGCGGGCGATCTTCTCCATCGCCGGACGGTCAAGCTTGCGGAAGAGGCTGCCCATGACGCCCGGCTTGCGAAGCTCGCGGCCAAGGAACATGTTGTCTGCGATCGACAGCGCCGGCGACAGCGCGAGGTTCTGATAGACAGTCTCGATTCCGGCCTTTCGGGCCTCGATCGGCGAGCGGAAGTTGATCGGCTTGCCTTCGAGACGGATCTCGCCCTCATCCGGTGTGACAGCGCCCGAGATCGCCTTGATCAGAGAGGACTTGCCGGCACCGTTGTCACCGATGACCGCGAGGATCTCGCCCGGATAGAGGTCGAAGTCGGCATTGTCGAGGGCGGTAACCCGGCCGTAACGCTTGACCAGACCGCGGGCGGTGAGAATGGGTTCCTGGGTCATCAGCCTGCTACCTTTCTGATCCACTGGTCGACTGCAACGGCAGCGATGATGAGCACACCAATCAAGAGATAGGTCCATTGCGGATCCGTGCCGATCAGGCGCAGACCAAGCTGGAACACGCCGACGATCAAGGCGCCGAAGATCATGCCGAGGATCGAACCGCGCCCGCCGAAGAGGGAGATGCCGCCGATCACCACGGCCGTGATCGATTCAATGTTCGCAAACTGTCCGGCTGTCGGCGATACCGAGCCGATACGGCCAATCAGGACCCAACCGGCAAAGGCACAGATCAGACCCGAGAGCGTGTAGACGGAGACCAGCATGCGCTTGACGTTCACGCCGGCGAGTTCTGCCGCGTCCGGGTCATCGCCGACGGCATAGACGTGGCGGCCCCAGGCGGTGTGGTTGAGCACGTACCAGAGGATGGCCACCAGCAGCACCATGGCGACAACGCCATAGGTCAGCACGGCGCCACCAAGGCGGAGGTTTTCACCGAAGAATTTCAGGATCGGCGCATTGGCGTCGATGTCCTGGCTGCGGATCGTCTCATTGGCGGAATAGAGAAAATTGGTGGCGAGCACGATCTGCCACATGCCCAGCGTGACGATGAAGGGCGGCAGCTTCATGCGCGAGACGAGCAGGCCATTGATGAAACCGCAGAACGCGCCGACACCCAGGCCACAAAAAACCGCCAGTTCGGGCGGCAGGCCATATCGAAAGGCGAACTGGCCCATGACAACCGAGGACAGGACCATGATCGCGCCAACCGACAGGTCGATGCCCGCCGTCAGGATGACCAGTGTCTGCGCCGCACCGACGATACCAACGATCGCGACCTGCTGCAGGATGAGGGTCAGGGTGAAGGCGGAGAAGAACTTGCCGCCAAGAATGAGGCCGAATGCGGCGATCGACGCGACAAGGACGATCAGGGCCACGGCGGCCGGATTGGAATGAAGGAAATGCTGAAAGCGCTCCAACAGCGTGCGCTCGTGGCGGTCGAAAGAGGCGACCTGCGTGGAGCTCGACGACAGGACTTTCTCAAATTCCTGCGGAGTGCGCGTTTCGGGATTGGCCGGCTGCATGGGTCATCCTCCCTGCCGTTTGTCTCAAATTTTTACATGAAGGATACGCCCGGCCTGCCGCCGCGCAAGGCCGGGCGTTGCGCCTACCGGCAGGAGACAAGCTCCCGCCGGCGTTTCAGTTCAGGCGCAGGAGGCTCAGATCAACCCCAGCACTTGTTCATGCCTTCGGTGGTGTCGATCGACTCGACGCCAGCAGCCGGCTTGTCGGTGACGAGGGCAACGCCCGTGTCGAAGAAGTTCTTGCCTTCGGTAGCAGCCGGCTTTTCACCGGTGTCGGCAAACTTCTTGATGGCCTCGATGCCGAGAGCCGCCATCAGCAGCGGATACTGCTGGGACGTTGCACCGATGACGCCGTCCTTGACGTTCTTGACACCCGGGCAACCGCCGTCAACCGACACGATCAGGACGTCACCTTCCTTGCCAACGGCCTTCAGAGCTTCATAGGCACCGGCAGCGGCCGGCTCATTGATGGTGTGGACGACGTTGATGGACGGGTCCTTCTGGAGAAGGTTTTCCATGGCGGTGCGGCCGCCTTCTTCGTTGCCGTTGGTGATGTCGTGGCCGACGATGCGCGGATCGGTTTCGTCGCCGATCTTGTTGATGTCAGCAACGTCGATGCCGAAGCCCTTCATGAAGCCCTGGTTACGCAGGACGTCGACCGACGGCTGCGATGGGGTCAGGTTGAGGAAGGCGATCTTGGCGTCCTTGGCAGCGTCGCCGAGCGAGGCTGCAGCCCACTTGCCGATCAGCTCGCCGGCGAGAAGGTTGTCGGTGGCAAAGGTCATGTCGGCGGAGTCGATCGGCTCCAGGGGCGTGTCGAGGGCGATGACGAGCACGCCAGCATCGCGGGCCTTCTGGACGGCTGGAACGATACCCTTGGTGTCGGATGCGGTGAGCAGGATGCCCTTTGCACCGTCGGCGATGCAGGTTTCGATGGCAGCAACCTGGCTTTCCGAGTCACCGTCAACCTTGCCGGCATAGGCCTTCAGGGTCACGCCGAGTTCAGCGGCCTTGGCGGTCGCGCCTTCCTTCATCTTGACGAAGAAGGGGTTGGTGTCGGTCTTGGTGATGAGGCAGGCGGAAACGTCGGCTGCCTGTACCGGCGCGGCGAAAACAACGCCGAGGGCAAGGGTCGACAGGGCAGCAGTGATCAGAGACTTTTTCAATTTGGTATCCTCCCGAATGGTGTCGGCCAGCTCCTCCGGCCGCAACGTGTCGGCACGGGCCGCCCCTCTGGCGATCCGATCGGGTGCCATCAGGCATCCCACTCCTCCACGGGCACATTTAGAACATCAGAACATTTCGGCTGTCAATAAATAAATCCAGTTGAATTATTAAACTGGTGTGACATTCTTCGACCGCTCTCGTAAAAGGGAGCGGTCGGGAGGAGCGACCTTCAGTGTCACAGGATGATCATGCACGACTGGCGGATCCGGCGCCCAGGGTGAGCGCCGGCGGCGGCTCGAACCAGGTGCGCGTGCGCGCCTATAACGAGCGGCTGGTGCTTTCGCTGGTGCGGCAGAACCCCGGCTGCTCCAAGGCCGACATCGCGCGTCTGACAGGACTTTCCGCCCAGACCGTCTCGGTCATCATGCGCTCGCTGGAAAGCGACGAGCTGCTAATGCGCGGCGAGCCCATTCGCGGCCGCGTCGGCCAGCCCTCCGTGCCGATGTTCATCAATCCGGAGGCCGTCTTCTCCTTCGGCGTGAAGATCGGCCGCCGGAGCGCCGACCTCGTGCTGATGGACTTCGCCGGCAGTATCCGCGAGCAGCGGCACCGGACCTATCGCTATCCGCATCCCGATCATCTCCTGCCCTTCATCTGTGACGGGATCGCCGAGATGGAAGCGGACATGGACGAGACGATGCGGGCAAGGATCGCCGGCATCGGCATCGCCGCTCCCTTTGAACTGTGGAACTGGGCCGAGGAAGTCGGCGCGCCAGAAGGCGCCATGGAGATCTGGCGCAAGGTCGATCTGCAGGGCGAGGTCCAGACGCGCATGGCGCATCCCGTCTATCTGCGCAACGATGCGACCAGCGCCTGTGGGGCTGAACTCGTCTTCGGCGCCGGCCAGCGTTATCCGGATTTCGTCTATTTCTACATCGGCTCGTTCATCGGCGGCGGCATCGTCGTCAATTCATCGCTCTTCGTTGGCCGCACGGGCACTGCCGGCGCAATCGGGCCGCTTCCCGTGCGCGACAAGCATGGCCAGACGCGCCAGCTGCTCGACATCGCCTCGATCTTCGTGCTCGAAAACCTGTTGCGCGAGCGCGGGCTCGATCCCCAGCCGCTCTGGTATGCGGCGGAAGAATGGATCGATTTCGGCGAACCGCTTGAGATCTGGATCCAGGACACGGCCGCAGCACTCGCCCAGGCCGTCATCGCGGCAGCCTCGATCATCGACTTTGCCGCCGCCATCATCGACGGGGGCTTCCCCTCCTGGGTCCGCCACCGACTGGTCAAGGCGACCATCGAGGCGATGAACCGCCTCGACCTTCAGGGTGTCGTCATTCCCGACATCATCGAAGGCGAGGTCGGCGACCAGGCCCGCGCCATTGGCGGCGCCAGCCTGCCGATCTTCGACCGTTATCTCATCGATCAAACCGTACTGTTCAAGGATACCACCCATGCTGAAGGGCATTGACCCCCTCCTGAGTCCCGAGCTTCTCGCCACCCTGCGCGCCATGGGTCATGGCGACGAGATCGCCATCGTCGACGGCAATTATCCGGCGCTCGAACACGCGCGCCGGCTGGTGCGCCTCGACGGGCATGCGCTGGTTCCAGTGCTGAACGCTATTCTCAGCGTGATGCCGATCGACGATTTCGTGCCGGAGGCAATCTTTCGCTCGGTGGTCGGCGGCAAGCCGGATCAGGTCGATCCCGTGCATCAGGAAATCATCGACTGCTGCGCAAGCCACGAGCCGAAGGTGCCAGTCACGAAGCTTATCGGTGCGGACTTCTACAATCGCGTCAAGGCGGCCCATACGGTGGTGCAGACAGGCGAGCCACGGCTCTACGCCAATGTCATCCTGCGCAAGGGCGTGATCTACCCGTAAACCTCAGCCTTCGAGTGCGCGCGAGATCCGCCGGGAGAGTTCCACCGGGTTCTTGAGCACGATGGCGCGGCTGGTGCGCTCCACCAGCTGCTCGCGCGCCAGCCTCGACATTTCGCGCGATACCGTCTCGCGGCTTGCACCGATATGCTCGGCGAGTTCCGCATGTACGAGCGGCGGCGAAATAATGCGTTCGCGGCCGCCGTCGTTGCGCACGCGAGACAGCCTAAGCAGCGTGTTGTAGAGGCGGTGCTTGGTATCGAGGAAGGACAGTTCCGACAGGCGGTCGTTCATCGCCCGAATGCGCTTGGAGAGCAGTTGGAGCAGCGCGAGCGCCACATCCGAACGCTGCCGCAGGATATCGAGAAACACCATGCACGGGATGACGGTGACCGTAGCGTCACTGACCGCCATCAGGCTCGCCGATCGAGCCATGTCGTCGATCGCGGCCTGCTCGCCGAGAATGTCGCCACGTTTGAAGCTGCCGAGGATCGCCTCCTTGCCAACCGAGAAGCGAAGGACGGCTCGGACTTCCCCTGTCTGGACTATGAAGACATCCTTCGACATATCCTCGAAATCAACCAGGCTCTCGCCGGCGCTCAAGGTGCGCGAATGGCAGCGCGCAAGCCATTCACGGTCTTCCTCCGGAGTCAGCCCAGCAAAGATCGTGCATCCGCGCAGCGTCGGAAGCGTGGTTGCCGGAAGCGGCAGGGGCGAACCTGTCGTAGCGTTTGCTTTCATTTACGGATTACTTGTCGCGTTCATGACGGTGAGGGTTACTTATTCTCTGGCAATGACCAATAGCAAGACGGCGGAAACCAAGACCCTTACAATTCGGCTATCGCACATCATCGTTTTTGACTCAATTTGAAACAATGCAGATGCACATGCCGCAAAGTCAACCGATAGAGCCCGAGGATGGTCCCCATACATCGGTCAAGGCGAAGCCACGCTCGAAGGGATCAAAGGGGTCGAGCGCGACCTGATGCAGGCCGAAGGTGAAGCCTCGGCCGCTGATGGTCGGGATGACGGCCGGGCGACCGGCCACCTCCGACAGGCCGGCAAGGCCCACCTCGAATTCAGAACCGATGATCGAGCGGGACAGCATCGTGTCGCCGACCGCGACCTTGCCTCGGGCGTGCAGCGTCGCGAGATTGGCAGAGTTTCCGGTGCCACAGGGCGACCGGTCTACCCGACCCGGCCACATGGTGGTGCAGGTCCGGATAGCGCCGTCTGGATCGACATCGCGGAACATCACATAGGCGACACCGGAAATGGCGGGGATCTCAGGATGGGCCACCGGGATCTTCCGGTTGATCTCCTCTTTCAGGATCATGCCTGCCTCGACCAGGGCACGGGCATTGCCCTTCTCGATGGTGAGGCCCACCTGGCCGACATCGACCAGGGCGTAGAAAATGCCGCCATAACTCAGGTCGAAGGTGATGCGGCCCCATTGCTCGGTGTCGAGCGAAACATCCAGTTCGTGGACGAAGGATGGCACCATCGTCAGCTTGACCCGCTCGCAGCGCCCGTCACGGCAGGTTGCCGTCGCCTTGACGAGACCGGCTGCCGTTTCCAGCATCACGATGGTCTCTGGCTCCTGCATCTCCACCATGCCACTTTCCAGAAGCGCCGTGGTCACACAGATCGAGTTGGAGCCGGAGCTTGCATGCGCCTGGTCTGGCTGCAGGATGACAAAGGCCGCATCAGCAGAGGGGTTCTTCGGCGGCAGCAGCAGGTTGACGGAGCCGATCGGCGCACCGCGCGGCTCGAGCACAAGCATGCGCCGGAGCGCCTCGCCCTTGGGATCGGAGTTCAGCCAGAGCAACTGTTCCGCCACCGTCTCGCCCGGGATTTTCGGCACTCCGCCGATGGCAACCTTGCCGATTTCACCCTCGGCGTGAACGTCGAGCAATTGAAGAGTGCGCTTCCATCTCATGTCATAATCCCACAGTCGGTCGACCATCCCGCTCCATAGCAGGGCTCTCTCCTTCAAGAGCACAGGCGTGTGCATCACCTCAAGAGGAGACATCACAGAAGGCCAACTGCAACGTTGCCGGAGACTGTTAAATCAGTGCGCCCGCATATCCAAGTGCTTTTATACAAGCACCGGGCAGCAAGCGACCGGAGGCGCCTTGGCACCATCTTTGGAATATGCCGGTCCGGAGGTGGTCGTCAGACCACCGCGAAGTCATCGTGATACAGCGTCAGGCCCGCCTTCACATGGGCGAAGACGACTGCAGCCCCTGCTCCGTCACCATCGGCATCGTAAGCGAGTGCGCCAGTCGTCCTGTTATGGAGGATCCGCTGCTCAGCTGTTGTCGCAACGCTGCCCGTGCCGAAGGACTGCTCGATCAGGGTTCCGAGATAGCCGATGTCGGAAAAGACATCCGCCTCGATCAGGATCTGGTCCAGTGCCACATCGAAGTCGGTGATCCGGTCGGAATTGGCTGTCCCGAACTGGTCGAAGACAAACATGTCGGCACCTGCGCCGCCTGTCAGCGTATCCACCCCAAGCCCGCCATAGAGCCAGTCATTGCCGGCGCCTCCGTCGAGACGATCATTACCGGCACCGCCGTAGAGCGTGTCGATGCCCGTAGATCCAAGCAGGACGTCATTGCCACCATTGCCATAGAGGATGTCGTCGCCCCGCCCGCCATCCAGGATATTGGCACCGCTGCCGCCGGTCAGAACGTTATGAAGATCATTGCCATAGCCAACGAAGGACGATGATCCAAGATAGGTGAGATTTTCGACATGGGCACCCAGACGATAGCTGGTCAGCGTCGTCTGCACCGTATCAATACCGCCATTCGCCAGTTCGGCCACGATGTCGCGTGTATTGTCGACCACGTAGACGTCGTTGCCGGCACCGCCGGTCATGCGGTCGATATCCGAGCCGCCGTTGAGATAGTCGTCGCCATCCCCCGTCGACAGGACATCATTGCCGGATCCGCCAAACACACGGTCATTGCCACCGCCACCGGAGATGCTGTCGTTGCCGGCACCGCCGGACAGCACATCGTTTCCGATCCCTCCAGAGATCCGGTTGGCGAGCTCGTTGCCAGTGCCGCTAAAGTCGGCGGCACCTGCATAAACGAGATTTTCGACCCAGGCTGTCAGTGTGTAGGCCTGCAGCGTCGTGCGAACCGTATCCGTATTGCCGGTCCGTACTTCCGTCACGATGTCGCCGATGGAATCGACGAGGTAGGTGTCGTCTCCGGCGTCCCCAACCATGCGATCGTTGCCCGTTCCGCCATCGAGAAGGTCGTTGCCGGCTCCACCGACCAGTATGTCATTGCCGCCGCCGCCACGCAGCGTGTCATTACCGTTGCCCCCATCAAGATGCTCCATCGCATCCGTGCCGACAAGCGTGTCGGAGGACACGCCGCCTCGCATCACGATCGGGGTCAACTGAACATCGTCATTGACGATGGTGACGGCGGCGGACGCCGTGGCGAGGCTGAGGCCGAGTGACGGTGCCGACAGCGTCAGGGCAAATGTCTCGTTCGCCTCGAAAGCCGTGTCAGCGGCGAGATAGACCGTGATGGTCTTGGTGGTTTCGCCGGCGGCGAACGACACGGTGCCCGACTGTGCCCCGGAAAAATCTTGCACATTGGCGGCGCTGGAGCCTGTTCCGGCGACGCGCCAGCTGAGGGTTTCATCCGAAAGCGCCGCCTTGCTCAGTGTGACGGTGAAGGTGACAGCCGTCTGATCGCCAGAGCCCTCGGTTACCGAGGAGGCATCAGCAGCGACCGACGCAAGTGCCGGGAGAAGGTCCGGATCGAGGAGCGATTCCAGGCTGCGCTCGACATTCAGCGAATCGACGAATCGCTCGACGGCCGTGATCGTGTCGGTGCCGATCAGGACCCCCATGAAGGTGAAGGTCGCGGATGCCACGCTGTATGTCCAGCTGATGTTCGACCAGCTGTCGTGGAAGATCACTACGTCTGTCCCGGCACCGCCGTCGATGCTGTCATTGCCGTTGCCCGCTGCGATCGTGTCGTTGCCCTCAAGCGCGCGAATGGTATCGTTTCCGCCATTGGTGGTGATGACGTTGTCGCGAGCATTGCCCTGAACGGTGTCGTTGCCATTTCCGGTCACTGCGTTCTCGATCCAGGCACCGCGCGCGATCGAGATGTTCATCGTCATGCTGTTGGCCGACGAGAAGGACCCGGGCGCGAGATCGATACTGCTTGCCGTATTCCAGCCGGAGAGGTTCAGCGTATCGATGCCGCCCGCATCCCAGATGCAGATGATCGGGTTGAGGTTCTGGGTGAAGTCGAAGATCGCCGCAGTCGCACCTGTCACATTGGACTGGAACCCGTAGACCGTATCCCCCGTGCGCGTGGACGTATCGACGCCGTACATGGCCTGCATGGCCATGATGTCGTTCATCATTGGGGTCTGAGGCGAATAAAGCCTGCCGTCGGACCCGACCCAGTCGGCCCAGGCGACCAATCCCTGGCCATTCGCCGCGCCCGATCCCCAGGAGGGGCCGAAATAGGACATGACCGAATAGACTGTAGAATCCTGGTAGGATGAAGGCGCATCGGCGCTGCCGTTGTAGTCACCCATGTGTTCGAGCCCAAGCGCGTGGCCGATCTCATGAACGAAGGTCAGGAAGCCATGGGCGCCGATCTTCGGTGTCATCAGGTCGTTGGTGCCCTGGCTGGAATTGTAGGCGCTGTTGATCCAGACGCTGCCGACGGTCGGGAAATAGGCGTGGGCGTAGCTGACGCCCGAAGTGGAATTGCCGAATTCGATGTTCGATGCGGAGCTCGTGGTGCCCGCAGCAACCTTCTGGATCGAGGTTGCAATCACATCGTCCCATAGCGTCAGCGCCAGTTCGGCGCGTGCCTGCTGGGTCGCGTTGAAAGCCGAGAAGCCGCTTCCCTCACCGGAATAGCGGGCCATGCCGGTCACGACCGTCGGGAAGGAATACGTGATCACCGATCCGGACCACTTGGAGCCAGAATTGAGCTGGTTGATGACCTGCTGATCGGTCCAGGAAGACAGTGCCATGCGATGCTCCACGATGCCCTCACCGCACCTGCGGTGATTTCGCATCAGGAAACTAGCAGCCGTGTTTTAGAGTCTGGTTACGGAAAGCGGTAAACACCGCACCACCGGAAAGCCTAAAATCTTCGCTATCCACGAACCGGGTCTGGGGCATCAGACCAGCGAGAAATCGGAGTGGTCGAGCAGCGTCCCGCTGGTAACCCGCGCAAAGACGACCGGATCGATGGCACCGCTGCCATCCGCATCATAGAAGATATTGCCCGTGCCCTGATCGTGGAGGATCCGCTGATCCGCCGTGGTCGCTTCGCTTCCCTGCCCGAATGCCGCCTCAAGCAGCGCGCCCAGATCGCCGGCATCCGTGAAGAAATCCGCTTCGAGCAGGATCGTATCCGCCGCACTGTTGAAATCGCTGATCGTGTCGACATTGCCATCGCCGAAGACATCGAAATAGAACCTGTCACTCCCCGTGCCGCCGAGGAGGATGTCGTTGCCCTCGCCGCCGGAGAGCCAGTCATTGCCGTCGAGACCGCTCAGCGTGTCGTTGCCATCTCCGCCCGTCAGGACGTTGGCCAGCGTGTTGCCCGTGCCGGTGAAGTCACCCGATCCCTCGAAGGTCAGGTTCTCGACATGCCCACCCAGCGTATAGGCCGACAGCGTCGTGAACACCGTATCCGTGCCCGCCGACACCAGTTCCGTCACCACGTCGCCGGCATTGTCGACATGGTAGCTGTCATTGCCGACGCCGCCCGCCATCGTGTCGGCGCCGTCCTCGCCGTCGAGCAGGTCGTTGCCGATCCCGCCCACAAGGCTGTCATTGCCCAGCCCGCCGTAAAGACGGTCATTGCCCGCCGCACCATCAAGCACATCCGCGCCGATACCGCCCGTCATCGTATTGGCATCGGCACTGCCGACACCCTTGAAGGCACCCGTCCCGACATAGTCCAGATTGTCGACAAAGGCAGACAGCGTGTAGCTCGATGCCGTCACCCGCACCGTGTCGATGCCGCCGTTCACCGCTTCCGTGATCACATCCTTCGCCGAATCGACAAAATAGGTATCGTCGCCCGCGCCACCGCTCATCTGGTCGTTGCCGGTGCCACCGTCGAGGATGTCACTCTGCGCCCCGCCAATCAAACGGTCGTCGCCTGCCTCGCCGTAAAGCGTGTTCTCGCCGCCGCCGCCATTCAGCGTGTCGTTGCCCGAACCGCCATAGAGCGTGTCATTGCCGATCCCGCCGACAATGCTGTTGGCCAGCGTGTTGCCAATGCCCGTCCAGGACGACGTGCCCGTATAGACCAGCTCCTCGATCCAGGCCCCCAGCGCATAACGCTCCAGCGTCGTGCGGATCGTGTCGGTACCACCTGTCGATGTCTCGATGACCGCATCGCCGATATTGTCGACGATATAGATGTCGTTG
>NZ_JAUSUW010000003.1 GCF_030814435.1 Peteryoungia aggregata LMG 23059
TCGTCGCCACCGCCGCCCTCAATCGTGTCCGCACCCGTGCCGCCGATGAGGATGTCATTGCCCTCGCCGCCGGAGAGCCAGTCATTGCCGTCGAGGCCGCTCAGCATGTCGTCGCCGTCACCGCCCGTCAGGACATTGGCCAGCGTGTTGCCCGTGCCGGTGAAGTCACCGGAGCCGTCGTAGGTCAGGTTCTCGACATGCCCACCCAGCGTATAGGCCGACAGCGTCGTGAACACCGTATCCGTGCCCGCCGACACCAGTTCCGTCACCACGTCACCGGTATTGTCGACATGGTAGCTGTCATTGCCGACGCCGCCCGCCATCGTGTCGGCGCCCGCCTCGCCATCGAGCAGGTCGTTGCCGATCCCGCCCACAAGGCTGTCATTGCCGAAACCGCCGTAAAGACGGTCATTGCCCGCCGCACCATCAAGCACATCCGCGCCGATACCGCCCGTCATCGTGTTGGCATCGGCACTGCCGACACCCTTGAAGGCTCCGGTGCCGACATAGGCCAGATTGTCGACATAGGCCGACAGCGTGTAGCTCGATGCCGTCACCCGCACCAGATCGGTGCCGCCGTTCACCGCTTCCGTGATCACGTCCTTCGCCGAATCGACAAAATAGGTATCGTCGCCCGCGCCGCCGCTCATCTGGTCGTTGCCGGTGCCACCGTCGAGGATGTCGTTTCCGTCGCCACCCAGCAGCGTGTCATCACCAGCAGCTGCGAGAAGGGTATCATCCCCGGCCAAGCCGCTAATCACATCGTTTCCGGCGCCAGCTTCAAGCCGGTTTGCCAGTATGTTGCCGGTAAGCCGGTCACTCCCGGCGCCAGTGATCGCATTTTCGATCCACGCACCGCGGGCAATCGAAATGTTCAATGTCATACTGTTGCCAGATGAGAAGGACCCCGGAGCCAGATTGACCACACTGGCAGCGCTCCAGCCGGACAGATTCAGTGTATCGTTGCCGTCGGCATCCCATATGCAGAGGATCGGGTTGCGATTCTGATTGAAATCGAAAATCGCGGCGACAGCCCCGGTGACATTGGAGCCGAAGCCATAGACGGTATCTCCGGTGCGCGTCGTCGTATCGGCGCCGTAAATGCTCTGAATGGCCATGATGTCATTCATCATGGGCGTCTGCGGACTGTAGAGCTTCTTGTCCGCACCGACCCAATCAGCCCAAGCCACAAGGCCCTCGCCATTCGCTTTTCCGCCCCCCCAAGACGGACCGAAGTAGGACATGATCGAGTAGACGGTCGAGTCCTGATAAGACGACGGCCTTGCTGCCGTACCGTTATAGTCGCCCATATGCTCTAGGCCGATCGCATGCCCGATTTCGTGGACGAAGGTGGCAAAGCCATGCGCCCCGATCGTCGGTGTCACAAGATCATCAGTGCCATATGCCGAGTCGTAGGTGCGGTTGAACCACACCGTTCCGACGCCAGGGTAGTAGGCATGAGCGTAATCGACGCCAAACGTTGCATTGCCGAACTCAATATCGCTCTCGTACCAGAAGCTGGCTGTATCGAGCTGCACGAAGCTTGGCGCGATCAACTCGTCCCAGAGGGTAAGCGCGAGCACTGCGGTCACCTGCTGGGTGGCATTCAGCGCCGAGAAACCGCCCTCGCTGTCACTAGGATAGACATACGTGCCCCAGACCGTGGTCGGGAACGAATAGGTGATGGTCGAACTGGTCCAGCGGTAACCCGAATTCAGCTGATCGATGACTTGTCGGTCGGTCCAGGAAGCGAGGGCCATAAATGTATTGTTCCAAAATCAATTGAGATCAACGGCTTCACGCACTGCAACAAAGTGCAGTCGACAGCCAAGAATTGCTTCGGAGACAAAGAAATGCAACCCTGATCACATCAGGGATAACAAATAAATCCATATAGCGAGGAAGAATGGCGCACCCGAAGAGATTCGAACTCCTGACCCCCAGATTCGTAGTCTGGTGCTCTATCCAGCTGAGCTACGGGTGCGTGCCAACTGACTGTCCGTCGGCGTGTGGCGATCCTCTAAAGCGGGACGATCAGGATTGCAAGCGCCCTTTTCGAAAAAAGAGTCATTTTCCTGTCATGCATGTCGCCGGGCAAGGTCAGGCGCGGGCGCGCCAGTCGTCCAGAGCCACTGGCCTGTCGGGGATTTCGACACGGAACATGGTGCCGGGGCCGGGCTTTTCCACAAGCGCAATTGTTCCACCATGGGCGATCACCAGTTCGCGCGCGATCGCCAGCCCGAGTCCCGTGCCGCCGGAGCGGGCCGAGCCGCGGAAGGCGGCAAACAGGTTTTCGCGCGCCTTGCGCGGCATGCCCGGCCCCGTGTCGTCAACGACGATCGCCACCACGGAGCCGGTACGCTGAGCCGACACGGTGATGCGCCGCACATGATCCGGATCGTCCGGCGTGAAGCTCGCAAGCGCCTGGACCGCGTTACGACAGATATTGTGAATGATCCGGAAGAGCTGCTCGCTGTCGGCATCCACCTCGATATCGACGCCGACGCTGTCAACGAATTCGATTTCGGCCTCCGGGCTCAGATGCAGGAGGTCTCTCACTTCCTGGCAGAGTTCGGACAGGAAGAAACGTCGGCGGCGCGGCTCTGCCTCGCTGGTCTGGCCATAGGAGAGAACCTCGCTGGTGTAGCCTACCGCCCGGTCGATGGTGCGCAGGAGCTTTGGCGCAAAGCTCTTGACGAGCGGGTCGTCGACATCGACCAGCCGGTCCGACATCAGCTGGGCCGAGGCCAGGATGTTGCGCATGTCATGATTGATCTTGGAGACGGCGAGCCCAAGGTCGGCAAGCGTCTTCTGCTGGCGAAGCGTCTTCTGCAACTGATCCTGCATGCGCGACAGATGACGTCCGGCGACGGCGATCTCGTCGTTGCCTAGGGTGTTGGGCAAAACACGTGTCGGGTCCTCCGGGTTTTCCGCAAAGACCTGCATGCTGCGAGCGAGCCGACGCACCGGCATGATCATCACCCGGTTGATCGCCAGGAACATCAGGAAGGCGGTGATCACCGATATGATCAGCGACACGACCAGAATGTTGCGCGCATAGCCAAGCATGGCCTTTCGCAACGGCCCCTCGTCCATGACGATTTCGACGATTACATCGGGATCCTCGCCAATCGGGCCATAGACCCGCAGCAGCCGGTCGCCGCCGAAGATCAGCGTGTAGAAGGCGTCGCGGATGGAACCCAGTTCTGAATAGTCCGCCAGATCGAAGGCGGCATCGACTTCGTTCGGCATCTCGGTGACGGCGAGCAGGCGCGACGTGCCGTCCTTGCGCAGTACGATCGCCTTGGTACCGGTGGTGGCGAGCGTATCTTCCTGAACGGCGCGCGGCAGTTCGAGCGGCTGCAGGCCATCGATCACCACGCCGGCAGCCGCCGCCGTATTCAGGCGGTCCTGCAGCCATCGCTGGCGCATAGTGGCGACCGAGGGCGCGAAGATCAGGATTTCGGCGAGCATGACGAAGGCGATCGTCAGCCAGAGAAGCTTGCCGGAGAGCCCCCGGATGCGGGACGGCATGGTGTAACCTCCGGAGAGGTCGGCCTGCAGATCGTTGTCCTGCCGGTCGTACATCAAGTCTCGTCCTGTCGTCCCTGTCCCCTGCCTGCCGATCCCGGTTGCCGAGGCATTTATCGAAGACCAGTCTATCGCAGTGCGGCAGCGCTTACCACGCTCAACGCACGAAGAAACATGAAAGTTTGGTCATGTAAACGAAGGAAAGCCTGTGGCGGATGTGTGCCGCCATACCATTTTTTCCAGGCAGTTGAAGGCATGTAACGCCTTCTGTCCCCGCTGATTGACTCGCGGCGCACCTGACACTATAAGCCGCGCACGTTCGGAAACAGGCGCCCGGCGGCGCTTACCCGTGCGACGAACCAAAACGCTGTTGCAATTTGCACATCCAAGAAGGGCCGCACACCGCGGTATTAAATAAATGTCGAAGCGTACTTTCCAGCCTTCCAAGCTTGTTCGCAAGCGCCGCCACGGCTTCCGTGCGCGTATGGCCACCAAGGGCGGCCGCCTTGTCCTCAACGCACGCCGCGGTCGCGGTCGCGCCAAGCTCTCGGCCTAAGGGCCGGATGAGCCCGACGAGATGACGGGCCCATGACGTCCACGGACTCCAAAAAACCTGTCGGCCGGCTGAAAAGCCGGCCCCAGTTCCTCGCCGTCAGGCACGGCGAAGCGCGCAAGGGTCGCACATTCCTGCTGGAAGTGCTTGATCACAACAATGATGCGCCGCCCCGCGTGGGCTTCACGGTCACCAAGAAACACGGCAATGCAGTGGAACGAAACCGCATGCGGCGCAGGCTGAAAGAAGCCGTGCGACTGAATGCGGCGTTTGCAATGCAGCCGGGACACGACTATGTCATTGTCGCCCGGCGCGAGGTGCTGGACATTCCGTTCGATCAATTGTCCCGGCAGTTGATCCACCGCATCGAAAACCGCCAGACGAACAACACCCGGTCCCACAAGACCGCTCCCAGGAAAGAGTGATGCAGAACAACCGCAACTATTTCATCGCGATTGCCTTATCGGTGGTGATCGTCCTCGCCTGGCAGTTCTTCTACATGAACCCGCGCATCGAGGCACAGCGCCTGGCGCAGGAAGCCCAGATCGCCCAGCAGCAGGCCCAGGCCGAGCAGCAGGCAACCAGTCCGGCGGCGACCGTGGAGGGAAGTCTGCCGGCGGGAGGAGCCGCCAATGCGGAAGCAAGCCGCGAAGCCGCCGTCGCCAAGACGGCGCGCGTTGCCATCGAGACCCAGGATCTGGCCGGCTCGATCAACCTGACCGGCGCCCGTCTCGACGATCTCAAGCTGAAGGAGTATCGCGAGACCGTCGATCCGACGAGCCCGATCGTCACGCTTTTCAATCCCGCCGAAACGCGGGATGCCTATTTCGCCGAACTCGGCTTTATCGGGGGCGAGAATGCCGGCTCGGTTCCGGGCCCCAATACCGTGTGGACTGCCCCGACCGATGCAAAGCTGACCGAGACGACGCCGGTCACGCTGACCTACACAAACGAAGCCGGCCTGACATTCAATCGCACGATCTCCGTCGACGAACATTACATGTTCACGATCGAGGACACGGTCGTGAACAACGGTACGGCCGCTGTGAGTGTTGCTCCCTATGGTCGCGTCACCCGCTACAACAAGCCTTCGACACCGTCGATCTTCGTTCTGCATGAAGGCTTCCTCGGCGTCCTTGGCACCGAAGGCAGTCTCGTCGAGCATGACTATAGCGACATCGAGGAAGCCGCGGTGACGAACGCCAAGGCAACCGGTGGCTGGCTCGGGATCACCGACAAGTACTGGGCTGCATCGCTCATCCCGCAGCAGACTCTGCCCTACGAGTCACGTTTCTCCTATTTCACCGATGGTCAGGCCCGCTTCCAGGCTGACTACAAGAACGATGCCGTCAGCATTCCGGCCGGCCAGAGCACCTCGGTCAAGACCCTGCTGTTCGCCGGTGCAAAGCAGGTTCCGGTCATCGATGCCTACGAGGCCAATCTGAACATCCCGAAGTTCGACCTGATGATCGACTGGGGCTGGTTCTACTTCATCACCAAGCCGATGTTCCACATGATGGACTACTTCTTCCATCTCGTCGGCAATTTCGGCGTGGCCATCCTGCTCACCACCATCGTCGTCAAGCTGCTGTTCTTCCCGCTTGCCAACAAGCAATACGCCTCCATGGCCAACATGAAGCGCGTTCAGCCGAAGCTCGAAGAGCTGAAGACCAAATTTGCCGACGACCGGATGGGCCTGCAGCAGGCTATGATGGCGCTCTACAAGGAAGAGAAGATCAATCCGGTCGCCGGCTGCTGGCCTGTCATCCTGCAGATCCCGGTCTTCTTCGCCCTCTACAAGGTCATCTACGTCACGATCGAAATGCGCCATGCGCCGTTCTTCGGCTGGATCCAGGACCTGTCCGCACCCGATCCGACGACCTTCATCAACCTGTTCGGCCTCCTGCCTTTCGAGGCACCGACCTTCCTGCATCTTGGTGTCTGGCCGATCATCATGGGCGTCACCATGTGGGTACAGATGCGCATGAACCCGACGCCGCCGGATCCGACCCAGGCCATGCTGTTCAACTGGATGCCCGTGATCTTCACCTTCATGCTCGGCACCTTCCCCGCCGGTCTGGTGATCTACTGGGCATGGAACAACACGCTGTCGGTTCTGCAGCAGTCGATCATCATGAAGCGCCACGGCGTCGAGATCGAACTCTTCACGAACATCGGCAAGCTGTTCCGGCGCAAACCCGCCCAGACCAAGTAAGCTCGAAAGCCCCGGTCCAGCCGGGGCTTTCTTTTTGTCGTCCGAGATAACATCATGACAAGCTCCCCATCCGCGACGACCCGTTCCTGGCTCGGCATCGCCCTCGTTCTCGGCGCCGCAGTCGCTTGGAGCTATGGCGGCGCGATCCAGCGCTTCATCGGGGTTACGGACGGCTGGACGATCGTCTTCTGGCGTTGCCTGTTTGCGGGGCTCTTTCTCCTCGCCTTCATGCTTGTCCGGGACCGCATCGACGGCACGATCCGTCTTTTCCGTGCCATGGGTTGGCCCGGTTTCTTCATCGCCGTCGGCTTCGCCCTTGTTTCCACCTTCTTCGTGCTGGCCGTGACGATGACGCCGGTCGCCAATGTCGTGCTGTTCATGGCGTCCATCCCGTTGTTTGCCGCACTTCTCGCCCGGATCGTTCTCGGAGAACCCATCACGCCGATCACCTGGGGCGCCATCGCTGCGGTGATCCTCGGCGTCGGCGTCATGGTCTCAGCCTCGATCGGCGAAGGCGGCTCGGTGCTCGGGCTAACGCTTGCCGCCGCCATCCCTGCGATCTTTGCCGGCATGACCGTGCTCACCCGCCGCTATCCCGGCATCCGGATGACACCGGCTGCCTGTGGCGGCTCGTTCATCGCATCCGCGATTGCCGCCACCCAAGCCGGCGCCTTTGCCGTCGGCGGGCAGGACCTTGCGCTTCTCTTCTGCTTCGGCGCGCTCAATCTCGGGCTCGGCATGGCGCTCTATGTCACCGGGGCGCGCATGATCCCCTCGGCGCTCGCCGCCCTCATCGGGACTGCCGAGATGATCCTCGCCCCGGTCTGGATGGTGATCCTGCACAACGAGATCCCCTCCGGTCGCACGATCCTCGGCGGCGCACTCGTCATGGCCGCCCTCTTCACCTATCTCATCAGCCACATGCGGCCTGCCCGCCCAGGCTCAAATCCGGCTGCGACTTGACTTTGCCGCGCAAAACCCGGATTTGACCCGTTCAAGAGAGGCCATTGCCATGCGCGACCCCAATCAGAGAAGTGACTATCCCTTGTTCGTCCGTCCGTGGATCTTCATCCGCGGCGTGCCATCGATGGAATTCCTGCCGCCGGAAGGTCCGCTCGAAGTCGCCTTTGCCGGCCGCTCGAATGTCGGCAAGTCGTCGCTGATCAATGCGCTGGTCGGCCAGGCCGGCCTTGCCCGCACGTCGAACACGCCCGGTCGCACCCAGGAACTCAATTACTTCGTGCCCGACGGCTTTTCCGGCCAGATCGGCGACCTGCCGCCCATGGCGCTGGTCGACATGCCCGGCTACGGCTATGCCCAGGCGCCCAAGGCACAGGTCGATGCCTGGACGAAACTGGTCTTCGATTACCTGCGCGGTCGCGCGACGCTGAAGCGCGTCTATGTGCTGATCGACAGCCGCCACGGCATCAAGGCGAATGACGACGAGGTTCTGACCCTGCTCGACAAGGCGGCCGTCTCCTATCAGATCGTGCTGACCAAGACCGACAAGATCAAGGAAGCCGGCGTGCCCAGGCTCATTGCCGAGACACTGGAAAAAATCAAGAAACATCCAGCTGCCTTCCCGGAGGTTCTCGCGACGTCTTCCGAAAAAGCAGACGGCCTCGAGCAATTGCGGGGCGCAATCACCGAGGCCGTCAAACTGGGCCAGTGACGCTTACGCGCCTGACCTGACATCCGGGGGCGTTGCCGCCCCGTCCGCCTTACATCTTCGGCAGGATCACCGCGTCGACCACGTGGATGACGCCGTTCGACTGCTTGACGTCGGCGATGGTCACGGTCGAGACGCCACCGTTCTCGTCGGTGAGCGTGACCTTGCCGTCGGCAGCCTTGGCCTTCAGCACGCAACCGCCAACGGTGGTCACATCGGCTTCACCGCCATTGTCGGAGATCATCTTGACCAGCGCCTCGGCCATGACATTGGCCGCGACAACGTGGCAGGTCAGGACCTTGGTCAGCTGTTCCTTGCTTTCCGGCTTCAGAAGCGTATCGACCGTGCCGGCCGGCAGCTTGGCAAAGGCGTCGTTGGTCGGGGCAAACACGGTGAACGGACCGGCGCCCGAGAGGGTTTCGACGAGGCCTGCTGCCTGGACGGCGGCGACGAGCGTCGTGTGATCCTTCGAGTTGACGGCGTTTTCGACGATGTTCTTGGTTTCGAGCATTTCACCACCGCCGACCATCGGATTGGCGGCATAGGCTGCGGCAGCGCCGGCCAGGATGGCTGCGGAGAATGCGAGCGGGCGAAGAGCGGTCTTGAACATTACGGTTTCCTCTTATCCTTGGTGTTCGCGATCGTGTCCCAGGTTTCGGGCGGGACATCGGGGGGCGTTCCTCAACGGGAACACCTCAAAGGACGGTGGGCCGTTCAATTAAGTTTCAGGCGGCTCGAAAAATTCGGCCGCCTGAAAATCAAACCTTTGATGTTATGAGATAGTTTATTCATCAGGGCCGTACTTCGCCGAGCGCCACCGGCGTGACGGCGAGGCGCCCGGAATTCCCGTCGTAACGGGCGTGCAGCGCGATCGCCTGATTCTCACCGGCAAGATCCGCCGTCAGCGCGACTTGAGGTTTCGGGCGGATGCGTTCGGCATAGTCGAACCCGACGAAGAGGCCGAGCGCCGCAATGGAGGCAAAACTTAAGCCCCGCCAGAGGATCAGCGAGTTCCACAGGCTGTCCTTGACGGCTGCGACGCTGGCCGGCGAGGCAAAAAGCCGATCCTCGATCCCGGAGAGCAAATGATCCGGGGCTGCGACTTCGGCGTAATCATCATTGAACTGGGTGAGATTTTCTTCCCAGCGCTTGACCATGGCGGCAAACGGCCTGTCGTGGCGCAGGCGCGCTTCGACCTTTTGTCGCTCGGTTCCGCCGAGGACGCCCAGGACATATTCGCCCGCGAGAACTTCGTCCCGCGACCGGTCTCCCTTGCTCTGGTCAGGCGTGCTCATCCATGCACTCTCTCAGTTTCAATAGGCTGCGCCGCAGCCATGTGCGCATCGTGTTCAGCGGAACGGCGAAATGATCCGCCAGCTCCTGATAGGACAGTCCCTCGACATAGGCCTGGCGAACCGCAAGCGCCCTGTCAGGATCCAATGCCTCCAGGCATGTGTCAATCCGGCCACCCTCGGATCGGAGCATCGCATGCTGCTCCGGATCCGGCGCCAGATCCGCCAGATCGATCGCCGCCTCGATGTCTTCCCCCTGCGGTCGACGCGCTCGGAGGCGATCGATGCAGTGGTAGCGAACGATGGCGCAAAGCCATGGATAGGCGTTGGCGCCGTCGCCCGTATAGCTGCCGGCCTTGTGCCAGATCTTGACGAACACATCCTGGAGCGCCTCTTCGGCCTCTCCCCTGTCTTTGAGCATACGGATGCAGATGGCGAAAAGTTTCGCCGAAATGCGACCATAGAGCAAGGAAAAGGCGTTCCGGTCCCGCAGGGCAACCCGGGCCAACAAACCGCCGATGTCGTCGCGTTCCATTCAGCCCCCTCACGCAGTCGGCCATGATATAGCGCGGCATCATCAGCGGACAATGCGACGAGAAGAAGAAGCTTGTCATGTGTCGCTTATATTGCCGCGCAATTATTCCCTCCGTCGCAGGGATGCGCTAAAAGGCCGCGATCCACAGTGAGGTTTCCCATGTCAGCTTCCGAAAGCGAAACGCAGGCTCGGCTTCTCGCCCAGGCCCTGCCCTTCATGCAGCGCTATGAAAACAAGACCATCGTCGTGAAATACGGCGGGCATGCCATGGGCAATCCCGAGCTCGGCAAGGCCTTTGCCGCCGATATCGCACTTCTGAAGCAGTCGGGCGTCAATCCGATCGTCGTGCATGGCGGCGGCCCGCAGATCGGCGCCATGCTCGCCAAGATGGGCATCGAATCACGCTTCGAAAACGGCCTTCGCGTCACCGACCAGAAGACGGTCGAGATCGTCGAAATGGTCTTGGCCGGGTCGATCAACAAGGAAATCGTCGCGCTGATCAACCAGACCGGCGAATGGGCGATCGGTCTTTGCGGCAAGGACGGCAACATGGTCTTTGCCGAAAAGGCGCAGAAGAAGGTCCGCGATCCCGACAGCAATATCGAGCGCGTGCTCGATCTCGGCTTCGTCGGCGAAGTTGTCGAAGTGGACCGCACGCTGCTCGACCTGCTAGCCCGGTCCGAAATGATCCCGGTCATCGCCCCCGTCGCCCCCGGCCGTGACGGCGCGACCTACAACATCAATGCGGACACCTTTGCCGGGGCCATTGCCGGTGCGCTCAATGCCTCGCGCCTGCTCTTCCTGACCGACGTACCGGGCGTGCTCGACAAGGACGGCAAGCTGATCAAGGAACTCTCGGTCGCCGAAGCGCATGCCCTGATCGCCGACGGCACGATTTCCGGCGGCATGATCCCGAAGGTCGAGACCTGCATCGAAGCCATCAAGGCCGGTGTCCAGGGCGTCGTCATCCTCAACGGCAAGACCGCCCATTCCGTGCTGCTTGAGCTCTTCACAGAGACGGGTGCGGGCACGCTGCTCGTTCCCTGAACTCGACAATCCAGGTCGCTGCCGGTCACTCGATCGGCAGCGGCCTTTCCAGCTTTTCGCTTCCTGGCGTCACCGTGCGCATGGAGAGAACGGCGATCAGCACGATCGCATAGGCGACAAAGTTGTAGATGAGGCCGAGCGCCAGACCCTCGGCATAAACGGCCTTGCCGCTAAGGCCTTCCGCCGCATTGCGCGCCAGATCAGAAAAGAAGATCTCGCTGACGATGGCAATTCCAAGTGCGCTGCCCACCTGCTGGATCGCCTGAAGCGCGCCTGATCCGCCGCCGGCATCCTGCGGCGGCACGCCAGCCAGGACGAGCTGGAACATCGGCGCAATCGCGATGCCCATGCCGAGCCCGCTGAGCAAGAACCAGGGCAGAAGCGCCATGCGGTCGATACTCTCGCCGACCGACTGGATCTCCGCCCGCAGCAGGCCCATACCGACGATAACCATCACCACGCCGACCACGACGCGTATGCGCGGGGTGATGTTGCCGAGACGACCTGAAATCAGCGAGGCGATGAAGATGCCGACGGAAAAGGGCACGGTGGTCATGCCCGATTGCAGGGGCGTCAGGCCATAACCCTGCTGCAGGAACATTGCGAGGATCAGGAAGAAGCCGGGCAAGGTTGAGAAGAAGGTCGCCGTCATCAGCGAGCCGATGACATAGTTACGGTTCTTCATCAGCGCGACCGGCAGAAGCTCCGGCGCCTTCAGCTGGTGCTGGCGCCGCTCCCAGAGGCCGAAGGCTACCCCAAATGGAATGGCCATGGCGAGCATCACGAAGCACCAGACGGGCCAGCCGAAGCCACGCCCCTCGATCAGCGGGAAGATGACGCAGAAGATAGTTGCGGCGGCGAGCGCTATCCCGCCGAAGTCGTTCTTGAGGCCGGGCTTGCCTGGAAGCGCGGGGATCAGCCTCCAGCCGAGCAGGATCGTGACAATCCCGACCGGGATATTGATGAGAAAGATCGGCCGCCAGCCGAGATCGAAAAGGTTGAGCGCAATCAGCCAGCCACCGAGGATCGGGCCTGATACGGCCGCGAGCCCGGCGCTCAACCCGAACAGCGAAAAGGCCGCCGCCCGTTCCTTCGGTGGAAACATCATCTGGGCAATCGCCAGCACCTGCGGCGTCATCACCGCGGCTCCCGCACCCTGCAGGAGACGGGCTGCCACCAGCCAGCGGATATCGGGCGCCAGGCCACACAGCAGCGATGCCGACGTGAAGGCCACGACGCCTGCCAGAAACACCTGCTTCTTGCCCCGGACATCGCCGAGGCGCCCGAACGGAAGCAGCCCGAGCGCAAAGACCAGCACATAACCGGCCACCACCCATTCGATCTGGCTCGAGGTCGCGCCAAGTTCGGATTGCAGGCTCGGCAGCGCCACATTGACGATGGTAACATCGAGCAGATTCATGAAGTTCGCCAACATCATCACCAGAAGCGCCGTCCAGCGTTTCGGGTATGGATGCGCGGCGTCGGCGCTGACCGTTGGTGTCGCGGGTGTCTTGGTGTGCACTTTTGTCTCCCCGCCCTCTGCGCGCTTGTGCCGTCCGGTGTATCGCGCAGCGGGATGGGTCGCAACGGGGCAAAGGGTGACCCCCATGGTGAAGCGGCGCGCGCGGGGTCCCATCTCCCCACCTGTGGGGGAGAAAGCGAAATCGAGGAATTAGCCCGATCAGGGCTAAACCTCAGATTTCGCAAGAGGGGGGCTCGGTAAGGTATTTCCAACCACACCAATCCCCTCACCGGGACAATCTGAAGTTTAGGCGGCTTTCGCTCGCCTAAGCCTTCGATTTTCCATCCTCTCCCGCAGGGGGAGAGGAAACTTGCCCTCACACCAGCACCAGCAACAGAACCCCGAACACGATCAACACACATCCGGCAATCTCGAGCCGGTTGATCCTCTCCTTGAAGAACAGCACTGACGACGCGAAGGTGAAGAGCATCTCGACCTGGGCGAGCGCCTTGACCACCGCCACCTGCTGCAGGGTCATCGCCGTGAACCAGCCGAAGGAGGCGGTGGCACCGACGAAGCCGACGAGGGCGCTGACTTTCCAGGCGGAACAGACGCGGGTGAGTTCCGCCCGGTCGCGCCAGGCCATCCAGACCAGCATCGACAGTGTCTGGATGGTGATGACAACGCAGAGCGTGTAGCCGGCCTGAACAAGTGCGTCGGGCACCGGAAGGCTCGGGGCGAGCGACAGCGAAGCGGTGCGGTAGGAGATCGCGGAGATGCCGAAGAAGAAGCCGGAGGCGAGGCCGATGAGGGCGGTGGGGCTTCCGACCGAGGTCAGCAGGCTTGCCGGCGTGAAGGTGGTGCGCGCAACCGAGATCAGCATCACGCCGAGGATCGAGACGAAGATGGCGGCTGCCGTGCCGAGGCTAATGGTTTCCCCGAAGAGGAGAAGAGCGATCAGCGCGGCCTGGGCCGGTTCGGTGCGGGAGTAAGCGGTTCCGACAGCGAAGTTTCGGAAGGAGAAGAGGTGGACCAACAGGAATGTTGCACTGATCTGCGCCAGCGCCCCGATGACGGCCCAGATTGCGAAGGTCAGGCCCGGGACCGGTAGTGGCCTTCCGAGGCCAAGATGCAGGATGGCGAGATAGAGGAAGGCGAAGGGCAGGCCGAAGCCGAAGCGGACAAAGGTCGCGCCTGTTGTGCCCATCCGGCCTTTCAGATGTTTTTGCAGCGTCGAACGCAGGTTCTGCAGGAAGGCACTGCCAATCGTGATGATGGCCCAGAGTTCCATGGGAGAGTGTCCAGAAAAGCCGCAGCGCGGGGATGTCGGCTTGCGGCGGAGTTGGGAAAGGGTGGCGGTTTGGCCATGAGCGCTTGGGGCGCGCGCGGGCCGGTTGGCTCAGCCCTGACGGTGGCGAATGGTGCCCGAGTGCACCGGATGGAAGCGCGCAGGCAGACGCTTGCGGTCCTGCAGGACCACGACCCGTTCCATTGCCGCAATCGACATCTTCTTTCCCATCTTTTCCAGATAACACTTCCCGAAGCAGCGACCAATGCTAATTAGAGGCCGAAGCGCATAGCGGCGGCCTGCATTCCGCAGCCGCCCAGCACTGCCCCAAGAGGACCTGATGAACAGCCCAGCCAAGATCCCCTCGCCCGCCGATTTTGCCCATGTGCGCGACTGGGTCTTCGACCTCGACAACACGCTCTATCCGCATCACATCAACCTTTTCGCACAGATCGACACGAACATGACCGCCTTCGTGTCCGAGCTTTTGCAGCTGGAGCCGGCCGAGGCGAAACTTCTGCAGAAGCGCTACTATCACGAACACGGAACGACGCTGGCAGGCCTGATGCTGCATCACAAGGTCGATCCGAACGCCTTTCTGGAACGCGCACATGCGATCGACTATTCGGCGCTTCTCCCCGACGAGGCGCTGGGCTCTGCGATCAAGCAGCTGCCGGGTCGCAAATTCATCTTCACCAATGGCACGGTGGCGCATGCGGAAGCGGCCGCCCGGGCACTCGGCATTCTCGACCATTTCGACGACATCTTCGATATCGTGGCCGCCGACTATGTGCCGAAGCCGGCGGGTGCCACCTACGACAAGTTCGCGAGCCTCAACCGGATCGACACGAAACATGCCGCGATGTTCGAGGATCTGCCGCGCAATCTGATGGTGCCGAAGGCGCTCGGCATGAAGACCGTGCTGCTGGTGCCGCGCAATCTGGGCACGGCGATCCTGGAAACCTGGGAGCGGGTCGAACATGTCGACGCAGAGACCGTCGATTATCTGACCGACGATCTCACCGGGTTCCTGCAGGCTCTCTTCCCTCAGCGCTCGTGAGCAAAAGCTTACGAAAGTTTCATGCAGCTTACCGAGAGTTAAGTAGGGCCTGAGCCTTGCCGCCGCTACGGTCATTCCATCGAAGCAGTTACTCGAAAGGATACCCGAATGAACGGCAAGACCCTGACGCTGGCCGCCGTGGCAGCCTCTCTCCTGATCGGCACGACCGCCGGCGGCGCGTTTGCGCAGGACCGCGGCGAGCGCCGTGGCGGCCCCGGCCGTGGCGGTCCGGAAGTGATGTTCGTGCAGATGCTGCAGCAGTATGACACGAACAAGGATGGCAAGATCAGCAAGGATGAGGCGACCGCCGCGAGCACCGCGCTCTTTGCCGCCGCCGACGCCGACAAGGATGGTGTGCTGACACCGGGTGAAATGCGCCAGCATCGTGAAGCCATGCGCGAAGAACGCAAGGCAGCTATGGAGGCCATGCGGGCGGAACGCCAGGCGGAGCGCGAAGCGGCGAAGGCCGATGCGCCGCCGCCACCCGGTGGCGCACCGCAGGAGCAGGCAATGAACGGCGACGGTCCCGGTCGGGATGGCCGAGGCCATGACGGCAAAGGACATGACGGCAAGCGCCATGGCTGGCATAACGAGCGCGCCGATCGCGGCGAGGATCGCGGTGGCCGAGACGGCATGCGCGGCGAGGGCCGGATGATGCGGGTGGCCGATACCGACGAAAACGGCCAGATCAGCCAGGCGGAAGCGACCGCCATGGCCGACAAGATGTTCACCCGGATGGACCGCAACAAGGATGGCGTCATCAGCGCCGACGACATGCCGAAGCGGCCGGTCATGTTCCGCTGATCGGAAGATCAGCACACCAGTGGAAGAAGCGAACGGCCCTTTATGGGGCCGTTTCGTCGTTCAGGTCGTAGAAGTCGGCGATGATCTTCCAGGCTTCTTCGGCTGTTTCGGCAAACTGGAAGAGGTCGAGATCCTCAGGCGCAATCGTGCCGAAGGCAGCGAGTGCTTCGAAATTGATGATATCCTCCCAGAAGGCACGGGAGAACAGGATCAGCGGGATCGGCGCCATGCGCTTGGTCTGGATCAGTGTCACCGTCTCGAAGAGTTCGTCCAGGGTGCCGAAGCCGCCGGGAAAGATCGTGATCGCCTTCGCCCGCATCAGGAAATGCATCTTGCGAATGGCGAAGTAGTGGAAGTTGAAGCTGAGCTCCGGCGTCACATAGGGGTTCGGCGCCTGCTCGTGCGGGAGCACGATGTTGAGGCCGACCGAGGGCGCGCCGACTTCAGACGCGCCACGGTTTCCGGCTTCCATGACGCCCGGGCCGCCACCGGTCACCACGACATATTCGTGGTAATCCATCTTCTTGGCCTGGGCCGAGCAGAGCTGGGCAAACTTGCGGGCCTCTTCGTAATAGATCGAGGCGTTTTCCAGGTTCTTCTTCTGAATGTCGTTCTTCGCTGCCCAGGCAGCCTGGCCTGGGGCAGGAATGCGCGCACCACCGAACATCACCACCGTCGACTTGATGTTGCGCTCGGTGAGGATCATCTCCGTTTTCAACAATTCGAGCTGAAGGCGAACGGGGCGGAGCTCCTCGCGGCAGAGGAATTCGTCATCGACATAAGCAAGCGTGTAGGAGGACGAAACTGATTGCGGGGTACGCGGAATGACCTCAGCCGTCTGCTTGTCGGTCGAGCTGTCCTTCAACGGATCCCAGGATCCGTCCTTGCGCCTGTGCTTGCCGTTCTTCCACCGTGCCATGCCTCTTCCTTTCCCAAGCCCAGAGCTCCGCCGGCTGTTTTCTTCCAGCCCTTTATGCGCTAGAGCTTTGCGCGAATTTTCGATCAGATCCTGATCGTTTCCATCCCCACGGTAGACAACGAAGTTTAAGGAATTCAGATGAGCGCCTCCGATCTTACCCAGCTCGAACACGTCATCGAAGCGGCTTTCGACAACCGCGATACGGTTTCGACCACCACCACGGGCGAGATCCGCGATGCGGTCGAAACGGCGCTCAACCTCCTGGACAGCGGCAAGGTTCGCGTCGCAGCCCGCGGCGAAGATGGCACCTGGACCGTGCATCAGTGGCTGAAGAAGGCCGTACTCCTCTCCTTCCGCCTGAACGACATGGAAGTCGTCAAGGGCGGCCCGGGCGCCTCGACCTGGTGGGACAAGGTGCCGTCGAAGTTTGAAGGCTGGGGCGAAAGCGAATTCCGCTCGGCCGGCTTCCGCGCCGTTCCCAATGCTGTCGTGCGCCGCTCGGCCTACGTTTCCAAGGGCGTCGTTCTGATGCCGTCCTTCGTCAATCTCGGCGCCTATGTCGGTGAGAACACCATGGTCGACACCTGGGCAACCGTCGGCTCCTGCGCCCAGATCGGTGCCAACGTGCATCTCTCCGGCGGTGTGGGCATCGGCGGCGTGCTCGAGCCGCTGCAGGCTGGCCCGACGATCATCGAGGACAATTGCTTCATCGGCGCGCGTTCGGAAGTCGTCGAAGGCTGCATCATCCGCGAAGGCTCTGTTCTCGGCATGGGCGTCTATATCGGCAAGTCGACCAAGATCGTCGATCGCGCCACCGGCGAAGTGATGTATGGCGAAGTGCCGCCCTATTCCGTCGTCGTCGCCGGCTCGATGCCCTCGGGCAATGCCGTCATGGCGAACGGTCTGCCGGCGCCGCATCTCTACTGCGCCGTCATCGTCAAGCGCGTCGATGAAAAGACCCGCTCGAAGACTGGCATCAACGAATTGCTGCGCGACTGATCCATCATGTCCGGACCGGGGCAGGAGACATCGGTCGGCTGGGCGCTCTTCCAATGGGACGGGCGCATCGGTCGGCGTGTCTTCATCCTCGGCTCGGCCTTCTGGATGATGGTGAATGCGGGCCTTGTCGCGCTCGCCACAGCGCGCGGTTCGGATGAAACGTTGACCATGGAACTGCTGTCGCTGTTCTTTGCCTCGATTGCACTCTCGATGGTGTCGCTGATCATGCTCGGCATCAAGCGGCTGCATGACATAGGCCTGCCGGGCATCGGGGCCGCGCTGCTCGTCATACCCGCCTTTTCACTGATCGTTTTCTTTCTTCTCTGTGTGTGGCCTTCGTCGGCCACATCCAATCGCTACGGCCCAGCGTCAAACGAGCGCGCCGGCTGAGCATCGTGCATGGGTGACAGGCCCGAGCGGATCGGCTAACACTCGCTGATCCTCAAGTTGCCCTTCCGGTCCTGAACCGGCATGCGGCCATTCCCGTATCAGTGTCCATGACCGCTACAAATCCCGTCGACGTTCTCCAGGCCCTCATCCGCTGCCCATCCGTCACGCCTGCCGAGGCCGGCGCGCTCGATGTGCTCGAAAACCTCCTGTCCCAGCTCGGCTTCACGGTCGACCGGATGGTGGCGAAGGACCAGGACACACCCGACATCGAAAACCTCTATGCGCGCGCCGGAACGGATGGACCGCATCTGATGTTTGCCGGCCATAGCGATGTCGTGCCCGTTGGTGCCGAGACGGACTGGAGCGCTGGCCCGTTCTCCGGCGATATCAGAGACGGCATGCTTTATGGCCGTGGCGCGGTCGACATGAAGGGCGGGATCGCCTGCTTCATCGCCGCCTATGCGCGACTGGTCGAAGCCGGCAAGGTACCGAAGGGCTCGGTCTCGCTGCTGATCACCGGCGACGAAGAGGGCCCTGCCGTAAATGGCACGGTCAAGCTGCTCGAATGGGCAGCGGAGCGTGGCGAACGCTGGGATGCCTGCCTGGTCGGCGAGCCGACCAATCCAGATAGCCTCGGCGACATGATCAAGATCGGCCGGCGCGGCTCAGTTTCGGGCACAGTGACGGTCAAGGGCGTGCAGGGTCACGCAGCCTATCCGCATCTTGCCGACAATCCGGTGCGCGGCGCGCTGTCGCTGGCGAAAAGCCTGATGTTCCCGGCCTTCGACACTGGCACGGAGAACTTCCAGCCGTCGAACCTCGAAGTCACCACCATCGACGTCGGCAATGCGGCGACGAACGTCATTCCGGCTTCGGCGCGCTTCAAGTTCAACATCCGCTTCAACGACGTCTGGACTGCCGATAGCGTGAAGGCAGAAATCATTCGCCGTCTCGATGCGGCTTCCGTTGATCCCGAGCTGCGGCCGGACCGGGCTGCGATCGGCTACGACATCATTTGGTCGGAACGGCCGAGCCATGTTTTCCTGACCCGCAACAATGCGCTGATTGCCTCACTGTCGGGCGCAATCGAGACGGTGACCGGCAAGACGCCGAAGCTCTCGACAACAGGCGGCACGTCGGATGCACGGTTCATCAAGGATTACTGCCCGGTCGTCGAATTCGGCCTGGTGGGGCAGACCATGCATATGGTCGACGAGCGGGTCGCCGTCTCGGATCTGGAAACGCTGACCGTGATCTACCAGACCTTCATCGAGCAGTGGTTCGCCCATGCCGACGCTTAAGGAGGTCGAGTTCTATCTCAAGGGCCTCTGGCTGCTGTTCAAGCAGGATCCATCAGGCTTTGCCTATCTCGACTTTACCGATCGGGGCGCGATGCGCTCCTTCTGGGCGATCCTCTGGGCGCTGCCCGCGATCCTGATCTCCTTTGCCTGGTGGCGCCTGCTCTATCTGCAGGGCCTGCCGGAGGGCACGGAGACGGGCGCCCTGTTCTTCTTCCGCCTGGCGCTGGTCGAGGCGTCCAACTGGCTTTTCCCGCTGATATTGCTCGGCATTCTGTGCTGGATGGTCGGGATCGGCGAGAAATACGCATCGATGGTCGTGGCGATCAACTGGCTCGCCGTGCCGGTATCCTATTCCTACGGCCTGCTGGTGCTGTTGATGATGTTCTTGCCAGCGCTTGCCGGTGTCGTGGCATTCCTGTGGCTCTTGTTGATGATCACGCTGATCGCGGCTCTTTTCCGCATCGTCAGGATGATCGTAGGCGACCAGTTGCTGATGGTCTCGACCATCATCATGGTGCTACTCGTGCCGTCGATGATCATCGCGGAAGTGCTGGAACGCTATCTCGGCGTCTATCCAGGCTGAAAATGCATCTCAGCCGCGGAACGGCTCGTCGCCTGGATAATCCACCCTCATGAAGAACAGCCCCTCGGGCGGCGCGACCGGTCCGCAGGCCGCACGGTCGCGGGCGTCGAGTGCTGCGCGCACATCTGACGGTGTCATCTTGCCCTCGCCCGCCAGCTTCAACGTGCCGGCGAAGGAGCGGATCTGGTTGTGCAGGAAGCTCTGGGCGGTTGCGCGGATCTCGATGAGTTCACCGGAGCACGTGACATCCAGGCGATCGAGCGTCCTCACCGGGCTCTTCGCCTGACAGTGGGCGGAACGGAAGGTGGTGAAGTCGTGGTGACCGACGAGCTGCTGGGCAGCTTCGTGCATGGCCTCGGGATCGAGCGGCTTCGGCACCCACCACGCGCGCTTGTCCTCCAGCGCCAGGCGCGCCGGACGGGTGATGATGCGGTAGAGATAATGGCGGCGGAGCGCCGAGAAGCGGGCGTCAAACTCGTCCGGCACCGCCTGGACATCGAGCACGGCGACCTGTTCGGATGCCATTGCCAGGTGGGCATTCAGCGCATTGCGCAGCTTGTGTGGCACCCAGTCGCGGGAGAGATCGGCATGGATCACCTGGCCCATGGCGTGCACGCCGGAATCGGTGCGGCCGGCACCCCGGATGACCACGGTCTCACTAGTCAACGACAGGATCGCCTGTTCGAGGGCGGCCTGGATGGAATGGCCGTTCTCCTGGCGCTGCCAGCCCACATAGGCCGAGCCATCATATTCGACGGTCATCCGAAAGCGGGGCATCAGGCGATCACCGTGCCCTTGGGTAAGGGCGTGCCGCGCAGGAATTCCTCCGCGCTCAACGCCTTGCCTCCGGCCTTCTGGAGACGCACGAGGCTGACCGCGCCCGCACCGCAGGCGATCGTCAGATGATCGTCAAGTGCCGTCCCCGGAGCGGCGAGCGTCCCCTCCCCTTGAACCAGATGCGAGGCAAGAAGCTTGACCCGCTCAAGCTTGCCGCCGACCTCAATCTCGGTCCAGGCGCCCGGAAAGGGAGAGAGGCCATGGATGTGGTTGTGGACCGCAGTGGCCGGGCGGGAGAAGTCTACACGGGTCTCGGCCTTGTCGATCTTGGCGGCATAAAGCACGCCCTCTTGCGCCTGAACGACCGTTTCCAGCGTACCGGCTTCGAGCCTCGCCATGGCCTCGACCATGGCTTCGGCGCCGACAATGCTCAAGGCGTCGTGCAGTTCGCCGGCAGTCATATCGGGGCCGATCGCGACCTTGCGGGTGAGCGCGACGGGGCCGGTGTCGAGGCCCTTGTCCATTTTCATCACCATCATGCCGGTTTCGGCATCGCCGGCCATGATGGCGCGCTGGATCGGTGCTGCACCCCGCCAGCGCGGCAGCAAAGAGGCATGGCCATTATAGGCCCCGAGCCGCGTGCCGTTGAGGATCGCCTCGGGCAACAGAAGGCCATAGGCGACGACGACGGCGACGTCGGCGCCCAAGGCGACGAAAGCTTCGCGATCGGCGGGATCACGGAAATTCAGAGGGTGACGAACCTCTATGCCGAGGTTTTCGGCCGCCTGATGAACCGGGGATTTCTGCAGGTCGAGGCCACGGCGACCACCGGGACGGGGCGGCTGCGAATAGGCCATGACAATCTGGTGGCCCGCCGCATGCAGCGCTTTCAGGGTCGCGACGGAAAAGTCCGGCGTGCCCATGAAGATGATGCGAAGTGCCATCGTGTCTGCCTTCAAGCGCGGGTTAAATGACGCCCAGAGCATTCCCGGCGAAAACGGAGACGCCGTCAATGCTCTATCATTTTGTTTTTACGCAATTCCGAACGCAAAACCGCTTCGCACTTTTGTTGGATTTGCTCGATATCAGATCTTCTGACGGGCGGCCTTGGTGAACCTCTTGATCACCATCTCGCGCTTCAGGCGGGAGATGTGATCGATGAAGAGCACGCCGTTCAAATGGTCGATCTCGTGCTGAAGGCAAGTGGCGAGCAGGCCGTCAGCCTCCGTCAGCTGTTCCTTGCCGTCACGACCGATCGACTTCACCGTGATTGCGGCCGGGCGTTCGACCTCGGCATAATAGTCCGGGATCGACAGGCAGCCTTCCTCATAGACCGAGCGCTCGTCGGAGCTTTTCAGGATCTCGGGATTGATGAAGACGAGCGGCTTTCGCCCCTCGTCCTCCTTCGACAGATCAATGACGAGAAGCCGGCGCGGCACGCCGACCTGTATTGCGGCCAGGCCGATGCCGGGCGCCTCGTACATGGTTTCGAGCATATCGTCGATGAACTGCTCAAGCTCGGCGTCAACGCGCTCGATGGGCGCGGACACCTGGCGCAGCAGGGGATCGGGCAGGATGATGAGAGGCTTGATGGTCATGGCCTCCCTTAGCGCAAGTTCCAGACGGAGGAAACGGAAAAAACGCTTCCGTTTCCTCGTTTCTAAGCCCGGTCAGGCGACGCGGCGCTCCATCTGGCGGCGCGCCGGTGGCGCGGCGTCGGCACGGGTGCGGATCTGTGACAACTGCTCGACGAGGCCCGCAACCTCGGCACGCAGGCGGCGCGTCTCGTCCGAGGTACGATCGACCATGTCGCTGTTCTCATGGGTCAGCAGATCCATGCTGCGGGTCGCCTGATTGACCTCGTTCACGCCGATCGCCTGGTCCTTGGCGGCGGTGGCGATGTCGGAGACGAAGGTGTCGATGGCATCGATGCGGGCGATGATATCGTTCAGCGCCTCGCCGGTGCCGGTGACGAGGCCGACGCCTGCCTTGACCTGATCGGAGCTCTGCGAAATCAGTTGCTTGATTTCCTTGGCGGCATCGGCGCTGCGCTGGGCAAGCTGACGAACTTCCTGGGCAACGACGGCGAAACCCTTGCCGGCATCACCGGCACGCGCGGCCTCGACGCCGGCATTCAACGCCAGCAGATTGGTCTGGAAAGCGATCTCGTCGATGACGCCGATGATCTTGGAGATCTCGGTCGATGACTTCTCGATCGCGCCCATGGCGGAGACGGCCTGTGAGACGACGGTTCCGGAGCTCTTTGCCTGCTGCTGGGTATCGCGGACGGCCAGCGAAGCGCGCTCGGCATTGGCTGCCGTCTGGCTGACGCTGACGGAGAGCTGTTGCAAGGCGGTCGAGCTTTGCTGGACACCGCCGGCCTGGCGGGTGGTGCGGCTGGCAAGCTCGCTGGATGCGTGGGCGATCGCATCGGTGCCGTTCAGGATTTCTTCCGAGGCGCGGCGGATCGCGGCGAAGGAGGTATTCAGGCGGTCGACCGTGTCGTTGTAATGGCCGGCCATCTCCTTGAAATTCTCTGGCAGGTCGGTGGTCATGCGGGCTTCGAAATCACCCTGGGCAAGCGATTCCAGGCCACGCCGCAGATGCTCCATGGCAATCGCCTGGTCAGCCTCGAAACGGGCGCGCTCCTCTTCGAGCGCCTTGCGCCTTGACTCAAGCTCTTCGAGATAGACGGAGATCGAATAGTCCATATCGAGCATGGCGGCCTTCACGACCGCTCGAAGCTTCTCGCCGAGCGAAATCGCATGCTGCTTGCCGAAGGGGAAAGGCCAATGCTTGACGAGGACGCCAGAGAGAAGCTCGCCGACCAGCATCGAATAGCCGCCGATATACCAGCGCGGCTCGAGACCGATCCGGGCATGGGCCTTGCCGACGGCGGTGACGCCCTTGACGTAGTTCTCGTCGAAATTGCCACCGGCGACCTTATCCCAGTGGCCGATCTGGGCGTTCTTTGCGCCGTTCATATGGGCGCCGTCGCGGAAGTGGCCGGCGATCTTTCCGGTCTTCGTCACCTTGGCGTAGAACTTGTCGAGCGCGCCACCCAGCACCTCCCTGATCGAAGGACGCAACTCGGCAAGCGTGCTGCGCGTCTTCTGATCGATCTCAAGAAATTCGAGACGTTCGGACAGATCGGTCTGGGATTTTGTGGTCATGATGCGACGCCGACTCTTGGTTTGACTGTTATCAATCAGAACTGTCACGGTTTGCTGAACAGATTCTAAACGCACGGCGACAAATGGTGCCGCCGTGCGGTGATCCCGTCGGTTTAGCCCGCCATGCGGTAGGCTGCCTGGCTGGCGTTTTGCGACCAGCCGCCTGATGTCTTGAAGCCGTGCAGGGCATGGACCAGCCGACCGGCCTCCTCGCGGAGTGTCGCCGTCTGGGCCGAGCTCTCCTCGACCATGGCGGCGTTGCGCTGCGTGATCTGGTCCATGGACTGAACGGAGGTGTTGACCTCGCGCAGGCCGCCCGACTGGTCGGCCGCAGCCGAGGCAATCTTGCTGACGATCTCGTTGATCTCGCCGATGCGGACGATGATCTTGCCGAGGGCATCGCCGGCATTGTTGACGAGGCCGACACCTGCCTCGACCTGGGTCGAACTCTGGGAAATCAGATTCTTGATCTCACGGGCGGCATTGGCGCAGCGCTGGGCGAGTTCACGGACTTCCTGGGCTACGACGGCAAAGCCGCGACCGGCCTCGCCGGCACGGGCCGCCTCGACCCCGGCGTTGAGAGCGAGAAGATTGGTCTGGAAGGCAATCTCGTCGATGACGCCGATGATCTTGGAGATCTCCTCGGAGGATTTCTCGATGGCACCCATGGCATCAACGGCCCGTGACACGACCTCTTCCGAGACGCGGGCCTCGGTCAGGGCGACGCCCACGACTTGGGATGCCTCCTTGGCGCCGTCGGCAGTCAGCGTGACGTTCTGGGTGAGCTCATGCAGGGCTGCCGTGCTCTCTTCGAGACCAGCGGCCTGCTGCTCGGTGCGCTGGGCGAGATCATCGGTGGCATCTGAGATGGCAGCCGTCGACTTGAAGATCTCGTCGGCGGAATGGCGCACGATGACGATGGTCGAACGCAGGGCTTCGACGGAGGCGTTGTAATCGGTTGCCATCTGGGCAAAGTTTGCCGGAAGATCGGTCGGCAGGCGGGAATCGAGATCACCGGCTGACAGTTTGGCGAGTGCGCCGCGCAGGGCGGCCAGTGCGGTCGCCTGCTCGGCCTCGGCCTGCAGCCGTGCATCCTCTGCAGCCTGACGCTGCTCAGCCAGAATCTGGAGGTAGACCGAGATGGAATAGTCCATGTCGAGCAGGGCGGCCTTGACCACCACCGAGATTTCCTCGGCGAGCTGTTCCGATTTCTGGCGGCCGAAGCGGCTCGGCCAGCGCTCGCGCGTGACCGCGTGCACAAGCTGTTCCAGAACCAGCGCATAGCCGCCGATATACCACCGAGGCTCAAGACCGATGCGGGCATGGGCCTTGCCGACCTTGGTGACGCCCTCGACATAGCTGTCGGTGAAGTCAGCGGTGCCAACGATGCCCCAATGGTCTTCCTGGCGCTTCTTGGCGCTCTTCATGTGATCATCGTTGCGGAAGAAGGCTGCCGTTTCCGGCACCTTGCGCACCTTTTCGTAGAAGATATCAAGCGCGCCGCCGATATTCTTGCGGATCAACGGACCAAGCCGGCGCAACGTTTCTCGTCCACGGTCGTCAAGCCCCAGAAAACGGAGGCGGTTCTTCAGATCTGAGTTCTCGTTTTGCGACACCATGTCCGGCATATCACTTTCCTGGCTCCAAACATCAGCGATCACTGATGGACGAATCTCAGGGAATTCTAAAATGGTAAAGGTTCGGTTGCCTCTTCGGAGCGTTTTTTAGCTTTTTCAGAGAAGGACCGAACGCCATGAACGGAAAACATCCATGTTTCCGCGCTTCTCTTGATTATCGTCATATACTAAAGGCGCGAAATAAAGTTGGTCGCGCAACCTCAGGGCATGGATTTGAGCGCGACCGTTCACTCTTTGATCTGTTGTCAATGTCCGAATCAGCTATCATCAATCCATGACGAATCTCGACATTTCGGCGGTGACCATCGGCTCAGTCACCCTTTCACCCGCCTTCCTGCTGGGGCTTGCGGCGGTGGTTCTGCTGCTCCCGATCCTCACCGTCGTGATCGTGGCGCTGAGGGCGGCGCGGGCGCGCGCCGAGATGCGGGAAGACGCTCTGCGGCGCGACGAAGCGGCGGAAGCAAGGCTCGCGGAACTCCTCAAGGCTCAGGCCGAGATGCAGGGACGGCTTGCGACCATGGCCGAAGTGTTCGGCAGCCGGCAGGCGGAGCTCAACCAGTCGATCAGCCAGCGGCTCGACGGCATGACGCACCGGCTCGGCGTGACGATTACCGAGCAGACCAAGTCGACGCATGACAACCTGCGCACGCTGCAGGAGCGGCTGGCCGTGATCGATGCGGCGCAGAACAATATCCAGTCGCTGGCGAAGGATGTGGTGGGCCTGCAGGCAATCCTTTCCAACAAGCAGACTCGTGGTGCCTTCGGGCAGTCGCGGATGGAGACGATCGTCGCCGACGGGCTGCCAATGGGCGCCTATGCTTTCCAGACGACGCTGTCGAACGGGTCGCGTCCCGACTGTACCATCCGGATGCCGAATAACTCGCCGCCACTCGTGGTCGATGCAAAGTTCCCGCTGGAGGCCTGGAACACAATCCGCGACACCGACAATTCGGACCACAAGAAGGCTGCGTCGCAACAGTTTCGCCGGGACATGGAGGTGCATATCCGTGACATCTCGGAGAAGTACCTGATCGCCGGTGAAACCCAGGACATGGCCTTCCTCTTCGTGCCGTCCGAGTCGATCTTCGCCGAGATCCACGAGAACTTCGAAGGCATCGTGCAGAAAGCGCACCGGCAGAAGGTAGTCATCGTCTCGCCCTCCCTGCTCATGCTATCGATCCAGGTGATCCAGGCGGTGCTGAAGGATCAGCGAATGCGCGAGCAGGCGCATCTGATCCAGGGCGAAGTGATCCGACTGATGGAGGACCTCGGCCGCCTCGACGACCGGACGCGCAAACTGCAGAGCCACTTTCTCGCGGCCCAGAAGGACGTCGAGCAGATCCTCACCTCCTCGGACAAGCTGGCCAAGCGCGGCGCCAAGATCGAGGCGATGGAGTTCGAGGCCCCCGGCGGACGCGTGGACAGCGAGGAGGTTCCCTCCCGGGCCGTGGAAAACCGGACAGGCCTGCTCAAGCTCAGAGTTGTTGACGAGGACTGAGCCCCTGGTCCAAAAGGACGGAGAACCCTAGGGAGGCCCCTCGCTCATGATCACCGTCTTCGGCTCCATCAACATGGATCTCGTCGCCACCACGCCCCGCCTTCCGAAACCGGGCGAAACCGTCCCGGGCACAGGCTTTGCCACAGCGGCCGGCGGCAAGGGGGCAAACCAGGCACTGGCCGCGCGGCGTGCCGGCGCGAGCGTCCGGATGGTGGGCGCGGTGGGTCGCGACGAATTCGCCGCCCCTGCCCTCGACCTGCTCGAGAAGGCCGGAACGGATCTTTCCGGCGTCGCGCGCATGGACGGACCGACGGGCACGGCGCTGATCCTGGTCGGTGGAGATGGCGAGAACATGATCGCGGTGGTCCCGGGTGCAAACGGCACGGTGAGCCCGGACCAGGCCCGGGCGGCGCTTGCCGAGACTGCGGTCAACAACATCCTGATGCTGCAGCTCGAAGTGCCCGTGGCGTCCGTGAAGGCTGCACTGGAGAGTGCCAGGAAGCATGGCGTGCGCACCGTGCTGAACACAGCGCCTCTGATCGAGGAGGCGGCAGCGCTGGCGCAGCTTGCCGATATCGTCATCGCCAACGAAACAGAATTCGTGCGTCTGGTCGGCCGCGACAGCCTGAGCGCCGAGCTCAGAGAAGACATGCTGCTCGATATGCACAGGAAGACCGGCCAGGTGCTGATCATCACACTCGGAGCGGACGGAGTGGTTGCTGCCGAAGGCGGCACCCTGCATCGTACCCAGGGGCTGAAGATCGAGCCGGTGGACACCGTGGGTGCAGGCGACACCTTCTGCGGCTACCTCGCCGCCAGCCTCGATGCCGGCCTGCCATTCGACAAAGCGCTGCGACGCGCGGCCGTCGCCGGTTCCCTCGCCTGCCTCAAGGCCGGGGCGCAACCGTCAATCCCCACCGCCTCCGAGGTCGACACTGCCCTTTGACCGGACACGGTGGCAAAAGGGCTTCATAGGCCATTAATCAATGCTCAATAAGCTCACCCTCAACAGGGTGTGCGATTGCGTGCCCGGCCGCGCCATGAGGGCGCGGAAGGTGTGCTCCTGCGTCCAGATCCTCACTTGCCGAGGCTCCCATGTTCGCCTTCTTTTCCCGATCGATTGCCGCAAAGCTTCTCGTGGTCACCGGTATCGCCATCGGTCTCGTGCTGTTTCTCTCGAACCTCGTCCTGATTTCCCAGACGCGTGACCGCGTTCATTCGCTGACGATGGAACAGGCAGATGCGGAAGCCAAATCGATCGCACGCGAAATCGCCGGCGACATCGGTGAACTGGCGAGTGCAGCGCGCACCATGTCCGGCGTGATCGGACGCGGCCATGAGGGCAAGTCGCTGGATCGCATGGGCATCACCAATGTGCTCAAGGCGAACCTGGAGCAGAACCCCTTTGCCTTCGGCAGCTGGATGGCGGAAGAGCCCCGCGCAATCGACGGCCAGAAGGACGACATCAAGGGCAAAACGGACCTTTCGGCCAATGACGATGGCGACTTCACGCCCTACTGGTCGAAGAACAAGGATGGCGCGATCCAGTTCTCCACCTTCCGTGCCGACTATCCGGCCGAATGGTACGCACTGGCCGCCAAGAGCGGCAAGGGGGCGATCACCGCACCCTACTTGGCCGAAGGAACCGACGTACCCACAACGATGAGCTCGATCGCCTATCCCGTCTTCTCCGGCGGCAAGATGATCGGCGTGACCGGGGTCGACATTTCGCTGTTGTCGCTGTCCGACAAGCTCAAGGCATTGAAGCCGTTCGAGACAGGACGCGTGCTTCTGGTCGCCCAGGGGGCGCAATGGCTCGTCGCTCCGACGGACGATCTGCTGATGAAACCCTATGAGGTGGAAGGCACCGAGGCTCTGAAGACCGCCCTGTCCAGCGGCACAGGAAGCGTCGTACCGGATCTCGCAAACGATGCCGGTGAAGGCTTCGACCGCCTCATCTACCCATTTGCCGTTCCCGGCGTGAACACCACCTGGGCCGTTATCATCGACATCCCGCATGCCGCGATCAACGCGCCGGTCGAGGCCCAGACCATGATGATGATCGTGGGCGGCGTGATCGTGCTCGGCGCCGTGATGATCGCGCTGTTCCTTGCCGTGCGCTCGCTGGCGCAGCGCCCGCTGCATGGCCTCGTGGGCGATGTCGAACGCATGACCAAGGGCGATTATGCAAGCGATGTTTCCAACCAGCATCGACATGACGAGATCGGCCTTGTGGCCAAGGCCCTGGACGGCTTCCGGCACAAGCTGGCCGATAGCCACACGGTGGCCGCGGAAGCGGACGCCCAGCGCAAGGCTGCCGAAGGCGAACGCCGCCGCAACGAAGAGGAACGCAACGCCTCGGCTTCGGTGCAACAGCATGTGGTCACCGCGCTTGGCAGCGGTCTGGCCCAGCTTTCGCATGGAAACCTGGCCTATCGCATCGCTGACGAGTTCCCGGGCGAATACGCTGCGCTGAAACGGGATTTCAACGATGCCGTGGCAAGCCTCGAACAGGCGATTGCCTCGGTAAACGGCAGCGTGGTCAACATCGCGGCCGGCACCAGCGAAATCTCGGAGAGTGCGGCAGATCTTTCCAAGCGCACCGAGCAGCAGGCAGCGAGCCTGGAGGAGACGGCTGCGGCTCTGAACGAGCTTACCGAGCAGGTCAATTCCAGCGCCGACAATGCAGGGACGGCCGCGAACACGGTCTCCGTCGCGGTCAAGGATGCGGAAAAATCCGGCGAAGTCGTGCAGAGGGCTGTCGCCTCCATGCATGGCATCGAACAGTCGTCGCAGGAAATCTCCCGCATCATCGGCGTGATCGACGAGATCGCCTTCCAGACGAACCTTCTCGCCCTTAATGCAGGGGTCGAGGCGGCGCGTGCCGGTGAAGCCGGCAAGGGCTTCGCGGTTGTCGCACAGGAAGTGCGCGAACTGGCGCAGCGCTCGGCCACGGCGGCGAAGGAAATCAAGGCACTGATCAATGCTTCGGCCGCGCAGGTCAAGGACGGGGTGGAACTCGTCGGCCAGGCCGGGCAGACGCTCGAAAAGATCTCCCAGCAGGTCATGCAGATCAACGGCCTGATCCGGCAGATCTCGGCTTCGGCCAGCGAGCAGGCTTCGGGCCTGAAGGAGGTCAATTCCGCCGTCAACCAGATGGACCAGGTGACACAGCAGAACGCGGCCATGGTGGAAGAGACCACTGCGGCGAGCATGGCGCTGCGCAACGAATCCGACACGCTGCGCGGTCTCGTGGCGAAGTTCCAGGTCGGCGGCGCCTCGGCTCCGGCTTCTGCCCTGCGGGCAACCGCCGAGACGATGCGCGGCGCGATATCCCGGCCGGCGCCGAGTGTGCGGGCACCAGCCCATGCGCCGACCCATGCGCCGGCTCCGCGGAAGGTGGCGGCAGCAGGCGGCAGTTCCGCCGCCGGCGGAGACAATTGGGAAGAATTCTGAGCAGACAGGCGCCAGACGCCTCTGAATTGGGGGGCGCTGCGATGCAGCGGCCCCCAATCTTTTTTGCCTAGAGGCGTGCCAAACGTTCGATCAACAGGTCGAAGAAGCCATCGGCATCGACATGACGCATGACGGTCGCGTTCGGCTGGCGGCCGGAGACGCGCCACCAGTCGACCACCGTCATGCCAACTGTCAGTTCCGACTGCAGCTCGATCTCGACGTTGCAATGGCGCCCACTGAAGAGCTCCGGCTTCAAGAGGTAGGCGACAACAGTAGGATCATGCAGCGGTCCGCCGTCGGAGCCATACTTCTCCTCGTCGAAGCGCTCGAAGAATTGCAGCCATTCCACCATGGCCCTGGCCGGCTTCGTGCCGATCTCCGCGATGCGGGCAACTCGGGCCTTGGTGGTCATCAGCTGGTGCGTGACGTCAAGCGGCATCATGGTGACAGGTATGCCCGAGGCAAAGACGGCGGCGGCGGCATGCGGATCGACGTAGATGTTGAACTCGGCAGCGGGCGTGATGTTGCCGCCTTCGAAGAAGCCGCCGCCCATCATCACCAATTCCTTGACGCGCGGGGCAATGTCCGGTGCCTTTTCGAGTGCAAGGCCGATATTGGTGAGCGGGCCGAGCGTGCAGAGCGTGACGGTGCCAGCCGGCTCGTTGCGCAGCGTCTCGATGATGAAGTCGACGGCATGCTGGCCCTCGACCGCCATTGTCGGTTCCGGGAGCACAGCCCCATCGAGACCGGTCTTGCCGTGGACGTGTTCGGCGGTGACGAGCGGACGCACCATCGGGCGATCGGCACCCTCGAAGACCCGACGGCCGGTTTCGCCACAGAGCTCGCAGACGACACGGGCATTGCGGCTGGTCAGCCGCAGCGGCACATTGCCGGCGACCGTGGTGATGCCGAGAAGCTCGACGTCGTCAGGGCTTGCGAAGGCGAGCATGAGGGCGGCGGCATCGTCCTGACCGGGGTCGGTGTCGATGATGATCTTGCGGGGTTCTGTCATGGGGCGATCCTACAGTCGAAAGGCGGAGGCTTGGAACGCGCCTCGGCTTTTGTCAAGCAAGAGAGTGCTTGTCGGTCGTGATGAGATTTCCCATATAGTTGCCGAGAGGACGGCTCTCCCGAGGGCCGGACAAGGGACCGAAATGACGCGCAACAGACTGCCCACGGAAGCCTTCATCATCACGTTTGACACCAGCGACGGTGGCGCCTTCCGGCGCCCGCGGGGCAGCGACGGCTATCCACCCTACGACATCGAGAGATTGCCCCCACAAAGGGGCGTGGAACGGCTGCGGGTGACACTCGCCGTCGCCGGTTTCGACGAAAGCGAGTTGGATGTCAGCGTCGAGGCCAACCAATTGGTGATCCGGGGCAAGCAGGCAGAACGGGAAGAGGCCGACTATCTGTTTCGCGGTATCGCCTCGCGGCAGTTCCAGCGCGTCTTCGCCATCGAAGACGGCATGGAGGTGACCGGGGCCTCGCTGCGCAACGGGTTGCTTTCCATCGAGATCATCCGCCACGATCCGGTGCATCTGGTAAGGAAAATTAACATCTCCACCGCAGAATGAACGTTGCGGCAATGTTCGGCCGCCTCTCCCTCATTCGCGGAGGATCGGAATGTTACTGAAAGAAGCCTCAGCCCGCCTGACGAAATCCGAACTGGCGCATCTTGGCGCCGGGGAAGTGGGCTATATCCGCAAGATGAAATCGGACGAAGTCTCGCGATGCTTTCCGGAAGCACCGGAAATCGATCCTACCCTTGATCTCTGGGCCCTGTTTGCCGCAGACGGTACGCCCATTCTGCTGACCGACAACCGGTCCAGCACCTTCTTCAAGGCAGCAGAAGACGATCTGAAGACAGTCTCGCTGCACTGAACGGTGCAGCGTATCCTTCGCATCGGCGAGCCGATGCGAATCAGCGCTTGCGGAAAGTCAGATAGGCCGAAGAGCGGCCTTCGCGCCGGGCCTTGGCCTCGTAGCGTGTTCCCGGCCAGCCTTCATAGGGCGTGAGCCAGTCGGCAGCATTGCGGGCCGTCCATTCGAACCCACCATGATCACGGCAGTGCTGCAGCGTCCAGTTGACATAGGTGTCGATGTCGGAGGCAAAGCAGAAGAGACCGCCCGGCTTTAGCACCTTGTGAAAGCGCTCGAGGTTCACCTGGGAAACGAAACGGCGCTTCCAGTGGCGCTTCTTCGGCCAGGGATCGGCGTAGAGGAGGTCGATCTGGTCAATCTGGCCTTCCGGCAGCCAGTCGAGCAGCTGGGTGGCGTCGTCGTCATAAACCCTGATGTTCTGCAGTCCCTCTGCCTCGACGACCGCGAGCAGCTTTGCCATGGAATTGACGAAGGGCTCGACGCCGATGAAGCCCGTCGAGGGATTGGTGCGGGCGCGGTGAACGAGATGCTCACCGCCCCCGAAGCCGATTTCGAGGCGAATCTTGTCGACGGGCACGGGGAAGAGCGATTTCAGGTCTGCAGGGGTGGTCGAGGCCAAGTCGACCTTCAACTCGGGCAGGATGGTTTCCATGCGCCCGACCTGCTGCTCGCGCAACGGTTTGCCCTTGCGTCGACCGAAGAAGGCTTCGGTCGACCTCGTCTTGCGTTCCGCGTCCGTCATTTCACCTTCAAGCCTTGAGCGCATCCTTGAGCGGCTTGACCAGATCGAGCTTCTCCCAGGAGAAGGAGCCGTCGCGGCCAGCCTTGCGGCCGAAATGGCCATAGGCCGAGGTCTTAGCATAGATCGGCTTGTTCAGGTCAAGATGGCGACGGATGCCCGATGGGGACAAATCCATCGTCTTGCGGATGGCAGCCTCGACCTGGTCTTCCGTGATCGTGCCGGTGCCATGCAGATCGACATAGATCGACAGCGGCTGGGCGATGCCGATCGCATAGGAGATCTGGATGGTGCAGCGTTCGGCAAGACCGGCGGCCACGACGTTCTTGGCGAGGTAGCGGGCAGCATAAGCGGCGGAGCGGTCGACCTTGGTCGTGTCCTTGCCGGAGAAGGCACCACCGCCATGGGGGGCGGCACCGCCATAGGTGTCGACGATGATCTTGCGGCCGGTAAGGCCTGCGTCGCCATCCGGGCCACCGATGACAAACTTGCCGGTCGGGTTGATGTACCAGTTGCAGTCGTCGGCGATATTCAGCTCACCCAGCGCTTCGCGGATGAAGGGCTCGACGACCTGACGGACCTTCTTCGAATCCCAGCTGTCATCAAGATGCTGGGTGGAGAGGACGATGGACGTCACTTCAGCAGGCTTGCCGTCGACATAACGGACAGTGACCTGGCTCTTGGCGTCTGGGCCGAGCTTGCCGACTTCGCCCTCACCCTTCTTGCGGGCGGCAGAGAGGAGCTGCAGGATCTTGTGCGAGTAGTAGATCGGCGCCGGCATCAGGTCCGGCGTTTCCTTGCAGGCATAACCGAACATGATGCCCTGGTCGCCGGCGCCCTCGCTGTTGGAACTGTCGGCGGCCTTGTCGACACCCTGGGCAATATGGGCAGACTGCGAGTGCAGCAGCACGTCGATCTTGGCGGTCTTCCAGTGGAAACCGTCCTGCTCATAGCCGATGTCGCGGATGGCCTTGCGCGCGGCGGCCTTGAATTTTGCGGGGTTGATGACCTCATTGCCATTCTTGTCGGTCTTCATCAGGCTGGGCGGAAGACGAACTTCACCGGCGATGACGACGCGATTGGTGGTGGCAAGGGTTTCACAGGCGATGCGCACGGTCCAGGGATCGACCCCGGTCTTGGCCGCTTCACGATAGACCAGATCGACGATCTCGTCGGAAATGCGGTCACAAACCTTGTCCGGGTGACCTTCGGATACGGATTCGCTGGTAAAGAGATAGTTCGCACGCATCGGGATTCCCCTCAAAGAATGAATGGAGGCATCGTTACTCAGTTCGAGATTCAATGACAAGCACACAACCACATAAATATATCTTTATGTGAGTAAACTTTTCCCACTGCAGGCATAAAAAAAGCGGCCCTGCGGCCGCTCTCTTGGTCAGGACTGCGATCCGGTCACTCGGCGTCCGCTTCGGCGGCAAGTGCCTTGACGAGATCGACGATCTTGCGGCGCACCTTGGGATCACCGATCTTGACGAAGGCGCGGTTCAGCTGCAGGCCCTCGGACGAGGACAGGAAGTCGACAACGTAGTTGGAGCTGGAAGCTTCCGCCATACCGCTGGCGTTGGACGCGTTTTCGCCCGGGGCGTCTTCGAAGAAGAAGGACACCGGAACGGTCAGAATATTCGAGATATTCTGCAGCCGGCTGGCGCCAACGCGGTTGGTGCCCTTTTCGTATTTCTGGATCTGCTGGAATGTGATTCCGAGGCTCTCACCAAGCTTCTCCTGGCTCATGCCAAGCATCGTACGACGAAGGCGAATCCGGCTACCGACATGGATGTCAATGGGGTTCGGCTTCTTCTTGTTCTCGATCATTAATGTCGTCCTGACAAATTGTTGGCGTTCCGACCATAACCCCATGCCCGCCCAACCATAACGATACGTTGTACTCGCCGTAGATGATCTTCCAGCATACTTGCAGATTACCGGTCGCGGCCACTATGCAATTTTAGGGGTTTTTGGTCAATTCTTCCGCCTAATAAAACCCAGACTAGAAACCGCTGCCAGGAAAGTCAGAGTTCCCAGCACCAACCAAAAGTTTAAATCACGATTGAAACCGTTCCATATTGGCACAGTTTCAACACCAACAGTTGCATCCAGGGCCCCAACGGTGTTCAAAGACAGGCCATCAATAATCTGCCCGAAGGGATTAATGGCGGCCGAAATGCCGTTGTTGGCGGCCCGGATCAGCGGAACACCGGTCTCCACGGCCCGCAACCGGGCCTGCAGGAAGTGCTGGTAGGGGCCGGGCGTCGCTCCGAACCAGGCGTCGTTCGTGACGTTCAGGAGCAGGTTTGCCCCACCAAGATCAGTGGGAATTTCTGCCGGGAAGATCGCCTCGTAGCAAATCAGGGGATAGAAGCCGATGCCCGAGGGTAGCTTCAGCGCCGTTCTGCTCGCTGCGGCAGTGAAGCCTCCCGGCAGACTGATCAGCTCCTCGATGCCGAACCGACGCAGTAAAGTTTCGAAAGGGACATATTCGCCGAAGGGTGTGAGGTGAACCTTGTCGCTGGCGCCAAGGATCTGGCCCTTGTCGTCGATCATGTAGACCGAGTTGTAGTAGAGCGGCGGCTGACCCGCGCCACGCTCCTCGGCCCTGACGGCGCCGGTCAGGAGGATTTGGCCATCTTGCAGGACATCGCCGATGCGCACGAGCGCATCGGGGTTCTCCGTCAGAATGAAGGGGACCGAGGTCTCCGGCCAGACGATCACGTCAGGCCTCGGCCTGCCCTCTTCGGTCGGCGCCGCCGTCAAGGCGAGATGCTTTTCAAAAATGCCGATGCGATCGGTGTTTTCCAGCTTCTGCGACTGGTCGATCGAGGGCTGTACAAGCCGGAAGGTAACGGTCTTCCCGCCCTCGGGCGGCGGGTCGAGATAGAGACGCCAGGCCCCATAGCCGAAATGCGCCGAGAGCAGCAGGCCTGACAGCAGGAGACCCGGCAGGGCACCCTTCCGGGTTCCGAGCAGGGCAGGAGAGGCAAAGACAAAGACGGCAAGCGCCGAGATCGCCAGAATGCCAAGCACATGGCTTGACTGCATCATCAGCGGGATGGGCATGGCGGCATAACCAATGGCATTCCAGGGAAAGCCGGTGGCCACGATGCTGCGGAGCCATTCGGCAAAACCGAAGCCCGCGGCAAGGGCCGCTACACGGCCCATGCCATCCGACCAGAGAAGGCGGGAAAGCGCGGTTGCGAACCCATAAAAGAGGGCGAGGACGGCGGGCAGGCCGAGCACGGCGAGCGGCAGAGCCCAGGCGAACTCCTCGGCTTCCAGCAACAGGGCATTGCCCAGCCACCACAGGCCGCAGACGAAATAGCCAAAGCCGAACCACCAACCGATCCAGAAGGAGGACGACAAGCCGGCTCTGCCCGTCTCGGCATTTCCCGTGGCGCCGTCGAGCAGCCAGACGAGCAAGGTGAAGGAGACGAACATCGCCGCGAATATGCCGAAGGGCGGCAGGGCCAAGGCCCCGATCGCTCCTGCGAGAACAGCGAGGCCGGCACGCCTCACGCCCCACAGCAGCAGGATCCTCGCTGCCAATGCCTGCATAACCACCCCTCAGAATCGCGAATCAACAGCCGGCAGTCTCCCAAAAAACAGGGGCTGTGTCGCGTTTTTACCGGGGATGACAGGAACCGTTCAGGCCGTGGTCTGTTCCGCCGTGTCGGGCTGCTCTCGGGCGGCGTCGTTTGCCGGTTCGGCCACCGCTGCAGGTGCAGATTTTGCCTGACGTGGCTTCGCCGGTGACTTCGAGCGGCTCTTCGCGGGCGCGCTCGCACTCTCCGAAGCCGTCTTGACCTTGGTCTCGACCTCGGGATCGCTTCTGACCTCGGGCTCTCCCTTGACCGTCGAGCGGCGGCGAGCGGCTGCACGCTTTCGCGTGACGCGGACGCGCTTGATGCGGCGGGGGTCGGCGTCGAGGATGTGGAACTCGAAGCCGGACAGGGCCTGTACGACTTCGCCACGGGCAGGAATGCGGCCGAGCGCAGAGAAGATCAGGCCACCCAGCGTATCGACGTCCTCGAGACGATCCTTGATATCGAAATCAGGGCCAATCGCCTCGGCGATCTCCTCAAGCTCGACGCGCGCGTCGGCGACGATCACGTCGTCTGAGACGCGGCTGAACATGACTTCTTCATCGTCGTGCTCATCATCGATGTCACCGATGACCATCTCGACGATGTCTTCGTGGCTCACCAGACCGTCGGTGCCGCCATACTCATCGATGACCAGAGCCATCTGCGTACGGGCGGCCTGCATGCGGGTCATCAGGTCAGAGGCCAGCATCGAAGGGGGGACGAAGAGGATGGAGCGGATGATACCGGCTTCGGCGACCGTCTTGCTGAGGTCGATGCGGGCGAGATCGAAGTCCATCTTGGGCTTTGCTGGCGACTTTTCGACCTTTTCCGTCTTCTCGGCACCATTCGGGGCCACAGCGGGCTTGGCAACCCGCTTGCGGCTGCGGGCCTGCTTGGTGACATAGGACAGGAGGTCGCGGATGTGGACCATGCCGCGCGGGTCATCCAGCGTCTCGGCGTATACCGGCATACGCGAGCGGCCGGAGACATCGAAGATGGTCATGAGTTCACCTATGGTGACGCTCTGATCGACCGCCTCGATATCGACGCGCGGGACCATGATGTCCTCGACGCGCACTTCCCGGAAGCGCAGGATGTTGTGAAGCATCGCCCGCTCTTCGGGCGTGAAGGCCTCGCCCAAGCTCGCATCGGCTTTCAGCGCGACGGTTAAGTCCTCGCGCAGGCTGGTGGAGGAGGAAGGCTTCAGGATACGGCCCAGGCGGGCCCAGAAGGAGGGTTGTTGTCGGGCCGAGCTTTCCGCTCGGGAAGGACTACTGCCCTCTTCGGAAGACGCTCCCTCGTTACCCTCTTTGGCCTCGGGGGCCGTTCTCGTCGCAAAATCGGTCATTGTTCCAAACTATCAGATCGGGTCGTGTCCCGCATAGGGGTCAGATAGGCCAAGTTCCGCCAGAATGCGAGTCTCCAGCGATTCCATTTTCTCTGCATCGTCAATTTCGATGTGATCGTAGCCGAAGAGATGCAGGAATCCGTGGACCATCAAATGGGTCAGATGGTCCTCGAAACTCTTGTCGAGTTCGACTGCCTCGCGCTCGACTGTCTCTCGCGCGATGATGATGTCGCCAAGCATCGGACCGGGCATCTTGCCCGGTGTCATCGGGAAGGCGGGGAAGGACAGCACGTTGGTCGGCTTGTCCTTGTTGCGCCATTCGGCATTGATCTCGCGGATCATGTCGTCATCACCGAAGACGAGCGAGACCTCTGTCGGCTGCTTCGGGAAGGGCTGGCCTTCCTTCGCCGCCATATAGGTTTCGGCCACGCCGAGAACGCGAAGGGCCAAAGCCTCCAGCGCGGTCTCGTCTGCCCAACCGTCTGCCTCGACGGCGATCTGTATGTCCAACTGGCTCATCGTTTGATCGCAGATCGGGCTCAGTGCTCGCTCTGCTCGCTCTCGTCCTGTACCTTGTACTTGGCGTCATAGGCCTGCACGATGCGTCCGACAAGCGGGTGGCGCACCACATCCGTATCCTTGAAGCGCACGACCGACACGCCCTCCACGCCCTTCAGTACCTGCAAGGCCTCGACGAGGCCCGAGGTTACGCCGCGCGGCAGGTCGACCTGGCTTGGGTCACCGGTGATGATCATGCGGCCGTTTTCGCCAAGACGGGTCAGGAACATCTTCATCTGCATGGATGTGGTGTTCTGTGCCTCGTCTAGGATTATGGCAGCATTGGCGAGCGTGCGACCGCGCATGAAGGCGAGCGGTGCGATTTCGATGACGCCGGCCGTGATCGCGCGTTCGACCTTGTCGCCGGGGATCATGTCGTAGAGCGCGTCATAGAGCGGGCGGAGATACGGATCGACCTTTTCCTTCATGTCGCCGGGCAGGAAGCCCAGGCGCTCACCGGCTTCCACGGCTGGACGGGACAGGATGATCTTGTCGACGATGCCGCGTTCCAGAAGCTGGGCCGCATGGGCAACCGCGAGATAGGTCTTGCCGGTGCCGGCGGGCCCGACGCCGAAGACCAGCTCGGAACGCTCCAGAGCGCGCATATAGGCGTCCTGGGTCGGGGTGCGGGCGGCGATCGTCTTCTTGCGGGTGGAGATCTGCGCCATGGAGAGCTTGGCCTTGCGTTCCAGCGTCGGCAGCGTGAGCTGGTCGTCGGCGGCCACTGCCATGCGGATTGCGCCCTCGACATCGGAGGCTTCGACCGAGCCGCCGCTCTGGAGACGGGCATAGAGGAAATCGAGCGCACGGCGGGCCTGGTTGGTCGCCTGGAGTTCGCCTGTGATGGCAACGGAATTGCCGCGGGCATGGGCCTCGATCTGGAGTCGCTGCTCAAGCAGTTTCAGATGCTGGTCGAATTGTCCGAAGAGCTCGCTCGCAAGCCTGTTGTTCTCGAACGTCAAGATGAAGTGATTGGCGTCGGTCGCAGGGTTGCGGACATTGCGCGAGGGTGAAGAAACCACTTCTGTTGCGTTCAAGCGATCAGGCTCCTGTTGCGATCAGGTTCAGGCCCTCACTCTAACCCTCTGCCACCTCGGCAAACAAGCTGTTTGGGCCGGCTGCGGTGATTCGTACCTGTATAATGTCACCGATTTGCGATGACATTGCATCAACATTCACAGACTGCAGCCAAGGCGAGCGTCCAATCAGCTGTCCCGGCATGCGGCCCGGCTTCTCCAGGAGCAGATCCATGGTCTTGCCGACCATCGACTGCATGAAGGCCTGCTGCTGCTCGAGCAACAGCGCCTGGAGCCGCGCCAGGCGTTCTGTCTTCACATCCTCGGCCACGTGATCGGGCAGATCGGCACCGGGTGTTCCGGGACGTGTCGAATACTTAAACGAATAAGCCTGCGCGTAGTTCACTTCGCGCACGAGGGCCATCGTGTCTTCGAAATCCTGATCGGTCTCGCCGGGGAAACCGACGATGAAATCGCCCGAAAGGGCGATATCGGGACGGACGGAGCGGATGCGCTCGATAAGGGCGACATATTCGGACGCCTTGTGGCGGCGGTTCATCGCCTTCAGGATCCGGTCGGAGCCAGCCTGCACCGGCAGATGCAGATAGGGCATCAGCATACGCAGGTCGCGATGGGCTTCGATCAGGCGATCGTCCATGTCGCGCGGGTGGCTGGTGGTGTAGCGCAAGCGGGCAAGGCCCGGGATTTCAGCCAGCTTGTAGAGGAGGTCGCCAAGGCCGATCGCCCTGCCCTTCTCGTCTTCGCCATGCCAGGCATTGACGTTCTGGCCGAGCAAGGTCAGCTCGCGTACGCCTGAAACAACCAGGCGACGGGCTTCCGTCAGAAGCTGGGAGAGCGGGCGGGAGACTTCCGAGCCACGGGTATAGGGCACTACGCAGAAGGTGCAGAACTTGTCGCAGCCTTCCTGAACCGTGAGGAAAGCGGTGACCGAGCGCGGCTTGCCGATGACCTTTGTCGGATCCGGCAGGTGCTCGAACTTGTCTTCAAGCGCATATTCGGTATCGACCACGCGCTCTCCGGCGCGGGCCTTGTGCAGGGCCTGCGGCAGGCGGTGATAGGTCTGCGGGCCGATGACCACGTCGACGGCAGGCTCGCGGCGGGAGATTTCCTCGCCTTCAGCCTGGGCCACACAGCCGGCAACGCCGATCATGAATTCCTTGCCTTCCGCCGCACGCACCTTCTTGTGCTCGCGCAGGCGGCCCAGCGCTGAATAGACCTTTTCGGCAGCCTTTTCGCGGATATGGCAGGTGTTGAGCAGGACGAGATCGGCCTCTTCCATGACCTCGGTCGGGGCATAACCATCTGCCGCCAGGGCATCAGCCATGCGTCCGCTGTCATAGACGTTCATCTGGCAGCCATAGGTCTTGATGAAGACCTTGCGCGTGTTGGCGCCCGGCGCCGGGGTATCGGTGAGGCTCGCGGTTTCCTGGGTCATGGCGCGCTATTTAGTGGTTTTCGGCCCGTGATTAAACTGAAAAATTGCCGGAGGCTTCTAGCGACCATGTCGGCCGCGAAGATGGGCGAGCAGCATGGCGCGCAACTGTTCCTCTGTGCGGATGGCGAGCGTCTTGCGGCTGTCGCCCTTTTTGAACTCCACCGTCTCGCCAAAGGTGACATCGACATCGAGCGCGCCGGCGCGCAACACGCCGATCAGGTGCTCCATGAGGCCCGTATCGCCTGGCCAGCCGGCGATCGGACGATAGTAGCGGCCCATCGGCATGCCCTGGACACGGGTATAGGCGATGGCGACGGGCTGGACGTGGACGACACCATCCTCATCGTTCGGCAAAGCAGCGGCAGCGGCGCCGAAGAGCGAAGACTTGATGCCGAGAATTCGATTGCCGTCTGATGTCGTGCCTTCCGGGAAGAGCACGACGATTTCGCCATCCGCCATGCGAGCGGCGATCTCGTTGACCTGCTCGCCGGTGCGCCGCTTTTCTTCGCGCACCACGAAGATCGTCTTCTGCAGCCTGGCCAGGAAACCGAAGACCGGCCAGGAGGCGACTTCGGTCTTGGCGATGAAGGCGACGTCGGCCAGCGAGCCGAGGACGAGGATGTCCTTCCACGAGGCGTGGTTGGCGGCGATCATCAGCGGACGGCGCGTTTCAAGCGTGCCGTGGACATGCACGCGAACGCCGAGGAACCGGAGCGCCAAGCGATGCCAGTAGCGCGGCAGGCGGCGGCGGAGTGGCCAATCGAAACGCAGTGCGAGAAGCTGAACGGGGATCATCAGGCCGGAGACGACCAGCAGCACCAGGAGGAAAAAGCCAACCCTCAGCCAGTTGATCACGCGGGCCTCACAGGCGTGGCGGGCATTGGCTCACTTCTCGTCTTTCGACAGCGGGATGCCATAGAGCTCGAGGCGATGGCCGACGAGTCGGAAGCCGTGTTCGCGGGCAATGCGCTCCTGGAGCGCTTCGATTTCCGGCGAATGGAATTCGACCACGGTGCCGGTCTTCAGGTCGATCAGGTGATCGTGGTGCTCTTCCGGGACGGTCTCGTAGCGCGAGCGTCCATCGCGGAAATCGTGGCGCTCGATGATGCCGGCATCTTCGAACAGCTTGACGGTGCGGTAGACGGTCGAGATCGAAATCTTGGCGTCGATCTTGGAGGAACGACGATAGAGTTCTTCCACATCGGGGTGATCGTCGGAGTCATCCAGGATGCGGGCAATGACGCGGCGCTGCTCGGTCATGCGCATGCCCCGTTCGGCGCAGAGCGTTTCCAGCGATTTCAGGGCGTCATTCATAGGCTCAGCATATCCGCAGATGGTCGGTTCGTCCAACGGACCGGTTAGCGAAGATCGCGACGCATGACAAGCGCGGAGGACCGGCGACCATTTTCATCGGTGTAATAGGCCGGACGCTCGCCGGCCTTCTCGAAGCCGAGCTTGCGGTAAAGGCCAAGGGCTGCGTGGTTGCCATCATCGACTTCGAGGAACATGGATTCGCCACCCCTGCCCTTTGCCTCGCGCAGGGCCGCCTGCATGAGCCGCCAGCCGAGACCGAAGCGGGCGACCTTCTCACCGACGGCAATCGTCAGGATCTCAGCCTCGCCGGCCACTTCTCGGGAGAGGACAAAGCCGGCCAGAGGTGCCTTGAAGATCAGCGTGTTGGTCTGCCAGGCGGCAAAGCCGAAGCTGTTGGGCTGGAGCAGCAGGCTGAGGAACTCACCATCGCCCCAGGCGCGCGGGAAGCGCTGGCCATGCAGTTCGGCGACTGCACGGCAATGGTCCGAGGTCATGGGGACGATTTCGAATTCGGGCTGGCGGTAGAACAGGCTGTCGCGCATGTCAGGCTCTCGATACGGCAAACCCGGTCTGCGGTTTCGCATCCGGTCCGCGCAGATAAAGCGGCTTCGGCTTGCCCTGAGCTTTCGCCGTTGCTGAAATGCGGGCGACGATCTCGATGGGATAGTGATCGGGACCGGTTTCGGCATTCCGGTCTGCGGCGAGCGAGGAGGCGGAGCCGACGAGGACGGTCCCGGCAACAGCGGCGCGGGCGAGGTAATCGTCGAGTTCGAGCAGCAGCGGCTCACCAACGGGAACGCCGGCCTCGAAGCCCTGGGCATAGACTTCGTCGCGATGGGCGTTGATGGCGGCGAGAACAGGTTTATCAGTTCCGGATGTGGTCTGTGCCAGCACTTCCAGTGTCGAGACGCCGACGCATTCCACGCCGAGCGCAAGAGCCAAGCCACGTGCTGCGGCGACGCCGACGCGGATGCCGGTGAAAGAGCCGGGGCCGACGGTTACGCCGATGCGGCCGATATCGGTGAGCGAGAGGTTGGCCTCGACCAGCGCCTCGTCAATCATCGCCATCAGGCGCTCGGCATGGCCGCGGCCGATGGTTTCGCTGACGCGGCCGAGCAGCTTGCCACTGCCGGAATCAAAAACGGCGGCTGCGCAGTCCACACCCGCCGTGTCGATCGCAAGAACGATCATGTCGTCTCCAGTCCGGTCCAATCAGACCGCTTCGACTTCCTGCACTTCCGGAACGAAGTGGCTGAGCAGGTTCTGCACGCCGTGCTTCAGGGTTGCCGTCGAAGACGGGCAGCCGGCACAGGAGCCCTTCATGTTCAAGAACACCTTGCCGTCCTTGAAGCCGCGGAAGGTAATGTCGCCGCCATCCTGGGCAACGGCCGGGCGGACGCGGGTTTCGAGCAGTTCCTTGATGGTGGCAACGATGGTTTCGTCGCCGGCATCGAAGAATTCTTCGTCACCATCGACCTGCGCCGAGGTGGAGGCCGAGCCCATAACCGGGGCGCCGCTCATGAAATGCTCCATGATCGTACCGAGGATAGCAGGCTTCAGGTGCTGCCATTCCGGGCCATCCTTGGAGACGGTGACGAAATCGTAGCCGAAGAAGACGCCGGTGACGCCGGGGATGGCGAAGATGCGCGCGGCGAGCGGCGAAGCGCTGGCGCTTGCTTCGTCGCGGAATTCGGCGGTGCCGGTTTCCATGACCACCTTGCCGGGGAGGAATTTCAGGGTCGCCGGGTTCGGCGTGGCTTCGGTCTGGATGAACATATTGGCCTCCGGGCGGCGAAGACGCCGCTAAAGATTAGAATGTTTCAAAAATAGACCCTGTGGGTCGCATCTTCAAGACGCGATCGACAGGATGTTGAAATTAGCAGAGCGCGTCGATTTCCTCATTGGTCAGCGTGTCCGGCAGGACTGTGACCGGGATCGGGAAGGCGGCACCCCGTCCGGCGATCATCGAGACCAGCGGGCCCGGGCCTTCCTTTGTAGAGCCGGCGGCGAGAACCAGGATCGCGATGTCGCGGTCTTCCTCGATCAGGCCATTGATCTCGGCAAAGGAACCGCCTTCGCGGATGACGATCTCCGGCTCGATGCCGATCGTATCGCGGACGGTCTGCGCGGCCTTGGCCATGATGGCTTCCGCCTCTTCGCGGGCCTCGGCCCGCATGATCTCCTCGACGCCCAGCCATTGCTGGAAGTCACCATCGGGGATCACGTAGATCAGCACCAGTCCGCCATTGGAATTCTTGGCGCGGCGGCCGGCATAATGAACCGCGCGCGAGCATTCCGGGGTGTTGTCGATCACCGCCATGAACTTGCGGCGGTGACCTTCAAGACGTGACAGACGCGCTGAAACCATGGAGAACCCCGCCGCTGAAAATGGAGCCTGATGTCATGGACAGGCCCGCTGAAGGCCTGCCCACGGGATGACCTTATCGCACGAAGCCGATGATGTCGCGGACTTCGTTCATGGTCTTTTCGGCACGCGTGCGGGCACGCTCACCGCCGTCGCGAAGGACGGCATCGATGTGGCCGGGATCTTCCATGAGACGGCGCATCTCGGCATTGATCGGGGCCAGAACCTCAACCGCGAGATCGATCAGCGCCGGCTTGAAGACCGAGAACTGCTGGCCGCCGAATTCGGAAAGCACATCCGCCTTCGACTTGTCGGCGAGTGCGGCGAAGATGCCGACGAGGTTGTCGGCTTCCGGGCGCCCCTTGAGGCCATCGACTTCGCTCGGCAATGCATCCGGATCGGTCTTGGCCTTGCGGATCTTCTTCGAGATCGCGTCCTGGTCGTCCATCAGGTTGATGCGCGAGAGATCGGAGGGATCCGACTTCGACATCTTCTTGGTACCGTCCTTGAGGCTCATGACGCGCGGGGCCGGACCATCGATCAACGGTTCGACCATCGGGAAATAGGCATGCACGGGCTCTTCACCGACCTTGATGTCGATGCCGAGGCCCGTCGGGCGGATCTTCTCGTTGAAGTCCATGTTGAACTTCATCGCGATGTCGCGGGCGAGTTCCAGGTGCTGCTTCTGGTCTTCGCCAACCGGCACATGGGTCGCACGGTAGACGAGGATGTCGGCGGCCATCAGGCTCGGATAGGCGTAGAGACCGAGCGAGGCCTGTTCGCGGTCCTTGCCGGCCTTGTCCTTGAACTGCGTCATGCGGTTCATCCAGCCGATACGGGCGACGCAGTTGAAGATCCAGGCGAGTTCCGCATGCTGCGGGACCTGCGACTGGTTGAAGACGATGTGCTTCTTGGGGTCGATGCCGGCGGCGAGGAAGGCGGCGGTGATCGAGCGGATCTGGGTCGCCATGTCCTCGTGGACCAGCTGGGCCGTCAGTGCATGCAGGTCGACGACGCAGTAGATGCAGTCGTTGTTCTCCTGCAGCGCGACGAATTTTCTGATCGCACCGAGATAATTGCCGAGATGGAGGTTGCCGGTGGGCTGAACGCCGGAGAATACCAGCGGCTTGAACTCAGTCATGGTTGTCCTCAACAGGCTGGTGGAGGGCCCGATCTTTTGATCGTGTCGGTCACGGCTTATGCACGGCGGGCGGGGTGCAATCAAGCGCTCACTTCGACGGACGCGAGCGTTCAACTGCGCGCCGGCTCGATCAGGTCCCAGAGATTGCCGTAGAGGTCCTCGAAGACGGCGACTGTTCCATAGGGCTCGTGGCGCGGTGCCTCGCGGAAGAGGACGCCTGCGCTCGAAAAGCGGGCATGGTCGCGGGAGAAATCGTCGGTTCGCAGGAAGAAGCCGACACGGCCTCCGGTCTGATTGCCGATGGCCGCGCGCTGGGCCGCATCATTTGCCTCGGCGAGCAGGAGCGATGCACCGTCGCCGCCCCTCGGACGAACCACCAGCCAGCGCTTGCCATCAGGCATTGCCGTGTCTTCCACGCAGTCGAAGCCGAGGGTGTCGCAATAGAAGGTCTTGGCACGATCATAACTGTCGACAACCAGGCTGACGAGAAAGAGGCTGTTTCGGCTCATGAAATCGCACTTTCGGTTCGATGTGTGACTAAGAGGCTTTCGATGTCACGCATAAGGAAATTTCCTCCCAGAATCGAGGGGTTTAGGGAATGAATTCGCGAGGTGCGGGAACGCACAATTCACGGCCGGACGAGCCGCTGAAGACCAAAAGTGAGCAAAGCGCACCAAAATCGCCACATTCTCCGGAATAAAAACCCGCCGCAAGCGATCTGGATCGCTCATAAGAACAATCCCATTCCAGAAGGTCACTCATGCGCACTTTGTTTCGCGTCGCGCTCGGCTGCGTTCTTTCGATCTGTCTTCTCTCTCCCGTGGAGGCCGTCGAAAAGAAGAAGCAACACTTTTTCATGAAGCACGACACCGCTGTCGCCTACACGCTGCAGCGCGTCAGCGTCAAAGCCACTTGCTTCCCTGATGAGCTGAAGGGCATCCTCGCCCATATTGCAAAGAAGACCGGCAAGAAGCCGATCGTCACGTCCGGTCATCGTCCGCGCTCCGGCCGTTCGCAGCATAGCCACTGTTATGCGGCCGATATCCGGGTTCCCGGCGTTTCCGAAAAGACGATCGTTGCCGCAGCGGCCAGTGCCCCGGGCATTGGCGGCATCGGTCGCTATTGCAACGGCATCGTGCATGTCGATATCGGGCCGAAGCGCCGCTGGACCTATTGCTGATCACCTTCGCCGCCTGACGCGGCCTGGTCTTCCGTCGATTTTGCCTTCCGCTTGAGGTTGCGGCGGATCATGCCGATATCGGCGCCACCGATCAAAAAGGCGATGGCGAAATAGACCGGCATGGCAATGGCAATCAGGCCACCGAGTGCGAGCAGTTGATCGAACAGCGGACTCTGCGGTGAGAGCCAGGCGGCCCAGCGTTGCGACAGGTAAACGAGCAGGCCTGCCATGATGGCGGATGCGATGATCAGGCGCAGCGTTCGGGTTATCAGTGCGCGCTCGACAGCGAGATGGCCGCGCCAGAGCAGAACCGAAAACAACAGGATGGCATTGATCCAGCCGGCCGAGGCTTCGGCAATGGCAATGCCGCTTTCCTCGAAAATCGGAAAAAGCGTGATGGCAAGGCCAGTGTTGAGCGCCACCGAAACCATGGTGAAGCGCATCGGTGTCTTGGTGTCCTCGCGGGCGTAATAACCCGGCTGCAGGGCCTTGATCAGCACGAAGCCGGGCAGGCCAATGCCATAAATGGCGAGGATAGAGGCGACGACGGCGGTATTCTGCTCGGAAAAGGCACCGCGCTCGTAGAGCACGCGGATGACTTCGTCAGAGAGGACCCAGATGGCGGCAGCGGCCGGCAGCGTCAGGAAGAGGACAAACTCGATCGAACGATTCTGGAGGGTGCCAGCCTCCTTCATGTGCCCGCCCTTGAGCGCGCGCGCCAGCTCCGGCAGGAGCACGACGGCCACGGCGATACCGACGACGCCGAGCGGCAGCTGGTAGATGCGATCAGCATATTGCAGGGCCGAGATCGCGCCTTCCTTGGTGGAGGCGATCGCCTGACCGATCAGCTGATTGATCTGGGTGATACCACCGGTCACGGCAGCAGGCACGGCCAGCACCAGCAGGCGCTTGACGTTCGGGGTGAAGCGCGGACGTTTGAAGCCGATGCGGATGCCGGCATGGCGGACGCCGAGATAGACGACGGCCATCTGCAACAGACCGGCACCGAGTACGGACCATGAGAGCGCCCAGGCCGTGGCGGCGGGATCGGCACCGGTCCACAGCGCCCAGCCGAGCGCGCCGATCATCAGCACATTGAGGAAAACCGGGGCGATGGCGGCTGCGAAGAAGTGATGCAGCGAGTTCAGCATGCCGCTCAGCATGGCAGTCAGCGACATGCACATCAGATAGGGGAACATGACGATTGCAAGCCGCACCGTCAGGTCGAACTTTTCCGGATCGTCGGCAAAGCCCGGCGCAATGATCCATTCAACGAGCAACGGCATTGCAAGCTGCATGCCGATGGTGAGGATCATCAGCACCGAGAAGAGAACGCCGAAGACTTCCTCCGAAAAACGCTTGGCGCCGTCGAGCCCGTTCGCCTCGATCTCCTTGGCGAAGAGCGGCACGAAGGCCGCGTTGAAGGCGCCCTCGGCAAAGAGGCGGCGGAAGAGATTGGGGAAGCGGAAGGCGGCATAGAAGACGTCGGCGACGGGGCCAGTGCCCAGCGCCGCCGCCATCAGGGTTTCCCGAGCGAAGCCGAAGATGCGGCTACCGAGCGTGGCGCCGCCGACGGTCATGAATTTCTTGACGAGGCTCATTCCTCAGGCCCGTGCCTTCTTCGCCACCGGGGCAGCGCGCGGTGGCTGTGCGATGATGCCGGACGGCATGTTGTCGCGCAATTCATCCGGCTGGTCGACCATGACCGATTTCAGACGATTGGCAACATTGGCCTGACGATTCTCATTGGTGATTTTCTGACCGACGAGATCGGTGACATAGAAGGTGTCGATGACCTTTTCACCGAAAGTGGTGATGCGGGCCGAATGGATGTCGAGCGAGAGATCCGACAGAACCGCCGTGATCTCTGCCAGAAGACCGATACGGTCGAGGCATTCGATCTCGATGACGGTGAACTTGTTCGACAGGGCATTCGACAGACGGACATCCGGCTGGACCGGGAAGGTCTTGTTCTTCTTCTTGCCCTTAGAGCGGGTGGCGATGACTTCGGGCAGGCGCTTGCGGCCTGACAGGACGTCCTCGATCATCTTGGAGATGGTGGCCCCCCGGCGCATCTCGTCCTCGTCAATCGGGAATTCGCGGTTGATCAGGATCGTATCGAGCGCCCGGCCGTCTGATGTCGTGAAGATCTGCGCGTCAGCGATGTTGGCGCCGGCAGCGGCACAGGCACCGGCGATGATCGAGAGCAGGCGCGGATGGTCGGGCGAGAGCACGGTGATCTCGGTGATCGCATGGAACTGGTGGGTACGCACCATGGTGGCGAGCGCCTGATCGGCCTTGTCAGCCTGGCGGATGAAATGCGCGTGGCGGATCTGGTCTTCGAGGTCGACGGAAAGCAGGTAGGGCTCGTAGTGGAGCTTGGTATAGGTGCGCTGGTCCTTCTGGCTCCAGCCTTCGAGCGCCTTGGTGAGCTGTTCGGCGGCGTGCTTTGCGCGGTCCTTGCGGGAGACCTGGGAGAAGCCACCCGAGAGCAGGAGTTCGGTCTCGTAATAAAGCGTGCGGAGAAGCTGGCCCTTCCAGCCGTTCCAGACACCGGGGCCAACGGCGCGGATATCACAGATCGTCAGGATCAGCAGCATCTTCAGGCGGTCGAGGGACTGTACCTTTTCGGCAAAGTCGGTGATCGTCTTGCGGTCGTGCAGGTCACGCGTCTGGGCGACCATGGACATCAGGAGATGCTGGTCAATCAGCCAGGCAACCATTTCGGTCTGCTTCGGCGAGAGGCCGAGACGCGGGCAGAGCTTGCGTGCCACCTTGGCGCCGGCGACGGAGTGATCCTCCTGGCGGCCCTTGGCGATATCGTGCAGGAGGATTGCGACATAGAGGGTCTGCCGATCCTCAATTTCCGGCATCAGCTTGTTGGCGAGCGGATGCGCCTCCTCGGCCTTGCCCTTGTCGATTTCCGACAGGACCTCCACCGTGCGCAGCAGGTGCTCGTCAACGGTGTAGTGATGATACATGTTGAACTGCATCATCGAGACGATCTTGCCGAATTCGGGAATGAAACGACCGAGGACGCCGGCTTCGTTCATGCGACGCAAGATGAAGCCCGGATCCTTGCGCGAGGTGAGGATCGACAGGAAGAGGCGGTTTGCCTCCTCGCTCTCGCGGAAATCATTGTCGATCAGCGACAGCGAACGGGTAACGGCTTTCAATGCGTCGGGGTGGAATTCCAGGCCATTCAGATCCGCCACATGGAAGAGGCGCATGATCGACATCGGATCCTTCTTGAAGACGCCGGGATCGGCAAGCGCGATGCGACCACGGTCATCAATGAATTCGCTGGCGCCGGCAATCTTGCGCGGGCGGTTGGCGAAACGGCCGATCATGCCGCCGATGCCCGGGGCGGCCTTGGCCTGCTGGTCTTCAAGGGCCGCCGAGAAGATGCGGGTCAGATCGCCGACGTCCTTGGCGACAAGGAAATAGTGCTTCATGAAGCGTTCGACAGCGGAGAGACCCGGGCGGGCTTGGTAACCCAGGCTTTTGGCGATCTCCGGCTGGATGTCGAAATAAAGCCGTTCTTCCGGCTTGCCGGTCAGGTAATGCATGTGGCAGCGGACGGCCCAGAGGAAATCGTCGGCCTTTTGGAACAGGCGCCATTCCTGGCGGGAAAGCACGCCGAGGCGCACAAGCTCGCCGGTGTCGCGGATATGGTAGTTATACTTGGCGATCCAGAACAGGGTCTGCAGATCGCGCAGGCCGCCCTTGCCTTCCTTGACATTCGGCTCGACCAGATAGCGGCTGTCGCCGGCCTTGCGGTGGCGCTCGTCGCGCTCTGCAAGTTTCGCTGCAATGAATTCGGGGGCGGTGTTGGTGGTCACCTCGTGGTCAAAGCGGTGCTGCAGGTCGGTGACCAGCGTTTCGGCACCACAGAGGAACCGCGTTTCGAGGATCGCGGTGCGGATCGTCATGTCGGATTTCGACAGGTTGATGCATTCCTCGACGGTGCGGGTGGCATGGCCGACCTTGAAGCCGATGTCCCAGAGCAGATAAAGGACGAATTCAACCGCCTTGTGCATGGTGGGCGCGGCCTTGGGCGGCAGGAGGAAGAGCAGGTCGATATCCGACCCCGGCGCCAGCGTGCCACGGCCATACCCGCCGACAGCTGCGACGCAAAGACCCTCGGTCCCCTTGGGATAGACATGGATGCGGGCGATATCGAAGATCACCGAAATCAGCCGGTCCTGAATCCAGGAAATGCGGTTGGCGCAATTGAGGCCACTGCCATCTTCAAAGAGCTTCAGCCGCGCCTGCTCGCGGGCGTCGGCGCTGGCCTTCTTGAGGACGGGCAGAAGCCTGGAGCGGATTTCCAGGAGATTGCCGGTCTGGGCCCGGGCAATCGTCTCGCAGGCCGCCTTCAGGGCTTCGACGTCAAGGAGATGGTCAAAGGCAAGTTCAGCGTGGGCCATGGGCGCAGCATGCTCTCTCAGTCGTCGGGAATCAGCCCGGTTTTGGTGGCGCTATAGCGCTTTTCGGGCGCGTTTGACAGGCACTCTACCGGTCAAGACTTGCCAAGTTGTTTCTTGAGATCATAGAGCGCATCCAGCGCCTGGCGAGGCGTGAGGTCGTCAAGATCGAGTGAGCGCAAGGCCTCCTCGACCTTCGACGCGCCGGATTTCTGTATCTCCTCACGGCGCACGGCGACCTGGAAAAGCGGCAGATCGTCGATCAACTGGGCGGCGGGGTTCTTGCGGTCGCTGTCTTCGAGGCGGGTCAAAACCTCCCTGGCACGCGACACCACGGCTGCCGGCAGGCCGGCGAGACGGGCGACCTGGATGCCGTAGGAGCGATCGGCGGAACCGGGGCCGACCTCATGCAGGAAGATGACGTCGCCGTCCCATTCCTTGACGCGCATCGTGACGTTCGACATGCGGGCGAGCTTTTCCGACAGCGCCGTCAGTTCGTGGAAATGGGTGGCGAAGAGCGAGCGGCAGCGGTTGGCCTCATGCAGATGCTCGACGGCAGCCCAGGCGATCGAGAGACCGTCGAAGGTTGCGGTGCCACGGCCGATTTCATCCAAGATGACCAGCGAGCGATCGGTCGCCTGGTTGAGGATGGCCGCCGTTTCGACCATCTCGACCATAAAGGTGGAGCGGCCGCGCGCCAGGTCATCCGAGGCGCCGACGCGGGAGAAGAGGCGATCGACGATGCCGATATGAGCGGCACCCGCCGGCACGAAGGAACCCATCTGGGCGAGGATGGCGATCAGCGCGTTCTGGCGAAGGAAGGTCGATTTACCGCCCATGTTGGGGCCGGTCAGCAGCCAGATGGCGCCGGGGCCCTTGGTGTCGTTGGGCGAGAGATCACAGTCATTGGCGATAAAGGGGCTGGCGGCCTGACGGCGCAGCGCCTGTTCGACGACCGGATGGCGGCCGGCGGTGATAGTGAACATCCTGGAGTCATCAACCAGAGGCCGGCAATAGCCCTGCTCTTCGGCCAAGGCTGCGAGGCCTGATGCGACGTCGATCACCGCGAGTGCGCGGGCAGCGGCCTTGATCGGTTCTGCGGCTGCGACGACCTCAGCCACCATACGATCGAAGGCAGCGAGTTCCAGCGACAGCGCCTGGCCGGCGGCGTTTGCAATCCGGCTTTCGAGATCGGCAAGTTCAGTCGTGGTGAAGCGCATGGCGTTTGCCATGGTCTGGCGATGGATGAAGCGGGCCTTGGCCTCGTCACCCTCGATCATCGGGCCGGCATTGCCTGCGGTGACCTCGATGAAATAGCCGAGCACATTGTTGTGCTTGATCTTCAGCGACTTGATGCCGGTTTCCTCGGCATATTGCAGCTGCAGGCCAGCGATGACGCGGCGGGACTGGTCACGCAATGCGCGCAACTCGTCGAGTTCGGAGATCGCACCATCACGCAGGAAGCCGCCGTCGCGCTTGAGAAGCGGCAGTTCGTCGGCGAGCATGGTGGCCAGGCTGGAGCCAAGATCTGCGGGCAAGGCTGCGAGGTCTGCGAGCGCATCTGACAGTTCTGCCGGCAGGTTGGATGGATCAAGCAGGCGGCCAACCTCGGCGGAGGCGGCAAGACCGGCGACGATGGCACCGAGGTCACGCGGGCCGCCGCGATCGAGCGCAAGCCGGGAGAGCGCACGCGGCATGTCGGGCACGCGTTTCAGGGCGTCGCGCAAGCGGTCGACGAGCAGGCCATCGGCGAGAAGATGGGCAATCGAGTCCTGGCGGTCAGAGATCGCTTCCGGGTCTGTCAGCGGCGACATCAGGCGCTCAGCCAGCAGGCGGGCGCCGCCACCGGTGACGGTGCGGTCGATGGCCTTCAGGAGCGAACCGTTGCGTTCGCCCGACAGCGTCTTCACCAGCTCCAGATTGGCGCGGGTGGCGGGATCGATGAAGAGGGTCGAGGCGGCGTTCTGGCGCTCGGGCAGGCCGAGCGGCGGGCGCTCGGAGATCTGGGTCTTTTCGACATAGGCGACGGCAGCAGCGGCGGCGGCAATCTCGGCGCGGGAAAAGGCGCCGAAGCCATCGAGCGTTCCGACGCCGAAGTAACGGGCGATGCGACCTTCGGCGCTGGCGCTGTCGAAAAGCACGCCCGGCTGGGGCACAACGACACGGCCGAGCACGTCGAAGGCGGGCTTCAGGTCTTCGTCATGGAAGAGCGTATCCGGCACGATCAGTTCGCGCGGCTCGATGCGCAGGATGTCGGCGAGCAGGCGGGTCTCGGTGGTTTCCGCAAGACGGAAGATACCCGTTGAGATATCGATCCAGGCGAGCGCCAGTTGCGGGGCGGAGCCGCCACGGATGCGGGCGAGCGCCATCAGATAGTTCGATTCGAAGGGCGAGAGGAGCTTGTCCTCGGTGATCGTTCCGGGCGTGACGAGGCGCACGACGTCGCGCTTCACCACCGATTTCGAGCCGCGTTTCTTGGCCTCTGCCGGATCTTCGATCTGTTCGCAGACGGCGACGCGAAAGCCGAGCGAGATCAGCTTCTGCAGATAATCATCTGCCGCATGCACCGGCACACCGCACATCGGAATGTCCTGGCCGAGATGCTGGCCACGCCTCGTCAGCGTGATGCCGAGCGCACGCGACGCATCGACGGCATCCTCGAAGAAGAGCTCGTAGAAATCGCCCATCCGATAGAAGAGCAGGCTGCCCGGATTGGCCGCCTTGATCTCGATGAATTGCTCCATCATCGGAGTGGCCGTCGCGCGGCTTTCCTCTGAGGTCAGCTCGGCGACGTTCAGGACCTCGTTCTGGGTGGCTTGATTTAGCGTCACGGGCTCAATGTTTTCTTGAAAAAGAAGTTGTGCAACACTAACGACTTAAGTTGAGGAAAAACAACCAGGATGGGCCGGTGAAGGCCCGCTGCCCACAACTAGGTGAGGGGAAGCATGGCAAGCGAGAACAAGACCGGCCGGACGAAAGTCTCGGTGACGGAGCAGGAAGCTCTGGACTTTCACTCCCAGGGGCGCCCCGGCAAGCTGGAGATTACCCCGACCAAGCCGATGGCGACGCAACGCGACCTGTCGCTTGCCTATTCGCCCGGCGTCGCCGTTCCGGTGAAGGCCATCGCCGCTGATCCGGCAACCGCCTACGATTACACGACGCGTGGCAACATGGTGGCCGTCATCTCCAACGGCACGGCGATCCTGGGTCTCGGCAATCTCGGGGCTCTCGCCTCCAAGCCGGTCATGGAAGGCAAGTCCGTCCTCTTCAAACGCTTTGCTGACGTGGATTCGATCGATCTCGAAGTCGACACGGAGAATGTCGACGAGTTCATCAACTGCGTGCGTTATCTCGGCCCGTCCTTCGGCGGGATCAATCTCGAAGACATCAAGGCGCCCGACTGCTTCATCATCGAAAGTCGGCTGCGCGAGCTGATGGACATCCCTGTTTTCCACGACGACCAGCACGGGACTGCGATCATCGCGGCGGCGGGGTTGATCAATGCGCTGGAACTGACCGGCCGCGACTTCAAGACGACAAAGCTGGTGTGCAACGGCGCAGGCGCTGCGGCCATCGCCTGCATCGAGCTGATCAAGGCCATGGGCTTCAATGGCGAGAACATCATTCTCTGCGACACCAAGGGCGTGATCTTCCAGGGGCGCACCGAGGGCATGAACCAGTGGAAGAGCGCGCATGCGGTGAAGACCGACCGGCGGACGCTGCGCGAAGCCATGGTGGGGGCCGACGTGGTTTTCGGCCTTTCCCAGAAGGGTGCCTTCGCCGCCGACATGATCGCCTCGATGGCTGACAATCCGATCATCTTTGCCATGGCCAATCCGGACCCGGAAATCACGCCGGAAGAGGTCGCCGAGATCCGCTCGGATGCGATCATGGCGACCGGGCGCTCGGACTATCCGAACCAGGTCAACAATGTTCTCGGCTTTCCCTACATCTTCCGGGGTGCGCTCGATGTGCGCGCCAGCCAGATCAACGACGCGATGAAGATTGCCGCAGTCAGGGCGCTCGCCGATCTCGCGCGCGAGGATGTGCCTGATGATGTGGCGGCGGCCTATCAGGGCGAGCGGCCGCGCTTCGGACCGCAATACATCATCCCCGTGCCCTTCGACCCGCGCCTCATTTCGGCAATCCCGGTTGCCGTCGCCAAGGCCGCCATGGAAACGGGCGTAGCGCGCAAGGAGATCGAGGATCTCGGCGCCTATGCGCATGAGCTTTCCGCCCGCCGCGACCCGATTGCCGCCGCGACGCAGCGGATCTACGAGCATGTACGCAGCCACCCCAAGCGCGTCGTCTTTGCCGAAGGCGAAGAGGAGCAGGTGATGCGCGCGGCGATCACCTTCGTGAACCAGGGGCTTGGCACGGCCATCCTGCTTGGCCGCGACGAGCCACTGAAGGCGACCGCCGAGCGGGCCGGGATCGATCTCGACCGTCCCGGCATCGAGGTGGTCAATGCGCGCCTCTCGACCCGCGTCGATGCCTATACCGAATATCTCTATGCTCGGCTGCAGCGGAAGGGCTACCTGCATCGCGATGCGCAGCGACTGATCAACACCGACCGCAACCATTTTGCCGCCTGCATGGTGGCGCTGGGCGATGCGGATGCCATGGTAACGGGCACGACACGCAACTATTCGACGGCACTCGAAGATGTGCGCCGCTGCATCGACACCGCCCCCGGTCACCGGGTGATCGGGGTCTCGCTGGCGCTGGCGCGGGGACGCACGATCGTGGTGGCGGATACGGCCGTGCATGACATGCCGACGGCAGACGAACTGGCCGACATTGCAGAAGAAGCAGCCGGCGTGGCCCTCAGCCTGGGGCTCGAACCACGCGTGGCGCTACTCGCCTACTCCACCTTCGGCCATCCGACGGGTGAACGCTCGGAGCGCGTGCGTGAAGCGGTCAAGATCCTCGACCGGCGCGGCGTCTACTTCGAATATGACGGTGAGATGGGGGCGGACATTGCGCTCAACCATCACCGAATGGAGCAGTATCCGTTCTGCCGTCTATCGGGCACGGCAAACGTGCTGGTCATGCCGGCGATCCATTCGGCGGCGATCTCGACCAAGATGCTGCAGGAACTGGGTGGCTTGACCGTGATGGGGCCGCTGCTCATCGGGCTCGAAAAGTCGGTGCAGATCGCCCAGATGGGCGCCAAGGACAGCGACATCGTCAACATGGCGGCGATCGCGGCCTATAACGCGGCGGGTTAAGCGAAGACCGGAGCGGCTTTTGCGAGCCGCTCCATGTCTTCTTCGATTTCGCGCTTCAGCCAGCGCTTGAACTTTTCCACCTTGTCGGAGCGACGTGCATTCTCTGCGGTCACGAAGTAGTGGCCGAAGCCGGTCTTTACCGCCGGGCCGAAGGGCGCGACGAGCTGACCGTGCTGCAATTGGTGAGAGGCGATCGTCTGCCAGGCGAGCATCACCCCCTGCCCCGCAATGGCCGCATCGAGACACAGCGACGCCTCGCTGAAGGTGTGGCGCGCCCTGATCTCGGCGCCGGCGAGCCCCACAGCTGAGAGCCAGACATCCCAGGTGAACATGGCCCTGCCATCGATGACCTTCGGCAAGTCGAGAATGTCCGAGGGCTTTGCAAGAGTGGCGGCCATGGCCGGCGTGCAGAGCGGCGCAATACGTTGCTCCAGGATGAGTTCGGCCTTGAAACCCGGCCAATGGCCGCGCCCGACACGGATCCTCAGATCCAAGTCGGTCTGGATGGCATCTGTCAGCCGGTCGTTGGCATCGATCCGCAGACCGATTTCGGGGAAGCGCTCCGAAAAGGCGGCGATACGGTGGACGAGCCAGCGGGCAGCAAAGACCGGCGCCACGGAGATGGTCAGCAGGCTGTCGTCGCTGCGTCTGGCAAGGGCCAGGGCGCCCGAAAGGTGGCGGAAGCCATCCGAGAGACGCGCCAGCACATCGGTCGCCGTCTCGACCGGGACCATACCCCTGCTGGTGCGCTCGAAAAGCGGGCGGCCGAGCTGCTGCTCGGTCTTGATCACCTGCTGGCTGACGGCGCCGATGGAGACGCCAAGCTCTTCCGCCGCCGCCTGAAGTGAGCCAAGGCGGGCGACGGCTTCGACGGCGCGCAGGCCGTTCAGATGCACCTGATTGAGATTCTTCATATAGGAAAGCTATACTCAGCAGGGGCAAAACTCAATTGAATTTCGCAGGCTATAGGCCGATGGTGAAGCCTCTTTCGAAGGTTCACACCTTCCTTTCATCACACCGAGGCGAAGCCATGTTCAAGTTTCTCTGGAGACGACGCGAACCCGTTACACCGCTGGTGCGGGACTGGCGGCATGATCCTATGGGGCATCCAGCCTTGCGGGAGATGAACCTGCGGGAACTTGCGGACCTGCCCATGGTGGCAGAAGTGCCGATGCGGGTGGCAAGGGTGGAGGCCACGGAGGGTTGCCAGCGCCGTGTCAGCCGGGTGCAATCAGGCGGATGCGCTGTTTCGCGATGATCGGCAAGCACTGACGACTTTGTGGTTCGGCTTCGCCGCCCCCCTCATCTCCCTGCCGGGATCTTCTCCCCGCCGGGGAGAAGAGGCGGTTGTCAGCTGGCGCTGGCGAAGCGACCGGCGTCCGCGCCGTAGTAATTCACGTAACGGCCGGAGATGCTGGAGATCGGCAGGATGATCAGGACATCGGTGGTGTTGAAGGCCTGGTCGACGACCGCGCCATTGCCGACCATGGCACCGAGACGCAGGTAACCCTTGATCAGCGGCGGCATGGCGAAGAGCGCGCGGCGGGCATTCACGGCTTCCGAGGGCATCAGGTCCATCTCGCGGTAGAGATGCGGCAGCGCGTCGACGGCCCATTCATCTTTGGCGACGGCGTTCTGATGGAGGAATGACAAAGCCAGCGCATGCTCTTCCGGCTGCACGCCGGGGAAGGAGCCGCAGCCGAACATGGCATCGATACGGTGATGCAGGGCATAGGCCCAGCAGCCCTGCCAGAGCAGCTCGACCGTGCGCTTGGTCCGGTATTGCGGCAGAACGCAGGAGCGGCCGAGCTCCATGAAACGTTTGTCCGGATGGCGGGCGACGAGTGCGTCGACGCCGAATTCAGAGCCGGAATAAAAGCCGCCATGGGCCATGGCGACATCGGGGCGCAGGATGCGATAGGTGCCAACGATCTGGTCTTCGGCGTCGCCGTCGATCGAGCGGTCCAGTACCAGGAGATGGTCGCAGAGGCTATCCCAGCTGTCGACCTCGCGCCCACGACGGGCATCTTCGGCGGAAACCTGGGCCTTCATCTCCTCTACGAAGACGCGGTAACGCACGGCCTGAGCGGCGTCTATCTCGCGATCGGTGCGCGCGATGCGAGTTTCGAGACTGCCGATACGGCCCAGGAGATCACGTGACGTGCGGAGCCCCAGCGGCAAGACGGCCGGGCTTTCCAGGAGAAGGTCTCGTTCAATCAGTTCCACGCTCATCGGATCTATCCAGCGTTGAAGTCACGGGCCTTTAAACACGAGACTGCTACAGGAAAGTGACAAAACTTCGGAGGCTTCCGCCTCCGTCAAGCCTCCGGCGGCTTCGGCTTACGGTGCTGGATGATTTCGTCGATGACGATAAAGATCGCGCCAATGGTGATGAAGCTGTCGGCCAGATTGAAGACCGCGAAAGACCAGGTCTGCGTGTAGAAGAGGATATAATCGACCACATAGCCATAGGTGAGGCGGTCGATGATATTGCCGAGCGCGCCTGCGATGATCATCGCAAAGCCGAGATGGGCGAAATGCTGCTCGGGGCCGGTCTTCCGCCAGAGCCACAGGACAAAAGCCACGATCACGAGGCGCAGTCCGACGATAAACCAGCTGTCGAGATGCGACAGCATGGAGAAGGCGACACCGAGATTATGGGTGCGGTACAGCGCCCAGAAAGGCAAAACCGGGATCAGCTCATGCATCGGCAGATAGATTTCCACCGCATATTTGATGGCCTGATCAAGGATCAGAGCGATGGCGATGAAGGTCAGGACCGGACCGGGTCGGTTGAAGGCGGCAAGCATGGTCACTTGGCTCCGTCGAGGGCGAGCAGGTGGCGGCGGACCTCGAACAGCATCACGCCGGTGGCGACTGCCAGATTGAGGCTGTCGGCCATGCCGACCTGGGGAATGCGGGCAAGCTTGTCAGCGGCCTCAGCCAATTCATCCGGAAGGCCGGATTGTTCGTTGCCCATCATCAGGATGACCGGCTTCGACTTGTAATCGATCGTGCGATAGTCGACGGCGCCGGCGAGATGCGTGGCGACGAGGCGGGCATCCACCGACTTCTTCCACTTGAGGAAATCAGCGGGCGTGGTCTTCACCAGCGGCAGGGCGAACATCGAGCCCATGGTCGCGCGCACGGTTTCCATCGAGAAGGGATCGGTGCAATCGCCGACGAGGATGACGCCCGAGGCGCCTACGGCGTCGGCCGTGCGGATGATGGTGCCGAGATTGCCGGGATCGCGGACACGGTCGAGCGCGATCCAGGTTTCCGAGCCCTTCGGCTGGATGTCCTTGAGCGGCGTCCAGCGCTGTTCGAAGACGGCGGCGACCATTTGCGGATTATCGCGCCGCGTGATCGAGGACATCACCTTTTCGCTCACTTCCAGCACCAGGCCGCCGGCGGCGACCGTGCGGGCGGCGACCTTTTCGACCAGTGGCTTGCCCTTGCCGGCCTTGGCATAGACGAGCGTGCGGATGATCCAGCCGCGATCAAGCGCATCGATGACCAGCTTCAGGCCTTCAGCAAGGAAGGTGCGGCTTTCGTCGCGGCTCTTCTTCTGGGAAAGCGCCTTGATGTCCTTGATGATGGGATTGGCGAGGCTGGTGACTTCCTTGACCTGGCCGACGCGGCGCGGGCCTTCGTTTCGATAGTCGTCGGTCATTTCGGCACCCAGCGGCTGAAGAGAGAGGTGGAGAGCGCACGCCCCGGCGTCTTGCCGTCGAGGCCGGCTTCGCGGATGACGAGTTCGCCTGACTCGACGAGGCCGCCCTTGCCGCGCATCGTCTCGCGCATCAATTCGTGGATGGAATAGAAGCTCGCGCGGATGGAATAGGCTGTGAGCACGAGGCCGACGGCCTTGGGCGCCAGCAGTTCGCGGCAGATGTCGAGCATCAGCGGCAAATGGTCGAAGAGCTGCCAGACTTCGCCGTTCGGACCACGGCCAAATTTCGGCGGGTCGGTGAGGATGATGTCGTAGCGGTGGCCGCGACGTTCCTCGCGCAGGATGAACTTCATCGCATCTTCGCAGATCCAGCGGATCGGCGCCTTGTCGAGGCGGCTCAACGACTGGTTCTCGCGCGCCCAGCCGATCGCCTTTTTGGAGGCATCGACATGGGTGACCTCGGCGCCAGCAGCTGCGGCCACGAGCGAGGCAACGCCGGTATAGCCGAAGAGGTTCAGGACTTTCAGCGGCCGATCGGCAGCCTCGATCTTCTGCTTCATCCAGCTCCAATGGGCGATCTGCTCGGGAAACACGCCGACATGGCGGAAGGCGGTGAAGCGGCCGTGGAAATCCACACCTAGAAGAGAGAGCGGCCAGGTTTCGCCGAGCGCCTCGCGCTGGAAGCGCCAGCGGCCCATGCCGTCCTCATCGGTGTCGCCTGTAAACACGGCGTCTGCTTTGTCCCAGACATGGGAAGGCAGCGCCTTCGGCCACAGCGCCTGAGCTTCCGGCCGCACAATGCGATAGGGGCCGTATTGCTCAAGCTTCAGGCCATCGCCGCTGTCGATCAGGTGGAAGTCGCCAGCGCCTGTCGATTCCAGGATCAGCGGCACGCGCTCGGTCGGGCGATCACCGGTGCGGACCGTCAGAGCTCGTGCGGGTTCAGCCGTCGTATCGGGCGATTGCGGCTGAGGCTTCGGCTTTGGTGCCTCGGCATCACGGCGCGGCGGGCGGGCCTGGCGCTCGTCCCTGCCCTTCGATGCATAAGGCTTTGCCGTTGCCGGCCGTGTCTCGCCACTGCCTTTGGCCTTCGCTCCCGGGAATGGCTTGGCGCCGGGGCGACGTTCCTTGTTCTTCACGTCAATGATCCGTGGGTCGTGTTCGTCTCGGCCAGCCCTTAGCATTGCCGGCCCGGCGCGGAAAGGAAATTTGCCGCGAGCGTCCGTCGCTCAGGTTTGCCGGGGCTTAGCGGGCACCGAGCTGGGGAAGGGTCGAGCCGGCAATCTCTTCGGCCCGCGTCTTCTGCCGGTCGGCCTCGGCCTGCCACTGCTGGGCCATGCGCGACTGGCTCCGGGCCTTCTTGCGGTGTTTGCCTTGAGTGAACCAGGTGACCGTGGCGCCGAGAAGGACGCCGAGCATGACGGCGACGATCAGGAAGACAAAGAGGGGCGCGGAAACGGACAGCGCCTGATCTGCCGGATTGAACGGGTTGAGGGCCAGATTGACCGAGGCACGGTTGGCAACGGCCAGAACGACCAGAAGCACTCCGAGCGGAAGGAACACCACGAGGCTCACGACTTTCCGGACCATCTCGACAACTCCCTGATCTCTTTCAGCCCCCTGCCGGGACCTCTCAGAGGTTCAAGTTAAGGACAGAGGCGGAATTTTCAACGCGAAATGCGCTTATTCGTCGTCTTCGTCGCCCATGCCGGGGTTCAGACGCTCGCGCAGCTCCTTGCCGGTCTTGAAGAAGGGGACCCATTTCTCCTCGACGAAAACAGTCTCGCCGGTGCGCGGGTTGCGTCCCGAGCGGGAGGGGCGATTCTTGACCGAAAAGGCGCCGAAGCCGCGCAGTTCCACACGATTGCCGGCTGCCAGCGCGTCGGTGATCTCGTCCAGGACTGCATTTACGATATTTTCGACATCCCGGTGATAGAGATGCGGATTACGGGCCGCGACGATCTGCACCAATTCCGACTTTATCACGCGGACCCCCTGAATTTTCTAATGTGACGTGAGTGCTGACAAAGGTGCCAAAGCAAAAAAGCTCAGTCAAGGAACAACTTAACCATAAATTGACGGCTTTGCGAGAGCTATGACGTGCATCACACGCGGAATCGTGATCGGTCAGGCCTCACTTCCTCCGATCAGACACTCCAGGGTGAATCTGGCATGGTTCTTGTAACAGGGCCGCCACTATCCATATTGGCAACAACCAATAGACATGCGAAACGACGATAATGGCGGACAGGCTTGTGCCCGCACGCCCCGACAACCGGGTTCCGAGGATGCTGCAATCAACACATGAGGGCCTGTCGACCGCCGGACACCGATCCGGTGCGGAGGCCTATCTGCGGGCGGTCAGCCATTCCCGGCGGGTGCGGCGGCTGCGGATCCTTCTGCCGCTCGCGGCGCTGCTGGTTACGCTTGCGTTCATCGCGGTTTCGGTGGCTCGCAGCCTGATGCCCGACGAATTGCAGATTGAGTCCGCCAAGATCGAGGACGGCAAGGTCGTCATGGAAAAGCCGGCCATCTCCGGTCGCAATTCGGATGGCGTTCGTTATTCCATGCGTGCCGAGCGGGCTTTGCAGGACATCAAGAACCCCAACATGATCACACTGGAAACAATCGCCGCCGCCGTACCCGTCAGCGACAAGGTGATCGCCCGCGTGGTGGCGACCAGCGGCATTTTCGACCGGAGTGCCAACTTCCTCAACCTCGACCAGCCGTTCACGCTGAACCTGAGCAGCGGCATTGATGCGCAGTTCGGTTCGGCGCGCCTAGACATCAGCGGCGGCACGATGAAGACCGAAGACCCGGTGGCCATCCAGACCAAAGGCGCCTCGATTGTTGCGAACTCGCTCGAGATGAAGGATAAGGGGCGAACAATGATATTTGCGGGCGCCGTCAAGTTGAACATCGAGCCGTCCGCCCTCCGCAGCAATCGGTCTATGGAAGCCGTCCAGCCATGATTTATCACCCCTCCACCAAGTCCATCCTCGCTGGCTTCCTGTTCGTTTCGGCAAGCGTGCTGGCCTCCACCGCATCGGCGCAGACGACCAGCAGCCAGATGAACGGCTTGAAGCTGTCGAACGATCAACCGATCCAGATCGAGAGCGACCAGCTGGAAATTCGCGAACAGGAGAAGAAGGCCTTCTTCTCGGGCAATGTGAAGGTCGTTCAGGGAACGACGACACTGCAGGCCGGCAGCATGGTCGTGCATTATCGCGGCGAAGGTTCGACCGTGACGCAGGGCAATGCCGATATCGAGAAGATCGACGTGGCCCAGAAGGTGTTCCTCTCGTCCGGCACGCAGCAGGCGACCGCCGACAAGGGGTATTTCGATATGGCGAAGCAGCTCTTCGTCCTTGAGGGCGAGCGCGTCGTGCTGTCCGAGGGGCAGAACGTGTTCGTTGGCTGCAAGCTGACCGTCCAGATGGCATCCGGACAGGCCAAGCTCGACAGCTGTGGAGGCCGCGTGAAGATCCAGCTCGATCCGAAGTCCCAGAAGAACTGACAGATCGGCGTGAACGTGCAGATTCCCTTCCTCTCCAGGACGAAGCAGGCCAACAAGGCCGCGACACCAGCCGGTCTGCCCGGCGACAAGTCGCGTTATGACGGTACGCTGATCGCCCATGGACTGACGAAAACCTACAATTCACGCCGGGTGGTCAACGGGGCATCGCTCGTGGTGCGTCGGGGCGAAGCTGTCGGACTGCTCGGCCCCAACGGCGCCGGCAAAACGACATGCTTCTACATGATCACAGGCCTCGTTCCGGTCGATGCCGGCACGATCTCAATCAATGGCAACGACGTCACGTCGATGCCGATGTATCGGAGGGCTCGCCTCGGCGTGGGCTACCTGCCACAGGAAGCCTCGATCTTTCGCGGCCTGACTGTTGAAGAGAACATCCGCGCCGTGCTTGAAGTGCATGTCTCCGACAGGCGCCAGCGGGAAGCCAAGCTCGACGAACTGCTGGCCGAGTTTCACATCGAGAAACTCCGTAAGTCTCCAGCCGTTGCCTTGTCCGGCGGCGAACGACGCCGCCTCGAAATCGCCCGCGCGCTGGCGACCGACCCCACCTTCATGCTGCTCGACGAACCCTTCGCGGGCGTAGACCCGATCTCGGTCTCCGACATCCAGAACCTCGTGCGCCACTTGACGGCGCGTGGCATCGGCGTTCTCATCACCGATCACAATGTGCGCGAAACGCTTGGTCTCATCGACCGGGCCTACATTATCCATGCCGGCGAAGTGCTGACCCATGGCCGCGCCAACGACATCGTCAACAATGCCGATGTCCGCCGCCTCTATCTGGGCGACAAGTTCAGCCTCTGAGCGGCGACGAAGAAAACGCCGCCCCGCCCTCTCCCGTGGCTTGACCAAAGTAAAATAAAAAGCAATTTTTGGGCCAAGTGGATTTTCTCGCCATCAACGGCGAGAATGAGGGGAATGTAGGGGAGTCGAGCGTCCGTCATGGCCTTATCCGCCAACCTATTCCTGCGGCAAAGCCAGTCTCTGGTGATGACACCCCAGCTGATGCAGTCGATTCAGCTGCTGCAGATGACCCATCTCGAACTGATGCAGTTCATCGCACAGGAAGTCGAGCGGAATCCCCTGCTTGAAATGGCGGCAGATGATGGCGATTTGAGCGGCGGGCTCGGCGAAGAGTCCAGTTCGTCGGGCGACAGCGGGCAACCGGACTCCAACAATGGAGCGGAAGAACTCACAAACACGCCCTCGCTTGAGAGCGACTGGTACGAGAAGGACGGCAGCGAGCGACTGAACGACCGGCTCGACACCAATTTCGACAGCGCCTTCGCCGATGAGGGCTCCGCCCAGCGCCCTGACGCGCCGGAACTGCTAGGCCAGTGGAAGTCGATGCCGGGGCATGGCGGCGAAGGCAGCGAAGGCTTCGATCTCGACGATTTCGTTGCCGGACAGATCAGCCTGCGCGACCACCTGAACCAGCAGATTCCCTTCGCACTGACCTCGGCCTCCGATCAGCTTCTGGCCTCCGTACTGGTGGATCATCTGGATGAGGCGGGCTATCTGCGCGCTGATCTCGATGACATCGCCGCTCGTCTGGGCCTTGCGCCCGCACATATCGAGGGCGTCATTCAAACACTGCAAACGCTGGAACCGGCCGGAGTCTTTGCCCGGACCCTCAGCGAATGCCTGGCGATCCAGCTGCGCCAGCGCGATCGTTGCGACCCGGCGATGGCCGTGCTCGTCGACAATCTCGAACTCCTGGCAAAACGGGACTTCGCGACACTCAAGAAGATCTGCGGTGTCGACGAGGAAGACCTGCTCGACATGCTGTCGGAGATCCGCAAGCTCAACCCAAAGCCAGGCAGCACGTTCGAACACGAGGCAAGCGAATCCGTCACGCCCGATATCGTCGTCAGACCAGACGGGATCGGCGGCTGGCGGGTCGAACTCAACCCGGATGCCCTCCCGCGGGTCCTGGTGAACCACAGCTACATGGTCGCTGTCGGACGGCCAGGCGCCGCGAAGGATGCACCCGACCAGGCCTTCATGTCGGAATGCCTGCAGAACGCCAACTGGCTGACCCGCAGCCTCGACCAGCGGGCGAAGACGATTACCAAGGTGGCCGCAGAAATCGTGCGCCAGCAGTCCGCCTTCCTGGATCACGGCGTGGACCATCTGCGCCCGCTCAACCTCAAGACGGTGGCTGATGCGATCAAGATGCACGAATCGACCGTCAGCCGCGTCACCACGAACAAGTACATGATGACGCCGCGGGGACTCTTCGAGCTCAAGTACTTCTTCAGCGTTTCCATCGCATCGGCGGAAGGCGGAGACAGCCACTCGGCCGAAGCCGTGCGCCACAGGATCCGCGTACTGATCGAGAAGGAGAGTCCGGAGGCCGTGCTTTCCGATGACGATATCGTCGACCAGCTCAAGAGTGGCGGTGTCGACCTTGCCCGCCGCACGGTTGCCAAGTACCGGGAGGCGATGAACATCCCCTCCTCTGTTCAGAGGCGCAGGGAGAAGCGCGCCATGGCCAAGGTCACGGCCCTCTGACCGGCGCCTTTTTGCCGCAAAGATTAACGGGAGATTGACTCTTTCACTGAGGGCGGCTAGAAGCGCGCCGCAATCGACAGCGCACACTGTTGACCGAGGGCCGGATCCCTCGACTACGCCCGACAAATGAAGGCACAGACTGACCGAACCGCTCGAAAGGCTTGGACGCGGACGTCGCTTGGCGTAAAATGGATACGCAACCAATCATAAGAAGGGAAACTCCATGAGTGTGCGTGTATCCGGCAAGCAGATGGAAATCGGTGAAACGTTCCGGAAACGGATCGAGGATCGAATCCAGGATGCGGTTACCAAATACTTCGACGGAGGGTATTCCGGGCAGGTGGTCGTCGCGAAATCCCAGTCGCGATATTCCGCTGATTGCCTGGTGCATCTGGATACCGGGGCCAACCTGCATGCCGCAGGGGAAGCGAATGATCCGCAGGTGGCTTTCGACACCGCCTTCGAGCGCGTCGAAAAGCGTCTGCGTCGCTACAAGCGCAAGCTGAAGGATCATCACGCCGGTGAAGCTGCGAACCCCTCGATCGAGGTCGCCTACACGGTCATGGATTCTCTGGCAGAAGAAAATGACGAAGTGCCGGACGACTACGCTCCGACGATCGTGGCTGAAAGCACCAAGCAGCTTCGAACCATGTCCGTAGCATCTGCCGTCATGGCGCTCGACATGACCGACGAACCCGTTCTCCTGTTCAGAAGCCCGGGAAAAGAACAATTGAATATCGTTTATCGTCGGAATGACGGTAATATCGGGTGGATCGATTCCGCCAACATCAAAGGCTGAAGATCGGCTTGGGCGACTGCGCACTGCAGTCGCCCGTTCCTCGATCCGAGGCATGAAGGACATTGATATGGCATTGGCAGATTTGCTGCAGCAGGATGCTGTCGTACCGGCCCTCCGGGTGAACTCCAAGAAGCAGCTGCTTCAGGAACTTGCGGCCAAAGCCTCCAAGCTCACCGACATTCCGGAACGGGAAATCTTCGACGTGATCCTGCAGCGCGAGCGTCTTGGCTCGACCGGCGTGGGTAACGGCATAGCCATCCCGCATGGCAAGCTCAACAAAATCAGCAAGATCACCGGCATATTTGCCCGCCTGGAAACGCCCGTGGACTTCGAGGCCCTGGACGACCAGCCGGTCGATCTCGTCTTCCTGCTGCTGGCGCCAGAAGGTGCAGGCGCTGACCATCTGAAAGCTCTGTCGCGGATTGCACGCGTGCTGCGCGACCACGATCTCGTGGCCAAGCTGCGCGCGACCGAATCGGCGTCGGCGATCTACACCTTCCTCAACGAGGAACAGGCTTCGAACGCCGCCTGACGGCTACAGCCTGAAAGAAGCCAACAAAAAAGCGCCCGACGGGCGCTTTTTTCATTCACGACGGTTCACGGCAAATCACGCCTTGGCGGCATCCTCGGTTGCAGCCTCTGTCTTCGGGCCACCCTTGGCGACGCCGACCATGGCCGGACGAAGGACGCGTTCACCGATGGCATAGCCCGCCTGGACGACCTGAACGACCGTGTTGTTCGGGACGTTCGGGTTTGGCACCTCAAACATGGCCTGATGGAAGTTCGGATCGAACTTCTGGCCTTCTGCCTCGATCTTGCGCACACCATGGCGTTCCAGCGTTGCCAGCATGCCGCGTTCGGTCATTTCCACGCCCTCGATCAATGCCGTCATCGTGGCATCGGCAGAGGCGCGGGCGTCTTCCGGCAAGGTTTCGATGGCGCGGCGCAGATTGTCGGAAACCGACAGCATGTCGCGGGCGAAGCCGGTCACGGCATAGGACTTGGCATCCTTGACTTCACGATCCGTGCGCCGGCGCAGATTGTCCATCTCGGCGGCGAGACGCAGGAAGCGATCGCGCAGATCGGCATTCTCGGCCTTCAAGGCTTCGACGGGGTCGACCTGTCGTTCCGACGTGCCCTCTCCTTCGCCTGCAGCCTGCTGTTCAGCCGCTTCGGTTGCGTGCGCCTCATGGGCGGCCGCGTCAGGTCCGTTCTTGTTGGTTTCTTCGGTCATGACGTTCTCCGAATGGTTTTAGGTGTTCGAACTCTCGGTGTCGAATTCGTGCCCGATATCAGGGTTTGGTGTGAAAAAATCAAGGGTTGGCGGCAAATCCGCCTAACGACTGCCGCGCGAGAGCCTGGCCATCAGCTGCGCCGTGTAGTCGACCATGGGCACGATGCGCGAATAGTTGAGCCGCGTGGGGCCGATGACGCCCACCGCGCCGACGATCCGGTCTTCGCCGTCTCGATAAGGAGCAACGATCAGGGACGAGCCTGAGAGCGAGAAAAGCTTGTTTTCCGAGCCGATGAAGATCCGTACCCCTGGCCCGCTTTCGGCGAGGTCGAGGATCTCGATCAGGCTTTCCTTGCGCTCCAGGTCATCGAAAAGCAGACGAAGACGATCGATGTCATCGGAACCCGCCAGGCCTTCGAGAAGATTGGCGCGGCCGCGAACGATCAGGCGGGCCGGCTGCTTTTCCGCGACTTCGCCCGACCAGACCGCGAGCCCGCGCTCGACGAGATCCTGCGACAGTGTATCGAGTTCGCTCGCGACCTGTGTCTTGAGCTTCTCGATCTGGCTCCGCAATTCCCGCATCGTCTGGCCGGCGAGATTGGCGTTCAGGAAATTCGCCGCTTCCGTCAGCTGGGAGGCGGTGACACCGGCCGGCAGATCAATGATGCGGTTTTCGATCTGGTTGTGTTCGCCAACCAGAACGGCGAGCGCCTTGGTCGGCTCCAGCCGGATGAATTCGACATGCTTGAGGACCGGATCATTCTTGGACGAGATGACGAGACCGGCACCCCGCGACAGGCCGGAGAGCATACGGCTCGCTTCGGTCAGCATCGCCTCCATCGGCTGGTCCGCGCTTGTCGGGCGGATCTGGCGCTCGATCTCGTCGCGTTCGCCGTCCGAGAGATCGCCGATCTGCATGAAGGCATCGACGAAGAAGCGGAGCCCGGCTTGCGTCGGTAGCCGTCCGGCACTGACATGCGGGGCGTAGATAAGGCCGAGGTCTTCGAGATCGCTCATCACGTTGCGCACGGAGGCGGGCGACAGCGACATCGGGAGAAGGCGCGACAGGTTGCGCGAGCCAAGGGGATCACCGGAATCGAGATAGGTCTCGACGATCCGACGAAACACCTCCCTGGAGCGGTCGTCCAGGGACGCGGAAACGTCTGCGACGGTTGTCTTCAGTGATGCCATTGGCGCAGCGGACAGGATCTCAGATGTTTCATGCTGGAAATATAGTCACTGTGCGATGGATGACCAAGCGGTAATTCCAGGTCTTGGTGCCTCTCGACGCTGCAGCATGGTTTTTCTTTGCAAATGGCGGCCTGCCTCCTTAGAAGGCAACAGACAACCCAGGAGATTACGATGCGGCCATCCGGCAGAAAAACCGACCAAATGCGCAAGGTTTCGTTCGAGCGCAATTTTTCCAAGCATGCGGAAGGCTCCTGCCTGGTGAAGTTCGGCGATACGCATGTGCTGTGCACCGCGAGCCTTGAAGAAAAGACGCCGCCATGGCTGCGCAATTCCGGCAAGGGCTGGGTGACGGCCGAATACGGCATGCTGCCGCGTGCCACCGGCGAGCGCATGCGCCGCGAGGCATCGTCCGGCAAGCAGAGCGGTCGCACGCAGGAAATCCAGCGGTTGATCGGTCGCTCGCTGCGCGCCATCGTCGACCTGGAAGCGCTCGGCGAGCGGCAGATCTCGATCGACTGCGACGTCATCCAGGCGGATGGCGGCACGCGGACTGCGGCGATCACGGGCGCCTTCATTGCCCTGCATGACTGCCTGAAGTGGATGGAAACCCGCAGCATGATCAAGGTCGAGAAGGTCCTGAAGGACCATATCGCGGCCGTTTCCTGCGGGATCTTCGCCAGCCAGCCGGTGATCGACCTGGATTACCTGGAGGACTCTGCGGCTGAGACCGATGCAAACTTCGTTATGACCGGTTCCGGCGGCATCGTCGAAATCCAGGGCACGGCCGAAGGCAAGCCGTTCAGCCAGGACGAGTTCCTGACGCTGCTTGGTCTGGCGCGGAACGGCATCGACGAACTGGTCGCGCTGCAGAAGCAGGCGATCGGCTGAGACGAAAGGCCGGAGAGGCATCCATGCGCACACTCGACACCCGCACCATCGTCGTTGCCAGCCACAATGCCGGCAAGATCGCCGAGATCGCCGATCTGATCGGCCCCTTCGGCTTTTCAGCCAAGTCGGCGAAGGATCTGAACTTCGTTGAGCCCGATGAAACCGGCACGACCTTCGAAGAAAATGCCGCGATCAAGGCGCTGGCTTCGGCCAAGGCGTCGGGCCTGCCTGCCCTCTCCGACGATAGCGGCCTTGTCATCGACGCGCTCGACGGCGCGCCCGGCGTCTACACGGCGAACTGGGCCGAGCGCGAGGATGGCAGCCGCGACTTCCCGATGGCCATGGAGAAGGTCGAGAAGGCCTTGCAGGAGCGCGGGGTCACTGCGGCTTCGCAGCGCACCTGCCGCTTCGTCAGCGTGCTCTGTCTGGCCTGGCCTGATGGTCATACGGAATTCTTCCGGGGCGAGGTCGAGGGCACCGTTGCCTGGCCGCCGCGTGGGTCAGCCGGTTTCGGCTACGACCCGATCTTCCAGCCGGAGGGGCATGAGCGCACCTTTGGCGAGATGACGGCAGACGAGAAGCATGGCTGGAAGCCGGGCGATGCGGCGGCCCTTTCGCATCGTGCGCGGGCCTTCAAGCTCTTCGTCGAAACCTGCCTGGAGGCCTGAGGCTTTGACCGATCGGTCCTTCACGCTACTGCCCGACACGGGAGAACCCGGCTTCGGCGTTTATGTGCATTGGCCCTTCTGCGCGGCCAAATGCCCCTACTGCGACTTCAACAGCCATGTGCGGCACCAGCCGGTGGATCAGGCGCGTTTCGTTGCGGCTTTCCTCGCCGAGCTCAAGGCCGTGCGCGCGCTGTCCGGTCCGAAGACGGTCACCAGCGTCTTCATGGGCGGCGGCACGCCCTCGCTGATGGATCCCTCGACGGTCGGGGCGATCCTCGACGGGATCGCGGCCAACTGGCATATGCCCGATGGCATCGAGATCACCATGGAGGCGAACCCTTCAAGCGTCGAGGCGACCCGCTTCCACGGCTACCGGGCGGCTGGCGTGAACCGCGTGTCGCTCGGTGTGCAGGCGCTGAACGATCCGGACCTGCGCTTCCTTGGACGCCTGCATGACGTCGCGGATGCGCTGAAAGCCATCAAGCTGGCGCGCGAGATCTTTCCGCGCATGTCCTTCGACCTGATCTACGCCCGCCCGAACCAGACGGTCGAGGCCTGGGAGCGTGAGCTGAAGGAAGCGATCTCCTATGCGGTCGATCATCTATCGCTCTACCAGTTGACGATCGAGGAGGGCACGGCCTTCTACGGCCTGCACAAGGCCGGCAAGCTGATCGTGCCTGACGATGAGCATGCGGCGACGCTTTACGAGGCGACGCAGGAGATTACCGCCCGCGAGGGGCTTCCGGCCTATGAGGTTTCCAACCACGCCCGCCCGGGTGCGGAGAGCCGGCATAACCTCACCTATTGGCGCTACGGCGATTATGCCGGCATCGGACCCGGCGCGCATGGACGGCTGACGCAGGGGCGGACGAAGATCGCAACAGTCGCTGAACGACATCCCGAGACCTGGCTTTCTGCCGTCGAGCAGAACGGGCATGGCATCATCGAGCGCGAAGAGCTCGATCACGAGGCCCAGGCCGACGAACTCCTGCTGATGGGGCTTCGGCTGCGCGAAGGGGTCGATCTCGCCCGCTGGCAGCAGCTTTCCGGTCGCGATCCCGATCCGGACAAGGAGCAGTTCCTGCTGGAACAGGGCTTCATCGAGCGGCTCGGCAATTCGCGGCTGCGCTGCACGCCGCCCGGCATGCTGATCCTCGACGCCGTCGTCGCCGATCTCGCCTGCTGAGGGAGTGAGAGACGATGCCGGTCGATCCAGCCTTTGCCCGCTTCGACATGGCCCGCCTCTATGACGCCTTCAATCATCATGGCGAAGACGGCGATTTCTACGAAAATTTCGCCCAAACTCCCTGCCGCGTGCTCGACATCGGATGTGGCACGGGATCGGTGACGCTGCGTCTGGCAAACCGCGGTCACACTGTGACCGGCGTCGATCCGGCAGACGGCATGCTGCAGGTCGCGCGGATGAAAGACTCGGAAGGCCGGGTGGACTGGGTTCGGGCCCCGGCTGCCGAGTTCTCACTGCCAGATCGCTTCGATCTTGCCATCATGACGGGTCACGTCTTCCAGGTCTTTCTCGACGATGTCGGGACGCTTGCCGCCTTGCGCAACATTCACCAGCACATGGTGCCGGGCGGCAGGCTGATCCTTGAAAGCCGCAATCCGCAAGACAAAGCCTGGCAAGACTGGACGCGGGAGAAGACACGCGAACAGCGGGTCGTGGACGGCATCGGGACGGTCGACGTCTATTACCAGATCAAGGATGTCGAGGGTGAACACGTGACCTTCGATGCGGTGTTCACGATCGAAGCCACGGGCGAGACCCTGGTCAGCGAGAGCCGACTACGTTTTGCGCCGGTAGAAACCATCCGGGGCCTGCTCTCCGCAGCGGGATTTGGCGAGGTCGAGCTTCTCGGCTGGTGGGATGGAACACCCTATTCGGAAACCAGCCCCGAAATCATCGCGATCGCCCACGCCTGAACCCATATCCGGATACGAAAAAGCCACCGCGAACCCATATTCAGGGATCGCGGTGGCCTATATCTCTGCGACTGATCGCTTACTCGTTGATCAGACGGCGCAGCAATTCGATTTCCTGCGACAGCTTCTGATCGGCCGAGATCAGCTCTTCGATCTTGCGGACGGCATGCAGCACCGTCGTGTGGTCACGACCGCCGAAGCGACGGCCGATCTCCGGGAAGGAGCGCGGGGTGAGCGTCTTCGACAGATACATGGCGATCTGGCGCGGCTTGACGATGACGCGCGTACGACGGTTCGACACCAGTTCCTGGCGCGAGACGTTGTAGTGGCGTGCCACGACCCGCTGGATGTCTTCAATGCGGACGCGCTTCTGGTCACCGGCACCAACGAGGTGGGCGAGCAGTTCATCGACTCGTTCGATCGACAGGTTCGGCTCGAAGGAGCGACGGAAGAGAAGCTGGTTGAAGGCGCCTTCCAGATCACGGCCGCTGCTGGTGATGTTGCGGGCGACATGCTCCAGGATCTCGGAGGGGATATCGATCGCCGGATCGTCCTTGCGGGCGACATCCAGGCGCGACTTCATCATGTCGAGACGCATGTCGTAGTCAGGCGCTTCCATCTCGATGGCAACACCACCCTGCAGACGCGAACGGACGCGCGGATCAAGCGATTCCAGCTCCCAAGGTGCCCGGTCAGCTGCGACGACTACCTGCTTGGCGCTGTCGAGCAGCATGTTGAGCAGGTGACAGAATTCGTGCTGGATCATCTTGCCCTGCAGGAACTGCATGTCGTCGATGATCAAGAGATCGATGTTGCGCAGCGAGTCCTTCAGCGTCAGGGCATCATTGTCACGGATCGCGGTTGCGAAACGCCACATGAAGTATTCCGCTGTCAGATACACGACGCGCGGCTGGCGCGGGCTGTGGACCGCAGCATTGGCGATCGCCTGCAGCAGGTGCGTCTTGCCGAGACCAACCGAGGAATGGATGAAGAGCGGGTTGAAGCGCACGGCACCAGCGCCGGCCTCCGCAATCGTCTTTGCTGCCGCGAGTGCCACGCGGTTCGATGCGCCTTCGACGAAGCCGTCAAATGTGTAGCGGCTATCCAGCGGAGAGCCGAAGAGCGGACCGCTCTGGCTGCGCACGGATGGGCTCGCCGACGGGGTCTGCGCCGCAGCGATCTGCCCGATCGACTGAGGGCCTGACTTGCGGGCCGTCGATGGCTGTACCGTCTCGTTGCCTACCGGGCGATCTTCTGCCTGAGGACCACGGGTGCTGCGGCTCGCGCTGCGCACCATGATCTCGACCTTGAGGATCGACGGATCCTCGGCCTGGAAGATCGAGGTGATGAGATCGAGGTATCGATTGTTGATCCACGACTTCAGAAAGGTGGTGGGTACGGTCAGGCGCACCACGCTCTTCGATGCGGAATGGAGCTTCAGGCGTCCAAACCAGCTCTGGTATACGTCGACCCCGACCTGGGCCTTCAGTCGCTTGCTGAAGCGGTCAAAGAGATCGTTATGCTTCATATCGGCATTCTCTCCTGCTCCTTCGGAGCACGCGGCGCCGAGCGCCGAATGTGCATTGTCCCCGTTCGCCAACGCACCGGCCGTCATAGAGTTCATATGCATTTTGCCGCCTTCCAAATTCATTCCAGGTGCCGGGCGTCCTTTGGTCGTCCGACAGCCGCTTCATCTCTCGCCGATCCATCCGGACCGGCCGTCCCCGAACTGACCGACGACACCTCAGCCAAAAGGTGCCCACAGCCATACCGCAGCCCCCTCCAGGTCGCGGCGTCCTTAGTCTCGGAAAGGCATCCTCGTAATGCCGATCCATTTATCCTCGCAGACCCAAGGGCCTAGCGAGGCGAAAAACCGCCACCACGCGGAAACAGCCAAGTTTCCGATGCAATGCCGATTGCTTTATGAGAAAACGAGATGGAAACATCCCGCTCCTGCAAGAGAGCACCGCTCCCCCCAAGCATTACTGCCCTTCAGGTGGTCTCGGCGGGTCATTCCCGCGCCCCTTGCTGGAGATCATTAAGGCAGGATCAAAAGCCAAGATCAACACCGATTTTTCCTCGATGGGGAGCTGTGGGCATTGACTCTTCGTACTTCATTTTTGCGTCACATTCGGTCGGAAAAGAATCGCTTTTGAATCAACGAGATTCCCAAACAGGTACAAAATGGACCTTCTGCAAAGCGAAAAAATAAAAATTCTCTTGACTCGCAAGGCTGCCAACTTGCCCCAAGGTAAAGTGTTGCCGGACTCGGGCACCTCGACCAAGCAATTGATTTTGCTATATAATTTGTGTCACGCCAATGACACGATGCGCTGCAGCAGAAAACCCTAAAACATCATTTTCAGGTAACTTGACAGCGAAACGGCAAAAAGCCCGGCAGACCGCCAGGCTCTTCGAAAAATGTCATAAAGGTGTCTAAAATTAGACGGCCAGGGCCTTCACACGAGCGGCGAGACGCGAGATCTTGCGCGATGCCGTGTTGGCGTGAACCACGCCCTTGGTGGCGGCGCGCTGGATCTCCGGCTGGGCTGCCTGGAGGGCGTCCTTGGCGACTGCTGCGTCGCCGGAAGCGATTGCTTCTTCGACCTTGCGGATGAAACCGCGGACCCGCGAACGACGAGCCTTGTTGACTGCAGTACGGGCAGCGATCTTGCGGGTCGCCTTCTTCGCCGAAGTTGTGTTGGCCATGATGCCTCTCTCGAATTCAAACCAAAGCCCACCATCGCCGCGTCGGGTCGTTGCGACCTGCCATACCAGCACTTGGGGAGCTGTTTCATGGGAAAGCGCAAAGGCTTTTCCCAACCGTGGGCGGGCATATAGCGGGAAAGCGCGTATGCGTCAACGCGGATTCTGAAGGAATCCTTCCCCCACTCGCGCTTATCTGTTCTTGAACGCAGGCTTCCGCTTCTCGACGAATGCAGCCATGCCTTCCTTCTGGTCCTCGGTCGCGAAGAGCGAGTGGAACAGCCGCCGCTCGAAACGCAATCCTTCGCCAAGGGTCTGCTCAAAGGCCCGGCTGACGGCTTCCTTGGCCATCATCGTTGCCGGCAATGAGAAAGAGGCGATCTTGGTCGCGGCTTCCAGCGCCTCGTCCATCAGACGTTCCGGCTCGACGACCCGCGCCACGAGGCCCGCGCTCTCGGCCTCAGTCGCATCCATCATGCGGCCGGTGAGGCAGAGATCCATGGCCTTGGCCTTGCCGACGGCGCGGGTCAGGCGCTGCGAACCGCCCATGCCGGGCATGATGCCCAGCGTGATCTCGGGCTGGCCGAACTTTGCCGTCTTCGAGGCGATGATGAAATCGCACATCATGGCGAGCTCACAGCCACCGCCAAGCGCGAAACCGGAGACGGCGGCAATGAAGGGCTTGCGGAAGCCGGCGATCTCGTCCCAGCCGCCGATGAAGTCACCGGTATAGGCGTCGACGAAATCGAGCGACTGCATTTCCTTGATGTCGGCGCCGGCAGCAAAGGCCTTTTCCGAGCCGGTGAGCACGACGGCACCAATACCAGCATCGGCCTGCAGCTCGGCGAGGAGACGGCTCAATTCCCGCATGACGGTCGAGTTCAGGGCATTCAGCGCCTGCGGGCGGTTCAGCGTGACAAGCGCCACACGATCGCGGCGTTCGATCAGCAGGGTTTCAAAGGCCATGATTTCCTCCTCAAGCGGCCCTGGGGCCCTATTTCTGGCAGTGGCGACAATAGAATGTCGATCGGCCGGATTGAACTATCCTTTCGACGGTACCCCCGCAACCATCTGTGAGGCAGGGTTCGCCCTCGCGGTCATAGGCCCGAAAGGAGTGCTGGAAGTAACCCAGCGTACCGTCGGCCTGGATATGGTCCCGCAGCGACGAGCCGCCCGCCTGGATCGCGTCTGCGATGACCTCGCGGATCGACTGGGTCAGCAATGCAAGTTCCGCCTTCGGCTTGCCCTTTGGCGTTACCAAGGTGGAGACCTTACGGGTGGGCGACAAATGCGACCGCCAGAGCGCTTCGCAGACATAGATATTGCCGAGGCCCGCAATCACCTTCTGATCGAGCAGGGCGCCTTTCAGAGGCTGGCTGCGGCCGGCGAAACGGGTCGCCAGGTAGTCGGCGGAGAGGATGTTGCCCACCGGCTCGGGGCCGAGATCGCGAAAGGCGGCATAGGTGTCGAGTTCGGAGCGCGCCATCAGCTCCATGAAGCCGAAACGGCGCGGGTCATTATAGACGACGCGGACGGCACTTTCCGGGCGATGCAAATGAAAGACGACATGGTCGTGCTTTTCGTCCTTGCTGCGCTCGTGATGGAAGACGCCGGGCAGGTTTGCCCCCTCCTCAGCCTCGATGCGGAAGGAGCCGGACATGCCGAGATGGGCGATGACAGTCAGGTCGTCCTCGAAATCGACGAGCAGGTATTTCGCCCGACGCGACAAGCTCAGGATCCTTCGGCCTTCGACCCTTGCGGCAAAATCGCGCGGCAGGGGGAAGCGCAGGTCCGGGCGGCGGAGCTCCAGGCGTTGCAATCTCGCCCCTTCCATGGCGGGCGCCAGACCGCGTCGGACTGTCTCAACCTCTGGCAATTCCGGCATTTGTGCCCATCTTTCTGTTTGAACCGCTTGTTTAAAGGTCTATAGACCAGCGAAGCCAAGGCATTTCCAGTGCAGATAGCGCGGGATAAGCCTTTTCGCTATGGTCTGCCGACCCTTCCGTTATGTGGAGTGAACCGATGACTGCAAGCCGAATTTCCGCCGATGGCGGCATGGAAACCTCCTATGGCTTCCGCCAGGTCGACGAGCAGGAAAAGCAGGGCCTCGTCAACGATGTCTTCCACAAGGTCGCCAAGCGCTACGACATCATGAACGACGTGATGTCGGCCGGTCTGCACCGCGTCTGGAAGGATGCGATGGTGGCGTCGCTCAATCCGCGCAAGGATCCCAACTACAAGGTGCTCGATGTCGCCGGCGGCACCGGGGATATCGCGTTCCGCATCGTCGAAGCCTCCAATCGGCTGGCGCATGCAACCGTGCTCGACATCAATGGTTCCATGCTCGGCGTCGGCGCCGAGCGGGCGGAGAAGAAGGGCCTTTCGCCCAACCTCACCTTCGTCGAGGCGAATGCCGAAAGCCTGCCCTTCGATGACAAGACCTTCGACGCCTACACGATCGCGTTGGGCATCCGCAACGTGCCGCATATCGACGTGGCGTTGTCGGAAGCTTTCCGCGTGTTGAAGCGCGGCGGTCGGCTGCTGGTGCTGGAATTCTCGGAAGTCGAGATGCCGTTGCTCGACAAGCTGTACGACGCCTGGTCGTTCAACGCGATTCCGCGCTTCGGCAAGATGATTACGGGTGACGCAGAGCCCTATCAGTATCTGGTGGAATCGATCCGCAAGTTTCCCAATCAGTCCGATTTTGCCCGGATGATCGAGCGTGCGGGCTTCTCGAAAGTCCGTTTCACCAATTACAACGGTGGCATCGTAGCGCTGCATTCCGGCTGGAAGATCTAAGCCGCATGAGCACGATCGGGGCATATTTCCGCCTGGCGCGGGTCGGCTGGGTGCTGGTGCGCGAAGGTGTCGTTGCGGCCCTTCCGTCCGAAGGACTGCCGCCGCTGGTCGGGATCGCCAAGGCTGCCATTGCACCGCTGGCGCGCAGCCGGGCCAAATCTGCCGAGCGCTCGGATCGGCTGGCCCGTGCTGTCGCCCGTCTCGGGCCGTCTTATGTCAAGATCGGGCAGTTCCTGGCGACGCGACCCGATGTGGTCGGCGCGGATTTCGCCGAGGATCTCGCCGGTCTGCAGGACCGGATGGATTTCTTCCCGACGGAGGCTTCGAGGACGACGATCCGTGAGTCGCTTGGCCGCTCGGTGGACGAACTTTACGCCCATTTCGGCGAACCGATCGCGGCAGCCTCGATCGCGCAGGTGCATCCGGCCGAGGTTGCAACGCCTGACGGTCCTTGCAAGGTGGCCGTCAAGGTGATCCGTCCGGGGGTACGCAAGCGCTTCGCGGCCGACCTTGAGGCAATGTATCTCGTGTCGCATCTCCAGGAACGTTTCCTGCCGAACACCCGGCGCCTGCGTCCCGTCGAGGTGACGAAGACGCTTGAGCAGACCACCAAGGTCGAGATGGATCTCAGGCTTGAGGCGGCTGCACTGTCAGAGATCGCCGAAAACACCAAGGATGATCCCGGTTTCCGGGTGCCCGAAGTCGACTGGGAACGCACCGGCCGCGACGTCGTCACCATGGAATGGATCGACGGCGTCAAGATGTCCGACGTCGAGGGCCTCAAGGCTGCCGGCCATGATCTCGACGCGCTGGCCGATACACTGATCCAGTCCTTCCTGCGCCACACCCTGCGGGACGGCTTCTTCCATGCCGACATGCATCCGGGCAACCTCTTCGTCGATGCCTCCGGCATGATCGTCGCGGTCGACATGGGCATCGCCGGGCGGCTTGGAAAGAAGGAACGCCGGTTCCTTGCCGAAATCCTCTATGGCTTCATCACGCGCGACTATATGCGCGTGGCCGAAGTGCATTTCGAGGCGGGCTATGTGCCCTCGCACCACAATGTCGCAAGCTTTGCCCAGGCGATCCGGGCGATCGGCGAGCCGATCCACGGGCAGCCGGCAGAGACCATCTCGATGGGCAAGCTGCTGACGCTGCTGTTCGAAGTCACCGAGATTTTCGACATGGAAACGCGCCCGGAACTGGTGATGCTGCAAAAGACGATGGTGGTCGTCGAAGGTGTGTCGCGCATCCTCAATCCGCGCTTCAACATGTGGAAAGCTGCCGAGCCGGTCGTCTCCCACTGGATCCGCGACAATCTCGGCCCCAAGCGCATCGCGACCGATCTCAAGGATGGCGCCAAGGCAGCTCTGAGGCTTGCCGAAGCCCTGCCGGACATCGCTGCCAAGACCGAGAAGCTGCATGGCGAGATCGTGCGGATGAGCGAGGAAGGTCTGCGCTTCGACGCCGACACGGCCGAGCGGATCGGCAAGGCTGAAGCGCGACACACACGGCTCGGACGCGTGGCGCTCTGGGTAATCGCCGTGAGCGCCGTGGTGATTGCGGTACAGGTCTCCTGATTGCGAGCGTCCCAAGCGGACTGGCAAAGGTTCCCCTGCTGTTTCATCTGAGCCTGCCGTTTACCAGTCTCGTTCTCGATGATTTGCCAGCGACTGGAATTGCGCTAGGGTCGCGGCCGCAGAGATAAGGGTGCCCTCCATGACCTTGGCCGGAAAGCGCATTTTGCTTGTGATCGCGGGCGGCATCGCCGCCTACAAGAGCCTCGACCTCATCCGGAGGCTTCGCGAGCGCGGCGCGAGCGTGCGGCCGATCATGACGCGCGGTGCGCAGGAATTCGTGACGCCGCTTGCGGTGGGCGCACTGTCGGCAAGCCATGTTTATACCGAGCTCTTTTCCCGCGAGGACGAGCAGGATGTCGGCCATATCCGGCTGGCGCGGGAATGCGATCTGGTGCTCGTTGCACCTGCGACCGCGGACCTGATGGCGAAGATGGCAAACGGGCTGGCCGATGACCTCGCTTCTACCGTATTGCTTGCAACCGACCGTCCCGTGCTGATCGCGCCGGCCATGAACCCGAAGATGTGGGCGCATCCGGCAACCCAGCGGAATTTCGCGGTGCTTCAACGTGACGGCATCCAGGCGATTGGGCCGATGGAAGGCGAGATGGCCGAGAGCGGCGAACGCGGGCGCGGACGCATGGCCGAGCCACTGGAGATCGCGGATCGGGTGGAAGACCTGCTTTCGGGACCGAAGCCACTCGCCGGAATGAAAGCCGTCGTTACCTCAGGCCCGACGCATGAGCCCATCGATCCCGTGCGCTACATCGCCAATCGCTCATCGGGCAAGCAGGGCCATGCGATCGCAGCCGCCCTTGCGCGGCTCGGCGCTGATGTGACGCTGGTCTCCGGCCCCGTGACGATTGCCGATCCGGCCGGTGTCAACACGCGGCATGTGGAGCGGGCCGAGGAAATGCGTGACGCGGTCCTTTCCGCACTTCCTGCCGACATTGCCGTGATGGTTGCCGCTGTTGCCGACTGGCGGGTCGCCTCATCGGCAGAACAGAAGATCAAGAAGCAGCCCGGCGAAGGCCCCCCGCCGCTGCAGCTGGCCGAAAACCCCGACATTCTGAAGACCGTCGGCCATCATGCTGAGCGTCCCCGCATCGTGGTGGGTTTTGCGGCAGAGACTGAGAATGTCGAAGAGAACGGTCGCGCCAAGCTCGAACGTAAGGGGGCCGACCTGATCGTGGCGAACGACGTCTCGCCGGAGACCGGCATCATGGGTGGTGACCGGAACCGCGTGAAGCTCATCAGCCGCGACGGTGTCGAAGCCTGGCCGGATCTCTCCAAGGACGAGGTTGCCGAACGTCTGGCGCTCTGGATTGCCACCCAGATCGGCGGGACAGGCGCATGAGCCTGTTTTCACGCCCCGACTTCGAAGCTTATGTGAGAGGCCTGACCGGAACCACGCTCGTCGATCAATGGGACGCGCGAATTGCAAAGGTCGGGAATAAGGTTTTCGCGCTTTTGACCGACGGCGAGAACAGGCTTGCCTTCAAGGTAAGCGAAGAGAGTTTCGAGATCCTGACCTCGCTGAAAGGCGTTTCGCAGGCACCCTATTTCGCCAAGCGCAAATGGGTGACCGTGGAGCCCGCCACGGAACTCAACGAGGCAGACTTGGTGGAGTATATCGGCCGATCCTATCGCACTGTTGCAGGCTCGCTGACGCGCAAAGTCCAGGCCGAGCTCGGGATCATTCTGTAAGGCGGTAATCAGCCAGCAGCCATGGCCGGCTGGCGAACCTGTTCGACCCGCATTCGATCAACCTCGGGCTTGAACTCGGCTGCGTCCAGCCCCTTCTCGCTGAGGATCACGGCGCTTCCAGCGGGGATCTCCACCCAGGTATCCGTCTCATCGTTCAGCGGCTCTGAGACAAGGCAGAAGCTGCCCTTCGGACCCATGGGTGCTGCAAACAGCGTCGGCGCGTGTTCATCCGTCGAGTAGCGCACGGCATAGAGCGTCTTGCCGTCGGAGAAGGCCGCTGTGAGGCGAATACGGGCGATCCCGGTCAGATGCAGGCTTATCTGCTCGACGAAGCCCACGGCCTCGCTCATCGCCGCGATCGGGCGCTCTCTCAGGCCGAACTGAAGGGCGAGCAGGAAGAGCAATTCGCTGTCCGTGGTGCCGACGCGGGCATGGAAATGCTCGTCATCCAGCATGCCTTCCATCGGTCGGCGGATGCGGTCAAAATTGTCGATCTGGCCATTGTGCATGAAGGACCAGTTGCCCTGCACAAAGGGATGACAGTTGTCGCGGCGGGTGGCGCCATGGGTGGCGGCGCGGACATGGGCGAGGAAAAGCGGCGAGCGGATCTGGCTTGCGAGGCTTTTCAGATTGCAGTCCGACCAGGCGGGCAGAACATCGCGGAAGCGGCCAGGCTCGGGGCGATCCCCATACCAGGCAAGACCGAAGCCATCGCCATTGGTGGCCGTCTTGGCGCGGGTCGCACAATGGGATTGCTCAATCAGGGAATGCGCAGGCGAGGTGACAAGCTCCTCAAGGAAGATTGGTACACCACGGTAAGCCACCCAACGACACATGTGATTTTGCCCCAGTTCCATCGAACCGACTGCTGATCTTCAACAGTCTTCGCCCGATAGACTAATGATTTGCAAACATGAGCCCATTCATGACAAAATTTTGTCGGGCAGTGCAACATTTCTTCGGGGCCGGATTGGCGCAAATGTGAACACTGCGTTCTGACAGCCCCACCTGCGTGGCAGCGACCGCTCGCCTATATTGCCACGCAAGCAAGCCCGTTTCCGGAGGAGGTCCACCACAATGTCCATTCGCCCCGTCAAGCATGAGAGCCGCGCCACGCCGACCATGGAGGGTGCCGGTGTCAAGCTGCACCGGGTCTTCGGCTTCGGCGATCCCTCGATGACCGATCCTTTCCTGATGATGGACGATTTCCGCAATGACGAGCCGATGGATTACGTCCGCGGCTTCCCCTGGCATCCTCATCGCGGCATCGAGACGATCACCTATGTGCTGGCCGGAACCGTCGAGCATGGCGACAGCCTGGGCAACCAGGGCATGCTGGGCGCGGGCGATCTGCAATGGATGACCGCCGGCAGCGGCATCCTGCATCAGGAAATGCCGAAGGGCGACTTTGCCGGCCGCATGCATGGCTTCCAGCTCTGGGCCAACCTGCCTTCGTCACTGAAGATGACGAAGCCGCGCTATCAGGACATCAAGTCGCCCGAGATCCCCGTTGTTATCGATGATGACGGCACGTCGGTGCGGGTCATCTGTGGCGACTTCTGGGGCAAAAGTGGCCCGGTCGACGGCATCGCTGCAGAACCCGTCTATCTCGACATCTCGGTGCCGCCCGGCAAGCGCAAGACTTTCCCGGTCGACACCTATCGCTCGGCCTTTGCCTATATCTTCGCCGGCTCCGGCTCGTTCCGGGATGCCTCCAAGCCCTTCGGCGTGAAGGTCGAGAAGGAATATATGGGCGAAGAGCTGAATATCCGCGACCTCTCCGGCAACCGCACGCTCGTTGTCTTTGATACGGGAGACGAAATCACCGTGCAGGCCGGCGAACAGGGCATCCGCTTCTTGCTCGTCACCGGCAAGCCGATCAAGGAGCCGGTCGCCTGGCATGGTCCGATCGTCATGAACACGCGCGAGGAGCTGATGCAGGCGATGAAGGAGCTGCAGAACGGAACCTTTATCAGGGCCGATCATTGATCACACCGAGTCAAGTTCACATCGCCCGGCGGTTTTCCACCGCCGGGCTTTCTTTTGCCTGCACGCACCGCCTCTGAGATCAATTCTGTGCAGTCGCCGGCCAAAGCGCGTGGAAGTGGTGGACAGGACCGTGTCCCGACCCGACCGTCAGCGCACCCGAGTGGCGGACGGCATCCGCGAGCCAGGCCTTGGCCACGCGGACGGCCTCTGGCGCATCACCCCCCTTTGCCAGTTCGGCTGCGAGCGCACTCGACAGGGAACAGCCGGTGCCATGCGTGTTGCGCGTTGCGATGCGGTCCGCCTCGAACCAGGTCACCTGCCCCTCCGCCACCAGCACGTCAGGACTTTCGCCACCGGCAAGGTGACCGCCTTTGACGAGGACGCCCTGGGAGCCGAGCGATGTCAGCCGGACGGCCTGGGATTCCATGATGCGGCGGTCGCAAGCTTCCGGGTCGCCGAGCAGGGCCGCCGCCTCCGGCAGGTTCGGTGTGAGAAGGGTGGCAAGCGGCAAGAGTTCGGTCCTAAGCACTTCGACTGCCTCGGGATCCAGTAGCGATGCGCCGCCCTTGGCGATCATGACGGGGTCGAGGACGACAGGTATGCCACGATAGGGTTTCAGCACATGGGCCACCGCCCTTGCGATCCCGGCATTGGCGATCATGCCGATCTTGACGGCGTCGACGTGTACATCGGCAAAAATCGTGCGGATCTGCTCCGCGACAAAAGCGGGATCGAGTGGCATCACCGCAGAAACACCTTGCGTGTTCTGCGCCGTCAGCGCGGTGATGACGGCCATGCCATAGCAGCCCCGCGCGGAAAAGGCCTTGAGATCGGCTTGGATGCCGGCGCCGCCCGAAGGATCGGAGCCGGCGATGCTGAGCACGTTGCGGATGGGGGAGGCGGTCATTTCTGCTTCTCCTTGGACGGCGAAGAAGCGACGGGCAGGACGCGGAGAGACCGCGGCACCCGAGCGACTCCCTCCGCCAGCATGATCTGGTTCAGGTTCAAAGGGTGCTTCTCAGCCCGGCTTTCGCCAGACGCCCCTGTCTCTCGTGTCAAAGACTAGGGCAGAGAGAAGGCCCTGTCACCTGTCATCCAGGCCTATCCCGATTAAGTGTTTGCAGGCACGGTTCCGAGCCGGTACGGGAGCCTCATCGTGCGTTCGACCAAAGGATCCAGGCCTTGCATCATTCCCCCGACCGGCTTTTCGACCGCTTCTATGACGCCTTCCTCTTCGATATGGACGGCACGCTGCTCAATTCCATCGCCGCGGCCGAGCGCGTCTGGAGCCGCTGGGCGCTCAAGCATGGGCTTGATCTCCAAACCTTCCTGCCGAGCATGCATGGCAAGCGCGGGGTCGACACGATCAGCGCGCTGAACCTGCCCGGCATCGATGTGGAGCAGGAGGCCCTTGAAGTGGAGCGCGGCGAGATCGAGGATCTGGAGAGCATCGTTCCCATCCCGGGCGCCATCGAATTCCTCAAGAGCCTGCCGGCCGAGCGCTGGGCGATCGTGACATCGGCACCATCAGCCCTCGCCCGCGCGCGCATCGGCGCTGCCGGCCTGCCGCAGCCGCTGCAGATCGTGACAGCGGAAGACGTTAAGATCGGCAAGCCCGATCCCGCCGGCTATCGCCTTGGGGCAGAGCGGCTGGGCTTCGATCCTTCCCGCTGCCTGGTGTTCGAGGATGTGCTGGCCGGAGTCAGGGCTGGAGAAGCGGCGGGCGCCGATGTTGCCGTCGTTACGGCCACCCATGCCCATCCGCTCGACACGTTGCATCCGACCATCGCCAGCTACGAGCACCTGCGCGTCGATTTCCACGCTTCGCAGGGGCTGCGGATCGGGCCTGCGCGCTGAGGGCTATCTGGGAAATGCGGGGCGCTCAGCCGCCCCGCACTGGTCGAACTCTCGTCAGAACTGCTTCTGGAAGTTCAGTTTGACCGATTGCGCGTTGCCGCGATTGCTGTAGTTGCCATCAAAACCGATGCCGACGGTCGCCATGGTGCCTATCGGCATGTCGATGCCGGCCTGCAAGACTAGGCTGTTCTCGGCGACCGTCTTGCTGGACGTGACGAAATCGCTGCCACCGGAAAAGGACAGGGTCGAGGCCGTTTCCGTATCACCGAAAGCATGCTGCCATCCAGCAGCCCCCCGGACCGTTGCATTCACGCCGGCCAGCGCCACCTCGGTCGCGGCCCGGAGACCGAGATTGGTGAAGGTCAGGTTCATGTCGCTCGCCTCGCGTGACAGGGAGGCGGCACCGCCCTCTTCGCTGAAGGCGGGCGTGTGCATATGGACCTGGGCGAGGTTGACGTAGGGCTCCAGGCGCACATCCCGGACCTTGATCTCATAGCCCAGCTCCGCGAAGGCCTGTGCGGTATTGGTCCCGTAATCGGCGGAGAGCTGATCGGTGAAGCCACCAAAATCGACTGTCCGTTCGGTCGAGACCTGCTGGTGCTTGTAGAGCGCTCCGAAGCGAAGCGCGAGCGGCCCCCACTGGTTGCCGCCATAGATCCCGATATCGAAATCGTCGCTGTCGCCGCTCGACAGACCGTCGCTCAGTTCGAACGAAGCGGCCCCATAGCCACCGAGAATGCCGAGACGCCAGGTGGTGTCGGCCAGCGCCATATCGATGCCGAAGGCTAACCCGCCAATCGAATTGGACAGATCGGCATCGCCGTTCTCCCCGAAACTCTTGCCCCATCCACCATAGGCTTCCGCCCAGGCAACGGGGCCGGCCTTTTCCGGTGTCACCAGGATCGACTCGGCCGCCAGTTCTGCCGGGGTCTTCGCCCTTTCTTCGCCATAGGCCAGCGCATTGCTCGTGCTGCCAAGGGAGACGACATTGGTTTGGCCGGCGCCAACCGAACCGAAGGCGGAACGCATGCGATTGCCCCCGAGACTGCGGATCAGGCCGCTGTTTTCGAGGCTCGCGCTCACGCCATGGCCGTGGACTTCGCCGGAGAGCTGCTGGAAGGCCGTCGAGGCCGCCTCATCGCCCAGAACAACAACCGCATCGTAGATCGCATTACCGGAGCCCAGGCTTTCGATTGCGCCTGCCGTCGCAGACTGGTTCGTCGATTGCGCGATATCGGCGAAGTCGTTGGCATTGCGGGTCAGCGTCAGTGTCACATCATTCGCATCGTAGCCGAGCGCGGCATCAAGGAAGCTGTAATCCGTATCGACCGTGTCGAAGGTTCCGGTCAGGCCGCCATCGGACGAGAGGATGACATAGGACTGGTTGGCGGCGTAGCCGCTGGATGGTCCAACGTGGAGGACGGAGCCTCCGTTGAGCGTTGCCGTGCCTGTCGCATGCAAGAGGTCGCTGGCGCCGGTCGAGGTGTCGACGTCGACCTCATAGGTCGCGCCCGCGTCGAAATCGAGATTGCCGTCAACCGTCAGGGTTCCGACGCCGGAACCGCCGGGGGTTACCGTGGCACCGCTGGAAAGTGTCGTGGAACCGACCGTGCCCGTTCCGCCGAGCGTTCCCCAGCCGGAGACGGAGAGCGTGCCGCCGAGGGTGGCATCGTCCAGTTCCAATGTGCCCCCCGTGACGTCTGTCGTTCCGCTGAAGGCGCTGCCATCGCCCTCGTAAATGACCTTGCCATTGGCGACCGCTATCTCTCCCTCTCCATCAATCAGCGAGTCGAAGGTGAGGTCGGTCCCGCCGAAGTTGAAGACGAGCGCGCCGTTGCCCTCACCGAAATGGATTTCATCGGCGTCGAAACTGGCGCTACCGCCGGCCGTCTGGCCAAGCTCGGCGCCGATGATCAACGTCCCGGTGGAGCCCACTTCGTTGGCGATGGTGATCTCATCGGCGGAAATGAAACCGCCACCGGTGACGATGAGCGTGCCGGTACCTTCGTTGCCGACATAGAGACCGCCGGTGGTGGTCCAGGTCGAACCATTGCCGGAGACCGTGGCCATGCCTTCCGATCCGACATTGTTTCCGATCAGACTGCGCCCTGCGGTCACATCGCCCCCCAGGGCAATGGTGAGTTCGCCTTCCCCGATGCGGCCGACATTCAGGTCGCTCGATACGTCCCAGAGAGACCCGTTGCCGGTTACCAGCATTTCCCCATGGGACCCTGCGAGATCGCCTAGAATGCCCTGCCGGTTCTCGATCAGGCCGCCGGCGGAGATCGTGACCGCCCCTTGCGCACCGTTGTTGTGACCGACGAGGAAGTCACCGCTCATGACCCAGCTTGAGCCGGTCCCGTTGACGGTGGCTTCACTGTCTGAGCCGTTCTCCGTGCCGACATAACCGTCGGTGCTGGTCAGGTCACCGCCCGTCAGAAGCTGTAACGAGCCGTCGCCGAGATTGCCGACATAAAACACGCCCGTGTTCTCCCAGAGGCTATCGTCTCCGGAGATCGTCACGAGGCCTGAACCAGAGGCCTCATGCCCAACAAGGCCGCCGGTCGAGCTGATCTTGCCGCCATTGGTGAGGTTGACTGTGCCGGCGCCGAGACCACCGACACTGACGCGGTCGGAGAGGTCCCAGAGCGAGCCTGTTCCGTCAACATTCGCCGTGCCTTCCGACCCCGTGCTGTCGCCCAGGATCGCAGAGGTGCCATTGACTATGGCCCCGGCCAGAATGTCCAAGGTTCCGTTGCCTGCGACCGAACTCGACGTGTCGGAGCGATCGCCACCGATCAGGAGCGCGCCGGTGGTCCAGGTGGAGCCGCTGCCGGACACGGTGACGGAGGATGTCGAATGTCGGCCAATGACGGCGCTGCCATTCGAAACCGTGGCGCCTACGAGAATGTCCAGTGTGGAATCGCCAGAGGAGCCAATGAAGAGCTCTCCGGTATTGACCCAGGTAGTCCCGGTGCCCGTGACCGTCACGCTGCTGCCGGTGGAACCGGCACCATTGCCGATATAGGCTGCCGTGCCCGAGACCTCGGCGCCCTCCTTGATCAGCAGCGAACCAACGCCGCCGCCACCGATCGTCAGTGCATCGGTCAGTGTCCACTCCGAAACGGTCGCAACCGTGGCGCTACCCGACGAGCCGATACCGTCTGCGATGACCGTCCGCCCCGTCGTCGCCGTCGCGTCCTGCTCCAGGGTGAAAGTGCCGTCACCTCCGTAACCGATATAGAACCTCGTCGCTTCGAAATGGCTCTGGTTGGAGACATTGAGCGTGCCCTCACCCGTGGTCCCGGCCCCGAGATAGACGACGCCACCCAGAAACTCGCCCTGGGTGAGCACATTGACTGTGCCGCTACCGTCATTGCCGATGTAGGTATTCCCGCTGTTGGCCCATCCGCCGAGGTTTCCGGTCACCGTGATGGTCCCTGCCGAGCCATCGCTGTTGGCAATCGTCGTGTTCGTGGTCGACAGCTCACGACGGATGGTCAGGTCGCCATTGGTTCCACTGCCGGTTCCCACATAGAGGTTTCCAGCAGCGCCATCGGCACCATCCAGCACCACGCCCTGAGTATCGATGCGGGCATCGTCCGCTGATGTTGGCACATGCCCGTCCCAGACCCAGTTGCTGTCGGTGAACCAGTCAGTGTTGGTGGAGCCTTGCCAATAGACGCTGTCAGCCAGGGCGGCGACAGACGTCGAAAGAAGTGCCGCAACACTCACCGAGGCCAGGAGAGCCGCGCGACGATGGAATAAATTAGAATATTCGAACAAAACACCCCGGCCAAAACGACCGCCCACACAAGATTTGAAGGTGTGTTGACAGTATCACGCCAGAGTGAAGTTCAAAGGCAAGTATCCGGCCAAAAGCGGCATGAATTCGGACCAGTTCTGGGTAGAACTGGTGACGTTCACGCCGCCTTAGCGACGTGATATTCCTTGATGGCGACCATCTTGATCGCGGGGTAGCGCTCGGACTCGTAACGCAGCGAGAACTGGTCCTGCGCCATGAAGACGGGGTCGCCGTCGAGATCGCGGCAGATATCACCTCGGCGCTGGGTCATGAACTTTTCCAGATCGTCCTTGTTCTCGGCCGAAATCCAGCGGCAGACCGAGAAGCGCGACATTTCGAAGGAGACCGGCAGGCCGTATTCGCCCTGGAGGCGCTCCTTCAAGACGTCGAGCTGCAGCGCGCCGACGACGCCGACGATGGCTGGCGAGCCGTCTTCCGGCGAGAAGAGCTGCACGACGCCCTCTTCGGCCATCTGCTGCAGGGCTTCCTTCAGCTTTTTCGCCTTCATCGCATCTTCAAGCCGCACGCGGCGGAGGATTTCCGGCGAGAAGTTCGGCACGCCCTGGAAGACGAGGTTTTCGCCTTCGGTCAGCGTGTCCCCGATGCGGAGCGTCCCGTGGTTCGGGATGCCGACGACGTCACCGGCGTAAGCCGTATCCGCCAGCTGGCGCTGCGAGGCAAAGAAGAACTGCGGTGCGGTCAGGCCCATCTGCTTGCCGGTGCGGGCAAGGCGGGCCTTCATGCCGCGCTCGAGCTTGCCGGAGCAGATGCGGGCAAAGGCGATTCGGTCGCGGTGGTTCGGGTCCATGTTGGCCTGGATCTTGAAGACGAAGGCCGTCATCTTGTCTTCTGCGGCATGCACGGTACGCGTATCAGCCACTTGGTCGCGCGGCGGGGGGGCATAGGCACCCAGCGCGTTGATCAGGTCGCGCACACCGAAATTGCGCAGCGCCGAGCCGAAGAAAACAGGCGTCATATGGCCTTCGAGGAAGCTCTCCCGATCGAAGGGGCGGCAGGCCTCGCGGGCGAGCTCCAGCTCATCGATGAAGGCCTGGCGCTCGTTCTCGGGAAGGTTTTCCGACACGCTCTGCGCGCCATTCACCTTGACCGGTTCAACCTGGGCATCGCCCCCACGATAGGTGTTGTTGGCGAGGTGATAGGACCCGCAAAATGTCTTGGAGCGACCGACCGGCCAGGTGATCGGGGCGGTGTCGAGCGCCAGCTTCTCTTCCACCTCATCAAGGATTTCGAAGGGATCACGGCTTTCGCGGTCCATCTTGTTGATGAAGGTGATGATCGGAATGTCGCGCATGCGGCAGACCTCGAACAGCTTCAGCGTCCGCGGCTCGATACCTTTGGCTGCGTCGATGACCATGACGGCAGCGTCAACCGCTGTCAGCGTACGATAGGTGTCGTCGGCGAAGTCTTCGTGACCGGGTGTGTCGAGGATGTTGAAGACATGGCCTTCGTATTCGAAGGTCATGACCGAGGTGACGACCGAGATGCCGCGTTCGCGCTCGATCTTCATCCAGTCCGAGCGGGTCTGGATGCGATCCTTCTTGGCTTTCACTTCACCGGCGAGCTGGATGGCGCCGCCGAACAGCAGCAGCTTTTCGGTGAGCGTCGTCTTACCCGCATCCGGGTGCGCGATAATAGCAAAGGTGCGGCGGCGGGAGACCGCCTCGGCGAGCGTTTCAGCCATATCTCAGGAATTCCTTGTGGTCGGGCGGTTATCTAGCGTTTCGAGGGCCAATATGCAATTGAGCGGGGGCAACAAAGGAATCTCGCCATGTCCGCCATCAGCCCCGAATACCTCGGCCCCGTCCTGAACCTGAAGCGCCTGCCGCATGGCGCGGGCCTCGACGTGCCGGCTTACGAGACGGCGGGGGCAGCCGGCATGGATCTGCGCGCAGCCGTAGGAGACGATGAGCCGATGGCGCTTGCACCGGGCGCGCGGGCGCTGCTGCCGACGGGCTTTGTGATGGAAATCCCCCCAGGTTTCGAGGCGCAGATCCGGCCGCGCTCGGGTCTTGCCTTCAAGAACGGCGTGACCTGCCTCAACACACCCGGCACCATCGACAGCGACTATCGCGGCGAGGTGAAGGTGCTTCTGGTCAATCTAGGCCAGGAGGATTTCGTGATTACCCGCGGCATGCGCATCGCCCAGATGGTGATTGCTCCGGTAACCCAGGTCAGGGTGGCCGAGGTGACGGAGACATCCGACACGGCGCGGGGTGCCGGCGGGTTTGGCTCGACGGGGGTGTGAGGGCGCCAATGCCGGAAACGCTCGCGCTGCGGGAAGGCTACTTCGGAGATCCCGCTGCATTTCAGGCGCTCGCGGATCTGCTCCAGGATATCTTCGGCATCGATATCTCCCACCAGATGGCCCTGGGCGGACCTGATCCCACATCCATGCCGTTTGGCTATTTCAATCCGTCAGGACGGTGCGTTGCGAATTTCTCAGCCTTCTCCATGCCACTCGTCGTCAATGGACGGGTGGTTCGGGCTGCGGGCTACCAGTCAGGCGCCGTGCGGCCGGACTATCGCGGACAAGGGCTATACCGGGCCTTGATGCAGAGGGCCTTCGACTGGGCGGAACGCGAAGGGTTCGAAGCCGGGATACTGCTGACGGACAAGCCGGGGCTCTATGAACCCTACGGCTTCCGGACCGTGCCGCAGTTCAAATTTCAGGGTGCCGTTCCACATACTGACTCATCCGTGCCCAGGGCGCGTGACCTCGACCTGAAGCAAGAGGCGGATCTCCACATCGTTCAGATGGCACTTGAGGCTCGGCAACCCGTCTCGGAGATCTTCTCCGTCGTGCGGCAAAAGGAAATGTTCCTGCTCAATGCCCACTTCGATCCAGACATCAGGTTGAGCCTGCTGGAAGAAGACGATGCGGTTATTGCCTGGAAACCGCAAGGGGACACGTCGCTCGAGATCCTGGATGTCGCGGCACGCCATATCCCGCCGCTCGGCCATATCGTGGCGAGCCTCGGGGCCCATTTCGAGCGGGCAGAGGTATTCTTCCCAACAGATCGGCTCGGTTGGGACGGTATGGCAACACCGTATCAAGGCGACTGTGTGCTCATGGTAAAGGGCCTTGAGCCCGCATCTCTGGGGAAGCCGTTCATGCTCTCGCCGCTGGCGGATTTCTGATAAGCGGTCTTCTCCGGATGTTCAGCGCTGCGCTTCCGTCACCATGCGGATCGCAAGAGCCGCCAGCACGGTGCCCATGAGCCAGCGTTGCACCACCATCCAGAACGGGCGGCCGGCGAGGAAGAGCGCGATGCTGCCGGCTGAGAGGGCGATCAGTCCGTTGCCCGTCACGCCGATGACGATCTGCGTAAAGCCCAAGACCAGCGACTGGAGCAGCACGCTGCCGCGGGTCGGATCGATGAACTGCGGCAGAAGCGACATGTAGAGTATCGCGACTTTGGGGTTCAGCAGGTTGGTGACGAGCCCCATGACAAAGAGCTTGCGGGGACTATCGGCAGGCAGATCACGCACCTGAAAGGGCGAGCGGCCAGCAGGCCTCAGCGCCTGCCAGGCGAGCCAGCCGAGATAGAGCGCGCCACAGAATTTCAGAACCTCGAAGGCGAAGGGAACGGCGAGCAGCAGCACGGTGATGCCGAAGGCTGTGAGAAGCATGTAGACGACGAAGCCGAGAGCCACGCCGCCCAGCGAAATGAGGCCTGCCATGGGGCCCTGGCAGATAGACCGCGACACCAGATAGATCATGTTCGGCCCGGGCGTGAGGACCATACCAAGGCAGATCAGGCTGAAGGCAAGGAATGCGGGCAGGCTTGGCATGACATCGTTTCCTCACGGCGATTGATGCCTCCTAACGGCAACCGGCTGAGAGCCGCAATCGCGATCGTGTCACCGTTGCAAGTCTTTCCGCACGAGATTAGGAATGGGCGAGGAGGAGCCCCCATGACACTGACGACCATCATCGCCTATTGCGGCGCCCTGTTCATTGCGGCTGCCATTCCGGGGCCCGGCATGACGGCGATCGTGGCGCGTGCGCTGGGCTCCGGCTTCCGGCCGACCTTCTTCATGGGGCTCGGGCTGATCCTCGGCGATCTCGTCTACCTGACTGCCGTCATCCTCGGGCTCTCGGTACTGGCCAAGACATTCGTCACACCCTTCATTATTCTGAAGTTCCTCGGCGCGGCTTACCTCATCTATGTCGCCTGGAAGCTTTGGACAGCCGGCCTCGTTCCCCAGGACATAAAGGCGCAGAAGGCGATGCGCCCGGCGCTTTCCTTCCTGTCCGGCCTGCTGGTGACACTCGGCAATCCGAAGACCATGCTCTTCTATGTCGCGCTGGTGCCAACACTTATTCCGCTCGAGGCGATCGGGCTTGCCGATTACATCCTGCTGGTCGGGCTGACCTTCATCGTGCTGATGGCGGTGCTCCTGCCCTATATCCTGCTGGCGGCCCAGGCGCGCGGACTGCTCAAGCGCCCTGAGGCGCTGAAAGTTCTGAACCGCAGCGCAGCGGGCATCCTGGCCGGCACGGCGGCCTATATCGCGGCGCGCGCGGCCTGAGTTTTCAAGGCATGCAACAAACCGGCCGCGGGCGCTTTTCTTCTGAAGGGTCAACAACGGGCCGGCGGCGGAGCAGATTTTTCCAAGGATGCCGCTCGCCGCGGCATGGCTATGCTGGAATGCACGGGGCACCGGGCGTAAGCTCACGCCAACCAAATCATCAGGGAGAGACACATGACTGAGCAGAAGAAACCCGGTCGCGGACGCGTCTATGGCTCGATCACCGAGACGATCGGCGACACCCCGATCGTGCGCCTCGACAAACTGGCCAAGGAAAAGGGCGTGAAGGCGCATCTGCTGGCGAAGCTCGAATTCTTCAATCCGATCGCCTCGGTCAAGGATCGCATCGGCGTGGCGATGATCGAAAGCCTGGAAGCCCAGGGCAAGATCGTGTCCGGCAAGACCGTGCTGATCGAGCCGACCTCCGGCAATACCGGCATTGCGCTTGCCTTCGCCGCCGCCGCCAAGGGCTATCGACTGATCCTCACCATGCCCGAGACCATGTCGATCGAGCGCCGCAAGATGCTGGCGCTGCTTGGCGCAGAACTCGTCCTGACCGAAGGCGCCAAGGGCATGAAGGGCGCCATCGCCAAGGCTCAGGAACTGGCCGAGACGACGCCGGATGCCGTTATCCCGCAGCAGTTCGAGAACCCGGCCAATCCGGAAATCCACCGCAAGACCACCGCCGAGGAAATCTGGAACGATACCGACGGTTCGATCGACATCCTCGTCTCCGGCATCGGCACGGGCGGCACCATCACCGGCACCGGCCAGGTGCTGAAGGCGAAGAAGCCCTCGGTTCAGGTCGTTGCTGTCGAGCCCGCCGACAGTCCGGTTCTCTCCGGCGGCAATCCCGGCCCGCACAAGATCCAGGGCATCGGCGCGGGCTTTGCGCCTGCCATCCTCGACACGCATGTCTATGATGAAGTCATCACCGTCACCAATGACGAGGCCTTCGAAAACGCGCGTCTTGTTGCCCGGCTCGAAGGCGTGCCGGTCGGGATCTCCTCAGGTGCTGCGCTCACCGCCGCGATCAAGGTCGGCCAGCGCGACGAAAATGCCGGCAAGACGATCGTGGTCATCATCCCCTCCTTTGCCGAACGTTATCTCTCGACCGCGCTCTTTGCCGGCCTCGGCGAATAGATCCCGTCCCGTCCCCGCCCCGGCGCACTCCCGTGCCGGGGGCGGGGACGCGCCACTGATTGCGGCGAAGCAAGCCCTCGGATAGAGTTGGCCGGAAAACCTGCGGTACTTCGGAGGCCCATGCGCATCTCCCTACGTTCCCTGCCGGCCTTCGCTGCAATCCAGGACCGCCCATCCGGCCTGAGCATGGCCGCATCATATGGGGCAAGCCTGCTCGTCTTTGCGGTCGCGCTGCTTCTGAGGGCCTGGCTCGATCCATTGATGCCGACGGGCTTTCCGTTTCTCACCTTCTTTCCGGCCGTGGTCATCTGTGGCTTCGTGTTCGGCGTGAAGCAGGGTATCCTCATCGGAATCCTGTCCGGCATGTCGGCCTGGTATTTTTTCATCACCCCGTTCCGTTTCGATTTTTCGCCCGGCACCCTGCTTGCGATGGGGCTCTACGTGTTCGTCATCGTCACCGACCTGACGCTCATTCACCTGATCATGCGCGCCTATCGCGCGGAGATTGCCGCTCGCGAACGCAGCCAGCAGCTTGCCGACCGGCAGGAGGTGATGGCACAGGAACTCGATCATCGCCTGAAGAACATCTTTGCCACCATCAACGCCATCATCAGCCTGTCGCTGAAGAATGCGTCCAGCGCGGACGAACTCGCCGCCCGGCTGCGTGATCGCCTGACCGCGCTCGGCCGCTCCAACCTGCTGCTGCGAGGCCTGCGCGAGGGCGAAGACGCATCGCTGCAAAGTGTCGTCTTCCAGGCGCTGGAACCGTTTTCGATCGTCGGGACCCCCCGTTTCCAGACCGGCGGACCGCGTGTGCCGATCGGCGGCCAGACAGTCGTCGTGCTGAGCCTGATCCTGCACGAACTCGGCACGAACGCCGCCAAATACGGCGCGCTCAGTGTCAGCTCCGGTCAGGTCTCGCTGACATGGCAGATCCTGCCGTCACCCGATCAGGGCGAGGACCTGGTGATCGAGTGGCGCGAAAGCGGAGGGCCAAGGCCGGAGGCACCGCAGGCGGGATCTGGAGGTTTCGGCTCGACGCTGGTGCGCCGGGTGATCGCCGGCGTGCGCGGCCATAGCGATATCACCTATCCCGAAGACGGTGCCTTCATTCGTCTGACACTGCCCGTCGACATGCTGCGCCCGTCTCAGGCCGAGACCTCCACCACCTGAGCGACACGCGCGACGGATCGCTCCGAGCCAGGTCAGGCTGCGGCGGTCAGGCGTTCGGACGCGATGCGATAGGAGATCGCCTCGGCGAGATGGATCCGCCCCAGCGTCTCCACGCCATCGAGGTCGGCAAGCGTGCGGGCCACCTTGAGCACACGGTGATAACCGCGGGCCGAAAAACGGAATTTTTCGGCGGCGTCCCGCAGAAGCTGCAGGCCTGAGGGATCCGGTTCTGCCAATGTCTCGATCAGGGCGGTGGAGCAGCGGGCATTGGTGGCGAAAGGCAGGCCGAGACGCCGGAAGCGCTCGCGCTGACGCTCCCGGGCAGCGGCGACCCGGGCAGCCACGACCGCACTGCTTTCGGCGACGCGCGGGCGGATCAGATCGGTCGCGGATACAGCCGGCACATCGATGCGGATGTCGATGCGGTCCATCAGCGGCCCTGAAATGCGGCCCTGATACTCGCTCTGGCAGCGTATGCCACGGGCGCAGACATGGCCGGGCTCCCCTGCCATGCCGCAGCGGCAGGGATTCATTGCCGCGACCAGCTGGAAATCTGAAGGGTAGGAGACCCGGTGGTTGGCGCGGGCGATGATGCATTCGCCGGTCTCGAGCGGCTGGCGCAAGGCATCCACCACCGGCGAGGCAAACTCCGGCAGTTCGTCAAGGAAGAGTATGCCGTGGTGGGCAAGCGAGGCCTCCCCGGGCCTGGCCCTCAGGCCTCCACCAACCAGGGCCGCCATGGTCGCCGAATGATGCGGCGTGCGGAAAGGCCTGCGGTCGGAGAGCTTGCCGCCGGACAATTGCCCGGCAATCGAATGGATCATCGAGACTTCGAGCAACTCGGGTGCGGAAAGCGGCGGCAGAATGGAGGGGAGCCGCGCCGCGAGCATCGACTTGCCCGAGCCGGGTGGCCCGACCATCAGGAGATTGTGGCCGCCGGCGGCTGCGACCTCCAGGGCTCGCTTGGCGCTTTCCTGCCCCTTGATATCGGCCAGGTCCGGCAGGTTGGCCGGCTGCGCACGGATCGCCGGTGCCGGTCGGCTGAGCACCTGCGTACCCCGAAAATGATTGGCAAGCGCGATCAGGCTGCGGGGGGCGAGGATGTCGATCTCGCTGCCGGCCCAGGCCGCCTCCGCGCCACTGTCGGCCGGGCAGATCAGACCTTTCTCGACAGCATTGGCGCTGATCGCGGCGGGCAGTGCACCAGCGATCGGCGCAATTGTACCATCGAGATTAAGCTCGCCGATGACGAGATAGCCGGACAGCGCATCACCCGGGATGGCGCCAAGCGCCGCCATCAGGCCAAGCGCTATGGGCAGATCGAAATGCGAGCCCTCTTTGGGAAGATCTGCGGGCGCCAGGTTGACCGTCACGCGCTTGGGCGGCAGCGACAGGCCCGAGGCGTGCAGGGCCGCCTGGACCCGTTCACGGCTCTCGGCGACCGCCTTGTCGGGCAGACCGACGATCTGCATGCCGACCTTGCCGGGCGCCACCATGACCTGCACCTCGACAGGCAGGCCCTCGATACCCTGAAATGCAACCGTACTGACACGCGCCACCATTGCCCGCCCTCGCCGATCTATCGATGGTCGCGAGCGCAACTTCATATTGCGTGTGGCGACAGCGACAATCTCGCATAAGGCGCAGCAAAACACAAGAACGTTTGCGGAACATCCGCAGCCTCAGATAGGCATACAGTTGCGCCCGGTTGCATAACCGGAACAAGTCGGGAACTTCGAAAGACAATTCAGCGTGTTAGGGGCGCTTGCGTTCGATGGCATCCCAAAGGAGCGCTGAGATGTCTGCACCGCCGAACTTCTTCACCTCGCGGATACCGGTCGGCGAGGTGACGTTGATCTCGGTCATGTAGTCGCCGATGACATCGATGCCGACGAGGAGGAAACCGCGCTCGCGCAAGGCCGGCCCGATGCGGGCGCAGATCTCCCGTTCGCGAGAGGTCAACTCTGTTGGCTCGGGCTTGCCGCCGGCATGCATGTTGGAGCGCGCGTCGTGTTCTGCAGGAACCCGGTTGATCGCGCCGGCCGGCTCGCCATCGACCAGGATAATGCGCTTGTCACCCTTGCGCACGGCCGGCAGATAACCCTGGGCGATGAACGGCTCACGGAACATCTGGCCGAACATTTCCATCAGCGACGAGAAATTGCGGTCATCGCGGGTCGAATGGAAGACGCCGGCGCCGCCGTTCCCGTAAAGCGGCTTCAGGATGATATCGCCCTGTTCCTGGCGGAAACGGGCAATCTCGGCCGCGTCCCTGGTGATCAGCGTCGGCGGCATCAGGTCGGCGAATTCTGTGACGAAGATCTTTTCCGGCGAATTGCGCACCCAGGCCGGATCGTTGACGACGAGCGTCTTCGGGTGAATGCGCTCAAGCAGATGGGTGGAGGTGATGTAGGCCATGTCGAAGGGCGGATCCTGGCGCAGCAGGACGACATCCATGGTCGAGAGATCGACGCGCTCCGGGGTGCCGAGCGTGTAATGATCATCCTTGACGTCGCGCAGCTGCATGGGCTCGACCGTCGCATAGACACGGCCGTCACGCATGGAGAGCCGGTCCGGCGTATAGTGGAAGAGCTTGTAACCGCGCGCCTGGGCTTCCAGGCTCATGGCGAAGGTAGAGTCGCCCGCGATGTTGATCGTGGATACGTGGTCCATCTGGACCGCGACATTGATGATCTTCGCCATGTGGTGTGTCCCCGTTCGAAAGCATCGGAGATTTAGGCCGTGCGGCGGGGGATGGCAACGCCGGGCGGCCTCAATTTTGCTGAAGGTCTCTTCAGGTCAGAGCGCGGAATATTTCCCGCGCCTTAAGGCATTGCGGATCCGGTAGAGTGTCGCGAGCGGCCCCGGGAAGGGCTTGCGCAGGAAGGCGATCTTGCGGACATAGGTGTCGACGCGCCAGGTCGACCAGGTTCCGCGGCGGAAGTAGGCGATATCGCCGGCCTTCAAGAGGCGCTGACTGCCATCCTCGGCGGTAACATGCACCTCTCCTTCCTGGATCACAACAGTCTCGTCCCAGCCGAAGAACCAGCGAAACTCACCGGCGGTGCAATCCCAGACGGCCGTCAGGCTCGCCTCGTCGGCACTCTGGGAGTGCTCGCCAATCCGGGCGAGCGGCGTTCCACGGATGATCCACTCCGGATTGATCGGTGCCGCGCGCAGCGCCAGGTGATCACCGTGAGCGGCGATCACCGGCGGCTGGGCATCCATGCGGCGGGTGGGCGCCGCCAGCGCCACGCTTGCCATGCCGGCGAGAAGCATTTTCAAAGCCATCCTCATTCCCCTTCCCAAGTTTCGGGGGGACGCTAGCAGCAAGCTCCTAAATCGACGTATTCAATATTGTTAAAATGCGAACAAGCCGTCACGCCAGCGCCGGAAGCGGAAGTGCATCCCGGGTGGCGGGTTCGCTGGCCACTGACGGCCGGGATGGGAACATGCGTCGGCCGGTGTCTGACGTGAAGAAATGCAACCTGTCTGCCTCGATCCGCAAGGGCAGCCGGTCGGCGAGCTCCACCTGAGAACCGAGAACGGCCGTCAGGGCCTGGCCGCCGATCAGACCATGGACGAGACGCTGGGCTCCAAGTTCCTCGACATAGTCGACGACCAGATGGAAATCGGCGGGGCCGTCGCCGGCCAGAACGAGGTCTTCGGCGCGCATCCCGACTCGGACTGCGCCATCAGGCCATGCCTCGTACAAAGACAGGCGCGCATCACCGATCGTCAGCTGCCCGCCGTCGATGTGTCCATCGACGAGATTCATGGCCGGCGAGCCGATGAAGCTCGCGACAAATGTCGAGGCGGGACGGTTGTAGACCTCGAGAGGCGTGCCGATCTGCTCGATCACGCCACCGTTGAGAACCACGAGACGATCGGCGAGCGTCATGGCTTCGAGCTGATCATGAGTGACGTAGATTGCCGTCGTCTTCAGCCGCTTCTGCAGCTTGCGGATTTCGCCGCGCATGGAGACGCGCAGCTTGGCATCCAGGTTGGACAGCGGTTCGTCGAACAGGAAGACGGCCGGCTTGCGCACGATGGCGCGCCCCATGGCGACGCGCTGACGCTGGCCGCCGGAGAGCGCACGTGGCTTGCGATCCAGGTACTTCTCGATTTCCAGCATCCTTGCGGCTTCCGCGACGCGCGCGGCGATCTCCGTCTTCGGCGTACCGCGGTTCTTCAGGCCATAGGCTAGATTGTCGTAGACCGTCATGTGCGGATAGAGCGCATAGTTCTGGAAGACCATGGCGATGTCCCGGTCTGCCGGTTCGATCTGGTTGACCACGCGGTCACCGATCGAGATCGTGCCTTGCGAGATGTCTTCGAGGCCTGCCACCATGCGCAACAGCGTGGACTTGCCGCAGCCCGACGGGCCCACGAGAACGATGAACTCGCCATCCTCGATCTGGATGTCAACCGTGTCCACGGCCTTGGCGCCGCCCTTGTCGTAGATCTTGGAGACCTGCTTGATACCGATGGAAGCCATGGATTTGCTCCTCTCTCACTTGTCTGTTTCGGTGAGCCCCTTGATGAACCAGCTCTGGAACACCACCACCACGATGACGGGCGGCAGCATGGCGAGCACGGCCATGGCAAAGGCTTCGTTGTAATCGGGGATCTGCGAGCCGATCCACACCTGGAGGATCTGCTTGATGCCGCGCATCAGGGTGTAGAAACCCTCTTCCGTGGTCATCAGCATGGGCCAGAGATACTGGTTCCAGCCATAGACGAACATGATGATGAAGACGGCGGCGATCATGGTGCGCGACAGCGGCAGCAGGATATCGATGAAGAACTTGAAGGGCCCGGCGCCGTCGATACGGGCGGCTTCCAGCAATTCGTCTGGGACGGACTTGAAGAACTGGCGGAAGAAGAAGGTGCCTGTCGCCGAGGCCAGCAGCGGCAGGATCAGGCCCTGGTAGCTGTTCAACAGGTTCAGATCGCTCATCACCTTGTAGGTCGGCAGAATGCGCACTTCGAGCGGCAAAAGCAGCGTGGTGAAGATCAGCCAGAAGGCGAGGGTCGCAAAGCGGAAGCGGAAATAGACGATGGCATAGGCCGCCAGCATCGAGAGCACGATCTTGCCGACGGCGAAACCGAGACCCAGGATCAGCGAGTTCATCGCCATGGTGAGACCCGTCACCTGGCCGGTGAAACCACCGCTCTTGAACAGCACCTTGTCATAAGTCGCGGCGGCGTCATTGCCTATCGACAGCATCAGGCCATGGCTATGGATCTCGGCCGCAGAATGGGTCGAGGTGGTGAAGGCGACAACCAGTGGCCCGAGCATGAAGATCACGCCTGCGATCAGGATCAGGTGGTCGAAGAATTTGGTGCGGTACATGGCGCTCTCCTCACCCGTAATGGACGCGGCGTTCGATGAAGCGGAACTGGATCAGGGTCAGCACGAGGACGATCACCATCAGGATCACCGACTGGGCCGAGGAGGAGCCGAGGTCATTGCCCCGGAAACCATCGAGATAGACCTTGTAGACCAGCGTGATCGGATTGTTCGCCGCACTGTCCTTCACCATCACGTCGACGACGCCGAAGGTGTCGAAGAGCGAATAGGTCATGTTGATGATCAGCAGGAAGAAGGCGGTCGGCGCGAGAAGCGGCAGGGTCACGGTCCAGAAGCGGCGCGTCCCGGACTTGCAGTCCATCGTCGCCGCCTCACGGATCGAGTTCGGAATGCCCTGGAGGCCGGACAGGAAGAAGATGAAATTATAGGGGATCTGGTTCCAGACGGCGATCAGCACCATGGCAAAGGCGGTGTCGAAATAGTTGATGCCGATCTTCATGTCCCAGCCGAACCAGGAAACGAAGGTGACGAAAGGTCCGATGTGCTGGTCGAAGAACATCAGCCCGATCAACCCGGCGACCGGCGGTGCGATGGCATAGACCACAATCAGCAGGGTCTTGTAGGTCGACTGGCCACGGATCACGGCATCGGCCTTCAAAGCCAAAAGCAGGCCGAGCGACAGCACGAGAACCGTGACGATGATGCTGAAAAAGACGGTGAAGCGCGCGATCCGGGCATATTGAGAGGCCGAGAGCACATCGGAATAATTGCTCAGCCCAACAAAGCTGGAACCGAAGCCGAACGGGTCCTCGATGTAGAACGACGACTGGATCGCCTGGACCGACGGCCAATAGAAGAAGATCGCGATGATCGCCAGCTGCGGCAGAAGAAACAGGTAAGGCAGGAATCGCGAATTGAACTGGACGCGCTTCATCTGGGACCCCTCAAAGGAAAGCCCGGGGACCAAAGGCCCCCGGGAGCGACAATGGAACCAACAGACCTGATCAGCCGGCGGTCTTGGCGAAGCGGGCGAGGATCTCGTTGGACTCGGCTTCGATCGTCTTGAAGGCGTCATCCACGGTGACTTCGCCCGAGAAGATCTTGACGAATTCGCGGTTCATCACGTCACGGATCTGCGGGTAGAAGCCCATACGGTAACCCTTGGACCATTCGCCGCCCTTCAGCATCAGCTGCTGCAGGCCAACTTCGGCCTGGGGGGTGCGCTCGTAGTGGCCGTCCTTCTTGGCCAGCTCGTAGGCAGCCGTGGTCAGCGGCACGTAGCCGGTTTCCTTGTGGTAGTAGTACTGGATTTCCGGCGAGGCGATGAAGTTGAAGAAGTCGCCCGTGCACTTGTTTTCTTCGGCCGGCTTGCCTGCCATTGCAAAGAGGGCAGCGCCACCGATGAAGGAGTTGGTGCCGGAGCCTTCGATGCTGCTCCAGTTGGGCAGGAAGGTTGCGGCAAACGGCATGGTGGCGGTCTTCAGCAGGCCACCGAAGGAACCGGAGGAGCCAACCCAGAGAGCGACCTTGCCTTCTTCGAAGGGCTTCTGGTTGTCGTTCCAGCCAGCGCCGTAGAAGGCGAACATGCCGGCGTCCTGCCATTCCTTGAGCTTGGAGAACATCATCCGCTGCTCTTCGGTGTTCACCATGATCTTGGTGTCGACGACGCTGTCATAACCATTGTTGTTGGTCGCGAACTGCAGGTTGTTGCGCGAGTGGAAGTTCTCGACCATCTGCCAGGGCAGGTGCGACTGAACGAGCGGGATATAGCCGGCTTCCTTGAGCTTCGGCGCGATGGCTTCGAACTCTTCCCAGGTCGTCGGGGCTTCGACGCCGGCCTTCTTCATGGCATCGACGTTGTAATACATGATAGGCGCCGACGAGGAGAGCGGCATGCCGACGAACTTGCCGTCAGCATCGGCGTAGAAATAACGAACGCCCTGGATATAGTCTTCGGCGTTGAAGGTGTGGCCGGCTTCGCGGATGATGTCTTCAGCGGCAACGGTTGCGCCCTTGGCATTGATGATGGTGGCAGCACCGGCATCGAAAACCTGCAGGATGTTCGGGTGCTGGCCCGAACGGAAGGCGGCGATGCCAGAAGCCAGAGCTTCTTCGTAGGTGCCCTTGGAAACGGGGGTCAGGACGCAGGCCGTCTGGGCTGCGTTGAACTTCTGGGCAAGCTCGTTGAGCACTTCGCCGTTGCGGCCACCCATGCCGTGCCACCAGGTGATGTTGGTCGCGGCAAGCGTCGTCGATGCGGTCATGGTCAGGGCCAGAGCGGCCAGGGAAATCTTCTTGATCATGGGTCAGATCCTCTCCACAGGTTGTTGCGGTGAGGCCTGCATTAGGGCCGCTCCATGACAGCGACTTGAAAGTTTTGTGTCACGACTGTCACAAAACGAAGGTTTCGAAACCTCGTGATCGAAAGTGAAACGAAGCTAGAATGCGTCCTCGAAATGGACCGGCCAGCGCCAGGGTCGCACGACAATCATATCATGCCGAAGTGACAGCCGTGTTGCGTCGGATTGCCTGCGCAGCCAATGATCTGCGGCGTTCGCGATGCGTCGCTCGGCCGCTTGACCGACCGCATCGACACCGGTGCGCAGGTCTCGTCTCGCTTTCACTTCGACAAAAATGACGAGGTCGCCACGTCGGGCGATGATGTCCACTTCACCGGCCCCGGTCTTGTAGCGCAGCGCCACGATCCGGTAGCCCTTGAACAGAAGTGAAAGAGCCGCCCGATACTCCGACCAGCGGCCCCGCCTCTCGGCGCGGATACGTTTCTGATCCGCGCCTCTGGGCTTCATGCGGCCCCCTTGAGTTCCAGAAGGCGCTGGTAGAGATCCTTGCGCGGCAGGCCGGTCAGCTTTGCGGCCTCGGTCGCGGCCTTGGCCGTCGGCATGGTGGCGGAGAGTTCGGCAAGCAGGCTGTCGACATCGGCGGCGTCCGGTGCGGCATCGGGGGCCGGCGGGCCGATGACGAGGACGATCTCGCCCTTGACCGTCTTGTCGGCATAGGCCGCGGCCAGATCGCCGAGCGGGCCTCGGCGGAATTCCTCGAAAGTCTTGGTCAGTTCCCGGCAGACGGAGGCCGGTCGATCATGGCCGAGTTCGTCGGCTGCCGCGACAAGCGTGTCGCCGATGCGATGCGGGGACTCGAAGAAGATCAGCGTTGCCGGCACCTTGGCGAGTTCGCGAAGGCGATCACGCTTTGCCTTGTCCTTGGTCGGCAGGAAGCCGGCAAAGAGGAAGGCATCGTTGGGAAGGCCGGACCCGACAAGGGCCGCCAGCGGAGCAGAGGCGCCGGGGATGGGCACGACGCGGTGGCCGGCCTCGATGGCCAGCTGGCCGAGCCGATAGCCGGGGTCGGAGACCAGCGGCGTTCCGGCATCAGAAACGAGGGCGACGGACTTTCCGGCTTCGAGGGCGGCAAGCAGCCGGGCGCCCGCCTCGTCTGCATTATACTCGTGATAAGCGTAAGGCCGGTTCTCGATGCCGTAGCGGTCGAGAAGCACGCGCGTCACGCGGGTGTCCTCGCAGGCTAGCACATCGGCACCAGCCAGCGTTTCCAGCGCGCGGATGGTGATGTCGCCGAGATTGCCGATCGGCGTCGCCACCAGATAGAGCGCGGGTTCCAGTGGCCTTGCCGCAACAGGCGTGTCGTTGAGGCGATAGCGCTTGGAACCTGGCACTGTGGCCGCATTTTTGTCTTCTGTTGTCATGCGGCCTTTATCCTCTACCCCCATGCTCGCGGCAAGGGTGCCGCCGCCATAAACCATTCCGATAACCTTCGCGTGGGACTGGCGTGGAAAACCTTGGAGCCTCTTGCTTTTCCCGCTCTTTTACTGCCATTTTGCCCGTCCACATCGTCCGGCCCGGGAACTTCCCGGCCCCTTTTTCCGATCCGGAACTCCGGAAGACGACACGTCGAAAGCGGTAGCATCTCATGCGTATAACTCTTGAACGGTCCAATCTCCTCAAGTCTCTGAACCACGTGCATCGCGTGGTCGAGCGCCGCAACACGATCCCGATCCTGTCGAACGTGCTGCTGAAAGCCGAGGGTGCCGCCCTCGACATGAAGGCGACGGACCTTGATCTCGAGATCACCGAAAGCACGGCGGCCATGGTCGAGCAGGCTGGGGCCACGACCGTTCCGGCGCATCTGCTTTATGAAATCGTGCGCAAGCTGCCCGACGGTTCCGAGGTTCTGCTCGCCACCAATCCGGATGGCGGGACGATGACGGTTGCTTCCGGCCGCTCGAAATTTTCGCTGCAGTGCCTGCCGAAGTCTGATTTCCCGGATCTCACTGCCGGCACCTTTACCCATTCCTTCAAGATGAAGGCATCCGATTTCAAGATGCTGATCGATCGCACGCAGTTTGCGATCTCGACCGAAGAGACCCGCTATTATCTGAACGGCATTTTCCTGCACACCATCGAAGCCGGCGGGGCCCTGAAGCTGCGCGCCGTGGCGACCGACGGTCACCGTCTGGCGCGCGCCGATGTCGACGCACCCTCGGGCTCGGAAGGCATGCCGGGCATCATCATCCCGCGCAAGACGGTCGGCGAGCTGCAGAAGCTCATCGACAATCCGGAGCTGAGCATCGGCATCGAGATTTCCGATTCGAAGATCCGCCTCTCCATCGGTTCGGTCGTTCTGACCTCCAAGCTGATCGACGGTACCTTCCCGGACTACCAGCGCGTCATTCCGCAGGCGAACGACAAGGAAATGCGCGTCGATTGCCAGACCTTCGCGCGCGCCGTCGACCGCGTCTCGACCATTTCGTCAGAGCGTGGCCGCGCCGTGAAGCTTGCGCTCGCCGACGGCCAGTTGATGCTCACCGTCAACAACCCGGATTCGGGCAGCGCTACCGAAGAAGTCGCCGTCGGCTATGAAAGCGACGCCATGGAGATCGGCTTCAACGCCAAGTATCTGCTTGATATCACGGCCCAGCTGTCCGGCGAAGACGCGATCTTCCTGCTGGCGGACGCCGGCTCCCCGACGCTCATCCGCGACACGGCCGGCGCCGATGCCCTTTATGTCCTGATGCCGATGCGCGTTTAAACGCGCGAAACTTTCTGGCGGGCATTTGGCCCGCCAGCGTCATTCTCTCTTGCGTTTGCGACAGGCTGGCCCAAAATTGTCGCAATCGGCTCGCAGCAATCGAGCAGCAACAGGAAGAGGGACGATCATGGCCATTCGACTGAAGGAACGGTTCGAAAAGAAATTCGATGAGGAGATCCGCTTCTTCAAGGGCATGATGCAGGGTCCCAAGACCGTCGGTGCGATTGCGCCGACATCCTCGGTCACCGCGAAGCGCATGGCGAGCGTCATCGATGTCAAGTCAGGCCTGCCTGTCCTCGAGCTCGGCCCCGGCACGGGCGTGATCACCAAGCAGATCCTGGCGCGGGGCGTGGCGCCCGAGAAGATCGTTTCCGTCGAGTATTCGGAGAATTTCTATCGCCGCCTCGTCGAGGACTATGCGGGTGTCAACTTCATCCACGGCGACGCCTTCGATCTGACACATACGCTCGGCGCCCTGGCCGACCAGACCTTCGATTGCGTCATCTCGGCGGTGCCGCTGCTGAGCTTCCCGATGGAAGCGCGCATTCGCTTGCTGGAAGATCTCCTGAACCGCATTCCCGAGGGACGCCCGGTGGTGCAGATCACCTATGGGCCTGTCTCCCCTGTTATCGCCAAGCCGGATCGCTACCACATCCAGCATTTCGACTTCGTCGTGCGCAACATTCCGCCCGCCCAGCTCTGGATCTACCGCAAGGCCTGAGCGGCGAGCGATGTTCGGCCTCTACATCACGCATCCGCAGATCGAGATCGATCCGGCGGTCCCTGTCCCGGATTGGGGTCTGTCGGCTGCCGGGCGAGCACGTGCCGAGGTCTGTGCGAAACAGCCTTGGGTGCAACAGCTTTCGCGGATCATCAGCAGCGGCGAGCGCAAGGCAATCGAGACCGCAGACATCCTGGCCAAAGCTGCGGGGATCCAGATGGAGATCCACAGGTCGACGCATGAAAACGATCGGTCTGCGACCGGCTTCCTTGCGCCTTCCGATTTCGAGACGGCAGCCGACTGGTTCTTTGCGCATCCGGACGAAAGCTATCGGGGCTGGGAGCGTGCCGCTGACGCGCAGGCGCGCATCGTCGAAGCAGTCAGCGACATCCTGGCGAGGCATGACCCCAGCAAGCCGATCGCCTTTGTCGGTCACGGTGGCGTTGGCACCCTGCTGAAATGCCATTTCACCGGCATCCCAATCTCACGGCGGCAGGATCAGCCTGGGGGCGGCGGCAATCTTTTCTGCTTCTCCCTTGCAGACCGACGCGTCTCATGCGACTGGACGGCCATGGAGATCTGGCAGGAGTCTTAAACTTGAGCGCACGTCATCGTCTCATCGTCGGACTGGATGTTCCGACCGTCCAGGAAGCGGAGCGCGTCGTCTCGACGCTCGGCGACAGCATCTCGTTTTACAAGATCGGCTACCAGCTCGCCTTTGCCGGCGGCCTTGAATTCGCCCGCGACCTGGCCAAGCAGGGCAAGCAGGTCTTCCTCGACATGAAGCTGCTCGACATCGACAACACGATCGCTTCCGCAGTCGAGAACATCGCACGCATGGGCATGACCATGCTGACGCTGCATGCCTATCCGAAAGCCATGGCAGCCGCCGTCAAGGCGGCCGAAGGCTCCGGCCTCTGCCTGCTCGGCGTCACCGTGTTGACCTCAATGGACGAGCAGGATCTGACCGATGCAGGCTACGAATACGATCCGCATACGCTGGTTCTCAGGCGCGCCGAACAGGCCCGCATCGCCGGCATGGGCGGCATCGTCTGCTCGGCCGAAGAGGCATCCGCAGTGCGACAGATCGTCGGGCCGAAGATGGCGATCGTCACCCCCGGCATCCGGCCGGCCGGCGCCGACAAGGGCGACCAGAAGCGCGTGATGACGCCATCGGATGCGATCGCGGCCGGCTCCAGCCACCTCGTCGTGGCCCGCCCGATCGTCAAGGCCGGCGATCCCAAAGCGGCGGCACTCGCCATTCTTGCCGAGATGGACGAGGCGCTGGCCAAGCAGCCATAATCGACAACAACCGGGAGGAAGACATGGCCAAGGGCTATTGGATCGCACGCGTGGATATCAGGGATCCCGAGCGCTACAAGGATTACGTCGCGGCTGCGAAGCCGGCTTTCGAAACGTATGGCGCGACTTTCCTCGCGCGGGGCGGTCCCTACACCCAGCTCGAAGGCCAGGTTCGTGCGCGCAACGTGGTGATCGAGTTCCCTACCTATCAGGCCGCCGTTGATTGCTACAACTCACCGGAATACCAGATCGCCGCCAAGATCCGCCAAGAAGCGGCGGATGCAGAGATGGTGGTCGTCGAGGGCGTCTGAGCCTCGCCTCGCCTGAGGCCTGATGTCCCCCGGGTGCGGCTCTGACGGGCCTTTCCCCCGCCGGACGATTCGGTTAAGAGAGGCCAGATCGCGCATATCGTGTGCGCCCAGCCAGTTCAGGGGAGCCGTCCATGACCTTGTCCAACCTTCCGCCGCTCGTCACCGTTTTCGGGGGCTCGGGCTTCGTCGGACGGCATGTCGTCAGGGCGCTTGCCAAGCGCGGCTATCGCATTCGCGTTGCTGTTCGCCGCCCTGATCTCGCCGGCTTCCTGCAGCCGCTCGGCAATGTCGGCCAGATCTCCTTCGTCCAGGCCAATCTGCGTTACCGCTCGTCGGTCGACGCCGCCGTTCAGGGCGCAGACCATGTCGTGAACTGCGTCGGCATCCTGTTTGAAAGCGGCCGCAACGGCTTTGACGCCGTGCAGGATTTTGGCGCGCGCGCGGTGGCGGAAGCCGCCCGTTCGGTCGGTGCCAGCCTGACGCATATCTCGGCCATCGGCGCCGACGCCAAGTCGGATTCGGTTTACGCCGCCACCAAGGGTCGTGCGGAAGCGGCTGTCCAGGCAATCCTGCCTGACGCCACCATCCTGCGCCCTTCGATCGTCTTCGGACCAGAGGACGGCTTCTTCAACAAGTTCGCCGCCATGGCCCGCCTCGCCCCGGCGCTCCCGCTGGTCGGCGGTGGCAAGACGAAGTTCCAGCCGGTCTATGTGGAAGATGTCGCCGAAGTGGTGGCACGCGCCGTCGACGGCTCGATTGCCCGCGGCAAGATCTACGAACTCGGCGGCCGTGACGTTGCGACCTTCAAGCAGTGTCTCGAGATGATGCTGGAGATCATCGGACGCAAGCGGGCGCTCATCACCCTGCCCTTCGGCATCGCCTCCTTGATGGGCAGCATCGCCTCTGCCGTGCCGCTGATCACGCCGCCGCTCACCAGCGATCAGGTGAAGCTGCTGAAGAAAGACAACGTCGTCTCTGCTGCTGCAAAGGCGGAAGGTCGCACGTTGGAAGGCCTTGGCATCCAGCCGGTGACAATGGCTGCGATCCTGCCGACCTATCTCGTGCAGTATCGCGTTCACGGCCAGTATACGGGGTCCGGCAAGGCAGCCTGAGGCTGCCTTGCATCGCCTGACAATCGTCACGCCGTTGCACAAAAGACGCAACTAAACAAAGACCTGCGTTAACCGCGGATAAAGCAAGTTCGCCTATTGATGGCGGTCGTGGCAATGCGTAAAGACTGGCCCCCAACAGCCAGCCGGCAGCACTTGCCGGCCCTTCATTTTCAGACAGTCTCAAGAGGCATTTCCATGGGCAAGTCCATCGCACTGTTCTTCGCATGTGCGGCACTGGTAATCATCGCTGGCTCCTTCGTCGCCCCGACCACGGTGGCGGCCCGCAAGGACAATTGCTCGCCTGCCTATGGCATCGACCCCTGCTCGACGTCGTCCATTCCGGCGACCAACTGATTTCCCCAGATAGAAAAGGCCGCCCCTCGGGACGGCCTTTTTTCTTGTCTGCGTCTTGTGACTTCAGCCGAAGGTGAGAAGTCCGACAATGCCGAGCGTGCCGACCGCGATCCGCCACAAGGCAAACGGCGCATAGCCCCGTTTTGAGACAAAATCCAAGAGACCCCGGACGACAAAGAGCGCCGAGATGAAGGCTGCGACAAAGCCGATCGCGATGATCAGGCCGTCGTCCATCGTCAGCGCATTGCGGTTCTTGTAGAGATCGAGCGTAAACGCGCCGAGCATGGTTGGCATGGCGAGGAAGAAGGAAAATTCCGCCGCCGAACGCTTGTCCGCGCCGAGGAGCAGAGCGCCGACGATCGTCGCCCCCGAACGCGAGGTTCCCGGGATCATCGCCAGGCACTGGCAAAAGCCGATCTTCAAGGCGAGCGACAGCGGGTATTGTGTGACATCGGTATAGCGGGGCTTGAGCGGCAACCGATCGATCCACAACAGGACGAAACCGCCGAGAATGAGGACGACACAGATCAGCATCGGCGTTTCAAACAGCACCGTCTTGATGAAATCATGGGCCAGCGCGCCGATCACCGCGGCCGGCAGGAAGCCCAGCAGCACAGCCCCGACGAAGCGTCGGCTTTCGGCGCTTGTCGGCAACGACAGCGCAATGCCTAAGAGCTTGGCGAAGTAGACGCTCAGGATCGCAAGGATCGCACCCAACTGGATCAGAACCGCAAAGGTGTTGCCGGGCGATTCAAAGCCGAGGAAATGGCCCGCCAGCAGAACATGGGCGGTGGAGGATACCGGCACGAACTCGGTCAGGCCCTCGATGAGGCCAAGGACCAGCGCGCTGATAATGGATTGATCTTCCATGAGGTCTCCTTCAAGGGGAAGGCAAAGTGATTTGCTTGTATTGCCGGGGCCGAAACCCTATAGCTTGGAAGCCGCGCTGATGACCAGCCGCTTCGACAGCCTGCGTCGCGGCCACTGAAAAATCCGAGAATCCGAGTTCCGATGCCGACCCTGTACCATCATACGATGTCCACCGCGTCCCGTTTCATTCGCCTGGTGCTGTCCGAATACGGCTTCCAGACGGATCTGGTGGAGGAGCAGACCTGGGAGAAGCGCAAGGAATTCCTCGCCTTCAACCCGGCCGGTACGCTGCCTGTCTATGTCGACGACAACATGCGGGCGCTTTGCGGTCCGATCGTCATTTCCGAATTCATCGACGAAACACATGGCGTCCTGAAGCGCGACCGGCGCCTCTTTGCCGAAGACCCGTTCCAGCGCGCCGAGATCCGCCGGCTGACGGAATGGTTCCTGCAGAAGATGGAGCAGGATGTCACGAAGCCGCTGGTGCGCGAACGCGTGCACAAGCTTATCATCCCGAACGGGCTCGGTGGAGGCGCGCCCGACTCGAAGGTCCTTCGCACGGCGCGCTCGAACATCCGCCACCACATGAAGTATCTGACCTGGCTTTCCGGCTCGCGCCAGTGGATCGCCGGTGAGCGGTTGAGCTATGCCGATCTTTCTGCTGCGGCTGCCGTCTCCGTGCTGGACTATCTGGGCGAGATCGACTGGAACGAGTATCCGGTCGCCAAGGAATGGTATCAGCGGATCAAATCGCGGCCGTCCTTCCGGCCGATGCTGACCGAGCGGGTGCGCGGCATCACGCCGGTGTCGCACTACGCCGACCTCGACTTCTGACTGACGCTGCCATGGACGAGCCGCAGATCGACAACAAGATCCGGAAGCGGCGGGCAGATCTCACACGGTTCTTGCGCCAGGAGGCGGAGGCGCAGGGCTTCGATCTCTGTCGCATCACGCTGCCGGATGCCATTCCCGAAGCACCGGCGCGGCTTGAGAGCTTTCTTGAGGCCGGTCGTCACGGCACCATGGCCTGGATGGAAGAGACCAAGGAGCGGCGCGGCGATCCACGCGCCCTCTGGTCCGAGGTGCGCTCCATCGTCATGTTCGGCATGAACTATGGACCGGATGAGGATCCGCGCCGGCTGCAGGCGCAGCCTGAGAAGGCAGCGATCTCCGTCTATGCGCGCAACCGCGACTATCACGATGTGATCAAGGGGCGCCTCAAGGAAGTCGCGACGCGCTTTGCCGCGCGTGCAGGCGAGGACGTGAAGGTCTTCGTCGATACCGCGCCCGTGATGGAAAAGCCGCTCGCGGCGTCAGCCGGCCTCGGCTGGCAGGGCAAACACACCAATCTCGTCAGCCGCGACTTCGGTTCCTGGCTCTTCCTCGGCAGCCTCTTCACCACGGCTGAGCTCGAAGTCGATGAAGCCGAGCGCGACCATTGCGGCTCGTGCCGGGCCTGTCTCGACGCCTGTCCGACCGACGCCTTCCCAGCGCCCTACCAGATCGATGCGCGGCGCTGCATTTCCTATCTGACGATCGAGCACAAGGGGCCGATCGACCGGGCAATACGCCCCGCCTTCGGCAATCGCATCTATGGCTGCGACGACTGTCTGGCGGCCTGTCCCTGGAACAAGTTTGCCGCAGCTGCACGCGAGATGAAGCTTGTCGCCCGCGAGGACCTGAAGGCCCCTGAAATCGCCTTGTTCCTGACGCTGGACGATCCGACCTTCCGCACCTATTTCAGCGGCTCACCGGTCAAGCGGATCGGGCGGGATCGCTTCGTGCGCAACGTGCTGATCGCGGCAGGGAATTCCGGACTGCCCGATCTGGCGCCGGCCTGCGCAGCTCTGCTGACGGACGTTTCCGCCGATGTGCGCGGCATGGCCATCTGGGCGCTGTCGCGGCTTTTGGCCGGAGAAGACTTCATGAGGCTCCGGGCGGAGCATCTGGCGACAGAAACGGACGAGCATGTCCGGCAGGAATGGATGACGGAGAGCTGACGCATGCGGATGATGATTTTCGGAGCGGGATATTCGGGCAAGGCGATCGGCAAGCTCCTCAGCGGTCAGGGCGTATCCGTCGCCGGCACCACGCGCAGCGTTGAAAAAGGCAAGGCGCTTGAAGAGACCGGCATCCGGCCCTTCGTCTTTGATGGCACGAGCCTGTCGGAGCCGCTGCGTGCCGAGCTCGCCGAGACCACGCATCTCGTCCAGTCGATCGCTCCCGGCAGCGAAGGCGATCCGTTGATCCGCCTCTGCGGACAGCCGGGCATCAAGGCCCTCATGCCGAAGCTTGAATGGATCGCCTATCTCTCGACCGTCGGGGTCTATGGCGATCACTACGGCGCCTGGGTGAACGAAGACACCGAATTGAAACCGGTCTCAGTGCGCTCGGTCGAGCGGGTGGAGGCCGAACAAGCCTGGCAGGTCGTGGCAGCACGTGACGACCTGCCGCTTGCGATCCTGCGCCTCTCCGGCATCTACGGCCCCGGGCGCAACACCTTCCTCAACCTCGCGAACGGCACCGCGCGCCGGCTGGTGAAGAAGGACCAGGTGTTCAACCGCATCCGCGTCGAGGATATCGCATTGGCGACCGCCTTCCTCGCCGGCCCGAAGACGGGCGGGATCTTCAACGTCACCGACGACATGCCTTCCCCGCCGCAGGACGTGGTGACGGAGGCGGCCCGGCTGATGGAGATGGACGCCCCCGCCGAACAGCCCTTCGAGACGGCGGAACTGACGCCGATGGCGCGCTCCTTCTACGGAGAAAACAAGCGCGTTTCGAACGCCAAGATCAAGGCGCTGGGTTTCAACTTCCAGTACCCGAATTACCATATGTCCCTGGCCGATCTACTTGGTACGGGCACATGGAACCAAAGGACCTGAAGATGCGTTTTCCGAGGTCAAACTTTGCTTGAAGCGGACGCATAAGCCTGCAAAATATCGGCATGCGCCCCGCCGGAACCACAATTCAGGCAGCAAATATGGCAGGGGCGCAAAATTTTTCTTCTTCGATTCCGTGATCGCCTGAATTCGGACGCAGCCTGGTTTTTCATTCTTGCAAAGCGCATGGATTCAAACGATTTTTCTCCATTCTTCATAAATCGTTAAGGTAAAGACTCCGAACCTTTCGATCACGAATGTTTCCTTGTGAAATGTTTCGTGATCAAATGAGGGCACGTTTTTGCCATTTTTGACCCTGCTTAGCCGTCGGCACGCAAAAAACCGCTCGTGTCAACGACTAGGGACGTAAAACTTGACGATCAACCGACGCTCTATTTTCGCCGCTGCAACTATTGCTGCACTCTGTGCTTTCGCACCCCAAAGTGCAAATGCGAAGTCTTCCTGCGGTGGTGCCTCCTGGTACGCGCTGACATCGAAGACCGCCTCCGGCGAACGTATGAACCCGGCCAAGCTAACGGCAGCCCATAAGAGCCTGCCCTTCGGCACCAAGGTGAAGGTCACCAATGCGCGCAGCGGCAAGAGCGTCGTCGTGCGCATCAATGATCGCGGCCCGTTCATCCGCGGTCGCGTGCTCGACCTCTCCAAGGCTGCGGCCCAGAACATCGGCATGGTCCGCTCCGGCCATGCCAAGGTCTGCTACGAGATCATCGGCTAAGTCGCCCGACATACGGGAGCGGCGATCGGTTCATGGCTATAGACGCTTGCTCTTGCCCGTGATCGCCGTTACCACGCTCTCTTCTTTCAGAGGAGAATGACCATGCGCCTGGGCGGCCGTCTTGCCGGTGCGATCGAAGTCTTGAACGATATCGAGACTCGTCGCCGTCCCGTTGCCGATGCCCTCAAGGATTGGGGTCTTTCGCATCGTTTCGCCGGTTCCGGTGACCGTGCGGCGATCGGCAATATCGTCTATGATGCGCTGCGCATGAAGCTTTCCCATGCCTGGCTGATGGATGACGACAGCGCCCATAGCCTCGGTTGGGCCGTTCTGTTGCGTCAGTGGGGCATGAGCCTTGAGGCGCTCCAGGCGGATCTCGAAGGCGACAATTTCGCCCCCGCCCCCCTCACCGATAGCCAGATCCAGGCCTTTGCCAGCCGCAACCTCTCGGACGCGCCCTTGCATGTGCAGGGTGACATCCCCGACTGGGTGCAGCCCTCGTTCGAACAGGCCTTCGGAGACGACTGGCTGGCTGAGGCACAGGCGCTTGCCACCCGCCCGACGCTCGATCTGCGTGTCAACACGCTGAAGGCCAACAGGGACAAGGTGCTGAAGGCGCTCGATCGCTCCGGCGCCCAGGCCTCGCCGATCGCCCGTTTCGGCATGCGTGTGCCGGCAGGCGAAGGCCCCTCGCGCCTGCCGAACGTCACGGCCGAAGTCAGCTTCCAGAAGGGCTGGTTCGAGGTGCAGGACGAGGGGTCTCAGATCGTCGCCGATCTCGTGACACCGCGCGAAGGCGATCAGGTGCTCGACTTCTGCGCCGGCGGTGGCGGCAAAACGCTCGCGATGGCGGCTGCCATGAACAACAAGGGCCAGGTGCACGCCTATGACGCCGACCGCAAGCGGTTGGCCCCGATCATCGAGCGTCTGAAACGCGCCGGCACCCATAATGTTCAGGTGCATGACAGCACAAAGGGGCTTTCAAGCCTCAAGGAACGCTGCGACCATGTGCTCGTCGATGCGCCCTGCACCGGCACCGGCACATGGCGCCGTCGCCCCGACACCAAGTGGCGCCTGACCGACCGGAACCTGCAGGAGCGTGTGGCGCAGCAGCAGGAGGCCCTGGCCGAGGCCTCGACCTTCGTCAAGCCGAACGGCTCCCTGCTCTATGTCACCTGTTCGGTGCTGCCGGAGGAAAATGACCGCCAGGTCCAGGCCTTCTGCAAGGCCAATCCGAGCTTCGAGATCGTCTCCGTGGTTGAAGACTGGACGCGTCTTTTCGGGGCGTCAGCCCCGAAGCCGCGCTCGGCGGATGGCAAGACCGTGACACTGAGCCCCGCGAGCATGGATACCGACGGGTTCTTCTTCTGTCGCATGCGTCGTCGGCCGACGTGATTTGACCATAGTCAATTCCAACAGTTGTTTCTTATAGTCGACTGTTTGACACCAGTTTCTTTTTGCGCGAAGACATGGCGTCCGTTCAATACGAGGCGCCCATCGGCGCCGAAGGGAGACACCATGATCCGGAAATCCGTCATCGGCGCATCGATCGCGCTGCTCGTCACATCGGCTGCCATCTTCGCTGGTCCGGCACTTGCCGCGCCGGCACCCAAGGACGTGCTGACCCACTACAGCGCGCTGGCTGAAGCCAAGTTCCAGGATGCGCTTTCGACCGCCAAGGCTCTCGATGCGGCCATCGACGCGCTGATCGCCAAGCCGAGCGACGAAACGCTGAAAGCCGCGCGCGCGGCCTGGATCGCCGCCCGCGTTCCCTATCAGCAGACGGAAGTCTATCGCTTCGGCAACCCGATCGTCGACGATTGGGAAGGCAAGGTGAATGCCTGGCCGCTGGATGAGGGCTTGATCGACTATGTCGACGCCGGCTACGGCACCGAGAGCGACGGCAATTCGCTTTACGTGGCGAACGTCATTGCGAACCCGAAGATCAAGATCAACGGCGAAGAGGTCGATGCCTCCAAGATCACGCCGGAGTTCCTCGCCGAGACGCTGCACGAAGCGGGCGAAGTCGAAGCCAATGTCGCGACCGGTTATCACGCCATCGAATTCCTGCTCTGGGGCCAGGACCTGAACGGTACCGGCCCGGGTGCTGGCAACCGCTCCTTTACCGACTATGACACCGCCAATTGCACCAATGGCAATTGCGACCGCCGCGCCGCCTACCTCAAGGCCGCTTCCACGCTGCTGGTCCAGGACCTCGAAGAGATGGTCGCTGCCTGGGCGCCCGAGGGCGAAGCGACGAAGGCCGTTCTCGCCGACGAGCAGAAGGGCATTTCCGCAATCCTCACCGGCATGGGTTCGCTCTCCTACGGCGAACTCGCCGGCGAGCGCATGAAGCTCGGCGTACTGCTGCATGATCCGGAAGAAGAGCATGACTGCTTCTCCGACAACACGCATGCCTCGCATCTGAACGACTCCATCGGCATCGCCTCTGCCTATACCGGCGAATACACCCGCGTCGACGGCACGAAGATGACCGGCCCGTCGCTGTCGGAACTCGTCGCCGCCAAGGATGCCGCACTCGATGCGGAAATGAAGGGCAAGCTCGACAAGACGCTCGCCGCCATGAACACCATGGCCGAGCGCGCTCAGACCAAGGAGGCCTATGACCAGATGATCGGCGAAGGCAATGCCGAGGGCAATGCCACCGTGCAGGCCGCCATCGACGGCCTTATCGACCAGACCCAGACCATCCAGCGCGTCATTGCGTCGCTGGATCTCGGCACGATCGAGCTTGAAGGCTCCGACAGCCTTGATAATCCTGGCGCGGTCTTCCAGTAAGCAGCAAAGGCGGGCCGCCCCTTCAAGGGAGCGGCCCGATCCCCATCATGAGAACTCGCAAGGCCATCCTCGCCGGCCTCGGCATGCTTTTGACGACGGGCCTCACAATCTCGCCCGTTGCCGCAGGAGAGGCTATCGGGCGAACCGATCTGACGCCGAAGGACAAGTCCCGCGTCATCACCGTGACCCGCCCGACGCAGGACTTCGGCAAGGCAGAGAGTTTCGAACTCATGCAAGGCGGGGCCGGCACGTCCCCACGCGGCGTGAGCGCGGACTCCTTTTCCGACTTTTCCGCCAATATCACCTTCGCCGAAGAGCAGGAATTCAAGCTCGGCAATGCGCTGTTCCGCAAGCTCTGGGTCTCCTCCCCCTCCTCCACCCAGGCGTCCGACGGTCTTGGCCCCCTGTTCAACGCGCGGGCCTGTCAGAGCTGTCACCTGAAGGACGGGCGCGGCCATCCGCCGGAAGGCGACCGCGACCATACCTCGATGTTTTTCAGGCTGGCGCGCGCTGCCGCGACAGGTGAAGAGCAGGCCAAGCTTGAGCGGCTCGACATCGCCTCGCTGCCCGATCCCGTCTATGGCGGCCAGCTTCAAGACCAGGCGATCCCCGGCATGGCCGCCGAAGGCCGCATGGTCATCACCTATGCCGAGGAGCCGGTGACGCTATCAGGCGGCGAGACGGTGATGCTGCGCAAACCCAGCTACTCCGTCAGCGATCTGAACTACGGCCCACTCGATCCAAGCACGACGCTTTCGCCGCGCATCGCCAATCCGATGATCGGGCTCGGCCTGATCGAAGCGATCCCCGAAGAAGATATCAGGGCACTTGCCGATCCCGACGACCTCGATGGTGACGGCATTTCCGGACGCGCCGCCCGTGCCCGCGACCACCGGACCGGCGAAATGAAGCTCGGCCGCTTCGGCTGGAAGGCGCAGAATGCTTCGGTGCGCGATCAGAGCGCCAGCGCCTTTGCCGGCGATATCGGGATTTCGACGCCGGATGATCCCAGGCATTTCGGCGATTGCACGGAGAAGCAGACCGCCTGCTTCGGGGCCGCCACCGGTGTCCAGCCGCGGCTCGGCGACACGGAAGCGCCGGATCCCGTGCTCGACCTCGTCACCTTCTACGCCAAGAACCTCGCCGTGCCGAAGCGCCGCGATGTCGATGACGCCGAAGTCTTGCGCGGCAAGGAGATCTTCTACGCCAGCGGCTGCATCGCCTGCCATCGGCCGAAATTTGTCACCAGCCGCAAGGCCGAGAACAAGGCGCAGGCCTTCCAGCTGATCTGGCCCTATTCCGATTTCCTGCTGCACGACATGGGCGAAGGGCTTGCCGATGGCCAGGCCGTGGGTGATGCCACGGGCCGGGAGTGGCGCACGCCGCCGCTCTGGGGTATCGGTCTGACGCAGGTGGTGAGCGGCCATAGCTTCTTCCTGCATGACGGCCGGGCGCGAAGCCTGACCGAGGCCATTCTCTGGCATGGCGGGGAGGCCGAGGCCGCCCGCGATGCCTTTGCCGCAACCAACCCCGAGGACCGCAAGGCCCTGATCACGTTTCTGGAGTCCCTCTGATGCGGTTAATTACGCGCCTTGCTCTTCTCTCCACGATGTTGCTGCCACTGCACGCCCTGGCGCAGGAATCGAGCCCGAGTGTCGGTGTGCTCGATGTCGCCAAGGTGCCGACCGTGATGGCCCGGGCCGTCGACGACTTTATCCGTCCCGGCTACCGCCATTTCACCGAAGAGGCAGCGACCATGGAAGAATCCATGGCCATGCTCTGCGAGGCGCCCTCGACCGACAGCCTGTTGAACGCGCAATCGGCCTTCGGCGATGTCGTTGAAGCCTGGTCCCGCATTGAGATCGTGCGTGTCGGGCCGGTCATTGAGGGCAACCGCTTCGAGCGCATCCTGTTTTTCCCCGATCGCAAGGGCACCGGGTTGAAGCAGGTGCAGGCTGCCCTTGCCAAGCCAGACCCGAGCGTCACTTCGGTCGAGACGTTAAAGGGCAAGAGCGTTGCCATGCAGGGGCTCGGCGCGCTGGAATTCGTGCTCTTCGGCACCGGCTCGGAAACGCTCACGACCACCGAAGGCCATTACCGCTGCCAGTATGGAACGGCGATCGCGGCAAACCTCAAGCGCCTCGGCTCGGAACTATCTGCCGCCTGGGATGCGCCGGATGGTGTCGCGGCGACCTGGAAGACGCCCGGACCCAACAACCCGCTCTACCGCGACGAGGCCGAGGCCGCCAAGGAACTGCTCGGCGTGCTCGTGCATGCGGCCGAGACGATCCGCGACCAGCGGATCGAACAGTTCTACAAGGGCGATCCGAGGAAGGCCCTGCCGCGCCAGGCGATCTACTGGCGTTCGGGCAATACCTTCCGCTCGATCACCGCCAATATCGAAGGCCTGCGCGACTTGCTGGACACATCGGGCATGGCCGAGCTTCTGGCCGAGGACAATCGTTCGGTCGTCTCCTCGACCGATTTCGTCGCCCGTTCGCTGTCACGGGTCTCAGCCGACATCAAGCCGGATGTGGCGAAGGTCTTCGAGGATCCGGCCCAGATCGCCAAGCTCGACTTCCTGCTGCTCAACAGCCGCGACCTGATCCTGAGACTCAACAACGATCTCGGCGGCGGCATCGGCCTTGCCGCCGGCTTCTCCTTCTCCGACGGCGACTGAGATGATCGCAACGCCGCTCATTGATCGCCGTGCCTTCCTGCGCTCCGCTGGCCTCGCTTTTGTCGCGGGGCTTGGCGCCCGGTCGGCCTTTGCGCTTGAGCGCACGGATGCAGTCTATGCCAGTGGCCTCAAACGTCCGGACGGTAGGTTCGCCATCGGGCTGGTCAGCGAGGCCGGCAGCCTGATCGACGAGATCGCGCTGCCGGGCCGCATCCACGGGCTCTGCCACAGCCCCGCAAACGGGCTGTCGGTTGCCTTTGCCCGGCGGCCCGGGACCTTTGCCGTCATCTTCGACGCCAAGAAATCCGTTGAGCCGCGCATCATCGCTGCTGCGGAAGGCCGCCACTATTTCGGCCACGGCGCTTTTTCGCCCGACGGCCGGCTCTTTTATTCGAGCGAAAACGACTTTGACGCCAATGCCGGCGTGATCGGGATCTACGACTGCATCTCCGGCTTCGAGCGGGTGGGCGAGGTTCCGGCCCATGGCATCGGCACGCATGACATCACCGTCACGGCGGACGGGCTTCTGGTCATCGCCAATGGCGGGATCGAGACGCATCCGGATTTCGGGCGCACCAAGCTCAACCTCGACCATATGGAGCCATCGCTGGTTCTGGCCGATGCCAAGACCGGGGCGCTGATCGAGAAGCACACACTGCTTCCGGAGCTGCAGCAGCTTTCCACGCGGCATCTCGACGTGGCCGCCGACGGTCGCATCTGGTTCGCTTGCCAGTATGAAGGCCCGCGCACCGATCGGCCGCCGCTGGTCGGATATTTCTCGAAGGGTGAGCCGGTTTCCTATGTGCAGCTACCGGACGAAACGACTGACCGGCTGGGCAATTATGTCGGCGCCATCGCCGTCAACCGATCGCAAGGTCTCGTCGGCATCGCCTCCCCGAAGAACGGCCTCTGGGCCGTGCTCGATGGCAAGCATGGTCGGCTGATTTCGGAGACGGTGCTGGCGGATGCGGCCGGCATTGCCCCCTCGCGAAAGAGCTTTGCCGTCTCCTCCTATCGCGGCGATTTCCTCGGCCCACAGAGCCCTGTCGCCTGGGACCAGCATATCATTCGCCTCTGAAGGCTGGCAGAACCAGATGTGGAACACTAGATCATCCTCATGTCCAAGATCCTGAGCTACATTCTCTTCATTGGTTTCGTCGTCGCTGCGGGCCTTCTCGCCGGCCTCACCAACATGCCCGGCGAGTGGTACCAGTCGCTCGAAAAGCCGTTCTTCAACCCACCCTCCTGGCTCTTCGGCCCGGTCTGGACCACGCTTTACGTGATGATCGGCGTGGCCGGCGCCCGGATCTGGCAGCGGGCGCCGAAATCGGCGGCCATGCAGCTCTGGTTCGCGCAGATGGCCTTCAACCTGATGTGGTCGCCCGCCTTCTTCGGTCTGCAGAATCCGGAACTGGCGTTGGTGGTCATTGCCGGCATGCTGGCAACGATCATCGCCTTCATGGTGAAGGCAAAGCCGATTGACCGTATCTCCACCCTGCTCTTCGCGCCCTATCTGGCCTGGGTCGCCTTCGCGAGCGTGCTCAATCTGAGCCTTGCCTGGCTGAACTGAATTTCCGTTTCGCTGGCTTGCCTGCCTGGAACGACCGTGCCAATTTCGCCGCCAAAGGGGACAGGGCATGGTGGACTACGATCAGGAAACGGTCGAAACGCGCATTCGGCAGAGTTTCGCGCGTCAGGGGGCAATGGAAACGCTTGGGGCGGAGCTTTCGCGCGTCAGCCCCGGCGTGGTCGAGATCGAACTTTCCTATGACCGCAAGCTCACCCAGCAGCACGGCTTCCTGCATGCCGGCGTGATCTCCGCCGCACTCGACACCGCCTGCAGCTATGCCGCCTATACGGTGACCACACCGGAAGTTTCGCTGCTCACCATCGAATTCAAGGTGAACCTGATGTCGCCGGGGCGCGGCGAGCGCTTCCTGTTTCGCGGCGAAATCACCAAGCCCGGCTCCAACATCATCGTTGCCGATGGTCGCGGCTATGCGCTGACCGACGGACCGGCCAAGCTGATTGCCTCGATGACCAGCACGATGATGGTCATTCGTGGCCGAGAGGGAATTTCCGGATGACCTATGAGATGAAGCCGATCGCCGGCAAGACCGTGCTCTTCGTCATGGCAGCCGATGCGGAATATGGTGTCTTCCTGCGCACCCGCATCTCGCCGCTGATGACCGGCGTCGGACCGGTGGAGGCAGCCGTCGTCCTGACGAAGGAGCTCGCCCGCCTGTCGAGCCATGACGACCTGCCGGATCTCGTGGTGTCGCTCGGCTCGGCCGGATCGGCCACACTCGAACAGGCGGAAATCTACCAGGTCTCGGCCGCCTCTTACCGCGACATGGATGCCTCTGCCTTCGGTTTCGAGAAGGGCAAGACGCCGTTTCTCGATCTTCCCGTCTCCGTCGAGCTACCACTGCGCATTCCGGGCATTCCAACGGCGACGCTCTCGACCGGCGCCAATGTCGTCTCCGGTGCTGCCTACCAGGCGATCGACGCCCAGATGGTCGACATGGAGACCTTCGCCATCCTGCGCGCCTGCCAGAGCTTCAACATTCCGCTGATCGGGTTGCGCGGCATTTCCGATGGCCGCCACGACGTCAACCATATCGACGACTGGACGCAGTATCTGCATGTCATCGACAAGAAACTGGCGCTTGCCGTCGATGGCCTGCAGACAGCGCTGGAAGACGGCGTCTTCTGGTTCTGAGCGGCTGCACAAAAATTCGAGGTTCTCTGGGCGATCTGCCATTGAAACGGGCCGCCTTTTTCTTTAAAGGCTCGCCATGACCCAGACAGCACATCCCGACAGTGTTCTCATCGTCGATTTCGGCAGCCAGGTAACGCAGCTGATCGCCCGCCGCGTTCGTGAATCCGGCGTCTATTGCGAAATCGTCCCCTTCCAGTCCGCCGAAGAAGGCTTCCATCGGTTGAAGCCGAAGGCGATCATCCTGTCGGGAAGCCCCGCTTCCACGCTCGATGAAGGCAGCCCGCGCGCCCCGCAAGTGTTGTTCGACAGCGGTCTTCCGATCTTCGGCATCTGCTATGGCCAGCAGACCATGTGCGCCCAGCTCGGCGGCAAGGTCGAAGGTGGCCATCACCGCGAATTCGGCCGTGCCTTCCTCGAGGTCGAACAGGATTGCGATCTGTTCAGCGGCCTCTGGTCGGTCGGCTCCCGCCACCAGGTCTGGATGTCCCATGGCGACCGCGTCACCGCGATCCCGCCGGGCTTCAAGGTGCTCGCCACCTCCGCCAACGCGCCGTTTGCCTTCATCGCCGACGAGGCGCGCAAGTATTACGCCGTGCAGTTCCACCCTGAGGTCGTGCACACGCCCGATGGCGCGAAGCTCATCCAGAACTTCGTGCAGAACATCGCCGGCGTGAAGGGCGACTGGACCATGCACGCCTATCGCCAGAAGGCGGTCGAGCAGATCCGCGCCCAGGTCGGCGACAAGCGCGTCATCTGCGCGCTGTCCGGTGGCGTCGATAGCTCGGTTGCAGCGCTGCTGATCCACGAGGCCGTTGGCGACCAGCTGACCTGTATCCTCGTCGACCACGGGTTGATGCGCAAGAACGAGGCAGCTGATGTCGTTGCCATGTTCAAGGAACACTACAACCTGCACCTCATCCATGTGGATGCCGTCGACAAGTTCGTCGGCGAGCTGGAAGGTGTTTCCGACCCGGAAACCAAGCGCAAGATCATCGGCCGCCTGTTCATCGAGACCTTCGAGGAAGAAGCCAAGAAGCTCGGCGGCGCCGATTTCCTCGGCCAGGGCACGCTCTATCCCGACGTCATCGAAAGCGTCTCCTTCACCGGCGGCCCATCGGTGACGATCAAGAGCCACCACAATGTCGGCGGCCTGCCCGAGCGCATGAAGATGCAGCTCGTCGAACCCTTGCGCGAACTCTTCAAGGACGAAGTGCGCGTGCTCGGCAAGGAGCTCGGCCTGCCCGATAGCTTCATCGGCCGCCACCCCTTCCCGGGTCCGGGCCTTGCCATCCGCTGCCCGGGCGGCGTGACGCGCGAAAAGCTCGACATCCTGCGCGAAGCCGATGCCATCTATCTCGACGAGATCCGCAAGGCCGGCCTCTACGATGCGATCTGGCAGGCCTTTGCCGTGCTGCTGCCGGTGCAGACCGTCGGCGTCATGGGCGATGGCCGCACCTATGAATTCGTCTGCGCGCTCCGCGCCGTCACCTCAGTCGACGGCATGACCGCCGACTTCTACCACTACGACATGGAATTCCTCGGACGGGCTGCCACCCGCATCATCAACGAGGTCCGCGGCATCAACCGCGTCGTCTACGACGTGACGTCGAAGCCGCCGGGCACGATCGAGTGGGAGTGATCGGATGACAACGGGGCTGCCTTTGGCGGCCCCGTTTTCGTTTGGGCTCGGGTGTGTCAGATGCGCTGCATCGTTTGCTTCAACAGCCGTGCCTCGAGCATTTCCGAACCGAGGCTCGCCAGCAGAGGCGAGGAGTTGAGCATGCGATCCAGAACCTCCTCACGCGCGACGCACTCGGCCAGCGCCGGATGCACCGTCTCGTCGAAAACCAGCAGATCGGCGGAATAGACGACAGAGCGCCTGCGCGTCGCGACGGCTTCGAGTTGCACACGGCCAGCCCAGCCGAAAGCATCGCCGGATGCGAGAAGCCGCAAAGGCCGTTCGGGCGCATTCGAGAGGAAGCGGTCCCGATCCACGCCATCCGGAATGCGTGAAGCGACGGCGTGATAGAGCAGGTAGGGGTCCGAGGTCAGGCTGCCATAGTGATCGGCGAGCATGAAGGCGACGGGTCCGAGGAAGAGGGCCGCCTGGCGGGCAACCAGCCTGGTGTCGTTTGGCGGGATGAGCGGCAACCGGTTCGGACCAAAATCGGCGGCAAGGATAGGCGCCAGCTCTGCATCAAGGTCGATCTCTTGCCGCAATACCTCTTCATGAATACCACCGTCCACGACGAAACCTGCAAGTTCCGGCGGGATGGTTTCACCCGGGCCGAAGCGCAGGAAGCGGCCGAAGCGGGCGATTTCTGCCAGAACCGGCGGGCCGTGCAACGGCCCCTTCTCCGGGGTGTCCCGCCCCTCGCCCGTCATGGGGATCCCCTGACGATCGAAGGCATACCAGAGGGCCGTCAGCACGCGTGAGCCGAGAGATGTGACATCAATCGGCTTGGTCGTGTGGCACCGCAGCGCGTATTGCATGACACGGGTTTCCGGAACTGGCCCCTTGATGACAGCGGAGGGCAGCGGATCGGTGGCCACACCCGGAATGCCGCGATCCAGCACATCCTCGATCACCTTGAATACCCGCATGGGCGGAATGTCGTCGGGAATGAGGAAGGGAATCGTCGCTCTCACCAGCTGACCGCGGCGCACGACTTCCACGGCATCCGTCGCCAGCATGCTGTTGGGCAAGATGACCGAGCTGCCATCCGCCGTGCGCAGGAAGATTGACCGCCATTTCATCGCCACGACCTCGCCCTCGACGGAGCCCTTGCGGATGAAATCCCCTACCCGCAGGGGGCGCTCAAGTTCCAGGGACAGGCCAGAAAACAGGTTGCCGAGCGTGTTCTGCAAGGCAAAGCCCAGCACCAGCGAAACGATTGCCGACGTCGCAAGCAGGTTGGTGATGTCGAATGCCATGCCATAATGCAGCCAGAACAGCATAGCGGCGACATAGATGACGATCGAACTCATCACCTTGACGAGATCGGTGGTCCGGCTGTTGCCGTCGGAATCATCGACAAGGCTGTTGACGAGAACCTCGGCAAAACGTGCAAGGCTCAGCGCCGTCAGGAAATAGGCCGTATCCCTTAGGATCGGCGCCCATTCGCCATGATCGGGTGCCAGCGTGACGAACAGCAGCCAGATGAGGGCCGTGGAGGCAACCAGGAGGGCGGAAAGGAGATAGCTCATGGCTCCCTCTTTTTCCCGGCGAGATCCGGAAAGAGCCGCAGCGCTTCGTTGAGACTGACCTTGAGCCGGGCGATGGACTGTTCGAGATCGTAGAACTGGCCATTCATCGGGACGCGCGGCTCGGCCGTCTGCCACTCAACGCCAAGGCTGGTCTCGATCGTCCGACGGGTGATGACCTCGAGAGGATGGGTGACATACCGGCGCAGCAGGAGCAGAAAGACCGCCAGCGACAGCACGAAGACGCAGGTGAGTGCGCCGATGGTCACCGCGAGGCTCTTGGCAGCCTGCCCGTTCGGGCCCGCAACAGGTACCTCGACCAACTGCATGCCGATCACATCGCCCATCTTCCAGCCGAAACCATTGTTGCCGTATTTCGCGACCATCGAGGCGGGCGCTGCTTCGGGAGTCGAGTGACATTGCAGGCAACCTTCGTTCGGCATGCGCAAGGGACGCGCAAGGAAGAAGCGTCGGTCGGCCCCGTCGCCCACCTCCCCCGACATTTCCTTGAGTTCCAGGTTCTCCTGAAACTCCTGCAGGAGCGTCACCTCCCAGTCGTTTGCCCGATCCGCGATGTTGGTCGGATTGAGCGATGCCTCGCGGTAGCGATAGTCAGGAAACCGCTCGCGCAAGATACCGAGTGTCGCCTGTGCCCCGTAAGACGGCACCATCTGTGGGTGGAACTCCTCATAACCAAGCGACCGTACCAGGGGGGCAATCTGGGTACTGGTGTAGTTGCGCATCGCCAGCCCCATCTCGAGCAGCACGCGCGACTTCTCATTCACTTCGCTGCGGGCCTGCCGGAATTCGAGGGTATAGGAGATGTAGCCCGCAACCAGCAGACCGAAGACGAAGCAGACGGCCAGGATCAGTCCAAGACGAAACTCTATTCGCATAGTGCCTCCGGGGGGTTGGCGGTGTCATGGATATGCGAAGACATGAAGATGATGCGCTGCAGCATAACCCTTGCAGGACAAGTGGCAATCTGTCGCATCGTCCAAAAATGGCTGGTTCTCTGGTTTGGCGCGCCGAGCAAAGCGCTGCTAGGAATCGGCCAAACGCTTTGCTATCTCTCGCCCGGACTCTTGAGGAACGAAAAGAATGACCACCATCTACGGCATCAAGAACTGCGACACGATGAAGAAGGCGCGTACCTGGCTCGAGACCCAAGGCGTGGCGCATGACTTCCACGACTACAAGGCCAGGGGAATCGACGCTCAGACCCTCGACAGCTGGATCGGCAAGGTCGGCTGGGAGGTGCTGCTCAACAAGGCAGGCACCACCTTCAAGAAGCTCGATGACGCGCAGAAGGAAGGGCTCAATGCCGCAAAGGCCAAGGCGCTGATGCTGGCGCAACCGTCGATGATCAAGCGGCCGGTGCTTGATGTGGATGGGGCGCTTGTGGTCGGCTTCAAGCCGGAGACCTATCAGCAGACCTTCAAGGTGTGACGCCATGGCCAAGACCACCCGCGCCACGCAGTTTCTCGACAAGGCCGGGGTGGCCTATACCACGGCGACCTACGACTACGACCCGAATGCCGAGCGCATCGGGCTGCAAGCGGCAGAGGCGATCGGCGAGCATCCCTCGCGGGTGTTGAAGACGCTGATGGCGGAACTCGACGGCAAGCCGGTCTGTGTCGTCGTGCCCTCCGACAGGGAAGTGTCGATGAAGAAGCTGGCGAGCGCCTTCGGCGGCAAGTCGGCAGCGATGATGAAGCCAGCCAATGCCGAAAAGCTCACCGGCTTCGTTGTCGGCGGGATCAGCCCGTTCGGCCAGAAGAAGCAGGTGCCGACAGCGATCGAGATCACAGCGATGGACGAGGCGCTCGTCTACATGAATGGCGGCCAGCGGGGCTTGCAGGTGCGGCTATCGCCCAGGGATGCGTTGTCGGCGCTTGGGGCCATCGCGGCACCGCTGGTAGCCTAGCGAATAGCGGGAGCCCATGTTACGGCTACAACCTTTCAATCGGCCAAGGTTTCAGACATGACTATACTCCTCAAGGCGATCCTGGCGCTTGTCGGCCTCGGCATCGTGTTTCTCGGCGTCAATATCGGTTTCGGCGGCATCCAGACGCTCGGCCTGCAGGGCGACGGGCCATTCATCGAGGTCACCGATGCCTCGCTGTTTTCCACCCGTGACAGCCATGTGCGCTTCATCGGCGGCGTCTGGCTCGGCGTCGGCATCCTGTTTGTCGCGGCAGCGTTCCGCCTCCACCATTTGCGGAATGCCGTTCTTGCCGCGATCGGGATGATCTTTGTCGGTGGTCTTGCGCGGCTTTCCGCATCGGAACTAGGGCCGCTCATGGGTGCAGACCTCCTACCGTCGCTGCTGGCCGAGCTTCTCCTCTTCCCGCTGCTTGCGCTCTGGATTGTCAAGGCCACGGCGCGGCCAGCCGCCTGAGCTTCGAGATCACCTCGGCCCTTCAAATTGCCGCATGCATGCCCTAAGTCGATGATGTCCCGACAACAGGAATACCCCATGACCCTCCCCGATCTCTCCGCCTCCATCGATCCTTCCAAGCTCGACAAACTCGCCGAGGTGGCGATCAAGGTCGGGTTGCAGTTGCAAAAGGGGCAGGACCTGGTGCTGACGGCACCGCTGGTCGCCGTGCCGCTGGTGCGGCTGATCACGGCCCATGCCTACAAGGCTGGCGCGTCGACGGTCACCACCTTCTATTCGGACGAGGAGACAACGCTCGCGCGTTATCGCCACGGTCATGACGAAAGCTTCGACCGCGCGCCCAACTGGCTCTATGACGGCATGGCCAAGGCTTATGAGAACGGGGCAGCGCGCCTCGCCATCGCCGGCGACAATCCGATGCTGCTTGCCGAGCAAGATCCGTCGAAGGTCGGCCGCGCCAACAAGGCAAACTCGATCGCCTATAAGCCGGCGCTGGAGCATATCTCCAATTTCGACATCAACTGGAACATCTGCTCCTATCCGAACCCCTCCTGGGCGAAGCTCGTTTTCCCTGACATGCCGATCGAAGAGGCCGTGCGCAAGCTGGCCGACGCGATCTTTGCCGCTTCCCGCGTCGATCGCGACGATCCGGTCGCGGCCTGGGCCGAGCACAATGGTGAGCTCAAGAAGCGCTCGACCTGGCTGAACGGCGAGCGTTTTGCGGCCCTGCACTTCACCGGCCCCGGCACGGATCTCACCGTCGGCCTGGCCGATGGCCACGAATGGCATGGCGGCGCATCGACGGCGAAGAACGGCGTGACCTGCAATCCGAACATTCCGACCGAGGAAGTCTTCACCACGCCGCATGCGCTGAAGGTGGAAGGCCATGTCTCCTCGACCAAGCCGCTTAGCCACCAGGGCACGCTGATCGACAATATCCAGGTGCGATTCGAAGGCGGCCGGATCGTCGAGGCCAAGGCGTCGAAGGGCGAGGCCGTGCTCAACAAGGTGCTCGACACCGACGAAGGCGCGCGCCGTCTCGGCGAAGTGGCGCTGGTGCCGCATTCCTCGCCGATCTCGGCGTCTGGTATCTTGTTCTACAATACCCTCTTCGACGAAAACGCCTCCTGCCATATCGCGCTCGGCCAGTGCTATTCGAAGTGCTTCCTCAATGGCGCCTCACTCAGCCAGGACCAGATCAAGGCGCAAGGCGGCAATTCCTCGCTCATCCACATCGACTGGATGATCGGATCGGGTCAGGTGGATATCGACGGCATCCGAGCTGATGGCTCGAGAGTGCCTGTCATGCGCCAGGGCGAATGGGCCTGAGGTCAAATTCTCAGATGTCCAGATCAACCCAGAGCGCCGCGTGATCGGAGGCAGCATCCTGTGGCCTTTGCAATTCCGCATAGACTGTCCAGCGCTTCGGCCTTGAGCCCGGCCACATGCCGGTGCGGATCACGCCGCCCTGCGTGACCGTGTCGAAGAGCTTGGGTGACAGCAGCAGATAGTCGATCTTGTTGCCGGGGTTCGACAGGCCGTAGGTGCCGGGAAAACCACCATCGTTGAAGGCTGGGTGAAGGAAGGCATCCTTCATCGGGCTGTCCGCGACCAGTGGTTTCAACGGATCGCTGTCCGGGGTGTCATTCAAGTCACCGACGACCGCGATGAAATCCCAGCCTTCCGCCAGGCGCTCAGCGACGATCTCCGCAACACGCGTTGCCTGGGCCTTGCGGCGGCCGTCGGACTCGGCCTTGCCGCCAAAACCCTTGCTCTTGAAGTGGTTGACCATCACCAGCAGCCTGTTGCCGCTTGCGGTCGTGACTTCGAATTCGGGGCAGTCGCGGGAGAAGGTGATGCGGTCGCTGCCATCGGGCAGCCGATCGTCCACATGGCTGCGCATCCGGCCGATCGGAAATTGCGGTCCGGACATCAGGCCGACATCAATGCCGCGCTCGTCATTGCCGTCGATCAGCATCACATGGCGAAACGGGATCCCCCCGACCGAGGCGATGATCTCGTCGCTGAAGGCCTTCAACACAGGCCGACTTTCGGCCTCGACCACGCCCAGCACGTCCGCCTTCAAATCGCGGATAACGCGCGCCGTGTTGCGCATGGCATGCTCGTTGATGGGTTCATCGCGCAGTTCGAGCGAGCCGACCCAATCGGCACGGCCGGATGCGGTGATCTCGACGCCACCCGTCTTGGGGCGCTTCAGAAGACCGCCCCGATTGCGGCGCAGAATGACAAAGGGACCGGTATCGCTCTTCTCCATGCCGAGCGCGATGATCAGAGCGGCCATTTTCTGGCGCCCGGCGGAGGAATAGGTAACCTCGCCCAAAAGCGCGTTGAGTTCGGCAAACTTCTCGAGGACGGGGCGCCCGTCCTCCCAGGTCTCCAGGTTCATCGCCTTGGCGCGATCAAACAGGTTCTCGACGTTGTAGACCGCAAGGCGCATCACTCCCTCCCAGGCTCTCAGACAGGGAGGGAGTCATATCAGACAATTATGATGCGCGCATGTCGCGAGATTTACGATTGCAGGCGCAACCAAAGAGGGGCCAGCACGCCCTCAGCGGTAGTAGACGATCTTGCCACCGTTGAAGGCCGTCTGCACCCACAGCACGTTGTGTGTGGCAATGCCGCGCACCTCAAGTGCTGCGGACAGGCTCGGATCTTCCGTCACCATGGACTGGGCCAGAGCGAGGCTGTTGCCAGTCGGATAAACGGCCTGCATGGGATAGGTGTTACGCTCTAGGCCGCCACCATCGACACGGATAGCCGTGACATTACCGTTATACTGCTTGCCGAACAGGATTTCGCGGGGTGTCCAGCCGCCGGCTTCGACATAGGTCGCGGCGCTGGCTGGAACGGTGGCGAGGGTTGCTGCAGCCATGGCTGCAGCAAGAACGATTTTCTTCATCATGATCATACTCCATATCGCCGGACGCTTGGGAGCACATCCGGCTTCAGGCGCAGATGTGGTGATGACGACGATAGTTGTCCAGCATAATCACATGAGGTTGATCGGTTGTGTGCAACCGATCTGGCGCCACATTGGCCACCGATGGTCTCGATGGCCAGTCGTCCCGCATCGGCGGGACAGCGACGTCAAAGGCTGGCGATCAGCTCTGGCGTGCCTTGCGGGCGGCGTAGCGACGGTCGCGCTCGGCCTTGCGGGCTGCTTCGTCTTCAACCACGCGGCTAATGCGCGAAGCTTCTGCCTGTTCGCGGGCGTCTTTTTCGGCGTTGGCCTCGGCAATCAGGGCTTCCTCGCGTTCGCGGGCTTCCTGTTCGGCGCGGGCCTTTTCTTCGGCCTTCAGGCGGGTGCGCTCGGCATGGCGCTGCTCACGCTCTTCGGCGCGGGCGACACGCTCTGCCATGCGGGCTTCGCGTTCGGGATCGGCTGCGGCATGGGCCGCCTTATAGGCCTGAAGCAACGCCGCCTTGGCGTCTGTTGCTGTGGTGCGACGTTCGGCCAGGCCATGGTCTCTGCTGAATTTCATCGGTGCTCCGATCTCTTGGACAATAGGGGGTCAGGGGCGGGCGCGCTTGGCGACGAGAGCCGCCGTGGCGCTTTCGCGCGCTTCGCGTTCGCGGGTGAGGCGAGCCTCGCGCAGGCGGATCGTCTTCTCATCGCGCGCCGAGGTGATCGCGTCCTGCTCGTCAATCGCGCGACCGCGCGCGAGAAACTGAGACTGCGTCTTCGCAAAAGCGATCTCGGCGGTCTGGCGCGATTTGGTGAGTTGTTCGGTCATGTCGTCTCCTTTCGGGAGCCCTGCCCTTGCGGGCAATAAAAAAAGGCCAGGCGAGCCGCCTGACCTTCCGTGGGATCGTGCCTTCGACAGTGCCAGTACATCCGTGGTCAAAGGAAAGCGGATCCCGGATCTATCAGGCTGCCTGCAGGTTGCAGGCCGACATCTTGCCCGACTTGTTGTCGCGCTCCATGTCGTAAGCCAGCTTCTGGCCTTCAACGATTTCGCGCATGCCGGAGCGTTCAACTGCCGAGATGTGAACGAATGCGTCCGGGCCGCCGTTGTCAGGCTGAATGAAGCCGAAGCCCTTGGTGGAATTGAACCATTTTACTGTGCCAGTGGTCATGATGAACCCTTTCATAGCGCATAGAGTGCCGCAGCGCGGATGCGCTGTGGAGATAACGATTTTTGAAAGGAAGGTTCGACAGGGCGCAAATGATGCGCGGTAACCAAAGCTCAGCAAGCAAATATCGATGGTCCCTAGATAGAGACGTTTCTAATGAATGTCAACCATCGGTTTTTATTCTGCTTGAAATCTCAATCAAAAGTGCAATTCTACACGATGCAACCGAGGCGCTCTCTGCGTCGCTAAAGGCTCGCAAAGGCGACCCTGATCCTTGCCAGGAAGCTCCGGCGCTTCTCATCCGTCGCGCGATCCATGTCGTGAATGGCGAGCATGCGGAAATCGACGCCCTTGGCACAGAAGGCGGCTACGCCGCGCTTCAGGATGCGTTTGACCGGATTGCCCATGTAGAGATGAACGACCCACCAGGGCGAGCCGGTCGAAGTCACGACCCAGAAGCTGCGGATATTGGTCATCAACGGCACGATGCGCCCGCCGGCCTTGTCGTGGCCGAAGGCGACGCCGGGGACGAAGATGCGGTCGATGAAGCCTTTCATGATGGCCGGCAGGTTGAACCACCATTGCGGAAAGACCAGCACGAGACCATCGGCTGCCTTCAGCCGCTCAACGATGCCGGAGACGTCTGCAGGCGGTTGATAACCGGGCTCCATATAGGCGGCGCGCTCGGCGGCCGAGAGGCGCGGGTCGAAATCCTCGGCATAGAGATCGAGCAGATCGACCGCATGCCCCTTCGCTTCCAGCGTCTCGACCACCGTTTTCGCTGCAGAAGCGGCGAAGCTTTCCGGCAAGGGATGGGCGAGCACGACGAGAAAGCGTCGGGCGACCATCAGAACAGACTGCCCTGCCCAGCGGGCGGCTCGCTCTTGCGCGCCGGCTTGGAGACGGCTGCAGCACGCGCCGGCTGCGGAGCGGATGGCTCCGGCGGTGCTACACCTTCGCCGGCGACGGCAGCGACGCGGCCATCGGCAAATTCGATCGCGATCGTCTGGCCATGCGACAGCCCGTCGGCTCGCGAGACGGGACGGTCGTTCTCGTCGCGGATCACGGCATAACCGCGAGCGAGCACATTCTTGTAAGAGAGCGACTGCAGCACGCGATCCTGCGCCACAAGCGCCTGCCGGGCCCGGCGGAGATCATTCATCACCGCACTGTCGGCACGACGCCCCAGGCTTTCCAGCCGATCCCTGGAACGCGCCGTCATCGCCTTCAGCCGAGCCGGTACCGCCGTCAGCGTCGCATCGAAGCGGCCTAGGCGCGCCTTGTTGCGCTCGATCAGGCGCTCGATGACACGTTCGGCGCGAACGGCGTTTTCGGATAGTTTCTGCTTACGCTCCACCAACTGCCGCGCCAGCATGTCAGGCGAGAGCTTCGCGGCCGCGCGCTCGAAGCTGCGGCGTTTGTTCATCGTGTTGAGCTCAAGACTGCGGCCAAGACCGGCGGCTGCCTCGTCAAAGCGGCGGCGCGGCAAGGCGAGCAACTGGTCGAGCGAGGGCAGCGCCCGCACGAGGCTGCGCAGGTTCTGGCGGCGTGTATCCATCTGTCGGTTCATGGCGCCAGACAGCCGGGCGGAAAGCGTTGCGACCTGCGCTTCGAGATCGGCTTTGACCGGGACCGCCATTTCAGCCGCCCCCGTCGGGGTCGGCGCACGCACATCGGCGGCGTAGTCGATCAGCGTCCAGTCGGTCTCGTGGCCGACGGCGGAGATCAGCGGAATGGTGCTGGCAGCGGCCGCACGCACCACCGCCTCGTCGTTGAAGCTCCAGAGATCCTCAAGGCTGCCACCACCGCGCGCGACGATCAGAACGTCGGGACGCGGAATCGCTCCGCCATGCTCCAGCGCATTGAAGCCCTGGATCGCGTTCGCCACCTCGTCGCCGGAGCCTTCGCCCTGCACCTTGACCGGCCAAACCAGCACATGGACGGGAAAGCGATCGGAGATGCGGTGCAGGATATCGCGGATGACGGCACCGGTGGGCGAGGTCACGACGCCGATCACCTTTGGCAGAAAGGGCAGGAGCTGCTTGCGCGCGGGGTCGAACAGGCCTTCCGCCGTAAAGCGGCGCTTACGCTCCTCGATCAGCGCCATCAGCGCCCCGGCACCCGCAGGCTCCATCTGCTCGATGACGATCTGGTATTTCGACGAACCGGGGAAGGTCGTCACCTTGCCGGTGGCAATAACCTCCATGCCCTCTTCCGGGCGATATTTCAGCTTGGAAAAGGAGCCCTTCCAGATCACTGCATCGATGCGGGCCTTGTCGTCCTTCAGGCTGAAATAGGCATGGCCGGAGGAATGCGGCCCGCGATAGCCGGAGATTTCGCCGCGCACACGAACATGATCGAAGGAGGTTTCGATGGTGCGCTTGATCGAGCCCGAGAGTTCCGAAACGGAGAACTCGGTGAGGTTCGTCGGCGAATCGCTGTCGAAGAAATTGCTCATGGCCATTTCCTAGCGGAAAATCCGAGCTAGATCAGCCCGCCTACGGAGGTGATCCCGCGCTTTCCGTCAGGGCAGTTCGACGCTGTAGATCTGCATGCCCGATGGACCATCGACAGGCACGGGCCGGAGATAGGCGGGCACCTTGCCCTTCATCATGCCCGCATAGAGGCCGTCGGCCTTACTCGCGGCGATATTCTGCGTCTGCGTGGCTTCGGGGCAGAACACCAGGATCGTGGCGCCCGCACCCCGCAGGAAGGCCGCCGCCTCCTCAGGCTTGGCGAGACCGACATGCAGCTCGGTCAACATGCCGCCCTGATTGCGGTGATAGGGGCCCGAAAGGGAACGGTGACGTGTGAAGCGCAGGATTTCCGGACCGAGGTCAGATGCGGCGACAACCGTGCCTGTGGGCAGGCCGTTCAGCGTCGCAAAACCCGCCGGCGCATCGCAGGCCGGCGCGCTTTGGGCCGTGGCCGACGGTGTCTCGGCTAGTCCCTTCATGCGGTTCATCACGCCCGCCGTGCCTTCGACGAAGAGCACGCCAAAGAGCGCCCAGGCGCTCGGAACGGAAAGAAACGCCGACAGCGCAAAGAGCAGTCCGGTTCCCAGCTGCTCGGGCTCCTCGCGGGCCTTGCGGCGGAGTTCGCCGATCAGCAGTGCCAGCGGCGGGATGGCCAGCAGATTGGCGAAGATCGCACCGCGCACCTGCACGAGAGCAATAAGGAAGGAAACGCCAACGAGGGCCAGAAGGATGGCATGAGCACGGGGCCGATCGCCGCCGAGAATACGGAAGACGCAGACGCAGATCGCGAAGAAGCCCACCGCATAGAAACCACCGAAGGCCGAAGGCTCCTTTTCAAGCTGATCGAGGAAGGACTGCGCCTCGATCACGCCGGAGAGCCAGAGCGAGTGGAGCAGCGGATCAAGCTCGTTCAGCGGGTTCTGCAGGCATTGCGGCGCGATGGTCACGGCGCCGGCAAGCACCAGCACGCCGGTGACGCCGATCGCGACGATGCGCAGGCGCTGATCCTGCATGCCCGGCAGCTGGGTCGCGATGAACAGTGACGCTGCACCGATGCCGACGACGGCATAAAAGCCGATGGACAGGCTGTCACAGGTGACGGCGGCATATTGAGCGGGCGGAACCATCGCGAAGAACAGGACGGAAAGGCCGATCAGCAACGACAGCGCGAAGGCTCGCGCCGCTCGTGCATAGGCGGCCCCCTCCAGCGCCCAGAGAATGCCGACGACTGCGCAGGCGGTTGCAACAAGCGGCGTCGTCTCGGCGCCGATCGCGATCGCCAGTGCCGCCGCCACGCCTGCAAACACATGGCTTACCGCGCCCCGCGAAGGATCGAGCAGACCGGCGGCGATCGTCGCCACAAGCACAAGCTGGACATTGTGATGGTCGATGGAGCCGGGCAGGAAGCGATTGCCGGTGATCACGAAGACCGAAGTCAACAACAGCGCGACATGCATGGTGACATTGTCGCCGATCCGGCGTGCGGCCAGGGCAACGGCCAACATCAGGGGCAGGATCAGCACGAAAGGCCAGACCAGCAAGGCAAGCGCTTCGGCCTGCGCCATAGGCACGATCTGGGCGAAAAACTTGATCAGTAGCGCGATCGGCAGATCGATCAAGCGCGACCAGTGCATCAGGGTGCCACCCGCCAGTCCGAGACGGTACTGCGTCAGATCGAACCAGGACTGGCCGGCCAGGAGATCCCGCACCTGGACCAGACGCATGATGTCGTCATTGTCGGCGCCGACATAATCGCTGGCTGCCGGTAGGTTCAGCAGCGCCAGAACCACCATGGTAACCAGGCCATAGACGAGGACCCAGAGGACGAGCGGCCGCGAAGAGGGGCGAAGCGACGCGCCCGGCAAGGTGATGTCGGCCATGGTTCGCAAAACCTCCAAAACCGCATGCGCCAGCCCCGCAAGGGCTTCCGCAACCGGCCATATTTCAAAGACTGATCGTTCCCGAAACCTAGCCTTAACCTTCTCAAGAAATAGTAAAACCAATGGCAGCCCTGAGGCGGCCCGAAGCCAAATGCCCGAACCCCAGCGCTATGAGCAGGTCCCCATGAGCCATTCGGCCACCCCTTCCCTCGACATCGCCGTTCTCCTGCCGTGCTATAACGAGGCCGCCACGATCGGGCAGGTCGTGACCGATTTCCGCGCGGCGCTGCCGGAGGCGAAGATCTATGTCTACGACAATAACTCGACCGACGGCACGGCGCTCAAAGCCATGCTGGCGGGTGCGACCGTCGTGCGCGAGCGCCGCCAGGGCAAGGGCCATGTGGTGCGCCGCATGTTCTGCGACATCGATGCCGACATCTACATCATGGCCGATGGCGACGGGACCTATGGACCCGCCGACGCCGAGGAACTGATCCGCACGCTGATCACCGAGCGTGCCGACATGGTGGTCGGTACACGCCGGGGCGTGCATGACGATGCCGGGCGCCAGGGCCATGCCTTCGGCAACCGCTTGTTCAACCTGCTTTACCGCGTGCTGTTCGGCAATGACTTCACGGATATTCTCTCGGGCTACCGCGCATTTTCGCGCCGCTATGTGAAGAGCTTCCCCGCCGTTTCCGCCGGCTTCGAGATCGAGACGGAAATGTCGGTGCATGCCTCGCGGCTGAAGCTTCCGGTCTGCGAGATCGAGCTCGATTACGGCCGCCGGCCGGAGGGCTCGCATTCGAAGCTCTCGACCTTCAAGGATGGCTTCAAGATCCTCTGGATGTTTGCCATGCTGATGAAGGAAACGCGGCCCTTCGCCTTCTTCGGCCTGATCGCGGCTGGCCTGATGGGCGCCAGCCTCGGCTTCATGGCACCGGTGCTCTTTGAATTCTTCACCACCGGCCTTGTCTCGCGCATGCCGACCTGGATTGCGGCGATGGCACTGACAATGATGTCCTTCCTGTCCTTCACGGCAGCGCTCATCCTGGATTCCGTCGCGCGCTCTCGCGCCGAGCAGCTCAGGATCCACTATCTGACACTGCCCGCCCTCAGCACGGCCAAGGTCCAGGTTGAGCCTGTATCGGCAACCGAAAAGCCGAAGCGTGAGCGTTCGCCCAAGACTGCGGCCAAGGGCGGCTCGTCCCGCGCGGCATGAAGAAGTTTCTGCGCTTCGCCGTCGTCGGCGCCACCGGCTTTCTCGTCGATGCCGGTGTGCTCTGGCTGTTCCTGACCTTCACGCCGATCGGGCCGCTCCCCGCCCGCATCGTGGCAATCGCGGTTGCCATGACGACAACCTGGCTGCTCAACCGCCATTTCACCTTCGGCGCCTCGAAACGCTCTATTGTCAGCGAGGGCTTTCGCTATGGCTTCATTGGCGCCGTGACGTCGCTGATCAATTACGGGGTCTATGCCCTGCTCCTGATCGGCGCGCCGCTGCTTAGCCCCTATGCCGCGCTGGTGTTCGCCTCCATCGCAGCCATGCTGTTCAGTTTCTTCGGCTATTCGCGCTACGTCTTTCGCCGCTAGAGCAAAAGCCGCCGCTTACACCGCTTCCCAGCCATCCTTGTCCGCCGCGCGATAGATAGCGTCGATCAGCTTCTGGTTCGCTTTCGAGCTTTCCAGCGTGACGACCTCACCCTTGGTGCCGGCCACTGCGCGGGCGAAGGCTTCGGCCTCCAGCTTGTATTGACGGCTGTCGGGGAAGCGGAATATCTGCGAAGCGTTGTGGCTGCGGTTGGTGAGCTCGACTTCCTCGGCGCCCCAGCGGTCGGCGTTGAAAGGCGACTTCACCTCGATGAAGCCATCCGTGCCGTGGAAGACCATCAGCTGGCGGTTGGCCATCTGGGTGGCGACGTAGAAGTTCAGTTCGAAGTCACCGAAATCCGCCTTGACGCTTGCATAGATATCCGTGCCGAATTCCGGATCACGCTCGATGGTCGACTGGACGCGGACCGGCTCCTTGCCGGTGACGAAACGGGTGGTGATAGCAGGGTAGACACCGATATCCGGCAGAGCACCACCACCCAGCTCGGGGATGTTGCGCATGTTGCCGGGGTCGCGGTTGAAATAGGTGAAGGAGCCCTGGACCATCTTCAGCGTGCCGATGACGCCCTGGCTCAGGAGTTCGCGGACCTTCAGCCAGACCGGTGCGTAGGTCACCATGTAGGCTTCCGTGATCAGTACCTTGTTGCGCTCGCGGGCCGCGATGATCTCGTCGATTTCTTCGGCCTTCAGCGCGATCGGCTTTTCGCAGAGCACATGCTTGCCGGCATCGGCCGCCTTGATCGCCCATTCGACATGCTGCGAGGTCGGCAGCGGAATGTAGACGGCGTCGATGACGTCGGAGGCGAACATTTCCTCGTAAGACCCAAAAGCATGGGGAACCGAGAAGCGGTCGGCCATCTCGCGGGCTCGGGCCAGATCGCGGCTCGCAACCGCCGTGACGACGGCGTTTTCGGCATCCTGGATCGCCGGCACCACAAGCTCGCGACCGATCTTGGCCGTCGACAGAATTCCGAAACGCAGCATCTTTAGTCCTCCTCAAAATGTCGGGGCGGACATTAGGCGAAGCCTCAGCAGGGCGCAACGAGGTTCGGCGCCCCTCTGCCAGTCTGAAGGCCAAGACCACTGCGACACTGGAAGGCCGCAAAGGCAAGCCAATATCCAGCCATGCGCGGGAGATAGGACAACCCCGCTTCAGAACAGATCAATGCTTTTCAATGGTGCCGTCGACTTACGCTTGATAGCGTCGCCCTGATCCTTCCCTCCCCATCTATCCGAGGCTTCCCATGCAGAAACGTGCTCTCGGCCGCACCGGCCTTTCGATCGCTCCCGTTGTCTTTGGTGGCAATGTCTTCGGCTGGACGGCTGATGAGCAGACGTCGTTCGACCTTCTCGACCGCTTCTTCGAAGCCGGCTTCGACACCATCGACACGGCCGACGTATACTCGTCCTGGGTCGAGGGGCATGTCGGCGGGGAGAGCGAAGCCATCATCGGACAGTGGCTGAAACACGGTTCCGTTTCGCGCGATCGCGTGACGATCGTCAGCAAGGTGGGCTTCGACACGCAGGGTCGAAAGACAGGACTATCGGCGAAATGGATCCAAGAGGCGGTGGACGCGTCTCTCCAGCGGCTGGGAACCGACCATATCGATCTCTATCTCGCGCATAAGCCGGACGAGGACACCCCGATCGAGGAAACGCTGGACGCCTTCGACAGGCTCAAGCGGGATGGCAAGGTCAGGGCGATCGGCTGCTCGAACTATGATGCCGGGCAGTTCAAGCATTCGCTCGACGCCGCAAGGAACGCTGGCCTGCCGCGCTTCGATGTCCTGCAGCCGGAATACAATCTTTACAGCCGCGACCGTTTCGAGGGGCCGATCCGCGACCTCTGTCTGGCTGAAGAGATTGGTGTCATCAGCTACTACGCCCTGGCCGCCGGCTTTCTCACGGGCAAATACCGCAAGCCGGAAGACACGGTGAACTCCTCCCGCGCCTACCGGGTGGGCAGCTATCTGGACGAGAAGGGCCATCGCATCCTCGGCGCCCTCGACCAGGTGGCAGCGGAAACCAGCACCAGCCCTGCTACCGTCGCCATCGCCTGGATCGCCGCCCAGCCCGGCATCACCGCCCCGATTGCGTCCGCGACCAGCCTGCGCCAGTTGGACAGCCTGATTGCCGCCGGTAAGCTTCAGCTGACGAAGGCGCAGATCGACGCGCTCAACGCTGCGGGCGCCTGGCCTCCAGGACACGAGCGTCGACAGGTCGGTGTTCAGCCGGCCTCGGTGCCCCGCCAGCGGAAGAAATCGATGAAGGCCCGCAGTGCCGGGCGCATCTGGCGCCGGCTGGAATAGTAGAGCGAGAAGCCGTCGAAGGGCGGACACCAGTCGTCGAGCACGCGAACGAACCGCCCGTCGCGGATGTCCGTCTCGACGCCGGGGTCGAAGAGATAGGCGAGGCCCGCGCCATCGAGGGCGGCTTGCCGCATCAGGCCCTGATCGGACAGGATCAACGGTCCCCGGACACTGATCGACAGCGCGCGGCCCTGCTTCTCGAATTCCCAGCGATAGATCGTGCCGCTCTGGAAGCGCCTTCGGATGCAGGCGTGTTCGGTCACGTCACGCGGGTCGACGGGGATCGGATGCCTTGCGAAATAATCAGGCGAACCGACGACGGAACCACGCCATGGACCACTCATTCGAACCGCGATCATGTCTGCATCGAGATGTTCGCCGAGCCGCAGGCCCGCATCATAGCCCTTCTCGACAATATCTTCGAAGCGGTCGTCGGTGGTGATCTCCAGCTCGATCTCGGGATAGGCGGCGGCAAAGGCGCCGAGCCGTGGGGCGATCAGGCTTTGCGCCGCCAGCATCGGCATGGTGATGCGGAGCGCACCGGCAGGCCGCCCGGTGCTGTCGGACAGCGCCTCGATCGCGGAGGCAATATCCGCCAGCGCCGGCTGCAACGTCTCCAGGAGCTGGCGTCCCTCTGCCGTCGGCGCCGCACTGCGTGTGGTGCGCGCCATCAGGCGGAGGTTCAGGCTCTCCTCCAGAGACGAAATCGCATGGCTCACCGCCGAGGGCGCGATGCCGAGTTCGGCGGCTGCCTTGCGGAAGCTGCCGTGATGGGCGACGGTGGCGAGAACGGCGAGTTGCGAAAGCTGGGTCCGGTTCATTGTTCTAAATGATAGAACAAGGCGATCGTGTCTGCATGTATTTTCGGAAGAGCGCTTTCGCCCTAGTTTACCCTCACCGTCAACCCAGCATCGCGCCAGACCGGCATCGCAGGAGGCTCCCATGAAGACCCGCACACTCGGCACGCTCACCCCATCGACCATTGGCCTTGGCTGCATGGGCATGAGCCATGCCTATGGCACCAATATCGACGAGGCGACGGCGCACAAGCTGTTCGACCACGCCGTCGAACGTGGCGTCACCTTCTTCGACACGGCGGAGGTCTACGGCCCCTTCACCAACGAGGACCTGGTCGGCAAGGGCCTGAAGCGGCATCGCGACAAGGTGGTGATCGCCACCAAATTCGGCTTCACCATCGGCGACGAGGCCAAGGCCGCGCGGCCCTCCGGTCTCGACAGCCGGCCGGAGCATCTGCGCGCCGTCGCGGAGGCGTCGCTGAAGCGGCTGGGCGTCGAGGTCATCGACCTCTTCTACCAGCACCGCGTCGATCCTGATGTCGCGATCGAGGAGACCGTCGGCGCCATGGCGGACCTCGTGAAGGAAGGAAAAGTCAAAGCGCTGGGCCTCTCGGAGGCGAGTGCTGCAACGCTGCGACGCGCTCATGCCGTGCACCCGATCTCCGCCATCCAGAGCGAATACTCCCTCTGGACCCGCGATCCGGAAACCAACGGCGTGCTCGATACCTGCCGCGAACTCGGCATCGGCTTCGTGCCTTTCTCTCCGCTCGGACGCGGCATGCTGACAGGCGCCCTGAAGGACCTGTCCAAGCTGGGCGAGAACGACTTCCGCCGCGGCTTGCCACGCTTCGACCAGGAGAATTTCGACGCCAATCTGGCGCTGGTCACGGCGCTCGAAACCATGGCGGTCGAGAAGGGTGTCTCGCCCGGCCAACTGGCGCTCGCATGGGTTCTCGCCCAGGGCGATTTCATCGTGCCAATCCCGGGCACGACGAAAATCGCCAATCTCGACAGCAATATCGATGCGACCGGGATCACGCTCTCGAGCGACGATCTCGCTGCGCTGTCAAATGCCGTTTCGCCCGACAAGGTGGCCGGCGCGCGCTACAACGAAGCCATGTCCAAGATGTCGGGACGCTGAGTCGATCGAGTACTTCCGCCAAGAGCCGGAAGTACTCGATCTGCCTTGTTTCGACGCAGTCCGGACGCAAAACCGCTGACGCACTTTTGCTGGACATGCTCTGTCAGGCAAAGCGCCGGCTTGCCGCCACGCAGAGAACAACCAGCAGGGCTGTTGCCAGCATGGGAAGGCTTACCGTCTCATGCAGCAGCCCTGCGGCCAGCACGAAGCTCAGAAACGGCTGCAGCAGCTGCAGCTGTCCGACCGAAGCAATGCCGCCCAAGGCGAGGCCGCGATACCAGAAGATGAAGCCGATCATCATGCTGAACAGCGAAACGTAAGCGAGCGCCAACCAGCCGGATGTCGACACGGCCCCCAGATCGCCGGGCACGGTCCACAGAGCGATCGGCAGCATGACCGGCAGCGACATCACAAGCGCCCAGCTGATGACCTGCCAGCCACCAAGGCGACGCGACAGGCGCGCGCCCTCTGCGTAACCCATTCCACAGGCGATCACTGCGGCGATCATCAGCACGGCACCTTGCACCGCCATGTCCGCCGTCGTCGACAGCGCAAAGCCTGCAACGAGTGCAGCTCCTGCTACGGAGAACATCCAGAAGACCGCCGAGGGGCGTTCGCCCGCGCGCAACACGCCGAACAGCGCCGTGCAGAGCGGCAACAGCCCGACGAAGACGATGGACTGGGCCGAATTGATGCTGGTGAGGGCCAGGGCCGTCAGCAGCGGAAAGCCGACGACGACGCCGAGTGCGACAACCGCCAGCGGTAGCAGATCGTTCCGCTCGGGCTGTTTCTCACGCAGACCGATCAGCAGGGCCGCGCCGAGGAGCGCAGCGATGATCGCCCGGGCCGAGGTCAGAAAGAGCGGAGCAAAATCGGCCAGCCCCACGCGCGTTGCCGGCAGCGAGCCGCTGAAGATCAGCACACCGATGAAACCGCTGGCCCAGGCTTTCCACGAAATCGTCATTCTCGTCTCCATTTGTCTGTCCGCCCTTGTCGCCTGGAGGGGCTGGCGCATCCAGAGACGGAGCGATACAATCTGGCCAAACTGTACTGATGACAAAGGCCATACAGATGAATGAGCGCGTTCAACCACCGGATCCGCCAGCGTCTAGGACGGCGCTTGTCATGACAGAGATTCGCGGGCGCATCGGCGCGGGCCAGCTGGTGCCCAATGACCGGCTGCCATCGATCCGGCGCCTCGCCATCGCGCTCTCGGTCTCGCCCTCCACCGTCGTCGAGGCCTATGACCGGCTCTCCGCCGAGGGGCTGATCCGCCCCCGCCCGGGCTCCGGCTTCTTCGTGACCGAGGCCGGCCGCACGCCCGCACCACTCGTCCGACTGGAGCCGCCGCGTGCGATGGAAGTCGATCCATTCTGGGTGGCGCGCCAGGCGCTGGACGCCGATCCCGGCACGTCCAAGCCCGGCTGTGGTTGGCTGCCGCCGGACTGGATGCCGACCGCACTCCTGCATGCCGGTATGCGAAACGTGCTGCGCCAGGCGACCAGTCTCACCACCGACTACGGCCCCTCGCGCGGCAGCGCAGCTCTGCGTCGTTTCGTCGAGACGCGGCTGCGTCAGCAGTCGATTGCCTTGTCCGAAGATCAGGTCCTGCTTGCGGGCTCCGCCACCCAGGCGCTCGATCTCGTCTGCCGGCTGCTCCTGCGCCCCGGCGACCGCGTCATTGTCGATGATCCCTGCTATTTCAATTTCCAGACGCTGCTGCGCGCCCATCAGGCGATTGCAGTCCCCGTACCCTATACGGAAAACGGCCCAGACATCGCCGCCTTCGAGGCCGCCGTGACACGCCAGGCACCCCGGCTTTATCTCACCAATTCTGGCCTGCACAATCCGACCGGCGCGACGCTCTCGCCGCAGGTCGCCTTCCAGCTGCTCGGCATCATCAGCCGTTCGGATATGCTGGCCGTGGAGGACGACATTTTTGCCGATTTCGAGCCGGAGCCGGCGATCACGCTTGCCACCCTCGACGGGCTTTCCCGAGTCATCCGCATCGGCAGCTTTTCCAAGACGATCTCGGCCTCGCTGCGCACAGGCTTCATCGCCACCGATCCCGAACGCATCCGGCTCTTGACCGACCTGCAGGTCGCCATCCAGTTCGGCGGCCCGAGCCAGGTGGCGACGGAGGCGATCCATGGCGTGCTTGCAAGTGGCGGCTATCGCAAACATCTTGATCAGCTGCATCGCCGCCTCGACACCGAGCGGCGTGCGACGGCAACCCGTCTCGGTGACCTCGGCATCGCACCGGTTCTCACGCCACGCGGCGGCCCCTATCTCTGGTGCCGTATGCCTGAGGGGATCAGCTCGACTGCACTCGCCCAGGCCGCCCTGCCCCAGGGCGTGGTGCTGGCGCCCGGCAATGTCTTCAGCCCCTCGCTCTCGGCAGACGGCTTCATGCGCTTCAACGTCGCGCATATGGGTGATATCAGACCCTTTCGGGTGTTGGAGCGGGCGCTGAAGGCGATGGGATAATCAGCCGCTGACAGCGCGGCGATAGGCCGACGGCGTCGTGCCGGTGACGGCCTTGAACATCCGCGTCAGATGGCTCTGGCTGCTGAATCCGCAGGCCGAGGCGATCTGGGCAATCGGGTCAGTGCCGTCAAGCATGCGCCGGGCGCGATCGATGCGGCGGTTGAGGATGAAGTCATGCGGGGAAACGCCGCAGCTTTGCCGAAACATCCGCTGAAGATGGAATTCGCTCAAGTCCGCCAGCTTCGCCAGATCCTTGAGCGTGATCGTCTGATCGAGGCTCGCCTCGATATGCTCCACCAGCCGCCGCCGCAGGACGGGTGCCAGACCGCCGCGCAACACCGGGCGCCGCTCGCCGCCGTAGCGCGGGTCGGCAAACAGCTGCTCGACCGCCGAGACGATCGCCTGTTCGGCGAGCAGCCGGTTGCCGCTCTGGGTGGCAGTGGCCAGATGCGCCAGCGCCTCTGCCAATCGTGGCGCCTCGTCGAAAGTCGCTTCCGGCAGAAGCATCAGCCGGGCATCGCGGTCGAAGGTCTCCGAGAACAAGCGGCGCAGCTCGTCGTCGGCGACATAGAGATGCACGAATTCGAAGTTGTCGGTGATCTCCCATTCCGACGAGGCCCCCTGCGGCATGATGCAGAGCGCGCCAGGCCAGCCGGCAATGCTGCCGGCATCGATCCGCCGTGTGCCGTCGCCGCCGCGCAGGTAACAGCTGAAGGTATGCCCGTCGGTCCGCTCATAGCGCATGCGATCATGGCTGTTGCGCCAGATCGCACTGGCCCGCCCCTCGCCGAGGTCGAGCGTTTCCCCACGCTCGGCACGGGACGAGGCGGACAGGGAGCCGAAGACGGTGGCGGTGTGCAGCATGGATGGTCCTTGAAAGATCGTCTGCATTCTAGCGCGCTTGATGCGCTGCGCCATCACCAATCGGATAGGCGTAGCCGCCGTAGCGAAGAACACCGCAAGATCATGCAAGAACGGACGGCGTCAGCGGCGTTACCTGCCTTTCGAAAGCGAGGCGCATCCCATGACCAATCTTCTTCTCTTCTCGTCGACCGTGCTGATCTGGGGCACGACCTGGATCGCGATCGCGCTGCAGATCGGGCCGGTGCCCGTGCTGGTCTCGGTCTTTTATCGCTTCGCCCTTGCCGCCCTCGTGCTTGTCGGCGTGCTGGCGCTCACAGGTCGCCTGAAAGTGCCGACGCTGAAGCAGCAGCCTTTCATCCTCGTCCAGGCGCTGTCGCTCTTCTGCTGCAACTTCCTCTGCTTCTATCACGCGGCCAGCTATGTGCCGTCGGGACTGATCTCCGTCGTCTTCTCGCTCGCCACCGTTTACAACGCCGTCAATGCGCGCATCTTCTTCGGCGATCCGATCAAGCCGCGCACGCTGGTCGCCGCCGGTCTCGGCGCCACCGGGCTTGCGCTGCTCTTCGGCCCTGACATTTTCATCGCCGTCAATCCGGACAGCTGGAAGGGCATCGGGCTTTCGGCGCTCGGCACGCTCTTCTTTTCCTTCGGCAACATGGCGTCCCGCCGCAACAGCGCCGAAGGCATTGCGCCCGTGACTGCCAATGCGTGGGGCATGAGCTATGGCTCGATCGCGCTTCTTGCCCTGATCGGCGTGACCGGAACGCCCATCGTGCTGCCACCCAACCAGACCTATCTCGCCGCCCTCGTCTATCTCTCGGTCATCGGCTCCGTCGTCGGCTTTACCACCTATCTGATGCTGGTCTCGCGGATCGGCTCGCAGAAGGCCGCCTATGCCACGGTGCTCTTCCCCGTCGTCGCCCTGACGCTCTCGAGCCTTTACGAGGACTATCACTTCACGCCGCTCGCGATGCTGGGTCTCGCGCTGACGCTCGCCGGCAATGCCGTCATGTTTGCCCGGCTGCCGCGCCGACGTGTCGTGCCAGCCGTCGGCGCGCCTGACCTCAGAGCCTGATTGCCGAGGCTTCGGTCCGGACCGCAGACGGGTACACCGCCACGGAGGCCTGTTCGATTTCACGCGTCAGCGACGACTTTCTGCGCTATGAGAAGCACGACTGCCCGATCTCAACGCTGAAAGTGCCCATGGCTTTACGTCTCACCCCGGCGGTCCGCCCTTGACCGGCCTCCTCGATACCGCCGCGCTCTCGCGGCTCGGCTTCAGCGCCTTCTTCGCCGAGCAGGTGACGGCTGATGAGGCCGATCTCCTGGTGCGCCGGATTTCCTCGGTGCATCGCGACCGCCTGGAGGCGATCGATGCGACCGGGCCGGTGGAGATCGAGCTTCCGCCGAACAGCAATACGGCCGATTTCGCGGTGGGCGACTGGGTTCTCGCCGCGCGTTACACGGACCTCCTCGTGCGCCGCCTGGATCGCCAGACCGTGCTGCAGCGACGCACCGAAGGCGCCTTCGGTCAGCAGCTCGCCGCCGCCAATGTCGATACGCTGTTCATCGTCACCTCCTGCAACGCCGATTTCAACGCCGCGCGGCTCGAACGGTATCTGGTCATGGCCAACCAGGCGGGCACGCGTCCGGTGATCGTGCTGACCAAGGCCGACACGGTCGACGACGCCTCCGTCTACGCCGACGAGGCCCGAGGCCTGCAGCGCGATCTGCCCGTCGTCATCGTCAATGCGCGCTCGCCTGATGCCATCGACCCCTTGATGCCCTGGTGCGGTCCAGGCCAAACAGTGGCGCTCGTCGGTTCCTCCGGCGTCGGCAAGTCGACGCTGGTCAACACGCTCGCCGGTCACGGGGCCGAGACGGCCCAGAAGACCGGTTCGATCCGCGAGCATGATGCCAAGGGGCGGCACACGACGACGGCGCGCTCCCTGCATGCCATGGCCAGCGGTGGCTGGGTGATCGATACGCCCGGCATCCGCACGCTTTACGTCAGCGACATCACCGACGGTATCGACACGCTGTTTGCCGAAATCACCGAGCTTGTCCCGCATTGCAAGTTTCGCGATTGCAGCCATTCGCATGAAAAAGGCTGTGCCGTGCAGGCCGCGATCAAGGACGGTACGCTCGACCCGGACCGTCTCGATCGCTGGCGTCTGCTGCAGGCGGAGAACCGTGACCGCACGCCCGTCTATTCCGGACCGAAGGGCAACAAGACGCTGCGCAAGAAGAAGTATTGAGCTTTCGGCCCTCTACCCCCATATAGGGGTCATGGCGCTGAGATTGCGCGCGACGCCCGCCGATATCAGGCGTGGTTCCCTTCCCCCTCACCCCGATACCAGAGGCTTCGGCACCCTGCCGTCGCAAAGAGACTTGGAGACTTGCATGTCAGACAAGAAGAACACGACCGCACCGGCCCAGGGCTATGAAGCCATTCCCTTCGCCAAGAAGCACCGCATTTCGGTGGAAGACGCCAAGGCAATTCTTGCCAAGCACGGCACCGACCGCAAGTCGGCCGACAAGGAAGGCCGTCGTGTCAGCCTGTAAGGTGTGATGACGAAGCCCGATCTTCCTGACGGTCCATGACCATCGGATCCACATCAAAAAGCCCTTTCCCTGACATGCAGGGAAAGGGCTTTTTCTTTGTCTCATCGCAGACGGACCACGTGGGCCCGTCGCCACAGGATCAGGCGCGCAGCGTGCCGCCCGTCGACTTCTCGACATTGCCGACGATCTTCTTCGTCAGTGCATCGAAATCCTCGTCGGTCAGCGTCTTGTCTGTCGGCTGGATCAGAACCTCGATCGCCACCGACTTCCGGCCCTCGCCGACGGATGCACCCTCGAAGATGTCGAAGACATTGACGCCCGAGATCAGCTTGCGGTCCGCGCTTGTCGCCGCCTTGATGATCGCGCCGGCCTCGACCGTCTTTTCGACGACGAAGGCGAAGTCGCGCTTCACCATCTGGAAGGCCGAAAGCTCCAGCGCCGGCTTGGTGCGGGTCGCCTTCTTCTTCGGCTCGGGCAGGGCGTCGACATAGATTTCGAAGCCGCAGAGCGTGCCTGACACGTCGAGCGCTTCCAGCGTCTTCGGGTGGAATTCACCGAAGGTGCCGAGGATGACCTTGGGGCCGGCCTTGATCGTGCCGGAACGGCCCGGGTGATACCATTCGGGGCCACCCTGCTCGATCTGCACGTTGCTCATCGGGATACCGCAGGCTTCGAGCACGGCGAGCGCATCTGCCTTGGCGTCGAAGACGTCGACCGGCTTGCCACCGCCCTTGGCCCCATTCGACCACATGCGGCCGGCACCAGCGATCGACGCCGTACCACGGCGCACGCCACCGGCGACGCGACGCTGCGTGTCGGGCGTATCGCCTTCATAGGTGCCGGAGACTTCGAAGATGGCCACATCGCCGAAGCCACGGTCGGCATTGCGCTGGGCCGCCGTCAGCAGGCCCGGCAGCAGCGAGGGGCGCATGTCCGACATGTCAGCCGCGATCGGGTTGACCAGCTTCAGCTTCTCGCTGCCGCCGCCGAAGAGCCTGGCGTGCTCGGCCGAAATGAAGGACCAGGTGACGGCTTCCAGCATGCCGCGCGAGGCCAGCGCCCGGCGGGCCGAACGTGTGCGGATCTGCAACGTGGTCAGGATCTTGGCATTGACCGAACCGGTCGGAGGCAGCGGCTCCGGCTTGATGTTGTCGACGCCGTGCATGCGCATGACCTCTTCAACCAGATCCGCCTTGCCATCGACGTCAGGACGCCAGGAGGGAACGGAAACCTTGGCTGAGGTCTCGTCGCCCGACAGGATCTCGAAGCCGAGGGCGGTCAGGATCTGGCGCGACTCGTCGTTCGAAACGGTCAGACCCGTCAGGCGCTTGACTTCCGCATAGGGGAAATCGACGACCTTCTTCTGGTGACCCTTGTAGCCCTCGACCTTCATTTCCGCCGCGACACCGCCGCACATTTCGAGAACCAGTTCGGTGGTGCGCTCCAGACCCGGGACCATGTATTCGGGGTCAACACCGCGTTCGAAACGGTAGCGCGCATCGGTGATGATGCCATGGGCGCGGCCGGTCTTGGCGATGTTGATCGGATCCCAGAGGGCCGACTCGATCAGCACGTTGACGGTGTTCTCGTCACAGCCAGAATGCTCACCGCCCATGATGCCGCCGATGGATTCCGGACCGTTGTCATCGGCGATGACGACGTTGTTCGGGTTCAGCTTGTAGGTGCGAGTGTCGAGCGCGAGGATTTCCTCGCCGTCCTTGGCCCGGCGCACGACCAGCGCGCCCTTGACCTTGTCGGCGTCGAAGACGTGCATCGGACGCCCCTGGTCGAAGGTCATGTAGTTGGTGACGTCGACCAGCGCCGAGATCGGGCGAAGGCCGATCGCCAGCAGACGCTGCTGCATCCACTTCGGGCTCGGGCCGTTCTTCACGCCGCGCACGAGGCGATAGGCGAAGCCGGGGCAGAGATGGTCTTCGAGCTCAAGCTTCACCTCGACCGGTGTCTCGCCCTCGACCTTGAAGGCGGGCGCCTTCGGGGCCTTGAGCGTGCCGAGACCCGAGGCTGCGAGATCGCGGGCAATGCCGAAGACCGAGGTGCAATCCGGACGGTTCGGCGTCAGGTTGATCTCGATGACCGGGTCGTCGAGGCCGGCGTACGATGCGAAGGAGGTACCAACAGGGGCATCCTCGGGCAGGTCGATAATGCCGTTGTGGTCCTCGGAGATGTTGAGCTCCTTTTCAGAGCACATCATGCCATGGCTTTCGACACCACGGATCTTGCCGACGGCGAGCGTCACGTCGATGCCGGGCACATAGGTGCCCGGACGCGCGAGCGCACCCACCATGCCGGCGCGCGCATTCGGCGCGCCGCAGACGATCTGCACAGGCTTGCCGTCGCCGGCATCGACCGAGAGCACCTTCAGGCGATCGGCCTCGGGATGCTTTTCCGCCGTCAGGATCCTGGCAATGACGAAGGGCTTGTAGGCCGCCTTGTCATCGACATCCTCGACCTCGAGGCCGATCGCGGTCAGCCGCTCGCAGATTTCCTCGAGCGAAGCCTCGGTTTCCAGGTGATCCTTCAGCCAGGAGAGTGTGAATTTCATTGTCTCGTTCCCATCTGCATCTTGCCCGAAGCGTCCAGCGATCGCGCGCCTGACGCCTGTCTTCCGAGGAGCATGCTGACCACCGTCACATCGAGATCGATATCGGGCCAGTGAATGCTCGACGGCATGAATTCCACGTTGTTCCGCTCCACCGGCAGCGCCTCCTGAAGGGGCGGGTACCACCAGACCGGGACGCTGACGATCCGACCGTCCGTCAGTTCCACATGCAGCAGGTCGTCATCGCAAAGCAGATCGACCGGGCGCATGTTGTCGAGATGTTCAATCAATTCTCTCTTGCCTTCACATAATCCTCCAGCACGTCGTTGATCCGGCTCTGCCAGCCAGGACCGGTCTGGCGAAAATGCTCGACCACGTCTCTGTTCAATCTCAACCCGACACGCTCCTTAACCGGGGCCTTCTGTGGGCCTCGCTGGCCACGAGTTCTCTCCCAGCGCTCGACCACCTCCGGAACAAGGGCACGTGTCGGTCGAAAAGCGCTGAAGTCTTCCAGCGTCATTTCGCGAACCTCTCCATCCTCATCCGTCAGCGGCAGGTCCTGATCCAAAGACTTGGGCGAAGGCTTTCTGTTCTCGCTCATTGGCTTTCCTCAGTGAGATGATCCGCATTCGTTCGGAGCGCTCGGTCCAGCACATGACATGCAGCCGACCACCGAGTAGACCGTAGGTCACAAAGCGGGTTTCCCCGTAATCAACTCGGTCGTCAACGCGCGTCACGGAAGAAGCAAGGTCGAAGCCATAGGCATCTGCGAAATCCAGCCCCCGCTCACGCAGGTTGCGCTGACGCTTCTCCTCGTCCCATTCCAGCTCCATCTCTACCACATATATTTAATTGTGGCCACGAATAAATCATCAGCTGCTCAAACCACCAAACAACGTCGGCACGTCGAGCGGTCGGAAGCCATAGTGGCTCATCCAGCGGACATCGGCGTTAAAGAAGTCGCGGAGATCAGGCATGCCGTATTTCAGCATGGCGATGCGGTCGAGGCCCATGCCCCAGGCGAAGCCCTGATACTCGTCCGGATCGAGCCCGCCAGCGCGCAGCACGTTCGGGTGAACCATGCCGCAGCCGAGGATTTCCATCCAGTCCTTGCCTTCACCGAACTTGACGATCGGGCCCGAGGAACGATCGCACTGGATGTCGACCTCGAAGCTCGGCTCGGTGAACGGGAAGAAGGACGGGCGGAAGCGCATGGTGACGCTGTCGACCTCGAAGAAGGCCTTGCAGAACTCTTCGAGGATCCAGCGCATGTTGGCGACATTCGCCGTCTTGTCGATGACCAGACCTTCGACCTGGTGGAACATCGGCGAGTGCGTGGCATCCGAGTCCTGGCGATAGGTCTTGCCGGGAATTACGATGCGGATCGGCGGCTTCTGGGCCTCCATGGTGCGAACCTGAACAGGAGACGTATGGGTGCGCAGCACCTTGCGCTCACCGTTTTCATCCGGCTGCAGGAAGAAGGTGTCGTGCATCTCGCGGGCCGGATGTCCCTCGGGGAAGTTCAGAGCCGTGAAGTTATAATAGTCGGTCTCGATGTCAGGACCTTCGGCGATCGAGAAGCCCATATCGGCGAAGATCGCTGTGATCTCGTCGACGATCTGGCTGATCGGGTGGATGCGGCCGCGTTCGGCCGGCGAGGAGCGCACGGGCAGCGACACATCGAGCGTCTCTGCCTTCAGGCGGGCGTTGATCGCCGCGTCCTTCAGCGCCGTCTTGCGGGCTCCGATTTCCTCGGTGATCTCGTTCTTCAGCGCGTTGATCGCGGCGCCACGCGTCTGGCGCTCTTCCGGCGTCATCGTGCCGAGCGTCTTTAAGAGTTCCGAAACGGACCCCTTCTTGCCGAGCGCCGCCACGCGCACCGCCTCGATCGCCTGCTCGTCCGCGGCTGCGGCGATATCGGCCTGGAGCTGTGCCTTCAGTGCGTCTAGTTCAACCATCTTTTCCTGCCTTGGCGCGTCGTGGGCCGTCCACCTCATGTAGCGGGGCCGTCATCAGAAATTCCGTAGCCTTGATAAAGCGTCGCAGATCACTACCCATGTGCAGGCGGCCAATCAACCGGGCGAATGGCAAAATTCGACCGGCGAAGGACGCCAGCGCCAGCAATTCCCGGCGGGCGGCCCCCGGTGCATGGCGAAGCCAGGCGTCAAGCGCGGCCGGACAGGTCACCTCGGCGGATACGGCGAGCGATGTCACGACCAGGAAGTAAAGCAGAACATCGCGGGCCTGTGCCACTTCCAGCGGCATCACGGAGGCGGGATCCTCCTCGAAGTCCATGAATCCGACAGCGCCCGCTGCAAGGAAGAAATCGCGGACATGCGGCCGGCCATGACAAAGGCCCGCCGCGTGTACCCGCCCCAGTGCATCCGCCACCTTGACCAGCAGCGCATCATGGGCGCCGGCATCATTCCGGATCCGGCGCAGACGCTCTGCGATCGTCGGCCCGACATCGGCCATGACCATGGCTGTCGGCGAAGCATAGACGACCTTGGGAACGGGAAAACCCGCCTGCTCGAAGGATCGAAGGCGGCGGATCTCCCGCGCCTGCATGGCCTGCGGCCGAAGCTGCGGAGAGGGCCTGAGGAACGGCAGGCGGAAAACGGTGGCAGCCAGGCCCTGGATGGCGACGAAGACCGGAAGGACCTTGTTCCCCTGTCGCTTGATCCAGACGATGCGCGCCGGCAGTTCAAGCCGCTGCACCCGCAGGTCGCTTTCAACCAGAGCCCGCAGCACACGCAGGACATCCTCGTCGCGCAAATCGGTCAGGTCCTGGACGGGCTCTGCCGCTCTCTCCTGGTTTGCCATGCAACACCTCTCGTCCGCATTCGCGGCAGGATTCCGACCCCAATCACCCCTCATGCCGACCCGATGCGGCTAGCTTATGCGAAAAACCCGCGCCGGTGAGCCAGCGCGGGTTTCCCAATCCATCAGAACTCGAAGGAAAGCGCTAGCTTACTTGACCGCGCTTTCAAACTCGTTGGCCGTGCCGGCATCCTTGAGGTAGACAAGTGCCTTCTTGGAAGCTTCGACGAGCTTCGCGAAAGCAGCCGGCTCATGGATGGCGAGGTCGGACAGGACCTTGCGGTCGACTTCGATGCCAGCCTTGTTCAGGCCGTCGATGAAGCGGCCGTAGGTCAGGCCGAATTCGCGGACTGCAGCGTTGATACGCTGGATCCACAGAGCGCGGAAGTTGCGCTTGTTGTTCTTGCGGTCGCGGTAAGCAAACTGCTTGGAACGATCGACGGCAGCCTTTGCTGCGCGGATCGTGTTCTTGCGGCGGCCGTAGAAGCCCTTGGCCTGCTTGAATACCTTGTTGTGCTTGGCGCGGGAAGTTACGCCACGTTTTACGCGTGCCATGTCATGATCTCCTTAATTGTCCAACAGCGATCGGGTCTCAGAGACCGTTCGGCAGGTAGTTCTTGATGACCTTCTTGCCGTCAGGTTCAGCCAGAACCATCGTGCCGCGGGCATCGCGAATGAACTTGTTGGAACGCTTGATCATGCCGTGGCGCTTGCCAGCAGCGGCGGCGAGAACCTTGCCGGTCGCCGTGATCTTGAACCGCTTTTTCGCGGAGGATTTCGTCTTCATCTTGGGCATTTTGCTACTCCATTGTTCTTGTATCGAAACAGGCTGACGAATGCCCGTTTTCAAGCATAAAGAACGGCCACGGCATGCCCTGCCGGACCGTTCGGACGCGCGCTTATAACCGCAGACCCGAAAAAGCGCAACGGGTGACAGACGGGAATCTTGCTTCACCCGGATCACGCCTCCTCAGCGATGGGCCGGAAGCCAGAGCGTCACGCCGAGCCCACCGAGCACAGACCGCGAGAAAGCAATGGATCCACCATAGGCTGCGAGCACATCCTCACTGATGGCAAGGCCCAGCCCGGTCCCCTCGTCGTCGTCGAGATGCACGCCACGGCGGGCGATGCCCGACAGGTCCTCATCCTTGACGCCCGGGCCGTCATCCTCGACATGAAGCCGGATGCCGTCCCGCTGCCGTTCCGCGCTGACGCGGATCTCCGATTTCGCGAAGCGGGTGGCGTTGTCGAGGACATTTCCAAGGGCCTCGGCCAGGTCTGCCGGATCCATATCGACGGTCAACTGCTCATCCAGGTCGACATGCCAGGTGACATCGCGGGCGGCGGTAACCGGGGTGAGAACCGAGATGAGCTTGCCGGTCAGCGAGGCAAGGCCGGTCTGGGCCATCTGTTCGACACCGAGTCTCGCCGACTGCAATTGCCGGTCGGCGCGCTGGCGGATCAGGTCGACCTGCTGCCGGATCATGATGCGCTCGCGATCGGGCAGATTGTCGGCGAGTTGCAGCAGAACCGTCAGAGGTGTCTTCAGCCCGTGCGCCAGGTCGCTCGCCCTGGCGCGAGCGCGTCCGATCGCCGTCTCGCGCTCCTTCAACAAGCCGTTCAACTCGGTGACCAGTGGATGCAGTTCCGTCGGCCCCTCCCCCGTCAGCTGGTCCGTGGCGCCCGACCGCACGCGTGCCAGCCCCTCCTGCAAGCGTGAGAGGGGGGCAAGGCCGATGCCGATCTGCAGGAAGGCGGCCGCCAGGAGAACTGCAGCCGTCAGCACCAGCATGATCGTCATGGCACCGTGGTATTCGGAGATCGTGTCATCGACGATCTTGCGATCGAAGGCGGCGAGCAACGTCAGGGAGCGGGTTCCGCCTGATGTCTCGAAGTCAATGGTGCGCCTCTGCACCAGCAGCGGCGCACCATCCGGCCCTTCGGCCACATCAAACCCGTAGGATCCGGTGAGAAGGGTGCGAGGAGCGAGCTCGATGTCCCAGAGCGAGCGCGAGCGGAAAATGAGGCCATCCTGCCCGATGACCTGCCAGTACAGCCCGCTGCCCGGCAGCTCGAAACGGGGGTCTCCCGGCTCATCGGTCAGCTTGACCTTGCCGCCGCCGAACTCGACGTTGGCGGCGAGCTGGTCGATGATCGCCGACATGTCGGCACGGTAGCGATCGGCGACGTAGTTGGAGAAGACACGGCTGAGGCCCGATGCGACCAGCAGGAGAATGAAGGCTATGGCCAGAACCGAGCCAACCAGCAGGCGCAGACGCAAGGACTGGATCATGCCCCCTCGCCGGCGATCGTATAGCCGAAGCCGCGACGCGTCTCGATGGCCGTGGCATGCGTCTTGCGGCGGATACGGGCGATCATCGCCTCGACCGCATTCTTGCCCGCGTCGTCATCGCGACCCTGGACCTGCCTGGCGATTTCCAGAGGGTCGAAGACCCGATCCGGCTCGGCAATGAGCAAGGCGAGGAGACGGAATTCGAGCGGGGTGAGATCGATCGGGCGGTCATCATAGGTGATGCGGCGCGCGACCTCGTCGAGCACGAAGCCACCCGCAGAGGCTCGTGTCTTGGCCCGACCGCCGGCGCGGCGCAGAAGCGCTTTCAGGCGCGCGATCAATTCCTCGCTGCGAAAGGGCTTGGGCAGGTAGTCGTCGGCACCGGCATCGAAGCCATCGACGCGCTCCATCCAGGACCCCCGCGCCGTCAGCACCAGGATCGGCGTCTCCACGCCGGAGGCGCGCCAGCGCTTGAGGATCGACAGGCCATCCATGCCAGGCAGGCCGAGGTCGAGAATGATCGCCGCGTAGTCACCCGTCTCCCCTTCCGCCCAGACGTCCGGCCCCGTGGCGCGATGTTCGACGACAAAGCCCTCCATCTCGAGCTTGCCGCGTGTGTGGTCGGCTATGGTCTGATCGTCCTCCGCGAGCAGAATGCGCATGGGTCACCATCCGAAGAGATTGAGCTTGCGGCCGGTCGCAGCGTCCAGCTTCAGGGTTCTGACGCGGGAGCCACTTTCCACCTTCAAAGTATAATAGGGAGCGCGAGCCTTCAGATTGAGATCCACCGAAATCACCCTGCCGCCACCCAGGCCGTCGACTCGCTTCAGGATCTCGCGGAGCGGAAGGATACGCCCCTTGTCCACAGCGTCGCGGGCCCGATTGTGGTCCCGGGAGCTGCCTGACTTTCCGGAGCCACTGCTGTCGTCCCGGTCGTCGTCGTCCTTGTCCTGATCGCTATCGTCGTCATCACGATCACGGTCGCGATCACTGCTGTCATCATCGTCATCGGAATCGGAATCGGAATCGTCGCCATCATCCGAATCGTCGGAGCCACCGCCGCCGCTGTCGTCATCATCATCATCGTCATCGTCGCCTCCGTCCTTGGCAAAAGCGCTCCCGGCCGGCGACAGACCAGCGGCGACAAGGCTAAGCAGTGCGAACAGAAAAAGACGACGGTCCATCATGGCTCGATCAGGGTTTGAACGACACTAGCGCGGCTCGGGTCGCCCGCCAACAAGAGAAAAGCCATCCCCGCCCGGTGGGGGCCGGGCGGGGCGAAACGGCATGAATGTCACCCGCGGCGGCTCGGGTTTCGCCGTTCCGGTTCGGTCAGGGTGTGGGGATAACGGTTACGCCGGTCAGCGTGCCCTTCGGTGCACGAAGCTTGATCTCGGTGTTGCCGTGCTCCCGTTCGATTTCGAATCTCAGGCGCTTGCCGTTCTGGTCAACCGGCACCATGGAACCGTTGAGGAGCCCCTGGAGCTGGTTGTCGTTGACGATCAGGCGAATCTCGTCGCGGTCACCGCCCCGTCCACGGCGGCTGCCGTCATCATCATCGTCAACAGAGTCATCATCGACCGAATCGTCGTCGTCATCATCATCGTCGCTGCTGCGGTCGTCGTCATCGTCATCGCTGTCGTCGTCCCGGTCGCGATCCCGGCCGGAACTGTCGTCGTCGCTGTCATCGCGATCACTGTCGCTGTCGCGGCCGCTGTCGTCGCTGTCATCACTGTCATCACTGTCATCACTGTCGTCGCTGTCGTTGTCATCGTCGTCGTCACCGCCCCGCGCGTGGGCTTCGCTCGCGATGAGAGCAGACAACGGGCCAGGAACGAGGGTGCCCAACGTCGGAACAAAGGTGATCGCCATGAGCGCCGTGCTCGAAATAAGCAGGGTGCGGCGAAGAAGCTTGGTCATGAGATGTCCTCCAGAAGCGGTTCAATGCATTTGCGATGGGAGGATCATGCATCACACGCGCTGACAGGGCGGTCCGCGATTCTGTCAGTGTTCTGTCAGGGGCAGTCGATGGCGCGCGCGGTGACGGCAACCATGAAAAAAGCCGCCCCGAAGAGCGGCTTTTTCAACATGCAACGGATCACCTGCTCACTTCGGAGCAAGCACCATCATCATCTGGCGGCCTTCGAGCTTCGGCTCGGCCTCAACCTTGGCGATGCCCACAGTGTCTTCCTTGACCTGCAGCAGAAGCTTCATGCCGAGTTCCTGGTGGGCCATTTCACGACCACGGAACTTCAAGGTCACCTTGACCTTGTCACCTTCTTCGAAGAAGCGGTTCATCGCCTTCATCTTCACCTCATAATCATGGGTGTCGATGTTGGGGCGCATCTTGATTTCCTTGACCTCGACGATCTTCTGCTTCTTGCGCGCTTCAGCCGCCTTCTTCTGGTTGGCGTATTTCAGCTTGCCGAGATCGAGGATCTTGCAGACCGGCGGCTCGGCATTCGGCGAAATCTCGACCAGATCCAGTCCGGCTTCTTCCGCCATGCGCAGCGCCTGATCCGTCGCGATGACACCGAGGTTCACGCCCTCTTCATTGATCAGCTGGACTTTCGGAATGCGGATTTCACGGTTGGAGCGCGGCCCGTCCTTCACGGGGGCATCGGTCTTGAACGGTCTGCGAATGGTCGTATTCTCCTCAAACAATTTCGGAATGTCGCAGCGTTTCCCCGCGCGCATCCGCGTCAAAGGGCTATGTGATATCTGCGACGGCAGTGTCAATAGCATGCTTCCGAAAGAAAATCACCTGTTGTCGGTGACTTCCCGAATGTGTTTTACAACCTTCGACAAAAGGAGCACGCAATGACCGACAGGGCCAACATCCTCAGACAGACCACGATCACCGTCGGAGCCGCCGAGATGGCGCGCGACATCGCGGTGATCACCCGTCTCGGCACGGATGCGGATCGTCCGGCTCTCGTCTGGCTCGGCGGCTATCGCTCCGACATGTCGGGCACCAAAGCGATCGAGATGGACGCACTTGCCGCAGAGCAGGGCATAACGGCCATTCGCTTCGATTATTCCGGCCATGGCGTGTCGGGCGGGGATTTCGCCAAAGGCACCATTTCGCGCTGGACCGAGGAGGCGCTCGCCGTCATCGCTGCATCAGGCGTCAGCAAGGTCGTTCTGATCGGCTCGTCCATGGGTGGCTGGATTGCCTTGCGTGTCATTCAGGAGGCGCGCCGCCTCAACCTGCCCTTTACGGTCGACGGCCTGGTGCTGATCGCGCCGGCGCCGGACTTCACGTCCGAACTCATTGAACCCAGCCTGACGGAGGCCGAACGGCAGTCGCTTGCCGAACGTGGCTATTTCGAGGAGCCTTCCGAATACAGCCCCGAGCCAAACATCTTCACCCGCGAACTCATGGAAGACGGCGCGAAGAACCGTGTTCTCATGGGGCTGATCGAGACGGGTTGCCCGGTGCATATCCTGCAGGGCATGAAGGACCCGGATGTGCCCTATCAGCACGCGCTGAAACTCATGGAGTTCCTGCCGCTGGACGACGTCGTGCTGACCCTGATTCGTGACGGAGACCACCGGCTGTCGCGCCCGGAGGACATCGCGAAGATGAAATCCGCGATCCTCTCCATGATCTGAATATCTCGGATTTTCGGTATCTCGTCATCCCCTGGGAACCTCTTCCCGTTCCGGGGGGGCGAACTGTCGCATTTTAACCATAGCGTATGAATTGCTTGGGCGGCCTGCCCCTGCGCCGTTGACTCATGCCCCCCTGCAATCTTAACGTTTTGTTAAGAATTCAGGGGACGTGTTCATGACGAACGGCTCGCGCGCCATCAAGGCGCTCATCATTGCAGCTGCGGTTCTCGCACCTGCTCATGCGGGCTTCTCTGCGCCGCAGTCGCTTCGCTCGATGATCACCGGCAGTGTGACGTCTCAGCCGATCGGCCATTACGAATTCTGCAAGGCCCAGCCGCAGGAATGTGCAGTGCGTGCCCGTCCGTCGACGCCGCCGAAGGTCACCGACCACGGCTGGAGCGTGATCCGTGACGTTAATGCGAGCGTCAACCATGCCATCGTGCCGATGACCGACGAGGAGATCTACGGCCGCGAGGAAGTCTGGGCCTATCCGGTCGATCTCGGCGATTGCGAGGATTTCGTCCTTCTGAAGCGCAAGAAGCTGCTGGAGGCGGGCTTCTCTGCCGGCGACCTGCTGATGACAGTCGTGCGCAAGCCCGACGGTGAGGGCCATGCGGTTCTCACCGTGCGGACCCAGTCCGGCGATTTCGTGCTCGACAATCTCAACGACGACGTCAAGCTCTGGACCGAGACGCGCTATTCGTTTCTCAAGCGGCAGTCCTCGACGGATACCGGCCGCTGGGTCACCATCGAGAACGGCACGTCCGACGTGCTGGTCGGCGCTCTCCGGTAATGCCTGTTCTCATCGCCGGGTGAGCACCAGCGTCGCGACAACAGCGACGCCCGATACCGCGATGAGCGCGCCAAGCGCGGCCGGCGGTCCCAGCGCCTCGTTCAGCCAGATCACCGAGACCGGCGCGATCGCCGAGGCGATGATCCTTGCGGATGCAAGCGAACCCATGGTCCGCCCATAACCGGCTGTGCCGAAGTAATGCAACGGCAGCACGCCGCGGACGATCGACGTCAATCCCTGACCCGCACCGTAGAAGATCGCAAAGGCGATGGCGAAGCCGGCGAGCGGCGCCCAGAGCGCACCGGCCAGCAAAACCATGCCGAGTGCCATGGCTAAGGCTGCGATAACAGCGGTCAGCGGCGGGGCAAAAAGGTTGCGCCTCGCATATTCAACCAGCCGGGCCGTCACCTGGCTCGGCCCGATGAGGCTGCCGGCCAGTGTCGCGATCGCAGTCGCATAACCGAGATCGCGCATCAGGACGAGAAGCGTGGCACCGACCGCAGACATGACAAATCCCCCCGCCGCAAAGGCCGTCGCCATCAGCACCATCCGGCGCCTGCGATCACCGTCGAGGGGCACATCGACGGCCGGCTCCGGGGTGTTTTCGATCCCGGCTTCGCGGATCCGCGCACGCGGCAAAGCAAGATGAATGGGCAGGGCAATCATGAGGTTCATGGCCGCCAGGACGAGATAGACGTCACGCCAGGTCATCCAGGTCAGCAGCCATTGCAGAAGCGGCCAGAAGATCGTCGAGGCGAAACCCGCGATCAGCGTCACCAAGGTGATATGCGCCCGTGCCTGCCGGCCATGGGTCTGGGCGAGGGCCGCAAAGCCCGCGTCATACTGGACGGCGAGCGCGACAAACTCGGCGAAAAGCGTGATCGCGGCAAACTGCCAGGCATTCTGCATGACGGCAAACATGACGAGGGAGACGGTGGCCGCGATCGAGCCGAGGCAGAGGATCAAGCGCGCGCCGTATCGATCGACAAGCCGCCCAAGCACGGGCGCCGCAATCGCACCCGCAAGCAGCCCGAAGGAGAAAACGCCGAAGACGAAGCTCTGCCCCCAACCGAATTCGCGGGCGATCTCGGGGGCCAGAACAGAGAAGGAGTAATAGAGCGTCCCGTAACCGATGGTCATGGTGACGCCCAGACCGATGGTCGCGGGAGAGGCTTTCATGAATGCGCCATAAAGACGGATGATTGCAGATGTGTGACTGTCATCCTGGCGCAAGGGATCGGCCTCGCCAATCGGTACCCAACAGGCTTGTCGCGTTCGCTGCCGTCTGCCACCATTCCTTCGGATGGGGGGACAGGTGCAGAGCAGACAGTTCAAACAGCTTCTCAACGAAGCGAGACGCCATACCCGACGCGCGGAAGAGGCAGAGGATCTCCTTCAGGATGCCTTTGTCGCGGCGCTCGCGGCAGGGCGAGCCGACCTTTCACAACCGGAAAACATGCGCTGGATGCGGGGCGTGTTGCGCCATCGGAGCACCTTCATCGCCCGTTCGGCCGTGCGTCGACGACAGCGCGAGAGCGTCTTTCTCTCCCAGCAGCCGACGGCGAGCGAGCCTGTGGCGCCACACGATATCGCCCGCCAGGTGGAACTGCTGCCGCCTGCGCTGCGCACAACATTTCTGCTCGCCGTCAATGGCCAGACCCATGGCGAGATCCGGCATCTCCTTTCTGTGAGCGAGGTGGCCTTGCGGCAACGGATCTGCGAGATCCGCAAGCGCCTGCGGGCCGCCGAACTGTCCGGCACGGCACCCGAACGCCTCTCGCCGCAGCTGTCCTTCGGCGCGATCCGGCGGTCGCTGCGTCCGCTGGTCTTGCGCCTCGGCGCACGGCTCGCGACCCACGACCCGGATGGTCACCTCATTTGTTTCGGCCACGACCTCACGAAATTGCGGTTGGCGGCAACAACAAGGCGTTAGCGTTCCAACACGGGAGTTCTCCATGCTGAAAACCAAGAAGCTCAACAATATCTGCTATTATGTGACCGATATCGAACGGACCGCCCGCTTCTACGGCGAGACACTCGGGCTGCCCCTGCAGCGGATGGAAAACGAACCGGGAGAGCCGGACTGGCTGATCGCCTCGACAGCGAACGGGATCGATCTCCTCTTCTTCCAGGTCGAGTCGAAGCCGGGCAACTCGCCGATCGTCGTCTTCGACCTCGAAGATGGCGGCATCGACGACATGGTCGAAGGTCTTGCCGAACAGGGCGTCACGATCGTGACACCCGTCAGCCATTCGCCGGGCGGCTGGTCGGCAGAATTTGCCGACCCCGACGGGCACACCCTGTCGATGTATCAGACGGCGGAAATGCCTCGGCAGCTGAAGGCCATGGCCTGAGGCCGACCGCTCCTGGCAGGGGTCTCGCTACCCCTGCCCGATCAGCACCCCGGCGGCCAGCACCAGCGAGCCGCCGAGCACCACCTGCATGGCGGCGCGCCAGAAGGGCGTCTCCATGTAGCGGTTCTGGATGAAGGCTATCGCCCAGAGCTCGAAGAAGACAATGACGATGGCGGTGATCGTTGCCGTCCAGAAATGCGGGATGAGATAGGGCAGCGCGTGACCGAGACCGCCGACCGTCGTCATGATGCCGGAGGCAAGGCCCCGCTTCAGCGGTGAGCCGCGGCCAGAGAGCTTGCCGTCGTCGTGGGCTGCCTCGGTGAAGCCCATCGAGATGCCCGCGCCGACCGAGGCCGAGAGGCCGATCAGAAAGGTCGACCAGGTATCGCCTGTCGCGAAGGCAGCGGCGAAGATCGGGGCGAGCGTCGAGACAGAGCCGTCCATCAGTCCGGCCAGCCCTGGCTGCACATAGGTCAGGATGAACTGACGCTTCTTGGTCTCGTCCTCCGCCGCCACCGCGTCGTCCGGCAGGTGTTTTTCGCCGAGCATGGTGGCGATTTCCTCGTGACCTTGTTCGGCCATGGCAAGATCGCCGAGAAGCTTGCGGGTCGCCGCATCCGAGGTCCGCTGGGCAGCCTCGTGATAGAAGCGATAGGCGCCATCCTCCATGCGCATGGCTTCGTCGCGGATCTGGTCGAGCGTCAGGTTCTGGCGCAACCAATCGGGCTTGCGGTCGTAAAAGCCGCGCACATGCTCGCGGCGGATCAATGGAATGCGTTCGCCGAACCTGTCCCGATGCCTCTCGATCAACATGTTGCGGTGGGTATGCTCGACCTCGGCCATGTCTTCGAAGACCTTGGCCGATTGCGGATACTCCCCGCGCAACTGATCGGCATAGGCGAGGTAGATGCGGGCGTCGTCCTCCTCCGAGGAAATCGCCAGAGCGAGGATTTCCTGCTCGGAAAGGGTGTCGAAGGCGCGCTTGCTGCCACTTAGAGAGATGCTGAACATGACGATTGTCACCTAGATTAGAATTGTTCTAAACTTAGTCCCGATTGCGGCTTGGATCAAGATGCGGCATGAACCATCTGCATGGCAGGGCGCATCAGGATTGCGACAGCCAGGAAGCGAGACGAAGTCATGACCACCGAACTTTCGGGCCGCGCCGCCCACCGTGCCGAGATCACCCAGCGTGCCGCAGCCGAAATGGCGTCGATCGGCGTCGATGACGCCTTCATCGACCGGCTGGTGGATACGTTCTATGGCAATATTCGCCAACATGCAGACCTCGGCCCTGTCTTCGAGGGCCGGCTTGCAGGGCGCTGGCCGGAGCACATGGTCAAGATGAAGGCCTTCTGGGGCTCCGTCGCCTTCAAGACCGGTGCTTATGGCGGCAAGCCGGTCCAGGCCCATCAAGGCGTCGACGGCATGGCCGAACATCTCTTCCTACAATGGCTGCAACTATTCTCCGACACACTCACCGCCATCGGAGCATCGGAAGAGGCGCATCGCTGGTTCATGGCGAGTGCCGAACGGATCGCCAAGAGCCTCGTGCTCTCCCTCTTCTACAATCCGGCTTTCGACGACCCGCGCATGCGCGGCGCGCCCTGACCGTTCCTTGCGCGGACCATCAAGCTTGGGAAACAAAACGCAAATTTGGTCCGGCCGCCCGACAAGATTGTGACTTTTCGCCCTTGCACTGCCCGACCACCCCGACTAGACCCGCCGCGGGAGCTGGAGGAGTGCGTATCAACGAAGGCAAGAGATCATGAACCGCCGTCAATTCTTCAAGCAGGCCGGCGTCGCCGGCGTCGGGGCAGCAGCCCTTGCAGCCCCTGCCATCGCCCAGGAAAACCCGAAGATCACCTGGCGCCTCGCCTCGTCCTTCCCGAAGAGCCTGGACATCATCTATGGTGCAGCAACCGACATCGCCGAGAGCGTGTCGAAGGCGACCGACGGGCAGTTCCAGATCCAGGTCTACGCCGCCGGCGAAATCCTGCCGCCGCTGGAAGTCGCCGATGCCATCGCCGATGACACCGTCGAGATGGGCCATACCTGCTGCTATTACTACATCGGCAAGGATCCGGCTTTCGCGCTGGGCACCGCCATCCCCTTCGGCCTCAATGCCCGCATGACCAATGCCTGGTTCACCGCTGGTGGCGGCAATGAGCTCCTCAACGAGTTCCTCGCCCCTTACAAGATCTACGCCCTTCCGGCTGGCAATACCGGCGCGCAGATGGGCGGCTGGTATCGCAAGGAGATCAAGACGATCGACGACCTCAAGGGGTTGAAGATGCGGATTGCCGGTCTTGCCGGGGAAATCATGACCAAGGTTGGCGTCACTCCGCAGCAGATCGCCGGCTCCGACGTCTATCCGGCGCTCGAAAAGGGCGCCATCGACGCCACCGAATTCGTCGGCCCCTATGACGATCTGCAGCTCGGCTTCTACAAGGTCGCGCCCTACTACTATTACCCGGCCTGGTGGGAAGGCGGCCCGACGGTTCACGCCTTCTTCAACCTCGAAAAGTTCAACGCGCTGCCCGAAAGCTACAAGCGTATCCTGACGGATGCGTGTGCGGCCGCCAATGCCCGCATGCTCGCCCGCTATGATGCGTCCAACCCCCAGGCGCTTCGCGAACTCGTCGCCGGCGGCGCACAGCTGCGCGCCTTCACCACAGACATCCTCGACACCTGCCACAAGGCCGCGAAAGAGACCTATGCGGATCTCTCGGCGAAGAACGAGTGGTTCAAGAAGCTCTATGACAGCCAGCAGGCCTTCAAGCAGGACGCCTATCTCTGGACGCAGATCGCCGAATACAGCTTCGACACCTACCAGATGATCCAGCAGCGCCAGGGTACGCTCTAAGCGCTTCCATCATCCGAAACGGCAGGAGGGCCGAGAAAAATCTCGGTCCCAAGACGGCTGGACGTGGGCTTGGGGGCTAGATATCGTCATGCTCGGGCTTGTCCCGAGCATCTGCAGCCTATTGATTTTATTCGACCTTAGCAGATCCTCGGCACAAGGCCGAGGATGACGTCGGGTTCGGAGACACGCTTGTCATTGAACTAAGGCCCGGGCATCCACCCGGGCCTCTTCTGTTTTCAGCCTCCACCTCAGTGGCAGCAACCGCTCTTCGCCTCATCCTTCGGCGCACAGCAATCCGCCTCGCGGTTGTCGCGGCTGTGGCCGTTCTTGTCGGCCGGCAAGTCCATCGCGATATTGGCGTCGAAGAAGCCGTTCGGCTTCAGGGTGAAGCCCGCATATTCGACCGGCATGATTGGAAAGTCTTCCGGTTTGCAGACATGGGTGTGGCCGAACGAGTGCCAGAGAACCAGGTCGGCATTGTCGATATTGCGGTTCTGGGCGACATATTTCGGCAGGCCGTCGCCACCAGCATGGACGTTGGGATAGTCGCCGGAGGCATATTTCTCCGCCGGGTCGAAAGCCGTCACCCAGATGTGCTTCCTGGCAAAGCCGCCGCGCTGGGCCACCGTCGAACCCTCTTGCGCCAGCATCAGCGGGCTCGGCATGACCACCATCTTGTAGCCTGGCGCCTTGCCGACGGAGTTCTTGACGTTGGGGTTCTGCACCTTCCAATAGCGCCCGGTCTCGCCATTGGCGATGGCGGGTGAATCCAGTTCGCGCTTCAGCACCTTGGTCTTGGTGTCGAAGACATTGCCGTAAGGGTTGTCGTCGCCCCAGGGACGCGGCACGAACTCATGCTCGGTCACGGTATTGCCGCCGCCATCGACATCCATGTGCAGGCGGGCGTTGAAGAAGTGCTGGTGGGTCGGGCCGCCGAGATTGTCGTCGACCATGCCGCCCCATGGATAGGTCTCGCCGGGAGCGACGGCTGCCGTCTGGATGATGCCGGTGAGCTTCGCTTCCAGCTGGATCGTGCCGTCCTGGTAGAGATACCAGTAGAAGCCGTAGTCGTAATTGCCGACGGTGGCAAAGAACGAGATGACGAGACGGCGTGAGCGGCGGACTTCGAAGATGCCGTTGCGGAATTCATAGTGCTTCCAGAGGATGCCGTAATCCTCCTCATGCATGCAGATCGCGTTTTTCATCACCATCGGCTGGCCGAAATCATCGGCCGAAGGCACGTCAAAATAGTGGATGTGGCCGAGGCAATCGCAGCCGAGTTCCAGACAGTTGGCGAGCCGGCCGAGACCGTATTCGCCGGCATCGAAGGCGCTCTTCCAGAAGTGGTTGGCGGTCGGGTCGGCATAGGGCACGACCATTTCCGTCACCGAGGCGCGGAAGACGATCGGGCGGATCTTGCCGCCATCCTTGATGCCGAGTTCATGCAGCACAAGCCCTTCGCGCGGGGTGAAGCCGACGCGGAAGGACCAGTTCTGCCAGTCGACCTTCCAACCGTCGACGGTAAAGCTCGGCCCCTCCGGCTGAACGATATCGAGCGGCTTCAAGCCCTGGCGCGTCTCCGGAAAGGCTTCCTGGCCATAATTGCGCTTCTTCTTCGGCACCGGAATGATTTTTTCGTCGTCAACGAGATCGACCACCTCGTTCTTCACCAGATCGACCACGGCGACGACACCCTCGATCGGATGGGCGTAACCGTTGTCGCGCTCATCCCCACGCCAGTAGGAGACGGCGCGGACGATGCGCTGGCCCTTTTCGAACTCCAGCCCGAAATAGCCCGATGAGAAGGGGTCGATCTGGACGAGTGGAATGTCCTCATCGGTAATGCCGCGCTTCTTGACGGCGGCGATCCAGCGCGGGTCGGATTTCACCGTCCCCTCAACGGTTTCGAATTCGCAGAGCATGACGGGCGGCTGGCCATAGGGCAGTTCGTCATGGGCCAGGCGCTTGTGGTCGGCGACATGTTTGGCCGTCAGGTCGACGATGCTCTCGAAGGTCGCACCGGTCGAGATATCGAGCGAGAGGAGAAAGGCGAGACGCGGCAGCGGCTTGCCGGCCCGAAAGGCGGCAAGGTCGGCCTTGGCAGGCTCTTCAAGCCGGATGATGGGGAAACGAATGGTTTCCGCCAGCGTCTTTTCGTCCTTGAGGATGGCAACCGCTTCCGCGATTTCGGACAGGCTCAAGGGATCGAGCGGGTGGATGATGGTGTCGACGACGGCGTCCATGGGAGCGTCCTTCAGGCAGTTGGGTTGGTGAGGTTTGGGTGGCGCTGTCACGCCACCCGTGTCTTGTCAGCCGCGCCCGGCGCAGATCTCGGCCTCGATGGCAGGCATGCCGTGGATGCAGAAGAGATTGCAGAAGGCATGGGCCTCGGTGGCGAGCAGGATCGTCGCGGCGCTCAGGGCGATCAACGTGATGCCGAGCAGGCGGTCGGTCGCGGGCAGTGTCTTCAGCGCGGTCATTCGAAGGCCTTTCCGAGCGAAGCATAGAGTTCCGGCTTGGCCTTTCTGATCTGCATGGCAAAGGTTGCCCCGATGAGACCGACCAGCACGATCAGATAGGGGAAGGACTTGACGATGAGGCTTTCAGAACCCGAGAGCAGCGACAGGTTGGCAATGACCAGAGCCAGTGCGCCCAGCAAACCGGCAAGGCCGAGCGCCGGGGCAATCGTCGTCGTCCATACCCCGTGACCCGTCTTCACCTTGCGGAAGAACAGGATGATCGCGACGGACACCAGCGCCTGGACAACAAGAATGCCAATAACCGCAAGCGCCGACATCCACGAGAAGACCACTGTATACGGATCGGCACCGGCGAGGATGAAGAGCACGAGGACGACAGCGGCGATGGCGCTCTGCAGCATGCCGGCGACATAAGGCGAACCGTGCATCGGATGCACCTTGCCGAGCAGCTTGAAGGCGAGACCTTCACGGCCAAGGGCAAAGAAATAGCGGTTCAGCGTGTTGTGAAAGGAAAGCACGCAGGCAAACAGGCTGGTGATCAGCAGGATGTTCATCACCTGCGAAGCCCAGGGCCCCAGAATGGTGTCGGTGGCGGTGAAGTAGAAGGCCTCAAGCCCGGCCTCGGCCGTCGGCTGTACGGCTGCCGGACCGTAGAACTGGACGATTGCCCAGGTGGAGAAGGCATAGAAAACGGTGATCAAGAGCACCGCAACGTAAGTTGCGCGCGGAATGGTCTTTTCCGGGTTTTCCGCCTCTTCACCGAAAATCGCCGTCGCCTCAAAGCCGATATAGGAACCGACAACGAAGACCAGGGCTACGCCAAGACCTGGCGCAAATACGGTGGCGGGCGAAAAGGAGGTGAAGCCAAAACCTTCCGGTCCGCCGCCGGCCATCACGATGCCGATGTCGAGGAGCAGCAGAATGGCGATCTCGGCGATCATGCAGACGCCCAGAATGGCACCGGAGAAGGCGATGTTGCGCTGGCCGCAGATGTGCACGATGACAAGTGCTGCAAAGGACCAGACCCACCAGGGCATCTCGACAATCGGCGCCATGGCGCCTGCCATGAACAGACCGAAGAGGCCGTAGACGGCGATCTGGACTGCCGAATAGGTGACGAGCGCCATCAGCGCGCCGCCGACGCCCGCCGGCTTGCCGATGCCATGGGTGATATAGGTGTAGAATGCGCCGGCCCCGCCGACATGGCGGCTCATGGCGGTGAAGCCGACCGAGAACAGCATGTAGAGAATGCCGGCGAGCACGAAGGCGCCGGGGACACCGGCCCCGTTGCCGAACGCGAAAGCGGCCGGCGTCGCGCCGACCACGGCGGTCAGCGGAGCGGCAGCGGCCACAACGAAAAAAACGATATGCGCGAGGCCGACGGAATTCTTTGCCAGCCGGTCGGTCGGACCATCCGCAATGGATTGTAATGTCATGGGAACCCCTCATTTGTTTGATTTTCATCAAGAGGGTAGGCGCGACATTTTGGCCCCGATATTGCAGTTCATGCCAATGAATCGATAAACCGCGCCACATGGCCGTTTCAGGATGGTGAAAATGGCAGTTGCACCGCAAATGAACAGGCCAATGCCCGCAATTGCATCCATTCGGGCCTCAGTGCTTGCCCCGCTCGTCGAACAAATCGACCGGCGCAGCGGCAAGACCGACCTTTTGCTTGCCTCACACGGCATCTTGCGCAGCCAGCTGGACGACCCTTACGCGATGATCCCGATGGCGCGGTATGTCGCGATCTTCGAGGAGGCAGCCCTTATAGCAAGCGAGCCCTCGCTCGGCGCCCGGCTCGGCACACTGTTCAAACCCAGCGATATCGGCCCGATCGGCGTCTTGTTCTCGATCTCGGGCACGATCCGCGCCGGCTTCGAACGTCTGGCGAAATACGTCAACACGGTCCAGAGTGCCACGAGTTCGGGCGTCTTCGAAGAGGATGGCAATCTCGTCTGGAGCTACCGGCTGGAAGATGCCCGGATGTGGCCAAGGCGCCAGGACAGCGAATTCTCCGTCGTCGCCTCCTGCCAGCTGGTGCGCTCGTGTTTTGCCAAGAGCTGGAAGCCGCTGGAGGTGCATTTCGAGCATCTCGCACCCCGGGATCGTTCGGTGCTGGAGCGCATTTTCCGCTGCCCCCTGAAATTCGGTGAATCCGCCAACCGCATCATCGTCGACGGCCGCGACGCCGCTCGTCTCTACCGCCAGGAGGACCCCGCCCTGTCAGCCGTGCTCGAACGGCATGTGGCGGAACTGGTCGGCAAGGCCATCACGCCCGACAACATCAGCGAGCGCGTTCGGGCCCTGATCGGCATCTATCTCGGCCACAAGCCGATCACGCTGCCGTCCGTCGCCGCCGAACTCAGGATTTCGGTCCGCACGCTGCAGCGTCGTCTGGCCGAAGAGGGAACCTCGCTGCGTGACCTGGTGCGGGAAACCCGGGAAGCCATCGCCGCCACGCAGCTTGAGGCCCATGTGCAAAAGGCACGCATCGCAGAGGTGCTCGGCTATGCGGATTCCACAGTGCTCTGGCGCGCCCAGAAAGGCTGGAGCCGGCGGCAGGACTGACCCACCGACCGGCCTCAGCCATCAGCCCTCCAGCCCCTTCAACACATTGGCGACGTTGAGCCCGATTTCCGGCACGCCGTAGCCGCCCTCCATCAGCGTCAGCACCGGCAAGCCGCTCGCCGCAATCATCTCGCCCATGCGGATGTAATCCTGGCTCTTCAGCTTGAAGAAGCTGATCGGATCCTTCTCGAAGGTGTCGACGCCGAGCGAGACCACGATGGCTTCCGCGCCATAGGCCTTGATCTTCTTCAGGCTGTCTTCGAGTGCTGCCGACCAGATCTCGAAGGGCGTGCCTGAGGGCATCGGATAGTTGGCGTTCAGGCCTTCGCCCTCGCCCTCGCCGGTCTCGTCGGCATAGCCGAGGAAGAAGGGGAAGGCGTCTTCCGGTTCGCCATGCAGCGAGGCGAAGAAGATGTCGCCGCGACGATAGGTGATGTCCTGGGTGCCATTGCCATGGTGAAAGTCGACGTCGAGGATCGCGACTTTCTTCGCGCCGTGGTCGATGAGCCGCTGGGCGGCGACGGCGGCGTTGTTGATGAAGCAATAGCCGCCGAAGAGATCACGGCCGGCATGGTGGCCCGGCGGGCGGCAGAGCGAAAAGGCGAAGCGGTTGCCCTCGGTCAGCCAGTCGGCGCCCGACAGCGCGACGTCCATGGACGAGATCGCCGCCTCATAGGTGCCCTTGGAGATCGAGGTCTCGGCGGAATTGCTGTAGTAGCCGACGGCGCCATCGATATTCTTCGGTACACGCCCGGTCTGGCTGCGGCGGCAGGGAAAAGACGTAGCGATCGCCTCGCCTTCGAAGCCATGCGCCTGCCAGCGGTCCCAGCAGGTGCGCAGAAATTCGAGATAGCCGGCATCATGCACCTTGAGCGCCGTTTCGAGCCCGTGTTCGGTCGGTGCGCGCACGTCGGTGAAGCCCGCCTCCTTGACGCCCGCCAGCACCCATTCGGCGCGGAAAGGCCCTTCAAAGGGCTTTACCAGCAGGCCGCCATGCAGCTCGGTCTTGGCGTCTCGGAGCTTGTGCTTTTCGGAATAGAATACGCGCATGTTGTGGTGTTTTCCCTCTGGTCGTTGACGGAAAAACTAGCCTTGTCCCAGCCTCAGCCACAAGTGCAAAAGGGGCGATTTTCCGGGTCAATCGACCAGAAAAATCGCCCCCTGCCCCTCGGCCCCCGCCGATCCGATATCACTCGGTCAGATTGATCTGCTCGGTCTGACCGCCGGTGCAGGTGTAGCAGCAGTTCTCGCAATTCTCGGCGTTCTCGGGACCGGTGCCCCAATAGCTCTGCTTGTCGCCGGAAATCCAGGCGCCGTAGCAGATCGTTTCGCCTTCCTCGCAGGAGAGCGGAATCTGCTTGGTCTCACCATCATCGAGATAAAAGACCTGATTGTCCCCAGGCCAGACATGGTCGCGGTCCTGGCTGTAGAGTTCAACCTCGACAGCGTTCGGATGGTCATTGCGCATGACGAACGTGACGTCTGCTGCGACGACCGGCGCCGCAACGGCCATGGCCAATGCCACAACCACCCATCTCAATGTCGTCTTTGCAACCATTTTGCTCCCCACTGCCTTCAGGTCCCCGAAATCCGGTGGACGATAAGCAGAAGCTCATACGGATGGAAAGAGTGTCCCGCTGACGTTTTTTGGGCTGAATCTCAAGAGCTTGCGCGCAGCGTCTCTCAGGCGAGAGTCTTCCAGAAGATCACCGTGTCGCAATAGCGGCCATCGGGGAAAAGCGCATAGTTCGGAATGACACCAGAGCGCTGCCAACCCAGCTTCTCGTAGAGCGTCTCGGCGAGTTCACCCGCTGCTGTGTCGAGCACCAGCAGCGTACGCCCGACCTCGGCCGCGCCGGCTTCCGCTGCCGCCATCAGGCTCTTCGACAGGCCGAGCCCCCGCGCGTCACGATGCACGAGCAGTTTCATCAGATCGCCGCGGTGCGGCTGGTTGGGTTTCGAGGCAAAGCCCACCTGGACGGTGCCGATCAGGCGGTTGCCGATGAAGGCACCGTAGAGCAGAACCTCGCCGCGCCCGACGGCCTCTGCAACCCCCTGCCAGAAGGCTTCACCGTCGGCGGGCGCAAAGGGCGCCATGAAACCGACGGAGGCGCCACCCTCGACGCAGTCGGCGAGCGTCTCGCAGAGATCGGGCAAGGCGGCGAGCGCATTTGCTTGGGAGAGTTCACGGATTTCGGACTTATTATCGGGCATGGGTCGTGTCCTGTGGTCGGGAAAAGTCAGGGGCCGAGGGAGATCACCACGGCATAGCGGGCGGGTCGGTCGGTCGGGTTCCTGTAGCCGTGCACATCGCCGACATTCATGAACAGGCAATCGCCAGCGTCGAGCCGGTGCAGGGTGTCACCGACGGTCAGTTCGATGACGCCTTCGAAGACCCAGACATGCTGGGTCTGGCTGCGGCCTGTGGGACGGCCGGGAAAGCGCACTTCGGCTCCGGCCGGAAACTCGACCTCGACGATATCGGTCCCGCTTCCAGTCGCCTGGGGGGAGACTGCGCGACGCAGATAACCGCTTTCCGGATCGCGCCAGACCGGCTGGTCGACCCGTCGCGCGAGCGGCGATGGCTCGGCTTCAGCGCTGGCAAAGAAGACAGAGAGCGAAACGCCGAGCGCCGAGCACAGCCGCGCCAGCAGCGCCGCTGTCGGGCTTGCCTCGGATCGTTCGATGCGCGAGATCATCGCCCGGCTGACGCCTGAAAGTTCCGCCAGCTGGTCGAGCGTCAGCCCCCGTTCGACGCGCAGGCGCTTCAGCCTTTCGGCGACATGTTTCTCGAACTGATCTTCTGATTCCATTATCCGAGAATTTCATGCGCAGATATTGGAGTCAAGCTTTCATGCCCGCCCTCTTCCGTTGCGCCTGCCGGTCAGCGTAAAAGAGGCGGTCGGCACCCGCCGACGTGAGCGCAGGACATTCTGATGCAGCAGCACACTCCCGAGATCGGCCCGGCCATCAAGCGCGAGCGCAAGGCGCGCAAGCTGACGCTCGAACAGCTTGGCACGCTGTCCGGCGTCTCAAAGTCGATGCTGAGCCAGATCGAGCGCGGCGAGGCCAATCCGACCTTCGCGGTGCTTTGGAGCCTCACCCAGGCGATGGAGATCGAGCTTTCGGACCTGATCGGCAACGGCACCTCCGTGGCGGGTCGCGAGGAGATCGAGGTGACCTCGGTCATGCACACGCCCGTCATCCGCAGCGCCGATGGCTCCTGCCGGCTGAAGATCCTGAGCTCGCCCCGGCTCGCCGGCCAGACCGAATGGTATGAGCTCGAAATGGATCCGGGCGGCGCGCTCACCAGCCAGCCGCATTCGATCGGTGCCTTCGAGCATTTCACCGCCTTCACAGACGGTTTCGAGATTTCGAGCGGCGGCAGCAAGACGCAGATTCGATCAGGCGAAACCGCCCGTTACCGTGCCGATGTCCCGCATGCGATCCGCAATGGCGGAACGGATATCGGCAAGGGCCTGCTGGTCGTGCTACACAGATAGGCGACAAGGCAATTCCAAAATATCGATTGCCGAAGGGCAAAATTCCGATATGCTGGAATTATTCAGCATCGAGGGATTTCCCATGCAGTCCGGCTTTCTCGACCACATCACCGAAACCCTCCAGGGCATCGAAGCCGACGGGCTTCTGAAGCGCGAGCGCGAAATCGTCAGCCCGCAATCGGGCCGCATCAAGGTGCGCGATGCCAGGGGCACACGCGAGATGATCAATCTCTGCGCCAACAACTATCTCGGCCTTGCCAATCATCCCGGGATCGAACAGGCCGCCAAGGCCGCGATCGACAGCCACGGCTTCGGCATGGCCTCGGTGCGCTTCATCTGCGGTGCGCAGGACATTCACCGCGCGCTCGAGCAGGCGATCGCCCGCTATCTCGACAAGGACGATGCGATCCTGTTTGCCGCCTGCTTTGATGCAAATGGCGGGATTTTCGAGACCCTGCTCGGCCCTGAAGATGCGATCATTTCCGACTCGCTCAACCACGCCTCGATCATCGATGGCGTGCGCCTCTCCAAGGCGAAGCGCTACCGCTATGCCAATTCGGACATGGACGGACTGGAAGACGAGCTGAAGAAGGCGATTGCCGAGGGCACGCGTTTCCGCCTGATCGTCACCGACGGCGTCTTCTCGATGGACGGCTATGTCGCGAAGCTTCCGGAGATCTGCGCGCTCGCCGAGAAATACGGCGCCATGGTGATGATCGACGAATGCCATGCCACCGGCCATCTGGGCGCCAAGGGCAAGGGCACGCCGACACTGACCGGTGTCGGCACCCGCGTCGACATCATAACCGGCACCTTCGGCAAGACGCTTGGCGGCGCCATGGGCGGCTTCATCGCCGGCCCGAAAGCCGCGATCGACCTGCTTCGCCAGCGGGCGCGGCCCTATCTCTTCTCCAACAGCTTGGCGCCTGCCGTCGCCGCCGGCTCGCTGAAGGCGATCGAGATCGCCGAACGTGCTGACGACCTGCGCGAAAAGCTTACCGGCCACACCAAGCACTTCCGCCAGGGCCTGACCGAGGCCGGCTTCGAGCTGCTTCCCGGCGAAACGCCGATCATCCCGGTCATGACCCATGATGCCGTACTCGCCCAAAAGCTCGCTGCCGAGCTCGATGCGCGCGGCGTCTATGTCGCCGGCTTCTTCTTCCCCGTCGTGCCCAAGGGCCAGGCCCGCATCCGCACCCAGATGTCGGCAGCGCTCTCCGAGGCCGATATCGACACCGCCATCGCCGCATTCATCGATGCCGGCAAGACCATCGGGATGATCTGATCATGAAGGCGCTTTCCAAGCAGAAATCCGAGGTCGGCATCTGGATGATCGACGCGCCCGTTCCCGAGATCGGGCCTGACGACGTGCTGGTCAAGATCAACAAAACAGGCATCTGCGGCACCGATGTCCACATCTACAAATGGGACGAGTGGGCGCAGAAGACGATCCCCGTGCCGATGATCACGGGGCACGAATATGCCGGCGAGATCGTCGCCGTCGGCGCCAATGTCCGCAATCTCACAATCGGCCAGCGCGTCTCCGGCGAGGGCCATCTGGTCGGCATGAACAGCCGCGCCTCACGGGCGGGCAAGTATCATCTCGACCCCGAGACAAAGGGCATCGGCGTCAACGTGCAGGGCACCTTTGCCGAATTTGCCAAGATCCCGGCCTTCAACATCATCCCGCTCCCGGACACGATCGACGACGAGATCGGCGCGATCCTCGATCCGCTGGGGAATGCCGTGCACACGGCGCTCGCCTTCGATCTCGTCGGCGAGGACGTCATCATTACCGGCGCCGGCCCGATCGGCATCATGGGGGCCGCGATCGCCCGCCATGTCGGCGCGCGCCACGTTGTCATCACCGACGTCAATCCCGAACGCCTGGCGCTTGCGGCTGAAGTCGCCGATGTGCATCCGGTCAATGTTGCGAATGAAGACCTGCGCGATGTGATGGCGAAGCTGAAGATGAAGGAAGGCTTCGATGTCGGCCTCGAGATGAGCGGCTCGCCGGCTGCCCTCGACCAGATGATCGACCATCTCGTCATGGGCGGTCGCATCGCGCTTCTCGGCGTGCCGGCCCGGCCCTTCCATTTCGACCTCTCCAAGGTCGTCTTCCGCATGGTGACGCTCAAGGGCATCTATGGCCGCGAGATGTTCGACACCTGGCACAAGATGCTCGCCATGCTCGAAAGCGGTCTCGACATCCGCAAGGTCATCACCCACCGGATGAAGGTGGATGACTACGCGCACGCCTTTGAACTGGCATCAGCCGGCAAGGCGAGCAAGATCGTGCTCGACTGGACCTGAGCGAACACCGCCAAGCGACCGGACGGTTCGCCCGCCCGGTCCGGAGACATGCGGATCAGCCGCCGACCTGGGCAATCCAGTCGGGCAGGCTGTAATAGTTGGAAATGCGGGCGACCTTGCCGTCGCGGATCTCGAAAAAGGCGCCGGCGGGCAGGCGGTAGGTCTGGCCATTGGCTTCCGGCAGGCCCTCGTCGGTGGCGAGATAGGTGCCGTTGACGATGAATTCGGCAGCACCCCGCGTGCCGTCCTCGTTCACCATCACCACCATGTCGGTCAGCTCTTCGCGGTAGCAGCGGTTCATGTGGTCCATGAACTTTGCAAAGGCTTCCTTCCCCGTCTGGCGGGCACCCTGATTGATGTCATGCGCGACATCATCAGTCAGGAGCGCGAGGAAACGGTCCATGTCGCCGGCATTGAAGGCATCATAATAAGCGCGGATTGTGGCGGCGGCGGTCATCGATTACTCCTCGTCGTGGAATTGCTTTCTCGGGTCGTTACAGATCGGTATAAACACTCCGCAACGGACTGAAAACACTCTATGGCGCTTACGATCCAATCCTTTTCCGGCAGCGACGCCGCCCCCTTCTTCGACGACCTCGCGCGGCTTCGGATCACGGTCTTCCGCGATTTTCCCTATCTCTATCATGGCGATAGCGACTACGAGCGGCAGTACATGGAGATCTACGCCCGCTCGGAAGGCTCTGTCTTCATCCTCGCCATCGATGATGGCCTGGTCGTCGGCGCTTCGACCGGCACGCCGATGATATCAGAGACAGACGAGGTCCAGGCGCCCTTCCTCGCGGCAGGCCTCGATCCGCAAGAGTTCTTCTATTTCGGCGAAAGCGTTCTCCTGCCCGACTATCGCGGCCAAGGGATCGGGGTCAAATTCTTCGAGGGCCGCGAGGCGCAGGCGAAGAGGCTCGGCCTGCGCTACGCTACCTTCTGCGCCGTCGAGCGCCCCCTCGACCACCCGCGCCGACCGGTCGACTACGTGCCGCTCGACGCCTTCTGGGCCAAGCGCGGCTACACGCATCACCCCGCGCTTCGCACGAGTTTCACCTGGCGCGACCTCGACGAGACCGTCGAGAGCCCAAAGCCGCTTTCCTTCTGGATCCGGGATCTCAAAGCATGACAGCCCTCACCCTTGCCGCCTGCCAGTACAAGATCGATCTGATCGAAAGCTGGGAGGATTACGTCCTCCACCTGACGCGCCTGGTACATCAGGCCGTTGAGCGCGGCGCAAAGCTCGTGCTCCTGCCGGAATATGCCGGCCTCGTGCTCGCCGGCCAGCTCGATGCGGAGATCCGCTCCGACCTCACCGGCTCGATCGCCGGCATCCAGCCGCTGATCCCGGCCTGGGTCGAGCTCTGCGAGGAACTTGCGCGCACCCATTCGATCGTCTTTCAGCCAGGCTCCGCCCCCGTGCTCGACCCGGACGGCCAATACCGCAACCGCGCCTTCCTCTTCGGCCCGGATGGCCTGATCGGTCATCAGGACAAGATCATCATGACCCGCTTCGAGCGCGAGCAATGGGGCATTGCCGCCGGACGCGACGGGCTCACAGCCTTCGACACCCCGCTCGGCAAGCTCGGCATACTCATCTGCTACGACAACGAATTCCCGATGCTGGCCCACACCCTCGCAGAAGAGGGCGTCGACCTGATCCTCGCGCCCTCCTGCACCGACACGCTGGCCGGCGCCTATCGCGTGCGCATCGGCGCCCAGGCGCGCGCACTCGAAAACCAGATTGCCGTCCTCTCCTCGCCCACATCAGGCACCGCCCCCTGGTCTCCCGCGCTCGACGAAAACCGAGGCCGCGCCGCCCTTTACGTGCCCCCTGACTATGGCATGCCGCCCAGTGGTATCTACGCGGAGAGCGAGGCGGATGAGGTCGAGGAAAGCCACTGGCTGATCACGCAAATCGACCTCGACACCGTGCGCCATCTCCGAACCGAAGGCCAGGTCGCCACCCGCCGCGACTGGCCAGAGCAGTTCGGGGTCTAGACCGGCCAAGCCGCCGTTCTGGCGAAATCCCTGAAGGCAGGCTATGCTGTCCCCGTAACAAGTGGAACAGCGCCATGTCCTCCCGCACGACAATGACGATCGAAATCCGCCAGGATGTGAAGGACCAGCTCGATGCCCTGGCATCGGGCGTGGAGCAAAGCAGCCAGCGTCTCGCCGAAGAAGCGGTGACCACCTTCGTCGAACAGGAGCTCGCCCTGCGACAGTCCATCGAGAAAGGCCTCGCCGAGGGCCGCACGGGTGAAGTTGTCCCACACGCCGAGGTCATTGCCGAGATGCGCGCGATGATTGATGCCACGCGGCGCAAACGGGCGGCTCGGGGATGACGCGCCCGGTCGTCTGGGCGACCGACGCCACGCGTGACACGCTCGAGATCCTGCGCCATATCGCGGAGGACGACCCGGATGTCGCCGAGCGCATTGTCGACCTCATCGAGGCGGCGGGCCATCGCCTCGGCGATATCACGACGGGCCGACCGGGACGCGTCGCGGGCACTTTCGAAAAATCCCTCGCTCCCCTGCCCTGGATCCTCAGGGTCATTCATACCGCCCGGAACTGGCCGAAAGGCAGCTGGCCTGGACCGCCCTGAGCGGATCGCGCCTTTCGCGTTGTCGAAACCCTGAGGCGCCTGCGACGCCAAAACCGCCGTGATCGCCTGCAAAACCCGATCTTTCCGCTTTGCGATACAAGGGCTCGCTGCTATATGCGCGAGCCATGAGCACCGATCGCACGCCCCTGAGCCATATCCGCAACTTCTCCATCGTCGCCCATATCGACCATGGCAAATCGACGCTGGCCGACCGCCTGATCCAATCGACCGGCGGCCTCGCCGACCGCGAGATGTCGGAGCAGGTCCTCGACAACATGGACATCGAGAAGGAACGCGGCATCACCATCAAGGCCCAGACGGTGCGTTTGCACTACAAGGCCAACAATGGCGAAACCTATGTGCTGAACCTGATCGACACGCCCGGACATGTCGACTTCGCCTATGAAGTCTCGCGCTCGCTGTCGGCTTGCGAAGGCTCTCTGCTGGTCGTCGACGCATCCCAGGGCGTCGAAGCCCAGACGCTGGCGAACGTCTATCAGGCGATCGACAACAATCACGAGCTGGTGACGGTCCTCAACAAGGTGGATCTCCCGGCCGCCGAGCCCGAGCGCATCAAGGAACAGATCGAAGAAGTCATCGGCATCGATGCTTCCGAGGCCGTGCTGATCTCGGCGAAGACCGGTCTCGGCATCCCCGACGTGCTCGAAGCCATCGTTCACAAGCTGCCGGCGCCGAAGAGCGAAGGCGGCGAGAAGGCCCCCTTGAAGGCCCTGCTTGTCGACAGCTGGTACGACACCTATCTCGGCGTCATGGTTCTCGTGCGCGTGCTCGACGGCGTGCTGACCAAGGGCCAGACCATCCGCATGATGGGCACGGACGCGAAATACGCGGTCGAGCGCGTCGGCGTGCTGACCCCGAAGATGGTCGCCGTCGATAGCCTCGGCCCCGGCGAAATCGGCTTCTTTACCGGTTCGATCAAGGAAGTGGCCGACACCCGCGTCGGCGATACCATCACCGAAGACAAGCGCCCGACCGCCAACATGCTGCCGGGCTTCAAGCCGGCCCAGCCGGTCGTGTTCTGCGGCCTCTTCCCGGTCGATGCCGCAGACTTCGAAGACCTGCGCGCTGCCATGGGCAAGCTGCGCCTGAACGACGCCTCCTTCTCCTTCGAAATGGAATCGTCCGCGGCGCTCGGCTTCGGCTTCCGCTGCGGCTTCCTCGGCCTGCTGCATCTCGAAATCATCCAGGAGCGCCTCGAGCGCGAATTCGATCTCGACCTGATCGCGACGGCCCCTTCGGTCGTCTACAAGCTGTTCATGACCGATGGCTCAGAGCGCGAGCTGCACAATCCGGCCGACATGCCCGACGTGGTCAAGATCTCCGAAATCCACGAGCCCTGGATCAAGGCGACGATCCTGACGCCTGACGATTATCTCGGCGGCATTCTGAAGCTCTGCCAGGACCGGCGCGGCATCCAGACCGAACTCACTTATGTCGGCAAGCGCGCGATGATCACCTATGAGCTGCCGCTCAACGAAGTGGTCTTCGATTTCTACGATCGCTTGAAGTCGATCTCCAAGGGTTACGCCTCCTTCGACTACCATCTCGACGGCCATCGCGAGGGCAACCTCGTCAAGATGTCGATCCTCGTCAACGGCGAGCCGGTCGATGCACTCTCGATGATGGTCCACCGCATGGCAGCCGAAAAGCGCGGCCGCGACATGTGCGAAAAGCTCAAGGACCTGATCCCCAAGCACATGTTCAAAATCCCGATCCAGGCCGCGATCGGCGGCAACGTGATCGCCCGCGAAACCATCTCGGCACTCCGCAAGGACGTGACCGCGAAGTGCTACGGCGGCGACGCTTCGCGTAAGCGCAAGCTGCTCGACAAGCAGAAGGCCGGCAAGAAGCGCATGCGCCAGTTCGGCAAGGTCGAGATCCCGCAGGAAGCGTTTATCGCAGCGCTGAAGATGAGCGACGAATAAAGACGGAATTAACGCCGGCGAAAGCCGGCGTTTTCTTTCTGGCGTCTCAGCTCACACGTCGAATGTCATCAAGGTCAGAGTCCGAGCGCTCAGATTTTCTCGCATCATGCCCCAGCCCCCAGCCACCCATGGCATCGAGCACCGGCACCAGCGAACGGCCGTAACAAGTATAGCCGTATTCGACATAGACCATGTCGCCCTCTTTCAAGGGCTGGCGTGACACGATGCCGTCCCGCTGCAGGGCGGCCAGATTTTCTGACAGAACCTTTTCGGACACGCCGACGTAGCGGCGCAGGTCGCCGAAGGTGGCCGGCCCATCGCGCAGCCGCCAGAGGATCCTCGGCTTCCACTTGCCGCCGATCACCTCGATCGTTGCCATGACCGGACAGTCGCGCATCTTGTCTGTGTCCACCGGATATCCCTTCTGGCCCTGCTCGCGGCGGCAGGCCCTAACCTCCAGGTAAGCCCTTGCATGCTCGCAGTTTTTGGCGAGCATGCATTTTCACAACCGGAGGACGCTGACCATGATCGTTGAATATATCCGCTACGAACTCAAGACCCATCAGCCGAGCGAGCTCGTCGAGGCCTATCGGCTGGCCGCGCCGCAGCTCGAAGCGGCACCACAATGCCATGGCTATGAACTCTCCCACTGCGTCGAGGAGCCTTCGAGCCTGACGCTCCGCATCCTCTGGACCTCGACGGAGGACCATCTGCAGGGCTTTCGCAAAGGACCGCATTTCCCACCCTTCCTGGCGGCCATCAGGCCCTTCATCGGCGAGATCGCCGAGATGCGCCACTACGCAGCGACGGATGTCGAGTGGCATCGTTGAAGAGGCTACTCCCGCCGGTCGTTTCGCGCTATAATCGTGCATTCTCGGAGTTGCGCCATGTCGATCGAAGCCCGAAAGCCACATGACCTGACCGTAAGCGAAGCCCTCGTCACCGAGGCTGAAAGCCTCGGCCTCGATGTTGCGGGTGCGGCAGAACAGGGCATCGCCCGCGCCATCAAGGCCGAGAAGGAGCGGCGCTGGAAACAAGAAAACGCCGAGGCGATACAGGCGTCCAATGACTATGTCGCCAAGCACGGGTTGCCGCTCGCGAAATACCGGATGTTCTGACCATGACCCGCTTCCACGTTCACCGCATCGGGAACGACGGAAGCCTTGCCCTCGACGTGCAATCCAATCTTCTGGATGCTCTGACGACCCGTGTGGTTGTGCCGCTTGCACCGGTCGGTGACTTTGCCACCCTTGTTCCGCGCCTCAATGTGCGCCTTGCCATCGATGGAGAAACCTTTGTGATGCTCACCCAGTTCATCACGACGGTCCCCGTCTCGGCTGTCGGCCCCTCGGTCGCCGATCTCTCGGCCCGCGCCGACGAGATCACCGCTGCCACGGATTTCCTGTTTCAGGGCTTTTGAGCCCTTCTTGCCCGCCCGTCCCCATCGCGCTAGCATTCGAATGCAATGATAAGCCGATAGGCAAAACAGGGGAGACGGGCATGCACAAGTTCAAGATCGTCAAGACCGAAAAGGGCGAGTTCCGCGTCCAGTTCGTCTACAATGCCGAGATCATGGTCTGGTCGGAAAACTACGCCTCCAAGGCCAGCGCGAAAAACTGCGTCGAGTCACTGAAGAAGAACGCCCCCGCAGCGCCCGTCGTCGATCTCACGAAGAAGGAGACCGGCAGCGGTTATCGGTTCGAGATCGACGAGGCCAAGAACGGCGAAACCTTCGTCCGCTTCCGCGCCGCCAATGGCGAAATCATGGTCCGCTCGGAAACGTATAAGTCGAAGTCCAGCGCCAAGAACTGCATCGAGTCGATCCAGAAGCGCGTGGAGGAGGCTGCGGTGGAGGAGGCGGAGTAACGCCTCGGCTCTATCCGTCAAACTGAGGCGCCGGCGGGTTTCCACCTCTCCCCTGTGTGGGAGAGGTTACAAAATCGGAGGCTTAGCCCGATCAGGGCTAAACTTCAGATTTTGTTGGTGAGGGGATCGGTGCTGCGGGCACGACATAACCGACCCCCTCTCTGGCGATTTCTGATGTTTAGGCGGCTTGCGCTCGCCTAACTCATCGAAATCGCTTTCTCCCCCACCAAGGGGGAGATGGGCGTCGCGCGAGCCCCTCATCCTGAGGTGCCCGACAGCGTCGGGCCTCGAAGGACGAGGCACAACGGGATCCGGTGTCTGGATCCTTCGAGGCCCTCGCTTTGCGAGGGCACCTCAGGATGAGGGATATCCGTCAAGCCGCGAACTCGCGTCATCTCCCGAAAAAAGGGGGACGACTTTCGAAAATCCTCCAACAAAATCAACAAAACAAAGTTTTTTCATCCCCCACCATTTTCCCTGTTTTACCCTAATCCCTGTCCCGCCCTCGGATACACGTGACGATGCGATGTCAGGCGAGGCGGGGCCGGCGCCGGGGTGGCGTGCTCTCGCAGGCACAAATCCCCGGCCCGCTGCAACGGTCTCCCTCCGGACGAAGGGCTTGACGAGGGTGATGGGGCCGGATGCGCCCCAAAGCCTGGATACCCTGATCGGAAGGACGTGCCTCAGAGGCACACAGACAAGGCGCCAGCGCTGTCGCGAACACCCAGACAGCGAGGCGAAACAAACGGCGGGGATGATGGCCGAGGTCGCCAATGACCAGGGCCCCATCCCCCGGGCGAGGGTCCCGGTCGGGTAGGTACCATCCGGCGGAAACCTCCCGGGCCACCGGCCAGGCTGAAGCGTCATCTCGTATGATGCCGCAGCCGGACCCGCGCCCGGTCATCCCTGGAACGCAAGTTCCAAGGACCGTCGCCGCCTTGCCAGAGAGACGCATGCAGCGGGAAAAGACGCCGAACGAGGCGCCGGAAGGAGCCACATAAAACTACTTGGACAGGTTGCTTCTGGCGCCTCGTCCGAGACAAATTTCAGCCCATCCGGAGGGAGCGATCCCGACCGGCGGCGAAGCTTGGGGTTTTTGACATCGACAGATCACCCCTCATCCTGAGGTGCCCGACACAGTCGGGCCTCGAAGGGCGAGGCCACCCCGCCACCCCTCATGCTGAGGTGGGAGCGAAGCGACATCAGAAGCACGAGGCCACCAGAGCGGGATGCTTCGAGGCCCGCGCTTTACGCGGGCACCTCAGCATGAGGGAGCCGAAGCGCCTATGGGGTCCTATCTCCCCCTTTGCGGGGGAGAACGGAAAATCGAAGGCTTGAGGTCCGCGCAAGCCGCCTAAACTTCAGATTTTCCAAGAGAGGGGCAAAGTTTCGTGGGCACTCACCTCACCGAGCCCCCCTCTTGCGAAATCTTAAGGTTTGGCCCTGATCGGGCCAATTCCTCGATTTCGCTTTCTCCCCCGCAAGGGGGGAGATAGGCGCGTCGCATAAGAGAGCCTCACATTCCCTCGCCCGGCATCCATGCTCTCGGCGCCACACCGCGCTCGACCACATAAAACCCGTCCGCCGCCACCTTCTGCCACGCACCCGCCTCGCCGTCCGGCCAAAGCACGCGCATCTCGGTTTCTGCCCGTTCCCCCAGACCAAGGTGATGCCAACCAGTCTTGCCGCCCGCATGGCCGCCGCCGATGGTCACCTCGCGGCGCTGGATCACGTCGCCGGTCTTCACCTCGATCCAGGCACCGACCGCATCGCGGTTGGCTCCCTTCTGGCGAAGCGCGATCTGCAGGAAGCGGCCGGCGCCCTCAGTCGTGTTGCGCCAGATCTCGACGGCTGAGCCCTGGTTGACCACGAGCAGATCGACCAATCCGTCGAGATTGAAGTCGGCAAGCGCCCCGCCCCGGCCCTTGGCCATCGAGGCGACGCCGGCCTTGTCGCCCATTTCGATGAACCGGCCGTCCTCGCCCTGGACGAGCAGATTATTGGGGTCCTGTTCGGCGAAATCGGGCATCTCGGCGACATTGCCCTTGGCGACGAAAAGGTCGGTGCGGCCGTCATTGTTGACGTCCTCGAACTCCGTGTGCCAGGCGGTCGAGGGGCGGATCTCGCCGCCGGTATAGGGCCGGTGAGCGGTGGCACCCTTCGCAAACGCAACGTCGTTGTAGGACGGCTTTGGCTTACCATCGGCGGGGATTTCGCCAAGCTTCTGCAGCTTGTTGTCGGCCATGCTGGTCAGGAAATATTCCGGATAACCGTCGAAATCGAGGTCGTGAGAGGCGATGCCCATGCCCCAGATGCGCAGGTATTTCCAGCCTTCGGCCTGGGTGTAGAGCTCCGGCGCCTTGCCCGGCTCCAGTTTCCACATCTGCTCCTGGCCGCCCTTGTAATATTCGCGGTCGTTGGAGACGCGCAGCGAGGGCGTGCCGGAGCGGTTCCAGTCGGTGAAGAGGATCGACAGCGGGCAAAAGGAGGGGTTGAGCGCGATCCGCGGGGCGAAGCGGCGCTCTGTCGTCGATGCCGGGCGATGCAGCCAGTTGTCGGTGCAGGAGCCCCAGGGCTCGAAGTCCTCGAAGCGGTCGATGTAATTGCCGATGGCGAGCGTCGGCCAGGTATTGCCACGCTCCCAGGTGGCGGAGAAGGCGGTCGACCAGGCGTCGCCGCCGTCAAATCCCCAGGCCTCGTTGGCGCGCTCGAAGCGGCATCCGCCAAGGCCGCGCATCACGACATTCTCGCCGGAGCGCAGCAGCACGACGTCCTGCAAGCCGTCGCCATCGATATCGAGCGGATAGGCGCCGATCACCTTGTCGAGTTCGAGGCCCGAAGGTTTTTCCTCAAATTTCAGCGCCCCGCCCTGGCTGCTGCGGTTGAGATAGAATTTCGCCTTGTCCTCGCCGCCCGCCAGGACAAGGTCGGGGAAACCATCCGCATTGCAGTCGAAGCTGCCGGCACCGCCGCCGACCATGTATTCCCAGTCGCCGCGATAGGTGCTGGCGATGCCGCTGGAGGCGGTTTCATCGGTGAAGCGGGGAACGAGGGGGCCGCCATTGGCGAGCGCTGGCGCGGCCTGAGGCAGCGACAGCAGCAGGGCAAGGCCCGCGAGCCGAGCTGGAAGACGAACGTTGTTGCGCCCGGTCATCCGCGTGTCCTCAGGGCGACCGTCTTTTCGCCGATGCAGCGGCCCTGGTCGAGGCCGCGATCGATGGCGGCGCGGAAATGGATGCCGCCATAGAGGCGGGAGACGCCGGCTTCCTCGGCCGCATCCCAGAAGCTCTTGAAGCTCCGGTTCGGCAGCTTGTCCTTTTCATGCGTGTTGTCGGTGAAGGCGAAATTGTCGCCGAAGAAGGCTGTAAGAACGGTGGCGGCGGCACCCGACTGGGTGGAATGGCCGCTCGGATATTCCGGGAAGGGCGGCGTGATCAGGATCGGCTCCCATTTGGGATCAATCACCCGCTTGATGTAAGTGACGGGGCGAAGCAGGTCGTATTCGAATTTCGAATGCCAGCAGCCGATGAAGGCGTCGGCGAGCGTGACACCAAGGCGGGCGAGCAGGTCTGCATGTTCGGCGGCACTCGCCTCGCGTTCGTCGAGGATCTTCAGGCCGATCACCATCCAATGGCCGGGCGGGGTCGGCGAGAGCATCGGATCATCCGACCAGAAGCGGGCGATGGCGCGCTGTTCCGGCGTCAGGGTCTTGACGGTCTCGTAGACTTCGAGCGCTTCCTGATAGAAATCCGAGCCCTTTTCCTCGCTATAGGCGGGCGGTGCCGGAAGGGGGCAACCATTGCCCGTTTCCATCGCGAAGGGCCGGTTCTCGCCCCATTTCGGCAGGAGCGGCTTCTGCTGCTGGTTGATCAGGCTCGTGGGTACCCAGTTCGATGGTCCCTTGTTCAGCGTGAACTCCAGCGGGAAGCCCATGTTCTCGACCTTGGCGCCGCCATCGCCCTCAGACCAGCTCAGGATATGGGCGGTGACGCTCTCACCATAGGCCTGGCTGCGGGCGACGAGATCAGGGGCGAGACCGGCCGAGACCTCCTTGGCAAGCTTTTCCGTCATGCGCTTCATGGCGCGCTGGCCGGTCGGGCCGGTATTGCCGAAAAGCTGGCGAGCGGCGGAAGAGAGTGCGGCCTGCATAACGACGGCTTCGTCATAGGCGAGACCCGCTTCACGCTGCGGCATGGGCGTGAGGCCATTCAGCTGGCCGGAGAGCGAGGTCAGCGTCCGGTCGCCGGAGGCGAGACCCTCGTAGGCGGTGACGCCGAGATAGGCGAAGGCGCGGCTTGCAACCGGTGGCGAATAGGTCGGCGTGTGCCGCACCAATTCGAGCACGAGGCGGTACCAGTCGCGCATGACCCTATCGGCTCCGACAGAGCCTGCCTGAGCCGGCTGCACGGCCAGCGCCACAATGATGAAGCAGAGCGCCAGGAGGCGCGTCCCCACTGCCTTCATGTCCCCCTCCCACAGGTTTCAGAAGCGATCTCAATCGATTGAATGTCGATTAAGCACGGGGGCGGACGGCTCGCAAGAGGGCGGCGGGTGACGGGCGATCAAATCCAGCCGATGGCGCGGCCGGCGAGGCTAATGGCGAAGACGACGAGGAAGCTTGCGGCGACGCGACCGAAGAGCAGCGGATTGGTGGTGGCGACACGGCGCAGGATGGCGGCCCCGGCGCTCAACCAGCAGGTGGCGACGACCATCACCAAGAGCGCGAAGAGCGCCAGGTAGGGAAGCGGTACGACAAGCGTTTCAGGTGCGGCGAAGGAGGCGGGGGGAATAAGCGCGAGGCCGATGATCAGGGCCTTGGGGTTCAGCACCGTGGTGCCGTAGACGGTCGCCGCGGTGATTGCACCGGGCTCGGTGGCCGAGGGCGGGCGGGTCCAGAGCCGGGCTGCAAGCAGCAGGACCCAGAGTGTCGAGGCGAGCTTGATGACCAGGGAGGCGACGGGTTGTTCGGCAAGCAGCGGGGCAGCGAGGAAGACCAGAGGGACGATGGCGGTGAGATAGCCTGCGAGCTCGGCGCCGATCAGCGGCAGAGAAGCCTTGAGGCCGCGCGCTGCGCCCGAGACGGCGAGCAAGGTGTTTGTCGGCCCCGGCGTCAGGAGAAGGAGGAGAACGGCAAGGGCAAAGGCGGACAGGGACATCGAGGCACTCCGTAACTTTCGTGCCGGAGATAACAGGTTGTCCAAAACAGCTGCTTGATTTCGGTCAAGCCCGTCTCTTGAGGCTGAGAGCTACGGCCCGTCGCTCAGGACGGCCGGATCTGGCGGACCCAGGCGCGGGCGATGGTTAGGCCAGCTTCGTCGGAGAGGTGCCCGTCCGTCGGTTCGAATTCGGAATGCCGGGCAAGCCAGCCAGGTTCCTTGCGCTCGATCACCTCAGGGAAATGCGTCATCCAGTTGCGGACGACCTCGCGATTGGCCTCGAAATGGAACTGGAAGCCATAGGCGGCGCGGCCCAGGCGGAAGGCCTGGTGGCGGGCAGCGTCGTTTTCCGCCAGATGGGCAGCCCCTTCCGGCAAGGTGAAGGTGTCGTCGTGCCACTGGAAGGAGAGGAAGCGGTCGGGCAGGACCGAGAGCACCGGATCGGCCTTGCCGGCCTCGGTGCGGCCGATGCTGCGCCAACCGAATTCGGGGGCGGCACCGATCAGATTATCGCCGCCATAGGCGCGGGCGAGGATCTGGCTGCCGAGGCAGATGCCCAACACCGCCTTGCCGCTGTCGCCGAAACGGCGCATCAGGGCCGCGAGCTCGGGCAGGTAAGGGTGCTTCTCGTCATCGCGGGCGTTCTGTTCGCCGCCAAAGACGACCAGCGCGTCCTGGGTGTGGAAATCCGGCAGCGGTTCGCCGGCATGGGCGCGGATGGTGACGACCTCTGCGCCGGCTTCAGCCAAGGCGATGCCGACCTGACCGGCTTCGGTGACGCGGGTATTCTCGACAATAGCGACACGCATGGGGAATCGGTCTCGTGGGCGGGTTCAAGACAGAAGCATGCGATGGCGACCACGGCAAGATGGGAGGGTGCCGTGAAAGCCCCCTCCCCACCCCTCAGAAGGTCTTCTTCAGACGGGCGTCGACCGACTGGCCATTTGCGCCGCGAAAGACGAAGAACAGCGTCATTGCCGTCCAGAGCAGCGACTTCTCGGCGCCGGAGAAACCCTGACCGAGCTGGATCCAATGGAAATAGACGGTGACGAGCAGCACGATGGTGGCGGCGAAGGCAGCCGGACGGGTGAAGAGGCCGATCGCCAGTAGAATGCCGCCGAAGAACTCGGTGACGGCGAGCAGAGGCGACCAGACGACGCCCGGATAGAAGCCGAGCCCCTCGACCATCTGAACGGCGCCGAAGGGATCGACGATCTTGCCGGCACCATGAATGACGAGGAAACCACCGGTGACAACGCGCAGCAGCGTTTCGACGAGATCATGGCCGGAGCGATAGACCGGGGCGAGGCCGGGAACAAAAAGACGATTCGGATCAATGGACATGGATGAACTCCTTGAGGACTATGCCCCCGCCTCTTGGCGAAACGCAGTCAAAGTGGCAATCGTCAGACGACACAAAAGATGACAAGTTTAGTTAACTTATTCGTGAGCCAGGAGCATTCGATGGCCAAGCCCAGGATTTCAATCACCTACTGCACGCAATGCAACTGGCTCTTGCGCTCCGGCTGGATGGCACAGGAACTGCTGCACACGTTTGCCGATGATCTTGGAGAGGTGGCGCTGATACCCGGCACCGGCGGGATCTTCGAGATCCGGCTGAATGAGGAGCTGATCTGGGAGCGCAAGCGCGATGGCGGTTTTCCCGGGCCGAAGGAGCTGAAGCAGAAGGTGCGGGATGCCATCGATCCCGAGCGCGACCTCGGCCATGTCGACCGCGCGAGCCGCAATGACGGGCTCGATAACTGATATGACAATGGCGGCCCTGGGGCCGCCATCACGAAGGCGAGCCAGAGTTTCAATAGAAGGGCGACTGGCAGACCTTGTAGTAGCCGCTCGACGAGAGGAACTGGTTGGTGCGCGGATTGTAGGACCGATAGCGGTTCAGGCACCAGTCGACATGGCGCTCCCAACCGCGACCGGGCGGGCGATAGCCAGGATCGGCATAAACCGGCGGGCGAGGCCGCGGACGGTAACCGGGCTCCACATAGACGGGCGGACGCGGGCGGGGACGATAGACCGGCGGCTCGTCATAAACGGATGGCGGATAATATTCCGGTGGCAGAGGACGCGGGCGGCGCGGCGGCGGACGGTTCCAGGTCTCGTAGCAGCCTGAGAAGTCGCAGACGAGATCAACCTGTTCAGCATCCGTGTGCTGGCTCAGGACCGGCTGTGCCGGTTTCGGCATGGCGGCTTCCGCCACAGGGGTGAAAATCTGGGTGCCGGCCAGTGCCAGAGCCACAAAAGCGGAGCGTAACTTCATCTCGTCATCCTGTTCTGGTCCCGGCAAAGTGCAAGAGGCGCTTCGCCGACTGCGAGATAGAGCGGATTGATCACGGCTTTTTCACGACAGCGTCATCGGCATCACCAGAAGCTTCAAACGGCCACAAGCCCTGTCCACCGGGGAGTTGAGCGTGAGTGCATGAGGCTCTTTCGAAGCGCTTTCGGTCCGCTGACACGAAAACTTCAAAATGGCGGTTGACAGGCCGAAGCAGTCCCTTTACACGGCTCCTCGTCGCCCAGATGGCGGAATTGGTAGACGCGCCAGCTTCAGGTGCTGGTACTCGAAAGGGTGTGGAGGTTCGAGTCCTCTTCTGGGCACCAAATTCCGATTTGAGATCAGCAGTTTATGCGATCGTCAAACAGTTGAAAAAAGCCCGGCTTGCCGGGCTTTTTTCTTGTCTGCCGATAGGCTTTTGACGCCTTTGCAAAGTCATTTTCGACCGTATTCCGCAGCCCTTCCCGAACGCCCGCGCATAGCCGAAAAAGGACAAACCATGGACGAGACCGTCGCCATCGAAAGCCGCAGCGAATTCGCCCTCTGGGCCATCGAGCGGGCCAAGGAAATCGTGGCGCAGGAAGGCACGGCGCTGGCGCTTGCCGCACGCGACATGGACGAGGAAGGATTGCGCGAGGCGGGCCACAAGCTTGGCGGCGCAATCAGCGAAGCCTTGCTTGAAGTCTTCGACGGCCTGCTTGGTCAGGACGACCAGGGCTGACACCAAAAGAGGGGGCCCCCGAGCAACGCCCCCTATCGCGGTGATCCCTGGCTGCCTGACGTCAACGCAGGATGCGGGGATTGGCGAGGCCGCTTGTCGAGGTCGATCCGCCAGCCTGCAGGGGTTCGATCGTCCAGTTCGACGAGTTCATGATGATGGTGTTGACCACCAGTGTGATGTTGTTCGTCTGATTCGTCTTCGAATTGTAGGTCACGTCACGATTCGGCAAATGAATGATGCCCTTGAGGATCTCGCCCTTGCTGCCGTTGAAGATGTATTGCTGCGGATAGCGGTTGTTGCTCGCGTCGCTCGTCTTCTCGAACATCAGGATGTCCTTGTAGGTGCCCGAGGTCGGCGCCGTCGCCGTGAATGTCAGGCCACCATTGGCGCGGATCTCGCTGTTGACGTCGGGGAAGTAGAAGGTCACGCCCTCGGCCTTAACGGTTGCGCCCGAGTTGATGATCATGCGGCCGGAAATAATGTGCAGGCCCGGCTTGAAGGTGATGGTCGGCGAGCCGTTGAAGGTCGTTCCGCAGTGCTTGCCCGGCTGCAACGTGATGCTCTGGCCGTCCATCGTACCCGAAGTGGTGCAGTTCGCCGGGACCTGCGGCTCCGGCATCTTGCCGGCATAGGGATCGGCTTCGGCGGCACATTTGGTCTGGAGATTGGTAAGCGTACCGCCGTTCTTGATGTAGTTGGCTCCCTTGACGCAGAACTTCGCCGTATCGATCGTCGCACCGGCATTCATGATGAAAGCGGGGTTGCTGGTCGAATGGACATGCACCTCGCACTTCGTCGACTTGACGTTGGCGCCTGAGTTGATGAGCACCGCCTGGCTTTTGTTGCCGAGCGCATAGATGCAGCCATTGCCGCCGGCTGGCTCTGCGGCGCTCGCCGCCACGGTGGTCGTGACGCCAACGTCGAAGTTGGAGAGACCGATGATGCCGAGAAAACGGTTGTCGACCGTCAGTTGATAGCCACCGGTGAGCGAGCCATCGGCGTTCACGGTCAGCTTGAAACCGGCTCTTTCGCTGAGTTCGTCCTCATCGACGCTAAGACCCAGGAAATTGCGGGCTTCCTGCTCCTGGGCGGTCTTGCCGCTCTTGCGCGCGGCGGCGAGCATGGCTGCATCAAGCTGCCCCTGCATGTCGACCCGGGCATTGTAGGCCGATGCGACATCCAGGGCGCCACCGGCCGAAACCAGCAGGATCGGCGCCAGAGCCGCCGAGATGATCCCAAAATTGCCGGAGCGATCCAGCCAGACGGAACGCAGTCTTTTCAACAGCATGCAAAATCTCCAATGCGAAAACCTGCAGGCCCGGGCCGCAATGGCGGCCATACAGGCGCAGTCATATCGCGACGAAGATTGCCCAAAAACGCTACACTCTCGTGTGTTCCATTTCTAAAATTTTACATATTTGCGCAGAATCCCAAGGCGAATTGTCCTCTTGCCTAGAATATCTCCGCAGCACCTCGCCAACTTCAGTCGATGACGCGCGGATTGACGCCCGGATACCACATGCGACCGCTGCGGGGCGGTTCTGTGCCTTGATAGACGATGCCGTTCTTTTCGCAGCGATAGACTGTGTAAGGGAGACTGTCGCGCAAGTCGCGGCGACCGAAGCGGTGGTTGGGCACGACGGTCCGGGTTTCGCAGGTGTAGCCCTCACCGAACTGATTGGCCGGATCCTGCGGCTTCACGCCAGGAAGGTCCTTGAAGCTCTCCTGACCTGCACTGCCCCAGGCAATGCCTTCAGCGGCCGAGACGGGTGACACCAACGCCGCGAGCAGGATGGCGAGCACTGCCGGACCCGCCTTGCGGCTGATCTTGCGGGGCGTTTGAAATTCTCGGCGAACCGGCAGCATGGCAACAATCTCATCGGGTATGGAGCCGTCGATATAAGCGCTCGGCGCGCCCGCACCAAGGGCTGCGCCTTCACGTTTCGGCGACAGGGCGGCGATACCCGGTCGGCGTGCCATAGAGCCAGCCGATGCGCTCGATCGCGGCGTCCAGCGTTTCGCGCGCAACGCTCATGGTGTGGCCATTGGCGTGGATCATGGAGGTTTCGTCCTCCATGATCGCGACATGGCCCTTCCAGAAGACGAGATCGCCGCGCCGCAGTTCGTTGCGTTCGATCGGCACCCCGAGACCAGAGGCCTGCATGTCGCTGTCACGCGGGGCCCTCAGCCCGGCCATGCGCATGGCGAGCTGGACGAGGCCCGAGCAATCAATGCCGAAACCGGACTTCCCGCCCCAGAGATAGGGCGTCTCGAGGAAGAAGGCCGCGACGGAGACATAGTCGATGGCAGGCGGATCAGAGACCGGGCGGAGATGACGGGCGACCAGGGCGCCACCATCGGCAAGCAGAAAATAGCGTGTGCCGCGGGTTTCGGCCTCGCCGATGATGGTGAGCCGGCTGCCCATGGAGAGAGCCAGGCGAGTGGGGAAACGCAGGTCCGGACCGGAATAGACGAAGGTGCGGGGTACGGCCACAACATGGGTTGCCGTCGTGACGCCCCCGAGGGTCGCTTCCGGCAGGTAGCCGACATAGCCGTCATCGACAGCCTGAACCCATGCCCAGCCATTCTCACGCTCAAACACGCGGACTTCCTCGCCCATGAGCAGTTCCGTATCGATACCGATGGACGGATCGGCTTTCGGGCGTAGCGCGACGACGGGCTGGACGACCATTGCAGGTTCAGGCGTGACGAAACGCGCGGCTTCGACCTGCCCTTTCAGGGCGACGTCGGCGAGATCCGGGCGAAAGGCGTGCAGGCGCCGGTCGAGCATGAGGAATTCTCCGTCAGCCGAGTGATCGGCCCCTGGCGATGATGCAGTCGCCGAATTTTTCGAGAAAGAGCGCACCGCCCACGGTGCGCTTGACGATGACGCTGCGGCGATCGAGGTCGTCCCTGATACGATCGACGAGGCCCATTTCGCCGAGCGTGTCGAGCGCGCGGGTGATCACTGGCTTTGTGACGTTCAGCGTCGCTGCGAGGCCGCGCACCGTATGTGGCGGGGGTACAAGATAGATTTCGAGCAACAGGGCAAGCTGGCGCATGGTGAGGTCGTGGCCCTCGCGCTGAACCTGATCCAAGGTCACCCTGTGCCACAGGCCAAGCGCCTGGGTCGCCGTCATCTCGAGGCCCATGGCCCCTCCCCCTCGTGATCGTCCGGAGCACCGGCCCCTCGTCTGCATCATTCCGGCAAAGGAACGATCTGGCAAGGGGCGCGGTGTCTCATGCTTCAGTCGGCGCCGGACTGGAGGTAGCGATAGAGAGCCCGGATTGCCTGGGCCTCGCCGCCGACGGGCGAATGGGCACGCTCTGTCTGCGACCAACCGAAGATATCGAAATGCGCCCAGCGGCGGCCGGGCGAGACGAAGCGTTTGAGGAAGAGGGCTGCAGTGATCGCGCCGGCCATGCCGCCCGAAGGGGCATTTGTGAGATCGGCGATCTGGGCCTTCAGCATGCGCTCATAGCCCTTGTGCAGCGGCAAACGCCACACGGGATCATCGACCTCAAGGCTGGCATCGGCGATCGCATGAGCCAGATCCTCGTCGTCGGTGAAGAAGGGCGGCAGGTCGGGGCCGAGGGCCACGCGCGCGGCGCCGGTGAGGGTCGCCATGTCGATCAGGAGCTCCGGCTCCTCGGCATCGGCGTAAGTCAGCGCATCGGCGAGGATCAGGCGTCCCTCGGCATCGGTGTTGTCGATCTGGACGGTGAGACCCTTGCGGCTCTTGTAGACGTCGCCGGGACGGAAGGCATTGCCGGCGATGGCGTTTTCGACGGCGGGGATGACGACGTGGAGATCGACCTTCAGCTTGGCGTCCATGATCATCAGCGCAAGGCCGAGAACATTGGCCGCACCGCCCATGTCCTTCTTCATCAGCAGCATGGAGGAGGACGGCTTGATGTCGAGGCCGCCGGTATCGAAGCTCACGCCCTTGCCGACGAGGGTGACCTTGCGGTGGCCCTTCTTGCCCCAGCGCATCTCGATGAGGCGAGGTGCGACCGTGGAGGCGCGACCGACGGCATGAACGAGGGGGAAGTTCTTCTCAAGGAGTTCGTCGCCGGTGACGACGGAGACCTCGGCCTTGTAATGTTCTGCAAGCCGGCGGACGGCGGCTTCGAGATCGGCCGGGCTCATGTCGTTGGCAGGCGTATTGATCAGGTCACGGGCGAGATAGACGCCTGATATCTGGCGCTTGATGTCGGCGGCATCGGCATCCTGCGGGATCAGGAGGCGGGGTTCGGTGAGGCGCTCGGAGCGATAGCGGTCGAAGCTGTAGGCGCCCAGCCCATAACCGAGAAGCAGACGGTTGGCAGTGAGCGGGGCCGTCTCGATGTGCCATTCACCGGCGGGCAGCGCGCGGGCGAGCTTGCCGGTCAGATAAGGGTTCTCCGAAGGATTGGAGCCGAGGCCGAAAAGCGCCCCGCCGACATGGCCGTCGGATGTGGGGATCAGGAGGACAGAGCCGGCCTCGGCCTTGAAGCCAGCCTTCTTCGCCCAGTCGAGGGCCAGCGGTTCCAGAGTGCCGGTTTCGACATGGGCCGGGGTGACGGCGAAGACCGGCAGCGTCTTTCCTCCCTTGGTGCTGAAGGGGGACGGTCTTTCAATGTACTGGAACGGGGCCATGGTGCACGCTTTCTGGGATTCGTCTGGAGAATCGCGGGGATGCTCGATTAACACTCCATTAGGGTTAACGGATTATTGCTTGAGCGGAGATTGTGCCGCCCCGGAAATGGCGAGGCGGTGGCGAAAACGGAACTCGGGACGATCACCATGCGCATGCGAAACCCAGCTTTGGCAAACTCCCTGCGGACCATGGCGATGACCGGCATGGTGATGGCCGCGCTGGCGCTCACCGGCTGCGCTTCAGCCAAGAAGGAGCTGACGACCGGTTCGATCCCCAAGATGAACCACCAGCTTGATTCGCTGAGCGGGCCGGCGCTCGCCCGCGCCGTTGATGGCATCGGCCAGGCCTATGAGCGCAATCCCCGGGATCGCAATATCGGCCTTTCCTATGCCAACGGATTGATGATGACGGGCCGCAACACCCAGGCGCTTGCCGTCATGCAGCAGGTGGCGATCGCGCATCCGAGCGATCGGGAAGTTCTATCGGCCCTCGGCAAGGCGCAGGCTGCGGCCGGGCAGCTGGAAAAGGCACTCGGCACCATCCAGCGGGCCCAGACACCCGACCGTCCCGACTGGCGGCTGTATTCCGCCGAAGGCGCCGTGCTCGACCAGCTGGGTCGCTCCAGCGAGGCGCGCTCACGTTATCGCATGGCGCTGCAGATCCAGCCGAACGATCCGAGCGTGCTTTCCAATCTGGGCATGTCCTACGTGCTGGCGGGCGATCTGAAGACGGCCGAGACCTATCTGCGCCAGGCTTCACAGCAGCCGGGTGCGGACAGCCGTGTGCGTCAGAACCTTGCCCTGGTGGTCGGCTTGCAGGGCCGTTTCCAGGAGGCGGAGCAACTGGCGTCACAGGAACTCGACCCGCAGCAGGCTGCTGCCAACCTGCAATATCTGCGCGGCATGCTCGCCCAGCAGAATTCCTGGAAGCAGCTGTCCAGCCAGGATCAGGCAAAGAAGAACGGTTGAGCCTGCTCAATCCGGAAAATGCAGCTCGGAGCGGCCACTGGTGAGATCGCGCACCAGCCGGGCCGCCTGACCTTCGTCGCCCTGACGCAAGGTGACGGTCAAATCCACACCCTCTGCCGTGAAAGCTTCCGCCAGGACCAGATGCGGAAACGCGGTCAGCCGCGCCTTGACGAGCGCGAGGTCGGAAAAGCTTACCGCACATTCGCCTGATACCATCGGGATGATCTCGCGCTTCGCGGCCACGCGCAGCATCTGCGCCGCGGTCCCGCCATAGGCGCGCATGAGACCGCCGCTGCCAAGCAGGATGCCGCCAAAGAAGCGGGTGACAACCACGACCGTGCCATCAAGATCCTGTCCGTCGATTGCCTGGAGGATCGGCTTTCCGGCCGTGCCGGAGGGTTCGCCATCGTCGGAGAAGCGATAGGCCTGACCCAGGCGCCAGGCCCAGCAATTGTGGTTGGCGGCGGGATCGGAGACCCGGATGATGAAGGCCTTTGCTTCGTCCTCGCTTGCGATCGGGGCCGCGTGGCCGATGAAGCGGCTCTTCTTGATATCCTGGACGAATTCGCCGGGTGCGACGAGGGTATGGGGCATGGGAACCGCCTCAGCTGGCCGATTCGTGGCGTGCAAGCCACTCGGCGAGCACGGCGATGACCGAGAGCCTCAAAGCCGCCTTCATGGCAAGCGCACGGGTCAGCGAGGGGTCACGGCTGGAGAAGCCGAGTTCCGCCATGACGCCTGACGGAGAGAGCCTGCGCGCGCGCATCACCGATTCGATGCGCTCGATGGTCGAGGGAAGCAGGTAGCGACCATTGGCGATCAGGGCTGCGGCATCCCCGGGAAGCGGGTCATGACCTGACGGCGGGACGGCTGCCGCCGTGTGCGCCCGCGCTTCCGCCGAGACGAGATCAAGAAAGGCCTGGCGCTCCTCCGGGCCGGCGGATGTCCAGGCCTTCAGGAGTTTCTTCAAGGGGCTGGGCTTCTCTTTCTTGGACATGACCGGCTTTCTGTTCGTGTCCGTCCATAGCCCGACCGGCGGGCCGGTGCGAGAAAAAAACTTGGCGACACGCTTCTTCCGGCTAGGGGCGAGATTCGGCTTTGGCAACAGCGGCATCGGGGTTGCAACCGTCCCTTCCGGACCCGTTGTTCATTAGGGAATTCTTCCAGATGGAAAGCGGTCGTTAACCTTTATTTTCTACTCAGATAGCTCAGTTTTCGCGTCTCCGTATCTCGTCAGCGTTCAGGTTTTCGATGCTCCCTCCCCGTTCCAATTCCGCGTATCAGGTCAATCAGTTGGGCGAGAACGAGGGTCAGGAGGCCGATCAGTCGGCAGCCAACCAGATCGAGGGGCGCGAGGAAACGCCCGTCTGGCAGAAGGCTTTTGTGCTCGGACCGAATGTGCGCTTCACGCGCACGCCCGACCGCGCGCCGGGGAAGCCAGAGACTGCTGCAAGCCCGGCACCTCAGGCGACCATCCCGACGATGCATCCTGCGCAGGCAATGCAGCTGGAACAGCCGCGACAGGCCTATACCCCGGCAAGTCAACGCGCTCCTGCGGCGCAGCCACCCAGACAGACGCCGTCCACACAGACCAGCGTACCCTTTGCCGGCCTGCCTCGCACGGGGGCACCGGCGCCTGCGCCAAGACCCGAGGCGCCGCGCGTGCCGGCCTCCGTGACGCTGCCGCAGCCGCCGGATGCGATCGGAGCCAGAGCGCTCACCTACAAGCTTCGCCGGGAACTGGCGCGCCAGCAGGCAGAGCAGGCCGCCTGGGACGCGTCCATGGCTGACGGCGCATCGCCGCGCGAGATCGGCCCTGCGCCGCAGGCGATCCAGCCAGCACCGCTCGTGCAGGGCATGCGCAGCGTGCTCGCCAGCACCCAGGCCGCCAGCGTCGGCACAAGCGTTCGGTCGACGACCGAGACAAACGTACCGCCGCATCTGCAACGGTCGCTGGCCCAGCAAGCCGAGGCAGTAAGGCTTGCCGCTCAACAGGCGGCCCCGGCAGTGCGGCCGCCGATGGTGCGCAACGCGTTTCTGCGCACACCGCCCCAGCCGGTCGCTTCGGAGCCGGTTGCGGCTCCCGTGACAGCGTCTGCAACTGCGCAGCCAGTTGCGACTGCTCCGGCTGCAAGCCCGGCTGCCGCACCGGGCTTTGCCGCCTGGGCGCAGATGACCAATCCGGCGCCGGCTATGCCCGAGCGACCGGCCGCCACGGCACACGCCGCAATAGAAGCCGAGACGCAGGCCGCACGGCTTCCGATCGCCTCCCTCCTGTCGGACCATATCTTCTTCGAAGCCATGGTTGCGCCGGTGGAGGCGCCCGCCGAAATGGAGATGGCGCGGCCCGTTGCCGCACGGCCGGTGGCGCAGTCGCGCATGCCGGTCTCTCGTCCGCCGGTTCAGCCGATCGCGCCGCAGCCTGTCCGTGCCATTCCCGAGCCGGCACCGCAGGCCGTTTCGGTCGTTCGCGCCGAAGTCGTGCGTTATCATCCCGAGGGCGTTTCGCTCGCCACGCAGCCGGTTACGGCTCTGCCACGCAAGCCTGTCTTCGAGCCGACACCGGGCTCGGTGGTGGCGCTTTACCGCGAGGTGGCAAGCCGCGCCGTGTCGGCGGCGTCTTTCGTGCCGGAGCAGGCCCAGCCGGCGATGACCGAGCCTGTCGCGCCGGTGGAGATGGCCGCTCCGGCAGCGCTTCAGGGGAACACCGCCCACTCTGCCCCGATCTCGACCGCACAGCCGCGCCAGCCGCTGTTCAAGGCGCAGGAAGCGCTGGGTGAAGGCGAATACGAGCTGCCCTATCTCGACTACCTGCAAATGCCGCCGGTGCAGACGGGCGTGACGATGACGGCAGAAGCGCTCGAACAGAGTGCCGGTCTTCTGGAAAGCGTGCTCGAAGACTTCGGCATCAAGGGCGAAGTGATCGACGTGCGCCCCGGCCCCGTCGTCACGCTCTACGAATTCGAGCCGGCACCGGGGGTCAAGTCCTCGCGCGTCATCGGTCTCTCCGACGATATCGCCCGTTCGATGTCGGCGCTTTCGGCGCGTGTCGCAGTCGTGCCCGGCCGCAATGTGATCGGCATCGAGCTGCCGAACCCGGTGCGCGAGACGGTCTATCTGCGCGAGCTGATCGAGACGCCCGATTACGCCGAGACGCGCTACAAGCTGCCGGTCTGCCTGGGCAAGACCATCGGTGGCGAGCCCGTGATTGCGGAACTGGCGAAGATGCCGCATCTGCTCGTAGCCGGCACCACGGGTTCGGGCAAGTCGGTGGCGATCAACACGATGATCCTGTCGCTGCTCTACCGGTTCCGGCCGGACGAGTGCCGGTTGATCATGGTCGATCCGAAGATGCTGGAGCTTTCCGTCTATGACGGCATCCCGCATCTGCTCACCCCCGTCGTGACCGACCCGAAGAAGGCCGTGATGGCGCTGAAATGGGCGGTGCGCGAGATGGAGGATCGCTATCGCAAGATGAGCCGCCTCGGCGTGCGCAATATCGACGGCTACAATGCCCGCGCCGCCCAGGCGCGCGACAAGGGCGAGACGATCACCGTCACCGTGCAGACCGGCTTCGACCGGCAGAGCGGCGAGATCGTCTATGAGGAGCAGGAACTCGACCTCTCGCCGATGCCCTATATCGTCGTCGTGGTCGACGAGATGGCCGACCTGATGATGGTGGCCGGCAAGGAGATCGAAGGTGCGATCCAGCGGCTGGCGCAGATGGCGCGTGCAGCGGGCATCCACCTGATCATGGCGACGCAGCGTCCCTCGGTCGATGTCATCACCGGCACGATCAAGGCCAACTTCCCGACCCGCGTCTCCTTCCAGGTAACGTCGAAGATCGACAGCCGCACCATTCTGGGTGAGCCGGGTGCCGAACACCTGCTCGGTCAGGGCGACATGCTGCATATGGTCGGCGGCGGACGCATTGCCCGCGTGCATGGTCCTTTCGTTTCCGACGAGGAAGTCGAGAAGGTCGTCGCGCATCTGAAGCTGCAGGGCCGCCCCGAGTACCTGGGCACCGTGACCGAGGATGCGGACGAGGTGGAAGACGAGCCGGAAGAGGATGTTGCCGTCTTCGACAAGAGCGCCATGGGCGAAGAGGACACCAACGACCTCTACGACAAGGCCGTGAAGGTGGTACTGCGCGACAAGAAGTGCTCGACCTCCTATATCCAGCGCCGTCTTTCGATCGGCTACAACAAGGCCGCCTCGCTGGTGGAGCGCATGGAGCAGGAAGGCATCGTGGGCGCTGCCAACCATGTCGGCAAGCGGGCGATCATCGTCGGCGGGCGCGAGGTGAACGGCGACGGCGACTACGAAGGTTAAGCCTTGGGCTGACTGTCAGGGCCGGAACTCGGCCTTGACCTCCTTCATCGCCAGGCGATCGACGATCTGAGGCGCGAGCAGCCTGAGCCAGCGACCGAGCTTCATCCGGGGCGTCATGAGAACCTCACGACGCCCCTTTTCCATGCCCTCGCGGATGAGCCTTGCGCAGGTTTCGACCGGCATGGCGCGGTCATCCCGGATCATCGAGACGCCGGCCGGTGAACCGCCGGGGCCGAAGCCCCGCTTGCGCAGATCCGTATCGATCGTGCCGGGATAGGCAATCATGACCCTGAGCCCCTTGGGAGCGAGTTCGGCACGCAGCGCTTCGAGAAAACCGTTCATGGCGAATTTCGTGGCGCAATAGGCGGTGCGGCCCGGCACGCCGACGAGACCGGCGACGGAGCTGACGCCAACCACGAGGCCTTTCGAGGCAAGGAGATGCGGCAGGGCGGCCCTGGTCAGCCAGACGACGGACCAGTAGTTCATCACCATCAGCTTTTCGGACCAGTCGAAATCGGCATCGGTGAAGCCTTCGAAATTGGCATGAGCCGACATGCCGGCATTGTTGACGAGTACATCGATCCGGCCGAGCCGGTTGATCGTCTCGGCGATCAGGTGACGGCAGGCTTGCTGGTCCGTGACATCGGTGGGAATCACATCCACGCGGGTGCCATGGCCCCGAAGCTCGCGGGCGAGATCGTCCAGACGCGCGACATTGCGGGCGGCGAGGACGAGGGCGACCGCGCTCTTCTCCTTCACGGCGATCTGGCGCGCGAGCTCGCGGCCGATGCCTTCGGATGCGCCTGTGATGATGATGGTCTTCATGCGTGTCACTCCTCCCGCGATCATGCCGGCGCACGTTGCAAGCCAGGACTCGACCGGTCAAGCCATGGGACCGTCGGGAGGCGGCGAAGCGGCCCTGGGCAGGTGCCGAAGTCGCTCTTCAGCCCTGGACGGGACGGATAGTATTCTTCGCGACGATACCGTCGACGATGCCCCGCACGAGATCGGTGCGCGCGCCACAGTGAACATGGACATTCACAAGCCGGCTAACTATTCATGCCGATTCGGACCTGCCGTCAGACCTCCGTGCGGGCGAGGAGGTCGAGAACGTGCTGCGGGCCGGTCGGGACGATGCCGGTCGCGTTCAGCGTCTTGATCGAATAATAGCCGCGCGTGATGTGATCCATATTCACTGTGGCGCGCACGCCGTCGAGCCTGAGGACACGCTCCTGATACGCAGACAGGGCCGGATAGTCGACGATTCGGTAGCGGTTGGTCTTGAACAGGCCATGATAGGCGGCATCGAAGCGGATCAGGGTGACGAAGAGGCGGATGTCGGCCTCGGTGAAGCGGGCGCCGAAGAGGAAATCGCGACCGTCCGACAGGCGGGTTTCCAGCTCGTCCAGCATGACGAAGACGCCGTCGACGGCTTCGTCATAGGCGCCTTGCGTCAATGCAAAGCCGGCCTTGTAGACACCGTTGTTGAGCTGGTCGTAGACGCGGGCATTGAGCGCGTCGATTTCGGTGGCCAGATCCTCCGGGTAGAGACGCAGATTCGAGGGCACGAGGCCTTCGAAGGCGGTGTCGAGCATACGGATGATATCAGCGCTTTCGTTGTTGACGATCGTGCCTGTCTTTTCGTCCCAGAGCACGGGTACGGTGGCGCGACCCGTGAAATCAGGAGCGGCACGGGTATAAAGCTCGTGCAGAGAGGTCGCACCGAAGAGGGGATCGGCATCGGCCCCGGGATAGCCGCCGAACTGCCAGCCCTGGCTGGACAGCGCCGGGGCAACGATGGTGACAGCGATGACGTCTTCGAGACCTTTCAGGGCGCGCGCCATCAAGGTGCGCGAAGCCCAGGGGCAGATATAGCCGACATAGAGGCGGTAGCGACCGGCCTCGGCGGGGAAGCCGCCCTCGCCCGTCGGGCCGGCTGAGCCATCCGGCGTGATCCAGTGGCGGAAGGAGGAGGTCTGGCGGACAAACCGGCCCTTGTCGTCAGCCTTCTGCACCGGCTGCCAGTCTTCCGTCCATTTGCCATTCACCAGCATTGTTCACATCTCCATCACGGCGCAAGGGTCACTGCCTCTTGTGTGCAGCCTTTATGCGCTCCGGGACTGTTCAGCGAAATCGAAAGTTTCTTGAAGCACTGTTCGACGATGTTGAACACTTGTCCGTGGCTGGGATGCGGCTATATCAGGGCTTATGGTCGCCGTGGGCGTGACCCGCCGCGCCATCGGCGCCTTCGACCATGACTGTGCCTTCAAAGCTGGCGAACAGAGCGAGCGTTTCGGCCGGCAGCGGCTTTTCGGCTTCGGCAAGGTGATGGGCCAGATGTTTGGCGTCCGAGGCTGGAATGCCGATCTTGGCCAGCACGTCGGCCTCTCTCAGACTATCGCCGCTGCAGAGATGAATGCTCCAGCCCTCGCCCTTGCGTTTCAGAAGCGCTCGGCCACCGCGACCATCCTGGGTCCAGCCGGCGATGGCCCAGTCACCGGCGACCACGACCGGTTCGACGGAAAGCGGGTTTCCCTCGGTTTCGAACATCGCCTTGAGCTTTGCGGTGATGTCGGCAGCAGCGTCACCTGTCGGGGCGGGTTCGTGGGCGGAGCCTGCACCATGGGCTGCATGAGCCTCCGGATGTTTGTGACCCGAATGGGCCGAGACCGAGGCGGGGATCGCGAGGGCAAGAATGGCCGCCAGGGCGGGTATGAGATGCCTGTTCATGGGGTTATCCTCCTGAAGGTGAATGCTGCTGGATCGCGGAAAGCGGCAGGATGACGGGCCGCCCCTGGCGGCAGGTCAGAAACTCCGCTTCGACGCCGTAGATGTCGCGAAGCGTGGCGGGTGTCATGACGGTCTCGAAAGGGCCAGCGCCGACGAGGCCGCCCTTGCCGAGCATGATGACGCCGTCCGTGTGGCGGGCGGCCAGATTGAGGTCATGGATGGCGAAGAGAACGAGGGCCCGGGTGCGCAGGACATAGCGGCGCAGCAGGTCGAAGACGCGCATCTGGTGGGCGAGATCGAGCGCGCTGGTCGCTTCGTCGAGGAGCAGCAGGCGGGGTTCGCGCAGCAGGCGTTGCGCCAGCATGACCAATTGCTGCTGTCCGCCCGAGAGCGTGCGGATTTTGCGGGCAGCGAGATCGGCGAGGCCAAATTCCGAGAGGATGGCGCCTGCCGCTTCGAGAACATCTGGAGCCACGCGCCAGCCGAGGCGCTCGTGGCGGCCAAGCAGGATAACTTCCATGACGGTGAGATCGGCGGCAACCTGGCTCTGCTGCGGCATGAAGCCGAGTTTCGCGTGGTCGATCGGGGCGTCGGCAAAGCGGATGATCCCGTCATGGGAGACCGTTCCGGCGATGGCCCCGAGCAGGGTGGATTTGCCCGCACCGTTCGGTCCTATCACTCCGATGATCTGGCCGGCGGGCAGGCTGCAGTCGATGTTGTCGAGTATCCGGCGGTGGTTACGCGTGACCGAGAGGTTTTCGAGCGTCAGCCTATCGGTCATGTGCGCCCCCGGTTGCCGGAAAACAGGATGACGGCAAAGAGCATGGGAATGCCGGCAACGGCGGTGACGATGCCGACGGGGATGGCAGCGCCTGGCGAGATCGCCTTGCCGAGCACCGAGGCGCCAATCAGGATGATCGCGCCGATGATCGCCGATAGCGGCAGCGAAAAACGGTGATCCTCGCCGACCAGCATGCGGCAGACATGCGGGGCAATCAGGCCGACGAAGCCGATGGTGCCGACGAAGCAAACGGCGGCTGCGGTGAGCAGTGCCACGAGCACGAAACTTTGCCGGCGCAGGCTGTCGACGGAGAGACCAAGGCTCCGTGCATTGGCATCGCCGAGCTTCAGCGTGGTGAGAGACCAGCAGTTGCGGGCAACAAAGGGCAGGCAGGCGAGGAAGATGAGGCCGCTGACCGTCACGCTGGTCCAGCTTGCCTTGAGCAGGCTGCCGAACAGCCAGAAGACGATCTGCTGCAGGACCTCAGGCGAAGCCATGAATTGCAGGAGCGACTGCAGGGACTGGAAAAAGAAGGACACGGCGATGCCGCCGAGGACCAGGATTTCCGGCGAGGCACCGCGCAGCCTTGCGATCAGATGGACGATGCCGGCGGCAGCGAGCGTCATGGCGAAGGCGGCGAGCGGGGTGACGATATAGATCGGAAGCGGCAGGACGCCGCCGAACATGATGGCAAGCGCCGCACCGAAGCCGGCGGCGGCCGAAAAGCCCAGGGTGAAGGGGCTGGCAAGCGGATTGTCGAGAATGGTCTGCATCTGCAGGCCGGCAAGCCCGAGGCAGGCGCCGACAATGGCTCCCATCAGGGTCTGCGGCATGCGCAGCTGCCAGAGGATCGTGGCGATCGTCTTGTCTTCGCCGGCGGGCCCGGCAAGAAGACCCGTCCAGACATCCTGCAATGGCATGCCGGAGGGGCCGGTGGTCAGGTCCAGAAGCATAAGCGCAACGAGTGCGGATGCGGCCAGCACGAGGCTGACCGCACGGCGGACGGATGCACGGCGGAACGCGCCGTGCATCGCATCGATATCGCCGGAGGCGAGGCTCATTGGCCGGCGGCCTGATAGGGCAGCACGAAGACGCCATCGGCCTTGATCGGCAGCCACTTGGCGTAATAGTCGGCGATGTTCTTCGCCGGATCGACGTCCTTGAAGGCGTCCGGATAGAGCTGCTTGGCGATATACTGGGCGTAGACGAAGTCCGACAGGGTGCGGGCACCGCCATGGTAGATCGCATGGACCTGGCCGGTCTTGACCGCCGGAAGCTCGCTCCAGCCGGCGCGCTCGACATAGGGCTTCATGCGCTCGCGGGTGACGGCCGGATCGGCACCAAAGCCAACCTGGACCGACTGCGGCCGGTTGACCCATTCGGAGCCGGCGAGGAAGATCAGGTCGGGCTTTTCAGCGAGAACGTATTCGGGGCTGAGCGGTCCCCAGTTGCCGACCTGGCCCTTGGCAATGTTCTTGCCGCCAAGCTTTTCGACCAGCGCACCCCACATGGTATCGCCATAGGAGTTGCCGGTTTCGGCAGCGCCCTTCTGGGCAAGCTCGACATAGACCTTCTTCTCCGTCGGTCCGGCTGCCTTGATACGGGCGTCGATGTCGGCCATCGCCGCTTCGTAATCCTTGGCGAGCTGCTCGGCGCGATCTTCCGTCCCCATCAGCTTGCCGAGTGCCAGCGTCGAAGCGACATGCTTGTCAACGGTCTGGGCGTTGTAGTCGAGCACGACGATCGGGATGCCGGCGGCCTCGATCTGCTTCACGCCTTCGCCCAGCGCATCATAGGACCAGGCAGCCAGAATCAGGAGATCGGGCTTGGCGGCCACGACCTTTTCAATCGAAAACGTATTGTCCTCGGTGTTGCCGATATCCGGGATGGAGGAGAGCTTCGGCAGAGCCTTTTCATAGAGCGCGAACTGGTTCGGGCGCCAGTCCTTCCAGGTGGACAAAGACAGTGCGACGACCTTGTCGAGGGCATCAGGGCCGGCGATGGCGAGATAGTCCTCGTAGTAGAAGCCGAGAACGACACGCTCAGGCACGTCCGGCACGGTGACCGTGCGGCCCTTGACGTCGGTGACGGTGATATCGGCGAAAGCCTGGCCGACAAAGGCCAGCGTCGCGACTGCGGCGAGGAGGAGTTTCTTCATCAATCGTGTCCTTTTGTATTGCATGGATTTGAACTTGGTGCGGCGGCAGGAAACCGGACGCCGCAGCGATCGAAGTCGATCAGCTCAGGGCCTTCTTCAGCGGTTTGATGTGACGGAAGAGGAGGAGGTCGAGGAGGAGAACCGCCAGGAGGACGGCACCGGAGAGCGGGAAGAGCAGTGCCGTTCCCAGCATGACCAGCGCTCCGGTCTTCCAGAGCGGTCCGGGTTCACCAACAGTGGGAGCCACGAGACGGGTCGCACCCTTCGGGCGGCGCTTCCACCACATGACGAAACCGCTGACCGAGAGGAAGATGAGCGACAGACAGAAGACATTGACCAGGATCAGGTTCCAGAGGCCCATGTCGCCCTCGTGGAAGGCAATGCCGGCGGCCATGGCCTTGCCGGCCGCGCCATAATCGTCGAAGCCGACATCGGCGAGGATGCGACCGGTATACTGGTCGACATGCACGGTGCGATCCAGCAACGGATTGGCGCTGTCATTGCTCATCGTGTCGCGCGAGATGGTCCAGACGGCCGTATCGTCGCCGGGGAAGGCAAGCTGGAAGCGCTGATCGAAGCCGAGTGTGCGGGCGAGCGCGACGATGGCATCGAGCGTGACGGGCTGGCCTTCGGGCGTACCGATGACACCTGCAGCCGAGCCGGAGGCCGGCATCGGGGTCTGTTCCAGCGTCCACGGCACTTCCTTGACGCCGCCGTGATTCATGCTGGCATGGGTCTTGTCCGACAGGGGCACATTGTCCCACTTTTCCGCCGGGAAGGTGCTCCAGGCTTGGGTCATCTTCTCACCCCAGATCCCGGCCCAAGTGAGGCCCGAGATGAGGAAGACGACGAGGAAGAGCGAGGCATAGAAGCCGATCGTCAGATGCAGCGACTTCCACAGCTGGCGGCCCTTGGCGGAGAGGCGCGGGACAAGGACGGATACGAAGCCCTGGCCGTCGCGTGGCCACCAGAGATAGAGGCCGGTGATCACCAGCACGATGCCGAAGCCGGCCGCGATCTCGATCAGCTGATCTCCGAAGCCGCCGATGAGCAGCGTGCCGTGGATGTCGCTTGCCAGATCATAGAGGCCGTCGCGGCGATCCCAATGGCCGAGCACTTCGGCGCTATAGGGATCTACCGCGACCATGAAGGAGGTCTCACCCTGATTGATGCGGAAGAGCGCAGCCTGTTCGGGGGTTCGCGGCGCGATGTACTGAATGATCTGGCCGGGGATCTCCAGGGTGGCGGCGCCGGCCTGGGCGGAGACGGAGGCAAGGGTGGCCTGCGGTTCAACCGTGTAGACCTTTTCGCCATCACGGCCGAAAAGCGTCGCGGTCCAGAGCATGATGAGGCCGGTGACGGCGAGCATGATCATGAAGGGTGCGACATAAAGGCCGGCATAGAAATGCCAACGCCAGGCGGTGATGTAGAAGCGGCGTGACAGAGCGGTGCTCTTCGCCGTTGCGGGGGAGAAATCGGAAACGGTGGTCATCCTGGGTCTCGACTGGTTTGGGGGAAGGATCAATGGGACAGGGAGCGATCGCCGGCGGCGACCCCAGCCAGCTGCTGCGGCTCAAGCAGCGTGATCAGATCGCCGTGCTGGATATCGATGAGGCCGGCCTTCTTCAGACGGGTGAAACACCGGCTGACGGTCTCAACGGTGAGACCCAGCCAGTCGGCGAGATCGCCGCGGGTCGGATACAAATGGAAGGTGACGGCGCCGCGCCTCTTGCTCCGCGCCGGGCGACCAAACTGGGCGGCGAGGTCGAGGACGGCGGAGGCCACGCGCTCCGGTGCCGTCTTGCGACCGAGCAGCATGACCAGCGCCTGGGACCGGGCGAGCATCTCGCCGAGCGCGGTCTCGCGCTCACCCTCGGCCATCGTCTCGTGTACGGCTTCCAGCCGGGTGAAGCCCAGCGTTTCGGCTGAATAGCGGTTGTGATCGCCGAAACCGAGGCCAATCAGACGGCCAGGGCCGACAAGGTCGATGATCTGCCGCCGGCCATCGGCCAGGGTCTGGGCGGTGGCGACACAGCCGTCGACCACACGGTATTGTGGGGACCGGGCGAGACCTTCGAGAAAGACCACCGTGCGCGGCGGCAGAAGCGGACCGGCAAGAGTGTTCGCCCTCGGCTGGGACAAGGTTGGGGGAACGGGCGAGAACGGAGACAGCGCCCCGCGATCGGCAAGCATTTGCAGCATGACAGACATCCGAATTCGACCGGAGCTGCACGACTGCTCGCTCACCGGCCTGACGACACTGAGAACCGGACGCTGGGACGCGCCGGCCGTGACCTTCGATCAGGCGGTGACGGGGGGCGCGCGGGGATGGCTGTCGGGCGGGAAAAGCTGGCGATAATGCGCCTCTGCCGGCTGTGGCAGGGCGACAGCGGCCACGAGCGGCATTCGGATGCCGACGGCGTCGGATGGTGTGGGAAGGAGTGCCGTTGCGGAGATGCGGCAGGCTTCGCAATCGGATGTCGCCGCGTGGGCCTTGCCCTTGCCGTCTTCAGACGGCAGACAGAGTTCCGGCAGCGTGCCATCGGGCAGCGTGAGGGCGGCGATTTCCTGCAGAGAGAACTGCGGCGCCGGTGAAGCAACCGGGCGGTGCGCAAGGCCAAGCAGAACCAGCGCGACGACGCAAATCATGCGTATCGCTCGGTCAAAGCTCATCCGGATGCCACAATCGGCCATTCTATCCCCCGACAGATTTCTGTTGGATAGCACTCGGCGGGGCGCGTCACAAGCGGTTGCATGTATCACTCGGCGTCGCAGGGAGACTGCCTAAAAAAGCTAGCCCTACATTACTCATTGCATCAGCCCAGAGCGCATCAGATGGCCGGATTGCTGCGCATCTGGCCAGGCGTTCTGCCATAGGTGCCCTTGAAGACACGGGTGAAATGGGAGGTGTTCTGAAAGCCGACCTGGAGCGCGATGTCGATCAGGGAAGCATTGGTCTGGGTGACCAGCATCTTGGCGCGCTCCATCCGGAGCTTGGTATAGATGCGGGCCGGGGAGACATCGATCTTCTGGGCGAAGAGGCGTTCGAGCTGGCGGCGCGACAGGCCGACGGAGCGGGCGAGCTGATCGATGGTCAGCTCGTTTTCGAGGCTCTGCTCCATCAGGATCAGGACCGCCTTCACCCGAGGATCGTCACATTCGATCGTCAGCGGGCGGCGGACCTGGATGTCCCTGTTCGTGCGGGCCTTCTCGATCTGCAGGACTTCCAGCGCGTTGCGCTCGGCATCGTGGCCCAGATACTGGCGGACAATAAAGGCGGCGAGATCGGCCGAGCTGCTGCCCCCGGCACAGGAGCCGCGGCGGCGATCGAGATTAAACAGGCGGTCGGAGCGCACCTCGTGATCGGGGAACCGATCGCGGAACTGCTGGTAATGCAGCCAGCTGACGCAAGTCTGATGATTCTTCATCAGACCGGCTTCGGCGAGGATGAAGGTGCCAGTACAGAGCCCGATCAGCGGCACCTTCTGGGCATCGGCCTTCTTCAGGAAGGCGATGGTCTGGTCGTCCACGGCCGGCTGGCGTCCGAGCAGGCCACCCACGACGACGATATAATCGAAGCGGCTGGGGTCGACGAAATCGCTTGTTGGCGCGACCTGGACCCCGCAGCTCGACGTGATGAGATGGCGCGTGCTGCCAATGACCTGCCAATCGGCGAGCACGCGGCCCGAGCGGTCGTACTCATCGCTGGCGAGCCTGATCGTATCGATGAACAGGGCGAAGGCCGAGAGCGTGAAGGAACGCGACAGCACGAAGCCGATCTTCAGCCGCGGCCTTTTCGTTGCCTCGTCGCCTGACATTATCTCGATCTCCGCATGTTCGGCGCATCGGCCATCCCGAACGCGAGAGCATTTCCGGCGAAAACAGACTCGCCTTCAATGCTCCATCTGCTTGTATCACGCAATTGCGGACGCAAGGCCGCTTCGCACGTTTGCTGGAACTGCTCTAGCAGCGGGAAACAATCGCTGCAATCGGTGTCAATCCATGCTCGAAACTTCCGGTGTGTCCCGCGCCAGATGCGCCTTCCAACGCCCCCGTCCCCGATGTTCGAAGAGCTGACCCAAGGCGGACGACAGCTCACTGGGTTCGTTAAGGCTGAGGCTCCGCTCGGCCGGAACCACCTTCTGGCGGGTGAAGCCGTTGAGACCGGAACCTCTTCGCTATCGCGCTCGATCTGGACTTCGCTCGCGGTGTGACAAACCACCAGCCTGGCCACCGACATGAGCGCATGAAGATGGATGCGCAGGCATCAATGCCAAAACAGAAGTGCGGGCCTGATGGCGCTAGACGGTCGCCGGGTGCGGATCACAATCCAAGGCAGAGCCTTCAGCCGAGACCTCAGATCGTCCGGGTCGATGTCGATCGGTGTCTGCATCCAGACCTTGTCGCCGTCAATACCGGGCGGGCCAACATCAGCATCTGGCACCTCCTTTGCCTCGATGTGGTATCGTTTCCACATTTCTCGTTGACACGATGTTCATTCAACTCTAACTTTTTATGAAAACGTTACCACATCGGGAGGAAAATCGATGAAACTGGCGCGGTTCAACCGCCTTTTCGGCACGTCTGGAAACTGCTTCGACGTGGCCATCGACCACGGCATGTTCAACGAGCGGACCTTTCTCGCCGGCATCGAGAACATGCGCACCGCGATCGACATCATCGCGGCGGCGGCTCCCGATGCGATCCAGCTGCCGCCGGGCACCGCGCCCATGCTGCAGTCGATCCCGGGCAAGGCCCGCCCTGCCCTCGTGCTGCGCACCGACATTGCCAACATCTATGGCAATCCGCTGCCCAGCGCCCTGTTCTCGGAAATCATCGACCGCCCCGTCGAACAGGCAATCGCGCTCGATGCAGCCTGCGTCGTGGTCAATCTGCTGATGCTGCCCAACCAGCCTGAGGTCTACCGGGCCTGCGTGCGCAATGTGAACAGCCTCAAGCGCGAGTGTGAAATCTACGGCATGCCGCTGATGGTCGAGCCGCTGGTCATGCAGGACAATTCAAAGGGCGCCTACATGGTCGATGGCGCGATCGACAAGATCCTGCCGCTGGTTCGCCAGGCCGCAGAACTGGGTGCCGACATCATCAAGGCCGACCCCTGTGACGACGTCTCCGAATACCATCGTGTGATCGAGATCGCACAAGGCCTGCCGGTTCTCGTGCGTGGCGGTGGCAAGGTCTCCGACGAAGAGATCCTCGCACGTACCAAGGTGCTTATGGAACAGGGTGCACGCGGCATCGTCTATGGCCGCAACGTCATCCAGCACGCCAATCCGGGCGGCATGACCCGTGCCCTGATGGCCATCGTTCACGAGGGCGCCACGGCCCAGGAGGCGTCACGCCACCTCGCCTGAGGCAGCGTGACGGGAGGAGGACATCATGAAGACATTCCGTTTCGGCGTCATCGGTTGCGGCCTGATGGGACGCGAATTTGCCAGCGCCGCCGCGCGCTGGATGCATCTGACGGACGCCAAGGCGCGGCCGGAGATCGTTGCCGTTTGCGATACCAATCCGGACCTGATGGGCTGGTTTACGACGCACATTCCCACGGTTCGCCAGACCACCACCGACTACCGCGAACTGCTGGCCAATCCGGATGTCGACGCGATTTATTGCGCAGTCCCGCATGTCCTGCATGCGGAGTTCTACACGGACATTCTGAAGGCCGGAAAACACCTGCTGGGCGAAAAGCCCTTCGGCATGGACCGGGAGCAGAACCAGGCGATCATGGCAGTGCTCGCCGAACACCCGGACCTCATCGTTCGCTGCTCATCGGAAATGCCCTACTTCCCCGGCGCCCAGAAGGTCATCGCCATGGCGGCCAGTGGGGAGATGGGCGACATTCTCGAGGTCGAAGCCGGCTTCCTGCATTCCTCCGACATCGATCCCATGAAACCAATCAACTGGAAGCGCATGGAGCATGTCAACGGTGCTTATGGCTGCATGGGGGATCTCGGCATGCATGTGCTGCATGTGCCGCTGCGGCTTGGCTGGCGACCGGAAACGCTGCATGCCAACCTCGTGAAGCGGGTCACCGAGCGGCCGGATGGCAAGGGCAACATGGTGCCCTGCACGACCTGGGACAACGCGACGATCAGCAGCCGCGTGCGCACGGCAGATCAGGACTTTCCGCTGGTCTTGAAGACCTGGCGCATCGCACCGGGCGAATCCAACACCTGGTACATCCGCGTCCTCGGCATGAAGAAGAGCGCCTTTTTCTCCACCAAACAGCCACGCCAGTGGCAATGGATGGATTACCAGGGCGGCACCCAGTCCTGGAGCACAGAAGACCTCGGCTACGGTTCGGTCTTTCCAGCCATCACCGGCAAGATCTTCGAATTCGGCTTTGCCGACGCGATCCAGCAGATGTGGGCGGCCTTTCTCGATGAACTGGCAGGCGGCACGTCAAATGGCTTCCCCTGTGCGAGCCCCGCTGAAGCTGCAGCTCACCACGCCGTGCTGACGGCAGCGCTCGAATCCGGCCTCGAAAACCGGGTCGTCGCTGTCGACTACGAATGAGGAGCGGCAATGAGACGCTCTGAAATCAACGCAGCATTGCGTTTTGCCATCGAGATGCTCGACACTTGGCACTGGTCTCTTCCCGTCTGGGGCCAGTGGACCACAGCCGACGTCGCGGCCAATCCCGATGTGACGCACCATCTGCGCAGCCGACAGCTCGGCTGGGACGTCACCGACTTCGGCTCCGGCCGCTTTGCCGAACAGGGGCTGGTGCTCTTTTGCCTGCGCAACGGCATACTCGGTTTGGCGGGCGAGCGCAGCTATGCCGAAAAGCTGCTCTTCATCCAGGAAGGCCAGCTGACACCCGCCCATCTGCACAAGGCCAAGCAGGAGGACATCATCAACCGCGCCGGTGGCGATCTCGTCATCGAATTCTGCGCGGCGGATGAGACAGGTGGAACAACCTCATCCGAAGTGACCGTCCTTGTTGATGGTATCGAACACCAACTTGGCACCTGGGAACCGCTGGTCCTGCATCCCGGCCAGAGCGTGACCATTCCCACTGGTCTCTACCACCGCTTTTATGGAGCAAAGGGGACGGGTCCGGTTCTGGTCGGCGAAGTGAGCCAAGTGAACGACGACCGGACGGACAACTACTTCCTGGAACCCGTTGGTCGTTTTGCGGCCATTGAGGAGGACGCACCGCCCTTGAGGCCCCTCTGGAACGAGGGAAGCGCCTGATGAGAGCCGGGGAGGAGGTTCGAAACGGACGCGAGGCGAAGACAGGCGGCGGCATCGTCTGCGTCGGCAACTTCATCGTCGACCGCATTCACACGGTTTCTTACTGGCCCGAGCAGGGCAGCCTTGCTCATATCCTCCACCAGGATATGGGAGTCGGCGGCGGTGCGGCCAATGTGGTGACCGACCTCGCATCGCTCGGCTTTCACGGCCGGCTTTCCGTGGCCGGTGCACTGGGAGATGATCGCGACGGCGACTACGTCCGGCAGCGTCATGCAGCGCTCGGCATCAATATCGAAGGGCTTCGCACCCTGCCCGGCCATGCCACGGCCCATACCCATGTGATGAACGTCCCGGGCCAGAGCCGCACCTTCTTCTATCACGGTGGTTCCAACGACCTTCTGACCGACAGCGCGATCGATCCGGCAACCTATGCCGCGAGCGGACACCGGATCTTCTACCTGGGTTACCTGATGCTCCTTCCAGGCCTCGACCGAAGGGACGAAACCGGTTCCTCCGGAGCAGCCCGTCTTCTGAAGGCGGCACGCGAAGCCGGTCTGACAACCTGCGTCGATTTTGTCTCCAGCGAGGACCCCGCCTTCGCCAACCAGGTCGCCGTTGCACTGCCCCATTGCGACTACGTGATCGTCAACGAGACGGAGGCCGGACGCGCAACGGGGATCACCGTCAGGGATAAACAGGGTGCGCTCTTGCTGCCCGCCCTCGAAACCGCGGGGCAAAGACTGCTGGACGGCGGCGTTGTCCAAGGCGTGGTCATCCATGCGCCCGAGCTTTCGATCTGGCTCGCCCCCGGCAGCGCACCGGTCAGGACAGCGGCCTACCCCGTCGATCCGGCCGAAATCGTCAGCCCTGTCGGTGCCGGCGATGCCTTCTGTGCCGCAGTCTTGTTTGGCCTGCACGAAGGCTGGCCAATCCCAACCATTTCCGCTGTCGCCCATCGCGCGGCGGTCCATTGTCTCGGTGGTGCGACAGCCACCGACGGCATCCCCGACATGTCGGTCCTGCTCGCCGAAATCGGCGGCAAGGTCCCGGCAGCCGGATAGCAGGCCGGTCATGGCGAGGAGGCCGTGATCGTTCACCAAACCCAAGGGAGGAATAAACATGAGGAAGATCATCATTGCGGCAACGCTCGCGCTTGCAGCGAGCACAGGCATCGCCACCGCACAAGACAAGCCCGTCATCGCCAGCATCGTCTTCCAGGGCGACCAGTTCATGAAGTCGCTGCAGGCCGGCATGCGGGACGCCGGTGAGAAGGCCGGCGCCGAAGTTCTGGAAATCAACATCGATGGCGATCAGGCGAAGGAAAGCCAGGCAATCGACACTTATATCGCCCGTAAGGTGAATGCGATCGTCATCGCCCCCGTTTCCGCCAAGAATTCAGCTGCCGCCCTGAAGCGGGCCCGCGACGCCGGCATCGTCGTCGTCGCCGTCAATGGCGGCCTGACCGAAGCGGGTATTGCCCAGGCAACGTTTTCAACCTCCAACAAGGATCTCGGCGCCACCACCGGCAAGGCGGCGGCAAGCTTCATCAAGGAGACGCTCGGCGGCAAGGCAAAGGTTGCCATCCTCGGCTTCAAGTCGCTGCTGCCGGAACAGAGCGGTGAGCGCACCGAAGGCTTCAAGGAAGCCGCAGCAGAGGGCAACAGCATCGATGTCGTGACCGAACAGGACGCCTGGCTGCCGGAAAAGGCCGTCTCGGTCGCAACCGACATCCTGACGGCCAATGCCGATGTCAACGTCCTCTACGCGGCCAATGAGGGCGGCACCATCGGCGCCATGCAGGCCGTTCGCAACGCCGGCAAGGCAGGGTCCGTCTATGTCTTCGGCATCGACGGCTCGGAACAGCTGGCCAAAGGCCTGCTCTCCTCCGACAACGTTCTGCAGGCCGTGACCGCCCAGTCGCCTTTCGACATGGGTGCCAGCGGTGTCAACGCCGCTTTGGCCATCCTGAAGGGTGAAAAGGTTGCAGAGCAGACCTCCGTGCCGACCCTGCTGCTGTCGCGCACCGATCCGGATGGCGTGAAGGCCTTCGCGGAGTCGCTGAAGTAAGGCCGGCGGAGAGACCTCCATCCCGCTGGACAAGGGAGGTGCAGAGCGCGAGCCGCCTCTGCACCTCCCCCTTCTTCGAAGGCCCCTCGAATGCACGGAGCAAACATGGCGATCGCGCTCGAACTCAGGCAGCTGACAAAGCACTACGGAAGCGTGAAAGCGCTGAACGACTTCACTCATTCCTTCGCGAAGGGGCAGGTGCATGCGCTGCTCGGCAAGAACGGCTCGGGCAAGAGCACCTTCATCAAGATGCTGGCGGGCGCGGTCCAGCCGACCTCGGGCGAGATCCTGGTCGAGGGCAGGCGCTGCAGTTTCGCGCATCCGTCGGATGCCCTCAAGGCGGGGATCGTGACAGTGCATCAGGAGCTCAGCCTTGTGCCGCATCTGACGGTCGCCGAAAACATCTATCTCGGCCGCTTGCCGCGTCATGCCAACACGCCCTTCATCGACTGGCCCGGGCTGCGGCACCAGGCCAAGGCTCTGCTGGAGGAAATGGGCGCCGGCGACATCGACCCGGGCCAACCGGTTTCAAGCCTCTCGATCGGACGCCAGCAACTGATCGAGATCGTCAAGGCGATGTCCCTCAATCCTTCGGTGCTGCAGCTGGATGAGCCGACCTCGGCACTTGCCCAGGCGGAAGTCCAGCAATTGTTCACCCTTGTTCGCCGCCTGCGCGACCGTGGCGTGACGATCATCTACATTTCCCACCGTCTGGCCGAACTCGGGGAGATCGCCGATACCGTCACGGCCTTGCGCGACGGCCAGTTCACGGGCTCCTGTCCGATGGCCGAGGCGACACCTGCCGTCATTCTGGAAATGATGTTCGGCGACATCAAGCCGGCCACGCGACCGCCGCGTCCGACCGCAGCCGGAGAACCGATCCTGAGTATCCGGAACCTGCGCATCGCGCCTGTGCTCAATGACGTCAGCTTCGATCTGCACCGGGGCGAAGTGCTTGGCATCGCCGGCATGCTCGGCTCCGGCCGTACCGAATTATTGCGCGCGATCTACGGCGCCGGCCCTGTCGACGGCGGTCAGATCCTGGTGGATGGCAAGCAAGTCGACAATGTCTCGATACCGGTCATGAAGCGCCTCGGCATCGGCTACACCTCCGAAGACCGCAAGGAGAGCGGGCTGGTCCAGATCCTCTCCATCCATGCCAATCTCTGCCTTGCCGCCCTGCAGCGTTTCAGCCATCGCGGCTTCATCACCGAACAGCGCGAACGGCCCGCCGTCGACCGCCAGATCCGCAACCTGTCAATCAAGATCGGTAATTCGATGCTGCCCGTCTCCAGTCTCTCCGGCGGGAACCAGCAGAAAGTTGTCGTCGGCAACTGGCTCAACAACGAACCACGCATCCTGCTCTTCGACGAACCGGGCCGTGGCGTCGATGTTCAGGCAAAGCAGCAGATCTACCAGATCATCTGGTCGCAGGCCGTCGAAGGCCTGTCGAGCATCGTCGTCTCCACCGAACTGGAAGATCTCGTCGAATGCTGCGACCGCATCCTGATCCTCCGCGACGGCCGCATCGCGCAAGAATTCGTCAATGACGGCGTCGATCCCAAGACACTCTATGCCGCCTGCATGGCGCGGCAGACCAACCCATGATTTCGGAGAGGCCGATGACCCGCTCGGGCAACACCTTCGCGACCTTCGCACGACGCAATTCGATGCTGATCATCCTGATCGCGCTCTACATCCTCGTGGCCTTGACCGCCCGCGGCTTCATGAGCATCGACAACCAGCTGAACATCCTGCGCACCATTGCCGTACCCGGCATGATCGCCTTTGGCATGACCCTGTTGATCATCGTCGGCGAGATTGACCTCTCCGTCGGCTCGATGGTCGCCGCCTCAGCCTGCGTGCTCGCCTGGCTGGTCAGCCTGATATCCGGCGGCGCCTTTGAGCCTGGTGTCTGGCATGTCATCCTGGCAGGCCTTCTCACCCTGGGCTTCGGCGCCTCGGTCGGCATGTTCAACGGCTGGCTGCGCAATCGCTTCATGGTGCCGACCTTCATCTCGTCGCTCGCGATGATGGCGACGCTTGCCGGCCTCGCCAACCTCATCACCGACGGAACCCCAATCGAATCCTTCCCCTCGTGGTATTACTTCATCGGCAGCGGCCGCATCTTCCATGTCCCCTTCCCCGTCTATCTGCTGCTAATGGCCTTTGTCGTCACCCATGTGCTCGCCAACTACACAAGCTTCGGCCGCTCCGTTTATGCGATCGGCGGCAATGCCGAGGCGGCCAGACTGTCCGGTCTACACGTCAACCGCACCCGGACCTGGTGCCTCGTCATCACCAGCCTCTTTGCCGTGGTCGGCGGCATCGTCTATTCCTCGCTTCTGAATTCTGGCAATCCGACCATCGCCAAGGGTATGGAGCTGGAGGTGATCTCCGCCGTCATCATCGGAGGCGTCAGCCTCTTTGGTGGCAAGGGTTCGATCTGGGGCGCTTTTGTCGGCGTTCTCTTTCTCGGCGTCCTGCTCAATGCCATGACGCTGTGGGGCTTCAACCCCTATGCCCAGCAAGTGGTGCGCGGGGTCCTGATCCTCGGCGCCGTCTTCATCAACCTGATCATCGATCGACCGAAAGCAAGCCATGGCTAAAGAGGAACACATCGAGCGCATCTCGATGCGCTGGGATCGCGGCGAAGCCACCCTGCAAAGCCTTGGCGGCATGCTGGCTCCTGTACACTTCGATCTGGAGGACGGTCGTTCCGTCTCTCCCATGCATGTCGCACCTTGGCACGACGAGGACATGGACGATCAACCCGGCATCCTGCGCCGGCTGCGCGGCGACTGGCCCTGCGTGCCCTTCGGTTCACAGCCACAGGCACCTCTTCCATCGCCCTGGGATGCCGACACCCGACCTGCCGTGTTGCAGGCAACAGAGCAGCATCCGCATGGCTATGGCGCAAACCATCACTGGAGCCTGGGCGAGGCTGACGGAAGCCGTCTCACGGCGACCATTCGTTACCCGGGAGACAGCCCCATCGAGATGCTGGCCCGGGAGATCGAGGGAGTCCCCGGGAAAGCTGAAATCATCTGCAGCCTGACCATCACGCCTCGCAAGGATTGCCTGCTCCCGATCGGCCTCCACCCGGTCTTCCGGCTGCCGGGCGGTGAAGGCGAGGCCGAACTCGATGTGGGGCCGCACAGGGCGGTCTGGTCACATCCCCTAGATGAAGATCCGCCGCTCTCTCTGGTTCAGCCCAACCGCCCCTTTGAGAGCCTTGACGGGCTGTGGAGCCGGCACGATCGGCCGCTGTCCCTGTCGCGTCTTCCAATGTCCGGCCGTTCTGAAACACTCTTGCTGCTGACCGGCGCAAGCGGCAGGGTCGTCCTCACCAACAGGGCGGAACGCTACAGTGTCACCTTGCGCTGGGATCCGGCGATCTTCCCCAGCTTGATGCTCTGGATTTCCAATCGCGGCCGCGACTACCGCCCGTGGAACGGTCGCCATCTTGCGCTCGGTATCGAACCGGTCAGGGCCGCCTTCGACCTCGGCGAAGCCATCTCCGCTGGCCGAAATCCGCTGCGCAATGCAGGGACGGAAACCGCCTTTGCCTTCAAGGCGGGTGTGCCGCTTTCGACGAGATATGGCATCCGCGTCGATCCGGCTTGAGTGTTCAGTCCGGATCGGCAGGAGGTACGGCACCGGTCGTTTCCCTGACCACCAGATGCACCGGAAGGCGGACCAGGGATGCCGGTCTGCGCTCCAGCCCCTGCTGGCGATCGAGAAGACGTTCCTCGAGCCGACGCGTTGCCTCAAGGGCGACGTCACGGATCGGCTGGGCGACGGTCGTCAAACGCGGCAAGACATAGGACGCCTCCGGCAGATCGTCGAAGCCGATGACGGAACAATCCTCCGGCACGCGTCCGCCATTGTCGCGCACGGCATGAATGGCTGCGATTGCCGCGATATCAGAGGTTCCTATGATCGCGGTGATCTCGCCATGCTCCCGCTGGATCTGCTGTGCCAAGGCATATGTGCCTGCGAAGCTGTGGTCCTCACCGATCGCTTCGACTGCCGGCGGAAGCCCGCACTCGTGCAATATCCCGCGAATGCCTTCCAGCCGCAGCTGGATCGGCTGGCTGTGGCCGGGTGCACCGACCACAGCGATATGGCGGTGGCCAAGATCGACCAGATGTCTGGTCATGAGGCGTCCGCCTTCGACATGATCAGCCATGAAGACATCATCCGATATGCCGATGAGCTGCCGATCGATGGCGATGATGGGGATGCCCGATTCGACCAGCGGCTGCAGATGCGAGGTGCCGCCATAAGCGCTGGCCACAATGACGCCTTCGACACGCTGAGCCCTCAGCATCGCGACATAGCGCGCTTCATGATCCTCGTTTTCGGCTGAAATACAGATCAGTGTGTGGTAACCGCGTTCGAACAGTTCCCGCTCGATGGTATTGGCGAGTATGCCGAAGAAAGGCACGTCGATGGAGGGGAGCATCAGGCCGACCATCCGGCTGGCCTCGCCCCGGAGCATTCGAGCGCCTTTGCTCGGGGTGTAGTTCAGATCCTTGATGGCGGTTTCCACCCGCTGGCGAACGTCCAGAGAGACATAGCCACTGTTGTTCAGGACGCGCGAGACGGAGGACACCGAGGTTTCGGCAACCCTGGCTATCGTCCGAATACTGGTTGTCATGCCTCGCCTTTCCGCAATGCTCCACAAGGATCGCAGTACGAAGAATTGGCAGCCCCTACAAGTCGCAACTGCTCAAACCACCATCGACCCCTAGGTGGCGGTGTCCTTTGGGGCGTGCTCATCACCGGAATAGCCCAAGGCGACGGAGGCGCTTGCGCCAGCACTCTTGAGAAGCCGGATGTATTCCGGCTTCCGGGCTTCGTCGAAACGGAAGAGCGGGAAGGAGATCGACATCGCAGCGATCGGTTTGCCGAGATAGTTGAAGATCGGGATCGCCATGCAGCGAACGCCAGCTTCGCTTTCCTCGATCTCCTCGGCAAAACCCAGCTGTCGGGAGCGATGCAGTTCGTCCAGCAGGGCCTCCGGATCGGTAATCGTTCGCGGTGCCAGCCTGACCAGATCCATCTGCTTCAGCCGTTCGCGGATTTCCTCATCGTCACGCCAGGCCAGAAGCGCCTTGCCCAGGGACGTGCTGTGCAGGGGATTGCGCAAACCGAGCGTCGACTTCATCGAAAGACTGTAAGCAGAATCGTATTTGTGGATGTAGACGACCCGCTGGTCGCGATCGTCCAGAATGCCAAGATTGATCGATTCTCCGGTTGCACGGGACAGCTTGCCCATGGCCTGATCGGCCACCCGAAGGAGGTCAGCCTGCTCGGTCAGCGACCGCGCCCCGAGGCTGAACAGCTTCAGCGTCAATCCATATTTTTCCGTCTCCGGATCCTGTTCGACATAGCCGAGCTCGACCATGGTTTGCAGCAGACGGTGTGCTGTTGTCTTTGATGTCATGGCTCTCTGCGCCAGATCGGCGAGCCCGACCCGCTTGTCTTCGACAAGGGCCTCGATGACTGCGAACACCTTGAGGACCGCAGCCACATTCTCTGATTTTGGCTCTGATTTCGGGTGAGTGTCAGACATGGATGTTCTGCATTTTTCGGAATTACATTCTGGATTTTTGGGACAATCGTGTCAAGATGCGCGCCAAGCTGGTGCATGCTCCCGCCCCTGCTCTCAATGGTTTGAATATTGCCTTGAAAATTGCGTGTTGAAAAGTCTTTAGGAGTGTGATTTCTTATTTTCCGGAATTCAATTCCGAAAAAAATTTATTGAGGATCTCGACAGAATGCATCCGCTCCTGCAGCAAAAGTCCCATATCCTGGAGCGAAACGCGGTCTGCGAGCGCATAGACCGTCTGGCCCGAAATCTCGTAAACATCGAAGACAAGACCGGCGAGTTCCTGCTGCGTCTTGAGGATGGGCGCGTCATCGACACCAAGGGCTGGGCCGGCTGGGAATGGACCCATGGGATCGGTCTCTACGGCCTGTTGAAATACTGGCAGCTCACCGGCAATCAGGAGGCGATGGCAATCATCCGCGAATGGTTCGACGCGCGGCTTGCCGAGGGAACGCCGACGAAGAACATCAATACGGTAGCGCCGTTCCTGACACTTGCGCATCTCTATGAAATTTCGCCCCAGCCGCAATGGCGGGCCTATCTCGAAACCTGGGCCGAGTGGGTGATGTACGAAATGCCGAGGACCCGTGAAGGCGGCCTGCAACACATCGTCTACAACAGCGTCAACGATCAGCAGATGTGGGACGATACGCTGATGATGAGCGTTCTGCCGCTCGCCAAGATCGGCCTGGTGCTCGATCGTCCCGAGTTTGTCGAAGAAGCCAAGTATCAGTTTCTGGTGCATGCGCAGTATCTGATGGATACGCAGACGGGCCTCTGGTTCCACGGCTGGACCTTCGACGGCAATCACAACTTTGCCCGTGCCCGCTGGGCACGCGGCAACAGCTGGGTGACGATCGCCATTCCCGAATTCATCGAGCTGCTCGGACTGCCCGAGACCGATCCGCTGCGTCGGCATCTGATCTCCGTCCTGTCGCGGCAGGCAGAGACGCTGAAGGAGTACCAGGATGTGTCAGGTCTCTGGCATACGCTGATCGATGACCGTTCCAGCTATCTCGAGGCCTCGGCCACCGCAGGTTTTGCCTATGGTCTGATGAAGGCGGTGCGCAAGCGCTACCTGGATAAAAGCCATCTGCCTGTGGCCGAGCGCGCCATGAAGGCTGTCATCGACAATATCAGTGCCGATGGTGAGTTGCAGCAGGTCTCCTTCGGGACGGCCATGGGCAGCGACCTCGATTTCTACCGGCAGATCAAACGCACGGCCATGCCCTATGGGCAGGCCATGGCGATGTTCTGCCTGACCGAACTTCTGCGCAGCCACATCTGAGCGGCGCAGAATGAAGACGACGGTGGATCTGCCTGGAGGAGGCGGTTCGCCGGCGAAGCAGACATCAGTGACATCGGACGGGCGTGTGATCGCGAACCCGTCAGTCTCAGGAGGAGGAGATTATGACAATACTGACGAGACGCAGCATGCTGGGAGCCATGGGGGCGGTCGCCGCAACTTCGCTTCTTCCCGCCGTGCCCGCCTTTGCGGAGACCAAGACCATCCGGCACTACTGGTGGGGCAACCCCGAACGCGACAAGCGCACCTTTGCCGTCATCGAAGCCTTCCAGAAGAAGAACGCGGGCATTGCGGTTTCCGGCGAAACCATCGGTTGGGGTGACTACTGGACGAAGATGGCAACGCAGACCGCCGGCCGCAACATGGCCGACCTTGTCCAGATGGACTATCGTTATCTGTTCGAATACGTCCGGCGTGGCGCCCTGCAGCCGCTCGATCCGCATATCGGCAAGACCCTGATGATCGCCGATTTCGACCAGGGCCCCATCTCCGGCGGCAAGGTCGACGGGCAGCTTTTCGCCCTCAATATCGGCTCCAACAGCCAGGTCATGGTCCACAATACACGGGTGTTCCAGGAGGCGGGCATCGATGCTGACCTGATCAATTGGACCTGGGACGACTTCGCTTCCGCCTGCGAAAAGATCACCAGCAAGACCGGAGGTGCCGTCAGGGGTTCTGACGATATGTCTCTGCAGATCGAGGTGTTCGAGTCCTGGGCACGTCAGAACGGCCGCGAATTCTATGATGCCGAAGGCAAGGTTGCCGTCACCGCAGACGACGTGGCCGGCTATTGGCAGTATTGGGCAGACCTGCGCAAGGCCGGTCTGGTGCGTGACAAGGATCGGACCCTGACCCTTGATGCGCCGATCGTCGAAATGGGCGTCCCCGTCGGCGATACCGCCGTCTCCCATTTCTGGTCCAACCAGCTGGTCGGTATCCAGGCGGCTGCCAAGGACAAGATCGGCGCGGCCATGGTTCCGCACAAGGCCGGTGGCGGCCAGCCCGGCCAGTTCATCAAGCCGTCGATGTTCATGTCCTTGAGCCGGGACGCCAAGGATGTCGATGCCGCCATCGCCTACATGAATGCCTGGGTCAATGATCCGGAGATTACCGGCATCCTCGGCCTGGAACGCGGGATCCCGGCATCACCGAAGGTGCGCGAAGCACTGCAGCCCAACCTGACCGAAGTCGAGAAGCTCTCTGTCGACTACTTCGAAGCCATCGCAGGCAAGGTAGGCCCGCTTCCGCCTCCGGCGCCAAAGGGCGCTGGCGAAGTGCGCGATGCCTTCATGCGCATCGGATCTGAAGTGGTGCTCGGCAACATGGAAGCCAAGGACGCGGCGGCTGTCTTCGTCGAGGACGCCCAGGCCATCGTCGAACGGGCGCTTTGACCGCTCCTTAGCCCAAGGTCCCGGATCGGTTTTGCCCGGTCCGGGACCCGTTTCTCCGCCAGAAGGTTTTGTGAATGAGACGCTTCCTCGCGCGCAATGCGCCGGCTTACATGTTCCTGCTGCCATGGCTGCTCGGGTTTTTCCTTCTGGCGCTCGGGCCGATCCTGGCGTCGCTTTATCTGTCCTTCACGCGCTATGACATGGTCGGGACGCCTCGCTGGACCGGGCTTTCGAACTACGAATACATGTTCACCCGCGATCGCCGTTTCTGGAAGGCGCTTGAGGTCACGTTTCACTACGTCGCGCTCTCCGTTCCGGCCCGGCTGATCATGGCGCTCGCCGTTGCCATGCTGCTCGACAAGGGCCTGCGCACCATCGGCCTCTATAGGGCGATCTTCTATCTGCCCTCGCTGCTCGGCGCTTCCATCGCGATTGCCATCCTGTGGCGGGAACTGTTTGCGGCGGATGGCGTGGTCAATGAGCTGCTCGGCTATATGGGCATTCAGGCCTCGTCCTGGATCACCGATCCCAACACATCGCTCTACACGCTGGTGATCCTCGCCATGTGGCAATTCGGTTCGCCGATGCTGATCTTCCTGGCTGGCCTGCGCGGCATTCCACAGGATCTCTATGAAGCCGCAGAGATCGACGGAACGCCGAAATGGCGCCAGTTCACCCGCATCACGCTGCCGCTGCTCGCACCGGTGATCTTCTTCAACCTCGTGCTTCAAACGATCGAGGCCTTCAAGACGTTTTCCAGCGCCTTCATCATTTCAAACGGCACCGGAGCGCCGGCGGACAGCCTGCTTTTCTATACGGTCTATCTTTTCAACGAGGCCTTCAAGTTCTTCCGCATGGGCTATGCCTCGGCGCTTGCCTGGGTGCTGCTGCTGATCATCGCCGCCTTCACGGCGATCGCCTTCCTCACCTCGAAATACTGGGTGCATTATGAAAACGACCGCGACTGACCTCGAACTGGCGATGCAGCTCGACGAGGCTGCGCGGGTCGCTCACGAATTGCGCTTGAAGAGAGAGAAGCGCGAGCGGAACGGGCGCATTCTGAAGCACCTGTTTCTGATCGGTGTTTCCGTCATCATGCTCTATCCGCTGTTCTGGCTGCTGGCATCGTCCTTCAAGCCGGAAAACGAGATCTTCGGCAACCTGACGCTCTGGCCATCGGAATTCCGCTTCGAGAACTACACCGAGGGCTGGTTCGCCTTGCCGGTGTCGTTCACGGTCTTCTACTGGAATTCCACCGTCGTTACCCTGCTGTCGGTCATCGGCAATCTCATCTCCTGTTCATTCGCGGCCTATGCCTTTGCCCGCCTGCGCTTCACAGGCCGCAACTTCTTGTTTGCGCTGATGATGATGACACTGATGATCCCCTATCATGTGGTTCTCATCCCCCAATATGTGCTGTTTTTGCAGCTGGGCTGGGTCGACACCTATCTGCCGCTGGTCGTGCCGAGGTTTCTCGCGTCGGAAGCCTTCTTCATCTTCCTGATGGTGCAGTTTTTCCGGCAATTGCCGAAGGAGCTGGACGAGGCGGCGATGATCGACGGCTGCTCGCCCTTCAAGATCTACTGGGCGATCATCCTGCCTCTCTCGCTGCCGGCCATGGGCACGGCGGCGATCTTCTCGCTGATCTGGACCTGGGAGGATTTCCTGGCCCCGCTCATCTATCTCAACGACATCAAGAGCTACACCGTGCCACTCGGGCTTCGCCTCTTCCTCGATCAGGAAGGCCAGTCCGCCTATGGCCAGATGTTCGCCATGTCTGTGCTCTCCCTGGTTCCGGTCGTCATCTTCTTCGTCCTGTTCCAGAAACTGATCGTGCGTGGCATCGCCACATCCGGAATGAAGTAAGGAATGAAATGACATGGCTGGACTGACCCTTCGCAATGTCGGCAAGCGCTATGGTGCGCTCTCGATCATCCAGGGGCTTAACCTCGACATCCACGATGGCGAATTCCTTGTCCTCGTCGGCCCGTCCGGCTGTGGCAAGTCGACCTTGCTGCGCATGATTGCGGGACTGGAGGACATCACCGACGGCACGATCTCGATCAGCGACAAGGTGGTGAACGATCTGCCCGCCTCGAAGCGCGAGCTGTCGATGGTTTTCCAGAGCTACGCGCTCTATCCGCATATGACGGTGCGCAAGAACCTCGCCTTTGGCCTGCAGAACTTCAAGATGTCCAAGGCCGAGGTCGAGCGACGCGTCGCGGAAGCAGCCCGCATTCTCCAGATCGAGCCGCTGATGGATCGCAAGCCGCGGCAGCTCTCTGGCGGTCAGAAACAGCGCGTCGCGATCGGTCGCGCAATCGTGCGCGAGCCCAAGCTCTTCCTCTTCGATGAACCGCTTTCCAACCTCGATGCGGAACTGCGCGTTCAGATGCGGGCGGAACTCGCCTCGCTCTATGCCCGTCTCGGCACCACCATGATCTACGTCACCCATGACCAGGTCGAAGCCATGACCATGGCAAGCCGCATCGTCGTGCTCCGCAGCGGCAAGATCGAGCAGGTCGGCACGCCGCAGGAGCTTTACACGCGTCCTCAGAACCTCTTCGTCGCCGGCTTCATCGGATCGCCGAAGATCAACATGCTGAAGGCAGGCGTCCTGCGCGAAGGTGCTTCCACCCGTGTGCGGGTCGAAGGCTGGCCGGAATTTGCCATTGCCGATCTGCCAACAACCGACACGCAGCTGACACTCTGCGTTCGCCCGGGCGCTCTTCTGGTCGGTGCCGGAACGATCAGGACCGAGGCAACCGTGCGTCTTGTCGAATATCTCGGAAACGAGACATTGATGCACATGGTCTTGCCGACAGGGCAGACCGTTCTGGTCAGCGACAGTGGCAAGATCACCTATCGCCAGGGCGATACCGTCACGATCGGCTTCGAGCTGGAGGCGATCCATTATTTCGATGCGTCTGGTCAGCGCGTCGAGCCCACGGGTGAGAGGGTCTGAGAAGGTGAAGATCGCTATTGTTGGATGCGGCTCGCGGCACAAGATGTTTCGCGATTCCATTACAGATGACTATGCCGACAAACATGAAATCGTTGCCCTTTGCGACAGCAACCCGCATCGGCTGGGTGAGGCGGCCAAGGCGGTGCAGCGGCCTGGGACCAACGGCGTTGCAACCTATCTCGCCGAAGACTTCGACCGCCTGATCCTCGAGCAGAAGCCTGACACCATCGTTGTCACCACGCCCGATTTTCTGCACGCCGATTACATTGTCCGGGCCTTCGAGGCCGGATGCGATGTCATCTGCGAAAAGCCGCTGACCATAGACCTTGCGCGGTTGAAGACGATCGTCGACGCACAGGCTCGGACCGGTCGCAAGGTGCAGGTCACCTTCAACTATCGCTATTCGCCGGCCAGGACCCAGATCAAGGAGCTCATCTCATCCGGTGCGATCGGCGAGGTCACCGCCGTTGATTTCCGCTGGCATCTCGATCGGGTCCATGGCGCAGACTATTTCCGCAGATGGCACCGTCAGAAGGAAAACTCGGGCGGGCTTCTCGTTCACAAATCGACCCACCATTTCGACCTCTTGAACTGGTGGCTGGGTAGCCTGCCGACCGCAGTGCTCGCATCCGGCAGGCGCGCCTTCTACCGCCCGGAAACGGCCGCAGCACTCGGCCTAGAAGGGCGGGGACCGCGATGCCACGGCTGTCCCGTGGCCGCCAAATGCGACTTCAAGCTCGATCTGGCGGCCGACGAAAGCCTGAGGAACCTCTATCTCGAGGCAGAAGGCGCAGACGGCTATTTCCGTGACCTCTGCGTCTTTGATGCCGATATCGGCATCGAGGATACGATGCAGGCCCATATCCGCTATGCCTCCGGTGTCACCGCCAACTACACACTGACCGCCTATTCGCCCTGGGAAGGGCTGGAGATCAAGTTCCAGGGAACCAAGGGCGATATCACGCACCGCCATGTCGAGGTTCACGGTGTCTTCGGCGGCACGCGGGCGCATGCCGATGCGGACGCCGTCACCACCGAGCTGCATCTGGCCGGTCAGATCCCCAGGCTTCTGGACGTTCCCCACGCCAGCGGACATCACGGCGGGGCCGACCCTGTGATGCTAGGTTACATCTTCGATCCCGAGGGCATGACACCCGACCGATACGGTCGCGCCTCCGATCATGTCGCCGGTGCCTGGTCGATCCTGACGGGAATTGCCGCCAACGCCTCCATCGACACGGGCTCGCTCGTCGATATCAAATCCATGCTGCGATCGCGTGGCATCAAGCTGGAGCACTAGCGCCATGGGATCACGGGTGAAGTTTGCGGTCATCGGTGTCGATCACGGCCATATCTACGGGATGATCGACGGCCTTCTGTCCGTCGGCGCCGAATTTTCCGGATGGTGCACCGGACCGGAGACGCCGCCCGAAGTGACCGGTGCTTTCGCGTCCTGCTATGACGCGGCTCCGATGCTATCGGAAGAACGGATACTGGAGGATGCGGATATCAGCGTGATCCTCTCCGCCGCGATCAACAGCGACAGGGCCGATATCGCGATCCGATCGATGCAGCACGGCAAGGATGTGCTGGTCGACAAACCGGGCTGCACGACATTCGAGCAGCTGAGCCGGCTGAAGGACGCCGTTCAGGCGACCGGACGTCGATGGCTCGTCTGCTTTTCCGAACGGTTGACGGTCGAAAGCACCACGGTCGTGGATCGCCTGATCGGCGAAGGCCGGATCGGCCGGGTTGTCCAGACCGTCGGCCTCGGCCCCCACAGGCGCAATGCCCATCTGCGTCCGGCCTGGTTCTGGGACAGACACCGCAGCGGCGGCATTCTGAACGACATCTGCGCCCATCAATATGACCAGTTCCTTCACTTTACCGGCTCGACGGAAGCACGCGTGATCTCGGCGCATATCGGCAATGTCGCCAATCCGGAGCGACCGGACTTCATGGATTTCGGTGAGGTCCTGCTCGAGGGCAATGGCGGGCGCGGTTATGCCCGCGTCGACTGGTTGACGCCGGATGGCTTGCCGACCTGGGGGGATGGCCGAATGACCATCCTCGGGACCGAAGGCTATATCGAGATGCGAAAATATGTCGACATCGGTGGCCAAGCCGGTGGCGATCACGTGATCCTGGTCGACGCCAAGGGGGTTGAGCGGTTCAACGCAGGCGGCGCCGGAACGCCCTTTTTCGGCAGGCTCTTGCAAGACGTCAGGGAGCGCACCGAAACCGCGATGCGCCAAGATCATGCTTTTCTGGCAACCGAGCTTTCGCTCCAGGCACAGAAGATGGCAGAGGAGAAGATCCGATGAGCAAGCGCATCAGAGTGGCGGTTCTGGGTGCCGGCATCGGCAGGTCGCATATCTCGGGCTATGCCGCATTGCCGGATCATTACGAGGTCGTCTATGTCTGCGATCTCGACCCGGAAAAGGCTTCGGCAGGGGCCAAGCTTGCACAGGGAGCAAGACCCGTCATCGCCGTGGCGGAGGTCTTCTCAGACCCGAATATTGACCTCGTCGACATCTGCCTGCCGCCGCATCTGCATGCGCCTATGACGATTGCGGCACTCGATGCCGGCAAGCATGTGGTCTGCGAGAAGCCGATTGCCGGCTCCATGGCCGATGTTGCCCGGATTTCAGCGGCGGCATCGCGGGCCGGACGTCAGGTCTTTCCGGTTTTCCAGTATCGCTATGGTGCCGGCTACCGGGCAGCCCACGCGCTGCGGGAAAAGGGGATGCTGGGGAAGCCCTATGTCATGGCGCTGGAGACCCACTGGCAGCGCGGGGCGGATTATTACGCCGAACGCTGGCGGGGTAGCTGGAAAGGCGAATTGGGTGGCGCCATCGTCAGTCACGCCATCCATGCCCACAATCTTGTGACGCTGCTGGCCGGCAATATCCGTTCCGTGGCCGCGTTTCTCGATACGCGCGTCAATCCGATCGAAACCGAGGACTGCGCCGCCATCAACATGAAGACGCTTGAGGGGGCGTTGGTGACCTCCTCGATCACGCTTGGCGCGGCAGGCAGCAAGTCGCGATTCCGCGCCTGCTTCGAACATGTCACGATCACGTCAGGGACCGAGCCATACCATGTCGGTGCCGGCCCGTGGGCGTTTCAGGCCACTGACCCGATGCGGCAGGTGGAGTTCGATGCCGTCCTGGCCAGCGTTCCGGATGTCGCAGACCGCTTCGCCGGACAATTCGCGGACATCTTTCATCGGTTGAGTGGGGCTCCTGATCTCTACCTGCCAACATTCGACGAAGCCATGCACTCCATCGAGCTGATTACGGCGATTTACGATTCCGCCATCAACGCCCGGATCGTGGAGCTTCCACTGCCCGCTGATCATCCGTTCGAAGATGGCTGGCAACCGGGACGCTAAAGAACTCGCATCATTGAACAGATTTTGGATGCGTGGCTGCCGGCCAGCTGGGGCGGTCAACCCGTTATGGTCGCCGACAGAACCCACGCCAACCAAAACATCGTGGCGAACTGAACTGAACAGCCAAGAGCGAATGGCCCATGACTTTCCATGAAATCAGTACGTTACTTGATAAAGTGGCGGACAGGGTGGCCGTAGACTTGAGGCGCTATAGGCTCTCAGAAGTATACGCTCTTAACAAGAAGACTTGGCTCGATACCCGCTTTTCTATCCTCATTTTTCTGCGCTGCCATAGAGATAGATGGATTGGTAAAGGTCGATCCCGGCGCGCTGCATGCAGCCTGAAAGCAGTTACGACGTGAGCGAAGGCCGAGTTTTCGTGTTCAGGACGAGCCTCGTTTACATGACTTTGCGGCAACTCACGTCACGCCCGCCGTGACCACGTCGGCGCAGTGCCAGCTTCTCATCCGCGCAGTTCGGACGAGCCCTCAGCTCGTAGAGGACAGTTGAAAAATCATGGGAACGCAGCGGCAGGGACCGTGCAATAACCTGCCAGTGTAATCTTACAGACGGAGACCAGTTTACGCGACTGGTCTCCTTAACCGGCGTCTGTCTCCGGTCAGCGGCACCACTGAGCACCGACGATGGTGCGGTCGGACGAGTAAGGCAGCTTAAAGCGCTCAGTGCCCTCTTTCTTTATCTCGTTTGAAACGACTTCCAGCCGGTCAAGCATTTCGATGATATTCAGGCTGGCGGTGCTCGCTTGAGTTTTCGCGAGCTCGCGAACTTCGGTAGCGTATGCCATCTTCGTCACTCCGGTTATGCGATCGGCACGAACCCAGATCTGTGGGTGTGGATCGCGGCTTTTGACCCCATTTTATCGCCAAAATCAATAAAGAGATTGTAATAGTCTCTAACCGCTTGATTTGTTTTTGGTTCCGCGCCAAAATCATGCACAAGAAGCTTGATCTCCTCGCTGGCCAATTCTCTCATTCCGATACCGCGACCGTGTGAATGCCATCTCGCGGCGTTCCCTAGACACTCAGCGATTTGGCTTGCGCGAGCAATTCGGTCGTCAACCGTCACATCCGTCCCGCGTGTTTCGGTCTTGGTCCAGTTCTTGAACTTATGCCGCGGCAGCCACTCTTTCAGTAGCGAGATAGAGTGCTCAATCGCATGCTCAATGTGGTAGAGTTTGCCAGGGTCGAACTTTTTTAACAAATAGGCGATCTCTGCGGACACGTTTCTGAAGTCGCCGCCGGAAATCCGTTTCTGCTCCTCCTCGTTGATCGTCGCGCACAGTTCGTTGTACTTCGCGAGGTAGCCTAGGCCGGGCACAAGCCCGCCTCCGTTTTCGTCTTCGACCTGCGGATCGATCGGACCAAGGACCGAATAGTAATCCATATGGATCTCATCGCCGGAAAGCGCCAGCACGGTGCCAGCAGAATAGGCGTAGTTCGGGATCACAAATTCGACCGCCGTGAAATGGCGGCGAAACACCGAGTAAATTCGCTCAACGGTTTCGATGTACCCGCCCGTCGTCTCGAGCATAACGACCAGTTTGCCGTTATCCCTTTGTGGCTCTTCAGCGATCAATTCGATCTGCTGCCTTACAACGTCATCTAAGCCAAATCGCATTGGACTGCGCAAAATGATTGCGGTGCCGTCAAAGGCTTCTGCAAATCGCGCATTCATCGCCGTGAGCGCTCCACCCACGACATCATTAGACGAAATTTTGTGCAGATCAGTACTTCCCCACCCGTTTTGAGAAAATAGTAGCACCGTAGATATATCCCGCAAGAGTTGTCTTCCGGCTTAGGTGAGTTTCTTCGCTTGGCCTAGAGATGACTGCCTGAAAGTCCGCTTTTGCGGCCGATTGTTGCGCCGCCCTCGCATCGCTGATGCGAACATCCGGATAGCAGCCGATCGACAAGAGCTTTTCTCTTTACCGAAATCGGTATCTCATGCGCCAGAGCTTTGAGCCTGATGGTGCTACATAGAGGTGAAGGCCGCCTGAGTCGGTGAGCCTACAGGGCTTCTCTTCCTTCTTGGCCTTCCGGATCTGAACGTCGGTGAGTGTATTGGACGATACCCTAATTTCCCGAAACGATACCCGCATTTGATGCGGAACGAGCGGGTGCATGTAGAACTGATTGGGAACATCCAAGCACCGAAAGCGGTTGGATATCAAGGGTATTTGGGCAGATAAGGAGCGTCTTGGAAAGGGTAGGTGGCGGACAGGGTGGCCGCTTTTGCGCGCGCACCATCCGAACTCATTCAATCTCATATCATATTGTTATTATTGCATCTTCTCCTCCTGCTTCACTTGTCCACACACTATCTCGTACCATCCCGTAACATCAAATCGCGGCTCTTGTGGCGGGCTGAATGGCGGGCTAGCAAACCTTCATAAAGTGCATGAAGGAGAGTGAAGCATGCTCAGCGACGCCAAGGCCCGGAAGCTGAAACCGACCGACAAGCCCGTATCAGACGGCACCATTACCGGGCTCTACCTTGTACCGGGAGGAGCCCCCGGCAGCGGAAAGTGGATCTTGAGGTTTCTATCACCCACAACTGGAAAACGCCGTGAAATGGGTCTTGGAAGTTATCCGACGACATCCATTCGGGAGGCCCGGACGAAAGCCTTCGAGGCGAGGGGCGAGATTGATGGCGGCAACGATCCCTAGGAGGTGCGCCGAAAACAGGAGCGTGAGGCCGCTAGACTTGCAACGGTTCCAACCTTCGCCGAAGCTGCACGCCAACACCATGCCGACAAGGCGGAAGGCTTTCGTAACAAGAAGCATAGAGATCAATGGATCAGCACACTTGAACGGTTCGTTTTCCCAAAGATTGGAAAGAGACGCGTCAACGAGCTCGGCCCGGCCGACTTTGCAGCCTGCCTCAAGTCTATCTGGCTAGAGAAGCCAGAGACTGCATCGCGGGTAAAGCAGCGTTGTGACGCCGTCATGAACTGGGCAGCTGCGAACGGCTTTATCGTGGCAAGTCCCGTTGGCGTGGTAGACAAGATACTGCCCAAGCAGCCAGGCAAACGCGAGCGGGTCCAGCACCAACCTGCCCTACCCTGGAGATCGCTGCCGACATTCTTCAGTGACGTCCTACGTGCCGGTGAAGCCAATACCACTCGGCAGATGCTGGAGCTTGTCATCCTGACCGCCTGCCGCTCCGGTGAACTTCGGCACATGGAATGGCAAGAGATCGACTTCGCTCAGGCTATCTGGACGGTGCCTGCACCCAGGATGAAGGCCAAGGTTGCCCATCGCGTTCCGCTGGGGCCTCGAGCCATCGAGATCCTTGAAGCACGGCATGAGCAATCGGAACGCAGAGTAGGACTGGTGTTCCAGTCACGAACTAAGAAGCCAGTTACCGACATGGCATTGACAAAATTTCTGCACGATCATGACGTCGAAAGCGATACCCCTGGACGAAATGCGACCGCACACGGGTTCAGATCAAGCTTTCGCGACTGGGCATCTGAGAACGGCTACCCGCGTGACCTGGCCGAAAGGGCACTGGCCCACACCGTGAAGAATGCGGTCGAAGCAGCCTACCATCGAACCGATCTTCTGGACCAGCGCCGCCCTATGATGCTGGACTGGGAGCGGTACTGCATTCATGGATAACGGCAGCGGCTCTCGCAGCACCGCCAAGCTAGGCATTGCCTGAAGACTTACATTATGGAACTCTCTCTTGATCGCGCGCTGGCTAGGCACCCGGCGCCAAAAAACAGCGGTGCGTGAACTGGCGCTGTTTGCCGATCGTGCTTCTTCATTGAGCAAGATGAGGAAGCGAAGTTGGTCTTTGGCAAAGTTGTTCCCCAAGGTGAAACGGCAGCGGGGTCTGGAATGGCGCTGCCGGCCAGCTTTTTCACAGTCAAGATTTTCAGACGACCACGCCTACAGCACAAGTGACTAGTTACTGCTCACTCAGTCGCCTTGAAAGGACTCGAACCATAGACAGATAGTTCCAAAGACAAATCACCGAAAATTCCGGCTCTTCACCTTCAACGTGTTGAAATGGAGCGCAGGCATGAATATTTCGACGACCGGCTTCGGCCTGGCGTATCAATCCGAAAGCAGCAGATCGCCGCTGCCTCTCAGCAGCGACAACGTTTGAAATTGTTCAGTTCGATCTTATCCTTGCCAGCTCGATTTCAGACCTGATTGCGCTGCTGAAGTACCTGCCCAGCCAAGCGCGCGGCATGTGGCGCATGACGAGATTGCGCAGACGGAACGCCAACCGGCTTTGCGGAATGAAAATCGCCGCCATCTTGCGGCTTCTCGCCTGAAGCCGGCCTATGATCGGCCGCAGGCGCGCCTCGTGACGCGCAAGCGCCCCGGTCAGGGCACCGCCCTCCTTCAGCGCTTGCGCCAGCATTTCCGCAGAGGCGAGTGCCATACCCGCGCCTTGCCCCGAAACGAGTGTCAGGCAATGCGCGGCATCGCCAAGGAGAAGCACCCGGCCCTTCGACCATTGCGGCAGATCGACCATGGTCAGGCTGTCCACAACAATGGGATCCTCTGCGCTCCCGGCCTGCTCAAGCAGTGCGCGAACCTGCGGATGGCTGGTCGCACTGACGCTGTTGAGCAAAGCCATTTTGTCCGGCACCCGTTCCAATCCACTGCGCCCGTCGCGCCAGACATGCATGGCGGCCAGACGCCCGCCATGCAGCGCATAATATTCGGCGAGATGTCCCGGTTCCGCATAGGATACGAAATCGGTCTCGAAATCCTTTGGTGCATCGACATCATAGACGGAGAAATAATAGCCCAACGGCTGAAGACAGTCGCCATCCGGCCCGAACAGGGCCTGCCGCGTGTGCGAACGGAAACCATCGGCACCGATCAGCAGATCCGCCGTCATCGTCTCACCGCCGGTCAGTGTCACGTCAACATGCGTGCCCTTATCCTCGAAGCTGGCAACCGTTTCACCGAAGCGGACTTCAGCCGTGTCGGGCAGGCTTTCGGCCAGCACCCGCACGAGATCGTTCCGTCGTATGGCGAGATAAGGAAGGTCCCGAATGAAATCGCGATACCGCAATCGCAACAGTTCACGCCCCTTGCTGTCTTTATAAACGTTCTCATCGATCCGGTATGACGTCGCCTCCAGCGTTTCGATGAGGCCCATGCGGCTGGCGGTCTCGAAACCAAGGCCGGAGAGGCCGAGCATGTAACCGTTCTCACGCAATTCCGTAGCACGTTCGATCACGAGCGAGCGCCAACCGGCCTTGTCCAGCCACCAGGCAGCGGCAAGACCGGCGACACCGGCACCGACAATCACGGCAAGCGGTCTGGTCATTGTAAAACTTCCTTTCTCAAAAGACGCTCGAAGAGGATAAGCAACGGCGGTACGATTGCTGCCAAGAAGGCCGCCAGAGCAAAGACCGGGGCATAGCCGGCTCCTGCTGCCAACATCGCACCGCTCATGCCGCAGATCGCGGCGGCAATTGCACTGGCGCATTGGAAAAGCGTGAAATCGACACCCGGCTGCTCAGGAGAGGCAAGTGACATCAACCGCGCGTAACTGGTGACGAACCCGGCCGCCATGACGGCGCTCTCGATGACAAACAGGCTGACCAAAAGATAGAGATTGTCGGAGGCAAGCAAAACGGCGCTAGCCAGCGCCACAATTGAAAGCACATGAAGGCCGGCAACAGACAGCATAGCCCGGACCGCCCCGAACCGGTGGGCAAGCGCGCCACCGGCTGCAGTACCGGCAAGCCCCGCCGCCACGCCGCCGCCGCCGTTCAGCAGACCGAGCGTTGCAAGCGGCAAACCGGCATCGACCAGGAATGGCCCGGCCAGCGCCTGCGCCAGCCGCCCGCCCAGTTCGAATGTGATCGCCATGAGGATGCCGATGCGGATCTCAGGCCGCCGCACGGCCTTCAGCAATCCAGCTGCGGTAAGCGGTGCGGTCGGTACGGCGGTTTCACGAACTGTCGCCATCGGCACTGAAAACACAATAACGAGCGCGGCCAGAACGAAGGATGCCACCAACCAGCCAAAGGCCGCATAGACGACAACGAACAGACCGCTGCCGAAGATCATGCCGAGATAACCGCCGCCAACCTGCGCCACATTGGCCAGTCCGCGCCGGTTTTCGGGAAACTGTTCGATCAGGAAGGCATCACAGGCAATATCCACCGTGGCCGATGCCAGTGCCATGAGAATCAGAAGGCCGAGAATAACCGAAAAATCCGTTCCCCCGGCAAGGCCAAAGGCCATGAGAGCCAAGACGACGACCGCCTCACCTGCAAGGATCAAAACCCGCGAACGGCGTTGCCCGCCCGTACCGATGCGCCATCGTTCAACCGGTCCGGCCCAGAGAAACTTCAAGGCCCAGATCAACATTGCAAGTGATACGAGACCTATCCGGTCAAGCGCCACATTTTCAGCGCGCAGCACAGCGGGAACGCCCAGAAACGTCAATCCGCCAACGAGGCTCTGCGCGGTGTAGATGCCGCCTGCCGCGAGCAGAAGGCGCGGCAGGGGCATAGTCGAAGAAGCGCGCATGGCCGGTCAGAATTCCTTGCGCAATGTCAGGCCGAAGGTCCGCCCCTTGCCCAGCGTGCCAAGCTCAGAGGCACCATTCACATAACCCGAAGTCTTGTAGGATGTATCTGCGATGTTCTGGACGTAAAGCTTTGCCGACAAACCGTCGGCCTTCGCAAAATCAAGGCTGGCGTCGAAGGTGGCGTAGCCCGACTGTCCGGTGGCATTGGCCTCGTCGAACCAGGTTTTCGAATAGACGTTGGCCGCAGCGTTGGCCGTCAACGTACCGTCGAACAGAGTGTCGGTCAGCACATAGGCGACGTTCAGGTGGGCGGTAATGTCCGGCGCATAGGGAATGCGATTGCCGTCATAGGAAGTGCCGGTATAGGGATCGGTGAAATCGGTGAACTTTGAGCGGCCGAAAGCGGCATTGCCGGTCAGAGTCAACTTCTCTGTGGTGCGCCATGCCGCCTCCACTTCGATACCGGTACTGGTGGCCTCACCCGCATTGCGAATGAACTGCTGCCCGATCATGCCGACATAGATCTGCTTGTCGGAGGAGCGAATGTGGTAGACGCTCGCGGACAGATCCAGATCGCCATCGAAAAGTGTGGACTTGAAGCCTGCCTCGAAGTTCCAGTTCGTTTCAGGATCATAGGGCGCCGCGTCGATGGACGAGGAAATGCTGTGGTTGAAACCGCCAGGCTTGTAGCCGCGCGAGACCACGCCGAACAGACGCATATCGGGCGTCAACTGGTAACCGACCGCAAATTTTGGCTGAAGGCTGGTGAATTCGGCATCACCTTCAAAGTCGAACCCCATGCCCGTGCCGTAGCTATCGGCACGGAAGGCATTGATGCTTGAATGATCGTAGGTGGCGCGCAGCCCCCCTGTCAGGTCAAGCCGTTCCGTCGCATGCCAGGTAACATCGCCAAATGCGGCAACACTATCTGCCACGACATTGTTGGTGGATTCTCCGTAATAGGGTGCAATTACGCTCTTCCAGCCCATGAAATCGTTGTGGCTGTACCACAACCCGGCAACACCGCTGAACAGATCGCCCTCATAGCTCAGGCGCAGCTCCTGCGAGATCGTCTCGTCATCCTGCGGCCACTCATAACGGCTGCCTGCACCGGCGGAGAAGTCCCGCTCCACATCGCTCTTCTGATAGCCGGTGATGCCGGACAATGTGAAATCGCCGAAACGATAGTTCCACTGGCCGGAAAGCGTGGTCACATCGCGTCGAAGATCGGGAATGTCGCCGTAGAGACCGCTCCGGTAAATCCGGTCATCCACATCGGCCTGGTACGAATAGAGTTCCTCGTGGGAAAGCAGCTTCTCCTTCGAATAGCTGAGGGCTGCGTCAAAATCGCCGCCGGTCGGCGCATAGCGCAGCGTCGCCCTGCCATAACCGTTATTGGCGGTGTTGATGTCATCCTCGCCGGTCGTTGCATCGTCGATATCACCCGAGAAGTGACGGAAACTGGAAGCATAATCGAAGTAAAGCGCGTCCGGCACCACCACCGCCGTTCCGCCGATCTCCACCGAGGGTTCATCCAAAGAGACGTTCGTCTCGACATAGAAGCGGTTGGCATCCTTGCGCTTCGTGATGATGTTGATCACCCCGCCATAGGCATTTGCCCCATAAAGCGTACCCTGCGGGCCGCGCAAGAGCTCGACACGCTCCACATCGGTCAGCATCTGCGCAAAGGTCGAGGGCAGTTGCGGAACGCCGTCGACATAGACCTGAACGGTCGGGTTGAAATAATCCGGCGAGGAAATGCCCCGCACCGTCACGTTGGAATAGACGCGGTTACCGCGATTGCCCATGCTGACGCCGGGAAACACCTTCTGGAGATCGTCAACCGTGCGCACGCCGCGCTGCTGAAGTTCCTCGCCGGTGACGACCGTGACGGAGGCATCAACCTTGCCGATCTCCTGCGCGCGCTTTGTGGCTGTAATAGTAATCTCGTCCAAAACCGTCGCACCTTCGACGTCCTGTGCACGAGAATCCGCACCGGAAAGCGCAAGAAGGCACACCGACGCCGTCAAAGCCATTTTTCTAACGCGCAACATATTGAATCCCCAATGCCTGCGAAATAAACTTGACTGCTGTATTCCAGTTAACAAATGCAAAGGCTAACGTTTTCCGGACGCGAATTAACGGAATCCGGACTAAAAACGGCCACGCAAAGGACAAACGCATGAGCGGCATCGAGACTTCGGCGAAGGAAACGGCAGATGCCGTTGCGATGCAGGACTCGACCAGCTGGAAGACATGCGTCGATGCGGAGATCGACCAGCTTGGCTGGCGCGAGGCGACGCGGATCGAGCAGCCGGGCGACGACGTCACCATCTACACGATCGACGTGACGCCGCCTGAGGATCTGGTTTTCCGGCCCGAAGGACCCGCGACCTTTTCCCTTTCCGTCTTTCTCGACGGTACCGGAACCTTGTCAGTCGATGGTGCCAAGCCGCTGAGCGTGAAGCCGGGAACTGCCGTTTTCTTCGCCTGCGACCGGGTTACGCGTGGCGAAAATCATGTCGATGCCGGCCGCCGCCTGAGCATCGTGGATATCCGTGTGGAAAGGCCGCTGCTCGAAAAGCTGGGCGGCATTTCGCTCGCCCGCCTTGGCGGTGCCGTGATGACGGAGCACAGCCTGCCGGATCAGGATATTTTCCTGATCGGCTTCAAGGCGCCTGCCGAACTGCTGACCGTCGCCGCCGATGTTCTGCAATGCCGCTTCGGCGCAGGTTTGGCGCGCCGGGCCTATCTCTACGGCAAAGCCATCCAGGCCGTCAGTATCGGCCTCGATGCCGTGACCCGCCAGTCCGATGGTTCGCCACTCAAACCCCTGACAGGAGAGGAACGGAAGCGGCTTCATGCGGCCATGACGCTGATCGAACAGCATTATAGCGCCGACTGGACCATCGCTCGGCTGGCCCGCGAGGTCGGCCTCAACGAGCGTCGCCTCAAGGAAGGATTTCGTCTGGCGATCGGCACGTCGGTCCACGCCCATCTACGTGCGACACGGCTCGACGTCGCCGCAACGCTTCTTTCCGCCGGCTCAAGTGTTACAGAAGCCGCCTATGCGGTTGGCTTCGACAATCTCAGCCACTTCAGCAAGGCGTTCCGCGAGGCAAAGGGTGTGCTGCCCAGCCACTACCGGAGCTAGCTCTGCTCGGCACCGGTCTCTGCAAACCGCCGCCAGAGGTTCCGGTATTGCTGCGAACTGCGCAACAGATCATCATGCCGTCCGCTTGCCTCAGCACGGCCCTGATCGAGAACGATGATATTGTCGGCTTCGGCGATGGTGGAAAGGCGATGGGCCACAACGATCACGGTTTTTTCGCGGATCAGCGCGTTGATAGCGACCTGGATGAGATGCTCGCCTTCCGGGTCCAGTGCCGATGTCGCCTCGTCCAGCAGCACGACCGGGGCATCCTTGAGAATGGCGCGGGCAATGGCGATCCGCTGGAGCTCTCCGCCGGAGAAATTACGGCCGAGCGGCGCGACCACGGTGTCGTAGCCGCCACGTGCCATGATGGTGTCGTGGATCGCAGCCTGCTTTGCCGCCGCAATCACCTCATCGTCACTGGCATCAGGCCGGCCGAGGCGGATATTGGCGGCAACCGTGTCATGCACGATCAGCGCCTCCTGAAAGACCGGCGCATAACATGAGGCGAGCGCATCCGGGGTAAGGTCGCGGATATCCGTTTCGCCGATCGTGATTGCACCGCCGCTCACATCGCGAAAGCGCATCAGCAATTGCAGGCAGGTCGTCTTGCCGCTGCCGTTATGGCCGACCAGGGCGGTCAGCGTTCCCGGCCGTGCCTCGAAGGAGACGCGATCCAGCGCCTCGCGCTCCTGTCCGGGATAGCGGAAGGAAACGTCGCGAAAGATTACGCCGCCCTGGCCTGCCGGCGCGGAGCGATCGCCATGCGTCATGTCCGCCTGCGCCAATATGCCGCCGATGTTGGTGCGGGCGATCCGCGCCAGCGCCTGCATGGCCATCAGTGCGGCGAAATTGCGGGCGGGGATCACGGTTGCGGCGAGCAAGAGGCAGGAGGCTGCGAGGCGGCCCAGATCGCCGTCCTGTCCACCGGACAGAGAAAGCGACAGGGCGATCGCGAGCGCCGCGGCCAGGTCGACCAGCCCGCGAAACATCACCGCCAGCGGCGTGGCGAACAGAACGCCCTTGCGCGCCCCCAGCCGCAACTGCTCCACCTGCCTCTCGAAGCCGGGTGCGCATCGTTCCGCCGCGCTGAAGGCTCGTAGCACCGGCATGCCCTCACAGAATTCGCTCGTGGAAAGGGCTGCCTGCTCAAGACCGCGCGCGCGCCTGCCGAAGCCACGCTCCAACCGCTTCGCAAGCAACCGTAGAAACAGGAAGCCGAGCATGAGAAACAGTATCGCCGCGACAGCCGGCAGCGGCGAGACTGCCAGCGCCGACACAAGCAGCGTCGTCATAGCCGCCGCGTTGAAGGCTATGTCCGCCTGCGTGCTGGAGGCCTCGTTTTCGAGCCAGAGCACGTCCTCCCCGAAGGCCTGAACGAGACGGCCGCGCTCCAGCGCCTGAAACGCTCCCAGCGGCAGGCGGATCAGTCGGCGGAGAACGCCGGCGCGCAGATGGAGGCCGCCATCATAAGCGCCCCGATAGCCGGCGATCGCCGTCCGGCGCATGACCAGCCAGCGCAACAGCGTGATCGCCACGAGCGACCCCAGCGTCATGCAAATGGATGGGGCATCACTGGGGGATACCTGAAGGAGGCTGATGGCGGCAACGCTAGCCTGCAGCGCAAACAACACACCATCAACGAGCCGCGCGACCAGCAGGCGGGGTTGGCGCAGGCCTGCAAATGGATCGTTCTTCGACATCATTCGGAACCCCGAAGCTTGAAAGTGAGGGCGGCGCGATGGGCCTGCCATTGCCGTGCGTAAAGCCCGTCGAGCGCCATGAGTTCGTCATGCGTACCCTGTTCGGCAATGCGCCCTTCATTCAGGAAGACGATCCGGTCGAAATGGCGAACCGTCGATAACCGGTGGGCAATGGCAATCACGGTCTTGCCGCGCATCGCCTCCTCCAATCCTTTCTGGATTTCGAACTCGCTTTCGGGATCGGCAAAGGCTGTCGCCTCATCCAGGACGAGGATCGGCGCATCCTTTAAAATCGCACGCGCTAGCGCGATCCGTTGCCTCTGCCCGCCGGAAAGCCCGCCACCGTCCTGAAGCACCGTATCGTAGCTGTCGGGCAGCGCACGGATGAACGCATCTGCCTGTGCCCGGCGCGCGGCGGCAACGATATCGTCCTCTGACGCCTCCACTCTTCCGAGTGCGATATTGTCGCGGATCGAGCGCGAAAACAGAAAGACCTCTTGAAACATGGCCGACATGCAGGCTGATAGGGCATCGGGCTCGAAGCCCCTGATATCCCGGCCGCCGAGCAGGATGCGCCCTGCGTCAGGGTCCTGGAAACGCAGGATCAGGCGCGCCAGCGTCGATTTTCCCGACCCGCTCGGGCCGACCAGCGCCACCCGGCAGCCCCCCGGAATATCCAGCGTGACGCCGGCAAGGCCGAAGCCTTCCCCATGGGAAAAGGAGAGGTTTTCAATCGACAGATCGCCGCCAGTTACGGCCTTCTCCGCCCCCGGCGGCAGGGGCCGCAGGCTGGCAAGCGCCGAAATGCGCGCAAGTGTAACAGCCTGAATTCGCAGGCGCCCCATGGCGCCGAAGAGCCGCGCGGCGATGGAGGTGAGCCCGTAGGCGACCATCAGGAAGAAAGCGAGCGTGGCAAGGTCGGTTTCCTGGCGGCCGAGCAGGAATATCCCGAGCGGCAATACGAAGACCAGCGTTGTCGTGGTGGCCAGAAAGAAGGCCGTCACGCCGCCCATGCTGAAGGCCAGCCACTGCCCGACGACGACGCGATAGTCGGAAAAGGCTTGTTCCGGCCGCCTGAGCGCGCTCTGGCGCACGTTATAGGCCTTGATCAGCGGAACCACCGAAACCGCTTCCTGCAAGGCGGCAGCGATTTCGGCCTGCGCATGCAAGAAACGCGAGGAAAGGCCATTGTCACGCCGCATGATCGTGCTGAAGGCGACGCCGCCCGCGATAACCGGCAAAAGCGTCGCAACGGCCAGTCGCCAGTCGATGGCCAGCATCACTAGCACGATCGCCAGCGGGGCGACGATGGCAGCGGCGAGATCGGGCACGAGATGAGCAATGCCGTCCTCGACACGTTCGACATCTTCCATGAGCACACGACGGATTGCACCCGGCTCCAGCCGCTCGACGTCACCGAGGGGCGCTGACAGAAGGGCAGACCCGATCAATCGGCGTAACGCAGCCTGAACGTCGATGGCCACGAAGTGCGAAATGAGGGCGGACGCCATCTGCGCGACGTGGGCGACGACAACGGACCCAAACAGGCCTCCGACGAGTGGAACCAAGTCCATCATCCGTCCACCAGAGAGGGCCCCGATGGCCAGCGCCGTGAATGCTGCTGGCGCGATTTCCAGTATGGCGGCCAGTACCGAACACCCGACCGCCAGGATCATAGCGACACGATGCGGCGCCAGAAGCCCGCCGAGCGTCAGCGTGCCGTGGCCGGCGGCGAAAGTCTTTTGCCTGTCCGCCATGGTCAGAACTTGAGCTTCAGTCCACCGCCAACCGTCAGCGGATCGCCGGCGGTAACGAGCGTCCCCTGTCCGAGATCGGCTGCCAGGACGCGATAGCGCTTGTCACCGATGTTCTTGGCGTAGACATAGGCGGTGTATCGATCATTCTCCAGCGCGGCATAGGCGTTGAAGAGCCCGTAGCCCGGCTGCCGGATGGTGTTCTGCACGTCGAAGTAATAGGCCGACCGGTACTGGTAGGAGACGCCCACCTTGCCGACCAGATCGTGCCAACCGGTTTCCCACTGGTAATCGATCCCGGCTGAGCCCGTGAATTTGGAGACAAACTGCTGCTGGTTACCGCTGACATCTACCGAACCCGACCCATCGAGCGCACGGGCATTGGTGAACTCCTTGTAGATGGCATCGGCATAGCCGGTGGAAGCGCGTACGCTCCACTGGTCGGTCACCTGGAAGCGCCCGGTAATCTCACCACCCCATGACTCGCTGCGCGGCGCGTTCATCAGCGGCGTCGTGCTGGTCATGGCATTGAAGCCCTGAACCTGCTGGTCGCGCCAGTCGATGTAGAACACCGAGGCATCGACGCTCAGGCGTCCACCGATGTCCTCCGCCTTCAGCCCTGCTTCATAACTGATGAGCTTTTCCGCACCATAAGCGCCCTCGTCGCCGGACCCCACGAAACCGGCATTGAAGCCGCCGGACTTGTAGCCGGTCGCAACGCCGGCATAGAGGTTGACGTCTTCGGTCACGGCAAACTGGAGGCCGGCACGCGGCGTCGCATAGGTAGAAGACCGGCTGTCGGAATAGCCAGGGGCAAAGGCACCGGTCAGGCCGAGCATCGTTGCCGTGGCATTTGCGTCAAGGTCATAGTCGAAGTGCTTCCGATCATAGCCGACACGCAGACCGCCATAAAGCTTCCAGCGGTCGGTCAATTCGTATGTGCCGTCAGCGAAGGCCGAAACCGAACTCGTATCGGTCTCGCCGCGGCTGTAGAGCGTCGCCTCGCCACCTGTAAAGCTGCTGTTTGCACCGTATTCGCGCGTGGCGGAGGAGTATTCGCCATAAAGCCCGGCCACCCAGTCGAAGCGCTCGTTCCCCTCGGAGACATAGCGCAGCTCCTGCGAAAACTGACGGTAGGCACCGTCATAGGGATTTTCCGACCGGTAACGAAAACCTGGAAAGCCATAAGACTGAAACAAGGCGTCGTAGGCGGCAAAATAATCGACCGGGAAGCCATTCCCGCTAACTTCCACCTTGCTCCTCTGGAAGCCGGTTTGGGAGACGATCTTGTCGCCATTTTCCAAGTGATAGGTGAACTGCCCCGAAACGGTCGTCAGATTGCTTTTGATGCGGCTGGGATCATCGATGGCGACGCTGTTGCTGCCCGCCAGGAAATCGGCCTCCGGCATGCCAAACATCTCCGCATCGAGGGTCTGCCGCTCCATATCCACGCCGCCGATGAATTCCAGATTGTCGGTGACATCGCCAGCGATGCTGAGGCGGCCATGAAGATCCTCGCCGTCGCCGAGATCGTCACCGATGATGGTAGAGGTCATGAAGCCCCCAGTCTTTGCGACGGACAGTGCGCCGCGCGCCGCCCAGCCACCATCGCCGATCGGGGTATTGAAGATGCCGGTGGAGGTGACGGTGCCGCGCGAACCGTAGTCGACGCCGATCTCCCCGCCTGTCTTTTCCGGATCGGGACGATTGGAAATGATGTTGACAGAGCCGGCAATGTTGTTGCGTCCATAAAGCGTACCCTGCGGACCGCGCATCACCTCGATGCGATCGACGTCGAGCAGAGAGCCGCTATGCGCCTGCGTGGAACCGATGCCGATACCGTCGACATAGAGCCCGACCGCCGAATCGCTCTCGATCAACGCCGAACCGACGCCGCGAATGGCGGTGAAGGAGGTGTAGAGCTTTGCCGTCGCCGCCCCGGTTACGGCATTCGGCGTTTCGGCGATTGCCTCCTCCCTCCGGCCGGTTTTCTTCAGCCTCAGGTCCTCGCCCTTCTCCACGGACAGGCCCGCCGGCACGTCCTTGCTTTGGGTGGCCCGCTTCTGCGACGTCACCGTAATCGTGTCGAGAACCGTTTCCCCAGTATCCTGCGCGAGTGCCGAGATCGGCAGGCTGACGCCAGCGAGAAGAGCGGCGAGGTGAAGTCCTAGTCTCATGTCATGTCCCCAGTCTGCGATTGGGGCGGATTATCGGGAAGAGAGACAGGCTCGTCGACGGTCATGACTTATGCGATTCGGCAAAAACCTTATGAAGTTTATCTACTTTAAAAAGATTCAATTTTTCAATCGGCTAGGTGGATAGCCAAAGTGTTTCGTAAAGGCAGCGGTGAAATTTCCGGGGTGCTCATAACCTGCCCTGTAGGCGGCCTCGGCAATGGTCAGACGGTCACGGAGGATCGCGTTGCGGCCGATGAGCATGCGCCGCTCGAAAAGATAGTCGCGAGCGGTGACGCCGAAGGCCCGCTGAAAATCCCGCTTCAGGCCGCTCTGGCTCAGGCCAAAACGAGAGGCCAGTTCGACCAGGGAGTTCACCGCCACAGGATCAGCGTCAATATGGCGCCGCACCTCGGTCATGCGCTCCAGCCCCTTGCCGCCAAGCCTATCGGCAGGAGTCGGGCTCTTGGTGGCCTGAAAATATTCGGCGAGAATGCACAGCATGTTGAGCGCGCAGGCGTCCAGGTGTTCGTTCACGAAGGCGCCCGAGACCGGCGGTCGCAATGCCGACCAGGCGATCTGCCGCAAGCGGGCATCAAGCTTCAGGCGGCGCACCATCAACGGCTGGCTCATGGCTTGTGCCATGTTCTGAAACGCGACGTCGCCAGCCATCCGCTGGCGATTGTCCGCGACCCAATGCGGCATCAACAGCAGTTCGACCACCCGCACCGGCCGCTCGGCGTGGATCGTCATACTTGTGGGTACGCTTTCACCTGTTGAGGTAACCCAGACTTCGTCCGGGCAGAAACCACCCTCAAGAGCCTCCATATTGTTGATCGCAAATCCTTCGAGAACCACCGAAAGGCAAATCGCCGGGAACGTCCGGCTTTCATAGCGAACTGGCACCTCGAGTTGCACATCCATGACGCCGATCGACATGCCAGGTTTGACCTGACGCCAACGCCGCGCCTCGTCGGCAAGTCTGGCGGAAACCCCGTCCGCGGCGTTGTCGGTCTCCATGCACCCGTCCCCTGACCCGGTCGGCAATTCAATGATCGCCGCACATCCGATAAGTTGATTAATTCAATCATCTTTATCGTTCTGTCAAACGATGTGCAAAACGGCAATCCCGCACTTCAGGAAAGCTGACGGCCCAGACGGCGAATGCCTTGGCAACGGAATTCGTTGAAGGCTTAAGTTCGGAGCTATACCCAACCTTCCCCCGGCAAGAGTGATCCTCAATGTAGTCCAATCTGGTCGCGGCAGGTCGCCTTGATGCGGGTTTCGAGGATTTGCTGGTAGGCCTCGAAGGCAGGCGTTGGTGCTGCGGTCACGATCTGCCCCTTGCCTGTCGTGATCTCTGGTAGTTTGACGTACTGCCGCAAATCCTTCGGCATCACCACATCGGCGAAGGCGCGGAACATGGCGATCAGTTCGGGGACGTTCACGAATGCCGCCATTCTCTAGAGGGCATTTCAAAGCGGAGAATTCACGAGACACCGCATCACAGATGACAAGGCAACTCGACTAATCAGTCCAAGCTCTGTAGCTGACTAATGCGCGTCAATGTTGAGGCATCGGGTTCCACCTTGTGAGGCGCATCAACTAGATGACATTGCGCAGAACGGCGTCAGGCAGCGGATCAGGGTGAGCAGCTGCGTCGATTGCCCGAATCCACTGAGCAGCTTGCAGGGCGGCATCTGCAAGGACTGGCTTCGGCGCCTTGTACCACTCGTTTGCGGGCAACTCGCGACGCTTTCGGATAAGGGCTATGGCCGCGTCCAGCGTCGGAAACTCTTCTGGCAGTGTGAGGTGCAGGAAAAGCGCCACCACGGCGACAGAGCGTGAGCGCCCGCCACGGCAGTTGACGAGGATATTTCCGCGCTCACGCCTCGGATAGGACGGCTTGTCCGGCATGACCTGCTCAAGTGCGGCCCGAAGGATATAATGGGCCGCCACCATCTGAGTTTCGGGGTTTCCCGCGCCGTCGATCAGGCCGATCTTGTAGTAGCGGATTTCCCCCGGTCCAAAGATGCTACCCTGAGGGTCTGACACCGCCTGCGGTTGCCGCACGTAGTTGAAGTCGAGATTGACCGCACAATTCACAACCGTCGTGATGCCGTTGCGGCGAAGCAAATCAAGGTCGCTTGCTCCTTCCTTGCCCGAAATAAAGAGATCGACGCCGTAGGTCGGGTGATGCTCATAGATGAGACTGAGGGTAGGCAGTTCACCGTGCTCCGGTGTCTCCTCTCCATTTCCTTGAGTTCTCTGCATCTCATTCTCCGCAGGTGATGCCCCCTCTGCCCGAAAACCGCTCATCAGGCTTCAACCTTCGCCTGGACGAACTTGTCGATACGGGTTTGCGAGATCGACCGTGCGACACGATCAAGCGTTGGATAATCTGCTCCCTCGCCTGTCGCGATATAGCCGGGGCAAAGATAATCCGGGGAGCCCAGAGCAACCTTGCCGAGGGTCAAGGCTTCGTAGCGCCCACCAGCCTTCCTGAGGATAAGGGCGGCGGCTGCGACATCCCAGGCGTTAACACCGAAACCTGCTGCAGCATCGGCCCAGCCGGCCGCCACATGGGCAATGCTGAGCGCAGCACTTCCGGGACGGCGTAGGGTCGAGAAGGTCTCGACGAGTATGCCCATATTGGCAAGCGCCTCGTCCCTCCCATCGATACGAAAGTCCCGCGAGACCGGATAACCGGTGATCAGGGTCGCCTGCGCCTCGCTGGCGACGGCGCTGGAGCGCAGCGGTTCACCATTGAGATACGCCGAGCCGAGGTCGGCTGAAAACATCAAGTCCGCAATGGGGTCATAGATTGCGCCTGCAACGACTTCATTGTCGATGACCGCTGCAATCGAGACACACCAGAAGGTAAGGCCACGGGCGAAATTCGCCGTACCGTCGATCGGATCGACATACCACTGAATATCGCCGCTGCCGATCTGGCCGCCCTCTTCACCCATGATGGCCGAAGAAGGTTCGCGCTCAAGAATGAACGCACGGATCGTGGCTTCCGCGCGTTTATCATGGACCGTCACGATGTCGTGCAGGTCCACCTTGTAGTCGACAACCATTGTCGAGCGAAACGCATCCAGCAGCGGTTCACGGACAGAGAGAGCTGCGGCTTTTGCCAGATCCATCAATCGGCGAGAGCGGACAAGTGCGTCTTGCAACACAGATGGCGAACTTGCCGGAAACGGGTGGTCCAACATGAAAATCCTTACCTTTCAATGTAAAAACCGGCGCAGTCGAAACCGCGCCGGTCGGCATCATTTGGAGTAATTGACGCGCCAGAAATCCTGCCACTCTTCGCGCCGATCGAAATCGTCGAGACCCGTTGCCGCGTCGTAGCCGAAGAGCTTGTCGGAAACCTTGGCCAGGCCGGATGGCTCATTCTCCGGCATCTTGATGTCCGTATTGCTCGGAAGCTTTCCGTCCTTCATCTGCGGCGCGATCCCCTCTTCTGTCAGGATATAATTGATGAAGAGCTTTGCCGTATTCGGGCTCTGCGTCTTCGACGCGATCAGCCCGAGCTTGATGTAAGTCCAACCGATCCAGGGATCGAGATCATCGCAGATGCCAAGCTTATATCCCTTGTCCGCATTGTCGCGGAACTTGGCCGAGCTCAATAGGCCGAAGAAGGGCTCCTTTTGGCCTGCGGCTCCGACCGCTTCCGCTATCGGGTCGTCACCATCCGTAACCAGCGGCGCATTCTGCGCCAGCGCCTTGATCCAGGCAGCCGCGGCACTTTTCTCGGTGGTCTCGATATCTTTGCCGAAATGCACTTTGTACGCTGCCGCGACCTTATCGTTGCCGTGCGTTTCGAGCTGGTTGAACCAGTCCGTATAGCTTCCCTTGGTCAGCGGATCGACAAAGGCGACTTTGCCCTTCCACTTCGGCTCGGTCAGTTCCCAGATGTTGCTGACAGGGCATTTGTCATAAGCCTCGGTATTGTAGGCCCAGACATTGGCATTGGTCGAAATCGCCAGCGGGTTTTGCAGACCACCCGGGATCTTCCCGACCATGTCGGCAGGCAGATAGCTCTCGACAACCCCCTCCGGAAGGAGCTGCGCCAAAGCGGCCGGGGCGTCGGTGATCAGAACCACATCACCCTGCACATTGTTTGCCTGGTTTTCGCGAATGATCATCTCGAGCTGGCTGTTGGCCGAAACCTTCATGCCCGTTGCCTTCAGCCCGTATTTCGCGCTGAAGTTATCCGCCATCTCGACGATTTTGCCGGTGCTATCGTAGACATTAATCGGCTTTTCCTGCTTTGCAGCGGCAATCAAGGCGTCGAGATCAAAAGCCTCCTCGGCATGCAAACCTGCCGTTGGTAGGCCTGCGAGAAGGCTGGTGGCCATCAACATGCCCAGCAGATTTTTTCTATTCCTCATGACTTCCCCTCCCAAGGAAAAAGCAGACGGGGCCCAGCTGCCCCTGACCTCACTGTTTGTAGTTAACCCGCCAGAAATCCTGCCAACCCTCGCGCTTATCCAGGTCGTCGGCCGCTGTCGCCGGGTCGAAAGACATCAGTTCTCCGAGGTGCTTGCCGACCCCCGAAGGCTCGTTTGACGGAAGGCCAATCGTGGACTTGCCGGAAATTTTGCCATCTGCCGTCTGTGGGGCGATGCCCTCCTCTGTCATCAGATAGCGGACGAAGAGTTTGGCGGCATTCGGGCTCTTGGTCTTGGCCGCGATCAGACCAAAACCGGGATAGAGAAAGCCGGTGAAAGGCTGAACACCCGAGCAGAGGCCAAGTTTCAGACCTTTGGATTCGTTGTCGCGATATTTCGCCGTCGAGGTGATAATGAAGAACGGATCCGCCTGACCTGGCGCACCGGCTGCTTCCGCAACGGTCGAAGAGTCCGTCAGAAGAGGCGCATTTTCCGCAAACGCCTTGACCCACGCCGCTGTTGCCGTCTCACCGCTGGTATCGAGCTTCTTGCCGTAGAGCGCCTCATAGGCCGCCGCCACGTCAGCATCGTGATGGGTCTCGATCTGATTGAACCAATCGGCATAAAGCGGCTTGTCGAACAGGTCGAGCATGGCAAGTTTGCCCTTCCACTCCGGTTCCGTCAGTTGCCAGATATTGGTTACTGGGCACTTGTCGTATTTCTCCGTGTTGTAGGTAAAGACGTGCGGGTCGGAGACCACGACCAAGGGATCGCGCAGCTTTTCGCCGATGTCGCCTGCAAGATCCGGCGGCGTCCAGCTGGTGACGATGCCCTGAGGAAGGAGTTCGCCCATGGCCGAGGCAACGTCGGTCGCGACGCTGACGTCACCCACGACGTTGTCCGCCTGGAATTCGCGGATCATCAGTTCGACCTGGGTCGCCTCGTTGACCTTCTTGCCGCTCGCCTGAACCCCGTACTTGGCCGTGAAGGCCTGAGCCGTATCGACGATCTTGCCGGTGACGGCATAGACGGTGATCGGCGGCTCCTTCTTCGCAGCCTCAATCAATGCTTCGAGATTGAATGCGTCTTCAGCATGCCCGCTGCTGCCAAAGGCTGCAGAAAGCGTCAGGGCAAAGGCGCAAACGGCTGTCGCATGCCGATAGGTCTTGATCCGCGTGGTCGTGGTCATCATGTTTGCTCCCAATAGCTTTTTCATTTTTGGTAGTTCATCCGCCAGAAGTCCTGCCAGTCCTCGCGCGCGTCCCAATCCTCAAGGGCAGTCGCCATGCTGTAGGGCATCACCTGGTCGAGGGCGGAACCGATGCCGGACGGCTCGTTGGCCGGCAGCTTGACGTCGCTGTTCGTCGACATCTTTCCATCTGCCGCCTGCGGCGCGATCCCCTCCTCCGTCATGACATAATGGATGAAAAGCTTGGCCGCGTTCGGGCTGTCCGTCCCCTTTGTGATCAGCCCGACACCGGGATAGAGCCAGCCGAGCCAAGGCTTCAGATCCTTGCAAAGGCCGAGTTTCATGCCCTTCTCAGCATTGTCGCGAAACTTGGCGGAACTCATCAAACCCATGAAGGGCTCGGTCTGTCCGGGCGCGCCAACGGCTTCAGCTGCTGCCGCATCTGCATCGGTCAACAGAGGAGCATTGGCCGCCAGGGCCTTGATCCAGGCGGCTGTGGCGCTTTTGCCGCCCGTCTCCAGATCCTTGCCGTAGAAGTCCTTGTAGGCAGTGGCCACCTTGTCGTCACCGTGGCTCGCCATCTGATTGAACCAGTCCACATAGGAGGCCTTGCCGAGCGGATCCTGCATGGCCACCTTGCCCTTCCACTTCGGCTCGGTCAGCTCCCAGATGTTGCTGACAGGGCACTTGTCGAATAGCTCCGTGTTGTAAGCCCAGACATTGGCGCTGTTCACGACGGTGAGCGGTGACTGATATTCAGCCGGGATCTTGTCGGCCAGATCCGACGGCAGCCAACTCTCGGCAAAACCCTGCGGAATGAGCTGAGCCATCGCCGCGGGCGCATCGCTGATGATCGACACATCGCCCTGGATGTTGTTGGCGCGGGCCTCGCGAATGATCATCTCGAGCTGTGCGGTCGCCTTGACCTTCGAGCCCTCAGCAGCAAGTCCGTATTTCGCGGCGAAGTTCTGCGCCATGTCGACGATCTTGCCGGTGCTGTCATAGACAGTGATCGGCTTTTCCGCCTTGGCCGCTTCAATCAGAGCATCGAGGTTGAAAGGCTCCTCCGCCTGTACAGTGCCTCCGAGCGTCGTCAAAAGCGCGGCCGTCACGAAAAGCCGGCTCCTGCCATTTTTCATTTGTTGCGTCATACTGCTCCTCCTCCAGCAAACGTCTAGAACCCGTTGAATTCAGTTTCGGTTGTCCATAAGGACTGTGTCGGCTTCACTGATCCGCTTCCCCTGCAAGTCGAAAACATGGATGGCGTCAGGCGGCGCGTGCACGAAAACCCGCTCGCCACTGTCGATGCGCGGCAATGCGTGGGTGGTAAGGAAGAGCGTGTGGTTCTTGCTCTTCAATTCGAGGATCCAGCTTCCACCGGTTGGCAGCACTCCCGTGACCGTCATTTCGGCGCTGAAACTGTTTTGGGGCACTTTCTCCCGGCTGGTCGCGTAGCTCATGGCTTCGGGCCGCAGGCCAACCGAACCTATTCCCCGCAATTGCGGAAACTTCGCCGAGAGATAAGCTTCCGCCTGATCGGCAATGTCTGAGGCCCCCGGCTTGCCGAAGTTCAGGATGTTGATGGGCGGGCTGCCGACGAACTCCGCAACGAACCGGTTGGCCGGTCGATCATAGATGTCGTTCGGCGTCCCCATCTGCTGCAAGGTACCCTCGTTCATCACGGCAATCGTGGTGGCCAGGGTCATGGCCTCCCACTGGTCGTGGGTCACGAAGACGATCGTAGTCTTGAATTCATGGTGCAGCCGCTTGAGTTCCGCCCGCATTTCGAGACGCAGCCGTGCATCGAGGTTCGACAACGGCTCATCGAGCAAAAGCACACCCGGATTGACGGCCAGCATACGGGCAAGCGCCACGCGCTGCTGCTGGCCTCCGGACAGCTGCGAAGGATAACGGTCGCGGTATTTGGCAATATCGAGGGCCTGCATGACGCGCTCGACACGGGCCTCGCGCTCGGCTTTCGGCAGATTGCGCAACCGCAGACCGAAGTCCGTATTGCGCTCGATGGTAAGGTGAGGCCAAAGCGCATAGCTCTGGAACACAAGACCCATCTCCCGCTTTTCCGGCGGGACAAAGATGCCTTCCCGCACGGAATCGACGACCCTGTTACCGACCTTGATCTCTCCGCCGGAAAGGTTTTCCAGGCCGGCAATCATCCGCAGCGTGGTGGTCTTGCCGCAGCCGGAGGGACCAAGCAGGCACATGAATTCACCATCGCGGATTTCCAGGTCGAGATCGGCAACGGCATTCGCGGCAGCGACACCATAATTCTTCTGTGCACCCCGTAGGTTGATGGTAGGCATCAGCTTCCAAGTCCTTCTGCAAGATTTGTGCGGGTAAGCTTCTGGGCCAGCAGCGTGCCGAAATAGGCAATCGCAGCGATAATCAGCACCACGGCATTGGCAGCCTGGGTGTAATGATAGTCGACCAGGCGCAGGGAAAAAGTTGTCAGGACGTCAGTGCTCGGCACCGCCAGGATGACGAACAGGCTGAGACCCTTGATGCCCGAGATGAACGGCAGCAGCACGCCGGTGACCAGTGAGCCCTTCTGGATCGGGATCACGATGGAGACCATCCGACGGAACCAGCCGGCGCCCGCAATCTGTGCTGCCTCTTCCGGATCCTTGCCCAGCTGCGTCATGGCAGAGATACCGGCCCGCGATGCATAGGGCATCTGATCGGCAATCAGTGCCAGGATCAGGATCATCACCGTGCCATAGAGTGCGGGCATGGGGCCGCGGGGCACAGCAAACAGCGAAAGGTAAGCGGCGGCGAACGCGATGCCCGGAACGAGATAGGGCAGGAATGTCACCTGACGGAGAAAAACCGAAAGGCTACGGACCGGCGTACGGATGACGACATAGCCGACAAGCAGACCGAGGACACCCGAGACCAGGGACGCGAAGCCAACGATCATCAGCGTGTTCTTAGCCGCAGCCCAGAGGTCGGGGCTGAGAAGAATTCCGGTCTTCAGGGCAACCGTGTGAAGATCTGTGCCGATCCAGTAATCGAGGGTGAAATTGTCGAGTGTAAACCGCGCCGGCACTTTCATGACTGTTGAGAGGACGAGTGTCAGCAGCGGCATGCCGACGCTCAGAATGAAGACCGCTGCGGCAAAGCCGGTTGCCGGAAGACGCAGCTTTCCAAGACGGTTTTGACGGTTCATCGAACCCTTGGATCCGATGGTCACGAAACGCCGCGCCTCGCGGACCAGTCGCGCATCGATCATCAGCGTAATGATCCCAATCAGCATGATCGACGCTGCCACGACACCTGCGACGCCGGTCTGGCGTGAGGCGATGCTGCGAAACAGCGAGGTTGAAAGCACCTCGAACTTCACAGGCAAGCCGAGCACGTAAGGCACACCGAATTCACCGAGGCACTTCGCGAAGATCAGCACCATGGACGACATAAGCGCCGGCCGCATCAACGGCATGATGATCTGGATGGCGACCTGGTAGCGGCTTGCGCCGAGAATGCGGGCGGAGTCCTCAAGCTGACTGTCGAAACGACGCAGCGCAGAGCCAAACAGCAGGATCACGAAAGGGGTGTAATGCAAGGCCAAAATGATGATGATCGGAAAGCGCCCATAAGCGAGCCAGTCCGGAGGCGTCAGGCCGATAGCCTCGAACCAGCCCGGTTGGCCGCCCACGGTCCGGTTCTTGAACAACGTGGTCCAGGCAAGCGCAAAGGTCCAGGCGGGCAGCATGTAGGGCACGATCAGTGCGGTCGCGAACCAGCGACGGCCGAACATATCGGTCCGGCTGATCAGCCAGGCAAGGATGGTGCCGATTACCAGCGACAGCGCTATCGCACCGAAGGCAACTGTCAGGGTGTTGAGGAGAGGTCGCCAGAACAGGTCGGTTGCCACAGGCGAGAAGAACGCGCGATCCATGTAGTAGAACGTGAGAGCCCCCACATCCTTGCCCAGACGGCGCTCATGGCCGAACTGCACCATCACGGAATCCAACACGATCGAGATGATTGGCACGACGATCAGGTAGGTAAACAGCAAGGCGATGAGGATACCAATCAATGTGGTCGGCTCGCGCATTGCGACCTTCAGGCGATATCGCCAGGCCTGCCACGCTGAAGGCGCGCTGGACACCTTACGCCCCAGCGGACTTTCCGCATTGGTTGCTTCACTTAGAAGAGCCATGTTTCCTCCACCGGCCATCCACCGCAAGGTCCCCAATCGGAAGACACACGAATGCTTTGTCACTCGGACTGCAAACAAGCAGTCTCCAGCGCATAGCCTTCTGCGATGTATTCAATCCTCCCGACGGGTTTCCCGACCCGCCACACCTGCGCGAACGCCCATAGGCGTCCCCTGTCGCGGACTCGGTGGAATTCATCCCCCTTTGATCCTGCGATAGCGTGGATGATCAATCCTATGTGGCGTTTTGTCAATCATAAATTTGCACACGCGGTCATTATTTTATCTTATTGTTTTTATTATGTTATATTGGAGAAATTCTCATCATTTATGCACGCGCGATCATTGCTGATGTTGATTTGGCAGCTTGATTGGAGACAGGCTCAGCGCTGTTGCTCGAACAGGCGCTCATCTCTGCCGGAGCCATCGCGACGATCCGAAGTTTTCTCGCATCAGTTCAGCATTCAGACATTTTGGGGATTGGAATATTGCGGACTTTATGGCCAGTGATGCGGCAAGAATGGTGAGGGGAACACGATGGCTAGAGGGTTCGTGACGGCGGAAGAAGTGGCACGACGTGCCGGCGTCTCGCGTTCGGCGGTGTCACGAACATTTACGCCCGGCGGCAGCGTGTCCAAGGCCGTACGCAAGAAGGTGCTCAAAGCAGCACAGGAGCTGGGTTACCGGGTCAACCGCCTCGCACAAGGGCTCAACAATGATCGCTCGAACCTGATTGGTGTGGTGGGAGCCAATCTCAGTTCGCCGTTCATCTCGAAACAGCTTGACGCCTTGAGCCTCGGCCTTCTCAGACGCGGCTCACAGTGTCTACTGCTGAATGCGGCCGATGCACGCAAGGATATCGCGCCGCTCATCGAACTCCTTTTCGAGTTTCGTGCTCAGGCAATTGTTGTCCTGTCCGGCGAACCACCGGCATCGATCATCGACGAATGCATCGCCAACGGCGTTCGTCTTGTCCTGATCAATCAGAGCATGGACCGGACTGACACCAACATCGTTCTGAGCGACGACTCCCACGGCGCCGATCTTGCGGCGCTGCGCTTGCGGGCGGCAAAATGCCGAAAAGTCGCCGTTGTCACCAGCGGCAGCCAGACACCGGCACAGATGCGACGGGCCAACGCCTTCACAAAACGCATGATTGCGGAAGATATCGAGGTTGTTTCCTGGTCAGACGGGCCGACCACTTACGAGACAGGATACCGGGCCGGCTGCGAGCTGTTGAAGGACAACGGGATCGATGGTGCCTTTTGCGTCACCGATCTCCTGGCGCTCGGCTTTCTGGACGCTGCCCGGCTGGAAATGAACCGCCGCGTACCACAGGATCTCTCTATTGTCGGTTTCGACGACATCCCGCAGGCAAGCTGGAAAAGCTACCAGTTGACGACCATTGCACAGTCATTCGAAGCACTGACGGAAAAGGTGCTTGCGGCTCTCGACAGCGACGAACCGGAAATAAGGCTGCAAGTGGTGCCCGTCAGCATGATTGAGCGGACCACCGCTCGTTAGGCGCGATACCCTCTCCTATTGAAACACAAGCAATGCCGGCGTGTCACTGCTCAATTCATGGGGCGTCAGGTCACCTGCCGGATGCGGCTGTCATTCAAAAGGCCGCTGTCACTGAGGATGGGAAGCGCAACCGACGCGATATGGGCATTGATCCTTTTCAGGTCGCGCAGCAGATCGAGATGCAGTGAACTGGTCTGGATGCTGTCCGAGCGCCCATCGCGCAAGCGCTGCAGGTGACGTGCTGCCGACTGTTTTTCCAAGCGCCGCACATCTTCCTTCACTTCCACGAGGCGACGGGCCAGCTCACAATTCTTTGTGGCGAACACTGACTGGGCCATGCGCAGATTTTCGAGCGTGATCGCAAACAGCCGCTGCAGTTCGTCTTGGCCGTCCTTCGAGAACTCAAGTCCCAAAGCCACCTTCTTCGCAATTTCCGGTCGGATGCCCTTCTCGATAATGTCGCCAATGTGCTCCAGATTGATGGCATACTCCACGATATCCATTGATCGGCGATAGTCCTGTTCGCTCAAGTCCTGCTGGCCGATCCTGGAAACGAAAACCTTGATTTCATGTTGAATACGATCGACGCGCCCTTCAAGCGCACTGATATTGCTCAACTGTGAGACGTCGTTGCCTCGCATGGCGTCGCAAGCCTGGCGCAGCATGCTCTCGATCAGATCGCCAACCAGCATGACCTCGCGACTGGCACCTGCCAGCGCTGCGACCGGTTGATCCAGATCGTGGACGTCAAGAAAGCTGCGCTGGCCATCCAGCGGCTTCAGGTCGGGCAGAATCGCAGCAGTCAGCTTCAAGAGGAGTGGAGCGAGCGGCCAGGCAATGAGGACGACAGCAATGTTGAAGAGAAGATGGGCATCAACGGCCAGCTGCTGATGGGAAAAATAGGGAAGCTCAAGCAGCCGCGCCGCAGAACCGGCTAGCGGCATTGCAAATGCGCAGCCAACGGCCCGGATGATAAGATTGCCAAGCGTTACGCGCCGAGCCGCAATCGAGGCTTTCATCGTGGCAAGGACGGGTGGGACAGCGCCACCCAGGTTTGCGCCAAGAACCAGTACGATCACTAAGCCGGAATCGATGCCGCCGCTTGCCGCCAGCGACAGGATCAACACGACCACGGCAAGGCTTGAGGAAGCAAGCACGGCAAGGCCCGCCGAGAACAGGAGCGCGACGGGCCAAGCGTCACCCAGCATGGTGATGAACAGATTGAGCGCTGGAGACTGGCGGATCGGATCGGTCGCGGCCGACAAAAGATGCAACGACAAGAGCATCAGTCCAACGCCAACCAGCGCCGTTCCAGCTCCCTGTTTTGCCGTAGATGCCGTTCGCAACAGAACAACGCCGCCGAGGATGAGCAAAGGAGATAACCAGCCAAGTCCAAACGCGACGATCCAGGCTGTGACCGCCGTACCGACATTGGCGCCGAGCATGACGATTTGCGCCATGGCCGGCACAATCATATCTCTCTCCACAAAAGAGGCGACCATCAGGGCCGTCGCCGTGGAGCTTTGCAGTGCAATAGTGGAGAGGAAGCCTGTAACGAGCGATCTGGGGCCGCTTCGAGTCCCGGCGGCGAGGCCGGATCGCAACCTTGGACCGAGCGCGCGCGTCATCCCCTCCTTGATCTGGCGAAGACCGAAAAGAAGCAGAGCGACAGCGCCGAACAGGTTGATGCCGACTATGGCAGATTCCATCTACTCACCTCATGGTCAGTCAAGCCGGCACGGAATCGCCCTGCGTCGGCATGCGAAGCGTCAAACTTGGTGAACCGCCCTCGGCACGATCGAGGAAAAGGCCGAGAGCAGCGAAGAAAATTTCGAGAAAGCTTTGAACGGAGCCGTCATGCCTGTTGGCGTCGCGACCAAAGTTTGACGCCAATAAACGATAGAGCTTGAGCCTTTGCGGTTCGATATGCGGCAAGGAGAGCCAGGCTCCCTGCCGCAGGCAGTACCAGTCGGCTATCAAGTCCAGCATGGAAAGCTCTGCCGCGCCCTCATAGTCGCTGCTCTTGGCATCCTTTGTCGCAAGGAATTGGGCAATCACATCGAGCACGGTTTTGTCGCGGATCACGTCGACAATTCTTGCAGGCCACTCCTTGGCGAAATATCGATGGCGAACGAGCGCTCGCTTATGCTGCTTCAGGAAATTCCCGTAATTGACCGCACTGAAGGCCGGGTCTCTCGCCTCCCCGCTGATTTCGGCTTCCTTTAGATAGCTCTGCACCAATCGCGTGTTGATTGGCAGGCCGGACATCTCCACGGTGTCCACCTGAATGTTCTGGCCCGTGGCACGCACGACCTTGAAAGCCGGAGGAAAGGCGACGAGTGACGGGACAGCAATATTGGTCAGGGGCGTCTGCTCTGTTCCCCGCTGCGTCAGGCCCTCCACGTGCAGGTGTCCGCTGAAGTGAACCGTGACGCCGGCAGCTCTCAGAGCGTCTTCCACTGCCTCGCCGGGCGTACGACGGACGACATTGGTCTCGCCAAACAGCAAGCTCTCGGCGCGGCTTGCGCCATCAAACGGATCGAGCGCCGGATAATGAGAGAAGGCGAGCAGTGTTTTATCTTGGCGTCTCGCCCTGCGGCTCACATCCGCGATCCAGTCGAGAATGAAGCCCTTGGTCCGCAGCATCGCGTTCCAGCCCCCGGATGTGCTGTCGATAAACGCCGCCTCTTCCCCATCGACGAAATTTCCGCCCAGAGGCTCGAAGACATTGGCGTCGATCATCAAAAGCCAAAGCCCGGCGACCGGCTCCACGAGATAGGACGCATCCATCAGCTGGTAACGATTGCGCCCGTCGGGTGAAGCAACCCAGTATCTCCGGTCTGCATCAGCATCGCTTGCACCGAAAGGTGTTTCCCAATGCAGATATTGGGGGCGTCGGAAATAGCCGAACTCCCCCATTGGTCTCAGCCCAACCGGATAGCCCTCGCAATACATCTCTTCGCTGACGACGACAGCGTCACGGCGAAGTGCCGGATCGCTGGTCACTGACAGCGGCCTCCCCTCGGTGGCGAGAAACTCCTTCTTATGATGCCGCCCCTGCGGACCGAAAACATCGTGATTGCCCGGCAAGGCATAGAAGGCCGTTCCATGCGACTGCGAATGCGCCGTCAAAATCCGCCTGAGGCTTTCCGTGGTGGTCCGCTGACCGTCGTCCGTGTAGTCCCCAAGCAGCACGACATGGCGAATGCCGCGTTCGGCCACCTGATCGAGCGCCGCGAGCAACGTGTCAGCACTTTCGTTGAAGACGCGCGTGGACTGGCGCGTATCCGACCAGCTGCGCATCGTCAGCCGTTGTCCATCGACCTCGACACCGGCAAAGCCGAAATCAGCCTTGGTGTCATGGAAGTGGGCATCAGCGATGACCGCAATCTCTAAGGAGCCGTGCAACGAGATGTTCAAGCCTCCCTCCGGCCCTCGACAAGATCGATCCACTCAGACGCACGCCGGGCGGCTTCATAGAGACTTGGCTTCGGCGTCTCAAACCACTCATCGGGCCTCAGCTCTCTCTTCTCACGGATATCGGCGACGGCATCATCCAAGGTCGGATAGCGATCCGGCTGTTGCTTGTGCAAGAACAGCGCCACCAGCGACACGGACCTGCTGCGACCGCTGCGGCAGTTGACAAGGATGTTGCCGCCATCGGCGAAGGGATAGGTCGCCCTCTTTGGCATCGCCTGACGCAGCGCGCCGTCAAGAATGTAGTAGGCCCCCAGCATCATCGTGTCGGGGCTGCCTTCTCCGTCAATTAGGCCGAGCTTGTAGTAGCGAATATCGCCGTAGCCGGTGGCGCGCAGGTCACCCTCGTCAACGCCTCCACTCACGAGATTGATGTCGAGGTTGACGGCACAGTTCACGACGGTGGTGATGCCATGGGCCCGCAGCAATCCGATGTCGCTGGCCCCATCGCTGCCTCCAATATAAAGCGTTGACTTGTATGGGCCGAGATCTTCAGCAATCTTGCTGATTGCGGGCCGAGCATAAACCGGTCCATCCATGGTGAAGCTCTCCTCTTTACAACTGAACTGCCATAGCTCGTTCGCGGTTGATCAAGCGACCGAAGTCACCCTGTGTTCTGTTGTCCCATCACCGACGCCATCGAGTGCGGCCAGCGGGATTTTCGACGCTCTGCTGACTCCGGCAGAAATGCCCCTGGCAGCAGCCAGGACGGCCCCACCTTCGCGCAGGCTACCGATTTCCAGGAATGGGCATACATCGCCGCCAGCCTCGCTGACCAGCAACAGACCGGCAAGGCAATCCCAGGAATTCATGTGCAACTCGATATAGCCGTCGGAGCGGCCATCGGCGACATAGGCAAGAGCAAGCGCCCCAGAACCACCGCGACGGACGTTGGTCCCCATGTCGAGCAGATTCTTCACGACACCGAGATAGACGTCGTTTGCAACACGCGTCGACCAACCCATTTCGATGGAAGCGGAATCAAAGCGCTGCGTTGCCGCAGTGGAGATAGCCTTGCCATTCAGCGTCGCGCCATATCCGCGACGGGCGAAATAGAGCTCCTCAAGAGCGGGATTGTAAATGGCGCCGATCTCCGTTCGACCATTTTCAACATAGGCGATCGAAATGCAGAAATGCGGTATCCCGCGCGCGAAATTCGCCGTGCCATCGACGGGGTCTACGACCCAGACCTTCGAGCCAATTTCACCGCCGCCCTCTTCGCCAAACACTGTGTCATGCGGAAAATGATTCTGGATCGCTGCGCGAATATGCGCTTCGGACGCAGCATCGGTCTCGGTGAGAAAGTCCTGCGGCCCCTTCATCGAAAAGCTGCGTGTCGCCGTGCCTTGAAAGCCCTTCAGCACCAATTCGCCGGCCGAGCGGCTGACCGCGCGGCAAAGATCGGCGCGAGCCTCAAGCGTATCGGCATATTGGAAACCTTCCATGAAACCACCATCAAATCGACTTGAACACGCGTTCATAATTGCACGCGTGTGCACTGCTTGCAAGGCGTTATTTAATCTACGCGAACCCAATATCAGCGGCGGGTGGCTTCCCAGTTCGCGCGACCTCCAGATAGCTCAGATATCGCTTTTACACCCCGGCGACGAAGACAGGAGGAATTGCAGATCAAAGTAAACGGTGTGCCGCTGGCACCTTGACTAGTTTGCTCAAAATTGGACGTGATCATTTGCCCGTCGCTCACGCTGGTGATATAGATGCACCATGGAATTTGTTCGCTCTTTCGCTGTGATTATTATCACCATTCATCGAGTGGTGGGCTAAGCACGTCATATTTCCAGACAAAGCAACCCGCCGCGAGGCGGGTTTTGTTTTTCCGCTCGCGGCCATTTTGGAGTCCAGAATGTCCGACCATCCCTTGAAAGCCCTTATCGAATCTGCAGACCGTTCCATATCGGCCAAAGACTTCGACGGCTTGATGCGATTTTACACCGATGATGCCACCTTAGTGGTCAAGGCAGGCATGTACGCCAAAGGCAAAGACCAGATCAGGAAAGCGTTCGAAGCAATCTCTGCTCATTTCCAAGGTAAATTGAAAGTCCGCCAAGGGCGGATGGAGGTGATCGAGGGCGGAGACACAGCGTTGGTCATCATGGAAACGTGGTTGGATGCCGTCGACGAAAGCGGCATTGCGACGTCGACGGTACGACGTGCCACCTATGTGTTTCGTAGAGACTCGTCTGGCACCTGGTTATGCGCTGTAGACAATTCCTACGGCACGGCTCTCCTCGATAGTTGAGAATGCCCCCGGCCCAGTGCCTACGTTGGGTCGGGGACAGCGTTCCGGTTGGCGCAAATTACGTTGCCGCATACTTCCACGGCAACAGCTCGTCGATCCGGCTCTGCTTGTGGCAGCCGTTGACAATGGCGGTGAGCGTGGCAGTCAGGTAGGCCAAAGGATCAACCGAATTGAGCTTGCACGTTTCGATAAGCGAGGCGATGGTGCCCCAGTTCTCGGCTCCCGCGTCATGTCCTGCAAAGAGTGCGTTCTTGCGATTGAGGGCTATCGGCCGGATGGTCCGCTCGACGGTATTGTTGTCGATCTCTATGCGTCCGTCGGTCAGGAAGAGCTTCAGGCCGTCCCAGTATTTGGCGATGTAGGCCAAAGCCTCGCCGAGCGGGGACTTCGTTGCGACGCGGGCGCGGTGATGGACAAGCCAGGACTGCATGTCGGCGACCAGTGGCGCTGACCGCTCCTGTCGCCCAGCCAAGCGAGCCTTCGGATCAAGGCCCCGAAGTTCGGCTTCGATGCGGTACAGTTCGCCGATGCGCTTGACGCCGTCCTCGGCAATCGGTGCTGCGCCGTTGCGGGTGATCTCCACCAGCTTGCACCGAGCATGGGCCCAACAATAGGCAAGCCGAATGTTTAGGCCAATTCGCTCTGGCGCGATCAGCCTGTTGTATCCGGCATATCCATCCATCTGCAGAATGCCGGAGAAACCGTGCAATATCCGTTCGGCATAAATGCCACCGCGACCGGGAGCGTAGGTGAAGGCCACACCTGGTGGAGCGCCACCACCCCATGGGCGATCATCACGCGCGAGCGCCCAGAAGTATCCGGTCTTGGTTTTACGCGAGCCGGGATCGAGAACCGGGGCGCGGGTCTCGTCCATGAACAGCTTGGTCGAACGCTTCAGGTCTGCGACTAGCGCATCGAAGACGGGCCGCAGTTCGTACGCCGCCCGACCGACCCAGTCGGCGAGCGTGGAGCGGTCGAGATCAATGCCCTGACGGCTCATTATCTGGGCCTGGCGGTAAAGCGGAAGGTGATCTGCATATTTGGAAACCAGCACATGGGCGACGGTTGCTTCCGTCGGTAGCCCGGCTTGGACAAGCCGTGCTGGAGCTGGAGCCTGAACGACACCGTCGGTACAGACACGGCAGGCATATTTGGGGCGACGGGTGACGATGACGCGGAACTGCGCCGGGACCACGTCCAGCCGCTCGGAGACATCCTCACCGATGCAATGCAGGCAACCTCCGCAGGCGCAGATGAAGCTTTCTCGCTCGATCACCTCCTCCACACGCGGAAGATGCTTTGGAAGGGAGCCGCGATTGATCGCGCGCCGCTTGGCAATCCTGTTTCCTGCAGGAGTGTCCGCCTCATCCTCGGCATGGATCACGGCCATGGCCGTCTCCAGGTCTTCGAGCGCCAGGTCGAATTGGTCAGGATCGGTCTTCTCGGATTTGCGCCCAAAGGCTGCCTGCTTGAATGCTGCGACCAGCTTCTCAAGCCGCTCGATCCGCTCATCTTTGCGGGTGATATGCTCGTCCTTGCTCGCAATCGCGACGTCCTTGGCCGCCTCGCGGGCCTGGGCCGCGATCAGCATCGCCTTCAGGGCGGCAACATCATCGGGAAGGTCGGCGGCATCAAACATGGCAGGAAGCTACCAAATCCGGAGCCGATTTGCCTCTGCAATTTGCACTGCTGAGTCATCGTGCCGCAGCTATTCGACGGCCTCTGGCGTTCTCGTTTGGACGGCATGAACCCGCCGCCAATCGAGGCCTGCGAACAGCGCTTCGAACTGGGCATGGGTCAGCGTCATCAGGCCATCCTTTATGCCGGGCCACGTGAATGTGTGCTCTTCCAGCCTTTTGTAGGCCATGACGATCCCGGAGCCATCCCAGTAGATCAGCTTCAACCGGTCCGCCTTGCGGGACCGGAACACGAAGACGGTTCCGGTGAACGGGTCCTTGTGCAGCTCGTTCTTCACCAGCGCCGCCAATCCATCATGACCCTTGCGGAAGTCGACTGGTTTGGTCGCTACCATGATCCGCACACGGTGCGATGGAAAGATCATGTCGTCGCCGCCAGGGCACGCGCGATGGCGGCGATCCGGGCGGCTGATGCCCCTTCCTCAAGACGGATCGTCACTGGGCCAAGAACGATCTCAGGGCGACTAACCGTTTTAGGAGGCGGTTCCGAAACTGGCGGATCGACGATCACCGCCGCGAACTCTACCGCATCCTCCGGTGCGGGCAGGATCAGCTTGCCCTGCCGCGCCATTGTCCGCCAGGTTGAAAGGCTGTTCGCTCGCAATCCATAGCGCTGCGCAACTTCATTGACCGTCGTACCAGGCCGCAAGCTTTCCGAAACGATCTTCGCTTTGACCTCGTCCGGCCATTGACGATGAACCTCACGTACAGGATTCCTGGTTGTGAGAAACTCCAATGTAGTCTCCATGGAGAAACTCCCGTTCTTCATCCATGGAATGTCGATCACAGATCAGGCGGCAACGAGCAACGTGGGAGTGGGACAGCGGTTACGATGAGGCGGATGTCAGCCATGCTGAACTGTTCGGAGCAGCGGAGATCGCAGGATCGTATAATCTGAAGGCCAGTCATCGAGTTGCACGGGAAGTTACCCGCAAGCAGGGATATGTCTGGGAAGCTTTCGAAAATATGGCTATTCAGAATGGTGCCCGGCTTACAAAGCCACGTCACGCCAAGGGCTACGAGGTCGATGGACTAGTAGATAACGCCGGCGAAAAATTCTTGCTTGAGATCAAGACGACCGTGCTCGCCTCGGACGTCTATACAGGTGTCGGCCAGCTTCATCTTTATAATAAGCTGATACCTAGCGTGAAAAGTGCACACAAGATACTGCTACTCCCGGGTACACTGGGCGAAGAAATCAAAGCTGCCGTCTCATCGACGGGCATTGCGGTGCTAGCCTATGACATGAGGTATCAAAACGACCACCTGATGATTACGTTCCCTGAAGAAACGAGATTGTTTTTCGGGTTCCTGCCATCAAAGGCGAACCTGGAAGAGAACTGAATGGATCCCGATAGAAGCGCGTTTCCTGTCGCCCGCGGTTCCCCGCATGAGAAGCTAATATTCCGTGTAGCAGAACAGACACAAAACTAAAAAACGAGTGAGTTGGCACTCTACTAGCTGTCACTACTTGTACTTGTACTTGATGTGACGGATTTGTGTCTTAAAAAAATCCTCTAATTCGTGCCGCGTCCGAAGCGCATCCCGCAGGTCCGCGCCAGATATGGGAACGACCAAGGGCATGGCGGGATTCGACGCATTAAGAGCCAAGGCATCGTAGGCGATTTTGGTGAACCCATTCATTGAAATGATGAAACCAAGTTTCACGCGAGCATTCGCGATCTTGCCCATGAAGCCATTGGCATCAGAGACTGGCGAATGTCCCAAGAGATTTTTGCATTCGACAAGAAAATCCCCGCCGAAATCTGCCCAGAAGGGGCCTGGGACCACATTCTCGACCATAATGTCTATCTCGCCAACGTGTAGATTGGCTCGACTGGAGACTATTTTAAATAGTCCGCTTAGTAGACGGATGCAAAACTGTTCGAACAATTCGCCTCTCTTGTGACTGGTTAGCTGTACGTTTGAGGCAGTATCTAACAGGTTAAGGAGCTCGGAGGGTTCATCAAGCTCCGGCGAAATTTTGTCGAATATGTTAGAATGGCTCGCCTCATTTTCGGAGCGACCGACGAGCTTCTGCATGAAGGCATCTCCAAGGACGCGGCGCAGATTCTGGATTACATAGGTTTCAAGTGCAGCATTACTTGATTTGGCCTCCCTCAGAAAGTTCACAGCATCGGTGAACATGCCGGCACCGACCGCGGCTTCAACTAGTGGAGAGACATCCGAGACAAGGCCCGCGCCAAATTCTGTGACAGCAGTTCGATCACCCTGTTTGATTCGATTAACGAAAAAGCTCGGCTCGTTTCGATAATGCCACGCAAGGAAATACTCCTCGATCGATCTATGACTGAACCCGATCCTCCCCTGCGACCATTCAGCAACGAATGTTGGATTGCGGTTGGTTAAGAATTCTACGACCTCGGCCCCACGCCCGGTGACCTTCCGGGCAATGGTTGCAATCTGCTCGTGGGAAGCTTCATGAATCTGTTGCTCAGAGAAGAATTGGGCAATTTCACCGAGCAAACTCAGAAGTTCGCCGCGGCTACACGCCGGCGATCGAACCAACGAAAACTCGCGGTCGATCGATACGTCAACAAAGTCTTGATATACCCCGGAGCGAAGCGTGGGGAGAGCTCCCTTAGCTTCAAATATCTCCAACATGAACTCTGTCATCATCGGACTCTGCAGGATGGAAGCGCCAGCAGCGTTTCTCGCAATCTGGTCCAAGAACCGATCGATAAGGCCACTGCTTTCGATCCATCGGGCACGAAGAAGCGCCTCGACGCTGTCCAAATCCAGAGGCTCTAGCGATATTACTGCAAAGCCCTTAAGATTGGCGGTCAATGACATGGGTCGAGAGGAGACTAGGCCCTGAAGTTTTGGAAACTGCCTGAAAAGGTCAGTTAGACGGCCGATGACGGCGGCGTCTGGAACCTCATCCAGAGCATCTGCAAGTAGAAACAGCTTGCCGAGTTCCATCATGGTAGAAAGCTCTTGACGCTCAAGCTGTTCTCCGGTGCGCGAACCAATAAGGGTTGCCAAAGCCTCTAAGATGTCCGGTACCCCAGCGATTTCGCCGATTTCGGTCGGCCCCAACACCAGGGGGCAAATTTCAGTCGTCGGGGAAGCAAGGAAACGCTCACCCAAATCAGCCGCGACCTGCCCTAGAAGAGTCGTTTTTCCAGCGCCGGCAGACCCGATTAGAATCGATCTTGGAAACCGCTGAAGTAGATCCGAAGCCTTTAATCGCTCACCGTCCGGTCCCAAAATGTACCGGTCCACAATCGTCGGCCTGCCGTCGTGCCTCGGCCGGGTGATGCCGAGATACGCCCATCGTTTCGCCGAGTATGCCAGATGCCTCAACATTAAAAATCCTACCCTAATGGTTCAATTATCCAATCAGCACACTTTCATGTTCCATTGTGCAATTAACAGACATCCGCCTACTAGTAACGCTCGGCGCCGGCTGCATAAGGTGAAAACCCCAAGACCGCGAACCGCGCATTGCGAGGAATCTTCCCCTTGGTCATCCGAAATCAATCGCAGAGCTCGAGCGCGGACTTCCTGTGAAGATTTGTTTGTAGTCTGGCTCATACCCGCTCCACTTTCTCAGAAGTTGGAGCCTCCGGCAAACTCGGTGCGGTTGAGGTGAAATGCGTGAAGCCCGATTGAGCGAGCCGTTGTCCTGTTTCTCAATCAACGCCCCAGAGAAAAAAGTGTGGCTTACCGTTCGGCGAGAGAGTGCGGAAGGGCCCGGTTGCTATGATCGTATCTCTTCTGAAACACCTTGAAGCCGGATCAGCATAGCTCACCTTCAGCCATCGGCAGCACGTTTATCGCAACCTTACCTTTACTCATCTCTGGAAATACGCGCGTAGATGTGCAATCAAATATGTGATGAGAGATTACGTAGGGAGGCACTGATGACGGCAAGAAAGGTATTTGCGCACTGCTTCGGGCAGCGACGCAGGTCAATCGCGAACACAGATACTCCTTAAAAAGCCAACTATCGTGGACACCATGCCGATCAGTTTCAATCAATTCGGCTCGCGGAAACTCGAGGACACGGTTGAGGCGGACATTCCAGCTCCATGTTAAGTCCTACAGACACTATTGCTGGTTCCAGCATCAACGCCCACCCAGGAGTTTACGTCCTCGGATCCTTCGATACCCGGATAACGTTCTACTCGCAGCAAGTCAGGGCTCTCGAGCTCGCCCATGCGCTCTTTTATGAGCACAGGCTCCCAGCCAATGCGCGGGTTGCGGTCATTGGCGGAGGCGCAGCAGGCTTAACACTTGCTGCAGGCCTCGCCATGCAAGGTGGTGTCATTGTCCACTTGTTTGAAAAGGCGCAACATTTGTTGCCTTTGCAGGGGGATTCACAGCGTCGGCGTCTCGATCCACATATCTACGATTGGCCGAATCCAGACGCTGACCACGAAAGAGCGGAATTGCCGTTGCTGGATTGGCGTTCGGGGTCGGCAATCGACGTCCGAAGGGCCGTCCTGCGGGAGTTCAGCGAAGTTCAAATGGCGACTGAAGATCGTCTATTGGTTCGCACGAGGCATGCAATCACAGCGATCACACCGCAAGCCGGTCGTTTCATCGTTTCTTTTGAGCGAGAAGCCGACGGAGGCGCGCGCGAGACTGCTAGCCAAGAGTTTGATATCGTCGTGCTCGCCATTGGCTTCGGCCTCGAAAACCCTTTCGCGCTACCTGGAACAGAAACCCCTAGCTACTGGCGCGACGCGGGTGTGCCAGGAGCCGAGATTGCGGGGAACGCTCGGCCAACTTTTCTCGTAAGCGGCAATGGCGACGGCGGCCTGATCGATCTTATTGCGGCTGCGAGTTCAACGTTCCGCCACGATGATATCGTCCGAGGCATCGCGCAGCGGCAAGGCGTGCAGGCCTTGCGAGGCCCGTTGTTAGCGATCGACACTCAGGCGCTCGCGGCCGAGTCTATGGGGCAAGGTTTCGATTTCATCGCCGCGTATGAAAATGCAATTGGCGTCGAAGTCGAAAATCTTGGACTTGTAGACCAGATGCGCGAGCAGATGCGCGTAGGCGTGCAGCTGTTTTTTCAAACGCGCGAGAACGAACTTCTATCGATCAGAACAGCCCGTTTAAATCGTCTCGCTGTCTTTCTCTTGAAAAAGGCCTGCGAACGACCGGGCCCCGAAAGCTTCACGCACGTCACCTGTAGTGATGTACAGCAACTGACGTCTCAGCCAGGGGACCGTATTGGGTCGAGGCGATTCATTTGTGGGACGACTACGGTCGTGGCCGACTGGGTAATTGCGCGGCGCGGTCCAGGACGTGATGCGATCCGCCAACCATTCGAAAACCTACTCGCCGGTTACGAGGCCGAACATGCGCAATGGGTAACGGCCTTTCCTGTTGACAGTATTGCTCCCAAGCTTAATCCGGCGACACGAGAACACTTCGTGCGGCTGTCTCGCCAAGCCCGATTGCCTCCACCGCGTTACCACATCGATGCGATACTGGCCGCGGTTCCGCAGAGCAGCAAGCTCTGGCTGGTCGATAACCTTGCGCGCTGGAGCGGAGATACACCACTCGCTGACGTCGCCACATTTTGGTCTGACGATAGTACGGCGCGTGAACTCACCGTCATCGATCCGCCCGACCAACTTGGACCGGCCCTTGCTCATGCTATCGCGCGTCTCGCGATTCACTCGCCACGCGCAAGCTTTTTCGTAGATGTCGCCCGCTGGCGACCGTTCCTGACATTGCTCTCAAGCGAGTCGCCCAGCGCAGCCGATTTGCGGCTGCCCGGCTTGCGGGCGCTGGGTGGCAATCCCTCCATCCTTAATTCGGTGGCCATGGCGCCTAATGACCTGGCTACAGACATCAACAGGACGCTCGACAACTGGTTGCTCGAGGCTGTCGACTATCATCTTCGACGCTATATCGGTCACGCGGAGGATCCGGGCCACCTGGTGTCATTTGTGTCAGCGGCAGATATTCGCCAGCAAATGGGACCGATTTGGCAGGGCTGGATCCACCGATTTCGAACCGAGCCCGGACTGCTTCCCCGCTTTTTCGGCCTTGCAGTCTGCGCGAAGGACGATGAAGAGGCAGGGCTGGAAGGTTCGGTCCTCGCCGGACGCTTGCTGCTTACGCCCTTGATCCGTGCTTGCGCAGTAGCGCTCACGGTTGCGACCACTTGGCAGGTCATCGCGCCACGTGATAGCCGACCCGGAAATTTACGTCGTGACATTAACGGGGCTATGCGGTCAGGCCATACTTGCGCAGCAGCCTTCATTGACAATGAAGACATGGCAATCATGGCGTTGCGGCATGCCTGGACCACCGAATTTGTTCTCCTTCCGATGCAAGCGGTCCCAGCCGCCATGATCGTCGGAGCCAACAACTCGCTTAACAACACCAGCAATGTTATACCGCTAATTGGTCAATCAGGTGCCGATGGAAAGCTGATGCTCACGGTCGATCAGCGCTTTCGCATCGCGGCCCAGGCCGGTGCACAGGAGCTCAGCAACCTTCTGCAAGGTATCGAGGAAAATCACTTCGCCCAATTGAGAGCCGCTATCATTCCCGCAGGAGGCACCTAGTGAGCGAATCCTTAGCGACATCGCCTGCCCAAGAGGCTCTGGATACGGTCGAACGTTTGCTTATCCACCGAGCGATGACCATCGGCCTTCCTGTCGAAGCAAAACCTAATTTTGCCGGCACCATCTTCGCCGGTGGCAGTGACACACCTTCGGCCCGGATCGAGGCCAGCGACCTGCCCAATCACGTTCGAGGCCTGCTGATCGGACGCTATCCAGTACTGTTGACGCTGCTGCCCGAGGCTCCCAATGATGAGGGACTTAGCGACGTCATCCGGCGCGTGCGCAACCAGTGCGTCGTGGCTCGTTCCTATCTAAGCCCGTCGGCAGCACTCGACCTCCATGCGATTTTGCTCGGCCCCCGAAGCAGCGAAGGCGTCGACCGATGGCGCGCGCTTGCACTTATCGCCGAGCGAGATGAACGTGTTGCCCGCAAACTTGTCTGGCTGCGACCGAAGGATGCTAATGCTGACGAACAGAGTTTCGACGATTTTTCGAAACGAAGCTTCCTCGCCCGGCCCTGGGTCACCGACGCCATCTTTTCCATGGCGCCACTCGACAATGTAAGCCGGGCGGCATCGTATGGTGAAGTTCCCAGGGACACCGCCGGAGAATGGATCCGTGCGGCGAGCGAGCCTGGGGTCGATGCAGACCAGCTGGTCGACGAGCTGGTGGCTTCTTGGCAGCGACGGAGCGCGCAATGAGCAAAACGTTTCTTCGGGAAGTTCATCTACATGATTTTCGAACGTTTGGGGATTTCACGCTTCCGTTGGCCCCCGGCCCTGGCCTGACCCTGCTCGTCGGAACGAATGGACTTGGTAAAAGCAGCTTCTTCGATGGGATAGAATGGGGTTTGACCGGCAGAATCCGACGCTTCGAGAATTACGTCGGGCGGCTTAAGGAGAGCGACTATATCACCCGCCGGGACGCGCCGGCTGGGATGCATCGGGTCAGCCTCACATTTACCGATGGTGAGCCTTTAACGCGCGGGTTGTTTGAGGAGCCAGATCAAAGCGTACTGAAGGCTCTGCTCAAAGATTCCAAGTGGACCGAGATAGGCGACATCGGGGCCTATCTCGGCTTTACCCATTTTCTCGGGCAAGCGTCCCAACAACGCTTCACCAGCCGCGACAAGAACGATCAATGGCAAGCGCTCAAGGGTCCGAGTGGCATCGACCGACTGGAAGCGATCCGCACTGCCCTCCGCGGCCGTTTGACAATGAACGCATTCAAGCGCCGGGCAGAAAACGAGGAGAACGCTGTTGCGGTAGCCGCTCGCGCACTTGAGGAATGGCAGGCAAATACGGCGAAGCTTACCGAGCTGGGTTCGCGTGGCGCCGCACTAGGTGCGCAGTCCGAAGCTGCGCTTCAACAGCGCTTGGCTGTCATTGAAAGTTCTCTCTTTTCCGACCGTGATCTAACCGGTGGCTTGGCAGATCGCCTGCTTCGGGTCCGGTCAGCGATCGAAGGCGAAGAGAACAGGCTTGCACACGATCGTGCCGCATCCAAGGGTCTTCGGGCTATCGTCGAACAGTTCGCCTCGTCATCTGCCATCATCGAAACTCAGGGGGCCCGAAAAACTGCAGCTGATCAAGCAGTTGCGACAGCGACAGCGCAGCTGACTGAGGCTATGCTGTCGGCAAACCAGGCAGACAAGGCCGCCGCGCAGCAAGCTGAGCTGGTCGCTCGCGCTGAGTCCGAGTATGACGAGCGCGTTCGCGAGCGCGCGGCAATAGCCGAGTTTTCCACTCTACGCGCAGAGCAGGAAAGCATTCTCGCTCTGGCGGAAACGCTTAAGGCTGATCGAGATCTCTGCCAGCAAAATACCGCGGACGCACAGGTCGATCTCGAACGCGCTCATCAGGCCCAGACAACTCTCGGTCGCTTGGATGGCGAGCAAGCGACAATTCAAATTTGGTCGTTGCGTGCGGCAGATTTGCAGGCGCAGGAAGTCTCGGCGCGCGAGCAGCGCAATGCAGCCAATGCGGCTGGGGTTGCGGCTGAGCGGGCGCGCAGCGAGCTGCACGCCCTCGAACGTGCCGCCATCGAAACCGAAAATGCTGAAGCCATGGCCCGAGATCGGTTGGTGGCCCACCAGCGCGATGCGTCCGAACTGGCCGAGCTTCTGTCAGGCCTCACCGCCCATATCGGACACGACGATATCGACTGCCCGGTCTGTGCCACACGGTTCGAGCCCGGCGACCTTCAGAAACGTGCTCGCAATGCCTTGGCCGCACAGGACGTCCAGCTGGCGGAGCAAGTGCGTACTGTCGGCGCGCTTGCAGATGCAACCGAAACGGCAAGGCAGGCACTCATCAAGGCGCGGGCTGTGATTTCTGCTGCTGCCGAGGCCGAAATTTTCGCGCGAAATGCAGAGGAAGCCGCGGCCATGGATCGAGCCGCAATCGCTGAGGCTTTTAATGTCCCCGCCGAAACGGATTTGAGAGCACTTGTCGGTGATCGACTGGCGCAGGCCGGTCGTGCGCGGGCTGCTCATGTTCGAGATGCGGGTGGCAGCTCGATCGATGTCAGCACTGCGCAATCGCGCCTCAACGCACTGACTGCGTCACTCGCTTCTCTCGACGAACGGTTGGCAATCACAGTCCAGCGCCGAACAGTCAACGAGACCACGCTGAAATCTTTAGGTGAACGTCTAGCCGCGCTCGCACAGCCATGGAGCAGCGAAGCTGCCAACGAGGCTGTCGAGGCACAGGGCAAGGTGTTGGAGACAGCCCGCGCGAGCCTGGACGACCTTTCGGTCAAAAGGGCAGCCGCCGCCAATGCAGAATCGGCGGCGCGCGAGCGCCTCGCGACGGCTGAGGCTGATCGGGATCGAAGTTTCGCGGTGATTTCCGATGCTAACGCCTCCCGCTCCTCGGCACTGAAGGCATGGCAGGAAGCCGGCTTGTCAGAAAACCCCTCCTCACAGGCTATTGAGGCGCGTATTGCGGCTTTGGGCGACCGCGCAATCGCGCTCGCACATTATTCCGAAGATATGGGAGCGCTTTCTCGGGGCTACGAAGCATGGCTTGGGCAAAATGAGCTCCACGAGCTGCGCAGCCTTATGGAACGGCTTGGTGGGTCCGGCGCGGCGGACAATCCTGTCGCTCGCGAGCAGACCCTGCAGGCAGAGCTCGCGGCAGCACGCACCGCTCTCCATCTGACCAACGAGGCACGTGAAGCCGTGATGGTCTACGGCGAGAAGCTCAAGGAGGAAGCCGATAGCTTCTCGGCGAAATTCCTGTTGCCTCTCAATGACCTGATCGATTCATTCAACCGCGCGCTGTTAAGCACCCCCGGTGAAACCGTGCAATTCACGGCCGAGCACACTGTCGAACGAACGTCGCTTGGCATGGAGCTGCGCTATGCCGATCCGATCGAAAATGCCCAGTACAGGACATCCTTACCGCCGCAGCTGGTCTTGAGCGAGGGCCAGATGGCGGCCAACGGCTTCAGCATCCTATGCGCTGCAAGCACCGCCTATCGCTGGTCTCGCTGGCGCGCGCTCTTGCTCGATGATCCCTTGCAGCACAATGACATCATTCATGCGGCAGCCTTCGTCGACGTGATGCGCAATCTGGTGGAGCTCGAGGGGTATCAGTTGCTAATGTCTAGCCATAAGCGCGACGAAGGCGAATTCATTGCACGCAAGTTCGATGCGGCAGGCTTGCCTTGCACCGTAGTTGAGCTGGTTGGCGCTTCCAAGGACGGTGTCCGGACCGAGCCGCCACGCCACAATGCTGCCGCCCGCCGCCTTCTCGCGGAACCGGCGGCGAAGTTCGCTTAAACAGCCCTTTCCCGTTCATAGACCATCAAGGGCGCGTATTTTTTGTCTCTCATTAAGCGAATAAGCGCGTCAGTCCTGTGCTCAGCGTCCAGAAAATGATGCGTTGGCTCGCTTGAGAGCGCCCACAGCGAGGCGAATTTCGGCTACACCGTTGTGCACATCCCGGAGGGCCATGTAAGGAACAGGGATTCGGCCTACCGTGGAGCAGCGAAGCCGCTGATAGCCTCAGCAACTGTAAAGATGAGTAATCATTTGGTCAGCGTCTTTGCTGCAGTGTCAAACGAGCGGGTCGCCTTCTGTGACGAACGTTACCTGCCAATGCCCATAAGCATATCATGCAGCTTATGCTGCAAGATAATGCTCGGTTCATCGCCTCGGGCACGCATCTCAATCATTTCTATGAGCTCCAGCATGCTGACGGTGATGATCAGCTTCCCCGTTTCGCGTAGCGCGCCATGGCGAGCCTTCCGTGCCCCCTTGCTCTCCCCACTTCGAGCGACAAGAACCGCGACTGAACGCAGGGCAGTCGTAAAAAGATACTTCTCTGTTGAGTATATGGCAGCCTGGGGTAGCTCGCTTGGGTAGTTCTTAAACTCGAACACGACATATCTTGTACGAAAATCTGAGCGAATTGCCGACCAGAACTGACTGACAGGTTTCAAATGTGCTAGAAGGTCAAGCCGGTGAAATCCCTCTTCAACCGAACTTTGCTCGATCCACTGATCGAAGTCCTCACGAAAAACATACTTCAGCGCGGCGCTACAGGCCAACTCAAACGATTTTGCGCCACGGTAGTGTCCCTCGCACGTCTGCAGAGCGTTGATTAAACCTGCGATTTCACCAGTGTCTTTTCCCGGTGGGAACGTAGTATCTGAAGCAGTGTCGAGACGAGGACCGGCTCCGGTCAGTGATGTGAGATAGTCTTCCAGCAATTTGAGCTCTGCCAGGAGCTCGGGGCTTCCATAAGCCATCGCATTGAGATTGCTAAGACGTGTGCGAAGAACCTCCTCATCTACAAAATTTACATTTGCTTCGATATCCATTTTGTAGCGAACCTAGCTGGCCGAAAAGTAAAGATTTCTAGTTGTGACTTTCTGCTTCGATAATTGCAGGCAACTGGTACTCGTCAAAACCTTCAAACTCTTGGAGGATGTCTAACAAGGTGGCCTTGGCTTGCTTGTCATCTAGCTCGATCAAATTTGTCTCATCGACTGAAATTTTGAACTTGTTAGCCATCTCCGCTCTCTCCCCCGAATAAACCAGCTTATTTCCTGATCCGGTTCTAAGAAGAATGCTGGATTCGATTGCCCATCGATTGCCCATCTCCTGCAACAGGCAAAGGGCGACATTCCGAACCATCGCAGATGAAAGCTGAACCGCCTGCTGCAGAGACGCAAGCTGGCCCTTAGCCGCGCTCATGCTCAAGGCAGAGGGTAGATCGCGGAAATTGGCATCGGTCAGGTTTAGAATTTCCGTACCGACGGTTGTTAGCTTTATCGTCTCGAACGCGAACCTCTCACTACTTTTATATTTGAAATTCAAGATGACGTCGCCGAAAAGTAAACTGTAGACGCTAGTTGTTTCTATTTTGAGAAGCCCCATTTCGATCATGGCTTCCAGATTGAAATCAACTATGCCCAGTCTGTCTTCATTGTCGAAGAGCTGGATCGGCACCTGCCGGAGGGACGCGATCAGCCCAGCCGAAGCTTTGAAATTCGCAAATGTGTCTTGCTGGAAGAAGCGAAGCGTGTCTAAGGCCTTGGGAGAGAGCTTGGATTTCGGGCGCGTGGCTGCGTCGGCAAGTGCTCTGGCCAATATCTCAAGGATATCTTCATCTCTGATTTCCGAAGCATATTTAATGAAGCGGCTCAGCCAATCGTCGTCGATCTCGTGCTCTTCAAAGCGATCGGGGTCTTCTGTGATTTTCTCATACGCTTCATAGAAGACTTCCGACAATCGCAGCAGGTCTTCTTCCAATTGAGTTATCCGGCCATCTTGCTGGTCAAGCAGCTTCTTGATTTCCTTCTGCCAGAGCTCGTTGAACTGGCCTTTCAGGGAAGCCGGCAGATCTGGAGCATTCGCCTCGATCTTCGGCGGCATTTGGTCGAGCTCAATTTCCAACCCGATTTTTGGCGGATCGACTTTCTGAAGGTGAAGCGAACCAGGGGCCTGTCGATCTTCGGCCACACGGCTCCACAACTTCTCTGGTACATTACGCAAAATGAACTTTGCAAAGGCGCTCGCTATCGTCTTTTTCCCGGCGGGTACCTGCTCAGTCATCGGACAGTCTCCACGGACACCTCTATGAGGCAGCCTTTAGCGTTAGCGCCAAGCGCGACGATACCCGGAATGGTTATAGCGATTTAGGTAAATCACAACCGCTAATTCGACTGTCGATCTCGGTGGGACTGACGCACGCCTGGAGTAAGAAGATTGAGGACGAGCTCAGTTTGGGATTGGGCTTGCTATGATCAGTCTGAGCTTTGGTGTTTCCTACTGAAAACCCCACACTCGAAACCTCCCCCTGCCCGTCATCTCGCGAAGACCAAGCTCCTGCACGATCCGCCGCGCGCCTTGTGGCGTGACCTCGAGCGTCTTCGCCACCATCCCAGCCGAGATCAGCGGCCGCGCAATGACGAGCTCCACGAGCTCCGGCAGCCTGGACGACGCCCGCCGCCCCTCCAGCTTGCGCAGCATCATCTGCCGCGCCAGCACCAGCCGGTCATGCTCCTTCAGCCCAGTCTCGGCCGCAATCGTCAGCGCCCTTGATATCGCCAGCAACCGCGTCTCGCGATCTCGATGCCGGCGCCGATCGACAGGGATGGCCTTGAGCCCGAGATTGATCGCCGCGAGATGGGAGCCGGTGGTAACGCCACCTTCGCGCAGGATCGAGGCGGAGAGCAGCCGGCCGAGCCAGGGAGCATGCTGGAGGACGGCGATCTCATTCCAGGCATCCAGCGCCACGATGGCCTGAAGAACCGGCGGCAATTCCTGGGCACGAGCCAACAAGGCCTGCCAATCCGCCAGCCGCTCGTCCTCATCCCAGTCGAGATCGTAGACGAACGGATCCTTGTCCGGAACGTTTTTAGCGCGACCCGGCTTCTTCGCCTCTTCGATCGCGGCCTCAGACCGGGCGAGCACAGCATCGATCGCAGCAAACGCATCACTCAGACCGTCGACACCAGGTTCTTCGGCCTCCCCTACCCCAGCCCGAGTGTCGCTGACATCAACATTCCCATCCGGTAAATCCTCACCGTCTCCACCCAATGATGCTCCGGCCCCCGGCCGGCCGCGGAGGGAGGCGAGGCCTTGAGCAGAGAGCGCCCAGGCAGGCGGATGGGCAGCGATGCGGCGGCGGGTTTTCAGGATGTCGCGGGCAATGGTGCGTTCGTGGGTGGGAGCACGGATGTCCCGGAGCGCGTCATGCAGGACGAGGTCTTCGAGATGGACAAGTTCCCCATCGATCCAGAGCGAGGCATGCGCGTCGAGGAAATGCGAGCGCTCGAGAAAGCCCTCGCCAACGGGAGAGCGGGCAATGCGCTCGTCGAGACGGGTGAGCGCGACGGCGGCCTCGGAGATCGGCCTCAGCAGGCTCCGGATGGGCAATTTCGTGAGATCGTAAGACATTGAAATTATGGTAAATGATTCGTTAAGCGAAAGCTATATGCGTATTACGGTTCTGTACCTCGCACAAATGAGCCCGGGGTCGCTGACCCCCGATAAGTAACCCTTATCAAGTCCGACAAAAAAATTTACAGGAACGCAACGCTTCAATGCATGCATCATATATATATTCAATGATGCTGAATAAAAACACATTAATCGATTTATATACACAAAATATACAAACACCCAACATACAATTTGCACCGGGTAAGCAGCCGCAAAAGAGTCTAAAAAGCGATATTACTTAGACCGCGATCGGGACATATTTTCTTTCTGCCAGTGCTAATACCAGGCGCACCATGCACCTGATCAAAGAACTGCCCCGAACGCAACCGACCTTATCTGATCTGACCTAAATCTGGTGGAAGAGCCAAGGGGTTCAGGCTAAAGTGGTGCCTTGGTCCTAGGGAAAAGGGAGTCCTGAGAATGGATGGCATGCTGGGCCCGGCATGTCCCAAGTCTACTGTCCGCTTCATCTGATGCTTGGCGGCAAGAGCATTGCCGCCACGGCACTTGGACCTTTAGCTCCTGTCCAGCGCCATCTGCAGGATCTTTCTAACCACATCCTGCGTTTCAAGGCTCACGCGCTCGGCTAGTTCACCGATGTCGCGCGCACCCGGATTGCGCTGCTTGTCGCGCATCTTACGAAACAGCTCCTGCTTCACCTCAGGCTCAACATCGCCGTAGTATTTCGACGTCGTGCTGATCTGCTCATGCCCAAGGTTCTGGCTAAGCGCCTTCATGTCGCGCAATGACGAGGCCCATTCATCGCAAAGCTTGGCGACCGTTGAGCGAACTGCGTGTGGCTTGAAATAGGGAACACCCGCGGCAGCGGCTGCCTTGCGCAAGACCTTCCGTACTGGTGCAGCGGTCGTGAGAAACTCGAGCTCGATTCTGTGCCGGCCAACCCACGGCTTGAATGGCGCCGTCGGAAAGAGAGGAGCATCGTCGCCGGCACCCATGCTCCTCAGCTCGCCAATCCATTCGATGACAATGCGTTCGATGTCGTCGCCCACTGGGAACCAGTCAACAAAACTCGTCTTGCTGAACTTGGTTTTCACCTCGCGTGCATCCTGGAACACCTGCTTGCAATCGATATCGACATGCTTGAGACGAAGCGAGATCAATGCGCCATCTCGGACCCCAAACAGGAAGAGCGCCGCCAGCATGGCACGGTCTCGCCGTTGTGCCGGAATATTCGCCGGCATCTCCTCCAACATCGTTCGAAGCTGGTCCGCAGTCGGCACAAACTTCTGCGCTGCAGCCCCTGCCATCTCGACCAGATGACGCGGTGAGTTGAAGTGATTGTACAGCTGCCCGGTGATCGACCGCCTGTATCCATCCTGATTGGAGAGCCACGAGAAAAAGGCCTTCAGATTGCCGAACGTGTGCACGATGGTCGAGGCCGATAGCCCATGCTTGCCGTCCTTACCTGCACGACCGATGAGTTCGTCCTTGAATTCCTCGATCATTCTCCGGGTCACTTGCCGAAAGTCGACAGATCCGGTGTGCTCCTCAAACTGCCAGATGTGGCGAAGGATGCCGTCGATGGTCTTCGGGTGAAAGCCCTTACCGTGCCTCAGCTCGCCTTGATAGAGATAGACAATGGCGGCATTCGTCTTTGAGATATTCATAGTTATTTCTTTCAATTGATTGCGATCCATAAGGACCGCACAGCTTTGCGTTACCGAAGGCGGACCTTCGGCTAACCAGTTTGGTGGTAGACATGGTGTGGCTGGAATGCGGTGCGAGCGCTGAGACGGCCCCGGATTCGAGACCGCCCGATTTGCACAAACGCGGAGTGAACTAGCGAAACATATTAGTCGCGAGTCTCGCGTCCGGGATTAGCTTCACGAAGCTTCCGGATCATATCGACCTCTTCGCTGCAAACGTATCTGTTGGCCCGTACCCCCGTGTCTGGACACGGGGTGGAAGCGCGGAACATCCCAGAGCTCCTGCCGGGATCGATCGAGATCTCGCCATCGATCAGCGAGTGGGCGCCCTTGCAGCCGAAGCAGTTGGCCATGAAGGGGGGAAGTGGCGCGCCCGAAGCCCTCTGTCTGCGACGCGCGTGAAACGCGTTGAGGTCTTTTCCGCGAAACAGGCGCACCTCGCCGTCGATGAAAGCGAGACCCGCGGCGATCCAGTTCCTGAGCGTATTGCGCGAGATCCCATAGAGCTTGATGACATCATCGCTTGAATAAAGCCGATGGCACCTTGCCTTCCGCTCACTCTGGAGATTGCGACGCTTCCTGCGAGGAGTGACGGGCGCGCTCATCGGCTAGCCTCCCCGCGCGAGACTTTAAAGGCGAGCACATCGGTCAGCCGCCAGCGGGTCGAACCGTTCAGGATCTTTATCGGCTTCGGAAACGCAGGATTCTGCTTGGTGTGGCGCCATACGGTCTGAATGCTGACAGCATAGCGGCGCGCGACGTCCTGCACGGACAGATAGCGCTCTTCAGCGCCGGGGTGGGCCGGCAAAAAAATCTTGCTCTTGCGCTGAGTATCAGCGCTTCCTGTGGCAAGCGGCTGCGAGACTGGAGTGCTCTCGGAGACTCCAGCAGAACTTGCGCCAGTAGCTTCTTCAGACTTTTGTGGATGTGTTGCTACACCATTTGATGGCGTAGCTTCGGAGATATGCGGACCATTGAATAGGCCCAACTGCGTATTTGAAGACATAACTGTCCCTTTTTGAAAGAGACCGCACGTCTTGCGCAGTGATTTCTGTTAACACGTCTTATGTAGCCGAATGAGATGACTATTGGCAACAGAGCGATTTGCATTTTTTTTGTTGGGGGAATATGAAAAAGTCGAGCCAAAATATCGTGGCGGGCTGACTGGCGGGCCGGAACAGTGGCGCCGAAAATAACCTAGTAAACTCAGATAGTTATCTGATATAGTGGCGGACAGGGTGGGATTCGAACCCACGGTACGCTTTCACGCACACACGCGTTCCAGGCGTGCGCCTTAAACCACTCGGCCACCTGTCCAGGGGGATCGCGGGGAAAACCACCGCGGTTGGTCGGGCGCGATATATACCGAGGAATTTCGAGGGATCAACCGAAATCTATCAGAATTTTGACATCGGTCGACAATTCCCTATTTATAGGGTCGCGCGCGGCGGATTGGAGGCCGTGGCGGGCTTCAGCCGGAGACATTGGTGGTGCGGTTCCTGTTCAGGGTCTTGAGTTTGCTTGCGCTTTGCGTCGGTGTTGTACTCGGCGTCATCGACGCGATCGCTTCAGTGTCGGCGTCGCAGGTTATCATGACACCGCTTTCGGTGGCCTGGATCAGCGCACACCCCGGTTCGCTGATGGCTCTTGAGGGTCTGGTGGTCACGCGGCTCGGTGATGGGGCCTGGCTTGCATTGCGAGACGTGGTCCTGCCGCAGCCAGCCTTTGCCGCGATGCTCCTCCTGTCGCTTGTGTTCTGGGTGATCGGCTACAAGAAGCCGTCGCCAGCCGGGCGATTTGCAGCCTAAGGGGACGGGACTGCCCGATACTGCGCCATTGCGGGTTGCATGAATGATCCGGCGGTTGGCGTAAGTCCGGGCGGGTTTCCGCGACAGATGGAATACAGACCGGCGCTCGCGGCCCACGCGGCCTTCGGTCACCGCCGCAAAGGCGGGTCTCTACACATCGTACAGGCCGACAAGCGGCCGCAGGAGGTTTCAAGTGTTCCTGATCGACATGTTCAACAAGAAGACAGTGATGCCCACGGCGGAAAATGCCCTGCCCGGGCGGCCAGAGCCGATCCCGACGGCTTCCACACATTTCGTCTCCGGCCTGCCGCTCAAAGGGCCGGCGCCGGACGGTATGAAGACGGTCTATCTCGGCATGGGCTGCTTCTGGGGGGCGGAGCGACTGCTCTGGCAGACGCCGGGTGTCTATCTCACGGTGTCCGGCTATCAGGGCGGAATCACCCCCAACCCGACCTACCAGGAGACCGTGACCGGCCTTACCGGCCATACAGAAATGGTCAAGGTCGTCTATGATCCGGCGACAATCTCGCTCGAAGGGCTGCTGAAGGTGTTCTTCGAAGCGCATGACCCGACCCAGGGCATGCGGCAGGGCAACGATATCGGCACCACCTATCGCTCGGCCATCTATGTCGAGGATGAGGCAGACATGGCGCTCGCGATCTCCGTTCGCGATCGTTTCCAGGAAGCGCTGGTAAAAGCCGGGCGCAACAGCCGGATCACGACGGAAATCACCAATGCGGGTCCGTTCTATTATGCCGAGGATTATCACCAGCAATATCTGGCGAAGAACCCGAATGGCTATTGCGGGTTGCGCGGCACGGGCGTCTCCTGCCCGATCACACCCGCAGCCTAGGGGCAATTGCTCAAAGCGACAGCATAAATCCCATTGATCTGACTGATTTTTCAGCGCCCGGCGCTGAAAAATCAGCAGCCGTGTGAATCTTTACCAGATGAAAAAAATCTGGTGAATTTTTGAACGAGCCATGCAAGGATGCCCCCAGCCAGGACCTCCGGAACAGGGGGCGGCGGTTCCGCAGACATGTCTTTCCCCAACGGAAAGGCTTGCGGGAGGACCCAACAAGATCAATAGAAACAACAGGGCTGCACAATGAAGAAAACCCTCCTCAGTCTCTTTGCCTTGGCCGCGATGTCGACGACCGCGCTTGCGGCCGATATCAAGCCGGCGCTGGTCTACGGCACGGGCGGCAAGTTCGACAAATCCTTCAACGAAGCCGCCTATGGTGGCGCCGAGAAGTTCAAGGCCGAAACCGGCATCGACTACCGCGATTTCGAGCCGACCAGCGACACGCAGGGCGAACAGGCGATCCGCAACTTCGCCTCGCGCGGTTTCAACCCGGTCGTCGCCGTTTCCTTCGCCTGGACGTCGGCCATCGAAAAGGTCGCCGCCGAATTCCCGGACACCCAGTTCGTGATCGTCGATTCCGTCGTTGACAAGCCGAATGTCCGTTCGGTTGTCTACAAGGAGCATGAGGGTTCCTACCTCGTCGGCCTGCTCGCAGGTATGGCTTCGACTTCCGGCAAGGTCGGCTTCGTCGGCGGCATGGACATCCCGCTGATCCGCAAGTTCGCCTGTGGCTACGAGCAGGGCGCTCGCGCTGCCAAGGCCGACATCGAAGTCTTCCAGAACATGACCGGCACGACGGGCGCTGCCTGGAACGACCCGGTTCGCGGCGGTGAGCTTACCAAGAACCAGATCGACCAGGGCGCGGACGTCGTCTACGCAGCTGCCGGTGCGACCGGCCTCGGCGTTCTCCAGACCGCTGCCGACAACGGCAAGCTGTCGATCGGCGTCGATTCCAACCAGAACCACCTACATCCGGGTTCGGTCCTGACCTCGATGGTCAAGCGCGTCGACCTCGCCGTCTACAACGCCTATGCCGATTCCAAGGGTGACAAGTTCACCCCCGGCCTGCAGGCGCTCGGCGTTGCCGAAGATGGCGTCGGCTACGCGCTCGACGACAACAATGCCAAGCTGATCACCGCCGACATGAAGGCTGCCGTTGAGAAGGCCAAGGCCGACATCATCGCCGGGACCATCAAGGTGCATGACTACATGTCGGACAATTCCTGCCCGAAGTGAGTGCAAATCCGGGCGCAGGACGGCTCATTTGTCGTCCTGCGCTTTTTTTATGTCTGGGAGACCGGAATGAGTACAGCGAGCCAGGCACCCGCGATCGAACTGATCGGCATCGACAAGAAGTTCGGTGCGGTGCATGCCAACAAGAATATCAATCTGACGGTCGCCAAGGGCTCGATCCACGGCATCATCGGTGAAAACGGCGCCGGAAAATCGACGCTGATGTCGATCCTTTACGGCTTCTATCAGGCCGACCATGGATCCATCCAGATCGACGGCAAGCCGATCACCATCAAGGACAGTCAGACCGCCATCAATTCCGGGATCGGCATGGTGCACCAGCACTTCATGCTGGTCGAGAATTTCACCGTGCTCGAGAACCTGATGCTCGGCGCCGAAGGCGGCGCCCTGCTCGGCAAGGGCACGGATGCGGCGCGCGCGGCGCTGAAGAAGCTGGAAGAAGACTATGAACTGGAAGTGGATCCCGATGCGATCATCGAGGAACTGCCTGTTGGTCTGCAGCAACGCGTCGAAATCCTGAAAGCGCTTTATCGCGGCGCCGAGATCCTGATCCTCGACGAGCCGACGGGCGTGCTGACGCCGGCGGAAGCCGATCACCTGTTCAAGATCCTCGGCGTGCTGCGAGACCAGGGCAAGACGGTCATCCTGATCACCCACAAGCTCCGCGAGATCATGGCAATCACCGATACGGTGTCGGTCATGCGCCGGGGCGAGATGGTTGCGACCCGCAAGACCTCGGAGACCACGGTCGAAGAGCTCGCCGAGCTGATGGTCGGTCGCCGCGTGCTGCTGCATGTCGAGAAGAAGCCGGCCAATCCGGGCGATGTCTTCCTCTCCGTGCGCAACCTGACGGTCAAGGACAACCGCGGCGTCGTCATGGTCGACAATGTCTCCTTCGACGTTCGCGATGGCGAGATCGTCGGGATCGCGGGTGTCGCCGGCAATGGCCAGAGCGAGCTTCTGGAAGCGATCACCGGCATCCGCAAGCCGACCTCGGGCGAGATCTGGATCAATGGGAAAAACGTCGCCGGCCTTGATCCGGCGGAACTGCGCGGCATCGGCGTGGCGCATATCCCCGAAGACCGCCATCATATGGGCTTGGTGCTTCCCTTCGAGGAGAGCCAGAATGCCATTCTCGGCTATCACCGCGACGAGCGCTACGGGAAAGGGCCGTTCCTAAACCCAGACCTGATCCGCAAGGCGGCGGTGGAAGAGATCGAGAAATACGACATCCGTCCGCCGAACCCGCGATTGAAGACGGCCAACTTCTCCGGCGGCAACCAGCAGAAGATCGTCGTTGCGCGCGAAATCGAGCGCGACCCGAAGCTTCTGATCGTCGGGCAGCCGACACGCGGCGTCGATATCGGGGCGATCGAATTCATTCACAAGCGGATCGTGGAAACGCGCGACGCCGGCAAGGCCGTGCTGCTCGTCTCCGTCGAACTCGACGAGATCCGCTCGCTCTCCGACCGCATTCTGGTGATGTTCGCCGGCAAGGTGGTCGGCGAGAAGACGCCTGACACAGGCGAACAGACACTCGGCCTGATGATGGCCGGTATTGCCGCTTGAGGATTTGATGAGCACTGCATCCGTACCCCTTCCGAACTGGATCAACTATGCGCTGCTGCCGCTGATCAACCTCACGCTCGCTTTTCTGATGTCGGGCCTCGTGGTCTGGATCATCGGGGAAAACCCGTGGGAAGCACTGAAGCTGATGATCGAGGGCGCACTCGGCAGCGGCGAAGGCATCGGCTTCACTCTGTTTTATGCGACGAGCTTCATTTTCACCGGGCTTTCGGTGGCGGTGGCCTATCATGCCGGCCTGTTCAACATCGGCTCGGAAGGCCAGGCCTATCTCGGTGGTCTCGGTGCAGCCCTCGCGGCACTCGCGCTCGATCACTATGTGCCGTGGTATGTCACCATGCCGTTCGCCATCATGGCGGCGGCACTCTTCGGTGCTGCCTGGGCGCTGATCCCGGCCTGGCTGCAGGCCAAGCGCGGCAGCCACATCGTCATCACCACGATCATGTTCAACTTCATCGGCGCAGCGCTGATGGTCTATCTGCTGGTCAACGTGCTGATCGTGCCCGGCAAGATGGCGCCGGAGACCCGCACCTTCCTCGAAGGCGGCCAGCTGCCGAAGCTCGACTGGCTGATCGCGATGTTCGGCGGCACGCTCGGGCCTGCCCCGTTCAACGTGTCCTTCCTGATCGCGCTCGTGATGTGCGTCGTCGTCTGGGTGCTGATCTGGCGCACGAAGCTCGGTTATGAGATGCGCACGCTCGGCATCAGTCGGTCGGCAGCCGCCTATGCGGGCATTCCCTATGTGAAGATTGTCATGATCACCATGCTGATCTCGGGTGGTCTGGCCGGCATGATGGCGCTCAATCCGGTGCTCGGGGCCTCTGCCCGCCTGCAAGTGGAATTCGTCGCCGGTGCCGGCTTCGTCGGGATTGCCGTGTCGCTGATGGGGCGCAACCATCCGCTCGGGATCGTGCTCGCCGCCATCCTATTCGGCGTGCTGTATCAGGGGGGCGCGTGGCTCTCCTTCGACATGCCGAACATCACCCGCGAAATGATCGTGGTCATCCAGGGTCTGGTGATCCTGTTTGCCGGCGCGCTGGAATTCATGTGCCGCCCGATGATCGTGCGGATCTACCAGACACTGACCAAGGCCTGAGGACGCGACCATGGAATCCTTTGACATGCTCATCAGCATCCTCGGCTCGACGATCCGTCTGTCGATACCGTTGATCCTCGCGGCACTCGCCGGCCTCTATTCGGAACGCGCCGGTGTCTTCGACATCGGGCTTGAGGGCAAGATGCTGGCGGCCGCCTTCGCGGCGGCCTGCGTCGCCTATCTCACCGGTTCGGCCTGGCTGGGTCTGTTCTCCGGCATCGCCGTTTCGCTGGTATTCTCGCTGATCCATGGCTTTGCCTCGATCACCAATCGCGGCAACCAGATCGTCTCGGGCGTGGCGCTGAACTTCGTCGCAGCGGGCCTGACCGTCGTGCTCGGCCAGGCCTGGTTCGGCCAGGGCGGCCGCACGCCGCAGATTTCCGGCGAAGCCCGTTTCGCACCGATCACCCTGCCGGGTGCCGACATGATGCGCGACGTGCCCTTCATCGGGCCGATCTATTCGAACGTGATCTCCGGCAACAACATGCTCACCTACATCGCGTTCCTCGCCGTTCCGATCTCCTGGTGGGTGCTCTATCGTACACGCTTCGGCCTTCGCCTGCGCGCCGTGGGCGAGAACCCGGGTGCTGTCGATACGGCCGGCATTTCGGTGACCTTCCTGCGCTACCGTGCAGTGCTGGTGGCGGGTCTGCTCTGCGGCATCGCCGGCACCTATCTCGCGATCGCCCAGTCGGCGGCCTTCATCAAGGACATGTCGGCGGGCAAGGGCTTCATCGCGCTTGCAGCCCTCATCTTCGCCAAGTGGAAGCCGGTGCCGGTGATGTTCGCCTGCCTGTTGTTCGGTTTCCTCGATGCGCTCGCCAACTTCATGCAGGGCAAGGAGATCCCCGTGATCGGCGAAGTGCCGGTGCAGCTCTTCCAGGCCCTGCCCTATATCCTGACATGCATTCTGCTTGCGGGCTTCATCGGCTCTGCCAACCCGCCGAAGGCCGGCGGCGTGGCCTATTCGAAGGAGCGTTAATCCATGGCTCACGACCTGTTTGAAGCGGCGCACGGCGCGATGAAATTCGCGCATGCGCCCTATTCCAAGTTCCCGGTCGGTGCTGCGATCCGAGCCGATGACGGCCGGATCTATACCGGCGCCAATATCGAGAACCTCTCCTTCCCGCAGGGCTGGTGTGCCGAACCGACGGCGATCGGCTGCATGATCATGGGCGGGGGGAAAAAGATCGTCGAGATGGCGGTGATTGCCGAGAAGCTGGCGCTTTGCCCGCCCTGTGGCGGCTGCCGCCAGAAGATCTCGGAATTCGCATCCGCTGACACGAAGATCTACCTCTGCGACGAAGTGGGCGTGCAAAAGACCATGACGATGGACGAACTGCTGCCGCTCAGCTTCAAGACGGACATCCTCGGATGAAGGCGGCCGTGGATCTGCTCGTCGAGCGGCTCAAAGGGCTCGTTCCGCGCCATGCGATCGTGCTCGGCTCGGGCCTCGGTTCGCTGGTCAACGAAGTCCGCGATGCGGTGCGCGTGCCCTATGCGGAGCTTCCCGGATTTCCGTTGAGCGGCGTGTCGGGCCATGCGGGCGAGATCGTTGCCGGCTATCTGGGACGCACGCCTGTCATCATGCTCGCCGGACGCATGCATTACTACGAACACGGCGATGCGAATGCGATGCGCAAGCCGATCGAGGTGCTGATGGGGCTTGGCGTCAAATCGCTGATCCTCACCAATGCGGCCGGATCGCTGCGGGAAGACATGCCGCCTGGTTCGGTCATGCAGATCACCGATCACATCAACTTTTCCGGCAAGAACCCGCTGATCGGCGAGCCGAGTGATGGGCGCTTTGTTGGCATGACCTCGGCCTATGATGCCGAGCTGCAGGCAGCCATGCGGGCGGCAGCGGAGGCAGAGGGCGTGCCGCTGTCGCAGGGCGTCTATATGTGGTTCTCCGGCCCGAGCTTCGAGACGCCGGCGGAGATCCGCATGGCGCGTGTGTTGGGCGCCGACGCCGTCGGCATGTCGACCGTGCCGGAGGTCATTCTGGCCCGTTTCTATGGCCTGAGGGTTGCAGCTGCCTCCGTGATCACCAATTATGGGGCAGGCATGACCGGTGGCGAACTCAGCCACGAAGAAACCAAAGACATGGCGCCGATCGGCGGCAAACGTCTGGCCACCATCCTGAAACGGATGATCGGCGGAGGAAATGACATTGGATAACCACGAACTGCGCGCTGTCGCTTCGCGGGCGCTTTCGCTGCTCGACCTCACCAACCTCAAGGACGACTGCACGCCCGAACAGATCGTGACGCTCTGCGGGCGCGCCCAGAGCGTCTTTGGACCGACGGCCGCCATCTGCATCTGGCCACGCTTCGTCATGCAGGCGCGCACCCTGCTTGGCCCCGATAGCCCGATCCGCATTGCGACCGTCGTCAACTTCCCCTCGGGCGAGATGAAGACCGAGGACGTGCTGGCCGAGACGCGCGATGCCGTGGCTGACGGCGCAGACGATATCGACCTCGTGATCCCCTATCGCGCGTTCGCCAAGGGTGACGAGAAGGCCGTGAGCGAGATGGTCGCGGCGGTCAAGGGCGCCTGCGGTCCGGCGATCCTGAAGACGATCCTGGAAACCGGCGAGCTCAAGGATATCGCACTGATCCGCCGTGCCTCGGATCTGGCGATCGCGGCCGGTGCCGACTTCATCAAGACCTCGACGGGCAAGGTTGGCGTGAATGCCACGCTCGAAGCCGCCGACATCATGCTGCAGGCGATCCGCGACAGCCGCAAGAACGTCGGCTTCAAGCCGGCGGGCGGGATCTCGACGGTAGCCGATGCCGCCCTTTACCTCAGCCTTGCCGACACGATCATGGGCGAGGACTGGGTGATGCCGTCGACCTTCCGCTTCGGTGCTTCGGGCCTTCTCGACAACATTCTTGCAGTCCTCTCGGGCGAGCGCTCGACCGCTGCTGCGTCGGGGTATTGAGCCATGCTTCCCCAGGAGATCATCCGGCGCAAGCGTGATGGCGCGACCCTCAGCCGCGAGGAGATTGCCGGCTTCATCGAGGGGCTGTCCAAGGAGACGATTTCCGAGGGGCAGGTCGCGGCATTTGCCATGGCTGTGTTCTTTCGGGGCATGACACCAGACGAGATCGTGGCCCTGACGCTTGCCATGCGCGATTCCGGTGACGTTCTCTCCTGGGCAGGCGTTGGCAAGCCGGTGGCGGACAAACATTCGACCGGCGGCGTCGGTGACAATGTCTCGCTGATGCTGGCGCCGATCGTGGCGGCCTGCGGGCTTGCCGTGCCGATGATCTCTGGGCGCGGGCTCGGCCATACCGGCGGCACGCTCGACAAGCTGCAGTCCATCCCCGGCTATGACGTGATGCCCGACAATGTCACCTTCCGCCGGACGGTGGACCGGGCCGGCTGCGCGATCATCGGCCAGACGGGCGATCTCGCGCCTGCCGACAAGCGGCTCTATGGGATCCGCGATGTGACCGCGACGGTTGAATCCATTCCGCTGATCACGGCCTCCATCCTGTCCAAGAAGCTAGCAGCCGGACTTGAAAGCCTTGTGCTCGACGTGAAGGTCGGCAATGGCGCTTTCATGGCGAAGAGCGAGGATGCGGAGGCCTTAGCCCGCTCGCTGGTTCGGGTCGCCAATGGTGCCGGCGTGAAGACCACGGCGCTTTTGACCGACATGAACGAGCCGCTCGCCGACTGTGCCGGAAACGCGATCGAAGTGCAGAATGCCGTCGATTTCCTGCAGGGCAAGAAGAGCGGCACGCGTCTCGAAGAGGTGACGCTCGCCTTAGGCGCCGAGATGCTGGTCAATGCAGGTGTCGAAACCGACCAGGCGGTGGCACTCGCCCGCTGCAGCGAGGCTCTTGCCTCCGGCAAGGCGGCCGAGATCTTCGGGCAGATGGTCAGCGAGCTCGGCGGACCCAAGGATTTCATGAAGAAGGCGGAAGGCTATCTGCCGCGCGCCAAGGTCGAAGTGGGCGTTCTTGCCGAGCAGGACGGTTATCTCAGCGGCTGCTACACGCGTGGGCTAGGGCTTGCCGTTGTCGCGCTTGGTGGTGGTCGTCAGCGTCCGAGCGACACGATCGATCACGGCGTGGGTCTCTCCGGCTTCAAGCCACTGGGAACGAAGGTCGCGAAGGGTGAGCCGATCGCCTTCGTTCAGGCCAATGACGAGGCATCTGCCAAACAGGCCGCGAAGACCGTCTCCGACTGCTATCGGATTTCGGAAACGAAGCCGGCTGCCACACCAGTCATCGGGCTCAGGATTGGCGCAGAGTAAAGGCCAAAGGCCTTATGCCAAATCTCGGTGATAGGAACCTATAGGATGGCTTATGGCGGGGCGCTGGTTAGGCGCGACGCGCCGGGCGATGCTGTCGCATCGACCAAGCGGCGCAACAACGTCAGAGGCCTGCCATAAGCCACCTTCGGTCGGCTACTCGTCCCTTCTGGCGTCGTCGAGATCCTCGACCAATGCGCAAAGCATCGCTCTTCGAACCTCTCCTAGCCAGCAGGAACGATCGAGCCGATCCTATAGGTCACTATCATCGAGACTTGGCATCACTGGATCATCCGCAGCGTGCGGTTCTCGGCCGTGTAGGACTTCAGCTTCTTCATGAAGCTCATCCCGACCAGTGTGGATGACAGCGCCTGATCGGAAAGCACGAAGGCATCCACCTCACGGACCCGGATGCTGCCGATCTCGATGCGGTCAAGCACGACATGGGCGGCCTTGATCGAGCCGTTGGCCGTGTTGACGTCGTAGCGGAAATCGAGTGCTGCCGGGCTGAAGCCGAGGCGACGGGCGGTGGAGACATTGATCGCGACCAATGAGGCGCCCGTGTCGACCATGGCGTCAACGGGCTTGCCATTCATCTTGAACGTGCCCTGGTAGTGGCCGCCCGGCCCCATCGTCAGCACTGTCTGGCCTGATGTTGTGTTGGAGGACTTGGCCGCGACTTCGTCGGGAGCAGTGGCCTCGCGCTCATCCAGCATGACCTGAACCTTCTCCGCGATTGTCGGCCACTGGCTGGCAGACAAAGCGAGCATCAGGACTGTGAACAGCGTGCGAGCGAACATCCGTTATCCCCGTGAGCGATCCGCTGATCGTAACAGGCGCTGATCAGAAATTGGATAAGGCACCACGCAAAACGGCCCGAAACCAGGGTTTCGGGCCGTCAAAGCTTGCGATCTGGTTAAGAAATCACTTCGTTCCGTACATGCGGTCGCCGGCATCGCCGAGGCCGGGCATGATATAGCCCTTGTCGTTGAGATGGCTGTCGATGGAGGCCGTGAAGATCGGCACATCAGGGTGGACGGCGTGGAAGTTCTTGATGCCTTCGGGGGCGGCCAGCAGGCAGAGGAAGCGAATGTTCTTCGCGCCGCGCTCTTTCAGCTTGTCGATGGCGGCGATCGAGGAATTGCCGGTGGCGAGCATGGGATCGACGACAATGACCAGGCGCTCGGCAAGTGCTTCGGGCGCCTTGAAGTAGTATTCGACGGCCTGCAGGGTCTCGTGATCGCGGTAGACGCCGACATGGGCGACGCGGGCGGCCGGAACCAGTTCCAGCATGCCTTCCAAGAGGCCGTTGCCGGCGCGCAGGATCGAGGCGAAGACCAGCTTCTTGCCCTCGAGGATCGGCGACTGCATCTCGGTCAGTGGCGTCTCGATCGTCTCCATGGTGAGCTCGAGGTCGCGGGTGATCTCATAGCAGAGGAGCGTCGAGATTTCGCGCAGCAGACGGCGGAAGCTCGAGGTCGATGTTTCCTTGCGGCGCATGATCGTCAGCTTGTGCTGCACGAGGGGGTGATCGATGACTGTTACGCCGTCCATGGTCGAGCCTTCTTTTCTTGTTTTCTGAGGTTCTTCTATTTTCACGTTCTCGGGCGGAGCCGCAAGAGCGATGCCGGATTTTGCCCGGTCTTCAACAGATGCGGTGTCACAACCGGGCGAGAAGCCGCGCGCGCGTCTCCTCATCCACGAAGGCCGCCTCGATGGCTGTGCGCGTCATGCCGTCGATCTCAGCATCCGTGAAGCCGAATTCGCTCGAAGCCCAGTCATATTCCTGGGCGAGTGACGTGTCGAAAAAGGGCGGATCATCGGAATTGATGCAGACCCTGACGCCAGCTTCGTGGAATTTCACGAGCGGGTGGCTGGCGAAATCGGGGAAGACCTTCAGCGCGATGTTGGAGCCCGGGCAGACTTCGAGCACTGTGCCCAAATCGACGAGGCGGCGGACGAGCTCGGGGTCCTCGATCGCGCGCACACCATGGCCGATGCGGGCGGGCTTTACGAGGTCGAGCGCATCGGCAACGCTGAAGGCGCCGCAGACTTCGCCCGCATGGATGGTGAGGCCAAGACCGGCTTCACGGGCAATATCGAAAGCACGGGCATAATCCGCGACGCGGCCCATGCGCTCCTCGCCGGCCATGTTGAAGCCTGTCACCAGCGGATTGTTGCTGCGGGCGGCATATTCGGCGGCCGCGATCACGCTTTCCGGGCCGAAGTGACGCTCACCGGTGACGATGATGCGCGCCTCGATGCCGGTTGCCGCTCTGGCGGCTTCGATGCCGGCGGTGATGCCCGCGAGATAGGTGTCGGCACCAAGACCGATACGGTCGCCATGATCCGGCGAGACGATGATCTCGCTGTAGATGGTGTCGACATCCGCGAGTTCGCGCAGGTAGGTCTCCGTCAGTAGGGCGTAGTCCTCCTCCGTGCGGAAGAGAGCCGCCACACGGTCATAGGCCTTGATGAACTCGGCAAAATCATTCCAGGCATAGCTGCCATCGCGCATGAAGGTCGCAGGGTCCACGCCATATTTTCCGGCCTGGGACAGCGCCAGCGCTGGCGCCGCCGCACCCTCGATGTGACAGTGCAGTTCGGCCTTCTTCAATCGTCTCGTCACAGGAAACTCCGTCCGATGCGGCCCGGTGCAATGCCCAGATGCGCCGCGATGGTTTCGCCGATGTCGGCATAGGTATTGCGCACGCCGATGTTGCGCGAGCGCACGCCCGGACCGAAGCACATGATCGGCACGCGCTCGCGCGTGTGGTCCGTGCCGCGCCAGGTGGGATCACAGCCGTGGTCGGCGGTCATGAGAACCATATCGCCTGGCTTCAGCTTGCGGTGGACTTCGGGCAGGCGGCGATCGAAGGCTTCGAGCGCAGCCGCATAACCCGGCACGTCGCGGCGGTGACCGTAGAGCATGTCGAAGTCGACGAAGTTGGTGAACACGAGGTCGCCGTCCTCGGCCTCGTCCATGACCTTCAGCGTCGCGTCCATCAGGGCCATGTTGCCGTTCGCCTTGATCACACGGGTCACGCCCTGGTGGGCGAAGATGTCGCCGATCTTGCCGACGGCATGGACCTTACGGCCCTGATCAACCAGGCGATCAAGCAGGGTCGGTTCGGGCGGCAGGACGGAATAGTCACGGCGATTGCCGGTGCGCTCGAAGCTCTGGACCGTCTCGCCGATAAAGGGGCGAGCGATGACGCGGCCGATGTTCAACGGGTCCACGAGACCGCGCACCGTCTCGCAGAGCTTCAACAGCCGATCCAGACCAAAATGGGTTTCATGCGCGGCAATCTGGAAGACGGAGTCGGTCGAAGTATAGCAGATCGGCTTGCCGGTTCGGATATGCTCCTCGCCGAAACGGGCGATCACTTCGGTGCCAGACGCATGGCAATTGCCGAGGATGCCGGGAAGGTGTGCTTCGCGACAAATGGAATCGACGAGGTCGGCAGGGAAGGCTTCTTCGCCTTGTGGGAAATAGCCCCAATCGAACATGACAGGCGTGCCTGCGATCTCCCAGTGACCCGACGGCGTATCCTTGCCCCTGGAGATCTCGCTTGCCGCCCCATGCAGGCCAAAGACGCGCTCGGGCACGGGCATGCCGTCCGGCGTCTTGCCGGTCGCAAGCTTTGCGGCTGCAAGAAGGCCGAGAGCAGACATGTTGGGGAGAACGAGCGGGCCCTGGCGCAGGCCCTTCCTGTCGCCGGCGCCGGCGGCACAGAACTCTGCGATGTGTCCGAGGGTATCCGAGCCGTCATCGCCGTAAGCGGGCGCATCCGGGGCGCCGCCGATGCCGAAGGAATCCAGAATGAAGAGAAAAGCGCGTGCCATGTCTGCGTACCATGGCCGGGTCAGGTTTGCTTGTTATGCCGGCCGTTGACAGCATCCATAGCGCCTGGGCGAGGCCTTGGCAAACGAAGGGCGTCAGCAGTCCGTGCAGGTCACTTCCGTGCCCAGACGCTGACGGAAATAGAATTCGCGTGCCAGGGTGAGGCTCTTGGCATCGGTGCCGGAAAGACCGGGAAGATACATCATCAATTCGTGCGAGATACTGAGTTCGCTGCGGATCAGGAAGGTATCCGCCACCAGCATGTCAGCCGGCACGGGTGCCGTTGTGCCCACGGCATAGGGTGCCACGCCGGTTGTCGACCAGGACCAGGTGACCTTGGCAGCCTTGGCCGAATCGATCTTGATCGCGCTCACCTTGATCAGCAGATTGTTGGAGGGATAGGGCACGAAGATGGCGCCGGTCACATCCGACATGGTCGTCAGGAAGGCCTTGTTGACCTTTTCCTGGCGGGCAATCAGATCGGCGACCGTGCTGCTGGCCATCGAGGTCTTCTTGGCGGCGCTGAGCCCCATGGTGAGCTCGAAAGCCATCAGGTAGAGAACGATCAGCATCGGCGCGACGATGGCGAACTCGACACCGCCGACACCCTGCCTGTCCCGCGCCAGACGGCGCAGTCCACGACCGGTGGCGATGGCAACCCGGTTTGCGCCGTCCACTGCCCTGCCGAACAAGGATCTCTCTTTGCCTCTTTCGGTCATGGATAATTCTCGTTCTGGAAGGCCGTCGTTGCCACGATCAGGAAGTCGGAGGGCATCGAACCATCGGAAGGCCGGATCGTCGTGATATAGGGGCGGACGAGGTCCGTGATCACCTGCCAGCGATAATAGGCGCGCAGCATGTTGATCGTGTCGGGCCCTCCGGGCGTGAATTTGAAGCTCGTCGGATCAATGTCGGCAAAGGTGGCCGAGGAAACGCGCGGTATGGTTTTCGGAATGGCGCCGAAACTGGCAAAGGTCCGCGCGTCGATATAGAGCTTGCTCGGCGTAGAGATCTCCGTCTCCGAGCACTGGATCATGATGTTCACTTCATCACAGAAGGCCTTGCGGAACTTCGTGACGTCCATGTCCGTGGTGCGGTTCAGCTGGTAGGTGATCTGGCCGGTCCGCAGCTGCCGTCCCAACGTATTGACCGCGTTGGTCACCAGCTGCTCGGCCGCGAAGGCGACGAAGGTTTCGATGATCGCGAAGATGATGATGAAGTAGGGAACCGCGAGGATGGCGAACTCGATGGCCGCGGCGCCGTCACGGGATCGCGCCAGTTTTGTCCAGAGACGAAACCGCGTCCTTCGGACGCGTTCAACCCGATGATGTTGATCGACACTCTGGCTTGTCATAGCCTCATCCATCTTCAAAGATGAGGAGAAGCTACGAGCCAAGTGTTGATTTTCCGTTTCCGGAATCTTTACACTTTGCTGCGGCGGAGAAACGCAAACGTGGCGTTTGTCACTGCGTGGCGCCGGTCTGGGCGTGTTCCTCGCAATTGGGCGTGCAAGACAGGACCGTGCGTGCAGTCGATTTGAAGACCCGGACCGTGCTCGATTCGTCGATGGATACCAGGATGCGCTCGTCAACGATGGCGTTGCCGTCCGCATCGAGAAGCACCAGATTGGTGGTTCCATAGGCCCGTCCGGTCAGCACAATGGTCTTTGCGTCGGCCACGGTTGCATCCGCGACCTCGGCATTGCCGACGATCACCTTGCTGACGGGGCGGTCGAGCTTCAGTACGCGCGCGCTGTTCATATAGACGCGCAGGATCCCTTCATCTTCCGCATGTGCGACGGGCGCGACCGAGACCGTGGCGAAGGCCAGGATCATGGTGGCGGTGGCGGCGAGACGACGGTGGAACATGGACATGCCTTTGGGTGCACGCGTGGAGGCTGGCCAAAAGGATGCCGGCTTTAGGTGAATGAAGAGTTAAGGGGGCATGAGAGCGCTTTTCATAGGCGCTCTGGCTGCGATTGTTTTCCGTCCTTGACCTGAAAACGGCTCCCTGCGGAGCAAACTGTCCCAATCGGATACATTTTTGCGGGCTTACACGGAGTTTTCAGGCCATGGCCGGCGGTCGAAGCCGTGCCCGCGCTTCACCGATTACGCGGGCGCTCCCGGCAACGCTTGGCCAAGGGCCTGCTTTCCTCGACAGAACCTCCATATTTTAGTGGTTTGCAGCGTCATTCGTTTACCACGCGAATGGCTTGCGGCGTTTCACGATCTGGTAACTCTTTTTCTTAAGTCGATGGCAATAGGCCGCCGTTTAGGTTGGCTTCATCCGAGCAACGGCAAACAGTTGCCGGCAGTGCTGATCAACCTCGCGGAGTAGGAGAATAACATGACCAAGCTTTTCGCACGTTTCGTCAAGGACGAGTCCGGCGCAACCGCCATCGAATACGGCCTGATCGCCGCCCTCATCTCGGTCGCCCTGATCACCGGCGCGACGACCTTGGGCGGCGCCCTGAACAACACGTTCGTCAACGTTGGCGCCAAGATGGGCCAGGGCGTGACGGCCAGCCAGTAATCTGCTGGCGGATCTTTCGGGATCAGAAGAAGCCGCCAGCTCATGGCGGCTTCTTCGCATTGCGGGATTAGCTAGATCTTAGCGTCGTCGGAAACTTCGCGACAAGAGATACGATCAACTCGAGCGCCACCGGAAAGTGAACAATGTACTTTGCGACCGTTTTCCTCGTGTTGCCGATCTGTCTGGCGCTTGCGGCGCTGACGGATTTCCTTGAGATGACCATCCCGAACCGCATTCCAGTCATCCTAGTCACAGCCTTCCTGGTCGCCGCGCCCTTCAGCGGGCTCAGTCTCGGTGATCTTGCCTGGCATTTTGCCGCCGCAGGCTCCGTCTTTGTCGTCGTCTTCGCGTTGTTCGCCCTGAATGTGATGGGCGGCGGGGACGCAAAGCTTCTTTCAGCAGCAGCGCTTTGGTTCGGGTTCAATGCGTCTCTCGCCGAGTTCCTGATCCTGACCGCCTACATTGGCGGCGCACTGACGATCCTCGTCATACTCGCCCGGGCTCACTGGCTGAAACTCGAGTTCGTGGGCATCAGGCTTCCACAGACACTGATGGTCGCCAACAAGATCCCTTATGCGATCGCCATTGGCGCTGCTGGACTGATCGCCTATCCCAGCTCTCCACTGGTCATGGCCGCCATCCGCAATCTCGGCTGACACGCCGGAGAAACTTTGCGTTAACCACGAACGTAAGCGGCTTATTAACCATAAGTACACCAATTCCTGATCAACCTTGCCGGCAGCACCTATTGCGTCGCCGAAGGATCGATCATGAAACCCGCCCGTCTCATCATACTCGCTGTCGCCGTCGTGGCTGCCGGTATGGCCGGTCTGCTCGCCATGCGGCTCACCGGCAACCAGACCGTGATCGTCCAGGATTCGGTTGTCGAGAAGGAGCCAACCGTCGACGTTCTGGTTTCGGCCCAGAATCTTCCCGTTGGTGCCCGTCTCGATGAAAACTCCATGCGCTGGATGCCCTGGCCGCAAGGCAGCGTGGTCGACGGCTTCATCACCTCCTCGACCCGGCCCGACGCATTGACCGAGCTCAACGGCGTGGTGGTACGCCTGCCGGTCTTCGAAGGCGAACCGCTGCGGCGCGAGAAGATCGCCGATTCCTCCTCCCGTATCCTCTCGGCGCTTTTGCCTTCCGGAAAGCGGGCGGTCTCGACCGAAATTTCGGTCGCCACAGGCGCCGGCGGCTTCATTCTGCCGAACGACCGGGTCGACGTGATCATGGTCCGCAAGGGTGACGAAGACAATTTCCTGACAGAGACCGTGTTGTCGAACGTGCGTGTTCTCGCCATCGACCAGCAAATCGAGGAAGCCCCCGACGGCTCCAAGTCCGTGATCGGCACCACCGCGACCCTGGAACTGACGCCGGAGCAGACAAAGGTGATGGCCGTGGCCCAGCAGATGGCCGACCGCCTGTCGCTCGCGCTGCGGTCGGTCGCTGATGCGCAGGAGGAAGACACTTCGGCTGCCGACCATCTGCTCAGTGGCGGAGATGGCCAGCCGACCATCCAGGTCATCAAGTCCGGCGAGGTCGTCAAGTCGACCTCATCGACCGCCAATTCCATGCAGTGAGTGGGGACACATCGTGGCCAGCCTGATGCAAACATTCCGTGTATCCCTGACAGGCAGCATCGCCTTTGCGATGGCCTTGACCGGATCGCCGACAGCCTTCTCCAGCCATGGCAGCCCGTTTACGGCAGCGGAAGCCGCGCAGGAGACGGTGCTCCGGATCACCAATAGCGGACCAGGTGCCCGCAGAACCGTCAAGCTCGGGCTGAACAAGGCGCTGGTCGTGGATCTGCCGGCGGACGCACACGACATTCTGGTCGCAGATCCGGTGATGGCGGATGCCGTGACGCGCTCCTCGCGCCGTATCTACCTGTTCGGCAAGATGGTAGGCCAGACCAATATCTTCATTTTCGGCGCAAATGGCGAGGAGATCGTCAGCCTCGACATCCAGATCGAGCGCGACATTTCGGGCCTGGAAGCCAATCTGCGCCGCTTCATTCCCGAATCCGACATCAAGGTCGAGATTGTTTCGGACAACATCGTTCTGACCGGCACAGTGCGCACGCCGCAGGACGCAGCCCGTGCAGCCAGCCTTGCCGAAGCCTTCCTTAAAGGCGGTGAAGCAACCACCCGCAATACGACCGCGACAAGCGAGAGCAGCGGCGACGGCGCCGTGGCTATCTACGCCGAACAGAGACAGACGTCGCAGATCGTCAACCTGCTGACCATCGAGGGCGAGGATCAGGTCACCCTGAAGGTCACTGTGGCAGAAGTCAGCCGCCAGGTTCTGAAGCAGCTCGGCTTCTCCGGCAGCATTTCCGATGGTTCGACCGGCATCAGCTATGCCAACCCGTCGAACCTCGGCAATGCAATCGATCCAACCGGGACGGCGACGATTTCGGCCGGCATCGGCGGTCTGGGGATCAACACCTATATCAATGCCATGGAACAGGCCGGCGTGATGCGCACGCTGGCAGAACCAAGCCTGACTGCGATCTCCGGCGAACCGGCGAAATTCTATGTCGGCGGCGAATTCCGTCTGGCAGGCGCCCAGGAAGTCAGCAGCGACGAAGAAGGCACGTCGATCGAACGAACCACGCAGACGGTCGACTACGGTATCGAGCTGAACTTCCGTCCGGTCGTGCTGGCTCCGGGCCGCATCAGCCTGCAGATCGAGACCAATGTCTCCGAACCCACCTGGGAATCGTCCCAGGTCACGGGCAACATCCTGAACCAGGTTCCTGGTTCCACCTTCCTTTCGATCCGCAAGCGCGAAGCATCGACCACGGTGGAACTGCCATCCGGCGGCTCGATCGTGATCGCTGGCCTGGTGCAGGACAACATTCGCCAGGCCATGTCCGGCCTGCCGGGGCTTTCGAAGGTTCCGGTGCTCGGCACGCTGTTCCGCAGCAAGGACTTCCAGCGCAATGAGACTGAACTGGTCATCATCGCGACACCCTATCTGGTGCGCCCTGTGGCGCGCGGGGCCTTGTCGCGACCGGATGACAACTTCAACCCCGAAAACGACGGCGCGACCTTCTTCCTGAACAAGGTGAACAAGGTCTACGGCCGCCGCGAGAACCCAGTTCCGCCCGGTCAGTACCATGGCGCGGTGGGCTTCATCTACAAATGAACGGCGCGAGGATCACGATGGAACACTCGTCACGTCAAGTCAGGGAAAGTTGGCCAGCCATGGCATCCGCACGTCATTCAGTCCAGCGTCTCGTCATCTCCAGCGTCCTCCTCGGTGCAGTCGCGGTGCTCAGCGGTTGCGGGGGCATGAAGGACCAGATGTCCACCTCGGCGATCCCGGACGACTACCGTACCCGACATCCGATCATGCTGAGCGAAGTCGAGCATACGCTGGATATACCGATCGCCTCCGGTGACCGGCGGCTGACCTTGAGCGTGCAGGATTCGATTGCCGGCTTTGCGGCCGACTATCTCTCGGCATCGACCGGCACCCTCCAGATCATCATGCCGCACGGATCGCCCAACAGCGGTGCCGCATCGGCCATGCGCAAGCAGATCCGTCAGGTCCTGACCACCCGTGGCGTGCCGTCCAACCGGATCATCGAGACGACCTATCAGGCAGAGGCGAACAGCAATGCCGCGCCGGTGCGCATCAGCTATGTGGCGATCACGGCGATGACCAACCCTTGCGGCGAATGGCCCGAAGATCTGCAGAACAACACTTTCAGCAACAAGAACTACCATAATTTCGGCTGCGCGACGCAGAGCAATCTCGCCGCACAGATCGCCAATCCGATGGATCTCGTCACGCCTCGCGACATGGCCCCGATCGATGCGACCCGGCGGTCGACCGTGATCGGCCTCTATCGCAGAGGCGCCGACACCTCCACGAACTGATGCGGGCGGGTCCAAAAGGACAGGATGAGAGCATGAACGCGATCGACTACGAAATCGGCGAAACCAATGGCGGACATCGCGGGACTTCCGAGGCGGTGATCGCTGGCGATGTCGAAAACCTGCGACCACTGCCGCGGATCTCCGTTCACGCCTTCTGCGTCAGCGATGCCGTGTATCGCGTGATGGAGCAGTGTGCGGCTGACCGGCGCCTGGCGCGGGTCAGCATGCGCATCACACACGGCAATATCGCGGCGGCGGCGAACATGTTTTCGTCCACGCCAACGCCGAACCTGATCATCCTTGAGACCGATGCCGGCCCGCGCGATCTGATGACCGAACTCGCGCCTCTCGCCGAGGTCTGTGATCCGAGCTCTCGTGTCATCCTCATCGGCCGGCACAACGATATCTCGCTCTATCGCGAACTGATCCGCAGCGGCATTTCCGAATACATCGTAGCCCCGTTCAGCATGGCCGACATCATGGCGGCGATGGCGTCGATCTTCGTCGACCCCGAGGCCGAACCGCTGGGGCGCAGCATCGCCTTTATCGGCGCCAAGGGCGGCGTGGGCTCGTCGACGATTGCGCATAACTGCGCCTTCGGCATCGCCTCGCTGTTCTCCACTGAAACCGTGCTCGCGGATCTCGACCTGCCATTTGGAACCGCCAATATCGATTTCGACCAGGATCCGGCACAGGGCATGGCCGAGGCGGTATTCTCTCCGGAGCGCCTGGATGAAGTCTTCCTGGACCGCCTCCTGACGAAATGCGGACAAAACCTCTCCCTGCTCGCAGCCCCCTCGATCCTCGACCGGGGCTATGACTACGAGCGCGGCGCGTTCCAGCCGATCCTCGACGTCCTCCAGCGCAGCGCGCCGGTCACCGTGCTCGACCTGCCGCATAGCTGGGCCGACTGGACACGTGCGGTATTGGCTGACGTCGATGAGATCGTCATTACCTGCGCACCCGACCTCGCAAACCTGCGCAACATGAAAAACATGATCGACGCGCTGAAGAAGCTGAGGCCGCAGGACAAGCCGCCGCATCTGATCCTGAACCAGGTGGGCATGCCCAAACGGCCGGAGATCGCGCCGTCTGATTTCTTCGAGCCGCTCGAGCTCGAGCCGGTCGCGATCATTCCCTTCGATGCTCAGTTGTTCGGTACGGCGGCCAATAGCGGCCGGATGATCAGCGAGATGGATGGAAAGTCACCGACGGCGGAGACCTTCTCGCAGCTTGCCCATCTCGTCACGGGCCGTGCGACGATCAAGAAACCCAAGAAGGCGGGCCTCGGCTCGTTCATCGAGAAACTGCGCAAGAAGTAGACCGGTAACAGGAACAGGTAGAGCTCATGTTTGGCAAACGCGGAAACGACGGTTTCGGCAAAGGCGGGGCGGGCGTCGGCACGATCCCGGCACAGCCCGCTGCTGCCGCGCCTGCGGCGCGTTCCAGCACGCTCATCGAACCCGGCAGCCCTGAGGTCAGCAGCCGACAGCAGGTTACCCCGCCGTCGATGCAAACCCCCGGGCGCAAGAAGCCGCCGCGGACGGAAGATTATTACGACACGAAAAGCCAGGTCTTCTCGGCACTGATCGACACGATCGACCTGTCGCAGCTGGCCAAGCTCGACGGCGAAAGCGCGCGCGAAGAAATCCGCGACATCGTCAACGATATCATCACGATCAAGAATTTCGCGATGTCGATCTCCGAGCAGGAAGAACTGCTCGAAGACATCTGCAACGACGTTCTCGGCTATGGTCCGCTTGAACCTTTGCTGGCCCGCGACGACATCGCCGACATCATGGTCAACGGCGCCGGCCAGACCTTCATCGAAGTGGGCGGCAAGACGATCGAGTCGGAAATCCGATTCCGCGACAATTCGCAGCTTCTGTCGATCTGCCAGCGTATCGTCAGCCAGGTCGGTCGCCGCGTCGATGAATCCAGCCCAATCTGCGACGCGCGTCTGCCCGATGGTTCGCGTGTCAACGTCATCGCCCCGCCGCTGGCCATCGACGGGCCGGCGCTGACCATTCGTAAGTTCAAGAAGGACAAGCTGAACCTCGCGCAGCTGGTCAAGTTCGGCGCGATCACGCCTGAAGGTGCCGAGGTTCTGCAGATCATCGGCCGCGTTCGCTGCAACGTCGTCATCTCTGGCGGTACCGGCTCGGGTAAAACCACGCTTCTCAACTGCCTTACGGGCTTCATCGACCAGGACGAACGCATCATCACCTGCGAAGACACGGCGGAACTGCAGCTGCAGCAACCGCATGTGGTACGTCTTGAAACGCGCCCGCCGAACATCGAAGGCGAAGGCGAGATCACCATGCGTGACCTCGTCAAGAACTGCCTGCGTATGCGCCCCGAACGCATCATCGTCGGTGAAGTGCGCGGACCTGAAGTTTTCGACCTTCTTCAGGCAATGAACACGGGTCACGACGGCTCGATGGGCACGATCCACGCCAATACGCCACGCGAGTGCCTGAGCCGTATGGAATCGATGATCGCCATGGGCGGCTTCTCGCTGCCGGCCAAGACCGTGCGCGAGATCATCTCCGGCTCCATCGACGTCATCATCCAGGCGGCCCGCCTGCGCGACGGTTCGCGCCGCATCACGCACATCACCGAGGTCATCGGGATGGAAGGCGACGTGATCATCACCCAGGACCTGATGCGCTACGAAATGGAAGGCGAGGACGCCAACGGCAAGATCATCGGCCGACACATGTCGACCGGCATCGGCAAGCCGCATTTCTGGGACCGTGCGCGCTACTACAACGAGGACCGTCGCCTGGCCGCAGCACTTGATACCATGGAACAGAAGTCAAAGGGGATCTGATCATCATGTTCGGCATCGATCCCACCGTCCTCGCCATCGTTGCTCTGGTCGCCGTCTCGACCGGTGCCGTGGCCTATGGTGTGCTCTATTCGAAGATCGAGACCGAGAAAAAGACGGCAACCCGCATCAACCGCGTGCGGTCTGCCGAAACCGACACCAACCAGATGAAGGCCGCCCGCGACCGCGTGCAGGAGATTTCCAAGCGACGCAAATCGGTGCAGGACTCGCTCAAGGAACTCGAGAAGAAACAACAGCAGGACAAGACCAAGAAGGCCAATGCCGCCAGCCTGAAGGCGAAGCTGGTGCAATCGGGCCTGGCGATTTCCCTGCCCCAGTTCTATATGGTGAGCGTGCTGATAGGACTGGTCGTGCTGGCGGTGACATTCCTCGCGGGCATGGGGCCGCTGGTGATCGCAGGTGCCACATTCGTCGCCGCTTTCGGCCTACCCCGCTGGTTCGTCGGGTTTCTCGTCGGCCGTCGCCAGAAGAAGTTTCTCGAAGAATTCCCCAATTCGCTCGACGTCATGACACGTTCCATTCGCTCGGGCCTTCCGCTGAACGACGCGATCCGGATGATAGCCTCGGATGGCCAGGACCCGGTCAAAACCGAGTTTCGGCGCATCGTCGAGTCCCAGCAACTCGGCCTGAGCGTGCCCGATTCCGTGGCCCGCATGCACCAGACCATGCCGCTGAACGAAGTCAGCTTCTTTGCCATCGTCATCGCGATCCAGGGCCAGGCGGGCGGCAACCTCTCCGAAGCGCTCTCCAACCTCTCGCGCGTCCTGCGTGACCGCAAGAAGATGAAGGCAAAGGTCAACGCGCTGTCGATGGAAGCGAAGGCCTCGGCCGCGATCATCGGCGCACTGCCCTTTATCGTGGCCCTGCTCGTCTACCTGACGTCACCGGGCTACATCATGATCCTGTTCACGGATTCCCGCGGACACCTGATCCTCGGCGTCTCGGCCGTCTGGATGAGCATCGGCCTTCTGGTCATGCGCAACATGATCAACTTCGAGATCTGAGGAGCGGGCGATGACGGAAGACTGGGCCGCACAACTGACAGATCCGACGCTGGTGATCGCCGTTCTCGTGGCGCTCGCGGTGTTCGGCACGTTCTACACGTTCGCCATGCCCTATCTGGAACGTGGCGACCTGAACAAGCGCATGCGTGCGGTCTCGACCGAGCGCGACCTGATCCGCGCACGCGAGCGGGCAAAGCTGAACGCCGAAGCTGCCCAGAGCCGCGCATCGCTCAGAACGACGAACAACAAGTCGGTGCGGCACATCGTTGAACGGTTCAACCTGCGCAAGGCGCTGGTGGACGACAACACGGTCGACAAGCTGAAGGCTGCAGGCCTGAGATCACAGAACGCGTTGAACATGTTCCTCGTGGCGCGTTTTCTCCTGCCTTTCGCGACACTGGCACTCACCGCCTTCTGGATCTTTGCTCTGGGAAATCTCGCAGAGAAGCCGCTTCCGATCCGGCTGTTTGCCACGATCGTCGGCGGCTATATCGGCTTCTATCTGCCGAACATCTATATCTCGAACCGCATTTCGAAACGCCAGCAATCAATCCGACGTGCCTGGCCGGATGCGCTGGACCTGATGCTGATCTGCGTTGAATCCGGTATTTCGCTGGAGGCATCAATGCGGCGGGTTTCTGAGGAGATCGGCGAGCAATCACCTGAACTGGCCGAGGAAATGGTGCTGACAACCGCAGAGCTGTCGTTCCTGCCCGACCGCCGACAGGCGCTCGAAAACCTGGGGACACGAACCCAGCTCGATGGCGTCAAGAATGTCGTCCAGGCGCTGATCCAGGCGGATCGCTACGGGACGCCCGTGGCTCAGGCCCTGCGTGTTCTGGCCCAGGAAGGCCGTGACGAGCGCATGAACGAAGCCGAGAAGAAGGCAGCAGCCCTTCCGCCGAAGCTCACCGTGCCGATGATCCTGTTCTTCCTGCCGGTGCTGATCGCGGTCATCCTGGGCCCTGCGGGCATCCAGGTCTCAGACCGGTTCTGATCCGGCGGAGCCGGACCTCAGTGAACGGTGGCGAGTTCTTCTTCGAGAAGCTTCAGCGCGTCCTGCAAGGCTTCCACCAGGATGTCTGTGAGTTCGTCGGACTTGTGTTCGAGAAGCATCAGCTTCACAGCCATGTCCTGCTGTTCGAAATACTGGTCAGGTCCTTCGTTCATCATCGTCATGTCCCCATAAGGCCGAATCATCTCGGCTGGTTCCACGATGACGACGCTTCCTTGTGCAAGGCTTTCAGCCTATCGGATGCAACTGGTCAAGCCTCGGCCTGAACGTCGCCGGCAGTCACGGCTGCACTGAAGTTGGAAAAGAATTCGCCAGCCAGCTTTTTCGAGGTGGATTCGATCAGACGGCTGCCGAGCTGGGCGATCTTGCCCCCGACTTCAGCCTTCACGGTGTAGGTCAGAAGGGTCGCGCCGCCTTCTTCGGGGGTCAGCGTGACATCCGCACCGCCCTTGGCAAAACCCGCGAGGCCACCCTTGCCCTCACCAGAGATGGTGTAGGAGTTCGGTGGGTTGAGATTCTGCAGTTCAACGGCGCCCTCGAACTTCGCCTTGATCGGCCCGATCTTGAGCACGACCCTGGCGGTCATATGGGTGTCCGAGGTCTTTTCCAGGCTCTCGCAACCGGGAATCGACTGGCGCAGAATCTCGGGATCGTTGAGCGCCAGCCATACGGTCTCGACCGGCGCCTCGATGCGCTCGCTGCCCTGCATGTCCATCCGGCATTCCTCCCTTGCAGATCGCGGGCTCCCTCCCGCAGCAGGGAGACTGCATGGCCTGCCCCCAGGATGCAAGACTGCCAAAGCATCAAAGGCGGGTCCCTTAGACGAGGACAGCCTGTTCGACGCGGTCCTGCGAACCGAAGAAGCGGAGATACCGTTCGACCTCGGCCGGATCACCCGTCGCCTTGCGCGGATTGTCGGAGAGCTTGACGGCCGGGCGGCCATTGGCTTCTGACACCTTGCAGACGATCGAAATCGGCTTCAGGCCGGCAATTTCGCGCGGGGCACAGCCGGCGAAATCATTGGTGAGATTGGTGCCCCAGCCGAAGGACATGCGAACACGACCGGCGAAGTGGCGATAGGTATCGATGATCGCGTCGACATCCAGACCATCGGAGAAAATCAGCAGCTTCTGGCGAGGGTCGCGGCCCATCTTCTTCCACCAGTCGATGATCTTCTCACCGCCTTCGATCGGCGGCGCGCTATCCGGGCGGAAGCCGGTCCAGTCAGCGACCCATTCGGGGGCATGTTCGAGAAACGACGTGGTGCCGAAAGCATCGGGAAGGACGATCAAAAGATTACCGCCATAGAGGCGCTTCCAGTCCTTCAGGACCTGATAGGGCGCGGCTGCAAGCTCGGCCTCGCTGTTGGCAAGCGCGGCGATGACCATCGGAAGTTCATGCGCATTGGTGCCAACCGCTTCCAGATCCGAATCCATAGCGAGCAGGACATTGCTGGTGCCGGTAAAGGCCGGGCCGATGCCTTCCTTCAGCGCTTCAACACACCAGCGCTGCCAGAGGAAGCTATGGCGACGGCGGGTGCCGAAATCGGAGATCCGCAGGCCCGGGAGTTCACGCAGCCGCTCGACCTTGGCCCACATCTTGGCCTTGGCACGGGCATAGAGCACATCGAGGGTGAAATAGCCGAGGGAGCGCATGGCAGCGCGCGAGCGCAATTCGTTGATGATCGCAAGCGCCGGAATCTCCCACAATGTGGTCTCCATCCAGCTACCGTGGAACGTCAACTCATATTGGCCGTCACGCTTGGCCAGCTCGTATTCGGGAAGTTGAAGGTTCCCGAGCCAGGCCAGAAATTCGGGTTCGAATATCTGGGCTCGGCCGTAGAAGGAGTTACCCGCAAGCCAGATCATTTCCTTCTTGGTGAGGCGCAACGAGCGAACATGATCGAGCTGGTCACGCAGTTCCTGTTCGTCGATCTCATCCGCGAGGCGCACGGAGGTGGTGCGATTGATCAGCGTGAAGGTGGCATTCACCTGCGGGTAAAGCTTCCAGATCATCTGGAGCATCAGCAGCTTGTAGAAATCGGTATCGAGAAGGCTGCGGATGATGGGATCAAGCTTCCAGGCGTGATTGTGAACCCTGGTCGCGATGTCTGTCTTTGTCATGATCCACTGCCTTCGTATCCGCAGCGGGCACTGCGGCGGGCGACCGCAATGCTTCGGTCGCTTCCGCAGCAGTTATCGGCAATCAATGTCGGATTGTCCAGTGAGCGACGTGGCATCGTTGCCAGCCGCGAGGCTTGTTCCAAATCTCGAAGACAGGAACCGATCGGATCGAGATTTGGCGTTACTGGCCCGGCGTCGGATTGGATCGAGGCACGTTCTGGTCCTGGCTCTCGTTTTCCATCGGAGCCGGCATGGTTTGCTCCTGCGCCCGATTGGTCGGATTGTCGGGTGCAATCGAGTTGCCCCACCACTCGATCGGAATCCAGACCAGCATGGCCAGGATGAGGCCCGCCAACAGGACGATCAGCACGGGCTTTCCGCGGGCCCCCTGGCGGGCTTCCGTCGCCGTGACCGGCTCGGGTCGAAGGCCGCGTGTCCGGCGATCGTTCGTGTCGGGCATGTCGGTTCTGCTGTTCATTGTCAGACTCCCTGTTCTGGCGCAGCAACTCGCTGGATGCACCTTCCAAGGACAAACGGGAGCTCTCGTGGTTTGTTCCGCGATTTGGCAGGCCTCAATAACCTGACGTGCGATCGACTACGAATTCCAACGGTTCACCGGCTTCAAGTCGTGCGATCTGGGCTTCGACATGGCGCAAGAGGGCGCGGACATCGGATGCGGCTGCCGCGTGGGGCGTGACGACCACGTTGGGCATCGACCAGAGCGGGCTTTCGCCGACAAGCGGTTCTTTTTCAAAGACGTCAAGGGACGCCGCTTTCAGGGTTCCGTCGGTCAGGCACTCGATCAGTTCGCTCTCCTTCTGGCTGCCACCACGACCGGCATTCAGGAAGACCGGGGCGCCCAGCGGGCCGGTGCGGCGCAGCTTCGAGAAGAGCGCGCGATCATAGATGCCGCGCGTATCATCGGTGAGCGGCAGCAGACCGACCAGGATGTCGGTTCGGCCGAGAAAGGTATCAAGACCGGCAGCATCAAAGGTTGCGATCCCGTCGATCACCTTTGACCGACGGGACCAACCGATGACGTCGAAGCCCATGATCTTGAGCTTACGGACGGCGTCTGCACCAAGAACGCCGAGCCCCATGACGCCGACGGTCACATCGCGAGCTTCGGGCTGTTCGGAGATCTCGTGCCAGATGCGATCCCGCTGTTGGCCGGCATAGGCGATGCCGTTTCGCAGGTGATGCAGGCACTGCCAGACGACCCATTCGCTCATGCGGTCAGTGAGGCTGCGATCGACGAAACGGACGATCGGCAGGTCGGGCAGCTCATAGGCGGAGAGGATGTGATCGACGCCGGCACCGCCGGAGAAGATAACCTTCAAGCCGGACGCCCTCTGGAACAATGCCGGGTCCGGCTTCCAGACGACGGCGAATTCGGCGTCCGAGAGATCCCGGTCGGCATTGGCCGGATCGCCCATGTCGATGACCGGACGATCCTTGAAGGCGGAACGGAGAGCGGAGACCACGCTTTCGCGTGCGAAACGGAGGTCGATGACGACGGGGCGTTTTTCGGACATCTGGAAACTCACATTATTGGCGGATGCCGCCGGCCTCGACGGCTTCGAGATCGAAAGCCGCAGCCATCAGCGCGCGGGTGTAATCGGCCTTTGGCGCGGCGAAGACTTCTGCGGCCGGGCCCTTTTCGACCACCTTTCCGCCGCGCATGACGATCAGCTCGTTGGCGAGCGCCTTCACCACCTTCAGGTCGTGGCTGATGAAGAGATAGGCGAGATCGTGTTTGGCCTGCAGATCGCGCAGGAGATCGACGACCTGGGCCTGGACGGTCATATCGAGCGCCGAGGTCGGTTCGTCGAGCATGACGAAACGGGGTTTCAGCACCATGGCGCGGGCGATCGCAATGCGCTGGCGCTGGCCGCCGGAGAATTCATGCGGGTAGCGCCAGCGGGTGGCGGGGTCGAGGCCGACCTCCTTGAGCGCCCAGGCGACACGGGCATCGCGCTCTTCCGCCGTGAGCTGTTTTTCGTGGACCTTGAGGCCTTCTGCGATGATTTCACCCACGGACATGCGGGGGCTGAGCGAGCCGAAGGGATCCTGGAAGACGATCTGCAGGCGATCGCGAAGCGGGCGCATCTCGCGATAGGAAAAGGCATGGATATCCTTGCCGATGAAGCTGATACGGCCCTTCGACGAGATGAGACGCGAGAGAGCGAGACCGAGCGTGGTCTTGCCGGAGCCGGATTCGCCGACGACGCCGAGCGTCTGGCCGGCGCGCAGCGTGAGATCCACACCATCGACGGCCTTCACGTGGTCGACGGTGCGGCGCAGGAAGCCGGCTTTGATCGGGAACCAGACGCGGATGTCCTCACCCTGCATCACGACGGGCTTTGTTTCGTCCAGTGCGGGCGGTTCGCCACGCGGCTCGGAGGCGAGCAGCTTCTTGGTATAGGCATGCTGTGGCCGTTCGAAGATGTCCTCGACGGCTCCGGCCTCGACGATCTTGCCCTTGGTCATGACGCAGACCCGATCGGCGAACTTGCGGACGATGCCGAGGTCATGGGTGATGAACAGCATGGACATGCCATGCTCGGACTTGAGGCGCCCCAGGAGTTCGAGGATCTGGGCCTGGACGGTGACGTCGAGGGCCGTGGTCGGTTCATCGGCGATCAGCAGCTTCGGCCTGTTGGCAAGCGCCATGGCAATCATCACGCGCTGGCGCTGGCCGCCCGAGAGTTCATGCGGGAAGGCGGTCAACCGCTTTTCCGGCTCGCGGATGCCGACCTGATGCAAAAGCTCAAGCACGCGGGCACGGGCGGGTGCGCCTTCAAGGCCCTGATGGAGGGCCAGGATCTCTCCGATCTGCCGCTCGATCGTGTGCAGCGGGTTGAGCGAGGTCATCGGCTCCTGGAAGATCATGGTGACGTCGTTGCCGCGCACGGCGCGAAGCTCGGGCTCGCTGGCCGTCATCAGGTCGCGACCGTCGAAGAGGATCTGGCCGGATGGATGGCTGGCAGCCGGATAGGGCAGAAGTTTCAGGATCGAGGCGGCAGAGACAGATTTGCCGGAACCGGATTCGCCGACCAAGGCAACGATCTCGCCACGGCCGATGTCGAAGGAGACGCGGTCGACCGCCAGGCTCTCGCGGCCACCCTGGTGGAAGGCGACGGAGAGATCGCGCACGGAAAGCAGGGGTTCGGTCATGCGGACAGGCTTTCGATCAGGGAGGTGAGCGTGGGTTCGTCGGGGCGGAGGATGGTCAGACTGGCGCTACCCGCTAGGGAGCCGTATCGCGTGTGAACCAAATCGTACCGATCTTTTATGCCTTGATCGTCGGTCAGGAAGTGAGAGCAGCCCTGTCCTAGCGCGCTCGATACATGGATAGCATCCGGCAGCTTCAAATGACCGTATTGGGCGCGGATGACGGCAGCGTAGTACAAGACACCGTGATCAACCGGGCGGACGTCAAGCAAGTCGCTGCTCTGGATCAGTGATTCGTAGCCTTCAATCAGCGTATCATCGCCCATCTGATGGGGTTTCACGAGAAGCTCAGACAGTGTCAGTTCGCTCGTCGCAAAGACTGGAGGGCTTCCCATAGGCTGAGCTGCAATCGCATTTGTAAGCAATCGCTGGAGTTGATGCGACTTTTCCGAAAGCATGATGAAGACGTTTGTGTCGAGATAGACACGCTTAACGGCAATCATTCCGCTTCCCATTCGTCTCGCAATGTCCGAATCCGCGTCACTGCTTCCGCCATGTCGCTGTCTGGGGCACGCGCTTGCCGCAGCTTTTCCAAACGCTCCAACGTCTCTTTGACCGTCCGCTGCTTCGGCGCGGCATCAGACTTCGCATCGTCGATCTCGATCACGACCCGCACAGTCGCACCATTGCCGAGCCCCTCCCTCAGGTCGGCGGGCAGATTCTCAACCGGATAATGCTCTCTGACGATCTTGTTCATCGCATTACGCTCCTGATCGGACTCGTAGCATCATGCCACATATGCGTCTCCATGACGAACCCGTGCTCATCGGAAGGTCTTCCTTGGATCAAACGCATCGCGCACGGCTTCGCCGACGAAGATCAGCAGGGAGAGCATGATCGACATGGTGAAGAAGGCAGTGAGGCCGAGCCAGGGGGCCTGGAGGTTGCGTTTGCCCTGGGCGATGAGTTCGCCCAGCGAGGGCGAGCCGGGCGGCATGCCGAAGCCGAGGAAGTCGAGCGAGGTCAGCGTGGTGATCGAGCCGGAGAGGATAAACGGCAGGAAGGTCAGGGTCGCGACCATGGCGTTCGGCAGGAGGTGGCGAAACATGATCGTCCAGTTGCCGACACCGAGGGCGCGGGCTGCATTCACATATTCGAAGTTTCGCGCGCGCAGGAACTCCGCGCGGACGATGCCGACGAAGCCGACCCATGAGAAAAGCAGCATGATGCCGAGCAGGACGAAGAAGCCGGGCGGCAGGATGGCGGCGATGATCAGCAGGATGTAGAGGACCGGCATCGAGGACCAGATCTCGATGAAGCGCTGCATCAGAAGATCGGTCCAGCCGCCGAAATAGCCCTGGACGGCACCGGCCGTCACCCCGATCGCGGCAGAGGCGAGCGTGAGTGCGAGACCGAAGAGGATCGAGATGCGGAAGCCATAGATCATGCGGGCCATGACGTCGCGCGCCTGGTCGTCGGTGCCGAGCCAGTTCATGTTGCCGAGCACACAGTTCGGGTCCTCGGCCTTCAGCGGATAGGCGGCGCAGCGGGTTTCCTTGTCCATCAGCCAGAAGGGCGCTGTTGGTGCCGAATGTGGCACCTCGGAATTCACCGTGCGGTAGGAATAGCGGATCGGCGGCCAGACCATCCAGCCATTGGCGTTGATCTCGTCTGATATGAAGGGCGAGCGATAATCGGTGACGGCAAGGAAGCCGCCGAATTTTTCTTCCGGATAATCGACGACCACGGGGAAGAGGATCTCGCCCTTGTAGGAGGCGATGATTGGCCGGTCATTGGCAATGAACTCGGCAAACATGCTGAGCACGAACAGGACCATGAAGATCCAGAAGGACCAGAAACCGCGCCGGTTGGCCTTGAAGTTTTCAAGGCGGCGAGCGTTGGTAGGCTTGAGCCAGGTCTTTTTCGGCGGCGTGATGGCGGTGGTTTCGACGGCGGACATCAGACATCCCTCCGGTCGAAATCGATGCGCGGATCGATCCATGTGTAGATCAGGTCGGAGATCAGGCCGACGACGAGGCCCATCAGGGAGAAGATGTAGAGCGTGGCGAAGACGATCGGGTAGTCGCGGTTGACGACCGCGAGATAGCCGAGACGTCCAAGGCCATCGAGCGAGAAGATGTTCTCGATCAGCAGCGAACCGGTGAAGAAGGCGGAGATGAAGGCCGCAGGGATGCCTGCAATCACGATCAGCATGGCGTTGCGGAAGACATGGCCGTAGAGCACCTGGCGTTCGCCGAGACCCTTGGCGCGGGCGGTCACCACATACTGCTTCTTGATCTCGTCGATGAAGGAGTTCTTGGTGAGCAATGTCGTCGTGGCAAAGGCCGAGAGCAGAAGGGCGGTCAGCGGCAAGGCAAGGTGCCAGAAGTAGTCGATGATCTTCTCCCACCAGGAGAGTTCGGCGAAATTGTCGGAGGTGAGACCGCGAAGCGGGAACCAGTCGAAGAAAGAGCCGCCGGCGAAAAGGACGATCAGCAGGATGCCGAAGAGGAAGCCCGGGACGGCATAGCCGATGACGATGACGCCTGACGTCCAGATATCGAAGCGGGAGCCGTCGGCGACCGCCTTCCTGATCCCAAGCGGAATGGAGATCGCATAAGAGATCAGCAGCACCCAGAGGCCGAGCGAGATCGATACCGGCATCTTTTCGATGATGAGATCGATGACGGAAGTGTTGCGGAAGAAGCTTTCGCCGAAATCGAAGCGAATGTAATTCCACATCATTTCGAGAAAGCGCTCGAGCGGCGGCTTGTCGAAGCCGAACTGCTTTTCGAGTTTGGCGATCAGTTCCGGATCGAGGCCCTGGGCGCCACGATAGCTTGAACCGCCCTCCTCCGTGCCCACCTGCTGGCTGAGCATATCGCCGCCACCGGACAGACGCGCATCGGCGCTATCGCCCTGGCCGCTCAGCTGCGCAATGACCTGCTCGACCGGGCCGCCGGGCGCAAACTGGATGACGATGAAGGAGATGCCCATGATGCCGATCATGGTCGGGATCATCAGCAGCAGACGCCGGAGAATATAGGCGGTCATGCGCGACGTCCCGCTTCAGGGTCGGGTCTCACCATGATGTCCAAGCTCGTTTCGTCCGCCAATATCCGCCGCTCCGTTGTCCAGCGATTCGTACCCTACATTCCTAGAGTCTCACGCTCCCGGCGCAAGCCCCGAGGCGGGGTCACGGGCTTTTCGCCCACCAGATCGAGGGGAAGCCGGTGCTGTAGGTCGGCAGTTCGGCCGGGTGCTCGAACTTGTCCCAGAAGGCATAGCGGGCAGTCCCTCCGTAGTAGAGGGGGATGACGTAATCGTGGGACAGAAGCACACGGTCCATGGCCTTGGTGGCAGCGATCTGCTCATCGCGATCGGCGGGGAAGATGATCTTTTCGATCAAGGCATCGACGGCCGGATCGGAAATGCCCGCGTAGTTCTGGGAGCCTTCACGGTTCACTGATGTCGAACCCCAATAGTCGCGCTGCTCGTTGCCGGGGTTGAGTGTCTGGGCCCAGACGGTCCAGGTCATATCGTAGTCAAAGGTGCGGGTTCGATTGGTGTATTGCGAGGGATCGACCGTGCGCACTGCCATTTCCACACCGATCTTGCGCAATTGCTGCTGATAGGGAACCGCCACGACCTCAAGCTGAGGATTGGACAGCAGGAGTTCGAAGCGGAAGGGCTGGTCGGTCTGCGAATTGACCATGGCATTACCACGGAGCTCATAGCCTGCCTGCTTAAAGAGCTCGACTGCCTTGCGCAGATTGTCTCGCGAGGCCTGCGGAGAACCGCCGACGGGGTTGGTGTAGGGCGTATCGAAGACAGAGGCCGGAACCTTGTCCTTGAGGGCTGTCAGGAGCTCCAGTTCCTGGCCTTGGGGCAGCCCGCTGGATGCAAGCTCCGTTCCGCTAAAAAAGCTACTGACGCGGAAATAGGCATTGTAGAAGACGGTGCGGTTCAGCTCCTCGAAGTCGAGGGCATAGTTGAGAGCCTTCCGGACCCGCTGATCCTTGAACATGTCGCGCCGCATGTTCGGCACCAGCGCCTGCATGACGCCTGTCGCCCGGTACGGATTCTCGTATTCTTCCTTCTTGATGCGGCCATCCTGGGCAGCAGGGAAGTCGAAACCGGTTGCCCAGCGGGCGGCACGTGTCTCCTGCCAGAAATCGGTGTTGCCGGAGCGGAAGGCCTCGAACTCGACGTCGCGGTCGCCGAACATCGTGTAGGTGACATTGCGGAAGTTGTTGTAGCCGACGTTGACGTTGAGATCCTTGCCCCAATAGTCGTCGCGCAGCTCGTAGCGGATCGTGGCGCCGGCATTGATCTCGGCGATCTTGTAGGGTCCGGAGCCCATAACCGGCTCGAGTGTAGTCCGCGAAATGTCGCGCGGCTTGCCGTCGGCGCCGTTTGCTTCCCACCAGTGTTTGGCGACGACCGGGAACTGGCCGAGGATCATCGGCAGTTCGCGGTTGTTCTTCTGATCGAAGCGGAAAGTCACATCTCGATCACCGGTCTTTTCGGCGGAGATCACATGGCTGTAGTAGCTCATGTAGAGCGGGTTCAACTCCTTGAGCTTTTCGAAGCTGAAGATGACATCCTCAGGCTTCACCGACTCGCCATCGGCGAAGCGCGCTTCGGCCCGGAGCCGGAACGTGGCGCTGGAGATATCCGCCGGGAAGGAGACCCCTTCGGCGAGAAGCCCGTAACCGGTGGAGATCTCGTCGCTGGTGTCCTTGAGGAGCGTATCGAAGACGTTGGCAAGGCCGGGGGCTGCCTCACCCCTGTCGAGCACGGGATTGAACGTGTCGAAGGTTCCGGTCGAGGACATGCGCAAGGTGCCGCCCTTGGGCGCCTCGGGGTTGACGTAATCGAACCGGGCAAAGCCCGGCGGATACTTGAGGTCGCCGAGAATGGAGACGCCGTGGCGGAACGGCTCCGCGGGCTCCTGCGCTTGGGCGACAGTGGGAGCCATCATGGGCGCCAGCCCCAGGCTGGCAATGACACCCCAAATTGCGACGCGCTTGTTCCTGAGACTCATCACCCAAGATCCCCTTATTCTTTTCCGTGGTTGCGAAGCAGAATAGGACAAATGGGGGCAAAATACAGACGACTGACAGAGAAGTGAGCGTGAGCCCTTCCGCAGATTCACCCCATTTCCGTTTCACGCTAGACTGACAGGTGATTCACCCGGCGACGATCTGCGGGGTGGAGTTCGGACAGACCGGGGACATACGCACAATGAAGAAGACCTGGGGCAGCCGCCCGATCGCCACGGCGCTGATACTTGCGTCGGCTTTCGCAAGCGTGATCAGTGACACCGCCCTTGCCGAGGGACGGCCTGCCAAGGAGCTGTTCGGCGGCATGGCGCTGCCGGCGAAGGCGGCCCCCTCGCCTTACGGCTCCTATGCCAAGGGCTGCATTGCAGGCGCTGTCGCCATTCCGACGGACGGACCGACCTGGCAGGCGATGCGGCTTTCGCGTAATCGTCGTTGGGGTCATCCGGACATGATCGCGCTGCTCGAGCGCTTCTCGAAGGATGCCGTGCAGCTTGGCTGGGGGTCGGGCATCCTGATCGGCGATATCTCGCAGCCGCGCGGCGGACCGATGCTGTCCGGCCATGCCTCACATCAGATCGGGCTTGATGCCGATATCTGGTTCACGCCGAAGCCGGCCAGCCCACTCTCTCCGCAGCAGCGCGAGGAGATGCCGTTCACCTCGATGCTGGTCAAAGACAAGTTCCTGACGGTCGATCGGCGCCTCTGGACCAATACCCACGCACGCGTCGTGGTGCAGGCGGCGAGCTACCCGCAGGTGGAGCGCATCTTCGTCAACCCGGCGATCAAGAAGAAGCTCTGCGATACCTGGACGGGCGACCGTGCCGTGCTCGGCAAGATCCGACCGATCTACGGACATGATGCACATTTCCATATCCGTATGCGCTGCCCCGAGGGAGCCAGCGGTTGCAAGCCGCAGGCGGCGGTGCCACCCGGAGACGGATGCGACAAGTCGCTCGCCTGGTGGTTCACCAAGGAGCCCTGGGCGGCGCCGAAGAAAGACCCGAACGCAAAGCCGGCGCCGAAGCCACGCGCCATGCAGGTTTCCGATCTGCCGAAGGCCTGCGCCATGGTGCTCGACGCACGCGGGCCGTCGAGCGAGCTTGAGGCTACCTATCAGGCAACCGGTGGCCTGCTGCCGACCGATGCGGCCTCGGCATTCGTCGCGCCCACGGTTGCTTCGGATCAACCGTTCGAAGTGCCGGCCGTGGTTCCGGTGCCGGCTGCCCGACCGGCCGGCTGGTGATCGCGACACATCCAAGGGTGCCTTTTCAAGTCCGCTTGCCTGCGCTAGATGGGTCTATCAAATCGATTTAAATGAGCTGGGGACCCTGTCGTGAGCCGCACCCGTTGCATCGCCCTGATTGCGCATGACCAGAAGAAGGACGACCTGGCGGACTTCGCCCGGCGCCACCAGGCCAAGCTGATGAACTGGCGGATCGTCGCGACAGGCACGACGGGCGGACGCATCAAGGACGCCGTTCCGGAGCTTGACGTGACGCGGCTCAAAAGCGGGCCGCTTGGCGGCGACCAGCAAATCGGTGCGCTGATCTCGACGGGGGAAGTGGACATGCTCGTCTTCTTCGTCGACCCCTTGACTCCGATGCCCCATGATGTGGATGTCAAGGCGCTGATGCGGCTTGCGACCGTCTACGACATTCCGATGGCGCTGAACCTCGCAACCGCCGACATCCTGATGCAGACCCTGACTGCCTGACGCAGCAGGGCCCAAGACCGGACAGACCATGGCCCAGACACAGCGTGACGACACCCTGCCCTTCCCGATCCTGATCGGCGATATCGGCGGCACCAATGCCCGCTTTTCCATCCTGATCGACGAGAGCGGCGAATCGATCAGCTTCCCGAATGTGGTGAACAAGAATTTCGCCACGATCGACGAGGCGATCCGCACCTGCGTTCTGGAAACCACGAGCCACAAGCCGCGCTCGCTCATTCTGGCGCTGGCCGGGCCGATCAAGGGCGACGAGGTGCCGTTGACGAATTGCCCCTGGATCGTCCGCCCGAAGGTGCTGATGGCCGATCTCGGCTTTTCGGAGGTTCTGCTGCTCAATGACTTCGAGGCGCAGGCACTTGCCGCCGCGACGCTTGGGGTCGATGACCGCCAGCATCTCGGCTCGCTCAGCGAAGCCCCGATCGGCTCGCGCGTCGTCCTCGGCCCCGGCACGGGGCTCGGCGTTGCAGGCCTGGTTCGGGCGCGCGACATGTGGTTCCCGGTTCCGGGCGAAGGCGGGCATGTGGATGTCGGTCCGCGCACGGTGCGCGACCACCAGATCTGGCCGCATCTGACCCCGGTGCGCGACCCCAATGCAACGCTCGGCCGGATCTCGGCGGAAGAGCTTCTGTCCGGGCGCGGGCTGATGAACATCTACCGCGCGCTTTGCAAGGCCGACGGCAACCTCACGCCACGCTATGAGGATCCGGCCCAGGTTTCGACCTCCGGCATTTCCGGGGCGGATGCACTGGCGGGGGAGGCGCTCAGCCTGTTTGCCACCTATCTCGGCCGGGTTGCCGGCGATCTGGCGCTGATCTTCATGGCCAAGGGCGGCGTGTTCCTGGCCGGCGGCATTTCGCCGAAGATCCTGCCGGCGCTGCAGAGCGGCGAATTCCGCGCCGCCTTCGAGGACAAGGCGCCGCATCAGGCGGTGATGCATGGCATCCCGACCTTTGTCGTGACCCATCCGCAGGCAGCCCTGCACGGGCTTGCTGCCTTTGCGATGGCGCCTGCCAATTTCGGGCTCGCGACCGAGGGGCGTCACTGGCGCTGACGGCCAGCCCGTCGGCCTATGGCCAAAGGCGCCGCGACTGGCTATAGAGCGGCGGCGCCTGCGCGGGGCGTCAACAGCAATCGCACAGGACTTTTCTTCTTGGACGCCAGGAACACCGATACCCGCACGACGGACATGGAGAGCGTCAGCGCCGTCTTGAAGCGCGTGATCGCCGAGAACGGCCGCGAGCATGTGAAGGGCTATGGCTTCGCCATCATCTGCCTGCTGACCGTGGCTGCGACGACCGCCTTTACCGCCTGGATCATGGAAGCTGTTATCAACGAGGCCTTCGCAAACCGGCGCGCCGACCTCGTCTGGATCATCTGCGGATCGATCTTCGCCGCTTTCGTCATTCGCGGCTTTGCCGGCTATGGTCAGGCCGTTACGCTGTCCAAGATCGGCAACAACATTGTTGCCCGATACCAGCGCCGGCTGTTCGGCCATCTGATGACGCTCTCTGTCGGCTATTTCAACGAGGCCCGATCTGCCCGCCTCGCCGCACAGATCAACGAGAACATCAACGGCGTGCGCGATGTCCTGAACCTGACCGTAACCTCGCTCGCCCGCGATCTGGTTACCCTGATCGCGCTGATCGGCGTCATGCTCTTCCAGGATCTGGTGCTTACCCTGATCGTCTTCACCGTCGCGCCACCGCTGCTTCTGGGCCTGCGCTACCTTTCCAAACGGCTGCGCAGCGCCACGAAGGAAAGTATCATCCTGAACTCGCATGTTCTGGGTGCCGTGCAGGAGACTGTGCAGGGCATTTCCATCGTCAAGGCCTTCACCATGGAGGCCGAGCTGCAGCGCAAGATCCAGTCGACTATCGATCAGGCTGAGCGGCGCTCCAACAAGATCGCACAGCTCAGCGAGCGCAACGGGCCGCTCACCGAGACGCTGGCTGGCTTCTCGATCGCCGGCGTCATGGCCTATGCCGCCTACCAGGCGATCTATGGCGGCGTTTTGCCGGGGGCATTCTTCTCCTTCGTCACTGCGCTGTTGCTCGCCTACGAGCCGGCCAAGCGTCTGGCCAGGTTGCAGGTTCAGATGGAGCGGGCGGCGGTCAATGCGCGAATGATCTACGAGATCCTCGACATGCAGCCCCATCAGCGCGACGAACCCGGTGCGACATCGCTCGCCGTTACGGATGCGACGATCGAATTCCGGAATGTCAGCTTCGCCTATGGCAGCAATGAACGCGTGCTGCGCAATCTCAGCTTCACCGCAGAAGGCGGCAAGACGACGGCACTGGTCGGACCATCCGGTGCGGGAAAGTCCACCGTCATCACGCTCGTTCCGCGCTTCTACGATCCGGCAGAAGGCGAAATCCTGATAGACGGACAGAACATCGCGCACGTGACGAAGTCCTCGCTGCGGCATCATCTCGCCTATGTCTCGCAGCAACCCTATCTCTTCGAAGGCTCGATCCGCGACAACATCCGCTATGGCCGCCCCGAGGCGACGGATGCCGAGATCGAGGACGCGGCGCGACTGGCGAATGCGCATGACTTCATTCTTGCCCAACCGCAGGGCTATGACACGCCCGTCGGCGAAAACGGTGTGACGCTGTCCGGTGGCCAGCGGCAGCGCCTGTCGATTGCGCGCGCTCTGGTGCGCAATGCGCCGATCCTGCTGCTCGACGAGGCAACCTCGGCGCTCGACACAGAGTCGGAAGCCGCGGTGCAGCAGGCGCTGGACGCCGCGATGGCAGGGCGCACCGTCATCGTCATCGCGCACCGCCTGTCGACCGTCGTCAATGCCGACAAGATCATCGTCATGCAGGTGGGCGAAGTGGCCGAGGAAGGCACGCATCAGAGCCTTGCACAGCAGCCGGGCGGTCTTTACGCTCGACTCAACAACCTGCAGGCCGCGCCCAACGGCCCGCTCAGCATTCAGGAATAGACCCGCATGGATACGCCCATGAAGCTCGTCGTCGTCGGTGCCGCCGGTCGCATGGGCAAGACGCTGATCAAACTGATCAGCGAGACAGAGGGCGTTGTGCTGCATGCGGCGGTCGAACGGGCCGGCTCTGCCGTTGTCGGACAGGATGCCGGCGAACTGGCAGGCGTGCCGAAGCTTGGCGTTGCCGTCACCGACGATCCGCTGGCGGCTTTTGTCCACGCGGATGGCGTGATCGACTTCACCACACCGGCTTCGACCGTTGAATTCGCATCCCTCGCCGCGCAGGCGCGCATCGTGCATGTGATCGGCACCACCGGCTGCCTGCCGGAGCATGAGGAGAAGATCGACGCGGCGGCACGCCATGCGCGGGTCGTGAAGTCGGGCAATATGAGCCTCGGCGTCAACCTGCTCTCGGTTTTGATCAAGCAGGCAGCGCGCGCGCTCGATGCCGCCGGCTGGGATATCGAAGTGCTGGAAATGCACCACAAGCACAAGGTCGACGCGCCTTCCGGCACGGCGCTTTTGCTCGGCGAGGCAGCGGCCGAAGGCCGTGGAATCTCGCTTGCCGATCATTCGGTCCGCGTGCGTGACGGTCATACCGGGCCGCGCGAAGAGGGTTCGATCGGCTTTGCCACGTTGCGCGGCGGCTCCGTCATTGGCGAGCACTCCGTGCTGTTTGCCAGCGAAGGCGAGATGGTCACGCTGTCTCACAGCGCGACCGACCGTTCGCTGTTTGCTCGTGGTGCGCTGAAGGCCGCCACCTGGGCCCGGGACAAGAAGCCCGGCCGCTATACCATGCTCGACGTGCTCGGGCTCAACTCCACCCCCTGATCGTCAAGAGAGGAATTGTCGATGACCGGTACACTCGTGCTCGTGCGCCATGGCCAGAGCGACTGGAACCTTAAGAACCTGTTTACCGGCTGGCGTGACCCGGATCTCACCGATCTCGGCGTCCAGGAAGCCAATGCCGGCGGCAAGGCGCTTGCCGATTACGGCATCAAGTTCGATATCGCTTTCACGTCCGTCCTCACCCGCGCGCAGAAGACCTGCAACATCATCCTCGAAAACGTCGGTCAGACGGGTCTTGAGACGATCAAGGACGAGGCGCTGAACGAGCGCGACTACGGCGATCTCTCCGGCCTCAACAAGGACGATGCGCGCGCCAAATGGGGCGAGGAGCAGGTGCATATCTGGCGCCGTTCCTACGACATACCGCCGCCGGGCGGCGAAAGCCTGCGCGACACCGGTGCGCGCGTCTGGCCCTATTACCTGACCGAAATCCTGCCGCGCGTGCTGCGGGGCGAGAAGGTGCTGGTGGCGGCCCATGGCAACTCGCTGCGTTCGCTTGTCATGGTGCTCGACAAGCTGACCAAGGAGCAGATCCTTAACGTCAATCTCGCGACCGGCGTTCCGATGGTCTACAAGCTGAACGCGGATTCGACGGTGGCTTCCAAGGAAGTTCTGGGCGACATGTCCGCCGCGCATTGAGCGCAAACTACCCTCCCCTTGAGGGGGAGGGTCGGGCTATAGGCCCGGGGTGGGGTGAGACCTGAGGGTTGCTGATATCACCCCCACCCGCCGCTTTGCGGCGACCTCCCCCCTCAAGGGGGAGGTGATTGTCACTGCTTGCGCATGAAGCTCTGCATCATTTCGGCGAGTGCCTCGGGCTGTTCGACGCAGGGGATATGGGCGCAGTCCGCGATAACTTCGAAACGGGCGCCGGGCACGAGTTGCGAGCCGGCTTCCACGGTGGCGGGCGGTGTCGAGCCGTCCTGGTCGCCGACGACGAAGAGGGTGGGGACCGTGATGGTCGGCAGGACATCGGAGAAATCGGTGTCGCGCAGGGCAGCACAGGTCGAGAGATAGCCGGAGAGAGACTGGCGGGTCATCATCAGGCGGTAGCCGGCGAGTTCATCGGCGCGGTCCTCGTGGAAGGCCGGTGTGAACCAGCGCGCCATGGCGTTGTCGGCAGCACTTTCCAGGCCGCCCTTCTCGATGCCGGCGATACGCTCGGCCCAGATTTCGGCAGACCCGATGCGGGGGGCGGTGTCGCAGAGGATGAGCTTGCGGAACAGATCCGGCCGCTCCTGCCAGAGGCCCTGGCAGACGAGACCGCCGACCGAGAGACCGCAGAAGGTGGCCTTGCGAATGCCGAGTTCGTCGCAGAGGGTCGCGAGATCCGAGACGAGATCGGCCATGCCGAAGGGCGTGTCGGCACCGCCGGACAGACCGTGGCCACGGCTATCGTAGAAGAGCACCGAGACGTCGTCGCCGAGTTCATCGAAGAGCGGCAGCCAGATGCGGAAGTCGGTGCCGAGCCCATTGGAGAAGACGATCAGGTTCTTGGCTTTCGCCTCGCCGATCAGCTCGTAGTGGACGACATTGCCATTGATGGTGGTGAAGGCCAAATCTCATACTCCTGTGGGCCGAACGGGCCCCTTGTTTCGATGTCCGGCCAGGCCGGGAATTCTCAGTGCGCCTCGTCCCAATTGTGGGCGGCGCGGGCGTCGACCTTGAGCGGCACGCGCATCGAGACGGCCGGCATCGCGGCATTTTCCATGATGTCGACGATCACGGGCATGGCGGCATCGACCGCCTCATCCTCGACCTCGAAGATCAGTTCGTCATGCACCTGCAGCAGCATACGGCAGCGTTCCGACAGGCCGGCAGCCACAAGTGCGGGTTCGATCTTGATCATGGCGCGGCGGATGACGTCGGCAGCCGAGCCCTGGATCGGGGCGTTGATCGCGGCGCGTTCGTTGAAGGCGCGCATTGAAGGGTTGGACGACTTGATCTCCGGGTAATGCGCCCGGCGACCGAAGATGGTTTCCACATAGCCGTGCTCGCGGGCGAAGGCTTTGGTGGATTCCATGTAGTCCTTGATGCCGGGGAAGCGCTCGAAATACTTCTTGATGTAATCGCCGGCTTCCGAGCGCTCGATGCTCAGCTGATTGGCAAGGCCGAAGGCGGAGATGCCGTAGATGATGCCGAAGTTGATCGCCTTGGCACGGCGGCGGACTTCCGACGGCATGCCTTCGACCGGCACGCCGAACATCTCCGACGCGGTCATGGCATGGATGTCGATGCCGTCGGCGAAGGCCTGGCGCAGCTGCGGGATGTCGGCGACATGGGCGAGGACACGCAGTTCGATCTGGCTGTAGTCGGCCGAAAGCAGCTTGTGGCCCGGGGTCGAGATGAAGGCTGTACGGATCTTGCGGCCTTCGGCGGTGCGGACCGGGATGTTCTGCAGGTTCGGCTCTGACGACGAGAGACGGCCTGTCGTCGTGGAGGCCAGCGAGTAGCCAGTATGGACGCGCTTGGTCTGCGGATGGATGTAGCCGGGAAGCGCGTCGGTGTAGGTGGACTTCAGCTTGGTGAGCTGGCGCCAGTCGACGATCTTGCGGGGTAGCGGTGCACCTTCGGCAGCGAGGTCTTCCAGAACCTGGGCGGAAGTGGACCACTGACCGGTCTTGGTCTTGGAACCCCCGGGCAGACCCATGCGACCAAAGAGGATATCGCCGAGCTGTTTCGGCGAGCCGATGTTGAAGCGCTCGCCGGCGAGTTCATAAACCTCGTCCTCGGTGGCGGCGGCCTTCTGGGCGAGTTCACCCGACAGGCGGGAGAGGATCTGGCGGTCGACGGTGATGCCGCGCTCCTCCATATGGGCGAGCACCGGCACCAGCGGGCGCTCCAGACGCTCGTAGATGCGGGTGAGGCCTTCTGCGGCCAGGCGGGGTTTCAGCACCAGCCAAAGACGCAGCGTCACATCGGCATCCTCGGCGGCATAGGCCGTGGCACGGTCGATATCGACGAGGTCAAAGGTGATGGAAGATTTGCCGGAACCGGCGACGTCCTTGTAGGGGATCGGCGTGTGACCCAGCCATCTCTCGGAGAGGCCATCCATGCCGTGATTGCCCTTGCCGGCGTCGAGCACGTAGGACATCAGCATGGTGTCGTCGAAGGACTGGAGCGTGACGCCGTGGCGCTTCATCACCAGGTAGTCGTATTTGAGGTTCTGCGCGACCTTGAGCACAGAGGGGTCTTCGAGCAGACCCTTCAATGCCGCGAGCGCATCCCTCATCGGGATCTGGCCTTCGGCATGGCCACCGCCGAGCAGATCGCCGATACCGGTCTTGTGGGTGAGCGGGATATAGGCAGCCCGGATGTCGGTCGAGCCGGGCGACAGGACATTGTCCTGGATGGCGAGCGAGACGCCGACGAGTTCGGCCTGCATGGGATCGAGCGAAGTGGTCTCCGTGTCGAAGGCGACGAGGCCGGTTTCGCGGGCAGCGGCGATCCAGAGCTCGAGGGTCTCGATATCGCGGATCGTCACGTAGGTGCTGGTGTCGATCGGCTTGCCGGCGAATGCGTTGGCGCGGCTTGCGACGAGATCGGCGGGTGTCTTGCCGTCGGGGCTGGCTGCCGGATCAGAGGACGCGGCGGCGGAGGGCGCCGAGGTCGGCGCAGACGAGGCGGGCGCTTCGCCGGCATCGAGATCGGGGCCACGGGCAGCGTCACCCCATTCGACCGGCACGATGGCCGGATCGATGGCGCCTGCGTCGCAATCGCAGACTTCGGCAACGCGACGGGTCAGGGTGGTGAATTCCATCGCCTTGAGGAAGCCGATCAGTTTCGGCCCGTTCTGCGGCTCGAGCACCAGCTCCTCAAGCTTCATGTCGATCGGCACGTCGGTGCGCAGCTCAACGAGCTGGCGGGAGAGCCGAGCGAGTTCGGCATTGGCGACAATGTTTTCGCGGCGCTTGACCTGCTTGATCTCACCGGCGCGGGCGAGCAGTGTTTCGAGATCGCCGAATTCTTCCAAGAGCTGGGCTGCGGTCTTCGGGCCGATGCCGGGAATGCCGGGAACGTTGTCGGTCGAATCGCCGGTCATTGCCTGCAGATCGATCATCTTTTCCGGCGGCACGCCCCATTTTTCGATGACATCGGGAATGCCGATCTGCTTGTCCTTCATCGCGTCGTACATGTGCACGTTCGCCGTGACGAGCTGCATCAGGTCCTTGTCGGAGGACACGATCGTGACGTCTGCACCCGTCGACTCCGCCTGGCGTGCATAAGTCGCGATGATGTCATCGGCCTCGAAACCTTCGGTTTCGATGCAGGGCAGGTTGAAGGCGCGCGTGGCATGACGGATCAGGCCAAACTGCGGAATGAGGTCTTCCGGCGGGGCCGAACGGTTCGCCTTGTAGAGCGGGTAGATTTCCTTGCGGAAGGTCGTCGACGAATAGTCGAAAATGACCGCCAGATGGGTGGGCGTCACCCCGACATCGGTGTTGCGGGCGTCGCGCAGGAGCTTCCACAGCATGTTGCAGAAACCGGAGACCGCATTGACGGGTAGACCGTCCGACTTGCGGTTGAGGGCCGGGATGGCGTGGAAGGCGCGGAAGATGAAACCCGAGCCGTCGACGAGGAAGAGATGATCGCCTTTTTTCATGTCGGCATGGATAGCGCGGGGCGGCTGAAACGTCCATGACGGTTTGCTGCCCGGCGCGCAAAATCACACGGCTAGGACGACGAGATCTGTTCGTCGGTTCACACCTAATCATCACGAAAAGCTTACCGATTTGTAATCTGGCTTTCCCTTGAAAAACCACATTCGAACCCACAAATCTCAGTCATCGGCGCCTGATCACGCCGTAGTCTGAAAGAGGCTCGTCCCCCGCCGCTTCAGACTCGGGCAAAGGCCTTATCCCCCTCTCCGGGCCTTTGTCCCCATATTCCGGAGCCGTCGTGGCAGTCCCCGCCCTTAGCCACGACGGCTTCCGTCCCCTCACCTGAAAACCCAAAATTAGTCAGCCTCGGAAATGGATCGCATGCGATCATTCCGGAACGACGAACCACGACGACGTGTCGAGTGCCATGGCCCATGACCGTACGATCCCCGACCGCTCCGAATCCGCCACCTGGCTGGCGAGCCAGCTGGCGCGCGGTTTCACGCGGGCGCTGCAGACGCGAGCCGCAAAGCTCGGCTTCTCGCCCGGGCAGTTTCCGATCCTGATCGAACTCTGGGAGGAAGAGGGGCTGACCCAAAGGCAGCTGCTCGATCGGGTCGATGTGGAGCAGGCGACGATCGCCAATACGCTTGCCCGCATGGAGCGCGACGGGCTGATCGAGCGTCGTGCGCACCCGAGAGACAAAAGGGCGCAGCAGATCTTCCTGACCGACAAAGCGCGGGACATGCGCGAGGAAGCGCTGGCCGCGGCCGAAGAGGCGGAACAGGCGGTCTTTCAAGGGTTTCGGCGCTTCGAGAAGGAATTGCTGAAAGAATATATCCGCTGGGCGATCGCCAATGCGCGCAAGCTGTGAACGGAAATCGATCCGGCATTGAGAAAAATTCGCGGTCCCGACGCCTCGAAACGTCAGGAGGTTTGGTCTATCGTCCGCCCCACTTTCAAATTTGCAGGACATGACCATGACCGATCTCTCCCCTATCCTCGCCAAGGCCGACGAGGCCCTGCCGCAGAGCCTCGAGCGCCTGTTCGATCTCGTGCGCATTCCGTCGATCTCGACGGATCCGGCCTACAAGGCCGATTGCCGCAAGGCCGGCGAGTGGCTGGTCTCGGCGCTCACCGAGCTCGGTTTCGAGGCCTCGCTGCGAGACACGCCCGGCCATCCGATGGTGGTGGCGCACCATGCAGCGGAAAAGGCCGACGCACCGCATGTGCTTTTCTATGGCCATTACGACGTGCAGCCGGTCGATCCGCTGGATCTTTGGGAAGACGATCCCTTTGCGCCTGCAATCAAGGAGAAGGATGGCCGCAAGGTGATCACCGGTCGCGGCACGTCCGACGACAAGGGCCAGCTCCTCACCTTCGTTGAAGCCTGCCGCGCCTACAAGGCGGTGAAGGGTTCGCTGCCGGTCAAGATCACCATCCTGTTCGAGGGTGAAGAAGAATCCGGCTCGCCGTCGCTCAAGCCATTCCTCGCTGCCAACGCCGACGAGCTGAAGGCAGACTTTGCGCTTGTCTGCGATACCAGCATGTGGGACCGCGAGACGCCGGCAATTGCTGCTGCCCTGCGTGGCCTTGTCGGTGAAGAAGTCACCATCATCGCGGCCGACCGCGACCTGCATTCCGGCCTGTTCGGCGGTGCCGCTGCCAATCCGGTTCATATCCTGACCAAGATCCTGGCCGACCTGCATGACGAGACGGGCGCGGTCACCCTTCCCGGCTTCTACGACGGTGTCGAGGAGACGCCGGCCAACATCAAGGCCTCCTGGGAGAGCCTGGGGCGGACAGCGGAAAGCTTCCTCGGTGAGGTTGGCCTGTCGGTCCCCGCTGGTGAGAAGGGCCGCTCCGTGCTGGAACTCACCTGGGCGCGTCCGACGGCGGAAGTGAACGGCATCATCGGCGGCTATACCGGCGAGGGCTTCAAGACCGTGATTGCGGCCAAGGCTTCAGCCAAGATCTCGTTCCGCCTCGTCGGCACGCAGGATCCGGCCAAGGTGCGGGAGAGCTTCCGCGCCTTCGTTCAGGCGCGCATTCCTGCCGACTGCATGGTGGAATTCCACGAACATGGCGGTTCGCCAGCGATCCAGCTTTCCTATGATTCGCCGGAACTGACCAAGGCAAAGAACGCGTTGTCGGATGAATGGCCGAAGCCTGCCGTGATCATCGGCATGGGTGGCTCGATCCCGATCGTCGGCGATTTCCAGAAGATGCTGGGCATGGATTCGTTGTTGGTCGGCTTTGGCCTGACCGACGACCGCATCCATTCGCCGAACGAGAAGTATGACCTCAACTCGTTCCACAAGGGGATCCGCTCGTGGATCCGTATCCTCGACGCGCTGGCGAACGGCTGAGGCCAGAAAAGCAAAAAGGCCGGTCAAAAACCGGCCTTTCCTTTACGCTTCTACGCTTGCCTGCCAGTACATCCGTGGTCAGGGACGGAAACGTGCCATTCGATGTCTCGGATGTTGGCCCACCTTCGTGAACCGCATCCCGGATCTTGATGATCGCTCTGGATGCTTAACAACCGGTTAAGCGTTTTGAAGTTCCTGAAACAGGATCTCTGCAAACGCTCTATCGTCTGGTGATCCAGAGATGGGGATGCTCGATCCGGCTTTCAAGATGCGTGCGCTTGAAAAGCCTTGAGGGCTCCGGTTAGACTTCGTCCATGAGCCTCGAATCCGTCCGACAGTTCTTCCGGGAAAAAGCACCCGACATCTCCGTCATCGTCACCGAGGCAAGCTCCGCCACAGTGGCGCTTGCAGCCGAAGCGCATGGCGTCGAGCCGGATCAGATCGCCAAGACGATCTGCCTGAGGATCGGCGAGGACGTGGTGCTGGTGGTCACGGCGGGCACGAAGCGGCTCGACAATCGCAAGTTCAAGGACCGTTTCGGCGTGAAGCCGCGCATGCTCGATGCCGAAGCGGTGGTCGAGGCAACGAGCCATCCGGTCGGTGGCGTGTGCCCCTTCGGCCTGCCCTCCCCGCTCAAGGTCTATGGCGATCTATCGCTCAAGGCCTTCGACGAAGTGGTGCCGGCGGGTGGCGCGACCAATGCTGCGGTGAAGATCGCGCCGGAGCGAATGATCGCCCTGGTCGATGGCGAATGGGCCGATCTCTGCCAATAAACTCACGGCACGTTCAAGGCTTGTTTACGGGGCTTTAACCACCCCTTAAATCGCCGCATTTACTGTGCAATTGCGCGATCATCCATCCGGGCGCCGGCGTGATCGACCGAGATTTCTTGAAGCAATTTTCGTGCGGGCTGCAAGCATCGCACAGCGAACATCTGGAGCAAGATCACCGCAATGGTGAGCCGAGGCAAATCCCGCGACCGCATTGAGCCGAGCTTCGACGACGAGCGCGAAGACGAGGATTTTCGGCTGGATGCGGATGACCGCGTCATTGGCGGACGGCAGGTTCGTTCGGGGGCTAAAAAGACCAAACCGACCGCGAAACGCGGGAAATCCAACAATCAGAGAGGTCGCAAGGCCAAAAGCAGTAGCGGCGGCGGTTTCGGACTGGGGCGGCTGATCTATTGGGGTTTCGTGCTGTCGATCTGGTGCGGCATCGGCGTCGTCGGACTGGTCGCCTATTACGGCTCGCAAATGCCGAGTGCCAGCAGCTGGTCGATCCCAGAGCGCCCGCCGAACATGAAGATCGTCTCCGTCGAGGGCACAGTCATTGCCAATCGCGGGGCAACCGGCGGAGAAGCCCTGCCGCTCGAGGAGATGTCGCCGTTCATTCCGCAGGCGGTGATGGCGATCGAGGACCGGCGTTTCTACTCGCATTTCGGCGTCGACCCGCTCGGTCTTGCACGCGCGATCGTGACCAATGTGACGAGCGGACGGGCCGTCCAGGGTGGCTCGACGCTGACGCAGCAGTTGGCCAAAAATCTCTTCCTGTCGCCGGAGCGGACAGTCGAGCGCAAGGTGCAGGAAGTGCTGCTCGCCTTCTGGCTTGAGCAGAATTACACCAAGGACCAGATCATGGCGATGTATCTGAACCGGGTGTTCTTCGGCTCCAACGCCTATGGCGTGGAGGCCGCGGCGCGGCGCTATTTCAACAAGTCGGCGCGTGATGTGAACCTTGGCGAGGCGGCGCTTCTCGCCGGGCTTCTCAAGGCGCCATCCCGGCTTTCGCCAGCGCGCGATCCGGAGGCGGCTGAGGCCCGCGCGCAGGTCGTGCTGCAGGCCATGCTGGAAGAGGGCTACATCACTGACGACGAAATCAAGACCGCGATGACGCAGCCGCCGACCAAGGCGAAGCGCTACTGGAGCGGGGCGGGCCAATATGTCGCCGATCTCGTGCGCGACGAGGTGACCCTGCTGATCGGCAAGGTCACCGAGGACATCGTCGTCGAGACGACCATCGACATGACGCTCGAAAAGAAGGCCGAGGCGGCGCTGACCGAATCGCTTTCGGCCGAGGGCGAAAAGGTGAATGCCTCGCAAGCTGCACTCGTTTCGATCGACGGCACCGGCGCGATCCGTGCGCTGGTGGGTGGGCGTGACTACGCCGAAAGCCAGTTCAACCGGGCTGTGAAGGCCAAACGCCAGCCGGGCTCGGCCTTCAAGCCCTTCGTCTATGCCGCTGCCGTCGAAAACGGTCTTCGCCCGAATTCGGTTCGCAACGATGCGCCGATCCGGATCGGCTCCTGGACCCCTGAAAATTATGACGAGAAGTATCGCGGGCCGGTGACGGCGACGCAGGCGCTGTCCGAATCGCTGAACACGATCGCCGCGCAACTGATGATGGAGGTCGGCCCGGATCAGGTGATCAAGCTGGCGCATCGGATGGGCATCGAATCAGAGCTGCAGAACAATGCCTCGATCGCGCTTGGTACATCGGAAGTCTCGCTGCTCGAACTGACAGCCGCCTATGCGCCCTTCATGAACGGCGGCTACAAGGCGACGCCGCATATCGTGCGCCGGATCTCGAAGGCCGACGGCTCGCTGCTCTACGAGAACAATTATCTCGAGCCGCCGAAGGTGCTGAACGACGGCGTGGTTGCCGCGATGAACGTGATGATGCGCAGCGTCATCGATCATGGCACCGGCAAGAAAGCACAGCTTGCGGGCTGGGAAGCGGCCGGAAAGACCGGGACGACGCAATCCTTCCGTGATGCGCTGTTCGTCGGCTATACGAGCAATCTGACCACCGGAATCTGGTTTGGCAATGACGACGGCCAGTCGATGAAGAAGGTGACCGGTGGCGGACTTCCGGCCAAGGCCTGGCACGACTACATGACCGCCGCCCATCAGGGGCTGGCGCCTGCCCCGCTGCCTGGCGGCGACTTCATCGAGCCGGCGCCCGCAGAGGACCCGATGACGATCGGGACCATCATCTCCGATGTGCTCCAGGGCGGCGGAGAAGAGCGCTACACCGGCGAGCCCATCTATGCGGAGGACACTCCAGCAGGGCCCGTTCCCTCGCAGGATGTGACCGGTTCGGCAGGGCCTGTTCCACCGGCAGAGGTCGGCGAAGCACAGGGCACCCGGCGGACAACGCTTCTCGACTTGATCCTCGGACAATGAGAGCCCACATCCAGGCTTCGAAACGGATCGGCCTGGCGCAAGGCGCATCAGCCAGGATCCCGGATCGTGGCAGGCCGGAGGGTGCAGCAAAACACCTGAAGCTGGCGCGCCAATCTATTCTTTTTTACCGGTTTTCGGCTGATTTCCAGCCTTGCAGTCAGAAATTCCGCTTCTTATATACGCGACATAGCCGCAGCGGCGCTGCAGTATATCCCAGACCATCTACGTCGAGGGGCTGTCAGGAATGCCTGATTGGGGTTCCGACGGCCTGCTTCAAGGAGAGAATGACATGGCAAAAGTAATCGGTATCGACCTTGGAACGACCAACTCCTGCGTCGCCGTCATGGACGGCAAGGATGCAAAGGTCATCGAGAATTCCGAAGGCGCACGCACCACGCCCTCCATGGTGGCCTTTTCTGACGATGGCGAACGCCTTGTCGGCCAGCCGGCCAAGCGCCAGGCCGTCACCAACCCGACCAACACCCTCTTCGCCGTAAAGCGCCTGATCGGCCGCCGCTACGAAGATCCGACGGTTGAGAAGGACAAGGGCCTCGTGCCGTTCCAGATCGTCAAGGGTGACAATGGCGACGCCTGGGTCGAAGCACAGAACAAGGGTTATTCCCCGTCGCAGATCTCGGCCATGATCCTTCAGAAGATGAAGGAAACGGCTGAAGCCTATCTTGGCGAAAAGGTCGAAAAGGCCGTCATCACCGTTCCGGCCTACTTCAACGACGCCCAGCGCCAGGCAACCAAGGATGCCGGCCGCATTGCAGGCCTTGAAGTTCTGCGCATCATCAACGAGCCGACGGCTGCAGCTCTCGCCTATGGCCTCGACAAGACCGAAGGCAAGACGATCGCCGTTTACGACTTGGGTGGCGGCACTTTCGATATTTCGGTTCTGGAAATCGGCGACGGCGTCTTCGAAGTGAAGTCGACCAATGGCGACACTTTCCTCGGCGGCGAAGATTTTGACATGCGCCTCGTCGAATATCTTGCAGCCGAGTTCAAGAAGGACCAGGGCATCGACCTCAAGGGTGACAAGCTGGCCCTGCAGCGTCTGAAGGAAGCCGCTGAAAAGGCCAAGATCGAGCTGTCGTCCTCGCAACAGACCGAAATCAACCTGCCCTTCATCACGGCAGACGCTTCGGGTCCGAAGCACCTGACGATGAAGCTGACCCGCTCCAAGTTCGAAAGCCTGGTCGACGACCTCGTCCAGCGCACGATCGCACCGTGCAAGGCAGCCCTCAAGGATGCCGGCGTTACCGCTGCCGATATCGATGAAGTCGTTCTCGTCGGCGGCATGAGCCGCATGCCGAAGGTTCAGGAAGTCGTCAAGCAGCTGTTCGGCAAGGAGCCGCACAAGGGCGTCAACCCGGATGAAGTCGTCGCACTCGGCGCCGCCATCCAGGCCGGTGTTCTGCAGGGCGACGTCAAGGACGTTCTGCTGCTCGACGTAACCCCGCTGTCGCTCGGCATCGAAACGCTCGGTGGCGTCTTCACCCGCCTGATCGATCGCAACACGACGATCCCGACGAAGAAGAGCCAGACCTTCTCGACCGCTGAAGATAACCAGCAGGCCGTGACCATCCGCGTTTCGCAGGGCGAACGTGAAATGGCCCAGGACAACAAGCTGCTCGGCCAGTTCGACCTCGTCGGCCTGCCGCCGTCGCCGCGCGGCATGCCGCAGATCGAAGTGACCTTCGACATCGACGCGAACGGCATCGTCCAGGTTTCGGCCAAGGACAAGGGCACCGGCAAGGAACAGCAGATCCGCATCCAGGCCTCCGGTGGTCTGTCTGACGCCGACATCGAGAAGATGGTCAAGGACGCCGAAGCCAATGCAGAGGCCGACAAGAAGCGTCGTGCCGTGGTCGAAGCCAAGAACCAGGCCGAAAGCCTTGTTCACTCCACCGAGAAGTCGGTGAAGGAGTATGGCGACAAGGTTTCGGAAACCGATCGCAAGGCGATCGAGGACGCGATTGCAGCCCTGAAGGGCGCCATCGAAGCCTCCGAGCCCGATGCCGACGACATCCAAGCCAAGACCCAGACCCTCATGGAAGTTTCCATGAAGCTGGGCCAGGCCATCTATGAAGCGCAGCAGGCCGAAGGCGGTGCAGGCGACGCGGATGGTGGCAAGGACGACAACGTCGTCGATGCCGACTACGAAGAAGTGAAGGACGAAGACGCGAAGAAGTCGGCCTGATGCAGGGCCGCTTCGGACGCCGTTCCACGCGCTGGCTGGCCTTCGGGCCAGCCGCCATTTCGTTGATGCTGGCGACCGGTGCCGTGGCACAGGACAGGGGGCAGGTGAGCGCCGTTCACCGCCAGGTGAGCGCCGTTCACCGCCAGGTGAGCGCCGCCGAGGCCAAGGTGGCCAAGGCGATTTCCGCCAAGGACAGCAACTCCCTTTCCAGCCTCGGCAATCAGCTCGGCAGCATCATCGAAGCTGCGCTGCAAAGGCGCGAGAACGGTGGCGAGGTCTCCTCCTGCGACATGGCCGCCCATTCTCTGGCCTTTGCGGCGGTGACGTCCGCAGACGGCCTGATCAGCAAGGGTGAGGCGCGCAAGCTTCTGATGCAGGATGCGATCTCTGCGGCAGCCGACTTCCAGAAAGACATGCAGGCTTGCGACAAGCAGGCCGGCAAGGCAACGGGCAGCCACACGAGCGTTGGGAAAGCTTTGAGAGCTTTGTAAGACCATGGCAAAAGCAGATTTCTACGAGACCCTCGGGGTTGGCCGGACGGCGGACGAGAAGGAGCTGAAGAGCGCCTTCCGCAAGCTGGCGATGAAATACCACCCGGACAAAAACCCGGGCGATGATGAAGCCGAAAAGAAGTTCAAGGAACTCAACGAGGCCTATGAAACCCTGAAGGATCCGCAGAAGCGCGCGGCCTATGACCGCTTCGGCCACGCTGCCTTCGAACAGGGCGGCATGGGCGGTGGCGGCTTCGGTGGCGGCGGCGGCGGATTTGCCGGCGGCGGTTTCTCCGACATCTTCGAAGACATCTTCGGCGAGATGATGGGTGGCGGCCGCGGCGGTCGTGCCCGCTCGACCGGCGGTCGCGAACGCGGTGCCGACCTGCGCTACAACATGGAAATCAGCCTCGAAGAGGCCTTCACCGGCAAGACGGCGCAGATCCGGGTTCCGACCTCGATCACCTGCGATGTCTGCACGGGGTCGGGCGCGAAGCCGGGAACGCAGCCGAAGACCTGCACGACCTGTCAGGGCTCGGGCCGTGTTCGTGCGGCCCAGGGCTTCTTCTCGATTGAACGCACATGCCCGACCTGTCACGGTCGCGGTCAGACGATCAGCGATCCCTGCGGCAAGTGCCACGGCCAGGGCCGCGTCACCGAGGAGCGCTCGCTCTCCGTCAGCATTCCCTCTGGTATCGAGGACGGGACGCGCATTCGCCTGCAGGGCGAGGGTGAAGCCGGGTTGCGTGGCGGTCCATCGGGCGACCTCTACATCTTCCTGTCGGTCAGACCGCACGAGTTCTTCCAGCGCGACGGGGCGGATCTCTATTGCTCCGTGCCAATTTCGATGACGACGGCAGCCCTCGGCGGCACCTTCGACGTGGTAACGCTCGATGGGACAAAGTCCCGCGTGACGGTCCCGGAGGGCACGCAGGCTGGAAAGCAGTTCCGTCTGAAGGCCAAGGGCATGCCCGTGCTGCGCTCGACGCAGGTGGGCGATCTCTATATCCAGATCCAGATCGAGACGCCGCAGAAGCTGACCAAGCGTCAGCGCGAACTGCTGCAGGAATTCGAACAGTTGTCGTCGAAGGAGAACAATCCGGAATCCACGGGCTTCTTTGCCCGGATGAAGGACTTTTTCGATACGCTCAGCGACTGAGTTGGAGAGATCGAAGACACGATTTGCAAGGGGCGGTCCTAAAGGGCCGCCCCTTTTGCATGGGTTCAGGCGAGCAACCGTGGGTGCCGCAGGATGAGCCAGGCGAAGTGCTTGTGGATCGCCGGCGCAATTCCATAGACGATCGTGAGCACCATGATGGGCGCCAGAAGCGCTGTGCGGGCCCAGATCGGCCAGAGGAGCAGCAACTGTGACAACGACTGCACACGACATCACAAAGCGCACATCGATTGGCGCGCAACGCAACCCTGCAAGCGAGGAGGCAATCCTCACCGCAGCCGCTGAGATCCTGAGGGAAGGCGGACTTTCGGCGTTTTCGATCGAAGCTGTAGCGAGGCGGGCGAAGGCCGGCAAACCGACGATCTATCGCTGGTGGCCTTCCAAGGCGGCGCTGCTGCTCGACATCTATCATCGCCAGAAGGGCGAGACCTTCTATCCCGACACCGGCAGCACGCGCGAAGACCTGATCGCCTTTCTCGAGACGCTGCTCGGTTTCTGGAAGACCAGCGGCGGCGAGGTCTTTCGGTCGATCATCGCCGAGGCGCAGAGCGATCCGGCGGCCCTGGGCGCGCTGCGGGACTATGCGGTGACGCGCTGCCGGGCGAGTGGCATCATCCTGGAACGGGGCGTGACACGGGGTGAAATCCGCGAGGCGCTCGACATCCCTCTCGTCATGGAGCTGTTTTCGAGTTTCTGCTGGCAGCGACTGCTGACCGGCCGACTCGACCCGTCACGGGATCAGATGGCGCATGTCGTCGATGCGGTGCTCACCGGCTTCGCGGCGAAAGATCGTGCCGCTCAGTAATGCGGCGGACGGGTGATGGCGGGGGCTTCGAGGCCCTGCTCTTCCAGAGACAGGAAGCGCTCCGTGAGCCGATCCAGCTTGGCCCGGGTCTGCTCGACCACCTTCCATTGTTCGGTGAGCTGATCGGAGAGCTCTTCGATGACCCGCATCTGATGGGCAACGGTCTCTTCCAGACGCGTGATGCGCTCGTCCTGCGTGTCCATGCTTCTCTCCATCGTCTCGATGCGGCCTAGATGCCGCAAGACGGGTGCGCGGTCAAACGCCGTCTGGCGTAATGCCTTCAGCGCTGCTTTTTCTTGCGATAGGGCATGGTCATGACGGCAGATGCCGTGACTGCGGCGGCAAACGTCAGCGCGAGGGGAACCGCCAGCATGAGAGCCGGCAGGACAGGGTGGCTGGAGCGGGAGAGCGAGGTGCCGATACCGCCGAGATCGAGCCAGAAGATGGCGAAAGCCACGAGCAGCCCCAGAAGGCCACCAAGACTGGCATTGAGTGCCAGGAAACCCAGCATCTCCCAATGGTCGCGTCGGGCTTCTTCGGGTGTCAGATCATCGGGCTGCAGGGACATGGCTCGGCCTCCGGGCTCGGCTATCTGCTCAAACTACCACGTTCGATGCATGGTTCCATGTCGCCAAGCGCCGCATGCCCTGATCGAGCAGAGATTGGCGCTTGCGCCTTGCCATCACCGATCAATCGTCCTAGCTCAGGGCGACAACGATTCCGACCGATGACCCAGAAGACACAGATCCACCGGCTCAAACTCAGCGACTTCCGCAACTACACGCAGGCCGGCCTGACGCTGGACGGGCGGCATGTGGTGCTGGTCGGCGACAATGGCGCCGGCAAGACCAATTTCATGGAGGCGATCTCCTTTCTGTCGCCGGGACGAGGTCTTCGCCGAGCGGTGCTTTCGGACATTCCGAGGGTCGGGGCCTCCGGAAGCTTCACGGTCTTCGCCGCCATCGAGGGCATGGCCGGCGAAGCCGATATCGGCACGGGCACCGAGACGACGGAAGAGGACAACCTCGTTCGCAGGCTGAGGATCAACGGCTCGCCTGCGAAATCGGTCGATGAACTCACCGACCATCTGCGTGTGCTCTGGCTGACGCCGGCGATGGACGGGCTGTTCACCGGCCCCTCTGCGGATCGACGTCGCTTTCTCGATCGCTTGGTCCTGTCGCTCGACCCCGCCCACGGGCGGCGTGCGAACGACTTCGAGCGCGCCATGCGCAGCCGTAACAAGCTGCTTTCTGAAGGGCGCTTCGATCCGACCTGGCTTTCCGGCATTGAACAGCAGATGGCAGCCCTCGGGGTCGCGATGGCCGCAGCGCGGCGGGAGATGCTCGGGCTGCTTTCCGGATTGATCGAGGCGGATCGGGAAACATCTGCATTTCCATCCGCATCTCTCGCCCTTTCCGGCTTCCTTGATGACCTCGCCGACCTGCCGGCCTTTGCGTTTGAAGAACGGTATATCGAGATCCTCGCCCAGTCGCGGCACCGGGATGCGGCAGCCGGGCGCACACTGGACGGACCGCATCGCGCGGACCTCATGGTGCGCCACATCGAGAAGGACATGGATGCTGAGCGCTGCTCGACGGGCGAGCAGAAGGCATTGCTGATCGGGCTCATATTGGCCCATGCACGGCTGGTGGCGACGATGACCGGGTTTGCACCGATCCTGCTGCTCGATGAGATCGCGGCGCATCTGGACGAAGGACGGCGGGCGGCGCTTTTCGAACGGATCGACGCCCTCGGAGGCCAAGCCTTCATGACGGGGACCGACAAGGCGATGTTCTCGGCGCTCGGGGACCGGGCGAAGTTCGTGACCATCAGGGACGGACAGATCGATGGCTGACACTGCTTTTCTTCAGACAGTCCCGGTGGCAAGGTGAGCCTCATGGATTCTCTGTCACCTGAAGAACTCTCCCGCTATCACCGTCATATCCTGCTGCCCGAAGTCGGTGGCCACGGGCAGCAATTGCTGAAAGCCGCCCGCGTGCTGGTAATCGGGGCGGGCGGGCTCGGTTCACCGGTGCTGCAGTATCTGGCCGCAGCCGGCGTCGGTACGCTCGGGATCGTCGATGACGACGGCGTATCGCTCTCCAATCTCCAGCGACAGGTGATCCACGACACGGGGACGCTTTCCGAGAAGAAGACGGAGAGTGCCGCGCGCGCCATTGCCCGCCTCAACCCGAATTGCCGCACGGTGCGCTATGAAGAGCGCTTTACTGCCGAGTTTGCCGGGGATTACCTGCCGCGCTACAAGCTGCTGATCGATGGATCCGACAACTTTACCACCCGCTATGCGGCAGCGGACGCGGCGGAGCGCGCGAAGGTGCCCTTGGTGACCGGAGCTGTCGGGCGCTTTGATGGCACCGTGACCGTTCTCAAACCCTATGAGATCGGGCCTGACGGCCTTCCCTATCCGCGTTACACCGATCTCTTCCCCGAACCGCCACCGGAAGGCCTTGTGCCAGCCTGTGCGGAAGCGGGCGTGATCGGAGCACTCACTGGCGTCATCGGCACGCTGATGGCCATGGAGGCAATCAAGGTGATCACCGGGATTGGCGAGCCGCTTGTTGGCCGACTTCTGATGTATGACGGGCTTGCCGCCCGTTTCGACACCATCCGCTACAAGCGTCGGGCAGGGACATGAGTGTGAGCATTCGCCGGATTGATGAGAGCTTTACGCGCTACGAGGACTTGCTGGCGCTGATCATGGGCTCGTTTGCCTATATGGACGGTGTCATCGACCCGCCCTCCTCCGCGCATCGACTGACGGTCGTTTCGCTCAAGGACAAGGCCCGTGACGAGATCGGGCTCATTGCCGAGATCGACGGCCGACTGCTCGGCTGCGCCTTCTTAAGGCCCGAGCCTGATTTCCTCTATGTCGGCAAGCTGGCGGTTTCGCCTGAAGCCCAGGGGGCCGGGATCGGCAGCCGTTTCCTTGTAGAGGCCGAGGCGATCGCTCGCCAGCTCGGCAAGCCGGCCTTGAGGCTCGAGACCCGGATCGAACTCACCGGCAACCACACACGATTTGGCGCCTGGGGCTTCATCAGGACCGCCGAGAAGAGCCATGCGGGCTACGACCGCATCACCTTCATCGAGATGCAGAAGCACCTGGCCTGAGGGCCTTAGCCGCGGTTCGGCAGGACACGGTTCGGCGGGCGATGGCCGTCGAAATAGGTGCGGATGTTGATGATCACCTTGTCGCCCATGTCGATGCGGCCCTCTATGGTGGCTGACCCGGTATGCGGCAAGAGCACCACCTTGCCTTCATTGGCGAGTTTCACCAGCTTCGGGTTGACCGCAGGCTCGTTCTCAAAGACGTCGAGACCGGCACCGGCGATCTTGCCGGCGCGCAGCGCCTGGATCAGCGCATCCTCATCGATGATGTCACCACGGGCGGTATTCACCACATAGCTCGTCGGCTGCAGAAGCGCGAGGCGACGGGCCGAAAGCAGGTGAAAGGTCGCAGGCGTTGAGGGGCAGTTGACCGAAACGATATCAACGCGGGCCAGCATCTGGTCGAGGCTGTCCCAATAGGTCGCTTCCAGCTCATCCTCGGTCGCGGGGTTGACGCGCTTGCGGTTATGATAGTGGATCGACAGACCGAAGGCCTTGGCGCGGCGGGCCACCGCCGTGCCAATGCGGCCCATGCCGATGATGCCGATCCGCTTGCCCCAGATGCGGCGACCGAGCATCCAGGTGGGCGACCAGCCCTCCCATTCGCCCGGCTTATCCATGAGCACGCGGGCACCCTGCACAAGACGACGCGGGACCGCGAGGATGAGCGCCATGGTCATGTCGGCGGTGTCTTCGGTCAGGACGTTCGGCGTGTTGGTGACGGTGATGCCCTTTTTCGCTGCCGCATCGATGTCGATATGATCCGTGCCGTTCGAGAAACTGGCGATCAGCTTCATCTGCGGGCCGGCTTCGGCGATGAGCGCCGCATCGATTCGGTCCGTCACGGTCGGCACCAGAACGTCCGCCGTCTTCACGGCGGCGATCAATTCTTCGCGCGTGCGCGGCTTGTCATCGACATTGAGTTCGGCCTCGAAAAGCTCACGCATGCGCGTTTCCACGGCATCGGGCAGTTTCCGCGTGATATAGACCTTGGGTCTTTTCCTGTTCGTCATGGGCCGCATCGATGCCTTCTTCAGAACTCGTTAACCAAGTCGCGGGATACTTCGCTCCTTAGGAAGGCAATTTCTACCAAACCCGTCGGCGAAGACAAACAAAACTCGTCGGCTCGCCACGGATTTGTCCCGGACTCACGCCATATGGTGTCGGCTCGGCAAGAAAGCACTTCATTTCCACAGCTTAGCCCGGAATGATCATGTTTCATAACCTGTGCCGCGTCAGCCTTGCCACCAGCGCCCTGCTCGTGTCCATCATGGCCGCGCCAGGTGCCGGCCAGGCGCAATCAACCACCAAGGGATCCAGCGGGCTGCCCCTGCCCCGTTTCGTCAGCCTGAAGGCGGAGAAGGTCAATCTGCGCATCGGCCCGAGCACCGATTATGCCGTTTCCTGGCGCTACATGAAATCGGGCCTGCCGGTCGAGATCATCCGCGAATACGAGAACTGGCGGCAGATCCGCGATGCCGACGGGACCGAAGGCTGGGTAAACCAGACCCTCCTGACCGGGGAGCGCACGGCGCTGGCCGCACCCTGGATGCGCGGCAATGGTGAGAACGTCTACGTCATGATGCGGCGCGATTCCAACGCGTCGGCCGCTGTCATCGCCAAGCTCGAGCCGGGTGTGGTACTCAAGCTCAGCGAGTGCAACGGCAACTGGTGCCAGGCCGAAACCAGCGGGGTCACCGGCTGGGTTTCGCAGAACGAAATATGGGGCGCCTATCCGGGCGAGGCCTTCAAATAAGGCCGATCGCCGCAGCCCCCTTCTTGAGAGACATCATCGGCCGTGGGCCGATCTGCTGGATGACGACACCTGCGGCATAGCAGCCGAGATGGGCGCAATCCTCCAGGCTGCGGCCATTGGTGTAGCCGAACAGGAAGCCGGATGCGAAGAGGTCGCCGGCGCCCGTGGTGTCGACCACCGTCTCCACTTTCGTTGCGGGCACCCGGATACGCTGGTCGTCCTTGACCACCACGGCACCCTGATCACCCATGGTGACAGCCGCCAGCTTGCAATCCTTTGCGATGCGATCCAGCGCTTCGGCAAAGTTGTCGGTTTCGTAAAGGGAAAGGGCCTCCTGCTCGTTGGCGAAGACGATGTCCACGGTGCCGGAACGCATGAGTTCGAGGAACTCGGCGCGGTAGCGCCCGACACAGAAGCTGTCGGACAGCGTCATCGCCATTTCCTGGCCAGCTTCATGGGAGATGCGGGCACAATCGAGGATCGCCTGCTTGGCGCGCGGCGGATCCCAGAGATAGCCTTCGAAATAGGTGACCTTGGATTTCGCCACGACCTCGGGTTCGACGTCTTCGGGGCCGAACTCGACGCAGGCGCCGAGATAGGTGTTCATCGAGCGCTCGCCGTCTTCGGTGACGAAGATCATGCTGCGGGCGGTCGGCGGCTGGCTGCCCAACGGACGGGTTTCGAAATGCACGCCCTGGGCACGGATGTCATGGGTGAAGATCTCGCCCAACTGATCCTCGGCGACCTTGCCGAAATAGGCGGCCTTGCCGCCAAAATTGGCAATGCCGGCAGCCGTGTTGCCGGCGCTTCCGCCGGAGGCTTCTACGGCGGGACCCATCATCGCATAGAGCCGTTCGGCGCGTTCCGCATCGATCAGATTCATGGCGCTCTTGGTGATGCCGTTGTCGATCAGAAACTGGTCGTCGCAGCGAGATATAATGTCGACGATCGCGTTTCCGACAGTCAGGACATCGAACTGGCTCATGGGGTCCGGGGCTCCGTTTGCTTCCAAAACGGTCATAGCCGTTTTTCCGGCGATGGGAAGGGGCAAGCGATCATCGTCATCTTGCCGTAACATCGACCGTCTAGAAGCGTTGCCGTGGATGGCCATCTCCCCTGGCCGTCCAGGGGACCGCAACCGGTTCCGCTCGGGAGAGCCGACCACGGATGTACTGGCGGCGGATCCCATCCCGGCGCGACCGGGCGTGGAAGCAGGCATTTGCCTGCTTTTGTCGTTTATGGCGGATTGGCCGAGAACGACAAGAGGCCTAAGAAGGTCTCATCTTTCCATTCCGAGCTGATTTTTAATGACCACCGTTGCCCAGGACGTCCTTCCGATTTTCATCCTCATTCTGTTCGGCTGGGCATTGGTCCGGCTGAAGATCCTGGCTGCCGAGATCGGCGACGGGCTGGGAGATTTCGTCTTCAAGGTGGCCGTGCCGCTATTGCTGCTTCGGACCATTGCCAATGCGGATTTCCACGGGGCTTCGCCTTTCCGATTGTGGATCGCCTATTTCTCCGGCGTTCTCGTTGCCTGGACAATTGGTCACCTGGTCGCGACACGCATCTTTGCCCGCGACGAGCGCCTGGGAGTGCTGGCTGGCGTTTCTTCCGCCTTCGCCAACAATGTCTTCATCGGGTTGCCCCTCGTGGAACGCACTGTGGGCCCGGAGGGGATCGTTGCCATGTCAATCCTGCTCGCCATCCACCTGCCGCTGATGATGATTGCTGGCGTGCTGGCCATGGAACGTGCCGAGCAGAAAAGCGGCGGCAGGAAGGCCGAGGGTGCTGTCGCCGTCATCAAGCAAGTGGGCACGAACCTGATCCGAAACCCGCTGATCATCGGACTCGCGGGCGGCGTTCTGCTCCAGATCGCCGGCACACCGGTGCCGGGACTGGTCGATGGCGTGGTCGCGCAGGTGGCCGGCATGGCGGCACCGGCGGCCCTGATCTCGCTCGGCATGACGCTGAACAAATACGGCATGGCCGGAAACGTGCGGATCGCGGGAAGCATCTCGCTCATCAAGCTCGGCCTGATGCCGGCAACGGTCTGGCTCGCAGCCCACCTGCTCGGTCTTTCGCCGCAGTGGACGGCTGCCCTCGTGCTCACCTCGTCCGTGCCAACGGGCATCAATGCCTGGCTGATCGCCAGCCGATTCGGAGTGGGACAGGGCCTCGCCGCTTCGGTCATCACCCTTTCTACCGCAGCCGGAGTGGTGACCGTTTCACTATGGGCTCTCCTGCTGCTTTGAGCTCGGTTGCCGGAAACAAAAAACCCGGCACTGGGCCGGGCTTTTGTTTCATCAATGAGCGAGCGATCAGTTTGTCGCTGCAGGATCCGGCAGAGCGACCGGCGTATCGGCCTGGGTGTGCAAATACAGGATCAGGTTGGCGCGCTCGTCATCCTTCTTCAGGCCGGCAAAGCCCATCGCGGTGCCCGGGATGTGCTTCTTTGGCGCGAGCAGGAATTCGTTCAGGTGATCCCATGTCCAGAGCACGGTGCCGCCCTGGGAGAATTCGGTCATAGCTGCTGAATAGCTGAAGCCTTCATGGCTGGCGATCGGACGATCGACCAAGCCCCACAGGTCCGGACCGACCTTGTTCGGGCCTCCCTTCTCGATGCTATGACAGCTCGCACACTTCTTGAAGACAGCTTCACCGGCCGTGGCGTCGGCACTGGCGAGAAGCACGGCGATCGGCGTTGCAGCAACCTCGGGGGCGGCTTCGGCCGGAGCAGCTTCCTCGGCAACGATGGCGAAGCCTTCCTTCTCTGGCGTTTCCGAATGGAAAATGCCTTCCGAAGCGATCGACACAGACATCAGGACGAACACGGTGCCGAGGAAGGCACCCACGCCCATGTTGGTATAAGAATTCATCTGCAAAGCTCCCCGTGCAGCCGGCCGATGAGCAACCGGACGATCTTGAAATCGCGCGGAACCTATGTCTTTTGCATAACACATGCAACACGATTATGGTCCCGCAACTGGGACTATTTGACACTTCTGTGCGGTGATTTGAAGGGGTTACGGACATGAATGAAGGCAGAACTGCCAAAACTTTGGTCCTGATCCCGGCCCGCATGGCATCGACCCGGCTCCCGGGCAAGCCGCTCGCCGATATTGCAGGCCTTCCGATGATCGTTCAGGTCGCAAAACGCGCGCAAGAGGCGGATGTCGGGCGAATCATCGTCGCCGTCGACGACCAGACTGTGTTCGACGCGGTTGCGGCTGCAGGCTTCGAGGTGGTGATGACGCGGGTAGACCACCAGTCGGGTTCCGACCGGATCTTCGAGGCGCTGACCAAGGTCGATCCCGATGGGCAGGCCGAGATCATCATCAACGTGCAGGGCGACCTGCCGACGATCGATCCGCAGACGATCCGGGCGGCATTGCGACCACTCGAAGACCCGGCCGTCGACATCGCAACGCTGACGGTGGAGATCGAGGACGAGCAGGAAAAGACCAATCCGAACGTGGTGAAGGTCGTCGGCTCGCCGCTCTCTGCCGACAGGCTTCGGGCACTCTATTTTACCCGTGCGACCGCGCCACACGGGGCCGGGCCGCTCTATCACCATATCGGGCTCTACGCCTATCGCCGCCACGCGCTCGAACGCTTCGTGTCTCTGGCGCCGTCAACGCTTGAAAAGCGGGAATCGCTCGAACAACTTCGCGCGCTCGAAGCCGGCATGCGCATCGATGTCGAGGTGGTAAAGACCGTGCCCCTCGGCGTCGACACACCTGCCGATCTCGAAAAGGCGCGTCGCATTCTTTCCGCATCCTCCAACGCAGGACACTGATCCCTTGGCACCGACGAACAAGATTTCCTTCCAGGGCGACTACGGCGCAAATTCCGACATGGCCTGCCGCGACATGTTCCCCAACATGGAGCCGCTTCCCTGCCCGACCTTCGAGGATGCCTTCGTGGCGCTGGAGACGGGCGAAGTGGATCTGGCGATGATCCCGATCGAGAATACGCTCGCGGGCCGCGTGGCCGACATCCACTATCTGCTGCCGCTGTCGCGCCTGCATATCGTCGGCGAGTACTTCATGCCGATCCGCTTCCAGCTGATGGTGCTGCCAGGCGTGAAGCTTGATGAGATCCGCACCGTGCACAGCCATATCCATGCGCTCGGCCAGTGCCGCAAGATCATCCGCAGCCATGGCTGGAAGGCGGTTGTCGCCGGCGATACGGCCGGGGCGGCAAAGCTGGTTTCCGAGAAGGGCGACCGCACCATGGCGGCCCTTGCGCCGCGGCTCGCTGCCTCTCTCTACGGGCTCGATATCCTGGCCGAAAATGTCGAGGATTCGGAAAACAACGTGACCCGCTTCGTGGTGCTCTCGCGCGACGAGGACGACCAGAAGCGCACAGCTGCCGACGAGCAGTTCATCACCACCTTCGTGTTCAATGTCCGCAACCTTCCGGCCGCGCTCTACAAGGCGATGGGCGGCTTTGCGACGAACGGGGTGAACATGACCAAGCTCGAAAGCTACCAGATCGGCGGCAAGTTCACGGCGACGCAGTTCTATGCCGATATCGAGGGGCATCCAGACGATGCACCCGTGCGGCGGGCCCTAGAAGAGCTACGCTTCTTCTCAGAGAAGGTGCGCATTCTCGGGGTGTACAAGGCGCATGCCATGCGCGGCAAGCTCTGATCAGAATGGTGGCGGCGTAGAGCATTTCCCGCGCAAAGGAGCGCCTCTAATGCTCTATCCGTTTGTTTCCATGCAATTCCAGCAAAACCGCTTCGCGCCTTTGCTGGAATTGCTCAGTGCCGCCACTCGAACCAGTCTTCGATCAGCCTGCGGGCGATCGTGCCGTTGATCGGTAGTGAGCGTCCGTCGAATGACCCCTCCGACAACATTCGGCCGATCTCGTCTCGGGTAAACCAGCGGCAATCCTCGAGTTCCACGGTGTCGAAGGCAATGTCGAAGTCGGTGGCCTCGCCGTAACAGCCGATCATCAGCTGGTGCGGCATCGGCCAGGGCTGCGAGGCGTGATAGCGGACGCGGCCGACGGTGATGCCCGACTCTTCTCGCGTTTCGCGCCGGACGGCGTTTTCGATGGTCTCGCCCGGCTCGACGAAGCCGGCGAGCGAGGAATACATGCCCGCCGGAAAGCGCGGGCTGCGGCCCATCAGGCAACGATCCTTCTTCTCGTCGACCACAAGCATGATGGCGACCGGATCGGTGCGCGGGAAGATCTCATGGCCGCAGGCGGTGCATTTGCGCTTGTAGCCGCCGATGAGGGCTTCCATCGTGCCGCCGCAGCGGCCGCAGAAGCTGTTATCTGCATTCCAGCGCAGGAGGCTCAAGGCCTGGGCGACTTCGCCCAGAAGTTCGTCACTCACAAGGGCGTCGCGGAAGAGCGCACGGGGGTCTGCCGGCTTGTAGTGCGCCGCGAGCGCTTCCGGCGCGACACTGACGGGAACTGCGAGGCGCGGTTCGCCGGAGGGCTGGTGGCCCAGCAGGATCGCGTCGTCAAAGTTCGGCTGCAACTCGGCGAGCTCGTAAGGGGCAAACAGCGGATCGAGCACCTGGCCGTCATGCTTCAGCACCAGTTGGGTCCCGGAGAAGGCGAGAATATGCATACCCTCGACCTTCAACGCCTTTTCGAGCGAGGTTTCGTCGCGATGTTCGCTGTCGCGGTCGAGCTTGTTGCCCGAGAAGGCCGTGAGTTCGCTGGGTTCGAGATGCGGGGCACGGTTGAGGAAAATCGAATTCTTCATTGGAATGCTTCAAGTATCCTGTGCTTCATGGCCTCGAAGGCCTTTTCCTCATAGGGGACAGACTGGCCAAAACCCCAGATCGGGCCGGGCCAGTTCGGGTCATTTTCGCTGCGCGCGACGACATGCACGTGAAGCTGGCGCACGATATTGCCGATCGCCGCGATGTTGATCTTCTCGGCACCGATCGCCTTCTTCAGCGCCGTGCCAACGGTCACCTGCTCGAAGGTCAGCATGGCTTGGTCGAGCGGCGTCAGGTCGAAGATCTCCGATACCTCAGGGCGCTGCGGGACGAGAATCAGCCACGGCCAGCGGCTATCCCGGGCAAGCCGCAGGTCGCAAAGGCCGAGTTTCAGGATCGACTCGCTGTCTCTGCCAAGACGCTCATCCAGGGTGAATGGCTGCACGGTGTTTCTCTCCGCTTTGTTTTCAATGACGCTAGCAGTTTTTTCGGCGCTTGGCTTGCATTTGGCAGCGTTATTGCCGATATGTCTCCTCGGGAGGTTGGTGGTGGACGAGCCACTCGCCAACCGGGTCAGGTCCGGAAGGAAGCAGCCCCAACGAGCGCGGCACGGGTCATCGTGCCAGCCTCCCACCTCATCTTCATTTACGGCCTCTCTTTCCAACAGGGGCCGTGCCATGCCCGGATGCGGGCGACGGGGAAGCTGGCAACGCGATGAGCGATTTCGAGCCGACTGCAGAGGCCAAGGCCGCCCCCGGCGGCTACCGCGTTCTCGCCCGCAAATATCGCCCCAAGGATTTCACGGACCTGATGGTCGGCCAGGAGCCGATGGTGCGGACGCTGACCAACGCGTTCGAGACCGGTCGTATCGCCCAGGCCTATATGCTGACCGGTGTGCGCGGGGTGGGCAAGACGACCACGGCCCGCATTCTGGCGCGCGCGCTCAACTACAAGACCGCTGAGATCGACAAGCCGACGATCGACCTTCGCATCCCCGGTGAACATTGCCAGGCGATCATGGAAGGCCGGCATGTCGACGTGATCGAGATGGACGCCGCTTCGCATACCGGTATCGACGACATCCGAGAGATCATCGAGCAGGTGCGCTATCGCCCGGTTTCGGCGCGCTACAAAGTCTACATCATCGACGAAGTGCATATGCTGTCGACGGCGGCCTTCAACGGCCTCTTGAAGACGCTCGAAGAGCCGCCGGAGCATGTGAAGTTCATCTTCGCGACGACCGAAATCCGCAAGGTTCCGATCACCGTCCTTTCCCGCTGCCAGCGCTTCGACCTGCGCCGGATCAGCGCCGGCGATCTCGTCGGGCTGTTCTCGACGATCGCGTCCAAGGAAGGCATCGAGGCGGATGAGGACGCGCTGGCAATGATTGCGCGCGCGGCCGAAGGTTCGGCGCGTGACGGTCTGTCGCTGCTCGACCAGGCGATTGCGCATGGCAGTGGCGTGGTGCATGCCGATGCGGTTCGCGCCATGCTCGGCCTTGCCGACCGGGCGCGTATCGTTGATCTCTTCGAGCATATCGTGCGCGGTGATGTGGCGGCAGCCCTTTCAGAATTCGGCAGCCAGTATGAGGCGGGTGCGAACCCGACGGTGGTGCTGACAGATCTTGCCGACTTCACCCATCTGGTGACCCGGCTCAAATACATACCGTCCGCCGCACAGGATCCATCGCTTTCCGAAGTGGAACGCGTGCGGGGCGCCGAGCTGGCTGATAGCGTGGCGGTGACGACACTGTCGCGTATGTGGCAGATGCTGCTCAAGGGCATTCCGGAGGCCGAGGCCTCTTCCCGGCCTGCCGGGGCTGCCGAAATGGTGCTGATCCGGCTTGCGCATGCCGCCCATCTGCCCTCGCCCGAAGATGCGGCGCGACGCCTGCTGGAGCTTTCCAATGGCGATGGCGGAGCAGAGGGCGGGCCATCCGCACCCCGTCCAAACGGCGGCGGTGGTGGCGCCTCGATGGCGATGCGGGTGCAGGCCGTGGGTCAACCCGCACAGGACAGCGCCCCGCGACCGGCGATGAGCCAACCGGTTGCGCATCTGCAGAGCGTGCCGGCTGGAGACGCCCTGCCGCAGATGATGGAACGCCGCGAACCCAAGGTCGAGGAAGCACTAGCCCCGGGTGTACACGTTGAGACGCTCGACGATATTGCGGATCTTTGCACCAAGAACCGCGCACCGGTCTTGCGTGCCCAGCTTCGCCAGTTCGTACATCTCGTGAAGATCGAGCCGGGCCGGCTGGAAATCCGGCTGGAATCGCAATGCCCGCCGACAATCGTCAACGAGCTCAAGATGAAGCTCAGCGAGTGGACCGGGATCACCTGGTGGGTGACGCTCTCCAACGATGCGGGCGCGCCGACGCTGGTCGAGGTTGAAAAAACGACTCGCGAGGCGCGGCTCGTCGATGCGCGGCAGGACCCCGATGTGGCGGCGATCCTCGCCCGCTTTCCGGGCGCCAAGGTGACCGACGTCCGGATCAAGGCAGCTGCAATCGAGGATGACGACATCGTGGCGCCACCGCCGGCGGCGGCGGAATCGGCCGATGGCGACATCCTGCCGGGCGACGACATCGAATTCTAGGGCCTGAAACCCTTCTCGCAAAACACGACAACAATCCAAGGAGATGACGATGCGCGACATCATGGGCATGATGGGCAAGGTCAAGGAAATGCAGTCCAAGATGGAGAAGATGCAGGAAGAGATTGCTGCACTCGAAATCGAAGGCAAGTCCGGCGGCGGCCTGGTGACCGTCGTCCTGACCGGCAAGGGCGAGATGCGGAGCATCAAGATTGACCCGTCGCTCTTCAAGGAAGACGAAGTCGAGATCCTGGAGGACCTGATCGTGGCTGCCCACAAGGACGCCAAGGACAAGGGCGAAGCCCAGGCGCAGGAAAAGATGGCGGCGCTGACGGCCGGCATCCCGCTGCCGCCGGGCATGAAGTTCCCGTTCTGATCAAGACGGCTGATCGGGTCTGTCAGGGATAGACCCGATCTCCCCAGGGGTTTTCTCCCTCGCGCAGAAACGCGAGGCTCTGGCGCCAGAAGCCATCCTGATGGCGGGCGTGGAAGAGATCGAAGTGGCCGACCTTGGCAAAGCCGAGGTCTTGCGGTGCCAGTAGCACCTTCGTCACCGGCGAGCGACGGTAGTAGCGCATGGCGCGGCTGATCGCTTTCGGGGTGGCGAATTCATCATCCGACATGGTGACGCTCAGGATCGGGCCGGTTGCTGTCGCGAAACGGTCGCACATGGCTTCGGCGGCCTCTTGTGACAGACCCTGCTCGGCCCTGCCCTGCTGCAATCCCCAGCCATAGGCGACGCCTTTCGGGAGGTCCTCGAGCCAGCCAAGGCGCTTGCCGGGAAAGTGCCCGAGTGCAAGCGTGATCGCGGGCATCGCGACATGCCATTTGAGGAAAAGCGGCAGGCGCCGCGCCGGCAGGTAGTCTCCCCAATAACCATATTGGCCGCCGACCGAGAGCATGGCCGAGACGCGTCCGACCGCCGGCGAATAGCCCGGCAGGAAACCGCCGATGCTGTGGCCGACAACGAGCACGCGTCCGGTCTCGTCCTTATGCAATGCATGGCGCAGGGCTGCGTCGAAATCCTGTTCGCCCCATTGGCGCCAGGTGAAGGTTGAGCCCTTAAGGGTCTCGGGGCGTGAAAGGCCGATGCCTCGGTAATCATAGGTGAGGACGCAGAAGCCGTTGGCCGCGAGATAGGCGGCGTAGCGGTGGTAATAGCGGGCGTGGACGCCGGTAGCCGGATTAATGACCACGGTGGCGGATGGCGACGCCTCCGCTGCCGGCCACCAATGACCGATCAGCCGCACGCCATCGGCCGCGGTCAGCTCTATTCTCCTCGGGTCCATCACTCCTCCAAGTGGGCGGCATGATGGCGAGAGGTGGGATGGGGGTAAAGCCTCGGAGACTAAGACCTTCGGCGGAGACCTCACATCTCCCCGGCGCGGATCGCATCCCTTACCTTGTAGTGGACGGGTGCGGCGAGATAACGGGCGCGGTCGGTCTCGCTCAGTCTGCGGCCGAAGGTCGCCATCATCTCGCGCATGGTGACGCGGTCGCCGCTCCAGGGCGTGAATTCGACGGCTTGGCCGGCTTCGACCATGCCGCCCTGCAAGACCCGCGTGTAGGCGCCCGGGCGGGCAGCGCGGGTGTAGCGCTTGACGATGGTTGGATCGTCCATCTTGGCGGCGAAGGTGGCGCAGGGCATGCGGGCGGAGGTGACTTCAAGAAGCACCTCGCCGATGGCCAGCCTGTCGCCGGCAGCCAGCATGGCGCTTTCAAGCCCCTCAATCACGAGGTTCTCACCGAAGGTGCCATAGGGCAGATCGCGGTCGAGCTCGGCCTGCCACCAATCGAGGTCGATGGAGCCCTCGATATAGACGGCCTGATCGACGCCGCCATGGTGCTTGCGGTTGAGGATCGCGTCGCCGACGAGGCCTTCGGCATCGACCATAACAGGACCCTGGATGGCGAGCTTATTGATGCCGGTCTTGTATTTCTTGCCGGGCAGGATCTCGGGTCGACCAAGGCAGACGGCGAGGATTTTCATGTCGGGCATCCCTTCGGCGATTCCGTTTCCCGACTATATGGGCTAGAAACGCCGCCATGGCAAAACGAGTCACCGGCCCCGAAATCGAGAAACTCATCCAGCTTCTGGCGAAAGTGCCGGGGCTTGGACCACGCTCGGCACGACGTGCGGCGCTGCATCTGATCAAGAAGAAGGATCAACTTCTCGGACCCCTGGGTCATGCCATGGGCGAGGCCTATGACAAGGTGAAGATCTGCTCCTGCTGCGGCAATGTCGACACCGTCGATCCCTGCACCGTCTGCACTGACGTCGCTCGCGACCAGACGGTGATCATCGTCGTTGAAGACGTATCCGATCTCTGGGCACTGGAACGCGCGGCCGCTATGAATGCCGCCTATCATGTGCTGGGCGGCACTTTGTCACCGCTCGACGGGATCGGGCCAGATGATCTCAACATCAAGGGGCTGATCGACCGGGTGGCAAAGGGCGGGATCCGCGAGATCATCATCGCGGTCAATGCCACCGTCGAGGGGCAGACCACAGCACACTATATAACAGACCACCTGACGGGGCTCGACGTGAAGATCACGCGGCTCGCCCATGGCGTGCCCGTGGGTGGCGAACTCGATTATCTGGATGAGGGCACATTGTCTGCGGCAATCAGAGCCCGCACCGCGATCTGACTGATATTCCGGGAGGAAACATCGATGGCACGAACCCGCAAGCGGCTCCCATGGCTGATGACCACCGTATCGCTAATGCTGGCGGTGAGTTTCGCCGCGCCGGCTGCGGCCGCTTCCCGGAGCGCCGTCGAAGCGCAATTCCAGCAATGGATCGCAAGCGATCTATGGCGCGCCGCCCAGGACGGCGGGATCAGCAAGGAAATTTTCGACCGGACCCTTCAGGGCGTGCAGCTCAATTGGGACCTGCCTGATCTGGTACCGCCGGGTACCGAGCCGCCGAAGGAGCGGACGCAGAGCCAGGCGGAATTCAGCTCGCCGGCCTCCTATTTCAACGAGAAGCGCTTGCAGGGGCTGGCCGCCACCGGCCGGACGCTTGCGAACCAGCATGCGTCGACGCTGCGCAAGGTCGAAGCGACCTATGGCGTTCCGGGTTCGATCATCGTTGCTATCTGGGGGCGCGAATCCGGCTATGGACGGGCGAAGCTGCCGCATTCGGCGATCGACGTGCTCGCGACCAAGGCCTTCATGTCGACGCGCAAGCCGATGTTCCAGCAGGAGCTGATCTCGGCATTGCATATCGTCGAAAGCGGGGATGTGAGTGCCGACCGGCTGATGGGCTCCTGGGCAGGCGCACTGGGACAGCCACAATTCATGCCGGGCAGCTACCTGAAATACGCCGTTGATTTCGATGGTGACGGCAAGCGCGACATCTGGAATTCCGTACCGGATACGTTGGCGTCCATCGCCAACTATCTGGTGAAGAGCGGCTGGCAGCGAGGTCGCGACTGGGGTTACGAGATCACCATTCCCGACGGCGTGTCCTGCGCGCAGGAAGGGCCTGACAGAGCACAGGCGGTCTCTGCCTGGGCGAGCGGCGGGCTGACCCGGATCTCCGGTCGGGCCTTCCCGTCGTCGGAGGGTTCGCAGCCGGCGATGATGCTGGTGCCGGCCGGGACATATGGCCCGGAATTCCTGGTGACGCCGAACTTCTACGTGCTGAAGGAATACAACAATTCCGACCTCTATGCGCTGTTCATCGGCAATCTTGCCGACCGGATCGCGAGCGGCGGCGGCGCATTCAAGGCGCCCTGGGGCGATGTCGGCAAGATGCTGCGCTCGGACGTGCTTGCCATGCAGCAGGCGCTGGTGGCAGAGGGCTATGATGTCGGCAAGGTGGATGGTCTGCCCGGCTTCAAGACGCGGAGGTCGCTCGGCGAATGGCAGGCGAAGAACGGGATGAAACCGACCTGCTATCCGAGTGCAGACCTCAAGGCCAAGCTGCGCTGATACCCGCCATCAGTGGTGATCGATATGCGACTGGTGGAAGACGTCGTCGGCCGGTGGGATTGCCTGACGTTCGATCATCCGGTGGACCTTGGGCGGTCTGTCACCGCGATGCAGCTCGATCAGACGGTCGGTGATCTCGGCGTCGGCCTTGGTGCGGCGCTGGTTGTGGCGGACGTAGTCCACCCAGGTCGGCACGTGATAGGTTTCCGTCCAGATGTCAGGGTTCTCCAGATCGCGCATCAGCGTCCAGTTGCGTGCGCCGTCACGCAGGCGAATGCGGCGACGCTCGACCATGATCCTCAAGAATTCGGGAACGTCTTCGTCGGTGATCTCGAAATCGACATGGATAACGATCGGGCCACTGCGCGGGCGGATGTCGAGCTTTAGAGCCGGTTCGTTGAAGCGGTTGAGCGGATCGAGATCGAGGGTGGCAAAGGCCGGCATGGGCAGAAAGAAGCCGATGAAGACGCCTGCTATCATCAAAAGGCTTGAGGCCACCAGCGCATGGCCGGAGCCATAGTTCTCGGCGACGCTGCCCCAGAGCCAGCTGCCTGTGGCCATGCCGCCGAAGGTGGCCGTCTGGTAAAGCGAGAGCGCGCGCCCCACCACCCAGCGGGGAGCAGAGAGCTGAACGACGGTGTTGAAGAGCGACAGTGCCAGCACCCAGCAGGCACCGGCAACCATCAGGGCCAGCGCCGTGATCCAGACGGAGGTGCTGATGCCCGTAACGCCGGCTGCTACGGCAAAGCCGGCAAAGGCGAAGCGGACGATGTCCTCACTCGATAGGAGTTCGCGGGCGCGCTGGTTGGAAAAGGCGCCGAAGATGGCGCCGAGGCCGAAGGCACCGAGGAGGCCACCAAAGGTGAGCGGTCCGCCCGAGAGTTGGTCACGGGCAACGATCGGCAGGAGCGAAAGAATGGCGGTCGCCTTGAGGCCGAAGACGAAGCCGCGGAAGAGAACCTTGCCGAGATTGGGCGACATCGCGACGTATCGCAGGCCCGCTGCGATGGCCGAGCCCAGATGCTCCCGCGGGAGCGGGCTCTTCGGAATATCGTGGCGCCAGCGGAAGAGCGCGTAAGTGATGGCAAAGTAGGAGAGTGTGTTGACCGCGAAGGCGGCAGCAGCCCCTGCAGCGGCGACGATGGCACCGCCGATCGCCGGGCCGACACTGCGGGTGATGTTGAAACCCATGCTGTTCAGTGAGACGGCGGCCGGCAGATCGGCGCGCGGAACGATATCGCCGACCGAGGCCTGCCAGGACGGATTGTTGAGGGCGGTGCCGCAGCCGATCAGGAAGGTGAAGGCGAGCAGTGCCCAGGGGGTGATGAGATCGAGCAGGGCAAACAGTGTCAGGAGCGCCGAGACCACGATCATGAAGAGCTGGGCGGCGATCATGACTTTGCGGCGATCAAAGCTGTCGGCGATCGCACCGGCGATCAGGGAGAGAAGCATGATCGGGCCGGTGTTGGAGGCCTGGACGAGCGCCACCATGTTCTCGGAGGTGGAGATCGACGCCATCATCCAGGCGGCGCCGACGCCCTGGATCAAACCACCCAGATTGGACGAGATGCTGGCGAGCCAGATCCGGCGATAGGCTTCATTGCGGAGCGGTAGAAGCGGGGAGCGGCGTTCTGATGTGGACATGTCTTGAACTTTTCTGGCCGCGGCGATGTCGAGAGACAACCGTGGTGAGCACGAGCTTGCCTTGCGCAACGCATGAATGGCAAGTTTGTTTTCACCCCTCACCGAAAAGCTTGCAAAAGTTGGGGCGCTCGCGTATACGAGCTTCAAATTCTTGATCGACAGATGAAGGGTGGGCCCGGAAGGACCCGCTCTTTTTTATTGGCGATCGCAGCCAATCGGGAGTAAAACGATTGTCCGAAGACATGCCGATGCCGGAACTCGGCGAAGCACGGATCATCACTGAGACCGGCCTTGACCGTCGTATCGCAGACATTATCGAGCCCGTGCTCGTCGCGATGGATTTCAAGCTGGTTCGCGTGCGTATGATGAACCAGAACGGAATGACGCTGCAGATCATGGCGGAACGCACCGACGGCACAATGACCGTCGAAGATTGCGAAGCCGTATCGATGGCCGTGTCGCCCGTTCTCGACGTCGAGGATCCGGTCGACAAGGCCTATCACCTGGAAGTGTCGTCGCCGGGTATCGACCGGCCCATGGTGCGCAAGTCGGATTTCAGCCGCTGGCAGGGCCATATCGTGAAGTGCGAGACGTCGATCCTGGTCGACAACCGCAAGCGCTTCCGCGGCAAGATCACCGACGTGAACCAGGACGGTTTCACCCTGGAACGCGATCAGGTGGCCTATGGTGAAGAGCCGAAGGTGGTCATCCCCTTCAATACGCTTGCCGAGGCAAAGCTCATTCTGACGGACGATCTGATCCGTGACGCGCTTCGAGCCGACAAGCTCGCCAAGGCGCAGGCCGCGAACCAGAACGACGAAGACGACAGCGAAGAATAACGTTTGACCTATAGCCCGAGGCCGATGCCCGGGCGTGAAGACGGAGACCTAAGACAATGGCAGTCAGTGCGAACAGGCTCGAGCTCTTGCAGATCGCAGATGCCGTCGCCCGTGAAAAGGTGATCGACCGCGAAATCGTGCTCGCCGCCATGGCCGACGCGATCCAGAAGGCTGCCCGGTCGCGCTACGGCAGCGAGACCAACATCCGCGCCGACATCAATTCCAAGACCGGCGAGATCCGTCTGCAGCGTCTTCTGGAAGTGGTCGAGAAGGTCGAAGACTACGCGACGCAGATCGCGCTCGAACTCGCCCGCGACCGCAATGTCGACGCCAAGCTCGGCGACTTCATCGCAGATCCGCTGCCGCCGATGGACTTCGGTCGTATCGCCGCCCAGTCGGCCAAGCAGGTCATCGTGCAGAAGGTGCGCGAAGCCGAGCGTGACCGCCAGTTCGACGAGTTCAAGGACCGCGTTGGCGAAATCGTCAACGGTACCGTGAAGCGCGTCGAATACGGCAACGTGATCGTCGATCTTGGCCGTGGCGAAGGCATCATCCGTCGTGACGAGATGATCCCGCGCGAAGCCTTCCGTTACGGCGACCGCGTGCGCGCCTATGTCTACGACGTTCGCCGCGAACAGCGCGGCCCGCAGATCTTCCTGTCGCGTACCCATCCGCAGTTCATGGTGAAGCTCTTCACCATGGAAGTGCCGGAAATCTACGACGGCATCATCCAGATCAAGTCGGTGGCCCGTGACCCGGGTTCGCGCGCCAAGATAGCGGTTATTTCGAACGACTCGTCGATCGATCCGGTCGGCGCCTGCGTCGGTATGCGCGGTAGCCGCGTTCAGGCCGTTGTCGGCGAGCTTCAGGGTGAAAAGATCGACATCATTCCGTGGAGCCAGGATCCGGCCTCCTTCATCGTCAACGCCCTGCAGCCGGCTGAAGTCGCCAAGGTAGTTCTCGACGAAGATGCAGAGCGCATCGAAGTCGTGGTTCCGGACGAGCAGCTGTCGCTCGCTATCGGCCGACGTGGTCAGAACGTGCGTCTGGCCTCGCAGCTGACCGGCTGGGACATCGACATCATGACGGAAGCCGAGGAATCGGAACGCCGCCAGAAGGAATTCAACGAACGCACCAACCTGTTCATGGATGCGCTCGACGTCGACGAAATGGTCGGCCAGGTTCTGGCGTCGGAAGGCTTCGCCCAGGTCGAGGAAGTGGCTTACGTCGACCTCAACGAAATCGCGTCGATCGACGGCTTCGACGAAGACACCGCACAGGAAATCCAGACCCGCGCCCGCGAATATCTCGACAAGATCGAGGCCGAAATGGACGCCAAGCGCAAGGCGCTCGGCGTTGCCGACGAGCTGCGCCAGATCGAGGGCATCACCTCGCAGATGATGGTCGCGCTCGGCGAAGACGGCATCAAGACGATCGAGGACTTCGCCGGCTGCGCCGCTGACGATCTCGTCGGCTGGAGCGAGCGCAAGGACGGCGAGACGAAGAAGTTCGAGGGCCTGTTCTCGAAGTTCGACATCTCGCGTGCCGAAGCCGAAGCCATGGTTGTGCAGGCGCGTCTTGCTGCTGGCTGGATCACCGAGGAAGACCTCGCGGTCGAAGCTGAAGCTGAAGCTGAAGGCGAACTCGAAGGCGAAGAAACCGAGCAGGAAGCGTGATGAGCGCCGAGAGGCCGGACGCGACAGAGGTCGAAGACGATTTCGACCTCTCCGAAGCGAACGGGCGGATGTGCATCGTTACCCGCGAAAGCGGATCGCCGGAGACGCTGTTGCGTTTCGTGGCGGCACCCGACGGGACAATCGTCCCGGATCTGAAGCGGGCGCTTCCAGGCCGGGGCTGCTGGGTCAGCCCCAGCCGTGAGGCTGTCGACAAGGCGGTGGCGAAGAAGCTTTTCGCCCGCGCCTTGAAGCGGGATGTGAAGGCGGATCCGGATCTCGGATCCGTGGTTGAGCGACTTCTGGTCGCGCAGCTGATCGGCATGATGAACATGGCCCGGAAGGCCGGACAGTTCATCACGGGATCGGCGAAGGTCGAGGCAGCCGTGCGGAGCGGCGAAGCCATTGCGGTGTTCCATTCGCAGGATGCCGCAGCGGATGGCGTGAGAAAGATCGACCAGGCCCGAAAGGCCTGGCACCTCGGAACGGGGGCGGATGCGGAAGTGCCCGCATTCCACCTGCTCACCGGGGCGGAATTGGAAGAGCAGATGGGCCAGAATGCGTTTATCCATGCTTGCGTGCTTGCAGGGCAGGCAGGTGAAGGTGTAGTGAAACGCGCAACTCTGCTCGAAACCTATCGCGGCCGCGCGCCGCAGGTATCGGGCGCTGGCCCGAAATCACAATGACGCGGTCACCGGCACAGGTCGGCCTCCGTGGTTTAGGACAGTATGTGAACGGCGTGGTCTGATGCTCGGCATCCGGCCCCGCTCGAAGGAACGGGAACGGAATGACCGACAACAAAGACGACAAGACAATCGGCGTGAAGAAGACTCTCACCCTGAAGCCCTCGGGGATGAGCCAGGGTACCGTGCGCCAGGACATGGGGCGCGGCCGTACGAAGTCGGTCGTCGTCGAGACGGTGAAGCGCCGCCCGACCCGCCCGCTGGACGAAAAGCCAATTACACCGATCGCAGCGCCTGTAGCACGTGCGCCGGAAGCCCCTGCGGCTCCCCAGGCTGCGCGTCCGGCTCCGACACCGCCTGCGGCGCCGGCTACGCGCGTCCACCAGCCTGTCTCTCAGCCACAGCGTCCGCAGCCACAAGCGCAGCGCCCTCAGCAGCAGCCGCAACGTCAGCCGGAACGTCCTCGCGGCGCCGTCCTTCACGACCTGTCGGCCGGTGAAATGGAAGCGCGTCGTCGCGCACTCATTGAAGCCCAGGCCCGCGAAGTCGAAGAAGCCAAGCAGCGCGCGATCGATGAAGAGCGCCGCAAGGTTGAAGCGGCCGAAGCTGCACGCGTTGCCGCCGAAGAGGCTGCCCGCCGTGCGCTGGAGCCCAAGGTTGAAGTCGTGGCTGAACCCGAGCCGGCTCCGGCTCCGGTCGCCGCTGCACCGGTCGCCGCCGCGCCGGTCGCATCGGTTCGTCCGGCTGCACCTGCCGCTCCGGCAGCGCCTGGCGCACCCGGCTTTGTTCGTGGTCGCAAGGCCAACGACGAGGACGATGATCGCGGCCCGCCGCGCGGCCTTCCGGGTCGTGGCAAGGTGGCTGCCCCCGCTCCTGCCAAGGTTCCAGCCCGCCCGAAGGCCGAGGAAGACCGTCGTCGCGGCAAGCTGACGGTGACCACGGCCAATGTTGACGATGACGGCACCGCCCGCGGTCGTTCGCTGTCGGCGATGCGTCGTCGCCAGGAGAAGTTCCGCCGCAGCCAGATGCAGGAAACCCGTGAAAAGGTCATGCGCGAGGTCATCCTGCCGGAAACCATCACCATTCAGGAACTGTCGCAGCGCATGTCCGAACGCGCCGTCGACGTCATCAAGTACCTGATGAAGGAAGGCCAGATGATGAAGCCGGGCGACGTCATCGACGCCGACCTCGCCGAACTCATCGCAACCGAATTCGGCCATACCGTCAAGCGCGTGTCGGAATCCGACGTCGAAGAAGGCATCTTCAACGTCAAGGACGACGAAGGCGAACTGGTTTCGCGTCCTCCTGTTGTCACGATCATGGGTCACGTCGACCACGGCAAGACCTCGCTGCTCGACGCCATCCGCAAGACCTCGGTCGTATCGGGCGAAGCCGGTGGCATTACCCAGCATATCGGTGCCTACCAGGTCGAACAGAACGGCCAGAAGATCACCTTCATCGATACCCCCGGCCACGCCGCGTTTACCGCGATGCGTGCCCGTGGCGCCCAGGCGACCGACATTGCCATCCTCGTGGTGGCTGCCGACGACAGCGTCATGCCGCAGACGATTGAATCGATCAACCACGCCAAGGCCGCCAACGTGCCGATCATCGTGGCGATCAACAAGATCGACAAGCATGAAGCCAAGCCTGAAAAGGTTCGCCAGCAGCTTCTCCAGCACGAAGTCTTCGTGGAATCGCTCGGTGGTGAAGTACTCGACGTCGAAGTTTCGGCCAAGAACAAGCTCAACCTCGACAAGCTGCTCGAAGCCGTGCTGCTGCAGGCTGAAATTCTCGACCTGAAGGCCGACCCGACACGAACTGCCGAAGGTACCGTCATCGAAGCCCAACTCGACCGCGGTCGTGGTGCCGTTGCAACGGTTCTCGTCCAGAAGGGCACGCTGAAGCCCGGCCAGATCATCGTGGCCGGCGATCAGTGGGGCCGTGTCCGTGCGCTCGTCAACGACAAGGGCGAACACGTTAAGGAAGCTGGCCCTGCCATGCCGGTCGAGATCCTCGGCCTGTCGGGCACGCCTGCTGCCGGTGACAAGTTCGCTGTCGTCGAAAACGAAAGCCGCGCTCGCGAGATCTCCGAGTATCGTCAGCGTCTGGCCCGCGACAAGGCCGCTGCCCGCCAGTCGGGTCAGCGCGGTTCGCTGGAACAGATGATGAGCCAGCTGCAGAACACCGGCTTCAAGGAATTTCCGCTGGTCATCAAGGCCGACGTGCAGGGTTCCGTCGAAGCGATCGTGGCTGCTCTCGACAAGCTCGGTACCGACGAAGTTCGGGCCCGCATCGTCCATTCGGGCGCCGGTGCCATCACGGAATCGGATATCTCGCTGGCCGAGGCATCCAATGCCGCGATCATCGGCTTCAACGTCCGCGCCAATGCCCAGGCCCGTACCGCTTCCGAGCGTGCTGGCATCGAGATCCGCTACTACAACATCATCTACGATCTGGTGGATGACGTGAAGGCAGCGATGTCGGGTCTGCTCTCGCCGGAGCGTCGCGAAACCTTCCTCGGCAATGCCGAGATCCTCGAGGTGTTCAACATCACGAAGGTCGGCAAGGTCGCGGGTTGCCGTGTCATCGAAGGCAAGGTCGAACGCGGTGCAGGCGTGCGCCTGGTGCGCGACAACGTCGTCATCCACGAAGGCAAGCTCAAGACGCTCAAGCGCTTCAAGGACGAAGTGTCCGACGTGCCGATGGGCCAGGAATGCGGCATGGCCTTCGAGAACTACGAAGACATCCGCGCCGGCGACACGATCGAGTGCTTCCGCGTGGAACACATCACGCGTACGCTCTGATCTCAGGCGTTTCGACCACGATCCCTTCGGGCGCCGGATCTTCCGGCGCTCGCTGTTTATGGGGATCATGACCTCCGACGTCTCGTTGGATGAACGGCAATTCACGGCATGATGTGAGCGGCGAAAGCTCCGATCCCTCATGCGAAAGGCAAAGTGAACCATGACAAAACCAACCTCATCGGCACCTTCGCAGCGCATGCTGCGCGTCGGCGAGCAGGTGCGCGCCGCCATCACCCAGGTGCTTCAGCGCGGGGAAGTGAACGACGATGTCATCGAAAAGACCGTGATTTCGGTCTCGGAAGTGCGTATGTCGCCGGACCTGAAGATGGCGACCGCCTATGTGGCGCCGCTTGGCGTTTCCGATCATGACGCTGTCATCGCAGCCCTCAACAAACATGCGAAGTTCATTCGCGGACGGATCGGCGGCCAGCTTCGGCAGATGAAGTACATGCCGGAGGTGCGTTTCCGCGACGACACGAGCTTCGACAACTATCAGAAAATCGATGCGCTCCTGCGCTCGCCGGAGGTCCAGCGCGACCTCGGCTCCGACGAAGACAAAGACTGAGAAAAGACCTAGATGTCCAAACCCAGAAAGCCCAAGGGCCGCCCGATTTCGGGCTGGCTCATCCTCGACAAGCCGGTGGATTTCGGCTCGACCGAGGCCGTCGGCAAGATCAAGTGGCTGTTCAACGCCCAGAAGGCCGGCCATGCCGGTACGCTCGACCCTCTCGCTTCCGGCATGCTGCCGATCGCGCTGGGCGATGCGACGAAGACCGTGCCCTACGTCATGGACGGACGCAAGATCTACGAATTCACGGTGACCTGGGGCGAAGAGCGCTCGACGGATGATCTCGAGGGAGAGGTCACGCAGAGCTCGGACAAACGGCCGACCGAGGAAGACATTCGCGCCCTGCTGCCGAACTACACGGGCACCATCAGCCAGATCCCGCCGCAGTTCTCGGCGATCAAGATCGCCGGCGAACGCGCTTATGATCTGGCGCGCGACGGCGAGACGGTCGAGATCCCCTCGCGCGAGGTGGAGGTCCACCGCCTGACGCTGCTCAACTGCGAAGCCGACAAGGCCCATTTCGAGGTTGAATGTGGCAAGGGCACCTATGTGCGCTCGCTCGCCCGCGATTTCGGTCGCGATCTCGGCTGCTATGGTCACATCTCCTCGCTCCGCCGCACATTCGTGGCCCCGTTTGCCGAGGAGATGATGGTGCCGCTCGCGGAGCTCGTGGCGCTCGAAGCCATCGAGGACCGCGAGGAACGGCTGGCTGCTCTCGATGCATTCCTCGGCGATACGGCAGAAGCGCTGTCCGCCCTGCCGCAGCTCAGGATCACGGATGACCAGGCGCATCGGCTGCGCATGGGCAACCCGATCATCCTGCGCGGGCGCGATGCGCCGGTCGCCGAACCGGAGGCAGTGGCGCTTGCCGGTGGCAAGCTGATTGCGATCGGCGAGATTGCCGGTGGCGAATTCCATCCGCGGCGCGTCTTCGCCTGACCCTTCCTGCCGCCTGCTCTTTCCTTTCATCAGGGAATAGAGTATAGGCGGCGGCAGCTGGCCCTTCGGGTGCCTGCATTCACGGCCAATGCTGGACGACATCCCGGCCTTTGGCGTCTCTTGTTTCCTGTTATCCAGAAAGGATTTCCGATGTCGATCACTGCAGAGCGCAAGGCTGCCCTCATCAAGGAATACGCAACCGTCGAAGGCGACACCGGTTCTCCGGAAGTCCAGGTTGCGATCCTGACCGAGCGGATCAACAACCTGACCGAACACTTCAAGGGTCACAAGAAGGACAACCACTCGCGTCGTGGCCTTCTGACCATGGTATCGAGCCGTCGTTCGCTTCTCGACTATCTGAAGAAGAAGGACGAAGGCCGTTACACGAAGCTGATCACCAGCCTCGGCATCCGCCGCTAACAAGTTCCCGGCGGATCTTCGCAAGCGAAGATCCGCCGGTTGCCTTTCCGGGTCAGGCCAGACGACCCGCGACCGGTTCCGTGCGACGATCGCCCGGAACGAACGACAGGCCGGATGGGCCGGATCTGTCGACCACAACCGATGACCTGTCATGGGGCAGGATTGTTGGACGCTTCCGCATCCCGAAGGATGCATATTCCGGCCGCGGCCGTTTCCGAAGCCTCCCACTGTCTTGCCCGTGATTGCGTCAGCACATTGCAGACCGACCGCCCCTGTCCATTCGGCAGGACGAAGGCCCGCATATGAAGGACAAGATATGTTTGATGTTCACAGCGTTGAGATCGAGTGGGCAGGCCGCCCGCTGAAGCTGGAAACGGGCAAGATCGCCCGCCAGGCCGACGGCGCCGTTCTCGCCACCTATGGCGAAACCGTTGTTCTGGCCACCGTCGTTTCGGCCAAGTCGCCGAAGCCGGGCCAGGACTTCTTCCCGCTCACCGTCAACTACCAGGAAAAGACCTACGCCGCTGGCAAGATCCCGGGTGGCTATTTCAAGCGCGAAGGTCGCCCTTCGGAAAAGGAAACGCTGGTTTCCCGCCTGATCGACCGTCCGATCCGCCCGCTCTTCCCGGAAGGCTACAAGAACGACACCCAGGTCGTCGTCACCGTCATCCAGCATGACCTCGAGAACGATCCGGACGTCCTGTCGATGGTTGCTGCTTCGGCTGCCCTCACCCTCTCCGGCGTACCCTTCATGGGCCCGGTCGGTGGCGCCCGCGTCGGCTACATCAACGGCGAATACGTTCTGAACCCGCATCTCGACGAGATGGACGAGTCGGTTCTGGACCTCGTCGTTGCCGGTACCCAGGACGCCGTCCTGATGGTTGAGTCGGAAGCCAAGGAACTGAACGAAGACGTCATGCTCGGCGCCGTCATGTTCGGCCACAAGGGCTTCCAGCCGGTCATCGATGCGATCATCAAGCTCGCTGAAGTGGCTGCCAAGGAGCCCCGCGAATTCGAGCCGGAAGATCATTCCGCTCTCGAAGCCGAAATGCTCTCGATCGCCGAGACCGAACTGCGCGCTGCCTACAAGATCACCCAGAAGGCTGATCGTTACACCGCCGTCGACGCCGTCAAGGCCAAGGTGAAGGCACACTTCTTCCCGGAAGGCGCAGATCCGAAGTATTCGAACGAAGTCATTGGTGCTGTCTTCAAGCACCTGCAGGCGAAGATCGTTCGCTGGAACATCCTCGACACCAAGAGCCGTATCGACGGTCGTGATCTGTCGACCGTTCGCGCCATCGTGTCGGAAGTCGGCATCCTGCCGCGCACGCACGGTTCGGCTCTCTTCACCCGCGGCGAGACCCAGGCGATCGTTGTCGCCACGCTCGGTACCGGCGAAGACGAACAGTATGTCGACTCGCTGACCGGAATGTACAAGGAACGCTTCCTTCTGCATTACAACTTCCCGCCCTACTCGGTTGGTGAAACCGGTCGCATGGGCTCCCCGGGCCGCCGCGAAATCGGTCACGGCAAGCTCGCATGGCGCGCCATCCGCCCGATGCTGCCGTCTGCGGAGCAGTTCCCCTACACGCTGCGCGTCGTCTCCGAGATCACCGAGTCGAACGGCTCGTCCTCGATGGCAACCGTCTGCGGCACCTCTCTCGCCCTGATGGACGCCGGCGTTCCGCTGGCCAAGCCGGTTGCCGGTATCGCCATGGGTCTGATCCTGGAAGGCGAGCGCTTTGCGGTTCTCTCCGACATCCTGGGTGACGAAGACCACCTCGGCGACATGGACTTCAAGGTTGCGGGCACTGCCGACGGCATCACCTCGCTGCAGATGGACATCAAGATCGCCGGCATCACCGAAGAGATCATGAAGGTCGCACTCGGCCAGGCACAGGGTGGCCGCAAGCACATCCTGAACGAAATGGCGAACGCCCTTTCGGAGAGCCGTGGCCAGCTCGGCGAATTCGCACCGCGCATCGAAGTGATGAACATCCCGGTCGACAAGATCCGTGAAGTCATCGGTTCGGGCGGCAAGGTCATCCGTGAAATCGTCGAAAAGACCGGCGCGAAGATCAACATCGAAGACGACGGCACCGTGAAGATCGCCTCCGCCTCCGGCAAGGAAATCGAAGCGGCCCGCAAGTGGATCCACTCGATCGTGGCCGAGCCGGAAGTCGGCGTGATCTACGAAGGTACCGTTGTGAAGACCGCCGACTTCGGCGCCTTCGTCAACTTCTTCGGTTCGCGTGACGGCCTCGTACACATCTCGCAGCTTGCTTCCGAGCGCGTTGCCAAGACCTCTGACGTCGTCAAGGAAGGCGACAAGGTCTGGGTCAAGCTGATGGGCTTTGATGAGCGCGGCAAGGTCCGCCTGTCCATGAAGGCCGTCGACCAGACGACCGGCAAGGAAGTCGTTGCCGAGAAGAAGGATGGCGAAGCCGCTGAATAAGCGGACGTCGCACCCGATCCGAGGCGCGGGAGAAATTCCGCGCCTTTTTTGTTCGCCGAGAGAGAAGACCGAGCCATGAGCCGCGAGACCCTGAAGACCCTGTTCCATCCCTTCGTCACCGAAGCCGTCGCGCTTCCGGATGCCGGAAGCCGATATCTCTTTCTCGGCGCGGAGGCGGGGTTCGCCAAGCCTGAAGGATTTGGCGCAGAGCTCACCGTCGTGCAGGACTTCCGTCCGGAATTCCGTCGGCTGGAGGCGAGCCATCAGCATCCGGTCCCCACCGTCGGGGGCGAAGGCTATGACGGCGCTCTGATCCTTTGCAGCAAGCACAAGGGCGTCAACGAGGACCGCATCGCAGAGGCCCTGCAGCGGGTGAGAGCGGGCGGTCTCGTTCTGGTCGCCGGCGCCAAGGAAGACGGCATCCTGCCGCTGCGCAAGCAGCTCGACCGCCTGGGCTTTGCGCCCGAATCCATGCCCAAGTATCACGGCGTGGTCGTATGGTTCACCGTTCCCCAGGATATCTCGGTTCAGGCTTCGACACTGGCAGCCAAGCCGGTCACCGTCGACGGTCGCTTCGAGACCCGTTCGGGCCTCTTCTCGCACGCCCATGCCGACGAAGGCTCCGAACTGCTGGCCAGCCGACTGCCGACGAATTTTGACGGCAACGCCGCCGATTTCGGCGCCGGCTGGGGATATCTTTCGGTCATGCTGGCCGAGGCCTCGCCACGCACCAACCGCATCGATCTCTTCGAGGCGAGCCACGAGGCGCTGGAGCATGCCAAGCGCAATCTGGCACGTAACTGCCCCGATCTCACCGCGCGCTTCTTCTGGCAGGATCTCGGCAATGAACCGCCGAAGGAAAAATACGACCTCGTCATCATGAACCCACCCTTCCATGAAGGCCATGCCGCCGAGCCTTCCATCGGTGCTGCGATGATCAAGGTCGCTGCGGATGCGCTTCGGGGCGGTGGCGAACTGCTGATGGTGGCCAATCGTGGCCTGCCATACGAGCCGATTCTGGGGGCGCATTTCAAGCAGCACACTGAGGTCTGCCGGAACGCCCGCTTCAAGGTCTTGTGGGCCAAGCGCTGACATCTTCTCCGGAAGGTCGGCCTGGTGGGGCAGAGTGAGATGCTCTGCGCCCCCCCTCGACTCTCAGGCATGCGTAGCTTAGCATCTGACGCCATCTACTTATCTTCTGGCGCCTGCGGTCCTGATGCCTCCTCGGAATCTCACCGATGAATTGACCACCGTGGCCGGCCTTGCCTCGGCCGTTATCACGCATGCACGTTCCTATGGCATCGACGTGACGCCCGTTTGCAGAGCGCTGGACATCGATCCGGAAATATTTCAGAGCCTGACCGCCCGGATCAGCCTGGATCGCCTCTGCCGCCTCCTGGAGGCCTGTGCGCTGCTTGCCGACGACGAGGCATTCGGCCTGACCAGCGCGCGGAGCTACGAGGCCGGATCGTCCGGACCTTTCGGCTACGGCCTGATGGCTGCTCCGACCGGACTGGACTTCGTCCGCTTCCTCGACGACCACATCCAATATGTCACCCATACCAGCTATTCCCGGCTGTTGATGGACGCACGAGGCGCCCACCTCGCCTGGACGTTTGCGCCTGTCATCGTGAAGCGTGATCAGTATGTCGACATGTCGCTGGCTTTGGTGATGCAGAGAGCGAAGGACCTCGCGCCTACCGGCAGCGACCTGGTCGAGCTCGAACTCGAGCGACCGCCACCGCGCAATCCCCAGCCCTTCCGACAATTCCTGTCGCGCCGCGTCAGCTTCGGTGCAGGGATGAACTGCGTGCATTTCCCGCGCAGTTTTCTCGATACACAAAACCCGACAGGTGATCGCAGACTCTTCGAACTGATGGACCTCCAGTGCCGAAACCTCAGGCCGCCTGTCGCGCAAAGGGGCGCCGATTTCCTGGAGCAAGTCCGCCACTATCTGCTGCTGCATGTTTCGGAGGACGATTATCCGCTGTCGGAGATCGCACCCTATTTCGGCCTGTCGGAACGAACCTTCCAGCGGCGGCTCGCAGCGCATGGCACAAGCCTCAACGAACTGCGCGACGGGATCCGGAAAGAAGTGAGCTTCAGCCTCCTCACCGAAAGCGAGTTGCCGATCTCCGAGATCTGCTATCGGCTGGGCTATTCCGCACCCAGTGCCTTTACCCGATCCGTGACCCGTTGGTTCGGCTCAAGCCCGACCGAAGTCCGCGAGCGAAAGACCGCCTGACCCGCGCCGGAACTTGACAAAATGAGAGCGGTTGCCACTAATGACATGCAGGTTTGCGGACACAAGATTCACATGCGCTTTTTTAGCGCCTGCGGATAAACTTTTGTCGTGCGCGGATAATGACTTCCCAAGATGACAAATGCTAAGAGCGCCGCCTGACGACGTGACGCCGCGAAGGCGCCGCGCATTTCTTCATTGCGGCAAAGATGATCATGAAAACCGATACCAGACGGGCCATCGAGCGCGAGCCAGCCTTTTCGTTCCTCACGGACCGAGAAATCCAGTGTCTTCAGCTCGTTGCCGAAGGCAAGCGCTTGGATGACGCGGCAAACGTCCTGATCATGTCACGGGAAGAGGTCGATATGATGCTGCTGTCAGCCCAGGCCAAGCTGGAGGCGAGCAATCTGATGCATGCGGTGAGCCTGGCCATGCTGATCGGCTTGATCGACCATTCCGATCCTCATCAGCCGAAGTAAGCCGTACTCCCACGGCTGGCGGACCACTTCGGATGAACGCCTGGCGCGGCAACGCGCCAGGCTTTTTTGTCAGATGACGTCTTCCGATCAGCCGTTGTGGCGCTGGAAGACGAGCGTGGCGTTGGTGCCGCCAAAGCCGAAGGAATTGGACAGCACGGTATCGATCTTGGCGTTGTCGATGCGCTTGCGCACGACCGGCACGCCCTCGAACTCGGGATCGAGTTCGGTGATGTGGGCGCTCTCGCCGATGAACTTCTCCTGCATCATCAGCAGGCCGTAGATCGATTCCTGGACGCCGGCAGCACCCAGCGAGTGACCGGTCAGCGACTTGGTCGACTGGACATGCGGGATCTTGGCGCCGAAGACTTCGCGGATTGCGCCGATTTCCTTCGAGTCGCCCACCGGCGTGGAAGTACCGTGGGTGTTGATGTAATCGACATCGCCCTTTACCGTGGCCAGTGCCTGACGCATGCAACGGATGGCGCCTTCGCCCGAGGGAGCGACCATGTCGTAACCGTCGGAGGTTGCGCCATAACCGACGACCTCCGCATAGATCTTGGCGCCGCGTGCCTTGGCGTGCTCGAGTTCCTCGAGAACCAGAACGCCAGCACCACCGGCGATGACGAAGCCGTCACGCGAGACGTCATAGGCGCGCGAGGCGGTCGAGGGCGTGTCGTTGTACTTCGACGACATGGCACCCATGGCATCGAAGAGGCTCGACATGGTCCAGTCGAGATCCTCGTGACCGCCGGCAAAGACCATGTCCTGCTTGCCCCACTGGATCATCTCATAGGCATTGCCGATGCAATGCGCCGAGGTCGAGCAGGCCGACGAGATCGAGTAGTTGACGCCATGGAGCTTGAACCAGGTGGCAAGGGTGGCGGACGCCGTCGATGACATCGCCTTCGGAACGGCGAACGGACCGATACGCTTCGGGCTGTTGTTCTGGCGGACGATATCGGCCGCTTCGACGATCTGCTTGGTGGACGGACCACCCGAACCCATGATGATGCCGACACGCTCGTTCTGCTGGTAGTCGGCCTCTTCGAGCCCGGCATCCGCAATCGCCTGCTTCATCGCCACATGGTTCCAGGCACCGCCCTGCGACAGGAAGCGCATGGCACGACGGTCGACCAGCTCGGTCGGGTCCAGGGTGGGCTTGCCCCAGACCTGGCACTTGAAGCCGTGCTCGGCGAAATCGGGAGAAAAGGTGATGCCCGACTTGGCGTCACGCAGCGATGCCGTGACTTCGGCGGCATCGGCCCCGATGGAGGACACGATGCCAAGACCTGTTACTACAACCCGTCTCATCTCTCAGACCTTCTTTATAAACTCAGGTGCGGACAGGGCCGGTTCAGGCCGTCTTGTCCTTCGACAGACCGACACGCAGATCGGTTGCCTGATAGATAGTTTCGCCATCAGCCTTCAACCAGCCGTCAGCCGTGCCAAGAACCAGGCGACCGCGCATGACGCGCTTGAAGTCGATGCCATATTCGAGAAGCTTGGTCTCGGGTCGCACCATGCCCTTGAACTTGACTTCGCCGGTGGACAGGGCCATCCCGCGGCCGGGCTCGCCCAGCCAGCCAAGGAAGAAGCCGGTCAATTGCCACATGCCGTCAAGGCCGAGGCAACCCGGCATGATGGGGTTGCCCTGGAAGTGGCAGGGGAAATACCAGTCGTCGGGACGAACATCGTATTCGGCGCGGATATAGCCCTTGTCAAAGGCACCGCCGGTCTCGGAGATGTCGGTGATCCGATGCACCATCAGCATCGGCGGCAGGGGGAGCTGCGCATTGCCGGGACCGAAGAGTTCACCACGGCCGCAGGTGAGGATTTCGTCGTAATTGTAGCTGGATTGTCTCGTTACCATCGTTCTTCTTCTTCCCCCCTCTGCTTCACGTGTCCCGACCCAATAGAGCAAGACGGCGGCGAATTGAAGCCCCGGAGCCTATCCGCCGGTTTCCAAGGGCCCAACAAGCAGGTCCTGGCATCATCGTCGCATACAGGAAGGAAAAGGCCATCACCAGACCCGAAGCAGCTAAAAAAGAGCGGGAGGGCCACGCGCGGCGGCTTGTCCCCACCCGAACTATTGAAACACCCTGATTTTGCAGCTATATCGAGATGATGCGGCCGTTGCGGCCCGCAAGAGGACTGGAGCGCGTCTTTGACGATGGCAACCTGCCAAACGGGTATAGAACTGAAACTGCGACGCTCGGGCCTTCGCCCGACGAAGCAGCGGATTGCGCTTGCCAGCCTTCTGTTTGCCAAGGGCGACCGCCACCTGACGGTCGAGGAGCTGCATGAAGAGGCGCTGACAGCCGAGTTCCCGGTGTCGCTGGCGACCGTCTACAACACTCTGCACCAGTTCACCGAGGCGGGCCTTATCCGGGTCCTGGCAGTCGAAAGCTCGAAGACCTATTTCGACACGAATGTGTCGGACCACCACCATTTCTTCGTCGAAGGCGAGAACAAGGTGCTGGATATTCCGGTGAACAACATCACCATCGACAACCTGCCTGCGGCGCCGGAAGGCATGGAAATCGCGCATGTCGATGTCGTGATCCGGCTTCGCCCCAAGCAAGGCTGAGAGCTCCTCACATCACCTCGTCCGGATGCCGGCCAGGCTTGTGCCTGTAGGTGGGAAACGTCCATCCGAAATAAAGCGCTCCGCCCCGGATGGCGAACGCCGCAAGCGCTCCTATGCCAGACGCCAGATAGAGCGGCACCCCGAATTCGTTCGCACCTGTGAAGACTGCAGCGCCGACCAACGCCGCCGTGATGTATATTTCCGGCCGTAACAGGACCGAAGGCTCGTTGGCGAGAAGATCACGCAAGACGCCACCGAGGCTTGCCGTGAGCGTTCCCGTCACAATCGCGATGGTGGGGGAACCGGTCGCCGCCAGTCCCTTGGCTGCGCCCATCACGCAATAGGCAGAAAGCCCGATCGCATCGAGCCAGATCAACAGGCGGTAGCGCGATTCCACGAGATGTGCGGTAAAGAAGACGACAGCTCCGATCGCACAACAGATCAAGATATAGTCGGGATTTAGAACCCAGAAAACAGGAACGCGACCCAAGACGATATCACGCACGGTGCCGCCGCCGAGCCCCGTGACCACGGCGAAGAACAGGAAACCGATCATGTCGAGCTGTTTGCGGGAGGCTGCGAGCGCACCCGTGGCGGCAAACAGGGCGATCCCCGCATAATCGAGATAGGACAGGAGCGACATGCTTGTTTCCCGGTTGGAGGAGGCTTGAGTCTGGGGTCAGATTTGGATCACGCCGTTAAGGGTGAGGCAAGACGCAACCGCTAGACTTCCTCCGTTCAGCACAGATCGCGATCCGGAGTCCAGACAGTGCCCTTGCTCTTCCGCCTCCTTCTCCTTTTCACCGTCGCTCTTTCGGCAATGCCGGTCGCAGCCCAGCAAGAATTGCTGCAAGATCCGGAAATGTATGAAAAGGACCACTACGGCAAGCGTTGCAATGTGGTGCAATATGGTGGCGACTTCATCGACCGTATCGACATCAACAATGACGGCATCACCGATGCCATCACCAACAGCAGCGAGATCGTCTGTGATGGCGTGCGGGGGCCCGACTGCAGCGCCGAAGGTTGCCCCTTCAACTTCTATCTGCAGGTAAAGGAGGGCGGCTATTTCATGATCGCCACCGCGCAGATGTACAGCTACGATTTCGTCAAGCGCTTCGGCAACATGGTGTTCGTGCTCAAGATGCATCCCCGCTATTGCGAACGCGAAGAGGGCCAGGAACCCTGCGCGATGACCGTGCGGGTGCGCGGCACGAAATTTCTAACGATCTCCAAGAAGTAAGATCGCTCACGGCGCCGGAAAGACCTCGTCGATCCGGCCGAGCGCCCGATAGGCGAAGAGCCCCACCCATTCCCGGACAGATGTCGACATCTGCTGTGCATTCAGGCTCGGCTGGGTGAAGTCGAGCCGGAAAGCGACATTGCCGGCGGTGCGATAATCGACCGGCCAGGGCACTACCTCGACGCCTGCCTTTCGAAAAAGGCCAACCGAGCGTGGCATGTGAAAGGCGGAGGTGATCAGCATGCACGGCCCAAGGCCGCTGGAGGCCAGGAGCTCCCGGCTGTTCTGAGCGTTTTCGTCGGTGTTTCTGGATGTGGTCTCGGCTATCAGCCTGTCGCGAGAAATTCCAAACGCCTCGAAAAAGCGGATCGATGCCGCGGCATCCCCTTCATAAGCGCCGCTCAGCGAGCCATCGCCGCCGGACACCAGGATCTTTGCCTCGGGATAGCGGATGGCGAGCCGCAGCGCTTCGACGAAGCGGTCAGCCGCCTGATTGAGATCCATGCCGCCGCGCTCAGTGGTCACCTCCGTTTCGAAGGCACCGCCCAGCACGATCATGCAGGACAACTCAGCCGGATCCGCCGTCTGACGCGGGAAGCGCGCTTCAAGGCTTTGCAGGAGCAGGGAGCCGAGCGACGTGTACAGCGTGAGGAAGAGGACAAGCAGGGAGACAAAAAGGGCGGATGCTGCCAGGCGCAGCCAGCGCATCCAGATTAGCACCAATGCGAGACCGCCGAGCAGGAAAACGAGGGACAGGGGCTGGACCATGTTCCAGAAAATCTTGGAAACGACAAACACTCTGCATTCTCCCAGTCCGAGATCCGGACGCGTCATCCGGGTGGCCGCCGCTTCAGGAGACCAGCTTCGCTCAAGGACGCGTTACTAAACCCTCGGGCCACTGTCATCAGTTCGATTCTGACTTTTCCGGGAGATACCATGCGATTTGCGATCGACACAGTGGACGATTCCGGTAACGACCGCCTCTATATCGGCACGCCGGTACGTGTCAGCGATGACAAGCTGCACCTCAAGTTGCGCGATGGCGAGGTGAATCTCGAGATTCGCAAGATCATCGACTGGTTCCAGATCGATCATTCCGATAGCGGCGAACGGGTGGAACTGTTTCAGCGCTGAATGTTTCGCAGCCGTGTTTCCGGATGAGCCGCAACCCTGCAGTACAGAATTTCTGCCGGGTCATCCTGACGATTTGCATCATTATCAATGGAAGATTTTGGTGGAGCTAAGCGGGATCGAACCGCTGACCTCTTGCATGCCATGCAAGCGCTCTCCCAGCTGAGCTATAGCCCCATCAGGGTACCGGGTAATTTCCGGCTCCGGGAACCCCGTTGAAAGCACCGCTTCCGTCGGGGTGGCGGCTTGATACTTCCGGTAATCGGAGATGGCAAGCCGAAAAATGAAAGCCCGGGCATTTTTTTAAGCCCGGGCTCGAAATCCTTGAAATATCAGACTTCGTCGTCGTCGCCGGTGACGCCGATCAAGCCGGTCATGTCATCGTCGTCATCGTCTTCGTCGGCTTCCAGGAAGGTGTCGTCGTCGTCGCCGTCGATCTCGACGTCATCGTCGCCCATGTCAGGGATGTCGTCGCCGCCAGCCGCGTCATCGGCGTCTTCAAGCGAGACGAGTTCGACGTCAGTGTTTTCGGTATCGACTTCCGCGACTTCCTCTTCCTCAGCCTTCTCCATGATGGCTGCGACCGAGGTTTCCTCGAAATAGGAAAGCGGCCAGGACTTGTTCGTGTACGGCGACACGATCGGGTCCTTGTTCAAGTCGTAGAATTTCTTGCCGGTGTCGGGGCAAGTCCGTTTCGTTCCAAGTTCTGCCTTCGCCACTGTCAAAGCCTCATGAAGTCGTGAAGAATAGGGGCATGCGCCTAGCGCCCGGCGCGAGGCCGGCCAAACTGTAGTCGGTCCCCTTAATCGCTGGCGCCCGTCCTGTCAAAGGCAATCTGCTCACGTGTTTTCGCAACCGCCGGATCGCATGCTTCGCTTGGCAAGGGCATCCAAGATTTGTATCAGCGATGGCATGACAGATAGATATGAAGAGGCCCGGATGATCATCGCCATCGACGGACCGGCCGCGGCCGGCAAGGGGACCCTTTCGCGCCGGATCGCGGAGGCTTACGGCTTCCACCATCTCGATACCGGCCTCACCTATCGGGCAACCGCAAAGGCATTGCTTGATGCCGGCCTGCCACTCGACGACGAGGCAATCGCAGAAGGCGTGGCCCTCAATCTCGATCTCGGCGGACTGGATCGGGACGTTCTGTCAGCCCATCATATCGGCGAGGCGGCTTCCAAGATCGCTGTCATGCCGGCAGTTCGCCGCGCTTTGGTCGAAGCGCAGCGCTCCTTTTCCACCCGCCTGCCCGGCACCGTGCTCGACGGGCGCGACATCGGCACCGTGGTGTGCCCGCAGGCCGCGGTGAAGCTCTATGTGACAGCCTCTCCGGAAGTGCGCGCGCGCCGTCGCCATGACGAGATCATCGCCAAGGGGCTCGATGCCGATTTCGATGCGATTTTCGCCGATGTGAAGATACGGGACGAGCGCGACATGGGCCGGGCCGACAGCCCTTTGAAACCAGCCGAAGACGCGCACTTGCTAGATACTTCCGAAATGAGTATAGAGGCCGCATTCTTGGCGGCGAAGACACTCATCGACGCTGCCCTGACGAAATGAAGTGACCAGGATCCGGCCAAGCCGGAGCCTTGAGGCCGACACCCAGTCCCCGCGCCGGATTGCTCTTCAAATGAGAGCGGATCGGATGCCGGCCAAGATCAACACCAACCCCCGGCGCTCACGCATCCAGTGGGATGCGACTAGGAGATTTCATGTCTGTTTCTACCCCGTCGCGCGAGGACTTTGCTGCCCTCCTCGAGGAATCCTTTGCCAAGACCGATCTGGCCGAAGGCTATGTTGCCAAGGGCATCATCACGGCCATCGAAAAGGACGTCGCTATCGTTGACGTCGGCCTCAAGGTCGAAGGCCGCATCGCGCTGAAGGAATTCGGTGCACGCGCCAAGGACGGCACGCTCAAGGTCGGCGACGAAGTTGAAGTTTACGTCGAGCGCATCGAAAACGCTCTCGGCGAAGCTGTTCTGTCGCGCGAGAAGGCTCGTCGCGAAGAAAGCTGGATCAAGCTCGAAGCCAAGTTCGAAGCTGGCGAGCGCGTTGAAGGCGTCATCTTCAACCAGGTCAAGGGCGGCTTCACGGTTGACCTCGACGGCGCCGTTGCCTTCCTGCCGCGTAGCCAGGTCGACATCCGTCCGATCCGCGACGTCACCCCGCTGATGCACAACCCGCAGCCCTTCGAAATCCTCAAGATGGACAAGCGTCGCGGCAACATCGTTGTATCGCGTCGTACGGTTCTCGAAGAAAGCCGCGCCGAGCAGCGTTCTGAAATCGTTCAGAACCTCGAAGAAGGCCAGGTTGTTGACGGCGTCGTCAAGAACATCACCGATTACGGTGCGTTCGTTGACCTCGGCGGCATCGACGGCCTGCTGCACGTCACCGACATGGCATGGCGCCGCGTCAACCATCCTTCGGAAATCCTGTCCATCGGCCAGTCGGTCAAGGTTCAGATCATCCGTATCAACCAGGAAACCCACCGCATCTCGCTCGGCATGAAGCAGCTCGAGTCGGATCCGTGGGATGGCATCGCTGCCAAGTACCCGGTTGGCAAGAAGATCTCGGGTACCGTCACTAATATCACCGACTACGGTGCATTCGTCGAGCTGGAGCCGGGCATCGAAGGCCTGATCCACATCTCGGAAATGTCCTGGACGAAGAAGAACGTTCATCCCGGCAAGATCCTTTCGACCACGCAGGACGTCGATGTCGTCGTTCTCGAAGTCGATCCGTCCAAGCGCCGTATCTCGCTCGGTCTCAAGCAGACCCTCGAGAACCCGTGGCAGGCATTTGCCTACAGCCATCCGGCAGGCACTGAAGTCGAAGGCGAAGTCAAGAACAAGACCGAATTCGGCCTGTTCATCGGCCTCGAAGGCGACGTTGACGGCATGGTTCACCTCTCGGATCTCGACTGGAACCGTCCGGGCGAACAGGTCATCGAAGAGTTCAACAAGGGTGACGTGGTCAAGGCCGTCGTTCTCGATGTTGACGTCGAGAAGGAGCGCATCTCGCTCGGCATCAAGCAGCTCGGCAAGGATGCTGTCGGCGACGCCGCCGCTTCCGGCGACCTGCGCAAGAACGCTGTCGTTTCGTGCGAAGTCATCGGCATCAACGATGGCGGCATCGAAGTGAAGCTGGTCAACCACGAGGACATCACGTCCTTCATCCGCCGCAACGACCTGGCCCGCGATCGTGACGATCAGCGTCCGGAGCGTTTCTCGGTCGGTCAGGTTGTCGACGCTCGCGTCACCAACTTCTCCAAGAAGGACCGCAAGGTCATGCTGTCGATCAAGGCTCTCGAGATCGCAGAAGAGAAGGAAGCCGTCGCTCAGTTCGGTTCGTCCGACTCTGGCGCTTCGCTCGGCGACATCCTGGGTGCAGCCCTGAAGAACCGCAGCAACGACTAATCGTCGCTGTTGGCAGAATTGAAGAACCCGCCGGGAGCGATCCCGGCGGGTTTTTCTTTGGCTTTGGGATACCTCAGACGAGGCCCGCCATACGAAGATAGAGTTCGTGCGCAGGCTCATTCGGTCGTGGCAGGGGCTCGGGCGAAGACAATGGCAGGGCCAGAAGCCCCGGCGCCCCGTCGGCGAGAAGACGGTCTATCGTCGAATCGCTGCCGGTGGTGGTGGCACCAGGCTCAGCCTCGTTCTCCTTGGCGCCCTGGCCTTCGTCACCGGCAGGGTCGTTCGCCTCATCCCGATCCTCACCTTGCAGGTTACGCCTGCCGTCTTCATCCTCGTCGTCTTTCTCCTCGACACGATCCGCCGTGACATCGTCGTCAATAAGGTAGGAGACGAAAGGCACAGGCATGCCTTCCCTCGGGACCAGGGGTCGAATCAACGTCTGCTCAACCAGCACCGTGCCTATAGGCGACGTGCGTTCTTCTGCGGCATTGCGGATCACTGCCGCGTCGAGTGCAGGCGCGGCGTCCTCGCTCTGCTCGGGAGGTGCGTTCGCCCCGGGCGTCTCCGGCTGGTCCGATGAGACCGGATCCGGACCAAACCTTGCAACTGTATCATCCGGCGTGAGGGAGGGCTTAGGATCCACCGCAATCGTCTTCCATTGCAGCAGAGTCTTCACGAGTGCCGTTTCGAGCAGTTCGGCCAACCAGGTTGCCGGCAAGGCTTGCGGAGACTTGTTACCGGGCAGCAGCGGCGGCCCGACAAGCGCCGGGGCCAAAGGGCCACGCTCCTCGATGCCGCTGGACGGTCGATCGCTGCGGTTTGCCATGGGAAGGTCCCGGCCAATGGCCAGAGGATCGGTGGCGGAAAGCCTGTCGGAGACGGCGCCCCGAACGGCGGAAGGCGCAGCAGCGGCGCGCAGATCGTCCGTGACGGATCCCAGGTCGGATGTCGTCGGACGCTGAAGGTTGTCTGCGGATCTCGCCCGACTGACGAGGCTTGCCAGTGGCATCTCCCCGCCCGGTCTCTGGCCCTCGGCGACCGATGCAGCCGGTGAGTTGGGTCGTATCGTGTCGGAAACCGCGCGCTTGGCTGTAGCAGGACCGGTGGACGAAAGCTCTGCGTCTCCTGCTCCTTCCGTTGGGGACATGCGGGAGGGCGGAGCAAGAGGTTGCGCTGGTTCCTGTCGCGTCATAACCGAAGCCGGTCGCGCGCCATCATTGGCTGCTGCGCGAACCAGAGGAGCTGCGGCGTTTGCGCGTGTCTCCTCCCCAAGCTCGCGGTAGGAGGAGATCACTGCACGCGTGACACCGTCGCTGTCCTTCTGGCGGTAGAGTTCGAGGTAGAGTGCAAGCGTCGCGCGTTCCGGCCCCGCCGGATTGGCCATGGCTTCCAGCAGCGTTCGCAGTTGCAAGCCAGCGAAGGACTGCATCAGCAGTTTCTGAAGCTTGAGCCGATCGACTGCCGGCAGGGTCGCGATGCCCTCAATCAACCTGGCCATATAATCACCAGGGGTTTCGTTGAGCCGCGGCTCGATCCTGAGTGCCGTACCCAGAACCTCCGCCAGGGCGCCGAGATTCTGCGACATGCGTTCCGGTCCGGAGAGCAACATCATGTTCAGTTGGCCGGCAATCGCGGCGTTCTGTCCCGTGGTGGCCGACGCAGCGGGCATCGGGGACGCCGGCAGCTGGGGGGCGCCAGCGTCATCCGGGCGCATCCTGACGTCCACCGCCGTGGCATATTGACTTGCAGACGCACGGACTGGAGGAAGCATGGACAACCTATCCGGTTCTGATGCCTTAAGGATTTCGTTTCGATCAGATAGCAGGGCGGTCATCGATAAGTTTACGGACGCCCCCTGCCGCGCCTGCCGATCCGTGATCGTCGCGCAACTTGGTTAACGAAACGCTAATCTGCCAGCGCACCGTGAAGACACCAGCCTCGCACATACATCGGCGCGCATCATGGTCACGGCGGTATGCTATCGCCGAATGGACCAATGACGGGCGCAGGCATGACACGCAACATTCTTCTGAACACGGACAGCTACAAGCTCGGCGTCTTTTTGCAGTATCCGAAGGACACACGTGCCGTCAGCGCCTTCGTGACCACGCGCGGCCATTCTTTCCGTCCAGAAGTCATGTTCTTTGGGCTGCAGATGTTCCTGAAGGACCACCTGTCCGCTCCGATCAGCCGTGAGGACATCGATGAGGCGCAGGACATTGCGATGGCGCATGGCCAGCCTTTCGACCGCGAGGGCTGGAACCATATCCTGAATCGCCATGGCGGCCTGCTTCCGCTCAGGATCGAGGCCCTGCCGGAGGGCGCTGCCATCCGGAGGGGCGTGCCGGTCATGCAGGTGGTAAACACGGATCCGCAGGTTCCATGGCTGACGTCTTACATGGAAACCTCCCTGCTTCGCGCAACCTGGTATCCATCGACGGTCGCTACGACCGCGTGGCGGCTTCGCATGGCCATCCAACCCTTCCTGGACCGCACGACCGACGATCCGATGGGGCTTCAGCCGAGCCGAATCAGCGACTATGGCTGCCGCAGCACCTCAAGCGTCGAACAGGCAGCGATCGGGGGTGCCGCGCATCTGGTCCACTTCAACAGTTCGGACTCGCTGCCGGCGATCCTTCAAGCGCGCCGATTCTACAAGACCTCCATGCCCGCCCGTTCCATTCCGGCGGCAGAGCACGGAACCATCATTGCCTGGGGCCAGCAGCACGAGGCGGAGGCCTATGCCAACATGATCGACAATTTTGCGAGTTTCGGCGCCTATTCGGTCGTCTCCGACAGTTTCGACCTGCACAACGCCGTCTCGGAAATCTGGGGCAAGAAGCTGCAGACCAAGGTGCGGGCCGCCGGCGGGATACTGGTCGTGAGGCCCGACAGCGGCGATCCGATCGACACGCCGGTCCAGGTCGTTGCGCAACTCGCCTATGCCTATGGTACGCGCCTCAACGGCAAGGGCTTCAAGGTGCTGGATGCCAATGTGCGGGTGCTGCAGGCCGACGGCGTCTCGATACAGGACATACAGATGATCCTTGGGCGCCTGGAAGGCATGGGCTTCTCGGCCGAGAACATCTCTTTCGGCATGGGCTCGGGACTGCTGCACAAGATCAACCGCGACACGATGTCGTTCACCATGCGGACGAGTGCCGTACAGGACGCCGACGGGCAGTGGCGCGCCGTTGTCCGACGCCCCGCCAATCCCCAGGAAAAAATACCAATGGCTGGGCGGATGGCCGCAATCGCAGATGGATACGACATCGCGACTGTCCCGCTCGACGACCTGGGTCCGCGGCAGAACCTGCTGCAGCCGGTTTGGCAGGATGGTCAATTGCTGGTGGATTGGAGCCTGGACGAGATCCGCGCAAGGGCGACCGCCGCGAGCCTGCCGCGCTGATCAGTCGACGAGCCGCATGAAGCGTGGGTAGAGCCCCGCCTCATCCGATGGCACAGGCACACGCTCGCCAAAGGCCTCGTCGGATCGACTGCGCTCATCCACGATGAATGCGTCCAACCAATTGGCCGGAGCATAGCGGGGGCCCTGGTCGTCGCCATCGGCGACATCGACAGGCGATTCGATCAGGTCGAGGTCGTAATTTGATGAACTACGCGATACAGAGTCGAGGAGGATACTGGATGCTTCCGTCATGGTCGCCTGATCAACGCCTTCATGTGGACGGGCGACTATAAAGGCCCGTTCCGTTACCGATTTGTATGCGAGGATCATGCGAATTGCCGGTTAACGAAACCTTGGTGGAAATCACCCGACCGTCCTGAATTATCACCTGTAAGAAGACGTAGGACGGTCTCTAGGCAGCCACTTCGCTGTGGCCCTCCTCCCCCTGCCAGGCCATCACCGTGATCACCCCGGGGCTTGGATGGCACGGGATTGAAGAGCTCGCCCGAGCCTGAGGCGAAGGCCGGAAATCGGCCAAGAGGTTTGCGCACCATGCGGTCGCGGCCGCAACGATTGCGCGGATGGGGATCAGCTGGATGGGCTCACGGAAGAGCAAGTAGATAACACGTGGCGCCGGAAGAAGCCGGTGGCTCAGCTATGTGCGAAGATGTCCGTCTCTTCCCAACCGAGCAGATCCAGCTTGGCGCGCGTTGGAAGGAACTGAAAGCAGGCCTTTGCGTGTTCGATACGCCCGTCGCGCACGAGGCGATGCATCAGGCGATCGCGAAGGGCATGCAAATGCAGCACGTCCGAGGCTGCATATTCGAGTTGGGCCTGGCTCAGGGTCTCGGCTCCCCAATCGGAGGATTGTTGAGCCTTCGAGATATCGACCTCCAGCAACTCCTTGAGATTGTCCTTCAGCCCGTGGCGGTCGGTATAGGTCCGCGTCAGACGCGAAGCGATCTTCGTGCAAAAGACAGTGGTGGTGGTCACGCCAAAGGTGTGGAACAGGACGGCGATGTCAAAACGACCATAGTGGAAAATCTTCTCGCGCTCAGGATCGGCGAGCATGGCCACCAGATTGGGCGCCTCGGTCTGACCTGCCGCAATCCGGATGACATCCGCAGTGCCGTCGCCGGAAGACAGTTGCACCACACACAGGCGATCACGACGCGGGACAAGACCGAGCGTCTCCGTATCGATTGCAATCGCGCCCACGTAGCGCTCGGCGCATTCTGCCGAGATATCCCCCTGATGGTAGCGAATCGTCGTCATCTCATGCCTCTCGAAACCTCTTGCCGCTCACCGCTCGCTATAGCGGAAACCTCGCAAGGGCACCATCCTGCAATAGCCGTGAGGGAGATCAGGCAAGAAGAGGATGATCTGCAATCGGGAGAATATCGTCACAGCCTTGTGATTCGCGCATGCGAGTCCGTTATGCAGGTCGAAAAACTGAACATTTCCTACGCAAACGCAGGTTCGTTTTCGAAAGCAGCGCAGGAATCGAAAGAGACGAAAGCAGTTTTCGGCGAAAATCGCCGGTTCGCGGTTCGGGGTACTTGAGTAGCTATGCGCTCTGCGCACTGCTGCGTTGCAACAACAGCCATTGGCAGACCAAAGCGATTTGAATATAACAAAAGCATCGAAGCGGCGCACTCCTCCTCCCAGTGCCGCTCGGTAGGATCGGCAATACTCCTCCTCCTCCCAATTGCCGATCAAGTTTAAGAGCCTGGCGCATCCTCCTCCCGCGCCAGGCTCTTTTCATTTGCGGACACCGCAGATTTCCTCCCCAGATAAATAGCTCTGCCCTCGTTTCGCTTGATGCCGATGGACACCGGCCCATATAACCGCATCTGCGCGCAAGCAAATCTGTAGGAATGGGCATGACAGTCAAATTTGGCACGAGCGGCCTCAGAGGCCTATCGACGGATCTGGTGGGCTCTGTGTCAGCGCTCTACTCCTTCGCCTTTGCACGCCACATGCTGGAAAGCGGCATTCTGAAACCGGGGGCGCCTGTCGTCATCGCCCGCGACTTCCGTCCATCGAGCCCGGAAATCGCCTCCACCATCATGGCTGCCATCAAACGCCTGGATCTGGTGCCGTTCGATTGCGGAACGATTCCTACCCCGGCGCTCGCGCTCTATGGCCAATCGATCGGTGCCGCCGGGATCATGGTCACCGGGTCCCACATTCCGGCCGATCGCAACGGCATCAAGTTCTACAGACCCGATGGCGAAATCGACAAGACCGACGAGGAGGCGATCACCCGGCTCGCCGCCGCGCTGGCATCGGATGACGCGGCAAACCGGGTCGAGGACGGCTGCGGCGAGCGTCGCGAGGCAGAGGCCAGCAAGCTGTTTCTCGAGCGAAATCTCGGTGTCCTTCCGGTGGACGCGCTTGCCGGGAAACGGATCGGCATCTACCAGCACAGCTCGGTCGCCCGAGACATGCTCGTGGAAATCTTCGAACAGTACGGCGCGACCGTCTTTCCGCTCGGACGCTCCGAGCATTTCATTCCGGTCGACACCGAGGCCGTCTCGCAGGAGACCGTTGCACAACTCGCCCGCTGGACCGACGAACTGGCCCTTGATGCGGTACTTTCGACTGATGGCGATGGCGACAGACCTCTGGTCGCTGATGAGCACGGCATGCCCCTGCGTGGTGACCTGCTCGGCCTGGTCACCGCACGCTTCCTGAAAGCGGACCTTGTCGCAACACCCGTCACCTCGAATTCCGGACTGGAGCAGGACGGCCACTTCGTCGTCAGACGCACCCGCGTGGGTTCCCCATATGTGATCGCCGCCATGGAAGAGGCGTTGGCGGCAGGAGCCGACCGAGTGCTGGGTTTCGAAGCCAATGGCGGACTGATGCTCGGCTCGGACTTCGCGATCGAGGATAAGGTGATCAGGGCGCTGCCGACACGCGACTGCGTGTTGCCGATGCTGGCCGTGCTCGGTACGGCAGCCGAAAGAGGACTTGCGCTGTCGGCTCTCGTCGCCGATCTCAACCTGCCCGTCGCTCTCGGTGATCGACTGGAGAACTATGCGAACGAGCGAAGCACCACGCTCATGGCGCATCTGCGCAATTCCGGCGATCAGCTCGCTGCGTTTCTCGCCCCCGTCGGAGCAGTACGATCAGTCAGTGACATTGATGGCCTGCGGGTCACGCTGGCCGACGACCGGGTGATCCATTTCCGTCCGTCCGGCAATGCACCCGAGATGCGTTTCTATGTCGAGGCGGCGGACGGGCAGGCGGCAAAGGCCCTGCTCGAACAGGGCCTTGCGCTGCTCGAACGCTGGGTCGTCTGAACCGGACAGCCCCACCAGACGTATTGGTCATGACACGACATGAGAGGATGACATGACCAAGATCGCCTGGATTACCGGATCAAGCACCGGCATCGGTCGAGCCCTCGCCGAACGGCTGGTTCATGACGGATATCGTGTGGCCGTGAGTGCAAGAAGTGCGGATGCGCTCGCATTGTTCGCGGCAAACCACCCCGGCAAGGTCGGGGTCTACCCGCTTGATGTGACCGATCCCGCCGCCGTCAAGCAGGTGTTCGCCGCGATCGAGAGGGAAATGGGGGCGATCGATCTCGCGGTTTTCGCGGCCGGATCCTATACGCGTGACTATGCCGAGGATTTCAGCAGCGAGCGCACCCGGCAGATGTTCGATTTGAACGTGCTTGGCACGGCATCCTGCCTGGAAACGGTGATGCCAGCCATGATTGCGCGCCGCAGCGGCCATATCGCGGTCGTCGCGTCGGTTTCCGGTTACCTGGGGTTACCGGGCGCTGCGACCTACGGAGCGACGAAAGCGGCTCTCAACGTGATGTGCGAGGCGCTCTATCCGGAGCTTGAGCGGCACGGGGTAAAGCTCACCATCATCAATCCAGGCTTCGTGGACACACCGCTCACCAAGAAGAACGATTTCCCCATGCCTTTCCTCATCTCATCCGAGGAAGCGGCGGATACGATCGCGAAAGGGCTGGCAAAGGGCAAGTTCGAGATCATCTTCCCGTGGAAGATGGCCGTCGCGATCCGACTGTTGCACGCCCTGCCCCACTCCCTGCGCTTTGCTCTCACACGCAAGATGCTTCGCCCACTTGATCGGTGAGCGAAGCCAAAACGCTAGAGCATTTCCGGTAAAGTGCGGATCACCGGAAATGCTCTATCTCCTTGTTGTAACGCAGTTCGGACGCAAAACCGCTGACGCAGTTTTGATGGGCGTGTTCCAGATCGCGTTTGTTATTCAGGCTGGCTTATCCAGCCTGAACTGCACCACGTCGATGCGACCGAACCGGAAGCCGACGGCGCAATAGTGGAGATAAAGACGCCACATGCGATAAAAGCGGCGGTCGAATCCGAGCGGCTCGATCTTCTGCCAATTCGCCGTGAAGGCGCTGTCCCAGGCTAGCAAGGTCCGATCATAATCCCGACCGAAGCGGAAACAATCGCCGATCTGCAGGCCAGCAGCCTTCGCATCGCGTTCAAACACCGTGACCGAAGGCAGCATGCCGCCGGGGAAGATGTAGGTCTGGATGAAATCAGCGCTGCGGCGATAGTAGTCGAAACGGCTCTCATCAATGGTGATGGTCTGAATCAGAGCCTTGCCGCCGGCGGCAAGCCGTTCCTGGACCGCCTTGAAATAGACCGGCCAATTCTCCTCGCCGACGGCCTCGAACATCTCGATCGAGACGATCTTGTCGTACCCGCCGCGACAATCGCGATAGTCCTCAAGGCGGATGTCTGCCCGGTCGGCCAGGCCGGCCTTCTCAAGCCGCTCGCGAGCAAACTTCGCCTGCTCAGTCGAAAGCGTCAGGCCAGTGACCCGACAGCCGGTCTTGCGGATCGCGTGTTCGGCGAAGCCGCCCCAGCCACAGCCGATTTCCAGCACGTGGTCATCTGGTCCGATCTGCAGTTCCTCGACAATGCGGGCATACTTAGCCTCCTGCGCGTCGGCCAAGGTCATGCCGGGGGTGCTATAGAGCGCCGAGGAATAGGTCATCGTCCGGTCTAGCCAGAGACCGTAGAAGGCGTTCCCAAGGTCGTAGTGGTAAGCAATGTTGCGACGGCTGCCCTTCCTGGAATTGCGTCGCAGCTTGTGTCGAAGCCGGGCCAGTCCCTTGAAGACGGAAGAGGACGCGAGCACCGCCCCAAGCTGCGCTTCATTCGACAATGCGAGTTCAAGGACCGCACCGATATCCGGCGAATCAAGATCGCCGTCGATGACGGATTGCGCAAAGCCGAGCGTGCCTCCGGTCAGGATCCGCAGAACGGGGCTCGCATTGCGAACGCACAAGACAGCATTCGGGCCGGGTCTTGCACCAATCGCGACATGCTCTCCATATCCCTCGAACTGGAGCGTCAAACGGCCGACGGCGATCCGGTCGGCCCAGCGGCACATCATGCGCTGCCAGAATGTGAGGGAGCTTATGACAGGGTGCATTTCCTGTTCAGCGTGACTCATGACTTCTTCATCCCATTCTGCACAACGATCGTCGACGCAACCCTGGTTGCTGCCGGCTGGTGACGATAGACGGGGACGCCCTTCCACCAGAGCCTCAGCGCTTCCCAGTGAATTCCTCCCATCACCTTCATGGTCATCAAGGGATAGGTTAACAGCATGCGCAATAAGGACCTGTCCGACAAGGGGCGCCGCTCGCCGGCGAAGCTGGCGAACAGCATGGGGCCTTCCGGATCGCTCTCGCCGATATGGATGGCGATATCGTCGGCAGGCGGGCTGATGCGGAAGCTATATTCGCAGTTCATCGGCATGAACGGAGAGACATACATTTCCTTGGCGCAACGATGACGCAGGATGCCGCTCTCTTCGTCCGATACTGGGATCACATAGGTATGACGCTCGTTGAAGGTGTTGCAGACTTCATAGAGCACGGCTGCAAGTTCGCCTCCGGGGCGATAGCAGAAATAGACGGTCAGCGGATTGAACACATAACCGAGGATGCGCGGATAGCAGAGCATACGGATGGTCCAACCGCCGCCCGTAAGCCCCGCAGCGGCCAGACGCTCCTCAACCCACTGACGCAGCTCTCCCGTTCGACCATTGCCGTGGTCGGCATCATGAACGGAGAAGAACGCCGCCTTGTTGTAGCCGAAAAGCCGAAGGTCGGCATTCAGATCACTGATTTCATCCAGGTCGACCAGGAGCGAAAACACACTGTAACGCAGGCTATGTTTCTTGGGCCGGCTGCGCACATGCAGTACGTGACCGGCATAAATTGCAGACGAAGAGATCATTCTGCCGCCTCAAGCTGACGGCTGATCACGATCCGCCCGGACTCGTTCTCGACCGACCACGGGCGACGGACACCGCCGAGCGCTTCTGCGACGGCAAGCCCCGCCTGAAGGCCATCCTCGTGGAACCCACTGCCGAAATAGGCGCCGCAGAACCACGTATTGCGACGGCCCTGAAGCTGCCATATCCGTCTTTGGGCGCGGATGGCTGCCACATCGAAGAGCGGGTGCTCGTAATTGAAGGTCCGGATGATCTTTGCGGGATCGATCGGGCGGCAGGGATTGAGCGTGACGAACAGCGGTGTCGCAGGATCCAATGACTGGAGCTTGTTCATCCAATAGGTCACGCACAGGGTCTCAGTGGCATCAGCCCGTTTGTCAGCCACATAGTTCCAGCTGGACCAGACGGCCTTGCGCTTTGGCATGAGGTTCTCATCTGAGTGAAGCACGGCGAGATTTGGCGTGTACTGGAAGGACTCCAGCACGTCGCGCTCTTCGCCGTCGGCATCTTCAAGCAAATCGATGCTCTGGTTGGCATGGGTCGCAAGCACCACGTCATCGAACGTCTCAACACCACCGTGAACATCCGTCACCTCAACGCCCGCGATGCCGCGGCGAACACCCGTAACGGCAGTACCCAGGCGAACCTCACCCTGAAAGTCTGCGAGGATGCGCGCGACATATTCGCGGCTGCCGCCCTTGACCGTGCGCCAGCTGGGGCGATCGGTCAGCGTAAGCAGCCCATGGTTTGCGAAGAAACGAATAAAGGCGTGGAGCGGATAGAGGCGCATCTCGGATGCCGTGGTTGACCAGATTGCCGCGCCCATCGGCAAAAGGTGGTCCTCGACAAAGGAAGGCGCATAGTCGGCAGACGCGAGATAATCGCCAAGTGAAACGCCTTCCAGTTCGCGTCGGTCAAGCAGGCCGGGAGCCTCCCTGTAGAAGCGCAGGATATCCTTCACCATGCGCCAGAAGCGCGGACGCAGAATATTGGATTTCTGACCGAGGAGGCCGCCAAGACCGGAGCCCGAATACTCGAAGGCCCCGGCATCGAGCGAGGCGGAGAACGACATGTTCGAAGGGAGCGTCGGAACATCGAGATGTTCAAACAATTTGACGAGGTTGGGATAATTGCGATCGTTGTAAACGATGAAGCCGGTATCGACCGGAACATCCTTCGTGGCCCCCAGCGCAAGCACGGTGTTGGAATGGCCGCCGGGCCTGTTTTCGGTTTCGTAAAGTACGACGTCCGCGCTCTTCGACAGCAGCCAGGCACAGGACAGACCGGAAATTCCCGAACCGATGACCGCGATCCTGCGCTTACCGCCGAACGCGGCCTTCGTGATACCAGTGTCCATTATCCGCCCTTTATCTTGTATATCAACCAAATGGATTTGCTGATGAATACGCAAGGCATTTCGCAATGGATCGATGATGACGAATAAATTCACACGCGGTGATCCGCCTGGACTGTGAGGGCGTAGAGCACTCCATGATGAACGCGATTCACATCTCGGCAGATGCGTGCCAGAATGACCCCGGGCGGACAGCACGGCACATGGTCGCTGCGCCGCTCCAACGAGGGAAAAAAAGCGTTTCGATGACCGAGTCGGTGGAAGATCTGGACCAGCGTAACTTCTCGCAGCTTTTGGCCGCCGTTGGGCGTGATCGTGATATCGAGGCCTTCGAGACGATTTTCAAATATTACGGGCCCAAGGTGCGCTCCTACATGGCCAAGCTTGCCCGCGACGGGCAAGCGGCGGAAGAGCTGATGCAGGAGACGATGCTCGCGGTCTGGAACAAGGCAGAGCAATTCGATCCATCGCGAGGCAATGTCTCAAGCTGGATCTTTACGATTGCCCGCAATCTGCGCATCGATGCCTTTCGCCGCGAAAAGCGACCGGTCTTCGACCCCACGGATCCGGCGTTCGTTCCGGACGACGTACCGCCTGCCGATGTCGAATTCGAAGGACGTCAGGAGGCCGACCGCCTCCGTCGCGCGATGGAAACCCTCCCACCCGAACAGCTCGAACTCCTCAAAATGTCATTCTACAGAGAAGCGTCCCATAGCACCATCGCTGCCGAACTCGGTCTGCCGATGGGTACCGTCAAATCGCGTATCCGCCTCGCTTTCGCGAAGCTGCGTGCAGCACTGGAGGAGCGGGCATGACGCTCCATGTACAACACCACATCAGCGACGAATTGCTGCTGGACTACGCCACGGGGAACCTGGCCGAAGGTTGGAGCATTGCTGTCGCCACGCATCTGGCGCTCTGCCCAGCCTGCCGTGACCGGCTTTCGTTCATGGAACATACCGGTGGTCAGCTCCTCGAGGCAACCGAGGTAACCGACAAAGAAGTCTCTCCGGCGGACAGTTGGGCCGCCATGAAGGCCAAGATGGCGGCTCAGGGATCAGTGCGGACGCCCGCTGCCAAGCCGGTCGCAGCGCCAAGGGACCTTCCCATTCTGCCAGAGCCCCTGCGCTCTTATCTTGGCGGTGATATCCACGATTTGAAGTGGAGAGCATTGGGACGCGGCGCGTATCATATCCCGATCAAGACGGGTGACAAGGAAAGTCAGGTTCGGCTCCTGAAGATCCCGGCAGGGAAACCGGTTCCGGAGCATTCCCATGGTGGCCGCGAACTGACTCTCGTGCTGAAGGGCGCCTTTACCGACGGAGCGACCGTGTTCAAGCGCGGCGACATCGAGGAAGCAGACGAGACCCTCACTCACCAGCCCGTGGCGACACCCGACGACGATTGTATCTGTCTTGCGGTCACAGACGCGCCACTGAAGTTCAAGAGCCTGCTGGTGCGCTTGGTTCAGCCGGTTCTCGGAATATGATTAGAGGCCGGGCACCCGCCTGGCTCGCTGGGGAAGACACATGAGCTATGTGATTGCCTATCTCTCGACGGCGCTGGTCTTCTTCGTGCTCGATTACTTCTGGCTGACGCGGATCGCAATCGGCTTCTACCGCGAGCACATTGGCAGCTTGCTGCTCGCGACACCGAACTTCGCGGCGGCTGGCATCTTTTACCTCTTTTATGTCATCGGCCTCGTCTATTTCGCCGTCATGCCTGCGGTTTCAGCTGGCAGTCTCGTCACGGCACTCGTCAACGGCGCCCTGCTCGGCCTTCTCGCCTACGGCACCTATGACATGACCAATCTGGCAACGCTGAAGGGCTGGTCCTTGCAGGTGAGCCTCGTCGACATGGCTTGGGGCGCATTTCTCTCTGCAACAGCGTGTGCGGCGGGTTACATTGCTGTATCCCGCCTCTCTGCCTGAGCGCTGGAAGCCGTACGGCCAACGGCCTATGTTCACGGCATGATCAAGCCGGACCTCCTCCTCCATCCGACGCCCAGCGGGCTCTATTGCCCGCTGGGTGACTTTTTCGTAGATCCGGTGCGGTCGGTGGGCCGGGCTCTTGTGACCCACGGCCATTCGGACCATGCGCGCGCCGGCCATGGCCATGTTCTTGCCACCCGCGAGACCCTCGACATCATGGCGATCCGTTACGGGGAGGATTTCTGCGGCACGTCGCAAAGGGCCGTCTTTGGCGAAACCGTTTGGATCAACGGCGTTGCTGTTCGCTTCCACCCGGCCGGCCATGTGCTTGGCTCGGCCCAGATCGAAATCGAGGCGCAGGGAACGCGTATTGTCGTTTCAGGCGATTACAAGCGCGGCGCCGATCCGACCTGCGCCAGTTTCGAACCCGTGCCTTGTGACGTCTTCATCACCGAAGCCACATTTGGGTTGCCAGTCTTTCATCATCCAGAACCGCGGCTTGAGATCCAGAAGCTGCTGACCTCACTTCAGCAATTTCCCGAGCGAAGTCACCTGATTGGTGCCTATGCCCTGGGCAAGGCACAGCGCGTCATCTCGCTGATCAGGCGCGGCGGCTATGACAAGCCCATCTATATTCACGGTTCCATGGCGCGGCTCTGCGACTACTATTGCGAGCAAGGCGTGGACCTGGGCGAGCTTCGACCGGCGACGGCAGAGAACAAGAAGTCGGGGAGCCTCAGGGGCGCCGTGGTCATTGGGCCGCCCTCTGCTTTCAATGACCGCTGGGCACGACGCTTCGAGGATCCTCTCGCCATCTTCGCCTCGGGCTGGATGATGGTACGCCAAAGGGCCAAACAGCGCGGTGTGGAGTTGCCGCTCGTCATCTCCGATCATTGCGACTGGCCGGAACTTCTCGACACGATCCGGGAGGTTGGGCCTCAAGAGGTCTGGGTCACCCACGGGCGCGAAGAGGCCCTGGTGCGCTGGTGCGAACTTTCAGGCATCAAGGCGCGACCGCTGCACCTTGTCGGCTATGAAGACGAGGGGGACTGAGATGAAGGCCTTTGCCCGCCTCCTCGACCGCCTGGTCCTGACACCCAGCCGCAACGGCAAGCTGACGCTACTGACAGACTATTTTCGCGCCACGCCCGATCCCGATCGCGGCTATGCACTGGCCGCGCTCACCGACGGTCTCGACATCAAGGGCGTGAAACCTGCGCTGCTGAAAGAATTGGTGCTGGAGCGGATGGATCCGATCCTGTTCCAGTATTCCTATGACTATGTGGGTGACCTCGCCGAGACCATCTCGCTCGTCTGGGAGCCGCAGGCGCTGGAGGCCGAGGACGAGCAGGATCTCGAAAGCCTGTCAAAGATCGTAGAGCGCCTGCAGCGTCTGGGGCGCAACGAGACGCGCTCCGTCATGCGCGATCTCCTCGACAGGCTCGACACATCCGAGCGGTTCGCGCTCATCAAGCTCGTGACCGGAGGCCTCCGGATTGGCGTCTCGGCGCGCCTCACCAAGCAGGCGCTGGCGCTCTACGGCGACAAGGATGTCGTTGACATCGAGAGCCTCTGGCATGGGCTGAAGCCACCCTATACCGAACTCTTCGCCTGGCTGGAGGATCGGATCGAAAAGCCTGTCTTGTCGACGCCGGCGATCTTCCATTCCGTCATGCTTTCGTCGCCGATCGAGGACAGGGATCTCTCCAATCTGAATCCCAAGGATTTTGCTGCCGAATGGAAATGGGATGGTATTCGCGTGCAGCTCTCCTGCTCCGGCGGGAAGAGCCGGCTCTATTCGCGCTCCGGCGACGATATCTCGGGGGCGTTTCCTGACATCATCGAGGCAGCGCAGTTCGAGGGCGTGATCGACGGCGAACTGCTCGTCGGCGGGACATCGCGCAGCAATGCACCGACGCGCACCTTTTCGGATCTCCAGCAGCGGCTCAATCGCAAGACGGTCACGGCCAAGATGCTGGAGGACTATCCGGTCTTCATGCGCGCCTATGACATCCTGTTCGATGGCGATGTCGACGTGCGGCCCGAAACCTTCCTCGCTCGGCGCGAACGGCTGGGTGCGCTTGTGGAGCGTCAGGAGCCACGGCGTTTCGATCTTTCGCCGCTCGTCTCCTTTTCGACCTGGGAGGAACTGGAGCAACTGCGTGCCACCCCACCTGATCCTGTGATCGAAGGGGTGATGCTGAAGCGCCTGGACAGCAACTATCAGGCGGGACGTGCCAAGGGGCCATGGTTCAAGTGGAAACGGGACCCGATGAATGCCGATGCCGTGCTGATGTATGCGCAGCGCGGGCATGGCAAACGGTCCAGCTACTATTCGGATTTCACCTTCGGGGTCTGGACGGCGATCCCCGGCGAAGGCGATGTCCTGGTGCCCGTCGGCAAGGCCTATTTTGGCTTCACCGACGAGGAGCTCGAGGTTCTCGACCGCTTCGTGCGCAACAATACGGTCGATCGCTTCGGCCCTGTGCGGGCGCTCAGGGCCGAGCCGGAACACGGGTTTGTCGTGGAAGTGGCTTTCGAGGGACTGGCGCGCTCGACCCGACACAAGTCAGGGGTCGCGATGCGGTTTCCCCGCATCGCGCGTCTGCGCCAGGACAAGCTTCCGAAGGATGCCGACCGGCTGGAGACGCTGGTCTCGCTGATCGACAAATAGTTTAGCGGGTGGTCAGGCAGCGGGAGACGCTGTCCTGCCAGCCGGCAATCGCTGCCTCGCGCTCACTTGCAGCCATGCCGGGCTCGAAACGGCGATCACGCCGCCAGGTCGCGGCAAAGCCCTTCTGGTCGGGCCAGAGACCGGCGCGGGAGCCGGCGAGCCAGGCGGCACCGAGGACGGTGGTTTCGAGAACCACGGGACGATCGACCGGGGCGGCGAGGATGTCGGCAAGCCGCTGCATCGTCCAGTCGGAGGCGACCATGCCACCGTCGACGCGGAGCACGGTCTTCGAGGCGCTGCCGTTCCAATCCTTCTTCATCGCCTCCAGAAGATCGTGGGTCTGGTAGGCGACGCTTTCGAGCACGGCGCGGGCGAATTCGGCCGGGCCCGTGCCACGCGTCAGGCCGAAGATGGCGCCCCGGGCATCGGCATCCCAATGGGGCGCGCCAAGGCCTGTGAAAGCAGGCACGAGATAGACCCGCTGATGCGGATCGGCCTTGCTGGCCAGCGCATCGGTTTCTGAAGCGACCTTCACGAAGCCCATCTGGTCGCGCAGCCACTGGACGGCCGCGCCAGCGATGAAGATCGAGCCTTCCAGGGCGTAAGTTGTCTCGCCATTCAGGCGATAGGCGATGGTGGTGAGCAGGCGGTTCGACGAGGCGACGCGATCTCGGCCGGTGTTCAGGAGCGCGAAGCAGCCCGTGCCGTAAGTCGACTTCATCATGCCGGGCTCGAAGCAGGCATTGCCGATGACGGCGGCCTGCTGGTCGCCGGCGACCCCGAGGATCGGGATTGCGGCGCCGAGCACGGACGCATCCGTAATGCCGAAATCATCGGCGCAGTCCTTGACCTCCGGCAGCATGGCGCGTGGGATCTCAAGGATGGACAGAAGCTCATCGTCGAAGCGGTTGGCGCCGATGTCATAGATCAGGGTGCGCGAAGCATTGGTTGCGTCGGTCGCATGGACCTTGCCGCCGGTCAGCTTGTAGATGAGCCAGCTATCGACCGTGCCGAAGCAGATCTCGCCCTTTTCGGCGCGCGCCTTCAGGCCGTCGACATTCTTCAGGAGCCAGGACAGCTTGGTTCCGGAAAAATAGGGATCGAGCAGAAGACCGGTCTTTTCGGTGAAAAGCGGCTCCAGGCCCTTGTGCTTCAGCTCATCGCAGAAGCGCGCGGTGCGGCGGTCCTGCCAGACGATCGCGCGATGGGCGGGCTTGCCCGTGGCGCGGTCCCAGACGACGACGGTTTCGCGCTGGTTGGTGATACCGATTGCGGTGACATCGCCGATCTTGATCCTGGCGGCCGCGAGCGCCTTTTCGATGGTCGCCAGCACACTCTGCCAGATCTCGTCCGCATCATGCTCGACCCAGCCGGAATCCGGGAAATGCTGGGTGAACTCCTGCTGGGCGACGCCGACGATATGCATCTCGTGATCGAAGATCATCGAGCGGGTCGAGGTCGTTCCTTGGTCGATGGCCAGAATGTAACCGCTCATCAGGCGCAAACTCCTTAATTGAAGAAGCCGGGGCGTAGATTTCGCCCCGGCGGTTGTCAACGATCAGGGATTGATCGGGATCACTTCTGCCAGCTCTTGACCAGTTCGTCGTAGTTGACGGTGATCGGCTTTTCTTTTTCTTCGGCGATCTTCAGCTGCGGAGCGAGATTGCCCTTGGCAACGGCATCGGCATTCCACTCTTCGAGGGTCTTTTCCTCGGCAAGCTTCGGACCGATGTCGCCCTGAACGCCAGCGCGTTCGAGACGCTCAAGGACCTTTTCCTGCTCGGCGCAGAGCGAGTCCATGGCTTCCTGGGCAGTCTTTGCGCCCGAAGAGGCGTCACCGATTGCCTGCCACCAGAGCTGAGCCAGCTTCGGATAGTCAGGAACGTTGGTGCCGGTCGGCGACCACTGCAGGCGAGCCGGCGAGCGGTAGAATTCGACCAACCCGCCGAGCTTCGGAGCACGATCAGTGAAGGACTGGTGGTCGAGGGTCGACTGACGGATGAAGGTCAGGCCGACATGGCTCTTCTTCACATCAACAGTCTTCGAGGTGACGAACTGTGCGTAGAGCCAGGCGGCCTTTGCACGGTCTTCCGGGGTGGACTTCATCAGCGTCCAGGAACCGGCGTCCTGATAGCCGAGCTTCATGCCGTCCTTCCAGTAGACGCCATGCGGGCTCGGAGCGAAACGCCACTTCGGCGTGCCGTCCGCGTTGACGACCGGCAGGCCTTCCTTGACGAAGTCGGCCGTGAAGGCGGTGTAGGTGAACATCTGCTGGGCGATTTCACCCTGCGACGGCACCGGACCGGATTCGGAGAAGGTCATGCCCTGGGCAGCCGGAGGGGCGTACTTCTTCAGCCATTCGAGATACTTCTCGATGGCATAGACGGAAGCAGGGCCGTTGGTGTCACCGCCACGGGCGACGCAGGAGCCGACCGGCCGGGAGTTTTCGTCGACCTTGATGCCCCATTCGTCAACCGGGTTGCCGTTCGGAATGCCCTTGTCGCCGTTGCCAGCCATGGAGAGCCAGGCATCGGTGAAGCGCCAGCCGAGCGACGGGTCCTTCTTGCCGTAGTCCATGTGGCCGAAGACCTTCTTGCCGTCGATTTCGCGACCGGTGAAGAATTCGGCGATGTCCTCGTAAGCCGACCAGTTGACCGGTACGCCGAGATCGTAGCCGTACTTCGCCTTGAAGTCGGTCTTGTTCTTTTCGTCGTTGAACCAGTCGTAGCGGAAGAAGTAGAGGTTGGCGAACTGCTGGGTCGGCAGCTGGTAGAGCTTGCCATCCGGAGCGGTCGTGAACGACTTGCCGATGAAGTCATCGATGTCGAGGGTCGGGCTGGTGACGTCCTTGCCTTCGTTCGCCATCCAGTCGGTCAGGTTGCGAACCTGCTGATAGCGCCAGTGGGTGCCGATCAGGTCAGAGTCGTTGATATAGGCGTCGTAGATATTCTCGCCCGACTGCATCTGGGTCTGCAGCTTTTCGACCACGTCACCTTCACCGATCAGGTCGTGGGTGATCTTGATGCCGGTGATGGCTTCGAAGGCCGGTGCAAGCACCTTGGATTCGTATTCATGCGTGGTGATGGTTTCGGAGACGACCTTGATTTCCATGCCGGAGAAGGGCTTGGCGGCGTCAACAAACCACTGCATTTCGGCTTCCTGCGTGGCACGATCCAGTGCCGACATGTCGCCGATCTCAGCGTCCAGGAATTTCTTCGCCGCTTCCATATCGGCGAAGGCGACGCCCGTCATGGCCAGAAGCATGGCAGCCGTCGTCGTCAAAAGGTGCTTTCGCATTATGTCCTCCCTAAGGTTGCGATTGCATTCAGTTTTTCAGTCTCGAGGATGGCGACCTCCCGCCGCCATCCATCTTGTCTTGCCCTAGACGAAGCGGAAAACGCCGATGGCGTAGACCACGGACAGGGCCAGAGCCCACCACAGGTTCGGTCCAACGAGACCGAGCCAAGCGAGATTGATGAAAGCCGATCCGAGCAGCGACACGAAGAGACGGTCGCCGCGGGTCGTCTCGAAGCGCAGGATGCCGGTGCGCGGATTGCCGCCCGGCGACAGGTATTCCCAGACCGCCATCGACAGGATCAGGCCAAAGATCACGAGGAAGAATGTCGTGGTCGGTATTGTCCAGGCCATCCATGTAAAGTCCATTGGAACCTCCTCAGACGCGGCCCAGGGCAAAGCCCTTGGCAATGTAGTTGCGGACGAAATAGATCACGAGTGCGCCCGGTATGATGGTGAGAACACCGGCAGCTGCCAGCACGCCCCAGTCCATGCCGGAGGCAGAAACGGTACGCGTCATGATGGCCGCGATCGGTTTTGCATCCGTTGTCGTCAGGGTCCGGGCAATCAGCAGCTCGACCCAGGAGAACATGAAGCAGAAGAAGGCGGCGACACCGATGCCGGATGCGATCAGCGGCATGAAGATCTTCACGAAGAACTTCGGGAAGGAATAGCCGTCGATATAGGCCGTCTCGTCGATCTCCTTCGGTACGCCCGACATGAAGCCTTCCAGGATCCAGACAGCCAGCGGCACGTTGAACAGGCAGTGCGCAATCGCAACGGCAATATGCGTGTCGATGAGGCCAAAGGCGGAGTACAGCTGGAAGAAGGGCAGCGCGAAGACGGCCGGCGGCGCCATGCGGTTGGTCAGCAGCCAGAAGAACAGATGCTTGTCACCAAGGAAGCGATACCGTGAGAAGGCATAGGCTGCCGGCAGGGCGACAGCGACTGCGATCACCGTGTTCATGCACACATAGATGATCGAGTTGATGTAGCCCTTGTACCACGACGGATCGGTGAAGATCACCGCGTAATTGGCAAGTGTCGGGTCAACGGGCCAGAGCGAGAAGGCGCCGGTGATCTCCGCATTCGTCTTGAAGCTCATGTTCACGAGCCAATAGATCGGCAGCAGAAGGAAGATGATGTAGATGGTCGGAACCAGTAAGCCGAAGCGGGTGCGGTCATCAGTGCTTTTCATCGGTATCTCCCTCAGCCCTTCGCGTCACTGTTGGTCATGACGGTGTAGAAAACCCAGGACAGCGCCAGGATGATCAGGAAGTAGATGATCGACATGGCCGCCGCCGGACCGAGGTCGAACTGGCCAACCGCCATCTTGACGAGGTCGATCGACAGGAAGGTGGTCGAATTGCCGGGGCCGCCGCCGGTCAGGACGAAGGGCTCGGTATAGATCATGAAACTGTCCATGAAGCGCAGCAGGACGGCGATCAGAAGCACGCGCTTCATCTTCGGCAGCTGAATGAAGCGGAACACGGACCAGCGCGATGCGCCGTCGATCTTGGCTGCCTGATAGTAGGCATCCGGGATCGAGACGAGACCGGCATAGCAGAGCAGCACGACGAGGCTCGTCCAGTGCCAGACATCCATGACGATGATCGTCACCCAGGCATGGATCGGGTTCTGCGTGTAGTTGTAGTCGAAGCCCAGGGCGTTCAGCGAGTAGCCGAGCAGACCGATGTCAACGCGACCGAATACCTGCCAGATGGTGCCGACGACATTCCACGGAATGAGCAAGGGCAGCGCCATCAGGACAAGGCAGACCGGTACACCCAATCCCTTTTTCGGCATGTTGAGCGCGATGAAGATGCCAAGCGGCACCTGGATCGCCAGAATGATCATGGAGAAGATCAGGTTACGCCCGAGCGCATCCCAGAAGCGCTCCGATGTCAGGATATCGGTGAACCAGTCGGTGCCGGCCCAGAAGAACTGGTTGTTGCCGAAGGTATCCTGGACCGAATAGTTGACGACCGTCATCAGCGGGATCACGGCGGAAAACGCCACGAGCACCAGCACCGGGATGACCATGAACCAGGCCTTGTTGTTCCAGGTCTTTTCCATGATCAGCCCTCCATTTCCACACGCCAGCTATCGGCGAAGATGCCCATGCCGTCGGACACGAAGGTGACCTTGGGATCTGCGGGGATTTCCGAATCCTCTGGGATGACGATCGACAGCGGATTGCCGGCAAACTGTGCGCGCACGATCTTCTGACGGCCGATGTCCTCAATCTTGGCGACGGTCACGGGCAAGCCTTCGCGTCCGATACGCAGGAATTCGGGGCGGATGCCGAGTTCGATCTTGCCCTGGCCTGAAAGTTTGGGCGTGCCCGGCAGGTTTACCGTCTGATCGCCAACGATGGCGGTTGCGCCACTCACCTTCACGGGCATGACATTCATGCCCGGAGAGCCGATGAAGTAACCGACAAAGGTGTGGCTGGGGCGCTCGAAAAGTTCGGCAGGCGTTCCAATCTGGACGATCTGGCCGTCATACATGACGACGACCTTATCGGCGAAAGTGAGCGCTTCGGTCTGGTCATGAGTGACGTAGACCATGGTGAAGCCGGACTGGCGATGCAGGCGCTTCAACTGCGAGCGAAGCACCCACTTCATATGCGGGTCGATCACCGTCAGCGGCTCGTCGAAGAGGATCGCGTTGACATCCGAGCGCACGAGACCGCGACCGAGCGAGATCTTCTGCTTCTGGTCCGCCGTCAGGCCCTGCGCCTGCTTACGGGCCATGGGCTGCAAGTCGATCATGTCGAGGATCTCGTTGACCCGCTTGTGGACCTGATCGTCCGGGACATTCCGATTGCGCAAGGGGAAGGCCAGGTTGTCGTAGACGCTCATGGTGTCGTAGACGACCGGGAACTGGAAGACCTGGGCGATGTTGCGGGCAGCCGTCGGCAGGTTGGTGACGTCAACGCCGTCGAATTCGATCCGGCCATCCGAGGGATGGATCAGGCCCGAGATGATGTTGAGCAGCGTGGTCTTGCCGCAGCCTGAGGGACCGAGCAGCGCATAGGCGCCGCCATCGTCCCATTCGTGATGGACTTCCTTCAGGGCGTAATCGCCGGCTGCGCGGGCGGCCGGGGTGTACGCGTGGCGGATATGGTCGAGGTTGATGCGTGCCATGACGTTCCTCCTCACGCAGCCAGTTCGGCGGGGGCGCCAAGCGCCTTGCCGTCGGCGCCAAACGCCATCAGGTGACGGGTGTCGATGAAGACGTCGATCTCGCGGTCGGGATCAATGTCGTGGATGCCATGCGCCAGGCAAACCCAGCGGGCACTTCCATATTCGACGTGGATGAAGCTCTCGGAGCCGGCGATTTCCGAGACGAGGGTGCGTGAGCGCATGGCCATGGCGCCAGGCAGGGCAGTAAGCGACAGGTGGTGCGGGTGAAAGGCCACGGTCACTGGACCATCCGCAATGGATGAGAGATGGGCCGGCATGCCGAGGACCGGCTGGCCGTTCAGCTCGAAGCTTGCGCCCTTTTTGACGAGCGCGATTGTGTTGAGCGGCGGATCGGCGAAGGTCCGGGCCGTCAGGAGATCCGACGGGCGACGGTAGACATTGATTGTCTCGCCGAACTGGGTGATGCGGCCTTCGGAGAGCGTCGCCGTGTTGCCGCCGAGCAGCAGAGCCTCGGATGGCTCGGTCGTGGCATAGACGAAAATCGCGCCGGACTCGGCGAAGATCTTCGGCAGTTCCTCGCGCAGTTCTTCGCGCAGCTTGTAATCGAGATTGGCAAGCGGTTCGTCGAGGAGGACGAGGTTGGCCTTCTTGACGATCGCGCGCGCCAGTGCGGTGCGCTGCTGCTGGCCCCCTGAAAGGTTAAGCGGCGTGCGGTTGAGATATGGCGTCAGGCGCAGGAGATCTGCTGCCTTGCGCACCTCGCGATCGATGGTCGCCGCATCCTTGCCCGCGACACGCATCGGCGAGGCGATGTTTTCATAGACCGTCAGCGCCGGATAATTGATGAACTGCTGGTAGACCATGGCGACGCTGCGCTTCTGGACAGGCATGCCCGTCACATCCTGCCCGTCGAAATGGACGGTTCCGGATGTCGGTTTCTCAAGGCCCGCCATCAGGCGCATCAGGGTTGTCTTTCCCGAAAGCGTGGGGCCGAGCAGGACGTTGAGCGTACCCCGCTGCAGCGTCAGGTCGGTCGGGTGAATGTGATATTCACCTCCCACCATTTTCGAGACTTTACGCAGTTCCAACATATGTCCTCAGGCCTCCTCCAAACCGTCGGTCTTTTTCAGTGGGATAGGCGATCAGGCCGCCGCCAACATCCCCAGATAGGCATCCAGCCCCTTCGCCTCCTCTGGCGTCAGGAACAGACCCTGTTTCGTTCGGCGCCACAGCACGTCTTCGGCTGTGACCGCCCATTCCTGCTCGACCAGCCAGCGAACTTCAGCTTCGTAAAGCGTGCCGCCGAAGCGGCGGCCGAGATCGGCATTCGACCGGGCCTTGCCCAGGATCGATTTCGAATCCGTGCCGTAGCAGCGGATCAGGCGCTCTGCATGTCCACGCTCCAGGAAGGGATAGGCCTTCAGTAGATCCGCAACCGTCACCTCGAAGGCGGTCGCCGCAAAGTCGCCACCCGGCAGGCGGCTGCCTGCGGTCCAGGGCGTACCCTTTTCGCCAATCGATTCGCCGATCTTTTCCAGCGCATGTTCGGCGAGGCGCCGATAGGTGGTGAGCTTGCCACCGAAGACGTTGAGCAAGGGGGCATCGCCCGCCGTTCCCTCAACCTTTAGCACGTAATCGCGCGTCGCTTCCTGTGCTTTCGAAGCGCCGTCATCGAAAAGCGGGCGGACGGCGGAATAGCTCCAGACGATATCATCCGGGCGCACCGGTTCCTGGAAGTATTCGCTGGCCGCGTCGCAGAGGTAGTTCACCTCTTCGGGGCTGATGCGCACATCCTTCGGATCTTCGGTGTAGTCACGGTCGGTCGTGCCGATCAGCGTGAATTCGCCTTCATAGGGGATGGCGAAGATGATGCGGTTATCGGGGTTCTGGAAGAAGTAGGCACGCGGATCCGTGAACTTCTTGCGGACGATGATATGGCTACCCTGGACCAGGCGGACATTGTGTACGTTGTTGCGGCCAAAGGCGCCGGCCAGCACTTGATCAACCCAGGGGCCGGCGGCATTGACCAGCATGCGGGCCTTGTGCGTCACGACTGAGCCATCACGCTGTGATTTCGTCGTCACAAGCCAATAGCCGTCTTCGCGATGGGCGGACACAACGCGGGCGCGGCTCAAGATGTTTGCGCCACGGATCTGCGCGTCGCGGGCATTGAGCACGACCATGCGAGCGTCATCGACCCAGCCGTCGGAATATTCGAAGGCCTTGGAGAAGACCGGCTTCAACGGCTTGCCGGCGGGATCGCGGCGCAGGTCGAGGGTCTTCGTCGCCGGCAACAGCTTTCGGCCACCGAGATTATCATAAAGGAAGAGGCCGAGGCGGATGAGCCAGGCCGGGCGAATGCCGCCCTTCTGGAACGGCAGCACGAAACGCAGCGGCCAGATGACGTGCGGCGCCATGGCCCAGAGGACCTCGCGCTCCATCAGAGCTTCGCGCACCAGGCGGAATTCGTAATGCTCAAGATAGCGCAGGCCACCATGGATCAGCTTGGTGGCGCCCGACGAAGTACCGGAGGCGAAGTCGTTCATTTCAGCCAGGGCAACGGAGTAACCACGGCCGGCCGCGTCGCGCGCGATCCCGCATCCATTGATCCCGCCGCCGATCACAAACAGATCGTAGATTGGCTGCCCCGACATTATCCCTCCACATGTTCGCACCTGCAGCATTTGCTGCCATTGCGAAAGCATGAATATATTTTTCGAAATTTAAACGAATGTCAAACGAAACTTATTCTGCAGATATGTGATCGCTCTCCGGAGCGGTTTCGATGATGCGGACGTCCTGCTCCGCGCAGATGGCGCGAATGCTGTCAGAGGGACAGTTGTCGGTGATAAAGGTCTGAACCTGCGAGATATGGCCGATCCGGACCGGCGCCGTGCGCTCGAATTTCGAGGCGTCGGACACCAGAATGACGTGGCGCGCATTGGCGATGATCGCCTGGGCGACTTTCACTTCGCGGAAATCGAAATCAAGCAGTGCACCATCTTCATCAATGGCCGAAACGCCGATAACGGCGAAATCCACCTTGAACTGGCGGATGAAGTCCACGGCCGCCTCGCCGACGATACCGCCATCCGAGCCGCGTACCACGCCGCCGGCGATCACCACCTCAATTGAGGGGAAAACTCGCAAGTGATTGGCAACATTGATGTTATTGGTAATGACCATCAATTCCTTATGGTCGACCAATGCGTCACCGACCGCTTCCGTCGTGGTGCCGATGTTGATGAAGAGTGAGGAATTGTCGGGTATCAGGTCGGCCGCGGCGCGGCCTATCGCCTGTTTCTCGGTTGCGGCCATGGAACGGCGCGCTTCGTATTTGACGTTTTCATTTCCGCTTGGGAAAACGGCTCCGCCGTGAATGCGGTTGAGCGCCCGGGCATCACACAGGTCGTTCAAATCCTTGCGGATTGTCTGAGGCGTGACGGCAAACCGTGCCGCGAGTTCATCCACCAGAACGCGGCCCTGCTCCTTGGCCAGAGCCATGATCTCCGCCTGTCGTGCCGAAAACATCATAGCGCCCCTCCCTCTTTTCGTTTTTCTTCAGTCTAGGCCAAAACGAAACAGGGGCAATAGCCCACTTTGAAACTAACGACGCCGAAGCAGCAGAATGAAGGCGAGGCCACCGGCAAGCCCGGTGATGACGCCGATCGGCATATCCTCTGGCGCCATGATCGTGCGCGAGACGATGTCCGCGAGAATGAGGATGACGGCTCCCGCGAGCGCGGAAAGCGGAATGACGCGGATGTTGTCGCTGCCTGCCGTCAGGCGGATGAAATGGGGCACGAGCAGGCCCACGAAGCCGATGGCGCCCGAGAAGGCAACCATGACGCCTGTCAGCAGCGCCGTGACAACGAAGAGTTCGGCGCGGAAGCGGGCGACCGGTACGCCGAGGGTCGCAGCCGTTTCGTCGCCCATGGCCATGGCGTTGATTTCCCGCGCCCGCACAACGAGGAAGACAAGACAGGCGGCGAGCACGATCGCGGGATAGATGAGCTGCGACCACTGGGCGAGGCCGAAGCCGCCCAGCATCCAGAAGACCACCGTATGGGCCGCTCTCGGATCGCCAAGGAAGATGGCGAGATTCCCGAGAGACGTAGCGACGAAGGCAATCGCCACACCCGAGAGGACAAGGCGATCGGCGCCGGCGCCGGTGAAACGGGTCACGGCGACAACGGCAAGCGTCGCAAGCAGCGAGCCGCCGAAGGCGAAGAGCGGGACGGTGACCAGGCCGAAGATCAGCCCGGTGTGGAGGAGCGCGATGATCGCGCCCAAAGCGCCACCGGAGGAGACCCCGAGCAGATGAGGATCGGCCAGCGGATTGCGTGTCACGGATTGCAGGACGGCACCGACCGTTGCCAATCCGGCGCCGACGAGGCCGGCGAGGATGACGCGCGGGAAGCGAACGTCCCAGACGATGCTTTCGCGCCCTGCCGACCAGGTCGGCTCGAAGGTGCCGGGCGCGAGTTTGTTGATGAGGATCGACCAGACGGTCTCCGCCGGAATGGCGGCAGAGCCTAAGGACACGCCAGCCGTCACACATAGGGCCAGCAGGACAAAAGCCAGCCCCGCCCAGAAAAACAATCGACCCTGCATCATGCTGCCTTGTGTATCTCCTGCCGGGCGGGGCTGCAAAGCGGCCCCGCCTCAGGCGCATTACATGTTGCGCGGGTGGAAGGCGTTCGCGAGGCGATCGATCGCCTGGACGTTACGCGGGCCTGGTGTTGCCTCGACATATTCGAGCACGACGAAACGATCCTGCTTGACCGCATCCAGGTTCTTGAAGGCCGGGTTTTCCTTCATGAAGGCGATCTTCTGCTCGGCGGTCACATCGCCGTAGTTGACGATGACGATGACTTCCGGGTTTCGCTCGATCACCGGCTCCCAGGAGACTTCCGTCCAGCTCTTTTCAACGTCGTCCATGATGTTGACGCCACCAGCCGCCTCGATCATCGCCGTTGGGATGCCGAAACGCCCGGAGGTGAAGGGCTTCTCCGTGCCGGAATCATAGACGAAAACGCGCACGGGCTTTGCGACGCCACCGATTCGCGTGGTGATCTCGTCAAGCTGCTTGCGGTAGCCGGCAACCAGCGCGTCGGCACGATCCTCGACGCCAAAGATCTTGCCGAGGTTGACCAGGTCCACGAACATGTCGTCCATGGTCGGCTTGTTCTTGTTCATGATGTGAATGCAGGATTCGGTGAGTTCGTAGACCTTGATGCCGAGGGGCTCCAGCGTCTCGGGCGTCACCTCGCCGCCAACCTTCATGCCGTAGTTCCAGCCGGCGAAGTAGAAGTCCGCATCGGCGTTCAGCAGCACTTCCTTGGTCGGATATTTCGGCGAAAGCTCCGGCAATTCCTTCACGCCTTCGCGCAGGCCCTCATCCAGCGTCTTCCAGCCGGAAATGCCGGTGTAGCCGACCATGCGGTCCTGCAGTTTAAGGGCCAGCATCATCTCGGTCAGATTGACGTCGTTCGAAATCGCGCGAGCGGGTGCGGCGTCGAAGGTGACGTCACGATTGCAGCTCTTGACAGTCACCGGATAGGCAAAGGCGGATGAGGCGACGAAGACCGAAGCAAAAAGCGTGGCGGACAGTAGAAGACGGGAAGCCATAGGGGCGGATCCTTTCAAAATCAGTTCAAAGCAAGAGAGAAGGAAAAGTGATGATGGCGGAGGCCGCCCGCCTGCTGGCGGGCGGCGAGAACGCCGAATGTCCCGGACAGAGCCTGCTCGGTCAGAACCGCTTCCGGGGCGCCAAAAGCGCTCATCCGTCCGCCCTGCATCAGGGCGACATGGGTGGCGAATTCGGCTGCGAGATTGATGTCGTGCAGCGTCGTGATGATCGTCAGGTTCAGGGCTCCGAGCAGGTCGAGGATCTCGAGCTGGTGGCGGATATCGAGATGATTGGTCGGCTCATCGAGGATCAGGATCTCGGGCTTCTGGGCGAGTGCGCGGGCCACGAGGACGCGTTGCTTCTCGCCGCCCGACAGCGTCGAGAACTGCCGATTCGCCAAGCGCAAAAGGTCGAGGTGATCGAGGGCATGCTCGGCTTCGGCGCGGTCCTGATCGTTCCAGCCGGCAAGCCCCTCGCGCCAGGGAACCCGGCCCATCATGACCACATCCCGAACGGTGAAAGGGAAATCTCCCGGCATTTCCTGGAGAACGACGGCAACACGGCGGGCAACCTGGCGCGCACTCAGCTGCCAGATATCCTGGCCGTCAACTTCGACGCGACCTTCGAGCGGAGCGACGCCGCGATACAGGCAGCGCAAAAGCGTGGTCTTGCCGGCCCCGTTGGGTCCAACGATCGCCAGCCGGTCGCCTGCGTCGAGCACGAAGGACACATCCCGCACGAGGAAATGTGATGGTTTCGGACCCCAGCCGATATCGGTGACGCGGATGGGGCACCCCTTACTGCTGCAGCTCATGGCCGAGCCTCCGAAAGGCAAGAGCCATAGGCTGTCATGCCAGGGGCATGAACAAGGGCCGGACTTGCCGGCTCACAATCTGGAAGGAAATGCATGCCCGTCCTCCGCAGGATTTCTCCGGAGGTAAAATGGCATGTGATCGGCGCGCCAGACAGCGCGGCGCGAAAGCCAGTTTTTATCCATCGGAACACCCCGTCCGCTTCGTTTTCAACACTTGACGGCAGGTCTCCTGGCTCGCGGATATGCGCTGCTCCATTTGCCTTCCCACGGTGACCCGCAGTGGCCCGACGCTCTCACGCCGCGAGAATGGACAGCAATCCGCTTACAGTTGCGGGGGCAGCCACGGTCTTGGTCCCTTTTGGGTCTTCCGCACCGTGTTCCCTATTAATCCCCTCGGAGTCATCCGGTGGGGGAACCGTCACCTGCTTGCATAGGACCTGCAGACCCAGGCGGTCAAGCCTTGATCTTTTTCGTTATGTAATACCATTACGTTTATCGTCTGTTTTTCCTGTTGTCCACACCCGATCTCACCCCTTCGAATCTCCGGCCATGCCCCTGGAAAAGATCAGCAACTCGCAATCGCCGAATGGTGGCTGTGCGGCGGCGCGTCCGGTCACAGTGGCTCAAAGCAATGATCAGGGCCGTTCTTGCGCCCTGCAAAACCGCGCAGACACCCGCACATTCCAGTCGGCACCGGGCGACCGCTGATTTGACAGGACAGGGCAAACTTGGCAGCAGTGTTGCAGACGGGGAGGAGACCGCATGGCACGGCGCAGCGAGGGACAGACGAGACTGGATGATGCGGCACGAGCCGGCTGGCTCTACTATGTCGCCGGCCGGACTCAGGACGAGATCGCAGCAGCCATGGGGATTTCTCGACAGAGTGCCCAGCGTCTCGTTTCGCTCTCCGTCGCGGAAAAGCTCATCAAGGTGCGGCTTGACCACCCGATCGCCGCCTGCCTCGAACTGGCGGAAGCACTCAAGCGGAAGTTCGGATTAAAGGAGGTGGAGATTGTTCCGACCGATCCGACATCGGAGTCGGCGACCGTCGGTGTTGCCGAAGCAGGAGCAGCACAGCTGGAGCGCTGGCTCAAGCAGACCGATCCGCTGGTCATCGCGATGGGCACCGGTCGTACCCTGCGTGCAATGATAGACCAGTTATCGCCGATGGAATGTCCGCAGCACAAGATCGTTTCGCTGACGGGCAATATCAGCCCTGATGGTTCGGCTGCCTATTTCAACGTCATCTTCTCGATGGCCGATGCGATCAAGGCGCCGCACTTCCCGATGCCCCTTCCGGTCATCGTGTCTTCACCCGAAGAAAAGCAGCTTCTGCACCAGCAGCCGCTGGTGGCGCCGACAATTGCGCTCGGCCGTCAGACGGACGTGACATTTGTCGGCATCGGCGAAATGAACATGAACGCGCCGCTGCTCGTCGATGGGTTCCTGAAACCGGGCGAGATGGAGGACCTGCTCGCCGCAGGTGCGGTGGGAGAAATCTGCGGCTGGATCTTCGGAGAAAATGGCATGCTCCTCGCGCACCCCGTCAATGAGCGGGTGGCCAGCCTCGAGGTTCCCTCGCGCGAAACCTCCAGCGTGATTGGTCTGGCCAAGGGGCGACGAAAGCATCCGGCCATCCTTGCTGCGGTTCGCGGCGGCCATATCAACGGCCTGATCACAGACGAAGAGGCTGCGCGGCACCTTCTCGCCAGTTGATCTCAATTAAAATTTTCAATCTCTGAACAAAGACTTAGCTGGACCTTGCGGCGCTGCAGCATGGAATCCGGATTGACATTTCGTGCGCCTAAACTGAGTATTTGCCCATGAGCAAAGCGAATGCTCATTACTCTTCTGGGAGGAAGACATGAACTTGAAGACGATTTTGCTGGGCGCCTGCTCAGCGCTGGCGCTTGCCGGCATGGCCTCGGCCGAAACCCTGACGATCGCGACCGTCAACAATGGCGACATGATCCGGATGCAGGGGCTGACCTCCGAATTCACCTCTAAAAATCCCGAGATTCAGGTCGAATGGGTCACGCTCGAAGAGAACGTGTTGCGCGAGCGCGTGACGACGGACATCGCGACGAAGGGCGGCCAGTACGACATCATGACGATCGGCACCTATGAAGTTCCGATCTGGTCCAAGCAGGGCTGGCTGCTGCCGCTCGAAAATCTCGGCGCGGACTACGACGTCGATGATCTGCTGCCGGCGATCCGCTCAGGCCTGACCGGCGGCGACGGCAAGCTCTATGCTGCCCCGTTCTACGGCGAGTCCTCGTTCATCATGTACCGCAAGGACCTGATGGAGAAGGCCGGGCTCACCATGCCCGATGCTCCGACCTGGGAATTTGTTGCCGACGCCGCTCGCAAGATGACGGACCGCGCCAACGACATCAACGGCGTCTGCCTTCGCGGCAAGGCCGGCTGGGGCGAGAACATGGCCTTCCTGACGGCCACGTCGAACGCGTTCGGCGCCCGCTGGTTCGACGAGAACTGGAAGCCGCAGTTCGACCAGCCGGAATGGAAGAACACGCTCGACTTCTACGTCAAGCTGATGAACGACGCCGGCCCGCAGGGCGCGTCCTCAAACGGCTTCAACGAGAACCTCGCGCTCTTCCAGCAGGGCAAGTGCGGCATGTGGATCGACGCCACCGTCGCCGCTTCCTTCGTGACCAACCCGAAGGATTCGACCGTTGCCGACAAGGTGGGCTTCGCGCTCGCCCCCGACACGGGCCTCGGCAAGCGCGGCAACTGGCTCTGGGCCTGGAATCTCGCCATTCCGGCAGGCTCTCAGAAGTCCGAAGCTGCCGAGAAGTTCATCTCCTGGGCAACCAGCAAGGCCTATCTCGAACTCGTCGCCTCCAAGGAAGGCTGGGCCAACGTTCCTCCGGGCACGCGCACCTCTCTCTACGAGAACCCGGAATACCAGAAGGCGGCGCCTTTCGCGAAGATGACGCTCGACTCGATCAACGCGGCTGACCCGAAGAACCCGACCGTCAAGCCGGTGCCTTATGTCGGCGTGCAGTTTGTGGCGATCCCCGAGTTCCAGAGCCTCGGCACCTCCGTCGGTCAGCTCTTCTCGGCAGCGCTTGCAGGCCAGATGCCGGTCGATGATGCGCTGGCCCAGGCCCAGAGCCTGACGGAGCGCGAAATGACCCGCGGCGGCTATACCAAGTAATCCACCTCCCAAACCTGCCTGCCCGGATCGCGATCCGGGCAGGAGAGACCTCGACCGCTTGCGGCCAATGCCGGTCGTTGTCACCTAGCCTCCAACGGGTCCCGGACCTTGTCCGCTTGGGGCCATCAGGGCGAGCTTTATCATGGCTACTCAAAACACACGCACCCTGGCCCGTCTGATGATGGCGCCGTCCGTCGGTCTCCTGCTGATCTGGATGATCGTGCCGCTGGCGATGACCTTGTGGTTCTCCTTCCAGAACTACAATCTGCTCAATCCGGCCAATGTCAGCTTCGGTGGGTTGTTCAACTATCGCTACTTCTACACCGATCCGGCCTTCTTCCAGTCGGTCTGGAACACGCTGCTGATCGTTGGTGGCGTGCTGTTCATCACCATCGTCGGCGGCATTCTTCTCGCCCTGCTGCTGGACCAGCCGATGTTCGGCCAGGGAATCGTGCGCATTCTGGTGATCTCACCCTTCTTCGTCATGCCGCCGGTTGCCGCGCTGATCTGGAAGAACATGATCATGCATCCGGGCTACGGCGTGCTCGCCGACATCAACCGCGCGCTCGGCTTCCAGCCGGTGGACTGGTTCGCGCAATATCCGCTGCTCTCGATCATCATCATCGTTGCCTGGCAGTGGCTGCCATTCGCGACGCTCATTCTCCTGACCGCCCTGCAGTCGCTCGATGGCGAGCAGCAGGAGGCGGCCGAGATGGATGGTGCACGCTTCATCGACAAATTCATCTATCTGACGCTGCCGCATCTCGCCCGCGCGATCACCGTGGTCATCCTGATCCAGACGATCTTCCTGCTCGGCGTCTATGCAGAGATCCTGGTCACGACCAATGGCGGTCCGGGCTATGCCTCGACCAACCTCGCCTTCCTCATCTACCGCACGGCATTGCTCGGCTACGACGTCGGCGGAGCCTCTGCGGGTGGCATCATCGCTGTCGTGCTTGCCAATCTCGTCGCCATCTTCCTGATGCGCGCCGTTGGCAAGAACCTGGACCGGTAAGGAGACCCGCCATGGCCCGTGCCACAAGCCCCCGCCGCAAGATCCTCTTCACGGTCCTCGCCTGGAGCATCGCCTTCGTGATCTTCTTCCCGATCCTCTACACACTGATCACCAGCGTGAAGACGGAGACGGAGGCGATCCAGGGCTTCGACCTGATCCCGACCTTCACGCTGGAAAATTACGTGACGGTGCAGACGCAGCGCGACTACATCAAGCCGTTCATGAACTCGGTCATCCTATCCGTGGGCTCGACGATCCTGGCACTGATCGTCGGCATTCCCGCCGCCTGGGCCATGGCGTTTTCGCCGACCAAACGGACGAAAGACATCCTGATGTGGATGCTCTCGACCAAGATGATGCCGTCCGTTGCCGTACTCGTGCCGATCTATCTGCTGTTTCGCGATTTCGGCCTGCTCGACACCCGTATCGGCCTCACATTGATGCTGACGCTGATCAATCTGCCGATCGTCGTGTGGATGCTCTACACGTATTTCCGTGAAATCCCGGGCGAGATCCTCGAGGCCGCCCGCATGGACGGTGCCTCGCTGTTCAACGAGATCGTCTATGTGCTGACGCCCATGGCGCTGCCGGGGATCGCCTCGACCTTTCTCCTCAACATCATCCTCGCCTGGAACGAAGCCTTCTGGACGATACGGCTGACCACCACCAACGCGGCGCCGCTCACCGCCTTCATCGCCTCTTTCTCCAGTCCGCAAGGCCTGTTCTGGGCGAAGCTGTCGGCGGCTTCGACGATGGCAATCGCGCCGATCGTCATCCTGGGCTGGTTCAGCCAGAAACAACTCGTGCGCGGCCTCACCTTCGGCGCCGTCAAGTAAGGATACCCCATCATGGGCAGCATCAAACTCGAACAGCTCTCCAAGTCCTTCGGCGAGCATGCGGTCATCCCGGGGATCGACCTGGAAATCAACGACGGCGAGTTCGTCGTCTTCGTCGGCCCCTCGGGCTGCGGCAAGTCCACCCTTCTGCGCCTGATCGCAGGCCTGGAAGACGCGACAGGCGGCCGGATCCTGATCGACGGCAAGGACCAGACGCAGACACCGCCGTCCCAGCGTGGTCTGGCGATGGTGTTCCAGTCCTATGCGCTTTATCCGCATATGAGCGTGCGCTCGAACATCGGCTTTCCGCTGAAGATGGCGAAGATCGACCCGGCCGAGATCAGCCGCAAGGTGGAGGAGGCAGCCCGTATCCTGAACCTCACCGACTATCTGGAACGTCGTCCGGGGCAGCTCTCGGGCGGCCAGCGCCAGCGCGTCGCCATCGGACGGGCCATCGTGCGCAATCCGCGCTGCTTCCTCTTCGACGAGCCGCTCTCCAACCTTGATGCCGCCCTGCGCGTCGCGATGCGCCTCGAGATTACCGAACTGCACCAGAAGCTGAAGGCGACCTCGATCTATGTGACCCATGACCAGGTGGAAGCCATGACCATGGCCGACAAGATCGTGGTCCTCAACAAGGGGCGCATCGAGCAGGTGGGCTCGCCGCTCGAACTCTATCGCAGCCCGGCCAACCTCTTCGTCGCCGGCTTCATCGGCTCGCCGAAGATGAACCTGATTTCCGGCCAGGCGGCTTCGGCACAGGGCGCCCATACGATCGGCATCCGGCCGGAGCATGTGAGGCTGTCGACCACCGAGGGCATGTGGCGCGGACTGGTCACGGTTGCAGAGCATCTCGGCTCCGACACCTTCCTGCATGTTCAGGTGGAAGGTGTCGGCACGATTACCACACGCACCGGTGGGGAATTCCCCGTTCGTCACGGCGACACGGTTCACGTCACGCCGGATCTTACCCGACTGCATAAATTCAATGACAAGGGACTGGCCCAATGACTGGCAGACTGAACGGAAAATCGGCAGTGATCACGGGGGCAGCACGCGGCATCGGTCGCGCCTTTGCCGAAGCCTATGTGCGGGAAGGGGCAACAGCCGTTGCCATCGCCGACATCGACTTCGACCGTGCTTCGGCAACGGCTGCAGAAATCGGCTCGGCCGCCTATGCCGTGCGTATCGATGTCTCAAACCAGGAATCGATCGACGAGGCCGTTGCGGCCTGCGTGGCGCGCGCCGGCGGCATCGACATCCTGGTCAACAATGCCGCCATCTTCGACCTCGCGCCGATCGTCGAGATCAGCCGAAAGAGCTATCAGCGGGTTTTCGATATCAATGTCGGCGGTACGCTTTTCACCCTGCAGGCCGTAGCCAAGCAGATGATCTCTCAGGGACGCGGGGGCAAGATCATCAACATGGCGAGTCAAGCCGGTCGACGCGGCGAATCGCTGGTCGGCGTCTACTGCGCCTCGAAGGCTGCCGTGATCTCGATCACCCAGTCAGCCGGCCTCAATCTCATCAAGCACGGTATCAACGTCAACGGCATCGCACCGGGCGTCGTCGGCAGCGAGATGTGGGACGAGGTCGATGCGCTGTTTGCCAAATATGAAAACCGGCCTCTCGGCGAGAAGAAGAAGCTTGTCGGTGAAGCGGTGCCGCTGGGACGCATGGGCCGGGCCGAGGACCTAACCGGCATGGCGATCTTCCTTGCTTCGGCAGAGGCCGATTACATCGTTGCCCAGACCTACAATGTCGACGGCGGAAACTGGATGAGCTGACGGCTCCCCGAGCCCCAAGCCAAGGAATGCACCCATGACGACCAAACTCTCGCTTGCAACTCTTAATGACATCGGCGACCGGGCTTCCCTGCCCGCCTACCGCCGCGATGAGATCCGTCCCGGAATCCTGCATTTCGGTGTCGGCAATTTTCATCGCGCCCATATGGCGATCTATCTGCACGAGCTGTTCAACAGGGGGCGCGACCTCGACTGGGGCATTGTCGGTGCCGGCGTGATGCCGTCCGACCAGCGGATGCGTGACACGCTGAAGGCGCAGGATTTCCTGACGACCGTGGTCGAGCAGGATATCGACCGCTCGGCTGCGACGATCACCGGGCCGATGCTCGACGTGATCACGGCACCCGACTTCGACCGGATCATCGCGACGCTGGCTTCGCCGGAGATCCGCATCGTGTCGTTGACGATTACGGAAGGCGGCTATTTCATCGATCCGGCCACCGGTCGGTTCGATCCCAATCACCCGGCGATCGTTGCCGATGCCAAGAACCCGGAGCAGCCGAAGACCGTCTTCGGTCTGATCATTGCCGGCCTGAAGGCACGCAAGGCAGCCGGGATTCCGGCCTTTACCGTGATGTGCTGCGACAATATCCCCGGCAATGGCGAGGTCACCGAAGCGACCGTCTGCGGGCTCGCGCGACTGTCCGATCCTGAAATCGCCGACTGGATCCACCATAATGTCGCCTTCCCGAATTCGATGGTGGACCGGATTACGCCGGCGACCGGGCAGCGGGAGATCGACATCACCCGCGACGCTTATGGCATCGATGACGGCTGGCCGGTGTTCTGCGAAGGCTTCAAGCAGTGGGTGCTGGAAGACAAGTTTCCGCTCGGCCGGCCGGCACTCGAAGATGTCGGCGTCACCTTCGTGCCCGACGTTGCGCCCTATGAGCTCATGAAGTTGCGTATCCTCAACGGCGGCCATGCGGCGATCGCCTATCCGGCGGCGTTGATGGACATCCATTTCGTGCATGAATCGATGGAGAACCCTTTGATCCGTGGGTTCCTCGCAAAGCTGGAAAACGACGAAATCATCCCGGTCGTCCCCCCCGTACCGAACACCAGTCTTCAGGACTATTTCTCCCTGATCGAGGCGCGCTTCTCGAACCCGAAGATCGGCGACACCATTCCACGCCTTGCGCAGGACGGATCGAACCGACAGCCGAAATTCATTCTGCCCTCGACAGCCGACCGGCTGGCCAAGGGGCTCGACGTTCAGGGCCTGGCACTGGTTTCGGCCCTGTGGTGCCGTTATTTCGAGGGGGAGAGCGACAGCGGCAAGGCGATTGCCTTCAACGATCCAAGTGCCAAACGGCTGCATGCCGCAGCGCTCGCCTCCCGCAGTGATCCCGATGCCTTCATCGGGATCACCGATATCTTCGGCTCGATCGGCACCGATCCCCGTTTCCAGAAGCGATTCGGTGAGGCGATCGGCAGCTTGCGGAGCCACGGCGCCGCCGCTACGCTCCAGCGTTACATCGATGGAACCCTTGCCAGCTGAGTGATCATGGACCCGCAGCCGATCCGCCTTGTGATCTTCGACTGTGACGGGGTTCTCGTCGACAGCGAGGGGATTGCGCTGGAGGTTCTGGTCGAGGCGCTGGCGAAGAAGGGGATCCTGCTTTCGACGAACGAGGCGGCAGAGCGCTTTCTGGGGCGAAGCCTCGGATCTCTGGCGAAGGTCGTGCGCTTAGAATTCGGCGTCGCGATCGATCCGCCCTTTCTCGCTGACATGCGCGAAGTGCTCTACGCCCGCTTCAGAGGCGAACTCAAACCCGTGTCCGGCGTCGCTGCTGTAATCGATAGCCTGAAAGCCGCAGGAATTGCGTGTTGCGTGGCGTCATCGAGCCAGCGGGAGCGGATCGAGCTGTCGCTTTCGGTGACGGGCCTCCTTGCACGGCTGAAACCGTATATCTTCAGCGCCACAATGGTGGAAAACGGCAAGCCTGCCCCGGACCTCTTCCTGCATGCCGCGCAGCAGATGGGATATCAGCCATCGCAGTGCCTCGTCATCGAAGACAGTCCCGCCGGGATCCGTGCCGCCCAGGCGGCGGGCATGCGGGTTCTTGCCTTCACCGGTGGGTCGCATACGCAGCATGCCAGCTACGAGACATCCCTTGGCCAATTGCATCCGGACGGACAGTTTGACGCCATGGAAAATCTGCTCCACTTTGTCCTCGGAGTGAGGAGACCGGAAGATCTGACTGATGCGTGAACACCTCTTGGCCGTGGATGTCGGCACGGGCAGTGCGCGGGCGGGGGTGTTTGACCTCAGCGGCCGGCAGCTGGCGCGGTGCGTCGTCCCGATCAGCGTTCACCACTCCCTGCCCAAACACATGGAGCAGAACAGCGAGGAAATCTGGTCGGCGGTCTGTGGGGCCGTGAAGGCTGCGCTGGCCGAAAGTGGCATCGGCGCGGCAAGCGTTCTGGCCATCGGCTTCGACGCGACCTGCTCGCTGGTCGTCCGCGATCGAGATGGAAAACCGCTCTCCGTGTCGGAGACGCAAGCGCCCGCGCTCGATACGATCCTCTGGATGGATCATCGGGCGCTGGCCGAGACCGAGGCTTGCAATGCGGTCGCCGATCCAATTCTGGAGCATTTCGGTGGGCGGCTTTCGGTGGAGATGCAGATCCCCAAGCTGCTGTGGCTGAAGACCCACAGACCGGACCTCTGGGCCGCCTGCGGACAGATCTTCGATCTTTGCGATTACCTGACCTGGCGGGCGACGGGATCGGCAAAGCGCGGCCATTCGGCGCTTGCCTCGAAATGGGGCTATACGCCCGAGGCGCCGGGCACACCTCCGACCGACTATCTGAAGAAGATCGGTCTCGGCGATCTGATGGAGCGGGCGGGTCTCCCACTGCAGTCGGAGCCGCCGGGCCGGCCGATCGGCGGGCTTTCGGAAGTCAGCGCCCGTGAACTGGGCCTCGACGAGGACTGCCTCGTGGCGCCTGGATTGATCGATGCCTATGCGGGGACCGTCGGCCTGTTTGCAGCCGGTGTGCGTCCCGAGGTGCCGTTGACATCGGAAGCCGTGCTGATTGCGGGAACCTCGAGCTGTATCGTCCGGCTTTCCCGAGAGCCTGTCTCCGGGACCGGATGCTGGGGCGGGTTTCGCGATGCGGCTATTGCGGACCTATGGCTGACCGAAGCGGGTCAATCTGCATCCGGCGCCTTCCTCGACCATATCGTCTCCCTGCATCCGTCTGGCGGCATACCGACAAAAGCCCGCCACCGGGCAATCCTCGATGCGATCGCCGAGCATCTGGCCACCGAAGGCCCGGATTTCGGACTGCCGATCAGTGTGCTTCCCGATCTGCACGGGACCCGATCACCGGTGTCTGATCCCTTTTTGACGGGCATCCTTGCCGGCGTGGATCTCGACCGGAGCGAGCGCTCGTTGCACAGGCTTTATTGGCGCAGCTGCGTGGCGCTTGCCTGCAGCATCCGCCATATCCTCGACCATCAGCCGCGACGGGCCGGAGCACCGAAACAACTGCTGCTTGCCGGCGGGCTCGCGGACCATCCGCTGCTCGCTCAGCTCTATGCCGATGCCACGGGCTGCGATGTCTTCGTGCCAGGGGAATGCGATGCCGTGCTGCTCGGCTGCGCGCTGCATGCGGCCGTCGCCGCCGGCGCCTTTGCGACGACAGCGGAAGCCGGGGCGCAGATGCGGTTTGCCATGGCGCATTTCCCCGCGTCACCGACCCGCCAGGCTGCCCTTTCCCGCGACCATGCACTGCTCAAGGCGATGATGCGCCACCGCGACGAGCTCACCTTGCTGGCCTCGCCGCAGATCGCCGAGCCGAGTGCGATTCCCCTCGCCATCTGACATTTGGCGAAAGCCCAGCGGGATTTCGACACCCGCCTGGCAGTGATTTTCGACTTCGACAGCAGCACATATCCAAGCCCTCTTGCGCCAAAACTCCGAACCTGTCATGTTGCCTATACAACTTGCAAAGGTTTCGCGATGAGAGCTTCTCAAAGTCTGTTCTGTGAGCGCGTGCTCCTGCCCGAGGGCTGGGCAAGCGATGTGACAATCGGGGTCGATCAGAACGGCAAGATTGCCTCGATCGAGCACGGGATGGTGCGTGGACCGGATTCGACGATGCTCTCCGGTCCGGTTGTTCCGGCCCTGAAAAACCTGCATTCCCACGCCTTTCAGCGCGCCATGGCGGGTCTCGCCGAGCAAGCGGGATCGACCGATGACAGCTTCTGGACCTGGCGCGAGACGATGTATCGGCTTGTCGCAAAGATGTCGCCTGACGATGTCGAGGCTGTTACGACGAAGTTGTATAGTGAACTTCTGAAAGGTGGCTTTGGTCAGGTGGTGGAATTTCACTATTTCCACCATGCCCTGATCGAGGTTGGCACCTCCAACGGCTTCGAAATGTCGAGCCGCATTCTGCGGTCGGCAGCGACGGCAGGGATCGGTCTCACGCATCTGCCCGTCTTCTATGCCCATGCCGGCTTCGGTGGGCTCGCGCCCAATGCCGGACAGCGCCCGTTCATCCATAGCATAGACAGTTTCCTCGCCCTGCTCGATCAGCTGACACCCGCGTGCAAGGCTGCCGACGTGGAGCTCGGCCTCGCCATCCATTCGCTGCGGGCGGCCACCCCCGATGAGATGCGTGCCGTGCTTTCCGCAGAGCAGACGGGCGGACCGATCCACATTCATGTGGCGGAGCAAGAGCGCGAAGTCGGGGATTGCCTTGCCTGGAGCGGTCGCCGACCGGTCACTTTCCTGCTCGATGAGTTTGCGGTCGACCAGCGCTGGTGTGCCATCCATGCGACGCATATGACAGCGGAGGAGACGGCGCGGCTGGCGAAATCCGGTGCGGTCGCGGGACTTTGCCCGGCCACCGAAGCCAATCTCGGTGACGGGATCTATCCTGCAACGGACTTCATGGCCCAGGGCGGACGCATAGGGATCGGCACGGACAGCCATGTCGCAACTTCCGTGGCGGAGGAACTGCGCGTGCTGGAATATGGTCAGCGGCTTCGCGATCGGCGCCGCAACCGGCTTGTATCCGGTCCTGGAGCCTCGGTCGGCCGCACGCTCATTGACGCCAGCCTGTCGGGCGGGGCCCAGGCTGCGGGTCTCAAGACGAGCGGCATTCGCGTCGGCGCGCGCGCCGATCTCGTCGTGCTCGACGGCGCCAACCCGTTCATCGCTGCGGCCAAGGACGACCAGATCCTCGACCGCTGGATCTTTGCACTCGGCAGCGAGGCCGTGCGCGACGTGATGGTTCGCGGAGACTTCGTGGTTCAGGAGGGTCGCCATCGGGCCGAGGAACGCATCGACAACGACTTTGCCCGTGCGCTGAAGAGAATACTTCAATGAGTTTCATTAGCCGGCGAATCGTTTTCAACGGATGGAGCGCCTGATGGTGCAGACGATCACTCTCGATACTGTTCTGACATCAGATGCGATCGCAGCCATTGCGGAGGGCGCCAGGCTGGCCTTGAGCGAGACGGCGCGGCAGCGGATTCTCGATGCCCGCGCGATCGTCGAGGCCCTGGTCGACCAGGGCATCCGTGGCTATGGGATCAATACCGGCGTCGGCGCACTCTGTGACGTGGTCATCGACCGGCAGGAGCAGGCGTCGCTTTCCCGCAATCTGCTGTTCAGTCATTCCTGTGGTATCGGTGAGCCGCTCTGGCGGGTGGAAACACGCGCGATAATGGCAGCCCAGATCGCCAACTTCGCCCATGGTTATTCGGGCATCCGGCTTGAGGTCGTGGAGACGCTCATCGCCCTCCTGAACAAGGATATGCTTCCGGTCATCCCATCCAAGGGTTCGGTCGGTTACCTGACACATGGCGCGGCGATCGGGCTCGTCGTCATCGGCGCTGGCGAATGCCGACACGAAGGCAAGCTGATCTCGGGCGCCGAGGCGCTGGCAGCGCTCGGTCTCAAGCCGCTCGTGCTCCAGGCGAAGGAAGGTCTGAGCCTGATCAACGGTACACCCTGCGCCACCGGCCTTGCTTCGCTTGCCGTCACCAGGCTCGCGCATCTCGTCGACTGGGCAGATGTAGCAGCCGCGATGAGTTATGAGAACCTCGGCGCGCAGACCGATCCATTTGCGGAAATGCCACTTTCCCTGCGGAAGTCCTATGGCCTGCAGCAGGTCGGAAAGAACTTGCGGACATTGCTGGCGGGGAGCGCCCTCCTGGCAGAATCAGCTGGCAAGCGGACGCAGGATCCGCTCAGTCTCAGGGCCGTGCCGCATGTGCATGGCGCGGTGCGCGATGCGCTCGTGGAGGCGCGGGCGGTGGTGGATCGGGAGCTGGCGAGCGTCACCGACAATCCCGCCGTCAGCGGATCGCCTGCAGACCCGAAAGTGCATTCGCAGGCGCATGCGGTCGGGGCAGCCCTTGGCCTTGCCATGGATCATCTGGCAACGGCCGCAGCGGAACTCGCTGCCATTTCCGAGCGGCGGATAGACCGGCTGGTCAACCCGCTGGTGAGCAGCCTGCCGGCCTTCCTCGCCTCGGGCAGCGGCGTCGAATCCGGCTTCATGATCATCCAGTATACGGCGGCAGCGCTGGTGGCGGAAAACCGCCGGCTCGCGATGCCCGCGAGCCTCGACGGTGGCATCACCTCCGGCCTGCAGGAAGACATTCTCACCCATGCGACGCCGGCAGCGGCCAAGGCGCTCGCCATCCTCGACAATCTCGAGACGGTGCTTGCCATCGAACTGACCGCCGCCGCGCAGGCCCATGACCTGCAGTCTTCAAAGGCGGCCAGGGCTTTGATGACCCAACGGATCTATGAGCGGGTTCGTCACGCGGTGCCCTTCTACCGGGACGATCGGCCCCTGAACGGCGACATCCAGCAGATCCGGACACTCCTGAAGACGACGGCCGCCTGGTCCGAAAGCGAGGGCGCATGACGACTATCCTCACCAATGCACGACTGGCGACCATGGCGCCTGACCGGCCAGGGCTTGGTGTAATCGATAATGGCAGGGTGATGATCGAGGGCGGGCGGATCGTCGCCGTCGGAGAGGCGAGCGAGATCGCAGTCTCCGCTGGCGCCGAGGTGATCGACTGCGAGGGGCGCTGGGTGACGCCGGGCCTTGTCGATTGCCATACGCATCTGGTGCATGCCGGCAATCGGGCACGAGAATTCGAGATGCGTCTTGCCGGCGCTTCCTACGAGGAAATCGCACGCGCTGGCGGCGGCATCGTTTCGTCGGTGCGCCAGGTGCGCGAGGTGAGCGAGGCGGATCTTGTCGCGCAAACGCTTCCCCGGTTGGATGCGCTGATTGCCGAGGGCGTCACGACCGTCGAGGTCAAGTCAGGCTATGGGCTCACCGTCGAAGACGAGCTCAAGATGCTGCGGGCCGCCCGACAGCTCGCCGAGAAGCGTCCGGTCGCCATCACCACGACCTATCTCGGCGCCCATGCCACACCTGCCGACTACAAGGGACGCAATCGCGACTTCATCGAAGACATCGTGCTGCCGGGATTGAAAGCCGCCCAGGCGCAAGGACTGGTCGACGCGGTGGACGGCTTTTGCGAAGGCATCGCCTTTTCGCCGGATGAGATGCGGCTTGTCTTCGATGCGGCGAAATCTCTCAGACTGCCGGTAAAACTGCATGCTGACCAGCTTTCGAATCTGCAGGGGGCAGCGCTTGCCGCCGGGTATCAGGCGCTGTCAGCCGACCATCTGGAATACACCGATGAGGAAGGTGCTGCTGCGATGACCCGGGCCGGAACCGTCGCGGTGCTGCTGCCCGGCGCCTATTACTTCATCCGCGAGACGAAGAAGCCGCCGATCGATCTCTTCCGCAAACAAGAAACTGCCATGGCGCTTGCCACGGACTGCAATCCCGGCACCTCGCCCCTCACCTCCCTGCTGCTGACCATGAACATGGCCGCCACGCTGTTTCACATGACGGTCGAGGAATGCCTTCTCGGCGTGACCCGCAGTGCCGCCCGCGCGCTGGGGCGTCTCGACACGGTCGGGACCATCGAGGTCGGCAAGCAGGCAGACCTTGCCATCTGGTCGGTCGAGAGCCCGGCGGAGCTCGTCTACCGCATCGGCTTCAACCCGCTCTACCTACGCATCTGGAACGGCCACATCACCAAAGGAATTCTGTCGTGACCATTACGCTTCACCCCGGCCGCGTTTCTCTCGCCGAACTCGCACAGATTTACTGGAGCGGTGAAAGTGCCGTGCTCGACCGCAGCTTCGACGCCGGCATCGAGAAGGCCGCAGCGCGGATCGCCGAAATCGCCGCCGGCAACGCGCCGGTCTACGGCATCAATACCGGCTTCGGCAAACTCGCCTCGATCAAGATCGATGCGGCCGACACCGCGACGCTGCAGCGCAATCTGATTCTCTCGCATTGCTGCGGCGTGGGCCAGCCGCTGGGCGCCAACATCGTCCGGTTGATCATGGCGCTGAAGCTGATCTCGCTCGGTCGCGGCGCCTCCGGTGTCCGCCTGGACCTGGTGCGCCTGATCGAAGGCATGCTGGACAAGGGCGTCACCCCGCTCATTCCGGAAAAGGGCTCCGTCGGCGCATCGGGCGATCTTGCGCCGCTCGCGCATATGGCAGCCGTGATGATGGGCGAGGCGGAAGCCTTCTTTGGGGGCGAACGGCTTTCCGGCGCCGAGGCGTTGAAGCGCGCGGGGCTGGCGCCCGTCGTGCTGGCGGCCAAGGAAGGTCTGGCCCTGATCAACGGTACGCAGGCCTCCACCGCGCTGGCGCTGGCCGGCCTCTTCCGTGCCCATCGCGCCGCCCAGGCGGCACTGATTACCGGCGCGCTCTCGACCGATGCGGCCATGGGCTCCTCGGCGCCTTTCACCGCCGACATCCACACGCTGCGGGGCCACAAGGGCCAGATCGACACGGCAGCGGCCCTGCGCGGACTGCTCGCCGGTTCCGTCATCCGGGAAAGCCACCTGGAAGGCGACGAGCGGGTGCAGGACCCCTATTGCATCCGCTGCCAGCCGCAGGTCGATGGCGCCTGCCTCGACCTGTTGCGCATGACCGGCCGCACGCTCGAAATCGAAGCGAATGCCGTCACCGACAATCCGCTCGTGCTTTCCGACATGAGCGTCGTCTCGGGCGGGAACTTCCATGCGGAACCGGTGGCCTTTGCCGCCGACCAGATCGCGATTGCCGTCTGCGAAATCGGCGCCATTGCACAACGGCGCATCGCGCTCTTGGTCGATCCGGCCCTCTCTTATGGACTGCCGGCCTTCCTCGCCAAGAAGCCGGGGCTAAACTCCGGTCTGATGATTGCGGAGGTCACGTCAGCTGCCCTGATGAGCGAAAACAAGCAGGTGGCGCATCCGGCCTCGGTCGATTCGACCCCGACGTCCGCCAATCAGGAAGACCATGTCTCGATGGCCTGCCACGGCGCACGGCGCCTGCTGCAGATGACCGACAACCTCTTCTCGATCATCGGCATCGAGGCTCTGACGGCAGCGCAGGGCGTGGAATTCCGCGCGCCCCTGACAACAAGCCCGGAACTGAGACAAGTGATCGCCACCCTGCGTGCCCACGTCGCCACCCTGGAGGAGGACCGGTATATGGCGCCGGATCTCGAGGCTGCCGGTCGCCTGGTGGCGGATGGGACACTGGTTTCCGCCGTGTCCGCCGGCTTGTTGCCGGGTCTGGAGGGGTGAACGTGATGTTGGCAATCATGGTACCCCCCTCTGCCCTGCCCGACATCTCCCCCTCAAGGGGGGAGATCGGCAAGACGCTTGCGCCTTACCTCCTTAATACGTCTCTTCCGGCTGATGACTCTACCTGCGGATGGAAGCTTTGGCCTTGCCGCGGATCGATCTCCCCCCTTGAGGGGGAGATGGTCGGCAGACCAGAGGGGGGTATCACAGCCTCCGACAGAGGAGGTTTGCAATGATGCCGGTCTTCGAAATCAACCAAGGCACCTCCCCCGTCATTCTCGCCTTCCCGCATACGGGCACGGATGTGCCGCCTGCGATCTGGGATCGTTTGAACGACAATGGCAGACTGCTGGCCGATACCGACTGGCACATCCACGAGCTCTATGCCGGATTGCTGCCGGATGCGACGACGGTCCGGGCGACCTTCCATCGCTACGTGATCGATGCGAACCGCGACCCTGATGGCGTCAGCCTGTATCCCGGGCAGAATACCACCGGACTTGTGCCGGAAACGGATTTCGACGGTGTCGCCATCTGGAAAAGCGGGGAAGAGCCAACGAGCGACGATATCGCCGAGCGGCTGGCAAGCTTCCACGCGCCCTATCATGCGGCGCTGAAAGCCGAGATCGAGCGCGTAAAGGCGATCCATAGCGTGGCGGTGCTGTATGACTGCCACTCGATCCGTTCGCTCATTCCCTTCCTGTTCGAAGGACCTCTGCCGGATTTCAACATCGGCACGGATATGGGCCGCACCTGCGATGCCAGGATCGAAAAAGCCGCCACCGAGATCGCCGGTCGGGCGGAGGGATACACCTCTGTGATCAACGGCCGCTTCAAGGGCGGCTGGACGACACGGCATTACGGCAAACCGGACACCTGCGTGCATGCCATCCAGATGGAACTGGCGCAGATCACGCATCTGGCCACCGAAGCCCCGCCCTTTGCCTATGACGCCGGGAAGGCCGACGCGCTGCGACATCATCTCAAGGACATTCTGACAACAATCGAAGCCATCGCGCTCGAACTGAAACGCTGAGGAGCGAGGATCATGAGCAATCCAAGACACAATATCCGCGACGTCCGCGCCGCAACCGGAACCGAACTCTCGGCCAAGAGCTGGATGACGGAAGCGCCGCTGCGCATGCTGATGAACAATCTCGACCCCGACGTCGCCGAGCGGCCGCATGAGCTGGTGGTCTACGGTGGCATTGGCCGGGCGGCGCGCACCTGGGATGATTTCGACCGGATCGTCGAGACGCTGAAGACGCTCACCGAAGAAGAGACGCTGATCGTGCAGTCGGGCAAGCCGGTCGGCGTGTTCCGCACCCACAAGGACGCACCGCGCGTGCTGATCGCCAATTCCAACCTGGTGCCACACTGGGCGACCTGGGATCACTTCAACGAGCTGGATAAGAAGGGTCTCGCCATGTACGGCCAGATGACCGCCGGCTCGTGGATCTATATCGGCACCCAAGGCATCGTGCAGGGCACTTACGAGACCTTCGTGGAGGCTGGCCGCCAGCACTATAACGGCAACCTGAAGGGCAAATGGATCCTGACGGGTGGCCTTGGCGGCATGGGTGGTGCCCAGCCGCTCGCCGCCGTGATGGCCGGCGCCTGCTGCCTTGCCGTCGAATGCGACGAAACCCGCATCGATTTTCGCCTGCGCACCCGTTACGTCGATGCCAAGGCGCATACGCTGGACGAGGCGCTTGCCCTGATCGACCAGTGGACCAAGGCGGGGGAAGCGAAATCCGTCGGCCTGGTCGGCAATGCCGCCGAGATCTTCCCGGAACTCGTGCGTCGCGGCGTGCGCCCGGACATCGTCACCGACCAGACCTCAGCCCATGACCCAATCCACGGCTATCTGCCGGTCGGCTGGACGGTTGCCGAATGGCGGGTACGCCAAGAGAGCGACCCGAAGGCGGTGGAAGTCGCTGCCCGGGCCTCGATGAAGACCCATGTGCAGGCGATGGTCGACTTCTGGAACATGGGCATTCCGACGCTCGACTATGGAAACAACATTCGCCAGGTCGCCAAGGAAGAAGGCTTCGAGAATGCCTTCGCCTTCCCCGGCTTCGTGCCGGCCTATATCCGTCCGCTCTTCTGCCGCGGCATCGGCCCGTTCCGCTGGGCCGCACTTTCGGGCGATCCGGAGGATATCTACAAGACGGATGCCAAGGTGAAGGAGCTGCTGCCCGACAACAAGCATCTGCACAACTGGCTGGACATGGCACGCGAGCGCATTGCCTTCCAGGGCCTGCCGGCGCGCATCTGCTGGGTCGGCCTCGGCGATCGCCACAAGCTCGGCCTTGCCTTCAACGAGATGGTTCGCAATGGCGAGCTGAAGGCGCCCGTCGTCATCGGCCGCGATCATCTCGATTCCGGTTCGGTCGCCTCGCCCAACCGCGAGACGGAAGCGATGAAGGATGGCTCGGACGCCGTGTCCGACTGGCCGCTTCTGAACGCACTTCTGAACTGCGCCTCGGGCGCGACCTGGGTCTCGCTGCATCATGGCGGTGGTGTGGGCATGGGCTTTTCCCAGCATTCCGGCATGGTGATCTGCGCCGATGGCACTGATGATGCTGCACGCCGGCTGGAGCGGGTTCTGTGGAACGATCCGGCAACCGGCGTGATGCGCCATGCCGATGCTGGTTACGACATCGCGCTGGATTGCGCCAAGGAAAAGGGCCTTCGTCTGCCCGGCATCCTCGGCAATTAAGGGGACACGACACGCCCATGTCCATCCGCATCCAGCGCTTTGACGAGCACCTGAAGATGCCCTGGAAAAACGGGCTGGGGATCACCCGCGAGGTGATCTCCAGGCCTGCTTCGGATGAACCCGGCGGGTTCGACTGGCGAATCAGTCTGGCCACCGTCGGGGCATCCGGTCCGTTCTCGATTTTTGCCGGGATCGACAGGACCATCGCCGTTCTCCAGGGGGACGGCATGCAGTTGACGGTCGATGGGAGACGGGAACCACCGCTTCTCGTGGGCTCGCCGCCCTTCGCCTTTTCCGGCGATGCGGAGGTTCAGGCGGATTGTCTGGGTGGGGAGACGCTGGACCTCAACATGATGAGCCGTCGCGGGCGTTTCGTTCATCGCATGACGAAGATCGTCGTGTCTGATGCGCAGACGCTTTCGCTCCCCGCCGAAACTGTCGCCGTCGTCTTCCGAGATGAAGCCCTTGTTGCGATTGATAGCCTGCGATCGGACGCGGGGCTCGGTGACGTGCTCGTCGGCCTCGACGGGCCGCTCGAGCTTTCGATCGTGCCCCGTGGTTCCGGGTGCATGCTCTACATCATCGAAGTGACTGCCTTGTCCGGCCAGACACCGGATGCGGAACAGGTTGCCTAGACAAGGCCTCTGCCGATAAAGGGAGCGACTGAGGCGTTCCGGCAGAGGCAAATGCCGATACGCTCCTCAACCATCAGGGTCGACCACCATGTCCGAAGAGCAGCCAGGATTTGCACTCCCCGAGGAACGGCAGGATACGCCGCTCTACGAGCAGATGAAATCCGAGATCAAAGCGCGGATCGAGCGCGGCGAATGGCCGACGAATCATCGCATCCCTTCCGAGAACGAGCTGGTGGAGCTTTTGGGCGTCAGCCGGATGACGGCGCATCGGGCGCTGCGGGAGCTTGCCAGCGAAGGCGTGATCATTCGCGTCCAGGGGCGCGGCTCGTTTGTTGCGCCGAAGAAGCGCAGCGCCAACGTTGCGGATGTTCGCAGCATTACGGACGAGATCGCGGAGCGTGGCGGGCTGCATTCGGCCGAGCTCGTGCTGAAACAGGCCGAAGTCTGCGACCACGACCTTGCCGATCGGCTTGAGGTTGCCGCCGGCACAACGGCTTTCCATTCAGTCATCGTGCACAAGGAAGACGATCTTCCGATCCAGATCGAAGACCGGTTCGTGAATGCGGAAGTGGCGCCCGACTATCTCGACCGCGATTTTCACACGATCACGCCGAGTGCCTATCTGAGCTCCATCGCGCCGATCTCGCGCGCCGAGCAGTTCGTCGAGGCGGTGCTCCCACAGCCCTGGGAATGCCGGCTGCTGGCGATTGCCAAATCGGAACCCTGCCTTCAGGTCAGGCGAAGGACCTGGTCAGGCGACCGGTTGGTGACTTCGGTGCGGCTTCTCTATCCCGGCAGCCGTTACAGCCTGGAGAGTTCCTACTAAGCGCACGAACAGCAGAACATTAGCCGGCAACATATTTTAGAGAATTTTGACCGGCTTCGTCCACTGGATCAAAACCACGCAGCCCTCCTCCGACGAGACGGAATGCGTTGTCCCTTCTGGATTGGCGATCAAAGATCCCTTGGGATAGTGGCCGAATTCATCACTCTGGGATCCTTCCAGCACCAGGATCGTCTCGAGCCCGACATGCAGGTGCCTCGGCACGGAGGCGCCAGGGGCATAGCGCAGCAGTGCCAGTTCGGGCTCGCCCGATACCAGCCGGCAGATCTCGACCCCTTCGCGAAAATATTCGAACTGAAGGTGCTGCCAGCCGCCGCTCAGGAAATCCGGAAAACTGAGAGCTTCAGACATCGAGCGCCTCCACGATCTGATCGACGGTGGCTGCCCATCCGACGATCGCTCCTTGCGCGGTGATCATGTCGATGGCCGCCTGTTTGAATTCGGGGAAATAGCTCTCTGTGGCGTCGGTCGCGAGCAGACATTCGAAGCCGCGATCATTGGCCTCGCGCATCGTGGTCTGGACGCAGACTTCGGTGGTGACGCCTGCGAAGACCAACTGGCGGATCTTCCCCTCGGCCAGGATATCTCCGAGCGGCGTGACGTAGAAAGCGCCCTTGCCAGGCTTGTCGAGCACGATTTCGCCCTCCACCGGATAGAGTTCCGGAATGATGTCGGCGCCGGGTTCGCCCGAGATGAGGATGCGGCCCATGGGACCGGGATCGCCGATGCGCAGAGACGGCTTGCCGCGATCGCGCTTGGCGGGCGGGCAATCGGAAAGATCCGGACGATGGCATTCGCGGGTGTGGATGACAGGCAGTCCGGCGGTGCGGAAGGCAGCGAGCAGGCGGGCCGTCGCCGGGATGATCGCCTGAAGGAGCGCGACCTTGTTGCCCAGTGTTTCGCCGAAGCCGCCGGGCTCGACGAAGTCGCGCTGCATGTCGATGATGATGAGGGCCACATGATCCCGATCAAGGTCGAAATCGAAGGGCCGCGCCTTGATGATTGCCATCAGTGATGTCCTGCCATGTGCCGGCCGATCTCGCCAATATCGGCGTTCGCGGCTGGTGTCTCATACGCGATATGCCCTTCCGACATGACCAGGATCCGGTCGGAGAGTTCGAGGATTTCGTCGAGGTCCTCTGAGATCAACAGCACCGCAGCACCGGTATTACGTGCCGCCATGATGCGGGCGCGGATTTCGGCGACAGCCGAGAAATCGAGACCGAAGCAGGGATTGGTAATGATCAGAAGATCTACGTCGCCGGTGAGTTCGCGGGCAAGAACCGCACGCTGGACATTGCCGCCTGAGAGCGAGGCAATCGGGGACTGGAGGGAGGCGGTCTTCACCTTGTACTCGCCGACCAGATGGCCTGCCTGTTCGAGCATGCGGCTGCCATCAAGCCAGAACTGGCGGCTGCCTGCGGTGAAGTCGAAATCGCGGAAGAAGATGTTTTCCGCTACCGTCATGCGTGGCGCGCACGCATTCTTCAATGGCTCCTCGGGCAGATAGCGTACGTTGAGCTTGCGCGCTTCGCTACGGCGCGCGTGATAGGGCTCCGCCTTCACCCGGATCTCCCCCTTTTCCAGTGGCCGCTGGCCGGTCAGGATCTCCATCAGCTCCATCTGTCCATTGCCGGAGATGCCGGCGATGCCGACGATTTCGCCGGACTTTACGGTGAGATCGGCGATGTCGATGGTCTTCAGGCCGGAGCGATCCGGGGCCCTGACGCCGGAGGCGGAGAGGATGGGCACACCCTGATAGGCGACGCGGGCAGCCGGCTTCACCAGCTCCTTTTCGCCAATCATCATGGCCGCCATGTCCGAGGTCGAGAGATCGGAGACCTTGCCGCCGCCGACATATTCGCCGCGTCTCAGGATCGAGACCTCGTCGGCGAAGGCCGTGACTTCGCGGAACTTGTGGCTGATCATCAGGCAGGTGAGTTCACCGGCGCTGGTGAGACCCCTGACCATGCCGAGCAGTTCGTCGGCTTCCGCCGGTGTCAGCACCGAGGTCGGCTCATCGAGGATCAGGAAACGGCGGCCGAGATAGAGCTGCTTCAGGAGTTCCAGCTTCTGCTTTTCGCCAGCGGCTAGCCGGCCGACGGGGATGTCGAGCGGCACGGAAAAGGGCATGCGGTCCATGAAGACGGAGAGCGCCTGGCGCTCCTTTTTCCAGTCGATCAGCGCCGGTGCATCCGCCCGGCTGATGACGAGGTTTTCGGCGGCGGTCAGCGAGGGAACAAGGGTGAAATGCTGGTAGACCATGCCGAGCCCGAGATCATGAGCGGCACGGGGGTCGGGGATCTCGACTTCGAGGCCTTCGACCATCATCTGACCCGAGGTCGGCTTGTAAAAGCCCATCATGCATTTGACGAGGGTCGACTTTCCCGCGCCGTTTTCGCCAAGCAGCACATGGAAAGAGCCGGCGGCGACACGGATCGAGACGTCGTTGAGCGCCGTGAAGCTGCCGAAGCGCATGGTCATGCCGACGGTTTCCACCGACATGGCGTGATCGGGTGTCCTGAACTCTTGCGCCGGGACCCTCATGGCAGGGCGTCCACGAGCTTTTCACTGTCGGAGACGGAGCCGAAGACGCCACCCTGCATCTTCACCATCTTGATGGCGGCGGCGTGGTTGCCGGGATCGGTGGCGCCACAGCAGTCCTCAAGGAGGACGCATTCGAAGCCGCGGTCATTGGCCTCGCGCATCGTCGTGTGCACGCAGACATCCGTAGTAATGCCGGTCAGCACGATGTTTTCGATGCCGCGGGTGCGCAGGATGAGCTCGAGATCGGTGGCGCAGAAGGAGCCCTTACCCGGCTTGTCGATGATCGCCTCGCCCGGCAGCGGGGCCAGTTCGTCGATGATCTCCCAGCCCGGCTCGCCGCGCACGAGAATGCGGCCGCAAGGACCGGCATCACCGATGCCGGCGCCAATCTGCTGCGAGCGCCAGCGCTTGTTCGGCGGCAGATCGGAGAGATCAGGGCGATGGCCCTCTCGGGTGTGGATGATGTGGTAGCCCTTGGCGCGCATGGCCGAGAGCACCTTCTTGATCGGCTCGATCGGCGCGCGGGTGAGCGAAAGGTCGTAGCCCATCTTGTCGACATAACCACCGACGCCGCAGAAATCGGTCTGCATGTCGATGATGATGAGCGCGGTGTTTTCCGGACGGAGATCGCCGTTATAGGGCCAGAGATAGGGATCTGCCTTAATGGTCGTCATTCCGCCGCCTCCTTGTTGGTCTCGCCATAGCGACGCACGGGTTTCGGGAAGCCACAGGATGTGCCGTCGGTCATCTGGACCTCGTCCTCCCAAGGCAGTTTGTACTCTCCGGCCACCAGGTCCTGCATGAAGGTGTAGGGGCAATCGCCTGCACCGCCGGCAACGGCCGAGAAGCCGCGATGGCCGAGCTGATAGATGTTGTTTTCGACACCCCAGACGCGGCGCGCCTCACGCACGAGATCGGGGCGGACTTCCGCCGTGATGATCTCATCCGGTCGACCCGACGTGCCATGGGCGATGATGCTGCCGTCGAAGTTGACGATCATGCCCTCACCCATGGAATCGAAGGTGCCGTCCGATCCGCACATGCAGACATTGGCGGTCACCATGAGATTGCAGAAGGAATTGGACTGGTTGGTGAAGCGCCAGGCCTCGCGCATCGGGGCGGTGTAGCCCGCAGTGCGCAGCATGATCTCGGCGCCCCTATAGGCTGCCTCGCGTGCCATTTCCGGGAACATGCCGTCGTGGCAGATGATCAGCGAGAGCTTGCAGCCCTTCGGGCCTTCGATGACAGGGATGCCGAGATCGCCGGGTTCCCAGGGTTCGACCGGCACCCAGGGGTGGAGCTTGCGGTAATAGAGTTTGATCTCGCCCTGGTCATCGATAACAAGACCGGTGTTCCACGGATTGCCGCCGGGATTGTATTCCATGATGGAAAAGCAGCCCCAGATGCGGTTGTCGCGGCAGGCCTCTCTGAAGGCTGCGACTTCAGGACCATCCATCCGGCACATGATCTCCGGGTTCGTATCCATCGACAGGCCATGCAGGGCATATTCGGGGAAGACGACGAGATCCATGCCGGCGATATTGCGGCGCGCTTTGGCGACCATGCCGACCACCTTGTCGGTCTGGGCCGCGAGATCGGCCCGGGTGACCGTGTTCGGCAATTGCAGCTGTACGAGGCCGATGACCACGCCCTCGGGCGACTTGTTGAGACCGCCAAGTCCGTTCATGGATCCTGCTCCTATTTGGTGATGCTGAGTTCGCCGGGGGCCGAGACCATGGCCCGGCTGCGCGAACTGATCGCGATCAGAAGGCCGAGGGTGAGCACATAAGGTGCGGCGTAGAAAAGATAGTAGCCCTGGGTGACGCCGACTGATTGAAGCGCAGGCCCAAGCGCGCCCGCGCCGCCAAAGAGCAGCGAGGCGTAGAGGCAATGGACCGGGTTCCAGCGGGCGAAGATGACCAGTGCGACCGCCATCAGGCCCTGGCCTGAGGAAATGCCTTCGTTCCAGCTGCCGGGATAAAAGAGCGAGAGATAGGCGCCACCGACGCCGGCCAGCGCACCACCCACCGCCGTCGACCAGAGGCGCACGCGGTTAACGTTGATGCCAAGCGCACGCGCGGCATCGGCACTGTCACCCGCAACCCGGATGGTGAGGCCGACGCGGGTGTTTTTCAGAACCCAGGCGGCGAGGAAGGCGAGCGCGATGCCGACCAGAAAGAGGACGTTGACGTTGAGGGCCGCCTGGACCTGCGGGATATCCGACCAGAAACCGAGCGGGATGGACGGCAGATCGGGGGCGACAGGCTGGACATAGGGCTTGCCGAAGAAGAAGGCCAGGCCCGAGCCGAAGATCATCAGGGCGATGCCGATCGCGATGTCATTGACCTTGGGAAACTTGCAGATCCAACCGTGCAGGAGGCCGAAAAGAAGACCGCAGACGGCCGCCGCGAGCGTACCCGCCCAGGCGGAGCCAGTATGATAGGCGACGGCATAGCCGCTCATCGCACCGAAGACGAGCGTGCCTTCAAGGCCGAGATTGATGCGACCCGAGCGTTCCGTCAGGCATTCACCGATGCTGACGAAGATGAAAGGGGTGGAGACACGGATGGCGCCGCCGAGGATGGCAAGGGGGACGCCCCAAAGACCGATATCCGTCATGCGCGCTTTCCCTTCAGCAGGAGGCCTTCCAGCGTGATGCGATCACGGAATGCGTCGGACAGGAGGATGGCGATGAAGATCATGCCCTGGAAGACCACGATGGTCGCATCCGGCAGGTCGAGCCTTCGCTGGACGAGGCCACTCGACGCCTCGAAGCCGGCAAAGAGCAGGGTGGCCGGGATGATCGCCAGGCAGTTGTGCCGGGCAAGGAAGGCGATCAGGATGCCCGTATAACCATAGCCACCGGCGAGCGAGGCATTGGCCGAGCCATGGACGGCCGCGACCTCGAAGGCTCCGGCGAGGCCAGCAAGTGAGCCGCCAAGTGCTGTGAAGCCGATCATCAGCAGGCCGGCCGGCAGCCCCTGCACCTGAGCGGCCCTGAGGTTTCCGCCGACAATGCGCGCCGCAAATCCGAAGGTCGTCTTTTCGATCAGCCCCCAGCACAGGATGCAGGCGATGATGCCGGCCGCGAGCCCCCAATGCACGCCGATGCCGGGGATTTCGCCGATCCGGTAGAGCTCCGGCAGAGGCGACGTGGACGGCTTGTTGAGGCTGGCGGGGTCGCGCAGCGGCCCTTCGACCAGATGGTTCATGAGGGCGATCGCGATATAGGCAAGCAGCAGGCTGGAGATCGTCTCATTGACCCCACGAAAATGCCGGAGAGCCCCGATGCCGCCAATCCAGATGGCGCCGACGAGCGCACCCGCGATCATCATGGCGAGGATGCCGACCGGACCCGGCATGCCAGGGGCCAGCATGGCAACCGCACCGGCACCGACGCCGCCCAGCACGATTGCCCCCTCTCCGCCGATCACCACCAAACCAAGCCGGGCCGGCAGGGCGACACAGAGGGCTGCGAGAAGCAGCGGTGCTGCACGGGCAAGCGTGTTGGTCCAGGAGAAGGACGTGCCGAAGCCCGCCTTGTAGACGAGGGTGTAGAACTCGATTGGCGAGGTGCCGATCAGGAGCAAGAAGACGGCAAAGAGGAGCATGCCGGCGAGAAGTGCCGCCAGCGGCAGGAAGAGCGGATCAAGCCAGTGCAGAACCGTCTCGAACGAGACACTGCGTTTGGCCAGGTCCTGGCTTGCGAGATCCGCCGGTGCACTCATGGCATGCCCCTCCCGGACGATTACGAGGTCGATCCGACGACGCCCTCGACGAGGTAGCCCATGCTTTCGAGCGCCACATCCGTCTCGGCGAAAGCCTGGCCCTCGGTGGCGATGACATTGCCCTTGTTGTCCTTGAGCGGTCCCTTGATGACCGAAAAGCCGCCCTTCATGATGTCAGCTAGGGTCGCATCAAACTGCTTGCGCGCCGGTTCGGTGACTGCCGGTCCGAGCGGGCTCATCTTGACGAAGCCTTCGGCGAGGCCGCCGCGGACGAAGTTGTCGATGGTGCCGCCAGCCAAGGTCGTGTTGACCATGTCTGTATAGACCTTGGACCAGTTCCATTCGGCACCGGTCAGATACTTCTCGGGTGCCAGCGGGCTCTGGTTGGCATGGTAGCCGCAGAGGAACATGCCGCGGCCGGCGCCGGTTTCCATGACGACCTTCGGGCCGTCGACATGGCAGGTGACGACGTCGACGCCCTGGTCGGCGAGTGCATTTGTGGCTTCCGCTTCCTTGACGGCGAGCGACCATTCACCGGTGAAGATGACCTGGCAGGTGATCGTCGGATCGACGGCGCGGGCGCCGAGCAGGAAGGAGTTGATGTTGAGCAGAACCTGCGGGATGGGCTTAGCCGCGACGAAGCCGATCTTCTTGCTCTTGGTCATGTGACCGGCGACGATGCCGTTCAAATACTGGCCCATGCCGATATAGCCGAAATAGGAGCCGGTATTGGCCGGCTTGTCCGGGGTCCAGAGGCCGCCGCAATGTTCGAAGCGGACGTTGGGATATTTCGGCGCCATGGTCAGGATATGGGGATCGAAATAGCCGAAGGAGGTCGGGAAGAGCAGTGTGGCGCCGTCGAAGTTGATCATGCTCTCCATGGTCTTCTGGACGTCGACCGTTTCCGGAACCTGTTCCTCCTCGACCACGGTCACGCCCTCGATCGACTTGATCGCGGCAGCGCCCTCGGCATGGGCCTGGTTGTAGCCGAAGTCATCCTTCGGGCCGACATAGATGAAGCCGACGGTCAGGCCTGCGGCGCGTGCGATGTCGAAAGGAAGCACGCTGCTGGCAGCAGCAAGACCGGCGAGACCGGCTGACTGGCGCAGAAACTGGCGGCGGTTCGGCATAAGAAACTGGCTCATGAAGGATCTCCCAGATCACGGAATGGACGGCGAATAGGCGGGCGGGCGCTGGTTCCCCTGATTATTGATGGCGCTCCGCGTTCACCTTTGAGTAACCCATATGGCGCTGCTTCTGTCTTGTGCTAAGTTTTGGTCAAGCTGCTGCAAATTTTGCATCACGATGGGAGAGCTCGCATGCGGCACCTGACTTCGCTTCGTTACATCGATGCCGTTGCCAAGGCGGGGTCTATCCGCGGCGCGGCCGAATCCCTTGCGATAACCTCAACGGCACTCAATCGGCGCATTCTGGCGCTGGAAGAGGAGCTCGGCGTGCCGGTCTTCGAGCGGCTGCCGCATGGGGTGCGGCTGTCGAGTGCCGGAGAGATCCTGATCCATCACATCCGCAACCAGATCTCCGACATGGAACGGGTGCGCTCGCAGATCGCCGACCTTTCAGGGGTTCGCCGCGGTCATGTGTCGATCGCCTGCAGCCAGGCGCTCCTGCCCTATTTCCTGCCGCATCAGATCGCTCACTATCGGAAGGACCATCCGGCGGTGACCTTCGGTGTGCATCTGCGCGACCGCCAGGCGGCGGAACAGTCGCTGGTCGATCACTCGGCGGATCTGGCGATCGTGTTTGAGCCGGTGCGCATGGCGGATTTCATGACACTGATCCGGGTGCATCAGCCGGTGCATGTGGTGATGGCGCTGCATCATCCGCTGGCCGCGAAAGGAACAATCCGCCTGAGCGACTGCCTCGCGCATCCTTATTCGTTGCCGACGGCGCCCTTCGGCGTCCGTCACCTGATGGACATGGCGGCGCAAAAGTCATCCTACCGGCTGGAGCCGGTGATCGAATCCGACAGTTTCGAGTTCCTGCGCAACCATGCGGTCGCGGAGAACATCATCACCTTCCAGATCCCGATCGGGCTTTCGGACCATACGATGACGGGGGAGATGATCACACGACCGCTCGACAAGCGCGATGTGCCGGCGGGCGTGCTCTATATGGGGCAGTTGCGCGGCCGCACGCTTCCGGTCGCGGCGGCCCGGTTTGCCGCTCAGCTGTCGACGGCACTTGCCAGCCGATACGAAGTGTCGTGACGGGCTAGCCGAAACCTAGCGATCGACCGCGTCCGGTCGCGTGGCACGGTAGAGCAGATAGGCGAAAACGGCAGCCAGGCCGAACCAGGTCAGGGCGTAGCCGAAATGCTTGTTGGGAAAGGACACGACGGTGAGCCCGCCGACGGGTATGCCGTCGCCCTGTTCATCGACATCGACGAAATAGGGCGCGACTTCTCCCAGCCCAAGGGCCTCAGCCATGACGACGGTGTCACGGGAGAACCATCGGTTAGCCGCGGGGTCGTTATCCCGGAGAAAAGCACCGCCCGGCTGGGTGAGGCGCAGGAGGCCGGTGGCCGACTGCTCACCCTCAGGTCTCGGCCTGTCGACGGCCGAGGTGCGGTCATCCGGCACGAAGCCGCGGTTGATGAAGAGGCGCCAGCCGTCATCCGTCTGGAAGGGCGTCATCACCCAGAAGCCGGAGCCTCGCGAGGTGACTGCCTTCACGAGCGTGTCGTCAGACGGAAGATACTGCCCTCGCACTTCGACACGCCGATACTCCGCCGTGTCGAATGTGACCCCAGTCCAAAGATCTGGTCCGGGCGCTGCGGACGGCGGGGCGACGAGCCCCGCTTCGACGCGTTCGATCAGGGCCGTCTTCCACTGCAGGCGCTGGAGTTGCCAGACGCCGAGGCTGACAAGCAGGCTGACCGCAAGCACACCCAGCCCGATGAACCACCATGGTCGGCGCGCTCGCGTCATGATTTTTTCCCGTCAGGAACCGAAGCCCTGGAAGCTCTCGTGATCCATTGATGGCATCATGTTGGTGTTGAGGTTGTACATGACCCAGACGGATCCGGCGATCATGATCACCACCACGATGATCGTGAAGATCATCGACAGCATGGTCCAGCCTTCGTCAGACCGGGTGTTCATGTGCAGGAAGTAGACCATGTGAACGAGGATCTGGACGACGGCAAAGCCGATCACCGTCACCGCCGTCAGCACGCGGCTGTCAAAGCCGCCGCTCATGACGATGGCGAAGGGAATGATCGTCAGGATCGCCGCCAGCACGAAGCCGGTGAGATAGGAGCGATAGCTGCCGTGGTCGTGACCGCTGTTGTCGTGACCGTGGCCCTGTTCGTGGTGGCCGTGGGGCTGGATGGAAGGTTTGGACATCAGATCATCCCCAGGAGGTAAACGAAGGTGAAGACACCGATCCAGATCACATCGAGGAAGTGCCAGAACATGCTCAGGCATTCCATGCGTCGGGTGTTGGCCGGGATCAGGCCGTTCTGATTGATCTGGACCATCAGCGTCACGAGCCAGATGCAGCCGAACAGGACGTGCAGGCCGTGCGTCCCGACCAGCGCGAAGAAGGCCGACAGGAAGGCAGACCGCTGCGGACCGGCGCCGAGCTCGATCAGGTGATGGAATTCGTAGATTTCGAGCGCCAGGAAGGCGAGGCCGAGCAGCAGGGTGACGGCAAGCCATGCCTGCATGCGGGCCTGGCGGCCTTCATACATGGCGAGCATCGCAAAACCGAAGGTGATCGACGACACCAGCAGGAAGCCGGTGTTGATCGCAATCAGGTTCAGATCGAAAAGCGCCTTCGGGCCGGGGCCGGCCGCATAGCTCTGGCCGACCACGCCAAACACGGCGAAGAGGACCGCGAACATCAGGCAGTCACTCATCAGGTAGATCCAGAAGCCGAGCCGCGTGGACGCGCCTTCCGGATGATGATGCGGTTCAGTTTCCCAATAGACGGCGGGTGCGTCGGATTTGGTGATGGTGCTCACGGTCGTCACGCTCCCACGCTTGCCAGTTCGCGGTCACGTGCCTTTTCGACACGCTCGACCTCGTCGACGGGGACGTAATAGTCCCGGTCGTAGTTGAAGGTATGGGCGATCGCGACGGCGATGATCGCCACGAAGGACACAGCCGCCAGCCACCAGATGTACCAGACCAGCGCAAAGCCGCAGAGCGTGGCCAAGGCCGAGATCACAACACCCGTGCCGGTGTAACGCGGCATGTGGATCGGGATGTAGGGCGCCTTCGGACGCTTCTGCCCGACCTGCTTCATGTCGTGCCAGGCGTCCAGATCATGGACGACGGGCGTGAAGGCGAAGTTGTAGGCCGGCGGCGGAGACGAGGTCGCCCATTCCAGCGTGCGGCCATCCCAGGGGTCGCCGGTCACGTCCATGTTGTCCTTGCGGTTCCAGATCGAGACGGCGATCTGGATGAAGAAGGCGGCGATGCCGACAGCGATCAACAGTGCGCCAAGGGCTGCCAGGATGAACCAGATTCTGAGATCCGGATCATCGAAGACGCGCATGCGGCGGGTTACACCCATCAGGCCGAGCACATAGAGCGGCATGAAGGCGAGCCAGAAGCCGCTGACCCAGGTCCAGAAGGAAACCTTGCCCCAGAAAACATTGAGCTGGAAGCCGAAGGCCTTGGGCCACCAGTAGGCGATTGCGGCAAAGCAGCCGAACAGCACGCCGCCGATGATGACGTTGTGGAAGTGCGCCACCAGGAAGAGCGAGTTGTGCAGGACGAAGTCTGCCGGCGGAACCGCGAGAAGCACGCCCGTCATGCCGCCGATGGTGAAGGTCAGCATGAAGGCGACCGTCCACATCATCGGCAGGTCGAAGCGCACCCGTCCCTGGTACATGGTGAAGAGCCAATTGAAGATCTTGGCCCCCGTGGGCACCGAGATGATCATCGTGGTGATGCCGAAGAAGGCGTTCACCGAGGCCCCCGAACCCATTGTGAAGAAGTGGTGCAGCCAAACGATATAGCTCAGGATCGTGATGCAAACGGTGGCATAGACCATCGAGCTGTAGCCGAAGAGCCGCTTGCCGGAGAATGTGGACGTGATCTCCGAAAAAACGCCGAAGAGCGGCAGGATCAGGATGTAGACTTCCGGGTGACCCCAGATCCAGATGAGGTTGATATACATCATCGGGTTGCCGCCGAGATCGTTTGTGAAGAAGTTCGTTCCCACGTAGCGATCAAGCGTCAGGAGGATCAGCGTCATCGTCAAAACCGGGAAGGAGGCGACGATCAGGATGTTGGTGCAGAGTGCTGTCCAGGTGAAAACAGGCATGCGCATCAGGGTCATGCCTGGTGCCCGCATCTTGACGATGGTGACGAGCAGGTTGATGCCTGAGAGCGTGGTTCCGACGCCGGCGATCTGCAGGCCCCAGATATAATAGTCGACCCCAACCCACGGGCTGTAGCCGATGCCCGACAGCGGCGGGAAGGCGAGCCAACCGGTCTGGGCGAACTCGCCGACGAAGAGCGAGGCCATGACAAGCACGGCGCCGCCGACGGTCATCCAGAAGGAGAAGTTGTTGAGGAAGGGGAAGGAAACGTCGCGCGCGCCGATCTGCAGCGGCACGACATAGTTCATCAGACCCGTGACGAAGGGCATCGCCACGAAGAAGATCATGATGACGCCGTGGGCGGTGAAGATCTGGTCATAGTGGTGGGCGTTGAGATAGCCCTCGGATCCGTTGAAGGCGAGCACCTGCTGCAGGCGCATCATAATGGCATCGGCAAAGCCGCGCACCAGCATGACCAGCGCCAGGATGATATACATGATGCCGATCTTCTTGTGATCGACGGAGGTCAGCCACTCGCGCCAGAGGTAGCCCCAGAGGCGGTAATAGGTGAGCGCGCCGACCGTGGCGGCGCCGCCGACCACGACGACTGCGAAAGTCGCCAGAACGATCGGGTCCGTCGGGATCGCGCTCCAGTTGAGGCGACCGAGAAGAAGCGTGGTGGAATGGTCTATCGTAGCCATGCCAAATTCCTGTCAGAGTTGCGGCGCGTTGCCGGATGCCTGCCGGACGAGCGTGAGGAAGCGTTCGGCCTCACCGCCAAAGGGCGATACCGGCTGCGGCATGTTGTGTCCCATCAGGGGACCCGAGATAACGGGCTTGTCGTTGAAGGATGCGGGCTTTGCAGCCAGCATCTGCTCGAGTTCCTCGACCGAGCAGAAGCCCAGAACCTTGAAGGGTTCCCAACCGAAGATCGGCTCGCGGGTGCCCCGGCGCTCGTGCTTGTCGTAGATCAGCGCGCTCATATTGACCGTGCCGGCGAGACCCGTGCCGCCCTGGGCGTCGAGCGCCATCATTTCGGCCATGCAGATCTTGCCCTCTTCAACGCACATGTTGACAACGCGCGGGAAGAGCTGCGGATCGACGCTGGCGAAGGTCAGCGGCTTCACGTTTTCGCTGGGGCGTTCGAGCTCAAGATACTTGGCACGGTCGAGCTTTTCAGCGCCCGCACGGGCCTGTTCAACCCAGGCCTCGAAACCGGCGGCATCGGTTGCCTTCGCCTTGAAGCGCATGCCTGAGAAGCCGGCGCCGGAATAATGAGAGGCAAGACCCTGGAAGGTGCCTTCCTGATTGAAGACACCATGCAGCGTCGTCTGCATGCCGGGCATCGCATAGATCATGCCGGCCATGTGCGGGATGTAGAAGGCGTTCATCACCGAGGACGAGGTCAGCGAGAAGCGAATCGGGCGATCGACCGGGACCGGGAGCTCGTTGACGGCGGCGACGCCATACTGCGGGTAAATGAACAGCCATTTCCAGTCGAGCGCCACGACCTGAACGTCCAGCGGCTCCTGCTGCGGATCGAGCGGCCGCTCTTCCGAGACCCGCGCCAGCGGACGATAGGGATCGAGGAGATGGGTTCCGACCCAGGTCAGCGCACCCAGGCAAATGATGATCATCAGGGGGATCGCCCAGATGATCAACTCGAGCTTGGTCGAGTGGGACCAGTTCGGCTTGTAGATCGCTTGCCTGTTGGACGCGCGGTAATGCCAGGCGAACCAGCAGGTCAGCAGCATCACCGGAATGATGATGATCAGCATCAGCAGCGTGGAGATAACGAGAAGGTCGCGCTGCTGGGCAGCGACATCTCCCGTGGGTGCAAGGACTTCTGCCTTGCAGGCGGAAAGGAACAAGACCGCCACCAAAGCGGTCACTATTTTCGGGAGGCGAAGCTCTTGCATCTCGTACCCTGATACACTGAAGGGTCGATGAGCAGGGGTCCCCCCGAACTCCACTCAACGACCATTGATATTCGTCAAGCTAGTTAGTTGGATTTTGCGGTGCAGCACATACGACAATTTGTCACCTGTCAATTTGGCCGCAGCTGCGGCATCGCTTCTCGGCATGTTAGACTGACGTGCGGACTGCATCTCCCCCGGCAAAGTCCGCCTGTTCAAGCAAGAAAGTGATTACGTGTTATGGCGAGCATGACCGGTTCTGCCTCCCCCGCCGCACAGAGTGGCCGCACCACCTCCGAAGACGATCACCACGTCTCGCCTTCGGACATCGCGGTCGGCGTCATCATTGGGCGCACGTCGGAGTTCTTCGATTTCTTCGTCTTCGCCATCGCGTCCGTCATCGTGTTTCCGGCGCGGATCTTCCCGTTCCTGGATCCGCTGACCGGTACGCTCTGGTCCTTCGTGCTTGTGGCACTTGCCTTCGTGGCGCGCCCGCTTGGGACCGTGCTGTTCACAGCCCTCGACCGCCGACATGGCCGCGTGACCAAGCTGACGGTGGCGCTTTTCCTGCTGGGCACATCGACCGTCGCCATGGGACTGGTACCGTCCTATGAGACTGCTGGCTGGTGGGCGATTGCCATGCTCGCGCTGCTGCGCATCGGGCAGGGCCTGGCGCTCGGCGGGACCTGGGATGGTCTGGCACCGCTGCTCGCCATCACAGCGTCGAAAGACAAGCGCGGCTTCTATGCGATGATCCCGCAGCTCGGTGCCGTTGTCGGCCTGGCGGTTGCAGCCGTGCTCTTCGCCTATCTGGTGATGACCCTTTCGGCGGCCGACTTCCTCGACTGGGGCTGGCGTTACCCATTCTTCGTCGCCTTCGCGATCAATGTCGTGGCACTTTTCGCGCGGCTTCGCATCGTCGATACGCCGGAGTTCAAGGAGCTGTTCGAAACCAACGAACTGACCCCGACGGGGCTGCGTGCCACGATGTCGCAGGACGGCCGCACGGTGCTGCTCGGCGTCTTCGTGCCGCTGGCGAGCTTTGCCATGTTCCACATGGTCACCGTCTTCCCGCTCTCCTGGATCTTCCTTTACACGGATGAGGCCCCCGGCACCTTCCTGTTGATCGAAGCTGCGGGGGCCGGCGTCGGCGTGCTCGCCATGCTGGTTTCGGGCTGGCTTTCGGATCGTATCGGGCGCGAGAAGATCCTCGTCTGGGGCGCCTGGGCGATCGGCGCCTTTGCCTTGACGGCGCCGCTGCTGCTGAACGGCGGTCAGGCCGGTGTCGTCGCCTATATGATGGTTGGTTTCGTCGTTCTCGGTTTCAATTTCGCCCAGTCGTCCGGGACCATCGCCTCGCTCTTTGATCGTCGAAACCGTTATACGGCCTCGGCCATGGTGTCGGCTCTTTCCTGGATGTTCGGCGCAGGCTTCGCGCCCCTGGCGGCGCTCTTGCTCTCAACCTGGTTCGGCCTGTTTGCGGCAGGTCTCTACCTTCTATCGGGTGCGGTCTGCACGCTGATCGCGCTTGCGCTGGCGCGGCAGATATCGCTGCAGCCGAAGGGGCACGACTGACAGCGTTCAGACGAGGCTTCAGGCATTCGTCTGCCACGCCCGTCCAATCTTTGGCCAAAACCAATGCGGCGATGCCATCGCTGGCATCGCCGCTTCTTGCCGTCACGCGATCTGCCGGGGGATGAGGCAACGTGGTCGGCTAGGGCTGATTCCGTTCGACGAGCCCTTGGATCAGGGCTGCATCTCATCCTGTCCTGTTTCAGCGGCCATCATTCGACGGTCTTCCTGCATCTCAAGCCACATGGCGTTGACGACGGCGAAGAGTGCGGCGAGTGGAAGGCCGAGCAGCCAGGCAAAATACCACATGATCATGTCTCCTTGTCAGTAGACGGTGCTTTCGTTGTCATTGATCGCCTCGGGTGTCACCTTGCCCCAGAGGACCTTGTAGACCCAGGCGGTGTAAGCCAGGATGAGCGGCATGAAGATCACCGTGGCAACCAGCATGACGAAAAGCGTCTGATGCGAGGACGATGCGTTCCAGACCGTCAGAGACGACTTCGGGTCGATCGAGGACGGAAGAATGAGCGGGAACATCGTCAGGCCGACAGACGAGACAATGCCGGTTATGGCCAGCTTCGAAAACAGGAGCGTCGCCACGTCCCGCCCCGCACGCAGGCCGAAATAGGTGAGACCGGCACCGATGAATGCAATCGCTGGAGCAACGGCAATCCAGGGCCGGTCGGCATAGGCTGCGTACCAGCTGGCGGTCCGCACCGTCTCGCCAAGCAGCGGATTTGACGGACCGTCCGTGACCACGGGACCAACCAGGCCGTAACCCTGGAGACCAAAGGCGAGCCAGATCCCGGCAACTGCATAGGCGACGATCGTGACGAGGGCCGCAACAGAGCCGATGGCGCGAGCTCGGTCGCGAACCGCTCCATCTGCCTTCAGCTGCAACCAGGCAGCCCCATGCATGACCAGCATTGCGAGCGAGACGACACCGGCAAGCAGCGCGAAGGGATTCAGAAGGCCGAAGAAACTGCCATCATAGAAGATCATCAGGTCTTCGTTGAAGCGGAAAGGAACACCCTGCAGGACGTTGCCCATGGCGACGCCGAAGATCAAGGCAGGCACAGCGCCACCTACAAACAGAGCCCAGTCCCAGCCATTGCGCCAGGCCACACTTTCGCGCTTGGAGCGGTACTTGAAGCCGACCGGTCGCAGGATGAGGGCCGCGAGCACCGCGAACATCGCCAGATAGAATCCGGAGAAGCTGACGGCATAGAGAGGGGGCCAGGCTGCGAAGATGGCGCCTCCGCCGAGGATGAACCAAACCTGATTTCCCTCCCATACCGGACCGACCGTGTTGATGGCAACGCGGCGCTCGACGTCGGTCCGACCGACAAAGGGGAGCAGCGTTCCGACGCCGAGGTCGAAACCGTCGGTCAGGGCGAAGCCCGTGAGCAGAACGCCGAGCAGCAGCCACCAGACGACACGCAGGATTTCGAAATCCATGAGTTCATGAAGGATCATGGGAATTACTCCGCAGCTTGGGAATAGGTGGGCTGGCCAAGAAGGCGCTCACGGTGACGCCGTTGCCAGTCATCGGTTTCCGGTCCATCGAGATGCGGGCCCTTGCGGATGTATTTCAACATCAGCCCCATCTCGATGATGAAGAGCACCGTGTAGAAGAGAACGAAGCCGGCCAGGGTGATCAGGAGGTCGGTGACCGAGAGATTGGAGGCCGACAAGGCCGTGGGCAAGACACCGTCCACAGTCCAGGGCTGACGCCCGAACTCGGCGACGAACCATCCCAGTTCTGCGGCGATCCACGGCGCGGGAATGATTGCGACAGCCAACCACAGGGCATAGCGGGGAAACTGCATGTTGCGGAAGGAGGCCATCCAGAAGAACCAGACCATGACCGCGATAAAGGCGAAGCCCAGTGCGACCATCAGACGGAAGGCCCAGAACAGCGGCCAGACAGTAGGTACCGTGTCTTCGGCAGCCTGAGCGATCTGCGCTTCGCTTGCCTGACGCGGATCGTCGACGTAGCGCTTGAGCAGGAGGGCAAAGCCGAGGTCCTTGCTGTGGGCCTCGAAGGTCGCCGCGACGTCCGGCGAGACGTTCCCCTTGGTTGCGCGGTAGGTCATCATCGCATCATAGGCGACTATGCCGGAGCGGATCCGCTCCTGCGCCTGGTCGACCAGGTCGGCGATCCCCGGGATCTCGTGGGTCAGGGAGCGGGTGCCGATGAGGCCCATAACGTATGGCACATGCAGGGCATAGTGCGTTTCGCGGGCTTCCTGATCCGGAAAACCGACCAGCGTGAATGCTGCCGGCGCCGGCTGGGTTTCCCACATGCCTTCGATCGCTGCCAGTTTCATCTTCTGCGAATGGGTAACGGAGTAACCGGATTCGTCGCCGAGAACGACCACCGAGAGAGCAGACGCGAGACCGAAGGAGGCAGCGACAGCAATCGAACGTCGTGCGAGTTCGGTATGACGGCCCTTCAGGAGATACCAGGCGGAGACACCGAGCACGAAGACGGATGCCGTCACATAGCCAGCCGAGACCGTGTGTACGAACTTGGCCTGCGCCACCTCGTTGAACATGACATCGAAGAAGGACGTCATCTCCATGCGCATGGACATCGGGTTAAACTCGGCTCCCACCGGGTTCTGCATCCAACCGTTGGCGATAAGAATCCAGAGCGCGGAGAAGTTGGAACCGATCGCCACCAGCCAGGCGACCATCAGATGCGCCCGCTTGGACAACCTGTCCCAACCGAAGAAGAAAAGGCCGACAAAGGTCGCTTCGAGGAAGAAGGCCATCAGCCCCTCGATCGCGAGCGGGGCGCCGAAGATGTCCCCGACATAGTGGCTGTAGTAGCTCCAGTTCATGCCGAACTGAAACTCCATCGTGATACCGGTTGCGACACCGAGGACAAAGTTGATGCCGAACAGCGTGCCCCAGAACTTGGTCATTTGGCGCCAGATCGGTCGATCGGTCATCACGTAGACCGTCTCCATGATCGCGACGATGATGGAAAGCCCCAGTGTCAGGGGTACGAATAGGAAATGATACATAGCTGTCATTGCAAATTGCAGTCGTGACAGCTCGACGACGTCAATATCCATGGTGATGGTCTCGCCTATAGAAACATAGAAGTGCTCATATGTTTAGACGATCAGAGCGCCGCGCGTATTGATCGAGGTCAATAAGGTGTATTCTTTATACACTTTTGCGCCGTTGTGTCGCAGGTCACGGCATGCGCAGGACCCGATGGGCAAATGCGACCTCTTCGATCCGATGCGACGCCATCAGGATCGCCGCATGCGGCAGGAGCCTCCGTGTCGCCTGGAGAACCTCGATTGCGGTCTCTCGATCGAGGCCCTCGGTCACCTCATCCAGCAGCAGGATCTGGGGCTTTCTCAGGAGAAGGCGTGCCAGGGCGAGACGCCGCGTCTCCCCCCCGGACAGACCAAGACCACCCTCTCCCAACCGGGTGGAGAGGCCTCCACGCCCATGGAGAGCGTCGCCCAGGCGCAAAGCTTCGATCACCTCATGCAAGCTGGCATCGTCCGCATCGGGAGCGGCCAGGCGCAGATTCTCGGCCACCGTACCACTGACCAGACTGGATCGCTGCGTGAGGTAGCCGAGCACCCGAAAGCGTTGTGCTTCAGGGAGATCAGGACTTATTTGTCCTAGGATGCGCGCCGTACCTCTGGCAGGCACCAGAAGGCCGGCTGCAATATCAAGGAGGGTGGTCTTGCCGGCACCGCTCGGCCCTGTGATCGCTACCGTTTCTCCTTCGGCCACAGCCAGCCGGAGATCGCCGAACAGGGAATGATCGCCACGTCTCATGGCAACGCCCTCCATCGAAAGAGGCAACGCAAGGGAACCGGGCTCTGTGGCGGCGGCGATGCAGGCTGGCGCCGCCGTTGCCTCCTGCAGAGATGGTGCCAGGCGCCCAGCAGCGTCAGACATCTTGCCCAGTTCCGCCAGCCCGCGGGTGAGCGGCGTGGCCAGTTCACCAATCCCAAGCGCAGCGAAGAAGGCAAGTGCGGCCAGTTCCGGCGCAAGATGACCGGAGACGGCGGCGAACCCACCCAGAACCAAAGCTCCGCCGGCCGCCAGCATGGTCCCTGATCCAATCAGGAATGCGGCTCGCCGCTCCAGCCGGTCGAGCTCAGCCTGCGCTGTCTGCAGGCGGGTTCCGGCCTCCATCACCTGCTGTCGGGCCAGTTCCAGACGTCCCGCTACTGCGAGATCCACCTGCCCCCTGAGGAGATCGATCAGGCGCATCCGCAAGGCCCACAGGGCCCTGTGAACCCGTCGGGACGGCCGACGCGCCCGGCCGACGACATAGACTGCAGCCACAAGAGCAAACAGAAGGAAGCTGCCGCCGATCCATGCCGCCGTCTCGAGGCTGACTAGGTACCAGATCAGGAGGCAGGCAAGCACGAGCACAATGGTAGCGGCGGCGATCGGCATCATGAGCCGCAGGGCCAGCCCATCGAGCGCATCGACATCGGCGGTGAACTGCTGCAATCGCTCGGAGCCCCTCATTCGCATGAGGTCGCGTATCGGCCGCTTCATGAAAGACCGCAGGAGATCGACCCGCAGGTCGGCGAGCACCCTCAACGTGGCATCATGCGTGGCGAGCCTTTCCCCGTATCGGGTCGCGGCACGCCCGAGGGCGAGGAAACGAACGCCCGCACTCGGTCGAAACACATCGAAGGTCAAGCCTGCACCAGCGACGCCAGCCGCACCGGCCGCGGTAATGAACCAGCCCGACAACCCAAGAAGCGCCATGCCTGCTGCAAGGACGGCAACGGAAAGGCTCGTTCCGAGAATGAGAGACCGGAGCCTTCGCGACCAAAGATGACGCGCAATGCCGACTAATCTCCTCATGTCCCGGCTCCCAGAACGATGCGGCGATCCATGTGCCTGAGAAGCCTCTCGTCGTGGCTGGCGATGATCAGGGTCGTGCCTCTGTCGGCCAGAGACAGCAGCGTCGCGACGATCCGGTCGGTCGTTTCATCATCAAGATCGGCGGTCGGTTCGTCGGCGAGCAAGAGGTCGGCTTCGGCGTGAAAGGCGCGGGCGAGCATCAAACGACGGGCTTCGCCTCCAGACACGCCCGCTCCGACCTCACCCAGCCTCGTCAGATCGCCGCGCGGCAAGGACTGTATTAGGTCGGATATACCAGCGTCCTTGATTGCTGCTGCCACTCCGGCCCGATCCGGCTGCCGTTGTTTCAGCCCGATATTGGCCCGTACACTTGCCTGAAAGAGATGCGGGAACTGGCCCGTATAGGAAAGACGACCGCGCCAGGCGTCGGCGTGATCGTCATCGAGTGGAACGCCGCACACCTTGATCTGGCCACTGTCGGGTCTCAGAAGGCCGGCGAGAAGGGCTAGAAGCGTCGTCTTGCCCGCACCACTCGGCCCCGTCAGAGCAACACGCTCCCCCACGCCCACGTGAAAATCGGGAAAGTGCAGGACCTGCCCGATGACTGCGGAAACCGAGAGGTCGCGAGCCTCGATCGTCAGCATGCCGGGGAGAGCGGGCACCTTTGATCCAAGTCCGAGCAGAGTCGAGGCTGATGCCACCTCGAGCTTCACGGCCTCCTCGGCCACCGCATTGGCGGCGGCGCGATCATGCCAGGCAGCAGCAAGATCGCGAAGCGGCTGGAAAAATTCGGGCACGAGCAGCAGGATGAAAATTCCTTCTGCGGGCGTCATCGGTGCCCCCCATGTGCCGAACGACAAGGTTCCCAACAGGGAAAAGCCGACATAGACAGCCACGAGCGCTACCCCGAGTGCGGCAAAAAGCTCCAGCACGCTCGATGACAGGAATGCAATCCGCAGCACGGCTAATGTCTTCGACCGCAAACGCTCCGCCGACTCGCTAAAGGCCTCAATCACGCGTGGCGCCGCATCGAGCAGACGCAGATCGGCAGCTGCATTGAGCCATTCAAGCACGGCGCTGTTCAGTGAGAGCGACTCGGAAAGCTGCCGTTCTGTCGCATCACGCGCGGCAAACCCGATCAAGGCCATGAACATGGGAATGAGCGGCCCGGTGACGAGGAGAATGAGGCTGGTGATCCAGGAGATGGGCAGGAGCACGACCAATAGGACGATTGGAACTACGAGAACGCGCATTTCCGCAAGCCTGTAGCGGGTGAACCAGGGAATGAGCTGGTCGAGGCCCGGTCCCGCCAGCGTGGCAATCGAGGCCGAAGCCCTGCGGTCAATTGCCGTCATCGTGGTTATGGACTGGCGACCGACGATGCGGTTGCGCCAGTCCCGGACGATCTGCTGGCCCAGGCCAAAGGCCAGGCGACCGGCCATCTGCTCCAGCCCATGACGCAGGAACCCGGTCAGGACGAAGACCAACGCAGTGATCAGCACATCGTTTAGCGAGGCCGTCCTAGCAATCAGGACGCCGAGCAGCCAAGCAACGGCAGCCGCCTGGGGCAGAACGAGAAAACTGGCGCCTAGCGAGAGGATCACTGCTTCCCGTAGCGGAGCCTTGGCCGGCTCGACAATGCTGTCGAGAGCCGTCACGGCCCGCGGGGCCGGTCTATTCGTCATTCTCACTGATGCCTGCTCCGCAAAGATGTACCATGCTTACATCTTTTGCCGATCGGGCCGCCTCCCGGATATGATCCAAATCAATTCCGCCAGATCGCATGCAACTGACCTGGATCAAACCGCCGATCAAAACAGCATGCGATACAAGGCAATATCGGGTCTCGTCTTGGATAAGATATCTTGCGCATCACGCTTCGAACCAATCTCGCCCTCAGGGCTTTGATGTATTGTGCGGTCAACAATGGCCGGACAGTCCGCAAGATGGACGTCGCGAATGCCTGCAATGCCTCCGAGAACCATCTGGCCCAAGTGATCCGGATCCTGTCGCACAACGAGTTCATCGATGCGACGCGGGGCCGCCATGGCGGCATGCGACTGATGCGATCGGCACATCTCATCAACATCGGTGCAGTCTTCCGCCTGTTCGAGGCCGACATGCCGTTTGCCGAATGTTTCGGCAAAGACAATACCTGCCCGCTGGTTTCGGTATGCTGGCTGCGTGGGGCCATCTCCGATGCTGTGGAAGCCTTCTACCGGTCTCTCGATCGCGTTCATCTGTCGGATCTTGTGACTGGCAATAACGGCTTGTCGGAGATGCTGACGCTAGCTTCCCCAGGGATAAGAACGCCAGCGTGCGCCGCGACTGCTCGCTTGACACTGCCCGTCCTTGGGGGTGACTTGGCCAATGTCGATGGCCCGGGGCAAGTCCCCAATAGCGGAATTGCACAAAATTAGCGCTACCCCTTCCTCAGCTTATTTATTAGGCTTATTGTTTGCCAATACTGCTGCATTGCGTCATCAATCGCGCATGAATCACCTCGACCTCACAATTCTCGCGATTGATGGAAATGCCGTTCGCGCGGCAATCATCGAGGACGGCTTGCGAGAGGCGGGACACAGGCATGTCACCGTTGCACTCGAGGTACAGGGTATCGCAAGGACAATCGAGACGCTTGCTCCGGACGTCATCATCATCGATATCGAGAACCCGAACCGCGACATGATGGAGCATCTGTTCCAGCTAACCCGCACAGTCAGCCGACCCATCGCAATGTTCGTCGATCGCTCCGACAGCGTGGCCTGCCCCCATTGGGTGATCCGGGTTTAATGTTAGTCCATGCTTGGTCTGTCCGCCACTGCTGGCGTTGAATCAGGTCCGTTCTGGCGCGGCCACACGGTGGCTTCAGGTGCGGGTGGCTTGTCGTTCAGTGACGAGTGCGGACGAACGGTGTTGTAGTGCTGCCGCCAACCCTCGATAATGATCTTTGCCTCCTTGAGCGTGTAGAAGATTTCTCCATTGAGCAGCTCATCCCGGAGCTTCGAGTTGAAGCTTTCGCAATAGCCGTTTTCCCACGGGCTGCCCGGCATGATGTAGGCCGTCTTGGCACCGACCAGCGTAATCCACTCCCTCAAAGCTTTGGCGATGAACTCAGGGCCGTTATCGCAACGAACATGCGCAGGAATGCCGCGCAGAATGAAGAGATCGGAGAGCACATCGATCACGTCGACAGCCTTCTGTCGACCCTGATGGCGATGCATTCTCCCGTGAACTCGTCGATCACGTCAGCGCAAACGCGAAGCGTTTGTCGCGGGCATGCGGATTTTCTTTCCATTATGGGTCCGGTCCTCGACAAAATCGTAGGACCAGACATGGTTGGGGTACTCCGGCCGAAGCCGGATGCATGAGCTGTCGGTCAGCCAGGGCCGACCACGCTTGGGCTGCTTGGATGGAACCTTCAGCCCCTCCCGTCGCCATATCCGCTCGACCCGTTTGACGTTCACGATCCAACCTGCCTGGTGCATCATCGCGGTGATATCCAAAGCGGCCATATTGGATGGCGAGCGCCGTGATGTCGGCGGTCAATGCCGCTTCGTCATCTGGTATCTTTGCGACTTTGCGCTGTGTGGAACGATGCTGGCCGAGAACCCGGCATGCCCGTCGTTCGGACACACCAAATTCTGCAGTGACATGGTCAACACAGGCACGGCGGCGGGCGGGGCTTAGAAGTTTTCCCTGGCCGCCTCCGCAAGGATCATCTTGTCCAAGGTCAGATCAGAAACTGCCCGGCGGAGGCGAGCGTTCTCGGTCTCCAATTCCTTCAGACGCTTCACCTGATCGCCCTTCAGGCCACCGTATTCTGCCCGCCAGCGGTAATATGTAACTTCCGTCACGCCTATCGACCGGATCGCCTCCGCTATCGATTTGCCATGTGCATTCAGCACGTCAACCTGACGAAGCTTCGTGACGATCTCTTCTGCCTTGTGTCTTTTCGCTGCCATTTCAATGTCCTTCTTCGGCTCGTAAGCCATACTTCAAAAAGGACCACTTTTCAGGGGGCAGGCCACTCCTTCAGCCCATGTTGATGAAGTCCTTATCGAGATGATGGATATGGATCTCCAGAAGGCGACACGCTGCTTGTGGATCGCCAGCCTCACAGGCTGCAAGGATTTGCCGGTGTTCGTCCATGGACCGCATGGGATGCGGACTGCCTGACATGAAGACATGGGTCCGGACGCCGATGACCGTGCTGATCGATCGGCTGTAGGCCGATTCCAGCTGCCTGTTGTCGCAATGGCTGAGGAATGCGAGGTGAAACGCCATGTCATGACGGGAATAGGCCTGCAGATCCTTGGCCTGCAATGCACCTTCCATTGCTTCCACCGACGCACGCATGCTGGTGAGCAACAGCGGCGACTGGCGTTCCAGCGACAACTGCAGAGCTGCGGTTTCCAGAATAGCCCGATATTCGCAGAGCTCGCTCACGGTGCGGGCGTCGGGCATGTACACAAAGCTTCCCCGCTTCGGATAGACCTCCACCAAGCCCTCCGTCTTCAGGACGGCCAGGGCCTGTGCAACGGGTGAGCGGCTGACGCCCAGCATGTCGGCGAGCCTCTGTTCGGACAGCTTAGAGCCCAGTGGTAGTTCCCCGGTCAGGATTGCGTCACGGATGCGCGTGATCGTCTCCTCGATCAGTGATTTCGGGATCTGGATGGCCTTCATCATTCCTCCGCCCGACGGGCTTCCCTTGACAGCAAAACTGCCATGTAACATGCTACAAAACGCGCTGTAATCTGCCGGACAACCAAGGTCGGCTCAAGAGGCTATTCATGACATCCGTCGGTCTGACAAGTACCATTCCCTTACCTCACCGCGAACTCCTGGACGCCTGTCGGCGCGTCGTGGGAAACAGTAATGTGTTGACCGACCAACCGTCTACCGCAACTTACACAACCGATTGGACCGGAAAGTATCGCGGCGATGCGCTTGCGGTTGTGCGGCCGGCTGCGGCGGAGGAGGTGGCTCAAATCGTAACTCTTTGCGCCCAACAGGGGATCGCCATCGTTCCGCAAAGCGGCAACACCGGCATCTGCGGCGGGAGCGTACCGATCGATAGCCGGCCATCGATCATACTGTCCCTATCCCGCATGAACCGCGTCCGCGCCATTGACCGGGACGCCCGCACCGCCACGGTGGATGCCGGCGTCGTTCTCGAGGCCCTCCAGAACGCCGTCGAAGAGCATGACCTCATCTTTCCCCTGATGTTCGGTGCCCGTGGCAGCGCCATGATCGGCGGCAATCTGTCGACCAATGCCGGCGGATCGAATGTCGTGCGCTATGGCAATACACGTGATCTGTGCCTCGGTATCGAGGCGGTGCTCGCCGACGGAAGTATCCTCAACGGCCTGACCGGTCTTCGCAAGGACAATACCGGCTATGATCTCAAGAACCTGCTGATCGGCGCGGAAGGCACGCTCGGCATCATCACCGGCGCTGTCGTCAAGCTCTATCCGCAGCCAAAGGTTCGCGCCACCGCCTTTCTTTCGGTCGCCTCGCTTTCGGCAGCACTCGAGATACTCAACATCGTTCAGGACCGGCTGGGCAACACCGTCGAGGCCTTCGAATATGTGCCGCAGCCGGTCGTCGAGGTGATCCTGCGGCACTTTCCGCAGATCCGCGCGCCGTTGTCCGAACCTGCCAATGTCGGCATTCTGCTCGAGGTTGCGTCCAGCCGCACAGATGATGCGGCTGAGGCGAGCGACGGCGGCAAGGCATTGCAGGAAGGCCTGATTATGGCGCTTGCCGATCTGATGGAGAGCGGGCTCGTCCTGGACGCCATGTTCGCCACATCGGAAGGCCAGCGCAACGACCTGTGGAAGCTGCGCGAATCCGTCCTGGAATCGATCAATGCCGATGGCCCGGCCTATCATCTGGATGTGGCGCTGCCGCTGTCGCGCGTTGCCGACTTTGTCCGTATCATGGACGAGAAGGCTACAGAGCTTGGTTTTCGCCCGCTGACGATCGGCCATCTCGGCGACGGCAACCTGCATTATGCCCTGGCCGCCGCCGATCCAGCCAAGTGGGATGGCCTGCCGCTGGAAGCAATGAAGGAATTCGCCTTCGACCTTCTGGCGGAACTGAAAGGCTCCTTCAGCGCCGAGCACGGGATCGGCCAGAGCAAGGCCGAGCTTCTGAGGGCCCGCAAGGAGCCGTCGCAACTGGCCATGATGCGGGCGATCAAGCAGGCGCTCGACCCACAGAACATCATGAACCCGGGCAAGATGCTCGTCTGAGACTCAATATATCCTGCTCTGTTGCCCCGTCTCGCCGGCACCGACGCCACTCACAAACAAGACCGACCGGAGGCTGCACCTCCGGTCGGTCTTTCATTTTGCCCATGCGATGGCTTCAGGCCTTCCAGGCGATCATCGTCGCCTTGGCGCATTCGTTCATCACCGTCAGCGCCCGCAGCGTGGTCTCATTGCCGACAACGAAGGGATTATCGCCCCCCGTCTTCATCTGTGCCAACTTGGCCACGGCGCCATCATAGAGATCGTGGTTAGAGATGAAGACCGAAACCGCCTGCTCTTTCGCCAGCGTCCGCACGCGCTCGGTGGCGTCGATATAGGTCTGCAGCCGCTCGATGCGGTCATCCCGCCGGGCGAAGTTGAAAGCCGTTCCGCCCCAGAGCATGGCGCGATGGGTCTTGTCAGCGTCCTTGACGCCGAAGACCAGTGTAATCGTGCCGGGGGTATGGCCGGGGGTCACGAGAATATCGATCTTTGTGTCACCGAGGGTGACAACGCTGCCGTCTTCAACCGAAACATCCCGAACCGGTGGGCGGCCCCAATCCGGCGTATCGAAGTCCAGTGCGGTCTCCAGCATCTTCCAGTCGGGCTCGCCCATCACAATGCTGCATCCATACTGGTTCTTCAGGTAGTTGGCGCCACCGTAGTGATCGCCATGACCGTGGGTAATGATGATTGTCTTGATGGAAGACGGATCGAGGCCGACCTTCTGAAGACCCTCGATGACAATGGACTGCGCCTCCGCATCATTATCCATGGCGTCGATCAGGATGATGCCATCGGATGTGGTGATCGCCCAGCAGCTGACCCAGCTATTGCCGACGAAATAGAGATTGTCGAAGACCTTGCCCGGCTCGGGTGTCGGCAGAGCCATCAGCTCCTGGGGGGACACCGGCGGCAGGCCGGAGATGGGGGCTGCCTGATCGGCAAGACGCAGATAGGTGACGAGATCACTGCCTGCGGCCTGCTTGGCCGCATCCAGGTGCGCCTCCATTTCGCTGGTCGTCGCAAAGGCGCTCGGCAGGTCGGCCGCGAGGACGGCGCAGCATGCACACATCGCTTTCAGGAATTGTCGGCGAGACGCCGTGACTTCTTCAGCCAAGAAAGATGATTTTGGATTCCTGCGGCCTAAAAACATGGTTTTCTCCTATCGTCTTGGTTGAAATGAGATCTTCGCCGCTGTTCCTGCCATTGCTGTCATACCGGCGGCGCCGGGTGGATGAACGGCCAGGGCGAGGTATCGCTGCCTGTGGGTACGGGCACTTCGATCAGCGCCGGCGCATTGGAGGCAAGGGCTGTGACGATCGCGGCCTCAAGGCTCTCCCGCGTATCCACCCGGACGGATTCGACACCGAAGCTCTGGCCCAGCGCGACGAAATCTGGATTGACGAGGTCGGCACCCAGCAGCCGGTTTCCATAGACCTGTTGCTGGTCGCGTCGCACATTACCATAGGCATTGTTGTTGAACACGACAGCAACGACATTGATGCCGAATTGCCGCGCTGTTGCCAGTTCCTGCACGCCGAACAGGAAGCCTCCATCGCCGGAGACGGAAACGACCGCCTTGTCGGGATGCGCCACCTTGACGCCCAGCGCCGTGTTGAAGCCGAAACCGAGATTGTCCTGATAACCGCAGGTCACATACTGGCGCGGCTCATAGACCGGAAAGCACATGCGGGCGGTGAAACCCACCTGCGAGACTTCCTCAACAAAGAAGCCGTCGCGCGGCAGCGCGCGGCGAATGGCCTTCAGATAGCCCTCCTGCGGCTGCACGGTCGCCAGCGCTTCCTCAGCCTCATGCTTCAGCGCGCGATATTCACCCGTGCGGCTTTCGCGCTTGGCAAGCTTGGGTTCCAGCGCTGTGATGAGGGCTTCGAGCCCGGCCTTGGAATCCGTCACCAGCCCGAGATCCGGCTTCAGGCGCACCATTTCGGTCGGATCGATATCCATCCGCAGCACCTTCAGCCCCTTGGGGAACCAGCGCCAGCGAAAATACTGAAGCTCCAGCCGGCTGCCGATGCCGATCAGGAGATCGCATTGCGGCCAAAATTTCCAGGCGGCCGGCGGCATCATCGCCAAATCATTGTCATCGCTGACAATGCCCTTGCCGCTGCGATGGGCGGTCACCGGCGCCTGCAGCAGTTCAGCCAGCCGCAGAACCTCGGCACTTGCATCGATCGCGCCGGAACCGACCATGATCAGCGGGTTTTTGGCGCCGGCGATCATCTGCGCGGCCTTTTCCACCAGATCCGGATCCGGACGCGGCGGCGCCAGAGGTTCGGCGGCAACAGGCTCATCCGCCTCAATGCTCATGCCGAACACATCCCAGGGCGCTTCCACGCCGACGGGACGTTTGCGCCCGGAATGCATGACGGAAAACGCCTGGCGCATCACCTCGCTTGCCTCGCTGGGGTGATTGATCCGCTCGGCCCATTTCGTCAGGCCGCGCAGCGTGCCCAGATGATCAGGCAGTTCATGCAACTGGCCGCGACCCTGGCCGATGAGATGTGACATGATATTGCCGGTGACGCAAAGCACCGGCGCATTGCCGCCGTAAGCCGTGCAGAGGGCCGCGCCAGAATTCAGAAGCCCCGGCCCCGGCACGACCGTATAGACACCCGTGCGACCGGTGGATTTGGCATAGCCATAGGCCATATAGCCGGCGCCCTGCTCATGCCGGGTGTGGATGAAGCGGATCTTGTCACCCTCGCGTGCCAGCGCATCGTTGAAATCATACATATGCGCGCCGGGGATGCCGAACACGGTATCCACACCATTGGCAATCAACGACCTGGCCATCAGGTCTCCGGTTGTCAGTCTGGCCATGATATCTCCTTGCCCTACAATCGGGCGCTTACTTTGCAATGCTGAGGATCTGGACGCTGGTATATTCCTTCAAACCTTCCGATCCGAATTCAACGCCGATGCCCGACTGCTTGACGCCGCCCATCGGCACGGTCGGGTTCAGCACGCCGTGTCGGTTGACCCAGCGCGTGCCGGCTTCCAGACGCTTTGCCACGGCTGCTGCCTGCGCGGGATCATTACCCCACACACTGGCGCCAAGCCCAACCTCCAGCCCGTTGGCAGCCGTGATGGCCTCTTCGAGATCATGATAGCGGATGAGCGGGATAACCGGCCCGAACTGCTCCTCGGCAACAATGCGCATATCTGGCGTGGCATCCGCTATCACCGTCAGCGGGTAGATGTAGCCGGGACCAACGCTCGGCATGCCTCCGGTCAGGATACGGGCGCCTTTTTCCCGCGCATCCTCCACCAGGGCGCAGACCTTGTCATATTGCATGCGATTGGACAGCGGGCCGATCAGCGTGCTGGGGTCTGCGCCGTTGCCGACGGGAATGCTTGAGACATAGGCGGCAAGAGCGCTTGCCACCGCGTCGTAATCGTCGTCATGCACATAGAGGCGTTTCAAGCAGGAGCAGGTCTGCCCGGCATTGATGAAAATGCCCCAGAACAGCGGATCCATCAGCTTTGAGATGTCCGTGCCAGGTAGGATAATGCCTGCGTCATTGCCGCCAAGTTCCAGCGTCAGGCGCTTCAGCGTCGCGCCGGCGCGCTCCATGATGCGACGGCCAGTGGCTGTGGACCCGGTAAAGGCGATCTTGGCGATATCGGGATGGCTGGAAATGCGGTCACCGACATCCGCATCACCGGTCACGACATTCAGCACGCCCGGCGGCAGGATGCCCGCCTCGTGGATCAACTGCACAAGCCTGAGCGTCGAGAGCGGTGTAAAGGGCGATGGCTTCATCACCACGGTGCAGCCGGAACGGAGAGCCGGCATGATGTGCCAGATGGCAATCATCAGCGGCCAGTTCCACGGCGTGATCGAGGCCACCACGCCAAGCGGCACGCGGTGGAGTTCCACGCGCTCCTCGACCGTATCGATCAGGGCTTCCACCGGCAGATCGAGCGCCTGCGTCACGCGCGTCCAGGCGACGCAACCACCAAGCTCGAACGGCGCGCCGGGGCCTGATTGCGGCTTGCCCTGTTCGGCCGTCACGAGAGCGGCAAGCTCGGCGCTATTGGCCTCGATCAGATCGGCAAGCCGCCCGAGCGCGTCCCTGCGTGCCTCATCGGCAAGGCCGGACCAGAGGGGAAACGCCGCCTTGGCCGCCGAAACTGCGGCATCGACATCTTCAGGCGTGCCCAGCGGGCATGCGGCGAGAACTGCGCCGGTTGCCGGATTGATCACATCAAAGCTCTGGGCCGTCGAGACCGGCTTTCCGGCAATGTAGAGGTGATAGGTCATGGTCATTCTCCCAAAATAGACGGGCGGCATTGGGCAGACAGGTCAAAAACCGGTGCCAGTTACCGCAGAGCAAAAAGCGAGACGACGACCGCCGAGGCGAGACGCCGGCCATTGCCTATGAAGAGGGTGCGATTGACCCAGCGGTAGCGGTCATCGCCGGTTTCCAGCCGCGCCTGCGTTCGCATGTAGTAGGATGATGGATCGACGGCCTCGCCACGCGCCAATGCTGCAAGCACCTCCGGCGGGCCATGGCGATAGCCGTAATTGCGGATCTCGATCACCGCTCCGTCATGGGTTTCCAGCCCGTAGCGCGTGTCGAGTTCCGACAGACCATCCGCCCAACCGGTCTGCCAGTCGGCACCAATGCCAAGCACATGGCCGTTGAGCAGAGGCCCCTCGAATTGTCCGCCGACAACAGGCACGATCCGCCGCATGCCATCACGCCCCCGGCCCATCTCGCGGATGGGGCCGAGTTCGACGGTGAGATCGCAGGCATGCTCCAGGACAGGCGGCGGATTGTGCATCATTGGCACGTCCTCACCGCATCATCATCGGCAGGAACAGAACGATGGCGGGGAAAGCCAGGAACAGGAACACCCGCAGCACATCTGCCAGAATGAACGGCAGGATACCGAAGATCATCTGTCTCTGACTGACCTGTGGTGCGACACTTTGAACGACGAATAGGTTCATGCCGATCGGCGGCGTGATCAGCCCGATTTCAGCGACGGAAACGATGATGATTCCAAACCAGATAGGATCATAGCCGAGACCAATGACAATCGGATAGACGATCGGGATGGTCAGCAGGATCATGGACAGCGAATCCATGAAGCAGCCGAGGATCAGATAGAAGACGATGATCATGATCATGATCACCGTTGGAGGTAGGCCGGAATGGCTGATCCAGTCGCCGATCAGCGTGGCAAGGCCTGTGCCTTCGATGAAGAAGTTGAAGAGTGCTGCCCCGATCAAGATCATGAACATCATGGCCGAGGTCTTGGCTGTCTCAAGCGAGGCATCGATCATGCTGTTGCGCGAGGTTTTCATCAGGGCGGCCAGAACGACCGCCGAGAACGCCCCGACGGCAGCGGCTTCCGTGGCGGAGAAGAACCCGGAATAGAGCCCGCCGATGACAATGACAAAAAGCGAGATGGCAGCCATGACCGATTTATCGAGCTTGGCCTTGGGCCCATCCTTGCCGTTGCCACGCGGAGCAAGCTCCGGATTTATCCTGACGGCAATGACCACAGCGGCGATATAGAGGAAGGTCGCCAGAAGGCCGGGAATCAGGGCTGCGGCAAACAGTTGGCCAATCGAATTCTCCGTCAGCAATGCGTAGATGACCATCAGTACGGATGGCGGAATGAGAACGCCCAGCGTGCCTGCCGCAGCCACCGACGCGCCGGCCAGGCTCGGTCTGTAGCCGGCACGAATCATTTCCGGAACGGCGATACGCCCCATCGTGGCCGCCGTTGCCAAAGATGAACCACAGATGGCTCCAAATATGGCGCAGGCACCGACCGATGCCATGGCAAGCCCACCGCGGAACTGCCCGAAAACCCGGTTCATCGCACCGAACAGGCTCGACGACAGGCCCGCATGGGAGGAGAACACGCCCATCGCGACGAATAGCGGAATGACGGAGAGACTATACGGGAAGACGGCCTCGAAAGGAGCCGTGCTGAGAACGTAGATCGCTCCATCCGTGCCGTTAATCAGCGCAAATCCGGCCACACCGGTGATGGCCATGGCCACGCTCACCGGGACACCGGCAAAAGTAAGCAACATCGCGCAAAGGAAACCGAGAAGCCCAATGACAGGAGCGTTCATTCGACACCTCCCGGACCGGGAATGGGCTGCATCAGTGCGTCGGCGATATTGACACCAATTGCCAGTGTGGAGCCCGACATCCCCAGTGCGAAAGGCGACCAGTAGAACCACATCGGAAGTCCGATATTCATGGAGATGTCGCTGCTGGCCAGCATCTCCAGTGTGGATATGCAGGTGTAGAAAGCCAACAGCCCGCAGAATACCAGCGTCAGAATCAGTGCTGCGATCGCCAGCAACCGTTCGCCCAGCGGCGGGAGCAATGCCGATACCAGATCGAGCGTCACATGCGCGTTGACGCGGAATGCGTAAGGCATGGCGAGAAAGGCACCGGACATGATGAAGAGCTGAACATAGTCTACAGCGCCCAAAATGCCGCTGGCCAATTGGCGCAGGACCACGTCGGCAACTGTAATGCAGGCGGCAACAGCAAACGAGCCGGCACCAGCGAGAGCGAGATATCGGAAGACGGGATCAAACATTCTCATGGGAGAGTTTCTTTACTGGAACGGAGGTGGGGCGGCACGGGCCTGATCCGTGCCGCCGGCGACCATTACTTCCGCGCGAGATATTCCGCTTCGTATTGCGGCACGAGCTGCTGCGCCCGCTGGTAGACCTCCTCGGCATTGGCGAAGCCGTCGGTCTTCAGTGAAGCAAGATAGCTGACAATGACCGGCTTCATCGCCTCCTGCCAGGCGGCCTGTGCCGCAGCATCCGGCTCGATGATCTCGTTGCCCGCGGCCTTGGTCTGCTCCAGGCCAGGCTGATCCCACTTGGCCCAGTAGTCACCGGCCTTTTTTACCAGCGGCTCGTAGGAGGCCTCATCAACGCATTTGCGTTGCGCATCGCTGAGAGACTTGTACTTGTTTTCGTTCATGGCAAACCAGAAGGATGCCGCATTGAGCTTCAGATCGGAGGAGTAGTCCAGCACTTCCGCCAGCTTGAAGCCGGCAACACCTTCCCAGGGAAAGATCGTGCCTTCAGCCGTACCCTTGGAGATCGCCTCATAGGTTTCACCCGGCGGCAAACCAACAGGCACAGCACCCAGTTCCTGCAGCATGAGGGCGGCAGCGGGCGACGGAGAACGGATGCGCATGCCCTTCAGATCTTCCGGCAGCCGGACCGCCTTGCCCTTGGTATGGACAAGGCCTGCAGCATGGGCATGTAGCGCCAGCACCTGCAGACCCTCATAGGGTTTCGAAATCGCTCCTTCCTTGAAGAGAGTCCAGAGCGTCATCGAATTGGCGTAGGCGCTTTTCGACAGAAGTGGGGTGTCGATGATGGTCGCCTGGGTGAACCGGTTGCGCGGCAGATGATTGAGACCATGACCCAGATCGATCAGCCCTGCCCGCAAGGCATCTTCAAGCTTGGTCACATTGCCGAGCTGCGTGCCGGCCGTATAATATTCAAAGGTGATCTCACCGCCGGAGCATTTGGTGACCTGGTCGGCCCAACCTAGGGCAAAATCCTGATGCGGCCCGGAATTAGCGCCCCAGAAATGGGCGAATTTGAGTGTCACCGGCTCGGCTTGAGCGACGCTAGCGGCCATCAGCATCGTGGCGGCAACCACACTGGAAATGATCTTCATTGTCTTCCTCCCTGTTGAAACTGAGTATCCATCCCGGCTTCCGGCATTTCAGCCCCTCCTCCGGCAGCAGAATGCCTTGCCTCTCTCAGACTCAAACTCTGACAACTACCATGTTACATGTCAAGATTTTCATCTTGCCGCCTGTCGTCAGGGCCCGACGATAAGGCTGCAGGCCATGTTTTACCTGTCAGGCTCGGAGGCTTCGGGCTGCTCTGGGACCAAACCTTGGACCGCCGGAAGCTGGAGTTTTCCGGCTCTGATCACAATGGCTGGCTGGTTGCGCCACCGGGATTATGTAGGGCGATCGGGACGTTATATCCGATTGCCGAGTGAGGACGTTCCTCATTGTAGTACCTGCGCCAAGTCTCCAATTTTTCGCGGGAATCCGCAAGGGTCAGGAACCAATGAGCGTTCAGGCACTCCGACCGCAGCTTCCTGTTGAACGCCTCGATGAAGCCATTGTCGGTCGGCTTTCCAGGTCGTGAGAAGTCCAGGGTGACGTTGTTGGCCTAGGCCCAGAGGTCGAGGTCGAGGTCGAGGTCGAGGTCGAGGTCGAGGTCGAGGTCGAGGTCGAGGTCGAGGTCGAGGTCACGGGAGATGAACTCACTGCCATTGTCCACCCTTATCGTTTTGGGATAGCCGGTCTTCCGGCAGATACCTTCCAGGGTCTGGACGACATCCTCGCCCCGGTAGGTGAAGCGTGCGTCGGCGGCCGGGCAGTAACGCGAGTGCGTGTCGACCACGGTCAGAATGCGCAGCTTCTTGCCAGTCGCGAGCTGGTCGTGGACAAAGTCCCCTTCTCGGCGTTTGCCAGCAAACGCCTGCCAGGGCAGGGCATAGCCCAGACATCGTTCGGCCCGACAGCATCCTGGCGATCGTCTCTGAGCTTTGCCTTAACCCGGCGCTTGGGATGCTTGTTGCGCAGTTGAAGCCCTAACTCGCTGTAAATCCTGTGTGTCTTCTTCATGTTGACCTTCCAACCATCTCGTCGCAAATGCACATGGACGCGGCGGTAGCCATACCGCACGCGTGTCTCGCAAATCTCTTTGATGCGTCGTTCGAGTGGGCCCTGTCCGGTGCGGCGGGATTTGTAGTGGTAGATCGATGTATCGAACCTCAGGACCTTGCAGGCCCGTCGGATTGATGTGCCCCAATCCACCAGCATCCCGTCGATCAGCTTGCGCTTTCGGACAGGCCTCAGAGCTTTCAGCGGATGACGTCCTGGAGCATCTCGCGGTCCAGCGTCAGATCGGCAACGATCTTCTTCAGCCTGGAGTTCTCATCCTCCAGAGCCTTCAATCGACGCACCTCGTCGGGCAGCAGACCCGCATACCTATTGCGCCAGTTGAAATACGCCGCCTGGCTGATCCCCGCCTTCCGGCAAATCTCCGCCACCGGCACACCGTCATCGCCCTGCTTCAAAATGAACGCCTTCTGGGCGTCTGAGAACTTCGATGCCTTCATGCTTCCGCTCCTTTTCATAGCCGGAAAGTTGTCGCGGAAAACTCCAGTTATGAACGGTCCAGTTTTTGGGGATCAGAGCACAGGGCGAAAACGACCGGTTTCTTTCCGGTTCGTCGCAGGTATCCGATATCCTAGGCCGAGAACGGTCCCTCCCAAACACCGCCGCGGTCGGGACCTGTGCCTGTATTGCCATGGAGGCTGATCGACGCTTGAGAGCCCTGAACGCTCGCTCGCTCGCTCGCTGCAAGGCATCTAGGTTCGCCTGCAAAACGCCAAGCTTTCCGGGGACGGGCTTCTCAAGAAGGTCGACCTGCTCCCAGGTAGAGATCGTCAGTGTATCATCGAGCCAGAATTAATCAGCGAAGCGTGCCAGTTCTTTGTGCAAGATGTTGCGTGGCGCTTGCTGGAACAATCCGCAAGGTTTTCCGGCACGTTCCAAGTACCAGCTTATCGAGGTCAAAGCTCGCTCGGCATGGCTGGCACTGATCCCCTCGACAAGAACGTTCGTTTGCTAGGCGCCGGCATCAGGTTTTACGCAAGCTCAACCCGAAGAAGGTGATGAATGCTTCAAGACGCTGGATAGATCGTCAGTATGGGCCGGCGGCATCTGGTTGCCAACTGATTTGCTCTCCCGGCGAGCCAACGGTGAAAGGTCGGGCGCAACCCGACCTTTCATTCATAGTCGGATGCAAAAGCTCTACATCTTCTTGTAGCAATCGTTTTCATGCTTGGCCATGGACACGATCGTCCAGACGCACAGCCCAGCCCCGATAAGGCTCAGCAGCATGAGGATACCCGGGCTGTTGGCAAAGGTGAAATAGGCTTCGGCACCTTCCCAGGTCGTGATCGGCGCTGTGTTCATCACAATGATCCTTCTTCTGTGTTTTCTCTTCAAGCTGGATTATTCGGCAGGCGATGGCGATACCATGTCAGCGGAGAAGGCCGGGATGGCGCTTTCCGGATAGGCTCGGGCCGGGACTTCCGCCTTGTCAAGGCCTGTGACTTCGGCAGCTTCGGCAACGCGCAGCAAACCGAACATCTTCAGGACATAGGACAGTGCGTAGCCCGGAATGAACCCGAGAAGCAGGAACACCATCGCACTGGCAAACTGCCCGAAGAAGGATACCGGTGGTGCCCCCTCGATGACATTCGGATAGCCGGATGCGAAAATGCCGGCGGCCAACAGGCCCCAAAGACCACCGAAGCCGTGGACTGCAACCGCGCCGACGGCGTCGTCGATCTTGAAACGCTCCACGAGAATGGTGTTGATCTTCGGCATGACACAACCGCCTGCGAAGGATATCAGAAAGGCTAGGCCCGGATAATAGAGTTCCAGTCCAGACGCCGACGAGATGACGCCGATCAGCGCACCCGACATCATCCAGAAGGGATCACGGGTCACGAGATACGAGCCGATCATTCCGCCTGCAACAGCCATGAGCGTGTTGAACCCGAATGCCGAAAGGGTGGTGGGCGTGTTATAGATCGTCGTCCAGCCGCCGCCAGTGTAGATGATGCAGCCGCCAAGAAAGCCGAAGAAACCCATCACAATGAGCATGAGACCGATCAGCGACATCGGCATGTTATGCCCGACGATGGGGTTGATGGTGCCATCCTTGTTGTAGCGGCCGAGGCGCGGACCCAGATTTATCAGCACGCCCAGCGTGAAGAAGCCGGCAATCATATGCACACATCCGGCAGCACCGGTGTCATGCAGACCAAAGGTTGCCGTCAACCAACCGCCCGGATGCCAGCCCCAGGCCGCACCGAGGATCCAGACCACGGAGCCTAGGAAGACAGCGAGAATGGCAAAGCCCGAAATGCGGATTCGCTCGATGACCGAACCCGACATGATCGATGCGGTGGTCGCCGCAAACAAGGTGAAGGCCGCATAAAAAATGCCGGAGGCCTGGTCCGACAGGTTCGGCCCCATATTGGCCGCCCATGGCAGACCAGCATTACCCGCCTCGCTGTAGGTCAAGCCGCCCGGGAACGAGAGATAGATCCACCAGCCGACATAAAAGAAGGTCGGCACGAGGAATGCGAAAGCGATCAGGTTCTTCATGCCGGAGGCCAGCGCATTCTTGGCACGCGATGCCCCCATTTCATAGGCGAGGAAGCCGGCGTGGATGGCGATCATCAACGCCGTGCACCACCAGTAGAATATTTCAGTATTCATCAGCGTCGCCGTACCAAGTGCCTTTTCGAGCACTTCCACACGCGTTGTCATGTCGACAAGTTGTTGTTCCATTTCACCAGTCTCCGGTTTCAGAGCTCCCCATTTGGTTCCTTAAAGTAAAAAATAATTCTTGGTGTGAAACAAGATGAAAGATTTAGGCAGGTGTACGATTTAATTTTCATGGAAAATCAATGACTGAGCTGAAGCAATTTCTTGAATGATCAAGTTTCGCGCATCGATGGTGATTTTTTGATCTGCCTTTTTGACATTTCATGGACCTCAGAAAGGCCTTCCAGATCTTCTTCCCAGTGTTTAATCACCGCCGGGACAGCGTTCAAAATTGAGGCCCCCGATAAACTTTTATTCCCCCTGGGCAAGCTCGGCTTTACAGAGGGCAAGGGCGTGGTGGATGATTGGCCTCTGCGCGTCGTTGAACCCGCATCTTTTATGGGTGATCTCATGCCGGAACCAATTGTTACCCGCACTTCGCCCGACCGGCCGCGCGCCAGTTCGGTATTGCAGCCGGGCCTTTGGCAGGGCGGGCCAGGAATGGAGCGATACCGCGTCAAAGGGCGAGGCTCGCTGGTTGTTCCGGTCAAGGCCGGCGATCGAATAGCGGTTTGCGACACCGAAGGGGCCCAGGCCTGCGAGTTGTCGTTCATTGACACGAATGGGCGCTTCAATGACGCGGGGCTTGACGTTGCCTCGGACGGGACGGCAGAGGGGCTAAAGGCACTGGTTGCAGAGGGCGGCGAAGGAGCAAGTCGAACGCTCGCAGCGTTTCGCAGGCGCGGTATCGATCTGGCCGTTGCCCGGTCCCTTGGCCTGTTCGGCCAGTCGTCGACCGCTGGAGCCAAGGCCGAATTCACCATGGCTCTTGATGGGCTCTTGGTGGTGGCAGCGCCGGGCAGGCCCATGCATGTTGCAAGCGCAGACACCGCAACACCCATCGAACTGCGCGTCAAGCGAGCGAATGTCGGGCGCTCCTACATGGAAATGCTTCCCGAACCGTTGGCCGATCCCTTGCAGGAGATCCGTATCCGCGCGGCAACGGCATCAGCTTATTTTGTGCGGGCCGGAGAATTCATTCAGCTGATCGACGTCTCCGGCCGGCAATGCACCGATTTTCAAGCTTTTTCGGCCCGCAAGGTGGACAGGGGTCTCGACCTCGCGCTGGATTCGACGATCACACGCACGCTGCTGGGGAGAAGCTATCCTGCACCAGGCCTGCCGTCCAAGGCTTTCGACAGGGACATAGAGCCGCTGGTGGAAATCGTGCAGGATACGGTCGGCCGCCACGACGCCTTCGCCACAGCCTGCAACGCCCGCTACTACGACGACATGGGCTATCCCGGCCATGTCAACTGCACGGACAATTTCAACAAGGCTCTTGCTCCTTATGGCATACCAGGACGCAAGGGGTGGGAGGCGATCAACTTCTTCTACAACACCCATGTCGACCAGCAGAACCAGATCCACATGGACGAGCCATGGTCTCGGCCAGGTGACTACGTTCTAATGCGGGCACTGACCGATCTAGTCTGTGTGTCGTCCTCCTGCCCAGACGATATCGATGCCGCCAATGGCTGGGACCCGACCGACATTCATCTTCGCACCTATTCCGGTGCGGAATCCTTCTCCAGAGCCGTGGCGATCCGCATGACACCAGAGTCTGCCCCCGTACCGACGCAGGAAACCGCGTTTCATCCGCGTTTCGCCGAAAAGACGCGCAACTTCACGGAGTATAGGGGCTTCTGGCTGCCGGCGAGCTTTCGCGACGGTGCGATTGGAGAATACTGGGCCTGCCGCGAGCGTGCGGTGGTCATGGACCTCTCGGCTCTGCGCAAGTTCGAGATCACCGGCCCTGATGCCGAAGCGCTGCTGCAATGGTGCCTGACACGCGATATCCGCAAGCTTTCCAACGGGCAGGTCGTCTACAGTGCCATGTGCTACGAGAGCGGCGGCATGATCGACGACGGCACCTTGTACAGGCTGGGGCAGAACAATTTTCGCTGGGTTGGCGGTGACGATGCAAGCGGCCTTTGGCTGCGCGAGCAGGCGGAAAGGGCGGGCTTCAGAGCCTGGGTGCGTTCATCGACGGACCAGATGCACAATATCGCGGTACAGGGTCCTGGAAGCCGCAACATCCTAAAGGACATAATCTGGACAGCGCCTCAGCAGTCCAGCCTAGGCGAACTCGACTGGTTCCGCTTCTGCATCGGGCGGATCGGCCATTTCGAAGGGCCTCCTGTTGTTGTCTCGCGCACCGGCTATACGGGCGAGCTCGGCTATGAGATCTTCTGCCATCCGAAGGACGCGCTCGCAGTATTCGACGCGGTAATGAAGGCTGGTGAACCGTATGGATTGACGCCGATGGGCCTGGAGGCACTCGACATGGTGCGGATCGAGGCCGGACTGGTGTTTGCCGGATACGACTTCAACGACCAGATCGACCCTTTCGAAGCCGGCATTGGATTTACCGTGCCGTTGAAAAGCAAGGCCGACGACTTCATTGGCCGCGAGGCGCTGATCGAACGCAAGCAGACCCCCCGGCACAGGCTTGTGGGCCTTGCGATCGAAGCCAATGATGCCATCGGTCATGGAGACCCCGTGTTCGTTGGACGTGCACAGGTCGGCGTGGTGACAAGCGCCACACGCTCCCCCATCCTCAAGCGCAATATAGCTTTGGCTCGCCTCGACGTGCATCATGCGGCACTCGGTTCAACTGTGGAGATCGGCAAACTGGACGGCCACCAGAAACGCCTTCCCGCAAGCGTGACTGATCTTGCCCAGTATGATCCCGGCAAGACGCGACCGCGCGGTTAAAGCGCAAAGCGAAACCGCAGCTTTCACAGCGCCCCTTCTTCCGTTCGCTACGGGGCATTGCAGAGCGTGCAGGAAATCGCGCGGCATGGGCGAAAAATCGATGAACGATCTTCAAACGATACCGTCAGTTCTTCAGATATTCTTCCAACGTATCGTCCATGGCCTGAAGCCAGGGCGTGTGGTGCTTGGGGGCCATGGTGCCGGTCATCAATGAGCGATGCGCTTGGTCGCGAAAGCCCATGATGCTCTGGCTCTTGTAATGCTCCCACTCCATGAAGGTGCGGTTGGTGCCCTCAATGTCGAATTTCGGGTAATCGGTCAGCGCTAGGAGATCGAGCACATAGTCGCCTTGGAACCAGATGGCCTGCTCGGCATCCTCCAACGCCTCCTCTCGGGAGCGCCACGCATCGAAATCCGCCTTCATTGCGGCTGCGCTCGGCAAGGAGAGACGTCCCATCATGACGTCGCGCGCGTACCAGGCCTGCACGTCGAACATGTTGAAGGTGTAGAACTGGTCCTGCATGCCGATATAGAAAAGGCGGTGGTTCCCCTCGAAGACCACGCCTTTGTAGAGACTGTCACTCCACAGGCGGTTGGCGGTTTTCAGCCGCAGCTCATCAGGCAGGAACGGAAAGTGATGGAGGTAGCCGGTGCACAAGATCAGTGCATCCACTTCTTTCGTTGAGCCATCGGCAAAATGCGCGGTCTTGTTCACGAGCTTCTGCAGCAGCGGGCGCTCCTCGAAGCGCTCTGGCCATTTGAAACCCATTGGTCGCGAGCGATAGCTGGTCGTGACCGATTTTGCGCCATATTTCCAGCATTGCGAGCCAATGTCCTCAGCGGAATAACTGCGACCGACAATCAGCACGTCCTTGTCCTTGAATTCAAGCGCATCGCGGAAATCATGGGCGTGCAGGACGCGACCGCCAAAGGTATCAACGCCTGGGAAGGATGGAACGTTCGGTGTGGAAAAATGACCGGAAGCGACAACGACATGGTCGAACACCTCGCTATACATCCTGTCATTGACGCGATCATGCGCCGTCACGTTGAAGGTTTGCCGTTCCTGGTCGAACGTCACCATGCGCACCGGCGTCGAAAACCGCACCCAATCACGCAGGCCCGCCTTCTCGACACGGCCCTTGATGTAGTCAAACAGGACTGCACGCGGCGGATAGGAAGCGATCGGTTTGCCGAAATGTTCCTCGAAGGTGTAGTCGGCGAATTCAAGACATTCCTTCGGGCCATTGGACCAGAGATAACGGTACATGCTGCCATGCACAGCCTCACCATATTCATCCAGGCCCGTTCGCCAGGTGTAGTTCCACAGGCCGCCCCAGTCTGCCTGCTTCTCGAAGCAGACAACCTCCGGGATCTCCGCTCCCTTGGCCTTGGCCGAGTGGAAGGCTCTCAACTGCGCAAGGCCAGAGGGGCCTGCCCCGATCACCGCTACTCTGGTCATGATGCATCCCTCTTTTCTGGTGTGTCTTCTCGGCGCCTCTCAGTGCGCCTGCCCTAATCGGGAAAGATGCCGGGACTGGTCGGTGCGCCGTCGTCATATCTGGCGAGATAATCGATGGTCGTCTGCCGGTAGCGCGTCAGTCCCTTATAATCGACGATTTCCGGCGGCAATGATGTCAGCACGCGGGGCAAACGGCGCGCCCATTTCGGAATTGTGACCAGTTCATCCATGCTGATCAGATAACAGCGGATGATGAACAGGATCGCGTTCGAGCGCGGCAGACGCCAAAGGCTTTGCATTTCGACCCGAAGATGCACCTTGCGGCCGACATTGTCCGGCGTCACGGTGGTGCGATCCCTTCCCCATTTCGGGTAGTTTTCAGGACTGGTGTCGAGACGCGGATTGATGGTCATCGTCCAGTTGAGCCGGCGCGTGGGCTTTGCCTGCTGCAGGTTCAGAAGGAACTTCAGCGCACGTTCAAACACCCCGATCTGGTGGGCCAGAGGCACGGGCCCGTGCCACTCCATGAAATTCATGCCGATATCGAAATCGAGCGACCAATCGGCCTGGGTGGTGACCATGCCGGCATCCATCCAGAGATTGTTGTCGCGCTGATCGACAATGCAGAAGTCCCCCTGCGACTGCCGCGTGATGTATTCCATCGGCCCGTATGGCAACGTGCCAGGCTCGCCAAAGGTAAAGGTATCATCGATCTCGAGTGGCCGATTGATCCAACGCCAGCAGTCACCGGTCTTTTCCAACGTGAAATGTTCCGGATAATCGCGCGCCTTGTGCTCCATGAGCAGTTCCAGCACGTCCCACTGCGCTGTCATCATGTGGGGCAGGGCCTGACAGCGCAGCGGGTCCTCCTTCAGCACCAATGCCCGGTCGCGCATCTCCGAGACATAGTGCTCGTCGACATCGATCAGTTTTTCAAAGACGGTGCCCGTCTGGCCCGGCACATGCGGCTCCATGTTGACCGAATACATGTATTCGTCACGGTCGAAGGGAAAGGGGAAGCGCCGAATGTTTTGAGGGCTGTTGCGGTAGGTGAAATCGTCGCGGAACGTCTCGTGCCGGAAGGTGATGGTCATGCCCACAATCCTCTTAGAGATTGACAACGAGTTGCTGTCCCTTCAGCCGGGACACGCAGATCATAATCTTCTTGCCGGAGGCCTTTTCCGCCTCGCTCAGATAGATGTCATTGTGCTCGATCATGCCATCAGCCGAGAGCACCGCGGTTTCGCATTGGCCACACGCGCCACCGCGACACATATAGGGCGCCTGGCAGCCGGCAGCCTCCACCGCCTCAAGGATGCTCTGATGCTCGCCAACAATCAGATGGATATCTGATCTCGCAAGCCGCAGCTGGAACGGCTGGCCGGTCGGCGGGGCCATGAAGCGTTCGAAATGCAGGTTCTCATCCGGCCAACCGGCTTGCTGAGCGGCCTGTTGCACGCTGTCGATCATCCCGCTTGGACCGCAGATATAGAGATGCGTACCGAGCGACTGTTTGTCGAGCAGAGCTGTGATGGGGACCTGACTTGCCTCGTCATCGCAGTAGATCTTGACCTTGCGCATCCCATATCGCCCCAGAAGTTCATGCCAATAGGCACCGTGGGCGCGCGAGCGGATCGCATAATGCAGTTCGAATGCAATATTTTCCGCAGTGAACTGCTCCATCATCGCAAGGAAGGGCGTGACACCGATGCCGCCGGCAATCAGCAGATGCTTGCGCGCCCTCCGATCGGCAGCAAAAAGATTGACCGGCTGACTGATCGTCAGAATGTCACCGGGCTTCACCTGCTCATGCAGGAACGCCGAACCACCGCGTGACTGCGGTACGCGCAATACGCTGATCTCGTAGCCAGATGTGTCGTTGGGTGGGGACATCAGAGAATAGGGATTTCGGCGCAGCACGCCGCCATCATCCATCGACACCACCACATGGGCGCCACCCGAAAACACTGGCAAAGCAGCACCGTCCGGACGTTCAAAGCGAAAGCGCTTTACGGCTTCGGCGACGGGCGTAACAGCCGCCACCCGAACTTGCATATCCGTATTCAGCGTCACGGGAAAATCTCCTCAGCTTGCGGTGCTTTTCCCGGCTCCTCCGCATCGACATTGACACCCTGAAATGCTCCGATGCGCCGTGAATAGTGATCGCGGACGAGAAGCGTCAGGCCGCAATGGGAGCAGACATAGAGACTGGTGGTGACGGCTTCGGTGATGCCCTTGCAATGCACGCACTGAACGCGGCGAGCAAGCGACCCCCGATGCTCTGTGCGGATCGATTTGAAGTCGATGCCAAAATCGAGCGCCACCTGCATTGTTTGGCCGATAAATCCCTCGGTGCCTGCGAGATAGAGTCGGGTTCCCATTCGCGCCTGCACAAGATTTGCTTTCAGCCGTACCAACAGCGGGGCGATGGTCGGCGCCACCCAGACGGTGTCAGCCCCGAGACCTGACAGGCGGGCTGCATGATCGTCAGATGCTGACGCGCCCGCCACATAGAGGATCTCGGCGAATTCAAGGAAACCATCCCCGACTGTCGCCAGCTGGTCGATCAGCGCCTGAGCGCCCTCCGCCTCCAGCACGAAGAGATGCCGTTTCGCATGGGGATCGATGACCAAGCCTGTATATTGCGGCCTGCTCTTGATGCCTGCAACCAGCATGCCGCGTCCCCTCAATCCTGAACCGTACGTTTTTTCTTTTCCGGATCGTCGAATGTAATCGTGTGGGCAATGGCCGGCGCATTCACCGTCTTGCCGCGCACCTCCACCTTCGCGCCCTGGATGGCATAGGGCACATCGATCCGCACGATCGCCATGGAGCGCCTGTTCAGCTTCGAATAGGAAGTGCAGGTAATCACGCCGACCTTGCGGCCACCTGCCCAGATCTCGTCACCAGGATCACACGGCCCGTCGGCTTCGACGAGAAGCCCGAAGATCTTGAACCGTTCCTTGCCTTTGAGGCGCGCATGCTCCTCCGCCCCGCGAAAACCCGTTTTGCCGGGGCTGACCGTGAAGTCGAGGCCCAGCTCCCACAAGCTATCGCCCGCCGGCTGGTCGGCAAACGGATACATCTGCGAATTGTCGTAAGGATAAAACAGCAGACTGCTCTCGACGCGCAACATATCAAGCACCGAGAAACACACGGGAATGATGCCGAGCGAGGCACCTTCGGAAAGGATCGTGTCCCAGACGAGAACGGCATCCTGTGCACGCACAAAAATCTCGTAGCCGCGCTCGCCTGTATAACCGGTGCGCGAAATCATCACCGCTGCGCCGAACAGCGTCGTTTGCATGTGATGGAAGTATTTCAGCTGACGGATGCCCGGCACGTGCTTTTCGAGGAAATCAACCGCGACCGGCCCCTGAAGCGAAAGGTTGTGCAGATCGTCGTCGAACAACACCGCAACATTGCGCCCGGCGGCTTGCTTGACGACCTCCTCGTGGCCAGTTCCAGAGCCATGGACAAGAAGCCAGCTGTTAGGGCCAGTGCGGTAGATCAGGCAGTCATCGGTAAAATGGCCGCGCTCGTTGAGCATACAGGCATAGACCGACTTCCCGGGATAGACCTTGGTAAGGTCTCGCGTCGTGATGGCATCGAGAACGGCGATGGCATGCGGCCCGACCAGATGCACCTTCTTCAGGCCGGACACATCCATCAAGCCGGCCCGGGTGCGGACCGCGACATGTTCCTGATAGATATCCTTGTCATAAGTCCAGGCGGTCCCCATGCCGCTCCAGTCCTCAAGCTTGGAGCCGAGCGCACGATGCCGGTCGCCGAGTGCAGAAAAACGCCAACTGAGAGCCATGCCATGCTCCTTCATATTTCACTATGTGGAAATAATTATTCCCAAGTATATGCATGTTTTTAAATCGGGCAAGGGAGCTCCGCAGAAAATTGCCGAAATTCCAGCCTTCGAAGAGATGTGCCCAAATTGCAGGCATGGGGTGGGGCGGCGGCAGGTTGGCACGGCCTGACCGCTCTTCACCAGTCACACACTTCTGCGCGCGCCAGCTGTATGCGGGTCCGCCGGCTGCCACCTGAACAAGCGCCTGCGCAAGGGTATGCGGATCACGCTCTGCTGCATTCTCTGATCGTTGTTGCAAACTTGCTCGCGCAGGGCATCGCCGGGCAGACTCCTGCATGCCCTCCAGGTCGGCACCTTGTCAGCTTCATCAGGATCACCGCTAGGCACTGCCAACCCATCTGGCGGTCGCGGCAAGCTGCATGACTTGAAACCCGTCACCAGGTGCCGATCTTGATCTGGCCGAATTCAGCGCTCACCTTCTAGTGCGGCCCGGCCAGCCGGGAACCGAAACAGGCTGCTGGCCAGGGACTTGTCGACATCAGCAAAACCCTCGTCGCCAAGGATAAGGGGTTCGTCGACGGCTATCGCATCCCTGAGCGGTCCCTACCCCGCACAGCGGAAACCCGCACTCAAGACATGCCGACCGCGCCCGGATCAAAGCCGCGCTTTGCGCGATATCCGGGAAAGACAATGAAGAACATCGGAGGCGTCAGCATCGCGACGGCGGCCAGGCCGTGATGCCGGGAATTCTCGTCACACCATGGCCGGAAAAAGGGACGCCGCAGGAGCCTGAGCATAGCGACCCAGGGGGGGGCAGGCGGGACCGACCTCCCCCGGCCATGGCGTTCCGCCCGAAGGCGCGCCAGTGAGAATGAATAGCCCCGAGATCTGTAGACGCCTTCTTTCCTAATTTTGCGGCAGGAAGAGCATCATGAGCAAATCGAATTTCACCGAAGAGTTTAAGCGC
>NZ_JAUSUW010000004.1 GCF_030814435.1 Peteryoungia aggregata LMG 23059
AGATCTTGTCTGAACCAGTCCGGCGGGCCATGCGGCGCCGCCTCTCGTTCGGTGAAGCGGCTTATACGGCCACTCCCGCAAACCGTCAACAGCCACTCTTCACAAAACTGAAAAAAATCGACAAGATGTTGAAAAATAATGATTTATTCGGCGGTGATTTGGATCGCCTCTCAACGGGACTACCGCTGTCCCTGCCTTACGCCTCGCGGATAGGCCCTCCGGCCTATATAAAGGCCGTATCAGAGCCTAGGCTGGCCATGCAACAACCTGCCAGACGGCCTCGCCTCTCGCGGGCACGCGCGCGTGCCGCGCAAAATCCATATTTGGCTGCTGTGTAGAACCCGCCATGGCCTCGCTGATTTGACGCGCCGGGCGAAAACATGAGACATGGGGGCGTGATCCAGTTGAGCAACAGACCAGTGCTGCGCCCCGTAGCCGGGAACATGAAGACGGCATGACCACAGACCGCGATTTGATCCGAACGCTCGGCAGTGAGCCTCCGATCCTGGCGGATGGGCTTCGTGCGCCCGATCGGCGAGAGATCTCCCTGCGCTGGCTCTCCGGCACCTTTCTCACTGGCATTACCTCCTGCATCCTGATGGGCGTTGCTCTCTTCGCAGCGCTCGACGGCCGGCAGCAGTTGGCCATTCCGGCTGAGGCCTTTGCCGTGACGCCGCCGGACACCACGGATACATCGGCGGACGACACGGTTCGCGGCGCCCGCATCTTCGCGCCCAAGATCGCCGCCCGGCCCGTCGACAAGGCGATCCTCGACGTGCCCACCGTCTTCAAGGATGGCGAGCGCGAGGTGGTCCGCAAGCTCCCATTCGCCCATGTCAAGATGGTGCTGGCGGCCGACTATGCCAACCAGGAGCGCTATCCGAAGTTCGATCCTCTGGCGATTTTCGCAACGGACACCACCACCCCGCCGGTCGCAAGCCGGACCGGCAGCCTCTATGGTTCGGATGTTGAATCCGAGGTCATCCTCAAGTCGAGCCCCTTTCCCACCGCGCCGGACAAGCCGCTCGCCGGCGAAATGACCTTCGACGAGGTCGAGGAGAATGTTCGGTCCAATGGGTCGGTTCTGACCGACGGCGACAGTCAGGTGGCAGCGCTCTACTATATCGATCCGCGCCGCTTCGACACGGAAGACACCGGGCTCGACCTTGCGGTCGGCATGACGGCGCGCATTGTCGAAGAAAACATGAGTGTCGCGGAACCGCAGCTCATCACGCCGATGACACCGGAATATGCCGATGACATCCTGCCGGCGCGCCGTCCGCAGTCGGTGGCCGCGCTGATGACAGCGGCCGGCTATCCCGCCTCCAAGGCGGAAGATGTCGGCAAGGCGCTCGCGCCCTTCATGCAGGCGCCGGGTCTCGTCGAGGGCGACATCATCCGGGTCGGACTTCTGCAGCGGGGTGAAGAGGTCCGTCTCGTCCGCTTCTCCCTGTATCACCGCACCGACCACGTGGTGACCCTTGCGGTAAATGATGCCGGTCGCCTGGTCGAGGGTGCAGAACCACCGCAACTCGACGCGATTACCGGCGCCTTTGACAGCACACAACCGGCCATGGTCTCCGGCCGCGATCTGCCACGCGTCTATGACGGGATCTACCGTGCCGCCCTCTCCTATGGCATGAGCCAGGACCTGACGGCGCAGGTCATCCGGCTTCTCGCCTCCAATGTCGATTTCCAGGCGCAGCTGAAGCCGTCCGACATGCTGGAGGCGGTGTTCTCCGTCACCGACGACGAGGGGCGTGCGACGGAGGATTCCGAGCTTCTCTATGTCAGGGCCCGCTTCGGTGACACGATCACCCAGTTCTATCGTTTCCAGGATGCGCAGGACGGCTCGATCGACTACTTCGACGAGAACGGCAAGTCGATCCGTCAGTTCCTGCTGCGCAATCCCGTGCCGAATGGCCGCTTCACCTCCGGTTTCGGCATGCGCCGCCATCCGATCCTCGGCTATTCGCGCATGCATACCGGCGTCGACTGGGCTGCACCCCGCGGCACGCCGATCATCGCGGCCGGCAATGGCGTCGTCGAAAAGGCCGGCTGGGCCTCCGGTTACGGCAATCAGACACTGATCCGCCATGCCAATGGCTATGTGACCTCCTACAACCACCAAAGCGGCATCGCCAAGGGGATCGTCCCGGGCGCCAAGGTCACCCAGGGCCAGGTCATCGGCTTTGTCGGGTCGACCGGTTCGTCGACCGGCTCGCACCTGCATTACGAGCTGATCGTCAACGGCACCAAAGTCGACGCCATGAAGGTGCGCCTGCCCGGCGGCAAGGCACTCGAAGGGCCGGCACTGGTCGCCTTCCAGCAGGAACGCCAGCGCATCGATACCCTGCTCGAGAGCGGTGGGCGGCCCGCCCAGGTCGCAAGCCGCTGAGGCGGACCCAACCAGATCCGCGACAGAAAAACGGCGGCCCGCAAGGACCGCCGTTGGCATTTGGAGGTGATACCCGTATCAGGCGGCCGCACTGACCGCCGTCTTGGGCGAGATCAGCAGCCGGTCGCTGCCGGCCTCGATCGTCACCTCGGATCCGTCCAGCACCTGACCCGAGAGGATCTGCTCGGCGAGCGGATCCTGCAGGTGCTTCTGGATCACCCGCTTCAGCGGCCGCGCACCATAGACAGGGTCGTACCCCTTGTCAGCGAGCCAGGCCCGGGCATCCGGCGCTAGATCGATGACGATCTTGCGCTCGGCAAGCAGCGAAAGCAGCCGCTTCATCTGGATGTCGACGATCGCACCCATCTCGCTCCGCCGCAGCCGGTGGAACAGGATGATCTCGTCGACGCGGTTCAGGAACTCCGGCCGGAACGAGGCTTTCACCACATCCATCACCTGGTCACGGACCTGATCGACATCCTGGTCCTCGCCGAGGCTGGTCAGGTAATCGGCCCCAAGGTTCGAGGTCATGATGATGATCGTGTTCTTGAAATCCACCGTGCGGCCCTGGCCGTCCGTCAGCCGCCCGTCGTCCAGCACCTGCAGGAGAACGTTGAAGACGTCAGGATGTGCCTTCTCGATCTCGTCGAACAGCACGACCTGATAGGGCTTGCGACGGATGGCTTCCGTGAGCGCGCCACCTTCTTCATAGCCGACATAGCCGGGAGGAGCCCCGATCAGCCGTGCAACCGAATGCTTCTCCATGTATTCCGACATGTCCAGCCGAACCATCGCCGTCTCGTCGTCGAACAGGAAACGCGCCAGCGACTTGGTGAGCTCGGTCTTGCCGACGCCGGTGGGTCCGAGGAAGATGAACGAGCCGATCGGCCGGTTCGGATCCTGCAGGCCCGCACGGGCACGACGGACGGCCCGGGACACGGCCTGGACCGCATCACCCTGGCCAACCACCGACTTCGCGAGTTCGTCTTCCATGCGCAGCAACTTGTCACGCTCGCCTTCCAGCATCTTGTCGACGGGAATACCGGTCCAGCGGGACACCACATGGGCAATGCCGTCAGGTGTGACAACCTCCTGCACCATGTTCGCCGCCCCCGAACCATCCTGCGCTTCCGCAGCCACCAGTTCCTTTTCGAGCTTCGGGATCACGCCATAGGCGAGTTCGCCGGCACGCTGGAATTCGCCCTGGCGCTGCGCAATCGCAAGCTCGTTGCGGGCTTCGTCCAGCTGGCGCTTGAGATCGGCGGCAAGGCCGAGCTTCTGTTTTTCCGCCTGCCAGCGCGCCGTCAGCGCATCCGCCTCTTCCTCAAGCGAGGTGAGTTCGGTTTCCAGACGGTTCAGCCGGTCGGCAGAGGCCGCATCGGTTTCCTTCTTCAAGGCCTCGCGCTCGATCTTCAGCTGGATGATGCGGCGATCGAGTTCGTCGAGCTCCTCCGGCTTGGAATCCACCTGCATGCGCAGCCGCGACGCGGCCTCATCCATCAGGTCGATTGCCTTGTCGGGCAGGAAACGGTCGGTGATGTAGCGGTTGGACAAGGTCGCAGCCGCAACCAGCGCCGAGTCCGAGATCCGCACCTTGTGGTGCTGCTCGTACTTTTCCTTGAGGCCGCGCAGGATCGAGATCGTGTCCTCGACTGTGGGCTCCTCGACCATGACGGGCTGGAAGCGCCGGGCGAGCGCCGGATCCTTCTCGACATGTTTGCGGTATTCGTCGAGCGTGGTCGCGCCGACGCAATGCAGTTCGCCGCGGGCGAGCGCCGGCTTCAAGAGGTTCGAGGCATCCATCGCCCCATCGGCCTTGCCCGCGCCGACAAGCGTGTGCATCTCGTCGATGAACAGGATGATCTCGCCGTTTTCGGCCTGAACCTCGTTGAGCACGGCCTTCAGCCGCTCTTCAAATTCGCCGCGATACTTGGCACCGGCAATCAGCGCGCCCATGTCGAGCGCCATCAGCTTCTTGTCCTTCAGGCTTTCCGGCACATCGCCATTGATGATGCGCAGCGCAAGACCCTCGGCGATCGCCGTCTTGCCGACGCCGGGTTCACCGATCAGCACAGGGTTGTTCTTGGTCCGGCGCGACAGGACCTGGATCGTGCGGCGGATCTCGTCGTCACGACCGATGACCGGATCAAGCCGTCCCTCGCGGGCTTCGGCCGTCAGGTCGCGTGCATATTTCTTCAAGGCGTCGAAACCGGCTTCGGCATTGGCGCCGTCAGCTGTCCGGCCCTTGCGAACCTCGTTGATCACCTGATTGAGCGCATTGGCCGTCACGCCGCCCTTCTTGAGGGAGGCGGATGTGGACGCGGAGGATTCGATCGCAAGCGCAAGCAGCAGACGTTCGACGGTGACGAAACTGTCGCCGGCCTTCTTGGCCGCGTCTTCGGCGGTCGAAAACACCTTGGCGAGCGGCTGCGCCAGATAGACCTGGCCATTGCCGCCGGACACTTTCGGCAGCTTCGCAAGCGCTGCATCATTGGCAATGCGCACAGCCTTGGCATCACCACCCGCACGGCTGATCAACGATGACGCCATGCCCTGCTCGTCGTCGAGCAGAACCTTCAGCACATGTTCGGGTGTAAACTGCTGGTGCCCCTCCGACAGGGCATATGTCTGCGCCGATTGCAGAAAACCGCGCACGCGTTCGGAATATTTCTCGATATTCATCGTCACTCTCCCTTGTCTCCGCCCTGCCCGCATTCGGCACAGGTCGGATGGTGTGGATGAGATCCCCGGAACCGGCGGACCCCGAAGCAGAAAACCGCTCCCTGAACCGAGATATGGGAGCGGGATTTTGCCCTTTAAAGAGGTAGATAAACGAAAAACTCCGGGCCTGGGCCCGGAGTTTTGCAATCGTCAAATCGAGCTGGAAAAGCTCATTCGGAGGCAGCGTCGGCGAGTGCGGGCGCTTCGCCGCCTTCGCTGCTTCCGCCATCAGCACCCGCTTCGCCACCCTCATCGCCAGCGGCGCGGCGCGGCTGACGGCGCGGACGGTTACCGGCATTACGGCGACGCGGCTGACGCTCAGCCCCGGCCTCGGCTGCGCTTTCGGCAGCAGCGGCTGCGGCTTCCGCCGGCATATCCTCGATCACAGGCTGCGGACCCGTTCCGGCAATTTCCGGCTGGGGCTGCAGCTGGGGCTGCGGCTGCGGCTGTGGCTCGCGCTGACGACGCTCATGCTGCTGCGAGCGATTCTGCTGCTGCGGCTGCTGTTGTTGCGGCGCCTGCTGGTTGCCACGATCATTGCCCTGGCTGGAATTGTCGTCCGAACCGTCGAAGTCTGCGCCGTCCCGTTCGTTGTAATCCTGGCGGTCATCACCGCCGTCGCGATCGTCACGCTGGAAGCGCTCCTGCATCTGCGACTGAGCAGCCGCAATGATGCGGTTATAGTGCTCGGCGTGCTGCAGGTAGTTTTCCGCCATGACGCGGTCGCCGGCGCTCTGGGCGTCGCGGGCGAGCGTGGAATACTTCTCGGCGATATGCTGAGCGGTGCCGCGGATCTTCACATCGGGGCCGGAGCTGTCATAGGTCCGGGTAAGCGGGTTCTGGCCCTTGCGGTTGAAATTGTTGTTTCCACCGCCGCCGCCACCGCCGCCGCCATTGTTGTTACGCCCCCGACCACGCTTGTTTTGCTGTCCTGGCCTCATAGATGCTTCACCTGAATGTCTTTGTTGTGCTGATAAAGGGCAATGTCGTTGGCTCTGGTTGAACCGGACCAAGCCGCCACGCGCCGCCGACAGACCGCGCTCTCGCCTTGCTCGCCGCTGGTGAAAGTCGAGTTTACTGAGTTACGCATCGGTCCTGTCGTGCTTCGCAGAGTTCCAAAGCGAACCATTTTCGAAGCCGGCCCAGTCGCGAACGAATCTTCGTTCTTTCCCCGCCGCCCGTTGCGTGCCCGCAAACTATTACGCTTCATCCGGAAAACCAAGCCTTTTTCTATGTTTCCCGTAATTATCCTTAGCAGGCGCAGCAAATGGCCTAATTAAGCCTTGGCGCAAACACCAGGACACGGTCGTTACCACCATAGTCGCGACGCTGCTCAACAAGAGAAAACCCAGCCGCTTCAAAGATTTGCGTCACGTCATCGCGCTGGTCGAAACCGATTTCCAGGCCGACCAGCCCATGATCTTCGAGATGCTCCAGCGCCTCTGCCGCGATGGCACGATAGGCCTCCAGCCCATCCGGCCCACCGTCGAGCGCGGCCATCGGATCGAATTTCGTCACCTCGGGCTCCAGCCCCACCACGACATCACTACGAATGTAGGGTGGATTGGAAATGATGATGTCGAAACGTTCCGATGTGCTCTCGAACCATGGACCTGCCCGCGTCGTGAAACGTGACGCAAGCCCGTTGCGCTCGGCATTCGCCTCTGCGGTCTTCAATGCATCCTCGGAAATGTCGATGCCCATGGCCTTAGCCTGCGGGCATTCCTGAAGCAGGGCAAGAGCGATCGCTCCGGTGCCCGTCCCGAGATCGACGATCTTCGGCATCAAACCTGCAGAGATCATAGTCCGGAGATGTGGCAGCATCACGTCAACGAGGATTTCGGTATCCGGTCTCGGCTCCAGCGTGCCCTCGGAAAGCGCGAGATCGAGACCATAAAAGTCCCGACGTCCGAGAATGCGATAGACCGGCTCCCGCGCGAGCCGCCGGACGATCGCCTCCTCGACACGTGCCGCGAGGTCTGCAGCCACGGTCTTGTCGCCATCCAGCAGAAGCGCCGTCGGGCTCAGTTCCAACAGACCGCAGATCAGCACCCGTGCATCGGTTGCCGGGTCGGCAAGCCCGGCCGCTTCGAAGCGCCGCCGTGCCTCCGCAATCAGCAACCTTGCGGATGGCGCCACGCCACTCACTGGTTTTCGCCGAGTTGTGCGAGCTGCCCGGCCTGATAGTCGGAAATCAGCGCATCCAACATTTCGTCGAGATCGCCTTCGATCATCCGGTCGAGCTTGTAGAGCGTCAGGTTGATCCGGTGATCAGTCACCCGCCCCTGCGGGAAATTATAAGTGCGGATGCGTTCCGATCGGTCGCCCGAGCCGACCTGGCTCTTGCGGTTCGCCGACCGTTCGCTGTCCAGCTTCTGCCGTTCGATGTCGTAGAGCCTGGAACGCAGAACCTGCATTGCCTTGGCGCGGTTCTGGTGCTGCGACTTCTCAGAAGACGTCACGATCAGCCCGGTCGGCAGGTGCGTGATGCGCACGGCCGAGTCCGTGGTGTTGACGTGCTGGCCACCGGCACCCGAAGCGCGCATCGTATCGATCCGGATGTCCTCGGGCTTGATTTCGATGTCGATGTCTTCGGCTTCCGGGAGAACGGCCACGGTTGCCGCAGACGTATGAATGCGCCCGCTCGCCTCCGTTTCCGGCACGCGCTGAACGCGGTGAACGCCGGATTCGAACTTCAGCTTGGAGAACACGCCCCGCCCGCTTATCGTCGCGATGATTTCCTTGTAGCCGCCGGCTTCGCCCTCGCTGGCGGAGAGCACTTCCACCTTCCAGCCCTTGGTAGAAGCGAAGCGCTCATACATGCGAAAGAGATCACCAGCAAAGAGCGCCGCCTCGGAGCCGCCGGTTCCAGCGCGGATTTCCAGGATCGCGCTCTTCTCGTCGGCGGCATCCTTCGGCAGGAGCAGGATCTGCATCTCGCCTTCAAGCGCCTCGATCCGGCTTTCGATCTCGGGCAATTCCATCTCGGCGAGATCGCGCATATCCCGGTCCGTCGCCTTGTCGGAAAGCATGGCGCGCAAGCCGTCGGCCTCGTCGATCGCAGCCTGATATTCGCGGATCTTCTTCACGACCGGCTCGAGCTCGGAATACTCGGAGGCGAGCTTCACATAGACATCGGCTGCCGGTCCCGCCGACATTCGCGCCTCGATCTCGCCGAAGCGACGTTCGAGTTCGCGCATTTTCTCGACAGGAAGCTTCGCCACCCTTTACTCCAGGTCAGTCGCCAGAATCAGTCGTCAAAGTCAGACGGGGATATTGTGCTCTTCCGCATGGCGGACGAGCAGGTCGCGCACTGACACGCCCGGGGTGTCGTCGTCAAGCGCAGCCGTCAGAACCTCGGACAACCGACCGATATCAAGCCCGAGCAGCATCGCCTTGACCGGACCGATAGCGGTTGGCGACATCGAGATCGACCGGAAGCCGATCCCGAGCAGTGCCATCGCCGAAAGCGGCTTCGACGCCATCTCCCCGCACAACGTCACCGGCGTCTTGTTCCGCTCTCCGGCACGCACGATGTCCCGGAGGATCCGGAGGAACGGCCGCCCGAGCACGTCGAAACGATCCGACACCCGCGCATTGCCACGGTCCACCGCCATCGCGAACTGGAACAGGTCATTCGACCCGACCGAGACGAAATCCACCTCATCCATCAGCTCGTCGAGCTGCCAGAGCAGCGCCGGCACTTCGAGCATGGCGCCGAACTGCAGCTTCTTCGGCAATTGATGGCCGAACTTGGAGATATGCTGGATCTCCTTCTGCATCAGCTCGCGCACCTGCCGGATCTCCGAGACCTCGGTCACCATCGGCAGCATCATCTTGAGCTCGGCGCCTGAGGCAGCCTTGAGCAGCGCGCGGAGCTGGGTGCGCAACAAGCCAGGACGGTCAAGCGACAGGCGGATTGCCCGCCAGCCAAGCGCCGGGTTCTCTTCTTCCTGGGAGCGGAAATAGGGGACGACCTTGTCACCGCCGATATCAAGCGTGCGGAAGGTAACCGGACGCCCGCCCGCCTGCTTCAGCACATTGCGGTAAAAACTCTCCTGTTCCTCGCCCTTGGGCATGGTCGAGGAGATCATGAACTGCAATTCGGTCCGGAACAGACCGATACCGTCGGCGCCGGAATCGGCAAGCTGCGGCAGGTCGACCAAGAGGCCGGCATTCATCTGAAGCTTGATCCGATGCCCGTCCTTGGTCACCGGCTCGACATCGCGCAGCGCGCGGAACTGCTCCTGCCGCTTGGCCCTCAGCTTGACCTTCTCTTCATAGGCCTTCTGCAGGTCGGCGACGGGGCGCACATGCACCTTGCCGTCGTCACCGTCGATGATGGCCGGATCACCGTTTTCCGCCAGCGCCACCGCACCCGCCGCCTGGCCGACGACCGCAATGCCCATGGCCCGCGCAACGATCACGACATGGCTGGTGACCGCACCCTCTTCGAGCACGAGACCCCGCAGGTTGGCACGCGGATAATCCAGCAGCTCGGCAGCTCCCATCGCCCGCGCAAAGACGATCGCATCATTCGGAAAGCCTTCGGCGGCGCTGCGGGGCGAAAAGCCGGTGAGCTGGCGCAGCAAGCGGTTCGCCAGATCGTCGAAGTCGTGCATGCGCTCGCGCAGATAGGGATCGGTCAGGCGCATCATGCGCGCCTTGGTGTCGCTCTGCACCTTCTCGACCGCCGCTTCGGCGGTGAGGCCGTTATGGATCGCTTCTTCCATACGCCGCACCCAGCCCTGGTCATGGGCAAACATGCGGTAGGTTTCGAGCACATCGCGGTGCTCGCCTTCCATGGAGATTTCACGCCGCGACAGCATGTCGTCGATCGAGATCCGCAGCGAACCCAGCGCGTCGGCCAGCCGGCGAATTTCCGTCTCGCTGTCTTCGTTGAGCAGATTGGTGACGACGATGCGCGGCTCGTGCAGCACGACATAGCCGAGGCCGATGCCTTCGGAATAGCTGTCGCCATCTATCGAGACCGGGCGCGTGAGATCGAGCTCCAGCCCTGGCCGGGTGATCTTCTTGAGCTCGCCGGTGGCGATCATCTCGGCGAGCACCATCGCGGTCGTTTCGAGCGCTTCAAGCTCGTCTTCGCGATAGTTCCGCTGCGCCTTGTTCTGCACGACGAGAACGCCGAGGCTTCGCCCGGCACGCAGGATCGGCACACCGAGGAACGAGTGGTAGATCTCTTCGCCGGTTTCCGGCAGGTAGCGGAAGGCCGGATGCGCCTGGGCATCCGAGAGATTGAGCGACTGGGCAGAGGCCGCGATCGTACCGACGAGACCCTGGCCCATCTTCAGCTGGGCCAGGTGAACCGCGTCCTTGTTCAGACCTTCGGTGGCATAGAGTTCCAGAACGCCGTCGGAGCGGAGGACATAGGCGGAGCACACCTCTGCGACCATGTTGTTCGCAATCTGGCGAACGATCCGATCAAGTCGCTCCTGCGGCTCGAGCGGCTCCGCCATCAGTTCGCGCAGCCGCTTGAGGAGGACGCGGGGACCCGCAGAAAGGTCTCTCATCGCGTTTTTGCTCCACTTCCCATTGGTCAGCGGATTGTTACCCTTACCTTTTCAGGGGTCGGGTCACGCGTGTCCGCTCTCAGGAATCAATTCTTATCCAGACCGTAGCAGGAATGCAAAGTCCGAACCGCAAGCTCGGCATAGGGACCGTCGATCAGGATGGAGATCTTGATCTCCGAAGTCGTGATCGCCTTGATGTTGATGCCCTTCTCGGCCAGCGCACGGAAGGCGGTCGCAGCAACGCCTGCATGGCTGCGCATGCCGATGCCGATGACCGAAACCTTGACCAGACCCTTTTCGCTCTGGACGACGTCGAAGCCGATCTTCTCCTTGTTGGAGCCGAGAACGGCCAGCGCCTTGTCTACGTCGCCTGAAGGCACCGTGAAGGTCATGTCGGTCTTCGAACCATCTTCCGAGATGTTCTGGACGATCATGTCGACATTGATGTGGGATTCGGCGAGCGGTCCGAAGATCGCAGCCGACACACCCGGCCGGTCGGCCAGGCGGCGCAGCGAAATCTGGGCTTCATCCTTGGCATAGGCAATACCGGTGACGACTTCCTGTTCCACGATCTCTTCCTCATCGCAAATCAACGTACCGGGCGGGTTCATCAGATCGCCCATGCCCGGCGCATCGGGATCTTCAAAGCTGGAGCGCACGAAGGTGCGGACCTTGTGCACCATGGCGAGTTCGACGGACCGGACCTGCAGCACCTTGGCGCCGAGCGAGGCCATCTCAAGCATTTCCTCGAAGGCAATCTTCTTCAGGCGGCGTGCCTTCGGCTCGATGCGCGGGTCGGTCGTATAGACGCCGTCGACGTCGGTGTAGATGTCGCAGCGATCGGCCTTCACGCCGGCGGCAATCGCCACGGCTGAGGTATCCGAGCCGCCACGGCCAAGCGTCGCGATGCGGTTGTCAGGGCCGATGCCCTGGAAGCCGGCAACGACAGCCACCTGGCCCTCGCCCATGCGGCGAATTATTTCGGTGCCGTCGATCTCCTGGATGCGGGCAGCACCATGGGCGTTGTCGGTCTTGATCGGGATCTGCCAGCCCTGCCAGGAGCGGGCATTGATGTCCATCGACTGCAGCGCGATCGCCAGCAGGCCGGCAGTGACCTGTTCGCCCGAGGCGACGACGGCATCATATTCGCGCGCATCGTAGAAGGGCGAAGCGGCACCGGCCACCTTGGGCATGTTTTGCACCCAGTCGACCAGCTCATTCGTCTTGCCGGACATGGCCGAGACAACAACGGCCACTTCGTGACCCGCATCGACTTCGCGTTTCACATGGCGCGCGACGTTATAGATGCGATCCAGATTGGCGACGGATGTCCCGCCGAATTTCATGACGATGCGAGCCATAGACTTGAACCATATGCCCTTGAATGACGCCGGAGACCCCGGCACAAAAATACCGGCCTGGGCGGATAAGCCTCAGGTTGCGGGGCTTTTAGTCTATATGATCCCGGGGCGCAACGGCCACTTGGCCCCCAAACGGTACGGTAAAGTCCGCTTTTTTCACCGCCGGAGCAAGCATGGAACCTCGCCATAATTTGGCACGAATTCAGGCGCCAACCATAAGCCAACGTACCGGGCTGGGAGCCGGATCGTCTTGTGGAATTCAGCCGATACCGGATAGGGTGCCATGCAAACAGCTGTCGAGCTTCCCGCCAATGCCATGGGCGACGACCTCCCGCCGCCTTCCCTGATCAACAGACATGCCAGGACGATCGCGGCATTCGCCGCGCTCATGGTCTTCGCCGCCGTCGGTTATGCCGTCTATCGGCTGACCGAGGAGGTGACCTATGCCGACGTCCTGCGAAGCCTTTCGGCAACCAGCGCCGGGTCTTTCGCACTTGCGATCCTCTTCACCGGCTTGAGTTTTGCCACCCTCTGTTTCTACGACCTCAACGCGCTCGCCCATATCGGCCGCAAGCGCCCCTGGCCGGAGGTCGCCCTCACCGCCTTCAGCGCCTACGCGGTCGGCAATGTTGCCGGCTTCGGCGCGCTGTCGGGCGGCGCGATCCGCTACCGCGCCTATTCCCGCGCCGGCATGTCGCCGGACGACATCGGTCGCATCATCGCCTTCGTCACCGTCTCCTTCTCGCTCGGCCTCGCCCTGCTGACGTCAGGCAGCCTCATTCCCATGGCCGGCGAGATCGCTCCGCTCCTCGGCATCGCCTCGACGACGCTCGCCAGTATCAGCGCTGTCGTGCTGGTCGCGCTCATTGTCCTGCTGGCACTTGCCAGCCGGCGCGGCATCACGATCGCGGGCCGCACACTGCGACTGGCCGACACCGCCACCCTGTCTCGGCAGTTCCTGGTCACGGCCCTCGACGTCGCCTTTGCCGCCTCCGTGCTCTATGCCTTGCTGCCGGCCGAAGCGCAGATCTCCTGGCCCGCCTTTTTCGCGGTCTATGCGGTCGCAATCGGCATCGGCGTGGTCAGCCACGTCCCGGCCGGCCTCGGCGTCTTCGAGACCGTGATCCTCGCCGCCCTCGGATCCCAGGTCGGCAGCGACGCTCTCCTCGCTTCGCTCGTCGCCTATCGCATCATCTATTACGTCCTGCCACTGGTCCTGGCCGTGGTGGTCGTGACCGCAAGCGAACTGCGCCAGTTGACGGCCACTCCCTTGTCGGTCGGCGTCGCCAGGACAGCAGGGCGCCTCGCTCCGACCCTCCTCGCGGCCCTCGCCCTCGTGCTCGGCGCGATGCTCGTCCTCTCCAGCGTCACACCGACGCCCGGCGACAATCTTGACCGTCTGGCCGGCATCCTGCCGCTGCCCGTCGTCGAAGGCGCCCATTTCCTTGCCAGCATTCTGGGCCTGATGCTCGTGATCGTGGCCCGTGGCCTCGCCCAGCGCCTGGACGGCGCCTGGTGGGGCGCACTCCTGATCGCCGTCCTCGCCCTGCTCCTCTCGCTGGCCAAGGCCGTCGCCGTCTATGAGGCAGCCATGCTTGGCCTCCTGGTCCTCGGCCTCCTGCCCAGCCGCCACCTGTTCCGCCGCCAGGCCTCCCTGCGCCAGGCGCTCACCGCCTCCTGGCTGCTCGCCGTCGCCGTGCTGGTGATCGGCGCAGCCGTGGTCATGCTGTTTGTCTACCGCGACGTCGAATACAGCCACGATCTCTGGTGGCAGTTCACCTTCTCTGCCGATGCGCCACGGTCACTGCGTGCCATGCTCGGCCTGTCGGTGGCCGCCATGGGGATCGGCCTGTTCAGCCTGATGCGACCTGCCGCCCCCGCCGTCATGCCGGCAGGTCCGCAGGAAATGGCAAAGGCCGTCGCCATCCTCGACCATCACGATGTCGCGGACGCCAATCTGGTGCGGACCGGCGACAAATCCATCATGCTGTCGCCCGACGGCAAGGCCTTCCTGATGTATGGCCGCCAGGGTCGTTCGCTGATTGCCTTTCTCGATCCGGTCGGCCCCAAGCTCTCACGCGATGAACTCGTCTGGCAGTTCGTCGAAACTGCCCGTGCCAGCGGCTGCCGCGCGGTCTTCTATCAGGCCACGCCGGCACTTCTTCCCGCCATTGCAGACGCCGGCATGAAGGCCTTCAAGCTCGGTGAGATGGCGGTGGTAAACCTCGAAGACTTCGACCTCAAGGGAGGACGCTGGGCAGGCCTGCGCCAGGCCTCGGCCAAGGGCGAACGTGACGGCCTGACCTTCGAGATCGCAAGCCTCGAAAAACTTCCACCGATCCTCCCCGACCTCAGACGGGTTTCCGACGCCTGGCTGGACCATCACCGCGCCAGGGAAAAGGGCTTTTCGCTGGGCGCCTTCACCGAAGCCTACATGGGTTCCCAGCCCGTCGCCATGCTCCGTCACGAGGGGCAGATCGTCGCCTTCGCCAACATCCTGCTGACGGACACGCGTCAGGAAGCCTCCATCGACCTCATGCGCTTTGCTCCGGAAGCACCGCGCGGCGCCATGGATTTCCTGTTCGTTCGATTGATGACGGCCCTGAGGGAGCAAGGCTACTGCCACTTCAACCTCGGCATGGCGCCACTCTCCGGCCTGTCCCGCCGGGAGGTCGCTCCGTTCTGGGACCGTGTCGCCAACACCTTCTATGAGCACGGCGAACGCTTCTACAACTTCAAGGGCCTCAGAGCCTTCAAGTCCAAGTTCCATCCCGACTGGCAGCCGCGTTATCTGGCGGTGGCCGGCGGCCTCAATCCTGTGATTGCCCTCGTCGACGCGACCTTGCTGATCGGCGGCGGCCTGAAAGGCGTGGTGAAGAAATGAAAAGCTCCTTCCGGACGACCGCACGCGCCCTCTGCATCCTGACGGCCATGTCCTGCCTCGGCGGACCAGGCCAGGCACGGGCCGATGACAAGCCCTTCGACACCGGCATGATCCCATCCCCCATAACCCTGCTGCCGGACGGCGACCCTCAGGCCCTTGTGGTCCTGCTGTCGGATGCCCCCGGCTGGCAGGATGCCGACCAGAAGGAAGCCGAGCGACTGCAGGCAAACGGCGCGATCGTCGTTGGTATCGATACGCCGAAATACATCGCCTCTCTTGCTGAAGACAAAGGCGATTGCATCTATACCGTCTCGGACATCGAGGCGCTTGGACGGCAGCTGCAACGCAAGGCCGGCAACGCGAATTTCCTCCCGCCAATCGTCGCTGGCCGCGGCGAAGGCGGGGCCCTGGCGCTCGCCATTCTCGCCCAGACACCGAAGGCCACGATCGGCCAGACACTGTCGCTCGACCCCGAGGCAGGCATCCCGCTGACGAAACAGTTCTGCACCCCCGCCGCAAAGACTGTTGTCGGCGACCGCATGGTCTACGGCCTGACACCTGGCGACCTCCCCGACCCGGCAACCGTCCTCTTCACCCCGACTGCTGCGCCAGAGGCCCGCGCCCATGTCGCCGACCTGATGGCGAGCCACCCGGATATCGACCAGCGCGACGTCGATACCGATCCGTCGAAAGCCTTCTCCGACACGATCGACGAACTGATTGCCGCCGGCAACGCCACGGAGACGCCGCTCGGCCTGCCGCTGACCATTCTCGACACGACCCCCACCCGCGATACCATGGCCGTGGTCTATTCCGGTGACGGTGGCTGGCGTGACCTCGACAGCCAGGTCGGCACCAACCTGCAGTCGTCAGGCATCCCCGTTGTCGGCGTCGACTCCCTTCGGTACTTCTGGTCGAAGAAGACCCCGGCGGAGACCAGCGCCGACCTCGCAACCATCATCCACACCTACGAGAAGCGCTGGAAGGTGAAGCATGTGGTGCTGATCGGTTATTCCTTCGGCGCCGACATCCTGCCGGCCGCTTACAACGGCCTGCCGGACAAGCTGAGAGCAAGGGTCGTCCAGGTCAGCCTTCTCGCCCTGTCGCATGAGGCGGACTACGAGGTCTCGGTCTCGGGCTGGCTCGGAACGGGTGGCGCGGGCAGCGCTGATCCATTGACCGACGTGGCAAAGATCGACCCTGCCCTGGTCCAGTGTTTCTACGGCACAGACGAAGAGGATGACGCCTGCAAGGATCTCGTCGGCGGAAAGGTGGAGACTGTCGGCATAAAGGGTGGCCATCACTTCGACGGCGACTATCCCGGGCTCGCCCGCCGTATCATGGACGGTCTCGCAAAACGCCTGCCGTCCTGATCAGAAGGGCGCAGACGGCGCGCCTCCGCGCGCCGCCCGGTCACTCATCGGCAGAGCGACGGATCGCGCTCGCAGCGCTCTCGCATCATGCGACGCAGGGGATGGCGATCGCGATCGTCCTGCGGCGTGATTTCCTCGCGGCGGACGCGCCGGTCGCTGTCGCGCCAGCGATCGCGATCCCGGTAGAACGTCCGACCACGATAATGGTCGTCCCAGTAGCTGCCGATGCTGAAGGTCACCGTCGGGATCCCCAGCGGTCGGTAATATTGCGGCCCGACATAGACCCTGCGCTGCGAGTATGTCGTTTGCAGGTAGGAGCCGGAGACCCAGCCGCGGTACCCCCTGAAGCCCACATCGCACCAGTTGGCACTCGACAGGCAGCCGTGGATGTCGACACGACTACCGGCGGGAATGACGACGACGGCAGGATAACGGGTGCTCGGCCCCGACCGCATGTTGACATTGGCGGTAGAGACGGCCGCAGCGGCTTCTGCGACAACAGGCAGGGCCACTGTGGAGGCGGCAATGGCGGTGAGAAGGTAGATGGTCTTCATGAATGCGCTCCTGATTGCGGGGAGAGAATGAACCTCCCTCTCTCGCCTGACAACGATATGCTCAGCCTCGGGTTCCGGAACCCGCAAGCGAACCGGAACGACACTGCGGCGTCGCGAGCCCTTGACTTTGCAGATCATCGAGACGACTTCATGGCCGAGCACCCTAGGAGATGTCCGTCATGAGCGCAGAGGCACGCACCACCATTGATCAGTCCGAAGTCGACCGCTTTTCCGCGATGGCGGCGGAATGGTGGGACCCCACGGGCAAGTTCAAGCCGCTGCACAAGATCAACCCGGTCCGCCTCGCCTATATCAGGGACAAGGTGGTCGAACACTACGGTCGCGACCCGAAGAGCGCCCGCCCGCTCGAGGGTCTGCGCGTGCTCGACATCGGCTGCGGCGGTGGTCTTCTCTCCGAACCTGTGGCCCGCATGGGTGCCAGCGTGCTCGGCGCGGACGCCTCCGAAAAGAACATCAAGATCGCCATGACCCATTCGGCTCAGAGCGGTGTCGAGGTGGACTATCGCGCCGTGACCGCCGAGGCGCTGGCGGCCGAGGGTGAGACCTTCGACATCGTCCTCAACATGGAAGTCGTCGAGCATGTCGCCGATGTCGATTTTTTCCTCTCGACCTGCGCGTCAATGGTTCGCCCCGGCGGCCTGATGCTGGTCTCCACCATCAACCGCACCCTGAAGGCGGCAGCCCTCGCCATCGTCGGCGCCGAATATGTCCTGCGCTGGCTGCCGCGCGGCACGCATCAGTATGAAAAGCTCGTGCGCCCGGAAGAAATCGAGCGTCCACTCGCCGCAAACGGCATGCAGATCCTTGAGACCAAGGGCGTCTTCTTCAATCCGCTGCAGAACCAGTGGAACCTCTCGGCCGATATCGACGTCAACTACATGATGCTGGCAAGCCGACCGGGATCGGCGACATGAGTTCGCCGCTCGCCATCATCGACTTCTGGCTGCGCCACGGGCCCGAAGCCTGGTTCTCCCGCAACGCCCCCCTCGATGCCGAGATTGCCGCCGATTATACCGATCTGCATTTCAAGGCATCGCGCTGTGAGTTCTCGGACTGGGAGGAAACACCGGAAGGCACGCTTGCGCTCCTGCTGCTCCTCGACCAGTTCCCCCGCAACCTCTTCCGTGGCAGCGGCCATTCCTACGCGACTGACCCGCTCGCCCGTGCCATCGCCCATCGGGCACTCGCCAAGCGGTTCGACAAAGAAGTCACACCGATACTCCGGCCCTTCTTCTATCTGCCCTTCGAGCATTCCGAAGATATCGAAGACCAGAAATTCAGCATCGCATTGTTTGAACAGCACCGCGACGAGACCGGGGATGCCGAACCCTTGAAATGGGCGATCGTCCACCTCGACCTGATCGAACGCTTCGGCCGCTTCCCCCATCGCAACGCAGCCCTTGGCCGCGAGACGACGCCGGACGAACAAGCCTATCTCGACGCCGACGGCTTCAAGGGCTGAGGCCTGACGGATCAAGCCCTGGTCAGACGGGCAGGGTCCGAACGAGTGACAACAACTCGGCCTGCCCCTCGACATTCTTCGCTGACAGGTCCTTCACCCGCTGGCGATCGATCTCAATCATGCTGCCATCAGCGGCAAAGGTGGTTTTGAAGCTGAAGGCCTCCGCCGTAGGCCCACGATCGGCCAGCAATTCGAAGCGCCGCACCGCTTCAGCCCAGCTCGGAAATACTCCGGCTTCGATCCAGAAGAGAACCAGTGGCGGCCAGGCCTGCCGCTCGTTCCAATGGCGGGCGTGCTTCAGCGCATCGGCATGAACGCCGGCATAGGTGAAAGCCATCAGACTTTCGATGTCGCGCCAAAGCGAGAGAGAGGACACCCCGCTGGCGCGACCGGTTTCCATCAGGAAACGCGGAAAAACCAGTTCGCTCCAGCTTTCCGGTCCAGGCTCACCCTCATAGCCAGACCGTCCCAGAAAACCGACTGCCCGCGCTGCCGCTTCGAAATTCAGAGGCTCGCGCAACGCAAAACCTTGAACGGATGCAGTCAGGTATGAACCGGTATGGACCCCGAAATTGTAGATGGCGAGATGATGGGAGCCAGCGATCAATTCACATCATCCGGCAGGACCGGCAGCGGCGCGATCTCGATGCCCTCTTCGATCAGTGACTTCACCTCGACGGGAGAGGCCTGGCCGATGATCCCGCGGGCTTCCGCCTCGCCGTAATGGATCTTGCGTGCTTCCTCGGGAAACTTCTCGCCGACATCCTCACTGCTCGCGCGGATCTCGCGGACCGCTTCCTTGAGCTTCACGAAGGCCTGCTTCTGCGCTTCCGACACCGCAAGCGCCTGCGTCTCGTCCTTCTGCCGTGCCGTGGAGACCGCAGGCGCCATGAGCACCTTGGACACCTCGGGCGATCCACAGACCGGGCAGGTCAGGAAACCCGACGCCTTCTGCCGATCGAAATCAGCACTTTCCGAGAACCAGCCCTCGAATTCATGCGCCTTGTCGCAGCTGAGGGAATAGCGGATCAAACCGTGACGCCTCCCTTGGCCAGCACGGGCGCGATGTCGAGCTGGAAGTCGCGACCGTTCTTCAGGTTTGGGATCTTCGCCCGGCAGGCCTTCACCGCCTCAAGATCGATCTCGGCAACGACCACATCTTCGCCGCTTCCACCGGCAGACGCGAGCACCTTGCCCCAGGGACCGACAATCATCGAATGCCCGAAGGTCTCGCGGCCGTCTTCATGCACGCCCGCCTGCGCGGCCGAAATCACATAGGCACCGTTCTCGATCGCACGAGCGCGCAGCAGGATTTCCCAATGCGCCTCGCCGGTCTGTTTGGTAAAGGCCGCCGGCGTCGTCAGGATCTCCGCGCCCGCCATGGCTTCCGCCCGGAACAGATGCGGGAAGCGCACGTCGTAGCAGACGCCAAAGCCGAGCTTGCCGAAGGGAAGGTCGGCCACAACAGCCCGCTCACCCGGTCGATAGACCGCGCTTTCGCGCCAGCTCTCGCCATTGTCGAGGTCGACGTCGAACATGTGGATCTTGTCGTAGGAGGTGATCTTGTGGCCATCGGGTCCGAACAGGAAGGCCCGGTTGGCGATCTTGCCATCGGCAAGCTTGATGGCGGTCGACCCGACATGCAGATGGATGCCGAGCTCCTTGGCAAGCTCGGAGGCTCGTCTGACGATCAGATCCGTCTCCTCGTCGCGCAGCACTGCCGCCAGACCCGCACGATCCTTCTGCACGGCACCGGTCATCTCGGGCGTCTGCACATAGATCGCGCCGCGACGATGGGCCTCGCGCACGAGCCGCGCCATGCTCTCGGCATTCTTCTCCGGATCGATCCCGGAGCACATCTGGACGGCAGCGGCCTTGAACACCATGGGTCTGTCCTTACTGAGAAAGAAGCGGATCGAGCTTGCCGGCCCGGTCGAGTGCATGCAGATCATCGCAACCGCCAACATGCTGGCTGCCGATGAAGATCTGCGGGAAGGTGTTGCGGCCGGATTTCGCGATCATTTCCTCGCGCATGTCAGGCTTGCCGGTGGCGTCGTGCTCAACATAGGCCACACCCTTCTTGTCGAGCAGTGCCTTCGCGCTGGCGCAATAGCCGCAGAATTGCCGTGTATAGATCGTGACGTCAGTCATGGGGTCTCCGCCGGAAAGCGTCGGTGGACTAAGGATTGGACCCCTCATATAGGCCCGGCGAGAGCCCTTGCAAAGGTCAAAACAGTGACATCCGCAGCCCCTGCCTTTTTCAGGGCAGTCGTCGCAGCACTCACCGTCGCCCCCGTCGTATAGACGTCGTCGATGAGCACCAGCCGCTTGCCGAAAACGAGATCCTCGCGTCCCTCAGGCACAGAGAAGGCGCCGCGGACATTCAGCGAGCGCTGGTTCACCGTCAGGCCCACCTGTTGCTGCGTCCGCTTGCGCCGCACCAGCGCCTCCGCAAGAAATGGCCTGCCGGATTGCCGCGACACATGGCGCGCCAGTTCAGCCGACTGGTTGAACATCCGCCGGAACATACGCATCCGGTGCAGCGGCACCGCAACGATCGCATCCGCCGCCGCCACCTCCTCGGAGGCGGCGCGCACCATCCAGCCCGCCATCATCGGCGCCAGATCCACCCGGTCGCGATATTTGAGGTCATGCACCAGATGCCGCGCCACCCCTTCATGAAGGGCAACGGACCGCAACCGGTCGAACACCGGCGGTCTGGAGATCGCCTGTGGCGACACCATTCCCTCCCCTGGATCATGCGCAAAGGGCAGGCCGAGAATGGGGCAGTAGGGCCTCTCGATCAGCCGAATCTCTCCCCAGCAGCGGGCGCAGAGCGCGTGGTGGCTGGCAATGCGGGCATGGCAATGGGCGCAGGCTGGCGGATAGACCAGATGAAAAAGCCCGCGCAGCACCATTCCGGCATGATACCGGCTGACGGATCCGCTTTTCTGCACTAAGTGAGCCCACATGCTTTGAGTTTACGCCCTGCTGGGCGTTCCGCAATGCCCGAAACGAGGCCGGAAACCAGGCCCCGAACCAGGAATACCGCCATGAACGAGTTGTTCGACGAAGCCCTGATCGCCAGAAACCGCGCCCGCGCGCTCGCGCGCAATGCTGCCGGCAGCGACTTCCTTCTGGAACTCACGGCGCGCGAGCTTGCCGACCGTCTGGCTCTGGTCGAACGACGCTTCGAGGAGGCGGTCGAATTGTTCGGAGGAACCGGACTGACCGCCCGGGCGGCATTGGCAACAGGCAAGATCGAGAGGCTGCGGCGCATCGAGACGGATGCGACCTTTGGCGATGACGAACGGCCTGTCCTCGCTTCGGGCTACGAAAGCGTTCCTCTAGAGCCGCAATCCGTCAACCTCATCCTCTCGCCATTGTCTCTGCATCTGACCAACGACACGCCCGGCATGCTGATCCAGATGCGCCGCGCCCTGAAGCCGGACGGCCTGTTGCTCGCCGCCATTCCCGGTGCCGGTACGCTGTCTGAACTGCGCGAGGTCCTGCTGGCGGCTGAAACCGAAATCTATGGAGGTGCCAGCCCGCGTGTCGTGCCCTTCGCCGACATCAGGGACATCGGCTCCCTCCTCCAGCGCGCCGGCTTCGCCCTTCCCGTCATCGACGAGGAAAGCTTCACCGTTCGCTATGATCACATCTTCGCATTGATGCGCGATCTGAAGGCGATGGGCATGGCCAACCCGCTGAAGGGGAGAAGCCGCCGACCCGTGTCACGCCGGTTTTTCCTGCGTGCGGCCGAACTCTATGCCGAACGGTTTGGCGATCCGGATGGACGCATCCGTGCCACCTTCTCGATCGTTTTCATCTCGGGATGGGCGCCGCATGAAAGCCAGCAGAAGCCTCTGAAGCCCGGCTCGGCGAAGATGCGCCTCGCAGACGCCCTTGACCCGACCAGGCAGAACAAGTGACCGAGACGATTGGATCGCTCAGTCGTCGGCGCTCTTGATGTGGGTTTCCACTGTATTGAACGTATTGATCAAAGAGCCCGTGATCGCGCCGTAACCGCTGATCAGTGCAACGCTCACCAGCGCGGCGATCAAGCCATATTCAATGGCCGTGGCACCACGAAGGTCGGACATCATCTGACGGAAAAGACGCATTCTCGCTCCTGGAAGTCTGGATCCGAGATGGTTGCCCCCGCCCCGGCCTCGATTGACGTTAGCAGGCCTGGCCGGAGCCGTAGCCGTCTATGATGCAGACGGAACCCGGTGTTTCCTGCAGCACGCTGCGGCGGATGGTATACCGCTTGCCGCTGTCGTCCTTGGGGATCGAACCGGTGGTGATCATGTCGAACTCATCCGGCTGGAAAGCCAGGGTCTTGCGGTCTGTCTTGGAGGCAAGCATGGGCGTCAGGATGAGCGACAGCGCGATCGCCGCCGTTCCAAACAGCAGGGCGATGTTCAGGACTCCCGTCCTGCCCGTCTTGATCGAAGACCGCTCTCGGGACCGTGCGGCCTTCCAGAAATCCTCGTTTACCATATTACGCTCCACACACGTATCCGACGCATGAACAGATCGCATTGTGCGGTGCGGGGTATAAACTTTTGATTAACGACACCACTCGAATGAGTGATTTCTCACAGAAGGTCCTGCAGGAAGGGAATAAGCGGCTCGTCAGCCGGCGGCATCGGATAGTCACGCAGCGCTTTTGCCCTGACCCACTTGATCGCCTGGCCTTCCCGTCCCTGGGGAATGCCCTCGTATCGCCGGCAGATGTAGAGCGGCATCAGCAGGTGAAACGTCTCGTAGGTATGGCTGGCGAAGGTCAGCGGTGCCAGGCAGGCGACCTTGGTCTGGATGCCAAGCTCTTCCTCGAGCTCGCGTACCAGTGTCTCCTCGGGCGTCTCGCCAGCTTCGACCTTGCCGCCGGGGAACTCCCAGAGCCCAGCAAGCGATTTGCCCTCGGGACGCTGCGCGAGAAGGATCCGGTTGTCGGTATCCACAAGCGCACAGGCCGCGACCAGGAGAATCGGCCTCTTTCCGTCAGTCATCGGGAAGCCTTTCGCCAATAGGCGTAGCGATAGGCTTCCTCGAAGCCCAGCTTGCGGTAGAGCGACAGCGCCTCCGCATTCTCCGCGACAACCTGCAGCCAGGTCGTGCGTGCACCGCGCATCCTGGCCCAGCGCAGCGCCGAGCTCAGTATCTCGATGCCGAGCCCCTGCCGCCTGCGGTCGGCCTTGACCGCAAGTGACATGATGCCCGCAAGATCATTGTCCTGGACGCAAAGTGCGACCGCAAGCGGTCCCTCGGCTGCATCCTCGATGACGAACAGCCCGGACGGCGGCTTGATGCCGTTGATGACCTCCGCAAGCGCCGGCTTGAGAGCCGGATCGCTGCCATGCACGACGATATCGGCGTCAACATAACGCCCGATATCCTGCGTCGGCAGATGATCCATCGTGTCCGGGAACGTCATCGAGCCGAGATCGGCGGTCATCGTCACGACTTCATCGAAACGCTCCCAGCCGTCAGCGATCAGGAAATCGATCAGCGGCTTTGGCGAAAGTGGCGTCTGGCGGACCAGGAGCGGCCGGTCATGCGCCGCAAAGCGCTCGCCGGCCTTGTCCAGGCGCATGGCGATATCGCGGCTGTCCGAAGGATCGAGCGGCACGATGCAGTTGAGCCGCTTGCCAGGATGCCCGCCGGTGAGGCGCACCTGCCAGCTCCCGTCATAGACGACGCTGCTCGCCGGCCAGGCGCGAAAACCCACCGCTTCGAGACGCCGGACGAGCGGCAGGTTGGGATCACTTACCATTGCATGCATTCAGACGTCAGCTCCGATAGTCGCCATTGATGGCGACATATTCCTTGGTCAGGTCGCAGGTCCACACCGTCGCGGTGCCGGAACCCAGGCCAATATCGACGGTAACAGGAATGTCTTCCCGTTCCATAACCGCCGTGGTCGCCTCTTCCGAATAGGCAGGATCGCGCTCGCCATTGACAGCTACGCGCACATCACCAAACCAGATCGCCAGCCGATCGCGATCGGCCATTTCGCCGGACTTGCCGACGGCCATGACGATACGACCCCAGTTGGCGTCTTCGCCGGCAACGGCGGTCTTCACCAAGGGGGAATTTGCGATCGACATCGCGATCTTCTTCGCCGCGAGATCGCTTTCGGCACCCTTGACGGTGATCTCCACCATCTTGCGGGCACCTTCGCCATCGCGCACGACCTGCAGTGCCAGATCCTTGAGCAGGTCATTAAGCGCCGCCCGGAATGCGCCGAGACGCGCATCGTCAGCCCCCTCGATCTTCGCCTGGCCGTCAGCAGCCGCAGCGCCCGTCGCAAACAGCATCAGCGTGTCGGAGGTCGAGGTATCGCTGTCGACGGTGATCGCATTGAAGCTCGGCTCGACGCCTGCCGAAAGCAGCCCCTGCAGGGCATCGGGCGCGATATTGGCATCCGTCACCACGAAGGACAGCATCGTCGCCATGTCGGGCGCGATCATCCCGGCGCCCTTGGCAATCCCATTGATCGTGACGGTCACGCCATCGATCGTGGCGCTGCGCGTCGCGACCTTCGGATAGGTGTCCGTGGTCATGATCGCCTTGGCAGCCTCGAACCAGAAGTCACCGGTCGCGTCCTTCGCCATCTGGTCCAGCACACCGGAAAACTTCGTCGCATCGAGCGGCTCGCCGATGACGCCGGTCGAGGCGAGATAGATCTCGTTTTCGCCGCAGCCCAGCGCCGCCGCAGCCGACTTGGCACTCAGTTCGGTCGCAGCCTTGCCCTTCACGCCGGTAAAGGCATTGGCATTGCCGGAATTGACGACGACACCGCGCGCGACGCCATGCGCCAGGTTCTGCCGGCAGAAATCGACCGGAGCCGATGGGCACTTCGACTTGGTGAACACGCCTGCGACCGCAGCCGGCTGATCGAAGGCCATCAACAGCACATCCGTGCGGTTCTTGTACTTGATACCCGCTGCAGCCGTCGCCATCCGCACTCCGCGGATGACAGGCATGTCGGCATAGGTTTTCGGAGCGAGGGGAGAAATGCTGGAAGACATGGGAAAGGCCCGTAATGGAAGGCCCGCAAACTGCGGGCCTTGTGAAAAACGACAATGCGAGGAAGAGCTTACTGCTGCTCTGCCTTGTTGGCCTCTTCGTAGCCCTTGCGGAGCGCCTCGTCGACAATCTCGATCTTCTGCTCGCTCTTCGCCTTTTCAATAATGGCGAGATACTTGTCGCGCATCACGAGCTGGCGCACCTGCTGCTCGACGGCTTCGAAAGCCGGCGGCGGGGCATCGCGCTTGTCTTCGAGAAGGATGACGTGGAAACCGAACTGGGTCTTGACCGGCGTCTTCGTGTAGGCGCCCTTTTCGAGTGCGAAGGCAGCCTCTTCGAATTCCGGAACCATGCGGCCCTTGGTGAAGTAACCCAGGTCGCCGCCTTCGGTCTTGTTCGGATCCGTCGACTTTTCCTTGGCGATTTCGATGAAGTCCTTGCCGGCATCCAGATCGGTGATGATCTGCTTGGCCTCTTCCTCGGTCTTCACCAGGATATGACGGGCGCGCACTTCTTCCTGCTTCGGAAGCGCTGCGATTTCCTTTTCGTAGCGGGCCTTGACTTCGTCTTCAGTGACGCCGTCAACGACGTTCTTCTTGAAGAAGGTGTTGTGCAGTTCGCGCTCGGCGATGAAAGCCATGCGGCGCTTGTAATCCGCATCGTCCTGCAAACCTTCAGCAGTCGCATTCGCGGCAAGCAGCTTCACGTCGATGGCGCCGGACAGGGCTGCGACCTTCTTCTGCTCGTCCGGAAGCTGGGCCAGCTGCGGGTCGAGATTGGCAATTGCCAGATCGAGTTCGGACTGGGTGATCTCCAGATCACCCACCTTGGCGACCACGGTCGCATCCTGGGCGGAAGCCGCGCCATAGAGGGCCGAGAGGGAAACGCAGGCGGCGAGCACGATTTTATTGAGGCGAAGCATGAAAGACCTTTCGGATGGTGAACCGTTTCAAGACCGTTCGAATCGGGCAAAATATTGTCAGATGCCCGGCGATCGAGGGGATTTGCGACTGGCCTGCGCCGTTGACATCATTCGACCCCCCTCTTATCTGTCACGCAACCTCGCGTCCAGAGTAGTTTCAGGACGCATTGTGCCTATTCGACTGCTCTAATGGTGGTCCGAAAGGTACGTCAACGATATGACGAAGGTCAGAAAGGACCATCGATATGGTCAGTCTTGGTGGACTTGCGCGCAAAATCTTCGGCTCGTCGAACGAGCGTCGCGTGAAATCCTATAACCCGCGGGTTGCTCAGATCGCAGCCCTTGAGGAAAAGGTAAAGGCGCTGACCGACGAACAGCTCGCCGCCAAGACGGCCGAGTTCCGGGCAGAACTGGCCGCCGGCAAGACGCTGGACGATATTCTCGTTCCCGCCTTCGCTGTCGCTCGCGAAGGTGCCCGTCGTGCGCTTGGCATGCGTCCTTTTGACGTACAGCTGATCGGCGCGATGATCCTCAACGACAATTCGATCGCCGAAATGAAGACAGGCGAAGGCAAGACGCTCGTTGCGACGCTCGCCGTCTACCTGAATGCGCTCTCCGGCAAGGGCGTCCACGTCGTCACCGTCAACGACTACCTCGCCCGCCGTGACGCCGCGACCATGGCCAAGATGTACGGCTTCCTCGGCCTCACCACCGGCGTCATCGTTCACGGCCTCAGCGACGATGAGCGCCGCGCGGCCTATGCCTGCGACATCACCTATGCGACGAACAACGAACTCGGCTTCGACTATCTGCGCGACAACATGAAGTATGAGCGCGGCCAGATGGTTCAGCGCGGCCACAACTTCGCGATCGTCGACGAAGTCGACTCCATCCTCGTCGACGAAGCCCGCACGCCGCTGATCATCTCCGGCCCGCTCGACGACCGCTCGGACCTCTACAACACGATCGACGCCTTCATCCCGCTCCTGTCGGACGAAGACTACGAAATCGACGAAAAGCAGCGTTCGGCGAACTTCTCCGAAGTCGGCACCGAGAAGCTCGAAAACCTGCTGCGTGAGGCCGGCCTCCTGAAGGGCGAAAGCCTCTACGACGTCGAAAACGTCGCGATCGTCCACCACATAAACAACGCCCTGAAGGCCCACAAGCTCTTCCAGCGCGACAAGGACTACATCGTCCGCAACAACGAGATCGTCATCATCGACGAGTTCACCGGCCGAATGATGCCGGGCCGTCGTTACTCGGAAGGCCAGCACCAGGCGCTCGAAGCCAAGGAAAAGGTGCAGATCCAGCCCGAGAACCAGACGCTCGCCTCGATCACCTTCCAGAACTATTTCCGCATGTACAAAAAGCTGGCGGGCATGACCGGTACGGCGGCAACCGAAGCGGAAGAATTCGCCAATATCTACGGTCTCGAAGTGGTCGAAGTCCCGACCAACCTGCCGATCAAGCGTATCGACGAGGACGACGAGGTCTACCGGACCTTCGAGGAAAAGTTCAAGGCGATCATCGAAGAGATCAAGGCCGCAAGCGAGCGCAACCAGCCGGTTCTCGTCGGCACCACCTCGATCGAAAAGTCGGAACTGCTCGCCAATATGCTCAGCCAGTCCGGCTTCAAGGACTTCAAGGTCCTGAACGCCCGCTACCATGAGCAGGAAGCCTATATCGTGTCCCAGGCCGGCGTTCCCGGCGCCGTGACCATCGCCACCAACATGGCGGGCCGCGGTACCGACATTCAGCTCGGCGGCAATCTCGACATGCGCCTCGAGCACGAACTGGCCGAGATAGAGCCGGGTCCGGAGCGCGATGCCAAGGCCGATGCCATCAAGGCTGAAATCGCCGCCCTGAAGCAGAAGGCGCTCGAAGCCGGTGGCCTCTACGTCATCGCCACGGAACGCCACGAAAGCCGCCGTATCGACAACCAGCTGCGCGGCCGTTCCGGCCGTCAGGGCGACCCGGGTCGCTCGAAGTTCTACCTGTCGCTCCAGGACGACCTGATGCGCATCTTCGGCTCCGACCGCATGGACGGCATGCTGACGAAGCTCGGTCTGAAGGACGGCGAAGCCATCGTCCATCCGTGGATCAACAAGGCGCTCGAACGCGCCCAGAAGAAGGTCGAAGCCCGCAACTTCGACATCCGCAAGAACCTCCTGAAGTATGACGACGTCATCAACGACCAGCGCAAGGTGATCTTCGAACAGCGCATCGAGCTGATGGACGCGACTGACGTGTCGGCAACGGTCACCGACATGCGCCACGAAGTCATCGAGACCATGGTCGGCATCCATGTTCCGCCGAACGCCTATGCCGAGCAGTGGGATGTCGCCGGCCTCAAGCAGAAGGTCGCGAACACCCTCAACCTCGACCTGCCGGTCGACGTCTGGGCGGCGGAAGAAGGTATCGCCGAAGACGATATCTACAATCGCATCATGGAAGCCGCCGACAAGGCCGCCGCCGACAAGGCCGAGCGCTTCGGCGCAGAGCTGATGGCCTATGTCGAACGCTCGGTCGTTCTGCAGACCATCGACAATCTCTGGCGCGAGCACATCGTCAACCTCGATCATCTGCGCTCGGTCGTCGGCTTCCGCGGCTACGCTCAGCGTGACCCGCTTCAGGAATACAAGGCCGAAGCCTTCGAACTCTTCCAGGCCCTGCTGGCCAACCTGCGCGATGCCGTCACCACGCAGATGTCGCGCGTCGAACTGGTGCGTGAAGCACCGCCGGCCCCGACCCCGCCGCAGATGCAGGCCCATCACATTGATGCAACCACCGGGGAAGACGAACTCGCGGCACCCGCCGATCAGGCTGCCCAGAACCGCAATCCGCTCGAACCAAAGAGCTGGGGCACGGTCGGTCGCAACGAGCCCTGCCCCTGCGGCTCCGGCAAGAAGTACAAGCACTGCCACGGCGCACTGGAAGCCTGATCTTTCAGCTTCCAGGCTTGAGGTTTTTTCAACCTTTCGCTGGCAGCCTCTGACGCATGAGGGGAACCGCGCCACCCGGCCCGGTTCCCCTTTCCTTTGGAGGGTCAGGATGTCGGCTGCGTCAGCACGAGAACATCATTGGGATTCGCTGCGCGCGTTCCTGATGCTTCTCGGCATCCCCTATCACGCTGCCATGGCCTACAATGCACGCGTCCTCTGGGACATCCAGTCGCCCGACAAGAGCGAGTTTCTCACCTTCCTGAGTGGCGTACTGGTGACGTTCCGCATGCCGGCCTTCTTCATCGTCGCCGGCTACTTTGCAGCAATGATGCTGGAAAAACGGCCACCTGCGATGTGGCTCCGTAGCCGTCTGGTCCGCCTCGGCATACCCTTCCTGACCGGCCTTGTCCTGCTCGCGCCGCTGCAGGTCGTCCTCATCGATCTCAACGGCGCGATGACGGGCGTCACGCCGATGGCGGATGCCATCGACCGTGCGGCACGCGACGTCACGCATCCCGGCTTCGGCTGGATCATGCATCTCTGGTTCCTGCCGGCCCTCCTGGCCTATAGCGGGCTGCTGGTGCCGCTCGACCATGTGGCACGGTCTTCGCCTCTCGCGAGAGTGAGGGCAAAGCTCGTCCACGACGGTCTTGTCCCGTCGCATGCGGCGCTTCCGTTGCTGATACTGGCGCTCGCCATCTGGCAGGTGTTGGTCCAACTGTCACAGGCCCGGATGCTCGCGATCGACGGCACGCTGCCCTACCTCATCGCTCACGGCATCGATCCCTATCTCCGCTACCTGCCCTTCTTCCTGGTCGGCGTGCTCATCCGTCGGGTGCCAAGCATCCGGTCCGCACTCGTCTGGCGCGCCGGCTGGAGGATGCCGCTCCTGGCCGGCGCAACCGCCATCCTCGCCTCGCTGCTGCGCGGACGCGATGGCACCAGCCTCGGGATCGCCTACGACGCCGTCGACGGTGCGGCCGCCGTACTCCTCAGTCTGGTCATTCTCGGAATTGCAGAGCGATTCTGGAACCGTCCCAATCCACACGTCGACCGGATCGTCGACGCCTCCTTCAGCATCTACCTGCTGCACCACCCCATCATCTACGGCCTGACAACACTCCTTCTTCTGACGACTTGGCCGCCCGTCGCCGAGTTCCTGCTGGTCTGCCTGGCGACCTTTCTTCTGTCCTACGCCATCCACCGCCTGATCCGTCGGCTGCCGCTCGCCCTGTTCCTGTTCAACGGCGTGCCGATGGCCGCCCGCCAGACGGCGGACAGCCAGGAACGCCGCATCACCACACTTCGTTAACCCTGATCTGTCATCACTGGGAACCATACCCGACCCAGCGAGAAGTATTGCGTCCGTACCGATGACTGTTCTGGAAACAGCGGAAAAATGGTTGCCCGCGGGCCCGCGTCTGGTCCGTGCGCTCCTTGCCGAGGACGAGACGGCCCGCGCCCGGCGCATGGCCGCTATCGCCTTTGCCATCCGCATCGTCAGCGCCGGCATCGCCTTCGTCTCGCAGATCATCCAGGCCCGCCTGATGGGCGAGTTTGAATATGGCATCTTCGTCTTCGTTTGGGTTCTCGTGGTTCTCGCCGGCAATTTCTCCTGCCTCGGCTTCCACACCGCCGTCATCCGCTTCCTGCCGCAATATGATCTCGACCGGGCACAGGCCGAAATCCGCGGCCTCACCTCCACGGCCCGCCTCTTTGCCATGACGAGCGCCAGCATTCTCGCCCTCGTCGGCGTCTCGGCCCTCCACATCTTCGGCGACAGCATCGAGCACTACTACCTCGTGCCCCTGTTCCTCGCCGTCTTTGCCCTGCCGATGATCGCTCTCGGCGACGTGCTCGATGGTACCGCCCGGGCCAATCGCTGGGCTGTCCTGGGACTGAGCCCGACCTACATCATCCGCCCAAGCCTCATCCTCGCCTTCATGCTCGCGGCCGTTGCCTGGGGCGCTCCCGCCACGGCGGTCACCGCCATGCAGGCGGCCCTCGCGGCCACCTATGTCACGACCCTCGGCCAGTTCCTCTTCGTCGACCGCCGCCTTGTGCGTCGCTACGACCGTGGCGACCGCAAGATCGATTTTTCCGCCTGGATCAAGGTCGCACTGCCGATCTTCCTGATCGAGGGCTTCGGCTTCCTGCTCACCAATTCCGACGTGATCGTCGTCGGCCTTTATCTGCCGCCGGATCAGGTCGGTGTCTATTTCGCCGCCGCCAAGACGATGGCGCTGGTGCAATTCGTCTTCTTCGCGGTCAAGGCGGGCGCGACGCCACGCTTTTCCAGCCTGATCGCGGAAGGCGACAGGCAGGGTCTCGCGGGCTTCGCTGGCACCGCCGCGCGCTGGAGCTTCTGGCCCTCGCTCGCCGTCGGCGCCGTGGTGCTGATGCTCGGCGAGCTGCTGCTCGGTCTTTTCGGCTCGGCCTTCACAGCCGGTTACGGGCTGATGGTCATCCTGTTTGCCGGCAACATGGCCAAGGCGCTTGTCGGCCCCGCCGAAATGCTCCTCACAATGGCCGGACGCCAGCAGCTCTGTGTCGCGGTCTATGCCGTGGCGCTGGCCTCCAACATTGCCCTGAACATCACCCTCATCCCGATCTGGGGTCTTGCGGGTGCTGCAACCGCTACCGCCACCGCCATGGCCGTTGAAGCGCTTCTCCTGCACCTTGCCGTGCGCCGCGCGTTTGGCATCGTCGTCTTCGCCTTTGCCGATCCACATGCCCTGACGCCCCGACAGGAGGCCGTCCGCCCATGACCGAACGCATCTACAACGAGAGCATGAACAGCGACGCCAACCGCCTTGTGGGCAGTCTGGCCGGTGCGGCGACAGCCCCCGTCGCGGAAACGGAAATCGCGGTTGGGCGCCCGGGGCGCCATCTGAGCGTCTATCCCGGCCAGATGGGTTACGAACTGCAGGACGAGCTGGAATATCTGACCTACCGCGTCATGGAGGCGAATGTCTTCTTCGCACCGCGCTTCCTCGCCCCCGCAATGCCGCGCCTGGAAGAGCGCCAGGTCCGCTTCGCCGTGATCCGCGACGAGGACGAGCGCCGCTCGCGCCTGCGCATGCTCTTCCCATATTCGATCGAGAAGCCGGGTTTCTCCGTCGGCCCCTCGATCATCCGCGTCTGGGCCAATCCCTTCGGGCCCCTCGGCACACCGCTGGTCGATGCCGAAGGCGCCGCCGAAACCATCGACAACTTGCTTGAGGCCCTGGGACGCCCCGACGCCCGCATGCCCGGCCTGCTTGTGATCCCCGATCTTCGCCTGTCTGGCCGGTTCACCCAGCTCGCCCGTGCCGTCGCCCTTGCGCGCGACCTGCCGCTGACCGTCACCAACGAATACCAGCGTCCAATGCTGGAGAGCTACGAGGATGGCGACACCTATCTCAGCGCTGCGCTGAACAAGAACCACCTGCGCGAAATGCGCCGCCAGTTCCGGCTATTGTCCGAGCAGGGGACCGTGACCTATGCCGTCGCCCGCCAGCCGGAGGAGATCCGCCAGCGCATGGAGGAATTCCTGGCGCTGGAAGCGAGCGGCTGGAAGGGGCGCAAACGCTCCGCCATGGTCAACGACCGCCTGCGCGCCGCCTTTGCCCGCGAGGCGATCACCAATCTTGCGGAAGCCGACGCGGTGCGCATCCATACGCTTGACCTCGACGGCCGCGCCATTGCGTCAATGGTCGTCTTCATCATGGCGGGAGAGGCCTATACCTGGAAAACGGCCTATGACGAGCGTTATGCCCGCTTCTCGCCCGGAAAGCTGTTGATGGCAGACCTGACCGAATGGCACCTCGACGACGCCAACATCCAGCGGACCGACAGCTGCGCCGTGCCGGACCATCCGATCATGAGCCGCTTCTGGAGGGAACGCGAGGCGATGGGCACCCTGGTGATCGGCCTGAAACCCAATGCAGACCGCGACGTCCGCCAGGTCGGCGCCCAGCTGCACATGTATCGCAACACCCGCAACATCGCCCGCATCCTGCGTGACAAGGTCCTGAACCGCCGCTTCGGCGGTTAACCCCCGTCCCGACAGAGCGTCCGCGTCACAGCGCCGGCTCAGCTCGCCTTGGCGATCTCCTGGTCGCGCAAAAGCCGGCGAATGACCTTGCCGCTGGTGGTCAGCGGCAATTCGGCGACAAACTCGACCTCGCGCGGATATTCGTGCATCGAGAGGCGGGTCTTCACCCAGTCACGGATCTCGACAGCGAGGGATGGCCGCGGCGCATACCCCTCCTGCAACACCACGAAGGCCTTGACGATCTCGGTTCTCAGCGCGTCGGGCTTGCCGATGACAGCCGCCAACCGCACAGCCGGATGGCCGATCAGGCAGTCCTCGATCTCCGCCGGTCCGATTCTGTAGCCGGAAGACGTGATCACGTCGTCGTCACGACCGAAGAACTGCACATAGCCGTCCTCGTCCTGCCGTCCGAGATCACCGGTCTTCATCCAGCCGCCGACGAATTTGTCTTCGGTCGCCCTGTCGTTGTTCCAGTAACCGAGGAACATCACCGGGTCGGGACGCCGGATCGCCACCTGCCCTGTTTCGCCGACAGGCACCTCACGCCCCCGGTCGTCGATGATCGCGACTTCATGCCCCGGCACGGCCTTGCCGATGAAACCGCCCTTGGTGACGCCGAGATGCGCCGCCGACGACAGGACGAAATTGCACTCCGTCTGGCCATAGAATTCATTCGGGACGATGCCGAGCGCCGACTTCACCCATTCATAGGTCTCGCGCCCGAGGGACTCGCCCGCCGAACCGATGCTCCGCAGAACGAGGTCATAGGCCTCGCGCGGCTTCTCGACCGCCTTGAGCAGCCGAAGCGCCGTCGGTGGAATGAAGGCATTGCGCACCTTCATCTCGGCCATGATCCGGAAGGCCATGTGCGGATCGAATTTCTGCGCCGGCGACGATACGACCGGCACGCCGAGCATCAGCGCCGGCAGGAGCGCGTTCAACAGACCGCCCGCCCACGCCCAGTCCGAGGGCGTCCAGACCTTGTCGCCGGGCAGCGGCAGATAATCATGCGCCAGCTGGAAACCGGGAATGTGACCCGCCAGGACCCGGTGGCCGTGCAGCGCACCCTTGGGCGGCCCCGTGGTTCCGGAGGTGTAGATCATCAACGCTGGTGTATCGGGCCCGCTCTCGGCGATCGCGAAGACTTGAGGCCTGCCCTCGATCAGGGCGCGAAACCCTGTCACATCAGGGCCGGTGCCCTCGATGGAGATCACTGTTTCCAGGGCCGGCAGCCGTGCCTTGATCGTCTTCAGCCGTTGCAGGCCGAAGCCGTTCGTCACGATCACCCGGGCACCAGCGTCGCGCAGGCGATATTCCAGCGCCTCTTCGCCGAAGAGCAGCGCGAGCGGCAACGCGATGGCGCCCATCTTGTAAATCGCAACATGCGCAATAACAGTCTCGAAACATTGCGGCAGAAGCAGCGCCACACGGTCGCCCGACAAAACGCCAAGGCTTTGCAGACCATGGGCGAAGGCCGAAGACTGGGCGGCGAGTTCACCGTAAGTCATCGAAAGATGTCGGCCATCCGGCGAGAAATGCTGAAGGCAGATGCGCTCCGGCGCCCTGGCAGCCCAGTCATCGGACACAACCCGTCCGATGTTGAAATCGGCGGGGATGTCCCAATGGAAATCGCGGCGAAGCGCCTCGAAGGTGTCGCGCGGCTCAAGCAGCATGGCGCAGTGTCCGGATCGTCATGCTGTAAGTGCTAACATCCATCTCGCAGACGCACAACAACCGGCTCTATTGACCGTAAACGACCGGCAAACAGGAAGACGATGTCGCAGGGCTCTGGCCAGCATCCATGTGCGCACTGTGAGGCGCCGACGGACCAACTCGTCACAAGCCCGCCCCGCCACAAACTACGACATCAGCCCTTCGCCTGTGCGACTTCCGCACGCATCAAGGCAACCAGCGCCTTCAACTCTCCGGCACGCACCATCTGCGCCGGCGTGCGTCCGCCAAAGGCCTCCAGATGCTGGCCGCGATACCATTTTTCGGCTGTTTCCTTGGCGCCGAGCCGCTTGACGGCGAGTGCCAGCACCAGAGCCTTGGCCTCCGCCGCAGAGACTGTGCCAGCCTCGATCGCGGCATCTACACGCGCGACGGCCGACTGGACAGACTGCTGCTTCAGCTTCTGCCGCATGGCAGCCACCTGCGGGGCGACGGGCGCCACGATATTGACCTTGGCCTTGCCGTCGACAGCAGCAGCAGGGGCGGCGACCACAGGGGCGCCGGCCTTGCCCTTGCCCTTGCCCTTGCCCCGGCCGACCGCTGGCTGAACCGGCGCCTTCGGCAGGAGCCCGACATCGACGACCACCTGCTTGACGGGTTGAGCGATACGAATCTTTTTGCCGGTGGATGTCATGCGTCTTGCCTTCCGAGGAACTGAAATGGTCCGGGCGACCGGCCGGAACGGCCCGCACGACATGTCATGCAGCCCTGCCCCTTCCCCTAGCATTCCGGCAAGGGCGCTTCAACTCGCTTGGTCCGCGTCCGGCTATCCGCAGTCTCACGGACACCCTCGCCGCAACAGTCACAGGCACGCCGCCACCAAAGGCAAACAGGACACCAAACCCTCTTGCACCCGCGACGCAGCCCATGGTAAGCCGCGAACATCCAGACCGTGCCCCATTGGCGGAACTGGTAGACGCGCTCGACTCAAAATCGAGTTCCGAAAGGAGTGCTGGTTCGATTCCGGCATGGGGCACCATCTCTCGTCTTCGCATTCGTCAATTCATCACGCACACGTGCGCCCATCCGCCGAGCCGGCGCGGATTTACACATCTTCGCAAACGCAATAGAACCCGGCCTGTCCGGCCCTGACGCCGGCGATGTGCAATCAGCCGCAGGCCAGATCTCATGCTCGCAATTCTCAATCGCCACCCCGACCGCGCTGCGGCCGTTTTCGTCACCTTCGGCATGGCGATCGTCGTCGGCTCCGCGCTCGGTTTCGAGCATATCGGCGGCTACATTCCCTGCGCGCTCTGCCTGATGCAGCGCAATCCCTATTACATCGGCATCGGCGTCGGCTTCCTGGCCGTGCTGTCTGCCGTCTTCCGCCTACCGCCTGTTGTCACGAAGACCCTGCTGATCGCGGTTGCGATCCTGATGCTCGTCGGCATGGGGCTGGGCATCTATCATTCCGGCGTCGAGTGGAAGTTCTGGGAAGGCCCCTCCACCTGCACGATCGGAACCACCGGCGGCGATACGCCGGTCAACGTGCTGGATGCCCTGAACGCCACCAAGGCGCCCTCCTGCACCGAAGCGACGCTTCGTGTGCTTGGCCTCTCGTTTGCCGGCTGGAACGTGCTGACAAGTGCGGCACTGGCCGCCATCGCGTTCTGGGGCGCGCTTAGAAAGCCCAGCATCTGAGCCAGCCCAAGGTCTGAGATGGCGGCGACGCAGAAGGCGCCGCCGAGGATGAAACGAGCCGAAGCCTTACGGCTGCAATTCGGTATCCCAGTAGAGATAGTCCATCCAGCTTTCATGCAGGTAGTTCGGCGGGAAGAGCCGGCCGTTGTTGTGCAGATCCTGCACCGTCGGGCGATAGGGCTTCTGGTGCGGGAACATTTGCGCCTGCTTCGGCAACTTCGATCCCTTGCGCAGGTTGCATGGCGAACAGGCTGCCACGACGTTTTCCCAGGTCGTCTCGCCGCCATGGGCGCGCGGGGTGACGTGGTCGAAGGTCAGATCATCAGGCGAACCGCAATACTGGCATTCGAACTTGTCGCGCAGGAAGACATTGAAGCGGGTGAAGGCCGGGTTCCGGGTCGGCTGAACATAGGTCTTGAGGCTGACCACGCTTGGCAGCCGCATCGAGAAACTCGGCGAGCAGACCGAGTGATCATATTCCGCGATGATGTTCACACGGTCGAGGAAGACCGCCTTGATCGCGTCCTGCCAGGACCAGAGCGACAAGGGATAATAACTCAGTGGCCGGTAGTCGGCATTCAGGACGAGCGCCGGCAGGGCCTGGGGAGAAACTGCAATCGTCAAGGCGTACTCCTGATCGATTCGGCATCTGCCCTTCTATATTAGGTCCGTTGTTACAGCATTGTGAAGCCTGAATTTTCAGGTGAGCCCGCGACCTCTCGGCACGCCCCTCAGCGAGGCAAGGCAGTGCGGCCGGTGATGCGGGCGTAATGCGCCCAGAACAGCCGCGCGGCGACCGATCGGACGGGCGCCCAGGCTTCGGCAAGCTCCGCCACGAGCTCAGGTGCGGGGCGCTCGCCGGCGAAGAAAACATCTCCCACCGAGATCCTGAGCGCCACGTCGCCGACCGGAAAAATATCGGGATGGCCACCGCAGAACATCAGGTAGACCTCCGCCGTCCAGGGGCCGACACCCTTGAGGCCGGTCAGCGCCGCAATCGCAGCCTCGGCGGGCATGTCCGTCAATTCGTCGAGCCGGAAGGGGCCACCGAGATCCGCCTTGGCGGCCGCTTCCAGCGCCTGCGCCTTGCCGCGCGACAGACCGAAAGTGCCAATGAGTTCCGGACCGAGCGCGAGATAATCTTCCGCCAGTGGCCGGTTGCCCAAGACCGCCGTCATCCGCCGCCAGATCGCGTCCGCACTTGCCCGCGACACCATCTGCGAGACAATGATCGAGGCGAGCCCCGCAAAGCCGGGTGCGGAAAGCCGGAGCGGCAGCGGACGGCACAGCTCTGCTATCGGAGAGAGCCGGGGATCTCGCGTCAGCAAAAGGGAAAGCCCCGCAGCGAGGTCGGCCTCGCATCGGATCGTCGTCAAATCCGTCCCCTTTTCCTCATGCCACTCTCATGCGAAGGAAAAGCATGACCGAACGTCCTCGTCAAACCGCAAGCCACGCTGCCCCCGTCTTTCGCTTCGCGCCAAGCCCCAATGGCCGTCTGCATCTCGGCCACGCGCTCTCTGCCCTTCTCAACGCGGACATGGCTTCCAGCACGGGTGGACGCCTGCTGCTGCGCATCGAGGATATCGATCTCACCCGCTGCAGTCAGGAGCTCGAACAGGCCGTCATCGACGATCTCACCTGGCTAGGGATCGCCTTCGAACAGCCCGTCCGCCGCCAGTCGGAGCACTTCCCGCTTTATCGCGCGGCTCTTGACCGGCTGAAGGCCATGGACCTGGTCTATCCTGCCTTCCTGACCCGCAGCGAGGTGAAGGCCCGCGTCTCGGCCTTCGAGCGCGAGGGCGGCACCTGGCCACGCGACCCGGATGGCGCACCGCTTTATCCGAAGGAGGAGCGGTCGCTTGGCGAAGACGAAAGGGCGGAGAAACTGGCAACGGCGGAGCGCCACGCCTGGCGGCTCGACATCGCCAGGGCGCAACGCGTCGTCGGGGCAAAGCTCAGCTGGCAGGAAACCGGCGACGGGCCACAAGGCGAGATCAAGGCCGATCCGGCCGCCTGGGGCGATGTGGTTCTCTGGCGCTCCGATGCCCCCTCAAGCTACCACCTCGCCGTCACCGTGGACGATGCTGCGCAAGGGGTAAGCCATGTCGTGCGGGGCCTCGACCTCTTCCATGCCACATCGGTCCACCGCCTGCTGCAGACCCTGCTCGGGCTGCCGGAACCCGTCTACCACCACCACCGGCTGATCCTGGGCCCCGACGGACGCAAGCTATCGAAAAGCCTTGATGACACGGCGCTGTCTACGCTCAGAGCCGAGGGAAAAACGCCGTCAGATATCCGAGCCATGGTCGGGATTTGAGATCCCGACATCAGGCTCGCCCTTGACCGGCACCACCCGGAACTTCATCAGCGCCGCATTGAATTCCGCCCCGATGATGAAGATCGCGCCGACCATGTAGAGGAAGACCAGAACGATCATGATCGAGGCAAGACCGGCATAGGTCGCGGCATAATTGGCAAACGAGGCGAGGTAGTAGCCGAAAAGCAGGGCGCCGATGAGCCAGAGGGCAAGTGTGAGCATCACGCCCGGCAGCACGTCGATCAGCCGCCGGCGGCCCGCCGGCAGGCCGAGGTGAAAGACCAGCAGCGTCACGATCAGGAAGGCAACCGTGCCGTAGACGCGCCAGTTGGCGACGGTCGCCAGGAATTCCTTCAGGAACGGAAAGAGCTTCTCGGCATAGGCGAGCGCCACGGGCACCGCGACGAGAAGCGCGCTGATCGCCGCCAGCACCACCACCGCCGCAAGCACGAAACCGAGGCTGAGCAGTCTCGTGAGATACCACGGTCGCGTCTCGGCGACCCGGTAGGCGCGGTTGAGGGAGACCCGCAGCGCCTCGACGCCATTCGAGGCGAAGTAGGCTGCCGCCAGCACCGAGATCGTGAGCAGCCCGCCGCGCGGAATGGTCAGCACCTGCACCACCTGGTCGGACAGGGGTTTCGCGATCGTTTCCGGCCAGGTGTCGAAGATCAAATGCACCGCCGTTTCGGCGAACTGGTCGGCGCCGAGGAAGCTCGCAAGCGCCGTGCCGAAAATCAGGAAGGGAAAGAGCGCAAGAATGGCCGACAGCGCCACATGGCTCGCCATAGCCCAGCCGTCGTCCTCGGTGAAGTGCCAGAACGCATCATAACCGACCTTGTAGAGCATACGCAGGAAAGTCGGCATCCAGTCTCCTTGAGAACGCGGGGTACGATTGCAGGCTGGGGCCGAATATGGGAAACCGGTCGGCATTTGCAAAGGAAGAACGAGGTTTTCCCCGTGAAGAGCATCATCGTCACCGGTTGTTCCTCCGGCATCGGCGCCTACTGCGCCGAGGCCCTGAAACGCGATGGCTGGCGCGTCTTCGCGACGGTGCGCAAGCCAGACGATCTCGCCCCGCTTGAGGCCAAGGGCATCGAGGCCCTTCTGATGGATTACACCGATCCCGCGAGCATCGAGCGGCTGGTGGCGACCGTCTTCGAGCGGACCGGTGGCCGGCTCGATGCCCTCTTCAACAACGGCGCCTATGGGCAGGCGGGCGCGGTGGAAGATCTGCCGACGGAGGCGCTGCGCGCCCAGTTCGAGACCAATCTCTTCGGCTGGCACGACCTGACCCGCCGGGTGATCCCTGCCATGCGGGCGCAAGGCGAAGGCCGCATCGTACAATGCTCCTCCATCCTCGGCATCGTGCCCTATCGCTGGCGCGGCGCCTATACGGCGTCGAAATTCGCGCTGGAAGGCCTGTCGCTGACGCTGAGGATGGAACTCGAGGGATCGGGCGTGCAGGTGAGCCTGATCGAGCCCGGCCCGATCGAAAGCCGCTTCACCGCAAATGCGCTTCATCATATCCGCGAGGCGATCGACCTCGAAAACTCTGTGCATGCCGAAAACTATCGCCGACAGCTGGCGCGACTCGATGGCACAGGCCCCGTGAACCGCCACAAACTCGGGCCGGATGCAGTCTACAAAGTCCTCACCCACGCCTTGACCGCCCGGCGTGCCCGCCCACATTATCTCGTGACCAAGCCGGCGAAACAGGGGGCCCTGCTCAAGCGCTGGCTGCCGGCCGACCTCTTTTATCGACTGATGCGCTCGCTGGACTGACCGGCGACGAACAAAGGCACTTCCATCGCAATGTCCACATTTACCTATGTCCTCGCCATCATCGTCATGGGGCTTGTCGCCCTTGTCCTCGTCCGGGGGCTCTTCAACATGCTGAAGGGCGGGGATGGCAACACCTCCAACAAGCTGATGCAGGCGCGCATCGTGCTGCAGGCGATCGCGATTGCGCTGATCATGCTGACGCTGTGGCTCACCGGCGGAGGACGCTAAACCATGGTCAAGCTCAACAAGATCTACACCCGCACCGGCGATGACGGCACCACAGCCCTGGTGACCGGCCCGCGCCGTCTGAAGCACGACCTGCGCGTCGACGCCTATGGCACGATCGACGAAACCAATTCGGCGATCGGCATCGCCCGGCTGCATACGGCCGAGATGCCGGAGCTCGACGCCATGTTGATGCGCATCCAGAACGACCTCTTCGACCTGGGCGCGGATCTCGCGGCCCCCGAAACCGGCGAAGTCTTGTCCTATGAGCCGCTGCGCGTCATCGAGGCCCAGGTCGACCGGATCGAGAAGGAGATCGACCAGCTAAATGCCGATCTCGACCCCCTCAAATCCTTCATCCTGCCCGGCGGCACGCCGGCTGCCGCCTATCTGCACCTTGCCCGCACCACCTCGCGTCGGGCTGAGCGCATCATGGTCGAACTGTCGCGTTTCGATGGCGAGGAAGTCGGCGAGCCGGCGCTGAAATATGTGAACCGGTTGTCGGACTTTCTGTTTGTGGCAGCACGTCATGCGAATGATGGCGGCAGGGCGGATATTCTCTGGGTGCCGGGGAAGAACAGGTAAGGATTCCGATAGCGAGGGACGCATCTCCCCCATTGCGGGGGAGAAAGCGATTTCGATGAATTAGTCGTGGCGCAAGCCACGGCTAAACATCAGAAATCGCAAGAGGGGGGCTCGGTGAGGTTGGTGCCCACGGAACTGTGCCCCTCTCCGGGAAAATCCGAAGTTTAGGCGGCTTACGCTCGCCTAAGCCTTCGATTTTCCGTCCTCCCCCGCTTGGGGGGAGGCGGGCTGCGGCGCCTTATATCACCCACATGGGAAGGTAGGAGCCACCTACGTGGTGCCCGCCCCCCTGTCCCCGCATCCCAACCTGCGCTAGCATTGGCCTACCCCAACCCCGACGAGGCGCGATGTTCATTCCCCTGCATGACCGAAACGCGCTCAAGCATATTCGCAAGCAATATGTGACGCTGGGGCTGATTCTCGCCAATGTCGTGACCCATGCGCTGGCCACACTGGCACCCGATGCGCTTTACGAGATCGGGGTCTATGGCATGGGATTCATTCCGGCTGTTGCCTTCAACATTGCCGAGCTCGATCCGCGGCTGGTGCTGGTGCCGGAAACTGCGACCTACATCACCTATTCCTTCCTGCATGGCAGCTGGCTGCATCTGGGCTCCAACATGCTCTTCCTCTGGGTCTTCGGCGACAATGTCGAGGACGCCATGGGGCACTTCAAGTTCCTGTTCTTTTACCTCGCCTGCGCGGCAGCCGGCGCGCTCGTGCATGGGCTGGTTATGCCGGCGAGCGAAGCGCCGCTGATCGGGGCGTCGGGCGCGGTGTCGGGCGTCGTCGCGGCCTATCTGATGCTGCATCCCAAGGTGCGCGTCTGGGTGCTGGTGTTCATGCGCTTTCCCCTGCCGCTTCCGGCCTTCATCCCGCTCCTCTTCTGGGTCGGCCAGCAATTCGTCATGCTGGTCATCGACGGCGACAGCAATGTCTCCTGGGGCGCCCATGTCGGCGGGATCCTGGCAGGCGCGCTTCTGGTGCTCTTTTTGCGACGTCCGGGTGTGCCCCTCTTCGACCGCGCGATCGTAACGCCCCGCGCCGTCGAGCATGAGGCGGCATCCGTCGACGTGGCGCCGGTCGGCCCCTGGGGGCAGAGGCCCGCAGGAAACGCACCGGATGGTGAGGCGTCAGGCGGCACACTCCGCCCGGAAACCCCGGCAAGCCAGCCGGTCCGAAAGGTCACCCATTGGGGACGATGACAACAGGTCGCGGGCCAAACATATTGACGTGAACGTCAACGTAAATTATTGCTGTCGGCCAAATGGCATCGATCGTTGTATTTGGGGAAAAAATGCGTATCGATGTCGCCAATCGACAAACGGCGGAGCGCATCTGAGCGCATTTTCCGGCGGAAGATTTGAAGAGAGGAACCCATGAAGATACTCGTCCCAGTCAAGCGGGTTGTGGATTACAACGTCAAGATCCGCGTCAAGCCTGATGGTTCTGGCGTAGAACTCGCCAACGTCAAGATGTCCATGAACCCCTTCGACGAGATCTCCGTCGAGGAAGCCCTGCGGCTGAAGGAAGCCGGCAAGGCTGAGGAAGTGGTCGTTGTTTCGATCGGCCCTGCCAAGGCCGAGGAAACCATCCGCACCGCACTCGCCATGGGCGCTGACCGCGGCATCCTAATCGAGACCGACGAAGCCGTCGAGCCGCTCGCCGTTGCCAAGCTCCTCAAGGGCGTGGTGGAAGCCGAGGCTCCAGGCCTCGTCATCGTCGGCAAGCAGGCGATCGACGACGATTCGAACCAGACCGGCCAGATGCTGGCAGCGCTCCTCGGCTGGGGCCAGGCGACGTTCGCCTCCAAGCTCGAGCTTTCCGCCGACAAGGCGACCGTGACCCGCGAAGTCGACGGCGGTCTGCAGACCATCGACGTCAAGCTGCCGGCTATCGTCACGACCGATCTGCGCCTCAACGAGCCGCGCTACGCTTCGCTGCCGAACATCATGAAGGCGAAGAAGAAGCCGCTCGACAAGAAGTCGCCTGCCGACTTCGGCGTCGACGTTGCCCCGCGCCTGAAGGTGCTGAAGACCGAAGAGCCGGGTGGCCGCAAGGCGGGCATCAAGGTGAAGTCGGTGGCAGAGCTTGTCGACAAGCTGAAAAACGAAGCCGGCGTATTGTAAGCGGAACGGACAGGAGAAACGTAAAATGGCTATTCTTCTTCTCGCAGAACACGACAACGCGACCGTCTCCGAACAGACCGCGAAGGCCCTGACGGCCGCCACGAAAATCGGTGGCGACGTGGCAGTGCTGGTCGCCGGCTCCGGCGCCAAGGCTGCCGCCGATGCGGCTGCAAAGCTCTCGGGCGTCTCCAAGGTGCTGCTCGCTGACGACGCTTCGCTCGGCAACAACCTGGCGGAACCGCTGGCGGCCCTTATCGTCTCGCTTGCCGGCTCTTACGACACGATCATCGCGGCTGCGACCTCGGTCGGCAAGAACGTGATGCCGCGCGTCGCAGCCCTGCTCGATGTCATGCAGGTCTCGGAAATCACTGAAGTGGTATCTGCCGACACCTTCAAGCGTCCGATCTATGCCGGTAATGCCATCCAGACCGTGCAATCGACCGATGCCAAGAAGGTCATCACGGTCCGCACCGCCTCCTTCGCCGCTGCCGGTGACGGTGGCTCGGCTGCCGTCGAAACTATCGCCGCTGTCGCGAACCCGGGCGTTTCCTCCTACGTCTCTGACGCGCTGTCGTCGTCGGACCGGCCGGAGCTGGCATCCGCCAAGATCATCGTCTCCGGTGGTCGTGCGCTTGGCTCCTCGGAGAAATTCCAGGAAGTGATCCTGCCAGTTGCCGACAAGCTGGGTGCCGCCGTCGGCGCGTCCCGTGCGGCCGTCGATGCCGGCTACGCCCCGAACGACTGGCAGGTTGGCCAGACCGGCAAGGTGGTTGCCCCGCAGCTCTACATCGCCTGCGGCATCTCGGGCGCGATCCAGCACCTCGCCGGCATGAAGGACTCCAAGGTCATCGTCGCCATCAACAAGGACGAGGAAGCCCCGATCTTCCAGGTCGCCGATTACGGCCTCGTCGCCGACATCTTCGAAGCCCTGCCGGAGCTCGAGAAGGCGCTCTAAGCACCATCTCGCAGCTGCGAAAGGACTGGTCAAAGAAACCTTTGCGGTCTATCAATCAGCCGGGTCCGCGACGAGCGGGTCCGGCATTTTTGTCGGTGCCATCTTCTTGAGTGAAGACGAGAACGGGTGAGGAGCGAGACGATGACGGACAAGATCAGCAATGTGGGTGTCGTGGGTGCCGGCCAGATGGGCTGTGGCATTGCCCAGGTCTCCGCCGCCGCCGGCTATAAGGTCACGATCTACGATCTCTCCAAGGAGAGGATCGAGGCGGGCCTTGCCACCATCAACGGCAACCTCGCCCGCCAGGTCACCAATGGCAAGATGTCTGACGAGGACCGCAAGGCAGCGCTGGCGCTTATTTCCGGCTCGTCCGACGTCAACGACCTCGCCCCGGCCGATCTCGTCATCGAGGCGGCAACCGAAGACGAAAGCGTCAAGCGCAAGATCTTCGCCGCCCTCTGCCCGGTGCTCAAACCCGAAGCGCTGATTGCGACCAACACGTCCTCGCTCTCGATTACACGCCTCGCCTCGGCCACCGACCGGCCGGAGCGCTTCATGGGCATCCATTTCATGAACCCGGTGCCGGTGATGAAACTGGTCGAACTGGTGCGCGGCATCGCGACCGACGAGACGACCTTCGCCACGGCCAAGACCTTCGTCTCCTCGCTCGACAAGACGATCACGGTCGCGGAAGACTTCCCCGCCTTCATCGTCAACCGCATTCTGCTGCCGATGATCAACGAGGCGATCTACACGCTTTATGAAGGTGTGGGCTCGGTGGAAGCGATCGACACTGCGATGAAGCTTGGTGCCAACCACCCGATGGGGCCGCTGCAGCTTGCCGACTTCATCGGGCTCGACACCTGCCTCTCGATCATGCAGGTCCTGCATGAGGGCCTGTCGGACTCGAAGTATCGCCCCTGCCCGCTGCTGGTGAAATATGTCGAGGCCGGTTGGTTGGGCCGCAAGTCCGGCCGTGGCTTCTACGATTACCGTGGCGAAGTGCCGGTTCCGACGCGCTGATCGGCCATTCCGGTCCGGCTCCATCCTGCGAAAAGATTTTTGCCCCTCGGGGTGATGATTGGTCGGCCATTCCTCGGAAGGGAAGTGCCGACCCTCTAGTTTGCGGGCTCGATACCTTTCCCGCACTCCGGAGCCCCCAGTCCATGAAACGCCTCCTCCTCGTCAGCGCAGCCCTTGCCGCTCTCTCCCTCCCGGTGTCTGCCGTGGCAGCCGACAAGCTGCTCAACGCGTCCTACGACATCGCCCGCGAGATCTTCGCCGCCCAGAACGAAGCCTTCATCAAGGCCAACCCGGGCGTGACCATCGACCAGTCGCATGGCGGCACCTCCAAGCAGGCCCGCGCCATTGTGGAAGGACTGGAAGCCGACGTCGTCACCTTCAACCAGGTCACCGATGTGGAGTTCCTGGCGAAGAACGGCTTCATCAACGAAGGCTGGCAGTCGGAATTCCCTAACAACGCCTCGCCCTTCTACTCCTTCCCGTCCTTCCTGGTGCGCGCCGGCAATCCGAAGGGCATCAAGGACTGGGACGATCTGGCCCGTGAGGATGTGCAGGTAATCTTCCCCAACCCGAAGACCTCGGGCAATGCCCGCTACACCTATCTGGCGGCAACGGCCTATGCGAAGGAGAAGTTCGCCGGCGACGAGGCCAAGGTGACGGAATTCGTCGACAAGATCTTCGACAACGTGCCGGTCTTCGACACCGGCGGCCGCGCCGCGACCACCACCTTTGTCGAGCGCGAACTGGGCGACGTCATCATCACCTTCGAGGCCGAGACCAAGTCGATTGCCAAGCAGTATGGCGAGGACAAGTTCCAGCAGGTCGTACCTTCGGTCAGCCTGCTCGCCGAATTCCCGGTTGCCATCGTCGACAAGGTCGCTGACGAGAAGGGCAGCCAGGAACTGGCGAAGAACTATCTCGGCTTCCTCTATTCGCCGGAAGGACAGAAGATCGCCGCCGACTTCGGCCACCGCGTCCATGACGAAAAGGTCGCCGCCGAATACAAGGACCAGTTCCCCGAAATCCGCCTTGTGACGGTCGAAGACGCCTTCGGTGGCTGGGACAAGGTATCGAAGGAGCACTTTGCCGAAGGTGGCATCCTTGATGGGATCTATGGCAGCCGCTAAGGCGGTCTTTCGGACAGACAGAGACCGGCGGGATCGCCCGCCGGTTTTCGCGTGAAAGGATCAACGACGTGAAACGGCGTGTCTTGCCTGGACTGAGGCTGTCCCTTGGGATTACCCTGGTCTATGCGGCGATCATCATCCTCTTGCCGCTGATGGCCCTGATCTTCAAGGCAGCGAGCCTCGGGCCCGCAGACTACTGGCGCATCGTCTCCTCCGAACGCGCCGTGGCAAGCTATGGCGTGACGATCGGCTCGGCGCTGGTCGCGACCCTGTTCAACCTCGTCTTTGGCCTGGCACTCGCCTGGGTGCTGGTGCGCTATCGTTTCCCGGGCCGCCGCATCGTCGACGCCCTCGTCGACCTGCCCTTCGCCCTGCCGACAGCAGTCGCCGGCATCTCGCTCACCACGCTGTTTGCCTCCAACGGCTGGTTCGGCGCAGCGCTCGGCGAAATCGGCATCAAGGTCGCCTATACACCGCTCGGCATCATGGTCGCCATGGCCTTCACCAGCCTGCCCTTCATCGTGCGGACGGTGCAGCCGGTGCTGGAAGAGCTTGATCCGGCGCTTGAAGAGGCCGGCCAGACGCTGGGCTCGACCGACTGGAGCATCTTCCGGCGCGTGATCCTGCCGCTTCTGACGCCGGCCCTGCTTGCCGGCACCTCGCTCGCCTTCGCCCGCAGCCTCGGCGAATTCGGGGCGATCATCTTCATTGCCGGCAACCAGCCCTTCTCGACCGAGATTACGGCACTTCTCGCCTTCATCCGGCTTGAGGAATACGACTATCCGGCCTCGGCAGCGATTGCCTCGGTCATGCTGATCGCCGCCTTCGTCATGCTGGCCGTGACCAATTATCTGCAGGCCCGCGCCCTGCGCTACACGGTGAAAGGCTAAAAGATGAGCCAGATCACGAAGGGACGGCGTCCGCCCCGCGTCGGTGACGCCCCGCTGTTCAGATATGCGCTGATCACGATCGTGATGGTCATGGTCGCGCTGTTCATCATCGCGCCGCTCGCCGTCATCGGCATCGAGGCCTTCTCGCGAGGCCTGCCCTATTTCCTGGAGACGATCGCTGATCCCGACACGCGGCATGCGATCGGACTGACGGTCCTAACGGCCCTGATCGCGGTTCCGATCAACACGATCTTCGGGGTAGCCGCCGCCTGGGCGATCACCAAGCATGATTTTCGCGGCAAGCGCATCCTGACGATCCTGATCGAGATCCCCTTCTCCGTCTCGCCGATCGTCGCAGGCGTCTCCTATCTTTTCGTCTACGGCCTTCAAGGTCTGTTCGGCCCGGCACTCGATAGCGTCGAGCTGAAGATCATGTTTGCCCTGCCGGGCATCGTGCTCGCCTCGATGTTCGTCACCGCCCCCTTCGTGGCCCGCGAGCTGATCCCACTGATGCAGGCGCAAGGGCGTGACCTTGAGGAGGCCGCGACCTCGCTCGGCGCCAGCGGCTGGCGCACCTTCGTCTCGATCACCCTGCCCAACATCAAGTGGGCGCTGCTCTATGGCGTCGTTCTCTGCAATGCCCGCGTCATGGGTGAGTTCGGCGCCGTCTCCGTGGTGTCAGGCAATATCAGAGGCCAGACCAACACCCTGCCGCTGCATATCGAACTGCTCTACCACGATTACAACGCCGTCGGCGCCTTTGCCGCCGCATCCATTCTCGCAACGCTCGCTTTGGTCACGCTGGTCGCCAAGGTACTCCTGGAACGCCAGGGCGCCGGTCGCCGCAACCGGCCACAAACCCTGGCTGCACCCCAGAATTCCCCGGAGGTTCTTTCGTGAACATTCGCCTCGACACCGTCGTCAAGACCTTCGAAACCTTCCGCGCCGTGCATGGCGTCTCGCTCGACATCAAAAGCGGCGAACTGGTGGCGCTGCTCGGCCCCTCCGGCTCCGGCAAGACGACCATCCTGCGCATGGTCGCGGGCCTCGAATTCGCCGATGATGGCCATATCCACTTCGGTGATGAAGATGCAACGGACATTCCGGTCCGCGATCGCGGTGTCGGCTTCGTCTTCCAGCATTATGCGCTTTTCCCGCATATGACCGTGGCCGAAAACATCGCCTTCGGCATGAAGGTGTCGAAGGTCAAGCGTTCAACCGCCGACATCGACCGCCGGGTCGAGGAGCTGCTGTCGCTGGTTCAGCTGTCGGGCCTTGGGGAGCGTTTCCCGGGCCAGATTTCCGGCGGCCAGCGCCAGCGCGTGGCGCTCGCCCGCGCACTCGCGGTCGACCCGCGCGTGCTCTTGCTCGACGAACCCTTCGGTGCACTTGACGCCAATGTCCGCCGCGACCTGCGCCGCTGGTTGCGCGCGATTCATGACGAGCTCGGCATCACCACGCTCTTCGTCACCCATGACCAGGAAGAGGCGCTCGACCTTGCCGACCGCGTCGTCATCCTCGACAAGGGCAAGATCGTTCAGCAGGGCACGCCGGAAGAAGTCTGCCGCCAGCCGGCGAATGCCTTCGTCATGCGCTTCCTCGGCGATACCAACGCACTGAAGGCCAGTGTTTCGGACGGCAAGGCAAAGGTCGACAACATGGTCTATTCGGCTGAAGGCCTGAAGGACGGGCCGGCGGAGCTGCTGTTTCGCCCGACCGATGTCCTGTGGAGCGACGACGCATCAAAGGGTGTGGCTGCGACCATCCTGCGGGTGCTGGACCGCCCGGGTTCGAAGCGGGTTCTGGCGAAGGCGACCGATGGCGCCACGATCGAATTCGATGTCGCACCGGAATTCTCTGGCTCCAAGGGTCAGACAGGCTTCATCGAGATCCTTCGTCCGCGCATTTTCCAGGATTGAGGCATCAAGGGCGGGCGGGAGAACTCAGCCACCCGTCGCCGCAGCCGTCACCAGCGCCTTGGCGTCAGTGCCGTCCCAGACGGCGGGGCCGTTCATGCTGCCGAGCAGGCAACCCTTGCCGTCGACGAGCAGCGTGACCGGCAGGCCGAAGGCGAGACCCTCGCGCTTCAGCTGGTTGAAGACACCCATCGAGGCGTCGCGAAAGAGACCGAGTGCATCCACACCCGTCTCTTCGAGGAAGGTTTGCGGCTTCTCGACATCGCCGGTGTCGATGTTGATGGCGAGCACCTGGAAGGCCTCACCGCCGGCGGCTTCCTGCAGATTGTTGAGAGCCGGCATCTCCTCCCGGCAGGGCACGCACCATGTGGCCCAGAGATTGATCAGGACCGTCTTATTCGCGAAGTTGGCCATGGTCATGGGCGCGCCCGCCTTGTCCTGGAAGGTGAGACCCTGGATCAGCTTGGGTTCGCTGACCGGGATCATCGCCGCGACATCGCCCTTCAGATAAGGCGTCAGCGCCTCTGCCTTGGCGACAGAACCCTCGCATTGCGCGGCATCCGCAGTCTCCACGGCATTGCCAGACGTGGTCTCTCTCACGTATACCGCAGCCGCGCCGGCGACGATGCCGGCCACCGCCGCGATCGCAACCAGCTTGGTGGGGAAGAGACCGCTACGTCTTTTTTCTGTCATGTCATTCTCCAGGACGGGCATTCCATGGCCGAGGGCACAAAAGACACCAAATCCTCCAACCAGATGTGGGGCGGTCGCTTCGCCTCCGGCCCTTCGGCCATCATGGAGGAGATAAATGCCTCCATCGGTTTCGACAAGAAGCTTTACGCCCAGGATATCCGCGGCTCAAAGGCGCATGCGACCATGCTGGCGCACCAAGGCATCATCTCGGCCGAAGATAAAGACAAGATCCTTCACGGCCTGGACACGATCCTGTCAGAGATCGAAAGCGGTCAGTTCGTCTTCTCGCGCAAGCTCGAAGACATCCATATGAACGTCGAGGCACGCCTTGCCGACCTGATCGGCTCCGCCGCCGGCCGCCTGCACACGGCCCGCTCGCGCAACGACCAGGTGGCGCTCGATTTCCGCCTCTGGGTGAAGGAAGAGCTGCAGAAGACGGAACAGGCGCTTAGTGGCCTGATTGCCGCCTTCCTCGACCGTGCAGAAGAACATGCCGACACCGTCATGCCCGGCTTTACCCATCTCCAGACCGCCCAGCCGGTGACCTTCGGGCATCACTGCATGGCCTATGTCGAGATGTTCGGTCGCGACCGTCAGCGCGTGCGCCATGCGATCGAACACCTGGACGAAAGCCCGATTGGTGCTGCGGCACTCGCCGGCACCGGCTATCCGATCGACCGCCACATGACGGCGCAGGCCCTCGGCTTCCGGGAACCCACACGCAACTCGATCGACACGGTATCCGACCGCGACTTCGCGCTGGAATTCCTCTCGATAGCCTCGATTGCCGCCGTTCACCTTTCGCGACTGGCGGAAGAGATCGTCATCTGGTCGACGCCGCAATTCGGCTTCATCCGGCTGTCGGACGCGTTTTCGACCGGCTCGTCGATCATGCCGCAGAAGAAGAACCCGGACGCCGCCGAACTGGTGCGCGCCAAGACCGGCCGCATCAACGGCTCGCTGATTGCGCTGCTGACCGTCATGAAGGGCCTGCCGCTCGCCTATTCCAAGGACATGCAGGAAGACAAGGAACAGGTCTTCGACGCCGCCGAAAGCCTGGAACTGGCAATCGCCGCCATGACCGGCATGGTGACCGACATGACCATCCGCACCGACAAGATGAAGGCAGCCGCAGGCTCCGGTTACTCGACAGCGACGGACCTCGCCGACTGGCTGGTCCGCGAAGCCGGCCTTCCCTTCCGCGACGCCCACCATGTCACGGGCAATGCCGTTGCTATGGCCGAGAAGAAGGGCTGCGATCTCGCAGAGCTTTCGCTGGAAGAGCTGCAGAGCATCAATGCGGCGATCACGGCTGACGTCTTCAACGTTTTGACCGTGGAAGCCTCGGTCGCCAGCCGCAAGAGCTTTGGCGGCACGGCGCCGTCCGAAGTCAGGAAGCAGATCGCCTGGTGGCGGGCGCGCAACTGACAGGGCAACCGATCACGGCAACGCGTGTCGTCCATCACGAGATCAGGGGTGCACAAGCGCCCCTTTTTTCGGTAGAGCCTAGAACAACAACATTTCTATGGACCGAGTCATGGTGAATTCGCTGAAACGCACGACGCTCACGCTCTCTCTGGTGCTGGCCGCTTCGCTGGCTCTGTCCGCCTGCGGCCGCAAGGGCGATCTCGACCCGCCGAGCACGCCGGTCGACCAGCAGAACAAGCGCGGCGTCGAGGCGGAAAAGACCCCCGACACCCCCTTCCTCCTCGATCCGCTTCTTTGACAGGGCTTAACCCGTGAACCACTTCGAGTATCGCGACGGCGTTCTTTACGCCGAAGGCGTGGCCATTCCCGAAATCGCACGTGCCGTCGGCACGCCCTTCTACTGCTATTCGACCGCGACGCTGGAGCGCCATTACAAGGTCTTTTCCAAGGCCTTCGATGGCGTCGATGCCCTCGTCTGCTATGCGATGAAGGCCAATTCCAACCAGGCTGTCCTGAAGACGCTGGGACGCCTCGGCGCCGGCGTGGACGTTGTCTCCGAGGGCGAACTGCGCCGTGCGCTGGCCGCCGGCATCCCGGCAAACCGCATCATGTTTTCGGGCGTCGGCAAGACGCCGAGCGAGATGGATCTGGCCCTCGAGGCCGGCATCTACTGCTTCAATGTCGAGAGCGAGCCGGAACTGGAAGTCCTGAACCAGCGCGCCATCAAGGCCGGCAAAAAGGCGCATGTCTCCTTCCGCGTCAATCCGGACGTGGACGCCAAGACCCATGCGAAGATCTCGACCGGCAAGAAGGAGAACAAGTTCGGCATCTCCTTCGAGCGCGCCCGCGCCGTTTACGCGCGCGCTGCGACCCTGGAAGGCATCGAGGTCACCGGCATCGACATGCATATCGGCAGCCAGATCACCGATCTGCAGCCCTTCGAGGACGCTTTCCGCCTGCTGCGCGAGCTGGTCGAGACGTTGCGCGGCGACGGTCATACGATCGATCACGTCGATGTCGGCGGCGGCCTTGGCATCCCCTACAAGGAAGACAACAACCCGCCGCCCGAGCCGGACGCCTATGCGAAGATCGTCAAGGACCAGCTGTCCGGGCTGAACTGCCGCATCGTCACCGAACCCGGCCGCCTGATCGTCGGCAATGCCGGCATTCTGGTGACCGAGGTCATCTATGTGAAGGATGGCGGTGACAAGACTTTCGTCATCGTCGACGGCGCGATGAACGACCTCATTCGCCCGACGCTGTATGAGGCCTATCACGAGATCAAGCCGGTGGTGATTTCGGCGGCGAATGCCCCGCGCATCAAGGCCGATGTCGTGGGTCCCGTCTGCGAGACGGGCGACTATCTGGCGCTCGACCGCGAGATGGCGATGCCGAAGCCCGGCGACCTGATCGCCGTCGGTTCTGCCGGCGCCTATGGCGCGGTGCAGGCCGGAACCTACAACACCCGCCGGCTGGTGCCGGAGGTGCTGGTGAACGGCAACGAGTTCCATGTGATTCGCCCGCGGCCGACCTATGAGGACCTGATCGCGCTCGACAGCGTGCCCGACTGGCTGGCCTGATCCATTCACAATTCGGCGATGAGGCGGGAAAAACTCCCGCCTTTTCTCTGCCGCCCTCGTCTTCGCCACAAAGACTGCTATCTTCGAGAACAATCAGCCGTGACTGACGCGCGGCGCTCTCGGAGACCAGACGGATGAGCTCTTCCCGCCCGGCCGGCCACAGGAAAGGCGCCTTCAAGGACGATCCGGCGCTGGCGCGTCGCGTTGGCCTGAAACGTGTGCTCGCCCGTTCCGTGCTGTTTGCCGAGCGTCTGCTGCCGCTCTTCCTGCCGGTCGCCGGCATTGCCGCACTCTTCGTCTCGCTTGCCTGGTTCGGCATCTATCGCGAAGTGCCGGACCTCGTTCGCCTCGCGATCGTCTTCCTCCTCGTCTTCGCCTTTGTCGCCTCCTTCCTGCCCTTCCTCAAAGTGCGTCTGCCGAGCATTGCCGAAGCCGACCGGCTGCTCGAGGAGCGCAACGGCCTCGCCCACCAGCCGGTGGCCGTTCAGGATGACCAGATTGCGGCCGAGACGCCCTTTGCCCGGGCACTCTGGCAGGAGCACCAGCGGCGCATGGCAGAGCGCATCGCAGCGCTCGACGCCGGCCTGCCACAGCCCGACATCGCCCGCTACGACCGTTACGCCCTGCGCGCCGTGCCGGCGCTGCTTTTCGTCACGGCGCTCGCCTATTCCGGCTCCAACGGGGCAGGCCAGATTGCCGATGCCTTCCGCCAGCATGTGCCGGAAAGCGAGGCGCCGACGATCCGCATCGACGCCTGGATCACGCCCCCGGGCTATACCGGCCAGCCGCCGGTCTTCCTGTCCGGCCTCGGCACGCAGGATGCGGCCGGCGTAACCGTACCGCAGAAATCCAAGGTCACGGTGCGCATCAGCGGCGGCGTTTCCGACGAGAAGGTTCTCTTCGTCCAGCAGTCGGACGGCACCGTCCTCGATGTCGCCGAGAAGCAAGATCCGGCCCGCAAACAGGCTTCCGGTTCCGAGACTGCCGAGACAAAGCCTGCACCGGCACCTGCGGCTGCACCTGTACCGGCCAATGCCCAGATGGTGGCGCGCACCCACGAACTGGAACTCGATGAAGCCGGCGATCTGCGCGTCGCCGATCGCACCTGGACGATCGGCGTGACGCCGGACAAGGCACCGGAGATCGCCTTTGACGGTGTGCCGCGCCGCGCGATCAACGGCGCACTGGAAATCGCCTTCCTCGCCAAGGATGATTACGGCCTGCAGAAGGCCCATGCCGAAATCGTGCCATTGGAAGAACAGCCGGGCGCGACCCCGCTCTACCCGCTTCCGGACTACAAGCTCGACCTGCCCCGCCACAATGCCCGCGACACCAAGGGCGTGGCGAGCCGCAACATCACCGAACATCCGCTGGCCGGCCAGATGGTGAAGATCACGCTGGTGGCGACCGACGGCGCCGGCCAGACCGGGCGCAGCGAGCCGATCGAAATGCTGCTGCCCGGCCGCAACTTCAACGAGCCGCTTGCGGCAGCCGTTGCCGAACAGCGCAAGGTTTTTGCCCTCGATACAAAGCAGATACCGCAGGCGATCGAACTCAACGAGGCCCTGGTCATCCGTCCCGACGAGACGATCCCGGATCTCGGCAACTTCATCGCCATCGAAAGCGCCCGCGCCCGGATGACCATGGCGCGCGGCGAGGAGCAACTGAAGGACACTGCAGACTATCTCTGGGAGATTGCGCTCGGCATGGAGGACGGCGATCTGTCGCTGGCCGAACGCCGTCTGCGCGACGCCCAGCAGGCGCTGTCCGAGGCGCTGGAAAACGGTGCCAGCGACGAGGAAATCCAGCGGCTGATGGCCGAGCTGCGCTCCGCGATGCAGGAATTCCTCCAGGCGCTGGCCGAACGAATGCCAAACCAGCAGGGCCAACCGCAGCAGAATGCCGAGAACATGCTGCGCCAGCAGGATCTCGACAACATGCTGGACCAGCTCGAAAACCTTGCCCGCTCCGGCAATCGCGATCAGGCCCAGCAGCTTCTGTCCGAACTGCAGCGCATGATGAACAACCTGCAGGCCGGCCGGCCGCAGCAGGGCCAGCAGCAAGAGAACAGCGAGGCCCGCCGCCAGATCGACAAGCTTGGCGAGATCATGCAGCAGCAGCAGCGGCTGATGGACGAGACCTTCCGCCTCGACCAGGCGCTGCGCGACCGCATGCAGCGCGGAGACCCGCAGCAGGGCGAGGAAGGTGCCGAGGGCCAGCAGCAACAGGGTCAGCAGCAACAGGGTCAGCAGCAGCAAGGCCAGCAGGGTCAGCAGAACCTCGACGGCATGACCGCCGAACAACTGCGCGAGGCGCTCAGGCAGCTGCGTGAGCAGCAGGAGCAGCTCGGCCAGCAACTCGGCGAACTGCAGGAGGGGCTGAAAGGTCTCGGCATGCAGCCCGGCGAAGGCTTCGGCGAAGCCCAGCGCGAGATGGAAGGCGCCGGTGAAGCCCTGGGTCAGGGTCAGGGCGGTCCGGCCGTGGAAGGCCAGGGACGCGCCATGGAAGCGCTGCGTCAGGGTGCCCGTGACATGATGAACCAAATGATGCAGGCGCAGCAGGGACAGGGCGGCCAGGGTCCACAGATGGGCCAGGGACAGGGCAACCAGGACGACCGCGATCCTCTGGGCCGTCCTCGCGCTACAAGCGGCCCGGATTTCGGCGAACAGGTCAAGGTGCCCGACGAGATCGACGTTCAGCGTGCTCGCGAGATCCTCGAAGCGATCCGCGAGAAGCTCGGCGAAAACGCAAGCCCCGAGATAGAGCGCCGTTATCTGGAGCGGCTGCTGGACATCCAGTAAGACCCTGACAGTTCCGAAAAAACGACGACGCCCGCATCAGCGGGCGCTCGTGTGGTCGGCGATCTGTTCGACAGTCTCAGCCGGCAAGCGCCGAGGCGACGGCCTTGCGAATATCGGGCAAGGCGAAGGGCTTGGAAACGACATCGACAATCTTTAACGAGAGGTCGTCGGCGCGTTCGCGCTGCTCGGCATAACCGGTCATCAGCAGGATCTTCATGGCCGGAAATTCGGAATGGGCGCGGTGCGCAAGTTCGATGCCGTCCATGACAGGCATGCGGATATCGGAGAGCAACAGGTCGAAGGCACCTTCCGAGAGCTTTTCGAGACCTTCGGCACCATCGGCGGCCTCATGGGTCTCATGACCGTCGAGGCGCAGCGCGCGCGCCACGAAGGAGCGCAGGGAGTCTTCGTCTTCGGTGATGAGGATTCTCGCCATGGTAGAATTATGCTCCCGCGTCCTTTGGACCTTGCGAGAGGCAAATCACCAGACTTTCCTTGTCGAGTGGTAAACGCCGGACCCGCAGTCCGGCGCGATGGTTAACAGCTCACTGCCGTTGGATGGCCAGATGTTCCCTTGTGGAACAGCTCAGGCGTCGCCGGTGACAACACCAACGAAGGGCAGTTCGCGGAAGGCATAGGCCACGTCCATGCCGTAACCGACGACGAAATAGTCGGGGCATTCGAAACCGACATAGTCAGCCTCAAACACTTCTTTTCGCTTCACTTTCTTGTCGAGCAGCACGGCGATCGTGACGCTTGCCGCACCCCGTTCGAACATCAGTTCCTTGGCGAAAAGCAGCGTGCGGCCCGACTCCAGGATATCGTCGATCAGGAGCACATTGCGGCCCTTCACATCCGAATCGATGTCCTTGATGATCTTCACGCCCTGGGAAACCGTGCCTGTGCCATAGCTGGACAGGGTGATGAATTCGACTTCCGGGGCAAGACCCACGTCATGCAACGCACGAATGAGGTCGGCGGCGAAGATGAAGGAGCCCTTGAGCACCGAGATGACCAGAAGGTCGTCGCAGGGACCCTTCATGATGTCCTGGGCAAGCTCCAGATTGCGCTGCCGGATCTGTTCGGCGGTAAAGAGCGGTTCGATGTTCTTTCCGCGAACAACGGGCATGGGGAACTCCTTGCTGGTCGACCTCAGGTCCTTGAGCCGGCGGATGCCGGAAAGGCACGGGCCTTAACACACTGGAGCGTGTTAGGCACCCGCCTCTTCGAAGGAAAGCCGGACTTCCGGGATTTTTCCACCGGGATGCTGGAGCCGGGTCACGATGCCGCGGCTCTCGCCGCCTTCAAGCGTGGCGACGGGCGGATCGATATAGGTGCTCGCGACGACTTGCCCGTTGAGCACGAGATCGGCGCGAAGCTTCGGCAGGGTCACTTGCCGACCGGTGCGATTTTCGACGATCGCGTTGAGCAGCAGCACACGCATACCGTTGCGGTCCTGCGGCGTGAGGTTCACATGGGTGAAATCGAGCGGCTTGGCGGCGATCTCAGGATGTTCGCCGCTGCCGAAGACGAGTTGTCCGGCCAGCGAGAAGATCGAGACAAAGGCAATCGCCACGAGAAGCGAGAAAGCCACGTCCGACAGTCGCTGAAGGCGTGTTTCGACAGCCGTGACTACAGCGCGCACATACGAGGCAAAATCGGGCGCAACCGACGCAGAAGCCTGGGGAGTAGCTTGATACAAGGAAGGCCTGGACGGCTCTCGTACAGTTACGAATTGCGCATCCACGGCATCGTTCCGCGCCATGCGGTGGGCAGAGAGATCAATCCGTCGGCGGGCACGATCCGGCGGCAGGAGGTCGAGGTCCGCCATGGCGGCCTGCTTCTGTTGGCGGAAAGCACTCATTCATCCGGACCTTTCGCACAGCCAAAATCGGATACCCCGAAAGTCGGCGGTTGAAACGAATCCTCTCCAGACGTAAATTCAAATGGTTAATGCTTCGGAAAGACGGGCGCGGAAGCCATGGTCCCCGGTGCATGTTTACCGGCCGTTGACGATCTTCGTTTACGTGCCCCAGACCTCGGACACGTCAGACTGGGCCCCCTTTGATCCATTTCGAAAATGTCGGCCTGCGCTATGGGATGGGACCGGAGATCCTCCGCGACCTGACCTTCGACCTGCCGAAAGGGTCCTTCCAGTTTCTGACCGGACCCTCGGGCGCCGGCAAGACGACGCTGTTGCGCCTGTTGTTCATGTCGCTGCAGCCGACGCGCGGACTGATCCGCAGCTTCGGTCGCGACATAACCCGCATTCCCCGCAGCGAACTGCCGATGCTGCGCCGCCGGGTCGGCATCGTCTTCCAGGATTTCCGCCTGCTGGACCACCTGACGACCTATGAGAATGTGGCGCTGCCGCTGCGCGTGCGCGGCAAGGCGGAGCAGACCTATCGGCAGGATGTAATCGAACTCTTGAAATGGGTCGGCCTCGGCGAGCGGATCAACGTACTGCCGCCGGTGCTCTCCGGCGGCGAGAAGCAGCGCGTGGCGATTGCCCGCGCGCTGATCGACCGACCGGAAATCCTGCTCGCCGACGAACCGACGGGCAATGTCGATCCGCCCATGGCACGCCGGCTCCTGAGCCTTTTTCTGGAACTGAACCGCCTCGGCACCGCCGTCGTCATCGCGACCCATGATCTCGCGCTGATGGACCAGGTGGATGCGCGCCGGATGATCCTCACCGACGGGCGGCTCGACATCTATGAATGAGATCCCCCAGAACGCAAACCAGAACGCAAACCAGAACTCTGGCCAGAAGAAGCGCCGCGTCGAGATGACGGTGAGGCCGACCGGGCCGATCCTGCCGCCGTCGAACATTCAGGGCAATGCGCTGCTGGTGGTGATCGCCATCATGGCCTTTCTCGCCTGCCTGACGCTGGGCGGCGTCTCCATGGTCCGCGCCACCGCCGCCGGCTGGCAGAGCCAGATCTCCCGCGAGATCACCATCCAGATCAAGCCGGAAGACGGACTCGACATGGGGGCAGCGCTGGTCAAGGCGCGCGATCTGGCGCTCACCTTCGTCGGCACCCGCGACGGCCAGATCATGGACGACAGCGCGACGGCTCGCCTGCTTGAGCCCTGGCTCGGCACAGGGCTGAACCTCGAGGATCTGCCGGTTCCGCGGCTGATCGTGATTACCATCGACGAGACCAACCCGCCCGATTTCGAGGCCATGCGTGCGCTTCTGAAGGAGGAGGTGCCGCAGGCCTTCCTCGACGACCACCGCACCTGGGTCGATCGACTGGTGCAGATGGCGCGGACCACCGTGCTGATCGGCTCCGGCATTCTGATCCTGGTCTTTACCGCCATGGTGCTGACCGTCATCTTTGCGACACGGGGTGCGCTTTCCGGCAATCGCCACATTATCGAGGTCCTGCATTTTGTCGGCGCGGAGGGTGCGTTTGTCGCCCAGGAATTCCAGAAGCATTTTCTGAAGATCAGCCTGAAGGGCGCAGCAGCGGGTGGCTTCCTCGCCGCCAGCTTCTTTGCGCTCGCAAGTTTCTGGCAGAGCCGTTCGCTGGCGACGCCACAAAGCGACCAGGCGACGGCCCTCTTCGGCACGTTCACGATCGGCTGGAGCGGCTATCTCGGCATCTTTGCGACCATGATCGTCATCGCACTCCTGACGACGCTGACGGCGCGGCTCACCGTGATGCGCACGATCTACGAGATCGATCTCGTTCGCTCCGATCCGGCCCGCACCGACGGCCTTCTGGACGACTGACGAAAACTCGCATGTTGACTTGCCTTAAAGCCGCCTGTTCGCTGTGGGAAATCCCGGTTATTCACGGGCTATGAGCATGGATCGGATGACGCCAAATCAACCGCTGCGTGACGGCGACCGGCCCAGTTCGGCAGCCGGCCTCTTCGCGCGAAAAGGCCTGATCCGCAGGGCCTTGCGTTATGGCGGCATGACGCTGATCCTGTGTGTCGCCGTGCTCGTGGCAGGCTTCCTTGTTTTTGCTGATTCGGTTACCAACATGCGCCCGCCAGAGACGGTCAAGGCGGATGCCATTGTGGTGCTGACAGGCGGATACCAGCGCATCGAGCAGGCGATCGGCCTGCTGAAACGCGGTTATGGCGAGAGACTGCTGATATCAGGTGTCAATCCGGCCACCACGGCGGGTCAGATCCGCAAGACCACCCGCACCTCGCCGGACCTCTTCGAATGCTGCGTCGACATCGGTTACGGTGCAATCGACACGATTGGCAACGCCAACGAAACCGCGATGTGGATCCGCGACAAGGGCTACAGGACCGTGCTTGTGGTAACCAGCAACTATCATCTCGCCCGCAGCCTGATGGAGCTGCGCCGCAGCGATCCGGATACGACCTTCATCGGCTATCCCGTGGTCAATGCCGATCTCAAGACGAGAAACTGGTACAGCGAACCGGACGCGATGCGCACCATGCTTGCCGAATACGGCAAGACGGTCGTCGCCTATATCAGGGGCGTGACCGGCTGGAGCCGGGCTCAGGGACTGCGCCCCGAGGGGGAAATCACCCAATCTGGCCGCATATCCTGACCGGCAGCACAACGCGGACGCTTTTGCTCGCGGAACTTTTGCTCTAAGGACGGTTTCGCCCGCCCTCGAAAGCCCCATGACATGATCCCGCTGCGTTCCATACTCTTCAACATCGCCTTTTACGCCAATCTGATCCTCCGGATGATCGTGCTGTCGCCGATCTATTTCCTGCTGCCGCGCAAGAAGGCCTTCTTCGTGCCGAAGGACTGGGCGCGCGCCAATCACTGGCTGATGGAAAAGATCGTCGGCACGACCTTCACGGTCGAGGGGCTGGAAAACATTCCGAAGAGCGGCGGCTATATCCTGGCGCCCAAGCACCAGTCCTTCTGGGACACCTATGCGCTGCTGCCCTGGCTGGATGACCCGGTCTATATCCTGAAGCGCGAGCTGATGTGGATTCCGGTTTTCGGCTGGTATGTCGCCAAGCAGCGCATGATCCCGGTCAATCGCGGCGCCAAGGGCAAGGTCATGGCCCAGGTGATCGAGCGCACCAAAATGGAAATGGCGAGTGGCCGCCAGTTGATCATCTATCCCGAGGGCACCCGCCGTCCGCCGGGTGCAGCACCCGACTACAAGTATGGCATCGCCCGCCTCTACCGCGACATCAACGTGCCAGTCGTGCCCGTTGCCATGCATCCGGGCCTGTTCTGGCCACGCCGCAAGTTCCTCCGCTTTCCAGGCCATTTCGTTGTCCGCATCCTGCCGCCGATCGAGCCGGGTCTCGATCCGGATGTCTTCCACGAAACGCTCATGCGGCAGCTGGAAGCGGCCAGCGACGAGCTCCTGGTGAAGACGGCGAAGGAGAATCCGCATCTGCCCCTGCCGCCGACGGCCGTCAACCGCCTGAAGGAACTCGGGGCGCTCTGAGCGTATTGCAGACTCGCAAGGCTCAGTCGCGCCCTTGATCGGCACCGATCGCCGAGGCGACACTTTCGAGCCAATGGTCGCGGATGCCAAGTTCGCGCATGTGGGCGACCGTGTTGGCAACATAGACAGGATTGGGGCCGGATCGTCCGACGGCCCCACCGACGATGCGGGCGGCCTCCTCCACGGTGACGGCGCCGGCATATTGCGAATGGGTACGGTCAATGACGTAGGTGAGGGCCCGGACATCCCGCCCGTCGCCGAGCCGGGCACGAACATGGCGCTCGAGATAAACGCTCGTGACAAGTTCTCGTTCGCGCAGGTAGTCCACGGTCGCTTGCCAGTCGGATGGCGTGACGCGGAAGGCGACACCCTTGCAGGAGCCGCCACGATCGAGCCCGAGCACGAGACCGGGGCGCTGTTCGGTGCCACGATGGACATAGGAACGAACGCAGAGCGCACGCCGATAGCCACCCAGGTGGGCAAGCACCCGCTCTTCATAGGGAAAGCCCGGGTTCCACATCAGCGAGCCGTAGCCAAAGACCCAAAATTCGTCCATATCGCAAGCCAATCCTAGAGACGAAAAGATCGCAACGAGGAGCACCCATGGCCATCCCGACCGCGCCGCAAAGCCCGATCAGCAGCAAGGTGCTTCGGCTCGGGGTTTTGATCGTCCTTGTCATCGCTGTCTATAGCGTAGCCTGGTATTTCGCGGCAGAATTCCTGCGCAACCGCATTTTGAGCTTCTTCGGCGGCGGAAATCCCGCAGGGGTGACGGCATCCTGTGAAGACGCGACCATGGGCGGCTATCCCTTCCGCTTTCGGCTCAACTGCTCGCGGCTTTCACTGGACGACCATTTCCAGGGTGTCGCGGCCTCCTTTGGCCCCGTGCGGGCGGCAGCGCAGATCTACAATCCCGGCCATGTCGTCTGGGAGATGGATGCGCCGGCCGAGATCCGCTCGGCGCTCGGTTTCAACACCGCGCTCGACTGGACCAACATGCAGTCGAGCTTCCGCATCGGACTGTCAGGCCTGTCGCGCAGTTCGCTCATGCTGGAAGGGCTGAACGCCACGGTGACCTCGACCGTTTCCAGCCTGCAGCTGCAGGTGACGGCACCCAGCGCCCAGTCGCATGTACGCCAGAACGAGGGCAATCTCGATTATGCAACGCTGGTGCGCGACGTCACGGTCTCCGTCGATGGTGAGAAAATCGCGCTCCCACCCGTCTCGGCCAGCCTCGACGCGACCTTCGCCGACAAGGGCGGCTTGCTCGATCCCAGGATCGCGCAGGAGCAGAAGCTTTACGGCACCAAAGGCGAGATCCGCCGCATGGTGGTCGATCTTGGCGAAGGCCGGGTGCTGACCCTGAGCGGCCCGTTCGAAGTGGGTGACGACGGGCTGCTGTCGGGGCGGATCAAGATCGAGGTCGAGCAGATCCGCGCCTGGCGCGATGCCGTGAAGAAGGCCTATCCCGAACAGGCAGACATGGTCGACAATGTCGCCAATGTGCTTCGAGCGCTGGCCTTCGGCCGCGACGACAGCGAGGCGGAAATCACCATCCAGAACGGCATCGCCTCGCTCGGCTTCATTCCGCTCGGACAGATACCGCCGCTCTGAAGAGAGCGCGACCTACTTGTCGAGGCTGTGACGGCCGAAGTCCGGCACGTCGACATCCTGGCCGGCCTGGACGATCGAGCGGCGGATGGTGCGGGTGCGCGAGAAGAGTTCGAACAGCTTGTCGCCTTCGCCCCAACGGATCGCCCGCTGCAGATAGGCGAGATCCTCCGAAAAGCGCGCCAGCATTTCCAGGATCGCATCCTTGTTGTGCAGGCAGACATCCCGCCACATCGTGGGGTCTGAAGCCGCGAGGCGGGTAAAGTCGCGGAAGCCGGACGCCGAATACTTGATGACTTCCGACTCCGTCACCGTCTCCAGGTCGTCGGCCGTGCCAACGATGTTGTAGGCAATGATATGCGGCAGATGCGAGACGATGGCGAGCACCTTGTCGTGATGCTGCGGATCCATCTCGTCACACATCGATCCCAGCGCCTCCCAGAAGCCGCGCAGACGGGCAAGCGCCTGGCTATCAGTGCCTTCGAGCGGCGTGAAGATGCACCAGCGGCCTTTGAAGAGGCCCGGGAAACCGGCATCCGGACCGGACTTTTCCGTGCCGGCCAGCGGGTGACCGGGGATGAAATGCACGCCATCTGGCATATGCGGCGCCATCTGCGCGATGACGGAGGCCTTGGTCGAGCCGACATCGGTGACGATGGCGCCGGGTTTCAGGTTCGGCGCGATCTGCTGGGCGACCGCTTCCGAAGCGCCGACCGGCACGGAGACGATGACGAGATCGGCATCCCTGACAGCCTCGGCGGCTGAGGCAACGTAAGACGTCCCAAGTTCCAGCTCTTCCGCCCGCTTCAGCGTTTCCAAGCTGCGGGTCGAGATGACCACCTGCCTGGCCAGGCCGAGCTTCTTGACATCTCGGGCGATCGACGAGCCGATAAGGCCGATGCCGATCAGAGCGATGCGGTCGAACAGGATTTCAGACATCACGTGCGTTCCATGAATTCGGTGAGGGCGGCGATGACGCCGGTATTGGCGTCTTCGCTGCCGATCGTCATGCGGAGTGCATTGGGAAAACCATAGGACGCGACGGCGCGCAATACGAAGCCGCGCGATGTCAGGAAGAGATCCGCATCGGGCGCGCGCTTTCCGTCCCGGTCAGGGAAATGGATGAGCAGGAAATTGGTGACAGACGGCGTGACCTCGAGGCCAAGTGCTGTGAGCGCCTCCGAGACGCGCGCAAGCCAGACCTGATTGTGCTCGACGGCTCTCGCCACATGCCCCTGATCACGCATGGCGGCGGCCCCGGCGAATAGCGCCGGTGTGTTGATGTTGAACGGCCCGCGCACCCGGTTCATCGCATCGATGATCTCGGCGGGGCCATAGATCCAGCCGATGCGCAGCGCCGCCAGCCCGTAGACCTTGGCGAAGGTCCGCGTCATCACGACGTTGCGGTTGGCCGAAACGAGCTCGACACCAGCTTCATAATCGTTGCGGCGGACATATTCGGCATAGGCGGCGTCGAGCACGAGGATGACATGCGGCGGAAGCTCTGCATGCAGCCGCTTGATATCGGCATAGGGCACGTAGGTGCCGGTCGGATTGCCGGGATTGGTGAGGAAGACGATCTTCGTGCGATCCGTCACGGCGGCAAGGATCGCATCGACATCGACGCGCCGATCTGTCTCGGGAACGGTAACAGGCGTCCCGCCAGCGGCCAGGATCTGGATGCGGTAGAGCAGGAAGCCATGCTCGGTGATGATGGCCTCGCCACCCGGACCGAGATAGATATTGGCAAGCAGCGCCAACAGTTCGCCAGAACCATTGCCGCAAAGGATATTGGCAGGGTTCAACCCATGCACTTCGGCGATCGCATCACGCAGGACACGGGCCTGGCCGTCCGGATAGATCTCGAGCTTTCCGGCTGCGGCCTGAAAGGCTTCGATGGCCTTGGGGCTGGGACCGAGCGGCGTCTCGTTGGACGACAGCTTGAAGACGCGGGAGACCCCGCCGGCATGCTCCTTGCCCGGAACATAAGCGGCGATCTCCATGACCCCGGCCCGGGGTGTCGGCTTTGTCGAGGCGTTCATGCGGCTGCTTCCCGGCCCGTCGGGCGGCAGAGACCAACCCTTCACATAGGCTTGGGATTACTGCGGAAAGCACGGTTTGTCGAGGCGGACGAGCACCGCCTCTGCCCCTAGGCGGCGGCCTCACGGACCGCGTCAGGCGGCAGGCGGCAGGTTGCGCGTCGTCGGCACGCCCTGGGGGGCCAGCACCGGCGCGAAGACACGGCGCGATGCCCGGGACGCAACAGGCAGGCCCTGATAGAGCCGCTTCTGCGCCTCAACCACGATCACACCGGAAAAAGCCGGCCAGAGCAGGCGACCGAGACGCTCGAAGGCGCGCCGGAGCCTGAGAACCGCCCGGATCTTGGATGGCGGGAAGAACAGCGCTTCCGCTGAAGCGCCGGGCGTGAAATTGGTCTCGCGCAGGAGCGAGGTGAGCTGGCCACGCGAATAGGGGCGACCGGAGCCGAAAGGTGTGTGCTCCATGCGAGCCCAGACACCCCTGCGGTTGGGCACGACGATGACGAGACGCCCACCCGGTGCCAGCACGCGCCAGATCTCTTTCAAGGTCTCGCGCGGGTTTTCGGCAAATTCCAGCGAATGCACCATCAGCACCCGGTCGACCGAGCTGTCCGGCAGCGGAAGTTCCTCGTCGAAGACCAGTGCCGTGGCCGAGGGCTCGCCGACCGGCCAGTTCACCGCCCCCTGCCCCGCCGGCATGAAGGCCATGGTGCGCTCGGTATCGGCGCGGAAGCGTTCGAGGAAAGGGATACAGTAGCCGATGCCGACCAGGCGCTCCTGCGGCAGGCGGGCCCAGACCGAGGACAGGGCAAGCGCAATGGACTGCTCCGCCACGCGACCGAGCATCGTGTAATAGAACTGCCTCAGATCGACGATATCGACATGCATGAACTTATTGTTAGCAGCCCATCCTTGGACTTCAAGCCGCGAACAGCTACATTCGAGAAAACGAGGTGGGACATAAAAAAGCGGATCAACAATGAAATCACTGCAGATCGAGGTATTCCTCTGCCGAAGTGACAACTTCGGTGTCCTGCTGCATTGCCCGGAGACCGGGCAGACGGCATCCATCGACGCGCCCGAACTGGACCCGATCGTCAAGGCCGCGGAAAAGCGAGGATGGACGATTACCCATGTCTTCACCACCCATCACCACGGCGACCATGTCGAGGCCAATCTCGCCTTGAAGGAAAAATTCGGCTGCGAGATCATCGGCCCACGCAACGAGGCCGTCGCAATCCCCGGGATCGACCGGACGGTTGGCGACGGCGACGAATTCATCTTCGGCAACCGGCCTGTGCGGATCATCGAAACACCGGGCCACACGGCAGGTCACATCTGCTACCACCTGCCGGAGGACATGCTGCTCTTTGCCGCCGACACCCTGTTTGCCCTCGGATGCGGTCGCCTCTTCGAGCGCTCGGCCATGGACATGTGGCATTCGCTGCAGAAACTCGCCGCCCTGTCGGACGAAACCGTCGTCTATTTCGGCCATGAATACACGCTGTCGAATGCGCGTTTCGCTCTGACGATCGATCCGGACAACATGCGTCTGAAGTCCCGGGTGGAACTGATCGAGATGCAACGCAAGCGCGGCGATTTCACCATTCCGACCACCATCGGACTGGAAAAGGAAACCAACCCCTTCCTGCGGGCCGGCGACCCGGACATCCGCAAGACACTCGGCATGGCGGGCGCGACCAATGAGGAGGTCTTCGCCGAGATCCGCAAGCGCAAGGACACATTCTGATGCAGGCAAAGGACATCATCGCAACCCTCGGCATGCAACGCCATCCCGAGGGCGGCTGGTACACGGAAACCTATCGTGACGAAAATGGCGGCCCACGTGGCCATTCTACAGCGATCTACTACCTTCTGGAGGCGGGCGAACGCTCGCACTGGCACAAGGTCGTGGACGCCTCGGAGGCCTGGCACTATTACGCCGGCGCACCGCTCGCCCTGCATCGCTCCCTCGATGGCGTGACGGCTCAGACGGTGGTCCTTGGCCTCGACTTCGCCGCCGGGCAGCGTCCCCAGGCCGTGATCGCAGCCAATGAATGGCAGTCAGCCGAGAGCCTTGGCGACTTCACGCTGGTAGGCTGCACCGTCGCCCCGGGCTTCGATTTTTCCGTCTTCGAGATGGCGGCACCCGGCTGGGCTCCGGGTCAGTAATCCGACAGCGTCAGCGTCAGGACCACCTGCGCGGCATAATAGGTCACCCAGACAAAATGGGCGGCCTGACTATCCATCGGGTGGTCAGGCCCCGACCAGTATTTCCGGATCGCCAGAACGATGTCGGAAAGGATAAACAGCGCGGCCCCGACAAAGACGAGGGGGTTCGCAAGGCCAAGTGTCAACCACACCAGAATCATGAACAGCAACACGTAGATGCCGATCGGCATGGCCATGCGACCGGCCGGCCCCCAGATGCGGAAGAGCACCCCGCATGTCACGAGCGCGATGACGGCGCCGGCGATGATGCGCCAGGGCTCGCCGAAAGCGATTGCCGGCTCCGCCAGCGTGAGCAGCAGGGCGATGTAGGCGACATGCGCCGAGAGAAAAAAGGCTACGCCGCCGACAAAGGCACGGTCACCTTCGAAGGCAAGCGACAGGTCACCGAGCGCCCCGAAAACGAGCGCAAGAACGAGAAGTGGATGGGCGCCCACAAGCAAGGCATAAAGCGCCAAAAGCAAGACGGGCAATGTCTTCCATGCCGCCCGGAAGAGGGTCTTTTCGCGCGGCAAAATCCAGAGATAACTCGAACCGAGCGCGACCGAGAGCCATAGGATGCTGGTCGCGAGAGCCATACGGCCTCCTGGTCAGGTCCGGTGTTTCTGTTTCCGGAAGAGCATATCCCGCGCGGCCAGCACTGCACCACCGGTGATCAGCAGGCAGGACAGGCCAATTCTAACACTAATATCCCCAAACCCAAAAATGATCAGGATCAGCGTGGACAGAAGCGGCGCGGCATAGCTCGAAGCGCCGAGGATCTGGATGTCGCCGTTCTTGACCCCATAGTCCCAGACATAGAAGGCGAGCCCCACCGGCAGTAGCCCGAGGCCAACCACCGCCGCCCATTGCCCCGTCGTATCCGGCCAGACGGTGGTCTCGAGCGCCAGATGGCAGACAAGCGACAGGATCGAGGTAGCGAGGCAGAAGCCGGTGACGACATCAGTGGAGACCGCATCGAACTTGCGGCTGACCAGCGAATAGGCAGCCCAGGTGAAGGCGCAGAGGAAGGCGGTGAAATAACCGAGGCCATAAGCGGGATCAAAGGCGAGCCCGTTCTTCGCCACGATCAGCACCGTACCGGCCAGACCGCACAGGGCCCCGACGATGTGATGCCAGCGGAGCTTCTCGCCCGGGAGCAGGGCCGAGCCGACGACGATCAGCAGCGGCCAGAGATAGGCGATCAACCCGGCCTCGACGGCGGGCGCATTCCGGAGCGCCGTGAAATAGAGGAAATGATAGCCGAAGAGACCGCCGACACCGGCGAGCCAGACCTTCGGCGGCTGGCGGAGCGCCTTGAGACGTTCCGGCCGCGCGATGAAGAGCAGGATACCCGGCAGGCTGCCAATGGCGAAGGTGATGGCCGACAGCTGGAAGGGCGGCATGGTGCCGGACGCTGCCGTCATCAGCGCGAGGAAGGACCACATCAGGATCGCGGTGAACCCGATGAGCGTTGCCTTGGTCTTCATGAAATCCCCTGATGTGGCGCGCGCCCGCAAAAACTAGCCGTCGAACTTTTCCGCAGTCACATGCACCGTCCCGTAGCGGGTCGGGATCTTCGCATAGACAGGAGCATATAGCTTCAGCGTCGCCGTCTTGGCAAACCAGATCTCCATGCCGGCCACGGACTGGAGGTACTCGATGTCCTTGCGCCCTTTGCGGTAGCCCGATTTCGGCACGTAACGGACCGAACAGACGATAGCCTCGCCCTTCGCCTTGCCCGCTGAAAAGCGCTCGGAGCGGTTCGGGGAAAGCACCAGATCCATTCGGCTCTCGCCATCATAGACGGGCAAAGTTTGTCCGCAGACATCCGCATCGCCAGGGATCAGCAGGGCGCCGATCGGGTCGAGCACGGCCTTGAGGTCAGCGGGCGCGACCGGCACCCAGGAGCTCGGCTTGCGACGCTCTGGCTTGACGCGAGTCTCCACGACATTGCCGCCCGAAAACAGCACTTCGTAAGTACTTGCCCGTTTGCCGCTCGTGTAGTCGAGCGCATAGCGCCGGGGCAGCATCCGCCCACCGGCGAGCGTACCGGTCACGGTACTCTTGGCGGCAACCTCACGCACGATGTCGACGAGGCCGGAGGAATGGAACTGCCCGGAGATCGTGTAGCGATCGGATATCACCTCCGTCTGAAACGTCATGCGGGCAATCGGCAGGATCCCCAGCGCAACACTGTAGCTTGTGTCATAGCGGTAATCAGACGCACCGGCCGCGACCGGCATCAGGGCAAGGAAGGCAAGGGCGAGGCCGGTTGGACGCAAGGCGCGGTCTCCAGATGGGGCATGGCCGGACGATCGGCACAATCGAGAATGCATACTCACGGTGGACTGTGGCAAGAAAATATCCTACAGCCTCTCTGCCGCCCGGAAAATCCAAGGTTTGGCTTGACGCGCCGGTTCTCACTGACTATAGAACCGCAACTTTCCAATCAGACGCTGTTGGATTGCCTCGCCGGCATTTGGCCGGAAGCGATGCGATGGCCTAGAAAAACAATAGGTGTACCATGTCCCGCAGTTGCGAATTGACCGGCAAGGGCGTCCAGTCGGGCAACAACGTGAGCCACGCGAACAACAAGACCAAGCGCCGGTTCCTGCCGAACCTTTGCGACGTCACGCTGATCTCGGACGCTCTCAACCAGCGCTTCCGCCTGCGCGTTTCGGCTGCTGCCCTGCGCACGGTCGAGCATCGCGGTGGTCTCGATGCATTCCTGATCAAGGCTTCCGAAAACGACCTGAGCATGCGCGCACGTCTGCTGCGTCGCCAGATCGTCAAGAAGACAGCTGAAGCCGCTTAATAGCGTCATTCGGCCAGACTTTCGAAAGGCTTGACCGGTTCGCCGGGCAAGCCTTTTCGTTTGGGATGTTCATGCAGGTCAAATGCCTGCCATGCGCATTCACCCTTTACAGTATTGTCCCTCCAACTGGTGGCATCACCCAGGATAAAAAAATGCTGAACAAGCGCTATTTCTTTATCTACAGCCTTCTGATGACGACCATCGTCGTCGCATCGAACTTCCTCGTCCAGCACCCGGTCAACGGCGTCCTGGCCGGTATCAATCTCGCCGATCTCCTGACCTTCGGCGCATTCACCTATCCGATCGCCTTCCTCGTCACCGACCTGACCAACCGTCAGTTTGGCTCTCAGGTTGCGCGCCGTGTAGTGCTTGTCGGTTTCATTGCCGGCGTTCTCCTCTCGATCCTGCTCGCCACGCCGCGCATCGCGGTCGCGTCCGGCACGGCCTTCCTGGTCGGCCAGCTGCTCGACATCTCGGTCTTCAACCGGCTGCGCCAGCAGTCCTGGTGGAAGGCGCCGCTGATGGGCTCGCTGATCGGCTCAGCCTTGGACACGGTCATCTTCTTCTCGCTCTCCTTCGCACCCGTCTTCGGCTTCATCGGCCCGAATGACGACTTCGCGATCGCCGCAGCACCGATCCTCGGTGTCATGACGGCGGAAGCACCGCGCTGGATTTCCTGGGCGATCGCCGATTTCGGCGTGAAGATGCTGATCGGCGTGATCATGCTTCTGCCCTACGGCGCCCTGATGAGCGTTGTACGGCCAATGCCGCCGGTCGCACGCTCGGCCTGATGCAGGCAAACTCGGCAGACAACAAAAAACAGCCTCGGGAGACCGGGGCTGTTTTTTTGCAGGATGGAGTAACCTCACATCTGCGGCGCCAGCCGGAATTCCAGCATCAGCGTGCGCTGCAGGATCGAGTGGTTGTCGTCGGAGACGACGATCAAGCGGACGGAACCATCCGCTTCCGGAATGGCGTCGAGGCCTTCCATATTGTCGATCTGCGACCGGTAGTTCGCTTCGAACAGGATCTCCCCGTCGACAACAGCCTCGGGCCTGATGCTCGCCCCTTCGATACGGCGCAGCCGCATGCCGACACCGGTGGCAATCGAGAAGCGCCGTTCGAGAAGGAGAAGATCGCCATCGGGCAGGAAGGTGGCATCGGTGATCTCGAACGCGTCGCGGGGGCGCACACGAAACTCGCCGGCAAGTGGCCCGCCGACGATGGCGGCGTAGATATTGCCGTTTTCGTCGAAGCTCTTCTCTGTAATCGCCACCAGCGCGCCCTCGAGTTGGCTGCCCTTCGGCGCCATGACGAGGGACTCGAAGCCGCCATTGCTGTGGAGGATGTCGAGGTCGAAGGGGAAGGCGACCGGGACCGACGGCAGCGCCTTTCCGAGGTCGGCGAGCGGCGCATAGGTAACGACGCGATGCCGCTGCTCGAAGCCGACAAAGGCACGCGCGCCATCCAGCGCCAGGCTCTCGGCATCGACCAGGAACTTGCTCGAACTCTCACGGCCTGACGCGTCGAGCAGCGGGGCAAGGCGAACCGCGTCGACCCCCGAGAGACGGCCCTCGGCATCGCGCCTGATGCGCCCCTCGATCCAGTAGCCGGTGTCGAAGACACCAAGGAAAGACTGTTCATCCCGGAAGCGGATCGACGAGAACGCACCGAAGAGCGGCTCCGGCGAAGAGAGCTCGATGCCCCCGAGGAAGGTAAGCCCCTGTGACAGGGTCGGGTTGCCCCCGAGATCATCGATAACGGCACTATCGACAGCGATGGGAAGCATTTCACCAGGCGGAATGGTGGCCGGCGTGCAGGACGACAGTGCGACCAGCGCCGACAGAGCGCAGGCGCCACCCAGCGTCCGGGCGTAGCGCTCAAGCACGCAGGCGGACCCGACCGGCACCACCCGACGGCTTTTCCTCGAAGAGCGAGGCGAGCTGTTCGGTCATCGCGCCCGCCAGTTCATCCGCATCGACGATCGTGACGGCGCGGCGATAGTAGCGGGTGACATCGTGGCCGATGCCGATGGCGAGCAGTTCCACCGGCGACTTCGTCTCGATCTGCTCGATGACGGCGCGCAGATGGCGCTCGAGATAGTTGCCGGGGTTCACCGACAGCGTCGAATCGTCGACCGGAGCGCCGTCAGAGATCATCATCAGGATCTTGCGCTGCTCGCGCCGCCCGATCAGGCGGTTATGCGCCCACATCAGCGCCTCGCCGTCGATGTTTTCCTTGAGCAGGCCTTCGCGCATCATCAGGCCGAGATTGCGGCGCGACCGGCGCCACGGAGCATCAGCCGACTTGTAGATGATGTGGCGCAGATCGTTGAGACGGCCGGGTGCCGGCGGCTTCCCGCCTGCGAGCCACTTCTCTCTGGACTGACCGCCCTTCCAGGCCTTGGTGGTGAAGCCGAGGATCTCGACCTTGACGCCGCAACGCTCCAGCGTACGGGCGAGAATGTCGGCACAGGAGGCGGCAACCGTAATCGGACGGCCGCGCATCGAGCCGGAATTGTCGATGACCAGCGTCACGACGGTATCGCGGAACTTGGTGTCCTTTTCCTTCTTGAAGGAGAGCGGCTGCATGGGGTCGATGATCAGACGCGTCAGGCGCGCCGGATCGAGGTAACCCTCTTCGAGGTCGAAGTCCCAGGAGCGGTTCTGCTGCGCCATCAGGCGGCGCTGCAGACGGTTGGCCAGACGACCGACGGCGCCCTGCAGATGGGCAAGCTGCTTGTCGAGGAAGGCGCGCAGCCGGTCGAGCTCAGCCTCGTCGCAGAGTTCTTCGGCGGTGATTTCCTCGTCGAATTCCTGGGTGAAGATCTTGTAGTCGACCTTCTCGTTGAAATCGTCAAAGGGCGTTGCGGGTCGGCGCATTTCGCCGGGCGTCTCGCTGTCGTCCTCGCCCTCGTCCGACATCTCCTCATCGGACATCTCGGCACCGTCCATCTCGCCGTCGTCGAGCTGTTCCTGCGAGGCTTCGCTCTCCTCAGCAGGCGCGGAGTCCTGTCCGGCCTCTTCCTCAGAGGTCTCCTGGTCCTGCTCGCCGCTGCGCGGCTGCTCCTCGTCGGTGGACTGATCGTCCTCGCTCTGCTCCTGATCGTCACCCATGTCCTCGGCCATCTCCATGGCCGACAGCATGTGGCGGATCACGCGGGAGAAGGCCTGCTGGTCTTCGATGACGGAAGAGAGATTGTCGAGGTCGGCGCCGGCCTTGTCCTCGATGAACGGACGCCAGAGGTCGAGCACCTTGCCGGCAGACTCAGGGGCCTTCTGGCCGGTGAGCTTTTCGCGCACCAGCATGGCGACGGCTTCCTGGATCGGCGCGTCTTCCTGGCGGCTGATCGTCGAGAAATTGGCTTTCGCGTATTTCTCGGTGTTCATCGACTGGATGTTCGAAGCCACACCTGGCATGCGCAGCGAGCCGAGCGACTCGACGCGTGCCTGCTCCACGGCATCAAAAATCGAGCGCGCATCCGCACCCTGCGGGGCAAGGGCGGCATGGATCTTCTGATCATGGCAGGCAATGCGCAGCGCCATGCTGTCGCCGAGACCACGGGTCACGGCAAGTTCATGGGCGGTCGGACGCTTGGAGAGTTCCGGCAAGCGCACGCGCTCGCCGGCGAGACCGGGGCGTTCATTGGCGAAAGCGACTTCGACCTGCGGGTCACCCGCAATCGAGCGAACGCAGCCGGTGATGGCGCGGCGCATTGGCTCCATGTCCACCACGCCGCCTGCCTTGGCCTTCGAATTGTCGCCCCGCCCTGCCATGCCGATCAGTCCTTATGCGCCAAGCACGATATTCGCCGCACTTTCCTTGAGTTCCACGCCGAAGGCGCGCTGATACTGCTCGGCCACCAGCGTGCGTTCCAGCTCGTCACACTTGTTGAGGAAGGTGACGCGGAAGGCAAATGCGACATCGCCGAAGATCTCGGCGTTTTCAGCCCAGGTGATGACGGTACGCGGGCTCATGACGGTCGAGAGATCGCCATTGACGAAGGCGGCGCGCGTAAGGTCAGCGAGGCGGACCATGCGCGACACGGTATCGCGACCCTCGGCGGTCGAGCCGAAGCTCTTCACCTTGGCCGAGACGATGTCGACTTCCTTGTCATGCGGCAGATAGTTGAGCGTGGTGACGATCGACCAGCGGTCCATCTGCGCCTGGTTGATCTGCTGCGTGCCGTGATAGAGGCCGGTCGTGTCACCGAGACCAACCGTGTTGGCGGTCGCAAACAGGCGGAAGGCGGGGTGAGGACGGATGACGCGGCTCTGGTCGAGCAGCGTCAGGCGGCCGGACGATTCCAGCACGCGCTGGATGACGAACATCACGTCCGGACGGCCGGCATCATATTCGTCGAAGACGAGCGCGACATTGTGCTGGTAGGCCCAGGGCAGGATGCCGTCCTTGAATTCGGTGATCTGCTTGCCGTCCTTGAGGACGATGGCGTCCTTGCCGACGAGATCGATACGGCTGACATGGCTGTCGAGGTTGACGCGCACGCAAGGCCAGTTAAGGCGGGCCGCAACCTGCTCGATATGCGTCGACTTGCCCGTGCCGTGGAAGCCGGAGACCATGACGCGGCGGTTGTGGGCAAAGCCGGCGAGGATGGCGAGCGTGGTTTCACGGTCGAAGAGATAGTCCGGATCGAGATCCGGTACATAGGCGTCACCCTTGGAATAGGCAGGCACCCGGATGTCACTGTCGATACCAAACACTTCGCGCACCGACACGGTGGTGTCGGGGAGATTGGTAATATCAAGATCAATTTTGCTCATCGTTTCTCCATGCCGGGCGCCACCGACCGGCCGCATCTCATCGCTGCTGTATGTTTGGACTAACAGAAACCGGCCTGCTTTAACAATTTGTAGGCTTCAATGACAGCGCGAAAACGCTCTTCAGAAGCCCTGTCTCCGCCATTTGCGTCAGGATGGTGTTTTTTTACAAGCTCCTTGTAGCGGGTCTTGATGTCGGTCGGCGTGGAGCTGACGTTAAGCCCAAGCGTATCAAGGGCTTTTGCCTCGAGAGTCTTGAGTTTTCGATCCGCCGCCTGATAGCGCGACGCACCGCCGCGCCCCTGCTGGACGAAGCCGAAGGGGTCCTTCATGCGCGCCTGTGACGCAGCCGAACCGGAGCGCATGGTGGAGTGAAGCGGGCTTGCTTTCGCCGCCTTGTTGACGCCGACGGTCCAGGTGGGGCGATGACCGGTGATCGCCTCCTTCTGGTAGCGCGCGATCTCGGTGTCCGAGAGGCCGGAGAAGTAGTTGTAGCCCTTGTTGTAGTCCTTGACGTGCTCGAAGCAGAACAGGAAGAACTGGCCTTCGGCATGGCGGCCCACGGGTGCGCGATGAGCACCCGGCTTGTCGCAGCCGTCCCATTGGCACACTGGATTGGATGGCTCGGGCTCGGCCTCCCGCTTTCGCCGGGTCCGGATCCGATCGAAGTATTTCGAGTCGAGTTTCATGCCGTAATTATGGGGCGTAGGCTGGAGGCGGACAAGAATTGACAAACCGGTTTGTTACGCGCTTTGTGGGGCGTTTTGCGAAGCAGCAGGAAGAGGCAGACCATGTCGGTAAAGAGCCGGATCGAGACCCGTCTCACGGAGGCTTTCAGCCCCGAACGCCTCGTCGTGTTAGACGAGAGCCACCACCATGCCGGCCACCAGCCTGATATCACCGGCACCGGCGAGACCCATATGCGTGTGCGGATCGTCGCGGCGGCCTTTGAGGGAATGACACGGCTCGCCCGTCACAGGGCCGTGACGGATCTCCTGAAGCCGGAGCTCGATGCCGGCCTGCATGCCCTTGCAATCGAGCCGGCAGCGCCTGGCGAGCCGACGCGCTGGTAGCTGCGGGCCTTCAGGTCTGCGGCTCTGTCGGGTCGATCGGGCGGATGCGCAGGCGCGTGATGCGGTTCTTTTCGCGTTTCAGCACCACGAAGCGCTTGCCGTAGAAGGTGAAGGCTTGGCGCTCCTCGGGAATCGATTTTGACTCATGAATGACGAGACCAGCGATCGTCGTCGCCTCCTCGTCCGGAAGCATCCAGTCCATGGCGCGATTGAGGTCGCGGATCGGCACGCCGCCATCGACGACGATCGAGCCGTCGCTGTCCTGCCGCACGCCCTGGATCTCCAGATCGTGTTCGTCGGAAATGTCGCCGACGATTTCCTCCAGAATGTCTTCCAGCGTCACCACGCCCTGCACTTCGCCATATTCGTCGACGACGACGGCAAAATGGGTCTTGCGGCGCAGGAAGGCGTTGAGCTGGTCCTTGAGGTTGGTGGTATCGGGCACGAACCAGGGCTTCTGCGCAATCTTGACGATATCGAGATCCTGCGGCTCGACATGCGGCTCGGCGAGCGCCCGGATCAGGTCCTTGGCATGGATCACGCCGATGATGTTGTCGGTCGCCCCGCGCCAAACGGGCATGCGGGTATAGGGACTTTCGAGAATGTTGCGGATCGCGACTTCTGGCGGCTCGTCGGCGTTGACGGCCCGCATGGCGGTGCGGTGGATCATGATATCGGAAACTTCGAGCTCGCCGAGATCGAGAACGCCGCCCAGACGGTCGCGGTCGGCCTTGACCACGGATCCCTCGCGATGCAGGAGCGCCACTGTGCCGCGCAACTCTTCATGCGCCGAAAGCATCGACGCCTCGCCGGAAATCGAGACCCCGAACAGGCCGAGCAATTGGCGCACGATCCAGTTGACCACGCTCGACAGCGGGCCGACGATGGCCACATAGGGGCGCACCAGAGGCGCGACGACCAGAGCAAAGCGCTCCGGCGTGGAGATCGCCCAGCTCTTCGGCAGCACTTCCGAGAAGATGACGAGCAGAACCGTCATCAACAGCGTGGCGATGGCGACACCGGAATCGCCGAACAGGCCGAGAAACAGGCTGGTCGTCAGCGACGAGGCAAGGATGTTAACAAGGTTGTTGCCGATCAGCAGCGCGCCGATCAGCCGATCGCGCCGCTCGATCAGAAAATTCACCACGCCCGCGCGATCGTCACCGTTCACTTCCAGGCTATGCATGCGCGCGCGGGACGTTGCGGTCAGCGCCGTCTCGGAACCGGAAAAGAAGGCCGAGGCACAGATCAGCCCGAGGATCGCAGCGAGTGTCAGCCAGTAGTCGGCGAGGGTGGAGAGAACTTGCTCGATCATGACGGACGCATCTCCTCGATGAAACGCTGGACTTCGGAGGCAGGCACGTCGTCGGCGACAAATGACTGGCCGAGGCCACGGGTGAGGATGAAGGTCAGCTGGCCAGCCTTGACCTTCTTGTCCTGGGCGATCGCATCCATCAGAACATCGGTCGGCGGCAGCTCGCCGGGGATCTGATCCATGCGGGTCGGCAAGCCGACGGCCTTCAGATGCGCCTCGACGCGATCCGCAAGATCCGGGCTTGCAAGGTTCATGCGGGCCGAGAAGCGATGCGCAAGCACCATGCCGATCGACACGCCCTCACCATGCACCAGGCGGCTGCTGTCATACTGGGTGGCGGCTTCGAGCGCATGACCGAAGGTATGGCCGAGATTGAGGAGCGCCCGGCGACCGTTTTCGCGCTCGTCGGCAGCCACCACATCGGCCTTGGCCTGACAGGAGACGGCAATCGCCTCGATGCGAGCCGCACCGCCGGCAAACACATCGCGCCAGTTGTTCTCCAGCCACTCGAAGAAATCGGGCTTGTCGATCAGGCCATATTTCGCGACCTCGGCATAACCGGCGCGGAATTCGCGCTCCGACAGCGTGTCGAGCACGTCGGTATCGGCAAGCACCAGATCGGGTTGGTTGAAGATACCGACGAGGTTCTTACCTTGGCGGGCATTGATGCCCGTCTTGCCACCGACGGAACTGTCGACCTGCGAGAGCAGCGAGGTCGGGATCTGCACGAAGCGCACGCCGCGCCTGACGATGCCGGCGGCAAAGCCGGTGAGATCCCCGATGACGCCCCCGCCAAGCGCAATCACTGTGTCGTTGCGCTCGATACGCGCCTCGAGCAGCACGTCGCAGACCTTGGTGAGGTAGTCGAAGCTCTTGGTCTTTTCGCCAGCCGGCAGCGTCACCGACACGGCCTCGATGCCATCCGTCTGCAGGCTGTCCATCAGGCCATCGAGGTAACGCGCGCCGACATTCTCGTCGGTGACGATCGCCGCGCGGCGGCCCTTGATGCGGCTCGTGATCTCGCCGCCGGCGCGCGCCATCAGGCCGGGTCCGATGAGAATGTCATAGGAGCGCTCGCCCAGCGGCACATGCACCAGGCGTTCTGATATCTCGAGCTTCGTCATAACGTCTTGTCCTTGCCGATATGTTCGATCACCGAGGTCATGACCTCGTTGGCGATCACTTCCTTGCGCACGTCGCGCGACTGGACGGTGATGTCGGCGAGCGCATAGATGGGATAGCGCTTGTCCATCAGGTCCTTGAGAGTCTGCTTCGGATTTTCTGTCTTGAGCAGCGGGCGGTGATCCCGCTTGTTGACCCGCTCCCAGAGAACCTCCAGATCTGCATTCAGCCAGATGGAGAGCCCGCCGCGCTCGACCTGCTTGCGGGTCTTCTCATTGATGAAGGCCCCGCCGCCGGTGGAAACGACACGCGGGCCTGTGCGCAACAGACGTTTGATGACACGCGTTTCAAGCGCGCGGAACTCGTCTTCGCCATAGGCCGCGAAGAGCTCGCTGATGGACATGCGCGAGACCCGCTCGATCTCGGTGTCCGTGTCGACGAAAGGCAGGCCGAGCTGCTGCGCGACGATCCGGCCGATCGCCGACTTGCCCGCGCCCATCAGGCCGACAAGCACGAGATTGCGTTTTCCGAGCGCCGCCTTGGCGCGCTCGCCCAGACTGGGAGCAAGGTTGAGGATCGTATCGGTCATCGGCCTGTTCACGACTGTTTCATGACCTATTGACATATAGGAGGCTAGCGTCAAGCCATGGCTGCAATTGCAGCCGGACTGTCCCGCCCTTGGTATGGCCGGCGTCGAGACCTATTTATTGCGATGACTGGCCGAGGATCGCCGATGCCCACCCTGTTCCGCTTTCTGTTCATCTGCGCCACCATTGTCGGCATGGTCTACGCCGCCATGTGGTCCTTCGTCGTGTTCGTCGAGCCGCGGGAACGGGATGTCACAGTGCGCATCCCCTCCGAGCGGATCAATCCGGTCGAGCAATAGCGGGAGGAAACGCAATGTCGGATCTGAGCCGCGCCAGGGTCGAAGCCTTTCTCGAAATGTTGAGTGCCGAACGAGGCGCGGCGCAGAACACGCTTGCCTCCTACGAGCGCGACCTCGACGATCTCTCTGACTTTCTCTCGGGCCGCAAGGTGAGCCTGGGCGCGGCATCGCGGGAGGACCTGACGGCCTATCTCTCCGATCTCGCACGGCGCGGCTTTCAACCGACGTCGCAGGCCCGGCGCCTGTCTGCGATGCGCCAGTTCTACAAGTTCCTCTATGCCGAAGGACTGCGCGGAGACGATCCGACGACCATTCTCGACGCGCCGAAAAAGGCGCGATCACTGCCCAAGGTGCTGTCGGTGCAGGACGTCACCGCCATGCTGTCCCGCGCCGAGGAGGAAGCAGGTCTTGAAGGCCCAGAGCAACCGGCGCGCATACGTCGGCTGGCACTGCTAGAACTGCTCTACGCGACCGGCATGCGCGTCAGCGAACTTGTTTCCCTGCCGGTGAAGGTGCTCACACAGGAGGGGCGGTTCCTGCTGGTGCGCGGCAAGGGCAACAAGGAAAGGCTCGTTCCGCTGTCACGCACGGCGCTTGAGGCGCTGGCACGATACGGTAAATTCAGGGGGGCGGACCCGGCCCAGGCCGACAGCCCGTTTCTCTTTCCCGCCGCGAGCAAGGAGGGCCACCTCCCCCGCCAGGTCTTTGCACGCGAGCTGAAGGATCTCGCCATCAGGGCCGGCTTGTCCGCAAATGCCGTGTCCCCGCATGTGCTTAGGCATGCCTTTGCCAGCCATCTCCTGGGCAATGGTGCAGACTTGCGTGCCGTGCAGGAACTGCTCGGCCACAGCGACATTTCAACGACACAAATCTATACGCATGTGCTCGATGAGCGCCTGCAACATCTGGTGCATACACACCACCCCCTTGCAAAACAGGCCAAAAACCCCGATTAGAGCCGGCAAAGCCGGTTCCTGCGGGCGGCGAGCGCCAGGAACGAACGATCGGAACGGAGTTCATGCACAACTATCTCGACTTCGAAAAGCCAATCTCCGACCTCGAGGCCAAGATCCGCGAACTGAAGAAGATCGCGGAAGAGGACGAGAGCATCGACACGTCTGAAGAGATCAGCCGGCTGGAAAGCCGCGTCGACGAGGCGATGGTGGAGATCTATTCGAAGCTCAACGCCTGGCAGAAGACGCAGGTCGCGCGCCATCCGCAGCGTCCGCATTTCGTCGACTATGCCGAAGCACTGTTTACCGAATTCACGCCGCTCGCCGGTGACCGCAAGTTCGGCGAGGACGCCGCCATTCAGGCCGGCCTCGCCCGCTTCCGCGGCCAGCCTGTCGCCGTGATCGGCCAGGAAAAGGGCAACGACACCAAGTCGCGCATCAAGCACAATTTCGGCAGCCCGCGCCCCGAAGGCTATCGCAAGGCGATCCGCGTCATGGAAATGGCCGACCGCTTCGGCCTGCCTGTCATCACCCTGATCGACACGGCAGGCGCCTATCCGGGCGTTGGTGCGGAAGAACGCGGCCAGGCGGAAGCAATCGCCCGCTCCACCGAGATGTGCCTTGGCCTCAAGGTGCCAATGGTCTCCGTCGTCATCGGCGAAGGCGGTTCGGGTGGGGCGATCGCGATCGCCACCGGCAACCGCGTCTATATGCTGGAACACGCGATCTATTCGGTGATCTCGCCGGAAGGTGCAGCCTCGATCCTCTGGCGCGATTCCACCCGCGCCAAGGAAGCTGCGACCAACATGAAGATCACGGCGGAAGACCTGAAGGGTCTTGGCATCATCGACGCCATCATTCCGGAACCCGTCGGCGGCGCTCATCGCGCACCGGACCGGGTGATCGGCATGACCGGCGACGTCATCGCCAGCGCCCTTGCCGAACTGACACCGCTGCCGGGCGACAAGCTGCGCGCCGACCGCCGCCAGAAATTCCTCGATATCGGCCGCAATCTCTGAGTTTGACCGACAGGCTGCGATCATTCGCCATCACTCCGCCGCTTTGCGTGGATAGCGCGGAAGGACGAATGGCGAAATCAGTGGCCATTGGTTTATAATTTGTGAAGAAAGCAGTTCTAAACTACCCATGAATGGCTCGTCTCGAGCCGCAACATGTGTTCCTGGAAAGAGCGTTCGCGCATGCGCTTGACATCGACGGCCCTGGTTCTGCTTTTCGCCGCCGCCCTGGCCGGCTGCAATGACACGTTGGAAAGCGCGGCCTATGATACGCCGCGGGTATCCAACAAGGTCGCGCAGCCGCTGCCCGCTCGCCTGATTGCCGAAATCCAGAAGAAGGGCATGGATCGCAACTCGCCGATCATGATCCGCATCTTCAAGGAAGAGGGCAAGCTCGAAGTCTGGAAGGCGAAAACCAACAACCGCTTCGACAAGGTTGTGGAATACGACATCTGTGCCTGGTCGGGCAGGCTGGGTCCGAAGGTGAAGGAAGGCGACCGCCAGGCGCCGGAAGGCTTCTATCCGCTGACGCCTTACCACCTGAACCCGAATTCCAAGTATTTCCTCGCCATCAACACCGGCTTCCCGAACCAGTTCGACCGGGCCAACGGCCGCACCGGCACGCATCTGATGATCCATGGCGCCTGCTCGTCTTCGGGCTGCTATTCCATGACCGATGCCCAGATGCTGGAGATCTATGCCTTCGCGCGTGACGCCTTCAAGGGCGGCCAGCAGGCAGTTCAGCTGCAGGCCTTCCCCTTCCGCATGACCGCGGAAAACATGGCGCGCCATCGCCATAGCCCGCATTATGATTTCTGGAAGACGCTGAAGGTCGGCTACGACCACTTTGAGGTGACCAAGCGTCCGCCCGAGGTCAATGTCTGCGAGAAGAAGTATGTCTTCAACCAGACGGCTCCGGCCGGATCGAGCTTCAATCCGCAGGGCGCCTGCCCGCCGATCAGCACGCCGCCAGCACTCTCGGTGGCGCTCAACGGCTACAACGAGGCCTATGACGCAGCCTATGCCAAGGCGCTGAAGAAATACGACGGCAAGATCTGGTACGACCCAACCGAGGCCGAGCGCAAGGCGCTGGTAGCGGACCTGCGCAAGTCGCGTTCGCATGATCTCGCTTTCGCACCGACGGGCTCTGCCCTGAAGGCCGGCAAGCTGCTCGACATCGACGATGTCGCTCCTGCGATGTCGACACCCGCCAATGGGACCGCCGCCGTCAACCAGATGGCGACCAACCCGAACGGTGATCCGCAGGTTCAGGCCGCACAGACCGCGCCGACCACCACTGCCGCCACCGCAGCGGCCCCGGCTGCAGGAACCACCGCGATACCCGTTCCGCAGCCGAACCCGCTCGCCCCTGCACCGCAGACGGCACAGGCGGCTCCCGAAGTCGTACCGAAGAAGCCTTTCTGGAAGCTCTGGTAAGAGCATGCCCGAGGCGCCGACATACGATCTGAGGGGGCTGAAATGCCCCCTTCCCGTTTTGAAGACGCGCCGCCGCATGGCCGACTTGAAGCCCGGTGACGAACTGATCGTGGAAACCAGCGATCCCCTCGCCGGCATCGACATTCCGCATTTCTGCAATGAAGACGGCCACCACTTACTGGCGCAGGAGCGGCTGGAGGGCGGCCACCGCTTTCATATCCGCAAGGGCGAGACCGAGACCGAGACCGAGACTGGTTAGAACTTGAAGCCGGGAATGGACAGCGGATTGTCCATCATCGCAGCGCGGTCCGGCCGGTCAACCGCAAGCTTCCCGGTGAAGGCGCCGAACAGGTCGCGCACATAGCTCTCCGACAGATCCTTCGTGATCAGCACCAGCCGCGTCTTGCGATCCGAACCTTCTGGCCAGGCCGGCAGGCGCACCGGCGGATGGAAAATCGACTGCACACCATGCAGCACCAGCGGCTTGTCGGGCCGGTCGGTGAGCGCCACGATCGCCTTCATCCGGAGCAGTTTTTCGCCATGCGTCGAGCGCAGGAGATCGATGAACATGTTGATCGCCATCGGATCGATCGGCTCGTCATGCAGGATCGAATAGGACCGGATCGAGGCGCCGTGACGGTTCACGTCGTGAGCATGGTGATGGTGATGGTGATCATGGCCATGGCCGTGATGATGGTCGTGACCATGGTGGTGGTGGTCGTGGTGATGATGATCGTCCGCCGCCATCTCGTCCTTCAGCCAGCGACCGACATCGGCGATCTTGCTTGCGGGATCGTAGAGCCCGTTGACCAGCATGGCAGCAGAGCCGGCATCCTCGGCGTCGCCATCGGTGATCGGCGCACGCGGATTGAGCGACCGCAGGCGCTGGGTGAGCCCTGCGATCGTCGCCGCGTCGGCGAGCGTCTTCTTGGTGAGGATCAGCCGGTCAGCCACAGCCACCTGCTTGTAGGCCTCCGGATAGGCATCGATGGTCGAAAGACCGTTCACCGCATCGACGACCGTCACGACGCCATCGAGGTCGAAATGCTGGGCGACGGCGGGATGACCCATGACCGACTGCATCACAGGTGCGGGATCGGCAAGCCCGGTCGTTTCGATGACGATCCGCGACAGCGGCTTGATCCTGCCCGTCTGCATGCCGTCGATCAGCTCTGCCAGCGTGTCAACCAACTCGCCGCGCACCGTGCAGCAGAGGCAGCCGTCGGAGAGCTCGACCACGGCATCGTTGGACGCCTCGACGAGGAGATGATCGATCCCGACTTCACCAAATTCGTTGATGATGACGGCCGCATCCTTCATCGCCGGATCCTTGAGGAGCCGGTTGAGGAGCGTCGACTTGCCCGCACCGAGGAAGCCGGTGAGGATGGAAACGGGGATGCGGGTCTGGGTCATGGATCAGCTCAGAAGGTGGGACGCGGCTTGGGGATCGGCACATTGGCGATCTCGCCCGTGCCGGCCCCCTTCTTGGTCTCGACCGGTTCGCTGCCCGGGATCAGACCGGCGAAGCTCATGGCCGGCGGGCGACCCATCTCGCGGATATAGGGCGAGAGCAGCTTCATCCGCCCGGCCTCGTCGCGACCTTCGCTTCGCACCTTGCGCGCCTGCGGGTTGCAGATCTCGGCGCTGATATCGGTCACCTGATCCAGCCCTTCGCCATAGGGGGCGAGTTGCTCCAGCCGGTTTCCGGCGACCGTTGTCGTCAGCCCCTTCTGCAGGAGTTCGGCGGAGAGGTCTGCGCGCGCGCCGAGGCTGTCAGCGCCAAGCACGACGGAGATCACCGTGCGGCCGTTGCGGGTGGCGGAAGACACCTGGTTGAAGCCGGAAGCGCAGACATAACCGGTCTTCATGCCATCGGCGCCCGGAAAGCGGCCCACCAGCAGATTGAAGTTCGGATAGTCCTTCTTGCCCGTCGTCACCCCTTCGAGTGCGAAGTAGCCCGCATATTCCGGGAATTCCCGCCGGATGGTTGCCGCCAGAAGCGCCATGTCGCGGGCCGTCGTATACTGGCCCTTGCCCGGCAGTCCATTGGGATTGACGAAGCGCGTCGAGGTCATGCCGAGGCGCTGAGCCTCCTGGTTCATCCGCTGGACAAAGGCACCCTCGCTGCCGCTCACGGTTTCCCCGATCGCGACGGCAACGTCATTGGCCGATTTGATGATCAGGAGCTTCAATGCGCTATCGAGGGTCAGCTTCGAGCCCGGCTTGAAATACATCTTGCTGGCCGGCTGGTCGGCGGCATGCTTGCTCATGACGACCACGGTTTCGGGCGAAAGCTCACCTGATCGCATCGAGCGGAAGGTCGTGTAGGCCGTCATAAGCTTGGTCAGCGAGGCCGGATACCATTTGCGGAAGGCTTCCTGATGCGCGATCACGCGGCCACTACCGACATCGACGACCATGATCGGATTGGCGGCAGCCAAACCCGGCAGAACCATTGCCACCAGCGAGACGGCGACCGCCAGTCGGCGGACGGATCCGGTTGAAGACAACATGCGGGGACGTTTCGCAAACACGACTTCGATCCTCTGGTTCGGCGGGTCGCTCGTCAACGCATGACGAGATCTTATGTAGGGAAGGAATGGCAAAGCCCATTGAATACGTCAATTGAAAGGCGCACATTCGTGTCCGACAATCGCGTGATGCGAGTTGTGCGTGACCAGGACTGAACCCAGGACGAGAGAATGCCTCTTCTGAACCGAGCCTCCGAACTCCAAACGGAGGCCACTGAATGGCGCCGCCATCTGCATGCCAATCCGGAAATCCTCTACGACGTTGAAAACACAGCAGCCTTCGTGGAAGGAAAGCTGCGCGAATTCGGCGTAGACGAAGTTGTGACCGGGCTTGGCCGCACCGGCGTGGTGGGCATCATCAAGGGATCGGGCGGCGAGGGCCGCACCATCGGTCTGCGTGCTGACATGGATGCGCTTCCGCTCGACGAAATCACCGGCAAGCCTTGGGCTTCGACCATTGCAGGACGCATGCATGCCTGCGGCCATGATGGTCACACCGCCATGTTGCTGGGTGCCGCCAAATACCTCGCAGAGACCCGCAATTTTTCAGGCTCCGTGGCGGTCGTCTTCCAGCCGGCTGAAGAAGGTGGGCGTGGTGCACTGGCCATGGTCGAAGACGGCATGATGGATCGCTTCGGCATCGCGGAGATCTACGGCATGCACAACATGCCCGGAAAGTCCGTGGGGACCTTCGCCATCCGCAAGGGCGGCATCATGGCGGCTCCCGACAAGTTCCAGCTCAAGCTGACCGGCCTCGGCGGCCATGCGGCTGAACCGCACAATACGGCCGACACGATCGTCATCGGCGCGCAGATCGTCGGCGCCCTTCAGACGATTGCCGCCCGCAACGCCAATCCTCTCCGCTCGGTCGTGGTCTCCGTCACCCAGTTTCATGCCGGCACGACACACAACATCATTCCAGAAGAGGCATTCATTTCCGGCACCGTGCGCTCGCTGGACGAAGGTGTGCGCGATCTGGCCGAGCGCCGGATCGGCGAGATCGCGACCGGCATAGCGGCAGCCCATGGCGCAACCATCGAGTATGAATACGAGCGCGCGTGCCCCGTGACCGTCAATCATCCCGCTGAGACCGACTTTGCTGCACGCGCAGCGATCGACGTGGTGGGCTCTGGCAATGTCGACACCGAAGTGGATCCGAGCATGGCCGGCGAAGATTTCGCCTTCATGCTCCAGTCGCGCCCCGGCGCCTATATCCTGATCGGCAATGGCGAAACGGCTGGCCTGCACAATCCGGCTTACGACTTCAACGATGAGGCGATCGCGGCGGGGATATCCTATTGGGTTCGTCTGGCCGAGCAACGCCTGCCGCGCTGAACACGGCATTTCGACCATGCAAAACCGCTTGGCTTGAAGGCTCTGCTTTTGTATGGAGAAGGAAGTGGTCCCGTAGCTCAGCAGGATAGAGCATCAGATTCCTAATCTGAGGGTCACGCGTTCGAATCGCGTCGGGATCACCACTCTCAGCTACTGATATCTTGCCATTGCGAATCGGGGGTTGCACTCAGGTCGTTGTCCGGCATGATGGTTCCATGCCACGCTGGCGGGTGCTTCTGTTTTTGACGTCGGCCTCAAAGGGAGGACATGCCATGGCATCACGACCCCCGGGCAAGACCAGCGAAGAAATCGCAATCGTCGAACGCGCCGTCAGGCGCATCTACGGCCGCAGACGGTCGGACAGTCACCAGGAAGAAAATGCCGCAGCACTTGTGACCTATCTGATTGAGAGCGGCATTCGCGATGAGGACGAACTCGTCGAATTTGCCAGAATTGCCAATGGCAAGCGTTACGATCCAAGCAATGGCAGTTTCCTGGAGCCGTGATAGCAGCCGGCGCCTTCAGCGGCGCCCGCCGCTTCGTTCTTCCGGTAGAGTTGGCGTGTCGCGGCATCACGATAGTCGCGGTACTCTCCGCTCAAGCGCCTTTGCCCGATGACGGCATAGGCAATGGCGCCAGCAAGAAGAGCGGGCCCCATCATGACGACGAAAAGCCAGAGAAAATCCAACATGCCGCGTGCTTTCATGACCATGAGGTGTCATGGGGCAACCCAAAGCGGCGACCAAGGTTCCTCTGTCGCAGGTCAGTCGCGCTTGTCGCAGGCGGCCATCTTGTCGTCCATGGCAGCTTGCAGATCCTTCGCCAGCTCGACGAGGCGCGTCGGCGCCTTTTCACGCTCCAGTTCCGCCATCAGCAGGTCGAGCTTGTCACGCACGATCCCGCCGGTGCGGTCTCGCCGGCCCTGCATCGACATCGCCTCTGATTTCGCCATTGGCCGGCCTCCTGCTCAAAATTCTTGAGGTTTGTTGGTTTGTCTAAGAGTTCATAAGGCGCGTCGTTTGAACCGGATCAAACAGAATCTTGGATGGCCCCGTCACGATTCGTGAGGAAAAGCCATCTTCGACTTCGGGAAAGGCGGCGAACAACGCTACATGATCATCGTAGTCCAGCGGCGGCGCCCGCAAGACAACGCTGATGTTGTCCGACACATCCACCCGCTCCTGATGTTCGAGCTCCACACGGTTTCCGGATGCCAGAAGCAGCGTCGCGCACCGCTCGAAGCCCTGACGGATGAGCCAGTCTCGCGGCGCCAGCGCCTCGACCGTCACGCGGTAGTGCCCTTCGGCTTGCTCCACCGCAACGTGATAGGCCATCGGCGATAGCCGCTCACCAATGAGGAGCTGCCCGGTGGCGCCGGAGTTCTGCACGTGAGTCATGGAGTTGCCGTTCCTGGTTCAGGCATTGCTCTGGCAGGTAACCCTTTGTTGCCTGTCTGGTTCCCTTTCAGAAAGTTGCGCATCCGCCGGAACCACACCCCTGACGAGGCGTTTTCTGCACGGGATTACCTTGAGGAGAACCCGACAGGATATGACGATGGGCAGTGCCGGCGGGATTACCGGGCATGGCAGGACAAGGCGATGGATCGAGATCCGCGATGGTCGGTCGTCAGGCGTCAAGGAGAGTGGGACCATTGCGGAATGGTTGAGGATTTCAGGAACCAAGCAAATCGGGACGCGTTGTCGATAGGCCTGGTATTGCAGACATGGAGGATGGCGATCTTGACGACCCCTAGAGCCGAGCTTGCCGCACAGTCTGAGGTGGTTGAACTCATTCCGGCCTTGCGTGCCTTCGCACGAACCTTCTGCCAGAAGCCCGAGGAGGCCGACGATCTGGTTCAGGAAACGCTGACCAGGGCCCTGGCGAACCTTGACAAGTTCGAGCCGGGAACACGACTGAAGTCTTGGCTGTTCACAATCATGCGCAACACCTTCTGTACACGCGTCAAGAAGAGCAGCCGTGAGACTGTGGGCCTGCCAGACGTGATCACCACTCGGCTGACAACCGAAGCCAGCCAGGAATGGACGGTGCAGGCCGATGAGGTCCGCCGCGCATTGAACCGCCTGCCCGAACATCATCGTGAAATGCTGGTGCTGATCGTCATGCTCGGCGAACGCTACGAGGACGCCGCCGAAATCTGCGGCTGCGCCGTGGGTACAGTGAAAAGCAGGCTTAGCCGCGCACGCCAGCAATTGCGGCGCGAGCTCGGCGAGATGGGCAACGACAGTCCCCTCGGATGAGGCCGTCAACCACCACCCACCTCTTCGAGGCTTGCCGTATCGCCGGTCCCGACAAAGCCGGGTGCTCCGCCCGATCAGGGGAAAGACCGGTAATCCAAAAGATATAGCCGCCAACTTCGGATCACCCGCACAGAATGCGGGCGATCTGAGGTGTCAGATAGCGAGCCCACAACTGCGCGCCGAAAGCGGCACACAAGAATGGGGCCGGCAGAACCGGCCCCGATAGCAAAGTGATGATGACGACTTACGCAGCCTTTTTCTGGCCAGCGGCATTGACCGCCTTTTCGGCAAGCTTGGTCAGAGCCTGATCGGTCTTTGTTTCCTCGGCCAGAGTCTGCTCGAGCAGCGCGACGGCATCGGTATAGCCGAGCTGCTGGGCCCAGGCGCGAAGCGTGCCGTAGCGGCTGATCTCATAGTGTTCGACCGCCTGCGCGGCAGCCAGCAGTCCGGCGTCAAGCGCGGGCGAGCCCTTGAACTCGTCCATGATCTCCTCGCCTTCCTCGACAATGCCGTCGATCGCCGGGCAGGTCTTGGCCCGCGGCCGTTTGCCCATGATCTCAAACACCTGCTGCAGTCGCTCGACCTGACCTTCGGTCTCGTCCCGGTGCTGCAGGAAGGCAGCCTTGAGCTTCTCGTCCTGGGCGCCACGCGCCATCTTCGGCAGAGCCTTCAGGATCTTCCGTTCCGCGTAATAGATGTCCTTGAGGGTCTCGTGAAACAGGTCTTCAAGTGTTTTGCTGGCCATGATGGCTATCTCCTCGGGTTTTGGGAATTACCGCTGACTAACTGGCCCCAAACCCCTTTGTTCCTGGCTTTATTTCGCATACGGCGGGGAACGAACATGGCCGATCGGAGTTGCCTGCGAGCGCTTCTGGCTCGCTTTTTCGAAAGGAAGCCTCAGCCGCGAAGCGCGCGCAAGGCATTGAGGATGACCGCGACATCGATCACCTCCTGCAATAGCGCCCCCTGAACCGGCGTCAGATAGCCGAAGGCGGCCATCACCATGGCGCCGCCCGAGAGAACAAGCCCGGCAATCGCACTTTGCCGGGCGATTTTGCGGGACCTCTTCGCGATGCCGCAGGCAAGCGGCAGGCGTGACAGATCATCCGCCAGCAGCACCACATCCGCCGCTTCCGAAGAGGCCGCAGAGCCGCGCGCACCGATTGCCACGCCGACATCGGCCAGCGCCAGCGCCGGGGCATCATTGACCCCGTCTCCCACCATCATCACCACGCCAGAAGCCCGCTCCCGCCGAATGAGCCCGACCTTGTCTTCCGGCGCGAGGTCTCCGGCGACGGCATCGAGGCCGAGACTGGCCGAGGCCTTTTCCGCCACATCGGTGCGGTCGCCGGAGGCCATCACGATGCGGCGCACCCCGCCAGCCCTGAAAGCACTGATCGTGTCACCGGCGTCCGCACGAATGGGATCGGACAGCAGAATGAAGCCGGCGGCCCGTCCATCGATACCGACGGCGACCACCGCCGTGCCGTTGTCGATGTCGGCTCTGGCAAAGTCTTCGCCGGCAAGCAGCTGCGAGCTGACATAGCCGCTGCCGCCGAGCACCACCTTGACGCCTCCGACCAGGCCGGAAAGCCCCCGCCCCGCCTCTTCGATGACGCCCTGAGGCAGAGTCAGGCTTAGACCACGTATGGTGGCGGCGCGCACAAGCGCTTCCGCCGCGACATGCCCGGAGGCCTGATCGAGAGAGGCGGCCAGTGCCAGCACCCGATCGGGCGTGAAACCCGGTTGCGGCCGGACCTCCGACACTTCCGGCCGCGCGGAGGTCACTGTGCCGGTCTTGTCGACGACGACAGTGGTGACGGCAGCGAGCGCTTCGAGCGCGCCGGCGGTTTTCACCAGCACGCCGTGCGACGCAGCCCGTGACATCCCGGCAATGACGGCAACGGGCACGGCGAGGATCAGCGGACAGGGGGTTGCAACGACGAGCACGGCGAGCGCCCGTGTCGCGTCCCCGCTCCACCACCAGGCGCCACCGGAAAGCAGCAGCGTGACGCCGAGAAAGACGAGTGCGTAGCGGTCCGCGAGACGCGCCATCGGGGCCCGGCTTGCCTGGGCCTGCTCGACGAGGCGCACGATGCCGGCATAGGTGCTTTCCTTCGAGCCGCGCAAGACCAGCAGATCGAAGGCATCGCCGAGAACGGTCGCGCCGCTCGGCACCTCATACCCCATCTGGATCGGCACCGGCAGCGATTCGCCCGTCAGTGCCGAGAGATCGAGTACGGCGGTGGCCGCAAGCAGGCGCCCGTCGGCGGGCACGACTTCGCCCTTGCGCACCAAGATCCGGTCCTGTGGCTTCAGGCTTTCGATCGGCACGCTTTCGAGAGCCTGACTGTGGTAGAGCATGGCCGTGCGCGAGACACGACCGAGCAGGGCCGTCATGTCACGCCGGGCGCGCCCCTCGGCGAAGCTTTCAAGCAATTGGCCGCCGGCATACATCACGGCGACAATGGCGGCAGCGAGGTTTTCGCCGAGTGCGAGGCCGACGCCAATCGACAAAGCGGCGATCGCATCGACGCCCATCCGACCGTTCACAAGCGCCCGCAGAATGTCGATGACGAGGACGACAAAGACGGAACCGGCCCCGACCAGCCAGACCTGACGCGCAAGCTCGGGATAGTCCGTCAGGGCAAGAATGCCGCCGCCGGCGAGGCAGAGAAAGGCAAGCGCCGCGAGCAGGACCGGCAGGCTCTCACGCAAAGGTGTCGACTGCAGAATGTCCGGCATTCTCTCATTCCCGAGCGGGCTGGCGAGGGGTCGAGATCGACCTCTCTTGCTGGTCTTCCCTTTCCCTTGTAGAGCCTTCTGAGCATGAAGCAATCGGACGTAAGCAGCATGATCGACAGCGCCCGGCCCCGCCGCCTTTCAGTCCTCGGCTCGACCGGCTCGATCGGCGTCAACACGCTCGACGTCATCGAGCAGCTCGGTGGCCGTGATGCCTTCGAGGTCATGGCGCTGACCGGCAACGGCAATCTCGATCTGCTCGCCGAACAGGCGCGTCGCACGGGTGCCAAACTCGCCGTCACCGCCGACGAGAGCCAGTACATGGCGCTCAAGGACCTGCTGTCAGGATCGGGCATCGACGTTGCCGCCGGCACGAGCGGACTGGACGAGGCAGCCGACATGGCGGCCGGCTGGGTGATGGCCGCAATCGTCGGCACCGCAGGCCTCGCTCCGACGCTGAAGGCTGCCGCACGGGGCGCCGACATCGCGCTTGCCAACAAGGAATGCCTCGTCTCCGCAGGCCACCTCTTCGTCGAGGCGGTGAGACATGGCGGCGGACGGCTGATCCCGGTCGACAGCGAACATTCGGCGATCTTCCAGTGCCTGGAACAGGACCAGCGGCACGCGCTCGAGCGCATCGTGCTGACAGCCTCCGGTGGCCCTTTCCGCACCCATAGCCGCGAGCAGATGGCGAATGTCACGGTGCAGACGGCCCGCACCCATCCCAACTGGTCGATGGGCCTGAAGATCTCCGTTGGCAGCGCCTCGATGTTCAACAAGGCGCTGGAAATGATCGAGGCCAAGCACCTCTTCGATGTGCGCCCCGACCAGATCGAGGTCGTCGTGCATCCGCAGTCGATCATCCATTCGATGGTCGGCTACACCGACGGCTCCGTCATCGCCCAACTCGGTGTGCCGGACATGCGCACCGCCATCGGCTATGCGCTGACCTATCCGAAGCGTCCGGCGCTGAATGTTGACAGGCTCGATTTTGCCAAGCTGGCAAGGCTCGATTTCGAAGCCCCCGACGAAATCCGCTTTCCGGCCATCCGCCTTGCTCGCACGGCACTCGAACGCGGCGGATTGCAGGGCGCAATCCTCAACGCCGCCGAAGAAACCGCCTTCAACGCCTTCATCGAGGACAAGATCCGCTTCCTCGACATGGCCGACGTGGTGGAGACCGTTATGGACGCGATGGTCGAAGGCGTGCCGGCAGACACGATCGAAGACGTGTTTGCCGCTGATCGTGAGGCGAGGCGCAAGGCGGCAGAGGTTATCGCTGCCAGATAGGCAGCACCTCACCTATCATAGACAGCCGCCCGCAACATTTCCGGATAGGCGCCGGTGCAGCCTTCAAGCGCATTGTTGGTGAGGCTGACAACGGTCAGCCGCTCGGCTGGATCGATGAACCAGGTATTGCCATAGACGCCGCCCCACTGGATCGCCCCATTGGGCAGGGATGTCATAGCTGCGACCGGATCGACAACGAGGCCGCCAACGAAGGTGAAGCGGTAGCCAGGTTCACCCTCAATATCCCCGATCTGGTTCGAGAGTGCGGCCTTGGCAGTTTCCGGCTTCAGCAGCGAAGCTCCACCGCTGCGCAGCATCTCCAGAAGCCTCATCACGTCCCCTGCGGTGCCGACCATCCCGGCGCCGCCGGATTGGAAGGCCTTGGGGTTGAAGATCCGAGAGGGCGAAAACACCGTGCGCCAGCGCTCTTCGTCACCGCTCACCCAAGGGTCTGGCATCCGGACCGGGCGGCCAGGATGATCAGCATAAGCGACCGCGAGGCGCTTCGCATCCGTCACATGAAAACGCGCATCGGCCATGCCGAGCGGGCCGGCGACATGATGCACCACGGCCGCTTCCAGCGTGCCGCAATGGACGGCGGCGATCACGCCGCCGAGAATGTCGGTAGCAAAGGAATAGGCCCAGCGACTGCCCGGCTCAAAGGCGAGCGGAATGCCATTGTGGCGGCTGAAATTCTCTTCGAGGCTGAAATCGGTATTGCCGAGCCCGAGTGTCATCCGCTGCCCCTCGGGCAGGAGTTCAAGCGCGGGGTCGTAGGTGAGGCCAGACGTATGGGTCAGCAGATGGCGGATGGTAATCGTGGCCTCACGCCCATCCGGCGTCTTCGGCCGGAACCAGGGCAGGTGATCGACGACGCGGTCGTCGAGGCTTAGCAGTCCCTTGTCGATCATAACAAGGGCGGTGACTGCGACGATTGGCTTGCTGATCGAGGCATAGCGAAAGATCGTGTTGCGCTGCACGGGCACGCCCGCTTCACGGTCGACGAAGCCGGCTGTCTTCTCCAGGATGGGTTGACCGTCCTGATAGACCAGCACCACGGCACCCGTAATGCGTTCCTCTTCGATCACCCTGTCGATCAGATCATTGACGCGTGTCGCAATGGTCACTTGGCTGAAACCCCTTAAACGAAAATACGGGCCCCGTTACCGGGACCCGCATTGTTATGCGAAGGATTTGGCCTGCGATCAAGCGACCGCGCGGGCGAGCGCGCAACGCGACCAGAGCTGGTGCAGCGAGCCGACCAGATGGTCGAGATCGGCGTCGGAATGCAAAGGCGTCGGCGTGATGCGCAGCCGTTCGGTCTTTTTCGGGACCGTCGGATAATTGATCGGCTGCACATAGATGGAACAGTTGTCGAGCAGCAGGTCGGAGATCCACTTGCACTTCGACGCATCGCCGACGAGCACCGGCACGATATGGCTGGGGTTCTGCACATGCGGAATGCCGGCCTTGTCGAGCATGGAGCGCAGGCGGCGCACGCGCTCCTGATGGGCGAAGCGCTCGACCTGGCTGGTCTTCAGATGGCGGATCGAGGCGACCGCACCGGCGGCAAGTGCCGGCGGCAGCGCCGTCGTAAAGATGAAGCCCGAGGCAAACGAGCGGACGAAATCACAGAGCGCGGTCGAGGCAGCGATATAGCCACCCATGACACCAAACGCCTTGCCAAGCGTGCCTTCGATGATCGTCAAACGATCCATCAGGCCTTCGCGCTCGGCGATGCCGCCACCATGGGCGCCGTACATGCCGACCGCATGGACTTCATCGAGATAGGTCATCGCGCCATACTTGTCGGCGAGATCACAGATCTCCTTGATCGGGGCGATGTCGCCATCCATCGAGTAGACGGATTCGAACGCAATCATTTTCGGCGCCTTCGGATCGGCAGCAGCGAGCTTGGCTTCCAGATCCTTGACGTCGTTATGCTTCCAGATGACACGCTCGGCCTTGGAATGGCGGATGCCTTCGATCATGGAGGCGTGGTTGAGGGCGTCGGAGAAGATGATCAGGCCCGGGATCTTGGCGCCGAGCGTGCCAAGCGCTGCCCAGTTCGAGACATAGCCCGAAGTGAAGATCAGCGCCGATTCCTTGCCGTGCAGATCCGCGAGCTCGCGCTCCAGCAGAACGTGGTAGTGATTGGTGCCAGAGATATTCCGGGTGCCTCCCGCACCCGCGCCACAGTCGTCGATCGCCTTTTTCATGGCGTCGATCACGAGCGGGTTCTGGCCCATGCCGAGATAGTCGTTGGAGCACCAGACGGTGACCTCCTGGGTGCCGTTCTCGGTGTAGCGGGTCGCGCGCGGGAAATTGCCACGCTGGCGTTCCAAATCAGCGAAGACGCGGTACCGGCCTTCCTCGTGAAGCCCCGCGAGCTGATCCTTGAAAAACGCCTCGAAATCCATGCCTAAACTCCAGTCTACGACACTCTTTTGTGTCTCTCCGGCGCCGGGGTCAACCCCGTCATTGTAAATTCATTCTAAACTGCGACAAATGGCGCGAACATTAGAACGGTTGCATAGAGATACTAACGGATCGTGCCGGAGCAAACTTGATCTGCGTCAAGCGCAGGAAAAAGGACGGCCGAAGCCGTCCTTTTCCGTTTATGCCGGAAAGCAAAGGCAATTACGCGGCCTGAATGGCGCGTTTCGCCATGACCCGGATCAGATTGGCCCGGTATTCCGCCGTGCAATGCAGATCCGACATGAGGTCCGCCGAATCAATTTCGACACCTGCGACAGCCTCCGGTGACCAGTTGGCGGAGAGGGCCGCTTCAAGTCCGGCATGCCGGAAGACGCCCGACGACCCGGCGCCGGTGACCGCAACGCGCACGCCACCTGATCCCTTCGAGACGAAGACGCCGGTCATGGCATAACGGGAGGCCGGATTGGCGAACTTGGCATAACCCGCCTTTTCCGGAGCATCGAAGCGGATCGCCGTGATGATCTCGTCCTCGGCAAGCGCCGTCTCGAAGAGGCCGACGAAGAAATCGTCCGCCGCAATCTCGCGGGAATTGGTGACCACCGTCGCCCCGAGGCCGAGTACGGCTGACGGGTAGTCGGCAGCCGGATCATCATTGGCGACGGAACCCCCGATCGTGCCCATATGGCGCACATGCGGATCACCGATGAGCGAGGCGAGATGGCAAATCGCAGGGCAGACTGCACGGATGGCCGCCGAAGAGGCGACCTCCGCATGGGTGACCGCAGCACCGATGGTGACCTGACGGCCATTCACCGTGATGCCCTTCATCGACGCGATGTGCCGGAGATCAACGAGGTCAGACGGCTGGGCGAGGCGCTGCTTGAGCGCCGCGATCAGGGTCTGGCCGCCGGCAATGAACTTGCCGTCTTCGGCACCGGAGAGAAGTTTTCCGGCATCCTCGATCGACGAGGCACGATGATAGCTGGTGGAATAGAGCTGCATGGTTCTCTCCTTCCTTACTCGGCGGCCTGGCGGGTCGCATTGGCCTGGAGCGCACTCCAGACGGCAAGCGGCGTCGCCGGCATGTTGAGGTCGTTATTGCCGATCGCGTCCGTGATCGCATTGATCAGCGCCGGCGGCGAACCGATGGCGCCGGCCTCGCCGCAGCCCTTGATCCCGAGCGGATTGCCCGGGCAAGGTGTGTTCTGGTGCGAGACATTGAAGGACGGCAGATCGTCGGCACGCGGCATGGCATAATCCATGTAGCTTGCGGTCAGAAGCTGCCCCGTCTGCGGATCGTAATGCACGGCCTCCAGCATTGCCTGGCCGATACCCTGCGCGATGCCGCCATGCACCTGGCCCTCGACGATCATCGGGTTGATGATGTTGCCGAAGTCGTCGGCGGCGACGAACTGCACGATCTCGGTCTTGCCCGTTTCCGGATCGACCTCGACTTCGGCAATGTAGCAGCCGGCCGGGAAGGTGAAGTTGGACGGGTCATAGAACGCGCCCTCCTTCAGACCGGGCTCCATGCCCGACGGCAGGTTGTGGGCGGTATAGGCGGCAAGCGCCACCTGGAACCAGGGCAGCGTCTTGTCGGTGCCTGCGACCTTGAGCTCACCATTCTCGATGACGATGTCGCTCTCGTCGGCTTCCATCAGATGGGCCGCGATCTTCTTCGCCTTGGCCTCGACCTTGTCGAGCGCCTTGACGATCGCCGACATGCCGACGGCACCGGAACGGGAACCATAGGTGCCCATGCCCATCTGCACCTTGTCGGTATCGCCATGCACGATCGAGATATTGTCGATCGGCAGGCCGAAACGCTCCGAGACAAGCTGGGCAAACGTGGTCTCGTGACCCTGGCCATGGCTGTGCGAGCCGGTGAGCACTTCGACCGTACCGACTGCGTTGACGCGGACTTCAGCCGATTCCCAGAGACCCACGCCGGCCCCGAGCGAGCCGACCGCCGCCGACGGCGCGATGCCGCAGGCCTCGATGTAGCAGCTCATGCCGATGCCGCGCAGCTTGCCCCGCCGTGCCGCTTCCGTCTTGCGGGCGGCAAAACCGTTCCAGTCGGCAGCGGACATGGCGGCTTCGAGCGAAGCGTCGTAATCGCCCGCGTCGTAGCACATGATCACGGGGGTCTGGTACGGGAAGGTCCGCACGAAGTTCTTGCGGCGCAGTTCCGCCGGCGAGATGCCGAGTTCACGAGCGGCGGTCTCGACGGTGCGTTCCAGGAGATATGTCGCCTCCGGACGCCCGGCACCACGATAGGCATCGACCGGCACCGTGTTGGTATAGACGGTCCGCACATTGGCGTGGATCGCCGGGATCGCATACTGGCCCGACAGCAGCGTCGCATAGAGATAGGTCGGGACCGAGGACGAGAAGAGCGACATATAGGCGCCGAGATTGGCGATCGTGTCGACTTTCAGACCGATGATCCTGTGGTCCTTGTCGAAGGCCATCTTCACCTTCGACACATGGTCACGTCCATGCGCATCGGTGAGGAAGGCCTCGGTACGATCGGAGGTCCACTTGACCGGCACGCCTGTTTTCTTGGAGGCCCAGAGACAGACGACTTCTTCCGGATAGATGTAGATCTTCGAGCCGAAGCCACCGCCCACATCGGGCGCGATGACGCGCAGCTTGTGCTCGGGCGCCACATTGTAGAAGGCGCTCATGACGAGACGCGCGACATGCGGGTTCTGCGAGGTCGTGTAGCAGGTGAAATGGTCTTCCGCCGTATCGTAGATGCCGAGCGTCGCGCGCGGCTCCATCGGGTTGGGCGAGAGGCGGTTGTTGAAGATGTCGATCTCGGTGACATGGGCGGCACTGGCGATTGCGGCATCGGCCGCAGCGCTGTCGCCGATTTCCCAGTCGAAGATAAGGTTGCCAGGGGCTTCCGGATGCAGCTGCGGCGCACCGGACTTGAGGGCATCGACAGCACCGGTAACGACCGGCAGCTCCTCGTATTCGACCGAGACGGCCTCCGACGCATCGCGTGCCTCGCCGATGCTGTCGGCGATCACGATCGCGACGGCATCGCCGACATAACGCACGGTCTCATGCGCAAGGGGACGCCAGGCGCCCATCTTCATCGGCGTGCCGTCCTTGGAATGGATCATCCAGCCGCAGATCAGGTTGCCGATGCCATCGGCGAGCAGTTGCTTGCCGTCGAGAACGTCGATGACGCCCGGCATCGCCTTGGCCGCCGCCGCATCGATCGACTTGATCTTCGCATGCGCATAGGGCGAACGGACGAAATAGGCATACTTCATGCCCGGGACGACCATGTCGTCGGTATACCGGCCCTTGCCGGTCAGAAAACGCTTGTCTTCCTTGCGCGCCACCCGCGCGCCGATTCCTTCAACACCCATTGTCTTCTCCTCCAGAGAAACAGGACTTCAGGCAGTCGGACAGAGGCAATCGCAGTCGGCATCACAGAGGCCTTGGTCAGGCGCTCGGTCGCGGCGACCGGAACTGCCAAAGTCCTTATTCGGCGGCCTGGCGGCCGGCGGTCATCGCTTCATTGGCCGAAAGCACGGCCTTGACGATGTTGTGGTAGCCCGTGCAGCGACAGATATTGCCTTCGAGCTCATGGCGGACGGTGGCCTCATCGAGCGCACCGTTGTGACGACAGATCATGTCGAGCGCTGTCATCACCATGCCCGGCGTGCAGAAGCCGCATTGCAGGCCGTGATGCTCCTTGAAGGCCGCCTGCACCGGATGCAGCTCGCCACCGGAAGAGAGACCCTCGATCGTCGTGATCGACGATCCCGACGCCTGGACGGCCAGGATCGAACAGCTCTTGATCGACTTGCCGTCCATGTGAACGACGCAGGCGCCGCATTGGGTGGTGTCGCAACCCACATGCGTTCCCGTCAGACCAAGTTTCTCGCGAATGAAATGCACGAGCAGGGTGCGATCCTCGCACTCTCCGCTCACTGTCCGGCCATTCACCGTCAGTGTCACTTTAGCCATGTTGTTCCTCCTCGTGTCTCTCCCGGACACGGGAAGCATGGTGGGAGTTTTACGTGACATGTGCAACCGTCCAGAAGGTCGCAAACGAAAATTTTGTGTGCCGCATCGCAGCATCAAACCACCTGTAAATCCTGGGTTCATCTTCGATGGCTCATGCAGGAAAACCACCCTGACGGGTGTGAGCCACGACCATGGACTTTCCCTTGGTCAAGGCTATGCTCATGAAAGCCGACGGCCGCGTGGGGAGAACTCGAGCGGCGCGTCACGCTGTCACAACAAGACCGGCTCGCCCGGACGCGTGGAACTTGGAGAGATGAAGATGAAGAAAGCTCTAGTGCTGATGCTGGTCGGCCTTTCGGTCGCAGGCTGCACCCAGACGGAACGCGGCGCAGGTATCGGCGCCGCCTCCGGCGCGATCATCGGTGGCATTGCCACAGGCAACGTCCGGGGTGCTGCAGTCGGTGCCGCCATCGGCGGCGTTGCCGGCGCCGTAATCGGCCGTGTGTCGGAACAGCCGGGCCAGTGCTACTACCGCGACCGCTACGGCAACCGCTACATCGACGCTTGCCCGCGCAGCTACTGAGCGCTGGCACAACGACTGTGAAAGGCGGGGGCATCCCCCGCCTTTTTTCATGTCTCGCTTAAAAAGGGGTATGCGCTCGCAGACGTTTACGCCTAAGTTGTCGGCTGGCGTCGAGGAGAACCGCCAACATTTCGCGATGAAAGCGACATGCGTAGACCGAGTGGATGGACATTGCCGAAGTTTAGTCATGCGTTGCGGCTGGGGCTTGCCCTGTCTGTTGCCTGCTCATTCCTGATCGGCGCGACCTCGCAGGCACGCGCCTTCGAGATTTTTGGCATCCGTCTTTTCGGAAGCGATGAGGCCGATCGTGACATGATCGACCCACTGGACTACACGATCACGCTCGGCGCTGGCACGACGCAGCGCGGGCTCCGGAAGTCGCTGGAACGCACCTCGCTCCTCCTGGCCGAAGAAGACGAACCGGTCTCCGGCGACCTCGGACTGGTGATCAAGGCGCGCGACGATCGCGATCGTCTCATCGCCACGCTCTATGAGAACGCGCTCTATGGCGGCATCGTCAATGTCACCATCGACGGCCGCGACATCGACAGCCTCCCGCCGAACCCGACATTCGACCGGTCGCATCCCGTGCCGGTCGTGATCACCATTCAGCCAGGCCAGGCCTTTCTGCTCGACGACATAAGGCTCGAAGGCGATGCGAGCCGCCTGGACCCGGCGGAATTCGAATTGGTGCCAGGCAAGGATGCGGGGTCGCTCGTCATCCTGAAAGCCACCGAAAAAATGGCTGAACGGCTGAAGACGGAAGGGCGCCCGCTGACCGAGGTGACCCGGCGCGAGGTCGTGGCAGACCATGAAACGAACACGGTCGACGTGACGATCGCTGTCGAGGCCGGTCCGGTGGCACCTCTTGGCGCCGTGACCGTCAAGGGCGCGCGCGCTGTAGAGCCTGCGTTCATCGAGCGATATTCACGGCTGCGCGCGGGACAGACCTATTCTCCTGAGCAACTGCGCAAGGCCGCCGAGCGGCTGCGGGCCCTGGGCGTATTCTCGTCGGTGACGATCAATGAAGCCGATGGCCTCGACCCGGATGGAAGCCTCCCGGTCGGCATCGTCGTCTCCGAGGGCAAACACCGTTATTTCGGCTTCGGCGCCAGCTACTCCTCCCTCGACGGGGGTGGGATCGAAGGTTACTGGGGCCACCGCAACCTCTTCGGCGAAGCAGAGTCCTTGCGCCTGGAGGGCTCGGTACGCGGTCTGGGAGAGCTTGAGGACGTCAGCGATGTCTCCTCACTGGACTACACAGCAGGCCTCACCTTCATCAAACCGGGAGCCTTCTTTCCATCCGCAACGCTGGAGGCGAGCATTCGCGGCAGCACGCTGGAGACCGATTACTATGACGCGGCCACCGTCGCGGGAAAGGTGTCGCTTGCCTACGAACTGACCGACACCGATACCGTGAATGCCGGGGTCTCCCTGTCATATGACAGCATCGACGATGCCTTTGGCGACGACAACGAATATCTGACGCTAGGTATACCGATCGGCTACGTCAGCGACACCCGCGACAACCGGCTGAACGCAACGGAAGGTCACTACGGAACCGTGACTCTGACGCCGAGCTACGATTTCTTTGGCCAGACCTTCTTCACGTCGCTGGACGGATCGCTCTCGGCCTATCTCGGCTTCGGCGAGGAGGACCGGTTCGTGCTGGCCGGACGCCTGAATGCGGGCACGCTGGTCGGCGGAGACGATCTCTCCGCGATCCCGGCAACCCGCCGGTTCTTCGCCGGCGGCGGCGGTTCGGTGCGCGGCTATTCCTTCCAGGAAATCACGCCGTACAACGGTGCTGGAGACGGCACCGGGGGGCGCTCCTACATGACGGCCAACCTCGAAGCGCGCATCGGCATCACAGACACAATCGGGATCGTGCCGTTTCTCGACATCGGCACCGTCTCTGACAACAGCCTGCCCGATTTCTCCGATATCAAGATGGGTGCAGGCATCGGCCTGCGCTACATGACACCTTTCGGGCCGCTCAGGCTCGATCTCGCCGTTCCCCTGGATCCTTATGAGGGCGGCAGCCGTTACGGCATCTATGCCGGAATCGGCCAGAGCTTCTGAACGGGCAAGACAGGACGGTTGACAGCATGATCTGGTTGAAGCGCTTTCTCACCTGGACGGCCCGCCTCATCGGCGCCCTCGTGGCAGCGCTGATTGCGCTGTTCGTGGTGGTGATCCTCGTGGGCGGTTTCTCGCGCACGGGCAGTCAGTTCCTCGCCGACCGGATCGCCGCACTCGTGTCCACCGACAACCGCCAGATCACAATCAGCGGCACGGGCCCGCTACTGAGCAGCCAGTTCTCGGTCGAACGCGTGACGGTGTCCGACAGCGAAGGTGTCTACGCCTCGATCGAGGACCTGGCGCTCGACTGGACACCCCGGGATCTGGTCCGCAAGCGGTTCACCGCCAAACGCATCTCCGCGCGGCAGGTAACCGTGGCACGTCCACCTCTCCCCCCCGCAGAACCTGCGCCGGAGACGGACGAACCCTTTTCTCTGCCGGTCGAAATCGCCATCGAGACCCTCGATCTGACATCGATCACGCTCGGAGAAGCGCTGGTCCAGAAGGAGATGCTCTTCTCTGCCCAGGGATCGCTCGAGATTGTCGGCGAGACGATTGCCAGCAGGCTCGCCGCCACACGTCTCGACGAGCCAGGCAACAACGCCGTCGCCGACCTGCTCTATGCCCCGAATGAAAACCGGCTGCGCATCAATCTCGACTATCAGGAGCCGCAGGCAGGCCTGCTGGGTGAGCTGCTGCAACTGCCGGGTCGGCCCGCGCTGGCGATCGAGATCGAAGGCGACGGGCCTCTTGACGATTGGGCCGGCGAGCTCACCGCCTCCCTGGACGACGAGCGCACGATGGCCGTCGATGCCACTCATCGCCTGGAAGCTGACGGCAGACGGTCACTGACAGCCACCGGAGGCGGGCGCTTTGCCGGCTTGATGCCTCCGGAACTGCGCGATGTCTTTGCCGGAGACACCAGCATCGATATCGCCGCTCGGCTTGGGCCCAACGGATCGATCGACATCGAAAGAGGACACTTCGGCACGGCATCCGCCGAGGTAACGGCCGCCGGACGTTACGACCCGGATGGGCGGAACGACATGCGATTGACGGCCAGGGCCAAGGATGATCCGATTTTCCTCGCGTCCCAGTCACCCGCATTCACCGGCAACCTGAAACTGCGCAGCCTCGAGGTTTCTATAACCGGCCAGGCGACAACGGCAGCCCTCTCCGCCCGGGTTGAGCTGGCGGAACTGACCGTTCCGCAAGGCAGTCTTGCCGACGTCACGGTGACCGCAGCCAGCGACGACTTCAATCTCGCAAGCCGCGAGGGTGCCGTAACAGTCCTAGCTTCCGTTCAGGGGGCGCAGATCCAGGATCCGGCCATCGCCACCTATGTCCGGGCACCGCTGACGCTGAACGCACCGCTCGACATCTCTGCAGACGCGATCGGCTTCCAGCAACTCTATGCCGACAGCGATGGCCTCGACCTGCAAGGCAGCGGGCGCTACTCCCTCGATACGAACAGCTTCTCGGGTCGCCTGCAGTTGACGGCTGCGGCCAATCTTCTGCCAGCGGCTCTGGAAAACGTGATCACCGATCCGGCAACCCTGTCCGCTCGTGTGGATTTCGCAGCACCCCGGGCGATCGCCCTGCGGGAGATCTTGCTCTCGACCGATATCGGCAATGCAGAGGGGAGCGTGTCGCTAGACCAGGAAGGGGTGATTGCCGCCGATCTGACGGGACAACTGCGCGATCTCGGCATTTTCGTCGAGCGCATCACAGCACCGGCAGCCTTCAACCTGTCAGCCTCAGGACCGTTGGATGCGATAGAAACGACACTGAACCTGGCCATCGACGAAGGCCAGGCAGCGGGCTACCGGCTTGAAGCGCTGACGCTGCAGCTGGACGGAATCGCAAGCCAGGTTTCCCCGAAGGGTACCTTGACCGCAAGCGGCCAGATCGACGGCAAGCCGGTCGCGGCAACGGCAGAGGTCCTGAGCAATGGCGGCAGGACACGCATTGACGCGCTCGAAGTCTTGGTCGGCGCGAACAGCCTGACCGGCGTCATCGACCTTGGAACCGACCTGCAACCCAACGGCCGGGTGTCGTTCGACTTTCCTGACCTCAGCCTGTTGGCAGCGCTCGCGGGTCAGAGCGTCCAGGGGGATCTGACGGGGACCGTGGCGATCAACACGACTGCGGGTCGCCTGTCCGCAGACGTGGAAGCATCCGGCTCAGCGATCAAGCAGGGAAACCTCACGATTGCCGAGCCTCGTGTGGATCTGACTGTCTCGGACGTCGCAGCGATGGCGGCGGAAGGCTCCATCAAGGCGGCCAGTGTGGCATCGGGCACCAACCGCGTTGACGCAGTGACCCTCGATTTCACACGGGCCGGCGCAGAGACCGATGTCCGCCTGACGGGGCGTTACGACGATGCGCCCGTCTTGCTGCGCGGCACACTTGGTCAGGACGCTGGTATCCTCTTCGTGGGCATCGAGGAGCTGCGTGCCGCCCCGCGCGGCATTGCGCTGGCTTTGGCCTCCCCCACATCCGTGCGGGTCGCCGATGGCAGTGTCGTGATCGCCGAAACCGTTGTATCCGCCGGCTCCGGACGTGTCACGGTATCGGGAACTGTAGCCGACAGGCTCGATCTGAGGGCAGACATCCGTGCGCTGCCGGCCTCGCTGCTCACCGCGCTCGTCCCGCAAATCGCACCGGAGGGCACGATCTCGGGCACTGTCACTGTGGGTGGCACGCCCGCGTCTCCGGCGGTCGACTACCGCCTGGACTGGCAGGGAGCTGCAATCGCCCAGACGCGCAAGGCGGGACTGGCACCGTTCGGCATAGCCGCCAAAGGGCGCTTCGAAAACCAGAACCTCACCATCGACAGCCGCCTCGACGGTGGCGGCATCGCATTGACCGCCGGGGGATCGGTGGCACTGCAGAAGGGTCCGGGCCTCGATGTCCGCGTTCAGGGCAACGTTCCCCTCTCTGCGGCCAACGGGCAGCTCGCCGCCCAGGGACTGGTCGCCGAAGGCAATGCCAGCGTCAAGTTGACGATCGGCGGCCCGGCCTCCAGCCCGCAGATCACCGGCACGGTGGCGACGACTGGCGCACGTGTGGTCGACGTGCGGCGCAATCTGGCCATCGAAGGAATATCCACCACAGTCAATCTCACCGGCAGCCGCGCGCAAATCGGCAGCCTCAGCGGCAACCTGGCGACGGGCGGCCGGCTGTCGGCCAGCGGCTTCATCGAGATCGGCAGCGCGGGCCTGCCCGCAGACCTGACGATCGTGCTGGATCAGGCCGTCTATGTCGATGGCAATACGGTCACCAGCACCGCAGACGGCCGGCTCACTCTGACCGGGCAGCTTCTCAACGGGCCGACGCTCGCCGGCACGATCAACCTCTCACGCACATCGATCACCTTGTCCGAAAGCCGCCCGTCAAGCCTGCAGGCGCTGGATATCGAGCATCGTAATGCACCTTCCGGCGTTCTGCGGCAGCAACGCGATCAGGAGCCAGCCGAGGGACGCTCGGCAAGCGCGCCGATAGCGCTCAACCTGACGATCTCGTCTCCCTCGCAAACCTTCGTGCGTGGTCGCGGCATTGATGCGGAAATCGGCGGGACCATCACCTTGGCGGGCACGGCAGCGACGCCTATGGTCTCCGGCGCCTTCGAGTTGCGCCGCGGACGGATGCAGATCCTGACGCGGCGTCTCGACATCACGAAGGCAACCATCACCTTCGGCGGCGATCTCGTACCCCTGCTCGATCTCCAAGCGACAACGACCTCGGGCAATACCACGATCACCATCCGGCTCAGTGGGCTTGCCAGCAATCCGGAGGTCAGCTTCAGCTCCAGCCCGGCCCTGCCCCAGGACGAAATCCTGGCACAGCTGATTTTCGGCCAGTCGCTGTCGCGTCTGTCGCCGCTGCAGATCGCACAGCTTGCCGATGCGGCAGCACAACTGGCCGGTGGCCGCGGCAGTTCACTCTTCCAGTCATTGCGCAGTACGCTCGGCATCGACGACCTGGACATCTCGACGGACGAGACCGGTGGCACGAGCATCAGCGCCGGCAAATATCTCAATGACAGGACTTATATCGAACTGCAGCAGAGTGGCAGCGGCGGAGCCAAGGCCGTCATCAACCTCGATATCGGTCGGGGCCTGAAGTTGAAGGGCGAAGCCGGCGGCACAGGCGCAGGCGGTGGCATCTTCTATGAGAAGGAATACTGAGCGCGGGATCGGCGTTCGCTCTTAGGTCACCTTGCTGGTCTTGAGCAGGATATGCGATTCGGTGACATTGATGCCCTCGATCAGCCGGATACGACGCAAGGTCTCATCGAAACTCGCGAGATCCCGCTCTTCAAGCTCGGCGATGAAGTCCCACTTGCCATTGGTGCTGTGCAGCGAACGGACCTGCGGCATGCCGCGCAGTTGATGGGCGACACGGTCCGCGACCTTGCCCACCACCTCGATCATGATGATGGCCCTGACGCCGCTGGGTTGGATTTCGCTCCCGGTCAGGATCGTGAAGGCTGCAATGGTCCCGTTTGCCACGAGCCTGTCGATCCGCGCGGAAACGGTGGCACGCGAGGCGCCGGTCATGGCCGCGAGCGAGGCGACGGGAAGGCGCGCATTCTGGCGAAGTGCGCCAAGGATATCACGATCAAGGTCGTCCATCTTGTCAAACTGTCACATGGAGGTTGCGATCTGCGCAAACTATAGCGCTTTGTGGCGAAGTTCCATCTTTTTGATAACGACGCTTTGACGGATCATGGCCCGAAAAGACAGACGAGGAAAAGACATGGAAAAACAGCAGAAGACCGTGGCGTTGATCGGCGTGCCGCTCGAGGAAGGATCAGGCCGCGGTGGCTGCGCCATGGGGCCGGCGGCCTACAGGATTGCCGGGATCGCCGCAGCCTTGCGAGAACTCGGTTACCATGTCGAGGACCGCGGCGACCTGCGTCCCGAGCCGGCAAAGGATCTGCCCGAAATGGACCGTGCCAGGCACCTGCCGGTTGTCGGCGCATTCACCCGGTCAATCGAGGCACAGACCCACGCGGCGGCGAGCACGGGTGCCGTGCCCATCCTCCTCGGCGGCGACCACAGCCTGTCCATGGGCAGTGTCTCGGGCATGGCGCGCTATGCAAGCGACATTGGCCGGCCGCTTTACGTTCTGTGGCTTGACGCCCACTCGGACTTCAATGCACCGGAGACCTCACCCTCGGGCAATATCCACGGGATGCCTGTCGCCTTCTTCTGCGGCAAGGCGGAATTCGCGCCGATCCTTCCCGCGAACCGGCCCTTCGTCGACCCGCACCATGTGTACCAGGTCGGCATTCGATCCGTCGACGAGGAAGAGCGCAAGCTGATCACCGACCACGCCGTCAACGTATACGACATGCGGGCCATCGACGAAGAAGGCATGGGCAGCATCGTCAAGCGCATCCTCGCAGATGTGCGCGGAGCCGGGGCACTCCTGCATGTCAGCCTTGATGTCGACTTCCTGGACCCGGATGTGGCCCCCGGCGTCGGCACCACGGTGCCCGGCGGAGCGACCTTCCGCGAGGCACATCTGATCATGGAACTGCTGCATGACAGCGGCCTGGTCTCCTCGCTGGACCTCGTCGAACTCAACCCCTTTCTCGACGATCGCGGGCGCAGCGCACGTGTGATGGTGGAGCTGGCTGCCAGCCTGTTTGGCAAGCGGATCCTCGACCGTCCGACCCGTGGCGGGTGACCCTCACCAGCCAGGCACTCAACATTATAACGTTATCATATGCGCACTTTTCGATTCAAACTTGCCTTTTGTCAATTCAACACCCCCAAAATCTTGGGGTAAGTGAGCGAATTTCGCTCACCGATACCCGCAAAGATCGTTGAACATTGACCATTGCTTAAACCCACAAGGCTAATATTGACATAGTTGCACTGGCCAGCGGTGCATGCAGGGATTCTTGTGAGGGGGAATACAAATGGGATTGATAGCGTTGCCTGGGGCGGAGTCAAAAGCGATCCTTCAGTCATTGGGGAGGTCACAGGCGGTCATCGAATTCAAGCTCGACGGCACGATCATCACGGCGAATGAAAACTTCTGTCGGGCCCTGGGTTACAGCCTTGAGGAAATCAAGGGCAAGCACCATAGGATCTTCTGTGATCCCGCCTACACGGCGACAGCGGACTATCGTGAGTTCTGGGCGATGCTCAACTCCGGAAAGTTCGAGAGCCGCGAATACAAGCGTTTCAAGAAGGACGGCAGCGAGATCTGGATCCAGGCCTCATACAACCCGGTCTTCCGGAACGGCAAACTTTGGAAGATCGTCAAGTTCGCCAGCGACATCACGGCGGCAAAGCAGAAGAGCGCCGAAGACTCCGGCAAGCTCGAAGCGATCTCCCGTGTCCAGGCGACGATCGAATTCACCACCACGGGCGAGATCCTGACAGCCAACGAGAATTTCCTGTCAACCCTCGGCTATACGCTCGGCGAGATCGCCGGCAAGCACCATTCAATGTTCTGCGATCCTGACTACACCCGCACGGAGGCCTATCGGGACTTCTGGAAGACGCTCGCCTCGGGACAATTCATCTCGCAGGAGTTCAAGCGCATCGGCAAGGGTGGCAAGGTGGTCTGGATCCAGGCCTCCTACAATCCGATCTTCGATGCGAGCGGCCGTGTCTTCAAGGTGGTAAAGTATGCGACTGACATCACGGGGCGCGTCAACGCCGTTGACGCGACTGCGAAGGGGCTCGCCGCTCTCGCCACCGGCGACCTGACGGCGCGCATCGATACACCATTCCCGCCGGAACTGGAGCAGGTTCGCACTGACTTCAATGCCGCCATCGAGCGGATGCGGGAGGCGATGCAGACCGTAAACAGCAACACGGATGCAATTGCCTCCGGTTCTGAGGAAATTCGGGCAGCCTCCGACAATCTCGCCAAACGCACCGAACAGCAGGCGGCAGCGGTCGAGGAAACGGCAGCCGCCCTGGAGCAGATCACCCAGACTGTTGCCGACAGTTCGAAGCGCGCCAACGAAGCCGGCCAGCTTGTCGGACGCACGAAGGAAGGCGCCGAGCGATCGGGTCTGGTGGTGAAGAACGCCATCGAGGCGATGGGCCAGATCGAAAACTCCTCCAAGGAGATTTCCAACATCATCGGTGTTATCGACGACATCGCCTTCCAGACCAATCTGCTCGCGCTCAATGCAGGCGTCGAGGCGGCTCGCGCTGGTGAAGCCGGCAAGGGCTTTGCCGTCGTCGCCCAGGAAGTTCGCGAACTGGCGCAGCGCTCGGCAACCGCTGCGAAGGAAATCAAGGCGCTGATCAACACCTCGTCCGATCAGGTCAAGGCCGGCGTGCAACTGGTCGGCGAAACCGGCAAGGCGCTCGAACTGATCGTCACAGAGGTCAAGGAGATCAACGTCAACGTCATCGCGATCGTCGAAGCCTCGCGTGAACAGTCGACCGGCCTCACCGAGATCAACAAGGCGGTCAACGCCATGGACCAGAACACCCAGCAGAACGCCGCCATGGTGGAAGAATCGACGGCGGCGAGCCACAGTCTGGCCAAACAGGCCGCAGCCCTGCGAGAACTGGTGGCGCAGTTTAGAATTGGGCAACACTCTTCGCATAAAGTCATGGAAGCGCGTCCCGATGCTTCACCTGTCGCATCACCGGCACGCAAACTCATGGCGAGCGTCGCTCGCGCCGCAGGTGGCGCCGCTGCCGCCAAGGTACAGGAAGGTTGGGAAGATTTCTAATGGCAACTATCAGCTCCACCAGCTTCGGCAGTGAGACCCTCGAGATCATCGCCTTCCGGCTTCATGATCAGGAGTTCTGCGTCAAGACCACGACCATTCGCGAAATCCGCGGCTGGGCCCCGTCGACGCCGATCCCGCATGCACCGGCAGACGTCATCGGCGTCATGAACCTGCGCGGCTCGGTCATCCCGATCATTGATCTGGCCTACAAGCTCGGCATGAAGAGCACCGTTGCCAACGAGCGTTCGGCCATCGTCGTCGCCGAAGTCCACAACATGGTCATCGGCATGCTGGTCGACCGCGTTTCGGACATCCTGACCATCCCGTCGAGCCAGGTCCAGCCTGTTCCGGAAGTCTCGGCCTCCTTCGACAAGACCTTCTCGGAAGGCATCATCGCCAACGAGAATGGCATGATCTGCTTCCTGAACCTCGCCAAGATGTTCAAGGGCAGCGATCTGGAAGATCTGGCCGCCTGATTAGGGCCCACTCCGTCTCTTTCGCAAGGGCAGCGCTGCAAGGCGCTGCCCTTGCGCGTTGACGCACATGGTTGATCTTGGCGCGCAGCTGGCCTACCAGACCCCAAAAAGTCTGGGAGGAAGACCATGAAACTGCTCTTGATCCACACCGGCGGCACGATCGGCATGGCGGAAACGCCGGAAGGTCTGGCACCCCGCAAGGGCCTCGTGGAAGAGGCGATCACCAAACGGCTGCCGCAGGGCACGGAACTTATCACCGATGTCTTTAATCCCCTGCTCGACAGCGCCGATGTCGGTCCTGCCCACTGGAACCGGATGCTGGAGACGATCCGCAGCCATCCGGACGCCACGGTCATCATCACCCACGGCACCGACACCATGGCCTTTACCGGTGCAGCCCTCAGCCAAGCCCTTGCCGGCGAGGTCCGGCGGGTCATCCTTTGCGGCTCTATGCTGCCGCTTGGACAGGAAGGCGATGCCGAGGGCAATCTCGATCTCGCGATTTCCGCTGCGATGGGCACGGAGCCCGGCGTCCTGCTGGCCTTTTACGGCAGGCTTCTCGCCGCAGACGGCCTCATCAAGCATCACAGCCAGGAAGCCGATTCGTTTCGAACACAGCCGCAGGCGACGCCACGCACGACGAAGCGCCGGACCTTCCTTGACCGCAAGCTTGCAATCCTAACGCTCTCGCCGGGCATTCCGGCAGATGCGGTTGAAGCCATACTGGAGAAGCTGGACGGCGCCGTGCTGCGGATCTTTGGCTCCGGGACGGCGATGAACGATACGAACCTGCTTAAGGTGCTTGCCGAGGCGGTGAAGAGCGGAAAGCGGCTGAGGGCAGTCAGCCAGTGCGAGGCCGGTGGCCTGTCACCCGGCGTCTATGCCGCCGGTGCCAGCCTCTGGAGCACGGGCATCGAAAACGGCGGCACCGAGACCCCGGAAGCCGCCCTCATCCATCTCTGGCTCAACTGATCCGCTGCTCAGGTCGCGGCAGCAACCGGCTCCGGGCGGCGGATCTTCGCTGATGCAGCGATCACCAGCGGCAGGAATCCTTCTGTGCCGCCATCCACCAGCTCGTGGAAACGCCGACGCATGCGCGCCTCCCAGAACTTGTTGATGTGGCTGGCCACACCATCCACCCGCTCGGCCTCCGGCTGGGAGGCAAAGAAGGTGGCGATCTGATTGGCCATGCGGATCAGCTTGGCATCGGTGCCGGTTTCAGACATGCAGCGGTACTCCCTCGGCCACCCGGTCGGGCCGGGTGAAAATCTCGAAATCCTCGTCGCGCGCAATGCCGACCAAGGTGATGCCGGCCTGCGCGGCGGTACGGATGGCAAGCGCTGTCGGCGCGGAAATGGCAATCAGCATGGGCGCCCCGAGCGCCGCGGTCTTCTGCACCATCTCGACGGACAGACGGCTGGTGACCACGACTGCACCTTGGGCCGGGTTCCAGCCGCCCAAGAGCACCGCACCGACGAGCTTGTCGAGTGCGTTGTGCCGTCCGACATCCTCGCGCACAGCCACCAGCCCCTCCGTCGGCATGAAGAACCCCGCCGCATGCACCGCGCGTGTTTGGCGATTGAGATCCTGCGCCACGTTGAGCTGCGACATCGCACAGGCGATGTTCTGCGCGGTGACACACAGCGGGCTGGCCGGAACGGGACGCACGGCACGGCTCGCCTGCTCGATCGACTCGATGCCGCAGAGCCCGCAGCCAACAGGTCCGGCCATGCGACGACGTCGGGCAGTCAGCGCTTCCGCCGTCATCTCCCTCAGCGTCACCTGAACGTCGATCCCATCGCCCGCCTCAAGGGCGTCAATGGCGACCACATCCTCGGCCCCCTCGATGATGCCCTCGGCGAGCGAAAAACCCACCGCGAAGTCTTCGAGATCATCCGGGGTCGCCATCATCACGGCATGGGTGGAGCCGGCATAGGAAAAGGCAATAGGCACCTCCTCGGGCACAAGTCGGCTGCTGCTCGAAACGAGCCCTCGGCTCGCCTTGAGCCCGCCAACCATGCGTGCGGTGGAGCCGATCAGATCGCTCATTCCGCCGCTTCCAGTTTGCCAAGGATCCGCCGCGACTGGCGCGACAATTCTTCATACTCCGCCTGCCACTCGGTCGGGCCGTTGGACGGCGAGACCTGCACGGCGGTCACCTTGTATTCCGGGCAATTGGTCGCCCAGTCGGAGAAGTCGGTGGTGATGACATTGGCCTGCGTGTTCGGATGGTGGAAGGTCGTGTAGACCACACCCGGGGCCACGCGATCGGTGATCAGGGCGCGCAGCGTCGTATCGCCGGAGCGGCTGGCAAGCTTGATCCAGTCACCATCCTTGATGCCACGCTGTTCGGCATCATGCGGATGGATCTCCAGCCGGTCTTCCTCATGCCAGACACTGTTTTCCGTGCGGCGCGTCTGCGCACCGACATTGTATTGCGAGAGAACGCGACCGGTGGTCAAAAGCAGCGGGAAGCGCGGGCCGGTGCGTTCGTCCGTTGGCACATATTCCGTGCGGATGAACTTGCCCTTGCCGCGCACGAAACCGTCGACATGCATGATCGGCGATCCCACCGGGAATGTCTCGTTGCAGGGCCACTGCACCGAGCCCATCTTTTCGAGATAGTCGTAGGAGACGCCGGCAAAGCTCGGCGTGGTCGCCGCGATCTCGTCCATGATCTGCGACGGATGCGTGTAGTTCCAGGTTAGGCCCATGGCCTGGGCAAGCTTCTGGGTTACTTCCCAGTCGGCATAGCCATTCTTCGGGCTCATCACGCGGCGCACCCGGTTGATGCGGCGCTCCGCATTGGTGAAGGTCCCGTCCTTTTCCAGAAAGGTCGAGCCCGGCAGGAAGACATGCGCGTAGTTTGCCGTCTCATTGAGGAAAAGGTCATGCACGACGACGCATTCCATGGCGGCGAGTCCTGCCGACACGTGCTTCGTGTCGGGGTCGGACTGCAGGATGTCCTCGCCCTGGATATAGATGCCCTTGAAGCTGCCATCCACGGCAGCATCCAGCATATTGGGGATGCGCAGGCCCGGCTCGTTGCTGAGCTCGACACCCCACAGCTTTTCGAAGGTCTCGCGCGTCGCATCGTCTGACACATGGCGGTAACCCGGTAGCTCATGCGGGAAGGAGCCCATGTCGCAGGAGCCCTGGACATTGTTCTGACCACGCAGCGGGTTCACGCCGACGCCGGGACGGCCGATATTGCCGGTGACCATGGCAAGGTTTGCAATCGCCATGACGGTGGTCGAGCCCTGGCTGTGCTCGGTAACGCCGAGGCCGTAATAGATCGCGCCATTGCCGCCGGTGGCAAACAGGCGCGCGGCACCACGCAGCTCGGCAGCCGGCACGCCGGTGAACTTTTCCGTTTCCTCCGGCGAATGTGCCGGTTCAGAGACGAAGGACGCCCAGTCTTCGAATTCCGACCAGTCGCAACGCTCACGGATGAAGCGCTCATCGAACAGGCCTTCGGTGACGATGACATGCGCGAGTGCGGTCAAGACGGCGACATTGGTGCCTGGCTTCAGCGGCAGATGGTAAGCCGCTTCCACATGCGGCGTGCGCACGAGATCGATGCGGCGCGGATCAATCACGATCAGCTTTGCCCCCTGACGCAGCCGCTTCTTCAGCCGGGAGCCGAAGACCGGATGGCCATCGGTCGGATTGGCACCGATGACCACGACGACGTCGGAATGCTCGACTGAATCGAAATTCTGGGTGCCGGCCGAGGTGCCGAAGGCCTGGCCGAGGCCGTAACCGGTCGGCGAGTGGCAGACGCGGGCGCAGGTATCGACATTGTTGTTGCCGAAGCCGGCGCGGATCAGCTTCTGGACCAGATAGGTCTCTTCATTCGTGCAGCGCGACGATGTGATGCCGCCGATGGCTTCACGGCCATACTGATACTGGATGCGTTTGAATTCGGAGGCCACATGCGCATAGGCCTCTTCCCAGGTCACTTCGCGCCAGGGATCGGTGATCTTTTCACGAACCATGGGGTTTAGGATGCGGTCCTTGTGGCTTGCGTAACCATAGGCAAACCGACCCTTGACGCAGGAATGGCCGCGATTGGCCTGGCCATCCTTCCACGGCACCATGCGCACGAGTTCCTCGCCGCGCATCTCCGCCTTGAAGGAACAGCCGACGCCGCAATAGGCGCAGGTGGTGACGGCCGAATGCTCCGGCTGGCCGATTGATATCACGGACTTTTCCGTCAGTGTCGCGGTCGGGCAGGCCTGCACGCAGGCGCCGCACGAGACACATTCCGACGACAGGAACGCTTCGTGCGCACCGGGTGACACACGGCTGTCGAAACCGCGGCCCTCGATGGTCAGTGCAAACGTACCCTGCACCTCTTCGCAGGCACGCACGCAGCGCGAACAGACGATGCATTTGGACGGATCATAGGTGAAATAGGGATTGCTCTCGTCCTTCGGCATCCACTGGGCGTTGATGCCGCCCTCGGAAGACCGCGCCTTGACGTGGTTTTCACCTTCATAGCCATAGCGCACATCGCGCAGACCCACGGCACCGGCCATGTCCTGCAGCTCGCAGTCGCCGTTGGCCGCACAGGTGAGACAGTCGAGCGGATGGTCGGAGATATAGAGCTCCATCACGCCCTTGCGGATGGCCTTCAGCCGCTCCGTCTGGGTGTGGACGACGATACCTGACGCAACCGGCGTGGTGCAGGATGCGGGCGTGCCATTGCGGCCCTCGACCTCGATCAGACAGAGACGGCAGGAGCCGAAGGCATCGACCATGTCGGTGGCACAGAGTTTTGGCACCTGGATGCCAGCCTCCATCGAGGCGCGCATGATCGACGTGCCCTCGGGCACCGTGATCTCGCGACCATCGATGGTGAGCGTCACCAGTTTCTCCGAGCGCGAGGCGGGCGTGCCGTAGTCAACTTCAGGAACGAGGGGCATGGCGCTTACCTTTCCGCCGTCATCCTCGGGCTTGTCCCGAGGATCTGCTGCGTCTGAACTTCGGGAGCCGGTTCAGCAACGAACGTCCCCCACATGGCAAAATCGGTAGATCCTCGGGACAAGCCCGAGGATGACGAAAGAGAAGCGTCACTCATTCCGCAGCCTCCCTGACTGGGGCCGGCGCGAAATCTTCCGGGAAATGCGTCAGAGCGCTCATCACCGGGTAAGGCGTGAAACCACCCAGCGCACATAGCGAGCCAAACTTCATGGTGTTGCAAAGGTCTTCCAGCAGCACCTTGTTCTTCTCCGGCTCGATGCCGCGCGCGATCTTGTCGACCGTCTCGACGCCACGGGTCGAGCCGATGCGGCAGGGCGTGCACTTGCCGCAGCTTTCGACCGCACAGAATTCCATGGCGAAACGCGCCTGTTTCAGCATGTCGGCGGTGTCATCGAAGACCACCACACCGGCATGGCCGATCAGGCCACCGGCAGCGGTGAAGGCTTCGTAGTCGAAGATCGTGTCGAACAGCGAGGGCGGGAAATAGGCGCCGAGCGGCCCGCCGACCTGAACCGCCTTGACCGGACGCCCGGAGATCGTTCCGCCGCCGATCTCGTTGATCAGCTGGCCGAGCGGCAGGCCGAAGGCGGTTTCATAGAGGCCGCCATGCTTGAGATTGCCGGCAAGCTGGATCGGGATCGTGCCATGCGAACGACCGACGCCGAAGTCGCGGTAGAACGCAGCACCGCGATCCATGATGACGGGGATGGAGGCGAGCGACATGACGTTGTTGACGACGGTCGGCTTGCCAAAGAGACCCCGAAGGGCCGGAAGCGGCGGCTTGGCGCGCACCACGCCGCGCTTGCCTTCGAGGCTATTGAGCAGCGAGGTTTCCTCGCCGCAGACATAAGCGCCAGCGCCCATGCGCACTTCCATGTCGAAGGCGTAAGGCGATCCCATCACCGAGGCACCGAGGATGCCCTCGCGCCGGGCGATATCGATCGCCTCTTCCATGACGGCGATCGCATGCGGATATTCGGAGCGGGTGTAGACATAGCCCTTGGTGGCACCGACCGCGATCCCGGCAATCGCCATGCCTTCGATCAACACGAAGGGATCGCCTTCCATGATCATCCGGTCGGCAAAGGTGCCGCTGTCGCCTTCATCGGCATTGCAGACGATGTATTTCTGGTCGGCCTTCGCGTCCGCGACCGTCTTCCATTTGATGCCGGTCGGGAAACCTGCGCCGCCACGACCGCGCAAGCCGCTGTCGGTGACCTGTTTGACGATGTCGGCCGGCGGCATGGCAATGGCATTGGCAAGACCCTTGAGGCCCTGATAGTGGCGATAGTCATCGAGCGAAAGCGGATCGGTAACGCCACAGCGGGCGAAGGTCAGCCGCGTCTGGCCCTTGAGGAAGGGAATGTCCTGGGTCAGGCCATGGCCGAGGGGGTGCTCGCCGCCATCAAGGAAGCCGGCATCGAAAAGCGACGGTACGTCGGAGGCCTTGACCGGACCATAGGCGACGCGACCGCGCTCGGTGCGGACCTCGACCAGCACTTCCAGCCACAGCATGCCGCGCGAGCCATTGCGGACGATGGTAACGTCCTGGCCGCGCGCCTTGGCTTCGCGCTCGATGGCAGCCGCCACCTTGTCGGCGCCGACGGCAAGGGCTGCCGCATCGCGGGGGACGAAGACGGTAATGCTCATGAGCGCACCTCCGCCAGAATGTCGGTGAGACAGTGTTCGTCGAGCCGGGCATGCAGCTCGCCGTCGAGCATCGCAGCCGGCGCCTGGGCGCAAAGGCCGAGACAGAAGACGGGTTCGAGGGTGACGGCACCATCAGCCGTCGTCTCGTGCCAATCGATGCCGAGCTTGACCTTGATCGTCTCCGCAAGAGGCTCGCAGCCCATCGACTGGCAAGCCTCGGCGCGACAGAACTTTAGCACGTGTCGCCCGGCCGGTTGGGCGCGGAAATCGTGGTAGAAGGTGATCACACCATGCACTTCGGCGCGCGACAGGTTCAGCGCGCTGGCGATGATCTGCTTGGCGACTTCCGGGATGTAGCCGAATTCCTCCTGCACGCGGTGCAGAATCGGCAGCATCGGCCCCTCCAGATGCTGCAACTCGGCGATCACAGCCGATATGCGGGCGGAGACGTCGTCCGCAGCCACACGAATATTCATCGAAATCCTCCTCACCTGCCGAGCTCTTGCAGGTTCGTTTATCGGAAGATGATGATGGGTCTGATGTCAGGAGGTCAATACGGCGCTTCCGTCGTTCGATAGAAGATTTCTATCGAAGGCATTCGAGGCCGCCAGAAGCCGTGCCTCGTGCAACAGTCCGGAGACCAGCGGCGTGAAAGGCTCGCGGTGGGTGGCGACCAGCCCGACCAGATGTTCCGCCTCGGGCGCGGTGATCGGGATCATCCGGATCTCCTCGCCGAAGCCGAAGGACTCCGCCACATTTTTCGGCATGATCGAGGCCCATTTACCGGTGCGGATATGCGAGAAGAGCACGATCATCGAATTGGATTCGAGCGTCGGCTTCGGCGTCACCCCGGCCTCTGCCATGTGCTGGTTGATGATCCGGCGGTTCTGCATGTCGGCGGTCAGCAGACAGAGGCGCAAGTCGGCCACCTCACTCCAGGTGACGCTGTCGCGGTCGGCAAGCGGCGTGCCGACACCGGTGATCAGGTGGTAGCGCTCGGAATAGAGCGGCACGCTGGTCACGCGCCCCAGCGGCTCGTTGTCGAGATAGGTGATGCCGGCGTCGATCTCGAGATTTTCAAGCAAGCTCAAGACCTGCAGCGAGGTGCGCGACAAGACGGAAAAGGTCACGTCCGGATGCCGCGTCTGGAAGGGTTCGGTGAGCTTCTGCACCATGGCAAGCGCCGTGGGAATGACGGCAAGCCGGATATGACCCGCAAGACCGCGGCGAGCCGCCCGCATCTCCTCGCGCATGGTCCTGCTATCACCGACGATGCGCCGCGCCCATTCGAGCACCCGCTGGCCTTCCGGGGTGAGGCCGAGAAAGCGCGAGCCGCGCTGCACCAGCATCACGCCAAGCTGTTCTTCGAGTTGGCGGATGCCAGCAGACAGCGTCGGCTGTGTTACGCCGCATTCTTCCGCCGCGCGGCCAAAATGCTGCTGGCGGGCGAGCGCGATGAAGAATTCCAGCTTGTCGATCATGCTCCCGCCCTTCGGTCGTTCCGACAAACTCAGGCGTCGGCGAGAGCTTCTTCTGCTTCGCGCATCACGGGCGTCGGACCACAATACATCTTGTAGAGCACGGAAATCAGTTCGGCGAGTTGCGGATCGGCGATCCGATAATAGATCTGCCTGCCTTCACGGCGGGTTTGCACGACCTTGTCGCTTCTGAGCCGCGCCAGTTGCTGCGAAACCACCGCCTGCTGGATGCCGAGAAACTGCTCGATCTCGGTCACCGTCTTTTCGCCCTGACAGAGAATGCAGAGCATCAGAAGGCGGGTCTCGTGTGACAGGGCTTTCAACAAACCGCTAGCGGCGCGCGCTTTCGAAAGGAAATCCTCGAGAGCTTCTGGCGTGAGTGGCGGCGTTTCGTTCATGACGAGGTCCAGACATGAAGGGTTGTGTTCACTAACGGCAACGGGAACCCTGTTGCGCAATCTTCTAGCATATAGGCTGCGCTACCTACAAAGGAATGGCGTCGGCTCGTTCCTTCAGAAGCGACGCGCTGCGGTTCAACGCCGCATATTCCGCATCATCGAGATCCGGGAACAGATCCGCCAGCACTCCGTCTGCACCCACCACCCGCGGGATGGACAGAGCAACATCGCGCACACCCGCAACTTCGGGCGTCGAGATGGAAACAGACAGCACGTCGCGCTGGTCGCGCGCGATCGCCTTGACGATACGGGCAAGGCCGGCGCCGATCCCGTAATAGGTCGAACCCTTGCCGTTGATGATCTTGTAAGCCGCGTTGCGCACGCCGTCGTCGATCTGGGCGCGCACCTCTGCCGTGAGTGGTGACCCGACCTGGGCGGCAAAGGAAGACAGCGGCACGGAGCCAGCACGCGCACTCGTCCAGGCAAGAACCTCACTGTCACCGTGTTCACCGAGCACATAGGCATGCACCGACTGCGGCGAGATCCCGAGATGGCGTCCGACAAGACTGCGGAAACGGGCTGTGTCGAGAATGGTGCCGGAGCCGATCACCCGTCGCGGATCGATGCCGGACAGGCGAGTGGTGATCTGGGTCATGATGTCGACGGGGTTGGAGGCAATCAGCAGGATTGCATCCGGCGCGACCGGCAGGACCTCGGCGAGAACCGCGCGGAAGACGGCGGCATTCCGTTCCAGGAGTTCAAGGCGCGTTTCGCCCGGCTTCTGGCTGACACCGGCGGCGAGGATGACCACGCCGGCCCCCTCCAGATCCCGGTACTGTCCGGCATTCACCACGGTGGATGACATGAAGGGAACCGCATGGGCGATATCCTCGGCCTGCGCGACCGCCAGTGCATCGTTGCGGTCGATCAGCACGATCTCGCTCGCAAGCCCCATCAGCGCAAGCGCATAACCCGCCGTGCTGCCGACCATTCCCGCACCCACGATACCGACTTTCATGCCGTTTCCCCCCGAAAGCACAAGATTCCCGAAACCCATGTCACCGGCCATCCGGCTCCACCAACCAGCTATAGCGCAAAGCATGACATATTCGCGTCAGAACTGCATGGCGCCCGCCGATCGCCTCTGATTTAATACTTCAAACTAAAATGAGATGGCACGAGGGAACATGAGACGGCTGCCGGCCTTGTCCGCGATGAAGGTGTTTGAGGTGGTCGGCCAGACTCGCAGCTTCACGCGTGCCGCGGAATTGCTGAACCTGACCCAGAGTGCTGTTAGCCGCCAGGTGCGCAATCTGGAGGAACAGCTGGGCGAAACCCTCGTCATCCGCAGGCATCATCACCTGGAACTGACGCCGTCTGGCGCCGAACTGCTGGCCTCGCTGCAGCACGCCTTCCACACGGTCGAGATGACCGTTCGCAACATCCGCGAGAAGAGTAATCTCCGCCGTCTCCGGATCAACGTGCCACCGACCTTTGCCAAGCGCTGGCTGATGCCGCGGCTGATGAGCCTCAGGGCCTTCCTGCCCGATGTCGATCTCAGCATCACCACCGATCTCGAGGACAATCTTTCCGAACGCGGCATGCTCGATTGCGCCATCCGCTTCGGCGACGGGGAGTGGCCGAGCTTGCGCTCGGAACGTCTCTTCACCGAACGCCATATCGCCGTCTGCGCTCCTCATCTCATCGAGAGCTTGCAGAACGACGAGGCGATCGACCTCTCCCGCTTCACCTTCCTGCATGTGCTGGCTTCTGCAGACCAGCGGTATCTCACCTGGCAACGCTGGCTGGATGCAGCGGGCCTCGCCGAAACAGATACGCAAGGCGGGCTGGAATTCGACCTGCTTGATCTCGTCATCGAAGCTGCCTGCAACGGGCTCGGGGTCGCGGTGGCCGACAGGTCGATGGTCGCACCCCTGATGCAAACGGGCGCGCTCACCCAGGTGCTGGATGTCGAGGTGGAGGGCCACGAATCCTACTGGCTGGTGACACGCACCGACCGGGCGCTGTCGCCGCATGTCGAGGCGCTCAGGCGCTGGCTGAGCCGCGAACTCAGCGAAGGCTCGCTTCCACCACTGAAGCAGATCAGCGCCTGAAACATTCCTTTTTGGAATGCTCAACCCGACAATAAGTCGCTTGCGAAGCAGAAGGCTCGACTTCCTACTTGGCGCGACTGTCCGTTGCCGGAGCGCCTGCCATGACCACCTTCCAGAACTTCATTGCCGGGTCCTTTCGCGAGACCGGTGCCCGCCAGACGATCGAGGTGAAGAACCCGGCCAAGGGCCAGGTCTTTGCATCGGTCACGGCGGCGACGGAAGCCGATGTCATAGAGGCGGTGGACGCCGCCGCTGTTGCCCAGAAGCCCTGGGGTCGTCTGCCGGCCATCGAACGCGGCAATGCCCTGCGCAGGCTCGCGGATGCCGTCGAGCGTCATCAGCAGAAGATCGGCGCAGCACTGGCGCAGGAATCCGGCAAGAGCCTCGAGGATGCCGTGGCCGAAACAGGTTATGGCGTCGAGCTGATGCGCTACCACGCCGAATGGGCGCGCCGCGTCGAGGGCGAGGTGATCGAGAGTGACACGCCCGATGAAACGCTGATGCTGAAGCGCGCCCCGATCGGCGTCATCGCCTGCCTGATCCCCTTCAACTTCCCTGTTTACACGCTGGTGCGCAAGATCGCGCCGGCTCTGATCACCGGCAACGCGGTGGTCGTCAGGCCCAGCAACAACACGCCGACCTCGGCCTTCGTCTTCGCCGAAGCGATCAGGGAAGCCGACATTCCCGCAGGCCTCGTCAGCATCATGGCCATGAGCCACGAGGTGGCCCAGGTCATGTCGACCCGCCGCGAGGTCGGCATGATCACCCTGACCGGCAGCGTCGCCGCCGGCCAGACGGTTCTGGAATACTGCAAGGCCAATATCGCCAAGCCCTCGCTCGAACTCGGCGGCAAGACGCCTGTGATCGTCGAGCCGGATGCCGATCTCGATGTGGTGACGAGGAGCGTGCTCGCGGCAAAGACCGCCCATTGCGGCCAGGTCTGCACCTCCGTCGAGCGGCTTTACGTGCATGCCTCTGTGCATGGCACGCTTCTCGCCAAGTTGAAGGATGCCTTCGAACGTCGCCATTATGGCGATCGCGCCGAGGATCCGGCCCGCATGGGGCCGCTCGCCAATGCGGCAGCCCGCCTCAGGGTTCATCACATGGTCGAGCGCGCCAGGGCCGACGGCGCCGTCATCGAAACGGGCGGCTTCCTGCCGCCAGGCGACGGCTACTTCTATCCGCCGACGCTGCTCTCCGATTGTCGCCAGGACATGGAGATCGTCCAGGAGGAAGTCTTCGGGCCTGTCCTCGCGGTCATCCCCTACACCGATTTCGACGCAGCATTGGACATGGCAAGCGACCACCAGTTCGGCCTCGCCTCCGTCGTTTTCACCGAGAACTACCGCAAGGTGATGAAGGCCGCGAACGAGATCGAGGCGGGTGAGCTCTACATCAACCGCTTCCCGGCCGACCCCTACCAGGGCTACCACGCCGGCTGGAAGCGCTCCGGCCTCGGCGGTGACGACGGCAAGCACGGCATGCTGGAATTCACCCAGACCCGTCTCGTCATCCTCAAACACTGATCGCCGATTAGCCGGCTCAAGAACTCTTCATCGGGGGCATCCATGAAAGTCGCTTCGCTCAAGACACACATTGTCGCCACGCCCGCACCGCATATCGGAGGCATGTACTGGATCTTCGTCGAGCTGGAGACGGCCTGCGGCGTCAAGGGCGTCGGCGAGATCTATTCGACCGCCTTCCACCCCTCAGGCATCGCCGTCCTAGTCGAAGACGTCTTCACCCGCTATCTCGAAGGTCACGATCCGCACCAGATCGAGCGCTTCTGGCGCGCCGCCTATTCGAGCGGCTTCACCCAGCGGCCCGACCCGACCATGCTGGGTATCATCTCAGGCCTCGAAATCGCCTGCTGGGACATCATCGGCAAGGCGGCGGGACGGCCGGTGGCCGATCTTCTCGGCGGCCCGGTCCACGACAAACTGCGCGCCTATACCTATCTCTACCCAAAAAACGCATCGGGCGAATACGACTACAACGATCCGGATCTCGCCGCCGAAGAGGCGATCCGCATGGTCGAGGCCGGTTTCACCGGGTTGAAATTCGATCCGGCCGGCCCCTACACCAACTATTCCGGTCACCAGTTGTCGCTGGCCGTCATGGATCGCTGCGAGGAGTTTTGCCGCAAGATCCGCGATGCCATCGGCAATCGCGCTGACATCCTCTTCGGTACCCACGGCCAGATGGTACCCTCCTCGGCAATCCGTCTTGCCAAGCGGCTCGAAAAGTACGATCCGCTCTGGTTCGAGGAGCCCGTTCCGCCCGGCCAGGAAGCGGCGATGGCCGAAGTCGCTCGCGCCACTTCGATACCCGTGTCGACGGGCGAGCGCCTGACGACGAAATACGAATTCCAGAGAGTATTGCAGCTTGGCTCTGCCTCCATCCTGCAGATGAATGTCGCTCGCGTCGGCGGCTTGCTGGAGGCGAAGAAGATCGCCGGGATGGCCGAGTCCTTTTATGCGCAGATCGCGCCGCATCTCTACAACGGCCCGGTCGGGGCTGCCGCCTCGATCCAGCTTGCGGCGACCTGCCCGAACTTCCTGATCCATGAGGCGATCATGGATTTTGGCGGTTTCCATGCCGAGGTGCTGAAGACGAAGCTAGGCTTCGACGACGGCTATCTCATCCCGTCTCGCGAGCCGGGCCTCGGCATCGAGCTGAACCACGACGTCATCGCCAGGCACACGCCCTATACCGGCGAGCGGCTGCATCTGCAAATGGCGGCGGAGCATGCCGACGTGAAGGCCTTCGCACCGGCCAAGGGCTGAGGTGGCACCATGATCTTCGATTTCATCGTGGTCGGTGCTGGCTCGGCAGGCTGCATCGTGGCGAGCCGCCTGAGCGAAAGCGGGCGTTATTCCGTGTTGCTCATCGAGGCCGGAGGCGAAGACAAGTCCTTCTGGTTCAAGATCCCCGTGGGCTACGCCAAGAGCTATTACAATCCGAAGGTCAACTGGATGTACCGCACCGAGCCCGAGCCCAATCTCGCCGGCAGGCGGATCTATGCACCGCGTGGCAAGGTGCAGGGCGGCTCCGGCTCGATCAATGCCATGGTCTTTGTGCGCGGCGCGCGTCAGGATTTCGACGACTGGCGCGACGCGGGCAATCCCGGTTGGGGCTTCGACGACGTGCTGCCCTACTTCCGCAAGCTGGAAACCCATGCCCGTGGCGAGAGCCCCTGGCATGGCGCGAATGGCCCGATCCATGTGACCCCGATGCGTGGCGCCACGCATCCGGTCAGTGACGCCTTTCTTGATGCCTGTGACGAGCTCGGTATCCCCCTGAACGAGGATTTCAACGGCGCGACGATCGAAGGCGCCGGCGTCTACGACGTCAACACAAGGCGCGGCCAGCGCTCCCACTCAAGCGCGGAGTATCTGCGACCGGCGCTCAAGCGAGCGAACCTGACGATCGAGCGCGAGGCCCATGCGCGGCGTCTGCTGGTCGAAACCGACGGCAGGGTTTCCGGCGTCGAGGTCATGCAGCATGGCCGGGTGAGAAGCTTCAGCGCTCGCCGCGAGGTGATCCTGGCAGCTGGGGCCGTCGACACGCCCAAGCTGATGCAGCTTTCAGGCTTCGGCGATGGAGCAAACCTGTTTGCCCAGGGCATCGAAACGCGCAAACATCTGCCCGCCGTCGGGCGGAACCTTCAGGACCATCTCTGCGCCAGCTTCTACTACCGCTCGAAGAAACCGACGCTGAACGGCGATTTTGCCAGTGTCATTGGCCAGGCCCGCTTTGGCCTGATGTGGCTGTTGAAGCGCAGCGGCCCCTTTGCGATGAGCGTCAATCAGGCCGGCGGCTTCTTCCGGGGCTCGCCGGAGGAGATCAGGCCGAACATCCAGCTCTATTTCAACCCGCTCTCCTACCGCATTCCGGACAATCCGCGAGCAGGTCTGACGCCCGAGCCCTATCCTGGCTTCCTGATCGCCTTCAATGCCTGCCGGCCGACGAGCAAGGGGACGGTGACCATCGCGTCACCCGATGCCGCAGACGCACCGCTTATTCGACCGAACTACCTGTCGACGGAGCGGGACATCGCGGAGGTCGTGCAGGGCAGCCGGTTGATGCGGCGGATTGCGGATGCCCGGGCACTGTCGGATTGGGTGGAGGAGGAAGTATCACCGTCCAAGACCGTCGACAGCGACGACAAGCTGCTCGACTATTTCCGCCTTAACAGCGGCTCCATCTATCACCTCTGCGGCACCTGCGCGATGGGCAGCGATCCCCGCGAAACTGTGGTGGATGCCCGGCTCCGTGTGCATGGCGTGCCGGGGCTGCGGATCGTCGATGCCTCTGTCTTCCCGAACATCACGGCAGGCAACATCAACGCGCCGACGATGATGGTCGGCGAAAAGGGTGCGGCGATGATCCTGGAAGACGCTGTCTCCGCCTGACATCAGGGCATGAAAAAGCCGGACCCGAGGGCCCGGCTTAAATTCTTGTCGATCGTCAGCAGCCGATCACGCAGCCACGAGAACGCCGTTCAGGTTGGTGAGCTCAGCGAGATACTGCTCGAGCTTGGTGCGGTGCTCGTGATGCTCGACACCTTCCAGCTCCTTGCGGGCTTCGTCGATGCGCTTCGTCAGCGTATCAGGCAAAATCTCGGCCAGCGGAACGGCGGATTCGGCGAGCAGCGTGCAGCCGGTCGGCAGGACGTCGGCAAAACCACCGAAGACCACATACTTGGACACCTGACCGGAAGCGAGCTTCACGGTCACCACGCCCGGCTTGATGGTCGTCATGGTCGGCGCATGATTGGCCATGACGGTCATTTCGCCTTCCGTTGCCGGAATGACGACTTCGCTGACCTGTTCGGAGAGCAGAAGACGCTCGGGCGAAACGAGCTCAAAGTTGAAATTGTCGGCCATGGTCGTTCACTTCTCTGATGAAGGATGGAGCGGCACGCGAGGCTTCCCGCGTGCCGGCAGTCCCGATACTTAGGCGGCTTCGGCAGCCAGGCGCTTGGCCTTCTCGATGGCTTCCTCGATCGAGCCGACCATGTAGAAGGCGGCTTCCGGCAGGTGGTCGTAGTCGCCGTTGACCAGGCCCTTGAAGCCCTTGATCGTGTCTTCGAGAGCCACCAGCTTGCCCGGCGAACCGGTGAAGACTTCAGCAACGAAGAACGGCTGCGACAGGAAGCGTTCGATCTTGCGGGCGCGGGCAACGGTCTGCTTGTCGTCTTCCGACAGTTCGTCCATGCCGAGAATCGCGATGATGTCCTGCAGGGCCTTGTAGCGCTGCAGCGTCGACTGAACCTTACGAGCAACTTCGTAGTGCTCTTCGCCGATGATCATCGGGTCGAGCATGCGCGAGGTCGAGTCGAGCGGGTCAACGGCCGGGTAGATACCCTTTTCGGCGATCGAACGCGACAGAACGGTCGTTGCGTCCAGGTGGGCGAACGAGGTGGCCGGAGCCGGGTCGGTCAAGTCGTCGGCGGGAACGTAGATGGCCTGAACCGAGGTGATCGATCCCTTGGTCGTGGTGGTGATGCGTTCCTGCATCTGGCCCATGTCGGTGGCGAGCGTCGGCTGGTAACCAACGGCCGACGGGATACGGCCGAGCAGAGCCGACACTTCCGAACCTGCCTGGGTGAAGCGGAAGATGTTGTCGACGAAGAACAGAACGTCCTGGCCCTTGTCGCGGAAGTCTTCAGCGATCGTGAGGCCGGTCAGAGCAACGCGAGCGCGGGCGCCCGGCGGTTCGTTCATCTGGCCGTAAACGAGCGCAGCCTTCGAGCCTTCGCCGCCGCCGTGCTTGTTAACGCCGGACTCGATCATTTCGTGGTAAAGGTCGTTGCCTTCGCGGGTACGCTCACCCACGCCTGCGAAGACCGAGTAACCACCGTGCGCCTTAGCGACGTTGTTGATCAGTTCCATGATGAGAACGGTCTTGCCAACGCCGGCGCCGCCGAACAGGCCGATCTTACCGCCCTTGGCGTAAGGAGCCAGAAGGTCGACGACCTTGATGCCGGTGACCAGGATCTGGGCTTCGGTCGACTGCTCGACGTAAGCCGGGGCTTCCTGGTGGATAGAACGCTTCGATTCGGTGACCAGCGGACCAGCTTCGTCAACCGGCTCGCCGATAACGTTCATGATGCGGCCGAGCGTTTCCGGACCGACCGGAACCGAGATCGGAGCGCCCGTGTCGGAGACCGGCTGGCCGCGGACGAGACCTTCGGTCGAGTCCATGGCGATCGTGCGGACCTGGTTTTCGCCGAGGTGCTGCGCGACTTCGAGAACGAGGCGGTTGCCGCCGTTGTCGGTTTCCAGCGCGTTCAGGATCGGGGGCAGTTCGCCTTCGAATGCGACGTCAACGACGGCGCCGATGACCTGCGTGACCTTGCCGAGAGCACCGGCTGCGGACTTCACCGCCTTAGACTTGGGGGTAGCTGCCTTAGCCATTTATCTTACCCTCTTTCCTTAACCTCAGAGCGCTTCCGCGCCCGAAATGATTTCAATGAGTTCCTTGGTGATCTGCGCCTGACGCTGGCGGTTGTACGAAAGCGTCAGCTTGTTGATCATCTCACCGGCATTGCGCGTCGCATTGTCCATGGCGCTCATCTTGGCGCCCATTTCACCAGCAACGTTTTCGAGCAGGGCCCGGAAAATCTGAACCGAGATGTTGCGCGGGATGAGATCCTCGAGGATCCCAGCCGCATCCGGCTCGTATTCGTAAAGCGCGGATGCACCACCCTGCGGAGCAGCTTCGGCCGGAGCGGCCGGGATGATCTGCTGGGCGGTCGGGATCTGGCTGATCACCGACTTGAACTCGGAATAGAACAGCGTGCAGACATCGAATTCGCCACGCTCGAACATGCCGATGACCTTGCGACCGATGGCATCTGCATTGGTGAAGCCGATACGCTTCACTTCGCGCAGATCCGCACGCTCGACGATCATGCCGGCAAATTCGCGGCGCAGGCTGTCGTAGCCCTTCTTGCCAACGCAGAAGATCTTGACCGTCTTGCCCTGGGCCAGGAGCTTGCGCGCATGGTCACGGGCGAAACGCGAGATCGACGAGTTGAAACCGCCACACAGACCACGCTCGGCGGTGCAGACGACGAGCAGATGCACGTCGTCCTTGCCGGTGCCGGTCATCAGGCGCGGTGCGCTGTCGTCCGAACCCACGGCTTGCGCGATGTTGGCCAGGACGACACCCATGCGCTGCGAGTACGGGCGGGCAGCCTCGGCCGCCTCCTGCGCACGACGCAGCTTCGCCGCGGCGACCATCTTCATCGCCTTGGTGATCTTCTGCGTCGCCTTGACGGAGGCGATCCGGTTTTTCAGATCCTTAAGTGAAGGCATCCGTTATCCGTCCTTGGCTTGAGCCTGAATTAGGCGAAGTTCTTCGCGAAAGTATCGAGAGCGGCCTTGAGCTTGCCCTTGGTATCGTCGCTGATCGCCTTTTCGGTGCGGATCGCATCGAGGATCGCCTTGCCTTCCGAACGGAGGTAGGAAAGGAAGCCCTGCTCGAACTTGCCGACCTGATTGACCGGGACCTTGTCCAGGTAACCGTTCACGCCAGCAAAGATCACCGCAACCTGCTCTTCCGTCTTCAGCGGCGAGAACTGCGGCTGCTTCAGGAGTTCCGTCAGACGGGCACCACGGTTCAGCAGGCGCTGGGTGGCGGCGTCGAGGTCAGAACCGAACTGGGCGAAGGCGGCCATTTCGCGATACTGGGCGAGTTCACCCTTGATCGAGCCGGCAACCTGCTTCATCGCCTTGATCTGAGCGGCAGAACCAACGCGCGAAACCGAGAGACCGACGTTAACGGCCGGACGGATACCCTGGTAGAACAGGTCGGTTTCAAGGAAGATCTGACCGTCGGTGATCGAGATGACGTTGGTCGGAATGAAGGCCGAAACGTCGTTACCCTGGGTTTCGATAACCGGCAGAGCGGTCAGCGAGCCAGCACCGGCAGCGTCGCCCATCTTGGCGGCGCGCTCGAGAAGCCGCGAATGCAGATAGAAGACGTCGCCCGGATAAGCTTCGCGGCCCGGCGGACGGCGCAGAAGAAGCGACATCTGGCGGTAAGCGACAGCCTGCTTGGACAGGTCGTCATAAGCGATCAGGGCATGCATGCCGTTGTCGCGGAAGTATTCGCCCATCGCGCAACCGGCGAACGGTGCGAGATACTGCATCGGAGCCGGGTCCGAAGCGGTAGCAGCAATGATGATCGAGTACTGGAGAGCGCCACGCTCTTCGAGAACCTTCACGAACTGAGCAACCGTCGAACGCTTCTGGCCGATAGCAACGTAAACGCAGTACAGCTTTTCAGCGTCCGGACCATTGTCGTGAATGGCCTTCTGGTTGAGGAAGGCATCCAGGATGATCGCGGTCTTGCCGGTCTGACGGTCGCCGATGACGAGCTCGCGCTGGCCACGGCCAACCGGGATGAGGGCGTCGATAGCCTTGAGGCCGGTCGACATCGGCTCATGAACCGACTTGCGCGGGATGATGCCAGGAGCCTTTACGTCGACGCGCGAACGGCGGGTCGCGTTGATCGGGCCCTTGCCGTCGATCGGGTTGCCAAGCGCGTCAACGACGCGGCCGAGCAGTTCCGGACCAACCGGAACGTCAACGATGGCACCGGTCCGCTTGACGATGTCGCCTTCCTTGATGCCACGGTCGGCACCGAAGATAACCACACCGACGTTGTCGGCCTCGAGGTTGAGCGCCATACCGCGGATGCCGCCCGGGAACTCGACCATTTCGCCGGCCTGAACATTGTCGAGGCCGTAGACGCGGGCGATACCGTCACCGACGGACAGAACCTGGCCAACTTCAGAGACTTCCGCCTCTTTGCCGAAGTTCTTGATTTGATCTTTCAGAATTGCGGAAATTTCCGCGGCGCGGATATCCATCAGCCAACCTCTTTCAGTGCAAGCTTAAGGGTGGAAAGTTTGGTGCGAAGGGACGTGTCGATCTGGCGGGAGCCGACCTTCACGATCAGGCCGCCGAGCAGGGAAGGATCGACCGTGACGGAGATCGAGACTTCATTGCCGGTAACGCCCTTCAGCGCCGCTTTCAGTTCGGTTTCCTGCTCAGCCGTGAGGGCGTGAGCAGAGGTGACGTCAGCCGTGATCTCACCCTTGTGACGGGCAGCGATCTGGCGATAGGCAGCCACCATGCCAGGAACGGCAAACAGGCGGCGATTGCTTGCAACGACCTTCAGGAAGTTCAACACCAGCGCGTTGAAACCGGCCTTTTCGCCGATAGCGCTGATGGCCTTGACCTGATCTTCGGCCGTGAAGACGGGCGACAGGACCAGACGCTTCAGATCGCCGCTTTCGTCGATCATCGCCTGGAAACGGTTGAGATCGGCAGCAACGGCGTCAATTGCGCCGCCTTCGAGCGCGAGCTCGAAAAGCGACGAAGCGTAACGCTCCGCCACGCCTGAAATCACTTGGGATGCGTCTGCCACGGGCAAAAAATTCCCTGATCTTGATCCAGGATGCCGGACACCTCGATTGAGGCCTCTCAAACTCCTGATATCGTTTTGTTTTTCCCCAAAAACACAAGCATGCTGCACTTGCGTTTTCCGAATTTCGCGGTTCGTCTAGCATAGCAGGTCTAGACTCGCAACACGCGTATTAACGGTTTGCTCCCTGAGAGCAAGGCCTCGCGGCGTTTTTTGTCCGAAACTGCGTCAAATTGGCGAGACTGCAGGGTCAGAACCCTGTGAACCGATCTTCAAGTCAGACCAAAGACATAGGCGAGCGTGAGAGAAGCGATCAACACCTGCACAACCAGAAGGAGAAGGTTGCGCCAGGTGCTGCCATGGTCGGACATGATGGAGAGTATCCGGGCGAAGGCGGAGAGGCCGACAGCGGCTCCAAAGGCGAGATAGACGGTCGGCTGGGCAAGCAGGAGCGCTGTGCCGGCGAAGCCGACGATCAGTCCGCCAACCGAGCGTGCAGCGCCCAGGCCTTCCGGGCGCCCCTCGGCAGCGGTGAGACCGAGCGCCTTCAGGGTGAGGCCTGGAGCAAAGAGGACGAAGCAGCCGACAAGCGCTGCTGCGGCAGCGGAGAGGAAGGCCAGTTGCTCGCCAAGTTCAGTGGGGAAGTAGAATTCCATGGATCAACCCGCGATGAAAGAAATCGCCGGGCTTATGCCACGAAACTGGCGTCTGCGGTATGGCCCCCAACGCCTTAATTCGCTGGCGATGCGACGGAAACCGCGCTGACCGCTCAGAGGAAGCTTTGCGGATCGACATCCACCTGCACTTGGATCGATCGACGCTCCTTCGGCCCCCGTTCCAGCATGCTGCGCACGAAGGCCTGCATGTCGCTGTTGCGGCGCCCATGCACCAAGAGCCGGAAGCGATGGCGTCCGCGGATCAGGGCCAGTGGCGCCTCAGCCGGACCAAGGATCATGATGCCGCTTTCATGGGGTGCTGCCTGGCGCAGCCCACGGGCATGGCCTTCCGCTTCGGCGCGCGTATCGGCCGAGACGATGATCGAGACCAGCCGCCCGTAAGGTGGCAGCTGGGCCCGCTCGCGCTCGGTGATCTCGCGTTCATAAAAGGCGGCCGCATCACCCGATACGATCGCCTGCATGACAGGATGTTGCGGCTGGAAGGTCTGCAGGAGGCCAAGGCTCTTGCGCCCGGTGCGGCCCGCGCGGCCTGTGACCTGGGAAAGCAGCTGAAAGGTGCGCTCGGCAGCCCGGGGATCGCCGTTCGACAGACCGATATCCGCATCGATGATGCCGACCAGCGTCATCAGCGGGAAGTTATGTCCCTTGGCGACGAGCTGGGTGCCGATGACGATATCGGCCTCACCATTGGCGATCGCCTCGAGTTCCAGTCTCAAGCGCTTCACCCCGCCTATATCCGAAGAGAGCACCAGCGTGCGCGCATCGGGAAAGTGCTTTTCCACTTCCTCGGCGATGCGCTCGACACCTGGGCCGCAGGCAACGAGGTGGTCCAACGTGCCGCATTCCGGGCAGGAATTCGGCGTCGGCTCGTGATAGCCGCATTGGTGGCACTGGATCTGGCCACGGAAACGATGCTCGACAAGCCAGCTCGAACATTGCGGGCACTGGAAGCGGTGGCCGCAGACACGGCAGAGCGTCAGCGGCGCGTAACCACGCCTGTTCAGGAAGAGCAGCGCCTGTTCGCCGCGCTCCACGGCCTTGCCGACGGATCGCAAAAGGATCGGCGACAGGAACCCACCCCGTTCGGGCGGCGCGCGACGCATATCGATGAGATGCAGATCCGGCATCGCCGCATCGGCAAAGCGGGTCGGCAGATGGATGCGCGTGTATCGCCCGGCGATGCAGTTGACCTGGCTCTCGACGGAGGGCGTCGCCGAGACCAGCACGACCGGGAAGTTTGCAATCCGCGCCCGCACGACCGCCATGTCCCGCGCATTATAAAAGACACGGTCTTCCTGCTTGAAGGCAGGATCATGCTCTTCGTCGACGATGATCAAGCCCAGATTTTCGAAGGGCAGGAAGAGCGCCGAGCGGGCGCCGGCAACGACGCGGATCTCGCCGGTCGCCACCTGGCGCCAGACCTTTTCACGCGTGCGGGTCGCAAGATCAGAATGCCATTCGCCGGGCTTGGAGCCGAAGCGATCCTGGAAGCGTTCGAGGAAGTTGGCCGTAAGCGCGATTTCCGGCAGCAGGATCAGCACCTGCTTGCCCTGTTTCAACGTCTCGGCAATCGCTTCGAAATAGACCTCCGTCTTGCCGGAGCCCGTCACGCCATCGATCAGGGAAACAGTGAAACCGCCCTTGCGCAGGCTGTCGAGAATCTCTTCGGCCGCCTCCTTCTGCGGACCGGCGAGCCGGTTCTCCGCGTAGTCAGGATCGGGAGCCGCAACCAGCGGCGGCGGCGGCAGGAAGACCTGTTCGAACACGCCCTGCTTGACGAGACCGTCGATGACGCTGGTCGAGACGCCGCTTGCATGAGCAAGCCCGCTTTTGGTCCAGGAGAGACCATCGGCCGCCATCTCCAGCACCTTCTGTCGTGCAGGCGTCAGACGCTCAGGCTCGTAGCCGGCATAGCGCAGTCCCTCGATCATCGGCTCCGGATCAAAGGCAGCGGGCGCACGAAGCGCCATGCGGGCGACATAGCCGGGCGGGGAAAGCGTGTAGGCAGCCACCCAGTCGAGGAAGGTGCGCATGTCCTTGTCGAGCGGCGGGCAATCGAAGACCTTGGTGATTTCCCTGAGCTTCTTCGGATCAACTGATGTGTCCTCGCCGCCATCCCAGACCACACCGATCACCTGACGCGGCCCGAGCGGCACCTGCACAATCGCACCCGGCTCGACCGTCAGCCCATCCGGCACGGCATAACTATAGGCAGTCGGCGCAGGCATGGGCACGAGCACCGGCACCACCTTGCGGCGCGGTGTCTCGAACAGCTCCCCGAACAGGCTTTTCGAATCGTCCTTCATCGGGCTGCAACTTGCCCCCTGAAGAACAGAAAGAAAACAGGCTTTATGTACGGGGAGAAATCAGCGGAAACTGCGGTCGGGATCGGCAGGCAGCTGATGGACGGTGTAATCCTCCAGCGCCCGGGTCACCTCGGCGGGATCCCCGTCGAGAGCCTCGACCGGAATCAGATTGCCGACGGTGAAATCGAAACGACCGCCGCGCTTGTTGAGAAGCTCGTAAAAGACGGTCATGTCGCGCAGTTCCGTCGACCAGCGGGCAAACCAGTAGAACAGGCCGGAATTACGCGCCTTCATGTTCACCGGCAGGATCGGCAGATTGTATTTGCGCGCAAGCGAGATGGCAGACGTCTTCCAGGGCCGCTCGTTGAGCTTGCCCTCATCCCAATAGGCGATGCGGCCGGACGGAAAGAGCACGGTTGCCCTGCCCTCTTCTACGGCCCGCGTGGTGAGTTTCAGCGTTTCGCGCGCCTTGAGCTTCGACTTGTGCTCTTCGCGCCATTCCACGGGGATGATGATTTCGGCAAGCCGCGGATTGACCCTGACGGCATCGCGGTTGGCGAAGAAGGTCATGTCGGGACGGCGGTCTTTCAGCAGATCATACATCGCAACCCCGTCGGCAATGCCGGTCGGGTGATTGCTGACCAGGATGAAGCCCCCGGATGACGGGATGCGATCAGCATGTCGGACCTGGATATCGAGGCCAAGAGCAGCGCTCAGATAGTCGAACACCTGCGGACCCGGCAGGTTGGCAACATCATTGGCGAACTGGATCGCCTTGTCGTAGCGCAGAACGCTATAGAGAAAGGGCCGCATGACGGGCCAGAGCGGATGCTCGACGAGCTTCTGTCCACGCTCGGCAATCAGCGTGTCGACGATATGCCCGGGGCGACCGTGGGAAAGAAGCGACAGGGTGTCGGTGACGCTTGCGAAGGTGGAGACGGGAGAGCGGCGCATCAGCAAATACCTCGCCAGAGTTCCAGAGGCGTTCTGGCAGCGATTTGTGATCCGTTCATGACAGCCCCGGCATTCGTCTTTCGTTAACCCTCCCGCGCCATCGTGCGAGGGCTGGCCGACACCCAACAACGCGGAAGGCGCGAAATTGATCCAGGCAGACGAAAAACTCCTCGGCGAACGCGCCGCCTGGCTGGAAAGCCTTGGCGCCGAGCGTCGGCTGTCGGGCAATACGCTGGAAGCCTATGAACGCGACACGCGGCAATTCCTTCAGTTCCTGTCCACCCATGTCGGCGGCATGGTCAAGATCCGCGATATCGAGGCGCTGCGCCCGGCGGATCTGCGCGGCTTCCTTGCCCATCGCCGAAAGGACGGGGCCGGTGCGCGAACGCTCGGTCGCCATTTGGCGGGCTTGCGCTCCTTCCTGCGTCACCTGGAACGCAAGGGCCTGGTCAATGCGGCGGGTGCGAGTGCGATCCGCTCACCGAAGCAGCCGAAATCCCTGCCCAAGCCACTCAGCGACCGTCAGGCTCTGGCCGTCGTCGCGATCGACACGCAGATGCACGAAGAGCCCTGGATCGCGGCCCGTGACGCAGCCGTGCTCTCGCTCCTGTATGGATGCGGTCTTCGCATCTCCGAGGCACTCGGGCTGACACCCGACGTTTTCCAGGGCAGACCGACCAGTCTGCGCATCACCGGCAAGGGCGGCAAGATGCGACTAGTGCCGTTGCTTCCGGTCGTCATGGAGGCGGTCGAAACCTATTATGGCCTCTGCCCTTATCATCTCGAACCCGGCGCTCCCCTCTTTCGGGGTGCCCGTGGTGGACCGCTTCAGCCGGCGATCATCCAGCGCGAGATGCAGAAGCTGCGCTCGGCCCTCGGCCTGCCGGATTCGGCCACGCCGCATGCGCTACGCCATTCCTTTGCGACCCATCTTCTCGGCAGCGGCGGGGACTTGAGGACGATCCAGGAACTGCTTGGCCATGCGAGCCTCTCGACCACACAGATCTACACCGGTGTCGACAGCGCACGCCTGCTCGACATCTACGATCGCGCCCATCCCCGCGCGTGACGAGAGCCGATCTCGCCCGCGTTAACCAAGATCCTTAATCGAACGTGAGGGCGATCGCTTCTATTCTCCGGACTTCTGACAGGAGACGACATGAACGCGCATCGCCTTTTCACGCTGCGACCGACCCTGCCGCGCCTTTCGCCGTCCGAGATCGGTCTCTGGATCGCCGGCGCGCTGCCGCTTGTGCTTGTCGCCCTGCTGCTGGCTACCCTGCTTGCGGTCAGCCCTGCCCGCGCATCCGATACCGCCTGCCATGGCGAGAACCTGCTCGTGGCCATGGAAAAGAATAAACCGGAAGAGCTTGCGAAGATCCGCGCGGAAGCCGCCAAGGTGCCGAATGGCCAAGGTATCTTCTGGAAGGTCGAGAAGGAGGGGCTCAAGCCTTCTTATCTGCTCGGCACCATGCATGTCACCGATCCCCGCGTTCTCACCATGCCGAACGGCGCCCGCGAAGCGGCGGCAGCGGCAGATGTGGTCGTCATCGAATCAGACGAGATCCTCGACGAGCAGAAGGCCGCCGCTTCGCTGCTCATGCATCCCGAACTCACCATGTTCACGGACGGCAAGTCCGTGAATGACCACCTCGACGCTACGGAACTCGCTAAACTGGAATCCGGCCTGAAGGAGCGCGGTCTCGCGCTTGGCGCCGTTGCCCGGATGAAGCCTTGGATCCTCGCGAGCTTCGTTGCGCTCCCCGCCTGCGAAATGTCGCGCAAGGCAGCCGGCGCCTCCTTCCTCGACAAGCAGATCGCGGAAGATGCGGTCAAAGCCGGCAAGCCGATCGCCGGGCTCGAAACCCTCGTGGAACAGCTCGAAGCCATGGCCGACCTGCCGGTCGACTTTCATTTCAAAGCTCTGATCGAGACGATCGCGCTCGGCGACAAGATGGAAGACGTCATCGAGACGATGACCGAGCTTTATCTCGCCGGTGACATCGGCATGACCATGCCCATGCTGAAGGCCGTGGCCCCGACCGAGTCAGGCGAAGACGAGAGCGCCTATGCCGCCTTCGAGACGCGGATCGTCCGCGACCGCAACCTGGTGATGGCCGAAGGCAGCAAGCAGCATCTCGCAAAGGGCAATGCCTTCATCGCCGTCGGTGCACTGCATCTGCCGGGCGAAGAAGGCTTGGTCGAACTTCTGCGCGGCCAGGGCTACACCGTTACGCGGATCGACGGCTGAGGCCTTTCGAAGCGGCAAAGCGCTTCAGGAAGGTCTTCACGATCAGCTTGTGGAACGGCGTGACGACGAGGATGTAGATCCGGCCAAACAGATTGTGCCGATTGACGAGCGTCGTCAGCGACACGTGTTGGTGGCCGGCACCCTCCGGCTCGACCGTCACGATGATCCGGAAATCGAGATGCTTGTCGTCGAAGCCGAGCAGGACGCGCTCACCATCATGATCAATCACCGGAAAGCCGCCGATCTTATTCTGACCGGTCAGTTCAAGCTCAGCCGATTTCAATCCGAAGAGACCGACAATCCGATTGCGGATCTTGAGCAGGGCCCCGACCCAGCGCGGCGCGCGACCCATTAGATCCCTGGCGACCTCCATAGGATCGAGATCGTTTCGATCAAGCCGGACGCAGTAGCTATCAGCCCAATCGGCTGAGGGAAGGTCGGGATGCGGAAGCGTCACACGCTGCTCGACGACAACACCCATCCGGTCCCCCTTGGCGATCACCCGCGCGTCATGCGCTTGGCGACCTGCGTCTTCCAGTAGAACTGATGTACCAGAAGCGCCAGAATGTGCACTGCGATCAAAAGCCACATGAGGCTCTTCAGCGGGCCACCATGCACGAAACCCGCAGTCTCGTTGCCGAAGTAGTAGGCGCCGATGCCGCTAAGCGGGATCAGGAAGAAGAGCGCATAGAAGGTGCCATGCGCCAGCTTCGCAGCGAGTGCCAACATCGGCGGCTCTTCGGCCGGCGCGGGTGGCGCACCGCGCGTCAGCCGGACCGCGAGCCGGACAAGCCCGAGACAGATCACAGCGATCCCGACATAGGCATGGATATTGGCGAAGGTCAGGTCCTCAGGGGAAGGGACCTCCCCACGCTCATAGGCTTCGGCCACCTCCTCCATCGCATCAGAGAAGATGAGATTGAACAGGATGAGCAAGGCCATCAGCCAGTGAAGGGCCTTCTGCGGGATGGAATAGGAGGCGGGCGCGACATGGGCCATGGTCTTGCCTTTCGGGAGGAGCAATGGGAGGCACTGACCACGCATGATAAAGGCCGCCGCTTGAGGCACAAGCGACGGCCTTCAATCTTACCGAAATATAATAATTGACCTATGTCAGGTCAGCAGGCTCACATATGCAGCGGCTTGAAGAAGGTCGCGAGTGCGGCTTCCTTCACGGCTTCCGACATGGTCGGGTGCGCGTGGCAGGTGCGGCCGAGATCTTCCGACGAACCGCCGAACTCCATCAGCACGGCCGCTTCGTGGATCATCTCGCCGGCGCCGAGACCGATGATGTGCACGCCGAGAACACGATCGGTGTCCTTGTCGGCGAGAACCTTGACGAAACCGTCCGAGGCGAGCATCGCGCGGGCACGACCATTGGCCGTGAACGGGAACTTGCCGACCTTATAGGATACGCCTGCAGCCTTCAGCTCTTCCTCGGTCTTGCCGACGGAAGCAACTTCCGGCTGGGTGTAGACGACGCCCGGGATGACCTCGTAGTTAACGTGGCCATGCTGGCCGGCGAGGATTTCGGCAAGCGCCACGCCTTCGTCTTCCGCCTTGTGGGCCAGCATCGGGCCCTTGACCACATCGCCGATCGCAAAGATGCCGGCAACATTGGTGCGGTAGTGGCCGTCGATCTCGACGCGACCACGATTGTCGAGCGCAACGCCGGATTCTTCAAGGCCGAGACCAGCCGTGTAGGGCTTGCGGCCAGTGGCGACGAGCACCAAGTCGGCGTCGAGCGTCTGGGCTTCGCCGCCCTTGACCGGCTCGAACGTGACCTTGGCGCCATCACCCGACTTGACCACACCGGTGACCTTGGCGCCAAGATTGAATTCCATGCCCTGCTTGGCAAGGATACGCTGGAACTGCTTGGAGACTTCGCCGTCCATACCGCCGAGGATCGTGTCGAGATATTCGACAACGGTGACCTTTGCGCCGAGGCGCGACCAGACCGAGCCGAGCTCGAGGCCGATGACACCGCCGCCGACGACGATCATCTTGGCCGGAACCTTTTCAAGCGCGATACCGCCGGTCGAGGACACGATGATCTTCTCATCGATCTCGACCGCAACGCCCGGAATGCCGGCGACGTCGGAGCCGGTGGCGATGACGATGTTTTTGGTCTCGAGAACCTGGACCTCACCCGCATCATTGGTGACCTGCACCTTGCCGGCGCCGAGGATCTTGCCCGTCCCCTGGATGCCGTCGATCTTGTTCTTCTTGAACAGGAAGGCGACGCCCTCGACGTTCGACTTCACGGTCGCGTCCTTGTGGGCCATCATCTTGGAAAGGTTCAGCGTCGGCGCGCCGACTTCGACACCGAGATCCGCCATGCCGTGGGCGGCCTGGTGGAAGACTTCCGACGCATGCAGCAGGGCCTTGGACGGAATGCAGCCGATGTTGAGGCAGGTGCCGCCATAGGTGGCGCGCTTTTCGACCACGGCAACCTTCATGCCGAGTTGGGCCGCCTTGATGGCGCAGACATAGCCGCCGGGACCGGAGCCGATAACGATGACATCATAAGACATGGGGAGCTTCCTTCGTTTTCGACGGTTACCGACCGCCGCTGACATTCAAGAGGGCACCCGTCACATAGGATGCCTGAGGCGAGAGGAGATAAAGAACGCTGTCGGCCACTTCGTCCGCCGTTCCGGGCCTTTGCATCGGAACAACGGGCGCCAGATCGCGCGCCCTGTCCGGCAATCCGCCGGATGCGTGAATTTCGGTATCGATGATGCCGGGCCTGACAGCATTGACCCGGATACCCTCGGTCGCGACTTCGCGCGAGAGCCCGACAGTAAAGGTATCCACCGCAGCCTTGGCGGCGGCATAGTCGACATATTGTCCTGCACTGCCGATCACCGCGGCCATGGAGGAGATGTTGACGATCACACCTCCCTGCCCGCCATGTTTCGTCGACATGCGCTTCACCGCTTCCGTGGCACAGCGGATCTTGCCGATCACATTGACGGCGAACATGCGGTCGAGCCGCGCCCGGTCGAATTCCTCGACCCGCGCCGTGACGTCGACGACGCCGGCATTGTTGACGAGACCAAAGAGCGGTCCCAGCCGGTCAACGGCGGCGAAGATCGCGGCAATGCCCTCTTCGGTGGCGGTATCACCCTGGACGATTTCCGCACCGGCGCCGAGCGTCCGGCAGTCCGCGGCGACGGCCTCGGCAGCCGCCTTGTCCGAGCGATAGTTCACCAGCAGATCACAACCCTGCGCTGCAGCCTTGCGGCAGATGGCAGCACCGATGCCGCGGCTACCACCGGTGACGAGAAGGAGAGGACGGCTACTCATGACGCGCATCCCTTGAACTCGAAGACATCCCAGGGGGCGCTTTCCATGCCCTTGCCGACGACCGACGACAGGATGGCGGGGCCGAAGCCAGGCAGCAGAAGCGCGTCGGGTGCATCGGCCCCTTCCGGGGGCAAGAGATCGACATGGCCGGTCGCCTCGTCGATGCCGTAGACGATGCCCTTCCAGACGGTACAGGCGGCAATCGTCGCACCAGTCACGTCGCCGTCCGGGCAATTGTTCATCAGCATGCCGATGGGTCGCTCGATCTCGGGATCGTAGAGGACGTGGCCAGTAAGCTTGTACTTGCCGATCTCCGTGCGGAAGCCATGCGTCACAGGCGTGTTCTCGCCGCTGGCAGCAGCAAAGACAAGCTCGACTCCGGTTTCGGCTTCGCGGTAGGTGGCTTTTTCAATCCGGCAATCGGCAGCCGAAGCTGCGGGACAGAGCGCAAGCGCGGCAAGAAGAACGGCTGCTCCTGACGACGCGCCCATGCCTCACCTCAAAACGCCAGCGCGAGAAACATCAGCCCAAGGCCGACCATCGACCCGGTCCAGACGACAGAGCGGATATAGGGAACGCCCGCGAGATAGAGCGGGTAATAGACGATCCGCCCGACGAACCAGACGATCGCACCGGTCAACCCGAGACCCGCAGTCTCGCCCGTAAAGAGCAAGCCAGCGGCAAGTGCCACAAACGCGGGATAGGTCTCGCGAAAATTCGATGAGGCGCGGGCAGCACGGCCGGCGAGTTTGCTCGCCGGCTGCTTGTTATCGTCACGCGGGCCGGCATTCCACTGCGTGCCCAACTCCTTGGTGGCGAGCATGCCCTGCGTGAGGACATGCGCAACCAGAAGGACCACGCTCCAGGCAAGGAGCGTGACGAGCAGAGAGGCGGAAGCAGATACCGGCTCCATCGTGAGTTTTCCTTAGAGATCGAGAACCAGACGTTCCGGATCCTCAAGGCTTTCCTTGACGCGGACGAGGAAGGTGACGGCTTCCTTGCCGTCGACGATGCGGTGATCGTAGGAGAGCGCGAGATACATCATCGGACGGATGACGATCTGGCCGCCGACAACGACCGGACGCTCCTGGATCTTGTGCATGCCGAGGATACCCGACTGCGGCGCATTCAGGATCGGCGAAGACATCAGCGAGCCGTAGACGCCACCATTCGAGATGGTGAAGGTGCCGCCCTGCATGTCGGCCATCGAGAGCTGACCGTCGCGCGCTGCCTTGCCGAGGCGACCGATGTCCTTCTCGATTTCGGCGATCGACATCTGGTCGGCATCGCGCACGATCGGAACGACCAGGCCCTTGTCCGTGCCGACGGCAACGCCGATGTGGCAGTAGTTCTTGTAGATGATGTCGGTGCCGTCGATTTCGGCGTTGACGGCCGGCAGTTCCTTCAGCGCATGGGTCACGGCCTTGGTGAAGAAGCCCATGAAGCCGAGCTTCACGCCATGCTTCTTCTCGAAGATATCCTTGTAGCGGTTGCGCAGGTCCATGACAGCCTTCATGTCCACCTCGTTATAGGTGGTGAGCATGGCAGCGGTGTTCTGGGCATCCTTCAGGCGCTTGGCGATCGTCTGGCGCAGACGGGTCATCTTCACGCGCTCTTCACGCGATGCGTCGTCACCGGAAGACGCCGGACGCGGCGCAGCCGGGGTGGCAGCCGGTGCCGGAGCGGAGACGCCCTTGGCGATGGCGGCGATGACGTCGCCCTTCAGCACCTGGCCACGCTTGCCGGAACCATCGACATCAGCGGTCGAGATGTTGTTGTCGGCAGCAAGCTTGGCAGCAGCCGGAGCAGCCGGCATGGCCGAGGGAGCAGCCGGAGCAGCGGCGGCCGGAGCAGGCGCAGCAGCAGGAGCCGGTGCTGCGGCAGGAGCCGGAGCGGCTGCACCGGCGGAGCCTGCAGCACCTTCAGCGATCTGGCCGAGCAGCGCGCCGAGACCGACGGTCTCGCCGTTCTGGGCGACGATTTCAGTCAGAACGCCCGAGACCGGCGACGGGACTTCGACGGTCACCTTGTCGGTTTCCAGTTCGACGAGGGGCTCGTCGGCCTTGACGGTGTCACCGACCTTCTTGAACCAGGTGCCAATAGTGGCTTCGCTGACGGATTCGCCGAGGGTGGGTACGCGGATTTCAGTGGCCATGATCTCAATTCCGTTGATCAGAGAACGTTTCGGTCTGCGAGGGAAAGTCTGGGCGGATCAACCGCCCAGAGCGTCCTCGAGGAAGGCTTCGAGCTGGGCGAGGTGCTTGGACATCAGGCCCGTTGCCGGCGAGGCGGCAGCCGGACGACCGGTGTAGCGCACGCGCTGGTACTTGGCGTCGATATGGGCAAGGACCCATTCCAGATACGGATCGATGAAGGACCAAGCGCCCATGTTCTTCGGCTCTTCCTGGCACCAGACCATCTCCGCATTGCGGAAGCGCGAGAGCTCGTTGATGAGCGCCTTGGCCGGGAACGGGTAGAGCTGTTCGATGCGCAGCAGGTAGACATCGTCGATGCCACGCTTCTCGCGCTCTTCCAGAAGGTCGTAATAGACCTTGCCCGAGCACATGACGACGCGACGGATCTTGGCATCCTTCTGCAGCTTGATCGGGCCGTCCTTGATGACTTCGGCATCGTCCCACAGCAGGCGGTGGAACGAGCTTTCGCCAGCCAGTTCGGCAAGGCTCGACGTTGCGCGCTTGTGGCGCAGCAAGGACTTCGGCGTCATCATGATCAGCGGCTTGCGGAAGTCACGCTTCATCTGACGGCGCAGGATGTGGAAGTAGTTCGACGGCGTCGTGACGTTTGCGACCTGCATGTTGTCTTCGGCGCACATCTGCAGCCAGCGCTCGAGGCGGGCAGACGAGTGTTCCGGACCCTGACCTTCGTAACCATGCGGCAGAAGGCAGACGAGGCCCGACATGCGCAGCCACTTGCGTTCGCCCGACGAGATGAACTGGTCGAAGACGACCTGCGCACCGTTGGCGAAGTCACCGAACTGGGCTTCCCAGAGGGTCAGCGCATTCGGACGGGCCAGCGAATAGCCGTATTCGAAGCCGAGCACGGCCTCTTCCGAAAGCATCGAGTTGATGACTTCGTAACGAGCCTGGTTCGGCGCGAGATTGGCGAGCGGGATGTAGCGGTCTTCGGTTTCCTGATCGTAGAGTACCGAATGGCGCTGCGAGAAGGTGCCGCGTTCGCAATCCTGGCCGGACAGACGGATCTTGTGGCCGTCGAGGCAGAGCGAACCGAAGGCAAGCGCTTCGCCCATGGCCCAGTCGATGCCTTCGCCGGTCTCGATCATCTGCGCGCGGTTTTCCATGAAGCGCTGGATGGTGCGGTGTGCCTTGAAGCCTTCCGGAATGGTCGACAGCTTGCGGCCGATCTCCTTGAGCTGCTTCATCGGCACGGCGGTCTTGCCGCGACGCTGCTCGTCGGCATTATCAGCGGTCCTGAGACCCGACCATGCGCCATCCAGCCAGTCAGCCTTGTTCGGCTTGTAGCTCTGGCCGGCTTCGAACTCCTGCTCGAGATGGGCGCGCCAGTCGGCCTTCATCTTCTCAAGTTCGCCCTCGGTGATCAGGCCTTCGGCGATCAGACGCTCGCCATAGATGTTGACCACAGTCTTGTGAGCGCGGATTTCCTTGTACATCTTCGGCTGGGTGAAGCTCGGCTCGTCGCCTTCGTTGTGACCGAAGCGGCGGTAGCAGAACATGTCGACGACGACAGGCTTGTGGAACTTCATCCGGTATTCGGTCGCGACCTTGGCCGCATAGACGACGGCTTCCGGATCGTCACCATTGACGTGGAAGATCGGCGCTTCGATCATCTTGGCGACGTCGGACGGATAGGGCGACGAACGCGAGAAGGCCGGGTTCGTGGTGAAACCGATCTGGTTGTTGATGATGACGTGCAGCGTGCCGGCCACGCGATGACCGCGCAGGCCCGACAGGCCGAGAATTTCTGCCGTGACACCCTGGCCGGCAAAGGCTGCATCACCATGCAGGAGAAGCGGCAGAACCTTGGCGCGCTCCTTGAGCGGGATGACGTCGCCTTCCCAGACCTTGGCGAGCTGGTCCTGCTTGGCGCGGGCCTTGCCCATGACGACAGGGTTGACGATTTCCAGATGCGACGGGTTAGCCGTCAGCGACAGGTGAACCTTGTTGCCGTCAAACTCGCGGTCGGAGGAAGCGCCGAGGTGGTACTTCACGTCACCGGAACCTTCGACTTCGTCAGGCTTGAAGGAACCGCCCTTGAATTCGTGGAAGACCGCGCGATGCGGCTTGTGCATGACGTTGGTCAGGACGTTCAGACGGCCGCGATGGGCCATGCCGAGAACAACCTGCTCGAGACCTTCCTGGCCGCCGCGCTTGATGATCTGCTCCAGCGCCGGGATCAGCGATTCACCGCCATCGAGGCCGAAGCGCTTGGTGCCCTTGTACTTGACGTCGATGAACTGCTCGAAGCCCTCGGCCTCGATCAGCTTCTGAAGGATGGCCTTCTTGCCGTTCGGCGTGAATTCAACGCCCTTGCCGGGGCCTTCGATGCGCTCCTGGATCCAGGCTTTTTCTTCCGGATTGGAGATGTGCATGAATTCGACGCCGAGCGTCGAGCAATAGGTGCGCTGCAAGATGTCGAGCATCTGCGGGATCGTGGCGTATTCCAGGCCCAGCACGTTGTCGATGAAGATCTTGCGGCTGTAATCGGCCTCGGTGAAACCGTAAGCCGTCGGCGAAAGCTCGTTGTAGTCATCAACCGGCGCTGCGAGACCGAGCGGATCGAGCTTGGCATGCAGGTGACCGCGCATGCGGTATGCACGGATCATCATGATGGCGCGGACGGAATCGCGCGTTGCCTGCAGGACTTCAGCTTCCGAAACAGACTTGCCAGTGGAAGCGGCGGTCGCTTCAGCCTTGGCCTGAACTTTCTTTTCGATGACCTTTTCGACCACGCCCCAATTGCCGTCGAGCGCGTTTACGAGATCGCCACCTTCAGCGATCGGCCAGTTCTTGCGCTGCCAGGAGGCGCCCTTGGCAGCCTTCTTGACGTCTGTCGGATTGTCGGCCAGCGCCTTGAAGAAGGCCCGCCACTCGTCGGAAACCGACGAGGGATCTTCCTCATAACGCGCGTAGAGCTGTTCGATATAGGCCGCGTTCTGTCCGTCGAGGAAGGACGTGATCAGAAACTGCTCGTTGGCTTCTTGCCTACCCATTGTGCTTTGCGAACCTCTCGGCTCGCCTCCCGACTAGAATTGATGGCCGGATGCCCGACCTGCCGCTCGCGATCGCTTCAAACGCGAATCGTCTCAAATATGCGAAGTCCAGGCGAAGGATTGGCGGACCAACCCTTCGCCTGGCTTGATTTTCGTCAGGTCTCAGCCCTTGAGGACTTCGACCAGGGTCTTGCCCAGACGTGCCGGCGAAGGCGAAACCTTGATGCCGGCGGCTTCCATGGCTTCAATCTTCGATTCCGCATCGCCCTTGCCGCCGGAAACGACAGCGCCAGCGTGACCCATGGTACGGCCCTTCGGAGCTGTACGGCCTGCGATGAAGCCGGCCATCGGCTTCTTGCGGCCCTTCTTGGCTTCGTCGATCAGGAACTGGGCTGCATCTTCTTCAGCCGAGCCGCCGATTTCGCCGATCATGATGATCGAGGTCGTGGCAGGATCAGCCAGGAACATCTCCAGCACGTCGATGAATTCGGTGCCCTTGACCGGGTCGCCACCGATACCAACAGCGGTCGTCTGGCCGAGGCCTTCGTTCGAGGTCTGGAACACCGCTTCATAGGTCAATGTTCCCGAGCGCGAGACGATACCGACCGAACCCTTGCGGAAGATCGAGCCCGGCATGATGCCGATCTTGCATTCTTCCGGCGTCAGGATGCCCGGGCAGTTGGGCCCAAGCAGGCGCGACTTCGACTTGTCGAGGCGAGCCTTGACCCGCACCATGTCCATGACCGGGATACCCTCGGTGATGCAGGTGATGAACGGGATCTCGGCGTCGATCGCCTCGATGATGGCGTCGGCAGCGCCTGCCGGCGGAACGTAGATGACGGACGCGTCAGCGCCGGTCTTTTCCTTGGCTTCTGCAACCGTCGCGAAGATCGGCAGGCTTTCACCCTTGGAGCCGGTCCAGTTTTCGCCACCCTTCTTCGGATGGATACCGCCGACCATCTGCGTACCGTAATAGGCGAGCGCCTGTTCGGTGTGGAAGGTGCCGGTCTTGCCGGTCAGGCCCTGAACGAGGACCTTGGTGTTCTTGTTTACAAGAATAGACATCAGATAGGTCCCTTGAGATTAGCCGTTGATGGCCGCAACGATCTTCTTGGCAGCGTCGTCCAGATCGTCGGCTGCGGTGATCGCGAGGCCGGATTCGTTCAGGAGCTTCTTGCCAAGTTCGACATTGGTGCCTTCGAGGCGCACGACGAGCGGAACCTTCAGGCCGACTTCCTTCACGGCGGCGATCACGCCTTCCGCGATGACGTCGCACTTCATGATGCCGCCGAAGATGTTGACGAGGATGCCCTCGACCTTCGGGTCAGCCGTGATGATCTTGAAGGCAGCCGCGACCTTCTCCTTGCCGGCGCCACCGCCGACGTCGCAGAAGTTTGCCGGCTCCTTGCCGTAGAGCTTGATGATGTCCATCGTCGCCATGGCGAGACCGGCACCATTGACCATGCAGCCGATATTGCCGTCGAGCGCCACGTAAGCGAGGTCCCACTTGGAGGCTTCGATTTCCTTGGCATCTTCTTCGGTTTCGTCACGCAGAGCGCGAACGTCGTCATGGCGGAAGAGCGCATTGCCGTCGAAGGACATCTTGGCGTCGAGAACGCGCAGGTGGTCATTCTTCATGACGATCAGCGGGTTGACTTCGAGCAGTGCCATGTCCTTCTCGACGAAGGCCTTGTAGAGGATCGGGAAGAGCGCCTTGGCGTCTTCGGCAGCAGCACCCGAGAGCTCGAGAGCAGCAGAGATCTTGGCCACGTCAGCGGCGGTGACGCCGGCTTCCGGGTCGATCGCGATCGTGTGGATCTTTTCCGGCGTGTCATGGGCAACGGCTTCGATGTCCATGCCGCCTTCGGTCGAAACGACGAAGGCAACCTGGCCAACCGAGCGGTCAACGAGCAGCGAGCAGTACAGTTCGCGAGCGATGTCGGCGCCATCTTCGATGTAGAGGCGGTTGACCTGCTTGCCGGCGTCGCCGGTCTGAGCGGTCACCAGCGTGTTGCCGAACATTTCCTTGGCATGCGCCTTGGCTTCGTCGATCGAGAAGGCGAGGCGGACGCCGCCCTTGGCTTCCGGCGACAGTTCCTTGAACTTGCCCTTGCCGCGACCACCAGCATGGATCTGGCTCTTGACGACGTAGAGCGGGCCCGGCAGCTGCTTCGCGGCGGCTTCGGCTTCTTCTGCGGAGAAGATCGCCACACCTTCGGCGACCGGTGCACCAAAGCTCTTCAGAAGAGCCTTGGCCTGGTATTCATGAATGTTCATTGTCGTGTCCCTGTTCTGGGCCGCCCGATGATAGGGCTATGGCAATTACTTGAGAGCCGGGGCGATGTTGATGCAGGCTTCGCAGAGGCCGGCGACAGCGCCGACGGACTTCTGGAAGGCCTCTTCCTCGGCCTTGTTCAGGTCGATCTCGATGACGCGCTCGACACCACCTTCGCCGATGACGACGGGAACGCCGACATACATGTCCTTCACGCCATACTGGCCGGTCAGGTAAGCCGCGCAGGGCAGAACGCGCTTCTTGTCCTTGAGGTAGGACTCGGCCATTTCGATGGCGGAAGCAGCAGGCGCATAATAGGCAGAGCCGGTCTTCAGCAGGCCGACGATTTCGGCGCCGCCATCACGGGTGCGCTGGATGATCTCTTCGAGGCGCTCCTTGGTGACCCAGCCCATCTTGACGAGGTCGGTCAGCGGGATGCCGCCAACGGTCGAGTAGCGAGCCAGCGGCACCATGGTGTCGCCGTGGCCACCGAGAACGAAGGCGGTGACGTCCTGAACGGAAACGTTGAATTCTTCAGACAGGAAGTGGCGGAAACGACCGGAGTCGAGAACGCCGGCCATGCCGACGACCTTGTTGGCCGGCAGGCCCGAGAACTTCTGCAGCGCCCAGACCATCGCATCGAGCGGGTTGGTGATGCAGATGACGAAAGCGTTCGGGGCATACTTCTTGATGCCGGCGCCGACCTGTTCCATGACCTTCAGGTTGATGCCGAGCAGGTCGTCGCGGCTCATGCCCGGCTTGCGGGCAACGCCGGCGGTGACGATGCAGACGTCAGCACCTTCGATGGCGGCGTAGTCGCTGGCGCCAGACAGCTTGGCATTGAAGCCTTCAACCGGACCGGACTGGGCAATGTCGAGACCCTTGCCCTGCGGGATGCCGTCAGCAATGTCGAAAAGGACGATGTCGCCCAGTTCCTTCAGACTGGCGAGATGCGCCAGGGTACCACCAATCATTCCAGAACCGATAAGAGCGATCTTTTTGCGCGCCATTGTAGACTTCCTTTTGGATCCGCGACCAAGGTCGAGACAAGTTTTAGCCTGCCCTTGAGGACAAACCGCATAGCTCCAAAGGCTTTAAATCGCAAACGATAATTTTCTGTGTATCAAATTCAATCGGTTAGAACATAAAATTCTTACGTAAACGTCAAATATTATGTCACCGGATCGTCATGATTCTGTCGCTTTGCCTGATGCAGTTCAAGATAGTCTGCGCTGCGCATCTCGAAGAGACGCGAAACCGTACGATCGAACTCGAAGCCTTCAGTGCCCTTCTTTTCCGTGAGCAGCGATTCCGGCATGGCAACGGCAGAGGCGAACAAGCGGACGCTCGCATCGTACAGCGCATCGATCAGAATGATGAAACGCTTGGTCTCGTTCCGCTTCTCAGGCCCGAGATGGGGAATGTTCTCGACGAAAACCACATCGAAACGTTTGGCAATGGCGAGATAATCGGAAGCGCCGAGAGGGCGCTCGCACAGTTCGCGGAACGTGAAGCGCGCCAAGCGACCCGTCGCCCGCGGGATCTCGATGGTCCTGCCCTTCATTTCGATGGAAGCAGGAGCCTCGGACATCCCCTCCGTCACACGCTTCCAGGCAATGTCCATCAACTTCGGGGCATCGTCGAGCGGCGCGATATAGACCGGCAGGCTCTCCATTTTCTCCAGCCGGTAATCGGTCGGCGAGTCGAGCGTTGAGACCTGAACGTTTTTCTTCAGGAGATCGACGAAGGGCAGGAAGAGGCCGCGATTGAGGCCGTCCTTGTAGAGATTGTCGGGCTCGACATTGGAGGTCGCGACGAGCGTGCAACCGCGCGCAAAAAGCTCAGTGAAGAGCCGGGCGAGGATCATCGCATCGGCGATGTCGGTCACCGTGAATTCGTCGAAACACAGAAGCTGCGCCTCTTCGCGCAGTGCTGCCGCCACCGGCGGCACCGGATCGGCCTGCTTGGTTTCGCCAGCCTTCAGCTTCTGCCGATGGACATGGATACGCGCATGCACATCGGCCATGAATTCATGGAAGTGCGCCCGTCGCTTCTTCTCGACGGGTGCGAGCCTGAAGAACAGATCCATCAGCATGGTCTTGCCACGCCCGACGCTGCCATGGACATAAAGCCCCTGGATCGGAATTTGCGGCTTGCGCTTCTGCGCAAACATCCAGCCGAGGGCGCTGGTCTTGGCAGCCGGCTTGCGCGCTTTGAACTCTGTCAGGATTCGGTCGAGTTTCTCCGCGACGTCGAACTGGTAGCGGTCGGGCTGCAGCGTTCCCGCCTCCGTCATCGCGCGCAACTGCTCGGCGACACTGAGCCCGTAGTCAGGAACTGGCTGCATGAAATTGTGTCCCGCCGGGAGGGTGGCTCATCGGAGCCACCGCAGGATTGGAATTTGGATCAGCGGCTCAGGCTGACCGGCTGACCGGATGCGGTGCTGCCGTCGAACCGGGCATCAGCCGTCTTGTACAGGCTGCCAAGCGTATTGCCGTTGCGATCCTTCAGCACGACCTGCTTGCCGGACACCTCCCAGGAGCCCATGGCAGTAAGCTCGCCAGCGCAGCCGCGGGTACCGCCGCGTGAGCCACTGCCGAGATTGGTAAGCGTTAGGAACATGTCGCAGCTCGTACCGGCACTCTGGACACGCCAGTTGCCGACCATTGATTCCTTGGTGACATCGAGTGCCGTCGCAGGCGCACCAGCAGCGGCCGGATCGAGCGCTGCGGTCGTCTGGGGAGCTGCCGGGAATTGCGAGGGATCGACCGCTCCGGGCGGCGGCAACTGGCCGGACTGGACGGAAGGCACGGGCTGGGCCTGCAGCGGCGGAAGGGCGCTGTTGGCGGCGTTCATGCTGCTATAGGAGGTCCGCTGGCATCCTGCGAGCGCCAGGAGGATGGCTGCTCCGGTAACTGCATGGCTGAATTTCATCATTATACTCCCGCTCTCGCGACCTGCGCCGCAACCTGCCGTACAACTGGGTTAGAAATATGTTACGCGAATATGGTTAATCAAGTTCCACACCGCGCGCGATCCATAGCCGGCACTATACGGATAAATTAAGGCCGCCCGAAACTGTTCCCGGGCGGCCTCGCGATCTTTTCATCGACAGTCCCGATTTGTCAGGCGCGACGCTCGATCATCATCTTCTTGATCTCTGCGATCGCCTTGGCTGGGTTGAGCCCCTTCGGGCAGGCCTGCGCGCAGTTCATGATCGTGTGGCAGCGATAAAGGCGGAAAGGATCCTCGAGATTGTCGAGACGCTCGCCGGTCGCTTCATCGCGGCTGTCGATCAGCCAGCGATAGGCCTGCAGGAGCACGGCGGGCCCAAGATAGCGATCGCCATTCCACCAGTAGCTCGGACAGGAGGTCGAGCAGCAGGCGCAGAGGATGCACTCATAGAGTCCATCGAGCTTCTGGCGATCCTCGTGGCTCTGCTTCCATTCCTTGGCCGGCGGCGGCGACACCGTCTTCAGCCACGGCTCGATCGAACGATGCTGGGCGTAGAAATTGGTGAGGTCAGGCACCAGATCCTTCACGACAGGCATATGCGGCAAGGGATAGACCTTCACCGTGCCGTTGATCTCTTCCATGCCCTTTGTGCAGGCCAGCGTATTCGTGCCGTCGATGTTCATCGCACACGAACCACAGATGCCTTCACGACAGGACCGGCGCAGCGTCAGCGTCGGGTCGATGTTGTTCTTGATGTAGAGAAGACCATCGAGAACCATCGGGCCGCAGTCATCGACATCGATATAGTAGGTGTCGATCCGCGGGTTTGCACCGTCATCCGGGTTCCAGCGATAAATCCGGTATTCGCGGACATTCTTGGCCCCAGCCGGCTTCGGCCAGACCTTGCCTTCGGTGATCTGGGAATTCTTGGGGAGAGCGAGTTCTACCATGATGAGGTCCTCAAATCAGTAGACGCGAGCCTTGGGCGCGATCTTCTTGGGATCGATGCCTTCGGCGATGAGCTCGGTGTGAACCGGACGGTAGTCGAGCTTGACGTCACCCGATTCGGAGACCCAGGCCAGCGTATGCTTGCGCCAGTTCTCGTCGTCGCGTCCAGCAAACGGACCGGACGTGTAGTCTTCGCGCGCATGCGAACCGCGGCTCTCCTTGCGGGCCTCGGCGCCATAAACCGTGGTGATCGCATTGGCCATCAGATTGTGCAGTTCGAGCGTCTCGACCAGATCGGAGTTCCAGATCATCGAACGGTCGGTGACCTTGATATCCGGCAGCTCCTTCCAGATCGCCGACAGGCGCTGGCAGCCGCTTTCGAGCGATTCCTGGGTCCGGAAAACGGCCGCATCGTCCTGCATGGCGCGCTGCATCTTGTCGCGCAGAACAGCCGTCGGCGTCTGGCCGGAAGCATGGCGCGTATTGTCGAAGCGGTCCATGATCTTGTCGCAGGCCGCAACGTTGAGGTGCGGAATAGGCGACGTGCGGTCAATGACTTCAGCTGCACGGATAGCAGCCGCACGACCGAAGACCACGAGGTCGATCAGCGAATTCGAGCCAAGACGGTTTGCACCATGCACCGAAGCGCAACCGGCTTCGCCAACGGCCATCAGGCCGGGGATGATCCGCTCCGGATTGCTGGAATCCGCGTTCAGCACTTCACCCCAGTAATTCGTGGGAATGCCGCCCATGTTGTAGTGAACCGTCGGCAGAACCGGGATCGGCTCGCGGGTCACGTCGACGCCGGCAAAGATCTTGGCCGATTCCGAGATGCCCGGCAGGCGCTCGTGCAGGACCGCCGGATCGAGGTGATCGAGATGCAGGAAGATGTGGTCCTTGTTCTTGCCGACGCCGCGGCCTTCACGGATTTCCATCGTCATGCAGCGCGAAACGACATCACGCGAGGCAAGGTCCTTCGCCGACGGCGCATAGCGCTCCATGAAGCGCTCGCCTTCGGAGTTGACGAGATAACCGCCTTCGCCGCGTGCGCCTTCGGTGATCAGACAGCCGGCGCCGTAGATACCGGTCGGGTGGAACTGGACGAATTCCATATCCTGCAGCGGAAGACCTGCGCGGGCGATCATGCCGCCGCCGTCACCGGTGCAGGTATGCGCTGATGTCGCCGAGAAATAAGCGCGGCCATAACCGCCGGTCGCCAGCACGACCATCTTCGCCGAGAAGCGATGGATCGTGCCGTCATCCAGATTCCAGGCGACGACGCCGGTGCAACGGCTGCCATCGTCAGACATGATCAGGTCGAGCGCGAAATACTCGATGAAGAATTCTGCGTTGTTGCGCAGCGACTGGCCATAAAGCGTATGCAGGATCGCGTGGCCGGTACGGTCGGCAGCAGCACAGGTGCGCTGCACCGGCGGGCCTTCGCCATAGTTCTGCATGTGACCGCCGAACGGGCGCTGGTAGATCTTGCCTTCTTCGTTACGCGAGAAGGGAACGCCGTAATGTTCGAGCTCATAGACCGCCTTTGGCGCTTCCATGGCGAGATACTGCATGGCGTCGACGTCGCCGAGCCAGTCGGAACCCTTGACGGTGTCGTAGAGGTGCCACTGCCAGCAGTCCGGCGTCATGTTGTTCAGCGAGGCGGCGATACCGCCCTGCGCTGCGACCGTATGCGAACGGGTCGGGAAAACCTTGGTGATGCAGGCCGTCTTGAAGCCCTGTTCGGCCATGCCGAGCGTCGCACGCAGGCCGGCGCCACCGGCACCGACGACCACGACATCGTAGGAATGATCAACATAGGTGTAGGCCTTGCCGGTCTGGGCGAAGTTATGAATGGTTGCCATGTTGATTTACCCTACGAATGCGATCTTCAAGATGGCGAAAAGACAGAGGCCACCGATCAGGATCGCGAAGAACGTGTTCAGCATCAGAAGCAGCAGCTTGGTGATCTCGGTATGGACATAGTCCTCGATGATCACCTGCATGCCGAGCTTCATATGGATCAGGGCCGACAACAGGACCAGCCCCATGACGACCGCGACGAGAGGGTGCGACAATGCGCCGACCACCTCGGCGTAGGGAGCGCCGTTGTACATAACCAGGAAGCCGATAAAGAAGAGCATCAGCGGAATGTTCGAAACGGCCGTCAGACGCTGACGCCAGAAATGCTCGGTGCCTTCCTTGGCCGAGCCGAGACCGCGGACCTTGCCGAGCGGAGTGCGCATATCCATGGAATGGTGCCTCAGGTGCGAATGAGATAGGCGACGACCCAGATCAGGATCGTCAGGACGACGGATGCCACGATGTTGGCCTTGGCAAGCTTGGTCGAGAAATGCTTGTCGAAACCGTAGCCGACATCCCACATCAGGTGACGCAGGCCACCAAGCATGTGATGAATCAGCGCCCAGGTGTAGCCAAACAGGATCAGGCGACCGACGATGGTGCCCATGAACCAATTCACCCATTCAAAGTATTCGGCACCGGTGGATGCCGCAATCAGCCACCACGCAACCAGGATCGTGCCGAAATAAAGCGCCGCACCGGTAATGCGGTGCAGAATCGACATAATCATGGTGGGAATGGGCTTGTAGATCTGCAGATGCGGCGACAGGGGCCGGCTTTTTGTCACATTCGCCATCTAAACCTCGCGGCGTCTCGATGCGGTCCGACCATACGGACATGCTGTTCGCAATGCGTCATAACGTTTGTAGTGCATTGCATCAGGGCGACGTTTAATCCTCGAAATCCCGGACGACAAGCACATTCGCTTGACGATTTCAATTTAATCGATTCGCGTGAACAGAACTTTAGCGCCACGACAAACCGCATCCCTCGATACGAAAAAAGCGTGGAGATGGATGACTTTAGCAATCACTTGCGGCATGTTGGGTTAACGATTTGTTAACTGCGTTCCCGGGAGCCCCTCATGCTAAAGTCTCGCCTGGCCCTGACGGCCCTCTCCGTCCTGTTGATCGGAACATCCGGCGTTGCACAGGCCGGGGACCATGATCAGTGGAATCATCGCGGACAGAGCCATGCCATCATCGGTAGCAACGGGCTGCCGTCTGTGATCCCGGGCATCGGGACGTTTGCAGGGAACGTTTCAGCCCTGCGCATCAAGGGCAACGGCGTCTTTTTCGCCATTGACCGGACGCCGGGACCGAAGGTTGTCGCCTATCGAGCGCCAAAGGCGAAAATCATTGAAATCTCAGCGGAAAACCCGGAAGAAGCCTGCTCCTTCGAAGCGGGCGTTTGCATCATCCGCCCGAAGAACTAGAGAAATCTCCAGACGGTGGTCTTCTTGATCTCGCTGTCCTCCAGCACCCGCGTGACAGGCACCTGATAGGTGGCGAGCGGCTCCAGATGCTCCGTGGGTCGATAGCTTCGCCCCGGATCACCCACAAGAACCAGACAGCCGGCCTTCGTCATGGAACCGAACCAGGCGATGAGCGCACGAGCGAAATCGCTGTCGTAGAAGACGTCGCCTGCGAGGATCACATCGACATCAGGCGAACGCCCGATCAGATCCTCGCTGAAAAATTCGATGGTCACGCCGTTGAGAGCGGCATTCAGCCGCACCGCGCCTCCTGCCCAGGGATCGATGTCGGCGGCCAGAACCTGCGTCGCCCCTGCCATGGCTGCCGCAATCGCGACCAAACCGGACCCGCTGGCGAAATCCAGGACACGCTTTCCCCGAACCGTCTCCGGATGATCAAGCACATAGCGCGCGAGCCCCTGGCCACCCGCCCAGGCAAAGGCCCAGAACGGTGGCGGCAGACCGATTGCCTCCAGATCCGCCTCCGTCTTCAGCCAGAGGTCATGCACTTCGCTTGCAAGATGAAGCCGGATCTCAGGCACATGCGGCGGTGAGAGCACGCTGGTGTTTTCGAGGATGAAACGGTCCGGATCGGTCTTCACGGGCGGATCAGATCGGCGGATTATCGAGACCGCCCATGCGGCAGATCTCGAAATACTCGTCATCCGTCACCGGCTGGACCGAAAGCCGCATCGAGGTGACAAGCGCCATCTTCGCCAGCTTTTCGTTCGCCTTCACGTCCTTGAGGCTGACCGGCTTCGGCATATCGCAGACGGCGCGGATATCAACGCAGTCCCAGCGGGCGTCTCCCTCGGCGGTCGAATCCGGATGCGAAAGCGCGCAGACCTCGACGATGCCGACAACTTCGAGCCCCTCGTTGGAGTGGTAGAAGAAGCCCTTGTCGCCGATTTTCATCGCCCGCATGTTGTTGCGCGCGAGATAATTGCGAACGCCGGTCCATTCTTCGCCGACGTCGCCCTTGGCCTTCTGCATTTCCCAGGACCACTTGAAGGGTTCGGACTTGTAGAGCCAGAATGCCATGCCGTTCACGCCTCCGGATTGTTGAAGACCCAGTTATAGGGCTTGATCTCGACGCTCTCAAACAGGCCGGCCTTGGCATAGGGGTCTTGTGCTGCCAGCGCCTTGGCGGCCTCGATGTCGTCGGAGGAGATGATCAGCATCGAACCGCAGGGCTTGCCGTCGGAATCGAGGAACGGGCCGGCGATCTTCAACTGGCCGGCGGCATTGAGCCCATTCAGCCACTCGACATGCGGCGGACGTGTTTCCATCCGAAGGTTCAGGTGGCCTGGCTTGTCGGCGCAGATGACGGCAAACAGCATCTTGTCTCTCCTAAGGGGTCTCTTATTCGGTGGTGATCGGTCGCGACATCAGTTGGGTGATCGCGGTCGGGATGTCCAGTCTGCCATCGATGATCGCGGCAACGGCCTCAGTAATCGGCATCTCGATCTGGTGACCTTCGGCGAGACGCGCGGCGACCGCAGCCGCAAAGGCACCTTCGACGAGCGAACCTTGCTGGGAGCCGATGGGTTCGCCACGGCCGAGCGCGATGCCGAAGCGCAGATTGCGTGATTGGTGGCTGGTCGCCGTCAACACGAGGTCACCGAGACCAGACAAGCCCCGCACCGTGTCCCCTCGCCCGCCCATCGCGTCGACCAGTCTCGACATTTCCGCAAGGCCACGAGCGATGAGTGCCGCCCGCGCCGAATCACCCAGCCCCATCCCTTCGACGATGCCGCAGGCAATCGCGAGCACGTTCTTCAAGGCACCGCCGAGCTGCACGCCGATCCGGTCATCGGACGCATAAAGCCGGAAAGTCTGGCCGGAAATCGCCTTGGCGAGCTGCTCAGCCAGAACAAGATCCTCAGCCGCGATCGCCATAGCCGTCGGGAGGCCCTTGGCAATATCGGCCGCAAAGCCCGGACCCGAGAGCATCGCGATTGGATGGCCGGGAAGTGCCGTTTCCAGAACGTCAGTAAGCAGACGCGAACTTTGCTTCTCGATGCCCTTGGCGCAGATGACGACGGGCGCACCCGGCTTCAGATGCGGCCCATAGGTTTCGGCCGCCGCGATCTGCGCCTGGGATGGCATCGCGAAGAGCACGATGTCCGCACTCACGAGATCCTTCGGCGTGGAAGAAAAGGCAAGTGTGTCGGGCAGACGGATACCGGGGAGCGCGGCCTCATGCACCCGACTGGCGGCAAGATCTGCCATCACCGAGGCATCGCGGCCAATCAGAACCACGTCGCCCTTTCCGGTCTGGGCAATCACTGCGGCAAGCGCGGTACCAAAAGCACCGGCGCCGATCACGGCGATACGCTGCATCCCGCTCATGCCTTGGCCCCACGCTTGCCGTAAGCAAGCAAAGCTTTCGCATCCTGATCCAGCGGCCAGCGCGACCGGGGGGCGACGGCAAGATCATCCGAGGGCATGCCAAGCGCCATGCGTTCCAGGCCCGCCCAGGCGATCATCACGGCATTGTCGGTGCACAGATGATGCGGCGGCGCGACAAAGCGGAAGCGATGCTCGGCGCAGAGCGTATCCAGCGTCTGGCGCACCTCTTTATTGGCAGCGACACCGCCGGCCACGACCAGAGCAGGCTCGGTCACATCAGGAAATGTTTGCCTGAACCGCTGCAGGCCTCGGCCGATGCGATCCTTCAGCGTGCGCGAGATGGCATGCTGGAACGAAGCGCAGATATCGGCGATGTCCTGATCGGTGACAGGCGCGATGCCTTCCGCCGCCTGACGTACGGCGGTCTTCAGGCCCGAGAAGGAAAAATCGAGGCGAGCCTCGCCAACCAAAGGCCGGGGAAAGGCAAACCGCTTGGGATTGCCCGTGGCCGCCGCCCGCTCGACGGCGGGACCACCCGGATAGGGAAGCCCGAGAAGCTTGGCGGTCTTGTCGAAGGCTTCGCCCAGCGCGTCATCGACCGTGGTGCCCCAACGCTCGTATTCGCCAACGCCTTTGACCAGAACCAATTGCGTGTGGCCGCCTGAAACCAGCAGCATCAGATAGGGAAAGGGAACGCCATCGGTGAGACGCGCGGTCAGTGCATGGCCCTCGAGATGGTTGACGGCGTAAAGCGGCTTGCCCGTCGCCCGCGCGATTGCCTTGCCGGTCATCAACCCAATGAGAAGGCCACCTATCAGGCCGGGGCCGGAGGTAGCGGCGATGGCATCCACCTCGGCCAGCGTGATGCCTGCCCGGGTGAGCGCTTCCTCGATCAGCGTATCCAGCGCATCGACATGGGCGCGTGCCGCAATCTCCGGCACCACACCACCATAGGCGCTGTGCTCGTCGAGCTGGCTCAAGACGACATCCGCCTCGGTGATAGCAGAGCCATCAGCAAGCCGCGTGACGACAGCGGCCGCCGTCTCGTCACAGCTGGTTTCGATGCCGAGGATGCGCAGTTTGGATGTCATGGAACCCGTTCATTGATTGCGGTTGCCGAGAAACCGGTCTACGAAATCTGTCGGTAACAACGGACAAGTTCGGATGCAAACAAAACCTTTCCGCATCGGCACGCGGGGCAGCCCGCTCGCTCTCGCCCAGGCCTATGAGACCCGCCGCCGCCTGATGGAGGCCCATGGTCTGCCAGAGGACATGTTCGAGATTGTGGTGCTCTCCACCAAGGGCGATCGGATCACCGACCGCCCCCTCTCCGAAATCGGCGGCAAGGGGCTGTTCACCGAAGAACTGGAAGAACAGTTGCTGTCGGGCGATCTCGATTTCGCCGTGCATTCGTCCAAGGACATGCCGACCAAGTTGCCGGAAGGGCTTTTCCTCTCGGCCTTCCTGCCACGCGAAGATGTCCGTGATGCCGTCGTTGGCCGCACAGCCCCGACGCTGAAGGAACTCCCGGAGGGAGCAACCGTCGGCTCGTCGTCGCTTCGACGCCAGGCGCTCATCCGTCGCATCCGTCCCGACATCAAAGTCATCACCTTTCGCGGCCTCGTGGACACGCGCCTGCGCAAGCTCGCAGACGGGGAAGTCGACGCGACCCTCCTCGCCTATGCCGGCCTGCGCCGTCTTGGAAAACCTGATGTTCCGACCGAACTGCTCAATCCAGCCGACTTTCCCCCGGCTCCGGCCCAGGGCGCGATCTGCATCGAGAGCCGTATCGGCGACACCAGGGTCAACGACCTGCTCGACGCGATCAATGACCGCGACACTTTCGATGCCGTGAGCTGCGAACGGGCCTTTCTCGGCGCACTCGATGGCTCCTGCCGCACGCCGATTGCGGGCCACGCAACGGTCGACGGAGACGCAATCCGCTTTGCCGGCATGATCCTCACGCCCGATGGCAGCCGCTGGCACGATGTGGAGATCGAGGGCAGCCGCACGGAAGGTGCCGTGCTTGGTGCACAAGCCGGCGGCACGGTGCGAGCCAAGGCTGGTACCGACTTCTTCGACAGCTGGAGCTGAACCGATGCGCGTTCTGGTGACGCGCCCCGAGCCGGCATCGGCCAGAACTGCCGCCGAGCTTGAGCGTCGTGGCCATGAGCCGGTCCTGCTGCCGCTGATGCAGGCAGTGCAGCAACCGCAGGCACTGGCGCCGCCGCCCCTGACCGGCACGGCTGCCATAGCCGTGACCAGCGCCGAGGCGATGCGCGTGATCGAGACCCTGACGGATGAAGCACAACAACCGTTCCTCGCCCTGCCCCTCTTCGCCGTCGGTCGCGCCACGGCGCGAGCAGCCCGGGACGCCGGATTTGACGACGTCTCGGTTGCCGATGGCGACGGCAGGTCGCTGGCGAGACTGCTCATCGCCAGGCGCGATCCAGCGGCACCAATCATCTATCTGACCGGCACCCCGCGGTCCTCAGAATTCGAGACAGACCTCGCCGAAGCGGGATATTCGGTCGATATCCGAGAATGCTATCGGATGATCCCGGCAACGCATGCGGACGCCGAAGTGATCCGGATGCTTACGCCGATGCCCGATGCCATCCTGGTTTACTCATCCGAAACGGCCCGACGTCTGGGCGAATTGCACAACCAGACGCGTGAAACGCTCGACTGGCGCCGGGTACGCTTTCTATGCCTCAGCGACAAGATCGCTTCAGCCCTCCCCGCAGAAATTCAGCCCAACAGCCAGTGGTCGATGGAACCTCGGGAGGATCAACTGCTTCTTCTGCTTTGATGCAGTGCCGCGTGAAATGGAACCTCAGGCCTTTCCTTCGCCATGAGGACTGACTAGGTTTAGCCACACGCGCGAAATGAAGAGGTTGCCATGGTTTCCGGAAAGCCACCCCGTCGATCGAAAGCCACCGATGATCCGGTGACGATAGATCTGACCGCTCAGGAAGCCGCCACACCGAGGGATGACGGCACGGTCGATGCCGCGCCATCTGATGCCCCTGCCCCGTCTTTGGTGACTGATGGTGCGCCCGCAGACGCCACACCGGCAAGCGACACCCGGACCGACACGCCCGCCGACCCCTGGGAACCTGCGCCTCAGACCTCGGAATCAACCACGTCGATCGGCGAAAAGGACGCGCCTGTCGACAACACGGCGAAGACCCAAGCGCCGCCTTCCCAGGAGCCGATCCGCCAATCACCCGCAACCTCGACGCTGGTCGCCTCCGGCATCTTCGGCGGCCTCGTGGCGCTCGCCCTCGCGGGCAGCATGCAATATGCCGGGATCGTGCCGGGTCTCGGCCCCGAGCAGGCCGCTCAAGCCCCTGTCATGGATACGGCAGAGCTCGATGCATTGAAAATAGAGGTTGCGCGCCTGGCTGCGCAACCGGCAGCACCGGCCACAGACCCTGCTCTGGCCGAGCGTATTGCGGCCCTGGAAACAAGTGTCGCCAATGCCGGCTCAGCTCCCGCAGCCGATGCGGCAGCGGTTGAAGCACTGAAGACCCAGCTTGTCGCGGCTGAACAGGCGATTGAATCGCTGCGTGCCGAAATCGCCAGCAACAAGCAGGCTCTGGATCAGAGCACCACCCGTCTGACCGAAGCCGAGCGCAAGCTCGAAGAGCCGCGCAGCGATGTTGAAATGGCGCGGGCGATTGCGTTGGCCGGCCTCAAGACCGCCATCGATCGCGGCGGCCCCTTCCTGTCGGAGCTCGACGCGCTGAAGAGCGTGTCGCCGGAAGACCCGGCCATAGCAGCACTCACTCCGCTCGCGAGCGCCGGTGTGTCGTCTCGCTCGGATCTTGCTCGCGACTTCAACCAGGTCGCAGAGGATATCCTCGCTGCCATCAACCAGCCGGCAACCGGCGAAGGCTGGACAGACCGTCTGCTCGCAAGCGCCCGGTCTCTGGTCAAGGTTCGACCGGTCGGCAATGTCGAAGGCGAGACGCCCGAGGCCATCGTTGCCCGCGTCGAGAACAAGCTGCAGAACGGCGACCTGAAGGGAGCTGCTCTTGAATGGGAGACGCTGCCCGAGGCCGGCAAGCAGGCATCCTCCGAGTTTTCCACCAAGCTGAAAAACAGGATCGAGGCCGAGGAGCGTGTTGCCGCCGCCCTGTCCCAGACCGTGGCCGGGAACGGAGGCTGACGCATGACCACCATCCTCAAGATCCTCTTCTTCTTCGGCTTCATCCTGGCGCTGGGTTTCGGTTTTTCCTGGGTGGCCGATCGTCCCGGTGAAATCTCGCTGATCTGGGAAGGCCAGCAATACAATACCGATCTCATCGTCGCGGTGACGGCGCTGGTCGCCCTCGTCGCCACCCTCATGCTTCTGTGGTGGCTGCTCCGCACAGTGTGGACCTCGCCACATTCGGTCCGCCGCTTTTTCCGCGCACGCAAACGGGACCGTGGCTACCAGGCGATATCCACCGGCCTGATTGCAGCCGGCGCCGGCAATGCTATTCTCGCCCGCAAGATGAGCGCCCGCGCCCGTGGCCTGATCCGCGCCGACCAGGAACCACTGATCCGCGTTCTCGATGCCCAGGCTGCATTGATCGAAGGCCGTCACGACGAGGCCCGTCGCCTGTTCCAGGAGATGTCGGAGGACCCCGAAACCCGGGAGCTTGGACTGCGCGGCCTTTACGTGGAAGCGAACCGCCTCGGCGCGCATGAGGCTGCCCGGCAATATGCCGAAACCGCAGCAGAAGCTGCGCCCTATCTGCCATGGGCAGCGAAGGCGACGCTGGAACACCGCTGCCGCGCCGGTCATTGGGACGATGCGATCCGCCTGCTCGATCAGCAGAAGATCGCCCACGTCCTTGAACGTCATGAAGCTGAACGCCTGAAGGCGGTCCTGCTTACCGCAAAGGCCGAAGACCAGCTGGAAGCCGATCCGGCCGGCGCGCGCGACAGCGCCTTGAAGGCGTTGAAACTCGCCAAGGATCTGGTGCCCGCCGCCATCGTCGCCGCCAAGGCCTACATGCGCGAAGACAATCTGCGCAAGGCGTCGAACACCCTGGAGCAGGTCTGGAAGATCGAGCCGCATCCGGAAATCGCCCGCGCCTATGTCAGAGCCCGCAGCGGCGACAGTGCGGTCGACCGCCTGAAGAAGGCCGAAAAGCTGGAAGCTCTGAAGCCGAATAACTATGAGTCCCTGCTAGCCGTTGCGGAAGCAGCGCTCGATGCGCAGGACTTCAAGAAGGCCCGTGCCAAGGCCGAAGCAGCGGCCCGTATTGCCTCGCGCGAACGCGTCTATCTGCTGCTGGCTGACATCGAGGAAGCCGAGACCGGCGACCAGGGCCGAATCCGCCATTGGATGGGTCAGGCGCTCAAAGCACCAAGGGATCCGTCCTGGGTGGCCGATGGCCACGTGTCTGAGCGCTGGATGCCGATCTCGCCGGTAACCGGCCGCCTCGACGCGTTCGAATGGAAGACGCCCTTCGACCAGTTGGCTAGCCCGATCGAGGAAGGCACGGCATCCCAAGGCGAGAAAGCGCTCGCATCACTTCCGCCTGTTGCTCGGACGGAAGCTCCAGCCAAGCCCGAGCCTTTGGTCGAGCCGACACGCCCAAAAGTGATGGAGACAAAGGGCCCAGTGATCGAAGGTGAGGTTTCAGCCAAATCGGCAGAACCAGAGGTGCCTTTGGCCAAGCCGGCGAAGCCGGAGACCCCGGCGGCTGACTCAACGAAGGAAGGTAGGCCCGCGAAGGAGGCCGCAGTGGTCGAACCCTTTTTCGGTCGCCCTCCCGATGACCCCGGCGTCAAGGATCCGGCGCTCGCTGCACCGGAACCCAAGACCCGACTGAAACTCTTCTGACAGGAACCGGCATGCTCGATCGCCTGCAATCCTTCTTTCAATCCATGATGCAGGACCGCCCCAAGGCGGTCTTTGCGCCTGACGACCCTCGGATCGCCGTTGCCGCCCTCTGTCTCCAGGTCATGGAAGCGGACGGCGTCGTTCGCGACGCCGAAAAGGCAAAACTGCGGGAAATCCTCAAGGAGGAATACGGGCTCGAAGAGAGCGACATCGACGCCTTGATCGCGGCTGGTCAGGACGCCGAGAGCGAGGCAGTCGATTACTACCGCTTCACCACGGAACTGAAGCGACAGCTGAACGAAGACGAGCGCCAACATCTGGTCGGCATCCTCTGGGACATCGTCTATGCAGACGGCAGCCGCAGTGAGATGGAAGACCACGCCATCTGGCGGGTCGCCGACCTGCTCGGCGTATCCGGGCGTGAACGCATCGTCCAAAGGCAGGAAGCGGCCGAACGAGCCGGCCTTGGAGCGATCGACGATGCCACGTGACGAACGATCGCGCCCTCGCGATCGCAAACAGCCTGTCCTGATCGTCCTGCACCAGGAGCGATCGAGCCCCGGCCGTGTCGGCCAGATGCTCGAGGAGAAGGGCTATCCCCTCGACATCCGCCGTCCGGTGCTTGGGCAGGCTCTGCCAAAAACCTTGGCGGACCATGCGGGCGCGGTCGTCTTTGGCGGTCCGATGAGCGCGAACGATCCCGACGACTACATCAAGACCGAAATCAACTGGCTCGATGTGCCGCTCAAGGAAAACAAACCGTTCCTCGGCATCTGCCTTGGCGCCCAGATGCTGGTCCGTCACCTCGGCGGCAAGGTGGAGGCCGACCGGGATGAGCGCACCGAAATCGGCTGGTATCCGATCAAGCCGACCGAACATGGCCGCTTACTGATGCACTGGCCGAAGATGGTCTATCACTTCCACCGCGAGGGCTTCAGCCTGCCACAGGGCGCCAAACTGCTGGCGACCGGAGACATATATCCGAACCAGGCCTTTCACTATGGTGAGAATGCCTGGGCGGTGCAGTTCCATGCCGAATTGACCCGCGCCATGATGCACCGCTGGGTGGTTCACGGCGCCCATCGCTTTGTCCTGCCGAATGCCCAGCAAGGCCGCGAGCATCTGGAAGGCCGGATGATTTTCGACGCGCCGCTACGAGCCTGGTTGTCGGACTTTCTCGACCTGGTCTTCGAGCGCAGTCAGCGCACGTCCTGACGCTCCGGCGCCTCAAGGCTGTCGATCTTGCGCAATTGCGGGAAACCGAGCGCCCAGACGGCGGCAACCGCGAGCGTCCCAAAGCCACCAAGCACGACGGCAGGTACCGGCCCGATGAAATGCGCCATAGTGCCGGCCCGGAACTCGCCGAGCTCATTGGACGCACCGACGAAGACCATGTTGACGGCGTTGACACGGCCGCGCACCTCGTCCGGTGTCCAGAGCGCAATCAGCGTCTCGCGCACATAGACGGACGCCATGTCGGCGGCGCCCATCAGCATCAGCGCGAATATTGACAGCCAGGCCGTCTGGGAGAAGCCGAACAGGATCGTCCCGACCCCGAAGAGGGCAACACCGATGAACATGAAGGTCCCGGCATTGTGGCGGATCGGAAAGCTTGCAAGCGCGATCGCGACGATGATGGCGCCGATCCCGGGTGCGGCGCGCAAAAGGCCGAGCCCCCAGGGGCCGAGATCGAGAATGTCGCGGGCGAAGACCGGCATCAACGCCACGGCACCTCCCAGCAGCACGGCGAAGAGATCAAGCGAAATCGCGCCGAGCACCACCTTCTCGCCGAAGATGAAGCGGAAGCCGGCAAACAAGGTATCGAGCGTGACCGCCTTGCCCGGTTGGCGTTGCGGCGGCCTCTTCACCAGGAAGACCAGAACGGCGGCGCCGGCAAAAAAGGCGAGAGACACTGAATAGGCCAGGACGGGGCTTGCACCGTAGAGCAGGCCTCCGGCGACGGGTCCGACGATGGAGGCCGTTTGCCAGGAAGACGAGTTCCAGGCAACCGCATTCGACAGATCCTTCTGCGGCACCAGATTGGGTGCAAGGGACTGGACGGCAGGTGCGGCAAAGGCGCGCTCGATACCAAAGATCACAAGGATGGAAAAGACGATCGTCGGCTCGAAGGCATCCGCCATCGTCAGCCCCAGCAGCGCCCCCGCACAGGCGGCACTGACGATCATACAGGCCGCGACGATCGCTCGGCGATTGTAGCGATCGGCAACGGAACCGGTCACCAGGATCAGCAACAGCGATGGCAGGAACTGCACGAGACCGATCAGGCCGAGATAGAAGACATTGCCGGTCTGGTCATACATCTGCCAACCGACCGAGACGCTGAGGATCTGGGTGGCGAAGGCGCCGAGGAAGCGGGCAAAGAAGAAGCGCGTGTAGGAAGTATGCCGAAACGCAGCAAAACGATCGTCGGCTGAGGAGGCGTGCATCGAACAATACCTTGGACTGCGGGGGCAGGCCCGCCGTTAAACATGATTCGGATTGCGTGGGCCCCATCCACTTGTCCGTTAAGTCGCCAATGTCTACATCTCTGTCAACCGAGAAATGGAGACCTGAATGTACGCCCTGTTTCAGACGATCGACCTTGCCCTGAGCATCTTCACCTGGATTCTGATCGGCAGTGCGATCTTCTCCTGGCTCTATGCCTTCAACGTGATCAATTCCAGCAACCGCTTCGTCGCTTCGCTCGGACAGTTCTTTCACAACGTCACCGAACCCGTCCTGCGTCCGATCCGCCGCTTCATGCCGGACCTCGGCGGCATCGACATCTCGCCGATCGTGGTTCTTTTGATTATCTTCTTCCTGCGTTCCTTCCTCTGGAACAGCATCTATCCGCTGGTGGCGTGACCAGCCCCTGCCGTCTTGGCCATGATCATCTGCTGCTCGCCGTTCGGCTGACACCGAATGGCGGGCGCGATGCGTTTGACGGTGTAGAGGTTGGTGCTGACGGTCTGGCGCACCTCAAGGCGCGCGTGACTACCGTGCCGGAAAAGGGCAAGGCCAACAAGGCACTTGTTGCGCTGCTCTCGAAGACGCTCAGAATCCCGAAAACCGCCATAACGGTTGTCTCCGGCGAGACCGCCAGACAAAAAATCCTCCGGATCGAGGGCGATCCGGAGGACTTGAAATCGCGGATAGAGGCAGTCGCCTCGGCCTGAACTTACTTGCCTTCGTCCTTGGCCCGCTGGATCGAGTCGAGGATGATCTGCTTGGCGACATCGACGTCCATCCAGTCGCCGATCTTGACCCACTTACCCGGCTCGAGGTCCTTGTAGTGCTCGAAGAAGTGCTGGATCTGCTTCAGTGTGATTTCCGGAAGATCCGTATAGTTCGTGATCTTGTCGTAGCGACGGGTCAGCTTCGGCACCGGCACGGCGAGGATCTTCTCGTCCATGCCGCCATCGTCTTCCATCATCATTACGCCGATCGGGCGGACATTGATGACGCAGCCCGGAACGAGCGGGCGCGTGTTGCAGATGAGGACGTCGAGCGGGTCGCCATCCTTGCAGAGCGTGTGCGGCACGAAGCCGTAATTGCCCGGATAGGTCATCGGGGTGTAGAGGAAACGGTCGACGACCAGCGTGCCGGCGTCCTTGTCCATCTCATACTTGATCGGCTGGCCGCCGACAGGAACTTCGACGATGACGTTGATGTCTTCCGGCGGGTTCTTGCCGATGGCAATGGCATCAATACGCATATTTTGGACCCCGTAGAGTGTTGAATTCCTGCGTTACCTAATGCGAATTATGGCGCAATGCAACACGGCTTTGGGAGAAGCCCCTTCGCCTTCACCGGCGGGCATACAGGAGATGAGACGATGCAAGCCACCACCCCTGTGCGGATCGCAGTGCTCATGGCCGCAAAGATTACCCTCGCGGCACCGGCGCAGGCCAATGACAGCGCCTATACCAACCTCGACCTCGACAATTGCCAGACCATCGAAGCCGATGCGATGGGCGCCAGTATGCTTTGCAAGGGCTTCAAGGGCCTGGCTGTTCATTTCAAGGAAGGAGACCTCCGGCAGAGCGTGCTGTTCGGCCCCGTCGACAGGGAATTGCGCGACGCCGGCTTCGAGAGTTTCAGTGCCTTCAACCGCGTTAACGACAAGATCGAGTGGCGGCTGGATGACTCCGGCAAGCCCTTTGCCGCGATCCTCCGCTGGTTCATCGAAAACCCTGGGCCGGACGGTTCACCCGGCCCGGAAAGCACCGGCCAGGTTCTCGTTGTCTCCCGCATTGCGACCCCGGACTATCCAGGCTCCTGCTTTGTCGGCATGGTCGATGCCAAGGCAACGGCCAACGCCAACATCGTGGCCAGACAGGTGGCAGACAAGGTTGCGGCAGGGTTCGATTGCGGGATGCAGCCCCCGCTCTGGTACGGCAATCGCGGTCAACTGACGAGCGAGCGCACCTTCAGCTGGCCCGAGGGCTATGTGGTGGATTGACGGATCCGGCTTCAGTTCCAGATGAAGCCGAGCTTCTTGAGGTGAACATCGTCAAAGTCTTCCATGCCCTCGACGGCATCCATGCCGCCATTGCTACGAAAGAAGTTGGCGGCGATCTCGCTGTCTTCCAGGCACCACACAACCATTCCGTTGCAGCCGAGTGATTTCAGCAGCCGACGCGCCTCGTGGAAGAGCTGATAGCCGAGGCCGATGCCCTGATATTCCGGACGCAGGTAGAGTTCGTAAATCTCACCTTCATGCGGCAGCACGCGAGCGCGATTGTATCCAAGCGAAGCGTAGCCGGCGACAGTCCCCGCCACTTCCGCCACCAGGATGGTGGCGGGGCCACGTGTCGCCTTGCGCCACCACGATTCGCCGCGGCGCTCGATCATGCGGGTCAGGGCCCGATAGGGAATGATCCCGGAATAGGCATGCGTCCAGGCATTTCTATGGGCATCAGCGATCGCAGCCGCATCTCCGGGCCCAGCCAAGCGCATGTCGATCGTCAACGTCTTCATAACGTGTTCTCACCCTGGCAGTCCCGCTCACAACGGGTATGACGCCTGAACCTGCATCGGTCCACGAGTGAAATTTAACGCTTTTTTAAGACTTGTCGCAAGCCGGGAGTCGCCGGATGCACAAACTATCCGGGAGGACGGCAGAGACAGCTCGAACGAGACCCGGGACAGCCGCCGGCCCCAGAACGTCAGCGAGCGAGGTAGCCGCCACGTAAAAGACCCCCGAGTGAGGCCACTCGGGGGTCCAGAAAGCGATATCAAAGCTCTTCGATCTCGTGACTACTCGCGGTTTCCGAGGAAGCGCAGCAGGAACAGGAAGAGGTTGATGAAGTCGAGGTAAAGGCGCAGCGCACCCATGATGGCGTTGCGACCGGCCATCTCGCTCGAATGGCTCTCGTGGTAGGACTCCTTGATCGACTGCGTGTCGTAGGCGGTCAGGCCTGCGAAGATCAGCACGCCGATCACCGAGATCGCAAAGTCCAGCGCCGAGGAGGCCATGAACAGGTTGACCAGCGAGGCGATGATCAGGCCGAAGAGACCCATCATCAGGAACGAACCCATGGCGGAAAGGTCGCGCTTGGTGGTGTAACCGTAGAGCGAAAGCGCACCGAACGAAGCGGCCGTCACGAAAAAGGTCTGGACGATGCTCGCGCCGGTGTAGATCAGGAAGATCGACGACAGCGACAGGCCCATCAGAGCGGCATAGACCCAGAAGGTCGTCTGCGCAGCAGAGACGCTCATCTTATGGATACGGAAGCTCAGGAAGAACACCATGGCGACCGGCGCCAGGATGACCACCCACTTCAACGGGCTCAGGAAGATCGCCTGACCGAAGGCCGTCAACTGGCCATCCGTCACCGCCATCTGGAATGTTGCGAAGGCTGCGACACCGGTAATGGCGAGGCCCAGGGCCATCAGGTTGTAAACCTTCAGCATATAGGCGCGCAGACCTTCGTCGATCATCGTGGCCGACTGGGACTGGCCCGTGCGGCTCTGATAGTTGCGAAGTTCGGACATGATTTCCTCTCTCAAAGCTTCAATGTTGGACGACGGAGCCCGGATGGCTCCCGCGCCGCTGTGAAGCCCAGCATGCGTAACTTCAATATGAGAGGTTCCCGTGTCATCGACAAGGGCCGCAATCTTAAATCGCCGTAATCCTGGGCGGATGGTTGATCCATCCGCCCGCAGGGATCACAATTCCCGCAGCACGGGGGCCGCTTTCTGGCCGAGAATACGCCACGTACCGGCCAATCCGATGCCGATCGTCACGACGAGCGCGATGACCAGGGTCATCAGGGCCACGTCGGGAAGGAAGCTGGACGGAAGGTTCATGATCTGGCTGAGCACGAACCAGGCGATGCCTCCGCCGGCAATCAGCGCGAAAAGGGCGGTAGCAGCACCAAGCAGCATGTATTCATAGGTGAAGGCCCGGATCAGCATCGAACGCGTGGCGCCGAGCGTCTTCAGGATCACCGCATCATGCGTGCGAGCACGATTGCCCGCAGCCAGCGCTCCAGAAAGAACGAGCACAGAGGCGATCAGGGCAATCGCCGCGGCCGCCCGGATGGCGGTGGCGAGCTGCCCGACGAGGCGGTCGACAATGTCGAGAGCATCCTTCACCCGTACCGTCGTGATCGTCGGGAACTGCTGGGTCACCGAACGCAGGATGGAGGCTTCCTGTGCCGCGGTCGCATCTTGGTCGATCAGCGTCGCCAGCCACGCATGTGGGGCGCCGGCGAAGGTGTTGGGCGAGAAGACCATGACGAAATTCATCGACAGGCTTTCCCATTCCACCGTACGGAAGTTGGCGATCTTGGCGGTGATATTGCGGCCGAGCACGTTGATGGTGACGGTGTCGCCGATCTTCAGGCCCAGTTCGCGGCCTTCTTCCTCGGCAAACGACACGAGCGGTTCGCCGGCATACCCATCGGCCCACCATTCGCCTTCCGTCACGGTACTGTTTTCCGGCACGTTCTTCGCATAGGTCAGGCCGCGATCACCGCGCAGCACCCAGCGTCCCTCCGGCGGCACGTCAACCTTGGCGACGTCCACGTTGTTGAGTTCGGCGATACGGCCACGAAGCATCGGAACCTCGATCAGCTTGCCTTGCGGCGCCATGCCCTCGACGAGGTTGCGGAACCCGTCGATTTCGCTGCCCTGGATGTCGACGAAGAAAAAGTTCGGCGCCCGCTCCGGGAGATTGCCCGTCAGTTCCCGGCGAAGATTTCCGTCTATCAGGGCGAGTGCGACAAGGAGGCTGAGGCCGAGACCGAGCGACAGCGTGACCGCCGGCGTCAGTGCGCCCGGCCGGTGGATGTTGCCGACGGCCAACCTCAAGGCCGCCGAATGGATCCGGGGGCTGCGCCGTGCGGCATAGGAAATGCCGAGGGCCACGACCCGCAGCAGGACGAAGCCAACAGCCATGGCGGCGAGGAAAGTGGCCGCGATGCGCTCCTGTTCGGAGGTGAAGATGGCAAGCGCGGCGAGAGCGGCAAGCGCCATCGCCATCGCGAGCAGATAGGGCCAGGGCGGCAGTCCCGAGGCTTCGAAGCCCTGCTCGCGGAAGAGTGCCGTGGCGGGAACCTTGCGGGCATGACCCAGCGGCAATATGGCGAAGGCAAAGGTCACCAGCATGCCGAAGACGGCAGCCAGCAGCAGCGCGCGCGGATAGAGCGTCGCTTCGGCGGAAATCGGCAGGATGCCAGCGAGGTAGCTCGCCGTGATTGGCGGGGCTATGGCGCCGAGCACAAGACCGGCCAGGATGCCGACCGAGGCGACCAATGTGATCTGGATGAGATAGACCATCACCACGACAGACGCAGGGGCACCGACACATTTCAGCGTCGCAATCACGGTGCGCTTGGAATCAAGGAAGGCGCGCACGGCATTGGCGACACCGACACCGCCCACGACCAGCGCAGTGAGGCCAACGAGGGTCAGGAATTGCGAGAACCGTTCGACATTTTCCGTAAGCGCGGGGGCGGCGCGGTCGCTGGTGCGGATGGACCAGCCCGCAGTCGGATGTTCGGTCTGGGAGAGATCGCGGATCGCTTCAGCGGTCGGAGCCGGCTCGGTGTAGCGGATCTTGTAGGCATGCTCGACGAGGCTGCCCGTTGCCACCAGACCACTCGCAAACAGGCCGTCACGGCTCGTGAGGAAGCGTGGCGCAAAGCCGAAGCCGTCAGAGATCGAATCGGGTTCGGTCGTGATCGTTCCGTTGATGCGGAAGCGTGCATTGCCGACGAGCAGTTCGTCGCCAATCGCCATATTCATGCGCTCCAGCAACAGCGGCGCGACGATGGCGCCGTAGGCACCATCCCGCTGTGCCAGCAGTTCGCTGAGCGGACGATCGGGCTCGGCCACCAGACGGCCATAAAGCGGATAGGCTCCATCCACTGCCTTGATCTCCACCAGCGACTGGTCGGAACCGTCGGCGAGGCGAGCCATGGAACGAAGATTGGTTGTCACGGACACCGTGCCGAAACGCTCCAGGAATGCCAGTTCTTCCGGTGTCACCTCGCGATTGTCGAGCTCGAAGCGCACGTCACCCGCAAGCAATGTGCGTCCTTCCGAGGAGATGGCATCGGTGATAGCGGTCGAAACCGAATTGACCGCCGCGATCGCCCCCGTCCCGAGGGCGATGCAGGCAAGGAAGATATAGAAGCCGCTCAACCCGCCGCGCAACTCACGCAAAGCGATACGGAAGGCGATGGCAATGCGTGACGTGAAACCCGTCATGCCGACACCGAAGCGAGGCGGTTTGGCTCGGTTCGGCTGTCGCCGGCGATCCGGCCGGACGCAACGCGAATCTGCCGTGTGCAGCGGGCAGCCAGCGACGGATCATGGGTGACCAGCATCAGCGTCATGCCACGCTCCTTCTGCTTGTTGAACAGAAGGTCAGCAATCTGGCGACCAGTATCGGTGTCAAGGTTTCCGGTCGGCTCGTCGGCGATCAGCACCGCCGGAGAAGGCGCAAGGGCGCGGGCAATCGCCACACGCTGCTGCTCGCCGCCTGAAAGCTGGCCGGGATAGTGGCTGAGGCGTTCGCCGAGGCCAACGGCCTCAAGTTCCCGACGCGCGATGTCGAAGGCGCCCTTGACGTTGGCCAGCTCCAGCGGGACGGCAACATTTTCAAGGGCCGTCATATTGGCGATCAGATGGAAGGACTGAAACACGATGCCGATGTTCTTGCCACGGAAATCCGCCAGCCGGTCCTCGCTGAGCGTGTGAAGCGGCGTATCGCGGACAAGGATCTGGCCACTGTCGAGGCGCTCCAACCCGGCCAGCACCATCAGAAGCGTCGACTTGCCCGAGCCGGACGGCCCCACGATGCCCACCGCCTCGCCTTCCGCGATGGAAAGATCAATGCTCTTCAAAACGTGAACGGAGGCTGCGGCATTGCCCAGGGTGAGATCGGCGCTTTTCAGTTCGATGATGCTGTTTCTCACACTCAACCATCCTATATTTGGCAAGACAAAGCTTCGCCGCACTGCGGCATTGCATGCAATCTAGGAAAGCCACCATGACTTTTAAAGCTTCACTCCTTCATTTCGCCGTGATCCTTGTGGCTGCGCTTGTCGGCCCCCGGATTGCCGCGGCCGACCCACTGCAGCTGGTCGGCTTGGGTGACAGTCTGATGGCGGGCTATCAGCTGCCGCAGGAGGATGCCCTTCCGGCACAACTCCAGCGGCAGCTCGCCGCCAAGGGTCATGACGTGGTCATTGCGAATGCCGGCGTGTCCGGAGACACCACATCGGGAGGCCTGTCACGGGTCGACTGGTCGGTGCCGGATGGAACCGACGGCGTAATACTCGAACTCGGAGCCAACGACGCGCTGCGCGGAATTCCTCCGGAGCAGACAGAGAACAACCTCGAGCAGATCATCACACGGCTCAAGGAACGCAACATCCCGATCCTGCTGGTCGGCATGCTGGCACCGCCCAACATGGGTGAGGACTACGGAAACAAGTTCAATGCGATCTATCCGCGCCTTGCCGAAAAGCATGGTCTGCCGCTCTATCCCTTCGTGCTCGATGGCGTGATCACCGATCGCAGCCTGCTGCTTGAAGACGGCATGCATCCGAACACCAAGGGACTGCAGATCATGGCCGAGCGCATGCTGCCTCTCGCCGAATCTTGGGTGGCGGGCATCAAGGGTCAGCCGAATTAAACGCTTGCGCCTGATGCCGTTGCATGATTCGCTGTGAGCACCTGCAAAAGATTCGGGGAGGTCTCCATGCCGAGATTGTTCACTGCCCTCGAAATTCCGCGCAACGCTGCCATGAGCCTCTCATTGCTGCGCGGTGGCCTTCCGGGAGCGCGTTGGATCGATGTGGAGAACTACCACATCACACTCCGCTTCATCGGTGACGTGGATGGCAGGACGGCAGACGAGGTCGTCGACAGGCTCGACCGTATAGAGCGACCCGAATTCTCCCTGACGTTGAACGGCATCGGCTCTTTCGGATCGAAGAAGCCGCATTCGATCTGGGCAGGCGTTTCTCCTGCGCCGGAGCTTTACGCACTCCAGGGCGAGATCGAACGGATCTGCCAGCGCATAGGCCTGCCGCCCGATCCTCGCAAGTTTACACCACATGTGACCCTGGCCAGACTGAAGGCGTCGCGGGTCGACGATGTCGTGCATTATCTCGGCGGGCGCGGCGACTTCCACACAATGCCCTTCCGCATCGGACGCTTTGTGCTTCTATCGTCCAGGGAATCGGTCGGCGGCGGCCCCTATCTGACGGAAGAGGTCTTTCCTCTGCAAGAAGCGGGAGGTTATTCGAACTTTGCCAGCATGGCGCTGCAGCCTGAAGAAAGCATGCTGTAGACAGCCTCGAAATCCGCCAGATCGCCGTAATAGGGATCCGGCACCTCGTCCGATGTACCGAAAGCGAGTTCGGCGAACAGATGCAGGCTTGCCGTGGCATCCACCGGGGCCGTTGACTGGAGCCTTGCAAGGTTGCTCCTGTCCATCGCGACAACAAGATCGAATTCGAAGAAATCTGACAACAAGATCTGCCGCGCGCGCTGGCGGGAGATATCAACCCCGTTTGCGGCTGCCACGTTTATCGAACGACGGTCCGGCGGATTGCCGACATGCCAGCCACCGGTTCCTGCCGATGCAATCAACGGCTTTTCACTGGCACCCTGCGTGAGGTGGCGGTAGATTCCCTCTGCCAGCGGCGAACGGCAGATATTGCCAAGGCAGACGAAGAGTATGGAAGGTGCCGTCATCGGTTCATCCTGAGGAGTGCGATCCGTGAAATACGAGAAACTGGATGCGGCGTCCATTGCGGCACGTCTGTCGGAGCTGAAGGAATGGCAGGTCGGTCGTGAGGGAGCGGCGATCGTCAAACACTACGTCTTTCGCGACTTCCGGCAAGCTTTCGGGTTCATGACCGAGTGTGCGCTCGCCGCCGAGAAACTCGACCATCACCCCGAATGGTTCAACGTCTACCGGAAGGTGGATGTCGTGCTGACAACCCATTCTGCGGGCGGCGTGACGGAACTGGACTTCAAGCTCGCCGTTCTCATGGATCTGGCCGCCGCCCGAAGCGGGTGAAGGTGGGTGGTGATTGAATTCGCAAACCGCCATTCACATATGATTGATCGGGTCCGAACGAAAGGATCGATGGGCTATGGATGACGTGAAGATCGGTGAGATCCTGCTTCCCGGAGACGAGGAAACACAGGAGCGACAGGAAGCAAAGGTTCGCAGCCGTTTCTGGCCGACCTTCAAGAAGGCTGCCCGACAGATTCCTTTTTCACGGGATCTGGTCGCCGCCTATTACTGCGCGACGGACCGCGAAACCCCGTTCCGCGTCAGGGGTATCCTGCTGGCTGCCCTGGGCTATTTCGTCCTGCCGATCGATGTCGTGCCGGACATTCTTGCCGTTGTCGGCTTCACCGATGACATCGCGGTGCTGACCACGGCAATCGCCTTGATAAACCGGCATATCAAGGATCGGCACTACGATGCCGCCGACAAGGTCCTCGCCGACGAGGAACCCGCAGCCTGAGCCGCTTGCGGTTCTCACTAACTGCTGTGCAGCCCAACTCTTGCCTTTTTCTTTGACTCTACATCGTCAGCAGGATCGAGGTCCGAAAACCGTTTTTTGCCGGATTTCGGGGCGCCAGACAGAACGTTGACGCCAAATATGACAACAAGGCGTTCGTCGTTCATCGTTTGGTAAGGTAAATTAAGTCAAACTGAACACAGGTTTTGACGATGAGCGCCCGGCCGCATGGTCGGGTGATGGATGGAAACAACCGGCAGGAAGACATGTTCGTAAGAAGTAGCGTAACCGCACTGGCAATCCTCCTGGCGAGCAGCGGGCTCGCCAACGCGCAATCGCCCACGCGGATCGAGCAGTTCAAGGCCTGGGGCGCCTATTCCTACAAATCGAATGGCGGCACTGTTTGCTACGTGCTGTCCGTTCCGACCACCAAGGAACCGGCGAGCGTCAATCATGGCGACATCTTCTTTGTCGTGTCGCAGCGTCCCGGCCAGAACATCTCGTATGAGCCGCAGGCCATGATGGGTTACCCGATGAAGGGCGACTCCAAGGTCAATGTGAAAATCGACAACAAGAATTTCGTCTTGTTCGTCAAGGATACGTCCGCTTGGGTCGAGAATGCAGCTGAAGAGCCAGCGCTCGTCGCTGCGATGAAGGGTGGCTCGTCGATGACCGTCACGGCAACGTCGGCTCGTGGCACAGCCACCAGCTACAGCTATTCGCTTTCCGGCATCTCGGCGGCTCTGCAGAAGATCCAGAACTGCAACTAAGGCCGGAACGCCTGAATTTTACGCGAGGGGCCGGCAGCATCTGCCGGCCCCTTTCATTTGCGCATGGCCGCCCCGCAGACGGTCGGGGTGACGTAAGCCAAAAAAGCTGCTATTGGCCGCTGCAAATTAGGGCATGGGCTCGATCCCCTGTCCGCCATGATCCATGAATGCACACCTGCCAGCCGGGACGCGCTCGATCCGAGCATGCTTCTCCATATGGTCCAGAGGTCCAGACGATGACAGTTTCAGTAACGCTTCCTGAGCGTAGCCAGACTGCGGCTCCGGTTCGCCCCACCGCTTTCGCCGAGAAGCCGAGCCTGCTCGGCCTCGACCGCGAAGAGCTGGGTGAGGCCCTGCGCGGCAAGGGCGTGCCGGAAAAGCAGATCAAGATGCGCGTGGCGCAGATCTGGAACTGGCTCTATGTGCGCGGCATTTCCGATTTCGACCATATGGCGAATGTCTCCAAGGACATGCGCGAAATGCTGAAGACGCATTTCACCATCGCGCGTCCCGAAATCGTCGAGGAGCAGGTGTCGAACGATGGCACCCGCAAATGGCTGCTGCGCTTTCCGCCGCGCGGTGCAGGTCGCCCGGTCGAGGTAGAAAGCGTCTATATTCCGGAAGAGGGTCGCGGCACGCTCTGCATCTCGAGCCAGGTCGGCTGCACCCTCACATGTTCCTTCTGTCATACCGGCACGCAGAAGCTGGTGCGTAATCTGACGGCGGAGGAAATCCTCTCGCAGCTGCTGCTTGCCCGCGACCGTCTTGGCGACTTCCCCGATCGGGAAATCCCTGTCGGCACCATGATGCCGTCGAGCGATCGCAAGATCACCAACATCGTGATGATGGGCATGGGCGAGCCGCTCTACAATTTCGAGGAAGTGAAGAAGGCACTGCTGATCGCGACCGATGGCGATGGCCTGTCGCTGTCCAAGCGACGCGTCACGCTGTCGACCTCGGGCGTAGTGCCTGAGATCTACCGGACCGGCGAAGAGATCGGCGTGATGCTGGCCATCTCTTTGCATGCGGTTCGCGACGAGCTCCGCGACATGCTGGTGCCGATCAACAAGAAGTATCCGCTGAAGGAGCTGATCGAAGCCTGTCGCAACTATCCGGGCCTGTCGAATGCCCGTCGCATCACCTTCGAATATGTGATGCTGAAGGACGTTAACGACAGCCTGGAAGATGCAAAGGGATTGATCCAGCTGCTCAAGGGCGTGCCGGCGAAGATCAACCTGATCCCGTTCAACCCCTGGCCCGGCACGAACTACCAGTGTTCCGACTGGGCGACGATCGAGAAGTTCGCAGATTTCATCAATCAGGCAGGCTATGCCTCGCCGATCCGCACGCCACGCGGCCGCGATATTCTCGCCGCCTGCGGTCAGCTGAAGTCGGAATCGGAGCGCATGCGCAAGACCGAGCGCCTGGCGTTTGAAGCGATGATGATCGCCAATCACGGCGAGGACGACGATTGAAGCCGGGCGGGTTCGTCCCGCCCCGCGACCTCTGCCCTCACTTTGCCTGTGTCATGAAGATTTTCACGGCGAAGATCGAGAAGACGCCGGCGAAGGTGTAGTCGATACCGCGCAGCACCTTTCGGTTTGCCTGCAGCCAGTTCGACATGAAGTCCGCCCCGTAGACGATCCCGACCCCGATCGGAAGCGCAAGCACGATGGACCACAGGCCGAGGAAGATCAGCTTGCCCGTGACATCAGGATCGGTCGCGGTCACGAATTGCGGCAGGAAGGTCATGAAGAAGATGATGACCTTGGGGTTGAGAAGGTTCACCCAGAGCCCGTTCAGGAAAGCGCCCTTCTTGGACACGACTGCATCGCCATCCGCTTTGATGACGAAGTTCGATCCATGCCGCACCGCCTGGAAAGCAAGCCACAGCAGGTAGGCGGCGCCTCCGGTCTTGAGCAGCAGAAAGGCCGTCGGCGAGGCGACGATGAGTGCCGAAACGCCAAAGGCGACGAGCAGAGTGTGGACGGCAATGCCGCAATTCGTTCCGGCCAGCGTCATAAGACCAATGCTCCGGCCATCCCTGAGCGAACGGCTGATCCAGAGCGTCATGTCCGGACCCGGCGTGATGGCCAGCAGGAGAAGAGCCAGGCTGAAGGCCAGAAAGACGGGAAGGCTGGGAAGAAAGTCCATGCAAGACCTCGGCGAACAGGATGTCCGCCGAGACTTACACGCTCTTCAATGCCTCGACCAGTCGTCCTCGAAGATCATCAGCGTTCGACCTTGGGATCAACGAGATTCACCTTCTCACCCGGCGCGATGCCGAAGAGCTTGCGGAAGTCATCCGGACCAAGCAGGGCCGCAGCCTGATCGATCAGCTGCTGATTGCGGGCATTGAGGTAGTCCGGATCGGGCGGAAGAAATCCGGGCATCGTCTGCATGGCGAAAGCCTGCACCTGTGCCCGCAGCGAAAGAAGCTTGCTCAGGGCCTCCGTCCTGTCACCGAGCGCTTCGCGCGCCAACTGTTCGAAATCGTCGGGAAGATCGGCCATGGGTCCGGCTCCATCGGTGACATTCAGCGGCAGCCTTTTGCCGGTGCAGGCAGCAATCTTCTTCTGCCATGCCGTATGTTGCAAGCCATAAGTCCCGTAGATGAACGAGCTGAGCGCATACCCCCGGGCGCGCTTGACGGTTAAGGGAGAGCTGCCCGCACCACCGGTCGAATAGAGGACCTGATTGGCGAGCTGGTGACAGACACCGTCGACGCCATAGGTGAAGATCGTTCCCTGTGCCGGCGGGTTGCCGCTCGACGAAAGATTGGGAGCAACCAGACAATCGGCGAGGTTCAGATCGCCGGACTGGCTGCCGATGTAGCCATCGGCATGGCCTGGTGCTCCCCCCTTCGGATGGAACGAGCCCCAGCAATACCAGTTTCGCTCCCCTGCCGCCTTGACTGCGGCAATATCCGGATATGCATGCACTCGACTGTCATAGGTCGTCACCCAGGTATGGTCGACGGGCGAGCCATCGGCATAAGCGGGCACCACCCAGGCATACAGGATACTCATGGTCTCCTCCTCTTGTCAGAGACAGGAGAATACAACCATTGGATAAATCGTCAATCTACCTCTCTCCAAGGTAGAGTCTGAACCTCTCGCTGAAGTCCGGATGCCAGCGTGACAGGGGCGGACGGTTCGCGATGATGTCGCCGGCGGCCCAGGCGATGCGCTTTTCGTCCAGTGCGCGGTTCACTTCGTTGTCGGGGCAGAGAATGTAGAAATCGCCCGCGACCAGGCTTTGCAGCATGAAATCGACCGTTTCCTCCGGCGTCCATGCGCCTGCCGGCTTCTCCGTGCGGCCGTTTGCGGTCAGTCCCGTGAAGACGAAGCCAGGGATCAGCAGATGGGCGGTGACATTGCAGTCCGGCGTGTTGCGCAGCTCGTGCTGGAGCGCCTCGGTAAAGGCCTTCACGCCCGCTTTCGAGACATTATAGGCCGGGTCGCCCGGAGGTGTGGTGATGCCCTGCTTGGACCCCGTATTGATGATGAGGGCCGGATCCTTGTGGGCGACCATGCCCGGGCCGAAGGTGCGCGTGCCATTGATGACGGCCATCAGATTGACCCCAAGCACATTCTCCCAGTTGGCCTGAGGTCCAAAGAGCGCGCTGCCCGGCTGTATCCCGGCATTGTTCATCAGCACATGCACGCGTCCGAAGCGCTGGATGACGGCGCGCTCGAGGGCCTCCAGTTCGTCGAGTTTCGATACGTCCATACCGATCGCGACAACATCCGTCTCGCCGCTGGCAGAGAGGGCTGCGACGTCGGCGGTCGCAGCGGCCAGCCGATCCCCCTCGAGATCGACGAGCACTACGCAGAGACCCATCTGGGCAAAGGCTTTTGCGGCGGCGAGGCCTATGCCCGAAGCGGCACCGGTGACGACGGCGACGTGACCTTTCACGAGCGCGGGATGCTGGATCGTCATGGGCAAACTCCTTTAAACCGATGGTGTTGTGGTTGAAGGCGATATGGTACCCTCGCGGCACATCGTCAACGTGACAGCGCGTGATGGAGGATTGCCTGCCAATGAATAAGATGACGACCGTGACCGTCTCGCAGGAACTGGCAGATTTCATGGAGGCCAAGATCGCCGCCGGCGACTATGCTTCTGAAGCCGAGATCATTGAGGCTGCTCTCGCGCTGCTGCGCGATGAGCTGGATGGCCTAGCCGCCATCAAAGCCGCGATCGAGGAAGGTGAAGCCTCCGGTGAGCCTCAGCCATTCGATGCAACTCAGTTTCTGAATGAAATGCATCGCAAGTACGGGGCTTGAAGTGGGGAGTTACAAGCTCTCGCCGCTGACGCGGAAAGACCTTTTGGGGGTATCTGGCGTTTCTCGTTCGAACGATGGTCGAAAGATCAAGCCGACCGATACTATACGGAAATTGTAGATGCATTCAGGGACCTCGCGAACGGAGACAGGGAGGGACGCGTGGTTGCTGGCCTGAAAGCGGGATATCTGAGCCTCACCTGTGGGTCTCATTTCATAATCTATGCCCGCCGCAAGCAGACGATCGAGATCATCCGCATCCTCCATCAGCGCATGAATATTGGCCGTCATCTCTGACACAGAGGCACTTCCCGCCCTTGCACGCTGGCGGAATCTCGCTAAAAGTGCCGCCATTCTTGATCCAGGCGGGGTTTTAGCCTCGCACCCTCCAGACGGAACATCGACATGGCACTCCCCAAAGACGTGAAGAAAGTCGTCCTCGCCTATTCCGGCGGCCTCGACACCTCGATCATCCTGAAATGGCTGCAGACCGAACTCGGTGCTGAAGTCGTGACCTTCACCGCCGACCTCGGCCAGGGCGAAGAGCTTGAGCCGGCGCGCAAGAAGGCCGAGATGCTCGGCATCAAGGAAGTCTTCATCGAGGACGTGCGCGAAGAATTCGTCCGCGATTTCGTCTTCCCGATGTTCCGCGCCAATGCCGTCTATGAAGGCGTCTACCTGCTCGGCACCTCGATCGCCCGTCCGCTGATCTCCAAGCATCTGATCGACATTGCCAAGAAGACCGGCGCAGACGCCATCGCCCATGGCGCGACCGGCAAGGGCAATGACCAGGTGCGTTTCGAGCTTTCGGCCTATGCGCTGAACCCCGACATCAAGATCATCGCACCCTGGCGCGACTGGGCGTTCAAGAGCCGCACCGATCTGCTCGCCTTCGCTGAGCAGAACCAGATCCCGGTTGCCAAGGACAAGAAGGGCGAAGCGCCTTTCTCCGTCGATGCCAACCTGCTGCACTCCTCGTCCGAGGGCAAGGTTCTCGAGGATCCGTCCGTCGAGGCTCCAGAATATGTGCATATGCGCACCATTTCCCCGGAAGCGGCTCCTGACAAGGCAACCATCATCAAGGTCGGCTTCGAAAAGGGTGATGCCGTCTCGATCAATGGCGTTCGCATGAGCCCTGCCACGCTTCTCGCCGCGCTCAACGACTACGGTCGCGACAACGGCATCGGTCGCCTCGACCTCGTCGAGAACCGCTTCGTCGGCATGAAGTCCCGCGGCGTCTACGAGACCCCCGGTGGCACGATCCTCCTGTCCGCACACCGTGCGATCGAATCGATCACGCTCGACCGTGGTGCAGCTCACCTCAAGGACGAGATCATGCCGCGCTACGCCGAGCTGATCTATTACGGCTTCTGGTTCTCGCCCGAGCGCGAGATGCTGCAGGCCCTGATCGACAAGAGCCAGGAGCATGTGGAAGGCGAAGTGACGCTGAAGCTCTACAAGGGCAATGTCATGGTCATCGGTCGCGAGTCCTCGAAGTCGCTCTATTCCGACCAGCTGGTCACCTTCGAAGACGATCAGGGCGCCTACGACCAGAAGGATGCAGCCGGCTTCATCAAGCTGAACGCGCTGCGCCTGCGCACGCTCGCCAAGCGCAATCTCGGCAAGTAACGACCCCTGGCGTCGGCAAACAAGCCCACCTCTCGCAAGGGAGGTGGGTTTTTTATGCCCGCTCCACGAGGAGGCGCAGCCAGAGGAAGCCCGCTACGGCGCTGAGTTGCATCGTTGGAATGATGATGCCGAACGCAGTCAGCGGGTCGCCGACCGAGGCAGCCGCGATGCCCCCAGCAAAGCCGGCACTCATCTGCAGGAAGCCCGTCAATGCGGAGGCGGATCCGGCTATGTGCGGAAACGGCGCCATGCTCAGCGTGATGACATGCGGCGTCAGGAAGGCGAGGCCGAAGGTGCAGATGGCAACCGGCCCCATGATCGACAGGAAGAACGGCGGCACGAAAGCCACAGACGCCGCCATGATGAGGCCGCCAAGCCCGCACAGCGTAATGCCGATCAAGGCCGCGCGAGCGCCACCGAGACGGGACGCGAAGAGCTTCAAAGTCAACGACCCGAGAAGATAGAAACCGGACTGCATCAGCATGCCGATACCGAACTGGGTGGGTGTCAGACCGACCGTGTTGATCAGCACGAAGGGCAGCATGGTCGACTGGGCATAGAGAGCGCCGATCGTGCCGCTGAGGACGAGCGATGCGGCGAGGAAGCGCGCATTCCCCGCAACCTCGGCATAGCCTGAGAGCAATTGCGCGGGGCGCAATTTGCCAAGATCGGGAACGATCGTTTCCCGCAGCAAGGCGAGCGTGAAGGTGAGCGCGAGCAGACCGAAGCCAACCATCAGCAGGAAGACGGCATTCCAGCCGAAGGCCGCGAGCGTCAGTCCACCGAGCGTAGGGCCCATGGCGGGTCCGACTGCCAGAAAAATGCCGATGGTGTTGAGGATGCGGGAAGCCTCTGCGCCCGTATAGAGATCACGGACGATCGCACGGCCGACGACCACCCCGACCGACGCCCCGATGCCTTGGACGAGTCGCGCGGCGAGAATGAACTCGACGGAAGGCGCGATTGTCGCAAGCATCGATCCCGTCACGTAAATCCCGAGAAATATCAGCGTGGCCCTCTTCCGGCCGAGCGCATCCGACAAGGGTCCCGCGACGAGTTGCGCCAGGGCAAAGCCGGCAAAGAATAGCGACAGGCTCATCTTTATCGCCGCGTCCGTCGTACCGAAGGCACGCACCAGCTCCGGCATCGCTGGCGTGTAGATCGCCATGGAGATGGGGCCGAGCGTCGTCAGAAAGGCACCGAGGAAGGTGGTGCGACGCTCGCTCATACGCGACGGTGTCATTCAAACTCGCCCTGATGCATGAAGAAATGCGCCGCTATGGCGCCTTCGCATGATCACTTAGTGCGATTGTCGGCACAGATCGAGTCTGAAATCCGAACTCCGTGCAATCAAAGCTCAGGTCGACTTTGAGAAGAAGTCGAGCACCTTGGAATAGGAATCGGCCATATCCATGTCGCCGATCATTTCCGCCAGCGACTGCTGCGTTCGGTAATATTCCGCGTAGTCGAACTGGGAGTCGTCGGTCAGGGTCGAAAGGTCCGTCACGTTGCCGTTGCGATCGACGACCTGCAGCGGCAGTTCTGTCGACAGCTCGCGGAAGGTATCGGCATCGATCTCCTCACGCTGGAAACTCTCGCTCGCGATTTCTCGAAGCTGCCTGGGGGTGATGCTGGCGAAGACCGACAGCGCCTCTTCAAATGCATGGGCTTCGCGGGTGGCCTGCTGCTTGGCCATGACGTCCGTTATCCGGGCGTCCGTTTGCGGCGTGCTATCTTTGGTGCGGAGAGTTGATATGCTCACCGGTTGGATCGGAAAGATTTCCATGGCCGTGACAGTCCTCTCATAGGATTCATCGATCTATGGGGCTATTCGAAAATACGTCAATGACAGTCGGATTGCGGCTCGGAAAAAATGTGCCTTGTTCACTGATTTTTGCGTGCTTGCCGCCGCACTGCCGGGATAACATGGTGGAAAATCAGTGCTTCGCCCATGGCCGGCGTTGCCGAAGGAGGTTTCTGCATGACTGAGTCGCCCGCCCTCAAACCCGCCGTCACGGACTGGAAAGGGCCTCACGGCCTACCGGAATTCGCAAAGATCGGAGACGACGACTATGCACCGGCCTTCGAGACCGCTCTCGAGGAGCACGAGGCCGAGATCGATGCGATCGCTGACAATGCCCAACCGCCAACCTTCGCCAACACCATCATTGCGCTCGAGATTGCGGGCGACGCCTTGTCTCGCGTGTCAGCACTGTTCTGGAACCGCGCCGGTGCCCACACCAATCCGCAAATCCAGGCGCTCGAACGCGAAATCGCACCGAAGATGTCAAGGCACCATTCGAAGATCGGCATGAATGCTGCCTTGTTCGAACGCATCGACAACCTCTGGAACCGACGTGACGACCTTGGTCTGTCTCATGAGGAAAAACGCGTACTCGAACGTCATTGGAAGGGTTTCGTGAAGGCGGGTGCCAAGCTACCGAAAGCACAACAGGAGCGGCTGGCTGCCATCAACGAACGGCTCGCAAGCCTCGGCGCCAACTTCGGCCAGAACGTCCTTGCAGACGAGTCGTCCTGGATACTGCCCTTGTCAGGCGAAGAAGATCTCGCCGGCATCCCCATCTTCCTGCGCGAAGCCATGGCCTCTGCTTCTGCAGCGCATGGGGGCGGCCATGGCCATGTCGTCACACTGTCTCGTTCAATCATCGAACCGTTCCTGACCTTCTCGGAACGCCGGGATCTGCGCGAAGTCGCTTTCAGGGCCTGGACATCGCGCGGCATCAATGGCGGCGCGACGGACAACAGGGATATCGTCAAGGAGACGCTAGCGCTTCGGGCAGAAAAGGCGGAACTCCTCGGCTACGGGAACTACGCCTCCTACAAGCTCGACAACACCATGGCGAAGACGCCGGAGGCAGTGAACGGCCTATTGATGCAGGTCTGGGACAAGGCCGTGTCACAGGCACGTGTCGAGGAGACGGAACTGGCTGCCCTGATTGCCGACGAGGGCAAGAACCACGAGGTCGCGCCCTGGGACTGGCGTCACTATGCCGAAAAGCTTCGGGCTCGGAAATTCGATTTTTCCGAAGCGGAGCTGAAGCCCTATCTACAGCTCGAAAAGATCATTGAGGCGTGTTTCGATGTCGCCGGTCGCCTATTCGGCATTCGCGCCGTACCCCTCACCAAGGTCGTCGGCTATCACCCGGATGTGCGCGTCTTCGAGATACGTGACCGCGACGATAAGCTGGTCGCCCTCTTCCTCGGCGATTACTTCGCTCGGCCCTCGAAGCGCTCTGGCGCCTGGATGAGCAGCTTCCAGGCACAGCATCGGCTCCCCCTGAAGAACGGCCGGCAGGGCGAGCTGCCAATCATCTACAATGTCTGCAACTTCGCCAAGCCCGAGCCGGGAAGACCTGCACTCCTGTCTCTGGACGATGCGCGCACGCTCTTCCACGAATTCGGGCATGCCGCCCATGGCATGCTGTCTGATGTCACTTATCCCTCAGTATCCGGCACGGGCGTCTCGCGGGACTTTGTCGAACTGCCCTCGCAACTCTACGAGCACTGGCTGACCGTGCCGGAGATCCTCAAGACATATGCGGTGCACTATCAGACGGGCGAGCCGATGCCGCAGTCCATGCTCGACAAGGTACTTGCCGCCCGCACCTTCAATGCCGGCTTCAACACGGTCGAGTTCACGTCGTCCGCGCTTGTCGATATGGCCTTCCATACGCAAGGGCCGGTCGAGGATCCGATGGCTGTGCAGGCCGAGGTGCTGGCGAAGATCGGCATGCCGGCCTCGATCGTCATGCGCCACGCCACGCCGCACTTCCAGCACGTGTTCTCGGGCGATGGCTACTCTGCCGGCTATTATTCCTACATGTGGTCGGAAGTGCTCGATGCCGATGCCTTCGCTGCCTTCGAGGAAACCGGCAATCCTTTCGATCCGGACATGGCGCGGAAGCTCAAGACCCATATCTATTCATCGGGAGGATCGGTCGATCCGGAGGATGCCTACAAGGCCTTCCGTGGCAAGATGCCGAGCCCGGAGGCTATGCTGAAGAAGAAAGGGCTTGCGGCTTAAGGTACGCAGGACCGAGCAAAACCGACGCCGGCGGTAACCATCGCCGGCGCATCGGGCGTTTCCCCCTTTCGCAAATGCAAAAAACAAGGTATGAGCGCGCCAAAGTAAATCGGCGCCACTCTCCCGTATTGCGCCCCAGCTATCAGAGATCACAAACATGAAAATGCGCAACATCGCGATTATCGCGCACGTCGACCATGGAAAAACGACCCTTGTGGACGAGCTTCTGAAGCAGTCGGGCTCTTTCCGTGAGAACCAGCGCACCGCCGAGCGCATGATGGACTCGAACGACCTCGAAAAGGAACGTGGCATCACGATCCTTGCCAAGGCGACCTCCATCGAGTGGAAGGGCCACCGCATCAACATCGTCGACACGCCCGGCCACGCCGACTTCGGTGGTGAAGTTGAGCGTATCCTCTCGATGGTCGACGGCGCGATCGTTCTGGTCGACTCTTCCGAAGGCCCGATGCCGCAGACCAAGTTCGTTGTCGGCAAGGCGCTGAAGGTCGGTCTTCGTCCGATCGTTGCGATCAACAAGATCGACCGTCCGGACGGCCGCCACGAGGAAGTCATCAACGAAGTCTTCGACCTTTTCGCCAACCTCGACGCGACCGACGATCAGCTCGACTTCCCGATCCTTTACGGTTCTGGCCGCGATGGCTGGATGAACGTCAACCCAGAAGGCCCGAAGGACGCCGGCCTCGCGCCGCTTCTCGATCTCGTGCTTGAACACGTTCCGGAGCCCAAGGTTGAAGAAGGCCCGTTCCGCATGATCGGCACGCTTCTGGAAGCCAACCCCTTCCTCGGCCGTATCATCACCGGTCGTATCGCTTCCGGCTCGATCAAGCCGAACCAGGCCGTCAAGGTTCTCTCCCAGGACGGCAAGACCGTTGAAACCGGCCGCATCTCGAAGATCCTCGCGTTCCGCGGCATCGAGCGCCAGCCGATCGAAGAAGCCCATGCAGGTGACATCGTCGCCATCGCTGGCCTCTCCAAGGGCACCGTTGCCGACACCTTCTGCGATCCGTCGATCACCGAAGCCATGACGGCACAGCCGATCGACCCGCCGACGGTCACCATGTCCTTCCTCGTCAACGACAGCCCGCTCGCCGGCACCGAAGGTGACAAGGTCACGAGCCGCGTTATCCGCGATCGTCTGTTCAAGGAAGCCGAAGGCAATGTCGCGCTGAGAATTGAAGAATCTGACGGCAAGGACTCCTTCTTCGTGTCCGGCCGTGGCGAATTGCAGCTGGCCGTTCTGATCGAGACCATGCGTCGCGAAGGCTTCGAGCTTGCCGTTTCGCGTCCGCGCGTCGTCATGCACAAGGACGAGAACGGCACCACCATGGAGCCAATCGAAGAAGTCGTGATCGACGTCGACGAAGAGCATTCCGGCGTCGTCGTTCAGAAGATGTCCGAGCGCAAGGGCGAGATGGTCGAGCTTCGTCCGTCGGGCGGCAGCCGCGTCCGCCTGCGCTTCTACGCGCCGACCCGTGGCCTCATCGGCTACCAGTCGGAACTGCTGACAGATACGCGCGGCACGGCGATCATGAACCGCCTTTTCCACGACTATCAGCCCTTCAAGGGCGCGATCACCGGTCGCGTCAACGGCGTCCTTCTTTCCAACCAGTCCGGTGAAGCCGTCGCCTATGCGATGTTCAACCTGGAAGATCGTGGCCCGATGATCATCGAGCCAGGCGAGAAGGTCTATGCCGGCATGATCATCGGCATTCATACCCGTGACAACGACCTCGAGGTCAACGTCCTCAAGGGCAAGCAGCTGACCAACATCCGTTCGGCCGGCAAGGACGAAGCCGTCAAGCTCACCCCGCCGATCCGCATGACGCTCGACCGCGCGCTCTCCTGGATTCAGGACGACGAGCTGATGGAAGTCACGCCGAAGTCGATCCGCCTACGCAAGATGTTCCTCGATGCGAACGACCGCAAGCGCATGGACAAGGCCAAGGCTTCCATCGCCGGTTAACTTCGCCCTCCTCGCAGGACAATAAAATGAAGAGCCCCCGTGAGCATCCACTCCGGGGGCTTTTCCATGCTTGGGCATAGGGTGGCGACTAGACGCCAGGCGCGCGCCAAGCCCAGTGAGAGCCGGCGGGTCTGCACACGCCCCGCGCAGAAGGCGCCTGACGCCAGCCTGTGACGCCCAGACAAACGAAAAAACCTCCGGCTCGCACCGGAGGTTTTTCAAGGAGAAGAAGAAGGATGCCTCAGGCAGCTTCTTCCTGTGCATCGTCTTCTTCGATCGTCTTGCCGCGCTTGGGACCCTTGGCGAGATTGACCTCGACAAGGCGAACGGCTTCCGTCTCGGACATCTTGTTCACGGCAGCGATTTCGCGAGCCATGCGGTCGAGAGCAGCCTCATAGAGCTGGCGCTCGGAGTAGGACTGCTCTGGCTGGTTCTCGGCGCGATAGAGGTCGCGAACGACCTCGGCGATCGAGATCAGGTCACCGGAATTGATCTTGGCATCGTATTCCTGCGCACGACGCGACCACATGGTGCGCTTGACGCGGGCCTTGCCCTGAACCACCTTCAGCGCGCGGTCGACGAAATCGGTCTCGGACAGCTTGCGCATCCCGATGCTCACGGCCTTGGCGACCGGAACCTTCAGACGCATCTTGTCCTTTTCGAAGTCGATGACGAAAAGCTCAAGCTTCATGCCGGCGACTTCTTGCTCATCGATGGCGGTGATGGTACCCACGCCATGGGCCGGGTATACGATCGACTCGCCGGTCTTGAAGCCGTGGCGCGCCGAGGAACTCTTCTTCTGCTGGGTCGTCATTCTATTCAAATACTCCCTGTTTTGCTCCCGGCGAGATGCCGGCGCCGGGTCGGTCAGGCCCGGATGAGATGACAAGGTTGCGAAACTTGTCATCCTGATCCAGTCCGCCACACAGTCAAAACCACCTCGTCGCGACGGAGACACGACACAAGCGGTGTCGCCGATGTCACGGAAATCGCGCGTTGGTGAAGTTGCTTTCGTGATGGTTCAGGGCATAGCTATGCCGCAAAGTGGAACAGTTCCAAGAGGCTATCACAAAAAGACGAGGAAATCAATATTTTAGTGCAGCGCGCCACAATCGTGACGCAGCTGCGGGCAGATGCGGAGTCAAGTGATGGAATTTTAGGCGCGATTCCGATGAAACACGGCCTAGACTATCGTCAGTCACCCGACCCGGGCTTTTCCGAGAAGAACTGTTCGAACTTGCCATCGACACCGTCCATCTCCTTGGCTTCCGGCATCGGCTCTTTCTTCACAGTGATATTCGGCCAGATCTTCGCATAATCCGCATTGATCTTGAGCCACTTGTCGAGGCCTGGCTCGGTGTCGGGCTTGATCGCCTCAGCAGGACATTCCGGCTCGCAGACACCACAGTCGATGCATTCGTCCGGATGGATGACGAGGAAGTTTTCGCCCTCATAGAAGCAATCGACGGGGCAGACCTCGACACAATCAGTGTATTTGCAACGAATGCAGTTATCGGTGACGATATAGGTCATGCGGCACTCCAGGATGACGTTCTCGAACGGCAGGAGAGAGACGAATGCGGGTATTCCGATCGGGTGACACCCTGTTCGGAAGGCTCGCGCCCCACCGGGAATTAATGTCGGACGGCATGTGAGCTAAAGCGGAATCCCTGACAAGGCAAGGATAAACACCCTCAATTCTGGCGCCTTTGTAGAAATTTTCTAATCCGCCAACCAATCCGGCTCGCCACGCAGTTCATCGAGCGCGCGGCGTTCCTTCTTCGTGGGCCTCCCGGCTCCAGGAGCGCGAACACCAGGCTCGGACGGACTGAAGGGCTTCTTCTCGGGCGGAGGCGTGAGATCTTCGTAGAGAAGCTTTGCTTCCTCGTAAGGGCCGCGCCGCTCGCCGGGGAGTTTTACGACCAGCACCAGGTGGCGCTCGGGCATCGCGATCTCCAGCTTGTCGCCAGGCTTGACCTGATGGCTGACCTGGCGGATTTTCTGGCCATTGACGCTGATATGGCCAGAAGCCACGCGCTCTTGCGCGAGGCTGCGTGATTTTGCCACACGGGCGAAGAACAGCCACTTGTCGATGCGCTGGCGCGAACCGCTTTGTGACTGCTTGTCGTCCATTACTTCTTCAGCTGCTCCTTGAGAGCCGCGAGCTTGGCGAAAGGCGAATCCGGATCAACAGGCTTCTCCTTGCGCGGCGGCTTTGCCTCGAAGCGTGCCGGCTGCGACTTGTTGTTGTCGCGCTCCGGTCGCGGACCACGGTCCTTGCGGTCGCCACGATCCTGGCGGTCACCCTTGCCGGCGAACTTGCCACGATTGTCGTCTCGACGCTCACCGCGATTGTCGGAACGGCGATCGTCGCGACGGCCTTCGCCACGCTTCTCGCCAGCGGCCTCGCCGCCTTCGCGCGGAGCCGGGTTGCGCTGGCCCTGCGGACGGCGATCGCCACCCGGACGGCCTGTGCCACGCTGGTTGTCGTTGCGACCACCCGGACGCCAGAGAAGAACCGGCTTCGGCTCGGTCGGCTCGGCCGACTGCTCTTCGGCAGCGGCAGGCTCAGCCGCTTCAGCGGCAACCGCTGCAGCAGGCTCTTCGGTCACAGCAGCCGGTGCCTCGCCTTCGGCAGATGCCTCCACGGATTGATCGGCATCATCGACGGTGTCGTCGCCCTTTTCGGCAACCGCCGGAGCCTCAGCCGCAGCAGAACCGGTCTGCGCGCCGAGGAAGGCAGCAGCCTCTTCGGCCGAAACGCTGTCGGCACGATAGCCGAGACCCTTCAGGATCTCTTCCATGTCGTCAGGCGTAGCACCCAGAATGGAAAGCATGGCCGTCGTCGTCGTGAAGCGGCGGCCGTCATAGGCGCCATCAGGACGTGCCGGCGAACCGGGCTTCCACTGCAGGAGCGGACGGATCAGGTCAGCGAGACGCTCGAGAATGTCGATGCGCACCGCGCGCTTGCCGAGGAAACGGAAGCCGGCGAGCTTGTAGAACATGCGCTCGAAGCTCGGATCGGTGACGACAGAGGTACGACCGGCAGCGAGCACCGGGATCAGATCGCCATAACCCGGCTTGTCGAGGCCGTCGTTCTTCAGCGCCCAGAGCAGCGTAATCAGTTCGGCAGGGGCCGGCTTCAACAGCGCCGGCATGAAGATGTGATAGGCGCCGAAGCGCACGCCGTAGCGACGCATGGATGCACGACCATCCTGGTCGAGTGTCTTTACGTCGTCCGCCACATCACGACGGAAGAGCACACCGAGGTTCTCGACGAGCTGGAAGGCGAGACCCTTGGCCAAGCCCTGCAGGTCTTCGGCGCGCGAAAGGTCATCGAGCGGCTTCAGGACGGTCGAGATATGATGATTGACGAAACGCTCGACGCGGGCGGCGACATGATCGCGGGCAATGCCGGTCAGCTGTTCGTCTGCAAGCAGGATGACGCGTGGATGAAGGATGTGATCGGTACCCGTCAGGCGGGCAACCGGGTCACCCACCCAGCGAACGAGGCCGTCCGAACCGATGGCAAGATCGCTGTTGCCGGAGGCATGCAGGCGCGCGGCGCGCGCCTCGAACTCAAGCGCCAGCGCCTTGTAGGCGGCCGCCTGGACAGCCTTGGCGTCCGGACCATCCATGCCGGAAATCGGCGTGAACCGGAAACCGGAGAGTTGTCCCATGGCATGGCCTTCCACGAAGACATCGCCGTTCACACTGATTTCAGCTTCCAACATTGCATTCTCTCTTAAGCGCTTCATGAGCACAGATGTCCTGCGATCAACAAAGCGTTTCGTCAACCGTTCATGTAACGCATCGGACAATCGGTCTTCGATTTCCCGCGTCTTTTCTTGCCAGTGTGTCGGATCGGCAAGCCAGCCGGGCCGGTTCGACACGTAAGTCCATGTTCTGATCTGGGCGATCCGCGCCGAAAGCGTGTCGATCTCGCCATCAGTCCGGTCAGCCCGGCGCACCTGTTCACCGAGGAAATCCTCGTTCACGGTACCCCGCCTGACCAAATCAAAATAGAGACTCTGAATCAGATCTGCATGCTGTGCAGGCGTAATACGCCGATAGTCGGGCAGCGCACAGGCTTCCCAGAGTTTTTCCACCCGTTCGGGTCGGTCCGTGATGTCGGAAATCTCAGGATAGCGCGACAGGTACTCGAGCGCCTGCTGATCGGTCGCCGGCAGCGCGCGCGTCAGTCCTTCAACGCGCGGCACCGCATCGAGGCTTCGCTGCAGACCGGCAATCGACGAGAAGTCGAACTTCTCCGTCCGCCATTGCAGAACTTTGACGGGATCGAATTGATGGGTTTCAAGCCGCTCCACCAGTTCGTCATCGAAAGGATCGACGCGACCCGTAACGCCGAACGTGCCATCCTTGATGTGCCGCCCAGCACGGCCCGCGATCTGGCCCAGTTCGCCCGGATTGAGATTGCGGAACTGGTAGCCGTCGAATTTGCGGTCCTGGGCAAAGGCGACGTGGTCGACATCGAGATTGAGCCCCATGCCGATGGCATCGGTGGCGACGAGATAATCAACATCGCCCTCCTGGTAGAGGCCAACCTGGGCGTTGCGCGTCCGTGGGCTAAGCGCACCCAGCACCACGGCCGCTCCGCCGCGCTGGCGCCGAATGAGCTCGGCGATCGCATAGACCTCGTCAGCGGAGAAGGCGACGATGGCGGTGCGCTGCGGCAGGCGGGTAATCTTTTTCTGGCCTGCATAGAAGATCTGCGAAAGCCGGGGGCGCTCGACGATGGTGATGCCGGGCAGAAGCTGGATGAGGATCGACTTCATCGTCGCAGAGCCAAGCAGAAGCGTCTCTTCACGCCCTCTCAGATGCAGCAGGCGATCCGTGAAGATATGCCCGCGCTCAAGATCGCCGGCGAGCTGGATCTCGTCGATCGCGACGAAGGCAACTTTCGTTTCCCGTGGCATGGCCTCGACGGTGCAGACGGAAAAGCGGGCGTTCGGAGGGCTGATCTTCTCTTCGCCGGTGACGAGAGCGACGTTCTTGACGCCGACCCGCTCGACAACACGGGTATAGACCTCACGGGCCAGAAGTCTGAGCGGCAACCCGATCATGCCAGACCCATGCGCGACCATGCGTTCGATGGCGAAATGGGTCTTGCCCGTATTCGTTGGCCCCAGCACAGCGTTGACGCCGCGGCCACTCAGGATCATGGGTTGCGTATTCAATGACCGCTCCGCTTGTCGGGGCCGCGTTTCCTGGAAACCGACGCCCTTGGCCAACACATGGCGACGAACAGGGGCAAAGGCAAGGCGCTTGTCGCGATCACCCCAGAATTCCTTGCAAACCCTTGATCGGAATCAGCTTTCCGAATCGAGAACAGTCTGGGAACGAATCAGAGACGAATCGACGACTCCCGTGAATTCTGCATTTGTTCACGGCTAGATGTGGAAGCCGGGTGCGGCATTCACACCAGATGCTGAATCCCCCTCCACCATCAATCGACGGCCACCTTCCTGGAAAGCTCAGTGGAACAATGGAGAACAGTTCCACGTTCCGCCGCCGAGGTGAAGCTGATGACATTGTCCCTACCACCCGCTGAGTGGATCGGAAAAAGAAAGCTGGATCAGGATTATGTCCTGATCCACGGCATGGTTATGGCCCCATCCTTCTGGCGCACCTATGCGCCGCAGGCTGTCCGCAGGGCCAACAGTGCTGCTTATGCATTGCCGGGACACCATCCCTGGAAACTCTCCGATCCTGGCCAGCCCTTGACGCCCCAGGCAGTTGCGGCAGCCTATGCCGACGCTATCCGGCGGGACTTCGGGGGGCGACCCGTCACCCTGATCGGACACTCGACCGGGGGCTTCGTATCGATGCTGATCGCGATCCATTTCCCCCAACTGGTGAAGGCGATCGTCCTGGTTGGCGCCTTTGCCTGCGGTCGCTTTGAGGGACAGGAGCGTCTGCCGGCTCGCCTGCTGAGAATGCCGCATATCGGCCCTTTCCTGTTTCGCCGGCTCTTTCTGCGCTGGATCTCCTCCAGCGAGCAGTTCCGCTGGGGGTCGATCGCATGCGTCTTCGACAAGCGTTGCCCCTGGCAGAACGAGCGCGCCGTCTTGGCGATGGAGGACGTCCGGCTCCAGTTGCAACAGGCAAGACCCGAGGATATTGCCGCCTGCATCCAGTTCATGTCGGAAACGACATTGCTCGCCGATTTGCCCGCGATCAGACTGCCAGTCCTGAATATCGTCGGGGCCGAAGACGCCATCGTACCACCCGCTCATCAGCTGCGCGTCTCCAAGCTGTTGCCGCAGGCGCAAACTGTAGTGCTCCGCAACTGCGGCCATCTGCCAATGGTCGAACATCAGGCTCTGACGTCCGACACGATCAGCGCCTTTGTTGACGGCATGTCAGCTGCGGAGGGCAGACGTCAGCGTCGAGAGACCACAATCATGGATCTGGCGACCGCAGGCCTTTTCAGGCTGCTGGATGCAACCGTGCACCCGACGGAACAAACGCCCTCCAGTCGCGTTCAACCAGCACAAGAGATCATAGTTCATCCAGGCTCAGGAGAGGGTCCACATGAGTACCATCCTCATCGTTATATTAATTCTGCTGCTGATCGGCGCACTGCCGAATTGGGGACATAGCCGCAGCTGGGGCTACGGTCCGTCGGGAGGCTTGGGCCTCGTGCTGCTCATCCTCATCATCCTGATGCTGATGGGTCGAATTTGACCTGAAGTGAAACCAACTCGACGAGAAAAGGTATAGGACGATGAAAAAGACCCTTCTGGCACTGGCATTGATCGCACCTCTCGCCGGCTGCACAGCAACCGAACGGGGCGCCGGCATCGGTGCGGCTTCCGGCGCCGTCATCGGGGGCGTAGCAACGGGCAATGTCCGCGGCGCAGCAGTCGGTGCGGCTGTCGGCGGCGTCGCCGGCGCTCTGATTGGCAATTCGCAGGAACGTTCCGGCTATTGCGTCTACCGCGATCGCTACGGTCGTACCTATGAAGCTCGGTGCCGCTAACAGGCAAAGCCATCGAAAAAGCCGTCGACCCCACCGGTTCGGCGGCCTTTTTCTTGTCTGCGTTAACCTGTCGACCAAAGACGGAACGAATCGACGACGAATCGCGGACTGATCAGTTTTCCCGGTTTGTTCACCACTAGATATTGTGGAATAACATATGGTTAACCATAAGACACGGTGGATATTAAGAGTTTTGACGCCGTATGCTGGGTTTAATCCTTAACAGGAAGACCCAAACCGCTGCGCAAGGCGCGATACTGTGCTGGACTGGTATCGGACATCGCCTCTTCGCGGCTGGAAGGCGTGTCCTGATAGTCTAAGGCGTGAGTGAACTGGCACGCTGTGAGGTCGAAACGATGTCCAGCGATGAAGTTGTAAAAGTGCAGCCCTTCAGGGAGAGACGTCTTCAAGATGTGACCGCCGAACAGATCCTGGACGACGAGACTGGTAACGCCGCACTGTCCGCGTGCCGCATTATCAATCGACCACAGGCTGGACGTCTCGATTGACCACGCCGCGTCCAGGCGTTTGGCAAACTGGCTTACATCAGCGATCAATTCCGACATGACCGACCCAGAACGTGAAAGGCCGGCACAAGGCCGGCCAGAGACGGATGCGCGAGTGATGTTCAGACGAAGAACTGCCCACCATTGGCAGAAATCGTTGAACCGGTAATGAAACCAGCATCATCGGAGGCGAGGAAGACAACGCAGCGCGCAATCTCTTCCGGCTCGCCGAGGCGCCCCACAGGGATCTGCGGAATGATGCGCTCGTTCAGCACCTTTTCCGGGATGGCGCGCACCATTTCCGTGCCGATATAGCCGGGGCAAATGGCATTGACGGTGATGCCCTTGGCGGCACCTTCCTGGGCCAGAGCCTTGGTGAAGCCGAGATCGCCGGCCTTGGCTGCGGAATAGTTCGCCTGCCCCATCTGGCCCTTCTGGCCGTTGATCGAGGAGATGTTGATGACGCGACCAAAGCTGCGGTCGCGCATGCCGGTCCACACCGGATGCGTCATGTTGAAGAGGCCGGTGAGATTGGTGTTGATCACCTCGCCCCACTGCTCCGGCGTCATCTTGTGGAACATGGCGTCACGCGTGATGCCAGCATTGTTGACCAGCACTTCGACTGGGCCAAGAGCGGCCTCCACGGCGGCGATGCCGTCGACGCAGGCCTGATAGTTCGAAACGTCCCATTTGAAGACGGGAATGCCTGTCTCGTCCTCGAAGGCTTTCGCCTTTTCCTCGTTGCCGGCGAAGTTTGCGGCCACCTTGTAGCCGGCATTCTTCAAGGCGATCGAAATCGCAGCACCGATGCCGCGCGTACCGCCGGTTACCAAAGCCACTCTGCTCATACTGTCCTCCCCGTTTTTTCTGTATGGGTGCCCGTCTGGATCAACCGCTGCGGCTCCCGTCGCATCGGCATGACTTCGCCATCCCGGCTTCACACCGGGACAGAGCTTTGTGATGTCAAGAGTGAGCCGGTGCCATCCCTGGCTGTCCGGATCAGAAGGCCTCTAGGCACATGGCAACGCCCATGCCACCGCCGATGCAGAGTGTGGCGAGCCCCTTCTTGGCGCCGCGACGCTTCATCTCGAACAGCAGCGTGTTCAGTATGCGCGCGCCGGATGCACCGACCGGGTGGCCGATCGCGATCGCACCACCGTTGACATTGACGATCGAGGTATCCCAGCCAAGATCCTTGTTGACGGCGCAGGCCTGGGCCGCAAACGCTTCGTTGGCTTCAACGAGATCGAGATCGGAGATCTTCCAGCCGGCCTTTTCGAGCGCCTTGCGCGAGGCCGGGATCGGGCCCGTGCCCATGATCTTCGGATCGACGCCGGCGGTGGCCCAGGAAACGATGCGGGCCAGCGGCGCAATACCGCGACGCACGGCTTCCGCCTCTGTCATCAACAGGGCAGCGGCGGCACCATCGTTGAGACCGGAAGCATTGCCGGCCGTGACGGTGCCTTCCTTGTCGAAGGCGGGTTTAAGCTTCTGCATGCTGTCGAGTGTTGCGCCGTGGCGGATGTATTCGTCCTGATCAACGGTAACGTCACCCTTGCGGCCCGGCACGATGACCGGAACGATCTCGTCCTTGAAACGACCCGCCAGCTGGGCGGCTTCGGCCTTGTTCTGCGAGGCGACCGCAAAGGCGTCCTGCTCGTCGCGGGTCAGTTGCCACTGACGGGCGACATTTTCGGCGGTCGTGCCCATGTGGTAGCCGTAGAAGGCATCAGTCAGGCCATCCTTGATCATGGTGTCGACCATCTTCAGGTCACCCATCTTGGTACCGTTGCGCAGATGTGCGCAATGCGGGGCCATCGACATCGATTCCTGGCCGCCGGCGATGATGATCTTCGCATCGCCCGTAACGATCTGCTGCATACCGATGGCCACGGCACGAAGACCTGAACCGCAGAGCTGATTAAGCCCCCAGGCGGTCGCCTCCTGCGGGATACCGGCCTTCATTGCAGCCTGCCGCGCCGGGTTCTGGCCCTGCCCGGCAGTCAGGATCTGACCCAGGATGACCTCGTCGACCTCTGCCGCCTCGACGCCGGCACGCTCCAGCACGCCCTTGATGGCGATTGCGCCGAGATCATGGGCCGTGACGGACGCAAGAGCGCCGTTGAAGGAACCGACCGGGGTTCGGGCGGCGCTCGCAATAACGATGGACGGGGTGCTCATGGACGTATCCTCCGGGTTTTGTCGTTGGGAAGAAACTGACAAAGACTGTCGCTGGTGTCAAACAGGATAAACCCGGTCTTCTCGTTCTTTGGTTGCGCTTCCCTGTCTTTCGTCAAATGCAAATCCTGCATCGCACAAAGAGATTGTCACCGGACTTCATTTGCGCTTACACTTGGGCTTGGGAAGAGCAAAAACAATCGAAAAACGACGGGTTAGGAGACAGAAATGGCCAAAGCCGATGGCGAAATCGTTATCAAGAAATACGCCAATCGACGCCTCTACAACACCGGGACGAGCACATACGTCACCCTCGAGGACTTGGCCAAGATGGTCAAGAAGGGCGAGGATTTCGTGGTGCAGGACGCCAAGTCCGGTGAAGATATCACGCATTCCGTCCTGACCCAGATCATCTTCGAGCAGGAATCCAAGACCGGCAATACGCTGCTGCCGATCTCCTTCCTTCGCCAGCTCATCAGCTATTACGGCGACCAGATGCAGATGGTCGTGCCGAGCTTTCTTGAGCACTCGATGAAGGCCTTCACCGAGCAACAGACGCAGATGCGCGAGCAGATGACCAAGGCTTTCGGCGACCATCCGCTGTCGAAGAACCTGCAGATGCCCATACAACTCATGGAAGAGCAGGTGAAGCGCAACACAGAGATGTTCCAGCAGGCCATGCAGATGTTCTCGCCCTTCCTGGGCGGCCAGCAGCCGGTGAAGGAAACGAAGAAGGCGGAAGCCAAGGACATTGATGAACTGAAGGAGCAATTGCGCTCCCTGCAGAACAAGCTCGACAATCTCTGAAGCGACAAGAGGCCCCGGAAGGGGCCTTTTTCGTGGCTTGGATCAGAGCCCGATCGAGACGTCGCGACCCGCGGCACGATTGGAAATCGTGAAGCCCGCAACGACATCGATAAAGGCGATCACCATCAGGCTGAAGAAGAGTTGCGTAGCCGCATCGCGAACGAGCAGGAACTCGACGAGGAAGGCGATGAAAACCAGCATCGACAGCATGTGGTTCATGAGAGACCCGCGATTACTGAGCGTTGCCTTCAGCACCTCGAAGAACAGAGCGACGAGTGCGCACAGGATGACGATGTCACCGAGCGTCATCGTCCAGACCGCCCCAGACAGCATCGGCACGGTCATGATCACACCGGAAAAGGCCGAAACACCGCTCCCCAGCATGACGGCATTGTAGAAGATGAAGGGGACGATCATCAGCGGCACGGCGATCAGCATGCGGGATCCTTCCTGGCATTGCGATCCCGCACGGTCCGGCGGCAATCAGCCGCGCTGATTTAACTATGCCTAAACCAAAATGAAAAGGCCGGCGCAAGCGCCGGCCCTTCGAAACAGTTTGTAAAACGCAGAAATTATGCGCTTTCCTTCGGCGTCAGAACCTGGCGACCGCGATACATACCGGTCTTCAGATCGATATGGTGCGGACGGCGCAGTTCGCCGGAGTTCTTGTCTTCAACATAGGTCGAAGCCTTCAGCGCGTCAGCAGAGCGGCGCATACCGCGCTTGGACGGGCTTGTTTTTCTTTTCGGTACAGCCATTTTCGTTACTCCACGTGACGGACAAGACGGGTTTATGCGGCCTCGATGAGGCCGGACAGAACCTGTCTCGATCTCGGAATTTGGCGGGCTTATACATGCCCGAAGTGGGTTTGACCAGTCCCCAGGACACTTTTTTCGAATCTAAGAGAGGCCCGTTCAGGCCTCGTCCTCAGGCACGATCCAGGGTTCAGCAAGTGCTGCCGTCTCCCACGCACGCCAGGCCGGATGCGCGCGCATCGCGTCCGTATAGGCGATGGTATCGGCATCTCGTACCAAATCATACGCTGCAAAGCGATTGACGACCGGGGCGAACATCGCATCAGCTGCGGAAAAGGCACCGAACAGGAAGGGCCCGCCCGAACGTTTCAGCATCTCGCGCCAGATCGTCTCGATACGTGCGACATCGCCGCTCACGCCTTCGGGCAGCGGGATTGCCTTCACGGGCCGGCGCAGGTTCATCGGGCAGGCGCTGCGCAACGCCCGGAAGCCGGACAGCATTTCCATCGAGATGGAGCGCGCGAGCGACCGGTTCTCCCGGTCGGCAGGCCAGAGCCTCGCGTCCGGATAGAGTTCGGCGACATATTCGATGATCGCGAGCGATTCCCAAACGCGGACCTGGCCGTGATGCAGCACCGGCACCTTGCCGGTCGGTGAGAGCTCTCGAAATCTCGGATGCGTGGCGCCCGGCCCGAACGGGATCAGTTCCTCGCGAAACGGGATGCCTGCGGCGGTCAGGGCAATCCAGGGCCGGAACGACCACGAGGAATAATTCTTGTTGGCGATGTAGAGGATGAGGTCGGTCATGGGGTCTTCCGATCGGTTGAGAGCTGATCCTAAACGGACCGACCGCTTCACCGCCAACGAAAGCTTCTGATCCTAATCATAAAGACAGGTGATGTAATCGCCCGAGGCGCGGGCGCGTCGATCGACAACGCCGGCCAGCCGCTTCAAGCCCGGACCGGGCTTGCTCGCAACACGATCGATCGGATTGGGCAGGGATACCGCGAGCAGGGCAGCCTGCTGGCGGCTGAGCTTGGCGGCCGAGGTTTTGAAATGATAGCGTGCGGCGGCTTCGATCCCGTATATTCCGGGTCCCCATTCGGCGATGTTGAGGTAGACCTCCATCGTACGTTCCTTGGGCCAGACCGCATCCAGCACAAGCGCCAGCGGCAGTTCGAGGCCCTTGCGGACGAAGGAGCGACCGTTCCACAGAAAGAGGTTCTTCGCCGTCTGCATCGGGATCGTGCTGGCGCCGCGCGTCGCCTCGCCCGCCAGCGCATCGTCGATCACGGACTGCAGCTGGGTCCAGTCGACCCCGCCATGATTGCAGTACTGGCCATCCTCCGACATCATCACGGCTCGGACGACATTGGGCGAGATATCCTCGAAATCCACCCAGCGGCGGTCATAGCCCTGGAAGGTGGCGAGATCTGCCAGCATCAAGGTAGAGACCGGACGAACGAAATCGATACGATAGAGCAGGATCAGGAAATACGGTCCGACGAGGAAGACGAGCAGAGCGATCAGCACGGCCCGGATGATCCGGGGCCTCAGCCTCCGCTCGTCCGCCGGCGCGACCTGCTCGTCTTGCTCCAATGCCTCGACTTCCAGTGTCAATGAAATGGGGTCCGTGATCGATGATGGACCCTCATAGCCGTCCTCTTGGCAAATGACCAGTCTGGGTGCGCGGATCCGCGCCATTCCCACGCTGAATTTCCCGTTGCCTGATAGGGGGCAGCGTGCCAAATAGCCGGCATGACCCAGAGCGCCGATGCCTTTGAAAAAAGCCTGTCCGTCCATGCCGAGATCGTCGAGGCAAGGCTCGCTGTCCTTCTCGACGGAACCCCGCGCCCGGCGGAAGTCGCGCGCCCTCGGCAGTTGATTGAAGCCATGGACTACGGCGCCCTGAACGGCGGCAAGCGGCTGCGCCCCTATCTCGTGATGCAGTCGACACGCCTGTTCGGCGGCAGCGACGAGGCGGCTCTCCAGGTCGGCTGTGCGCTGGAATGCCTGCACAGCTATTCTCTCGTGCATGACGACCTGCCGGCTATGGATGACGACGACCTGCGCCGAGGCAAGCCGACGGTCCACAAGCAATATGACGAGGCGACCGCAATCCTCGCCGGCGACGGCCTGCTGACATACGCCTTCGACATCATCGCATCACCGGAAACACCTCTGACGGATAGCGCCAAGGTGACCCTCGTTCTTGAGCTTTCGCGTGCAGCCGGCATCGGCGGCATGGCCGGTGGCCAAATGCTCGATCTCGTAGCCGACAAGGAACAGCCGGACGAGGCCGGGATCGTCATGCTCCAGGCCATGAAGACCGGTGCGCTGCTGCGTTTCGCCTGCGAGGCCGGCGCGATCATCGCCGCTCGCCCCCCGGAAGACCGCGATCGCCTGCGCCGCTTCGGCGAGATCATCGGGCGCGCTTTTCAGGTCGCGGACGATCTCCTCGACATTACGTCGGATGCTGCAACCCTTGGCAAGGCAACCGGCAAGGACGCTGCCAAGGGCAAGGCGACCCTGGTGGGCCTCAAGGGCACGGATTGGGCCCGCGCCGAGCTCGACCGTCTGGTCACTGAAGCCAATGCGCTGCTCGATCCCTATGGCACCAAGGCCGAGCCGCTGAAGGAAGCCGCCCACTTCATTGCCTACAGGAAGAAATAGTATGAGCCGTTTCTGGTCGTCTGCCGTCCATGCGCTGGAGCCCTATGTCGCCGGTGAACAGCCCAAGATTCCGGGCTTGGTGAAACTCAACACCAATGAGAGCCCCTACGGCCCGTCGCAGCGTGTGCTGGACGCGATCGCTGCGGCATCCGGTGAACGACTGCGCCTTTACCCCGATCCGGCCTCCACGGGCCTGCGCGAGGCGATTGCAAAGCGGTTCGGCCTGACGATGGACGAGGTTTTCGTCGGCAACGGTTCGGACGAAGTCCTGGCCTTCACCTTCGCTGCCTTGCTCAAGCACGACGCCCCCCTGCTCTACCCTGACATCACCTACAGCTTCTACAAGACCTATGCCCGGCTCTTCGAGGTTAAGGTCGAGGAGATCGCGCTGGCTGACGGCCTGCGGGTTCGCATCAAGGACTACGACCGCCCCTGCGGCGCCATCATCCTCGCCAATCCGAACGCCCCGACCGGCATTGCGCTGTCGCTGGCAGACATCGAGAAACTCGTCGCCTCCCACCCGGATCAGGTCGTGGTCATCGACGAGGCCTATGTCGATTTCGGCGCCGAGACTGCAGCCTCGCTCATCCCGCGCTACGAAAACCTGCTCGTCGTCCAAACCTTCTCGAAGTCCCGTTCGCTTGCCGGCCTGCGCGTCGGCTTCGCGCTTGGTCAGCGGCCGCTGATCGAGGCGCTGGAGCGGATGAAGGACAGCTTCAATTCCTATCCCGTCGACATGCTCGCCCAGGCCGCTGCCACGGCCGCGATCGAGGACGAGGCGTGGTTCGACGAGGCCTGCGGGAAAATAATCGCCAACCGCGACATGGTCACGGAAGCGTTGAAGGCCCGCGGCTTCGAGGTCCTGCCCTCATCGACCAACTTCGTCTTTGCGCGCCATCCAGCGCATCAGGGTGCAGATCTTCAGAAGGGCCTACGCGAGCGTGCCGTCCTCGTTCGCCACTTCAACAAGCCACGGATTTCCGATTTCCTTCGCGTGACCATCGGCACGACAGAGGAATGCCATCAGTTTCTGAAGGCGATCGATCAAATCATCTGACGTGTGGAATTGACCGATAGCGGCTAGTCTCCGGCTCCTGTTGCAAGCGCCGGAGCATGTCCTTGACTGAAATCCTTCAATACTGGCCGCAGGTCGCGGCTGCCTACCTCGTATACCTGGTTGCGGTCTTGAGCCCCGGTCCGGCGACCATGGCGATTGCCTCCGCCTCGCTTGGCCAGGGGCGTCGCCATGGATTGACGATTGCAGCCGGCATCTTCTGCGGGTCCATGACCTGGGCGATTGCCGCCTCCCTCGGCCTTGCCGCCATCCTTTCCCAATATGCGCAAGCGCTGGTACTGATGCGGATCCTGGGCGGTCTCTACTTGCTCTATCTCGCCTGGCGCGCCTTCCGCTCCGCCGCCAGTGCCGTCGACCCGATGAGCGTCATCAAAGCGACGGCAAGCCTGAAGCGTACCTTTCTGATGGGCTATGCGATCCACCTCACCAACCCCAAGGCGATCTTCGCCTGGCTCGCCATCATCTCGCTCGGCCTGCCCGCCGGTGCGACGCCGTCTGCAGTCGCCATCGTCGTCTGCGGTTGCCTGGTGACCGGCTTCATCGTCTTCATGGGTTATGCGCTGCTTTTCTCGACCCCGGGCGCGCTCCGGATCTATCGCGCCGCGCGTCGCTATATCGACGGCACGCTCGCCGTTCTCTTTGCCTTTGCCGGCGTGAAGCTGCTCACCTTCCGCTGAAACGAAAAAGGCGCCGCACGGATGCGGCGCCTCTGATCCTTGAGGTGGACAGACCTCAGCCCTGGGTGAGCGGCGAGATCTGGATTTCCACGCGGCGGTTCTGCGCGCGGCCATCCGGTGTCGCGTTGGATGCGATCGGCTGGTTCGGACCGAAACCGACGGCGGAGACACGACGCGGGTCGACGCCCTGGCTGTTGAGGTAACCGGCGACCGACATCGCACGGCGCTCGGACAGACCCTGGTTGTAACCCTGGCTGCCGGTCGAATCGGTGTGACCGTTGATGTCGATCAGCGTGCGGTCGAACTTGCGAAGGACGATCGCGACAGAATTCAGCGTCGGGTAGAATTGCGGCATGACCGCATCCTGATCGGTGTTGAAGGTGATGTTGGACGGCATGTTCAGGATAATGCGATCGCCGACGCGGGTGACCGAAATGCCGGTGCCCTGCAGCTGTGCGCGCAGTTCCGATTCCTGCTGGTCCATGTAGTTGCCGATGGCGCCACCGGCGAGTGCACCGATACCGGCACCAATGAGGGCTGCATTACGCCGGCCGACCGGCGAACCACCGACTGCGAGACCACCGAGCGCGCCAACGGCCGCGCCGATGGCTGCACCTCCGGCGGTGTTCGACACCTTCTGCTGCCCCGTATAGGGATCTGTCGTCGTGCAGGCACTCAGATAGGTCGCGCAAAGCGCGAGAATGGCGATCTTCTTGATCATGCTCGGGGTCCCTCCAGGATTCGGCAGATATTCCGTCAACCGTGAAATTGCGGCAACAAAAAGTTGGCCAACAAGCTCACTCCGCCGCTGACTTCCGACCATAGCGTTTCTCGATATAGTCCGCCACAAGAGCCTCGAAGTCGGCGGCGATGTTGGGACCACGCAAGGTCATCGCCTTCTCACCGTCGATGAAGACGGGCGCTGCCGGATTTTCACCGGTCCCGGGGAGCGAGATACCGATGTCGGCATGCTTGCTTTCACCAGGTCCATTGACGATGCAGCCCATGACCGCGACGTTCAGACCTTCGACGCCCGGATACTTCTCCCGCCAGGCCGGCATGTTCTTGCGCAGGTCGTCCTGAATCTTCTGGGCGAGCTCCTGGAAAACAGTTGAGGTGGTTCGGCCACAGCCGGGACATGCGGCGACCACGGGCACGAACTGCCGGAACCCCATGACCTGCAGCAGCTCCTGCGCCACCTGCACTTCACGGGTGCGATCGCCATTCGGCTCGGGCGTAAGCGAAACACGGATGGTGTCGCCGATGCCGTGCTGCAACACATAGCCCATGGCCGCCGAGGAGGCGACGATCCCCTTCGACCCCATGCCGGCCTCGGTGAGGCCCAGATGCAGCGCATGGTTCGAGCGGTCGGACAGCATCGAATACACCGCGATCAGATCCTGCACCTGGCTGACCTTGGCGGAAAGAATGATGCGGTTGCGCGGCAGGCCGATCTCCTCAGCCAGTTCGGCCGAGAGCAGCGCCGACTGCACGATTGCCTCGCGGGTCACCTGACGCGCCGACAGCGGCGAGCCCTGAGCCGCATTCTGATCCATCAAACGGGTCAGCAGCTCCTGGTCGAGCGAGCCCCAGTTGACCCCGATGCGGACGGGCTTGTCGTAGCGGATCGCCATCTCGACGATCTCGGCGAACTGCTTGTCCTTCTTGTCCTTGAAGCCGACATTGCCCGGATTGATGCGGTATTTGGCAAGCGCCTCGGCGCAGGCCGGATGATCGGCGAGCAGCTTGTGGCCGATATAGTGGAAGTCACCGATCAGGGGCACATCCATGCCGAGGCGCAGCAGGCGCTCCCGGATCTTCGGCACGGCGGCCGCACTTTCGTCGCGGTCGACGGTGATGCGCACCACCTCGGAGCCCGCCTTGTAGAGGGCGGCCACCTGAGCGACCGTCGCATCGATATCGGCAGTGTCGGTATTGGTCATCGACTGGACGACGACGGGGGCGCCGCCACCGATGATGACGCCACCCACTTCGACCGCCACCGACGAACGGCGCGGCTTGGGGTCAAAGGCATCGGCGGGATGGATCAGGGGTGCGGTCATGGCTGGTTCTCTGCAAGCCTCAATCGCCATGGAGGTGGATCAAAGCCGCCCGCTTGTCAACTGGAGCCCTGTCGCCGCCATAGCCGACAACCCGACTCAACACCGGTTCGAAAGCCTGCAGATCGCTGGCGATTGTCGCACCTCTCAGCCTCCGAAGCCACCTTGGAACCGTCAACCAGGCATCTGGCATGGGTGGTTGCCTGACGCGAATTTGATGTGCGACGCCAGAACTCAATACGCTTGCGACCGGCCGCAGCCTGCCCCCTAGTGTCCGGTCACGCGATCGGCATGCCGGGCAAGCTTCGAAAGCGCGAGCACCACAATCAGGAGCGACGGGATGGCGGTGTAGACCGTCGAAAGCGATGTGTACTCGGCCACGAGGCCGACCAGCGAAGGCGCAAAGAGAATGCCCGAATAGCCCATGGTGGTAACGACCGAGAGCCCGACACCGGGCGCCAGGCCCGGGATGTTGCCGCCCGCGGAAAATGCGATGGGCACCATGTTCGAGATTCCGATACCGGTGATCGCAAAGCCAACCAGCGCCACGGTCACGCTATCGGCCTGACCGGCGATGACCAGACCCAGGATCGCAGCGACACCGCAGAAGCGAAGCGTATTGACTGCCCCGAACCGGTCTCGAACAAAATCACCGGCAAAGCGGCAGACGGCCATGGTGAAGGAGAAGGCCGCAAAGGCGAAGCCCGACATTTCCGTCGACGCATTCAGCTCATTGCGCAGGTAGAGTGCACTCCAGTCTAGAACGGTGCCTTCCGGGATCATGCAGAAAAGCGCGATCAATCCGATGAGCCAGGGCAATGGCGTCATCGGCAGATTCGCCTTCACCGGCTCGTCACTCGGATGTGGGGCATCCGGCAGGATCATGGGTCGGGCGATAAGGAACAGGACGAGACAAACGGCGGCAAGCAGGAAAACGTGGCCGATCACACCAAGCGCGGCGATCACGAAGCCACCGGTCGCCGCCCCGCACAAACCGCCAAGGCTCCAGAAGGCATGGCAGGAAGACATGATCGAGCGGCGCATTTTGCGCTCGACCTCGACCGCATTGGCATTCATCGCCACGTCCATGGCACCGGTCAAACCGCCAAACAGGAATATCGCGACAGCACCCGTCCAGACATTGTCGACCAGGGTCACCAGCACGACGGTCGGGATAAAGAGCAGGGTCGTCACTTCGACGACACGACGCGAGCCATGCCGAGCAATCTGCATGCCAGCAATTGGCATAAGGACCAGCGAGCCAACGCCGAAGGCGAAAATCATCACGCCGAGCATCAACTCACTCAGCCCGAGTGCCTCCGAGAAGAACGGGATCTTCGGAGCCCAGGCGCCGATCACCAGTCCGTTCAGAAAAAACAGCATTGCAACGGCAGCGCGTTCCTTGGTCACGAGCGGCGTCGGTGCGGCTGCCGCGCTATCGATACTCTGCGAAATGTCATTCATGACCTGCTCCCGTATTGGGGCCGCACTTTAATTAAATCGATTTAACTCTCAATCCTCGTCGCAGAGCACCATGCATAAACTTTTATTGCGACAGACAACATTTGTGGCGATCGGCCTGCAGGATTGACAGCCGGGTTGCAAGCCGCGACACATGCACGATGCTGACGCCAGTGCGGCGCCGCCCTGCCTTGAAAGAACTCTCCCGTGAAAACCGCTGTCGGTGCTGGGATCGCCCTCTCCAGCCTCGCCTATCTCTTCTTCGCCACGCACGACGCGATGATCAAGCTTCTCGTGGAATCCACGACAGTCTGGCAGATCCTTTTCTGCCGCAGCATCGTCATCCTGATCGGCTGTTTTGTTCTCGGCGGCAGGTCGCTTGCCAGGGAGACGATGAGTTCGCCAACTCTGCGACCGATGATGCTGCGCAGCCTGTTCCTGCTTGCCGCATGGCTATGCTATTTCAATGCCGCAAAACACCTGCCTCTGGCAGACCTCACAACCCTCTACTTTGCGGCACCGATCGCAGCGATCCTCCTGGCAATCCCGATCCTGGGCGAGAAGGTGCCCCTGACCAGCTGGATCGCCGTCATCACCGGCTTCGTCGGCGTTGTCATTGCCAGCAACCCGACCGGCATATCCACCGGCTGGCCAGTCTATCTGGCTCTGGTTGCCGCCGTTTGCTGGGCAATTGCCACCACCTTGCTCAGAACCACGAGTCAGAACGCCAGCAGCATGGTGCAGATGGCCATGACCAATGTCTTTTTTCTCGCGCTGACGGCACCAATGGCACTAGCCTCCTGGACAATGCCTGGCGGAGCAAGCCAGATCCTGTTGCTCGCTGTCGGCGTGATCGGCGGCCTCGGCCAGTTGAGCTACTTCGAGGCACTTCGCCGCGCACCGATCTCGGTCATCGCACCGCTCGAATACACAGCGCTGATCTGGGCCTTTGCGCTCGGCTATGCAATCTGGAAGGACGTGCCTGGCCCGAATGTCTGGGCCGGGGCAGTTCTGATCGCTGCCGCCGGCCTCATTGTCCTTGTCGCGCAGGGACGTCGCCGGGCCGCTTAGGACTGCGCCAGATAACGCTCGGCGAGCTCCACCCAGAAGGTTGTTCCGACAGGCAGGATATCGTCGTTGAAATCATAGCGCGGATGATGCAACGGCGGATCGTTCGGTGTCCGCTGGGTGCCGAGGAAGAAATAGCTGCCCGGTCGCTGCGCCAGCATGTAGGCAAAGTCCTCGCTGCCCATCATCGGCCGCGGCAGATCATAGACCTTGTTCGCTCCGGCGAAGCTGACAGCGAGGTCGCGGACGAAGTCGGTTTCCGCCTTGTGGTTGATCGTCGGGTCATAGCCGCGCTCATAGTCGACGGTCACGCCCATGCCATAGCTCGCGGCCTGCCCTTCCGCCACAGCGCGGATACGCTGCTCCAACTGATCGCGCACCTTCGGATCGAATGAGCGGATGGACAGCACCATTTCGGCCCGCTCCGGGATCACGTTGCTCGCGGCACCGGCATGAAAGCCGCCAACTGTGATGACCGTCGGATCGAGCGGATGAATGTTGCGCGACACGATGGTCTGCAGCGCCATGACGATTGAGGCGCCGCAGACGATGGGATCGGCAGTCGACTGCGGCTCGGCCCCATGCCCGCCCCGGCCATTGACGGTGATCTTGCACTCGTCGACGGCAGCCATGACCGGCCCCTCCCGTACCGCAAAGTGCCCGAACGGGATTTCCGGGTCATTGTGGAGCGCGAACACCGCATCACAGGGAAACCGCTCGAAGAGGCCATCCTCGATCATCAGCCGTGCGCCCCCGAAGTTCTCCTCCGCGGGCTGGAAGATCAGATGGATCACCCCATCGAAATTCCGCCTCTCCGCGAGAATTTTCGCAGCCCCGAGAAGCATGGCGGTATGTCCGTCATGACCGCATGCATGCATCACGCCCGGCACCTGGCTGGCATAGGGCAACCCGGTTTCCTCAAGGATAGGCAACGCGTCGAAGTCGGCCCGGATGCCGATGCTGCGGTTGCTGGCACCGTTTCTAAGCGTCGCAACGATGCCGGTCTTGGCCAGCCCCCGCGCCACCTGATAACCAAGCGCCGCGAGCTGTTCGGCGACATAGTCGGAGGTCTTGAATTCCGAAAGACCGATCTCCGGGAACTGGTGGAGGTGATGGCGCGTTGCGAGCACTTCCGCCATCACGTTGGGAGCATGGATCGTCATAGTCTCTACCTTTTGACCGTCTGGGTGTCTGTTTTTCGAGGACCGAACTGTTGCACTTGCTGCCTAGTTGTTCAACCGTATAAAAAGCACGGATGGCGTCGCGAGACCGCCACCCCTCAATCCAGGCTGGAGTTGCCGCATGACACGACGCACGTTCCAGCGTGCCGGGGAGACCGAGCGCCGCAAGGATCTGATAGCGGCAACCCTGGACAGCATTTCCGAGCACGGACTCGAGGGCGCAACCGTACGCGATATCGCCGCCCGGGCGGGCGTGACGGGTGGCCTGATCCGCCACTATTTTTCCGGCAAGGACGAAATGATCCAGGCGGCCTACCGTGAGATGTTGGCCGGCATGACCGGCACCGCGGTAGAAGCCATGGCAGATGCAGGCACGGATCCGCGCCGACGCCTGCACGATTTCATCGTTGCCAATGTCAGCCCGCCGATCGCCGACCCGAAGGCGTTGTCGCTCTGGGCAGCATTCATTGGCCGCGTCAGATCCGACGAGGAACTTGCGCGCATCCACCGGGAAAATTATCTCGTCTTCATCGGCATCCTCGAAGATCTCGTCGCAACACTCCTGACAGCCCATCGACACAAGACGACCTTTTCGGCCGTGCGCCACCTCGCCGTGGCGATCAACGGCCTGATCGACGGACTGTGGCTGGAGAACTCTCTGGCCAGCGATCTCTTCGACGAAGGGAGGCTTTCAAACATAGCCCTTGATGCGGTCGAGGCAATGCTCGGCGGCCTGTCATTGAGGGATAGGGAGCCCGCTCCATAACGCGGGACAAGTCGCGCGCACCGATCGATCCTTCACCTGTTTCGCGATCTGGTAACCTCGCTGGCAAAAGAAATCAGGACCATCTATCGACAAGGCCGGATCAAAGGCCTCGACTTTGCGCAAGCCCCTTGGCCAGACGCTTGAAATGAGTCATAAAAACGCCAATTCACATGCCAGAAAGCGAAAGTCAGTCACAGAGTCAAACCGCCCGCCGGTAACCGTCCTACTACGGCCTTTTTCTGCCACGATTGTTCGCCGAAAGCCCAATGATCGAGCAATGGTGCCGCGGAGACGACCAGACCGTCGAAGCCCGATCGCTTTCTATTCAACCATCGAACCGAGAACCTATCCTTCATGACGCTTCATGTGCCATCGCGCGACCTCGAAACCAAGCAGATCGACCATAACGATTCCATACGATCTGCCTATTTCACGATCGAGGAGTTACGGGAGAGCGCCGCGTCGCTGGCGCTAGACGGCGTCGAAGAACTGCCGGGATTGATGGATTTCGACTTCTTTGCCCGACATAAGGAGAACGAGCGCGAGATCCTGCGTGTCTATCGGGCGACTGCAGCTGACGTCGAAGCTGGCGCAACCATCACGCCGGCAGCCGAGTGGCTTCTGGACAATCACTACATCATCGAGGAAGCAATCCAGGAAGTCCGCCGCGACTTCCCGAAGCGGTTCTACCGCCAGCTTCCGACGATGAAGGTCGGCCGGCGCGAGATACCCCGCACCATGGCGCTCGCCTGGCTCTATGTGGCTCACACCCATTCGACCGTCAGCCAGGAAAGCATGACGGCACTCGTGGAAGGTTATCAACAGCACCAGACGCTGGAGATCGGCGAACTCTGGGCCCTGCCATCGATCGTCCGCTTCGTGCTGGTTGAGAATCTCCGCCGCATCGCCACCCGCGTCGATCGCTCGCGGCGGATGCGCCGCCGCGCCAACGAAGTCGCCGATGAGATCATCCGACTGAACGATCCGGTTGCAGCCGCGACCTATCTCAGCCAGATCGAACAACTCGCAGACGACAACACCTTTGCTACCCAGTTCCTCTATCGCCTGCGCAATGGCTCTCAGAACACGAGCTTCGCGGTCGAGTGGCTGGAAAGCCGTCTGGAGGCCGCCGGTCGCACCGCCCAGGAAGCGATGGACGCCGAGCACAACCGTCTCTCGTCAGGCAACGTCACGATGGGCAACATTGTGCGTGGTCTGCGGGAGATCGACGACAAGGAATGGTCGGTCTGGGTCGAGGAAGTCAGTCATGTCGACCGCGTTCTCGGCCAGCACACCGACTACCGCGACCTCGACTTCGGCTCGCGCAACGCCTACCGCAACACCATCGAGAAGCTCGCGCGCCGCTGTGATCAGACCGAGATCGAGATCGCCCAGACGGCGATCGATCTGGCCTCCGCGACCGTTGGTGCAGATGGCCAGCTTGATGTCGGGAGCTACCTCGTCGGCAGCCGCCGCAGCGATCTCGAAGCAGCGATTGGCTACAGCCAGCCGCTGTCGCGCATCCTGGTCGACATCATAAAACGCCTCAACTGGCTTTCGATTGCAGTTCCCGTCATTGCGCTGACCATCGCAGCCCTGGCTGTGATCGGGCACTTTCTCGATCAGGCCGGGGCTTCCACGCCGCTCATCCTGATCCTGCTCATCATGGTGTCGCTGCCGGTGTCGGAAGGGGCAACGGGCCTCTTCAACACGGTGGTGACCTTCTTCGTGAAGCCATTCCGGCTGACCGGGTACGAGTTCAAGGACGGAATCCCCGAAGAGGCGCGCACGCTTGTGGTCGTGCCCTGCATGCTCACGAAGCGTGACGATGTGGACGAACTCGTCCGCAATCTCGAAGTCCACTACCTCACCAATCCGCACGGCGAAATCTACTTCGCGCTCTTGAGCGACTGGAAGGACAGTCAGACCGAGGAATCGGCTGCCGATCTCGAGGTCCTTGATTACGCCAAGCGCGAAGTGGCTCAGCTCAACGCTCGTTATGATTTTGCTGGCAAGACGCGCTTCTACCTTCTGCATCGCCGCCGCCTGTATAACGAGGCCGAGGGCTGCTGGATGGGCTGGGAGCGTAAGCGCGGCAAGCTGCACGAACTGAACCTGCTGCTGCGTGGCGACCGCGACACGTCCTATCTGCCGGGCGCAAACACGGTGCCGGAAAACGTGCGTTACGTGATGACGCTCGATGCCGACACGCGCCTGATGCGCGACGCCGTGACCAAACTCGTCGGCAAGATGCACCACCCGATCAACCGGCCGGTCCATGACGAGAAGACCGGCCGCGTCGTGAGCGGCTACGGCGTTCTGCAGCCGCGCGTCACCCCGTCACTGACGACAGGCAAGGACGCGTCGGTCTTCCAGCGCATCTTCTCGATGAATCGTGGCCTCGACCCTTACGTCTTCACGGTCTCTGACGTCTACCAGGACATTACCGGCGAAGGCACCTTCACCGGCAAGGGTCTCTACGACGTCGACGCTTTTGAAACGGCAATCAAAGGCCGCATCGACGAAAACAGCGTGCTCAGCCACGACCTGCTCGAGGGCTCGTTCGCCCGCTGTGCTCTCGTGACCGACGTCGAACTGGTCGAGGATTTCCCGACCCGCTACGAAGTGGAAATCTCGCGCCAGCGCCGCTGGGCCCGCGGCGACTGGCAGCTTATTCCCTACATCGGCGACACCAGCCGCGGCATCACCAGCCTTGGTCGCTGGAAGATGGTCGACAACCTTCGCCGTTCGCTGACGCCGATCGCGTGGCTGGCGGCTTCCGTCCTCGGCTGGGCCTCGATGGAACCGGTCGGGGCCACCATTTGGCAATTGCTGCTGATCTTCAGCCTCTTTGTCGCCCCGACGCTGTCTTTGCTCTCAGGCATCGTGCCGCGCCAGACCGACATAGTGCCAGCGGCCCATTTCCAGACGCTCTGGTCGGAAGTCCGTTCCATCAACGCGCAGGTCGCGCTGCGCATCGTCTTCATTGCCGACAATGCCTGTATGATGGCCGATGCCATCGTAAGATCACTCTATCGCATGCTGGTGAGCCGCAAACTGCTGCTCGAATGGCGCACGGCTGCGAGCGTGCAATCGGCGGCCCAGGGCTCGATCGCGTCCTATTACGGCAACATGCGTCACGCCCCGATCCTGGCGATCCTGTCGGTCGGCATTGCTGCCATGCCAGGCGGTTACGGTTATCTGATTGGCCTGCCCTTTGCAGCGCTCTGGGTCCTGTCGCCGCTGGTCGCCTGGTATGTCAGCCAGTCGGCCGAGACGGAAGACAGCCTCGAAGTGCCGGAGCACGTCTCCTATGAGCTGCGCAAGATCGCGCGCCGGACCTGGCGCTACTACGAGACCTTCACGACGGCTGGCGACAACTACCTGCCGCCGGACAATTTCCAGGAAACGCCCGAGCCGATTATTGCGCACCGCACCTCACCGACGAACATCGGCGTCTACCTGCTCTCGGTCGTCTCCGCTCGCCACTTCGGCTGGCTGAGCTTCGAGCAGACGATCGAACGCATGGAGCAGACGATCGCGACCGTCGAGCGAATGGAGAAGTACCGCGGCCATCTGTACAACTGGTATTACACCGACACGCTGAAGACACTCGGTCCGCGCTATATCTCCGCCGTCGATAGCGGCAACCTCGCTGGCCACCTGATCGCCATTTCATCCGCCTGCCGGGAATGGGCGGAAGCGCCCTCTGCGCATCTTCAGGGCAATCTCGACGGCATCGGTGATGTCGGCGGCATCCTGCTCGAGGTCCTCGGGCAGCTGCCGGACGACCGCAAGACGGTGCGTCCGTTGCGTCGTCGCCTGGAAGAGCGCATCATCGGCTTCAACACGGCGCTTGTTGCCGTCAAGCGCGAGCACGAGTTCGCCTCTATCCGCATCATCAATCTCGCCATTCTGGCCCGCGACGTGCAGAAGCTCGCGGCCAACCTGCATCACGAGGTGCGCTCCGAGCCGAGCGCCGAGGTGGTACGCTGGACGGAATACCTGGTTTCGGTCTGCGAAGCCCACATCTCGGACACCGCGTTCGACCTGTCGAACATCGATCCGCTGCGCCAGCGTCTCAGCCAGTTGTCCGAGCGCGCCCGCAACATCGCCTTCTCGATGGACTTCACCTTCCTGTTCCGCCCGGAGCGACGCCTCCTGTCGATCGGCTATCGCGTCGACGCCCGCGAGCTGGACGAGGCCTGTTACGATCTGCTCGCCTCGGAATGCCGCCTGACCAGTCTCTTCGCCGTCGCCAAGGGTGACCTGCCGACAGAACACTGGTATCGCCTCGGTCGTCAGGTCGTTCCGATCGGCGCACGTGCCGCGCTGATCTCATGGTCGGGCTCCATGTTCGAGTACCTGATGCCACCGCTCGTCATGCAGGAGCGTCAGGGCGGCATCCTCAACCAGACCAACAATCTTGTTGTCATCGAACAGATGAACCATGGTCGCCGACTGAACATCCCCTGGGGCATCTCGGAAGCGGCCTTCAACGCCCGCGACCACGAGATGAACTACCAGTACACCAACTTCGGTGTGCCGACGCTGGGTCTGAAGCGTGGTCTCGGCCAGAACGCCGTCATCGCGCCTTATGCCTCGATCCTCGCCAGCCAGTATTATCCGGAAGCGGCACTCGAGAACCTGAAGCGCTTGCGCAAGCTCGGCGCACTCGGGGCCTATGGTTTCCATGATGCCGTCGATTTCACGCCGACGCGTCTGCCGGACGGCAAGAAGTGCGCCGTCGTCTACAACTACTATGCCCACCACCATGGCATGTCGATTGCGGCGATCGCCAACGTCGCCTTCAACGGTCGCCTGCGCGCCCTCTTCCATGCCGATCCGGTGATCGAGGCTGCGGAACTTCTCCTGCAGGAAAAGACCCCGCGCGAAATCCCGGTCATGAGCGCCAAATACGAGCCGCAGACGCCGGGCAAGGGCCAGGCCGACCTGCTGCGCGCCGAAATCCGCACCGTCGAAGACCCGGCCACCAAGGACCGTGAAGTCGTCTTCCTCTCCAATGGCCACTACTCGGTGATGATGACCGCCACCGGCTCCGGCTTCTCCCGCTGGAACGGTCAGTCCGTTACCCGCTGGAAGCCTGACACGACGGAAGACCGCTGGGGCACCTTCCTCTTCCTGCGCGATACCGCGACCAACGAGTGGTGGTCGGCGACATCGGCGCCGCGCAGCGCCTTGAACGAAAAGTCCAAGGTCATCTTCGGCGACGACAAGGCCGAATTCTTCAAGAGCGTCGGGGACATTTCGACGACCCTGGAATGCATCGTCGGCACCGAGCACGACGCCGAAGGCCGACGCCTGACGATCCTGAACACCGGGACCGAGGACCGCTACATCGAGGTCACCTCCTACACCGAGCCGGTGCTCGCCTATGAAGATGGCGACAACGCTCACCCGCTCTTCTCGCGCATGTTCGTGAAGACGGAATTCGGCCGCCGCCGCGACGTCATCCGCGCCGAGCGCAACAAGCGCAGCCCGTCCGATCCGGATATCTGCGTCGCCCACCTCGTGGTCGACAGCGCCGGCCAGGGCCGTCCGACGGAGTTCGAAACCGACCGACGCAAGTTCCTCGGCCGCGGACGTAGCCTCGGTGAAGCCGCAGCTTTCGATCCGGGCGCCTCGCTTTCTGGAACGGAAGGCTTCACGCTCGACCCGATCCTCAGCCTGCGCCGCGTCGTCCGCGTACCGGCGGGCAAGAAGGTCCAGGTCATATTCTGGACCATGGCCGCCCCGAACCGCGAGGAAATCGACCAGGCGATCGAACGCTATCGTCACCCGGACGCCTTCAGCCACGAGCTCATCCATGCCTGGACGCGCGCCCAGGTGGAACTCCGCCACATTGGCATCACCTCTCAGCAGGCCGCCGCCTTCCAGCACCTTGGCCGCTATCTGGTCTATCCCGATAACCACCTGCGGGCAGACCCGGAAACGGTTCGCAAGGGCCTGCGCTCTCAGTCGGCCCTCTGGCCGATGGCGATCTCGGGCGACTTCCCGATCTTTGCGCTGCGCATCAACGACGACATGGACATGGACATCGCCCGCGAAGCGATGAGCGCCCTGGAATATCTACGCCGTCGCGGCGTCGTGGCCGATCTTGCAATCATCAACGAGCGCGCGACCTCCTACGCCCAGGACATGCAGCATGCGCTCGACCAGATGGCGGACAACCTGCGCCATCGCCTGCCGGGCGGTCGCCAGCATGTCTTCACCGTCCGCGACGATCTGCAGGATGAAGGTGCGACGCTCGCCGTTCTCGCGGCAGCCCGCGTTGTCCTCCACACCCGCAACGGCAAGATCGTCGACCAGGTGAACCGTGCCGTCTCGCTCTTTGCGACACCGCGCACCATCGACGGCGAAGCCGAATGGGCAGGCCTGCCCCCGTCGCTGCCCGCACCGGTAAAGCCAGGCCGGGCGATCGGTGGCTCCGACCTCGACTTCTGGAACGGCTTCGGTGGTTTCTCGAAGGATGGAACGGAATATGTCGTCCGCCTCGACGGGACGGCCAACACGCCGACGCCATGGATCAACGTGATCGCCAACGAGAGCTTCGGCTTCCATGTGTCCGCCGAAGGTGCGGGCTTCACCTGGAGCCAGAATTCGCGCGATTACCAGGTGACGCCGTGGACCAATGATCCGGTCGTCAACCGCCCGGGTGAAGCCTTCTATGTGACCGATCTCGTCAGCGGTCGCGCCTATGCGACGGTGAGCGCGCTCAACCTCGATCCGGCTGCCACCTTCGAAACCCGTCATGGTTTGGGCTACTCGACCTTTGTCGGCCGACACGGCGATCTCGAAATCGAGCTGACACAGACGGTCGACCGCGAACGTCCAGTGAAACTCTCGAAGATCCGGCTGAAGAATGTCAGCGGCGAAGCACGCAAGTTCCGCATTTACGGTTATGCGGAATGGGTACTGGGCAACAACCCGGCTCGCACCGCGCCCTTCGTTCTCTCGACCTTTGACGAGGAAACGGGCGCCCTGCTCGCCTCCAACCCCTATGAGATCAACTATCCAGGCCGCTTCGCCTTCCTCGCGGGCCCGGAACAGCCGGATGGCTACACCGCAAGCCGCCGTGAGTTCATCGGCCGCAACGGCACGATCAAGCTTCCGCAGGCCGTTGCCCGTGCTTCTGGCCTGAGCGGTTCGATCGAGAGCGAAAGCGACCCATGCGCCGCAATCGCCTTCGATGTCGAGCTTGCTCCCGGCCAGTCGCGCGACATGACCTTCCTTCTCGGGGAGACCGACACCTCCGAAGGTGCCATGGATCTGGTGAAGTCAGTTCGTGCGGCGGGCTTTGAGACTGTCTTGAGGTCGAACCGCGATTTCTGGACGGGCTTCACCGGCAAGCTCTCGGTCGAGACCGGAGACAAGGCCTTCGACAACCTCGTCAATCGCTGGCTGCCGTATCAGGCCCTCGCCTGCCGCATCTTCGCGCGCGCTGGCTTCTACCAGGCAAGCGGCGCCTATGGCTTCCGCGACCAGTTGCAGGATACGCTAGCCTTCCTGACGGTCGAGCCGCAGCTGGCCCGTCGCCAGATCCTGAAGGCAGCAGCTCGCCAGTTCGTCGAAGGCGACGTCCAGCATTGGTGGCTGCCGCAGACCGGAGCGGGTGTCCGCACCATGATCTCCGATGACGTCGTCTGGCTCGCCTATGCGATCGACCAGTATGTTTCGGCAACGGGTGACGAAACGATCCTTGCCGAACAGATTCCGTTCCTCGACGGCCCGGAACTGAAGCATGGGCAGCATGACAGCTTCTTCCTGCCGAACGTGGCAGCCGAAACGGCTGATCTCTACGAGCATGCCGCCCGCGCGCTGGATCTGGCAATTGCCCGCACCGGCGAACACGGCCTGCCGCTGATCCTCGGCGGCGACTGGAATGACGGCATGAACCGTGTCGGCATCGAAGGGCGCGGCGAAAGCGTCTGGCTTGGTTGGCTGCTGGCCGCCACGCTTGAGCGTTTCAAGGTCCAGGCCGACAAGCGCGGCGAGCGCGACCGGAGCGCGCGCTGGAGCGATCATGTCGTAAAGCTCAAGGCGGCCCTGGAAACGGCCGGCTGGGACGGCGACCACTATCGTCGCGGCTATTTCGACGACGGCTCACCGCTCGGCTCCAGCGAGTCGCTGCAGTGCCAGATCGACTCCATCGCCCAGTCCTGGAGCGTGCTCTCGGGACTTGGGGATCCGGCGCATACCGAGAAGGCTCTCGATTCGGCCGTCTCGAAGCTGGTGGACACGGAGACGGGCATCGTCCGTCTCTTCACTCCGGCCTTCGAAAAGCCGCAGGTCGATCCCGGCTATATCGGCGCCTACCCACCCGGCGTACGTGAAAACGGTGGCCAGTATACCCATGCCGCGATCTGGCTGGGGCTGTCTCTGGTCAAGGCCGGCCGTCTGGCCGATGCCTGGCGTGTCTTTGAAATGCTGAACCCGATCAACCATGCCCGAACGGCTGATGACGCCGAGCGTTACCGCGTCGAGCCCTATGTCGTGGCAGCCGATATCTATGGCGGAGACGGTTATGCCGGGCGCGGTGGCTGGACCTGGTATACCGGCTCGGCCGGCTGGCTCTATCGCTTCGCAGTCGAAGGCTTCCTCGGCATCCGTCGCAAGGGCAGCGATATCGTGGTCAGCCCCGCTCTGCCCGAGCACTGGCAGGGCTTCAAGGCGACGGTGGAGATCGACGGACGCAAGGTCGACGTCGCCGTCACACGCAATACTGAAGGCTACGACGTGACCCTCGACGGCAAGGCGCAGGTAATCGGCCAGGATCTGCCAGAGCCCCCGGCTCCGCCGCCGGCGAAGAAGCCGGCACGAAAGCCAAAGGCCAAGGCTGCCGAATGATCGAAACGAAAGAGGCCCCGCCAGCGATGGCGGGGCCTCTTTTCTTTTGAGCAGTTGGGAGAGTATCAGACCGAATAGACGATCAGCAGATCCTTGGCATCGATCTGGTCACCGATCCGCACGAGGACTTCCGAAATCGTCCCGTCACGGTCGGCATGCAGCGCCGTTTCCATCTTCATCGCCTCGATCGAGAGCAGCACATCGCCGGACTTGACCGTCTGGCCGGCAGCGACGGAAACCTGCGAAATCACGCCAGGCATCGGCGCACCGAGCTGCGCGGTATTGCCGGTTTCCGCCTTGCGGCGGACGGCGCTGCCCGAAGCACCATGGGCACGATCCGGCACCTTGATGCGGCGCGGCTGACCGTTCAGTTCGAAGAACACGGTGACCATGCCCTTTTCGTCCGTATGGCCAATCGCCTGATTGACGATAACCAGCGTCTTACCCTTCTCCAGATCGAGGAAGAGTTCCTCGCCGGCTGGCAGGCCATAGAAATACTGCGGCGTCGGGATAACCGAAACCGGGCCGTATGTGTCGGCTGCGAGGGCATAGTCGGTGAAGACCTTGGGATACATGAGGTACGAGGCAAACTCGAAATCAGTCACCTCACGGCCAAGCTTTTCCTCGATCGCCTTGCGTTCCGCATCCAGATCGGCCGGCGGCAGTAGCGAACCCGGTACCGCCGTATAGGGCTGATCGCCCTTGAGCACCTTTTTCTGCAGCGCCTCTGGCCATCCGCCTGGCGGCTGCCCCAGATCCCCCTTCAGCATCGAGACGACCGAATCCGGGAAGGCGATGTCCTTGGCCGGGTTCTCGACGTCGGCCACCGAAAGGTCCTGGCTGACCATCATCAGCGCCATGTCGCCGACAACCTTGGAGGAGGGGGTCACCTTGACGATGTCGCCAAACATCTGGTTGGCGTCAGCATAGGCTTGCGCCACCTCGTGCCAGCGGGTCTCCAACCCCAGCGAGCGTGCCTGCTCCTTGAGGTTGGTGAACTGCCCACCCGGCATTTCATGCAGATAGACCTCCGACGCCGGCCCCTTGAGATCGGTCTCGAATGCGGCGTACTGAATGCGCACGGCTTCCCAGTAGAAGGAGAGACGGCGGATCCAGTGAGGATCGAGCCCCGGGTCGCGTTCCGACCCGCGCAGTGCTTCTACGATCGAGCCGAGGCACGGCTGGGACGTGTTGCCCGAGAAGGCATCCATGGCTGCATCCACGGCATCGACACCGGCTTCCACAGCCGCCAGCACAGTCGCAGCTGCAATGCCTGAAGTGTCATGCGTGTGGAAGTGGATCGGCAGGCTTGTGGCTTCACGCAAGGCCTTGAACAGCACCTTGGCGGCAGCCGGCTTCAGAAGGCCGGCCATGTCCTTGACCGCGATTATGTGCGCACCGGCCTTTTCGAGATCGGCCGCAAGTGCCGTGTAGTACTTCAGGTCATACTTCGGACGCGCCGAATTCAGGAGATCGCCCGTGTAGCAGATAACCGCCTCGCAGAGCTTGTTCTCTTCGATCACGGCATCCATCGACACGCGCATGTTGTCGACCCAGTTCAGGCAGTCGAAGACGCGGAAGAGGTCGATCCCGCCCTTGGCCGCCTGGCGGACAAAGTACTTCACCACATTGTCGGGATAGTTCTTGTAGCCCACGCCGTTCGCGCCGCGCAGAAGCATCTGCAGCAGCAGGTTAGGCGCACCTTCGCGCACAAGTGCCAGACGCTCCCACGGATCTTCCGTCAGGAAGCGCATGGAAACGTCGAAGGTCGCGCCGCCCCAGCACTCGAGCGAGAACAGGTTCGGCAGAGCCCGCGCATAGGTGTCGGCGATCTTGGCGATATCATGTGTCCGAACACGGGTCGCGAGCAGCGACTGGTGACCGTCGCGCATGGTCGTATCGGTCATCAGGATGCGTTTTTCGTTGCGCATCCATTCGCCGAACTTCTTGGGCCCGAGTTCGTCAAGCAGTTGCTTGGTACCCGGTTTGATGTCGGCGTCGATATAGGGAACGACTGGCTCAGCGGCATCGGCAGGCGGCTTCGGACGGCCCTTGACCTCCGGATGGCCATTCACGGTCACATCCGCGAGATAGGTGAGCAGCTTCGTGGCGCGATCCTGGCGCTTCACCTGCTGGAAGAGCTCTGGTGTCGTGTCGATGAACCGGGTCGTATAGGAATTGTCGCGAAACTTCGGATGGCCAATGATCGCTTCGAGGAAGGTGAGGTTGGTCGCGACACCGCGGATACGGAACTCGCGCAACGCGCGGTCCATGCGGCTGATCGCTTCCTGCGGCGTGCTGCCCGACGCCGTTACCTTGACCAGCAGCGGATCGTAGTAGCGGGTGATGATCGCACCCGAATAGGCGGTACCGCCATCGAGGCGGATGCCGAAGCCGGCAGCCGAACGATAGGCGGTGATGCGGCCGTAATCCGGAATGAAGTTCTGCTCCGGGTCTTCCGTGGTGATGCGGCACTGCAGGGCATGACCGTTCAGGCGGATATCGGCCTGCTTTGGCACGCCCGATTCCGGGGTTCCGATGGCATGACCATCAAGGATGTGGATCTGCGCCTTCACGATGTCGATACCGGTCACGACTTCGGTGACGGTGTGCTCGACCTGGATGCGCGGATTGACCTCGATGAAGTAGAATTTGCCGGTGTCGGCATCCATCAGGTACTCGACGGTACCGGCACCGATATAGTTGGTCGCCTTGGCGATCCGGAGCGAATAGTCGGCCAGTTCCTGGCGCTGCGCTTCGTTCAGGTAAGGTGCCGGCGCGCGCTCGACGACCTTCTGGTTGCGGCGCTGGATGGAGCAGTCACGCTCGAAGAGATGCACGACATTGCCATGCGTATCGCCGAGAACCTGGCTCTCGACGTGGCGGGCGCGCTCGACGAGCTTTTCAAGATAGACCTCGTCTTTGCCGAACGCGGCCATTGCCTCGCGCTTGCCTTCCGTCACCTCGCGCAGCAGGTCCTTGGGGTCGCGAATGGCGCGCATGCCACGACCGCCACCACCCCAGGATGCCTTGAGCATGACCGGATAACCGATCTCTGCCGCCAAACGGTGGATCTCCGCTTCGTCATCGGGCAGCGGATTGGTGGCCGGCACCACCGGAACGCCGACGCTAATTGCGAGATTGCGGGCAGCGACCTTGTTGCCGAGCTGCCGCATCGTGTCGCTCTTCGGACCGATGAAGATCAGACCTGCATCGTTGCAGGCGTCCACGAATTCAGGACTCTCCGAGAGGAGGCCGTAGCCGGGATGGATCGCGTCGGCACCCGACAGCTTGGCAACGCGGATGATTTCCTCGATCGACAGATAGCTCTCGATCGGTCCGAGATCTCTCGCCAGGTGCGGGCCCCGACCAACCTGGTAGCTTTCATCCGCCTTGAAGCGGTGCAGCGCGAGTTTGTCTTCCTCGGCCCAGATAGCGACCGTTTTCAGACCGAGCTCGTTGGCGGCGCGAAAGACGCGGATCGCGATTTCCGAACGGTTGGCGACAAGGATCTTGGATATTGGCAATTCGATCTCCCCAAAACGATATGCCAGGGCATTGTGCACCTGCGAAGAAAAGTCATAGCGCGTTGTTTTGGGAAGTTCAATTTGCCTTGCTTCGTGTCGAGAAGATTCAGGTGTGCCTCAGGTTACAAGCCCGAGACGGAACGACAGAGCCACCACGTGCTGTCGATTTTTCGCATTTAGTTTGTCCTGAATACCATTCATGTACCAATCAACGGTGTGGTTCGAAATCTTCAAGATCTTGCTGATCTCATTCGAGGTCAGTCCATCCGCCAGATAGTTCAGAACTTCCATTTCACGCCGCGTCATCCGCGTATCGATCGGCTTGATCGCCTCCGCCTCATCGGCAAAGCGGAATTCCACGAGACGCCAATAGGCCTTCTTCGCCACGGCATCGAAAAGCGCCACTTCCGTGGGGGACAGATCGATGGGACGTCCGCCCACCGTCATGTTGCCGAGCAGCCCGGTTCGCCCGTGGACGGGGAAAATGTATCCGTCCTGCAGGCCGAACCGCATGCTGTCCGCCAGCATGCGCTCCATCCGCTTGCGATGCGGGTCCGCTCGGAAGGCGTACAGCGCCTCGCGCCAGCGAAAGCCGGATTGAGCGTGGCCGAGATAACGAATGGTCGGATCGATGAGGACATATTTCTTGGCGATATAGAGCTGCGGCCATCCTTCCGGCCAGTGCCCCGCCAGAACGAGTTCCATCGGATTTTCGTCCGGTTTGGGCTGACGCACGACGCCGTAATAGTCGAAACCATAGGACCGAATCAGCTTTTCGAGCGTCGTGACGATCTCGGCTGCGGATCGGCACTCATCCACTACGACCAAAAAATGCAGCAATTGATTGATGTTCACAAAACTCTCTCCAAAATGCGCAGCTAAAATACCATTAAAAAGCCACGAGCAGCGGTTTTTTCAACCACCCTGAGCAATATGAACATTTATCGTCAAATTGCGTTATGGGAAGCTTAAAGCGCGGGGGTCGACTTTGGCCTGTGGCCATGCTCCGCGATCGGACCGAAGAAGGTGAGATCTTGCAGAGGATCCACTGTAGCATTAGGCATCCTTCGCACTGACGGCAGACTCCGGCCTGATACTGTCTTGGCGCACGCCACGAACGAAACAAAGGTAACACCACTTGTCCCTGCTCCAGGTCTATTTCAAGGCTCTGAAATATCTTGCACACTACAGGTTGCGGGTTTCGCTCGTGGTTGTCGCAAACATCGTCCTTGCTGTCATTACGATCCTGGAGCCGATTCTTTTCGGCCGCATCATTGATGCGATCTCAGAAAAGCGAGATGCCTCGACGATCCTGATCGCCTGGGGCTGCTTCGGCGTCTTCAATACGGTTGCCTATGTCCTGGTTGCGCGACAGGCAGACCGCCTTGCCCATGGCCGACGAGCAGACCTTCTGACCGACTCGTTCGCCAAGATCATCTCGATGCCGCTCAGCTGGCATCATCAGCGCGGCACCTCAAACGCGCTCCACACATTGCTGCGCGCAGGCGAGACACTCTTCGGCCTCTGGCTGGAATTCATGCGCACACATCTTGCCACCGCCGTGGCACTCGCGCTGCTCATCCCCACGGCCTTCTCGATGGATGTGCGCCTGACCTCGGTATTGATCGTTCTAGCAGTTCTGTATGTCATCGTCGGAAAGACGGTGATGAACCGAACGAAGGAAGGTCAAGCCTCCGTTGAAGGTCACTACCACACGGTGTTCTCGCATGTGAGCGACTCGATCAGCAACGTGTCCGTGTTGCACAGCTATAATCGTATTGAAGCCGAAACGCGAGCCTTGAAAGAGTATACGACAAAGCTCCTCTCGGCCCAGTATCCAGTCCTCGACTGGTGGGCCCTCGCAGGGGCGCTCAACCGCATCGCCTCAACGCTCTCCATGCTCGTCATCCTGGTTATCGGCACGCTGCTGGTACAACGCGGTGAGTTGAAGGTCGGTGAAATCATCGCCTTTACGGGCTTTGCCGGCTTGCTCATCGCCCGCCTCGACCAGATGATCACCTTCGTCAACCAGATCTTCGAAGCCCGTTCGAAGCTTGAGGACTTCTACAAGCTTGAGGACGCCGTCCAGGAACGCGAGGAACGCGCCGGGGCCGCCGAGCTGAAGCATGTTCGCGGCGACGTCGAATTCCGTGACGTTTCGTTCGACTTCGCCTCGACCACGCAGGGCGTGCGCGACGTGTCGTTTCATGTCCGCGCCGGTCAGACGGTCGCGATCGTCGGTCCGACGGGCGCCGGCAAGACCACCCTGATCAACCTTCTGCAGCGGGTCTATGATCCGCAGTCGGGCCAGATCCTGATCGACGACCAGGACATCGCCAAGGTGACCCGCAAGTCGCTGCGCCACGCAATCGCGACCGTCTTCCAGGACGCTGGCCTGCTGAACCGCTCGATCAGAGACAATATCCGCCTGGGTCGCGAGGATGCGACCGAGGAAGAGATCATCCAGGCAGCCGAGGCAGCGGCCGCGACCGATTTCATCGAAAGCCGCATGATCGGCTACGACACCCATGTCGGAGAACGCGGCAACCGCCTGTCGGGCGGCGAGCGCCAGCGCATCGCGATCGCCCGCGCGATCCTCAAGAACGCCCCGATCCTCGTGCTTGACGAAGCAACGAGCGCGCTCGACGTCGAAACCGAGGCGCGCGTGAAGGAAGCCATCGACAGGCTGCGCAAGAACCGCACGACCTTCATCATCGCCCATCGTCTTTCGACCATTCGCGAAGCCGACCTCGTCGTCTTCCTCGACCATGGCCACGTCATCGAAATGGGCAATTACGACCAGTTGAGCGCGCTGGGTGGCCGCTTCAGCTCGCTGCTGCGGACCAGCGGCCTCCTCAAGGAAGAGCCGAGCCCGGCGATCTGAACCATTTGGGGTCAGTCAGAGCGTATCCAGCCTCTCCAGCACCTGGGCGGCGTGTTTGCGGATGGCGTCCTGCTTGAAAGGATCCATCCGCCGCCAGGTCGCATACATGTTGGAAAGCCTGGGGTTTCGCGCCAGCTTCTCCGTATTGCGATCGAGGAAGTCCCAGTAGAGCGCGTTGAACGGACAGGCCTTCGGCCCGGTCGTCAGCTTCGGATCATAGCGGCATCCACCGCAGAAATTGCTCATCCGATCGATATATTTGCCGCTCGCCGCATAGGGCTTGCTGGCCATAACGCCACCATCGCCATAGAGCGCCATGCCAAGCGTGTTTGGCAATTCGACCCATTCATAGGCGTCGGAATAGACCGCGAGATACCAGTCGCAGACCTCTACCGGATCGATCCCGGCCAGCATGGCGAAATTGCCGGTCACCATCAGTCGCTGGATATGATGCGAATAGGCGTGTTCGATCGTGTCCCCGATCGCCCCCCGCATGCAAGCCATATCGGTCTTTGCCGTCCAGTACATCTGCGGCAGCGGGTGGGAGGCCGAGAGATGGTTCAAGCCGGCATAATCAGGCATTTCCGTCCAGTAGATGCCACGGACATATTCGCGCCAGCCGAGGATCTGGCGAATGAAGCCTTCGACGGCATTCAGCGGCGCCCGCCCCTCGAACCACGCGGCCTCGGCCCGGCGAATGACATCGATCGGCAGTAGCAATCCGGCGTTGATGTAGGACGAGATCAATGAATGATAGAGATAGGGTTCGCCCTTCACCATCGCGTCCTGATAGTCGCCGAAATCTGGCAGGATCTCGTCGATGAACTGCTGGAGCTCCATCTCCGCCTGATCAGCGGTGACCGCAGAATGGAAACTGTCGAGGGAGCCCATATGGCCGACGAAGCGCTCTTCGACCAGCGCCAGCACGGATTTCGTGATTGCATCCTTGGCATGGCTGATCCGCTTTGGGCCTTTCAGCCCCTCGGCTGGCGGCTTGCGGTTCTCGGCGTCGAAGTTCCACTTGCCACCGACCGGCTCTTCGCCATCCAGCAGCACCCGGTGCCGTCGGCGCATGTCGCGATAGAAATACTCCATGCGCAGCTGCTTACGCCCCTTGCGCCAGGTGCGGAAGTCCTCGATCGAAGAGAGAAAACGATCGTCTTCGCGGATCTCGACGGGCACGCCAATATCCGTTTCCCAGCTCCGCATCTCCTCGGCCAAACGCCATTCCCCGCATTCCGTGATGCTGACGGCGGAAGCGCCGCTTTCGGCAAGCGCGCGGGCAAGCTCACCTTTGAGGCTCTGGGTGTTCTCGGGGTCATCAAGCGTCACATAGCGGACCTGGAACCCCTTCTCCCGCAACTCTTCGGCAAAGTGCCGCATGGCGGAGAAGAGAAAAGCGATCTTCTTCTTGTGATGCTTCACATAGGTCGCCTCGCTCATGACTTCCGCCATCAGCACCAGCGAGGTCTCCGGAGCGGCATCGGCAAGCGCAGACAGCGAATGCGTAAGCTGATCGCCGAGAACGAGATGGATACGCGATGCCTTCACCATTCGATCGGCTGACCGTCATAGGCGAAGAAGCCACCGGTCTGCACCGGCTCAAGGCCATCAAGCACCGAAAGCATCATGGCGACACTATCAGCCGGCTGGATCTTGTCATGCGTCTTGGAGAAGCCGCCGGAAAAGCCGGTATCGACGGACCCCGGATGCAGCGCCACCACAACACTTTTCGGTCTGAGACGGGCAATTTCAATCGCCGAAGTGCGTGTGATCTGGTTGAGAGCCGATTTCGCCGAGCGATAGGAGATCCAGCCGCCAAGCTTGTTGTCGCCAATCGAGCCGACCCGCGCCGACAGCGTGGCGAACACGCTCTTGCCCTCGTTGGAGAGAAGCGGTGCGAAGTGTTTCAGCGCCAGCGCCGGACCGATCGCATTCAGCGCAAACTGCGCCGCCATCACGTCACCTTGGATCGCCTTGATCGTCTTTTCCGGGCCATTGCCATTGATGACAAGCGCACCCGTCGCACAGAGAATGAGATCGAATTTCTGGCCCCCTTCCGAGAAGGGGGCTGCCGCAGCGCCGACAGAGGCATCATCCGTGATATCGAACCCGTCGCGGCTGCGCGACAACTCGGTCACGCCACCACAGGCAGGATCGGCCTTGATGGCGGCAGCAAAGGCGCCGCCTATGCCTCCGCTCGCCCCGAGCACAAGCGCGCGGTAGCCGGGATTAAGGGACGTCATTCCGGAAAAGTCGGACATCTGGATCTCCTGCTGGTCTGTGCTACCCAATACGGCAGGCAGCCAAACCGGATCAGGCACAGATTGTCTCAGAGGCGCTCCACGGTCCCGCCAAAGGCCGGCATGTCGCCGGGATCAAGGTCCATCAGCCGGCAGACGAGGCCGACAATCTGGATCTGCTGCAGCAGGGCCGCTTTCTCGATCCGGAAGCCCACCGTGTAGAAAGGCACTTCCGTTTCCTCCGGTGTCGGCCCTGCATGATTGCCGTCGTCGCCCATGCCGTGATCGGCCGTGACGATCACGCTATAACCGGCCTCGACCCAAGCAGGCACATGCCGCGCAAGCAGATCACCCTGCATGCGCGCCGCATTGCGATAACCGATGCTGTCACCACCATGCTTGTGGCCGGCATCATCGACATTCATCGGGTGCAGCAGCAAGAAATCAGGTGATTTCGACCGGATAAGCCATTCGGCATCCGCAAAGAGATGGCTGTCGGGATAGGCATCGTCCCAATAGAAAACGCCATGGGTGATATCGCCTGTACCATCGACGAGAATGCGATCACGGTATCGGTCGAACGGGCAGGACACATAAAGCTCCGACACCCAATGATAAGCGGCAGCAGCGGTCACGCCACCCTGGGCCCGAACCCGCGCGAAGAGATTGTCCCCCACCGAACGGCGCACCACGCCATTACTGACCACGCCATGGTCCACGGGCTTTCGCCCGGTCAGCAAGGTCTCATAAAGCGGGCGCGACATGGCGGGCAGTTCGCAGGTGAGCTTGCGCACATCGGCCCTGCCTGCAGCCACGAGGCCTTCCATGTAACCGAGACAGGTGCGGGCCACGTCGTAGCGCAGTCCATCGAGAACGATCAGGATCACTTTGTTCATGGCGCGCAACTTGCCACGAACAGCCTGAATGACAAGGCAGAAAAAAGGGGAGACCGAAGCCTCCCCTTGATCATGTGGTATAGCCTAGCGTCAGCGCCAGGCGGCAACCGCCTGCGGTTTCAGCACGCGCTCGCCGAGCACCGGATCGGCACCTGCAGGCAGCGGCCAGTCTTCGCTTCCGTAGTTGAAGGCGAAGACCAGGTCGCCGCGGCGACGGATGCGGATGAAGTCGGGCACGCGCAGCGTCGCAACACCTGCCTTCTTGGTGGCCAGTTCCAGCAACTCGGCGAGAAGCCCGGCATCGGCCCAGCAGGCGAGATAGAGCACATTGTCCTTCTCGGTCAGAGCCGGATCGCCGTTCTCGAAGGTCGCGAGCACCGAGGCCGAGGTCTCCAGATATTCGCGCCAACGGATCGCATGACCCGAAACCGCACCGGAGACGCCATCCGAGAGACCCGGCCGCATGGAGGAGACCTGAATGACGCGATTGCCCGTGAGTGCGCCGAGCGGACCCGGCGGCAGGTTTTCCGGTATCCGGAAATTGCGGTCGCGCGAACCCGTGCGCGCACCGATCACTAGGACACCCTTAGCCTTTTCAAGCTCGGCGCGTGCCGCTTCCGTCACTTCCGTCATGCAGGGCACGACAACCAGCGGATAGCCCTCGAGCGACGCGCCCGGACGGACGAAATCGACATTGAGGCCGAGATGGCGGAGGGCCTCATACCAGCGGAAGCAGAGTTCCTCGTAACGGAAATCCTTGCCCTGCGGCTGGATCATCGTCGACCAGTAGCTCTGATAGTCGAAGACCAGCGCGACAGGTGCCTGGCTCGTCTCGGGAAGCGCGCCGAGAGCGGCGAGTTCGTCCGAGACCCGCATGGCTTCCTTGCCGCCCGGCGACCATTCGTCGAGGCCGGGCAGGTTCAGACCCGCATGCATCTGTTCCTGCGCAAACGGTGCCTGGCGCCAGCGGAAGTAACTCACGACATCAGCACCGTGAGCCAGCGCCTCCCAGGTCCAAAGACGCACCATGCCCGGCTTCGGCACGGGGTTCCACGGCGCCCAGTTGACCGGACCCGGCTGCTGCTCCATCACCCAGAAGCGACCCTTGCCGACGGCGCGGTAGAGATCGTGGTGATAGGGCGCGATATCGGGATGCGAGGTTTCGGCCCAGCGATTGCGCTCTTCTTCTGTGAAGGGGAACTTCTCGACGAAGCCGATCGGATAGCTGTCCCAGGAGGCCAGATCGAGATTGTCGCCGACCTTGAAGTGGTCGAAATCGGAGACGAAGCCCATGAAGTTATGGGTGACCCAGCGACCGGGCGAATGCTTGCGGATGATCTCGCACTGCATCTTGTCATAGGCCGCGACCTGGTCCGAATGGAAACGCCAGAAGTCGAGACGCGTCGCCGGGTTCGGCTCGGTCACCGTCAGGTTCGGCAGGGCGATGTCGTCGAAGCTCGAAAGCTCCATCGACCAGAAGACCGAACCCCAGGCTTCGTTCAGCTGGTCCGTCGACTGGTAACGCAGCCGCAGCCAGCGCTTGAAGCTCTTCAGATCTTCAGGACCCCAGGAGACCGTCGTATCGTGACAGCCATATTCGTTGTCTGTCTGCCAGCCGACAATGCCCGGATGCTTGCCATAGCGCTCTGCGACAACCTCGACGATCCGCGCACTTTCCTTCCACCAGGTCTCCGATGAAAAGGTGTAGTGACGGCGCGAACCGAAGCCGCGCGGGCGGCCCTGCTCGTCATAGGGGATGATATCGGGGCATTCGTCCACCAGCCACTTGGGCGGGGTTGCGGTCGGCGTGCCGAGCACGACCTTCAGGCCCGCTTCATGCAGCACGTCAATCGCCCGATCGAGCCATTCGAAGGTGAAATTGCCGCGCGAGGGCTCCAGACGAGACCAGGCAAATTCACCGATACGCACGAAGGAAATGCCGAGTTCGCGCATCCGGCGCGCGTCGGTTTTCCACCGGCTTTCGTCCCAGTGTTCCGGATAGTAGCAGACGCCCAGCATTATCGTGTCAGATCCCCATTGATGACGGCCTTGCCGTCCTTGTCGAACAGATGGCAGGCCTTGGCATTGATGCCGAGGCGCAGCGTCTGGCCGGGCTTCTCGCTGGCCAGACCATCAGCCTTCACCGCAAGCTCCGAGCCATCGGCAAGCGTGACGAAGAACAGCGTCTCAGACCCCAGATATTCGGCGAGCTTGACGGTCGCCTCGATGACGACATCGCCCTTGCCTGTCGCATCGATATGCTCGGGACGCAGGCCGAAGGTCATCTCACCAGCCGGAACGCTGGCCCCATGCGTCGGGATCGAGATCTCGGCCCCGGGCAGCCGCACCACGGTAACACCGTCGGTAGCCGAAGCCTGAACCTTCAGGAAATTCATCTTCGGCGAGCCGATGAAGCCGGCAACGAAAAGATTGTTCGGGCGGTGGTAGAGTTCGAGCGGCGAACCGACCTGCTCGATCTGGCCTGCCGACAGCACGACGATCTTGTCGGCCATGGTCATGGCCTCGACCTGGTCGTGCGTCACGTAGATCATTGTCGCCTTCAGGTCCTGATGCAGCTTGGAAAGCTCCGTGCGCATCTGGACGCGCAGCGCCGCATCGAGGTTCGACAGCGGTTCGTCGAACAGGAAGACTTCCGGATTGCGGACAATGGCGCGGCCGATGGCGACGCGCTGGCGCTGGCCGCCGGAAAGCTGGCCGGGCTTGCGCTGCAGAAGCGGCTCAAGCTGCAGCATCTTGGCGGCAACGGCAGTGCGCTCCGCAATCAGAGCCTTGGAATGGCCGGTCATCTTCAGGCCGAAGCCGATGTTTTCCTCGACGGTCATATGCGGGTAGAGCGCATAGGACTGGAAGACCATGGCAACGCCGCGCTCGGACGGGCCGATGCTGGTCATGTCCTGGCCACCGATCGCAAGCGAACCGGAGGTGATCTCCTCAAGGCCCGCAATCATGCGCAGAAGCGTGGACTTGCCGCAGCCGGAGGGGCCTACGAAGACGCAGAACTCGCCGTCCTTGACGTCGAGATCCACACCCTTGATGACGCTGAGCGCGCCGAACTGTTTCTTGACGCCACGCAGGCTTACATCAGCCATGGGTCTTGCCTCCCTTGATCGGTTCGAGTTCGAGGAGAAGAGCGCTTTCGGGCGTCAGCATCGGCAGCGGCAGGCCGGAAAGTCCGGCACTGGAAAGCGCGAAGGTCACGGCACCGGAAAGCAGCGCTTTCTGGCCCTCGGAGATACGGATGAATTTCGGTTCTGCCGGCAGCACGGTCTTGATCCGCCACTGGCCACCGAACTGGGTGATCTGCTCGGGCAGGCGCAGAGGTGCTGGCTGTTCGCCCACCATCTGCGGCCCCTGAGCGACGATCACCACGATTTTCTCGGCCGAAGCAGCACCCCAGACATAGCGACCGTCGAGTGGCTCCATGCGGAAACTGGCGCCCGGCGCATGGAAGAGATCGCGCAGCCGCTTGTAGGTCTCGATATAGACCTTGAGTTCGTCGCGCTCCTCATCGGTGAGTTCGAGCGGGTTGAGCTCCACACCGAGATGATAGGCGATGGCCACGAGCGCCCGGAAGGCCAGCGTATGGCGGCGACCGGTCTGATGGTTCGGCGAGGCCGAGATATGGCTGCCGAGAATTTCCGGCGGCACGAAGACCGAAGCGCCGCGCTGGATTTCCAGCCGCTCCAGCGCATCCGTGCAATCGGACGTCCAGACGCGATGGGTGCGCTTCAAGGCACCGTAGTCGATACGTCCGCCACCGGAGGCGCAGCTCTCGATTTCGACATTGAGATGAGCGGCACGAATGCGGTCCATCAACGCATAGACGGCACGGGTCTGGGCTGATGTCTTCGCCTTGCCGTCGCGACCGGCTGCATGCGTGAGATCGCGGTTCATGTCCCACTTGATGTAGGAAACGGCATGGTTGGACAGCACCGCGTCGATCTTGCCGAAGAGATAATCGGAGACTTCGGGACGCGTCAGATCCAGCACCAACTGGGTGCGCGATTCCAGGATTGGACGACCCTCGATCGTCAGTGCCCAGTCGGGATGCGCCTTGTAAAGCTCGGAAACCGGATTCACCATCTCAGGCTCGAACCAGATGCCGAACTGCATGCCAAGCCCGGTGACGTGATCGACCAGCGGCTTCAAGCCATCGGGATATTTGCGTGCATCGATATCCCAGTCGCCAAGGCTCGTGGTGTCGTTGTCGCGCTTGCCGAACCAGCCATCGTCGAGCACGAAGCGCTCGATGCCAAGCTCGGCGGCGGCTGTCGCCTGGGCTTTCAGCGAGTCCATCTGGTGGTCGAAGTAATTGCCTTCCCAGGTGTTCAGCGTCACCGGGCGCGGGCTCATTTTGCCGGCGGGCCATTGGGTCAGCTCGTCACGGACAAAGGCATGGAAGTCTTGGCTGTCGGCGCCGGCATAGGCGATCGGACTGCGATAGCTTTCACCCGGCTTCAGGACGATTTCACCGGGTTCAAAGAGTTCGCCGAGATGCACCAGCCGCTGACCGTCATCGGTGCGGTCGATGACCATCTGATGGTTGCCGCTGAAGCCCAGCGTCACGCCGAAGATCTGGGTCTCGCTTTCGATGAACAGCATCGGGAAGCGATCATGCGAGGTGCGCCCGCGCCGGCTTTCCTGGATCCAGGTGCCGTTGCCGAGAAGCTCGCGCCGCGTCTGGAACTCGCGCCCCCAGATGCCGGTGAAGCTCATCACCTGCACATCGCCGGCGGGCGCCAGGAAGGTCGCCGCCATGCAGCGATCAAGCTGATAATCCGTGTCACCCAGATTGCTTAACTCCGTCGCCATCGAAATGAGGCCTGACACATGCGCGGTGAGCGTAATGGCAATGCCGAGCCTGGCAACCGAATCGACAGCTTTCAGCACCGTCTGATTGCCGTCGCGATGGACGGTCCAGCCGCCGAACTGCGCCACGAAATCGCGGCCCCCGCGGTGACCTGTAATCGCCGGCCAGCCAAAGAAGCCCATGCCGCCCGTCGGCAGGAGCACATTCGAGGGTACGGCAATGTCCATGCCGTTGACCCGGCTGGAACGCTCGATCTCGAACAGGGAATCGGCTTCGACAGGTTCCGCGCCGAAGGACAGGATCTCCGGCATGCCAAGCGCTGGCAAGCGCAGGCTCAGCGCCAGCTGGCCCGAATCGATGATGACGATTTCGCTCATCCCTTGGTCGCTCCGAGTGTGAGGCCGGCAATGAAGTGGCGCTGCATGAGGAAGAACATGGCGACCGGCGGCAGGGCCGCAACGATCGAACCGGCGGACACGAGATGCCAGGCGGCAACCCACTGGCCGTTCAGCGAATAGAGACCCGCCGTCACCGGCATGGCATGCTGGCCCTGCACCAGAACGGTTGCCCAGAAGTAGTCGTTCCAGACGAAGGTGAAGATCAGCACGGACAAGGCAGCAATCGCCGGACGCATCAGCGGCAACACGATATAGCGGAAGATCCGCCATTCGGAGACACCTTCCACGCGCGCCGATTCGATCAGCGCGAACGGCAGGCCCTTGATGAAATTGCGCATGAAGAGCGTGCAGAATCCGGTCTGGAAGGCGACATGGAAGAGCACGAGACCCATGGTCGTGTCGTAGAGACCGGCGCGCAGCGTCATGTCGCGAACCGGAACCATCAGGATCTGGAACGGAATGAAGTTACCCGCGACGAACATGAAGAACAGGATCAGATTGCCCTTGAACTTGTAGACCGCCAGCGCAAAGCCGGTGAGGCAGGAAAGCGCAACCGCGCCGATCACCGTCGGGATCGTCACCTTGAACGAGTTCAGGATGTAATAGCCGATCGGCGAGTTGTTGAAGACGGCCGAATAGTTCTCGAAACCGGCAAAGCCGGAAGGGATGCCGAAATAATTGCCGGCGGCGAGGTCACCGGCCGGGCGAACCGACGTGATGGCGACGCCGATCAGCGGCAAAAGCCAGAGGACGAGCGCTACCGGCAACAGAATCTTGTAGGCCGTCTGCGCAAAGGGCGAGGCCTTCTGGATCGGAGTGGGGAACATCAGGCGTTCCTTTCCTGAGCGAGCATGCGGACGATGAAGAGCGAGATGAAGACCATCATGATCAGGAACAGCACGACCGCGATCGATGCGCCATAGCCCATGCGGAAGCCATATTCGGAGAGCGCCTGCTCATACATGAAGTAGGAGAGAACCTGGCTCGATCCATAGGGGCCGCCTGCGGTCATGATCGACACAAGGTCGAAGGAGCGCAGCGAGCCGATGACCGTCACCACCATGGCAATGAAGGTTGCGGGTGCCAACTGCGGCAGGATCACATACCAGAGCAGCTTCAGACCCTTGGCGCCATCCATGCGGGCGGCCTCGACCTGCTCCGGATTGATGTTGTTGAGACCGGTCAGGTAGAGGATCATGCAATAGGCCGTCTGCGGCCAGAGACCGGCCACGATGATCCCGTAGGTGACGAAGCGTTCGTCGGCGAGAACGGCGATCTGCTCGCCGAACAGCATTTCCGTCAGCTTCGAAAACAGGCCGAAATCCGGGGCGTAGAACCAGGTGAACATCAGGCCGACGACGACCTGACTGATCACGAAGGGAAAGAAGAACAGCGACTTGTAGAGCCGGATGCCCGTGACTGTCTGGTTGAGGAATAGCGCAACCGCCAGACCTGCCGGAATGGACAGGAGATACAGGACCAACCAGATCAGGTTGTTGTAGAGCGAGGTATAGAAGGTGTCGTCGTCGATCAGCTCGACATAGTTGCCGAACCCGATCCAGGTCATCGCCCCCAGCCCATCCCAGTCGTGGAAACTGATCCAGATGGACTGGAAGATCGGCACGAGCACGTAGATCAGGAACATCAGCATGCCCGGCGCCAGGAACAGGAACGGCGCGAACTTCTGCTGGTTTCGCTTCCATGCGCTGGACGACGAAGGAACGGTGTTGCTCATGGCGGCACCTCTGAGGGAAAGGAAAACGGCAACCGGATGCCATGGGCCCAGGGAGACCCACAGCACCCGGCGCAGGGAGCTCTATGGCTTACTTGTGGACGCGGGCGCGGACCTTTTCCAGTCGCTCCAGGATCTTGTCCAGGTTGTCGGGCTTCACCATGAATTCCTGGAAGCCTTCCATGCCGGCCTTTGCCATTTCGGCATTGGCGTCACGATCGTAGAACTGCGCGAGCGCATAAGCGTTCGACAGCATCTCGAAACCGGCATTGAGGAACGGATCCGACGGCTTCTCGGCCTTGTTGTTGACCGGCAGCTGACCGAGCGTTGCGTTCATCTTCGTCTGGGCTTCCGGCGAAGCGAGATAGGCGAGGAACTTCTTCGCATCTTCCTTGTTCTTCGCGCCCGACGGGATGTGGAAGGTGTCGGTCGGGGCTTCCTCGGCCATCGGGATGCCCGCGGTGATTTCCGGGAACTGCATGAAGCCGATCTGCTCTTCCTTCAGACCGCCATCCTTCATGGTGGCGACAGCGAAGTTGCCCATCAGATACATGGCAGCCTTGCCCTGGACCATCTGCGGAATGGCATCCTGCCAGTCGATCGCGGCATGGTTCTCGTTGAAGTAACCGGCCTTGACCAGCTCGCCCCACTTCTCGAACACGGCCTTCACGCGCGGATCCGTATAGGGAACCTTGCCGGAGGTCAGTTCCATGTGGAACTCGTAGCCATTGACGCGCAGGTTCAGATAGTCGAACCAGCCGCCGGTCGGCCACAGGGCCTTGGTGCCGATTGTGATCGGGGTGACGCCGGCAGTCTTCAGCTTTTCGCAAGCCGCCAGGAATTCGGCCCAGTTCTTCGGCGGCTCGATGCCCTGTTCGGCGAAGATGTCCTTACGATAGTAGATGCCCCACTGGTAATAGGTGTAAGGCACGCCCCACTTCTTGCCATCGATGGTCATCGAGGCGGAAGCGGACTTCAGCTGGTCGTTCAGGCCGTTGGCTTCCCAGACATCCGAGACGTCTTCGAACAGACCGGCCTTGACGAAGGGCTCCATGCGATTGCCGGCATACCATGCGGCGACATCGGGAGCGTCAGCGGTCAGGAAGTTGCGGATGGCGGACTTGTAGCCTTCGTGGTCGAAGTTGTTCCACTTGACCGTGATATCGGGGTTGGCCTTCTGGAAATCAGCGATCAATTCTTCCATCGCCTTTTTCGGCGCCGGATCGGAATGGTCGGAGTTGAGCACGATTTCACCGGCGAATGCGGTGGACGACAGAAGGGCAGCACCCAGAGCAAGGCTGCTCAGGCTTTTGAAAAAGGTCATGTTTTCCTCCCTATGACCGTTATGCATTGCATATGCCGAGCTTGACGCCCCGGATCCCACCGGAGCGGAATTCTCAGCTCATCTTGATCATCCGATTCAAACCCGTAATAATCTACCGAGTTTTTGCCGATCTTTTCCGGGATCCTAAGATTTGGAACATGTAAAACCCCTGCTGGCAGACGAATCCGTTCCTGTCCATCCCGATCATGACCCGCGACACCCGCTGGTCATCTTCGGCGATCATCGCTTTTGTGCGGGCGAGAGCCTGACGGTTCACCGCATGGCGGGCCCCCATATGCACAGCCAGATCGAGCTCAATTTCGTGCTGACGGGTGAGATGACCTACTGGTTCGACGGTCGCGAGTTGACGGTCGACGAGGGACGGCTCTGTCTGTTCTGGGGCATGATCCCACATCAGGTCATCGACCGCAGCGAAGGCACCCGCTTCGTCTGCCTTTACGTGCCGATGTCGGTCTTTCTCGGGCTCGCGAACTTGAGCCGCTTCCGCGATGCCGTGTTTCGGGGCGCCATGATCGAAGCGCTCGAAATCCGTTCCTGGGACCGGGACATCTTTCAGCACTGGCGCGAGGAACTTCTGGCCGGCGACGAAAACCTGACCGAAATCGTGCGCAACGAACTGACGGCACGGGTTCTGAGGATCGAGCGGGACGGCTGGCGGGATCTGCGTGAGGAAGGTTCAGCGATCGCCGCTTTCAGCGCCAATGACAGCGAGCGCGTCGAGCACATCGAGCGCATGCTGCGCTTCATCGCAGAACATGCTCTGGAAAACATTTCGGCCGACGACGTCGGAAACGCCGTCGGTCTGCACCCGAACTATGCCATGTCGATCTTCAAGCGGGCCGTCGGTCATACGATCAACCAGGCGATCGTGCGCCACCGTCTGGACACCGCCCAGTCCCTGCTGATTTCAACCGACCTCTCGATCACCGACGTCGCCTTCGAAAGCGGCTTCGGGTCGGTCTCCCGCTTCTACGAGGCTTTCAGCCAGCGTTTTGTCGAAAAGCCGACGGCTTTCCGTCGCCGCATGCGCTCGAAGGGCATGCCACAAGCCTGAGCGCCCCGGATCAACGTCGCGCGATCGCTGACAGTCGGGGCATGGCCACGCCCGGGCACCATTCCTGGAAACCAATGATGCGGCGGACGACCTTTTCCGCATGATTGCCGGCAATATCGGCCAGGCGGTGCTCGAGATAGGGATTGAGGAACCGCTCCAGCGTGGTCGCCACATAAACCTCCGCCTCGTCACCGAGACCATGCATCCGAAAACCGGGCACGACTTCCTCGCGGTAAATCTCCTTCAGTTCACCACGGATCGCGGAATTGGCCAGAATGTCCTTGACGCATTCCGTCTGCGGCCGGCCTTCCCCCCGCCAGCGATCGGCAAGCACGGTATGGCCGAGATTGAGAATATGCAGCTTCAGCCGCTCATAGGGCGTCAGGTCTTCGACGAGCTTGATGCACGGGTGCTCGCAGGGAAGTGTCAGTCCCGGCTGGCGCTCGATCGCCCAGATCGCGTAGGGCTCTGCGATCGCCCCCGCAGGCTCGATCGGCTCGGAGACGATGCGGTCAACAAGCGTGTTCCCCCAGATGACCCGGTCTGTCAGCCAGGAAACGAACATCGCGTCGGGAATGTGCCGGCTTGCGAGATCAACGATCAGTCGCTGAAGCACCTCGCCGTTTCGCGAGATCAGCTCACAGGGCAAGATGGTCAGCGGCATGCCACCACCACGGAAACGCGCATGCAGCAATGCCAGGAGCTTCATCGGAAAAGAACGCGGAACGCCATCGACCGTGTCGCCGTCAACCAGAGCATAGCCCTTGTCTCCGGTATTGCTGAGAATGACGCGCGCTTCGTCGACGAAGATCCGGGTGACTTCCTCCCAATTGGCCTGGGTGGACAGCGACCGACTGACCGACCGCACACGCAACTCCCGCTCCACGGCCTTTCCATCCTCCAGCCCCCGGATAATGACCGGAAACCCCTCGGGGGCCGACAAGGCGCCAATCCGCCCGGCCCGGGAGGCATCACCGCTCGTCTGCACAACGGTGATTGGCCCCAGCGCCTTCCCTGCCTCCATGGCCTCGCTGACGAAAAGATCGGCATGCGCCTGGAGAAATCGGCTCGTGCCGAATTGCAGGATGGGCGTGGTCATGGCTCAGGCAGGCTCCTGGATGGATTGCAGTAGCGTTTCGCGTGCCGATTTCAGATGCTGGCGGCAGGCCTTTTCGATCTTCCCTGCATCGCGGGAAAACAGCGCGCTGATATAGTCGAGATGCTCTTCCAGCGCCCGCTGGTTTCGAGCCCGCGCATTCGTCTTGTTCCACTGGTAGTGGTAGTGAAAGACGATCGTGATGATGTCGTAGAAGTCGATGATGAAGCGATTACTCGACGCCTTCTGGACGAGCAGGTGAAAGCGTTCATCGAGCTCTGAGAAATCCATGTAGCGATTGTCGATATCGGCCAGCAGCGCGTGGTGTTGCGCCTCAACCAGCCGGAGCTCGTCCCAGGCCGAATGGTCCTCGGCCAGATGGACAAAGCTTGCCGCCGAGCGCAGCTCGAACATTTCGCGCACCTCGGTCAGCTCAAGCGCGAATTCGCGGGTAAAGCCCTTCAACACCCAATGGCTGTTCGGCCGCTTCTCGATCAGCCCGAAACGGCTGAAACGGATGAGGAATTCGCGCACGCTCGTGGTGCCGATGCCAATCTCGCGAGCAAGCTCCAGCTCGTTGATCTGCATGCCCGGCTGCGCGCCACCGGCCAGGATCCGCCGCATAAAGCTGCGCTCGATGATATCTGAAAGAGAGTTGGTCTCCTCGTCGGGGAAATAGTCGTTTCGGACCGGCCGCCGCAACACCGTCTTCGACCGCTTGTCCCAGGCAACCAGCCCGACTTCTCCGAGGCGCGTCAGGACGGCCCTGACGGTCGTGCGGCTGACACTGAGCAACCCGCCGAGCTCCGGCTCCGAGGGAAGCGTGTCCGTTTCCTCGATCAGCTTCAGCGTGCGGTTGTAAGCATCTTTAAAGACGGTGTTCTGCTTGGCCATGGATCTGCCTGGTTGCTGTTATCTGGCGCTTCGGTCTTTTGCCTCTTGGCGCAAGACGCGAACCCGCGCAATGAAAACCACCGATTGCGGCGGCCTTCCTCTCCTTCGACAAGGGTTTCAGCTCCTCCCGCTCCGGGATGGAGCAAATTGTTCTTTATCGATATCATACCCATTGACGAGAAACTGTCTATTGCCGATAAAAGACAAAACACAGGATCCGGTATCGCCGGACGCATGGGAGAAACATCGGGTGTCGAAACCAGCCTGTATCCTGCTGTCGCAGGACGACAATGTTGCCGTGACCACTGTTGCGATCGAAGCCGGGCATCTACTGGCGGGCGGCGCTGTCGCGGCGGTGAAGATCGACCCCGGCCACAAGGTGGCGGTTCGAGCTATCCGCCAGGGCGAGCCTGTGGTCAAATATGCCCAGGCGATCGGCCGAGCCACGACGGACATTGCCGCAGGCGACCACGTCCATTCCCACAATCTCGCCTTTGATGAAGATCGCCTCTCGGTGAGCGGCCTCGCCCAGCCCGAAACGGCGACGGCAGCCGACAAGGGCCGCACCTTCATGGGCTATCGCCGCGCCGATGGGCGCGCTGCGACCCGGAACTACATCGGCATCATCGCCAGCGTGAACTGTTCCACCACGGTCTGTCGGGCGATCGCGGATGCCGCGAACCGCACCATCCTGCCGCATTACGAGGGCATCGACGGCTTCGTGCCGATCGTCCACGACCAAGGCTGCGGCATGAGTTCGACCGGCGACGGCATGCGCACGCTACACAGAACGATAGCCGGCTACACAAGACACGTGAATTTCGGCGGCGTGCTGATGGTCGGCCTCGGCTGCGAAGTCAACCAGCTGACGCTTTACGGCCAGAGCGGCGCCGGCGCCTCGAAGCGTCACTTCAACATCCAGGACGCCGGCGGCTCGCGCCGCGCCGTGGAAAACGCCCTTTCGATCCTGAAGGAGATCGCAGCGGAAGTCGGCACGATGCGCCGCGAACCGATCTCCGTCAGCGAGATCATCGTCGGCCTGCAATGTGGCGGTTCGGATGGCCTGTCCGGCATTACAGCCAACCCGGCGCTCGGTGTTGCCGTCGATATCCTGGCTGGCGCCGGTGGCACGGCGATCCTCTCCGAAACCTCGGAGATTTACGGTGCCGAACACCTCCTGCGCAGCCGCGCCGTCAACGAAGATGTCGCCGTCAAGCTCGACGGCCTGATCTCCTGGTGGGAGGCCTATGTCGCCCAGCACGGCGCCTCGCTCGACAACAACCCCTCGCCCGGCAACAAGAAGGGTGGCCTCACAACCATTCTCGAGAAATCCCTCGGTGCGGTCGCCAAGGGCGGACGCTCGCCGCTGACCGCCGTCTACAATTACGCAGAACGCGTCACCGAACACGGCCTCGTCTTCATGGACACGCCCGGCTACGACCCGGTTTCGGCGACCGGCCAGGTGGCAGGCGGCGCAAATGTGATTGCCTTCACCACCGGCCGTGGCTCCTGCTTCGGCTCTCGCCCCGTGCCCTCCATCAAGCTGACGAGCAACACCGCGCTCTACAGGTCGATGGAAGAGGACATGGATATCGACTGCGGCGTGATTGCCACGGGTGATGCCAGCGTCTCAGGTCTGGGTCGCGACATCTTCGACCTGATCATCGAGACCGCCTCGGGCCAGAAGACCAAGAGCGAGCTCTTCGGCTACGGCGACAACGAATTCGTGCCGTGGCACCTCGGCGCCACGCTCTGACCTCGACAACAGGGATCCGGATATCAGCATGAAGACGAGACGCATCGGCAAGACCGCCCTCGAAGTGACCGAATACTCCTTCGGCACGGCTCCGCTCGGCGGCCTCTATCGCCGCTGTCCGCGTGATGTCGGCATTGCAACGCTCCAGGCCGCCTGGGATCACGGCATCCGCTATTTCGATACGGCCCCCCATTACGGCTTCGGCCAGGCCGAGCGCTATGTCGGCGACTTCCTGCGCGACAAGCCGGAAGACAGCTATGTGCTCTCCACCAAGGTCGGTCGCCTACTCGCACCCGTGCCGAAGGACCAGATCCCGAATGTCGGCTTCGTCGATCCGCTGCCCTTCAAGCTGGTCTACGACTACAGCTATGACGGCATCATGCGTTCGGTCGATTTCAGCTATGCCCGCCTCGGCCTGAACCGCATCGACATCCTCTATGTCCATGATATCGGCGTCTACACCCATGGCCGCGAAGTCAACGATCGCTATGTGAAACAGCTGCGCGACGGCGGTTACAAGGCGCTCGACCAGCTGAAATCCTCGGGCGCCATCAAGGCCTTCGGTCTCGGCGTCAACGAGGTCCCCGCCTGCCTGGAGATGATGGCTGACATCGATATCGACGTCATCCTGATGGCCGGCCGCTATTCCCTGCTGGATCGTTCCGCCGTCGAGGAATTGCTGCCGCTCTGCGAAAAGCGCGGCACATCGATCACCGCCGGCGGCGTCTTCAATTCAGGCATCCTGGCGACGGGCGCCGTTCCGGGCGCGCATTTCGACTACACACCCGCAACCGACGAAGTCCTCGGCAAGGTGCGCGCCATGGAAGATCTGGCGAAGCAGGCCGGCAAGCCGCTCGCCCAGTTCGCCATGCAGTTCCCGCTGCACCATCCGGCGGTCGCCTCTGTCATCATCGGCACGGCAAAGCCGGAAAGCCTTCATCGCAACATGGCTCTGACATCAGAGGAATTGCCGGCTTCCGCCTTCGCACCCTTCGAGGCGCACACACTCGTTGCACCGCCGCTCGGCGATGCAGCTATCCGGGAATAGGAGCACGTCATGCTGAAAGGCATCCATCCTCTGCTGGGACCTGACCTGCTGCACGCCATCGCTACGATGGGACACGGCGACGAGATCGTCATTGCCGACGGCAATTTCCCGGCATCAACCATGGGTCCCCCGGTCATCCGGGCAGACGGCGTTGGTGCCGTCGAGATCCTCGAGGCGATCCTCGCCCACATGCCGCTCGACCAGTTCGTCGAGGATGCGGCCTGGCGCATGCAGGTCGTCGGCGATCCGCATGCGGTCCCGGAGATCTGTGCGGAGTTCCAGGCGATGATCACCAGGCTTGCGGCTGATTTCCAGCTCGAAAGCCTCGAGCGTTTTGCCTTTTATGAGCGGGCGCAGACAGCGGCCTACATCGTCGCGACCACGGAATTGCGGATTTACGGCAACGTGATCCTGAAGAAGGGCGTCGTCTATCCGGAAGAAGTTCACCGGGTCTGAGGAGACCCGCGAAGCCCTGGATTTCAAGGCAAAAGCGAGTTCGGAGGAGCTGTCTTTCGCCTGCTTGCATTCTCCAGAATGCTGGAGTAGCGTGCCTCGATAAAGTGTTTTTTATCGATAAAGATCGACCCGGTTGCGTTCTGCAGGTCGATCTCACCGGAGGAACAGGACGCGTTGAGAGGAGAACCACAATGACCATTCTGAAGAGCATGACTCGCCGCGCCCTGATGGGGATCGCCGGCGCTGCAATGATGACATCGATGATGCCGGCCGCGTCCTTCGCCCAGGACGTAACCATTCCGATCATCGTCAAGGACACCACGTCCTTCTACTGGCAGATCGTGCTCGCCGGCGCCCGCCAGGCCGGCAAGGACCTCGGCGTGAGCGTGCCGGAACTCGGCGCTCAGTCCGAATCCGACATCAACGGCCAGATCAGCATTCTCGAGAACGCTGTTGCCGGTGCCCCCGCCGCCGTCGTCATCTCGCCGACCGAGTTCAAGGCACTCGGCAAGCCGATCGACGAAGCCGCCAAGGCGGTTCCGATCATCGGCATCGACTCCGGTGCCGACTCCAAGGCCTTCACCTCGTTCCTGACCACCGACAACGTCCAGGGTGGCCGTATCGCAGCTGACGGCCTCGCAGCCGCCATCAAGGCAGCGACCGGCAAGGAAGAAGGCGAAGTCGCCATCATCACCAGCCTGCCCGGCGTCGGTTCGCTCGACCAGCGCCGCGAAGGCTTCCTCGACCAGATGAAGACGAAGTATCCGGGCATCACCGTGACCGTCGACCGCTTCGCCGATGGCCAGGCCACGACCGGCCTCAACATGATGACCGACCTGATCACCGCCAACCCGAACATCGTTGGCGTCTTCGCTTCGAACCTGATCATGGCGCAGGGCGTTGGCCAGGCGATCGCCGAAAACAAGCTCGGCGACAAGATCAAGGTGATCGGCTTCGACTCGGATGAGAAGACCGTCGGCTTCCTCAAGGAAGGCGTACTTGCCGGCCTCGTCGTCCAGGATCCGTACCGCATGGGCTACGACGGCGTGAAGACCGCACTCGCCGTCTCCAAGGGCGAGAAGGTCGAGACCTTCGTCGATACCGGTGCAAACCTAGTGACCCAGGCCAACATGGCCGACCCGAAGATCGATGCTCTTCTGAACCCGAAGGTCAACTGATCGAGACTTCGGCACGCGCGGCATCCGTCGCGCGTGCCGGACCGGAAACGGCGGACGCGGGAGGCGGACGCCGATTTCCCTGCGATTTGGGAGGAATGACATGACTTCGCTGCACGATGTGAGCCACCGGCACGACGACGCACCGGAACTGCTGGAGACCGATCGCATCCCGCCGGGAACGCCGATCCTCGAGCTCATCGGCCTGCAGAAGAAGTATGGCGCCGTCGAGGCCCTGAAGCCCGCGACAGTCGCGTTCCTCGCAGGTGAAATCCACGCCATCGTCGGCGAAAACGGCGCCGGCAAATCCACGCTCATCAAGCTTCTGACCGGCGTCATTCCGCGCACATCGGGCGAGATCCGCTGGTGCGGCAAGCCGGTTGCACTCGCCACGCCGAACGAGGCGATCCAGCGCGGCATCAATGCCGTGCATCAGGAAGTCGTCCTCTGCCCGCATCTTTCGGTCGCGGCCAATATGTTTCTCGGCGACGAGATGTCGTCGGGCGGCATCATGCGCCAGCGCGCCATGACCACGGCTGCGCAGAACGTCCTCGACGACCTCGGCTTCAATTTGCCCGCCGGCGAAATTCTCGCCAACCTCACGATCGGCCAGCAGCAGCTGATCGCCACCGCCAAAGCCGCGATGCGCGGTATCCGTTTTATAATCTTCGACGAACCGACGGCCTATCTGACGCGCCAGGAATCCGCCCAGCTCTTCCGCCTCATCCGCCGCCTGCAGTCCGAAGGCGTAACCATCGTCTATATCAGCCACCGCATGGAAGAGGTCTTCGAACTGGCGGACCGCGTCTCGGTCCTGCGCGACGGCACCCATGTCGGCACCCGCCTGATCGGCGAGACCAATGACGCCGAACTCATCTCGCTGATGATCAACCGTTCGATCGAGCAGATCTACCACAAGGAAAAGCTGCCGATCGGTGCCACCATCCTTGAGGCTAAGGGCCTTTCCGGCCCAGGTTTCTCGGATGTCTCGCTTTCGGTGCGCTCAGGCGAAATCGTCGGCCTTTACGGCCTGATCGGTGCCGGTCGCAGCGAATTTGCGCTCGGCCTCTATGGCCGCCACAAATTGACGGCAGGCGAAGTCTTCTGGGACGGCAAGAAGGTCGTCATCGACACAGAGCGCAAGGCCATGGACCTCGGCATCGCACTCGCCCCCGAAAGCCGACGCGACCAGGGCCTCTGCCTCAACCTGCCGATCGGCCTCAACATCAACCTGCCGGTCTTCGCACGCCTCAGCCGTGGCCTCACCATCAGCCCGAAGCTGGAAGCCGGAAACGCCGACAAGCAGATCAACGATCTGAAGATCAAGACGCCTACAAGGGCGGTGCTCGCCTCGGCCATGTCCGGCGGCAACCAGCAGAAGATCGTCATCGGCAAGTGGCTGAGCCATGGCGCAAGGCTCTTCATCTTCGACGAGCCGACCGTCGGCGTCGACGTCGGCACCAAGGCCGAGATCTACAGGCTCTTCGCGGAACTCCTGAAGCAGGGCGCCGGCATCATCCTGATCTCGTCATACCTGCCGGAGGTCTATGAGCTATCGGACCGCCTGCATGTCTTCCGTCAGGGAAAACTGGTGGCGAGTCATGATTATCGAACCGCATCGCATGAAGACGTGCTGACCGAGGCGATCGGCGTCTGAGACGTGATCCCCGCAAACAACGACATGAAAAGACGACTGGGAGGACAAAGATGAGCACCGACACCACCGAGACCAAGGTCGCACCGAAGAGGGGCATGAGCATCCTCTTCAGCCTCACGCTGCTCGGCCTCCTGCTCTTCCTCTGGCTGCTCCTTGGCTTTGCCACCAACAGCTTCTGGACGCCCAACAACATCAGCAACCTGCTGCGTCAGGGTGCGATGACGGCGATCCTCGCCGTCGGTCAGACCTTCGTCATCATCACTGCCGGCATCGATCTCTCGGTTGGCGCTGTCGTCGGTTTCGCCAGCGTCATCCTCGCTTGGCTGCTGGCAGCAGGCCTGCCCGTCTGGCTGGCGATTGTCCTCACCCTCCTGATGGGTGTCGCCATCGGCATGTTCCACGCCTTTGGCATCGTGCGCATGGGGCTTCCGGCCTTCATCATCACGCTCGCAACGCTGACTTCGCTGCGCGGCATCGGCCTTTTGATCACCAATGGTTCGACGATCTCGATCTCCAACGAAGCCTTCACCAACTTCGCCCGTGCAGACTTCCTCGGTGTGCCCAGCCTCTTCTGGATGGTTATCGTGGTCGCCGCTCCCGCCTATGTCTTCCTGCATTTGAGCCGCTGGGGTCGCTATCTCTTCGCGGTCGGATCCAACAGCGAGGCGGCGCGTCTCTCCGGCGTCAACGTCAACCGCACGATCTACATGGCCTATATCCTGTCCTCGACCTGTGCGGCCTTTGTCGGCATCCTGCTTGCCTCGCGTATCGGGATAGGTAATGCCACCCAGGCCGAAGGCTGGGAACTGCAGGCAATCGCCTCCTCGGTCATCGGCGGCACAAGCCTGTTCGGCGCCGTCGGTTCGGTCCAGGGCCCGCTGCTCGGCGCCTTCATCCTGGCGACGATCAACAACGGCGCCAACCTGATGAACGTCAACTCGTTCTGGCAGCGCATCATCACAGGTGCCCTGATCATCCTGATCGTCTATTTCGACCAGCTTCGCCGCCGCGGCAGCCGCTGAGATTTCCCAAGGTGGGGGTGCCGCGAATGGCATCCCCTTTTTTTTCGTCAAACCTTGCCGGGCAGCCGAAAGGAATAAGCATGAAGGCCGCATTGTGTGTCGAACCGGGCCGTCTCGAGATCGTCGATCGCGATCCGCCGCCGTGTCCAAAATCAGGCGAAGCCCGCATCGCGATCAGCCATGTCGGCATCTGCGGGACCGACTATCATATCTTCGAAGGCAAGCACCCCTTCTTGGAATACCCGCGCGTCATGGGCCATGAGATCTCGGCGACCGTCGTCGAGGCGGGTGATGGCGTCGACTTGGGTGCCGGCACGAAGGTGATCGTCAATCCCTATATCGCCTGCGGCACCTGCATCGCCTGCCGCAAAGACAAGCCAAACTGCTGCACGAATATTCGCGTGCTCGGTGTCCATACCGATGGGGCAATGTGCGAGGAGATCACGGTCCCTGCCATCAACCTTTATCCCGCTGACGACCTGTCCCCGGAAGCCGCAGCCACCGTCGAATTTCTGGCCATCGGCGCGCACGCCGTCCGTCGCTCCATGGTGCCCTCGGGATCGAGAGCACTGGTCATCGGCGCAGGCCCGATCGGGCTTGGCACGGCGATCTTCGCGCGCATTGCCGGACATGATGTAAGCCTGCTCGACACCAGCAGCGAGCGCCTGTCGATGGCAGCCGATCGCCTGGGCTTCACATCAGGGCTGATCGCCGATGACAGCCTTGAGTCTGCGGTCGCGAACTTGACCGGGGGAGACGGCTTCGACGTGGTCTTCGACGCCACCGGCTATCGCCCCTCGATGGAACGCGCCTTTCGCTTCGTCGCCCATGGCGGAAGCCTGGTGCTCGTCAGTGTGGTAAAGGAGGACATCACCTTCTCCGACCCCGAATTCCACAAGCGCGAGATGATGCTGATCGGCAGCCGCAACGCGACCCGCGTCGACTTCGATCATGTCCGCAAATCGATCGCCGATGGCCTCGTACCGATCGACCAGCTGATCACCCATCGCACGACCCTGGCAGATCTCGCCACGGATCTGCCGCGCTGGGCGCGCGAGAAATCCGGCCTGATCAAGGCACTCATCCAGATCGGCTGATAGCCGAGACGAAAAAGGCCCGCAGCTCTATCTGCGGGCCTTTTGTGTTTCGTGTGCGTGATATCAGGGCTTCTGCAGGAAGGCGCCGATCGCATCGACCTCGCCTTGCGAAACCTCGTGGCCGCCTTGATGCAGGAAGGTCTCGACCTGAGCGCCTTGCGCCTCGAAATAGGCCGTCAGCCGCTCGGTCAGCGGCAGCGGGCAGATTGGATCCCGCTGGCCGGCAGTCACGAGCACCGCGACATCCGAAAGCCCCGGCTGTGCCGGCGGATCGAATGGGATCAGCGGATGCATGAGGATCACGCGGTCGAAGAGATCAGGCGCCTCGACCAGGACCGAAGCCAAGATATTGGCGCCATTCGAATAACCGAGCCCGTAGATAGGTCGACCCGGGTTCTTCTCCCTGTGCGCGCGGATGAAACCCGCCATCTGGACCGTCCTCTGGGCGAGATCGGCCATGTCATAGACGCCTTCGCCGGTGCGCTTAAAGAAGCGCGCAGCCCCGTATTCCGAGACGTCCCCGCGCGGCGAGACGATCCCGGCCTCGGGCAGGATCCGGTTCACGAGCCCGGGAAACTGATGCTCGTCGCCGCCGGTGCCATGAAAGGTGAAGACCAGCGGTGCGGCACCCTGCGGTGCCTGGTAGAGGTGGATGTAGCTATCGATTGCCATGATGCTTTCCTCCGCACGAGGGACGACGCCGTCAGGCATCGCCCCCTCTCTGCGATTAGTCCTTGATCGGGGTCAGATGGGCTTCGATCTGCGAGCGATACTGCTGGTAGCGGGTCGGCAGCTTCAGTGCCTCACCGAGATGAGCCGTATCTTCGTCCCGGTTGAAGCCCGGTTCGTTCGTGGCGATCTCGAACAACACGCCACCCGGCGTGCGGAAATAGATCGCCCAGAAGTAGTCACGGTCGATGACCGGCGTGACCTGGTAACCCGTATCGAGCAGCGCCTTGCGCACCTCGAGCTGGGCGGCGCGGTCTTCCACGGCAAAGGCGACGTGGTGGACCGAACCGGCACCCTGCTGAGCGTGCGAGGCACCCGGCAGAACTTCGAGATCGATATAGTCGGCACCATTGCCGCCGGGGACTGCGTAACGCACGAAGTCGCCCTGTTTGTCGACCGGCTGATAACCCATGAACTTCAGGAGTTCACCCGTGGCACCTTCGTCGCGCAGCCGCATGGTCACGCCCCGGAAGCCATGAATGCCTTCGGAGACACCGACCGGACCACCAGCAAAGGGCACGCGGCTGTCGCCATCGACTTCAGCAAGTGCGAAGCCGTCACCATCAGGGCCGGCAAAACGCAGGCGGTCTTCACCGAAGAGCGAATAGGAGCCGAGCTCCTTGACGCCTTGCTTAGACAGGCGCTCCTGCCAGAAACCGAGTGTACCCTTCGGCACGGAGAACACGGTCTCGGAGACTTCGCCGGCACCGCGACCACCCTTGCCCATATTGGCAAACGGGAAGTAGGTCATGACCGATCCGGCATTGCCGACTTCGTCGCCGTAGTAGAGGTGGTAGACATCGGGAGCGTCGAAGTTGACAGTCTTCTTGACCCGGCGAAGGCCGAGGGTCTTCGTGAAGAAATCGTTGTTTTCCTGGGCATCCGCAGCCATCGAGGTAACGTGATGCAGGCCTTTGATCTGGGTAAGCATGGCTCTGATCCTTTCCCGGCACTCGCGCCGGTCTTGTTCTGTTGAACGGAATATGGGCCATAGCTTTCCCCAAGTGAACAGTTGTAATATTGTGGATATTATTTCACTGGGAGCAATAATCAGATGGGCGAGCTCGAAGCGATCCGTACTTTTCTGACCGTTGCCGACCAGAGCAGTTTCAGCGCCGCCGCGCGCCTCCTCGGCATGACACCCGCCTCGGTCACCCGCACGGTTTCAGGCCTCGAAGATGAACTCGGGGTCCAGCTTCTGTTGCGCACGACGCGCAAGGTATCGCTAACGTCAGCGGGAGCCGCTTACGCAGCGCGTGTCGCACCGCTCGTCGAAGGCCTGGCCCGGGCAACGGAAGAAACACGGGATCTGCAGAAGGTGACCGCCGGTTCGCTGCGGGTCTCGGCTCCGATGTCGCTCGGCATGAAGGTGCTTCCATCAGTGCTGTCGCAGTTCTCCATCATCCACCCGCGCACCAGCGTCGCAATCGAACTCTCCGATCGCTTCGTCGACATCGTCCAGGAAAACTACGACCTCGCGATCCGCATTTCGGGCCCGCCGACAGACAAATCGACGATCTGGCGCAAGATACGCCCCGTCCCCCGCCTGCTGGTCGCATCACCGTCATTCCTGGAGCGTTACGGCACTCCCAAGCTGCCGGAGGACCTGACAAACCTCGAATGCCTGAGCTATCACGACCAATCGAAAACAGAGACCTGGGAGCTGAGCAAGCCCGGACAGACACGCACTGTCGAGGCGAAAGGCCGCTTCTCGATCAATAACGGCGACTTTCTCTGCAGACTGGCCATTGCGGGAGAAGGAATTGCGCTGTTGCCGCGCTTCATCGTCGTAGACGAACTGCGCGCAGGAACACTCGTCGAGGTCCTGCCGGGATGGACAACGCCGGCAATCTGGCTGACCCTCTACTACCCACCCTATGAGCAACTCCCGCTCAGGGTAGCGACCTTCTCGGACTTTTTCGAAGCCTTCATCAAGGAGAGCTGGGACGGCGTTGAGCCAACCTGAATCCGCTCAGCGGTTGCGCCCGAGAAATTCACCGATCTCCTGCGCAATCTTGTCGGTCGCAATCGGCACCTCGACCTTCTTCACCTGTTCGAACAGGGCTTCGGGAATGGCCGCCTTGCGGGCCTCGGCGAGCCCTTCGAAGAAGCGTGGCGAAAACTCCGGATGCGGCTGGTAGGACAGACCCCAGTCGCCGTAACGAATAACCGCATTCTCGCAGGCATCGGTCTTGCCCACCACCTCGGCTCCATCAGGCACCCGAATGACCTGGTCCTGATGCCAGGCGAGCAGCACATGCTCCTCACCGGTGTCGGAACGAGTGTATGTGACAGGCCCTGCGGACCAGCCGCCCTTGAATTTCTCGACATGACCGCCGAGCGCCTTCGCCATCACCTGATGTCCAAAACAGATGCCAACCGTCGGAACCTTCGCGGCATGAACCTCGCGAATGAAAGCCTCAAGCCGGCGGATCCAGTCATGGTCTTCGTAAACACCGAACTTGGACCCCGTTAGCAGCCAGCCATCGACCTCGGAGGGACTTTCGGGAAACTCGCCATCGACCACGAAATAACGTTTGAAGGCGAAGTCGAACGTGCCGAGCAGCGTTGCGAACATGTCGGCATAGTTCCCGTATTCGCCGGCGAGTTCTGCCGGCGAATGGCCCGTAACGAGGATGCCGATGGTCTTGGCGGTCATATCAGGTTCCTGCAGCATGACGAAAGAGTGGCCCGGAGGGCCTTGCGCTCCTGCGATCTATACCAAATGGTAGTTTGATCAAATTTCAAGAGGGTGAACACCGATCCGGATAAAATCCGCACGGAACTGGATTGCAACGCCCCATCTCCGAGAGGAAGAGTTCGGTCGAGCCATGGCGAGCGAAGAGCGCAAGGTGGAGGAATCGGTCAAGCAACGGGTCTACCGGACATTGCGGGCCCGCGTGATGTGCGGCGCCGTGCTGCCGGGGCTGCCCATCACGATCAATGGGGTCGCCGAGGAACTCGCCGTCAGCGCGATGCCGGTGCGGGAGGCGCTGCATCGCCTCGTCGCCGATGGCGCCCTCGAATATCTGGACAATCGTCGCGTCCGCGTGCCCGAAATGACACTTTCGAAATTCGAGGAAATCATCGCCGCGCGCATCGCCCTGGAAACGCTCGCCGCGATCCGGGCGCTCCCGCATATCGACGAGACGCGGCTAGAAAGGCTCCAGTCAATCGATGCCGATATAGACCGTGCCTATGCGGCCAAAGACCTGTTGCGATCGACCGAGCTCAACGTCCTGTTCCACCGGACAATATATGAGCCTGCGGCCAGTGGCGTTCTCCTCAGCCTGCTCGATTCCGTCTGGCTGCGCCTTGGGCCCTTTATGCGCCTGGCAACCCAGAAATTGGAGGAGAGTTATCGCATCGATCGTCATGCGGAGGCATTGGACGCGATCCGGGCTGGAGATGCCAATGCTCTGTCGGCCGCCATCGAGGCAGACATACAAGATGGTGTCGGCCATCTTGGCCGACACTTTCTGAGCGAAGGTGGCACCCACGCTTACAACGGCAGGCGTGAGCAGCGGTAGGAGAAGCTCGTCAGGCCCTCTTGCGCAGGGCCAGACGCATCTGTTTCTCGATCTCGACCAATGCAAAGAACACCCAACCCAGCGCAAAGATCAAAAGCCCCTCGAACAGGGGGACGCTTTCGGTCCCGAAGAGCGGCTGCATGAACGGCACATAGGTGACTGCGAACTGGGCAAGTGTCACCGAGATCACGCAGATCCACACAACCTTCGTTCCGCGGACCGCGCTCCAGGTGAGGGAAGTACCGTAGATGTTGCGGATGAAGAACAGGTGGAAAATTTCCATCACCACCAGCGTGTTCATAGCCATCGTTCGGGCGAGTTCGATCGAGTAGCCCTTGTCCAGCGCATAGAAGAATACCCCGAAGACAGCTGCGGCAAAGAGAACGGACACGAGGAAGACATGCCAGAGCAGGTCGGCCGTCAGCAGCGACTCGTCCCGCCGCCGCGGCGGACGCCGCATCGTCCCCTCCTCGGAAGGCTCGAAAGCGAGCGCGAGCCCAAGCGTGATCGCGGTGACCAGATTGATCCACAGGATCTGGACAGCCGTTACCGGCAGCGCAAGGCCAACGAACAGCGCGACAATTATCGTCGTGGCCTCGCCGGCATTCGTCGGCAGCGTCCAGCTGATCACCTTCTTGATGTTGTCGTAGACAGTTCTGCCTTCACGCACCGCTGCGGCGATGGAGGCGAAATTGTCATCTGCCAGCACCAGTTCAGCGGCTTCCTTCGCGGCTTCGCTGCCCTTGACGCCCATGGCGATCCCCGCGTCCGCCCGCTTGAGCGCCGGTGCGTCATTGACACCGTCACCGGTCATAGCGACCGTCAATCCCTGCGATTGCAGGGCGGTGACGAGCCGAAGCTTATGGGCCGGCGAGGTGCGGGCGAAAATGTCGGTGTCGAGCGCAGCGAGCGCGAGGGCCGCATCGTCCAAAAGATCGATGTCGATGCCGGTCAGCACCCGTTCGGTGTTCTTCAGGCCGATCATCCCGGCAATGGCACGGGCCGTCGCGGCATGATCACCCGTGATCATCTTCACCCGAATCCCTGCCAGATGGCAATCGGCAACAGCAGCGATTGCCTCGGGACGCGGCGGATCGATGAGACCGACGAGACCGATCAGAGTCAGAGTGCCTGCGAGTTTGCCCTGAGTGAGACGTCCGTCCGCGTCGAGAGCGCCAGATGAGGCCACCGCGAGGACGCGCTGTCCCTCACCGGCCAGAGTCTCGACCATATTCTCCCAATAGGGTGCATCGAGAGGTCCGGTGGAACCATCCGACATGCGCTGTCCAGCACATAGCGAAAGCACCGCTTCCGGCGCACCTTTTACGTGAACGTGCCGCCGGCCTCCGTCATCGATGTGCGAGACAGCCATGTAGCGATGGGCCGCATCGAAAGGAATCGCGTCGATGCGTTTCCAGCCGGTCGTAAACGGCTCTCCACCGCCTCCCGTGATCTTGCCAGCGAGAGCCAGAAGCGCGCCCTCCATCGGATCACCTTCGACCCGCCAATCGCCTTCTGCGGCATGTAAAACGGCATCATTGCAGAGACTGGCGGCAAGGGCGAACTCGCTGAGCACGGCATGGTCGCGCGGATCGGCGTCGGCCTCTTTCCACCGGACCGCACCCACCGGTGAATATCCGTCTCCGTCAACCGCATAGACATGTTCTGCAGCGACCAGGCTCGACACGACCATCTCGTTTCGGGTCAAGGTGCCCGTCTTGTCGGTGCAGATGACAGAAACGGAACCAAGGGTTTCGATAGCCGGCAAACGACGCACGATTGCATTGCGTCGGGCCATGGCCTGAACGCCGACGGCGAGCGTGATCGTCATGACCGCAGGCAGGCCTTCCGGGATGGCGGCGACCGACAAACCGACAATGGTCATGAACAACTCGGCGAAAGGCAGATGGCCGACGGCCAGGCCATAGGCCAACAGCAGCGCCGCGACAATGAGGATGAACAGCGTCAGCCATCGGGCGAAGATGTCCATCTGGCGCACGAGCGGCGTCGACAAGGTCTCGACGGCTTCCAGCATGCCGCTGATCTTGCCGATTTCTGTCGCAAGACCCGTAGCAACCACCACCCCACGACCGGTTCCGGCCGCAACGAGGGTCCCGCTGAACAGCATGGAATTGCGATCGCCGAGCACGGCATCGATTGCCACGAGGTCGCTCGTCTTGTCGACCGGCACCGATTCGCCCGTCAGTGCGGCTTCCTCAACCTTCAGGCTACGCGCCTCCATCAGCCTCATATCCGCCGGCACGCGATCGCCCGCCTCAACGAGGACGACGTCGCCCGGAACCAGATCGGCAGCATCGACGGATGTCCTCCTTCCGTCGCGCAACACTGCGGCATGCGGGGCGAGCATGCCACGGATCGCATCCATCGCCTGTTCCGCTCGTCCCTCCTGAAGATAGCCGACGATCGCATTCCCGAGGACGACAGCGACGATGACACCCGTATCGACCCAGTGCTGCATGAAAGCCGTCACGATCGCGGAGGCGATTAGGACATAGATCAGTACGTTGTGAAACTGCGAGAGGAAACGGACAAGGACACTGCGTTTTGGAGCCTCGGGCAGACGATTGCGACCGTAGACCTGGAGCCTTCGTTGCGCCTCCTGCGAGCTGAGACCCTCCATACTCGAACTCATTGCCTGCAGGACAACCTCCTCCGGGAGGGCATGCGGCACCAAAGGCTTGCTGTCGTCGATCATCAGGTTGTCTTTCCTCCCGTGTGAACTTCCTCTTGAACCAGCGACCGGGACGAATGGCCTCCCAAAGGCCAGCGAACATCCCAATTACAGTGCTCTCGACCGTCGCGACAATGAAGGGGGACGCACCCTCCCGCCTTGATCCATGACAATTTTTTGCCGCAGCGCAGCCGTCAACCGCGGCCCGGCGTGCATCGCCGCAGACCAACCAAGAGATGCGCCTGCACAGGCTCGGGCAAGCCTTGGGCTCTATTGATCCCAATGTCCGGCATGCCCATCCTCAACGGAGTGAGGGGGTGCCGCATTTCCGTGCCGGGTGCTGTCGAGGTCATGACCCCTTCAGCTGTGTAACGACCGGCAGACAAAATTTGAGCATATCCGGTTGACCAGAAGAGGCCGATAGACATGACGTCGCCCATTTCACAGCTCAGCGTAGCCCAGATCAGGGCGCTCCCGACTGCCACCGTGAACTCCTGGTCTGAAGACGAGGTAAGCCAACTGTCGAGCGCCCAGGTGAACGCACTGACAGCCGCTCAGGTTGCAGCGCTGCAGACGGATGCGGTGTCGGGGCTGTCAACTGCCCAGATCAAGGCCATCTCCCCTCGCTCAATCACCGGCCTGACGCTCGATCAGATCACGGCACTGTCGACGGAAGACGTCTCAAGCCTTGCATCGTCACAGGTCGCCGCATTGTCGTCGACCCAGCTCGCCGGGCTCAGCACCGAACAGTCGGAAGCCTTGACGCCCGGCCAGATCGCCAAACTGACTGCGACCCAACTCGCGGCGTTCAGCACTGAGGATCTCGCAACATTTTCGACCGCAGACATCGCCGCCATCAACACGGCTGCACTGCGCGGCCTGTCGGGAGAGCGTCTTGCAGGTCTGTCAGCGCCCCAGACCGCAGCCCTCAAATCCACACAGATCGTCGCTCTTCGACCTGATCAGATAGCGGCACTGACGCCGCAGCAAGTCGCAGCGTTTTCGGCCGGCCAGATCCAGTCACTCAGCGCGACCCAGGTTGCAGCGCTGACCACCCCGCAGCTGGATGCTTTGTCCACCGCGCAGTTCGCAGCGATCAGTGCCCGCGCCGTGGTCGGCCTCACGACAAGCCAGATCGGCGCACTCGGAAACGACAAGGTCGCGGCCCTGACCTCCGGGCAGTTGGCGGCTTTGACATCAAAGCAGCTGGCAGCGCTGAGCGTCGAACAGGTGTCCAACCTGACCACCACTCAGATCAGCGCCATCAACACGCGGGCGATCTCCGGTTTGACTGGCGATCAGATCGCCGCACTGTCTCCGGCACAGACCGCGGCTCTGACCGGAGGTCAGGTCGCCGCTTTGACGCGCAACCAGATGTCCGCGTTCAGTGAGCAGCAGCTGGCCGCCTTTACCACCACCCAGATCCGGGCCATGGGCGCAACACAGATCGCCGCCATGCCGGCGACGACGATTGCGGGTCTGAGCACGACGCAGATCGCCGCCCTCGCTCCCAAGACGGTGGCCGGTCTCAGCGTCGCTCAGCTCGCGGTCCTCAGCACCGAACAGTTGCAGAGCCTCAGCACATCGCAGATGACGGCGTTGTCATCGAGTCAGGTTGCGGGCCTTTCGACAGCACAGATCGCCGCTCTTTCTCCGGCCCAGATCGGGGCAATCAACGCCGCCGCTGTGACCGGCCTGACCACCGATCAGATCTCCTCGCTGACCATCAGTCAGGTGGGAGCGATGACAGCCGCACAGATTTCGTCACTCAAGTCCGCTCAGGCGGCAGCATTCACGACCGATCAGGTGGCAGGTCTGACGCCGACGCAGATCCGCGGCCTCACGGCAGTTCAGGTTGCGGCACTGCCGCCAAGTGCGGTGGCGGGATTCACTGATGATCAGATCGCGGCACTAAGCGCGAGAGCCGTCTCAGGCCTGACTGCTGATCAGATCGGCGCAATGTCCGTCGATCAATTCGATGCGCTCTCGACGACGCAGATCGCCTCCTTGAACGCGATCCAGGCAGCGGCGATGCCAGCGGATGCCATCGTTGCGATGACGCCGGCCAAGATTGCCGCGCTCAGCGCCAAGGCAATATCGGGGCTTCAGCCGGAACGCATCGGAAATCTGGCACCCAATCAGGTCGCTGCCTTGACGACGACCCAGATCAGGGCGCTCAAGAGCGATCAGATTGCCGCTCTGTCGCCTTCACAGACCGAAGCCATGACGAACGGGCAGATCGCCTCTTTGTCGGCTGCCCAGCTCGGGGTCATCAGCGTCGAAGGCGTCAAGGCCTGGTCGCCGGCGCAGGTCGGCGCCATCGTCGCCGGCGCCATACCGGGACTGACGACGGCACAGCTTGCCGCACTTGACGACAGCCAGATCGAGGGGCTCAGCGCCGGCCAGATCTCCAAGATGAGCGGCGCCCAGATCGGCGCGCTCACCGAAGCGCAACTTGCATCATTCCTTCCGGCCGAAATCGCAGCGATTTCCACAAGCGCCATCTCCTCGCTCGCTCCTGAGAAGATCGCTAGCCTCAGCCTCGAACAGGTTGCCAAACTGACAACATCCCAGATCGCGGCGATGACGAACGAACAAGTCGTCGCGTTCACCCCCACTCAGCTTGCGTCCTTGAGTGCGAGCCAGCTGCAGGCGATCACCGCAGCGCAGATCGCGGCACTGTCGCCCAGCAACATCGCCTCGCTGTCGCGCGAGCAGATCGCCGGGCTCTCCCCCCGGACCGTTGCGGCGCTCAGCACGGACCAGATTGCAGCACTGTCCTCCGACCAGGTTGCGGCAATGACCGCAACCCAGGTTTCGGGCCTGACCGCCACGCAGTTGGCCGCGATGCGCACTGCCGATATTCTCGCCTTCGAGCCGGCCGAGATCGCGGCGATCACCACGACCGCGATGAGCGGTCTCTCGGCAGAGACGATCGCAGCCCTCAATCTCGACCAGGTGGCGGCATTGACCCCCGCACAGCTTGGGGTCCTGAGTGCCGAGCAGACGGCCGCCCTTACACCCACGCAGATGGATGTGCTGACTGCAAAGCAGGTGGCAGGGTTTGGAGCGACGCAATCTGCAGCGCTCACACCAGCCACGCTCGCAGCCATGTCCCCGGAACAGATTGCCGCCCTCAGCGTAGGCGCAATCAGCGGCCTTTCGACGACCCAGATAGCGGCACTGGCGACAACACAGATTGAAGCCCTGACCACGACCCAGATGGGCGCTCTGACGGCAACGCAGGTTGCGGCACTCACCCCGACCCAGTTGGCCACACTACCAAACAGCAAGCTTGCAGCGATCGGGGCCGCCGGCATTGCCGGCATGAGTACGCAGCAGATCGCCGCTCTCGGTGCCGACCAGATCGGAGCACTGACGGGAACACAGATCGCCGCCCTGACACCTGCGCAGGTAGCGGCGCTCACGCCGCAACAGGTGACCCTGTTCACCACCACACAGATCGCGGCCTTGGGTTCCACACAACTGGGCGCGCTCTCCAACGACAGTCTCGCAACGCTGACCAGCGACAAGATTGCAGCCCTGAACGTCAAGGCGATCCCTGGTCTGACGGCCTCTCAGGTTGCCTCCCTGTCCACAACCCAGATCGACAGCTTCAGCCAGACACAGATTGCCGCGCTGACAGCCACCCAGATCGGCGCGCTCTCTTCCGCGCAACTGGCAACATTCTCGAACGCAGAGCTTGCCGCCATCGCGCCGGCAGCGATAGCAGGTCTTTCGGCAGCCAATATCGCCGCGCTCAGCCAGGAACAGATCGGCGTGCTGACAGCGGGGCAGGTCGGGGCGTTGACCTTCGACCAGTTGAACGCGCTGCGTCCAGACCAGCTTGGCGTCATGACGCCAACGCAGATCGGCGCCCTGACTGCGACACAGATCGCGTCACTGTCGAGCGGCACTCTTTCAGCTCTCTCGACCACCCAGATCGCCGCAATCTCATCCAAGGCAATCCCTGGTCTCAGCACAGCACAGATCGCAACCTTGACCCCGGGTCAGGTAGACGCGATGACCTCGGCGCAATTCGGTGCACTGAATGCCACGCAGCTTTCCGCATTCAGCTCGACAGCACTCGAAACTCTGACGTCGGCGGACATCGCAGCCCTGTCGCCGTCTGCCATTGGTGGCCTGCCCGCCGCGATATTTGCCACGCTGCAGCCTGAGCAGATTTCAGCGCTGACGACGGGCCAGGTTGCTGGCCTGACCTATCATCAGCTCCGCGCGATGACACAGGACCAGGTCGGCGCCCTGACGACGGCGCAGATCGGATCGATGAACGCCATTCAGCTCGCCACACTCGGCACCGAAAAGGTCGGCTGGCTGACGACTTCGCAGATTGCGGCCATGGATGCCAAGGCGATCGGAGGACTGACCGTCGCACAGGTCACAGCGCTCTCGGCCGCACAGGCCGAGGCCCTGACACCGACACAGGTGGCCGGCCTGAACTCGTCTCAGGTGGCGGCTCTCAGCGCGACCAATCTCCGCACTTTCTCGACGGACGATATCGCCGCGCTGAGCCAGCAGGCTCTTCCGGGCCTCACGGTCAGCCAGATCTCCAACATGACCAGTGCACAGCTGCATGCAATCAGCGCTACCCAGTCCAACAGCCTGAGCCCGGACCAGATCGCAGCGATCTTGGCTGCCTACGAAGCCGTCTGAACGGAGAGCTCGGAGGCAAGGGGCGGGTGATGTCCATGCTGGAAACGAGGGGAACACAAGCTCTCGCGCAGCATCAGCTCCGGATCGTGAACTGGACCCGATCAGCCGGGAAGCGCGTGACCGCGTACTGAATCGGCGTGCCGGAAAGATCAGTGTTGAGCGCCCGCGTGACGAGCACGATCGCACCCGGCGTCAGACCAAGGCTGGCGACATCGTCGGGTTCCGCGTGGACGGCCGTCACCTCAGTCGTATCGCGCAGATAATCTTCGACACCGCATGATGCGAGGGCACGGGTAATCGATCCGCTTGCGGCGAAAGCGGCATCGATCCCGGCGAAGCGATTTGCCGGAAACCACATCGACGAGCGCGAAACCGGTCGCCCGTCGGCTGTGCGAACGCCATCGAGACGCAGGACCTGCTCGCCGATTCGCAATCCGAGCCGGTGCGCGACCTCAGCGGATGCCGCCTGTGTTTCGGATGCCAGAAGGATCCCCTTGAGGTCCCGAGCCTGATCACCGATCCCCTCGGTGAACCGCGTTCGCCGACCGATTGGGAAGTCGAATTTGTCGCGCTGGGTAATCATCGTCCCCCGGCCTTGGGCCGCGCGAACGATGCCTTCCTGTGCCAGAGCCGCCAGGGCTGCGCGCACCGTGTGGCGGTTCACACCGAATTCCTCCGCAAGCGCGGTTTCAGCAGGCACCATGCCTGTCCCGTCATAGAGACCTGCAAGAATATTGGCGCGAATCCGATCGGAAATCTGTCGCCACAACGCCACGCCCTTCTGCCTCTGCATCACCGGAATTAAGCCCCCTGTCACAAGCTTGTCACGACCCCGCGTTACTTCTAGAGTAACTTGTATGGTTGTCTATATTACTAGACATTTCGAGGACTGACAATGGACAGAGCTCCTGAAATTGATTCCGGCACCGCTACCGACCGAAAGCGGATCGTTGATCTGTTGGCCAGGGCTACGCTTGCCGAACTTGAAGATGCCCTCGCGGCCATCGACCCCGCATCGGCCCACACCGCGCTGCGCGGCCCCGAAACCGGCCTCGTCATGGTCAAGGGCCGCATCGGCGGCGGCGGCGCACCCTTCAATCTTGGTGAAGCGACCGTGAGCAGGGCAAGCGTGCGGCTTGGCAACGGGCGGATCGGACACGGCTACCGCCTCGGAACCGACCGCAAGGCGGCTCAGCTCTCGGCCGTTCTCGATGCCGTGGCGCAGGACGAAACGGCCCGCGCCCTGCTTGAGACCCGCCTCCTGAGGCCTCTCGAAACACGTCTCGCGACGGAAACCGAACGGCTCGAAGCCGAAACGGCCGCCACGAAGGTCGATTTCTTCACCATGGTTCGCGGAGAAGACTGATGCTCGAAGTGACTGAAAGCCTCGACGGCGGTTTCCCGGATGCCGTTACCCATGCTCAAGGCGTCTTCCGCAGCGTGATGGACGCCATGGCGCGTCCCGGCAGCATCGGTATCGTCGACGTGCCCGTCGCACCACCCGCACCGCTCGGCATTGCGGCAGGCGCCTTGCTGCTGACGCTCTGCGACCACGACACGCCGATCTGGGTCACGCCAGTCCTCGCCAAGTCCGCCCTGGCAGGCTGGATCGGCTTCCACACCGGCGCCAGCCTGACGCCCACGAAGACCGATGCCAAATTCGCCTTCGTCGAAGCGGGAGCACTGGTCCTCTCGCTGACGCAGTTTGCGCTGGGAACCCAGGAATACCCCGACCGCTCAACGACGCTGATCGTAGAAGCTTCGTCGCTTGAGGGCGGCCAGCCTCTGCAGCTGTCAGGCCCCGGCATTCGCGACACCGCCACGATTGCCCCGAAGGGTCTGCCCGAAACCTTCCTGCGCCAGTGGGCCGACAATCGCGCCCTTTTCCCGCGCGGCGTCGATCTGGTGCTGACGGCAGGTCGGCGTTTCATCGCGCTCCCGCGCACGACCAAGATCCGCGAGATGGAGGCCTGAGCCATGTATGTTGCCGTCAAGGGTGGCGAGAAAGCCATCGCCAATGCCCACAAGCTGCTCGCCGACCGCCGCCGGGGTGACAGGTCGCTGCCGTCGGTGACGATCGCTCAGATCGTTGCCCAGCTCGGCCTCGCCGTCGACCGTATCATGGCAGAAGCCTCGCTCTATGACTGCGCGCTCGCGGCCCTCGCACTCAAGCAGTCACGCGGCGACATGATCGAGGCGATCTTCCTGCTGCGCGCCTATCGCACCACGCTGCCACGCTTCGGCACCTCAAGGCCGATCGAAACAGGTAAGATGCGCGTCGAGCGCCGCGTCTCGGCCACCTACAAGGATCTGCCCGGCGGACAGCTGCTCGGCCCCACCTTCGACTACACCCACCGCCTGCTCGATCCCTCGCTGCTCGATGACGAGACGGTGGATACCGGCGAACAGCGCGAAGAAGGCCTGGAGCATGTCATGCGGGTCTCCGACATTCTCGACGGTGAAGGCCTGATCGAGCCGGATGGTGAGATGCCAGAGGATCACGTCGCCGGCGACATCACCCGCGAGCCGATGGAATTCCCGATGCCCCGCGACCTGCGCCTCCAGGCGCTGGCCCGTGGCGACGAAGGCTTCCTGCTGGCGCTCGGCTATTCGACCCAGCGCGGCTATGGCCGCACCCACCCCTTTGTCGGCGAGATCCGCATGGGCCTCGTCGAGGTCGAATTCGACGTGCCGGAACTCGGCTTTGCGGTTTCACTCGGCGAAATCCGCGTGACCGAATGCCAGATGGTCAACCAGTTCAAGGGTTCGGCCAAGGCCCCGCCGCAATTCACCCGCGGCTACGGCCTTGTCTTCGGCCAGGGTGAACGCAAGGCCATGTCCATGTCGCTGGTCGACCGGGCGCTCCGAACCCAGGAATTCGGCGAGGATGTCGTGGCGCCGGCCCAGGACGAGGAATTCGTGATTTCCCATTGCGACAACGTCCAGGCGACCGGCTTCGTCGAACATCTCAAGCTGCCGCATTACGTCGACTTCCAGGCCGAACTCGATCTCGTCCGCCGCATGCGGGCAAAGCACGATGCGAGCCGAACTGAACAGACAGATCTGAAGGAGGCCGCAGAATGAGCGCGCCGGCAATGGAACTCGCCACCTACAACTTCGCCTATCTGGACGAACAGACCAAGCGCATGATCCGCCGCGCGATCCTGAAGGCGATCGCCATCCCCGGCTATCAGGTGCCGTTTGCAAGCCGTGAAATGCCGATGCCCTATGGCTGGGGCACAGGCGGCGTGCAGGTCACGGCGTCGATCATCGGCCGCGACGACACGCTGAAGGTCATCGACCAGGGTGCCGACGACACGACCAATGCCGTCTCCATCCGTGCCTTCTTCCAGAAGGTCGCCAACGTCGCCGTCACCACCAAGACCGGCGAAGCGACGATCATCCAGACCCGCCACCGCATCCCGGAGGAGACGCTGAAAGAGGGCCAGGTTCTGGTCTATCAGGTGCCGATCCCGGAACCCCTGCGCTTCCTCGAGCCGCGCGAAACCGAGACCCGCAAGATGCATGCGCTGGAAGAATACGGCCTCATGCATGTGAAGCTCTACGAAGACATTGCAAAGCATGGCCGCATCGCCACGACCTATGCCTATCCGGTGAAGGTCGAGGGCCGCTATGTGATGGACCCGTCGCCGACGCCGAAGTTCGACAATCCAAAGATGCACATGTCGCAAGCCCTGCAGCTCTTCGGCGCCGGCCGTGAAAAACGCATTTACGCCGTTCCGCCCTATACCGAAGTCGTCAGCCTCGACTTCGAGGATCACCCCTTCGAGATCCAGACCTTCGACAAACCCTGCGCGCTCTGCGGCGCCCACAATGTCTATCTCGACGAGGTCGTGCTCGACGACAAGGGCGGCCGGATGTTCGTCTGCTCGGATACCGACCACTGCGAGACGCGCCAGGCCGAAGGCCATGTCGGAGAAATGCTCTTCCAGAAAAAGGAGGCCGCAGAATGAGCGACCAGCCGCTTCTCAAGGTTCGCAACCTCTCGAAGTTCTACGGCAGTCGGATCGGCTGCTCGAACGTCTCCTTCGATCTCTGGCCGGGCGAAGTGCTCGCCATTGTCGGCGAAAGCGGCTCGGGCAAGACGACGCTTCTGAACTGCCTCTCGACCCGGCTGATGCCGACAACGGGCAGCGTCGACTACCATATGCGCGACGGCCAGTACCGCGAGCTCTACCATATGGGCGAGGCCGAACGCCGCTTCCTGATGCGCACCGACTGGGGCTTCGTCCACCAGAACCCGGCAGACGGCCTGCGCATGACGGTCTCGGCCGGCGCCAATGTCGGCGAGCGTCTGATGGCGATCGGTGACCGGCATTACGGAAAGATCCGCCAGACGGCCAGCGAATGGCTGGAGCGCGTCGAGATCTCGACCGATCGCATCGACGACCAGCCGCGCGCCTTCTCCGGCGGCATGCGCCAGCGCCTGCAGATTGCCCGCAATCTCGTCACCGGCCCTCGCCTCGTCTTCATGGACGAGCCGACCGGCGGCCTTGATGTCTCGGTCCAGGCGCGTCTCCTCGATCTGGTGCGCGGCCTCGTCAACGACCTCGGCCTCTCGGCCATCGTCGTCACCCACGACCTCGCGGTTGCCCGCCTGCTCTCGCACCGGATGATGGTGATGAAGGACGGCCATGTCATCGAACACGGGCTGACAGACCGTGTGCTCGACGATCCCCGCGAACCCTACACTCAGCTTCTCGTCTCCTCGATCTTGCAGGTCTGACGGACGTCGCGAAAGGAACACATCATGCCGACCCCGCTTATCGTTTCGGAAGTCGCCAAAAGCTTCACCATGCACCTGCGCGGCGGGCTGGTCCTGCCGGTCGTGGCCAATGTCTCCTTCTCGGTCGCGTCAGGCGAATGCGTCGTGCTCGGCGGACCCTCGGGCATCGGCAAGAGCTCGATCCTGAAGATGCTCTACGGCAACTATGCCGTCGACCAGGGCCAGATCCTCGTTAACAACGGTGGCCGCATCGTCGACATCGCCTCGGCAGATCCCCGCACGGTGCTTGAAGTCCGTCGTGGCACACTGGGTTATGTCAGCCAGTTCCTGCGCACCGTCCCGCGCGTTTCGACCCTCGACGTGGTGGCCGAGCCGCTCGTCGCACGCGGTGTACCGACAGACGAAGCACGCGAACGGGCGAGCGAGCTCCTGAGCCGGCTAAACTTGCCGCACGACCTCTGGCAACTGCCGCCCTCCACCTTCTCCGGTGGCGAACAGCAGCGCGTCAACATTGCCCGTGGCTTCATCACCGACCATGCCGTGCTGCTGCTCGATGAACCGACCGCCTCGCTCGATGCGGCCAATCGCGCCGTCGTGGTCTCGATGATCCGCGCGAAAAAGGAAGCCGGCGTCGCTCTGCTCGGCATCTTCCATGACGAGGAAGTGCGCGAAGCCGTCGCCGACCGCATCCTCAACGTCATGCAGTTTTCGCCGCGAAAGGTCGCGGCATGACCAAGAAGCTTGGGTTAGCCCCCCTCGTCCACGAGACCGCACGCGTCGTCAATTCGACGCTTGGCCGTTACACGGAAGTCGCCGATCGATGCCGCCTCGATGAAGTCGAAATGGGCGACTACTCCTACATCATGCAGGACGGTGCCGTCTGGTGCGCAACGATCGGCAAGTTCGCCAATATCGCAGCCAGCGTCCGCATCAACGCCACCAACCACCCGACCTGGCGCCCGACGCTGCATCACTTCACCTATCGTGCTGCCGACTATTTCGATGGCGCCGAGAACGATCACGACTTCTTTGCCTGGCGTCGGGAAAACCGGGTCGTGATCGGCCACGATGTCTGGATCGGCCATGGCGCGACCGTCCTGCCGGGGGTGACCGTCGGCGACGGTGCGGTGATCGGCGCAGGGGCCGTCGTCTCCCGCGATGTGGCTCCGTACACCATTGTCGGCGGCGTGCCAGCAAAGCTGATCCGTGAGCGGTTTCCCGGATCGGTTGCCGAGCGCATGCAGGCGCTCGCCTGGTGGGACTGGGACCACGATCGCCTGTTCGCAGCACTGGATGACTTCCGTCACATGGACGCCCCGGAATTCATCGCAAAGCACGCCTAAAGTCAGTCTTTTCAGACGTTTGCCAAGTTTAACAAATCCGACACAAAACTGACATTAGCGCTTCACGGGCCCACGCTAATGCATCTCCAGCACCGCAATTAATGACGGCGAAGGAACGACGATGCGCTTCAGGCTGGACAACCTCACCCGCCAGTTCGGAACCAACAAGGCCGTTGATTCCGTGACACTCGAGATCCCGGCCGGACAGATGGTCGGCGTGATCGGACGCTCGGGTGCTGGCAAATCGACGCTGCTGCGCATGATCAACCGCCTTGTCGACCCCACGTCCGGCAGCATCCGCTTTGGCGACCTCGAGATCTCCGGCCTGCATGGCGCAGCACTCCGCAATTGGCAGCGTGATTGCGCTATGATCTTCCAGCAGTTCAACCTCGTGCCGCGCCTTGATGTCCTGACAAACGTGATGCTTGGCCGTCTGAACCATCGTTCCACGGCGCTTTCCGTGTTGAACATCTTCTCCCGCGAAGAACGCCTGATGGCGATTGCGGCCCTGGAGCGCTTGGGGATCGAACAGACGGCACTGCAGGCAGCCGGCACGCTTTCGGGCGGTCAGCAGCAGCGCGTGGCAATCGCCCGCGCCCTCATGCAATCGCCGAAGATGATCCTGGCCGACGAACCGATCGCCTCGCTCGACCCGCTGAACGCCAAGATCGTGATGGACGCGCTGCGCGACATCAACGAGCGCGAAGGCATCACCGTCATCACCAATCTGCACACGCTCGATACGGCCCGCAATTACTGTGAGCGGATCATCGGCATGGCGCGTGGCCGCGTCGTGTTCGACGGCACGCCGTCTGATCTTACGGCCGAGGCTGTCCACGAAATCTACGGCGCCGACCAGCATGGCGCCGGCATCGACGAGACCATGACCTCGACGAGCATCACCTTTGCGCATCAGGACAACGAACAGCGCAAGACCTCATCCGCCGGCCTCCGCCCCCTCGCAGTTGCCGAGGCCTGAGCCGCGACGATCGCAGGCCCTGCGACAAGGGCAAGACGTCAAGACACACCCTCATCCTACCAAACAGGAGATGAACTCATGTTGAAGAAGACCCTGCTCGCTACGGCAGCACTCGTCGCTCTGGCTTCCGGCGTCCACGCCGAAGACCTCAAGGAATTCCGCATCGGCATCCTCGGCGGCGAAAACGAAGCCGACCGCCTGCGCAACTTCCAGTGCATGACCGAAAAGCTTCCGTCGGTTCTCGGCGTTGAAAAGGTCTCGCTCTTCCCGGCCGCCGACTATGACGGCGTTGTCCAGGGCCTTCTCGGCGGCACGCTCGATTACGCCGAACTCGGCGCATCCGCCTTCGCCAAGGTCTACCTTGCCAAGGCTGACGCCGTGGAGCCGATCCTGACCACGGTCCAGACCGACGGCTCCAGCGGCTACTACTCGATCATGGTTGCCCGCAAGGATTCGGGCATCACCAAGACCGAAGACATCAAGGGCAAGAAGCTCGGCTATGCCGATCCGGACTCCACCTCCGGCTACCTCGTGCCCCTCGTCACCCTGCCGGAAGCTCTCGGCGCTCCGGTTGACCAGGTTGTCGCCTCCACCGGCTTCGGCGGCGGTCACGAGAACCTCGTTCTCGAAGTCGTCAAGGGCACCTTCGACGTCGGCACCACCTGGGGTTCTGGCGTTGGCGAGTTCAAGGACGGCTACACCTCCGGCAATCTGAAGAAGATGGTCGACAAGGGCATCCTGAACATGGACGACCTCGTCGAAGTCTGGAAGTCCCCGCTGATCCCGAATGGTCCGGTCGTTGTCCGCACCTCGATGAACGACGACATGAAGACGAAGTTCAAGCAGTTCATGATGGACCTGCCGAAGTCTGACCCGGCCTGCTTCTCGGCTATACAGGGCGGCGACTTCGCTGGCTTCACCGAAGTCAACGTCGACTTCTACAAGCCGATCATCGACGCCCGCAAGGCAACCATCGGCGGCTGATTGCCAACGAGTTAAAGAGACCGCCGGTCGGGAAACCGCCGGCGGTCTTTCCTTGAAGTCTTTTCCAGAGGAATTGCGGTGATGGCCATGACGGCGACACAGCCCATCTTGAGCGAACGCGGCGCAGCCGTCGAGCGCCACTGGCAGGAACTCGCGGCCAAGCGGCGCATGTATACGGGCCTTGGCGTGGTGGTCCTGATCATGGCGGTGACCGGTTCACTCTGGTTCGCCAACGAGACCAATTCCGGCAAGTTTTTCGACCGTCTTCCGTATCTCTTCGGTTTTATCGGCGATCTGGCGCCTCGTGATGGCTGGGAGATCTGGCGTGCCATGTTTGACCTGCCCTCGCCCTATGACGATGGTAGCCTGAAATACAATTATCCCGAGGGACGGCTCTACATCACCGAGAGCCTCTACATCCCCGAATATTTCCATAAGATGCTCGAGACGGTGAACATCGCATTGCTGTCCACCGTGATTGCGATGATCTTCGGCTATGGCCTCGCTTTTCTCGCCGCAAAGAACACCATGGCGAGCAACTGGGTCCGCTGGCCGGTGCGCCGTTTCATGGAAATCCTGCGTGCCTTTCCGGAAGTCGTCATCGCCGGCTTCTTCCTGGCCATCCTGTCGCTCGGCCCCATCCCGGCGATCATTGCTGTCACGGTCCACACCATCGGCGCACTCGGGAAGATGTTCTTCGAAGTCATCGAGAACGCCGACATGCGACCGGATGAAGGTCTGAGGGCCGTTGGCGCAAACTGGTTCGAGCGCGTCTGGTTTGCGATCACGCCTCAGGTCATGCCGAACTTCATGAGCTATTTCCTGCTGCGTCTCGAGATCAACGTCCGCGCCTCGACGATCATCGGCGCCGTCGGCGGCGGCGGGATCGGCGAAGCGCTCCGTCTTTCGATTGGCCAGGGCCACGAAGCAAAGACCCTCGCCATCGTGCTTCTCCTTCTGTCGACCGTCATTGCTGTCGACCAGTTCTCAGCCTGGCTGCGCCAAAAGCTCGTCGGCGATCAGGCCTTCCAGTCGGTCACGTGAGGTTCCCATGTCGATGATCAACACCGCCGAATTGAACCGTCTGGCCGAGCGTTATCCGCAGGTGCTGGAGCGTAGTCTCTGGCAACGCTACCGGATCCCCTTCTCGATCGGCATCCTGGCCTTCTACCTCCTGTTCTGCTGGTGGTTTTTCGCCATCGGCAAGACCATCTCCCAGGCCAATTGGGGTATCGCCGGCAACTATCTGGCCGACTGGGTATCCTACGAAATCAGACCGGAATTCGACATCGATCGGGATGGTGCCATCACCGTCACCTATCCCCGTTTCGACCCGATCGGCCCCAACCCGAATCCCGACTGGATCGAGACGACGCGCGAAACGATCACCCGCACAGAGCCGGCGCCCTCTGCGGCAGCGGCTCCGGCGCCGAGCGTTGCGAAACCGAGCTCCACGTTCAGCTTCATGACGTCGCCGACGCCCCAGGCACAATCCGGGACAGCTCCCACAGAAAACGCGGTAACCGCGCCAAACGTGGCGACTGAAGAGGTCATCACGGAAGCCCGGATTGCACTGTCTGGCAGCGCCCGGATCGACCTTGCCGGAGAGCGCGTGATGCTGGTGCGCGGCGATGAAACCGTGACACTGCTGCTCGACCAGCAGCGGGACACGGTCACCATTGAGGGCAGCAGCGCTGACTGGGTGGAGCAGCGCCTCGAAGGCGGCCGAGTCATCGCTTACTTCGGCTCGGCCGGCTGGATCGACGTGTCGTCCGATCGCGTCCGGGTGCGCAAACGCTTCTTCGGTTGGGAAAACTTTGTCTTCGACACCAACTCGCCCTTCTTCGGCCTGTCCGCCGGGCAAGTGTTCGACAAGGTGACCTCCAGTGACCGCATCGATCCGAAGATGAGCAATCTGGCACTCGCCTGGAACAACATCCTCTACAACGCCTCCTGGCAGCATCTGGACGTCTGGACCAAGCTTCTGCAGACCATCGTCATGGCCTTCATGGGCACTCTGCTCGCCATGCTGATCGCCTTCCCGCTCTCCTTTGTCGCGGCCCGCAACATCACCCGCAACCGGCCGATCAACCAGATCACCAAGCGCTTCTTCGACTTTGTACGATCCGTCGACATGCTGATCTGGGCCTTGTTCTTTACCCGCGCCTTCGGCCCCGGGCCGCTTGCCGGCATTTCAGCGATCTTCGTCACCGATACCGGCACGCTCGGGAAACTCTATGCCGAGGCGCTGGAGAACATCGACGACAAGCAGCGCGAAGGCGTCAAATCGGTCGGCGCCCCGGCAGCGGCCGTCCAGCGCTTCGGTGTGCTGCCGCAGGTGATGCCGGTATTCGCCTCCCAGGCCCTCTATTTCTGGGAATCGAACACACGATCGGCAACCATCATCGGCGCGGTCGGCGCAGGCGGCATCGGTCTCAAGCTCTGGGAAGCCATGCGCACCAATTCCGACTGGGAAAATGTCGCCTACATGGTGCTCCTGATCCTGATCGTGGTGTTCATTTTCGATGCCATCTCCAATAGCCTGCGCTCGCGCCTGATAGGCAAGAGTCGCCACTGATTTTCGGCACGCGGGGTCACCATCCCGCGTGACCTGATACGAAAGACATACACTTGCGCTACGCCCTCTATTTCACCCCCTCCGCAGACGATCCGCTGAACCTGACAGCAGCGGAGTGGCTCGGACGCGATGCGTTCAGCAATGCCGAGTTCCGAAGGGTCGCGGAAGATGATCTTGCGGCAGACGAACTTGAGGCTTTGACCGCCGATCCCAGACGCTATGGCTTTCACGCGACGCTCAAGGCGCCTTTCCATCTTGCAGATGGACGGAGCGAAGCGGAACTCACAGGAGCCATCGAGGCCTTCGCTGCAAGGACATCGGCCTTCGACATCCCGGCGGCCATCGTCGGCCAGCTGGGTCACTTCTTCGCTCTGGTGCCGGACAGGCTCTATCCGCCTCTGCAGGATTTCGCAGCCAGCGTTGTGGAAACGTTCGAGCCGTTTCGCGCGCCGCTTTCGCAGTCGGATATCGAAAGGCGCAAGCCGGACAGCCTGCCGCCGCGTGAGCGCGAAAACCTGATGCGCTGGGGCTATCCTTACGTCTTCGACGACTTCCGCTTTCACATGACGCTGACCGGGCCCGTGCCAGAAGCCAAGGCACCGCTGATGGCTGGCATCCTTGCCCATCGCTTTGCCGATTTCATCGGACGCCCCCTGCGGATCGACGGGCTCGCCCTCTTTGTCGAGCCCGAGCGCGGCGCTCCCTTCCTCGTCCATTCAAGGCTGCCGCTCAAGGCCGCCCAACAGAACGGCTGATCCCATGTCCGAACAGATTTTTTCCAACGCCCGCATCATCCTCGAAGACCGGATCGTCGACGGCAACCTCGTGATCCGCGACGGCAAGATTGCCGCCATCGACGAAGGTTCGAGCCGCACCGGCGAGGACTTCGGCGGCGACTACCTGATCCCCGGCCTCATCGAACTGCACACCGATCACCTGGAATCGCATTATTCGCCCCGCCCCGGCGTGCGCTGGCACATGACATCGGCCATCCAGGCGCACGACGCCCAGATCGTCACGTCTGGTATCACCACCGTCTTCGACTGCCTGCGCATGGGCTCCGACGAAGACGGCGGTTTCGACAAGGGCGAAATGCGCGACATGGCCGATGCCATCCAGGCCGCCGAACGCGACGACCGGTTGCGCGCGGAACACCTGATCCACCTTCGCTGCGAAGTCGCCTCCGACAACGTGCTCGAACACTTCGCCGACTTCGCGCACGACCCGCATGTCCGTCTCGTCTCGCTGATGGATCACTCCCCGGGCCAGCGCCAGTTCCAGACGATGGAACAGTACACGCTCTACTACAAGACCAAGCGCGGCCTGACGGACGAGCAGTTCGCCCGCTTTGTCGAAAGCCGCCTTTCGCTGTCGGAGCGCTATTCGGCCCTGCATCGGGATACCCTCGCCAAGGCCTGCGCCGAACGCGGCATCACGGTCGCAAGCCATGACGACGCAACGCTTGCCCATGTCGAAGAAGCGAAGGGACATGGCGTAAAGCTCGCCGAGTTCCCGACCAGCATCGAGGCAGCCGAAGCATCTCACCAGTCCGGCATGAGCGTGCTGATGGGTGCTCCAAACGTCGTGCGCGGCAAGTCGCATTCCGGCAACATCGCCGCCCGTGACCTCGCCAAACGCGGCGTGCTCGATGTCCTCTCGTCCGACTACGTGCCGCTGAGCCTGCTGCATGCGAGCTTCGTGCTCGCCGACGAAATCAAGGAGATATCTCTTCCTCAGGCTGTCGCCATGGTGACTGCCACGCCGGCACGCACCGTCGGCCTCGCCGATCGCGGCCGAATCGAGCCAGGCCTGCGCGCCGATCTCGTCCGCGTCCGCCGCGATCAAGGTGTTCCGGTTATCCGCGCCGTCTGGCGGGAAGGGCGGCGCGTAGCATGATGGGACACCCCGTCGAAGAGCGAAACGCCGAAACCTCCGCTGGCCTATTCGTGGTTGTGGTTGGCCCAAGCGGTGTCGGCAAGGACAGCCTGATCGACATCGCCCGCGATCATTTCGCAGGCCGGCAGGACCTGCGCTTCGTCCGGCGTATTATCACAAGACCTCAGGAGGCAATGGGTGAAGACCATCTTGCAGTCAGCACCGAGGACTTCCAGACACTCGATCGTGCCGGAGCCTTCGCCGTAAGCTGGCATGCCCACGGCCTAGACTACGGCATCCCTGCGGATGTGCATGACGATCTCGCCGCCGGTCATGTCGTAGTCGCCAATGGCTCCCGCTCCGCGCTTCAGGGATTTCGATCAGCCTTCCCGAGGCTGCTTGTGATCAATGTGACAGCACATCCGGAAGTCCTGGCCGAACGCCTGGCGGCCAGGGGACGAGAAACCCGCGCCGACATAGAGGCCCGCCTTGCACGTGCAACCGCCCCCCTGCCGACAGATCTCAACGTCGCGACAATAGACAACAGCGGCGAACTGGCTCTAGCCGGTCGGACTCTGGTAGACCTGATCCAGCGGCAACTCCAGCACCGCTGATCAGGAGCCCTCCGACCTCTGGGATGTGTCCACCAGCAGCGTTCCCATGGGCAGGAGATCGCCGCCTCGCTTCTTGCGCAGCAGCCCCCACAATCCGTCGGGCAAGGCGAGCGCAAAGAAGATGGCGGTGAAGCCGAGTCCGAAGAGGTACCAGACGCCATAGCTGCTGAATGTCTCCTGCAGCGCAAAAAAGATCAGCGCACCGAGGATGGGCCCTTCGAAGGTCCGAAGCCCGCCAACGAGAACCATGAACAGCATGAACACCGTCCAGTGCACACCGAAATTCGTGCGCGGCAGAAAAGTGATCGCGCTTGCGAGCCAGATCGAGCCCGCCAGTGCGGTCCCGAATGCGGCGAGGACAAAGATGATCCGCTTCGTCTGCATCACGGACACCCCAACCGACAGGGCTGCCTCCTCGTCGTCGCGCACCGCCTGAGCCGCACTGCCGATTTTCGATCGCAGCACCCTGAAGGACAGGATCAGGAAGCCGGCCATGGCGACAAGACCGAGCCAATAGATCACGTTGCGACGCAAATCGGGCGCATAAGCGTTGAGGGCGATCAGTGAATTGCCTGTGTCGCCTTGTACGAGGGGATCGAACATCACGCAGATGCGCACGACTTCAGCGATCACCCAGGTCGCTATGGCAAATTCACCGCCCCTGAGCCTCAGGGCATAGAACGAGATGGGGATGGCGACTGCCCCGGCGATGAAGGCTGCCCCCACGAGGGCGAGCCACGGATTGACGCCCCACTCGACGAGGCGCAGCGTCAGATAGGCACTGAGCCCGAAAAAGGCCTGCTGGCCGACCGAAACGAGGCCTGCGAAACCGGCGAGCAGGTTCCAAACGACGGCAAGCAGGATGTAGATCCATAGTGTCGTCAGCTTCTCGACCGCAATCGCCGGCATGACGAGCGGAACCACCGCCAGCACGATGAGCAGTGCGCCTGCAGTCCACACTGTGCGCAAGCCCTCTGGCGTCCAGCGTTGGAATTCGAAACGGGAATCAGTCATGCGCGCCCTCTTCTCAGCAAACGTAGGAAACTGGAGAACTCCAGGGATCCGGAGCCTTTCAACCGCCACCAGAGCACGCTTAGAAACACGAGGTGCCCCGAGAGCTGGAAGAGCTGCGGCGAGAGCATCGCCCCAAGACTCTGAGCGACACCGAGCACGATCCCGCCGGCAAGCGTGCCCCACAACGAACCAATACCGCCGATGACGACAGCCTCGAAGGCAAAGATCAGTTGCGTTGGGCCGGTATAGGGATTGATCAGTGAGCGCATGGCGAGTGCCGTGCCGGCCAGACCGGCCAGAACCATCGCAATCGCAACCGTTGCACGTTGGATGAGACGCGCATCGACACCGGAAAGCTCGGCAGCCTCCTCATCGACCGTGGTGGCCCGCATCGCCCGCCCGAGCTTGGTGAAGCTGAGCAACAATTGCAGCGAGACGAGAACGACGACAGCAGCCAGGAAAATGTAGACGGGCAGCTTTCCGATCGAGATGTCGCCGGGCAGCTTCCACGAAGCCCATGCGAGATTTCCGATGAAGTTCCCGAGGGATTTCACATCTGAGGAGAAAACACCGTAGATGCCGTTCTGGATGACGGCCCCGAGACCGAATGTCGTCAGGAGGGGCAAGAGAAAGCCACCACGCATCGTACGTCCGAACAGCATGGCCTGGAGCGCCCATCCGAGGACAGCCATGACAGGCAGCATCAGAGCGATTGCCCAGATGACCGGCAAGTGCCAGACGGCGACGAGATGGACGACAAGATAGGCGGCCAGAATGGCGAGGTCGCCATGCGCCAGGTTGAGAAATCGCGTGACACCCAGCATCAGCGACAGACCTGCCGCAAGGATCGCGTAATAGCCGCCGAGCAGCACGCCCTGAATGATGGCTTCAAGCATGCGACACCCTCCCTTCTCCACCCGTGTTGTCGAGACCGAAATAGGCATTGGTGATGTCGTCATGGCTGAGCTCGGCTGCGGCACCTTCGAGCGTGATGAGCCCTTCCAGCATGCAGACGATGCGATCAGCGAACCCTGTCGCCCGGCGCAGGTCCTGCTCCACGACGACGATCCCGGTCTTCCCGCTGGCCTTGAGCTGCGCGAGTGATTCGTAGAGACCTTCGATGGCGATCGGAGAAAGGCCGAGAGACACCTCGTCCATGATCACGACATCCGGATTGGTCATCAGCGCGCGGCCGATCGCCACCGCCTGTCGCTGACCACCGGACAGGTTCCCCGCCAGCGAGCGGAGGACCGGCTTTAGTGCCGGAAGGGCATCAAGCACGGTGTCCATCGTCCACTCACCCGGGCGGCCATGTTCACCGGCAACCTGCAGGTTCTCGCGCACGCTCATGTCCGGAAAGAGCCTGCGCCCCTCCGGAACCATCGCCAGCCCCGCAGCCACACGCTTCGACGGACGTAGCGTGGAGATATCCCGTCCGTTCAGGAAGACCGACCCTGTCATGTCGGTATGCACCCCGGTGATCGCCCGAAACAGAGTTGTCTTGCCCGCCCCGTTCGCCCCGATGACGCCGAGCACCTCGCCCCTGCGGACCTGGAACGATATGCCCCTGACCGCCTGCAGGAGACCATGTCTGGCTTGGATGTTCCTGACTTCAAGCATGCTCTTCGATACCTCCGAGATAGGCGGCCATGACCGAGGGATCCCGCATGACGGCCTGAGGATCCCCCTCGGCAATGATTTCCCCGACACTCATGCAGATGAGGCGGTCGATCACCTTCAGCAGAGCGTGCAGGATATGCTCGATCCAGATAATCGAGAGACCGTCCGCTTTGAGTTCGGAAATCAGACCGACCAATGTGATCAGTTCAGCCTCGGTCAATCCGCCACCGATTTCGTCGAGCAGCAGAACCCGCGGCGCCGTGGCCAGAGCCCGCGCAAGTTCGAGTCGCTTGCGGTCGAGGAGACCGAGGGCTGCGGCAGGACGGTTGGCCAGAGCCGACAGACCGGTTCTTGTGAGCGCCTCGGCGGCGCCACGCTCCGCCGCCCCGGCAGGCAGACCAGAACCGTGCTGCGCCGCCACCAGCGCGTTTTCGAACACCGTCATGCCAAGAAAGGGCCGAGGCACCTGGTGGGTGCGGCCGATTCCAGCAAGACATCGCGCGGCCGCGTCCTTGCCGACAAGACTTTCGCTTGCGAGGCTGATCGATCCGGCGCTCGGTGTCAGCGAGCCGGCGATCAGCGAAAACAGCGTGGTCTTACCCGCCCCGTTTGGGCCGACGATCCCCAGCGCCTCGCCCTCTGCCAGCGAGAAGCTGACATCCTTGACCGCCTGAAACGCTCCGAAACGCATGCTCAGAGAGGCTCCCGACAAGATGATTCCCATAGATCCTTTACCCCGCTACCTCGCGATAGAACCTCGGCGCGGACACGGCGCCGCGCCGAGGTTGCTTCGTGTCAATCAGCCCAGTTCGAAGGGTTGGAGCGGCGCGGTGATCGGCACATCCGGGACGAGCACATTGGAGGTGACCTCCAGCGTGAAGGGAAATTTCCCGCCCTCCTTCATCATCCATTGCGTTCCAACGAGACCGGTGGCGGCGCAGTTCGGAACAGGTCCAGCGGTGAAGTCGACAATTCCCGTGGCAGTCTCGACTTTGAGACTTGCCAAGGCAGCAGCGACCGCAGCCTTGTCCTTGGGATTTCCGGATGCCTTCAGCGCCCCGATTGTGGCATCGAAAAGCGCCATCTGCGCCCCGACCTGCTGGCTCCAGGGCTTGCCCGTCGCCTCTTCGAAGCCGTCAGCCAATTCGCTGCAGGTCTTGCCGGTAACGGGTGAAACGAACGGAAAGGCGCGATGCCAGTAGGCGCCGGCGGCGATCCCGTTACCAAGCTCCCCCAAAACCTCAAGTTCTGGTTCAAAGAGGCCGGCCTTCGCCACCTGCATGATCTTGACCCGCTGAGCGAGCCCTCTCTGGGCGGCCTGGCGCCAGAACACAGGGAAATCCGGCGGGAAGGGGAAGGAATTGACGATCTCCACCCCGGCATCGAGGAACGTGGAAATCTGTGCGGAGAAGTCGGTCAAACCGTTTTCGTAAGGGCCGGCATCGGTGACCGTGAAGCCTGCCTTTTCCAGCGCCGGGATCATGATGGCGCGGATGGCATTGCCGTCGGCATCGTTCGGCAGGAGAACGCCAACCTTCTTGTTGGTCTCGATCTTCGACCACTGGTCGGCATAGACGGCTGCAAAGTCCGATGCGCCGAACGAGAAGTGATAGGTCCACTTGAACGGCGACGGTGCGCCGGGCTTGGCGCCACGACCGAAATAGACGGCCTCCCAGGGAGCCACGGTTGAGATGCAAGGTACGCCGCCGGCCTCGGACGCATCGGCGACCGGATTGATCGTTTCCGGCGTGGATGAGGTCATCACGATGTCGACCATGTCGGAGGAAATCAGTTCCTTCGCCACTTTCGAACCCGTCACCGGATCGGACTGCGTATCCTTCAGAACGAAATTCACCGCATAGGTCTTGCCACCAATCTCCACCCCTCCCGTCAAGGCGGCATTGACCAGTGAGAGGACGTACTCATCAGCTTCGGCGAACGCGCTAAGGGGGCCGGAGCGTGCGTTCACCCAGCCGATATTGATGGTATCACCCGATGCAAAGGCACTCCGGACGAAGGCGGGCGCTGCAAGCGCTGCAACCACACCACCCGCAGCCATGCCGGCTCCCTGCAACAGTTTACGGCGTGTGGTTTCAACTTTCATTTCATTCATCGTAATCCTCCCGAGATTCAATGGTGCGTTGGAAAAGAGTTTAAGTGGACGGATCTGGCGACCGAACCGAGTAACGCCGCAAACCATCGTCGCCGCAGCGAAGAGCGGCAGCGCACATGTGCGGAGAGATCGGACAGAGACCGTCCCGCAGGGACACGCGATGATTGACGTACAGGACTGACAGGCCTCCCAAACCCTTGCTGCGGGAAGTTTCAGGCATGGCTCCGCCCCCATGGAAGTCGGCCACGTTCGGCTGCCCAGGCGACATATGCGTTACTGCTGATTCCTCCGAGCCGCCTCCTCAAGCGGTTCGCCTGATAATCTGCAACAGGCGTGCCAGTTGATCACACCGACAACACGCAGTGGCGTATGGTCTGCTGCAGCGATTGAAAGAATTGATTTTTTGCAATTCAGCCCTGGATGCAGGCATAGCTTCAGGGGCCCGGAAAAATTCACTATATAGTGAAATTCATCTATATTTTCATCAAATTCGAGTCCGACATCCGGAAACCCGCAAGTGGATCGGCGGCCCGCCGGTCGTTCGATCACTGCAGCCGGAACGCTGAATGGCACCGAACCATGGCCACCTGTTGACAACGTGCGGACTTGGTATGGGGATGCACGAGCCCTACCTCAGTCGCAGGATCCAGTTGGCGAACAATCGACAGGCCTCCCGCTCGCGACTTCTGGCGGGCACCACCAGATAAAAGGCCTCTCGCGGGACGTACTCACCGCCCTCAAGAGCGACAAGCCGACCTTCCCGAATGAGGTCGCCGGTATTGGAATGCCAGCCCAGCATGACACCCTGTTGGGACAGGGCAGCCTGGGTCGCCTGGACATAGTTGGAGAAGTTGCGACCACGCAATCGATTTTCCGGCAGACCGAGTCGTTCGAAATAGTCCTTCCAGGACAACCAGGTCGGATCAGTCTTGACCACATGGAGAAGCGTCGCGTGCCTTAGATCTGAGAGTGAACGCGGCGGGTCGTGAAGGGCGGGGCTGAACACCGGAGCGAGCCTCTCGTCAAACAGCTTGGTCACATCGCCGTCCTCCCATGCTCCAAGGCCATAGCGGATGACCATGTCGACACCATGGGTGACGTTGGGACTGTCGATCGTGGTCAGAACGTTGACTGCAACCTGCGGGTGGTCTGCGTAGAACCCCGCCAGGCGCGGCATCAGCCAATAGGTTGCCGTTCCCACAGTGCAACCAATCGTAACGGAGTTTTCGTCCGTGCCGTGTTCAGCTTGAGCACGCTCGATCGCCTCGGCAATACGGCTCAAGCCCTGAGAAACCCCGGCTCTCATGATTTCGCCCGCCGATGTCAGGGAAACCGGTCGTGTCCCGCGGTCGTACAAGGTGACGCCGATATGCTCCTCCAGCGCACGGATGGCCTGACTGATCGCCGGCTGGGTGACATTCAGTTCGCGGGCAGCACCTCGGGTACTGCCGCATCTGTTGACTGCATCGAAAACGGTTAGCAGCCTGAGAGGAGGAATGGCCGAGGGCATTCAGTATAATCCTGAGCTTATTCTACAGGTAGTTTTTCCAGCATTTCCAATGGAGCGATGTGAGCATAACCTATGCTCACAGGGACTTCCATCAGGAAGCACCGGAGATCTAGAATAAGCTAGGGATGGCTGTCATGAACACGCATTTTCTGCATCAGCAGGCTGTCGTATTGCAGGAAAACGGTCTCCAGCTACAGCTTAGCGCGGACACCACGGCCTATTTCAACTACTACTGGCTGCGCGACAACTGCTCGTCCTCATTCGACAGGACAACGCGCGAACGCAGCTTCGATATCTTTCACCTTGAACAGCCACCGCGTGCGGCTTCGGCAGAGGTCGACGGAAAGGACCTCGTCATTTCATGGGCCAACGAAACACACGTTTCGCGCTACCCCCTCATCATGCTTGCCGACTATGTCAGTGGAAAGCATCGCGCCGACCCTGCGGACCTTGCACGCAAGGCATGGTTCAGCGATCACTATCCTGAGATCCCGCGTTTCTCTCAACCCGAGCTTTTGAAAGACAAGCAGCTGGTCGCCGAGTGGATCAGGGCCATGATTGTCGAGGGTTTGACGATTGTCACAGACATGCCAGACAGCGATCAGGGGCTGACGGAGACTGTCAGGCTCATGGGGCATGTGAGACCGACCTTCTTCGGCGAGTATTTCGACGTGAAGACCCACATCAACCCGACCAACACCGCTTACACGGCGAAAGCACTTGAGCTGCATACGGATACGCCTGCCGAGGAATACGCACCGGGGATCCAGTTTTTGCATTGCCGCGCCAATTCCGTGCAGGGCGGGTTGAGCATCTATTCGGATGGCGTGGCAGTGGCCAACGCATTCCGGACGATCGATCCCGAGGGCTTTCGCCTGCTCAGTGAAATCGACATCCCCTTCTATTGCGAGCATGATGACTACGACATGCGGTCCCGCCAACGGGTGATCGAACTGGATCAGCATGGCGAGGTATCGGGACTGACCATCAGCCAGCATATGGCGGACATCTTCGATCTGCCTCAGACCCTGCTGGACACCTACTATCCCGCCTTCTGCCGCTTCGGAAAGATGCTGCAGGATGATCGCTTCATGATGCGTTTCATGATGAAGGCGGGTGAGTGCATGGTGTTCGACAACCACCGGATCGTACATGGGAGGCTCGCCTATTCCGCGACCAGCGGTGACCGTTATCTGCGCGGCTGCTATGCCGATCGGGCGGAAATGCGCTCGACCTATCGTGCGCTCGTCTCGGAAGGACGGTTCAAGGCATGAGCCATACTCCCTTGAAGAATGACGTGGCCGAACCGCAGGAAGTGGCCCTGTTGCGACAGGAGCTCGCGGCTGCATTCCGCATTTGCCATCGCTTCGGCTGGAGTGAGTCCGTTGGCAACCACTTCAGCGCGGCCGTCTCTCCGAGCGGTCGGAAGTTTCTGCTGAACCCACGCTGGCAACATTTCGCCAGCATAAAGGCCAGCGACCTCCTCCTTCTTGATGCCGATGATCCCGATGTGATGACGGGTCCGAATGCGCCCGATCCCTCTGCATGGGTGGTTCATGGCACCTTGCATCGCATGTTGCCCGAAGCCCGCGTGATCCTGCACTGCCATTCCCCCTATGCATTGGCGCTGGCCTGTCTCAAGGATCCGACAATGCTGCCGCTCGACAACAACACCGCCCGCTTTTTCGGGCGTATCGGTTACGACCTGGAGTTCGGGGGCATCGCGGACGCGCAGGAGGAGGGAATACGCCTTGCCCGCATGATGAAAGGCAAGTCCGTTCTGGTCATGGGCAATCACGGAGTGTCGATCGCAGGAGAAACCGTGGCGGACGCATTCGAAGACCTCTACTTCTTCGAAAAGGCGGCTCAGACCATGATCCTCGCGCTCTCTACGGGAAAACCGCTCTCCATTCTCTCCGACGAGGTGGCGCAGGCGACCGCAGATGGCTGGGGACCCTATCGTGGCATGGCAATTCGCCACTTCGACCATCTGAAGTCGGAGCTTGAGCGTGACGACCCGAGCTACAAGATGTGACATCCGTGCCGCCGGACACGCCATGGCAGGCACCCGACATGATCGCCGCCCACACGCGGCTTGAGATGATCAGGTGCGTCGCGGTGGTGGCGGTGTGCCGAGCCACTCGGAAGGCGGGCCAAATGATCTGATTGCGGCAGATCCCGTATCTGCGAGGTAACCCTTCGCGGAACGTAACCGGAGATCTGGCATGCTCCTGCGCCGGCAACTTTTGCTGACTTCACTTCTCGCCCTTTCGCCTCGCGGCGCAGCGGCCGCCGATCCGTGGGCGGCTCTGCGGGCAGGGACCTGCTTTGTGCTGCTGCGGCACGCCACGGCCCCGGGCACTGGCGACCCGCCGGACTTCCATATTGGGGACTGCAGCACGCAGAGAAACCTCTCCGCCGACGGCCGTGCCCAGGCGCTGAGGATCGGCGATCCTGTTCCGGGCCAATGGCATACCGCAAGCCAGCATCTTTTCGAGCCAGTGGTGCCGCTGCCTGGAGACCGCTGCGCTTCTGCATCTCGGGCCAGTCGCCGAACAGCCCCTCCTCAATTCGTTTTTTGGCAGACTGCAGGATGGACGTGAGCAGACGGACGCTCTCCGCGCGTGGCTTGCAAGCCGGCGACCGGAAACCCCATCCGTACTCGTAACACATCAGGTCAACGTCACGGGATTGACCTCGGTCGTACCTGCCAGCGGCGACCTGGTATTTACGGCCCTTGACGCTGGCGGAAAGATCACGGTGATCGGCCGGCAATCCGCCGGGGCATGAAAGTCAGAGATTTGCGGCAAACCCAACGCGCGGGCGTGATGAAAGGCCTCGCATTAAGGATAGGCATGGCAACAGTCCGCATATAGCCCGGCGGATGCGACGGGAGCGTGTCCCGACAAATCTATGATCGCCGAACATCCTGAGGTCAGAAAGTCCAAAATCCATATGGATATCACCGCAGGCGCGCGAGTGGAGTGCCCAGCTTCTCCAACACCGCGTGTAATCGAGGTCACGGCACAATCCTTGAAATCATGTTAGCGTTGTCCGGCTCTCGATGGAGATGTGTGGAACAATGGACATATTGAGGTCAAAACTGGATGATCAGGCCTATGAGGATGCGATCCTCTACTGCGCCAACAGCATCCTGCCGATGCATCTCGGCGAAAAGCTGATCAACAAGATCTTCGGTCGCAATCTCCAGTCCCATGCCGCAGGCCTCCTGGCCGTCATGCATTGCGAGGCAGAACTGGGAATAGGCGACCGTCCGACCCTGACGCGGATCCAGGCGGAGATGGGGCGATCCCGCACCTTGTCCGGCTTCTTTGCACTCCTCCGCTTTGCCGGCTTCATCGAATCTGTCGATCATGATCAGGATCGCCGTGCCAGGGTCCTTGTGGCCAAACCACCCCTCCTGGACGGGTTGAAGACGTGGCTATCCCACCATCTGGCCTGCGCCGAGGTCGCCGGTCTCGTGCCGACCGGAACCGCTCACCGGATCAAGCATGATGACGAGTTCGCGCTGCGCTACATTGCGGCCGCCCGGCTCATGCTCGGTCACGTTCGAACCTATCTGGCCGGCACTGGGGCCTGGCCATGGTTCGACAGCTTCGATTGCGGCGATCGCATCGCGCTCGCGCTCGTCAGAGCGCATTACGAGCATCCGGGCGACATCGGGCAGCGCTGGTTTTCGATCGAATCACGACACCTGTCCGATCGGTTGGGGATTTCCCACTCTCATCTCCGCAACGTCCTGAACGCAGCAGAAAGCTCTGGTTTCATTCTTCAGGAGCGCCGTAGTCACCGCACGGCACTGACCCCGCGCATGCTGGATGATATACGCGACTTTCACCTGAAGTTCTGGGGCTGGGCGGGCGAGACGGCTGACCAGGTCGAAACCGGATCGCAGCGTTCGGCCTGATTCTGCGCCGGATTACCCTTCTACCGGCCTGTGGTGCTTGCACTATCGCTGCAGCGCAATAAGCTCTGCGGATACAATGGCTCCGAGGGGTATGAATGCAAGAGACACACGACACCAGCCAGCTCGAGATGGTTGTACTGATGACGCCTGACATGGCGAATTTTTCCGGCAAGGTACACGGCGGAGCCCTGCTCAATCTCCTCGACAGGGTCGCCTATTCCTGCGCTTCCCGTTACTCGCAACAATATGCGGTCACGCTCTCCGTCGATCAGGTCGTTTTCCGCCAGCCGATCCATGTCGGCGAACTCGTGACCTTCCGGGCCTCGATCAACCACGCAGGTCGCACCTCCATGGAAGTCGGCATTCGCGTAGAGGCCGAAAACATCCGGACCGGCGAGCGGCGGCATACCAATTCCTGCTACTTCACCATGGTTGCCGTCGATGCCGAAGGCAGGCCGACAGCCGTTCCCACCTATGCTCCACAGAGCGAAGTCCGCAAGCGTCGGCAACGTGCCGCGGAAACACGCCGGGCGCTGCGCCTCGAATTCGAGGCACGCTTCAAGGAAGCAAGTCAAACTGCCGATGAAGCGCATTCGAACGACTAAGCGCAGCACTTCAGGGTGCCGGACAGCTCGTCCTTAACCGAAAGACATTCGCGATGTCGAAGGCGGCATAGCCGACCCCGCTCGGTACCATCAGGTACTGACGGCCTGATAGGCGCGACGGAAATAGACAAGCGCCGCTTCCCGATCGCCGGCCTTCACATCCACAACGCGGCACATAAGGATGAAATGTGTGCCGACTTCAACAGTCTCTGTCACCTCGCAGTCGAATGACACGAGAGCGTCTTCGAGCAGCGGTGCGCCCGTCTGGCCCGGCGTCCAGCGGGCGGCAGCAAATCTGTCCTCCATAGGTGTCTTGCCACCGAAGAGAGATGAGACGGCTTCATGGCCGGGTGCCAGCGCGTTGACCGACACGACCTTGTTTTCCAGCACCGCCGGCGTCGCAGAGCTGGCCCGGTTGAGGCAAACCAGCAAAGTCGGCGGATCGTCGGTGACACTGGTGACGGCGGTTGCGGTGAAGCCCGCGCGGCCTGCCGGCCCGTCCGTTGCAATCAGGTTCACGGCTGCGGCAAGCGAAGCCATGCCGTTGCGGTAAGTTTCGCGCGTTACGGGCGGCAGAGGGAGCCTGGAGCCCAAGGGAGCGAGATGAAGCTCTGTCATGACGGATCCTTGTCTTTGGGTTGAGGGGACAAGCCTTCACGAGCAGCGATCGGTCGCCGCTCTCAGAATTCCCGCAGGTTGTCGCGCAGGAGTTCGTGGGCATAGGATGTGCGGGCCAACCCGCGCTTCTGCAACGCCGGCACCAGACCATCGGCCACTTCCGTGAGATAACGTCGAGAGACACGGAGCACTGGCGTGGTGATCAGGAAGCCGTCGCCGCCGACCTCGTCCATCACCTCGCCCATGCGCTCGGCAACCTGGTCAGGCGTACCGATCAGCTCAACCGATGAAACAAGGCCGCCGCCGCCGGAGACGACCAGCTCGCGCAATGTCTTGCCGCTGCCCCACTGCTGGAACTTGTCCAGCGAGCCGGATTCGCCATTGGTGACCAGTTTTTCCGGCAGCGGCTTGTCGAGGTCGAATTGCGAGAAATCGATTTCGGTGATCGCCGAGATCGAGGCAAGCGTGTCGGTGATGAAATAGTCCGAAGAAACCTGACGCTTGTATTTTTCCTGCGCCTCGAATTCGGTTTCCCCGAGTGTCGGCGTAACGCAGAAGAGCACCTTGATCTCGTCGGGATCGCGACCGACCTTTGCAGCGCGGCCCCGGATATCGTCGCGAAAGGCCTTCATCTCGGCAGGCCCGGAGGCCACAGAGATGATCGAATCGGCAAAGCGGGCAGCGAAATCGCGACCGCGCGGTGAAGCTCCGGCCTGGACATAGATGGGTCGCTGCTGCGGCGACGGCACGGTGTTGAGCGGTCCGCGCACCTGGTAGTGCTTGCCGACGTGATCGATGGTGCGGACCTTTGAAGGATCGACATAGATGCCCTTCTCCCGGTCGAGGACGACGGCATCGTGGTCCCAGCTGTCGAAGAGCTTGTTGACGACCTCCATATACTCCTCTGCCATCTCGTAGCGCGTTTCGCGCAGCGGCAGCTTGTCCATGTTGAAGTTCTTGGCAGCGAGGTCCTCGGCACTGGTGACGATGTTCCAGCCGAAGCGGCCGCGCGTCAGGCTGTCGATGGTCGAGCAGAGCCGGGCGAGAAGGAAGGGCGGATAGGCCATGGTCGACATCGTGGCGACGACGCCGAGCCGTGAGGTCGCCATGCCCATGGCAGTGGCCAGCGGTGCCGGATCGTGTTTCGGCACCATCATTGCGTTCTTCAAGGCGAAATCGCGCGAGCCGCCATAGGTCTGCGGCACCATCAGCTTGTCTTCGATCATGATGTAGTCGAAGCAGGCACGTTCCAGCGTCTGGGCCATTTCCATGTAGAAGCGCCCGTCCCAGGGATTACCGCCCTGGCCGAAGGGTTCGCGCCATTCGTCCGGCGTGAAGTTCATGAACCAGGCGAGGTGCATCTTTTTGGCCATAGGGCTCTCCTCTTTCAACGGGCAGTCTGGAGTGGGATGATCTTGGAACGGTTGAACTCGAAGAGGGCGGACTCGCGCACGATCCTCGGCTTGGCCTCGAAGTCGGACATGATGCCGGCGCCGTACCGTTCAGGTGCCTGCGGATCATGGCGGTGCTTGTCGATGGCGATGACGCGCGTACCAAGCTCGAAGGCCTCGCCCATGTCGTGGGTCACCATAACGATGGTCATCTGTCGCTCGGTCCACAATTCGCGGATCAGCACATGCATGCTCTTGCGGGTGACCGGATCGAGCGCGCCGAAGGGCTCGTCTAGCAAAAGTACCTTCGGCTGCATGATCAGGGCCTGCGCAATCGCCAGCCGCTGCTGCATGCCGCCGGACAGCTGCTGCGGATACTTGTCGACGGCGTCCTTCAGACCGACACGTTCGAGCAGTGCGTGGGCGCGCTCCAAAAGCGCCTTGTGGCGGGAGCCGTAGAGCTTGCCAAGAAAGGCCGAGCTACGCCATTCCGGGCCAAGCATGACATTGCCGAGCACTGTCTTGTGCGGGAAGACGGAGTAACGCTGGAAGACAACACCGCGATCCTCGGTCGGCTCGCCGGCGATCAGCTGGCCATCGATGCGGATCTCACCTCGGGTCGGAACCTCCTGACTGAGCAGCAGGCGCAAGAGCGTCGTCTTGCCGACACCGCTCGGGCCGACAATGGACAGGAACTCGTGGTCCTTCAGCGTCAGACTGACATTTTCCAGGACGATGGCGTCGCCATATTCCTTCCAGACCTTGTCGAAGACGATCTCGACCATCTCAACTCTCCCTCAGGACGGACCAGGGGAAGAGCCGGGCCGACAGTCTGCGGAGTGCAAGATCAATGACGAAAGCCAGAAGCGTGATCCAGATGACGTAGGGCAGGATGATATCCATCGCGAGATAGCGCCGAACGAGGAAAATGCGGTAGCCGAGGCCGCCTTCAGCCGTGATCGCTTCGGCTGCGATGACGAAGAGCCAGGTGGCGCCCAGAGACAGGCGGACCGCGTTGATCAGGCCCGGCATGACCTGGGGCAGGACGACATGGATCAGCATGTGCCAGGTGGACCCACCCAGCGTCTGGGCCTTGATGATCTGTTCGCGCGGGATGGCGTCGACACGCAGCACAACATCGCGCATCAGGAAGGGCGCGACCCCGAAAACGATGAGCACGATCTTCGAGACTTCACCGAGGCCAAAGAGGATGAAGAGGATCGGCAGGACGGCAAGCGGCGGCACCAGCGAGATCGCCGCAAGCACCGGGTCAAAGGCTGCCCGAAGCTGCGGGATGAAGCCGATCGGCGTTCCGAGAACCAGCCCCATCAACGCGGACAGGCCGAGACCGACAAAGAGCCGCCAGAGGCTGAGATAGGTATCCCACCAGAAAAGCAGCATGCCGCTGGCACGATCCTGTTCGAACATCATGCGCTGCATGGCCGACAGGAAGGACACAACGCCAGGCATCAGCTTGTCGCTCGGGTTGACCGCCAAACGGGCTTCGGATGCCAGGAGATAGACGACGGCAATCAGGATGAAGGGCAGGACACCGAGAAAGAGACGCTGGCCTCGGGACGGTGGGTAGTTGATGATCCGCTTCATGGTTCGTCCCCTTGCCCGTCCCGCGCCCTTCAACCTCAGAGCCCGCCTTCTGCGCCGAGCCTGGCGTAGGAGGCGTCGATCCTCAGCTTGATGTTGGCGGGGTCACCAAGCACCGTCCCGTCAGCCAGCTCGATACCGATGGCATCAACCGAGGTGGCGCCTTGACCGAACAGGCCGCGGTCGAAGGAGAACTTGCGGATGTCATCCATGATGATGCCCGTCTTGGCATCGGTCAGGAAGGTCGCCGCTTCGGCCGGGGTGTAGAAGAAGAAGGTCGTATCGATCTGGGTCTTGAGGCCCGCTTCGTCGGTTCCCAATGCAGACGCCATGTAGTCGTTGACAGGCTTGGCTTCGGCGCCACCGGCTTTCAGTGCTGCGAGCGTCTCATACCAGGCGCCCGTCAAAGCCTTGCCGAAGGCAGGATTGTCTTTCAACACCTGTGTATTGCCGATAAAGACGTCCATGATTTCGCCAGGGATCTGCGCACTGTCGAAGAGCACCTTGCTCTGCGTGGAGCCGGCCAGCATATCCGCCGACATCGGCTTCCAGGCGGCTGCGTTCTGCATATCGGGATTGGCGAGATAGGCGGCGGCGATATCGGCATCGGAGATGTTGATCGTCTTCACCTCGCCGACCCCACTCAGCCCGTTCATGACGAGCGCTCTGTTCAAGAGATAGTGGGACACGCTGTACTCGACGAGGTAGACGTCCTGGCCCTTCAGATCGGCCACGGAGGTGGCCGACTTGGACATCAGCACGTCGTTGCCGTTCGAGTAGTCGGTGATCAGGAAGATCGAGGTGTCAACGCCACCGGCAGCCGGCATCGTGAGTGCATCCATGCCCGCCACTCCGACCGCATCAAGGTCACCGGCGATGAACTGATTGATCGAGCCTACATAATCGTTGACGGCGAGCATCTCGATCTCGATGCCGTATTTGTCCGCCCACTTCTTGAGAATTCCGCTTTCCTTCATATAGCCCATCGGCATGAAGCCGACATAGATCGTGTAACCGACCTTGAAGCTGGTTTTCCCGGCGGCCTGCGCCGGCAGGATAGAGGCAACCGCCAGCGCGGCTGCCAGGGTGATGGACTGGGCAATGGCACGCAATGAAGACGTCATCGGCTTTTCTCCAGGTCGGGTAGCGGGATGAGTTGCGCTTAACTAAGCAAGCGTTTAATAGCTTCGCAAGTGCAAAAATGACGAAGATCAATTTTTGGGCAAACGAAATCAAATATTTAGGAGATAGTTCGTTTTTTGAGCGACCAGAGATGCTGCGCTGCACATATTCCAGTCAGTCAATTTCTGCTGGCCTTGTCCCAAAAGTGGCGGTAACGGCTCGACAACAACCGAATGAGGAAGCCGGCAAGTTGAACAAGGTGGCAAGACAGAGACTGGATCCGGAAAAACGGATTGAGCTCATTCTCGATGCGACGCTCGGCCTCGTCGGCACGTCACATTTCAGTGTCGTCACCATGCGTGACATTGCGCTTGCCTGTAACGTAAACGTTGCCCTGCTTTACCACTACTTCAGCAGCAAGGATGAACTGATCCGTGCGGTGCTGGCCCGCGCCCTCGGACAGATTACGGATGACTATGAGAGGCGCCGCGAAGAGCACCGCGCCGACTTTCTGGCAGATATCGGCGCATGGTTTGCGACCCATCGAATGATGGCGCCCACGATGATGTCGAGAATGGTCAAGCTCATGTCGGACCAGGCAGCTCAGCCGGTGAAAGATCCAGAGCTCGATGCGCTGGTCCAGGGCTTCTATCGCTTCGAACGTGAACTGGTTGTCTCGACCCTGGAAACCGGCATGGCAGACGGGCGCTACCGGCCGGTCGGAGCGCCCAAACTGGCGCGCTTCATCGGCCTTCACCTCGACGGGATCTTTCACGCTGCGGAAAGCCGGGGTGAGGTTCGTGTTGCCGAAGATATCGAGGAGCTCCGTGATCTGCTCGTGGAGCAACTCCGTCCCTGAGGGACCCTGACTAAATCCTGGAAAAGGCGGCAAGCACCGTGCGTTCGGACTGCAGGAGATAAGCCTCCAGCGCCGCTGCCGCGCCGCTAGGGTCGCCCGCCTCAAGCTTTTCGAGGATCGAGGCGTTCATCTCGACATAGGGCGCATGGAGCGGTTCGGGCTCCTTGAGAAGGCCGAAACTCAGACGCAGTTCTGCAGCGATCTGCGCATAGAAGCTGTTCAGGCGCTGGCTGTCGGCGAGGTCGACGATCGCCGCATGAAACTTCATGTTCTCGCTGCCGACGGCCGTCCAGTCGTTCCGGTCGCGCGCCGCGCGCGCTGCGGCAACAGCCAGGCGCATGCGTGCCACAGCCGGGTGGTTGGGATAGGCATTGGCCAACGCCTGGCCTTCGACGACACGGCGCACACGGTAGAGATCGATGATGGAAGCCATGCTCGGCGTCGCGACGAACACACCCCGATTTGGCTCGTGATGCAGAAGCCCCTCCTTCGTCAGAAGGCGAAAGGCTTCGCGCAGTGAATTGCGGGAGACCTCGAAGTCAACCGTCAGGACAGCCTCCGACAGACGCTGCCCTGGCTTGAGATCTCCACTGATCAGCTTGTCGCGAATTGCTTCGGCCAGGCGAGGCGCCAGGGCCGCCGTATGATCTGTTTCTGCCATGAACGTCCTCAGCTGGCCTGGCCCCATCGATTCTTCTCCGTCGACGGCTCAAAAACCCCTGGAGAGATCGACATCGATCAAGCCGCTTTATCTTCCATGCGCGCAACAGCAGCAAGAAGCGGAGTCGAAAGCGACCAAAAATTGTTCGAAAGGAGGCCTTCCACCACCTTTACGGAAGGCAAAATGCCCAATAACTCAGCAGAAAGTAGAACGATAAAATAAAATCGTTGAACAATATTGACAGAATTGTGAAACCACGAGAGGCTGACCTCGCAGGTGAACAACAAGCCCCGCGTAAGCCGGGAGACAGGTCAACCGAGAGGGTAACATGGAACAGAATTCGACAGCTCCCGACGGAGCCGTATCCGGCGGCATGTCCGCCAAGACGCGCCGCAGTGCCTTGATCGCTGCAATCTTCCTCATGGCGACATCAGCCATCGGACCGGGTTTCATTACCCAGACTGCGACCTTCACGACGAAACTGGGCGCTGCCTTTGCATTTGCGATCCTCGCCTCCATCCTGATCGACTTCGTGGTGCAGTTGAACATCTGGCGCATCGTCACGCTGACGAAGATGCGTGCCTCGGACATCGCCAACGCCGCCATTCCCGGCACCGGCTATCTGCTGGCGGTCCTCGTCATCATCGGCGGACTTTTCTTCAATATCGGTAATATCGGTGGCTCGGGCCTGGGTCTGAACGCACTGCTCGGTCTCGACCCCAAATGGGGCGGCGGCCTCAGCGCGCTGATCGCCATCGGAATATTCCTGTCACACCGGGCAGGTGTCGCGATCGACAGGTTGATCGTCGTCGCAGGCGTCGCCATGATCATCCTGACCGTTTATGTGGCCTTCGTCTCACAGCCGCCCGTCGGTGATGCGCTGTTCCAGACCTTCCTTCCCTCGACGATCGACTTCGCGACGATCACCACCATCGTCGGCGGCACGGTCGGCGGCTACATCACCTATTCCGGCGCGCACCGCCTGCTCGACAAGGGCACGGTCGGCATCGAGAACCTCAGCGCCGTCAACCGTGCGGCTCTCTCCGGCATCGCCGTTACCGGCGTCATGCGCTACGTGCTCTTCCTCGCGATCCTTGGTGTCGTTGCCAGCGGCGTCGTGATCGACGTATCCGGCAAGGGTGCCAACCCGGCAGCACAAGCCTTCCAGGCCGCTGCAGGTGACGTGGGTCTTCGCATCTTCGGCGCCGTGCTCTGGTTTGCTGCGATCACCTCGGTCATCGGTGCTGCCTATACATCGGTGTCGTTCATTACCGTGTTCAAGCCTGATATCACCGAGCGCGGGCGCAACATCGCAACGGTCATCTTCATCGCCGTTTCGCTGTTCTTCTACGTGATCATCACGACGCCGCCGGCGCAGATGCTGGTCTTCGTCGGTGGTCTGAACGGCCTCATCCTGCCGATCGGTCTGTCGATCTTCATCTATGCGGCCTGGGCACGCTCAGACCTTATGGGTGGCTATCGCTATCCGCGCTGGCTGCTGGTCCTGGGCGCGATCACTTGCGCGCTCACCTGGTACATGGGTTACAAATCGATCGGACCGATCTTCGCGCTGCTGTCTGCGGCCTGAGAACGACAACAGGGAGGAAGACATGACCGCCATCGACCTGAACAGTGACCTCGGCGAAAGCTATGGCGCCTGGGCCATGGGCGACGACGAGGCGATGCTCTCCATCGTTTCCAGCGCCAACGTCGCCTGCGGTTTCCATGCCGGCGATCCGGTCGGTATCCTGAAGACCGTCAAGGCTGCCGCAGAGCGGGGCGTTTCAATCGGTGCGCATGTCTCCTACCCGGATCGCGTCGGCTTCGGTCGGCGCGACATGGATGTCACATCGGCGGAATTAACCGCCGATGTGATCTACCAGATCGGTGCGCTCAAGGGCGTCGCGGCAGCCGCTGGTGTTACGGTCGGCTACGTCAAGCCGCATGGCGCGCTCTACAACCGCATCGCCCATGATCCGAAACAGGGACAGGCTGTCATCGACGGCATCCGGGCGATCGATCCGAAGCTGGTGATAATGGGGCTCGCAGGCTCACCGATCCTGGAGCTCGCCCGCGCATCCGGGCTGAAGGTGGTCGCGGAGGCTTTTGCCGACCGCGCCTACACACCATCAGGTGCGCTCGTTTCCCGCCGGGAGCCGGGGGCCGTGCTGCATGATGCAGGGCTCATTGCCCGGCGCATGCTGCAGCTCGCGCATGAGGGTACGATCGAGGCGATCGATGGCTCGACCATCAAGATCGACGCACAGTCCATCTGCGTCCATGGCGACAGCCCAGGGGCGGTCGCGATCGCGCGGGAAATCCGTCAGGCCTTCGAGAAGGACGGTATTGCCGTCCGCTCCTTCCTCAATCGCTGACGCTCCTCGGGGAGACACATCATGATTGCTCTTGAGACCCTGCGTCATGTCGATCCGGCTGCGGCACGCACGGCCCGCGAACGCTATCGCACCGGCGCAATCGAACCAACCTCCGGTGTGGCACCGGGTTTTACCCAGGCCAACATGATCGTCCTGCCGAGGGACTGGGCCTTCGACTTCATGCTCTATGCTCAGCGCAATCCGAAGGCCTGCCCCGTGCTTGACGTTTCCGATCCGGGCTCACATGCGACCGTGCTCGCCAGGGGCGCCGATCTGCGCAAGGATGTACCGCTCTATCGCATCTGGCGGGACGGCCAGCTTGTCGAGGAAGTCACGGATGCGACCGTGGCCTGGACCGAGCATGCCGATCTCGTCAGTTTCCTGATCGGCTGCAGCTTCACCTTCGAGACGCCGATGATGGAGGCGGGCATAGAGATCCGCCACATCATCGACAGGTCGAACGTACCGATGTATCTGACCAACCGCCCATGTCGTCCTGCCGGTCGGCTGCACGGCAATCTGGTTGTATCGATGAGGCATATCGCGGCGTCGCGCGTGGCCGATGCGGCGACAATCTCCAGCCGTTTCCCCGCCGTTCATGGCGCCCCCGTGCATGTGGGCGCTCCGGAAGAGCTCGGCATATCAGATCTCGGCAAGCCCGATTTCGGTGATGCCGTGCGAATCAAGCCGGGCGAAGTCCCTGTTTTCTGGGCCTGCGGCGTCACGCCCCAGGCGGCGGTGATGGCGTCCAAAGTCCCATTTGCCATCACGCATGCGCCGGGTCACATGTTCATCACCGACATCCCTGATTCTGCCTATCACGCCTGAGGCCCCGATGCGTTTTCTTCCCGTCAGCCTGACTGTCCTCATCGTCGAATTGAAGGATCTCGACGAAACGCTGGCGCTCTTCGCGTCGCTTGAGGCCGAACCTGTGGCCGGTCTCATCGATGTCGTGCCTGCGGCCCGCACGCTGATGATCCGCTTCAATCCCCAGACGCTATCGGCAGAGAGGCTGGCTGCAGAGATTGCGCATCGCGACCTGTCTGCCAGGATCCCGCCGTCCGACATGCTGGTCGAAATCCCAGTCACCTATGACGGGGAGGACCTGAACGACGTCGCTGATCTCACCGGGCTCTCCGTCAACGAAGTGATCGAGCGGCATACTGCTAGCGAGTTCACGGTCGCCTTCTGCGGTTTTGCCCCCGGCTTCGGCTATCTGGTCGGCGGCGATCCTGCGCTTCAGGTACCGCGCCGGCAGAGCCCGCGCACCAGAATTCCCGCGGGCTCGGTGGCACTCGCAGGAGCCTTTTCCGGGGTCTATCCTCAGGCGAGCCCTGGCGGCTGGCAGATTATCGGTACGACGCCGCTCAAGATGTGGGATCTCACACGCGATCCTCCCGCACTCTTCCAGCCGGGCTATAGGGTGCGCTTCGTCGACACGGCAAAACGGCCACAGGCTGCGACTGCGACTGCGACTGCGACTGCGACGATCCGGCCGGCGCCGGCCGTCGGCAACACGCTGGAGCCTGCCGCAACCATCACGGTGATCGCAGCCCCCATGCCTGCACTCGTGCAGGATCTCGGCCGCTTCGGGCAGGCGGGCCAGGGCGTGTCGTCATCCGGCGCTCTCGACCAAGGTGCGTTCAGGGCTGCGAATCGCGTGGTTGGCAACCCTGTCGGCACGGCCTGTCTTGAGATCACGCTTGGCGGGTTTTCCTTCGAGGTCTCCCAGCGCGCGGTTATGGCTCTGACAGGCGCCCCATGCCCGATCATGATCCGCGAAAAGGCCGGTCGCATGTTGAATGCCGATTGCTATCAGCCAGTCTCACTGGAGCCTGGCGATGTCGTGAGCCTCGGCTTCGCCCAGACAGGCGCGAGGAGTTATCTCGCATTCCGCGGGGGACTTGCCGTGCAACCGGTTCTGGACAGTGCCTCGACAGATACGCTGGCGCTCGTCGGTCCGGATCCTGTTGGTTCAGGGACGATTCTCGCCATCTGCGCGGGAACTGCGGGCCTTGTCCCCGTTTCATTGAACGAGACCCGGGCATTCGAGCCGCCGGCAGCTGGAGAAACGGTAACCCTCGACGTCGTCATGGGACCACGCAGCGACTGGTTCACGGAGCGCGGGATCGAGACGCTTGCGACCCAGGTCTTCGACGTGACCCCGCAATCCAACCGCGTCGGCATTCGTCTCTCCGGCGTCAAGCCTTTGGAGCGCAAGGACAAGACAGAGCTTCCCAGCGAGGGAACGGCCACCGGCGCCATCCAGGTGCCCCACAGCGGCCAGCCAGTGCTGTTTCTCGCCGATCATCCCCTGACCGGCGGATATCCGGTGATTGCAACGGTTGCGGAATATCATCACGACCTTGCCGGACAGATCCCGGTCAATGCCAAAATCAGATTCCGGCCCGTGACGCAGTTCGCGGAGATCACCCCAGCGAGGGGCTGAACCGACGCATGCAGACGATGAAGCCGCAAAGAGACAGTGAGGAGACCCCGATGAAGAAAGTGCTGATCGCCAATCGCGGTGAGATTGCGGTGCGCATTATCCGCGCCTGTCGTGACCATGGCCTCAAGTCGGTCGCGGTCTATGCGGATCCTGACATGGACGCGATGTTTGTGGCGCTCGCCGACGAAGCCTATGGTCTCGGCGGCAGCCAGCCATCCGAAACCTATCTCGATATCAGAAAGCTTCTGGAGATTGCGCGCAAGTCGGGTGCCGATGCCGTCCACCCGGGCTATGGATTTCTCTCGGAACGGGCGGAATTCGCTCGCGCGGTGCAGGAGGCAGGCCTGACCTGGATCGGCCCGGATCCACATGTGATCGAAGCACTCGGCGACAAGGTGGAAGCACGCAGGATCGCGCTGTCCGTCGGCGCACCACTGGTGGCCGGCAGCGACGGACCGGTGGAGTCGGCGGCTGAAGTTGTGGCCTTCGCCGAACAGCACGGGCTCCCGGTTGCCATCAAGGCCGCCCATGGCGGCGGCGGGCGCGGACTGAAGGTCGCCTGGAAGATGGAGGAGGTGGCGGAACTCTACGAGTCCGCAGTTCGCGAGGCAAAGGCCGCCTTCGGTCGCGGCGAGTGTTTCCTCGAGCGCTTCCTTGATCGGCCGCGTCACATTGAAGCCCAGGTCCTTGCCGACAGACACGGCAACGTGGTGGTCTTGGGGACACGGGACTGTTCGCTCCAGCGCCGAAACCAGAAGCTCGTCGAAGAGGCACCGGCCCCCTTCATCACCGACCTGCAACGCCGGTCAATCCACGAGGCAGCCCGCAGCATATGCGCTGCGGCAGGATACTCAGGCGCCGGGACCGTGGAATTCCTGCTCGGCGTTGACGGCACGATCTCCTTCCTCGAAGTGAATACTCGCCTGCAAGTGGAGCACCCGGTCACCGAAGAGACGACAGGTATCGACCTCGTCATTGAACAGTTCCGGATTGCAGAGGGCGCAAGGCTCTCGGTAACAGAGACCCCCGCCCCGCGCGGTCATTCGATCGAGTTCCGCATCAATGCCGAAGATCCGGGCCGTGGCTTTCTGCCAACACCCGGCAGCATCACGCGCTTCGATCCGCCGTCTGGTCCTGGGGTTCGCCTCGATACCGGTGTGACCAGCGGCTCGACAGTGCCAGGCACCTTTGATTCCCTGATGGCCAAGCTGATCGTCACCGGAGCGACCCGCGAGCAGGCGCTGGCACGGGCCCGTCGCGCCCTTGCCGAGTTCCGGATCGAGGGTGTGGCCACGGTCCTGCCCTTCCATCGCGCAGCGATGGAGAGCCGGGACTTCACCGGTGAGGACGGTTTCGGCGTCCATACCCGATGGATCGAAACCGAATTTGCCGACATGCTCACGCCCGCCGCCCGTCCCGAGCCGCTTTTCGAAGCCTCCCTGATCCGCACGCATGTGGAAATCGACGGAAGGCGGCACGAACTGGCCATCCCCACGGTTCTCCTGTCTGGCCTCCGCGGATTGGCCGGCGGGAGCGACGGCGACGCCGGATCGTCATCGGCGAAGGCCGAAGATGCGTCCAGCATCACGGCACCCATTTCCGGAACACTGCAGGCCTTCAAGGTTGAAGACGGCGCAACCGTCGAGGCCGGCGCACTCGTCGCCGTCATGGAGGCGATGAAGATGGAAACACAGGTAACGGCTCTGCGCGCCGGACGCGTGAAGCTAGTCGCCAGCATCGGCACTTATGTTCAGGCAGGCGCGGAAATCGCCCGCTTCGAGGACTGAGCGGTACCGGAAAAGCAAACGCCCGCGTCAGGCGCGGGCGTTCCATGGTCAACGTCTGGCCAGCATCAGCGTTTGTAGGCGCCGAGACCCGGGCGGTAGGACTTGTCGTCGAGGAACTGCTTCAGGCCTTCGGCGCGGCCATTGCTCTTGTCGAGGAAGAGCATCTGTTCGAGCTTCGCGTAGATGTAGTCGTCCGCCTGCTCCCAGGGCATGTTGCGCACACGCTTGAACGTATCCTTGGCCGCCTTGAGAACCACCGGGTTCTTTTCCAGGAGGCTCGCGCACAAGGCACGCACACGGGTTTCCAGATCCGCGAGCGGCACTGACTCGTTGACGAGGCCCATCTCCCGAGCCTTCTGGCCGCCGAAATTTTCGCCCGTCATGATGTAGTAGAGCGAATCACGATGGTTCATGACTTCTGCCACGGCGCGCGTGACGTTGCCGCCCGGCAGGATGCCCCAGTTGATCTCTGAAAGGCCGAACACGGCCTCGTCGGCAGCAATTGCCAGGTCACAGGAAACCAGCGGCGTAAAGGCGCCGCCAAAGCACCAGCCATTGACCATGGCAATGGTTGGCTTTTCGAAATACATCAAGCGATTCCACCAGCCACCGGACTGACGTCGGCTCTTCAGCACGGCAGAGCGACCCTTGCCGTCGTTTTCACGGAAGTATTCCTTGAGATCCATGCCCGCCGACCAGGACTGGCCGGCGCCGCGCAGGACCAGTACGCCGCAGCGATCGTCGGCTTCGAGTTCGTCGAGCACTTCGAGCATGCGAACGTTGAGCGCCGGACTCATCGCATTGCGCTTCTCCGGACGGTTCAGCGTCACAAAGGCGATACCGTTGTCGAATTCGACCAGCACCGGATCTGGTTTGATGTTCGTGTCAGTCATGATTGGCTCCTTGTGGCATGTCGCTGGGCGTTGATACGCGATCTTGGTTGTTCAGTTGCTGGCATGAGCCTGGCGCAGGATGTGCTTTTGCGCCTTGCCGGATGCTGTTCGCGGGATCTGGTCGAGGAATACGATACGGGCTGGACGCTTGTACGACGCCAGACGTTCAGCACAGTGGGCGAGGATTTCCTCAGGGGAAGGCGGCTCATCCAGTGCCACGATGAAGGCTACACCGCACTCACCCCATTTGGGATCGGGAAGCCCAAGCACAGCGACATCACGGACCTTCGGATGCGCGCCGATCACGGCCTCGACCTCGGCGGGAAACACGTTCTCGCCACCGGAAATGTACATGTCCTTCAGCCGGTCAGGCACGTGGATCACGCCACCTTCGTCGCGTCGGCCGAGATCGCCGGTCCTGTACCAGTCGCCGACAAAGGCGCGGGCTGTGTCATCAGGCTTGTTCCAGTAGCCGGGAGTGACGGAGGGGCCCTTGACCCAGATTTCTCCGACCTCGCCATCCCGGATGTCCTGGCCGTCCTCGCCGACGAGGCGGACGGCAAGCAGCGGCGCAGGAAAACCGACGCTGCCGGGATAACGAGCAACCGCATCCCGGTCGAGCGGCATATGGATCGCAGTACCCGCTTCACTCATGCCATAGCCGTTGACCAGCGGAATACCATCTTCGAGAAAGGTCTCGATCAGCGCCGGAGAAAGGGGAGCGCCGCCGATGAAGATCGCCTGCAGGGCCTTGAGCGCCTTGGGGTCCCAGCCAGGTGCATTGCGGAGTGCGGCTGCCATCTGGGGCACTGCAAAGTAATGCGTCACGCCGAGTGCCGCATCCCCAAGCGTCGCCAGAGTGCGATCCGGCAAGAAGCGATCGGATATCACCAATCGTCCACCCATCATCAGGGTCGTACGCCCGATCGCGACGAGACCGATCGTATGGAAGAAGGGAAGGTCGCAAAGCGCCACAGTCCGGGTCGTCACTTCCCCCACGATGGCGAAATTGACCGCTGAAGCAAATGCATTGCGCCGGGTGATGATGACACCCTTCGGACTACCGGTCGTGCCGGAGGTATAGAGCATGATGCAGGGAGCGTCCGCGTCAACAGCCACCGAGTCTGCCCGCTCCGTTCGAGATACGGCCTGCCGCCAGCCACCATCGCCATCAATGGCCATGATCGGCGGCAAGACATCACCGATCGCGGCCAGAACCGCTTCGAATTCGTTGTCGTGGACAATGAGCGTCGGCTCGCAATCCGCGATGATCTGCCCGAGTTCGGCGGAACCCAACCGCCAGTTCAACGGCACGAAGACGTGACCGGCTCGCTGGCAAGCGAGACAGACGACGATCTGCTCGATGGAATTGCGGCCGAGAAACGCGATCCGCTGAGCGGCCACGCCGGATGTGGCCAATCTCGCAAGCAGTCCCGCCGCTCGTCCAACGAGATCATCAAGCGTGGCATAGGTCTCGTTGCGGCCGGAGGCAATCTCCAGCGCTGCCGAGCGATCCGGGCTGACCTTGGCGCGATATGTCAATGGATCGTCGGTCTCCAGACCAACGGCACCCACCTCCGTCGTGGCCGACAGGAATTCAGGCTGCATGTATTTCCTCCCGATCGCCACCCCTCAGGGTCTCCAGGGCGATTTGTATGTTATGCATACTATTTTGCATTCTGAAGTTTGACAAGAGTGAATTTGACTGTTGCAGTCGAAAGTGTTCATGAATGAGGAGCATATTCGATGCCACATAAGTGGAAGAGCAATGACTCGACATAATGACCTGAAGCCAGCCAATGACGACGGTGTTTTCGAAGTCGGTGCCCCCTTGCGCACGGGGCGCCTCGACGAGATCCTCGGTTTCCATCTGCGCATGGCTAATGTCGCAATCTACCAGGATTATTCGGCAGCTATGGGAGACCTGGGGCTAACGCAGAAGCAGTTCGCCGTGCTCGAACTGATTGCCGCAAACCCGAAGGTCAGCCAGATCGACATCGCCAACCAACTCAGCATGGATCGTGCCACGATGATGGCATTGGTCAACCGTCTTGAAAGCCGAAACCTGCTTGAACGGCGACCTTCCTCGGTAGACAGGCGACGCCAGGAGCTTCTCCTGACGTCGGCCGGGATCGAGATCCTCAAGCAGGCCCGGAATATTCAGGAGCAGCACGAACTGCGCTTCACCTCACGCTTTTCAGCCGAAGAACTGGAACACTTCATCAATGGCCTGAAGCGCATCTATTCCGACATCGTGCCTGGAACGGGCGATATCGACTGAAACCGAGAAAGCCTCAAACGAAAACGGCCGCCCTGGGGGCGGCCGTCTTATGAAGTCCCTCAGAAGGGATAGTGCTGGTTCGGATCTTCGATGGTGATCCAGCGCAACTCGGTAAACTCCGTGATCGCAGCCTTGCCGCCGAAGCGACCGTAACCACTGCCCTTGACGCCACCGAAGGGCATCTGCGGCTCATCGAACACCGTCGGTCCGTTGATGTGGCAAATACCGGATTCGATGCGCGCAGCAACAGCGAGCGCACGGCGGATGTCGCGGCTGAACACAGCGCCGGAAAGACCGTATTCGGTGTCATTGGCGATGCGGATTGCTTCTTCTTCGCCCTTCACGCGAATGATCGGCTTCACCGGTCCGAAGCTTTCTTCCGAATACATGCGCATCTCAGGGGTCACGCCATCAAGCAACGTGGCCTCGACAACGCTGCCTTCACGCTTGCCGCCGGCCACCAGCTTGGCGCCCTTGGATACCGCATCCGCGATCAACTCATCCATCTTCTTCGCCGATTCCAGGCTGATCAGCGAGCCGAGGACGACATGACCCTTCGGATCACCAGCCGGAAGCTTGGAGGCCTTGGCCGCGAGCTTGGTGACGAATTCCTCCGCAATCGACTCGTCGACGATGATACGCTCGGTCGACATGCAGATCTGGCCCATGTTGGCGAAGGCGCCGAAGGCTGCCGCATTGACGGCTGCATCGATGTCTGCATCGTCGAGGATGACGAGAGGTGCCTTGCCGCCAAGCTCCAGAAGGGCAGGCTTCAGGTGGCGACCGCAGAGCTCACCGATGATCTTGCCAACCTTCGTCGAGCCGGTGAAATTGACGCGCTTGACGGCGGGATTGGTGATCAGAGCCTCGACGATCTGGGGCGCATCTTCCGGAGCATTGGTGATAACGCTGATGACACCGGTCGGAAGGCCCGCCTCGACAAGGCACTGGGCAATCAGACGATGGGTGCCGGGGCACTGCTCGGAGGCCTTCAGGATCACCGTATTGCCGCAGGCAAGCGGCATCGCGACGGCACGGGTACCCAGGATGATCGGAGCGTTCCAGGGCGCAATCCCAAGGCAGACACCAACGGCCTGACGCATGCCCATCGACAGGGAGCCCGGCTTGTTCGACGGGATGACCTCGCCCGAGATCTGGGTGGTCATCGAGGCAGCTTCACGCAGCATGCTCGCGGCGACCATGACGTTGAAGGCACCCCAATGGCCGGTGGCGCCGGTTTCGGCGATCACGAGTTCGGAGAACTCGGCCGTCTTCGATTCCATGACGTCGGCGGCCTTCAGAAGGATCTTGCGGCGCTCGCCGGGACCTGTCTTGGACCAAGCCGGAAACGCGGCAGAAGCAGCGTCGACGGCGGCCTTCACATCTTCGAGGCTTGCAGCCGAAGCCGTAGTGGCCACTTCCTGCGTAAAGGGATTGATGCGGGTAAAGGTCCGCCCACCTGCGGCCGCTTTTTCGGCACCGTTAATCAACAGCGAGATATGCATGTTCATGATGAGATCTCCTCCTTGTGTTGTTTCGCTCGCACGCCGGGTCACCCGCCTGCGACCTTTCTACTCGACCCCGTCGGTTGATACCGACCCCCACCCGGGCAGAGCAGCTACGTTCACAACGGGATCCCTCCAAAGGATCCCGCTTATTTTGTAAGTCTAGCAAACAATTGATGTTTGGCAAGTGATCATTCGACCGACCTCCGGCCGGTCAATATGGCAAGCCCACATAGTTCTCCGCCATGGCGGTGGAGGCGGCCCGGGATTGCGTTAGATAGTCGAGCTCGGCTTCCTGGATCTTTTGTCCGAAGTCACCGGTATCCGGGAATCTGTGCAACAAGGTGGTCATCGACCACGAAAAGCGCACCGCCTTCCAGACACGCTTGAGTGCGCGGGTGGAGTAGGCATCGAGGCCTGCTTGCGAACTCTCCTGATAGTGTTCCAGCAATCCGCTGATCAGGTAGTGCACATCCGAAGCCGCCAGGTTCAAGCCCTTGGCACCCGTCGGCGGGACGATATGCGCTGCATCGCCCACCAGGAAAAGCCGGCCAAAACGCATCGGCTCGGCAACGAAGGAACGCAACGGTGCGATTGATTTCTCGAAGCTCGGCCCAGTGACCATGGCCTCCGCATGATGAGCGGGCAGCCGGCGGCGGATCTCGTCCCAGAAACGCTCGTCCGACCACATCTCGACCTTGTCGTCGAGCGGGCACTGGACATAGTACCGGCTGCGCGTCTCGGAGCGCATCGAGCAAAGCGCGAAACCGCGTGGATGGTTGGCATAGATCAGTTCATGGTTGACCGGCGGCACCTCGGCAAGAATTCCCAGCCAACCGAACGGATAGATCTTCTCATACGTCTTGATCGCACCGTCGGGCACGGCTTTGCGGCTCGCGCCGTGGAAGCCGTCGCAGCCAGCGATGAAGTCGCAATCGAGGCGCTGGGTCACGCCATCCTTTTCAAAGGTCACATGGGGCTTATCACCATCGAAGCCGGCGGGAGTGACGTTGACGGCATCATAGATCGTGACAGCACCATGCTGTTCTCGTTTTTCGATTAGATCGCGTGTCAGTTCGGTCTGGCCGTAGACCATCACGCGCCTGCCACCCGTCAGGTCGAACAGATCAATACGATGGTCTCGCCCATCGAAGGCCAGCGAATAGCCGTCATGCGGCAAGCCTTCGCGGTGCATGCGGGAACCGACCCCGGCACGGTCCAGCAACCCGACCGTACCGTCCTCCAGAACGCCGGCGCGAACCCGCGACAGGATGTGATCCTTGCCGACACGGTCGATGATCACGTTGTCGATGCCGGCATTGCTCAAGAGTTGTCCGAGCAGCAAACCGGATGGCCCTGACCCGATGATGGCGACTTTGGTACGCATGTATCCTCCCATGGCACATAGAACTTGGCTTAGGACAAGTTTTGGTCGTCGGAGGCCCCGGCAACAATGGACGGATGACGTGTTTTGTTGCACATATCGAACATGATGAAGCGCAAGAACGATCAAGCTCGACCCATACCGACCTACGAACTCTACGGTGAGGAGGATGCGGCAGGATCGCGCTTTTGGGTACACTGCGAAACGATTCCAGCCCGAAGCGCGCTGCATCATTGGGAAATCGGCCTTCATCGTCATGAACAATACTTCCAAATCCTCCTCATCACAGGAGGCTCCGGAGATGCCGTTTTCGGCTCGGAGATTGTCCGTTTCGAACCGAATTCTGTGGTCACCGTGCCGCCGGCAGTCGGGCACGGGTTCCGCTTCTCACCCGACATCGACGGCTATGTCTTCACCTTCCTCGCAAGTCGCCTACCCGTCCGGCCGGGGGAGCCCGGGGCGCTGGGGCACTTCCTGTCAACCCCGCAGGTGACACGCCTCGAACCGGGCGTGGAAGACGGAGCGCTCATTCAGACCTGTCTTCAACGGGTGGCCAGAGAGTGGGAGGGCCGTCTGAGCGGGCGAACCGTGCTGATGGAAACGGGGCTGGCGACCGCGCTCGCCCTGACGGCCAGGATCGCGACCCAGGAATTGTCGGAAGCCGATCCTGCCGATGACAACGACCGAAGGATCGAGGCGTTCTCGACGCTCCTGCATCGGGAAATCCGCAACCATCGGCCCGCCACCTTCTATGCGACGGCACTCGGCATCACGCCGACCCACCTCAACCGTGTGCTCAAGGCAAAGACCGGCTTCGGTACCCAGGAGTTGATCGCACGACGCCTGATCGAAGAAGCGCAGCGCGAGCTCATCTTCACCCCTGGAAGCGTAAAGGAAGTGGCTTTTCGGCTCGGCTTTTCCGATCCCGCCTATTTCTCGCGCTTCTTTAGCCGCCAGACCGGCTCGACACCGCGCGAGTGGAGGGAACGTGAGCAGGTCCGTCTCGGTTCGCGCGATGACGGATCCATGAGGGTCACGATGCGCTGAACAGGTCGATGAGGACCTTCCGCATCTCGTTCATCGGCCATTCGCGTGCCCGCTCACCCGGAACCATGCCGGCGTCGAAACCTTGGGCTTCGAAGCGAGCGATGAAGTCCCGATCTGCGCTGATGACGTGAATGGGTACTGCACGCGAAGCATTCGGGCCGGTAATGATGGCGGCCGGCTGATGATCACCGAGAATGACGAATACCGTATCCTTGCTGAAACGGGTCACATAGCTGCCGAGTGTCTGGAGCGAATAGTCTATGGTTTCGATATACTGCCGCCGTACCCGTTGCGGATCAGACCAGACGACGGACGGCGGATCTCCACTGGTCGCCTGCTCGTTGAAGACGCTCCCGTCGCCGACAGCCTCCCAGGCGACGAGGCGGGGCACCGGCGTCCAGGGTGCATGGCTTGAAATGAGGGCGATTTCCGCCATCACCTTCTCGCCAGCCAAGCGGGCCGGCGCGCGGCCAAACTGCTCGAAGGCCGCCAGCGTAAACTGATCCGGCATCGTGACCCAGTTAAAGGGTTTGCCGCGGTACTGCAGATCGGCAGCGGCCAGTATCTGGCGATAACCGTAATAGGCCGCCTCCGGCCAATCCATCGTGATCGCAGGCATCGCTGCGATACTCTTCCAGCCGGCTTCGGCAAAAAGCCGGTTGAGGCTGGGCTGATTGCTGATCATCAGTCGATCATAGCGGGCCTGGCTGTCGATCCAGAGACCCGACAGCAGCGTGCCATGGGCAAGCCAGCTCAGGCCTCCGACCGTGGGCGATGTCACCCAGGCGCTGGCAGAAACCAGGCCAGCCTCACTGATCTGCCTTTCAACGGCCTCCAGCCGAGGCACGGCAAGGCCGGCATAGCGCGGATCTTCAATGGCCGAACGACCATAGGACTCGACGAAGATCAAAACGAAGTCCCGGCCCTTCAGCCCGGCAAACAAACCGTTTCCCTGACGGGGCTCCACCCCTTTGGCCAGGGCGATCTCGAAGACATGCATATCCTCGATCGACTTGACCACGAGCGCCAGGCGCGCGCTCAGATAGGACGGCATGCGGGCGTCGATCCGCGGGACGTTGCCGAGATAGGCGGCGCCACCGGCAAGCGCAACGGCAGCAAATGCCAGGATCAACCAAGAACGCGTCGGACGCGGCGTCTCGGCAAGCCAGCGGGCGGCGCGTAGAAACACGAGCGGGAGGAGGATGAGGCAAAGAACAGCAACCAAGACACCCGCAAAGGCCGCAAGCGTCCCGACCGTCCCCGACATCAGATTCCAGCCATCCGCCATCATCTTGATATCGAGATAGGGATTGAATGGACGTTGAAAGGCCGCCTGCGTGCCGATGTCCGCCAGTCTGAGGAACAGGACAAGGAAAAGAAAGAGCCCGGAAATGAGTGCGACAGACTTTCGAAGCCGCAGAGGACTGAAGAGCAGAAGCAACATGGCCAGTGGCCATTCAAGCGGCAGGCGGAAAAACGCCTGCCAGCCGATCGCATCCGGATGATCCGGCAGGGTAAAGGCGAGCCATGCGATGATCGAGACGATAAGGGTTCCGGCAAAAGTCCGAATCTGCAGTCGAGCCGTCATGGCTACAGGCCCCCGCATTCGGACCGCGAGACCTGGCCGTCCATTGTTGAACTGATTAAGGTCCATCCCGTCCATTTTCGCGTATAGTTCACTGACGAGTTCAGATCGAATGATGAAAGCCCCGCCGCTTGCCCATACTGCGTCTCCTTGCACCGCTCGCGCTGATCACTCTCCTGGGCTTTTTGGCATTGCGGACGGATGTCAACGCTCTGAAGTCGGCGATGTCTGAGATATCTATTGGGCACGTCATTGCAGGTCTGGCTCTCGTGCAGATTCAGATCGCAGTATCGGCGCTTCGCTGGCGGTTCACCGCAAAGCAGCTTGGCCAGCAGATCCCGATTCCGCTCGCAATCGGGGAATATCACGTGGCCAGTTTCCTGAACCAGAGCCTTCCCGGCGGCATGGCCGGGGATGCCATCCGTGCCTATCGGATGCGCAACGCCGGCCCCGGCGGCTGGAAAGGTCCGGCAAAAGCAGTCGTATTCGAAAGGTTGTCCGGACAGATGGCCTTCTTCCTGCTCGCATTGTCCGGCCTCGGCGCCTGGCCATTCGTCATAGGCGCGGAGGACGCACGGCGTCTTTCGCTGCAGCTGGCGTTTGGCGTCGGGGTTCTGGTGTTGGCTGCCGCCATCGGGCTGGTGTGCGCCAGGAGGCATTATCCCAAGGCAGCACAGATCAGCGAAGACATCGCCGTAGTCTTTTTGCGCAACAAGGCCTGGCTGATACAGTCGACGATGAGCCTGCTGATCGTGTCGACCTACGTCGCCACGTTCTTTGTCGCCAGCGATGCGGTCGGGGCCACCCTTCCCTGGACTGCGACACTGACCATCATCCCGCTGTGCCTGATTGCCATGCTGATCCCGGCAGGTCTCGGCGGTTGGGGCACGCGTGAAGCTGCTGCGATTGCGCTCTGGCCGCTGGTCGGCGCTTCCGCAACCCAGGGCCTGGCCGCAAGTCTCGTCTATGGTGGCCTGTCGCTGGCCGGCGCCCTGCCGGGCCTGGCGCTGATCACCCTTGAAGCGATCCGTGGTAAGCCCCATCGCGCCTGAGCCTCGCATCACCTGGTCTCGATCCGGGCATAGACATCACCAGAAGGCGCATCCGCCGGCATTTGAGAGAGCTCTACAAGAAGTTCGTCCGCCGTCTTCCAGCGATCCGAGACGAAACGATGGCGTTCGCCTATCACGCGGTTGAACCGATAGCCCCCGAGCCCCATCAGGCGATCGATCGCGTTCGAAGCGACCGAGGGCATGGCGGGAATATACTCAAAGGCGATGAGCGGGATCGGTTTCGTCATCCCGTGCAGGATTTCGGCCTCCGCACCCTCGACGTCGATCTTGCAAAAGGCGGGCATGCCATATTTCGAGACGAGATGATCAAGCGTCACCATGGGAACGGTGACCTTCCTGTCCCAGACCACCTGAGCAAAGCCCTTGCTCTGCTTCACCGTTTCCACGAATCGGCTTGATATGCTGGTCACCGTCGGATGGCGGCTGGAAATCAGGAGATCCATCTCTCCGGCAACGCGACCGACGGCAACCCTCTCAAAGCCGGTCAACGAGCCTGAGAAGCGGTTTTCGATGAAATCGGCAAAGGCAGGCTGCGGCTCAACAGCAACCACCCTAGCTCCGAGATCCAGCAATGTACGACTACGGCTACCGACATGGGCTCCGACGTCGAAGACCAGGTCACCTGGCTTGACGATCGAGGCATAAAATCGCCTGAGGGCCGAGCGCCGCCATGGCTGACCGTAATACACGATGAGCGAACGGGCGAGCCCGAGCGAAGTCGAGAAACGCTCGGAGAACCCGCTCATGGCCCAACCGGCTGGCGCAGGAGATACAGCACGTCCACCGCAAAGGAGTAAACAAGGACGATGAGCGCCGCAGCTGCGATCGCAGTCGAATAGGGTGGCATGACGAAGGGTACGACAATGATGCAAAGGGCCGCGATCTGGACAACGCACACAAGCTTGCGACGGAAGGACGGAGGCAGCGCCCCATTCAGACGGGGCAGCATCCAGCCTGCGGCGACAAACCCGTAGCGCATCAAGCCAATCATCACCACCCACGGACCGGCCTTGTCGAGAAGCGCCGCTGCCAGTGACAGGATCAGGATCAGCAGCGCGTCGATTTCCATGTCGAAACGGGCACCCAGGGCGGATTCCTGCCGATAGCGGCGCGCGAGATAACCATCAACGCCGTCCAGCGCAAGAGCTACGAGAACCACGCAGACCAACGTCCAGAGCGCGAGATCTGTTGCAGCGAGGCTCTCGAAGCACAGGACTGTTGCTCCGGTCAGGCTGACAAGCGAAGCGCGAACGGCAGTGACCAGGTTGGCATAGCCGAAACGCAGATGGGGGTGGCTTGGCAATGCATGGACGACCAAGGCGAACATCAGTGCCAACGAGAGAATGACGGACGCGACAAAATCCCAACCGAGCGGGAGCCGGAACGAAACGATCAGCGCGACGACCGCCGTTCCAAACAACAGACCGCACAGTGTTGCGAGTGTGTCTACAAGCAGCTCTCGGCGAACAGTTGCCCCTTGGAACAAGGCATGTCTCCGCAACCCCCAGGATCCATCGAACCCGCCGCCACCAAGCCGTTCCGGCTCGCTTGCCATCTCGAATTCCTCCCTGCCCGCCTGAGATTACTCTGCAGCGACCAGTGTTTCCAGATCCATCATGTGGCCGGCGCGCAGGGTCTTGGTGCGCAGATAGTTCTCGTTTTCCGCCGTCACGCGACCGGTCACCGCCGCCCGGGCCTCGACGTCGATGCCACCAAGCTTGAGGCCGGCTATCTTGGTCGGGTTGTTGGTGTAGACGGCGACCTTGGAGATATTCAGGTGGCGCAGCATGGCCACGGCTGCTTCATAGCGCCGATGGTCTTCGGAAAGACCCAGTTCCGCATCGGCGTCGATCGTATCGAGCCCGAGATGCTGATAGCCATAGGCGCGCATCTTGGCACCGATGCCCGTGCCACGTCCTTCCTGGTCCAGATAGAGAAGCACGCCGCCGCCCGCCTGCTTCAGGAGGGCCAGTCCATTGCGGAGCTGGTCGCCGCAGTCGCACTTGAGCGAACCGCAAAGATCACCCGTGATGCAGGACGAATGGATGCGGATCGGAACCGCCTTGGACGTATCAGGCTTGCCGACGATGATGGCGACCTGATCTTTCTGGGCGAGACCTCCGCGAAAGACGACGAAGTCAGCATCGCCGTAGTCCTTGAGCGGCACGCGGGTCCGAACGACCTTGTCAAATCGCTGGCGCGCCACGTCAGCACCCTTCAACCGGCTCGCAGCGATCTCGCAGCATCCGGCGAAACGGTCGCTCGTCGCACTCACGTCCGCAAGCACCATGGCAGGAAGAAGGAGAGCGATGCGCGCAAGTTCGGCCGACTGCGAGGCCAGGGCATCGGCAGGCTGCCACAACGAAGGCTTTTCGGCGCCGAGCGCATAGGCAAGCCGCGAGGCATCATCGAAGCCCAGGCCTGCAAGAGGCGTGATCACATCGCGGCTTCCCGCAATGCCGAGACGGCCGGCACGCGGTGCGGTCAGCAGCAGGTTGTGGAACCCATCAGTGGCTGCAGCAAACTGATCGTAGAGGGAGGGCGCCACGCAGTCGAGTGCAACGGCCGCGAGCTTTCGGTCACCTTCAGTGATCACCACCGGCCGCCCATAGCGGAGTTCTGCGACGGCGCGTTCCACTTCGATTTCTGCAGTCGCAAACTGGAAAGCGGGCTGGCTGGACTTTGACATGAGGCTTACTCTCCCTATTCAGTACCAATCAATACGCCGGCGCTCTGGCGGTGGTTTGCGCGACCGTCATAAAATTATTTTGATGCCGGTTACGGAACAAAATGCCTTTAACCGCAATACGTTCCGTTCGGATGAGAATCTAGGTCCCGGGGAGGACAGTTTGAAGCTCGACATGGATGAACAGACAGTATCCGAGATCGCGCAGGCGTCTGCTTTGTGGTTCGAAGCGGAAGGCATCTGCAAGCTGCGCGTCGAACCGCTTGCAAACATCGGCGAGGGTGATGTCGAGATACGCACGCTCTATAGCGGCATAAGCCGCGGCACCGAGGCGCTGATCTTCAACGGTCAGGTTCCGCAGAGCGAGTTCGAGAGGATGCGCGGGCCGCACATGGAAGGCGATTTCCCCTTTCCGGTCAAATATGGCTATGCAGCCGTGGGAGAGATCGAAAGAGGTCCATCCGACCTTTTGGGCAAGGTCGTCTTCGCGCTTCACCCTCACCAGGATCGCTTCATCCTTCCAGCCGACCACGTGACCCCGCTTCCAGACGGGCTGCCAGCAAGACGGGCAGTACTCGCTGCCAACATGGAGACCGCCCTCAATATCGTCTGGGACGCCGGCATACAGCCCGGGGACCGGGTTGCGGTCTTCGGCGCCGGTGTCGTGGGGGCACTCGTCGCCTATCTCTCCTCGCGGATTGCCGGGACGGAGACGGTGCTGGTCGACCGCGATGTGAACCGAAGAGGTCTGGCGATGGAGCTCGGCCTGAACTTCGCCCCATCCGGGGGGCTAGAGGGCGAATTCGACGTTCTCGTCAATGCGACGGCGTCAGCCGAAGCGCTGGAAAATGCGATTGCACACGCCGGCCTCGAGGCGCGCATTGTCGAGGCGAGCTGGTATGGCGATCGTTCGGTCGCCATACCGCTCGGCGGCGCCTTCCATTCGCGTAGGCTCTCGCTTGTCAGTTCTCAGGTTGGCGCGATCCCGGCCAAGCGACGCGCGCGGTGGACTTTTTCGCGCCGGATGGCAAAGGCCATGGAACTCCTGCTCGACATCCGCCTTGACCGCTTGATTTCAGGAGAAACGGCTTTTTCTGAACTGCCCGCCGCCTATGCACGTATCCTGTCTGCACAGGACACCTTGTGCCATCGCATTCGCTATTGATGAAAGAGAGCTCATGTTCGCCGTTGAAGTTCGAGACCATATCATGATCGCCCACAGCCTGCCCCGCCCGGTCTTCGGTCCGGCACAGGGGATGCATGGCGCGACCTTCGTCGTTGATGCGGCTTTCTTCACACGCGATGTCGACGAAGACGGGCTCGCGGTGGATATCGGGGCGGCGACCACCGTGCTTTCGGAGGTCCTGAAACCCCTCAACTATCAGAATCTGGACGAACTCGCGGTCTTCAAGGGCAAGGTCAGCACCACGGAAGTGATAGCCAGGCACATATTCGATCAACTCGCCGCAGCCGTTTCCGAGAAGCGCCTCGGACCGGGCAGCCATCGGATCTGCCGGCTCAAGGTGACCCTGCATGAATCCCACGCGGCGCGTGGATGGTATGAGGCGGATCTTTGACCGGATCCCTCACCTTCGCCTACCCCGGCGACCTTTCTCTCAAGACCGGCGGCTACGCCTATGATCGCCAGCTCATCGAGGGTCTGCGGGCGCGTGGATGGGAAGTGGATCTCCTTTGCCTGGGAGAGGGCTTTCCTGTGCCATCACCACACACGCTACAGCAAGCTGAATACCTGCTGACCAGCCTTCCCGATGACAGTCTCGTCCTCATCGATGGTCTCGCCTTCGGCGTGCTCGACACATGGGCGGAGGCCCATGCTGGCCGGTTGCGAATTGTCGCGCTCGTCCATCATCCGCTCGCCCTGGAGACAGGGATCGCGGACTTGGATCAGAAGCGGCTCCACGAAAGCGAGCGCCGTGCGCTCGCGGCGGCACGGCATGTGATCGTCACGTCGCCGATGACTGCACGTGAGCTCTCCGCCAATTTCGGCGTCGAGCCGGGACGGATAACTGTCGCGCTCCCCGGGACCGAGCCGGGCGCGTATTCCACCACGAAAAACACAACCCCTCAGATCCTCTCGGTCGGCACCCTGTCGCGGCGCAAGGGACATGACGTGCTGTTATCTGCCCTGAAATCAGTGGAGGATCTTGACTGGCAAGCGACCATCGTCGGGGCCAAGACGCTGGACCCCGAGACGAGCGGTGCGCTTGAACGACAGCTTGAAGGTCTTGATCTCGGCGGACGCGTCCAGCTGGCGGGTCAGATCGATGACCCCCGCCCCTACTTCATGGCAGCTGACATCTTTGCGCTGGCGAGTCGCTACGAGGGATATGGCATGGTCTTTGCGGAAGCTCTGTCGCACGGGCTACCGATCGTTGCCTGCAATGCCGGCGCCGTTCCCGAGGTCGTCCCCGATGCAGCGGGCATCCTCGTGCCGGTCGATGACGTCAGCGCTTTTGCCGCGGCCCTTCGCCGGCTGCTCCAGGATGAGGGCGAACGCGAGGCGCGCTCCAAGGCCGCGAGACATGCCGGCGCACTATTGCCGGATTGGTCACAGACTGCGCGGATCATTTCGAATTCATTGGACGAGGTGTCATGAGCGGTTTCGACAAGAACTGGCTCGCGCTGCGGGAACCGGTGGACGTGAAGGCGAGAGCAATGCAGCTCGTCGAGCGCCTGTCACGCCACGTAGAGGCCAATGCGGTACCGGTAATCCTCGATATCGGCAGCGGGACGGGTTCGACATGGCGCAGCCTCTCAGCACGGGTTCCGCGCACAACACAGTGGCACCTGCTCGACTATGACCCATTGCTGCTCGCCGAAGCAGAGCGACGCATCGGGGGCGGCAGCGGTGGAGCGGTTACGTTCAGGCAGTTCGACCTCAATCAAATCGAAGATCTGCCGCTCGACAACGTCACGGTAGTGACCGCATCGGCGCTCTTCGACCTTTGTTCGGCGGATTTCTGCAATCGCTTTGCCGAAACCCTGGCCAAAAGCAGGACCGGCCTCTACGCAGCCCTGAACTACGACGGCATGATGGAATGGTCGATCCCGCACCCACTCGACCAACAGGTCGTCCTCGATTTCAATCGCCACCAGCGTTTCGACAAGGGTTTCGGACCGGCCCTCGGTCCGGATGCAACCGAACACTTGCGACTGGCTTTCGAGGCACTTCGCTACAGCACCGCAGTAGCAACAAGCCCATGGTTGATGGGGCCGGACGAACGGGATCTCCAAGTGGCCTTTCTCGAAGGTCTCGAAAAGCCGCTCGTGGAGGTCGGCAGTCTCACAGATAGCGAGATCGGAAGGTGGCTCCGCTTCAGGCTCGATACGATCGCGGAGCCCGGCAGCTCATGCGTGGTCGGCCACACGGACATCCTGGCTCTCCCGCGACGCTGAGCGGTCGGAAGGTTTCAATGCGCAGTCGAAGAGAATGTCGCTGCCGAGTGCATAGACCCTGGCTTCTGGACGACAGGCACTGGAAAGACGTTCGATTGGCGACAGCGCGATGCCGGCAGGCCCCGAGCCGATGATGAGCGGCGCAATCGCCACATGCAGGCGGTCGACGAGGCCTGCTTCCATGAAGCGGGCGATCGTGCGGGCACCACCCTCGACCAGTATGCGCGTCAGGCCACGGGCCGAAAGCGCATCAAGAATGTCATGAGGATCAAGCCCACCCTCACCGGGCCGGACACGAAGGATATCGGCCTTGTAGGACTTTGCCGGGGCATCGTCCCCCTGGACCAGGATGACCGGCGCACCGCCATCGCGAAAAAGGCGCTCCTCGCCCGTCAACTCGGCGTGACAATCGATGACGACACGCACCGGGTTGGGGCCCTTGACTGCCCGCACGGAAAGGCGCGGATCATCCATCTTGACTGTGCCAACCCCGACAATGACGGCCTCCACGAGCGCGCGACAGCGATGCAGATGCGCAATGCCATCGGGCCCCGAAATATCGCGGGCATCCCCTGAAGGTGTAGCAACCCGCCCGTCGAGTGACTGGCCGACCTGGGCGAGGACGAAGCCTGCAGGTGCCGCAGCGATGGGCGCATAAAGAGCGACGGCCGGGTCCCCATCATCCATTGCGCTTGCACAAGCGCTGCCCCGCATCGCCAGGAGCCGCGCCCAGAGCTGGTCCGTCATGTCGATCTTGCGCATCGAGATCCTGTCCTGAAAGCTCATAAAATGCGATAGAGTGTGGCGTCGCGGCGGATCACGTGGTGGAAGACCACCGCCGCAAAATGCAACGCGAACAGGGCCAAAAGGATCCATGCACTCCAGGCGTGGATTGCAGACAGGGTGAATGCGATGTCGGGGGCCTTGCCGATGGGGCTCCAGACCGTGACGAGACCAAACCAGTTCAACGGGAAGCCATGCGCGTTCGTTGCGAGAAATCCGGACACCGGCATCACGATCAGAAAGACATAGAGCAGGCCGTGAACCGCGTGGGCAGCGGCCTTTTCAGCGACCGGTGCCTCGACCCGAGGCGCTTGACTGGTGAGCCTTGCTCCGATCCTCACCAGCATAAGCCAGAGGACGAGAAAGCCGAGGCTCTCATGCACGAGATAGAAATCGAGCTTCACATCGTCCTTGACGAAACCGATCATCAGGCCAAGCGGCCACGTGGCAAGAACGAGGACCGCGATCACCCAGTGCAAGATCCTCAGCCGACCTGCGTAACGCTGATCTCCACCCGTCATGTGCGCACCGTTCATTCCACAATTCCCCATTTCCCGGCGACCTGCGCCAGGAACATCCCGCCTCGTGTCGTTTCAGTGACAGCTGACATAGGATGTGTCTGTTTGACGACAATGTAAACGGGAGATGACAGTCCGCAGATCAGGTCACACTGTGGTGATCAAAGCGTCGGCGGCGCTTTCTGGAAAAAGACATAGGAACCCTTGGCAACCTTGAATATGTCGCAGTTGCGCCGAACCTTCCGCTCACCCTCGAGACGGAAAACGCCCAGAGAACCTGAGAAGCCATCCGGCGACATGATGCGCTCCGGCGCAAAGCCGGCGTCACCGAAGCGGCCGGCAAGTCCGATCGCCATGGCCATGGCGTCGAAGCCGTAACCGGCATGGGCCGAGACCGGCATGCCGTAACTCGCCATGAAGCGGCTGCCGATGCGCGCCTGCACATTCTGGTCATATCGGCAGACGATGCTGCCGGTAAGCTTCGGATCATGAAGATCCTGGCTCGTCAGAACGGCACTCGCGACGATCCGGCGGCCAGGACGCGGAGGCTTGGCCGCGTCCGCCTTTTTCAAGACCTCGCCGGGAGACTTGATACCGGGCATCAGCACGACCATGTCCGCCTTGCTCCAGGATACGAGTGCCTTGGGTGGCAGCGCACCACCGGCAAGTTCGACGATTGGCTCAACCTTGCCGCCGAAAGCCTTGATCTGCTGGGCGATGCGTTCGGCTTCGATCTTCTCGGCTGCAGACGAAGCCAGGATGACGGCATGTGTCGCACCTTCGGCCATGGCGAAGGAGGCGCTTTCAATCAGACTATCGGTAGGGCTTGAGACAAAGGCGTAGACATTCGGCGGCAGGGCCACGTCATTCGCCTGGAAAGAGACGATCGGGATCTGAAGGCCGCCAAGACCTCGCTGGATGATCTCGAATTCCGCTCCACGGGCTGTGGTGATGATCAGCGAAACCTGTTGACGGGCGAGGGTCTTGGTTGTCGCCTCGATCGCATCAGGCTTCTCGGTGGTTTCGACCATCGTCAGCTTTACGACATCCGAACCCAATGTGTTGACAGCCAGTGCCGCGCCGTCGCGATACTCGCTGTCAGCTTGCCGGCTCGGCTGATCTGCCCGTCGAATACCAAGATAGGCAACCTTGACCGACCCGGAGCCAAGCGTCTGGTTATAAAGTCCGGTATCGCCGGCACCCGCTACCGCAGCGGATGCCCGCTCATCGCTCGCCGGCTTGAAGTCATCGGTCTGACAGGACACAAGGCTCAAGAGCGCCACGGCCATCGCGCCGGCGCCGAGAAATCTCCGCGAGGTGTTTTTTGATCCGACCATGATTGCGGCTACTTTTCGCTCCCGACCCCTGCCCGAACCGTAAGCACTGGCATGCCCGGATGCAAGTGTGGAGGCGTCCCATATCTGGGCAGATTGAGAATATGGTAACCACCAGCAAGATCAACGAGGCAGCCACGCGCAAGCGCAAGGGTTGCATATCGCGCGCATTTGCGGGCGTCGGGCGCGGCTGATTAAAAAACCATTACACAGAATGTTCGATTTTTACTTCAATGTACCCAAATAAATTTATAGTATAGTTCCGATGTATTGGAACCGATAATTCAATCAATACGACTAGTCTCCGAGTAACAATCGGAGAATAGCGATGTTCAAGAACAAGAAAAGCATTGTCGCAGTCTCGACTTTCGCAGCAGCCTCGCTGCTATCATCCAACTCGATGGCGGCCCCTATCCTGCCGGGGACACTGACCTCATACTCAACCGTGGCCCAGACTCTGGTTCTTGGCATGAGCCCGTTTACGGCTTCCTTTGGCCAGAACCTGACGTGGAAGATCGCCGAAGGCTGGCAGGAGGCGACACGGCTCCTGGACCAGCGCCGCCCCGCCGAAACCGCCGCTTTCATTCCCAATGACAAATTGATGTCGACTGGTACGGTTGCACCCGCACCGAAGTCTGCGCCGGCCATCCGCAAGTCGCCGCAGACCGACGACGTCTTTGGCTCGGTCGCCATTCCGTTCAAGAAGCTCGGCGCGCTGAAGAAGGCTGCGCCGACCTTTGCCGAAATCGCCCAGGGAACCGCATTGCGCTGCGGCAGCGCAAATTGCTTCGATACCGACGCCTTGATCCACCGCACCGCTGCCGGAAGCGGGATGTCCTCAGTTCGCGACAAGCTCAACCTGGTCAATCTCGAGGTGAACCGTCGTATAACCTATCGCAAGGACACCGACAGCCACGGCCGTATCGACCAATGGTCATCGCCGTCCGAAACACTGAAATCCGGGTTCGGCGATTGCGAGGATTATGCGCTGCTCAAGATGGCCGTGCTCGAAAGCCAGGGCTTTTCCTTGCAGGACATGACGGTCGTCATTCTCTATGACAAGAAGCGGCATTTCTATCACGCCGTTCTCTCGGTTGAAGTGCAGGGCACCCATTACATTCTGGACAACATGCGGAACCAGGTGCTCGCCGACAGCCGGCTTCCGGACTACCAGCCGCTGTTTTCGATCTCCGATGGCCGTGGCTTCCTCCACGGCACACGGACCAAGGGCAAGGCGATGGCCATGAAGAGCTTCGACAGCATCGCACCAGGCGAAGGCGGAGAACTCTAAGGTCTGCTTCGGCCTCACCCGCGAACGACGTAACCGATCACCATCTGCTTCTGGTGGCTGGGCGCCATCGCGAGGTTGATCTGGCCGGAAAGCTGTTTTCCGGCACAGGTGGCCGTGAAGCCCGTCGTTACCATCTTGCCCTTTGCCGAGAGGCTCTGGATCGCGTCATCGACCTGGGTGTCGAGGACAAAGCGGAAGCCAGCGGACAGCTGCGCGATGTTGCCCAGCGCCAGCCTCTGCTTGAGCATGGTCATGAAGGACTCGTTGAAGAACTGGATCTTCTTGTCACGGGTCAATACGATTGCCGGCGTGGGACAGGCCTGAATGAGGGTGTTCAGGTTTTCCGTTGAATAGACGTTTTCCATGATCGCCAGCCGACGCCACATCCACCGAAAAGCCACGACCCTCAGCATGGAGGCAAGGTTGCTGTTCTCACCAACTTGGGCAGCGGCCTGGTCCACCACATCGCCCATCGACTGACGGGATCCATTGATCAGCCATGACAGGCCGTCCCAGTAGACACTCTCAAGACGAATTCCCCGCCGGGTACCACCCTTGCCGATGATCGCCCGGAATTTGGGTTCAGCATCATATTCCTCGACCTGCTGCAGCGCCGATGGACTGAGATCGGTCTGCTCTGCCGGAATCAGATGCCGGTCGGAGAAGGACATGTCTCACCGTTCGGTCAGGGCGACGGATTGCGCCTTGTTGATCGGCTTCATCAAATAGCTGAGGATGGTCTTGCGACCCGTCATGATTTCCGCCGAGGCGACCATACCCGGAATGATCGGATAGGACTTGCCGTCGCGCACAAGTTCGGATTTGTCCGTCTTTACCTGGACGAGATAGAAGGTTTCGCCCTTCTCCTTGTCGACGATACTGTCAGCGGAGACGTTGGTAACCTCTCCTTCGAGCCCACCAAAGATCGAGAAGTCATAGGCGGTCACCTTGACGATCGCCTTCTGCCCACGCGTGATGAAAGCCACGTCGCGCGGCGAAATCTTCGCTTCTACCAGCAGCGTCTCGGCCGTCGGCACGATACCGGCAATCACGGTCCCCGGATCGACATAGGCGCCGATTGTATTCACTTCAAGCGTGTTGACGATACCATCGACGGGTGAACGGATATCTGTACGGCTCACACGATCGGATGCCCCTCGAATGGTCTCGTCGATGACAGAGAGTTCCGCAAGGGTCTGCCCCTTTTCCGTCAGCGCCTGCTGGCGCAACTGCAGGGCAAGCTCTTCCACCTGAAGCCGCGCTTCCGATACGGCCCCGCGCAGTCGCTCCAGGCTCTCCTGGTAGACCGTGATCTGGCCTCGCTGATCCGTAAGCTCACGCTCAAGCGCGATGACCTCCGTCTGAGCGACGAGACCTCGCTTGGCGAGCGGGCTCATCAGGTCATACTGGCGGGTTGCCTGGGCAATGTTCTGCTCCAGCCGAACGATGTTGGCCTGCGCCTCGCTCAGCTCGTTCTCGCGCTGATTAACCCGTTCCTGAAGAACGCCGAGCTTGTTGACGTAGCTCGCCTTGTTGGCAGCGAACAGCCGCTCTTCATTTTCGCACACCTTGCTCGCGACCGTCAGCACCTCTTCCGGGCAGACGAAGGCTTCCTCATATGCGCCAACCTCTTCCAACGCGAGACGCGCGACCTTCGCTCCAAGCGCACGGGCCTTGGCCACCGCCTCACCCAGGGAAGACTCGGTGGTCGTGTTGTTGAGCTGCACGATGAGTTCGCCCTTGCGTACCACCTGACCAACCTGCACCGCAATGGTCTGCACCACCCCGGCTTCCGACGACTGAACGATCTGGGTCTTGGAGACCGGAATGACCTTGCCTTCCCCGCGAGCAATCTCATCGATCTCCGCAATCGCCGCCCAGGCGAGGAAAATCACGATAAATGCCGCAACCAGCGCGACAATAATCCGCGCCATGAAGGGAGGGGTATCGGCGATCGGGCGACTCATGGCTTCACACCCCGCTTCTGCATCGCTTCGATGACCTGCTTTTTCGGGCCATCAGCCACAACACGGCCCTTGTCCAGCACGATGAGGCGATCAACGAGATCGAGCATGGTAAAGCGATGGGTGGCGATCAGGAGGGTGGTATCCTTGTCGAACGCGCTCGATAGCCGGTTGATCAGGTGGCGCTCGCTGGCGAGGTCCATCGCTCCGGAAGGCTCATCGAGGAAAACGATCTTCGGCTTGGTCAAAAGGAGGCGCGCAATCGTCATCGCCTGTTTCTGGCCGCTCGACAGATTGGAACCCCTCTCGCCGACGGGCATGTCGAAGCCGCGCGGGTGACGCGAGACGAATTCTTCCACACCGGTCATACGGGCAACTTCGAGCAACTCCTCATCTGTGGCATCGGCGCGGCCAATCAGCAGATTCTCCTTGACCGTTCCGGAGAAGAGATCCGACGACTGCCCCGCAACCGCGACGGCCGAGCGCACCTCCGACATGTGGTACTGACGAATGTCGACGCCATCGATCAGAATACGCCCTTCAGTCGGCACGAAAAGGCCATCGAGAAGGCGACCAAGCGTCGTCTTCCCGGATCCGATACGACCGATGATGCCGACTTTCTCGCCGGGCTGCACCGTCAGTGACAGCTTGTTGATGACAGGGTTGTCAGAGCCCGGGTACTGGAAGGTCACGTCCTGGAAGCTGAAGCCGCCCTGATTGATCTCGCGATTGACGAACCCGACGGTCGAAGGCCGATCCTCGGGCTGCTCCATAACCTGATCGAGGATACGAAGTGACAGCGTCGCCTGACGAAAACGCGCAAGTGTCATGGCAATCTGACCGAGAGGAGCGCCGGCGCGGCTGGCGAGCATCACTGTCGCGACGATTGCGCCCATCGCCAGACGGCCCTCGGAGAACTCGTAGGTACCGGCAATCACGATCAGCACGCCGACGATCTGCTGGATAAGCGCCGTCAGGTTGATCGCATTGGTCGATATATGCTTGATTTCCTCGCTGGTGCGGCTCGAGTGCTTCATCAGTTCCTGCCAGCGACGCAGCATTGTCGCTTCGGCGCGAAGGCTCTTGAGAGTCTCGATGGTCGAGATCGTCTCCACCAGCAGTGATTGTCGTTTCGAAGCCTCGTTGGCCGCTGCGGCCATACGGTGGCCAATCTGCGCCTGCGCACGAAGCCCGATGGCGACGGAGAGGATGAGTGCCACGGCCGGGATGATCGCGAGCCAGCCTGAGATCAGATAGATCACGATCAGGAAGATGAAGACGAATGCCGTATCGATCATAAGACCGATCGTATTCGAGGTGAAGAACTCGCGTACGAACTCGTATTGCATCACGCGGTTGGCATATTCGCCGGTCGACAGCGGCCTGGATGCAAGCGTCGTGTTGAGCACCTTGTCGAAGATCATCTGCGACAGGCGCAGGTCGGCATTTCGTCCGGCATGATCGATGAGGGCAGCACGGGCCTCCTTCAACAGATAGTCGAAGAGATAGGCGATGAGGATGCCCACAGCGAGCACCCAGAGCGTCGGAATTGCCTTGTTCGGCAGAACGCGGTCGTAGACGTTCATGGTGAACAACGGCGAGCCGAGCGCGATCAGGTTGATGAACAGCGCCGCAACGATGACGCGGAGATAGGTCCGCCAATACGGCATCAGGGCCCGGACGAGCCAGTGACGCTTCTCGATCTCGTCGGCAGCCCCGATCTGCGCCTCTTCGCGGTCGTTGCGATAGTACAGTGTGAAGGCGAAGGCGAATTCGGGACCCAGCGCCAGCAATTCCTGATGGCTCAGCCGCACGGCCGCCGTTCCCTCGCGGATGTCGAGCGTGTAGACGCCGTCATCGCTGACCTCGAGCAGCGGCAGGGTGCCGCCATCCTTCAGGACGACGATCGCCGGGCAGTCGAAATCGTTCTCGCGAATGGCCCGCTCGGCGACGCGTATGACCTGAAGTCCGATACGTTCGGCAACATGCTCCACATCGTCGAGCTCAAGAGACTCGACGATTTCATCCGGCAGACCGGAGAACAACACGGTATCGGAGCTGGGCCGGCCATAAAACGCGGCAACAGCCTTGAAGGATGCACGAAAGCTCAGGCGGGCACGAGGGCCCGCCGGTTCGATCAACGAATTTAACATGTCATCCTATCGGATGGTCGTTTACTGGAGCGGCGCCAGGAGGTCCATCGGAATTCCCGCCTTTTGCCGCGGATCCCGCTCGACATAGGCCCCGTTCGGGGTTGTCTTCACGGAGAACTCGTTGCGTGCATAAGCGTCGGTCTGTTCGACTGCCTTGACGTTCATCGTCTTCAGCAGCGAACCCGACGCCGCCAGGATCTTGTATTCCGCAAACAGGGCCGCAACGCGGGCCGTCTCTGCGACGATGCTGGTGTTGAAGCGCGTATTCTGGGCATCGAGAACGTCGAGCAGCGAACGCTGACCGATCTTGAACTGCTCACTGTAAGACGAGACGAGCTGGGCGTTCTGCGACGATTGCGAGTTCAGGATCTGCGAGAGTTCGCCGCGGCTGCTGCGCTCGTTCCAGGCAGAACGCACGGACTCTTCGAGCTCGCGGTGAACCTGGTCGGATGCGTAACGCTGCTCGCTGGCGCGACGGATCTGCTCCTGCTCGCGGGCCTGATCGATACCACCCCGGTAGAGGTTCCAGCGGGCGACGAGACGAACCTGAACGTCGTTCGTGTTGCCCTGGCTGCCGCTGACATCATTGCCGACGCTGGCGCGACCTTCGAGATCGACGGTCGGCGCATAGTTCGAACGAGCAGCGCGCACGGCCGCATCAGCAGCGTCGATGTCGGCGCGGGCCGAATAGATGCGCGGATTGCTGCTCTTGGCAGTCGCGATGGCATCCTGCAGCGTGCGCGGAATGAACTTGCCAACGGAAGCTGGAACCTTGGCGTTCGTGATCGGCTCGCCGACGGTCTTCAGGAAGCGGATCTTGGTCAGCTCCAGCTCTTCCTGCGCTTCACGCAGACGAGCGCGCGCAGCCTCAAGGCGTTCACGGCCCTGCAATGCGTCAACTTCGGTCAACGCACCACCGGAAATGCCCTGGTTGATGTCGCCGAGGATACCGTTGTGGAAGTCGACGTTCTGCTTGGCGACGCCAACGATCTTCGCCTGGAGAATGTATTCGAGATAATCCTGCACCACCTGCAGGGCAACCGTCTCGGACCGCTCCAGCACACGGAAGGATGCGCCATCGACGCGCGAAGCCTGCTGATCGACCTGCGCACGACGGCCACCACCGTCGAGCAGGCGCTGCGTCACCGTCAGGCCAACTTCCGAAGAGTTAAAAGTCTCGTAGTCCTGCGTCAGCGTTCCCGTGCTCTCGTTCGAGAGCCGGCGCTTTCCCACGCTCGCCTCGAGATCGACCGACGGCAGATAGAGACCGCGCGCCTGGCGCAGCTCGAACTCGACCGCCTCGCGGTTCTCGACCGCCTGCGAGATCTGCGGATTGGTGGTCAGCGCCTTCTGTATGGCCTCCTGAAGCGACATGGCGCTCGCAGGTGTCCAGGACGCAATGGTGAAGGCTGCCGAGGTGTACAAGGCCGCGAATAAAGTCTTTTTGGTCAACAACGGAGTGCCCCTACCCAAATCTTCCTTGGGCAAACATATATACCGGTGCAGCTGTCGGTGGGAAGTCCAATCGACCCGTCCAAAAGATGCACCCAATTTTGATCTGTTGAAATAAAACAGCCCGAAACACCGGATCTATGGAAACATTATACCAACAGCCCAGAATCAAAGCGCTAACATCTGCAAGATTATCTGATTCAGACAAAAGCTATTGCGATCCCGGCCATTAACCCTTCGGCAAGTTTTGGTATGATTTCGCAAAGAAAGACTGAAGTTCCTGCCTAAGTGTCTCCCGGGCGCAACAGAAGTCGAAACGCCCCAACGCGAGTCGCCCGCCAGCAGCCTGATCCGGACAAGTGAGTCTTCCATCCCGTGCGCCAAGTAAACCCGGGCCCTAAGACATCAAAAGCAGAAAGGGCGCCGAAGTGGCGCCCTTTCTTTCATTCAAGAACCACTCTCGTCTCAGTCGTGCGGGACAGTAACGGCGTGCTTGTCGTCGAACAGGATCTTCACGCTTTCCGTATGGCCCTGCAGCGTCACGACATCCTTCCAGGTGTCGGTAGCCGTCTGGACGCTGACAGTGGTGTTGCCGTCCTCGACCGTGGCCCGCAGATGCGAGGCTGCGGTTTCGGCAGTCGCCTGCTCACCGAGCAGGCTGTCGAGCAGCGCTGTTACGTCGAGCACATCGCCTTCATCCGAATTGAAGTCGGTGATGACGTCGGCAACGTCGAGCTCATCAAGCGCGGTTCCGTCGAAGACGAAGGTGTCGGCGCCGGCGCCGCCGGTCATGATCACCTGGCCCATGCCGCCATGCAGCACGTCATCCCCGTCTGTCCCGATGACGGTAAGGCCATCAGTGAGATCCGAACCGAAGATCGTGTCGAAACCGACTTCGACGAAGTTACCGGTCGAGCCATCGGCAAAGGTGAATTCACCCTCGGCGAAGATCGTCTGGTCGTCTTCCGTGCCACCCGTCTGGTCTGTTGTCAGCGAGATGCTGGCAACACCGTTGGCCGACAGGCTCGAAAGCTCGCCCTGGTCGCTGACGCCGTCATTGTCGGCATCGACCCAGATCTGCAGCTTCGAGAAGGCCTCGTCGCTGGCATCGATCTTGCCGTCGCCATTGCTGTCGAGCGAGGCGAGAGCCGCCACGCCGCTCGCAAACTTGCCCCCGTTGAAATCAGGCGTGAAGATTTCCGAGCCGTTGTCGATCAGGCCGTTGCCATCAACGTCATAGGCGAGGATGCCATCGTCGCTGGTCCAGGCGATCTGGTCCGCCTTGCCATCGGCATCGATGTCGAACGTGACACCGTTGTCGATCGACGAGAAGGCGAAGCCGTTCTTGTCGAGGTCGAGGATGATCGGGTCGGCGATGTTCGAAATGGACGCAAAGTCCGCTGCGATATTCGGCACGCCATTGGTTGTGACGCTATTGTAGTTCGGGAAGATCGCGACGAGTCTGGCGCCAGTGGAGGTGCCATCCGCGTCGCCATCGTAGTACAACGCAACTCTGTTTGCGCCGTCGTATACCGCGTAGGCAAGCACAAAAACGCCACCGTTGAACGTTCCCCTCTGACCGTCAAGTATCGCGTTGATTTCAGACGCATTGTTTGCGTCTTGCGCATTTACATTCAGGACAACCAAGTCGGCAGCAGCGATACTTGTGTCGCTGCCGCTGTTGCCAAGGTTGCCATTGCCGTTGATCGTGACGACCGAGTTGATCGCCCCAGTGCCAGAATGATTTGCGAGGCTGAAGCTGACGAAATTCAGGATGTCAGCCGCGCTCACAAAGTCGGTGATCACATCGTACGCCAGCGAAGTGCCATCCAAAATGAAGGTGTCACTTCCGCTGCCACCTGAGACCGTGTCCCAACCCAGACCACCGGCCAAGATGTCATTCCCGTGACCACCGGAGATATCATCATCACCCTCGTAACCCAGAATGGTATCATCGCCGGCCGTGCCAGAGAGCGTGTTGTGGAACACGTTGCCTTCGATCTTGCTCGCCGTCGGCGTAACAGAAACGGAGACCGTCCCGATATTGCTCGTCGCCTCGCCATCGGTCACCGAGAAGCTGATCGTACGGGCTGCAGAAGACGGGTTATCAGACGTGTTCTGGTACCGGATGCTCTCAAGAGCCAGTTCGTAATTGGCCTTCGAGGAGGCGCCCGACAGCGTCAAGGTACCGTTGGATGCATCGTAGCTGCCGCTGATGCCGTTCTGGTTCGTGAACAGAAGCACGTCCTGACCGCTGGCAAAATTGCCCGTGATCTTGACGGTAGCGCCTTCGATATTTGTATCATCGACGTCTGCGATCGTGATCGAACCATCAACGATTTTTGCACCGTTTCCTTCAGTGTAGGCGAGCGTTCCACCGACGTCGGAGAGGACAGGTGCGTCGTTGACCGGGTTAACCGTCAGCTTGAACGTGTCCGATACGCTGAGCGAACCATCCGAAGCAGTGACCTTCACGTCAATGGCGCCGTTGTAGTTCAGAGGCGCAGTACCGCTGAACGTCCGGGTGGCAGCGTTGAACGTCAGCCAGGACGGAAGCGCATTGCCGTTGTCGAGCGTTGCCGTGTAGCTCAGCGGTGCCGAGTCAACGTCGGTGAAGGCGTTCGCCGGAACCGTGAAGTTGACGGTGCCTTCTTCCAGGATGCTCTGGTCGGCTATGGCGTTGGCAACGACAGGTGCATCGTTCACCGGGGTGACAGTCAGCTTGAACGTGTCCGATACGCTGAGCGAACCGTCGGATGCCGTAACCTTCACGTCAATGGCGCCGTTGTAATCCAGTGGCGCAGTACCGCTGAACATCCGAGTGGCAGCGTTGAACGTCAGCCAGGACGGAAGTGCATTGCCGTTGACGAGCGTGGCAGTGTAGCTCAGCGGCGCCGAGTCAACATCGGTGAAGGCGTTCGCCGGAACTGTGAAGTTCACTGTTCCCTCTTCCTGGATGCTCTGGTCGGCGATGGCGTTGGCAACGACAGGCGCATCATTGATCGGGTTCACCTTCACGGTGATCATCGAGGTATCGGACTGCGAACCACCCGCTCCGGTGTTGCCACCGTCGCTGAAGGTCACCGTTACGGTGCGGTCGGCATCGGTGGGGTTCTCGGATGTCGACTTGTAGGCGATCGTCTCGAGGAAGAACTCGACACGATCTTCCGTAGCACCCGACGTCAGGTTGATCTTGATCGAGGCGCCACCCAGGCCACCGGACACCAGCGTGCCAATGGTCACCCAGCCGCCGAAGGTCGCGATCTGGACATTACCGCCGCTGACGCGCGACCAGCCGTCACTGAAGATCTGATCTCCTGCAACTGCGGTGTTGCCCAGCGAGATCTCAATGGTTCCGCCGTTGAAGTTCGACGGTTTGTCGACGTCGCTGACATTGACGTTGCTGAACAGATAACGACCGTTGCCGTTTTCGGTGAACTCGATCGTCCGGGTTTCCGGCGACAGAAGCGGCGCATCATTCACCGGCGTCACGGTGATATTGACCGTGTCCGTGTCTGTCTTGGCACCGCCAACACCGCTGTTGCCGTTGTCGGTCGTGGTAATCTTGAGCTGGTCGGCACCGTTGAAGTTGAGGTCACCCTTGTACTTCAGGCCGGCAAGCGCCGCATTGATCGCGGAGACCGAACCGGTCAGCGTGACCGTGTCGGAGTTGTTACCAGCAACGGTCACGCCGTCGGAGGTGGCGAGCGTCAGCTTGCCGTCTTCCACTTCGAGCTTGACCGTGAGGTTGCCGCCATTGGCGTCGACATCGCCCACCTGAAGACCGGTGATCGCAAGCTCAACGTCTTCAGCGACGGTGAGCGACGACGGAACGGTATTCACGGGGGCATCGTTGACGGCTTCGAGGTTGATCGTCAGCGCGGCCTGCGTCGTGTCACCGTCACCGTCAACCAGGATATAGTTGAAGCTTTCGGAGGAGTTGATCACCAGTTCGGACGGAGCGGCATAGCTCCAGGCACCCGTCTTGAAGTCGAAGGTAAACGAGCCACCGAGCGGGCTGGCAACGGTCATGCTGAAGCCACTGATCTCGCCGGTTTCGGAGCCCGACTTGGTGATGGTCGCGTTGCCATCCCAGGTGTATGTGACTCCACCGATCGTGATCGACTGGATACGTACGCCATCAGCACCGAAGCTGTCATTCTCGAGCACATTACCCGAAGCCGTGGTCGGCACCGGAGCGACGACCGTGGCGAGCAGGATCGGATCGGTCGGCGAAGTGATCAGGATCGGCTCACCCGGCCATGCAACATCCCGCAGGTCTTCATCCTGGGAGTCGATGTCGTTGCCGACGCCGACGGCATAAGACTTCATGTCGTTCTGGTTGAGATAAGCTTCCCACTGCTGGCGATCCTGGCCGGTGAGCTTGTCGGTGCCCGTGACCTCGCCATCGGAGAAGAAGTAGACTGAGGTCGGAGCGCTCGGTGGCGTGACATCCTTGATGGCGTCGATCGCGTCGTCGTAATCAGTGCCACCGTTGGGGTTGGGGATATCGTTCTGGATGAAGTCCAGAGCGTCTTCCTTGGTCATCCACTGCGAGGCGGAAGCCGAGCCGGCGAAGGTCACGATCAGCACCAGGCCTGCATTGGTCGCGTTGATCAGATTGATCGCGGCGTCCTTTGCCACCTGAAGGCGGGTATCGCTGCCGGGGCCGCCGATGCGGTCTCTCATGCTGCCCGAAACGTCGAAGGCGAACACGAGGTTGCCACCGGATGCCGGATCGGCTTCGCGGACCGATGCCTGTTCACCTGTCGCAACCGGAGCATCGTCTTCGAAGGCGATCTTGTTGCCGATCGACACCGACTTGGTGACGACATCACCATCGAAATCCTTGACGGTGAAGACTGCCGACAGCTTGCCGGTCAGATCGATGCCTTCATCTGCAGCGGTCGTGTCGGGGTGCTTGAGCGACGTGTACTGTGCGACAGAGACATTGCCGTCGGCGTCAATCGCGATCGCGAAGGCGGCCTGACCCTGCGGGCCACCGACACGACCGACCACGAGACCGTTCTCGAGGTAGAGCGTGATGTCCTGGCCGGCAGTGGTCTGGAGACCGGAGGCGGCGTTGTCGATGCGCAGTGCCAGGGTCGTCGTCACGCCTTCGTCGGTACCCGACTTGAAGGTCGTGTCGATCACATCGGCCTTAGCGAAGATCGGCGACTGCTGCATGTCGAGGTCAGATGCCGGATTGGAGACACCTGCAAACACGGCAGCGACGGCCTGATCGGTGGTGTCGCTGTTCTGGTTGCCGTTGGTCTCGTCGATGGTGACGGTCTGGTCGGTCACGATCGAGGCTTCCGGAATGTCGTCGCGGATCTTGATCTCGAAGGCGCCGTTCAGCGAGATGCTGTCGCCGTCATTGTCGGTGGCCTTGATCAGCGCACCGAAGTTGATCGCCGCAATGTCAGCAAACCAGAGGCCGTCCTGCAGGTCGTAGTTTTCGTCGGCGCCGGAGGCAGGACGGTCGTGATCGAGCTGGTCGGCCAGTTCGAACGTGTAGTCACCGTTCTGGCTCAGCGTCAGCTTGAAGACGAGGCGGTCGCCCTGGCCATAGCCCGGGCCGCCATTGTTGTCATAGGCGATGAGGGAGTTGCCCTGGATCTGGTAGCTCAGGGCTTCGCCCTGCGACTTCAGACCAAGCGCAGAGAGTGCAATGCGAGCAACGGTTTCATCGATGAAGGAGAACTTGATCGTATCGTCAGCGCCACCCTTCACGAGGCCGGCCAACGAACCATCGATGAAGGCCGGACCATTGCCACCCTGACCCGGGCCACCGGTCCAGGAACCGTCACCGTCGAAGTCTGCCGGGCTCGTGCCCGTCGACTGGCTGGTCTTGATATCATCTTCGTCAACGATGCGCGCTTCTGTCTTCCCGCTCAGCTCCGGAACGTCATCGCGGATCGTGATCGAGAAGGCGTTTGTCAGCACCACGCTGTCGCCGTCGAAATCGGTCGCCTTGATGATTGCGCCGAAGTCGATCGCCTCTACGTCACCACGCACGTCATCCTGGAGGTCGGTGTTCTCATCGCGGCCAAACATCGGGCGATCGTGATCGAGCTGATCAACGAGTTCGAACGTGTAGGAACCGTTGTCTTCCAGCGTCAGCTTGAAGACAAGGCGGTCGCCCTGGCCATAACCAGAGTTGCCGGCATCATTGTCATAGGCAAAAAGCGTCTTGCCCTGGATGTCGTAGCTGAGTTCTGCACCCTTCGACGACAGGCCGAGGGCTGCGAGAGCGGAAACAGCAGCCGTTTCGCTGATGAAGGAGAACTTGACCGTATCGTCGGCACCGCCCTTGATCAGGCTGGCCAAGGAGCCGGAAACGAAGGCCGGGCCCGCATTGTTGCCAATCGGATTGCCGGTGAAGGAACCGTCTGCATCGCCGTCGTTCGGGTTGTTGCCCGTGGACTGGAAGGTACGGATATCGTCTTCGTCGACGATCCGGGTTTCCTTGGAGCCGCTCAGTTCCGGAACGTCGTCGCGGATCGTGATCGAGAAGGCACCACCCAGCGATACGCTGTCGCCGTCGTTGTCTGTCGCCTTGATGATCGCACCGAAGTCGATCGCCTCGACGTCCTTGAACCGGAAATCGTCCTGCAGATCGGTGTTCTGGCCCTTGCCGAGGTCATGGTCGAGCTGATCGACGAGTTCGAACGTGTAGGACCCGTTGTCATTCAGCGTCAGCTTGAAGACGAGACGGTCACCATTGTCGGCATCGAAGCTGTCGCCCTTGAAGGGGCCAGCATTGTCGAATGCATAGAGAACACCGTCACGGATGTCGTAGCTCAACTCGGCGCCCTTTGACGAAAGGCCGAGATTGTCGAGGGCCGCGCGGGCCGCGCTTTCATCGATGAAGGAGAACTTCACCCGATCGTCTGCACCACCCTTGATCACGTTGGCCAGGGAGCCGTCGATGAAGGCCGGACCATTGCCATTCTGGCCGGGGCCACCGGTCCACGAGCCATCACCATTGCCATCAGTCGGGTTTGTGCCCGTCGACTGGCTGGTCTTGATGTCATCCTCGTCGAGCAGGCGATTTTCCTTGGTGCCGCTGAGGACCGGTACATCGTCGGTGATCGTGATCGAGAAGGCGTTGTTCAGCGAGACGCTGTCGCCGTCGTGATCTGTTGCCTGGATCACGGCACCGAAGTTGATCGCGTTGGCGTCGCTGCCCTGGAGGCCGGTGTTCTGGCCGGCACCCAGGTCATGGTCGAGCTGATCGAGCAGTTCGAATGTGTAGGAGCCGTTCTCGTTCAGCGTCAGCTTGAAGACCGGACGGTCACCCAACTCCGGGTCAAAGCTCACGCCCGTCGGACCACCAACATTGGCGAAGCCGTAGAGCACATTGCCCTGAAGATCGAAGCTCAGCACTTCACCCTTCGAGCTCATGCCGAGACCTGCCAGAGACTGGCGAAGCACGCCTTCGTCGATGAAGGAGAACTTGACGGTGTCGTCAGCGCCACCCTTGATCAGGTTGGAGAGCGAACCGGAGATGAAGGCCGGACCCGTCGTGTTGCTGATCGGGTTGCCGGTGTAAGAGCCGTCAACCGTGTTGTCGTCGTCGGGCGAGGTGCCGGTCGACTGCGAGGTGGCGATATCGTCCTCATCGACCGTGCGATTTTCCTTGGTGCCGCTGAGGACAGGAACATCGTCGGTGATCGTGATCGAGAAGGCGTTGTTCAGCGAGACGCTGTCGCCGTCGTGATCTGTTGCCTGGATTACGGCGCCGAAGTTGATTGCGTTGGCGTCGCTGCCCTGCAGACCGGTGTTCTGGCCGGCACCCAGGTCATGGTCGAGCTGATCGAGCAGTTCGAATGTGTAGGAGCCGTTTTCGTTCAGCGTCAGCTTGAAGACCGGACGGTCACCCAGCTGCGGGTCGAAGCTGACACCAGTCGGACCACCGACATTGGCGAAGCCGTAGAGCACGTTGCCCTGAAGATCGAAGCTCAGCACTTCACCCTTCGAGCTCATGCCGAGACCAGCCAGAGACTGGCGAAGCACGCCTTCGTCGATGAAGGAGAACTTGACGGTGTCGTCAGCGCCACCCTTGATCAGGTTGCCGAGCGAACCGGAGATGAAGGCCGGACCCGTCGTGTTGCTGATCGGGTTGCCGGTGTAAGAGCCGTCAACCGTGTTGTCGTCGTCGGGCGAGGTGCCGGTCGACTGCGAGGTGGCGATATCGTCCTCATCGACCGTGCGGGTTTCCTTGGTGCCGCTCAGGACCGGAACATCGTCGGTGATCGTGATCGAGAAGGCGTTGTTCAGCGATACGCTGTCGCCGTCGTGATCTGTCGCCTGGATCACGGCGCCGAAGTTGATCGCGTTGGCGTCACTGCCCTGCAGACCGGTGTTCTGACCGGCGCCCAGGTCATGGTCGAGCTGATCGAGGAGTTCAAACTCATAAGAGCCGTTCTCGTTCAGCGTCAGCTTGAAGACCGGGCGGTCGCCGTTTGCCGGCTGGTAAAACTGGGCAACGGCCAGATCGGCATCCACGAAACCGTAGAGAACCTTGCCCTGAAGGTCGAAGCTCAGCGTTCCGCCCTTCGACGTCAGACCAAGCGAGGTCAGTGCAGCACGAACCGCGACTTCATCGATGAAGGTGAACTTGACCGTATCGTCAGCACCACCCTTGATCAGGTTGGAGAGCGAACCGGAGATGAAGGCCGGACCTGTCGTGTTGCTGCTCGGGCTGCCGGTGTAGGAGCCATCAACCGTGTTGTTGTCCTCCGGAGAGGTGCCGAGAGAACCGCCGGGAAGACCGTCCGCCATGGTGGAGATGTCGTCTTCGTCGACCGTGCGATTTTCCTTGGTGCCGCTCAGGACCGGAACATCGTCGGTGATCGTGATCGAGAAGGCGTTGTTCAGCGAGACGCTGTCGCCGTCAAAGTCGGTGGCCTGGATCACGGCGCCGAAGTTGATCGCGTTGGCGTCGCTGCCCTGCAGGCCGGTGTTCTGACCGGCGCCCAGGTCATGGTCGAGCTGGTCGAGGAGTTCGAACTCATACGAGCCGTTCTCGTTCAGCGTCAGCTTGAAGACCGGACGGTCGCCGTTTGCCGGCTGGTAGAACTGGGCAACGGCCAGATCGGCATCCACGAAACCGTAGAGAACCTTGCCCTGGAGGTCGAAGCTCAGGTTTCCGCCCTTCGACGTCAGACCAAGCGAGGTCAGTGCAGCACGAACCTCAGTTTCATTGATGAAGGTGAACTTGACCGTATCGTCAGCGCCACCCTTGATCAGGTTGGAGAGCGAACCGGAGATGAAAGCCGGACCTGTCGTGTTGCTGCTCGGGCTGCCGGTGTAGGAGCCATCAATCGTGTTGTTGTCTTCCGGAGAGGTGCCGAGAGAACCGCCGGGAAGACCATCCGCCATGGTCGAGATGTCGTCTTCGTCGACGATGCGGGCTTCCGTGTTGCCGCTCAGTTCCGGCGCGTCGTCGGTGACGTTGACCTTCACAAGGCCTTCCAGCGAAACGCTGTCGCCATCGCCATCGTTCGCCTGCAGAACCGAGCCGAAATCGATTGTCAGAGACTCGTCATTGCCTTCAAGCTTGTCGTGGTCGAGCTGATCATGGAGCGAGAACTCGAACGTGCCGTCCGCATTGACTTCGAATTCAAAGACGAGGCGGTCGGGACCTGCATTATACTCCTGACCCGGAACTGCCTGGCCAGGCTCCTGGCTGTTGACGAAGCCGGTGATCTTGCCGGATGCGTCGATATCGAAACCGAGCGGCAGACCGTTCGACGTCAGGCCGAGGCCCTCCAGATAGGCGCGGGCATCGTCGATCGAAACCAGCGAGAAGCTGAACTTCTCATCCGCGCCGATCCGAACCAGGCTCTGGAGGCTTCCATAGGTCGACGTGGCATTTGCAGGACCGCCGTTGTCGACGCCCGGCGTGCCGGTGAAGGAACCGTCCTCGGCGTCACCGTCGTTCGGTGCAGTACCGAGCGAGGTAGAGGTCTCGATATCGTCTTCGTCGACCGTCAGCGTCACGGCCAGCGGCTCATCAACCAGGATCGGGCTGTCGTCGTTCACCTTGACGACGAAGGTCGAGCCTGCCGAGTCACCGTCGCTGTCCTTGGCCGTGAAATGGAAGGTGATCGAAAGGTCTTCTTCGACCGTTTCGGTCGAAAGCAGCCGAGACTCCTCGAAACCTTCTTCAGAGCCGTCGTCTGAGCCTTCCTCGGTCTTCGTCGGGACGTGATCGAGATTGCCATAGAGGTTGAACTCATAAGAGCCGGCGCCATCGTCGGACAGGCTTACCGAGAAGACACGCTCGCCATAGTATTCGCCTTTATCAATGATGGTGGCTTCTTCACTGCCGGTATCGGCGAAGGCAGCAAGCATGCGCTTGTCGCCACCATAGTCGGAAACCTTGTAGGCGGTCAGTGTCGTGCCATTGTTCGACAGAATATAGATGAGGGTCGCGCCGTCAGACGTCAGGTTCTGGTCTACCAGCTTGGCCACGTCGGCCTCGGTGAACCCGACGCCGCGATCATTCACGGCCTCGGTCAAAAGACCACCGTCGGCAATTGCATTGCCCTTGTCCGCACCCCAGTTGATGCCGAGGGAACCCGACGTATGGGTGCCGGAGGACGGTTCGGAAGCCTCAAGCGCCCGGAACTGCTCCGATTCAGGCGGAAGATCATCGATATCCTCCTCGCCTTCGCCCTCACCTCCGTCGTTCGGATTTCCGTTCCAGAGGTAGTCCTCATCCACCGCACCATCTTCGGCGCCGCCGAAGGTCGGCGCGTCGTCCATCACGTCGATGTTGAACGAACCCGTGACGCTGTCGCCGTCGAGGTCCGTCACGGTGTAGGTGAAAGCGAGGCGGAGAAGGTCATCCATGTCGTCCTGGCTGCCATCGGCGCCGGCATCGGGATGCTCAAGCTGGCCCTTGAGTTCGAAGGTGAATTCACCCGTCTCGCGGTTGACGCTCAGCGTGAAGACGACTTCGCCCTCGGAATCGACGGCCTGAATGGCCTCGAAGACCTTGATCGTGCCATCGGACGGCGCGCCAATGCTGTTCACCGTGATCGGAAGACCACCCGAGGTGAAGCCGGACAGCACGGTCGAGCCGTCACCCTCGTCGACATTGCTGGCACCAACGAAGTTGATCGCGGTGATGGTGCCGAAATCCGGACCCGGCTCAAAGGGCAGCGTGCCGGTGATGATCTGGTTGCCTTCGTCGCTGTCGGCAATGACAGCTTCGTCATAGATGAAGGATTCGGTCAGCGGCTCCAGGATAGACGGCTCGCCGTCATCACCTTCCAGCGTGCCGGTGCGCAGTTCGTCGCCGAACGCGGTGTCACCCAAGAGGTCTGCCAGCGCCAGATCTTCCGGACCCGCGTCGATCGGGTCGTCCTGGAAGTTGCGGCTGGCGACAGGCGCGCCCTGGGCCGAGAAGTTGCCGTCGGGACCAGCCGCGACGTTGATGTTGCTGCCCTCAAGGGCGGCGAAGAGGGCGACCTGCGGCAGCTCGACATCACCGATCACGAAGGTCGGGATGTTGGCAGCGCCGCCGAGGACAACCACTTCGGTGCCGTCGGCGAGGACGAGCACGAGGTTTGCGCCGTCGACGCGGAATTCGAGGTTGTCGAGCTCGATGCCAGCCGGCAACGTAACGACATTGTTCTGGTCGGGAGCGACCTCGGCCGGAATGGTGGCCGCCGCCGTCTGAACGGGAAGCCGATCGGTGCGACCGGCATCAGGCGTTTCGGCCTGCGCGACTTCGATGCCGTCTACGCTCTCGCTGACGAAACCCAGATGCTGCTCGACCGCAGAGTCGAAATCGTCGGCTGCGGAAGTATTGTCGATGCTGGACAGGCGCGGATCTTCGATGGACATGGTAACTCACCCCTTAACAAGTTGATCGCAGTTAAATCGCGGTTAGGGGGCAGGCGCAACGCTTTCTTAACCCTGAAGATATAACCGGTTATGCTTGCAGCGACCATTATTGAAAAAGAAGTTAATTCCGGGCCGAAAAAGCGTTTTATTTCGGTAATTTACTCAAACTTTAGCGATCCCAAACCAACCACTCCGCGACGTGTGACCGCTCGCCTGGAAAGGCCGTGCCGCGCGCGCTGCAAAGATTAGAGGCTCGACGCGCAAGGCATGCGAAAGCCGGGCTCCAGTCAGGAGCCCGGCTCTATTCTTTGACCGAGGCGTTACACTTCAGTCTTCGGAGAAGATCGGATCGTTGACGAAGGGGCCACCCTGATAGATCGCGATGGCATCGTCCGGCTGAGGTCTAGCAACCGTAGCGTCGATTTCCGCCCGGAAGAGCTCGGCATTGTCCTGGGGATGCCATCCCAGATAGGAAACGTGGGAATTGTCCCACCAGCGTGTGTCATTGTTGGAGCACCCCCAGATCACGGGGCAGCCGAGGCGTGGGACCCGGAAGATGCAGGTTATCATCGACAGGAAGTCGTCATAGCTCATCCAGGTGGAGAGCATCCGGTGGTTCTTCGGCCTCTCCATGCAGCTGCCGATGCGCACCAGCGCCGTCTCCTGGCCAAATTTTTCAAAATACATCCGGGCCAGCGCCTCGCCGAAGCATTTGGATACCCCGTAGAGCCCATCCGGCCTCAAAGGCACGGCATGATCGAGATAATCGTCCTGATGATAAAAGCCGATCGTGTGATTGGAACTAGCGAACAATATGCGCGGCATCCCGTTCGCCCTTGCCGCCTCATAGAGATTGTAGAGGCCGAGCAGATTGGCATTCATGATCTTCGAGAACTTGTCCTCGACGGAGACCCCTCCCAGATGAATGATCCCGTCGCAGCCCTCGACCAAACGATCAACAGCAGCCCGGTCTCCGAGATCACACACCACAACCTCTTCATGGGCTGCGGCCGCGCCGAGTTCAACGATATCCGAAACCCTGACGATCTCCGCCAGTCCCTTGAGCCGTCCGCGCATCGCGCTGCCCAAACCTCCAGCCGCCCCCGTCAGCAATAGTCTCTTCACGCCGTCCTCCCTGATATGAATTGTCAACTTATCATACAGGTTGCCCCGAGGCGGTCAATATCGTAAACCTGTCGCCGGACGGACTTGCAAATTCGGACACCGGGTCTCAGCATGTCCGGTCGGGATGAACACGGCGGGGAGCGAAGCATGGCATTGCAGGCAAGGAACGAAGCAGGCTCGGGAACGCTCGTGCAGAAGCTCGGCGACACACTGAGAAAGGCCATCGGCGCCGGCCAGTTTCCGCCCGGCAGCAAGCTGCCAAGCGAAGCGCAGTTGTCGGAGGCCCACGGCGTGTCACGCACCGTCGTGCGTGAAGCGATCGCCTCGCTTCGGGCCGATCGGCTGGTCGAGGCCCGCCAAGGTGCAGGCGTCTTCGTGTTGTCACCACAGGAACCGGCACCCGCACCACTCCTGATCGGCAGCATAGATCCCGCGCGCGTCTCCTCCATGATCGAACTCCTGGAACTTCGGACCGCCGTGGAAGTCGAAGCGGCAGGTCTTGCGGCCCTTCGCAGGTCACCGGCGCAGGAAGAGGTCATCCTGGAGCGCCACTATGCGGTACGCGCCTGTCTTGAGGCCGGACAATCGACCACAGATGCGGATTTCGCCCTGCATCTCGCGATCGCCGAGGCGACCAACAATCCCCGCTTCCGCGAGTTCCTGGCCATGATCGGCAAAAACGTGATCCCGCGCGCGGCGCTCCGCGATGAGGAGAACGAGGACGATCAGTCGGCCTACTTGCGGCTGATCGATGCCGAGCATTCCGACATCGTCGAGGCGATTTCCCAAGGTGACGAAGACGCAGCGCGCGACGCGATGCGCCGCCATCTCCGTGGCAGCCAGGCCCGCTACCGCGCGCTTTTGCGAGAGCAGCGCCAACCTGTACGATAACATTTGACATAGGCGCCATTAATACGTATGACAACTTGGCCGGAGGAGGCCAAGAGAGGACATTCGAATATGACGCCGCAAGAAATAAAGGTCGCGCTCGGCGCCGGCCTGCTCTCCTTCCCTGTCACGCATTTTGACGACGAGGGAAATTTCAAGTCTGACAGCTATGCAGAGCATGTTGAGTGGCTGTCCGGGTTCGATGCGCCGGTGCTGTTTGCAGCTGGCGGAACGGGTGAGTTTTTCTCGCTGACGCCATCGGAAGTTCCTCGCATTGTCGCTGCCGCCAAGGAAGCCGCCGGCAAGACCGCCATCGTCTCCGGCTGCGGCTACGGCACCGAAGTCGCCATCGAGATTGCAAAATCCGTCGAGGAGGTTGGTGCCGATGGCATTCTGCTCCTGCCGCACTACCTGATCGACGCGCCGCAAGAGGGCATGTACCAGCACGTCAAGCGCATCTGCCAATCCGTCGGCATCGGCGTCATGGTCTATAACCGTGACAACTCGGTCCTCAGCGTCGAGACCCTGCAGCGGCTGTGTGACGAGTGCCCCAACCTGATCGGCTTCAAGGATGGCACCGGCGATATCGGCCTCGTGCGCCAGATCACCGCGACCATGGGCGATCGTCTGACCTATCTCGGCGGCATGCCAACGGCAGAACTCTTCGCGGAGGCCTATCTCGGGGCCGGCTTCACGACCTATTCGTCTGCAGTCTTCAACTTCGTGCCAGGCCTTGCCGTTGACTTCTACAAGGCGCTGCGCGCCGGAGAGCGAGAACGCTGCGAGACGATCCTCAAGGATTTCTTCTATCCGTTCATGGCGATCCGCAACCGCCGGAAAGGCTATGCCGTTTCTGCGGTGAAGGCCGGTGTGCGTCTGCAGGGTTTTGCAGCCGGCAAGGTGCGCCCTCCCCTTGATGACCTGACGGCGCAAGAGGAAGAGATGATGGCAAAGCTCATCGCCCCGTGGAAGCGCTGAGCAGAGGACGCCCAAGATGAAGATCGCAGAGGTTCGCACCCATCTTCTCGAGCACAGGCTCACCGTTCCGTTTCAGAGCGCCTCCATGCGCTTTGATCGCCGGGCGCATGTGCTCGTCGAGATTATCTGCGATAACGGGCTGACGGGCTGGGGCGAATGCCTCGGCCCTGCCCGGCCGAATGCGACTGTCGTCGCGGCCTATCGCAACTGGCTGATCGGCATGAACCCGCTGGAGACTGAGAAGGTCTGGGCGGTGCTTTACAACGCACTTCGTGATCAAGGCCAGCGGGGACTGACACTCACCGCATTGTCGGGCATCGACATCGCGCTTTGGGACATCAAGGGCAAGCATTTCGGCGCACCCGTGTCGACGCTGCTTGGCGGGCGTTTCCGCGAAAGTGTGAAGGCCTATGCCACCGGCAGCTTCAAGCGTGATGGCGTCGACCGTGTCGAAGACAATGCCAACGACATCGCGCTCTACCGCTCGCAGGGCTTCCATGCTTCGAAGATCAAGGTCGGTTTCGGCATTGAGGAAGATCTGCGGGTCATCCGGGCAGCCCGTGAAGCCGCCGGTCCGGACATGCGCCTGATGGCAGATGCCAATCATGGCTACGGAGTTCTCGAAGCCGTCGAATTCGGTCGGCGTGCGGCAGATTACGGCCTCGACTGGTTCGAGGAGCCTGTCGTGCCGGAACAGCTTGCGGCCTACCGAGAAGTGCGCAGCAAGCAGCCGATCCCGGTCGCGGGCGGCGAAACCTGGCACAGCCGCTGGGGCATGAAGGAGCCGATCGAGACCCGGGCAATCGACATCGTGCAGCCCGACCTCGCAGGCGTCGGCGGGTTCAGCGAGGCCAAGCGTGTGGCGGATCTCGCCGCGCTGCATGGCATTCGCGTCGTGCCGCATGTCTGGGGAACGGCAGTCCACATCGCAGCCGCGCTGCAATTCATCGCGGCCATGGTGCCGGATCCCGTTCGCGTCAATCCGATCGAGCCGATCCTGGAATTCGATCGCACTGACAACCCTTTCCGGCAGGCGGTGCTTCAGGTGCCGATCGAACATGAGCATGGCGTAGTCGCCATTCCCAATGGTCCCGGCCTTGGCATTGAAATCAACCGGGATGCCCTCCAGGAATTCAAGATGAAGGACGAGGCATGAGCCTGATCCGCACCCTTTCCGGCGCCAAGCCAGCGATCACCCTGCCAAAGGGTGCGATCGACACCCAGATGCATGCCTATCTGCCGGCCCATCCGGCGCTGCCTGGCGGTCCGGGACTGCCAGCAGGCGATCTGCCGACGCCAGAGCAATACCGCAAGTTCATGGACTGGATCGGCATCGACCGGCTCATCGTCACGCAGGGCATGGCGCATCAACTCGACAACGCCAACCTGATTGCCTGCCTTGAGTATTTCGGCGACATCGCCTGGGGCATCGCCGCTGTCGATGCGACGACCAGCGAAGCGGAACTCGACCGTCTTTCTGCCGCCCGCGTTCGCGGTGCACGCATCATGAACCTGCCGGGCGGCGCGGCCAATCTGACCAAGCTCGAGGAAGTGGACGCGATTGCCGCCAGCCGCGACTGGATGATCGCCATCCAGTTCGATGGCAGCGACATCCTCCACTATGAGGAGCGGCTCTCGAAACTGAAATCGCGCTGGGTTCTCGATCACCACGGCAAGTTCTTCTGCGGCGTCACACCCGACAGCCCGCAGGTGCAGGCGACGAAGCGTCTGATCGATGGCGGCCGCTGCTGGTTCAAGTTCGCAGGTGCCTACGAATCTTCAAAGACCGGCGGACCGGACTTTACCGATGTCGCAGCCGTTGCCCGCTCGATTGCCGCCCATGCGCCCGAACGCATCGTCTGGGGATCAAACTGGCCACACAATCTCGCGCGAACGCAGGCCGATTATCCCGATGATGCGGCACTCGCCGACACCGTACTCGGCTGGCTGCCCAACGAAGCCGCCCGCCATCTCGCTCTCGTGGAGAACCCGCAAGAACTTTTCGGCATCGCGCCCTAGGGCCGGTTGTCGAACTGCAATCCGCCGAAACGGGAGGTTTCGGCGGCTCAATCAAAGAGGAGGAAGACCAATGAAGACTGCCGCAATGCTCAGCCTCGCCATGGGGCTCACCCTTGGTTCGGGCGCCGCCTTCGCCCAGGAAATCACGCTGCGCTCCGCCGACATTCATCCAGACGGCTATCCGACGGTCGACGCCGTCAAGTTCATGGGTGAGCTGGTCTCGCAGAAGACCAATGGCCGCATCAAGATCCAGGTGATGAACAACGCCGCACTCGGCACCGAAAAGGACACGATCGAACAGACCCGCTTCGGCGTCATCGACATGAACCGCGTCAACAGCGCGCCGTTCAACAACCTGGTTCCCGAGACCGTAGTCTTCGGCCTGCCCTTCCTGTTCCGCGACACCGAACACATGCACAAGGTGGTCGACGGCGAGATCGGTGACGAAGTGCTGGCCGCCTTCGAACCGCATGGCCTGATCGGGCTTGCCTTCTACGATTCGGGTGCCCGTTCCTTCTACTCGACCAAGAAGCCGATCAATAGCCTTGCAGACCTCCAGGGCATGAAGGTGCGCGTCCAGCAGTCCGATCTCTGGATCGCGATGATGGAAGCTTTCGGCGCCAACCCGACGCCGATGCCCTTCGGTGAAGTCTACTCGTCGCTCGAAACCGGCGTCGTGGACGCGGCCGAAAACAACTGGCCGTCCTACGAGTCTTCACGTCACTTCGAAGTGGCCAAGAGCTATACGCTGACGGAACACTCCCTGACCCCGGAAATCCTCGCGATCTCCAAGATCACCTGGGACAAGCTGACACCGGAAGATCAGAAGATCCTGCGGGAGTCTGCGAAGGAGTCGGTCGGCAAGATGCGCGAGCTGTGGCAGGCCCGTGAAAAGGCCGCCGAAGAGAAGATCCGCGCTTCGGGTGCCAACATCATCACCCCGAACAAGGACGAATTCGTCGCTGCCATGCAGCCCGTCTACGACAAGTTCGTGACCGACCCGAAGATGAAGGAACTCGTCGAGCGCGTTCGCGCCGTCAAGTAAGCAGCACACGGACCGACCGCATCCTGATGCGGCCGGTCTTTTCATTTTCTGGATTTCGGAGGGATCCATGTCGCGTTTCATGCGGGCTATTCGCCCCGGCCTCAGCTGGTTGAGCCTCGCCTGCCTGTATCTTGCCGGCCTCGGCGTCGTCCTGATGACCATTATCATCGGCTGGCAGGTGTTCGGCCGCTACGTACTCAATGACACACCCAGCTGGTCGGAGCCCCTGTCGCTGCAGTTGATGTCCTGGTTCATTCTGCTCGGTGCAGCTGTCGGCGTGCGCGAAAGCGTGCATCTGGGGCTCGATATCGTGCGCTACAACATGCCGCCCAGCGTCCAGCGCCTGATGGATCTCATCAGCCTTGGCCTGATCTGCATCTTTGGCGGCGCCATGTCCTACTACGGCACGCAGCTCGCCATGGGCACCTGGACGGCACGCATTCCGGTTCTCGGATGGCCGGGCGGGATCGATTTCATTCCTCTCATTGTCGGCGGGGCGCTGATCGCCGTTTTCGCGCTCGAACGTTTCATTGATACGTTCATCGGCCAGGTCGAAGCGGTCGCCGGCGAAAACGCTCAGGCTGAGGTACTCTGATGGCCTATACAATTCTCTTCGGCACGTTTGCCTTTCTGATGGTCCTCGGCATGCCGATCGCGTTCTGCCTCGGCATCGCCTCGCTGGCCACAGTGCTCTACATCGGTATCCCGCCGATCGTTATCTTCCAGCAATTGAACTCCGGGATGAATGTCTTCGCCATGATGGCGATCCCGTTCTTCATCTTCGCCGGCGACTTGATGGTGCGTGGCGGCATCGCCTTCCGTCTGGTGCGTTTCGCATCTGGCTTCGTCGGCCACATGCGTGGCGGTCTCGGTCAGGTGAACATCGTGTCGTCAACGCTGTTCGGCGGCATTTCAGGTTCGGCCGTCGCCGACGCTTCGGCGATCGGTGGCCTCATGGTGCCGCAAATGGCGGCGCGTGGTTACGACCGCGGATACGCCGTCAATGTGACGATCAGTTCTGCGCTGATAGCCCTGCTGATCCCGCCATCGCACAACATGATTCTTTATTCGATCTCGGCCGGCGGGACCGTGTCGGTCGCGGATCTGTTCACCGCCGGCATCATTCCGGGCCTTCTGCTGACCGTCGCATTGATGATCACGGCCTATGTCGTCGCGCGGAAGCGTGGCTACCCCGCCGAACCCTTTCCGGGTTTCGGAAAGCTGCTGATCTTCTTCTTTGCGGCTCTGCCCGGCCTGTTGCTGATCGCCATCATCTTCGGCGGTGTCCGCTCCGGCGTCTTCACAGCCACCGAGAGTTCCTGCATCGCCGTCATCTATGCGTTTCTGGTCGCCGTTCTCGTCTACCGCGAACTCGACTGGAGCGGCTTCATCGAAGCAATTCTCGGCGCCGTGAAAACCACCTCGCTGGTGCTTCTGGTGATCGGCATGGCTGCCGCGTTCGCCTGGCTGATGTCATTTCTTCAGGTTCAGATGACCCTGATACAGGTGGTCAAGTCGGTATCGGACAATCCGATGGTGGTTCTGCTGCTGATCACTGTCGCTCTGCTTCTTCTTGGCACATTCATGGACATGGCCCCGCTGGTCATCATCACAACGCCCGTCTTCTTGCCAATCGTCCAGGCCTTCGGCATCGATCCGGTGCATTTCGGTGTCATCATGATCCTGAATGCCGGCATCGGCCTGATCACGCCACCGGTGGGCACGGTGCTCTTTGTTGGCTGCGCCGTGGGCAAGATCTCCATACGCGAAGCGATGCAGACCATCTGGCCGTTTTTCGGAGCCTGCGTGGCGGTGCTGCTGATGGTGACGTTCATTCCCGAGATCTCGCTCTGGCTGCCGGCGCAGTTCAAGTGATCCTCCGCCCTCGTCCGTTCGAGGGATTTGACAGCAGGGGCTTTGGCCCCTGCTTTTTTTGTAGCTGCGCCTGCGCACTTTGCGCATGCCGATGCAGCTAATTGCGCATAAGATCGTGCAAAATGACAGATTATCGCCGTTTCGGCATACCCAGACCACCGCTAGACTTCGTCCAGCCTCGTTTTCAACCGGTGGATCATGACAGCGCCAGCCCCTTCGGAAAAAGCCCTCGTCCCCTTTGTCAGCGTCGAGAACATGATGCGGCTCGTGCATCATATCGGCATCGAACGGGTGCTCACCGAGCTGACCGACGTTATCGAGGCCGACTTCAGGCGGTGGGAGCTGTTCGACAAGACGCCGCGCGTTGCCTCGCATTCGCGGGAAGGCGTCATTGAGCTGATGCCGACATCGGATGGCGAGATCTATTCGTTCAAGTATGTGAACGGTCACCCGAAGAACATGGCGGAGGGTCTGCAGACCGTGACCGCCTTCGGCCTGCTCGCCGACGTTTCCACCGGCTATCCAGTCCTCTTGACCGAGATGACGCTGCTGACCGCCCTTCGAACCGCCGCAACGTCCGCCATGGCGGCACGTCATCTTGCTCCAAAGGGAGCGACCACGATGGCGATGATCGGCAATGGTGCCCAGGCGGAGTTCCAGGCGCTGGCCATGAAGGCGGTGCTTGGTATTACCCATGTGCGGCTGTTCGACATCGACCCCAAGGCGACCGAGAAAACACGTCGGAATCTCGAAGGCTCCGGCCTCACTGTCATGGCCTGCGAGACGTCCCAGGCTGCTATCGAGGGCGCCCAGATCATCACGACCTGCACCGCCGACAAGCAGTATGCGACAATCCTGACCGACAACATGGTCGGGGCCGGCGTGCATATCAACGCGATCGGCGGCGACTGTCCCGGTAAGACGGAACTGCACCGCGACATCCTCTCGCGCGCCGAAACATTCGTCGAATATCCGCCGCAGACGCGGATCGAAGGCGAGATCCAGCAGATGGCGCCTGATTATCCCGTGACGGAGCTCTGGCAGGTGGTCACCGGCCAGGCGGCGGGTCGGCGCGATGAAAAGCAGATCACCCTGTTCGACAGCGTCGGTTTTGCGATCGAGGATTTTTCGGCTCTTCGTTATGTGCGTGACCGCGTCCGTGGCACGGCCTTCTTCCAGTCCGTTGACCTGATCGCCGACCCGGACGATCCGCGCGACCTGTTCGGCATGCTGCAACGCGCGAAGGACTGATGTTTCCCGTGAGGAAGCACTCGTCTAATTTAAGCGGACGGAAATGTTTGGGATTTATGGTCTCCGGATGGCGAGGGAGCATGCCCGAATGAACGAAGTCGAACGCTTACGCATACTCGGTCAATACGGCATCCTCGATACGCCGAACGAAGAACCCTTTGAACGGATCGCGGCGCTGGCGCGCCTGATCTTTGAAACCCCGATCGTGCTCATCTCATTCGTGGACGACCGGCGTCAGTGGTTCAAGACGAATATCGGTGTCGATTTTCGCGAAACACCGCGCGAGCAGGCCTTCTGCAACGAGACCATCCGCAGCGATGAGGTTCTGGTCATCTCCGACGCAGAACACGACATCCGGACGGCGCGAAACCCACTCGTGACCGGGATCCCGCATATTCGCTTTTATGCAGGCGCGCCACTTGTGACGCCCGAGAAAGCGCGCCTGGGATCACTGTGTGTCATCGATCGCGAACCGCGGCGCTTCGACGAGCGACAGAAGGCGATCCTCCAATCGCTCGCTGGCCTTGTCATGAAGGAAATGGAACTCCGGCGGCAAACCGATCAAGACTGGCTGACGGGTGCCACGTCTCGCCTTGCTTTCCAGGCCGCAGTGGAACGGCTCGTCGAACGCGAAGAGCCTCCGTCGATCGGCCTGATCAGCTTCGATATCGACCACTTCAAGCAGATCAACGACCGGTTTGGGCATCTGGCCGGCGATCGGGTGCTGATCGAGGTGGTGGATGTCTGCAGGACTGCCCTGCGTGACTGCGACGTGATCTCGCGGCTGGGGGGTGAGGAATTCGCCGTTCTTCTGCCGGGCGCAACGGCCAACAGCGCATTTGCGATTGCCGAACGTCTGCGACAGGCGATCGAGGCCTCGCGCTGTCCGGAGATGGATGGAACTGTGACAGCGAGTTTCGGTGTCACCATGTTTGAGCCTAGCGACCAGAGTCTGGCAGATGCACTGCGTCGTGCGGACGAGGCTCTCTATCGATCCAAGGCGAACGGTCGCAACCGCGTCACCTGCTCATGGGTGCAGTCAGGCGATATCCCGAATGGCAACCGGATTGCCGGCAATGGGATATAAAATCGCAAACGCTCTCGTTCGCATTCTGCAAGCCACCGATCACGGCGAGCCGAGGAGGATATCCTCGGCCTCGTCACGCTCCAAGTCGAGAACCCGCTTTGCGAGATCGAAGCTGAAGCCCTGTCGCGCAAAGGAGGAGATTTCCTTCGTCCAGCGCGCTTCATCCGCTTCCACATCGGGGCGCCGGAAGGGGCCGAAGGCCTTCTTGCGGGCATAGACGATGGCTGCGCGTAGATCATCGGCATCAAGAAGAACCGATGTGACAATACTCTTGTCGACACCTTTTTCGGCGAGCTTGCGGGCGATTGCCCGTTTGGAGCGACCGCTGCGGGCAGCCGAGTTCGCCCGGATCTCAGCGTAATTCTGATCGTCGAGCGCCTTCATGCTGCGGCCGAAGGCGAGCGCCGTTTCTGCCAGCGCATTGACCTGCGCCTCGGTTATATCCTCAAACTTCGTCCGGGCCTTGCGCTTGATGGCATCGGCCAGTTCCCGCTCCGTCATCATACGCTTGGCGAGCCGGTAGGCAGCGGAATTCTTCGCCCAGGCGAGCATCCGTGGCGTGGGCTGGTTGTCGTTGGTGTCCGAGGAAGCGTCCATAACCCCGTCTCCCAGCTTCCCAGGTCGTCGTCAACCATGAAGCGACGCGGCGGGGACCGTCAGTGCGACCTCAGCCAATCCGCGAGTTCGGCCTCTGCGCGTTCAAGGGCGCTATAGTTCAGAAGCTTACGCAAAAGAGCAACCGTCACGGCGCGGGCGCGCAGGTTATAGCGCCCCTCGTCCGCCTCTTCCGTCGACATCTGGTAGACACCGAGCTTCTCGTAGAGCTGCTGCAACCGGTTTTGCACGCTGCGCAGCGACAGGCCACGGCGGCGGGCGATGGTACGATCGGTGAGGCCGAGCGCGATATCGACGAGGATTTCGTATTCGCTGTCGCTGAAGCCTTTCACCTGCCCAAGGCTCTTCTGCTGCATGCCGCGAACCTCGCGGTCGATCACGCATTGCGCCTCGACGAAAATGCTGCGCAGCGCGAGCTTCAGGCGTTCGTCGGAGGCGGATTTCAGGACATAGCCATAGGCAGCCCCGTCAGGCACGATACGGGAAACGCCGCGCACATAGGCTTCATCCGAATAGTTCGACCAGAATAGGATGCGGGTATCCGGCCGCTCCTTCCAGATCGTTCGCGCCGCCTCGATGCCATTGCGGGCATTCATCTGCAGATCCATCACGATATGGGCGGACTTGTGCTCGCGGGCCATCTTTTCTCCGTCGGCACCATTCTCCGCTTCCAGCACATCCCGGCATTCCGGCAGGGCAGCACAGACCGCCTCCAGCAGATAGGAGCGATGCAGGGGATCGTCCTCCACAATCAGGACCTTCATGCTTCGTCTCCCCTGGCCTTCGTCGCCTGTATCGACAGCGACAGCTGAACGCGCACCGTCGTCCCCTCCCCCTCACGGTTGGCACCGATGGCAAACTTCGCCGAGATCAGGCGTGCGCGGGTCATCATGTTGTCGATCCCGCCGCCTTCACCACGCGCGCCCCGCGACAGGCCGCGCCCGTCGTCGCTGACTTCGATGATCACGGACGAACTGCTCGCACGCAGGCGCACGTCGAGGCTTACGGCATGGGCATGCCTGACGGCGTTGTTGATCGCCTCCTGGGTGATCCGGAACAGCGCGATCCGGACCGTCTGGTCGAGGAGGTCGATCGCCGCTTCGGTCTCGTCTATCAGACGCCAGGAGAGCGTCGCCCCCTGGTCACGGACGGCGCGGTCCAGATGGTTCTCGATGGCATGGGCGAATCCGAACAATTGCAGGACCGCGGGCTTTGCCTCCTCGATGATCTCGCGGAGGTTTTGCATGCATTGCTGCAGGCTGCGGGAAACAGGCTCCAGCATTTCCCCGCTCAGGTCCTTTTCCTGCATCATCCGGTCCAGCCGGCGCGACAGCCGCGTGAGGTCGGCGAGCGTCTGATCATGCAGATCCATGCCAATGCGCTGCCGTTCGCCTTCGAGCGCCTCCGTCAGGTTGAGGGCTCCCAGTCGCAAACCCTCCTCCCGTGCCCGTGCCTCGGCCTCAATGATCGCCGACTGCTTGGCCTGTTCGGCGGCGCGGAGTGCGAAGAAATAGGGCGACAGGAGGTCTGCGATCGACTGGGCGTTTTCGACATCCTGGGGCGTATAGAAATCAACCTGATGCGAGGAGCAACTGAGCGCACCGATGACCTCGCCACCGACCTTGAGCGGCACGTGGATGCGTCCGCGCAGATTGTGTTCGAAGATCGGACGGGTGAAGGGCGTGTCGCTGTGGTAACGGCTCTCCTGCTGCGCATCGGGCGTCAGCAGGAAATCGATTTCGCCCCAGAGCAGGGTTCGGATCGGGCTGCTGGTGACGGGAGCCGGTGCCGTCTGACCCCAAAAGGTGTCCAAGCCACTTTCATAGGCGGTATGGTACAGCCCGTTTACCATCATGATGCAGACATCGAGGTGGTCATGCGGCACGATATGCGATACTTCGACGCCGACGGCCTTGATGGCGGATCGGAAATCGAGTTGTCCGGCCAAAAGCCGTGATATGCCAAGATAATGATCGAGCAATGCCGGTGGCGCGATCTTGAGCATGGTCATCCTCCCGCGCGGTCACTCCCCTGACCGCACTCCCCCTCATAACACATGGCCACCTCTCCGTCGTCTTGCGAGATCCCGCATGTTCTTGCGTAGATCCCGCAAACGTCCTGCCGAGCGCGACCTCGACAGTCGGCGCCATTCCATCCATCCTCATCCCGCCGAGAAGAGGAACTCGGCGGGGAATTCAGACCGGGAGACACCCGGCTGTTTGGAGGAAACCGGCGACAAGCGCGCCGGACAACAGGGAGTGAGATCATGAAGACCAGCAGATACCTTCTGGCGAGCGCGGCACTGTGCCTTCTCGCCACATCCATGCCCGCACTGGCCGACACCTCGGGCAAGAAGATTGCCCTTTCGAACAATTATGCCGGCAATTCCTGGCGCCAGGCCATGCTGACCAGCTGGGAAAAGGTGACCGGCGAGGCTGTCAAGGCCGGACAGGTCGCAGCCGCCGACGCCTTCACCACCGCCGAAAACCAGGCGACCGAACAGGCAGCCCAGATCCAGAACATGATCCTGCAGGGCTATGATGCCATCGTCATCAATGCTGCTTCGCCGACGGCGCTGAACGGCGCCGTCAAGGAGGCCTGTGACGCCGGCATCACCGTCGTCTCCTTCGACGGCATCGTCACCGAACCCTGTGCCTGGCGCATCGCCGTCGACTTCAAGGAAATGGGGCGCAGCCAGGTCGAATATCTCTCCGGCAAGCTGCCGCAGGGCGGCAACCTGCTCGAAATCCGCGGCCTTGCCGGCGTCTTCGTCGATGACGAAATCTCGGCCGGCATCCATGAAGGCGTGAAGCAGTTCCCGCAGTTCAAGATCGTCGGCTCCGTGCATGGCGACTGGGCGCAGGACGTGGCCCAGAAGGCCGTCGCCGGCATCCTGCCGAGCCTGCCGGAACTGGTCGGCGTCGTGACCCAGGGTGGTGATGGCTATGGCGCGGCCCAGGCGATTGCGGCTGCCAACCGTCCGATGCCCGTCATCGTCATGGGCAACCGCGAAGACGAGCTGAAATGGTGGAAGGAACAGAAGGACGCCAACAAGTATGAGACCATGTCGGTCTCGATTGCGCCCGGTGTATCCACGCTTGCCTTCTGGGTCGCCCAGCAGATTCTTGACGGCAAGGAAGTCAAGAAGGACCTCGTCGTGCCCTTCCTGCGCATCGACCAGGACAACCTCGAAGCAAACCTGGCCAACACCCAGGCCGGCGGCGTCGCCAATGTCGAGTATTCGCTCGAAGACGCCCAGAAGGTGATCGCGTCCGCCAAGTGATCGAATGGAAAACCTCCCCGGACCGTCCGGCCTTCGGGCCGGGCGGGATGGGGAACCCTTGGCGCATGAGTGAGAGAGTTGTTCAGAATGAATGCCATGCTCGATAAGGGCGATGGACGGCCCGTCGTCAGCGTTACCGATGCAAGAGTGAGTTTCGGCGCGGTGAAGGCGCTCGACGGCGTCACGCTGGAGATCGGGGCTGGAGAATGCGTCGGCCTTGTTGGCCATAATGGCGCCGGCAAATCCACCATCGTCAACGTTATCAATGGCGGGCTCAGCCCGCATGAGGGGACCATCCGATACGGTCACGGCAGCGGAGGCCATAGCATCAATGCTGCGCGCGAGGCCGGCATTCGCTGCGTCTTCCAGGAACTGTCGCTCTGCCCGAACCTGACGATCGTGGAGAACACCCGCGTGATGCATCGCAGCCTGCAAGGCTGGGGCTGGCGCAAGCGGGGTGCTGCCCTGATCGAGAGCAAATTGCAGGAGATCTTCCCGGGACATTCGATCGACTGCCACGAGGCCGTCGGCACGCTCACCATTGCTGAACGCCAGATGGTGGAGATCGCCATTACCTTCTGCGAGATCGGCAGCCCCGTCCGCCTCGTCATTCTGGACGAGCCGACTTCCTCGCTGGATGCGCGGCTTGCCGAGCAACTGCTCGCCTATGTCGAGCGCTTTGTCCGCGATGGCGGCTCGATCCTGTTCATCTCGCACATTCTCGGCGAGATCCTGTCGGTCTCCAGCCGCATTGTCGTCATGAAGGACGGAAGGGTGGTCAGCCAGAGGCCGGCCGAGGAATTTTCGGAACACGGCCTGATCGAGGCCATGGGCAGCGTGGTGAAGACGCGCGAGGCGCGCACGCACCTGCACAGGACCGACACGGCGAGTGTGCTGACCGCAACGCCGGTGCGCGGACGCGGCCTCCCCTTCCAGGCCATGAAGGGTGAAATCGTTGGTTTCGCCGGTCTCGGCGGCCATGGCCAGACGGACATGCTGGTCGGCCTCTTCGAATCCCGAACCGGCAACTGGCTGCGGGCCGATGACCCCGAGGTCGCCTTCGTTGCCGGCGACCGGGCCGTCAACGGCACCTTCACGCTGTGGAGCATCTTAAGAAACCTCAGTATTGGCATCCTGCCGGATCTGTCGCGGCTGCAGACCCTGGATTTCAATCGGGAAGAGATGCTGGGGCAGACCTGGAAGGAGCGGATCGGTATCCGCACCCCCGACATGGACAATCAGATCCTGTCGCTCTCGGGCGGAAACCAGCAGAAGGTTCTCTTCGCCCGGGCGCTTGCCAGCCGAGCCCCCGTGGTTTTGATGGATGACCCGATGCGCGGGGTGGACTTCGGCACCAAGCAGGAGGTCTATGCGATCCTGCGCCAGGAGGCAGATCAAGGGCGGACCTTTGTCTGGTACTCGACCGAGATGGACGAGGTCTGCCTCTGCGACCGCGTCTATGTCTTCAACAACGGCAGCATCGTTGCCGAACTGAAGGGGGACGAGGTGGCGGAAGAAAACATCCTCTCCGCCTCCTTCCAGGAGGCCGCATGACGAAGTTCTTCTCCGCCGAAGGTCTGCGCCTGCTGATCCCCGCCCTTTCGCTGGTCGGGCTCCTCGCAGCTGTATTCTATCTGCAGCCACGGGCCATGAGCTACACGGGGCTAAATCTGCTGTTCAACCTGGCTGTCCCGATCGCGCTCGCCACCATTGCGCAGATGCTGATCATGACGGTCAACGACCTTGATCTGTCGATGGGCACCTTTGTCAGCTTCGTCGCCTGCGTGACGGCAACCTTCCTGCAGTCGTCTCCGCTGCTGGGTGTCCTCATTCTGATGGCAGCAATCGGTGTCTACGCCCTGATCGGCGTGATGATCCACCTCCGGGACCTGCCCTCGATCGTGGTGACACTCGGCATGAGCTTTGTCTGGGGCGGGCTTGCCGTGCTGATCCTGCCAGCACCGGGCGGTGAAGCGCCCGGCTGGATCCGCACGATCATGACGGTCAAGCCGCCGCTGCTTCCCATGGCGATTGTGGCCAGCATCCTGATCGCCGTTGTCAGCCACTATGTCATCATGCGCTCATCATTCGGTGTCGTCTTGCGCGGGGTGGGCGGCAACAGCCGCTCGGTTGCCCGGGCCGGATGGTCGATCATCGGAGCACGGGCGGCCGTCTATGGTCTCGCCGGGTTCTTTGCGGTGCTCGCCGGCATGGCGCTGGTGGGGCTCACGACCTCAGCGGACGCCAATATCGCGCTGCGCTATACGCTGCTCTCGATCGCCGGTGTCATTCTCGGCGGCGGCGAATTCGTCGGCGGTCGCGTTTCGCCGATCGGTGCCGTGATCGGTGCGCTGACCCTCACGCTGGCAGGCTCGTTCCTCTCCTTCCTCAGGATCTCGCCGGACTGGCAGATCGGGGCTCAGGGGGCGATCCTGATCCTGGTGCTGACGCTGCGCGTCGTCCTCAATCGCGCCGAAGGCCGGAAGGGCAAGGCATGAGCAAGCACCTCTCCATGCTCTTCTCCCGGACCTGGATCTGGTCGTTCATCGCAGCAGCCAGCGTCTTCCTGGTCACCATCGTCTTCACCGGCGGGGCAAGCACGGTCGGGCTTGCACAGGCTGCCCTCACCTTCGGCGCCTTCTCGGTGCTCGTCGGTCTCGGGCAGATGCTGGTGATCACGCTTGGCCCCGGCAATATCGACCTCTCGGTTCCCGCCAATATGACACTTGCGGCGACCGTCTCGCTGAAGGTCATGAATGTCGAGAACAGCATGATCCTGACAGGGCTGCTGGTCGCCATCGGTGTCGGGATCGCGATCGGCATCGGCAACTATGCGCTCATCAAACTGCTCCGCATTCCGCCGATCATCGCGACGCTATCGATGAGCTTCATCGTGCAGTCGACGGCGATCTGGACGAACCGGGGACTGCGCATAAAGCCGCCAAGCTGGCTTGCCGACTTCACCACCTCCTCGACTGCGGGCATCCCGAATGTCTCGCTCGTTGCCTTGGTGCTCTCGGTACTCGTCTGGTACGTGATCAACCGCACGGTCTATGGACGCTCGATCGCCGCGATCGGCCAGAGCATCCGCGCCGCCCGCATGGCCGGCATCCCGATCGACGGCACGCGGCTTGTCACCTACCTGCTCTGCGCCGTGCTCGCTTCCCTCTGCGGCTATCTGCTCGCCAGCTTCTCGGGCGGCGCAGCCCTCAACATGGGCACGGAATATCTCCTGATGTCGATCGCGGTCGTCGTTATCGGCGGCACGGCGGTTGCCGGCGGCAATTCGAATGTTCCGGGGATATGGGGCGCCTCGCTCTTCATGTTCCTTGTCGTTTCGATGCTGAATACCTACGGTTTTGGAGCCGGCATCCGCCTCATTCTCACCGGTCTCATCATCATCGCCGTCATCATGCTGCCGACCACGCGCAGCGCCAGCAAAACCTGAAGCCCTGCCAGGATCGTCCCATGGAAAACCCGCATTACGAGATCCGCGACCCCCGCTTCTGCGACCTGCTGGTGTCCAGCGCCGGCCTGGATGAACTTTACACCGGCTGCCGATGGGCCGAGGGTCCCGTCTGGTTCAACGATGGCGGCTATCTGCTGTTCAGCGATATTCCCAACGAGCGCGTGCTGCGCTGGATCGAGGGTGCTGGCATCTCGGTCTATCGCGCGCCGTCGCATTTCATCAACGGCAATACCCGCGACCGCGAGGGACGGCTCGTGTCCTGCGAACACGGCGGGCGCCGCGTCATCCGCACCGAGATCGACGGGACGATCACCACGCTTGCGGATCACTACTCCGGCAAGCGGCTGAATTCCCCCAATGACGTTGTGGTCAAGTCCGACGGCAGCGTCTGGTTCAGCGACCCGTCCTACGGCATCCTCTCCGATTACGAGGGCTACAAGGCCGACGAGGAACAGGCGAGCCGCAATGTCTACCGGCTCGATCCCTCGAACGGCGAACTCACCGTCATGATCGACGACTTCCTGCAGCCGAACGGGCTCTGCTTCTCGCCAGACGAGAAACTGCTCTACGTCGCCGATTCCGGCGCCAGCCATAAACCGGACGCCCCGCGGCATATCAGGGTGTTCGATGTCACCGAGGACAAACGGCTGACGAATGGACGCGTCTTTGCCCATATCGACAAGGGCATTCCCGACGGGATGCGGACGGATGTGGAAGGAAACATCTGGTCAAGTGCTGCCGACGGCGTGCATTGCTTCCATCCCGACGGCACGCTGCTCGGCAAGATCCTGGTGCCGCAGGCGGTCGCCAACCTGACCTTCGGCGGGCCACGCCGGAACCGCCTGTTCATCACCGCGTCGACCTCGCTTTATGCGATCTATACCGCGACGCGGGGCGCGCAGGTTCCTTAAGTCCAAGTCTCGCATTGGCGCCTGCGCTCAGGCAGGCGCCAACAGAACCCTTACTTCCTCGACGCGATATAGGCGCGCCAGCCGCCGAGATCAGTGACCTCCTGCGCACCCTCTATGGCATAGGGCTCGCAGAGGAAGCCCGAGACTTGGGCGCCGTCGTCGAGGGTGACCTTGCCGATGCCGAGCGGTGCGGGGATGTTCTGGACGAAGCGCCCGAAGGCTGATGGCGTGACCTTCCACACCTCCACCTCCAGTCCCTTGCCGGAGAAACCCGGCTCGCGGATCAGGCCCGGTTTGGGCGGCGTGGTGTTGGGCAGGACGAAGAGGCGGTAGTCGCCGGCGGTGCGGCAGGTCTTCACCAGTCTGCCGCCGGGGCCCGTCAGTTCATGGTTCAGCGGCATGCCGGTCAGATGCGCGCCGACGACCATGATGGTGACGAGGCCATCGTCGGGCTCGGCAACCTTCGAGCCTTCCGGCAGGACTGCTGTCTTGTCCTTGCCCATGCCGGACCGGGCGGCGCGATGCATGGCATCGGCAAAGGGCGCCAGCGCATCGTCGGAGAAGGAGGGACCGAAGAAGGTGACGCCGCTGGGCAGGCCATCCGAGCCGAAGCCGCCCGGCACGGCGATGGCCGCATAGCCGAAGAGATTGGCGAAGTTGGTGTAGCGACCGAAATGGCTGTTCTTGACGATCGGGTCTGCCAGCATCGCCTCGACCGTGTAGGTGGTCGGCGAGGTCGGGAGCATCAGGACGTCGAGCTTTTCCCATTCGACAAGCGTCTTCTGGCCGAGATGGCCAAGCTTGTACTGGCCCTCGAATGCCGCAACCGCGTCGTAACCCCTGGCACCCTCAATGATGGTGCGCACGGTCGGATCGAAATCATCGGCATTGGTGCCGATGAACTCCTTCACTGCCGCCAGACGTTCGGCCACCCAGGGGCCGTTATAGAGCAGTTCGGCCGCCTGTCGAAACGGCGCGTAGTCGAAGGGGACGATCACAGCGCCGAGTGATTTTGCCCGCTCGATGGCCTGATCGTAGAGGGCTTCTACCTCCTTGTTCCCGAAGAATTCACGCTCGGCTCCTTCGAGCACACCGATGCGCAGGCCTGAACCCGGCAGGGCCGCTGGCGACGCCTTGCGGGAATAGGGATCGCCGGCGTCATGGCCATCCATGACCTTGCGGATCGCGACCCCATCGCCGACGGTTGCAGCAAAGACCGTGACGACGTCGACGCTACGGCAGGCCGGCACGACGCCGACATTCGGCACGAGGCCGGGCGTCGGCTTGATACCGACGAGGTTGTTGAAGGCGGCGGGCACGCGACCGGAACCGGCGGTATCGGTGCCCAGCGCAAAGCTCGCCAGCCCCGCCCCAACCGTAACCGCCGAGCCGGACGAGGAGCCGCCGGAGACATAGGCCTTGTCGAAGACGGAGCGCGGGGCGCCATAGGGCGACCGCGTGCCGTTGAGGCCTGTCGCGAACTGGTCGAGATTGGTCTTGCCGATGACGAGGGCACCCGCAGCCTTCAGTCTCGCAACGACTGTGGAATCCATCTCCGGCTGGTAGGCGAAGGCCGGGCAGGCTGCGGTGGTTGGCAGGCCTGAAACGTCGATATTGTCCTTCACGGCAAAGGGCACGCCCCAGAGCGGCAGACTGTTCGGCTCCGGCGCACGCGCTATCAGAGCCTTCGCGGCTGCCCGCAAGTCATCATCCGGCGTCTCTGTAGTGAAGACCGCCGGATCATCGGAGGCCTTGCGGCGGGCGATCACCTCTTCGACGAGATCGAGCGGGGTGAGCCCGCTGGCATAGGCGGCCTTCAGCGAAGCGAGATCGAGAATAGTCGGCAGCATTACAGATCCTCCAAGATGACCAGGACATCGCCGGCCTTGACGTTGCGACCCGGCCCGGCACGCAGATCCCGGACTGTGCCGGGGGCATGGGCGGTGACGGTGATTTCCATTTTCATCGACTCGATGATGGCAAGCGTATCCCCAGCCTGCACCGACTGGCCTTCCTCGACCAGCAATTTCCAGACATTGCCGGGCACAGCACTTTCCACCCCGAAGCAGCCTTCGGGGATATCGCCGCCGAGGCTAACGCCCGCGCCGTCATCGACCTGGAACGAGTCGAGCCCCTCATCCTTCCAGCGCTTTCGCTCGGCCTCGAAGGCCGCCTGCTGTCCCTGCTTGAAGGCGCCGATGCTCTCTGCATTGCGGACCATCTCCGCCTCGTAGTCGGCATAGGAGAAGGTGCCCTCCTCGAGGCGGATGGGATAGCCGCCATGCGGGAAGGCGGCGCGGGCCTCCGTCAGTTCTTCATGGCTCACGGGGAAGAAGCGGATCTGGTCGAAGAAATCGAGCAGCCAGGGCTTGTCCTTGGCGAAGACGTCCGTCTGCCGCCAGGTGTTCCAGACCTGGATCGTGCGCCCGAAGAGCTGATAGCCGCCCGGCCCTTCCATGCCGTAGATGCACATATAGGCGCCGCCGATGCCGACGGCATTTTCCGGCGTCCAGGTGCGGGCCGGATTATACTTCGTCGTCACCAGCCGGTGGCGGGGATCGATGGGGGTTGCGACCGGCGCGCCGAGATAGACATCACCGAGGCCCATCACGAGATAAGAGGCGTTGAAGATCGTATCCTTCACCGCCTGCTCGTCGGGGAGCCCGTTGATGCGGCGGATGAACTCGATGTTGGAGGGGCACCAGGGCGCATTGGGGCGCACGAGTTCCTGATACTTGCGCATGGCCAGTTCCGCATCCGGATCGTTCCAGGACAGCGGCAGCCAGACGGTCCGGCTCGGCACCTTGACCTCGGACACCGGGGGGAGGCTTTTCTCGATCTCGGCGAGGGCGGCGAGGAGTTTCGAGCGGGACAGCGTGGTGCTGTCATAATGGATCTGCAGCGAGCGGATGCCAGGCGTCAGATCAATCAGGCCCTGAAGTCTCGCCGCCTTGACCGCCTGCATCAGCAGGTGCACTCGCATGCGGATGCCGATATCAAGCTGCATCGGGCCGTATTCGACCAGCAGATTGTCATCGCCCTGGCGGCGGTAGACGACGGAGATGGGGCCGGTATCGTTCGAGGCGAGGATCGGGGAGCCAATGGCGGAGTGCGAAGTTTTACCCCCCTCTGCCCTGCCGGGCATCTCCCCCACAAGGGGGGAGAGCGGAGAGGCAGCCGTTTTGCCTGCCTGCATGCTGGATCCTGGGGAAAGCTTATCTTCTGAAAGCGCCGAGGGTGCCTCCCTGCCAATCTCCCCCCTTGAGGGGGAGATGTCCGGCAGGACAGAGGGGGGTAAACCGGGCACCACGCCTGCGGAAAGGACACCATCCTCCTCCCGCCCAACGGCATGAAACCGGATCTTATCCCCCGGCTTGAACTGGCCCATCTTCCACTGCTCGTCGCGGACGATGACCGCCGGGCAGACGAAGCCGCCGAGGCTTGGGCCGTCGGGACCGAGGATGATCGGCATGTCGCCGGTAAAGTCGATCGCGCCGATCGCATAGGCGTTGTCATGCAGGTTGGAGGGGTGAAGCCCCGCCTCGCCGCCATCGGTGCGCGCCCATTTGGGTGCCGGGCCGATCAGACGCACACCCGTGCGCGCCGAGTTGAAATGCACCTCGTAAGGCGTCGAGAACAGCGTCTCGATATCGTCTTCGAGGAAAAAGTCGGGCGCACCATGCGGGCCGTAGAGCACGCCGACGGACCATTCGCGCGTCAGTTCCGCCGGTTCGGTTGCCGGCAGGACATCGGTCTGGTTTCGGCGGGCCAGGCGCAAGACATGGCCTGCGCGAAGCGTGCCGGTGGCATTGCCGCCGAACTGGCCGAGGCCGAAGGTGGCGCGGGACCCCATGACAACAGGCGCGTCGAAGCCGCCGGAGACCGCCAGATAGGCGCGCTGGCCGGCACCGGTGATGCTGCCGATGGCCAGCGTTTGGCCCGCTTTCACCTGGACCGCCTCGTCGTGTGGCAACTCGACACCGTCGAGCTTCATGGGCATTGCCGCTCCGGCGAGCGCGATCACGGTATCGGAGAAGAATTTCAGCACCGGCCCGGACACGGTGAGCTCCAGGGCCGCCGTATGATCGTGGTTGCCGACCAGCCGGTTGGCATGGCGGAAGGAGCGTTCGTCCATCGGGCCGGATGGCGGCACGCCGACATGCCAGAGGCCGAGGCGGCCCGGCAGTTCCTGGAGGCTCGATTGCGCGCCGGGGGCGATCACCTCGACGACATCGGGCACGAAGGCGAAATCCTTCAAGGCCGTGGTCGCGACATCGCCGCTGCGGAACAGATCAGAGGCGGCAATGGCTTTCAGGTATTCGAGGTTGGTCTCGATGCCGGCAAGCGAGGTTTTTTCCAGCGCGGACGAGAGCGCCGCAATGGCCGTATCCCGATCCGTGCCCGAGACGATCACCTTGGCCAGCATCGGATCGTAGTAAGGCGTGACTTCGGTTCCCGTTTCCACCCAGCCGTCGACACGGACGCCCTCTGGGAAGACAACTTCGGTCAGCAGGCCGGCACTCGGGCGGAAGCCGGCATGGGGCATTTCTGCATAGACGCGCGCTTCGATCGCTGCACCCTTCGGCACGAGGTTTTGCCTGCCCGTCAGCACATCTTCGCCAGCGGCTTGGCGGATCATCCATTCGACGAGATCCACACCGAAGACGGCTTCCGTGACCGGATGCTCGACCTGCAGACGCGTGTTCACCTCGAGGAAATAGAATTCCTCGCGGGCGGGATCATAGATGAATTCGACCGTGCCGGCGGAGGCGTATGCCACTTGGCTACCGAGCGACACGGCTGCCGCATGCAGGCGCTGGCGCACGGCATCGGACAGACCCGGGGCAGGCGTTTCTTCGATCACCTTCTGGTTCCGGCGCTGCAGCGAGCAGTCCCGTTCACCGAGCGCGATCACCCTCCCCTTGCCATCGCCGAAGATCTGCACCTCGACATGGCGGGCCTTGGAGACGAAGCGTTCGAGATAGACGCGGGCGTCGCCGAAACTGGATTTCGCCGTGCGCTGGACGGTGTCGAAGGCGGCAGTAAGCGCCTCGGCACTGTCGCAGAGCTGCATGCCGATACCGCCGCCGCCGGCTGTCGACTTCAGCATCACCGGAAAGCCGATCTGCTCCGCTGCGGAGAGCGCCTCTTCCCGGCTGTCGAGCAGGCCGGAGCCGGGTAAGAGCGGCACGCCGCTCGCCTGGGCCAGTTCGCGGGCCGTGTGCTTCAGGCCGAAGGCGGAGATGTTGTCCGGCGTCGGGCCGATGAAGGTGATGCCTTCCGCCTTCAGCCGCTCGGCAAAGCCGATGTTCTCCGAGAGAAAACCATAGCCGGGATGGACGGCTTGCGCACCGGTCTGACGGCAGGCGGCGATGACGGCCTCTACGTTCAGATAGCTTTCGCTGGCGGGTGCGGGGCCGAGGCGCACCGCCTCGTCGGCCATCAGAACGGGTTTCGAAAAGCGGTCGGCATCGGAATAGACCGCAACGCTTGCGATCCCCATTTTTTGCAGCGTCTTGATGACGCGCACGGCGATCTCGCCGCGATTGGCAATCAGGACCTTCTTGAACATCAGGCCGCCTCGTCGTCCCAGACGAGCACCCGTATGGGCGTGGGATCGAAGCCGTTGCAGGGGTTGTTGATCTGCGGGCAATTGGAGATGACGAGCAGCACGTCCATCTCCGCCTTTAGCTCGACATAGTCGCCAGGGGCGGAAATGCCGTCGACGATGGTCATTTCGCCTGACGGTTCGATCGGCACGTTCATGAAGAAGTTGATGTTCGGCACCACGTCGCGCTTGCTCATGCCGTGTTTGGAAACCTCGATGACGAAGTTGTCGCGGCAGGCATGCAGGTATTTCGTGTAGTGGCCGAAGCGGACCGTGTTGCTCTCGCAGGAGCAGGCGCCGGCAGAGGTATCGTGCCGGCCGCAGCTGTCGGCGGTGACCGTCAGCATCACCCGGCCTTCGTTGGAGATCACCTTGGTGCCGGTGGAGATGTAGGCAGCACCCTGCTCGCGCATGGTGTCCTGGCTCGAATAGCGCTCGGAGAAATCATGGGCGTTGTAGAACAACGTATCGACGGCCTGCTGGCCATAGGTGTCCTCGATCCGCACCACCTGACCCTTTTTGATGAAGGTCGAGAAGGGCGCTTCGGCAGCGATATAGTGATCCTGCGCGGTGTTGGAGAGCGTGCGGGCGGGAGCGGTCTGGATAAAACTTGTCATGATCGCCTCTCCTCTCACAGAGCCGCAAAAGCGTTGTTTTCAAAGCCCCTGACGGCTTCGGCGGTTGCGGTCCGGCTGAGATCATCCGCCGTCGGCTCAATAGCCGCGATCCTGAGGATGCTGACGGGATTGGGGGCATAGACCGGGTTTGGGTCGAGCGGATGCGGGCAATTGGAGAAGCCGACGATCATGTCCATCTCGGCGCGCAAGTCGACATAGTCGCCATCTTCAACGAGATCCGGTTTCCACTCGAATTTGCCATCGGCATCGACGCGGACGGGGGCGAAAAGGGCGAGAGCCGCCGGAATGTCGCGCTTGTCGAGGCCTGATTTGGTGGCGATCAGCACGAAGTTGTCGCGGGTATTGCGCAGCGCCGGACCATTCTGGCCGGCATATTTCTTCGCGTTCGATGAGGCGGTCGAGCCGCCCATCAGCACATCATGGGCGCCGGAGCTGTCCTCGGTGATCGAGAACATCACCTTGCCCATGTCGGAGAAGATGACACGGCCCTTTCCAAGCCCGGTGGTCCACTGCACCTTGACGGTGTCCGGCAGGTTCATGCGCTCGGTCGGGTCTTCGGCATTCCAGGCCACGACCGATACGGTTGATACTCCTTCGTCGAGCGCGATGCGCAGCGTTTCGCCGGCCTTGACGCGGGTCCACCAATACCAGCCGCCGGGCAGCTTTTCCTGGTGCACGATCGCGTCAGCAGCGATTGCGGGCGCAGGTTTTGCGCTCTTGGCTGGCAGCGCCTTCGGTGCGAATTCCAGCCCCTTCTTCTGATGCTCCTCGTAACGCGCCCGGTTGGCAGCGATCTCTTCGGGGGAACGTCGGATATGCATTGTCATCTCCAGTGGTTTCGTTGGCCGGGTCGTCCCGGCTATTGACCCTTTGAAGAGACCGGGCCGTCCCGGTCGGGGCGAAAGAGGGAGGCCTCGCCCGCCTTGCGGGGGGGCCAGATGGCGATGTCGCGGGTGATCGTCGCGCCGTAGCGGAGCTTTTCCTCGGGGCGATCGCGGGGGCGCTCGAAGGCAACAACGCGGGTAGCCAGCGTGAAGGCCTCGCGCATGTCATGGGTGACCATGACCACAGTCATCGGCGCCTCGTGCCAGAGCGTCTTCATCAGCGTGTGGATTTCGGCGCGGATACCAGGATCGAGCGCGCCGAAGGGTTCGTCGAGCAGCAGCACCTTGGGCCGCATGATGAGCGCCTGGGCGAGCGCCAGCCGCTGCTGCATGCCGCCGGAAAGCTGGGCCGGATACTTGTCCTCGGAACCGGCAAGCCCGACCGCCGCGATCATGGCGCGGGCTTCGTCCTCGACCTCGCGCTTCGCGGCACCGAACAGGCGGGCGGCGAAGCGGGAGGCTTTCAGCTCCTTGCCGAGCATGACATTGCCGAGCACGGTCAGATGCGGGAAGACCGAGTAGCGCTGGAAGACGACGCCGCGGTCCGGCCCCGGCTCCTTCGGCAAGGCCAGACCATCGAGCAGGATCTCACCCTTGGTCTGGCGCTCCTGGCCGAGCAACAGGCGCAGGAAGGTGGATTTTCCGCAGCCGGAAGGGCCGACCAGCGCGACGAAGGCTCTGGATTCGATCTCGATCGAGACGTTTTCCAGCACGATCTGGTCGCCATATTCCTTCCAGAGGTTTTTGATGGAGAGCGCGCTCATTTGCCCTTCTCCAGTTCGGACCAGGGGAAGACAGCGATGCGCAGGCGATCGAGCAGGATGTCGGTGAGGATCGCAAGCAGCGTGATCCAGAGGACATAGGGGAAGATGACGTCCATCGACAGATAGCGGCGGACGAGGAAGATGCGGTAGCCGAGGCCGCTGTCGGAGGAGATCGCTTCGGCCGCGATCAGGAAAAGCCAGGCAGGGCCAAGCTGCAGGCGGAGCGTGGTGATCAGGCGCGGCAGGATCTGCGGCAGCACCACACGCAGCGCAATCTGCCAGGAGGAGGCCGAGAGGGTCTCCGCTTTGACAATCATCTCGCGCGGCAGGGAAACGGCGGTCAGCGCCAGGTCACGGATCATGATCGGTGCGACACCGATAACGATCAGCGCGATCTTCGATGCCTCGCCGAGCCCCATGACGATGAAAAGGATGGGCAGGAGCGCCAAGGGCGGAACCATGGAGATGGCGCCGACGAAGGGAGAGAGACCTGCCCGTGCATAGGGCAGAATGCCGATCACGAGGCCGAGGAGCAGCGCGATCGCGGTGGCAATGCCAAGCCCTGCGAACAGACGCCCCAGGCTCGCCCAGGTGTCCGACCAAAGCAGGTATTCGCCGGTTCTGGCGTCAGCTGTGAAGGCCATCCGGCTGACAGCCTCCCAGAGGGTAGCGAAACCGGGCAGAAGCTTGTCGTTCGGGTTTTCTGCTAGCCGTTCGGCCGAGCCGATCATGTAGGCGGCCAGCACCAGCACGAAGGGCAGAAGCACCAGCGTCAGGCGCGCGCCATTTCCAGGATGAGCATTGATCCAGCGCATCGACCACTCCAGGATTTCAGGGAGACGGGAGCCGCCCGGATGACATCGTCAACCGGGCGGTATGGTCTGCCTCAGAGCGCGCCCTTGGCGGCCGCGTCCATGTAGGTCGTGGTGAAGCGGAACTTGACGTTTTCCTTGTCGCCGAGGACCGCGCCATCCGCCAGTTCGATACCGATGACATCGGCAGACGGCGCACCGCTGCCGAGAAGCCCCTTTTCGAAGAGGAAGTTGCGGACGATATCCATGGTCTTGGACAGATCCGGCGAGGCGGTGAATGCCACGGCATCGGCGGGTTTGTCGAAGAGCTTGGTGGCGGCCATCTGGGCTTCGAAGCCCGCCAGATCCGTTCCGGACGCCGTTCCCATTGCCGTGCGGGCTGCCTTGCCCTCTTCTGTATCTGCCGTCATGACGGCCATCGTGTCGTACCAGATCCCGGCAAGCGCCTTGCCGAAGTCCGGGTTGTCCTTGAGCACGTCGGTATTGGCGACCATCAGGTCGATGATCTCGCCCGGGATCTGCGAACTATCGAAGACCTTCTTTGCCGACGCATCTTCCAGAATGCTGGCGACCAGCGGGTTCCAGGTCACGACCGCCGTAACATCAGGCGTCTGGTAGGCGGCGACCAGGTCGGCATCCGAGGTGTTGACCACCTTCACGTCACGCTCGGAGGAACCGATGCTTTCGAGGGCGCGGGCGAGCAGATAATGGGAGACCGAGAACTCGACGAGATTGACGTTCTGGCCCTTCACATCCTCGAGCTTGTCCTTGCCCTTGAGGATCAGCGCGTCGTTGCCGTTCGAAAAGTCGCCAACGATGACGGCGGTCGTGTCGACGCCACCGGCAGCGGGGATCGACAGACCATCCATGTTGGTGAGCGTCACGGCGTCAAAGGCACCGGCAGTATACTGGTTCATCGATTCCACGTAGTCGTTGAACTGCGTGACTTCGATGTTGATGCCGTATTTGTCGGCCCACTTCTTCACGATGCCGGTGTCATTGGCATAGCCCCAGGGCATCCAGCCGACATAGATCGACCAGGCGACCTTGAAATCTTTCTTCGGCGCAGCTTCGGCCGGTGTCATCTGGCTGAAGGCGAGAGCGCCGGCCAGAGCCGTGATCGACAGGAGTGTCTTGACAGTCTGCATGTAGAAATTCCCCTTTTGCGTCTTCGAAAAGGGATCGGCATGGACCATCGCGCCGCCAATCCCTTGGCTTACGAGGTCTCCCGGGCTTTTGTCCCGCCGTGCACCCGATGGGATGTCTCTCCATCGGGAGCCGCTCTCGGACCAGCCGCGCCTTGCGGCGCCGGAACCCTAGCGGCTAACTCTACAAGTGGTGAAGCAAGGGGTATGCCAGTTGAGCAGAACGCTGTTTTTCAGGCGAATTCGGACGGCTCCAGCGCTGCAGGAAATCGCCTGCCGCAAAAACCATCATGTTTGCTTCTGAATGAGGCAGGATGGAACGCCAGAACAGGCTCATTCCGTTCTACTGAAATCGATTCACGCCCCGCCACCCTTTTCCTACCCGGGATCAACGACCGCCGAACGCGAAAGACAGCGACACAACGATGGATGGAGAGGGAGTGCAGGCGTGATGACGTCTTGAAGAAGCCGCCCGCCGGGGGTGACGGGCGGCCTGCATGATCCTGCCATTGTGGGCGCGGCAGGATCACGACCGGCCTAGCGGGGCCGATACTGATCAGGGGATCATGGACTTGAACGCGCCGGCCTGGCTTTCAACCCAGGTCTCGAAGCTCTGCGGCTCCACACCCGTGAGCGCCTTGAAGTCGCCGGTGATGCGTGACAGACCGCCGCTGCCCACCATGGTATCAATCGAGGCAAAAACGCGTGCGACCGGTTCCGGCAGACCGGCGCCAACCATGCCTTGAACGAGGCCTTCGACAGGCACGTCGATGACTGCGATGTCCTTACCGGAAGCCTTTGAGACGAGAGCTCCCATCTCGGCATGTGTGTAGGACGACGCACCCGTCAGGGTATAGGTGACCTTGGCATCGGTGGCGGCAACGAGCGCGGCTGCGATGGCACGGCCAATGTCGTCACGGGCGATGTGAGCGACCTTGCCGTTGCCGGCAGCCGAATACCAGTGCCCCGAGGCGAGAGCCGGGCCGGCGCTCATCATGACGTTCTCGAAGTACCAGTTGTTGCGCAGGATCGTCCAGGCAGGAATGGAGCTCGCCGCGATCGCGGCTTCCGTTCCCTCATGGTCCGGCGCGAAGAGCAGCGGCGAGTTAGCCGGCTCGGGCATCGAGGTATACAACAGATGCTTGACCCCCGCCTTTTCGGCGGACGCGATGGCCGCGCGATGTTGCACGAGGCGGTGTCCGGGGCGATCGAGGCTGTCGGTGCTGATGATCAGAACCTTTTCAGCTTCTGCAAAGGCAGCTTCCATGGAGGCGGCATCATCAAAGTCGACGCGACGGACCAGGACACCCTTCTCGGCAAGGTCAGCGAGTTGTTCGGGCTTGCGGCTTGCCGCGATGACGTCTCCTGCGGCGACACCCGAGGTGGCGAGGAGGTGATGCAGGACACGCTGACCGAGTTGGCCCGAAGCGCCTGTGACGAGATATTTTGCAGTCATGAGATATCCATTCGTATGGTTGTTTTCTGGCTGGTCTATTTTTCAGAGTAGGTGTAGATTGCAGATCAGGATGCCGGCGTAAAGTAGGCAGTTTTTTAGAACCAGGTTCTGAGGTTGGTACCAATGACAGCGCATGCGAACATGAAGCCAGACTACACCATGGCGATCGACACGGTCATGGAAATGATCAAGGCACCCATCTCGACGGTCTTCGATGCATCGCAATGTCCCGTTCGGGATGTGTTTGCGCATATTGGCGACAAATGGGCGTCACTCATCTTGCAGACATTGGGCTACAAGCCTCACCGCTTTGGGGAATTGAAGCGGGCGATCCCCGACATTTCGCAGGCGATGTTGACGGGAACGCTGCGCAGCCTGCAGCGTGATGGCCTGGTTCATCGCAAGGTATTTCCAACGCAACCGCCGAGCGTCGAGTACAGCCTGACGGAACTGGGACAGTCACTTCTTGGACCCGTTGCAGCGCTTGTCGTCTGGACTGCAGAACACCATGGCCGGATCAGTGAAGCGCGGCGGCAGTATGATTCAGACAACCCCCCGGCAAAGAAGAAGGTGGCAGTCGGCTGAAAAGCTTTCCACGCGGAGGCTTCGCGCACGAATGTGGAAGGCATCGTAAACCATTTAAATCAACGGAATCTACAGAAGCAACGCATAATTTGCCCTAGAAATTTGGGGGTGAATTATGCTGGGTGAATTTTGGCGCGACAGGCGCGGCAACTTCGGAATGATGACGGCGCTCGTCCTTGTGCCGATCATAGGCGTCGCAGGGTTGGCGATTGACATCAACAACGCACTGACGGTCCGCAGCACACTTCAGGCAGCGGCCGACGCCGCAGCGATCGCAGCGGTGGGGGAAGTATCTGCCGGCGTAATGCAAGCCATGCAGATGCAGTCCGACGGACAGCTGTCGGCTGCCATCGCGGACGCCAAGAAGGTCTTCATGGGCCACGCGAAGATGTCCGAAGACTACCAGCTGAAGAACTTCGATGTGGATGTGGTGAAGTCGGGAACGCAGCTGAAGGCAGTTTTCACGTTCGACGCAACCGTTCCGACAACACTCGCCCGCATTCTGGGACAACCAGATGTCACCATTGCCGGCAAGGCGGAAGCGGTCTTTCAGACCGACACGTTCAGAGACTTCTATCTGCTGCTCGACAATACTCCATCCATGGGCGTCGGGGCGACACCGGGAGATGTCGACAAGATGGTCAAGAATACCGGCGACAAGTGCGCTTTCGCCTGCCACATCGTCAAGGATGGCGTGGAAGACAAGAACAGCTACTATTATCTCGCCAAGAAACTTGGCGTCACCATCCGTATTGACGTTGTTGCCCAGGCCACTGCGGCCTTGATGGATACGGCGAAATCCGCCCGCAAGAGCCCCAATCAGTACCGGATGGCCGTCTACACCTTTGGCGAAAAGGCTGAGGACACCAAGCTGCTCGAGGTCGCGTCACTGACAGACGATCTCGACCATGTACGAACCAAGGCCGCCAAGATCGGCCTGATGTCGATCCCCTGGCAGGGTTACGACAATGACCAGCAGACTGATTTCGATCGCGCATTGAAGAACATTGGCGCTCTCATGGGCACGGCGGGCACAGGCTCGTCGGCGGCCAATCCGGAAAAGATCCTCTTCTTCGTCTCGGACGGCGTAGGAGACGCCTACAAGCCGAGCACCTGCACAAAGAAGACGACGGGGGGCCGTTGCCAGGAGCCGATCGATACGACGCAATGCCAGGCTTTGAAGAACAAGGGCTACCGCATCGCCGTGCTCTACACGACATATCTGCCGCTGCCGACCAACGGTTGGTACAACAAGTGGATCAGTCCGTTCCAGGACGAGATCCCGAACCGCATGCAGGATTGCGCGTCACCGGGCCTCTACTTCGAAGTCAGCCCGAGCCAGGGTATATCCTCGGCGATGAACGCACTCTTCCTGAAGATCATCACCACACCGCGGCTGTCGAGCTGACGGAAAGCGTCGGTCTTGCCTTTCAATCGCGGGTGGGAGGGCGGCGGCGCTGAGAGACAGCGGTGCCGTCCGAAAAGGCAAGCCCTTCCCTTTCGAAGGCATCACGAATGGCCGTGAGCGAATTGGCGCGCGTGGCACGCTCCCCCTCGGCCTCGATACGACGAATGGAAGAAACAGAGACCCCGGAAACACGCGAAAGATCCTCAAGAGTCCACTGCAGCATCGCGCGCGCAGCGCGGATCTGCATGGCCGTCAATGTGCCCGCGTTGCTGCCGCCGTGAGTGGCAGGGCTGCCGAAATCCCGGTGGCGCACAATCATTCCCAGCCATTCATGAGAACGCCCGCCCTTGTGAAGGACGGGTACGGCACGGGAATGAAACCAGTCATACTCTCCGTTGACCTGCAGGATACGGTGATTGATCACATAGGGTGTCAGCGTGGCGACGGCATGCTCCCAAGCCGCCACCATTGCTGGCCTGTCCTCGGGATGGATCGCCTCGACCCAACTCCCGCGCAATACATCCGACTCAAGTTGTCCTGTCAGTGCGGTCCAGCCGTGGGAAAAGATCGGTTCGCCGCTCGCGGTGGCGCGCCATTCCATCGTGGCGACGGAGCTGACCAGAGCGCGATATCGGCCAAGCGTTTCGTCAAGGGTCTGGCGATACTCGTGCTGCAGCGTGACGTCGTGCAGGAGACCCACGGCGCGCGCCGGACGCTGCTCGGCATCCAGCACGACCTCGGAATGGAATTCGATCCAGCGCACGGTCCGGTCCCCCCGGATGATCCGAAAGTTGCGGTTCACGGGAACACCGGACCGCGTTAGCGGCCATAGATCCTCACAGAGCACCCTGTCCTCTGGATGGACCCGCTCAAGGATATCGACCATGCGGAATGGCTGCGGCGTTTCCGCTCCGATAATGCGGCTCACACCGGGGCTGCATGTGCACTCTCCGGTCATGAGATCGCAGGTCCAGAAGCCGGTCGCACCCCGTTCTTCGATAAGCTTCAGGAAATGCGCTGACGAAACCCCCTGCATCCTGCGAGAAGGGTTGGCCTGGTCGCTATCCTGACCAGATGTCACATCGGCCTGAGCGGAAGGGTCAAGAAAACTTCTCATTTCGGTTCAGTCTGGTCCGTCCTGCTTTCGGCGCGGGACACCGCTCCATTCACCATGCGGCATCTCGCTTGCAGAAGAACGCTAATGCCGAGCCGCTTCGGCGACAAGCATTTCCTGCAGCTCAAGGCCCCGGGGGCGACAGGAATGCGACAGGTGAGAAGACCCTATTGCATCCGGAAACGACGACCCCGGTCGAGTTCTTGCAGTTTACCATACCGACTGCAGTCGCCTTTGCCCTCGACGAATACCGGGCATCGCCCTTGTCGCAACGCTGTGATCATGGCAGGTAAAGGGCATACGCGTTGGCGAAGGCAAAACGAAAGAGCAGAAAATGTCGAACGTCATCAAGTTCGAGCGTCCACCCGAACCAGAGGCACCGAAGCAGAAGAAAGCGATCTCGCCTGCACTTAGGAAGGCCTTGATCTGGCTCTGTCTTCTCCTCGCCTTCGTCGGAGCCTGGCTCTATTTCACCCTGCTTGGCGGCGGCGGCGCCACCGCCTGAACGTTGAACAGGTGCTAGGCGCCTGTCGCCTCCCGCACCAAGGCACCCCGTGCGCCGATAACTTTTGTCGCAAGGCTTGCCCCTGATGCAATCGCCTCACGGGTCGTTGCGCCGTTGATTTCGGCGGCGAGAAACCCCGCATTGAAACTGTCTCCAGCCGCTGTGGTATCGACCACGCGCTCTGCAGACGGCACCGCCAAAGTGGCAATCGATCCGTCTTCGCAGGTGAACGTCACAGCTCCCGCTCCGTTCTTGACCACAACCCGTCGCACACCCTCAGCTAGGTAGCGCCTGATCGTTGCTTGCGGATCGGTATCTCCAAACCAGGTCGCTTCATCCTCAAACGAGGGCAGACAGAGGTCACTGATCGCCGCTGCGCGATGAATCCAGCCGCGCATGACCTCCGTGTTGTCCCAGAGCCGAGGCCTCAGATTGGGGTCGAAAACGACCGTGCCTCCGCGGCCGGCAAAGTGACTGAGAGCCTCGATCAAGGCGAGACGATCCTGGTTTGAGAGGATCGCCAGCGTGATGCCCGACCAGTAGGCGATATCCGCATTTTTCAACGCGCGACCAAGAGCTTCCGGATCACTCGCAAGCCTCTTCGCGGCGCTGTCGCTGCGCCAGTAGGTGAAGCTCCGCTCCCCATCCTTGAGCGTGATGTAGTAGAGGCCGATCGTCTTGTCGGAGAGGCGGCGGATATGGTCCGTGCCAATTCCCTCGGCCCGGAAGAAATCCACCATCCTGTCTGAAAGACCGTCCGTGCCGACCGCCGTCAGATAGTCGATCTGCCAGTCGGACCCGAGACTGTGGCGAAGGTAGAAGGCTGTGTTCAGCGTATCACCGGCGAAACCCATGTTCAGCAGGGCTGGCATTTCGGCCTCCGAAAGCTCGCCCATGCATTCGCCGATAGAGACAATCCGTCCCATATTCGCCACCCCGTTTCTCATTCCGGTCCTGCTTAACGCGCCAGCCAGCCGCCGTCGACGGGCAGGATCGTGCCATGGACATAAGCGGAGGCATCGGATGCGAGAAAGACCGCGGCACCACCGAGTTCTTCCGGATTGCCCCAGCGCCCGGCCGGGATTCGCGCCAGGATATCTCTCGATCGCTTCGGGTCCTCACGCAGCGCCGTCGTGTTGTTGGTCACGAAGTATCCCGGCGCGATCGCGTTAACGTTGATGCCCTTGCCAGCCCATTCGCAGGCGAGAAGACGGGTCAGTCCTGCAAGCCCGCTTTTCGATGCCGTGTAGGACGGAATGCGGATACCGCCCTGAAACGAGAGCATGGAAGCGATGTTGATGATCTTCCCGCGCCCATTGGGGATCATGCGTTTGGCGGCCGCCTGAGACAGGAAAAAGGCCGTCTTCAGGTTGACATCCATGACCGCATCCCAGTCGGCCTCGGAAAAGTCGAGGGCATCGGCGCGACGGATGATGCCGGCATTGTTGACAAGGATATCAACGGATCCGAAGGCCGAGATCGCTGCCTCGACGATGGCGTCGACCGGCTCGATCGTCGAGAGATCCGCCGAGAAGGCAGCGAACCGACCGCCCATATCGGTGATCATCTTCTGCGTTTCCCCCATGCTCGATCGACCGACGCCGAGAACGGCGGCGCCCGCACCCGCGAGCGCAACAGCAATGGCCTGACCGATCCCGGTATTGGCGCCGGTAACGATGGCCGTACGGCCGGAAAGATCGAAGGATGACGTCATGATGGAACTCCCGAAGTGTGTAGTGAAAGTCGCCCGTTGCAGCGCTAGGTCTCGTCGATGAACAGTGTGGGATCGAGATGCTCGATATCCTGCAGTTCCTCGGTCATCCGACCGATGTGCTGGCTCATCGACAGGACCGCCTGACTGCCGTCGCGGCGACTGATTCCGTCGATGATTGCGGCGTGCTCGGCAATCACCAGGTCGAGCCGCCCCGCCTGCGGCAAGGTGATATAGCGGTAGCGATCGATCTGTACCTTGACCTGCGCAATCACCGTCCAGATGCCTGGATAGCCGGCCATTTGGGCAATCAATTGATGGAAGTCGGAATCAATCCGATGGAAAGCCGCGATGTCTCCGGCTTGTGCGGCCGTTTCGAGAGCCACCTGGTTGGCGTTCAGCTCGACCAGCCGCTCATCCTGCACGGCAGCGACCGCCAGTGAGACCGTCGTTGCCTCCAGCGCCTTTCGAATGAGGATCGCCTCATAGAGCGCTCGTCGGGGGATACGGGCAACGAAGGTACCCGATTGCGGATAGATTTCGACGAGCCCCTCGTCGGCCAGTCGCAACAGGGCCTCGCGCACGGGCGTCCGACTGACGCCAAAATGCTGGCCAAGCTGCTTTTCGTTCAGCATGTCGAGCGGCTTCAATTCCATCCGCACGATCTGGTCACGAAGGGCAGCGTGAATATGGGTGGCGGCGCGTCCGTCACGCGTACGGCCCCGATGGTGTTCCGTCGGCACGGATCGGGTTCGCCGCCCGCCTTTGTCTCGTTCCACCATGCGCCCCTCCACAACTGATATACTAATATTTCAGATATCAGGATCTGTAAACCGATTGAGTTGTGGACGGCCCCAGTTCGATGCAAGAGGCTCACGAAGACGACGCCATATCCGCTGGATTAAGCAGTCGCGAGGGTATCGACCGGTCTTCGGAATGCAGAGCAACCGGCACGGTGATGACGTCGAGCGAAACGTCTTCCGTTCGTGATTGGTCCTTCTCGTCGTGCTCTATAAGGCCTTAGTAGCCAGCGCCGCGGGGAAGCGAGGCTAATCGGCGTACTCATTCACGGCTTCAGCAGCAAAGAGCGAGATGCTTGCTGGGCCGCCAGCGAACCGACCGCGCCTGATGGGATGACAAGATCGATCAAAGGCCACGGCCTCCAACGCGGAGAACATGGAGGCCTCTACGAGCGGATCATCCGCCACGGGAACGAAAGACAAGCTCGTCACGGCGAGGATCACCTGTACCGCGACGAACGAGATGCCTGCTCATTTCTCCGCGCTGATGGCATAACGATGCTGGGTCGCCCGCTCGAGACCTTTGAAGAACGAGAAGTTCCTGCGTTGAGCCCGATGAATTGCGGCCATGTCCTGATCGACCGTGACTTTCGAGAATCCGGCCGCCCGCAACAGCTCCGCGACGGCGTTCGCATGCGCACCGTGAGAAAAATGCACGCGCGATAGAATACGATTATGCGTCTCGGCCATGTCGCGGTTCGGTGCGCCGTGCACCGCATCCCGGGCAAGGCCGAGCTTGGCGGCCATCTGCGTGAGCCGCTTCATGAGTCTGGTCAGCACCGAAGTGTTGACGAAATCTCCATCGACGATCAGCACCTTGCCTCCCGTTTTCAACAGGCGATGCCACTCCTGAAAACAGGCCAGCGGATCGACCAGGGTCCAGACCAGATGCCGGTTGGTGATCGCATCATAGCTCTCATCTGCCTCCATGGTCCGCTCGGCATCCCCAACCAGGAAGCGAATCTGACGTCCACGCGCCTTTGCCTTTGCCTTCGCGCGTTCGAGCATGGGCTCCGCCCAGTCCAGTCCGGTGACCCGGAATCCGAGATCATCCAACAGGTGTGAAACGACGGCGGTGCCACAGGCGAGGTCGAGGGCTGATCTCCCCTCTCCCGGACCCAGGTGCTTCAAGATAAGCGCATGCCAGGCTGCTCTCTCTTCTTCGGAGAAGATCTCGTGTCCCGGCTGGTTGTCGAACGTCTCTGCCCGCAATGACCAATAGGCTTTGATTTCGTCACGAAGATCATGATTGGAAAGGGCGCTAACTGCTTGCATTGTTTTGTTCTTCCGGATCGGTTCGAAGAGGTTGGAACCCTTCTAAAAGATATTTCTTGACTGAGGAAGTCATAAAAACATAGATCACGGCACAATCACAAGCAGGAGAACTGATCGTGTTCAAGATGGAGAAGGTGGCTTCTGCCGCCGCGATTTCGCTCGTCCTTTTTTCAAGCGTCGCACTGGCCGGCGAGACTGTGAAGATCAAGGACATCACCGGTCGTGAAGTCGAGGTGAGCGTTCCGGTCGAACGCGTGATCCTCGGCGAAGGTCGCCAGATCTATTTCACCGCAGCGCTCGACACCGACAATCCGTTCGGCCGCGTCGTCGGCTGGCGCGACGACTTCAAGAAGGCCGATCTCGACGGCTACAACATCTACCTCCAGAAATTCCCGGAGATGGAAAAGATCCCGACTTTCGGCGGCATGAAGGACGGCACCTTCGACATTGAGCAGGCTGTTGCGCTGAAGCCCGACGTCATCATCATGAACACGGAAGCGAAGTCCGCGACCGAAGAGAGCGGCTATATCGAAAAGCTCGCCGCCGTCGGCATTCCGCTCGTCTATATCGACTTCCGCGAGAAGCCGATGGAAAACACCGATGATTCCATGCGCATCATCGGCAAGCTCTTTGGCAAGGAAGAGCGTGCAGAAGATTTCGTCAAGTTCCACGATGAACAGATCGCCAAGGTGACAGACGTGCTGGCCAAGCAGGTCGACCTCAAGAAGCCGGTTGTCTTCATGGAGCGCGCCGGTGGCTATTCCGACGATTGCTGCATGTCCTTCGGCAACGAGAACTTCGGCAAGATGGTCGAACTTGCCGGCGGCATCAACATGGCAAAGGACATCATTCCTGGCACCTTCGGTACCGTCAATCCTGAGCAGATCATCGCCTCGAACCCGGACCAGGTCATCGTGACCGGCTCGAACTGGGAGCTCTATGTTCCCGGCGGCAAGTGGGTCGGCGTCGGCCCGGGCGCCGACAAGGCTGAAGCCGCACGCAAGCTCTCCGAACTGATGAAGCGCCCCGGCTTCACGGACATCAAGGCCGTCACGGACGGAAACGTTCACGCCATCTGGCACCAGTTCTACAACAGCCCCTACCAGTTCGTTGCCGTCCAGCAGATCGCAAAGTGGCTCCATCCGGATCTCTTCAAGGACGTCGATGCCGAGGCAACCTTCAAGGAAATGCATGAGCGCTTCCTGCCGGTTGAATACCATTCCGGCTACTTTGCCTCGCTGAAGGCTGGTTCCTAACGACCCTATCGCCGGCACCCGTTCCAACTTTCCGGGTGCCGGCCTCTTTCGAGGATGACAGCATGATGTTGGCGAAGTTTCTCGGGGCGGTGATCGCCCTTTCAGCCGTTTTTGGCTCCCCTGTGCTGGCTGCCGAGGTCATCGACATCACCGGTCGCAAGGTCGAGATCGACCTGCCGGCCAAGCGTGTCCTGGTCGGTGAAGCCCGGCAGATCCACACGATCGCGGCCCTGACCGGCGATCATCTCCTCGACCGCATCGTCGGGTGGCGAGATGACTTCTTCACCAAGGATCCCGACAGCTATCAGGCTTATGCCGAGCGCTTCCCCGCGCTCGCGACCCTTCCCCGCTTCGGCTATGTCGCAAACAGCACCTTCGATCTCGAGGCGGCGATCATGCTTGCGCCCGATGTGATCACGCTCAATATCGAATCCCAGAAGGTTGCGGTTGAAAGCGGCATGGAGGCGAAGGCCGCCGCTGCTGGCATTGCCATCGTCTATGTCGATTTCCGCGTTGATGCAGCAAAGAACACCGAAAACAGCATTCGCATCCTGGGCCAGATCTTCGGCGCAGACGGCAGGGCAGAGGATCTGATCGCCTATCGCCGCGAACAGTTGGCACGGGTCACCGACAGGCTGGCGAAGGTGGCGGATATTGTACGACCCAAGGTCTTTATCGAGCGGGCTCCCGGCAATGATGCCGAAAACGGCTGCTGCCGCAGCTTCGGTCCCTATAACTTTGGCGAAATGGTTGAACAGGCCGGCGGGCACAATATCGCAGCCGACGTGATCAAGACCACGTTTGGCGATATCAATCTCGAGCAGCTGATCATCGAGGACCCTGATCTCTACATTGCCACCGGCTCGAACTGGGCGGCTGAATCCAAGACGAACCGTTTCGTCCATGTTGGTCGCGGTGCCGATCCTGCCGCTGCAAAGGCGAAGCTGAAGACCCTGATGGAACGCACCGGGTTTCCCGAGCTGACGGCCGTAAAGACCGGCCATGTGCATGCCGTCTGGCACCAGTTCTACGGCGTGCCTTACGAGTTCGTGGCAGTCCAGCAATTTGCCAAATGGTTCCACCCCGATCTCTTTGCCGATCTCGATCCGGAGGCAACCTTCCGGGACCTTCACGAACGGTTCCTGCCGGTACCCTACAAATCCGGATATTTTGCCTCTCTGAATGAGGAGACGAACTGATGGCGGCCGCAATTGAAGGCGTCGAAATGGCGGAGGGGCGCACGCGCTACCGCGCCATCGCTGCACGCCGCACTGGCATTCTCGGTTTGCTGGTCCTGGCACTGCTTCTCAGCATAGCGGTCGATATGGCCTATGGCCCGGCCCGCTACAGCCTGACGGAGGTCATCTCGACGATCTGGAATCCGGCAGGTGCCAGCAATCAGCTCCGCGTCGTCATCTGGGACATCCGCATGCCGATCGCCTTGATGGCGGTGACGGTCGGCGCCTGCCTGTCGTTGGCCGGTGCGCAGATGCAGACTATCCTCGCCAACCCGCTGGCCAGCCCCTTTACGCTTGGCATTTCGGCTGCCGCCGGTTTTGGTGCAGCACTCGGCCTTGTCGCGGGCGTCGCGGTCTTTCCGGCCGCCGTTCAATACATGGTGCCGATCAATGCCTTCCTCATGGCGATGCTTGCATCCCTGTTCATCTACAGCGTCTCGACGCTCCGGGGCGTGACGGTCGAAACGATCATCCTTCTCGGGATCGCCCTTGTCTTTACGTTCAACGCGCTGCTCTCGTTGCTCGAATACCTCGCGTCCGAACAGGCGCTCGCTGCTGTGGTCTTCTGGACCATGGGCTCGCTGACCAAGGCCACCTGGGCCAAGGTCGGGGTGACCTTGGCCGTGCTCGTTGTCTGTGTGCCGCTCTTTGCCCGCCGTGCCTGGGCGCTGACAGCGCTTCGCCTCGGAGATGACAAGGCTGCCTCCTTCGGCGTCAACGTCAAGGCCCTCAGGCTGGAAACCATGATGCTGGTCAGCCTGCTTGCCGCCATTCCGGTTTCCTTTGTCGGCACGATCGGCTTCATCGGCCTCGTCGGCCCGCATATCGCCCGGATGCTGGTGGGCGAAGACCAGCGGTTCTTCCTGCCGGGATCGGTTCTGTGCGGCGCGCTTCTTCTGTCCGTCACGTCGGTCGTGTCAAAGACGATCATTCCCGGCGCGATCATGCCGATCGGGGTGATTACCGCTCTTGTCGGCGTCCCCTTCTTCTTCTCCCTCATTTTCACCAACAGGAGGCGCGCATGGTAGCCCTCAGGCTCGAAGCCCTTGGCGCGCAATATGGTCGCCACCGCGTTTTCTCGGATATCAGCACCGGCGATATCGCGGGCGGCGCGCTGACGGCTGTCATCGGTCCCAATGCGGCTGGAAAATCGACGCTGTTCAAGCGGATCGCCGGCCTGCTGAAAGGCGATGGCGTCGTGCATGTCAGTGGCGAGGAAAGCCTGCGCCCGATCTGTTACATGCCACAGGATACAGGCGCCAACGCCGTGCTCACCGTCTATGAAAGCGTTCTTCTTGCCTCCAAGCAGGGCTCCGGCTGGAAGGTCGCCGAGGACGAACTGGTTGAGATCGACCGTATCCTGACGTCACTGCGCATCACGGATCTCGCATTTCGCGATCTCGGCGCCCTGTCGGGAGGGCAGCGCCAGCTCGTGGCGATTGCCCAGGCCCTCGTGCGCAAGCCGGAAATCCTGCTGATGGACGAGCCGACCTCGGCGCTTGATCTGTTCCGCCAGATCGAAGTCCTGCAATTCATGCAGCGTCTGGCGCAGGAGACCTGTATTGCCGTTCTGATCGCCTTGCATGATCTCAACCATGCCATGCGCTATTGCGAGCACGCGCTGGTGGTGGCTGATGGGCAGCTTGTGGCGAGCGGCGCGACAGGAGAGGTGATCACCCCTGCCCTGCTGCGCGAGGTCTATCACGTCGAGGCGAGGATCGAGACCTGCACGCTGGGTCGCCCTCTCTTAATCGTCGATGCGGCCCTGACCTAGTTGCCGAAGCCATTATCAGCTGAGGCCCATGTAACGTCCGGGCTTGTGGTTGATGGCAATGATCAGGTTGGCGATGGCCGCACCGAGGACCGACAGCGCCAATCTGTCCGCCGGCAGCACGAAGAATGCGGCAGCAAGGATCGCGAGGTCGACGCCGAGAAGGAAATAGCCGGCCCGCAGCCCTGTCCTTTCCTGAAGGTACATGGCGAGGATGTTGATGCCGCCGAGGCCGGTTCGATGGCGAAACAGCATCAACAAGCCCGTTCCAATCAACCCTCCACCGATCACGGTCGCATAGATCGGGTCGAGATGCGAGAAATCGATCCACTGGCCGTTCAGCTTCGACAAGACCGAGACGAGCGCCACGGCAGTGAAGGTCCTTGCCGTAAACGCCCAGCCCATACGCTTCACGGCAAGGATGTAGAAGGGCAGATTGACGATGAAGAAGATCACCCCGAAGCCCAAGCCACTGACATAGGAAAGCAGCAGCGCCAGCCCCGCGCTCGATCCGACCGTCAACATGGTTTCGGTGTAGATGAGCGTTCCAAGTGAGACGAACATCGTACCCGAGATCATCGCGAGCACGTCTTCATAGAGGCGGTGGCGCTCGGCACCCGCCTGGTTCACTGTCGTTGTGGTCATGGTCTCAGCCCAGGAGCGGTTTCAGCACATTTGCCACGCGCGGAATATCCGCGCTCTTCAGGCCCGCAATGTTGATACGGCCGGAGGTTGGCATGTAGATGCCATGATGTTTCCTCAGCGACAGCACATCGGCTTCCTTCAGCGGCAGCAGCGAGAACATGCCTTGCTGTTCGGCGATCTGGGGCGCCAGTTGCCAGCCGTCACCGAGTGCAGCCGCCAATTCGCGGCGTAGGCCATTCAGTCGGTCGCGCATGCTGTTGAGTTCGTCGACCCAGTCCTGCCGGAGGCTTTCCGTGGACAGGATCGTCCGGACAACGGCGGCCCCATGGTCGGGTGGCATGGAATAGCTGGTCCGCGCCATTGTGACGAGGTTCGAGCGGGCGGTGTCCGCTGCCTCCTGCGTTTCGGCGACCGCATAGATGGCACCAGTGCGCTCGCGGTAAATTCCGAAGGATTTCGAGCAAGAGACGGCGACCAGCGCCTCTGGCACTGCCGCGATGAGAGCCCTGAGACCGGCGACGTCTTCCTCGATGCCCGCTCCGAAACCCTGATAGGCTGTATCGATCAAGGGAACCAATCGACGCTCTGCGATGATTGCCGCGAGCTCTTCCCACTGCGCGGCGCTGAGGGCTGCACCGGTCGGGTTGTGGCAGCTTGCATGGATCAGCACAGCATCGCCACGCGGTGCGCTGCTCAGTGCCTTCATCATGCTGGCGAAACGGATCTCCTGGGTCGGCACGTCGAAATAGGTATAGGTCTCGACATTCAGCCCTGTCGCGCCAAAGATGCCAGCATGGTTAGGCCAGCTCGGCAGACCCAGATGCAAGCGACCGCTCCCCGCACGTGCGATGAGATCCGAAGCCAGCCGCAAGGCGCCCGAGCCACCCGGCGTCTGGACGCCTGCAGCGAACTTGCCGTAGCCATGGCCGCCGACAAGTTCCCAGAGCAGATCAAGGAACACCCTGTCGCCTTCCGGTGCGACATAGGACTTGCTCTCCTGTTTCTCCAGGAGCTCTTGTTCCGCCGCCTTGACAGAGCGGAGCACCGGCGTGCGCCCTTGATCGTCGCGATAAACACCGACGCCGAGGTCGATCTTGTCGGCACGATGATCGCCATTGTAGAGGCCGATCAGGGCAAGCAGCGGATCATTGGGCTGGGAGGCGAGCTTTTCGAACATGACGGACCTTCGGCGGTGCGGTTGTACTGACAGAGGGATACCAAGTTTCCGGCGCAAAGTCTCTGCGGATTTGGACCTGCAGCCGGACGCCAATGTGTGTCTATTGCGGATAAATCAGATTCTGCGATAGAAGTTTGCACAGATGAGCATGAAAGAAACAGATATTGGAAGCGGTCACGGTTACGCTGGACAGGATCGATCGTAAGATCATCGCCTGCCTGATCGAAAATGCCGGCCTCAACAACGCCGAGCTCGCCGAGCGCGTGGGGCTGACGGCGGCTCCCCTGTCACGCCGCCTCTCACGTCTCTATGCGACGGGCATCATCAGGCAGACGATTGTCATCGACGCGCCAAAGGTCGGCCTCGGCCTGCAAGCCTTCGTCGAGATCACGCTCGATCGCACCACGCCGCAGGTCGGCGAGCGCTTTATCGAACATGTGGGCAGATTACCGGAGGTGATCGAGATTCACGCCGTGGCAGGAGATTTCGACTTCCTGCTGAAAATCTCGGTGCGGGACATGGCAGATTTCAAACGGCTGATCTGGCAGGAATTCGATCGTCTGGCCGAGATCAAGACCATGCGGTCGACGATGGTTTTTGACAGCCCGAAGATCTCCTACGGCTATCTGCCCTGAGATTTCCCAAAGCCGCGATCTGGCAGCGTTGAGATACGAATTTCCGCTCGAGCTTTGCTAATGTGTTAAGGGGTTTTGTCCATGGTGAGCGCTGGCACGAGCGCGCTCGTTTCTGACATCAGACCCCATGGTAGCCTCATTGACGCAATCTGACCTCGCACGCGGAAATCCAGGCCTCTTGCACGGCAACGGACCATCTCCTGCCATGGCGGTGACGATGGACGGCGTGATGGGGCATTTGCACCACGCGTCGGGTTCGACTGGGATCGTATTCTGCTCACCCTGGGGCTTCGATGCGCTGTGTACGGTCAAGTTTCACCGGCTGATCGCAGACGATCTCGCCCGCCGGGGATTCCCCTCGATCCGGTTCGACTATCCCGGCGAAGGCGATTCACTGCCTGTCCAGGAGGAATCGACCTTTGCGACCTGGGTCAACGCCGCAGTCCGAGCGGCGGCGGAATTGCGCAGCCGGACAGGCTGCACGCAAATACTCTATTACGGCATGGGCATCGGCGCTGCGGTCGCGCTCCAGGCAGGACGGCAAGACGAGAGACTGGCCGGCTACATGCTTGCGGCTTCCGCGCTCAGCGGACGGCGCTATCTTCGCGAGGTGGCACTTCGGGAAAAGGCCATCGAGGACGGTATTGGCATCGACTTCGGTTATCCGCAGGGCTCGACCGTGCTTGCCTCCTTCATCATGGACCCTAGACTGGCGGCCGACCTGAAGGCCGTCACTGTGGCCGTCGATGCCGTTTCGCCCAACCTGCCTGTCCTCGTTCTGGCCAGGCCGGAAAATACCGCCGACCGGGACCTTACGGAGGCGCTGGGCGCTGCCGGAGCTTCCGTCACCTGCACGGATTTCATCGGCTATGGCGCCATGCTGGATGGTGTCGTCACATCGCCGATGCCGATGGCGCTCATCGAGACGATCGGCGACTGGTTCAGCCGGACAATACCGGCCGAGGCCGTTTCCAGCCCTTCCGATGCTGTGGAGGCTGAGCCTGCGATGCTCAGCGCAGCCTCGTTCCGGGAGCGGGCGGAGATCGTCGACTCACGTCTCTTCGGTGTCTTGTGCCAGCCTGCCTCCGGCACCGAAAGTGCCGTGATCATTCTGCTCAACATGGCTTATGCTCCGCACAATGGCTGGGGGAATATCTGGGTCGACACGGCGCGAACGCTAGCGCATCAGGGCGTTGCAACGTTCCGGGTCGATCTCTCCAATATCGGCGAAAGCCCGGCCGACCCGCGCGAGCCCGATCAGGTCGTCTATTCCGAGACGCAATTGAACGACGTGCAGGCCGTCATCCGCCATGTCCGCAGCATGAGCAAGGCGCCCATTCTTCTCGCCGGCATTTGCAGTGGTGCGCATTCTGCTCTGTATGCCGGCGCTGCCAATTCAGACGTGGCGGGCATCGTCTCGATCAACCAGCTGCGGCTCGTGCTCGATCCCGACGAGGACGTGGAATCGCTGCTGATGGCGGGTGCGCGTCCGCTCAGCGACTACAAGCGACGCGCCTTCAGCCTCGGCACGTACAAACGTGTTCTAAGCGGTGACGTGGACGTTCCCAAGGCGGCTCGCAACATTGCCAGCCACGCCAAGGACAGGCTTTCGCGCGGGGTCTCCCCCTATCTCGGCGGACTGACAAAACTCGGGCGCTTGCGCGGCCAGTTGTTCGGCATCCTGAGACGGCTGGAGGAGCGGAAGGTTCCGGTCACCTTCATCTCATGCCGCACCGATGGCAGCCTTGCCCAGCAACAGCTCTATTTCGGCAAGTCGCTATCCGGGCAGCGTGCCTTTCCGGGCCTGAAACATATTCTCTTGGAAAACGCCGACCATACGCTCAGCCCGCCTGCCATCCGTCGGCAGCTCATCGAAATCCTCGCCGAGGCGGCGGAGGAGTCGTCGAGGCGGGGCTGATGGCGAGAGGGAGCCGTCTCGAAGACGCTCCCTCCGGCCTTTTCATTTCAGTCAGCCTGATACGACCAGCTTGCGCTTTGCCATGCGGGCGCGGATCGATTCCACGTCTGCACGCGGCGTCGCTGTGAACAGCGTGCGGGTATATTCGTGCTGCGGGTCGGAGAACACCGCATCCCGCGTGCCGTATTCGACGGCCTCACCGTAATACATCACCATCACCTCGTCGGCGATGTAGCGAACAACCGAGAGGTCATGGCTGATGAAGACGTAAGTGAGGCCAAACTCTTCCTGCAGGTCGGCGAGCAGGTTCAAGACCTGGGCCTGGACCGAGAGATCGAGTGCAGACACAGGCTCGTCGAGAACCAGAAGCTTCGGATTGAGCATCAGGGCGCGGGCGATGGCGATGCGCTGGCGCTGGCCGCCGGAGAACATGTGCGGATAGCGGTTGTAGTGCTCCGGACCGAGGCCGACCTTGACCAGCATTTCGGTTGCCCGTTCGCGCCGTTCTGCAGCGCTCATCTTGGTGTTGATGAGCAGCGGTTCGCCGAGCACATCACCGATCTTCTGGCGCGGGTTGAGCGAGCCATAGGGGTTCTGGAAGACGATCTGCACCTTCTGGCGCATGTCGGCTGTCAGATGGCCCGGACGGGTATCGACCTTCTGGCCGTCGATCAGCAGTTCACCCGCCGTCGGTTCGTCGATGAAGGTCAGGATGCGGGCAAGGGTCGACTTGCCGCAGCCGCTTTCGCCGACGATGGCGAGTGTCTTGCCCTTGTCGAGCTTGAAGGACACGCCCTTGACCGCATGGACGATCTTGTCCTGCTTGAACATGCCCTGCGGCACGCGGTAGTCGCGCTTGATATCGCGGATCTCAAGCATCGGGGTTTGGGTTGCGGCGGTCATGCGGCACCTCCCGTTTCAGCGGCGGCCAGGAAGTCGGAGACCGTGGTCAGGCGGTCGCCGGTGGCGTTTTCCGGAAGTGCGGAAAGCAGCGCGCGGGTGTAGGGGTTCTTCGGGTTTTCGAAGAGCGAGAGCACGTCGGCTTCCTCCATCTTCCGGCCCTTGTACTGGACGATGACGCGGTCGGCGGTCTCGGCCACTACGCCCATGTCGTGGGTGATCATGATGAGGCCCATGCCGGTCTCGGCCTGGAGCTTCATCAACAGATCGAGGATCTGCTTCTGGATCGTCACATCGAGCGCGGTCGTCGGTTCGTCGGCGATCAGGAGCTTCGGATTGCAGGCGATCGCGATCGCGATCATCACGCGCTGGCACTGACCACCCGACATCTGGTGCGGGAAGTGGTTGAGGCGCTCCGCCGGATCGGGCAGACCGACCAGCTTGAACAGCTCGATGGCGCGCTCGTGGCGCTCCTTCTTGCCGAGGCCCATGTGCAAGCGCAGGACTTCCTCGATCTGGAAGCCGACGGTGAAGCAAGGATTGAGGCTAGCGACCGGCTCCTGGAAGATCATGGCGACATCCTTGCCGATCAGCTTGCGCCGTTCGGCGGCCGAGATCTTCTGGATGTCGCGCCCCTGGAATTCCATCTTGTCGGCGGTGATCTTCGCCGTCCAGGGCAGAAGGCCCATGACCGCGAGCATGGCGACCGACTTGCCGGAGCCGCTTTCGCCGACGATGGCGAGAACTTCGCCCGGCTCGACCGACAGCGAAACGCCGTCGACCGCCTTGAACCAACCGCTGGCCGTCTCGAACTGGACGGTGAGGTTCTGGATATCGAGAAGTGCCATGATCAGGACCTCTTCAGCTTGGGATCGAGCGCATCGCGCAGGCCGTCACCCATGAGGTTGATGGCGAGAACGGTGATCAGGATGGCAAGACCCGGGAAGGTGACGACCCACCAGGCGCGCAGGATGAACTCGCGGGCTTCGGCGAGCATTGTGCCCCATTCCGGAGCCGGCGGCTGGGCGCCCATGCCGAGGAAGCCGAGGGCGGCTGCATCGAGGATGGCGTTGGAGAAGGAGAGCGTCGCCTGAACGATCAGCGGAGCCATGCAGTTCGGCAGGATCGTCTTGAACATCAGACGAAGCGGGCTTGCACCGGCAAGTCGTGCCGCCGTCACATAGTCACGCGTCTTTTCCGACATCACCGCAGCGCGGGTCAGGCGGACGAAATGCGGCTGAAGGACGAGTGCGATCGCGATCATGCCGTTGGTCAGGCCGGGGCCGAGGATCGCGACTAGCACAAGTGCCAGCAGCAACGACGGGAAGGCCAGGATGATATCCATCAGGCGCATGATCGCCGTGTCGAGCCAGCCACCGTAGTAGCCGGCGATGACGCCGATCGCGATGCCTGTCGTCAGCGACAGCGTGGTGACGAAGACGCCGATGAAGAGCGAGTACTGGGACCCGTAGATCAGGCGCGAGAGAATGTCGCGGCCGACCGGATCGGTGCCGAGAACGAAGCTCCAATTGCCGCCCTCGAGCCAGGCCGGCGGAAGCAGAACCGCTTCACGATACTGCTCGAAGGGCGAATGGGGTGCGATCACGTCGGCGAAGACGGCGATCAGCACGAGGGCAACGAAGACGACGAGGCCGATCACGGCACCGCGGTTTTCGGAGAAGTAGAACCAGAATTCGGCCAGCATCTGGCGGCGCATCTGAGCGCTCGAAACCGGCTGGCTGGTTGGTGTCTCTGCCATGGGACTTTATCCTTCTAGTGGCGGATGCGCGGGTTGATCAGGCCGTAGAGCAGGTCGACGATGAGGTTCACGACCATGATGATGCCGGCAATCAGGAGGAGGCCTCCCTGGATGACCGGGTAGTCACGGCGGAACACACTGTCGACCATCCACTTGCCGATGCCCGGCCAGGAGAAGATCGTCTCGGTGAGGATGGCACCTGCGAGCATGACGCCGATCTGCAGACCGATCGTGGTGATGACCGGGATCATGGCGTTGCGCAGTGCATGCAGACCGACGACGCGGAAGGGCGAAAGGCCCTTGGCCCGTGCCGTGCGGATATAATCTTCCGAGAGCACCTCGAGCATGGCCGAGCGGGTCTGGCGCGCGATGACGGCAAGCGGGATGGTGGCCAGCACGATCGAGGGCAGGATCAGGTGGCTGACGGCCGAGCCGAAGGCACCCTTCTGGCCCGACAGCAGGCTGTCGATCAGCATGAAGCCCGTGACCGGGGGGAAGAAGAACATCAGCGAGATACGGCCCGATACCGGTGTCCATTGCAGGATGCCGGAGAACAGGATCATCAAGAGAAGGCCCCACCAGAAGATCGGCATGGAATAGCCGACAAGGGCAATGCCCATCATGGTCTGGTCGAAGACGGAGCCACGCTTGATGGCGGCGATGATGCCGGCGGGAACGCCGATCGCGACAGCCAGCAGGATCGCACAGAGCGACAATTCAACGGTGGCCGGAAACAGCGCGAAGAACTGGTCGATGATCGGGCTCTTCGAGACGATCGAAGTGCCGAAGTCACCGGTCAGGACGCCGCCGAGATAATCGAAATACTGGACCACGAGCGGACGGTCGAGGCCAAGCTGGGCGCTGATCTGCGCGTGGCGCTCGGGCGACATGACGCGCTCGCCAGACAGCAGCGCGACCGGATCGCCCGGCAGAAGCCGGATGAAGGCGAAGGCAATGATCGAGACGCCGATAAAGGTCGGGATCAAGACGGCGAGCCGTCGCAGGAGAAAGCCAAACATGTGTGAGACCTGTTGTTTAAGGGAGGTCGAACCACGGCACCAAGGCCGTCTATGGTTACCCGAAATGCTTCACCTGAGCTTTCGAGCATGACGCGAGATTGGTCTTGCATCAACGACAAACGCCGCGGGCCAAGGCCCGCGGCGAAAGATTGCGTGTTTCGATTACTCGGCGATGTCGACGTTTTCGAAGGTGAAGTCGCCAAGCGGGCTCTGGACGAAGCCAGAGACTTCCTTGCGCATCGGGACGATCGAGAGAGAATGGTCGATCGTGGCCCAAGGCGCTTCGCGCTTGAAGACGACCTGTGCTTCTTCGTAGAGCTTGGTGCGCTCGGCCTGGTCAGAGGTGACCTTGGCCTTCTTCACCAGGGCGTTGAACTCCTCGTTGCACCACTGAGCGCGGTTGTTGCCGCCAACAGCTTCGCAGCCGAGCAGCGTGTCGAGGAAGTTGTCCGGGTCGCCATTGTCGCCGGTCCAGCCGAGCATGACGGCGCCGTCACGATCCTTGGCCTTCGAACGGTCGAGGTATTCGGCCCATTCGTAGGAAACGATCTCGACAGTGACGCCGATCTTGGCGAAGTCGTCCTGCATGATTTCAGCGGCGCGACGTGCGTTCAGCATGTACGGACGCGAAACCGGCATGGCCCAGATCTTCATCGACAGACCGGTGACGCCAGCTGCTTCGAGTTCCTTCTTGGCAGCATCCAGGTCGTATGCGTCGTCCTGGGTGGACTGGTTGTAGGACCACATTGTCGGCGGGATCGGGTTCTTAGCCGGTGTCGCCATGCCCTGGAATACGGCGTCGACGATGGCTTCCTTGTTGATCGCCTTGTTCAGAGCCTTGCGGACTTCCGGCTTGTCGAACGGAGCCTGGGTCGTGTTGTAGGCGAGGTAAGCCACGTTCAGGCCTTCCTGCTCCATGACCGTCAGAGCCGGGTCGGACTTCATGGTCTCGACGTCGGCAGCGTTCGGGAACGGCATCAGGTGGCATTCGCCAGCCTTGAGCTTCTGGTAACGAACGGCGGCGTCCGTGGTGATCGCGAAGACCAGATCGTCGATCTTCGGTGCGCCACCCCAGTAGTCGGCGTTCTTCTTGTAGCGGATGACGGCGTCCTGCTGGTAGCCAACGAAGGAGAACGGACCCGTGCCGACCGGCATCTGGTTCAGCTGTTCCTTCTTGCCTTCAGCTTCGAGCTTGTCGGCGTATTCCTTCGACACGATCGATGCGAACGGCATTGCGAGGTTCGCGAGGAACGGCGCTTCCGGCTTGTTGAGCGTGATCTTGACCGTCATGTCGTCGACCTTTTCGATCGACTTGATCAGCTCGGGGAAGCCCATCCCTGCGGCATATTCCCAGGAGGTGCCAGCAACATACTGGTTCCACGGATGATCAGCCTTCAGCTGGCGCTCCAGCGAGAACACGACGTCGTCAGCGTTGAATTCGCGCGACGGGGTGAAGAACTCGGTGGTGTGGAACTTGACGCCCGAACGCAGCTTGAAGGTGTATTCGGTGCCTTCAGCGTTGACTTCATAGCTCTCAGCCAGGCCGGCTTCAGCTTCGGTCGTGCCGGGCTTGAATTCCATAAGGCGGCTGTAGATCGGATGCGCAGAGGCATCGAAGGTGGTGCCGGCGGTGTACATGCCGGGGTCGAAGCCCTCAGGCGAACCTTCCGAGCAGTAAACGAAGGTCTTGGCGCTGGCAGCGCCCGACAGGAAGGTGGCCGCGGCAAGTGCTGCGGCGGCAAGTGCGAACTTGGTTTTCATGAGCAGTCTCCCAAAGGCGAAGGACGACCGTCCTCGCCGGTTCTTTTGGTCCCGCGGCGCGTGGATCGCGCCCGTGTTTTGAGAAGGTCGGCTTTCAACCGATCTTCCGGCAATCTGAAGAGGCTTCCGGCCGGCGTCGTATTTTGACAAGCGGTAAAAAGCATCCGTGCGATCACTGTTGCAGTGTCATATCGCCTTCGGAAACGTTGTAAAGAGAGATTCGGCTCAATTCGGTCACAGAATTGGTCTGGTTTTCGCCATATTTGCATAAAGTCAGCGCGAAAATTCTGCCACTAGAACGTCTCTCTGGCCAATCTATTGAAAATTAGAGATTTTGCATAAATCAGCAGAATCAGCACCTCGACTGATGCTGCGTCGCAAACAGAAAACAGTTTTGCGGCGTGCGGACGCTGTCTAGCAAGGTCGGAAAATTTTATCAATCAGTCAAAAAATAGAAACAGCAAACACGGATCAAGAGACATCAGGCGGAGAACAAGGGCAGAAAAGGAAGAGAGGAGAAGAGGCTTGGGGATCCCCTCCTCCTCCCACTCGGTCACGCTTTGTGGGGAGAGCGACCGAAGAACAAGGCATAGGCGGCCGGCAAGACGAGGATCGTCAGGACGGTCGCGACAAGAATTCCACCCATCATCGCATAGGCAAGCGGCCCCCAGAAAATACCGCGCGAAATCGGGATCAGTGCGAGCACCGCAGTCAGTGCCGTCAGCATGATCGGTCGAAAACGCCGGACCGCAGAGCCGATGATCGCTTCGCGCCTTTCCATGCCGGCCTCGATATCCTGATCGATCTGGTCGATCAGAATGATCGAATTGCGGATGATGATGCCGAGAAGCGCGATGACACCGAGGATGGCGACGAATCCGAAGGGCGCACCGGAGATCAGGAGTGCCGCAGCAGCACCGATAATGCCCAGCGGGCCTGTGGCGAGCACCAGCATCGCCTTGCCGAAATGTTTCAGCTGGATCATCAGCAGGACAACAATGACGAGCAGCATGATCGGTGCCTTGGCGGCAATCGAATTCTGACTTTCGGCACTGTCTTCCGCACCACCCTGGATCTCGATCGAGTACCCTGCCGGCAGGCTGTCCCTGAGCGGCCTCATCTCCTCGAACATCTTCAGCGTGACGTCGTTCGATTGAACGTCATCAGGCACGGTTGCGCGAACGGAGATCGTGGGCAGGCGATTCCGGCGCCATTCGATCCCCTGCTCCAGCGTCGGAACAACCTTGGCGATCTGCGACAGCGGGATGAACGCGCCGAGATCCGTCGGCACATAGATCGAGTTGACCGCCGTGAGAAGCCTGCGGCTTTCCTCAGGTTCCCGGGCAACGATCGAAATCGTTTCTTCTCCGGCCCGGACATCGGCGAGCGGAGCCCCGCTCATCGTCGCCTGCAACATCTGGCGCAGGCGCTGCGAGGAGACGCCGAGCGCACGCGCGCGATCCTGATCCACCACGAGTGTCATCGCCGGAACCGGCTCGAGCCAGTCGTCGTGCACGGCCTGGAGAAGCGTGTTCTGGTTGAAACGCGCCTTCACCTGATCCGCGATGCGGCGCACCTCATCTCGCTCCGGTCCACTCACGCGCATCTGGACTGCCCAACCGGTAGGAGGCCCCAGGAACAGGCGATCGACCTTGCCGCGCACGGAGGGGAAGTCCTCGGCGAGCGTCAGACGAAGCTTGGTGATCAGGCGCTCGCGGGCATCTTCATCCTTCGCCATCACAAGAAGCTGCGCGTAGTTGGGATTGCGGAGCTGCTGGTCGAGCGGCAGGAAGAAGCGGGGTGCGCCCTCCCCGACATAAGTCGCAACAAACCGCTGATCTTCGTCTGTCAGGAGTGTCGCCTCCAGACGTTTTGCTTCGGCCTCGACCTCCTTGATCGAGGTGCCTTCAGGCAACCACATGTCGACAAGAATCTCGGGCCGAGACGATTGCGGAAAGAAGTTCTTCGGAATGAACTGGAAGGACCAGAGGCTGATCACGAAAACAACGAGGGTCGACGAGATGACGATGATCCGGTGCTTGACTGCCCAGGAAACGATCGACCGCAAACGCCGGTAGAAGGCTGTGTCGAAGACGTCCTGATGGCTGCCCCCGTGATGACGCTGCTTCAGAAGCATGTAGCCGAGCCACGGCGTAAAATAAACCGCAACGAACCACGAAATGATCAGCGATATGCCGACGACATAGAAGAGTGATCGAACATACTCACCGGCAGTGGATTCGGCAAAGCCGACGGGGATGAAGCCGGCGGTCGTGATCAGCGTGCCGGTCAGCATCGGGAAGGCGGTCGAGGAATACGCGAAGCTCGCGGCATCCAGCTTGTCGAGCCCCTCCTCCAGCTTTCGTTCCATCATCTCGACGACGATCATCGCGTCATCCACCAACAGGCCCAGCGCGATGATCAAGGCACCCAGCGAGATCCGCTGCAGGTCGAGCCCGAACTCGTACATCACGGCGAATGTGGCAGCGAGAACCAATGGAATGGCGATCGCAATAACAAGACCCGAGCGCCAACCGATGGACACGAAAGAGACAACGAGCACGATCAGCAGGGCCTCGCCAAGCGCCTTCATGAACTCGCCGATCGCCTCGCGAACCACTTCCGGCTGGTTGGAGATCTGCGACACTTCGAGACCAATCGGCAGTGTCGCTTCAAAGCGATTGAGCGTTTCCTGCACGGAGCGGCCGACATCGGTAACCTTGAAGCCCTGCGCCATGACCACCCCGACCTGCACGGAATCCTTTCCGTTGAAGCGGAACTTGCGCTGATAGGGATCTTCTAGCCCCTCTGTGATGGTCGCGATATCGCCGAGGCGGGTCACCTGGCTGCCGGAATTGAGCCTGAGCTCGCGGATGTCGTCGGCAGCAGAAAAGCCGCCGTCGACGGAAATGCGCACCGAACGGGACCCAGTGTCAATCACCCCCGTAGCATCGATGGCGTTCTGCCCGGACAGTGCATTTTGCAGGTCCGCAAATGTCAGGCCACGCTCGGCGAGTGCCTTGGAGGATACCTCGATGAAGATCTTCTGCGGCTGATCACCCAGGATGACCGCCTTTTCGACCCCTTCCGTAGAGAGAAGCACGTCGCGCGCCTGGATCGCGTATTGCTTCAGTTCAGGATAGCTGTAGCCGTCCCCTGTCAGCGCATGAAGCGTTATGTAGGTATCGCCGAACTCGTCGTTGAAATAGGGCCCAAGCAGGCCTTCAGGCAGTTCATTCTCGATATCGCCAACCTTCTTGCGCACCTGGTAGAAGGCATCCGCAACATCAGCCGCATCGGTATTGCCCTTGACCTGAAGGGTGATGATGGCGGAGCCCGGCCGCGTATAGGACTTGACCCAGTCGAGATGGGGCGTCTCCTGCAGCTTGCGCTCGATCTTGTTGACGACCTGGTCCTGCATGTCGGCCAGCGATGCACCGGGCCAGAAGGCCTGGACAACCATGACACGGAAGGTGAAATCGGGATCCTCTTTCTGCCCCATCCGCATGAGGCCGAAGAGACCGGTGAGGATGATAAGGCCGAACAGGAAGCGAGCGATGCTAGGATGGCCGATCGCCCAACGGGACAGGTTGAAAGAGCCCGGGTCGGCAGGAGAATTGGTCATGATGTTCTGATCTCGACGATGAGGGGCCTGGGGCTCAACGGGTGGCGGCGGCAGGCGCAACAGACGAGGGATCGGCGACAGCTGCGCGCGACAATGCCGCGTCGTCAAGTTTCACCTTCAAGTCTTCCGCCATGAACTGGGTCCCGGCCACGACCACAAGATCGCCCGCATTCAGTCCAGCCGAAACCTCGATCCCGCTATCCGAGAAGGTGTCGATGGTCACGGGGCGCGCATGAACGGTGGCGTTGATCCTATCGACGGTCCAGACGATGGTCTGCTTTGCCGCATCTCGGGTCAGGGCAGAAAGCGGCAGTTCGAACAGGCTCTTGTCGGAAGGCGCCATTGCCGTGACTCGCGCCGTCATGCCGAGCAGGACCGCAGCATCATCTGGCAGCGCGATCCGGACGGCAAAGGTTCGTGACGTGGCATCGGCACTCCCTGCGACCTCACGCACGGTACCCTTCAGGGTCAGACCGTCCTTTGACCAGAAACCGACATCGACATCCTTGCCCGGTGAGAAGGCAAAGATCTCGTTTTCCGGAACTGCAATCAGGACCTCCTTCTCGCCATCAGCAGCAACGGTAACGACCGGACTTCCGGCGGCAACGACCTGGCCGGCATCAGCACTGATCGTGGTCACGATACCGGGCTTGTCGGCCTTCAATTCACCATAGGCCACCTGGTTTCGGGCCTGTTCCAGCGAGGAGCGCTGGCTGTCGCGGGTGGCGAGGGCTTGGTTGAAGCTAAGCTGGGCCTGTTCAAGCTGGGCCTTGGTCGTGACCTGTTGCCGGTAGAGGGCATCCGCACGCTTCAAGGCGAAATCCGCCGTCTCGAGTTGACGCTCGGCGGCAGCCAGGCTCGCTTCTGCACTTCGAACCTGAAGTTGATAGTCTGTGACGTCGATACGGGCAAGCAAATCACCCGGGGCAACACGATCACCGATATCGACATGGCGCTCGATGATCTTACCCGCGACACGGAAGCCGGCAGCAGCTTCGCTGCGGGCCTTGACGGTGCCGGAATAGCGCAGTTCGCGCGCGGTCGACGGTGCCTCGACCTCAATCACCTTCACGGGGCGAAGATCGGGTTCCTCAACGACCTCGGCCCCTCCTTCGGTGCAGGCTGAAAGGCCAAGGACGAACAGCAGCGGCAGTGCGATCTTCGAAAGACGGACAGTGGCGGACATAATAGCTTCCTCCCCGGCGGGGCGTGTCAGGCTTTGAGGGCTCGGATGGCGAATTCAGTCAGATCTTCGGGCTGCGCCCGGTTGTCCTTGCCGATGCATTGCGCGACCATCTGCGGGTGATGCAGCGGTGAAGTCGCAGCACCGAAACAGCGGGCGGCATGCGCTGGGTCACCTTTTGTGAACTCACCGGCCTCCATGCCCTCGGCAATGATTCGGGCAAGGATCGCTTGGATTTCGTCGATATGCCGGTCGATGACGCCCCAACTCTGCTCGATCGCAGCCACGGCCATCTCGTGAACCCTACGTTCGTCCATCATGGTTGTCACGGTGAACTGAAACTGGGCCATTGTGTATTGCCGTAGTCGCTCCTCGGCACTCAGAGGCAAGGCGGCACAGTCCTCGGCGAGTTTCTGACTTTGTCCGAGAAGGCGCGCACAAACCCCTTCCAACAGCTCCGCCTTCGAGGCGAAGAAGCGATAGATGTTTGCCGGCGACATGCCGAGTGCCTTCGCGACATCGGCAACCGTTGTCTTGCTGTAGCCGTAATGGCGAAACTGCGCCTCCGCAGCCTCAAGAATGCGCGTGGCGGTGTCCGCAGTGTCGACTGATGATAGAGCGTTCTGGATCATGATTGTTACGACTGACGAAAAATGAATTTCATCAGTCGTAACTATTCAGGCATCAGGAGTCAAGCGCGCAGCCGGAACCCGTAGGAGTGGCAGGTGCGCTCACCACGTGGAACTTTCCTCTTCTCATGGCTTCGTGGAAGTCTGCTCCCGCACTGGCGGCCGGCTCGACAATGGTGCTGAAACCTGCGGAGCTGACGCCGCTGACCGCGCTGGGACTTGCCCAGCAAATAGCCTCCAGCAGTTGCATGTGTCATTCCTCAGCGGACAAGGCTCCTCTATAAAGGATGGGGGGAGCAGCCTGCGGCTAGGATAGGCCTTGGCATCTTTAACCCTCATGATGAGACCAGGACGATGGCACGATGAAGCATCGCGAACTGCTGGAGAAACTGTTTAGCGCTGCGGTGGACGCGGCGGATCCCCTCGTCGGGATTCGAGCCCATCTGCCAAAGCAGCCGGCAGGCGGACGCACCGTCGTGGTCGGTGCCGGCAAGGGCGCAGCCCAAATGGCGGCAGCGCTCGAAACGGTCTGGCAGGGGCCACTCGAGGGGCTCGTCGTCACCCGCTACGGGTATGCATGTCAAACCCGCTCCATCGAAGTGGTCGAGGCTTCACATCCGGTTCCCGATGCAGCTGGACTTGCGGCTTCTCAACGCCTGCTTGAGCTCGTTTCAGTTCTCAGTCCGGACGACCTCGTCATTGCCTTGATTTCCGGCGGGGGCTCGGCGCTCCTGCCCGCCCCTCCTGCGGGCTTTGCCCTCGATGATGAAATCGCCTTGAACCAGATACTCCTTGCGTCCGGCGCGCCGATCTCCGCCATGAACGTGCTGCGCAAGCATTTCTCTACCATCAAGGGAGGCCGCCTCGCGCTTGCGACGCGAGCAAGGGTGGCAAGCTTGATCGTATCGGATATTCCCGGCGACAATCCAGCCTTTGTCGCATCGGGCCCAACCGTTCCGGATCCCACGACACGCTATGACGCACTGGCGATCGTGGACAACTATCGGCTTCCACTCACGCCAAAGATGCTCGCGCATTTGGCATCACCAGCCGCCGACGCACCAGTCCCGGAGGATCCCGCCTTCGCCCGCAATACACATCGGGTCATCGCGTCCGCCAGCGTCTCCCTTGAAGCTGCCGCGAAAGTGGCGCGCGATCACGGTTTTGAAGCCCATATCCTGTCGGATTCGGTCGAAGGAGAAAGCCGGGACGTCGGTTTCGTCCATGCAGCTATAGCACGCGAAATCGTCAGTCGTGGACGCCCGTTCCAAACACCAGCTGTTCTGTTGTCCGGCGGAGAAACCACTGTGACACTGCGCGGCAAGGGCGGACGCGGCGGACGCAACAGCGAGTTCGCATTGGCTTTTGCAACGGCGAGTGCCGGCTTGCCGGTCACGGCTCTTGCTGCCGATACGGACGGCATCGATGGTGTTGGAGACCATGCCGGTGCCTTCGTCGACGGCGAGACGATCCGGCGTCTCACGGCAAAAGGCTTCGACGGGCGCAGACTCCTCATGGAAAACGACAGCTATAGCGGCTTCGAAGCGATCGGCGACCTGTTCATAACCGGGCCAACCGGCACGAACGTGAACGATTTCAGGGCCATAGTCATCGAGTAACGCTCAGAAGGACGGATCGACAGCGCCGGGAACGATTTGCGGACCGAAGCGGCGCCATCAGTGAGGCCGCGAGCGAAAGATAGGTCTCGCTAAGCGCCGAAGGATTGCGACCGCGTTTTGACCTGCCGGTAGAGGGCGAAAGCCGCCGCCGCAAAAATCCCCAGGCCAAGGCCAAAGAGCCCACCACCGAAGGTGCCGGCCACGAGCAGCACCTTTCGGCCAGGGCCATCGGGCACCTGGGGCGGGAAGGCCTCGGCGACGATGCGGACATTACTGGAATAGAGGCTCATTTCGGCCGCTGTTTCCTCGCTGCGCTTGAGCACTGCCTCGTAGACGTCGCGCGCGGCCTTGGCCTTGCGCTCGAGCTCGCTGAGTTCGATGAGCGCTGTCGAGCTGGTGGCCTGCGATGCCTTCTGAACATTGAGTTCCTTGAGCAGGTCGGCTTCTTCCTTCTGGGCCGATTCGTAGGCGCTGCGGGCTGCAACCACCATGCGCTCCAGTTCCAGACGGATCTGACGCTCGATATCCGTCAACGAGGCCTTGGCCGACTGCAACTGAGGATGCCGCGGGCCGAGACGCTCCGTCAGGCTGCTCACATTGGCAGAGAGGCTCGCATACTGGTTCCGCAGATCTCCAAGCGTCCGGGAGGCTGCCGCGTCACCCACGAGCACATCGTTGATGTCGAGCCGTGACACGGTGTCGAGTTGCGCCTTGGCCTCGATGATCTTCTGCTGCGCCGCGACGAGAAGGTCATCAAGGGACTGCAGACGCTTGTCCGCAATCTGGTCGCCCCCCACGGCAAAGAGGTCGTTTTTCGACGTGAAGTCGCGAACCTCGGCCTCGGCGGCGATGACAGCCTTGCGAAGCTCGGTCAGCTGGTTGACCAGGCTCGTATTGACGCTGCCGAAGCTATCTTCGGCGTTGACGCGGCTATCCTTGAGATAGGCAGCAACGAGGGCGTTCGCGATCGCCGCCGACTTATCCGCCTCTGCAGTCGTCACCTTGACCTGGAAGATGAAGGTGCCTTCCTGACGCGACACCACGACCTGTTTCTGCAAACCGGAAATGACCCTGTTCATATCGATTGCGGCATTGTCGGAAGGCCGGCCGAGGAATTCGGGATCCGCCGTGAGCTTCAGATTGGTGGCAACCGTCTCCAGAACGGTGCGCGAGGTGATGATCTGGGTCTGGCTGTCGATCGTGGCATTGAGCACTTCCGGCGACGTGGGCCTGTCGCTTTCCACGAGCTCGATCGCGAGCTTCTGCGGATCGAAATAGAGTGTCGCGGTCGCGCTGTAGCGCTTGGCCAGAAGTGTCGTCATCACACCGCCGAGAAGGGCGCAGACAAGCGCGGCCGCAAGCACGGCCTTGCGATGTTTCCACGCGGCAAGCGCGACGAATTTCAGGTCGATGACAGGCGGCTCACCGGAACTGGCATCCACACGCTCTGACACGGTCGGGCGATCGACGGGCAAGGTATCGCGAGCAGATAGGCGGGGCTCATTCTCACCGGCTTCAGTCTCGTCCGCATCGTGCCATCCGAACCGCTCCCGGGTGCGCCGCTCGATGTCGTCCATGGTCAGCGGGCGGCGAGCGCGGCGATCTGGGCTGCCCTCCTCTTCGAGGGTCGTGTCGAGATAGCGACGCAAGCTGACAGATGCCCCACCGACCTGGGACATGGACGGCGCGACCGTGTCACGGTGTCGGGAAATGAATTCGGCCATCCCTTGGATTGAATCCTTCACGATTGTCTTGCCCATGCATGCAGAGGTCCCGCGGAGGTCCGCGAGACGCCCGTTTCTTGCCGAACTATGAGTATTTACGGTTAATTAAGTCTTAGCCCGCAGGCGGAATACGCACGCAGGAACCGGGATCTGGGGAAGCCGGCTCAAGCGCGGGAAGTAGAACGGAGAGCTGTGCGCGGTCGCCCTGCGCCGTCGGCTGGATATTGTTGCCTTCCTCTTCAGACCACCAGTCGCCGCCGGCCCAATAGGTCCAGCCAAGCCAGACATCGGAATCCTTGGCCATCTGGTCTGTCATGCGTTTCAAACCTTCGAGACATTGCGGATCCTTGGATCCACCAAACTCACCGAGAAAGGCCTGCTTACCATGGCTTCGCAGCCATTCGGACAGCTTGACCATACCATCAACGGCGAGGTCCGCATTCACGCAAGCCTCGTTCGTGCCAGACAGGTCCTTGTCCATGTACTGGTGCACTTCGAAGGCAAAGTTGTCGATCGGATCGATGACACCGAGCATCACGCTGGCGTTCGAACCGCGACCGAAATCCTCGCCCCAGGTGACGACACCGCTCCAGTGGGTCCCGGGTACGAGAACGAGATTGCGTGCGCCCACCGCACGAATGCCGGCAATCGCCTGGTTCGCTGCATCAAGCCACACGGAGGGGGCAACGTCATGCGGCTCGTTCATCAGCCCGAACGCGATGCCATCCTCGTTCGCGAACTCGGCGGCCAGCCGGATCCAGAATTGCACGAACTGTCGGGCGGAGACTTCCGGTGAACCGATCTTGTGGCCCGAGTAATAGGCGTAGTTGTGCGGATCAAGAATAACGGTGAAGCCCTTAGCCCTCAGACTTGCGACACTCGCCTTCAGACGCTCCAGCTCGTCGCGCTGGAAGGCTTCGCCGAGGAACGGCTGAAGGCGTTCCCACTTGAACGGCAAACGCACGGTGTCGAAGCCCTTGCCGGCAAAGTAGGAAACCGTTGCAGCGGAAGGGTAGATGAAGTTCACCCCTTCGACACCGTCGATCTCGCCATACTCGGCACCCGAAATATTTAGCCCTCGAAAACAGAGGTCGGCAGGACCAGCCTGCCCGGGAGCGGCGATCAGTGACGCTAGACTGCTGCAGAGAAGCATGCGTCTAAGTCCTGCCATCATCATCACGGAGGCGTTCATCCCAGATTCTGCCTCACGAGCTGCCTGAAACGCGTTGATTTGATGTGTGTAACTCAGCATACGAAGTTGCAACAGCCCCAGAGCAGGACCAGCGGGAAGACCCGGCCCAGTGACCGGCGCTCACTCAAGCCTCCCCACCATCACGTGTGTGCAACTGAAACATGTCCAACAACCTACATGGCAACACGACAGTCAACCAGCTGGCGACACCGTCATACAATGGAAAAGCGGAACGGATAAAGTGACAAGTCTTGGAGAACGTCGAGTTCTCATGATCTGCAGCCTGCAATGAGACGTAGCCCCGGACGAACATTGCGAAATGCTCGACGCTCGGTTTCGCCATCAAACAAAGCAGGCATGGTCACTTAGCAGGCCGCTGAGATCCTAGGACGACTAAGTCCAACCACCCGCCGACGGCAACGCATCCCCCAAAATTGTATCGCACGACGACAGAGGCCAGAGAGGTCAAGGGTAGTCGAGACGTTGGAAGCTTTGTCGCGGAAGCGCAGTATTCGCAGACTGCGACAGGGAAACTGCTCGCGGTGCCGTTTGGTGGCGAGCGTGACCGACGAGGAGCCACAACAGCCCGGCAATCTTAGCTGTAAATACAGGCGTTGCGCCGATCATCAGGTTGAAGAACATGAAGATCGGCAACGCCTGTGCCAACCGTCGCTGTGCGGGAGTATCGCCCGCCGGATAAAGCGATACAAACAGCCAGAAGGCTAGCATCCCGAAAACCGTACCAGCATATACGATGTAAACGTAGCCGCTATCGGCGAAGAAGGCAGCCTTGTCGGCGTAAAAGCCAAGAAACCCATAGAGATCCATCTCGGATATGTGACGCATGGTGAGAACAATGCGTCCGCTAAGATTGTCGCCTTTCGCGTCTGGCTGCAACACATACATCATAGTGCCGGCAAGTAGGATTAGGGGCATGGTCAACAGATTGACAAGCTTCGGCACCAACGGAAATAGGAAGTAGCCCACGACACAAATGGCCGAGAAGGTCAGCATGGTGCGCGACGCTGTTGTCAGCAGAATGAGCGCCACGCAGGCGATGAGCACGATTCTCATTCCGCGTTTCATTTCATCCCAGAAATACAACATATACATCATGACGATGCCAGCGAAGTTGGAAAGCGATACCTGTTCCAGGAAAAGGGACGAAGCCCGGTGCCCAATCAAGCCGAAGCTGAGCCGTCCCTCAAAGCCGAGCGCATTGCCGAATAGGCCAGTGGTATCCCACTCCGGCGGCTTTAGCCCACGTGTCGTTTCAAAGTAATATCCGGGCTCGAAGATGTCAGCATAAAGCGCCAGCGCAAATATCTCGCACATGAGCACAAGCATGACCGCCGCCAGCGAAAACATGAACGCAGCTTTGACCGTTCTCCGGTTCGCCCATGACCCCAGGGTCGCAAAGCAAAAAATGATCAGTATGTTCCGGAGATAATCGACGAAGACCATGAGGTTGATTGCCGACATGTAGATCGCCATCACCAGCGTGAAGGCCGTGAAGAAGAGAGCGCCAGCATCCTCCTCACCAAGGCCCTTCCGCAGAATGAAGACGAGGCCCGCGAACAAGACCAGAATTTCCGCCAGAGCCACATGAGAGAAACCCAGCGGCACCACATGTGCGTTGATGATTGCGAGCACGCAGTTGTAAAGCACAGACGAAGCCGCGACGATGATCACATAGCTGTTGCGTGTCTCTGTGCTGTACTTGTCTATCACGGCACCCAATGCGAACGAATCTCTCCGCGAGAACTATACCAGATCTTTGCTGCATATCAGAGGTAGCGGTCTTAACCACTCTGCTCGACACTGCGCGTGTTAGTCCAACAGAGCGCCGGATTTAACAGGATCCCACAGCCATAGGTGACAAAAATCTCGACCAGCAACATCGAGCGGATGAAGAGACACGAGATTCGAATGACGACATCAAGGCTCCGCCAATTGGTTATCAATGCCGAGTTGGCAGAAGGCCTGCGACGATCCGCACGTTGGGGAAAGAGGCCGCGAACAGCATGCCATTTGCGGTCGAGCTATAGACCGTCGCCAAAGCAAAAAAGCCGACCAGCGTGATTTCGACGAGCGCGACATGAGCAAAGCCGAGGGGCATGACATGCGCGTTGATGATGGCAAGCGCGCCGTTGTACATCACCGCCAGCGGAACCAGGACGCGCACGATCCTCCCCTGCTTTTCAGCAAAACCAGGAGAGGATCGTGTCTGGTTGTTCTGAACGGCCCCGATATCATGGGCAAGGGTTAACCGACTCGCGCCGGGTTAGGAAGCCTTCCAAGCCTTTACGGCCCCCCCAGGTGCCAAGCCGACAATGAGGCACGCCCGCCACCCGAGACAGCGCCGCCCACCTGGTCGGCGCCGCACCGTGAACGCGGAGTAGCCTCAGGCGCTGCTACACGTCTACTGACCGCTACCGCGCCTTCGGTTGATGATTCCGCCCGAACAGCGGCAACTCGTCATCGCCCGCCCACCAGCATGCGATAGCGGAACTGGTCGATGACCACGGCCAGAATGAGAAGTGAGCCGAGCAGGACCATCTGCATATAAGAGCCGATCTGCATCAGGTTCATGCCGTTTTGCACCAGCACGATGAAGAAGGCGCCAAGCACGACGCTTTCGACACGACCGATCCCGCCGCGCAGCGACACGCCGGCGATGACGCAGGCGGCGATCGATTCGAGCGCAATCGAGCCGCCGAGATTGGTTTCGCCGCTCTCGACACGTGCCGTGAGCAGGATGCCGGCAACCGAGGCCAGGAAGGCACAGATGAGATAGGCGATGAACAGGGTCTTCTTGGTGTCAATGCCCGACAGATTGGCGGCCTTGATGTTGCCGCCGACGGCATAGATGCGGGCACCGGTACGGGTCCGGTTCATCAGGATCCACATGGCGGCAATGGCCACAATCGCGATCAGCACCGGAACCGGTACACCGAACAGGCGACCGAAGCCAAAGACATTGCCGAATTCATAAGGCAGATTTCCGATCGGCACCCCGCCGGTCAGGAAGAGCGCAAAGCCCGCCCCGACCGATTGCACGCCCAGCGTCATGATGAAGGGCGAGACGCCGAACTGGGCAATGCCGAGACCGTTGAGGGCGCCGAGCGCGAGTGCGGCGAGAAATCCCGCCGACATGCCGAGCAGGATGACCAGCCAGACCATGTCGGGGAACTGCGCTGCGAAATAGACCATGGCAAGGGCGGATACCACTGACGTGAGCGCAATCGCTGTGCCAACGGCGAGATCAAAGCCACCGGTGACTAGAACCAGCATCTGTCCGAGCGAGACCAGCACCAGATAGACCGACTGGCGCGCAACATTGGTGATGTTGTCGAGCGTGAGAAACTGTTTGGAGGTCAGGCTGAAAACAACGAGCGCGGCCAGCAGGAAAAACGGCAGCACGCCGAGCTTGATGAAGACCGTCTTGATGACGGCGCCGAATGCCCTGCCCTGAGAGGCCTGTGCTGCGGGTGAAGTGTCTACGCTGGTCATGCCCGTTGTCTTTCCTGATCAAAGAAGGCCGCAAGGACCGCCTGTTCCTGTATACCCTCGCCTTCGAATTCAGCGGCGATGCGGCCATGGCTGAAGACAATCAGGCGATGGGCGAGATGCATGACCTCCGGCAGATCGGAGGAAATGACGACTACGGCCTTGCCGGCCTCGGCGATGGATTTGATGATGCGGTAGAGCGCCGCGCGCGTGCCGACATCGACCCCAACCGTCGGTTCGTCGAAGATATAGATGTCGAAATCCTGGCCGAAGCTCTTGCCGAACAGGATCTTCTGCTGATTGCCGCCGGACAGTTTTGCGGTTCCGCGCTCGAGAAAGGCCTCGGTCAGGTCAACCCTTGAGCCGATTTCGCTGGTCTTCCTGTTCATGGCGCGTGTCGACAGGAACCCAAGCCCGGACCGGCTGTCCTTGTGGTCGATGACCGAGAGCGCGATATTGGCGCGGGCACTGGCGCCGAGGACCAGTCCCTCCTCCTTGCGGTCGGAGGGAAGAAAGAAGACGCCATGCTGCATCATGTGGCGAGTGGGGACGCCTGTGCAATTCACTCCGTTCAGGGTGACGGAACCGGCCTCGACCGGCAGGAGGCCCATCAGGGCGCGGAAGCTGCGCGATTTGCCCGATCCGACGAGCCCGGCAACGCCCAGAACTTCGCCACGGCGGATATCGATATCGACACCCGCGACGCCCCAGGCTCTGAGGCCCCTCACCGTCATGATCGGCTGCGGGTCAGGATTGCGGATGATCTGCGGATAGATCTCCTCCATGCGGCGCCCGGTCATCATCTCGACCAGCCGGGTTTCCGTTAGCTCATGCCCCGCGATTGTGCCGATCAGCCGTCCATCCCGAAGCACGGTGATGCGGTCGGCGATCGCCTTGAATTCCTGGATCCGGTGCGAAATGTAGACAATGCCAACGCCTGCCGCCTTCGCGTTGCCGATGAATTCGAAGAGTTTTTCCGTCTCGCGCTCCGTCAGGGAGGCGGTCGGTTCGTCGAGGATCAGGATCCGCGCGTCCTGGTGAAATGCCTTGGCGATCTCGACCATCTGCTGCTCGGCGCGCGACAGGGAGATGACCGACCGGCGGATGTCGATGTCAAAGCCCAGCCGGACAAAGAGCGTCCTCGCTTCGCGGTTCATCCGGCGGCGGTCGACGAGGCCAAAGCGGCGGGGCTCCTGGCCGAGAAAGATGTTCTCGGCGACGCTCATGGTCGGGACCAGCGAAAACTCCTGGAACACGGCGCCGATGCCGGCCCGGCGCGCATCTGTCACCGACTGGAAATGCCGTTCCTTGCCATCGATGACCAGCCGGCCTTCGCTTTGGGGTGTGACCCCGGCGAGGATCGAGATGAGCGTCGACTTGCCGGCGCCGTTTTCCCCGAACAGGACATGCACCTCGCCGGATTTCAGATCGAAGTCGACACCGTCAAGCGCACGCACGCCCGGATAGACCTTGGCGATGCCCGACATTTGCACAAGAGTTTCGGTCACGGTCATCCGCACTGGTTCCTGAACACTCAAAGAAATGCCCACGGCGCATTCGCGCGCCGGGGGTAGCCTCGGGGGAGGTATCAGTTGACCGAAAAGACCGGTGCAAAGCCATCCGGCGGCAGGATGTTGGTCTGCGGCACGGTTGCGATATTGTCGGGATCGACAACGAAGATCTTCGGACCGACATGCTTGACCAGTTCCTTGCCTTCGAGCGCACGAACCGCCTGGTCGATGGCGATGCGGCCCTGGACGACCATGGAATCGGCAGGCGCTGCGAGGATGAAGCCGCGCTTGATGCCTTCATAGACGCCGGGCGTCATGTAGAAGGCGAGCAGATCGACCTTGCCCTGCAGGCCACGTTCGCGGATGAGGCCCTGGGCTGCTTCTGCAGTCACCGCAGTGCCGGCAACATAGCGGACATCCGGCTCGGCCTGCAGCATGTCTTCGACCAGCTTCAGCTGCACTTCCTTGCCGGTATCACCATATTTCGGCTCCAGCGCCTTGACGGCGGAGCCCTTGATGGCTTCGAGGAAGCCAGTATTGGCAGCCTCGACCCAGCCGGCACCGGCCGGACCCGGGAACCAGCCGACCTTCACTTCTTCCGAACCCGCCGGGTGCTTCTTGGCGAGATAGGCACCGGTCTCGTAGCCCATGGTGTAGAAGGAAACGAGCGACTTTGCCGTGAGATCCGGCGAGGACATGCCGTTGATCACGTCGATGACCGGGATGTTCTTCTTCTTGATCTCGCCGACGAGGTTGTTCAGTCCGTCAAACGAGATGGCGCCAATGACCACGGCCTGCGCACCACCGGCGACGCAGTCTTCGATCTGGCTGATCTGCTTGTTGAGTTCGGTATAGCCGCCGGCCTCGACGAGGTTCATCTTGACGCCGAGGTCCTTGGCCTGCTCGACGACACCGTAGTCAACGCCGAGCCAGTAGGCATCCTTCATATGCGGGAAGGAAACGCAGATGTTCCAGGGCTTTTCGGCCTTTTCCAGCGGCGTGTATTCGACATCGACGGGCTTGGCATCAGCGGCAAAGGGCGGCTCCATGGCCTGGGCGGGATAGGGATACCAGCTATCGGCAAGCGTCGGGCTGGCGATGGACAGCGCAAGCAGCGAGCTTGCCAGTGTCAATGCAATTTTATGCGTCATGATCGTTCCCCTTATTGGTTATTGATGATCAGAAGAGTGCGCGGATCTGGTCGATCAGCGCGGTGCGGTCCTTGCGCGCCGTCAGGGCGGTTTCCATGTCGACCTTGACGAAGCGGGTGGGTGTATGCGGCTGCAATTGGCCAATCAGATCCATGTCGGCGGAAATCACCGTGCCGAGCATGAAATAGCCGCCGCCGGAGACGGCATCGCGGTGCAGAATGATGGGTTCGGTTCCACCCGGGACCTGGATCGAGCCATAGGGATAGCAGCTGTCGACGATGTTCGAGGGATCGGAACCTGCGCCGAAGGGCGGCGTGCGATCGACGAAATCGAGCTTGCGACCGCCCCGGAAGCGGTAGCCCATGCGATCGGCTTCAGGCGCCACTTTCCAGGTGTCCTCGAAGAAATTGCGGCCCGCTTCCTCGGTGATGCGATGCCAGTAGAGACCCGGCAGGACGCGCAGTTCGGCCGGCATTCCCGGCCTGCGGCGCAGGACTTCTGGAATGGACTTTCCTTCAACGGCGTTCCGCGCTTGCCCCACGGGCAGATTGTCGCCGGCAGTAAGCGGCCGACCGTTCAGGCCGCCGAGTGCGCCAATGGCATAGGTCGAACGCGAGCCGAGCGCCAGCGGCACATCGATACCGCCTGATATGGCGATGTAGATGCGGGCACCGGTCTTCAGATAATCGAATGTCAGCACCTGGCCGGCCTTGACCCTGAAGGCCGCCCAGCCCGGCTTTTCTTCGCCATCAACCTTGATCGGCATTTCGGCGCCGGTGACGGCGACCATGGCATCTGTTTGAAACTCAAGCTTTGGGCCGATGAAGACGGCTTCGAGGCCGGCAGCCCCCTCGTCATTGCCGACAAGCAGATTGGCAGCCTTCAGCGCCAGCCGATCCATGGCACCGCCAAGCGGGATGCCGAGGTGGAAATAACCCGGGCGACCGAGATCCTGGATGGAGGTGGCAAGACCCGGATGAAGAACCTTAATGGCCATGGAGAATGTCCTCCAGCTTTGCGTTGTAGCCGTCGATGTCCTTGCTGAATTCGTTGAGGTCGAACTTCACCTCACGGATCGGCGGCGAGAAGCGTCCCTTGTCGACGTCTTCCACCGCCTGATCGTAGCCGTCGCGATCCACAGGCTTGAACTTGACGATGTCGCCGGGGCGGAAGAAGACCATGAAGTCCTTCAGATAGGACGTCGTCTGGGTCGGGTCGTAGATCGGCATCGGCGTGATGCCGAACATCTGGTAGCCGCCAGCGCCACGCACCGAGTAGATGCAGCCGAAGCAGCCGCCATGGCCGATGGTCAGGCGCGGCGTATCGGTGCGTGGGCGCAGATATTTCGGCACCTCGATCTGCCGCTGGCGCTCGACCATCTGATACATGAAAGGCAGGCCGGAAACGAAGCCGACCATCGAGACGAACCAGGGCGAACCGGCATGGGCCTTGATGAAGTCGTCGACCGAGGCGTAATTGTTGATCCTCGCTGCATAGTCGAGATCGGTGCCCGTGGGATCCTGATGGCGTTCGCGGAAACGCATGAGCGTCTCATGGGTCCAGGGATCGTTGTAGAAGACAGGGATTTCGACGATGCGGGTGGAGATCACAGGCTCGGCCTTCGCCGCCGCAAGCTCGATCGCCTGCACTTCCTTCAGAATGTCGTTGGGATGAATGACGTCGGGGTCAAACTTGATCTGGAAGGAGGCATTGGCCGGGCAGATTTCGGTAATGCCCTTGATGCCGGCCTGCCGAATGCCGCTGGTCATCGACATCGAATTGAAGAAGGCATCGAGGGACATTTCATCAGAGCATTCGACGAACAGATGTTCGTCGCCGCCGAATGTATATCGCATGGGCATCACGCAACCTCCTTTGGTGGAACAGCGGTCTGGAACGCGGTGTCCAGCCAGGGTTCGAGGAACCGGGTGTGGACATCGCCAGAGGCGACGGCGGGGTCTGCGGCCAGCGCCTGGTGCAACGGGATGGTCGTGGCGAGCCCCTTGATCTCCAAGGTCTGAAGCGCCTCGCTCAGGCGGGCGATGCAGCTTTCGCGCGTCTCGCCCCAGACAATCAGCTTGCCGAGCAGCGAGTCATAGAAGGGCGGCACCTGATAGCCGGCATAGAGCATGGTGTCGAAGCGGATGCCCTCGCCTTCCGGAACCGAGAGGGACTCAATCGTGCCGGGTGCCGGCAGGAAACCACGCGCCGGGTCCTCGGCATTGATGCGGCATTCGATGGCGTGTCCCTGGACCTTGATCTCGTCCTGGCGGACCGAAAGCCGAGCGCCACCTGCAATGCGGATCATTTCCTGTACGAGATCGATGCCCGTCACCATTTCCGTCACCGGATGCTCGACCTGGATACGGGTATTGACCTCGATGAAATAGAATTCGCCGCTCGCCTCGTCATAGAGATACTCGACCGTGCCGGCGCCGCGATATCTGACCTCGCGGGCAAGAGCGACCGCACTGGCGCAGAGTTTGGCGCGCACGGCATCCGGCAGGCGGAAGGCGGGTGCCTCTTCCCAGACCTTCTGCCGGCGACGCTGCAGCGAGCACTCGCGCTCGAAGCAGTGGACCGCATCAATGCCGTCGCCGAGCACCTGGACCTCGACATGCCGGGCGCGCGTGATGACCTTTTCGACATAAAGTCCGCCGTCACCGAAGGCGGCGAGCGCTTCGGCGGAAGCCTGCGGGAAATGGCGTTCGAAATCCTCCATGGTCTCGGCAATGCGGATGCCGCGACCACCACCACCGGCAGCCGCCTTGATCATCACCGGAAACCCAATCCCGGCAACAACAGCGCGGGCGGCGTCAAGATCGTCGACGCGACCATCCGATCCGGGAACGGTCGGCACACCGGCAGCCTTGGCAACCTTGCGGGCCTCGACCTTGTCGCCGAGCAGCCGGATGGCGTCCGCACTCGGCCCGATGAAAATGAGGCCGGCATCCACCACCGCTTGCGCGAAAGCTGCGTTTTCCGAGAGGAAGCCATAGCCCGGATGAACCGCGTCGACGCCTGTCTCGACCGCCGCCTTCATCACGGCTGCGATATTGAGATAGGACTTGGCGGCAGACGGCGGCCCGATCTCGACCGAGGCATCAGCCATCTTCACGGCCAGCATGTCCCGGTCGGCGGCGGAATAGACCTGCACGGTGCGGATACCGAGGGCCTTTGCGGCCCGGATGATCCTGACCGCGATTTCACCCCTGTTGGCGACAAGGATCGAGCGGATGGTCATGCCTCGACCTCGGCAATCACCTGGCCCGCCATGATCGGTTCATTGTCTTCGGCGATGAAGACGACGGCTGCACCGGCGACATCGGCGCGGATCTCGTGAAACGTCTTCATCACCTCGATGAGGCCGATCACGTCGCCAACGGCGACAGTCTCGCCATCGGCCTTGAACTCAGCGGCATCCGGAGCCGGCTTGCGGTAGAAGGTGCCGGGAAGTGGCGATCTGATCTCGAGCTTGCTCATCTTTGTCTCCGGTTACTTGATGATTTCGGACAGGGGCGCGATGCGAATGCCTTCCGCGACCAGCGCCTCGCGCATCTGGCGGACGATATCGAGTGCGCCAAGCGTGTCGGAATGGAAGCAGATGCTTTCAAAGGGGATGTCGATGTCCTTGCCGGTCACCGTCGTGACGGTGCCATGTGTGCAGGCGCGCACCACCTTGCGGGCAATCGCTGCAGCATCCGGGCGTCCGACATCGCGGGTAAAGACAATCGATCCGCTCTCGTCATAATCCCGGTCGGCATAGAATTCGCGCACGACGGGTTGGCCGGCCTCGATCGCTGCCCTTTCTGTGGCAGACCCTGCCATGCACAGCACATAGGCATTGGGTGAAACGGTGCGCATATACTGGACGAAGATCTGCGCCAGTTCGGGATTGACCGCCATCTCCATGTAGAGCGCACCATGCGGCTTCACATGCTGAAGGCTCGCGCCATGGCGGCGGGCAAATTCGCGCAAGGCCCCGACCTGATAGACCATGTCGTTGACCAGTTCGCGGGCCGTGCCATTGATCTTGCGACGACCGAAACCCTGCAGATCGTCATAGCCGGGATGGGCCCCGATCCCGACGCCATGCTGCACGGCAGTGCGCACCGTATGGTCCATCAGATTGGGGTCGCCGGCGTGAAAGCCCGTCGCGATATTGGCGGAGCTGATCAGCCCCATCAGCACATCATCGTCCGTATCCCCGACGCGCCAGCGACCAAAGGCTTCGCCCATATCGCAATTGATGTCCACGACTTCGAGTGCCACGTTTCGTCCCTGCCTTGCCTGATTTTTGCACACAAGCTGTTGGTGCTTTTGTTTTGGTCATAAAATGGTAGGAAGAATTAATTCATTTGAAAAATTCTATTTTCAGAAGCATCATATCGAAAATTCAGATGGCGCTACGATCGAGCCCCAAAGCCGAATGGCCCTTGAAATGAGGGATTTGGCGAGAGTGCGCCCTGGTTGCGCGGAAAAATAATTTCAATTTTTTGGAATATTCATCTGATTTTCCAATGCAGGATATCCGCGAAACAGAATGGAATTGTGATGTCGCTCAGCCTTCGCCAAATTCGCTACTTCGTCGCAACGGCAGAAGCGGGCCAGGTGTCCCAGGCCGCCGTCAACCTGGCAATCTCGCAATCGGCGGTGACAACCGCGATCAAGGATCTGGAAGAGACGATTGGCGCTGCTCTTTTTGAGCGCACGCCGCATGGCATGGATCTGACCGGCGCCGGTCGGCGGTTTCTGTCTCAAGCCTATGAGATCCTGCAGAAGGTCGAGGAGGCGACACAGCTCAGCCTCGTTTCGGAAGAGGTCACCGGCACGCTCAGCATCGCGGCGACCTATACCGTCATCGGCTATTTCCTGCCCTTCCATATCGAGCGGATGAAACGCCAGTTTCCCGGCCTGTCGATCCAGCTCTTCGAGATGAACCGGGAATCGGTCGAGGAAGGGCTGTTGGCCAATCGCTACGACATCGCCGTGATGCTGACCTCCAACATCCTCAATCCGGAGCTGGTCGCCGAAAAACTCCTGAGTTCGCAGCGCCGCCTCTGGGTGCCGGCACGCCACCGATTGCTGAGCGAAAGCCAGATCGGCCTGAAGGAGGTGGCCGAAGAAGACTACATCATGCTGACAGTGGACGAGGCCTCGCACAGCTCGATGAAATACTGGAGCCAGACCCCCTACCTGCCGAAGATATCCTTGCGCACGTCATCGGTCGAAGCCGTGCGCTCGCTGGTGGCAAACGGCCAGGGCGTGGCAATCCTGTCGGACATGGTGCATCGCCCTTGGTCGCTGGAAGGCCGGCGGATCGAGACGATCACGCTGACCGATCCGATCCCGTCGATGGATGTCGGCCTTGCCTGGAAGCGCAATGCAGAGTTTAGCCCGGCCATGGATGCGGTGCGCGCCTATTTCCGCCGCTCGTTCAACGTGCCTGAATAGGGTAACGCAACAAGCGACGGCAGGCCCACCTATGTCGGGCGCAAGCATAAATCTCGTGGCGAGCCGACTGGCGGGCCATAATAAAGCAATCACATTGCTGAGCTTGTCCGTTGGCCGGGCGATACCCATCTGGGAGGGAACCGCGTTTTCGCCAAGCGTATACTGGGGTTCTCTCGGTTGGCTGTGGTCCTTTATGCTGCTTCTCCGTCTTTGAAATCTACGTGCCGGACTGGGTCAGGCGCCAAAGGCTTGGCCCCTGCATGACAAGGACGCCCGCGACGACGACAGCGGCGCCAATGAGACGAGGTAGGGTTAGCGGCTTGGCCTCAAACCCCACCAGGCCAAAATGGTCGATGGCCAGCGAAGCCAGGATTTGGCCCGCGATGACGGCGGTCATGAAACTGGCGGCCCCCAGTTTCGGCACCAAAAGAAGTGCTGCTGTTATGTAGATCACCCCTGCGACACCGCCGATCCATATCCATTTGGGCTGGCCCGCCAGACCGGCGATCGACGGGCCTGAAACCCGAAACGCCAACATCATCGGCACAACACAAATGACGCTCACCGCCAGCGATATCATCGTGGCCCAGAGAGGATGCCCCAGGGCTCGACCGAGGGCCACATTGGCGCCGGCCTGCAAGGGCACCAGCACCCCGACCATTAGCGCAGCAAGGAAAATGACAGATTGCATCGGGAGACCTTTCGCAGAGAGCAAGGTCTCCCGTCTATCCATCTGGTTCTCTTATTTGAAATTCAAACTTTTCCGCATATTATGCACGATATGAATAATCTTCGCGGAATTGACCTCAATCTACTTGTCGTTCTCGATGCGCTACTGGTTGAACGGCATGTGTCACGCACGGCGCTGCGCCTGAATATGAGCCAGCCGGCCGTCAGCCACGCGCTCGCACGATTGCGCTCTTTGCTCGATGATCCACTGTTTACCCGGCAAGGTGGCGGACTGGCGCCGACCATACGGGCCATGGAATTATCGAAGCCGCTGGCGGAGGCGCTGGCCCAAATCCGGACCGTACTTGGCCCGGATAGCTTTGAGCCAGGTCGCACAAAACACACGTTCAGGCTGGCAATGTCCGACTATGGCGCGGAGATCGTCTTGCCAAACCTTTTGCGCGCACTGCAGCGCTCCGCCCCGAGTGTCGATCTTGCTGTCACCCAACTGAGCCGCGAGGGAATGATCGCCGGAATTATGGATGGAGACATCGATCTTGGACTCGGTGTGTTTCCACATTTGCCCGAGCAGATCCTTGCCGAACTTTTGCTCAACGATGATTATGCCTGCTTAATCGACCGGGCTACACTTCCCCCATCCACGCGATCGATCGACCTGAACACGTATCTTGCCCGCCCCCATGCACTTGTGGCTGTTCACGGCGAGGCGTCGACGGAAATCGATGAAGCGATCCACGCTGCGGGATATGCCCGACGTGTTGCACTTATCGTCCCGCATTGGAGCGTGGCGCCGAAGACGATCGTGGGAACGGATCTGATTTTGACTGTGGCCCGGACCAGTCTGAAATCCTCATTGGAGGACAAACGGCTGGCCGTTCTTCCGCCGCCGATCCCGCTTCCGGCCATTCCCTTCAGTCAGATCTCACACAAAAGGCGCCGGAGCGATCCGGCACTTCGCTGGTTGCGGGAGATGATCGCTGCATCGACGGCGTGACCCGCGCTTGGTGGGCGAGATCTCGCTCTGGTAGCGCTCCAGGAGCTGCCCGAGCGTCGTGCTTTCGAGGATCTTCGTGTCTGGGGCGGCGCCGAACCGGTCGACCTGAGCTTCCAAGTCGCGCGCCCACTTCTCGGCTTCGAGCTTGCTGTCGAATGATTTGCAACGAGGCTTCATGCCGCGACGACGCACCTGAGCTTGCCAGCGTCCTCTGAGCTTCCGGATCGTCGCCATGTGACCTCCAACGGATATTGAAGGTCACGCGTAGGACGCCCTTGGAGGGGTGCCAAGGATTATCCCGGCTATTTGCTTTGGGACGTCGCGCTCTATTCGGATACGCTCAAAAACAAAGCAACCAATGGCTCATTGATGTAGTAGTTATTCCTGCCACTTTGATGCTTCTCAAGAAAGCCATTCTCTGCAAGAGTGTCTAGATATTTTGCTGCGGTCTGTCGGGTGACGCGAAGATCATTTTGAAGATATTCGATCCGCGTGTATGGGTGCCGGAAGAGATTGTTCAACAGGTCCTGAGAATAGAGTTTCGGTAGCTCTTCCCGAATCCTCCTCTTCATTGAAGCCATCTGGTCCCGAATATTTTCGACAAGATCTAGCGTCGTCCTCGCCGTCTCATCAACCGCTCTGAGAATGTAAACTATCCAATCTTCCCACTCTCCAGTATCACGCACATGCTGCAGAAGGCGGTAATATTCGCTCTTCGAATTATTGATCGCTCTACTGAGATATAGGATCGGAATTTCGAGCAGATCGGCTCGCGTCAAATAGAGCACATTCAGAATTCGGCCGATCCGGCCATTTCCATCAGGAAATGGATGTATGCTCTCAAATTGGTGATGAACGAGTGCCATCTTGATGAGGGGATCGAGCGACGACAAGCGATCATCATTGATGAACCGCTCCAGGGCATCCATAGCCGCAACAATTTCCCGCTGGTCCTGCGGCGGAACATAGACAATTTGTCCGGTGCGGTCGTTCTTCAAAGCCGTTCCTGGCGTCCGCCGAAACCCATCATCTCGCTGCTTGAGAAGCTGAAACATGCCAATAATTGTTGAATTGGTAATCAAGCCCTCGAACTGGCTCAGCTGTGCAAATCCATATTTCACCGCATCACGATAGAGCGCGACCTCCTTCGCAGCCGGCGACTCGGGTCCTTCAGGAAACAGATCGGCCTGAAACAACTCGTCTTGGGTGGTGACGATATTTTCGATTTCGGAACTGGCTTTTGCTTCTTGAAGAGCAAGGGTGTCGATCAGAATGCCTTGGTTGGGTATTGCTGCCGCGCGCCCTTTCAGCTCAGCAAGAGATCTGTTGGCAGAAGCCAGGGCCTTGAGAACCTCGAGGGTCTCCAATCCGTCAATCTCTGTGAGATCGGGCAACTGGTAGGATGGCTTTAACATGTGCGACTCGATGCGTTAAAAAATACGCATTCTTTTAACACGTCACGCCCATACGTTAAACGAAATGGGTTTGGCTTACACATCAGAAGCGAACACAGCGGATTAGCTGGCGCACCAGAATTGACCAAGCAGTGCCCCGGTTGTGGCCCTACCTAGGACAAGCAGAGACATTCAACTGTCAAGGCGATCTATATTGAATGGGGAAGCACTGGCTACCAAGGCCCACGATGGCGGAGAGGGTGGGATTCGAACCCACGATACCCTTGCGAGTATGCCGCATTTCGAGTGCGGTGCTTTCGACCACTCAGCCACCTCTCCGGTCACATTGGTCGGCGCTTGATGGCGCGGGCTGTCTCTTAGCGGCAAGTCATAGCGCGGACAGTTTATGTCCGCGCCGCACGTGTGCCTATGGACCAACCCAAATTTTACAGTTGCGCGCTAATGAACGTTAAACCTACCTGGGCTTATTAAGCCCCCCCAGGAGAAAAACAAAAATGCAAAATTTTAAAGAAATTTATTCAATCATCAAAATGCTTTGGACGAACAGCTCAATTTTCGGAAAAATATTTTTCGTCGCATCGCTAACACAACTGTCATATATATTTATCACGGTCTTTACCATTATTTATAGCAATGAAGATGCGCTCGGGCATTCTGAAACATTGTGGATGATACTACTTCTCCAAGTCGTTATATTATTCGTGAACGTCTGGGGTTTCATCGCAGAACTGCGTGATGATGATAGCTGGTTCTGTGCGATAGGTTGGCTGGGGACGTTAGGCAACACAATATTTATTATCCCTCTAAAACAAATCGCTAATCTGATACCTCTCGTTATGCCAGCGACCTGAGTGCATCTAAGCTCTCGATTTGAGAAGTCGGCGATCACTTACTGCGTCCGTGCTATCGAACTACGCCAGACGGCGGAGATGCAATTGGCGCCCAACATGATCCTAACCGCCCAGAGGCCAAGTCTTCCGGGTCCGCAGAAAGCTGTCGTCGACGAGAAAGGTATAGAAGAATTCCCAGGTTCCGAAAAAGGCATCGTGATCCAATTCGTAGACCGCCTTATAGGCCACCTCTTTGTAAACAGCTGCGAGCCAGCGAATAAGTGTCAGCACGTAGTAGCGCGCCCATTTCTGGACGATTGCTGTCTGTCCCGTCCTGCGTGATGCTGTTTCCACGTCTGTCATCATCTCTCGTGTCTCGCTCGTATGATGCACAAGTGTGAAGTCACCAATTAGCTGATCGATCAGTCGAGCATTTAACTCCACACGAACTTGGGTTTTCGTTCCACGATAATGCTGGTCAAGTATCGGTTCCGCGACCTCGGTCCACCACCTGCTGATCGGCTCGTGAGACGTCAGATTGGGGTCGCCCAGAGCCTCGAAATTCGCATATCTCCCCCTTCGAGCATCAGCAAATGCATCAAGATTGGAAACAATTGCCGATACAATCGCGCCGGTGGGGCGGCTGTGAATGGGGTTAAGCGATTGGCGAGCAACTACAGAATCTATCGTGTCGATTAATTGCTCCAACTGATGTCCGTATCGTCGCACAACGCTTTGAGGCGGCATCTGGCCGCCATTTTGTTGATTTCCACTGAGAGCTGACCCGGCGCAGCCAGATATTTCCATTGAGAATTGACCCATGTTTCAACCGTCCCTCGCATGTTTTCAGCGGGG
>NZ_JAUSUW010000005.1 GCF_030814435.1 Peteryoungia aggregata LMG 23059
TTCGTCGGCATCCGCGACACCAAGAAGACGACGGTTACCGGCGTTGAAATGTTCCGCAAGCTGCTCGACCAGGGCCAGGCCGGCGACAACATCGGTGCACTGGTTCGTGGTATCCAGCGTGACGACGTCGAGCGTGGTCAGGTTCTGTGCAAGCCGGGTTCGGTCAAGCCGCACAAGAAGTTCATGGCAGAAGCCTACATCCTGACGAAGGAAGAAGGCGGCCGTCATACGCCGTTCTTCACCAACTATCGTCCGCAGTTCTACTTCCGCACGACGGACGTGACGGGTATCGTCTCGCTTCCGGAAGGCACGGAAATGGTCATGCCGGGCGACAACGTCACGGTTCAGGTTGAGCTGATCGTTCCGATCGCGATGGAAGAAAAGCTGCGCTTCGCGATCCGCGAAGGCGGTCGTACCGTCGGCGCCGGCATCGTCGCCTCGATCATCGAGTAATCGATTGAACAAGCGGCCTCGGGCTTCGCGTCCGAGGCCGCTTTTCGTTTCCGTCTGCTGCCTGGCGCAAGCCAGACATGCAGATAGCACGCATGTCGCCATTTCGTCCCGTAGGGCGCATTGACGAAAGGCCGATTGCGGTGTATGTCGCCGGCCACGATCAGAATCGCACGGTGATTTGCACCGTCAGTTCTTAGCGCTGCAGATTTCAAGACCTGGTGACGGGTCGAGTTCGGCAGGGCTCCTCATGACGACAAAGAGTGACAGCGGCGCCAAGCGTGTCCGCTGTGATTTTTGAAAATTTGGGGCCGGCCAGTCATGGTAATTCACTGTCTCTGCGTATGCGGGACGCAAGAAAAGAAACAAGGACAAGTCGAATGAACGGCCAGAATATCCGCATCCGCCTCAAGGCGTTTGATCACCGGGTTCTCGATGCCTCTACGCGCGAGATCGTCTCGACCGCCAAGCGCACCGGTGCAAGCGTTCGCGGCCCGGTACCGCTCCCGACACGCATCGAAAAATTTACCGTCAACCGTTCGCCGCACGTCGACAAGAAGAGCCGCGAACAGTTCGAAATGCGCACGCACAAGCGTCTTCTCGACATCGTAGACCCGACTCCGCAGACCGTGGACGCGCTGATGAAGCTCGACCTGGCTGCCGGCGTAGACGTCGAGATCAAGCTCTAAGAAGAGATTCCGGCGAGAGCCGTAATAACAAGGAAGGTACGTGGCAAGACCTGCCAACGACTTCTCGAAACGGGAAACCCGATGGTTCGGAAGGGCCTGAGTGGAATCCTTAAACAAAGAGGAAAGGCCTGGATCACTTGTCCCGGCCGCGACTCTCAAGAGGAATGAACCAATGCGTTCAGGTGTGATTGCACAGAAAGTGGGAATGACCCGCGTCTATAACGACGCCGGCGAACATATCCCGGTAACAGTTCTGCGTCTGGATAACGTACAGGTCGTAGCTCAGCGCACGGCCGACAAGAACGGCTATGTCGCGCTTCAGCTCGGTGCCGGTACGTCGAAGGTGAAGAACACGTCGAAGGGCCTTCGTGGTCACTTCGCAGCTGCGAGCGTTGAGCCCAAGGCCAAGCTCGTCGAATTCCGCGTTTCCGAAGACAACCTCATCGATGTCGGCGCACAGCTGACCGCGAGCCATTTTGAAGCCGGCCAGCTGGTCGACGTCACGGGCACGACGATCGGTAAGGGTTTTGCTGGTGCCATGAAGCGCCACAACTTCGGCGGTCTGCGCGCTACCCACGGTGTTTCCGTTTCGCACCGTTCGCACGGTTCGACCGGTTCGAACCAGGATCCGGGCAAGGTCTGGAAGGGCAAGCGCATGGCTGGTCACATGGGCCAGACGCGCGTCACCACCCAGAACCTCGAAGTCGTTTCGACCGATGAAGATCGTGGTCTCATCCTTGTGAAGGGCGCTGTTCCCGGTTCCAAGGGTTCCTGGATCATCGTCCGCGACGCCGTCAAGTCGGCGAAGTAAGGGAGCCAAGCACATGGAATTCAACGTCAAGACCCTCGAGGGCAAGGACGCCGGCAAGGTTTCTCTGTCGGACGAAATCTTCGGTCTGGATCCCCGCGAAGATCTGATCGCGCGCATGATCCGCTACCAGCTGGCCAAGAAGCGCCAGGGTACGCACAAGACCAAGGGCCGTTCGGAAGTTTCCCGCACCGGTTCCAAGATGTACAAGCAGAAGGGCACCGGTCGTGCTCGTCACCATTCGGCCCGCGCTCCGCAGTTCCGCGGCGGTGGTAAGGCTCATGGCCCGGTTGTTCGCAGCCACGCCCATGACCTGCCGAAGAAGGTTCGTGCGCTCGCTCTGCGCCACGCCCTCTCTGCAAAGATGAAGTCGGAAGACGTGATCATCGTCGACAACCTGGTGGCTGCTGAAGCCAAGACCAAGCTGCTCGTCGGTAACTTCGCCTCGCTCGGCCTCACCAACGCTCTCGTCATCGGCGGTGCCGAAATCGACAGCAACTTCAAGCTCGCCGCTTCGAACATCCCGAACATCGATGTTCTGCCGGTTCAGGGCATCAACGTTTATGACATCCTGCGCCGCGGCAAGCTCGTCCTGTCGAAGGCTGCTGTGGAAGCTCTGGAGGAGCGGTTCAAATGACGGATCTTCGCCACTACGACGTGATCGTATCTCCGTCGATCACGGAAAAGTCGACCATGGTGTCTGAGTTCAACCAGGTCGTCTTCAACGTCGCCAAGGGTGCCAGCAAGCCGGAAATCAAGGCTGCTGTCGAGGCTCTCTTCGGCGTCAAGGTCACCGCCGTCAATACGCTCGTCCGCAAGGGCAAGACCAAGCGTTTCCGCGGCTTCGCCGGCAAGCAGAAGGACGTCAAGAAGGCCGTCGTGACGCTCGCCGAAGGTCAGTCCATCGACGTGTCGACGGGCGTCTGAGGTAGGGAACAAGAACAATGGCATTGAAAAGCTACAATCCGACGACCCCGAGCCAGCGTCAGCTGGTCATCGTCGACCGTTCTGGCCTCTGGAAGGGCAAGCCGGTCAAGGCGCTGACGGAAGGTCTCTCCAAGAGTGGTGGCCGTAACAACTACGGTCGCATCACCGCTCGCTTCATCGGTGGCGGTCACAAGCGCACCTATCGTCTGGTTGACTTCAAGCGTCGCAAGTTCGACGTCGAAGGCACCGTCGAGCGCCTGGAATACGACCCGAACCGTTCGGCCTTCATCGCTCTCGTGACCTACACGGACGGCGAGCAGGCCTACATCCTGGCTCCGCAGCGTCTTGCAGCGGGCGACAAGGTCATCGCTTCCCAGAAGGCTGTTGACGTCAAGCCGGGCAACACCATGCCGCTCCAGTTCATTCCGGTCGGCTCGATTGTGCACAACGTCGAAATGAAGCCCGCCAAGGGCGGTCAGATCGCTCGTTCTGCCGGCACCTACGTCCAGCTCGTCGGCCGCGATGCCGGCATGGCGATTCTGCGCCTGAACTCGGGTGAGCAGCGTCTGGTTCCGGGCTCCTGCCTGGCCACCATCGGCGCCGTTTCCAACCCGGACCACGGCAACACCAACGACGGCAAGGCCGGTCGCACCCGCTGGCGCGGCAAGACCCCGCACAACCGCGGTGTCGTCATGAACCCGGTCGACCACCCGCACGGTGGTGGTGAAGGCCGCACCTCCGGTGGTCGTCACCCGGTTTCCCCGTGGGGCAAGCCCACCAAGGGCAAGCGGACTCGCTCGAACAAGTCGACCGACAAGTTCATCATGCGCTCGCGCCACCTGAAGAAGAAGTAAGAGAGGTAGTCAGAAATGGCTCGTTCAGTATGGAAAGGCCCGTTCGTCGACGGCTATCTTCTCAAGAAGGCTGAGAAGGTTCGCGAGACAGGTCGCAATGAAGTGATCAAGATGTGGAGCCGTCGCTCCACCATCCTGCCGCAGTTCGTCGGTCTCACCTTCGGCGTCTACAACGGCAGCAAGCATGTGCCCGTCTCTGTCAACGAAGACATGGTCGGTCACAAGTTCGGTGAATTCGCTCCCACCCGGACCTATTACGGTCACGGTGCGGACAAGAAGGCGAAGAGGAAGTAACGATGGGCAAGGCAAAAGCCGAACGCCGGCTGAAGGACAACGAAGCGCAGGCAGTCGCCCGCACGATCCGCGTCAGCCCCCAGAAGCTCAACCTGGTTGCCGCGCTCATCCGCGGCAAGAAGGTCGAGCGCGCTCTCGCTGACCTGGAATTCTCCCGCAAGCGCATTGCAGGCACGGTCCGCAAGACCCTTGAGTCCGCAATCGCCAACGCCGAGAACAACCATGATCTCGACGTCGATCAGCTGATCGTCGCCGAGGCCTATGTTGGCAAGTCGATCACCATGAAGCGTTTCCACGCTCGTGGCCGCGGCCGCGCTTCGCGCATCGAAAAGCCGTTCTCGCACCTCACCATCGTGGTGCGTGAAGTCGAAGCCAAAGGGGAGGCCGCATAATGGGTCAGAAAATCAATCCGATTGGCTTCCGTCTCGGGATCAATCGCACCTGGGATAGCCGCTGGTTTGCAGACAACGCCGAATACGGCAAGCTTCTGCACGAAGACCTGAAGATCCGCGCCTACCTCATGGAAGAGCTCAAGCAGGCCGGCATCGCCAAGGTCGTCATCGAGCGTCCGCACAAGAAGTGCCGCGTCACGATCCACTCGGCTCGTCCGGGTCTGATCATCGGCAAGAAGGGTGCAGACATCGAGAAGCTTCGCAAGAAGATCTCGTCGATGACGAACTCGGAAACGCACCTCAACATCGTTGAAGTGCGTAAGCCGGAAATCGACGCAACGCTCGTTGCTCAGTCGATCACCCAGCAGCTCGAGCGTCGTATCGCATTCCGTCGCGCCATGAAGCGCGCCGTTCAGTCGGCCATGCGTCTGGGTGCCGAAGGCATCAAGATCACCTGCGCCGGCCGTCTCGGTGGTGCCGAAATCGCTCGTACCGAATGGTACCGCGAAGGTCGCGTTCCGCTCCACACCCTGCGTGCAGACATCGATTACGGTACGGCTGAAGCCGAAACCGCATACGGCATCTGCGGCGTAAAGGTCTGGATCTTCAAGGGCGAAATCCTCGAGCACGATCCGATGGCATCGGAACGTCGTGCGATGGAGGGCGATGCCCAGGGTCCCGCAAGCCGTGAACGCGGTGATCGTGGCGACCGTCGCCGCGAGAACGCTTGATTGAACGCTGGCGAAAGATAAGCTCGGAGAAGTAAGAAAATGTTGCAGCCAAAGCGTACAAAGTACCGCAAGCAGTTCAAGGGCCGCATCAAGGGCGTCGCCAAGGGCGGTTTTGATCTGGCATTCGGTGAATTCGGCCTTAAGGCTCTGGAACCGAACCGCGTGAACGCTCGCGAAATTGAAGCAGCCCGTCGTGCGATCACCCGCTATATGAAGCGTGCTGGTCGCGTGTGGATCCGCGTATTCCCTGACGTTCCGGTCACGGCAAAGCCGACCGAAGTTCGTATGGGTAAGGGTAAGGGTTCGGTCGAATACTGGGCATGCAAGGTCAAGCCTGGTCGTATCATGTTCGAGATCGACGGCGTATCGGAAGAGATCGCGCGCGAGGCTCTTCGCCTCGGTTCCGCCAAGCTCTCTGTCACGACGCGCTTCGTACAGCGCATTGCAGAGTGAGGATCAAGTCGATGAAAGCCGTAGATGTACGCGCCATGAGCGCTGACCAGCTGAACGACGAGCTTGCAAAGCTGAAGAAGGAGCAGTTCAACCTGCGCTTCCAGAAGGCCACTGGCCAGCTCGAGAAGTCTTCCCGTATTCAGGAAGTCCGTCGTGATATCGCACGCGTGAAAACCATTGCCCGCCAGAAGGCGGCAGAAGCCAAGGCCTAAGGACCGAGAAATATGCCGAAACGCATTCTGCAGGGCGTAGTTGTCAGCGATAAGAACGACAAGACCATCGTCGTTCGCGTTGAGCGTCGATTCGCCCACCCGCTGCTTCAGAAGACCGTTCGCCGGTCCAAGAAGTACAAGGCACATGACGAGAACAACCAGTACAAGACCGGTGACGTCGTTTCCATCCAGGAATGTGCACCGATCTCCAAGGACAAGTGCTGGACGGTGATTGCCGCCCAGGCTTAATTTACGGACTTCCTGCGCAAGGGCTTGCACCTTGCGCAGAAATCTGTATGAAGCAGACCACTGGCAGAGAACGCTCGGAATCGGGCGTTCTTTTGCTTTGAGCGCACGGAAGGTCCCTATGGGAAACCACCCTGTATTTGTCTTCCCGCGCACATCAGAAATTTATCATAAGCCCGAATAGGGGGCCTCGGCCCAACCGCTCGGGTTACAACAAGAAGGCGACCTGACATGATTCAGATGCAGACTAACCTCGACGTCGCGGATAATTCCGGCGCACGTCGTGTCATGTGCATCAAGGTGCTGGGCGGTTCCAAGCGCAAGTACGCTTCCATCGGCGACATCATCGTCGTTTCGATCAAGGAAGCTATCCCGCGCGGCCGCGTGAAGAAGGGTGACGTGATGAAGGCGGTTGTCGTTCGCACCGCCAAGGACATCCGTCGCGCTGACGGCAGCGTCATTCGATTCGATAACAACGCAGCTGTTCTTATCGACAACAAGAAAGAGCCGATCGGCACCCGTATCTTCGGACCGGTTCCGCGCGAACTTCGCGCCAAGAACCACATGAAGATCATCTCGCTGGCTCCAGAAGTACTGTAAGGGAGCGGGAAGCGATGAATAAGATCCGCAAGGGCGACAAGGTCGTCGTACTCGCTGGCAAGGACAAGGGCCGTTCGGGCGAAGTCCTCCAGGTCATGCCGAAGGAAGACCGTGCGGTCGTCCGTGGCATCAATGTTGTCAAGCGCCATCAGCGCCAGACGCAGACCACGGAAGCCGGCATCATCAGCAAGGAAGCCTCGATCCATCTGTCGAACATCGCGATCGCCGACAAGGACGGCAAGCCGACCCGCGTCGGTTTCAAGGTCGTTGACGGCAAGAAGGTTCGTGTGGCCAAGCGTTCGGGAGAAGTGATCGATGGCTGAGGCAAAGTATGAGCCGCGGCTCAAGGCTGAATACGTAAATCGCATTCGCAAGGCGATGCAGGAGCAGTTCTCCTTCGCCAACGAAATGCAGATCCCGAAGCTCGACAAGATCGTCATCAACATGGGCGTGGGCGAGGCAACTGCCGACTCCAAGAAGCCCACTGTTGCGGCTGCCGACCTTGCAGCGATCGCCGGCCAGAAGCCGGTCATCACCAAGGCTCGCAACTCGATCGCAGGCTTCAAGGTCCGCGAAAACATGCCGATCGGCGCAAAGGTCACCCTGCGCGGCGCCCGCATGTATGAGTTCCTGGACCGCCTGGTCAACATCGCGCTTCCGCGCGTTCGCGACTTCCGCGGCCTGAACCCGAAGTCCTTCGACGGCCGTGGCAACTTCGCCATGGGCATCAAGGAGCACATTGTGTTCCCGGAGATCAACTACGACAAGGTTGATCAGATGTGGGGCATGGACATCATCGTTTGCACGACGGCGACCAACGACGACGAAGCTCGGGCTCTTCTGAAAGAGTTCAACTTCCCGTTCCGTCAGTAACCGTAACGACGAGCGTAGAAGAGGAACTTCCATATGGCGAAGACAAGCGCAGTTGAAAAGAACAAGCGCCGCCGCAAGATCGTCGCAAGCCAGGCCGCCAAGCGTGCCGGTCTGAAGGCGATCATCATGAACCAGTCTCTTTCGATTGAAGAGCGGTTCAAGGCCACCCTGAAGCTGGCAGAACTGCCGCGCGATGGCTCCAAGACCCGTATTCGCAACCGTTGCGAAGTCACCGGTCGTCCGCGTGCATTCTATCGCAAGCTTGGAATGTCGCGTATCGCGCTTCGCGAGCTTGGCAACACCGGCAAGGTGCCGGGCGTTGTGAAGTCGAGCTGGTAAGGAGACGGCAATATGACGATGACTGATCCGTTGGGCGATATGCTCACCCGTATCCGGAATGGCGCCGCTCGCCGCAAGAGCTCCGTCTCCACTCCGGCTTCCAATCTCCGCGCCCGCGTTCTCGACGTTCTGCAGGCCGAAGGTTACATCCGTGGCTACAGCCAGGTCGATTACGGCAATGGCAAGTCCGAACTCACGATCGAACTGAAGTACTACGAAGGTTCTTCGGTCATTCGCGAAATCGGTCGCGTATCCAAGCCGGGCCGCCGAGTCTATGTCTCGGTTAAGTCCATCCCGCAGGTCGCGAACGGCCTCGGCATCACCATCCTTTCGACTCCGAAGGGTGTGATGGCCGATCACCAGGCTCGCGAACAGAACGTTGGTGGTGAGGTACTCTGCTCCGTCTTCTAAGACGGGCAGGGGATCTCCATAGCGAACAGACAGGATAAAAACTATGTCTCGTATCGGTAAGAAGCCCGTTCCGGTTCCGGCTGGCGTGACCGCCTCTGTCGAAGGCCAGAAGGTCTCCGTCAAGGGCCCGAAGGGTGAACTTTTCTTCGTCGCAAATGACGAAATCTCCGTGAAGCTCGAAGACAACGCTGTTGTCGTACAGCCGATCAACGACTCCAAGGACGCTCGTTCCAAGTGGGGCATGTCCCGCACCATGGTCGAGAACATCCTGAAGGGTGTGAAGGACGGCTACGAGCGCAAGCTCGAAATCAACGGCGTCGGTTACCGCGCGTCGCTGCAGGGCAAGAACCTGCAGCTGGCACTCGGCTTCAGCCATGACGTTGTTTATGAGCCGCCGGTTGGCATCACCATTGCTGTTCCGAAGCCGACCGAAATCATCGTGTCCGGCATCAACAAGCAGCAGGTCGGTCAGGTCGCCGCCGAGATCCGCGAATATCGCGGTCCGGAGCCCTATAAGGGCAAGGGCGTCAAGTATGCCGAAGAGCGGATCGTCCGCAAAGAAGGCAAGAAGAAGTAAGGATCGCGCGAAATGGCAAGCAGAAAAGAAGCACTTGTTCGCCGTGCGAACCGCGTACGGCGTCAGATCAAGGCGGTGGCAAATGGCCGTCCGCGTCTGTCGGTACATCGCTCTTCGAAGAACATCTACGCTCAGATCATCGACGACGTCGCTGGCAAGACCCTTGCCGCAGCTTCGACCCTCGATGGCGGCCTGAAGGCCGAGCTCAAGACCGGCGCCGACATCGCAGCAGCTGCTGCCGTTGGCAAGCTGGTTGCCGAGCGCGCCGTCAAGGCTGGCGTGAACGAAGTTGTCTTCGATCGTGGCGCCTTCATCTATCATGGCCGCATCAAGGCTCTCGCCGAAGCGGCTCGTGAAGGTGGTCTGACCTTCTGATCAAGAATTTCCACCCGGACTTGCGTTCGGGTGGATTTCCGGCTTTAAGCCGGTCACACCGGATTCCACCTTGACCCAACAGGGCAGGGTGGAACTTTGCGTAATCTGCCGATTGCACCCGGAAAAGAAAAAGGAAAAGGACAATGGCACAAGAAAAGCGTGGTTCGCGCGATGATCGCCAGAACCGTGAAGAGCGCGATAGCGAGTTCGTCGACAAGCTGGTCGCGATCAACCGCGTCGCTAAGGTCGTCAAGGGCGGCCGTCGTTTCGGCTTCGCAGCCCTCGTCGTCGTCGGCGACCAGAAGGGTCGCGTAGGCTTCGGCCATGGCAAGGCACGTGAAGTGCCGGAAGCCATCCGCAAGGCAACGGAAGCTGCCAAGCGCGACATGATTTTCGTTCCGCTTCGTGACGGTCGTACGCTGCATCACGACGTCAACGGCCGTCATGGCGCCGGCAAGGTTCTGCTGCGTTCCGCCAAGGCCGGTACCGGTATCATCGCCGGTGGCCCGATGCGCGCCGTCTTCGAAACGCTCGGCATGCACGACGTCGTCGCCAAGTCGACCGGTTCGTCGAACCCCTACAACATGGTTCGCGCTACGTTCGACGCCCTGAAGCACCAGGTGCATCCGAAGGACGTCGCTGCTCAGCGTGGCCTGAAGTATGCTACCCTCCAGGCTCGCCGCGCTGCTTCTGGCAACGCTGCTGAAGAATAAGAGGAGTCTGAACCATGGCCAAGGCTACGAAGAAGACTGAAGCAAAGACGATCACGGTCGAGCAGATCGGTTCGCCTATTCGCCGTCCTGCAGTCCAGCGCGCAACGCTGGTCGGTTTGGGCCTCAACAAGATGCACCGGGTCCGCACCCTGGAAGATACCCCTTCCGTTCGAGGCATGATCCGTGCTGTCCAGCATCTCGTTCGCGTCGTCGACGAGAAGTGAGACGGGGGAAGTCATCATGAAACTGAATGAAATCAAAGACAACGAAGGCGCTTCTAAGGAACGTATCCGCGTAGGTCGCGGTATCGGTTCCGGCAAGGGCAAGACCGGTGGTCGCGGTGTAAAGGGTCAGAAGGCTCGTTCGGGCGTTGCCATCAACGGCTTCGAAGGCGGCCAGATGCCGATCTATCGTCGCCTGCCGAAGCGCGGCTTCAACAACATCTTCGCTTCTGAATACGTCACCGTTTCGCTCGGCCGTATCCAGACCGCGATCGATGCTGGCAAGCTGGACGCCAAGGCAACGGTTGATGCCGCTTCGCTCAAGGCAGCTGGCGTGATCCGTCGTGCCAAGGACGGCGTTCGCGTCCTGTCCGGCGGTGAGCTGAAGGCAAAGCTGACGATCGAAGTTGCCGGCGCCTCCAAGGCCGCCGTCGAGAAGATCGAAAAGGCTGGCGGTTCCATCAAGCTGCTCGAAGCAGCCAAGGAAGCCGCTGAATAAGTGAAAGACAATCGCCCGGGGTGCTTCACACCGGGCGATTTTGCTCCCATATGTGAGCCTCACGATCCCAGGACGGAATGGACGTCGTTTCGTCTTCCGGGTCATCTGGAAAACAAGGGTGTGAGGCATGCGGTTGCTTGGCAACTTCTCCCCGCGCCCTGTTTTCTGAAAACAGTTTGAACGAATAGCCTCCGGTTCTGACGGTCACCGTCGCCGGTTTAGGTTGGCGGAGAATTCTATGGCTTCTGCAGCGGAACAACTGGCCTCGAACCTGAACTTCTCGACTTTCGCCAAGGCGGAAGATCTGAAGAAGCGACTGTGGTTCACCCTGGCCGCATTGCTGGTCTATCGCCTCGGCACGCATATTCCGCTGCCCGGCCTCAACCCGGAGGCCTATGCCGCCGCCTTCCAGGGCCAGTCCGGTGGTATCCTCGGTCTTTTCAACATGTTTGCCGGCGGTGCCGTCGAGCGCATGGCGATCTTCGCGCTGGGCATCATGCCCTATATCTCCGCGTCGATCATCGTGCAGCTGATGACATCTGTCGTACCGGCGCTCGAGAACCTGAAGAAGGAAGGCGAGCAGGGCCGCAAGATCATCAACCAGTACACCCGCTACGGCACCGTGCTGCTCGGCACGCTCCAGGCTTACGGTATCGCGGTCGGCCTCGAATCGGGCCAGGGCATCGTCGCCGATCCGGGCTGGTTCTTCCGCATTTCCACCGTGCTGACGCTGCTCGGCGGCACCATGTTCCTGATGTGGCTCGGTGAGCAGATCACCTCGCGCGGCATCGGCAACGGCATTTCGCTGATCATCTTCGCCGGCATCGCCGCCGGCCTTCCGACGGCCATTGCTCACACGCTGGAACTCGGCCGCACTGGTGCCCTGTCCACACTGCTGATTCTCACCGTCATCGTCGTGGCGATCGGCGTCATCGCGCTCATCGTCTTCGTCGAGCGTGCCCAGCGCCGCCTTCTGATCCAGTATCCGAAGCGCCAGGTCGGCAATCGCATGTTCCAGGGCGATACCTCGCACCTGCCGCTGAAGCTCAACACCGCAGGCGTTATCCCGGCAATCTTCGCGTCGTCGCTGCTTCTGCTGCCTGCAACGGCTGCCGGCTTCTCCGGCAACCAGGCGCTGCCCGGCTGGGCGACGACCATCATCGCTTCTCTGCAGCATGGTCACCCGATCTATATGCTGCTCTACGGTGCGCTGATTGCCTTCTTCGCCTTCTTCTATACGGCCATCGTCTTCAACCCGAAGGATACTGCCGACAATCTGAAGAAGCATGGCGGCTTTATCCCGGGCATACGCCCCGGTGACCGCACGGCCGAATACATCGACTACGTCCTGACCCGCATCACCGTGGTCGGCGCCGTCTACCTCGTCTTCGTCTGCGTTCTGCCTGAAATCCTCATCGCACGCACGGGCATCCCATTAGCCCTTGGTGGTACTTCGCTTTTGATTGTTGTCAGCGTCACCCTTGATACTGTAGCACAGGTCCAGGGACATCTGATCGCTCAGCAATATGAGGGTCTGATCAAGAAGTCGAAGTTGCGTGGAGGAAAGAGGGGACGATGAGACTGATTCTGTTAGGACCGCCGGGCGCGGGCAAGGGGACCCAGGCCCAGCGGATCGTGGAGAAGCACGGCATTCCGCAGCTCTCCACCGGTGATATGCTCCGTGCCGCCGTTGCTGCTGGCACGGAAGTCGGAAAGCGCGCCAAGGCAGTCATGGACGCCGGCAAGCTCGTCTCCGACGACATCGTCATCGCCATCGTCGCCGAGCGCATCGATGCGCCCGATTGTGCCAAAGGCTTCATCCTCGATGGCTTCCCGCGGACGCTCGTCCAGGCGGATGCCACCGAAGCGATGCTGAACGGCAAGAACCTCGACCTTTCGGCGGTGATCGAGATCCGCGTCGACGACGAGATCCTGGCCGATCGAATCGCCGGTCGTTACACCTGCGCCAACTGTGGGGCCGGTTATCACGATGAGAACCTGAAGCCGAAGGTGGACGGCGTCTGCGACAAGTGCGGCTCGACCCACTTCAAGCGCCGCCCCGACGACAACAGGGACACGGTCCGCACCCGTCTGCAGGCCTACTACAAGGAAACCTCGCCGCTGATCGGCTATTACCACGCCAAGGGTAAGCTGCATTCGGTCGACGGCATGGGTGAGATCGATGCCGTCACCGGCGAGATCGAGGCCATCCTGACCGGGCTCTGAAGCCCGGTAGATCCAAGAATCTTCGCGGGGCCGGTTGCTTTTGTCGACCGATTCCGTTAAAGACCGCGCCAACTCGCGACATGACTGCGATCGGCGCGTTCTTCCAAAACGTTGGAAGACCGGGTTCGGTCGTTTTGGCTTGTTGAGAACCCGATTTGTAATTGCGGTCTGTTCGGGCCGTGTAACGAGACACCACTTGCCGGATGGCAACTGGAAGCAAGGAGAATAGGCGTGGCACGTATCGCTGGCGTCAACATCCCGACTGCGAAGCGCGTTGTTATCGCGCTGACCTATATTCACGGGATTGGACCGAAGTTCGCATCGGAAATCATGGAGAAGGTCGGTCTTCCGGCTGAGAAGCGCGTTCACCAGCTGACCGACGCAGAAGTCCTCCAGATCCGCGAAACCATCGACCGCGATTACCAGGTCGAAGGTGACCTGCGTCGCGATACCGCGATGAACATCAAGCGTCTGATGGACCTCGGCTGCTACCGTGGCCTGCGCCATCGTCGTGGTCTGCCGGTTCGCGGTCAGCGCACGCACACCAACGCCCGCACCCGTAAGGGTCCGGCGAAGGCGATCGCTGGTAAGAAGAAGTAATTTTTTCGAGGCAGTTGGCAATAGGCAGTGGGCAGTAGGGATACTACTGGCTACTGCCTAAATCCTATTGCCTCGATTGGTGTAGCCGCTGGCATTACGGCGGTGTTTAGATCAACTGAAAGGAAGACCATGGCCAAGGAAGCCACACGCGTCCGCCGTCGCGAACGCAAGAATATCTCGTCGGGTGTTGCCCACGTAAACTCGACCTTCAACAACACGATGATCACCATCACCGACGCACAGGGCAACGCAATTGCCTGGTCGTCTGCTGGTGCGAAGGGCTTCAAGGGTTCGCGTAAGTCGACCCCGTTCGCTGCCCAGATCGCTGCTGAAGACTGCGCCAAGAAGGCCCAGGAACACGGCATGAAGTCTCTTGAAGTGGAAGTTTGCGGTCCGGGTTCGGGTCGTGAGTCCGCTCTGCGCGCCCTCCAGGCTGCCGGCTTCATGATCACGTCGATCCGTGACGTGACCCCGATCCCGCACAATGGCTGCCGTCCGCGCAAGAAGCGTCGCGTCTAATCATTCTTCGTCTTGCCGGGCAGGCGGTTCGCCTTCCCGGTGCTTCTCATATTCGGCCGTCACGATTGAATGGTGATGGCGAACGGAAGGTAAAATCATGATTCAGAAGAATTGGCAGGAACTGATCAAGCCGAACAAGGTGGAATTTTCCTCCTCCGGCCGCACCAAGGCGACCCTCGTCGCCGAGCCGCTTGAGCGTGGTTTCGGCCTGACGCTCGGTAACGCTCTGCGTCGCGTTCTCCTGTCGTCGCTTCGTGGTGCAGCTGTTACGGCTGTCCAGATCGACGGCGTTCTGCACGAGTTCTCGTCTATCCCCGGCGTTCGCGAAGATGTCACCGACATCGTCCTGAACATCAAGGAAATCGCCATCAAGATGGACGGCGACGATGCCAAGCGCATGGTTGTCCGCAAGCAGGGTCCGGGCGTTGTAACCGCCGGTGACATCCAGACGGTTGGCGACATCGAGATCCTGAACCCCAACCATGTGATCTGCACCCTCGACGAGGGCGCCGAGATCCGCATGGAGTTCACGGTCAACAACGGCAAGGGCTATGTCCCGGCTGAGCGTAACCGCGCAGAAGATGCTCCGATCGGCCTCATCCCGGTCGACAGCCTCTACTCGCCGGTCAAGAAGGTGTCCTACAAGGTGGAAAACACCCGCGAAGGACAGGTTCTCGACTACGACAAGCTGCTGATGACCATCGAAACCGATGGCTCGGTCACCGGTGAAGATGCAGTCGCTTTCGCGGCCCGCATTCTCCAGGACCAGCTCGGCGTCTTCGTCAACTTCGACGAGCCGCAGAAGGAAGTCGAAGAAGAGTCGGTCACCGAACTCGCCTTCAACCCGGCTCTGCTCAAGAAGGTCGATGAACTCGAATTGTCTGTCCGCTCGGCAAACTGCCTGAAGAACGACAACATCGTTTACATCGGCGATCTGATCCAGAAGACCGAAGCAGAAATGCTGCGTACGCCGAACTTCGGTCGCAAGTCGCTGAACGAAATCAAGGAAGTTCTCGCTTCCATGGGCCTGCACCTCGGTATGGAAGTACCGGCATGGCCGCCCGAGAACATCGAAGATCTCGCGAAGCGCTACGAAGACCAGTATTAATAACAGTGAAGGCAGCCTCTAAACCTGCCTTTCCCCGTCAAACTGCGGGCGAATGCCCGTATGTGTCAGGAAACGGCAGCCTCTGAGATAGAGCCTGCACTTAAAGGAGAATAGCAATGCGCCACCAGAAAGCCGGCCGCAAGCTGAACCGTACCGCCAGCCACCGTAAGGCGATGTTCGCCAACATGGCTGCTTCGCTCATCCTGCATGAGCAGATCGTCACCACCCTGCCGAAGGCGAAGGAAATTCGCCCGATCGTTGAAAAGCTCGTCACCCTTGGCAAGCGCGGCGACCTGCATGCTCGCCGTCAGGCGATTTCGCAGATCCGCGACGTATCCGTCGTTGCCAAGCTGTTCGACGCCATCGCAACGCGCTACGCCACCCGCAACGGCGGCTACCTGCGCATCATGAAGGCCGGTTTCCGCCAGGGCGACAACGCCGCCATGGCCGTCATCGAATTCGTCGAGCGCGACGTTGACGCCAAGGGCGCAGCCGACAAGGCCCGCGTCGCCGCTGAAGCCGAAGCTGAAGCAGCGTAAGTTTCCTCCCGTAAGGGAAGGATGAAGAAAGCCGGGTGAGCGATCACTCGGCTTTTTTGCGTTTAGGTTCTAAATCGCCGGGTGCGGATTTGATTGTGCAGGCCACAGCTGCCTGCTGGCTGACTAGGGTTTGCGGGCGTTCCAGCGCCCCTCTTGGCGAGGTTTAACTGTGGTCCAATTGTTCCGCCATCGGGGAGAACACGGTCCCGGCCGAATGCCCAAAGATAAAGAAGAAGCCATCTTCTTCGCTGAATGGAATCTGCAGTCGGATAAAAATCTGGCGAAGTGCATCTGAGCAATCCTCTATGCGGGGCTTGAGCCGCCGTCCTTCGCGAATGCTCAGCCGCGGCGTGATCTTTAGCCATTCGATGAAAATGCCCATCGACGCCTCTGGCGTCCTCGCCCAATCTCCCACATGCGTGGAACTCAGTGGAAGTTCTTCAGGATCGAGTTGTTCGGACAGAACCAGCTTTGTCTGATAGGCCGGCGGAAACGGAAGTTCTTCGGCCACCGCAAGGCAGAGGGCTCGCCATTTGGTATCATCCATATGAGACGAGAGCCTGCGTTCCGCAGCCGCGCGGCGTATAGTGCGGTTCGCATCTTCGTCTGCCGATCCGATAAAAAGCATCGCGAGGCTCCAGGGAAAATGACTCGTTTCAGGATATCGCCGATATCCGCTGAGCAAAATTCGGTCAGCGGCGATTCGGTTATTTTCGTCGATCAGGGAGCTTGCCTATCATGCCCCGAGATAGCGCGGCAGCAAGGATCACGATATGCAGATTGAGATCGAGCTCGCAGGGCCTGACGACATGTCGCATTGGATCTCGCTTGCCGACGACTTGCTCCCACTGTTCGGCCCGATGCCCGGCTTCGATGGCGTTCTCACGCGAAAGATCGCACAGAGCCAGGCCTATTGCGCCCGCGCAAGCGGGCAGGGCTTGCCGTTTCTCGGTGGCGTCCTGATCGGTGGCACCGGGCAAGAGCACTGGATAAGATGGTTGGCCGTCTGCTCCGCGCACCGCAGGCTCGGAATAGGCCGGCTGTTAACCGAGGCGGTCATTTCCGCCATCCCCGCACGGTCTTTCCTGAACGTCGATACCTTTGCGAAGGGCAATCCCGGGGCGGTGGAAGCCTCGCATCTGTATGAAAGCTGCGGCTTCGTTCCGACGGGAGTTGTCGACGTGGATGGCCAGTTTCGACAGAGGTACAGGCGCCGTCCCGCATCGCCCGACTGAGTGCCGGGAGCGGGTACACAAAAAGTTGAGCGACCTTGCTTGCATCGGCGCCCTTCGGTTGATCTGCGTCAATTCCATTTCCCCTGTCAGCGCTAACCTGAACCCATCGAATTATCGATGTTAGTGAGGTTCTCCCAATGGTTGACGCATCCATTTTCAGCAATGACAAAGACAGACTGATCATCCCGCCGCTCTCGACCTTCTATGACAAGCTGGCCCAGCCCATGGCCTGGACGATCTTCCGGCTTGCCGTTGGCGGCATGCTGGTGATCGAGGGCTGGCCGAAGATCATGGCGCCCTTCGCCCAGGTTGGCTTCGTTGAGAAGCTAGGCTTTTATCCCGGCTGGCTCTGGTCCCCGACACTGGCCGTCATGCAGGTCTTCGGCGGTCTCCTGATCGCGCTCGGTCTCTTCACGAGGCCCGCAGCACTCGCCAATGGTGTCATGCTGGCCATCACGCTCTACTTCCACATGGCCAACCCCTATGGCGATGCCTTCCTCACCCAGGCCGGCATCGACGCGCTGAAGGCCGGCAGCGAATTCTTCACGCCGCAGGCGGTGGCACGGCTCGCCGATGGTGGCCACACCTTCCTGCATCAGGTCCAGTCCAAGGCAGAACTCGCCTCGCTCTTCTGGACCGGCGGCGCCTTCCTGTTCGCAGCCTTCGGCGGCGGCTACCTGTCGCTCGATCGCCTGCTGTTCCGGAAGCAGTTCTGATCCTCGCCCAATTCGGGGACACCCGGCCGAAAGGCCGGGTGTCCCATTTTTTGGTCAGCTACCCGTATGCCCACATTGCCGGACACGGTCTAGGAGGAAGGTGCGTTCGCTGTCATTGCCGCTCAGCGCAGCGGCTCTCTCTAATGCCGATCGGGCATGCTCGTTGCGCCCCAGGCGAAAGAGAAAATCGCCCTTCGCCGCATGCAGCGGGGCATAGCCCGACAGAGTCGGCGCTCCCTCGATCTCCTCCAGCAATGCCAGCCCCGTTTCGGGTCCGAATGCCATGGCATGCGCCACCGCCCGGTTGAGCGCCACGACAGGCGAGGGGACCTGCGCCAGCAGCCGGTCGTAGAGCGCCGCACTCAGCGCCCAGTCGGTATCCGCATACCGCCGGGCCCCGGCATGTACTGCGGCCAGCGCCGCCTGCAGCGCATAGACTCCATTCTCACCGCCAAGTTGTTTGACCGTGGCGAGCCCCGCCAATCCGCGCTGGATCAGCAGTCGGTCCCAGAGGCTCCGGTCCTGCATGTCGAGCGTCAGCGCGCTGCCATTGGGTGCGACACGAGCCTTGAAGCGCGAGGCCTGCAGCTCCATCAGAGCCAGTAGGCCATGCGCCTCCGATTCCTGCGGCGCGAGCCCCACCAGGATACGTCCGAGTCTCATCGCCTCATGGCAGAGCTGTGGCCGGATCAGGTCCTCGCCGCGGCTTGCGGCATAACCCTCGTTGAAGATGAGGTAGAGCACCTCCAGCACCGAGGCGAGGCGGGCGTTGCGTTCTTCCTCAAGTGGAACCTCGAAGGCCACATCGCTTTCCCGCAGAATCTTCTTTGCCCGGACGATTCGCTGCGCCATGGTCGTCTCCTGGGTGAGGAAGGCACGCGCAATCTCCTCCGTCGTCAGCCCGCCGATGATCTTCAAGGTCAGTGCTGTTCGCTGGTCAAGCGAGAGCAGGGGATGGCAGGCGGTGAAGATCAGCGCTAGCCTCTCGTCGCCGATCGCATCGTCGATCGATGCCTCCACAGCCGCATGATCATCCACGCGACCGGTCTCGATGTCATGGGAAAGGGCTGCCTCATGCCGCGCCATCATTCGCCGCCGCCGCCAGAGGTCGATGGCGCGACGCTTGGCGGTCGTCATCAGCCAGGCGCCGGGGTTGGGCGGCGTGCCCGTGGCAGGCCAGGTCGAGAGCGCCGTGACAAGCGCCTCCTGCGCCAGCTCCTCTGCGAGGCTGATATCGCCCAGATGTTTCGCGAGCCCGGCGATCAGCCGGACCCGCTCCATGCGGTAGATCGCCTCGATATCCCGTGCCGCAGCCTGCACGCCCTCTGCTCCCTTGTTGGAATGAGCCGCGATCGCGTGTCCGTCCCGTGTCATGAGCCTGAGTATGGACGTCGGCTCGGCGCGGTCAACCGGATGCATGCGCTGCGTCCTTGGTCAGGCTCAGCCTTTTTGCTGCGCGGCAAGCCCTTCCGCCGCGCGCTCATGACTCGCCTGGCCCTCGGGTGAGGCAACCTCGGCAAAATCCTCCATTTCGTAGAATGGCCGGATCTCGATCTCACTTGGCGTCATCATCGGATTGGGGCAGCGTTTGACCCAAGCGACCGCCTCGTCCATATCCTTGACCTCCCAGATCCAGTAGCCGGCGACCAGTTCCCGGGTCTCGGCAAAGGGCCCGTCGATCACCCGGCGGTCCGACCCGTCAAAGGCGATGCGCTTGCCCATCTTCGATGGCTTAAGCCCGTCGCCCGAGAGCATGATGCCGGCCTGCACCAGTTCCTCGTTGAACTTGCCCATATCCTCGAACAGCTTTGGCGGTGGCATGATGCCCTCTTCGCTGTCTTCCGTCGCCTTCACCATCACCATGACGCGCATGTCTTGTTTCCTCTCGTTGTTCAGGACCGCCAGATGCGATCCTGCCTACCCAACGAACGAGGTAAACCCATTTCGACACGGCATGCGAAAAAAAACGGACTGAAGCGGCAACACTCACTTCGGAATGTGGATCGTCGCCCGGATATGCTTGAGCGAGGCAACGATCGTAAACGTCATCATGACCAGCAGCGTCCAGGAACTCCATTTGCCCAAATGCACTGTCGACCAGGCGCCGAGCTGGTTGGGGTAATGCCAGATCGCAAAGAAGGTCGAGATGTTCTCCGCCACCCAGATGAAGAAGCCGATGAGGATGAAGGCGAGCAGCATCGGCATCTGCCGGTCGCGATCGAACGGCCGGAAGATCACGGTGGTGCGGGCATAGAGGCCGATGGCAAGCGCCGCCAGATACCAGCGATAGTCGCCGATATAGTGGTGGGCGAAGAAGTTGAGATAGATCGCAAGTGCCACCCCGATCGCCATCCAGTAGGGCGGATGATGGCGGATCCTGAGGTCGAAAAGCCGCCAGGCCTGGATGATGTAGCTGCCGACGGCGGCATACATGAAGCCGGAAAACAGCGGCACGCCGAACACCTTTGTATAGGCGAAGTCCGGATAGGACCACGACTGGATGGCGCCCGACGTCTTGAATACCTCCAGAGCGAAGCCGACGATGTGGAACAGGCATATTGCCTTCAGCTCATCTCGGGTTTCGAGCTTCGTCCACACCATCCAGATCTGGATGGCAAGCGCGATGATCAGCAGGACGTCATAGCGGGGAATGCCGAACACGCCCTCGCGTGGCACGACGAAGATCGAGACGAAAAACAAGCCGGCAAACAGGCAGGCGCGTGCCTCCTTGATGCCGAACAGCAGGAATTCGACGATGAAGCGCCTGATACCGGTGAGGTGGGGATGCGGTTGGTGATCGATGAGCCTGCGGTCGAGCGCACTTAGGAGGTCGCCTCGCTCGTCTGCCACAAGTGTCATCGCCGACCGCCTTCCCAGTTGCATTCCGTTGCAACCTCACTACTAAGCGGCCATGGACGAAATCAAGGCATCGACGTCACTTTGCATCCACCGGCTGGGGATTGCCCTCGGCATCATCGCCTGCGGTCTGACGCTGAGGCTCGGCGGTTACGAGATCGGCCTGCCATATGTCCTGGTGAAATACGGCGGCTCGACCCTCTGGGGCGCGATGGTCTTCTTCCTGCTGGCTGTCCTCCTGCCGCGACAGCCGCTCGGACGTCTGGCACTCCTTGCCTTCGTCGTCGCAGCCATCACCGAGTTCAGCCGCCTCTACCACACACCCTGGCTCGACGCATTCCGCCTGACGCTCTCAGGCGCGTTGCTGCTCGGACGCATTTTCTCCTGGTGGAACATTCTGGCTTACGGCCTCGGCATCGCCCTCGCAGCACTGGGCGAAACCCGGCGTCTTGCCCGATCCCAGGCAGCACAAGGCTAGCGGGCAGCACCCGCCATCCGCTTTGCCCGTCGCCGCTCCATGATCTTCGGACGTACCACCCGGTAGCCGAGCAGCACGATCGTCACGACAATGTAGAAGGCGGCCTCTGGATCGATGACTTTCAGCGACAGCGCATAATGCAGCACCGCCACCAGCAGGATCGGATAGGTCAGCTTGTGCAGCCTGTTCCACTTCGGCCCGAGCCTTCGGATCGACCACTGGTTCGAGGTCAGCGCCAGGGGGATCAGCATCAGAAGCCCCGCCATGCCGAGCATGATATACGGCCGCTTCAGGATGTCGCCGGCGATCGACGACAGGATCAGACCTCGATCGAGCGTCAGATAAACGGCAAAATGCGCCAGCACATAGTAGAAGGCGACCAGCCCAAGCGCGCGTCGATAGCCAATTAGATTAATGCCGAAGAGGTCGCGCAGCGGCGTCACGGCAAGCCCGAGACACAGGAAGCGCAGCGCCCAGAGCCCCAGCAGATGTTCGAAGGCGCGCACAGGATCGGCGCCCAGCCCGCCGAAGATCCCGAGATAGAAGGCATACAGCCCTGGCATCAGTCCCAGCGCGTAAAGCGCCCAGATCGACGCTGGCTTGTAGCGGGCGGGCAGGGCGGGCAAGGCGAGCGATACCATCAGTAGAACTTCGTCAGGTCCATGCCGGCATAGAGGCTGGCGACTTCGTCGGCATAGCCGTTGAACGGCAGCGTATTGATCCGCGCGCCGCCGAACAGCCCCTCCGCCTCGCCGATCCGCCGCTCCGTGGCCTGGCTCCAGCGTGGATGGTCGACCTCAGGATTGACGTTGGCGTAGAAGCCATACTCTGACGGCTGCAGCTTGTTCCAGGTCGATGCCGGCTCCTCTTCCGTCAGCGTGATCTTGACGATCGACTTGATGCCCTTGAAGCCGTATTTCCAAGGCACGACGAGCCGGATCGGTGCTCCGTTCTGGTTTGGCAGCGTCTCGCCGTAAAGACCGGTCGCGAGGATGGCCAGCGGATGGCGAGCCTCATCGAGGCGCAGGCCTTCGCGATAGGGCCATTCCAGCGCCTGGAAGATGCCGGCCTGCCCCTGCATCTCTTCGGGCCGCACAAGCGTTTCGAAGGCGACATACTTCGCCGAGCCCAAAGGCTCCACCCGATCGAGCAGGGCCGAGATCGGAAAGCCGATCCACGGGATCACCATCGACCAGGCTTCCACACAGCGCATCCGGTAGACGCGCTCCTCCATCTCGAAGTCTTTCATCACGGTCTCGATGTCGATCACCTGCGGCTTGGCCACCAGTCCTCCAACCTCGATCGTCCAGGGGCGCGTCGTCAACGAGCCGGCATTGCGGGCTGGATCCTCCTTGCCGGTACCGAACTCATAGAAATTGTTGTAGGTGGTCACGTCCTCTTTCGAGGTCAGCTTTTCTTCGAGCTTGTAGATGCTCGGCTTGGCGGCAAGCGGTGCCGCGAATGCCTGCGATCCAAGGCTGACGGCGGCAACCCCGCCCGCCGCGACCCCCATGAACTCCCGTCGCCGCATGTAGAGCGACTTCGGCGTGATCTCGGAACTGGCGATCTTCGGCGGATGGTAGTGGGGCATGGCAGACCTCGTCGGGCTTTCTCTGTCTCTCTAGATAGAAGACGCTATGAAAGAGAACAGAGTTTCACCGCTTCGAAAAGAAGCAAGGCAGGAACAATTTTGTGTAGGGCAAGGTCGGCCGGGGGCTGTAAGAAACGGCTTCTTTTTCCGACAAGCCTCAACCACACCAATCGAGCTTGTGCCCTTCCCAGCGGTGTGCGAGCCCGCGTGCGATCAGATTTTCGCCGACGGAGCGCCCGTCCTGGAGGACCACCCGGAGCTTGCCGCCATACTGGTCGACATCGCGCCGCTCCCGGCGCTCCATGATCAGCCCGCCGCCGTTCAGGGTATCAAGCAGCGCCACCTGCGCCTCGAGCCCGAGTTGCCGCTCTCTGTCGCAGGCCGGACGCCCGATTTCAGGCGTGTTGATGTCGGAGATCCGGTATTTCACTGCCCGGTACCAGAAGGTGTCGCCATCGACGACGCAATTGGTCCTCGTTGATCCCGCACAGGTGATGAAATGCCCCTCGATCGGTTCCGGACGCGGGGCAACGGCACCCGTGATGGCGTAGTCGATCAACTTGTTCGATGCTGGGACGACCAGGTAGGAATAGGGAAGTTTGTCGAAATGAATGACGACGAGCACACCGAGGCTGGCATAAACCACGATCCGCCGCATCCTGTAGAGTGCAGCAAACGGGCGCCAGCGCGGCGCAGGCGGCGGATTGAGCTTCTGACGTGCATCTTTCAGCAGGATCACGCGGGCAGGTTTCCGGGTCATCATGACGCCTCCTTGCGCGGTAAACTCTAGTAAACACGTCTTGCCGCAGGCTTAACCCGATCACTAAAATGCGAACGAAGACGCACCCTCCGTGAGTGCCAAGCGTACCGATTTGCCCTTCGATGCTAGTGACAGGTGAGGGCGCATGGCTTAGATCAGTTCCAAAATGGCTGCCTTGCCTTGGCGCCCAGGGTGCAGGCATGGCGGCGAACAAGCCATCGAGGTGACACCCATGCCCGTCTATCGTTCGAGAACCACCACCCACGGCCGCAACATGGCCGGTGCCCGCGGCCTCTGGCGCGCCACCGGCATGAAGGACGGCGATTTCGGCAAGCCGATCATCGCCGTCGTCAACTCGTTTACCCAGTTCGTGCCCGGCCACGTCCACCTGAAGGACCTCGGCCAGCTCGTCGCCCGCGAAATCGAAGCAGCCGGCGGCGTGGCGAAGGAGTTCAACACGATTGCCGTCGATGACGGGATCGCCATGGGCCATGACGGCATGCTCTATTCGCTGCCGTCGCGCGAGATCATTTCCGACTCGGTCGAATACATGGTCAACGCCCATTGCGCCGACGCCATGGTTTGCATCTCCAACTGCGACAAGATCACGCCCGGCATGCTGTCGGCTGCCATGCGCCTCAACATCCCCTCGGTCTTCGTCTCCGGTGGCCCGATGGAAGCCGGCAAGGCGATCCTGCAGGGCCGCAAGGTGGCCCTCGACCTCGTTGACGCCATGGTCGCCGCTGCCGACGACAAGATCTCCGACGCCGATGTCGACGAAATCGAAAAGGCCGCCTGTCCGACCTGCGGCTCGTGCTCGGGCATGTTCACCGCCAATTCGATGAACTGCCTGACCGAAGCGCTCGGCCTCTCGCTGCCCGGCAACGGCTCGACGCTCGCAACGCATGCCGACCGCAAGCGCCTCTTCATCGAGGCCGGCCACCTGATCGTCGACATCACCCGCCGCTACTACGAGCAGAATGACGAAAGCGTTCTGCCGCGCAACGTCGCCTCCAAGGCCGCCTTTGAAAACGCCATGGCGCTCGACATCGCCATGGGCGGCTCGACCAACACGGTTCTGCACATCCTGGCGGCTGCCCATGAAGGCGGCATCGACTTCACCATGGACGATATAGATCGCCTGTCGCGCAAGGTTCCCTGCCTGTCGAAGGTCGCACCGGCCAAGCAGGACGTGCACATGGAAGACGTTCACCGCGCCGGCGGCATCATGCGCATCCTCGGCGAACTCGACCGCGGCGGTCTGATCAACCGCGACTGCCCGACCGTGCATGCCGAAACCCTTGGCCATGCCATCGACCGCTGGGACATCACCCGCACCAATTCCGAAACCGTCCGCGACTTCTTCAAGGCGGCCCCCGGCGGCGTTCGGACCACCCAGGCCTTCTCGCAGGCCTCGCGCTGGGACGATCTCGACACTGACGGCGAAAAGGGCGTCATCCGCTCGGTCGACCATCCCTTCTCCAAGGATGGCGGTCTCGCCGTCCTCAAGGGCAATATCGCGCTCGACGGCTGCATCGTGAAGACCGCCGGCGTTGACGAGAGCATCCTGAAGTTCAAGGGCCCGGCGCGCGTCTTCGAAAGCCAGGACGCAGCCGTCAAGGCGATCCTGTCGAACCAGGTCGTCGCAGGCGACGTCGTGGTCATCCGCTACGAAGGCCCAAAGGGTGGCCCGGGCATGCAGGAAATGCTCTATCCGACGAGCTATCTGAAGTCGAAGGGCCTCGGCAAGGCCTGCGCACTCGTCACCGACGGCCGCTTCTCCGGTGGCACCTCGGGCCTCTCGATCGGTCACGCCTCGCCGGAAGCCGCCCAGGGCGGCGCGATCGGCCTGGTGCGCGAAGGCGACCTGATCGACATCGACATCCCGAACCGCACGATCAACCTCGTCGTCGACCCGGCAGAGCTGGACCGCCGCCGCGCCGAACAGGATGCCAAGGGCTGGTTCCCCGAAGAAAAGCGCAAGCGCAACGTCACGACCGCACTCAAGGCCTACGCCGCCTTCGCCTCGTCCGCCGACAAGGGCGCCGTACGCCAGCTGCCGGAATAACTGGGACAGCCAGAAGAGACCTAGCAGGGAGCCGGGCACGCCAGTGCCCGGCTCCTTTTGTTTCAGCTCACTTGATCGGTCGACTTCACGCTCGGCCGGCTGGACACGCGGTCCCACCATGCCGAAAGGGCAGGGCGTTGTTGGAGAATCTGCTGTCCTTGCTCCGCCTTGAGGAAGTAGGCAAAGATTGGCACGAGATGTAGATCGGCAAGGCTGATATCGGCACCCGCCATCCAGGGGGCCTGGGCCGCAAAGGCATCCATCACCTCAAGATAGCGGGGTGCAAGCGAAAGGGCCTTGGAAAAGCGCCCGTGATCCCGGGCTTCACCGCGGGCAGGCTTCTCGACCCCTTCCACGTAGATGCCCCATACCAGTTCTTGGTATAGGTAATTGTCGGCGATCCCGATGATCTGATTCATCCTTGCGCGGCGCTTGGCATCGGTCGGTTGCAGGCAAGGGCCGGAAAAGCCTTCATCGATGTAGCGTGTTATCGCGCTTGTCTCGAAGAGCAGAAACCCGTCGTGATCGAGTGCGGGTATCTTTCCGAACGGATGTATCATCCTGTAGCGGGAGTTGCTTTCGCTGTCTGAAAATATGTCCACCTGTTCCTGTTCGTAGGCGACCTCCTTTTCGGCAAAGACGATGCGGGCGATCCGCACATACACGCTGTAATTCGCGCCATAGAGCAGAGGAAGTGCCATGGGGAGCTGTCCGGTTGATAGTGTTGAACCCGGGCCATCTTCCATAGCTGTCCTCCCCATGACAAGTTCAGGGGATGCCACCTCACAGCGAGAAGCCTGCCGTGCAGGCTTCTATTGTTACGGGCCGCCGACATCATGCCGGCGGCCGCTTTGTGTCCCGCCTTAGGGGCGAGACAGGTTGCTCATGTCGATCTCCACCGTGGCTGATAGGCTTTCCAGGCTGTCATGCAGCAATTGCAGGAGATAGGCCGGATTGTGGACATAACCCGCCGGGTCCTTCGCCACGACCTGGTAGTTATAGGCGGCCTTCAGCAGGCGAGGGGTCCAGGCCTTGTAGGCATTGTCGCGCACCGCCTCGTCGTCGCTGATCACCCCGTCACCGTTCGCGTCCCCGAAGAAATAGGGATGACGCCCCTTGTGATAGCCGATGGGCGTGCCCGGCACGGCACCGGCATAGGCCTGGATCGCCGCATGGAGCCGCTCATGCAGGGTGCCGATCTCGCCATGCACGCCTTCCCGCACGTTTCCGTCCCCGTCATAATCGCTATGCCGCATGCGGATGTCGCGAAGAGTGTCCACGCCGCGGTGACAGGTCATGCAGCTGTCTTCCGCCACCTTCGTCGTGTGCGGATCATGACAGGCGACACAGCTGTTGGCGCTCGGAACATGCTGGAAGCGTCCGGCATAGGTCTTGTCGGGATAGTGATAGCCGCTGGCCGTGTCCGCGCCATGCATCGTGGCGGCAGCCACGGCATAGTGGATGTTGATAAAGGCGAGATCGGCCGAAATCTCGTCTTCGCCGATGGTGCCCACCGCCTTGATGACCGCCGCACCAGACTGGCGTCCCTGGTGACAGACGGTGCAGGTGGCGGAGCTCTCAAGCCCGCCAACCTCGACACCGGAGGGAAAGCGGACGGCGTTCAGCGCGTGGGCCTCGTCGGTATGGCAGGTGGCACAGCCGATCGGCGCATTGATCACGCCGGGTTGCTCGATGCTGCCTGGCGCACTGCCATCGGCGCCGAGAAAATCGAGGAAACCCGTCTCGGAGTGACAGGTGGCGCAAGTCTTCGGCACCTCGCCCTCCTTGTTCCAGTAGGTGAAGGAAGGGGAATGGTAGTTGCCGTGCGGTGACGAGAGCCAGGCCTCGACCAGTTTGGTGATCGGGGAGCCATCGCTCGCCCCGACCGGAACGGCGGTGAACAGCAGGGCGGCGAAAGCCGTCAGGCTGGCAAGAGCAGTGAGAGAGCGGGCTGGTCTTCGCGGCGTCATGGGATCCTCCTCGGTCGTGCATGTCGTGGCGATGGGAGGATGATGAACCGCAATACCACTCCCGCATATGACCGAGATCAATTCCGGACCGAAACCGTACTGCTAGAAGGAAAGAAAGGAGGCCCCCATGACCGATACCGTGACGCCAGGCATGGTCGCCATGCCGCAACGCTCCGCCCGGCGCCTGCCCCGTCTGCCGGCCGGCCTTCTCGCGGCCCTTTATCTCGGCCTCTGCACCCTGCCGCTCGTCCTGTCAGGGATGACGGATGTTTCTCCACACGATCCGCTGGAGCGCCTGGCCGCCGGTCTCGGCATGGCCGGACTGGCCGCCATGGCGGTGCAATTCGTCACCTCGGGCCGTTTCGAGATCGTCTCCGGACGGCTGGGTATCGACAAGATCATGGCCTTTCACAAGCTGGCCGCCTGGTGGATCCTCGTCGCCATCGTCCTGCACCCCATCGCCTATGTCGCGCCGACCTGGCTTGAGGATCCCGGTCTTGGCCGGGAGCGCCTGGTCGCCTACCTGACGCTGCCGCATTATCGCTCCGGCGTCATCGCCTGGGCAGCCCTCGTGCTGCTGGTCCTGTCATCTGCGCTGCGGAACCGTCTTCCCTGGCGCTACGAAGTCTGGCGGGCAACCCATCTCGTTCTTGGCACCGTAGCCATCGCGGCCGGGCTGCAGCATGCCATCGGCACGGGTCGTTTTGCGGCGATCGGGCCGGTAGAGATCTATTGGTATCTCGTCGGAGCCGGCATCCTCACTGTCCTTTCCATCCTTTATGGCTACCGCTGGCTGTCATTGCATCGCCGGCCATGGCGGCTCCATGCCGTCACGCGCCGGGCCGATCGTCTTTGGGAACTCGACATCCAGCCGGCCCCGGGGGCCCCGTCGCTCGATTATCACGCCGGACAATTCGTCTGGATGACAGAGGGCGGCAGGCGCTTTCCCCTCCTTGATCATCCATTCTCGATCGCCGACAGCCCGACACGTCCGGGCCTCAGCCTGATCATCAAGGAGGTCGGCGATTTCACCCGTCGCGTCGGCAGCCTTGAGCCCGGCACGCCCATCGGCATTGATGGCCCCTATGGTGAATTCTCCCTCGAAGCCCATCCCGGGGATGCTGTTCTACTGGTTGCCGGCGGTGTCGGCATCGCTCCGATCATCGGCATTCTGCGCGATCTGGTCGCGCGTCGCGACAGGCGGCCCGTTCGGCTCGCCTATGCCGTGGGTGCGCCGAGCAATTTCGCCTGCCTGGAGGAGATCGCCGCCGCAGGCACCGTTCTCGACCTCAAGGTCCTGCTGATCAGCGAGGAGTGCCCGCCCGACTGGCAGGGAGCCGTCGGCCGCCTCGATCCGGCGCGCCTGCGGGACTTGCTTGACGGGCTCGACCCCAAAGGCTGTGTTGCCCTGATGTGCGGCCCTGGCGGCATGGTCTCTGCCGTCTCCGATGCGCTGCTCGATCTCGGCCTGCCGATGAAGAACGTCGTCTATGAGCGCTTCGATTATGCCGGAGGCGCCTCCTCACGCCAGGATCGGCTGCGCAGCCTGGCCTTTGCCGGCCTTGCAGCGCTTCTGGTTGCGGCTCTGACGGTTTTCTATTTTGGAAATTAGCGAATGCGCTAATTTCCGTCCTTTGCTGCGGCGGTCCCGTCGATCAGGGTCAGAACCTTCCCGACGCCGTGTTGAAGTCGGAACGGATGTGCCGCTCTAACGTTCCGCCGACAGGCATGCCTCACAGCCTTCACGATGCGGTGATGTGGCAGGTTCATGGTCTTTCACCGACCGTCATGGAGACTACCTAGCAGTCATGAAGAGACGAAATTTCCTGCCATTCCTCGGCGCTGCCGCCGTCATTCCGCTTTTCCCCTTTTCGCTTGTCCGGGCCCAGTCCACATCCATACCGACATCTGTCCCGCCCCCGGTCCCGCCCGGCAGCTCGGAGCTTTCGGGTTCGGTGGATCTTCAAGTGCTCCGCCCCCGCATCGCCACGCTGCTTGATGACGCACGCCGCCTCGACACGCTGGAGACGGTGATCGTGACCCGCAACGGCGAAGCGCTTGGCGAGAGGGCCTATGGCGACAGTTCCCTGACCGGATCGGCCAATATCAAGTCCGCGTCCAAATGCATCGTCTCGGCGCTGGTCGGCATTGCCATCGACAAGGGCCTGCTTGAGGGGGTGGATCAGCGCATCGAGACTGTCCTGCGTTCCGAGTTTCCCAGGGATCCCGATCCGCGCCTGTCACACATCACCATCGGCCATCTCCTGTCGATGCGCTCCGGCCTTGAGCGGATGTCTGGCCCGAATTACGGTCGCTGGGTCGCAAGCCGCAACTGGACACGTTTCGCGCTCGCCGCCGATTTCGTCGACGAACCCGGCGGCGGCATGCTCTATTCCACCGCCTCCACCCATCTCCTCTCGGTGATCCTCACCAAGGTTTCGGGCAAGCCGACGCTGGCGCTTGCCAGGGAGTGGCTGGAGCCGCTCGATGGCTTCCGCATCGGCTCCTGGCACCGCGACCCGCAAGGCTACTATCTTGGCGGCAATCAGATGGCCATGACGCCGCGTTCGCTGCACGCCTTTGGCGAACTCTATCGCCGCGGCGGGATAACCGAAGACGGCACACGGCTCATCTCGCACAACTGGATCCGCGAGAGCTGGATCCGCCGCACCAATTCCGTCTTCAACGGTGATGGCTATGGTTATGCATGGTTCCTCAAGGAAATGGGCGGCGCGCAGGTCAACTATGCCTGGGGGTATGGCGGTCAAATGCTTTATATTGTCCCCAGCCTCGGCCTGACGGTGACGATGACCTCCGACGAAAGTGCGCCATCGGCCCGCACCGGCTATCGCGACGAGCTCCACGGTCTCTTGACCCGCATCGTCGAAACCGTGCGCACTTGAGCCTGAGAGGCATTATCCCCATCTGCGATGCGCCTTCCTTGGTTCTGCCTATTTGCCGGCGCAGGAACCGGGTCTAGAACGTCCATGATCGCATGAAGGATTTTCGCATGCCGCGCTTCGACCGTTTCACACCTATTGCCATGATCGCCGCCCTGCTGATGATGCCGCTGTCCAGTCCTGCCATGGCTCAGGACAAGGCGGTGCCCACGAGCCAGATCGAGATGCAGCTCTCGTTCGCGCCGCTCGTCAAACAGGCGCGTGGCGCAGTCGTCAACGTCTATGCAGAGCGCCTGGTGCAGACCCGGTCCAGCCTGTTTGCCGGCGATCCCTTCTTCGAGCAGTTCTTTGGTCAGCGCATGCCAAACCGCACCGAAAAACAGTCCTCGCTGGGCTCAGGCGTGATCGTTGAGGCCGATGGTGTGGTTGTCACCAACAACCACGTGATCGACGGCGCCGACGACATCAAGGTGGCGCTCGCCGATGGTCGCGAATTCCCGGTCAAGGTCATCTTGAAGGACGACCGGCTGGATCTTGCAGTGCTCAAGTTCGAGACCGATGAGGTCATGCCGACGCTGCCCATCGGCAATTCCGATGCGACCGAAGTCGGTGATCTCGTGCTTGCTATCGGCAACCCCTTCGGTGTCGGTCAGACCGTGACCTCAGGCATTGTCTCGGCGCTTGCCCGCAACCAGGTGACGGAAGGCGATTTCGGCTTCTTCATCCAGACCGATGCCGCGATCAATCCCGGCAATTCCGGTGGTGCGCTGGTCAACATGAAGGGCGAACTGATCGGCATCAACACGGCAATCTTCTCGCGCGGCGGCGGCTCGAATGGCGTCGGCTTCGCCATTCCTGCCAATCTCGTGCGCGTCTTCCTTGATGCTGCCGATCGCGGCAACGCCTCCTTCGAGCGGCCCTATGTCGGCGCGAGCTTCGAGCCGGTGACGTCGGATGTTGCCGAAGCGCTCGGGCTCAAGACCGTGCGCGGCGCGCTCGTGGTCAGCGTGGTCGAGGGCGGTCCGGCGGAAAAGGCTGGGTTGAAGCCTGGCCAGGTCGTGACCGCAGTGAATGGTGTGCCGGTCGAGCATCCGGATGCCCTGGGCTACCGACTGACCACGGCAGGTCTGGGCAAGAGGGCTGAATTGACGGTCCAGCAGGACGGGAGCGAGGAAACCATTCCCCTGACGCTCGCGACAGCCCCCGAGACCCGTCCGCGCGATATCCAGTTGATTGAAGGCCGCACGCCCTTTGCCGGCATCCGCGCCGGCAACCTCTCGCCGCGTCTCGCCTATGAGCTGAAGATGGCCTCCGAAGTCACCGGCGTCGTCGTGACCGAGGTGGTCCGGGGATCGCCAGCCGCCCGCCTCGGTTTCCAGCCCCGCGACATCGTCCTGGCCGTCAACGGCGAGACTATCGCCTCCGTGGAGGACCTGCAGAAGATCGCCCAGAGCGATCCGGGCTTCTGGCGTGTCGAGATCGAGCGCGATGGCCAGCGCATCCGGCAGATCTTCCGATGAGTGATCTTTTCGCGCCGCAGGTCCCGAAGGAAGTCGCCGAGCGCCGCCCGCTCGCCGATCGCCTACGGCCGAAAAGCCTGTCGGAAGTGACAGGCCAGGAACACCTCACCGGTGAGGACGGCGTGCTTGCCCGGATGATTGCTGCGGGCTCGCTCGGCTCGATGATCTTCTGGGGCCCGCCGGGCACCGGCAAGACCACCGTCGCCCGTCTTCTGTCCGGCGAGGCGGGCCTTGCCTTCGAGCAGATCTCGGCAATCTTCTCCGGTGTCGCCGACCTGAAGAAAGTTTTCGAAAGCGCCAGGCTGCGCCGTATGGAGGGTCGGCAGACCCTGCTCTTCGTCGACGAGATCCATCGCTTCAACCGCGCCCAGCAGGACAGTTTTCTCCCCGTGATGGAGGATGGCACCGTCATCCTCGTGGGGGCGACCACGGAAAATCCGAGCTTCGAACTGAACGCCGCTCTTCTCTCCCGGGCCCGGGTTCTGACCTTCAAGAGCCATGATGCCGAAAGCATCGAGACGCTTTTGAAGCGAGCCGAGGAAACCGAGGGCAAGCCGCTGCCGCTGGATGGCGACGCCCGCCAGGCTCTGATCCGCATGGCCGATGGCGACGGCCGTGCCTCGCTCACGCTTGCTGAAGAAGTCTGGCGTGCGGCACGTCCGGACGAGGTCTTCGACACCGAGGGGCTGGGCCGCATCGTCCAGCGCCGCGCGCCGGTCTACGACAAGGGCCAGGATGGTCACTACAATTTGATCTCGGCGCTGCACAAGGCCGTGCGCGGTTCCGATCCGGATGCTGCCCTCTACTATCTCTGCCGCATGTTCGATGCCGGTGAGGATCCGCTTTATCTCGGACGGCGGCTGGTGCGCATGGCGGTCGAGGATATCGGTCTTGCCGACCCGCAGGCGCTGGTCATCTGCAATGCCGCCAAGGATGCCTACGACTATCTGGGCTCGCCGGAAGGCGAACTGGCGCTGGCTGAGGCCTGCGTCTATCTGGCAACGGCGCCGAAATCGAACGGCGTCTATGTCGCCTACAAGGCCGCCATGCGCGCCGCCAAGGAGCACGGCTCGCTGCTGCCGCCCAAGCACATTCTCAACGCCCCGACCAAGCTGATGAAGGGCGAGGGTTACGGCGACGGCTACCGCTATGACCACGACCAGCCGGATGCCTTTTCCGGTCAGGATTATTTCCCCGAAAAGATGGGTCGCCAGACCTTCTACGATCCGCCGGAGCGCGGTTTCGAGCGCGAGATCAGGAAGCGCCTTGACTGGTGGGCCAAGCTGCGCCGTGAGCGCGGCGGCTGAGACGTCTTGTCTATCGTCATTTCAGCTTAAGCTGCTTTTAAGCGCTGTGCCCTAGTCTTCCCCGGCGAACAAAGGGAAACGGCATGAAACGCGATGACGGTCTTCCACACTTGATCCGGGCCGAGCTGCCGCCGCAGCGCTTCGGCTTGCTGACGCTCGTGCGGGCCTTCGCTCTCGTGTTGATCACGCTGTCGGCGCTGTCCTTGTTGTTCCTTGGCTACGTCGCCTCCCGCAAGGCTGACGATATTGCCGTCGACAAGCAGTTTGTCCTGCTGGAAAACGTCATCCGGGACCGCCAGAGCCTGCTCGCCCGCGACCAGCTGGGGCTCGCGCGTTGGGACCGTTCGGTCAAGTACATCACCCTGAAATTCCGCGCCTCCTATGTCATCGAGGAATTCGTCTCCTCGATCTGGTACGACTTCGGTCACGAGCGCAGCTTCCTGGTCGGCCCCGGCGGTCGGCTGATGATGTCGGCCTGGCAGGATAAGGTGGATCTGACCGGCCGCGACCTGCGCGCCAACGAAGACCTGAAGGCGATCGCCGATCGCGCCATCGCCCGCCACCATGTGCATCGCACGACGATCGAGGGTGGTTTTGGCCAGAAGCCCGTTCAGGCGGCGGACGTCCACACCATCGCCGCCTTCGGCTTTGCCGAGATCGAAGGCGAGGTGATGCTGGCCACCGCTATGGCCATCGTTCCGGATGACGGCGAAGTGGCGCTGCCGGAGGGCGATCCCGTCATCCTCATCTCCGCCCGCCCGGTCGATCAGGATTTCGTCACCGATCTCAATCGGCAGCTTGAATTCGCCGATCTCAGCTTTACCCGAAATGCCAGCGGCCATCTGCCGGTCATGAGTGTCGACGGCCAGGTCCTCGGCAGTTTCAACTGGTCGCTCTACAAGCCCGGCGCCGAGATCTGGCCGGTGGTCGTCCCCACCGTCGTCCTGCTCTGCGGCCTGCTTCTCGCGGCCACCTTCGTGCTCGCTCGCTCCATCGCCAAGCTCTCCGTCCGGCTGGAGGAGAGCGAGCGCCGTAACCGCGAGCTCGCCCATCGCGATGCGCTGTCGGGTCTGGCCAACCGGCTGTGCTTCGATCAGGCCTTGAACGAGGCCTCCGATCGGCTGGCGCATGCGCCATTTGCGGTAATCGCCGGTGACCTCGACCGGTTCAAGGCGGTCAACGACATCCATGGTCATGGCGCCGGCGATGAGGTGATCCGCATCGTCGCCCAGCGCCTGAACGAGGCGGTGGGAGAGAGCGGCCTGGTCGGACGCATGGGCGGCGACGAATTCGTCATTCTCGTCAACGCCTTTCGCGACAGGTCACGGCTGTCGCTGCTCGCTCACTCGATCATTCAGCTCATCTCGCAGCCCATGACGCTGTCGAACGGGGCCATCGTCGATGTCGGCATCAGCCTTGGCATTGCCACAGCGCCGGAAGACGGCGCTTCGGCCCGTGCCATCATGTCGAACGCCGATCGCGCCCTCTATGCCTCCAAGCAGGGCGGTCGTGGCCGCGCCTTCTTTGCCGAGGACTTGCCCCCCGAGGGCGAGACCCCGGCGACCGGGGAGGCGGTCCATGCGGCCTGACCTGCATCGACGCCGCCTGTTGCTGTTGCTCGCGGCCTCAACGCTGTCTGCCGCACCGCTTGCACGCCGGGCGCGCGCCGAGGCTGCGCGGCCCGCACTGAGTGAAACCCAGGCAGCGGTGTCCGGTGCCGGCAAGGGGCTCAAGGTCGTGGTGGTCGGCGCCGGTATGGCGGGCCTTCAGGCCGCCGTCGCGCTTGTCGAAGCCGGGGCCGAGGTCATCATTCTCGAAGCCCGCGACCGGATCGGTGGCCGCATTTTCACCGACCGCAGCCTCGGCGTGCCGGTCGAGCAGGGGGCGAATTTCATCCACGGTTTCAACGGCAACCCCGTCGCGGCGCTCGCCTCCAAGGCAGGTGGCATGCCCTTCTTCGTTGACGAGGAGCAGTCGACTGTCCTGCTTTCGGGCGGCGAGGAGCCCGAGGATTTCGAGATCGATGATCTCTGGGAGGAGATCGAGCGCATCGAGGAAAAGGCAGCCGAGGAGGCCGATGGTGATGCCACACTCTCGCTCCTCGACATCATCGAACTGCTCGACCCCGCCTTGCTGCAGGAGCCGATCGGCAATTGGGGCCTCACCGATATGTGGGAGAACGAGCTCGGCGCGCCGCTCAAGGCGATTTCGGCGCTGCATTTCGATGCCGGCGAGGTCTATCCGGGGCCGGACGCCGTGTTGCTCCAGGGCTATGACCTCCTGCCGCGCCACCTTGCCGACGGTCTCGATATCAGGCTGGGCGAGGCGGTTCGCCACATCCGCCATGCGGGTGACGCCGTGACCGTGGAGACTGCAACGGCACGGTTCGAGGCGGATCACAGTGTGGTTGCGGTGCCGCTCGGCGTATTGAAGGCCGGCACCATTAGTTTCGATCCGCCGCTGCCGCCGGAACATCAGGCCGCGATTGCGGCCATCGGCTTCGGCAATCTCGCCAAGGTCTCCGTGCTCTTCGATGCAGCCTTCTGGCCGGATGATCTGCATTATCTCGGTTATGCCGGCAAGGAACGTGGTCGCTTCGCCGACATGCTCAACCTGGTGCCGATCCACGATGCGCCGGTGCTGACGCTGATGGCGAGCGGCGATTATGCCGCCAGGGTCGACGCCATGGACGAGGCGGCCCTTAACGCCGATGTGACGGCGGTGCTGCGCGACATGTTCGGGCAGGCGGCGCCGGCACCGAAAGCCATCACCCGCCACGCCTGGTCGACCGACCCTCTGGCGCTGGGGACCTATTCCTATCCTGCCGTCGGGGCGAGGCCTGGGGATCACGATGTGCTGGCGGGGCCGGCTTCAGACCGGCTGTTGCTTGCCGGCGAGCACACCAGCCGCGACCATTTCGGCACGGTGCATGGCGCGCTGGAAAGCGGCCAACGCGCCGCCGCTGCCGTCCTCAAACGCAGCAGGGGCTGACGGTTCAGGTCTTGCGGTTCAGGTCTTGCGGAAGGGGATGAAAGCCTTACGAGGCCTTCTGCTTTGGTGCCACGGCGGGGGCTGCAATCATCTTGACCTTGGATTCGGCCAGTCCGTGATGGCCCTCCATGTCGACAATCATGTGCCAGTGGCCGCTCTCGGGGATGACGATGTTGATCGGTGATTTCTTCGCCACGCCACCGAGGAACTTGAAGTCCAGCGTTTCCTTGAACCGCTGGAAATTCGTCGGCGTCATCAGCCGCACATTGTTCACGGCCGACAGCGTCACCTCGATGATCGTTCCGGCGCGCTGTTCTTTCAGGTCATAATGGGTGAAGCGGAAGGTCGGTTTGGACATTTCGCTCGGGTCTCCGTTCAGTCTTTTAATAGATCATAATTTACCGCAAGGCCGTTAAGGAAGCGTTGGCCGAACCGGCTGACGGGGTCGGGCAGGGCGGACTTTTTTGGGACGCGGGGTTCATCGGAATGAAAGAGGGGGGCCTCGGGATAGGGGCACGGCCCCATCTCCCACATGGAGGGAAGGGGTGTCGCGCATTCCGCTCGGCCCTCATGCTGAGGTGCCCGCGTGAAGCGCGGGCCTCGAAGCATCCTTCCGCTTTGATCCACCAGTGGCATCGTGCTTCAAGGCCGGGCGTTGCCCGGCACCTCAGCATGAGGGGTAGGGGGCCTCGCCCTTCGAGGCCCGACGAGGTCGGGCACCTCAGGATGAGGGGTGATCTGTCGATGTCAAAAACCCCAAGCTTCGCCGCCGGTCGGACTCTTCATCCTCCGGCTGGGCTGAAATTTGTCTCGGACGAGGCGCCAGAAGCAACCTGTCTAAGTAGTAGTATGTGGCTCCTTCCGGCGCCTCGTTCGGCGTCTTTTCCCGCTGCATGCGTCTCTCTGGCAAGGCGGCGACGGTCTTCGGGTTTCCCCAAAGAGTGACCGGGCGCGGGTCCGGCTGCGGCAGTCTCCTCCGAAGAGTGGTCTGCTTCAGCCTGGCCGGTGGCCCGGGAGGTTCCCGCCGGATGGTGCACCATTCCGACCTGGACCCTCGCCCCGGGGATGGGGGTTGGATCATTTGCGACCGCCCATCATCCCCGCCGTTTTTGTCGCCCCGCCGTCTGGTGATGTTCGCGACGGCGTGGGCGCCTTGTCTGTGTGCCTCCGAGGCACGTCCTTCCGATCGAGGTATCCGGTGAAGAGCATCCGACCCTGTCACCTTGGTTACCAGCCCCACGTCCGGAGGGAGACCGTTGCAGCGGGCCGGGGGTCTGCACCTGCGAGAGTGCTCGCCTCCGGCGCCGGCCCCGCCTCGCCTGACATCGCATCGTCAGGTGTATCCGAGGGCGGGACAGAGCTGAGTCTACGAGGGTGGAAATGGTGGGGGATGAAAAAACATGTCGGGGTTTGATTTTGCTCGGGATTTTCTCAAACTCATCCCCCTTTTTTCGGCCGTATGCGCCGAATCTGTGGTTTTGCCCCTCACCCTGCCCTCTCCCCGCAGGCGGGGAGAGGGAGGCGCAAGCGGTTGATGTATCGGCCTTCTCCCCGCTTGCGGGGAGAAGGTGCCCGAAGGGCGGATGAGGGGCTGAAGTGATTGGGATGAGGGGCAAAGGCCGCAAGCGCGACGCCCATCTCCCCCTTGGTGGGGGAGAAAGCGAAATCGAGGAATTGGCCCGATCAGGGCGAAACCTCAGATTTCGCAAGAGGGGGGCTCGGTAAGGTGTTCGCCCACGGAACCGTGCCCCTCTCCAGGAAAATCTGAAGTTTAGGCGGCTTGCGCTCGCCTAAGCCTTCGATTTTCCGTCCTCCCCCGCTTGGGGGAGGTGGGGCCGCGGCCGGGACTTCGACCCCGCGAATATCGTGGCTATGTCCAGTGCACCGGTGGGTTTGATTGCGAGGGCAAGACGTTCGCGGGCCTATCTCCCCCCTTGCGGGGGAGAAAGCGAAATCGAGGAATTGGCCCGATCAGGGCCAAACCTCAGATTTCGCAAGAGGGGGGCTCGGTGAGGAGAGTGCCAAGGGAACTGTGCCCCTCTCCGGGAAACTCTGAAGTTTAGGCGGCTTGCGCGGACCTCAAGCCTTCGATTTTCCGTCCTCCCCCGCTCGCACGTAACTCATGTCGCCTGTTACTTTGTTAGTTGTTTCGAGTTAAATTCACTTTCAATATCAATTATTTCTTTGATGGAATTCTGAATGCTTTTCAAGCCGAGGGAATTCATTTTCACCTGGCCCGCAGGGGATAGGTTTCTCTCCATAGCTACAATGATGTTTAGTGAATTACACAATTCTACAAGCGGAGGCATATGTAGTCGCCAGTTTGCCGTGGGACTAAGGGCGCGTAACATAATTTTCAGATGTTCAAGATGGCTAGAAAGATCGGAGAACGCTTTTTCAGAGCTTTGCGCTCGAAAATCCGAGAATCTCGACAGGTTCAATCCTGCGTTCGTCTGTACATTATGCTCAGATCCGCTCAGCTTAGACAAAGACTCCCGATGCGTGGCCTGTAGAAGTTCCTCGAATACACGATCCTGCCGTTCGCGATGAGCATCTTCGCTCTGCCTCCTCAAATTTTCGGTTTGCTCCCCGATGAAGTCTGCCTGTCTCTGCGCCTGGAGTGCTTGATTGCGAGCTTGTTCGGCCTGCTCTTTCATCACTTCTCGGCTATTTGCGAGCTCTTGTCGCGTCATAACCAATTCTTCGCGTTGAGCGCGTAGTTCTTGTGCTTGGATGAAAACGGCTGCGACTAGCCAAAGAAATGCTACGGGGGCAAACGCCCGAGACAAGAAGTCTCCAAGCTCATTGAAGCTTCTGCAAGCCAAAAGTCGTTGGACTAAGTTGCCATCAGCCCCGCACAGGGCTGTCTCTGGAATTAGATATATTGCTAGGGCTAGGAGATACACAGCTGTAAAAAATCCTGCGGTAAACAGCCAGTTTATGCGCCATGGTTTTCGACTAGTTGTTTTCTCTGTCATGTGCGGCGTCTCTAATGTGTACACAAGTGAATAAAACCCCGCGCCGAACTCAATCGACGCGGGGTTTACTTTACCTCATCTCTGTCGCGTCCAACCAAACGAGATCGAAACTGCGCTTGGCGGCATTGATTCAACTGGGCTTTTCTACTGGGGGTCCAATCAATTTGAGATCGAGAGGCAAGAGCGCCATTTTCCGATTTGAGAGCCGTGGATTTTGGCCGCTCACACGATAAATTTGCGTAAGAGCGGCTATGCAACTTGTTGACAAGAATTCGGTTGTACTGTGAGCTTCCTCCATGGGGATTATCACAAATATCCGATCTATGAGGGGCATGGGTATCCATGCCGATCGTAACGCGAAGTCTGCCTCACTTGAGCTTCGACAGTTCAATCTAATCTACGGCTTCAATGGCTCGGGAAAGAGCACGCTGTCGCGGCTCTTCGCGAGTTTACAAGCGGGGGTACCGCATTCGCGCCTACCTGAAGGATGCTCATTCGAAGTCTCCCTTGACGACGGGTCCGTCTACGGACACCCATCGAACCCGGCGGGCCTCGAAAAACGCGTCTTGGTTTTCAACGCCGATTACATCGAGCAGAACCTCCAGTGGAGTGCAGGGTTTGCCAATCCGGTGTTCTATATCGGTGCCGAGCAAACTGAAGCTGCCGCCGAACTGACCAAGATCGAGAGCGAGATCGTTCAGACCGAAACGGCCAGACTGCTCGCTGTGGCGACCGAGAAGACTGCCGAGAAAGCCTTCGGAACCTTCAAGCGGGAGCGCGCGAAGTCGATCGCCGCGCACCTGCATCTCGGCAGCCGCAAATATGAGGCGCCAGCTTTCTCCAATGACTATGATTCCTGGAAAGACGATACCGGCACCGGGCTGACCGATGCCGAATTCCGTGCCGCCGAAGAGACGCGGAGACTTGCCGAGCCGATGCCGACTATCGAGCCGATCGTTTTTGATGAAGCAAGCATCGGCAACGCCTATCGGTTCATTGTCGAGATCTGCGCCCAGTCACTTGCGACGATTGCATTGGATGAGATTGAGCGCCACCCTTCCATGCTAATGTGGGTGAAGCATGGGCACGAATTCCATAGTGTCAACGAGATCGAGAACTGCCTGTATTGCGGCAATGTCGTAACGAGTGAGAGGCGTGCTCAACTAAATTCAGCGCTCGATAATCGCGTTGATGAGTTCATTTCCCGCCTTGGAAGGACAGCCGAGCGCTTGAGCGAGTTGCTCGCATCTCTTTCCGGGATCGTCAACAGCCTACCTCTGAGTGACACATACGTTTCGGAGCTTCGCGAGCGGGGTGGGGCGGCAAGAAGGGATGTCGAGCAGGGTGTTGAAAGGACGCTCAAGAAATTGCAGAGCCTTCAGGTGGTCCTCGAGGCAAAGCAAGCTCGGCCGGCATCGCCGGCGGACCTTTCAGCACTTGCCTCTGAAGCCGAGGTCATCGATGCAGCGACCACGCTCGGTGAAGCGATTGCCTCGCTGAACGTGCTGATCGGCTCACACAACACCGCTGCGGGTGACTTCAACAGGCACAAGAACAACGCCGAAATTGCTATCCGGCGCCACTTTCTTTTGGAAGCCCGCAGTGAGTTTGCCCAGTATCAGAAGGATCTGTGCGACGCGACGCTCGAGGTGGGAAACAAAGGAGACAAGCTGGATCGACTGAAGCAGGGAGCAACCGAGCTGCGGCAGAAAATCCGGGCGCACGGTCCGGCGGCGGCGATGATCAACAAACTAGTTGCATCCTACCTCGGACACGGAGAGCTGACGATCCACCCGATGGCGGAAGGCTATCAGCTCCAACGCCATGGAACACCTATCACCGGCATCCCCAGCGAAGGAGAGAAGACGGCAATCGCCATCTCTTATTTCCTGTCTTCGATCGAAGCCGAAAATCGCAAGCTGAAGGATGTCATCGTAGTCGTCGACGATCCCGTCTCAAGCCTGGACACCAAGGCTCTCAATTTTGCATGCTCGCTTGTTCGCGGAAGGCTCGAAAAGGCTGGCCAAGTAATCATCCTGACCCACAATCTCCAATGCATGAACGAATTTCGGAAGGCGTGGAAAGGGAAAGCTCGGCCACCTGTTGGCAAGGATCCGACCGCGACATTCCTCTTCATTGACGTTGCAATGCTGGAAGGACAGACAAAGCGGACGTCCACGATCGTCGAGATGTCAAAGCTGCTGAGGGAATACGACTCCGAATATCACTTCCTATTCAGCCACATTCTGAAGTTCATCAAAGCACCGGACGCGCACGATGACCATGGCTACATGCTGCCGAACGTGATGCGCCGCGTGCTCGATGTGTTTCTTGCCTTCAAGTGCCCAGGCAGTTCGGGACTGATTGGGCAGATGGACAAACTCTACGGAGACTACCCGGAACTCGATCGCGACAGACTGAGAGCCCTCGAACGCCTCTCCCAAATCGAGTCTCACTCGGACAATCTCGATGACCTTCTATCGTTCTCGTCGATGACCCTGGAGGAAACGCGAGCAGCCGCCAACGCGCTGATCGAGATGATGGAGCACGTGGATCCGAAGCATCTCGCAGGAGTGAGAAAGCTCTGTAACTGATGGCGTTCGCAGCCATATTTTTTCGGAGACTGCCTTCCGCGCTCGACGTTCAGCGGCGTCCCTATATCATCTCCCGTACAGTAACTTCGCGGCGTGATCTGGCCCCACCTTCATTGAAACTTGACCGGCATGCCGACCGTTGCAAGCTTGGGTCCTACTTCTCGGACAAGCGTGGCAATCACCACGCTGAGAGTTGGTTTCGACGTGATGTTGGCTGCGAAGTCTCGCTAATCATGTTGTCGAGAAATTAATTCAGCCATGTCACGTGTTTGCACACGCCCTCCTAGGATTGCCCAATGTCACTCATCAAGTATTTCACCGTCTCTGCCATCATCGTCGTGGCTATACTCATCGCCTCAGTATGGAGCGCTTCGTGTTTAAACTCGATTTTTCCAACAAATGGAACTGCAGACTGGGTCCAGGCAGTCGGCGCTGTAATAGCAATCGTTACAGGTTTTGGAATTGCTGCTTATCAAACACGCAGCCAGAGTGCGGCTTCCTCGGAAGAACGGAGTGCCGCTGTGCGGGCAGCTCATACGCTTTCATTCCATGCGATAGCCGCGGTTACCGAAAGGCTTGATAATGCGGTCACTTTAGAAAAGGCAGAACGAAGACGTAGGTTGCAGGGTAACCGGACGACCGAGATGGTCTATGCCTTGCGAGAGTTTGACACCACGCGACTCCCTGCGGAGGTCATCTCAGACCTAATCCGTTTCCGTAGCAACATTTTTGCCATCAATGAGAGGATCACTGAAGTTTACTTGAGCGAAGAAGTAAAAGAGGAAAAGGATCGACGGAGTGTGTCCGAGCGCCGAACACGTTTCATTAGCGCCGCACATATTTGGGAGGAGGCGATCGTGATATTCAACGATTTTCAGCAGAAGGCCACATCGCATGGTGCTACCTGCAGGACGATCACCGGAGGAACTGCGCTGAATGACTATATCGAGGAGATCAAAGAAGGCCGCGTGGCCTCGACTACTAAAAAAACATAGGATACGTGGGCCGATGCGGATTACACCGCGCGAGTTCCGCGGTGTGATCCGGTCCCGCCTTCACTGAAACGCAAACGCGACACCAAGCTTCGCGAACCTCGGCCCGGCAGCCCGAATGTCTTTCCACCGATAAAAGGTCGCACTAACGGCATCAGTCGAGATCGCCACCGGCACGCCGGCACTCTCCAGATCCTTCTTGGCCTTTTTGAAGTGCACGCCTAGGCGCGCCGCGTATCCGAACAGTGACACAAATTCATCCGAAAACCTATCGAGTTCCCCTTGGCGGTAGATCGTCTGCGGGCATCGGTTGACGGGGTTCACGGCAACCTCCGCGTTTAGAAACCCGGCCTTTGTGAGCTGTTCTAGAACCTTGGGCCGAAGCTCCAGTTTCTCGCTTGCTTCCGCAACTCCAAGGCCCCCATGGTCGCCGAGCCGGGTCAGTTCCCGTACCTCCGCTACGTCAATAAGAATAGCCCCAATCCCTGCAGCTCCGGGATCGACCGTCGCATTCCTTAGTTTTCCGTCGAGAAGGAGTCGAAGGATCTCGCAGAAGCTGCAGTTCGCTTTCTTGATGGCCACCGGGATCGTCACGCGGGCGGTGCAGTCATCGTTCGGGGCACGGGCTCCAGCGTGCAGCCTTTCGAGGAGTTGATCGAGATCCGCGCGGAGATACAGGGGCGTGAGCTTGCGGGCGCCGTCATCGATCAGTGCCCGTTTGGCGATAAGATTTTCCTGAAGCAAGGTGTCCCAAAGTGTCCTTGTGACATCAAGGTAGCTCCGAGCTTCGGCAGGCTTCAAATGCTCTTGAATCTCCTTGACGAACCTGGTTGCCTCGTCTGCGTCAAAGATAATGCGATGCGCGCTCAACTGGGTTACGTCCTGCGCCAGCCAACCGGCCCCCTGCAGTAGCTTCCGCAGAGTCGTTTCATGCATGGAGGTTGAACGGGAGAGCGTGTAGAGAGAGTGGAGCTTGCGCCTCACTTGTAGACCAAAGAGTTCGTAGCTGTGACCAAAAGGTAGATGATTAACCGCCGTGTCTGCGACGATTTCCCTTACTACGTCAAAGCTGCTGTCCTCCTGTTCGCGGGCCAACCGCTCGTAGAGACGCCCGTAAACCTTGCGCGTTCCGCAATGGTGCTTGCCTTCGAAGAAGATGCCGTGCAACGACTTAAGGAAATCGACAAAGGCGTCACGTCCTTCGATAACAATTTCGTAGCCCGTCGCGGCCGCGCGGTGCCATTCCAACTCGTCCAAGTCGTTGGACTTGAACTCCCTCCCAAATAGGATGATTGCTCCAACCCATTCGCACAGTTGTCCAGCCACGTAGAAGGGAAGCTCGTCAAGCCAACGTCCGGGCTCGCTTCGACCCCAAAGACGCTCGGCGGCATAAAGTTCGAACGCGCTGTGTTCGACGGCTACCGCGGCCTCGCTAAATTGCGGCTCCGAACGTTCGCGCTGGAGCCGATTGGAGTAGTCCCAAGGATCCTGTCCGTGATTGGTGAGCGAGCGAAGCAGCACTCCATGCGCGGCACAGGAACGGATAAAGGAAAGCTCCCAAAGCGTCCGAACGTATGGGCGAGATTCTAGCCGCCCCTTCCCATTATGGAGGTCGTCGCTGATGCAGCAGGGGCAGTATCGAGCGCGACCGAACGTATTTCCGCTCAGTTGGGTTCCATCACCTAGTCGGCTGTATCCCGCAGCTCGATCCTGGACCAGTCGGCGGTTAACTCCCGCCATGTCCGCCAATTGATCCAAAGCTGTCGTGTCACCCATGACTGCCCCGTAGCGCGAGAAATTCGTCAATTTCTCAAATTCGCGTATGCTGGAGAAGAAGTTCGATGAGGCAAGACGACTAACAAAGCTTTTCAAGCTTTCGTCGTCGTAGTAGGTCACCCGCGTTCCGTTCGATGTCATCGTGGTCGCTCGCCAGGCTTCATCTTGGGGGCAGGAACTGTGGTGGCATCAACAGGATCAGAACCGGCGCGGGACTTTGCGAGGCCTCCCTCGAGCGTGGTCCATTTTGCCACCTCGAACAGATTTGTTTGTGGAGTACAAGCGGTCTTGCGGTGATAGGCCTTGGCGAAATCGCTTCTCTCGATCACGGATCGACCGTCGGTGATCGCGATGCCAGCCGCAGACCGAATCATCTTGATGATCGAGCCGACGTTACCCTCGCAGGCTTTGATGAGGCGCATCGAATAGTCCTCGACTGGGATGTCCCCCAGCCCGAGAGACGCATGATCGGTCACAATTTCCGTAAGCCACTCGCCGACCTTTCCAGCATTCTTTTCGGATACCGAATCAAACCGTACGATCTGCGAACGGTTGCGCATCTGATCGTCGCGATCTCGTAGCGTCTCAAGGATCGAAATTCCGCAGAGAACCATGCGCATCGGCCAGTCCTCCATCTCCACCAATGTGATGAGGGTGTCGGATACCTTCTGGAGCTCGTTCTCGTTGTCCATCCTCATCATGCGTTGTGCCTCATCAAATACGATCAAGACGATGCGGCGGGCAACGATCTGCTTGCGGAAGATCGGCCAGACGACACCTTCGCGGATGTCGCCGCGGACCGGCATCCCGAGAACACGAAGGCATTCAACCGCGATGTTGCGCAAGGTGCAGGGGGTTGGCATCTTCAGTCTGAGAAGCGGTTGGGCCTCTCCATCCTCGTCTGCGTAGGGAGTGAGTCCGAACGACGGCATCACGTGCTTAAGTGTCTGAGACTTTCCGCTGTCGGATTCTCCAACAAGGAAGAGGATCCGATGCTCCTTGTACTGGTCGGAATGGGGGGAGATGAGGCTGGCCATCATGATTTTCATATGGCCTCTCACCATCTCGTCGCGCGCCATCGCACAGTGTCGGTTGAATAGTTCGGCGGTGCGGCCTGCCGACCGGATTTCGTCCTCGCTCATGTTTGCTCGGAGACGTGCGATTGCCTCGAGGCGGGCGCGGGAAGGCTGGATATCCATGTTGTTCGCACTCCTTGGTTCAGAACTGGTTATAGAAATCGTCATCCGTTGAGCCGCCCTGTTCGGATTCGGGAGTGGCTTTAGCTGAGTTCCGCGATGACCTACGACGTGCTGCCCTAGCGGCCTCCTCGGCCTCGGCCTTGACGATATCTCCTGCTGGTACGTCGAGGTCGTCGGGTTCTGGTTCGTCATCCAAGCCCCAAACCTCGCTCAGGAAGCTTGACCGATTGAAATCCTGCTCGCGAGCCTCCTGCGTGTATTTGCTCTCCGCAACGATCTGGAGGGTCTGCGTGATCCTCCTGTCGACGGCGGCGAATTGCTTCGCGGTCGGGATTGGCGATCCGAGATTGGTGGCGGCGCGCGCGGCGTCTCCAGCCGCGTCAACTGCCAAAAATGCGTCATCAAGCTGCTCCTGTGTCCGCTCGGCATTCTGCGTGTCTTCGAGATCCAGCTCGCGCGCGACCGCGGTCCAAGTCCAGTAGTCTCGGCCCTTCATGCCTTCGAGCACGGCGGGTACCGTGTAGGCGTAGGCCCCGCAAATGACGGTGATCGCGCCAAGATCGTAGATGTTCACTCGGACGACGACCTCCCGATCGGTATCGTCGCGTCTCAATTCTTGGATCTGTAGCGACTGATAGCGGATCCCGAACAACTTGATCCCCGCTCGCTGGATGATGCGTGTGTAGTTCACACCGAACACATGCCGGATGAGACTGCCGGACAGCGGAGCAGGAATTTTCTGCTTATGGTGACTTAGCTGGTTCCAGGCCTCCCGCGGAGTCAGGCCCCCAAGTTTTCCGGTGCTGCGGGTGTTGTGATGGATATCGACAATGACCCGGACAAAGATCTGTGACAGAGCGTCTATATCGACGCTTGCCTCCTTGCGGGGATCGCGATCACCACGTTTCACCACATTGCTGAAAGTTCGCCCGCTCAAGTTTTGCAGTGCCAGCGATCCAAGGATTCCGAACATCCTTTCTACGGTTCCCCTCAGCGGCGGCAGCGCTGCTGGAGGATAGGCAATCCGCGCGCCAGCATCAGTGATGCTAGCGGCAAAGCCCTCCGCTTCGTACCAAGCAGCGCTGTCAACGCGCACGTCCTTCAGGCCGCCGTACATGTTCCACGGGGTCTTGCATCCGGCCGCTTTTGCAAAGCGGGTCTTGTCCATGTTGGTCTGGATGAATGTCGCCAGCGCTGTTTCTACCGAGGGGGCGCGCTCGTGAAGCCGGAAGGCGAGGAAGCAGTTGGTGGCATAGTCGATGGCGACGCTGATCCACACCCGCTTGGACGCCTTCCGAAAGGCTGCTTGCTCGACCTTGTCCAGACAATCCCAGACCTTGGCTTTATTGAGAAGGACAACGAGATCAACCTTCCACTCATCGCCCTCGACTAGATCGAGTGGAAGACCTCTTTCCCGGCCCGCGACGATTAGGTATCGCATGCGGGCGAGCTTCTCGCCTTCGCGGGCGATGAACTTCATGTCATCCGGCAGATCTTCGATGCGGTTGTAGAAGGTGCTGCGTTCGCAGACCTTGATAAAGTTGGTGAGGCCTTTCGCCCGGCGATTTCGGTTAATACGCCGCTCCATCGCCTTCATGACTCTGAAGAGGTAAGCTGCATTCGGCCGCGTGCTTGAAAGATACCTCTTAAGCATACGGCCCTCGAGTTCGCGGGATTCGTCGGTGAACTTGCTCTTCTTTTCGCCGGATCCGCGACCATCGACCAGAGAGCGCCAATCGTCTCCGGAGAGCGAGTAGTCGCGGTACCACCGCCGAAGTGTGCTCGCGCCAATCAGTCGCAGATTGAATTCGCCGTCCTCGTAGCTGTACTTCGACTTGGCATGCGAATTCTTGCGTGCAAGCACCATGTCTCGGGCGTATTCCGAGCGGATCTCCGTAAGGATCTGCTGCATCCGGTTGTCATCGATGTTGCCCTCGCGGGCTCCTTTTCCACGGAAGCGCATGATCCATTCCAACCGAAAATGGATCTGTTTCTGCTTCTTTTCCGGGAGATCGCGAAGGTAGGGGAAGCGGTCCGCCAGCTCGAGTTTCCTCGGGTCGTAGCGGCCCTTCACAATCTCCATTGATCCGTGATGGAGCAGGGCGATGATGTCCTTGTTCGACAAAAATTCCGGCAGGCGGGACTTGTCCACCGGCTCGAAAACCTTGCCATTCGCGCCGTCCTCGATGAGGTTCATCTCAACCCCGTCGATCACGATGCGGGAATACGGCGGAATGGAGAAGGGTGGGAAGTCCATCATTAGAATACCTGGCAGGGATGGGCGGAAACGGTTGTGTCGACCAGCAACGGTGCTAGATCAGAATTGCCGGAGACCGGCGCGCGCTGATGGGGTTCATCGGGCATTGCGGCGACCTCTAGTTTTTCCAGTAGGCAGAGACGATGGATGCGTCGGTCATACGGCGGCCCGGATGATGGAGCCTGACGCTGCCGTCGTAGATCAGGCATCGGGCGGCATCCATCACAGATGCCGGGTTGGGCATCGAGGCGACCAGCTCCCACAGCGGGACAGGTCGCCTCAGGCTCTGTAGTGCGGCCAGCACTTCGTTACATTCTCCCTGATTCCGAGCCTTGCGGGAGGAATTGATCTCCGTCGCGTTCATGCCCTTCGCCCGGGTGATGTTGAACTCGGTTAGGTAGATGATGTTGTCCGCGAACGTCGGGAGGTTCTCGGCCTTCAAGGACGCAACTTTTTCAGGCGTCCTGTCCTCCTCAAGCTGAGAGGCAGGCTTGACGACAAGGCCTTCGCGATAGCCGTCGCTATAGGTGACACGCGCATCCACGGTGTGCTCGTGCCAAATGCCGTCCAGTCGGAAGGGAATTGCAGGCGGCTGATCCTCGATCAGCGCAATGTTTCGGCGGCTGATGAGCATTTGCAGCAGGAATGCCTCCAGCACGCTTTCGAATACAAGAACGCGGTTACGGCTGATGTCGACCAGGCTGCCGCGGACTGACCGCATAGATCGCTTCGAAGGGTGGCGGCTTGCTGTAGATGGCATTGGGGCCTCCCATACTACGTCGGCCCGCCCCCATGCCTCCGCCTCCGTGAGGCCGGGGTCGCCGTCCGGAGTGATGCCGGGAATAACAAAGCGGCCCGAAACCGGTCGGTCACTCCAGCCGATGATCGGGCTGTCTGGCCTGCACAGGGGGGAGAGGCCGCGCTCACGGCGGATCAAGGCCTCAAGAATTCTGGTGTCGCGCATTATTCACTCCTCGCTTGCCAGGGGCAGCCAGTCACTGACTTGGCGCCGCAGCAGCCTCTGTATGAAAGGTATGGGTAAAGGCGCGCCGCCTCAGCCGGGAGGAAGGCAGCGCGCGGATCGCAGTCAGCGTTTGCGCTGCTGGCCGCGACGCGTGGCCCCCTGTGTCTCGGTCGTCACTCGCATCATTGGCATGCGCTTTATTCGCAGTTTCTGAGCGCGGGATAGGCATTCCCAGAGCCCTGCAGCGCGAAGGATGAAGCCGAGATCGACTGAAAACTCGTCGCTCGCCAGCCCGAGCCTCTGGAGCGCATTCTTGTCTACGAAGCGGCGGCCGCTCGATCCGATCGAGACGGCGAGGGCGGGTCGGACTGCGTTCTTTTTCGTTTCGGACATACTCACCATCCAACGATCGAGATGCGATCAAGCGCGCGAAGAAGAGACGCAACCGTCTCTGCGCGAGGCGTGCGTTCGACGATTTTCTGTGACAAGTCGGTCGAGGTGCGGCGGGTGGTCCAGAAAAGGTGATATCCGCGCATCGCGCGAATGCGCTTCCTGAAATATTGGAAGTCGCAGGCGCGCAGGCCATGACGCAGGCATTCGCACTTCATGGCACGGAACTGCGCAGACGTGTTCGCCCAGCCTTCTTTGCGCGCGGCGCGAACGGCAAAGTACGTGTGGATCTTCGCCTCTTTTGCGGTGAAAGGGGCGCTGACGGGTGTCGGTTCGGTAGTCTTCATCTCTTGTCCTCGACTGCTGACATTTGGGCAAGCGTCTCCCTTTCCCCGGAAACTCCGGAGATCGGGCTGGATCTGAATTCGAAAGTGCCGCTCTGCGCGGATGGATCAGAAGGGCGGTGCGCGGGCTGAAGCAGGTTCAGTTCTAGTCATCGGCAATTCTTTCTTGAGCGCGCAAAGGCGCGTCCGAGCACGTGGTGCACGGCTGGAAAAAACTTGAGAATGTTCAGGTTTGAATCAGAGTTTGATCGCGGATCCGCAGTCGGAGATGCGGTCCGTCGCCGGTATGAACATGGCTTTCATTGAGGTCTCCTTGTCGGATGGCCAACGATGAAATGGTCATAGAACATATGGAAAAGTGGCGCAGGCGACTTCAGGCTGAACAAGTCTGGAATACGAATTTTTTCAGCAGGCACAGGTTGCAAAATCCGCTTTCAGCGCACAATCGCGCCACGCTTCTGCAATTCGAGGGCTCAGATCTCGCCGACGGGTGTGACTGGTATTCGTATCATCGGTGCCTCCGCCGATCATGGTTAATGGAGATTAACTCACATATCGGGGCGGGCGTCTACAGAATAACTTATCGTATGCAACAGCCCGCAAGTCCTCCGGGTTGGGGCGCATGTCAACAATTGTGGCGGGATGCAAAATGAATCCTTCCTGGCCGTCCGTTGTGGCTTGCGCACGCGTGACGAAAGCTTCCGACGAGACAACAGGAGAATAAGAAGATGTATTATGCCCCGCTCATGGTCGATATCAAGAACCGCTTCGGCCACATCCTGAAGGAGAGGGGGCTCGTCATGCGGGGGCAGGCGGGTGACGATTCTCTTACCCTTGAATTCCGATCCGAATACGGGAACCGAAAGCTGCCAATCAGGCTGGACATCGATGGACCGTCTGACACGGGCGCGGAGGTTGCGACATGGGAGCATGCATCCCTGAGCGCCCAGATCCATGAAGACGTGACGCTGGGAGATACCGGCTACTATTGCCACCTCTATCGCGAGGACCACAATGTCGATTCGATGGAATTCGATACGGAGGAGGAGTTCGCCGCAGAAGTGGGTGCCCATATCCAGGAATGCGTCATCGTGAATTTCGCCAAAGACGACTTCGCCGTCAACGACGCGATCGCTCTGACCTACCTGGCGCTCGCCGACATTTTCGAGCCTGGGGCTCCCCCTTTCAGCATCGAGAGGAGGGGCAAGACAGAACTTCTGACCATCACGGACTTGGCAGGAAAGGTTCTGACCTTCGCCAGCACTTCGTGCGAGCTGGAAATTTCAGTCAACGGTAAAGTCGTCAGCAAGCTGTGCGAGCCCGCGCAATGGAAAGTCGAGGAAGTCATCGCGGATCACTTCACCACTGCCCAAAATTTCAAGCACCGATGACGGCGTCGGCTGCAGTAGTGAGTGCCTGCGCCGTGGCCCGTTCCTCCGCCCGTTTTCTCCACATGCGGACAACCGCCTCGCGCCGTTTGATTGCGGCCTTGGTCTCGGATTTGGCAGCCTTCAGGTACTCTTTGAATTCGGCAATCTTCACTTTGTTCTTCGCGAGCTTGTAGCGGTCCAGTTCGATGCGAAGGTCGTCCTCGACCTTTCGGTAAAAGTCAACGTCGGGAGTAGTTAGAAGCGGCCCGGACTTTCGTATCGGAGGCTTCCCGATGCGTTCCTCGCTGAAGAGCGATAGCGGTTCCTTGTTTGCGCGCCAGTCGTCTCCCGACAGGGAGCGCGCGATCGAAAGACCCGCCGCTTTCGCCATCGACGGAGGGAACGCATTGCCGATCTGTTCGAACCGGGTGCTTGGCAGTTTACCTTCAAATTTCCACTCGGGCGGGAAGCCCTGCAGAACTCTGATGACCTCGATAGTTAGATAGGGAAGCACTCCGGCTAGATCTTCGCGGTCCGGTTCGGCAGGGCCATCCGCTATACGCTCGGAATCAATCCTGAAGCCGATCTCTTCCCAGTGCTCGGCCAACTTAGTGCTCGGGTCATACAGTTTCGCCAGCACAGTGTGGGAGGACTTGGCGCCATGTTCCGTCAACCAGCCATTCGCCCACCTGTCATAGGCCGAGTTCCCCTGGTTCAGGTGCGGAAACAGGACATCTTTCAATGCACGGCCCATCGTGATGCCGCCTTCGGAGGGAACAGGCGCATGCAACCCGTCGGCTTCAGACCTTCGGATGCCCATGACCACGACGCGCTCGCGCTTCTGGGCGAGCCCGAAATCGGTGCCGACCAATGTGTGGAGCTTCGACACGTGATAGCCGGCTTCCTCGAGCTGGCGATAGACGCTCGCCCGATATCCGAGGAACTTCTGGTCTTTGAAACCGGAGACATTTTCGAACAGGAACGCGCGAGGCTCGATCGCCTTAACAAATCGGACGGCTTCGTCGAAAAGGTTTCTGGGATCGGCCGGACCCCTTTGCTTTCCCGCCCGGGAGAACGCACGGCATTCGACACCGCCCGCGAGCAGATCTATCCCTTGATATCGCTTTCGCAACTCTTCGGAGGAGAGCCGTTGGAGGCTTGTCCGTATGACAGGCCACGAGTAGTTCTTGCGAAGAGTCCTGCAGGCGTTGATGTTCCTCTCGATAAGGCCGACCGGAGCGAAGCCAGCCTGCATCAGGCCGATTGCCTGTCCCCCGGCACCAGCACAGATTTCAAGGAACTGAAGCTGCTTCCTAGGCTTCTCATCATCAACGACTTCGGCTTCTGAAGGCGGATCGCAAGGTAGCAGGTATGCAAGCGCGTCCTGGATCTCGGTGCTAAACAAGAAGTCGTTCTTGAAGGCGAAGCCTCCGTCCCAAGCAAACTTCCCCCTTGCAAAAAGATCGAGGGCTCCTGCGGCTGCCGCGAGGCGTTGCGCGTGGGATCCGGTCCGCCACATCGTAAAGGTTCCTGGCACGGGACGGACTTCGCCATATATCCTTCGGAATTCCGATTGCGTTGATTTTGCGCGGGCTTCGATGCTCTTCTTAGCTGCGACGAAGCGATCCGATGTTAGAGGGATGTAGTCCTCCTCGTCACCGGAAGGGTAGGGGATGAACTCATCAACGAACCTGTCGATCTCATCAAGAAGATCCGCAACCGAGCGACTGAAGGGATCGATGGTCTCGCGGGCATGCGCGACGGCAGACTTCGCCAGTGCGTTCCTGCGCGCGCGTTCGGCCATGACCCGGGGGCCGATCTTCTGTCGCGTCAGTTTCCGGCGAAGGCTCGCAATCCGATGGACATCCACATCGTTACCGGCCGCCAGACTATCAAGGGCGACCTTGCGTGTCTCGACGTCGGTTGCGATCAGCGCCCGGACGACTGCGAAGGGAATTGACCGCTTTCTCAGGATCGCTTCGTGCCCACCAAGGGTTTCTTTGAACGAGAGAATGGGTGCGAGTTCTGACTTCGATATGCCGCACTCGACGACGAGGAAGACCTTGAGATCTTGCTCAGGCATCGTCGCCCGGAGGGTCTCGACATTGGAAATGAGATCAAACTGCGCCTTGGCAATGGCGGCACGATTCTTCTGGATCCTGTTTTGCAGGTTCACGTTCGTCTTGTCGCGCTCTTCTGTTAGGTTTTCCGACACCGCCAACTCCCCAATAACTGGGATGTAGCAGCAGGAACCTTCTGTCCCGGAAACGGATCGATTAAAACTTTACCGACTTTGTTTGCGCTTCACCGGCATTATAAACACTCTTCGACCAGCAGGTGTCGGAGAATTTGCAGGCACCCCTCTCACATCGTTATGGCCTGCTCGCTGCATTCCCTGATAGAGCGCCGCCGCCCGATCGATGTCGGAGTTTTCTCACGGGCGTTGAGGGCTGGAAGCCATACGGGGCGATCGGGCTCCACGTACCAACGCTCTTCCAGTGGCTGGTAGACACCCGGCAGCGAGAACCAAGTGTTTATCCGAACGTAGTCCTTGGGGTTCGCCGTGATAATCGGTGCGTCGTGGACTATTGAGACAGCGGATATCATCAGATCGTGGCCGAGCCTGTTCTTCTTGCCCGTGCCGTTCGCCGTCCACATGTCCCGAAGGCACGGCAGCGAGGTCATCTGCGCGTAGACTTCCGCCACTTCGGGCCCCATCGCTGGGAAAACGAAATCTGTTGCCATGATATTCGCGATCCATCTTCTGAGCGCCGCCGCGCGATCGGGAGCACGGTCTCGGAGCAGATATACGCCACGCATGAGTTCCGTAATGACTGGAAAGCAAATCGCCAGGCGTCCGGTGCCTACATCAAGGAGCCACGGGCACAATCCGGGCGGCGGACGCTGGCGTCCCGCCAGACTTACGATATCAGTGTCGATAAGCAGCACTCGTTCTGGCATGGCACGGTCCAGTGGCAAGGGTGTTGCGGGGCTAATTTCTGGGCATGCGGTATCGCTTCGTTCCCCGGTTGGAAGTTCGGCATGAAAGGCAATACGTGGCACAGGACGGAGGCAGAAGCCCGCATCCGCGAGGTTCTTGACAGTGCTAAGGCATCCGGGCCGCAAGTGATTTTCGATATCGACGGCCGCTTCGGCATCGTGTTCCACCCCGAAAAACAGTCATTGGAAGACCTGTTTTCCCAGGCGGGTCCGATCAAGGATTAATGATCCTAAATCTGACTGCTACTCAGATTTTCATGCAGGGACCATAACCGGCAACACTAAAGCCCGCCAATAGGTCAGAGCACAAAATCTATAACTGTTATAGTTATAGGATTGACTCAACTCGCATTTATTTTTGCTGATACAGCGACATATCGCCGTCGGCCATGCCAATATGAAGGTGAAAGTGCGGATTTGAGCGAGCTTCCGCGCTCGGTTGGGCCAGATGTCAGCCTGAAAGCGCTGGCAGATCGTCGTCTGACAACGCGTCAAGCACGCGACACCTTGAACCCTCGTTCCCGGTCGCGACTTCAGATAGCCGCTCAAGCTCTATCTGGAGTTTCTTCAGGCGGCGGATCTTCGTCCTGATCGTTGCAAGCTGCGCCCCGATGATGCGATCGGCATCCGCGCCTGAGTCCGGATTGTGGCTCGCAAGCTGGAGCATGTCACGGATCGCGTCCATTGAGAGACCTAAGTCTCTCGACCGGGTGATGAAGGAAAGCCTCGCCATGTCGTCTTCGTGGTACCGTCGCTGATTGCCGTCCGTGCGCTGAGGAGGCGACAGTAACCCAACACGCTCATAGTGTCGGATTGTCGAAATGTTGGCACCCGTAGCCTTCGCAAGATCACCGATCGTAAGCACTGAATCCTCCGAACCTCGAGCGTTACCATATCACAGTTTTGATATTGGGCGAACATCCGACGGAACGAGGCAAGAGGATTCATTGCCACCTGCTGATTGCTCGATACCGAGCTCCCCTAGGATGGATTTCGCCCCTGCCTCCAATCGAAGGCGGTGCGGTACCGTTGACGCCAATAATTTTGTTCTCTATATGTTCATGTATGAGCACAATCTTCAACCACACGAAACGAATACGCTGACGGATTACGGGACCGATCCCGCTGTTATCCCTATTCTGTTTCTGGTTGGAGATATGGTCATGACGACCTCGTCTGCTCGTGCCAAACGTGCACATACCAATTCCCGCGATGACTACCGTCCCATTTTCCCGCATGTCACCCTGAAATGCCTGGGGCAGCCTCTGTTTCGTAGCCAGCAAGCGCGTGACTACGCTTGCATGCTGGACCTCGACCGTGAAGTAACCTCCTGGAAGTGCCTGGCGATGGCCATCGTTAACGATAGCGATGCCGTCCGGCCGCGCTATTGGCCTTTGGACTTTTTTGTCGAAACGGAATCCGAAGCATTCCTCGTGACTGTCGAGCCTAAACCAAAACCCACGCCGACGTGGGTGCTCAAAGTTGCCGAGCGCACGGGCAATCGGCTCAAAAACCTATCGCTGCGCGACCTGGATCCGGTCTTCCTCAAGAATGCAAAAGACTTGATGCGATATGCGGGTTCGGAGGTGCCGCTTGGTGACCGGGTGCGCGTCCTAGCGGCCCTTGAGGAGTACGGTACGCTGACCCTTGCAGAAGGCCTTTCAGTGATCCGTGAGAGCAAGCCTATGCACTCGATCGCGGCACTGATCCTCTCAGGCACCCTTGATGTCGATCTGTCTGAGGCCCTTCTAGGGCCGGACAGTGTTCTCCGCCGCTCCGATAAGTAAGGAGGCCATCATGTCTCGAACGGCAGTCCAGCGTCCTGCGACGCTCGAAACCATCACTTATACTCACGCAATCAAAGTCGCGCTGAGAAAATGCGGCTTCTTTCTAAAGGGACCAGATCGCGATCGTACCGTGGCTCTCGTGTTTCCTCCGGACACCGACTTCGAGAGCTATGAGGTCGCGCTTGGTAAGCTACTTACTCAGCTTGAACTCGCAAAGAAGTACTCGATCACACGGGTTTTCCTGGACAGGCAGAACCGAACTCAGTCAGCGGAGGCAATGATTGCAGTATCCCGTGGGGAATGCGTCATCGTTCTCGTTGAACATGGTGCTGTCTTACCTCAGGGCATTCTGCTTGCAGTCGATCGTGTGGTCGACGTGGGCCCCGTTAAGCCGAGTCACCTCCTGGCTGCCGCAAAGGAGACGTGGGGCATGGACATGACGTTTGTCGATGCTCAGTTGCTGTGCGCCTATCCGACCAGACGGCTGTTCATGGCAATGAGGCGGGGCCGACCATTGGAAGTCGTGCGCCAAAAGCTGGGTCAGGTCGAAAATGCTCCCAGCCAGAAATCAAAGCCGCGGATCGAAGATCTGGAAGGGTATGGGGTGGCCAAGGCATGGGCACTCGATCTTGTGCAGGATCTCGCGGCATGGCGAAAGGGCAGCATTCCGTGGCGTGATGTCGACGCTGGGGTTCTGTTGTCCGGTCCACCTGGCACGGGGAAAACACTATTTGCCAGCGCGCTCGCTGAGTCATGCGGGGCAACTTTCATCCCTGCTTCGAGTGCTCAGTGGCAGGCGAAGGGGCATCTAGGCGACATGCTTGGTGCCATGCGAGCGACCTTTAGGTCTGCGAGCGAGCAGGCCCCAACAGTGCTGCTCATTGATGAAATCGACTCGATTGGAAATCGCATGACGTTTAGGGGGCCAAATGCCGACTACTCGGTGCAGGTCGTCAACGCACTGCTCGAGTTGCTCGACGGTTCGGATCGGCGCGAGGGCGTAGTGGTCGTCGCCGCAAGCAACTATCCCGGAAACGTTGATCCTGCCCTTCGCAGGCCTGGCCGCCTGGACCGCCACTTCGCTATCGACCTGCCGGACCGGGCGGCGCGGGAGCAGATCCTGTGCCATCATCTGGCAGAAGCAATTTCAAAGGATCAGCTTAAAGAAATCGTCGCGGCCATCGGCGGCTACTCCGGTTCCCACATCGAGCAGCTTGTTCGCGATGCCAGGCGAAAGGCCAGGCGGGCGGGCAGGGAGGTGGACATTGCCGACCTCATGAACTTGGTACCCCCAATCATGCCGCTTCAGGGAACGGACAGATACTCCACCTGCTTGCACGAAGCAGGTCATGCGGTGGTCGGCCTCGTCCTCGAAATCGGCATTGTCGAGAACATTGTGGTGGCGAAAGAATTCGGACACCGAGATGACTCCTGCGGACAGGTGCAGTGGTATCGACCGACGGTCCATAACCGGACTCGAGAGTCCTACCTGGACGAGATTGCGATGTTGATGGGCGGCATGGCTGCAGAGCGCGTCTACCTAGGCACCGAGTATGATGGAGCAGGAGGGCAGTTGGGTTCAGATTTGCAGCGGGCGGTTGATCTGGCGACGCTGATGTTCGCTAATCTCGGGCTGGAAGCTCTGCAGTTCCACGATGTCTCGACCTCCGCAGAACTCGACCAACTGCGCCGATCCGACTCCATTCTGCGACGGCGTGTGGAGCGCTTACTTGAAGAGCAGTTGGTGCGGGCTGAAGAGATCATCCAGGAGCAGGATGGGGTCATTAAAGCGATTGTCGCCATCTTGATGGAGCGAGAAGTGATGCTTGGTCGGGAGGTGTCACAGCTCTTCCGCGACAAGCGTGGAAAATCGTCAGCGGGATGAGAAGAAGCGGCGTGTTGTGTCCAGGCGCAGCGAAAGCCAAAGCCTCGATGTAGGTCTCGCCAACAGCGACCGAAGCGCCGGGAACAGGTTCCGGCGCTTCAACCAACAACCGGGTAGTGGTCAGGTCTTCTCAAAAACTGGCGCCGATAAGTGCTCGGATCCGTCCTCTCGCATCTTCAGCGGGGGCGCCTCCATTACAACGCGCTCATCGCGCTCCGGCCAAAGTGCAGCCTCCCAGTCCCATTGCACTCCTTTGATTGCGGAATACAGCGACATGCCGACTGCCTGTGCCAATCGAGGAGGCACCGCATTCCCGATCTGACGCGCCTTAGCCTGTTTCCCGCCTTCGAAGCGCCAGTCGTCATCGAAGTTTTGAAGCCGCGCTCTCATGCCCAGTGTCAGAGACGGCATGAACCCAGGATTTGATGCTTCCTCGGAAGTCGGAGCTTGGTCCGGAGATCCAGTTGTGTCGTAACCCATGGCCTTCTGCACAGCCTTTTCGTTCCGGCGGCGTTTGCCGCTGCCAGTGACGACCGTCGATGCCTGGGCTCCATATGCAACCAGTGCGCCATTCCGATCCACAACAGGCTGCTCTCTTCGCTGGCGTGCCCAATCTTGGGCGCCGTCCCATCCATTCGCTGCCATCAAATCAACGAGGGCATCACCGATGTTCAGGCGTCGGGCCGGAAACGCAGGGGGCATCCGGAACGCGTCAGCGATATCGTCACGTAAACCGACGACCAGCACGCGGCGACGGACCTGTGCAATCGCGAAGTCACCCGCCTGGATTCGGTGGATTTCGGTCTGGTACCCAGCCTTTCGAAATCCCTTCAGGACGTCGGCGATGTGGTCGCTGTGCTTTCCATGCAGTAGCCCCTCAACATTCTCGAAGAGGAACGCCTTCGGTTTAACTTCCCTCACGATCCTGACAGCGTCCGGGAATAGGTCACGGGGGTCCTCCTTTCCATATCCGTATCCTTCGGAAGAATACGGCTGGCACGGTAGGCCTCCTGCAACCAAGTCGACCCCTAGTGTCTGGTATGGGGTGAAGTCGAGGGCTTTGATGTCGCCCTCGATTACCGTCCAGTCGGGTCTGTTAGTCCGCAATGTGGACGCAGCATCGCGGTCGAATTCGAACAGCCCAACGTGTTCAAAGCCTGCACGCTCTAGGCCAATAGACATCCCTCCGGCTCCAGCACACAGCTCCACGACTGTAAGCCTCTCGGGAGCCTCGGCCACCGGTTTCGGAGCCGTCCATCCGAGGGAAGGAGCGTTCGGCGCGCGTCCTGTGAAAGAGAGGAGCGAAACTAACCAAGGATGATGGCCGCCTTCTTCCCAGTCGCCAACGTCAGTCGCCCATGGGAGCGAACCCTCATTCAGTTGGACCAAGGCAAAGTGGGCACTCGCAATATCCCGCTCGCGGGAACGTGGCTTCAACTCTCCGGGTGAACGGTGGTCGACGCCGAATAGGCCTTCGAATTCAGCCCGCAAAGCTCCGGCCGCTGACTTGATTTCGTCGGAGCCAAGGTCGGTCGCCTTCTTGATTGGAAGGATTTCTCGGACGAACTCGTAAAGGCGCTCCTGGAAGTCCGCTGCGGCAACAGCACCTTGCCGACGGGCAGCCGCAGCCGTCAGCTTGCCGTTCCGGTTGGCCATAACTTCGTCAGGGGTGAGTTTGGCTTCCTTAAGCCGCTTACGGATGGCTGTGATGTCCTTGGTCGAGATCCGGGAGCCGATCTCCATTCTCTCCAGTATTTCGGTACGGGATTCTTCCTCCGCAGATACAAGCGCCTTTACGACCGGAAAGGATGCGCGCCCCTTTCTCAGCGTATCCTCGCAGCCCTTAAGCGAGCTGGCGAAGTTCGCATACGTTGACAGCTCGGAGTATGGCATATTGCAGGTGACCCGGAGAAATTCACGTGCCTCGCGCTCGGTAACGATCGCTGTAAGCTTCTCAACTTCAGCGGCCATCTTGAGGATTCGCTCCAGCACTTGGGACTGCAACTCCATGATGCGCCCCTTCGCCGCCGCCAGTGCTTCTGCCTTAGGATTCATGCCACTACCTACTGTGCCAAAATCGATCAGGGACCGATAACGGTACACGCCTTAAGCCCAAGGTAAAGGATTACATCAAATGCGATCGACCAATGATTTCATGATGATGGATGACATTCTTGAATCAGAATAGAACGAAATCGACCTGATATGCGGACCACTAGAATGGATACCCAGAACTTTTCGTTGCCGCATTGTGAGAGCCTGGGAATCATCGTAGTTGATGATCTGCTGCAGGCTGTGGCTGCCGTTTTGAAAGCACATTCAAGGATGGCGAATAGTCTTCGGTTCAACTGCTGGATACTTGTGGCATCCGTTCGAGTGCTGCAACGAATGTCGCACGGCCTTGCAGAGCATCCAAGGCTTGAGCCGTAACTCTCATGTCCAAGTTCCAACCTGACAGTTAGGCTACGCCATCCAGGCAGAGCTCAACGAAGGTTGCGCTGCGGCGCCTGGATAGACGCCGAGTATTAGGCTGCGTCTGTCTCCATTTCGGGTATCGGTGCCAATTTCTTTCAACGCCCGAGCCACCGGACTTGGACCCGATCCCTTAGCGCCCAAAGATCTTCCTGATGTGCAGAGCATGTGTTCAAGAATGATCATCGGTTCATGCTCGTTCTCAGTGGCCCATCGTCCAAAATGATCAAGGTTCTGCGCCAGCCCACCTGGCTTGCGCCTTGTGGTGGATGCCGACGCGATCTCTGTGAGGAAGTCTTGGCCGCAGGGGTAGCGATCTGCATCGAGAAGCCCGTCGAGGTAGGTCACCAGGTCCAGTTCGTCGTCCTGTCGCTGCAAGTCAGCTACTGCCAACAGAGTGGTCCGCTTGATCCCGATTTCGCCATAGAGCTTGAGGAAGCCTCGAATCCTTGCATGGGCCTCGGCTAACTTCCGGTGCTCATTCGCGGTCATGTACAGCGGCACGTATCGGATTCCTGAAATCAGAAAGACCACCGGACAAGCGAACATCATCATGATCGCCGTGCCTGTTGATACCTCGAGGTGCTTGCTGTCGATGAGCCCCAGGCCTTGAGTTTGCGAGATGATTTGGGCGATTGCCCGAACCGCGACGGAGACCTGTCCTTCAGATACCCGGCAATGCTCGTAGGCACGCATCATGTCAGCGGCTAGGAACATTCCCGGATTACGGAGCTGTGGCAGGCATTGCCCGACATCTAGTGTGATATCGAGTCCGCTATCGCGAGCGTTCGCGTTGAACCATTCCTCCATCTGCTTGAGGTGGTCGATTACCGGGATCATTGTAGCGTTCGGAAAAATGGACATTCGAGATTCTTCAGGACTGTGAGCTGATCAAGTGTTCGTACGGCTATCCGGTTAAGGAGGTGGAACTCTGTTAGCGTGTAGAGGCATCCTGAGTGCCAGGTACGCAAATGAGCGCAAACCCTGACCAACTCATTCGGCATATAGGAAACGCAAGGCAGCTTTGTTGGAGTCCCATATGAGCCGGACCATGCAAACCGGACCTGTGGGTAACGGAAAGCCTCCGCCAACGAGGGCTGAGCTAGCGTGGCTGCGCTAGATCTAGCGGCTGCTATCGCTTTCGAAGGGTTGGAGGCGGACCGCCCGATCACGGCCCCATTCCGGAGATGATGTCCACTTTGCGCCAAAAGCGGTCTTTCCCTGAGCAATCACGAACGTCTTGATCCGATCTCATTTGCGGTCATAAAGGAAAACCTCGCGAGGGTTAGTAAGTTGACATAGGCCTCGCGATAGAATCTGCCTGTCAATGCGAAAAATTGCGCAGCAGCGCAGGCGTTACTGTCCTAGTACAGATCACTTGGCGCCAGAGTGCCGCCAGCATTGGCGAAGGGCCCATCGACCCAATAGCCTAGATATTCAGCGATCAACGCACCTTCGGCCTGCTTCTGACCTCTCCTTGCAAACAATTCCAAAGCGATTGCGAGCAGCGCATCGAATGGCCTGGGGTGCAGCGCGAAACGAGAGTTCAGCGGGTAGCCGAACTCCGTGATCATGGCTGCGAATATCGCGCGCTGCACGTGGCCGTTCCCGTCCAGAAAAGGATGAATCGTCCCAAAGTACCCGAATACCATCGCGGCGCGGAGGAGGTTATCTGCGTGGGTGCCTCGAGTGGCCAAGGCCGACGTGATATTTGCTCTGAGGTCCTGCATGTGCTTGGCGACATCCCCCGCCGAGACGAACCGATAGCCGTCTTGACCGAGCTGACTGTTCGAAAATGCAATACGGCCCTCGAGCGTCGTGCCGGGTTCACCTCGGTAGGTCCCAGCGTATTCTTCATAACCGGTCGGAGTGAAGTCTGCGAACAGCTCACGGTGTACACCGCGGGGGTCGGCCAAGATACTTTGGCGACGGGTCCCGCTTAGCATGATTTCATCTAACAAGATACCACATCTAGACCGCATCTTGATGTCATAGTCAGAAGCTGAATGCGCCTGCCAAGGCGGTGGTGTTGTTTGTGACATGGCAACTCCAGTACGCGACCCACTAAGCACATAACGCCAGTCATAAACAACAAGCTTTGCTTACCCATTCAGGCCGGACGATCCGATTTCTACATTCGGATCAAGGAACCGTGTTCTCCGAAGGTTTGCCGGGTTGCACGCATATAAACCAGATGCTGGTCGAACCAAACTTCACATGATGGGCTCCGCTTGCGAAGAGCACGTCATCATGGTATTAACAGTGCCTGGCCATCCCGCCAGACTTTTCGTCGAGTCAAAAGGGATTTCGTTATGGACTTCCACTGTCGTCCTCTTCATCCGGGGTCGATGCATAAGCGACGAACTTCGGCCGCATGATGAAAAGGATCGGCCATGAGTGTCGTCCAGCTAACTAACACCTATCTCCAAGCCCTGAAGCGCTCGTTACGTGAGCAGTGCAACGCTGGTTCAGTGCACCTGACCGAGGCTATCGCTCGCGGTTGCGGCGCCCGCACACATGCGGCGCTGCTGGCCAGAATCAAAGCCGGCGGGGAGGGGATATTCATCCGTTTCAACGAGGCAGCCTTCTCTCATCGTCTCGTTGAGCTTTCAGGCAACTCAGCGCCCGACGCGCTTGATTTCCCAGACCTCCACCATTCGGCCCGCTACATCCCGGCGTTGTTTGACGATCCGGCGTTAGACATTCTCGATCTTCATGTGATGCGGGTGCGCTTTTGTTTAAAAGGCATAGCCACCGTGATCGAGATCCATCTCGAGGACATGGGCAATGGCTACACCCGGTTCATCCGATCTCACGCGATTCATGCCCCAGGACAAGCCGGTCCCTATTGGCCAAGTCGCGATTTCGATGACGATGCGGCCTATGCCATGCACCGTGCCATCGATAGCATAGTCGACTATTATAGGGACGCTATCCGGAATGGTCATAAGCCGTCTGCTTCGTGGCTGATTGAGTCGAAGTACCGCTGACAGGTGACAGCTCCAATGACCGCGGTTAGCTTCTGCGGTTATTCCAGATAGTGCTCCATGAGCGAACTCGCCGATTGGCGCCGGCAAGACCACCGATCTGCGAAAATAGGCCGCTGTCCACCATTTTGGCAGTTCCGAACTTCATCAGCCGACTTGTTTCGCTGGGTGATGGAAAGTGGCTGCCGTCCTACAGGCTTCAGCCTCCAACTCCGGCACGTTCGCCGCCCGGTCCCGAGCAACCGGATCTTGCTGGGAGCAATTTGCAAATCGAGGGCTTCTGCTTTCTTGTCCCAAATTCCGAAAGCTTCCTGACGGCTTCCCATCCCATCTCGGACAAGCCCAAATCAGCCCTCTAACGACTGCTTCGGCCCTATTCTGGAGATGATGTCCACTTTGCGCCTTCATTCTGGTCATTCGAAGGATGTCTACGACTTCCCAAAAGCTGACATAGGTTATGGCGTCACCGAGCGTCGGCTGAATACTTCAGGGTAACTCCATCGAACCCCGCTCGGCCCACCAACCCCGCCGATTGCCCTCAACGGCGAGATGTTCTAGGCGATAACTACTCAACACCGCCGCACGTAAGCATTGCACGTTTCAGTACTATGCTCACTCAAGGTATGTCGTGCGATTCAAGAAGTGATTGTACGGTCAAGGCGCCGGTCGAAGCTGATCTAGAATCCAGATCCCTTCGCATAGCGCTGGATCGCATCGTAGCAGTCATCATAACCCAGCGCCCAAAGCTCTAAGCTATTCACGAACGAGCTTGCGTTCGTCCGCAGCCAGGAAGCGCTCGATTTCTACTTTCCAACGCCCTGTACTCGGCAATGGCTGTCGCTCACGCTCGTAGGAGACTTCGGTCTTAGGGGACCGCAGTTTTGTCCACACCGTATTCTCATTCCAGAGCGGCGCACTCAAACATCTCTGCTCTCCACGGCTGCTTCGCGGACTCACACTCGACGCGAGGACACTGAAGTCACCGCGCCTCACTACGATTACTGAAATTCTTTGAAATTGTCGGGGTCAGTCAGTTCATAAAGAGTGCTGTCATCGACAAAACCTGTCTGCTCGAGGCCTCGACTTGCCTGAAAGGCCTTTAGTGCGTCGGCCACCTGGTTCAATTGGGGTGCAGCGTCAGGGCTTGTCTTCAGAAAGTCGAGTTCTCGCAGAACCTCTTTAACGGCCATGCTTTCTTCACTCGATGCAGCAGACGCCGCCGCCGATCCGGGCGCCGAAAATACTCGCTTCGCACGCGCCAGCCAGATCCGCGCCTCAGGTAGGCCGTTTTGACCGCCGTTGACGAGCAGCCGGACAGTCTGCAAATCATCAGCATCGGCCGCGGCGTTTATCTTGCTAAACGTCCAATAGGCAACCGCCGCGTCGAGTGCCATATCCGTAGATCGCGCAAGATCTGGTTTTTCCTCGAGAGGTAGCGACAGCTCTTTGCCGCGCTTGGAGAAATTTTCGCGTCCAGTCAACTGCATGAGTCCGGAGCCTCGATAGTTCCAACCATCCATTGGTAGCCGATTTCCGAGCCGGTTATTGTAGACGTGATTGGCTAGCGCGACCGGATCACCGGCCAAGCGTTTGGCATCGGCCGGGGTCACACGTCTTTTAAAGACCACAAGCATTCGTGCCTCACTGTAGTTGAGATTTTCCTCCAACAAGCGCAGGCCACCCGTTTCCGTCGCGATCTGGGCAAAGAAATGCTGCAGACGAAGAGGTGTGTTGATCTCAGCCCGCTCGGCCAGATCCCATTTGGCAAGAATTGCATTGACGATGTCCAACCTTGCCCGTGGAGAGAATTTGGCGATAGCGCTCGACGTCACCGTTAAACTGTGGTTGCTGTCGGCTAGTGCCGGAAATGCTGCACCGGAGATGCACATGCATATCAAAACTACCGCAATCTTTATCATCCTGTGGTCCTCACGGGGCTAGGTTAATTCAGCCACACATTTCGCATCGTGAATTTCTGTCTGTTGGTAATCCAGACTGCAAACGACCACATCGCACCAATGGCCGCGAGAATCTGGATCATTCCAAGCATCAGAATCTCAAGTATTGTCACATAAATAGAGAATCTGTACGCTCGATCAGGCGTGGTACACTCGGCAACAATTCGTTGTATTATAAAAAGCCCAATAGAAATAAATGTGCAGCTCGAGATCGTTATCCCGAGATAATCGCTTTTCCCGACAGCGAGCAGGCCTGCGAATGTTAGCACGGAAAACAGGGGTGCTAGCGTTGCGACCAGAAAATAGGGGAACGTCAGACATGCAAAGCGTAGCGACCCACCTAGTTCCGGCGCGTAGAGGAAAATGCACTGAAGATGCCCCAATGTCCAGCGTCGGCGCTGTCTCCAGAGTGAGCGCAAGCTAGATGGCGCCACCGTCACAACGCTCGCCCGATGGGACAGTCCGAGCCGATAGCCTGCTCGATTGAGATTGAGGGTTAGATCTGCATCCTCAGTGCAGGTGCGATCGGAGAAACCATCCACGAGCGCTTGTCGGACGAAAAGCGTTGCTGCACCTGGCATCACCGAGATGGCACCGAGGATGCTTTGACCGGCGCGATCGAAATTATGCCCCAGTCGATATTCCTGAGCTTGGACATCGCGCCACAGGCCCGAACCGGGCATGACATTGATCCTGAATGAAGCGCCATGCCAAGCGTTTTCTCGCAGGTCAGCCAGAGCTGCTAGTAGGGCGTTTGAGGTTACAATCGTATCGGCATCTATCATCAATACGTGTTCGCAGGAAACCGCGGTAAGGCCAGTGTTTAGAGCACTGGCTTTGCCGGAATTTGCGGGATGCGCAATGACCTGCGCACTCGAACTGGAAGCGCATATTTCCTCAGCAATCTGCCTTGTCCGATCTCGAGAGCCATCATCGACCACAATGATCTGCCGAAGAGGCGGCGACAGTGCGAGGAGAGCGGCCAGAGTATCTGCAATGTGTATTTCCTCGTTGAAGGCCGGCACGATGGCAGAAATATCCAGGCTTCCGTCGCTTTCCTCCCCATCTCTTTCGAACCTGATGCGGCAGAGAAAAACAATGCCCAGGAGTGTCGCAAGCGTCATCTTCAGCCAGAGCAAGACGAGCGTGACATCGATGAAGAGGCTAATCATCTAAGATCGCAATTCATCGGAATTTTTCGACGATCCATCTTTCCGCCTTATCGACCTGTGCACTGTCAAAACTTGCCATGCCGGGATAGTAATCGAGCGGCTCCACGTCGGCGAGGTCTCCAATCACATAACCGTAGAGCTTGCAGCCACTACGGGCATAACTCTCAGATTTGTCGCATGGGGTCTTTGACGAAGCGCGCCAGAGAGCGAACAAAAAATAGTTATAGTCGCGGATCGCGCCACTACTGACTTCGAAGCTGTAGCGATGGGTGGACATTTCAGTTTCGATCGAGATAGCCTGGGCCGGGACGTCAAACGGGCTTTTGACCTGCGCATCCTCCCGGAACGGCTCATCCGAGATGATGCGGCGAGGTGGCTTGGAAGGCTGAAACGGCTTTTGGTCGACAGAATAATGTGTCTCGTCGACCGAAAAGTCGCTTTTTCCTTGCGGCGCCTTGGCTAAGAGTTGATCAACAGTCGTATCAGGACTGTCTGGTCGTCTCTCGTCAAGCGCATAAAGCGTGAGGCCCAACAAAACATCGCGTTGCAGGGAATCTGCAGCATCGCCGGCAACGGCTCCATCGCATGTCATATCAATCGAAAACGTGGCGTTGCTGTCGCTGGCGACGAAGGCCGGATTCGAAAGCTCACAGAACGGCTGGTTGTCTTGCGCCGCCGCACTGTTGTACATGCCCACAACTGACGCGATCACAAAGCTACATCCACCTGCCCATCTACTGATCCAGCATATAGAGCGCATCCTCTAGCTCCCTTCGATTTCTTTCTGTCAAAAGATATTTGAATTTGTCGCTGGTGATGTCCGGATAGTAGAAGGACACGTTCGATCGGACCTTGTATAGTTGTTTGATGATCGCCTCGTCGGGTTGACCGTCCAGATTGCCGAGGTCCCCGAGCGCATCGAACGGCAACGAGGTTCCTGCCCCGTGTTGATTTGCAATGGAAAAGAGGACCGCCTGCAAGGCAACGGATCGTTTGGATACATCGAGGCCAAGGCCGCGTTTTGTACCATCGGCGGGGTCGATCGGACGTTTCAGACGCGCGATCAACCGCGCATAGTCGGCCAGTACGATGAACTCGACCTGCAGCCGATCGAAGACGGGATTCTGCGCCAACGCTTGCCACTCTCGTACGAAGATCTCGCTCCGTTGTTTGGCAGCGTCAAGCCCACCGGCCCGCATCAGCCGTTCGGCGTAATCGGGCTTTTCAAACTTGAGGAAATTTAGGAAGGTCGCCAAGTTCGGCCCTGCCTGTATGCGGAACGCGCCGTAGTAAGCCGTTCCCGCAGCATCGATCCCGACATTCGATGCGGTCTGGCCTTCATATCTGCGGGCGAGGGTATCGATGGTGAACGGTTTCGCGGGCTTTTGATCGAGCTTCAAAAGCAATTGCAAGCGGGAGAAGAGTTCTTCCTGCTGACGCAGAAGTTCTTCCTGTCGGATAGATTTGTCGTCCAGCGGCGGAGATGGATTGGACGCGTCGTTGTTGTGACCGTGACAATCCTCATTAACACCAAGGTCGGTCAACATCGTGCGCATTCGCACAATCGGTGTCACATAGCGGACGGAGGTTACAGGGATAGGAACGTCCCCGTAAAACTGGGCCAGTCCGCCCTTGGCGATGCCGATCACCTTCTCTGACTTTTCGTCGAAAACGGGACCGCCGCTAACCCCTTCGACAAAATCGATATTTGCGTTCCATCGCCCATCGGGCGCATTGTCATTTGAGAGTACGCCAGGAAGCGGCGTGTAGTCCTTGCCCAGCGGGTAACCGAGCGCAAGGACCGTTTGTCCCGACTTGATCGACGAGAGAAAGCAAACGCCACTGAATTCATACTTTTCTGGGCTTTTCAGCTTCAGGAGGGCAAGATCGCTCACCTCGTTGCCGTCGAGAAAGTCGACCTTTATAGGATTGCGAGCGTCGATTGATCCTATAAAGGCGAGCAGCGGGTTGGTATCCTTTTCCGTCTGCGGATCTGCTTTCATCGCGGCTTGCTTGACCCACTGCCGCACGACGTGATCCGCCGTAACGACGATACCCGTCTCACTAACGATAACACCAGTTCCGGACTTAGACTTCACCTCGCCGGTATCGGGATTCATTTCGTCGTATTTCAGGAACACGACACTTTGCCGCGACCGTTCTGCGAGTGGATCCTGCGCGAGGACCACTACGGGGGCCGAAAGCAGGAATCCTGCAACGAAGCTAGGACATGCGCTTAACCAAAGCTTAGCGCCACAGACGGTGTCCAGCCTCATTCCCGAGGTGCTCCGTAGATTTTCTGCACCGAGATCGTATCGCCGTCACTCAAGATGCCGTTGTTGTTGTATTCCGGGTTGCAATAATTCATGGCTGAAGAAGGATCGTAGGGCGTTAGGGCAGCCAGATCTTTTCCCGTGGTGCCAGTGCCGTAGGAGTTCGCACACTCTCCCGGTGCGTCACCCCGATCTTGTTCGTGAGCAAAGCCAATGGCGTGCCCGAATTCGTGGACGGCTATCGAAGTGATACAATTCGCGCGCATGTTGACGTCTGCACAGCCGGAATTCCAGTTTTGGAACGTGAAATTCAAATACATCCGTTCGGAGGCTTTCCTCATATTCTTGCCGAACGCGGTAACTCTAGCGCCAACATCCTCCACAACGATCTTGATCCCAAAATTTCGAGGCGTACATTCTTGCCATCCGCGGAATGACAAACGTGCATGTTTTTGCCAGCTATTTTCAATGGCCTGTCTAACTGCGGCCGTTTCAGACGGGTAACTAGCTAGCGCGTCGCCCATCCAGCAGACGGGGATGCGCGTCACCCCGTCGGCATCTGCGGGCCAGCGACTATTAGAAAAGTAGTAGCCGAAATTTTGATCACCTAGCTTCTCTGCCTGTTGAGAGTGTGCCGGCAACAAGTCAAAAGTCAGAAGCGAGGCAGATGTAAGTGCAATTAAATTCAACAAATCCCCGGAACGCAAGCGCATCGGCATGTCTCACTCCCGGTAGCTGTCAGAGGCATGAAAATCGAAGCAGAGCGCTGTCTAATGTATTTTAAAAACCTATCAATTTGGTGCAATAAATTATCTTGCATAGCAAAAAGTCAATCAACTAAATGGACTGTACTTGAAAACATAGCTATTATTCGTGGATTTATATCCCCGACTGCTCGCTCAACAATTGCTCCCAATCAACATTACATAAGCTTTGCGCATTTGCAACGGGAGAGTGTGAATCTTTCCAGCAGTTGTTGTTAGCTCTGACTTTGCCCCGATGGGTGGATTGGGAGAATCTCGGAGCCAAGCTGGATGCGGCCTCGGCAGCAATCCCGGCCGGTGCACTTGATCAAAATACAGGGTCGGCGGCAGCCACAAAGAACTCTAGTTCAAGTTTAGTGGTCTCTTTACTTTGCCATAGGTACACCGTGTATCGGAAAGCCGAAGGCCGCAGTCGAGATCGGTCGCCGCGAAGGACAGCTACTCGACACTGCGTTGCCAGAAGCCGACCGTCAGGAACCGGCCCCCTTGCGGAAATCAATTCCGCTCCCGCATGCGTGATACAGGACGGCACGCTCTGGTCGGAGATCGGCAGGCCTTGAACTCAAATCCACAAAGCGGTTAGGTCTCGCCATTGACCATTCGGCATGCCGAAAAAGGAGGGGCGTTTGTCAGTCAGCCGTTTTCACGACTTACGTCTCGTTGAGCATCCCAATTTTCCGGGAGCTGCAGATCTTTACAAACGCATGCAAGCAGCACCGAAATTCGTATTCTCGCGTGACATAATCGAGTGGCTAAAAGAGCATGCGGCGGACTACGATCATGCTGTTGCCGTTGCCATTAATGCGGGCCGTACGGAGCTTCCGTATGAGACGATGCTTGTAGAGTGGGGTCACGATCCCGATGAGCTAGTCTTCTGGCTTGTCGATGCCGTTGGACCGAACAGTTACCAAATCTGGCCAGCATTTCACTACCCACGCGCCAAGCGCAGCATAATCTTTGGGGACCATTTTTCGGCTTCGTTTGCATCAGATGGAAGCGCAATAGTCCAACCATACCAAGGCTGGGTTCCATCGCCAATTACAAGACAATTCATTGATAGCTATGCTCCCTCCGCAGCCATATCCCTCTGTCTTGCAATGACGCTTCACGTACGTGGGATCGTCACACGAGAACCCGCTCAGATCAGCCCTAAGCTAGACGCGGCACGCATCAAAAAGGGCAAGCCGCCGATCACGAAAGACTATGTAACTGTACATATTGGCTACAGCACTGATAGGCAGGGCATGGATCACGCGTATGAGGAAGGCCGAGGTCACGTCAAACCACATATCCGCGCTGGTCACTATAAAAATCAGGCTGTGGGGCCTGGCTGGCAGGAGCGCAAAAAAATTTGGATCAAGCCTTATTTGGTGAACTACGGCGACGACACCAGCATCGCTTCATCGCCACAATATCTCGTAGTTCCGTAAAAATGCTATTCCAAATTAGTCCGTGCGTGGGAGACGCATTTGACCTCTCCGCGGTGAAACCTAGAGCACTAGCGAGCAATGGACGCCGCGAGCCCATTGAGTTCAGTCATCAAATATTCGATCTCTAGGCAGCCAACCTCTTGTGAAGCCGACACTCATGGCACCGGATGTCAGCCTCAGTTGCTCATGCAAATGATGGCAATCGCTCAGAACCGCGTGCAGCGCTTTCCGCGCGTCTCCGCCGAATAGCGCGAGAATTTCTTCGACCTCGTCAGACTGCTGTTCCATACACTGGGTCACTGCTTGCATGCCTCTTCCTCTTTCGGCTTCTTCCGAGCGAGCACATAGACCGACTGGCGAGTAGCCATGCCGCCGAAGGTACGGCGCCTCTGGTCTTCATTTCTCTCCCTCCATGCTCGCGCCTTGGCAACCTCGGCTAGAGCATTTGCAACGACATCATTCGTGCTCGCAGTAGTCATGTTTCACCTCAAGTGTTCTCTTTATGTTCTCATTCTCCTGACGTAGTGTCAACTATTCATCGTTGCAGGGGAGCGGCTCCTTCGACGGTGAAAAATCAAATCCTTTGGCCCTCGGCGGGGGCCCGAACGAGAGTTGCATGGCAAGCCGCAAACAACGTTGGACAAAGACCCTTCTGAACGCACGTTTTCCCCACCACGTCATCATTCCTTGGCCTGAAAGCCGCAGCGTTCAGGAACGACTGCCGATCATTTACGAAGCCAGTGCGTTGGGCGTGGGACACTCGCGGCTCATTTCCTATGAAGCGGATGCGACCTGGCTGCTGCACAGCTTCGCCGACCGTGACATCGCTCTTCGCTTCCGTGCTTGTCATCGGGGCGAAATGATCGAACTATCTGAAATCGATCACCTGGGATGGTGGAGGCCAGCGGAGGACGGCATGTGCAATCTGTACAACATCAGTACCAATCAGGAGGCCATGCGCGCGCTGGGCAAGGTTGCGAACGATATCCTCGGCAATCTCGAGCCATCGATCGATGTCTATCCGGACCGCCCAGCACCCGTGGTTCGCAACACGCCCGACGGCGACCGTGAGCTGGCACCGCTAACTTGGGGAATGCCGTCACCAAGTTTCGTGACCAAGGGAAATCCGGACACGGGTGTGACCAATATCCGCAATATCGAATCCAGGCACTGGCAGCCATGGCGAAGCGTCGAGCACCGCTGCCTCGTTCCCTGGACGACGTTTTGCGAATGGGAAGACACGAAGCCCAGGAAGACAAAGCGCTGGTTCGCGATCAACGAGGAGAAGCCACTGGCCTTCTTCGCCGGTATCTGGACGACCTGGAATGGTGTCCGCGGTTCACAGAAAACGCAGCGGCCCGGCACCCATGAGCTCTTCGGGTTCCTGACATGCGAACCGAATGAAGTTATCGCCCCCATTCATCCGAAAGCCATGCCAGTCATTCTCACGACCGAAGAAGAGCGCGAGACCTGGATGACAGCACCGTGGGACGAGGCACTCAAACTACAACGACCGCTTCCAGCGGCAGGCATGGTCCTGCTTCCTCTTGCTGACTAGTTTTTAAGGTGTTTGCGATGCTCGTCAGCAACGTAGCGCGCTTCGACCTCGGCCATGTTCGTACAATATGCAGCAGACTGTGGCCGCTATCATCGGCCACCTCCGGGAGATCACACGGCTGCTTGATGGCCTCGGAAATGGAACGGCACTTTCGGTGCCGTTCGACCTTGAGTGGCATTGTTTTCCACAGCAGGATCATCAAATCCCTCTCGTTGAAGAACTAAGGCGATTGCGCAATCCGGCGGATCAGCAGGAAGGTCACGGTACACGTGCATCCGGTAATCGCCGTTACGGCAAGCGCGACCACGTGACCCCATCGCCAGTGCCTGTGCACGCGCCACAGATGTCAGCGATGTGCTTCCAGTCCGGCGGCCGTTATGACGTGTAAGTTGCGGGTTTTCGCGACGAGGCCTAGGGGATGGTGCCTTGTCGCCTCCAGTTCGCGCGGCGGCAGAACCGAGACCCAGCGCTGTTGTAGGAATTAGCCGGCGATCCCAATACAAGCTCAAGTCACTGACTGCGATCATAAAAAATGGCTTATTGCTGCAAATCCTGTCGATGATCTGAGTTCGTTTTGCTACTATTACGTGAAATTCTTGGGGGAATCATGGGCCAGACAGCAATCGACCTTTATTCCGGCTGCGGCGGCATGTCGGCCGGTGCCTGCGCGGCGATACCTGATCTCGAAGTTAAATGGGCTCTGGACATCGACACCGATGCAACGCGGACCTTCCGCAAAAGCCATCCCGAAGCACTGGTCGACTGCTGCGACGTATCGCTTGTCTCCGCCGCCGACGTCGTTGAGCGCGCCGGGATCGACCAGATCGACTGGTTCTTCGCCGGGCCGACGTGCCAGGCGGTCAGCACGATGGGCGTGTTCCACCTCGATGACCCCCGCAACGCGCTGTTCGTTCACTTCATCAGATTGTTAGATGGGTTCACAGCCGTCGGACGCAAGCCGCGTCGCGTCATCATGGAGAATGTCCCCGGCGTGGTCTACGGAAAAAACCTCGTCATCGTGAAGGAGCTGTTCAAGCTCTTTGAGGACAGAGGATACAACGTTTTCGCCGATGTCGTGAATATGGCTGACTACGGTCTGCCACAGCTCCGCAATCGCTTCTTCCTTGTCGCCACGCTGGATCCCATTCCCGCAAACTTCCCACTGCACACCCACGCATCCGATGGGTCGGGAGAGCTTCCTGAATATGTCAGTGTCAGCGAAGCAATCTCCGACCTTTCCGACTGCTCCACGGACGCGGCGGCGGTCGCCACTCTCGGGTCCATTGGCTTGCCCACCGCATTTCAGAGTTTCGTGCGCGACACCGCTGGCACGGCTCCGAACCACCATTCGAACAAGCTTTCCGATCTGAACAGGAAGCGGGTGTCCAAGGTGCCGCAGGGCGGATGCTGGAAGGATATACCGCCCGAGCTTCTGCCAGACCGCTTCCGCCGGGTGCGGCTCACGGACTACGCCACTCTTTACGGCCGCCTCCACGAGGCCACTCCTGCCTACACGATCTCGGCTGGCTTCGGCAACGTCACCTCGGGATGCTTCACTCATCCTATGCATGACCGCGCCCTCACGGTGCGGGAAGGTGCCCGTCTGCAGGGCTTCAAGGATTCTTTCGAGTTCCTAGGCGCCCGCGAAGCGCAGTATCGGCAGGTTGGAAACGCCGTTCCTCCGTTCTTCATGATGAAGCTCGTGCGCCATCTTCTCGCCGGAGCAGCCGAGGGCGTTCCTGCGCGGATGACCTCCGAGGTGATCGCCAGCGGCCGCAAACTTCCCCCGATGGTGAAGCGGTACATGAACAAGAGAAACGACTCTGAGCGGTCGGGAGACGGCTACGGGAGTGGAACCTACTGGCCCGCCGGGTGGGGCGAGCCGATCCCCGCCGACGCAGTGGCCGCGAACGGATATCGCTTGAGTAATGTGAAGCTTCGGTACCGTCGACGGGACGAGTGGCGCACCTCGCGCGACACGTTCGCCGATCAGGATCTCGTCGCCGTCTACGAGGAGCAGCAGCGCCGCGAGACCGATGGCGCAGGTATGATTGCGCTGCCTCTGACGAAGGAAGGCGACGTCGACGCGATCGACCGGGCGATCGTCCAGCTTCTCGCCATCGTCGGATCGAAGCCGGGGCAGATCGAGCTCGGCATCCCCGTCCGCTATCTCCGCGCACGCCTGAGACTGCTGCACGACCAGCTTTCGGAGCGGCGCGTCTCGGACCTTCCTCAATTGGCGGTGCCGGAGGATGGAAACGCCGTCCTGCTTGGAAGCCACGAGGGAATCTTTCGTCTCGCGCGGCTGACCTTCGAGGACACGAACATGTCACCGGATGCATCGCTTAAGGCTCCGCATCTTGTGCTTCACCTTGAGCCGCCGCGCCAGCAGGGCAGGGCCAAGTCCGAGGAACTCCGCTACCGATAGGGGATCGGGTCAGGCTTCGGTTGGGGATTTAAGGGGGGAGGCGAAGGAAAATTGAGAAACTTCGAGGCGGAATGCATCGAAAGGTATTTTCTGGCTCCGGGCAGCACCGGTCCGGTCGGCAGTGTCTACGTCGCCGATGACGATCTCCTCGACATCTTTGGGGTCACCGATTTGGAAGAGGCTCGCAAGCAGCTCATCAAGACCCTTCCGCACATCGACATCCTCAAGGCTCGTTTTTCCGGCGACATGGCACCGAGGAAGGGGAACGACCCTGACTACGTGAGGATCCTTGTGTTCCTCTGCTGGATGCAGACGACCGAGACAAGACAACGCGGGGATCGAGACTTCCGCGACGATCTTCTAGGAAAGCAGCTCAACGAGTATTTCACCGGGTTCCCGATGAACGGTCTCGACCTAATGTGGCGGCATCTGAAGGAGTTTCTTTGGCGGGAACATCAGATAGATCTGGTGCTGCCCGAGAACATTCCGAACAATATCAGCCGCATCGGCCGCACGCTACAAATGGCTTTTCCGACCTGGCGCCACAAGGTGGAACTGCGAAAGGTACGGGATTCCATTCCTCCGGAACGACTTCTTGATCCGCTTACCGTCGCTAATAAAATCACGACGGCCAACATGAGCGGCCAGACGATGCAGTCGTTCGTGTACAACTTCGAAAAATTCGACATCGCGCGGAAACGCGGCGCGCGCGAATACATGGAGACACCCTTCTGGCAGGCATGGTATTCGCTCGTGGCGGAACAGGCTGCGCTCGAAGAGGTCGAGGTCGCGGAGGGCGATTTCGGCGAACACGAGCTGTTTCGGGTTTCTCCGCTCGGCGACCGGGTGCCGATTGCGACCCCCGAGGAGGCGCTCAGATTCATTCCCAAGGCTCTTGGAAAGCTGGTTCGGAACGGGATCGTGTTTCTCGAAAACAGCGGCTGGGGCAAATACCGGGCAGGAACATCGCCCTCCAACATCCTCCTGATGACAAGCTCCAAGCTCGCCTTATGCGAGGCTGACGCTATCCGATCTGTTGCCGCACTGAACGCCAACTGGGTGGTGGCCCACTTTCGAAACCAGGTCGGAGGCGGTGCCCAAACGGCAGGGGCCCCGAGGGAATTCAGGTGGCGGGACGGCATTAAGGTTGGTGGGGCGTACCTTGGCCGCACGCCGCTGGCTCCGATGATTGCAGGCCCAATGCCGGCCGCCATCCGCGTCGAGAAGAACGGCAAGCCAGTCGACATGGTTCGCAACGAAGAGGGTCTATCGTTTCCGAATGGAATCTATTCAGGAGCGTTCGTCGCTCGCAGCAACCGGGAGATCCGCGAGATCCTGCTTGTCCCGCGGGCGAACGAGGTCGGAGAGCTGCGTCGGCTTTCCTTCGACTTCGGAAGAGAGATTTCGGAGGATGAGTTCCACCACGACACTGTGCCATCGCTTGTTACCACACTCGAAGACTGGGCCGGAGACCGCGTACCTCCCTGCGATGAGTTGGTAACGATTGGCGAGGCGCTCTACGAACGGACGGCGCGGGGGCTTTCGTTCTCCCAGGCGATCGAGATCATCCAGAGAGGCATGCCCGAGAACGACCGCCCATCCGAGTGGGATCTGCTTCGATCCTTCTCCGATGCTGGCTGGCTGGAGATGACGTTGCTGCGCCATTTCCCGGTCCGCCGGATACTTCAGAATCATCTGATGGCCGAGCGTGTCGGCACCGATCTTGTTAGGATCAGCGGCCCGACGCCGATCGCGGTGCTCGAACGCCTTTATGCCGCGGCGGGAGCCGCCGGAGCCAGGATTGAGATATGGAATGGCTTGTCGAAATGGGCGCTGCCCAGATACGCCGTCAGGTGTCCGGACGAGCGCGTGCGCCGCGACTTCATGGAAAGGATGGCCATCGCCGAAAAGCCCACGTCGAAGCAGGCGCGCGCCGATGTCGGCGATCCCGACGGCGTGCACGGCTACCAGGTGATTGGCAGGCTCGATGAGGAGCGTGGATTCTTCGCAGTCCGCTACGACGACAAAATTGCCGACGGTCTCTACAGACTCGAAAGGAAGGAATCTCGCAATCCCTTCCTCTACCGCTCGGTAGTCGATGGAAAGCCTGTGAGGACGTTCGTCTCTCCTTCCGTGGCGATTCTCTCCCACCATCTGCGCGCTGGTGGCCCGGTATTCCTCCATTCAGGCGGCATTCTCAAGCCACTGCGCTCTCGCGTCCTCCTTCCGTCGAGCTGGGCGAGATGGGCATCCGACAGGGTTCTCTGCAATGCCGCGCCTAGCGCTTCCGAAGATGGGTGGCAGTACCAATACGCCGTTGGCGCTTCCTCCCTCACGGCCATTTCAGGCCTCGTGTCCGTCACGGACAAGGAGGGAGACGAAGCAGGAAGCCCGCAGTGGATAGACAGGTTTCTCGCATCGGCCTCGAACCGGGGCCGGGCGATCTATAACACGAGATTACGGACGACGCGGATCGCCCGCGTCATGTCCGAAAAGAGATAGAAGATGTCAGTATCAGGCAAGACGGTTTACAGAGTGAGACAGTTGGTCGCGCACGATGTGGCGATCATTGCTGAAGTGAAGAACGGCGAGGCCCACGGCGGCAAGGTCAAGGAGACCCGCGATAGCAGGATAGCGCTTGGCGGCACCGATTCCTTTTGGCTGGTTGGCGGCGAGAAGAAGGAGCAGAAGCTGGTCGTTCTCAAGGATGACGCTTCAGTTCCCGCGTTCGCATCCACCGTCTCGAGCGTGGCCTCCCGTATCCGCGCCAGCTCCGTCTTCGAGCTCCCGAAGATCGTCAACGAGAACGCAGGCCCCGGAAAGTTCGATGCCGTATCTTTCACTACTGCGACAAAACTGAATGTCGGCTACAGCCCGCAGGACGGCGGCTACGAGGAACTTGTTTACGCCCTTTCGGAGGGCACGCTGCACATTCCCGTTGAGGCGACCATCGCGGCGATCGAGGTCCGGTCCGGTCATTGGATGACATCGGGTTTCGAACATCTCCCGGGAGGGCGATACGGATTGCGCCAGCAATCCCTTCGGTCGATTGCCACGGCTGCGCTTGAGAACCGCCCCGACACCATCAAGCTGGGCAATGGCCTTGTCGTGTTCGTCTCTCCGGCCAAATGGTCGGAGCCAAAGAGCACGGATCTGCGGTCGGAGGAGGAGATCCGCCAGTCGGTGGAGCGGTGGCTCTCGAGATCGAAGGCGGCGCTTAGACTTCCAAGCGACGCTGGTTCACTGGAGCCGGTGGAACTGCTGCGAATGCTGGAAGACAGAACAGTTAGCGAGGATGACAAGGCTGACCTCGCATCCATAGCGGGACACCTGTCAAAGCGCAGTGAGCTTGCCGACATCCTGCCGGAGATTCTGGCACGCGACCCCTCGTTCAGGGAAAGGCTCGCGAGCTTCGAGGAAACGGAGAAGGCACGCCTGCGATCCGAGCTGGAAGAGCGGATCCGTCGGGAGTCGGAGGTGGAAAGCGCGAGGCTTGCTGCGCTTCGGATCGAAGTCTCGGACGCGGAAACGAAGCTGGCGACTTTCTCCCACCGGGAGATGCTCGTGAGAAGCGAGACCGAGAAGCACGAGGATAATCTGCGCAGCAAGATTGTAAGCGCAGCGGAAGGGTTAAGGAGCGAATCCTCCCGCGAAACTGCGGCCATACGCGACGAGGTCGCCCGCCTCCGTGATGACATGGCCCAGATCGCCGCCGCCGCGCCCGCCGTTTTGGCGCCATCCGTGGAGGAACAGGCCAGGGAGATCACAGCGGCCACGCAGGCGCCGCTGGTCGCTTCGGACGAGCAAAGGAAGGAGACCCTCTACGAGCTGGCTGTCGCGACCGGCCTGACGCTTCCAGACGTTGCCGCCGTCGTCGCGACATTCACACACATCATTCCGGTGCTTCTCGGACCTGATTCCTCGTCGGGTGCAGTCGATATCGCCACGGCGCTAGCCGGGGACGATGCCGCCATCGTCTTCTGCGATCCCACCAAGATCTCCCTGACCGACCTCCTAAACGACGAGCATTCCGGTCTTAGAATAACAATCGACAAGGCGAAGCAGTGGCCCGATGTGCTTTTCGCCGCAGCCTTGTGCAGCATCACAAGCGGCCCTTGCGAATACTGGATTCCCCAGATGATCGAGATGAGGAGGGTTGGGCGTCTTCCGCGCAACCTCGCGCTCGTCGCAAGCGCTGGCGCGGACGGCCTGAGGGTTCCGATCCCGGAATCCACATTGCGACACCTGTTCCCGCTGAAGCCGTCCAAGAGCCCGCGTCCCGGATCGACGAAGTTCGAAGGGTTCTGGCCTACGTCGAACCTGGATCCGGAGAGAGTCCGCGAGGCGGTAGAGGTTCTCGTTGACCGCAAGATGGAAGGTTCCGCAATGCAGAGAACTGCAAAGGCGGTCGCACGCGCCCCGTCGTGGACGAAGGTTCCCGAGGTAGTCGAAGTCTTCATGAATCAGGCGAAGTGGCTTGAAGCGATGGCCGAAGGCAACGAGCACGAATACGACGAATATTTCATAAATATTGAGGGCTGAAGAACATGTTTGATCCGATTGGCGGCTTCAACCGCATGATCGACCAATTCCTCGCGTACCTGGACACGGCCTACCGGATCGATGACCCGCGCGTGTCGGCGATGAGGCGGAAGCTCCTTACCGCGCCCGGACAGCTTGCGCTCGACCCGATCTTCGAGACGGTTCCTCGGTACGAACCCATCGGATACGGACTTGAGGGGCTGATCGACGACCCGGAAGAGCGGCTCCCCAATTTTTCGCGGCCTGAACGGCAGGCCTTCGTGGAACTCGCGCTTTCCGGCCTCTTCGACCGGGATAGGTCCAGTCAGGCGATCAAGGGAGCCTACTCGCCCTACCTCCATCAGGTCGAGATGCTGGAGAAGGGCGCGCGCGACGGAACGCCAGGCATCGTCACCTCGGGCACGGGTTCAGGTAAGACGGAAGCGTTCATGCTGCCGATCCTCGCCCAGCTTGCGCGGGAAGCCACGTCGTGGCCTGCGCCCCTGCAGCCTCTCGATGACGACTGGCTCGAAGACCGTGCCCGATTCCAGCACCACCGCAGGAACGAGCACCCCGACAGGCCCAAGGCGGTCCGCGCCCTCATTCTCTACCCGCTTAACGCACTCGTCGAGGATCAGATGGTGCGCCTGCGCAAGGCGCTTGATTCTGACGACGCGCAGGAGGTCATGGCCCGCCACTTCAACGGGAACCGCATCTTTTTCGGGCGATACACGGGCAAGTCCCCTGTCACGGGCTTCCTGAGCCATCCGCGCAAGAGCAAGGACGAGGCATGGAAGAAGCGGAACGCGCGCGCACGCAAGGAGTTGAAGACGGAGCTGCAGCACTACCAGTCGATCCAGCGGCGGCTCGCGGCCGAAAATGATCCCGACCTGCGGTACATCTTTCCGACGACCGACGGCGCCGAACTGATCTCGCGCTGGGACATGCAGGCGACCCCGCCGGACATCCTCGTTACCAACCAGTCGATTCTGAATGCGATGCTGGTGCGCGAGGTGGATGACCCGATCCTGTCGCAGACACGCGCATGGCTCATGGAGAACAAGGATGCGCGCTTCTTCCTCGTGCTCGATGAGCTCCACCTCATCCGCGGATCCGCGGGTGCAGAAATGGCCGGATTGCTCAAGGTACTACTCGAGCGTCTCGGTCTCACCGATCCGGCCCACGCCCACAAGCTGCGCATTCTCGCTTCCTCAGCGTCGCTGCCGATGGACGAGGAAAACGCTCCTGCGAGCATCGACTACCTGAAGAACATGTTCGGCGACGCTGGAACAGCCGGGGCCGAAGACATCGATGAAGCTTGGAGAAAGAGCGTTGTTTCAGGCCGCCCGATCGAAGTCCAGCGCCCCGAGGCAATGCCGTCCCGCGAAACCCTCGCTGATCTCGCACGTGCGCTAGAGGAACTCGATCATCGAAGGAGCCCTCGCGAACTCTTCGACTGCTTCCTCGCGGCGGCTGCGAGCATCCCCGGCGCTGCCGGAAAGACCCCGGCCACCTTGCTGGAGGAGGCCACGGCTACTGCGGCGGCGATGCTCGACTTCGCACTTCAGAACCCCGAAAAACCCGGTGCCAAGCTCCCGCGCACTGTCGCGGACATCGGGAATGCCCTGTTCGAAGCCGACGACAGGCTAGCTGTCCGCGGCCTGCTTGCGCTGCGCGCGATCCCCGATCTACCCGACACCGTCCTGCCAGGCGAACTCGCGCCGAAGCGTGCCAGCGTCGCGGCGCTGCCCGGCTTCAGGATGCACTGCTTCGTCCGCAACATCGAAGGCCTGTTCGCGTCCATTCATCGAGATGAGGGCGGAGCCGTCGTATGGGGCGCTCCCAGCATCGAGCGCGGCCAGAACTATGACGGGGAGAGCGATCAGGAAGGCCGCAAGCGGCTCTTCGAGATGCTTTACTGCGAGGCCTGCGGCGATCTCTATCTGGGCGGAAAGCGCGGGGAGACGGATCCCGGTTCGTCACGCAGGGTCTCACTTCTCCCTGCTCCGCAGGAGCTTGAGAAGCTTCCCGAGAGCGCGTCCTCCATACGGTTCGAGGATGCCAGCTTCCGCGAATTCGCCCTCTTCTGGCCGAGTCAGGTGCGGCCCGAAGTCGAAATTCGGACAGGCAGGACACCATATCGCTGGACACCAGGATATCTCAATCCGCGAACGGGCGTCGTGAGCGACAGGGAAGAGAAGGGCGACGTGCCCGGCCACCTGCTTCGCTGGTCAGGCGCCGACGGGTTCCAGAGCCGCACAGTCGAAGACGACGGCACCGCGGTTCCCTTCTGCTGCGCCAAGTGCGGAACCGACTATTCCGGTCGATACCGTCAGGCCAACTCCAAGAGGCGAGAAGGCCGCCTGTCGCCCATCCGAAGCTTCAGGACAGGTTTTGGAAAGACGTCCCAGCTCCTCGCCACCGAACTGGTCGCCTCGCTGAAGGCACAGGGCGGCGATGGAAAGCTGGTCGCATTCTCCGACAGCCGCGAAGATGCGGCAAATCTGGCTCTTGAGGTCGAGGTCCAGCACCAGCGCGACTTGCGCCGCGAAATCCTCATCTCGGCGGCAACGCGCATTGCACTCGCGTACGCGTACAGTCCTGAAGACGAGGCTGAGTACCAGCGCATCAAGAAAGAGATTATCGATCTGACGGTGGATGACAAGGATGCCGAGCATCTCCGGCCACACCTCAACGCACTCAAGAAGCGGAAGGATGCAGCGGGAATGCCTCCGAGTATTCCGCTTAAAGAGCTTTTCGAGTTCGAACGCGACAAGGTGGGCAACCTTACGCGTCCAATCCTGACGGAACTTATGAAGCTTGGCTCCACTCCGGTCGAGGGCGCCGACACGAAGCTCAATCGCATCAACAAGCGCCACGCCTGGTACGAGTTCTTCGAAAGGGATGGCAGCGATCAGATATCGTGGAAGCACGATATCCCGGAGGAACAGCTCAAGCTCATCCGCAAGGCGCGCGAGAGGGTGCAGGACGATCAGCCGCTGGACGCGACGGATCTACTGTTCAGCAAGACATACTTCGCGCTCGAGGAGACCGGACTTGGATGGCCGAGCTTCTATGGCCCCGAGGAGTATACCCCTGAGAAATCGCGCGACGATGCGATGCTGCGCATCTTTGCAGACGCCTATCGGATCACGCCCAACCAGTTCCAGGACGTGACCCGCAATGCCTGGAGCAATGCGTTCGATATGCTCGGGAGAGGCGACAACAAGTTCCGCCGCCTGATGGAGAAGATACTCCAGCACCCGGAGCAGGAGTGCAACGACTTCCTCGACAAGCTCCGCACCACACTCGGACAGACCCGAGGCGATGGATCGATAGACATCAGCATGCTCTACTTCCGCGCCGCCGATCCGTCCGGCGCTGCCTGGCGGTGTAAACGCTGCGGCCGCGTCCATCTCCATTCCGGGTTCGGACGCTGCACGCGATGCGGGGAGACGCTCACCCGGCCCGAGGATCTCACGGCTTCGCGGATATCCGGAGAGAACTTCCTTGGGCGCAGGGTGATGCGCGCAATTTCGAGCGACGAGCCGCTTTTCAGGCTAAAGTGCGAGGAGCTTACAGGCCAGACGAACGATCCAGCCACGCGGCTGCAGCAGTTCAAAGGCGTGTTCGTTAAGGAGGACAACGAGACCGACGAGGACTTCCGCTGGCGGAGGCTTTTCGACACTGCCGATCTGCTCTCTGTCACGACGACCATGGAAGTGGGCGTCGACATCGGCTCCCTGCAGGCTGTCTATCAGGGCAACATGCCCCCGCAGCGGTTCAACTACCAGCAGCGCGTTGGCCGTGCCGGTCGCCGCGGGCAGGCGTTTTCGACCGTTTTGACCGTCTGCCGCAGCAAGAGTCATGACATCCACTACTTCCACAACCCGATCGAGATCACGGGTTCTGCTCCGCCGCCGCCTTTCATCACCACGGGGCTGACGGATATTCCGTCGCGGCTGCTGCGCAAGTTCTGGCTGGTGGAAGCCTTCCGCATCCTGCGCGAGGAATCCGGCGGCGCATGGGCGGGCGACGATGTCATTCCCGGCGACATTCACGGCGAGTTCCTCTACTGTAGAGAATACTTCCGCGAAGACATGGACTGGCGAAACAGGCTGGCTGATTCGCTGGCGCGAACAGACCATCGGCGCATCCGTCTCGCGACGATCCTCGCCGCTGTGTCCGGCTGCGATCTACAGACGATCATCGATAAGGTTACGGCCGAGGCCGTCCTTGCCCAGATCGACGGTCTCGAGGAGGAGTTCGGGATGCAGGCGGTGGGCATCGCCGCGGCGCTCGCCGAACGCGGGTTGCTGCCGCTATACGGCATGCCAACACGGTCTCGGAACCTCTACGTCGAGCTGAAGAAGGCGAACGGGAGGGGGAACTTCGAGGCCGAGTGGGACACCATCGACCGCGACCAGGATATGGCGATCTTCGACTTCGCGCCGGGGAGCGTGCGCACGCGGGAAAAGCTGCGCCACCGATGCATAGGCTTCACTGGCGTTCTGCTCGATCCCGACCAGCACGCAACGAACTTCGACGGGCCCGTGGACCCGATCTCCGATTGGAGGAAGGACGACTTCCATCTCCGCTTCTGCGGGCAGTGCGGCGCGTGGAGCAGGGGCACCGAACACACGGTATCGTGCCATGCCTGCGACGCGCCTCTAGCCGACACCGGGAGGAGGTGCATCACGCCCGCGGCCTATCGTACGGAACTCATCCCCACGGACGAGAACATTGCCTCCAAGATCGGCCAGCGCATGACGCTTGCGAGCCTCGGCAAGCCCGACGAGCAGAAGACCGATGCAAATCTCAGCGTCAACTTCGCGGAGCAGTCCGAGATCTTCCTCGTAAACCCCGGTTTCAGGGACGATACGGACTTCACGGGCTTCGAAGTTCAGGAGGTGCTCGACAACAACGCCCAGCGCATATGGTGGTGGGCGGACAAGCCGCTTCTGAGGCTTTCTGGACAGGCCATCGCGACTGATGTCCTCAGCGATGATCAGAACGGCCGCTACAGGGCTGTCGATGAGCCGCCAGTTAGCGCCTGGCTCGCCTCCACCAAGGTGACCAACTCTCTGCAGATCGGGCCCGTCAAGCTCAATCCCAATCTCCGCCTGCTCGACATGGACATCGGCCTCTCCATGGGGCGCCGCGAACCGTCCCGCACAAGCGTCCGCGCTGCGGCAATCTCAGCGACCGAGATCATCGTCCAGCGCGCCGCCCTCGATCTCGACATCGCGCCGGAGGAGTTCGACGCGCTTGCGCCCAACATTATGCACTCTCCGAGCGGTGAGCGGCTGCCGTATCTCCAAATATCGGACGCGCTGCCGAACGGCTCCGGCTTCTGCCGACATCTGCTTGGCAACAGCACCATTCCGGTCTCCACCCTGATCAGCAGCATCCTCAACGAGGAGGACGCATGGCCGAGAACAGACGTCGCCGACGCAGAGCATATGAAGCGGTGCGGTGCATCCTGCTACAGGTGCCTGCAGAGGTACAACAACCGGAACTTCCACGGTCTGCTCGACTGGCGGCTCGGGCTCTCCTACCTGCGTGCGATGGTCGACCCCTGCTACGAGTGCGGGATCGACGGGAACTACGGCCACTTCGAACTGAGTGACTGGCCGGCGACCGCCAAGGAGCTTGCTCTCCAAACGAAGACCTTCATTCCCGGCAATACGATCTCGAGCGTGAAGGGGAGGCCGGACATCCCGGTCTTCTCCCTCGATGAGCGTAACAATCTCTGGGGCGTGGTCATCCATCCCCTATGGGACGCGGAACGTCTATTGGGTTCCTTGGGGCTGGATCGGCATTACATCGCGATCGACAGTTTCGAACTGTCACGACGACCCCTTCATGTATTACAGCGCGCGCGCTCGTCCTCAAGATGAGGTTGCGACGGTTCGAAGGTTTTTGGACGAACGAGGCTATCTTGTTAGAACACCAAATCGAGATCAACTAGCGGCTTGCCGACAATGATCAGGTGTTCTGGACTCTTGATACTGGGATAGAGCTGAAAGTAGACCGCTATCGAACCCGCAGCCGGTCCCGTAGTTAATCTACCCATGGATATCTGCAGGGTGTTCTCAGGGTTTTCAGTGAACTCATGAACGCCCGACATGTCCCCGACATACAGGCCTACGTCATCGGATCGGTTCAGAATGATGTCGGTCAGGTAAGGCTGGAAGGCATCGGGGCCGATCTTGGCCGACACAAATGCATGCGCAGTCTTAGCAAGGAACCGCTGGTACTGCACCTTGTTGATTTTGCCGAGCCTCATGGCCACGTGGTTGGCTCCTGTCTCTTCTCGGATCTTTCTGATTAGAGCATTGACTTCGCTCTCGATAAAATACGTCCAAGGCTGATCGGGTCGACTAACGGTCTCCCCAAGGATCCGCGCGGGCGGCGACTGCCACAGGTTGATTATCAGCGGTGCTTCGTCGATTGGGATCGTCCGCTCCCCGAGATCCCGAACGGTGTTGGCATCGTCATCGACCTCAACGAAGTGGATGACGACGTCCTTGACGCGATCCTTCTTGTTGCGGGTCGGTGCATCCACCTGCGCGCGGAAGGCGCCAAGCTGATGCCGCAGAACATTCTGTTCGTAGCGTGTGATCTTCTTTTGGCAGACCGTGCAGCAGGAGTCCTCGAAGATCAGAGTGTCGGCTGCCAAAGCATATGGGATCACGTGTTCGTCGGTCAGCTCCTCCGGCGACAGAATTTCGTAGCAGTAGATGCACTTCCCTGGCGACGGGACGATGGGTGCCTTCTCTCGTTGTTGCAAGTCAAATTCATCTACGAGCATGTGTGGGGTCTTCCTCGATCAGATTATTTGCGTTGGATCGCTAGCCCGACCCTGTATCCGCCTTCTCTACTCGCGAAAAACCAAGCTTACATCTATCAGCAGCCCGCAATTCGACAAGCAAGGCCTAGTGAAAGTAGCGCTGCCTCGTTCGAGAGCTTCAGGTCCTCTGGATCAGGAACAATAGTTCCGTTGCGAGTAGTCTACGTCGTGCTGAAATTCGAGCGAATCTCGTCGGCGATGGCCAATTTTATGCCCTCAACAATGCAACTGAGTGATCGCCCAATGGACGCAGGCTACCAGCGGAGGAATAGCCATGCAGCCGAATGCTGCCAGGACAAAAGACCCAGCCCAGTTGAAGGAACGAAACTTCCGGTGTGCAATCTTGGCATGGATCGCTGTCTGCACGGCCAGATCGCGCAAGTAGGTCTCTGTAGCGGAGTCGTTTCCGGTCGGCATGTAGAGCTCGGCCGCCATATGTGGATAAGCAGCGGTTCCTGCCCTGTCGATGTCTCCGAAATAGAGAAGGTTCTTATAGTCGTCCTCCCGCTTGTGCATTTGGTCAAGAAACTTCGGCATCAAGGATTTCAGGCTGATCACGGCGGCGATGAATAGAAGCGGCAAGGCCGCTGTAAACGCGTAGTCGTAACCGAAAGGAAGCTCCCCTTGAGCTCTTAGAAGTGTAATGATAGCTCCCATCCAGACGGAGCAGAAGGTGAGGAGGGCAGCATTCTTAGCCTCGGCAAATTTGGCGAAGTCGATCATCCTGCCGTGGTTGGCCGAGAGCAGCTTCTCATATGCTTCCTGTTGGTCGTTCTTAGCCATCCTCTTTTCCTCAGCCGGGAATCCGTGCAAGCGGGCAATCGTCCATTGTGCCGCAGCAGACCTGACTGGCGGCGCGCAAATACGTGTAGAAGTCGGCTTCTGCTTTTTGCCAGCGGTCCATGTTGAGGACGAGTTCGGCAAGCAGCCGCGCATGGTCATCACATGAGGCCAGCGGGAGACGACGAACATCAGCATGTTCGCATTTGCATCTTTGACGCAGCGCCATCACACGTCGCACGGTGGGCACGACGGTGACCACGCGTCGGCCGTCCTGGAGAAGTGCGATACGGTCCCGGCGGCGCCCGCGCCCCAAACGAAGGCGATCGTCTCTCAGCAAGGCCACGAACTTGGGACCAAGTGCCGCGGCATTCTCCTCGGCCATCGCCTGGAAACGCGCAGCCTCCGAACCATGCGCGCGAGCGTCAGCCTTGCCCGGCCAGCGCCGTAGCACGGCTGCTGAACGTTGGCGGAGCAGAAAGGTTAGAAGCTTTCCCCACCAAGCCTCCGCATCCTCCTGGTCCTCGATCTGCGTTGGTTCAACTTCACCCCAGTAGAGGCAGAACGTGCCGCCTCGATTGATGTGCCGCTCTGCGCAGAAAGACGGCAGGAGGGTCACCTCCGCCTCTCTTACAGACACCGTCTCTCCCTCCCGTGAGATTTCTAGGATGAACTCGGATGAGGGAGCGCCGGATGCGTTGGGTGGACGGACACCGTATATCGCTCGTTGTTCATTACCAGAGATGAGCCGGGCGTGGTTCTTATGCGCCACGCTGTGAAGATGTTCGATAGGCGACAACGCTGTGGCCTCAATCGATCTTCGCATGCGGGCGGAAAGGCGTCTCTGCCGCTCGAGCAATGGCAGGACTCGCCGCCGCATAGAGCACGGCCCGCGCCGCCTTTGCTGTGGAATCATCCTCGGCGGCAAGTGCTTCGAGTGCGACATCGTAGGTCAGGTTAGCGACCCGACGGGACAACCCGAAGAGCTTCCGTACCGAGGGCGGTCCCTCATCGTAGGCCGACTGGCCGATTGCCGATTGCGTCCCATCGCACCGCTTCTGTTCGGCCTCGGACAGCAGCACCGAACGGCCGGTGGAGCACCGAACGCGGCTCCCCTGCATTCCAAGGCGTGTGATCGAACCCGGACCGAAGTCAAAGCCGATGGCAAGGCCCAGATCGTCTGTGTCCACACCGTTATCCTGAAGGCGTTCGAGAGCAAGGTCGAAACTGCTGCGAAGTCCGCCAGCGCAAAGTACTGCAGTTGAGATGGCGGCATCGGTGTCGGTGGTGTAGGCGGAGCCCTCAAGAATGTGACCATGGACGCAGTCGCCGATGAAACGAATCCGGCGTCCAGAGAAATCCGAGGTGAGAACACGATCAAGTTCTGCGCGAATCACATGGAGGCAGCGGACGACATCTTCCGCGTCATCATCGATGTGGGCGTCGACATAAGCGGTGAAATTATCCACATCGGCGTATACCGAAACCATGTCCATACGGCGAGAGTTACCCGGCGTAAGAACGGTGATATCCAGGTTCTTCAAGGGAGGGGTCGCTCGAGAGAAGGAGAAGGACCCGATGGGGTTGTTCTCGTTGTCCTTTCTCCACTCCCTTACGATCGAGTCCTTGCTCAGGCCGAGCTGGGCATTTTCTTCGCAGCGTGCGATTTCATCGTCCGTGAGCTTCGTCTTTGCAGGCAAATCTACCGTTTCGAGATCGATCGCACCGCGGGCGTCGTTGCTCAGATAGATTCCGATCGCCTTGTTGTTCGATGCGAGCTTTGCGGCGATGTTTGCCGGGCGACCGAGAAAAAGCGGCTCGCGGTAGCCATTGCGCCCGTTGTTTACGACCAGCGCCTTTCCAGTGTCGATGCCGACGCGCACCTTTGCGTTAGGGATATTCTCGTCATCGTCGCCAGTTTCGGCAAGAACATCCACGATTAGCTTGGCTATAGCCACCGCGCGGTCCACGCGGTCACCCGCTGAATCCGTGCCGTAAGGCTTGGCGATGACGGCGTGCAGACGCTGGTTATGGAAGTCCACCCGGATGGCATCTGCGTCGGCCAGGATCCGGTGCACTGCTCGGTAGTGGAGATTCAGGAACCGGAGCGCGCGCTTGTGGGAGGTTTCTCCTTCGGTATCCGTCGACCAGAGCATCTCTTCGAAGTTGACGATGTCGATATAGAGATGAACGCCGTCCAGGCGATAGGCCTTGTTCGTTGGAATCGACTGAAGTGAGGTGGTTCGCGTGTAGTCGACCACCGTTACGTTTTCGACATCCTTGATGCGCGCATCGATTGCGGTTTTGGCGCGGTCGTGCTTCCAGCTATTTGCCATTGCTAGTCAACTCCAGGATTTCCGTGTGTTTCGGACGGTGTCCAACTCACGCGATTGTTTCACTGTTTGTTCTGCTGGGCATATTCCGGGCACTTTTTAGTGCCCGGAAATACGTCCATTTAGCGTTGGTCAGTTTCAGCTTCCAGAATGGCCAATTTTCAGTTCAATTGGCCAATACTTGGATTAGTTTCTCAGGAGATGAGAGTTGGGATCGACTGGCCCCGAGAGGAGCCGCTCAACTAGGCTGGAAAATCCGCTTTAGTTGAGCGGTCGCTCACGTTTGGTTGGACGCGACAGTCTCAGGCGAGTGGACATCGAAATCTCCACTTATCCCTGTGGTCCTCAGCTGCACCCGCTCGTCGCGCCACACGTATCGCACTTCTCGCAAGTGCCATTCCGCACCATGGTGAAGTTCTGGCATTCCGAGCACATGTTGCCCGTATAGCCCTGAGCAATCGAGCGCATGCGGCGGGTCGCCTCGAGCTTCTTGGCGTCGGCCTTGGCGCTAGCTGCCTCTTCCGCCGCAGCGTCGGTGAAGACGCTTTCGGAGGCGATTTCCTCGGCCAGTTCCACGGCGCGTTCCTCGTAGTCGCGCTTGAAGGACACGACTTCAGAGGTTGCGATTGCGGTCGTCACTTCGAGCTTGCGGGCAGTGGCGCCCGAAGACGAGAAGGCGGTGACGGTGGCGGAGGCCTTGGCGGGGGCGGCTGTTGCAGCACCCTTGGGCTCCGCGCTGGTGGCTGCCGGCATGTGGCTGGAGACGAGCGTCGGCTTGTAACCGCGGGTCAGGCCCTTGGAGACGACGTCGGCCTTGCCTTCCTTCATGCCGCGGCCGAGGGCCGTGGTCGAGAAGTCCGACGTGTCGACATGCGCGAGGTCGTGGCGACCGAGATAGGAGATCGCGAGTTCGCGGAAGACGTAGTCGAGGATCGACGTTGCATTCTTGATCGCGTCGTTGCCGGTGACCATGCCGGCCGGCTCGAACTTGGTGAAGGTGAAGGCGTCGACATATTCCTCGAGCGGCACGCCATATTGCAGGCCGAGCGAGACGGAGATGGCGAAGTTGTTGATGAAGGCGCGAAGGGCAGACCCTTCCTTGTTCATGTCAAGGAAGATTTCGCCGAGACGGCCGTCGTCATATTCGCCGGTGCGCAGGAAGATGGTGTGACCACCGATCTTGGCCTTCTGGGTGTAACCCTTGCGGCGGGTCGGCAGCTTTTCCTGCTCGCGCACGACACGATCGACGATGCGCTCGACGATGCGTTCCGTGATGGTGACCGCCTGGGCAGCCATCGGCTGCTGCAGCAGTTCCTCGACGCCGTCCTCGTCATCCTCGTCTTCGATCAGCGAGGCATTGAGCGGCTGGGAGAGCTTCGAGCCGTCGCGGTAAAGCGCATTCGCCTTCAGCGCCAGCTTCCAGGACAGCATGTAGGCGGAGCCGCAATCTTCGACGGTGGCTTCGTTCGGCATGTTGATCGTCTTGGAGATCGCGCCTGAGATGAACGGCTGGGCAGCCGCCATCATGCGGATGTGGGATTCGACCGAGAGATAACGCTTGCCGATCTTGCCGCACGGGTTGGCGCAATCGAAGACGGGCAGATGTTCCGCCTTCAGGAAGGGGGCGCCTTCGAGCGTCATTGCACCGCAAACGTGGATGTTGGCGGCCTCGATGTCCTTCTTCGAGAAGCCCATGTGGTCGAGCAGGTTGAAGCTCATGTCGGCGAGCTGCTCGTCGGAGACCTTGAGGGTGTCCTTCAGGAAGTCGGCGCCGAGCGTCCACTGGTTGAAGACGAACTTGATGTCGAAGGCAGCCTTCAGCGCGCCGTTGACGGCTTCGATCTTCTCGTCGGTGAAGCCCTTGGCCTTGAGCGTCGAGGGATTGATGCCCGGCGCCTGATTCAGGTTGCCATGGCCGACGGCATAGGCGTCGATCTCGGCGATCTGGCTTTCCGAATAGCCGAGCGTGCGCAGCGCTTCCGGAACGGCAGCATTGATGATCTTGAAGTAACCGCCACCGGCAAGCTTCTTGAACTTCACGAGTGCGAAGTCGGGCTCGATGCCGGTCGTGTCGCAGTCCATGACAAGACCGATCGTGCCTGTTGGAGCGATGACCGAGACCTGAGCATTGCGGTAGCCATGCTTTTCGCCGAGTTCCAGCGCCTTGTCCCAGGCAGCCGTCGCATGGGCGATCAGCGCCGGATCCGTGCATTCGGCATGGACGAGCGGCACGGGATTGACGGAGAGGCCTTCATAACCGTCCGACAGGCCGAGCGCTGCGCGGCGATGGTTGCGGATGACGCGCAGCATGTTGTCGCGGTTCGGCGCAAAGCCCGGGAAGGGGCCGAGTTCCGAGGCGATTTCGGCTGACGTCGCATAGGAGACGCCGGTCATGATGGCGGTGAGCGCACCGGCGATGGCACGGCCTTCGGCGCTATCATACGGGATGCCCGAGGACATCAAGAGGCCGCCGATATTGGCATAGCCGAGGCCGAGCGTGCGGTATTCGTACGAGCGTTCGGCAATCTGGCGCGACGGGAACTGCGCCATCATGACCGAGACTTCGAGCACGACCGTCCACAGACGAACGGCATGTTCGTAGTCGGCGATGTCGATGTTCTTGGTCTTCTGATCCTTGAAGCGGAGCAGGTTGAGCGATGCCAGGTTGCAGGCCGTGTCGTCGAGGAACATGTATTCCGAGCACGGGTTCGACGCGCGGATCGGGCCGGCTGCCGGCGACGTGTGCCAGTCGTTCATCGTCGTGTTGAAGTGCAGGCCAGGATCTGCCGATGCCCAGGCGGCATAGGAGATCTTGTCCCAGAGGTCGCGAGCCTTCAGCGTCTTCATGACCTTGCCGTCCTTGCGGGCGGTGAGGTTCCAGTCGCCATCATTCTCGACGGCGCGCAGGAAGTCGTCCTTCAGCGAGACCGAGTTGTTGGAGTTCTGGCCGGAGACGGTCAGATAGGCTTCCGAATCCCAGTCGGTGTCATAGGTCTTGAAATCAAGATCCTTGTAGCCCTGCTGAGCGAACTGGATGACGCGCTTGATGTAGTTTTCCGGAACCTGGTCCTTCTTCGCGGCCTTGATTTCGCGCTTGAGGGCAGGGTTCTCGTTCGGGTCGAAGCAGGCGCCGTTGTCAGCCTCGCAGTTGACGCAGGCCTTCATGATCGCCTTCAGGTGCTTGGCGACGATCTTGGAGCCGGTGACGAGAGCGGCAACCTTCTGCTCTTCCTTCACCTTCCAGTCGATATAGGCTTCGATATCTGGATGGTCGATGTCGACGACGACCATCTTGGCCGCGCGACGGGTGGTACCACCGGACTTGATGGCGCCGGCTGCGCGGTCACCGATCTTCAGGAAGGACATGAGGCCGGACGAGCGACCGCCGCCGGAAAGCTTTTCGCCTTCGCCGCGCAGATAGGAGAAGTTGGAGCCGGTGCCGGAGCCATACTTGAAGAGACGGGCTTCGCGGACCCAGAGGTCCATGATGCCGCCTTCGTTGACGAGATCGTCTTCGACGGACTGGATGAAGCAGGCATGCGGCTGCGGGTGCTCATAGGCCGACTTGGACTTGACGAGCTTGCCGGTGAAGGGGTCGACATAGAAATGGCCCTGGCCGGGGCCATCGATGCCATAGGCCCAATGCAGGCCGGTGTTGAACCACTGCGGGGAATTCGGTGCGACGCGCTGGGTGGCGAGCATGTAGGCAAGCTCGTCCTTGAAGGCGGCAGCGTCTTCTTCGGAGGAGAAATACTTGCCCTTCCAGCCCCAATAGGCCCAGGTGCCGGCCAGGCGATCGAAGACCTGGCGAGCATCGGTTTCCGAGCCGTAGCGCTCGTTTTCAGGAAGCGAGGCAAGTGCCTTCTCGTCGGCAACCGAGCGCCAGAGGAAGGAAGGAACATCGTTCTCCTCAACCTTCTTCAGCACCTTCGGCACGCCGGCCTTGCGGAAATACTTCTGGGCGAGAATGTCCGCCGCCACCTGGCTGAACTGAGCGGGCACGTCGATGTCGGCAAGACGAAATACGATTGAGCCGTCGGGGTTCTTGATCTCGCTGATGGCCTTGCGGAACTCGATTTCCGCATAAGCGGACTGTCCCGGTTTGGTGAAGCGACGTTCAATGCGCATCTGCCTGTGTCCCTCGATCTAGGGCGCCGAAAACCGGCGCAAAAAATTTCGTTCGGCTATGCGTCCAACCGCGCAGCCGCCCACTTGTTCGTCCGTCAGGTGATTCATCCGGAGATGGGCACCCTGTATATGGTAGAGATGGTGGCTGCAAACACTAAATATAGTACTAACAGTTTATTGCCGCCAGATCTGAAACCCCCGCCCGGCGGTCAAAAATCGCACAAATTTCCTGGCGCGGAGGGCGTCCTCAGAACGCCGTTCCACCTCGAAGAAAGCCGCTACAATGTTTGATGAAACCCGGCCTCGTTAATGCCCGGTCCAGTCGCCGCCGCAACAGGGTCCATTAACATCGTCCCCACTGATTCCGTCAAGGGGTGGTCTGTGAAGGAAATGTTAACGCTATATGTTGTGGCTGCCGGTTGTGGATAACGGGCAAAAGAGCGAAGTCACGGGAACCAAAGGACTTTCTCGGACAACGTGACGTCAGCCACGGTCAATGGCACAAGGCATCCGCGCCCGCAGCAAAAAAACTTCGTGCCGGAATGGCGCGAAAACCCCAGTATCCTCCCGGTTTTCGACGGGCGTGTGACCATCCTGCATCGCACGGTCAAAAAGCTGGGGACGACGGCAGCGGATCGGGGCTTGACAGGCGGCCGCGGCAAGGGGGCGATGCGCCGATCGGACATGTCTTTTTCCTCTATTTCGCATCAACGAAATAGAAACCTGTGACGTATAACTATTGGGTATCTGTGTGGAATGAACTCCATGCCCGGCCAGCCTCGGCCGCCCGCCAGGACGGTGGGTCGTATGGAGTATCCTCTCATGAATATTGCCAATCTCTCGATATTGAAGAAGGTCAGCCTCGTCGTCGTTCTGATGGGCGTTGCGGCTGCCGCAATTGCCGCAGTCGGTGCCAACGGCCTCTCGTCACTTGGCGCAGCGCTGAAGGACACCGGTGCGCGTGAAGAGGTCGCCCGCGAGGCCATGGACCTGCGCGTCGACATCATCGCGATTTCCCGCATGACTTACCAGCTGGCGCTGGCACCGGAAAAGGCGGCCGACTTCGCTGCCGAGACAGACAAGCGCGCGGCCGAAATGCTGGCACGTCTGCCGAAGATCGCGACCACTGCGAGCCCGGCCGAAGCGCAGATCCTGGACCGCACCAAGACCGCGCTCGACGCCTATTTCAACCAGATCCGTGCCATGGTGGCTGTGGCCGCGACCCCAGCGGGCCAGGACCTGGCCGTGATGAAGGCCGAGCTCGCCAAGGCGCTCGAAGCCCAGAAGGTCGTGACCTCGGTCGTCAAGGAATACTCGACCTCGTCGGCCGAGAGCCTCAAGGGCTCGCGTGAACACGCGCTGGCCGCGTCCGGCTTCACCATGCTGGTCCAGGTCGTGACTGCCGCCGTGTGCATTCTCGCCGGTGTGGCCATAAGCTTCCTGCTGGCCCGCCGCGGCATCGTCAACCCGATCCGCAGCCTCACCTCGATCATGTCCGAAATGGCATCCGGCAAGCTCGGCAGCGCCATCCCCGGCACCGACCGCAAGGACGAAATCGGCGAGATGGCCCGTGCGCTGGAAGTCTTCCGCACCAATGAAGAGCAGATGCGTGCCATGGAGGCCCAGGAGGCCGCTCTGCATGCCCAGAGCCGCGACCTGCAGACCTCGATCAGCGGCATTGTTGCGGCCGCTGCTGCCGGTGACTTCTCCAAGCGTATCTCCAAGACCTATGACGACGCCGACCTGCAGCGCTTCGCAGCCTCGGTCAACGAACTGGTCGAAAGCGTCGATCGCGGCGTGACCGAAGTCCGTCGCGTGATCGCGGCTCTTGCCGATGCCGACCTGACCCACGAGATGCAGGGTCAGTTCCAGGGCGCGTTTGCCGAACTCCAGGGCAACGTCAACCAGACCATGGCCGTTCTGCGCCAGACCATGCAGAACATCCTGACTGCCGCCGGCACCATCACCGGCAATTCCGGCGAACTGTCGTCGGCTGCCAATCAGCTCGCCCGCCGCACCGAGCAGCAGGCCGCTTCGCTGGAAGAGACCGCAGCAGCGCTCGAGGAAATCACCACCACGGTGAAGACCTCGACCCAGCGCGCCAAGGAAGCCTCGCACATGGTCGACGAGACCAAGTCGAGCGCCGGCAAGTCGGGCGACATCGTTCGCAACGCGATCGACGCCATGGGCCGCATCGAGCAGTCCTCGCAGAAGATCAGCCAGATCATCTCGGTCATCGACGAAATCGCCTTCCAGACCAACCTTCTCGCACTGAACGCCGGTGTCGAGGCAGCGCGTGCCGGTGAAGCCGGTCGTGGCTTCGCCGTCGTCGCCCAGGAAGTGCGTGAACTGGCCCAGCGTTCGGCAAATGCCGCCAAGGAGATCAAGACCCTGATCAATACCTCGGCCGACGAGGTGAAGGGTGGCGTGTCGCTGGTTCTGTCGACCGGCGAGGCGCTGAAGGAGATCGAATCGCTGGTCAACCGCGTCAACGACCACGTCGTGACGATTGCCCGTGCCGCCGAAGAACAGTCGGCAGCGCTTGGCGAGATCAACACCTCGGTCAACCACATGGACCAGATGACCCAGCAGAACGCCGCCATGGTGGAGGAGACGACGGCAGCCAGCCAGGTACTCGCCGGCGAGGCTCGCCAGCTGCAGGCGCAGCTCGCCCGCTTCAAGCTGGAAGGTGGAGCCTCGACGACGGGTTCTGCACGCTATCGCACCGCAGCCTGAACCAAAAGGATCCGGGAAACCGGTCAACAGACAGGGCGCCGCAGCGATGCGGCGCCTTTTGCGTTTGCGACAGGGAACGGGCAGTGTGGCCGGACATTGACGTCGCATTGCGCGGGAGCCGGCCGATGGGAGCCAGCCGTTCAGATTAAGGAGCACGGGATCATGCATCTGTTGTTGTTGGGCGCCACCGGACTTGTCGGCAGTCGTGTCCTTGACCTGGCGCTCGCCGATCCCCGTGTGACTGCGGTGATTGCTCCAACCCGTCGCCCGCTGCCGTCACGACCGGGCCTGTCAGCGCCGATCTTGGATTTCGACCAGCTTCCCGAGGATCCGTCGATGTGGATCGCCGATGCGGTGATCTGCGCACTCGGCACAACGCTGAGAGCGGCCGGATCGCGCGACCGCTTCCATCGCGTCGACCACGACTATCCGCTCGAGATCGCCAGACTTGCGAAGGCTGCCGGTGCAAAGACCTTTGTTCTCAACTCGGCGAAGGGGGCAGATGTGAACTCGCTCTTCTTCTACAGCCGGGTGAAGGGGGAGACGGAGCGGGATATCCTGGCACTCGGTTTCGAGCGCACCGTGCTGGTTCGACCTGGCCTGATCGATGGGCCGCGTCCCGAGCCCCGCCCCATGGAGCAATGGGCGGGCAGGGTGCTTTCGGTGTTGAAGCCGATCCTGCCGCTGTCGCTACAGGCGAACCCACCGGCGGCTATCGCCCGCGCCATGCTTGAGGCCGCAATCTCTGCGGCGCCGGGCGTGACTGTGGTGCCGTCGCAGGACCTGATGTAGCGGAAGGCACCGGCAACGCCGGCCTGGGTTTCCATTGTTGCGGCTGCGCGGAAGGTGACGGCCGATGTCGCGATCAGTGCCGAGAGCGCTAAAATGTGCTCCGATCTGCGGTCGGACGGCAACGAGGTGCTGTTGACCGTCACCCACGGCCGCCTTCCGGTCTGACGTCCTGCCCGGTTCAAGGATGTTCGATGCAAAAAGGCCGCCCCGAGGGGCGGCCTGCCTGCCATGCGGTCAGTCTAACCATGCTGCTTAAAGGGCGTCCAGATTGACCCCGATGGTGATGGCGCCGATCGGTGCGCCGCTCTCGTCACTGATCGTGACTGAGGCCTGCGATTGCAGGGCCTGGGTGGATTCATCCTTTTCCGCTTCGTCGACGAAGATGGCGTCCTTGCCAACGCCGAAGCTCTTGCTGAACTTGTCCTCGTCACCCTGCCAGTAGTCGGAGGTGACGTCGCTCTGGCCGACATTGAGCCCCTTGGCATCCATCACGAAGACCTCGGCGATCGTTCCCTCCGCTTCGCCCTGCTTCTGCTGCAGGAATTTCGACAGCTCGTTGCCGAGAACTGCATCGATCATCGGCTTGTCGGCAGATTCCACCTCGGCCCGCCAGGTCTGGTCGAGCGCGTCGACATCGGCCTGGGACAGCCCGGCGTTCTTTTCGTTCTGCGCCTTGATCGCGGCGATGACGACGGGATCGCTGAGCCAGGGAATGACCTTTTCCTGCACGAAGGCTGTGACCGGTGCGACATGGGCTTCCTCGGCTGCGGCGAAACCTGCCGTGGCCGTCAGGCTGCCGAGGACGAGAATGCTTTTCAAAATGCTCTTCATCGAAATGTCTCCTCTCGTGTTGATGAAGTCGGGCCCCCAGAACTCCCCCGGGTCCCCTTGGGAGGTGATGGTGTCTCAGGCCGCCTTCGAGCCGCGCGGGTCGGAGGCGGCAAGCGTGAACCGGCCGGCGGCCTCCTGCAGCAGGCGGCTTTGGCCGAGCAGGTCGTGGCAGGCGGCGGAGGTCTCCTCGACCATCGCCGCATTGCGCTGGGTCGCCTGGTCCATGTCGTTGATCGCGTGGTTGATCTCCTGCAGGCCGGACGACTGTTCGCGGTAGGAGGCGGCGATCGCCACGATGGTCTCGGCAATATTGCCGATGCGATCCTCGATCTTCAGCAGGGCGGCGCCGGTCTCGTTGACGAGGTTGACCCCGCCGGCGACCTCAGCATTCGAGGTGGCGACAAGCTGCTTGATCTCCTTGGCCGCATTGGCCGAGCGCTGGGCGAGCTCGCGCACCTCCTGGGCAACGACGGCAAAGCCCTTGCCGGCTTCACCGGCGCGAGCCGCCTCGACACCCGCATTCAGTGCGAGCAGGTTGGTCTGGAAGGCGATTTCGTCGATCACCGTGATGATCTGGCCGATCTGCGACGACGAGGACTGGATGCGGTCCATGGCGCCGATTGCACGGCGGACAACCTCGGCGGATTCGCGGGCTTCCGTCTTCGCTTCGCCGACCATGCGACCGGCGTGATCGGCGCTGTTGGAGGAGGTCTTGACCGTGGCGGCCACCTGGTCGAGCGCGGCGGCGGTCTCCTCAAGCGACGCCGCCTGCTGTTCGGTGCGCTTGGCGAGTTGCTCGGCCTGGCCGGCCAGTTCGCCCGCTCCGTTCTCAACGGCAACGGAGGCGGTCTTGATCGAGCTGATCGCGTCGGAGACGCTGTCGACCATCGCATTGAAATCGACGCGCAACTGCTCGAAATCCGGACCGAGGTCGTTGAGCCGTGTGGCGAGCTGGCCGCCGGCGAGCAGCGAAAGGGCCGCGCCGACACGGTCGATGATGCGTCGTTGCGTTTCGGCCGCCTCCTCGCTCATCGCTGCATTGCGGGCGCGTTCCTGGTCCAGGCTGAGCTGCTGCTGTTCGGCACGCTGGCGCTGCGCGGTCGTTTCGATGGCGTCGAGGCGGAACTGTTCGAGCGCGCGGGCCAGGAAGCCAACTTCGTCGCCCTTGTCCTGGAACAGCACCGGCGTATCCATGTCGCCCTTCTGCAGGGCGCTGATGCGGCCGCTGATCAGGCCGAGTGGACGCCCCACCATCCGGCGCATGGCGATCAGGAAGGCGGTGACGGCGAAGGCGATGACCGCGCCCTGGATGGCAAGGGACACAAGTGCATTGTTGCGTGCCGTGGCGAGCACCTGTTGGGCCGACCACGTGGTGAAGACATAGCCCTGGGCCTTGCCGTTCTTGTCGAGCGGGAGTGGGGTCACGAAGGACACGACCCCTGACGAGAGCTGGCTGATGTCGAGCACCTGGTTCGATGGCGCCGCCCTAAGAGCCGCCAGGATCGCCTCGTCGCCGGCCAGACCTTGAATGCCCTCGCGTCGCCAGGTGTCGACAACCTTCAGATCGGCGTTGAGCGCTGCGAACTGGACGAGGTCGAGGGCAGGGTCGTCACGATAGAGCTTGTAGGTTTCGGCGACCGCTTCTGCCTTGCCCCATTTCACGCCGCCGGCGGCGAGGCTGGCGAACTGGGTGGAATCCTTGCCCCAACTGGCCTCGGCGAGCGTGAGCATCGTGTCGCGCTGGCTGATCCAGCTATAGCTGGACAGGCCGATGATACCCAGGAGGTTGATGCCGACGATCAGCGTCGCCAGCTTCATGGTAAGGGAGAAAGAATTGAGCAAACGCAACATAAGCTATGCGACCTCCCATCGCGGCATTCAAAGCAATGGAGTCATCTCCCGGTGGGGAAACCTCCGCGACATCGGGCGATTCCCGAGCGTCAGTGGTTATTTTTAATACTCGAAAATTAATGCATGCTAAAGTTTGGATATCTAAATCGACGGGAGTGCACGCTTTTGTGCCAACCCTGGGCGCGAGGGTGCCTGCCCAACGAAAAAACCCGCCTCGGCGAAGAGGCGGGCTGCAAATGTTCGGCGATGATTGGCTGTCAGCCCTTCGAGCCCTTGGCGATTGGCTCCTGATAGGTGAAGCCCATGTCCCAGGGGAAGTAGATCCAGGTGTCCTGTGAGACCTCGGTCACGAAAGTGTCGATGGTCGGAACGCCCTTCGGCTTGGCATAGACGCAGGCGAAATGCGCCTTCGGCATCATCTGGCGGACTTCAAGCGCGGTCTTGCCGGTGTCGGTCAGGTCGTCGACCACGAGCACGCCTTCGCCGCCATTGACCATCAGTTCGGGCGTGATCCCCTTCAACAGGTTCATTTCGCCCTGGTTCACGTAGTCATGGTAGGAGGCGATGCAGACCGTCTCGATCAGGCGGATGTTGAGCTCACGCGAGATGATTGCAGCCGGTACGAGACCGCCGCGGGTGATGCAGACAATGGCGCGGAAGTCCTGGCCGAGACCGGCAAGGCGCCAGGCCAGCGCCCGTGCGTCGCGGTGGAACTGATCCCAGGAGACGGGAAAGGCTTTATCGGGAAGAGACATGGGAAGAGGGCTCCGCTGGCTGGATGATATTGTCCGCGCCGGATTGCGGCGCCGTCGACCGGATCTTCCGAGGCGGGCCGCCGTTCTGCGGTCCTCAAACGCGTTTCGCGCGGCAGATACCGCGCGAAACCCGTCCCCGAAGGGCTCCAGTCTTTGGCCGTTGCTATTAGCGGGAATCCGAAGGCTCTGGCAAGGCCCGTGTTTCCACCCGGTTGCCCGCCGGTTCAGCGCGACAGAAGCGTCAGTGCCGTCATGGAATCGAGCAGGGTGCGGGTGACGCCGCCGAACAGCATTTCCCACCAGCGCTTGTTGCCATAGGCGCCCATGACCAGGAGATCGATGGAACTGTCCGACAGGCGGTTTTCGATCGCCATGGCCGGGTCAAGTCCGGTCTTCTGCGAGGAGGTGACCGTGACCTTGATGCCGTGCCGGGCAAGGGCGGCCGCAATCTCGGCCCCCGCAGTTTCGGGCGACTGCGTCGGCGTATTCTCCGGATCCACCGAAAAGACCTCGACCTCCTCGGCCGCCTTCAGGAAGGGAAGCGCGTCGAAGGTGGCGCGCGCCGCCTCCCGGGAGCCGTTCCATGCGATCAGCACCCGGCGGATTGGCCTGGGCGCGGTCAAAACATGGGGGATAATGAGCACGGGGCGACCGCTTTCGAACAGGAAGCTTTCCAGCTCGGCCTTGGTCTCGGAGAGAAAGCCGCTCTCGCCCTGTGCAGCAATGACGAGATCGCTGCAGCGGGCGCTGTCGATCAGGGCGGCCGAGTTGAAGCCGCTCGAGGTGACGAAACTGCGCCACTCATGCGACAGGCCCTCGCGGGTTCCGATCTCGCGGAAGATCTTCTCCACGCTTTCGGTCTCCTGGTGCGCCATGTCCTGCAATGCCTGCACGGTCGCGGGGTCGGGGATCTCCATCGGCGCGACGATCGGCACCATGGCGATCGCCTCGGCATGGGCGCCGATCACATGCGCCTGATACTGGTTGGCGAGCGCGACGGCGAAATCCGTCACCTGGCGCGTGGTCTTCGGTGTGTCCAATATGGCAAGAAGTGTCCTGTAGCCCATGGTCGTCTCCTCTTGCGGCCCTTATCCATCGTCCGCTGAGGTTAACTATGGGACCCATATCCGGGTTCCGCCTTGACCTCGGTCAAATCGGAACCACCGGAACTCAGGCGACTTCCCCGGTGCCGAGATCGCGGGTGAGGGCGGCATTCTTTTCCGTGCGGATCGTCTCGATCATCGCCTCGACATCGGCCGCCGCAGCATCGACCACCGCCTGGTCACGGGCCCGGACGATCAGTTCGGTCGAGAAGCGGGTGCCGTCGAAGTGCGGATAGGAGCCGATCGAGGTCAGAGGATGGGCCTTCTGGATCGCACCGAGCGCCGTGCCGATATCGCCTTCGCCGAAGGGGCAGGCGATGGAGCGCGACAGCACGCGCTGGCCGGCCGGCAGGGTCGAGACCACATGCGCCATCATCGCCTGGAAAACCTGCGGGACGCCGGCCATCACATGCACATTGCCGATGATGAAGCCGGGTGCGGTGGAGACCGGATTGGGGATGTGGCGGCTGCCTTCGGGCATGCGGGCCATCCGCTGGCGCGCCTCGGTGAATTCGAGCCCGCGGCCGGCATACATGTCGCCAAGCAGCTTCATGGCGGCGGTATCATGCAGGCAGGGCACGCCGAAAGCCTTGGAGATGGCGTCGGCGGTGATGTCATCATGGGTCGGCCCTATCCCCCCGGAGGTGAAGACATAGTCGTAGCGGCGGCGCAGCGCGTTCAGCGCCTCGACGATCGCATCCTCCTCGTCGGCGACGATGCGCACTTCCTTGAGGTCGATGCCGGCAACCGTCATCAGATCGGCGAGGTGGCCGATATTCTTGTCCTTGGTGCGGCCCGACAGGAGTTCGTCGCCGATGGCGAGCATGGCGGCCGTCTTGATCGTGGTGGTCATGGGACTGTCCTGTGTGTCGGGTGGCTGTCGGAGAGGAAGGAGATGGCGCGCATCGATCTAGCGAATCGTGACGCCTATGAGAAGCCAAGGGGTCGAATGATTGAACACTGCGTTCTTTTCGGTATGACTAATGCTGGAAGCGGTTTTGAGATACATCTCGCCCATCGATCAACGCGGCCTGTCCGCACCCCTGAAGGAGATACGTCATGGCCAAGGTTCTGGTTCTCTATTATTCGGCTTACGGTCACATCGAGACCATGGCCTATGCCGTGGCCGAAGGCGCAAAGTCGGCTGGCGCCGACGTCACCGTCAAGCGCGTGCCCGAACTGGTTCCCGACGATGTCGCCAAGGCATCCTACTACAAGATGGACCAGAAGGCCGAGATCGCTTCTCCGTCGGAACTCGACCAGTATGACGCGATCATCGTCGGCGCCGGCACCCGTTACGGCACGGTCGCCTCGCAGATGCGCAACTTCTGGGATCAGACCGGCGGCCTCTGGGCGCAGGGCAAGCTGACCGGCAAGCTCGGCTCGATGTTCACCTCGACCGCGACCCAGCATGGCGGCCAGGAAACCACGATCATGGGCTTCATCCCGACCTTCTTGCATCACGGCATGGTCTATGCCGGCCTGCCTTACGCCTTCCAGGGCCAGATGGGTGTCGAGCAGGTCAAGGGCGGCTCGCCCTACGGCGCCTCCACGATCACCGATGGCGACGGCTCGCGCCAGCCTTCGGAAATCGAGCTGGAAGCCGCGAAGTTCCAGGGCGCCCATGTGGCAAAGCTCGCTGCCAAGCTCGCCTGATCCCGGCGCAGAAAAGACAGAAAACGAGAGGCGGGGCTTGAAGCTCCGCCTTTTTTCGGCGCGATACGCCGCAATGGGGGCGTGATCGTTAAAATGCGAATGGGTTCCGCAATGGTCTGTTCAATGCTGTGATGCATGCTTTTGGTTGTGCAGTATAACCGAGTGGATGACATGAACCAGCCAGAACGCCGTCGCCAGCCCCGTCTGCGGGCACTGAAAGCCGGCCGGGTCATTTTGCCTGGCGGCAAGTCCACCTTCGATTGCATGGTTCGCAACCTGTCGCCCGTCGGCGCCAAGGTGACCTTCGAATCGACTGCCGACATTCCCCCTGAGTTCCGCCTGCGCTTCGAGGACGGCACGACGCATGACTGCGCCGTCAAATGGCGTAACCCCCGCGAGATCGGCGTGGAATTCCTCGACGCACTGGCAAGTTGAGTGATCGATGACACGGGGCAGGCCATATGGTGAGCCCCCCGCCCTTGACGCGTCCGCCGAACTGACCGAAACAGAGCCCGCGCGGACGTGGCGAAACTGGTAGACGCAAGAGACTTAAAATCTCTCGGCCTTAGGTCATGCGGGTTCGATCCCCGCCGTCCGCACCACTACAAAGAAATCTCTTGTAGTTTCAGATTGTTGATTGATATCAGAGCTTTTCAGACGCCCATCGCTACAAAGGGCGCTACAAAGCATGGTTCAGATGACGACGTTGAGTAAAGCCACAAACGGGGATTGGTTCGCCAGAAAAGCGATTCCCGCTGATGTCCGTGACGCCTATCAGGCAGCCTATGGAGTTCGACAAGAGGAGCGCTTCCGTCGATCGTCATCTCTGCCTCAGGGACATGCCAAGGCCGACTTCAGGGATTGGGATGCTGACATCACCAGCAGGATCGAAGCGCTCAGGGCGAAGGCGGCTGACAGCGAAATCCGTCTGACACCACGGCAAATCAGCGCACTCGCAGGGCAGTGGTATGCGTGGTTCATTGACCAGCACAGTGACGAACCGGGTGAACCGGAGAACTGGGACTCCCGTGACGAGATGCTGACGGCTGTCTATGACCGCTTCAACATCGGCCTTCCCGGCGATGATCGCGAGACGCTCGGTGCCGCAGCGAAACGACACATTCACGCGAAGCTCGTCGAGATGGGGAAGGTGGAGACGTTCCTCGCAGAGCATACTCAAAAACTGGACAGCGACACACGCAGTACCTTCCTTGATGTCCTTGAACTGGAATTGCCGGCTGCCTTCGGTCTGCTTCGTCGTCGCGCTGGAGGAGACTTTTCGCCTGACGAGAGGCTGCCACGTTTCGCCCTGGCATCGGCCCACACGCCAACCAGAGGGCAGAAGCTAGCTGGTCTGGATTGCTGGCAGGCGTTTGAAGCGTGGGTGAAGGAGCGTCAGCCGGCACCGGCAACGGTGGACCGCTGGAGAAGCGTCTTCCTCGGACTGAATACCCATTTCGACAGGCGCGATGTTGCCACTATCACCGCTGACGATGCGGTGAAGTGGAAGGACACTTTGGTCACCGAGAAGCGGTCTGGACAGGTGGCCAATGACATCTGGATCACGGCAGCGGTCACCATCTTCAATTGGCTCAAGGAGAACCGGAAGATCAGCGAGAACCCGTTTGCTGGCGTTCGTGTAGCCACCGCCAAGAAGGTGAAACGTCGGGAGAGGGCCTTCACCGATGAAGAGTGGAAGAAGATTTTGGCGGCATCACTTGAGCCTGCAACCGGACGTCTGAAGGCGCAAAAAGCCGCTGCACGTCGCTGGGTGCCGTGGTTGTGTGCCTATACAGGATCGCGACCGGGAGAGATGACGCAGCTCAGAGGGACCAGTGTCCGTCGCGAGGGAGCGATCTGGATTATCGACATCACGCCCGAAGACGGCACGGTAAAGGGTGCGTCCTACCGGAAGGTGCCGATCCATGAGCATCTGATCGAAATGGGTTTCCTTGAGTTCGCTCGATCCGCCGGCGAGGGGCCGCTTTTCTACGATCCCAAGGAAAAGAGGGCTGCGAGCGACGACCCGACAAAGCCAGTACGTGAGCCGTATGTCATCGCTCGCAACAAGTTGGCTGAATGGGTGCGCAACAGCGTGAAAATTGACGATCGGGACATCAGCCCTAACCACGCATGGCGTCACACCTTCAAGCGAATGGCGGCACGACACGGGATGGAGAAGCGCTTCAGGTTCGCGTTCTGTGGGCACGAGTCGGATGACGTGGGCGACATCTATGAAACTCCCACGCTGGAGGACATGTCGGAAGAGCTGAAGAAGTTCCCCCGCTATGTTCTCGACAGAGACAGTGTTGACCCTCATGCAGATGAAACGGCCTGACAGCCAACCTTGCCGTCAGTCCGCGTACTTCTTCGCTGTCGCCCTCAACCGATCAGTGAAGTCATAAATCTGGTCGAGGCTGTCAACGATAACGCGCTCCTCGTTCTCGCCATCGAAAAGTCCGATGTATTTGACCGATCGGTTGAACCAAAGACGGGCGAGGGGCTTGCGATTGTTGTTGTCAATGAGGATGCCGCAATAGGACTTCTGGTCCCTCATCACGACACGCTTGGGAGCGATTGTGTCCCGCACGATGGCCTTCACGATCATGTAGCCTTCACGCTCTTCCTCGGTCGTGACGACATCTGGTTCCTCTTCAACCGGGACATCTATCTTCTCGATGACTTCCTCGGTGTCAGCCAACGCGCTGGATAGCCGGCTCTTCACGGTGTCCATAATGACCTCTCGGAAAGCCGCTCTGACCACCCCGGTGAACATCTCACGCACTTGCGCGGTCATTCGGCCTTCGTAGACGCTTGCCGAGACGAGGCGCACGAAGTCCTCTGTCGGCTCCTCCACGAGTTTGGAAATGACCTGCTTCACGCCAGACGTGTACTTCAGCCGCTCCGCTGTCGCCAATATCGCATTCACATCGAACGCGGCCTTCTCAAATTTCTTCAGCTCGCTGAGGATGCCCGTGTTGAAGTCAGCTATGTCGAAGATGAAGAATGGGCGCGTGTCCAGTTTGTTTGGCGCGTCGAGGTCCGTGTAGAAATTGAATGTGCGCCCGTTCGTCAGGATCGCAAACTTGGCATTCGTGACGCTGAAGTAGCGATAGAGCTGGTCGAGGTGCTTCTTCTCCAGTGTCACCGAGATCGGTTTGCACTCGATCAGGATGCGAATCTCCCCGTCAATCTTGATCGCATAATCGACTTTCTCCCCCTTCTTACCGACCGCATCAGCGGTAAACTCAGGGACGACCTCCGAAGGGTCGAATACGTCGTAGCCCAACGAGCGTAAGAACGGCAGGACCACTGCGGTCTTCACCGCTTCTTCGGTCGCCATGGTGCTGGAATGGGATTTTACGCGCTCCGATATGGCGCGAAGACTCTCTTCTAGTGTGCTCATCAGGCTCGCCTCACGTTATTGGTGTATGGTTGCCCAGTGCTGGTCCTGCGTCAACTGCTCGGAAGGGGGATTACCCCTCACTTAAGCAAACCACAAACGCGGCCCGATTGGGCGCTTGTCAGGAACATTGGAATGAACTCATCACCACCATCACCGCCCCCCTCCGTCCTCACCATGTCCAGCCGCCAAATCGCATAGCTGACGAGAAGGAAGACGAGATCGTACTCGCTGATGTTCGGCAGATGCTCGTCGGCCTCGATACCCAACCGGCTGAGTTTTCAGCCCGTTACATCGACGCCAAGGTGAGGAGCGCGAGTGCTTCAATCTCCCCAAGCGCGAGACCACGATTCTCGTGGATGGCTACTCGGTCGTCCTCCGTGCCATGGAAATCCTCCAGCGGGAGGTGAGGGATCGGCTTGATGCTGAAATTTCAGCCGCAAGCGCAGCCCTCCACACGGCCTGAGAACCAACGAGGAATTCACGCGTAAGTACAAATATCTGATTTTGCTGATAAAAATCCGTTGACCGTCGGAAGCCAGTTGGAGTCTAAGGGTGCTGTTCGGGCCAGAACGGTTCGCAGACACGCTTCAGGAAACAGCAATGCAGTTCTCATTCGCCGTTCGCGGCTTCACCTTAGAAATCGCTTCACGCCTCCCCAGGGCAATTTATGTCAACGCTGGTTCGTACCAGTTCGTGTATGACCGCAACTTCAGCTTTGAACGGGCCGATGGCTCGTGGGGGAGCTGGGTGCTGGAGAAGCAACCCACCGTGTGATGCTGGATAGCCCCTCTTCGACTCACAGACGACCGTAGAGGGGCTTCGCGCTTTGGGATGCTCTCTGCCCTGTTGTTGACCGACAGAGCTTTGCGGCCACCCTGAGGGGTGCGCGACGGGCATTGAAACAAACCATCGACACCCCCTCTGTCCACCGAGCCCGGATCGTGGATCGCTGGACGCGACCGAAGTCGCCGGATTTATGGGTGTGGTGGCGCTGAGCTGCAACTCTAGATAATTACCACTCACTTAAGCAAACCCATCGGCTCGCTCACTGCGAATGCCGGCACCGTCACCCAAACTTCATAGGTTCACCACGCATGTCAAACACCTACGCCGTCAACGACACACTCGTAACGCTTCGTCCAGAATACGTCGAATTTCACCGCCGCGATCATGACGAGGAAACTCGCCTCTTCAATGCGGACGAGGTTATCAATTCTATTGTGTCCACGGGGCATCCAAACGCAAACCGCGTACTTGAGGACTACCTCAAAATTCAGGGCGACCTCCTCGCATATGGCCGTCAGATGAGCCGTGCTGAGGCCGGAAAGGATGCGATTGTCATCATGCTGGAACTGGCATACGGCATTTCCCACGATTGATATCGCGCCCGATTAAAACGGACGAGATGTACGGGGCTCTCCTGACATCCCTATTGTGCGGGGATGAGTTGATACCGGACGGTTTGGCTCGTTCCGGTGTCCGTTAAACTGCGTCAATTCGCAAACTGTTCAGTCCGGAACTCTGCAGGTTCAATTACCCCCCACTTAAGCAAACACAGTTCGCATCCCGTCATTTGACCGGAGGCAACACGCAACTGCATCAACCTAGAACCTCAACTCAGTGCGCCGGATGGGCGCAAAGGATAAACCATGACCGCGTACCGAGAAAACGTAATTTCCCTTGCTGCCGATATGAACTTGCGCCCAGAAGCGAGAGTAATTGATCTCGTGGGTGAGACGACAACAGTTCTCAATGCTGACGCCGTAATAGCGTTGGCAAAATCCACTGACACGCCGGAAGCGCGGCGAATTTATCGAGCTTACCGCAAGCGTAAAGTTGAATTGAAGCGGGGCAATTCCTCCATGAATGACGCTGAGTTGAGAGCGGCCGCCATCATGTCCGTACTGCCTGTTCAGTTGGTCTGAAGGAACTAAAGCAGCAAGTTATGAGAGGCACAGTCTGTATCGTAGTGGCCCATTTAAGACAGAAAACCGAGGGGGAGGCTTTGGGTTGTGTGGCCTGCTGCCGGTTTCTTGGACACCGAGTTAAGGTGCTTCCAATGAAACTGGAGTGCATGAATGCAACGAAGGAAGTTCAGCCGCGAGTACAAGCTTGAGGCGGTGAGATTGGTTCGAGAGCGTGGGGTCGGCGTTGCGCAGGCATCCCGCGATCTGGATGTTCATGAGAATGTCCTGCGCAAGTGGGTCAGGGAATATGGTTCGGACCCAGCACAGGCGTTTCCTGGTCAGGGACAGATGAAGCCTGAGCAGCTTGAGATCGAGAGGCTTCGGAAAGAAGTGGCCAAGCTGAAGGCGGAGCGTGACATCTTAAAAAAGGCCGCCGCCTACTTTGCGAAGGACGTGATATGAAGTTCGCGTTCATTGCAAAGCACCGTTCGATCTGGCCGGTGGCATGGCTCTGCGAAGCGCTGGGTGTATCGCGTTCCGGCTTTCATGCCTGGTTAAACCGCTCTCCGAGCCAGCATGCCCGGTATGACGAGGCTCTGCTCGACAAGATCAAGGACAGCTTCAAGGATAGCGACCGCACCTACGGCGCACGGCGTGTCTGGCACGACCTCCTCGCCGAAGGCCTCTCCTGTGGTCTGCATCGCGTCGAGCGTCTCATGCGCGACAATGCATTGAGAGCAAGGCCGAGACGGCGTGGCTTGCCGAAAGACGACGGTGAGCGCCCGGTCATCATGCCGAATGTGCTAGACCGACAGTTCGCGGCAGCAAGACCGAACCAGAAGTGGGTGGCCGATTTTACCTATCTATGGACGGCTGAGGGCTGGCTCTATGTGGCCGTCGTCATCGACCTGTTCTCGCGACGTGTTGTTGGCTGGTCGATGAACACCAACATGACAGCCCAGCTCGTTACAGATGCGTTGATCATGGCCATCTGGCGCAGAGGCAAGCCGGATGCGCTCCTCCACCATTCTGACCAGGGTAGCCAATACACAAGCGAGCAGTTCCAGCGTCTCATGGCCGATCACGGCATCACATGCTCGATGAGCCGATCCGGCAATGTCTGGGACAATGCCGCGATGGAAAGCTTCTTCTCATCACTCAAAACGGAAAGGACAGCTCGCCAGGTCTACAGGACCCGGGACGATGCAAAGGCGGACGTGTTCGATTACATCGAGCGCTTCTACAATCCAAAGCGTCGCCATTCGACACTGGGCTACCTCAGCCCTATGGAATTTGAAAACAAGGTGGGATTAGCCTAACTCGGTGTCCGAAAAACCGGCAGCAGGCCAAACCTCTATGTCTCCCATAACCAGACCTTCAGGTTAAACCTTAATGGTCGCCCCATGGTCCTTCTCGCGACCATCCCCACCACCCAATCCCCGCACAGTCTGACTTAGACACTCCACTGCTGAGAGTGCGGTTCTGGCTGTCCTGTTCAAGGGACGGCCTCGCTCCTCGTGGGTGTGGTGACCCTGAAGCCCTCTCGTCTTTCGCAAGATCGACGGGAGGGTTTTTCGTCCCGTCCCCATCAACCCTCATCACCACAACACGGCAGGAAAACCCGCGATGGATATCAAGACCATCATCAGCGATGCCGCTCACCACGGCGATCAGTGGTGATGATTGCTCAGCGTCTGGCTTCAGAAGCCTGACCCAGGTTCTATCCGGACAGCGCGTTCTCGCTGCCCAATAGTTCTTCAACTGACTGGCTTCCGGTCTCCCCCAAAGGGAACTGAAGGACTGAACTGAACCACGCCATAGGCTCCCAGCCTCCGCTGGGGGTCTCACTATCCAACCAACACCACACACACTGAAGGAGACCGTCCAATGGACCGTGTCGAAAGGCATACGGCTGCCCGAAATATTCGGGGAAAAAATCCGAGAGGGCAGATCAGATATAACGAAACCCACAATCCCCCGGTGCCCCCCATCACAACGAAAAGCACCTCGTCAGGGACTCTTGACGATCGGATAAGTTGCTGAAAACGATGAGGAAACTGGAGAAAAACGCATTGCACTACCAAGACAAATCCACGAGCCGCCTGACGTCGGAGCTGTTCCGCATCTTCCGATTTGTCGAGGTACTGCGAGACATGAAGCCTGATATGGAATTGCAATTGGCATCCTTGTTCATGCTCATCGCCATGAGGCAGGGGATCGGGCAGCACGAACTCCGTCGCTTGATGGACATCAGCCAAGGAGGGGTCTCGCGAAATGTGACAGCACTCACGGCTATCGACAGGCACGGCAAGCCGGGGCTTAACTTCGTTGTTCAGCGGCGAAATCCCATGGACGCCCGTTACACCCAGCTGTTCCTCACAGACGAGGGGCATGCCTTCGTCGGAAAGCTGCTCGCAGCACTTCGTGATAAGGCTGCTTTAGCGTCGAGCTGATCTTCTAGGAAGCTATCCAGTGGGATGCTTTCCATGACCTCAAGATACGCCGGGGCTTGTGCAGCTTGCAGTGCGAGGAGCCGCCGCATGAGTTGCGGTTCCTTGTCTCTGCCCATGCGGTTCTGCACGAAACGTAGTTGTCGCTCAGAGGAGCCATAGACCAGCTTGCTGGCCTGCTCCACGGCCTTCTGGTTAGCCATAGTGCCGAGCTTCGGCATGGCTGCAATTCGCTTCAGCATGCCGGAATTGTTGGCAGCTATGAAAAGATGCTCTGGACCGATCGGCAGCACGAAGTGACTCTCGTCGGCATTCAGCACCTTCGTGTAGGTAGCTGGGCGATCAGAAGTGAGCAGCTCGTTCCCGCTTGAAAGCGGCGTCACTGCCCATTTCATCCTGCAGAGGATGTCGATCAGTCGCTCGTTGGTGATAATCTTTTCGAGGGTGCGGAGTGCCCTGTCAGGTGCGGTCTCCATTACTTCGGACGTCAACTGATCGAAAGTGCGGGTTTCCTCTGCAGGTCTGGAAGCGTCGTACGCCCTCCGAAAGGCTGGCGCGAACATGAGGATCACTTGCTTCCGCATTTCCTTAACCAAGGGAACGTCCTCGGGCATTCTGCAAAGCAGCGAGACCACGAACGTCGCCCACGCCTGACGCTCAGCGTCCGAGAGAACTGCTCCAGAGATCAGCCGGCGCATCGCGTCAGCAGCACGGCTATCAACTGGAGAGAAGAAATCCCTTTCCATTTCCCATGCGCCCACCTCCGCAACCTCTGAAGCGTAAAGCCGATTCACATAGCCCGTACCACTTGGATGCACACGACGCGGTTTGACCTCTGGCCCGAATGGCCGGCTGAACTCGACGACCCTTCCTCCGGGCTGAAGTGCCCACTGCTTCAAGTAAAAGACGGGGAGGTAGTGATGCTTGTTGGCTGCCTGCATAGCGAGCATCTTAATCTGCCGGTCGAAGCGGTGCCAGTGTCAAAGAGGAAGAACTAGAGAGATTTGAACCTGACCGTAGGCCTCCAGAAAGCCGGATTTCTAGCCTTTTTGAGGGAGGCTGTCTAGGGCCTTGTACATGAGTTAGGTAGGCGAGGACGGACGGCCTCAATCGCCGCGCTCCTTGCTTGCCGCGCGCTGCCCATTCTCTTCGAGAGCCACCCATCTGCGCTGTGTTCTACCGTCGAAAAGACATATCGGCCCGCTTGTCCCACACCGGCAGCATTGACTTCATGGACAAGCGCCTTCTCGCCAATGCGGCGAATCTTCTCCGCGACCACCGCATAGGGGGTGACAAAGAAAACCACGTCGGGTGCCAGCGGCAGCGACCAGAAGAAGTCGGGCGAAAAAGTGAAGCCTACCCGTACCCGCGGACGATCCGACAAAGCCACTTCCGGTGCGTTTGAAGACAACTTCCTAACCACCCAATGCGCGCGTCCAAAATGATCAGCTACCCGAAAGTTGCACACATCTCACCTCTATACTAAGGAGGATTATTGCGTGTTCATTGGGGGTGGATGTGAATGGCAGAAGTCTGGAAAAATCTTACCATTGGCATTGCCGGATCGCTGCTCGCAACAGCAATCGCTGCGATAATAATTTTAATTTTTCGGAATTTATTTTCGGCAGAAAGGTACATCAGGAATCAAAATAAAAGCATCATAGAGATAAAAAGTTATTATGAAAATGTTTCGCTTCTATATCTTGTCACATTGCGCGACATTGTTCTGATGAATGTTCTGTTTTTTGCTGATTCAGCTTTCTGGAATTTCGGTGAATTATTGATTTATTCATCAGAACTTCAAAGAGAAGTACTTTTAATAAATGCCTCCGGTCTTTTCACTATTCGTCTATCAACGGTCGTTGTGCTAATTATCGGCTTATGGATAGCCGCTCGGGCCATAAACCGCATAAATCGCGTCCTGGTTTACTGGCGGCGCCCAGACCGCGCCGGAGACACGTTGTAGCTTGCGCCATCTTGCAGCCATCTCGGCCTTCGAATGAAATCAAAAGTAGGAGCGAGTGTTTCCACCCGCCCCCTCAAGGTTCACCCGTAGTGCCCCGTTGCCTTCGTCGCGGTGCCGCCGGTCTTCCCGAAGGAGCCCAAGGCCCCGTCGTTGTTAATCCCCGACGTTGCGATGTTCGTTAGGTGTGTCAGCGGAGAAACCTGCTGTCGGGCGATATCGTTCTGCGCTGTGATCTGGGTGTGTTTCCCCGCCGTCGCGTAGTTCGCACCCGCAGCCGCCGCGCGATCCTTGGCGTTGGCGATGGACGGTGCTCCTTGCCGCTGCTGTTCTGCGACATGGGCAGACGCGGTGTTGCCGCCCATGCCTTCGCCTTGGCCTTGACGTAGGCGACGGACATCCGAAGTGCTGACCAGGATTGCCGTGGGTCTTGGCTGTCACCTCAACATTGCACCGACCCAGAACGGAAGGCGTTGCGCAATGCGTTACGAGGGGCTGGAGGGGCTGCGGTAGGATCACCCCCGGATGTTTTTTGGGTAGCACATATTCGAGGGGATATCTCTGATCAGAAGCGCGCGGTTTCCCCCGTGGCCCGGCCCGGCGGCGATCCTTTCGATATCCTTGCCATGCCTCCATTTAATTGTGTGATAGCGTCAAGCTCGCTCTTGCGCTGGATCGGGCTGGTATCCGATGGTCTCAGTCGTAGAATGCGCGTGAGGGCAACAATGGAAACGCACACAGACACGGCGACTACAAGCTGGTTGGGGATGGCGAGGGACGTTTCCACAGTGGGGGTATCCGCAAGCCTTTTGCTGGGCGTCAGCTTCCTGACTGGAACCTGCGCTGCCATCGGCTGGCACACCTTCGGCTATCTGACTGCGACGGACATTGCACGGAGCGCACTTAAGGTAAGCCCTTGGTTGGTCCTTGCGTTCGCTACTGCACAATTGCTTCGCATTCTGGTCCCGGCGCTAGATTTGCTGTCTCCAATGCCACGCCGTGATGGGGCGCGTGGTCAACTCAGCTTCCTCCGGTTTCAATTCGTTTATGCGCTTCTCCTCTTGTTTCTCGCGTACCTGTTCCTGAGTGCGCGGTTGTTCAATGGCGTTGCTGCCCCTCTTACGCTGGCGATGGCTTTTGCCTTGTGGGACTACGTGAACGACACGTTCAAGGAGGGCACTATTGATGCTGCGACACGATTAGCGGCGAACATGGCCATCCTTTGCGCTTACGTCGCCAGCGTCGCATATCTCAGCACGTCCAACGGTATTCTCGCAGAGCGGAAGATTGTCCGTGAGATAGTCTGCCTTGAAAACAGTTGTCGGGATGCAAAAGTAATCGCCCGCTTCTCTGAGGCGACGTTTCTCCAGTGGGAAAATGTCCGGGACATTACCCTGCTGATGAACGGAGAGATCGTTAGCATCACCCTGAAGCAGGAGCAAAATGAGGGGCCGTGGATAGACCTTCGACCCTACTTCCGTGTTTCATGGAACTGGTTACGCGGCTTGTTCGGTCTTTGATCCAGTCCCACAAGGGCAGGCTCTAGTGACTCACCTGAAAACGTCTCCTGACAGTGTCACACAAGTGGGTATTGCGTTTTGGCACTGATGGTGTCACAAGGTCTAAGAGCCTTTTGACCCTCAGGAGATCAATGTGCCTTCCACCGTTATCGGCTACGCCCGCACCTCCACCCTCGATCAAACCTATGGTCTCGACGCCCAGCTCAGAGACCTGACCGCTGCCGGCTGCGAGAAGATATTTCAGGAGCAGGTGTCCTCGGTCGACAAGTCCAGACCCGAACTGGAGAGGGCGCTTGATTACGTTCGCGAGGGGGATGTCTTCGTCGTCACCAAGCTCGACCGTTTGGCGCGATCGATGGCCGATCTGGTCAGGTTGCGGGATGCGCTCCAATCTAAGGGCGTGACACTTAAAGTCCTGGCACTTGGAATTGATACCTCCACTCCGACAGGCAAGCTGATGATGAACCTCCTCGGCTCCATCGCTGAGTTCGAGAGGGACATCATGCTGGAGCGTCAGAGGGAAGGGATCGCGAAGGCGAAGGAGGAAGGTAAGTACAAGGGCAGGGCACCAACCGCGCAGCGAAAAGCCGATGAGGTGAGGCGGCTGAAGGCTGAAGGAAGAACTGTTGAGCAAATAGTTGTGGATTTAGGAATCAGCCGGTCAAGTGTGTTCAGGGTGCTTCGGAGCGAATAGAGAGCGGTCGTTTCTCATGGGGCGATAATGTGTTTTCAATCCGAGAAGCGAATACCTTGCGCAGTGAATTGCTTGTTCAAATCTTCAAGACGCCGCATTTCACCGTTTCGCTGGCGTTCCAACTCCTGCAGCTTTCCAAGATCGACGTAGGCAAGGAGGGGGAGCGTTTGGGGCCAATCCAAATTGCTTGGGTGCTGCCACCGCTCCCGAAGCTTCAGCGGGTCCCCTGACACCCTGTCAATCAGCATAGCCAGTCGCGCAAGGGAAAGTGCTTCGTCAACCGCAGGGAATGCGCCTAATTGGAGCAGTCCGTCACGTGCTTTGGGTCCGTACCTGTTGAAGTGCATCTGGTGACCCTCACGCATATTCAGGACACACTTCGCTTCAAGTTCAGAGACCTCAAGTCCACGCTCTATCGCCCACCTCAGACAGCTTCCGAGATCGTGGCCTAGCTGTCGGGAACTCAGTTCTTTATCGGAAACGCCTCTATCCGTAAGGAAAGCTTTCAGTGACAACTCAGCACACATGCCGAGAAGGTGCCCAGTCGGCTCCATAAACTCGATGGGCCTGATTTGGTTCTCAATGATTATACGAGCGGCATGCCAATAGCGAACAGCTATCGCTAGGCGGTACGATGCTGCGGGCGTTTTCATTGCGTTCGCTGGCTCCCTTTACCGCTTTTAGGAACGCAGAAATTGGACAGCGCTGGGAACATAGGTCATCAATTCCATCACCCCTGCTTCCCCCAGTTCATGGATAAGAAGCAGGTCTGGGCTGCCGCCAACGATTTCCGCCTCTGCGGCCTCTTGTTCAAGGGCTTTGAAAAAGAACTCCGCGTCGAATGAGGCTTACTCCCACAGCAGAGCCACTTCGTCGCGATTATCAAGGTTGATCCCGATGCCCAAAGTACACATCCACAGTTCGATGCCCCGGATAACAGTGTTCATGTTCCCTTTAACGAGCGAGGTGTCTGCCCCAAGTGCCTTCAACTGCTTCAATGCACGATCTCGACCTATGGAAGCTTCGTTCCGCATGCCTTCGAGCTTCGAATAAAGCTCACTGACTTCGGCCTTCGAGAAGTCTGCGGGCCGGTCCAGTACCGCCGCAGCAAAGGGGTGTGGCTGCAGAACCTGATGACGGAATATCTGCGCTCGCAACAATATACTGGACCGGGCTAGCCGGCTGCTAGATTGCAAGTCCCATTTTACTTCTTTGATGCACATCGCCACACGCGCCTTCAAAGACTTTTCGGCCAACCATTTCAGCATTTTACAACTCCCGCACGTTTGAAACTGAGACCGAAAAAATACTTACGTCAGTCGCAAACCGTAGGATTTGATCGACCATCCCATTCGATATGGCAGTCGGAGTTTGAGAACCCCTTCATGCGCGAACCTATGCCGGGGAGCCGCTGAAAGGTCAGCGAAACAAATGCGAATGCCACGAAGATCGCGATACCAGACACCCATCCGGCCCAATTTCTTCGCGTAGCTTCCGCGATTTTAACTCCACCCCAGATCGCTGTTGCGAATGAGCCGATGATGAGACCGTAGTGAAAGGTCAAAGCCAAAAAGTTCTCAACGAACGCGAGTGGGTCACGTTCTCGAATGGCCGGACCAATCGACGACAGGGCGAAGACTGCACTGATGCCAGTTACCCATTTTGCCCAAGTTGGCAGTCCCATCCACCATTTTTGCATGTGTCCGAACATGTCTACCCCCGTATTTGGTGCAGGAATAGTCTGAAGGCGGGAAGAGTTCAATGGGGCAGGATGACTTGCCCGCCGCTACAAAAGCCGCTACAAAGAGCCATCAAGGCGTTCGAAATAGCTCAATGATATCAGCATCTAGGGCGACACCTTTCGGTCCCCCGCCGTCCGCACCATGATCCCCTGCCAAGTCGCAATCCCGGCTGAGACTTTGGGCCGAAAATGAGTTCAGTCCCGGCCCCTGCGATTTCGCAGTGTCCTGACGATATCAGGCGAGAGCCGGGTTTCGCACGGCGTGGCCATCAAGCCCTTGCGCGCAGGCGGCGGATCAGAGGGGCGGCGATCTGGGCCACAATGATTGTCGCGGCGCCGGCGAGGATGCCGAGCACGGCCTGGGCGGCGGATGTTGCGAGCCAATGCAAAACGCCCGCCAGAGAACTGGAGGCGGCCGCGACACGGGTTGCCAGGGCCTCGATCAGGTGTTCGGGGCCGTGCAGGCCGAACTCTGCGATCCCATGGACCAGAATGCTGCCTCCAACCCAGAGCATGGCGGCGGTTCCGACCATCGCCAGACCCTTGAGCAAGTAGGGGACGCCAACCACGAGACCATGACCGATCAGTTTCAGGATGCCGAGCGAGGATTTAGCAAGTGCGAGGCCTGCATCATCCGCCTTCACGATCAAGGCGACGACACCGTAGACCAGGACGGTAATGAGGATCCCGACGGATGCCAGGACGGCAGCCTGCGTATAGATGTTGGACAAGGCGACGCTGGCGAGCGTCAGAGCCATGATCTCGGCTGACAGGATAAAGTCAGTTCGGATCGCGCCGGACACTTTCTGATCCTCCAGGGCAATGGGGTCCAGGGTGCCCGAAACGGCCGCCTCATGTTCATGGGCGCCATGTGGCATCACCACCTCAAAAAGCTTTTCCGCCCCTTCGTAGCAGAGATAAAGACCACCAAGCATGAGCAGCGGCGTGATGGACCAAGGCGCGAAATAGCCAAGAAACAGGGCTGCGGGGAGCAGGAACAGGAGCTTGTTGCGCAGCGATCCAAGTGCGATCTTGCCGATGATGGGCAGTTCCCGCGCCGGCGACAGCCCGACCACATAGGTCGGCGTTACGGCCGCATCGTCGATCACCACGCCGGCGGCCTTCGTTCCTGCTTTCGCGGTTTGTGCGGCAACATCATCCAATGACGTGGCCGCCAGTTTGGCGATGGCTGCAACGTCGTCGAGGAGTGCAAGAAGTCCGGTTGCCATAAGTTTCCCAATCTGTTCGGTCGGTTGGAATATCGATGTCTGTCCAGTCTTGCCAAGAGGCGGTGCGGCCCAATCCGTGGGCCCATCATCTCCAAACGGCATGGCCGGCATCGCTCTGGAACAGCGCTGCATAGGCCTCGACCACATATCCTTCCGCGCCATGAATTTCCAGGGAAAGGCTTGAAGCATCGGTCAATGACCCGGTTCTGCAGATCCGTTTAACGCCCCGGCATCCCGGGCGTTCCTGCTTCAGGCGTCGAAAGGACAGGAGACGGTGTTTGTCCAGCTCTGGATCCATTGCGCTCCGCTGCAGATCAGATTGAGATGCGCCAAATTTGTGCAGATCTTTTTTTGACGAAAGTTTGAGCATTTTCCGCTTTGCGGCCTCGTCGTTTCCTGCTTTGATGGCCTCCATCAAAAACAAGGGGAGCTAAATCCATGATATCAAGACGTCTCTTTTCGGCGGCCGTTCTCGCTGCCGGCCTGATGGCCGGCGTGACGTTGCCGGTCACCCAGGCGCATGCCGAAACCGCCATCAAGTTCACGCTCGACTGGAAGTTCGAGGGGCCGGCGGCCGGCTTCCTGCTGGCGCTGGACAAGGGATATTTCAAGGCGGAAGGCCTGGATGTGACCATCGATTCGGGCAATGGCTCGGTCGAGGCGATCCCGCGCGTGGCGACCGGCGCCTATCAGATGGGCTTTGGCGACATCAATTCGGTCATCAAGTTCCTCGATGAGGATCCGACGCAGAAGATCAAGGCCGTGATGATGGTCTATGACAAGCCGGTCTTCTCGGTCGTCGGCCGCAAGTCGCTGGGCGTGACGGAAGATCCGAAGTCGCTGGAAGGCAAGAAGCTCGGCGCGCCGCCGCCGGATGGCGCCTTTGCCCAGTGGAAGGCTTTCAAGCAGGTCGCCGGCATCGATGACAGCAAGATCACCATCGAATCGATCGGCTTTCCCGTGCGTGAGCCGATGCTCGCCAAGGGTGATGTCGATGCCGTCTTCGGCTTTGCCTTCTCCGTCATCCTGAACCTCAAGGCACAGGGCATTCCGGCGGACGACATCGCCACCATCCTGATGGCCGACAATGGCTTGAACCTTTACGGCAACAGCGTGCTGGTGAATTCCGACTTTGCCGCCGAGAACCCCGAGGCCGTCAAGGGCTTCCTCAAGGCGCTTGCCAAGGGCTTTGCTGACGCCGTCGCCAATCCGGACGAGGGTGTCGCCGCCGTCTTGAAGCGCAACGAGACGCTCAATCCAGACATCGAGAAGGAACGCCTTGGCATGGCCAATGCCATGAACATCAAGACGCCTTACGTGGTCGAAAACGGCATGGGCACCGTCGACATGGCGCGTCTGTCAGCCTCGATCGAGACGCTGAAGGTCTCGATGGGGCTTAAGGGCAATGTCAAGGCCGAGCAGGTCTTTGATGCAAGCTTCCTGCCGGCCAAGGAAGAGCGGATGTTGCCGTAATGGTCTCACCCTCCCCTTGAGGGGGAGGGTCGAATCGCAGGTTCGGGGTGGGGTGACCTTTCGCGAGATCACCCCACCCGCTGCTTCGCAGCGACCTCCCCCTCAAGGGGAGGTTGGGAAATCCAATTTTGACCGGAGCCCCCATGTCCCACCTCGTTTCCATCGACAATGTCGACATGCGCTATGGCGGCGCGGACGGTACGCTGGCCGTGTCCGGCCTCACCATGCGCGTCGACAAGGGTGAGTTTTCAGCCGTGGTCGGTCCATCCGGCTGCGGCAAGTCGACCCTGATGAAGCTGGTGACGGGGCTGCATATCCCGCAATCGGGCGTCGTCATCGTTGCCGGCCAGCAGGTGACCAAGCCGGTCTCGATTGTCGGTATGGCCTTCCAGAACCCGACCATGCTGCCCTGGCGCACGACGCTCGAGAATATCCTCCTGCCTCTCGAGATCGTCGAGCGCCATCGTCACCGGCTGCGGGCGAATAAAAAGGAATACATCGAGAAGGCGGAAAACCTGCTCGAGATCGTCGGGTTGAAAGGCGTCGGGTCGAAATTCCCCTGGCAGCTTTCGGGTGGCATGCAGCAGCGCGCCAATCTCTGCCGGGCCCTGATCCACGAGCCGGAACTCCTGATGCTCGACGAACCCTTCGGTGCGCTCGATGCCTTTACCCGCGAGGAGCTGTGGTGCGTCATCCGCGACCTGCATGCAGCCCAAGGCGTGACGATCGTGCTCGTGACGCACGACCTGCGCGAGGCGGTTTTCCTCGCCGACCGGATCTTCGTGATGAGTGCGCGCCCCGGCAAGGTCGTGAAGGAGCATAGGGTGCCCTTTGCGCGACCGCGCGACATCGAGCTGACCTATGACAATGCCTTCAACGACATGGTGCATGTCCTGCATGGCGAGATCGCAAAGGCGAGGGTGGTGGCATGACCATGACGATGCAAACCGCAGCCGCCAAGTCCCCGAAGCCCGCGACCAAGCCCTTGATGCAGCGGATCAACTGGGTCCGGGCGGCTCCCTTTCTCTACACGCTCGGGCTTTTCGCCATCTGGGAACTCGCGGTCATGGCACTCGACATGCCGCCGACCATCCTGCCGGCACCATCACGGGTGTTCGAGGCGATCGTACAATACTGGTCGCCGATCTGGAAGAATTCGCTGCAAACGCTTTATACGACGACGCTCGGCTTTATGATCGCTGTCGTGGCGGGCCTCGGCCTCGGCCTTTTCATCGGCTGGTCGAAGACCATCTATGCCGGGCTCTACCCCCTGATGATCGGCTTCAACGCCATCCCCAAGGTGGCGCTGGTGCCGATCCTCGTCATCTGGTTCGGCATCGGCACGGTGCCTGCGGTGCTGACCGCCTTCCTGATTTCCTTCTTTCCGATCGTCGTCAACGTGGCGACGGGGCTGGCCACGATTGAACCGGAGACCGAGGATGTGCTGAGGGCGCTTGGGGCGCGCAAGATGGACATCATGCTCAAGGTCGGCATTCCCCGCTCGATGCCCTATTTCTTCGGCTCGCTGAAGATCGCGATCACGCTTGCCTTTGTCGGCTCGGTCGTGTCGGAGACCGTGGCGTCGAATTATGGCCTCGGCAATATGATGAGTTCGGCCCAGAGCCAGTTCAACGTGCCGCTGGTCTTTGCCGGCCTTCTGGCGCTCGCGGTTGAAGGCATCGCCATGTATGCGCTGATGGCCTGGCTCGAAAAGCGCATGACCGGCTGGGCGCATCGCTCGACCATGGCCAACTGATAGACGGAGCTGGACGCTGGCCCGCAGCGTTCAGCTCTTCTCCTTCAGCGTGAACGGCAGCTCGAACGGCGTCGACCGCTCGGCGATCACGTCGTTGACCGTATAGCGCAGCACATAGCCGCCCGGCTTGGCGCCAGCCACGTCGAGGGTGAGGTGCGTATAGACCTCGACCGCATCCGAGTGGGCGGTGAAGGTGAAATTGCCGAATTCCTTCTGCAGCGCCAGCGTCTTGCCTTCATCGTCGGTGAGTTCGAGATCGACGGTGAAGTGCGACTGACGCTGGTTGTCCGCTGCCGGTTGCCATTTGAGACCGGTCACCTCGACATAGGTGATCAGCTTTTCGCCAACGGTGAAAACCGGCTCCGCCTTTGCGGCATAGGCGCGGTAGGCCTTGGGCACCTCGGTGACGAAGATCGCTCGGGGGACTGTGAGCGGCAGCGACTGGGAGAAGGCGGCGAGCCCCGAGCGGATCGCCTCGAAGGCACCGCGCGCGTCATTCTGTGCGGCCAGCTTTTCCGCCTCGATCGCCGCATCGAGAAGCGGCCCTGACGTGGCCGGTGCCGCGGTGAGGAAGCATCCGAGCAGGACAGCGGCGAAGTGACGGGAAGGTCCGGTGTCTTTCAGCGTCACGTGATTCTCCCGTGTTTGATGACGGGAGTGTGGGAAGAAGCGACAGGGCGCGTCAAGCGGCGGCGCGGGAAACCTGCATCACGAAGGGCGGAGGTTTAGGACCGCCAGAACATTGGCACCAAGAGCACGATCACGGTCAGGACTTCGAGACGTCCAAGCAGCATGGCGAGCGACAGGATGTAGAGTTCCGGATCATTCATCATGGCGAAATTGCCGACTGGTCCGATCAGCGGGCCGATGCCAGGGCCGACATTCGAAAGTGCAGTGATCACCGAGGAGGTCGCGGTGGCGAATTCATAGCCGGCGAGCGCCATCGCCATCGAGCCGATCGCCCAGATGAAGACATAGGCGCTGAAGAACAGGAAGACGGCGCGCTGCGCATCGGCATCGACCGTCTGGCTGCCATAGCGCACGGAATAGACGGCATTGGGATAGATGAGCTTCTTCAGGCCCGTGACGATGATGTTGAACAGGATAACGAAGCGATAGGCCTTGATGCCGCCGGCGGTCGAGCCGGAGCAGCCGCCCATGAAGGTGGCGAAGAAGGCGGCAGCGACCGCAAACGGCCCCCAGAGCGTGTAATCCTCGCTCGCATAACCTGTTGTCGACAGGATCGAGGCGAAGTTGAAGAAGGAATGGGTGAGCGCAATGGGCAGATCCACGCCGTTGCGCAGGTGATTGTAAAGACCACCGAGAACGGCAAAGGCGATGAGATAGCCGAGGAAGATGAAGATCTGAGGGTCCCTGAGGGCATCCAGACGTCCGCGCACGAGAAGCACGATCAGGATCGAGAAGGGCAGGCTGCACAGCGTCATGAAGAAGGTGGAAACCCACAGCAGGGGCAGGCTGTCGAAGGCGGCAAAGGAATTGTCGTAATTGCCGAAGCCGGCGGTCGCGACGGTGGTGAAGGCGTGCACGATCGCATCGAAATGGCCCATGGCCGTCACATCATAGGCGACGATGCAGGTGAGCGTGATGCCGAGATAGACGGCAATGAAGGCGCGGGTGAAGGTGGCGATCCGCGCGAAGGGCTTGTCGGCGATGTCAGACGATTCCATCTTGAAGAATGAGACACCGCCGACCCGCAGGAACGGCAGCACGAAGAGGCCGAGCGCGACGATCCCGATACCGCCGAGCCAGGCGAGCAGGGCGCGCCACATCAGAATGCCGGGCGAGACCTGGTGCAGGTTCGAGATGACGGTCGAGCCGGTCGTGGTGATGCCGGAAATCGCCTCGAAAAGCGACTGGGCAAAGGTGAGGTCGAGATCGGAGAAGTAGAACGGGATCGCGCCGACCACCGAAAAAACGGCCCAGAGCACGTTCACGAGCAGGAAGCCCATGCGTTTGGTGAAGGCGGGTGGCGGGCCGCGCGTTGCCATGGCAGCCGTGAGCGACAGACCGCCGACCATGGCGGCCGAAACGGTAAACACCGACCAGGCCTCGTCGCCATAGTAAAGGCTGACCATCGCCGGGATGAGCATCGCGGTGGACAGATAAAGCCCGCAGAGAGCAGCGATATAGACGACGGAGCGGAGCAGATTGGTATTCAAGGAATGCCTTCCGTCTGTTGCAGCGCAAAGAGGCTTTGTCTCTGCCCGATGTGTATGCCATAGCGGGGCTTGGTCCAAAATTCAACGGAGGGCGGACGTGAGCCCCAGTCAAGTCGATGAAGCGCTGGAGGCCATGCGCGGCCTCTTTCCCGAGACGCCTCTGCAGCTCAATGAACATCTAAGCGCGCGGTATGGCGCCAATGTCTATCTGAAGCGTGAGGATCTGACACCTGTCCGTTCCTACAAGATTCGCGGCGCCTTCAATTTCTTCCGCAAGATCGTCGGCGACAGCCCCTCCGGCACCACCTTCGTCTGCGCTTCCGCCGGCAATCACGCCCAGGGTTTTGCCTATGTCTGCCGCCATTTCGGCGTGCAGGGGGTCGTCTTCATGCCGGTCACCACGCCACAGCAGAAGATCGACAAGACCCGCACCTTCGGTGGGGAGTTCATCACAATCCGCCTGTTCGGCGACATCTTCGACCAGTGCTATGCTGCGGCCCGCGAGCATGTCGAGGCGATCGGCGGCTATATGGTGCCACCTTTCGACCATCCTGATATCATCGAGGGCCAGGCGACGGTGGCAGCCGAAGTCATGCAGCAGTTGCCGGACGGGATAACGCCCGATCTCGTCGTGATGCCGGTCGGTGGCGGCGGGCTCTCGTCAGGCATGACCGGCTACATGGCCGGCAAGGTCTCGCCCGAGGCGATGATCTTCTGCGAGCCGGCAGGCGCTCCGAGCCTGAAGAAGAGCCTGGAAGCCGGCAAGGTCGTGACGCTGCCGAAGGTCGACAACTTCGTCGACGGTGCGGCCGTTGCCCGCATCGGCGACCACAATTTCGAGGCGTTGAAGTCGTTTCGCCCGGACCAGGTGCTGATTGTTCCCGAGAACGCGATCTGCGTGACCATGACCGACATGCTGAATGTCGAGGGCGTGGTGCTGGAACCGGCAGGCGCGCTGGCGCTTGCAGCCCTCGATCTTCTGCCGCGCGTGGCCTTGAGCGGCCGCACCATCGTCGCGGTCGTCTCCGGTGGCAATTTCGATTTCGAGCGGCTGCCCGACGTCAAGGAACGCGCCATGCGCCATGCGGGCCTGAAGAAATACTTCATCCTGCGCCTGCCGCAGCGACCGGGAGCCCTGCGCGACTTCCTCAACCTGCTTGGCCCCGAGGACGACATCGCGCGCTTCGAATATCTGAAGAAGTCGGCCCGCAATTTCGGCTCCATCCTGATCGGCATCGAGACCGGAAAGCGTGAAAACTTTGCCGAGCTGTTCGACCGTTTCGATCAGGCGGGACTTGGTTTCGAGGACATCACCGAAAACGAGATCCTCGCTAATCTGGTCATCTAATCCCGAGGCCGTCGAGCCAGTCGCGGATCTGTCCTGCGATCGGTTCCGTGGTTTGCGGCGAATAGGTGTCACCGGCGATGACGTGATTGTTGGCATCGCCCGTGGGGCCGGGATCGAGCAATTGATGCGGCCCGCCCCAGCGTGCGGCGACGGCCGCCGTGAGCTCAGGCCGCACAACCTTGTCATTGGCCGACTGGATGAACAGGGCCGGGATCCGGATTTTCTCGACGGGTGTGTGGGTCGCAAGCCGGACGGACTGGGCCATCGGGATCAGCGCCTCGACCGGATAGCTGGTCGTCCAGTTGTGGGCATTGAGCTGGCTGATCGGCGTAAAGCCGGTGCGTTCTCCGATGATCAGGCGGGCAATCTGCGGCGCGAAGGGGCCGGTCAGCAGGAAGCTGCCGGAAGCCTGCACACCGTAGTTTGGCGAAAGGAAGACTGCGGCGGCGACCTTCTCGGCCAGCGCCGGGCGGGCGAGCGCCCATGTGACGAGCGAGGCACCGGTGGAGGTGGAGATCACCACCACCCGATCGCCGATCAGCCTCCCCACCGTCAGCGCTTCGGCAACATCGCCGGCCCAGTCCTCGATGGTCGCAAGCCCCATCGCTTGTGGGTCCTCCAGCCCGTGGCCCGTCAGACGCGTGAAAAAGAGATTGGCGCCCAGTGCCTTGGCCACGAGGTCCGGCAAGGGGCGCACTTCGGCCGCAGACGCGGAAAAGCCATGCACATAAATGACGGAAAACGGCGTCTTTTGCCGCAGGCCGGGGTCCGCCCAGACGATCTGCCGCGAGAGGCCCTTTCGAATGGCCCCGACCTTCTGCTCCTCTTCGGCTATGAGGATCTCTACTGCCTCCGGCGACGTGTCGGCGGCGATCTTAGCCTCCCGGTCCAGCGCAAGCTCCGGCGGCATACGGTAAAGCGCGACGAGCGCCACGATCGCGACCGCGACGACTGCAAGCGACAAGCCCATGATGGTCCGCATCCCTTTCCCCCCGGTCGTCCCTCCCGACCGGGGCGAGCTTAGCATGCCGTTCGGCGACGGAAAGCCGCCTTCGCCACACTTCCTCCTGGCGCGCGGCTGTGCTAGGGGAGGCTATGTCGATCCTGTCCAGCATTCTTTCGATTTTCACCGGTGGCTCCTCGTCCGAGAGCGCTGCCAAGCCCATGGCCGAACCGCAGACCTACAAGGACTGTGTGATCCATGCCGAGCCGATTCGCGAAGGCAGCCAGTTCCGCCTGGCTGGCCGTATCGTGCAGACGGTGGATGGTCGGGTCCTGGAGCGGACCTTCATCCGTGCCGACGTGTTCACGTCCCAGGACGATGCGCTCGACTGCACGTTCCGCAAGGCGCAACAGATCATCGACCAGAATGGTCCGGCACTCTTTGCCGATGGTGAGGACCGCCGCATCGTCTGACCGGTGGGCGACTTCTCGCGAATTCATGGGGCCTTGCGGTCACTGAATGTTAATGATGCGCCGCAACACTGAAGCCTGGTATATTGCCTGGGTTTTCATCACGTGTCCTTCGCGTTTCGCTTCTGCCTCCCCCATCGTCTTGGATCGCTGACCTCGGGCCTGTTCATAGGCACGGCGACGACGTCCTTTGCCGCCGGCGAGGCGGTTTCGGCATCGGAAGCCAAGGCTTCTGCAGATCTGGCCTGGATGATGGCCGCCGCCGGCATGGTGATGATGATGCAGGTGGGGTTCCTGCTTCTGGAAGCCGGCATGGTCCGCTCCAAGAACTCGATCAATGTCGCCCAGAAAAACTTGCTCGACTTCGTCTTCGGGGTCGTCGGTTTTGCGGCCGTCGGTTTCATGCTGGCTTTCGGTTCTTCGGGTTGGCTGCCGATAGGTCTGGATGCGGATCTCTTCTTCCTTCGCGATCTCGACACCTGGCTGGCCGGATTTTTCGTTTTCCAGGTGATGTTCTGCGGCACGGCAGCCACGATCGTGTCCGGTGCCGTGGCAGAACGCATGAAGCTTTCCGCCTATGTCTTCGGCTCGATCGTGTTGTCGACGCTGATTTATCCGATCTTCGCGCACTGGGTCTGGGGCGGCGCAATCGGACCGAACTCCGGGGCGTTTCTTGGCAATCTCGGTTTTGTGGACTTTGCAGGCTCGACCGTCGTCCATGCGACCGGCGGATGGGTGGCACTGGCGGCCTGCCTGGTGATTGGCCCGCGGCTCGGGCGCTTTGATGCGGCCGGCAGGCCGATCCGCATGGCGGGACATAATCCCGTTCTGGCCACGACAGGCGGTCTCATTCTGTTTTTCGGCTGGATCGGATTCAACGGCGGCTCGACGCTGACGGCCTCCGCCGATGTCGCGCCGATCATTCTCAACACCGTTCTTGCTGGCGGCATGGGCACCTGCGTCGGCTACGCGCTTGGCATCAAGCAGGATGGCATCGTTCTCCCGGAAAAGGCGCTGTCCGGTATGCTCGGCGGCCTTGTGGCGGTCACCGCCGGCTGCCATCTCCTGGAAACGGGTGGAGCCTTGCTGACCGGTGCGCTGGGGGCTGGCGTCGCCGTCATTGGCACACAGTATCTCGAAGAGAAGCTGAAGGTGGACGATGCCGTGGGCGCGATTGGCGTTCACGCCTTCGCCGGCGTGGCCGGCACGATAGCGCTGGCATTGCTCGCGCCCGTCGACCGTTTGCCGGCGGGGGGGCGTTTCGACCAGCTCTATATCCAGGTCTTCGGCTCTGCGCTGAATTTCTATTGGGCTTTCGGGCTCGGTTTCGCCTTCTTCTGGTGCCTCGACCGGCTGGCTCCCATCAGGGTCTCCGCCGATGTGGAAGACCTCGGCCTGAATGTCGCCGAGCACGGCACCCGCCTCGGTGTCGGCCATGTCGAACATGCCCTGTCCAAGCTCGTCTCCGGCAATGCCGATCTCGGTGACCGCCTCCCGGTCGATCCGGGCGACGAGGCGGAAAAGCTGACACGCTTGTTCAACAGCCTGATGGACAACATCCAGCAGGAGGAACGCGGTCGCCACGAGTTGGAAGCGCAAGTCCGCGACCAGGAAGAATCAGAGCGGGTGGCTGCACTGGCCAACGCCACCTTCGAGGCCATCGTGATGCACGAGGGTGGCGTGATCATCGACGGCAACGAGCAGTTCGAGGTGCTGACGGGGCGGGGGCTGTCCGAACTGATTGGCACCTCGATTCTCGATCTCGTGGACGGCACCGGCCGTCGCATGCTGATCGATGAACCGAATCCCGCACCTGACGTCTCGCGTGAATTCCAGGTGGTCCGGGAAGACGGGACCCTGGTTCCGATCGAGGCACGCGGCCGCAACATCGAGTATCGTGGACGCCACATTCGCATCAGCTGCCTCGTGGATCTCAGCGAGCGCAAGGCAGCCGAGGGACGCATGCGCCATCTGGCCCAGCATGATCCTCTGACCGGCCTTGCCAATCGCGCCCTCTTCACCGAGACCCTGGCCGCCCATGTCGGTCGTGCGAACCGCGACTGGGGTTGTGGAGTGCTGCTGGTTGACCTCGACCACTTCAAGGATGTCAACGATCTCTATGGTCATCCGGCTGGCGACGAGGTCATCCGCGAGACGGCGCGGCGTCTGACGGCTGTGCTCGGCCCATCCGACATGGCGGCGCGTCTCGGCGGTGATGAATTCGCGGTCATTCTCGGAAACTGTCATTTTGAAGCACAGATCGAGGACTTGAGTCGTCGCCTGATCGAGGCCTTCCGCCAGCCCTTCGACACGGGTCAGGGCGAGCGCATAAAATGTGGCATCAGCATCGGCGGGGCGCTTTGCCCCGAGCACGCCCAGGATTTCGATGAGCTGATCGGCCGCGCGGATGTGGCGCTCTATCACGCGAAGAAATCGGGCCGGAGCACCTTCCGGGCCTATCGTCGCGGCATGGACGAACTGATCGAGAAGCGACGGGCGCTGGAAGCCGACATCGAGCGGGGCCTGGAGCGGGACGAATTCGAGCTCTACCTGCAGCCCCGCGTGGCCGCGCGGGACGGCGCGATCGTCGGCTACGAAGCGCTGCTGCGCTGGTCCCATCCCGAACGGGGTATGGTGCAGCCGGGCGACTTCATTCCGGTAGCGGAGGTGTCCGGCAAGATCATAGATCTCGGCGAGTGGGTGCTGCGCGAAGCCTGCCGGCTGGCGGCGGACTTCCCCGATCATCTCCATCTGAGCATCAACGTCTCGCCGGTCCAGTTCCGCCACCCCGACTTCTTGAAGAACGTCGAGGATATTCTTTCCGCCTCCGGTGTCCTGCCGCGCAAGTTGGAGCTCGAGATCACCGAGAGCGTGCTGATCGACGACGACCAGCGGGCGCTGGTCCTTCTCGGTCATCTCAAGTCTCTGGGCCTGAGGATCGCGCTCGACGACTTTGGAACGGGTTACTCCTCGCTCAGCTATCTCCGGCGCTACCCTTTTGATGTCATCAAGATCGACCGCAGTTTCGTCTCCGCACTTGGCGAGGAGGAGACCGCGAATGCCATCATCCGCACCATCATCGACCTTGGCAGCGGGCTCGGCATGCGGGTCGTCGCAGAGGGTGTTGAGACGGTGGAGCAGGCTCGCTATCTGACAGAGGCCGGCTGCGACGAACTGCAGGGCTATCTTCTGGGCCGGCCGCAGCCTGTCGATGCGGCAATCACGGCAATCAATGCCAGCCTGGTCAGCGAACTGAGGTCAATCGCCGGGCGTTCGTTCCGCCAGGGGGGGCAACTGGCCCTTGTCGGCACGCCCATCGCGGACGTGCCGATCGCGCAAGGCGCCTGACAAGAGGTCAGGTGCCGATGCAGCCGCAGCGCGCGACAATACCGCGCGCACTCCGGCTGCCGTCATGGTCATGCAGCGCGTGCCAGTTCCTCGACCTTCGCCTTGGCCGATGCAATCGCCTTCTCGGCCGCTTCGGGACCGAAGGCCACGCCCTCGACATAGACCGTCTCGACCAGTTCGATGCCGAGGAAGCCGAGAACCGTCTTGAGATACGGAGCGGCATGGTTCAGCGGGGCTGCCGGCCCCGACGAGTAGACACCGCCGGCGGCGAGCACGAGATAGGCCTTCTTGCCTGTCGCCAGCCCAACCGGGCCGTTTTCCGTGTACTTGAACGTCAGACCCGCACGCGCGACGTGGTCGATCCAGCTCTTCAGCGAGGAGTAGATGTTGAAGTTGATGAGGCCGGTGCCGATGACGATCGTATCGGCGGCCATAAGTTCGGCGACCAGCGCGTCGGACACGGCGGCTGCCTGGCTCTCGTCGGCTGTACGGTCCTCCGCCGGCTTGCGGATGGCGGCCGTGAAGGTGCCGTCGACATGCGACAGAAGGCTCTGCGAGAGATCGCGATGCACGATGGTGGCGCCGGTCTGGGCCTTGAATTTTTCGGCGAGTTCCAGTGCCAGGGCGTTCGAGAGGGATTCCGAGCCGCGCGGGCTCGAGGTGACGAGGAGAATGGAGGACATGACAGATTCCTTGACTGACGGTCATGCGGATCCGTGAGGCGACCCGCAACCCGCGATGTAGGAAGAACTTGTCATCGATGAAACCGTGATAATATAGATCAATTGTATCGATGAAATGGATGGATGATGGACGCCAATCCCACCCTTGATCAGCTGCAGGTCTTTCTCGCTGTGGCCGATGTTGGCAGCTTTTCTGCTGCCGCCCGGCAGTTGAACCGGGCCCAGTCGGTCGTCAGCTACACGATCGGCAATCTGGAGGCACAGCTCGGCATCAGCCTCTTCGAGCGCAATGGCGCCCGCCAGCCCCGGTTGACCGAGGAGGGCAGGGCCATGCTGACCGATGCCAGGCGGATTGTCGCCGACCTGCAGGTGATGCGGGCGAAGGCTGCGGGCATGCACCAGGGGCTGGAAGCGGAGCTGTCACTGGCGATCAGCGTGATGGTGCCGACCGATGCCATGCTGGCGGTACTGCGCGGCTTCCAGCAGCGCTTTCCGTTGGTTTCCCTGCGTCTCGAGGTGGGCGAGCTCGGTCGCCTGTTGGAGCTTGTAACCACAGGCCGGGCATCGATCGGCATTGGCGGCGCACTGGACCGCCACGACGACGCCCTGACGGTTGAGCGCATCGGTCACAATTTTCTGGTGCCGGCTGCAGCCTCAGGCCATGCACTGGCCAGCCTGCCCGGACCGCTTGCCGTGCAGGACGTCCTGGAGGAGACCCAGATCGTGGTCAGCGATGCCTCCGACCTGACATCCGGACGCGACTTCAATGTCCTGTCCTACAAGACATGGCGGGTGAGTGACATGGCCACCAAGCATCAGCTGATCCTCGGTGGCCTGGGTTGGGGTGGGCTGCCGGCTTCCGTGATCCGTGCCGACCTTGCCGCCGGTCGCCTCGTCGCTCTCGATCTGCCGGCCTACGAACAGGGGTCCTATACCCTTTACGCGATCCGCCGCACGTCGAGCCCGCCGGGACCGGCGGGGTCCTGGCTCATCCGTACCTTCGAGGATGTCCTGTCAAACTGCCCGGGCGACGCGGGAGCCGCGCCTGTTGCGAAATCAGTTTAAGGAATCGATTCAAAGGCTTGAATCGACTCCAGAGTTTTCATTCATGCCCCTGGGGAAGGCATCGCTTCAAAGCGCCAGTCGGAACGTCGCAAAGCCGTCTGCTCCGTCGCCTGCATCCTCGATCGTGGCGCCCGTGAAACCGGCGAGGTGCTCGCGCGCCTTCGGCCCTGTCGCGAAGGTAACGGTCGTGTCGCCGATCGGGGCGAAGGACCAGTTGCCGTCGGCAGTGGGATTGATCGTGCCCTGGTCGACGATGTAGCGAACGATGATGTCGCGGTTCGTATCCGGCCCGACGAAGATGACCTTGTCGGAGGCGATCTCCGGGAACTTGCCGCCGCCGCCGGCCCGGTAGTTGTTGGTCGCCACGACGAAGGTCTGCGCCGGATCGATCGGCTTGCCATCGTACTGGAGGTTGACGATGCGGCTTGATTCCGGATGAACGACGACGCCGTCCTTGTCGTAGCGGGCAGGTTTGGTGAGGTCGATCTGGTAGGTGACGCCATCGATGACGTCGTAATTGTAGGACGGGAAATCCGGATTGATGAGGGCCACATCCTTCGCGCCCTTCTCGATCTGGTTGAAGATGCCGGCCGACATTTCGAGCCAGTTCTTCACCTGCTCGCCGGTGATCGCCACCGCCTGGATCGTATTCGGATAGAGATAGAGGTCGGCGACGTTCCTGATCGCGATGTCGCCGGCCGGCACATCGGTGAAATAGTCGGCGCCGCCGCGGCCACCCGCCTTGAACGGGGCCGCAGCCGACAGCACTGGCAGATCCTTGTGCGGACCGTCCTTCAGCATTTGCCTGATGTACCAGGACTGCGCAATCGAGACGATCTGGATCGAGGGATCGTCGGCGACGAGTGCGAAATAGGAATAGAGCGGCGCCGAGGTCTTGCCGACGGGCGTGCGCACGTAATCGAGCGTCGCCTGGTGTTCGGCGGCAACCGAGGCGACGACTTCAGGTTTGTCCTTCACGTCGGCAACGATCTTGCGGTTGTCGTCACGATGATAGATCGGCCGCGCCTCGCAGGTGAAATCGACGATCTTCCAGCTCGCGCCGTCCTTTTCCAGCAGAAGGTCGATGAGGCCCATATGCGAACCCCAGAAGCCGGCCATGACGGCCGGCTTGCCGAGAAGGGTGCCCTTGACGGCATCAGCCCCCGGCACGTTTTCGAAGTCCTTCGGGCCGGGAAAGACGAGATGCTGGTGGCCGGTGAAGATCGCGTCGATCCCCTCGACACCGGCGAGATAGAGCGAGGCGTTTTCCATGCCTTCCGTCTCGCCGTGCCCGTCGATGCCGGAATGGGAAAGGGCAATCACGATATCGGCGCCTTCCTCCTTCATCTGCGGCACCCAGGCGCGTGCCGCCTGCAGGATGTCGCGAGCCTGTGCCTTGCCTTCGAGGTTCTTCGCATCCCAGAGCATGATCTGCGGCGGCACGAAGCCAATGAAGCCTATCCTGATCGGGCTCGTTGCCCCCGAGCCGTCGCGGATCTGTTTTTCGATGATGTGATAGGGCTTGAAGTAGAGCGTATCCTGTTTCGGATCGGCGGCGAGCTGGCCCTTGGTCAGGTTGGCGCAGACGAAGGGAAACTGCGCACCGGCCAGCGTGTTGAACATGAACTCGAGGCCGTAATTGAACTCGTGATTGCCGAGCGTGCCGCAATCATAGCCGAGCACGTTCATCGCCTTGATCACCGGATGCACGTCGCCCGGCTTCATGCCCTTCTGATAGGCCATGTAATCGCCCATCGGATTGCCCTGCAGGAAGTCGCCATTGTCGATCAGCATGGAATTTCCGGCTTCCGCACGGATACTGTCGATCAGGCTTGCGGTGCGCGCCAGTCCCATCGTGTCGTTCGGCTTGTCGGCATAATAGTCGTACGGCATCACGTTGACGTGGATGTCGGTGGTTTCCATCAGGCGCAGATGCGCCTGACTGGCGGAGGCGCGGGCGGCGAAGGGATGCAGGGTCACGAGTGCGGCCGATGCGGCGATGCCGCCCAGGAAGGACCGGCGGGACAGCGGGTGAAGATCGAGCAGGGATGGCATGGAGGCCTCACGAAAAACAGGTGCTGAAAGCGACAGAGGTTAAGTCGCTTTCGAGATGGTTGCACCTGTAAAATGACAGGGGTGAGACACTGGCCCCTGCCGGTTTCGCCGCCTAGATGGACACGAGGTTGCACGGGTCCCGGTGGAAATTGCGGAAATAGGCGGTGATCTGTGCGACCGTGTTCGTCGTCTGGTCAAACTCTAGCCCCATCTTTCCTGCCCGGTACCAACGCACCGTGCATTCCATATGTCCAAGTTCGGCGCAGTATACAGAAACGGTCGCCCCGCGTTTGGCTTCGATCCAGCCCTCAAGGTGGATGGCCATGCCGGACTTTGAGATATCGAGAACGCGCATGGTGAGCTTCTGCCCAATGAATTCAAGAGTGCCCCTGATGTGACAGCGAATCCTCTGACTGCGCCGACCGTCCGTGCTTAATTTGGCTGCAAGCATCTTTATGCGCTCCGTCAAAATGACTGAATGAAACGCAGAAAGCCTCGGCCAGGCGCCTTAACGGCATCTGGCCAAGTTCGTTAAAATGCGAGCAGTGGCCCTAGGAGAAATGAGGTATTTGGCCGGTTATCCCCGCGATTTACCGTTAACCGGGGCGGGCCCCCAGCCGTTTCAGCCCCGCAGGACGGGCCGGATCTCCTGATGGAAATGGCGGAAGTAGGCCGCGACCTTGGCGATCGAGTTGCTGTTGGGTCGGAACATGATGCCAACGCGTCCGCCATAGTTCCAACGGACGACGCCTTCGAGGTGGCCGATGTCGTCGTTTTCGATGGTGACCTGGCTGCCGGCGGCGGCGGTCAGCTTGGTCGCGAGTTCGAGCGCAAGGCCCGTGCGCGAGATGTTGATCACCCGTCCGTCCGCCACCTGCTTGAAGTAGTGGATCTTGCTGTCGAGCCGGCACCGGCTGCGAGGCGATTTGCGGACATCCATTCCAAGATTATTGCTCATGCTTATCGTCCTGAAGAACAACCATTGCAGGAGCATAGTGCCGATCTGTGAGGTTCGGCTAAAACAATTCGTTAGAATTCAATGGATCGCCTTCAAAGTCCTACATTGGGTCGTTCGATCACCTCGCGCAGCGCAAAGCTGGAATTGATCTTCACGACATGCGGAAGCGCCGAGAGCCAGTCGCGATGGATCCGCTCGTAGTCTTCGAGGTCCTTCGCCGCGACCCGCAGGATGTAGTCGTATTCGCCCGACATCAGGTAGCAGACGAGCACATTGGGACAGCGCTTCACGGCCGATTCGAACTCGGTCAGCGTCTTGGCGAACTGGCCTGACAGCGAGATATGCACGATGACCATCATCTTGTAGTCGATCGCCTTGTGCGAAAGGCGGGCATGGTAGCCGCTGATCACACCTGCCTTTTCCAGCATGTCGTGCCGCCGCGAGCAGGCGGATGGCGACAGGCCCACCTTCTCGGCAAGCTCCGCATTGGTCATCCGGCCATTCTCCTGAAGCGCCTTCAGAATGGCACGATCGATGGCATCCAGTTCCGCCATTCGTAGCTTTCTCCGTTTTGCGGCCTCCTGACGCAAGAAGCTGCGAATTGCATCGCGCCGCAGCCCTCACTTTGCAAGGACATTTTGCGGCAACAATGTTTCAATTTTCGTATCTGAAGCGACAAGCGGCGCGAAGCCGCCGGATGAGAGGAACGAGAATGCGCGTCGGTTGCCCCAAGGAAATCAAGAACCACGAATACCGCGTCGGCCTGACGCCGGGAGCGGTCCGCGAATACGTGGCCCATGGCCATGATGTCCTGATCGAAACGGGGGCAGGTGCCGGCATCGGCGCCGACGACCACGCCTATGTCGCCGCTGGCGCGAAGATCGCAGCCACAGCCAAGGACGTGTTCGAAAAGTCCGACATGATCGTCAAGGTCAAGGAACCGCAGCCGTCGGAATGGGTGCAGCTGCGCGAAGGCCAGATCCTCTACACCTATCTGCATCTCGCGCCCGATCCGGAACAGACCAAGGGCCTGATCGAGTCCGGCGTCACGGCCATTGCCTATGAAACCGTGACCGACGAGCGCGGAGGCCTGCCGCTGTTGGCCCCGATGTCGGAAGTGGCGGGCCGTCTCGCGATCCAGGCGGGTGCGACGGCTCTGCAGAAGGCCCATGGCGGCCGTGGCATCCTGCTCGGCGGTGTGCCCGGCGTATTGCCGGCCAAGGTCACCGTGATCGGCGGCGGCGTCGTCGGCCTGCATGCGGCCAAGATGGCGGTTGGCCTTGGTGCCGATGTCACCATCCTCGACCGCTCGCTGCCGCGCCTGCGCCAGCTCGACGATATCTTCGGCGGTCGAGTCCACACCGTCTACTCCACCATCGATGCGCTTGAGCAGGAATGCTTCTCCGCCGACCTCGTCATCGGTGCCGTGCTGATCCCGGGCGCTGCTGCGCCTAAGCTCGTGACCCGCGAAATGCTGTCGGGCATGAAGAAGGGCGCTGTTGTCGTCGACGTCGCCATCGACCAGGGCGGCTGCTTCGAAACCTCCCACGCAACCACCCATTCCGACCCGACCTATGTCGTCGATGGTGTCGTGCATTACTGCGTGGCCAACATGCCGGGTGCGGTTCCGATCACGTCTGCCCACGCGCTCAACAATGCGACGCTGGTCCATGGTCTGGCTCTTGCCGATCGTGGTCTGCGCGCGATTGCCGAGGATCGCCATCTGCGCAACGGCCTGAACGTGCACAAGGGCCGCATCACCAACAAGCCGGTGGCCGATGCCCTGGGCTATCCGGCCCATGCGCCGGAATCCGTGCTGAACGTAGCGTAAGGCCGCATTCTCCGGTCGCCTCACCTTGCGTCAGGTCCGCGACTATCTCGTGTAACGCCGCTGATCCGGGCCGGCCTTCCCCTTGGCCGGCCCGTTTTTGTCTGTGCTATCAGCTCCGCTCGATCCGGCACTGATAGCAGTTGTTGCGGGCCGAGCGGACATGCAGATAGGCGATCTCCGGATTGGAGAAGAGCTCTTCGGCGCGCTTGGTGATCCCCTGCGTTTCCACCACGCCGCCGCTGCCATAGACAATGCGGTCGTCGTGGCCATATCCGCGCACGATGTAGTCGGGGCTATCGAGCATGGTGGGCAGAACGTCTGCCGCCTCGTAGCGCGGGCAGGCTTCTGCATGCAGGAAGATCGGACCTGTCTCGGCATAGGGCTGGAGCGTCGGGAAGGGGCGGTAGGCGAGGGTCAGATAAGGCTCTCCCGACGCGATTGGTCCGAGGCAATGGCGGCAGGGATAGCCGCCGGGCGAGATGCGCTGCTCCGGGGCAAGGCCATAGGCATCGGAGGCACCCTCCCGGTAGGCGGCGGCATCTGCGGACGGCATGGGGACGAAGTGGACGGCTGTCATGGACATCTCTCCTGAGGTTGGATGCCGCATTTTCATCTCAGCCGCTCCAAAGCTGCCACCCGATTCCTGCGCGGTGAGATGTTGTCAAAAATGGCGTTTTTCTCTCGCTTAACCTCTGCGGTAGATACTGGGGCGACAACAGATCGGGTAAGGGGCTCCCATGACTTCTTTCAAGTCCGCCGCGGCGGCCGTGCTGGCATTCTCCGCCACATGTCTCTTCCAGCCATCCATGGCAGCCCGGGCGGCCGAGCTGACCGCAGAGCAGGTCGAGGAAGGCCAGAGATTCGTCGTCAACAACGCGATCTTCATCCTCTTCCATGAGGCGGGCCACATGCTGGTCTCGGAATTCAACCTGCCGGTGCTCGGCCGTGAGGAGGATGCCGTGGATGCGCTCTCCTCCGTCTTGTTGCTCGGCGCCGAGGACGAGGACCTCTACACCACCATGCAGGACAGTGCCGATGGCTGGTTCCTGCTGGATGAAGCCAAGGAAGACGGCCCGCAGGAGGATGACTTCATGGGCACGCATGGCCTGGATCGCCAGCGCGCCTATGCGATCGTCTGCATGATGACGGGTGCGAATGCCGAGTTCTTCAAGGAATTCGCCGACTCGCTCGAATTTCCCGCCGAACGACGCGAGGAATGTCTCTTCGAATACCAGAAGGCCCGCGACAGCTGGATGAGCCTTCTCGCCGCCAACATGAAGGAGGGCGCCAAGACCAAATTCGAGGTGACTTACGAGCCCGCCGGCAATGAGGATCTGCAGGGTTTTGCCGATCTGCTGAAGAGTGCCGGCGCGCTGGAAACGATCGCCAACGTCTTCGGTGAAGGCTACAATCTGAAGGACGGCATCAAGATCACCGGCAAGACCTGTGGCACCGAAAACGCCTTCTGGTATGCAGGTGGCCGCGAGATCACCTATTGCTACGAAATGGCAGCCTTCCATGCCGGGCTGATCTCCACCTGGTTCGAAAACCAGACCGCTGGCGGAGAGGATGCCAGCGGCGAAGAGGATGCCAGTGGCGAAGAAGTGGCTGACGAGACCTCCGAAGAAGAAACCGAAGCCACAAGCGTCAAGCTGAAGAAGAAGGACTGAGCGACGGCTCTCAGCCGTCCCGCTTCATCAGCGCCAACAGTTCCTGGTCGGTCAGCGGATCGACCAGGGCGTCGTAAGTGCCGACCGGCGAAAAACCGAATTGCTGGTAGAGCTGCAGTGCGCGGGGATGGTCAAGCGAATTGGTGGTGACGGTTACCGTCTTCGGATTGGTGGCCCAGGCGGCATAGAGACACTGCAGCAGGAACCACTTGCCGATTCCAAGCCCCAGCGCATGCTCGAAAAGGCCGAAATAGGAGAGTTCTACAAGGTCGTCGCTTTCCTGCGACAGCTCGTAGAAGCCGGCCGGCGCCCCATTTACATAGAGAACCGAGATCGACACCTTCTGATGATGGATGATCGCCTTCAGCTGGTCGTCGGGCAGACGCAACCGCTCGTACCAATGCCAGCGGGCGCCGACCTGGCGATGCAGGAAGCGGTAGAAGGGGAGCGGGATCTCATGCGTGCGCATGATCGCGGTCTGGATATTGACCGGAACCGGCAGGCTGGATTTCGGCGGTGCGGTCATTTCCAGCCGCGTGACATGGGCGGTCAGCGGCCCTGATGTCTTCGAGGCGAGCGGTTCGGCAGGGCCTGTCACGACGGGGGTGTCGGTCTTCGAGCCCCATTCCGACCAGGAGCCGTCATAGAGCGAATTGTCGGTATGCCCGAGGCTCTCCAGCGCCAGCGTCACGACCGCTGCCGTCACGCCCGAGCCGCAAGAGGTCACCACGGGATTGTTGAGGTCGATGCCCGCATTGGTGAAGATCGAGCGCAGCGTCGCGAGATCCTTGAGGCGACCGTTTTCAGACAGCGAGGCTGCGGGTACGCTGCGCGAACCCGGAACATGGCCGGATCGCATGCCGGCGCGGGGTTCGGGCTCTTCGCCGGTGAAGCGTCCGGCGGGGCGAGCATCGGCGATCTGCTTGTCGCCCTCGTCGGCAATGGCCGACATCTGGTCGAAGGAGGTGAGTTTGGCCCGGTCGAAATGTGCTTCGAAGGTGACGGGTGCCGGTTCCGGCAGGTCGGTTTCGAGCTTGCGGCCCTCCGCCTTCCAGCCGTCGATGCCGCCGTCGAGCACATAGACGCGGCGCGCGCCCATGACACGGAACATCCACCAGACGCGCGGGGCGGAGAAGAAGCCGGGACCGTCATAGACGACGATCGTATCCTCGGCGGAAATGCCGAGCTGACCGACGGCCTGGGCGAAGAAGGAGGGCGAGGGCAGGGAATGGGGCAGGCCCGTCGACGTATCGGCGATCACGTCCTGATCGAAGAAGACGGCGCCGGGGATATGGCCGGAGGCATATTCGACGGCGCCGTTGCGGTTATGCGCCGGCAGATACCAGGAGGCATCGACAAGTTTGAATCCGGGCGCCCCGAGGTTCTTTTCGACCCAATCCGCCGAAACGACGAAACGGCTTCTTTCACCCGACATGCACTTCTCCCGTAGTGTTCCTATGGCTTAGGTCTCCGGGGCTCCAAAGCGAATGCGGAACCGGCGGTTCTCCTTGCCCTTCTTTTCGATCTTGGCGATATGAATCGCACCGACCTCCTGGGTCTCCGAAACATGTGTGCCCCCGCAGGGCTGGCTGTCAACGGCGGAGTTCTCGCCGATACAGACCAAGGACACCCGACCAAGGCCGACGGGCGGGCGAACATTCTTCGACTTGACGATGCCGGGGTTCGCCGCAAGCTCCTCGTCGGTGATCCACTGGAGATAAACGGGATGGTTCTCGCCGACGAGTTTCATCAGGTCTGCCGTCACCTGATCCTTGTCGATGGTCTCGCCCATGTCGAAATCGACCCGGCTTTCCTCTTCGCCAACAGCAGCACCCGTGATCGGATAGGAACAGACGACGGAAAGCAGGTGGCAGGCGGTGTGCATGCGCATGAGCTTGTAGCGGCGCGGCCAGTCGACATGCAGCACAAGCTTTTCACCGACCAAAGGCAGGGGCTCGCCGTCTACAGGGCGATGCAGGATCACGTCCTTGGTGGCGCCGTGGCGGGTTTCTCCGAGCTGGATGTGGCTGCCATCCTCGCGCTCGAAAAAGCCGGTGTCACCCGGCTGGCCGCCGGAGGCGGCATAAAAGCAGGTCTGATCGAGTTCGACCGCGCCATCGTCATGCACGGATATGACCACCGCCTCCGCCGTCGAGAGATAAAAATCGTCGCGGTAGAGGGCGATGGTGGTCATGGCAGTGCTTTCGATGGATATCAGACAGTCTCGAAGGGCAGGTCGAAGGTCGGACGCTTTTCGAGCCAGGCCGGAACCGGCAGACCCTTCGAGCGCAGGAAGTCCGGGTTGTAGAGCTTCGACTGGTAGCGGTTGCCATAGTCGCAGAGGATCGTCACGATCGTGTGGCCGGGGCCGAGATCCCGGGCCAGACGCATGGCGCCGGCGATGTTGATACCCGAGGAGCCGCCGAGGCAGATGCCCTCGTTTTCGACGATGTCGAAGACGATGTCGAGCGCTTCGGAATCGGGGATCTGATAGGCGAAATCGGGCGTGAAGCCTTCGAGATTGGCGGTGATGCGGCCCTGGCCGATGCCCTCGGTGATCGAGGAGCCGGAGGATTTCAGCTCGCCATTCTTGTAGTATTCGAAGAGCGCGGCCCCTTCCGGATCGGCAATGCCGATCTTGACGGAGGGCTTCCTATTGCGAAGGCCCATGCCGGTGCCGGCCAGCGTGCCGCCCGAGCCGACGGCGCAGATGAAGCCGTCGACGGCGCCGCCGGTCTGCTCGAAGATCTCCTTCGCGGTCGTTGCGATATGGGCGTCGCGGTTGACGGTGTTGTCGAACTGGTTGGCCCAGATCGCCCCGTTCGGCTCGCTCTTCGCAAGCTCGGCGGCGAGACGCCCGGAAATCTTCACATAGTTGTTCGGGTTCTTGTAAGGCACCGCCGGCACTTCGACGAGCTCGGCGCCGAGCAGCTTCAGCGCGTCCTTCTTTTCCTGGCTCTGGGTCTCCGGGATGACGATCACGGTGCGATAGCCGAGCGCTTTCGCCACAAGGGTGAGGCCGATCCCGGTATTGCCTGCCGTGCCCTCGACGATCACGCCGCCGGGACGCAACAGCCCGCGCCGCTCGGCATCACGGATGATGAAGAGTGCTGCGCGATCCTTCACCGACTGGCCGGGATTGAGGAATTCGGCCTTGCCGAGAATGGTGCAGCCGGTCGCCTGAGAGGCGCCTTTCAGCCGGATGAGAGGCGTATTGCCGATCGCCTCGAGCACGGAAGGGTGGAATGCCATGATGTCTGCCTTTTTTGTCTGACGCGGACACTAGAACCAAAAGCGCGGGGAAGAAAACCGGAAAACCACATGAATTTGTCCTTCTGGACAAGATTATGCGGGCAAAACGGCTGGCGCGGGAATGAACCCGTCTTTTCCGCCTCGGGGACATCAAAGGCAAGGAATGGCTTTTCGCTGTGGGCCAAGCGGAGGGAAAATGCGTTCGGGGAGGGGTTGCAGCTATTGAGTTCAGGTGTACGATTTAGGTTGTAAATTATGCGTCTGCCGGAAGGTTCTGGGAACTGGGGGGGGAATGCTGGAGAAGCTGATAGACCTACTGACCAGCGATAAGGTTGACGGTGCAAAGTTACACATCATTCTCATTCTATTGGGATCGATTGTGGTATTCTTTGCTGAAAAAATTCCTCTGGACGTCGCCGAGCGCGGAGTTGTCCAGATAGCTGGCTTCATTGTTCTGATAGTTGGACTTGGCCTTTTATTCATCTCGACCGTAGATCGCTTGTTTCGTGTCTCGACCTTGGGTGGTTTGGCGGATGGCATTCTGTCTGGGCTAGTGGCGAGTTCGTTCGTCTCAATTCTGTTCTTTGCGCCCAGTTCACAGTCAAACGAAGAAGATTTCTTTTTGTACAGGATTTTTTTGGTTGGCGTGTACGGTATGCTCTATGGAGGGCTTATCGGTACATTTACAGTCTTCTTTGTTTCGCGAACTCATAACATATACAGATTCTTCTCTGCATCGTTGATTTTTTTTGTGTGCTTTGTCTGGGGGGTGAGCTCTTTTGTTTTTCCGAGGATGCCTGTTGTCGAATCAGACCCAATAACTATGGGTGAAATTTACCTGATGCATGTTGTGTACATCGTGATCTTTACCGCCGTGCACTCGAAAGGAGTTTTGATTTTTAAGGAGTTTAGCAGATTCGATGTCTACATCGGGGGCAGTGTGGCGCTCATCTTTGTGTTGGCTGGCGTCAAGGTGAATCATGTCTATCCTGTCGGCGGGTTCGGTGACGAAAGGATATGGAGCGCCACTTTCTATGTTGACTACAAGCCAAGTTATTACCTTTTTGGTTTGGCAATGGTTGTAATGTTTATGTACGCGTCACTGAGCATAGTTCGTATATTCCACGAGTTTAAGATGGATAAAATAGAAGGGGTAGATTGAGTAGGTTCTACGCTACCGCACGCAAACTCCCAGGGCATGGCGCAAAGGGTCGCCGCTTTCGCCCTCACTCCGCCTTCAACCCCTGAAACGCTGCCATCGCCGCATCCCTGGCCTTGCCGTGATCGACGATCGGCTTGGGATAGGTCTTGCCGAGGCTGACGCCTGCGTCCTTCAGCACCGTCAGCGGCGCCTCCGAAGGCTTGTGGATGAACTTAGCAGGCATGTCCTTCAGCTCCGGCACGAAGCGGCGGATATACGCCCCTTCGGGGTCGAATTTCTCGCCCTGGCTCACCGGGTTGAAGATGCGGAAGAAGGGGGCGGCGTCGGCGCCGGAGCCGGCGACCCATTGCCAGCTGGCGGCATTCGAGGCCGGGTCGGCATCGACAAGCGTGTCGCGGAACCAGCGCTCGCCTTCGCGCCAGTCGACAAGCAAGTCCTTGATCAGGAAGGAGGCGACGATCATGCGCACGCGGTTGTGCATCCAGCCGGTCTGCCAGAGCTGGCGCATGCCGGCATCGACGATCGGATAGCCGGTCTGGCCGCGCTGCCATTTTTGAAGCAGGTCCGGCGCGTCGCGCCAGGGAAAGGCGTCGAACTTGGCGTTCCAGTTCTTGGTTGCCAGATCCGGGAAATGGAAGAGCAGGTGATAGGAGAAGTCGCGCCAGACCACCTCCTTGCGGAAATGGATATAGTCTTCGCTGGCATAGTCGTCCGAGAGGCCACGTGTCGCGTGCCACAGCGTTGCGGGCGAAATCTCGCCGAGCGCCAGATGCGGCGACAGTTTCGAGATATGCGCTTCGCCGGGAAAGTCGCGGCGGGTGCGGTAGCCCTTGAGGCCCGATTTGACGAAAGCCGCCAGCCGCTTGTGGGCACCGGCCTCGCCGGGCTGCCATTCGGCCTCGAAGCCCCTGGCCCAGTTCGGTCTGGTCGGCAGCAAACCCCAGTCCGTCAGCGTCTCACTGTCCGGCCAGTGATCGGGAGCGGGCAGGGCCGGCGGCGCGGGGATCGGCTCGGGCGGTTCGCCGGAATTGTCCAGCGCCTTCCAGAAGGGCGTATAGACGCGGAAATTGCCACCGGCACCGGTCTTGAGCTTGGTCGGCTCGTGCAGGATCTGGCCGGCAAAGGTGCGCACCTCGATGCCATCGACGATCAGTTTCGCCTTGAGCGCCTTGTCTATGGCAATGCCGCAGGGATCGTAGCGGCGGTTCCAGAAGACCGCGGAGGCCCCGGTCTCGGCGAGCAGCGCCGCGAATACGGTTTCGGCCGGGCCACTGCGCAGAATGAGCCGCGAGCCCAGGCCTTGAAGCGAGGCTCCGAAGGCATCGAGGGAATGATGCAGCCACCATTCTTGGGCCGCCCCGAGCGGGCCGGTGCCGACCGCTTCGGGCTCGCGGATATAGAGCGGCAGGATGCGGAAGCCTTCGGCGGCGGCGGTTGCCAGGGCCGCATGGTCTGAAAGCCGCAGGTCCTTGCGGAACCAGAGGATGAGCGTCTTGGAACGGGTGTCGGGCATGCAATGTCTTCTTCGTTGGCTTTGATAGCCATACGAAACACGACGGTCAGGGGATCACGCCGCGATCACGATTCTGCGTTGCCGAGTGCGGGCCCCAGAAGGGGCCGTCAGGCGGCAGAGCGACCCGGGGCTGCGCGACGGGCCTGTTCGGCGCGCAGCATCGCCATGATCTGCTGGGCGTTTTCGCGCACATAGAGGCGATGCAGCTTTTCGGCGACCGGGGCGGTCGTCAAAAGGCAGGTATAGCCCTCCCGCTCGTACCAGCGGAAATCCACCACATTGTCCATGTTGACGTAGAAGGGAAAGCCGTCCCCGTCGTGAAGCTCAAGCCACATCGGCCGTCCTCCTTGCATGCCTTTTCGTTGAGGCAAGGAGATAGCAGCCAAAGGTGAAGAGGGGGTTTCGAGGCGGCTGCCGGAACCATCTCACCAGATCTTGCAGTGGTACGGCCGGACAAGAAAGCAAAAGGCCCGCAGCCTGTTGAGGCGCGGGCCTTGGAATGAGATGGCTCCCCGGGCCGGATTCGAACCGGCGACCTGTCGATTAACAGTCGAATGCTCTACCGCTGAGCTACCAGGGAACAGCCGCTTGGCGCGGTGTGAGCGGGGTAATACTGATGCTCGCTCCGTTTGCCAAGCGGTTTTTCAAAAAAAATGTCATCCTCTTGTTTTTATATGGGGACACACCATCTGCAGGAGCGCTGAGAGGGGACCGAAATCCCTTGGAATCGAGGAGTTTTTCGCATGCCCGACCGCCGTTACCGCCTTGATCATGCGCGGGGGCGTCTCGTGCTCGGCGGGCTCGAAATTCCGGTCCCGCGGTCGCGGACTGGTCGAATCGTCACCGGCACGGCGCTGGTCGGCGGTGGTTTCCTCGGTTTCCTGCCGGTGCTCGGCTTCTGGATGGTGCCGCTCGGCCTGATCGTTCTCTCGCACGACATTCCCGCCGTCCGCCGCCGCCGCCGTCGCATTGCCGTGTGGTGGAGCCGGCGCAAGGATGCGCCGAAGGCAGATCGCCGGGGCTGAGGCGCTGGTTCCGCGCTCCGACATGTCATAGTGAAATGACCGCCCCTGATCCGTGCCCTAAGGTGCCGGGACGCACTCGGGAGCGACAAGACGGTTCGCATCATTTCGTTCCCGGAGAAACGAGGTGAAGTGACCCATTCGATTCTGGCGGAGAGTTCCTTGATCCTGACGCCCAGAGACTTTCACATCATTGAGCAGGCCATGCAGGTCGTGACATCGGTTGATCCGCGTGGTGCCGACAATGGGCATCGCGAGGCGGTCGGCCGGGCGGTGATCCGCCTTTACACAGCAGGCATGACCGATCCGGACCGTCTGGCGGATGCGGCCAGCACCATGGCCGCGACCCGGCTGCTTGATCGCCGGCGTTGGCGCGAGGGTGGCTGAGGGCAGCCGGCGAGGGGATCGGCGCCATCCACAATATGCGCTCGAAAATCGCTGAATTTCCCCTTGCGCTTACTCTCGATCCGTTCTAAATGCCGCCCACCACACGCACTTTTCTACTCGGATGGCCTCGTGGCGGAGTGGTGACGCAGAGGACTGCAAATCCTTGTACCCCGGTTCAATTCCGGGCGAGGCCTCCATCCGAACCTTCACAAAAAGCTGAACTTGTGCGCGGTCGATACTCTCCTCGACCGCAGGGTCTCGTGCCTGTCATCGGCCAAAACTGTGCCGATCGCCCCCGGCCGGTCGTTGCGCCCGATCTTGGCCGATCGGTCCGATTGCGCCGGCATGCGCACTCCCGCATGAGCTGGCTCTTGCGCCAACAGGAGCCATTGCCATGCGTGTCACCCTTTCTCTTTTTCTTGCCGCCGGTCTTGCTGCTATTGCCCAGCCGACCCTCGCTGAGACTCTCTCGTTTACGCTCGACAACCAGACCCCCAACATGATCGTGCAGTTCCATGCCACGCCCGCAGATGGCGGCACGCGCACCGAACTGCTGAAGAAGAAGGGACTTTATGGCGGGCAATCGCGCAAGCTGACGATCGCCGACGGCAGTGACGCCTGCGTCTACAAGATCCGCGCGGTCTTCGAGGATGACAGCTTCTATGATGTGCGTGACGAGATCGATTTCTGCGAAAACGATACCTACACGCTGGCCGACTGATCCGCCCGTCCTGCGGCTGCGTCACCGGGCGGTCGCGAGATTCTGTGATGCGAAGGCCCGACCGGCTTGAAAGCGCCTCTGCCTGCAATTAAAGACGGGTGGATAGCCGCTATGGCCGGTCGACACGGGGCGCGAATGAAATGATGGATTACGCAGCAGCACGCACCAAGATGGTGGACAACCAGATCAGGACGACGGACGTCACGTCCCATTCGGTTCTGAACGCCTTCCTCTCGGTGCCGCGTGAAGCCTTCGTTCCGGCCGAGCTGAAGCCGCTCGCCTATATCGACGAGGACATGCAGGTCTGTCCGGCGCAGAACGGCAACCCGCCGCGCTACATCATGGAGCCTTCGCCGCTCGCCAAGCTGCTGCAGCTCGCCGCCATCACCAAGGATGACGTGGTGCTGGAGATCGGCTGTGGTGCCGGTTATGCCGCAGCCCTGCTGTCGCTGCTGTCTGGTTCGGTCGTGGCGACCGAGAGCGACGAAGCGCTGGTGACGAAGGCGACCGAAAAACTCTCCGAGCTTGGCTATGACAATGTCGCAGTCGTATCCGCCGCGCTGGAAGGCGGTTATGCCGCAGAAGCCCCCTATGACGTGATCTTCGTCAATGGTGCCGTCGAGGAGCTGCCGGAGGCTCTCCTGGCGCAGCTGCGCGAAGGTGGCCGTCTCGTGGCGGTCGTCGGCTATGGCAATGCCGCGCGTGCGCGCCTCTATGTCAAGAACGGTGGCATCACTTCCTACACCGAATACTTCAATGCGGCGGTGAAGCCGCTGCCGGGCTTCCGCAAGGCCGCGGCCTTCGTTTTCTGAAGGTCGATCCGAAATGCGCGTTCAGGGCCCGCCACGTGCGGGCCTTTTCGTGACCGCGCAACAAAGTTGTGCATCACGGCAATTCCTGATCCGGGCGTGATTTTTTTCCGCAACCGCGTATCCTAGGGTGAGCGCGAATCGGCCCAGGGCAATCGCCCGGGTCGGCAATTTCTGAGGACAACGGGGATTAGTATGGCTCAGCCAAGCGTAGCGCGTGAACCGTCCATGGAAGAGATCCTGGCATCGATTCGCCGGATCATCGAAAGCAATGACCCGCTGAACGGTGGCAGCCTGTCCCAGGATGTCTCGGCCCTGTCCGACGACTACGAGCAGAGCGAAGAAGACAACGGTTATGATGGCGGCGATTTCGTTGCAGCCAATGATGCAGGCTCTGCTTTCCCTGTCTTCCAGCGCGAGATCGAGCGCGCCGAGGTGATGCCCGCTGAGGAGCCGGCTCGCGACCCGGCAGCCGAGGCGCCGAAAAGCGTGTCGCTGGCCGACCTGGCTGCCCGTGTTCGCTCTGCCTCCGAGCGCATGGAACGGCCGGTGCAGTCGAGCGCCCCGACCATTTCCAGCACGCCGATCCAGGCAACCGTGGTGCAGCCGCGCCGCGACATGCCGCAAGCCGCTGAGCAGCAGGCACGTGCGGCAGCCCCTGTGATGGCGACCCGCCTTTCCGAAATGCGCGACCAGCAATTGCGTCCCGCACTTTCGCCAGAGCCGGCGCCGTATGCCATGCAGCGTGCCGCAGCCGAAGCGGAGCATCCTGCGGACCCGGCTCCGATGGCGCGCATCGCCTCGGTCGAGGTTCGCGTCGAGCGCCAGGAGCCAAGGTTCGTTGAGGCGGCTTTCGAGCCGACCTATGAAGAGCTTGAACCGGAAATGCAGGCATCGCCATCGTCCGTCGAGCTGCAGCGGGAAACCGAAAGCGAAGGCCGTGATCTGACCGCGTTGGTGTCTGCTGCGACCGTCGAACAGGTGTCACGTTCCTTCTCCGATCTCGCCGCCGCCTTCGATGGCACCGAGCGCCGCTCGCTCGACGAGATGGCCGAGGACATGCTCCGCCCGATGCTGAAGGACTGGCTCGACGACAACCTGCCGACGCTGGTGGAGCGCCTCGTGCGGGAAGAAATCGAACGCGTCGCCCGCGGCCCGCGACGCTGATCGAAGCATCCTCAGGGATCATGGGCCGCTCGTGAGAGCGGCCTTTTTTATTGACTCGAATTGGCCAGTCCTGTTTACCAACCCACATCCAGAACTCGAAAAGTCCGGTCGCAAAATGCTCGAAAAGACCTATGATTCAGCCGCCGTCGAACCGAAAATTGCCAAAGCCTGGGAAGACGCCGATGCGTTCCGCGCCGGCGCCAATGCCAAGCCCGGCGAGGACACCTTCACCATCGTGATCCCGCCGCCGAACGTGACCGGCTCGCTGCATATGGGCCATGCGCTGAACAACACGCTGCAGGACATCATGGTCCGCTTTGAGCGCATGCGCGGCAAGGATGTGCTGTGGCAGCCGGGCATGGACCATGCCGGCATCGCAACCCAGATGGTGGTCGAGCGCAAGCTCGCCGAAAACGGCCAGAACCTCACCCGCCGCGACATGGGCCGCGAGGCCTTCATCGAAAAGGTCTGGGAGTGGAAGGAAGAATCGGGCGGCCTGATCTTCAACCAGCTGAAGCGTCTTGGCGCCTCCTGCGACTGGTCGCGCGAACGCTTCACCATGGACGAAGGCCTGTCGGCGGCTGTCCTCGAAGTCTTTGTTACGCTCTACAAGGAAGGCCTGATCTATCGCGGCAAGCGGCTGGTCAACTGGGACCCGAAGTTCGAGACGGCGATTTCCGACCTTGAGGTCGAGAACAAGGAAGTTGAAGGCCATATGTGGCACTTCAAATATCCGCTCGCCGGTGGTGCGACCTATACCTATGTCGAGAAGGACGAGGACGGCAACGTCACCTTCCAGGAGGAGCGCAACTACATCTCGATCGCGACGACGCGACCTGAGACCATGCTCGGCGACGGCGCGGTTGCCGTCCATCCCTCGGATGAGCGTTATGCCGCGATCGTCGGCAAGCTCTGCGAGATCCCGGTCGGGCCGAAAGAACATCGCCGCCTGATCCCGATCATCACCGACGAATATCCGGATCCGAAATTCGGCTCGGGCGCGGTCAAGATCACCGGTGCGCATGACTTCAACGACTACCAGGTCGCGCGCCGCAACAAGATCCCGCTTTACCGCCTGATGGATACCCAGGCCAAGATGCGCGCCGACGGCGAGGACTATGCCGTCTACGCAGCACGGGCCCTTGAGATCGCGAAAACCGGCCAGCTGCCGAACGAGGCGGAGGTCGATGATATCAACCTGGTGCCGGAAGAGTATCGCGGCCTGGATCGCTACGATGCCCGCAAGCGGATTGTCGATGCGATCAACGCAGAGGGTCTAGCCGTCACCACCAAGGATGATGAGGGCAATGACATTCCCTTCGTCGAGAACAAGAAGATCATGCAGCCCTTCGGTGACCGTTCTGGCGTCGTCATCGAGCCGATGCTGACCGACCAGTGGTTCGCCGACGCCAAGACGCTCGCCGAACCGGCGATTGCTTCCGTTCGCGAGGGGCGCACAAACTTCGTTCCGAAGAACTGGGAAAAGACCTATTTCGAATGGATGGAAAACATCGAACCCTGGTGCATCTCGCGCCAGCTCTGGTGGGGCCACCAGATCCCGGCCTGGTATGGTCCGGACGGCCAGGTCTTCGTCGAGAAGACCGAGGAAGAGGCGCTGCACGCCGCCATCCAGCACTACATCGCCCATGAAGGTCCGTGGAAGGCCTGGGTCGAGGAGAAGCTCGAGAACTTTAAGCCGGGCGAGATCCTGACCCGCGACGAGGACGTGCTCGACACCTGGTTCTCCTCGGCCCTTTGGCCCTTCTCGACGCTCGGCTGGCCCGACAACACGCCGGAACTGGCGAAATACTACCAGACTGACGTTCTCGTCACCGGCTTCGACATCATCTTCTTCTGGGTCGCCCGGATGATGATGATGGGCCTGCACTTCATGAAGGACGAGGAGGGCAATCCGGTCGAGCCCTTCCACACGGTCTATGTGCATGCGCTGGTTCGCGACAAGAACGGCCAGAAGATGTCGAAGTCGAAGGGCAACGTCATCGACCCGCTGGAACTGATCGACGAATATGGCGCGGACGCCCTGCGCTTTACGCTGGCGATCATGGCGGCCCAGGGCCGCGACGTGAAGCTGGATCCTGCCCGCATCGCCGGCTACCGCAACTTTGGCACCAAGCTTTGGAACGCGACACGTTTTGCCGAAATGAACGGCGTGAAGGCTGATCCGAACTTCCTGCCGCAGACGACATCGCTTGCGATCAACCGCTGGATCCTGACCGAGCTGGCCCGCACCGAACGGGAAGTGACGGAAGCGATCGAAAGCTACCGTTTCAACGATGCGGCCAGCAGCCTCTACCGCTTCGTCTGGAATCAGTTCTGCGACTGGTATCTGGAGCTCCTGAAGCCGGTCTTCATGGGCGACGACGAAGCGGCCAAGAAGGAAGCCCAGGCCTGTGCGGCCTATGTGCTGGAAGAAACCTACAAACTGCTGCATCCCTTCATGCCCTTCATGACGGAAGAGCTTTGGGTCCATACGGCCAGCGAAGGCACGACCCGCGACACCCTGCTCTGCCATGCCGACTGGCCGAAGCCAGAATTCTCGGACGAGAATTCGGCGGCCGACATCAACTGGCTGATCGATCTCGTCACCGGTATCCGCTCGGCCCGCTCGGAAATGAACGTGCCGCCGGGCGCCACAGCCCCGCTCGTCGTGGTCGGCGCCAATGGCGTCACCCAGGAACGCCTCCTGCGCCACGATGCGGCGATCAAGCGGCTCGCCCGCGTCGAGACGATCACGGTTGCCGAGGTTGCGCCGAAGGGTGCAGCCCAGATCGTCATTGCCGAAGCCACCGCCTGCCTGCCGCTTGGCAGCCTGATCGATGTCGGCGCTGAAAAGGCCCGTCTCGAAAAGGCAATCGGCAAGGTTGATCAGGAAATGGCCCGCATCGCCGGCAAGCTGAACAACGAAAAGTTCGTGGCCAATGCCAATCCGGAGGTGGTCGCGGCTGAACGTGAGCGTTATCAAGAGCTTGAGGTGCAGAAGGCGAGCCTCGAGACGGCGCTGAAGCGGGTCGTCGAGGCAGGATGAGGTCTCTGCTGCGTCAGGAATGAATTTCTAAGGGCCGGATTTCAGATCCGGCCTTTCCGTTTTCGCGTTTGGCCACGATGGGACCGGCCATATTGATGCCATTTATAACGATTCTTCGACATATTTCGATGTGGTACGGGATTTTGCTGCAAGTGCGAAGGGCGAATGCATAAAATCACATCATCCACATCATCACATGGCCTGTGGCGCGCTTGCAACGCACGGGCTCGTCCGTGGAAAAAAAATCCACATCTGGCGCTTTAGATCGCGCCTGATGGAAATATCATCCAAAATGGGTCGTATTTGACGTTAACGTCAAAAAGGTTACGTAAAAATTTCGGCAATTCTGCGCCTGTGTGACCTCTGTCACCGGATTGTCATTCCGCCATTCCTGTCTACTATGCAAATCACAGTTTTGCCGGAATTGGGGAGAGACATGGCGAACCACTTGATGAAGACAACGGCCCTCGGCCTGATCGCTGCATGCGCATTCGTGGGAGGCGCGCAGGCTGGCGGTCTTGAACGGGCCGGCTACAACATCGATCTTCTGTTCGATCCGGGCCAGTACACGTTCGAAAGCGGTGTGGTTTACGTGGCTCCGCAGCGCAAGCTCGAGAACGTCGTGGATGAAGACGCCTCTGACAGCACCATGACGACCGCGCAGGGTTACTCGGACAGCACGACCGAGACCGAGAATTATTTTGTTCCGCGCATCGGCTTCAAGGCTGGTCTGACGGAAGGTCTCGACTGCCTTGCCGACTATTCGCAGCCTTGGGGCGTGCACACAAATCCGGGCGCTGATTGGGTTGGTGCTCAACAAAACATCGAGACTAAGGTCGACAGCGACAACTATGCGCTGACCTGCTCGTACAAGTTCGACGCGGGTGCTGGCCAGCTGCGTGTCATCGGTGGTGCCTTTTACCAGGAAGTTGGCGGCTTCAAGGAGCGCCAGGTAGTAACGTCCGAGACGCTGACTGCACTCGGACAGACCACGACTGGTGTTGGACGGCTTGATCTTGAAGGTGACGGCTATGGCTGGCGCTTCGGTGTCGCCTATGAGATCACCGAGTATGCCCTGCGTGCAAGCCTCGTTTACAACAGCGAGGTCAAGCTCGACAATATCACCGGTACGCTTGATCTGACCGAAATTCCGTTCGTGGGCGGCGTTCTGACGAATCCACTGTTTGGCCAGGTGACGGATGTCTACGGCTCGGCAGTTATGCCCGATACGGTCGAGTTGAAGCTTCAGTCTGGCATCGCGCCGGATTGGCTTGCATTCGGCTCTGTGAAGTGGACTGACTGGAGCCAGCTGCAGCGTATTCCCTTCTTTGCTGAGGGGACGACGACTGAAGCCACCGCTCTCGAACTTGCGTACCGTGACGGCTGGACAGTCAGCGGCGGTATCGGCCACAAGTTGAACGACCAGTGGAGCGTTGCAGGTTCGGTCACTTGGGACCGTGGTACTGCGCAGGGCTTTGGCAGCCAGACCGATGTCTGGACCTTCGGCACGGGGGTATCCTACACCCCGAGCGAGAACGTCGAGTTCCGCGTAGCCGGCGCACTGAGCCTCCTGACTTCGGGCAGCTCGGGTGAAGTGACGGTCGATGGCGTGACCTACGGCGAGGACGTCTCCTATGACTTCGGCACCGACCTTGTTGCCGCCGTTTCGACGTCCCTCAAGGTCCGCTTCTGAGCCTTGCTGACCTGAAGATCCAGAAGCCCGGCTTGTCCGGGCTTCTTTCGTTTCGGTCCCTCGCGCCCATCTTTCAGCATTCCGGAATGTGTCGATTCTGCAACATCGCATCTATCCTTCGCTGGCCGTCACGCGGGTGCCGAATTTGTCCATTTCCCGCCACAAACGAAGAGCACCGGTGGATGAAGGAACGGCAGGCGCCGTGTCCGGTGGGTGGCGTTAAGAGTTTCACATGAGCCTCTGGGGCGAAAATAGGGTGCTGATAGCAATGACTTCGGTCGCTTTTGGGGAGCGGTCGGCAGGTTGGACGGGGCAAAACGAGCAGGCGTGTTTGGCCGCCCCGGTCTTGCCGGAAATCCAGTCTACTCTCTTGTCCATGCAACAAGGAACGACAAAGGGCTGTGACGGAGGCTCCGATCGAGCAATCGCTCATGAACCGTCTATTCATCGGTTTGATGTAATCTTGAACTCGGGCGCAGTTGAACTCGCCGCAGTTGCGGGGCGGAGCATCTGATGTCCATCATGACTTGGAAAATGTGCGGGCCCATGCGTCTACGCGACTGGAAGTCTTCGGCAGTGCTTTTGGCGGCAGCTCTTTTGCTGTCGTGGAGCCCTTCTGCCCGGGCCTTCGACATGAATGCCGGCGTCAGCAAGGAATCCGGTCCCTTCGATCTCTTCAAGTTCGGCTTCAACGCCTACAAGAAGGGTCAGAAGGAAGAGGCCGTCGAGGCCTATCGTTATGCCGCCGAGAAGGGCCATACCGGTTCGCGCTGGGCGCTGGCCAACATGTATGCGGCCGGTGACGGCGTCGTCGAGAACGACTTCGAGGCCTTCAAGATCTATGCCGAGATCGCCAATCAGGGCGTCGAGCCGGGTTCGGCTGATACTGGCTTCTTCGTCAATGCGCTCCTGTCGCTGGCCCGCTACTATCGCCAGGGAATCCCCGAAACTCCGGTCAAGGCGGATCTCGCCCAGGCGCGGCAGATCTATTTCCAGGTGGCATCCACCTTCGGTGTGCCGGAAGCGCAGTTTCAGCTGGCGCGCATGATCCTGGCGGGCGAGGGCGGCAGTGTGAACGTCCAGCAGGCGAAGAAGTGGCTGAACATGGCGCGCAAGAGTGGCCATGCCGGTGCCATGTCGATCTTCGGCAATGTGCTTTTCGAGGAAGGTCAGACCGTGCGCGGTCTTGCATTCCTGACGGCAGCGCTGGAGCGCTGCAGCGCTAAGGATTGTCCCTGGATGCAGGACCTGCAGGAGCGCGCCTTCTCGCTCGCCTCCGAGGATGATCGCCGCGTAGCCGTGGCATTGGCGCCGCAGGTCTACGAGCAGGGCGACTGATCTTCGGACCGTTTTTTGAGATGCTGCAAGGGCGCCCAGCAGGCGCCCTTTTTCATGGGTCTCAGCCGCCCGCTCCGGGAGCCGGCCAGGTCAGGTAGACATAGATGCCGCCGACAGTGATAAAGCTCGCGCTCTTGCCCGTTGTCCTGTCGATATGGGCGCCGCTGTCGGTGAGCTGATAGCCGCCGGTGCGCTCGCGGCTGAGATTGCTCTTGAGGAAGTTCGACCAGTCGCTGGCGGTAACGCTCCTGGCGTCGCGATCAGCGCTCTCCTCGTCTGGCAGGAAGGCCGTGACCTGGCGGCCGCTCGGTGCATCGGTCACCTCAAGCGTGCCGTCCTCCAGCGCCGACAGCATCTCCTTCGCCTTCACCGCATCACCCGTGCGCGTCATTTCCTGCAGGCGATCCTTCAATCCGGTCATGAACGAGGCAGTCCGGATGTCGTCGGAAATCTCCTCCTGCACCGCTTCTGCGTCCTGCGCTGCGCTGGATCTCAGCCAGCTCTGGTCATAGGTGTCGTCGTCTCCACCTTCGGCAGCGTCTCCATAGGTGCGCATGAGATTGCCGAGCGACGCATTGAAATAGTCGGCGGGACTGGTGTCGGTCGCAGCCGTATTCTGAGCGGCCGTCTCCCGGGAGACGCGCATGTAGATCTGGCTCATCAAGAGCTGCGTTGAGGCGATGGAGGATACCATGGCTGAACTCCCATGCTCGATCGGGATGCGGCGAGGTCATGCCCCGCGCAGCCCCGTGTGATCGTCAGGCTCCCTGATAGGACGCCTGACTTGCATGGGGCTTGTTGGCGCGACGGGACGCTGCCCGCTCGTTCAGAAGTGGAAATGCCCCACCACCGGAACGTGGTCGGAGGGTTTTTCCCAGGCGCGAACATGTTTTTCGATCGCGGTCGAGCGCAGTCGGTCGGACGCCTCGGGCGAAAGCATCAGGTGGTCGATGCGGATGCCGTTGTTCTTCTGCCAGGCGCCCGCCTGATAGTCCCAGAAGGAGAAGAGCGGTGTCTCGTCATTGGTGGCGCGCACGGCGTCGACAAAGCCGAGGTTTTCCAGGCGTCGGAAGGCAGCCCGGGTCTGCGGCAGGAAGAGCGCATCGGTCACCCACTGGCTCGGGTCCTTCGCATCATGCGGTTCCGGGATGACATTGTAGTCACCCGCCAGGATCAGAGGCTCCTCAAGCGCCATGCGATCGCGGGCGAAGGCTTCGAGCCTTGCCATCCAGGCGAGCTTGTAGGGGTATTTGATCGGATCGTCGGAAGGATTGCCGTTCGGCAGATAGAGCGAGCAGACGCGCACCACGCCGCCTTCGACGGAAAATACGCCCTCGATGAAACGGGCCTGTTCGTCGGTCTCGTCACCGGGCAGGCCGCGATTGACTTCATCGGGCTTGATCTTGGAGAGAAGGGCGACGCCGTTGAAGCCCTTCTGGCCATGGGTCTCGACGTGATAGCCGAGCGCCTCGATCTCCCCACGCGGAAACCCTTCGTCGACCGACTTGATCTCCTGCAGGCAGGCGATATCGGGATCGCTATCCTTCAGCCACTGGCACAGGTTCTCGATGCGCGCCTTGACGCCGTTGATGTTCCAGGTGGCAATTTTCATCATGCACTCACACGGAGAAGCTGGTGCCGCAGCCGCAGCTCGCCACCGCATTGGGGTTCTTGATCTGGAACGACTGGCCGAGCAGGTTGTCGACGAAGTCGATCTCGGAGCCGGCCATGTAGATCAGCGACATCGGGTCGATGAGCACGGTTGCGCCGTCACGGCTGATCACGATGTCGTCGCCGGCAGGCTGGCCGTCGAGGTCGAATTTGTAGGAGAAGCCGGAACAGCCGCCGCCTTCGACGGAGACACGCAGCGCCTGCTTCTCGGCATCGGCGGCGACGATCGCGGCGATTCGCTTCGCGGCGGCTTCGGAAAGGGTAACGGTTTCGGTGCTCATTTGGCCTCCTGCCGGGTTCAAGGCCCGGTGAAAACGGTCTTAGTCTCAGCAAATCACCGCATTGTCACGCAATTGCGTGATTTTTGATAAGGCGGCGTGGTCCGAAACGGCTTCGGAACCCGCATCGCCTTGCGGCTTTGTCCGCTATAGGTATGAAGGCACAAGAGTTGCGTCAATGGGGAGCAAGCGGCACAGGCATGACGATTGATCAATCAGCACTGGGTTTCGGCACGGGCGAACGGGCGGTCTATGCGACCAATCCCTGGAAGAGCCGGGGGCGCCTGTTTGCCGAAGGCGGCAGCCTGACGCGCTCCGATTTCCAGCGCGACCGTGACCGCATCGTCCACACGACCGCCTTCCGTCGCCTCAAGCACAAGACCCAGGTCTTCATCGGCCCCGATGGCGATCATTATCGCACGCGTCTGACGCACACGATCGAGGTGGCGCAGATTGCCCGTGCGCTGGCGCGTGCTCTGAAGCTCGACGAGGATCTGGCGGAAGGTGTGGCCCTCGTCCATGACTTCGGCCACACGCCCTTTGGCCACACCGGCGAGGACGCGCTGCATGAGGTGCTGGAGCCCTATGGCGGCTTCGACCACAATGCCCAGTCGCTGCGCATCGTGACAAAGCTGGAGCGGCGTTACGCTGATTTCGACGGGTTGAACCTCACATGGGAAGCGCTTGAGGGTCTTGTGAAACACAATGGGCCGCTGCTGACGAAGGACGGGCAGGGGACACGTGGTCCGGTTCCGCAGCCGATCCGCGACTACTGTGAAATTCATGATCTAGAACTGGCAAGCTTTGCCGGTCTCGAAGCCCAGGTCGCTGCGATCGCCGATGACATCGCCTACAATACCCATGACATCGATGACGGCCTGCGCTCAGGTTACCTCACCTTCGAGATGCTGGAAGACGTGCCCTTCCTCGCAGGTCTGATGAAGGAGGTGCGCGACCGCTATCCGCATCTCGATCCTGACAGGTTCACTCACGAGATCATGCGCCGGCAGATCACCCGCATGGTCGAAGATGTGATTGGCGTCGCGCAGGACCGCTTGAAGCAGGTCGAGCCGCAGAGTGTCGAGGACATCAGGGCGGCTTCAATGACGATCGCCACCTTCTCGGACCAGATGGCCGAGACCGACAAGGCGATCAAGAAGCTGCTGTTCAGCCGCATCTATCGCCACCCCGACATCATGCGCATCCGCGCCGCGGCCGCCGAGATCGTCACCGACCTCTTCAACGCCTATATGAACGACCCGAAACTGATGAAGAGCCACTTCTGGGTCAACCATATTTCCGGTCTCAATGACGGCCAGAAGGCCCGCCATGTCGGGGACTATCTGGCCGGCATGACCGACACCTATGCGGTGCGAACGCATCGCGAGCTGTTTGACCGGACTCCCGAATTGCGATAGGCACCCGACGAAATTCTTTAGAGAACGCCGGGGCTGAGCTCCGGCGCGCAGGGACACGCCATGAACCTTTTCGCCGATTTCGAAATCCGGATCAAAGCAGCGCTCGACGAGATCGAGGCGGTGCGCGAGAAGCGCGACAGCCTCGACTTCAGCCGCATCGTCGTTGAGCCGCCGCGCGATGCAAGCCATGGCGATGCTGCGACCAATGCCGCAATGGTGCTCGCCAAGGGCATGGGCATGAACCCGCGCGCGCTGGCCGACCTGATCGGCGAGAAGCTGAAGCAGGATGCCGATATCGCAGACGTCAACGTCGCCGGTCCCGGCTTCATCAATATCCGCCTGTCGGTCGCCTATTGGCAGCGTTTGCTGGCGGTGATGATCCGCGAGGGAACGAGTTTCGGCCGCTCAACGGTTGGCACCGGTCACAAGGTCAATGTCGAATATGTCTCGGCCAACCCGACAGGTCCGATGCATGTCGGCCATTGCCGTGGCGCCGTCGTTGGCGACACGCTCGCCAACCTGCTCGGCTTTGCCGGCTATGAGGTGACCAAGGAATACTACATCAACGACGCTGGCGCGCAGATCGATGTGCTCGCCCGCTCGGCCTTCCTGCGCTATCGCGAGGCGCTCGGCGAGGAGATCGGCGAGATCCCGGCGGGTCTTTATCCGGGCGACTACCTCGTGCCGGTCGGCAAGGCGCTTGCGGACGAATACGGCACCAAGCTCTACGGCATGCCGGAAGAGGACATGCTTGCCATCGTCAAGGAAAAGGCCATCGACGCGATGATGGCCATGATCCGCGACGATCTCGCCACGCTCAATGTCCATCACGACATCTTCTTCTCCGAGCGCACGCTGCATGCCAACAATGCCGCGAAGATCCGCACGGCGATCAACGACCTGACCTTCAAGGGCCATGTCTATCGCGGCACCTTGCCGCCGCCGAAGGGCCAGCTTCCGGAAGACTGGGAAGACCGCGAGCAGACGCTGTTCCGCTCGACCGAGGTCGGTGACGATATCGACCGTCCGCTGATGAAGTCGGATGGCTCCTACACCTATTTCGCTGCCGACGTTGCCTACTTCAAGGACAAGTTCGACCGCGGCTTCTCCGAGATGATCTATGTTCTCGGTGCTGACCACGGCGGTTACGTGAAGCGGCTGGAAGCCGTCAATCGTGCCGTCTCCGAAGGCAAGTCGAAGCTGACCGTTCTGCTCTGCCAGCTGGTCAAGCTCTACCGCGACGGCGAGCCCTTCAAGATGTCGAAGCGCTCGGGCGACTTCGTGACGCTGCGTGAAGTGGTCGAGGAAGTCGGCCGCGATTCGGTGCGTTTCATGATGCTCTATCGGAAGAATTCCGAGCCGCTCGACTTCGACTTTGCCAAGGTCACGGAGCAGTCGAAGGATAACCCGGTCTTCTACGTGCAATATGCGCACGCCCGCTGCATGTCGATCATGCGCCAGGCGAAGGAAGCGTTCCCGGATCTCGAAATCGAGAAGCTCGACCTTGCCAGTGCCGTAATGGGACAGATCGAAGACCCGACGGAACTGTCGCTGGTGGCCAAGCTTGCCGAATATCCGCGGATTATCGAGGCGGCAGCACTGTCGCAGGAGCCGCATCGTCTTGCATTTTACCTGCATGATCTGGCAAGCTCGCTGCATGCTCACTGGAATAAGGGCAAGGATTCGCCCGAATTACGCTTTGTTAACGATAAACATAGAGAATTAACCATCGCCAGGCTTGGGCTGGTGCATGCTGTCGCCTCCGTGTTGAAGTCGGGACTGGCCATTACTGGCACCGAAGCTCCGGTCGAAATGCGATAGTATCGTCACCAATTCCCCACATTGCGCTGGCAGGCGTTGAGTCGCGTGAGTGAGTGGAACAGGGTATGGTACAGAAGCAGGCTGCAAACATGCGATCGCAGGGCGATGGTTTCGCGGATGATGATCCGTTGGCGGAGCTCGCCCGCATTGTCGGGTTCGATCAGCCCCTGAAGCGCGAGCCTGTGGTGACGCTGCCGCAGGCGCCGGACATGGGTTCGGCCGATTTCAATCTCGAAGACGAATTGATGCGCGAATTCGAGGGCTATGAGGCCGCGCCAGCGCCTGTGTCCTATGCGCCCCCGATCTCGGCGCCTGAGCCAGTCGTGTCGCGGCCGGCGGTGGCTGGCGTCCATGATGCGCCTCGTTACCGCGAGGAGCCGAGTTTCGAGCCGCAGGTTTCTGCCTTCGCGATCTCTGAGCCGGCCTATCGGGCTCCAGCCCCCGCTTATGTGCCGGAGGCGATCGATATTGCCGATTCCGGAGTGTCGTATGCCGACGCCTATGCGTCGACAGACGATGTCGGTGTTGCTGCCCCCGAGGTCGTCAGCCGTCAGGGTTTTGCCGCAGTCCAGCAGTCAGAGCCAGGGCCAGAGTTGACGTTCGACCTCGCCGATGAGCTTGAGTTTGCTGTCGCCGACTCTGATATTCGTCCAGAACTGCAGGTCGAGCCGCTGCGCCCGGTTCATCCGGAACCGCCGCGCCTTCGGCTGCCGCTCGCAAATTTTTCCGCGCAACCGGTGAAGCGGGCCGAACCTGAACTCGGCTTGCCTACATCCCGCAATGTAGCGGAGTTTGATGCACCTGCCATTGAGGCGCGCGCTGAGGAATCCCCGCGCTTTGCAGCGGCCATGCCGCCGGCTGGCGCAGCTCCCGATGCTCCGGTCGAACTCGACTTCGGCAGCGCGACCTTTGACTGGGCTTCCGGCCCGGTGGAGCCTATTCCTGCAGCTGTTCCGCCGGTTGCGGTGACTGCCGAGGCTGTGTTGCCGCAGCCCGACAGCTTTACGATCGAGGCCGAGCGTCGCGCGGCTCCGGTCGCATCTTCGATGAGCCAAGCAGCACCCCGGATCGACCGCGAAGAGCCGGACTTCGGTTTCGACTTCTTGAGCGAATTGGCGGCTGAAGAAGACGGTTATGCCCCTCCGCAGGCGGTGGCACCCACGGCCAGGGCCGCAGCTCCTGCCGCATCTGAAGAGGATTTCGATCCCTTTGCCGATCACGAGTTTGACCTGCAGCTGGATGACATCGAGATCGACCTGTCCGATCTCGACCTTGCCGTTGCAAAGGCCGAACCCGTGTCCATGCCTTTGCCGGCTGCCGCGGCAGCGGTGGCTCCGGTCTTCGCCGCGCCGGTCGCGTCGCCGCGTCAGGTGCCGTCAGCCCCGGCATCATTCGTGCCCTCGATGGCAGCTGCAGATGTCGCTGTCTACAGGCAGCCTGCGGCACCGGTCTCCATGCCGGCCTATTCCGCACCAGTGTCCCGCCCAGCACCGGATGCCCGCGCGTCTGAGCCCGTTGCGCCGGTCGCATCGTATCGACAGGCCGCGCCTGTCGAGGAAACTTTCAGTTTCGATCCTTCGGAGATTTCGGAACAGGACGACCATCTCGAAACCCTGAGCGGCATGGATGTTCCAGAAGTGCCGGTTGCGGAGGTGCGCCCGGCCCAGTCGGTGCAATCGGACTACGACATTGACATCGATGCGGAACTGGCAACGCTGTTTGAAGAGCCCGTCGCTCCGCCGCCGGCAAAGCCGGTCGCGTCCAGCCGCGTCGCTGCCATGCCGGTATCGACCGCTCGTCCCGCCGCAGCACCGCTCGATGATTTCGATGCCTTCGAGAAGGCGCTGGAAGAGGATTTCCGCAGCACCATGACCTCGACCGGCGCTCTGGAGCCAGAGAGCCGTGGACACATCACCATATCGGGTGAAGGCCAGGGCTTCCGCTTCCGTCGCATCAAGCCCTACCTGATCGCCGGCACTGCAGTGATTGTTCTCCTTGCGGGTGCAGGTGGTCTCTATGCCTGGCTCGGTAGCGGTGCAGTCGGCACGCTGACAGGCGGTGAGCCGCAGGTGATTGCTGCAGACAAGTCGCCGGTCAAGATCGTGCCGGAGGATCCGGGCGGTAAGTCGGTCCCGAACCAGGACAAGGCGGTCTACGACCGCGTTGCCGGCAATGGCGTGGAAGACCCCAAGCAGCAGAGCCTGATTTCATCCGAAGAGCAGCCTGTGGACGTCGTTCAGCGCACCCTGATCCCGGAATCGCTTCCCATGGAAGGCGAAGACGAGGCCCTGGCGACGCCTGTTGGCGAAACAGAGGATCCGCGCCTGCTGCCTGACGGCCAACCGCAGCAAGCTGCAGCCGACGATCCGGCCACGATTACGCCGCGCAAGGTGAGAACGATGATCGTTCGTCCGGATGGCACGCTGGTCGCCCAGGAAGTGCCTGCCGAGCCAACACCCGCGCCTGTGGCAACAACCGCTGCAACCGCCTCCCAGGCTGCCGCAGAGCCTCCAGTCCTGGCCCCGCCAAGCGTCCCGACAACAAACACGGGCGATACCGTGCAGACCGTCGAGACCCGCGTCGTGACCCCTGGTGGTCCGACAGAAGCGGCACCCGCACCCGTCTCGACCACGGTTGATGCTCCGGCGGCGGCTGCGGCGACGACCGATACCGCTGCAACAGCCGCTGGCACCGATGCCGCAGCACCGCGTGCGCCGATCCCGACCAGCCGTCCGGCCGACCAGCCCGTCAATGTCGTCGGCACGGTCACCGACCAGGGCAACCTGCGTCCGGCCCAGCCCGCCGCAACGGCACCCGCCGAACCGGTAGCGCAGACGGAAGTTGCTGCCGCGCCGCCTGCCGCCGCGACGCCGGCCCCGGCTGCTGCTGCGCCTGCCGGCAGCTTCGGCATCCAGATTGCGTCGCTTCCCTCGGAAGCGGATGCTCAGAAGAGCTATCGCAACCTGTCCAGCAAGTTCAGCAGTGTCCTTGGCGGCAAGCCCTGGGAAATCCGCCAGGCCGACATTCCCGGCAAGGGCACCTTCTACCGCGTGCGCGTGGTCGCAGGCTCCAAGGATGATGCAGTGGCGCTTTGCGAGCAGTATCGTGCCGCCGGTGGCAGCTGCCTCGTTTCGCGCTAGGCCGCGCGCTGAGATATCGCCTGAGTGTCGGGCGATTGAGAGGCGGGACCCCGTGTTCCGCCTCTTTTCTTGTGTATGAGCGCCACTCGCGCGCCCCGCTCCCTTCGGCTTTTTCCTTGCCCTCGATATGGTCTTCCCATGACAGCACAACCCCGTCCCGCCAAAGCCATGATCCTCGGTTGCCTCGGCCAGCGCTTGAGCGCTGACGAGAAGGCCTTCTATCGCGACGAGCAGCCCTGGGGCTTCATCCTTTTCGGCCGCAATATCGGCGAGGCCGAGCAGGTCAAGGACCTCGTTTCGGAGATGCGCGAGACCGTCGGTGGCGGATCGCATGTGCCCGTGCTGATCGACCAGGAAGGCGGCCGCGTCCAGCGGATCCGCGAGCCGATCGCGCCGCGTTATCCCTCGGGCGCCGATCTCGGTGCGCTCTACAATCAGGATGTGGACAAGGGCCTGCGGGCCGCCTGGTTGATGTCACGCCTGCATGCCTTTGATCTCTATCGCCTGGGCATTAATGTTGACTGCCTGCCCGTGCTCGACGTGCCGATCGAGGGCGCCTCCAATGTCATCGGCAATCGTGCCTATTCGAATGATCCGCATGTGGTCGCGAGGATGGGCCAGGCGGCAGCGGACGGATTGAAGGCCGGTGGCGTGCTGCCCGTGATGAAGCACATGCCGGGCCATGGTCGCGGCATGGCCGACAGCCATCATGAGTTGCCTGTCGTCACCGTGCCGCGTGGCGAGTTGGAGAGGCACGACTTCGTGCCCTTCAAGGCGCTGGCCAACGAGCTGATGGGCATGAGCTGCCATGTCGTGTATACCGACATCGACCCCGATCACCCGGCTTCGACCTCGCGCATCGTCACCGAGGAAATCGTGCGCAAGGCGATCGGCTTTGAGGGCCTGCTGATGTCCGACGATATCTCGATGAATGCGCTCAAGGGCACGATCGGCGAACGCGCGGTCCGTATTGCCGCGGCCCTCGACGTGGTCCTGCATTGTCATGGTCACATGGACGAGATGAAGGCTGTCGCCGCTGCCGTCTCGGAGCTCTCCGGCAGGGCTCGCGAGCGGGCGGATGCCGTCGAAACGGCATTTGTCAGCCCAGACGCTGCCGACGAGCTGTCCTTGCGTGACGAATTTGCAAACCTGATGGCGGTGGCCTGATGGTGCGTGGCCCCGTCCAGCCGACGATCGTCACCCGGGCCTCTCAGGGAGAGACGCTCGCGCCGACGCCGATGGACAGTCTCTGGCAGGACAATGCTGAAGAGCGGGCCGCGAGCGATCCAGCGCTTGTCATCGACGTGGCTGGCTTCGAAGGGCCGCTTGACCTTCTCCTCTTCCTCGCCCGCAACCAGAAGGTCGATCTCGCCCGGATCTCGGTTCTGGCGCTTGCCGAGCAGTATCTGCTCTTCATCGAAAGCGCCCGCCGTATCCGGATCGAACTGGCTGCCGATTATCTGGTGATGGCGGCGTGGCTCGCCTATCTGAAATCGCGCCTTCTGATCCCGCAGCAGCCGAAAGATGATGGCCCTTCCGGTGAGGAGATGGCGCAGACGCTTGCCTTCCGCCTCAAGCGCCTGGAGGCCATGCGCGAGGCCGCGTCCCGGCTGATCAATCGCAATCGTCTCGGTCGTGACGTCCATGCCCGCGGAGCACCGGAGCATGTGCCTTCGCGCGCTGTCAGCGCCTACGAGGCCTCCCTCTATGATCTTCTTACGGCCTATGCGTCACTGCGCCAGCGTCAGTCGATCACCCAGGTGACGATCGAGCGGCGGCGTGTGTGGTCGCTGTCGGACGCCAGGGGTATCCTGACCCGGATGATCGGCGAGATTTCCGACTGGACCGCGCTCGATCACTTCCTGCTGCGTTATCTGCCGAGTCCGGAGGAGCGTGTGACGGCGATTGCCAGCGCCTTTGCCGCCTCGCTCGAACTGGTCCGCGAGGGGCGCCTGGAAATTCGCCAGGAAGGGGCTTTCCAGCCGATCTACATGCGCAGTGGCCCGAAGGCCGAAGCCTTGAGATCGGTGGAGTAACGACCATGGCTGATGTCGACGATCTGGAGCCGGACGGCAGCATCGAGACGGAGGAGGGCGGTCATTCCGCCTCACTTCGTGCGGAACTCGACCGCCGCGAGGCGCGGCGGATCGCCGAAGCGCTGGTCTTCGCATCCGCCCAGCCGGTTTCCACGGCATTCATCGAGGAGCGCCTCCCGCGTGGAGTTTCAGCGCGCGAGATCCTGCACCAGTTGAAAGACGACTATGCCGCTCGCGGCGTCAACCTCGTTCAGGTCGATGATCACTGGGCATTCCGCACGGCAGCCGACCTTTCCTTTGCGATCCGCAGCGATGAGGCCGAGGTGAAGAAACTCTCGCGTGCCGCCCTCGAGGTGCTCGCGATCATTGCCTATCACCAGCCTGTGACGCGCGCCGAGATCGAGGATATCAGGGGTGTGCAGACGTCGAAGGGTACGCTTGACGTGCTGATGGAAGCAGGGTGGGTCCGGTTCCGCGGTCGTCGCCGTTCGCCTGGACGGCCGGTAACGCTCGGCACCACCCGCGATTTCCTCGATCACTTCGGCCTGGAGGAGCTCCGGGATCTTCCAGGTCTCGAAGAATTGAAGGGGGCTGGGCTGCTCTCCGGCCGTATCCCGGCCAATTTCAACATTCCCCTTCCGATGGGCCATGACGAGCTCTCGGAGGAGGAAGATCCGATCACGCAACTGGATCTCGAGGAACTCGGCCTCTTGACTCCGGGCGGTGAAGCAGAGGAATAGGGTCAGCTTTTTCAACGGTGACCGGTGCCGTCCCGGATCGTCTGCGGCATTCCGGTGCGCGGACAGACCGGCTGCGGACCGTGCGGACGATAGAATGAACCCAGCGAAGACCCACCATGGAGATGGTCAGCGGACTGCGGGCGTGACCTTTGCCGCCCGCTTGACCTTCGAGGATATTCGTCACCGCTACCATGGAAAGGACACGATCTGCGGTGTTTCGCTGACGGCCGAACCTGGCGAGGTGCTGTGCCTGCTCGGCCCCTCGGGGTCGGGCAAGACGACACTGCTCAGGATTGCCGCCGGCATTGAGGCGCAGGCCTCGGGCCGTGTTGTCATCAACGACCGCGAAGTCGCGGGACCATCGATGTTCCTGCCGCCGGAGAAGCGTGGCATCGGGCTGATGTTCCAGGATTTTGCCCTGTTCCCGCACATGAGCGTCCTCGACAATGTCCGCTTCGGTCTGACTGCGCTCCCCCGCAAGGACGCGGTCGCAGAGGCGATGGCTGCTCTGGAGCGGGTTGGGCTTGCCCACTATGCAGAGATGTTTCCGCATGCCCTTTCGGGGGGCGAACAGCAGCGCGTGGCACTGGCCCGGGCACTTGCGCCCCGCCCGAGCGTCCTGCTCATGGATGAGCCGTTTTCAGGTCTCGATTCCCGGCTGAAGGACACGGTGCGGGCCGATACGCTCGCAATTTTGCGTGAAAGCCGAGCGACCGCCGTCGTCGTCACCCATGATGCCGAGGAGGCCATGCGTATGGCCGACCGCATTGCGTTGCTGAAGAATGGCCGGCTGGTCCAGGTGGGAACCTCCGATGATCTCTATCGGCGTCCCAGGGACATCTTCGCCGCAGCCTTTTTCTCCGAAATCAACGAGTTTTCGGGCCGAGTCGTGGTTGGGCAGGTCGATACGCCCCTGGGCAAGGCGCCGGCAGGCGCGATTGCCGACGGGACCGAAGTGGATGTGGCGGTGCGCCTTTCGGGTGTTTCTGTCCACAACAGCGGAGGCCCGATCCCGGCGCGCATACTTGCCCGCCGCTTTCTGGGCGTGGTCGAGCTCCTCGAACTGGCCGTTCCGGGGACCGAGCGACCTGTCCGCGCGCGCATTCGTGCCGACATCTTGTCACCAGGTGTGCGTGACGTCACGATTGCGGTTGAGCCCAAAGACATTTTGGTGTTTGAAAAGACACCGGAAAGCCCCTACATCGGGGAAACGCAAATCTAAGGAGTGGCAGGCATGGGTTCGTTTAGCATTTGGCACTGGATCATCGTTCTGGCGATTGTCCTGCTTCTCTTCGGCCGTGGCAAGATCCCGGAACTGATGGGTGACGTTGCCAAGGGCATCAAGAGCTTCAAGAAGGGCATTAGCGAGGACGACGCCGAGAGCCAGGCGGCCTCCAACGCCCAGCCCACGGCGACGAAGACGGTCGACCACAAGGCCGACGAGGTGAAGTGATCGGCTTCAGCCGATCTGGCGGGCAGCTCGACGGGCTGCCCGTAATTCGTTGAACTGTCGGAAGACAGGCGCCCGTTCGCGGCGCCATGGCGTGGCATCAGGAGCCCGTTTGCATGCTGGATATTGGCTGGACCGAGCTGTTGGTGATCGCCGTCATCCTGATCGTCGTGGTGGGCCCCAAGGACCTGCCGCCGATGATCCGGGCCTTCGGCAAGATGACGAAGCGACTTCGCCAGACTGCGGGCGAATTCCGCGCGCAGTTCGACGAGGCGCTGCGCGAAGCCGAGCTTGACGATCTCAAGAACTCCGTCAACGATCTTCGCTCGCTCAATCCGGCAAATACGATCCGGGAAACCCTGAACCCGCTTCGCCAGATGGGCCAGGAGATCAAGTCTGATCTGGAGCGTTCGACGCGGCCGGACAGCAAGTCCGCCTCAACCGACGAGGATTTTGAGCAGAATTCGATCCTTCCGGATCTGCCGTTCGGTCTGGACGAGCCGCCGCAGGAGCTGAAGCCGGTGGCACAGACGCCGGCGCAGCCAGCACCGGCTCCACAGGCAGTGCCGGCTCCCGCGCCCGCTGTAGCGGTGCCTGCATCGGCCTCCGCTGTACCTGAAGCCACGACGTCTGCACCTGCGACCTCGTCTCCCGCCGCGCCGGCGCCAGCCAAGGCCAGGAAGACTGCGACCCAAAAGCCTTCTGCCAAGACAGAAGCCCCGGCCAAGAACCCGATAAAGCCAGCAAAGGCTGCGCCTGTCGCGAAGACGGTCGCTGCGCCAACGGCGGCACCGAAAACGGCTGCAGCTACAGCGAAGGCAAAACCTTCGAAGCCTGCCGCTGCCAAGGCGCCTTCGGCGCAGACACCCTCGACCGCCACAAAGGCGCCGGCCAAGCCGCGCAAGACCAAGAGTGAGGACCGCGCATGAGCGGCGAGATCGACGACAAGCCCCAACCGCTGATCGAGCACCTGATTGAGCTCCGCTCGCGCCTCATCTGGGCGCTCGGCGCCTTCTTCGTCGCTTTCATCGTCTGCTTCTATTTCGCCAAGCAGCTCTTCAACCTGCTGGTCATCCCCTACAAATGGGCGGTGTCCTGGGCCGGTCTGGATGTGACCAAGACCGAGTTGATCTACACGGCGCCCCAGGAATTCTTCTTCACCCAGGTCAAGGTCGCGGCCTTCTGCGCCATGGTCATCGCCTTTCCGGTGATCGCTTCGCAGGTCTACAAGTTCGTGGCCCCCGGTCTCTACAAGAACGAGCGCGCCGCCTTTCTGCCGTTCCTGGTCGCTTCGCCGATCCTCTTCCTGCTCGGCGCTTCGCTCGTGTATTTCATCTTCACGCCCATGGTGATGTGGTTCTTCCTGGCCATGCAGCAGGCGCCGGAAGAGGGCGGTGTCGCGATCTCGCTTTTGCCGCGCGTCTCAGAATATCTGAGCCTGATCATGACGCTGATCTTTTCCTTCGGGCTCGTCTTCCAGCTTCCGGTCGTCACCAGCCTCCTGGTGCGGGTCGGCATTCTGGAAAGCCAGTGGCTGGCCGACAAGCGCAAGTATTTCATCGTCGTCGCCTTCGTGATCGCCGCCATCGTCACGCCGCCCGATCCTCTCTCCCAGATCGGTCTTGCACTGCCGACGATCCTTCTCTACGAGGTGGCGATCTATGCGGCGCGACTCATCGAGAAGAAGCGCGCTGCCACGGACCTCGCCGAGGTCGGCTCGGCAGAGCAGACCTGAGGCGATCCGGGCGGGCCGCCGCAGCCAACCCATCAAGACATGGGGCCGGACATGGCCGCCGGCCACTCCGCTCCCGGTCTAAGCACAAGACCTGGAACGACGATGCTCGATATCAAATGGATCCGTGACAACCCCGAGGCCCTGGATGCGGCGCTTGCCAAGCGCGGTGCCGAACCTCTGTCTGCCGCCCTGATCGCACTCGACCAGAAGCGCCGGTCCGTCGCCCAGTCGATGCAGGACATGCAGTCGCGCCGCAACAGCGCGTCGAAGGAAATCGGCGCCGCCATGGCTGCCAAGAACATGGAGCTTGCCGAGAAGCTGAAGGCGGAAGTCGCTTCGCTCAAGGACACGCTTCCGGCAGCGGAAGAAGAAGAGCGCCAGCTCACCGCTGAGCTGACCGATGCCCTGTCGCGCATCCCGAACATTCCCCATGACGACGTGCCCGTCGGCAAGGACGAGCACGACAACGTCGTCGCCCGCGTCGTAGGTGAAAAGCCGACCTGGAACCACAAGCCGCTCGAGCACTACGAGATTGGCGAGAACCTCGGCTATATGGATTTCGAGCGCGCCGCGAAACTCTCGGGCGCCCGCTTCACGGTCCTGACGAGCCAGCTCGCTCGGCTTGAGCGCGCCCTCGGCCAGTTTATGCTCGATCTGCATACCAGCGAGCACGGCTACACCGAAGTGTCCTCGCCGCTGATGGTGCGCGACGACGCCATGTATGGCACCGGCCAGCTGCCGAAATTCGCGGAAGACCTGTTCAAGACGACCGACGGTCGCTGGCTGATCCCGACGGCGGAGGTCACGCTTACCAACCTCGTCGCGGGCGAAATCCTCGACCAGGAAAAGCTGCCGCTGCGCTTTACAGCACTGACCCCGTCCTTCCGTTCGGAGGCCGGCTCTGCCGGTCGCGACACGCGCGGCATGCTGCGCCAGCATCAGTTCTGGAAGTGTGAGCTCGTCTCGATCACCGATGCCGAAAGCTCGGTTGCCGAGCACGAGCGCATGACGGCCTGCGCCGAAGAAGTGCTGAAGCGCCTCGGCCTGCATTTCCGTACCATGACGCTCTGCACCGGCGACATGGGCTTTGGCGCGCGCAAGACCTACGACCTTGAGGTCTGGCTGCCGGGTCAGAACACCTATCGCGAAATCTCGTCCTGCTCGGTCTGCGGCGATTTCCAGGGCCGTCGCATGAATGCCCGCTACCGCAACAAGGACGGCAAGGGCACGACCTTCGTGCATACGCTGAACGGCTCGGGCACGGCTGTCGGCCGCTGCCTGATCGCGGTCATGGAAAACTACCTGAACGAGGACGGTTCGATCACCGTGCCGGACGTGCTTCTGCCCTACATGGGCGGCATCAAGAGAATCGAGAAGGCGGCCTGATCACGCCGCGACCGGAGTGACCATGCGCATCCTGCTGACGAATGACGACGGTATTCACGCTCCGGGGCTCGGCGCCCTGGAGCGAATTGCCCGCACCCTATCGGACGACGTCTGGATCGTCGCACCGGAGACCGACCAGAGCGGTCTCGCGCATTCGCTGACCTTGTCGGAGCCCCTGCGCTTGCGGGAACTGGACGAGAAGAAGTTCGCACTGCGCGGGACCCCGACCGATTGCGTGATCATGGCGATCCGCAAGGTGCTCGACCGCAAGCCGGATCTGGTGCTGTCCGGCGTTAATGCCGGCGCCAATATGGCCGATGACGTGACCTATTCCGGAACCGTGGCCGGTGCGATTGAAGGAACCGTCCACGGCGTGCGTTCCTTCGCGCTAAGCCAGGCCTACAGCTACGAAGCCGGTGCGCCGATTCCGTGGCATGTGGCGGAAACGCTGGCGCCCGACCTGCTCAGGAAACTGAGCAAGATCGACCTGCCACCGGGCAGCTTCCTCAATCTCAACTTTCCGAATTGCGAACCGGCTGAGGTGCAGGGCGTGGAAGTGACGTCGCAGGGCAAGCTCGAATTCGGCCTCTCCGTGGAGGAGCGTCAGGACGGTCGCGGACTGCCGTATTATTGGCTGCGGTTCGGCGACCGCAAGGGTAACTTCCGCGCCGGAACCGACATCCATGCGCTGCGTGAGAAGAAGATCTCGGTCACGCCGCTGAAGCTCGACATGACCGATTACGCCGTCCAGGATCGTGTTGCCGAGGCGCTTCTCGAGGGAGGAGACGCTTGAGATCGGCCCTCGTCGAGCGCGAGGGTTTCGCGGCGCTCGTGCTGCGCCTGCGGGCCGAGGGCATTACCAATCTCGACCTCCTGACCGCTGTCGAGCAGACGCCGCGTTCGGCCTTCGTGCCACCGGAATATGCCCGCAGCGCCTATTCCAGCCGCTCGATCCCGATCGAGTGCGGCCAGTTCATGGAGGGCGCGGACCTCGCTGTACGCCTGCTCTCGCTTCTGCAGGTGAAGCCGGGCCATCGCGTGCTTGAGATCGGCACCGGCAGCGGCTTCGTCGCCGCCGTTCTCGGACGGCTCGCCGAGCGGGTCATCTCGATCGAGCGTTACAAGACACTGATCACCGGCGCCCAGCGCAGACTGGAGCAACTGTCGATCCGCAACGTCATCCTCAGACAGGTCGATGGCTCGAACGGCTTGCCGGGCGAAGGGACCTTCGATCGCATCTTCTCGACGGCTGCCTACCCGTCGATGCCGCGCTTCTATGCCGAGCAGCTTGTCTCCGGTGGCATGTTGCTGGTGCCGTTGATGGTCGAGGAGGAGCGCTGCGTGATGGTGCGCCTGACGAAGACAGGCAGCCGCTTCGAACGGGAGGATATGTTCGAGGTGCCGTTTCTGCCGCTGCAGCCAAAAATCGCCCAGCATCTCTGACGAGGTGCCAGCTTTCTCGCTGACTCACCTGCCTTTCAGCCGAGCGAAGCCGGTCGGCCACTGCACGATTTATATGCGTATCGTCGAATTCGTTCATAACGAATCCACGGGGTTAACCGCCCGGTAATACTAACGCGCTTTAATGAACCCACATCAAGTTGTGTCATATGTGGGTCGAGTCATGCGTAAAAGTGTATCGCCGAAAGCTGGATTGCCTGTCGCCCGTTTGTGCGGTGTGCTCCTCCTGGCAGGTACTGCAGCCGGCTGCAGTTCGGATGCCTCGCGCTTCAGTTCGATCTTCTCCACCGACAATCTGACCACGGCGTCGATCCCGCGCCAGTCGGCGCTGCGCAACCAGCCGCCGATTCCGGCCGAGAACATTGGTGGCGGTGCGATCTATGGGCAGCAGCAGCCGATGCCGGCCAGCCCCTCCTATCAGCCGCCGGTATCCGCCCGCGCCGCCAGCACTCCGGCGCCGGTTCAGCGCGCCGAACTGGCTGCTCCATCTGGTATCGCGTCGCCGTCGAACAACAATTCCGAACGGGCCGCCGCCTTGGCGCAGCCCTTCCCGGCAGCGCCGCAGCAGGGCGGTGAGGTTGCCGCAGCCAATTCCGGCCAGGTACTTGCCGAGCCGCGCACAACGGGGACCACGCCGAAGCAGGGCGGCTGGTCGACTGCCGGTGCCGCCCGCGTGACGTTGCGCCCCGGCGAAACCATTGCGACGCTCGCCGATCGCTATGGCGTGCCGCAAAAGGAAATCCTGAAGGCCAACGGCCTGACGCAGGTCTCCGATGCGGCGCCTGGCCAGCTGGTGATCATTCCGACCTTCGGTGGTCCGAACCCGGCCCGTGCAGCCGCCGACGCATCCGGTCTGCCGACCGATGGTCGCAAGCCGGTGCTTCCGGGCGACCAGCAGCAGAACGTCGCTGTCCTGCCGACTGCGCCGAATTCCCGGGAGAAGCAGCAGGTTGCAGCCTCTGCTGCAACGGGCAAGACGACGAACGGTGCTGGCACGGGAGCGGGCTCCTACGTGGTCAAGCCGGGTGACTCGCTGGCACGCATCGCCAAAACCAACGGTGTGTCTGTCGACGACCTCAAGGCGGCGAACAGCCTGACCACCGGCAACATCCGCATCGGTCAGGCCCTGGTCATTCCTGCAAAGTCTTCTGCCGCCCCATCTGCGGCCACCGCTCAGGCTGCTCCGGCTGCCGATCCGGTCAAGACAGCTTCCGTTCCGGCAGCTGGTCAGCCCGCCGAATACAAGGCGCCCGCCGCCACGAAGTCCGTGACGGACGTCGCTGCGGTCAAGCCCGAGACCGCAGCGCCGGAAATGACTGGCATCGACAAGTATCGCTGGCCGGTTCGTGGCGCGGTCATCGCCAATTTCGGCGCCAATATCGACGGCAAGCGCAGTGACGGGATTGCCATTTCGGTCCCGCCGGGCACGCCGATCAAGGCGGCGGAGAACGGTGTCGTCATCTATGCAGGCAATGGCCTGAAGGAGCTCGGCAATACGGTGCTCGTCCGCCACGACGACGGCAAGGTCACCGTTTATGGCCATGCCGACAGCCTTTCGGTCCAGCGTGGCCAGAAGGTGCAGCGCGGCCAGACCATCGCGACGTCAGGCATGACCGGAAACGTCAAGCGTCCGATGTTGCACTTCGAAGTCCGCAAGGATGCAGCCCCGGTCAACCCCATCACTTACCTGGAATAGGTGTATTGCGTACCAGGTCAGTGAAAAGGCCCGGAGCTCGCGCTCCGGGCCTTTTTTGCATGCAGCCGGGTCGGACCTTTGCCTCAGCGACGATCCGTGGAAATCCGGAGCCGTCCCGCGAGATCCTGAATATACTGCCAGGCGACGCGACCGGATCGTCCGCCACGGGTTGTTGCCCATTCCAGTGCCTCGTGATGCAGTTGCTCGCGCGGCAGCGGCAAGGCGAAATGCGCGGCATAACCGTCGATCATGGTCAGGTAGTCGTCCTGGCTGCATTTGTGGAAGCCGAGCCACAAGCCGAAGCGGTCGGACAGCGAAACCTTTTCCTCGACCGCCTCGGAGGGATTGATCGCTGTCGATTGCTCGTTCTCCATCATGTGGCGGGGAAGGAGATGGCGCCGGTTCGAAGTGGCATAGAAAAGCACGTTGTCGGGGCGCCCCTCGACGCCTCCGTCAAGCGCGGCCTTGAGCGATTTATAGGCCGTGTCGTCATGGTCGAAGGAGAGGTCGTCGCAGAATAGGACAATCCGGTGTGGCGCGTCCTTGAGGATATCGAGGAGCGCGGGCAGGGTGGCGATGTCCTCACGGTGGACCTCGATCAGCTTCAGCGAGACTCCGCTACTCTTGATTATGTCGGCATGCACCGCCTTGACCAGCGAAGACTTCCCCATGCCGCGTGCGCCCCAGAGGAGCACGTTATTGGCCGGAAAGCCCTCGGCAAAACGGAGCGTGTTCTCGTGCAGGATGTCCCTGACATGGTCGACACCGCGGATGAGGCCGAGCTCGACGCGGTTCGGTCGCTTCACCGGCTGCAGATGGAGCCGGGCAGGGGCCCAGACGAAACAGTCGGCAGCCTGCCAGTCGTTGTCGGCGGGTGGCGGACCTGCCAGCCTTTCCAATGCGTCGGCAAGACGCTTCACCTCAGCCAGAAGTGCTGCCACGCTCTGATCGGCCATTGTCATCCTTCTCCCGTGCTTGCGGCCCTTCGAGCCTCTGGTTGGGCGGTATCACGCAGATTTGCGGGCATAAAGGGTGCGAGGCTGGAAAATGGTACGCCGCGCTGCTGTTTCTGTTGCATTCACGGGCTCTCTCACTATATTCCGGCGACCTGACGAGGGGGCCGCGCGGCTCTCCGAATTCGCTTCAATAGGGAGTCTTTCATGTTTATCACGCAGGCCTTTGCCCAGGACGCGGCTGCCGCTCCGAGCGCCATGGGTTCCGGACTGGAGATGCTTCTGCTCTTCGCACCGCTGATGGTGGTCTGGTACTTCTTCCTCATCCGCCCGCAGCGCCAGCAGATGAAGAAGCGTGAGGAAACCCTGTCCGCGATCCGTCGCGGCGACCAGGTCGTCATGGGTGGTGGTATTGTCGCCAAGGTGACCAAGGTCATCGACGACAAGGAGCTCGAGGTCGAGATCGCCGACGGCGTCAAGGTTCGCGCCATGCGCCAGTATGTGGCGGAAGTCCGCGTCAAGGGCGAACCGGTCAAGACCGAGACCGCCGCCTGATCCCCGCTTGGCCGGCCTCGCGCCGGCCATTGCCTTTTCCGACGCCTTAATTCGAGAGTTCCATGCTTTACATTTCTCGCTGGAAGACATTGCTCATCTGGTTGGTCGTGGCGATCAGCGTTCTGGTTGCCCTGCCCAATGCCTTCACAGACGAGGAACTGGAAGCCTTTCCGTCCTGGTTCCCGACCCACAAGGTGACGTTGGGCCTCGACCTTCAGGGCGGCTCCCACATCATGCTGAAGCTGGAGCGCCAGGACATCGTCAAGGAGCGCCTGGAGACGATCGTTGGCGACGTGCGCACGCAATTGCGCGACGCCGGCATCCGCTACACGGGGCTGTCGGGTGTCGGTCAGCAGATTCAGGTTCGCATCACCGATGCCGACAAGATCCCGGCCGCGATCGAGGCCCTGCGCACGCTGACCGATCCGGTCAGCGTTGGCGGCCTCACGGGCGGTACGGTGACGGAAGTCGCAGTGGAACAGGCCGAGGATGGCCTGCTGCGTCTGACACTTACGGATTCGGGCATTGACTACCGGGTCTCGTCGGCCCTGACACAGTCCATGGAAGTGGTCCGTCGTCGTGTCGACGAACTCGGCACGACAGAACCCTTGATCCAGCGCCAGGGCGACGATCGCATCATCGTGCAGGTTCCGGGCCTGACCGATCCACAGCGTCTGAAGGCGCTTCTCAACCAGACCGCCAAACTGTCCTTCCACATGGTGGACACGACAATGCCGGTAACGGAGGCGATCAACACGCGTCCGCCGGCGCAGTCGGAAATTCTCTATTCGAACGACGATCCTGCGGTGCCCTACCTGATCGAGCGGCGCGCCCTGATCTCGGGTGAAAACCTTGTCGATGCGCAGGCTTCCTTCGATCAGCGTTCCAATGAACCTGTCGTCAGCTTCCGCTTCGACAGCCGTGGCGCACAGCGATTTGCCCAGGCGACCCAGGAAAACGTTGGCCGTCCCTTTGCCATCGTGCTTGACCAGCAGGTGATCTCGGCGCCGGTCATCCGGGAGCCGATCATCGGTGGCTCGGGGCAGATTTCGGGCAATTTCTCCGTCGAAGGCGCAAACGATCTCGCCGTTCTGTTGCGGGCCGGCGCCCTTCCGGCAACCTTGACCGTGGTCGAGGAGCGCACCGTCGGTCCCGGCCTTGGCCAGGACTCGATCAATGCCGGCGTTACCGCCAGCATCATCGGTGGCATCGCGGTCGTGATATTCATGATTGCCTTCTATGGTACCTTCGGCGTGATGGCGAACATTGCGCTGGCGGCCAATATTGCGATGATCCTGGCGGCGCTGTCGCTGATCGGCTCCACGCTGACTTTGCCCGGCATTGCCGGCATTGTGTTGACCATCGGCATGGCGGTCGACTCGAACGTTCTGATTTACGAGCGTATCCGCGAGGAGGCGCGCAATGGCAGGCCGCTGATCCAGGCAATTGACATCGGCTTCAAGAAGGCTTTTGCGACGATTGTCGACGCCAACCTGACGACCCTGATCGCGGCAGTCGTTCTGTTCTTCCTCGGCTCGGGACCCGTGCGTGGTTTTGCCGTGACGCTGTCGATCGGTATCGTGACGACAGTTTTCACGGCCTTCACGCTGACCTTCTGGCTGATGGCCTTCTGGTACCGCTGGAAGCGCCCGAAGCACCTGCCAAAGAGTGTCCGCACCGGTTTCTTCGACAACCGCAACATCCGCTTCATGGCGGCGCGCAAGTTCAACTTTGTGGCAGCAGCCCTGATTTCCATCGCCTCGCTGATCGGTTTCGCGACCGTCGGTATGAATCTTGGCATCGACTTCAAGGGTGGTTCGATCATCGAGGTCCAGGCCCGCGACGGCAGCGCGGATCTGTCGGATATCCGTGAACGGCTGAGCCAGCTCAATCTCGGTGAAGTTCAGGCCCAGGGCTTCGGTGATGCATCGAGCGCTCTCATTCGTCTTCAGGCGCAGGACGGTGGCGAGAACGCCGAGCAGTCGGCACTGAGCAAGGTGCGCGGGGAGCTGGAGGCCGAATACGACTTCCGCCGCGTCGAGGTGGTCGGTCCCTCGGTGTCCAGCGATCTGACCTATTCGGCGACCATTGGCGTCGCGGCTGCTCTGTTCGGCATCCTGATCTACATCTGGTTCCGCTTTGAATGGCAGTTCGCGCTGGGAGCGATCATCGCGACACTTCATGACGTGATCTTCACACTCGGCCTCTTCGTGCTGACGGGGATCGAGTTCAACCTCACCAGTATCGCGGCCATTCTGACCATCATCGGTTACTCGCTGAACGACACCGTCGTCGTCTATGACCGAATGCGCGAAAACTTGAGGCGCTACAAGAAGATGCCGCTTGAGGTGCTGATCGACGAATCGATCAACCAGACGCTCTCGCGTACGGTTCTGACTGCCGGCAGTACGATCCTGGCGCTGGGTGCGCTCTATCTTTTCGGGGGTGAAGTCATCGCATCCTTCACCTTTGCGATGCTGGCGGGCGTTCTGATCGGGACCTTCTCATCGATCTATATCGCCGGCCCCGTGCTGATCGCCTTCAAGTTGCGCCCGGAGAATTTCCAGCGCGATGAGTCAGAAGGTGAGAAGGCGACGGCCAAGGCCGGGGCCTGAGCCGATGGTATTCGGCTTCGGAGACAAGGGCATCACAATCCGTGATGCCCATTTCCCGGGTCGGCCCGGCATCGACAGCTACGGCAATGGCGGCTTCCGCTTTGCCGACATGTCGCATCGCGGCTCGCTGCTTTTGCTTCCCTCCGGCGTCTATGGCTGGGAGCAGACGGAAGAGGAGCCGATAACGCAAGCCTCGCTCGCCCGCGTCTTCGCCGAAACCGGCATCGAATTCCTGCTCCTTGGGACCGGACGCCAGCTGCGCCTTGTCGATCCGGATCTGAGGGCGGCCCTCAAGGCAAGGGGCATCGCCACAGATCCGATGGGAACCGGGGCGGCGATCCGCACGTATAACATCATGCTGGCCGAGCAGCGCCCGGTCGCCGCCGCTTTGATTGCGGTGTGAACCAGTCACTGGAAGGTGCATTGTGAGTGAGACCCTGTCGGCCAATGAGGCGCTTTGCCTGCAGGCCTTGCGCGAAATGGACCGGGATCGCTACCTTGCGAGCCTGCTGAGCCCGACCGATCGACGGTCGGCCATCACCGCTCTCTATGCTTACAATGCCGAATTGGCCCGTGTTCGCGACGTCGCGCGAGAACCCCTGCCGGGCGAGATCCGGCTGCAATATTGGCGCGACCTGCTTGAAGGTGCAGCGCATGGCGAGACGGCGGCAAACCCGGTGGCTTCCGAAGTGCTGCGAGCCATCCAGGCCTGGCGCCTTCCCGTTTCGCCGCTCGTGGCCATGACGGAGGCGCGCATTTTCGACCTCTATGATGATCCCATGGAAACTACCGCGATGTTCGAGGGGTATGCCGGCGAAACGGCGGCCGCCTTGGTCCAGCTCGTTTGCCTGGTTCTCGACGCCGAGGCAGCGGAAGACGTCGCCGAGATTGTCGGACATGCAGGTGTGGCGTTATCGGTGGCGGGTGCCATCCTGTTGCTGCCGGCGCACCGCGCACGCGGACAGCTGTATCTTCCGACAGAGATCCTGGCCGCAGCAGGGCTTGATCGAGAGAGTTTTCTGGGCAACGGCGATGATGCGCGGCGATCCGCCGCCATCGAAGCCTTTGCCGGATTTGGGCTCGATCATCTGCGCAAGGCGCGTGCGGCGGGTCGTCTGCCGAAATCTCTTGTCGCAGCCTTCCTGCCTGTCACCCTGGCGGAGCCCGTGCTCAAGCGGGCCCAAAAGACAGGAGACGGCTGTCTATCGGCGGATCTTCGCCCATCGCAATGGCGCCGCCAGTTGGCGATGATGCGACTCCTGCTCACGGGCCGGCTCTGAGCGCACTGGCTTGTCCCGGCGGACGCCACGCTCACGCAAGGCTCGCCTGCTAGCAGCCTTTGCGCTAGAGTGTGTGTAAAGGAGGCGAGAGCAGAACATGGTGACTTGGGGTATCGTCTTGGCGCTCGTTGGCGCATTGGCCTATTTCGCGTCGCGGATGGCACGGCAGGAGGAGGAAGACGGCTTCCAGGACGCCGGCTTGGCCATTCTCGAATTCGGCAGAGCCTTTCCCCAGGAAGCAATCCGCAGTTTGCACGCCACGGCAGACGGCAAGGCCGTCTTCGTTCGTCTGCATGACAACAAGGCAGGCTTCATGCGCAGCATGCGCAACCACTTCGCCTGCCATTTGATCGAACCCGGCACGGTCCGCGTCCGTGACCTGCCTGGTGGGAAGGGCTTTGCCATCGAATTTCTCGATGCGCCCTTCCACAATGGCGAATTCACCTTTTCGAACCCGACGACTGCCGCCGAGGTGTCGCTCTGGCTGCTCGGCAACTATGTTGGCCACGCCGACCGGCAGCCGGATACGCTGTCCAGCACCACCGGTTGACGCCCAGTTCAGGCGGCGCCAAGCCAGGTCTTGCAGTGTTCGAGCGCACGCGCCGCAATCAGCTGACGCTTCATGATCGTCTTGTCCTTGCCACGGAAGCGCTTGATGCCCTCAGGCTTGACGATCGAGCCCGGCTCCAGCTCGGGGAAGAGCCCGAAATTGATGTTCATCGGCTGGAAGGAGCGCTTGCCCGGCTCCTCGTCGGAGACGATGTGGCCGCCGGTGATGTGGTTGAGCAGTGCGCCGAGTGCCGTGGTCGCCGGGGGCACGCTGATCGTCTCGCCCTTGCGCTGGGCAGCCGCAAAGCGGCCGGCAAGCAGGCCGATCGAGGCGCTTTCCACATAACCTTCGCAGCCGGTGATCTGGCCGGCAAAGCGCAGGCCGGGACGGGCCTTCAGCTGCAGGCTCTGGTCGAGCAGGGTCGGTGAGTGGATATATGTGTTGCGGTGCAGGCCGCCGAGGCGGGCAAATTCCGCGTTTTCCAGCCCCGGGATCATCCGGAAGATCTCGGCCTGGGCGCCATATTTCAGCTTCGTCTGGAAGCCGACCATGTTGTAGAGCGTGCCGAGCGCATTGTCCTGGCGCAGCTGCACGACGGCGTAAGCCTTGACGGTCGGGTTATGGGCGTTGGTCAGGCCCATCGGCTTCATCGGCCCGTGGCGCAGCGTCTCGCGACCGCGCTCGGCCATGACCTCGATCGGCAGGCAGCCATCGAAATAGGGCGTGCCTTCCCATTCCTTGAAGCCCACCGCATCGCCCTCGATCAGGGCATTGACGAAGGCATTGTACTGGGCCTCGTCAAGCGGGCAGTTGATATAGTCCTTGCCCGTGCCGCCGGGGCCGACCTTGTCGTAGCGCGACTGATACCAGCAGATGTCCATGTTGATCGAGTCGGTATGCACGATCGGCGCAATCGCGTCGAAGAAGGCCAGTGCATCCTTGCCCGTCCGCTCGCGGATGGCCTCGGCCAATGCCGGCGAGGTGAGGGGACCCGTTGCGATGATGGCGAGATCCCAGTCCTCAGGCGGCAGGCCCGTCACTTCCTCGCGCACGACAGTAATCAGCGGATGCTGGTGGATGGCGGCGGTGACCGCATCGGAGAAGCCATCGCGGTCGACGGCGAGCGCGCCACCGGCAGGCACCTGGTGCTTGTCGGCGCAGGCCATGATCAGCGAACCGGCAAGCCGCATCTCGGCATGGATGACGCCGACGGCATTCGATGTCGCATCGTCAGAGCGGAAGGAGTTGGAGCAGACCAGTTCGGCAAGGCCGTCGGTCTTGTGCGCATCCGTGCCGCGCACGCCGCGCATTTCGTGCAGGATAACCGGGACGCCGGCCTCTGCGACCTGCCAGGCGGCTTCGGAGCCTGCAAGGCCGCCGCCGATGATGTGAATGGGGGAGAAGGAGCTGTTTGTCATGGGCGGCTCCATATCACGCCTCGCGGCGCGAGGTCCATCGGGTGCCGGGCTTCCGACGAGGGCTGTCGATCACATTCGAGAGGCCGGAATCAAAAACGGCACCATGCGGTGCCGTTCGACAGGCTGCTTCTTGCAAGATCCAATTAACGGAACGAGCGCGAAGCGATGTTGCGGATTTCGTAGCGGGTGATGCCGATATCGCTCAGGGTCTGGCTGGAAAGGTTGCCCAGTTCAGCCATCGTGCGGCGGTAGCTCATCCAGTTCTTGGCAATGCGGATCGGGTTCATGGTCGTTTCCTCGGTGTATCTCTTGGCTGATCTTGCGGCTTCTTCCGCATCAGCGATTGACGTTCTTATACGCCCGTAAAACAAGATTGTGCAGTGCAAATAATATGCGACTGCTATGCGTTTGTGCATGGGGTTGCCGTGATAAGCAGCAAGCCTAGTGGACTGGTCAAAAACGCGCCATGGGTTAATGCCTGTTGACGAAAGCAAAAAAGCCCGCATTTGCGGGCTTTTCGATAGTGTCCGGAGGCGATGATCGCAGATCAGACCGGCTTGATGAGAATGTGCTTCTTTTTTCCCAGCGAAAGCTTGATCACGCCATCGGCGGTGAGCTCTGCAGTGCCGACAGACATGCGCTCATCGGAGACGCCAGCATCGTTGATCTTGACGGCTCCACCCTGGACATGACGACGAGCTTCGCCGTTCGAGGCTGCGAGACCGGCCTTGACGATCAGTCCGAGCAGGCCAATGCCGGCTTCCAATTCGCTCGCCGCGACTTCGACCGTAGGCAGGGTATCGGCGAGCGCCCCTTCCTCGAAGGTCTTGCGCGCCGTTTCGGCAGCCTGTTCAGCGGCGTCGCGACCATGCAGCAGCGTCGTGACTTCCGTGGCGAGGATCTTCTTGGCTTCGTTGATCTCCGATCCACCAAGTGCTGCCAGACGCGCGATCTCGTCCATCGGCAGGATGGTGAAGAGCTTGAGGAACCGCACCACATCGGCGTCTTCGGTATTGCGCCAGTACTGCCAGAAGTCATAGACCGGCAGCAGATCGGCATTGAGCCATACGGCGCCAGATGCGGACTTGCCCATCTTGGCACCGGAAGAGGTCGTGAGCAGCGGTGCCGTCAGCGCATAAAGCTGCGGCGTGCCCATGCGGTGGCCGAGGTCGATGCCGTTGATGATGTTGCCCCACTGGTCGGAGCCGCCCATCTGCAACCGGCAGCCATAGCGCTGGTTCAACTCGACGAAGTCGTAGGCCTGCAGGATCATGTAGTTGAATTCGAGGAAGGACAGCGACTGCTCGCGGTCAAGCCGCGTCTTGACGCTGTCGAAGGAGAGCATGCGGTTGACCGAGAAATGCCGACCGACATCGCGCAGGAACTCGAGATAGTTCAGCGGGCGCAGCCATTCGGCATTGTTGATCATCAGGGCGCCGCCCTTCGGACCCTTGTTGTAGTCGAGATAATGCGAGAAGCAGCGCTTGATCGAGGCGATATTCTCCTCGATCGTCTCGATGGTCATCAGCTTGCGCGCTTCCTCTTTGAAGGAGGGGTCACCGACCATGCCGGTACCGCCGCCCATCAGCGAGATCGGCTGGTGGCCGGTCTGCTGGAACCAGCGCAGCATCATGATCTGCATCAGATGACCGACATGCAGGCTGGATGCCGTTGGGTCATAGCCGATATAGGCCGTCACGCTTTCCTTGGCGAGCAGGTCGTCGAGCCCCGTTTCATCGGACATCTGATGAATGAAGCCGCGCTCGGAGAGGATGCGGAGGAAATCGGACTTGAACTTCGTCATGACGCTGTTGCTTTCGGTTTCTCTGGTCTTTCGGTGGCACACTTTAAAATCCGCGCGGGCTTTAGCATTGTTTTTTGAATTGTGCACCCGTCTCGGTCATGAATGTCCGGCAACACAGGCGTTCGAATCGGGTGGCATATGGCGGAAATGAAGACGGCGATCGGCCTGATGAGCGGCACGTCGATGGATGGCATCGATGTTGCGCTGGTTCGCACCGATGGCGAGGCGGTGGTCGAGCGCGGCCCCTTCCTCTCCGTCCCCTACGAGCCGGCCTTCCGCGATAGGCTGAAGCAGGCGCTGGAAGATGCCAAGGCTATCAGGCACCGCGACGAACGTCCTGATGACCTCTCACGTATGGAGAGGGCACTGACTCTACGTCATGCAGAAGCGGTCGCACTTTTCTTGCAGCAAGAGAAGCTCAAGCGTGAGGATGTCGACCTTATCGGCTTCCACGGCCAGACGGTGCTGCATCGACCGGATGAGGCGCTCACCGTGCAGCTGGGCGACGGGCCGCTGCTGGCAGCCGAAACCGGCATCGACGTTGTCTACGACATGCGCGCCAATGACATGCTGCATGGCGGGCAGGGCGCCCCGCTGGTCCCGGTCTATCACCAGGCACTCGCCCATCAGATTCCAGCTGCGGACTGGCCCGTCTGCTTCGTCAATATCGGCGGCATCTCGAACCTGACCTTCCTCGACCGCGACGGCACGATCATCGGCTTCGACAGCGGACCCGGCAACACGCTGATCGATCAATGGGTCGAGGCCCATGCCGGCATTCCCTATGACGACGGCGGCCGCATCGCCTCTGAAGGTGGTGTCATCATGGGACTTGCCGAGCGCTATCTGGACAATCCATTTTTTACCGCAAGCAAGCGCCGGTCGCTGGACCGCAACGATTTTCGTCCGCCTGAAGGCCACGAGGCCGAGCTCTCGGATGGCGCGCGCACGTTGGCCTATGTCTCCTCAGCCGCTATCCTGAAGTCGGCCGGCCATCTGCCCAGTTCTCCGAAGACCTATGTGATCTGCGGCGGGGGGCGCCTGAACCGCTCGATCATGGGCGATCTCGTGACCCTTGCAGGGGAAAAGGGGGCAACGGTGCTCACTGCCGAGCAGGCCGGCTTCAACGGCGACGCCATGGAGGCAGAGGCCTGGGCTTATCTTGCGGTGCGCTCGGCGAGGGGGCTTCCGCTGACCTTTCCCGGAACGACAGGTGTTCGCGAGCCGGTCAGCGGCGGTGTGCTGGAGCCGTCGGCGTTGTTGCGGACGGAGCGCCTGATGCTGACGCGGTGGCAGGATGGTGACGAAGAGCAACTCGCCCATTTGCATGGCGCGCCGGAGACCAGCATACATGTCGGGCATGGCCAACCTTGGGAACCGGACTATGCACGACAACGGCTGGCCGGTTGGCGAGCGGGTTTTCAGCGCTACGGTATCTCGACCTTGAAGCTGATGACCGCTGATGGCTCGGATTTTGTCGGGCGTGCGGGAATTGGTTGGTACGAAGACGCCCAAGTCCATCAACTTGCCTATTCGATCGTCCAGTCCGAATGGGGTAAGGGTTACGCGAGCGAGATCGCCAGCGCTCTGGTGGGGTGGTTCTTCGAGGCTGAGATCGGGGAAAGGCTGGAGGCCATGGCGCATGTCGACAACGCGGCCTCGTTACATATCCTCAAAAAGACAGGCTTCCGGGAAATTGGCATACGCTCCGTCCGAGGGGAGCCCTGCCGCTTCTTTGAGATGCTCCGGTCCGATTATGCGGATCTCGCAAAGGCCAGCCCGTCCCGCAATCCCACTTCATAGGCATGGCGGATGCCGGCAGCGTCGCCGACGGAGAACTTGCCGACCGGGAGGTCTTCGCTCGGGCCCACCACCACGCGATTAGGGGCGGAGGGCGGCTTTCGGCCAAAACGGGTGGTCAGAAGCAATGTCCGCCAGCCCTTCGCTTCGACTTCCGTGAGCTTCATCAGTGGCGGATTGTCGACGAGGCCGCCGTCGAGATAGGCACGTCCTCTGACACGCCCGACCGGCATGAAGGGCGGGACGGAGGAGGTCGCCATCAACGCATCCACGAGTTCGCCGGGATAGTCGCAATTATGCGTCGAGATCCAGGTAGGGCGCAATCTCATCCGCAGACCAGCCTTTGAATGGGTGCCGTCGGTCAGAAGCTTCTCGATCTGATAGGCGCCGATCGAGCCCAGTGCCCCGAGCGCACCGGGCATCCAGTCCGGCAGGCCGGAGAGCTGGATCAACATCGGCGGCCCCGCCTTGAGCGTGGCGAGTTCCTGCTCGCCGAACGCGTCTGCGAGCAGTTGCCTGAAGAGCTTACCCGCCACGAGCGGCGATTCCCGCCGCCGGAGCGCTCGCCAGTCAACACCGCGATGGCCCTGTTCGGCAAAGGCGAAGGCGGAAGCCCTGACACGGTCGCCGACACCGGCAAGATGCATCGCGCCGTGATAGGCGCTGGCCGAAACGGCGACATAGAAGCGCGGATTGAGCGTCTGATGTTCGCTGTAGGCTTTCAGGAAGCCGCTTTGCCAGTAGCATCGGTTGCCACCGCCTGCGAGGCCGACGGCGTCAAATGTGATGGGTGAGGTCATTGAAAATCACGAGTTGAAAACATTGCGCAAGCTATTCTCGTCGAAGCATCGCTAGAACCGCATCGACTTTGTCTTTGCCGATTTCTGCGCGCTGCGTGAAACGCTTTCGCACCTCATTCTGTTCGATGATGTCTTTGGTCACCTCGACGAAGAAATCGTTGAGTGTCAGGCCATTCTCCTGGGCAACACTTTCGATTTGCGCATCCAGTGGCTCGGGCAGCGTGATAGTGATTGATTTCACAGCGAGAGCTCCCTGAACAGTCGTGTCGGCTCGATGACCTCGACACGATCAAATCTCAAATCGCCACCAGAAAAATCCCTGGTGTTGCTGGTCACAAGATAGCGCGCATTCGCCGCAATCGCCAGTTCGATCAGGTGATTGTCGCCCTCGTCACGGAGATTCGGACGCCAACGGTAGTGAATGTCGACAAGTGTACAGCGTGAGAAAAATGCATCCAGCAGATCATTGCGGTCGTGGAGGTCGAAACGCGCACGCTGAAAGTGTGTCGTGCGGTTCACGACGTCTTCGTATTCGAGATAAAGCGCCAAACTCAGCATCGGTGCAAGCCTGCCGGTCAGGCAAGCCTCGATCACCTTCGAAGCAGGACCCTGGCCGATACAAGCGCTGACCAGCACATTTGTATCGGCCACGATCCGGATCATCTTACCGGATCCGCTTGGCGGCGGGTTCCGGAACCAGTTCGCCTTCGAGGCGACGGTCGAGATAGTCTTCGCACTCGGCCATCAGCGTTTCCACCTGGCCGTTGAAGAAGTGGTTGGCGCCTGGCACCGTCTTGTGGGTGATCAGGATGCCCTTCTGGGTCTTCAGCTTGTCGACGAGGCCGATGACGTCCTTCTCGGGAGCCACCTTGTCGCTGTCGCCGTTGATGATCAGGCCGGATGACGGACAGGGGGCGAGGAAGGAGAAGTCGTAGATGTTCGGCTGCGGCGCGATCGACATGAAGCCTTCGATCTCAGGGCGACGCATCAGGAGCTGCATGCCGATCCACGAGCCGAAGGAGTAGCCGGCAACCCAGCAGCTCTTCGAATCCGGATGGAGGCTCTGCACCCAGTCGAGGGCAGATGCTGCATCCGACAACTCGCCGGCGCCATGGTCGAATTCGCCCTGGCTGCGGCCGATGCCGCGGAAGTTGAAGCGAAGCGTGGTGAAGCCGCGCTTCTGGAACATGTAGAACAGCTGGTAGACGATCTGGTTGTTCATCGTCCCGCCGAATTGCGGATGCGGATGAAGGATGATCGCGATCGGTGCGCTCTTTTCCTTGGAGGGTTGATAACGGCCTTCGAGACGACCCGCGGGGCCGTTGAAAATCACTTCGGGCATTAGGTTCCGGTCCCTGACATTTTTGCGGTTCGTCAACACCAAATTAGAAAGCTGACTTGACGGCGTCAGTCAGCTTTTCTAGAACGAAGTTTAGAACCGTTCGAAACTGGATGGCGTCGCATCCGGGGTGAAGGTGTCATAAGGCAAGCCCGGCGGAAATTTCAAGGAAAATGCACCGCATGATGCATGGGAGTCCGAACTGAGGATGGCTATTGAGCGCATCTATCTCGACTGGAACGCCACCGCGCCCCTGAGGGCTGCGGCGCGCGACGCCATGCTCGACGCGCTCGCCATGCCCGGTAACCCGTCTTCGGTGCATGCCGAAGGGCGTGCAGCAAGGGCCGTAATCGAAAAGGCGCGTCGCGCCGTCGCAACGCTTGTTGGTGCGGAAGCCGCGCATGTGACCTTTACCGCAAGCGCGACGGAAGCTGCCAATCAGGTTCTGTCGCCGGTCTACCGCATGGGCAAGTCGCGTGTCGGCCTTGGACGCCTCTATGTCTCGGCAATCGAGCATCCGGCCGTGCGGGCCGGCGGGCGATTCCCCAAAGAGCGCGTGACGGAACTTGCCGTGACGCCTGCGGGACTGATCGATCTTGATGCGCTTGCCAGCACACTGGCAGGCCATGACGCGTCCGAGGGGCTGCCGCTGGTTGCCGTGATGCTGGTCAACAATGAAACGGGGATCATCCAGCCAATCCGCGAGGTCTCCACCATCGTAAAGAAGTTTGGCGGATTGCTGGTGGTTGATGCCGTGCAGGCTGCTGGCCGCATCCCGCTGTCGATCGCAGATCTCGGCGCCGACTTCCTGATCCTGTCGGCCCATAAGCTCGGCGGTCCGAAGGGCGTGGGTGCGCTGGTGTCGCAGGGTGAGACTTTCATGCCGGAGCCGCTGGTGCGCGGTGGCGGCCAGGAAAAAGGGCATCGGGCCGGTACCGAGAATCTCGCGGCGATCGCGGGCTTTGGGGCAGCCGCAGAGCGGATGTCGGCGGATCTGGTGAGCCGGAATGCCGGGATTGCCGCACTGCGCGACCGGGCGGAGGCAGGCATCGTCTCGGCAGCACCGGAGACCGTGATCTACGGTCGCAGTGAGACGCGGGTCGGCAATACGAGTTTCTTCCATCTGCCGGGGCTGAAGGCGGAAACCGGTCAGATCGCATTCGATCTGGAAGGCATCGCGCTGTCGGCCGGAGCCGCCTGCTCGTCTGGCAAGGTCGGCGCGAGCCATGTGCTGACCGCCATGGGCGAGGATGCCGCGACCGGGGCGCTTCGCTTGTCGATTGGCCCTGATACGACGGAGAGCGACATCGATCGCTTTCTGGACGCCTTTGTGAAGATTGCTGCCCGCCGCAAACCGGCGGGGCAGGCCGCCTAAGGCGGCGAAAAACCGGGCCAAACATCGTTTTTCCCTTGCCAAGAGGGGTGAAATGATGGCTCGGGAACCTTAAGTATGGCGGGTCACCGCCCAACGTTAACAAGCTGCCGGAATTTGGCCCGGCAAGATTGGAGAACGACCATGGCTGCTGTGCAGGAAACGATCGATCAGGTCCGCCAGATCGATGTGGATCAGTACAAGTATGGTTTTGAAACTACCATCGAAGTCGACAAGGCCCCGAAGGGCCTGTCGGAAGACATCGTCCGCTTCATTTCGGCCAAGAAGAACGAGCCCGAATGGATGCTTGAATGGCGCCTCGACGCCTATCGTCGCTGGCTGACGATGGTCGAGCCCACCTGGGCACGCGTCGACTATCCGAAGATCGACTTCAACGACATCTACTATTATGCGGCGCCAAAGACGGCTGCCGGCCCGAAGTCGCTAGACGAAGTCGATCCCGAACTCCTGAAGGTCTATGAGAAGCTCGGCATCCCGCTGAAAGAGCAGGAAATGCTGGCCGGCGTCCAGACTTCGAAGATCGCCGTTGACGCCGTCTTCGATTCGGTTTCGGTCGTCACGACCTTCAAGGAAGAGCTTATGAAGGCCGGCGTGATCTTCATGTCGATCTCGGAAGCGATCCGCGAATATCCTGACCTGGTGAAGAAGTATCTCGGCTCGGTCGTGCCCGTCACCGACAATTATTATGCGACGCTGAACTGCGCGGTCTTCACCGACGGTTCCTTCGTCTACATTCCGAAGGGCGTTCGCTGCCCGATGGAGCTGTCGACCTATTTCCGCATCAACGAGAAGAACACCGGCCAGTTCGAGCGCACGCTGATCATCGCCGAGGAAGGCGCCTACGTCTCCTATCTCGAAGGTTGCACGGCACCCCAGCGCGACGAAAACCAGCTGCATGCAGCCGTGGTCGAACTCGTTGCCATGGACGACGCCGAAATCAAGTATTCGACCGTCCAGAACTGGTATCCCGGCGACAAGGACGGCAAGGGCGGCATCTACAACTTCGTCACCAAGCGTGGCGATTGCCGCGGCGACCGTTCCAAGATCTCCTGGACGCAGGTCGAGACCGGCTCGGCGATCACCTGGAAATATCCGTCCTGCATCCTGCGCGGCGATGACAGCCAGGGCGAGTTCTACTCGATCGCCGTGTCGAACGGCCACCAGCAGGTCGATAGCGGCACCAAGATGATCCATCTCGGCAAGAACACCAAGAGCCGCATCATCTCCAAGGGCATCTCGGCCGGCGTGTCGCAGAACACCTATCGCGGTCAGGTCTCGATGCATCGCAAGGCGGAAAACGCCCGCAACTTCACCAATTGCGATTCGCTCCTGATCGGTGACACCTGCGGCGCGCATACGGTGCCTTACATCGAGGTGAAGAACTCGACGGCCAAGGTAGAGCACGAGGCGACGACCTCGAAGATCTCCGAGGACCAGAAGTTCTATGCCATGCAGCGCGGCATCCCGGAAGAAGAGGCGATCGCCCTGATCGTCAACGGCTTCGTCCGCGACGTCATCCAGCAGCTGCCGATGGAATTTGCGGTTGAAGCGCAGAAGCTGATCAACATATCGCTTGAGGGTAGCGTGGGGTGATGAACGACAAGGTCGAGAATCTCATCCTGGAGCACCTGCGCATCATGCGCACCGATCTCTCTTCTTTGAAGGAAGAAATGGTCGGTATGCGTGCAGAGATGCGGGCCGTGAAGCAGTACATGGCCGGGTTCATGACCGACGAGACGAGGCAGGACGGCGAGATCGCGGAATTGAAGCTGCGTATCGACCGGATCGAAAAACGGCTTGAGTTGAACGAGGGCTGACGAGGCCAGTGCGCGCTGTCGCAAGGCTGGTGGCCCATATATCCTCGGGGCAAGCCCGAGGATGACGGAATGAGAAGGCGCCCGCGCGGCGCAACAGGAAACGACAGGCGGCCCTTGAACCGCCCGATGGACAGGAACACAGACATGCTTGAAATTCGCAATCTCCATGCCCGCATCGCCGAAGACGGCACCGAAATCATCAAGGGCCTGAATCTGACCGTGAAGGCCGGCGAAGTCGCCGCCATCATGGGCCCGAACGGCTCCGGCAAGTCGACGCTGTCCTACATCCTGTCGGGCCGCGAAGACTATGAAGTCACCGAAGGCGATATCCTCTATAACGGCGAGAGCATTCTCGAACTCGACCCGGCCGAGCGCGCGGCAAAGGGCATCTTCCTCGCCTTCCAGTACCCGGTCGAAATTCCGGGCGTGGCCACCATGCAGTTCCTCAAGGTCGCGATGAACTCGCAGCGCAAGGCGCGTGGCGAAGCCGAACTGACGACGCCGGACTTTATCCGCCGCGTCAAGGAAGCCTCGGCTGAACTGAAGATCAACCCTGATATGCTGAAGCGTCCGCTCAATGTCGGCTTCTCCGGCGGCGAAAAGAAGCGCGCCGAGATCCTGCAGATGGCGCTGCTTGAGCCGAAGCTCTGCATTCTCGACGAAACCGATTCCGGCCTCGACATCGATGCGCTGAAGATCGTTGCCGACGGCGTGAACGCGCTGAAGCGTCCGGATCGTGCAACCGTCGTGATCACCCACTACCAGCGCCTGCTCGACTACATCGTGCCGGATAGCGTGCACGTCCTCTACAAGGGCCAGATCATCAAGTCGGGCGACAAGAGCCTGGCGCTTGAACTCGAAGCCAACGGTTATGCCGATATCACCGGTCAGGCAGCCTAAGCGTTTCAAGTTTTAAAGGAGTTGCAACGATGACATTGCAAGCGGCCAACCGGCTCACCGCAGCCGAGACCCAGCTCATCGACGCCTATACCAACCAGATCGGCAGCCTTCCGGGCGATGGCGCCGTGCTTTTGAAGCGTGACGGCCTGTTCGACGCGCTGAAGCGCCAGGGCCTGCCGACGCGCCGCGTCGAAACCTTCCACTACACCGACCTGAAGGCACTGCTGCGTGCCCTTCCTGCCGAAGAGCCCCAGGCTGTGGCCAAGGCGGTCAATCCGCTGGTGTCTAGCTCAACCGTGCTCAACGTGCTGCAGGGCGTGGCTGAGGTACCGGCATCGCTGCCGGAAGGCCTTGCCGTTTCGCTCTATCGCGATGCGCTGACGAAAGGTGACGCAGCCGAAGGCCTGACCGCCTTCAACGGTGACGACACGATCGGCCGCCTGAACGGCGCTTTCGTGCGGGACGGCTTCACGCTGGACGTCGCCGCAGACGCCGAAATCGAAGCGCCGATCGAGCTGCAGTCGGTGCATGCCGCCGGCCAGCTTCACTTGCGCTTCCCGGCAACCTTCGGCAAGGGTTCGAAGGCGACCGTCATCGAGCGCCATGTCGGCCAGAGCGGTTCGGCAGCGCTTGCCTCCGTCGTCGCCGACCTGAAGCTTGGTGAAGGTGCAGAGATCACCTGGATCATCCTCCAGGGTGAAGGCGATGCCGATACCCATCTTGGGCAGATCCGCGCCGAGCTCGGCACGGACGCCAAGTTCCGCCTCTTCGTGGTCAATGCCGGTGGCAAGCTGGTCCGTCAGGAAGTGCATGTGAAGACGGCTGGCGAAGGCTCCGACTTTACGCTCCGCGCCGTCAACCTGCTCGGCGGTGACACCCATACCGACGTCACCATGACGCTCGGTCATGACGTGCCTAACACCACCTCGACGGAAGTGATCCGCAACGTCGTCTTCGATCGCGCCAAGGGCGTCTTCCAGGGCATGATCCGGGTTGCCCCGGACGCCCAGAAGACCGATGCGCGCATGGCCTGCAATACGCTGCTGATGTCGGATGATTGTGAATTCTCGGTCAAGCCGGAGCTCGAAATCTTCGCCGACGACGTTCAGTGCGCCCATGGTGCGACGGTTGCCGACATCCACAAGAGCCATCTCTACTACCTGATGTCGCGTGGCATTCCGGAGAAGAAGGCCCGCGCGCTGCTGATCAACGGCTTCGTCGCCGAAATCGTCGAGGAGCTTGAAAACGAGCCGCTCGTCGAGGCCCTGGAAGAGATCATCACCGACTGGCTGGAGCATCATGGCTGACACGATCGGGGCACGGGCAGGTTACGACGTTGACGCCGTCAGACGGGATTTCCCGATCCTGTCGCGCGAGGTCTATGGCAAACCGCTGGTCTATCTCGACAATGCCGCCTCGGCCCAGAAGCCGAAGCAGGTTATTGACGCGATCAGCCACGCATACTCTAACGAATATGCGAATGTGCATCGTGGCTTGCATTTCCTGTCCAATGCCGCGACGGACGCCTATGAAGCGGCGCGCGAAAAGGTACGCCGTTTTCTCAATGCCCCCTCGATTGACGAGGTGATCTTCACCAAGTCCTCGACCGAGGCGATCAACACGGTCGCCTATGGCTGGGGCATGAAGCATATCGGCGAGGGCGACGAGATCGTGCTCTCGATCATGGAGCACCACTCCAACATCGTGCCCTGGCATTTTCTGCGGGAGCGCAAGGGCGCCAAGCTCGTCTGGGCACCGGTCACCGATGAAGGCGCCTTCGACATGGAGGCCTTTGTCGGCTGCCTGACCGAGCGCACCAAGCTGATCGCCATCACCCATATGTCCAACGCGCTCGGCACCGTTGTGCCGATCAAGGAGATCTGCCGCATCGCGCATGAGCGTGGCATTGCGGTCATGGTCGATGGCAGCCAAGGCGCCGTCCACATGCCCGTCGACGTTCAGGATCTCGGTTGCGACTGGTATGCCGTGACCGGCCACAAGCTCTATGGTCCCTCGGGCATCGGCGTGCTCTGGGGCAAGATGGACCGCCTGCGCGACATGGACCCCTTCATGGGCGGCGGTGAGATGATCATCGAGGTGGCCGAAGATCGCGTGACCTATAACGAGCCGCCGCATCGCTTCGAGGCCGGCACGCCGCCGATCGTCCAGGCGATCGGGCTGGGCTATGCGCTGGACTATATGGAGAGCCTTGGCCGTCAGAACATTGCCGCCCATGAGGAGAGCCTGCGCGCCTATGCGCATGAGCGCCTCTCGGCGATCAATTCGCTTCGGATCATCGGCAATGCACCGGGCAAGGGAGCGATCTTCTCCTTTGAACTCGCCGGCATCCACGCCCATGATGTCTCCACCATGATCGACCGTCGCGGCGTTGCCGTTCGCGCCGGAACCCATTGCGCCCAGCCGCTGCTCGCCCGTTTCGGCGTGACTTCCACTTGCCGGGCGTCGTTCGGTCTCTATAACACAAGGGAAGAAGTCGATGCGCTGGCGGACGCGCTGGATTACGCCCGCAGCTTCTTCGCCTGAGGAATGAACACGATGAGTGACACCGAAACCAAGCCCGATGTCCGCGACGGCATCATCCACACCGCGATCCCGGCGGACGAAGTCGCCCGCCTGTCGGACGATATCATCGCCGCGCTGAAGACGGTCTATGATCCGGAGATTCCTTCCGACATCTTCGAACTCGGCCTGATCTACAAGATCGACATCGAAGACGACCGCACGGTGAAGATCGTCATGACCCTGACGGCACCAGGTTGCCCGGTTGCCGGCGAAATGCCGGGCTGGGTCGAAAATGCCGTCGGTTCGGTCGAAGGTGTGTCGGGCGTCGAAGTTGAAATGAGCTTTGACCCGCCGTGGACGCCGGACCGCATGTCCGAAGAGGCGCAGGTCGCTGTCGGCTGGTATTGAGAGAATTAGGCAACCAACGAAACGGCCCGCCATTCGCGGGCCGTTTTGCGTTTCGGTACAGATGTTTAGACGGTACGATAGGCCCGGTCGAAATAGACGAGCGCCTGGCCGCCCTCGCGGGTGGTGACGTCGAGAACCTCGCAGAACAACACGTCATGGGTGCTGCCGTCATGCACTTCCGTGACCCGGCATTCGAACGAGACCAGCGCATCAAGGAGGCGCGGCGTGCCGGATGCCGTCGTCTCCCAGGTGGCGGCAGCGAAGCGTTCATCGACCGGCGTCTTGCCGCCGAAGAGCCGGCTGACAGGCTCGTGTTCTGCCGAGAGCGCGTTGACCGTGACAAACCCGTTGGTGCTGACGGCAGGATAGGCGGACGATCCCTTGTTGAGGCAGACCAAAAGCGTCGGCGGATTGTCCGACACGCTGGTGACGGCGGTTGCCGCAAAGCCGGCGCGTCCGGCGGGGCCATCGGTTGTGACGATGGTGACGGCGGCGGCAAGCCGAGCCATGCCGTTGCGATAGGTCGCACTCTTTTCCGGCGAGGTGGCTTCCGGTGCAGATGCGACAGGTGCGATGGTCTTGGTGGCCAGCATGGGCAATTCCTTCAGGCGTGTTCGAGGGTCGACAGGAAGTCGAGGACCGCGCTGTTGAATGTTTGCGGATAGGTGACGTTGACGGCATGTCCGCCGGCGACGGTGAGCACAAGATTTGCGTTCGGCAGCCCTTCGGCGAGGCGCAGGGAACGGGAATAGGGGACAAGCAGGTCGTCGCGGGTGGCAATGACAAGCGTCGGCGTCTGGATTTCGCCGAGACGGTTGTCGACATCAAGGGCGCGCAGCGCCGCAATCCGGCGCAGGATATTGTCGCGACCCTGGAAATGCGCGAGCGCATGGGCCTCTTCTGCCGCCATCTTCTCCGCATTGTCCGCCATGTAGATGGCCGGATAGAGGAAGAGCGGCTGTGCCTTGACGAAGGCCTCGACACCGGCGTTTTCGAGAAGCGCGATGCGCACGTCGAAGCAGCGCCCGGAATGCGGATCGGCCTTGCTCCAGGCATTGATCAGCACGAGGCTTTCGATCAGCTCCGGCCGGCGGAGCGCCAGATCGAGCCCGATCAGACCTCCCAGCGCATGGCCCATGAAATGGAATCTCTCGAGCTTCAGTGTGTCCACGATTTCGAGCACATCATCGGCCATGGCGGAAATGCCGCCGTCTTTCGGCACCGTGCCACCGGTCTTGCCGCAACCGCGATGGTCATAGGTGATGACGCGGAAGCGTTGTGACAGGGCAGGGATCTGCGGTGCCCAATAGCCGCCCGAGCCGCCAAGGCCGGACGAGAGCAGGATGGTCGGCGCATCGGGGGAGGTGAGGCCATGAATGTCGTAATGCATGCGTGTTTGCTTTCCGCGTTTTGCCGTTGGTACCCCCCTCTGTCCTGCCGGACATCTCCCCCTCAAGGGGGGAGATCGACGAGCGGTAGCGTCCTGCCATTATTGGAGATCTCGATGGGGAGGCGATGAGCACCGAGTCCTGAGAGGAGTGCCGAGATCAGCGTCTTGCCGATCTCCCCCCTTGAGGGGGAGATGGCCGGCAGGCCAGAGGGGGGTAACCCGCCCTCCAACCTAACCGCTGATCACTTCTTCCCGATATGCGCGACGGTCGCGATTTCCACCAGCGCGTCCGGCTTCACCAGCCCGCATTGCACGCAGTAGCGCGCCGGCTTGTCGCCCGGAAAGTATTCGGCATAGACCTTGTTGACGGCCTGATAGTTGGCCCAGTCGGTCACGAAGATGTGGTTCATGGTGACGTCTTCCATCGTGCCACCCGCCGTCTCGATCACGGACTTGATGGTTTCGAGCACATGGCGCGTCTGGGCGGCTGCGTCGCCGACATGCACGACGTCGTTGTTCTTGTCGAAGGGAAGGGTCCCCGAGACATAGAGCACGCCATCGGCAAGGGCGCCGGGCGAATAGGGGGCGATCGGCTTCTGGGTGCCTTCCGGAACGACGATGGTTTTGGGCATTCTCACTCTCTCCGTTTATTGAATGGTGATGGTATCAAGCGGCGTCGGCAGGCGCTGCCTGTCCGATCGCACCGCAGAAGTCGTTGACGGTGGCGACCCAGCCAAAGAACTTTTCGACATTGTAGACAGTCGCCTGCTGGATGAAGTCGGGGCCGAGGTGATGGGTCGCGTCCTCGAGCATTACGCCGAAATATTCGAGGTGGAAGGCATCGCGCAGCGAGCTTTCGACGCAGACATTGGTGGCAATGCCGACGAAGACGAGGTTGCGGATGCCGCGGGCTCTGAGCACGCTGTCCATGTTGGTGTTGAAGAAGCCTGAATAGCGGCTCTTCGGCACCAGGATGTCACCGGGCTTCGGCTGGAGTTCGTCGACGATGGCGTAATCCCAGGTGCCCTTGGCGAGCAGCTGACCCTGCAGTTCCGGCCGTTTGCGCATGGTTTTCAGCGCATTCGACTTGTGCCAGTTGGGCGAGCCGGGGCCGCCGGCCTCGACATAGTCAGGATCCCAGCCGTTCTGGAAATAGACGACCAGAACGCCCGCTTCGCGCGCCGCATCCAGCGTCTTCTTGATGTTGGAGATCGTGCCCTTGGCGCCTGAAATGTCAAAGCCGGCGAGATCGACATAACCGCCTTCGGTCGAATAGGCGTTCTGCATGTCGACGACGACGACCGCCGTTTCCGACGGCTTCAGCGTGATCGGCTCGGGGCGTGCCGGAAGCGTGACGCTCTTGGTCAATTCCGGGCGCGGCTGATAGCCCGCAACAACGGCCTCGCTCATTCGGCGGCCTCCAGCATCTGGGTGACGTGGGCGCGGCTCTTCATCAGCGGCTGCACGTATTTGCCGAACTTCTCAATGCCTTCGAGGAAGTCGTCGAAGGTCAGCATCACGCCGCCGGTGCCGGGGACTTCGCTCATCTCGTCGAGCATGGCGGCGACCTCCGCATAGGAGCCGATCAGCGTGCCCATGTTGATGTTGACGGCGGAAACCGGGTTCGCCATGTGGCGGACATTGGTATCGGAACCGGATTTCGTGTCGACGGCACTTTGCAGGCCGAGCCACTTGATCGCTTCCTCGTCGGCACCCGCCTTGTAGTGCTCCCATTTGGCAAAGGCTTCTTCCGCCGTCTCTTCGGCGATCACCATGGTGAGCACGAAGGAACGCACCTCGCGACCTGTCTTTGCGGTCGCGGCGAGCAGGCGTTCGTTGGTCGGGGCAAAAGCCTTGGGCGTATTGACGCCGACGCCGAAGCAGAAGCTGTAATCGGCGAACTTGGCCGAGAAATCCATGCCGGCATTCGACGAGCCGGCGCAGATCAGCTTTACCTCGCCTTCCGGGATCGGTTTCATCCGGCAATCATCCATCTGGAAATGCTTGCCCTTGAGGTCGGACTGGCCTGTCGTGAGCAGGTCTTTCAGGACCGTCGTGTATTCGGTCAGATATTCGTAGCGGTCGGAGAAATAGTCGTCGCCGGGCCACAGGCCCATCTGGCTGTATTCCGGGCGCTGCCAGCCGGTAATCAGGTTGACGCCAAAACGGCCGCCGGAGATGGAATCGATCGTGGTGGCCATGCGCGCAATGATGGCCGGCGGCATGATGAGGGTGGCAGCGGTGCCGAAGAGCTTGATCTTCGAGGTGACGGCGGCAAGGCCCGCCATCAGCGTGAAGCTTTCCAGGTTATAGTCCCAGAATTCCGTCTTGCCGCCGAATCCGCGCAGCTTGATCATCGAAAGCGCGAAATCGAAGCCGTATTCTTCGGCCTTCAGCGTGATCGCCTTGTTCAGTTCGAAGCTCGGCTTGTACTGGGGGGCATTCTCCGACAAGAGCCAGCCATTGTTGCCGATCGGAATGAAGACGCCGATTTCCATATTTGTTCTCCGCTTCTGGAGGCGCGCTTAGCACCGTTTCGTTTCGCAGAGAATGAAGCAAGCAGTGTGCCAGTCTAAAAAAATAAATAAAAACATAGTGATATGGTTAGGGGTGGAAAATAATTTACCGAATGGTCAAAATTTCGTCGGGAATCCGCACCTTTTGCCCGTGTTTAAATCGGCAACCACGGTGCGTTGCGTCATTTTTGATCGCGATCAAGGGAGGCTCGGCCGCTGTTGACCACCCAACCTCCTGATAAAAGGCAAGTTTTAGAATGTTCCGGCATTGCCCATGGATTGATCATCGTCAGTTGACGCGATTGGAACCGTTCGATTTCGGGCACCGCCGGCAGTGCCTAAGCTATTGAACGTGTGAGGCGTGTCCCTTACATTGCAGTTCAGAAACGCCGGACCTTGAACCCGGTTGTCGTGGAGACTGTGCCGATGGGCTTTCAAGTGATGACGCTGAGCGATGCGGCTGCCGCACGCGTCAAGGCGATCGTGGGAAACTCGGCTCCAGATGCCAAGGGCGTCCGGGTCGGGATCAAGAAGGGCGGCTGCGCCGGGATGGAATACACCATCGATCTGGTGACGGAGCCCAATCCCAAGGATGACCGCATCGAGAAGGACGGCGCGACCGTCTGGATAGATCCGGCAGCAGTCCTCTACCTGCTCGGCACCGAGATGGGCTTCGAAACGACGACGCTTCGCTCCGGTTTCACCTTCCACAACCCGAACCAGACCTCGGCCTGCGGCTGTGGCGAATCGGTGGAACTGAAGGCTGCGGATTTGACCGAACTCGCGCGGCAGCGCCAGGTGACCCCTGCCTGAAGGGCTCAGCCGCCCTCCACGTGAAAACATCATCTTCGAATGACGTCTGCGAACCATCAAGGAGATGGTTCGTGTGTTTTTTGCTGAGATTCAAAAAAATATCTTGCGAAAACCGCCGCCAGGTCCATAAACTGCAGTTATGGATACCAGTGACCGCAAAATCATCGATCTGCTGGCGGAAGACGCCCGCCGGTCGCTCGCCAGCATCGGGGATGTCGTAGGGCTTTCTCCCTCTGCCGTCAATGAACGCATCCGGCGGCTTGTCGCCGCCGGCGCCATTCGCCGTTTCACTCTGGAAGTCGATCCGGTGGCGATTGGCCTGCCGATCACCGCCTTCATGCTGGTGACCTTGCCACAGGATACGGAGCAGGCGGCATTTCGAGCCTATGCTGAGGCTCACCCTTCCGTGCTGGAGTGTCATCACGTAACGGGAGGCTGGTCTTACATGCTCAAGATCCGCACCGCCGACCTCACCGGCATCGAGACGTTTCTGGCAGATCTCAAGGGCGAACGCCTGATCGCACGCAGTGAAACGATGATCGCCCTATCGACGGCCAGCGAGCGAAGCTACGTCATCGGCGGAGAGTGACGTGGACGCGCTGCTCTTCGGCAAGGGATTGGTGCTCGGCGTTGCCATTGCCGCGCCGCTCGGGCCGATCGGCGCCCTTTGCATCAACCGGACGCTGGAGCGCGGTTTTTGGGCCGGCGTGGCTGGTGGTCTCGGCACGGCACTGGCCGATGGCGTCTATGCCATGTTTGCGGCCGCAGGCTTCACGGCTGTCGGATCCCTCCTCGGATGGATTGAGCTGCCTCTGCAACTGTTGGGCGGCCTCTTTCTGATCTATCTCGGTATCAACGGGCTGAAGCCACGCCCGCCCGCTTCTGCGGCCTCGGTCGCGGCCCGCGGTCTGATCGCCACGACGGTTGCAACTTTCCTTCTGACGATTGCCAACCCGGCGACGATCCTCTCGTTCGCGGCGATCTTTGCGGGGTTGGGACTGGCTGCAGGGCAAAGTGGTGCCAGTGCCGCTCTCCTCGTGGCGGGCGTCTTCCTCGGCTCGCTGGGCTGGTGGTTCTTTCTGAGCGGTGTCGTCGCCCTGATGCGCGACAGACTGCCGGCGCGTTTCACGGCTTTCGTCGGGTTGGTTTCGGCAGGCATCCTGATTGCCTTCGGGCTTGGCGCACTTCTGCTCGCCTTGCTCGCATTCCTGCGTGGTTGACGCGCAGAGGCTGCGCCAGGGATGTCCGCCTCTGTGGCGGCGGCGGGAAAGCTAACAAATCCCTTGGAAATCTAATGTTTACTCCGCCGGACGGGTGTCGCCTGTGTTAGACATGAGAACCGCGAAGGCGGGTGTTTGTCTCGGGGGTGACAATGTCAGATAGGCGAGCCACGGCCAATGCGATGTTCGATTTCATCACCGAGTCGTCGCATGCGCGAGACAATGAAGAGGTTCTCGCGAGTTTGGGCAAGGCCGCCATGGTCTTCGGCATGGACTGTTACGCCATTTCCGGCATTCCCTTGCCGAACGAGCGCATAGACCCCTATTTCATGCTGAACGCCTGGCCCGAGGGCTGGTTCGAGCGCTATGTGCGCGAAAACTACGTCCATGTCGACCCGGTGATACACCGCACGAAGATGTCGGACGAGGCCTTTGTCTGGTCGGAGGCTCTGTCCGGCAAGCCTTTGAGCCGAGCGGCGAAGCGGGTCATGAACGAGGCAACCGAATTCGGCATGATGGACGGCTACAGCGTTCCGTTGCATTCCGTCGGTGGCTTCCAGGCAATCGTCACCTTCGGTGCCCGCAAGGTTGACCTGTCGGACGAGCAGCGCGGGGCGCTTCACATCATTTCAATCTATGCGCACAATCGGTTGCGCACATTTTTGGCCGAGGCAACCGACAGGAGGGCTGCTGCTGCCGTCAAGGTCAGTCCGCGCGAACGAGAGGTGATCCTCTGGTGTTCTGCCGGCAAGACCAATTGGGAGATCGGCCAAATTCTTGGAATTTCTGAGAAAACTGTCCAACACGAGATTGCCTCCGCCAGCCGCAAATTGAACTCCGTGAACCGTGCACAACTGATTGCCGAATCGATTAGGCTAGGAATAATCAGATAAATAGGCTGAACGGCCTATATTGAAATTCGCGCGCATGTCGCACTGTCGCCTAAGGTTTTTTGGGGGTAGACATGCTGGCGACAATCCTGGGCGCGGATGCGCACGACCATGCGTTGATCATGGAACAGGTGTGGCGCTTCCGTCATCACCAGTTTGTCGAAAGACTCGGATGGGAGGCGTGCCGACGTAGCGACGATCGCGAGATCGATCAGTTCGATGGTGACGAGGCGATACATCTGCCTTTGATCGTCGACGGAGCCGTCGTCGGCTATAGCCGCCTCCTGCCGACCACGCGTCCGCATCTCTTGTCGGATGTCTATCCGCATCTCATGGATGGGGCCGACTGGCCGCGTGGCGCAAGAATTTTCGAATGGACCCGCTGCATTTCTGAGGTGTCGGAACGCAGGATTTCCTCTGTTCCGATCTCCAACATCCTGATGACGGGTGTGATGGAATACTGCCTCGTAGCCGGGATCGAGACGCTTGTTGTCGAGACCCATCCGAAGCTGGTGAACCTTCTCGTCAGCACAGGCTGGGAGGTGATGCCACTGGCGGCGCCGAGCGTGCTGGACGGTTCCCTCATCGTGCCCATCACAGCCAGGCCCTCGCGGGCGGGCCTTCTCAGACATCATGAGCTTTACGGCATCAACGGTAGCGTGCTCGATCTCGAACGGGCACCGTGCAATCCGTTTGGACCGGCACCATTGGTCCGGCTTCCCTTTGCCGATGAGCTGCATGGCTCAGTCAATTATGCCAGAATTGCAGGAGAATGACATGACGGATGGCCAATTCCCATCCTCCGATATCTATGTGCGCTCGATCGTGCAGGAGCAGGTCAGTAGCCTGCGGGAGATCATCAAGGGGGTGTCGCAGAAGGCGCCGTTGAGCGACGAAACACTGTTTCTCGATCACTTGCTGCAGATGGTCTCGCTTGCCGCCGCCGCCCAGGGGGCGGAACCCACGCGGCGGGCCAGCAATCGCTAGCATCGATTGTCAGAAGCCGACGGCTTTCGGTTGATCGTGTGTTTCAATATCGCATAGCCGAAGCTCGTCGCGGAGAGCCTCGATGGCGCCCAGCAGATACTCTCTGATCTGCTGCGCATTCTCCGGCTCGCTATTTAGCCGTGCCACCGCTTCATCGATCTGGATCAGACAGTCTTCGACATAGTCGTTGCCGTTGATGCCATAGATGGCCTTGTCGATGAGTTCGTCCACCGTGGCCTTCAAACAGGAAGACTGGTCCATGGCCATGGACGAGACCTTGATCCGCAACTGATTGAGTGCTTCGTTGTGCATGAGACCCCCGGATGCAACCGCTTGCAACCGAAACATGTAGCCAGAGCCTTCGAGGCGATGCAACCGAAGAATGCGATGATTTCGCGCGCGCGCCGATAATCCGTCGGATACAAGGCGATTTTATATCGAAAATCGGTGTTTTGCGGCGCCCGGTGTGACCCGTTGGAGGTCGCCAGTCACAGGGGGCATGTGGCATCAGGGTCGCAGGCGGGATGCCAGCTGCGAATCAATCCTTGACGATCGTCTTGAGCACGTCCCACAGTTCGGCACCGGTTTCCCAGGCTGCGGCGTTCGCCTTGAAGCCGATTTCACCTTGGATAAGGGAGAGCATCTCGGCAGCAAGGTCCACATTCGAACCGTCACCGAGCCCTGCGTCGCCGGACGGGCGGACCGTGGCCGATACGCCGCCGGATGGAGCGCTGGTGAATGTGGTTTCCCGTCGATCATAGGAAGGCGTCATCGCGTTCGCGATGTTGCTGGCGGTCGCGGCCACGCGTGTCTGCTGCGCCTGCATACCGGAAAGCGCAATGCCCGTGATGGCCGCAATGCTCATGATCGTCTCCCAAACGCTGGAGACCAGACAATAGCGGTCGAAGATTAGCGCGAGGTGAAGAGCGAGGGTGGACGGAGTCCTGAAGGTGCCTGCACGCCTGTGCCAAATTGAAACGGATTGGGTGGTCGGTTGAAAACAGAAACGCCGTCCTCTCGGACGGCGTTCCAGCTGGCAGAAAGCGTGACCGCTTATTCAGCAGCCTCCGCGTATGCTTCCATCGGCGGGCAGGTGCAGACCAGGTTGCGGTCGCCATAGACATTGTCGACGCGGTTGACCGAGGACCAGTACTTGTCCACCCGGAAGGCACCCGGCGGGTAGCAGGCCTGTTCGCGGCTATAGGGACGGGTCCACTCACCGACCAGGTCTTCCACCGTATGCGGCGCGTTCTTCAGCGGATTGTTGGCCTTGTCCATGCGGCCTTCCTCGATGGCGCGGGCTTCCTCGCGGATCGCCAGCATCGCTTCGCAGAAGCGGTCGATCTCAGCCTTGGTCTCCGATTCCGTCGGCTCGATCATCAGCGTGCCAGCCACCGGCCAGCTCATGGTCGGTGCATGGAAGCCGCAGTCGATCAGGCGCTTGGCGACATCATCGACGGTGACGCCGGCTGACGCCTGCAGCGGACGGGTGTCGATGATGCATTCATGCGCCACACGACCCGAGGCAGACGTGTAAAGCACGTCATAGGCGCCCTTCAGCCGTGCCGCGATGTAGTTGGCGTTGAGGATCGCCACCTTCGTCGCCTGCGTCAGACCTTCGCCACCCATCATCAGGCAGTAGGACCAGCTGATCGGCAGGATCGACGGCGAGCCATAAGGACCGGCCGAGACCGCACCCGGACGACCGTCGGTGACGACATGGCCGGGCAGGAAAGGTGCCAGATGCGCCTTGACGCCGATCGGACCCATGCCCGGACCACCACCACCATGCGGGATGCAGAAGGTCTTGTGCAGGTTGAGGTGGGACACGTCAGAGCCGATGTCACCGGGACGGGAGACACCGACCATGGCGTTCATGTTGGCACCGTCGAGATAGACCTGGCCACCATGCTGATGGGTGATCTCGCAGATCTCGCGCACCGTCTCCTCGAACACGCCATGCGTCGAGGGATAGGTGATCATGCAGCAGGAGAGGTTTGCTGCATGCTCTTCCGCCTTGGCGCGGAAGTCGTCGAGATCGACGTCGCCATTGTCCTTCGATTTCACCGGCACGACCGTCATGCCGACCATCTGGGCGGAGGCCGGATTGGTGCCATGCGCAGACGTCGGGATCAGGCAGACGGTGCGATGCGTATCGCCCCGCGACAGGTGATAGGCACGGATCGTCAGCAACCCGGCATATTCCCCTTGCGCACCCGAATTCGGCTGCATCGAGATCGCATCATAACCGGTGACCGCGCAGAGCTTTTCCGAGAGGTCGTCGATCATTTCCTTGTAGCCCAGCGCTTGGTCGGCCGGAACGAAGGGGTGGATATCTGAGAATTCCGGCCAGGTGATCGGCAGCATTTCGGCCGTGGCGTTCAGCTTCATCGTGCAGGAGCCGAGCGGGATCATCGCCCGGTCGAGCGCGAGGTCGCGGTCGGAGAGCCGGCGGATGTAGCGGGTCATCTCGCTTTCCGCACGGTTCATGTGGAAGATCGGATGCGTCAGGTAATCGCTGGTACGCAGCAGATCCTTGGGCAGGCGATAGTCGGCCTCGAAATCGGCAACCTTGAAATTGCCGCCAAAAGCGCGCCAGACGGCTTCTAGCACGGCGGGGCGGGTGCGCTCGTCGAGCGCGATGCCGACCTTGGTCTCGCCGACCTTGCGCAGGTTCACACCTTCGGCGACGGCTGCCCGCATCACCAGCCCCTGCATATGGCCAACCTCGACAGTGATCGTGTCGAAGAAGCTTTCAGGCTCAACCTTGTAGCCGAGCTTTTCCAGGCCCTTGGCCAGGATGACCGTCTTCTGATGCACCTGCTGGGCAATCGCCTTCAGGCCCTTCGGACCATGGAAGACGGCATACATCGAGGCCATGACGGCGAGCAGCACCTGTGCGGTGCAGATGTTCGACGTCGCCTTTTCGCGGCGGATATGCTGTTCGCGGGTCTGGAGCGACAGGCGATAGGCGCGATTGCCGCGCGCATCGACGGAGACGCCGACGAGACGGCCGGGCATGGAGCGCTTGATCGCATCCTTGACCGCCATATAGGCGGCATGCGGGCCGCCATAACCCATGGGCACGCCGAAGCGTTGGGTGGAGCCGATCGCGATATCGGCACCCATTTCACCTGGTGATTTCAGGAGAAGCAGGGCGAGAATGTCGGCTGCGACGGCGGCAAGCGCGCCGGTCTGGTGCAGACGGGCGATCAGGCCGGAGAAGTCACTGATATGCCCATGCGTGCCGGGATACTGGAAGATCGCGCCGAAGACTTCGGTCGGGTCGAGGTCGGTGAAGGGATCGCCGACGGTGACGGTCCAGCCGAGCGGCTCGGCGCGCGTCTGGATGACGGCGATGGTCTGCGGGTGGCAGTTCTTGTCGACGAAGAAGCCGGTCGCCTTTGTCTTGGCGCTGCGCTGGCAGAGCGCCATGGCTTCGGCGGCAGCGGTTGCCTCGTCCAGCAGCGACGCATTCGCGACGTCGAGGCCGGTGAGATCCGTCACCATGGTCTGGTAGTTGAGCAGTGCCTCAAGGCGCCCCTGGCTGATTTCCGGCTGGTAGGGCGTGTAGGCCGTGTACCAGGCAGGGTTTTCCAGGATGTTGCGCTGGATCACCGGCGGCGTGATGGTGCCATAGTAGCCCTGACCGAGGAGCGAGGTCAGGACCTTGTTCTTGTTCGCCGTCTCGCGCAGCTTGTCGAGCGCCTCGCGCTCGGTCATCGCCGCACCCCAGGTGAGCGGCGCCTTCTGGCGGATCGAGCCGGGTACGGTGGCATCGATCATCTCGTCGAGCGAGTGATAGCCGATTACCTTCAGCATATCTGTCATTTCGGACGGCGAGGGGCCGATATGGCGCCGATTGGCGAAGTCGTAGGGATCGTAATCCGTGAACTGGAATTCCGTTGTCATTACGCAATCAGCTCCTTATAGGCGGCTTCGTCGAGCAGGGCGTCGGCGTCAGCGGGATTGGCGAGCTTGAGCTTGAAGAACCAGGCGGAACCTTCCGGATCGGAATTGACCAGCGAGGGATCATCGACGATCGCCTGGTTGATCTCGACGATTTCGCCATCGAGCGGGCAGTAGACGTCGGAGGCTGCCTTGACGCTTTCGACGGTCGCTGCACCCGCATCCTTCTTGAAGCTTGAGCCTTCCTCCGGCAGTTCGACGAAGACGAGATCGCCGAGCTGGCCGGCGGCATGGGTGGTTATGCCGACGGTCGCGATATCGCCTTCGATCTTCAGCCATTCGTGTTCGGGGGTGAATTTCAGCATGGTTTGTTCCTCTCGTGTGCTTGTTCGTTGGTGGTGCCCCTCATCCCCCTGCCGGGACCTTCTCCCCGTTCACGGGGAGAAGGTGGCGGCAGCCGGATGAGGGGCAATCAAGGTCATGTCAGCGTTTGTATGTTGGCGTCACAAAGGGCAGCGCGGTGACGGTGAGGGGCAGATACTTGCCACGCACATCAGCAAAAACCTGGTTGCCGGGTTCGGCCATGACGGTGGGCACATAGCCCATGGCGACCGGGCTCTCTGCGCTTGGGCCAAAGCCACCGGACGACACATGACCGATCTCGGTCTTGCCCTCGGCATCGGCAAACAGCTTTGCCGGCGGGCGCACCGGCGCCTTGCCCTCGGGCCGCAACCCGACGCGGCGGCGGGAGACGCCATCGTTGAGTTCGGCGAGGATGCGGGCTGCCCCTGGAAAGCCGCCTTCGCGGGCGCCGCCTGTGCGGCGGACCTTCTGGATGCCCCATTCGATCGAGGCCTCGACCGGCGAGGTCGTCGTGTCGATGTCGTTGCCATAGAGGCAGAGCCCGGCTTCGAGGCGGAGCGAATCACGCGCGCCGAGACCGATTGCCTGACAGTCCGGCTGGTCGAGCAAAGCCTTGGCGAGATCGGTGGCGCGGTCAGCCGGCACCGAGATCTCGAAACCGTCTTCGCCGGAATAGCCGGTGCGCGAGACAAGGGCAGGGATGTCGCTCAGAGACAGTTCACGCACATCCATGAATTTCATGGTTACGACGTCGGAATTGAGCGCCGCAAGTACGGCTTCCGCCTTCGGTCCCTGGAGGGCGAGAAGCGCCCGGTCGTCATGCACGAGAACCTGAACGCCATCAGGCAGCTTTGCCCTGAGATGCGCGATGTCGGCATCCTTGCAGCCGGCATTGACCACCACCAGCAGGCGTTCGTCGAGGCGCGAAATCATCAGGTCGTCGAGGATGCCGCCGTTGTCATCCGTGAAGAAGCCGTAGCGCTGGCGTCCGTCCTTCAAGCCGATGATATCGACGGGAACGAGCGTTTCCAGTGCCTTGGCCGCGTCCTCGTAAGTACCGGAGGGGGCGACGAGCTCAACCTGTCCCATATGCGAAACGTCGAAGAGACCGGCGGCGGCGCGGGTGTGCAGGTGTTCCTTCAGCACGCCGGCCGGATATTGCACCGGCATGTCGTAACCGGCAAAGGGCACCATCTTGGCGCCAAGCGACACATGGAAATCATAAAGGGGGGTGCGTTTCAGTTGGGTCTGATCGTCCAAGACGTCGCCTCCGGGTTCGCGCTCGCGCGCTTGCTCAAGTCAGGGCACGGTTGTGCCGGTTCATGAGCCCCCTCTGTCCTTGTGCCTGAGATTGTTATCCCTTCGGCGCGGCCCGCTTTGGAAACGGGCCTCTCTCCAGAGTGCAGTCGACGCCTTGTGGTCCTTTTGCCTGAGAGTTTCCGGGGCGGTTGCTCCTTCGGCTCCGGATTGAACCGGTATCTCCCAACAAGGTCATGCAGGCATTATCCGGCGGCAGGGCAGCTTGGCAAGAGGCTGCGTCGCTCTCGAACAAATAATTGTCGCTGGAGCGTCGGGTTTTCGTCGGCGCGAACGGGGAGCGCTTGTTCGCCGGCGCGGCATCTCGTCGCTTGGCTTGGGGCGAACATCGCGTTAAAGCAGTGATCGGAACGGGGACGATGATGAAGCCGAAGGCCAACAGAGCGACGATGTGCCTGCGCATTTTCTGCGCCATGGTCTTCCTGTCGATCGGCTTTGGTCATCGCATGCCGGCCGCATTTGCAGCCGACACACAGTCGGTTGCCTATGCGCTGCCGGATGGCACCTTTGCCGATCTCTGTGTTGCCGATCAGGGCCAGAAGCACGCCACGCCGATCTCGGATTGTGAAGCCTGCCGTCTTGCCAGTTCGGTGCTTCTGCCGACGCCCCCGGATCACTCTTGGCTCATCAGCCAGTTTGCGAGCCTGGATCCGATCGCGCCGCCCCAATCACCGGATCGCCTCCGCCATCTCCTCGATCGCCCGCGCTTGCGTGGCCCGCCGCTCTCCGTCTGATCGCTTTCATCCGTAGACGAAGACAGACGAATGCCGACGGCCAGCATGGACCGCGGCCAGGAGAGACACCCATGAAGACCAAACTTGTTCTTGCGACCACGATCGCCACGCTCGCGTCGACCACTGCCGTGTTCGCCCACGCCACCTTCGCCAACCAGCCGGCCAAGATCGGTTCTTACGTGGCCGCCACCTTGCAGGTGCCGCATGGCTGCGACGGCAAGGCGACCAACGAAGTCCAGATCAAGCTACCGGAAGGCTTCATCTCCGCCAAGCCGATGCCGAAGCCTGGCTGGGAAGTCGAAGTGATCACCGGTGACTATCAGACGAGCTATGACAACCATGGCAAGGAAGTGAAGTCCGGTCCGGTCGAGATCCGGTTCAAGAATGGCGAGCTGCCCGACAATTTCTACGACACCTTCACCGTCTACGGAAAGATTGCCGCCGGCGACCCTGCAACGGGCCTTGCCTTCCCGACCGTTCAGCTCTGCGGAACGGATGGCAAGGTGGCCTGGGATCAGATTGCTGCACCCGGCCAGGACCCGCATGATCTCGAGGGTCCCGCACCGGTTCTGAAACTGGTCGCTGCCGAGCAGGATCCGCATGCCGGTCATGGCGCACACGGTGCGCATGCCGGCGCTGCCGCGCCCGCCGGTCAGGCCGCTGCCGGCGGCCACGGGGCCCATGGCGATCATTCGGGCCATGGTGACCACATGGCGGCCGCCAATCCCGGTGGTTTCGACGATGTCACCGCCGGTAACCTCGAACTGACCGCAGGCTTCACCAAGGCCATGCTCCCCGGTCAGCCGGTTGGCGGCGGCTTCATCACCATCACCAACAAGGGCGGCGAGGCAGATAAGCTCGTGTCGGCAACGTCGGCCCAGGCCGGTGAGGTCCAGCTTCACGAGATGGCGATGGAAGGTGACGTCATGAAGATGCGCCAGTTGACCGAAGGCATCGTGATCCCTGCCGGCGAGACGGTCGAGTTGAAGCCGGGCGGCCTGCACCTGATGTTCTACAAGGTCGCCGAACCCTTCAAGGAGGGCGCAACGGTCAACGTGACGCTGACCTTTGAAAAGGCCGGTGCCGTGGATGTGGTTCTCCCGGTCGGTCCGGCCAGAGGCAACTGATCCCCTGAGCTGCAAACAGACAAAAGCCGCGACCGTTCATCGGTCGCGGCTTTTTTCGTCTGTCTTGGGAGTGGTGTCAGGCGACCGAATTCTTGTAGGCCTCGATCGTTTCCTTCAGCGTCGCCTGCTCGAACTGCTGCTGCGTCGAGGTGAGGAAGTAGAGCGCCAGTGCCGGAGGCTGCACGACGTTGACCAGCGCTCTGAGCCGCAGGTCTTCGCTCTGCGCCGCTTGCTGCGCCAGCACACGCGTATGCTCTTCTACGTAGGATGCACGGGAAACACGTTGAGGCGGCTTCACCGGTTCCATCGCATAGGCCGCAGTATGGGCAGAGACTGTGACAACCTGTGTCATGGGCGTTTTCCAGATATTACATAACGACATTAGCATAAACTACGGTTATCTATGCATCTTTAAGTCGAATGATGATAATTGAATAAAATTCTATGGGTTGTGTGTTGCGCCAAATCGACGTCGCGGCTGCCCGTTTTGCGCCAGATCAAGGCGCTGTCCGAGGCTCGGATGAATATCGACGCATCACAAGGAGAGGAGCGAAGACATGATTATTCTTGTCGGTTATGCGACGATCGAGGGACAGACGCGGAAGATTGCCGAAGCAGTGGCCGCATCGATCGAGGCGGCTGGCGACCGGGCGCTTCTTTTCGACATCTCGTCCGGCGGTGAATATGCGATCGGCCATCCCGAAGCTGTCATTCTCTGCGCTCCGGTCCACGCGGCCCGCTATCCTGCCGCTTTCGTCAACTTTGTGCGCCAGGAGGCGCCCTGGCTGCGTGGTGTTCCGACCGCATTCGTCTCGGTTTCGCTGCTGATCCGCAGTGAGTTCGATGAGGAGCGTGACGAAGCCAGACATTTCCCCCAGGGGCTCTTCGATGAAACCGGCTGGAAGCCGCGCCATGTGCACCATGCGGCCGGCGCCTTGCGCTACACCGAATATGATTTCTTCAAACGCTGGATCATTCGCCGCATGGCCGAATACGAGAAGGCACCAACCGATGTCAGCCGTGACCATGAATTCACCGACTGGCAGGCGCTTGCTGACTTTGTCGGCGCCTTCCTGACGTCGGCCAAGGGTTGACGCGACGGTCTGGACCGGCTTGAACGGGTTTGATCACCGCAGTTTGAGCCGGAGGCCCCCATGTTCCATATTCTTCTGGTGGCGGTCGGCGGCGCCACCGGATCCGTTGCCCGCTATCTGACCGGGATCGCGATGACGCGGCTGCTTGGGCCTGCCTTTCCCTGGGGCACCATCACCGTCAATATCGTTGGTTCCTTTGCGATCGGTCTCCTCGCCGAGCTCGTGGCGCGCAAGCTTTCGGCACCGGTGGAGCTGCGGCTGCTGCTGGTTGTCGGGTTCCTCGGTGGTTTCACCACTTTCTCTTCGTTTTCGCTGGACACACTGTCCCTGTTCGAGAAGGGAGAGGGGCTCATGGCTTTCGTCTATGTCGGCGCAAGCGTCCTGCTCTCGCTCGCGGCCGCCTTCGGTGGCCTTGCACTCGGTCGCAGCCTGTTCTGAGCCCATCGCCTGCATTTCCGCTTTCCCTTTCCGGCCGAAATCTACTAAAGGCACGGGACAAGAGGGTGGAGAACCCGAGCAAGAAAGAATTCCTGATGGCAGGCATCGAACACATCACCGTGGAAGCCGACGAGGCGGGCATGCGGCTCGACCGTTGGTTCAAGATCCACTATCCGGGTCTCGGCTTCGGCGCGCTTCAGAAGCTGCTGCGCTCGGGCCAGGTCCGTGTCGACGGCGGTCGCGTCAAGACCGATGCCCGCGTCCAGCCCGGCCAGGTCGTGCGTGTGCCGCCCATGGATGTCGACGCCAAGAAGTCCGGCCCGATCGCAAGCCACGACCTGAAGCATGGCGACGACCATGAACTCCTGTCGCGCATGCTGCTGCATGAAGACGAAAAGGTCTTCGTGCTCAACAAGCCCGCCGGCCTTGCCGTGCAGGGCGGCTCGGGTCTCAACCGCCACATCGACAAGATGCTGGAAGCCTGGACGAGCAGGAAGGGCGAGAAGCCGCGCCTCGTCCATCGCCTCGACCGCGACACCTCCGGCGTGCTCGTTGTCGCCCGTACCCGTGGCGCTGCCCAGAAGCTGACGGCTGCCTTCCGCGAGCGTGACACGAAGAAGATCTACTGGTCGCTGGTGAAGGGTGTGCCGCGCAAGCACGAGGACAAGATCTCGACCTGGCTCACCAAGGACCAGACCGACGAGGGCGACCGCATGCGGGTCTGCAAACACGGCGAGGACGGGGCGGACCACGCCATCACCTATTACCGTGTGATCGATACGGCAGCCCAGAACCTCGCCTGGCTGGAAATGGAACCCTATACTGGCCGTACCCACCAGCTGCGCGTTCACGCGCTCCATATCGGCCATCCGATCATCGGTGACCCCAAATACTTCATCGACGACCACAACTGGGATTTCCCCGGTGGCGTCCAGAAGCGCCTGCATCTGCATGCACGCTATATTGACCTGCCGCATCCCAATGGGGGGCGCCTGAAGGTCACGGCACCGCTGCCGCCGCACATGGTCCAGACCTGGAACCTGCTCGGCCTCGATCAGCGCGATGGTGACAGGGACGGCGAATGAAGCTTGTTCTTTTCGATTGCGACGGCACGCTGGTCGACAGCGCCGGCCTGATCCATGAGGTCATGCGCCACACCTTCATCGCCTTCGGCAAGCCGGAGCCGGCTTTGGAGACGACCAAGTCGATCATCGGTCTGACGCTCGACATCGCGATCGCCCGTATGGACGGCAAGCCGCATGCCGACGATGAGGCGGTCGCCATGGCGGCCCACTACAAGAAGATCTTTGCCGATGTCCGCCGGGACTCCGGCTTTGGCGAGACCATGTTCGACGGCATCCGTGAGGTTCTGGATGCCTTGATCGCGCGCGACGATATCTGGCTCGGCGCCGTGACCGGCAAGTCGCGCCGCGGGCTGGAATTGATCCTTGAAGGCCATGGGTTGAAGCCCCATTTCCTGTTTTGCCGCACGGCCGACGAATGCCCCTCCAAGCCGCACCCGGCCATGGTGACGGAATGCTGCGACGAGGCAGGCATGGCGCCGCGTGAAACGATCGTCATCGGCGACGCGATCTACGACATGCAGATGGCGAAGGCTGCGGGCGCGACCGCGATCGGCGTGGCCTGGGGTTATGCCAATCCGGACGAACTCTGGAAGGCCGGAGCCGATGCCGTGGTCGAACGCCCCGCCGACCTTCTGGCCTATATCCACTAGGAGCCCTTGATGCGCGACGAACTCAGCCAGGACATTTTCGGGACCTTCATTCCGGAACCGAGCCATGAGGACCCGGTGCGCCGGGCGCAAATCCAGATGAAGCGGCCGCTGCCGAAGCGCTTCTACGAGAACGTCGGCATGGAGGAGCGTGAGGACGGCTTCTCGATCACCCTCGACGGCAAGCCGGTGAAGACACCGGCCAAGAAACTGCTGACACTTCCGACGCGCGAGGCCGCCGAGCTGGTTGTGGCGGAATGGGCGGGGCAGGGCGAGTTTATCGATCCCGCCACCATGCCGATCACAAAGCTTGCCAACACCGCGATTGATGCCGTCTCGAACAGCCTTGCGGACGTGTTCGACGAGATCGTGCGTTTCGCCGGAACCGATCTTCTCTGCTACCGTGCGGATGGGCCGAAGGAACTCACCGATCGCCAGGCGACCCGCTGGGATCCTGTCCTCGCCTGGGCTGCGACGGCCCACGCGGCACGTTTCATTCTCGTTGAAGGTGTGATGCACCAGGAACAGCCAGGCGAGGCAGTTTCTGCCTTTGCCCGGGCACTTGAGCGCTATCGCGATCCTTTTCGAATCTCCTGCCTCAATGTGGTGACGACGCTGACCGGTTCGGCGGTCCTGGCGCTCGCTTTCGCCGAAGGCGCTTTTGAACTCGACGAGATCTGGTCGTTCGCCCATCTCGATGAAGACTGGACGTTGGAACATTGGGGTACCGATACCGAGGCGGAAGCGCGTCGCGAGGCCCGTTATGCTGAATGCGCCTCGGCGGCATCGCTGTTCGCGGCCCTTCATTCCGCAAATTAACGGTCCACTAACCATAAGTGGCGAATTCTCGGGCTGGTCCAGAATCACCAGCCCGGGGTCGTCATGTCCGTTCGCAGTCTCCGCATCGCCGCTGCACTCGGTCTGGTCATGCTTCTGGCTTCCTGCTCGCTTCTCCAGGGGCGCAACATCGATCGCCCGCTGGTCTATTTCGTCCGCAACGTCACGGTCATGGCCGATGCCCGCATCCCGCTCGACCTGATTGAAGGTGTCGATCGGCGAGTGTCGGCGGCCATCGCGTCTACCCGTGCGCCGCAGGGGGCGGAGCGCGTCGTCCTGCTCGTCAAGATCGACCGACTGGGCTTTGGGGAAGGTGCCCGCCGTCGCCTCGCCCAGGCGAAGTTCACCGTGACGGCGACCTCTGTCGAGACGGGCGAGCCCGTGGCGCAAGGATCATTCACGGTCAGCAGCCCAACCGACGATCCGAAATGGGCACGGCAAGCGCTGGTCGAGGAGATTGCGGCTCGTATTCGCTTCGCCTTCTCGCTTGCCACGCCGCGCATCCGCAAGGCGCAGCCGCCGCGTATGATGTCGACCCGTCTGACGACAGACCCTCCGCCGGTCATCGTGCCGGATGCGCCGCCGGCCGCCCCGCGCGCGGCTGCAGTTGCGCCGCAGGCGCCGACCATGCCACAGAATTCGCCTGCGGCGACCACACCGGTTGTCTCGGTTACGCCGCCGCCGACGGAAATGGCTGCGCCCCCTGTTGCCGAAGTCGCTCAGCCCCCGAGCTCCACTGCGCCTGCGCAGCCGGCCCGTCGGGCAGCGGATGTCCGCTCCGGCACGCCTGTCGAGAACGGCGCGAGCGGGACGATCCGCTTGCGTCCCGACTGCGACCCGGCTGTGACGCCGGATTGCCCCGCAACACCGTGATCGTCCGCCGACGCAATGACGCATGCCGGCGCCGCAGCCATGATTGACTTGCGCCCGGCCTCGGCCTAATCCTCGTGGCGGATGGTTTCCGGACGGCAGACAGGCCGCCTGGAGAGCAAAAGGGAATGCGAAGGCTTGGACCTCTATCAGGCAGGCCGAACGCAGCCGACCCCGCGACTGTATTGCAGCGAGGGTCTTCCATCCCGCATGGTGAAAGCGAGGGCGACGGATCGCATGGTGTGATCGGCCGGAGTTTTGCGAGGCGGGAAAAGCCACTGGGGTGGCGCCATGAAAAGCCGGGGCAGGACGCCTCTATGTCTACGAATCGTCCGCTCATTCATGTCGCAAACGCCCTGGGAAGGTGAGGAAGACCCGCTGGCACCCGTGCCACGACCTGCGAGCCAGGAGACCTGCCGTCCGTGACGGGCATCAAGCCCAATTGGGGAGCAATCCCCGTTGCCAACACGGAGGTTGTCTTGGCGACGCGTGAAAGATGCGGACCCCTGGGGTCTCGCAGCGGGACGATGGCGTGCGTGCCTGACCCCTATAAACACTTGGTCCGCGCCGCGCACATGCGTGGTCGCAGACATGACCGTCGGTATGGAGGCCTCGGCACTCCATGACCACACCCAACTCCCGATCCGTGCTGGTTCTCGGTGGTGCCCGGTCCGGCAAGTCGCGTTTTGCCGAGACAATGGCACGCGAGACCGGTCTTGAGCGTGTCTACCTGGCCACCGGCCGCGCCTGGGACGACGAGATGCGTGCGCGCATTGCCACCCACAAGGCGGACCGTGCCGATGACGGCTGGATCACCCATGAAGAACCGCTGGATCTGATCGGCGCTCTGAAGACACTCGACCAGCCAGGACGGGTCATCCTCGTGGATTGCCTGACGCTCTGGGTCACCAACCTGATGATGGAGGAGGGCTGCGACGTCGATGCCGAAGGCGAATCCCTCTCAGGCGCGCTCAGCGACCTCCAGGCCACCGTCATCTTGGTCTCCAATGAAGTCGGCCTCGGCATCGTGCCCGAGAACAAGATGGCCCGCGCCTTCCGCGACCATGCCGGCCGTCTCCACCAAGCCATCGCCGCAGAGGCGGATGAAGTCTATTTCGTGGCGGCCGGATTGCCGCTGAAAATGAAGGGTTGAACCATGTTGCAGCAGAAGATCCCCGCCACCGTCATCACCGGCTTCCTGGGGGCCGGCAAGACCACCATCATCCGCAACATGCTGATGAATGCCGGCGGCAAGAAGATTGCGCTGATCATCAATGAATTCGGCGATCTCGGCGTCGATGGCGACGTGTTGAAGGGCTGCGGCGCCGACAACTGCACCGAAGACGACATCATCGAACTCACCAATGGCTGCATCTGCTGCACGGTCGCAGACGACTTCGTGCCGACCATGCTCAAGCTGCTCGAGCGCGACGTGAAGCCTGACCATATCGTCATCGAAACCTCTGGCCTGGCCCTGCCGCAGCCGCTGGTCGCCGCCTTCAACTGGCCTGACATTCGCACCCGCGTGACCGTTGATGGTGTCGTCACCGTCGTCGACAGCGCCGCCGTCGCCGCCGGTCGTTTTGCCGACGACCATGACGCGGTTGCCGCCGAGCGCGCCGAGGACGACAATCTCGACCACGAGAGCCCGATCGAGGAACTGTTCGAGGACCAGCTGACCTGCGCCGATCTCATCGTCCTCAACAAGACCGACCTGCTTGACGCCGCCGGCATCGCCGCCGTGCGCGCAGAAGTGACCGGCCGCACCAGCCGCAAGCCCTCGATGATCGAGGCGAAGAACGGCGAAGTGCCTTCGCTGGTGCTGCTCGGCATTGGCGCTAGCACGGAAGACGACATCGACAATCGCAAGTCGCATCACGAACTGGAGCATGAGGCCCTGCATGCCTCGGGCGAAGACCACGGCCATCACCACGATCACGACGAGTTCGAGAGCTTCGTGCTGAAGCTCGGCGCCATCAAGGACGCTTCCGATTTCATCGACCGCCTGAAGCCTGTCATCGAGAAGCACGACATCCTGCGCCTGAAGGGCTTCATCGACGTGCCCGGAAAGCCGATGCGCCTCGTCATCCAGGCCGTCGGCACCCGCATCGACACCTATTTCGACCGACCCTGGACGAGCGCCGAAAAGCGCGAGACGCGGCTTGTGGTGATCGGCCTGCATGAGTGGGATTTCGCGTCTGTCGTCGAAGACGTGCAGGCGGCGGGTTCAGAAACGGCCTGATGATGGCGCTCGGTGTTACCCCCCTCTGGCCTGCCGGCCATCTCCCCCTCAAGGGGGGAGATCGGAAGGCCGCGCGCCTTGTGGTTCGCGGGCAAGGTGGCACCCGGCTGCCGAGGTTTTTGCTCACGTTATCGACTCGTGGCGGCCAGACATCCAGGGCTGCAGCAGCTGAAGGCTTTCCAGAGGGGCGCGACGCTTCCGCCTTCCGTTCTCCCCCCGTGTGGGGGAGATGCCCGGCAGGGCAGAGGGGGGTACTCCAAACTCTGACATCGGACAAATTCCAGATCGACCACCGGGAGCCGTCATGCATCTCCTCCTAGCCCAGAAGGGATCGATCAGCGACGGCGACGAGGCCATCGATCTTGGCCAGACGCCGGGAGACGTGCTGTTCCTCTCGGCGGCCGACACGGAGCTGGCAGCGATTGCCGCAGCCGTGCAGGCGCGGGGCGGAGAGGCGCTGCGCTGGCGGCTGGCCAGCCTGATGACGCTCAAGCATCCGATGTCGGTCGATACCTATATCGAGCGCACGGCGCGCCACGCGCGGCTGATCGTGGTCAGGGCGCTGGGTGGCGCGAGTTACTTCCACTATGCGCTGGAGGCCCTGCATGCCTCAGCCCGCCGCAACGGCGCGGCCATCGTCGTGCTGCCCGGTGACGACAAGCCGGATGAAGGGCTCGCACCGTTCCAGGCCTGCACGGATGACGACCGCCAGGCACTCTGGACCTATCTGACCGAAGGCGGGGCGGGGAATGCCTCGGCTTTCGTCGCCTATGCCGAGGCCTTGCTCGATGACACCGACCGACCGGAGCCTGCACGTCCGCTGCTGAAAGCCGGAATCTGGTGGCCGGGCAGGGGCGTGATCGGGGTTGAGGAGTGGGAGCGGCTGGCGGTCGCGGTACCTCCCTCTGGCCTGCCGGCCATCTCCCCCGCACGGGGGGAGAGTGGCGTTGCGGCCGGCGGCGTGCTTCCTTCTCCCCGCCTGCGGGGAGAAGATGCCCGAAGGTCAGGCGCAACAAGTTGCGCCGGGGATGAGGGGCAAAGCACCGAACAAGACCAGCCCCTCACCCTGACCCTCTCCTTGGCTGCGGGGAGAGGGAATATCGCCCCCCTCTGCTTCTACCGCGCCCTCGTCCAGAGCGGCGAAACCGCACCTGTCGAAGCCATTGTCGAAGCTTTGAAGGCTGAGGGCCTGATCCCTCTGCCGGTCTTCGTCTCCAGCCTTAAGGACCAGGTCTCGGTCGATACGCTCCGCGCCGTCTTCAACCGCTACCCGCCATCCGTGGTCATCAACACGACCGGTTTCGCCGTCTCCACACCGGGCGCAGAAAAGCCGTCGACGGTGCTCGACGAGACCGGCGCCGTGGTCCTGCAGGCGATCTTCTCTTCCTCCCCGCGCGCCACCTGGGAGAGTTCGAGCCAGGGCTTGAGTGCCCGGGATCTCGCGATGAGCGTCGCCCTGCCGGAGGTTGATGGCCGGGTGCTGACCCGCGCCATCTCGTTCAAGTCGAAGGCGCGCTTCGACGAGCGGGTAGAGGCAAATCTCGTCAGCCACGAGCCGGATGCCGGTCGCATGCGCTTCGTCGCTGAACTCGCCGCCAATTGGGCGAAGCTGCGCGCAACCGAACCCGCCGACCGCCATGTGGCGCTTGTTATGGCCAATTACCCGAACCGCGACGGACGTCTCGGCAATGGGGTCGGACTGGACACGCCAGCCGGCACAATCGAAGTGATGCGCGCCATGCGCGACGCCGGTTACGACGTCGCCGATTTGCCCGCCGATGGCGACGCGCTGATGCAGGCCCTGATGGCAGGCCCGACCAATGCGGCGAATGATGGACGGGTCATTCGTGAACATCTTTCCGTTAGCGATTACATAAAGTTCTTCGAGGATCTTCCCAAAGAAGTTCAGGAGCGCGTCACCGCGCGCTGGGGGGCGCCGGACGCCGATCCCTTCCATCTCGACGGTGCCTTCGCGCTGCCGCTGATGCGTTTCGGCAAGCTCATGATCGGCATCCAGCCGGCCCGTGGCTACAACATCGATCCCAAGGAAACCTATCATTCCCCTGATCTCGTGCCGCCGCATGGCTATCTTGCCTTCTACGCCTTCCTGAGGCGGGAATTTGGCGCTCAAGCCGTCATCCACATGGGCAAACACGGCAATCTCGAATGGCTGCCCGGCAAGGCGCTGGCGCTGTCGGAAACCTGCCTCCCCGAGGCCGTCTTCGGCCCGCTCCCGCATCTCTATCCCTTCATCGTCAACGATCCCGGCGAGGGCACGCAGGCCAAGCGCCGCAGCTCCGCTGTCATCATCGACCACCTGACGCCGCCGCTGACACGGGCTGAGAGTTATGGGCCGCTCAAGGATCTCGAAGCGCTGGTCGACGAGTACTACGAGGCCTCTGGTGGCGATCCGCGCCGTTTGAGTTTGCTGAAAAAGCAGATCCTGGAGCTTATCGCCGACATCGGCCTCGACCAGGATGCCGGCATCGCCAAGGGTGAGGCGGAAGATCAGGCGCTCGAAAAGCTCGACGCCTATCTCTGCGACCTCAAGGAAATGCAGATCCGCGACGGCTTGCACATTTTCGGCCTCGCGCCGGAGGGGCGGCTGCTGACCGATCTGGTTGTCGCGCTGGCCCGTGTGCCACGCGGCCAGGGCAAGGGCGGGGATGCCAGCCTGCAGCGGGCAATCGCGGGGGATCTCCACCTGCTCTCCCCCCTTGTGGGGGAGATGTCGGCGAAGCCGACAGAGGGGGGTAAACCGCAAGTGCTGAGGGATGAGTTACCCCCCTCTGGCCTGCCGGCCATCTCCCCCTCAAGGGGGGAGATCGGCAGAACGCCAATGTCGGCGGATTTCGCACCCTTGGCAAAAACGCCTCAGCTGCCGATGATCTCCGCATCCGCATCCGCAAAGGTGGAGGATGGCAGAGCGCCAACCTCCCCGATCTCCCCCCTTGAGGGGGAGATGCCCGGCAGGGCAGAGGGGGGTATCCCAGGCACGCCGCCAAAATCATTCGACCCCCTCTACTGCATCATGTCCTCCCCGTGGACCGGTCAGAAACTCGAGATCCTCTCGGACATCACCGACGCCCCATGGCGCACGGCGGGCGACACCGTCGAGCGCATCGAACTGCTTGCCGCAAAGCTCGTCGCCGGCGACATCGCCTGCCCGGAGAATTGGCCGCGAACCCGCGCCGTGCTTGCCGAGATCGAAGCCCGCCTGAAACCGGCCGTCGTCAGATCCGGCTCCGCCGAAATCGAGGGCCTCCTCAAAGGCTTAGCCGGTCATTTCGTGCCCCCCGGTCCCTCCGGCGCGCCGACGCGCGGGAGGCCGGACGTTCTGCCGACGGGCCGAAACTTCTACTCCGTCGACAGCCGCGCCGTGCCGACGCCGGCGGCTTATGAACTCGGCAAGAAATCTGCCGAGCTCCTGATCCAGCGTTATGTGCAGGATCATGGCGAATGGCCTACCTCCTTCGGCATCACCGCCTGGGGCACGTCAAACATGCGCACCGGCGGCGATGATATCGCCCAGGCCCTGGCGCTGATCGGCGTCAAGCCGCTCTGGGACATGGCCTCGCGCCGCGTCACCGGCTTCGAGGTGATCCCGATGGCGGTCCTCGGACGTCCGCGCGTCGATGTCACGCTGCGCATCTCCGGCTTTTTCCGCGATGCCTTCCCCGAACAGATTGCACTCTTCGACAAAGCGGTGCGGGCGGTGGCTCATCTCGACGAGGACGAGGGAGATAATCCGATCGCGGCGCGTGTGCGGACGGAAACCATTAAGCTCAAGGCCGAGGGGCTGGACGAAAAACAAGCCGCCCGCCGCGCCGGCTACCGTGTCTTCGGCTCGAAGCCTGGTGCCTATGGCGCAGGCCTGCAGGCCCTGATCGACGAAAAGGGCTGGAGCGACCGCGCCGATCTCGCCGAGAGTTATCTCGTCTGGGGTGGCTACGCCTATGGTGCGGGCGAGGAGGGCAAGGCGGCGCGCAGCCTGTTCGAGGAGCGCCTGCGCTCGGTCCAGGCCGTGGTGCAGAACCAGGACAATCGCGAACACGATCTGCTCGACAGCGACGACTACTACCAGTTCGAGGGCGGCATGACGGCGGCGATCGAACATGTGGCGGGTATCAGGCCGAAGGTCTATCACAACGACCACTCGCGGCCGGAAAAGCCGGTCATCCGCAGCCTCGAGGAAGAGATCGGCCGCGTCGTGCGCGCCCGCGTGGTCAATCCGAAATGGATCGAAGGCGTCATGCGCCACGGCTACAAGGGTGCCTTCGAGATCACCGCAACGGTCGACTATATGTTCGCCTTCGCCGCGACGACGGGTGCGGTCCGCGACCACCATTTCGAAGCCGCATACCAGGCTTTCATCCTCGATGAGCGCGTGCGCGACTTCATGGCCGAGAAGAATGCCCCGGCGCAAAGGGAGCTCGCGGACCGCCTGGTCGAGGCGATCGAGCGCGGCCTGTGGACGCCGAAGAGCAATTCGGCAAAATTTACACTTGAGGAGCTGGCCGCTGTCGGCTCCAGGGATTTGAAGGAAGTGCGGATATGAGCGACGACCCGAACATCGAAACCGCCGAGAGCGATCTTGCCCGCCACGCGGAAAAGATGGCCAAGAAGAAGGCCGCCCGCGACAAGATCATGGCCACCAAGACGGGCGAGAAGGGCCTGATCATCGTTCATACCGGCAAGGGCAAGGGCAAGTCCTCGGCTGCCTTCGGCATGATCTTCCGCCACATTGCCCATGGCAAGAAATGCGCGGTGGTGCAGTTCATCAAGGGGGCGATGTCGACGGGTGAACGCGATCTGATCCTGAGGCATTTCTCCGATCTCTGCGAATTTCACACCATGGGTGAGGGCTTCACCTGGGAGACCCAGGACAAGGCGCGCGACATCGCGATGGCGAAAGCGGCCTGGGAGAAGGCCAAGGAACTGATCCGCGATCCGGCCAACTCCATGGTCTTGCTCGACGAGGTCAATATCGCCATCCGCTACGACTATATCGATCTCGCCGAAGTGCTGGAATTCCTGGCGACCGAAAAGCCACCGATGACCCATGTCGTGCTCACCGGCCGCAATGCCAAGGACGAGTTGATCGAGCTTGCCGATCTCGTGACGGAAATGGAACTGGTGAAGCACCCGTTCCGCTCGGGTATCAAGGCGCAGATTGGGGTAGAATACTAGATGCTCTGACCTGAACCTTAATTTCCCCTACATCATACTGCCCAGTCGGATATACTGGACAAGCAAGCATGTGATTTCTAGAGAAATTTCATTGTGCGGAATATGATGGCCAAATTATAACTACTATTCTTGTCGCTTTCCAAAGCGTTGATTCTTCCCGGGACGGGCAACCAGTTTTGCTGGCTTTACCTGAAATGAAGGCGAGGGCGGTTCGCGCTGAGGTACGAATGTCGAAAAAAACCAAGAGAACAATGACATGAATAACAAAAAGGAGCTTATTGGAAGGACGAATAGGCCACCTAAAAAAGTGGCATAAAACGAAATGGCGAGAAGTATGCCGTTCAAAGCTCCTCGGGACGACCCCTCGCCAAGAGGGGTTATGTTGAGTGCGAAGTGCACCATAGCGACTAAGATCAATCCGGTGACTAATGCGGAATAGCGAAAGAGCCTCCGCTGCGAGTTAATCCCCGCGGTGCGACTTGTTAAAAAGCCAAGCATTGCACAGATCGTCAAGATAACAGCTGCGGCGAAGATGTTTTGTTGAATGAAAGTCTTCAGAAATGCGAGGCCCAATAGCATCTCCTTAAATTGCCCGACTGCTCGACATGGATGCGCAAGCTTGAGTACCGAAAAGCCTCAGCGTCTCAATTTGGTAGTGTGTAACTCAAAAAATGTAACTCTGCGCGGTCTTTGGTGTAAAGCTAGAATGCATCAGACCCCGATCCAAACCCGGATCGGGTTGGTCGGATCGGCGAGCAGTCTGATCGCCAGTGCCACGCAGGTGATCACCAGCAGCGGCTTGATCAGCCGCGCGCCGTTTTTCATCGCGAGCCTCGAGCCGGTCTGGGCGCCGAGGAACTGGCCGATGCCCATCAGGAAACCGATCTTCCAGAGCACGACGCCGCCGGCGACGAAGACGAGGAAGGCGCCGACATTCGAGCCGAAGTTCAGAAGCTTCGTGTGCGCGGTTGCCTTCAGCATGCCGAAGCCGGCGAGCGAGACGAAAGCCAGCATGTAGAAGGAGCCAGTGCCTGGGCCGAAGACGCCGTCATAAAAGCCGATCATTGGCACGAAAGTCAGGCCGAACATGAAGGGTGTCATGCGCTGGTGGCTGTCGATATCAGAGAGGTTCGGCTTGAGCGCGAAATAAAGCGCGATCGCGACCAGCAGGAAGGGCATGAAGGCGCGCAGCACGGCAGCCGGCACGAAGCTCGCGACCACGGCGCCAAGCGCACCGCCGATCACCGCCATGGCTGCCATCGGCAGCTGCTTCTTCAGGTCCACATGGCCCTTCCGCGCATAGGCGATGGTGGCGGACCCCGCGCCAAACATCGACTGCAACTTGTTGGTCCCGAGCGTCTCCAGCGGCGGAATGCCCGCAATCAGCATGGCGGGAATGGTGATCAGCCCGCCGCCACCTGCAATCGAATCGATGAAAGCGGCGATGAAGGCGGCAATGAACAGCAGCAGCAAGGCTTGAAATGCGAGATCGACCACGGAGAGACTCAAGTGAGGTTTTGCACGCGGGCAGGGAAGGTGCGTTGTTGTGGACCAATCGTCGCCGCTTCGCAACCTTGCACGCCGTGTCGCGCGGGTCGCATAAGGGACATTCTGTGGACTGGCGCTTCCGTCACACAAAGCGCCGCAATCCGGTTTGACCGTTCGATAAGCCTTCGATAAAGCTCGTGGTAATGTGCGACGGCGCCTGTTCGACAGGCTGGAAATAGTCCGGTGCGGCCGACCCAATCAGGGGGCCAATTCCGGAGCTGTCCCAAAGGCCATGGACCGTGCCGAAAGGCGCGATAAGTCCGGCGCTTCGTACAGAAAGAAAAACGAAGCAGGGAGGCCTTGTATCATGGCGGAAAAACTCGGAATCATGGTCTGCGGCCACGGCAGCCGCAATCAGAACGCGGCGAAGGAATTCGCCGTGATCGCGGAAGCGCTGCGCGCCCGCAACCCCGACATGCCGGTGGAATACGGCTATCTCGAATTCTGCAATCCGGTGATTTCGGCCGGTCTGGACAGCCTGCGCGAACAGGGTGTGACCCGCGTGCTGGCGGTCCCCGGCATGCTGTTTGCCGCCGGTCACGCGAAGAACGACATCCCCTCGGTGCTCAACACCTACCAGGCGCAGCACAAGGATTTTGTCATCAATTACGGCCGTGAACTCGGCATCGACCTGAAGATGATCCGTGCCGCCGGCGACCGCATCCAGACGGCAGTCGACGAGGCCAACGAGACACTCGGTTTCGTCGACAAGCACGAGACGCTGTTGATGGTGGTCGGTCGCGGCTCCTCCGATCCGGACGCCAACTCGAACGCCACCAAGGTCATGCGCATGCTCTGGGAAGGCATGGGCTTCGGCTGGGGCGAGACCTGCTATTCTGGCGTGACCTTCCCGCTGGTCGAGCCGGGCCTGACGCACGCCGCCAAGCTCGGCTACAAGCGCATCGTCGTCTTCCCCTATTTCCTTTTCACCGGCGTCCTGGTGAAGCGCATCTACAGCTACACGGATGAGGTCGCGGCGCGGCATCCGGAGATCCAGTTCGTCAAGGCGAGCTATTTGAACGACCACCCGCTGGTGCTTGATGCCTTCCAGGATCGCGTCAAGGAGATCCTCGAAGGTGCGGCGGTGATGAACTGCCAGATGTGCAAGTACCGTGAACAGGTTCTCGGCTTCGAGGCCGACGTCGGCCAGCGCCAAGAAAGCCACCACCATCATGTCGAGGGTATCGGCGGCGGGTTGGAGAACTGTCCCTGCAAGGGCGATTGCGATGCCTCCTGCCGCGATCCGGATTTCTGTCGCCAGCATGGTCTGCCCTGGACGCCGGTGCACAGCCATGCCGAGCCGGCGCCGCTGAAGCCGGTGCCCATCGAGCCGGCCTTCGACTACGCGCCGTCCTTCACTTTGGGCGGCAAATATGCAGTCCTCAAGGACAAGACGCCGGATGCCGATCTGCAGGCCGTGATGGATGCACCGTCCTCGGGCAAGGCGGCCCATCACGAGCATGGACCGAACTGTGGCTGCGGCCATCACGAGCATGATCATGGGCACGACCACAACCATGCCCATGCGCACGACCATGGGCACCATCACCACCATGATGACCATGATCACGGCCACCATCATCATGGCCATAATCACGAACACGATCATGGCCATTCGCATGGTCACGATCACCACCATGCGCCTTATCCCCATGCCGATCATCCCTTGGGGCCGAAGTCGATGCAGAAGAAAAAGTAATGCCGCTCTTCGATCGCATCCTGATCGTCGACTGGTCGGGGGCCGGGCAACCGGTCACCGGCAAGAACTCGCTCTGGGCGTGCCTCGCCCGGCGCGAGGGCGATCGCTGTGAGATCGAATGGAACGAGAATTTCTCGACCCGTCATGCCTTTATGCAGAAGCTTGATGCGGTGGTCGGCACTGCCATTGCTGAAGGCCAACGCCTCCTCTGCGGCTTCGACTTCGCCTTTGGCTATCCGGCGGGTACCGCCGAGCGGCTGACGGGTGAGCCAAACTGGCGGGCCCTCTGGCGCAAGATCGCCAATGAAATCGAGGATGCGCCTGACAACCGCAACAACCGCTTCGATCTCGCCTCGCGCTGGAACGCCACCCATTTCGCCGGCGAACCGCGCTTCTGGGGACGGCCGCATCAGCATGTCTATGCCGATCTCTCCGACAGGAAGCCGCCGGCACCGACAGGGGCCCCGTTCGCCTTCCGCCGCTCGGAGCAGTTCGCCAAGGGGGCGAAATCCGTCTGGCAATTGAGCTACAATGGTTCCGTCGGCAGCCAGACCCTGCTCGGCATCAACAGGCTGTCGCGTTTTCTTGACGAGAGCGGCCACGCTGAACACGTCGCCGTCTGGCCGTTCGAGACAGATTTCGCCAAGGTTTTCGACAAGCCCGTCGTTTTCGCTGAGATCTATCCCTCGCTCTTTACGCTGGCCGCTCAGGACGAGGTGAAGGATCAGGCGCAGGTCAGGACCGTTGCCGAGGCTTTCGCCCGGTTTGATGCGGATGGGCGACTTGCGATACTGCTGGATCGTCCGGCGGTGCTGTCCGATGAAGAGGTGTCAACCTCTATTGCGGAAGAGGGCTGGGTGCTCGGGATCGGGCATCGGGAGCTGGAGGTCGTGGGCGAAGACACCCCCCTCTGGCCTGCCGGCCATCTCCCCCACAAGGGGGGAGAACGGACTGCGGTGGCCGCCGAGACCTCCGTTGACACTCTTGGCAAAAGTAATATGTCTCAGGCTCAATCTAGCGCTGTAACGGCTGTCACTGACGCGGCCGCACGGCAAACCCCACTCTCCCCCCCGTGTGGGGGAGATGTCGCGCAGCGACAGAGGGGGGTATTCCCGATGAATGCACCGCTCGACTACATCCGCGACCCCGCCGAAATCTATCGCCAGTCCTTCGCCACCATCCGCGAGGAAGCCGCTCTTGACCGTTTCCCCACGGTCCTCCAGCCGCTGGTCATCCGCCTCATCCATGCCTGTGGCATGGTCGATCTCGCCGATGATATCAGGTGGTCCGAAGGCGCCTTCGAAGCGGGTGCCGCAGCGCTTGAAAAAGGGGCGCCTGTTCTTGTCGATGTCGAGATGGTCCGCCACGGCATCATTCGCCGCCTGCTGCCGGTCGAAAACCAGATCCTCTGCCTCCTGAACGACGAGCGCGTACGGCCGAAGGCGGACGAAATCGGCAACACCCGCTCGGCCGCCCAGGTGGATCTCTGGGACGAACATCTCGCAGGCGCAGTCGTCGCGATCGGCAATGCACCGACGGCGCTCTTCCGCCTGCTGGAGCGCATCGATGCCGGCGCGCCGAAGCCAGCGATCATTCTCGGATTTCCCGTCGGCTTTGTTGGTGCCGCTGAAAGCAAGGATGAACTGATCGCCCATTCCAGAGGCATCCCCTATATCGCCGTGCGCGGTCGCCGTGGCGGCTCGGCCATGGCATCGGCTGCTGTCAACGCCCTGGCGGGAGGGCTCGGCACCAATGTCTGATCGCGTACAGGGCCCCTGGCTGACCATCATCGGCATCGGAGACAACGGGCTCGAAAGCCTGACGCCTGAGGCCCAGGCCATCGTCTGGCAGGCGGAAACGCTTGTTATCGGCGAGCGGCTGGATGCGGTGATCGATGGGTCGAGCCTCCCCGAGTTGAAGCGGATCCTCACCTGGGGCGCCGGTTTTCGCGAGACGCTGGCCGAAATCCTCAAACTGCGGGGCACGCCGGTCACGGTGCTCGCCACCGGTGACCCCATGCATTTCGGCATTGGGGCTACGCTCAGACGCTATGTAGGGGCGGACGAGATGTTTGTCCTTCCGAGCCCGTCGGCCTTTTCGCTTGCTGCCGCCCGTCTTGGCTGGCCGCTGCAATCGGTGACGCAGATCTCGCTGCATGGCCGCCCGCTCGCTTTCCTCAATCGACACGTCATGCCGCGCGCCCGCATTCTGGCGCTGACTTCTGATGCCTCCACAGTGCAGGCCGCTGCCGTGCTGCTCGCCGAACGCGGCTTCGGCGCTTCCGTGCTGCAGGTGCTCGAACATATGGGCGGCACACAGGAGCGTATCCTCCGCATGACGGCGCTGGAAATGGCCGAGACCTGCCCTCACATATCGGATTTCAACACGCTGGCCATCGATTGCGCCTGGGACGGACCGCTGCTGGCGCCCGTACCGGGCCTGCCCGATGAGGCATTCCGCCATGACGGGCAGCTGACCAAGCGCGAGATCCGTGCAGCAACGCTCGCCCAGCTCGCGCCCTTTCCGAATGCCCGTCTCTGGGATGTCGGCGCCGGCTGCGGCTCGATCGCCATCGAATGGATGCGCGCAGGCATGGGCACCAGGGCGATCGCGATCGAGGCGAAGCCCGAGCGGCTGGCGATGATCCGCGACAATGCCGAAATCCTCGGCGTGCCAGATCTCGACGTGGTCGAAGGTGAGGCGCCCGCGGTTTTGGCGGGCTTGAAGACCCCGGACGTGATCTTCATCGGCGGCGGCATCAGCGGTGAGGGGCTGTTCGAGGCCTGCTGGGCAGCGCTTCCCCCCGGCGGACGGCTGGTCGCCAATGCGGTGACGATCGAAGGCGAGGCCAAACTCGTCGATCTTCGCAGCCGCCACGGCGGAGAGCTGAGCCGAATTCAGGTGGCGCGCGCGGCCCCGGTCGGGCGCTATTGTGGCTGGAAGTCGCTGATGCCGGTGACGATGTGGACGGTTGTGAAGGGAGAGGGGGCATGAGAGTGCATTTTTGCCCCTCATCCCCCTGCCGGGACCTTCTCCCCGTGAACGGGGAGAAGGCGCCAGAACGCTGGCCGCACCGGCCTTCTCCCCGCTTGCGGGGAGAAGGTGCCCGAAGGACGGATGAGGGGCAATTAGCATTCCAGGAGCAGCATACATGACCGGAAAACTCTATGGCCTTGGCCTCGGCCCCGGCGATCCGGAGCTGCTGACGCTGAAGGCACATCGCATCCTGACCAGCTGCCCTGTGGTTGCCTATCCGGCGCCCGATACCGGACCGAGCTTTGCCCGCCAGATCGCGGCTCCCTATCTGACCGCCGCTCAGCTGGAGGTGCCGATCATCGTGCCGATGCGTGTCGAGCGCTTTCCGGCGCAGGACATTTACACCAAGGCCGCCGAGACGCTGTCGCATCATCTCGATGCCGGATCGGATGTCGCCGTGCTGTGCGAGGGGGACCCCTTCTTCTACGGCTCCTTCATGTATCTCTTTGAGCGGCTCGCCGATCGTTATCCGACCGAAATCGTGCCGGGCGTCTCCTCGATGATGGCGGCCGCTGCCGGTCTCGGTCGTCCACTTGCCGCCCGCAACGACGTGCTGACGGTGCTGCCCGGACCTCTTTCGGATCAGGAGCTTGCAGCCCGAATTGAGGCGTCGGGTGCTGTCGCCATCATCAAGCTCGGTCGACACTTCGCCCGCATCCGCGCCCTGATCGAAAGCCTCGGGCTGACAGCGCAGGCCGGATACGCGGAGCGCGTCAGCCTTGCCGAACAGAAGCTGACACCGCTTGCCGATGTGGCAGAGGACACCGCCCCCTATTTCTCGATGATCCTGATCTACAAGGGTGACGAGCGCTGGCATCCGGCTCTCGCCAAGAAACTTGGAAGCGGAGCCGCATGACGCCTGTCTTTGCCTCCCCGGCCACACCCGCCGTCGTCATTCTGAGTGCATCAGCCGCTTCCCTTGGCCGCCGCATTGCGAAGGACATCGGAGGAGAGCTGCATGGCGCTGCGGCCCGCGTCACAGAGGCGGATGTTCGTTTTGCCTCTGCCAAGGACCATGTGCAGGCGCTCTTTGCTGCCGGTCGACCCATCGTGGCCGTCATGGCCTCTGGCGCTTTGATCCGGCTGATCGCTCCGCTTCTGTCAGACAAGCACTCGGAACCGCCGGTCCTCGCTGTGGCCGAAGACGGGTCCTCCGTTGTACCATTGCTCGGTGGTCACCACGGCGCCAACGACCTCGCGCGGCGTATAGCCGGCGCGCTCGGTGCCCATGCCGCCATCACCACAGCCGGCGATCTCAAGTTTGGCGTGGCGCTCGATCAACCGCCTGATGGCTTTGTGCTTGCCAATCCCGAGTGCGCCAAGGCCGTCATGGCGGAGCTTGTCGCGGGCGCTGGCGTGCGGCTCGGCATCGATGGCGTTGCGGGTACCCCCCTCTGGCCTGCCGGCCATCTCCCCCACAAGGGGGGAGAGCAAAACGCCGCCAATGTTGCCTGTGAGGCCGGCAGCGAAAAGACCGCCCACTCTCCCCCCTTGTGGGGGAGATGTCACGAAGTGACAGAGGGGGGTGCCCTGCCTCCACTCACCGCCTGGCTCACCCAATCAAGACTTCCATTCCAACAAGAGGCCCGCGTGACGCTCTCCGTGACCGACCAACAGAAGACCGCAGGCGAGCTGGAACTCGTCTATCATCCGAAGACGCTGGTGCTCGGCATGGGCTGCGAGCGGCATGCAAAGCCGGAAGAAGCCATCGCGCTCGCCGAGGAAGCGCTCACTAAGGGCGGGTTTGCAAGGGCAAGCCTGGCCGCCGTCTGCTCGATCGATCTGAAGGCGGATGAGACGGCGATCCATGCGGTGGCCGCCCATTTCGGCGTGCCGGCCCGCTTTTTCACGGCAGCCACGCTGGAAGCCGAAGCGCCGCGTCTGAAGAACCCGTCCGAAGTCGTCTTTGCCGAAGTCGGCTGCCATGGCGTGGCGGAAGGGGCAGCGCTGGCTGCTGCCGGCGCCGAAGGTGAACTCGTCATCGAAAAGATCAAGTCGAAGGGGGCAACAGCCGCGATTGCGAGGGCCGCTGATATCATCGACCCGAAGACGGTAGGCCGTGCCCGTGGCACGCTCTTCGTCGTCGGCATCGGTCCGGGTTCGGACGGCTGGCGGTCGCCCGAGGTCTCGCGCATGGTCGCGGCCTCCACCGATCTCGTCGGCTACTCGCTCTATCTCGATCTTCTCGGGCCTCTGGCCGAGGGCAAGACCCGCCACGATTTCGATCTCGGCAAGGAAGAAGCCCGCGTCGTGCATGCCATGGAGCTGGCCGGTGAGGGAAAGACGGTGGCCCTGGTCTGCTCCGGCGATGCGGGCATATATGCCATGGCGACGCTGGTCTTCGAGCTATTCGACAAGGGCGGCATCACCGATGGTGCCAGCCGCATCGAAGTGCAGGTCTCGCCGGGCATCTCCGCACTCCAGGCTGCCGCTGCCCGCATCGGCGCCCCGCTCGGCCATGATTTCTGCACCATCTCGCTCTCGGACCTTCTGACCCCCTGGGAGCATATCCAGCGCCGGGTGAAGGCGGCGGGCGAGGGCGATTTCGTCATCGCCTTCTACAACCCGGTGTCGATGAAGCGCCGCACGCAGCTCGCCTATGCCCGCGATGAATTGTTGAAGTATCGTCCGGCCACGACCCCCGTCATCCTCGCCACCAATCTCGGCCGCGAGGGCGAAAACGTCCGCACCGTGCCACTTGGCGAATTGAATGTCGACGATGTCGACATGCTGACCGTCGTAGTCGTTGGCTCGTCCGAGAGCCGGACGGTGACAACAGGCGACGGCAAGACCTGGGTTTATACGCCACGCGGATATTCCGGGAAGGCCGATACGGGGATGAAGAGCGTTTGAGACCTCAGGGCATGCTGCCCCTCATACGGCTGCCGCCACCTTCTCCCCGCAGGCGGGGAGAAGTCCGATGGCACAGGCGTCTTGCCTGCTTCTCCCCGTTTACGGGGAGAAGGTCCCGGCAGGGGGATGAGGGGCTGAGCGACAGCCATTGAATTGAAAGGGAAATGAAGCATGACCGTCTATTTCATCGGCGCCGGGCCGGGAGCCCCCGATCTCATTACCGTGCGCGGCCTGCGGCTCATCGAGCGCTGCCCGGTCTGCCTTTATGCCGGCTCGCTGGTGCCGGAGGAGATCGTCAAGGCAGCACCCGAGGATGCACTCGTCAAGGATACGGCCCCCATGCATCTCGACGAGATCATCGCGGATATGGTGGCAGCCCATGCGCGCGGCGAGGACGTCGCCCGTGTGCATTCCGGTGATCCCTCGATCTATGGCGCAATCGCCGAACAGATGCGCCGGCTCGATGCTCTCGGCATTCCCTATGACGTCGTGCCCGGCGTGCCGGCCTTTGCCGCGACCGCAGCACGGCTGAAGACCGAGCTCACTTTGCCGGAGATCGCCCAGACGGTGATCGTCACCCGCACCGAGATGAAGGCCTCCTCGATGCCGGAATTCGAGACGCTGGAGATTCTGGGCAAGTCGCGGGCAACGCTTGCGATCCACCTGTCGATTCGCAACCTCACCCATATCCGCGATACGCTGACGCCCTATTACGGCGAGGATTGCCCTGTTGTGATCGCCTATCGCTCCACCTGGCCGGATGAACTCTTCATCCGCACGACCCTGAAGGACATGGCGGAAGAAGTGCGCAAGGCGAAGATCACCCGCACGGCCCTGATCATGGTCGGCAAGGTCTTCGGTCATGTCGAATTCCGCGACAGCGACCTCTACAATTCCGACTTCAGCCATGTGCTGCGCAATGTCGGGAAAAAGAAGAAGGCGGGCGCCTGAGCGCCGGTCTTCCCGCCGTCACGCTTCGGGTCTATCGTCGCGCCCACGCTGCGCCATCAGGTCAACAACAACAAGAAAAGGACTGTTCCCATGCACAAGGTTATCTTCGATACGGATCCGGGCGTCGACGACGCCATGGCGCTCCTCTTCCTGCACCATCATCCTGACATCGACCTCCTCGGCATCACCACGGTTTTCGGCAATGCCGAGATCGACGTGACCACGCGCAACGCGCTGTATCTGAAGCGTGAATGGAAGATCGACGCCCCCGTTTCACGCGGCGCCGGCGAGACCTTCATTCCGCACCGTGTCAGCCACGAGCCGCCGAAATTCATCCATGGCGATGACGGCCTCGGCAATATCGGCGTGCCCGAGGTGACGGATGTCCATCCCGATCCGCGCGCCGCCCATCGCTTCATCGTCGAGACGGTCCGCGCCAATCCGGGCGAGGTGACGATCGTTGCTGTCGGACGCATGACCAATCTCGCCAATGCGCTGAAGGAAGACCCCGAGATCGTCAATCTCGTGAAAGAGATCGTCATCATGGGCGGCGCCTTTGACGTCAACGGCAACGTGACGCCGGCCGCCGAAGCCAATATCCATGGCGACCCGGAGGCCGCTGATATCGTCATGACCGCCCGCTGGCCGGTGGTCGTCGTTGGTCTTGATGTCACCATGCAAACGGTGATGACGCGCAGCCAGCTCGCCGACATCAGGGACGCCGCCGGCACCAGCCGCGCACGCCTGCTCTTCGATCTGTCGCAGTTCTACATCGATTTCTACGAGGGGCTGGTCGATGACGGCATGGTCGTGCATGACAGCTGCGCCTGCGTCTATGTCGTGGCACCGGAACTCTTCAAGACCCGCAGCGGTGTCATCCGCGTCGTCTGCGGCGGCCTTGCCGATGGCCAGACGATCCAGAAGCCGGATGGCCGCAGCTTTGGTCCCTCCGATTGGGATGGTGACCTGCCGAGCCAGAAGATCTGCACTGAGATCGATGCGCCGGCGGTGCTGAAACTGATCCACGACGTGATCGTGGCCGTCCGCGAAGACTGAGCAGCCGCGCCGAGCCGACAAAGAAAAACCCCGGATCTGGGAGGAGATCCGGGGTTTTTCTATTTGGGATCCGACCGAAGTCGGGACCAATCAGCCGTTGACGGCGTGACGGGCAACGCGACGGATGTCTTCACGGCCGATGCCGAGGTCACGCAGTTCGCGGTCCGACATGCGGCCGAGTTCGGTGATGGTCTGACGATACTTGCGCCAGTTGTTGAGCGAGCGAGCAATGTTCATTGGGTCTACCTCTTTGGTGGTTGGACCCATCCGTGGGCCCCTTCGAATTTGATGAGGTGAATATATGCTGCATTGCGAAACGATTGAAGACATAATGCGGCAGAGCACCCATGCATCAGACGCATATCAATGGATTTAACGCTTTGTTAATTGATGCTTTTTTGAGCGTTTGCCTTGTGCAAAACAACGCCCGGTAAACGGGCATGCCGGAGGAGCGGTTCAACTCAATTTGCATTTGGGGAAGCACAGCACAAAAAAATAACGCTCACCGGGGGAGGAGGTCCGGTGAGCGTCATTTTTGCAGACCAACGACTGGGAGGAGGAGTGTCGTTGGCCAATCGATCCCGCTTTGGGAGGAGGAGTAAGCGGGTCGAAGAAGAAGCGCCAGAAGTTCCGTCGCTCTGTTGAAAATGAATATAGGCGACACTTACGAGTTTGTGCAGTGCAAAATGAACATGGAAGGCATGCGGTTCTTGCATGGGCTGAGGATGCTCTCAACGAAGGTTCCGGCATCGGCTTGTCTTTCCCGTGGCGCCGTTTCAGATTGCGCTTGGATTTAAGGGGGTAACGGTGATGTACAGAGGCAGGCTGAGGCGCGACCTTGACGACTGGGTAAAGCGCGGATTGCTCGACGCGGTCACGGCAGGGCGATTGCTCGACGATGTCGACCGGCGTGGCGCCGGCTTCAGCATCGGGACGATCCTGTCGATGTTCGCCGCCGTCCTGATTGCTGCGTCGCTTTTGATGCTGGTTGCCGCGAACTGGGACGTGATTCCACGCCTCGTCAGAGTGGCCGGAATCATCGGGCTGATATGGATCTTCCACATTGTCGCTCTGGTGGCCCGCAGTCGTGGTGCCGATCGCATCGCCGCAGCTTCCCTCGTTCTCGGGTCTGCTGCCTTTGGCGGGGCCATTGCCCTGATCGGCCAGCTCTACCACCTCTCGGGCGATACCTTCTCCGCCATGTTCCTGTGGTTCTCTGTCACGGCTGTTTCTGCAGCGCTCTTCCGATCCGGCGCGCTCACTGTCGTTGCGGGCGTCCTGTCTCTCGTCACTTTTGGTGGCGGCTTCGACAGTTTCGGCTGGAGTATCGGCAGTCATGGTCTCTGGGCCTGGTGGCCGCCCTTCGGCGCGGTCGCAATCTTCGGTCTGTCGCACTGGACGGGAGCGAGCCGGGCGAAACATTGCGGCTACATTCTTCTGGTCATCTGGATCTGGTGGATGACGATCCTCGACCGGGAAGAGGTCTATGCCTTCGCCGTGGCACTTGCCGCGACATTGATCTTCCTTGCTCTGACTTTCCCGCGTTCGCCCCTGCAACCATTGCACCGCAGGCTCGGCGCATCGGCCAGTTTCTATACCCTTGTCCTGGCGCTGAGCGGCTTTGCCTATGTGCAGGGCAGCGCCCTGGACGCGGGCTCGATCGCCGTGCTGGGTGTGATCATTCTCGGCATCTCGATCGCAGCGCTCGCATTGGAGGGGCGGGACAATGGCGCGGTGCGCTACCTCGCTTACGGCGCCTTTGCGGCGGAGGTCCTCTACCTCTCCTATGAGACGATCGACAGCATCCTGGGGACCTCTGCCTTCTTCCTGCTCTCGGGTCTCGTGGTCGCCCTTCTGGCCTTTGTCGTCATTCGTCTCGAGAAACGATTCTCCCGTCCCGTTGCGGAGGTGAAGCCATGATCGCCGCGAAACCCTTTGCCGCCGTGGCGCTGTTCGTCGCCCTCGCTCAGACGGCAATCCTCGGCTCCATGATTGAAGGCCGCGCCTCCATTTTGAGATCCGGATCCGAGGTGCTGCTGAAAACGGCGCCGGTCGATCCGCGCGATCTCCTGCGCGGCGACTACGTCATCCTCACCTATGACATCTCGACGATCTCCACGACGTCGATAGCAGGCATCCGACCGAGGGACGGCGAAGTCGCAAACCTGCATGTGCGCCTGAAGCCTGGTGCCGATGGTTTCTGGACCGTCTCCCAGGCCTCCTTCGATCCGCTTCAGGCGGAAGAAGGCAGCGTGCTCCTGCTTTCGCAGCCGATCACGATCTACGGCTGGGAGTGGGAAAGCGCCGGAAATCTGATCGTCTCCTATGGCATCGAGCGCTTCTACGTGCCGGAAGGCGAGGGCAAGCCGATCGAGGATGGACGCAATGAGGGACGTGTCTCGGTCGCCGCCCGCGTGTCCGATGATGGTCAGGCACAGATTCGCGCCCTGATGCTGGACGGCGAGCCGCTCTACGAGGAGCCGCTCTATTGAGCTGCGTCATTCGCCCGCTGCAAAGCCTGTGAGGCCTGTCCGGCGGGCCTTGCAACACTGTCATTTTTCCTTTGCGTGGGGGAAAACGGGTGTTATAGAGACGCGCGCTCCGGAGGGGCCATGCGCGAAGGCAGCATGCGCTTTTGGACGCGGGTATGGTGAAATTGGTAGACACGCCAGATTTAGGTTCTGGTGCCGCAAGGCGTGGGAGTTCAAGTCTCTCTACCCGCACCAGCTAAGCCGCGCGGGATCGATGAGAGAACACCGAGGTGTGGCTCCCGTCAGTCCGGCGCCGTTTTGCTTGGCAGATTGTTGACGATTGCGACGCAGCCACGTCCGGGAAACTCAATTCCGGCGTCGTGCTCAGAGAAAACCACCGGCTGTCCGAGCACGGCCGCCACGACATGAAGGTAAGAACATGCAGGTTATCGAAACGCTCGCTGAAGGGCTGAAGCGCGAAATCAAGGTCGTCATTCCGGCCAAGGAGATGGAACAGCGCATGAACGAGCGTCTGGCCGAGGTGAAGGACAAGGTCCGCATCAACGGCTTCCGCCCGGGCAAGGTGCCGACCTCCCATGTCAAGAAGATGTACGGCAAGTCGATCATGGCTGAACTCGTCAACGAGATCATCCGTGACAAGCCGTCGGCAATCCTGTCGGAGCGCGGCGAAAAGTCGGCGACCCAGCCGGAAATCGTCATGACCGAGGACGAGAAGGAAGCGGAAAAGATCCTGTCGGCTCAGGCTGACCTGGAGTTCACGCTCTCCTACGAAATCATCCCGGCGATCGAGCTGAAGTCCGTCGACGGCATCAAGGTCACCCGTGAAGTCGTTGAAGTCTCGGAAGACGAGATCAACGAGCAGATCCTCAAGATCGCAGAAAGCGCCCGCACCTTCGAAACCAAGAAGGGCAAGGCCGCTGAAGGCGACCGCGTCACCATGGATTACCTCGGCAAGGTCGATGGCGTTGCCTTCGACGGTGGCAAGGACGAAGACGCAGAACTGGTCATCGGCTCCAACCGCTTCATCCCGGGCTTTGAAGACCAGCTCGTCGGCCTGAAGGCCGGTGACGAAAAGGTCATCACCGTGACATTCCCGACCGAGTACCCGGCTGCCAACCTCGCTGGCAAGGAAGCCACCTTCGACATCACCGTCAAGGAAGTGGCTGCTCCGGCTGCCGTCGAGATCAACGATGAGCTCGCCACCAAGCTTGGCGTCGAGTCGGTTGACAAGCTGAAGGAAATCGTCCGCGGCCAGATCGAGAGCCAGTTCGGCAACGTCACTCGCCAGAAGGTCAAGCGTCAGATCCTCGACCAGCTGGACGCTCTCTACAAGTTCGAGTCGCCCTCGAAGCTCGTCGATGCCGAGTTCGACAACATCTGGCGCCAGATCAACACCGATCTCGCCCAGTCCGGCAAGACCTTCGCTGACGAAGACACGACCGAAGAAGCAGCCCGCGAAGAATACCGCGCGCTGGCCGAGCGTCGCGTCCGCCTCGGCCTCGTTCTGTCCGAAATCGGCGAAAAGGCCGGCATCGAAGTGACCGAAGAAGAGATGCAGCGTTCGCTCTTCGCCCAGCTGCAGCAGTTCCCGGGCCAGGAAAAGCAGATCCTCGACTTCTTCCGCAACACGCCGGGTGCCGCAGCTTCGCTGCGCGCGCCGATCTTCGAAGAGAAGGTCATCGACAAGCTGCTCGCTGAAGTCTCGGTAACCGACAAGACCGTAAGCAAGGAAGAGCTTCTGGCAGACGACGCCGAAGAAGGCGAAACCTCGGCCAAGAAGGCAGCTCCGAAGAAGAAGGCTGCTGCCAAGGCTGACGACGCTGCCGAAGGCGAAGACTCCGCTCCGAAGAAGAAGGCCGCACCGAAGAAGAAGGCCGCCGAAGGCGACGCCGAGTAAGCTTCGTGCCGTGATATGTTGAGAGAAAGCCGCCCCCTTGGGCGGCTTTTTCGTATTTGTGAACAGGGAAGAGATCATGCAGATCCGGCTCATTCGAAGTGCGACGCTGACAGTCGAACTCGCCGGCATCCGGCTTCTGATTGATCCCTGGCTCGCCGGGAAGGGCGAGGGACGGAGCTATTCCGGAAAAGGGCAGTCCCCGCTCGTTGATCTCCCGATTCCCGTCGATGAAGTACTGGATGGCATCGACGCCGTGCTGGTTTCGCATTTGCATTCCGACCATTTCGACGATGTGGCGCAAGACCTGCTGCCGAAGAGCATGCCCATCCTCTGCCATGGCCGGGACCAAGACGTGATCCTCGCCAAGGGTTTCGCAGACGTCCGGGTCATCGGAGACGGCATCCAGCTCGGCGCTTTAAGCATCAGGACGACCGATGGCCGTCATGGTCCACCGGAGGTCCTTAATGACATGGGCGAAATCTCAGGCTTCCTGATCGGTGCTGAGGCTGAACCGACGCTCTACTGGGCTGGTGACACAATCCTGTGCCCCGAGGTCGAGACTGTGCTGGCTGTCGAAAAGCCCGGCCTTGTCGTGGTGCATGGATGTGGAGCGCTGTGGAAGGGCAATGGGCCGCTGGTCATGGATGCGGGGATGGTGATGGAGACGCTGCGTCTCGCCGGTGACGCCACGGTCATCGTCACCCATCTCGATGCTGTCGATCATGCCACGGTTTCCCGCGCCGACTTTCGGGTGCTGCTCGGTACCGATAGCGACGGAACCGAACGACTTCGGGTGCCGGACGACGGCGAGTCGATGAGCTTCTGAAGGTTTGGGTCTCACACGAGTTTCAGCCGTGCCCGATCGACCATCAGCAGGCCCGCCACGCCTGCCAGCGCGAGCACAAGACCGAGCCAGGCCGTGCCCGAATAACCGAAGAAGTGCGCCCCAGCCGCGAACGTACCGGCGCTTACGGCATTCCCGAGGAAGGAATTGATCGGCATGAAGGCGGTACCCAAGCCCGGTGTGGTCGGGAAGAGGTCCTGGAAATAGGTAATCGGCAGGGAGAGAAGGGCCGCCGCCGTGGCCGCGCCCGGCACGGCGAGCGCGTAGAAATGCCAGGGCGCCGTGGCGAAAACGAAGCCCACCATGTGCAACCCGTAGAGCAGCGCCGAAGCAACGATCAGGACGAGAAGGCTGAAGCGCTTCAACAGAGCGGCTGCCAGGAGCATGAAGGGGATTTCGATGAGGGCGATCAGCGCGGCGATGAAACCGACATCCCGGGTCGATCCGCCAAGTTCGAGCGTCAGGATCAGCGGCCAGATCATCGTCGCGAGCCGCGTGGTCCCCGTCACGGCGGCCATCGCTACCATCCGCACCAGCATGTCGGCCCGTACGAGTTCGCGCAGCGCGTCGAAGAAGGCTGATTGACTGGTGTTTCCAGGCTCTTTCGGCTCCTTGGGGGGAGCTAGGAGCAGCAGGGACGCTATCGCGATCAGCAGCGTGCAGGTTGCCGCCGCACCCCACGCGCCGATCATGTTGGCCGACTGGGCGAGCGCCAAGCCGAGGATCGCGGGCATCACCACCCAGGATGCCGACATGAAGGAGCGAACTACCGTATTGACGGCTGCCGCGTCGCGCGAGGAAAGCGTGCTCGTCTCTATCCGCGCCGAGGCGAAGAGCAGCGAGTGTACGGCCTGGGAGAAGGGGATGACGAAGGCGGTGGCGACGACGAAGACGGGGATGGACGGGAAGAGAAAGATCGCGCCGTAGCCGATCATGCCTGCGAGCGCCAGAAGAGAGATCATCCGACGTCTGTCGCCCATGCCATCGGAGAGAATGCCGAGGGAAACGCTGATTGTCACCGTCATGATCGATGCGACAACGGTCAGGGCCGAGTAGGCCTGATCACTCATCCCGAGTGCACCGATCGCCGTAACACCGAGATAGGGCAGAGTGGAGCCATAGGCACAACCTTGCACGAAGATCATGATGGACAGGATAACGAGTTGCGGGCGGGCCGCGATCTGGTGGAGGGACGACGTCATTGGCGACTCGGGGAGTGGCAGGAGAACGTGCCTGCTTAGCAGGTGAGCCGCGCACCGTCTCCAATCTCAATGGGTTCCCGCAACGCGCCGCGCCTCACTCGGCGGCCCGTCGCTCCACCTTTTCGACCTTTAACTCGCCCATCCGGTTCCAGGCATCCAGACCAGCGATCTTGTAGGCCTCGGCGAGCGTCGGATAATTGAAGGTGTTCTCGACGAAGTATTCGACGGTGCCTTTGAGGTTGAGGACCGCCTGGCCGATATGCACGAGCTCGGTCGCCCCTTCGCCGACGATATGCACGCCAAGCAGCCGGCGCGTCTTCAGCGAAAAGATCATCTTCAGCATGCCGCTGTCGAGGCCCATGATGTGGCCACGCGAAGTCTCGCGGAAATGGGCGATCCCGGTCTCGTAGGGGATGCCGCGTTGAATGACCTCTTCTTCGGTCAGGCCGCAGGTCGAGATCTCCGGAACGGCATAGATGCCGTAGGGAAAGAATTGCGGTGGATCATGCGCCGGCGCACCGACGGCGTGACGGGCGGCGATGCGGCCCTGTTCCATGGAGGTCGAGGCGAGCGACGGGAACCCGACCACGTCGCCTGCAGCATAGATATTCGAAACGGAGGTCTGGAATGTCTCCGAATTGACCTTCAGTCGTCCGCGATTGTCCGCTTCCAGGCCAGCAGCCTCGAGGTTGAGCGTATCGGTTGCACCAACGCGGCCGGCGGCGAACAGCACCATTTCGGCCGTCAGCACGCGCCCGTTCTTCAACGTCACACGGCATTTGCCGTCAACTTTCTCGACGCCCTCAACCGTCTGGCCAAAGATCAGCTTCATGTTGCGGTCGCGCAGCTGGTAGGTGAAATCCTCGACGATCTCCTTGTCGATGAAGTCGAGCATGGTGTCGCGCGGTTCTACCACCGTGACAACGGTATCGAGCGCCGAAAAGATCGTCGCATATTCGATGCCGATGACGCCCGCACCGATGACGATCATCGAGCGCGGCAGCTCCTTGATTTCCAAAATTTCGTCGCTGTCGATGATGCTGACACCGTCGAAGGGAATGTGCGACGGCTTGAAGGGGCGGGTGCCGACGGCCAGCAGCACCGATCCCGCTTGAACATGCACGACTTCGCCGTCTTCCTTGACGACTTCGAGCGTGTGCGGATCGAGGAAATGCGCCTTGCCGCGCATCTGGTGTACGCGGTTGCGCGAGAATTGGTGTTCGAGCACCTCGACCTCGTGGTCGAGCGTGATCAGAAGTCGCCGGCGAAGGTCATCGGCGTTGATTTCCTGTTTCACGCGGTAGCTGCGGCCGTAGAAGCCGCGCTCGCGCCAGCCGGTGAGGTTGAGAGCGGTCTCGCGCAGCGTCTTCGACGGGATCGTTCCGGTATGAACCGAGACGCCGCCGACGCGCGTGCCCTTTTCGATGACGAGAACCTTCTTTTCCAGCTTGGCCGCCTGGATCGCCGCTCTGCGTCCGGCCGGTCCGCTGCCAATCACGACGAAGTCATACTGGTTCATGAGGTGCCTCTGATTCGCCTGCCGCCATGTTGCAGTGCACATTTTCCACATGCAGTATGACAGGGCAACGTCACCGTTTCGTTATCAAGGTGAAATCCGGTCAAGAGATCGAGCTCCATAAACTGGGCACCCCGGTGATCATCAATGCGCCGTCAGATCAGCCTAAGGCCCTTGAGGCTCGCATGACCGTCCTTGCCGATGATGATGTGGTCATGGACGGTAATCCCGAGCGGCTTGGCGGTCTCGACGATGGTCCGCGTCATGTCGATGTCGGCGCGGGATGGTGTCGGGTCGCCACTTGGATGGTTGTGGACCAAAATGATGGCTGTTGCCGACAATTCGAGCGCCCGCTTGACCACTTCGCGCGGATAGACCGGCGTGTGGTCCACCGTGCCACGCCCCTGGATTTCGTCGGCGATCAGCACATTGCGCTTGTCGAGGAACAGGATGCGGAACTGTTCTGTGGTCTCGTATGCCATGGCCGCATGACAGTAGTCGATGACTGACGACCAGGAGGAGAGAACCTGTTTCTCGCGCAGCTCGCTCTTCAGCATGCGCTGGGCGACATTTGCGATCAGCTTGAGGTCGAGAGCAACGGTTTCGCCGACGCCCTTGACCTCTTGCAGAAGGGCTGGCGGCGCGCCGAGTACCCCTGCGAGCGTCTGGAACCGTGCGAGCAAGGCCTTGGCGATCGGCTTCGTGTCGCGGCGCGGGATCAGGCGAAAGAGCAACAGTTCAAGGATCTCGTAGTCGGCGAGTGCGGTTTCGCCGCCATCACGAAACCGGCTGCGAAGACGCTCGCGATGGCCGACATAATGCGCTTCTGGCGGCAAGGACGCACGGGTCGAAGCGGCCTTGGCCAGGCGGTTGTCACGCGCCGGTTGCTCGGCAAAGAACCTGCGCTCGTCTGTGTGTTCGGCCGGAGCCGGGCGGCCAAGTGAAAGGAAATCTGAGATCGGTCCCGCCGGCTGCTCGTCGTGACCCCTGTGTCCATCGGAAACCGGATGCTTGCTCGTCATGCCACCCAATCCTGACCGTCATGGTCCAGCGGCCTGTTCGCCGCCAAGGCATAGTGACACGACTCACGCGGGGCGCAAGTTCAAGTTGCGATTGGTTGGCGTAATCGCGTCTCCGCTCAGCCTAGCCCGGGACGGTCGAGCCCTGCAGGGGATAGGGTAAAGATCTCGCAGCCGTTTGCCGTCACGCCCACGGTGTGCTCGTATTGCGCCGTCAGCGACCGGTCACGCGTGACTGCGGTCCACCCGTCGGAGAGAACCTTCACATGCGGTTTGCCGAGATTGATCATCGGCTCGATGGTGAAGATCATACCCTCGCGCAATTCGGGGCCTTCGTTCGCCTTGCCGTAATGCAGGATGTTGGGGCTGTCATGGAACAGGCGGCCGACGCCGTGACCGCAAAAGTCACGGACCACAGAGCAACGTTCAGCCTCTGCATAGGACTGGATGGCTTCGCCAATGGCACCGGTTCGGGCGCCTGGACGGACGGCTCCAATCCCACGCATCAGGCATTCATAGGTGACTTCCATCAGCCGCTCGGCGGCACGCTTGATCTGTCCGACCGGATACATGCGGCTCGAATCGCCGTGCCAGCCATCAAGCAGGAAGGTCACGTCGATGTTGACGATGTCGCCTTCGCGCAACGGCTTGTCATCCGGCATTCCATGACAGACCACGTGGTTGATCGATGTGCAGACCGAATACTTGTAGCCGCGATAGTTCAGCGTTGCGGGCAGTGCACCGTGGTCGGCGCCGAATTCAAAGACAAACCTGTCGATGGCCGCCGTCGTGACGCCTGGCTTGACCATGGGTACAAGGGCATCGAGACAGCGGGCGGTCAGTTGGCAGGCGCGCCGCATGCCTTCGAAGTCGTCTGCGCCATAGAGCCGGATCGCGCCGGTGTTCTTCAACGGCGTCGTCGCCGCGTCGATATAGGTGACCATGGATGGGCTTTCGGAATGTCTAATCTAGGAGCTTGGCCGTTCATAAAGCACCGAGACCGGTTTCGTCTATCGGGATGAGGCTTTCCGGGGTGATTTTGCCGGAATCGAGTGCGCAGCGCACGGCATAGGCCTCGACGCCACGGAGAACCGCCCGGGTGAAGGCAAGGCCATAGGTGGGGTCGAGGTCGGCGGAAATCCGCATGCGTTGGCAGTCATTGCGCTGGATGATGAAGAGCATGGCCGCCCGCCGACCGGTCTCGGCCAGATCCCCCATCTCCTCAAGATGCTTGGCGCCGCGCGCCGTCACGCTGTCTGGAAATTCCGCAAGACCCTCGCTCCGGACAAAGTGGACGTTCTTGACTTCGACATGGACGCTCCCCTTCGTGTCATCTTCGAGCAGGATGTCGATCCGTGAATTGCGGCCATAACGTTGCTCGCGCTTCAAGCGTTTGAAGTCTCCGAGCGGAGGCACGAGGCCTGCAAGGATGGCTTCTTCGGCGATATGGTTGGGAAGCGCCGTGTTGACGCCGACCACGATGCCTTCGACCTCGACCAGTTCCAGGGCATAGGCGTATTTGCGCCGTGCCGTATCGTGCCGCGAGAGCCAGATCCGCGAGCCCGGTTCGGTCAGGCCGCGCATCGAGCCGGTATTGGGGCAAAAGCCCGTTATTGCAGTGCCGTCTTCCAGTACGGCGTCGAAAAGAAATCGCTTGTAGCGGCGCACCAGCCGCGCCGGCACGAGGGGCGGGGAGAAGATCATCGGACGATGCGTCGAGCCGTGTCAGACACGGGCGAGCACGTAGCGCCCGGGCGCGTCGGCGATTGAGTTCAATGCCTCGCCACCCGGCTTGCGGGCCGGCACGCGGTCGTGGTCTAGGCTTTCGATCCAGACCTGCCAATGCGGCCACCAGGAGCCCGGTGTCTCCTTGGCATTGGCCATCCAGTCCTCGTAGCTGCCCGACGCCGGACCATTGGTCCAGAACTGGTATTTGTTTTTGTCCGGCGGATTGACGACGCCGGCGATGTGACCCGAGCCGGAAAGCACGAATTCGACCGGTCCACCAAACAGCCCGCTTCCGACAAAGACGGATTTCGCCGGCGCGATATGGTCTTCCTTGGTCGCGAGATTGTAGATCGGGATTGTCACGTCCTTCAGCGACAGTGTCTTGCCGGCAAGTTGCATCTTGCCCTGGCTCAGCGTGTTGTTCAGGTAGCAGTTGCGCAGATAGAAGGAGTGGTTCGCCGCTGCCATGCGTGTCGAATCGGAGTTCCAGTACAAGAGGTCGAAGGGCATCGGATCCTGGCCCTTCAGGTAGTTGTTGACGAAATACGGCCAGATTAGCTCGGAGGCGCGCAGCATGTTGAAGGCCGCCGCCATCTTCGAGCCGTCGAGATAGCCGGTCTCGTGCATCCGCTCTTCCAGGCTGCGCAACTGCCCTTCGTCGACGAAGACCTTGAGATCACCGGCATAGGTGAAATCGACCTGTGTCGTGAACAGTGTCGCACTCGCGATCCGGCTGTTCTTCTCCTGCGCGTGCAGGGCGAGGGCTGCTGCAAGCAGCGTCCCTCCGACACAATAACCGACTGCGTTGACCTGACGCTCGCCGGTCGCCTTCTCCACGGTGTCGAGGGCGAAATCGACGCCTTCGCGGATATAGGCTTCCCAGCCCTTGTCCGCGTGTCGTTCGTCCGGATTGACCCAGGAAATCACAAAGACCGTATGCCCCTGGTCGACACACCACTTGATGAAGCTCTTCTGCGGATTGAGGTCGAGAATGTAGAACTTGTTGATCCAGGGCGGGCAGATGAGGAGAGGGCGTTTAAGCACCGTCTCCGTCGAGGCCTCGTATTGGATGATCTCACAGACATCGCTCTGCGCAATCACCTTGCCCGGTGTGATCGCCATGTTCTCGCCGACGGCGAACTTGCTGGTGTCCGTCTGGCGCATGCGCAGATCGCCATCGCCGGCCGCGATGTCCTCCGCGAGCATCTGCATGCCCTTGACGAGGTTCGCCCCATTGCTCGACACCGTTTCGCGATAGAGCTGCGGATTGGTCGCGACGAAGTTGGCCGGCGAAAGCGCCGCCGTGATCTGCCGCATGTAGAAATTTGCCTTGTGGCGCGTGTGCTCGTCGAGACCACCGGCATCATTCACCATCTTCTCTGCCCATTGGCAAAGCACGAGATAGGTCTGGCGGAGAAAATCGAAGAAGGGATTGCGCTCCCAGTCCTCGTCCGAGAATCGCTTGTCCTTCGGCAGCGGATCCACGACGGGTTGTTCGGGCATGGCGAGGCGGGACAATGAGCGAGTCCAAACGCCGAACACGGCATTCAGGAGATGCGTCTGTGCCTCCAGGGTCCGCTTGGGGTCGGACATCCAGTATTCGGCCACCTTGCCCATGGTCTTGGTCAGTTCGGCCATCGGTTCGGTAACGGGGTCGACGATTTCCCCGGTTTCGCGGGGCTTCAACCAGACGGAGGCCGCCTTGCCGAGGTTTTCAAGCGCCTTGGCCGTGTTGACGGCGAGTGCCTGCGGATCCTTGACGATATAGGGCTCGATCAGTTTCGGATCGAACGCGGCACCCGCTTCGGCTTCTTCCCGCGTCCTGTCCATGTCGTCCTCCCCAGGATTCTTCTGGCGTCTTTTGTGTTTGCCTATCCTGCATGAAAACGACTACAAGTTCCAGCTGTTGACGCATAGTCTTTCGAAGGTGATCGAAGGTTGCGTCCTTGAGGAATGTCAGTTTTGCCGCGTGAACGCGGCCGGTCGGGGCGATGGTTCAGAGCATATTCAGTTTCGCGGGTCTTTCGGTGCAGACGGTTGCGGCGGCATTGGTCGCGCTGATGGCGGGTACGGGATGCCAGTCGACGGCGCCGGCCACCACCACGCCCGTCGCCTCGGCGCTCGAAGTGAATGTCGAGGATCCGGATCAGCCGGAGCCGCCGCAGCCGCGCCCCACCTACCCGGACGGCTACCCGAATTTCGCCGGCTCTCTGAGTGCAGCAAGCGTCCAGATGGGCAATGATGAAGCGGCCGCTCTCCAGGCTCAGTTGACCTCCTTGGGGGCCGCACGCAAGGCCGGGACGATTTCCGAGGCCGAGTACCAGGCGCGCCTGCTGGAATTGCGCCGGATCGCTGCCGAGCACGGTGCTGAAACCCAGGCGCAGATCACCAATTAGCGCTTGCGTTCCCTGCGATTTTTTCGCAAAGCAACCGGGGCGTTTTTGACATAAAATTTCGTCGGCGATTCAGGGCTTCTCGCCGGATTTGCGACAAAATTTCCTGCCAGCGCTCTGATTGCGATACAATCACTAAGCTCCGATTTTGCGGTTCGTTGCGGAGCCTGTGATCACGAACAAAACGAGCGCGCCTGCCGCGGACTATGCACCCGCGCGGTTTCAGGGGTTGAAGATGGAAGAGTTTCACAAAGTCCGGCGCTTGCCGCCCTACGTTTTCGAACAGGTCAACCGTTTGAAGGCGAGCGCGCGAGCCGGTGGGGCCGACATCATCGACCTCGGCATGGGCAATCCTGACCTTCCGACCCCGCAGGCGATCGTCGACAAGCTCTGCGAAGTGGTCCAGGATCCGCGCACCCATCGTTACTCCTCGTCCAAGGGCATTCCGGGCCTGCGCCGCGCCCAGGCGGCCTATTACGCCCGCCGCTTCAACGTGAAGCTCAATCCCGACACGCAGGTTGTGGCCACCCTCGGCTCCAAGGAAGGTTTCGCCAACATGGCGCAGGCGATCACCGCACCCGGTGACGTCATTCTTTGCCCGAACCCGACCTATCCGATCCATGCCTTCGGCTTCCTGATGACCGGCGGCGTGATCCGCTCGATCTCGATCGAGCCGGACGAGACCTTCTTCCCGCCGCTCGAGCGCGCCGTGAAGCATTCGATCCCGAAGCCGCTGGCGCTGATCATCAATTACCCATCGAACCCGACGGCACGCGTGGCTAGCCTCGACTTCTACAAGGACGTCATCGCATTCGCGAAGAAGCACGACATCATCGTGCTCTCTGACCTTGCCTATTCGGAAATCTACTTCGATGGCGATCCGCCGCCGTCCGTGCTCGAAGTTCCGGGCGCCATGGACTGCACGGTCGAGTTCACTTCGATGTCGAAGACCTTCTCGATGCCCGGCTGGCGCATGGGCTTTGCCGTCGGCAACGAACGCCTGATCTCGGCGCTGACGCGCGTGAAGTCCTACCTCGACTACGGCGCCTTCACGCCGATCCAGGTGGCAGCGACCCATGCTCTGAACGGCGACGGCTCCGACATCGCCGAAGTCCGCAGCATCTACCACCGTCGTCGCGACGTCATGGTCGAGAGCTTCGGCAAGGCCGGCTTCGAAGTGCCGCCGCCGGCCGCCACCATGTTCGCCTGGGCGAAGATCCCGGAAAAGTTCCGTCATCTCGGTTCGCTGGAATTCTCCAAGCTGCTCGTCGAGAAGGCTGACGTGGCTGTGGCCCCGGGCATCGGCTTCGGTGAAATGGGCGACGAATATGTCCGTCTCGCCCTCGTCGAGAACGAACACCGCATCCGCCAGGCCGCCCGTAACATCAAGAAGTTCCTGTCGACGGCCGACGAGACCATGCACAACGTGATTTCGCTCAACGCCCACCGCTGAGCCCACGTTGATCCAAGGCGGTCCCGTCAGGACCGCCTCACTTCCTTTTCGATGACGTCAGGAATGCCTCATGGCAAATGCCCTTAAAATCGGCGTGGCAGGTCTCGGGACCGTCGGTGCCTCGCTTGTCCGTATCCTCCAGACCCGCGCCAATGCGCTCGCCGTCGCCTGCGGCCGCCCGATTGCCGTCACGGCGGTCTCGGCACGTGACGCGTCCAAGGATCGCGGCATTCTGATGGATGGCATTGCCTGGTATGCCGATCCGGTCGAGATGGCAAAGGACGCCGACATCGACGTCTTCGTCGAGCTCGTTGGCGGTGCCGAAGGGGCGGCCGAGCAGTCGGTGCGCGCCGCATTGGTGCGCGGCCTGCATGTCGTCACGGCCAACAAGGCGCTTCTGTCGCGCCACGGCGTTGAACTCGCCAAGCTCGCCGAGGAAAAAGGCCGCCTGCTGAACTACGAAGCGGCGGTCGCTGGTGGCATCCCCGTCATCAAGACGCTGCGCGAATCGCTCACCGGCAACAACTTCTCCCGCATCTACGGGATCATGAACGGCACCTGCAACTACATCCTGACCCGGATGGAGCGGGAGGGGCTGTCCTTTGCCGATTGCCTGAAGGAAGCCCAGCGCCTCGGTTATGCCGAAGCCGATCCGAGCTTCGACATCGAGGGCAATGACACCGCCCACAAGCTGTCGATCCTGACGACGCTGGCTTTCGGCTGCGAAATCTCGGCCGACCAGATCTATCTCGAAGGCATCACCAACATCTCGATCGAGGACATCCATGCGGCAGCCGATCTCGGCTATCGCATCAAGCTCCTCGGCGTGGCCCAGAAGACCGAAAGCGGCATCGAGCAGCGCGTCCATCCGACCATGGTGCCGCTCGACAGCGTGATCGCCCAGGTCGATGGGGTGACCAATGCGGTGGCGCTCGAATCCGACATCCTCGGCGAATTGCTGATGGTTGGCCCCGGTGCTGGTGGCAATGCCACGGCCTCTGCCGTGCTCGGCGACATCACCGATATCGCCAAGAGCCGTCCGGGTGCGCAGGAAGTGCCGGTCCTCGGCCGTCCGGCCCATCTGCTCGAGCCGTATCGTCAGGCCGAGATGCAGAGCCATGAAGGTGGCTACTTCATCCGCCTGACGGTGCAGGACCGCACCGGCGTCTTCGCCAGCATTGCGACGAAGATGGCGGAGAATGCCATCTCGCTCGAATCGATCGTGCAGCATTCGAAGCAGCCCGCTGCACCGGATCGTCCGCAGACGATCATCCTCGTCACCCATGCCACCATGGAAAGCGCTGTGCGCAAGGCGGTCGGCGCGATCAAGGGCGAGGGTTATCTGATCGGCGAGCCGCAGGTGATTCGCATCGAGCGCCCAAAGGGATGACCGAGCGGACGAGGGCGTTATGGACGCCTTCGTGTGCCACCAGCAGCCGTTAAAGGCTCCACCTATGGAATTAGTCTGATGAATTTTGGAGAGGGGGATATTTCATCTCTCGCCAAACCAGGCTTGTGCGCGTAGTCTACGACTTCTGTCGGGTTCTTGGGGAGGAGCTCATTGATGGGAGTTGGTGAGAGAAAAGCAGCCTGGGCCGAAGTGGATGATGCTGTGGCGCGCGATGCCGACAAGACGTCGCATGGGCGGGATGGGGAAGGCTCGGCCGTTTCCTTGCCTCCTCCGTCCGAGTGGTTCCGTCTGTTTGGTTTTACGGTGATGATGGTCATTCCATTTGCCCTGGTGGCGTGGCTCATGTCCTGATCCGGGCTGGCGATTTTCTGCGATCGGTATAGAACGGGTGAGGGCGGCTACGCCGTCTAGGACCATGTTGCGCGGGCCATCGCCCAGCGCCCCGCAAAGAGCAGTCATGTCGACCGAACCGGTAGATCCCGTCATCCGCGCTTTCCTCGGCGTCGAACACTCCGCCAGCGGCCAGCGCTGGATGTCCCGCACCGATCAGGCAGGGCAGAATCGCGCGCTTGCCATCAGCCAGTTGCATGGAATACCGGAACTGGTAGCCCGCGTTCTGGCAGGCCGGGGCGTTGGCGTCGACGAGGCTCCGGCCTTTCTTGATCCGACGATCCGCAGCCTGATGCCTGATCCCTCTAAGCTGACCGATTGCGACGCGGCGGCAGCGCGCATCGTCGACGCGATCAACCGCAAGCAACGCGTTGCAATCTTCGGCGACTACGACGTGGACGGGGCAGCTTCCTCGGCGCTCATGGCGCGCTTTCTCCACCATTTCGGCGTTGAGGCCGAGATCTACATTCCCGACCGTATTTTCGAAGGCTATGGCCCAAATGTGGCTGCCATCGACCAGTTGATCGAGCGCGGCGCAAACCTGCTGGTCACCGTCGACTGCGGCTCGACCAGCATTGAGGCGCTGGGCGCTGCCGAACGGCGTGGCGTCGACGTCGTCGTCATCGACCACCATCAGATGGGCCACGAAATGCCGGTCTGTCATGCGCTGGTCAATCCGAATCGCGAGGACGACCTGTCGGGGCAGGGGCATCTCTGCGCCGCCGGCGTGGTCTTCATGGTGCTGGTGGCCACCCTGCGCGTCCTGCGGGAGGCGGGCCATCCGCATGCGCGGTCCCTCGATCTGCTCGCCTGGCTCGACCTCGTGGCGCTGGCAACTGTTTGCGATGTCGTGCCGCTGAAGGGCCTGAACCGCGCCTATGTCACCAAGGGTCTGATTGCGGCGCGCCACCAGAACAACGCCGGCCTTGCAGCCCTGTTGCGGGTTGCCGGCATCGGTGGTCCCGTCACGCCTTACCATTTCGGTTTTCTCGTCGGCCCGAGAATCAATGCCGGCGGACGCATTGGCGATGCAGCACTCGGTAGCCGGCTGCTGACGCTGGATGACGTGGCAGAGGCCGATCAGATCGCGGCAAAGCTCGACGAGTTGAACCGCGAACGACAGGCAATGGAAGCGATCATGCTGGCCGAGGCCGAAGCCGAGGCCATGGCCGAATATGGTACCGGCGAGCGCGCAGCCGTGATCGTCACCGCCAAGGAAAACTGGCATCCGGGTATCGTCGGCCTTCTTGCCGCGCGGCTGAAGGAAAAGTTCAAGCGGCCCGCCTTCGCCATTGCCTTCGATCCGCTCGGCAAGGGCACGGGCTCCGGCTCCGGTCGTTCGATCAACGGTTTTGACATGGGCCGTATGGTGCGCGCTGCCGTGGACGAGGGGTTGCTGGTCAAGGGCGGAGGTCATGCCATGGCGGCAGGCTTGACGCTGGACCGGACGAATCTCGGCCGTCTGCGCAGCTTCTTCGACGAACAGGCAACGACCCAAGTCTCGGCGCTTGCAGCCAACCAGACACTGAAGATCGACGGAGCCATCGGCGCCTCTGGCGCGACACTCGCTCTCGTCGATCAGCTGGAGGCCGCCGGCCCCTACGGGTCGGGTCATCCGCAGCCGATCTTTGCCGTGCCGCTGCATCGCATCCGCGATGCCCGCCCGGTCGGCACGACTCATATCAAGATCACGCTCGAAGGCATGGATGGCAGTCGCCTGGAGGGCATCGCCTTCCGTGCCGCCGAAACCGATCTCGGCCATTTCCTGATGAACAATCGTGGTAACCAGGTCCACGTTGCAGGCACACTGAGTGCCGACCATTGGCAGGGCAACAGGCGCGTGCAGTTCCGTGTCCTGGATGCCGCCAGGGCACCATGATCGACGGTCGCATCCGAACTGAAATGGGGAGATCGAAGTGGCACGCCCTAGGGGAGTCGAACCCCTCTTCCCAGAATGAAAATCTGGTGTCCTAACCGATAGACGAAGGGCGCGTGCGCTTCGGTGGCGCCCTTATGGCCGGAACTTCGGGTGAGCGCAAGAGGCTTGATCACTGGCAGGATGTTTTTTTCCACAGGCTTGCAGGTGTGCCGTATCGCAAGCGCAAACAAGCACTTGGCTCAAAACCATCCACAGGTTCTGCAATGTCAGGAGAAGATCGAAGTGGCACGCCCTAGGGGAGTCGAACCCCTCTTCCCAGAATGAAAATCTGGTGTCCTAACCGATAGACGAAGGGCGCGTGCGCTTCGGTGGCGCCCTTATGGCCGGAACTTCGGGTGAGCGCAAGAGGCTTGATTGCGGGCGAGGCGATTTTTTCCACAGGCTGCTGGTGCGCCAGTATCGCAAGCGCAAACAAGCACTTGGCAGGATGCGGTCCACAGGTCCTAAAATATTGTTGGGAAAACGAAGTGGCACGCCCTAGGGGAGTCGAACCCCTCTTCCCAGAATGAAAATCTGGTGTCCTAACCGATAGACGAAGGGCGCGTCTGCTTCGTGGCGCCCTTATAGTCAGGCTCATCCGAGACCGCAAGCGTCAATTTGCCTTTCATGCAAAAAATATGACAGTCTCCCGAAACGGTGCGCGCGGTGGGCACAAACCCTGTGATTGGAAGGACTTGGCCCGTGCCGCGTCCGCTGGACAGTCACGGTGCTGCGGCGGCCTTGTCTTTTGTTTTGCCGCCCTTGAGCAGCTCCGAGAGCGAAGGGAGCCACGTCTTCTTCTTCCCTGACGGGGCCGCCTCCGCGACGGTCCGCTCCTCTGCCGGCAACGGTTCGGCGGGATCGAACTCCTCGACGGCACCCATGGCCTGCAGCTGGTCGGGGCTGAGCTGCACCCGTTCAGGCACGCCTGGAACCGCTTCGCGAAGAGCGAGGATCTTTCGCTTTGGTCGGGGATCTGAGAGCTTCTTCAGCACAGGTGCTTCCTCCCCGGATGTCACGGCCGGTTCGGTGAGCGGTACGCTGTCTGCAGCCGGTGGAGCGACCTGTTCCTGTAGGGCTTGTTGTTGCATCAGTGCCTGCTGTTCCGCGGAAGGGCTGAAAAGGCTCTTGCGCACGGCATTGATACCGAGGGTGGGCATGTCGCCCGGTACCAGGCTGGCGCTGGCCGTCTGCGAGCCGGCAGCGGGTTGCGCCGTCGAGGGGTCGATTGCCGCCTCGGCAGGGCGCTGCTGGCCTGAGCGTCCGGCGGAGAACAGGCTGTTGCTGCCGGCATTGACCGCAGTCGGCTGCATGGTGATCTCGCCGAGGTCTGCCTGCGTCTGGGTGGGCGTCTGCGCCGGACCGGCGTGTTGCGCCTGTGCAGCCTGCTGCAGTGCCAGAACTTCCGGTGGCGGTTCGGCGATGTCGGTATAAGCGGCTGCAAGTGGCACAGGTTTGCGCTTCAGGCGCGCGGGATCCGTGTCGTTTTGAGCCACGGCAGGTTCGGCTGCTGCAGCAGGTTGTCCCGAAACGGCAACCACATACGGATCTCGGAAGCTCTTGCCGCCGGGTGCCCTGGCCGAAATCTCTTCCGAAGGTGCAGAATCGCCGAGCGACAGAACCTCGTCCGCGCTTGTCTGACACGAGGCAAGCAGTGCGGCGCTGATGGCCGCGAGCAGTCCGAGTGCTGGCCTGCGCGAATGGGATCTAGGTGTCATGTCTGCCTCCGTCGCCGCCTTCACGCGGAAGGCAAAAGGGCCGCCGGGAGCGGCCCTCGTTTATCGAGGAGACTAGAGGCGCAAACTTGCGCGAAGCGGTGGTGTTTACCAGGCGCCCGTATTCGGCATGGACGACCAGGGCTCCGCCGGAGCGAGGCTTTCGCCCTTCTGCAGGATCTCGATCGAAATGCCGTCCGGCGAGCGCACGAAGGCCATGTGACCGTCGCGCGGCGGGCGGTTGATGGTGACGCCGTTATCCATCAGTTTCTGGCAGATCGCATAGATATCATCGACCTCATAGGCGAGGTGCCCGAAGTTGCGGCCGCCGGTATAGTCCTCGGTATCCCAGTTATAGGTCAGCTCCAGGCACGGTGCCATCTCGACGCGGGCTCGCTCAAGATCCTTCTCGGCAGTCAGAAAGACCAGCGTGAACCGGCCTTTCTCGTTCTCGTATCGGCGAATCTCGGTGAGACCGAACAGGTTGCAATAGAAGTGCAGGGAGGCCTCGAGGTCCTTCACGCGGACCATGGTGTGTAGATAACGCATGGGTGTTCTCCTTCGACCCCGACATATGGAACAGCCGTCAGCTTGGAGCAAGGCTGCGGCTGCAAAAGCAACTGGTGAAATGTAAAACTAGGGCTTGCGCAGATCCGTTGACCAAATGTTAATCTGAATCTCAAGAATCAGTTAACTGAGCAATGTGACGCGTTTTCGAGGGGCTTGGGGAAATGGCGGACAGGATTTCATCGAAGGAGCTCGGCGAGTACGAAGAGCTGTCCGGCGAAGCCGTCGACCTGATGGAGATCACCGGCGTCGTCAAGTGGTTCGATGTGGCCAAGGGGTTTGGCTTCATTGTCCCTGACAACGGAATGCAGGATGTCCTGCTGCACGTGACCTGCCTGCGTCGCGACGGCTACCAGACGATTCTCGAAGGTACCCGCATTGTTGCGCTCATCCAGAAACGTGAGCGCGGCTACCAGGCCTTCCGCATCCTGTCGATGGATCAGTCGACGGCTGTGCATCCCTCGCAGATGCCGCCGGTTCGCACCCATGTTCAGGTGACGCCGACCAGCGGTCTCGAACGAGCACTCGTCAAGTGGTTCAATCGCACCAAGGGCTTTGGCTTCCTGACGCGAGGCGAGGGTACCGAGGACATCTTCGTGCATATGGAAACGCTCCGCCGCTTCGGCCTGACGGAACTGCGTCCCGGCCAAACAGTGCTGGTGCGGTTTGGACCGGGCGACAAGGGGTTGATGGCTGCGGAGATCCACCCGGACAATCCGGGGCCCGCCGCGCGGGCGCATTGAGCCGATGGACCGTCTCTTGATTATGTCGAGAAGCGCCTTCGTGGCGCTTTTTGCGTTTTTCAGCCTGGCCGGCGCAGCGGTGGGCGATGTTGTCTTTCAGCGCGGGCAGCTCGCTTTCGAGACAGAATCGGGAGGCCGCATCACGTTTGAGGTCGAATGGGCCGTGACCGCCGAACAGCGGGCGAGGGGCCTCATGGAACGCCCGGCTCTGCCGGATAGGACCGGTATGCTCTTCGACTTCGGTGATTCCCGCATGGTCACAATGTGGATGGCCAACACACCTGAGTCGCTCGACATGATCTTCGTCGACGAAACCGGCAGGATCGTGCGAATCGCAGAGCGCACCACGCCCTATTCGGAGGCAATCGTCTCCTCGGGAGAACCTGTCCGCTATGCGCTGGAAATTCGGGGCGGCCATGCGGCCGAACTCGGCCTCGACCCGAGCGCCCGCCTTGTCCTGCCGCTCGACCTCCCGGAATAACGGCGTTCAGGCATTTGTTTCAGTTGCAGATTCAGCAACAGGGAAACCGTTTTTTACTGTTGCGGCCCAAGGGTGAACCGTGTATTCCGGCATCACTGCTGGAACGGAGTGTAGCGCAGCCTGGTAGCGCATCTGGTTTGGGACCAGAGGGTCGGGAGTTCGAATCTCTCCACTCCGACCAAGCAATGAGCCTGAAAACCAAGAAGTGTATGGTTTTCATGGCCTTGCGGTCAGCCTTCTGTTACAATCGCTGTAACAAACAGGTTCCAGAATGGCCGGCAAAGACAAGTATCTTCTAAATCGCGATGGGCGCTATTTCGCCAGAGTCGTTATCCCAAAAGAACTTCGCCCTTTCCTAAACGATAAAACCGAACTGAGGACGCCGCTCGGTCCCGACCGGCGAACGGCGCAGGCGCGTTTGCACACTGCCGTTGCGGAGTTGCAAGCCAAAATCGGCATCGCGGAACGTCAGGCACAAGCGGCAAGGGGTGAGGCCGCAACGTCGGGGCGGTATCCACTTCCCGCTGATCAAATCGCCCTTCGGCATTATCTTGCTCGACTCGCCTTCGATGACAGCGCCCGGAATGATCACCGCTATGCAAACGTTGGGATCGATGACCGCTTAGTCTCGATGCTGCGCGAAGGTTTAGCAGGTAAGCTCACTGACGACGTTTTGGAAACACTGATCGGTGAGCAGATCGAACGCTTCCGGCTCTTGGGGAATACCACGGCAATCAAGGGCACAGACGAATGGCGGGTGCTAGCCCGTGCCCTGTGCATGGCCGAACTCGAAGCGCTTGCTCGCGCTGCTGAGAGGGACGAAGGGGATTTCTCTGGCAAACCGGAAAGCCCCCTGCTTGTTAAAGCGCTGGAACAGGAAGAGGCAAAGGCCGAAGCCGAACCTGAACCCGAATTTGCAGCCCTGACATTCGAAGCGGTCATTGCCGAGAAGGTGCGCCTGACTGAAATGGGGTTAGGGGGCAACAAGAAGTCTGACGCGACATTGGAGAAGTATCGCCAAGTGGTGCTTGATTTCGAGCACTTCCGCCGCAGCAAGCGCGTTGCGACCGTGACCCTTGAGGAAGGCGAAGCGTGGCGGGATTCCATGCTCAATCAGGGCAAACTGTCCCGCAAGTCGATCCGGGACAAGCTAGCGGCAATCCGTGCCATTCTGTCGTGGGCGCAAGACCAGTGCAAAGGTAAGCTCTATCCCGACGCCAAGAAGGGCACGCCCTTCGACTACCTCGAATTGCCCGTTGCCGACGTGATCGACAGCGCCGACCGCACCTACAGCCTCGACGAGGCGCGGAAGGTGCTTGAGGCCGCTCGACTAGAGACAAAGCCAAACTTCCGTTGGTTGCCCTGGCTGTTGGCGCATTCGGGTATGCGGATCGGAGAGGCGCTGCAATTGGAGAAAGCCGACGTCTTCGAAGTGCAGGGCGATTGGTTCATGCATATCCGAGTAGGAGAAGGCCGCAGGACGAAGACCAACAAGGCCCGCAAGGTGCCGGTGCATCCTGCTTTGATCGAAGAAGGCTTTATCGAGTTCGTGAAGGCGCGACCAGCCGGCAAGCTCTTCGAAGGGACGCATCAAGATCAGCGCTTGCGTGAGTGGGTGCGCGAGGTCCCGCTAAAAGGGCAGGAACATACTCCTCCACCCAACCATGGTTTCCGGCATCTCTTCGAAGACGCCCTATTCGGCGGCGTGAACGAGAAGGCTGCGCTTTATATCATGGGGCGTTCGTCGGGTTCATCTGCGGACGACTACGGCGGCAGTGATCTGAGGCTTATGGAGCTTGCAATTCAGATGAAGAAAGTAAGGCCAATCCTCGGTTAACGGAGCAACGCGTCATCGCCGCTTTTGCCTTAGCCAAGGGTCGCCGAATTTCTCAAATAGTTCATTTGATCCATCCCGTGAAATTCTGTCATGAAATGATTCTTCACTTGGTATAACCAATAAATGTAACTTTTTGTCAGCGCCTACTTTCCAATTTCCGTAGTTTCCCTTCGTTGATTTTGAGCAGGATACATAGCAGACGACTCCATCCAAAAAGAATCTGTAGAAGTTGTCTTCAAGAATAGTTACCCTGTAGGGGTATATTTTAGGTAGCTCTGACTTGCTGTCGAAGACCGAGAAGACGGCAGGAAAGAACTCAGGACTTTTGGGGTCGCCTGTTTCTACAGCACTCCGCAATTCTTCCTGTTCCGCCTCGTTTAATTGGACGTCAGAGAATTCGCTCATGCTCGATGCAGCGGCCCGCCAAAGCAGAGACAAGGTGAAAAGTTTTATGAGGTGTATCTTATCGACAGATAAGCTGGCGAAGCTGTATACCGGATACGTTAGAGCGTTTATCTCCAATTCTCTCTTGTTACGGCGTGAAGTATACGTAAGTGAGTGTTGTCGAAGCGTTCGCGCAATTTCGTTGTCGTAGGCCTCTGTAATCTTCTCGCCTCGCGCGGTTAAGAGGTTGTCGTCTCGGAATGCATCGAAGTCTCTTCGTAAAAAGCCGCGCGCGTCTTCACTGATGAAGCTCTGTTGCGTAACTCGCCGGGCAAACACTTTCGGGATCACATGAGATTTTGAATAGGGACCGCTGTCGCCTGTTAGCGCGCAACGTCCCGAATTTCTGATTTTCATCTGATCGCCTCCTCCAAGAAGGCAAATAATAGGCAAATTCCCCACCGGGCGCAACGTTATACAATTACATTTCGCTTGCGAAACGAAGGCGAAATATGCGAAAGTCCTTATAGATTAAATAATGGACGAACCGCATGAACCTCACCGGAATTGTTTCGAGTGCAAAGAAGGCCTTTGGCTTTGCGGCAGAAGAGAAGGCGTATTCCCTCACTGATTCCGCGATCAGCGAAATCTTCGGCGTAATGCCGACCGCATCCGGCGTTGTCGTTACTGGCAACTCGGCAATGCACGTCCCGGCAGTGCTGCAAGCCGTGCGCCTAATCTCCGAAACCATCGGCTCACTTCCTTGCAAGCTTTATCGCGAGTCCGACGACAGCAAGGACGTCGCCAAGGATCACCCCGGCCACAAGATCACCCATAGCCGCGCGAACGACTGGACCAGTGCTGGACAGCTTCGCATCGACCTCACCGTTGACGCCCTGCTTCAAGGCGCTGGCTATGCGCAGGTTGTCCGCGCGTCCGATGATCGCCCCCTTGAGCTTCACCGCCTCGACCCGTCGAAGGTGCAGCGCCGTTGCGAAGACGATGGTGAGCCGTTCTACATCGTCTCGACCGAACGCGGACAGGTTCGGCTCTCCTATCGCGACGTTCTCTATATCCCTGCATTCGCTGGCGTCTCGCCGGTCAAGCTTGGCCGTGAGGCCATCGGCATTGGCCTCACCCTCGAAAAGCACACGTCGAACCTCTTCAGTGACGGCGCACGTCCGTCCGCAATGTTCTGGAGCGAGAACACCGTTCCCGACACCGAAGCCGGGACGAAGGTTATTGCCAACATCCTGAAGGACTACCGGGCTGCTTTCAGCGGCGGTAAGCAGTCACGCCCGCTCATCGTGCCGAATGGTTTCCGCTACCAGCAGATGGCGCTTGCAAGCACCGATGCACAGTTCATCGAAAACCGCCTTGAGCAGATCAACGAGATCGCCCGCATCTTCGGCGTCCCGCCGCACATGCTCTATCAGCTTGAGCGTGCGACCTGGAGCAACGCGGAACAGATGGCCGCAAGCTTCCTTCAGCTTTGCCTTCGCCCTTGGCTCGACAAGTGGCAGGACGCTTATGCGACCGTGCTTCTTACCGATGAAGAGCGCGATACCCTCTATTTCGAATTCGTCATTGATGACCTTCAGCGCGCCGATGCAGCGGGCCGCGCCGAAATCTTCGGTAAGCTTGTCGCCATGCGCGCCATGACCCCGAACGAAGTCCGCGCCGCGATGAACCTTCCCGCACTGCCGGGCGGCGACGAACTCGCAAATCCCTACACCACCACGACCACGAACGGCCCGCCAGATAGCGAGCCGTCGAAGGAAGCAGCCTAATGAAGCACACCGCCTATTTTGGTGATGGCGAAAAGACCTTCGCCCTCACGACCGAGATGGTTCTTGAACTTGAACGGAAGACCGGCGTCGGTATCGCCGCGCTCTATGCCCGGTTCATGCGGCAGGAATTCCACTTCGCCGATATGATCGAAATCGTCCGCACCGGCCTGATCGGTGGCGGGATTTCACCGACCGAAGCACAGACCCTTGTCGATACCTACGCCAAGCCGCGCCCGGTCATGGAAGTGTTCCCACTTGCGTTCGACATTCTGGACGCCCGTTGGAACGGCACACCGGAAGAGGTGGCCGAATGACGGACACTCAGAACCTCGAAATCAAGGCAAACGTCTCCATTGATGACGCAGGCACCGTCACCGGCATCGCATGGCCGTTCGGCTCGCCGGACAGCGTCGGCGATGTGATCGAAAAGGGCACCGTCGCCTTTGCGAACAGTGTGCCCATGGTCATGGAGCACGATCAGCAGAAGGTTGTCGGCATCTGGGAAACCTATGCCGAAACCGACAAGGGCCTTGAAGTGAAGGGCCGCTTGTTCGTGGAAGGCATCGGACCCGCCCGCGATGCACACCGGCAGTTAAAGGCCGGGAAGATCGGCGGATTGTCTATCGGCTTCCGTCACACCGGTTTTGAACCGCGCGCCGAAGGTGGCCGCGTCTTCAAGTCCATCACCATCAACGAAATCAGCCTTTGCCGCTTCCCGGTGCATCCGGGGGCACACGTCACTGTCGTTAAGTCTCAGAACAAGGAAGAGCTTATGAAGAACGAAGAACTGCAGAATTCACCGGAAACGAAGAGCGATCCGGTTATCACCCCTGAAGAACTGAAGGCCATTAAGGCCCGCATGGACAAGCTGGAAGCCAAGGCGAACCGCCCGCTTGCTGCGAACAACAATCACCCGGCAGCAGAAAACGACAACGATGAGCGCAAGGCCTTCGTCTCGTATCTTCGCCGTGGCATCGAACGTATCAGCCCGGAAGAAGTTAAGGCGCTCACCGTCTCGACCGATGCGAATGGCGGATACCTGGCACCCGAAGAATTCGGCAGTGAGCTTATCAAGCTCTTGAACGAGTATTCGCCGATCCGCAGCTATGCCCGCGTCCTTTCGATCTCCGCACCGGAAATCAAGTATCCGCGCCGCGTGTCCGGCACTGCCGCAACGTGGGTATCTGAAACCGAAGACCGCACCGAAAGCGGCATGACCTTCGAACAGATCACGCTGACCCCGTTCGAACTGGCAACCTTCACCGACGTTTCGAACCAGCTTCTCGAAGACAACGCCTATGGCCTTGAGGGCGAACTTCTCGCCGACTACGCCGAAAGCTTCGGCAAGACCGAAGGCGTGGCCTTCATCAAGGGCACCGGCACCGGGCAGCCGAAGGGCATCATGACCGCGACCGGCATCAAGGAAGTGAAGACCGGCGTTGCCGCAACCTTCCCGACCACGAACCCGGCAGACGTGATCATCGGCATGTATCACCAGATTGCCACGTCCCACGCCCAGAACGGCGCTTGGCTCATGAACCGCAACACCTTGTCCATCATCCGGCAGTGGAAGGATGGCACGGGCCGTTACCTTGTGCTTGATCCGATCACCGCAGGCGGCGTCCTGACCCTGCTTGGTCGCCCGATTGTCGAAATGCCTGACATGGATGATGTCGGCGCTGGCAAGTTCCCGATCCTGTTCGGTGACCTGTCCGGCTATCGCATCATCGACCGCGTCGGCCTGTCTACGCTTCGCGATCCCTACAGCCTCGCAGGCAAGGGACAGGTTCGGTTCCACGCCCGCAAGCGTGTCGGTGCGGACGTGACGCATCCCGACCGCTTCGTGAAGCTGAAGGTCGCGGCATAACCAATGACCTACCAGCGGCCCGCATTTGAGCAGGTAACGATTGCGCACGGTGGCAGCACCGTGACGCTTCGCCCGACCTTGCGGGCCGCTGTTACCCTTGAAGCCCGCTTTGGCTTCCCGGCGATGTTCCGGGCGCTGGAGGAAGGCAGCTTCACCATCATTTCCGAGATCATCCGCGCGGCTTCGTCCCCCGTGCAGGATGCAGCGGCTTTCCTGTCTGGCATTGCAGGAAAGCCGCTTTCTTCTTTAATCAGCTCGGCACGCATTCCGCTCGCCGAACTTGTGTCGATGTTCATGCCCGCGCCCGATCCGAAGGCGAAGCAAGTTAGTGCTTCAGGCAAGCCCGTTACGTGGTCGGATTTCTATGCGGACCTCTATGAGAGCGCGACCGGCTGGCTTGGCTGGACGCCCGAACAGGCATGGAACGCGACCCCTACAGAGATTTGCCGCGCCTATGCCGGACATGTCGCCAAGCTGAAGGCCATCCATGGCAGCGGCGAAGAGCAGGGCAGGGACCACGAGCACGACCCCGAGCAAGCCGCCCGAAATGTTGCCGATGGCCTGGACCCCGACTTTGATCGCAATGCCCTTCGCGCCCTGAAGGCAAAGCTGAAGGGTGCCCAATGAGGAAGCCACCCCGGATTTGCAGTTGCGGCGATATCGTCGCCGATGGCGAGCTTTGTGATTGCCAGATGACGGCTAAGCGCGAACGCGATGCCCGGCACGACGCCAACCGTCCGAATGCCGGACAGCGCGGCTATAACCACGAATGGCGCAAGGCGCGCGCGGACTACCTGCTTGCGCACCCGTTCTGCCGTGAGTGCGCCAAGCATCAAGTTTATACCCCCGCGACCGTGGTGGATCACGTCATTCCGCACCGTGGCGATAAGCGTCTGTTTTGGCACCGCGCCAATTGGCAACCGCTTTGCGCGCCCTGTCATAACTCGGTCAAGCAGCGGCAGGAGCGGGAATTACAATGACAGCTTCATGCCAAATTGCGCCGTTGAAGCGCCTGCCGTCTGTGGTCTTCGAAAATGCGGCGCCCGTCTCTCGACAGCCCCACTCCGCCGAGCGTTTCTTCGGCGAGGCCCAATGTCTTGAGCCTGTTGAACATCGCCGTGGTGATGCTAAGCGCGCTTTTCTTTCCAAGGCGCTCAAGCCAGTGCCATTCATCGGCCGTGAGATCGCTTTTCGTGACCATGCTCTCTCCAATCAGGATTTTGATGGGACGCAGCACTTTCCCTCGAACAATAGCGAGAATGGGTTGACTTGCCCCCACATGCAAGGGTCTTCAATCCGCGAACGCAAGAAGTTTGTCCGAAAGATTATGTCTGTTGATCCAGACATTTGCCTTCTTCTTGATATCGATAGCCATCCACTGAATCGCACCTGTGGACGTGCAGACTGCTCTATGAATTATGTAGGAAGCGTCTGCGATGTAGCTTTCTGGTTCTTCTTCTTCGCCGCCGAACTTCTGGAGCATCAGTTCAGGTTCGGCCAACTTGGCATTCGCGATTTCCAGCTTTGCCAACGGAATTCGCACCAACTTGAATTCATCGTGCAGAGTCTTCAGTGCAATGTGCTCAAGACCCTTCGATCTCGCTTGCTGGCAGGCGGTCCGCAGCACCTCATATATGCTCAGTATCCAGCTTTCGGACAGCTTAAGTTGCAGGTCGAAAACAAGGTCGATTTGCTCTTGATTGGCACTTATCCGTTTTGCTGTTTCGGCTTCAATGCTCCGCAGAAGCATATCAAGTCTTGTATCGCCAGCCATGGTGAGAAGGCCTGTTCCGTATTGTCCGGCCAGCCTGTGCATGACGTTGATCCACCGTTTGTGGACCTCTGCATTTTCTCGAAGGCTGACGTTTACTGCCGCATTGAGCAGAGTGCTTACAGACATGAATCGCTCCCCGGATGGCTGATCTTAGCATTGGGGGAGGGTGGTATCCAACTTCGCTAGATGTGAGGGACCGGCGGGGGGAGCACTTTGCAAGAGAGCATCAATATAACTTTTTCAGGAAATGACACATGACGGTTGTAAATCTCAACCTCGCCAAGCAGCACATGAAGATCGACGGAACCGCTGAAGATGAGCTTGTTTTGCTCTATCTCGACGGCGCGGAAACGTGGATCTCGAACTACATCGGCAGGTCTTTGACCGAGCTAGACCCGCTTCCGGCAGACGTGAAGATCGCCATTTTGCGGCTGGTTTCCTTCTACTACGAGTGCAGAAACCTCGCCACGTTCGGCGTTTCCGCCCAGCTTGCGCCCATGGGCGTGACCTCGATCCTCGATTCCTATCGTGAAAAGTGGTTCGGCGATGGCGAATAAGAGCGGCAATGGCCTCGCCGAAACCATGGCAGCATTCGACCGGATCACCCGCGCGCCGCGTGAGGCAGTGCTTCCGGCCCTCATGACGTCCGGCGAAGAGCTTGCGGCAGCCCAGAAGGCGCTTGCCGAAACGTCACGCGATACCGGCGCGCTGATCGACAGCATCGAAGTCACCGCACCCGGCCAGCACACCCCGCCCTTTAGTCAGCCGGGCGGTTCCCATGTTGCCGGTGAGACGGAAGTTGTCGTGACCGTTGGCAATGAAGACGTTCGCTACGCGCACCTTGTCGAATACGGCACCGCCAAGGCTGAAGCCCAGCCCTTCTTTTGGCCCGCCCTTCGCCTTCTCCGACAGCGCCTTCAGAACCGCATCAACCGCGCCGCGAAGAAGGCCGTTAAAGACGCATGGAATGAGCAATGATTGAACCGACGCTTGCCCTTCAGACCGCTATCCGCACCGCGCTTATTGCCGACCCGGCAGTCAGTGCCCTTGTCCCGGCTAGCCATATTCGGGCCGGTGGTTCGCGCCCTGACAAGACGCCGTGCATCATCATGAGCGACGGCAACACCGCCCTGCATGGTCAGGACTACACCGCCCAGCGGGCGGCATGGGTCTATATGGACCTGCATATCTGGACGCTGGACGCTGGCGAGGACGCTGCGAAGGAACTCGCCTTCGCCGTGACGACCGCGCTCGACAAGACGATGACCATCGAAGGCGGCTATTGCGACCATTTCCGCGTTACCGCATCGCGGTTCCCACGCGATCCTGACCCGGCCTATGGACATGGCGTCCTGTCCGTCGAAGCCCTCATTCGGTGGATTGTCTGATGCTGAATATTGGAAGCATGGATCGCCGCATCACCATCGAACGCGAGACGGAAACCGTGAAGGCGTCCGGTAGCGTCGTGAAGGCGTGGGCACCCGTTGCGACGGTTTGGGCTGAAGTCCTTCAGCAGTCGGCGAACAAGTTCTTCACCGGCTACGGCGAGGCCGAAACCGGCACCGTCATTTTCCGCGTGCGTTATCGCCCTGGCATCACCACTGCCGACCGCGTGACCTATGAAGGAACCGCCTACGGCATCAAGGAAATCAAGGAAGTCGGCAGGCGTGACGCGCTGGAACTTCGCGGCGAGGCCCTGAAGTGACCCACCTTCGCGGCGTGAAGCCGCCCGTTGAACGCGATAGCAACGCACTGACAAAGGCACCTTCGGCACCGAAGCACCTTTCAGCCTACGCCCGCGCCGAATGGAAGCGGATCATGCCCGGCCTTATCGAACGCGGTATCATCACGCGCGGCGATCTTGGCGGGGTGGAAGACTACTGCCGCGCCCGTGGCCTCGTCAGAGAGATCGAAGACACTCTTCGCGCGTCCGGCGAGATCGACATGAAGCTTTGCCGCCTTCAGGACAAGGCCATGCAGACGGCCCGGCAGCTTGCCGCCGAATATGGCTTGTCGCCGGTATCGCGCGCCCGCGTCGGCAGTGCAGCCGGTGGTGACGATGACGACGACAATCCGATGAGCATCGGCAGGAACCGCACTCATGCCTAAGAGCGCGTTCCCGCAGTGGATCAATGACGGCAGTCCTATCGATGACCCCTTCGGCTACGGACAGGAAGCCGTCGATTTCATCCGGGCGTTGAAGCACCCGGCGAGCACCGCGCCGAAGGGCCGTTTCCAGCTATACGATTTTCAGGAGCGCATGACCCGGCGCATCTATGGGCCGCGCAATCCCGATGGGAGCCGGATCGTCCGCACGGTTTTCCTGATGCTGCCCCGTGGCAACCGCAAGACCAGTATCGCGGCAGCATGGGCACTACTGCACACCATCGGCCCGGAAGCTCGCCCGGCAGGGCAGGCAATCTTTGCTGCCTCCGACCGCGAACAGGCAGGCATTGGCTTCAAGGAAGCTGCGAACATCGTGCGCGAGGATCGGCGCTTGATCGCGGCAACGCGCATCTATGACGCCCATAACTCGGCAAAGAAGATCATGGCACGCCCGAACAAGGCGGAATTGCTTGCAGTGTCCAGCGATGGCGCTGCCCAGCACGGCAAGACGCCTTCCTTCGTCCTGGTCGATGAAATCCATGCTTGGAAGGGCCGCGACCTTTGGGAAGCCCTGAAGTCCGGCATGGCGAAGGTTCCCGACACCCTCATGATCATTGCCACGACCGCAGGCCGTGGACAGGAGAACATCGGTTTCGAGATTTACGACTACGCCCGGAAGGTCGCGACCGGCGAGATTGACGACCCGTCATTCTTGCCGATTATCTTCGAAGCCGAACCCGGCGACGATTGGCGCGATGAAGCCGTTTGGCACAAGGTCAATCCCGGCCTTGCTCATGGTTTCCCTGATCTTGGCGGTTTGCGGACGATGGCGCGCGAGGCCGAACACCGCCCCGCCGAACGGTTCGCATTCCAGCAGTTTCATTTGAACATGTGGCAGGCAGCTTCCCGCGATCCGCTCTTCGATATGGCCGTCTATGACGCGGGCCGCGATCCGAACTTCGACCTCGCCGACCTGGAGGAATTGCCGTGCTGGATTGGCGTTGACTTGTCCCGTTCCGGCGACCTCACGGCTATCGTCGGCGCTTGGCGTCACGATGATGGCCGGATCACGGTTCACCCGTGGTTCTTCCTGCCGTCCGAAGGCTTGGAGGACAAAGGGAAGCGCGAACAGGTGCCCTATGTCAGGTGGCGCGATGAGGGGCTTTTGAACGTCATCGACGGCCCGGTGATCGAACCCGACGTGATCGCCGACAAGATCATCGACCTATGCGGCACCTATGACGTGCGCGAAGTCATCTTCGACCCGTCGCTTGCCGGGCCGCTGATGGGCAAGCTCATCGATCACGGCATCAACGTGCTTCAGCTTCCCCAGACGGCGAAGCACATGCACGGCCCGATTTGTGACCTTGAGCGCACCGTGAATGGCCGTCGCATCCGGCACGGCGCGCACCCGATCCTTCGCAATCACTTCGAAAGCGTCGTCGTGAAGCGTGCGACCAGTGCCAGCGAATTGACCACGATGCACAAGGGCACCCGTCATTCGAACCACATCGACGGCGCGATTGCGTCGGCCCTGTCCGTCTTCCGGGCGGCGGCGAACGACAATCAGCCCACCCTTCATGAACTTGACCCCGACGAATACGCCGCCCGCATGGATGCCATGTGGGATGAGGCAGCATAAGGAATACCTGGAATGGATGATACGCAGCGCCTTGTCGTGAGCCTTGAGGCCCGGCTTACGAAGTATGAGCGGGACATGGCGCGCGCGCGCAACGCGACGAACGACAACTTCAAGAAGATGGAAGGCCGCGCCCGGCAGTCTGCCGAGAACATGGAAAGGACCATGGGCAAGGCGTCCGCATCCATCGGCGAGAAGCTTCAGGGCATGTTCGCACCGCTCATGAAGGGTGGCGCGGTTGTCGCTGGCGTTGGTGGCGCTGCGATTGCCCTCAAGGAAATCGCAAACAGCGTTGCCGAAGTGGACCGTGAGGCCCGCAAGGCTGGCGTGTCGTCCAAGGTCTGGCAGCAGTGGACCTATGTTGCGACCGCGACCGGCATGAGCATCGACGGCGTGACCGACGCGCTCAAGGAGTTGAACATTCGCGGCGACGAGTTCGCCAAGACTGGCAAGGGTAGCGCAGAAGAGGCTTTCCAGCGTCTCGGCTACTCGGCAACCGACGTTGCCCAGAAGCTCAAGGATCCGAGCCGCTTCCTTGATGAGATCATTGTCAAGCTTCAGCAGATGGACGCGGCAGCACAGACCCGCATCCTCGACGAGGTATTCGGCGGGACCGGCGCGGAACAGATTGCGAAGGTGCTCGGCATGTCCGTCACCGAAATCCAGAAGATGCGCAGTGAGGCCGCGACCTTCACCGACGAACAGGTCGAAGCCGCAAAGCGGATCGATCGCGAGTTCTCGACCATGTGGCGCAACTTCACCGTCTACGCCAAGCAGGCGGCTGTCGAAGGCGTCAACGTTGCGTCCAAGGTGATCGGCTTCATCAACGATCCGACGATCGGCGCACGCGACCGTAGGCTTGCCGAATACAACAGCCCGGAAAAGCAGCTTGAGCGCCTTCAGAAGCAGCGCGACGGCATCTTGAAGGCCATCGAACGCGAGAAGGCGAACACCGGAAACTTCCTTCAGCAGGCCGAACTTCGGAACCTCGAAACGGCCCTGTCTGCCGTCGATGACCAGATTCTTGACCTCACGGGCTGTAGCGACCAGTTCAAGCAGGCTCTTAAGGAACTGTCCGCAGCGAGCAACAGCCTGTCCGGCGCGTTCGGCGGCAATGTTACGGCAGCGTCGAACTTTAAGAATGCGCTCATCGAACTCAAGAACCTCGTGCCGGAACTGAAGGCGGAACTGGACACGCTCGCCACGACCGACGGCATCGACGCCGCCTATAACAAGGCCGTGCAGAGCGCCCGGACGATGGGCGAAGTCATGAACGCCACGAACCTCGCAAACCGCGCCAAGAGCATCGCGACCTTCGGCAATCATTCGAACATGCTTGACCTGATCGGCGCGGCAGAAGGCACCGACAAGGGACGCGGCTATAACGAGACGCTTGGCTATGGCGCGTTCACCGGGGGAGCGGTCAACCTCACCGGCATGACCTTGAACGAGGTTCTTGCCCTTCAGCAGCGCATGCTTGCCCATCCCGGCAACAGTCACAACTCTTCGGCAGTCGGGCGCTATCAGATCGTGAGCAAGACGCTCCGCAGCCTGATGGATGAAATGAGCCTGTCCGGTGATCGTCTCTTCGATGAGGACACCCAGGACGAACTTGCGCGCGCGCTGCTGCGTCGTCGTGGCAATGATCCGGCTGCACTTCGCAACGAATGGGAGGGCTTGCGCCGTGTCGATGATGGCACGATCAGCAACGCCTACGGTGGCACGCCGACCGCAGCCCAGCAGCTTGCACCCACCGACAGCGAACGCGAGCGGACGGAATTGCTCAAGCAGCAGGACGCGGCCCGCAGGAGCTTGAACCAGAGCGTCGAAGAAGGTCTTGCCCTTGCCCGTTTTGAACAGTCGATTTCCGGCATGTCGGCCGCCCAGCAGCGGCTTGAGCTTGCCGTCTATCAGGCAGAGCAAGAGGCCAAGCGGGCAGGGATCACGCTCACAGATCAGGAGCTTGCCAAGCTTCGCGAGAAGATAGCGCTCACCCAGCAGCTCGACGGCACCAATCAGCAGGTTGCCGCGTCGGCGGATGGCCTGAAGAACGCCCAGCAGTATTTCGCGGAAAGCTTCACGTCGTCGCTGTCCGGCCTGTTGACTGGCACCCAGACTTTAAACGGTGCCCTTCAGAACTTGCTTTCGAGCTTGATCGACGCGACCCTTCAGGCCGCACTTCTCGGCAAGGGTCCGCTCGCCGGACTTGGTGGCATTGGCACCGGCATCTTCGGCGCATTGCTCGGTTTCAGCGAGGGTGGATATACCGGCGACGGTGGCAAGTATCAGCCTGCCGGCGTGGTGCATCGCGGCGAATACGTCATGTCCAAGAAGGCCACCAGCCGGATCGGCGTTGCCAATCTGGAGGCGATGCACAAGGGCGCGCTTCGCGGGTATGCCGAAGGTGGCCTTGTCACGGGTGCCCCGGCGCTTCGTTCGCCAAACCTGAAGGCAGCGAACAGCAACGAACCGGCAGCGCAACAGATCACCATCTCCGCACCGATCACCGTCAACGGAAGCGCGGGCACCCCGGAACAGAACAGCGACCTTGCGGCAAAGATGGCGAAACAGTTGGAAGTGACCATGCGCTCGGTAGTTAACCAGGAGATTTTGCGCGCATCACGACCCGGAAACCTCCTCAACACTCGGAGCCGGTGATGGTGTCTGCAAAAGACCGCTCTCGTTCCTCGTGCCATTCCCACACTTTCCAGCATAGCATTCCAAGGAAAGGTTCGAAAAACAGGTGCTCCGTCTCGCCGTCTGGGATGAATGCGTGAAACACGTCGTCCACAAGCTCCCAGGTGCCTAGATACTCTCCATCGCGAGTAATGACGTCACCGGTCTCTCCTTCTTCCCATCCGCACAGAATGATCTTGTAGTTTTTCATAGTGTCCGGGTTCATGCCGTCGCCCTCATTGTGTTGCGAGGAACCAAGTTGAGATGCGAGTTTCGCGTGGTAAAGATGCAAGTCAGAAAAATATCTGACCCGCTGTCACTAAATGCATATGTGAAACGTCCAATTTTTGGATCGGTGTGTTGCGCATAAGCAACGAGTTTTTCTTAGCGCTGTTTGTCTCACAGAGCGTCGTTGGCGCGTTTCGTGTGCCGGGAGGCTGTCAGGGTCTCGAAGCCGGTGAAATCCTCTCAGTGATTCGCTGTGACGGAATGGCGGAACCTTCCCCTTGCTGACCGAGATAGGTTCCGGGATCGGGAGCGGAGCGACCGACCGGAACCTTCTCTCTCAGCTATGGGATGCGTTCACCTGAAGGCACTACATTCTTTGCCGGGAGAGGGACGGGAAGATGCTTCAGAAACAAACGCGCCGTTAGGCGCGGCAAGGCCGGAGGCCGCGCAGGCGAGCGCCGGAGGCGCGAGTAATGGGCGCTTATGTGCCCGTCATCATTTTCGCGTAATATTTTATATGTTTCTTATAAGAGTTTATAGTTGCGGTATATACGAACGAAAATGATGACGGACATACCGCATCCGGAATTCCTAGACATATACGCGTATATGTGTTATGTATCCTAATATTAAAAACCTTAGGAGAATCCATGTCGCTGCCCCCCATCAATGTCCGTATCGATCCACGTCGTCTTGAGCAGTTGAAGGCTATTGGCGCTGCTCTCAACCTTTCCAATGCTGGTGTGATTTCAGAACTCATCCGGGAAAAGATTAGATTGGGACTGATCCCCGACGATATCCCCGGCATTACCGTGCAGCGGCAAAGGGATGAAGTGAGGGTTTCAATCTCTCCCGGCAAGGAAGTCAGCTTTTCGCTTGTCGGTGCGCGCGTTCTAGCCCGAACAATTCGAGGTGTGGTCGATGGCACGGAAGCCGCGCATACCATCAATATGGATCACGATTTTGATGTGTCCCGGCAGGGAACCGGCATTCGGATCAGCATTCCATTTGCTTCGGGGCCGACCCCATTCCCGCCTGATCTAGCGGAGGATTTCGCCGCTCTGATCGAGAAGGCCGCTCAATAAAGAAATCCCCCGGCACTTCCACACCGAGGGATTGAGTTCAAGGACTGTTCGCTATGAATACTAAAAACGATGAAGATTGTAAAGAATTATTGAACAATGGCGGTGTTGCTCGCTTACGGCCAAGCTCGCTTCCGCTCGCCGTGGAAGCCGAGATCTTGGGTGAACTCGATGCACTTTCAGCCGAACTGTTCGCAACAGAATTTGAAGTTGTGCCGGAAAATCGGGCGGATCTTCTGGCGCTTCCGACAGGTAACGCTTCGGGCGCAAGCAGTCCCGCAATTGAAGCAGCACGCGCACGCGCCAACTCTCCCGAAGCTCAGGCCTTGAAGGCTCTTAACAAAAAGCACGGCCATACCGCCCAGGCCATGGGAGCGATCGACGCCTATCGGGCGAAGGAGGGCAGGGACGCCTACAACAAGAAGAGGCGGGATGAGTATGCCGCCGAAAAGTTTCACACCGAAGGCCGTCCGGTTCGCGAATATGGCGCGGCAAAGCGTAGCGCTGACCCAATTGAGACGCGCAAGCAGCAGGTGAGGGAAGCACAAAAGCGTCGTCGTGACCAAATGTCCGATGAGGACCGAAAGGCTGAAAGCGCCGCACGAGCCGAGCGCCGTAGGAGACAAAATGAGGTCCGGCGGCTGGCTTCGGAAGCTGAGGTCAAGTTCTGAACGCTAGATTGGACTCCGGATTGGACTTGAAAGTCCAACGATTTTGGACGAAAAGGTCCAACAAGAGCGGAGGTCAACATGCCAAGAAAAACGTGGGCCGACTACAAACGAGAACAGCGGAAGCGCGAGCGAGATAGACGGACTAGGGTCCGTGACATGTCGGCACCGGACCTCCGGACCCCATTTTGCGACTTCCTGCGGGAGCGGGGGGATGAACTCAATTGGCGTGCTGCGGTGTTGGGCAGCCGATGGTTCGAGTTTGACGATGACTCCGGGATTGTTCCCGACGATCCGGACGCACTGGTTGAGGAAGATCTGCTTGCTGCTGGCAACTCGCTGGGGAAAGCAGAGCTAGTAATCAGTGTCCTGATTGATGCGGCGAGTGAGCTTGCCGACGCTGTTTCTGCATATAAGCAACAGGAAATCGAAGCCCGGCTTAGAGAAGTCGAAGCGAGGAAGCCTCGCGATCTGGACGAGATCGAGCGGCTTAAGAAGATGCGCTATCAGCTAAAAAAGCAGGTGCGCTGGGCCTTCCAGCAATGGAAGGCCAACGGGTGATTAGTCAATCACCTTACTGCCTGTCGGGGCGGTTGCCGCCGCCCCGACAGGGTTTCGAACGAAGACTAGAGATCAACATCGAATGGCCTAAGGCCGAGGAGTTTATAACATGAAGTCATCACCACATGAACACTTCCGTCGCTACCTGAAGAACAACTTCTTCGGACGCAACTTCGGGGACCGGGCAGAGGAGGCGACGGTTGAGGGGCTGATCGATTGCGTTGATTACGCCCTGAATGCCTGCGACTTCGCAGATGCCCAGATTTTGAGAGATGGAGAGGCGTCGGATTTCCTTGAGGGGCTGGACGATCCGATCCTCACGGGTTGCGAGCTGGTTGAATTGGGGAGGCTGATTATGGCTTACGCCCGCGTGGCAGGCCGGGACGAACTCTATCGCCCGGCCGAAACGCCTGACGAGCGCGAGAAGATGCTTGCAAGTCAATTGGCGGGCGAGCGCGAACTCGCTAAGCTCGAAGCAGCGGCAAGGGGATGACAGAATGAGTGCCGTCCACCGCCCCGGAGTAGTTATCCCCGAGACATTCATCCAAGACGACCGCTTCCACGCGCTTATCCGGAGGCTCAGGGCCATTGATGGCCCTGATGACGAAGCCCGCGACAAGGCGATCCATTACGCCTTGGTGCAGACCGGAAGGGTTGCGCCTGAGAGTTGGCGCAGCTTTTACGAATAACTGTGACCAATGGAAGTCCGGCGATATCTTTCGCCGGGCTTTCTCACATAGGATGCTCCCCGTTGTATTGAGCCGGATGGGGATCATGGCGGGCGCGAAATCAAAGCCAAAAGAAGCGGGCGCCGTTGGAGATCGGCCGCAGATTACTGAGAACCAGTGGTATGTTCTCGCGATCTCGACCGCCATTTTTACCGCTGTTGCAATAGTATCGGCATTTCTCCACATTTTCGCGGATGGTTTCGATGGCGACGGCGACGTTAAGCTAGCGCAAGCACTCGCCCCGTTCGGAGTGGCGCTCTTCGCAATGGTGACCTTTTGCACCGTGGCATGGAGGGGCTCGATCAATACCCGCCAAGCAGATCAGTCTGAGAGCGAAGGGCGGGCCAAGCTTCTGCAAGAAGGCGCGAAGTTGCTCGCTGAAGGCGAAAAGCCTGCGCACGTCTCGGCCGGCATAGTGACGCTGGGTGTGCTAGTTGTCGGTCCCGACGAGGATTATGCTTGGCAGGCGATGAATCTACTCGCGGATTTTGTTGAAGACAATATGCAACGCAATCACAGTAACCGCCATCGGCCGAAATTGTCGGGTGTAATGCGAGCGGGGGAAGAGAAGGGAATTAACACTGGGCGCGATATATACTTCGACTGCACAAGTCAAGAATACGAGCAAGGCCCCTATGATGATGATGATGAAGTATTCTGGAGCTATATTCCCGGATTCAGCTCTGTCCGATACCGAGGCGGGATCTTCGGATACGATGTTCATTACAACTTAGAAGATTTAAGTGACGTAAAATTTCATCGAGTTGAAATTAGAAGATGGGCGATTAGCGTAGACGATCGTTTCCACCTTTGCAGTTTCGCAGGATGTGAAATCATATCTGTCTCATCGTTGATCGCTCTCAATAGGGCCCAGGATTATGCATACTCATTTGAGCGATGTGATTTTTCTGACTGTCTGATTCATGTGGCCGAGCTTCTCGAAAAAGACCTCAAGAAGCAAGGTAATTACTATTTAAGAGGTAGACCTCCGGTTCTAGTCGGTAGTGCCCAAGTCATTGACTGGGAAACCGTGCTGCTGTGCGAGGACAAAAAGCCCGAGAGCAGTTTCATGTTTTAGGTCGCACAGCCTATTGCGCGGCCCGAATACACGGGATATATCGGCACAACAGAAGGTCGGTTTGTAGCGCGTCACAACGTTACAAAAAGCGGAAAAAGTCATTGTTTTTCAATGGCGGGGATGATTTCGAATCTCTCCACTCCGACCAAGCAGTAAAAGGTTTGCCGGAAACGGTGAGCCGGGTGTCCGGCGGCAGGCTGCCTTGCCGTTAAAGTCTTGGAGATGGATGAGACCATGTCTGCGAAGATCTACCGCCCCGCGAAAACCGCCATGCAGTCAGGCAAGGCAAAGACCCATCTCTGGGTTCTGGAATTCGACCAGTCCGCGCCGCGCAAGATCGACCCGATGATGGGCTACACCACCTCCGGCGATACACGCCAGCAGATCAAGCTCACCTTCGAAACGCTTGAGCAGGCCGAAGCCTATGCCAAGCGCGAAGGCATCGAATACCGCGTGATCCAGCCAAAGGAAGCCAAGCGTCAGGTTGTCTCCTACACCGACAACTTCCGCTACAGCCGCCTGCAGCCCTGGACCCATTGATCCGCCTTCGCCGCTGACGGCGGCCTGACAGACGGTCCCTTAGCTCAGCTGGATAGAGCAAGTGCCTTCTAAGCACTAGGTCGTAGGTTCGAGCCCTACAGGGATCGCCACTCATTTTCGAGCTTCACATCCAAGCGGACAAACCTCAATTAATCCCGAATCAAAAACAAGTTGTTTTGCTCTCAGGTCGTGAGGTCGAGCACCAGATTTTCTAGGCTGACGCTCCCTGAATCCGACGCGAAGTTATAGCGACTACTTCGCTGCGTCATCGGCGTCGGGGCAAACAACCCACTTGCTGATCAGCGTCATCGGTTTCAATGGTCAGCGCTCGCAGCATGAGGTTTTGCGATGGTGTCCGAAATTCGGTTTATGCTGTCGACAAAGCTTTGGATCAGTCTTCGGCCCTGGATTGCCTCAGGTTCCTGGTCATCGATGCCAGCTCGCATCATAGCGCTTTCAATCTTGCTGGTTCCGAGATGTGCATCAGCTGATCGAAGGTCGTAGATACCGGACAGTGGTCCCATGATTGTACGGGCCTCGTCAGGTGCCACAATCTCTGCCAGCAGTCTCTCCAGTGATTTAAGGGAGCCGAGCTTCTCCTTGGGTGCCTTGTTGGAGATTTGCGAAAGCACTTCATCGACATTCACCCGCTCCAAAAACAGTCTAGTTAAATCTTTAGATAGCGCGAGCAGTCCAGCCTCTTCGGCTGCCTGGAAGCGATGCGCACGACGCAGCAGTGCTTCTACCGTGTCGTGGTCGCGCAGTAACTTCGAGCCGTAGCGATCCTCGAATACTGCGCTCAGACGGTCAAGGCTCGGCGCAATCTCGGTTTCCGGCGCAGTCGTGTCAGCAGGCACGCATTGCATTTGCGCCGAAAATAGCTCGTCACATACGCCTCCCTCGGGTGTAGCATTGTGGGCGCTCCAGACACGCCGCTCCCACCCGTGTAGGTCGCCGACATCCTTGGCAAATACGGTTATAAGTCCAAGGCCGTTCACTCCAAAATGGAGCGTTGACCTGGTTGCGCCTAGAGCGCCAGTTTCTTGGCTATGCCAATGCAGTCTACCCCCACGATAACGCTGGAGAGCAAGGGCCAATTCAGGTTTAAAGTACAGCCAGGTCATTGACCGGTGAAGCTTGCTGACCGGAACTCGGTGTCCTTGGTGATCCAGCGCGAATGTACTCTCATGAGGGTCTTCGTCGCCTCTGATCCGAATACTGACCTTTCCCGGTTCGACCCACTCTGTGCGCCAGATTGCGCCAAGAGTGAAAAACGCGCCCTCGGGATAGCCGTATTCCTGAGGCCTGGTGAACGCTTCCAATTTGTCGCGGCCACGCTCTTCCTCGTACTTCTCATTGGGCCAGTTATAACCGGGGTCGGTGGCAGTAACGACAATTCGCTCACTGTAGCTTGAGCAAAACAATGACATGTCGCGCGCGACAAGGTAGTCCATGAGAAACTCAGATTTTATTTCGACAAGGTTGGGCTTTCCATCGTCACCGCGCTTTAGGCGTATAACCTCTGCCCAACCTTCAGCTGGTCTGAACCAGCGATCACCTTCCTGTACGAGGCCAAGTGCAATGACGAGGTCGGGATGAACATGCCAGATTTCCTGGGATAGCTCGTCCAGTTGCTGGGCAATGACGAGGTTGATTCCCAATTCATCGGGACTCCACCTCGTGAAGACATCGGCAGATCGATACCCCCAACTTTCCATCCCCGCCCGATGCGGTGTCAGGTCCATGTCCTCCCAGCCGAACTGATCGACAATATCCCGATCTGACCATTTGACGGCAGCGGTCACGTGGCCAACAAACTCTTCAGCCTCCAGAATGTCGTCAGCGGGAGAGAGACTTTTCGTTGTCGACGACTCTCTCAATGGTACCCTGCTGACCCGCTGGTCGCTTTCGACTATTAGCTGCTCCAGCCTCTGGGCCGTCTTTACATCATCCCCGTGGTCCTCTTCCATCCTAGAAAGATCGAATGCCTCTAGATTCCGATAGCTGGCCATGGCTTCGGTCGCCCTTTGACCGTCGGCCTCATTCACCGTCCATGAAGATAGCAGTCGGTCGAAGTCAGCTATTCGACGATTGCTTTCCTCGATCCGCGAACGGGCATTATCGCCGCTCGATATCAGTTGCTTCAGACCAGTGACATCCTCCCTGCTTTCGTCAAAGCTGGTCATAGCCATTCGAGCGTCCGCCAGGTTTTGCACTGACCGTGGCTCTGTTGCGTTTAATGCGTCAACTGCTGCACGCAGCGCCCCCGTCCGCGCGTCGCTTGCATCCTCCGCCGGGCGCGAGGAGATACTATCAGGTGGCACCTGATTTGGCTCCTCTGGCGATTCAGCAGCTGTCTTCTCATCAACGTCGACCTCACCGGACAAGCCGGGAAACAGGTCGTTCAACTCATTGATATGTGCGACTGCTCGGTATTCTATTCCAGACTCTTCCAACTGCTTGAGTGCGCCAGCAACGCGCGTGTCGTCAGTCGCCAGGTTCTTCAGAGGGAATATGAACAACGACCCCTTGGGGATTATGGAGCGGAAGTGCTGAACAACGGCGATCTTGTCCAGGAAATGATCGATTGCCTCGACCTCTCCCTGATGTTTTTCAAGGAGGGCTCCAGTTGCGACTATTCGCTTGTTGACCACTTTCTTTGAGAAACCATAACGGGCGGATCGGTCCGCGATAGCGACCGCAAGGCCGAAGCTGTTCCCGATAAAGCCACTGTCAAGCCGCACCCGGGTTTTGGCATCGAGCATAGCGTTGTTCGGCTCGGAACCTCGCGTCTCCCTTATGATTTGATAAAACGTGTTCGAGTTTCCCTGGTCCCCTGTCATGACCGCGAAATTGGCAATCGGTTGCCCAGGTAAAATGCCTGCCTGCGCTGATGCCAGGCATTCTCGGTCGTCGGATATCCGCCAGCACTTCGTCGACGATGCGTGTTGTCTTTCCACCACCGGCAGCGGCAATGACGATCCGGTTAGGCGACCGCACGGCTGATATACTCCGGTACGTTCCACTCTGTATCGGTTTCAAAGAGGCGTAGAGCGACCTCGGTTTTGTTGTTCTGCATGAACTTCAGCAGGTCTTCATCCGTCGCGTATGTGGTGCCCAGGATGTCATTCAACACGCCCCTGCCGTTGGCCTTAAGAATTTGCGGCTCCAATGTCCGCGCGTTCTCGTCGGTGTCGTACTGGATCGCGATGTGTTCGTGCTTGAGATAATCAGCGTATTTTTTCTGCAGCCGTTTCACGTCGCCATCATTGTCGGTCACCACGTCGACCTTGATCTTCAGTATGTCGGCTATCTCCAGAAAGCGTTTGAATGCGAGCGAACTGACACTGATGACATCGACGCCTGCCTCAATGGGCAACTTACCATGCCTTCGATGAAAGGCTTTCTGGACGATAAGCTCATCGGATGGCCCTTCGACCAGGATCGCACGCTTGGAGAGCACTAGGCGCAGCGTGTCATATCCGGGCAGTTTCAGGAAGTAATCCCGGGTTTCCGTGTCGAGCGCGGCTAACTTGGTTGCGTTGCCGTTCATGAACATCAAAACCGAATCCACTCCAAGCTTGTTCATCACATAGCTGCTGTGGGTGGTTATCATCGTCGCGGAGTTGGCAGGGCGCATTGTTCGAAACCAGGAGGCCTGAAACTGTCACAACGCGATTCCGCCCGGATGTGAGGTTTGGAGACTCCATTCCGCCTGGATGTGAGGTTCATTCCGGACTGGACCGACCGTCAGCCTGATTCCCGCAATCAATTCAACGAATCTGATTCCGCCCGGATGTGAAGCTGGTCACTCATCTGTGCGCCTTGGTGACGGCAGCGTATGGCCTGTGATGGCCCGGATCGCTTCCTGCTTCGTTGTGATGTGTAGAGATGGCACATGGAAAGGCCTCCCGAAGAAGGCCGATTTTGGATCTAGTGAGACTATTTGCAACCCTTGCTCTTTAGGGTGTTTTCGATCTCCAAGACTTTGCTGATGCCAACTTCCATCTGTCCTGCGTGCTCGCTAATACGAAGGTGAGTGCCTCTCAGGCCGCCGCAGAGGCCTTTGCAGGCTTCCTCGGCAAAAGCGCCCCGAACGCTAGTCTCCGAAAGATGTAAGTGTTGACGAAGAATGCAACAATCGTGGCAAAGATCCCAATCATCACCAACTCGATTTCGCCGACGCTATCGCGCCGCCAAAGAACGATGCTCAGAACTAAAAGTGTGAAGCAAAGAGAGACCACGAAGATCGCGCTTGAGGCCCGCCAGTACGAGCTCTTCAGATCTCGAACCAGCTTCTCTATTCCCTCAACCACATTTTTGGGGGGTGGTGGATCCGCTTGGCTGCGTACCCAGTCGGCACTGCCCAAGAAATCTTTATATTCTTGAATGCCGCCATCCTTCCGCTGTTTCAGGAAAGCGGCCAATCCCTTTTCGTACTTATTGAACTTGAGGAAGGGTTGCAGCTCGCTGGAATGAACGCCTGCATAATTCCGTACGTTGTTCAGAAAGTTCAAGTAGTCCCTGGATACCCCGCTCTCAAGCGCTAGAGCTATAACTTGGAGTTCGCCATACACGAACATCGCAAGTGAAATCGCAAAGAGGATTCCGTAGTGGTCGCTGATCTCGGTGCCTTTGATCTGGAGCAAGCCGTTGTCGATCAGATAGAAAAAGATGGAAGATACAGCCAGCGGTATTCCGATGAAGGAGTAGATGCGCGATATAATGTCTCTGCGCTCTTCCAGGTTGAATTTGTAGTATTCCCACGAATTGTCGAAGTCGCGCAGTATGATTTCTGTTATCGCAAGCTCGCTGACGTCGTAGCCGAGGACGGATTTTTTTTCTGGGGTAATGGTCATTTGCCGCCTTGTGGGTCTTCCTCTTTCGCTGAAGGCTAGTGCAACCCGATTCTCAGGTCTATGTATGAATTTCATTTGGCAGTATGCTGCCGCGTGCAGTTGCGGCAGACGTCTATATCGAGCTTCGCATGCCCTGCGATTCACCGCGCCTCAGCCGAAGCCGTGATGCTCGAACATTTCTACGATTCCTAATGTCATGTCCCCCATCTTCTGCAAACAATCGAGAACGGGCTGAAAGCGAAATATTTCTGGGCTTCCTTCGCCGAATGATATCGAGGGAGCGACGTCCCCAAGCTCGATAGTTGTACCCATTGGCAAAACGAGATCACAAAAGTTTCCTAGGAACCGAGCGCGCTCCAGCCTCTGAATGGACCCGTCGATAGCTACAATGTCCACATTCGCGATGGCTTCGGTCACGGCTGGTATGATCATTTGGTGCTTGTCCAACAAGTCCAAATCATGAAGGGCCCGCAGGAGAACGTTCCCGGCCCTATATGGTTTGAGTCCGCGAAGAAGCTCTACAACTTCATCCGCTGCTCTGTCGAAGTTCTTGTTCTTTATCTGGTGCTCCAAGCCTTCCTTGTCGTGAGAGAAGGGGAAGTAGACCTTGTTCGCACTCGCTCCGTTCAGCCGAACGAGATCGCAGGCCAGAAGGTCAAGCGATGTCCTGAGATTGTGGATGGAATCTCCCAGGGCGAGAGGAACGTCGTCGGGGAATGGCTTTGTCAGTTCGAATTTGTATCCGAAGCAGCCGGGGAAGTCGTCTATCTCCCCAACGTTGATCATTTCGAACGGCCTTCGGCCGACAAAGTCCTTCAGTATGTACTCGAGCTCGCTCGCGTGGCGGGCTGCTCGTTCAAGCTTTAGCCTTGGCTCCCTAAAGCGCGCAATGGACGACGAGGCCATATCCTTCCTTACTACGAGGCGGCGACAACGCCTCGCCGCTGAGCGATGGAAATTCCCTTTCGAATGAGCATCAGGGATGCGGGATGCCGCATGCAGTTCTGATGTTCCGTAGCGTCCCGCCACCGATCATCACGAACGCGTAGATGAACACAAGGAACGCAGTCACTTCGTTCCCCGCCAGTGACAAGCCAGCTTCAATCGCCGGCGTTTCTGTCTGCGCGACTGCGGGTGTCCAAAGCTTCAAGTTCGCCACCAGTGAGTACAGCGTGTTGAACAGGAAGCAGGTAATCCAAGACAGCGTTAGGACGTTCGCAAGCAGGCCTAGAAAAACTTCGGCAGGCAGGAAGTAGCGACCTGTCGCTCTGACGCTGTACCAATACACGCCAATCATCGAGAAGACCGAAAGAAGGACGGTCAGAAAATTAATCCAATTAGAATTCAGCATTATCCCCAGCCCACCAATAATCAGATCAAGTGGGCAAGTTTCGCGAGAACTGCAGCCGCTGCTCCGACAGCAGCACTAGCGCTCAGCTGCGCCGCGGGAGATGCGCCACCTCCACCAAAGGTGCCAAGAAGGATCGATGCGAGGACCGCAACGATGAATACTACTCGAAACACAGATAGCCACATGAGGATTTTTTTCCGGCTTGAAGGTGCCTGATACCAGAAAATCTTGCTGCCCATTGGTTAAGCTCCCGTAAAGAGGTGTCCGTCAATAAACCATAACGTGAGTAAGGGCAACCGATTGCACGCAAATTAGTCAATTTTTACTTCTAACAGAGTATCCGCATCTCCTGTTGAGCTTGGAGGTTTGACTAGTTTAGCCTGGATGTGGATTACGTCTGTCGCATGTGGTCGATAAGCGCGCGCGTGATGGCGCGGATCGCCTGATGGTTTGTGGCCATATTGAGGAGGCTGGCACTAAAAGGCCTCCCGAAGGAGGCCAATGTTGGATGTCGGCGGGGCTATTTGTAACCCTTGCTCTTCAGTGTGTTTTCAATCGCCTGGACCTTGCCCTTGGTAACTGCAACCTGGCCTTCCCTATCGCTCCCTCCCCCCGCACGAGTCGAACAGACCAACTCGCGGTGCGACTGGGGCGACTGATTTTTCAAATGTTTCTGCGGAGCAGGGGCCGACCAACGATCAGGGATATACCTTTGCAATTCTTTATCAGTTCGTCACCAACAGTGATCGCCATTGCTAGACCCGCCCTGAAGCCACGATCCCGCAAGGGCCGCAAAACCCCCTCTGATCCGTTGCTGGCGGATGTTTTTCCCCCTCCGCCAACCTTTCGGAAACCCTTGAGCGTCATGATGCCGCTCACGAGAGGTTAACCATGTCCAGTCGCACCGCATCTTCCCGCCGTTCGCCGGCCAAGCGCCGCAAGTCGACCCGCTCTTCCAGCAGCCAGGGCATGAGAACCTGGCTTGTCGCGCTCGCCGTCGTCGCGGGCGGGATCGCACTCTATGACAATCGCGAGGCGGTCCTGAAGGAAATGGCAACGCTCCTGGCAACGGACCGAAAGGTCGTCGCCGGATCTGAGACAAAACCGGAGCCGCGACGAGAGAAGCCTGCGAACGAGCGGACGGCAGTGAGTGTGGCGAAAGGGCCTGTGCCGCCCACCGAGGTTGGTGTAGTCAAGGCGGCTGTTCCTGCCGTGAGGCCAGCCGTCCCGACCGTGTCTTCGGGCCCGCTGACCGGCGAGAACTTCCAGGCGAAATTCTATTTCTGCGGTACGTCCGGTCTCGACAACTGCGTCGTGAGCGGTGACACCTTCTGGTACAGAAAGACGCGGATCGTGCTTGCCGATATCGCAGCACCGCGCACGGACGAAGCCGCATGCCAGCAGGAGCGTGACAGGGGATTTGCCGCCAAGGTGCGTCTCAGGGATCTCCTCAATTCCGGCCGGTTCGACCTCGAGACCCTGAAGGCTGAAACCGCCAATGCGACACCGGGGGTCCTGCGTGTCGCCACCCGCAACGGCCGCTCCCTGGGGTCCCTGCTCGTCTCGGAGGGTCTCGCCAAGCCGCGCATGGCACGCCAGCAGACTTGGTGTCCCTGACCTCGGGCAAGCCGAATTGTCATCGCCGCAAAAAAAGCCCGCCGCGACGGACGCGGCGGGCTCTTGCATGTCGTGCTGTGCCTGATCTCAGTGCAGGATCTGGCTGAGGAAGAGCTTGGTGCGCTCGTGCTGCGGATTGTCGAAGAATTCGGCAGGCGAGTTCTGTTCGACGATCTGGCCCTGGTCCATGAAGATGACGCGGTCGGCGACCTGACGGGCGAAGCCCATTTCATGGGTGACGCAGATCATGGTCATGCCTTCTTCGGCAAGCCCCACCATGGTGTCGAGCACTTCCTTGACCATTTCCGGATCGAGAGCCGAAGTCGGCTCGTCGAAGAGCATGATCTTCGGCTTCATGCAGAGCGCACGGGCAATCGCCACACGCTGCTGCTGGCCCCCGGAGAGCTGTCCGGGATACTTGTTGGCCTGTTCCGGGATCTTGACGCGCTTCAGGAAGTGCATCGCGATTTCCTCGGCATCCTTCTTCGGCATCTTGCGGACCCAGATCGGGGCAAGTGTGCAGTTTTCAAGGATTGTGAGATGCGGGAAGAGGTTGAAGTGCTGGAACACCATGCCGACTTCGCGACGGACTTCATCAATCTTCTTCAGGTCGTTTGTCAGTTCGATGTTGTCAACGATGATATTGCCCGTCTGGTGTTCTTCCAGGCGGTTGATGCAGCGGATCATCGTGGACTTGCCAGAACCCGAAGGTCCCGCAACGACGATACGCTCGCCCTTCATGACCTTCAGATTGATGTCGCGGAGAACATGGAAGTCTCCGTACCACTTGTTCATCTTGATCAGTTCGACCGCGATATCGGTGCTCGACACGGTCTTCTTAGCGGAATTGGCTTCAGCCATGTTTGTTCCCCTTGTTCTTAGCGCTTGTGGCCGGTGTCGAGGTGCCGCTCCATGAAGGCGGAGTAGCGCGACATGCCGAAGCAGAAGATCCAGAATACGAAGCCTGCGAAGATCAGACCCGTGAGCGGTGTCACAGGGGTTGCCCAGCTGGCATCGGTGAAGTTGAGGCGGACGATGCCGAGGAGGTCGAACATGCCGATGATCGACACGAGCGAGGTATCCTTGAACAGGCCGATGAAGGTGTTGACGATGCCCGGGATGACCAGCTTGATCGCCTGCGGCAGGATGATCAGGCGGGTCTTCTGCCAGTAGGACAGGCCGAGCGAATCCGCACCTTCATACTGACCCTTCGGGATCGCCTGCAGGCCGCCGCGCACCACTTCCGCCATGTAGGCTGAGGCAAAGAGCGACACGCCGACCAGGGCGCGCAGGAAGTTGTCGATCGTCCAGCCTGTCGGCATGAACAACGGCAACATCACATTGGCCATGAACAGGACCGTGATCAAAGGTACGCCGCGCACCACTTCGATGAAGACGACGCAGATCATCTTGATGACCGGCATGTCCGACCGGCGCCCGAGCGCCAGCAGGATGCCGAGAGGCAGCGACACCGCGATCCCGACGAAAGACAGGATCAGCGTGACCATCAGGCCGCCCCAGAGCGGGGTTTCGACTTCCGAGAGGCCAAAGCCGCCATGCAGCAGGAAGAAGGCAACGATCGGGAAGACGATGAACAGCAGGACTGCATTCAGCCCCTTGCGCGGTGCCTTCGGGATGAGCATCGGCACAAGAAGTGCCACGAACATCACGCCGACAAGAATGACGCGCCAGCGCTCCTCGAGCGGATAGCGCCCAAAGATGAACTGCGAGAATCGGCTTTCGACGAATGCCCAGCAGGCACCCTTCCAGCCATCCGGCTGAACGCCGCCCTGGGCAATCGTTGCACAGACCGCACGGTCGGCACCGAACCAGGCGGCGTCGAGAAACAGGAAGTTCAGCGCACCTGGCAGGATAAGCGCCAGAACCCCAAGGCCGATGAGCGTCAGGACCACGTCTTTCGGCGTGGCCAGCAGGTTCTTGCGGATCCAGCCTCCGATGCTTCCATCGGAGGTCGGGGCGGGGAGGGGTGCCAGCATGTCCTGGCGCACATAGGAAAGTTCTTTTGCCATGATCAACGCTCCACCAGGGCCATTCTGGCATTGAACCAGTTCATGAAGAGCGAGGTCACAATGCTGATGGAGAGATAGACGACGAGCCAGATCGAGACGATCTCGATGGCCTGGCCAGTCTGGTTCAACGTCGTCCCACCAGTCGAAACCAGTTCGGGGAAGCCGACGGCCACACCGAGCGACGAGTTCTTCGTCAGGTTGAGATACTGGCTTGTCAGCGGCGGGATGATGATGCGCATCGCCTGTGGCACGATCACGAGACGCGTCGTGGTCGAGGGCTGCAGGCCAAGGGCGGATGCCGCCTCGGTCTGCCCCTTCGATACGCCCTTGATGCCGGCGCGGATGATTTCCGCGATGAAGGCGGCGGTGTAGAAGGAGAGCGCGAGGTAGAGTGCCACGAACTCAGGCGCGATGACTGCACCACCCGACATGTTGAAGCGGCTGGCGACCGGGTAGTCGAAGGTAAGCGGCGAACCGGCGGCGAGGAATCCGATCAGCGGCAGGCCGACGATCAGTCCAAGGCCAACCCATCCAGTCGGGAAGATCTGGCCGGTGCGCATCTGACGGGCCTTGGCCCAGCGTGCAACGACGATGGTCGCGACAATGCCGATCAGGAGCGCAATCGGGATGATCCCCGCGCCATCCCCCCAGATCGGCTTGGGGAAGGCCAGACCACGGTTGTTGAGGAAGGTCGAGAAGGGCAGTTCGAGGGAATCGCGCGGCTGTGGCAGCGTCGATAGCACGCCAGAATACCAGAAGAAGATGACGAGCAGCGGCGGCAGGTTGCGGAAAGCTTCCACATAGACCGTGCAAAGCTTGGCAATGAGCCAATTTCTCGACAATCGACCAATGCCGATCAGGAAGCCGATGATCGTTGCGGTGATGATGCCCGTTACGGCCACGAGGATCGTGTTCAGCAGTCCGACGAGAATGGCGCGGCCATAGGTCGAATCCGCCGTATAGGCGATCAGGCTCTGGCCGATGTCGAAGCCGGCGCGGCCATTCAGGAAGTCGTAGCCCGTCGCAGTGTTGCTCCGGGCGAGGTTTTCGATGGTGTTGTTCGCGATGGTCCAGACGATAAACGTCATGATGGCGATCGTAGCGACCTGAAAGAAGATCGATCTTGCTTTCGGATCGTAGATCAGCGAGCCCACGCTCTGCCCACCGGCAGGTATACTGGTGGCGTGATCTGTCATGCTGTGCCAAATCCCCGGGGCTTCTTTGAGCCCTTAACTGTTCTTGTTTTTGAAAACAGCCGGCATTCTTTGATTGCGCTGCTGACCGCAGCGTCCGTGCCGGTCTGAACCCGTCGTCCCGATAAGCGCGAGGCGGCTTTCGCCGCCTCGCAAACGTCAGCCGGATCTTAGCGGATCGGCGGTGCGTACTGCAGGCCGCCCTTCGACCACAGGGCATTTACGCCGCGCTCGATCTTGAGCGGGGTGTTGACGCCGATGTTGCGCTCGAAGATTTCGCCGTAGTTACCGACGCCCTTGATGATGTTGTAGGCCCAGTCGTTGCTGACGCCGAGATCGGTACCGATCTTGGTGTCGGCTTCAGCGCCGAGGAAGCGCTTGATATCAGGGTTGGTCGTGGTCGACTTGATTTCGTCGACGTTTGCCTGGGTGATGCCGAACTCTTCAGCGGTCACGAGCGCGTAGTGCGTCCACGATACTATGTCGAACCACTGATCGTCACCCTGGCGAACGGCCGGGCCAAGCGGCTCCTTGGAGATGATTTCCGGCAGAATGACGTGCTCGTCCGGGTTGGTGAGCGTCAGACGCAGCGAATACAGGCCCGACTGGTCGGTCGTGTAAACGTCGCAACGGCCAGCCTGGTAGGCAGCGTTGACTTCTTCCAGCTTTTCGAAAACGACCGGCTTGTACTCAAGGTTGTTGGCCTTGAAGTAGTCGGCAAGGTTGAGTTCGGTCGTGGTGCCGGACTGCACGCAGACAGCAGCGCCCGAGAGTTCGAGAGCCGACTTGACGTTGAGCGCCTTGGTGACCATGAAGCCCTGGCCGTCATAGTAGTTGACGGTGCGGAAGTTGAAGCCGAGCGCGGTGTCGCGGCTGATGGTCCAGGTGGTGTTACGGGCAAGCATGTCGACTTCGCCGGACTGCAGCGCGGTGAAGCGGCTCTGTGCGGTGGTCGGTGTGTACTTGACCTTCGTGGCATCGCCGAAAACGGCGGCCGCGACAGCCTTGCAGTAGTCGACGTCGAAACCGGTCCAGTTGCCGGCTGCGTCCGGCGATGCAAAGCCGGCGAGACCCGTGTTCACGCCGCACTGGACGAAACCCTTGGCCTTCACGTCATCGAGCGTTGCAGCGGATGCGGCAGATGCGCCAAAACCCAGGACCGCAGCGCCGATGGCGGCTGACAGGAACTTGTTGTTCATTTTTCCCAACCTTTTTTCTCTTGTTGTATGCCAGCGACGGCTTGCTGCTGAAACCACCAGCGCACGTCGGCTCACGGCCTCCCGGTGCGAGCCTTCATATCTCAGTCGCAAATGCTGGCAGGGTCAAGTCTTTATGCCGCAGATTGGCCACAAAAGCGCGATTTTGCCAAAATCGCACTCCAAATAGGCAAAAATGTGTGGTTTTTGCCCTAAAGTGATGAAAATGACGCCTTTTCGACAGTCCCCGCCGCTCCAAGCTGCAAGACATGCGCCCGCGATCACAATATTGTGCAGCTTGACCCGTGCGATCCCAGCGGCGAAAAACAGCGGACCCGAGCGTTAGGAATCTGAATTCATGAGCAAATCGAAAGACTGGCTGGCAAGCGCTGGCTCCTCCACGAAGCTGTGCCATGTCGGTTATGAACCCACCGACTACCACGGGTTCGTCAACCCGCCGGTGGTGCATGCCTCGACGGTGCTGTTTCCCAATGCGCGGGCCATGGAAACGCGGTCGCAGCCCTATACCTATGGCACGCGCGGTACCCCGACGACTGATGCCCTCTGCCGCGCAATCGATGCGCTCGAAGGCTCGGCCGGCACGATCCTCGTCCCGTCGGGGCTCGCCGCGATCACTGTGCCGTTCCTGGCCTTCCTCTCGGCCGGGGATCATGCCCTGATCGTCGATTCGGTGTATTCGCCGTGCCGGCATTTCTGCGACACGATGCTCACCCGTCTCGGGGTCGAGGTAGAAAATTACGACCCTGAGATCGGCGCAGATATCGAGCGGCTGATCCGGCCCAACACCAAATTGGTGCATACCGAGGCGCCCGGCTCCAACACCATGGAAATGCAGGATATCCGAGCGATTTCCGACGCGGCACACAAACACGATTGCGTTGTGACCATAGACAACACCTGGGCCACGCCGCTCTATTTCAAGGCGCTCGACTTCGGTGCCGACGTGACCATTCACGCCGCGACCAAATATCCCTCGGGCCATTCGGATATTCTGATGGGCACGGTCTCGGCGAACGCAAAGCACTGGCCGACGCTGAGCGAGGCCAACATCACGCTTGGCATTTGCGGCGCCCCCGATGACAGCTACCAGATCCTGCGCGGCCTGCGCACCATGGGGCTGCGGCTCGAGCACCATTACAAGAGCGCGCTCTCCGTTGCCCGCTGGCTCGAAGCCCGCGATGACGTGGCGCGTGTGTTGCATCCGGCCCTGGAGAGCTTCCCGGGTCACGCGCTTTGGAAGCGCGACTTCAAGGGCGCGAGTGGCGTCTTCTCCTTCGTCCTGCCGGCTCCGTCCCGGGAAAAGATCAAGCCGAAGGCGCATGCCTTCCTCGATGCGCTGCAGCTCTTCGGGCTTGGCTGGTCCTGGGGTGGCTATGAGAGCCTGGCGGTGCACGTCAATCTGGATGACCGAAAGATCCGCAAGGGCCCAACCGATGGCGCGGTGATCCGTCTGCAGATCGGTCTTGAGAATGTCGAGGACATCACCGCTGACCTCGAACGCGGCTTTGCCGCAGCGGCTGCCGTCTGATTGACGGTTTTCGCCCTCAGTCGCCGATCCGATGGCCGTAGAGCCAGTCCAGGTCGGCGGCCAGTCGTTCGGGTGGTCGCAGCGACAGCACGATATCACGCCCGATGCGGAAAGGACCGCGGGCGTGATAGGCAAAACGGTTGAAGTCGCCGCGCGCCTTTACCCGTTCCGCCCGCGCCTTGCGCTCGATCGAGAACGCTTCGAGTGCGGAGGGCAGGGGCGCGCGGGCGACGTGGGCTGCGAGCGAGAAGGCATCTTCAATCGCCATGGCGGCGCCCTGGGCTGAGAAGGGCATCATCGCATGCGCCGCGTCGCCGATCAGAACCGTGTCTCGTCCATTGTGCCAGTTGCCTTGCGAGGCTTGGTAAAGTGGCCAGAAAGTGGGCCTGTCGGCACCCGACAGAATTGTCCGGATGTCGCGATGCCAGCCGGAAAACTGTTCCAGCAACATGGCGCGCCGAGCCGCGTCGGCGTCGATTGCCCAGCTTTCATCGCTCTTCGTGCCAGCCGCAATTGCAACGAGATTGAAGCCGTCGATCTCCCGCAGTGGATAACTGACCAGATGTGCCTTGGCCCCCAGATAGGCCGTCACACCGGCGCGCGACAGGAATGCAGGCGCGGCGGCCTGGTCGATGGTGAAGCGCCACGCAATATTGCCCGAGAAGCTGACGGACGGACTGCCGGCAATCGAATCGCGGGCCACTGACCACGCGCCGTCTGCGCCGATCACCAGATCGGCTTTCCTGTCGGTGATCGCGCCAATGGAATCTGGCCCGATGCCCTGCACGCGGTGGCCCAGATGCAGGCGGCAGAGTGGTTGGTTCAGCACGGCGCGCAGCAGCCCCTGCTGCAGCGTCGAACGATGCAGGACGCCGTAGGGATGACCCCAGCGCTTTCTGGCGAAATCACCAGCCGGCACTGAGGCAAGAGGTCGGAGGTCCGTGCCGGACACCAGACTGATCGCCTCCGGCTCGAACCAGTGGCGCTCTAGTTCGGGCAATACGCCGAGTTGGTCGAGCACCCGCGTGGCATTCGGTGAAAGCTGCAGGCCCGCACCGACTTCGCCGAGTTGCGGTGCCTGCTCGATGATGTCGCTGGAGATGCCCTTGGCGGCGAGCGAAAGGGCAGATGTCAGACCCGCCACCCCGGCTCCGACGATGGCGGCGTGCTTGATGGACATGGATTTATGTCGATCGTGACGCTGCGGTCACGCCGCCTTGATATGAAAGACGCAGCCCGGCGGGTTTGTCTGTTCAGCCTTCAGGCTTGGATTGTAGCGATAAAGTGTCGAGCAATAGGAACAGACCTTTTCGTTGTCGTGTCCCATGTCGATGAAGATGTGCGGATGGTCGTACGGCACGGAAGCGCCGGTGCACATGAATTCCTTCACGCCGACTTCGATCACGCGGTGACCGCCGTCGTTCTGGAAATGGGGAATGGTGTGACCGGCCATGTCTTGCTCCGAGAATGCTGATAGAATTTGCGCGGACATTAGCGCCGTCCTCTGCAAAAGGGTAGAGCCGCAGACCGGCAAAAGTCACAGAAAATCGGCCTGCGGCAATTGATGTCGGGGCGGTGATGGCTATGGTTGCCGGCCCAGGGGCTCACTAGGACCTATTCATGAATCTCGATGCACCGCCGTTTTCCAGCTTCCGCAATGACGGGCTTGATCTTGCCTATTTCGACGATGGCGATCCGACCGGTGATCCGATCCTGCTGATTCATGGTTTTGCCTCTTCGGCGAATGTGAACTGGGTCTATCCAGGCTGGTTGCGCACGCTGGGCGACGCCGGCTATCGCGTGATCGGCATCGACAATCGCGGCCACGGTGCGAGCGCCAAGCCGCACGACCCGGAAGCCTATCATCCGTCCTCTATGGCGGGAGATGCGGCAGCGCTGCTCACCCATCTTGGTATCGCAGATGCCCATGTCATGGGCTATTCCATGGGCGCCCGCATATCCGCATTTCTGGCCGTCGAGCACCCGGACCGCGTTCGCTCGCTGGTTTTCGGCGGGCTCGGAATCGGCATGTGTGACGGTGTCGGCGACTGGGATCCGATCGCCGACGCATTGCTGGCGCCGTCATTGGATGACGTGACCCATGAGCGCGGTCGCATGTTCCGCGCCTTTGCCGACCAGACGAAGTCAGACCGGTTGGCGCTTGCGGCCTGCATCCGGACCTCGCGCGACCTCGTAAGCCGTCACGACATCGGCAAGGTTGAGATTCCGACATTGATCGGGGTTGGAACGAAAGACGACATCGCGGGTTCGCCGCATGAACTTGCAGCGCTGATGCCGCGCGCGCTCGCCCTCGACATCCCGAACCGCGACCACATGCTCGCGGTCGGTGACCGGGTGTTCAAGAAGGCGGTATTGGATTTCCACGACACGATCGCGGACGGCTGAGCTTCAGCGCCCTGTGAAGACCGGTTGCCGCCGCTCGGCAAAGGCTGCGCGACCTTCGCTATAGTCGGCGCTCTCGAAGGTCGAGCCGCCGATGATCTCGGCTTCACGCAAGAGGTCGTCCTCGCCGAGTTCGACTGCCCGCAGGGCGAGCTTTGAGGCGCGCAGCGACAGGGGCGCATTGGCGGCAATCGTTTCGGCGAGGATGTCTGCCTGACCTTCGAGCTCGTTTGGGCCTGTAATTTCCGAGAGGAAGCCGGCCGCGAGCAGTTCGGGCGCCCTTAGCGGTGCCCCGGTGAACAGCGCCCGGCGGGCCATCTGGCTGCCGAGCCCCCGCACGAAATCCTGCACGGCATCGGCGGGATAGGCGAGGCCGAGCTTGGCGGCGGGTACGGCGAACACCGCATCTGCGGAGGCAAGCCTCAGGTCTGCAGCCGCAGCCAGGCCGAAGCCGCCGCCATAGCAGACGCCCCGAATGGCCGCGATCACAGGCACGGGCGCCTCGCGGATGGCTGAGAAGGCGCGACTGTTCGAGGCCTCGTAGACCCGGGCGGTTGCAGTGTCCTTGCGTAATTCGGTAAATTCCGAAATATCTGCGCCGGCGCTGAAATCTCGATCGCCTGCACCGATCAGCACGATCACGCGGACCTCGGCTGTTGCGTGCAGCCATTGAACGGCTTCTGGTATGGCGCGCCACATGGCCGCGCTGATGGCGTTCTTCCGCTGTGGATTGTCGATCACCAGGAGACCCTTCGCGCCATCGGCGAAAGCCTTGATAAAGCCATTGGCAAGGGTGTTCGACTGTTTCATGCGGTGCCCCATTTGAGTTCGCTCTGTCTTCGACTATATAATGCCATTCCAAGACGAACGAGGAGACCGGCAATGGTCGCACACAACGACGTCCTCAAGACCGAGACTGTCAAGTCCATGGACCCGATCTGGGGCAGCCTGCGGCACGAAGCCCGCTTGGCCGCCGATCGCGATCCGATGCTGGCGGCCTTCTTCCACTCGACGGTGCTCAGCCACCGCTCGCTGGAGGATTGTGTCATCTACCGGATCTGCGAACGTCTTGACCATTCGGATGTTCCGGCAATCGTGCTGCGCCAGGCTTTCGAGGCGATGATGGCGGATTGGCCCGAATGGGCGGGTATTCTTCGCGTCGACATTCAGGCCGTTTACGACCGTGACCCGGCCTGCACGCGTTTCATTGAGCCGGTGCTCTATTTCAAGGGCTTCCACGCCATCCAGACCCACCGTCTGGCGCACTGGCTCTGGAACAATGGCCGCCGCGACTTTGCGCTCTATCTTCAGAGCCGGTCGTCGAACATGTTCCAGACAGACATCAATCCGGCCGCACGCATCGGCAAGGGGATCTTCCTCGATCACGCCACGGGGCTCGTCGTCGGCGAAACCGCGCGTATCGGCGATAACGTATCGATCCTGCACGGCGTCACCCTCGGCGGCACAGGTAAGGAAGGTGCCGACCGTCACCCGAAGATCGGCGACGGTGTTCTGATCGGGGCAGGGGCCAAGGTGCTCGGCAATATCGAGGTCGGCAGCTGCTCGCGCATTGCAGCAGGTTCCGTCGTATTGAAGCCCGTGCCACGCTGCACGACGGTGGCCGGCGTTCCGGCCCGGGTGGTTGGTGAGGCCGGTTGTGCCGAACCGAGCCGCTCAATGGACCAGATGATCGCGTCTGACGATTAGTCCGGTTGGTTCGCAACATCGGGTGGCGGTAGTGCCCAGCTTGTCTGGGCAAACTTCCCTTTGCGTCTTTACATCGGCGGAAAGGCCGTGCGACAAGCGCGCAACTCGAAACACTCCCCGAAACCAGTCCATGGAGACACAGTGTGAAGCCGGAAGAACTGAAGAAGCTCGACGCCTATTTCAAGCGCACTTTCAACCCGTCGATGAGCGTGAAGGCTCGTCCACGCAAGGACGACTCCGCTGAAGTCTATGTGGGTGACGAGTTTCTCGGCGTCGTCTTCAAGGACGAGGAGGACGGCGATCTCTCCTACAATTTCTCGATGGCGATCCTCGACGTCGATCTCTGAGATGAACGATTGAGCCGCCTGTCGAGAGCAAGTCGATCGGCGGTAATGATCAAGAAGAAAGGGCTGCGTCTTCGGGACGCGGCCCTTTTTCGTTGTCGTCGCTACAATTGACAATTGTTGTGCGCTGCACAAATTCGCTTGACCAATTTTGTGCAACTGCTATTTTCTGGATCTCTGATATGTCACCCAGAAGGAGGAGTGCTCGCATGTTCAATATCGATGACGCCAGCAAGAAGAGCAAGGAAGCCATGGACACCATGCTGAAGAACTATTCGGAGGTGACCAAGGGTTTCCAGGCTATCGCTGCTGAAGCGACCGACTACTCGAAGAAGTCGTTTCATGACTTCGCTTCCTTCATGGAGGCCATGACTTCGGTGAAGAGTGTCGAGGCAGCCTTCGAGCTGCAGACGTCCTTCATGAAGTCCTCCTATGAGGGCTTCGTTGCGGAAGCGACGAAGATGGGCGAAATGTATGCCGACCTCGCGAAAATGGCCTACAAGCCTTACGAGGCCACAATGGGTAAGGTCATGGCGCCGATGTCTGCCGCAGCCTGATTGAAGCTTGCGCGTAACCTGCAAGACCGGCCGTGCCCTGCGCGGCCGGTCTTGTCATTTGTGGCTGCTGGTATAACCTGTTCCTTCAATTTCTTAGCTTTTCCGGGCATCGTGACAAATTGTCGTCACAGAGGCCTGGGGGGCTTAAAATCACCGCATAATGAACTACCTTACTGTGCTGAGTGTTCGTCCGCACCGATGTGTAACGGCAAACCGGCCGGACAACGGAGAATGAACTGAAATGACTGCTAAGCCGGTCTTCATGCAAAGCCAGGGTGACGGGGAAAACGCCAATCGTGGCACCTCGGTGATCACCCGCACCAAGCCGAAGACGAAGAAGCCGAATCTGTATCGCGTCCTGCTTCTGAACGACGACTACACCCCGATGGAATTCGTGATCCACATCCTGGAGCGCTTTTTCCAGAAGGACAGGGAAGCCGCCACCCGCATCATGTTGCATGTCCACAATCATGGTGTCGGAGAATGCGGTGTCTTCACCTACGAAGTCGCCGAAACCAAAGTCTCACAGGTGATGGATTTCGCCAGGCAACATGAACATCCGCTTCAATGCGTCATGGAAAAGAAGTGAGGATCAGACGTGCCAACATTTTCACCCAGCCTCGAAAAAGCGCTGCATCAGGCCCTGACCTACGCAAACGAGCGTCACCATGAATATGCGACGCTGGAGCACCTGCTGCTCGCTCTGATCGACGACGCGGATGCCGCCGCCGTGATGGGGGCCTGCAACGTCAACCTCGACGCCCTGCGCAAGACCGTCAGCGACTTCGTCGACAATGATCTCGCCAATCTCATCACCGGATATGACGAGGACTCCAAGCCGACTTCGAGCTTCCAGCGCGTCATCCAGCGGGCCGTGATCCACGTCCAGTCTTCCGGTCGCGAGGAAGTCACCGGCGCCAACGTCCTCGTCGCGATCTTTGCCGAGCGCGAGAGCAATGCTGCGTACTTCCTGCAGGAACAGGAAATGACCCGTTACGACGCGGTCAACTACATCTCGCACGGTATCGGCAAGCGACCGGGCGCTTCGCAGGTCCGCAATCCCCGTGGTGCGGAAGAGGGTGAGCCCGAGGCGAAACAGGGCCGTGAGCCGGAGGAAGGTTCGGCAAAGGGCAAGCAGGAGGCTTTGAAAGCCTATTGCGTCAACCTCAATGAAAAGGCCAAGACCGGCCGCATCGACCCGCTGATCGGCCGTCATGACGAAGTCAACCGGACGATCCAGGTCCTGTGCCGCCGTTCCAAGAACAACCCGCTCTATGTCGGCGATCCCGGCGTCGGCAAGACGGCGATTGCCGAGGGCCTCGCCAAGCGCATCGTCGAGGGCAAGGTTCCGGAAGCATTGGCGGATGCCACGATCTTCTCGCTCGACATGGGCACGCTTCTCGCCGGCACGCGTTATCGCGGAGACTTCGAGGAGCGCCTGAAGCAGGTCGTCAAGGAACTGGAAGACTATCCGGGCGCCGTGCTGTTCATTGACGAGATCCACACTGTCATCGGTGCCGGTGCCACCTCGGGCGGCGCAATGGATGCCTCGAACCTCTTGAAGCCGGCCCTCTCGTCGGGGGCGATCCGCTGCATCGGCTCGACCACCTACAAGGAATACCGCCAGTTCTTCGAAAAGGACCGGGCGCTCGTTCGCCGTTTCCAGAAGATCGACGTCAACGAGCCGTCCATCGATGATGCCATCGAGATCATGAAGGGCCTGAAGCCCTATTTCGAGGACTATCACAAGCTCCGTTACACCAACGAGGCGATCAAGTCGGCCGTCGAGCTTTCGGCCCGCTACATCTCCGACCGCAAGCTGCCCGACAAGGCGATCGATGTGATCGACGAGACCGGTGCGGCCCAGATGCTGCTGCCGGCGTCGCGCCGCCGCAAGCTGATCACCGAGAAGGAGATCGAGGCAACGATCGCCACCATGGCCCGCATTCCCCCGAAGACGGTGTCCAAGGACGACGAGATGGTGCTCGCCAATCTCGAAAAGGAACTGCGCTCGGTCGTCTACGGCCAGGACAAGGCGATCGAGGCACTCTCGACCTCGATCAAGCTTGCGCGTGCGGGTCTTCGCGAACCGAACAAGCCGATCGGCTGCTATGTCTTTTCCGGCCCGACCGGTGTGGGCAAGACGGAAGTCGCCAAGCAGCTGGCCTCGTCGCTTGGCGTCGAACTCCTGCGATTCGACATGTCGGAATATATGGAGCGGCACACGGTCTCGCGTCTGCTCGGGGCGCCTCCCGGCTATGTCGGTTTCGACCAGGGCGGTCTCTTGACCGATGGCGTCGACCAGCATCCGCATTGTGTTGTGCTGCTTGATGAAATCGAAAAGGCGCATCCGGATATCTACAACATCCTGTTGCAGGTCATGGACCATGGCCAGCTGACCGACCACAACGGCAAGAAGATCGACTTCCGCAACGTCATCCTGATCATGACGACCAATGCGGGCGCATCGGAAATGGCCAAGTCGGCAATCGGCTTCGGTTCGTCGAAGCGCACCGGCGAAGACGAGGAGGCGCTCAACCGCCTGTTCACGCCGGAATTCCGCAACCGTCTCGACGCGACGATCCCGTTTGCACCTCTGCCGACGGAAGTCATCCATCAGGTCGTTCAGAAGTTCGTCATGCAGCTGGAAGCCCAGCTGTCCGAGCGCAACGTCACCTTCGACCTCTCGGAACCCGCAATCGCCTGGTTGGCGAAGAGCGGTTACGACGAGAAGATGGGCGCACGTCCGCTGTCTCGTGTCATTCAGGAGCACATCAAGAAGCCGCTCGCCAACGAGATCCTTTTCGGCAAGTTGAAGAAGGGTGGCGTCGTGAAGGTCGGGACGAAGTTGGACGAAAGCGGCGAGGAAGTACTCGACCTCGAGGCGATTTCCGAGGTGGCCGCAGTGAAGCCGAAGCCGAAGCCGGAAGTTGAGGTTGCCTCGGCCAAGCCCGCTAAAGCCAAGCGCAAGCCCTCTGCCAAGGCGCAGGCCACTCAGGATGAGGGTGATGTCGCCGTCATCGACGAGGCACCAAAGCCGGTGAAGCGGTCTGCCGTGCCGAAGGTGCCGAAGAAGAAGTAAGCGCAGTGCTTGAAAGATATGCGTGCCGGGCGTTGAGCCCGGCACTTTCTTTTTGACGATCCGGAATTTCAGATGTCTTCTGTTTCTAGCGATATCTCCCAATTGCGGTGGTTTTTCACCGGCATGCGTGGCCTCTTCAGCCTGCCTGCGATCATCCTGATGATCTCCTTCGTCGGCTTCTCCGCCTTTGCACTCGAATCGGGCGTCAGTCGCGCAGAAGCCATGTTCATGACGGCTTCCGTCTGGGCCCTGCCGGCCAAGATGATCCTGATTGGCTCGATGACCAGCGGCGCCAATCTTCTCGGTATCTTTCTTGCGGTCTCGCTGTCCTCGATCCGGATGATGCCGATGGTGGCATCGCTGGTTCCGGAGATGCGCACGGAACGCACGCCCACCTGGTTGCTGTTGCTGCTCTCGCATTTCGTTGCAATCACCGCCTGGGTCTTTGCGATGGGAAGCTTCAAGGATGTCCCGCGAGAGGTGCGTGTCGCCTATTTCGCCGGCTTCGGCATCACCCTGGTGACGGTCAACACCATTCTGGTCGGCGTCTGCTATGGTCTGGTCGCGGCCTTCCCGCCTGTTGTCGCGGCCCTCCTGTTCTTCCTGACACCTGTCTATTTCATTGCCTCGATCTGGGCGACGGGCCGCCAGTCCGTGGTCAAGGTCGCCTTTGTGGTCGGCGTGATCTCCGGGCCTTTGCTCGCCGTGTTCGTCCCCGGTTTCGACATTCTGATCGCAGGTCTGGGCGGGGGAACGCTGGCCTACCTCTTCGACCGTTACGTGATCCGGAAGCGCGGTGCTGCCAAGGACACGTCCGTCACCGATCCGTCGCCGCAATCCGAGGAGGTGATCTGATGCAGGAATACTGGCCCTATATCGTGATCATTGTTGCCGGATGGCTCGCCACGGACTTCTGGCGCTGGATGGGTGTGATCGCCGGCAACCGGCTTCAGGAAGGATCCGAGGCGCTGAATTGGGTGAGGGCGGTTGCGACTGCGCTCGTCATGGCCGTGACCGCGAAGCTCGTGGTCTTCCCGACCGGTACGCTCGAAAGCTCGCCGCTCTGGCTCCGGCTTGCAGCGGCAGGTCTGGGCTTTGCAGCCTTCCTGCTGTCGGGCCAGCGGGTCATTGTCGGGGTCGTGGTTCCGCTTGCAATCCTGGGCGCCGGTCTGCTCTGGCTCTGAGGTCGCGCCCAATCACAGGCGCGTGTCTTCACTGGACTTGCCACAATTCGCTTCCCAAATCGGGTCCACCGATCAACACAAGGAAAGCGAAATGTCAAAGGTAGTACGCTTCCGCCGTCTGAGACATGGCGATCCCCCGAGGTTCAAGGTCCTGCCGGATGACCTGCGCAAGAGGTCTTCTCGCACCGGTTCCCGGAGAACGATGCGTTCGTTTCCGATCATCATCCTTGCCCTCGTCGGCGTTGCCGCTCTGCTGGTCGTCGGCGGTTTCGTCGCCTGACCCTGCTACTGGCTTGCCGCAGGGCGCTCCTCTCAGAGTGCCGCCTTGATCTTTTCGGCCTGGGCCTTCAGCATCTCGACATCTGCCATGCCGCCGGCGTGGGGCTTGAGCGGCACGCCCTCGTGGCGCGGGATGACATGGAAATGCAGGTGAAAGACGGTCTGGCCGGCCGAGGGCTCATTGAATTGTGCGATGTAGATGCCATCGGCCTCGAAGGCTTCCTTGGCCGCATTGGCGAGCTTCTGCACGACCGGCATCAGCTTTGCGAGCACCGCTGGATCGGCATCGAGCAGATTGCGTGAACCCTGCTTCGGGATCACCAGAAGGTGGCCCGGCGCCTGTGGCATGACGTCCATGAAGGCGAGCGTATCCTCGTCCTCGTAGAGCTTTACCGACGGGATCGTGCCGGCGAGGATCTTGGCGAAGATGTTGTTGGGATCATAGGCGGTCATGGCTGTCTCCTCGATTGTCGGGGCCACTTAACGGCAAGCTAGCTCCGGCTTCAAGAGCGCGGCGGCGCTCTCAACCGTCGAATTCCTCGCCGTCACGCGGCAGGCGCTCGCCTTTGCGGAAGGGTGTGTGTTCGCCGAGATATTCGCCAGCCTGGGCAACCTCACGGCGCTCATGCGCGAGATAGTCGGCGACAGCCCGGCGCAGGCCCGGATGGGTGATGAAATGAGCGGAATGGGTGAGGACGGGTTCATAGCCGCGCGCCAGCTTATGCTCGCCCTGGGCACCCGCCTCGACCCGATCGAGACCCTTCTCCAGCGCGAAGTCGATCGCCTGATGATAGCAGACCTCGAAATGCAAGAAGGGATGGTCCTCGATGCAGCCCCAATGGCGGCCATAAAGGGCCTCGGCGCCGATGAAGTTGATGGCGCCGGCGACATATCGCCCATTTCGCTTCGCCATCACCAACAGGATGTCGTCGGGCATGCGCTCACCAACCAGCGAATAAAAGAGGCGGGTGAGATAAGGCCTGCCCCACTTGCGGCTGCCAGTGTCGATATAGAAGCGGAAGAACTGGTCCCAGATGTCTTCCGTGAGGTCGGCACCCGTAAGCCAGTCGATGCTGATGCCGTTTTCGAGGGCTGCCCGGCGCTCCTTGCGCAGGTTCTTGCGCTTCGACGACGAGAGTTCGGCGAGAAACGCCTCGTGGTTCGCATAACCGCGATTGATGAAGTGGAACTGCTGATCCGTCCGATGCAGAAAATTGGCTTCCGTAAGAGAAGATAACTCACCTTGCGGAAGGAAAGTCACATGTGCCGAGGAGGTGCCGAGTTCACCGGCTACCTGCTGCAGTCCATGTGCCAGCAGTCCCTGGATCCGCGAGACATCCTCACCATGGCGCACCAGCAGCCGGGGCCCTGTTGCCGGGGTGAACGGAATGGATGCCTGGAGCTTCGGATAATAACGCCCGCCGGCCCTATGAAAGGCATCCGCCCATCCATGGTCGAAGACATATTCGCCCTGGCTGTGGCTCTTGAGGTAGCAGGGAATGGCGCCGAGAAGCCGCCCTTCCTCCTCCAGCAAAAGGTGATGGCCCATCCAGCCGGTCTCGGCTGTCGCCGAGCCGGATTCTTCGAGCGCCGAAAGGAAGGCATGCGAGGTGAAGGGATTGTAGCCCGGCTCCGAATGGGAGGCCCCGGAGAGGAGACCCCATTCGCTGGATGGGATCTCCTGGAAGGAGCGCACTACGCGGATCGTCACCTCGTCTGCCATGGATCTCCCGTCAGGCAATCGCCGGCGACTGGCGCGGGTCGAAGCCTTCGAATGTCATCTGGTCTGCATAGGTATAGGTCTGTGCCCGCATGATTTCATCCCTGACGGTCCAGGTAATCACGGGTGTGCCCTTTTCACGCAGTCCGGTGACGAAATCATTCGGCAGATGCGCCACGCAATAGGATGTGAAGTCCAGTCCGAGATCCATCGCTTCCTTGTGGGCGCTGAGGTTCTCCGGCTTTACGCCTTCCGCCGTGAGGCCGACCGGCCAGGGGCATCCCGCCACCTTGAGTGCGCGCAGGAGGTGATAATCGAAGCTCATCAGCGCGACCTTGCCCTCATAACCCTCCAGCACTTCGAGCACGGCCTCGACGAAGCCGTCGTCATGCTCGGCGTCGATGCCCTTGAGCTCGATCACCAGCGGAACCCGGCCCTTCACGAGGTCCAGCATCTGACGAAGCGTCGGGATCTTGTCGGCGGTTCCACCGATCGACAGCATCCGCAATTCACCGGCGGTGCGCTCGCGGACTTCACCATTCATGTTGCAGAGCCGCTGCAGGTCGTGGTCGTGGAACACCATGGGCACGCTGTCGGACGAGAGCTGGATGTCACATTCGATGGCGAAGCCTGCCTCGATGGCCCGGCTGAAAGCCGAGAGTGTGTTTTCCCAGATTTGCCTGTTCATGTCGTGATAACCGCGATGGGCGACCGGCAGGTCCTTGATCCAGTCAACCGAACTCACAGCGCAATCTCCAGGATGGCGTCGATCTCGACGGCGGCATTCAGCGGTAGCTGGGCCACGCCCACGGCAGCGCGTGCGTGTTTGCCGGCGTCACCCAGCACGTTCGCGATCAGGTTCGAGGCACCGTTGATGACGAGGTGCTGCTCGATAAAGCCCGGAGCGGATGCGACGAAACCATTCAGCTTCACGACACGGCTGATCCGCGACAGGTCGCAGGACAGTGCGGCTTTCGCCTGGGCCAGGATGTTGATGGCGCAGAGTTCGGCTGCCCGCTGGGCGTCGGCGAGCACGACATCGTCGCCGACAAGACCTGTCACCGCCACTTTTCCGCCTTCAATCGGCAACTGGCCGGAGAGGAACAGCAGGTTTCCGCTGATCACATAGGGCACGTAATTGGCGGCGGGGGCAGCAGCTTCAGGCAGGCTGATGCCCAGCGCTGCAAGGCGGCCGTCGATTGTGTCGGACATAGCAGATTCCCGGTCTGTTGATAAAAGTTGAGAAAGTTGTGGCGACGAAAAGCATGTCTCGCTTTTGCCGGATGTGTTCTTATAACATCGATGACGAGTCCAACAGGAGGGTGTCGATGTTTCCTTTGCGAATGGCGGTCCGTACGACGCTTTCCCTTGCTGCCTTTGGCGCGGCGGGGCAGGTGGCCAATGCGGCGACCGTCGGCCTTGTGCCGCATCGCGCCGTCTACGAGATCGTGCTGAAAGAAGCATCCGACCGCTCAGGGATCGAATCCGTGCGCGGTCGCATGGTCTATGAGTTCAGCGGCTCGGCCTGCAAGGGCTTCAACACCCAGTTCCGCTTCGTCACCCGCATCGACGTGGGCGAGGGCGTGCGCGTCACCGACCAGCGCTCGACCACCTTCGAAGATGTGCCTGCCGGCAAGTTCCGATTCGAGAATAAGTCCTTCACCGATGACCAGTTGGACAAGGACGTCAGCGGTGCTGCGGCCGAAGCCGGCGGCAAGGTCAAGATCGAGCTGACCGGACCCGACAGGCGGGATATCGAACTCGCCGACAGCCGCTTTCCGGCCGAGCACATGCTTGAAGTGATCGCCCGTGCCCGCAAGGGCGAGCGTGTTTTCGAATCGCGGATCTTCGACGGTTCCGAAGACGGCGACCAGACCTTCCTCACGACCACCATTGTCGGCGGCCCGCAGCAGTCTACGAAGACGGATCCGGAAGCCAAGGCTCTGGCAACCCTCGGAACGCAGGACTACTGGCCGGTCTCGATCGCCTATTTTGACGAGAAGACGAGGGGCGACCAGGAGCCGATCTACAGCCAGTCCTTCAAGCTCTACGAAAACGGCGTGACCCGTGACCTGACGCTCGACTACGGCGATTTTGTCCTGGCCGGCAAGCTGACCAAGCTCGAAGTGCTCGGCAAGCCCGACGGCGATTGCCAGTAAACCGGCTCGATTGCCGGAATTCGGCGCGTCCGCTATTGATTTTTGACCGACGCCCCTGTATGGCCGGCGTCATTCCACACGCGAGACTTGGGATCGTCAGGGAGAAATCCTGTCGTTTCCGCCCGGTGGCTGGCCGAAAGGTCTGCTGTTTGTCTCGCGGGGGTTAAACCGGAAAAGGAGAAAAAGGCATGGCATTGCCTGATTTTAGCATGCGTCAGCTTCTGGAAGCTGGCGTTCACTTCGGTCACCAGACGCATCGCTGGAACCCGAAGATGAAGCCGTACATCTTCGGCGATCGTAACAACATTCACATCATCGACCTGGCTCAGACCGTTCCGATGTTGTCGCGCGCCCTTCAGGTCGTGTCCGACACCGTTGCTCGTGGCGGCCGCGTTCTGTTCGTTGGCACCAAGCGCCAGGCTTCGGAAATCATCGCTGATTCCGCCAAGCGTTCGGCCCAGTACTACGTCAACTCCCGCTGGCTCGGCGGCATGATGACCAACTGGAAGACCATTTCGAACTCGATCGCCCGTCTGCGCAAGCTCGACGAGATCCTGGCTTCGGAAGCTTCTGGCTACTCCAAGAAGGAGCGCCTGAACCTCGAGCGCGAACGCGAGAAGCTGGAAAAGGCTCTCGGCGGTATCCGCGATATGGGCGGCACCCCGGACCTGATGTTCATCATCGACACCAACAAGGAAAAGATCGCGATCGACGAAGCCAAGCGCCTCGGCATCCCGGTCGTTGCTGTCATCGACTCGAACTGCGATCCGGACCTCATCGACTATCCGATCCCGGGCAACGACGACGCCTCGCGCGCCATCTCGCTCTATTGCGACCTGATCTCGCGCGCTGCCATCGACGGCATCGCTCGCCAGCAGGGCGCCTCGGGTCGTGACATCGGCGCGTCTGCCGAAGCTCCGATCGAGCCGGCTCTCGAGACCGAAGCAGAAGCTTAATCGCTTTACGCGGCGGGTAACCGCCGCTTTTTCCCGTCAAGGGAATGGCCGCCTGCAAGCTCGCCTGAGCAGCGGGCGGCCTCCGTTCTTCAAGATGCCATTCGCGTCACGCGAGAAGGCGTCGAAGACGGCCGATTGTTTCCGTGGTGACCCGCTTCATCACGTTGTCATACATCCGGGTACATTTCGTCCCCAACCTAGCGGTTCACCGTTCCCCTCGCGGCCACGGGTCGACCGCCTGAACAGACAAGAGGCACACAATGGCTGAAATCACTGCAGCACTGGTAAAGGAACTGCGCGAAAAGTCCGGCGCAGGCATGATGGATTGCAAGAAGGCTCTCATCGAGAACGACGGTGACGTCGAAGCCGCCATCGACTGGCTGCGCGCCAAGGGTATCGCCAAGGCTGACAAGAAGTCGGGCCGCACGGCTGCTGAAGGCCTGATCGGCATCAACGGCGCCGGCACCTCGGCCGTTGTCGTCGAATTGAACTCCGAAACCGACTTCGTTGCTCGTAACGATGCCTTCCAGGATCTCGTCCGCGGCGTGGCGTCTGTTGCCATCGGCACCGACGGTTCGGTCGACGCGATCGGCGCTGCCACCTATCCGGCAACCGGCAAGTCCGTCACCGACACCATCAAGGATGCAATCGCCCATATCGGCGAGAACATGACGCTGCGTCGCGCCGTCAAGCTCTCGGTCGAAGACGGTGTCGTCGCAACCTACGTCCACAACGCTGCTTCTGAAGGCCTCGGCAAGCTCGGCGTTCTCGTCGCGCTCAAGTCGACCGGCAACAAGGACGTGCTGGCTGCCATCGGGCGCCAGGTCGCCATGCACATCGCTGCCACCAACCCGCTCGCCATCCGTTCGGAAGAAGTCGATGCCGCTGTCGCCGAGCGCGAGCGCAACGTCTTCATCGAACAGTCGCGCGCCTCGGGCAAGCCGGACGCCATCATCGAAAAGATGGTTGAAGGCCGCATGCGCAAGTTCTTCGAAGAAGTCGCTCTTCTCTCGCAGGCTTTTGTCATCAACCCGGACCTGACCGTCGGCGACGCCATCAAGGCTGCCGAGAAGGACGCTGGCGCCCCGATCGAAGTGACCGGCATGGCTCGCCTGCTGCTCGGCGAAGGCATCGAAAAGGAAGAGTCCGACTTTGCTGCCGAAGTCGCGGCTGTTGCCAAGGGCTGATTGCGCTTTTCCCCTTCTTCAAGGGAAAACATTGGGGCATCGCGTGACAACGCGATGCCCTTCGTGTATCCGGCACAGAATTGTTCTCGGGAGCTTTCATGTCAGCCAAGCCATTGTTCAAACGCGTCCTCCTCAAGGCTTCCGGTGAAGCCCTCATGGGCAGTCAGGGATTCGGGATCGATGTCGCAGTGGCCGATCGGATCGCTGGCGATATCGCTGAAGCCCGCCGCATGGGTGTCGAAGTCGGCGTCGTCGTCGGCGGTGGCAACATCTTCCGCGGCGTCGCCGTTGCCTCCAAGGGCGGCGATCGCGTCACCGGCGATCACATGGGCATGCTGGCGACCGTCATCAACGCGCTGGCACTTGCGACCTCTCTGCGCAAACTCGACATCGATACGGTGGTTCTCTCGGCCATCGCCATGCCCGAGATCTGCGAAAGCTTCTCGCAGCGCGCCGCCTTGCACCATCTGGCGCAGGGCAGGGTGGTGATCTTCGCTGGCGGCACGGGCAACCCGTTCTTCACCACCGATTCTGCTGCTGCACTGCGCGCCGCCGAGATCGGCGCCCAGGCGATCTTCAAGGGAACCCAGGTCGACGGCATCTATTCCGCCGATCCGAAGAAGGACCCGACCGCGACCCGTTTCGACAGCTTGACCCATGACGAAGTCCTGCAGAAGGGTCTTGCCGTGATGGACGTCGCCGCCGTGGCGCTCGCGCGCGAAAACCACATTCCGATCATCGTCTTCTCGATCCACGAGAAGGGTGGCTTCGGCGAAATCCTGTCGGGCGCCGGTCGCATGACCATCGTCACTGACAACTGATCACACTGAAGGGCGGCCATCGCATGCCGCCGACTGACAGAGCAATGGGAGAACCATGATGACCGCAGGGGTTGATCTCAACGACATCAAGCGCCGCATGGACGGCGCAATCAACGCGTTCAAGAATGACATCGCGTCGCTGCGTACGGGCCGCGCTACCGCCAACGTCCTCGATCCGGTTGTGGTCGAAGCCTACGGCTCCCGGGTTCCACTGAACCAGGTCGCCAACGTGACCGTGCCGGAGCCCCGCATGCTCGGCGTCTCGATCTGGGACAAGTCGATGGTCAACGCCGTCGACCGCGCGATCCGCGAAGCAAATCTGGGCCTCAACCCGATTGTTGACGGCCAGAACCTTCGAATTCCGCTGCCCGAGCTCAACGAAGAGCGCCGCAAGTCGCTCGTCAAGGTCGCCCACGACTATGCCGAAAAGGCCAAGGTCGCCATTCGCCACGTTCGTCGTGACGGTATGGACGGTCTGAAGAAGGCTGAAAAGGATGGTTCGATCAGCCAGGACGACAGCCGTTCCCTCTCCGAGAAGGTGCAGAAGATGACCGACGAGACGATTGTCGACGTCGACCGCTTGCTCGTCGAGAAGGAAAAGGAAATCATGCAGGTATAAGCGAGAGTCGTCTTTCGCCGTACTCTCCGAGCCGCCTGGATCCTCGCCAATGTCGACAGTTCAACATCGCATCGTTCCACAGCATGTTGCGATCATCATGGATGGCAATGGCCGCTGGGCAAATGCGCGCGGTCTTCCTCGCACCTTCGGCCACCGCAAGGGCGTGGAGACGGTGCGCGAGACGGTGAAGGCGGCAGGCGAGGCGGGTGTCTCGTTTCTGACGCTCTTTGCCTTCTCTTCCGAGAACTGGCGGCGTCCCGAATCCGAGGTCAATGAACTCTTCGGCCTGTTGAAGGCATTCATTCGGCGCGATCTTGCGGATCTGCACCAGGCAGGTGTCCGGATCCGGATCATTGGTGACCGGGAGAATCTGCGGGAGGACATCAGGTCTCTGCTGATCGAGGCCGAGGACACGACGGCTGCCAACTCCGGAATGACCCTTGTTATCGCGTTCAACTACGGATCGCGCGACGAGATCGCCCGGGCTGCCGCGCGCCTTGCCGTTGAGGTGCAAGCCGGTCGGCTCGCCCCCTCCGACATTGACGCGCAGAAGATCAACGACTGCCTCGACACAGCCGGAATTCCGGATCCGGACCTCGTTATCCGCACCAGTGGCGAAGAGCGCTTGTCGAATTTCCTGTTATGGCAGGCGGCCTATGCCGAGTTGATGTTTGTACCTGACTTCTGGCCTGATTTCACTCCGGCGCTGTTCAATTCCGTGCTTGAACGATACGCCGCCCGCGATCGGCGCTTCGGTGGCTTGTCGACCAAAGCGGTGGCGGTCGGCACATGACCCTGACGATGTCGCGCGAACTCCGGCTGAGGATCCTGTCCGCAATCGTCATGATCATCGTGGTCCTGTCGGCGACATGGTTCGGCGGTTTCGCGTTCAAGGTGGTTGCAGTGGCAATCGGGCTATTGGTCTACTACGAGTGGTCGACCATCACGCGTCTTGCTGAAGGCAACCTCCGGGCCAATGCCTTCGGCTGGTTCTCGATGGCGCTGGTCAGCTTGAACATGCTGTTTGGCCAGGCCGGGTTGACGGTGCCTCTCTTTGCCGGCCTGCTTATCACGGCTGCGATCCCGTCGCTCCTGCGGCGCGTCAGTTGGTGGCAGCCGGCCGGCTTCCTCTATGCGGGCCTGACTGCCATCTCCTTGTCGGCGATTCGGGGCGAGGATCAACTCGGCTTCATCGCCATGCTCTTCGTTTTCGTCGTCGTCTGGGCAACCGATATTCTCGCCTATTTCGTCGGCAGGGCGATTGGTGGACCCAAGCTGGCGCCACGCATCTCTCCCGGGAAGACATGGTCCGGTGCCATTGGGGGCGCCGTGGCGGGTGTCGTTGGCGGGATGCTGGTCGCCATGGCCCATTTTCAGGATGTTGGCCTCTGGGTTGCTGTTGTCGCCTTGACGCTCTCGGTCGCCAGCGAGGTCGGGGACCTGTTCGAGTCCTTCATCAAGCGCCGCTTCGGCGTGAAGGATTCCAGCCGGCTGATTCCGGGGCACGGTGGTGTCATGGATCGGGTTGACGGCCTTGTATTCGCCTGCTTTGCCGCGTTCTTCTTGGCGATCGGCAGTTCAGCCGGCAGCGCCAATGCCGTCGTGTCCATGGGAGCCTTCCTCTTCGGTCTGTAAAGATCGGGTCGAACGTACCGATCGACGGATTAAACCTTCGCAACATGCGAGACTGGGATACGAATGATGGATCACATGAGCGCAGTTTTCGGCTTTCTCGGCGGGTATATCCTGCCCTATATCCTGATCCTGTCGCTGCTCGTCTTCATTCACGAGATGGGGCACTATCTCGCAGGCCGGTGGTCTGGGATCCGGATCCTTGCCTTCTCCGTCGGTTTTGGACCGGAGCTGATCGGCTACACCGACAGCCACGGAACCCGCTGGAAGATCTCGGCCATTCCACTCGGTGGCTATGTCCGGTTCTTCGGAGACGCGGATGCGGCCAGCCGCCCCGATGGCACGCTGGCCGAGACGCTGACGGAAGAGGAACGCGCGCAAACGCTGGATGGCGCAAAGCTGTGGAAGCGCGCCGTGACCGTAGCGGCTGGCCCGCTTGCCAACTTCCTGCTCGCCATCGTCATCTTTGCCGGCATCTTCGCAACGATGGGCAAGCCGGTCTCCGACCCCGTTGTTGCGGACATCAAGCCGGGCAGTGCGGCGGAAGCGGCAGGCATTGAGCGTGGGGACGTCCTGGTGGCTCTCGACGGGCGTACGATCGAAACCTTCGACGATGTCGTGCGCTACATCACCATGCGCCCGGAGATCCCGGTTGAGGTGACCGTACGCCGCGACGGGCAGGACCTCGACTTCAACCTCGTGCCCAAGCGGGCCATCACCGCCGACCGCTTCGGCAACGAGATGGAGGTTGGCCAGATCGGCATCATCACCGACCAGCAGGCTGGCAATTTCCGCATCGTCGAGTTGTCACCCATCCAGGCCGTATGGGAGGGCGTTCGCCAGACCGGGCATATCGTAACCGGGACCTTCGACTATATCGGCAACATGATTGCCGGTCGCATGAATGCCGATCAGCTCGGCGGGCCGGTTCGGGTCGTGCAGGCGTCCGGAGAAATGGCAACGCTTGGCGTTATCGCTCTGTTAAATCTGGCAGCGGTTCTTTCCGTTTCTCTGGGGCTTTTGAATTTGATGCCAGTTCCGGTCCTTGACGGGGGCCATCTCGTTCTCTACGCGATTGAAGCAGTGCGGGGGAGGCCGATGGGTCAGGGCGCACAGGAGATCGCCTTCCGTATTGGTATGGCGATGATCCTGTCTCTGATGGTTTTTGCCACCTGGAACGATATCAGCCGGTTGATTGGCTAGCGGGGAGCTTGCAAGGTGTGAAGGGATTTGTTTACGATGTTTCAAATTGATAGTGGCGATTGGGCCACGCGTTGAAATGAAGTAAACAGAAATTAACGCGCACACTTGCTTGTAGGGTAAAACCCGCTAAAACCACACACGGGCCGGAGTCGGGTAACGACTGCGGGGCAATGGAAGAAGGTAAAGTATACACATGAAGGCTGGTTCAAAGTTTTTGAACGCAGTATCGGCGGTCGCGCTGTCTGCTGGTGTTGTGTCTTCGGGAGCAGGTATTGCCGTCCTCGCATCGGCCGTTGCTGCCGAAGCTGCAGTGGTTCAGCGTATTGATGTACGCGGTGCTCAGCGTGTGGGCGCCGAGGCTGTACGCTCCAACCTTTCGATCCAGCCGGGTCGGACTTTCTCCAATGCCGACATCGATGAATCGGTCAAGCGTCTGTACGCGACCGGCTTTTTCTCCGATGTCCAGATTTCGGTTTCGGGCGGCACGCTTGTCGTCACCGTCGCTGAGAACCAGCTGGTCAATCAGGTGGTCTTCAACGGCAACCGTAAGATCAAGGACGATAAGCTGCAGGGCGTCGTCCAGACCCAGGCGCAGGGACCGTATAGCGACAGCCTTATCAGCGCGGACATCCAGCGCATTCGTGAGGCCTATTCTGCCATCGGCCGCAGTGACGTCGAAGTTACCACGCAGGTCGTTCCGGTTGCGGAAGGGCGCGTGAACCTCGCTTTCGTGATCAATGAAGGTGAGCGCACCAAGATCAGCACGATCAATTTCGTCGGCAACAGCGCCTATTCCGACGGTCGCCTTGCTGCCGTTCTGCAGACCAAGGAATCCGGCATTCTGTCCTTCCTGACCCGTAAGGACGTGTACAACGAAGACAAGCTGCGCGCCGATGAAGAGGCGCTGCGCCAGTTCTACTACAACCACGGTTATGCGGATTTCCGTGTGATCTCGTCTGAAGCCGTGCTCAATGAGGCCGGCAACGAATACACGATCAACATCACTGTCGATGAAGGTCAGCGCTACAGGTTCGGTGCGGTTTCTGTCGAGTCGACGGTTGACGGCATTGATGGTTCTGAACTGCAGGGTCTTCTGGAAACGCGCGAAGGCAGCACCTACAGCGCCCGTGACGTTCAGAAGTCCATGGAAGCGATTTCCCGCCGTGTATCTTCGGCCGGCTATCCCTTTGCTCGCGTCGTTCCGCGCGGCGACCGCAACTTCGAAACCAACACCATCGGCGTCACCTATCTGGTCGATCAGGGTGAGCGCGCCTATGTGGAGCGCATCGAAGTTCGCGGCAACACCCGTACCCGCGACTACGTGATCCGCCGCGAATTCGATATCTCCGAAGGCGACGCCTTCAACCAGGAGACCATCTCGCGCGCCAAGCGTCGTCTCGAAGCTCTTGGTTTCTTCTCGTCCGTCAACATCTCGACTCAGGCTGGCAGTTCGCCGGACCGCGTCGTTGTGGTCGTCGACGTGCAGGATCAGCCGACCGGTTCGTTCGGCATCGGCGCTGGTTACTCTGTCGGTGACGGCGGTTTGGTTCTTGAAGCCTCTGTCGAGGAAAAGAACTTCCTCGGTCGCGGCCAGTTCATCCGCGTTGCCGCCGGTGGTGGTTTCGACGAGACGCAGACCTACAATTTCTCCTTCACCGAGCCGTATTTCCTCGGCTATCGTCTGGCCGCTGGCTTTGACGTGTTCAAGAGCTCGACCAGTTCGAACTCCAACTATGACTACGAGGAGCAGGGCGCGACCATCCGCGTGACCGCGCCGATCACCGAAGATCTGGCGACGACGCTGCGCTACACCTACAAGGAAATCGACTATATCGAGGATGGTGCCTTCGGCTCCGACGGTATTGGCGGCAACGGCGATGACCGCGTTGCACAGCCTTACATCGATGCGATCAACGGCAGCACCTGGCAGCAGTCCATTCTCGGTCACTCGATCGTCTACAACACGGTCGATGATCGTCAGAACCCGCATGAAGGCATCTATGCGAGCTTCACGCATGAATATGCCGGTCTGGGTGGCGATTCCGAATACTACAAGGCCTTTGTCCGCGCCCGCATGTTCTACACCTTGTCGGATGAGTTCGACATCGTCGGCTCGCTGGCTGGTTCGGCCGGTCACGTCGTGGCTCTCGGTGACAACCTGAATGTCTTCGATCAGTTCAAGATCGGCGGCAAGGAAATCCGCGGCTTCGACAACAGCGGCATTGGCCCGCGTCTTGACGGCGATTCGATCGGTGGTACGACCTACTTCACCGCATCGGCAGAGGCGACATTCCCGCTTCCGATGGTCCCGCAGGATCTTGGCTTCCGTGGTGCGGTCTTCGCCGATGCCGGTACGCTTTATGGCAGCGAACTTCAGAGCGACACTGGCGCCGTAGGCACTGGTATGTCGATCCGTGCGTCCGTTGGTGCCGGCCTCGTCTGGAATTCCCCTTTCGGTGCCCTGCGCGTCGATTATGCGGTTCCGGTCGCAAAGGAAGACTTCGACGAGACCCAGGAATTCCGCTTCAGCATGGCGAACCAGTTCTAAGACTGGCGGTCCAGAACTGCTGACAGGTTGACGTTCTGGAGCGTTTGCTGATGGAGCATAATCACTTCTTTCCGCCCCATGCCGGGGTGACCTTGGCTGCGCTTGCAGCGCAGACGGGGGCGGAATTGCAGGACCAGAGCCAGAGTGGGCGGATCGTTCGATCCGTTTCACCTGTGGGCAGGGCAAAGGACGGGGATGTTTGTTACATCCTCTCCCGCCGCAATCGGGAAGAGCTGGCGACATGCCAGGCGACGGCAATATTTGTCGAAAAGCCGCTTCTATCCTTCATACCCCCGCATATCCCGGTACTGCTGGCCAAGAGCGCGCACACCGCGTTTGCTCTGGCGGGCGCGCTTCTGCATCCGCAGGGGCTGAAGCCCGTGCGCATGACGTCGGAGACGGTGGGGATTTCCCCGGCAGCTTATGTTGACCCGACCGCCAGGCTCGAGCCCGGTGTGGAAGTCGAAGCCATGGCAGTGATCGGTGCCGATGTGGAAATCGGGACGGGCACGCGCATCGGTCCTGGTGCGATCATCGGCCCCGGTGTCCGTATTGGCCGGGATTGCGTGATTGCTGGTGGAGCGACGGTTCAGGTTTCCCTGATCGGCAACAATGTCATCATTCACAACGGCGCGCGCGTCGGGCAGGATGGTTTCGGCTACGCCCCTGGTCCGCGCGGAATGCTCAAGATCGTCCAGGTTGGGCGGGTGATTATCCAGGATCACGTCGAGATCGGTGCCAATACGACGATCGATCGCGGGACGATGGACGACACCGTGATCGGAGAGGGCACCAAGATCGACAATCTGGTGCAGGTTGGCCACAACGTCCGCATTGGGCGCCATTGCGGCATTGTCAGCCAGGTTGGGATCGCCGGCAGTACCGTAATCGGTGACGGCGTGATGATCGGCGGCGCCGCTGGCGTAAACGGTCACATCAAGATTGGCGATGGAGCACAGATTGCGGCGATGAGCGGCGTTCTGGCGGATGTGCCTCCGGGTGAAAAATATGGCGGTGTACCGGCCCGTCCGTTGAAGGATTATCTGCGCGAGGTGGCCGATACGCTGAGCCGTTACGACAGCCGCGCCAAGGAAAAGGGAGCCAGCAATGACTGACGTCGCCAAGAGCGAATTGGGATCGGCTGATATCCTCGAGATCATGAAGCTTCTGCCCCACCGCTATCCCTTCCTGCTGGTGGACAAGATCATCGAGATTGACGGCGACGATTCCGCCATCGGCATCAAGAACGTGACCGCGAACGAGCCGCATTTCACCGGCCATTTTCCGGAAAGCCCGATCATGCCGGGCGTTCTGCTGATCGAGGGAATGGCTCAGACAGCCGGTGCGATCTGTGCTCGAAAGCAGGGAGAGGCCGGGAATCTGGTCTACTTCATGACGATCGATAATGCCCGCTTCCGCAAGCCTGTGGTCCCCGGCGATCGGGTAGAATACCATGTCGTGAAGCAGAAGCAGCGCGGCAACATCTGGAAATTCCACTGTGACGCAAAGGTCGACGGTGCGCTGGTCGCGGAAGCCGATATCGGGGCGATGATCATGCGCAAGGATCAGAAATGAGCCAGATCGCAGCAAGTGCCGTCATCCATCCCATGGCCGTTGTCGAAGATGGCGCGGTCATCGGGGAGAACGTGAGGATCGGCCCCTTCTGCCGTGTCGGCCCGCGGGTGACACTGAAGGACGGCGTCGAGCTCCTGTCGAATGCGGTCGTCACAGGGCTGACCGAAATCGGCCCGGGCTGCAAGATCCATCCAATGGCAGTGATCGGTGGTGTATCGCAGAGCCTTCATGAGGCGGGTGAGGAATCCCGTCTCGTTGTTGGAGCCAACTGCACCATGCGCGAAGGCGTGACGATGAACTGCGGCACCGTTGGTGGTGGTGGCATTACCCGTGTCGGCGACAACTGCCTGCTCCTCGCCAATTCGCATGTGGCGCACGACTGCATCCTCGGCAACGACATCATCCTGTCCAACAGCGTGATGCTGGCTGGCCATGTGCGCGTCGAGGATAGAGCCATCCTCAGTGGTGGCTGTGCTGTGCACCAGTTCACCCGTATCGGCCGACAGGCCTTCATCGGTGGATTGTCGGCGGTCGCCTATGATGTGATCCCGTATGGCATGCTGAACGGCAATCCGGGCATTCTTGCCGGTCTCAACGTGGTTGGCATGACCCGCGCCGGCATCGAGCGTGCGGTGATCCATCAGGTGCGCCGCGCCTTCAAGCAGATCTTCGAGAGCGAAGGTTCCGCCCGCAACAATGCGGCCGCCATCCGCGATGAATACCTCGATTGCCCTCCGGTGATCGAGATCCTCGATTTCATCGCAGCCGAAAGCGACCGGGCGCTGTCGTCGCCCCATCGCGGCAAGAACTGAACCATGACGGCGGCCGATCACGCTGACGGCCTGCCGCGAACCGGGCGCCTCGCGATTATCGCAGGCGGCGGAAAACTGCCGCTCTTCATTGCCGAAGCTGCTCGGGAAGCTGGCGAGGATCCCTTCGTTCTCAGGTTGAAGAACGAGGCAGATGATTTCTGGCTTGGCTTTGACAATGCTGTGATCGGCGTTGGCGACATGGCCGGGCTTTCGACGCTCTTCCGCCAACACGCGATTGGTCGGGTGGTCATGTCTGGTGCCGTGAAGCGGCGTCCGGCCTTCGGTGAAATCCGGGCCAACTGGAAATCGCTACTGAAACTCCCAATGGCGCTGAAGACCTTGCTTGCCGGTGGTGACGATGCCGTACTGCGGATGGTCATCTCGTTGATTGAGGCGCAGGGCTGCGAGGTGCTCGGAGCCCACGAAATTCTTCCGGGCCTGCTCGCCACGATCGGCCCGCTCGGTGCCATGACGCCGAATGCTGACGATCTGAGGGACATAGAGCGTGCCGCCGATGCCGCAGAAACGCTCGGGCGCCTGGATGTCGGCCAAGGTGCGGTGTCCGTCGGCGGGCGTGTCGTGGCACTGGAGGGGGTCGAGGGAACCGATGCGATGCTTGCCCGTGTTCGCGACCTGCGCAACGATGGACGGATATCGAGACGCCGCAAGGGCGTGTTGGTCAAGTTGTGCAAACCGCAGCAGGACCTGAGAGCCGATCTGCCGACAATTGGCGTCTCGACTGTCGAGAATGCCAAGGCAGCAGGGCTCGCCGGCATTGCAGTTGAAGCCGGTCGAGCGCTTGTGGTCGAGCGTGACGCCGTCATCGCAGCGGCCGACGCCGCCGGCCTCTTCGTTGTCGGTGTCGACCGGGCGGGCAGGGAGCGCCAGTGATGATGGACAGACCGCTGAAGATCGCAGTGATCGCCGGTGAAGTCTCCGGCGACTTACTGGGCGCCGATTTGATCGCGCAAGTGAAGGCTATGCATCCTGGCCCGATCAAACTGGTCGGCGTTGGGGGAGAGGCGCTGGAGGCCCAAGGGCTGAAATCGCTGTTCGATTTTTCCGAACTTTCGATCATGGGCATTACCCAGGTCCTGTCTAAGCTCCCGCGTCTCATCAAGCTTATCTCTCTGACAGCGGACGCGATCATTGCTGCCGAGCCGGATCTGCTCCTGATCGTCGATAGCCCCGATTTCACCCATCGGGTCGCAAAGAAGGTTCGGCGCAAACGACCGGATCTCGCCATCGTGAACTATGTCTGCCCAAGTGTCTGGGCATGGAAGGAATATCGCGCCAAGGCCATGCTCGATTATGTCGATGCTGTGCTGGCGGTGTTGCCATTCGAGCCGGCGGTCATGCAGCGTCTGGGCGGTCCGGAAACTCATTTTGTCGGCCATCGCCTGGCTAGCCATACGGACATCCGACGGGTGAGGGAGGCGCGTAAGGCGAGGGGGGCTGCACCCGCGAGTGATAAGCGCACCATTCTTCTGTTGCCGGGATCAAGGGGTGGAGAAATCACCCAACTGTTGCCGGTCTTCGGGGAGGCGATGCAGGAATTTGTCGCTCGCAATGGCGAGACGCGGTTTGTCCTGCCCACCGTGCCGCGTCAGGAGGCTCGCGTGCGCGAAATCACGCGCAACTGGGCGCTGCGGCCCGAGATCGTTCTGGGTGACGCGGCGAAGTGGCAGGCCTTCGAGGCGGCGGATGCTGCCATCGCGGCCTCTGGCACCGTGATCCTTGAGCTGGCGCTTGCCCATGTGCCTGTCGTTTCGACCTACAAGGGGGACTGGATCATCCGGCTGCTGAGCCACCGCATCAAGATCTGGACCGGTGCTCTGCCGAACCTGATTGCGGATTACGCCGTTGTTCCGGAATACTTCAACGACGTGTTGCGCCCTGCGAGCCTTGTGCGCTGGGCGGAGCGCCTGTCGACCGAGACGCTGCAGCGTGCGGCGATGCTTCAAGGTTACGACGAAGTCTGGCAGAAGCTTCAGACGGAGAGACCAGCCGGTGAGGCCGGTGCGGCCGTGGTTCTCTCCGTCCTCCAGAGACGCGGAAGGCTGTAAGCCTCAGGTCCAGCGCGCGAAGGGGTCCGGGAGGTCTTCCCAGGCTGTCGGCGTGAAGCCATCGCTCGGCACGAGGCACTCATCGAGTTCCGCCGTAATTGTCCGCTGATCCATCGGATCGGCTCCGATGAAGACGATTTCCTGTCGCCGGTCTCCCCATTCCTGGTCGAGATAGGGCGCCATCGCATGCATGAAGCCCGGATCGTCCGGCCAGCGTGATTTCGGCACCGACGCCCACCATAGCCCCATCTTCGTCGTCCGCACGAGCGGCCCGGCCTGGCTCAGTTCTCCAACATGGTGCGGACGGGTCGCGAGCCAGAAAAAGCCCTTTGCCCGGATGACGCCCGGCCAGGCGCGGTCGAGAAACGCGCGAAAGCGTGTGGGATCGAACGGCGCGCGGGCGCGGTAGACGAAGGAGCGGATGCCGTATTCTTCCGTCTCCGGCACATGATCGCGGAAGCCGTGCAGTTCCTGGAACCAAAGCGGATGCGTTTCTGCCTTGGCAAGGTCGAAGAGCCCAGTCCCGAGAATGTCCTTCGCCGCGACATCTGCAAAGTCGGTCTCGATCACGCGCGCATCGGCATTGAGCCCGGCGATGATCTTGCGTGCCGCATCAAGCTGGTCGCGCGTGGCGGTTCCGACCTTGTTCAGGATGATCACGTCGGCGAACTCGATCTGCTCGACAAGGAGATCGACGAGGGTCCGGTTGTCGTTCTCACCGGCGCTCTCACCGCGGTCGGCCAGAAAATCGCTGGAGGAGTAATCTCCGATGAGATTGGCGGCATCCACCACGGTGACCATTGTGTCGAGTTGCGCAATGTCGGAGAGACTGCGCCCCTCCTCATCGCGGAAATCGAATGTTGTGGCAATCGGCAGCGGTTCGGCAATGCCCGTGGCCTCGATCAGCAGGTAGTCGAACCGGTCCTGTTCGGCGAGCCCCCGCACCTCGTTGAGGAGATCGTCGCGCAGCGTGCAACAGATGCAGCCATTGCTCATCTCCACCAATTGCTCCTGCGTGCGCGTCAGTGCGGCATCACCACCGCGCACCAAGGCTGCGTCGATATTCACCTCGCTCATGTCGTTGACGATGACGGCAACCCGCAATCCGTTGCGGTTGGCGAGCACATGGTTGAGCAGCGTTGTCTTTCCAGCTCCAAGGAAACCGGACAGGACGGTGACAGGCAGCTTCTTCATTTATGGCTCCAGTTAATGTAATAACATAACAAATCTCCATCCGAAAAAGGCGGAACCGAAGTCCCGCCTTTCGCCCGGGGGAGGGATTTGATCACTGCGACAGGCAGGTGCTCATCGAGGTCGCCAGATTGCGCATCAATTGACCGTAGAGTGCGGGACCTGCTTCGAGCGCGCCGCCCTCCGGATCGAGCACGCCGGACTTCGCTTGCGTGCCCTCGGTGACGATGCCGATCAGCTTCGGTTCGAACTGCGGCTCGGCAAAGACGCAGGCCGCGCCCAATTCCTCGATCTTGGCGCGGATTGTCGACAGCCTCTCGGCACCTGGCATGGTTTCGGGACTGACCGTCACGGAGCCGGCGACGCGCACACCGTAGTGCTTCTCGAAGTATTGATAGGCGTCGTGGAATACGATGAAGGGTTTCTCCAATACCGGTTTCAGCTGCGCGGCGATTTCGCTATCGAGCGCGCTGATCTCGGTATCCAGAGCGGCAAGATTGGCCTCGTAGATTCCCTTGTTGGCCGGATCGGCCTCGCTCAGGGTCTTGGCTATTTCAGCAGCCATGACTTTCGCGTTGGTGGGATCAAGCCACAGATGCATGTCTGTGCCGCCATGCGCGTGTTCGTCGTGATCATGCTCTTCGTGCCCATGGCTCTCTGCGCTGACTGCTGCTTCTTCAGCCTTGTGGTCGTGGCCATGATCGTGCGTATGCTCCGCCTCGGCATGCTCTGCATGTCCGGCCTCTTCGTGGGCGTGCCCGTCGTGATCCCCGCCAGTCTCCGCGTGATCAGCGTGCTCGTCATGCTCATGGCCTTCGAATGCACCACCTTCGCGGAACGGTAGCTTGGTCATGCCCGGAGCATCCTCAAGCTCGACGACCTTGGCCTTCTTCGGCAGTGCCTCGAGTGGCTTCTCCAGGAAGGCTTCCAGGCCGGGTCCTACCCAGAACACCAGGTCGGCATTTTCCAGCGCCCGCGCGTTGGATGGCTTCAGCGTATAGGTGTGCGGAGACGCCGAACCCTCGACAATGAGTGACGGCTCGCCGACCCCCTTCATGATCGAGGCGACCAGCGAATGGACGGGCTTGATCGAGACTACGACATCAGGAGCCGCCGAGGCCAGAGCCGGCGAGAGAAAGAGAAACGCCGTCGAGGCAGCCAGTCCGAGGCGGTAGCGGTTCATGCATGGCTCCTGGGGGTGGTTATGTAATAATATTACGTAAGTTGCGTAATGCTATAACGTGTGGCATAGGTGGAGGCAACACTTAAATCTCGAGATCCCAATGAATGCCATGAAATCACGGGAGGCCGCACCGCTGGTGTCACTCACCGGCGCTGGTGTCTACCGCAACGGACGCTGGCTTGTGCGCGGGGTCGATTTCTCCGTGCGCCCCGGCGAAATCGTTACACTCATCGGCCCCAACGGTTCCGGCAAGTCCACCAGTGCCAAGATGGCCATTGGTGTCCTCAAGGCGGATGAGGGCAGGGTGGAGCGCAAGCCTGGGCTCCGTGTCGGCTACGTCCCGCAGCGCCTGTCCGTTGACTGGACGATGCCGCTGACGGTGCGGCGTCTGATGACGTTGACCGCGCCTTTGTCGGCTGAAGAGGTCAAGGCGGCATTGGACGCCGTGGGCATCGCCCACCTGGCTGGCGCGGAGGTGCAGCATCTGTCCGGCGGTGAATTCCAGCGCGCCCTGCTGGCGCGTGCCATGGCCCGCAAGCCTGATATTCTCGTACTCGACGAACCGGTCCAGGGCGTCGATTTCTCCGGTGAGATCGCCCTCTACGACCTGATCACCTCCATCCGAAATTCCACCGGATGTGGCATTCTGCTGATTTCCCACGACCTGCATGTGGTGATGGCTGAGACCGATACGGTAATTTGTCTCAACGGCCACGTCTGCTGCCGGGGAACACCGGCCGCCGTCAGCCAGAGCCCGGAATACATGCGCCTGTTCGGTGCAAAGGCCGCCCAGACGCTCGCTGTCTACAGCCACGACCATGATCATACCCATTTGCCAGATGGGAGGGTTCTGCATGCCGATGGCAGCGTGACGGACCACTGCCATCCCGACGATGGGCATCACGACCATGACGATCACGGCCACAGTCATCAGGACCACGACCATCACCATGGCCATGAACATCACCATCACCATGACGCGGCGACTTCGGTTGCGTTAAAGGACAGGAAGCATGACCATGCTGGATGACTTCTTCGTCCGTGCCATGCTCGCCGGCATCGGCCTTGCCCTGACCACCGGGCCACTCGGCTGCTTCGTCATATGGCGTCGTATGGCCTACTTCGGTGACACGATGGCCCATTCGGCTCTGCTTGGCGTCGCCTTGTCCCTGTTTTTCTCGCTCAACCTGATGATCAGTGTCTTCGTCGTGGCGGCCCTTGTGTCCCTGATCCTGATTGTCCTGCAGAAGCGTCAGGGACTCTCTGCCGATGCGCTGCTCGGCATTCTCAGTCATGCCACGCTCGCGATCGGCCTCGTCATGGTGGCCTTCATGACCTGGGTGCGCTTCGACCTCATCGCCTTCCTTTTCGGCGACATTCTGGCGGTGACGCCAACCGATGTCGCGATAGTCTGGCTCGGTGGGCTCATTGTGGTGGCGATTGTTGCCTGGCTCTGGCGACCTTTGCTTGCCGGTACTGTCAATGTCGAATTGGCGGAAGCCGAAGGCATGCAGCCGGAACGCGCGCGGCTGATCTTCATGCTGCTCATGGCTCTGGTGATCGCGATTGCGATGAAGATCGTCGGCATCATGCTGATCACCTCGCTGCTGATCATCCCCGCAGCGGCCGCCCGACGCTTTGCTGCAACGCCGGAAGTCATGGCCATTCTCGCCTCGGTCATCGGTGCCGTGGCGGTGGTGCTCGGGCTTTTCGGTTCACTGACCTATGATACACCGTCCGGTCCGTCGATCGTGGTCGCCGCACTGGTTCTTTTCCTCATCAGCCTCTTGCCGCGACCGGGCGCCAGGACAACCGACATTCGACCGAGGGCATGAGCATGACCAAGACAGATCTTACCCGCAATCAGACCCTCGTCTTCGACGCGCTTGTGCATGCGGATGGGCCACTGTCCGCCTATACGCTGCTCGATCGACTGCGCGAGCACGGCTTCCGTGCGCCGCTGCAGGTCTATCGTGCGCTGGACAAGCTGGTCGAATTCGGCATGGTTCATCGGCTGGAGAGCATCAATGCCTTCGTCGCCTGTGCGCATCCGCATGACGGTTGCTCAGGCCATGGCACGGTCGCCTTCATGATCTGCAACAAGTGCGGTCATGTAACAGAGTTCCATGATCATGACATCGATCACCGTCTGGCGACCATGACGCGCGGCCGCCATTTCAAGCCGGAAAAGACGACGATCGAGATCAGGGGATTGTGTGCAACCTGTTCGGAAATCGCGGCCTAGGCGAGACTGGCCGAAAAACTTTGCGATTTCGCTGCGGAGCTGCGTAAGTCCTGGATGAGCAGCGCATGGCGCATAGATGATCTGGCGGGAGCCGTTCAAGCAACGCAATTCAGAGAGGCGTCAGTTCGCTGGAGTAGCGGCGCCAGTTTCGCACATAGTTCTCTGCAGAAAGCTTGAGCCCGGCAATCGCTGTATCGTCCAGCGTCCGGACGACCTTTGCTGGAGCTCCAACGATCAACGAATTGTCGGGGAACGACTTTCCTTCCGTGACCAGCGCGTTGGCGCCGACCAGGCAATTGTGACCGATGCGAGCGCCATTGAGAACTGTCGCGCCCATCCCGATCAGTGAATTCGAACCGATGCTGCAGCCATGGATGATGGCATGATGCCCGATGGTGCACCCTTCACCGATTGTGACGCCCATGCCGGGATCGGTGTGGACCATCACGCCGTCCTGGATGTTGCTGCGAGCGCCGATAAGGATGGGGTCGTTGTCACCGCGCAATACGGCGCCGAACCAGATTCCGACATCCTCGCCGAGCCGGACGTCACCAATGATCTGGGCGTCTGGCGCGACCCAGTATCTGTCGGTTGCGGGCAGTTGCGGAACCCTGTCTCCCAGACGGTAGATCGGCATGTGGCGGGCTATCGTCAGCGAAGGCGGAGGATGACGGGGAACCGTCTGGCCTGGGCCGTCACATGGAGGTGGATGTTAGCCTCCGGCTGCGAATAGCGCCAGGCACGGGCGCCGTGGCTCAACAGCAGGCCGATCAGGTCCTTGGTCTTCGAGCGCTTGTCCCGCAGGCCGATATCAGCCAGCCGATAGGCCACCTCGTGCAGGGGGTGCAGCACATTGGTCGGGGAGCCTTCTCCACCATTGTCCTGCCCTTCAACGGGGCCGTACTTGAAGTCTTTCGATGCCATTCCGTGATCCTCGTAAACTGTACAAATCGAGGGTTTCGGGTGATCGATCACTGCGCTGATGCCCAGCAACCGATTCCCTTCTTCTTCAGGGCCTTGCACGCGTTGATCGCGTCTTTCTGCTCATCGAACCCGCCGAAGCGTGCGCGATAGATCTGTTGTGCGCCATCACCATAGGCGACGGTGAAGGGGGTGGCGGAACGCAATACCTTGCCGCCTTTTTCCTGGGCGTCGCGCAGGAGATCCATGGCCAGTTCCTTGTCCGGCGACGTGCCGATCTGCACGACCCAGCCGGACGCAGGCGTGGTCGATGCCGTGGTCAGCTGGTCGACATCAGGCGGGGTGGCCGAAGCAGCAGCAACGGACTGCGTCGTGTCTTCCGGCAGAACGGCCGCACCGCTGTCGGGCATATAGGCGGGGGCCGGTTGCGGTACCGGCACCGCATTTCCGGAAGCGGCGGCCGGTGCGACCGGACGCAGGGTTTCCAGTGCTGCGCTTGCGCCATTGGTCGTCGGTGCCGCTGCATAGGCCTGCGCGACACCGTTATAGCGCGGATCGGGCATCGGACCGGTTTGCGGAAGGGTCGGCATTGCGTCACCGACGGACGCGGTAGCCTGTGCCGGCGCGATCGAGGTGTCGTTCTTGGCGATGGTATTGCCGCCGCGCGTTGCCGAGGCTGCAGGCAGATAACGCTGCACGAGGCTGGTCATCTGTGCATTGCGACGGGCTCCGGAGGTGGCGCCGAGGACCACGGCGACGATCGAACGACCGCCTGCCTCGGCGGAAGTCGCGAGGTTGTAGCCGGCAGCGCGGGTGTAGCCCGTCTTGATTCCGTCTACGCCGCGAACCTGACCGAGCAATCTGTTGTGGTTGCCGATCGTCTGCTTGCCGAAGCGAAAGCTACGAGTGGAAAAATAGCCGTAATACTGCGGAAAATGCTGGCGCAGGGCGATGCTCAGGCGGGCCTGGTCGCGCGCCGTCGTCATCTGTGCGGTATTGGGAAGGCCGTGCGCATTGCGATACGTCGTCTTCGTCATGCCGAGGCTGCGGGCTTTTGCTGTCATCATCTGCGCAAAGCGCTGCTCCGAGCCGCCGAGATACTCGGCTATTGCCGTCGCCGAATCATTGGCCGAGCGGGTGACCAGTGAGAGAATGGCTTGCTCGACAGTGATGCTGCGACCTGTACCGACGCCGAGCTTGGATGGCGGCTCTTTTGCGGCGTTGGCCGAGAAAGGTACCTTGCTGTTGAGCGAGACCTTGCCGGATTCCAGCGCTTCGAAGACCATGTAGAGCGTCATCATCTTGGTCAGCGAGGCGGGATAACGCAGGCTGTCTGCATTCTCACTATAGAGAACCTTGCCGGTCTTGGCGTCGATGACGATCCCGGCATATTTCGGGTTGGCCTGGGCTGCGCTCACGGCAGCGACACTTGTCACGATGGCCGCAAACACTGCAAGCACGATCCGACGGAATGAGACGGCGAAGTTGAAGCTTCCCAGAACTGTGTGCACCACGATACTCTTTAAATCTTACCATTGACGACCGGACGCTCTCCCCCAATCGCGACCATCTCCGTGGACCCTACGGAATTAGCCTTACCAAGAGGTTTATGATGAACGGTCTGTTGATGCTTTGGGTTGATTTTTAAGCGTTGTGACGGATGGCGTGGGGTGCGTGCGTGTCTCGACATAGCTGCGGACCGCAGTATCTATTGCCTGCCAGTCGCCGAGCAGTCGGCTTGAGAAGCGATAGAGCACGGTAAGGTCTTCCCCAACGTGGATGTCGCGTTGGCAGTCGCTGCTGGTTGCCTCTGAGGGGGGCGGTGGTAGCAGGCAGCGGATTGCATACGCTTCGCCATCCTGAAGTGTTCCAGTCAGGAGGTGCTCGCCATCATATCCTGTCCCGCTCTTGAACGCATGAAGGCTGAGGCCGGCCGGACCGGGAGCCGCATCGTCCTCCAGCAGGTGTCTGTAAATCGGCTCGACCCGCCCGGACATGTCTCTGGACATCGTGCTTTGGGATATCTGCAGGAAGATCAGCGCGTTTGACTGGTTCAGGTCATCGAACCGGACCCGATCGGCTGATGTGTAGCCCGACATCTCCGGCCACAGCAGGTAGAGATCGAGACGGTCGGCGCTGCCGCTCTGGCGTTGCTGTTCGAAGCGGATGGTGTTCGCAGGCACGAATAGTTGATCCCGGCCCACCGTGACCTCGACGATTTCGACACTTTCGCTGTGTCCGGCCAGTGAAAGACGTTCGCCATAGGCGCGCCCGAACCAGCTGATGGCGACGGAGGCTGCCGCCAGAAGGCATATGGATGCGGTCGCTATTATCAGAAAACGATTCGAGATCAGCGACGAGTGCTCTTCGTGTGGCTCCACCCTGTTTGCTGCGCCTCGCATCTCAGCCTCATCCACTCGGAGCGGTCATCGTTGCGAGATGCCGCAACTCAAAGACTTCGGTGAGCGTGGTTAATATGCGGTTAAGTCAGTCTGGGCGTTGGTGCTGGCTTCTGAAAAAAAGAGAGCCGGTCCCGGTTGGACGGGACCGGCTCGTTGGCTCCGGTCGGGGGACGGGTAGGCGGGGACAGACCGGGCCATAAAGTGGCGGTGGCGTGACTTATTGGGACACGCTGCCGACGATGCCTGCGCGTCCGTCCTGGAGCTTCACCCAGCGACCGGGATTGCTTGAGGATTGACGCTTGAGGTAGGTGTATTCCGTCTCGGACCACAGCAGCACCTTGTTGCGCATGTTGTCGAGAATGAAGTCGCCGTGGTCGGTGCGCACCGTGAGCACGGCATGCCCTTCGCCGTTTGGCTGCAGCACCACGGTCATCAGGAGATCGGCGGGGTCAACGCCGCGGTCAACGAGCATCTTGCGCTTCAAGAGTGCGAAGTCCTCGCAATCGCCGACACTGCGCGGATAGGTCCACCGCTCCTCGACGCCGTAGATTTCCATATCGGTCAACGGTGTGATCGAGCTGTTGACGGTGTAATTGACGTCGAGCATCGCCTTCCAGAGGTCCTCGGTCAGCGCCATGGGGCCGCTGTCGGTCTGGCTGCCGGCGCACTCGCCGGAATAGGTCTGACAGAATTCGTAGTGGCCGATCGGCGGATTCGCCTTGCCGACGATCTGCATGTTGGCCGGCATCGCCGATACTTGAAAGGCCAGTGCGCCGGTGAGGGCGGCGGCCAGAGTTCCAATACCCAGATTTTTCTTTGTTGTCATTGGTTGTCTCCCGGTAATGGAGATAGCAATGACAGAGAAAATTTGATGGGCTGCCAAGAATAGCGGTAAAATCAAAGGCTAAATCTATGAAAAAGAGAATCTATATTTAGATGCGTTTGATTTTTGTTTGATTCTATTTTGTAGAAAATGAGATGAAATTTTGAGTATAATTCTACCTATTTGACCCGCCGTCTTGGTTCCTGGCGCCGGAAACATGTTTTAAGTCAGAGCTTTACGCTGGTGCGTCCGTGTGCCGGGTTGGGGGTGCAGGCGCATCGGCTGGTGGCTTGCTGGCTATTGTGAATGCGGCATGCGCCAGCATTTCGGATCGAATGGCCGCTCTGGATGTGCCGAAGATAGACTTCGCTTCAATGTTTTTTTTCGAAGAAGTCTGTGCCGCTTTGGCACTTTTCACGATGGAGGACGTAGAAAAGGCGCCTCGCGGAGACCGCGGGCGCCTTTGTCGGAGTAGATGACTGGCTTGTCTCAAAGAAACTCGGTGAGTGCTTCCTTGGACTGCAGAGAGAGGAACTCGATCGCGACGCCTTCCATGAAGTGGCGGACCACGCGGCCGCGCATGTTGCCCAGGCGCACGGCCGAGCCGATCGGCGGACGGATGTCGATGTCGACGGCTGCCCCAGAAAGTGAAAGGTCCATCAGGCGGCAGGGATAGACCTTGCCGTCTTCCAGTGTGAGATCGGTTCTCGTCTGTCGGGGTGTCAGGCGATCATGGCGACGGTCTTCCGGGAGGCCGAGCTCATGCTTGTTGGCAATCCAGGTCAGTTGGGCTGCGAGCTTCTCGCGCTTCCGCACCGTTGCGATGATCGAGATGACAAAGCCGTCTTCTGTGAGCTTGACGACTGTCCCTTCGATCCGTCCGAGATGGTCGATATAGGCAATCACGCGTTCGTTCGGGCGGGGCATGCCGGCGCAGGCAAAGCGAACGTCACCCGGCGACATGTCGACAACCTTGCAGACATACTCTTCGTAGTTGGCGAGCATAAGTCGACCTTGCAGGCTGACGGCGACGCGCTGAAAGGCGCGCTGCTGTCCCGGCGAGGCGATCGTAGTGCTCTGGCTGGCCCGCGTCGAGTACATCATGGAGTATCTGTCTAATCCTCTATGGCTAAACATTAGTCCGCGAGCCGTTAATATAGTGTTTGCTCTGGCTCTCGCTTTTTCAGGGTGGAACGAGCCCGGGCCGCTGAATTAAGGTTAAGAAACGGTTTCAGTTGTGCGCTCCCGTCTGCCATGGCATTCGAGGCTCAGCACACGCGAAGGCAAGCCTTCGGCACCACCTCCAGTCGGCGCAATGATCCGCTCTGCGCCTGCAAGGCCACCCGCTTGTCCGGGCGGCCTTTTTTTTATCTGCCAACTGCACTAACTGGTGGGACAATCATGAAGGAGCCGTCGATGCAGGATGAAGCGGATTTCCGGGGCGAGGGGCATCCGGCAGGTGAGCGCCGTGCGCCCGAGACGGCCAATGGTGGTCCGCCATCTGAGAACCCTCCGATCTTCAATATCCCGACCGGAATTCTCGCGGCTCTTGGCCTGATCTGCGGAATCTATGTGCTGCAGGACCTCTTCTTCTCTCCGGCGACCAATGAATGGATCGCCGTCGAGTTCGGGTTCTCGCCGATCCGCTATCTCTATCCCCTTGGAGATCAGTCCCTCGCATGGCTCTGGACGCCTGTCAGCTATTCCCTGCTGCATGGCAGTTTCGAGCATCTCGCTTTCAATTCCCTCTGGCTTGCCGCTTTCGGCACGCCTGTCTGCCGACGGATCGGTGAGGCTCGCTTCGTACTGTTCTGGCTCGTCTCGTCGGTCGCGGCGGCCACCCTCCATGCCGTGGTCAACTGGGGCGAGCCGTCTCTGATGGTCGGTGCCTCCGGTGTTATCTCCGCATTGATGGGTGCCGCTTGTCGATTCGCTTTCGGCGAACGCCGCCGCGGGATCGCTCGTCTGGCCGGCCGCGAACCGCCACTTCTTTCTGTCAGACAGGCTCTCGCCGATCGCACAGTGCGCGTCTTCATCATCGTCTGGTTCCTTGGCAACGTCGCAATTGCAGTCGGATTGCCAATGATGGGGGCCGATTCGGCGTCGATTGCCTGGGACGCTCATATCGGCGGGTTTCTGCTCGGGTTCTTCTTCTTCGGTCTGTTCGACCGGCCCGGAATGCGCCGCACGGCGCCGTGATCGACGGCTTATTGCATTCTCCTTGAATAGAGGGCACCCTCTATGGGTGGCGATCCGAGGAGGGTCGGATCGCCCCCCGAGTGTTCTATGCGAGGAGGAACGCATGCCTGCATCTGCACGAAGCATACTCGAGCAAAAGGGCCGCAACGTCATCACGATCAGTCCGACCGTGACGCTGGGCGAGGCAGCCCACGTCTTAGAGGAAAACAAGATCGGTGCCGTCGTGGTCGTCGGCATGGAAAGCCGCATCGTCGGCATCTTCACCGAACGTGACGTCGTTCGCGCCATCGGTACCGCCGGCAAGGATGCCTTCGACCAACCGGTCTCGGCCTTCATGACCGCCAACGTCTATCGGTGCCGGGAAGACACCAGCGTCAACGAACTGATGGAAATGATGTCAAGCCGGCGCTTCCGCCACGTGCCCGTCGAGGACAATGGCAAGCTCTCCGGCATCATCTCGATCGGTGACGTGGTGAAATCCCGTATCCGGGAGATCGAACAGGAGGCCGAGCACATCAAGGCCTATATCGCTGGCTGAGGTGCGCCCGAGCTAGGGCCTGAATGATGGCGGCATGTGTGCCGCCATCAGCGGAGAACCGCTTCCTGCATGCGGCGGATTTCCGCGACGCGCATCTTTGCCTCTTCGTAGCCACGCTCGATGGCCTCGCCAGCCCGGTGAAACTCCGAGAGGCCGATGTCGTTCAGCCGCGGATGAAGCGCCAGATCCGGCGGATCCCCGGCGAGACGTGCCCGTGAAATGCGGTCCTGGATGATGTTGAAAGCCTGGACCATGACTGCGGTCAGTCCGAGCTTGTTGGGTGCGCGGGCTGTTTCGGCGCTCGCCTGATCCGGGGGCGAAGCCTTGTGCTTGACCACGGCGGACCGTCCGAAGACATCGTAATGCAGGTTCACCGCCATCACGAGCGGCTGCTCATACGCACGGCAGACCGATACCGGCACGGGATTGACCAGCGCGCCGTCGATCAGCGTGCGGTTGTTGCAATGGATCGGCTCGAAGATCCCGGGCAGGGCATAGGATGCTCGAAGCGCCGTAATCAGGCTGCCGCCATCGATCCAGACCTCGTGGCCGCTGTTGAGCTCGGATGCGACGGCCACGAAGGGCTTGGGCAATTCCTCGACGGTCAGCCCCTCAAGATGCTCCTGCATCCGCTTGGTGAGCCGCATTCCGCCCAGCAGTCCGCCGCCTCCGATCGTCAGATCGAGCAGTGAGGCGATGCGGCGCATGGTCAGGGATCGGGCAAAGGCCTCCAGCTCGTCGAGCTTTCCTGCGAGATAGCACCCGCCGACGAGCGCGCCGATCGAGGTGCCGGCAATCATCCCGACTTCGATGCCTTCTTCGTCCAGCGCTCTGAGCACTCCGATATGTGCCCAGCCGCGTGCGGCTCCCCCGCCGAGCGCCAGGGCCACTTTGGCTTTCGCGCGCTTTTCAGGCAAAGCGGTTGTCGGCGCAGACCCGCCGCTATCCTTGGCAGGTTGCGCCGCTGTCGGACCCGTACCTGAAATCATGCTCCAGTTCAGCATCTCCGCTACCCCACAAGCTGAACACTCCGGGTTTCATTAGGACACTGTCTGCTTACGATTTCGTTATGCGTCACGACCCGGTCAATGACCGTAGACGTGATCCGGGTCGAAATGGCGGTGATCATCCGCAACGACCAGTACCGGTTTCCCGTTGACCGTGTGCGCGGTCCGATAGAAGCAGGAGCGCCGGCCCGTATGGCAGGTCGCGTCGTGGCCCGCCACCTCGACCTTCAGCCAGATCGCGTCCTGGTCACAGTCGACCCGGATTTCCTTGACCGTCTGGAGGTTCCCGGAGCTTTCGCCCTTCTTCCAGATCTTGGCGCGAGAGCGACTGAAGTAGTGGGCAATGCCACTTTCCAGAGTAAGCTCGATCGCCTCGGCATTCATGTGCGCGACCATGAGCAGCTCGCCATCACGTGCATCCGTCACCACCGCCGTAACCAGGCCGTGCTCGTCAAATTTGGGCGTGAAGGACAATCCTTCCTCAAGGATCTTTTTGTCCGAAGAGGGGGGGGCGAATACGGAACCGGTCATGGGGAACTCGCGGGGCTTAGCGGCTCCGAACCATGGACATGAAGCGCGCCTGCTCGGCCGCATTGTCCTTGAAGGCGCCGGTGAAGGTTGTGGTGAGCGTCGTGGAGCCGGTCTTCTGGATGCCCCGCATCGCCATGCACATATGCTCGGCCTCAAGGAAAACCGCAACCCCGCGCGGCTGCAGGGTCTCGTCAATCGCGTGGGCGATCTGGGCGGTCATGTTTTCCTGCGTCTGCAAGCGCTTGGCGAAGACATCGACCACCCGCGCGATCTTCGACAGGCCGAGCACGCGACCTTTCGGCAGATAGGCGACATGCGCCTTGCCGATCACGGGCAGCATGTGGTGTTCGCAATGGGAGAAGAAGGAAATGTCGCGCACCAGGACGATGTCCTCGTAGCCGCCGACTTCTTCGAAGGTCCGGCCGAGCACGTCTTCTATGTCAGCCTCATAGCCGGAGAAAAGCTCCTGATAAGCCTTGGCCACGCGTGCCGGCGTATCGAGCAAACCCTCTCGGTTCGGGTCGTCGCCGGCCCAAAGCAGAAGCGTTCTCACAGCCTGTTCGGCTTCTTCGCGCGTCGGGCGCGGTGCTTCTGTGGTCAGTTTCGTGACGATGGCATCCATGGCCTTGGTCTCCCGGTCCCGATCGAGGCGGTCCGCTGGTTTGGCTTTGCCGGATTGTAAATGCGTAATGCGGCTCATAATGCAAGTCCGTAATCGCTGATTGCGGTGAGAAGATCGAACATCGAGGGTCGGCTTGCGTTTGTCCTGTGCCAGTCCCTTGGATATAGTGGACGACGAAAACGATATAAGGCCAAGGCTGCGACATGATGGCTGCGACAATGTAGCAGCCAATCCCTATATACGGGAGAAGCGCCAGAGTGGATTGACCATGGACGACATCTACAACACCAAGATCCTCGAGTTTGCCGGCAATATCGGCCGCATCGGCACGCTTCCCGAAGCCCAGGCCGTTTCGGAGAAACATTCGAAGCTCTGCGGCTCAAGGGTAAAAGTCTACCTCAATGTCGAGGGCGGTGTAGTCACCGACTTCGCCCACGAGGTGAAAGCGTGCGCGCTCGGCCAGGCCTCGTCTGGTATCATGGCCCGCCATGTGGTGGGAGCAACTGCGGCGGAGCTGCACCAGGCAAGGCTGGAGATGCTTGCCATGCTCAAGGAGAACGGCGAGGGGCCGTCCGGTCGGTTTGAAGACATGCGTTTCCTCAAGCCCGTGCGTGACTACAAGGCCCGCCACGCCTCCACCATGCTGACCTTTGACGCCGTGGTCGACTGTCTTGACCAGATCGAGCACCGGGCCGTTGCTGCCGAGGCGAGCTGATCATGTGCAATGCCCCCGACTGCGGGCATGGTCCTGACGATCTTCGTCCGCGCGGCCGAAACTGGTCGGGACCCTTTCGCAAGACGCCGGGTCGTCTCGTCGGAATGGGTTTGATCCGGCTCTACCAGTTGACACTCTCCAGTCTCATCGGCAACTCCTGCCGGCACATGCCCACCTGTTCGGAATATGGCTACGAGGCGGTGGCCCGGCATGGTCTCTGGTCGGGCGGCTGGCTTACGCTGTTTCGCGTTGCACGCTGCGGCCCCGGCGGAACCTGGGGACCCGATCCGGTGCCGGAAGTGCTTGGCGGCCGTTTCACCTGGTATGCGCCATGGCGTCTGTGGAGGTTTGGACAAAAGCCCGGGGTCTGAGCCCCTCTCTGACTAGAGCAACATCCTTTACTCAGCAGCGCTTTCGTCCTAAGGAGCGCCGGTAAATCGCGGGATCCAACCCGCCCCTTTCACCACCCGCATTCGTTGGCGGGACTGGATCAGGAGACATAGCATGTCCGCTTCCGTATCTCTCACTTTCCCCGATGGTTCCATCCGCGAATACGCTGCCGGCACGACTGGCGCTGAGGTCGCTGAATCAATTTCCAAGTCGCTCGCAAAGAAGGCCGTCGCGATTGCGCTCGATGGCACGGTGCGCGACCTCTCTGATCCCATCGTTGATGGCAAGATCGAGATCGTCACCCGCACCGATCCGCGTGCGCTCGAACTCATTCGCCATGATGCAGCCCACGTGATGGCCGAGGCCGTGCAGGAGCTCTGGCCCGGCACCCAGGTGACCATCGGTCCTGTCATCGAGAACGGCTTCTACTACGACTTCGCCAAGGCCGAGCCATTCACGCCGGACGATCTGCCGAAGATCGAAAAGCGCATGAAGGAGATCATCCAGCGCAACAAGCCTTTCACCAAGGAAGTATGGTCGCGCGACAAGGCGAAGGAAGTCTTTGCCGCGAAGGGTGAGAGCTACAAGGTCGAACTGGTCGATGCGATCCCGGAAGACCAGGATCTGAAGATCTATTATCAGGGCGACTGGTTCGACCTGTGCCGTGGGCCGCACATGGCGTCCACCGGGCAGATCGGCATGGCCTTCAAGCTGATGAAGGTGGCTGGCGCCTATTGGCGCGGTGACAGCAACAACACAATGCTGAGCCGCATCTACGGGACGGCCTTTGCCGAACAGGAGGAGCTGGACCGCTACCTACACATTCTGGCCGAAGCCGAAAAGCGCGACCACCGCAAGCTCGGCCGCGAAATGGATCTCTTCCATTTCCAGGAAGAGGGCCCGGGCGTCGTGTTCTGGCATGGCAAGGGCTGGCGCATGTTCCAGACGCTGACCTCCTATATGCGCCGCCGTCTCGAAGGAACCTATCAGGAAGTCAACGCGCCGCAGGTGCTCGACAAGTCGCTGTGGGAGACTTCCGGCCACTGGGGCTGGTACCAGGAAAACATGTTCGCCGTGAAATCGGCCCATGCCTTCACACATCCCGACGATGAGGAAGCCGACCAGAAGGTCTTCGCGCTGAAGCCGATGAACTGCCCGGGTCACGTGCAGATCTTCAAGCATGGCCTGAAATCCTACCGCGAGCTGCCTGTCCGCCTGGCAGAGTTCGGCCTGGTGCATCGTTACGAGGCGTCGGGCGCGCTGCATGGCCTGATGCGCGTCCGCGGCTTCACCCAGGACGATGCTCACGTCTTCTGCACGGAAGAGCAGATGGCGGCTGAGTGCCTGCGCATCAACGACCTGATCCTTTCGGTCTACGAGGACTTCGGCTTCGGCGAAATCGTGGTCAAGCTCTCGACCCGTCCAGAAAAGCGCGTCGGCTCCGACGAGCTCTGGGATCGCGCCGAAAGCGTGATGATGGACGTCTTGAAGCAGATCGAAGAACAGTCCGGCGGTCGCATCAAGACCGGCATTCTGCCGGGCGAGGGCGCCTTCTACGGTCCGAAGTTCGAATACACGCTGCGCGATGCCATCGGCCGTGAATGGCAGTGCGGCACGACCCAGGTCGACTTCAACCTGCCGGAACGCTTCGGTGCCTTCTACATCGACCAGAACTCGGAAAAGGTTCAGCCTGTCATGATCCACCGGGCCATCTGCGGCTCGATGGAGCGTTTCCTCGGCATCCTGATCGAGAACTTCGCCGGCCACCTGCCGCTGTGGTTCGCGCCGCTGCAGGTCGTCGTCGCCACGATTACCTCGGATGCGGACGACTATGGTCGTGAAGTTGCCGAACAGCTTCGCGATGCCGGTCTTCAGGTGGAAACCGACTTCCGCAATGAGAAGATCAACTACAAGGTCCGCGAACATTCCGTGACCAAGGTCCCGGTGATCATCGTCTGCGGCAAGCGCGAGGCAGAGGAAAAGACTGTCAACATTCGTCGCCTGGGCTCTCAGGAGCAGGTCTCGATGCCGCTTGTCGAAGCGGTAGCCGTGCTGGCCGGCGAAGCAACCCCGCCTGACGTCAAGCGCAAGCTGGCGAACCGCAAGGTCTGAGCGAAAAGTCTGGCAGGGCGTCACCGCCCTGTCAGACGCCTGTCATCGAATTGGCATATGACGGAATGATGATCGTCCGACCACCTGGAGCCCCAGCGTGAAATTCAAAGAACTGTCCTATGCCAACGAGCGCGACCCGAAATTGAAGCGCTGGTTCATCCGCTCGATCGAAGGCCTGTCGGGGCGTGACCGCTACACGCGGCTCTACGAGATCTGGCGCAACGACATCGTCGGCAAGACAGACCGTGTCTTCGGCAAGATGCTCGATCTGATCAATGTCGATCTGAAGGTCGAGGGCACTTGGCCGCCGGAAAACATTCCCGAAGGCCCAATCGTCATCGTTGCCAACCATCCCTTCGGGATCGGTGACGGCATCGCGGTACTGGCGCTTGCCGAGCAACTTGGCCGCCCATTCCGCGTGCTGATCAACAACGAGCTGTTGAAGGTGCCGGAAATGGCGCCTTACTCCCTGCCCGTCTCTTTCGAGGAGACCAAGGAAGCGCTCGCTCTCAATATGCAGACCCGCCATGAGGCGCTTCGGTTGTTGAAGGAAGGCGTCACCGTCGTGATTTTCCCGGCGGGTGGCGTGGCGACAGCGAAGAAGGGTTTCGGCCGCGCTGAGGACCTTCCATGGAAGATGTTCCCGGCCAAGCTGATCCAGGCCGCCAAGGCCAATGTCGTCCCGGTCTACTTCGAAGGCCAGAATGGCCGTCTCTTCCATCTCGCGAGCAAGATCTCGCTGACCTTGCGTGTTTCCCTGTTGATTCGCGAGTTCCGGCGTCTGTCTGGTTCGACAATTCGCGCGCGTGTCGGCGTTATGATCCCGTGGGAGGATTTGAGTACGCATGCTGACCGTAAGGACCTGCTGGCCCGATTGTTCGGTGCGGTCTTCAGCATGGCGCCGGCGGCGCGCGGGAAATTGCGTCGTGCAGCCTGACCGTCAGGACTGGTCGAGCATCAGTTCGACATCCATGTTGGAGCCGGCTTTCACTTCGAAGTCCCGCTGGTAGATCTTGTCCTTGTTGCGTGCGACGGCCGTATACTGGCCTTCCGCCAGGACCATTACGGGAAAAGCACTGACGCTTTCCGCGACGATGTCGCCGCCGGAGGTGAGCACGGACCATGCTGTGTCAGCAATTGCCTCGCCGCCATCCTCCGAGACGAGTTTGAAGCCGACCTGGGAGGCTCGGTGCTGGATCGTGGCTTCCGTCAGTTCTCCAGCCTCGACGGTGATATCGGCACGGACGACCGCATTGATCGAGCCATATTCGGACACGACATGGTAGGTGCCGGCGTTCAGCCTCACGATCGTGTTTGGTTTGACATCCGCCAGCACGAGCCCTCGCTCCCCATCCTCGCGCACATCAGACGAGAAGATGTCGAAGCTGAGCTGCTTGTCCGGGATGTGTGAGTCGGCACCGGAGATGGCATTGAGAGACATGCCACCCGCATCAAGCACCAGCACTTGGTCGGAAACATCGCCCTCAGCGGGAATATTGAGCTTCTTGGTGGCGCCTGCGCGACCGAAGGAGACATTGACGAAATAGTCGCCGGGCGCCAGCTGGAAGGCTGCAGTGCCTCCCTCGGCGCTCGCAAGCAGGGGAAGCTTGCCATCCGCACCAGGGATCGGGCTGAAAACCCGCCACGACAGGCCGTGCCTCATAGGTTCGCCATCATCGGTCAGCTTGGCGTCGAGCCTTATGTTGCGGCTTTGGCTAACGCTCGTGATCGTGCCGATGCTGGGGGCGGAGAAGGCCTTCAGCTTCGGCATCTTCGTCGAACCGTTCAACTGCTTGAATGTCTCGAAGGCCTCTTGTGCAATGCCCGGCGACGTCGCAGCCGAGGCGACGGAAACCGCGAGCAGCAGTCGAATGAGAACAGGTTGGCGGACCATGCGATGCACTGTGTGTTGACTTCCTTCCCAATGCCGGCAACTTCAAACCGAACCGGATGGCAATTTCAAGACCTGCCGCTCCCGCCAAGGCCTATGAAGGTATCACGAAAATGAAAAAAGACATCAAACTGCTCGATTATCTCGCGGTTCGCCGTTCCGTGCCCGCATTCCAGATGTGCGAGCCAGGGCCGGACAAGGCGGAAATCGAATCGATCCTGTCGCTCGCGGTTCGCGTTCCCGATCACGGGAAGCTCGCTCCGTGGCGCTTCATCGTCTATCGCGGCGAGGAGCGTGCGCGCATAAGCGAGGAACTCCTGAGATTGGCGAAGGAAAAGAACCCGGAGCTTTCCGAGGAGATGATCCAGGTCGAGCGTACCCGGTTCACACGGGCTCCTGTGGTTGTTGCCGTCATCTCTACGGCTGCGCCGCATGCCAAGATCCCGGAATGGGAGCAGGTTATGTCGGCCGGTGCCGTCTGCCTCAATCTGCTGATGGCCGCGAACGCCCAGGGATACGTCTCCAACTGGCTGTCGGAGTGGTTTGCCTTCGACGAGCGCGCTCATCCGCTCCTTGGTGTGAATCCGGGCGAGAAAGTGGCCGGCTTCATTCATATTGGCTCGACCGAGTTCCCGATCGTAGAGCGTCCGCGTCCGGCGCTGGCGGACGTTGTGTCGTGGCGGGGCGGGAATGACTGATGTTTTATGATACCGAATCGAATGCCCACGGAATGGCGCACGATCCCTTCAAGGCGATTGTCGCGCCAAGGCCGATCGGTTGGATCGGCACGAAGGGACGAGATGGCAGCCGCAATCTGTCGCCCTATTCGTTCTTCAATGCCGTCGGTGATCGCCCCAAGATGGTGATGTTTTCGTCCAGTGGCCGCAAGCATACCCTGCGCAACGCTGAGGAGACGGGTGTCTTCACCGCGAGTTTCGTCAGTCGTGGTCTGATGCAGCCGATGAACGCCTCGTCCGCTGCCGTGGCCTACGGTGCCGATGAGTTCGACTTGGCGGGGCTTGCTGCGGCCCCCGCCCGGCTGATCGACGCACCTTATGTGGCGCAGGCGGTGGCGGCTCTCGAATGCCGCGTCACGAAGGTCATCACATTGCCTGATGTCGACGGCAATGAGACCGACAGCCACGCGGTTTTCGGTCAGGTGGTCGGCATCCATATTGCCGAGGATGTGATTCGCGACGGTCGCTTCGATCTCGCGCTTGCCGACCCGATCATGCGCTTGGGCTATATGGATTATGCCGGGATCGGTCCGATCTTTGAACTCGAACGGCCCAGCGTAAAGGCAGGATGATGGGCCTGCAATCAGCGGTGTGAGTGCGGTTGTGACGAGGCCGCACCCGCCGCGGTAACTGGCGGGGAGACCCCCATATTCGGGGTGGTTAATGAACGTGGTGAACGTTTCTTAAACACTTTGCTCCTAGTGTCCTGATACCGAGTGTTTCGGGTGTGCACAGGTGGCGAGTGGGTCCGGCTTTGATCGTTACAGCTTTTCTCAAGTGGGTCGAAACGGCGAAGACGCAGGAGCGCGCCCGCGCTGCAAATGCTCTCGCGCGGGCCTACCTGAAGTCCGAAATGACACCGGAAGAGCGCCAAGCCGCGCAAATGGCGATGACTTACCTCCTGGATGACCCTTCTCCACAAGTGCGTCTGGCGCTGGCAGAGGTTCTGGCCGGCGAGGCGAGGGCGCCGCGTGCGTTGATGGTGTCTCTTGCCGAAGACCAGCCCGAGATCGCCTCTGCGGTGATCCTGCATTGTCCGGTTCTGACCGACGCCGATCTGGTCGACATCGCAGGCCGTGGCACGATGGAGAGCCGAGCCCTGATTGCGGCCCGCAGCGAGGTAAGCGTTGCAGTCGCGGCCGCGCTCGCCGAGATTGGTGATGCGGCAGAACTGGAAGTTCTTCTCGAGAACCCTGGTGCGCGCTTCGCCACTTTCACCCTGCGTCGTATCGCCGAACGGCACGGACACTGCGAGCGCATCCGTGCGAGGTTGCTCGACCGCAACGACCTCGCCATCGGTGTGCGCCAGCTGCTGGTTCAGTTCGTTGCCGATGCACTCGCCGGTTCTGATCTCGTCATCGGCGCGATTGGCAGCCGCCGCATCGAGCGTATCGCCCGCGAGGCCGGCGACAGTGCCACCATTGCGCTCCTGGCTGATGTGCATGGCGAGGAACTGTACCGCCTCACGGATCAGCTTCGCGCTGCTGGCCGTCTGACCCCGGCCTTTCTCATGCACGCACTGTGCGCAGGCCGAACGGACTTCTTCTCCTCGGCCATGGTCGCGATTTCTGGACTGGAGGAGCGCCGCGTGCGTTCCATCCTTGCCACCGGCCGCTTCCATGCGCTTCGTGCTCTGCTTGAGTCGGCGGGAATCAGCCGCGAGATCAGCCCTATCTTCGTTGATGCCGTCATGCTCTGGCGCACGCTCATCCAGTCGGCAGAGGGTTTTGAGCTCGACCACATTGCCCACCGCCTCGTGAGCCGTTATCGCGGCACCCCACACTTGAGTGACGCGGCGCGCGCCCTGACCGATATGATCGAGCGTCTGGCTATTGCCGAGGAACGTCGGCTGGCCCGGGACTATGCAAGCGGCGTCGCCCTCGCCGCCGCCTGATCGACCTCAGGGCACGATTTTCTTGGCGACCCAGGAATAGCTGTCAGACACAACGTGGATCGGCTTCTCGAAGATCATCTTGATCTGCGCCTTGCCCGGCAGCACCTGGCGGACAGCATCGACCGCCATGTCCTTCAGTGTCCTGTTATGTTGCTCTTCGACCTGTTGCTGCTCGCTCGTGTCCGGCGCCGGTTGCGTGGAGGCTGCAATGGCTGCGGCGATCTCCGGGGGAGGTGTCTGGCACACCGCAACAGCGGTCGGGTAGGCGATGTTGGTATAGCGGCCGAGGATCTCTTCCGAAGCCGCATCACACAGCTCAATGGAGACAAAGCGCTCCGATGGTGTCTCGACGAACTCGCATTGGCTCACGCTGTCGTCACATCCGAGGATCGTCATCATGATCAAGGCGGTCTTCATCGCAAGGCTCCGGTCAGGGCAGGTAGACGGACGAAACAGAAGGATTGGAGCCAAAGCAAGGCATGGTCGTGGGACAGCCACGCACGTTTGTTTTCGACAGCATTTTGGCCGTCCAGGCCTCCCGGAGGCGAGCGCCCTCGGGTTCAGCCCGAGGAAACCCGCCTGGTGCCGGTTCCAGCAGTTTTGACGAAGTCGAGCTCGCCCTGCTCTTCCAGCGGAACAATCTCGTCAGACAATTCGACTTCACGGATCCATTCGCGCCAGATCGACACCAGGAGGGCCATCAGCACGGGGCCGATAAATAGCCCCAGGAAGCCCATGGTCTTTACACCTCCAACGAGCCCGAAGAAGGTCGGCAGGAAGGGAAGCTTGATCGGGCCACCGACCAGCCGGGGCCGGACGGTCTTGTCGACGATGAAGAGTTCGACCGAGCCCCAGACGAAGAGGGCGACACCTTCGACCATCGCACCGCTGGCCGCCAGATAGATGGAGACGAGGGTGAAGGAGAGGGGCGCCCCGCCGGGTATGAGCGCCATGACGCCGGTGATTACGCCGAGCGTGACAGGCGAAGGCACGCCCGCCAGCCAATAGGCGATGCCCAGAATGATTCCCTCGCCGATGGCGATCAGGGTCATCCCCGTCACGGTGGAGCTGATCGTCGCCGGCACCACCCGTGAGATCCGTTCCCAGCGATTTGGCAGGATGCGTTCGCCCAGCAGATCGAGCTGTCGGGCAAAGTTTGCGCCATCCCGATAGACGAAGAAGAGCGCAATCAACATGAACAGCAATGTCAGCAGCAGATGAAACAGTCCGTCCCCTGCGGCGATGACGGCACGATAGATGTTGCCGATATTAGCACCACTTACGATCTGGATCAGTTCGCCGATCGCTCCGGGTTGCCCGATATGCTCGGTCCATTTCCCGGCGAGCCAATCGCCCACACGCGGCAGTGCAGCGATCCATGCAGGCGGCGGCGCGCCCGTGGTGTTCGCTTCGACCGCCCAGGTAATCCATTGCCGGATTTCATCGACGGCATAGGAAATCGCGATGCCGATCGGGATGATCAGAAACGCGAGAATGGCGAGCAGGGCGAGGGTCGCACCGAGCGTCGTGTTGCCACCCGTACGCTCGAGCAGTCGGCGGTAAAGCGGCCAACTGGCAAAGGCGATCACGAGCGCAGCGAGCACCGGGACGACGAAACCGTGGAAGAAGTAGATGGCCGCGATGCCGATCAGCACGAGCAACCAGCGCGCTACGGCGATTGGCGTGATCAACGCAATGCGATTGGCCGTCGCCTGGCCGAGCCAACGCGGCCCTTTCGACGGGGTCTGAATTTCAGCCTGGCTCACGATCTGCAGTGTCCCGTTAAGTCTGCCCTGCATATGGAGCATTATCGAACGGGAGACAAGCGGGGCACACAGGCCCTAGTCCGTCAAATGTCGAGGTTCTCCGCGAAGGCCGCCCGTTCCTGAATGAACCTGAACCGTGCTTCCGGCTTTGTGCCCATCAGTGCATCCACAGCATCGCGCGTACCCTCGAAGTCCACGTCATCAATCCCGACCCTGAGCAGCGTGCGCTTGGCGGGATCCATGGTCGTTTCTTTGAGCTGCGCCGGCATCATTTCACCGAGACCTTTGAATCGTCCGATCTCGACCTTCTTGCCCTTGAACACCGTTTCCATCAGCTCCGCCCGGTGCGCATCGTCACGGGCATAAACGGTCTTGGCGCCCTGTCGAATGACATAGAGCGGCGGCACGGCGAGATAGAGATGATTGCCGCGGATCAGCTCCGGCATTTCCTGATAGAAGAAGGTGATCAGCAGCGAGGCGATATGGGCACCGTCGACGTCGGCATCGGTCATGACGATGACGCGTTCATAGCGCAGATCTTCGTCACGATATTTCGTCCGCGTACCGCAGCCGAGCGCCTGGATAAGGTCGGCGATCTGCTGGTTGGCCATCAGCTTTTCGCGGCTGGCCGAACCGACGTTCAGGATCTTGCCGCGCAGCGGCAGGATCGCCTGGTTGGAGCGATTGCGCGCCTGCTTCGCCGAGCCACCGGCCGAGTCACCTTCGACGATGAACAGTTCCGCGCCTTCGGCCGTGTTCTGCGAGCAGTCGGCCAGCTTGCCGGGCAGGCGAAGTTTCCGCACGGCAGTCTTGCGGTTGACTTCCTTCTCCTTGCGGCGGCGCAGACGCTCTTCCGCACGCTCGATCACCCAGTCGAGCAGCTTTGCCGCCTCGTTGGGATTGTCGGCGAGGTAATGGTCGAAGGGGTCGCGCAGCACGTTTTCGACAAGACGCTGGGCCTCGACGGTCGCGAGCTTGTCCTTGGTCTGGCCGACGAACTCAGGCTCACGGATGAAAACCGACAGCATGCCGACAGCAGAAATCATCACGTCGTCAGTGGTGATTTCCTTGGCGCGCTTGTTCTGCGTCAGTTCGGCATAGTTCTTCAGGCCCTTGGTGAGCGCAATGCGCAGGCCAGCCTCATGCGTGCCGCCTTCAGGCGTCGGGATCGTGTTGCAATAGGAATGCAGAGCCGGGTCGCCGCCATACCAGGTGACCGCCCATTCCATCGCGCCATGGCCGCCGGTCTTTTCGGTCTTGCCGGCAAAGATCTCGCGGGTGACGGTGAATTCCTTGCCGAGTGTGGCAGCGAGATAGTCCTTTAGACCGCCGGGGAAGTGGAAGACAGCCTTCTCCGGAATGTCGCCGCCTTCCGGCACCATGCCGGGATCGCATGACCAGCGGATCTCGACGCCGCCGAAGAGATAGGCCTTGGAGCGCGCCATGCGGAAAATCCGGCCGGGGTCGAATTTCGCATGGTCGCCGAAGATCTGCGGATCAGGGTGGAAGCGAACGCGCGTGCCGCGGCGATTATGCACTTCGCCCAGTTCTTCGAGCCCGCCCTGCGGGACACCGCGCGAGAAGGTCTGGCGATAGAGTTTGCGATTGCGGGCGACTTCGACTTCGAGGAGATCGGAGAGCGCGTTGACGACGGAGACGCCGACGCCGTGCAGACCGCCCGATGTCTCATAGGCCTTGCCGTCGAACTTGCCGCCGGCATGCAGCTTGGTCATGATCACTTCGAGCGTCGACTTGCCGGGAACCTGCGGATGCAATTCGACCGGGATGCCACGGCCATTGTCGGTGACCGTCAGGAATCCCTGGGTATCGAGATGCACGTCGATGAAGTTGGCGTGGCCGGCCACCGCTTCGTCCATCGAGTTGTCGATGACTTCGGCGAACAGGTGATGCAGCGCCTTCTCGTCCGTGCCACCGATATACATGCCCGGACGCATGCGCACCGGTTCGAGGCCTTCGAGAACCCGGATGGAGGACGCGCCATATTCCTCGGCACCCGCTGTCGAAGCAGAGGCAGCCGGCCGCGCAACAGGCGCGGGGGCGGGGGTAGGTGCTGTCACGGTTTCCGCCTCGACCTTCTGGGCGAGCGGCATGCCGGAAAAGAGATCGTTGTCGTCCATGGCGTCGTTCGATACTCTGTTGCTGTTTGATGCCGGGTCTGCGGCACCTTCAGAAAGCCGCCGCACCAGGCCAGTCGCATCTGCGAATCGGTCGGATTGTGCCAGAAAGGCAGGGCAGGCGCGAAGGGCCATAGAGCCGGCGCATGTTGAATTCGGGCCAGCTTTGCGTGGCGCATTTCGCGAAGGCAAGCGTGAGCCGAGAGGAAACCCATCTTCCATGCAGATGTCCACAGCTCATTTCCGCACTGCGGCGATTTCCTGCGTTCTCCTTCCGTTTCTGTTTATGTCGAGCGCCGGTGCCGAGACGCTTGCCCCCTTTAAGGATGACCTCTTCTCAGTGCAAACCGTGCTCGAAACGCAGGACGGCGGCGACTTTACCCGTGTCGATTACCAGGAAATGCGCGACATCAATGGCCGCGACAGCATTCCAGAGCGGCGGGTGAAAGATCGTTATGTCGCGCTGAAGGTCCGCCGCGACCAGGAGAACCAGACTCTGCAATTGTCAACGGGTCCGATGGACGTTGGGCGGGTTGGCCGTGACCAGGGGCAGGCCTTCACGGTGATCTTTATCCACGGGCGAGGCGGGGACCGTCGCCTTGGTCTCAATGACCTCAGTTTCGGCGGGAACTTCAACCGCCTGAAGAACCTCGCCGTACAGAACGGCGGAACCTATTATGCCCCTTCGGTACGTAGTTTTGACGAACAGGGCGTTGGAAATGTCGCGGCGCTGGTCGATCACGCCTTCCTTCAATCCGGCGGAAAGCCGGTGATCCTTGCCTGCGCTTCCATGGGCAGCTTCATCTGCTGGGGCATCGCGCGCGACCCGGAAACAGTGGCAAAGCTCTCCGGCATGGCAATCCTTGGTGGCGCGCCAGATCCGGCTCTTTTAAAGAGTGCCGCTGCCAGGGCGAAGCTTCCGATCTGGTTCACCCATGGGAGCCGCGACAGCGTCTACGCGGCAGACGATCAGATCGCCATCTATCGGTCCCTCCGTTCGGCAGGCCAGCCGGCGCGTTTCACCCTGTTCGAGACCGGTTCGCATGGCACACCGGTGCGCATGTCTGACTGGCGCGCCATGCTCAACTGGTTGATCCGCTGAACCGCTATCCACGCAGCCGAATATGCAGGGCATGTGCTGACGAAGCCAGCATCTCTCCGGCCACATTTTCACCATGTCGCCCGATAAAGCGGCCAATCTTGCGGCGCAATCTTTCCTTTCGTGCTCAGATTTGCTACTTCGCAGTAGCGAAATAGGGGTATTATGACGACATGACACCGGATGTTCGTCCGCTCGTTGCGGGCAATTGGAAGATGAACGGCACGCGAGCCTCGCTCGACCAGATCAAGGCCATCGCAGAAGGTGTCCAGGGCCCGCTGGCCGAAAAGGTGGAAAGCCTGATCTGCCCGCCTGCGACCCTGCTTTACGTCGCGACCGCACTCTGCACCGACAGCCCCCTTGAGATCGGTGCCCAGGATTGCCACCAGAATGCATCGGGTGCCCATACGGGCGACCTTTCGGCGGAGATGGTCGCAGATTGTTTCGGCACCCACGTGATCGTAGGGCACTCCGAACGCCGCACGGATCATGCCGAGACGGATCATCTCGTGCGCGCCAAGGCGGAAGCCGCCTACGCAGCCGACCTGACCGCGATCATCTGCATCGGCGAAACGGCTGATGAGCGGAAATCGGGACAGACCCTCGACATCCTGAAGCGTCAGCTCGCCGGCTCCGTCCCTGATGGCGCCAGCGCGGAACGCACGGTGATTGCCTATGAACCCGTCTGGGCAATCGGCACGGGGCTCACGCCGACCGTTGCCGATGTCGCTGAGGCCCATGCCTTTCTTCGCACAGAACTGGTCAAGCGCTTCGGCGACGCCGGCAAGGCCATGCGCATTCTCTACGGCGGCTCGGTCAAGCCTTCCAACGCGAAGGAGCTGATGGCGGTCGACAATGTCGACGGCGCCCTCATCGGTGGTGCGAGCTTGAAGGCGGCGGATTTCCTCGCCATATATCGGGTCTACGAGGACCTCACCGCCTGAACGCGAATGCGCGCAAAAGCAGGTGAGGGGGTTTCAAAGCCCGTTCCTCTGATGTAAAGAGCCGCCAACCTCATTGATTTTGCCCTTTCGGGCAGGATGGACATTCCATGCAGACCGTATTGCTCGTTATCTACCTCATGGTCGTCGTCGCCCTGATCGGCGTCGTCCTTATCCAGCGATCCGAAGGTGGAGGCCTGGGAATTGGTGGCGGTTCCGGCTTCATGTCGGCCCGTGGCACGGCAAATGCCCTCACGCGCACCACGGCCATCCTCGCGACCCTCTTCTTCATCATCTCGCTGGCGCTTGGCATCCTCGCCCGCTACGAGTCGCGCCCGACAGACATTCTCGACCGGATTCCGGCCGGCAATGGCGCGACGCAGGGCAGCGGCGGCGGCAGCGTCCTCGACCAGCTTCCGGGAGCCGCACCCGTGACCCCGGCGCCGGCCACGACCCCGGCTGCGCCGGCTCCGGTCGACCCGAACGCCGTTCCGAACAACTGATCGGAACGCATCCCATCACTCCGGCGGGCTCAAGGGTCCGCCGGTTTTCTTTTGTCTGAATTCCGCCACTCCACACGAAAAATGTGGGACAAGCCCGATTGGGGCTGGCGGAATCGAATCTGAAACGGTATCCGGTGAAGCCCATGGCGCGATATGTATTCATCACTGGCGGCGTGGTTTCCTCTCTCGGTAAAGGAATTGCGGCCGCGGCACTCGGAGCATTGTTGCAGGCACGGGGTTACCGCGTGCGTCTGCGCAAGCTGGACCCCTATCTCAACGTTGACCCGGGCACCATGAGCCCGACTCAGCACGGCGAAGTCTTCGTCACCGATGACGGTGCCGAAACCGACCTCGACCTCGGCCACTATGAGCGTTTTACCGGGCGCTCGGCCACCAAGACCGACAACATCACCACCGGTCGCATCTACAAGAACATCATCGATAAGGAACGCCGCGGTGACTATCTCGGCGCAACCGTCCAGGTCATTCCGCACGTCACCAACGAGATCAAGGACTTCGTGATCGAAGGCAATGACGACTATGATTTCGTCATCTGCGAGATCGGCGGCACCGTCGGCGACATCGAGGCCATGCCCTTCATGGAAGCGATCCGTCAGCTCGGCAACGACCTGCCGCGCGGCACGGCCGTCTACGTTCACCTGACTTTGATGCCCTATATCCCGGCGGCCGGCGAGCTGAAGACCAAGCCGACCCAGCATTCCGTCAAGGAACTGCAGGCACTCGGTATTCATCCCGACATTCTGCTGGTCCGTGCCGACCGCGAAATCCCGCAGGCAGAGCGCCGCAAGCTCTCGCTGTTCTGCAACGTGCGTGAAAGCGCCGTGATCCAGGCCCTCGACGTCGCCAACATCTACGACGTCCCGATGGCCTACCACAAGGAAGGCCTCGACAACGAGGTTCTGGCCGCCTTCGGCATCGAGCCGGCACCGAAGCCGCGCCTGGATGCCTGGGAAGAGGTCTGCAACCGCATCCGCACCCCGGAAGGCGAAGTCACGATCGCGATCGTCGGCAAGTACACGGGCCTCAAGGACGCTTACAAGTCGCTGATCGAAGCCCTGTACCACGGCGGCATCGCCAACCGGGTCAAGGTCAAGCTGGAATGGATCGAGTCCGAGATCTTCGAAAAGGAAGATCCGTCGCCGTGGCTGGAAAAGGTCAACGGCATCCTCGTGCCCGGCGGCTTCGGCGAGCGTGGTTCGGAAGGCAAGATCCTGGCCGCCCAGTTCGCCCGCGAGCGCAAGGTGCCGTATTTCGGCATCTGCTTCGGCATGCAGATGGCGGTCGTTGAAGCTGCACGCAACCTCGCAGGCATCGAGAACGCCTCCTCGACCGAATTTGGCAAGACCGAAGAACCGGTCGTTGGCCTGATGACGGAGTGGATGAAGGGCAACGAGCTCGAGAAGCGTTCGGCCGTTGGCGATCTCGGCGGCACCATGCGCCTCGGCGCCTACAAGGCCTCGTTGAAGAAGGGCACCAAGATTTCCGAGATCTACGGCTCCGCAGATATCTCCGAGCGTCACCGCCATCGCTACGAAGTCAACGTCGACTACAAGGATCGCCTGGAAGCCTGCGGTCTCGTCTTCTCCGGCATGTCGCCGGACGGCCTTCTGCCGGAAACGGTGGAATACCCTGACCATCCGTGGTTCATCGGCGTCCAGTACCATCCGGAGCTGAAGTCGCGCCCGCTCGACCCGCATCCGCTCTTTGCGAGCTTCATCGGCGCGGCGCTGGAACAGAGCCGCCTCGTCTGAGGACGAACTGCAGACAAACCTTGAGAGACCCGGCCATGTGCCGGGTCTTTTGATTCTGGGATATTGCGCGGGGCAGCTTGGGCTTTGCTCGTTATGGACGCAGCAAGAGGACTGGCACGGTGTCACCCGCCTCGACTGCGGCCGCATTGGGCGGACGCACGATCAGGCAGTCTGACTGCGAAAAGATCCGCATCATCGAGGAGTCCTGCTTGCCGAAACTTTCGACGACAGGCATGTCGTCGCTCGTTTCAAGAAGCCGCGCACGAACATAGTCTTGACGCTTGTCATTGGCGGGCAGGGCGGTCTGCAGCCTCGCTGTTGCCATGCGTTGGCGAATCTTTCGATGTCCGAGGTGGCAAAGAAGCGGCTCGAGGAACAGAAGCCCGCAGACCAGGCTTGAAACCGGATTGCCCGGCAGCCCCAGCACCTGCATGTCGCCGAGGCGGCCAACCATCAGGGGTTTGCCCGGACGCATGGCGATCCGCCAGAAATCGAGCTCCATCCCAGCCGCGACAAGCGTCGACTGGACAAGGTCATGGTCGCCAACGGAGGCGCCACCAAGGGTGACGAGTACGTCGACACCGAGGGCGCGCGCCCGCTCCACCGCTTCCCGCAATAGGTCGCGATTGTCCGGCACGATGCCGAGATCGATCACGTCAGCGCCATTGTCACGGGCAAGGGCCGCGATCCCGAAGGTGTTTGAGCCGATGATCTGGCTGGGGCCAAGCTTGCCTCCGGGAGACACCAGTTCGTCACCGGTGGCAAGGATCGCGATCCTTGGGCGACGGTAAACCGGCACAGTTGCGTGGTTCATGGCCGCGGCGAGCGTCAGATGGGTAAAGTCGAGACTGAGCCCGGCAGAAAGGGCCACATCGCCTTCGGCAAAATCCTGACCTCGCGGGCGAATATGACGGCCATGGGTCACGACAAACTGGGTGCGGATGCGCCCGTCATCGAGTTTCTCGGCATCTTCCTGCAGGAGAATGCTGTCGGCACCATCGGGCACGGGCGCTCCGGTAAAGATGCGCACAGCCTGACCTGCGCTGACCGTCCCCGAAAATCCATGCCCGGCTGCCGATTCGCCGATGACGGTGAGCACTGATCCAATCTCGGCCGCATCCTCAGCCCGCAGCGCATAGCCGTCCATGGCCGAGGCGTCAAACGGTGGCTGCGTCAGGCGCGCGGTCAGATCGGTCGCGAGCACGCGCCCATTGGCCTCATGAAGGGATAGCTCTTCTGTATCGCCAATCGGGCGGGCAGCAGCCAGAAGTCGTGCCAGAGCGTCTTCGACCGGCAGCAGCGACATCAGCTGCGCTCCGGATGTCGGAAATCGCCCGACTTGCCGCCACTCTTTTCCATCACGCGGATACCGCCGATTTCCATCGTCTTGTCGACGGCTTTTGCCATGTCGTAGATCGTCAGGCAGGTGACTGAGACGGCCGTCAGCGCCTCCATCTCGACGCCTGTCTTGCCCGTCAGCTTAACGGTCGCTTCGACCCGAAGGCCAGGGAGATCGGCATCCTCCGTGATGTCCACGGTAACCTTCGACAGCATCAGCGGATGGCAAAGCGGAATGAGGTTGCTGGTCTGCTTGGCGGCCATGATGCCGGCGATTCGAGCCGTGCCGATGACGTCGCCCTTCTTGGCATTCCCTGCGATAACAGTCGCAAGTGTCGCGGGGTTCATCCGCACAAAGCCTTCGGCAACCGCGACACGGACCGTGTCATCCTTGGCCGAGACATCCACCACATGCGCCTCGCCGGAGACGCCGATATGTGTCAGCGCGCCGGACGCGGCTGTCATTCGGCCGCCAGGGCGCCGGTCTTGCCGGTCAGAAGCGTGCGGGTGGCAGAGGCGACGTCGTCCTTGCGCATCAGGCTCTCGCCGACCAGGAAGGTCGAAATGCCGGATTTCTCCAGTCGCTGACAATCTTCGTAAGTGAAGATGCCGCTTTCACCGACCAGCAGTCGATCGGGCGGCACCATGGAAGCGAGTTCTTCGCTGACGGTGAGGCTGACCTCGAAGGTCCGCAGATTGCGGTTGTTGATCCCAACCAGCGGAGACTTGAGCTTCAGTGCCCGTTCCATCTCTTCGGCATCATGCACTTCGACGAGCACATCCATTCCCAGCTCAAAGGCGACAGCTTCGAGTTCAGCCGCTTCGCCGTCCGAGAGCGATGCCATGATCAGCAGGATGCAGTCGCCACCCCAGGCGCGGGCCTCGTATACCTGGTAGGCATCGAACATGAAGTCCTTGCGCAGTGCTGGCAGGGCGCATGCCTTGCGGGCCGCCGTCAGGAAGTCCGGTGCGCCCTGGAAGCTCGGCGTGTCGGTCAGCACGGAGAGGCAGGCAGCGCCGCCTGCTTCGTAAGCAGACGCCAGGGACGGCGGATCGAAATCCGGACGGATCAGGCCCTTCGAAGGGCTCGCCTTCTTGATCTCGGCGATCAGGCCGAAACGGCCCTCGTCGCGGGCGCGCACCAGCGCACGGTGGAATCCGCGTGGCGCTTCCTCACCGGCAATCCGGTCCTTGAGCTCTGACAGCGAAACTGCGGCTTTCGCTGCCGCGATTTCTTCCCGCTTGTAGGTCTCTATACGCTTCAGAATATCGGTCATGGTCTCAAGCTTAGCCCTGAGTGGCGGAATTGGAAATGGCAATCAGCGTTTCGAGCGCGCGTGCCGCACTGCCGGTGTCGAGTGACTGACTGGCGAGATGCATGCCCTCTGTCACGTCCCTTGCCTTGCCCGCGACAACAAGCGAGGCCGCAGCATTGCAGAGTGCGACGTCACGATAGGGGGTCTTTGCTCCGCCCAGCACCTCTCGAAGCGCGGCGGCATTGACCGTGCCGTCACCGCCCCGGATAGCGTCGAGCGTTACTGTCTCAACGCCGAAATCGGATGGGGTAAGCTCGAATGTCCGGATCTCGCCATCCTTGAGCTCGGCGACCAGACTCGTGCCGGTCGTGGTGATCTCGTCGAGGCCACTTCCATGCACCACCCAGGCGCTGGTGAGGCCGAGATCGCGCAGTGCCTCCGCACCGGGCACCAACCATTCCGGCGAATAGACGCCGAAGAGCTGCTTCTTCACGCGTGCCGGGCTGGAAAGCGGGCCGACGATGTTGAAGATTGTCCGCGCTCCCAGTTCGACGCGCGCAGGGCCGACATGCCGCATTGCCGGATGATGCAACTGCGCGAACATGAAACCGATCCCGGCTTCACGGATGCAGCGCGAGATCAGATCCGGCTCGATGGCCAGCTTCACGCCCAGTTGCGAGAGTGCGTCTGCCGTGCCGGATTTCGAACTCAGCGCGCGGTTTCCGTGTTTTGCAACCGGAACGCCGGCACCGGCGACGATCAGCGCCGCCAGCGTCGAAATGTTGTAGGTATTGGTTCCGTCCCCACCGGTGCCGACGATGTCGATCGCATCATCTGGCGCGACGACCGGCACCATCTTCTGGCGCATGATCGAGACGGCTCCGGCGATTTCGTCGACGGTTTCCCCGCGAACCCTAAGGCCCATCAGGAAACCGCCAACCTGAGCCATGCTGGCTTCGCCTGACATCAGGATCTCGAAGGCATCGCTCGCTTCCTGTCGTGTCAGTGCCTGGCGCGCGGCAATCTTGGCGATGAATGGCTTCAAACCGGACATTTGCTGCTCCCCCTTTTGTCCGACGCTTATCGGACGATCGCCTGTTGGGCCAGCGCCTGATTGAAGGTCACCCCATATTCGGACTGCAGTTGGTTGACCATCTGGTCGAGGATGTCGTCGCCGGCAGCATTGGCAACCTGCGCGATCTGTTCATCCTCGTTAAGCGGAACTCCGCTGGTGGGCTGGTCGCGCACAGCCGTGACCGTCAGCAGGATCTGGGTCGACGGATCGGCGCCTGATGCAGTGGCCACGGTGCCCTGCGGGCCCGAAAACGCAGCGTTGATCGCTGTCGGCCCGAGCACAGCATCTTCGCTGCGGCGAGTGATGCCAGCCTTGCTTTCGACCGCGAGGCCCAACTCGGTGGCCACATCTTCGAGCTTTCCGCCATCAGCGATGCGCTTGCGCAGGCTTTCGGCCTTTGCACCGAGGGCGATGCGCTGCTGTTCCGCTGTCCAGTCGGCAACGGCTTTTTCGCGCACTTCGGCGAGCGCACGGTCACGTTCCGCCTTGATGTCCGTGACGTCGAACCAGATAAAGCCATTATTGCCGAGATTGACCGGCAGTGCTTCCACGCCGATGTCGGTTCTGAATACCTCGGCAAGCAGTGCGTCGCGCTGCGGAATATCGGCGACTTCCGTCTCGCGAGTGTCGAGGCCGCGGCGATCGATGTCCGTGACGGTCACCGTCTGCAGCTTCAACTGATCGGCGGCTTCCTTCAACGTCGAACCACCGGCGCGCAGATCCTCGAACTGGTCATGGACCGTGGTGATGTCGGTAATCGCAGCCGACTCGGCGAGCGCCTCGCGGATCTCTTCCTTCACCTCGTCCAGACTGCGCGTGCGACCTTCCTTGATATTGGTAATCCGCATGATGACGGGACCGAGGGCGCCGTCGACAACAGGCGTCGTGCCGCCTTCCGCTGTTACGGCAAAGGCCGCGTCCGCAAGTGCCGCGTCGGGCAGGCGGTCGCGGGTGAAGTCACCGAGTAGAACGTCGCCTGCGGTCTTGCCCTGATCGGCCACGAGCTGGTCGAAGCTTGTGCCATTGCTGAGTTCCTGCAGGGCCGCTTCTGCCATTTCGCGGCTTTCGAAGGACAACTGCTCGATCGTGCGCGTGCCAGCGATCTCGTAGGCGGCCTTGCGGCGCTCATAGTCTTCGCGGATCTGGTCGTCCGTGATGGCAGCCTTGTCCGCGATGTCGGCCGGCTCCAGCTTGACATAGTTGAAGCTACGGTATTCCGGCGCGCGATAGCCCGACTTGGTCGTCTCGAACCATGCGGCCAGCGTTGCATCATCCGGAGCCTTGACCGGTTCAATATTGGCATTTGTCAGCAGAAGGTAATTGATGTCGCGGTTTTCGTAGCGATAGGCCTTGAGCGCATCGACGAGCACCTTCGGAGCAACAAAACCGTCTGCGGTGGCATCGACGATTTGACTGCGGATCGCGACCCGCGAGCGCTCCTGGATGTAATCGTCTTCCCGCAGGCCTGCACTGCGGAGGCGCGACGAAAACAGCGTCCGGTCGAAATTGCCGGCGGCGTTCTTGAACGCCGGATCATCGGCAATCAATTGCGCCAGACGATCCTGAGACAGGCCGAGATTCATGTCGGCAGCGAGTTGGTCGAGTGCAGCACCGGCAGCGAGCTGCGAGAAGACCTGCGCTTCCACTCCGAAGGCGCGTGCCTGCTCGGTGGTGAGTTGCGTCCCGAAACGGTTGCTCAGATCCGTCACCTGTCGCTGATAGGCGAAGGCAAAGTCGTTCGAGGAGACCGTCTGATCTCCCACAGCAACAACCGTGTCCGACGTGTTGCTGAACAGGGATGCCGAAACGCCCCACACGCCGAAGGAGACGACGAGCAGCAGAAGCAAGATCTTGGCAAAGACGGTTTGGGAAGCTTTTCGCAGAATGACGAGCATCGGGACGCATGAACCTCATTGTAAACCTTCGTCCGGGACGAAGCAGGTTGACTTCCTTAGAACAAAGCTTTCGGGAAATGAAGGCATCCGGCGGCGAAATGCGCAGCCATCACGGGGAGTTTGATCGCTTCGGACCATCCATATCGCCAACGCGTCTGCAGAAACGAAAGAAGGCCGGACTGAGCCGGCCTTCTCCAAAGATTGGGATGTAAGCGTCTCAGCGCTGCGAGAGCGGCTTGTAGTCGCGCATCGGCTCACCGGTGTAGAGCTGGCGCGGACGGCCAATGCGCTGCTGCGGGTCCTCGATCATCTCGTTCCACTGGGCGATCCAGCCGACGGTGCGGGCCAGCGCGAACAGAACGGTGAACATCGTCGTCGGGAAGCCGAGCGCACGCAGCGTGATGCCCGAGTAGAAGTCGACATTCGGGTACAGTTTCTTCTCGATGAAGTAGGGGTCGCTGAGCGCAATCTTCTCAAGCTCAAGCGCCACCTTCATCAGCGGATCGTCGGCATGGCCGGTCGCCTCAAGCACCTCGTACATGGTCTTCTGCATGATCTTGGCGCGCGGATCGTAGTTCTTGTACACGCGATGGCCAAAGCCCATGAGACGGAACGGATCGTTCTTGTCCTTCGCCTTGGCGATATATTCCGGGATGCGATCAACCGAGCCGATTTCCATCAGCATGTTGAGGGCTGCTTCGTTCGCGCCGCCGTGAGCCGGGCCCCAGAGGCAGGCGATGCCAGCCGCGATGCAGGCGAACGGGTTGGCGCCCGACGAACCGGCGAGACGCACGGTCGAGGTCGAGGCGTTCTGCTCGTGATCGGCATGCAGGATGAAGATGCGATCCATGGCGCGGGCCAGAACCGGGTTCACCTTGTATTCTTCGCACGGCACGGCAAAGCACATGCGCAGGAAATTCGAGGCGTAGTCCAGATCGTTCTTCGGATAAACGAAGGGCTGGCCGATATGGTACTTGTAGGCCATCGCGGCGATCGTCGGCATCTTCGCGATCATGCGCAGCGAGGCGACCATGCGCTGATGCGGATCGGTGATGTCGGTCGAGTCGTGATAGAAGGCCGAGAGCGCGCCGACCGTGCCGACCATGACCGCCATCGGATGGGCGTCACGGCGATAGCCGGAGAAGAACTTGCTCATCTGCTCGTGCACCATGGTGTGGTGCGTGACGCGGTAGTCGAAGTCCTTCTTCTGCGCAGCGGTCGGCAGTTCACCGTAAAGCAGCAGATAGCAGACTTCCAGGAAGTCACCCTTTTCCGCGAGCTGTTCGATCGGATAGCCGCGGTGCAGAAGCGTGCCCTCGTCGCCATCGATATAGGTGATCTTGGATTCGCAGGAGGCGGTGGACGTAAAGCCCGGATCGTAGGTGAACGTACCCGTATGCTTATACAGGGCGGCGATGTCGATGACGTCAGGGCCGATCGTGCCGGCCTTGACGCTCAGGTCGACCGTCTTGTCACCGAGTTTCAAAGAAGCGCTTTTGTCCGTCATGCTATCCTCCGGAATTGGCGGGAAGGCGTCTTGAAAAAGCCGCCATCGGTTAAGCGTGTCGATGTAGCTATATGATACCGAAGTTAATGCCAAGCTATCCAAAGGGCAAATTGTGCGTCGCGAAAACGGCAACAATCGAACCGATCGGTTCTAATCGATTTAAGCCTGAACAGACGGTAAATTTGCCTGGGTTTGCACGTTTTGATTGTTTGAACAGATTGGCCTATCCTGCGCCGGGTGGGGTGGATCGTGGCGGACAGACCGAATGGTCGAAGTTGCGGAACAGCAGGGCCAGGCAAGGGTAGCGGAGGATGCGCCGTCGTCTCCGCCAGCAGTTCTGTGGCCTCACAGCAACGCAAGAAGTCTGCGCTCCACCGCGTCTGCGCCGGCCTCGCGACATTGGCAGGCGGCCTCGCGTTTTCGTCGTTCTCTCGTTGCTTCCATGGAGGAGGAGGTCCGCCACGGACACATTTTCCATTTCGTCCCCGTCGGTCTGGGAGCCGGATCGGCCCTCTGGTTTACCGTATCGAGCCCTCCACCAGCTGTCGTTCTGGGTACCCTCGTGATTCTCCTGATCCTCGGAATGGCAGGGCTCGGACTGCGATCTGGTACGCCGGTTCATCTTGCTCTCTGCGGTGCGATGCTCGTCGTCATCGGAATGCTCCTTGCCGAATGGGAAACCCGTCGTGTCGGAACAGTGATCCTCGACCAGGCCCTGGTGACCACAGTAACCGGGGTCGTCGAGCGGCGGGAGGCCGGCGCTTCCGGCGAATGGCGCTACATAATGAGGGTATCGGCGACAAGCGACCCGACGATAAGGCGTGCGCCGCAGCGTGTTGCGCTCTTGGCGCGCAGCACCCACGAACCCGTGGCGATCGGCGACCGAATGACAGGCAGGGCAAGGCTTTCGCCACCATCCGGCCCGGCCTTGCCGGGGCTCAACGATTTTGCCTTCCAGAGCTACTTTGCCGGGATCGGCGCTGTCGGCTTCTTTCTTGGACCACCGACAGCGATAACCACCCTGGAAGAGGCGGAAGCGAGCCTGCTGACACGGTTCGATTCGGCGTTGTTTTCGCTGCGGGACCGGATTTCGACGCGCATCCGTACCGCCTTGCCGGGAGACCCCGGTGCCTTTGCCGCACAGATCATCACCGGCGAGCGCCGCTCCATGTCGCAGGAGGCCACGGAGGCGCTGCGCCTGTCGGGCCTTGCCCATATCTCCGCGATATCAGGGCTCAACATGGCTCTGGCTGCCGGGATCTTCTTCGTCGGCCTCCGCGGCCTGCTCAGTCTGGCGCCGGCGCTGGCACAGCGGTTTCCCGTGAAGAAGGTTGCCGCCGTCGGCGCGCTGATCGCCATCACGGGCTACGTGCTGATCTCCGGCTACCAGGTGTCGGCGCTTCGTGCCTATCTGATGACGGCAATCATGCTTGTCGCCGTCCTGTTCGATCGGCCGGCCATCAGCCTCCGCAATCTGGCCATCGCTGCCACTGTCATCCTCGCCGTTCAGCCTTCGGCCGTCATGGGGCCGAGCTTTCAGATGTCCTTTGCCGCGACTGCCGCCCTGATTGCCGGTTATGCCGGCTGGCGGGCGCGGCCAAGATCAATCCTGCCAACCGCCCGCTCTGCGGGGCTGCGCATTGCCGGAATCGGCATGAAATTCATCGGCGGAACGCTGGCGACGTCGCTGATCGGCGGGCTGGCAACAGCCATCTTCGCCATCACTCATTTTCACCGCCTGTCGACCCACAGTCTTGAGGCCAATCTGGCCGCCATGCCGCTCATCTCCCTCGTTGTCATGCCGGCGGGCTTCGTGGCGATGCTCCTGATGCCCTTCGGCCTGGACGCCCCCTTCTTCTGGATCATGGGGCAGGGCCTCGAACTGGTGCTGCTTGTCGCACACACGGTCGCCGGCTGGGGCGGTGGCTATGTCTTTCCAAGATTGCCCGACTGGTTCTTGATCGGAACGACCGTCGGTATCCTGCTGCTCACTCTGCTGAGAACGGTGTTGCGTCACGCTGGCACCTCATTGATCCTGGTGACGCTGGTGGCTGCCTTGCTGGTCCCGAAGGTGCCGGTGGGCGATCTGGTGATCAGCGAGGACGCTCGCCTCGTCACGTTCTGGACAGGACAAGCACCGGACCTCGCATTGGCCAGCAACCGAACGCGGCCATCGGCCTTTGTTTTCGATCAGTGGAGGCCGGTGCTGGGGGTGGAAAGGGTGATGCCGCCGGTGATGGTCCCTGTCGATCCCCTGCCACCGACGCCGGACTGGCGATCCGGCCAGGAACTGACCGAAGCACAGCGCCTGGCGGCCGCGACGATCCTGGATAGCCTGATCCGAAAAGCCGAAACCAGCCACTTTGTTTGCATCAAGCAGGTCTGCGCCGCACGACTGAAGGGCAATCACCTATTGTTGACCCTGGAGCGGCCGAACCTTCTGGGCATGGCCTGCGATCGGGCTGACATCGTGGTCTTGGCGGCACGAACGCGGCTGGCATCCTGCCGCTCGGGTGCCGCGCTGATTTCCGAAACGAGCCTGCGCGCCATCGGTGCGCTGGAAGTCTCCGGCCTTGGCAGTATTGATGAGGGAATTCGGCTCAAGACGTCCTTCAGCGGCCCGGCAAGACCCTGGACGGCGCACCGCCTCCATGACTGGCGTAGCGGCACGAATGCTAAGCTGCATGAGGCGCCGACCGTGCTCGGGTGGCGAACTGAGATCGAGGACGCGGGCGCCCGAAATCAGTGATAGCGACGGATGAGGCCGACCAACTTGCCCTGGATCTTGACTCGGTCCGGGGGAAAGATGCGGGTCTCATAGGCCGGATTGGCTGCCTCCAGCGCGATCGACGCACCACGGCGCCGGAACCGCTTCAGCGTCGCTTCCTCGTCGTCCACCAGGGCCACGATGATATCGCCCGGATTGGCATTGTTGGCATTGCGGATGATCACCGTGTCGCCGTCGAGAATGCCGGCTTCGATCATCGAATCGCCCTTCACCTCCAGCGCATAATGCTCGCCGGAACCGATCATTTCGGCAGGAACGGTGATGTCGTGCGTATTGTTCTGGATCGCGGAGATGGGAACACCCGCTGCAATACGGCCCATCACCGGCACCGAGACGGAAGACTGGCTGTCCTCAACGGCAGGCTTGCTCAATGCCGGTGGCGGTGGCGTCTTGCCGAGACTGCCCTCGATGACGCTCGGTGCGAAGCCCCGGCGAGGCTGCAGGCTGGGCGTATAAGCCTCAGGCAGCTTGATGACTTCCAGCGCGCGGGCACGGTTGGGAAGCCGGCGGATGAAGCCACGCTCCTCAAGCGCGGTGATCAGGCGATGAATGCCTGATTTGGAGGCGAGGTCGAGCGCATCCTTCATCTCGTCGAAGGACGGCGGGACACCCGATTCCTTCATCCGCTCATGGATGAAGAGAAGCAGTTCCTGTTGCTTGCGCGTCAGCATATGTGGTGCCCCCAAGATGAAACAAAGCCAGAACAGACACTATATGTTCCATTTGTGTTCCGCAAGTGGATAAATTTTCGTGAACATCGCACGCGAAAATGCGATAGGCCCATTGAGGCCGGCTTCGGTGTTCGCGGGGGCCTCGTCCTTGCAGACAAGCCGAGATCGGTCCGCGGTGCAGTGCAAATCGGTGACCGGTGAGATCGTCCCATGCTGAAAGACCTGGAAAAATCCCTGCTCGGAAAGCCGACGGACGAACTGACTCCTGCCGAAAAGAAGGTGCTGGTGAAGGCCCGCCAGCGGCGGACGGTATCCACCAACGCAGGCGAGGATTTCCTTGCCGGAGCAACCTTCGGTCAGCGACTCGCGGATGGCATTGCCAGGATCGGAGGGTCCTGGGGCTTCATCATCGGCTTCATGCTGTTCCTGGTGGCCTGGGTCATCTTGAACACGGTCCTCCTCGCCGCCCGGCCACTCGATCCCTATCCCTTCATCTTCCTCAACCTTCTGTTGTCCATGGTGGCCGCCATCCAGGCGCCGATCATCATGATGAGCCAGAATCGCCAGGCCGAACGGGATCGCTTCATGGCTGCCAAGGACTATGAGATCAATCTGAAGGCAGAGATCGAGGTGTTGGCCCTGCATCACAAGATCGACGAACAGGTCTTGAAGGAGTTGCGCGAGACCCGCCAGGAGATTGATGCCGTCAGACAGGCCATCGAAGCCCTTACAGGCCGGTCCGGCCAATCCTAGATCTATCAGAGAAAATGGTTTCCCCGATGTTGAACACTGCCTTCACGCCACGCGCTGTCGACCACCTCGTGCTCCCGGTCGTTGACCTTGAAACCTGCCGAAGCCGGCTGACTCGTCTCGGCTTCACCGTGGCGGCGGATGCTCGACATCCCTTCGGGACCGAGAATGCCTGCGTCTTTTTCCAGGACGACACCTATCTCGAGCCGCTGGCGGTGGGCAGCCGCGAGGATTGCCTGGAGGCGCAGCGCCAAGGCAACGTGTTTGTGTCCCGCGACCATGCCTTTCGCTTCCGTCGCGGGGAGGGGCTTTCTGCCGTCGTGGTGAAAACGGATGATGCCCAAGCCGATCATGCCCGTTATGTCGAGGAAGGCTTGAGCGGTGGCGCGCTGCTGCGCTTCTCGCGGGAGTTCCGTTTTCCCGATGGGCGGGCTGCGCAAGGCGCCTTCCTGCTCGCCTTTGCAGCCGATCTGCGATCCCCGGATTTCTTTGGATTCGCCTGTCAGCGGGTCAATCCCCTGCCGTCCGACAGAGGTGGACTGCTTGTCCATGACAATGGAGCGACTGGCCTTGCCCGGATCGTTCTCGTCGAGGAGAACCCGAGCGATTTCCAGTATCTCCTTGAAACGCTCTTCGACCAGCGAGAGGTAGCGGCTCATTCCTTCGGTCTTTCGATCCAATCGGCCAATGCGATGATCGACGTTCTGACGCCGGAGGGCTTCTCTGCCCAATACGGACAAGCTCTTTCCATGTCCGAGCGCGGCTTGCAGGGAGCGGCCGTTGTCATTGGTGTCGCCGATCTCGGCGTGACAGAAGGCTGCCTCGCTGCTAATGGCGTCGACTATCGGAAAACGGGCGCGCGCCTCGTCGTTGCGCCGGCAAAGGGCCAGGGTGTCACCTTCGCCTTCGAGGAGCTGAAATGAGCATTGTCACCAATTCGGAAGTCGTGGTCGGCGAAGGTTCGGCCAAGGCCGTCTTCTCCCAGAAGGGCCGCTTTGCCCTGATCGCCGGCCCCTGCCAGATGGAAAGCCGCGACCACGCCTTCATGATCGCCGGTCAGCTTGTCGAGCTCTGCCGCGAACTCGGCCTCGGTCTCGTCTACAAGTCCTCCTTCGACAAGGCGAACCGTACCTCGCTGTCCGCCGAGCGCGGGATTGGCCTGGAAACGGCAATGGAAGTCTTCGCCGACATCAAGAAGGAATTCGGCGTTCCTGTTCTCACCGACATCCACACGGAAGAACAGTGTGCGGCTGTCGCCCCGACCGTCGACATTCTTCAGATCCCGGCCTTTCTCTGCCGCCAGACGGACCTGCTCGTTGCCGCCGCCAAGACCGGTCGCGCGATCAACGTCAAGAAGGGCCAGTTCCTCGCCCCCTGGGACATGAAGAATGTGCTGAACAAGCTCAATGCGAGCGGCAATCCCAACGTGCTGCTTTGCGAGCGCGGCGCCTCCTTCGGTTACAACACGCTCGTCTCCGACATGCGCTCGCTGCCGATTATGGCCGCGATGGGCGCGCCTGTCGTCTTTGATGCGACCCATTCGGTGCAGCAGCCGGGCGGGCAGGGCGGATCGTCGGGCGGACAGCGCGAATTTGTCGAAACCCTTGCGCGCGCGGCGGTGGCGGTTGGTGTCGGCGGTCTCTTCGTCGAGACTCACCAGGATCCGGACAATGCCCCTTCGGATGGTCCGAACATGGTGAAGATCACCGACATGCGCCGGCTCTTGGAAAAACTCATCGCCTTCGATGAGATCGCCAAGGCATCCTGAGCGGCCACTCGTAGCGCTTCAATCGGTTGAACCAGTCTCGTCGGCGGCGGGTTCGGTTTAAATCGATTAGATTTCGTTCACGACCCTCCCGATCCGTCATTGTATTTTGCGGATCATCGGATAAGACAGGGTGACTCACAGGAAGATCCAGAGGCGTTGCGCCCAGCGATCGGCCGTAGAGCCTTGTCCAATTTCCGTCTACAGGGAGCGAACATGACCGCCATTACCGACATCATCGGCCGCGAGATACTCGACAGCCGCGGCAACCCGACCGTCGAGGTCGACGTCTATCTCGAAGACGGCAGCATGGGCCGTGCGGCTGTTCCCTCGGGCGCGTCGACCGGTGCGCATGAAGCCGTCGAACTGCGCGATGGTGGTTCGCGTTATCTCGGCAAGGGCGTTGAAAAGGCAGTCGAAGCCGTCAACGGCGAGATCTACGATGCGATCGGCGGCCACGATGCCGAAAACCAGATCCAGATCGACAACCTGATGATCCAGCTCGATGGTACGCCGAACAAGGCGCGCCTCGGTGCCAACGCCATCCTCGGCGTGTCCCTCGCCGTCGCCAAGGCTGCGGCCCAGTCCTCCGGCCTGCCGCTTTACCGTTACGTCGGTGGCCCGAACGCCCATGTCCTGCCGGTTCCGATGATGAACATCATCAACGGTGGCGCCCATGCCGACAACCCGATCGACTTCCAGGAATTCATGATCGTGCCGGTTGGCGCCGATACCATCCGCGACGCCGTTCGCATGGGCTCGGAAGTCTTCCACACGCTCAAGAAGCAGCTCGCAGCCGACGGCCACAATACGAATGTCGGTGATGAAGGCGGCTTTGCCCCCGGTCTCGCATCCGCTCCGGCCGCCCTCGACTTCATCATGAAGTCGATCGAAAAGGCTGGCTATCGTCCGGGCGAAGACATGCACATCGCGCTCGATTGCGCCTCGACCGAATTCTTCAAGGACGGCAAGTACGTTCTCGAAGGCGAAGGCCGCACGCTCGAGCCGGAAGCCATGGCCGAATACCTCGCTGAGCTGGCTGCCAAGTACCCGATCTTCTCGATCGAAGACGGCATGGCAGAAGACGACTGGGATGGCTGGAAGGCGCTGACCGACAAGATCGGCAAGAAGGTCCAGCTCGTAGGTGACGATCTTTTCGTCACCAACTCGGCCCGCCTGCGCGACGGTATCAAGATGGGCGTTGCCAACTCCATCCTGGTCAAGGTCAACCAGATCGGCTCGCTTTCCGAAACCCTCGATGCCGTCTCGACGGCCCACCGCGCTGCGTACACAGCCGTGATGTCGCACCGTTCGGGCGAAACCGAGGATTCGACGATCGCCGATCTCGCAGTTGCCACCAACTGCGGTCAGATCAAGACTGGCTCACTTGCCCGCTCCGACCGCACCGCGAAGTACAACCAGCTGATCCGCATCGAGGAAGAGCTGGGCCCGCAGGCGCGTTACGCAGGGTCTTCCATCCTGCGCGGCTGAGCGTATCCGATACCGTATGTAGGCCCGCGTCGCTTGCCGGCGCGGGCTTTTTCTTTTGCACTGCGAACACGGTCAACGATCGGTTAAGACATGCTCGCTAGCCTGAGCGCCAGTTTCGCGTTTCAGGGCATTTGTCGGCATGTGGACCAGACATCACAAAAAGAAAAAATACGGCCGCCTCATCCTTCCTGCTGTCACAGTCGCTTTCCTGTCTTATTTCGGATATCACTCTGTCCATGGTGACTATGGGTTGAAAGCTGGTCAGCAATTCGAGCGCGTCCGTCTTGAGCGGAGTGCTGAACTCGACAAGCTTGTTACGCAGCGCAGCGTCCTGGAGAAGGAGGTTGGCCTGTTGAGTGATGGTTCCCTCGACGAGGATATCATCGACGAAAAGGCGCGCTATCAGCTCAACATGTCGCGTCCGGATGAAATCGTCATCTTCAACACCTATTTCTGATTAACCGAAATTCGGTTAATCGTAAATTTTTTAGTCATTACAGTTGCTTGCGGCGAATGTTAGCCATGCATTTATGGCATTGCCGCCGCCGTTTTTCTTCCCTATTCTGTGTCCAACTTTGGACCATAATAACCCATGGGAGGGATGCATGGCGCCTCGCAAGCCAGCAGCTGCGAACGGTCGGAAGTCTTCCGCCAAGTCGGCCGGCAAGGAATTCACCGGAAAAAACGCACCCGAATTCGGAGCAGATGAAGAGCTTCACGCATACCGTGAAATGCTTCTGATCCGCCGTTTCGAAGAGAAGGCCGGCCAGCTTTACGGCATGGGCTTCATCGGGGGCTTCTGTCACCTGTATATCGGCCAGGAAGCTGTGGTCGTCGGCATGCAGATGGCGCAGAAAGAGGGTGATCAGGTCATCACCGCCTATCGCGACCACGGACATATGCTCGCAGCGGGCTTGAGCGCTCGCGGCGTCATGGCCGAGCTCACGGGTCGCCGCAGCGGCCTGTCGAAGGGCAAGGGCGGCTCCATGCACATGTTCTCGAAAGAGAAGCATTTCTATGGTGGCCACGGCATCGTCGGCGCGCAGGTTTCGCTCGGAACCGGCCTCGCCTTCGCCAACAAGTATCGCGGCAACGACAATGTCTCTGTCGCCTATTTCGGCGACGGCGCGGCCAACCAGGGCCAGGTCTACGAGAGCTTCAACATGGCTGCTCTTTGGCAGCTGCCGATCATCTACATCGTTGAGAACAACCGTTACGCCATGGGCACCTCGACGGCCCGCGCCACGGCCCAGTCCAACTACTCCCTGCGTGGCTCCGGCTTCGGCATCCCCGGCGTCCAGGTCGACGGCATGGATGTGCGCGCGGTGAAGGCAGCCGCCGATGAGGCGCTCGAGCATTGCCGTTCCGGCAAGGGTCCGATCATTCTTGAAATGCTGACCTATCGCTATCGCGGCCACTCTATGTCCGACCCGGCGAAGTATCGCTCCAAGGAAGAAGTGCAGAAGATGCGGTCGGAGCAGGATCCGATCGAACAGGTCAAGGCCCGTCTCCTCGAGAATGGCTGGGCCTCAGAAGACCAGCTCAAGGCGATCGACAAGGATGTGCGTGACATTGTCGCGGACAGTGCCGATTTCGCCCAGGCCGATCCGGAGCCGGATGTTTCCGAGCTCTACACCGACATTCTTCTGTAATCGGGGAGGGAACCCATGCCGATCGAAATTTTGATGCCCGCCCTTTCTCCGACAATGGAAGAAGGCACGCTTTCCAAGTGGATCAAGCAGGAAGGCGACACCGTAAAGTCTGGCGACGTGATCGCCGAGATCGAGACCGACAAGGCGACCATGGAAGTGGAAGCCGTCGATGAAGGCGTGCTCGGCAAGCTGCTGATCGCCGCCGGCACCGAAAACGTCAAGGTCAATACGCCGATCGCCGTTCTCCTGCAGGATGGTGAAAGCGCTGATGCTGCCCCCGCTCCGAAGGCAGCGCCTGCTGCCGCCGAGCCGGTATCCGCACCAGCGGCTGCAGCGCCCGCTGCTGCTGCCGTTCCGGCCGCTCCGAAGGTGGAAGTGGCTAGCGATCCGGACGTTCCGGCCGGCACCGAAATGGTGACGATGACGGTGCGTGAAGCGCTGCGCGAAGCCATGGCCGAGGAAATGCGCGCCAATCCTGACGTCTTCATCATGGGTGAAGAAGTCGCCGAATATCAGGGCGCCTACAAGATTACGCAGGGGCTTCTGCAGGAATTCGGCGCCAAGCGTGTCGTCGATACCCCGATCACCGAGCATGGCTTTGCCGGCCTCGGCGTTGGTGCTGCAATGGCCGGCCTGAAGCCGATCGTCGAATTCATGACCTTCAACTTCGCCATGCAGGCGATCGACCACATCATCAACTCGGCTGCCAAGACGCTCTACATGTCCGGCGGCCAGATGGGTGCGCCGATCGTCTTCCGTGGCCCGAACGGTGCAGCTGCCCGCGTTGGCGCCCAGCACAGCCAGGACTATGCCGCCTGGTACAGCCAGATCCCGGGCCTGAAGGTCGTGATGCCCTACACGGCAGCCGACGCCAAGGGCCTGCTGAAGGCTGCCATCCGCGATCCGAACCCGGTCATCTTCCTGGAAAACGAAATCCTCTACGGTCACTCCTTCGAAGTGCCGAAGATGGATGACTTTGTCCTGCCGATCGGCAAGGCGCGTATCCACAAGACCGGCAAGGACGCGACCATCGTTTCCTTCGGTATCGGCATGACCTATTCGGTCAAGGCCGTCGAGGAACTGGCGAAGGAAGGCATCGACGTCGAACTGATCGACCTCAGAACCATCCGTCCGATGGATCTGCCGACCGTCATCGAATCCGTCAAGAAGACCGGCCGCCTTGTCACCGTCGAGGAAGGCTATCCGCAGTCCTCCGTCGGCACCGAAATTGCGACCCGCGTCATGCAGCAGGCCTTCGACTATCTGGATGCGCCGATCCTGACGATCGCCGGCAAGGATGTGCCGATGCCGTATGCGGCCAATCTTGAAAAGCTGGCACTGCCGAGCGTTGCCGAAGTCGTTCAGGCCGTCAAAACCGTCTGCTACAAGTAAGGGGGCAAGGTCATGCCGATCAATATCACCATGCCGGCCCTGTCTCCGACGATGGAAGAGGGCAATCTGGCCAAGTGGCTGGTCAAGGAAGGCGACAAGGTCAAGTCCGGCGACGTGATCGCCGAGATCGAGACCGACAAGGCAACCATGGAAGTGGAAGCCGTCGATGAGGGCATCATCGCAAAGATCGTCGTTCCCGCCGGCACCGAAGCCGTGAAGGTCAACGCACTGATCGCGATCCTCGCCGAGGAAGGCGAGGACGTGGCTGCCGCCGCCGCAGGTGGCGGATCGTCTGCACCGAAGGCCGAGGCTGCACCGGCGCCCAAGGCAGAAGCAGCACCTGCGCCTGCCGCGGCACCAGCTGCAGCGCCGGCCCCTGCAGCAGCGTCGGCTGCTCCGGCAGCGTCGAGCGGGGAGCGGGTCTTTGCCTCGCCGCTCGCTCGTCGCCTTGCCAAGGAAGCCGGTCTCGACCTGAAAGCTGTGTCGGGCTCCGGTCCGAAGGGCCGCGTCGTCAAGAGCGACGTCGAAAAGGCCGTCAGCACCGGTGGTGCAAAGGCTGCACCGGCTCCATCAGCAGCTGCATCGAGCGCAGCTCCTGCACCGGTTCTCGCCAAGGGTGCGTCGGAAGAAGCCGTTCTCAAGAACTTCGCCGAAGGCTCCTACGAGCTCGTGCCGCATGACGGCATGCGCAAGACGATCGCCAAGCGCCTGCAGGAATCCAAGCAGACCATTCCGCATTTCTACGTCTCCGTGGATTGCGAACTGGATGCCCTGATGGCGCTTCGTGCCCAGCTGAATGCCGCTGCCCCCGAAAAGGACGGCAAGCCGGCCTACAAGCTCTCGGTCAACGACATGGTGATCAAGGCCCTGGCCCTCGCTCTGCGTGACGTGCCGGATGCCAACGTCTCCTGGACCGACACCAACATGGTCAAGCACAAGCATGCTGATGTCGGTGTGGCGGTCTCGATCCCCGGCGGCCTGATCACCCCGATCATCCGCAAGGCCGAGGAAAAGAGCCTGTCCACCATCTCCAACGAGATGAAGGACCTCGGCAAGCGCGCCAAGGACCGCAAGTTGAAGCCCGAAGAATACCAGGGCGGCACGACTGCCGTGTCCAACATGGGCATGATGGGCGTGAAGAGCTTCTCTGCCGTGGTTAACCCGCCGCATGCAACGATCCTCGCGGTCGGCGCCGGCGAAGAGCGGGTTGTGGTCAAGAAGGGCGAGATGAAGGTAGCGAACGTTATGACCGTGACGCTCTCGACCGACCATCGCTGCGTCGATGGCGCGCTCGGTGCCGAACTGCTCGGTGCCTTCAAGCGCTACATCGAAAATCCGATGGGCATGCTGGTCTGATCCGGGGAGCGGTGCCATGAAGACCGTTCTCGCCTACGGCGACAGCCTGACATGGGGATACGACCCGGTAAACTTGGGTCGGCATGTCCACGAGGACCGCTGGACGAGCGTCTTGCAGAAGGCACTCGGCCATGGGGTCAGGGTGATTGCCGAAGGCCTGAACGGCCGCACCACCGCCTATGACGACCATCTGGGTGACTGCGAGCGCAACGGCGTGAAGCTGCTGCCGACGATCCTGGCGACACACAAGCCGATTGATCTCGTGATCATCATGCTGGGGACCAATGACCTCAAGCGCGGGATCCAGGGAACGGCGATCGGCGCGACCAGCGGCGTCAAGCGGCTGGTCAAGCTCGTCCAGAAGCATGACTGGGGTTTCGAGTTCGAGGAGCCCGAGATCCTGATCGTCGCACCGCCCGCGATCCGTGAGACGGCCAATTCGGTGTTCGGCGCCATGTTCAACCACTCGGTGGAAGAAGGCGCCATGCTTGCCAGCATGTACCGCGATGCGGCAGACGAATCGGGATGCGCCTTCTTCGACGCGGGATCGGTCGCAGAGACCACGCCGCTCGACGGCATCCATCTCGATGCGGAAAACACCCGTGCGATCGGTCGCGGTCTTGAGCCTGTCGTCCGCATGATGCTTGGACTTTGAAGAAAGACCGCATCCTGCATCCTCTGGCAGGGCGCGTTGATCAAAATCAAGGAGGTCTTGTGCGCTGCGTCTAACCTGAGCCCATCAACCCGCAAGAGGAGATGGGATCATGTCGAACACACCGCACGAACTGGCAGTGGAATTCCCGGAACACGTCGCGCTGATGCGTCATCTGAAGGAAACGGATGGTCACTTTGCGAGATTGTTCGAAGCCTATCATGAGGTGAACCGGGCCATCCACCGCGCCGAAACCGATGTCGAGCCTGCAGACGACTTCCACATCGTGGAAATGCGCAAGAAGCGGATGCAGCTCAAGGATGAAATCTACGGGATGCTGGTTCATCACGAACCGGAAGCCGAGAAGCCTGCAGTCTGAGGTTCTCGCTTCCAGTCCCGAACCGGGCCTCCGCTTGAGCGGGGGCTCGCAAGAAACCGAGGAGTGGAAGCGCCCATGTCGAATGCTTACGACGTCATCATCATCGGCTCCGGCCCCGGCGGTTACGTCACCGCCATCCGTGCGGCCCAGCTCGGCCTGAAGACCGCGATCGTCGAACGCGAGCACCTGGGCGGCATCTGCCTGAACTGGGGCTGCATCCCGACCAAGGCGCTGCTGCGCTCAGCCGAGATCCTCGATCACGCCAACCACGCCAAGGCTTACGGCCTGACGCTGAATGGCACGATGACCGCCGACGTCAAGGAAGTCGTCGCCCGTTCGCGTGGCGTGTCTGCCCGCCTCAATGGCGGCATCGGCTTCCTGATGAAGAAGAACAAGATCGACGTCATCTGGGGCGAGGCCAAGCTTTCGAAGCCCGGCGAAGTAGTCGTCGGCAAGATGACCAAGCCCGTTGTCGAGCCGCAGAACCCGGTTCCGAAGGGCGTGCTGGGCGAGGGCACCTATACCGCCAAGCACATCATTGTGGCCACCGGCGCCCGTCCGCGCGCACTGCCCGGCATCGAGCCGGATGGCAAGCTGATCTGGACCTATTTCGAAGCGATGAAACCTGATTTCATGCCGAAGTCGCTGGTCGTGATGGGGTCGGGCGCCATCGGCATCGAATTCGCCTCCTTCTATCGCTCAATGGGCGTCGACGTGACTGTTGTCGAGCTGATGGCCAACATCATGCCGGTCGAAGACGTGGAAATCTCCACCTTCGCCCGCAAGCAGCTGGAAAAGCGCGGCATCAAGATCATCACCGAAGCCAAGGTGTCGAAGGTCGAAAAGGGTGCAAACTCCATCACCGCCCATATCGAGACCAAGGATGGCAAGGTCCAGACGATCACGGCTGACCGCCTGATCTCCGCCGTTGGCGTCCAGGGCAATATCGAGAACCTCGGCCTCGAAACGCTCGGCGTCAAGACCGATCGCGGCTGCATCGTCATCGACGGCTACGGCAAGACCAATGTGCCGGGCCTCTATGCGATCGGCGATGTCGCCGGCCCGCCAATGCTGGCCCACAAGGCTGAGCATGAGGGCGTCATCTGCATCGAGAAGATCGCCGGTGTTCCGGGCGTGCATCCGATGGACAAGGCCAAGATCCCGGGCTGCACCTATTGCAACCCGCAGGTCGCCTCTGTCGGTCTGACGGAAGCCAAGGCGAAAGAACAGGGCCGCGACATTCGCGTCGGCCGCTACTCCTTCGCCGCCAACGGCAAGGCGATCGCGCTTGGCGAAGACCAGGGCATGATCAAGACGATCTTCGACAAGAAGACCGGCGAACTGATCGGCGCCCATATGGTCGGTGCGGAAGTGACAGAGCTCATCCAGGGCTTTGTCGTCGCGATGAACCTGGAGACGACGGAAGAAGAGCTGATGCACACGATCTTCCCGCATCCGACCCTGTCGGAAATGATGAAGGAAAGCGTGCTGGACGCCTATGGCCGTGTCTTGAACGCCTGACATCCGGTTGTGAGATGAGCTCTTGCCGCCTATATAGGCGGCGGGAGTCCTACCCGAAGGAGTGTTTAATGGGTTTCGAGATTGGCTGGTTCATGACGATCATCGTCGGCGGTATTGCCGGCTGGTTGGCTGGAAAGCTCATGGATATGCGCTTTGGCGTGTTCATGAACATTGTCATCGGGATTGTGGGTGCAGCCGTCGCGGCAGCCATCTTCCGGCGCCTCGGTATCTTCGTCGAGGGTGATACGCTCGGCTATCTGATCACCAGTTTCGTTGGCGCGAGCCTTCTTCTCTTCATTGCCAAGCTCGTTCGGCGATAAACATCAATTAGGCCGCGCCAGCGGCGGGACAGGGTTTTGACCATGGTCACCATTCTCGACAGGACCAATCTTCCGACTGCGCCGCCGTTAGCGCCCGCAGAAGAAAAGCGTGCCCGCCATCCGGAAAAAGCCCACAAGCCCGACACCGAAGTGCTGCGCAAGCCGGAATGGATCCGCGTCAAGGCACCCACATCCAAGGGGTATCACGAGACCCGCGAACTGGTTCGCTCCCACAAGCTGGTGACGGTCTGCGAAGAGGCGGGCTGCCCGAACATCGGCGAGTGCTGGGACAAGAAGCACGCGACCTTCATGATCATGGGCGAGATCTGTACCCGCGCCTGCGCCTTCTGCAATGTCGCGACCGGCAAGCCCAATGCGCTCGACAAGGAAGAGCCTGCAAACGTCGCCAAGGCGGTCCGCCAGATGGGCCTCTCCCACGTCGTCATCACGTCCGTTGACCGCGACGACCTCGCCGACGGTGGCGCCGAGCATTTCGAGAAGGTGATCTGGGCGATCCGCGAGGCCTCGCCTGAGACGACGATCGAAATCCTCACGCCGGACTTCCTGAAGAAGCCCGGTGCGCTGGAGCGCGTCGTGGCTGCCAAGCCCGACGTCTTCAACCACAATATGGAAACCGTTCCCGGCAACTATCTGACGGTCCGTCCTGGCGCGCGCTACTTCCACTCCGTCCGTCTTCTGCAGCGGGTGAAGGAACTCGACCCGACCATGTTCACCAAGTCGGGCATCATGGTCGGCCTTGGTGAAGAGCGCAACGAAGTCCTGCAGTTGATGGACGACCTGCGTTCCGCCGACGTCGATTTCCTGACGATTGGCCAGTATCTCCAGCCGACCCGCAAGCACCACAAGGTCGAGCGCTTCGTCACGCCGGAAGAGTTCAAATCCTACGAGGACATCGCCTATACCAAAGGCTTCCTGATGGTGTCCTCAAGCCCGCTGACCCGCTCGTCGCACCATGCCGGCGATGACTTTGCGCGGTTGAAGGCGGCGCGGGAAAAGCTGCTCGCTAAGGCCTGACCGATTAGCCGAGATTGCCCGGCCAATCCTCGCGAGCGTTCGGGACTGCTATGATGAGCACGTCACCGCTGGGCTTGATGCTGTAGATCACCAGATGTGATCCCGTGGGATGAACGCGCACAGGCGGCGTGATTTCTACACGTTCGCGCGCCATGCGAGGGTTCTCGGCAAGCAGAGTAAAAACGCGTTCGAGATGGATGTGGTAGGCTTCCGCCTGCGCCTCGCCGAACGTCTCAACACCGTGTCGATAGATCTTGCGGATATCCTCCGCTGCTCGACGGGTGAGCCGGTAGCTCAAGCAGATCTGCTCCGCTTTTCCTTCAGGGAGTGGAGAATCTCCTGCATGCTTTCAGCGCTCTCGCCGCTGGCGATCCCCTCATCGACAATTGCCTGGATGCGGGCAACCTCTCTCTGGCGCTCTTGGTCCTGGCTGATAAGCTCCTGGATATAGGCCTCCTCGTTCGCGAACTGACCCTCCTGGGTCTGATCGTCGACGAACTGCTTCATCTTGTCGGGCAACCGAATGCTGAGCTTGGCCATACATCTGTCTCCTGTATCCGGATGTTGCTCGCGTCCCACTAAAAAGTCAAAGCTTGGCACACTGAACAGAAGCGGGACGAATCGAGTGCGTAATCTTGCGATAGCTGAAGAAGCCGCGAAACTCCTGTGCGAAGCCCGCCGCATCATGGTGATCGGCTGCTCCGGCGGTGGCAAGTCCACCTTGTCTCGCAAGCTCGCCGCCGCGCTGGATCTCCCCAATCACTCTATGGATCGCGAAGTTTTCTGGCTTCCGAAATGGGTCGAGCGCCCCAGGGCCGAGCAAAGGGAGATACTCTCTGAGATCGCCAAAGCGGACAGATGGCTTCTCGACGGTACCAATCCTTCCAGTTTCGACATCCGCCTGCCGCGCACCGATCTGGTCATCTGGGTGCGGTTGCCGCGGTGGCGCTGCCTTCTTGGTGTGTACAAGAGAGCAAGCCAATACGTCGGACGCCATCGTCCGGACATGGCCGACGGCTGCGTCGAGCAATGGCCCGACCGCGAATTCCTCTCCTATATCTGGAACTTCGAACGCCGCTTCGCCCCACGCATTATCCAGGAAATCGATCGTCACGGCGCGTCCGTACCCGTGATAACCCTCAAATCCCACGGCGAAATGGCGCACCTGCTTGATCTCGCGGGGCTTCCTCATTAAGTCCCTGATATGCCTCAGTTCGAAACCCGCCGCCCCGTCAAGCACTCGCCCGACCGCATGTATGCTCTCGTCGCCGAGATCGAGCGCTATCCGGAATTTCTGCCGCTCTGCGAAGCGCTGACCATTCGCTCGCGCCGCGAACGTGATGGCAAGGAATTGCTGCTGGCTGACATGACGGTGGGATACAAGGCGATCCGGGAGACCTTCACGACGCAGGTCCTGCTGACCCCCGCCGAGCGCACCATCGATGTCAAATATATCGAGGGTCCGTTCAAGTATCTCGACAATCGCTGGCGCTTCGAAGAAACGGCGGATGGCGGCTGCTCCGTGCATTTCTACATCGACTACGAGTTCAAGAACCGCATTCTCGGCGCACTCATGGGCTCGATGTTCGACCGTGCCTTCCGCATGTTCTCGGAAGCCTTCGAGGCGCGTGCCGACAAGATCTACGCAGGCGTCTGAGCGGCGGCGGCGAGCATTTCAAGTGCCGTCCGCACGGTCGCAAGCCGCACCTGATCCCGGCCGATCTCGCCGTAACGCATCTCACGGTGATCGACGAGACCTGAGCGGGTCTTCAAGGCGAGATGCACGAGGCCAACCGGCTTCTCCGCCGAGCCGCCACCCGGTCCGGCAATGCCGGTGACCGCCACAGCAACCTCGGCACCGGAACGCATCAGCGCCCCATGCGCCATCTGCAGCGCCGTCTCCTTCGACACCGCACCAAAGGCGTCCAATGTCGCCGCCGAAACGCCGATCAGATCCATTTTTGCCTGGTTCGTATAGGTGACGAAACCGCGGTCGACGACGGCGGACGAACCGGCGATCTCCGTCAGCGCACCGGCAATCAATCCGCCAGTGCAGGACTCAGCTGTCGCGATCAACCAGCCCCGGTCGCGGTAGGTGGTAATGATTGCGGAGGCCTGCGCCTCGATGTCGTCGGGATAGAGCCCCATCACTCTGCACCGCGGAACACGACGGTTGCCGTGGCAATCGCCGCGATCCCCTCGCGCCGGCCGACAAAGCCGATCGTCTCGTTGGTCGTCGCCTTCACCGAGCAGCGATCAAGCGAGATGCCGAGAATTTCCGAGAGCTTTTCCCGCATGGCCTGGCGATGGGGTCCAATCTTAGGCGCTTCGGCAATAAGCGAAATATCTGCATTCATAATCGTGCCGCCGGCCTCACGCACGATTCTGGCGGCATGCTCCAGGAAGATGCGCGACGGCGCACCTTTCCACTGCATGTCCGACGGCGGGAAGTGGTCGCCGATATCACCGGCGCCACAGGTCGCGAGCAGCGCGTCTGTCAGCGCATGCAGCGCGACATCGGCGTCCGAGTGTCCTTTGAGCTTCTGGTCGTGCGGAATGAAGATGCCGCAAAGGGTAACGCCGTCACCGGCTTCAAGCTGATGCACGTCATAGCCGTTTCCGGTGCGAACATCGGGCAGGGTGTCGCCCTTCAGTTTCTCGTCGGCCATGGCGATATCCCTTTGCACGGTGAGTTTGACATTGTCGATCGAGCCTTCGACGAGATGAACCGGAATGCCTGCCCATTCCGCGATCGAGGCGTCGTCGGTGAAATCCACGGCCTGCGCCTCGGCTGCCCGTTCGTGGGCAGCAAGGATGGTCGCATAGTGAAAGCTCTGTGGTGTCTGCGCGGCGAAAAGATCCTTGCGCGGAACGGTTGCTGCAACGACACCTGAGGTGTCGGCGCGCTTGATCGTGTCCGAAACGGGCAGGGCCGGCAGTACGGCCCTCTTGCCACCAGCGAGTTCACGGGCGATCCGCTCCAGAAGTGCAGCATTGACGAAGGGCCGGACGCCGTCCTGGATCATCACATGCTCGACGCCATGCTCCTGCAGGGCTCGCAGGCCATTCAGCACCGAAGCCTGTCGCGTGGCGCCACCGGTAACGATAATCAGGTCCTCTCGTCCGGGCAGGTCGGCGACGGCCGCTTCGAGCAGCGCCCGATCGTCGGGATGGATCACCACGGCGATTGGACCACTTCTGGGCCAGTCGAGGAAGATCTTGAGCGTGTGCCAGATGACCGGCTTGCCACCGATCCGCCGATATTGTTTGGGTCCTTCGACCGAGGCGCCGGCGCGTTCGCCGCGTCCTGCGGCAACCACCACGACCCCGATTGTTCCGCTACGCCCTTGCTCCATCGCCTCGCCTGGTCCATGACACATTTTCTTCGCAACCGTGCTCTATCGGCTCGGCATCAGCTTTTCCAGCATTTGCACGATTTTTTGTCGATGCGTGAGCTTTGCCTCTTGGCAAGCCAGAGCTGACTGTCTAAAAATAATGCAAATGCGTTCTTTGCCTGAAAGATAATCATTTGATTTCCGTCGCGTTGGACACGCCCTTCAGCATCGGCAAGGTTCCCGTCCGGAACCGGCTTGTGCTTGCGCCGATGTCCGGAGTGACCGACCTTCCGTTCCGACAGCTGGCCTTTCGCTTTGGTGCCGGGCTTGTCGTGACCGAGATGGTGGCAAGCCGCGAACTCGTCTTCAATGCAGCGGAAAGCTGGTCGCGCCTCAAGGGGGCGGGGCTGACGCCTCACATGGTCCAGCTTGCCGGTCGCGAGGCAAAATGGCTGGCCGAGGCTGCTGTCATTGCAGAGGCGAACGGCGCCGACATCATCGATATCAACATGGGCTGCCCGGCCAAGAAGGTGATCGGTGGTTATGCAGGCTCCGCATTGATGCGGGAACCGGATCACGCCTTGTCGTTGATCGAAGCGACGGTGAAAGCAGTCAAGATCCCGGTCACCGTCAAGATGCGGCTCGGCTGGGACGAAAACTCGATCAACGCGCCTGACATTGCGGCCCGTGCGGAAGCCGCCGGTGTGCAATTGATCACTGTCCATGGCCGCACCCGCATGCAGTTTTACGAAGGCCGCGCCGATTGGGGCGCCATCGCGGCTGTTCGCGATGCCATCCGCATTCCGCTGATCGCCAATGGTGACGTCGAGACAGTCGAGGATGCCCAGGAGATCCTGCGTCGCTCCGGCGCCGATGCGGTCATGGTTGGGCGCTCCTGCCAGGGCCGGCCATGGCATGCTGGCATCCTGGCTGGTCATGCCGGCCCGCAGGCATCTGAGTTGCCCGGCCTCGTCGTTGAGCATTACCGCATGATGTTGGATCACTACGGTTCCGAGGTCGGCGTCCGCCACGCCCGCAAGCATCTCGGCTGGTATCTTGACCGCCATGCGAGAGATCTCGCGGGCGAAACCAAGGCCGCAATCATGACATCGAAGGACGCCGGGTTCGTCGCCGAGGCTCTGGAGCTTGCGCTCTTGAGCGTTGCCGGCGCCAGCGCCAGACAGGAGGCCGCATGACGGCGAACGACAACGCGGGCACCAATGGCCTTGCCATGGCCGTGCTGAACGCCATCCAGAACCCGGTGGTCATGGTCGACGCAAACGGCCATATCGCATTCGCCAATTGGGAGGCGGAAGCCTTCTTCGGCGCGAGTGCTTCCCATTTGGCGCGCTACCGCATCTCGACCTTCATTCCCTTCGGCAGTCCGCTGCTGTCGCTGATCGAACAGGTGCGTGAACGCCGTGCGCCGGTCAACGAATACCGCGTCGACCTGTCGTCCCCGCGTCTCGGCCAGGAGAAACTCGTCGACCTCTACGTCGCGCCGGTGCTGAGCCAGCCAGGCAATGTGGTGGTGGTCTTCCAGGAGCGCTCTATGGCCGACAAGATCGACCGCCAATTGACGCACCGTGCTGCCGCCCGCTCCGTGACGGGTCTCGCCTCGATGCTGGCCCATGAAATCAAGAATCCGCTCTCAGGCATTCGTGGAGCTGCCCAGTTGCTGGAGACGGCGGTCACCGACGAAGACCGGGCTCTCACCCGCCTGATCTGCGACGAAACCGACCGCATCGTGTCGCTCGTTGATCGCATGGAGGTCTTCTCTGACGAGCGCCCGGTCGACCGGCAGTCGATCAACATCCATTCCGTGCTCGACCAGGTGAAGGCGGTTGCCAAGGCGGGCTTTGCTCGTAACATCCGCATCACCGAAAGCTACGACCCCTCACTTCCGCCTGTCTTCGCCAACCGAGACCAACTCGTTCAGGTCTTTCTCAATCTGGTCAAGAACGCGGCGGAAGCGATCGGCGAGCGTTCCGATGGCGAGATCCAGCTCACGACCGCCTATCGCCCGGGCATTCGCCTGTCGGTCGCCGGCTCGCGCGAGAAGATCTCTCTGCCACTCGAATTCTGCGTACATGACAATGGACCGGGCGTGCCGTCCGACCTGCTGCCGCATCTCTTCGATCCCTTCATCACGACGAAGACGAACGGTTCGGGCCTCGGCCTCGCCCTGGTAGCCAAGATCATCGGCGGTCACGGCGGCATTGTTGAATGCGACAGCCAGGCGAGCCGCACCACCTTCCGGGTTCTCATGCCCATGTCGAAAGAGACGGCGCTCGACGATGCGCCCCTTGCCAAATCCACGGGAACGAACTGATGACGGCCACGATCCTTGTTGCAGATGACGATGCTGCGATCCGCACGGTGCTGAACCAGGCCTTGAGCCGCGCGGGTTACGACGTCAGGATCACTTCGAACGCAGCCACGCTGTGGCGCTGGATATCGGCGGGCGAGGGGGATCTCGTCGTCACTGACGTGATCATGCCGGACGAGAATGCCTTCGACCTGTTGCCGCGCATCAAGAAGGCGCGGCCGGACCTGCCAGTTCTGGTCATGAGCGCCCAGAACACCTTCATGACCGCCATCAAGGCCTCCGAGAAGGGCGCCTATGACTACCTGCCCAAGCCCTTCGATCTCACCGAGCTGATCGCGATCATCGGCCGCGCGCTGTCGGAGCCGAAGAAGCGCCCGGCGCGTCTCGACGACGACATGCAGGACGGCATGCCGCTCGTCGGCCGCTCGGCCGCCATGCAGGAAATCTACCGCGTACTCGCCCGCCTGATGCAGACGGACCTGACGCTGATGATCACCGGCGAATCGGGCACTGGTAAGGAATTGGTCGCCAAGGCGCTGCACGATTACGGCAAGCGCCGTAACGGTCCCTTCGTCGCCATCAACATGGCCGCCATCCCGCGAGACCTGATCGAATCCGAACTCTTCGGCCACGAAAAGGGAGCCTTTACCGGCGCCCAGACCCGGTCGACCGGCCGCTTCGAGCAGGCCGAGGGCGGCACACTCTTCCTCGATGAAATCGGCGACATGCCGATGGATGCTCAGACCCGTCTGCTCCGTGTCCTCCAGCAGGGCGAATACACCACTGTCGGTGGCCGTACCCCGATCCGTACCGACGTGCGGATCGTGGCTGCGACCAACAAGGACCTGAAGCAGTCGATCAACCAGGGCCTCTTCCGCGAAGATCTCTATTACCGCCTGAACGTCGTGCCGTTGCGCCTGCCGCCGCTGCGCGACCGCGCCGAGGACATTCCGGATCTCGTCCGCCATTTCATCCAGCAGGGCGAAAAGGAAGGTCTCGATTCGAAGCGTTTCGACCACGAAGCGCTCGAAGTGATGAAGTCCTATGCCTGGCCGGGCAATGTCCGCGAGCTTGAGAATGTTGTCCGCCGCCTGATGGCGCTTTATCCACAAGATGTGATCGCGCGCGAAATCGTCGAGCAGGAACTGCGTGCTGATGTCTCCGACAGCCCGATCGCCAAAGTCGGCATGCCCTCTGGCACGATGACGATCTCGCAGGCCGTCGAGGAGAACATGCGGACCTACTTCGCCTCCTTCGGTGATGCCCTCCCGCCGTCCGGCCTCTACGACCGTGTGCTGACGGAGATGGAGTATCCGTTGATCCTGGCCGCCCTGACCGCCACCCGCGGAAACCAGATCAAGGCAGCCGATCTGCTCGGCCTCAACCGCAATACGCTGCGCAAGAAGATCCGGGAACTCGGCGTCTCGGTCTATCGGAGTTCCCGTTCAGCTTGACAATAGCGGAACTGCCGTTGCAATTTCGCCACATTGCGTTGCTCAAAAGCCACGTTGCTTTGTAACGGACGGGACTGCCGTGCGTTGTTGGCACGTTGAGCCTTGCAGAGACAAAATCGACGGTTGCCGCTCTGGTTGCCGCGTCAATGAGATCCGAATTGCGCGGATCCGGGGGAAATGATGGCACGCGCGAGGAAGGCCTCCGCAGCAGACATCGATACGGCTCTGGCCCATGACCGGCGTGCATCGTTTGCGTTGCCGGGCTTGCTGCTGGCGGGCGGAGCGCTGCTGTGCGCCTCCTTGACATTGCCGATCCTTCTCGGCTTGACGCCCATCGAGCCGACCTCGCGTGTGCTGATTGCCTCGGCTGTCGTCAACTCCTTGTTCATCGTCGGCCTGATGTTTCTTATCGGTCGTGAGGTGATGCGTCTCTTCAAGGCGCGCAACCGCGGACGTGCGGCCGCTCGCCTGCATGTTCGTATCGTCGCGCTCTTCTCCGTCATCGCGATCACGCCGGCGATCCTTGTGGCGATCTTCGCCTCGATCACACTCAATGTCGGGCTGGACCGCTGGTTCTCGCTTCGCACCCAGTCGATCGTCTCATCGTCCATGAACGTCGCCCAGGCATATATGCTGGAGAATGCCAGCTATCTGCAGGGCCAGACCATCTCGATGGCGAATGACCTGGAGCGCAATCGTGCGCTCTTCTATCTCGACCGCACCGGTTTCGTCGAGTTGATGACCCGCCAGGCACGGGGACGGGGCATGCTCGGGGCCTTCCTGGTCCGCGAGGATGGCTCGGCGATCACCCAGGCGGAGATCGACACGGAAAAGCCCCTTCCGGCCATTCCGAGGGATGCATTGTCGAGTGCGGCGGCCGGCCAGCCAACGTTGATCCCGCCGGGCGTGACCAATCTCGTCGGTGCCATCATCAAGCTCGAAAGCATTTCGGGCACTTTTCTCTACACCATCAGAGCCGTTGACCCGAAGGTCATGCAGGCGATGCGCCAGATGGAAGAAAACACCGCCGAATACCAGTCGATGGAGGACGGCCGAACGACGTTGCAGATCGCTTTCGCCATTCTCTATCTCGGTTTCGCACTGATCGTGCTGCTGGCCGCCATCTGGACCGCAATCGCCGTCGCGGACCGGATCGTGCGGCCCATCCGCTTGCTGATCGGCGCCGCCGACAGCATCGCATCCGGCAATCTGAATGTTATCGTACCCGTGCGCGCCGCTGATGGTGATGTCGGCAGCCTCTCGCGCACCTTCAATAAGATGGTTTCGCAGATCCGCTCGCAGCGGGACGAGATCCTGGAAGCCAAGGACGAGGTCGACGATCGCCGCCGTTTCATCGAAGCGGTGTTGTCGGGTGTGACGGCAGCAGTCATCGGTGTCGAGGATGACGGCATCATCACAATCGTCAATCCATCAGCGGAATATTTCCTGGCTTTGCCCGGCGAGCAATTGATCGGCCAGAAGCTGGCGCTCGTCGCCCCTGAGGTCGACCGCGTGCTTGCCGAAGCGGCCGTGCGCCATCGCGGTGAGTATCGCGAGCAGATCAACATGATCCGCGGCGGCAAGGAGCGCACCCTGAATGTCCAGGTCACACGGGAGGAGACCCGAGGTTCCGTGGATTCCTACGTGATCACCCTCGACGACATCACCGATCTGGTCGTCGCTCAGCGCTCGACGGCCTGGGCCGATGTCGCGCGCCGCATCGCCCATGAGATCAAGAACCCGCTGACCCCGATCCAGCTCTCGGCAGAGCGGCTTAAGCGTCGCTATGGCAAGCAGATCGCCGAAGATGACAAGGCCGTCTTCAACCAATGCACCGATACGATCGTGCGTCAGGTCGAGGATATCGGTCGGATGGTCGATGAATTCTCGGCCTTCGCGCGGATGCCGAAGCCGACAAAGCAGCGCTCAGACCTGCGTGAAATTCTGACTGATGCGGTGTTCCTGCGTGAGATTGGCAGTGCCGATATCGAGTTCCAGCGCGAGTTTGGTGTTGAGCCTCTGGAAGGCAGCTTTGATGCACGCATGCTGGCCCAGGCTGTCGGCAACATCGTCAAGAACGCCGTTGAGGCAATCGAGGCCGTTCCGAAGGAGGAACTCGGCGGCCATGGCAAGATCCTCGTGCGGTCTTCCTTTGATCACGAACACGACCGGTTCACCGTGGACGTGATTGACAACGGCCGCGGCCTGCCGACGGAGAACCGGCATCGAATTCTGGAACCCTACATGACGATGCGGGAGAAGGGTACAGGCCTCGGTCTCGCCATCGTCAAAAAGATTATTGAAGAGCATGGCGGGCAGCTCGAGCTGCACGACGCACCGGTGGATTTCGACCGGGGCAGGGGTGCGATGATCCGCATCATCCTGCCGCGCGCAGACGCCCCCGCCGTGGTCACTGAAAGCGATAAGGAAAAGGTCCATGGCCTCTGACATTCTGGTAGTCGACGACGAAGAGGACATTCGCGAGATCGTCTCGGGCATCCTGAGCGACGAGGGGCATGAGACCCGCACCGCCCACGACGCCGACAGTGCGCTTGCCGCCATCTCGGACCGTGTGCCGCGTCTCGTCTTTCTCGATATCTGGATGCAGGGCAGCCGGCTTGATGGCCTCTCGCTGCTCGACGAGATCAAGACCCGCCATCCGGACCTGCCGGTCGTGATGATCTCCGGTCACGGCAACATCGAGACGGCAGTATCGGCCATCAAGCGTGGTGCCTTCGATTTCATCGAGAAGCCTTTCAAGGCCGACCGTCTCATCCTGATCGCCGAGCGCGCGCTTGAGAATTCCAAGCTCAAGCGTGAGGTGTCCGAGCTGAAGCGCCGTACGGGTGATGCGATTGAGTTGATTGGCACTTCGGTTGCCGTCTCGCAACTGCGCCAGACGATTGAGAAAGTCGCGCCGACCAACAGCCGGATCATGATTTTCGGACCTTCTGGTTCCGGCAAGGAACTGGTGGCGCGCATGCTCCACAAGCGATCGGCCCGATCGGGCGGGCCCTTCGTGTCTCTGAATGCGGCCGCGATTACGCCTGACCGGATGGAGATGGCGCTTTTCGGCACGGAAGGCACGCCTGGTCAGCCCCGACGCATCGGTGCGCTGGAAGAGGCCCATCGCGGCATCCTCTATCTCGACGAGATCGGCGAAATGCCGCGCGAAACGCAGAACAAGATTCTCCGCGTGCTGGTAGAACAGCAGTTCGAGCGCGTGGGTGGCTCCAAGCGTGTGAAGGTCGATGTCCGCATCATCTCCTCCAGCGCCTACAATCTCGAAAGCCTGATCGCCGAGGGCCGGTTCCGTGAGGACCTGTTCCATCGCCTGGCCGTCGTGCCGGTGAAGGTGCCGGCGCTTGCCGAGCGTCGCGAGGACATCCCCTTCCTGGTCGACATGTTCATGCGCCAGGTCTCGGAACAGGCGGGCATCCGCCAGCGCAAGATCGGCGAGGATGCCATGGCGGTTCTCCAGGCCAATGACTGGCCCGGCAATATCCGCCAGCTGCGCAACAACATTGAGCGCCTGATGATCCTGGCCCAGGGCGACAGTCCCGAGGCGCCGATCACGGCGGAGATGCTTCCACAGGATCTCTCCGACATGCTGCCAAAGGTCTCGGCTCGCAACGACATGCACATCATGACGCTTCCGCTGCGCGAGGCGCGTGAAATGTTCGAGCGGGATTACCTGATTGCCCAGATCAACCGCTTCGGCGGCAACATTTCGCGCACGGCGGAATTCGTCGGCATGGAACGTTCGGCCCTCCATCGCAAACTGAAGTCGCTTGGCGTATAAGCGGTCGAAGCGAGTCCGGTAAACAGCCGATCCTGGGGCGGGAAGCATACCATGAAAGTGATTATCTGCGGCGCGGGCCAGGTCGGTTACGGCATTGCCGAACGGCTTTCCCAGGAGGGCAACGACGTCTCTGTCATCGATACCTCGGCGTCGCTCGTCTCGCACATCACCGAGACACTCGACGTGAGCGGCTATGTCGGTCACGGCGCCCATCCGGATGTGCTGGCGAGGGCCGGCGCCGACCAGGCCGAAATGCTGATTGCCGTCACGCTCTACGACGAAATCAACATGACCGCCTGCCAGGTCGCCCATTCGCTGTTCAACGTCCCGACCAAGATCGCGCGTATTCGCTCGCAGAACTATCTGCGGCCGGAATATTCCGATCTCTTCAGCCGTGACAACCTGCCGATTGATGTGACGATTTCCCCGGAAATCGAAGTCGGCAAGATGGTTCTGCGCCGCATTTCCTTCCCCGGCGCCACAGACATTGTGCGCTTCGCCGACGACCATATCGCCATGCTCGCCATCGAATGCATGGAGGACTGCCCAGTCGTCGACACTCCGCTCAACCAGCTGAGCGAACTCTTTCCCGACCTCATGGCGACGGTCTGCGCGATCTACCGCAACGGCCGCCTGAATGTCGTGCGCTCGCAGGACCACCTGCAGGTCGGCGACCTCGCCTATGTCATCTGCCAGCGCGACCACGCCCGCCGCACGCTCGGTCTCTTCGGCCATGAGGAGCAGGAAGCCGGTCGCATCGTCATCGCTGGTGGCGGCAATATCGGCTACTACGTTGCCCGCGCCATCGAGGAGATGCAGCCGAAAACTCGCCTAAAGATCATCGAGAACGACCGTGAGCGCGCGCTTGCAGTGTCCGACCAGCTGAAGGACGGCATCGTCCTCCACGGATCGGCACTCGACCAGAACATCCTCCAGCAGGCCGACATCCAGGATGCCGACCTGATGGTGACGCTGACCAACAACGACCAGACCAATATCCTGAGCGCCGCCATGGCCAAGCGCCTCGGCTGCAAGTCGGGCATGGCACTGATCAACAGCCCGTCCTTCCACGAACTGGCGACGTCGATCGGGATCGATGCGCACATCAACCCGCGCGCCGTCACCATTTCCCGCGTCTTGCAGCATGTCCGCAAGGGCCGCATTCGCGCCGTCTATGCCGTCCAGAAGGGCAAGGCCGAAGTGATCGAGGCGGAGGCGCTGGAAACCTCGCCGCTCGTCGGCAAGCCCTTCCGGGAGCTTGAATTGCCGCCAGGCCTGCGCATCGGCGCCATCCTGCGCGACAAGACCGTAATCCGTCCCAATGGTGAGACCAGGATCAAGGCGAAGGATCGCGTGGTCCTGTTCGCCGCCGCGGAAGCCGTTCGCCATGTCGAGCAGCTCTTCCGCGTTTCGATCCAGTATTTCTGAAGGTTCACATCCCTATGCCGCGCATTGCCTATGTCAACGGTCGCTATCTGCCGCATTCCGAGGCGGGTGTGCATATCGAGGATCGCGGCTATCAATTCGCCGACGGTGTCTATGAGGTCTGTGAAATCCGCCACGGCGTGATCGTTGATCTGACCCGGCATCTGGACCGCCTGGATCGCTCGCTGTCGGAGCTTGCCATGAGGCGCCCGATGAGCCGGGCAGCACTCACCCAGGTCATCCGCGAGGTCGCCCGCCGCAACCTGGTGAAGAACGGCCTGTTTTATCTCCAGGTGACACGCGGCGTCGCCCGCCGGGACCACGTCTATCCGTCGCCGGATACCCCGCCGAGCCTCGTCATCACAGCCAAGATCACCGATCCGGCTGTGATTGCGAAGAAGAATGAAAACGGCCTGAAGGCAATCACGCTTCCGGACAATCGCTGGGACCGCGTCGATATCAAGACCGTCGGACTGCTGCCCAATGCCATGGCCCGTCAGGCGGCAAAGGAAAAGGGCGCACAGGAAGCCATTTATGTCGACGCCCGGGGCATGGTGACTGAAGGTGCAGCAACCAATGTCTGGATCGTCGACAAGGACGGCGTCCTTGTCACCCGTCCTGCCGAACAGGGCATCCTGCGCGGCATCACCCGCACCGGGTTGATGGATGTGACGGCAAAGCTTGGCATCGACGTGCAGGAACGCGAGTTCTCCCGTGAAGAGATGCTCTCGGCCCGCGAAGTCTTTATTTCCGCTGCAACCAGCATCTGCTTCCCGATCGTCGAGATCGATGGCCAGCCGATCGCCAATGGCCACCCGGGCGCCATGGCCGAACGGATCCGTTCCACCTTTTTCGACGTTGCGGAAAAGACGGTGATTTGATACCACGTTTTTTCGGCGGAGGGGCGAGGGGCCAATTCCCCAAGCGGACCAGCTGTCAAACAATAATCACACCGGTCGACAAAGCACCGGCAAAAAAGAAAGAAGCGGCGCCATGGCGGAACGTTCTCAGAATCTGCAGGATCTTTTCCTCAACACCGTACGAAAGCAGAAGATTTCGCTGACGATCTTCCTGATCAACGGCGTGAAGCTCACCGGTGTCGTGACATCCTTCGACAATTTCTGTGTTCTCCTGCGTCGCGACGGCCATTCCCAGCTGGTCTACAAGCACGCCATCTCGACCATCATGCCCGGCCAGCCGATGACGATGTTCGAGAACGACGAAGCCTCTTCCGGACAGGACTGAGATCATCACCAGCCGCGATACAAAGAACGAATCGATCATCCCGGAGGACGAAAAGCGCCGGGATGACATGCGGGCACTCGTGCTCGTTCCGGTCCTGAAGCAGGCAAAGGCGCAGCCACTTCCCGAAGGCGCACCACCAGCCCCGAGCCGCTCGAATGAAGCGCGTCTCGAAGAGGCGATCGGCCTTGCCCGCGCCATCGATCTGACCATCGTTCAAGGGTTGATCGTCACAGTCAGCCAGCCACGACCCGCAACACTCATGGGATCCGGCAAGATCGCCGAGGTCAAGGCGCTGCTTGACGAGTTCGACGCGGGCCTCGTCATCGTCGATCATCCGCTCACCCCGGTGCAGCAGCGCAATCTTGAGAAGGAATGGGGCGCCAAGGTCATCGACCGCACGGGCCTTATCCTCGAAATCTTCGGTCGCCGCGCCTCCACCAAGGAAGGCACGCTGCAGGTCGACCTCGCGCATCTGAACTACCAGAAGGGCCGTCTGGTCCGCTCCTGGACCCACCTTGAGCGCCAGCGCGGCGGCGCGGGCTTCATGGGTGGTCCGGGTGAAACCCAGATCGAAGCCGACCGGCGCATGCTGCAGGACAAGATCATCAAGCTCGAGCGCGAGCTTGAGCAGGTGGTCCGCACCCGACAGCTCCACCGGGCCAAACGCCGCAAGGTGCCACATCCGATAGTCGCTCTGGTCGGTTATACCAATGCCGGCAAGTCGACGCTGTTCAACCGCATCACCGGTGCAGGTGTGCTCGCTGAAGACATGCTGTTTGCAACGCTCGACCCGACGCTTCGCCGCATGAAGCTGCCGCATGGCCGCACCGTCATCATGTCCGACACCGTCGGTTTCATCTCCGACTTGCCGACCCACCTCGTTGCCGCTTTCCGAGCGACACTCGAAGAGGTGCTGGAAGCCGATCTCATCCTGCATGTCCGCGACATGTCGGACCCGGACAATGGTGCCCAGTCGGCCGATGTCCTGCGCATCCTCGACGATCTCGGCATCGACGAGAAGGAACGCTCGGAACGCATCATCGAGATATGGAACAAGATCGACCGTCTCGACCCGGAAAACCATGACGGACTGTTGCAGAAGGCGGCCGGCCGCGAGAATGTCCTGCCCGTCTCCGCCATCAGCGGCGAGGGCGTCGACACCCTGCTCGACGTGATCTCGCAACGACTTTCAGGTGTCCTGACCGAGGCGACCATCACCATTCCCGCCGACAAGCACGCCGTCATCTCCTGGCTCTACGAAAACGCTGTGGTCAGCGAGCGCGAGGACCATGAAGACGGCTCCGTTAGCCTCGACGTCCGACTGACCGACAGACAGGCTCAGGAGCTTGAGCGCAAGCTTGGCGGCAAGAAGCCAACGGATAAGGAAGACTGGGAGCGGTAAGTGCTCCGGGCGACATTGGCGATCGGCTTCTATCTGCCCTTCGCGGCCTGCCACAGCTCTTCCATCCGTTCCAGCGAAGCCGCCTCCAGTGTCTCACCTGATGCCTGAAGAGATGTTTCTATATAGCTGAATCGTTTGCGGAACTTCGTATTCGTCCCGCGCAGTGCCTGTTCGGGTTCCGCCCCCACATGCCGGCCGATATTGACCAGCGCAAAGATCAGGTCACCGAGTTCGTCCTTGACCTTCTCCGGTCTGTTTTCCGCCAGCGCCTCGCGCAACTCGCCGATCTCCTCCTCGATCTTGTCGAGGATGGGGGCAGCTTCAGACCAGTCGAAGCCGACCTTTGCCGCTCGCTCCTGCAGCTTCAACGCTTCGGTGAGTGCCGGAAACGAGCGCTGCACCGAGCCGAGATAGCCGGTATCAGGATCATCCGCCGAGCCGCGGGCGGCGCGGCGTGCGAGACGTTCCGCCTTCTCCTGTTGCTTGATCGCGTCCCACTGCGCCTTCACAGCTTCCGGCGTATCGGCATCCGAGCGCGCAAACACATGCGGATGCCGCCGGATCATCTTGCGCGTGATGGCTTCGACGACGTCGCCGAAATTGAACTGTCCGGCCTCTTCGGCAATCCGGGCATGGAAGACCACCTGCAGCAAGAGGTCGCCCAGTTCCTCGCAGAGATCATCCGGATCCTTGCGCTCGATCGCATCGGCGACCTCATAGGCCTCCTCGATCGTATAGGGTTTGATCGTCTCGAATGTCTGGACGATGTCCCAGGGGCAGCCCGTCTCGGGCTGGCGCAGCGCCGCCATAATCTCGAGCAGGCGGTTGATGTCGGTGGAGGCTTCCATGGTAATCCCGTATGGCTCGCTCAGTTGAGCGGAATGTCGTTGTCGCCCTTGGACGACTGATAGCTCTCCGACAACCGGTCATACTCCGCCTTGATCCGGCTCACCTGTTCGAAAAGGGCAGGCCGATCGGCGTCGCTGGCGGAGGCCACCAGCTCGATCATCGCATGGCTCAGCCAGAAGGCGTTCTGCCGGCGATAGCCGCCGGGCTCCAGACCGAAGACTTCCTTGAGGATCTTCAGATCATGGGGGATCGCAAAGGCGTCGCGACTGTCTTCATGGCTGAAGAAATAGTAGAAGTTGTCAAAGCCCGCCCAGGTGATCGCCGACATGCACATCGTGCAGGGTTCGTGCGTCGAAAGGAAAATCAGGTCCTTGGTGTTTGGCCGCTCGCCCTGTTCGTAGAAGCGTTTCAGCGTATGCACCTCGCCATGCCAGAGCGGGTTTTCGAGCTCGTTGTTCGTCTCGGCCAGCACCAGCGAAAGATCCGACTTGCGCAGGATGGCCGCGCCAAACACCTTGTTGCCGGCGGCAACACCACGGGCGGTCAGGGGCAGAATGTCGTGTTCGATCACGTCGAGAAGTCGGCGGGTAAGTTCGGGTGAGGTCAAGGTGGCGCGCTCCGCAGTCTTGTGCAATGCGATCCTAGCGCTTGCAGAGCGCCCGCCGAAAGGGAAATGATGCTCTGTCTCCAACTTTTTGGCACGCTCGATGGTGTAAGCCCGGGCGTGCGATCAATGGATGCGAAACTCGGTGCATTTTGCTCGCAACGGCGGAGGCACTAGGACAGAAATACGCAAGGTGCAGGGCGAAGGAATTTCTGTTTCTTCAAATGTTAAAGACAAAACGCGATAGTGCAGCACTCTCGCAGCGGATGATTCATGGCACAGCAGGACAAACAGCTTTCGGTCTTTCCGGCCTTCTTCAAGGTCGAGAATGAGGTCACCGCCGTTTTCGGAAACGGCGACGAGGCCTATGCGAAGGCGCGCTTGCTGAAGAACACCGAAGCCCGCATCGTCGCCTACACCGATGCCCCGGAAGAGGACTACGCTGCCTTCCTCGCGGCTAACGCCATCGAGCAGATCGCCAGGCCGTTCGAGCCCTCTCAGGTGGATGGCGCGCGGCTGGTGTTTGCGGCAACGGGTGAGGGCGCTCTCGACCGCGAGATCGTAGCCGCCGCCCGCGCTGCGCGTATTCCGGCCAATGCCGTCGACCAGCCCGACTATTGCGATTTCTACACGCCCGCCCTCGTCAACCGCGCCCCGATTGCCGTTGCGATCGGCACGGAAGGCGTGGGCCCTGTGCTCGCGCAGATGATCCGCGCCGACATTGATCGCCTCCTGCCGCGTTCGCTCGGCAAGCTCGGTCGTCTCGCCAATTCCTATCGCCGCGCCGTCGACCGCCTCGTGCCCCGTGGAGCACCGCGCCGGCTGTTCTGGCGCGACTTCTTTAAGGGCAAGGTCGCAGACCACGTTGAATCTGACGAGATCAGCCTCGCCCGCCGCGAAGCGACCCGCATCCTGAAGGGTGTTGCCGCTGACCGCGTTGAGGGCCGCGTGTTTCTCGTCGGTGCTGGTCCGGGTGCCGAGGATCTGCTGACGCTGCGCGCCCATCGCCTGATGATGGAATGCGACGTCATCGTCTACGACGCATTGGTGCCACGCGAAGTGGTCGACATGGGCCGCCGCGATGCCGAGCGCATTCCCGTTGGCAAGCGCAAGGGCTGTCATTCGAAGTCGCAAAGCGAAATCAACGCGCTCCTCGTCGAACTCGGCCATGCCGGTAAACGCGTTGTTCGCCTGAAGTCAGGCGATCCGCTGGTCTTCGGTCGTGCCGGCGAGGAAATGGCTGCCCTGCGTGACGCAGGCATTGCCTATGAAATCGTCCCGGGCGTCACCTCCGCGCTGGCCGCCGCCGCCGATTTCGAATTGCCGCTGACGCTGCGCGGCGTCTCTTCGTCGCTCGTCTTCACAACCGGCCACGATCTTCAGGGTAATGTACTGCCGGATTGGGCGCGTCTTGCACTGTCGGGCGCAACGGTCGCCGTCTACATGGGCCGCACGGTTGCCGCCTCCGTCGCCGAACGTTTGATGGCAGGTGGGCTGGCCGAGGACACGACGGTAGCCGTTGTCGAGAATGCCGGGCGTCGCGACAGCCGCCTGCTGCATGGCACATTGAAGGAATTGCCGGGTCTGGAAGCTCGCACCGAGCTATCAGGTCCGGTCATGGTCATCATCGGCGACGCTGTCGCCGGCGCCGATTTCAGCCGTTCCGAGCCGCTGGGCGCGCTCGCTCCGGCCGAACCGCAACTTGCAAGGATTTGAGGATGGTAGACAAGGTTCTCACAGCAAACCGCCTGACCGACGGCATTGCCGTCTGGCTGGACGCCAATGGCCAGTGGACCGAGCGTCTGCAGGAAGCCTTTGTCGCGCGCCACACCGAGGCGGTCGATGCCCTTGAAGCGGCCGGCAAGCAGGCATTCGCCAGCAATCTCGTCGTCGATGTAAACGTCATCGAGATCGAGGAAAAGGATGGCAAGCTGCGTCCGCTCCGCCTTCGCGAGCGTATCCGGGCCGAAGGTCCGACCATTGCATATGCGGAAGGGCATGGTTATGCCGACCCTGCATTCATCGCGGCTTGAGGCCTGAGGTAAGACATGTATCGTTATGACGAATTCGACCACGCTTTTGTGTCGGCGCGCGTAGAACAGTTCCGCGACCAGGTGGCCCGCCGCCTGTCGGGTGAGCTTGCGGAAGACGCATTCAAGCCGCTGCGCCTGATGAACGGCGTCTATCTCCAGCTTCATGCTTACATGCTGCGCGTCGCCATTCCCTATGGCACGTTGAATTCCAGGCAGATGCGCATGCTGGCGCATATCGCGCGGAAGTATGACCGTGGTTATGGTCACTTCACCACCCGCCAGAACATCCAGTACAACTGGCCGAAGCTCTCGGACACGCCGGCTATCCTGGAAGATCTCGCAAGCGTCGAGATGCACGCCATCCAGACCTCGGGCAACTGCATCCGAAACGTGACGGCCGACCATTTCGCCGGCGCTGCTGCCGATGAAGTTGCCGATCCGCGCCCCTATGCCGAGATCCTGCGCCAGTGGTCCTCGCTGCATCCGGAATTCTCCTTCCTGCCGCGCAAGTTCAAGATTGCCGTTACCGGCGCCGACAAGGACCGTGCCGCAATCCAGGTGCATGACATCGGCCTGCAGCTGAAGAAGAACGAGGCCGGCGAACTCGGCTTTGCCGTCTATGTCGGCGGTGGCCAGGGCCGCACGCCGCTGATCGCCAAGAAGATCCGCGACTTCCTGCCCGAGGAAGATCTGCTGACCTACATCACCGCGATCGTGCGCGTGTACAACCTGCATGGCCGCCGCGACAACAAGTACAAGGCGCGCATCAAGATCCTCGTCCACGAGACCGGTGTCGAAGAACTGACGCGTCAGGTGGACGCTGAGTTTGCCGAAATCCAGGACAGCGAACTGAAGCTGCCGGAAGGCGATATCCGCGCCATCGAAACCTATTTCGCCCCGCCGGCACTCACCGCCCGCCCCGACGGTTGGGAGGCGCTTGCCCGTGCCCAGAAAGCCGATCCCGCTTTCGGTTCCTGGGTCCGTCACAACGTCCAGGAACACCGCCATCCCGACCACGCCATGGTAACGATCTCGCTGAAGCCGATCGGCGGCACGCCGGGCGACGCTTCGGATGCGCAGATGGATCTGGTGGCCGATCTCGCCGAGCGCTACGCCTTCGACGAGATCCGCGTCAGCCACGAACAGAACCTGATCCTGCCGCATGTCGCCAAGGGTGATCTCTATCCGCTCTATCAGGCGCTGGAAAAGGCAGGGCTGGCGACCGCCAATTCCAACCTGATCACTGACATGATTGCCTGTCCCGGCTTGGACTACTGCGCGCTCGCCAATGCGCGCTCCATTCCGGTCGCCCAGGCGATCTCGGAGCGCTTCGGCTCCCAGGCCCGCCAGGAAGAGATCGGTGAACTCAAGATCAAGATCTCCGGCTGCATCAATGCCTGCGGCCACCACCATGTCGGCCATATCGGCCTGCTCGGTGTGGAGAAGAAGGGGGCCGAGCTCTACCAGATCACGCTGGGCGGTTCCGGCGACGAGAACTCCTCGATCGGCGAGATCATCGGTCGCGGCTTCGAGCCGGAAAAGGTGACCGACGCCGTCGAAAAGATCGTCGACACCTATCTGGGCCTGCGTATCGACCCGAAGGAGACCTTCCTCGAAGCCTATCGCCGCGTCGGTCCCAAGCCGTTCAAGGACGCACTCTACGGCAACGCTTCCGCCGAAGCCGCGTGAGACTGGAAAAACTATGACCAAGATCTGGAAAGAAACCGGTTTCGTCGACGGCGACATCTGGGTGACCGAGACGGAAGAGCGCAAGGCAGGAGAGGCCGAAAAAGCCCTTCTGCCGCTGGATGCCTTCCTCGAAGCGGTCGCTGAAACCAATGACGTCGGCCTCGGCGTTCTCATCGCGCCCGCCGATGACGTAAAGAAACTCGAGCCGCATCTCGACCGTATCGCGCTGATCGCCGTGGCCTTCCCGGCCTTCAACGATGGCCGTGGCTTCAGCCATGCAACGCTGCTGCGCGACCGCCTGGGTTACACCGGCGAGCTTCGTGCCGTCGGCGACGTGCTGATCGACCAGGTGCCCTTGATGCTGCGCACCGGCTTCGACAGCTTCGCCGTTACCAACCCAGTTGCCCAGCGCAGGCTTTCCGAAAACTGTCTCACGGGCGTTGCCCAGCGTTACCAGCCGACGGCTCGGGATTCCGAAGCGGTCGGTGGTTTCAGCTGGCGTCGCCTCGGCTCCACTGGCGCCTGAGATCTATAAACAACGCTAGGTACGGGCGGCGAATTGACCTCGGTCAAGGATGCCGCCTTCGCTTTAATGGATATCTCGGCTGCGAAATCTGCATGCCGGCTGAATTGTGGAATGGGACGGTCTGGATTATAGGCTCTTCCCAATCGACAGAACGATAGGACCGACCGCCTATGAATGCTCCTGTGAAGACCGACAATGCCGAACTGATCGTACCCGAAGGCGTATTCGCCGAGACGGTGCTGAGCGTGACGCATTACACCGACCATCTCTTCCGCTTCCGCATGACGCGACCGGCCGGCTTCCGTTTCCGTTCGGGCGAATTCGCCATGATCGGCCTGATGGTCGAGGGAAAGCCGATCTACCGCGCCTATTCGATTGCCAGCCCGTCTTGGGATGAAGAACTCGAATTCTTCTCGATCAAGGTGCCGAACGGTCCGCTCACCCAGCACCTGCAGCGCATTCAGCCGGGTGACAAGGTCCTGATGCGCAAGAAGCCGACCGGCACGCTGGTGCTCGACGCGCTCACCCCCGGCAAGCGCCTGTACATGTTCTCGACCGGCACCGGCATCGCGCCCTTCGCGAGCCTGATCCGCGATCCCGAGACCTATGAGAAGTTCGAGGAAGTCATCCTCACCCATACCTGCCGCGACGTCGCCGAGCTGAAATACGGCTTTGACCTCGTGGACGAGATCAAGAACCACGAGTTCCTCGCCGAACTCGTCGGCGACAAGCTCAAGCACTATGCGACGGTCACCCGTGAAGACTATCCCTTCCAGGGCCGCATCACGGACCTGATCGCAAACGGCAAGATGTTCACCGATCTCGGCGTTCCCCCGCTTGATCCCGCGATCGATCGCGGCATGATCTGCGGCTCGACCGCGATGCTGAAGGACACCAAGGAACTCTTGGAAAAGGCCGGCCTCACCGAAGGCGCCAACAACAAGCCGGCCGAATTCGTCATCGAACGCGCCTTCGTCGGCTGATCGAAATCACAGTTTTGACTTTATGCCCGGCCATTGCGCCGGGCGTTTTCATTTCTGCAGTTCGACGATCGGTCTTTGTCCGTTGGCCAGTTCGAGTTCGACAGTCCCGTCGCTGGCAGGGCTCATCCGTTGAATCGGCGAGGGCACCTGCCATTCCATCTCGATTTTGGCGTGTCCTTGGCGAACGGACACCGCGACCAACCGCGTCCTGTCCAGCGAGGGCAGAACGATTTCCATGCTGCCGTCGCCGTCCAGGTCTGCAACATGCGAGAGGTCCAGATCCCGACTGCCGTTGATGTGGTTTGTCACACCGTCAATGCCACCCAGATTGACAAGCCGTTTGCCCTCGATGCGGTAGAAGCGCAGCGATCCGCTCAGATGCGGGGTGACGACTGCTGCGGCGAGAAGCTCGCCTGAGCCGCTGAAATCGGCAATGCCGACGGGATTGAGCCAGCGATTTCTCTGACCGATAGGCTCACTTTCCGCCATCAGCTCGATACTGTCTTCCTTGATTTTGTAGAGAACAAGGGATGCGCCGCGCGTCAGATCAGCCCGAACGATCAAGGCTTCCGGACTGCCATCTCCATCCACGTCTGCGAGCCGAACCCGCCGGTCCTCAAAGACCTGATCCGCCGGCAGACGAAAGAGGAGCCTTGAACCGTTCTGCTCAATGACAAATCCGCCCGCCTCGATCGCGTCGCCAAGTGCTCCATGCGCATAGATGTTGGTCGGGCCAACAAGCCATGCCGAATAGCGTCCAGAGCGCGTTATCTCGCCATCCGGTAACTTGCTCATGTCTTGGGCGGACGCGGCGTTGGCAATTGTTGTGAGTGCGAGGGAAATCAGAAGGCCTGTTTTCCAAACGGTAGCGTCTCCTTGATGCATGACCGCTAAACGACGGAAACGTCGAATAGCGTCACTGTGTCGGAGAGCGTCCAAGGTTACATCTCACGTTTCAGTGAGAACAAGCCGGCCGAATTCGTCATCGAACGCGCCTTCGTTGGCCGATCGCGGATCGCAATCCTGAATCAGAAAGGGCGCCTTCAGGCGCCCTCAGACCGCTGACAAACCCGCCGATTTTTCCTCGGCGGGTTTTCCAGTTTCTAAGGTGCGCGCTCAGGTGGTGTTTTGTTCGTAGATTTTCGTGGTCTCCATCGCACCTGTGCCCTTATGCCCAGGCTCGGTTCGGGGCTTTGGTCATTGCCATTGCGATCTTCTTGATGTTCTGCGCAGCGGCCGCCAGC
>NZ_JAUSUW010000006.1 GCF_030814435.1 Peteryoungia aggregata LMG 23059
ATCTCAAGAGCCGTCTGTTCGGGAGCAGGTTTCTTCAACATGTCCCAGTGAATCATAAACCCCTGGATGTGACCAGGGGTTTGTCAGCAGTCTGAGGGCCGGTTTTCCGGCCCTTTTTGCGTTTGCTGGTCTTGTTGTTGCTCAGACGTCGAGCGGGTGTTCAGCGATCATGCTGGTCAAACTGCCATCTGCCGGGAAGAGCGGGATGAGGCAGGCCTGGAGGGCGTGGTAGATGTCGCCCTTGCCGGGGAAGAGGCTGTTCGAAGGCTTGCCGTCTTCGGTCAGTTCCTCGAACCAGCCGCCGAAATCGCGGTCGAGATTGTTGGCCGCGATGTAGTTCCAGATCTTGCGGTAGCTCTCCTCGTGGAAGTCGCTTTCCTGATGCTGGTTGAGGAAATGGGCAGCCGCAGCCCCTTCGCAGAGCGGCCACCAGAGTTTTGACCGTTTCTCGGGGGCGTTTGCCCAGTCGAGCGTGTAGAAAAAGCCGCCTCCGTCCTTGTCCCAGCCGAGCACCATGGACTGGAAGAAGAGGCCGCGCGCGGCTTCCGGCATCCAGTCGTGGCTCTTGCCGCCGAGCACCCAGAGCTGAAGGATGAGGCGGGCCCATTCCAGCCAGTGGCCGGGCGTGGTGCCGGCGGGCCGGAACATTTCGTTCGGATGGTAATAATTGCGGTCGACCAGCCAGTTTTCATCGAAATGCTCGGCGACACGGAAGGCTTCTTCGCGGGCGCGGCGGTTGATGATCAGGTCGGCGAGCCGCTCGGCCTTGATGAGGTAGTGCCGCTCGCCGGTTGCCTCGAAAGCGGCCATCAGGCTTTCGGTCAGGTGCATGTTGGAGTTCTGGCCGCGATAGCCGGGCACCGGCTGCCAGTCGGAGGAGAACTCCTCGGCGATTGCGCCGTGGCTTTCTTCCCAGAATTTCTTATCGATCACCTCTGTGATATCGGCGAGCATGGTGTCAGCCAGCGGATGGCCGGCGCATTTGGCCGAAGAGGCTGCCAGCAGTACGAAGGCGTGGCCATAGCCCTGCTTCGTGTCGTCTGCAGCGCCAGTGTCGTTGGCCTGCCAGAAGTAACCGCCGTGTTTCTCATCACGGTGGCGTTCCCAGAGATAGCGCATGCCGTGATCGACAATATCGGCCGAGCCCGGGCGTCCCAGCAGATGGCCGATGGCATAGCAATGCACCATGCGGGCGCTGGCATGAATGCCCCGGGCGGGATTGTCGGTGACAAGCGGCTTGCCGTCGCGCGACAGATCGTAGAATCCGCCCTTCGGATTGATCGCCGAGCCGGAGAAGAAATCAAACAGGCCGTCTGCCTGTGCCAGCAGCCATTTGCGGTGGTAGGGGCGGGCGCTCCAGGGGCTGGATGGCGACTGCTGCGATTGATTTTCCGACATTTCTTCCTCCCTGGCTGCATCGTTGCAGCCTCTATAACCGATCGCCGGTCCGGCTGCCACCGCTTGACCGCAGTCACGCACAACAGTATCGCATGTTGACATAAAGATGTCTTTATGTGATTTGGCGCGTGTCGCAGACACAATAGGAGACTTCGCATATGCTCGATCAACTGTTCGGCCGTGACGGTGCTGCCCGGGACGGAGCGGAGATCTTGAAAGCGCTCAAGCAAGCGGCGCGCGAACGTATCCTGATCCTCGACGGTGCGATGGGAACCGAGATCCAGGGTCTTGGCCTGACCGAAGAGGATTTTCGCGGCGAGCGCTTCCTCGGCTGTGCCTGCCACCAGCAGGGCAATAACGACCTCCTGATCCTGACCCAGCCCAACGCCATCGAAGACATCCATTTCCGCTATGCGATGGCGGGTGCCGACATTCTCGAAACCAATACCTTCTCCTCGACCCGCATCGCCCAGGCCGACTACGAGATGGAAGGGGCTGTCTATGACCTGAACCGGCATGGCGCGGAACTCGTGCGCCGGGCCGCCTGGCGTGCGGAGCGTGAGGACGGCAAGCGCCGTTTCGTCGCCGGCGCCATTGGGCCGACGAACCGCACGGCCTCCATTTCGCCTGATGTCAATAATCCCGGTTATCGCGCCGTCTCCTTCGACGATTTGCGCCTTGCCTATGGCGAGCAGATCGACGGTCTGATCGATGGCGGCGCAGACATCATCCTGATCGAGACGATCTTCGATACGCTGAATGCCAAGGCGGCGATCTTTGCCTGCGAGGAGCGTTTTCTCGCCAAGGGCATTCGCCTGCCGCTGATGATCTCTGGGACGATCACCGATCTTTCCGGTCGCACGCTGTCCGGCCAGACGCCGACGGCCTTCTGGAACTCTGTTCGCCATGCCAAGCCCTTTGCCGTCGGTTTGAATTGCGCGCTCGGGGCGGACGCCATGCGGCCGCATCTGCAGGAATTGTCCGGTGTCGCCGATACCTTCATCTCGGCCTATCCGAATGCCGGTCTGCCGAACGAATTCGGCCGCTACGACCAGAGCCCGGAAGAGATGGCATCGCTCGTGGCTGGTTTTGCCGAAGAGGGCATCGTCAATGTCGTCGGTGGCTGCTGCGGTTCGACGCCTGCGCATATCGCCGCGATTGCGGAGGCCGTGAAGGGCAGGGCGCCGCGCCAACCTGCCGAGCATCGGCCCTTCATGTCGCTTTCGGGGCTCGAGCCCTTCGAACTGACCAAGGATATTCCCTTCGTCAATGTCGGCGAGCGGACGAATGTCACGGGCTCGGCCAAGTTCCGCAAGCTGATCACGGCAGGCGATTACTCCGCAGCCCTGGTCGTGGCGCGCGATCAGGTGGAGAACGGCGCGCAGATCATCGACATCAACATGGATGAGGGCCTGATCGATTCCGAAAAGGCGATGGTCGAGTTCCTCAACCTGATCGCCGCCGAGCCCGACATTGCCCGCGTGCCTGTGATGATCGACAGCTCCAAGTTTCCGATCATCGAAGCCGGCCTCAAGTGTGTGCAGGGCAAGGCGGTGGTGAATTCCATTTCGCTCAAGGAGGGCGAGGAGAATTTCGTCGCCCAGGGCAAGCTCATCCGCAATTACGGTGCTGCCGTCGTCGTCATGGCCTTTGACGAGAAGGGCCAGGCCGATACCTACGAGCGCAAGGTCGAGATTTGCCGCCGCGCCTACCGCATCCTGACGGACGAGGCGGGTTTTGCGCCCGAAGACATCATCTTCGACCCGAACGTCTTTGCTGTCGCGACCGGCATTGAGGAACACGACAATTACGGCGTCGACTTCATCGAGGCGACGCGGACGATAAGGCAGGAAATGCCGCTGGTGCATATCTCGGGCGGGGTCTCGAACCTCTCCTTCTCCTTCCGGGGCAACGAGCCGGTGCGGGAAGCCATGCATGCGGTCTTCCTCTATCATGCCATCCAGGCGGGCATGGACATGGGCATCGTCAATGCCGGCCAGCTCGCGGTTTATGAAAGCATCGATCCGGATCTGCGCGAGGCCTGCGAAGACGTTGTCCTGAACCGTCGCAAGGACGGAACGGAACGCCTGTTGGAGATCGCCGAACGCTATCGCGGCACGGGCGAGGCCAAGGCCCGCACCCAGGACATGAGCTGGCGCGAATGGCCGGTCGAAAAGCGGCTGGAGCATGCGCTGGTCAATGGGATCACCGAATTCATCGATGTTGATACGGAAGAGGCGCGCAAACAGGCGGAACGCCCGCTGCATGTCATCGAAGGGCCGCTGATGGCGGGCATGAATGTCGTCGGCGATCTCTTCGGCGCCGGCAAAATGTTCCTGCCGCAGGTGGTCAAATCGGCGCGTGTGATGAAGCAGGCGGTGGCCGTGCTGCTTCCTTACATGGAGGAAGAGAAGCGGCTGAATGGCGGCACCGGCGAGCGTCAGGCGGCCGGCAAGGTGCTGATGGCGACCGTGAAGGGTGACGTGCACGACATCGGCAAGAACATCGTCGGCGTGGTTCTCGCCTGCAACAATTACGAGATCATCGATCTCGGCGTCATGGTGCCGGCCACCAAGATCCTCGAAGTGGCGAAGGCGGAAAATGTCGATGTCATCGGTCTGTCCGGCCTGATCACGCCGTCGCTCGACGAGATGGTGCATGTGGCCTCCGAGATGCAGCGGCAGGGCTTCAATATTCCGCTCCTGATCGGTGGTGCGACGACGAGCCGTGTGCATACGGCAGTGAAGATCCACCCGCAATACAAGGCGGGGCAGGCGATCTATGTCACCGATGCCAGCCGTGCCGTGGGCGTGGTTTCGGCCTTGCTGGCCGAGGACGGCAACGAGACCTATGTTGAGGGTGTCAAGGGCGAATACGCCAAGGTTGCCGAGGCCCATGCGCGCGCAGAAGCCGAAAAGCAGCGCCAGCCGCTGGCGTCGGCCCGGGAGAATGCCATCAAGCTCGACTGGAGCAGCTACAAGCCGACGAAGCCCAGCTTTACTGGCACCAAGGTGTTCGAGACCTATGACCTCGCCGAACTCGCCCGCTATATCGACTGGACGCCCTTCTTCCAGACCTGGGAGCTGAAGGGGCGCTATCCGGCCATTCTTGAAGATGAGAAGCAAGGCGAGGCAGCGCGGCAGTTGTTTGCCGATGCGCAGGCGATGCTCAAGAAGATCATCGAGGAAAACTGGTTCCGGCCACGCGCCGTCATCGGGTTCTGGCCGGCCAATGCTGTCGGTGACGATATCCGGCTGTTCAAGGATGATAGCCGCAAGGAGGAACTTGCAACCTTCTTCACGCTGCGCCAGCAGATCGCCAAACGCGAGGGCAGGGCCAATGTAGCCCTCAGCGATTTCGTCGCACCTCTGGAGACCGGCGTTCCTGACTATGTCGGCGGCTTCGTGGTGACGGCCGGCATCGAGGAGGTGGCGATTGCCGAGCGTTTCGAGCGGGCGAATGACGACTATTCGTCGATCCTGGTCAAGGCATTGGCCGACCGCTTTGCCGAGGCCTTTGCCGAGCGTATGCATGAACAGGTGCGCCGCGAATTCTGGGGTTATGCACCGGACGAGACCTTTACGCCGGAAGAACTGATCTCGGAAACCTATGCCGGCATCCGCCCGGCGCCGGGCTATCCGGCCCAGCCCGATCATACGGAAAAGGTGACGCTGTTTTCGCTTCTGGATGCGACCGAGGCGACCGGCGTGACGCTGACGGAAAGCTATGCCATGTGGCCGGGCTCCTCCGTTTCCGGTCTCTATATCGGCCACCCCGACAGCTATTATTTCGGCGTCGCCAAGGTCGAGCGCGATCAGGTTGAGGATTATGCCAGCCGCAAGGGTATGGAGGTGCGCGAGGTGGAGCGTTGGCTGGGGCCGGTGTTGAATTATGTGCCGAAGGCGGATGCCTGAGGATCGATTTGTGCTACGGCCCCTCATCCGCCCTTCGGGCACCTTCTCCCCGCAGGCGGGGAGAAGGCCGATGCGGCTGACGTGTTGCCCCCTTCTCCCCGCTTGCGGGGAGAAGGTCCCGGCAGGGGGATGAGGGGCTCATAGATCACTTGAGATGCCTCAAGTGCCGATTCCAAATTCGGCGATAAGTTATTGAGGCAGATTCCTAATTGCCTTCGCGCCTGCTGCCTTTGGCCTGCCTCAGGGCGAAGGCTTCCTTACCACTCACATAGACGAGATTTCTCTCTTCGGTCCCGGATGCCTGGGGAACCGCTCCAATCCTTTTTGCGACGGCGATGGAGGCGAGGTTCTCAGGGTGAATGACGTGGATTGCTTCGGTCCAGCCAAGTTCCTCAAACGCCCAGATAAGGCAGGCTGTCGCAGCCTCCGTCGCATATCCTTTTCCCCAGACGTCGCGATGAAACGCCCATCCGATCTCTCGCCCGGGCCAGCCGGGCGGGAACCATGCCCCAGCGCGACCGACCCATCGGCCAGACGCTTTCTCAATGACCGAGAAGTTACTGTATCCTTGGATGCTCCAGGCACCTGCAAAGAGGCACAGATTGCGCCAAGCGCCAGCCTCATCCTGCGGTCCGCCAATGAAACGCGTTACTTCCGGATCAGAGAGGAATGCCGTCCATGCCGAGCGATCCGAAGTGTTGGGCGGGCGAAGGAGAAGGCGTTCGGTTTCGATCACTTGGCGTCTCCTCGTTCCGGCCCGGAGGTGCGTTTAGTTTTCTTCTGTCACAGCAGGATGACCGCTCATTGCCTTCACGCCTCAAGCCTCAGAAGGATTGCCGTTGTGTCGTCGCTCTGCTTGTAGCGCGGATATCTCAAGCCGTCCGGGTCGACCTCCCGCTCCATGTGGCGGAGCTCTGAGACCAGCGATTTCAGCCCTGCCGTTGCGGCGCGCTGGATGAGCGTTGCGGGATCGTAGAGCTTGTAGAGGGCCACAAGATCGGCGAGGCCGTCGGAGCAGAGAAGGGCGGTGGCGCCGCCGCCATGGAGGGGTACGTCGACCATGGCGAGGTGATCTGCGGCTTCGGGAACGACACCGAAGGTCCAGGTGGTACCATCAGGCGTGTTCTGCAGCGCCCGACCGCGACGCAGATCTTCCAGCGTTTCCGAATCGTCATTGGCAACGCCTGCCGCCCCGATGCCGCCGACGCGGGCGATGTGCTCTGCGGCCCGGTGCTGCTCCCATTCATAGGCGCCGGGGATCGGGATGACGAAATCGGATTGGCCGTCGTCATGCAGGAGATACAGGCAGCTGTCGCCGAGGCCGAACCAGCGGAAGCCGGTCGGCGTCGCCTGCAGGGCCGACAGGCTGCAGACCGGCCAGACATAGCGGGGCTGGTCGCCGGCAATGCCCAGGAAGGCGTCGCGGGCTTCCTCGGAGATTTGACGCAGGACTGTGGCCGGATCGGCTAAGGCGTCGAGGCGCTCGGCCAGACGCATGGTGCCGAATTCTGCGATCCAGGCGGCATCCGAGCCGTAGCCGTCCATGAACTGGCGGTCGCCAAGGCCGGTCGCGCCGTCGATGACGAAGGCGGCATGCCGGTTGTAGCCGAGGCGGTCCTCGTTTGGGCGACTTTGCTTGCCGGGGTCAGAGATAGTGTCGATAACAGAGATTTGCGGCATGGGGACCCTCAAAGACTGGAGCGCCGGATCACTCCGGTCAGTCCTGACTAGCATCTCAAGAAAGGGTCGTCAGCCGCGGGCGGCGCGAAAGCGGTTCATGATCTCGGCGCGGGTGGGATCGGTCATTACCACCGCGAGGCCGAATTCGAGCGCCGTCAGTTTTGCCTTGCCCGGGTGGATGATATCGTCTGCGAGGATCTCTTCCGGCAGGAGGGCGCGGACGCGTTTATCAGTGACCGTACCGCCGTGAACCAGATGTTCGCGCGCGGCGATGTCCGGATGGAGCAGGTGGTTGATCAGGGCGTGGGCGGCCGGCCGGTTGCGGGCAGAGGTGGGGATCGCGTAGTAGTCCGTCCAGATTTCGCCGCCATCAGTTGCGATCTCATAGGCAATTTCAGGCACGTCGCGATGCATCTGGCTGGCGTCATTGCTCCAGCACATCGTCATCCAGGCTTCGCCGGTCCGCATCGCAGGCTGGTAATCGCTGTCGATCGCCTGCAGATGTGGCCTGACCTGCATCAGCAGTTCTTCCGCGCGGGCAAGTTCGGTGGTGTCGAGCGAGTTGAAGCGGTGGCCAAGGGCGACGAGCGCACCGCCGATTGCCGTCAGCTGATAGTCGTGCACGATCGTTCTGCCTGAGGCTTCTGCCATAGCGCGGTCGAAGAAGCCGCGCCAACTTGTGACAGGATCGAGATGCCGGGTGTTGTAAGCGATGCCGCTGGTTCCGGCATTCTTGGGGACTGCATAGAACGCGCCGGCCTTCACGCCGGGTCTCAGGAAGCGGTCTGAATGGGCTCTGAGGTCGAAGTTGGGTAGTTGACGCAGATCGAGCGGTATGAGCATGCCGCGCTGGACATAGGGGGCGATCGCATATTGCGTCGGTACGATGATATCCCAGTCACGCCCGCTTTCGAGCGCCTTGAAGGTTCCCTCGTTCGAGCCGATGATCGAGACATCGACCTCAACGCCGTAGCGGGCGGTGAAATCCTCGAAGGTCTGGGGATCGTGATAGTTGGGCCAGGTGGCGAGCGACACCTTCTTGCCGAGCGGAGCGCTTTCGGAGGTCGCGACACTGGTGCGGCGAGCCCCGCCAAACAAGAGGGCGGCGGCACCGAGCCCGGTGACGGCGAGGAAATGCCGGCGCGTGACGGAGCCGCGCTTCAGGCGCATGAACTCTGCCACGAAGCGCTGAGCAGTGATATCCGGCGTTTTCGTCTGCTTGACCATTGCTGCTGTCGATCCGTTGCCGGTTTCGTGCAGGCTGAATTTCAGCACAAACGCGTTAACGCTATCACACCAAGGGACCGAACTGGCGTTCAAGCCGTGAGGTCAGATCATCCTGTCGATGATGCTGATCCCGTTTTCGCGAAAGCTGTCCATGGTGGCGAGGGCGGGCGCTGCCTCAGACAGCGTGATGCGGCGGCCGATCAGGCGCTCCGGCGAGAGCTTGCCGGAGAGGATCATGCGCAGCATGGCGTCGTAGCGCCAGGACTGCATGCCGTGGCTGCCATAGATTTCGAGTTCGTGGGCAATCACACGGGCCATCGGGATCGCCGGTGTTGCATGATCGGCGAGCATCAGGCCGACCTGCACATGGCGGCCCCGGCGGCGCAGGTTGAGGATCGAATTGCAGCAGGTCTGGGGATGACCAAGCGCATCGACGGAGACATGGGCACCGCCGCCTGTTACCTCGCGCACGGCTTCGGAGACATCGGCGACCGCGCGGCTGTCGATCGTGGCCGTTGCGCCCAGCGCCCTGGCGAGCGCCAGCTTGTCCTCGGCGATGTCGATTGCCACGACATTGGCGCCCAGCGCCGCGCCGATCATGATCGCCGAGAGACCGACCCCACCGCAGCCGTGGACGGCGAGCCATTCGCTACCCTTAAGACGGCCCTGGTCGACGACGGCGCGGAAGGAGGTGGCGAAGCGGCAGCCGAGGCTCGCTGCCGTTTCGTAGCTGATTTCTTCGGGCAGATGCACGAGGTTCTGGTCGGCATAGTCGATCGCGACATATTCGGCGAAGGAACCCCAATGGGTGAAGCCGGGCTGGAACTGTTCCTCGCAGACTTGGCTGTTGCCGGATCGGCATTCCATGCAGTGGCCGCAGCCGGAGACGAAGGGGACGGTCACGCGGTCGCCCACCTTGAATCGGCGGACATCGCGGCCGACGGCGGATATCGTGCCGGCCAGTTCATGGCCGGGTACGTGGGGCAGCTTGATGTCGGGATCGTGGCCCATCCAGCCGTGCCAGTCGCTGCGGCAGAGGCCCGTTGCCTTGACGGAGATCACCACACCCGCATTGGTCGGCGTCGGATCGGGCAGGGTCCGGATTTCCGGCGCTGCTCCGAAGGCTTCGTAATACATCGCGCGCATGGGCTTCCTCCAAATGCGAGAATGCCGCCTTGGCGGGCGGCATTCAGACCGTTCTTCCGTTCGTTTCGGTTTGCCTCAGTCGGCGAGCAGGATCAAGGCAGTCGGGTCGATCTTCACGCCGACCGTGTCCCCGACAACAGGGGGCTTGATGCCCGGGTCATTGAAGGTGTCGAAGGAGAGCGTCTTGCCGCCGACATTGATGCGGGTCCGGATGACCGATCCGAGGAACTGGCTGGACGCCACTTCGCCGTGAACCGTTGCCACGTCGGCGCTGGCGAGCGTGCCGGCTTCCGGGCGCATTGCGAGCTGAATGGTCGAGCCGTTCGTCGCCGGGATGGCTTCCTTGATCGCCAGCGTCTTGTCCCCGATCTGAACGATGCCCGCGCTCTGGTCGGTCACAACAGCTTCGAGCACGTTGAGCGTACCGACGAAGGAGGCGACGAAGCGGGTGGTCGGGCGGTTGTAGATCTCGAAGGGCGTGCCGATCTGGTCGGCCTTGCCGGCATTCATGACGACGATACGGTCGGAGATCGAGAGCGCTTCTTCCTGGTCATGGGTGACGAAAACGGTGGTGATGCCCAGTTGCTGCTGGATATGGCGGATTTCTTCGCGCAGCGAAACGCGGATCTTGGCGTCGAGCGCCGAGAGCGGTTCGTCAAGCAGGAGCACCTGCGGCTTGGGTGCAAGCGCGCGGGCAAGCGCCACGCGCTGCTGCTGGCCGCCCGAAAGCTGGTAGGGATAGCGCTCGGCGAGGTGATCGAGATGGATCAGCGCCAGCATTTCCTTCACGCGCTTGTCGATATCGGCCTTCGGCATGCCTGAGATCTTCAGGCCGAAGGCGACATTGTCGGCGACGTTCATGTTCGGAAACAGGGCATAGGCCTGGAAGACCATGCCGATATTGCGCTGGTTCGGCTTGAGATAGGTCTGGTCCTTGCCGGCGATTTCGATCGTGCCGCCCGAGGGCGTCTCGAAGCCGGCAATCATGCGCAGGACGGTGGTCTTGCCGCAGCCCGATGGGCCGAGGAAGGAGATGAATTCGCCCTTTTCGATCGCCATGTTGAAGTCGTGCACGACCTGGGTGGCGCCGAAGGATTTCTTGAGGTGGGAGAGTGTCAGGAAGGTCATGAAAAGAATTCCTCAGGCCTGGCGCGGGGCTGTTTTCTGGAGGCGGGACACGAGCTGGATCAGACCGAGGCAGCCCCAGGTGATGCCGAAGGCGATGACGGCGAGTGCAGCCGGCTCATAGGCGCGGTTGGCGCCGAGAAGCTGCATGAAGGGTCCGAAGGCCGGCTTGTTCAGGAGCGCTGCCATGGTGAATTCGCCAATGACGATGGCGAAGGTCAGGAAGGCGCCCGAGAGCACAGCGACGAGTACGTTCGGCAGGATGATCTTCGAGATGATCGTGAACCAGCCGGCGCCTAGGCTTTGGGCCGCCTCCGTCAGCGTGCCGATGTCGATGGTGCGCAGGCCCGTGTCGACGGCGCGGTACATGTAGGGGAGGGCGAGCGTCGCATAGCCGAACATCAGGAGCACGTCCGTGCCGAAGGCAGAGCCCGTCAGCGGCAGCCAGCTCGAGGTGTTGTAGAGGCGGATATAGCCGAAGACGATGACGATCGCCGGAATGACCAGCGGCAGCAACGTCACGAACTCGATATAGGGACGGAGGCGCGGCAGCTTGAGGCGTACCCAATAAGCGGTCGGGACCACCAGGAAGACGCCGAAGAGGATGGTAACCAGCGCCATCGTGACCGAATAGGTGAAGGTTTCCTGGAAGCGCGGATCCGTCAGAACCTTGACGTAGGCGTCGAAGGAATATTCTCCGCGCCGCATCTTGAGCGAGAAGTTGGTCATGCCGATCAGCGGCAGGAAGAAATAGAGGAGGCCGAAGATCAGGGCCCCCCAGGCCCAAAAGCGCTTCATTTCAGCCACCTTTCGCTGCGGGCGCGCAGCCAGATATACAGAGCATTGGCGACACCGGTGACCGCGATCATGCCGAAGGCGAGCGCGTAGCCGAGATGGGGGTCGCCCAGCACGTCGCCGCGGATCTGGGCGAAGAGCAGGATTGGCACGATATTCAGCGAAGAGCCGGTCAATGCGATCGCGGTTGCGACAGCGCCGAATGCGTTTGCGAAAAGCAGTGCCATCGTGCCCAGGATCGAGGGCAGCAGGATCGGGAAGGCCACGAGGCGCCAGTACTGCGCATTGGTCGCGCCGAGGATCGAGGCTGCCTCGCGCCATTCGCGCTTCAGTCCGTCAAGAGCCGGGGTGATGATCAGGATCATCAGCGGGATCTGGAAGAACAGATAGGTGACTGTCAGGCCCCAGAAAGACAGGAGATTGAAGCCGAGCAGGCGAAGATCGATGCCGAGCTGGGTCTTCAGGAAGACGGTGAGCAGGCCGACCGGGCCGAGGGTCGCCAGAAAGGCGAAGGCGAGCGGAACGCCGGCGAAGTTGGAGGCGACGCCCGAGAAGGTCAGGAGCGGGCCGCGGATCCACTGCGGCAGACCGCCAAGCACGACGGCTGCGGCAACGCCGAAGCCGATGAGGCAGCCGAGAATGGCCGAGGCGAGGCTGATCTTGATGGAGATCCAGTAGGCCGCCATGATCGAAGGCGTGAATAGCCCACCGATATTGTCGAGCGTGAACGAGCCGTCTGGACGCTGGAATGCGCCAATGACGATCTTCATGGTCGGCATGATCAGGAAGAGTATCACGAAGGCTGCGAAGGGCAGGACGCCCAGCCAGTGAAGTGGAAGTTTCGTTCGTGGCCGTGCCTGATGGCCCTGGCTCACCGCCTCTGTCGTCATTCGATCTGCCCCTCTGTCCGCGTCTCGACGGATCTTCTTAAAATGCAAGCGCCGCCCCGACCTTAGACAAGATCGGGGCGGCACATCAAGGTCTCGACTTACTGGACGTTGGCGCCGACGACGCTGTCCCAGCCGCCGACAACGGCAGCCTTGTTGGCGTCGACTTCTTCGAGCGTCGGGAAGTAGGCCTTTTCGTAGGATTCAGCCGGCGGCAGGGCGTCGAGCAGGTCCTGCGGAACCTTGCCAGCCTTGACCATGGCGTTGAAGCGGGCCGGGTGGCAGTAACCCTTCAGCCAGCCGAGCTGACCTTCGTCGGAGTACAGGTGCTCCATCCACAGCTTTGCAGCGTTCGGATGCGGTGCGTAAGCAGAGATGCCCTGGACGTAGACGCCGGCCAGAACGCTCGACGTCGGAACGACGACTTCGACCGGCGGGTTGCCAGCGAGCGTGTCACGGGCCGAAAGCGCATTGTAGTCCCACATGACGACGATCGGGGTCGCGCCCTGTGCGAGCGTGCCCGACTTGCCGATGACCGGAACGAAGTTGCCGGCCTTGTTCAGTTCGGCGAAGTACTTCAGACCGGCTTCGCCAGCGTCCTTGCCGGCAGCTGCGCCCGATGCCATGCCGGCTGCGAGAACGCCGAGGATGGCCTGGTTGGAAGCGCGCGGGTCACCTGCGAGAGCAACCTGACCGGCGTATTCCGGCTTCGTCAGATCGGCCCAGTCCTTCGGCGTGTTGGTGACGAGGTCCTTGTTCACCAGGAAGGACATGACGCCGTAGTAGTCGCCGTACCAGTAGCCTTCAGCGTCCTTGATGTTGTCCGGGATTTCGTCCCAGGTGGAGACCTTGTAAGGCTGCAGCAGGCCTTCGGCCTTCATCTGCGGACCGAAAGCGAGACCGACGTCAACGACGTCAGGAGCCTGCGGGCCCTTGTTGTCCTTGTTGGCCTTGATGGCTTCGACTTCGTCAGCCGAACCAGCATCCGGGTTCAGTTCGTTGACGGTGATTTCCGGATACTTCTTCTTGAAGGCGTCGATCACGGCGCCGTAGCCGCACCAGTCGTGGGGCAGGGCGATGGTGGTCAGCATGCCTTCCTTCTTGGCGGCTTCGATCAGCTCGGCGCTCGGCTCGGCGTAAGCAACAGCCGAGCTCGTCATGACCAGTGCGGTCGTGAGCGACAGGAATTTACGAATGGTCTTGGTCACTGTGGTTCTCCTCTGAGGTTTGGCAGCGATGCGGTTCACTTAGGTGCGCTGTGTTATGGTTATGTGACGGATGACTTCGCTGCCGGTTCTTCTTTGCAGTCGTGTGTCGCGTCATCCAGAAAATGGTTCCTCCATTTCGTCGGGTTGCTCCTCATCGGGGTCTTCTAAACAGGCGTGCCTGCTCAAACAGACCCTCAAGGGTATTCATGCGCTCGCGCGTCTCGTCCCAGGACGAGCTCTGCACGGCTTCGATCAGGGCTTCCACGACGAACAGCGTCACCACGGAGCTGTCCCATGCCGAGGGTGCCTCTATATGGAGCTTGAAACAGTGCCGGGCATGCTGTGCTACCGGCGACATCCACTGGTCCGTAAACACAATGATCTGAACGCCATTGGCGCGCGCGACTTCGGCGAGCGTCGTGAGGTCGGCCTCGTAGCGGCGGATGTCAAAGATCACCAGAACGTCTCCGTCCTGCATGTTGAGCACATGCTGCGGCCACGAACTGGCATTCGACGACATCAAGGTCGTGCGCGGCCGGATGACCTGCATGTGGGTGAAGAAGTATTCCGCAAGTGCGCCGGTGATGCGTCCGCCGACGAAATAGAGATTGCGGTTGCGGTCACCGATGAGGCGGGCGGCATCATCGAATGTTGCCGTCTTCAACTCACCGAGAGACGAGCGGAGATTGGCCATGACCGCTTCTGCAAAGCGGTTGAGGATGTGGCGGTTCGGTGCGTTCGCTGCCCAGCGGTCGTGTTTGGTGATCGGGTTGGAGATCGTTGCCTCAAGTTCGAGGTGTAGATGGGCCTGAAATTCCGGGTAGCCCTTGTAACCGAGCTTTTGCACCATACGGGCAACCGTCGGGGTCGAGACGCCGGCGTTTTCGGCAACGGTCGTTATGCTCCCCAGTCCTGACACAGGGTAGTTGTTCAGCAGGCTCTCTGCCAGCTGCCGTTCGGCACGCGTCAGCCCGTCAAAATGGGCATGGATCACGTCCGACACCGTGGTCGACGCATTCATCAAGAACCGATTGACTCCCCTCAAGCTGGTCTGTTGCCAGCTTTTTTTGGATTAAGCCTCGCTGTCACAATTGAGTCAACCGCCCCTTGAAGAGAATTTTTCAGTAGCGGATTGACAGATGCTTAACCGTGAAGAATTCTCTTCGAAAATAGATTGGGCCAAAGAGCCCGGGGGAACAATCAGCATGCTCTTGAGGTCGGGGATCCTGACGGCGTCTGACGGTGAGGCTGTCGCGCTTGAGAATGCGACGGCGGCAAGCGGCGTCGTGCTTGTCTGCGAGCATGCGTCCTCGCTTCTCCCGCCATCGGCGGGTGACCTTGGACTTTCACCGGAAGCGCTTTCCAGCCACATCGCCTGGGACCCCGGCGCTCTTGCGATTGCAGGGCGTCTGTCGACGGCACTCGACGGATTGCTGGTGCACCAGCGCTTCTCGCGGCTCATCTATGACTGCAACCGTCCACCGGAATCGCCTGCGGCGATGCCGGAGAAGAGCGAGATCTACGAGATCCCCGGCAACCGGGACCTCGGTCCCGCAGAGCGTTATGCGCGAACGGCTGCGCTCTACATCCCGTTTCACGATCGGTTAGCCGCCGAAATCACCCGACTTCAGGGGGCTGGGCTGCAGCCGGTCATCGTGACCGTCCATACGTTCACGCCCGTTTACTTCGGCAAGCCGAGAGAGGTCGAGATCGGCATTCTTCACGATGCCGACAGCCGCCTGGCCGATGCAATGCTCGAGGCATCGAAGAGTGGTCCCTACAGGGTTGAGCGCAATTCGCCCTATGGGCCGGAAGATGGCGTCACCCATACGCTGCGCCTGCATGCGATACCGCAGGGCCTTGCCAATGTGATGATCGAGGTCCGCAACGATCTCGTTCGCGATTCTGCCGGTGTGGAGGCTGTGGCTTCCTATCTCGCGGACTTGATTTCGAAAGCGCTCGAAAGGGCCGCATAACTATTTCCAGCCGCTGGTCAAACCAAAAAAGTCAATGAGGGAACGGATGCCGGCACATGAAAGCATTGAAAAAGGACTGCCAAAGCGGTCCGGGGCAGCGGTAGCCTGATGCCGCAAGCCCTGCAAACCTATGTCCGTGTCGTCGACGCCTTCAATCGCCGCGTCGGTCGGATCGTCATGTATGGCGTCTTCGTCATGATGGGCATCCTGCTTTATTCCTCGCTGTCGAAGAGCATGTTTCTACCGGCACATTGGACGCTGGAAATGGCGCAGTTCGTCATGGCCGGTTACTACCTGCTCGGCGGCGCCTATTCGCTTCAGCTCGATAGCCATGTGCGCATGGATCTGCTTTACGGCCGCTGGTCGCCGAGGACAAAGGCCGTCGTGGACGTGATCACGATCATGATGCTCTTCGTCTACCTGTTCTTCCTGCTCTGGGGTGGAGTGTCGAGCACGACCTACGCCGTTCAATATGGTGAGACGAGCTATTCCTCCTGGTCGCCCTACATGGCGCCCATCAAGATTGTTATGGTGATCGGTATCTTCCTCACCTTCCTGCAGGCCACCTCGATCCTGATCAAGGACCTTGCAATCGCGATGGAGAGGCCGATCGCATGAGTGATTTCCTCGGCTATGAAATGATCGCGCTCCTGATGTTCTCATCGATGATGATGTCGATGCTGACAGGGCAGCGCGTGTTTGCGACGATCGGTTTCGTCGGCGTCGTTGCCGCCGCCGTGCTCTGGGGCAATGGTGGCTTCGAGATGGGCTTCTCGGCCGGCATGAAGCTGATGAAGTGGTATCCGCTGCTGACGCTGCCGCTGTTCATCTATATGGGCTACATGCTTTCGGAATCGGGCATTGCGGAAGATCTCTACAAGGCCTTCCACGTCTGGTTCGGCGGCATGCCGGGTGGTCTTGCGATCGGTACGATCGGACTGATGGTCGTGATCTCGGCGATGAACGGGCTCTCGGTTGCGGGCATGGCAATCGGCGCGTCGATTGCGCTGCCCGAATTGCTGCGCCGTGGCTACGACAAGATCATGGTCTCCGGTGTCATTCAGGCCGGAAGTTCGCTCGGGATCCTCATTCCGCCGAGCGTGGTGCTGGTGCTTTACGGCATGATTGCGCGCCAGCCGGTCAGCCAGCTGTGGCTTGCGGGCGTCTTCCCGGGGCTGCTGCTCGCGACCCTGTTCTGTATCTACATCTACATCCGTTGCCGCCTCAATCCGGCGCTCGGCCCCGCCCTTCCCAAGGAAGAGCGCGACATGCCGATGCGCGAGAAATTGAAACTGCTGCAGGCGGGCATCCTGCCGTTCCTCATCTTCTTCCTGATGATGGGTCTCTTTCTGATGGGCATCACCAGCCTTGTGGAAAGCTCTGCCGTCGGTGCGCTCGGTGCGCTCTTCGCCGCCTGGTACAAAGGCCGCCTGACCAAGGCGGTGTGGAACCGGGTGCTGGAGCAGACGCTCGGCATCTCCTGCATGTTCATGTGGATCATTCTGGCGGCCCTCTGCTTCGGCGCCGTCTTCGACGGTCTGGGGGCTGTGAAGGCGATCGAGAACCTGCTGGTCAATGATATCGGTCTGACACCCTGGCAGATCCTGATCATGATGCAGCTGTCGTTCCTGGTGATGGGGGCCTTCCTCGACGACACGGCCATGCTGGTCATCGTCGCGCCGCTCTACATTCCGCTGGTCGGCAAGCTCGATCTGGGTGTCGAGAACGCGCTCATCTGGTACGGCGTCCTCTACACGATCACCTGCCAGATCGCCTACATGACACCGCCCTTCGGCTACAATCTCTTCCTCATGAAGGCGATGGCGCCGCCCGATTTCCGGTTGATCGACATCTATCGGTCGGTCGTGCCCTTCGTGCTGATCATGCTGCTCGGCATGGTGATCATCATGATCTTCCCGCAGATTGCGACCTGGCTGCCGAGCCAGATCTATCTCAGAGGTTAGCGTTCGAATGACAAGAGGCCCGGCAAACGGGCCCGGCACCAGGACTACCCGTCGGACCTCAGGGATGGCGGGTTTGAAGAGAAACGAAAACAGAGGGAAACGAAATGACCAACAGCAGACGTTCATTCCTGAAGACGGCCGCCATGGCGACCCCCGCCGTTCTGGCAGCCCCTTATGTCAAAGCCCAGAATGCCAAGATCACCTGGCGCCTGCAGACCTATGCCGGTGCGGCACTCGCCGAATTCGTCATCCGGCCTGCCGTCGACGCCTTCAACAAGGCGGCCAATGGCGAGATGGAAATCCAGCTCTTCACGGCTGACCAGCTGGTTCCGACCGGCGAACTGTTCCGCGCCATGCAGGCCGGCACGATCGATGCCGTCCAGTCGGACGACGATTCGATGAACTCGCCTGTTGATATCAAGGTCTTCGGCGGCTACTTCCCGTTCGCCTCGCGCTACAGCCTCGACGTGCCGACGCTGTTTTACGAATACGGTCTCGCCGAGATCTGGGACGAAGCCTATACGGAAGTCGGCGTGAAGTGGCTGTCGGCCGGCGCCTGGGATCCGTGCAACTTTGCCACCAACAAGCCGATCACCAAGCTCGACGATCTGAAGGGCCTGCGCGTCTTCACCTTCCCGACGGCCGGTCAGTTCCTGTCGCAGTTCGGCGTCGTGCCGGTCACCATTCCGTTCGAAGACGTGCCGGTCGCCATGCAGACCGGTGAAATCGATGCGATCGCCTGGTCCGGCATCACGGAAGTCTTCACCTCTGGCTGGGTGGATGTGACCAAATACTTCCTCACCAACAACGTCTCTGGCGGCTGGGCGGGTTCGTTCTTTGCCAATGCCGACCGCTGGAAGGAAGTGCCGCCGCATCTGCAGACCCTCTGGCAGATGTGCATGGATTCCTCCCACTACAAGCGCCTGCACTGGTACTGGGGTGGCGAAGCCCGGCTTCGTGCAGAAGGTGGCCGTCTCGAACTCACCAGCATCCCGGATGCCGAATGGAAGACCGTCGAAGATGCAGCGCATGTCTTCTGGGAGGAGGTTGCCAAGCAGACCCCGCGCACCGGCAAGGTCGTCGAGATCCTGAAGAAGTACAATGCCGACATGGAAAAGGCCGGCAAGCCTTACCGCTACGGCTGATCAACAGAAGCGGTGGCCCGGCGTTTCGCCGGGTCACCATCATAAACAAGACGGCATGAGCCAAGCGCTGCCCTGGGAACACCGAGATGACCACTTACACATTCGAAGATCTGAAAAAGGACGTCACTGAGGGACGCATCGACACGGTTCTGGCGTGTCAGGTGGACATGCAGGGCCGTTTGATGGGCAAGCGCTTTCAGGCAGAGTTCTTCGTCGAGAGCGCCTGGAAGGAAACGCATAGCTGCAACTATCTGCTGGCGACCGACATGGAGATGGAAACGGTCTCCGGCTACAAGGCAACCAGCTGGGAGAAGGGTTACGGCGACTACACGATGAAGCCCGATCTTTCGACGCTGCGTCGGATTCCCTGGCTCGAAGGTACGGCGCTTGTTCTTTGCGACATGCTCGACCATGCCACTCATGCCGAGGTGCCGCATTCGCCGCGCGCGATCCTGAAGAAGCAGGTCGCCCGGCTTGAGGCCATGGGCATGAAGGCCTTCATGGCGACCGAACTCGAATTTTTCCTCTTCGACCAGACCTATGACGAGGCGCGGCTTTCCGGCTATCGCGACCTGAAAATGGTCTCGGGCTATAACGAGGATTACCACATCTTCCAGACGACCAAGGAAGAGGGCGTCATGCGGGCGATCCGCAAGGGGTTGCAGGGGGCGGGTATCCCCGTCGAGAATTCCAAGGGTGAGGCATCCGCCGGCCAGGAAGAGATCAACGTCCGCTATGCCGACGTGCTCACCATGGCCGACCGGCATGTGATCATCAAGAATGGCTGCAAGGAGATTGCCTGGTCGAAGGGCAAGGCGATCACCTTCCTTGCCAAGTGGCATTACAATGCCGCAGGCTCCTCGTCGCATATCCACCAGTCGCTGTGGTCTGCCGATGGCCAGACGCCGCTGTTCTTCGACAAGGACGGTCAATACGGCATGTCGGAGACCATGAAGCACTATATGGCCGGGCTTCTGGCCCATGCCGGCGAGTTCACCTATTTCCTGGCGCCCTATATCAATTCCTACAAGCGCTTCGTCGCGGGCACCTTTGCACCGACCAAGGCGATCTGGTCGAAGGACAATCGCACCGCCGGCTACCGCCTGTGCGGCGAGGCGAGCAAGGGCATCCGCGTCGAATGCCGCGTCGGCGGCTCCGACCTCAACCCCTATCTTGCCATGGCTGCCCTTCTGGCCGCCGGCATCGACGGGATCGAGAAGAAGATGGCGCTGGAGCCGGAATTCTCGGGCGACGCCTATGGTGCGCAGGGCGCCCGCGAAATTCCAAGGACACTGCGGGCGGCCGCCGAAACGCTTCGCGGTTCGGCCATGCTGCGGGCCGCTTTCGGCGATGACGTGGTGGATCATTATGTAAGGGCTGCCGAGTGGGAGCAGGAAGAATATGACCGTCGGATTACCGACTGGGAGGTGGCGCGCGGGTTTGAACGAGCTTGAGATAATCGCACTTACTCTGTGGTGGATTGTTGAAAAATCAACATCGTGATACGTTTCCGGATGTCGAGATGGAGGTATTGTGATGGCGATCGACAGCGAATGGTTCTACCGCGAGCTTGAGCGCAAGGGGGCATCGGCTCGGGAACTGGCCGCTTTTCTTGGCCTCGACCCGAGTTCCGTTTCGCGGATGCTGAAGGGCGACCGCAAAATGAGCGCCGAGGAGCAGGATGCGATTTCCGTCTTTCTTGGGGTGCCTCTTGAGACTGTGGCGATGCACCGCCGCGGCGACAGCGTTTTCACCGGTTTCGAGGAGGAGAAGCAGAAGCCCTATGAGCTTTATCCCGGCAGCCCGCCCGGCTGGATACCCGCTGGCAAGATGTTTGGTCCCGACGACATAGTCTACAAGGACGGCAAGCGCTGGATGGAGAAGGACGACGGCACCCTGGTAGAGCTTCATCCGGCCTATGGCTGTATGGCTGGTACGATAACCATCATGCCCGGAGTGGATCTGACCGCGCCGATGGACTGGGATGAGGAATGGGGCGAGAAGCTCTACAATGAGTAGCGGATTTCTGCTCGACACGTGTTTCGTAATCTGGATGTCGCAGCACGGGGAATTGGCGCCGGATTCCTTGCGGATTCTGGGTGAAAGCAGGATACAGATGGTCCCCGTGTTCGTGTCGTCTGCGACGGCTTGGGAACTGGCCATGTTGCTGTCAAAAGGACGGATTCGGGAGACGCGTGAGGCGGAAGATTGGTATCGCGGCTATTTGCGGGACGGGGGATTCGTTGAGCAGCAGGTAACTTCCGGGATATTCATCGCGTCCTGTTTCCTGCCGCAGCCGATCCACAAGGACCCTATCGACCGCATCCTGATTGCCACGGCGCGGTCCTATGATTTGACGATCGTGACCCGCGACCGCGCCATTCTGACCTATGGCGCGGCGGGTCATGTGAAAGTGCTGGCCTGCTAAGCAGGTTTCGTAAAAGTGTCCCACGGTTTTACGATGAGAACCTGCGACAAAACAAAGACGCTAAGCGGATGAATCGTTGGCTTGCCAACGAAAGTCTGCTCAGCTCGAAGGAGCAAGTGAAGATGACGATGATCCAATGCATTTCGCCGATCGACGGATCGGTTTACGCCGAGCGACCGGCCATGTCGCTGGAGGCTGCCACCGAAGCCGTCGGTCGCGCCCGCAAGGCGCAGAAGGCCTGGGCGCGCCGGCCTCTGGAAGACCGCGTTCAGTTGGTGCTGAAGGGCGTTGCCCGCCTCAACGAGATGTCGGACGAAGTGGTGCCGGAACTCGCCCATATGATGGGGCGCCCGATCCGCTATGGCGGCGAATACAAGGGTTTCAACGAGCGTTCGAACTATGTCGCGGCTGTTGCTGCTGACGCGCTGGCGCCGCTGGTCGTTGAAAACAGTGCAAGCTTCGAGCGCCGCATCGAGCGTGAGCCGCATGGCGTCGTCTTCGTCATCGCGCCGTGGAACTATCCTTACATGACCGCGATCAACACGATTGCGCCGGCGCTGATGGCCGGCAATACCGTGGTCATCAAGCATGCGACGCAGACGCTTCTCGTCGGCGAGCGCATGGTGCGCGCCTTTGTCGAGGCCGGCGTGCCTGACGATGTCTTCATCAACCTGTTCCTCGATCACGCCACGACCTCGGCGCTGATTGCCGCCGGCAATTTTAACTTCATCAACTTCACCGGGTCGGTCGAAGGTGGGCGTTCGATCGAGCGGGCCGCTGCCGGCACCTTTGCCGGCCTCGGTCTTGAGCTCGGCGGCAAGGATCCGGGCTACGTCATGGACGACGCGGACCTCGACGCTGCCGTCGATACGCTGATGGATGGTGCCACCTACAATTCCGGCCAGTGCTGCTGCGGCATCGAGCGCATCTATGTGCATGAGAGCCTCTACGACGCCTTTGTCGAGAAGTCGGTCGCCTGGGTGTCGAACTACAAGCTCGGCAATCCGCTCGATCCGGAAACGACGCTCGGACCGATGGCCAACAAGCGTTTCGCCAAAGTCGTGCGCGAGCAGATCGCCGATGCGGTCTCGAAGGGCGCCAAGGCGCTCGTTGATCCGAAGCTTTTCCCGGCGGATGACGGCGGCGCCTATATCATGCCTCAGGTGCTCGTGAACGTCGATCACTCCATGGCCTTCATGAAGGACGAGACTTTTGGTCCGGCGGTTGGCATCATGAAGGTGAAGAGCGATGAGGAAGCGCTCGGCCTGATGAATGACAGCCCCTATGGCTTGACCGCCTCGCTCTGGACGCAGGATCCGGAGCGCGCCGCGCGCATCGGCCGCGATGTCGAAACCGGCACCGTGTTCATGAACCGTGCCGACTATCTCGACCCGGCGCTCTGCTGGACCGGCGTCAAGGAAACCGGCAAGGGCGGTTCGCTCTCCGTGCTCGGCTTCCAGAATCTTACCCGTCCAAAATCCTACCACCTGAAGAAAGTCACGAAATGAACATCGTCGCCAACTGGAGCTACCCCACCGCCGTCAAGATGGGACGTGGCCGCATCAAGGAACTGGCGGACGCCTGCAAGTCGCTCGGCATGAAGAAGCCGCTCTTGATCACCGACCGGGGTCTCGCCCCGATGGCGATCACCCAGACGGCGCTCGACGTGCTGGAAGAAGCCGGCCTCGGTCGCGCGCTCTTTGCCGATGTCGATCCGAACCCGAATGAGAAGAACCTTGAGGCCGGCATCAAGGCCTACAAGGATGGCGGCCATGACGGCGTCGTGGCCTTCGGTGGCGGCTCCGGTCTCGATCTCGGCAAGTGCGTCGCCTTCATGGCTGGCCAGACGCGGCCTGTCTGGGACTTCGAGGATATCGGTGACTGGTGGACCCGCGCCAATTCCGACGCCATTGCCCCGATCGTCGCCGTGCCGACCACGGCGGGCACCGGTTCGGAAGTCGGTCGCGCTTCCGTCATCACCAACTCCGTCACGCATGTGAAGAAGATCATCTTCCATCCGAAGTTCCTGCCCGGCGTTGTTATCTGCGACCCGGAACTGACCGTCGGTATGCCGAAGATGATCACGGCTGGCACCGGCATGGACGCCTTCGCGCATTGCCTGGAAGCCTATTCCTCGCCTTTCTATCACCCGATGAGCCAGGGCATCGCGCTCGAAGGCATGCGGCTGGTCAAGGAGTTCCTGCCGCGCGCCTATCATGATGGCACCGACCTCGAAGCGCGGACCAACATGATGTCGGCGGCTGCGATGGGTGCGGTGGCCTTCCAGAAGGGGCTTGGCGCGATCCATGCGCTGTCGCACCCGATCGGCGCTGTCTACAACACCCATCATGGCATGACCAACGCGGTCGTGATGCCACCGGTGCTGAAGTTCAACCGGCATGTGATCGAGGACAAGATCGAGCGCGCAGCTGCCTATCTCGGTATCGCAGGCGGCTTCGACGGTTTCTATGACTACGTCCTGGCGCTTCGGGCAGAACTGCATGTGCCGGCTAACCTGACCGCCATGGGCATTGCCAATGACCGGATCGACGAACTCTCCGCCATGGCGATCGAGGATCCGAGTGCGGGCGGCAATCCGGTCAAGATGACGCTCGAAAATACCAAGAAGCTGTTCGCCGACTGCTTCTGACAGTTCGCGCTGATCGCATTGAGGACCCCGTCACTGTGTGGCGGGGTCTTTTTCGTGTCTTGCTCATGCGCTTGTGATCCGTCCAGCCCCTTGCTGGCAGATGTCAGGGCAGGGCAAGTCGCGCCGCCGCATGTCGGCAGATGTCTATCTGTGCGCGGCTCAGTAGGGACGGACCTGCGCATTCTTATTTGCGAATATACTTTGTTTTTCCGTCGCTTCTCCCCATTATGGGGGAGGGTGCCAGGTGTCCCGTTTCCATTTTGTTAACCATGTTTGCTCCATGATCAATGCGTGGGGCGCCGATGATGCTGGCTGCTCAAGAGCGATGAGCCGCTCGGATCCGACCTCCCAAGGAAACAGCATGCCAGTCATTTCTTTTGCCAATGCCAAGGGCGGTGCCGGCAAAACCACCGCAGCCCTTCTTCTCGCCACTGAACTGGCCCATCAGGGCTACCGCGTCGCTATCCTGGATGCCGATCCGCAGCGCTGGATCACCCAGTGGCACGAGATCTCCGGTCCGCAACGCAACATAGAAGTGATCTCGGAAGTGACCGTGGCCTCTGTCCAGGGACATATCCGCGAACTCTCGCGCACAAACGACTACATCATCATGGATCTGGCCGGCGCGCGTGACGCGATGGTGACGACGGCGATCGGTCTGTCGGATCACGTGATGATCCCGGTGCAAGGTTGCGCCATGGACGCCAAGGGCGGCGCTCAGATCCTGGATCTGATCAAGCTTATGGAAGGTGCCGGCAATATGGTCATTCCGCATTCGGTCGTCCTGACCCGCGTCACCTCAATGGTGACGACGCGTGCGCTGCTGACGATCAAGGGCCTGCTTGCCGCTCGCGGCGTCAACGTCGTCAACACACCGATTGCCGAGCGCAGCGCCTATCGTGAGATCTTCGACTGTGGAGGCACGCTGTATTCGATGGATGCAGCGCGAATCAGCAATCTCGACAAGGCCCAGGAAAACGCCAAGGCCTTCGCCTCCGAAGTCATGCGCCTGTTGCCGGTGAAAATCATCCGCTCCGGCGAGCCGCGCCGCCTGTTCCGGCTGGTTCGCTCGGCAGCGTAGTCGTCAGACTTCCTATCCAATACAAAGAGACCGCCGGGGGACGCCGGCGGTCTCTTTGTTTGTAGATTGTCATCGGCGGTCGAACGTCGCCGGTCGTTTACTCGACAAATTCGACCGTCACGCCTGCCTTGACCATCTTGGCCAGTTCCGTTGCATCCCAGTTGGTCAGGCGGATGCAGCCGTGGCTCTGGGTGCGGCCGATCTTGGAGGGTTCGGGCGTGCCGTGGATGCCATAGGTCGGCTTGGACAGTGCCAGCCAGACCGTGCCGACAGGGCCGTTGGGGCCCGGCGGGATCTGCAGGATCTGGGTATTGTTGCCCTGCTGGAAGTTGACCTTCGGGTTGTAGGTATAGCCCGGATTGAGCGCGATGCGATCGATGGTCACCGTGCCGGTGGGCGAGGGCGTATCGGCCGAGCCGATGCTTGCCGGATAGGCGGCAACGAGAGCGCCATCCTCGCCATAGGCGAAGACCTGTTTCAGGCCCTTGTTGGCGACGATGCGCGCGACACTTCCCTTCTTGATCGGACCTGGCTCGACCACCTTGATCGTGGTGCCCGGGATCGAGAAGTCTGCGCCTGGGTTCAGTTCGCGCAGATAGGCTTCGTCCATGTGGAAGCGCTCGGCGAGCATCTCGACCGTCGAGGTATAGGACATCGCCGGCAACTGTGCCTTGTGGGCATAGTCATCCGGGATAGAGGCGACGAAGGGGCCGGCGGCATCGCCAGCCGTGATCGTGTAGCTCTTGATCGCCAGCCCGCCGGACAGGCGCAGGCGCTCCAGGATGTCATCGGCATTGTTCGGGTCCAGCGTTTCGCCGGTCATCTGCTCCCAGGCGACGATGGCCTTGTTGACGTTCTGGCCCATCTTGCCATCGATCACGCCGGGAGAAATGCCTTCGCGATCGAGGAAGACCTGAAGTGCCGTGATTTCGAGGCGTGAAAGGTCACTTTTGACTGGGATTTCCGGGGTGACTGTGCGGGAGGGGGCCGTATCTGCGGGAGCGGGCAGATCCGGGCCGCCATAGGGCATGTCCTGCGGCGAGCCATCGAGCGGCATGCCGTCGTTGGGCGCTGCGTCAGGGATCGATGCGGTGGTCACATCGTCGTCCCAACCGCGAGGGGCGGGTTCGGGTTGCCCATAGGGATCATAGACGCCGGGCAGGGCCCGGTTGCCGCCACCCTGGCGGGGCGGGAAATAGCTTTCCGCCGGGATCTCGGTCGCGACGAGATTGCCCATGCGATCGATCAGGACTGTGCGTCCCATACGGTCACGACTGATCACGACCTCTCCCGCTTCCGGGACATAGTCCAGAATGTCTCCCTCCGGAGACACGAGCAGGGTATGCGATCGGCGATAGTCGTAGACCGATTGTGCCCAAGTAGCGCTCGCTGAAACGAGCGAAGCGGCGGTCAAAACCGCCAGTACCAAGCCAGAATTCCTGATGTCGAACACGATTCGGTTTCCTCATCTGAGCCGGCGATCAACGCGACAAATTTGACACTAATGTGGAAAAGGTGAATTCATAATGAAAATAGGGTTAACTCGCTGTGGGGACAGTTGAGCGACCGGGTTCAGATGCGGAAATGTATCGCCCGGATCGAAGGGGGAGAGCATGCATGATCGACTGAGAATGGAAGCCTTTCTGCCCTTTCGGCTGATCCGGATCGCCGAAAGCGTCGACAATGGCTTCATGCAGTTCTGCGGATCAGAGGACGAATTGTCCTGGTCCGAATGGCAGGTGCTCTGGTCTCTCGGCGAACACAACCCGACGACGGCCAAGGCGATCTCCGGTCATTCGGGCCTGTCGAAGACGAAGATCAGCCGGGCGGTGAAGGTTCTGGAGGACAAGGACTACCTGCAGCGCAAGAAAGATCGGTCCGATCGGCGCTTCGAGCTCTTGTCGCTCACGCCGAAGGGGCGGCAGCGTTTCGACCGGCTTGCTAGCGATGCCGAGGCTTTCCAGCGCTGGCTTGAGCGCAGCGTCAACATCGCCTATCTCTCCTCCCTCGACAGCGGACTCGTCGGTGTGGAGGATTTGATTTCTACCGGTCACCTCAGAGCGCCGCAGCGGCAATCCGAGGAACCTCTCGTATGATCATGTTTTCCGGTCCCAAGGGACCGCGGCTGGCCCTGGATGCTGCATCGGTATTCGACATCGGCGCCTGCATCGTCGATGGCGTGGATCTTTCACCGGGGCGGGCAATACCTGACGATGGCGATCCGCGCATCGACCATTCGCTTGAGGGCTTTCTTTTCACCTGTGGGCCAGATCATATCCGACACAGGGAGCCGATTGCCGGGAGCGCAGGTTTCTATCCCCTGCATGGTTCCTTCTCGGCCAATCCGGCCCATTCAATCGAGATGACGGTCGAGGGTGACGATCTCGTGGCGCGCGCCGTCGTTGACGTGTCCCTTGCTGCAGGCGGCCGGGCTGAGCTCCGGCGGCAGTGGCGCCTGAAGAGCGAGAGCGGCGAGGTGCAGCTTGCCGATACCGTCGTCAATGTCGGCGATACCGCGTTTCCGACATTTCTGATGTATCACATGAATCTTGGCGCGAAGCATTTCGACCCTTTGACCCGGTTGGAAGGCGCGATGCTCGAAGGTGGTGCTCTTCCCTGGGCGTTTGGCGAAGGGGATGGCGGCATCTTCTGCGTGCCCGCAGGCCATGGTGGCTGGGCGGAGCTTCGTCTCGGACCGATCGCGGCGATCGGTGGCAAGCGGCTCAAGGTCCGCTTCCGCACGGATACGCTGCCGCATCTGCAGGTCTGGCGGAACCAGAGGCTGCCTGCGCATGTGCTCGGCATCGAGCCGGTCTCGCATCGTTGGGTCGGGCGTGCCGAGCTCGAAGCGGTCGGCGAATTCAACATGCTGCAGCCGGGCGAAAGCCGTGACTACGGGCTGGCCTTTTCCTTCGTCTGAGGCGGGACGGCGAGCCTGTCGCGATTGACGCTTTCGGATGCCCGTCGTAGATGTTTGGCCCCAAGAAATTGACGAGGTGCCCCGATGAACATCCGTGAGATCAACGAGGAATATTCGGTCAGCGGCCAGATCACCGTCGACGAGGTCGACGAGATCAAGGCGCTCGGCTTCAAGTCGATCGTCTGCCATCGCCCCGACGGGGAAGATTTTGGCCAGCCGGAATTCGCGGCCGTTGCCAAACGTGCGGAAGAGCTGGGACTGAAGATCAAGCATGTGCCTGTCGGCCCGATGGGCGTGACGCCCGATGCCGTCGCCGACATGGTCGATGCGCTGGAAGAGTTCGAGCGGCCGATGCTCGGCTATTGCCGTTCGGGCGCCCGCTCGACGGCGACCTACGAGCACGCCCTTCGCCAGCGCGGCTAAACCCTTCCTTTCATCATGAACGGCCGGAGCTTCGCCTCCGGCCCGTCTGTGTTTCACCCAAGCCTCAAGCAGGAGTTTTCCCATGAGCATCAAGCGTATCGAGCCCGGCAAGCGCATGAGCGCCGCCGTCGTCCACGGCAACACAGTCTATCTCGCCGGCCAGGTTGGCGAAGGCGCATCGGTGACCGAGCAGTCGAAGTCGGCGCTTGCCGAAGTCGACCGCCTGCTGGCGGCTGCCGGTTCGGACAAGTCAAAGATCCTGCAGACGATCATCTACCTCTCCGACATGTCGACCTTCGGCGAAATGAACGCCGTCTGGGAAGGCTGGATTGATCCTGCCAACCCGCCGGCCCGCGCCACGTCGGAAGCAGCACTTGCGACCCCGGACTACAAGGTCGAGTTCATCGTTACGGCTGCTCTCTGATTTTTCAGAGACCGCAATTGCTTACAGAAGGCCGGGAGCGATTCCGGCCTTTTTGCTGCCTTCGCTTCTGCGGTGGTCAGATGCCAGTGTTTTGATTTCGCCTTGCGGCAAGCCAACGGAAAAAGCGCCCGTCTATGGAGAGCAGTCCGAGCGCGATCAGGCCCATTCCGGCGAAATGGTTGGAGGCCAATCTTTCGCCGAGGAACAGATAGCCGAGCAGGATGGCGCTGACGGGAATGAGCAGGGTGACGAGGGAACTGTTGATTGCGCCGCCGACAGCGAGAATGCGGAAGAAGAGGATATAGGCAAGCGCCGTGGAGAGCAGCCCGAGTCCCAGAAGCGCAGCGACGGTCGTCATTCCCGGCATCGGCAGATGCCATGGTGTATCGACCAGCGCGACCACGGGTATCATCATCAGCGTCGTCGCCGATACCTGGCCGAATGCACTGGTAGCAGGCGAAATGCCCATGCGCCGGAAGCGCCGGCCGAAGACGCCAGCAAAGCCATAGGACAGGGCCGCACCGAGGCAGGCGAGGAGGGGCAGAAGCGGTATGGCCTCGGTCTTCACGTGGTTTCCGGCCATCAGCACTGTGACACCCAAGAACCCAAGGGCGATGCCGACGAGCTTGTTGCGCGTGATGCCTTCGTCCGATGTCAGAAAATGCGCGACGAGAATCGAGAAGATCGGTGTGGTCGCGTTGAGGATCGAGGCCAGGCCGCTGGCAATCTGGGTCTGCCCCCAGAAGAGAAGCGTGAAGGGGATGAGATTGTTGAGCAGCCCCATGCCGAAGAAGGCGGTCCAGGTGGTCGCGTCGGCGGGAAGGAACTGGCGGCTCAAGCGCAGGTAGACGAACAGGGCAAGCGCTGCGATCGACACGCGGGCCAGCACCACCGAGAGCGGCGGCAGTTCGGAGAGGGCGACTTTGGAAAAGAAGAAGGAGCCGCCCCACAGGACGGACAGTGTCAGGAGGAGAGCCCAGTCGGTGAGGCCCATGGATTGGTTCGTCTGCATGCGATGGTTCCACGGTGGATCGGTTGGCCATGAGTGACCCGCCGAACCGCGATTTGCTCGCCGGATTCGGACTCTGTCCTTTTGGCGCTCTAAACGCTGATGTAATCTCGGGTCATGAGCTTGGATATCCACCAATGTGAGCGGGCATGGCTTGCGCGTGATCCCCAGTTTGACGGCCGGTTCTTTATCGGCGTTCGAACAACCGGGATCTATTGCCGTTGTGTCTGCCCGGTGCGCCAGCCTTATCGCTGCAATATCGAATTCCTGCCGAGCGCGGCTGCTGCCGAACTTGCGGGCTATAGGCCTTGTCTTCGCTGCCGGCCCGAAACGGCCCCTTTCAGCCCGGCCTGGAAGGGCAGTGCGGCCATCGTCGAACGGGCAGCTCGACTGATCCGCGAGGAAGGCGCACTGGATGCGCCGGGTGCGACTGTCGAAGCGCTTGCTGCTCGGGTTGGCGTGGGCGGACGGCATCTGACGCGGCTGTTTCAAAAGCATCTCGGCGCAAGCCCGCTGCAGGTGGCAAAAACGGCGCGGGTGCAGCGTGCCAAGCGCTTGCTGACCGGCACTGATATGCCGATCACCGAGATTGCGCTGCAGGCGGGTTTTGGAAGCGTCAGGCGGTTCAATGCCGTCTTTCAGGAGGTGTACAAACGACCGCCGACGGCGATCAAACGGAGTTCAGCGCCACGCTCCTCGTGATCGTCTCTGTCGCGCCGTGACCTTTGCCCGGACAGAGAAATGGCCGGGGATGAGCCGGCCATTCTGTTTTGATTCAAGTGTCTGTCAGGCTTTGTTGCGAATTTGAGTCAAGGTGCGGCTTGGCGTGATCGCTTCCGGGTCGAGCTTGATCTCGATGATCGCAGGCTTGCCGGAGGCGCGGGCGCGCAGGAAGGCGGGGGCGAAGTCTTCGGTCTTTTCGACGGTTTCGCCGTGGCCGCCATAGGCCTTGGCGAGTGCGGCGAAATCGGGGTTTGTCAGGTCAGTGGCGCTGACGCGGCCCGGATATTCGCGCTCCTGATGCATGCGGATCGTGCCATACATGCTGTTGTTGATGACCAGCGTGATGATCGGCAGGTTGTAGCGGATGGCGGTCGCGAATTCCTGGCCATGCATCATGAAGCAGCCGTCACCGGCAAAACAGATGACTTCACGCTCAGGGAACAACTGCTTGGCGGCGACGGCTGCCGGAAGGCCATAGCCCATCGAGCCGGAGGTCGGGGCTGCCTGGGTGTTGAAAGCCTGGAAGCGGTGGAAACGATGCAGCCAGGTGGCGTAATTGCCGGCGCCATTGGTGAAGATCGCGTCCTTTGGCGTGTTGGCTTCGATCCACTCCATGATCGGGCCCATCTGCACGGCGCCGGGGCCTGCCTTGGGCGGTGTGGACCAGGCGAGATAGGCGGCGTGCATGCTCTCGGTGCGCCCGGCCCATGTGGGGGCGGCGGGTGCCTCGAGGATTCCGAGTGCTGCGACGAACTCCTCAGGCGCGGCACAGATGGCCAGATCGGCGCGGTAGACGCGACCGAGTTCGGAAGGATCCGGGTGGATATGGACCAGCTTTTGCGCCGGGTAGGGGATGTCCATCAGCGTATAGGAGGAGGACGGCATTTCGGAGAAACGGCTGCCGAGCAGGATGAGGAGGTCTGCTTCCTTCACTTCCCTAGCCAGCGCCGGGTTGATGCCGATGCCGACATCACCGGCATAGGAGGGATGCAGGTGATCGAAGAGCATCTGGCGGCGGAAGGAGCAGCCGACCGGCAGCTTGAACTTTTCCGCAAAGGCCTCGATGCCGGCGACCGAAGTCTCGCTCCAGCGGGTGCCGCCGAGAACCACCATCGGGCGTTTGGCGGTCTTCAGCATCTCGCCGAGGGCCGCAATCTGGGACGGGCCGGGATGGGCCTCGACAGGGGTGTGGGGCTTCGCTTCCGGGGCTTCGACCTCGTCGAGCAGCATGTCCTCGGGCAGCGTCAGCACGACCGGGCCGGGGCGGCCTGATGTGGCGACGGCAAAGGCGCGGGTGACGAATTCCGGGATGCGGCGGGCGTCATCGATCTCGCCGACCCATTTGGCAAATTCTGTGAAGGCGCGGCGGTATTCGACTTCCTGAAAGGCTTCGCGCTCCTTCATGTCGCGACCGATCTGGCCGATCAAGAGGATCATCGGGATCGAATCCTGCTTTGCGACATGCAGGCCGGCAGAGGCGTTCGTCGCGCCCGGACCGCGGGTGACCATGCAGATGCCGGGTTTGCCGGTGAGGCGACCCCAGGTGTCGGCCATCATCGCGGCCCCCCCTTCCTGACGGCAGACCAGCGTCTCGATGCCGCTGTCTTTCAGCGCGTCGAGCACGGCCAGATAGCTTTCGCCGGGAACGCAGGACACGCGTTCGACGCCGTTGGCCTTCAAGGCTTCGACGATCAGGGCTCCGCCGGTTCTCTTCATTTCATCTTCCTTTCCAGCTCGGCCAGTTCGGCCAGAATGTCTTCACCATGCTCGCCGATGCGCGGGCTTGGGCGCTCGTAGCGCAGGGGGGTCTCTGAGAGCACGATCGGGGTGCGCACGCTCGGGATCACAGTGCCCTTGTCGTCGGTCAGCTCGATCTTCAGGCCGCGCGCCTGAACCTGCGGGTCGGCGAACATTTCCTCGATCGAGTTGATCGGTCCTGCCGGCACGGCATTGGCCTCACAGGCGGAGAGCAGATCGCGCTTCGGCCACTTCATGGTTTCTGTGGTGACGATGCGGCGGACCTCGACCTTGTTGGCGACACGGGCCTTGTTGGTGGCGAAACGCTCGTCCTCGGCGACGGAGGGGATGCCCAGAATGGTGCAGAGGCGCCTGAACTGCCCGTCATTGCCGACTGCAAGGATCAGGTGTCCATCTGATGTCGGCACCACTTCATAGGGGCTGATATTGGGATGGGCATTGCCAAGCCGGGTCGGCGGCTTGCCCGAGATCAGGTAGTTCATGTTCTGGTTGGCAAGCACCGCCGACATGACGTCGAGCAGGGCCATGTCGACGAACTGGCCTTGGCCGGTTTTCATGACATGGATCAGGGCCGCCTGGATGGCGGTCACCGCATAGATGCCGGTGAAGATGTCGGCGATGGCAACGCCTGCCTTCATCGGTTCGCCGTCCTTCTCGCCGGTGATCGACATGAAGCCGGACATGCCCTGGACGATGTAGTCGTAGCCGGCGAAATCGGCATAGGGGCCGTTCTGGCCAAAGCCTGTTATCGAGCAATAGACGAGCTTCGGCTTGATCGCCTTCAGGCTCTCATAGTCGAGGCCGTATTTCTCAAGGCCGCCGCGCTTGAAGTTCTCGATGACGACATCGGCAGAGGCACAGAGGCGGCGGACCGTTTCCTGGCCTTCCGGCGTCTTGAGGTCGACCGCGATGGAGCGCTTGTTGCGGTTGGTCGAATGGTAATAGGCGGCCGAAAGGTTTTCGCCGTCTGCGCCCTCAACGAAGGGGGGACCCCAGGCGCGGGTATCGTCGCCGCCTTCGGGGTTTTCCACCTTGATCACATCGGCGCCGAGATCGGCGAGCATCTGGCCTGCCCATGGGCCGGCAAGCACGCGGGCAAGTTCGATCACGCGGATGCCTGATAGCGGGGGCTTGGGCGTGTGGCTGTCGGTCATCAGGCCTTCCATACGGCATGCGCTTGCTGTCATCAGCGCCTTTGCGCTTTGTCATGACAAGAACTGTTGTCAAAAGAGCTATAGCGCCGCCTTATGCTGGTCGCACTTGATTTTCTCTCATGGCATCATTCCGTTTCGGCAAGAGCCTGCGCGGATCAGAATCCCAGATTGTCGAGCCAGGTCAGGATGTCGGCGATCGGTTTTTCACGGCCGATCTCGTTCAGCGTCTCATGCCGCATCCCGTCATAGACCAGTATCTCGACATCGGTCATTCCCACATCCAGCATGCGCTGGCCGAGCCATCGGATTTCGCGGCCCTTGTTTGTGGCGGGATCTTCAGCCCCACCGACGAGATAGACCGGCAGACGCTGGGGAAGGCGCTCAAGCCTCTCCGTGGCGGCGCCGGCGAAGGTCAGGCGAAAGATATCGCGCCACATGGAAACACTCGCATCGAAACCGCAGAGCGGATCGGCGATGTAGGCGTCCACTTCCTTTTGATCATGCGAGAGCCAGTCGAAGGCCGTGCGATGGCCGGGAATGGCGCGGCCCCAGGCGGCGAACGTCGCCTTGGGCAGTATCATGGAGGGGACATCGGACCCCTTCAGCATCTGTTCGAGATAAAGGACGCCCTGGGCGACGCGACCGGCAAGGCCGGGATTGAAATTGGAGTTCCAGATCGACAGGGCAGAGAAGGCCTGCGGGTGTTCTGTTGCCACGTTGAGTGCGATCAGGCCGCCCATGGAGTGGCCAAGCAGCACGACCGGGAGGCCCGGATGTGCCTGAGCCGCGAAGTCGCGCAGCGCGATCACATCCGCCACGACTTTCGCGCAGCCACCCGTCCGTGCGAACATTCCGGGTACCGTATCCGGGGCAGTGGTTTCGCCATGGCCGCGATGGTCGTGGGCATAGACGTGATACCCACGCTTTGCCAGCGCTCCCGCAAATCCCTCGTAGCGGCGGGAATGCTCGGCAAGGCCGTGGCAGATGAGGATGATCGCGCGCGGAGTGGCCTCAGCCAAATGGCGATGATAGGCGAGACGCGCGCCGCTTGCGCTGTCCAGCCAGTGTCGCTCTGCAAACATTCCGATCGCCCCCTGCTTTTTCTCCTGTTTTGCCTGCCGCGTCCGGTCTGTCAATCAATGCCGCAGGTCGAGGGCAAAGGAATTTTTCATGCCTTTGCGTCTAGCTTCCGTGGCGTCTTGCGAAAGGTCAGGGAACAGGCATGGTGGAGAATGAACGATCGGCAACCGGAGATGCGGGTCTGCGGCCGTTCGTCGTTCTCGCGGGTCTGCTGCTGCTCATGCTGGCTTTTGACAGGCTCGACGGTTCATCGTTCTTCGGCGACATCGACGATGATCTGCGCCTCCTGCAACTGAAGCATTTGATGGCGACGGGTGGCTGGTATGACCTCAGTCTGCCGATGATCCAGTCACCCGAGATCTATCTCTCTCCATGGTCGCGCCTGATTGATCTGCCCTATGCCGCGATTGCCGCGATCCTCGGTCCATTCTTCGGGCTGGATCTTGCATTGCTTGTCGCAACGCAGGTCTGGCCACCGATCATGCTGCTTGTCTTCACCGGCCTCATGGTGCGGACGGTGCAAGCCCTGACGTCTCCGGAGGCGCCTAGTGTTCCCGTCTGGCTAGTGCTCGGTTTCGTGCTGATCTTTGCGGCAGGCGAATTCTCACCGGGGCGCATAGATCACCACAATGGCCAGATCCTGGCGATGATGATGATCCTGCTCGGTCTGGCCCGGGAAGGGGGACGCGGCGGCCGCTTCGTCGGGACGGGTGCTGCCCTGTCTCTCGTCATCGGTCTGGAATGCCTGCCGTTCGTTGCAGTTGCCCTTGCGCTGGTCGCGATGGGTTACGTTCTGAGGGTCCCGTTCTCCCGCCAGACATTGGCCGAGACCGGTGCCTCCATGATGCTGGTATCGCTGGTTTCCGGGCTGGTTTTCCTGGGGCCTGCGGGCATGCTGCAGACGGCATGTGATGCGTATTCCGCGCCGTATCTTGCCGCCCTGTGTGGCTTTGGCGCCTGCTTCTGGTTCTGTGCCCTGCTCCTGCCAGACGGAGCTACGGCTCTGCCACGCTTGCTGGCGCTTGCTGTCTCCGGCGTGCTTGTCGCTTGCGGCCTCGTTCTTCTGTTTCCGTCCTGCCTTGATGGCCCCTATCAGATGATCGATCCGGTCTCCCGCTTTTACTGGTTCGAGCGGATCGGCCAGGAGCAAGGCCTTTTCGGATTTCGGCAGATGGGCCAAGCGACGACAGCCGTGCTGGCGATGCTGGCGCTTTTGACGCTCATCGCTTTCTTCGCTTGTCCCTGCTGGCGGCAGGAGACACGACGCAGTGCGCGGCACTGGGCTGCTTTTCTGTTTGCCTGCAGTTCCCTCGTAACGACCCTGATCCTGATCCGCTATGTCCGGTTTCCTGCGGCGCTGATGCCTGTTTTCCTGCCGCTGGCGCTCATGGTCTGCGCGGAGATGCTCTCGACGGCGCAGGGGCGATGGGCGAAGGCGGTCGTGATCACACCTCTCCTGGTGCTGGCCACTGCCTTGGTTGGCCTCCATATCCTGGTGCCTCATCGTCCGGTTGAGGAGGACGCGGTCTGGCTCATGTCTATGGATGATTGTCGCGGCGAGGACTTCGGCGATCTGACGGGGCTCGCACCCGGTCGTGTCCTGGCGCCTTTGGGGATTGGTATTCCCCTGGCAGCGCATGTGCCGGACGGTGTATCGGTTATGGCGATCCCGTTTCATCGGGCAGCCAATGGCATCCGGCTCAGCTTCACCGCCTTTGCTGGATCTGATGCTTCTATGCGTCGGGCTGCAATTGATGAAGCCGATTACATTGCGGTCTGCCAGTTGCCTTTCCCCGTTGCGTCCGAAGAGGCGCCGCTCTATGCCGCGCTGGTCGGCGGGAAAGACTGGCCGGGGCTGGTGCCGCTTCCGACGGCGGAGCCGGGTCGCCTGAGGATCTACCGGGTCGCGCATGACGCATTGAAGTGATAGCGAGGTCCGGTTCCTGGGGGGAAGAGGCAGAAAAACCCGGCATCCTGGCCCGGTCTGCATTGCTCCCTCGACGCAATTCGCCTACATAGCGGCAAATTCCCATTCCCGCCGGAGCAAGACCCCATGGCACGCCAGTTCATCTATCACATGTCGGGACTTAGCAAGTCCTACGGCGCAAAGAAGATTCTCGAGAACATCCATCTCTCGTTCTATCCTGATGCCAAGATCGGTATCCTCGGCCCGAACGGCGCCGGTAAGTCGACCGTGCTGCGCATCATCGCCGGTCAGGACAAGGAATACACCGGTGAAGCCTGGCTCGCCGAAGGCGCCACCGTTGGTTATCTTGAGCAGGAGCCGCATCTCGATCCGGCCAAGAACGCCTTCGAAAACGTCATGGAAGGCGTTGCCGACAAGCAGGCCGTGCTCGATCGCTACAACGAGCTGATGATGAACTATTCCGACGAGACGGCGGAAGAAGGCGCCAAGCTCCAGGACATCATCGACAGCCAGAACCTCTGGGATCTGGAACAGCAGGTCGAGATGGCGATGGAAGCGCTGCGCTGCCCGCCCAAGGATGCCGACGTTACCCTGCTTTCGGGTGGTGAACGCCGCCGAATCGCGCTCTGCCGCCTGCTGCTGTCGCAGCCGGATCTGCTGTTGCTCGACGAACCGACCAACCACTTGGACGCCGAGACCATCGCCTGGCTCGAAAAGCACCTGCGCGACTATCCGGGTGCCGTGATGATGATCACCCACGATCGCTACTTCCTCGACAACGTCACCGGCTGGATCCTCGAGCTCGACCGCGGCCGTGGCATTCCGTACGAAGGCAACTATTCCGCTTACCTGCAGGCGAAGGCCAAGCGCATGCTTCAGGAAAACCGCGAAGAGGCCGGCCGCCAGAAGGCGATCTCGCGCGAACAGGAATGGATCGCATCCAGCCCGAAGGCCCGTCAGGCGAAGTCCAAGGCCCGTATCAAGGCCTATGAGCAGCTGGTGGATGCCGCCGAAGGCATCCGTCCCGGCGATGCGCAGATCATCATTCCGGTCTCCGAGCGTCTCGGCCAGGTGGTCATCGAACTCGACGGCATCACCAAGGGCTTTGAAGGCCGCACACTGATCAACGATCTGTCGATCAAGCTGCCGCCGGGCGGCATTGTCGGCATCATCGGTCCGAACGGCGCCGGCAAGTCGACGCTGTTCAAGATGATCACCGGCCAGGAAAAGCCGGATGCCGGTTCGATCCGTGTCGGTGACACCGTGCATCTCGGTTATGTCGACCAGAGCCGCGATGCGCTTGATGGTTCTAAGACCGTCTGGGAAGAAATTTCGGGCGGCGCCGAAATCATCAAGCTCGGCAAGTTCGACATGAACTCCCGCGCCTATTGCGGTGCCTTCAACTTCAAGGGCGGCGATCAGCAGCAGAAGGTCGGCAACCTCTCCGGTGGCCAGCGCAACCGCGTGCATCTGGCCAAGATGCTGAAGGCCGGTGGCAACGTGCTGCTGCTCGACGAACCGACCAACGACCTCGACACGGAAACGCTGGGTGCGCTGGAAACGGCACTCGAAAACTTCGCCGGCTGCGCGATCATCATCAGCCACGATCGCATGTTCCTTGACCGCCTGGCGACGCATATCCTCGCCTTTGAGGGCGACGGCCACGTCGAGTGGTTCGAAGGCAACTTCGAAGACTACGAACAGGACAAGATCCGCCGTCTGGGCCCGGATGCTCTCAACCCCGGCAGCCAGTCCTACAAGCGCCTGACGCGCTGAGCCATCCATACAAGACCACGATCGCTGTGGCCGGCTTCGAAAGGAGCCGGCCATTTTGGTTTCTGCCCCTTGAAGTCCGGCCTGAATCCTATCGTATTTTAGCAATTCTTTAATTTGCGTTGCGTACGGTTTTCTCGTTTGGTCTGGTGCGTTCCGCCGCCACGACCTGTGCTGCTCGAGGAGGCATTATGGCTGCGCTATCGCTTCGCAAACAACTCTATCTCATCGCAACCGCGCCTCTGATCGCCTTCCTGTGGTTGAGCGTTTCGTCTGTCTGGAACAGCTATGAGCAGTATGTCCAGCTTGACCGGCAGATGGTCGTCCAGACACTGGCCATGGCGGGTGGGCGGATCGCGCAGGTCCTGCCTGCCGAGGCCTTTGCGACCCCGGAAAACCGAACCGAGCGCCGCAAGGCCGCCGATGAGGGGATCGCGGCGCTGAAAGCAGCCTATGCGGACTGGCAGGCGCAGGGCGGGAAGGATGCAACCATCGAGAAGGCCTTCTCCCTGATCATCTCCAAGGAAGAGGGACTGGCAACCTACCGTCGCAATGTCGATGCCGGAGCTGCGACATTCGACGAGGCGCTCTTCGTGCTGCAGCCGGCTTCGGCAGCGGGGCTGGAGCTCGTGCGCCGTTCAGGTGGAACCATTCAAGACCTCGAACTTGCGCGGCTGATCGAGGGCTATTACGCGCTGATGCAGGTCAACGATTCCGGTCTGATCGAGATCCGGCTGGGCGAGCAGTATTTGACGGGCACTGCACTGCAGCAGAAGCAGTATTCCTTCCTTCTGCATGCCAAGGCGTTGCGGGACCGCTTTACGCCGTTGATGCTCGAGTTTCTGCCGACCGAGGTGATCCAGCCATTCCAGGCCTTCCATGACGGGCCGGACGGACAGTTTTTGCAGGCGAGCCGCAGCAAGATGTGGGAGAACGCGCCTGCCGGGCCAGATGCCGCTTCCGGCGAGCAATGGGCCAAGCTGACGGGTGCCCAGGCTGGCATGATGGCAAAGCTGATCGGTCAGACGGATGCGCTGCTGAGCGCGGGTGCGCAGCAGAAGCTCGACAGCCTCTATGGGAAATTTGTCAGGGGGGGCGTGATCGCCATCGGTGTCACGATGGTCGTGCTCGGTCTCTTCTTCTTCGTCGTGCGTGCGGTGTCGCAGATGATCCGTTCTACTGCCAGCCGGATGCAGACACTCGCCGACGGTGACCGGGAGACGGCCATTCCCTTTGCCGACCGTCTCGACGAGATCGGCGTCATGGCGCGCTCGGTGGAGATATTCCGCGAGGCGGCGATCCGCAACGCCGAGCTCGAAGCAGAGGCGGACGAGAATCGCAAGCGGGCCGAACTCGAGCGCGCAGAGGTGCAGAGGCTAGCCGAGGCCGAGGCGGAAGAACGCCTCAACAAGGCCACGGGCTCGCTGGCATCCGCGCTGCGACGCCTGGCCTCGGGCGACATGATGTGCGAGATCGACGAGCAGTTCGCGCCGCAGTTCGAGGCGCTGCGCCACGACTTCAACACATCCGTGCAACAGCTGCGCGGCGTGCTTGTCTCGGTCGGTCGTTCGGCCCATGCCGTGTCCGGCGGCTCCGGCGAGATTTCGCATGCCTCCGATGACCTCGCCAAGCGCACCGAGCAGCAGGCGGCCTCGCTGGAGGAGACTGCAGCGGCGCTCGAAGAAATCACCTCCAACGTGACGGCCACTTCGCGGCGGACCGGCGAGGCGCGCGACATTGTCCGCACCACACGCAGCCGTGCGGAGCAGTCCGGCGTGGTGGTCGGCAATGCCGTGACCGCCATGGAGCGGATCGAGCACGCGTCGAAGCAGATCAGCCAGATCATCGGCGTGATCGACGAGATCGCCTTCCAGACCAACCTTCTGGCGCTGAATGCAGGTGTCGAAGCCGCACGTGCGGGTGAAGCCGGCAAGGGCTTTGCGGTGGTTGCCCAGGAGGTGCGCGAGCTTGCGCAGCGCTCGGCGAATGCGGCCAAGGAGATCAAGGCGCTGATCGGCAATTCGGAAGTGGCGGTCAGCGAGGGCGTGAAGCTGGTCAACGAGACCGGCGACGGGCTGACTGCAATCGCCGGTCTGGTGCAGGCGATCAACGAGCATATGGATGCGATTGCCTCTGCCGCACAGGAACAGTCGGTCGGCCTCGGCGAGGTCAACCAGGCGGTCAACCACATGGACCAGGCGACACAGAAGAACGCGGCCATGGTCGAGGAAATGAATGCGGCGTCTGCCGGGCTCGCTCAGGAGGCGGCGAGCCTTGCCGAACTGCTCAGCCAGTTCAGGGCGGGTGAACAGGCGGTTGCCGGTGGGCCGGCAGCTGCGCCTCGCGGCGTGACGCCTGTGCGTCGTGCCGGTGCCGCGCCGATGCCTGCGCCTCCAGCCCGGACGGCAATGCGGGCTGCGACATCAGGGAATACGGCGCTGGCTCGCGACAGCTGGGAGGAGTTCTGAGCCTCGGCAGGCAACCTTTTCGCTCGGATGGCTCCGATATTCTTGTCTTCATGATCCTGCGGCCGTCCCTTTCGGGGCGGCCGTTTCTGTTTGGACAACCGAGTCCTGTCGTGAACTTTCGACTTGCATCAATCTGCGATAAGACATAAACATATCTTTATGTGGTTATTGCGGTGATGCGAATGAGACTCGGCGTCGATACTCTGGTGGATTTGTTGAAGGCTGCGGGGGAGCCCACGCGGCTCCGTCTCCTGACATTGCTTTCCTCCGGTGACCTGACGGTTACGGATCTTACCGAAATTTTGGGGCAGTCGCAGCCTCGGATCTCGCGTCATCTGAAGCTGCTCGCCGAGGCTGACCTGATCGATCGCTATCAGGAAGGGGCGTGGGCCTATTTCCGCTTGAAGCAGGACGGAGCAGGGGCGGCGCTCATCGGCCTTCTGCTCGGTCAGGCCGAAGGCAGTGACCCGGTGCTCCAGCGCGACCGCGACCGTCTGGCCGCCGTCAAGCGGGCGAGGGCGGAGAAGGCACAGGCCTATTTCAGCCGCAACGCCTCCGAATGGGACGAATTGCGGCGCCTGCATGTCAATGACGCCGATGTCGAGGCTGCGCTCCTTCGGCTCGTCGGAATCGAAGCCGTCGAGGCCATGCTGGATCTCGGCACTGGCACCGGTCGGATCCTGCAATTGCTCTCCCCCCGCTATCGCCGCGCGATCGGGATCGATGCAAGCCGCGACATGCTGGCCGTTGCCCGATCAAATCTCGACAAGGAAGGTATCCTGTCGGCCAGTGTCCGGCATGGCGACATTCTGAACCTGCCGCTCGATGCCGGTGACTTCGACCTGGTCACGATCCATCAGGTCCTTCACTTCCTGGAAGAACCGGAGCTTGCGCTTGCCGAGGCCGCGCGGATGCTGAAGCCCGGCGGACGGTTGGCGATCATCGATCTCGCGCCGCATGCGCATGAGTATTTGCGCGACGAACACGCCCATGTGCGGCTTGGCTTCTCGCACGGCGTGATGGCCGAATGGCTGAACCGCCAGGGCCTCAAGGTCGAGGGTGTCACCGACCTTCCGCCCGAGACTTCCGCCGGACGGGGCCTCACCGTGACCATCTGGCTGGCCCGTCGCGGCGGGCCCGCACAACATGCCGTCCAGGACCAACCTCTTGCCTTGACCGGGAGCAGATAAATGACCAAACCCGAGCGACCGATCGCCAAGACATCCGACCTCAAGGTCTCCTTCGAGTTCTTCCCGCCGAAGTCGCCGGACATGGAGGAGCAGCTCTGGCAGACCGTGCGCGCGCTTGAGCCCTTTGAGCCCGATTTCGTCTCGGTAACCTACGGGGCAGGGGGCACGACGCGTGAACCGACACTTTCGACGGTCAAGCGGCTCATCGAAGATACCCCTTTGGCAACTGCCTCGCACCTAACCTGTGTTGGAGCCACGCGGGAAGAGGTGCAGACGGTCGTCGAGGAGTTCCAGGCGGCGGGCGTTCGTCATTTCGTCGCGCTCCGCGGCGATCCTCAGGGTGGGGTTGGTACGCGTTATGCCCCCCATCCGGGCGGCTTTGCCAATGCGGCTGATCTGGTTGCCGGGCTGCGGGACATGGGCGACTTCGAGATTTCTGTCTCCGCCTATCCGGAGCGCCATCCCGAGAGCGAAAGCGATTCAGTTGATCTCGACATGCTGAAGAAAAAGGTGGATGCCGGTGCCACGCGGGCTCTGACGCAGTTCTTCTTCGACAACGACATCTTCGAGCGTTACCTGGACCGGGTGCGGGCCGCTGGTATCACGATCCCGATCGTCCCGGGCATCATGCCGATCCAGAATCTCACCCAACTCAAGCGCTTTGCGTCCATGTGCGGAGCGACCGTCCCTGCGGTTCTCGACGCTCGTTTCGAAGGGACGGAGGGCGATGCGATGGCGCGTGCGGCTGTCGCTGCCGACGTGGCTGCAGAACAGATTGCTGACCTCGCGCAGCGCGGCGTCAATGAATTCCACATCTACACGATGAACCGGGCGCCGCTGACCATCGCGATGCTGGAGCGTCTCGGTATCAAGGGGCGTGTCGCCCGGATGTCCGGCGCAGCGGCCTGACGAACCCATGGAAAAAGGCGCATGACGGTCCGTGTCATGCGCCTTCTTTAAACTTTAAAGCATGTTTGCTGGAGAGGCCTTGGCCGGCCGTCTCATGGCTTGTGGTTCATCAGACCAGGGTCAGATGAACAGCATCGTGGCTATGAAAACAAACGCCGCACCGACGATCAGGACATTGATTGAATTGGTCAGTCCCATGTGTGCCTCCTTGCGTTGACCGTTAGATAGTATGTCCGATTTGTGTCGGCGCAAAGCCAATTCTGTGCTGCGCTGCGGCGAGGGGCAGTGGATAACTGATCGCGCTTTCAGGATAAGTCTTTCAGATCAATGCTTTACTTCTATCTCGTCTTGTTAATGAAGTTTAACCTCCGTGAGGCCCGGTGGAGCGGTTTTGCGCCGATTAATGCGCTGCAGCAGGACCTGCCGACGGTGCGCCGGATCCAAGAAAAAAGCCGGGGCGGCTGTGCCACCCCGGCTCTTTCGACAGTGTGCCGTCGGTTGTTTCAGAGCGCGCTCAGGAGTGCTGGTGTCGGCCAGCCATCGGCAGGAAGGCCTACCCGCTGCTGTTCCTTCTGGACGGCCACGCGCGTGCCGGCGCCGAGGATGCCGTCGATCTTGCCGACATCGTGTCCCAGCCCCTGCAGTTTCGTCTGAAGCGCTGTCATCTGATCAACGTCAAGGCCCGGTTCGGGATTGCCCTTCTGGTAGACCGGCGCGCCGCCGAAGCGGGTTGCGAAATAGGCCGCCGAGGTCGTGTAGATGAAGGACTGGTTCCATTCGAGATAGATGTTGAAGTTCGGATAGGTGATGAAGGCTGGCCCCTTGCGGCCCTGCGGCAGCACCAGGGCGGCCGGTAGCGACGAGAAGGCGGTGTTGCCATCGCGCGGCTGGACTCCAAGGGTGAACCATTCGCCGGCGGTCAGCGTGCCACCAAGACCGGATTTCTCGAACGGCAGGTTGTCCGGGATCGTCACTTCCTGGATCCATGGCTCGCCACGCTTGAAGCCGAGATGCTGGATGAACTTGGCGGCCGTCAGGATGGCGTCCGGGCTGCTCTGCTTCACGTTCACATGGCCGTCGCCATCACCGTCGATGCCGAACTCGATGATATCTCTGGGCAGCATCTGCACCTGACCGATCTCGCCCGCCCAGGCACCGGTGTTGCTGGCCGGCTCCAGATCGCCATGCTCGACCATCTTGATGAGTGCCAGCAATTGTGGGCGGAAGAGTTCTGGCCGGCGGCAGTCATGCGCCAGCGTGACAAGGGCGTTGCGGGTGTTGAAGTCACCCTGAACGGCGCCGAAGTCGGTCTCCATCGCCCAGAACGCGGTAATCACACCCGGTGGTACGCCGTATTCCTGCTCGGCGCGCGCAAAGACTTCGGCGAAGTCCTTGATCTTCTTCCGACCGATGTCGAGGCGCGCCTGGCTCACCGTGCGGCCGGAAAATTCCAGGAAGGTCTGGCGGAAGACACCCTGCGAACGGTCGCGGGACAGAACCTTTTGATCAATCACGGCACCTGCAAGTGCCTTGTCGGCGATCTCGGCCGGTGTGCCGGCAGAAACCGCTTCGGCCTTGACGCCTGCGAGGAAGGCCGCGAGATCGCCACCGCATTGCTGCTGCGCCTGGACGAGGCCGGTCGAAGCAAGGAGGAGAGCCAGAGGAAGCACACGACGCAGGGCGTTTTTCATCAGTTGATCCTTCGAGTGGTCATGAATGTGAAGTGTCTTGGCCTCAAGCGCGCGAGATCCGCAGCCCTAGCCTGTCAGACGAGACGTCTAGGCAGCGTTTGCGATCATTTCGAGACAGCTGCTACCCAGTTTTGCCAATTCTTTCTGGTGCCGGCAAAGACATTGATGTCCGTCTCGCCGCGAATGCCGGGAACCACGCCCGTCGACGTATACTGCCAGAAGGCCCATCGGCGGTCCGGATATATTTCGCTGGGGTGCTGGGCCACAGCGCGAACCCAGAAATGATGATCCTGGAAAGCGCCCACGAGGTTTTCCCGGTGAAAGTCGACGGAGGTGTAGATGATCGCTTGCTTGCCGTAATGCGCCTCGATGCGCTGCATGAAGCGCTGCATCTCGCTGCGGACGGTGGCGGCATCCGGCCGGAAGCGGCAGGTTGGCGAACTCGGATTCCATTCCACGTCGATGACTGGCGGCAGGTGGATCGATTCGCGTCGAACGTTCTGGATGAACCAGTCGGCCTGCTCGTCGGCCGAGGAACAGAAATAGTAAAAGTGATAGGGAGCATGAGGCAGGCCGGCGGCGCGGGCTCCCTGCCAGTATTCGTGGAAGCGCGGATCGACCCGGTCCTTGCCTTCTGTCGCCTTGATGAAGGCGAAGGAGACGCCCGATTTGCGCACCTGTCGCCAGTCGACATCGCCATTCCACTTGGACACGTCAATGCCGTGGACATCATGCCGGTGCGGTGTCTTGCCGTCGAAATGCTGTGGGTCGGTGTCCTGGAAGCGTGGCGTGACCGATGCCGTTTCCAGGAAGTCGTAGGAGCTGGACGTGCAGGCCGCGAGTGCGAAGCAGAGCGGAAAAAGCGTTGTAGAAAGCCACCGCATGAAGGGTCCGTCGGCTAAGGATTGAAGAGCCACGCCTCCATACCGCACGACAAGGAAAACGCGCGGCGAGACGATGCAACTCTGCATCCATCATGGTCAAAATCAGGGGAGATGCAATGCTGTCCTGAAAGCGCGACCGTCAGCGGGCGAGAACAGCATGCCACGCGTAGCCGCGCCACAGCGGCTCGAAGGTCAGCTTCAGGGCGTTGGCGGTTGCGCGTTCTTCAAGCACCGCGCGCAGATCCGGGCGCGGGGTGACGTGGAAGCGCGTGAGCCAGGCCTGGAGTCCTGTGCGGAAGGCGCGGGGCAGGCGTTCCTGCTGGCCGAAATCGACAATGTGCAGAGCACCTTCGGGCCCCAGCGCCGCGATCGCCCTGTCGATTGCCGCCGGCCAGTCGGGGATCATCGACAAAGCATAGGAGATCATCACCCGGTCGAAGCCGGTCTGGCCGAAGTCCGCTGCAGTGAAGGCGGTTGCATCACCCACTTCGAAGCGTGGTGGAACGCGCTCTCCGGCGAATTTTGCCCGTGCCGTTGCGAGCATTTCGGCAGAGATGTCGAGGCCGTAGAGCATGGCTGTCGGGTGATGGCGGCGTGCAAGGACCATGTTCCGACCGGTGCCGCAGCCGACTTCGAGCAGAGAGCCGCCGGAGGGAATGCCCAGCCGTGCGATCATGTGGTCTCGGCCGAGCAGATAGTATTTCCGCGTCAGATCGTAGATATGCCGCTGGTAGCGGTACATCCGGTCCATGCGCAGGGCATGGTCGCGCGCATCACCGGCCGTCAGCACCGCAGGGCTCTCGTTCATACGGGCCGCTTCTCGTAGATATGGAAGCCGCCGTAGATCGCCGAGCGGTCCTGCTTGGTCAGTGCCTGCGAGCGTTCCGCCTGGTAATGCCATTGCCCCGGGATCGCCGGCTCGAGCTTGCCGTCCAGGATGCTCTCTTCGGCGGCTGTCCGGAAGATCACGCGCGCGCCGTCGGCTGCCGTCCGGCTGATTTCGCTCCAGAGGTCGTTGAGCTGGCGCTCGGTCATCCAGTCCTGCGCGTCGAGCAGCACGTAGCGGTCGACGCTGGCGGCCGGTTTTCCTGCAAGCAGTTCGGTGAAGTTCGCATGATGGACTGTCACCCGGGACGCTGTTTCACGGATGGCCGAATAGTGCCTTTCCTGCAGGTAAGTCGGCAAAATGCCTTCCTCCGGCTTCGGATAGCGACGCATGAAGGCCTGCCATGCGAAATAGTTGTCGCGCAGCAGGAAGTGGCATGCGAGCTTCTCCAGGCGGTGGCGCAGCACGGGTGCGATCGTCCCGTCCTCGGCAAGCGAGGCGAGTTCGTCATATTGCTGCGGAGGAATGCCCAGACCGAAGAGCGAGCTCTTGCGGCGGGTCAGCCAGCGGATCAGCGGCTTGTCGAACAGCGGCGCGATTCGATTGTCGAAGAAGAGGCGCTGTTCGCGCAGTGACCGGGTCTCGGCCAGCTCTTCCAATCTTACGCCGTGGCTGCGGGCAATCAGATGGCCGAGCGCAATGAAACGACCGAGAAGGCCGGTGCGATAGATGTTGCGGTTGAAGACCGTGATGCGGCGGCGACCCATGAGATCTCGCGCTTCCCAGTAGTCGCGGGTCCCGGCGTCGAGATGGGGCGCCACATGCCGATGGTACATGTGGGCATTGGTCTTGACCGACGGCTCACCCAGCAATCGGCGAACCGATGCGTGATCAGGCAGATGGCGAAAGGCGGCGAGCTTCAGACGGTTGAGGGCGACGTGGTTCGGGTTGAGGTCCACCACTTCGATAGAGGCCGGGCGCCGGCTCAGATAGGCGAGCATGTTGCAGCCGCCGGAGCCGATGGTCACGATGCGGGCCCCCTCGGCCAGATCCATCGCCTCCATGTCTACCTCCGGATCTTCCCAGATCTGGGCGTAGACGAGCCCTGAGAAGAGCAGGCCAAACAGTCGCTCCGAGAGCCCGGCTGCTGAAAGGGGGGCATGCTGGAGCAGAGCATCCTTCAGCTTTTCGTTTCGATGAAACCCGGCATTCGGTGCAATGTCTGTCATGTCGATCCGCCGTTCTCTTGGGTTTGACGGCGTTTAGCGATCGCATGCTACAGTATGATGACGGCTTAGACTTGCGGTAGTAACCGAATTTCAATTCATTTTGTTCAAATTGTCCTCAGTTATTTTAGGGGTGTTTAACATGATGTTAAGTGAAATCCCGCTCGGCCGGGCTCTAAGATATGGCTTCGCCGGTTTTGTCGGCGGCTCCATTGCGCCGGCAGCGGTCGTCCTGCCAGCCATTGCCCAATCCGGGCTTGCCGCCCTGTCCACAGAATTGCTCTTCGACTGGTCGTTCCTCGCTGCGACGGCCCTGCCGCTTGTCGGAGCGGGTGTCGGCTGGCGGATCGCCGCCTGGGAGGCGCTGCTGCAGGATCGAATCAGGCGCCTTGAAGGTGGGGCGTCGGATCTCGCAGTCGCGTCGCGCTTTGATCAGCTGACGGGCCTCGGGAATCGACAAGCGCTCGAAGAGACACTGCGCGTGCGCATGCGAAGCGCGGATACGTCCTCGGGCACCCTTCTCTTGATCGACCTCGACCGATTCAAATATGTCAATGATACCTTGGGGCATGCGGCAGGCGATGCCCTTCTGGTCGCCGTTGCAGATCGGCTGCGCCAATCGGCCGGGGACGGCGCCTTGCTGTTCCGACTGGGTGCTGATGAATTTGCGGCCATCCTTCCGCAGGCATCCCGGCGACCGGTGGCAGAGTTCGTCTGCCTTGAGATCGAGCATGCGCTTGCGCAGCCCTTTGAGCTAGAGCATGGACGGATCATGGCGGGTGTGAGCATCGGCGCGACGCTGATCGCTGCGCAGGACCGGGATGTGAAGGTGCTCCAGCAGCGAGCCGACCTCGCTCTCTACCGTGCCAAGGAGGCCTTTGGCCCGAGTCATGCTTTCTATGACGAGGCTTTGGCACGACAGGTCAGGGACGGCCTTGAACTCGAGCGCGATCTGGCGCGCGGGTTGCTCGACGGAGAATTCTATCTCGAGTACCAGCCAATCGTCGGTGTTGAGAACGGCGAGGTTCGGTCGCTCGAAGCGCTGCTGCGCTGGAGCCACCCGAAACGGGGGCTCATTACGCCGGATATCTTCATTCCGCTCGCCGAAAAGACGGGAATCATCCAGGCGATCGGAAAATGGGTCGTGCAGCAGGCTTGTGCGTCGGCTGTGACATGGCCGGCACCGACTGGCGTCAGCGTCAATGTTTCTGGCGACCAGTTCAAGGATCCGAACTTCGTTACGCATATTCTTGATTGTCTTGCAGAGACCGGTCTCGCTCCTGAACGTCTCACCATCGAGGTGACCGAGGCAGTCTTCTCCGTCGACATCGATCTCGTTTGCCGCAGTCTGGCGGAACTTCGGTCGAGCGGTGTCCGGATCGCGCTTGACGATTTTGGCACCGGCTTCTCCTCCATCAACAATCTCAGGCTCTTTCCCCTCGACGAGTTGAAGATTGACCGATCCTTCGCGAGTCAGATGCTGGAGACGAGCCAGGGGGCAAAGCTGGTCGACCTGATGCATAAACTGTCCGAGACCTTTCAGATCCGCACGACGATCGAGGGGATCGAGACGAAGAACCAGCTCGACTTCATCAAGCTCCTCGGCATCGGTGAAGCGCAAGGCTTCCTGTTTGCCAAGCCCTTCGCTGCGGGAGAGGTGATGGAGTACCTGCAGAAGCGGCTCGTGCAACCGACAAGCCCTGCGCTGCCTTGAACGGCGTTCGGGAAAGCCGCTTTCTTCTTTGTCGACCGTCCTTCCGTCATGCTTTCCTGCTTTTATGACGGAAGTTTGAGGAGATATGGATGCCGGGTTGGGTGAAGTGGGTTTTGCGCGGTGCGATCGCCGTTGGCGGGCTTGGCGTGGTCGCCACCGGTTGGCTGGTCGCATTTCCGCCTGAGCTTTTGCGGGTGGGCACCGGCTATGGTGCGAAGATCATCTGTTCGAATGTCTTCATCGCCGGACGTGACGCCGACGAAGTCCTGCGCGACGATGTGCAGGCGCCGGGCCACCCGCTGTTGCGACTGGTGAGCGTCGATGTTGATCTCGAAGGGAGACTTGTCCGTACCGCCATGCTCGGCGTCGTTGCACCCTCGCTCGCGCTGTACCGTCCCGGTCTCGGCTGCGCCAATGTGGACGCTACGGATGTCGACGCCGCGCGCCGACTGACCGCGCCTCCGGCAGAGGCCGTGGCGGTAGACGCGAACCTGCCATGGCCGGAAGGCGAGGGCGAGGCGGCAACCGATCCGAGGCTCGCAGCCGTGCTGGCCGATCCCGCACTGCTCGGACCGGGTTCCCGGGCGGTGGTGGTGATCAAGGATGGTCGGATCGTCGGAGAGCTTTACGGGCCGGGCTTCAACCGGAATACGCCCCTGCTTGGCTGGTCGATGACCAAGACCGTGACCGCAGCGCTGGTCGGCATGCTCAAGGGCGAGGGGCTCATCGACCCGGATGCGCGAGACCTGTTCGGCTCCTGGTCCGGCGATGGCCGCCGGGACATCCGGCTTGCCGATCTCCTGGCGATGCAGAGCGGCATTGCCTTCAACGAGAGTTATGGCGACGTCACCGACGTGACGCGGATGCTCTATCTGGAGCGCGACATGGCGGCCTATGCCGCCTCGCTTCCGGCGTCTGCGCCGCCGGCAACCCTTTTCAACTATTCCTCTGGCGAGACCGTGCTGATTTCCCGCTATTGGATGTCACACTTCGAAGATCAGGCAGAAGCACGCGCCTTCCCGCGCAAGGCGCTTTTCGACGCCATCGGCATGCACAGTGCCGTGCTGGAGGCCGATCAGACCGGGACCTTCGTCGGCAGTTCCTACCTCTATGCCACGGCCCGCGACTGGGCACGCTTCGGCTTGCTGGTCGCAGAGAACGGTGTGTGGGCGGGACGCCAGCTCATCAATCCCAGTGTCGTCGCGCAGATGATGCGCCCGACCGATGTGTCAGACGGCCGCTACACGCACGGCCAGTCCTGGCAGAATGGTCCGGAGGACGACGACAGCGTTCATGGTCTGCCGGACGAGACGGTCTGGATGCTTGGCCATGATGGCCAGTCGATCGCAGTCATTGCTTCGGAGCGTTTGGTTGTCGTGCGCCTTGGCCTCACACCGCGCCGTCTGGATCACAAGCCGCAAAAGCTGGTGCAGGCCGTGCGGCATGCCCTGCGCTGACGACCGCAGGGAGCGTCACTGCATCAGATGCAACAGCCCCTTGCGCTTGGCATCGTAATAATATCCTCGCGCGTAGAGGCGAACCGCCTGATCGTGATCGTTTTCTGCGACAAGCCAGGCGCCCTTGAGGTACTTCACTGCATACTTGATGTTGGTCTCCGCGTCGAACAGACCATCGGCCGGTCCGTTGTAACCCATGGCCCTTGCCGTGTTGTAGCGGATCTGCATCAGGCCGTAATTGCCCTTGCTGTAGGCCTCGGGATTGTAGCGGCTCTCTCGGTGAACGACGCGATGCACCAGATCAACCGGGATCTCGTAGAGCTTGGAGTATTTCTCGATCAGCGCATTGAGGCGGGTCGGTCCGATTGTTTCCGGCTTCCGGTCGGATGCGAGCGTCTCCGGTTCGCCGGGTGGGGAGATGTCGAAGGGGTCGCCGAAGCTGGTCAATGCCGTGGCGCGGAGCGGGGCGGCATAGGCGAGAATCACGGGTGCCTGTTCGCCGGCCGCGGCGTTGCCTGCCCCCGGCGCCAGAGCCGCGGATGGTGCGATACCCGGAGGTGCTACAATCGCCTGAGTCTGGGCAGTCGCGGCCGCCATTTCCTGGCCGACCGGCAAGGACGAATCGGGCGACGTCACCATGGCAAGCGCCTCCGTGGCAGCGGTCTGCTGTGTCGTCGGTGACAGTGCGGACGCTTTGAGCAACGGGATCGGCGCGGCGGTCTCGGTCCCAGGAATGATCTGGGGCGGTCCGGGATTGGCGGCTGCCAATTGCGCCGGGGACATCACCGAACTCACCGGGGCAGCCGTGCCGCTGGTCGCAGCTTCGGCAGCCGACGCGGCCAGCATTTCGGGCGACTTCGGATTTGCGACGGGCGCGGAGGCGAAATCAGCCTTCACGCTGTCATCGATCGCGGTGCATCCGCCCAATCCAGCCAACAATGAAGCAGCCATGCACAGAGCAATGCCGCGGTCGGTTCTGACGTTCATGCCACTATCCGTTACGAGATGCACGCGAACGGCCCCAGCAAATCACCGGATGGTTCGTTCTGATTTCTTAATCTATGCCCGAGATTGCGGCAAGCTTGCGGTCCAGTCGGCAATTCACCTGGCCTCGCTGGCTCAGGCCGCAATCTTGCGATAGCCGGCGGTGACTGCCTTTGCCGCGATCAGCACGGTTCCGCCCGACCGATTCACGGTTCGACGAACCGCATGCTTTTTCAGGGTTTTCCGTGCCTTCTCCGCCATCAGCGCATAGGGCAGGCACGTCATCGCCGCGACGAGCACGAAGATGCTGCCAAGGGCGATCGCCTGGGGGAGGAACGGTAGCTCCGGCAGCAGGAATTGAGGCAGAAGTGCGGCGGTCAGCAGGTTGGTGCGCGGATCCCGGGCTTCGCTCTCGAAACTGTGCAGGATGACTCGCAGAGGCTTTTCCTCGCGCAAGTTATCGTTGTCTGCGATCGGTCCGGTGCCTACGGGAGCGCGCGAGAAACCGATGACCAAGAGGACGAGGAAGGCGAGGCCGATCCATTGCAGGACCGCGAAGGCCCAGCTCGACAGTGTCAACACCGCCCAGGAAGTCGCCAGTGTCACCGATGCCGTGAGCGCGGCGCCGAGCGCGACGCCGGTCACTGTGGCGAAAGCGCTCTTGCGGCCATGCGCGAGAGCATAGGACAGCACCAGACGTTTCGACCGGCCAGGCACAAGAAGCATGGCCGTTGCAACGACTGCGAACAGGATCCAGGTGGCATGGGGCATAACACTCACTCCTCCTTCAAGAGGAAGCCAGCTTTCCGCCGCGAGGTCAATGGATCGGGCGGTAGTTCTGGCCGAGATAGTCCATCACTTCTTTGAACCACGGTGTTTCGAGATCGAAGGGCTTGCCGCCCTTGATGCGCGGGAACTCGATTGTGCGCAAGCGTCCGCCCTGATCCTCATCGTGGCCGGTCACGCCGGAGACCTTGTTCAGGCCACTTTCCACCGCGAGATCGACCATACTCTGGATCAGGCGCAGATCCTCGTAATTGGCCGGAGCCGAGCGGGCGTAATAGCCAGACTTCTGAACCATGGAGCGATCCGCATCGAGAAGCTTGGCGAAGTGCTTCTGGAACCAGTTGCCGACATTGATGGTGTCAAGCTTCACATGGCCGAAGGCGTCGCGCTTGACCTCTTCGCCGGCGGCTTCACGATCCGCAACGATCTCGTCCATGCAGGCGCCTTCCGAGACGAAAAGCGTGACGAAGCCGGTGCGGTCCATGATCTCCTTCAGACGCCTGGCTTCGCCCTCCATGTCGAAGTGGGTCTCCGGCAGGTAGAGGCCGTCAATATTCTTCAGCTCCTGGTTCATCATGAAGCCTTCGATATACTCATTGTGCCGGGTGCGCTGGATGTAGGCGCGCGCCGTGGCCGCCGTCAGCCAGCCGCAATGGCGGCCCATGACCTCGTGGATGACGAGGGTGCGCGGGGAAGCGCTCTGTTCGTTCGAAACGTGATCGAAGAAGCGGGCGCCGACCTCCGCTGCCGTCCAGGCGCCGAGCGTCTGCTTGATCGGGTAGACGTCGTTGTCCACGGTCTTTGGCAGGCCGACCACGGTGAGGTTGTAGCCGTTGGCGCCAAGATAGGCGGCGAGGTCAGCCGCAGTGGTGTTGGTGTCGTCACCGCCGATGGTGTGCAGGATGGTCACGCCGTCTGCCGCAAGGCGTTCAGCTGCGACCCGCAAGGGGTTCTCGCCTTCCTTGACGAGGCCGCGCTTGACGCAATCGGCGACATTCGTCAGCTTCACGCGGCTGTTGCCGATTGGCGAGCCGCCGTACCGGTGCAGGACATGCGCCTTCTCACGCATCTCCTTCGTGATCTCGATCTTGTAGTCCATCAACAGGCCACGGAAGCCGGACTTGTAGGCGATGAGCTCGACATCAGGTGCGATGTCCGTATAGCGCTCGATCAATCCGCCGACGGCGGACGAGAGGCAGGGAGCGAGCCCCCCTGCGGTCAACATCGCGACTTTCTGCTTGGCCATCGATCCTCCTCGGGCTCCATCATTGCCCGTCTTGCTGACTGTTCAGGTGGCAAATGGATGCGACAGGCGGGGCGGGCTGTAAAGCCAAAAAATCAAGGAAAACGGGCGTTTCGCTGACTTCAGGGTGGCGATGTCGAATATAATCGATTCAATTGCAGCGGCACGGCGGGAGGGGAACTGTGGATAAGCAGTCGTGCCGGGGTGCCGGTCCCTGGAAGGTCGCATTCAGCGAAACCCATTCAAGATGAAGAAACTTTAATCCTTGCCCGAGGTCTCCGCTCCTTGCTTTTTCGAGGCATATTTGGTCAAGCTTCCGACATGATCTTCGATTTCGCCTGCGAACAAATATCGTCATTCTGGGACCGTTTGCTGGGCGCAATCGGAGAGGCGGCCGGCAATGTGATCGGCAGCATCGTCGAGACCGTGCGCACGGTCTTCGAGGGCGACCCAGAAACGCGGCGTCGTGTATCCTTTTCGGTGGCGATCATTGCGCTTTCCGCCAAGATGGCGAAGGCAGACGGAATAGTGTCGAATGCCGAGGTCGAAGCCTTTCGCAGGATATTCGAGTTTCCGCCGGAGGAAGCCCGCAATGTTGCGCGTCTCTACAATCTCGCACGTCAGGACGTGGCCGGCTTCGAGACCTATGCCAGAAACCTCGCGGGCATGTGCCGGACCTGTGACGAGTTCTGCCCTGTCCTGGAAGACATCATCGACGCGTTGTTCCACATCGCCAAGGCGGACGGTCTGGTGCACGAGAAGGAGCTGGCCTTTCTGGCCCGGATCGCCGAATTGTTTGGCATCTCGGATGAACGGTTCGCGTCGCTCACCGAGCGGCACATCCATCAGGATGGGGATCCCTATGGCGTTCTCGGCGTGAAGCCGTCCGACGATTTTGCAACCATTCGCAAGCGCTACCGCGCGCTCGCCGCCGAGAATCATCCGGACCGGCTGCATGCCCGGGGTGTGCCGACTGAGTTCCACGCAGTTGCCCACCATCGGATGGCGAGCTTCAACGCCGCTTACTCGGCGATCGAGAAAGCGCGCCGGGCAGCATGACTTCGTTTGCAGCCGACTATGGGCGTGCGGAGGTCTGTCCGTCGCCCAATCATGGTGAGCGTCTCGAGGTCGAGCGGCCGGATATTCTTCTCCTGCACTACACTGGCATGCCGTCAGCCGAAGGGGCGCAGGCCTGGCTCTGCAATCCTGAGAGCCAGGTATCCAGCCACTATATCGTCCATGAAGACGGACGTGTTGTGCAGATGGTCCCCGAATCGCGGCGGGCCTGGCATGCGGGCAAGAGCAACTGGGCCGGAGAGGTGGACATCAATTCGCGTTCCATCGGCATAGAGATCGCCAATGCCGGACATCCGGCGGGCCTGCCCGACTACCCCGACAGACAGATCGAATCCGTCATCGAATTATGTCTCGAATGCGTCGAACGTCATGGGATAGCCCCTGATCGGGTGCTTGCGCACTCCGATGTGGCGCCCATACGTAAGGTGGATCCGGGTGAAAATTTCCCCTGGGAGAAGCTCCATCGGGCAGGGGTGGGTCATTGGGTGGCGCCTGCTCCGATCGCAGGGGGACGGTTCTTCCAGCGGGGTGACCGGGGGCAGCCTGTCGAGGCCCTGCAGTCCATGCTGTCGCTCTATGGTTATGGGATTGAAATTTCTGGCGAATTCTGCGTCAGCACCGAGGCCGTGGTCGCTGCATTCCAGCGGCACTTCCGGCAAGCCAAGGTTGATGGTGTGGCCGATAGTTCGACCATAGAGACGCTGCATCGCCTGCTGGCTGCTCTGCCTCGTTTCACCTGAAAAATGCCTGCCGCTGCCGCCTTCCTGACCGGGGAAATCAACCCGCCGCGCTGCTATTTGTTGCAGTGCCACAGGAATTCCTCATTGGGTCGCTCTAAAGGACGGGCTGAACGGCGCCGGTGGTTCGCAGAAGAACCCGGCGCAAACATCAACTTCAGAGAACCGAAACGGGCGGCCCGGTGAGGGCTCGCGACGCAAGCTTGCGTCCGCTTTGACGCGTGCCGGATTTCGGTTGCTCGATTGGAGACTGAACCTTCCCATGACACGACGACTTGTTGCTGCTGCGGCATGCCTCGCTCTTCTTTTGTCTCACGCCCAGTCAGCGCTCGCCGGCAGCGAGGAGCGCCGCTTCAAGAAGCCGCTGAAGACGATCACCCGGGATGCCGGCTACCCCGCTGCCCCCGCCTTCTCGAAGAGCCCCTACGGCGCCATCATCTCGAAATATGCCAAGGCCTATGGCGTTCCCGTCGATCTTGCTCATGCCGTGGTCCGGATCGAAAGCAACTTCAATCCGAAGGCGCGCGGCAGTGCCGGGGAGGTGGGGCTGATGCAGATCAAGCCGGCTACCGCTCGGGCCATGGGCTATCGGGGGAAAACCAAGGGGCTCTACGATCCCGAAACCAACATCCGCTATGGCATGAAGTATCTCTCGATGGCCCATGAACTGGGTGGTGGCGAAACCTGTGGCACGATCCTGCGCTACAATGCCGGCCATGGCGCCAAGCGCATGAACCCGATCTCGAAGCGCTATTGCGGCAAGGTCATCGCGCTGATCGGCGATTGACAAAGACCCATGCCCGATCCTGCAAACCGACTGGACAGCGTGTCTTGCCATGGTATCACCGGACGCAACGCAAGGGTGATGATGCATGATTGAACGGTTCAAGTGGATTGTCGTTGGACGGGGCATGATGGGAGCCGCTGCAGCTCGTCATCTGGCGCTGCAGGCAGACGGGGTTGCCGTGATCGGACCCGACGAACCCAAGGAATGGTCGTCGCATCACGGGGTCTTTGCCAGCCATTATGATGAAGCCCGGATCACCCGGACAATCGATTCGAACCCGGTCTGGGCGCGGCTCGCCAACCGGTCGATCGCCCGTTACGGCGAGATCGCCGCCCAGAGCGGGATTGATTTCTATCAGGAGGTCGGCTGCCTGATCGTCGGACCGAAGAGGGGAGGACGTGATCCCTATGTTGGTCAGGTCGAGGCTGCGGCACGCGAGCTCGGTGTGTCGGTTGAGATGCTGTCCGAGACGGCACTCCAGGCGCGCTTCGGTTATTTCGATTTCGGTGACGCGTGTGAGGGCGTCTACGAGCGGGCAAATGCCGGCTACGTCAATCCGCGCCGGCTCGTCGAAGCGCAGAGTGTGCTGGCCAGCAAGGCCGGTGCCCGGGTGATCCGTCAGACGGCGATTTCGGTCCGCGAGGAGCAGGGTCTTGCCATTGTCACCACCGATGACGGGGCCGTCTACACTGCGGAGCGTGTGCTTGTCGCCGCCGGTGGCTTCTCAATCAATGACAATCTCCTGCCGCGTCCAATCGATCTCAAGGTCTATGGACGCACTGTGGCGTTCTTCGAGATCGACGAGGCAAACCTGTCGGCCTATGCGGGTATGCCATCGCTCATTCACCAACCGGATGACCCGATCGATCATATCTACCTGCTGCCGCCTGTGCGCTATCCGGACGGCAAGACCTATCTGAAGATCGGCGGCGATCCCGACGATCTGCTGCTGGAAACCGAGCCGGAGGTTCGGGCGTGGTTCCGTCGCGGTGGACGGCTGACGACCCGTGACCATTTGCGCCGAATCATTTCCGATCTGGTGCCAACGCTTGCCGATGCACCGGTTTCGATGGCGGCCTGCGTGACGTCCTTCACCCCGGACAATTATCCGGCGATCGGCTTTGTCAGCGACCACGTCGCGGTGCTCACGGGCGGTTGCGGAGCGGCGGCGAAGAGCTCGGACGAGATCGGTCGTCTCGGCGCCGAACTGCTCCAGCACGGGCGTGTGGTCGATGAGAGCTATGGTGACGTCTTTCAGCCCGTCTTCAGAGACTGATTCATCAAAAGCGCCCAAGGGGGTGCTTCGGCCTCGCTTTTTGATGGCAATCGGGCAAAGGGTCGGCTAAGGACCCGATGCCAGTTGGCCGGGCAGCCGCGCTTTACCAATGCCGAAAGGCGGTAGGGTGAGGAAAGTCCGGGCTCCACGGAAACACGGTGCCGGATAACGTCCGGCGAGGGCGACCTCAGGGAAAGTGCCACAGAAAGCAAACCGCCTCGCATGCGAGGTCAGGGTGAAAGGGTGGGGTAAGAGCCCACCGCGTCGCTGGCAACAGGGACGGCACGGCAAACCCCACCGGGAGCAAGACCGAATAGGGATGACGCGGGCGGCGCGAAAGCGTGGCTACAGCCTGTTTCCGGGCCAGTCATCCGGGTGGGTTGCGCGAGGCAGCGTGCAAACGCTGTCCCAGATGAATGGCTGCCGCGTCCCGGGAAACCGGGGCCTTACAGAACCCGGCTTACAGGCCAACTGGCAAAAATTTCCCCTGTGACGATTTCATGTCCAAGCGACTGAAAACACAAACGGAATGCGCGGCTCGACCGCTCATCACGTTTTTGGCACCGCATGCCGAAAAGCCCTCTTGAAACAGCGGCTTCTAACCATTCGTTAAGCCTAACAGCCTATCAATGATTGAATCGTGGAGCTGGCTCATCCCGACCGTTCCCATTGACGCCCATATTGTCCCATGGTATCCCAAATGCATGCCGTTGCGGGGGTCTTTTCATCCCCGGAGTACCGCAAATCAGGCGCCTCCTCCCGTTGCTCGGGCGGGTGTGTCGCGGGTGTGGCGGCTGGTGTATCCATGTGTCTTCGGGGGTCGGTAGATCCTTCGTTCAGGGGGAGGTCGGTTGTCAGTGATGAGCCGCTTCCTGTCCAATGCGACAAACAGGATCGATGCGAAGGGGCGGGTTTCCGTCCCTGCGGCTTTTCGTGCCGTGCTGGTGCAGCGCGGAATTCAGGAGCTTTATTGTCTTCAGGATTTCGTCTATCCGGCGATCAATGTCGGTGGTCCGGATCTGCTCGAGCGATACGAGCGGAGGATGGCTGCCGAAGATCCCTTCGCGTTGGAGGCAAACGAGATGTCGCTGCTCCTTCATGGTGGCGGCGTCTTTGCGCGACTCGATGCCGAAGGGCGGTTGGCGGTGACGGATTTCATCCGGGATTTCACGGGGATTTCCTCGGAGGTCTGTTTCGTCGGTCGTTCGGATCATTTTCAGGTGTGGCAACCGCAGGCGTTTCACGAGGCGCAGGCGCGAGCCAGAGAGGTGGTCAGGCAGCGGAGCCTGCGCACCTAGAAAGACGGGGAAACGGAATGGCGGCGACACCTGGCGAAGGTTATCCTGATGCCGAAGGCGGACCGGTTCGCCACATTCCGGTTCTTCTCTTCGAAGTGCTGCATGCGCTGGAGCCCGAGAGCGGCAAGGTGATTCTGGACGGTACCTTCGGTGCTGGCGGTTATACGTCCGCCATTCTTGCCAAGGGTGCGGATGTCGTCGCGCTTGATCGCGACCCGAACGCCATTTCTGGCGGTCAGGCGCTTGTTCTGTCGAGCGGTGGTCGGTTGACCCTGCATCACACGGAATTCTCGAATCTTGCCGATTTTGCTCCCGACGCGGGGCTCGATGGTGTCGTTCTCGATATCGGGGTGTCCTCGATGCAGATCGACGAGGCCGAGCGTGGCTTCTCGTTTCAGCGAAACGGTCCGCTCGACATGCGCATGGCGGCCTCGGGCGTTTCTGCCGCCGATGTCGTCAATCGTGCCAAGGTTTCTGATCTCATTCGCATCTTCGGCTTTCTCGGCGAAGAGAAGCATTCGGGCCGAATCGCCCGCGCCATCGAGAAGCGCCGCCTGAACGAGCCTTTCCAGACGACACGCGATCTCGCCAACCTCATCGAGACCGTCAATCCGCGCAAGGCCAAGGACAAGATCCATCCGGCGACCCGCGTCTTCCAGGCGCTGCGGATCTATGTAAACGACGAGCTCGGCGAGCTTGCCCAGGCGCTGTTTGCTGCCGAGCGGGCGCTGAAGCCGGGCGGCCGCCTCGTTGTCGTGACCTTCCATTCGCTGGAGGATCGTATCGTCAAGAAATTCTTCTCGGAGCGTTCCGGCAAGGCGTCAGGTTCGCGCCATCTTCCCATGGTGGAAGCGCGGGCGGCAACATTCGAACCGGTCGGCAAGGGTCTGGTCGCGGCAAGCGAGGAGGAGGCGGAAATCAATCCGCGTGCTCGTTCCGCCAAGCTGCGCGCCGGCATCCGCACCTCGGCGCCTGCCGAGCGCGCCGACATGTCGATCTTCGATCTGCCTGACCTTGCCACTCTCGAAAAGATCGGAGGCTGACCCGTGTTGAGACCCTTCGATTTCCTGATGATCGGCGCCATGCTGACGGCCGCAACGGTGACCTATCAGATCAAGCACGACACGGACAACAAGGCTGCTGAGGTGCGCCGGCTGGAGGCCGAAATCAAGCTCGAGAAGGACACCATCGACCTCCTCAAGGCCGACAAGGCATTGCTGACCCAGCCGAACCGACTCGAGCGGCTCGTGCAGACCTATGCCGCCGAGCTGCAGCTTGTTCCAACCGAGCCGACCCAACTCGCGCGGCCGATGGAACTGCCCATGCCGAAGGATCAGGTTCCCGTACCGGAGCCTGAAGAGGGCACGGAAAGCGCCACCGCGCCGTCCGACCCCATCAAGGACCTCATCACGACAGGATCGGTGGACCGCTGATGACCTTTCTCTCGCGAATCATGCTGTTGAAGAGCCAGGCCCATTTCTCTACGGACGTTCAGCGTGGCGGCACGGTGGTGAACAGTGCGACCTTCAAGGGCACCGGCAAGCGCAAGACAGAGATGGCGAAGACCCGTGTCGGCCTAATGTTTGCCGGTTTCTGCGTCGCCTATGCGATCATCGGTGGACGCCTGGTGCAGTATGGCCATGCGCAGCCTGAGACTGTTTCCAGCATTCTGCCCGCAGACCGCCTGATGGCCTCGCGTCCAGATATCCTCGATCGCAATGGCGAGGTTCTCGCAACCGATATCCGCACGGTTTCGCTGTTCGCCGAGCCGCACAAGGTCGTCGATCCCGACGAGGCCGTCGAGCGTCTGTCGACGGTGCTCAGGGACCTCGATGTGAAGGATACCTATCGCAAGCTCTCCTCCAATTCGCGCTTCCAGTGGCTGCGTCGCCAGCTCACCCCGAAACAGCAGAGCCAGATCCTCGCTCTCGGCATTCCCGGAATCGGCTTCCGTCCCGAAAAGCGGCGCTTCTATCCGGGCGGTGCAACGGCTTCGCATATCGTCGGCTACGTCAATATCGACAATCGCGGCATGGCCGGCATGGAGCGGTATATCGACAACCAGGGCATGGCGGATCTCAGGGCGCTCGGCATGACCAGCGATGCGCCTTTGGAGCCGGTGCGGCTCTCTATCGACATCCGCGTCCAGAACTTGGTCCGTGATACGCTTGTTCAGAGTGTCCAGAAATACGGAGCCATTGGAGCAGGTGCTGTCGTCCTCGATGTGAACACCGGGGAAGTGCTGGCCATGGCGTCTGTGCCGGACTTCGATCCGAACAGACCAACGGAAGGGGCGGAGGAAGGTTGGCTCAACCGGATGTCAAACGGGACATTCGAGATGGGCTCGACCTTCAAGGCGTTCACGACGGCCATGGCGCTGGACTCTGGCAAAGTGAGGATAAGCGATAGTTTTGACGCCCGTTATCCGATCCGGATCGGTGGGTTCACCATCAAGGACTTCCACGGTAAGAATCGTATTCTGACCGTGCCTGAGATTTTTCAGTATTCGTCCAATATCGGCACGGCGCGCATGGCAGAGGCCGTCGGTATCGCCGAGCACCAGGCTTTCCTCACGCGCCTAGGTCTGCTCAACAAGATCGAGACGGAGCTTCCAGAAGTTGCGACTCCGACGCAGCCGCGGGTTTGGAAACAAATCAATTCGGTGACCATCTCTTTCGGTCACGGCGTATCCACGACGCCTCTTCAGACAGCTGTCGCAGTTTCCGCTCTGGTGAACGGTGGACGATTGATCCCGCCGACATTCTTGCCACGGACGAAAGAGGCGGCGGATGCGCTGGCCCAAGTCGTCATCAAAGAGAAAACCAGCGAGGAGATGCGCTTTCTGTTCGACTGGAATGGCACCAAGGGCTCTGGTCGACGCGCTCGCGTAGACGGATTTGATGTTGGGGGCAAAACGGGCACCGCTGAGAAGGTGGTCAATGGTCGATACTCTGACGACAAAAACTTCAACGCCTTTATTGCGGCTTTCCCAATCTCCAATCCGAAATACGCTGTTCTGACTTTCATTGATGAACCCAAGTCCGGTGATGACAATGGCGGACCTACTGCAGGGTACACGGCAGCTCCGATGATGAAGGAGATCATCCGCAGAAGCGCCGCAATTCTTGGTGTAGAACCCACATTCGGGGAAGACGGCTCGGCATTGCTCGTCTCTTATTGATCAGATCGACTACAGGCGGGGCGATTCGTGGAACTTGCCCCGGAAGGATGGACTGCAAAATGCTTTTGGGTGCACTGGCTGGCGAGGAGTTTGGGGATCAGGTGACGGCCAGTGGCGCTGCAGGCGTCGATGTGCGGGGGCTTTCTGCCGACAGTCGCAAGGTTGAGCCAGGTACCGTCTTCTTTGCCTTCTCCGGCGCCAAGGTCGATGGCTCTGCCTTCGTTGCACAAGCTGTCGAAAAGGGTGCCGTGGCCATCGTCGCGTCGCATCCGGTCGATGCTGCCGTGCCCGTCGTTACCGTTGACAATCCGCGCCGGTTCCTTGCGCTTGCTGCCGCACGTCTGGTCGGTCGCCAACCGAAGACCATGGTCGCAGTGACCGGTACCGCCGGCAAGACGTCCGTGGCCTCCTTCACCCGACAGATCTGGGCCGAAGCCGGCCATGCCGCCGCTCAGATCGGAACGACCGGTGTGATTTCGCCATCGCGCGCCGATTATGGTTCGCTGACCACGCCCGACCCGCTCGCCCTGCACACGCTTCTCGGAGAACTGGCGGACGAGGGTGTCACCCATGCCGCGATGGAAGCCTCGAGCCATGGCCTCGACCAGAGCCGCCTTGATGGTGTCGTTTTGTCGGCAGCGGGTTTCACCAATCTCGGCCGTGACCACATGGACTACCATCCGACGATGGAAGACTACATGGCGGCAAAGATGCGCCTTTTCGACACGCTGCTGCCCAAGGGCGCACCGGCCGTGATCTTCGCCGACGATGCCTGGTCTGACGCGGCGATCCGGGCGGCCAAGGCCGCCGGGCACGATGTGCGTACGGTTGGCCGCAAGGGTGATTTTCTGAGCCTCAAGCGTGTCGAACACTTCCGCCACAAGCAGGTGGCCGAAGTGCATCACGCGGGCGAAATCTATGAGGTGCATATTCCGCTGGCGGGCGACTTCCAGATCGCCAATGCCCTTGTTTCGGCCGGTCTTGCGATCTCAACCGGTGTTGCGCCCGCTGTCGCGCTGAAGGCGCTGGAGCATCTCAAGGGCGCTTCGGGTCGGCTGGAGCTGGTCGGCCAGACCAAGGCTGGCGCGCTCGCCTATGTCGACTATGCCCACAAGCCTGAAGCGCTGGAAAACGTGCTGAACTCTGTGCGGCCCTTTACGACGGGCCGTGTCATCGTTGTCTTCGGTTGTGGCGGTGATCGCGACAAGGGCAAGCGGCCGATCATGGGCGAGATCGCATCTCGGCTCGCCGATATCGTTGTTGTAACCGACGACAATCCGCGCTCGGAGGTTCCGGCCATCATCCGCTCCGAGATCATGATGGCGACCCCGAAAGGGATCGAAATCGGTGACCGGGTACAGGCCATCCGTGCCGCCGCTGCCATGCTGTCCACCGGAGACACGCTGATCGTGGCGGGCAAGGGGCATGAGGAAGGACAGACAGTCGGAACCGAGACGCATCCGTTCTCGGACCACCAGGAAGTCCGGAAAGCCTTGGAGGAGTTCGACCGTTGACCCTGCTCTGGACCGCGCGTGAAATGGTCGCCGCCATGGGTGGCCGTCCCTTCGGCAACCTGCCTGAGGGGGTTACCGGCATTTCGATCGACAGCCGGTCTATCTCGCCAGGCGAAGCCTTTTTCGCCATCAAAGGCGACCGTGTCGACGGCCACGACTATGCCAGCATCGCAATCGCCAATGGGGCGTCATTGCTCGTTGTCAGCGAAGCGAAGCTGCCGGCGCTCGGCCGTCTGACGGTGCCGATGATTGTCGTCGACGACGTGCTTATGGGCCTGCAGAAACTCGGCGTGGCCGCGCGGGACCGCACACCGGCGACCGTCATTGCGGTGACCGGCTCCGTCGGCAAGACGACCACCAAGGAAATGCTGCGTGTGACGCTGGCGCCTTCGGGCAAGGTGCATGCCTCGGTCGCGTCCTTCAACAATCACTGGGGTGTGCCGCTGACGCTGGCGCGCATGCCGATCGACACGCGCTACGGTGTCTTCGAACTCGGGATGAACCATCCGGGTGAGATCGGCCCGCTGGCGCGCATGGTGCGACCGGATGTGGCCATCATCACGACGGTTGCGCCCGCCCATCTCGGGAATTTCTCCGATGTCGCCGAAATCGCCGATGCCAAGGCGGAGATATTCGAAGGCATCGTCAATGGCGGGGACGCGATCCTCAACCGCGACAATCCCTATTACGAACGCCTTGAACAGGCGGCGCTTGCTCAGGGCGTGGAGAACATCCACAGCTTCGGCCAGCATGCCAAGGCGGAGTTCAGGCTCGCCGAGTTCGATGGCGCCGCCGAATTGTCCACCATCTGGGTCTCCTTCGGCGGCGAGACGCGTGAAGTGACGATCGGGGCTCCCGGACGGCATCTGGCGGAAAACGCCATGGCGGTTCTGGCAGCGGTCTCGCTGGTCGGGGCGGATGTTGACGCTGCCGTCGAGGCACTTGCCAATCTCGCGCCGGTCAAGGGGCGTGGTCAGCGCCATAGGCTGAAGACGCCTGATGGCGTCATGATGTTGATCGACGAAAGCTACAATGCCAATCCGGCATCGATGCGCGCAGCGATCGCGGTGCTCGCGTCCTCACAGCCGACAGGCGAGGGGCGACGGATTGCCGTGCTCGGCGACATGCTGGAGATGGGCGAATTTGCCCCCAGCGTTCATGCCGAGCTTGCGGGACCTCTGCTTGCGGCCGGGATCGAACATGTCTGGCTTGCAGGCCCTGAAATGGTGGCGCTGCGCGACGGCCTGCCGGAAACGGTTCACGTCGTCTATCTCGAGACCACGGAGGAACTCGCGAATTTCGTCACCGCCGAAGTCCGCGCTGGTGATGTCGTGATGGTCAAATCTTCTCTCGGCATCGGTTTCGGCAAGATCGTTTCGGCTCTGCTTGACAAGTATCCGGCATTCACCGACACGAAGCGCCACTTTTAATCCGGGCTTTTTGAAAGGGCTCCCATGCTGATCTGGCTTGTGGAACTGGCGGACAACCTTCAGTTTTTCAATCTCTTCCGTTACATCACCTTCCGGACCGGGGCGGCTCTCTTCACCTCGGCGCTGGTGGTCTTCCTCTTCGGGCCAGCGATCATCGCGTCGCTGCGGGTACGCCAGGGCAAGGGGCAACCGATCCGGGCTGACGGACCGCAGACCCATTTCAAGAAGGCCGGTACGCCGACCATGGGCGGTCTGATGATCCTGGCGGGCATCGTCGTGTCGTCCCTGCTCTGGGCGGATCTCTCCAATGTCTACGTGGTGGCGACGCTGCTCGTGACGCTCGGCTTCGGTGCCATCGGCTTCTATGACGATTATCTCAAGGTGACGAAGCAGACGGACAAGGGCTTTTCCGGCAAGGCGCGTCTCGGCATCGAATTCCTGATCGCGGGTATCGCGGTCTATTTCATGATGTCGACGGCGCTGAGTTCCGGTCCGCAGGGCTCGACCTTCGGCTCCTCGATTGCCTTCCCCTTCTTCAAGGATTTCCTGATCGATCTCGGGATCTTCTTCGTCCTCTTCGGTGGTTTCGTCATCGTCGGTGCCGGCAATGCCGTCAATTTGACCGACGGCCTCGACGGCCTCGCCATTGTGCCCGTGATGATTGCGGCTGCCTCCTTCGGCGTCATTGCCTATCTCACCGGCAATGCGGTCTTCGCCAACTATCTGCAAATCAACTTCGTACCGGGCACGGGGGAACTCGCGGTGGTGCTGGGCGCAGTCATTGGTGCCGGCCTCGGCTTCCTCTGGTTCAATGCGCCGCCGGCGGCGATCTTCATGGGCGATACCGGGTCGCTCGCTCTCGGTGGACTGATAGGCTCCGTCGCCGTTGCCACCAAGCATGAGATCGTCATGGCGATCATCGGCGGCCTCTTCGTCATGGAGACGCTGTCGGTCATCATCCAGGTCGGATATTTCAAGCTGACCGGCAAGCGCGTCTTCCTGATGGCGCCGATCCACCACCATTTCGAAAAGCTCGGCTGGACGGAGAGCCAGGTGGTCATCCGCTTCTGGATCATCGCGGTTGGTCTTGCCATGCTCGGCCTTTCCACCCTGAAGCTGCGGTGAGGCGGCGATGATCCCGGCCACCACGTTCAAGGGCAAGACGGTCGCGCTGTTCGGGCTCGGCGGTTCAGGGCTTGCGACGGCCAAGGCGCTGCAGGCCGGAGGGGCTGTTGTCATTGCCTGGGACGACAATCCCGACAGCGTGGCGCGGGCGGCAGCCGAGGGCGTTCCGACCCGCGACCTGCGCGAGATCGACTGGGCCTCCGTTGCCTCGTTTGTGCTTTCGCCCGGTGTGCCGCTCACCCATCCGAAACCGCACTGGACGGTGGGGTTTGCGCGCGCCGCCGGTGTCGAGATCATCGGCGATGTCGAGATCTTCGTGCGCGAGCGCCGGGCGCATGCGCCGGACTGCCCGTTCATCGCGATTACCGGGACCAACGGCAAGTCGACGACCACGGCGCTGATTGCCCATATCCTTCAGGCAAGCGGTCGCGACACGCAGCTTGGCGGCAATATCGGGCGGGCGGTTCTGACGCTCGATCTGCCCCGGGATGGCCGGTTCTTCGTTGTCGAATGCTCGTCCTATCAGATCGATCTTGCGCCGACGCTCAATCCGACCGCTGGCATCCTGCTCAACCTGACACCCGATCATCTCGATCGCCACGGGACCATGCAGCACTACGCCGACGTGAAGGAGCGCCTTGTCGCCGGTGCGAAGGCCGCAATTGTCGGTACCGATGACAGCTACTGCGAACTGATCGGTGACCGGATCGAGCGGGCGGGCACGATGGTCATCCGCATCTCCAAGCGCCAGCCGCTGGCAAACGGGCTCTATGCGGAGGGCTCACGTATCATCAGGGCGCAGCAGGGCGCGACCTCGCTTCTGGTCGACCTTGATGGCATCCAGACCCTGCGCGGCAGCCACAATGCCCAGAATGCCTGTGCGGCGATCGCGGCGTGCCTGGCTGCCGGGGTTTCGGAAGAGGAGGTCCGCAAGGGGCTCCAGAGCTTTCCAGGCCTCAAGCACCGCATGCAGCCAGTCGGTCGGCGTCGCCAGGTCGTTTTCGTCAATGACAGCAAGGCGACCAATGCGGATGCGGCAGCTCCTGCGCTTTCCAGCTACGAGCGGATCTACTGGATTGCCGGCGGATTGCCGAAGGAAGGTGGTATCGCAAGCCTCGCACCACTCTTCCCGCGCATCGTGAAGGCTTATCTGATCGGCGAGGCTGCATCGGCCTTTGCCGCGCAACTGGGTGACCGCGTTCCCTATGAGATCTCGGACCACCTGGAGCGCGCGGTGGCGCATGCAGCAGCAGATGCCGAGCGAGATGGCGAAGCTTCGGCTGTGATGCTCTCACCGGCCTGCGCGAGCTTCGACCAGTACAAGAATTTCGAGGTTCGCGGTGATGCCTTCGTGGCACATGTATCGGACCTCGAAGGTGTGACGATGCTGATCGACCTGCCGACAGGAGGCAAATGAGATGGTAAGCCGCGTAGAGAGGGGGCCGGTCGCTGACTGGTTCTGGACGATCGACCGTCTGTTCCTGATCACCTTCGTTCTCCTGATGGGGATCGGGCTGATGCTCTCCTTCGCGGCCTCTCCGGCGGTTGCCGAACGCCTGGGGCTCGACAGCTTCCATTTCGTCAAGCGCCACGCGATCTTCATGATGCCGGCGCTTGTCGTGATGATCGGGCTGTCCTTCCTGTCGCCGCGTCAGGTGCGCCGCGTCGCCATGCTGATCCTGGCGACCTCGCTGATCATGATGGTGCTGGTGCTGTTCATCGGCCTCGAGGTGAAGGGTGGTCGTCGCTGGCTGTCGGTAGGGTCGATGTCGATCCAGCCGTCCGAATTCATGAAGCCAGCGTTCGTGGTGATCTGCGCCTGGCTGTTTGCCGAACATGCGCGCCAGCCGGAGATCCCGGGCAATCTCTTTGCCATCCTGCTTTTCGGCATTGCCGCCGCCCTACTGATTGCGCAGCCGGACCTCGGCCAGACCATCCTGATCGGCAGTGTCTGGGGTGCTATGTTCTTCATGGCCGGCATGCCATGGCTCTGGATCGTCGTGCTCGGTGTCCTGGGAAGTGTTGGCTTCTTCGGGGCCTATATGACATTGCCGCACGTGGCCGGGCGAATAGACCGGTTCCTCACCGGCGAAGGCGACACCTTCCAGGTTGATACGGCGCGTGAGGCCATCATCCGCGGCGACTGGTTCGGCCAGGGACCGGGCGAGGGGATCGTCAAGCGGATCATTCCCGACAGCCATACCGACTTCATCTTCTCGGTTGCTGCAGAAGAGTTCGGCATCGTCTTCTGCATGGTGCTGGTCGCGATCTTCGCCTTCCTTGTTCTTCGGGGCCTCAGCCATGCCTACAAGGAGCGCAACGATTTCAACCGTCTTGCCGTGTCCGGTCTCGTCTTGCTGCTCGGCATCCAGTCGATGATCAATATCGGCGTCAATCTCGAACTCCTGCCGGCCAAGGGCATGACGCTTCCGCTCATTTCCTATGGTGGATCGTCGATGACGGCGATCTGCGTCACGGCTGGCTTCATCCTGGCGCTCACCCGCCGCCGTCCGGAAAAGCGCGCCCAGGAGCGCAGCCTCTTCCGCTCGGTTGCCGGCGTGCCTGCGGAGTAAATGCAGATGACAAAGGGTATCGTGTTGCTTGCCGCCGGGGGGACCGGCGGACATCTTTTTCCGGCCGAGGCGCTGGCGCATGAACTGAAGGCGCGTGGCTATAGCGTGCATCTGGTGACCGACAGACGCGCCGAACGTTATGCGGGGAGTTTTCCGGCCGATGAGATCCACACCGTCTCTTCGGCGACCATCGGCTCGAAGAACCCGGTGGCCGTCGTCAAGGCGTTCCTGTCGCTGTGGCGCGGCTATCGCGAGGCGCGGGCGCTGGTGTCGCGTCTGAAGCCGAAAGCCGTCATCGGATTCGGCGGCTATCCGACGGTGCCTCCGCTCTTTGCGGCAGCCGGTCTCGGGGTTCCCACGGCAGTGCATGAGCAGAATGCGGTCATGGGCCGCGCCAACATGCTTCTTGCCTCGCGGGTGCGTGCTATTGCCGGCGGCTTCCTGTCGCCCGGCGGTGAGCACAAGGCAAAGATGGTGCTAACCGGCAATCCGGTGCGGCCTGCGGTCATCGCCGCCGCAGCTCAGCCCTATCTGCCATCCAGCGCGGGCGAACCGTTCAATCTCGTGGTTTTCGGCGGAAGCCAGGGCGCGCAGTTCTTCTCCGATGCGATCCCCGGCGCGATCCGGCTGCTTCCGGACGCAGATCGCCAGCGGCTCGTTGTGACGCAGCAGGCGCGGCCGGAAGATCGGCAAAAGGTCATCGATTCCTATGCCACGCTCGGCGTTCAAGCGGATGTCGCGCCCTTTTTCAATGATATGGCCGAGCGGCTTGCCGGCGCCCATCTGGTGATCTGCCGGTCCGGTGCCTCGACGGTTTCGGAGCTTGCGGTGATCGGGCGCCCGAGCGTGCTTGTGCCCTATCCCCATGCGCTTGACCATGATCAGGCCGCTAACGCGGCAGCGCTTGCGGCACAGGGCGGGGCGCAGGTCATCCCCCAGGCGGAGCTTTCAGCCGAGAGGATCGCCGATCTGCTTATCAAGGCAATGCAGGGGCCTGAACGGCTCGCCGCCATGGCGTCGGCCGCGAAAAGCACGGGCAAGCCCGATGCGGCCGGCTTGCTCGCCGACCTTGTAGAGGCTATTGCCGCCGGCAAGGGCATTGCCCAGTCGAAGGGAGCCACACAATGAAAATGCCGAAATCCATTGGCCTCGTCCATTTCATCGGGATCGGCGGCATCGGGATGAGCGGGATCGCCGAGGTGCTGCACAATCTCGGACACAGGGTGCAAGGGTCGGACCAGGCCGAGAGCGCCAACGTCCAGCGCCTGCGCGCCAAGGGCATCGAGGTCTTCGTCGGCCACAAGGCCGAGAACCTGGGTGAGGCCGAGGTCGTCGTGGTTTCGACCGCGATCAAGAAGAACAATCCCGAACTCGTCGCCGCCCGCGAAAAGCTGCTGCCGATCGTCCGGCGCGCCGAAATGCTGGCTGAGCTCATGCGCTTCCGCAATGCGATCGCCGTCGGCGGCACGCATGGCAAGACCACGACCACGTCGATGGTCGCAGCTCTCTTGGATGCCGGCGCCCTCGACCCGACCGTCATCAATGGCGGTATCATCAATGCCTATGGCACCAATGCTCGTATGGGTGAGGGCGAGTGGATGGTTGTCGAGGCTGATGAGTCCGACGGCACCTTCCTGAAGTTGCCGGCAGATGTGGCGATCGTCACCAATATCGACCCGGAACATCTCGACCATTACGGCACTTTCGACAATGCACGTGCTGCGTTTCGCCAGTTCGTCGAGAATGTCCCGTTCTATGGCTTCGGCGTGATGTGCCTCGACCATCCGGAAGTGCAGGCGCTGGTTGGACGCATCGAGGATCGCAAGGTCATCACGTACGGTGAGAACCCGCAGGCGGACGTGCGCTTCTCGAATGTGCGCCTCGATGGCACGCGCTCGATCTTCGACGTCGAGATCCGCCGTCGCCGCACCGGCCGGGTGTTCAACTTCAAGGATCTGGTCCTGCCGATGCCGGGCCGGCACAACATTTCCAATGCCTGCGCCGCAATTGCTGTCGCCAACCGGCTCGACATTCCGGAAGAGGCGATCCGCAAGGGGCTGGCCGGTTTCGGCGGTGTGAAGCGTCGCTTTACGCTGACGGGCACTTCAAATGGTGTGCAGGTGTTCGACGACTACGGGCACCACCCGGTCGAGATCAAGGCTGTGCTTCGGGCCGCGCGCGAATCGTGCAAGGGGCGGATCATCGCCGTGCACCAGCCGCACCGCTTCAGCCGACTTGCAAGCCTGTTCGATGACTTTGCCAACTGCTTCAACGATGCCGACACGATCTTCCTGTCGCCGGTTTATGCAGCGGGCGAAGAGCCGATCGAGGGGATCGATTCGGAAACGCTGGTCTCGCGCATCAAATCGGGCGGTCATCGCGACGCGCGATACTTGGCCACGCCTGATCAACTGGCCGCTCTCGTCGCGGGCATTGCACAACCGGGTGATTTCGTGGTCCTGTTGGGGGCCGGCAACATCACCCAGTGGGCTGCTGCCCTGCCGGCGGAACTAGATGCAATTTCGGGAAAGTCTTGAATGAAACAGGTGGATGGGGAAAAGCTTCTGGCGTCGCTCGGCCCTGGAGTTAACGATCTCAAGGGGCGGCTGACGCCCGATGCGCCGATGGACAGGGTGACCTGGTTCCAGGCCGGCGGCCTCGCCGAACTGATGTTTCAGCCGCATGACGTCGAGGATCTGACTGCGTTCCTGAAGCTTCTGCCCGAAGAGGTGCCGCTAACAGTCGTCGGCGTTGGGTCGAACCTGCTCGTGCGTGACGGCGGGATCCCCGGCGTGGTGATCCGTCTGTCTGCCAAGGGTTTCGGCCAGGTGGAGCTTGCGGGCGAGAACCGCATCCGGGCCGGCGCAATCTGCCCCGACAAGCACATCGCCGCCATGGCGATGGACAACAATATCGGCGGCTTCCACTTCTACTACGGCATTCCCGGTTCGATCGGTGGCGCGATCCGGATGAATGCGGGTGCCAATGGTGGGGAAACGGCCAGCCGGCTGATCGAAGTCGAGGCTGTCGACCGCAAGGGCAATGTTCACGTGCTGTCGAATGCCGAGATGGGCTACAGCTATCGCCATTCTGCTGCGCCCGAAGGCCTGATCTTCACCAGCGCGCTTTTTGAAGGCTATCCGGAAGAGAAGGCCAAGATCCGCGCGGATATGGATGCTGTTCGTCACCATCGCGAGACGGTGCAGCCGGTCAAGGAAAAGACCGGTGGCTCTACCTTCAAGAACCCCGAGGGACATTCGGCCTGGGAGCTGATCGACGAGGCCGGTTGCCGCGGTCTGATGATCGGTGGCGCGCAGATGTCGTCGTTGCATTGCAACTTCATGATCAATGTCGGGCATGCGACCGGCTATGATCTCGAATATCTCGGCGAGACCGTGCGCCAGCGGGTCTTCGAGACCTCCGGGATCAAGCTCGAATGGGAGATCAAGCGCCTCGGCATCTTCATGCCCGGTCGTGAAGTGAAGCCGTTTATGGGTGTTGTGCCGGCATAAGCCAGTCCGGCTTGTCCTACGAAGTTTTAACGTCGCTCAATTAGGCTCCCCGAAATGTTCGGGGAGTTTCATGTTAGATTTGGTGCATGTCTGGGTTATTCGGCAGCTGACGCTGGGAGAGTTTGCGTCGCGGCAGGCGGTGCTCTCGAAGGCAGTCTTGATGGCGGCAAAGATTGCCGTCTTTGCCTATCTGCTCAATATCCTTGGCCATCTTGTTCTCGTGGCTTTCGGGCTTCTGCCCTATCCCCTCCTTCCGGCGCTCGTGGTTGCGACGATGCTGACGCCGCCGGTGTCGTTCCTCGTGGCGGTTCTCGCTTATTCGGTCGTCGGCCTTGCAATTTATGACCTTGGCGTGTCGCGCCAACGCTTCGAAACCTTGAGCCGCACTGACATGCTGTCCGGCCTCATGAACCGCCGCGCCTTTCTCGACACGTTTGAGCAGGCGCGGGGCCCGGTCGCCCTGATCCTTCTCGATATCGATCGCTTCAAATCGATCAATGACACACTCGGTCACAAAGCGGGTGACGATGTCATCACGCGCACAGCGAAATGCCTGACGGAGGCGCCTGGCGCCGGTGAGGTCATCGCCCGAATTGGCGGCGAGGAGTTTGCGGTCCTGCTGAGGGGCCAACAGACCGAGCGGGCGTTGCAGATTGCCGAGAGCATCCGGCAATCCGTGGAGAGCATGGGGCTCGCTGTCGGCGGGCGTCCGATTTCCGTGACGGTCTCTGCAGGTGTCTCTGAAGGTGTGGCGGAACGTGGCTTCAGTGAGCTGTTTTCGGGCGCAGACCGTGCCCTCTACCTCGCCAAGGCGAGTGGGCGGAATCGAATCGTGCATGCAAAGCAGCTCGTCGAAGCGTCCCTCGACGCTTCATTTCCTGACGACGCACAACGCGGGGCGGGGTTAGCCCGGCTCAGTGCCTGACCGACGCGATTGCGTTATTCAGATATTTTTTCATAGTGTTCCCGTCGTTTCCTTAAGCATTAAATCACCGTTTGCAGGTGGTGGTTTTGCGGCGAGTTAACGAAAGTAAACGGTTCATTAACCTTAATGTTGTTCAACTGACCTCACGAAGCCGGATCAGTCTTTGCGGCTGCCGGTCGGGTTTTTGGATTTTTGCGAGGCGTTTATGAGTGGCAAGCATGTGGCGGTTTTGATGGGTGGATTGTCCTCCGAGCGGCCTGTCAGCTTGTCCTCGGGGAATGCCTGCGCGACCGCTCTCGAAGGTGAGGGCTTCAAGGTGACCCGCGTCGATGTCGGTCGTGACATCGGTCGTGTGCTTGAAGACCTCAGGCCCGACGTCGCCTTCAATGCTCTGCATGGTCCCTTTGGTGAGGACGGCACCATTCAGGGCGTTCTTGAGTATCTCGAAATTCCCTACACGCATTCCGGCGTGCTCGCTTCGGCGCTCGCGATGGACAAGAAGCAGGCCAAGATTGTGGCGGCTCAGGCGGGAATCCCGGTTGCCGATGCCATGGTCATCAATCGCTTCGACATCGGCAATACGCATCCGATGGCGCCTCCCTATGTGGTCAAGCCGGTTCGCGAGGGGTCGAGCTTCGGTGTCGTCATTGTGCGCGAAGATATGGCGCATCCGCCGCAGATCCTGACATCAAGCGAATGGCGCTACGGCGATGTTGTCATGGTCGAGCGCTATGTCGCCGGTCGCGAGCTGACCTGTGGCGTGATGGATGGCAAGGTGCTGGGCGTGACAGAGATCGTGCCGCTCGGGCACAGCTTCTACGACTACGACTCCAAGTATGCGGCAGGTGGTTCGCAGCACGTCCTTCCTGCGCAAATTTCACCGAAAATTTACCAAAAAATACAATCATTGGCGCTGAAGGCACACCAGGCGCTCGGGTGTCGCGGAGTGAGTCGGTCTGACTTCCGCTATGACGATCGCTTTTCCGAGGATGGTGATCTGATCTGGCTGGAGCTCAACAATCAGCCGGGCATGACCCCCACCTCGTTGTTGCCGGAAATGGCTGCCCATGCGGGCTACAGCTTTGGTGAATTCGTACGTTGGATGGTGGAGGACGCTTCTTGTTCTCGTTGAGCGGCAACAAATCGGCTGATGGGGTCCGGGGCTATCCGGGGTCGCCTGTCGTTTCGGCGGAGGCGAAGGTGCTTCCGCGCCCGCTGCGTCGTGTCGTTCGTTTCGTCATCAGCCTGTGTTCTGGTCGAATTGTTTTGCCGCGCCATCTCGGCAAGGTCAGTCTGGCGGCCTTTTACGGTGTTGTCGGCCTGCATGGTGTCGTCGTTGGTGGGCACGGTCCGGTCGTGGCGCAGGCCGTCACTTCGACGGCGGGTTTTGCCGTTGAGGATGTTCGGGTGTCCGGCAATCAGCATACTTCGGAAATCGACATTCTGCAGCTTCTCGGGCTTGACGGTTCGACCAGTCTTCTCGGGCTCGATATCGCGGCTGCCCGCGCTGCGCTATCGAAGCTTCCCTGGGTTGAATCGGCCGAAGTTCGCAAGGTCTATCCGTCGACAGTTGAGGTCGTTCTGCGCGAGCGGCAGGCCTATGCAATCTGGCAACATGGCAGCGACCTTTCGTTGATCGAGCGGTCCGGTTCGGTCATCGCGCCGCTGCGCGACAACAAGTTCGCCTCTCTGCCGTTGTTTGTCGGGCGGGATGCCGAGACCGCGGCTGCCTCCATCGATGAAGAATTCTCCAAGTGGCCTGCGATCGCCTCGCGCGTGAAGGCCTTTGTTCGTGTGGGTGGTCGTCGCTGGGACGTTCATCTCGACAATGGCGTCGTTGTCCGCTTGCCTGAGGAAAACGTCGCTGGCGCCCTGGCGCTGCTCAATCGCTTTGATGAAGAGCAGCAGGTGCTGTCGCGGGATATCGCGATGGTCGACATGCGTCTTCCAGATCGTGTGGCCGTACGCTTGACGCCTGGAGCCCAGGAGCGCCGCCTGGCGGCTCTGGAGGAGCGCCGCAAGGCTCTCAAGAAGCTGGAGCAGAAGATATGAGTATCTTTAGCGGCTCCTCCTTTGGTCTTCCGCGCACCAGGCCGCTTTCTTCGAAGCGGGCGCATGTCGTTTCGGTGCTCGATATCGGTTCAACCAAGGTCGTCTGCATCATCGCCCGTCTCACGCCGCGTCGCGAGTCCGCCGTGCTGCCAGGCCGTACCCACAATGTCGAGGTCATCGGTCTTGGTCACCAGCGTTCGCATGGGATCAAGTCCGGCGTGATTGCCGATCTCGATGCCGTCGAAAACGTCGTGCGTCTTGCCGTCGATGCGGCAGAACGCATGGCTGGCCTTACCGTCGAAAGCCTGATCGTCAACGTCTCTGCCGGCCGCATCGGTTCCGACGTCTATACCGCTTCCATCGATCTCGGTGGCCAGGAAGTTGAATCCGGTGATCTGCGCAAGGTCCTGATCGCGGCTGGTCATCAGTCCCAGGGCAACGACAGGGCGGTGCTGCATTCTCTGCCCACGGGCTTTTCACTTGACGGAGAGCGGGGAATCCGTGATCCCCTTGGAATGTATGGCGACGTTCTCGGCGTCGACATGCATGTGGTCACGGCCGAACGTGCAGCGCTTCGCAATCTGGAGCTCTGCATCAACAGGGCCCACCTGACCGTCGAGGGTGTGGTTGCCACGCCTTACGCCAGTGGCCTTGCTGCCCTGGTCGATGACGAGGTGGAACTCGGTTGCGCGGCGATCGACATGGGCGGTGGCATGACCACCATCTCTGTCTTCGCGGAAGGCAAGCTGATCCATACGGACGCCATCGGGATCGGCGGTCACCATGTGACGACCGATCTGGCGCGCGGGCTTTCTACCCGTATCGAGGATGCAGAACGTCTGAAGGTCGTTCACGGTTCGGCTGTCGCCAATGGCGCTGACGATCGCGAACTCGTGTCGGTTCCGCCGATCGGCGAGGACGACCGTGATCAGCCGACGCAGGTTCCCAAGGCGCTGCTGACCCGGATCATCAGCGCGCGGATCGAGGAAACCCTCGAAATGCTGCGCGACCGGATCCAGAAGTCTGGCTTTTCGCCTGTCGTCGGCAAGCGCGTGGTTCTGACGGGTGGTGCGTGCCAGCTGACCGGCATGCCGGAGGCGGCGCGCCGCATTCTGGCCCGGAACGTGCGTATCGGTCGTCCGATGGGGGTGTCGGGTCTTCCGGCTGCGGCCAAGGGACCGGCCTTTTCGACGGCCGTCGGCCTGACGATCTATCCGCAGATGGCGGATCAGGAAACACATGCCGGGCAGGGCGGTTTGTTCTCGCCCTTCGGCAACGGAAACAGCCGCTTCGCCCGCATGGGCCAATGGCTGAAAGAGAGTTTTTGAGTTCACCCGGCCGGACACAAGGTTCGGCCAAGGGAAATCTGTTGAAATGACATGGCCGGCTTGGCGATGCGGCCGGAAAAAGAAGGAACGGGTACCATGACCATCAAGCTGCAGAAGCCAGATATCACTGAGCTGAAGCCACGCATCACCGTCTTCGGTGTCGGTGGCGGTGGCGGCAATGCCGTCAACAACATGATCACCGCTGGTCTGCAGGGCGTCGATTTCGTCGTCGCCAACACGGATGCCCAGGCGCTGACCATGACCAAGGCCGAGCGCATCATCCAGCTCGGCGTCAATGTCACCGAAGGCCTCGGCGCCGGCTCGCAGCCGGAAGTCGGTCGTGCCGCCGCTGAAGAGTGCATCGACGAGATCATCGACCATCTCAACGGGACCCACATGTGCTTCGTTACCGCCGGCATGGGCGGTGGCACTGGTACCGGTGCTGCTCCTGTCGTCGCTCAGGCCGCTCGCAACAAGGGTATCCTGACCGTCGGCGTCGTCACCAAGCCGTTCCACTTCGAAGGCGCGCGTCGCATGCGTCTCGCTGAATCCGGCATCGAGGAACTGCAAAAGTCGGTCGATACGCTGATCGTCATCCCGAACCAGAATCTCTTCCGCATTGCCAATGACCGGACCACTTTCGCCGACGCTTTCGCGATGGCTGACCAGGTGCTGTATTCGGGTGTCGCCTGCATCACCGACCTGATGGTCAAGGAAGGCCTGATCAACCTCGACTTCGCGGACGTTCGCTCCGTGATGCGCGAAATGGGCCGTGCGATGATGGGCACAGGCGAGGCATCCGGTGATGGCCGCGCGATGCAGGCTGCAGAAGCCGCGATCGCCAACCCGCTGCTCGACGAGACCTCGATGAAAGGCGCCCAGGGCCTGCTGATCTCGATCACCGGTGGTCGTGATCTTACGCTGTTCGAAGTCGACGAAGCCGCGACCCGCATCCGCGAGGAAGTCGATCCGGACGCCAACATCATCCTTGGTGCTACCTTCGACGAAGCGCTCGAAGGCATCATCCGCGTGTCGGTTGTCGCCACCGGCATCGACCGTGCCGCTCTCGCCTCGAAGGGCTTCGAAGCGGCTCCCCTGGCAAAGCCCGCTATGCGTTCCTCCGCGGCCGTTGCTCCGGCACCGGCCGCATATCAGCCTGCAATGACGCAGGCCCCCAAGCCGACCATGGATCCGGTCGCAGACACCATTCGTTCGGCTGAAGCAGCCATGGAACGCGAACTCGAGATCGCCGTTGCCCGCCAGCCGCTGAGCCAGCCGCAGGCTGCTCCGCAGCAGGATTTCCGCCCGGCAAGCCGTTTGTTCGCCTCGCCGGCTCCGGAAACAATTCCCGCTCCGCAGATGATGCAGCCGGTTGCTCCGGCCCCGGTCATGAGCCAGCCTGCTCCGGTCATGCAGCAGCCCGCTCCCGTCATGCAGGCGCCCATTGCGCCGGCACCTGTCGCAGCTGAACCCCGCATGGCCGCTGAACCGGTCCGCATGCCGAAGGTCGAGGACTTCCCGCCGGTGCTGCGCGCGGAAATCGACCACCGCGCCCAGCCTGCAGCTCCGGCTGTCCAGGACGAGCGTGGCCCGATGGGTCTCCTGAAGCGCATCACCAACTCGCTCGGTCGTCAGGCTGAAGACGAACAGGTGATGGGTGACATGACCGGTTCCGCACCGGCTGCCGCCTCGCAGCAGCGCCGTCCGCTGTCTGCTGAAGCCAGCCTCTACGCTCCGCGTCGCGGCCAGCTCGACGACCATGGTCGCGCAACGCCGGCACGGGCAACGAGCGAGGATGACCAGCTTGAGATCCCGGCTTTCCTTCGTCGCCAGACGAGCTGAGCGCAGGAACCGACTCACTGTGAAAACCCGGATCGAAGGATCCGGGTTTTCTGCTTTTGACGGATTGTTTCGCAGTCAGTTTTTCTTGATGTTATTCAATGGTCTGGCTTCGTTACAAAGCGAAAGAATCAGTGATTTGGCTAGAATGGGCTCCGCACGTATGTATGGAACCGGAACAGGGCTTTCAGGCCTTTCACAGCAGATTTGCGACGGTTACTCTTCGATCCACCGCACCGTCGCCGCAGTTCAAGGCTACTCGGAATGGCAATTGCTTTGCTCGGATTTCAGACCACGATCGCAGCGCCGCTCACGCTGACGGGCATCGGGGTCCATTCCGGTCGAGAGGTGTCAATCACCTTCCAGCCGGCAGAGGCCGGGACGGGCGTCTTGTTCCTCCGTCAGCATGACGACGGCTCCACCAGCGAATATCGCGCGGTGTCCGCGCATGTGGGCAATACCGATCTGTGCACCGTGCTTGGTACCAATCCGGCGCGGTCGATCGCGACGATCGAACATGTCATGGCCGCCATTTATGCGCTGGGCCTCGACAATCTGATTGTCGAAGTCGACGGTGCGGAAATGCCGATCATGGACGGCAGCTCCGAAGTGTTCATCGATGCCATCGAGCAGGTGGGTATCACCAATCTTGGCGTCAAGCGCCGCTACATTCGCGTCATCAAGCCGGTTCGCATCGAATCGGGTGCATCCTGGTCTGAATTCCTCCCCTATGACGGCACGCGCTTCGAGGTCGAAATCGACTTCGACAGCCAGTTGATCGGGCGGCAGAAGTGGGAAGGGGACCTCACGGCTGAGACCTTCAAGAACGAACTGTCGCGCGCACGCACGTTCGGCTTCATGCGCGACGTGGAGCGTCTGTGGGCTGCCGGCTTCGCCCTTGGCTCCTCGCTTGAAAATTCCGTCGTGATCTCCGACGACGATACGGTCATCAATGTCGAAGGCCTGCGCTACGAGAAGGACGAATTCGTCCGCCACAAGACGCTCGACGCCGTGGGCGATCTTGCGCTTGCCGGAGCACAGTTCATCGGTTGCTACCGTTCCTATCGTGGTGGTCACAAGATGAACGCCAATGCGCTGAAGGCGCTTCTGAGCGATCCGACGGCTTATGAGGTCGTGGAGGCGCCTAGCCGGAGCCATCAGGTTCGTGCGCGGGAGTTCGTTCCCGTCCAGGTTTCGGAGTTCGCTCCCTGGTCGGCTTGACTGCCGAGTGGAGCATGTCCAGTTGGAACGCCGGCATCCGTGTGAGGGCCGGCGTTTTTCGTTTGATCGGGGCATCGGGGCGGGGAGTGGTACTTTCTGGGCGCCTCGCCACAAAAATGCGTTAAAGTCACATCACTGCGTTGCCCTAGTGCCGCTTTTGTGGCTAGAAACGCCAGTTGAAGGCGACGGTTTTCAAGCGGCGCTGCAATCGGGATCTTTCGAATGAATCATGTGGGATCGGTCGTTGTGAAGAAAGCCGCGCGTATTGCAGGCCTGTGCGTGATGATGTCTGTGGGCGTCGTGCTTGCCGGGTGCCAGTCGGATCCGGATATCGACATCAGCAAGCTCGCTGCCGAGACTGAGCCGCCGGAAGTGCTCTACAATCAGGGCCTCGCCAATATCAAGGCAGGCAATATGAGCGAAGCGTCCCGCAAGTTCGATGCGGTCGATGCACAGAACCCGTTCTCCGAGTGGTCGCGCAAGGCGCTCGTGATGAGCACCTTCACCAAGTATCGTCTGGGCCGATACGCCGATGCGATCTCTACCGGCAACCGTTACATGAGCCTCTATCCGAAGTCGGAGGATGCGGCTTACGCTCAGTATCTCGTGGGCCTTTCGCACTGGAAGCAGATTTCCAACGTCACACAGGACCAGCGCAATTCGGTCAAGACGATCGAAGCCATGCAGCGCGTGGTCAACGAATTCCCCGATTCGGAATATGTTGATGATGCGCAGGCGAAGATCCGCTTCGCCCGTGACCAGTTGGCCGGCAAGGAAATGCAGGTCGGCCGCTATTACCTGGAACGCAAGGAATACCTCGCTGCGATCTCGCGTTTCCGCGTCGTCGTGGAGCAGTATCCGAACACCAACCAGATCGAGGAAGCGCTGGCACGCCTCGTTGAGTCGTATTTCGCGATGGGCGTCGTCTCGGAAGCCCAGGCGGCTGCGGCCGTGCTCGGGCATAACTATCCCGACAGCCAGTGGTATTCCGACTCCTACAAACTGCTGCAGCGTGGCGGTCTTGAGCCGCGCGAGAATGCCGGTTCGTGGATCACGCGTGCCGGTCGCAGACTGCTGATCGGGACCTGATGGTCCCTCGTCACGAAGTGAGATCCTGAGCTCATGCTTGTCCAGCTGTCGATCCGCGATATCGTTCTGATCGAGCGGCTGGATCTTGCCTTCGAGACGGGCCTTTCCGTGCTCACGGGCGAAACGGGCGCTGGCAAATCCATCCTGCTCGACAGTCTGTCGCTCGCCCTCGGTGGTCGAGGTGACGGTTCGCTCGTGCGTCATGGCGAAGACAAGGGGCAGGTGACGGCGGTCTTTGACGTCGGCACCAGTCATCCCGCCCGGACGCTTCTGAAGGGCAATGGCGTCGATGATGACGGTGATCTCATCTTCCGCCGCATCCAGTCTGCCGATGGCCGCACCCGCGCCTATATCAACGACCAGCCGGTGAGCGTGCAGCTGATGCGGCAGGTCGGGCAATTGCTCGTCGAGATCCATGGCCAGCACGACGATCGGGCGCTGATCGATACCGACGCCCATCGCATGCTGCTCGATGCCTTTGCGGGTCTTACCGACGAGGCCGTCGCGCTTGGCGAAAGCTATCGTCGATGGCGGGATGCGGAGCGGGCTTTCAAGACGCACAAGGCCAAGGTCGAGGCTGCGGCGCGCGAGGCGGACTATCTGCGTGCCTCGGTCGAGGAACTGGAGGCGCTTTCTCCGCTCGACGGCGAGGAGGACGAACTTGCCGAGCGTCGCTCGCGCATGCAGAAGTCCGAGCGCATTGCGGGTGATATCGCAGAAGCGTCCGAATTCCTGAACGGCAACGCCTCGCCGGTGCCCCATATCGCGTCATTGATGCGCCGGCTGGAGCGCAAGAGCCATGAGGCTCCGGGGCTTCTGGAAGAGACCGTGCAGCTTCTGGGCTCGGCTCTGGACACGCTGTCTGCCGCACAGATGGAAGTGGAGGCGGCGCTTCGCCGCACCGAATTCGATCCGCACGAACTGGAGCGTGTCGAGGAGCGGTTGTTCGCTCTCAGGGCCGCCGCGCGCAAATACTCTGTGGCCGTTGTCGACCTGCCGGCTCTCGCGGAGAAGATGGTTGCCGACCTTGCCGATCTCGATGCCGGCGAGGAGCGTCTTGGCCAGCTCGAAGCGGCCGTCAGCGAGACGAAGGCGCATTACGATCATCTGGCGCTGCAGCTGTCTGAAAAGCGGCGCAACGCTGCCCAGGCGCTGGCGGATGCCGTCATGCAGGAGCTGCCGGCCCTGAAGCTGGAGCGGGCACGCTTCATGGTGGACGTGGCTGCCAATCCCGAGAATGCGACCGCCGATGGTATCGATACTGTGGAATTCCACGTTCAGACCAATCCCGGCACCAGGCCGGGGCCGATCATGAAGGTCGCCTCGGGTGGTGAGCTGTCCCGTTTCCTGCTGGCACTCAAGGTGGCGCTTGCCGACCGGGGATCGGCGCCGACGCTCGTCTTCGACGAGATCGATACAGGCGTGGGCGGGGCTGTCGCCGATGCGATCGGGCAGCGCCTGAAGCGGCTGGCGGCGAAAGTCCAGGTGCTGTCGGTCACCCATGCACCGCAGGTCGCCGCACGGGCCTCGACGCATTTCCTGATTTCCAAGGGCCCCACGGGCGATGCCGGCGACAAGATCGCAACGCGGGTTGCGATCATGGAGCCGGAGCATCGGAAGGAAGAGATCGCGCGCATGCTGGCCGGTGCCTCGGTCACCGACGAGGCGCGTGCGGCTGCCGCAAAACTGCTGACAGCCGGCGAGTGAACCTCTTGCCCCCGGCAGACGTTGCCTTCCAACCTGAAACCTGTTTCGTTGCGGCGTCATGTTGGAGCTGATCCAGATCTATTGGGCCGAGACCCTCGCCGTGCTCTCCGTGGTTTTCGGCACGGTGGCGGCAACCCATGCTGCGATGACCAAGCGGGAGGTTCGTTCTGCGCTCGGCTGGGTCGGGGTGATCATCCTCTCGCCTCTGGTCGGGGCAATGATCTATGCGGTGGCCGGGATCAACCGGATCCGGCGGGCAACTCTCATTTCCAGGCGGGCGCTCGAGCTCGACGACATCTGGCGCAGCCTGTCGCTGTTTGCGGTCAGCCGTGAAAACGTTGCCGCGCAGTTCGGCAGCCGTTTTGGCCAGATGAAGCTGCTCGGGGACAAGGTCACGCGGCATCCATTGTCGTCCGGCAATCGAATCACGATGCTGACCACCGGCGAGGAGACCTTCGATGCGATGTGCCAGGCGATCGATGCGGCCGAGTACAGCATCATCCTTGAGACCTACATCTTCGATCGCGACACTGTCGGTCTGAGGATCGCCGAGTGCCTGATCGCCGCACACAGGCGCGGCGTCGCCGTGCGGGTGATCGTGGACGCGGTTGGCGCGCGCTATAGCGTGCCAAGCATCATCGGGCGGCTGGAAGAGGGTGGTGTCCCTGTTGCTGTCTTCAACGGCCAGGTCATCATGGGGTTGAGGCTGCCTTATGCCAATCTGCGCACACACCGGAAGATCCTTGTGGTCGACGGGACCGTTGCCTTTGTCGGCGGCATGAACATTCGTGCCGGGTTCATTGGCCCGGACGCCGCCCGCGACACGCATTTTCGAGTGACCGGGCCCGTGGTGGCTGACATCCTGGCTGTGGCTGCGGAAGACTGGCATTTCGAGAGAGACGAGGTTCTTCTGGGCCCCGAATGGCGCGTTCGGCTGGACGAAGCGGTTCCGGGGGCGGGGACGTCGATCCGCGCCGTGGTCTCCGGGCCGGATACGCATGTGGAGACGAATCACAAGCTTCTGCTTGGCGCGTTTTCCGTTGCGGAGCGCTCGATCCGGATCGTCTCGCCCTATTTCCTGCCGGATACCACTTTCATTGCGGCCCTCAACACGGCGGCACGGCGTGGCGTGCAGGTGGATGTGATCGTGCCATCGCAGAACAATCTGGCGATCGTGGCGCGGGCGATGATGGGACAGTTCGACCAGATTCTGCGGGAGGGCTGCCACGTCCATTTGTCGACCGGTCCCTTCGATCATTCCAAACTGATGGTCATCGATCGCCAGTGGTGCTTCATCGGATCGTCCAATCTCGATTCGCGTTCGCTGCGACTGAATTTCGAAATCGACCTTGAAGTCTATGACCGGGACCTGGCCGAGCAGATTGAGGACAAGATTGATGCCACACTCTCTTCGGCCCAGGCGTTGACGCTTCACGATCTCAAATCGCGCTCCCTGCCGAACCGGCTCGTCGACCGCTTGTTCTGGCTCGGCTCGCCCTATCTTTGACCAAGGCGTGCCCGTCGCGGCGGGGTGCGCATGACCCGACTGGCCTGCGGCCGAAAAGAAGACGGATGCTACTGGCGTGATGAAAAAGCACAAGCCCAGCCTGGCGCGCACGATGGTGGCCTCCATCCGCAATCGGCATTGGCGTCCGGGGGCGTGGACCGCGCCGGAAGGCGGCGACCGCGTGATGACGGTTGCCTCCTACAATGTGCATAAATGCGTTGGCACGGACGGCCGCTTCGACCCGGAACGGATCATCGACGTCATCCGTGAGATCGGCCCTGACGTGATTGCGCTTCAGGAGGCCGACCAGCGGTTCGGTGAGCGCTCCGGCCTGCTCGACCTCAACCGCCTCAGGCTCGAAACGGGTCTGCTGCCCGTGCCTGTCCTCGCCGGGCCGAAGTCGCATGGATGGCGCGGCAACGTGCTGCTGTTTCGCGAAGGAATCGTCCGGGACGTGCACCAGGTGGCTCTGCCAGGTCTTGAGCCGCGGGGCGCGCTGGTGGCCGAGATCGATCTCGAGGGCAGGGCGGGCCTGCGTGTCATTGCCGCGCATCTCGGTCTGTTGCGCTGGGCGCGACGCCAGCAGGCGGATGTGATCCTCGAACTACTGCAGAGCCGGGACGAGCGCCCGACCCTGCTGATGGGAGACTTCAACGAATGGCGGCTGGGGCCGGGCTCGGCGCTGACGCGGCTGGAACCGGTGTTTGGGCCACTGCCACCACCGATTCCGAGCTTTCCCGCACGGTTGCCGGTGCTTTCGCTGGACCGGATCATGGCAAACCGATCCGGCCTGATTGCCGATCTCACGGTCCACGACACGCTGCTCGCCCGCCGCGCCTCCGACCATCTGCCACTCACGGCGCGGCTTGACCTGAGCAAGGTGGAGGACTGATCTCCCGCTCTTTTCATTCGCCAGTTTTCCGCTAAACCCGACTGAAGATTTCCGGAGATTGCCATGGCCGTTGACATCATTCCCGTCGAAACCCTGACCGAGGAGCAGGCGACAGCCGAGCTGCAGCGTCTTGCGGCCGAGATCGCCCATCACGATGCGCTCTACCATGGCAAGGACAAGCCGGAGATCTCTGATGCGGAATACGACGCGCTGAAGCGCCGGAACGATGCGATAGAGGCGCAGTTTCCGCAACTGGTGCGGACCGACAGCCCGTCGCAGCGGGTGGGTGCCGCACCGGCGGGGATCTTTGCCCAGGTCACGCATGCCCGGCCGATGCTGTCGCTGGACAACACCTTTTCCGACGAGGACGTCCAGGACTTCGTCGCCTCCGTCTATCGCTTCCTTGGCCAGATGCCGGACAATTCGATCGCCTTTACCGCCGAGCCAAAGATCGACGGGCTTTCGATGTCTTTGCGCTACGAGAACCGGAGGCTGGTGACGGCGGCGACCCGCGGCGACGGCACGACGGGCGAAAACGTCACAGCGAACATTCTGACGATCAAGGATATCCCGACCGAGCTTCCCGGCGATGCTCCTGATGTCGTCGAGGTGCGCGGCGAAGTCTACATGGCCAAATCCGACTTCATGGCGCTCAATGCGCAGATGGAAGCAGAGGGCAAGCAGACCTATGTGAACCCGCGCAACACGGCGTCCGGCTCGCTGCGCCAGCTCGACGCGAAGGTCACGGCAAGCCGTAATCTGCGGTTCTTCGCCTATGCCTGGGGCGAGATGAGCCAGATGCCGGCCGAGACGCAGTGGGGGATGGTCAAGGTCTTCGAAGCCTGGGGCTTTCCCGTCAATCCGTTGACGCGGCGGCTTACTTCCATCGAGTCCATCCTCGACCACTACCGCGAGATCGGGTTGCAGCGGCCGGATCTGGACTATGACATCGACGGCGTCGTCTACAAGGTCGACCGGCTCGATCTCCAGGCACGCCTCGGTTTTCGCTCGCGTTCGCCGCGCTGGGCGACGGCCCACAAATTCCCGGCGGAGCAGGCCTTCACCACGGTCGAGACCATCGACATCCAGGTGGGCCGGACCGGAGCGCTGACGCCGGTGGCCCGTCTGACGCCGATCACGGTCGGAGGTGTGGTGGTCACCAATGCGACACTGCACAACGAGGACTATATCAAGGGCATCGGCAATTCCGGCGATCGGATCCGGCCTGAGGCGCACGATATCCGGATCGGCGATACGGTCATCGTCCAGCGGGCCGGCGACGTCATTCCGCAGGTACTCGATGTGGTGCTGGAGAAGCGACCGCCAACCGCCGCGCCTTATGTGTTTCCGAAGACCTGCCCGGTGTGCGGCAGTCATGCGGTCAGGGAAAAGAACGAGAAGACAGGCAAGCTCGATTCCGTCACTCGCTGCACCGGTGGTTTTGTCTGCCGGGCGCAGGCGGTCGAACACATCAAGCACTTTGTCTCGCGGAATGCCTTCGACATCGAAGGACTCGGCACTAAGCAGGTCGACTTCTTCTTCGAAAGCGATGACCCGGCTCTGATGATCCGCACTGCGCCCGATATCTTCACCCTCAAGGCGCGGCAGGATCGGTCGCTGACCAAGCTGGAAAACATCGAGGGCTTCGGGCGGGTCAGCGTGCGCAAGCTGTTCGATGCCATTGATGCGCGACGCGAGATCGCCCTCAACCGTTTCATCTTCGCGCTCGGCATCCGCCATGTGGGCGAGACGACGGCGAAACTGCTTGCCCGCTCTTATGGCAGCTATGCGGTGTTCTCTGAGGCCATGCAGACGGCCGCACCGAAGTTCGGCGAGGCCTGGAACGAGTTGAACAGCATCGAGGGCATCGGCGAAGTCGTCGCAGCGTCGATCGTCGAGTTCTTCAAGGAGCCGCGCAACCTGGAGGTCGTGCAGAGGCTCCTCGATGAAGTGAAGCCGCTGGATGCCGAGGCACCTGTCGCGAGCGATAGTCCTGTCGCCGGCAAGACCGTCGTCTTTACCGGCTCTCTGGAGCGGTTCACCCGCGACGAAGCCAAGGCCCGCGCTGAGGGGCTGGGTGCCAAGGTGGCTGGTTCAGTGTCGAAGAAGACAGACTATGTGGTGGCAGGACCCGGGGCCGGATCCAAACTCGACAAGGCTCGCGAACTCGGCGTGAACGTCATGACCGAAGACGAGTGGCTCACTCTCATTGGAGGGTGACATCACGCCGCGCTGATCGCGGCGTCGGGGATGTCGATGATCGATGGTTCGACATGGGCTGTGCGCGGCAGGTCACGCTCGTGGACCAGGCGATTGCGGCCCGATGATTTTGCGACATAAAGGGCCCGATCGGCGGCCGCGTAGACGGCCGAGAAGTCGCGGATCGGGGTGATGTCAGCGAGCCCGCCGGAGACGGTCACGGCAATCGATTGCTGGACGGAATCGACCAGACGGTTGGCCACGGTGCGCCGCAGCCTTTCGGAAAGCGCAATGACTTCGGCGAATTCCGTTTCGCGGAACAGAATGGCAAATTCCTCGCCGCCGATGCGGGCGATGAGATGCGGCGGGCCGACAACTTCTCTCAGTGTCGTGGCGACCGAGACGATCACGTCGTCACCTGCCAGATGACCGTAGCGGTCATTGATCTGCTTGAAACGGTCAATGTCGATAACGAGCAGATGGCCCCTCTCGACCTGAGACAGGTCCTCGATGAAAGCCCGCCGGTTGAGCAGGCCGGACAGCATGTCCGTACGGCTCATTTGCTGAAATTCGAGCCGGGTGCGAGCAAGATGGATCACGGCGTAGCCCATATACATCGAACTCAGCATCGTCAGGCTGAAGGATACGATCAGGGTAATGCCGCAGCCGATCGCGATATCGCGCATCAGCGGATTGAGCAGGAGACCGAAACCATGCAGCAGGATGAGAAGGCCTGCGACCATAAGACAGGCGATAATGGAAATCCGGACTGACAGGCGCGTGGCAAAGCGAAGTACGGGGTCCCAGTTGTCGAACTCCGTCAATCCAATGTCACGGATAACCCAAGCCTCAATTTGTTTCTTCAACATTCGTCCCGGCCACGTAATATGACTTGAAATGATGACTTCGAAGAACGAGCTGAAAGGATCAGCCGCCGGTCTCGCAATCGTGAGTTCTCGCCGCTCCCGCATTCAAACATCGCTTTACGTCACTGTGACGAGTGCAACTTCTGCCGTAAAGGGAACAACAAGACATATATTAGTTCTAGTCCCTTATAAATTAAGTTTCGATGAATTCAAAACCCAGGATTGCAGGGTTGCCCGTGCCAATCCGGCACGTTCACGGCTACGTGAAGAATGACGGTTTCAACCACTGCCTGTACTGTCTGGGATGTCAATGAAACAAGACCCGTCGCGCGTGACCGCTCCGGCCGCGTTGAGGAGGGCGATCACGATAGGCCATGCGGGTCTGGGGTCGCTTGATTGAGGCCACTTCAGCCTAAAGCACCAAAGGTGCGCCGCATGCGATGGCGAACAGCAACGGGCTCAGCCCGGGGCGACCATCATGCTTTCCTGGTGTGCGGACACAAGGCGCAAGGAAGGGCTTTTGTTTCCTTCGCCGAGGCTCAAGGGCGACGGCCGATGGGGCCGTCGCGCCGGTGTGTAAAAGCTCGCCGGATGGGCGGTCCCGATCAGCCCTTCGGCTTGAAACTTTTCTTCTTCGGGCCACCGGCGGCTGGACCACGGTCGTCGAACTTGCCCTTGGGCTTGCCGGCAAAGGCCGGCTTGTCGCCCTTCGGCTTGCCCGTCCACTCGGGCTTGGCCGGCTTGTCCCAGGCGTTGGACGCGCCCTTCGGCTTCTTCTTGAAAGCAGGCTTGTCGTCGCTCCAGTCGTTGCGCTTCGCCTTTGCAGCAGCTGTGTCGCCCCAGACGTCGGCATCCGTCACGGCCATGGCATCGCGCGGGCGAGCGGGAGCATCGTCCTTGCGGGCATAGGGCTTCTTGTCGCCGAAAGGCTTTTTATCGCCAAAGGGCTTCTTGTCCCCGAAAGGCTTCTTGTCGCCATAAGCCTTCTTTTCACCGAAAGGCTTGCGATCACCTTCCTCGCGCGGCGGGCGGGGGGCACGTTCCTTCGGCGGTGCGCCGAAGTCCGGCATGCCCGGCAGCTGGGCGAGCGTGATGCCGCGTTCCATCGCCTTGTTGGGGCCGAGCGCGCCGAGGAAGGTGTCGAGGGCGCTTGCGGCGATCTCGACGAAGGTTTCCTCCGGCTGCATCTTGATGGCGCCGATCTCGTTCTTGGTGATGTTGCCGTTGCGGCAGAGCATCGGGATCAGCCAGCGCGGCTCGGCATTCTGCCGACGGCCGACAGAGACGGAGAACCAGACGCTTGCGCCGAAATCGCCGCGCGGCTTGGTCGCGGAATTCGACGAGTTGGCGTAGTCAGGTTCCTTGCGGGCCTTGCCGGCTTCCAGGCTGACAGGGATCAGGTCTTCGGGTGCCGAACGCTTGCCACGCTGCAGGCGCAGGAAGGCGGCGGCCACCTGTTCGGCGCCGTGGGTCGCGATCAACGATGCGATCATCGGCGCTTCGTCTTCGGTGATGACTTCGGTCAGCGAGGGATCGCCCATCAGGCGTTCGTCGTCGCGCGCCTGAACTTCGTCGGCAGACGGCGGCAGCGCCCAGGTCGGGCGGACATTGGCACCACCGAGCAGGCGCTCGGCCTTGCGGCGGGCACTGTTCGGCACGATGAGCGCCGAGACACCCTTGTTGCCGGCGCGGCCCGTGCGGCCCGAACGGTGCAGCAGGGTTTCGGAATTGGTCGGGAGATCCGCGTGGATGACCAGCTCGAGGCCGGGCAGGTCGATGCCGCGGGCGGCAACGTCTGTTGCGATACAGACGCGGGCGCGACCATCGCGCATGGCCTGCAGCGCGTGGGTGCGTTCGTTCTGCGACAGTTCGCCAGAAAGGGCGACGACCGAGAAGCCGCGATTGTGCAGGCGGGATGTCAAATGATTGACCGCAGCGCGGGTCGAGCAAAAGACGATCGCATTGCGGGCTTCGTAGTAGCGAAGCACGTTGATGATCGCGTTTTCGCGGTCGGGGTTCGCGACGGCAAGCGCGCGGTATTCGATGTCGACGTGCTGCTTCTGCTCCGACACCGTCTCGATGCGGCGGGCGTCGCGCTGGTAGCTCTTGGCAAGATCGGCGATGGAACGCGGCACAGTTGCCGAGAACATCAGCGTGCGACGGTCTTCCGGCGATTCTTCGAGGATGAATTCGAGATCCTCGCGGAAACCGAGGTCGAGCATTTCGTCGGCTTCGTCGAGCACGACGACGCGCATCTGGGAAAGATCGAGTGCGCGGCGGGTGATGTGATCGCGCAGACGGCCGGGCGTGCCGACGATGATATGGGCACCGCGCTCCAGCGCACGGCGCTCGTTGCGGATGTCCATGCCGCCGACGCAGGAGCCGATGATGGCGCCGGTCTCGGCATAGAGCCATTCCAGTTCGCGCATGACCTGCATGGCCAGTTCGCGGGTCGGGGCAATGGCGAGCGCCAGCGGTGCGCCGGCGCGCTCGAAGCGACCGCCTTCCGGCAGCAGCGTCGGGGCCATGGCAAGGCCGAAGGCAACGGTCTTGCCGGAGCCGGTCTGGGCTGAGACGAGCGCATCGCGACCTTGAAGGTCAGGGTCGATCATCGCCTGCTGCACGGGGGTGAGGGTCTCGTACCCGCGCTTGCGCAAGGCCTCAGCGATCGCCGGGACGATGGCGTCAAAATCAGTCATGAATTGGTCTTTCGAATGTGATGGATGATGCGGGCCAAAGCACCGCGCCCGCCGATTGCGGGTATGTTGGCGCTGTTCCTACTCGCACAGACCCGGAAAGTCGAGGGGGACGCGAGGAAAAGGCGTCTTATGGTGAAGGCAAGGCGAGGCAAGCTCGCCTTGCGCCGTCACCGGCGAAGTCGTGCCATGGTGAAGGCATCAACATACTGACCGGCACGATAGGCATAGTCAGTCATGGTGCCCTCGATCTGGAAGCCGAAGCTCTGATAAAGACTGATGGCGGCCGCGTTGTCGGTATAGACGGTGAGTTCGAGGCGTCGGAGATTCAACCAGTCATCGGCCATGGCAATCGCTTCACCCAGCAAGGCACGTCCAATGCCGCGACGCGTAAAGTTGTCATGCACGCCCATGCCGATCGTGCCGGCATGGGCGCGACGGCCCTTCGCGGGCTGCAAACCGAGATCACCGACGATCGTGCCATCCAGGAATGCCACAAGGCCCGTCACCCCGCTTGCCTGCTGTTCGATGCCGCGCGTGATCTCTTCGACGCCATGATAGGGAAGGCGCATGGTTCCCCATCGGTAGCCTGGCAGATTGTGCAGCGCGGTGATCCCGGGCGCATCTGCCAGCGATCTGGCACGGATCAGGAGGCCGTTCGGCCATGGTTTGCTGGTGATTGCGGAAATGGAATTGGGCTGTGGCATTCTGGCTCTCCTTGATGTCGCGGGAGAGCGGGTTCCGGAGCCTGCTCGACCGCAGGGCAATCCGGGTATCTCGTTCGTCTGTTATCGACGCGACCTGTCCCGGACACCCACAGAAGGGGTGACCACGTGAAGGGTCATCGTGCTTGTCGCGTGTTTTCCGAACATGGGTGAAGAATGCACGGCACGGTAGAGAAGGTCAAGTTGATGTGATCGGGAGACTTGCCCGAATCCCCCTCGGACCCTATGGCTTGTGCCATGTCCAGTCCCGACTTTTCCGGCAAGACGATCGCCATCGACTTCGAGACCGCCACCGAGGCGCGGGCGAGCGCCTGTTCGATCGGCCTGGCCTTCATCGAGGACGGGCGGGTCGTGCGTGTCGAGGAGCGGCTGATCCGGCCGCCGGAGAACCGCTATTCGCCCTTCAACTCCGCCATTCACGGCATTCGCCCCGAGCACACGCGGCATGCGCCGGATTTTGCCGAAGTGATGGCGGAGTTCGTGCCGGATTTCGAGGGGGCGCGGATGATCGCCCACAACGCATCCTTCGATTTTTCCGTCCTCAGGGCGTGTTTCGACCTGTGCGGACTGGAGTATCCGAAGGTGTCGTATCTCTGTAGCGTCAAGCTCGCGCAGCGCCACTGGCCAGATCTCGGTTCGCATCGGCTCAACGTTCTGGCCGCCCATCTGGGCTTGAGGTTTTCCCACCACAATGCGGCCGAAGATGCGCGCATCTGTGCGGAGGCCTGCCTTGCCATGGCGCGCGAGGCGGAGGTGCCCGATCCTTTCGAACTGGCGCTGAAGCTCGGCCTGAATGTTGGCCGTCTTGATCGTCGCGGCTACGAGCCATGTTCATTCGCCCGCAAGCCGAAACGCGCGGCGGCCTTGCAAGCGTGAGGCGTGACCTTATCTTTGGGGGGCAGTTCACAAGGGAGTGAAGACCATGTCCTTCAATCGTATTCTCGCCGCAACCGCGCTCGCACTGGCCACCGTGGTGCCCGCCTCGGCAGAGGTCGTCGGCAAGGTGGGCGTCGACTGGGTCGGCAACGACATCATTGTCGAGGCGATGACTGACCCTGATGTGAAGGGCATAACCTGCCACGTCACCTATTTCGATCGTTCTTTGATCGATCGCCTGTCGAAGGGCAACTGGTTCGAGGATCCCTCCAACAATTCGATTGCCTGCCGCCAAACCGGTCAGATCGAGATCGGCGACATCGACCTGTCGGAGGAGGGCGAAGAGGTCTTTCGCGAGGGGCTGTCGATCATCTGGAAGTCGCTGGTGGTCAACCGAATCTACGACAAGGAGAATGATACGCTGATCTATCTCGCGCATTCTCGGCAGGTCGTCGAGGGGTCGGCAAAGATGGCGATATCCACGGTTCCGCTGTTCAACCAGACCGTTGTCTGGACGGCAGGAAAGCCCCAATGAAACAACCAGTTTAGGGTGTATCGCCAGTTCTGCCGGTTTCTGTGACCGCTGTCACTTTCAAGGCTCGACACGATTGGACAATCTTGGCGTGTCGGTAGAGCGTCACCCCCAATTTCGCAACCGGCACGGAGAGGAACCTGTTCATCTCTCCAGCCGAAGACGCCCCGGAACCTCGCGGTTCCAGGGCGTTTTCGAGTGGGCGATCGATTACTTCACGTAGACGATTTTTCCGCCATTTGCGGCAGTCTCGACCTCAATGACATTGCTCACTTCAATGCTCTGCTCCTTCAGCGCCTGCATCACGGCGGGATCGGCATTGATCGCTGCCTGCGCTTCTACCAGCGCGCTCTGGTTATTGGCGAGTTGCTCAAGGCGCGTGTGCTGCTGGCGGTCCTGATCGTTGTTGAGGCTGTCGAGGCGGACAATATTCACGCCCTCGGTTGCCATGGTGGTGGAGCCGGTGGTCGTGGTCTGATCGACCATGGGATCGGCAGTCTGTGCCAGTGCTACGCCCGAGAGGGACGTGATGGACAGTGCACCGGCGAGCGCGAGCTTTACAGCGGAATTCATGATGTTTCTCCTTGGTTTCTTTGCAGAAACTTCCACTTCGTCGGAAGTTGCAGGGGAAACGTGCCGGGCCATCGGCTGTTCCCGCCTGGGAGAAATTAGTTTTAAAATGCAATGGAATTCGTGGCGCACAAAACGCAAAAACACGCCGTCTGGCGGTTGCCGACAGCGTTCCATCTGTGTGCTGGCGAAACGGGCCCCGCAGAGGCGGGGCCGCTCCTGGGAAGAGCTTGGCTCAGGCTGCCTGAGCGAGTTCGTCTGCGATGACCGTGTCGAGGTTGAGGAAGCAAACCATCGACTTCTCAAGTGCCACGATGCCGCGGCAGAAGGCGCGCTGGGCCTCGGGGATGATTTCCGGTGCCGGTTGCAAGTCCTCGCTCTTGATCGTCATCATGTCGGAGACCTGTTCGACCAGCAGGCCGACCAGCTTGCCGGCGATGTCGGTCACGATGATTGCGGCACGTTCCGATGGTTCGGTCATTTTCATGCCGAGACGGCAGGCCATATCGATGACCGGGATGACGGCGCCGCGAAGGTTGATCAGGCCAAGGACATATGGCGGTGTGTGCGGCATTGGGGTCACCGGTGCCCAGCCGCGGATTTCGCGGATGGCCATGATGTCGATGCAGAATTCCTGGTCGCCGAGATGGAAGGAAACGATTTCCAGGTAGGCACCCGACTGCTTGATGGCATTACTCATGATCAGAACTCTTCCCAGTGTTCTTTCGCTTCGGCAGCGCTGGCGGTTGCCGAAGCCGTTCGGTTGGACGATCCCGCGACCCTGTCCATCAGTATCCGCGCGGGAGACGGTTTCTGAGGGGAGACGGCTTTGGCCGGCTCCGGCTTCTGAACATGAGCAGTGTCAGCCAAGGTCACCTTGAACTGTCCGACGAGGCGCGCGAGATTTTCCGCGTCACCCGCCAGCGTGTGGCTTGCCGCATTGGTCTGCTCCACCATCGCGGCATTCTGTTGCGTGACTTGATCCATCTGTCCGACGGCCGAATTGATCTCGCTCAGTCCAATCGATTGTTCTCTCGCGCTGGTAACGATTGCCTTAACGTGCTCGTTAATTCGCAAAACATCTTCGCCGATCCGGTGCAGAGCCTCACCTGTGGCGGTTACCAGCTCAACCCCCGTGCGAACTTCGTCGCTTGAACGACCGACGAGTGTCTTGATGTCCCGTGCCGCCTCGGCGGCCCGTCCGGCCAGGGCCCGGACTTCCTGGGCAACCACGGCGAAACCTTTGCCCGCGTCACCCGCACGCGCCGCCTCGACGCCGGCATTGAGCGCCAGGAGGTTGGTCTGGAATGCAATCTCGTCGATGACGTTGATGATCTTTCCGATTTCGCCTGTCGCGCCTTCGATTCGTTCCATTGCCGACATGGCGTCGCTGACAACGGTTCCCGATTTCTCGGCATAGACCTTGGCATTGTCGACCATATGGCTGGCTTCTTCGGCCCGGTCGGTTGCCGTGCGGACCGTTTCCGTGATTTCGGAAAGTGCGGCGGATGTTTCTTCCAGCGAGGCCGCCTGCTGCTCCGTCCGCCGTGCGAGATCGTCCGCTGCTGAGCGCATTTGGAGACCGTTCGCATGGATCGAGCTGCTGTTGGTGGCAATCTCGCTCATCACCCGCTTCAGGTTGCCGGAGACCTCGTTGAAGTCGTTGCGCAGCCTCTCGAGATCCGGTGGGAAGGGGCTGGTGATGGCTGCGCAGAGGTCGCCTTCCGAAAGTCGCTTGAGACCCTCGCCGAGGGCATCGACCGCGATCTTGAGGGCGCGGGTGTCTGATTCCATGGCCGCCGTGCGGCTTTCCCGCTCGGCTTCGTTCTGCTCGCGCTGCGTCTTGCTGGCATGTTCCAGATCCCGTTTCTCGATCGCCGCCTTGCGGAAGATGTCGGCCGAGCGGGCCATGCCGCCGATCTCGTCACGTCTGTCGGTTCCGCCAACATGCGAATCGTAGTCGCCATCGATAATCTGCTGCATGCCATTGCGGACGATGCGGATGCCGTTGGCAATCGAGTTGCCGTGGATGAACTGCAGCGCGACGACCGTGATGAAGGCAAGGCTACCCAAGCCAAGCTGGAAGGTCAGCGCCTGGTCGCTTCGGTTGGTGGCCTCGCTGACGTAGTCTTCCACGAGATTGCCGCCCAGAGCGGAGAGATTGTTCAGAACCCCCGCCAGTCGCTCGCCCGCTCCGTCGATCGCGTCATCGATCGCGGCATAGTCCGCCTCGGGTGCATTCGTCTCGACCATTCGCTTCAGATCAACCTGGATTGCCTGGACGACGATCTTGAGGTCGGTCTCGTAGCTTGCGACCTCCCCGGGAATGCCCGCTTCGTTCGCGACGTCCTTGAGGATCGGGATGCCGTCATTGAGGAGGGTGGCCGCCGCGTTCATGATATCGACGCGTTCAGGCTGGATCTGGCCTTCCATGCGGTCGATGATTGTGTCCATGGCCGCAAGAACCATGTTGGCGTTGGCGAGCCGCATCTCATTGATCCGCTCGACTTCGTCCTTGATTTCGATCGACTCCTGGATCGCGGTCGAGATCTGCGCATTCTGGTACCAGCCGACTGTCAGCATCGAACCGATGCCGATCACCGCAGCCGCGCCGAGCGTCATCAGTCGCTGCTTGACCGACAGGTCCTTACCCGTGATGAAATTGAACATTGGTGTCCCCAGCCTCGATCCCGGTGGCCCATGCACACCGGTGGCATGTCATGCGAAGCCGGGAAGGGGGTTCCCGTGGACGATCATGTCCGTCTGACCTTTCGGTCATCACGCAAACGCAGAATCTCTAATATTAGTTAATCTAAAACTAATCAGGGCGCCATGCGGCCGTGTTCTCTTCTTCAGATCATGTGTTTGCCGTGATTGCGCGGCGATAAAGGTGCCAGGTGGCATGGCCTGCGAGGGGCAGGACGACGAGCAACCCCAGGAAGAAGGGAACCAGCGCGAGAATCGCCATGCCCGCGACGATCACGCCAAAGGTTAGCATCGGTCGCGGATTTTCGATGACGGTGCGCATGCTCGTCAGCATTGCGGTGACGAAATCGACGTCGTGATCCAGAAGCAGCGGCATCGAGATGACGGTGGCCGTGAACAGGATGATGGCGAGAACGGCGCCCACGACTGTGCCGACGGCAAGAAAGAGAAGACCGGCAGGCGTGGTCAGCACCACGTTCGCGAAGGCCTCCAGGGTGGCGGGAATGCGGAAGCCGAGGAACAGCGCCATCAGCAGCCTTACCTGGTAGATCCAGATCCAGAAGATGAACAGGACAACGAAGGCCATCCAGGAGAGTTGCCGTTCGCGCTGGCGGAACACCTCTCCCAGCACCGCCTTCCAGGCGATCGGTTCTCCCAGCCGGTGCCGGCGACTGATCTCGTAGAGCCCGACGGCGACGAAGGGGCCGATCAGCGGGAAGCCGATTGCCACGGGAATGATCATCCAGGGCAGGTGGTAGTAGGTCAGCATGACCGCAATAAAGAGGCCGCCGAGTGCATAGATCGCGCCGAAGAAGAGGCCGAATCCGGGATAGGTGCGGAAATCACGCCAGCCGTCGGCGAACGCGGCCCGAACATCCTCCATGCGCAACGGGTTGATCTGAAGTTTCGGCAGTGATCCGCGTTCGAGTGCCTGCTGTTCCATTGATCCCTCCCAAGACGTCTGGCTGCTACGGCAATCTGTCAGCAAAAGCGCATTGCGTTCCTTGATAACAGTCAAATCTCTCTATTGCCGATCAAAATCTCGCGTTTCATCCTCTGCAAACTGCGCTAGGATCGCAAGATGATCGAAGTCGTGCGCTTACAACGATGGCTGCCCTATGCCGCCCTGTTTCTCGCAGGGACGCTTTTCAGCGTCGCGGTCTTTCTTGGATGGATGCGCTTCGGCGGTGCGATCTTCCTGTCGCTGATCGAGTCCGGGCTCGCCTACTGCTTCTGAAGCTCCCCACAGACGTGACAAATCGGCGCTCATTCGCGGTTTTACGCCGAGTTGAATTGCCTTTCGAGGATCAGGGGCTTATCGGCGTTCACATGGATTTTGCATTCAGGGATTTGCGCTCATGAAAACGGTCAGGGTCATCTTGTGGGCGGCGGTCGTCGTCATGGCGGGCGTTCTGGGCTGGCTGACCTATCAGGTCACACAGTCCGGAGAGCAGATGGCGGAGGCGCCGTTTGGTGTGCCCTTCCAACTGGTTGATCAGGATGGAAAGCCGGTGACCGAGGCCGCGTTCCGGGGCAAGCCGACGGCGCTCTTCTTCGGCTTCACCCATTGCCCTGAGGTCTGCCCGACGACGCTCTTCGAGCTCGACGGCTGGATGAAGCAGGTGGATCCGGATGCGAAGGGGCTTCAGGCCTATTTCGTGACTGTTGATCCCGAGCGCGACACGCCTGAGATCCTCGGTCGTTACATTTCGAATGTCACGGATCGGGTGATCGGGATTGCGGGCGAGCCTGCGAAGGTCGCCGAGGTCGTCAAGGGCTTCAGGGTCTATGCCAAGAAGATCCCGCTGGATGAGAGCCAGCCAGATGGCGACTACACGATGGATCACACGGCCTCGATCTTCCTGCTGGATGCCGATGGGCGCTTCAAGGGCACGATTGCCTATGGCGAGAATCCGGAGACGGCGATCAAGAAGCTCGAAAACCTGATGAAGGGCTAATGTCGGGGTTCGGACGGAGGAGGTTGCCACGGCGGCAATAGCGTTGTACCGCAACGCCTGACCGACAAGCCCCTTCCAGACATCCCCTTCGAGGAAGACAGACCGTGAGCGAAATTCGCTTTTATGTGACCACGACCGAAAAGAATGCCAACCGGATCCTCGATCTGATGAGCTTCGCTTTCGGCGAGGAGGATTTCGCGATTGCGACAACCGAAGTCGACGAAAAATCGGACATATGGGAGGCCTCGATCTATCTGATGATGGACGAGGAAGAAGAAGTCCTGCCGCGCGTGCAAGAGTTGCTCGCCGAAGAGTTCCCGGACCTTCCCGTCCAGCGCGAGGTGATCCCGGATGTCGACTGGATCGCCAAGTCGCTAGAAGGCCTCAAGCCTGTGCGTGCCGGTCGTTTCCTGGTGCATGGTTCGCACGACCGCGACAAGGTGCAGCCGCATGACGTCGCAATCGAGATCGATGCGGGCCAGGCTTTCGGGACCGGCCATCACGGCACGACGGCGGGTTGTCTGGAAGTGATCGAAAGGGTTGTCAGGGCCCGCAAGGTCCGCAATGCCCTCGACCTCGGCACGGGCAGCGGCGTTCTTGCCATTGCTGTTCGCAAACTGCTTCCGGTACCGGTGCTGGCCACGGATATCGATCCGATCGCTGTTCGCGTCGCCCGCGAAAATGCCCGTCGCAACCAGATCGTAGACGGCATCGATTTTCGGACAGCGCCCGGCTTTCATTCGACTGCCTTCCGCGAACACGGTCCCTTCGATCTGATCATTGCCAATATCCTGGCGCGGCCATTGATCAAGATGGCGCCGCAACTCGTGACGCATCTGGCGGCAAACGGGTCGGTGATCCTGTCCGGCATTCTGGCTGAACAGCGCTGGAAGGTGATTGCGGCCTATAGCGGCGAGGGGCTCTCGCATGTCAGGACGATCTGGCGCAATGGTTGGGTGACCATACACTTCACGCAAGGTCAGGGCTGAAACGTAACGTCAGTTGTTGCTGAAAGAGAAAAGGCGGCCCACATGGAGCCGCCTTTCTGGCATCGGCATGACACCGCGCCGTGGTCCGCGAGCGTGGGAGGAGCGCTCCAGCGGAGAATGGACCGGACGGTTTGCCGTCCTGGTGATCAGATGATCGAACGCTGATGCGGACGGCGGCGCAGTTCGTCGCGCTTCAGGCCCATGGCTTCGAGGGAAGCGTCATCAAGTGACAGCAGCGCGCCGGTGGCATAGAGATCGGCTCGACGCTGGCGTGCTTCGACGAGGTTGTTCAGGGCGGTGCGCAGGAAAGACTGTGCCATCTTTCTGATCCTTTTCCGTTTGGGACACGAAGTTCGCGTCCTCCATGCTCCCTATATAGGCCTTGAAGAGCGGGTCAGGCAGGTGGCTTGGGGCACGGGAGATCTGCGTTTGCTGCATAGCAACATGAGGCTTGCCTGAAATTGTGGCGGTTCTGATCTCGCCTTGCGGCAATTGCCGCGAAACGATGCGCTGCTGGTGGTGAGGGCGCAGCGGGCTTGCTATAAGCGCAGTCAGAATCCGCAACCCATTGTGAGCACATCCATGTTTCAGTCCTATGAGGTCAAGTCCACGCCGCATCATGCCAAGTCGAGGATCGCCTTGCTCCGGGGGCTGTTTGGTGAACTTGGGATCGACGGACTGCTCGTGCCACGCTCGGATGAATATCTCGGCGAATATGTCCCCGAGTCGGCCGAACGGCTCTCCTGGGTGACAGGTTTCACCGGTTCTGCCGGGCTGCTGCTTGTCACCGAGACCCTGGCTGTGGTGTTCGTTGACGGCCGATACGTCACCCAGCTTGCCCAGCAGGTGGATGCTTCGGTGTTCACGCCGGGTGACCTCGTCGGCGAGCCGCCTCACAGATGGATAGAGAACCGGGCGGCCAAAGGTTTTCGGCTGGGCATCGATCCCTGGATGCACACCGGTGCAGAGGTCCGGCGTCTGGAAAAAGCGCTTGCGGATAAGGGCGGCAGTCTTGTGTTTCTGCCGTTCAACCCGATCGATCGTCTGTGGGCGGACCGTCCGGCCGAGCCCAAGGGCGCCGTGATCATCCAGGCGCTCAACCATGCCGGTGTCTCGGCGGCTGAAAAGCTCACGACGATCGCGGCTGACCTCACCGACAGAAATCTCGCAGCCGTCCTGATCGCCGATCCATCTTCGGTCGCCTGGATCTTCAATCTGCGTGGCAATGACGTCCCGCATACGCCGCACCCGCTATCGCGCGCCATCATCAAGTCGGATGGTTCTGCCGAACTCTTCCTCGACAGTGCCAAGACCAATCTGGACGTCGAAAGCTATCTGCGTGATCTGTGCGAGCAGGTCGATCCCGCCGTTCTCTCCGAGCGGCTGGAGCGGGTGGCCCGCGATGGTGCCCGTATCCTGGTTGATCCCGATCTTACACCCTATGCGCTCTCCCGCATGATCCGGGAGAGCGGCGGCGAGGTCGTCGAGGGCAATGATCCTGCCAAGCTCGGTCGCGCGGTCAAGAACATGGTCGAGCTCAACGGCTCGGCCGCCGCCCATCTGCAGGACGGCGTTGCCATGGTGGAGTTCCTGCACTGGTTCAACCAGCAACCCGCCGGCAGCCTGACTGAAATCGCGGCTGCCAGGAAACTCGAAGCGGTGCGCGCCGCAGTCGGTGAGCGGATGCAGAACCCGCTGAAGGACATCTCCTTCGACACGATTTCGGGTGCCGGTGAGAATGCCGCCATCATGCACTACCGGGTGACCAGCGAAAGTGATCGCCAGATCCGGTCCGGCGAGATGTTCCTGATCGATTCGGGCGCGCAGTATGTGAACGGCACCACTGACATCACCCGCACCCTTGCGGTCGGAGAGGTCCCGGATGAACAGAGGCGCTTCTTCACGCTGGCGCTCAAGGGCATGATTGCGATCAGTGCTGCGCGTTTCCCGAAGGGCACGCGGGGCTGCGATCTGGATCCCCTGGCGCGCATTGCACTGTGGAAGGCCGGGGCAGACTTCGCCCATGGCACGGGGCATGGCGTCGGGTCCTATCTGTCCGTCCACGAGGGGCCGCAGCGTATTGCCCGGCTTTCGACGCAGGAGCTTCTGCCCGGCATGATCCTCTCGAACGAACCGGGTTACTACCGCCCCGGCAATTTCGGGATCCGCATCGAAAACCTGATCTATGTGCGCGAGGCCGAGGCGATCGAGGGTGGCGATCAGCCTATGCTCGGTTTCGAGACGCTGACCTATGTGCCGATCGATCGCGCGCTGATCGTGGAAGATCTGCTGACGCGCGACGAGCTGCGCTGGCTCGATGCCTATCACGCCAAGACACGGGAAGAGCTGTTGCCGCTCATTTCAGATGCCGCCACGCGCGCCTGGTTGGAGCATGCAACGGCGCCGTTCGAGCGCTAAGGGATCAGCCGATCACCTGCCGCATCAGCATGACGGCGGCCCAGCCGCCGATCAGCATCGGAATGGCGGAGAAACGCAGGCCGATGAGAAGGGCCGCCGCCATGGCGGCCTTCACGTCGATTTGGCCGTAGAAGAAGGCGGGCGCGACAAGCGTCGTCAGCACCGCAGCCGGCACGGCATTCAGCGCAGCCTCCAGCCGGGGCGGCATGTTCTTTAGCCGCTTGACCAGCACATAGCCGGCGATCCGGGTGAGGAAGGTTGCAACGGCCGCAGCTGCGATCAGCAGCGTCATGTTGGGCGTCAGCCAGGTGCTCATCGGGCGACCTCCTCGACAGATTTCTCTGACGGGGGAAGAGGCAGGAGAGCTGCGAGCACGATGCCGGCCACAGCTCCAATGCTGATATGCCAGGGCGCGCCTACCACATGCTGGGCAGCGACGGAGACGACGGCACTTACGGCCACGATCAGCAGGAAATTGCCGCGCTTGCGGAAGCCGAGAACGAGGCCGAGGAAGTAGATCGGCAGCAGCACGTCGATCCCGTAGTCGGCGGGATTGCCGATGACGCTGCCAAGGGCGCCGCCAAGCGCGCTCATGGCGACCCAGGGAACGTAGATCATCGCGCCGAAGCCGAAATACCAGGGGAAGCTAACCTCCCGGCCGCTTTCACCGCGCGCCACGGCCTCGGCAAATTGTGGGTCGGTCAGCAGGAAGAAGCTGAGCAGTTTCTGCGGCAGGGTGAAGTGATCGATGAACGGGGTGAGGGCCGCCGAATAGAGGATGTGGCGGAAATTCACCGCCAGGATCGAGAGGATCACAACCCACATCGGCACGGCCTGGCCGAAAAGTTCGATGCCGACCAATTGGCTGGCGCCGGCATAGACGGTGGCGCTCATCAGCGCAGCTTCCGCAACCGTCTGGCCGTTCGCCACGGCGACCGCGCCGAAGAGAACGGCAAAGGGACCTGCGGAGATGATGACAGGCAGCGCCTTCAGCGCGCCTTCGGCAAAGGGGGATCGGGACATTATAGACTTCTCGCGTTCTTCTGCTGGCTAAAGCCTGTCGCTCTGATCGACAAACCAATTCCGCTGATGGAACGACGACCGCCATTGATGAATGGCATTGCCATCCGGACGGGATTTCCGTCTTGTCGAAAAGTCGCATCCGATGTGGAGAAAAGGCAGATGGAGAAGGATCTGATCAGTCGCGAGGACAGGGAGCGGCTGTTGCTCAAGGTTCAGCGTCATCTGTCCGATGAGGCCGAAACGGAGCTCGGGCGCTTCGAGGTCGAGACGCTGGTCGATCTGGTCGCCCGGCTAATCGGGCCGCATTACTACAACAAGGGACTGCGCGACGCGCAGGCGCTCATTGCCCGGCAGGTCGATCAGATCAACGATGCGCTCTACGAAATGGAGCGGCTGCCGGAGGCCTGACTATTTCTTCGGGCGGATCTGGAACGTGTGTTCCTGACCGGGGAAGACGCGCTCCTTCACCTCGGATGCATAATCGCTGGCGGCCTTGTCGATGACCTCGGCCAATTCGCTGTAATGCTTGACGAAGCGCGGTTTGAACTCGTTGAACAGGCCGAGCATGTCGTCGGAGACCAGGATCTGGCCATCGCAGGCCGGCGAGGCGCCGATGCCGATGGTGGCGGCTCTGACATTGGCCGAGATTTCCCGTGCCAAGGGCTCGACGGTGCCCTCGATGACCATGGCAAAGGCGCCGGCCTCGTCGATCGCCTTGGCGTCGCGGCGGATCTTGTCCTGCTCGGCTTCACTGTGGCCCTTGGAGCGGTAACCGCCCGACGTATTCACCTGTTGCGGCATCAGGCCGATATGGCCGAAGACCGGCACGCCGCGGGTGACCAGGAACTCCACGGTTTCGGCCATTTCGGCGCCACCCTCGAGCTTCACGCCGTCGCAGCCGGTTTCCTTCATCAGCCGAACAGCGTTGCGGAAGGCCTGCTCCTTGCTCTCCTGATAGGAGCCGAAGGGCAGATCGACGATCACGCAGGCGCGTGCGGTGCCACGCATCACGGCCTGACCGTGGGCGATCATCATGTCCATGGTCACGCCGACCGTCGTTTCCAGGCCGTAGAGAACCATTCCAAGGCTGTCGCCGACCAGAAGCAGGTCACAATGGCGGTCGAGGATCCGGGCGATGGGCGTCGTGTAGGCGGTCAGGGAAACGACCGGGCGGTTGCCCTTCAGTGCCGTGATGTCGGCGGGCGTCAGGCGCTTCTGGCGGGGTGGTGTGCTCATGTCAGGCGGCCTCCATGCCGGTGGCGGCCGCTTGGCCGATGATGCGGTTGTCGAGAAGCTTCGTCTTGCCGAAGCGGACATACAGAAGAACGAGGGCGGTGTCCTTCACCATATCGATCCGCTCGAGTGTTCGCGGGTCGCGGATGGCCACGACCTCCGGCTCGGCAAGCGGTTCGGTGCGGACGAATTCCAGAAGCCTTGTTTCCAGCGTCGCAACGTCCCTGATGCCGGTCCGCAGCAGGCGCTCGGCCTCGGCCAGGGTCTTCGGCACGATAACGGCGGCGGTGCGTTCGGCAGTCGAGAGATAGACATTGCGCGACGAGCAGGCGAGGCCATCGGCCTCGCGCACCGTTGCAACCGGGACGATGCGCACCGGTTGCGCCAGATCCTCGACCATCTTCCTGATGATCGTGACCTGCTGGTAGTCCTTCTCGCCGAAATAGGCGTTGTCGGGTTGCACGATGTTGAAGAGCTTGGTGACGACTGTGGCGACACCGGCGAAGTGGCCCGGCCGGGCTTCACCTTCGAGTTCGGATCCGAGCCTCGGAAGGTCCACCACCGTCTGCATAGGTTCCGGATACATGTCCTCAACGTCCGGTGCGAAGAGGAAATCAACGCCGGCCTCGTCCAGCATGGCGCTGTCGCGGGCGAGGTCGCGGGGGTATTTCTCCAGGTCCTCGTTCTTGCCGAACTGCAGCGGGTTGACGAAGATCGAGACCACGGTGACGTCGTTTTCAGACTTGGCACGGCCGACCAGGCTCAGGTGCCCCTGGTGGAGGTAACCCATGGTTGGCACGAAGCCGATGGTCTGGCCGGCACGGCGGCGAGGCAAGAGCTTCTGTCGCAAAGCGGCGATCGTGGTGACGACTTCCATGACCGGCGTCCTTCCTGTCTTGTCGTTGGCTCGGCTCTAGCGCTTGCCGCCAAAAAAGGCAATCGCACGAATCTGTTGCAGGCCTTTGCTCAGAAACCGATTCGCTTGCTGTCCGTGATCTCGACGCCTGCGTCGCGCATCGCAGTGATGGCGTCGTCCACGCCCTTTGTATCGATGCCTCGGCAGCCGTCGGCAATCAGGCGAACCTTCAGGCCCGGCAGCATGTCAACTGCATCGAGGGCTGAGAACTTCACGCAATAGTCCGTCGCAAGCCCCATCACGTCGAGTTCCGTCACACTCTTTGTCCTCAGCCAGTCTGCAAGACCCGTGAGCGCCGCCTTGTCGTTGTCACGGAAGGCGGAGTAGCTGTCGACATCAGGTTTCTCGCCCTTGCGCTGGATGAAGTCGATGCGTGCCGTTTCGAGATCCGGATGGAACTCCGCGTCCAGAGTGCCCTGGACACAGTGATCCGGCCACATGACCTGCGGTTGGCCGGACAATTCGCCCATATCGAAGGGGATCTTGCCCGGATGCTGGGAGGCAAAGCTGCCATGGTTGGCGGGGTGCCAGTCCTGTGACGCGACGATGAGGTCATAGGCGCCGCTTGCCATCAGGCGGTTGGCGACCGGCACGACCGCGTCGCCTTCCGCAACCGGCAGATTGCCGCCGGGGCAGAAGCCGTTCTGGATGTCGATCAGCAGAAGGGCCTTCGTCATGGTCGCGCTCCATTTCTTGTGCGGCGCAAGATGGCAATCGCGAGCCTTGTGATCAAGTGCAATCGGGAGATTTCCTCGCTGCTCCGCAGATGGAACACCTGTGCTGCCGCCATGTGCGACTCGCTTCATCGCTCGGGCGGTTGGCGGTGACGCATCGATCGGGAAGCAAGCCCAATTGATACTGCCGCGATGGTCGTGATGGACAAAGGGCAGGCCGCATCGGCTGGGGGATGAACTTTCCGCCGGCAGTTCATATGCGGGAAACTGCCCGGGAACCTGCCTGGGACAGGCTCACTTTTGGCACACTTCGGCGTGTCCGGCATTGCTGCGAAACGGAACGTTAACCATGTGATTCTAAACACATGCCGTAACGTGAGGATGTTTCGCATGAGTAGCCAAGCCATGAACGGCCAGAACAACCCGACCATCGCCTTCTTTCCACTCGCGAACCGTAGGGATCTGGTGCGCCGTTCCGCGATCGAACTTGATCGCCTGAATGGCTACGCGGCCACGGAGTTCTGGAAGACGACGTGCCGTGGGCTTGGCAACGAATTGCTCGCGCTCGGTTGCCCGGAAGAGGACATGCGCGCCGAGATCATGGATTTTCAGGCTGCCGTGCAGATAGAGCTCATGTGGCTGCACCGCGAGGAAGCCGCGCGGGGCTGAACTATCGGGCCGACTTCAGCTTGTGCCGCATCAGCGTGATGCCGCGTGCGACAAAGCGCGTAACTTCCAGATATGTCCGATAGGGCAGAACGGTCAGATAGCGCCAGCGTGAGAGCTTGTATTCCTTGATGTTGGCCTGAATTTGGGTCGGGTGCTCCGATCGCTGGCTTGCAACAAGAGGGTGGACGAAAGCCGCGCGCAAGCCGTCGAGATATTCCAGGTCGAAAGCGATGTCGTAGGCGAGTTTCATCGGCAGAAGCCGCTCCACGATCCAGGTTGCTGCTTTGCGGTTGACGATATAGGCGCCAGCCCCTTTTTCCCGTGTCAGGGCTATTGCGAGGCTTCGTCCGGACTTCAACTGTCGGAACGCAAATTTTTTTCCGTCGTTGACGGTGGTCAGCCGCAGGACATCCCAATCGTTGCGATGACAGCTGGCGAGATCGACGGTTTCGAGGAAATCCGGCTCGAAGGAGACGTCGTCTTCCAGTATCAACGCGATGTCTGCATCGCTGGCGAGAAACTGTCGTGCACATTCGACATGGCTCAGGTAGCAGCCGATTTCGGCCGGCGTGGTGCGCCGTCCGTGCAACAACCTGTAGCTCTTTTCGCTGAAATCCGGTGTCGGAAACGTGAGCTTTCGACCCTCCACCCCCGGAACACGCTGGAAGTCCAGGTCGGCGTGACCTGCCTTGCGCTCCATCGCGGCAAGACGGTCGGTCGCACCATCCATGTTGATCAGGTAGACCGCCATGGATAAGCGGCTTTCAGGCAGGAACTGCAAGTCGTGCTCCGCGGGAGAGGCCCTGTCGGGCCGTGAAGTCATAGGCCCGGCAGTCATAGCAATCCCCGCTTGGGCGTCAACTGAGTGCGCTCAACTGCCTGGGTCGAGAAACCCGCCCCGGATGTTCCACCGCATTCAATCTGCGATCCAAAACCTGTCACTTTGATCACCTCTTCGGCATCCGCAAGGTGCTCAAGGTGCGACTGTTCTCCACCTTTTCGCAATTTTGGTTGTTGGCAATGCCGACGATACGCTTGTCCATGGCCCGCGACGTCCCTAGAACTGCGGTTTCCGGCAGATATTCAACTCAACAGCGGCAAAGCCTTGGCCAAACTTCATTTCATCTATGCCACCATGAATGCTGGCAAATCGACGCTTCTTCTGCAGGCTGCCTACAATTACCGCGAACGCGGCATGCGGGTCGCAACGCTGATCAGCGCTTTGGACAACCGCGTCGGCAAAGGCTTCATCGGGTCACGGATCGGGCTCAGGGCCGAGGCTGACATCTTCGGTGCGCAGGACGACCTCTTTGCCGCGATCAAAGCCGATCACGAGACATCGCCGCTCTCCTGCGTCTTCATCGACGAGGCGCAGTTCATGACGACGGACCAGGTCTGGCAACTGGCGCGGATCGTCGACATGCTCGACATCCCGGTCATGGCCTATGGGCTGAGAACAGATTTTCGCGGCGAGCTCTTCCCCGGTTCCAAGGCGTTGCTCGCCATCGCCGACGAACTCACCGAGGCACGCTCGATCTGTCATTGTGGCCGCAAGGCGACCATGGTGGTGCGCATGGGCGAAGACGGCAAGGCGCAGAAGGACGGCGCTCAGGTGCTTATCGGTGGAAACGAGACCTATACCTCGCTTTGCCGGCGTCACTGGCAGCGCGCCTTTGCTGCGGAAGAGGTTTACTCAGCGGCCTGAGGATCATTCAGGGGCGCCAGACGGCGCCACCTGTTCTTCGATCTTGGTGTTCACGCCAGCTCGACAAATCCGTCCAGCACCCGTTTCTGTCCGGCGCGATCGAAGTCGATCGTCAGTTTGTTGCCCTCGATCGCAGAAACATTGCCGTTACCGAACTTGATGTGGAAGACGCGATCGCCCACCGAGAAGCGGGATGGTTCCGACGTCTTGGACTTGGCGACCAGTTCCCCGTCGATGGTCTTGGCGCGCGGGCCGCTTTCGCCGTAACCGATGCGCTCCACCGCATGGCCTGAGCGGTTGCCCCAGTTGTCGCGCGTGGCATCGGTCTTGTTGGCCTGGGCGCGCTTCCAGCCCGGTGTCGAATAGCTGTTCTGAAAGGGTTCCTGCTTGTCGAAGCGCGACTGGCCGTAGGGGTTGCGACCGTAACCGCCAAAGCTGCCAGAGGTTTCATCATATTCTGCGTGTGCAGAAGGTAGCTCTTCAAGGAAACGCGACGGTTGCGTCGATTGCCAGAGGCCGTGAATCCGGCGATTCTCGACAAACCAGATATGGCATCGACGTTTGGCACGCGTGATGCCGACATAGGCGAGACGGCGCTCTTCTTCGAGGCCGGCACGACCGCCTTCGTCGAGAGCACGCTGGTGAGGGAACAGACCTTCCTCCCAGCCGGGCAGGAAAACGGTTTCGAATTCCAGACCTTTGGCCGAGTGCAATGTCATGATGGATACGGCATCCATATCGGCGTTTTGCTCGGCATCCATGACCAATGCTACGCGCTCTAAATAGGCACGCATGCTTTCCTCTTGGTCCATTGAACGAATGAGTTCCTTAAGATTGTCCAATCGTCCCTGAGCTTCCGCTGACTTGTCGTTCTGCCACATGGCCGTGTAGCCGCTCTCGTCGAGGATCTGCTCGGCGAGTTCGGTGTGCGGTGTGTTTTCGAGAAGAGACTGCCAACGGCGAAAGTCGGCGACCACGTCAAAGAGCGCCTTGCGGGCCTTGGGCTTCAACTCGTCCGTGTCGATGATGTCGGCCGCTGCCGCAAGCATCGGGATGTTGCGGGCGCGGGCATAGTCATGCAGGTTTCGGATTGTCGTGTCGCCGAGGCCTCGCTTCGGCGTATTGACGATGCGCTCGAAGGCAAGGTCGTCGGCTGGCTGGCAGACCAGGCGGAAGTAGGCCATGGCATCGCGGATTTCGAGGCGCTCGTAGAAGCGCGGGCCACCGATGACGCGGTAGTTGAGACCGAGCGTCACGAAGCGGTCTTCGAATTCGCGCATCTGGAAGGAAGCGCGCACCAGGATCGCCATATTGTTAAGCGGATGCTGCTGGCGCTGGAGCTGTTCAATTTCCTCGCCGACGGCACGGGCTTCCTCTTCCGAATCCCATGCCTTGTGTACCACGACTTTACCGTCGTTCGGATCGACTCGGTCGGTGAACAGCGTCTTGCCAAGCCGACCTTCATTGTGGGCGATCAGGTGGCCGGCGGTACCCAGGATATGTTCGGTGGAGCGATAATTGCGCTCGAGCTTGATCACCTTGGCGCCCGGAAAGTCCTTCTCGAAGCGCAGGATGTTATCGACTTCGGCGCCGCGCCAGCCATAGATCGACTGATCGTCGTCACCGACGCAGCAGACATTCTGCGGCACGCCCGGAGGGCGCTGGGCAAGCAGCCTGAGCCACATGTACTGGGCCGTGTTGGTGTCCTGATACTCGTCGACCAGAACGTATTTGAAGCGCTGGTGGTATTCCTTGAGAACGTCCGGGTTCGCCTTGAACATCCGGATCGGATGCAGCAGCAAGTCGCCGAAATCACAGGCATTCAAGGTCTTGAGGCGGGCCTGATAGGCGGCATAGAGTTCGCGGCCCTTGCCATTGGCAAAGGCGCGGGCATCTCCCTCGGGGATCTGTGCGGGGTCGAGGCCCTTGTTCTTCCAGCCGTCGATCATCTGGGCGAACTGCTTTGCCGGCCAGCGCTTGTCGTCGAGGCCTTCGGCCTGGATGATCTGCTTGATCAGCCGCACGACATCGTCGGTGTCGAGAATGGTGAAATCGGAGGAGAGGCCGACGAGCTCGGCGTGCCGACGCAGCAGCTTAACGCCGATCGAGTGGAAGGTGCCGAGCCAGGGCATGCCTTCGACGGCGCCGCCAACGAGATGGCCGATACGCTCCTTCATCTCGCGGGCGGCCTTGTTGGTAAAGGTCGCCGCGAGGATCTGGCTGGGAAAGGCACGACTGGTCGCGAGGATATGGGCGATGCGGGTCGTGAGCACGCGGGTCTTGCCGGTGCCTGCACCCGCGAGAACGAGCACGGGGCCATCGACGGTTTCGACCGCCTCGCGCTGCTCGGGATTGAGGCCGGAGAGGTAGTCGGGCGCACGGGCCTGGTCGCGGGCTGCCATGGCGCGGGCCGCAATGCCGAGGCCGCCGCCCGCAGGTGCGCCTGCACTCGGGGCAGCGGGCGTAGCCGGCTTGCGCGGCGCAGGCTCTTCATCGAAGAAGGGTATGTCGTCGAAACCGTTACTCATGCGGCTCAATGTAGTGATTCGGATTGGAAAGGCCAGTGATGGCGTTCTGGTTTCATTCCACCAATGCCCTTGCACACGGGTTTTTGCGTGAGCCTCAACATGGCACGATGTTCTGTGTGGTTTCGCCCTGCGCAGCCCCAGGTTGACGATCGTCATCACGCCGCTGTGAAAACGCGCGAGATTACAATTCGGTAAGCTTGTTCTTCCGGCATTGCCACTTTCTGTTTGTATCCGATACTAGCTGCTACCCAATTCAGTTCTCGGAGTTCCAAATGCCTCTCTGGAAGCAAGCCGCCGTCAGTATCCTGCTGCTTTTCATCGGACTGTGCTCCTGGATCTACCTGTCGCCAGGGGCAGGGCAGACGCTGATTGGCATGGGTGTGCCGCAGGCGCTCGTGGCGCTGGTTTCATCTGGTGAGGCAGAGGGCCCAGGGGGCGGGCAGGCGCCTCAGGGAAATGCGCGGCAGGCACAGGGCCAAGGTCAAGGTGGCCAGAATCAGGGCGGCCAGAGGCGTGGCAGCCAGGCCATTCTGGTCGCGACGCAGCCGGTCACGATCGGCACGGTGAATGATCGTCTCGGCGCCATCGGCGACGGCGAGGCCATCGAGGCGGTGACCGTGATGCCGCAAACATCAGGGATGATCTCGGAGATCCTGGTCGCCTCCGGACAGTCGGTGAAGAAGGGCGATGTGATTGCCCGCCTCGACCGCGAAGAGCAGCTGATCCTGCGGGACCTCGCTGCCGTCGCGCTGCGCAGCGCCCGGGAAAAGGCCGAGTCCTACCGTAATCTGCAGAGCTTTTCGCGTCTTGATGTGCTCGATGCGAAGATCGCCGAAGAGCAGGCGCAATTGCAACTCACCACGGCGGAACTGAACCTCAAGCGGCGCGATATCGTGGCGCCTATCGATGGCATGATCGGGATCATCGGTGTGAGTGTCGGCGATAATGTCACCAACAGCAGCGCCATCGTCTCGCTCGACAATCGGACGCAGTTGCTCATCGACTTCTGGGCACCGGAACGTTTCGCGGTGGCGGTGAAGCCCGGCATGCCCGTCGAGGCGACGTCCGTTGCGCGTCCGGGCCAGACGTTCTCGGGGGAGGTCGAAGCCGTCGACAACCGCGTGGACGAGGCCAGCCGTACAATCCGGATACGGGCCAGGATCGACAATCCCGACGACGTGCTGCGGGCGGGCATGTCGTTCAACGTCGTCATGCGGTTCGCAGGAGACCGTTATCCCGCAGTCAATCCGCTGGCCGTGCAATGGGACGGCGAAGGATCCTTCGTGTGGCAGATCGTCGATGCCAAATCCGTCAAGACCCGTGTCCGCATCATTCAGCGCAACTCCGACCAGATCCTGGTCGATGCTCCGCTCAAGGATGGTGATATCGTTGCCGTCGAGGGGCTGCAGCGGGTTCGCGAAGGCGGAGCCGTCGAAGTTGCCGGAGCCGAGAAAGTCCCGTCCGAGGAGGTCGCCACGCGATGAGTACAACCGAAACCGGATCCGAACAGTCTGGCCGCAGTTTTACGGCTCTCTTCGTCCGCCGGCCGGTGCTGGCGGCCGTCCTCAACACGCTCCTCGTGGTCGCCGGGCTTGCAGCCCTTGCGGGCATCGAGATCCGCGAACTGCCTGACGTCGACCAGCCGGTCATCACTGTCAGCACCGATTACGACGGTGCCTCGGCCGAAACCATGGATCAGGAGGTGACGCGGGTCATCGAAGGGGCCGTCGCACGGGTGAGCGGCATGAAGTCCATGTCCTCGCGTTCGGAATTCGGCTCCAGCCGCACGACACTGGAATTCGGCGATACGGTCGATCTTGCTGTTGCGGCCAACGACGTGCGCGATGCTCTCGGACGCGTGCAGAACCAGTTGCCGGATGATGCCGAGGAGCCGCGGATCGTCAAGGCGGACGCAGATTCCCAGCCGATCATGCGGTTGGCCGTGACCTCCAGCACGCTGTCGATGGAAGATCTGACCCTGCTGGTCGAAAACGAGATCTCCGACCGGCTGGCGGCCGTGGAGGGCGTTGCCGATGTCCAGGTCTATGGCGACCAGGAGAAGGTCTTCCGCATCGACGTCAACCAGGCGGCTCTTGCGGGTCGTGGTCTGACGGTCGCGAACCTGGCCACAGGGCTGCAGAACGCATCGCTGGACGTGCCGGCTGGTTCGCTGCAGTCGCAGACCCAGGATATCGTCGTACGGGCCACCGCAAACCTGACTTCGGTCGAGGATTTCGAGAATGTCCTGATCGGAGACCGGATCAGGCTCGGTGATGTGGCCACTGTCACGCTGGGTCCCGACGAAGGCTCGACATCACTCCGCTCCAACGGGGTGCCCGGGGTCGGGCTTGGGGTCATCCGTCAGGCGCAATCGAACACGCTCAACATCTCGGCCGGTGTTCATGCGGCCGTGGACGCCATGGCAGCTGCGTTGCCGGAGGGCACACGTGTGGTTGTCACCAGCGACGATGCGGTATTCATCCAGGGCGCCTTGCACGAGGTGGAACTGGCGCTCGGTCTCTCCGCCGCGATCGTGCTTGTCGTTCTCTATCTTTTCCTCAGAGATTGGCGAGCAACGCTGATCCCGGCGCTGACCATGCCGGTGGCGCTGATCGGTACGCTGGTTGCCATCTATCTCGTCGGCTTCTCGATCAATATCCTGACCCTGCTCGCGATCGTGCTGGCCACCGGCCTGGTGGTCGATGATGCGATCGTTGTGCTGGAGAATATCGTACGTCGCCGGTCCGAAGGCATGGGGCCGCGTGCGGCGGCTGTGCTCGGAACACAGGAGGTGTTCTTTGCGGTTCTTGCGACAACGGCGACGCTCGCCGCCGTCTTCGTGCCGCTTTCCTTTCTGCCGGGGCAGCTCGGTGGGCTCTTCCGGGAGTTCGGTTTCGTTCTCGCCTTTGCCGTGCTTCTGTCGTCGGTGACGGCCCTGACACTGTGTCCGATGATGGCATCGCGCATGCTGTCTCGCCCTGCGGATCACAACAAGGGGCTGCTGGGCGCCTTCGGCTCGCTGTTCGCCGCCGCCTACAAACGCAGCCTGCACGCCTGTCTCGGCAATCCCATGGTGGTGGTCGTTGTTGCGGTGATGTTCTCGGCAGCCGCCTATGGCGCCTTTACCGCGATCCGCAGCGAATTGACGCCACGGGAAGATCGCTCGATGGTGATGATGCGTCTCACCACGCCGCAGGGCTCCAGCCTCGCCTATACGCGCGACCAGTTGCAGCGGGTGGAGGAAAATCTTCAGCCGCTTCGCGACAGCGGCGAGATCCAGAACATCTTCTCGATCTCCGGTCAGGGGGCTTCCAACAGCGCCTTCATGGTCATGACGCTTGCACCATGGTCTGAGCGGGCGCGTACGCAGGATCAGATCGTGCAGGACGTAAACGCCGCAGCGGCTCGTGTGCCGGCCCTGCGCGGCAACGTGTTCCAGAGCAACAGTCTGCGGATTAGGGGCGCCGGAAACGGGCTGCAGATGGCCCTTGTCGGCTCGACACATGACAAGCTGACGGGGGCAGCCCTGCAGGTTATCGAGCAGATGCGCGACCGCCCGGAGTTCCAGACACCGCGCCTCGACAACGAGCCGACGCAGGCCCAGATCTCCGTTACCATCGACCGCGAACGCGCCTCAGACCTCGGGATCGACATCGGAGCAATCGGTGCCTCGCTCCAGGCACTGCTGGAAGGCCGTTCCGTCACCGATGTCTTCGTCGACGGAAACGCGATCCCGGTCCGCCTCGTTTCGAGTACCCAGCCGATCAACGATCCGACAGACCTGGAGAACATCTTCCTGACCACCTCGGACGGGCGGGTGGTGCCCATGTCGACCATTGCAACACTTGAGGAAAAGGTGGTCTCTCCGACGCTCAACCGCGAGCAGCAACTGGCATCGGTCTCCTTCTCCGCCGGTCTTGCCGATGGCGTGACACTTGGGGATGCGGTGCAGGCGGTGACCGAAATCGCGCAACCACTGCTGCCGCCAGGATCGCGGCTCATTCCGCTCGCCGAAGCCGCGACGCTGGAGGAGAACAGCTACGGGATGGCACTGACCTTCGGCTTTGCGATCGCCATCATCTTCCTGGTGCTCGCAGCGCAGTTTGAGAGCATCGTCTCTTCGTTGATCATCATGGCGACGGTGCCCCTTGGTCTTGCCTGTGCCGTCTTTGCTCTAGTCGTCACCGGTTCGACATTGAATGTCTACAGCCAGATCGGTCTGGTCCTGCTGGTGGGTGTCATGGCGAAAAACGGCATCCTGATCGTCGAATTCGCCAACCAGCTGCGTGACAGGGGGCTTTCCGTGCGCGAGGCGATCGAGAACGCCTGCACCATACGGCTTCGTCCTGTGATGATGACGATGATCGCAACCGTTCTCGGAGGCGTGCCGCTGGTGCTCGCCCAGGGAGCCGGTGCTGAGGCGCGCATTGCGCTAGGATGGGTGATCGTTGGAGGGCTCGGCGTGGCCACCCTGGTGACGCTGTATATCACGCCCGTCGCCTACCTTCTGCTCGCCCGCTTCTCCAGGCCTCACGCCCATGAGGAGGCGCGCCTGAAGACCGAGCTTGACGATGCGACCCTGAAGATCGCCAATGATCCCGGTGCTCCGCCACGGATTGCCGCCGAATGAGCAAGGCGCGCCGGTCGTGCGGCGCGCGCATTCGCCGTCTGGACAATTGCCTGACGCTATCCCATAGCAGGTCGCATCGGCGGTTTGCCGCTGAGACCCATTGCAGTTTCGGGAGGTGCGGATGGCCCGCAAGGATGTGATCGACGGACGGCGCAACGAGGACGGCATCGCGCAGGCGTTGCCGATCCTGAAGCAGCGATTTGGCGAGCGTTTCCAGACGGGGCAGTCCTTCCGCGAGCAACACAGCCATACCACGACCTATCTGCCCTCGCAGCGACCCGACGGCGTGGTTTTCGTCGAGGGGAGCGACGAGGTGCGGGAGGTTGTCCGCATCTGCGCCGAGCATCGCGTGCCAATTGTCGCCTTCGGCACGGGGTCGTCGCTTGAGGGACAGGTCAATGCGCCCTGTGGCGGCATTTCGGTCGATTTCAGCCGGATGAACAGAATTCTATCGGTGAATGCCGAGGATCTGGACTGCACTGTGGAGCCGGGCGTCACGCGGGAAGATCTGAACACCTACCTCAGGGATACCGGGCTGTTCTTCCCGATCGATCCGGGTGCGAATGCCTCGCTCGGCGGCATGACGGCAACGCGCGCGTCCGGCACCAATGCCGTGCGCTATGGCACGATGAAGGACAATGTCCTGGCACTCACCGTGGTCACGGCCGATGGCGCGGAAATCCGGACGGCGCATCGGGCGCGAAAATCCTCGGCGGGATATGATTTGACGCGGCTCTTCGTGGGATCTGAGGGCACGCTCGGGCTTATCACCTCAATCACGCTGCGCCTGCAGGGCATTCCGGCGAAGATCGCTGGTGGTGTCTGCGCCTTCCCGTCACTGGAGGATGCCTGCAATGCGGTGATCATGACCATCCAGATGGGCATTCCGGTGGCGCGCATCGAACTGCTCGACGAGATGCAGATCCGCGCCTGCAACGCCTATTCGAGGCTTTCTTATGCCGAGCGTCCGACCTTGTTCGTCGAGTTCCACGGCACCGAGGAGACAGTGGCGCTGCAGGCGGCGCAATTCGGCGAGATCGCGGCTGAATTCGGGGGCGGAGATTTTGTCTATACCGCCAATGCCGAGGAACGCAGCCAGCTTTGGAAGGCCCGCCACAATGCCTATTGGGCGAGCCGCGCGCTTGCGCCGGAATTGGCCGCGCTGTCCACCGATGTCTGCGTGCCGATCTCGCGGCTGGCGGAATGCGTGGCGGAGACGCAGGCCGATATCCGCGAACAGGGCTTTTTAGCGCCGATCGTCGGCCATGCCGGTGACGGCAATTTCCATGTCCTCCTGCTCTTCAACGACAAGGATCCGGCAGATGTGCAGAAGGCGGAAGCCTTTATCGAGCGGTTGAACGGGCGGGCGCTCGCCATGGACGGGACCTGTACGGGGGAGCACGGGATCGGGCAGGGCAAGATCAGCTATCTCGAGCAGGAGCTCGCCTCGGCGATGCCGACGATGCGGGCGATCAAGGCCGGCCTCGACCCGCACAACCTCTTCAATCCCGGCAAGATCTTTCGCCTGTGAGTGCAAGAGCTTGCGGGTTGCCCTGCCGGTGAATTGCGTTACCCTCTCGGCCGTAATCAAGGGAGTGGCATTCAGTGCTCGGACGTATACTGGCAACGCTCGGCGGACTTCTGGTGGTTGCGCTCTTCTCTGCGCTGCTTGCCCCGCTTTTCGTCGACTGGACCAATTTCCGTCAGAAATTCGAAGATCATGCCAGCCAGTTGCTCGGCAAGAAGGTCGTGGTGCATGGCGCGGTGAGTGCGCGGCTGCTGCCATTTCCCTCGGTGACAATGGAGGATGTGACTGTCGGCGCGGATGTTGACGGCACGCCGCTCGTCCGCGTGGCACGGTTCTCTCTCGATGCGGAGCTTGCCCCCTTCCTGTCGGGTGAGGCGCGCATCTTCGATATGCGCATCGAGGAGCCAAAGGCACGCATCCGGCTTCTTCAGGATGGCACCCTGGACTGGTTGCGCGGCAGTAAACCCAGCATCCCCGCGCGCACCGTCGTTCTCGAAAAGCTCTCGATCACCGGAGGGACGATCGAGTTCATCGATCAGCAATCCGGCCGTGACAGGACCCTGACGGATCTCGATGTGGCCATCTCGGCCCGCACGCTTGCGGGGCCGTGGTCCGTGGAGGGGCGTGCTGCGCTTGATGGTGAAGCCGGCAGTTTTACGTTGCACACATCGGAGCCAACCGGCACTGCGCTGCCGCTGCGCTTGCGGATTGAGCCGGAGGTGAGGCCGTTTGATCTGCAGCTCGAGGGCGAGGTGGCGATTGAAGCGGGCAAGCCCCATTACGCTGGAACCTTCGGTTCGACGTGGAAGGTCGCAACGGCTCAAGAGACCGTGGAACCCGGCCAGAAGCCTGCTCCGGCACCACGGGTTCGCGGCGAGTTCAAGCTGGCGAATGACAGCGTCACCATCCCGAGCTACCGGCTCGAGCTCGGCGACGCGACCGATCCCTATGTGATCACGGGTGAAGCGAAGCTCGATACGGGCGCCAACCCCGAATTTCTGCTGACTGCGGAAGGACAGCAGGTCGACGTGAACCGGCTGGCGGCCGACGGAAGCCGGGCGAAGACATCCCGCAACGGGGCCATATCCGTCCAGCAGCGCATGGCGCTGTTGCTCGCGACGGCGGCCAGGATCCCGATCCCCAAGGTTCCGGGACGCGCAACGCTGCGTCTGCCGGCGATTGTTGCCGGCGATACGGTGTTCCGCGACCTGCAGCTTGATGTTCGTCCGGCCGGCGACGGCTGGACAGTGGACAAGGCGGTTGGTGTCCTGCCAGGTCGCACGCAGGTGGAAGCCAGTGGCCGGCTGGTGCTCGTCGGCACCCCTTCCTTCGAAGGCCGGCTGCTTGTCGCATCGACCCAGCCTTCGGGGCTGGCGACTTGGATTTCGGGTCGAGTGGATCCAGCGATCCGGAGCCTCGCTTCGGCCGGGTTTTCCGCATCCGTCAATCTGACCCCCGAGCTGCAACGCTTCGAAAATCTGGAACTGGCTATCGGCGCGGAGCCCTTGAGGGGGCGGATCGAAAGGGAAGGACGCAATGGGGAGGTGGCGAGCCTTTCCGTCGACTTGGCGGGCGAGGGGCTCGACCTTGATGCGGCACGTGCGATCGCCGCGCTGATCGTCGGTGAAGATGCTGAAAGACACCTGCTGGCTGAACGGGTCGCAGCACGGTTGAAAGTCGATGCACTGAGGGCCTTCGGGGTTACGGCGGAGGATGTGGAAGCCATCGCGACCTACCAGGCCGGCCAGTTGGCAGTCGAACGTCTGAACCTTGGCAGCGTTGCCGGCAGCCAAATCCGGATCCGGGGCAGCCTGCGCGACACGGAAAGCCAGCCAATCGGGGAGGGCGAGATCGATATCGTCTCGACCGATTCTGGGCCCTTCCTCAACCTGTTGCGTGATCGTCTGCCGGGCAGCCCGCTCATCAGCCGGCTGGCGGCAAGTGCTGGCTGGTATCAGGAGAGCGACCTGAAGGCCAAGGTCTCCGTCCTGGAATCCGGTGCCGTCAGCCTGGAGGCGAACGGACGCGTCAACAACAGTGGCCTTTCGCTGAAGGCCGGCGCTGCGGATCTTGCAGCGCTGGTTTCGAGTGGTGCAAGAACAATCGACATACGGCTAGAAAACGAGGAGGCACAGGTCCTACTGGGACAGGCGGGTTTCGATCCGCTGCCATGGGACATCGGCGAAGGGGGCGTGCTGACGCTTGCGATCAATGCCGCCGGTGACGGGAATGCCGACCTCGTGGCCCGTTTTGCGGGAAGCCGCACGACCCTGGACGCGACGGGACAACTCACGTCCTTCGACACGTCTCGCCTGCTTGACGGCGCCTGGGAGGTCTCTGTCGATAGCGCCGATCTCGGTCCCTACCTGATGTCGCTTGGGCTCGCGCTTCCCGAAGCAGCGACGGGCGTGCCGGTTGCTGGCTCATCCCGCTTTTCCCTCGCCGACGACGGTCTTGTGATCGACAGCCTGGCGGGCAGCATTGCCGGGCAGACTGTGACAGCTGCGGGGCGGGTCGATTTGACCGGGACCGTTGCGTCGGCTGTCGGAACAGTCGCTCTCGAGGAGATGGATCTGGAATGGCTTGCCGAGGCCGTACTGGGTCCTGTGCGCGATCCTGCTACCGGTGATCTTTCGGGTGCGGCGCTCAGTCCCCAGGCGCTGCCTTTCGATCTCGATCTCGACCTGACGGCCAAGCGTATCTGGCCCGGAATCGGCGAGGCGATGACCGATTTATCCGGAAAGCTCACCAACAAGGCCGGCGAACTTTCACTCGACGAGGTCTCTGCTGGATGGCTCGGCGGTACGGTGACGGGGCGGCTCTCCGTTGCGAATGCGGAGGGCAACGGCTTCCTGCAGGCGCGACTTGATCTAGTCGACGGCGATCTGGCCCGGGCCCTGGATACCTTGCGCGTCGAGCGCGGTCTCGTCGCGACCGGCAATCCGACAGGCCGGATGGAGATCACCTTTGTCGGGGAGGGCGGGGGCAATACGGCTGCCAGCCTGATTGGTGCGGCAAGCGGCTCCGGGGAGGTTCGCCTCAAGTCCCTGGTCGTCGAGAATCTTGACCTTTCCGTCATGCCGAGCCTGCTTGCCGAAGCCGACGCGATTGGCACCGAGATCAACCAGGAGAAGGTGAAGGCTCTGGCGGACGCTCAGGTGTCCGCCGGGAGCTCGGCGCTCGGAGACCTGACCCTGCCATTCGCTCTGTCGGATGGGACGCTGCGGGTTCAGGCGGCGAGCCATCAGACAGCGCAGGCGCGCCTTGATGGCGCGGCCCGCCTCGATTTGCGTTCCGGTTTGCTGGATGCTGAAGTCGGTGTTGCGCTGGATCCCGGTGACGCGGGCATGGAAGGGGCGGAACCGAACTTCCGCATTGCGCTTACCGGTCCGGCATTACAGCCGGAGCGCATTCTCGATGTTACCGAACTCACCAATTTCTTCTCCCTGAGGGCTTTCGAGGCCGAACGGCGGCGGGTCGAGGCGCTTCAGGCCAGTGTGCTTGAAAAGCAGAGGCTGCGGCGTGAGGCGGCCCTGGCACGCGCTCGCGACGAGGAGCGCGCCCGCGCAGAGGTGGAGCGCCGGCTGATCGAGGAAGAGGCCCGAGTGAAGGCAGAGGAAGAGGCTGCCGCTGCGGCACAAGCGGCAGCAGCTGCAGCAGCAGCAGCGCCGCTCGTCGATACGCCGCCGGTGCCATCTGAACCACGTTCGCAGGATGCGCCGGGTGATCTGACGACCGAAACCGTCCCGCCTGCCGCCGTCTTGCCTGTGGCGCCCAGCGAACGGGTTGTCCGCCAGCCCCTCCCGGAGATGCGGTTCGAGGGCTTGCCCGGCGTGGACTGACACCAGCCCATCGCCGGATGTCTGGCCGTCCGGCCTACAGCGCCTGAGGGCTGCCTTGCGCGCGCGACTTCTTGAGTTCCTGCAGCACGAAGAGACGCAGCGCCGAAGACAAGTTCGAACCGACCGGGCGATCCTCATCGATACTGGCAATCAGAGCCGCAAAGCTCATGCCACGCTCGGCTGCCATCAATTTCAATTCGTGGAGAAAGGGATCCTCGACGGAAAAGCTCGTCCTGTGGCCGTGAAGTGTGATCGAACGCTTGCGGATCATGGCGGGCACCGTCGGCAACAGTCGGACATGGGGTCGTGCCCCGTTGGAGGCCGGATCGGTTTCAGTCCTGCTCCGGCTTCTCGATGCGTCCCTGCTCATGCAGGCGCGCCGCCATCTCGTTCTCGGCCCGGGTCAGGCTCTTCTCGATCTTTGTCCGGCCATGGCTGATGCGATTCTGCTCGGCTGTCGCTTCGCGTTCGCTGCGCGCCTTGGCCTTGCGGAACTGGCGGAGATTGACGACGTCTGCAGCCATTGTCGGTTCCTCGATGAAATAGGCCGGAGCGAGGTCCGGCCTGTTCGTCATGGGCTCACTGCTTCTTGCGGAAGGCGTCGAGCGAGACGACAGAGCCTTCCTTCTTCTCGTCGCCCTTCGCCGCTTCTGCGTCCTCCGGCTTGGCAACGGCTTCCAGCGGATAGGCCGTGATTTCGGCCTCCGTCTCTTCCTCGTCGGCCAGCGGCACGTCGAATTCCAGTTCGAAGTTCACCGACGGATCGTAGAAGCCACGGATGGCGTTGAATGGGATTACGAGCTTTTCCGGGGTGTCGGAGAAGGAAAGGCCGATTTCGAACTGGCTGTCCGTGACCTTGAGGTCCCAGAACTGGTGCTGGATGACGATCGTCATCTGTTCTGCATACTTCGATTTGAGATGCTGGGAGATCCGTACGCCCGGCGCGCCGGTCAGGAAGGTGATGAAGAAATGATGGTCACCCGGCAGCCGGGCGGTCGCCGCAACCTCGGTCAAAACCTTGCGGATGACACTCCGCAGTGCGTCCTGGGCCAGAATGTCGTAGCGAATATGGTCGTGCCCCATCAGATCCCTGCTTTCCTAATCATGCCGATTTTCAGCGGCTTATGCCATGGCGCGGCGATGCGGAAAAGCCCCGCCGCGTGAAACTGGTTCGGCGAATGTACATCAAATATCGGGCTGCGGGTAGCAGCGAAATCCGACGCAAAGTCACGGATGAGAGAAGGGGGAGAGTTAGGTGAAGGCTTCTGTTGCCAGGTGCCTTCGGACCCCGCCTTGAGGGGCTAACCCCAAGGACTTAGAGCGGGTTTCCCGCACCGCCATTAGGCAGCGAGAGCGTAACCCTTAGCGTTGTTGTCGTTTGCAACTACACTTGTGACCCGATAACGGCGGTATCATGCCGAGCAAAAGTTCGATCTTTACGCCCTTGTCGATCCTATTTCGCCCCCATCAAAAGCCGGTCCGAAGAGACTTCGTCACCGACCGGCTTTTGGTGGAGGCGCCGGGTACCGCCCCCGGGTCCAATAGGTTTATTACACCGACCGTTTATTGCCATAGCCGGAGCAAGCCCCGGCATGGCTGATATAGGTGTTTCCGTGCCCGATGAAAAGAGGGCGGATGCACAATCGGACGGGCCCCGCTTCAACGGTCACCTGCACTGGTTGCGAAAGACGATGTAGTCGCCGGTCTGATCACTGAAATACTTGATCACGTAGCCCTTCTGGCCGCCGTCACCGACCGGCACCCTGCATCGCAGTCCCCATTGGGTCTGTCGGCAGGCTTCGACGAGGAAGCACTGTCCGACGGCGAACTTGCCGATCACGGGGCTCTTCATGTCTTCCTTCGAGCGGATGTTGAGCTGATTGAGGGCCTGGACGCGGACCGGTCCGGATGCCGTGCGCGGCGGCGTGACGTCTGCTGCCTGGGCGCAGAGATCATTGTCGTAGCGGCGATAGCAGTTTTCGCGGCGACCGGTGGCAGGCTTTTGGGCCTGGGCCGGGGTGCCGATGCGCTGACCGCTCGCCGGCTTCAGGGTGACCAGACTGCCGTCGTTCAACTGTCCTGCCAGCACACCGCGCCCCGCCTGCAATGTGGCGATACGAAAGTTGTTCATTCCCATAATGGTCACGCTGTTGCCGTTCGCAGCCCAGCTCCAGGCAAACGACATCGGTCCAACGCAGGTGAAGGTGGTCGCCTTCAACTGGCCACCCATCGCCTGACCAGAAAGGTTTATCTTGCAGGCCCCGAGCGGGCCGCCCTCGACGACCCAGTCGCCGACATAGGCTTGCGGCGACTGCGCAGCGGCCGGCGCCGACAGGGCCAGTAGCCCCAGAATCAGTGAGATTGCCGCAATCGCCGAATGCCTGATCATGCTGTCCTCCGTCTTTCGCGGCGCCAAGCACTGCAGGCCGCATGGAAGGTGCATGCATCAATGATGCCCGCGCGGCTTCAAAGTCCAAACTCTGCAGGCATCGGCGTCGAGACGTCTCAGGGCTGGCAGTCTCATCGATCCATCGACATATGCGCGCTTCGAACGGGGAAAAACTTCCGACCGCATTGGATCACTGCAGCGGAGGCGGTAGTATGTAGTCAACAGCGACTCATGATGGACCCCCATGCACCAGTATCACGACCTCCTTCGCCACGTGCTGGAGAATGGTAGCGACCGCGGCGACCGTACCGGTACTGGCACGCGCTCCGTCTTCGGCCACCAGATGCGTTTCGACCTCGCCGACGGATTTCCAGTTGTCACGACCAAGCGGCTGCACCTGAAGTCGATCATCCATGAGCTGCTCTGGTTCCTGAAGGGCGACACCAACATCCGGTACCTCAAGGAGAACGGGGTCAGCATCTGGGACGAGTGGGCGGATGAAAATGGCGATCTCGGCCCGGTCTACGGCGCGCAGTGGCGCTCCTGGCCAGACTATGACGGCGGGCACATCGACCAGATGGCGCGGCTCATCGAGGGCCTCAAGACCAATCCGAATTCGCGTCGGCACATTGTGACCGCCTGGAATCCGGCGCTTGTCGACGAAATGGCGTTGCCGCCCTGCCATTGCCTGTTCCAGTTCTACGTGGCGGACGGGCGTCTCTCCTGTCAGCTCTACCAGCGTTCTGCCGACATCTTCCTCGGCGTACCCTTCAACATCGCATCCTATGCGCTGCTGACGATGATGATGGCGCAGGTCACGGGGCTGGAACCGGGCGAATTCGTGCATACGCTCGGCGACGCGCATCTTTATGCCAACCATTTCGACCAGGCGAAGCTGCAATTGACGCGCACGCCGAAGGCGCTTCCTGTCATGAAGCTCAATCCCGAGGTCAAGGATCTCTTTTCGTTCAGGTACGAGGACTTCACGCTGATCGGCTACGAGGCCGATGCCAGCATCCAGGCACCGATCGCCGTCTAGGCGAGGCGAGGGCATATCCGGCATGGGGCGCATCAAAATCACCATCATCGTGGCCGTGTCGGAGAACGGCGTGATCGGCCGTGACGGCGACATGCCATGGAGGCTTTCGACAGACCTGAAGCGGTTCAGGGCGCTCAGCATGGGCAAGCCGCTGGTGATGGGGCGCAAGACGTTCGAATCCGTCGGCTCGAAGCCTTTGCCGGGTCGTCCCCACGTGATCGTCAGCCGCAGTCACAGCTTCGATATGCCCGGTGTCGAGACGGTCGGAAGTCTGGGGGCGGCGTTGGAGCGCGCCACGGCGCTCGCCGAACAGAGCGGTGTTGACGAGGTCTGCGTGGTCGGTGGCGGCGAGATCTATCGTCAGGCCATCGACCTTGCGGATGTGTTGCATGTCACACATGTCGAGACCGTTGTCGACGGGGACACCACGTTTCCACCCGTTGACCCCGGGATATTCGAATGCATCGCGGAAACGCGCATTCCGGCCGGTGAGAAGGACAATTACCCCACTCGCTACGCGATATACCGTCGCAGGGACGCCTGATAACGCAAAATTTGCCCTTTCCGATGAAGAAGTTGACCCCCTCGCGTTGAAAGGCGAGGCTGCGATACCTATAAACCACTGGAACCTCATGCATGTCGATCGATCGGTCGGCGGGCGGAGGACTTGGGAGCTTTTCACAGCAAAGAGGTATTGATGCCCTGGAGCAATCAAAACGGCGGCGGCGGCGGTCCATGGGGCGGCGGTGGCGGCGGCGGTAACAATCAGGGCCCCTGGGGGCAGGGGCCGAACCGGCCGCGCGGCAATGGCGGCGGCGGCGGTGGCAACCAGCCTCCGGATCTCGAAGACCTGATCCGGCGCGGCCAGGATCGATTGAAGAACGTCATCCCCGGCGGCTTCAACGGTGGCGCCTTCGTGATCGTCGGTATCGTCCTGGTCGCCTTCTGGCTGATCCAGGCCGTGTACACTGTGCAGCCGGACGAGCGCGGTGTCGAACTGCGCTTCGGCAAGCCGAAGGCAGAGGTTGCGATGCCCGGCCTGCATTTCCATCTCTGGCCGGTCGAATCGGTCGAGATCGTGAAGGTCACGGAGCAGCAGCAGAATGTCGGCAGCCGGCCGACTTCGAACAATCCGGGCGCCGGTCTGATGCTCAGCGGCGATCAGAACATTGTCAGCGTTCAGTTCTCGGTGCTTTACACCGTGTCCGACCCGCAGTCCTATCTCTTCAACCTCGAAGATCCGACCCAGACCCTGCAGCAGGTTGCCGAAAGCGCCATGCGTGAAGTGGTCGGTCGCCGTCCGGCACAGGACGTCTTCCGCGACAATCGTGAAGAGATCTCGACGCAGGTCCGCGACATCATTCAGGGCACCATGGATACCTATGGCGCCGGCATCGCGATCAACGCGGTTCCGATCGAGGACGCTGCTCCTCCGCGCGAAGTGGCAGAAGCCTTCGAAGAAGTTCAGCGCGCCCAGCAGGACGAAGACCGCTTCGTCGAAGAGGCCAACCAATACGCCAACCAGCGTCTTGGTCAGGCTCGAGGCCAGGCCGCCCAGATCCGCGAAGAGGCAGCCGCCTATAAGGATCAGGTGGTGAAGGAAGCGGAAGGTGAGGCTCAGCGCTTCATTTCGATCTATGACGAATACGTCAAGGCGCCAGACGTGACGCGCCAGCGTATCTATCTGGAAACCATGGAGAATGTCCTGCGCAATTCGAACAAGGTGATCATCGACGAGAAGCAGGGGGTCGTGCCTTACCTGCCGCTCAACGAAATCACGCGTCAGCCGGCCAACCAGCCGGCAGGCCAGTCGACGACCGGAGGGAACTGACATGCAAAACCGTCTTCCCTATTTCATCGTCGCTCTCGGCGTTGCGCTCTTTTTCGTCTATTCGTCGATCTTCGTGGTCAACGAACGCGAACAGGCCATCGTGTTGCGCTTCGGCCAAATCCAAGACGTCAAGGCCGAGCCGGGCATCTACTTCAAGCTGCCCTTCGCCTTCATGGATGCCGACCGCGTCCAGTATGTCGAAGACCGTGCGCTCCGTTTCGACCTGCCGAACATCCGTGTTCAGGTGCGTGGCGGTGCCTTCTATGAAGTCGACGCTTTCGCCGTCTATCGCATCACCGATGCCCGTCGCTTCCGCGAAACGGTCTCGGCCGATCGGGAAGCCGCCGAATCGCGTCTGCGCACCCGTCTCGATGCAGCGCTTCGCCGTGTTTACGGTCTGCGCAACTTCGATGCCGCCCTTTCCGAAGAGCGTGGTTCGATGATGTCGGACGTGCGCAACGATCTTCAGGCGGCAGCCGAAAGCCTCGGCCTGCAGGTCACCGATGTCCGCATCCGCCGCACAGACCTGACGCAGGAAGTCTCGCAGCAGACCTTCCAGCGCATGAAGGCCGAGCGTCTTGCCGAAGCGGAACTGATCCGTGCCCGTGGTAACGAAGAAAGCCAGCGTCGCCGGGCGATCGCCGACCGTCAGGTCGTCGAGCTCCAGGCCGAAGCGCAGCGTGATTCGGAAATCCTGCGCGGTGAAGGCGATGCCCAGCGCAACAGCATCTTCGCCGATGCCTTCCAGCGCGACCCGGCCTTCTTCGAGTTCTATCGCTCGATGCGCGCCTATGTTGCTTCGATGAGCAACCAGGGTACGACGATGGTGCTTTCGCCGGACAGCGACTTCTTCCGCTTCTTCAACAGCGGGGTCGGAACTGGTGGGGCAGGACAAGCTGTCCCTACACCGGTGACACCGCCGGCGGCGGTCGGCAACTGACCTGATGGATGACCTGTTCGCAGGGATCGCCATCTTTCTGATCATCGAGGGGCTGGCCTATGCGCTGGCCCCTCGTTTTCTTGTGCGCATGGCAAGACTTCTGCCGCACATTCCTGAGGAGCAGTTGCGACTGCTTGGCCTTACGGCCGTGACCTTCGGCGCCGCAATGTTGTGGTTGCTGCGCGGCTGACAAGATCTGGTCGCAAGCTGCGGTTAGAGCTATTCCGGGAATTGTGATTTTGCCTTTGCCCATTCCGCCTTATGTTCATTGAGACACCAGACAATCCAGTGAGGAAGCCGATGATGAAACCCGTCCGCGCGTCGCGAATGATCCTGCCGGCTCTCCTCATGGGAACCGCGCTTGCGGTGGGTGCAGTCGGCGCGCCGCGTCCAGCTTTCGCCCAGGGGCCCGATTCGGTGGCCGATCTCGCCAGCGGCCTGCTGGGAGCTGTGGTCAACATCTCGACATCGCAGAGCGTGGCGGAAGAGGGGGATGGGCCGCTGCCGCAGGTGCCGGAAGGCTCGCCGTTCCAGGAACTCTTCGAGGATTTCTACAAGAACCGCGAAGGCGGGGAGAGCAACAACCGGGTCAATTCGCTCGGTTCGGGATTCGTGATCGACCCGACCGGTTTCATCGTCACCAACAATCACGTCATCGAAAACGCCGATGACATCGAAGTCATCTTCTCGGATGGATCGAAGCTCAAGGCGAAGCTGATCGGCACCGATACCAAAACCGATCTCTCCGTGCTGAAGGTCGAACCGCCGCAGCCACTGACCTCGGTCAAGTTCGGTGATTCCCGGAAGATGCGAATCGGTGACTGGGTCATGGCGATCGGCAACCCCTTCGGCCTCGGGGGATCCGTCACCGTCGGCATCATCTCGGCCAGCGGTCGCAACATCAATGCCGGCCCCTATGACAATTTCATTCAGACGGATGCTGCGATCAACAAGGGCAATTCCGGTGGACCGCTGTTCAACATGAGCGGTGACGTCATCGGCATCAACACGGCCATCATCTCGCCAAGCGGCGGCTCCATCGGGATCGGCTTTGCCGTGCCGACGGAGCTTGCGGAAAACATCGTCCAGCAATTGATCGAATTCGGCGAGACTCGGCGTGGCTGGCTCGGCGTGCGTATTCAGCCGGTTTCGGATGAAGTGGCAGAGAGCCTCAATATCGGTCGGGCGCGTGGTGCCCTGATCAGCGGAATCGTCGAGGGCGGGCCCGTGGCCGACGGTCCGATCCAGGTCGGCGACATCGTCATTTCCTTCAACGGGCGCGCGATCACCGAGACACGTGACCTGACCCGGATCGTCGCCGAAAGCCCGATCGGGGAGGCCCTCGACGTGGCGATCCTGCGCGACGGCAAGGAGCAGACGGTGAAGGTCACGCTCGGACGTCTTGAGGATGAGGTCGCCGATAACGAGACGGCTGAGCCAGAAACGGCTGTTGGGCCGGGCGCGGAGGGAACGGCGCCCGACGGCGGCGATGACAAGGCGACCGAAGACCAGCAACAGGATGAGACGCCCCCTGGAACAAACGGGGAGGACGGACAGGGGGCGACGGCAGACGATGCGCAGCCGAGTGCCCCGGTCACCGAGGGGCTGATCGGTGTCGAACTCTCGGCCCTCGACGATGCCAAGCGCGAGAGTTTCTCGATCGCCGAAGGTGTCGAGGGTGTCCTGATCACCCGCGTCCTGCCAGGCTCCAGGGCCGAGAGCAAGGGCCTGCTTGTCGGCGAGGTCATCGTCGAAGTGGCGCAGGAATTCATGAAGACACCGCAGCAGGTTGCCGAGAAGCTGACCAGCATCAAGGGCGAGGGGCGCCGGAGTGGTTACCTGATGATCGCCGACAAGGACGGCAATCTGCGTCTCGTCGCCGTGCCTCTGGAGTGAGGGATCAGCCGTACAGGCGCTGTACGGAGATGCTGTTCTGGCGGAGATAGTCCTCGAATTGCTCCGGAGGCATGGGGCGCCCGGCAAGGAATCCCTGGATCTCCCCGCAACTCAGGTGCCGCAACAGTTCGAACTGCCCCTTCGTCTCCACACCTTCTGCCGCAACGCTCATTCGCAGATCGCGGGCGAGCTTGATGACGGCCTCAACGATGGCTCGGCTGTCGGGGTTGGTCTCCAGATCAGAGATGAAGGATTGATCAATTTTCAGTTTGTCGAAATGGTAGCGACGCAGATAGCTGAGTGACGAGAAGCCCGTGCCGAAGTCGTCCAACGCGATGCGCAGGCCGAGCTTCGATAGTGAGGCAAGCGTTTCCTCCACCCCGATCGTCATTTCCATCAGCAGGCTTTCGGTCACCTCCAGTTCGAGACGGTGCGCCGGCAGCGCATTCTGCTTCAGCGTGCTCTCCACCAGAGGCAGAAGCCCTGGGCTCAGGAACTGGCGTGAAGACAGATTGACGGCGATGCGGATGTGCTCGGGCCAGTTCACCGCGTGCTGGCAGGCCTTGCGCAGGACCCAGCTGCCGATGGCGCCGATCTGGCCCGATTCTTCGGCGATAGGGATGAACTCGCCGGGGCTGATGGCCCCCAGGGTCGGATGGTTCCAGCGCAGCAGTGCCTCGGCGCAGACAACCGTTCGGGTCTGGGCATCGACGAGAGGCTGGAAATTGATGCTGAGGCTTTCCTCGGCCACGGCGATCGCCAGTTCCTGTTCGATCATGCTGCGACGCCGGGCGGCGGAATCCAATGATCCGTCGAAGAACCGGTAGCGATTGCGCCCGTCACGCTTGGCTCGGTAGAGGGCAAGGTCGGCGTTGCGCATCAGCTGGTCTGGATCCGTGCCGTCGATCGGTGCGCAGGCGATGCCGATGCTGACGCCGACCTGGGCCGAACCACAACGCAGTGAGATCGGTTTCTGCAGTTTGTCGATGATCCTGGCGGCGAGCGTCGCCGCGCTTTGCGGGTCGTCACCCGAGACATGCAGGATTGCGAACTCGTCGCCGCCGATGCGCGCCAGAGTGTCTGATTCACCGCGGAGCTGGCTGAGAATGCTGGCAACGGTCCTGAGCAGTTCGTCGCCACCGGTGTGCCCGAAATTGTCGTTGATCTGCTTGAAGCGATCGAGGTCCAGAAGAAGCACCGAGAAGGGATCGCCGAAGCGTTCATGGCGTGACACCGCGCGGGTGAAATCCTCCGACAGGAGGACACGGTTGCCGACGTCGGTGAGCGGATCGTGGCGGGCCATGTGCTCGATGCGCAAACGGCTTTCCCTGCTTGCCGTAACGTCACGCCCAACCCCACGGTAACCCTCGAAGTTGCCGTTCCGGTCGAAGATTGCCTTGGCGGTCAGGGACCAGATCGCCAGTTCGCCGCCGAGTTCGACACAGATATCCTGATCGCGGAAGGACTGCCGTGCCTCCAGACAGGATCTGAAATTCTCCCGACAGTCCAGTCCGTCAATTCCGACTGGCGAGAAGGGAATGATATTGGTGATCGGCTTGCCGATGACCATGTCTTCCGGCATCTGGATCTTGTCGTAAAAGCGTGCCGAGGCGCGCTCCAGGCCGAGGTTGCGGTCCGCACCCCACAGCCAGTCGGCTGCGTTTTCCTCGAAATCGTTGAGCAGGAGGTTGATGACATCGCGCTGTTCGTCGGCCGCGAGCTTCGCCCGGACGCGCTCTGTCAGGCTGGCGCAAACAGCCAGTGACGAGCGCACTATGATGGCGGCGAAGACGAGATAGAGTACGAACAGATAGGCGCCGACGATCGAGGGATCTCGCGACAATGCGATCGCCGCTCCGACGGCGACCGTGCTGCAGAAGACAATGGATGCAGGGGGGATTGTCGCCAGGGCAAATCCGCCCCCGCCCGCCATGCCGACGGTCAGGGCGATGAGCACCATGCGCTGTGTCTCGTCAGCGGTGTGGTAGGCCACGACATCGAGCATTGCCCAGAGCCCGCTCAGGATTGCGGCATAGAGGACCGCTCGGGCGGTACCACGCAGGCTGGCCCTTTCGCGGGGTGCCCGGCTGCGGGCACGCCACCAGCTCGACAGCGTATAGAGAGCGACGGCGACGAGCATCAGGCAGATCACGTTGACCGCGAATGTCGACGGACTGTCGCGAAAGGCAAAGAGCGCCAGGGTCGCGTTGCAGAGGTTCGCCGTCATCATCCAAGGCGTATTCGCCCTGACCACGGAAAGCCGGATGGCGCGTATGCGCTCTGCTTCCTCCGCTGTCTGGCCACCTTCTCCAAGGCGCAGGAAGCGGTCGAACATGCTCGCCATTCGGGTGCCTATGCGCGCCAGGACAGGTTTCTCCATGCGCCAACCTATAGTCGCGATATTTTAAGTCTGCGTAAATTAGGCCTATCGCCTTTTCCCTGTTCCGAGAATTTCGGCCGTTGCCCGATACAGGACATGTCTCTTCAGATGGGGGTGGGTGTCGGGGACTTTCGGGTGATCGAAGTCCCTGTCGACGAGGTGCTGCATCCCGAGGCGCCGCATCACGGCGATCGATCTCTCGTTGTCTTGGACGGCGAAGGCATAGACTTCCGGAATGGCGAGCGCGGCGGTCGCATGGTCGAGAAGGCGCGCGGCTGCCTCTGTCACATAACCCTGGCCCCAGAACCTCGTGGCGAGGCGCCAACCGATCTCCACCGAACCATCCGGCAGGATTCCGGGAAGGTCGACGGGGGCGAGGCCGCAGAACCCCATGGCTTCATCCGTCTGGCGGTCTGCCAGCGCGTAGAAGCCGAGACCGGTCTCGGCGATCATGTCCCGATTGCGGTCGAACAGGAGGTCGCAGTCTGCATGGCTGCGGCGCACGGGGAAGAATTGCATGACCCTTTCGTCGCGGTTGATCTCGCGAAACAGGTTGCGATCCTCCTCCTGCCAGTTGCGCAGAGCCAGACGCTCTGTCTCGACGATCGACATGAGGCTATGTCTCAAGGCGTCACGAAGTCGGTCTTGCGGTAACCCTGCAGGTAGAGGAGGGCGGTCAGGTCGCCGTGATCGATGCGGATCCTGGCTTCGGCGGCGACAGTCGGCTTGGCATGCAGGGCGACACCGGAGCCTGCAACGCCCAGCATGCCGAGGTCATTGGCTCCGTCGCCCACGGCAATCACATCATTCGGGGAGATCCCAAGCCGGCCAGCGATCTCAAGCAGCGAATCGACCTTGGCCTGCTTGCCGAGAATGGGTTCGGCCACCTCGCCGGTCAGGGCGCCATCCTGTTCGATGAGGATGTTGGCGCGGTTCTCATGGAAACCAAGCATTGCAGCAATGGGGGCGGTGAAGACGGTAAAGCCGCCGGAGACGAGCGCGGTGTAGCCACCCTTTGCCTTCATCGTTGCGATCAGTTCCCGGCCGCCCGGGGTCAGTGTGATCCGCCTGGCAATCACTTCGTCGACCACCGAGATCGGCAGGCCCTTGAGGAGTGCAACGCGCTCGCGAAGCGCCGGCTCGAAGGCGATTTCGCCGTTCATGGCGCGTGCCGTGATCTCAGAAACCTTGTCCTTCAGCCCCACTTCAGCCGCCAGCTCATCAATGCATTCCTGGCCGATCATCGTCGAATCCATGTCGGCGATGAGGAAAGATTTACGCCTGAGGTCGGCGCTCTGCACTGCGACGTCGACTGGATGGCCGGTCAGGGCACCACGCAGCAGGCGCTCTGCCTCGGCGGCGTCTGTGGTGTCCAGAAGCGGTATGTCGCAGGCGACGCCATCAGCCAGCCAGTACAGACGTGAAGATTCCACAGCGTCTGCGGCCCTCTCGGCGAGCGCCGAGGTCAGAATGGGGTTTGACGGATTGGCGACAAGCGTGGCAACCAAGGCCATGATGGAAGATCCTTGCAAGAACAATGACGCGATCCTGATAACCGGGCCGACTGCCAGCGGCAAGTCCGCGCTCGCGCTGGACTTCGCGCGTCTTTATGACGGCGTCGTGATCAATGCCGACAGCATGCAGGTCTACGATACCTTGCGCGTCGTGACCGCCCGCCCGAGCGATGCTGACATGGAGGGCGTTCCGCACCGGCTATACGGGCATGTTCCGGCGGGCCAGAGCTATTCGACCGGCGACTGGTTGCGGGAGATGGACCACCTGCTTGGCACCCTGAAGGCAGAAGGACGCATGCCAGTCATCGTCGGGGGAACCGGCCTCTATTTCAAGGCGCTCACCGGGGGGCTTTCGGACATGCCCGTCATTCCGGACCCGGTGAGAGCTGTCTTGAGGGAGCGATTGGCTGCTGAGGGTGGCGATGTGCTCCATCGGGAACTGTCGACGGTCGATCCACAAATGGCTGATCGTCTGAACCCGAGTGATGGCCAGCGCATCGTCCGTGCGCTGGAGGTGTTTCGAGTGACGGGGCGGTCGATTGCGGATTTCCAGAAGCAGTCCGGACCGATGCTGGTCGAGCCCGAAAGGGCATTGAGGCTCGTCGTCCTGCCAGACCGCAATCTCCTGCATGCTCGGATTAACCTCAGGTTCGAGAAGATGATGACAGAGGGGGCAATTGAGGAAGTCGTGGCCTTGCTCGACCTGGGTTTGGCTCCGGAGATGCCGGTCATGAAGGCGATCGGGGTGTCGCAGATTGCCGACATGCTCGCGGGCCACATTAGTCGTGCCGAGGCCATCGCACGGGCTTCTGCGGCGACGCGGCAATATGCCAAGCGCCAGATGACGTGGTTCCGCAACCAGATGGACGAGGGTTGGCAGAGGATCGATCCGGCGGTCTACCGGGTCGCCTGATGCGTGCTCAGTCGCGCTTGTAGAGGCTCGACAGCGGCTTTTTCAGGATGCTCTCCCGCAGCGAGGACGCCCCTTCGCGTCGCAATGGCTGGGATCCGAAGGTCGCTGAGGGGGCCTCGGCCGCGAAGGCCGGGGTCGGCATTTCCGGCCGCTGGCGTGGTGGTTCCTCAAGGGGTGTGCGGGGGAGCATGTCCGGACGATAGGGTTCGATCGGCGGCGTTTCGGCTGCAGATAGCGGCTGGCGGTGAACCGGAGCGTCGAAGGCTTGGCGCGGTGCTGTCGGAGATGGCTGGAACGTGGCCGGTGGGGCTGCTGCAGCACGCGTCACGGGCGGCAGTCGCATCTCATCGTAGCTGTCTTCATCCTCGAAGTCTTCGTCGTCGTAGAGGCCATCCGGCGCGCGCGGGATGTCGTCGCGACCGTAGCCAGTGTCGAAGCTTTGCTGGAAAGCCGAGATATCAGGCCCGACGATGGCGCGCATGCGTCCGACGATCGTCCGCAGATCGACCGTGTCCGGCGTCTCCTCCGTATGCTTCGCGTTGACGCCGTTTGCCTTGGGCAGTTGCTGCTCCTCAACGCGGCTGAAGCGCATGCGCATGGGCACGGCGATTGCCTCACCAAAGGCGATGGCTTCGCCATTGCCGATCGACGAAATGAAGCTGGTGGTCGAGATCGAGCTGTCGGGGATCGCCGAGCGGATGATCTCCTGGTCGCGGTCGTTGGAAAGGCGCATGGCAAACAGCGTCGAGCACTGCGACAGGATGGTCTGGTCGAGCTCGCCGGGACGCTGGGTGATCACGCCGAGCGAGACCCCGTATTTACGGCCTTCCTTGGCGATGCGGGCGATTGCCTGGCGGGTCGGGAAGAAGCCGAGAGTGGGATCAGCGGGAACGTAGCGGTGAGCTTCCTCGCAGACGACGAGCATGTGGATCGCGCCATTCGACCAGAGTGCCAGCTCGAACGCCATGCGGCAGAGCACCGAGGCGACCGAGTTGACGACTTCCGACGGGATGCCTGCCAGCTGGAAGGTCGAGATGGGGCGGTCGTCTCCCGGAATGCGGAAGATATGCGCGATCGTCTCCATGATCGTGTCGCTGATCGTATTGTTGGAGAACATGAAGTGATAGCGCGGGTCGTTGACCGCCGACATGATGCGCATCTTCAGCGAACGCAGGAAGGGCTTTTCGCCGCGACCTTCGAGACGACCGATCCGCTCGTCGATGAGAGCCAGGAGATCGGCGATGCGATACGGCACCGGTGTATCTGCCGTCATGGAGCTCTTGTCGGCCATTCGGCGCATCAGCGCGCTCTCATTGCCGCGAAAGGCGCGTTTGGCCTCGGGCATCAGATCGCGCAGGATGTCGAGTTCTTCGGCCACGGGTGGACGACCGCGGAAGAGGACCTCGGCGAATTCATCGAGGCGCATCAGCCAGAAGGGCAGGTCGAGCGTATCGGTATCGATGACCACCGCCAGTTCCGGGAAGGCGGCGGCGAATTCGTTATGCGGGTCGAGGATCAGAATGCGCAGCTTCGGGTCGCTCTCGATGGCCTTGCGCAGGAGAAGCGAGACGGCGGTCGACTTGCCGACGCCGGTCGAGCCGACCACGGCGAAGTGTTTTGAGAGCATCGAGGGGATATGGATCGTCGCGTCGATCGTTTCGTCCTGGGTCAGCTTGCCAATCACAGCCGTGTCGCCGAGGCGGCTGTCATAGATGCGCAGGAGGTCCGCCGCGCGGATGCGGTGGGCGATGGCGCCGAGATAGGGATAGCGTGAGATGCCGGTGGAGAAGACTTCCTTGCCATCATCCTGGACATAGACTTCGCCCAAGAGCTCGACCTCGATCAGGAACTGGTTGTCGGCGCCTTCGCCCCAGTCCTTGCCTTCCGTCTGCATGGAATAGGCGAGTGCCACGACACGGTTTTTGCCGACGCTGATGGATATCAGGCGCCCGACCGACCAGAGTTCGGTGAGGTCGGTACCGCCATCCTCCGCAACGGCTGCAATCGTGGCGCGCGCGCCATTGCACGCGACCACACGGCCGAGCATTCTGTTGCCTGGCCGCATGCCATCGCGGCGCTCTTGATCTCCGGATTGCCCGGACTTGTGAAGATCATCATTCAACAAGTGCATTCTCCCTGCTGGCGCAAGCGTAGAGGGGTTCGCTTAAAACTTCGTGTAGTGCGTTAGGGCGCCGGTCACTTTTGATCGTTGGCGACGCAACAAACTTTCGCGAGCTTGCGCATATTTTTCCGAAAGATGCGTTGACGCTGGGGCGCTTTCTGGCTAACAATTCGCCCCATGAAAAACTCGGTTGTACTTATCGTGGTGGGACGGCGCATGGGCAGGATGGTGTAACCATCCGGCGATAGCCACCCATGCGCTAGATGACAGGCTCCTCAAGGGGCCTTTTTTTATGCCCTAAACCGGGTTATCAGCCCCAAAAACCAAGAAGGCAGATGGAAACACAGCATGACGGGTAAAGACAATCAGATGACTGGCGCCGAGATCGTTCTCCGCGCGCTCAAGGATAACGGTGTCGAGCATATCTTCGGCTATCCCGGCGGCGCCGTGCTTCCGATCTATGACGAGATCTTCCAGCAGGAAGACATCCAGCACATCCTCGTCCGCCACGAACAGGGCGCGGGTCACGCTGCGGAAGGTTACGCGCGCTCGACCGGCAAGGTCGGCGTCATGCTGGTCACGTCCGGCCCCGGTGCCACCAATGCGGTGACGCCGCTGCAGGACGCGTTGATGGACAGCGTTCCGCTGGTCTGCATCTCCGGCCAGGTTCCGACCTCGCTGATCGGCTCTGACGCCTTCCAGGAATGCGATACCGTCGGCATCACGCGCCCCTGCACCAAGCACAACTGGCTGGTCAAGGACGTCAACCAGCTGGCCTCGATCATCCACGAAGCCTTCCGCATCGCACAGACGGGCCGTCCGGGCCCGGTTCTCGTCGACATCCCGAAGGACATCCAGTTCGCCACCGGCACCTATACCCCGCCGGATGCCCACAAGGCGCTGAAGAGCTACCAGCCGAAGGTCTCAGGCGATGCCCGCGCGATCCAGGCGGCTGTCGAGCTGATGGCCACGGCTCGTCGTCCGATCATCTATTCCGGCGGTGGCGTCGTGAATTCCGGTCCGGAAGCGACGAAGTTGCTCCGTGAACTGGTTGGCCTCACAGACTTCCCGATCACCTCGACCCTGATGGGTCTCGGCTGTTATCCGGCCTCGGGCAAGAACTGGCTCGGCATGCTCGGCATGCACGGTTCTTACGAAGCGAACATGGCGATGCATGATTGCGACGTCATGGTCTGCATCGGTGCGCGCTTCGACGACCGTATCACCGGCCGCCTCAATGCGTTCTCGCCGAACTCGAAGAAGATCCACATCGACATCGATCCATCGTCGATCAACAAGAATGTCCGCGTTGACGTTCCGATCACCGGCGATGTCGGCCGCGTTCTCGAAGACATGGTCCGCGCCTGGCGGGCCCTGCCCAAGAAGCCTGAGGCGTCGCAGACGGCCGAGTGGAATGCGAGCATTGCCAAGTGGCGCGCCCGCAATTCCTTTGCCTATACGCCGTCCAAGGACGTCATCATGCCGCAATACGCGCTGCAGCGGCTCTATGAGCTGACCAAGCATCGCGACACCTACATCACGACGGAAGTCGGCCAGCACCAGATGTGGGCGGCTCAGTATATCGGCTTTGAACAGCCGAACCGCTGGATGACATCGGGCGGTCTCGGCACGATGGGCTACGGCCTGCCGGCTGCCATCGGTGTCCAGGTCGCGCATCGAGACGCGCTGGTCATCGATGTCGCGGGCGATGCCTCGATCCAGATGTGCATCCAGGAAATGTCCTGCGCCATCCAGTACGAACTGCCGGTGAAAATCTTCATCCTCAACAACCAGTATATGGGCATGGTTCGCCAGTGGCAGCAGTTGCTGCATGGCAACCGTCTGTCGAGCTCCTACACGGAAGCCATGCCTGACTTCGTCAAGCTGGCGGAAGCCTATGGTGCGGTCGGTATCCGTTGCGAAAAGCCCGACGATCTCGACGGCGCCATCCAGGAAATGATCGACGTCAAGAAGCCTGTCATTTTCGACTGCCGTGTCGCCAATCTCGCCAACTGCTTCCCGATGATCCCCTCGGGCAAGGCACATAACGAGATGCTGCTGCCGGACGAGGCGACCGACGAAGCCGTCGCCACTGCCATCGATGCCAAGGGCCGTCAGCTCGTCTGACCGGGAGGAACAAGATCATGAACGCACATCTTCAGCCGACCGGTTCGGCCTATTTCATCGCCAAGGAAACCTCAGCCATCGAGAGCCATACCCTCTCGGTGCTGGTTGACAACGAGCCGGGCGTCCTTGCCCGCGTCATCGGCCTGTTCTCCGGTCGCGGCTATAACATCGAAAGCCTCACCGTCTCCGAAACCGAGCACGAGGCGCATCTGTCGCGCATCACCATCGTGACGCGTGGGACGCCCGGCGTGCTCGAGCAGATCAAGGCGCAGCTTGAGCGCATCGTTCCGGTGCATCGCGTGGTGGATCTGACCGTTCGGGCCCGCGAGCTCGGCCAGGAGCGCCCGATCGAGCGCGAGGTGGCTCTGGTGAAGGTGGTGGCGGATGCGGAGATGCGGGCCGAGACCCTGCGTCTCGCCGATGCCTTCCATGCCAAGGTGGTGGACGCGACCGTCAACCACTTCATCTTCGAGATCACCGGCAAGTCCTCGAAGATCGACCAATTTGTCTCGATCATGAAGCCGCTCGGCCTCAACGAGATCTGCCGCACCGGCATTGCCGCGATGAACCGTGGTCCGCAGGGCATGTAAGGAATTCGGGAATTCCCGAACTTAAAAAGGGGCGGCCTCGCGGTCGCCTTTTTTGTTGTCTTCTCTCTTCAGTTCATGCCGAGGAGATCGAGGAGGCCCATCTGCTGCGGCGCAGGGGGCAGATCAGCCTCCGCCTTTTTCGGCTTTTCCTTGACTGGCTTCTCATTGGCTGGCTTCTGACTGGCCTTGGCCTTCGAAGTCTTCTCCTCTTTGTCAGAGCTTGTCTCGACTTCGGCCGGATCGGCCTTCTTCTTCGAGGGCTTTTTGGTCTTGGCTACCGTTTCCTCGGCGGCCAACGCGCCTACCGTCTCGCCGCCGACGTCTGTCGTGGTCAGCATGGCTGTCAGCGCATGGCGCAGCGCTGCGGGCCTCAGGCTGTAGTGGATGTATTGCCCCTTTTTCTCGCCTTCGATCAGTTCGGCGTTTTCGAGGATCGAGAGGTGCTGGGAAATCGAGGGCTTGGCCATGTCGAAGCGGGCGGCGATTTCGCCGGCGGTCAGGGTTGATTGCGACAGATGGACCAGCATCATTCGGCGGGGATCGGAGGCAAGCGCATGAAAGACGCGGGACGAGATCTTGTCCATTGCCGGATGCAGGTCTGTCTTGCCGCGTTTTGCCATGTCATGCCCCTCAGTCTGCGGTTCTCACACCGCAATTTTCAAATTAGGCAATCTCCTAATTTCCTGAGGGACTGCGGTAAAGTGCCGGAAATGCAGGGCCTGTGGATAGATCGCGATTTTGCGATGGTCAGAAGCCGAGCGGGATGTCGGGCTTGTTCAGCATCAGCCAGAGGATGGCCATGACCGAGAAGAATGCGGGAAAGCCGCAGGCAAACCAGATGCGGAAAAGCCGGTGATAGCGGGGTGGCAGCGGCGTGCCGGTGGCGGCGGCTTCCCGGGCGAGATCCCGAAGCTGGATCTGGATCCAGACGACGGGCAGCCAGAAGAGGCCGACCACGACATAGAGGATCAGCGACAGCAGCACCCAGCCCGAGGTCAGCGGCCAGCCGATCTCGTAAGCCAGCCAGGCGCCGGTGAGTGGCTGCAGGATGGCGGCGGTCGCGGTGAAGATCGTATCGGCAATCACCACCGTTCCGGCGACATGGGCAATATGCGTCGGATTGCCGGTCCGGTGCGCCAGCAGCATGAAGAAGGCGATGCCGGCACCGGTCCCGAACAGCACTGTGGCCCCGATCACGTGGACAAAGCGCAGGATCTCCTCGAGCATTTCAGCGCTCCTCCAGGACTGCCAACGTTGCAAGCGTCAGCAGGATCGAGGGCAGGACCTTGACCAGCGGTCCCAGCGGATCGAGCCAGAGGGTGGGTTCGATCAGCGTTCCGCCGGCGAGATAGGCGATGGACACCGCGATCATGCCGAGCATGGCTCGTTTTGCCCAGGGCTGCACGAGGATCGCGAGGCCGAGTGCAATGTCGAGCAGCGAGGTGAAGATGGTGACGGTGAAAGCCGTGACTTCCGACATGCTGGCGCCGAAGCGCAGCGATGTCGTGACAGGATCGAGAAGCGGCACCAGACCGGAGACGATCCAGAACAGCGAGAGTGTCAGGATCATCAGAGGCTTCAGCAGATAGAGACGGGCGAACCAGAGATCCTGCACGGCAGCCGGTTCTGTCGCCAGCCGCAGTGTCGGGTCGGGCGCGGTCAGGGTCCGCCTGCCTTCGTCGAGTGCCACGCCGATGCCGCTGATCCGGATGGAGGTGGAGCGTAGCGGCGAGCGCCAGCCCAGGCGACCGGCGAGATCGGCGGCGATGGAGAGGGGCCGAGCGAGAGTTGAGGGCAAGCGCATGACGGGTGCATCGGCAAGGCCGAGCCACCGGCGGTAAAAGCGTGCCATCTGCTCGACACTGCGGGTCGGTTCGCCGGCGAGCACCAGATCGGACCCAGGCGCGATACGGCCCTCGACGGCGTCGACAACCGCCTGTGCCACGTCATGCACATGGACGACGTTCATCGGGCTTTCGGCGTCGACCAGCGGCAGGACGCCGGGGACGGAGGCGATGGCGCGCAGGAGGGCGGTGCCGCCATAGGCATTGCGTCCGACCACGACCGTCGGACGCAGGATGATATGCGGGATGCCGGAGGCCGCGAGAGCCCGGTCGGCCTCCAACTTGGTTGCCATGAAGGCTGTTCCGGCGCTCGCCAGATTTTCGGGTGCCGAGATCTGGATGAGCAGCGGAGGCATTGCCCGTGTGGCGACCGCCTGCTGCAGGGCAAGCATGGCGTCCCGCTGCACGGCCACGAGATCGTCGCGCAACCCGTCCTGCAGGGCGCCTGCGCAGTTGATCACGGCTGTCACGCCATCCAGGAGCGGAAGCCAGTCGGCTGCTTGCTGGAGCGTACGGAGATCGCGGGCGATCCAGGTTGCTGCGGAAAATCGGGCGCCGGCCTGCGTGGTGTCGCGGCCAAGGCCGGTGACCGGATGGCCGGCCTGGCTGAGCGTCAGCAGAACCTGCTGGCCGATGAAGCCGGTCGCGCCGAGGATGAGGATGGTCATGCGTTCACTTTCCGCCGTGCCGGTCGAGATCAGATCATGTCCAGCGGCATTTTGCGCGCCGGTGGCGGGAAGGCAGCGTCGAGGCGGGCCCAGTCCTCGTCGGAGATTTCGAGATCCACCGCGTCGCGATTCTCGTGCAGGCGGCGAATGTTCGAGGTTTTCGGGATCGGGATGACGCTGTCACGCTCCAGCAGGAAGGCAAGGGCAACCTGTGCCGGGGTCGCCTGATAGGCCTTGGCGATGTGAATGAGTTCGGGATGGTGCAGAATGCGGCCCTGTTCGATCGGTGAATAGGCCATGATCGGGATGCCGTGCTCCTGGCACCAGGGCAGGAGATCGAATTCGATGCCGCGACGGGAGAGATTGTACAGGACCTGATTGACGGCGCAGTTTTCGCCATCGGCCACGGAGAACAGTTCCTCCATGTCGTCAAGGTCGAAATTCGAGACGCCCCAGGCGCGAATTCGGCCCGCAGCTTTCAGTTCTTCCATTGCCGCGATCGTGTCGTCGAGCGGATGTTCGCCCCGCCAGTGCAGGAGATAGAGGTCGAGATGGTCGGTCCCCAGCCGGTCGAGGCTGGCATGGCAGGCCTTGATCGTGCCATCGTAACTCGCATTCCAGGGCAGGACCTTGGACACGAGAAAGGCGTCTTCGCGCCGATCCTTCAAGGCTTCGCCGACGATACGTTCCGCGCCGCCATCGCCATACATCTCGGCCGTATCGATGACCGTCATGCCGAGATCGAGCGCCAGCCTGACGGCATCGACTTCCGCCTTGGCCTCGGATTTCGTTTCGCCCATCATCCAGGTACCGAAGCCAAGGATCGGGATCTCCGCGCCGCCCGGCAGGGTGACAGTGGGGATGGCGTCATGCATGGTGATCCTCCTTGAGGCGGGATGAGCGAAGGATAGCGAGGCGGTCCCGCGAGGCAAGGACAAAGCGCTGTTGCCTTCGTGTCACCATCACAAGAATACGGCTGGCGCCTGGCGATATGACAGTTAGGCTGACATAAAAATTCGGGAGAAACATTCATGTCGGCCGATACGCTACTTGCGCTTGTCCTCTTTGCCTTCGCCACCTCGATCACGCCGGGGCCGAACAACATGATGCTGTTTGCGTCGGGCGTGAATTTCGGCTTCCGGCGGACGGTGCCGCATATGCTGGGAATCGGTGCCGGGTTCCTTTCCCTCCTGATCGGTGTCGGAATGGGCCTTGGCGCCGTGCTTCATGCCTATCCGCCGGCCTTCATCGCGCTCAAGGTCGCGGGCGGTCTTTATCTGCTTTGGATCGCCTGGAAGATCGGCACGTCTCGGTCGATGGGCGAGGGGGAGGCCAAGGCACGCCCGATGACCTTCCTCGGCGCTGCCGCCTTTCAATGGGTCAATCCGAAGGCCTGGGTGATGGCCGTGACGGCGATGGCTGTCTATCCTAACCCGGAGCACTATGCTCTGACGGTGGCGATCGTCGCGCTGGTGTTTGCCGCCGTGAACGTGCCGAGTGTTTCGACCTGGGCGGGTTTCGGCTCGGCGCTCAGGGAGTGGCTGTCGGTGCCGGTCCGGCTCAAATGGTTCAATATCACCATGGCTGTGCTGCTCTTGCTCAGCCTCTGGCCAATGCTGAAATAGCGCTGAAACAGGAATATCCGATGTCCGGCCATCATCACGACCACGACGATCATCACCATCATCATGGCCATGATCACCACCACGACAACCAGTATTCGGACATGCAGGCGCGGGTGAAGGCGCTCGAAACGCTTTTGACCGAAAAGGGCCTGATCGACCCTGATGCGATCGATGCGATCGTCGAGACCTACGAGACGAAGGTGGGGCCAAGAAACGGTGCGCGGGTCGTGGCCAAGGCCTGGGCCGATCCCGCATTCGCCGACTGGCTGAGACACGATGCAACGGCGGCGATCGCAAGCCTCGGCTATACGGGCCGACAGGGCGAGCATATGCGGGCTGTGTTCAACACGCCCGACACCCACAATCTCGTCGTCTGCACGCTGTGCTCCTGTTACCCTTGGTCGGTGCTCGGCCTGCCGCCGGTCTGGTACAAGGCGCCGGCCTATCGGTCCCGGGCAGTGATTGATCCGCGCGGGGTGTTGGCCGAATTCGGCGTAAGCCTGCCGGAGGAGATGCGGATCCGCGTGTGGGATTCTACGGCGGAGCTGCGCTATCTCGTCGTACCCCTGCGTCCCGCTGGAACGGACGGGCTCGATGAAGAGGCGCTCGCCGATCTCGCGACGCGCGATTCGATGATCGGCACCGGTCTGGCGCTTACTCGGGAGGGTTCGCGATGAACGGGCCGCATGATCTCGGCGGGCAGATGGGCTTCGGTCCGGTCGTACCGGAGACGGACGAGCCCATATTCCATGCCGACTGGGAAAAGCGGGCGCTCGGCATTACGCTTTCCTGCGGCGCTTTTGGCGCCTGGTCGATCGACGAAAGCCGGCATGCGCGTGAGAATATTCCGCCCGCCAATTATCTGGCAGCAAGCTATTACGAGGTCTGGATCCGGGGTGTGGACATGCTGCTTCAGCGGCATGGTTTTGCCACCGCTGAGGAGTTGGCAACGGGTCGGCATCTGGAACAGGGCCGCGCGCCGAAGCGCGTCTTGAAGGCCGAGATGGTCGAAGGGGTGCTGGCCCGTGGCGGGCCTTGTGACCGTCCCGTCGAGACCGAGCCGAAGTTCGGCGTGGGTGATCGTGTGCGAACGAAGAATTTCCATACGACGGGCCATACGCGTCTACCCCGTTATGCGCGGGCGAAGATGGGTGTCGTGGAAGCAGTGCAGGGCGGCTTTGTTTTCCCTGATGATAATGCCCATGGACGGGGTGAAAACCCGCAATGGGTCTATACGGTCGTCTTCACGGGAGACGAGATCTGGGGCGAGGGGGGCGATCCGACGCTGACCGTCTCCATCGATGCCTGGGAGAGCTATCTTGAGCGTGTGTGACACGGTGACCGATCTCGCGGCATCGCCGGGCCTGCCGCGTTCGCCCGAAGGGGCACCGGTTTTTGCCGAGCCGTGGCAGGCACAGGCCTTTGCCATGACCGTGCATCTTAACGCGCGTGGCGTGTTCAGCTGGGCGGAATGGGCGGACAGCCTGTCCGCCGAATTGCATCGCCCGGAGCGGGCCGCAGACGGATCCGACTATTTCGATGCCTGGGTCGCGGCCTTGGCGGGACTTCTGGAGCGCAAGGGGCTGGCCGATCGCGACACCGTTGAGGCCTTGCGCGAAAGCTGGCAGCGGGCGGCGGAGGCGACGCCGCATGGTGCGCCGATCGAGCTCTCCAACGACCCGCTCAGGGTCTGATGTCCACGATTTGTTCTGACATTTCCGGCTTTGGCCTTGCATCGGGCCTACGAATCCGCGCATGACCTAGGCCATGCAATTCGCGCCCCAGCAAGACGAGGCCCTCAAGGCCGTTTCGAAATGGCTGAAGGAGGGAAAATCCCCTGTCTTCCGGCTGTTCGGCTATGCGGGTACGGGCAAGACGACGCTTGCCAAGCATTTTGCCGAGCATGTCGACGGCGACGTGCTGTTTGCCGCCTTCACTGGCAAGGCGGCGCAGGTCTTGCGCTCGCGCGGGGCCTCCAATGCCAAGACCATTCACTCGCTGATCTACCGCCCGCGCGGCGAAGAGGCGGTGGAGGACGAGGAGACGGGCAAGACCTCGATTGCGCCGATGTTCTCGATCAACCGCCAGAGCCCGGTCGCCAAGGCCGCCCTGATCGTCATCGACGAATGCTCGATGGTCGATGAGGCGCTCGGCCGCGACCTGATGAGCTTCGGAACACCGATCCTGGTGCTCGGCGATCCCGGTCAGTTGCCACCGGTCTCCGGCGGCGGCTTTTTCACCGACCAGGAGCCTGACTATCTGCTCACTGAGATCCATCGCCAGGCGCGCGACAACCCGATCATCCAGCTCGCAATGCATATCCGCGAGGGCAAGGAGATCATGTATGGCGATTACGGCGACACCGCGCGGGTGATCTCGAAGAACGAGGTGACGCAGGATCTGGTGCTCGGGGCGGATCAGGTGCTTGTCGGAACCAACAAGACGCGGCGTCGCTACAACATGCGCTTGCGCGAGCTCAAAGGTTTTACCGTCGACTATCCGCAGGCTGGCGACAAGCTGGTGTGCCTCAGGAACGATCAGGTGAAGGGCCTGCTGAACGGCTCGCTCTGGCAGGTGATGACGTCGTCGCGCGAGACGGTGAAGCCGGGCATCAATCTCCTGATCAAGCCCGAAGACGACGACATGGATCGCGGGGCAGCCAAGATCAAGCTGCTCAAGGACGCCTTCGCGGATATCGAGACGGAGATACCCTGGTCGACGCGCAAGCGTTACGACGAGTTCGACTACGGCTATGCGCTCACGGTCCACAAGGCCCAGGGCTCACAGTGGAACGACGTTGTGCTGTTCGACGAGAGCTGGGCGTTCCGGGATACGCGCGAGCGCTGGCTCTATACGGCCGTTACTCGCGCGGCGGAGACGCTCACCATCGTCCGGTGAGCGCTCCTGACAAAGCTCACTTCGCCTTCAGCGCGGTCAGCGTGGCCATCAGTTCCATCGTGTCCTTGCCGGAGGCCGTCGCAATCTCGGACAGGGGCTTTGAAGGATCAACCGTTGTGAAGCCCGCTTCCTTGAGCGCGGTCACGATGTCCGCATTCGATTTGCCGAGCAGCGGCGCCACCTCTGCCGGGGTCGCTGCCGCCACGATATTGACCATGGCAAAGGCGGGATTGCTGCTCGCGCTGCTCGTGTCTCCTGTAATGGCCGGCCAGGCGAAGACAAGGCCGGCGATCAGACAGATGGCAAGGGACAGGGCCATCGGCAGGCGCTTGAAATAGGCGAGGAACGGGCGCCAGTTCTTCCAGACATGCAGGACGAAAGGAAGGAACAGCACCATGCTCAGCCATTCATGCATTTCTCGGAAGGCTGTTGTGCCAACATGGAAGAAGAGCGCGATGCCCGAGATAAGGGAGATGAGAAAAAGCCCCGTCGTGAAAGGCGTGGCATAGCGGGATAACAAAGACGGCATCGGAAAGCCTCGATCGTTGAACACGATCGCCTCCTATCGCCTCGGCCTGGGACTGTCCCGTTAAACTCCGTCCACTATTGATGATCGGCAATCTGGCGGGATCGCGGGCTTTTCAGTTGGCAACGATCCCGAGCAAGACCGCCTTCGCCACAGCCTGGAACCGGTTCTGTGCGTCCAGCTTGCCGACGATGTTGCGCTCGATCGCCGCGACCTCGTCGGTCTTCAGTTCCAGGGTCCTCGCAATGCGGATGGGTGTGTAGCCCTCTGCCATCAGTTGAAGGCAGCGGGATTCGATGTCGGTGAGGGCCGGGCCTCGGGGTGCGGGCATGATACGGCTGTCGGCGGCCTCTTCATGGTCGAGCAGCGCATTCAACTGCTGAAGCTGTCGATGGACGGTAGACAGGTTCGCAGCGAGCTCCCGTCGGCGCGCCAGCAGCGCTTCTTCCAGGATGAGATTGGCTTCGATCTTCGAGGTCGCCGTCGAGAGTGTGTCGAACAGATCCTGAATGACGGAGATCGGCATGCCCACCTCGCGGCAGACATTGATCAATGCCATGCGGGCGATTTCGTTGCGCCCATAGACGCGCATCAGGCCCATTCGCTGGGCGTTGATCAGCCCCTTTTCTTCGTAGAAATGCAGAGTCCTGTGCGTCACCCCGAAAAACTCGGCCATTTCAGCAATCGCAACGGGTTCCCTTGGGGGGTCCTTCAGCAGCACCAAATCGGGAAAGATAATCTCCTCGGTGCTCTTTGCGGATGTGCTCGTGACTGGATGCAGATGGTGTGTTCCGTTCGACATGTCCCCCTCCATGTTCAGTATCAACGCGTCTGCCGAAGCCGATGGTCTGTCGCTGCTTCCTCCTGCCTGCCGATTCGTTGCTGTTCGATTCTTCGCCTGTGTGAAAGCGTATAGTATATTCGAAATACATAAAATAAATTTTCGACGCGGAGTGTCACCCAAGGTGAGGGGGCCAAGAGGGAGCTCAGTCCCGCATGCAGGACTGAGCGATCAGCCTTGGTATCTCTGTGATGATTTCGCTGCCTTGGCTTAGGCCCGCCCATTGCTGCTGGCAGCGACGAGCGCTGATATAGGCAGCGTCGGTGCGTTCCAGCGTGTAGCGATAGGTCGCATCGAGGCACTTCATCTGTCCAGTCGACAGGGCATTCTCATGGCAGAAGCGGTAGACCGAGCCGGGGATCGTCAGGTTGGCGCCGGCAAACTGGTTGGCGATGGCGCCCAGTTCGAGGATGTCGCCGGATGTCGGCCATCGGTTGGCAGAGGGCGTGATGTCGCGGCCGGAGCGCAGGTGACGCAATCGTAGCCGAAGACCGGTTTGGCTGTCGCTTTCCACCAGCATCTCAAAATGCAGCGGATGTGGCGCGCCGCCTTCGTAGATCGGCCGTTCTTCGGGGCTGGCGATGGCGACGGCCCAGAGACGGCTGCGCCAGAGGCGTATGGCGTTGACGAAGATCCGTGCGGCTTCGTCATGGTTTCCCGGATTTCGAAGAAACAGGCGGGGCAGGGAATTCAGATCGTGGTGGAAGCCGCTCTCTGCGGCATTGGCCGTCCCTGAGTCCGGGAACTCGATGTCGCTCTCGTCACCCTGGAAGGGCACCGGCGTCGTGCGCTCGTAGACTGGCACGTAAGCGCCGATCGGCATGCGGATCCGCAGGGTTTCGCCGCAGCCTTCGCCTGCATAAAACTGATTGAGGAGTTTGCGCAGCTTGCCAGCCTGGACACGAACGAGCGGATCCGTACCGGGGTCAAAGCCTTCGCCACGACTGAAGACGTCGATACCGATCGTATAGCCCTTCAGCTGATGGGCGAGACCCAGTTGCTCCATCTCGACGATGAACTTGAGGAAAGCCCTCAGCCGTTCCGAGCGGGCGAAGGTCCGACTGGACAGCACCCGCTGCAGGGCTTCCATGACCTGCCTGCCCTCGATCCTGACTTCCGTCGACATACCAACTCCAAACCGTTCGGGCGTGTGCACCTGGCGCGGGTTCATCCGTGCCGAATTGTGCGATCCGTCACAATCGGTAATCTGACTAATTGATGGGGCGGTGGGGTCAATACCCCAAAGTCTAGGGGGCCCGCGACATTGCCATCCATCAATTTCGCGTATCGGATCATTTGCGATTCTCGTTGGCCATCGCACCCGCTATGCCGTATGGATGCGGCCGTGTTCTCATCCCTGCCGGATCCTGCCGCCATGCCTGCAAAGCTTTCCGTCAATCTCAATGCCATCGCCATGCTGCGTAACCGCCGGGACCTTCCATGGCCCGATGTCGCGGATCTCGGCCGGATTGCGCTGCGGGCCGGAGCGAGCGGGCTCACGGTACATCCGCGGCCCGACCAACGTCATATCCGGTTCAGCGACCTGCCCGTGCTGCGGGCACTGATCGATGATGAGTTTCCGACTGCGGAGTTCAACATCGAAGGTTATCCGACCGAGGACTTTCTAGCGCTCTGCGAGGCGATCGAACCGGAACAGGTGACGCTCGTGCCCGATGATCCAGCCCAGGCGACGTCGGATCACGGTTGGGATGTTGAAAAACATCAGGAATTCCTGAAGCAGGTGGTCGGACGGCTGAAAGCCGGAGGCATGCGGGTCTCGCTCTTCGTCGATGGCGACGGGCGGCCTGAAGCAATGGCGATGGCCAGGACGACCGGTGCCGACCGCGTCGAACTCTATACCGGTCCCTATGGCGGTTGTTATGATCGTCCCGACGAGGCGGCGCGGCAGGTCGAGCTTCTCGGCTTGACCGCCGATGCGGCGAAAGCGGAAGGGCTTGCCGTCAATGCCGGCCACGACCTGACCGTCGCCAACCTGCCGCTGCTGGTCAAGCGCATCCCGCATCTCGCAGAAGTCTCGATCGGCCATGGTCTCACGGCCGATGCTCTCGAATTTGGAATGACCGAGACCGTACGGCGTTTCTGCCGCGCCTGCGGTCAGAAGGTCTGACGCGTCAGGCGGCGCGTATCTCCGCCGCCTGCTGCAGCGCGAAATCCACGGCTGCATCGGCATGGATCGTCGTGGAATCAAAGCCCGGTAGTGGGAGGCTTGCCGGGTCGAGGATCAGGCAGATCTCGGTGCAGCCGAGGATGACGCTATCGGCGCCGTCGGCTCTGGCTTGCTCGATGATCGCCATCAACCGCTCACGAGAGCAATCCTTTACCTGCCCGGCACAGAGTTCGTCGAAGATGATGGCATGGGTGGCCGTGCGTCCATCCGCATTCGGAACCATCACGTCGATGCCGTGCCTGCGCATGCGCTCGGCGTAGAAGCCGTGCTCCATGGTGTAGCGTGTTGCGAGCAGCAGAGGACGGCGGGCGCCGCTTGCGGCGATCGTCTTTGCGGTTTCATCGATGATGTTGATGAGCGGCAGGCCCAGCCGGTCTGAGACTTCGTCCGCCACCAGATGCATGGTGTTGGTGCAGATCAGCACGCAGTCGGCGCCGGCACGTTCGAGCCCTTCTGCCACTCGGGCAAGTCGCTCGGCCGCCTGATCCCATCGACCGGCCTTCTGGAGGTCGACGATCTCCTGGAAATTGACCGAGTGCAGGATGATTTCAGCGGAGGCCAATCCACCGAGCCGAGCCCGCACGGCCTCGTTGATCTGGCGGTAATAGACCGCCGAACTCTCAAAACTCATTCCGCCAATCAGGCCAATCGTTCGCATTTGTCGTCTCCCGGTTTGCATGTTCCAAGAATGACGGAGATACCGCGCCGGTGATTTGCGTTTTGTCCGCGGGAGCGCCTCCTTGATGCGTCCTGAACTCGGCTATATGGTTGTTTGGCGCCGAATTTTTGCGTCAGTGACTGTAATTGTGGGAGGCATGGGCGTGATTGATGATAGGGACCGGAAAATTCTCGACATTCTGCAGCGTGATGCATCGATTGCGGTTTCGGATATTGCCGAGAGGGTCTCGCTTTCGGTTTCGGCCTGTTCTCGCCGGATCCAGAAGCTTGAGGACAGCGGTTACATCGCGCGGCGCATCGCAGTGCTCGACCGTGACAAGACCGGCGTGCCGACCACGGTTTATGCGCTGGTCAAGACTGCACACCATGCGGACGAGTGGATCGAGGCCTTCCGGCGGGCTATCAGCGATATTCCCGAGATCGTCGAGGCCCACAGGCTGACCGGTCACTATGACTATATTCTCAAGATCGTCCTGCCGCGGGTCGAGCATTACGACGTCGTCTATCGACGTCTCGTCAAACGTGTCGAGCTCTTCGATGTCTCGGCCTCGATCTCGATGGAGACCCTGAAGCATGGCTTTGCCGTGCCCGTCGACTATGCCGAATAGTGGTTGTCACTCATGGCAACAAAAAAAGGCCCCGGGGCCGAAGCCCCGAGGCCCACCACGCACCCTTGGATAATCAGGAGGCGTTGGAGACCGAGCGGGTCACGAGTGTGACCGACTTGTCGGCATTGACCTTGTAGACTTCGCGGACATCACGGCCGTCGCCATTGGCGAAGGTGTGCAGGAAGGTCGAGCCGGCAGGTGCCTTTTCGAGCTGGACGTTTGCGTTGTCATAGGTGAGCGAGCCCGGGATCGGCTGGATGGCGGCGAAGGCAGAAGTGCCGGCAGCGAGGGCGATGAGGGCGGCAGAGATGATGGTCTTCATGATCGTGTTCCTTGTGTGCGTTGGGTGTGGCGGCGGCTCAGTGGGGTGGGGGAGAGGGGACCGAGCCTGCCGCCGAAGGGTTTTGCGTCTTGGGAGGCGCGAGTTGGGATGCTTCGATTAGGAAGCGTTGGAGACCGAGCGGGTCACGAGTGTGACCGACTTGTCGGCATTGACCTTGTAGACTTCGCGGACATCACGGCCGTCGCCATTGGCGAAGGTGTGCAGGAAGGTCGAGCCGGCAGGTGCCTTTTCGAGCTGGACGTTTGCGTTGTCATAGGTGAGCGAGCCCGGGATCGGCTGGATGGCGGCGAAGGCAGACGTGCCGGCAGCGAGTGCGATGAGGGCGGCAGAGATGATGGTCTTCATGATCGTGTTCCTTGTGTGCGTTGGGTGTGGCGGCGGCTTAGTGGGGTGGGGGAGAGGGGACCGAGCCTGCCGCCGAAGGGTTTTGCGTCTTGGGAGGCGCGAGTTGGGATGCTTCGATTAGGAAGCGTTGGAGACCGAGCGGGTCACGAGTGTGACCGACTTGTCGGCATTGACCTTGTAGACTTCGCGGACATCACGGCCGTCGCCATTGGCGAAGGTGTGCAGGAAGGTCGAGCCGGCAGGTGCCTTTTCGAGCTGGACGTTTGCGTTGTCATAGGTGAGCGAGCCCGGGATCGGCTGGATGGCGGCGAAGGCAGAAGTGCCGGCAGCGAGGGCGATGAGGGCGGCAGAGATGATGGTCTTCATGATCGTGTTTCCTTATTCTGGATTGAGTGATACGCTTTGTATTCAGCTCATGATTGTGTTGTTGGTCGTGGTTTGTCTGTGTTTTGTCTATGGTCTGCTGTCTGGGGGTCTGCTGTCTGTGGTCAGTCTTTCAGGACGGGGGGAGGGCCGTCCTGTGCCCCGCGTCAGTCGTTTGCGACTGTGCGGGAGACAAGCGCGACGGACCGGTCTGCATTCACCTTGTAGATCTCATGGACTTCGTGTCCGTTGAGATAGAAGGTGTGGAAGAAGTTCGAACCGGCCGGTGCCTGTTCGAGCCTTGGCTGCGCACCGCCATAGGTGATGGAGCCCGGGACTGGCTCCAGCGCGAAAGCGGCCGAAGCGCCTGCGAGGGATGTGAGGAGTGCTGCTGCGATGAACTTCATTGTCGTGTACCTTTTTTGAACCGTGCAAATCGAACTGCTCGGTTCGATGAGATGTATTTGGCGCATTCTGATTTGGAATGCAATAGCCCTTTGCGCGCAATCGAACTGACTGGTTCGGTGAAAATACCCGGTATCCTGTTTGGCACTTGAAATTTGTGGTGTATGAAAACAATGGGTTAGGGCGGAAGTTTGCCGTCATTTAACTATGAGTCATAACGATAATTTTTTATTTCTATCACCCTTTTGTGAGTGCTGTTTCATCGCTGGAGGGGCTGTTTTGGGGAGGAAATGCGGGCCGGGCAGGGCTGAAACTGCCTCCTTCTGAGCCGCGCCGCGGAGGCATATGCCGATTTTTTCTGCGTTTTGTTCTTGACCTTGCCGTTGCACGAGGACATAACAATTGCGAACCGTACCGTACGGTACCAGGAGGCGCGCATGTCCAGCGACAACCAGACCTCGGAATTCACGCCACGCCAGAACGCCGTTCTGGCAGAGGCACTGCGTCTGCTCGTGGAAGGTGGCGACAAGGCCGTGACAACGGCTGGCCTGGCGCGTGCCGCCAATTGCTCGAAGGAAAGTCTCTACAAGTGGTTCGGAGATCGCGATGGCCTGCTCTCGGCCATGATCTCCTACCAGGCGAGCAAGGTGCGCACCTTCGAACGTCCGGGCGAACGGTTGACGGTCGCGAGCCTCACGGAGCATCTTGAGATCTTCGCGCGCGACTTGCTGGATGTTCTCGCCGGCGATGTTTCGCTGGCGCTGAACCGTCTCGCCATTGGCCAGTCGAGCCGCGACGGCTCCAAGCTCGGCACGCTACTTCTGGAGCGCGGTCGCCGCCAGATCGACCGCCGGGCGCGAGCACTGCTCGACGCCGGCCAGCGCGATGGCCTGTTGCGATTCGGCGATGGCGAAGAAGCCTATCGCATCCTTTACGGCCTCATCGTCAGCGATCTGCATGTGCGCATGCTGCTCGGTGAAGCGCCGCAGTCCCACAAGTTCGGTGCCCGGGCGGCAAAGGCGGTTTCTGCCTTCCTCGCGCTGTACGGCACCGACCGCGTATTGGCGGGCCTCGACGGGGCATCCCGTTCCGGCTCGCCGACCAACAACATCCACCACAACTGACAAGCATAGGGAAGGACACTACAATGCGCGTCTATTACGATCGTGATGCTGACTTGAACCTGATCAAGTCTAAGAAGGTTGCCATCATCGGCTACGGTTCGCAGGGCCGCGCGCATGCGCTGAACCTCAAGGACAGCGGTGCCCAGAACCTCGTCATCGCGCTGAAGGCCGGCTCGCCGACCATCAAGAAGGCAGAGGCTGACGGCCTCAAGGTCATGACGGTTGCCGAAGCTGCCGCCTGGGCCGACCTGATGATGATGGCGACCCCGGACGAGCTGCAGGCCGACATCTACAAGGCCGACATCGCACCGAACATCCGTGATGGTGCCGCCATCGCGTTTGCCCATGGCCTCAACGTTCATTTCGGCCTGATCGAGCCGAAGTCGACCGTTGACGTCGTCATGATCGCACCGAAGGGCCCGGGCCACACGGTTCGCGGCGAATACCAGAAGGGCGGCGGCGTTCCCTGCCTCGTTGCCATTCATCAGAACGGTTCGGGCAACGCTCTTGAGCTCGCACTCTCCTACGCCTGTGGCGTTGGTGGCGGTCGTTCGGGCATCATTGAAACCTCCTTCAAGGAAGAGTGCGAAACCGACCTCTTCGGCGAACAGGTCGTTCTCTGCGGCGGTCTGGTCGAGCTGATCCGCGCCGGCTTCGAAACGCTGGTCGAAGGCGGCTACGCGCCTGAAATGGCCTATTTCGAGTGCCTGCACGAAGTGAAGCTGATCGTCGACCTGATCTATGAAGGCGGCATCGCCAACATGAACTACTCGATCTCGAACACGGCCGAGTGGGGCGAATACGTCACCGGTCCGCGCATCATCACGGCTGAAACCAAGGCTGAAATGAAGCGCGTTCTGCACGACATCCAGACCGGCAAGTTCACCTCGGACTGGATGCAGGAATACCGTGCCGGTGCTGCCCGCTTCAAGGGCATCCGCCGCATGAACGATGCCCACCAGATCGAAGAAGTCGGCGCCAAGCTGCGTGGCATGATGCCGTGGATCGCCAAGAACCAGCTGGTCGACAAGGCCCGCAACTGATCCCATTTTCCGGGATGAATATGGCCGGGAGGGGGAACCTTCCCGGCCATTTTTTATTGCCTTTGGCAGGTCTTTCCTGCCGCCCTTCAGGCGGTGTCAGCAAGGTGTTCTGGTGCATCGGCATCGAAGACGCGGTTCCGGCCGGCGGTCTTGGCATTGTAGAGGCCGCGATCGGCGCGAGCGACGATGGAGCGCTCATCATCGGCCGGACCGGCCACTGCAACACCGATGCTGACGGTCAGGCTCGCCGAGCCGCCATCGCCTGTCTGAAGGAGGAGTTGCGCTACTCTGGTCCGCAGATCTTCCGCGAAGAGTTTTGGTTGTCGTGCGTCTTCGCCCTGAAGGATGACGGCAAACTCTTCGCCGCCATAACGGGCTGCCACGCTGTCGACATTCCGGGTTCGCGACGCCAGCAATTCTGCCAGGACCTGAAGGCAATCGTCACCCGCCTGATGGCCATGGGTGTCGTTGAAGCTCTTGAAGTGATCGACATCAATCAGGAGCAGCGCGATCGGCCGCCCCGTTTCACGCATCAGGCCCATGCGGCGGCGCAACTCTTCGTCGAAGGCTCGCCTGTTGTCGAGCCCGGTCAGCGCATCGGTTCTGGCATGGCGGCGCAATTGCTCGTTGGCCCGTGTCAGCTTCTCATTGCTGTCGGCAAGGGCCTCCACGAGGACACGGGTCTTTCTTTCGGCGGCAATCCGCTTTTCGTCCATGGCGATAAGACGGACCATGTAGGTCGCCAGAAAACCGACATAGGCCAGGCAGATCGGCACCATGATCCAGTTGCCCTCGCGGATTGCGGCGACATTGATGAAGGCCATCACCAGGAGAATCACCAGCAGCGTCGACCGAGGCGCGAGATAGGCACGGGCGGCGCTCGACTGGAGGATTCCGCAGCCTATGGCGAGAACGATGACCTGCGTGTCCGGGCTGCTGCCGGTATACAGGATTGCCAGCGCGCAGCCCCAGGCGATCCCGGAGAGCAATGAGATGACCGTGAAGCGGCCAAGCCAGAGCTGCAGCGGATCGGTGGCTGACCGATGTCGAAAGCGGTAGTCGCCTATGCCGCGTATCACGACCTGCAGGGCAACGATCAGCAAGGCTGCGGCAACTTTCGTCACCTCACCCGCGAGATAGGGCGGGATGGATGCGCATAAGATCGCCAGGGCCGCAATCAGATGCGGCAGGACATTGAAGAGAACCGAGAGATGTTCCCAGGGCGGGTCTGCTTCGTCATCGGCCCCGATCATTGGGAGGGTAAGCTTTCGCATCAGCAATTTGCGGATCCTTTGGATTTGCCCTCCAACTATAGGGGAGTTCCTCTTAAATTTTAGAGTGGTCGCAGAAACCACTCCTCTATGGTTTGCAGAGGGTAAATGCGCTGCACGGTCAAAAAGACGATAGGTCAGTATTATTGACCTATCGTCTTTTTCGTGATCTCCTGCCGACATAACGACATGCCGAGGAAACCCCCGATGCTCAACTGGGACCACGTCTTTGCCACCCGTTCGTCGCGCATGCGCGCCTCGGAAATCCGTGAACTGCTGAAACTGCTCGACAAGCCGGAGATCATCTCCTTTGCCGGCGGTATTCCCGATCCGGCACTTTTTCCGCAGGCGGAATTCAGCCGGGCCTATGCTGACCTGTTTTCTGATGGCCGGGCGAGTGCAGCCCTGCAGTATTCGGTATCCGAAGGCTATCTGCCGTTGCGTGTGTGGCTGAAAGAGGAGATGGGGCGCCTCGGAATTGCCTGCGAAGTCGACAACATCTTCATCACGTCTGGCTCCCAGCAGGCGCTCGATTATCTCGGAAAGCTCTTCCTATCCACCGGCGACACAGCGCTCTTAACCTGGCCCACCTATCTCGGTGCGCTGCAGGCCTTCAACGCATACGAGCCGACTTACGACCAGCTTGGGACCGGCAATCGGACGCCAGCGAGCTACCGGGCAAATGCGCATGCCAGTGGCGGGGCTGTCAAATTCGCCTATCTTTCCACCGACTTTGCCAATCCGACGGGTCAGACTGTCAGCCTGGAGGAGCGGCAGCGCATCCTCTCCCTGGCTGACGATCTCGACATCCCCGTCATCGAGGATGCGGCCTACCAGCATCTGCGCTACGATGGGGAGGCCATCCTGCCGATCCTTGCGCTCGACATCGCCCGCAGCGGCGGCATCGACGCCTGCCGGACGATCTATTGCGGCAGCTTCTCCAAGACACTCGCTCCAGGTCTTCGCGTCGGTTATGTCGTGGCGGCCAGACCCGTGATCCGCAAGCTCGTGCTGATGAAGCAGGCGGCCGATCTGCATTCGTCCACGATCAACCAGATGGTCGTGGCTGAGGTGGCCGAGAGGCATTTTCCCGCACAGATCGAGAAAATCAGGACTGCCTATGTCGCACGGCGCGATGCGATGCTCGCAGCGCTCGAGAAATACATGCCCGATGGCGTAGAGTGGACCCGCCCGGAAGGCGGGATGTTTGTCTGGGTCACGCTTCCGGAGGGCATGGACGGGGCTGATCTCCTGGCGCGTTCGGTTGAAACGGAGAAGGTGGCCTTCGTCCCCGGGCAGGCCTTCTTTGCCGATCGCTCCGGTGCAAACACGATCCGGCTCTCCTATTCCTGCGCCAATGAGACGATGATCGAGGAAGGGATCCGGCGTCTGGGGCGCCTTGTGGGCAGTGCGTTGAAGCGCGCGGCCTGACACGAGAGAGCGGGCTAGGCAAGACAGGCTGCCGGCTTCGGGTTGTGGAGGCGGAGAGGGCGTGATTGAGTGAGCGCCACGCCTCCGCCTCCAGGCTGCTTGTTACGGGTGACCATGTCCATTCGCATCGCGACGTTCAACATCGAGAACCTGATCGCCCGATTTGATTTCACGGGTTATCGCAACCAACTAAAGTCCGACCGGGTGCTGAAGCTGTTCGACATCAAGTCGGAGGCGGACTACCAGCGGCTTGAGGCCGCCCGCATCGTTTCATCCACCGATGACACTCGCCAGCTTTCGGCGCTGGCTATCGCCGACACCGACGCCGATATCCTTTGCCTGCAGGAGGTCGACAACATGGAGGCCTTGAAGGCCTTCGAATACGGCTATCTGTTCAGGATGATCGGCTCCGGATATCGGCAGAAATACCTCGTTGAGGGCAATGACAGCCGCGGTATCGATGTCGCTGTCCTGATGCGAGAGGAAACACGCGACGGGCAGCCGATCGAGTTGCGCGATGTCACAAGCCACGCAGCGCTCACCTACCATGACCTTGGCCTCTATCACCCCGGGCTGGGGCCCAATGTCGGGCCGGACGACCGGATCTTCAAACGTGACTGCCTCGAACTGGACCTGCGGGTCGGTGGACGGCCGCTCACGGTGTATGTGGTCCATTTCAAGTCGATGACGAATGGCCGTGACGGCGTCGACGGTCGCACGTCGACCATGCCTGTGCGGGAGGCCGAGGCCAAGGCCGTGCGTCATATCATCGAGAACCGCTTCGGGCGGGATCAATCCTCGCGGCGCAACTTCGTCATCTGCGGCGACATGAACGACTACCAGGAACGGGTGGACGTTGTCGGTGATCGCCGCCACGGCTATCACTTTGACCCGAAGGAGGGGCTTGCGAGTGCCCTTGATGTCTTCTCGCATGACGGTTTCGCCGAGAATGCGATGCTCAGACGCGACGTACTCGACCGCTGGACGCTCTTCCATGCGCGTGGGCCGCAGGAGCAGCATCTCTGCCAGCTCGACTACATCTGGCTCTCAAGGCATCTTGCGGAGGCCAATCCGAATGCCGTGCCCGATGTGATCCGAAACGGCCAGCCTTTCCGTACGCCGTTTCCGCCAGGGCAGGAGGTCGAGCGCTATCCCCGCATCGGCTGGGACAGGCCCAAGGCCTCCGACCACTGCCCGGTGGCAATCACGTTGCATCTGCCATGAACGGGCCGCTGATCGATGAGGTAGGTCTGCCTGCAGACGGCAGCCCGCAGGAGGTGTGCAGCCTCGAGCTGCGGGTCTCCCCCGAGCCGCATCCGCTGGACCTGACGCGGGTTGACGAGGTGGCCGAGAACTGGCTGCGGGAGAGTGCTGCCAATCCAGCGCTGTTCAATGGAAAGACCATTCTGCAGCGCGAGATCCGCTATCGGAACGGGCACTTGAGGGCCGAGGGCCATGTGTCGAGCTTTGCGACCTTCCTGTGGTGGCGAAGGCAGCGCGATCTCGCCGGGGCCTGCCACCTGTTTGGCTATCCCGTCATCGTCTCCTCGGACGGGGCACTGATTGCAGTGGAAATGGCGCCGCATACGGCCAATCCCGGTCAGGTCTATTTCGCCGCTGGTTCGCTTGATCTCTCCGATGTCTCGGACGGTGCCTGTGACATCGAGGGCAACATGCGGCGTGAGGTGCTTGAGGAGACGGGTCTCGATCTCAACGAGGCGTTCGCCGATCCTGTTTTGTATGCCAGCTACCGACCGAAGCGCCTTGCCCTGGTCCGGCTCTTCTCCTTTGCGGAGACGGCGGATGCGCTCGTGGCCCGCATCAATACCTTTGCCCGGACCTGTGCCGATCCTGAAATCTCGCGAGCCGTCGTGATCCGCAACGGTGATCTGACCGCTTATCGCTACGGGCTTGCCATGGCGCCGATCCTCACCTGGTTTTTCAGCGATCGCCGGTGAAGGGCCCTGACTTGCCTTGCCATGCGGCCTCGGGCAGTGTGGCTGGGAGCGTGACCATCAATGGAGACGGCCCGTGGCGAGAGATTATGCCATCTACGACGTGTTCACCGATCGGAAGCTTGCGGGCAACCCGCTTGCGGTCATCTTCGATGGTTCCGGTCTGTCTGATGAGATGATGCAGACGATTGCCGGCGAGTTGAACCTGTCGGAGACCGTCTTCGTTCAGCCTGCAGATCACGCTGCCCATGCCGCACGCATCCGAATCTTCACACCGGGGCGCGAGCTCCCCTTTGCCGGGCATCCGACCGTGGGCACCGCGATTGCGCTCGCTGAACGTGCCTATGGCGGCGGAGGGGCGAGCATCGATCTGGTTTCGGTGCTTGAGGAAGCCATCGGCCCCGTCCGTTGCGCGGTGCGTGTAAGGCCAGGGGAGGCGAGCTTTGCCGAGTTTGACCTGCCGCGCCTATCGAGCCGACATGAGCATCTCCTGGACCGCCAGGGGCTTGCCGATGCGCTTGCGGTGAAGGCGACCGCCATAGGCTTCGAAAATCATTTGCCGATGGTCTGGAGTGCAGGTGTCCCCTTCCTGTTGGTGCCGGTTCATGACCTGGCGACAGTCGAGAGCGTTGAATTCGATCCGCAGTTCTGGGAGCGGGTTGCGCCCATGAGCGAAGGGCGGCTCACCTCCGCCTATGTCTATTGTCGGGGAGGCGTTCATCACGCCGCAAAGTTCCATGCGCGCATGTTCTCGCCGGATATGGGGATTGCCGAGGACCCGGCGACAGGGGCGGCGGTTGCTGCGCTTTCGGGCGCTGTCCACCATTTCGACGCCCTGCCGGACGGCCATCATCCGATGATGATCGAACAGGGCGTCGAAATGGGGCGTCCCTCCTACATCCATCTGCATGTCGACGTGAAAGACGGCGAAGTTTCCCGCGCTCGGATTGGCGGGCAGGCGGTCCGGCTAGCCGCTGGAATGCTGGATCTTTGAAAATAAAGAGAAATTTCTCGTTTTTGAAATTTTTTTGACCAAAGGGCCAAGATTTTTCGCAGCGACGCTGGACAAGGTCGCATATCCTGTTTATACGCCCGGTCACGCCACCGGAAACGGGGCGGACGAGACCGGAAACGGTGTCAGGCGGGTGATTAGCTCAGTTGGTAGAGCAGCTGACTCTTAATCAGCGGGTCGTAGGTTCGAGCCCTACATCACCCACCATTTCTCTCTTAAATCAGTGGTTTACGTTTTTTGGTGCAAGCTTGGCGCGGCGCTGATGTGCGTCTTGGGTCGCTTTGATCCGCTGCCGCGTGCCATGCTGGCGGCCGCGTTCATCGAGAGATTTCGTAGGTGGCTGATGCTGGCTTAGCCGGGCAATGAAAATCGTCTTCGTCGATCTCTCCAGAATGCCGCGGAGCGGTCGACTTTGTTCACTCTTTGTTTTGGGTGGATGTCGACCGTGTTCACGATCTGTATCGGATTTGCGCGGTAAACTCGCAGCAATGCCCTGTGGATAACTGTGGACAACATCGATAGCCGGCTCAGCGTGTCGTGCTGAGCCGCGCCTGTGGCAGGACATAAGGTATCGCGGCGCTCGGCAGGCGGCCGACCGCACCGGAAATTCCGTAGACATGACCGATCGTCGCGTCATCGATCGTTTCCCTCGGGCTTCCCTCCCGGATCAGGCGCCCGTGATGAAGGATCGCCAGATGGTCGGCGAACTCTGCAGCCAGATTCAGGTCGTGGAGGATCGCCAGCACTGCGCCGCCCCGTCTCGCGAAGTCACGGGCGAGTTCCAGAACAGTAATCTGGTGGCCGATATCCAGGCTCGCGGTTGGTTCGTCGAGGAAGATCGCCCGCGGGCGTCCCTGCATGACGGGGTCGGGCATCTGGGCGAGAACGCGGGCGAGCTGGACGCGCTGCTGTTCGCCGCCCGAGAGCGCGTTATAGCTGCGCCCCTCGAAGCCGGACAGCCCGACGCGGGCGAGCGCCTGGCGGGCAGCGAGGTTCGGATCTCGGCTGCCATGCGCCATGGCCCCCATGCGCACCACCTCCAGCGCGGTAAAGGGAAAGGAAAGTGCGCTGGATTGCGGCAGCACCGCCCTCTCACGCGCAAGAGCGGAAGGGGCGAGGGACGTGAGCCGGCGGTCCTGGTAGAAGACGTCGCCGCCATCGGGACGCATCTCGCCGGATAGCACCTTCAGAAGGGTCGATTTTCCGGCGCCGTTCGGGCCAATCACGACGGTAAACCTGGAAGGCTCCAGATTGAGGCTCACATCGTCGAGCAGCGTGCGTCCGCCGCGCCGTATGGTGATCTGCCGTGCGCTGATCATCACAATCCCTCCATGGCCTGACGGCCCTGCTTGCCGAGGAGCAGCATCAGAAAGACCGGTGCTCCGAGGATCGCGGTGATGATGCCGATCGGCAGTTCTGCCGGGGCGGCGATCGTCCGGGCAACCGTGTCGGCGAGCAAGAGGAGTGCCGCGCCGCCGATGGCGGAGGCGGGAAGCAGGAAGCGGTGCGACGGACCAATCGCCAGGCGCAGAAGATGTGGCACGACGATCCCGACGAAGCCGATCGAGCCGGCGGCTGCGACGGTTGCGCCACAGGCGGCGGCGACCGCGAGAATGGTCAGGCGCTTCAGTCTCTGCACCGGGACCCCCATGTGAAAGGCCGCCGCGTCGCCCAGGATCAGCGCGTCCAGTCCGCGTGCGACGAAGGGGATGATCGCCATCACGAACAGCACGAAGGGCAGGATGGCGAGGATCTTGGCGGTCGTCGCACCGCTCAACGAGCCCAGCGACCAGAAGGTGATGTCGCGCAGGGCGCGGTCGTCCGCGACGAAGATCAGCAGGCCGGTTGCGGCGCCCGTCATAGCGGCGATCGCGATCCCCGAAAGGATCAGGGCCGTCGTCGACGTCTGGCCGTTGCGCGTCGCGATCGCGTACAGCAGGAAGGTGTTGCCCAGGCCGCCGAGAAACGCCATCAGCGGCAGGAATTGCTGGCCAAGCAGCGCCTGAAGGGGGAAGAGAAGGGTCGGCCCCAGCACGATGGCAATTACGGCCGCGAGCGCTGCCCCGGAGGTCACACCGACGATGCCGGGATCAGCCAGTGGATTGCGGAAGAGGCCTTGCATCATGGCGCCGGAGACGCCCAACGCTGCGCCAATCAGCAGGCCCATTGCGGTGCGCGGCAGGCGCACCGCTTCCAGAATGATCAGGTTTTGCTGATCGAGCTGCGCGTGATTGCCAGTCAGGTAGGCAATAAGATGCGGCATGCCGACGCCGGTTGGGCCAACGACGATCGAGACCAGCACGGCAATGGCGAGAAGGACGGACAGCAGCAGCAGGACCGCGACGCCGAGCCCGGAGCGGTCTCCGTCGCGTCTGCGAAGCGTCGACATCAGGGCGAGCGTGTTCACGGCTTGCTGGCCTCCGGATAGAGCATTGCATGCAGATCTGCGGCAGCAGCAGCAGCGCGCGGGCCAAGGCCGAGCAGATAGAGGCCGTCCATGGTGAGGAAGGCCTTGTTTCGGCCTGCCGGAGTTGCGGCAAGAGCCGGAAGGGCGAATGCCTGCTCGGCCGTCAGATGTTGCCCGCCGCCGCTCATCACGAGGATGACATCCGGGGCAGCAGCGATAACCGCCTCATCGGTCAGCGGCTTGAAGCCGGAGACGGTCGATACTGCGTTTTCGCCACCGGCGAGGCGGATCATGGCGTCGGCCGAGCTTTCGGTTCCGGCCGCCATGACGCGACCGTTTGCGAGTGACAGCGCGAAGAGGACCTTCTTCTTCGGTCCGCTGGTCGTCTTCACCTTGTCCTCGATCGCCTTGAGGCTCGCCTCGACGGACTTCGCCAGGTCCTCGGCTTTGTATACGCTGCCAACGGCCTGGCCTACAGCGCGGATCTTGTCCGGGATCGTGGCGGTTTCCGGAGGAGAGGCGATGCTGACAAAGTCCAAGCCGCTCGCCTTGAGAATGTTGATCGAATCGACCGGACCGGCACCGCCTTCCGCGACGATCAGGTCCGGGGTCTGGGAGAGAACACCTTCGGCAGAGACCTGTCGCACATAGCCGATATTCGGCTTCGAGGTTGCTTCCGCCGGATAAAGGCTGGTCGTGTCGACGGCGACGATACGGTCCCCTTCGCCCAGCGCATAGATGATCTCCGTCACCGTTCCGCCGATCGATACGATGCGTTTGGCCTCGTCGGCCGATGCATCGAAGGGGGCGGCCAGAGGCAGTCCCAAGGCAAGGACAGACGCAAGAGAAAGGGCGTGACGGCGCGACAAGGCAAGGGACAGCATGGTTTCGTTCGTACCTGTGATACGGGCGTCTGCCGGCCAGTATGCGCTGGCTGCAGGTGGCCGATGATGACATTCCAATGTACGGGGCAGGCCCGACATTTAACTTGACTGTGGTACACAGGTTTAAATAGGAAGGCAACAGAGCGCGGTCGTTCCACCCGTGCGGTTTTCGCGGTAAGCTTGTGAAAGCCGCCCAAGTGCACGGCCTCGACAGACATTCGTTTTCAGAGAGGGATCCAGTCCGATGTACATTGCCATGAACCGTTTTCGCGTCGTCCCCGGCTTCGAGGAAGCCTTCGAGAACCAGTGGAAGGCACGCGAAGCCCGCCTTGCCGAGATGCCGGGCTATGTCGAATTCCACATGCTGAAAGGTGCCAAGGCCGAAGACCACACGCTCTACGCATCCCATACCGTGTGGGAGAGCCATGACGATTTCGTCTCCTGGACCAAGTCGGACCAGTTCCGCGCGGCGCATGCCCGCGCCGGCGAGAGCAAGGTGCAGTATCTGTCCGGTCCGCACTTCGAAGGCTTTGACGTAATCATCCACGAAGACCGTTCGGGCAAGCGCTCGAAACTCGAAGCTGCGTGAGGCCCAGATGGATACGCTGACGCAGACCGACGCAATTCGCCGTGACCGCGCGATCGCGGCCCTTGCCGAAAAGCCAGACGGCGTCATCGAACAGATCGCCGCCAAGGCGGATGTCACCCCGGCCGAGGTGCTGGGGATCCTGCCAGAAGGTGCAGCCATCGTCGTTCCTGCGGAACGTTGGGAGCCGATCTGGAAGGATCTGTCCTCGTGGGGCGACATCCTGATGATCGTACACACCGATGACATCGTGCTCGAGGTTGAGGGCAGCCTGCCCGAGGGCAGCGAAGGCCATGGCTGGTTCAACATCCATGGTGACAGCCCAATCGGTGGCCATATCCGCAAGGAGCGTTGCATCTCGATCGCCTTCGTCGATCGCGGCTTCCACGGGCGCCGTTCCTGTTCGGTCTGGTTCATGAATGCCGAGGGTCGTGCGATGTTCAAGGTCTTCGTGCGCCGGGACAAGGAGCGGAACCTGATCGAAGACCAGGTTCAGCGTTTCGAGGCCCTTCGCCAGTCCGCAGCCTGATTGTTCCTGTTGCAAAAGGCCGCCGGTCGATATCGATCGGCGGCCTTTTGTTGTTTAAGTCTTTCTTTCTTTTGCCTTTAACAGAATCTATGGTCTCAGGCACTTCCTCCACTTACTGGACCCTGCCTTGATCCGATTCTCACAGATCCGCCCGCATTTCGCTGTCGTCCTGATGGCACTCAGTCTGTCTCAGCCCGTCTTGTCTGATCGGGTGTGGGCCCAGGCACCGTCGACGGAAGGAGGCGCGGGCGCCGCCGTTGTGCCTGCCGAGCCGGTGTCCCCGCCGTCCCAGGTGCCTGCGCCTCCACCTGCAACAGTGGCGGCACCTGCGCCGGCCCGCGACGAGCAGATTGTCGCCGCTGAGACGCGGATCGAGGCTGCGCGCGCGCAATTGGCGGCTCTCAAGACGCAGGTCGAGAAGAACCTGCAGGAAGACAGCGTCCTTGCCGAACTCAAGGTGAAGGCGGATGCGCTCGTTCGCGAGGCGCTGGCGATCTCTGTCGGCCTCCGGCCGAAACTCGACAGTGTGCAGGCCAGGCTCGCGGAACTCGGAGACCCGCCCGCAGAAGGTCAGCCGGCGGAGAGCGCCAGCGTGACGGAGGAACGGGCCAGGCTCAATGCATCGCGGGCCGAGGTGAATGCGCTTACTGGGCAGGCGGAGGATCTGTCGATCGAGGCGAAGTCGCTCTCCGATCGCATCTCGGACATTCGCCGGGGGCTGTTCACCAGTCGTCTGTTCGAGCATACGCAGATCAACGGACAGGTGCTGGAAGAGGCGATGCAATCCTTTGCCGCCGATGCCGAGCGCGTTCAACGAAGCATTTCAAGCTGGATCGGCTTCGTCATCAAGTTCAAGGCGCTGCCGCTGGCGATTGCAATCGTTCTGTCGCTCTCGCTCGCCTCGCTGATCCTGTTCGCCGAATACCGGCTGTTCGGCCGCTTCAACCGCCGCGACGTCCAGGTGGAGGATCCGTCCTATCTCAGCCGCCTGTCGGTGGCCTTCTGGTCCACCATCCTGCCGTCACTGGCGCTCAGCTTCTTCCTTGCGTCGACTTATTTCCTGCTCGATACCTTCAACGTCCTGCGTCCGGATATCGCGCCGATCATCGCCTCTGTCTTCAGTCTCATCGGGCTTGTCTATTTCGTCAGCGCGATTTCGCGGGCCGTGCTGGCGCCGCAGGCGCCAAACTGGCGGTTGGTGAAGCTGTCCAATAAGGGGGCGCGTGACGTCGGCATTGCGATCTACCTGATGGCGCTGGTCAACGGCGTCGATTATGTGGCCGCCGTGATCAGCGAGACCTACAGCTCACCCGTTGTGCTTACGGTCATGAAGAGTCTCAGCTCATCGGTGATCGTTGGCCTGCTGATCTTTTCGGTGTCCTTTCTGCGACCGGTGCTTTCCGAAAGCGGTGATCCGGCAGCGCGCGGTCGTTACTGGCCGCGTGCCGTATCGCTGTCGTTCCGGATTATCGGTGCACTGCTGATCGTGGCCGGAGCCATCGGTTATGTCGGTCTCGCTCGTTTCCTGGCGACCCAGATCGTGGTGACCGGCGCCGTTCTCGCGACGATGTATATCGGCATTCTCTCCGGCAAGGCGATTTCCGCCCCAAACCAGTTCGGTGAAACACAGGTCGGTCGGTTCGTGGGACGGCGTTTTCACCTCGGTGCCGTCGGCCTCGACCAGAGCGGCATCGCTGCCGGCCTGTTCATCTATGCCTTCGCCCTTGTGACTGGCGTGCCATTGATCCTCATGTCCTGGGGGTTCCAGCCGAGGGATCTTCAGCTGTGGCTCTTTAACCTGTTTACCGAAATCAACATCGGTACGATCCGGATCTCAATCTTCGGCATCCTTGGCGGCGTCCTGCTGTTTGTCGCTGGCCTGGTCGTGACACGCTGGTTCCAGAAATGGCTGGACGGCAATGTCATGGCGCGATCGCATGTCGATGGCGGTGTCCGCAATTCGGTCAAGACCGGCGTCGGTTATCTGGGCACCGGCATTGCCGGTATCATCGGCATTTCGGCCGCCGGCATCGATCTTTCGAGTCTGGCGCTGGTGGCTGGTGCTCTTTCGCTCGGGATCGGTTTCGGTCTGCAGAACATCGTCTCGAATTTTGTCTCCGGTCTCATTCTCCTTGTCGAGCGCCCCTTCAAGGTCGGTGACCATGTGATCACCGGCGCGAACGAAGGTATCGTCAAGCGGATCTCGGTCCGTGCCACGGAAATCGAGACCTTCCGGCGGCAGTCAATCATCGTGCCGAACTCCGAGTTGATCAATTCGCCGCTCGGCAACTGGACACACCGCAATCGCGTCCAGCGCTCCGAGGTGCCGGTAAGTGTCGCCTATGACGTGGATCCGGAGGAGGTGATCGAGGTTTTGCTGGAGGTCGTCAACGAAAGACCTGACGTCTTGCGCAATCCGGAGCCGCATGTCGAGTTTCTGCGCTTTGGGGCCTCGTCACTCGATTTCGAGCTGCGTTTTCACCTGGCGGACATGGGGGAGGGCCTGGCCGTGCGCAATCAGGTGCGCATCGAGATCCTCCGCCGGTTCCGGGCCCGAGGGATCGTCATGCCTTATCCGCATCAGGACGTCATGCTGCATCTCCAGGAGCACGACCGTCAGGTCTTGGTGCGACGGAGGGGGACGCCGGGTAACAACCCGCGCCCGGAGCCGGAGGAATTGTCACAGGCGCCCGATGATGACAAACTCCTGCCATGAACGTCACATTCAGCCGCCATTCAGGCGGAATGCGGCACAAGAGGGGCAGGAGCGATCGGATCCGTACCGACCGCATTTGAGAGGACGGAGCCTTTTGCTCCGCTGTCGGCATGAAGCAGTCATACAGACAACTGTTTTTCGTGATCGGAGGCGTGCTGGTCGCCGGACCGGGGCAGGCAGCCTCAATTCACAATGTCGGACCCTCTGCTGTGGTGCTCGTGGTGGTCGAGGACGGTAACAGGACCGAACTGGCTCTGGACGCCGGCGGTTCCGACGTCATCTGCACCTCCGGCTGCTTCCTGACGCTGCCGAATGGTGACCGGATCGGTCTGGCCGGTGGCGAAAGTGTCGAGATCAAGGACGGCACCGCTACCATCAAGTGATGCGCCGGCCACAAGTGCGAATGTCAATGTCGCGATATTCCTAAATGCTTAACTATGGTGACGGCGGGCGTGCTGGTGCAGGCCTCAGTTAACGGTTCCGCAAATGCCTTTTGATAGATGTCTTGCTACTGGACAAGACACACAAAGGCGAGCCATGGCTGTTCTCAGCGTTTCTGGAATGCAATATTCGGGAGAAACCTTTCCCGATATTCGGATCATCCTCGGGGAAGACTCCAACGTCTTCACGCAGATGATCGGTCAGCGCCTGAAGGAGCTGATGGGCGTGGATGTGGAGATCTGCCGCACGTTCGAAGACCTGCAGATGGCCAACGAGCTATCGCAGGAGCCGGTCGTTCTTGCGATTTCAAACATCAATCTGCCGGGCGCCGAAAACGGCGAAGCCCTCGAATACCTGATGGACTGCAACATCCCGACCATCGTCTTCACCGGGACATTCCACGATGAGACGCGCGAGAAGCTGCTGTCCAAGGATGTCGTGGACTACATCCTGAAAGACAACATCTTCGCGGTCGAAATGCTGGCGGAGTCCGTCTACCGCTTCCTCACCAATCATCGCCACCACGTGCTGATCGTTGACGACAGCCCGACGGCCCGTGCGCTGTTGTCGAGCCGCCTGCGACGCTACAACTTCCGTGTGAGCCTTGCGGAAAGTGGCGCAAAGGCGATCGAACTCCTGAAAGCCAATGCGGACATCGCGCTGGTGGTCACCGACTACAACATGCCGGACATCGACGGTTTCGAACTGACCCGGCGTATCCGTTCGGTGCGAGGGTCGCATGAACTCAGGATCATCGGTGTTTCGTCTTCGACCAACCGGCTGCTGTCGGCACGCTTCCTCAAGGTGGGCGGCAACGATTTCATGCTGCGGCCCTTCATCGACGAAGAATTCTACTGCCGCGTCAACCAGAACCTCGACACGCTGGTTCAAATCAAAGCTGCACAAGCGCGCAAAAAATAGGTGCGAGATATAACCAACGTCGATAAAGTCCTGCCATTGAGAGGAGACCGCTCGCCGGGCGTTCTCCTCTAGGCAGCAGGTAGTTCATGTATTTTTCAGAGCAGATTTTGGCGCGGGAACCATCGACGGGTCGCAGCCGTGCGGAGCAGGGACGCATCCTGATCATCGAGGACTCGCGGTCGGTGTCCTCGGTCATGCGCCACCGGCTCGAAAGCGATTACTTCTGCAAGGTCACTCAGTGTGCGTCTGCGGATGTCTTTCACGAAGTCATGCGCGGCAAGGAGACGTTCGATGTCGCTGTTGTCGATCTGAACCTGCCGGGTGCTGCCGACGGAGAGGTCCTGGACGCGGTGATCGCCGAAGGCATTCCGGCCATCGTGTTCACGGCGGACTTCAACCGCGACCTGCGTGACCGCTTGCTGCAGAAAGGCGTCGCGGACTATCACGTCAAGAACAACGAAGGGGCCATTGATCTGGTGGTCTCCTCCGTCGTGCGCCTTCTGGGGAATCGTGACGTCGGCGTGCTTGTGGTCGACGATGTGCCTTCGGCCAGAACCATGCTCGGGGATCTTCTCCGGGTGCAGAAGTTTCAAGTCTACGAAGCATCGACCGGCCACCAGGCCCTCGGTATCCTGACACGGCAACCGCATATAGAGCTTGTTGTCACCGATTATCACATGCCGGACATGGACGGCTATGAGCTGACACGCCGCATTCGGCGGGAGCACCGCAGCGATCGGTTGCGCATCATTGGTATTTCTTCTTCGGCCGACCGCCTCCTGTCAGCCAGCTTCCTGAAGGCGGGTGCAAACGACTTCGTTTATCGCCCCTATGTGATCGAAGAATTGCAGTGCCGGATCCAGCACAACATCGAGACGCTTGCACAACTGCGTCAGTTGCGGGTGGCCGCCTTCAGCGACTACCTGACGGGGCTGCCGAACCGGCGATACTTCTTCGACGAGGGGCCTGCGGAAGTTGCTGGCCGCCTGGAACGCAATGAATCCTGCTGCATTGCGATGCTGGACATCGATCATTTCAAGAAGCTCAACGATACCTATGGCCATGAGATCGGCGACCGGGTTCTGCAGGCCGTGGGTGCAAAGCTGGCACGCAGGCTCGATGGCAGTGGCCATCTTCTGGCACGGCTGGGCGGCGAGGAATTCAGCGTGCTGATGCTGGGCGTCGATATCGCGGAGGGTGCGCAGCTTTGCGAAACGCTGCGGGCCGAGATTGCATCGCTGCGTGTCGCGTTCGATGACCGGGACATCAACGTGACGATCTCCATCGGCCTCGCGGAGATCGCCGGCCGCGAGAGCTTCAGCAATTATCTCGCCGCCGCTGACCAGTTGCTCTACCTGGCGAAAAGCTACGGTCGGAACCGCGTCTATTCGGAAACGATGCTGTCCTGATATCGCGCATCCTGCGCTCTGGTCCCGCCAGTGGCGGGTCCCTATATCCCTGTGACCTCCCGACAATCCAGAGTGTCCTCATGGCTCCCATCATCTCGATCAAATCTCTGTCAAAGACCTATGGCAACGGGTTCAAGGCACTCGACAATGTCAGCTTCGATATCGAAGAGGGCGAAATTCTCGCGCTGCTCGGTCCCAATGGTGCGGGCAAGACGACGCTGATTTCGATCATCTGCGGCATGACCAATCCGAGTGGCGGTCAGGTGACCGTGTCCGGTCACGATGTGGTTCGCGATTTCCGCAAGACGCGGGCGGATATCGGCCTTGTGCCGCAGGAACTGACCACGGACATGTTTGAAACCGTGTTCAACACGGTGAGCTTCTCCCGCGGCTTGCACGGGAAGAAGCCCGACCCGGCCTATATCGAGCAGATCCTCAAGGATCTCAGCCTCTACGAGAAGCGCAACAATGCGCTGCGGGAATTGTCGGGCGGCATGAAGCGGCGGGTGCTGATTGCCAAGGCGCTGTCGCACGAGCCGCGCATCCTGTTTCTCGACGAACCGACGGCGGGTGTGGACGTCGCCTTGCGCAAGGACATGTGGCAACTCGTGGAGCGACTGCGGCGCACGGGTGTCACGATCATCCTCACCACACACTATATCGAGGAAGCGCAGGGGATCGCCGATCGTGTCGGCGTCATCAACCGGGGCAAGCTTCTGCTGGTCGAGGAAAAGAGCGCCCTGATGCGCAAGCTCGGTCGCAAGCAGATGACGATCGAATTGCTTGAGCGCATCGAGGCTATCCCGGCGAGCCTTGCTGGCTTTTCGCTTTCGCTTGGGGAAGGTGGCGGGCAACTCGTCTACGATTATGAACTGGGGAGCGGCAACGGGCAGATTGCCGGTCTGCTGCAGGCACTGAATGCCGCAGGCCTTCGCTTCGACGACGTGTCGACACGCCAGACCTCGCTCGAAGACATCTTCGTCTCGCTGATCGGAGAAGCCGCATGAACATCGAAGCGATCAAGTCCATCTATGTCTACGAGATGGCGCGGATGCGACGGACGCTGCTGCAGAGCGTCATCTCGCCGGTCCTGTCGACGGCACTCTACTTCATCGTCTTCGGGGCGGCTGTCGGTTCGCGGATGGAGGAGATTGGCGGCGTGTCCTATGGCGCGTTCATCACGCCGGGTCTCATCATGCTCGCCCTGATTACCCAATGTATCTCGAACGGCTCGGCGGGCATCTATTTCCCGAAATTCACGGGGACCATCTACGAAATCCTCTCGGCGCCCGTCGCTATGACGGAGATCCTGATCGGCTATGTCGGAGCTGCAGCGACAAAAGGCATGATGATCGGGCTCATCATCCTGGTCACCGCCATGTTTTTCGTCGACCTGCAGATCGCCCACCCCGTGCTGATGCTCTTCTTCATGGTTCTGACATCGGTCACTTTCAGCCTTGCGGGTTTCATCATCGGGATTCTGGCGAAGAATTTCGAGCAGTTGAGCCTCGTGCCGTCGCTGGTCGTGCCGCCGCTGACCTTCCTCGGGGGCACCTTCTACTCGATCGACATGCTGCCGCCGTTCTGGCAGGCGGTCAGCCATCTCAATCCGGTTCTCTATCTGGTGAGCGGTTTCCGATGGAGCTTCTTCGAGGTCTCCGACGTGCATCCCCTGATCAGTGTCGGGATGATCGGGATCTTCCTGGCCGCCTGCCTCGGTTTCCTCGGCTTCATCTTCAAGACCGGCTACAAGCTTAGACCCTGAAGCGACGTGGTTCAGTCGCGCAGGCGCAGCTCGTCCGTCTGCATCTGCAGCGAGCTCAGCGTCGAGAGGAAGCTCATGCCGAGCAGGCTCTGGTCAAGGCGCCCCTCTTCGAGCACCACGGCTTCAATGTCCGTCCGCACGATTGGGCCGAGGCGTAGTTCCGGGATGCGCAAGGGTGCGGCGGACGCCCGGCCATTGGCTGTCAGCACGGTGCGAGTGAAGCGCAGGTCCGCAGGATCGATGCCGATGCGCACGGCATCTTCGAAACGCAGCGCGACGGAGCTCGCCCCGGTGTCGATCAATACCGGGACCGAGACTGGGCCGATATCGACGGAGGTCTCGAAGTGGCCGCCCAGAACCTTGTGGAGGATGACTTCCGCCTGGCCGTCCTGCGTGGTGACAGTGACGGCGCGGCCAGGCATCAGGCCCGCCACGAGACGTTCGCCGACGCTGCGGAAGTCTCCGCGATAGAGGTAGCCAGTGACCAGGGCGAGGGCAATGAGAACCCAGATGGCCATCCGCCGCAGTCCCTGGCCGAAGGAACGGCGACCGAGCACGATCCCGGCCGAGATCATCAGCAGGATGGGCAGCGCAACGACCAGTCGGCCGAAATCGTCATTGTCGATCCCGAAGCTCTGGCCGGTGTCATGGTTGACCACGAGTATGGCGAGGCCGATGGCGAGAATCAGGAGGCCGACGATGAAGCGCATCAGCCGCCCTCACGCTCTCGCACCATGCGTGTCCGGCGGGTCTCGCGCCGAGGCTTGCGTTCGACGTTTTCGAGACGTGCCGGCAGGTCGGCCATGATGGTCCGCCGCTCCAGGCTGGTATAGGTCGTCCAGAGGCCGATCTCGTCGCGGGTGCGTCCGCAGCCGAAACAATAGCCGGTCTTGTCATCGATCGAACAGATGAGGATGCAGGGGGATTCCATTGCGAGCCCTTTGGTTTCGCTCCTATATCGGGTTCCTAAACTATGATGGCAAGGGTCAAGAGGAAAGCGATCTCACAGAGCTGCTGGCTTGCACCGATCGTGTCGCCGGTATGGCCATCAAGCCGATTGCGGACATGCGTGGTGAAGGCTGCCACGATGCCTGTGCCAAAAACCGCACCGAGGAGTGCCGCATGCACGGGCAGTGCAGAGAGGCAAAGCACTGCGGTGAGCGTTGCTCCGAGGGTGAAAGCCGTTCGCGTCGCGTCGGGATCTGGCTTGCCGGCGGCCGATGCCACTCCGTCGGGACGCGCGGCAGGCAGGGATGACCAGTGCCAGACCATCAGCGTCCTGCTCAACACTGCCGCTGCCAACCAGCTCAGCCCGGCTGCCAGCGGTGGCATTTCCCCTATCAGGATCGCTACCGTCGCCACGCGGATCGCAACCGTCAGGATCAGGGCGAGCGCCCCATAGGTCCCGATGCGGCTGTCCTTCATGATCGCCAGAGCCTTTTCGCGGCTGCGGCCCCCGCCCAGTCCATCTGCTGTATCCGACAGACCATCCTCGTGGAGCGCACCCGTCAACATGATCTGCAGCGTGATCACGATGAGCGCGACGAGGACAGGATCGGCTCCGGAGACGGACAGGATGACCAGGATCAGGGCCGCGGGCAATGCGATGACGAAGCCGGCCAGGGGGAAGGCGGCCACCGTGCGGCGGAGGCTGCCGTCATGGCCGGCGAAAAAACGATCCGCCACCGGCAGGCGGCTCAGGAAGGAAATTGCGCGCGCCGTATCCTCGACAAGGTTCTGCACGACTTGCATGGTCCTCTTCCGTTTCGTCCTCGACCGCCTGCGTCGTTTTTTGAGTTGAGCGGCAAGGGTCCGGTCTTTATGAGAGAGGCCACAAAGCCTGATTTGCTGGAAGAATACAAGGAAGCCCCATTGATGACCGTCACCGGCCTGCCATTCGACGACTTCCGCGCCCTGCTGCGCGATCTGCCGGGCCCCAATAGTGCAGCGCTGGTGGCTGCCCGCGATCGTGACAGGCAATTGACGAAGCCGCCCGGGGCGCTGGGTCGGCTTGAGGAAATCGCCATGTGGCTCGCCGCCTGGAGCGGCCGTGCGCCGGCGGTGAACCGTCCGCTTGTCGCGATCTTCGCCGGCAATCACGGGGTGACCAAGCATGGCATCACGCCGTTCCCGCCGTCGGTGACCCAGCAGATGGTCGAGAACTTTGCGGCCGGCGGTGCGGCCATCAATCAGATCTGCGTCACCCATGACCTTGGGCTCAAGATCTTCGACCTGGCGCTCGACTATCCGACCGGCGATATCACCTGCGAGCCAGCGCTCTCGGAGCGCGACTGCGCGGCGACCATGGCCTTCGGCATGGAGGCGATTGCCGGCGGAACGGATCTTTTGTGCATTGGCGAAATGGGGATCGGCAACACCACGATCGCTGCGGCGATCAATCTGGCGCTTTATGGCGGTGAGGCGGAAGACTGGGTGGGGCCTGGTACCGGCTCCGAGGGTGAAGTGCTGGCGCGCAAGGTGGCGGCGGTGAAGCAGGCCGTGGCGTTCCACCAGGAACATCTTTCCGACCCGCTCGAAGTGCTGCGCCGTCTCGGTGGGCGCGAGATTGCCGCGATGGCCGGTGCCATCCTTGCCGCGCGTATGGAAAAGATCCCGGTATTGATTGACGGTTATGTGGCCACGGCTGCGGCTTCGATCCTCAAGGCAGCCAATCCGTCCGCGCTCGACCACTGCCTGATCGGTCACGTTTCGGGTGAGCCGGGCCATCTGCGGGCTATCGAGAGGCTCGGCAAGACGCCGCTTCTGGCTCTCGGCATGCGCCTCGGGGAAGGAACCGGTGCTGCACTCGCGGCCGGCATCGTCAAGGCTGCGGCGGCCTGCCATTCCGGCATGGCCACCTTCGAACAGGCTGGGGTATCCAACAAGTCGCATGACTGATCGTAACCACAAGGCGACGCCGGCCGAGAAACTGGCATCCGCAGCAATCCAGAAGAAGACGGGCATCGCCCACCTATTCGCCGCCGGACAGTATTCGGCGCAGGGGTTTCGGCGGCTCATACAGGAGGCGGCCTTCCGGCATGAACTCCTGGCCTTTTGCGCCGGTCTGGTGATCTTTGCGCTTGTCGGTGCCAGCCTGTTCGAGTTCATGGGCTTCATCGTGCTCATGCTGCTCATGTTCTGCGTCGAGGCGTTGAATACGGCTATCGAGGAGCTGGTGGATCGAATCTCGCCGGAGATTTCCACGGTCGGCCGCAATGCCAAGGATCTCGGATCCTTCGCGGTCTTTTGTCTGATCATCGCCAACGGCGTCTTCAGCGCCTATGTCGTGATCAGCAGGGTCTTCTTCGGCTGATTGATCAGGCAAACTGGCGACGACGGGGCTCGACGGCTTTTGCTTCGGTTACGGCCGGCAGGCTTTCGAGGACCCGGGTCGACGGCAGGATGGCGATGACCTCCGTGCCTTCGCGCAGCTTTGACTTGAGCTTGAACTCACCGCCATGCTTGGCAAGGATCGCCTGAACGATCGGCAGGCCGAGGCCGGTGCCCTGCTCGGCGCTCTTGATGGCAATTGAGCCCTGGCCGAAGGCCGAGAGCACAACCGGGATCTCATTTTCGGGGATGCCGGGGCCGTTGTCCCGGATGGAGATGTATTGTCCGCCGCCGGCGGTCCAGCCAGCCTTGACCATGATCTCGCCACCCTGAGGGGTGAATTTCACGGCGTTTGACAGGAGGTTCAGGATCACCTGACGCAACGCCTTTTCGTCTGCCCAGAGCGAGGGGAGGTTGCGTTCGAACTGTTCCTCGATCCGGATGCTCTTCGACTTTGCGCGCAGCTGGATCATGCCGATGCAGTCCTCGGTCAACTCGAGCAGGGAGACGCTCTCCTCGCTCAGTTCGTACTTTCCGGCCTCGATCCGCGACAGGTCGAGGATCTCGTTGATCAGTTCCAGGAGATGGGTTCCCGAGCGGTGGATGTCCCCTGCATATTCCTTGTAGAGCGGGTTGTTGAGCGGCCCCAGGACCTCGGTCGCCATCACCTCGGAAAAGCCGAGGATTGCGTTGAGCGGCGTGCGCAATTCATGTGACATGGAGGCGAGGAAGCGCGATTTTGCCATGTTGGCTTCTTCAGCGCGGCGGCGGGCTTCGTCGGACAGAGACTTTGCCACCTCCAGCTCGGCAATCAGGTCGTCCTTCTCGGTCTGGAAGGAGAGCAGTTTCAGATTGGCCTGATGCAGACGGCTGGTGATATAGATGAAGAAGATGAGGGCGGTGGTGAAGACGGCGGTAAGGCCGAGGTCTAACATGTCGCGGCTGACCGTGGCGACATAGGTGAGCGCAACAACAGTCGGCAGGAAGCTGAAGAGTACAGCCTGGCGCAACAGCATGCTGGCCATCGCAGTGATCGAGAGGGCGACAAGGAGGACTGCGCCCTTGTAGAAGATGAAGGAGGTCGGATTGCAGGTGGAGCAATCCTGCAGCGCGAAGATCGCCCAGGAGGTTCCCATGGCGACCTGCGACAGCAGCAGGATGCGGCGCCAGTTGCCCTGGTTCTCCGGCGTGATCTCGCTGCGGGAGGCCCGCTTGACGACGATGATGCCGATTGCATGCATTGTGAGCGCGAAAAGGCCCCAGATCAGGAAGTGCGGTTGCGACGTGAAATAGGCACCAGAGCCGGCGATCAGCAGGATGATGACAGGGATTACCGCTGCACCCTGAAGGGAGGCGGCCACATGCATGCCGAGAATTTCCACGTCGAAGGCTGGAGAGCTGCCCTGTCCGGATTGCAGGCGTTCACGGGTGGCGCGTACGGCACGCGTTGTAGCCCTGTTGCGATGGCCTCGCGTCAGGTCCAAAACATTCTTGTCCGCCGATGTGTCTACGCCATCACTCATTGCGTTGCAGTCTTCCGCGCCTTGGTGAACCCTAGCGGCCAATTCTTAAGAAGATCCTGTCGGGGAAGGATTTGTTTGCCATGTGTGAAAAGGATTCATTGGCGAAGTGGGTGGGAATGTGACCAAGAGGCTGCGGCGTCTGCGCGATCTGGCGGTCGGTCTCGCCATGGTGTCGCTGGCGCTGCTGATTGTCGCCAAACTCGAAAACGAGCAGGCGCAGCGGTTTCGTGGGCCGTTTTGGGTGATCGACGGGGATACGCTGGGCGCTGATGGCGAGCGGCTCCGCATCGACGGTCTCGATGCACCTGAACTGGGGCAGGGCTGCCAGACGGCGGATGGGGTAACCTATGCCTGTGGGGAAGAAGCGCAACGGACGCTTTGGGGCCTGGTGTCGAGAGGTGGATGGGAGTGTAGCGGAGCGCATCGAGATCGATATCACCGACTGCTGGTAATCTGCAGGCGTGGTCAGGATGATCTGGGGGCGCTTCTGGTTGCTTCGGGTGTGGCTGTTGCCGACGGGCGATATATCGCCGCCGAGGCAGAGGCCCGGCGGCGGGGCGAGGGGATCTGGGGCGGGGCGTTTGAGCGTCCCTCCGACTGGCGTCGTCAAAGGCAGGTCGAGGAAGCGGAACTCGCGAGCTGGGTCCAGACCTTGCTGCCCCGATGGATTTCGAAGTGGTTTGAGGAATGAGAGAGAATGGCTGCTGAGGGCCCCGCGCCGCCATCGATGCCACGCGCTGATCTGCCGTCGACGATCGATGCCTTGTCTGATGCGATCGCCCGCTGCCGGATCTGTCGCGACTGTCCGGCGGGTGGGTTGGAGCGGCGCATGGCGCATGAACCTCGGCCAGTTGCCTATCTCTCGGCGACGGCCCGGGTGTTAATCGCGGGTCAGGCGCCCGGGCTCAGGGTGCATGAGACCGGCGTTCCGTTCAATGATGTATCGGGTGACCGGTTGCGCCAATGGCTGGGCGTCGATCGTGAGATCTTCTATGATCGCTCACGCTTCGCCATCGCCCCGATGGGCTTTTGCTTCCCCGGCTATGACGAAAATGGCCACGATCTGCCGCCGCGGCGGGAGTGCTCGCCACGCTGGCGCCAGGCCGTGATGGATGCGATGCCCCAGGTGGAGCTCATCCTGGCGATCGGGCAGTATGCCCAGGCTTGGCACCTTGGTCCCGTCAGGCGCAAGACGATGACCGAGACGGTAGCGCAGTGGCGGGACGTTCTTCTCTCGAGCCGTCCGGGGCCGCGCATGCTGCCGCTTCCGCATCCCAGCTGGCGCAACACCGGCTGGCTCAAGCGTCACCCGTGGTTCGAGGCAGAGGTGCTTCCTGTCCTGCGGCGGGAAGTTTCGCTGTTGATAGGCTGAAATGATTTTCCATAATTTTTAACAAATCCGCTATATCAAGGAAAATCAGTTTTACAGGACTTGTCATGGATCGCCTCGACCGCAAAATTCTCCGCATCCTCCAGGAAGATTCGACACTGGCCGTGGCGGATCTCGCGAAGAAGGTTGGCCTCTCCACTACGCCCTGTTGGCGCCGTATTCAGAAGATGGAGGAGGACGGGGTCATCCGTCGCCGTGTGGCGCTGCTTGATCCGGCCAAGGTCAATACGAAGGTGACCGTCTTCGTCTCGATCCGAACCTCCAGCCACTCGATCGAATGGCTGAAGCGCTTTTCGGAAGTGGTGTCGGAATTTCCGGAAGTGGTCGAATTCTATCGGATGAGCGGCGATGTCGACTATCTGCTGCGGGTCGTCGTGCCCGATATCGCAGCCTATGACGCCTTCTATAAGCGGATGATCGCCAAGATCGAGATCCGCGACGTCTCCTCGGCCTTTGCCATGGAGCAGATCAAGTACACGACCGAGCTGCCGCTCGACTACATGATGATCGATAACCAGAAGTCCCAGGAAGACTGAGGGGCGCAGCTGCGCTCCCTCCGCTTCTCATTTTTCCAGGCGGGCCAGCAAGGACGACGTGTCCCAGCGATGGCCGCCGAGCTTCTGCACCTCGCCATAGAACTGATCGACCAGGGCCGTTACGGGCAGATTGGCGCCGTTGCGGCGTGCTTCGGTGAGCACGATGTCGAGGTCCTTGCGCATCCAGTCGACGGCGAAGCCGAAGTCGTATTTGCCCTGGTTCATGGTCTTGTGGCGGTTTTCCATCTGCCAGGAGCCGGCGGCCCCCTTCGAGATCACCTCGATGACCTTCTCGATGTCGAGGCCGGCCTTCTTGCCGAAATGCACACCTTCCGCCAAGCCTTGGACAAGGCCGGCGATGCAGATCTGGTTGACCATCTTGGTCAGTTGGCCGGCACCCGCCGGACCCATGAGGCCAACCATGCGGGCATAGGCATCGATCACCGGCCGTGCCTTGTCGAAGGTCTCGGGTTCGCCGCCGCACATGACGGTGAGTACGCCATTTTCCGCGCCTGCCTGACCGCCTGAGACGGGGGCGTCGATGAAGCCGCAGCCCTTGGCCGCCGTCGCATCGGCGAGTTCGCGGGCGACTTCGGCTGACGCAGTCGTATTGTCGATCAGGATGGCGCCCGCTTTCATCGCGGCGATGACACCGTTTTCGCCTACTGTGACCGAGCGCAGGTCATCGTCATTGCCGACGCAGGTGAAGACGAAATCGGCGTCCTCGGCAGCCTCTGCCGGTGTAAGGCCATAGCTGCCGCCGAACTTCGCGACCCAGTCTTCAGCCTTGGCGGTCGTGCGGTTATAGACTTTGACCTCATGGCCACCCTTGACCCTCAGGTGACCGGCCATGGGAAACCCCATCACGCCCAATCCGATGAATGCGACCTTTGCCATATGTCCTGCCTCTGCCATTTTCCACGAACGAGCGGAAAGGCATAAAGCAAGGACGGCGATCGGAAAAGGTCGTGTCCAATCTCCTCGCGCCTGCAGGTGTCTCATTCGACGACAGAGGCAGTCGACTGTTCTCCGTCGAGGCGTTTTGAGCGTTCGCCCAGTGAATCGGATATCTCCTGCCAGATGCGTCGAAGGCGCCGGACATGCAGGTCGTCAGCGATCCAGCCCATCATGTGTTCAACCCTGATCTTGATCTCGGAGGGGGTCAGTCCGAGTTTCTCCCGGAACCAGCGGCAGAATTCATCCGGATTCTGCGCCGCCTTGACGCTGACCCCATCGACCATCAGCAGGCTCACTCCGCCGAGGTGGCAGATGTCGCGCAGGTTCTGGGTAGGGGCGACGAGTATGCCCGCGAGCAGCAGGTCGAACTCCTCGGGACTGTCACGATCCACGCGGCCAAGCTGGTTATAATCGATTGCCCGCTCTAGGTCGAAGATGGTGCGGATCTGCATTTCCCGAAGCACCAGGAATTTTTCCAGTCCAACGAGATGACACAGTTGCGCCTGCGCGATCCAGTCGACTGCCTGGTAGATGCCGTAGGGCGATTCGATGTGCAGCATGATCGGGTTGTAGGTGGCGAGCCCCTGGACGTCATAGATGCCGCATTCCTGCAGCCGGAAACGTGTCGCGTAGTCGATGCCGTCAAGGGCATCGAGCGGGGTGATCCGCGTGATCCTGTTGAAGCGGTCGTCGTCCATCTTGACCCAGGAGATCAGCGACTGGAGGCGCAACAGGGCAAATTTTGACGCGCTGTCGGGCATATATCCAAGAACCGGGGCGAGAATGAGCCAGATTCGCGACACCTCCGGGATGCTCGTTGCGGCCGCGTTCTGGGCGTCCGGTGCCGTCGCCGCTCCTGCCAGTGTCAGGCCGAGGCTCGGATCGGGAATGGCGTAGTAGAGGGCCAGGATGAAGATCACCGAGACGATCGTCTCCACCGTGTACCGCACGAAGGTGAAGGCTGACAGATCGAAGACCGCGAGGCCGCGCATAAAGCCTCGTATGGCTGCGAGGTAGGCGCCGGCGAAGGCAAGACCAGCAATCAGATAAAACCGCTCGCTGCATCCGTTGCCGCCGGTGATGCAGGTGGAGTTGCCAAGGCTCATGCCGATACCCTTCAAAAGGGCATCCGTTCCGTAATAGGTAACGACCACCATCCCGATAGAGGCGATCAGCAGCCTGAAATCGCTCCAACCTGCAAACCCTATCCGTTCGATGATGAAGTTGATCTGCTCGGCGGGGGACAATTCGTCGAATTTCCTCTGATCCTCGGAACCCAACCGCAGATCCTGAACATACTTCGACCGGACGAATTCTACGGATGGGTTGACGTTTCCCCGGCCGCCCGGGCCGATGCCCGCTGTCGACGGAAAGGACATCAGGAAGTCACGGATGATCAGCAGGCGTCGAAGCCGCATCTCGTATCGCGCATAGACGAAAACCAGTGGTGTCAAGACTGCCACCAGCGTGGCGTAGCCGTTCGTCGGGCCTACCGTAGTGACTAGGTCGCCGAAAGCGTTAATTAGCGAAATTCCTAAATTGCCCGACTCCATTGCACAGCCCCCCTGTTCCCCGTTGGCAATCTTACAGGTTCCAGGGGTTGCTGGCTACGATATATAAGCATTCATAGATTGCATAATGCAATCATAAGGTTGTTTGTGTCAGATCTTGCGCGCCACGACCAGATGCCCCGGTGACGGGTTGCCGTCCTGCATGCGCACGTTGATGTCTCCGATCTCGACAATCTCGAAGCCGGTGGCGGCCAGACGCTCGCGGACATAGGTCTCTGCATGAACGAAGCGCTGATGAGGGCCAACCAGGAAGGGGCGGTCTGCCATGATCTCTTCCGGCATGGTTTCGGAAGAGAAGATGAAGAGGCCTCCGTCCGACATGTTCTCGGCGGCGCCGAAAAACAGCGGTTCGAGGGCTCCGAGATACGGCAAAACATCGGTTGCTGTGACGAGGTCGAAGGGCTCATCATCATTGTCTTCGAGGAAGTCCTCGAGTTCGGCGACATAGAGGGTCTCGTAGAGATCCTTTTCATGGGCGATCTCGACCATCTTTTCCGAGATGTCGATGCCGGTCATGTCGGCCACCATGTCGCGCAGCGCGCCGCCGGTGAGGCCTGTGCCACAGCCGAGGTCAAGGAGGCGCTTGAAGGGGCCGAGCCCGAGCGCCTGCAGGCGCTGGCGCACCATCATCGGCACGGTATAGCCGAGCTGTTCGACGAGAATGTCCTCGAAAGCCTCGGCATGCTGGTCGAAGAGGGTCTCGACATAGGCGTCGGGTGCCTTGGGTGGCGCTTCGCCGCGACCGAGGGCGGCAATGCGCACGGAGGCGCCGCCGTGATCGTCCGGGTCGATCGCCAGCACCTCTTCATAGGCCTTCACGGCAGCGTCGATGTCGCCGGCCTTTTCCAGGGCAAGTGCGCGATTATAGGCTTCCGCCAGTGCTTCTTCGTCGATCTTGGCCATCCGGGCCTCCTGTTCTTGCGGCCGCATGCGAGCGGCCTTTGCCGGTCGTCTAGCGGGTCGGGTCCGGATTGGCAATGAAAAGGGAGCTGCCTCGTTCGGCAGTATGGCCGCAGACCTCCGATTCTGGCGTGTGCCACCTCAGTGGAGGATGAATTCACCCTTCAGCGACCGCCATTCGGTCGGCGCGATCATCTTCTTGTGCACGTAGGTCACCGAATGCAGCGGTCCTTCGATCTTGTCCTGCCAGAAGCGCAGGAAGCCGCGCATCTCTGGAAAGTCGGGGGCGAGATCGTAATGCTGCCAGATATAGGTCTGGAGCAGGGAAGGGTGATCGGGGAGGCGGTAGATGATCTGGGCGGTGGTTAGCCCGTAACCCTTGAGCATCAGTTCCATTTCGCTGTTCATGTCCGTTCGTCCGTATCCCGTGGCATGGGATCGGCGCGGACGGTGTCATCGCTTCCGCGACCGACCGGGGCCGCGACCAACGCGGGCCCTGTCACCATGGAAACATCACGTGGTGAAGGAAGTGCTAATGATGCGTCGGCCGCGCGGCATGCGACGCGGCCGAGCCTTGAGGGTTACCGCTTGAGGTGACGGGTGAGGCGTGCCTCGATCGCGGCCCAGGTGTGGCGCAGGGTTTCGACGATGGCGAGGTAGAAGATCGCCGCCCACAGATAGGTCTGGTAGTCGAAGGTGCGCGAGAAGGCGTAGCGGGTCTGGCCCATCAGGTCGAGCACCGTGACAACCGCGACGACGGCCGAGCCCTTGATCATGAAGATGATCTCGTTGCCATAGGGACGCAAGGCGACGATCAGCGCCTGCGGAAGTATGATCTTCCAGAAGGTGATCGAGGTCGGCAGGCCCAGCGATTTGGCGCCCTCGGTCTGGCCCCGTGGCACGCTCTCGATCGCCCCGCGCAGGATTTCCGCCTGGTAGGCCGCCGTGTTCAGCGTCATCGCAAAGAGTGCGCAATACCAGGCCTCGCGGAAGAACCACCACAGGCCCACCGCTTCGATCTGCGACCTGAAGGAGCCGAGGCCATAGTAGATCAGGAATATCTGCAACAGCATCGGCGTGCTGCGGAAGACGTAGACATAGGTGTAGGAGATTGCGCTCAGGATCGGGTTCTTCGCCATGCGCGCGAAGGTAACCGGAACGGAGAGAACGGCACCAAGGGTGATGGAGATTGCGGTCAGGGCGAGGGTGGTCGCAAGGCCGTTGAGGTAGCGGGGGCCGTATCGGCTGACCTTGTCCATGTCCCAGTTGGACACGACAGACCAGAGCAGTGCCACGCCGAGCCCAAGCCACAGGCAGACCAGTGCATAACCCAGGATCCGCGTGCCTGTAATCCGGGTCCTGAGGGTCGAGGGGGCCGGACGGGCGGGGATGATTTCCAGTGTATGGCTCATCGGCCGGCCTCCGAGCGGTTGGCCCAGCGCGAGATCGCGTTCAGCCCGACAGAGGAGATGCTGGCGAGGACAAGGTAGATGAGACAGGCCAGACCATAGAACAGGAAGGCTTCCTTGGTGACGCGTGCGGCAACGCCGGTCTGTCGGAGGATGTCCGTGAGGCCGATCACAGAGACGAGCGCGGTGTCCTTGAGAAGCACCAGCCAAAGATTGCTGAGGCCGGGCAGGGCTATCCGTATCAGTTGTGGCACGATGACCAGCGACATCGTCTTGCTCTTGGAGAGGCCAACCGCGCTGCCAGCCTCGTACTGGCCCTTGGGAATGGCTCGAAAGGCGGATAGCAGGACTTCAGAGGCGTAGGATGAAAAGACAACGGAGAGCGCCAGCATGCCGGCAACAAAGGCGTTGATCTCGATTCTCTGCTCGCTTCCCAGCCAAGTCAGGAGAGACTGCAGGGCGATCTGGAAGCCATAGTAGACAATGAACAGTGTCAGCAGTTCGGGGAGGCCGCGGAAGATCGTCGTGTAGATCCCTGCCGCGATCCGGAGGCTTTTCTCCTGCGACTGCATGGCGAGGGCGATAACGAAGCCAAGCGTCAAGCCGAGCGGCAGTGTCAACAGCGCCAGTGATATGGTGACCTTGACACCAAATGCGATGTCGTCGCCCCAACCTGTGTCCCCGCAAGCGACAAGCGTGTCGGCAGCCAGAAGACGGAAGACCCCCACCGGGCCACAGAACGGATCGAAGGTATAACTGATCCAGGCCCAGATCGAGCCGAGTGCGGAAGACAATCCGCCCATGCCATTCCCCCTTGGCGGTTTTTTCCGCCTTTTTGATCGTCATGCCGTCCAAATGCAAAATGGCGGAAGTGTCCGACTTCCGCCACTCGTTTTCTCATATGATTCCTGGTTTACTGGCCGTAAACGTCGAAATCGAAATACTTCTTGTTGATTTCGGCATACTTGCCGTTGGCGCGGATGGCCTCGATCGCGGCAGAGAACTTGTCTGCGAGCGCGGTTTCGCCCTTGCGCACGGCAATGCCTGCGCCTTCGCCGTTGATCTCGACATCCACTGCGAGCGGGGTCAGGATCTTGCAGCAGGTGCCAGCATCCGACTTCAGCCATTCCGACAGGACGACGATGTCATCGACGACGGCGTCAACGCGGCCGCCTTCGAGATCGAGCTTGTACTCGTCAGCCGTCGGATAGAGCTTCAGCTCGGAATCCGCCATGTGCTTTTCGGCATAGTTGGCGTGGGTGGTCGAAGACTGCGCGCCGATCGTCTTGCCCTTCAGGCCGGCGAGATCGGTAATCGGCGAATCCTTCGGCACGGCAACGGCCGGCGGAGTGTTGTAGTACTTCTTCGAGAAGTCGACCTTCTCAAGGCGCTCCGGCGTGATCGACATGGAGGCGATGATGGCGTCGAACTTCTTGGCCTGCAGCGCCGGGATGATGCCGTCCCAGTCCTGGGTCACGAATTCGCAGGTCACCTTCATTTCTTCGCAAAGCGCCTTGGCGATGTCGATGTCGAAGCCGACGAGAGAGCCATCGGCTTCCAGGTTGTTGAAGGGCGGGTAAGCGCCTTCGGTGCCGATGATCAGCTTCTCTTGAGCCATGGCCGAGCCGGCAAAGAGCGACAGGGCAGCGATCGAAGCTGCGGCCAGAAAACGTGTCGGAATACGCATAGGATCCTCTCTGTTGGCGGACGCCGCTTGTTGTTTTGCCGCAGCTGTCCGTGATCGTGTGGCATGGTCGGCCACACTTGGGCCCAATATTCGTCTTGTTTGAGGGATGAAATCAACAGGAAACGGCAATGTCACCGAAAAATGCTCTGGTTGATGATTTCTGAAGGGGTGGAGATCTTCCGGAACGTCCACGGACATGGCTAATGGAGTAAAACACGTCCGAACTCGTTCAGGCAGGGTTAATCATGCAGAACCTAGCTTGGCGGCAAATGTGCGGTGTGTGTCATCGGCACTTTATTGAATGGCATCGTCCGAACGATCCTGTCGGAAGCGGTGTGTAGGGAAGGAAACACGAAGCATGTTGAAAAGTAGATTGCTGGCCACGGTTGCGATCCCCGTGCTGTCGGTGGCGATGGTGGCGAAGCCTGTCGCCGCTTCGATTATCGGCATGGGGGATAGCCAGACCCATACACGGCAGGCCGAGGAGGCGCTGATCCAGCTCGCCCAGGCGATTGTCTGTGGTGACGGGTCGGAAGCACCGGATGCCGAGACCTGTGCTGCCCGCGATGCGCAGGCTGCTGCCGAAGAAGAGCAGCGCCGCGCCGCCGAGGAAGAAGCCCAGCGTGCTGCCGAGGAAGAGGCACAGCGCGCTGCGGAAGAAGAAGCTCAGCGCCAGGCGGAGGCCGAGGCGCAGGCTCAGCAGCAGGCCGAAGCGGAAGCCGAAGCACAGCGTGCTGCGGAAGAAGAGGCCCAGCGCCAAGCTGAAGCGGAAGCCGAAGCCCAGCGGGCTGCGGAAGAAGAGGCACAGCGTCAGGCGGAAGCCGAAGCCGAATCCCAGCGTCAGGCCGAAGCGGAAGCAGAAGCCCAGCGTCAGGCTGAGGCCGATGCGCAGGCCCAGCGTCAGGCCGAGGCGGAAGCAGAAGCCCAGCGGGCTGCGGAAGAAGAGGCCCAGCGTCAGGCCGAGGCCGAGGCAGAAGCCCAACGCCAGGCCGAAGCGGATGCACAGGCACAGCAGCAGGCTGAGGAAGCCCAGCAGGCCGAACAGCCTGTTGAGGAGCCGGCCCCGCAGTCCGTTACCTGCGCAGACGGTTCTGAGGCTGCTTCCGAAGCTGACTGTGCTGCACCGGCAACCCCGGAGGAGCAGCCTGCCGAAGAGCAGCAGCAAACCGAAGAACAGCCTCAGGAAGACCAGCAGCCCACCGATGACGTTGCTCCCGAGCAGACGGAAGATCAGGCTCCGGCAGCAGACGGTGAACTGCGTCCCGGTCAGGATGCCACTGGCGAGCAGCCGGCGACAGACGGCGAAGCACCGGCCGACCAAGCCGACCAACAGCAGACCCAGGATCAGGCAACCGAAGAGGTGCCGGCAGATAGTCAGCCCGAGGGTGAGCAGGTTCTCGTGCCTGCTGTCGAACCGCCCGCCGACCAGCCCGTCGAAGAGATCACCGACACGCGTACAGTCGAAGAGAAGGAAGCCATCGCCGAGGATCCGTCGCAGACGTCCGAGACCGTGGTTCTGCCGGTCGATAACGGCGCGGCCGTGCTCGACAGCGACAAGGACGCCGACAACACAGGTGGTGCCGATGTGCGTGAGCAGCGCGATGAACTGAGGGCTCAGGAAGACGTCGCTCCGCCGCCGGAAACGGATGCCGAGGCTCAGGCCGATTCTGTTGTCGTCGATCCGGAGACGATCCAGGCGACGATCGCGGAAACCGGCACGACGCTCGATGCAGCGCCGACCTTCGACGTGCCGACGACCGTTACCAATGTAACGAACAGCAATGTGACGAACAACGTCACCAACAATGTCACGAACAACACCACGATCATCCAGAACACTGTGGTCAATCAGGTCACGGAGGTCCGTGTTATCGAGCAGATCGACAATCGGACCGTCATCAATATCGGAAACCAGATTATCGTGCGCGGCGACGATCGCGAGCGGCTGCGCTATGATGCGGAAGAGACCTATTACGAGCAGCTCTCCCGCGGTCGCGTGCGCGAAACGATCGAGCGTGCTGATGGCAGTAAGCTGGTGACCGTCTACAACCGCTATGGCGACATCATCATCCGCTCGCGCATCTCGCCGCGCGGTCGTGAATATGTTCTGATGTATTCGCCGGAGGCGGATGGTCAGCGTCCGACCATGTATATCGACGTCGGTCTTTCGCTGCCGCCGATGCGTCTGACCATTCCGGTCGACGACTATATCGTCAGCACGACCCGTTCGCCTGACCGAGACTACTACGACTTCCTCGCCCGCCCGCCGGTCGAGCGTGTCGAGCGCGTGTACTCGATCGACGAGGTCAAGTCGTCCGCCCGTATCCGCGACAAGGTTCGTCGTATCGACCTTGATACGATCACCTTCCCGTCGGGTTCGGCCGAGGTGCCGCTGGAGCAGGCCCGTACCCTGCGTAAGGTGGCCCAGGCGATGGAACAGTTGCTCGAAAAGGACCCTGGCGAAGTCTTCCTGATCGAAGGCCACACCGATGCCGTTGGTTCTGACCGTTCGAACCTGATCCTGTCGGACAAGCGTGCGGCAACGGTCGCGAACCTGCTGACCGAAGTTTACGGTATCCCGCCGGAAAACATGTCGGTGCAGGGCTATGGAGAGCGCTTCCTGAAGATCCGCACCGAAGCCGCCGAGCAGCAGAACCGTCGTGTCGCGATCCGTCGCGTGACCACGCTGGTTCGACCGGCCAACGCGTCGAGCAACGACTAACATCGATCTCATGTACAGGAAGGCCGCCGGAGCAATCCGGCGGCCTTCTGCATTGAGGATGGACGGTCAGGCCGGCGGCGGAAGTGCCGTGACCACTGCGATGAAGTCGGCGATGGCGACGGTGTCGTCGAGGTCGAAAACGGGGAGCTCGCTGTCTTCCACGGGATGGTCGGCGGCAATGGCCCGGATATGCGGGTCCGTCGGTGCCAGCGGCTCGCGCTGCGCCGAAGCCAGCCGCCGTGCCTCGATCTTCGGCACCGGCTCGCGCTTGTAGCCTTCGATCAGCACGAGATCGCAGGGACCGATGCGGGACAGGATTTCGTCAAAACTCGGTTCGGCGGCGCCTCGCAGTTCGTGCATGATCGCGTAGCGCGTGCCGGACACAATCACGACCTCATGGGCACCGGCCTCGCGGTGGCGATAGCTGTCGGCACCCACCTTGTCGATGTCGAAGTCGTGATGGGCATGCTTGATCGTCGAAATCCGGTAGCCGCGCCGGGTAAACTCCTCGACCAGACGGACGGCGAGGCCGGTCTTGCCGGAATTCTTCCAGCCGGCGATGCCGAAAATCCGCGGGCTTGTTGTCATGGCGCACCTCGCTCGACAATCGATCGGGCGAACGCCAGATCCTCTGGTGTATTGACGTTGAAGAACGGGTCCACGGGACCAGTTGGCTCTTCGGACATCGGGAAGTCGACGGTCTCGGATGGATGTCGGGCGATGAAATCGAAGACGCGACGATGGTCGGGGTGTTCGAGCCACCGCTCCAGATCATCGCCAAGGGAGAGGGGCCAGAGCGCTGTGATCGGATGAGCCCGTCCGGCGGATGCCGCCATGACAATCGTGCCTGCGACGGCTTCCTGCGTGAGGCGCTCGACCAGATCAGTTGGCAGGAACGGCGTGTCACAGGGCGTGGTCAGCAGATGGGTCGGTCCATCACCTGCCTTGGAGAAAGCCCGCAAACCAGCGAGAACGCCGGCCAGCGGCCCCGGCCTGTCCGGTCGCGAATCCGGAATGACCCGAATATGCGCCGCCAGGGGATGTTCGGTCGGTGCATTGAGGCTGACGCCGCACACCTGTGCGTCCAGGCGCCGTGCGACCCACAGCGCCAGCGGTGTGTCGCCGATCCGTATCTGGGCCTTGTCGATCCCCATGCGTCGTGACAGGCCGCCGGCGAGGATCAGGGCGGGAGGACGCGTCGATTGCGCCATGGCGTCACCGTTCCTCCTCTGGCGCCAGCCGCAGCAGGCCAATGGCGACGAGCGCCAGGATGCAGCAGCCCAGCATGACGAGCAGCAGCGGCATGGCGCCGGTCTCTTCACTGAGAATGCGCGAGGCGAGCCAGGAGACAAAGGCGCCGCCGCCCATGCTGATCGCACCCCCGAGGCCGGAGGCTGATCCGGCCAGTTCCGGGCGGACGCTGACGATGCCGGCATTGGTGCTCGGCAAGGAGAGGCCGTTGCCGAAGCCGACGACCACCTGCGGCGCAAAGAAGGCGAGCGAGGAGGTGATGCCCTGCGCGAACAGCAAGATCGGAACTGCGGCGCCGACCAGGGCGACGATACCGCCGATCAGCATCATCATGTCGATGCCGGCACGTCTTGCGAACCTGCCGGAGAGGTAATTTCCCACGATATAGCCTGCCGCAATGAACATGAACTGCAGGCCGAGCATACTTGGTGTCAGGCCCATCAGTGTGCCGCCGACGAAGGGGGCTCCGCCGAGAAACGCAAAGAAGGCACCGGATGTGAAGGTGCTGGCCATGGTGTAGCCCCAGAAACGGGGGGATGCGAGCAGGCTTGGCCAGGCCCGAAACTGCTGCGAGAAGCTGCCGCTCTTCTGGCGGTTGGTCTCGCCCAGGTCCCGATAGATGAGGAACAGCACGAGCAGGGCAGCTGCAAAGATCGCTGCGAAGTTGGCTCGCCAGCCGAAACTGTCGCTCAACAGCCCCCCGATCGTCGGCCCCACCATCGGAACCAGCGTCATGCCCATGGTCACGTAGCCGATCATCGAGGCGGCTTCCTCCATCGGGACCATGTCGCGGATGATCGCGCGAGACAGAACGAGGCCCGCCACCACCGCCGTCTGCAACATGCGTGCGACGGTCAGGATCTCAATGGAGGTCGCGATCATGCACACCAGTGAGGCGGCAAGCAGGATTAGCAGTGCGCCGATCATCACAGGCCGCCGACCGTAACGGTCCGAGAGGGGGCCGATCACAAGCTGAACCAGAGCGGTCATGGCGATGTAGCCGGAGACCAGAACCTGCACGCGATCATAGGAGACACCTAGATCGGAGGCCATCGCCGGCAGAGAGGGCAGGAAGATGTTCATCGTCAGCGCCGACAGGCCTGCGATCGCCACGAGACTGACGATATGCGGGGCCGTTGTCCGGTCGAGGAAGCGGGAGTGCTGCGGCACGCTCAAATGTCCTTGCTCAAAAGATCTGGATCAGCCGGGAGACGCCGGATCGGCACGGCGGGCGAGGGCCGCCTTTCGCTTGCTCTCGCGGTAGAATGTGTACAGGCCGGAGCCGATGACAATGGCTGCCCCGACGATCATCCAGACATCCGGCACCTCGTCAAAGAAGACCATGCCCAGCAGAACTGCCCAGAGAAGGCTGGTGTAGCGGAAGGGGGCGATGAAGGAGATCTCGCCGGTGCGCATCGCCATGATGATGGCCTGATAGCCGGCGAACAGGAAGACGGATGCAAAGGCCAGACGGCCAAGGGCGCTGCCGGATATCGGCTGCCAGCCGCCGAATGCAGGAACCAAGAGCAAGCCGGCGAAGGAGATGGAGGCGGCGGTGAACAATGTGACGGTCAGCGAGGATATGCCTGGATCGATCCTGCGGGTGACGAGGTCACGTCCGGCTGCGGTGACCACGCAAAGGACGATATAAAGCGATGCCAGCGTAAAGCCTTCAGGGCCCGGCTGGATGATGACGATAACGCCGATGAAGCCTAGCCCGATCGCCGTCCAGCGCCGCCAGCCGACCGGTTCCTTGTAGAACAGTGCTGCGCCCAAGGTCACCGCAAGCGGCAGCGATTGGAGGATCGCCGATGCGTTGGCGAGAGGGACCTGGCCGAGTGCGGCGAGGAATGCCACAGCCGCGACCGTCTCGAAGGCGATGCGGATGAGAATCAGCGGCTGCAGGATGTTGCGGATGTGATCCAGCGCTCCCATGTGTCGGGCGACCGCATAGACCAGCATGGCGGTGAAGGCTCCGCGCACGAACATGATCTGCGCGACCGTCAATTCCGCGGTCACCGATTTTGTCAGGGCGTCGTTGAAGGTGAAGCCAGCCATCGAGATCGCCATCAGCAGGGCGCCTCGGGTGTTCTCGGATAATGCCATGCTCGATTCCCGTGCGTGTTCGCAGGTTCTAAACCAGGCGGAAGGCGCGAGAAACCTGAATTCGTCGGTTGGCCCCGGCAAAGCATGCTGCAGTGCCAAAAACGGGTGTTGTCGGTTAACCTTTGTTCAAACTCCCGGGAACAAGCTCGCGAACGGCATCGCATGAGGCGGTTCCGCCCCTTCGATCCTGCGCGATGATCTCGCAGGGTGTCGACCTCCCCGAGGGTCTTATGAGTTTTATTGATCGTCTCCTGCAAAGCCGCAGGATCGTCACCAAAGTATTGCTTTTCGTCGTTCCTCTCGTTCTGCTCATGGCCGGCGTCGGTCTCCTGGGCTATTGGACTGCCACAACGCTCAACGGACATATGACCGTGACGCGCGCCACCATCGGCAACATCAGCGATCTGGAGACGCTGCAGCAAGGTCTGCAGGAGTTCAGCCTGGATCCGACCGAGAAGAGCAGGGAGGCTCTTCTCGCCGCGATCGACAACCAGGAGAAGGGGCTCGCCGTTCTTGGAGGCGTGCTCCAGAAGCAGGCACAAACCGCCGATCTGGGCGCGCTCACCGGGTTGCCGGTCCTGATGCGGGAGCAGGCAGCCACGCTGTGGGAGACCAAGACGAAACGCGAGGCACTCGATGCGGGTCTCGCCGGTGCCGTCACGGCGCTGCAGTCCGAGAGCCAGCAGATCGTCAAGCAGGTGGACTTTGTTCGGACCGATCTTGCGGCCAAGGAGCGTTTCGCCAAGGAACTTCTGTTCGATGCGTCCGCCTTCAAGACGCTGCTGGACCGGCTCGGCAAGCTGCGCGTCGGCGTGCAGATGGCCTTCACACCCGAGGAACAGCTCGCGGAAGCCAAGCTCTATCTCGGCCCGATGCAGAAGGATCTGACGAAGGCCGAGGCGATCGCCTCGGACAAGGGCAAGGTTCTGATTGGCGAGGTCGCAGCGGCGATCGGCAAGATCGATGCGGTTCTGGCTCAGAGCGGTGCGGACGATGCCAAGGCGCAGGAACTCGGTCGGGTCCTGTCCGAGTTGGTCGAAATTGAACAGAAGATCACCCTGCAGGCGGCCAAGAACAGCGATATCGCAGCTGACCGGTTCGTCAGTCTCGACAAACTGGTCGCCGAGCAACGGGAGTTGATGTCGTTGGTCGATACGGCTGCGCTCGACATTGCCACGCTGGAACTGCGCGTCGAGCAGATGCTCAGCGCACTCGACGACGCGAGCCGTGCGGTCGTGGTCGATGAAGTGGAGGCCCTCGGATCCGTCGCCGCGCGGATCTCCGAACTCGGCGCGAAGAATAGCGCGCTGCGCGACTTCCCTCAGAAGATCGGCCCCCAGCTGGCGGTCATCACGGAGAATTCGCAAGCCCGCCTCGATGCGGGTCGGGACTGGCAGGACAAACGCCTTGTTGCGACCGCTTCCGTGTCCGCGGCAATGGAATCGCTTCGCAACTTCGTCAGCCAGGCCCAGGAAATCGGCCGCGAGGATAGCGAGCGGTCTGCGACGATCTCGGTCATCACCATGGTGGTTGGCACGCTGTTGGCCATCATTGGCGGCTTGATGCTGGTGGAGACACTGCGCGCGCCGCTGAAGCGAATCACCAGTGTGATGTCGCGTCTTGCGAGCGGGGATCTTTCTGTGCCGATCGAGGGACGCAATCGCGGCGACGAGATCGGAGACATGGTTCGCTCGGTAACCGTCTTCCGGGATGCTGCGCTGGAAAACAAGCGGCTGGAAGAAGAGGCCGAAGCTGCGCGACACCGTTCCGAACAGGAAAGCACGCAGCGGGCACAGGAGAGGGCGCGCGTCGAGGCTGATCAGCGGGCAGCGCTCGAAGCGCTCTCGTCGGTGCTCGAGGCGCTTGCCAACGGACAGCTCGATGTCTCGATGCGTGATGACCTGCCGGCTGATTTTGTCGCGATGGCCTCGACCTACAACCAGGCCGTGGAAGCCCTGCGTGCAACCCTCGAGGAGGTCCGTGCCGCCAGCGCCGACATCAATGCCGGGACGGAAAATCTTGCGGTTTCCGCCGACGATCTCGCACGTCGCACCGAACAGCAGGCGGCGGCACTCGAAGAGAGTGTGCGCGCGCTCTCACACCTGAGCGACGTCGTCAGGACCACGGCCGACGGGGCTGGCCGCACCGCGCAATCGGTGCAGGTGGCACGGGATCACGCGCGGCAGTCCGGAGTCGTGGTGAGGAAGGCCGTCGAGGCAATGGCCGAAATCAGTCGGTCGTCGGAGAAGATCTCGACGATCATTGGGGTCATCGACGAAATCGCCTTCCAGACGAACCTGTTGGCGCTCAACGCCGGTGTCGAGGCGGCTCGTGCGGGCGAAGCGGGACGCGGCTTTGCGGTCGTCGCCCAGGAGGTGCGTGATCTCGCCCAGCGCTGTGCCAATGCGGCGAAGGAGATCAAGACACTGATCTCTGTCAGTGGCGGGCAGGTGCGTTCCGGCGTCGAGCTGGTGGAGAACACGGGTGTCGCCCTGAATTCGATCATCGACCAGGTCGAAGAGGTGCAGGCGCTCGTCGAGACCATTTCGGCGGCGACGCGTGAACAGTCGACGGGCATCAGCGAAGTCACGCATGCGGTGCGCGATGTCGAGCTGATCACGCAGCAGAACGCTGCCATGGTCGAGGAAAACAATGCCGAGATCCACGGACTTCGGCAGCGTGTCGACATCCTGATGCACAAGATCTCGCGTTTCCGTACCGACCTGCGGTCAGAAACGCGGGCCTATCGACGGTCTGCCTGAGGCGTGAGGCGTCACCGGCGGCTGTCAGCCGCCGGTGACGCTCATATGGCGCGCGACCGCCGGCTTGCGGTGGTCACGGTCGATGATGAAATCGTGGCCCTTGGGCTTGCGGGTGATCGCCTCGTCTATTGCTGCGGCCAGATAGGCATCGTCCTCGGACGCGCGCAATGCCGTGCGAAGGTCGGCGGCATCATCCTGGCCGAGGCACATATAGAGCGTGCCGGTGCAGGTCAGGCGAACGCGGTTGCAGCTTTCACAGAAATTGTGGGTGAGGGGCGTGATGAAGCCGAGCCGCCCCCCGGTCTCCCTGACCTCGACATATCGAGCCGGGCCACCGGTCTTGTAGGGAATGTCGTCAAGCGTGAATTGTTCTTCGAGCCTGCTGCGAACGAGGGAGAGCGGCAGATACTGGTCGGTGCGATCCTCGCCCGTCTCGCCCATCGGCATGGTTTCGATCAGGGTCAGGTCCATGCCCTCGCCATGAGCGAAGCGCAGAAGGTCCGCAATCTCGTCTTCGTTGAAATCCTTCAGGGCCACGGCGTTGAGCTTGATCCGGATCCCGGCAGCCTGTGCCGCGCGGATGCCTTCCAGCACCTTGTCGAACTCTCCCCAGCGGGTGATCGTCTTGAACTTTTCCGCATCGAGCGTGTCCAGCGAGACGTTGATGCGGCGGACGCCACAATCGGCAAGCTCGGCCGCATGGCGCGCGAGTTGCGAACCGTTGGTCGTGAGCGTCAGCTCCTCCAGACCGCTCCCCAGGTGCCGGGAAAGGCTGCGAACCAGATGCATGATATTCTTGCGGACCAGCGGTTCGCCTCCCGTCAGGCGAAGCTTGCGCACGCCCTTTGCGATGAAGGCGGAACAGAGCCGGTCGAGTTCTTCCAGCGTCAGAAGATCCTTCTTCGGCAGGAAGGTCATGTTCTCCGACATGCAATAGGTGCAGCGGAAATCGCAACGGTCGGTCACGGAGACGCGCAGATATGTCACAGCACGTCCGAAGGGGTCGATCATCGGTGCTGCCCGGTCAATGAGCGGTTCTGCATTGCGCCAGTCGGCGGGTGTATGGTCCAACAGGTGTCTCCCCAGAGAAGGCTGGCATTGTCAGGCCAACCCGTCGTCTGCCTATGTATGTGTTGCGGTGCAGGTTGAGGTCGGAAAACCGAGTTATATCCTTCCGGACCCTGCCGCGTCTGTAACAATGTGGGGGCAAGTCCCGGGAGCGTCAAGCCGACACAGGCCAACCAACGGAAATCGGCTTGCAATCGGAGTATCCTGGTCCTAGGTCTTCGGCCAGTCACATGGGCGGGGAATGAGGGTCGCATGAGCGAGATCTGGCCAAGCGAGTTGAAGGTGTCGAAGGACAAGCGTCTGTTGACGGTGACGTTCAATGACGGCGTCGTCGCAGCCCTCCCGGCCGAAATGCTGCGCGTCCTGTCGCCTTCTGCCGAGGTGCAAGGGCATGGGCCTGGCCAGAAGGTTACGGTGCCCGGCAAGCGGCATGTGACCATTCGTCAGATGGTGCCAACAGGCAACTACGCCGTTCGGATCGGCTTTGACGACGGCCACGACACCGGTATCTTCACGTGGCTCTATCTGCGTGAACTGGGCGAGAGCGGCGATGAAAAGTTCGCCGCCTATGAATCCGAACTCGTCGAAAAACGGCTTAGCCGCGATCCTCGCTGATCTCGAGATCGAGCATGTCGGCGGATGACAGCATGCGCTGAATGAGCAGGTCCATGTTCTCGGCTAGCCGCTGGCATTCGTCGATCGGTGTTGCGGAGAGGGTGCGTTCGATCAGTTCCGTCTGAATGCGCATGGCCTTTTCGCTGAGACCCCGTCCCTCGTCCGTCAGGAACAGCCTCAAAACACGCTTGTCTCGCTGATCGGGGCGTCGCTCCAGAAGGCCGCGTTTTTCCATTTGTGGCAGCAGCATGCTCATGTTGGAGCGACCGACGAGCAGCTTGCGTGCCAGTTCCTGCTGCGAGATGCCCTCGAACCGATAGAGATTGACCAGGATGTCGAGATGCGGCGGCTTGATGTCAAGCGGCGCCAGGGCGCGTCCCAGCGCCTGCTGCATCAGCTGGCAGGCGCGGGCGACCGCGATCCAGCTACGAAATCGAGGATGGTCCCAGGGGAAGGCTTGCTTTTTGTTCATTCTTGTACTTTATTGTTCAGCATTGAACATTTGATGGGATTCCGAATATGCCATCCTTTCCTCTGAAGGTCACCCGTCTGGCTTTCGCGCAGCTGGAGAAGGTTTCGCCAGTGCTCGCCGGACGCCTGGCTTTTGAGCTCTTCTGTCGGACGCCGAGCCGTCGTCCCAAGGGCGCCAAGGCGAAGCAGGTCTTCCTCATGGGGCGCAATCGCTTGCGCCAGGCTGTAACGGTGCGCCTGGCACTTGCGCGCGGCATGGCGGCGGCCCATCAGTGGCCGAATGAAAGCCTCAGCGGCGACAGTGCCCGTATCCTTGTGGTGCATGGCTGGGGCTCGCGCGCCGAGTACCTGACGGAACTCGCATTCGGGCTGAGGCAGGCAGGAGCCGAGGTTGTGGTGCTCGATCTGCCCGGGCACGGCGCCTCGACTGGCCGACGGCTCGACCTGAAGATTGCGGCAGAGGCGATTGTCGCGGCCGAGCGGCATTTTGGTCGCTTCGACGGCGTGGTCGGTCATTCCTTTGGCGGTGCTGCGGTGATGATGGCGGCCGGTCGCGTATTCGAGGACTTGCCGCCACTCCAGGCTGGGCGCATTGCTCTCATCGGCTCTCCTTCAAGCATGGGTGAAGTGTTCAGCGGTTTTGCCGGCATGGTCGGCCTCGGTCGCAGCGCGGTCGCGGCGATGCGGGGGCGAGCGATGGAGTTGGTCGGGGCCCGTGTGGAGGATCTTGACGGTGTTGGTGTCGCCCGACGTATCGACCTGCCGCTGCTTGTCGTGCATGCCGAGGACGACAAGGAGGTCAATGTCGGTCATGCGCAGCGCTATATCGGCGTGTCGCCGCATGTCCGACACCTGTGGGCCAACGGGCACGGGCATCGCCGCATTGTGAATGCGCCCGAGGTAATCCAAGCGGTTGCGTCCTTTCTGATGGGCGCAGAGGCCAGCCTCCCTTCCGGAGCGCGGGCCGCGTCATAGAACGGTCATCTCCCTTGCCTAACCCGTTTACATCAAGGATGTGGCGAGCGGGCAAAGCGGAGGCAAGTCGTGACCATCATTACCAGCGTTGATGAACTGAAGACCTATTATGGTGTCGTCACCGAGGCATCGACCGCCAAGGTGACCAGCTATCTCACACCGGCCTATCGGCGGATGATCGAGCGGTCGCCTTTCGTCGCGCTGGCGACGGTGGCCCCGGAGGGGTTGGATTGCTCGCCGCGCGGTGACCGCAGTTCGGTTGTGCGGATCGAAGATGATAAGACGCTCGCACTTCCGGATTGGCGCGGCAACAACCGGATCGATTCCCTGCTCAACATCGTGCGCGACCCGCGTGTGGCGCTGATGTTCCTCATTCCCGGCTCCAGCAGCGTGATGCGGATCAACGGCCGTGCCGTGGTTTCGGTCGCACCGGATCTCCTCGGCAGCTTCGAGATGGATGGCCGTCATCCGCGCAGCGTGGCGCTCGTGACAATCGAGGAAGCCTATTTCCAGTGCGCGCGGGCGGTGATGCGTGCCGAACTCTGGAGCGTTTCGACCCAGGTGGCCGCCGAAGGGCTGCCGACCGCCGGCGATATGTTGAAATCGGCCAAAGCCGATTTCGATCGCGACAGCTATGATCGGGAATGGCCCGAACGGGCCGCCAAGACAATGTGGTGAGTGGACAAACCGGCTACCGCTTGTAGATCAGCCAGCTCTTGTTGAAGTCCTTCTTCATGCCGTCCTCATAGGGCTTCGTGCGATTGCGGCCGGCATTCTTGGCGCAGTAGAGGGCAATGTCAGACTTTGCGTAGAGTTCACCGGCGTCCTCGGCGTCGGCGGCCATGGCGTAGCCGAGCGAGATGGTGATCGGTCCGTAATTGACACCCGTCTTCGAATTCTTGAAGGGGGTCGCCTCAAGCGCTGTGCGGATGCGTTCGCACGCCTGAAATATCTCGTCCGCTGTGTTGCCCTCAATGATGATGGCGAACTCCTCTCCGCCGGTTCTGGCCACGAAGCAGTCCTTGCGGACATTGCTGCGGATGACGGTGGCAACCGTTGCGAGGATCTTGTCGCCGACCGGATGGCCGTAGGCGTCGTTGACCTTCTTGAAATTGTCGATGTCGGCCAGAACGAGGCCGGCGAGTGGCTTGGTCCCGCTGACATAGACATTGGCGAGCCGTTCGTCGAAGGCACGGCGATTGGCGATCCGGGTCAGCGAGTCCGTATTGGCGATACGCTTGTATTCATCGAGCTCGCGGCGGACTTCGTCCATCTCCTGGGAGCGCTGCGACATCTGCACGACCGTATCGGCACCGTGCGCCATGGTCGAGCCCGTTGCATCGGTCAGGATGCTGATCGCACTGCGCAAGATGTCAGTGCTGTTGGTGCTCTTGGAATTGATCCGGTGATAGGTTTCGCCCAGAAGACGATTGTAGCTCTGCAGCGATGTCTGCTCCTGCTGCAAAAGGCGCAGGAGCCCGTCGAGTTCGCCGATCAACTTGGAGTGGACGTTCTCGATTACACGGCTCTGGTGGTGGCCGAAATACTGCTCGCCGAGCGCATCGAGTTCGTCCTGCGTGGCGCGGCCGCCGAGCGCTGCCAGTTCGCGGGTGAGCGAGGGATTGGAACCGATATAGGCCTCGTAAAATAGCTCGTAATTGCGCGGAATCGGGGCAACCCCCATCGAGCGCATCGCATAGGTGATATGTGCCGCGACGTCCGGGATCTGCGTCTTTGGCGGTGTCGCCGTGGTCATTCGGCCAGCTCCAGTGATCTTCACTTGAGACGTTAAGGGTCTAAAGAATAATTAGCGGCAAATGATTTGAAAAAGTTTAATGGTCACGCAACGAAAAGTCGTTGGCATAAACTGGGCGGTCGTCCTGAATTTCTCGATAAGTATCTGTAGAACAAGTGACAATTTGCCGTTGCGGAAGGTTGATGCCGCAACGGCAAGCTCGCCATAGACGAGAAAAATTATCCGAGGTTGAATTCCTGGAAGAAGTCATTGCCCTTGTCGTCGGTGACGATGAAGGCCGGGAAGTCCTCGACTTCGATCTTCCAGACCGCTTCCATGCCGAGTTCGGGGTATTCCAGAACCTCGACCTTCTTGATGCAGTCCTGGGCAAGACGGGCGGCCGGGCCGCCGATCGATCCCAGATAGAAGCCCCCATGGGTCTTGCAGGCCTCGCGCACGGCACGCGAGCGGTTGCCCTTGGCGAGCATCACCATCGAGCCGCCGAAGGACTGGAACTGGTCGACGTAACTGTCCATACGGCCGGCGGTCGTCGGGCCGAACGAGCCCGAAGCGTAACCCGTGGGGGTTTTGGCAGGGCCTGCGTAATAGACTGGATGGTTCTTCATATATTCGGGCATGCCTTCGCCCTTTTCCAGCCGATCGCGGATCTTGGAATGCGCGAGGTCGCGGGCGACGATGATCGTGCCTGTCAGCGACAGGCGGGTCTTGACCGGATGCTTGGTCAGCTCTGCCAGGATCGCGCTCATCGGCTGGTTGAGGTCGATTTTCACCATCGAAGAGGACAGCGCGGTCTCGTCGATCTCGGGCAGGTACTTGGACGGATCGGTTTCCAGCTGTTCGATATAGATGCCGTCCCTGGTGATCTTGCCCTTGGCCTGGCGGTCGGCGGAACAGCTGACACCAAGCCCGATCGGCAGCGATGCGCCGTGGCGGGGCAGGCGGATGACACGCACGTCGTGACAGAAATACTTGCCGCCGAACTGCGCGCCGACACCCATCGACTGGGTCAGCTTGTGAATTTCCTTTTCCATCTCGAGGTCGCGGAATGCATGACCGCTTTCGGAGCCTTCGGTCGGCAGATCGTCGAGATAGCGCGCGGAGGCGAGCTTGACGGTCTTCAGCGTCATCTCGGCGGAGAGGCCGCCGATGACGATCGCCAGATGGTAGGGGGGACAGGCTGCCGTACCCAGGGTCAGGATCTTCTCCTTGAGGAAGTCGATCATCCGGTCATGGGTAAGAAGCGAGGGCGTGCCCTGATAGAGGAAGGTCTTGTTGGCCGAGCCGCCGCCCTTGGCCATAAAGAGGAACTTGTAGGCGTCCTCGCCCTCCTCGTAGAGGTCGATCTGAGCGGGCAGGTTGGTCTTGGTGTTCTTTTCCTCGAACATCTTGATCGGTGCCAGCTGCGAGTAACGCAGGTTGCGGCGCTCATAGGCATCGCGCACGCCTTCGGCCAGCGCTTCGTAGTCGTGACCGTCGGTCCAGACGCGGCGGCCCTTCTTGCCCATGACAATCGCGGTGCCGGTGTCCTGGCACATCGGCAGGATGCCACCGGCAGCGATATTGGCGTTCTTCAGGAGGTCAAAGGCGACAAAGCGGTCGTTGTCTGTGGCCTCAGGATCTTCGAGGATCGAGGCGAGCTGTTTCAGGTGGCCGGGGCGCAGGAGGTGGTTGATATCCGAGAGCGCGGTTTCGGCGAGCAGGCGCAAGCCCTCGGGCTCGACCGTCAGGATATCCTGTCCCTTGAAGGTTTCGACAGAGACGTAGTCGGACGTGATCTTGCGGTAGGGGGTCTTGTCCTCGCCGAGGGGGAACAGATCGTCAGCCATTGCAGCACCTTTTGAAGCCGGAACGAGAGGTCACTCGGTTGCCGGTCTAGTCGCGGTGTTCCAATTTTGCAATGGTTCTAAAGACGAGTATTGAAGGCGGTCGTAAGCCGCCTCCGATCAAGGTTTCCAGAGGGTGTCGGTCTGGCCCTCACTGCGGCCCGATCATCAGCTCGGGCCGCACATACTGGTCGAATTCCTCATTGGTGAGATAACCACCGCCGACGGCTTCTTCACGCAGGGTCGTGCCGTTCTTGTGGGCGGTCTTGGCGATCTTGGCGCAGAGGTCGTAACCGAGTTTGCCGTTCAGCGCCGTCACCAGCATCAGCGAGTTCTCGACACCCTTGCGGATGTTGTCTTCGCGCGCCTCGATGCCGGTGACGCAATTATCGGTGAAGGAGACGGCGGCATCGCCGAGCAGCTGCACCGACTGCAGGAAATTGTAGGCCATCATCGGATTGAAGACGTTGAGTTCGAAATGGCCCTGGCTGCCGGCAAAGGTGATCGCGGCATTGTTGCCAAAGATATGGGCGCAGACTTGGGTCAGTGCTTCCGATTGGGTCGGATTGACCTTGCCGGGCATGATCGAGGAACCCGGCTCGTTCTCCGGCAGGGACAGTTCGCCGAGGCCTGCGCGCGGGCCGGAGCCGAGGAAGCGGATGTCGTTGGCGATCTTGAAGAGTGCGGCTGCGGCGGCATTGATCGCACCATGGGCAAAGACCATGGCATCGTGGGCGGCAAGCGCCTCGAACTTGTTGGGTGCCGTGACGAAGGGCAGGCCGGTGATCCCGGCAATTTCTTCCGCGACCTTTTCAGCGAAGCCGATCGGGGCATTGAGGCCGGTCCCGACGGCGGTTCCGCCCTGTGCCAGCTCGTAAAGGCCGGGTAGTGTGATTTCCAGGCGCCGGATCGAAGAAGCAACCTGGGCAGCATATCCGCCGAATTCCTGGCCGAGCGTCAGCGGCGTTGCGTCCTGCGTGTGCGTGCGACCGATCTTGATGATGTGCGCAAAGGCCTTCGACTTGGCATCGAGGGCCGCATGCAGATGCTTGAGGCTCGGGATCAGGTGGCGGACGATCTGCTCGGCGCAGGCGATGTGCATGGCCGTCGGATAGGTGTCGTTGGACGACTGGCTCATGTTGACGTGATCGTTCGGATGAACCGGCTTCTTGGAGCCCATCACGCCGCCCAGCATCTCGATGGCGCGGTTGGAGATGACCTCATTGGCATTCATGTTCGACTGCGTGCCGGAACCGGTCTGCCAGACGACCAGCGGGAAATGGTCGTTCAGCTTGCCGTCGATGACTTCCTGGGCAGCGGCGATGATTGTCTCGCCGATCTTCGGGTCGAGCCCACCGAGCGCCATGTTGGCGCGGGCTGCCGCCTGTTTGACGATGCCAAGCGCGCGCAGGATGGACAGCGGCTGCTTTTCCCAGCCGATCTTGAAATTGCCGAGCGAGCGCTGCGCCTGGGCGCCCCAGTAACGGTCGCTTGCGACCTCAATCGGGCCAAAGGTGTCGGTTTCGATGCGGTGGGTCATGGGATGTCCTGCCTGTGGTGGCTTTGGCGGGTGACGCTGGCTTGCTATGGATCTAGGAAGCGGAGCGCATGATGCAAGCCGATGAACATAAGTGGATTGTGATTGTCAAGTATTTTCCATCTGAGTTCAGGCCGGTGCCTTGCGACGCCCCTGTGTCCTTTCCGGCACGTCTCACGACTATTTGTATGCGGCTTGAACGCGATCAGGTGATGCCCGTCTGTACGAATTGTTAACGTCAATCAAAATTTAACGAATGTTTCCATTTAGTTTGCGGCGAGGCGATGGCTGCAGTCGCGTGTCGGGTCACACAAAGTTGACGCTTGCAGATGGAGCCACAGGACATTGTCCAACTTTTCAACGAAATGCCGATCCGCTAGTGATCCGCGCAAGACAGATCGTGCCGCGAGTCCAAGGACGACCCGGACCGGGAAATGGAACAGAGAATGACGAGAAACAGGAATTTCGTAGTCACCGCGCTCCTCGCTGCGACTACAGCCGCCGGCACCCTGCCGGGCGAGGCTGCCGCCACCACGCTTCTCGATCTTCTCCGGGGCGGCCCGGGACGCCAGGTCAAGCAGGAGGCGGCTCCGGCTTCGCTGGAGAGCCAGGCGCAGGGTGGCCTTGAAATGGGCGATCCGGAGCCGCTGCCGAAGATCTCCGGCCCGCGCTACTACACCTACAAGCCTGAAGCGCAGCGCGCCATCAAGATCAAGCTTCCGGTCTCCGAGCCGGTCGCCGGTTCCGCCGAGGCGCAACCGGCTGCGGAAGTTCTCGGTGCGCGCCGCTTCCTGTCCGAGGTCGCCGTGCGCGCGACCGACGAGGTGGCAAAGACTGTCGAGGTCTACTACGGAAATCCGAACAAGCCGCTGATCTGGATCGACGAGCAGGGGATTTCTGAACGCGGTCGGGCGATGATCAACGCTCTTGCGGCAGCGGATTTGGTCGGGCTTTCGCCGGATGACTATGCCGTTCCGATGCCGGCAGAGACCGCAGATCCGACCGATCCGGAAAAGCGTCAGCGCGAGCTGATGAGTTTCGAGGTCGCACTGTCCGCGAAGGTGCTAACTTACGTCCAGGACACCGCGCGTGGTCGGATCGATCCGAACAAGATCTCCGGCTATTACGATTTCAAGCGCAAGGGCGTGAACATCGCCCCGGTCCTCGACATGCTGCGCATGAGCCCCGATGTCGCGGCCTATCTGCGCAACCGCGATCCGAAGAGCACGCAATTCGTGGCGCTGCGCGACGAGCTTGCGCGGCTGAAGGCCGAAGACGCCCAGGCTGCGACCACACCGATCACGATCGCTCCGGGGACGCTTCTGAAGCCGGGTCAGAGCAATCCCGAACTCGCTCAGGTGATCGGGGCCCTCAAGCAGGGCGCATCGGAAGCGGTTCTTACGCAACACTCGGCAACGCTGGCAGGCTATACGGGTACGCCCGAATACACGCCGGAGTTGGTCGCTCTGGTCGAAGCCTTCCAGCAGGAAAAGGGGCTGAAGCCGGATGGCGTCGTCGGTCCGGCAACCATCCGTGCGATGACCGGGCACAGCAATGCCGAGAAGATTGCCAAGCTGCAGGTCGCCATGGAAGCGATCCGGTGGCTGCCGGCTGATCTCGGGTCTCGACACGTCTTCATCAATGCGCCGGCTTTCAAGGCCACCTATGTCAACGAAGGCAAGGAACAGCTTTCGATGCGCGTCGTGGTGGGGTCGAAGTCAAACCAGACCTATTTCTTCCAGGACCAGATCGAGACCGTCGAGTTCAATCCCTATTGGGGCGTGCCGAAGTCGATCATCGTCAATGAGATGCTGCCGAAGCTGAGGGCCGATCCGTCCTATCTCGACCGTCTGGGTTATGAAGTCTCCCATGGTGGTCGCAAGGTGGCCTCGAGCCAGGTCGACTGGAACGTTACCCACGCGGTCGATGTACGCCAGCCGCCGGGTGGCGACAATGCGCTGGGTGAGCTGAAGATCCTCTTCCCGAACGAGCATGCGATCTACATGCATGACACGCCGTCGAAGAGCTACTTCAAGCGGGACATGCGCGCGCTGAGCCATGGCTGTGTGCGCCTGGCCGAGCCGCGGGTTATGGCAGCGGCGGTGATGGGCACGACGGTCGAGGAGATCGGCAAGCAGATTGCGTCGGGCCAGAACCGCGCCGTGCAGGTGCCACAGAAGATCCCGGTCTATGTGTCCTATTTTACGGCCTGGCCGAACAAGGATGGCGTCGTCGAGTATTTTGACGATGTCTATGGCCGTGACGATCATACGGCCAAGGCCTTCACCGCAACGACGGATGCCCGCGCGCCGCGTGTTTGATCGATCAAAGATTTCAGTGTGATGTCAGATGGCGGGCCTTTGGTCCGCCATTTCTTTTGCAGCCTGTTTCAGCCGATCAGCCGATCAGCCGATCAGCCGCTCGACGAGCTCGACGGTCAGTTCGTCGAAGTGTCCGATGATGTGTGATGCGCCAAGTTCTTCGACCGGGACGTCAGAATAGCCGAAGGGCACCGCAATCGACGGAATGTTGCCGTTGCGGGCGGCGAGGATGTCATTGATGCTGTCGCCAATCATCAGGACCTTGTCGGCCTTGCCGCCGGCCCGCTCGACCGTGGCGAGGATATGCTCCGGGTCCGGTTTGCGGAAGGCGAACGTGTCGCCGCCTGAGATTGCCTCGAAATAGGCGGTGAGCTCCAGACGTTCGAGCAGCGGGCGTGCCAGACGTTCCATCTTGTTTGTGCAGACGGCCAGCCTGAAGCCTGCCGTGCGCATGCGGTCGAGCGCCTCGATCAGACCCGGATAGGGGCGGCTCTTGCCGGGCATGCTGGCTTCGTAGTGATCGATAAAGCGGTCGAGCAGGGCAGGGATCTCGTCTTCTGTGATCGGTGCTCCGCGCAGGGCAAAGGCCCGCTGGATCATCACGCGCGCACCTTGGCCGACGAGATGGGTCAGATCCTCGTACCCCACCGGGGCCAGGTCACGCGCCGCGATGGTGTGATTCAAGCTCTCGACGAGATCGGGCGCTGTGTCGATCAGGGTTCCGTCGAGGTCGAAGACGATGGTCGTGGCTGTCAAGACGGTTCTCCATGGCGGCGTCAGAGGTGTCGCCGGGTTATGGGAAATCCTCTGAAAAGGCAATCTTGCATGGCGATGCAGGGCTTTCACTCGGCCAAGGAGGCGTGTAAACAGCATCCAACGAAACGGACTGGAGCTTTCGGCGCATGGACGCCCGCGAAATGAAGATCAAGGCTGCCGCTGCAGCGCTGGCGCATGTTGAGGACGGCATGCGTCTCGGGATCGGAACCGGCTCGACAGCCGAGGAATTCGTCCGCTTGCTGGCGGAAAAGGTGGCGGGTGGCCTGCAGGTTCAGGGTGTTCCGACATCGGAGCGCACCGCGCGGCTTTGCCTCGAACTCGGTGTCCCGCTGAAGTCTCTCGATGAATTGCCCGAACTCGACCTTACCATCGACGGGGCGGACGAGATCGACGCGCGGCTTCGGCTGGTCAAGGGCGGCGGCGGTGCTCTGCTGCGCGAGAAGATCGTCGCGGCAGCCTCGAAGCGGATGATCGTGATTGCCGATGCAACGAAGGTCGTCGATACGCTCGGCGCCTTCCCGCTGCCGATCGAGATCAATCCGTTCGGCCAGGTGTCGACGCGGCTGTCGATCGAGCGCCTCGCCTCTGAGCTCGGCCTCAGCGGTTCGATGACCTTGCGAACCCGTTCCGACGAGAGCCTCTTCATGACGGATGGCGGACACCTGATCCTGGACGCATCTTTTGGCCGCATTCCTGATGCAGACGCACTCGCAAGCCGGCTCAATCAAATCCCCGGCGTGGTGGAACACGGCCTTTTCATTAACTTGGCGTCGCTCGCGATCATCGCCGGACCGGCTGGTGCGCGGGTGATGGAGCCGAAGAACTAACAGGAGCATAGAATTTCATGATCAGCTTTAAAGGTATGGGCCGCTTCGCCTCGATCGCCGTCATCGCCGGCAGCGTGATGCTGGGTGCGGTTTCCGCGAAGGCACAGGAGGTGCCGGCTGAGCACATGCAGGCGGCACGCGATGCGATCAGCGCGCTCGGTGTTACCAACCGTTTCGATGCGATCCTGCCGAACATCATGGACCGACTGACCTCGCAGCTCATCCAGGCCTATCCGAACCTGCAGGACCAGATTTCGGTGAAGGTCGAGGAGGAAGCCCTAAAACTGGCGGCTCGTCGCGCCGATCTCGAGCGTGAGGCCGCACTGGTTTACGCTAAGGCGTTCACGGCCGAGGAACTCAAGCAGATCTCGGCCTTCTACGGTAGCGAGACCGGCAAGAAGCTCCTCAAGGATGGCCCGATCGCGACCCGCGAGCTGCTGAAGGCTGCCGACATCTGGACCGCCGGCATCGCCCGCGACCTTGAGCAGCAGGCCAATGCCGCGCTGCTGGCCGAGGTGCAGGCCCAGCAGCCTGCAGCGGCAGAAGCGCCGAAGCCCTGATCGATTGATCTTGATTTGTGAGCCCGGGCATGGTCCCGGGCTTTTCTTTTTCCAACGGCGCTTCCTATATCAGGCGCAGTTCAAGCGAGAGCCTAGCAGGCGAGGAGACCCCCCATGAGCCAGTTCGACTATGACCTCTTTGTCATTGGTGGCGGCTCCGGTGGAGTTCGCAGTGCCCGTGTTGCCGCCTCTCTCGGCAAGAAGGTGGCCATCGCCGAGGAATACCGCTTCGGTGGAACCTGTGTGATCCGCGGTTGCGTGCCAAAGAAGCTCTTTGTCTATGCCTCCCAGTTCCATGAGCATTTCGAGGATGCGACCGGCTATGGCTGGACGGTGGGCGAGACGCGGTTCGACTGGCCCTCACTGATTGCCGCCAAGGACAGGGAGATCGCGCGTCTCGAAGGGCTCTATCGCAAGGGTCTGGATAATGCGGGTGTTGAGATCCTCGAAACCCGCGCCGAATTGACGGGTCCGCACAGCGTGCGCCTGGTCAAGAGCGGCAAGCAGGTCACGGCCGAGCGGATCGTCGTTGCCGTTGGTGGTGCCGCCAACCCGCATGCCTCCCTGCCGGGCCACGAACTCTGCATCTCCTCCAATGAAGCCTTTCATCTGGAGCAACTGCCGCGTTCCATCCTGATCGCCGGCGGCGGTTACATCGCGGTCGAGTTCGCCAATATCTTCCATGGGCTCGGTGTCGATACCACCCTGATCTATCGCGGTGCGGAGATCCTCAGCCGTTTCGACCATGACATGCGGCGCGGCCTGCATGAGGCTATGGAGGCCAAGGGCATACGGATCCTCTGCCACGATCACATCCAGAAGGTCACGAAGTCGGCGGCAGGCAATCTCGACGTGGATACGATCAACAATGGGCGACTGGTGGTCGAGCAGGTCATGCTGGCGCTCGGGCGTGATCCAAACACTGCGGGCCTCGGTCTGGAAGCGGCCGGCGTCGAGACCAATGATCGCGGCGCCATCGTTGTCGATGCCTATTCCCGGACCAATGTCCCGAGCATCTTCGCACTCGGCGATGTGACGGATCGTGTCCAGCTCACACCCGTCGCGATCCATGAGGCGATGTGCTTCATCGAGACGCAGTACAGGAACAATCCGACCTCGCCCGATCACGACCTGATCGCCACAGCCGTCTTCTCACAACCCGAAATCGGCACTGTCGGCCTCTCGGAGGAGGCCGCTGCCAAGAAATTCGAAGAGATCGAAGTCTATCGTGCCCAGTTCCGTCCGATGAAGGCAACGCTGTCGGGGCGGGCCGAGAAGATGATCATGAAGCTGATCGTCAATGCTGCCGATCGCAAGGTGGTCGGCGCGCATATCCTGGGGCACGATGCCGGCGAGATGGCCCAACTTCTCGGCATCACCCTCAAGGCCGGCTGCACCAAGGACGATTTCGATCGCACCATGGCGGTTCATCCGACGGCTGCCGAGGAACTGGTTACGATGTATGCGCCGAGCTACCGGGTTCGCAACGGCGAGCGGATCTGATCGATCCTCATGATAGGCAAGGCCTCGCCGGATGTCTGGCGAGGCTTGGCTGATCAGAATTTGGAGAGCAGATCGAGCCCGAGGACAGGTGCCGACAGAGCAGCAAGGGCGAGGAGGGAAAGCAGGACAAGTCGGGTCCTGCGGCTTCTTCGGGTTTGTACACCAGTCCAATCATACGCCATCACACGATCCTCATGATCAACGCAGGAAGCCGAAACTTCCCGAACACCACACTACGCCCCCATCAACGCGGATAGTGGCCGGGGCTTGCGTGAAGCTTGCTTTTGGCCAGACATGCGCAAGTCCCTTCTGCAACAGCGGTGTTCGCAGGCTGGTCATGCTGACATTTCGAATTTTCTTTGCAAGGCCTCCCTTATGGAAAGCCCGTGTTGGGCTTGTGAATCATGTGGGAAACCCTGCTGCAGTGCGAAAGCTCACCTCTGCATCAGCCAATCGACGGCCGGTTTCCACAACGTGTCCTTGAATGTCGACCGGAAGAAGCCGAGATGCCCGACGGTGCCGCCAGCCTCCTCGGGAGAGATCCAGCGTATCTCGGTGGGGGCCCTGTAGTAGTATTTCAACAGCGCATGCTGTGCCTTCGGTGTACCCCATGGGTCGTCTGTCAGTCCGATGGCCAGGATCGGCGTCTCGACTTCGGCAAAACGGCGGACGGCATCCATTGTCGGATCGGCGAAGAAGTATTCGGGATGCCGGCCCCACTTCGCCCATTCCCGGAACACCGTGCCCGGCAATGTCTGGCCGAGACCGATGCGACCGGGCACTTTCCCGAGCAGCGTCGCGAGTGGAACGCCGACCAGGTTCATCTGACTGAATACGCGCAGACGCGGACGAGTATTGCCCCAGTAGCCCGTCATCGTGGCCACCATCAGATAACGCGCAAACCGCTGCGAGCGCCCGCCCAGAGCCAGGACCTGTCCGCCGAAGGATTGCCCGATGCCAACGGTCTGGTGGCCGGGCGCTACGGATTCCAGCTGGTGCAGTGCTGCCGGCATGTCGAAATGCGCCCAGTCGCGCATCAGGAGCGGTTTGCGCCAGTCCGGGGGCGCCTGGGACCCGGCCACTCCGCGATAGTCATAGGTGAGGGTGGCACGAAACCCGTGATCGGCGACGAGGTGCTCTGCGAAGCGTGCATAGAAACCGCGCGGGACGGCCGCAGCTGATGAGATCAGCGCGAGTGGACCGTCGCCGGCGCCGCGGATCAGCGTGCCATGCAGGGGGAAATTGTCCGCCGTCTCAAAGACGATCTCGGATTTCTCCGTCTCGTGCCGTGTCATGCCGAACCTCCCGTCCCGGATGCGACGAGAGCTTACGTTTACGTTCATGTCATATCAAGCGCCGGGTTCCAGGAAGGTGTCCGCTGTGGTCGCCGAGGCTTGTTCGGCGCTATCCGCAGAGGTGCGCCAGCGGCCTGCGAAAGTCCCCAAACTTCGGCTTTCCAAGGATCGATTAACCGTTTATAAGCCCCCATCCGATGCGGCCGGGAGGTTGCCGCAGCTAGTATCAGACAGGTGACGACCATGGCGCAGAATTGGACCCCGAGCAGCTGGAGACAGAAGCCGATCAAGCAGGTTCCGGCGTATCCGGACCTCGACGCATTGAAGGCTGCCGAGCAGCAGCTTTCGACCTATCCGCCGCTGGTCTTTGCGGGCGAGGCCCGTCGCCTGAAGAAGTCGCTGGCCCAGGTCGCGGAAGGCAATGCCTTCCTGCTGCAGGGCGGCGACTGCGCCGAAAGCTTCGCCGAGCATGGCGCGGACAATATCCGCGACTTCTTCCGCGCCTTCCTGCAGATGGCGGTCGTTCTGACCTTCGGTGCGCAGCTGCCGGTGGTCAAGGTCGGCCGCATTGCAGGGCAGTTCGCCAAGCCGCGCTCTTCCGACATGGAGACAATCGGTGGCGTCGAGCTGCCGAGCTATCGCGGCGACATCATCAACGGCATCGAGTTCACCGAAGAGGCCCGCATCCCGAGCCCCGAGCGTCAGCTGATGGCCTATCGCCAGTCGGCTGCGACGCTCAACCTGCTGCGTGCCTTCGCGATGGGTGGCTATGCCAATCTTGAGAACGTGCATCAGTGGATGCTTGGCTTCGTCAAGGATAGCCCGCAGGCCGAGCGCTACCGGAAGCTTGCTGACCGCATTTCCGAAACCATGGACTTCATGAAGGCCGTGGGCATCACCTCGGAAAACAATCCGAGCCTGCGCGAGACCGATTTCTTCACCAGCCATGAAGCCCTGCTTCTCGGCTACGAAGAAGCGTTGACCCGCGTCGATTCCACCTCGGGCGACTGGTACGCGACGTCCGGCCACATGATCTGGATCGGCGACCGTACGCGCCAGGCCGACCATGCGCATCTCGAATACTGCCGTGGCATCAAGAACCCGATCGGTCTCAAGTGCGGTCCGTCGCTGCAGGCTGACGATCTCTTGAACCTCATCGACATCCTGAACCCGCAGAACGAAGCCGGTCGCCTGACGCTGATCTGCCGCTTCGGTCACGACAAGGTTGCCGAGCACCTGCCGCGTCTCGTGCGCGCCGTCGAGCGCGAAGGCCGCAAGGTCGTATGGTCCTGCGATCCGATGCATGGCAACACGATCACGCTCAACAACTACAAGACCCGTCCCTTCGAGCGGATCCTGTCGGAAGTCGAAAGCTTCTTCCAGATCCACCGTGCGGAAGGCTCGCATCCGGGCGGCATCCATATCGAGATGACCGGCAAGGACGTGACCGAATGCACCGGCGGCGCGCGCGCGGTGACCGGCAACGATCTCGCCGACCGTTACCATACCCATTGCGATCCGCGTCTCAACGCCGATCAGGCACTGGAGCTTGCGTTCCTGCTGGCAGAGCGGATGAAGAGCGGTCGCGACGAGAAGCGCATGCTGGTTGCAAATGGCTGAACCATAGGTTCAACTTTGCGAGGTTGACCACCGGGCGGGCTTCAACGAAGCTCGCCCGGTTCTCGTTTCGGAGGTCAAGTGATGGACGACAAGACAGGGCGCTGCCTTTGTGGCGCGGTGCGTTTCAGGACACGTGGCGAGCTTCGCGAAGTCATTGCCTGTCATTGTTCGCAATGCCGTCGCCAGACAGGGCTCTACTACGCCGCGACAAATGTCTTGCTCGATCGACTTGAGATCGAAGGCATGGGAGATGTCGGCTGGTATCGCGCAAGCACAGAAGCCCGGCGCGGATTTTGTCGAACATGCGGTTCGGCCCTCTTCTGGCAGGCCGACGGCGCGGACTACATGTCCATCATGGCGGGCGCGTTCGACCAGCCGAGCGGACTTGCGATCGGCTACCACATCTTCTGTGCCGACAAAGGCGACTTCTACGAGATCAACGACGGACTGCCGCAGTATCCGGCGGGGAGGGGCTGACGGGTATTACGCGGCGGCTGAGTTCTCGGTCTGGATGCCCAGTTCGTCCAGCGCTCGCTGATAGGAGAGGTCGATCGCGGCAAACTTTGCGGACTGCCAGGTGAAATAGTCCTCAATGAAGCGGCTCGTCAGCAGGAGGTCGCCGCGCCGACGCTGCTGTTCCCAACTGAGCAGGCCGTCGGTTTCGGCCTTCTTGAACATGCGCTTCAGATTGGTTGTCGATACCTGGTAGGTTTCGCTAAGCTCGACGAGGGTAACAGGGCCGCAGGATGAAGTCGGCGCCGCACGATCGACAATGTCGAGGCGTGAGAACAGGTCATGCAGGATGATGCCGCCGAGATCCGACCAGAGGAAGTGGCCGATTGAATCCGGAGGGTCTCGCCACATCGGATCGCCCACCATGATGTCGGCGCCAACGGGTTGTGCGATAAGGAAGATCCTGTCCTCGGCGAGTGACGTCATTTCGCGGTTGCCGCCATCAAGCCGGTCGAGGCAGGCCAGATGGCCATTGAACCAGCTGCGTAGGCCATTCAGGCTCAGCTCCGTCGGCTCCAGCACGCGCACGCGCTTGTCCGGCACATCCGGAACGTCGCGCAGGAACTTGTAGGCTACGAGTTCAGCCAGATAGCCGGTGGCCGTGTTGCGGCTCGCCGCTCCCAGGCGCATGACCGTCTCGACGAAACGCGTGGCTGTCAGACCCGAAAGCGGATCATCCTGCGTACGACGAAGGGCCAGGGCAAAAACCGATTGCGTCATCAGCCACTTGCGATGCGACGCCTTGAGGCGCGACATGCGTGGCGTTCGCATGTGAATGCCAATAAGATGCCGGGCGATCTGCTTTTCGATGGCCGGATACAATGGATGTGCAACGATATCAGCACGCGTCATGAGCGGCATGGCAATGGCTCTGATCTCAATTTTGAATGTCTCAGGAGTGTCCGACCGCGCAAGCAGTCGCCAAGCACAGTCGTTGGAAATACTGTCAAGCCCCCTGATTTGACGAACAAAAAAAGTCTATGACTGAAATCGCTTGGCGCTGCAATAGCGCCAACCGTTCAAATCGAGTTTATGGATAATTGTGATCAGAAGTAACGAACTGCTCAACTGGCCGGTTGCATCAGATCTGTTTGCTCTGGGAAGAAACGTCCAAGACCGTAGCCTTCGCCGAACATCACGTCGTGCTGCAGCAGGCGATAATCCCGGATCAGGGGATCCACGCGGCCCGACAGGGACCAGTCCGCCTGCGCCTTGTTGTTGCGACCAATCAACTGGTGACGGTCGATGACCGCGAAGCGCTCCGCCACCCGACCGAGCATGCCGGTGTAGAACGGATGGCGATAGCCGGCCATGCGCACCACATAGTGGGGCAACTGGGACGGGCTCACAGTGCCGATATCCTTCTGGACGCCACGCTTCGACGACCAGATAACCAGGGGTGTCTCATGCTCCCGCTTCATCGTGGCAACGGACGCTTTGCGCGTGGCAACGACATTGGCCATGTAACCGCTCTCGGTATAGACCGCGTTGAGCGGCGGAAGATGATCCCCGAACACAACGATGATCGTCTCCCGGCGGCGCTTCTTGGCCCAGTCCATCAGCGCCTTCAGGCTCTGGTCGGCTTCCTTCACGCCTTGAGCATAGGTGGCAAGCGCACTGGTGCTGTCGTCAGAGAGCGTGGGGGCATCCACGTCGATGGTGTTCTTGATATAGCGGTTGTGCTCGTAGGGGCCATGGCCCTGCAGCGTGACAGCGAAGAAGAAGAAGGGTTCGCGGGTGTTGTCGGCTTCCTTGATGATGTAGCGGGTCAGGGCGTCATCCGAGACGAACATGCCACGCTTGTCCATGGCAGGCATGGTTTCCTCGGAATGAAACTGCTGAAAGCCGAGCGACTTGTAGACATTGTCGCGATTCCAGAACCAGCTCTGAAAGGGGTGGAAGGCCTTGGTGACATAGCCCTTCGAACCAAAGAAGGTGGCGAGAGATGGGACCGGGCGGCGGATGTATTGCTGATACGGGATGCTGCCATATGGGAGGAAGGCGTTGGAGAAGCCGGTCAGCGCCTCGAACTCGACATTGGCAGTCATGCCGCCAAATTCAGGCGAAAACACCTGTCCCGACTGGGCTGCGCGCATTACCGGCATCGGGTCGGCGGAGTAGCGGACGCTGCTCATCTTGGTCGGGTCCCAGAGCGATTCGCTCATGACAACGATCACATCGGCCTGGCGCCCGGAGAAGAAGGAGGCCGGCAGCAGGTCGGTCTGCATATCGCTGATCGCCAAGGAGCTGTAGCCGTCCGGCGCACTGACGCTCGCCATCGGGACATTGAAGGCGAAGGCGAGCAGGAAGCCGTTATGGCGATAGTTCTCCTTCTGGTCCCACATCATGGGAACGATGTTCAATCGATCGCGGATGGCCGAAAACGACATCGGGTCCATCAGCGAGACGAAGGCAGCGATCAACGGAAAGGACACGGCGAGGCGGGCGCCTCGGCCGAGGATGTTGAGACGCGGGAAGACCTTGCGGCTCTTCCAGATCAAGGTAACGAAGGCGGCGACGAAAACCACGATGCCGATGGCAAGTCCGATCGCCTTGATCGGCTCGGCGGCGACCATCACCGGCAGAAGTTCGATGATCTGGCGACCGAACAGCAGGTCACTGGGGAAAAGCGGGTCGGAAAGAAAGAGCTGCTTCTGGCCCGAGAAGAAGGCGGGGAGCAGAGCAAGGGGACCGACGATGAGTGCCGACTGATAGGCTTTGCCGATGACGGCGTCGGAAAAGGCGAGCAGCAGGAAGACGACCCCGGCTGCCACCAGGCCCGGGCGGCTGGAGGAGGTCATGTACTCCGCCACGTCGACCAACGTCCCGCGGGCGAGGACTTCGCTTGCAACGACAATCGCGACCGCTATCAGGGCCGTGTTCACCCACTGGACGATGAGCTGGAGAACCCAGGCTGTGCTGACGTCCCGTTCGCGGATCGCACCGAATGGTTTGAAGAGGCTCGCGACTAGCGATTTCGGGCTGGGTTGGGCCACGTCGAACTCCGGGGGATGAAGCGTGTGTCATGAATGTTTCGCATAGGTGTCACACAAGTGTCATGAATGCTACATGAACCATGACGCAGAAACCTTTGTTCCCACGATTTCAGGGGGATTGGTTAGCGGCGGCGGACATTGCGGAACAAGGCGACGCGAAGTGGCGTTGCGATCGGTCACACGAGCGGCTAAATCGGTGTCATGAGCGAAGCAAAAAAGATCTCCGACGTCCTGCGCATAGCTGTGGCACAGTTCAACCCTGTTGTCGGTGACGTGACCGGCAATCTGGCCAAGGCGCGCGCTGCGCGCGCCGATGCGGCGGGGCAGGGCGCTGACCTGCTGTTGCTGACCGAGCTCTTCATCTCGGGCTATCCACCGGAAGATCTCGTCCTCAAGCCCGCGTTTCTTACCGCCTGCCTGCAGGCCGTCGAGGCCCTCGCTGCGGATACGGCCGATGGCGGTCCCGGCATAATCGTCGGTTTTCCCCGCCAGGGCGAAAAGGGGCGGCACAATTCCGTTGCTATCCTTGATGGCGGCCGGATCCTCGCCTTCCGAGACAAGATCGATCTGCCGAATTACGGCGAATTCGACGAGAAACGTGTCTTCGTCGAAGGCGAAATGCCGGGGCCCGTCAACTTCCGGGGCGTGCGGATCGGCGTGCCGATCTGCGAGGAGATCTGGAACGATCTCGGAGTCTGCGAGACGCTGGCCGAAACGGGCGCCGAGATCCTGCTGGTGCCCAATGGTTCGCCCTATTATCGCGGCAAGGTGGATGTCCGTCATCAGGTGGCACTCCGCCAGGTGATCGAGACCGGCCTGCCGATGATCTTCGCCAATCAGCTCGGTGGGCAGGACGAGCTTGTCTTTGACGGCGCGAGTTTTGCCTTCAATGGCGACAAGTCGCTCGCCTTCCAGATGAGCCAGTTCGAGGAGACCTTGTCCGTCACGACCTGGAAGCGCACGGTCGATGGCTGGCGTTGTGACCAAGGGCCGATGTCGCGCATTCCCGAGAAAGAAGAGGCCGACTACCGCGCCTGCGTGCTCGGCTTCCGTGATTATGTGAACAAGAACGGCTTCAAGAGCGTCGTGCTCGGCCTGTCCGGCGGTATCGACTCGGCCATCTGTGCGGCGATCGCCGTCGATGCATTGGGCGAGGAGCGGGTGCGCACGATCATGCTGCCCTACCGCTATACCTCCAAGGAAAGCTTTGCCGATGCCGAGGCCTGCGCCAAGGCGCTCGGCTGCCATTACGACATCGTTCCGATCCAGGAACCGGTCGAGGGCTTCCTTTCGTCGCTCTCGGACATGTTCGAGGGCACCGAAAGCGGCATCACCGAGGAGAACCTGCAGAGCCGTACGCGCGGGACGATCCTGATGGCCGTCTCCAACAAGTTCGGCTCGATGGTGGTGACGACCGGCAACAAGTCGGAAATGTCGGTCGGCTACGCCACGCTTTACGGCGACATGAATGGCGGCTTCAACCCCATCAAGGACCTCTACAAGATGCAGGTCTATGCACTCTCGGCCTGGCGCAACGAGAATGTGCCGCCGGGCGCCCTTGGACCGTCAGGTGAAGTGATCCCGCAGAATATCCTGTCCAAGGCGCCGTCTGCAGAATTGCGTCCGAACCAGACCGATCAGGATTCCCTCCCGCCCTATCCCGTTCTCGACGATATCCTCGAATGCCTCGTCGAAAAGGAAATGGGCGTCGACGAGATTGTGGCGCGTGGCCATGATGTTGCGACCGTGCATCGTGTCGAACATCTGCTCTATCTCGCCGAATACAAGCGCCGCCAGTCGGCACCGGGCGTGAAAATCACCAAGAAGAATTTCGGACGCGATCGTCGCTATCCGATCACGAACCGGTTCCGCGATCGCTGAGCGATCAGGTCCGGCCGAGAGGAAGCAGAATGCGCAGTTCCGTCGAAATCTACGACATCAATACACGCGAATGCGAGGTCGTCTGGCAGACGGAAGACCTCGTCGAGGCGCCCAACTGGTCGCGTGATGGCGAGTTCCTCGTCATCAATGGCGACGGGCTGCTCTATGCTTTGCCGCTGGATGAGGATGATCCGGAGCCGGAGCTGATCGACACCAGCTTCGCCGTCCGGCTCAACAACGATCACGGCATTTCGCCTGACGGTGCCTCGATCGCATTCTCGGACCACACGCTCTACGGCAAATCCTGCATCTACCTGCTGGGCGATGGGGACGGCGAACCGCGCCAGGTTACAGACAAGATGCCGTCCTACTGGCATGGTTGGTCGCCGGACGGGAAAGAACTCGCCTATTGCGGTGAGCGCAACGGTGCCTTCGATATCTACACGGTCTCGACCAAGGGCGGCTCCGAGAGACGGTTGACGAACGGTGAGGGGCATAATGATGGCCCCGACTATTCGCCCGATGGTGAGTGGATCTATTTCAATTCCAGCCGCACCGGCTCCATGCAGATCTGGCGTATGCGCATCGATGGGAGCGATCTGCAGCAGCTGACCTCCGACGGCTATGGTGACTGGTTTCCGCATCCGTCGCCGGATGGGAGCAAGGTGCTGTTCCTCTCCTATGACGCCGATGTTTCGGGCCACCCGCGCGACAAGCAGGTTTGGCTTCGTCTGATGGATGCCGACGGCGGCAATGTCGAAACGCTGTTCGAGTTCTTCGGAGGGCAGGGGTCGATCAACGTTCCGAATTGGTCTCCGGACGGGACAGCCTTCGCATTCGTCCGATACTTCCCGACAACGGACTGATACTGTCGCTTTTGCTCTGTCCCAGCCTGCTGCTTCCGGCTAGAAGACACCTGTCAGGTGCCTGCCTTCGGCAGGAGAATCGGGAAGCTGGCGAAAATCCGGCACGTGCCCAACGCTGTGAGGCTGACGTGATGCGCAAGGGGAAACCCGACCACTGGAGCAATCCGGGAAGGTGCGCATCAAGGATGATGCCCAGTCAGAAGACCGGCCTGACAAGATAGACCGAACCCGCGCGGACGGCGGGTGGTTGCGCATTGTGGGGATTACGATGCACGACGATCCGAACGAGTTCCTCGTCCGGGCAGCGCCCTTTGCCGATCGGGACAAGGACGCCGTCTACCGGGCCATTCATACGCGACGTGATGTCCGCGACCAGTTCAAGGCCGATCCGCTGCCGGATGATCTTGTGTGCAGGCTGCTCGAAGCCGCTCATGCGGCACCGTCAGTCGGTTTCATGCAGCCATGGAACTTCCTGCTGGTCCGCAGTTCGCAGACGCGTGGCGCTGTCTGGCAGGCTTTTCGGCGGGCCAATGAAGAGGCCGAGGCCATGTTCCCCAAGGAGCGTCGCAGTGCCTACAGGGCCCTGAAGCTTGAAGGTATCCGCAAGGCGCCCCTCAACATCTGCGTGACCTGCGATCCGGATCGTGGGGGACCGGTCGTGCTGGGGCGTACGCATGATGCGAGGATGGATGCCTTTTCTACCGTCTGCGCCATCCAGAACCTCTGGCTTGCAGCCCGGGCGGAAGGGGTCGGGCTCGGCTGGGTCAGCATATTCCATGAGGCGGAGCTGAAGACGATCCTCGGCATTCCCCCGCGCGTCCAGATCATCGGCTATCTCTGCCTCGGTTTCGTGGACGAACTCTACTGCGCGCCCGAACTGGAGGTGAAGGGATGGCGCCAGCGTCTGGCACTCGACGACCTTGTCTTCGAGGAACAGTGGGGAAGCCGGCTTTGCGGCGTCACTCCTGCAATGGCTGAGGGCCCGGTGCCGCAGGGTTCCTGAGATCGATTGTTCCCTTGTCGGGTGGCAGGAAGGCCGGACCGACACGCCTGACATTGAGGTTGGCCTCGTCGAGATCCCGTTCCAGGACCGGCGGAGCTGCCTGCGGTGGGACGGTTTTCTTGGTGGGAGCAATGTCTACCACCGAGGACTGGTAGTCCGGAACGGCCGGACGCGGTGTCATCCGCAGGTAGTATTGCTGAAGGTTGCAGGCGCAGGACGGGTCTGCGTCCGAGCGGCGGCTGCGGTAGACGAAGGCATTGGCAAGCTCACGGTAGCGACGGCCCGTCACGGCCGAGACCATGTCGACGGTCTCGCTGCGTTCCGGAGCGTGAAAGAACAACTCGGTCTCCGTGCCTGGACACATCTGCTGGCATTGGGTCGCATCGCGGGTAAAGTTCATTGCCGATGTCTGGGACGAGATCGGGAAGAAGCCACCATCGCAGGTCCGCACACACAGGGTTCGCACATTCCCGCTCGGCAGAAGGCCGATTGACGGCGCGGATCGAGCCGCCTCGCCGACGCGGTCAGGGAGATAGGGTTCGGCCAGTGTGTCGAGATAGGGTATACGTGCGGCTTCCTCGGGTTGTGATACAGCATCGGGTCCACAGCCATTGGCTTCGAGTGCCGTTACCAGGGATGCGCGGGCATCCGTCGCACGGGACGCGCGCAGGTCGGCAAGTTTGGCCGCGAGAAGGTCTCGATTGGCTTCCATGCGCGTGATCGCTGTTGCAAGGTCGCTGCAGTCATTGCCGCCATCCGGTCTGATCTCGATGATCGATGAGGAGAGGCAACGCAAGCGCCGCTGATCCTGTCTCACCTTGCGCAGTTCGAGGTTCTGCTGGGCGATAGCGCTGGCATAACTGTTGATCTCAGGCGAGGGGCCGCCCCGGTCGACAAGGACGAGACGGTCGCGCAGCCGCTCGCAGAGCGCAGAGGCGCCCACCGTGGTCGGCAGCATGGCGCCAATCCCCAAGAGCATCGCGATGGAAGTCGTTATCCTGCTCGGCACATCCTGCGTTCCGGTTGTCGTTTGCAAGGCATGACACGACCCTGACGGGACGCAGGATAGCTGAGCGATGTCCAAAATAAAATGACCGATGACGTGGCGGTCGCGCGTGCCGTGTCGCGACCGCCGGTTTGATCAGGCGGCCCGCGCTGCGGTCAGGGTCATCGGCGTCTCCAGCACGCTGCCGTCGATGGCGGCGATCGCCTTCATGCGATCCAGCAGATCCTGTGAGACCTCCCAGGACACAGCGACCGCCTGGACGACGCCGATGCGTTGCGGTTCACCGATACGGCGACCTGGGCAACCCATGCGCTTGAACATGCGCTCAAGGAAGACATCGGTCACGGTGACGATGTGGCTGAGGCCGGAGGCGAGGCCCAGTTCTCCGACGCCGCACATCAGTTCCGCAGCGGCGATGGTGACTTGGTTGCTCGCGCGGTCCTGTGAAATTGTCGGGTCGATGCAGAAGCGGCTTGATTCCCAGATCGCGGCACTGCGGATCTGGGGGCCATCGCCCAAGAGGATCGGGAAGGTGTCGTCGAGCATGTTCGGGCCGAGTGTCGGCAGAAGGCGGAGCGCACCCCGCAGGCGCCCTTCATCGCCGTATGAGAGGACGTAAAGCGGGTTGGCGCGGTCGTAATCGTCAATCTCCCAATCGTCCCGCACCTCGACCTCCCAGCCCAGCAGGTCATGGAATACGCGTTTGCGCAGCCTGTGCATGGCGTCGATGTCCGATGGAAACTGGTTGCGGCGGGTGCCGTTGATGATCCTGATCATGCTTTGCTCCTTCTTGCAGAACGGAACAGTCAGGATGCGGTTCAATGGGCCTCTCTGAAACTGACGGTGGCGACAGCTTCCGTGGTTGCAATCTGTGATACGATGGTTGGTTTGCCCCTCGTCACGGTGTCCGGGGCTCCGCGAGGCGCGGGATCAGCCCCCTCCAGACGGCCTCCGCGACGGCCTGGGCATTGTTGACGACGTCGAGCTTTTGTCGTGCATTGGCCATGAAATAGCGGATTGTGCGTTCGGAAATTCCGAGGATGACTGCCGCTTCCCAATAGCTCTTCCCGGCGGCGATCCAGGCCAAGGTCTCGCGTTCACGTCGCGTCAGCGGACTATGGGCAGCGGATGGTGAGGCCAGGTCGATGGTCGTGGTGCTGCCTATGCGGGCATGAAGCCTGCCACCGAGACTGACGAGATCCCGGTCGTTTGCCCGGCGCCAGGCCGCCAGCTGCCGACCGGTCAAGGTGGTCTGGACGAGAATGCAGCTGTGGCGCCCCGGCAGGCCCGGTAGCGGATAGGCAAGGATGACAGGGGCGTTGCCCTCCACGCCGCTCTTTGCCCACGAATCAAGCTGGACGGGCTCCAGTGCCGAAAAGGCTCTGGCGATCTGCTCGACGCCCGGCCTGCGGTGCAGGGCACGAGCGATCTGGGGCGTTTCCCGCCTCTGGCTGTGATGCAGGTTGTATGTGCGCAGGCGGCCATTGCTGATGGCGCCGTCGAGATAGGTAACGGGTCCTGTTCCGTAGGCCGCCTGAAGCCTCTGGAGGAAGGTCGAGGGGTCGAGCTTCTCCTGCTTCTCCAGCCAATCCAACACATCGAAATAAACCCCGAACTGCACCATGAACTATACCCTTGGATTCCAAGGGAAACAGTCTCACGGTTACAGCTTTGGCTTGTCCAGATGCCAGATTTCGCGGAGACGGGTGGCGGCAGAGTCTGGCACCCCCATTTTTCATCGGCGGCTTGCCGTCAGACTGCGGGGGTCGAGGCTTCGACGACGGCCAGCGCCGCCATGTTGACCACACCACGCGACGTGACGGAGGTGGAGAGGACGTGTGCAGGCATGGCGGCCCCTAACAGGATCGGGCCGACATGCAGCGCGTCCATCATGGTGCGGACAATCCCGAGCGAGATGTTTGCAGCATCGAGATTCGGGAAGGCCAGGAGGTTCGCTTCGCCTGTCAGGGTGCTGTCCGGCATGGCGCGCTTGCGCAGCACTTCAGATAGCGCCGAGCCGCCCTGCATCTCGCCGTCAACTTCAAGGTCCGGCGCCGAACTGCGAATGATCTCCAGAGCGTGACGCATCTTCGAGGCACTCGGGGAGGGGCGCGAGCCGAAATTCGAATGCGACAGGAGGGCGGCCTTCGGCGCAATGCCAAACCGGCGAATTTCCTGCGCCGCGAGGATCGTCATCTCGGCAATCTCCTCGGCACTCGGATCGTCGGTGACGAAGGTGTCGGTGAAGAAGATTGCTCCACGCTGCGAGATCAGGAGGCTCAAGCCGGAGAAGTCCCGCACGCCGGGACGCTTGCCGATGATCTGGCGTACGTCACGCAGATGGCGGTCGAAACGGCCTTCAACGCCGCAGATCAGCGCATCGGCTTCGCCGCGCTTGACGGCGAGTGCTCCGATGACCGTCGTGTTCGTGCGCACGATGGTCCTTGCCGCTTCCGGGTTGATTCCGGCGCGGCCGACAAGAGCGAAATAGTCATCGACATAGTCGCGATAGCGCGGATCGTCTTCGGGGTTGACCAGTTCGAAATCGGTGCCCGGACGGATGCGCAGGCCGTAACGCTTCAGGCGCGTTTCGATGATCTGCGGTCGGCCGATCAGGATCGGTTCGCCGATGCCGTCTTCGAGCAGCACCTGGGCTGCACGCAGCACGCGCTCATCCTCGCCTTCCGCGAAGATCACGCGCTTCTTCGATGCAATCTTGGCCGCCGCGAAGATCGGCTTCATGACGAAGCCCGAGCGGAAGACAAACCGGTTCAGCTGGTCGAGATAGGTGTCGAAGTCGGCGATCGGGCGACGGGCCACGCCGCTGTCGGCGGCTGCCTTGGCGACCGCCGGTGCGATGCGCAGGATGAGACGCGGATCGAAGGGTGACGGGATGAGATAGTCCGGGCCGAAGGTCGGCGTCTCGCCGGAATAGGCACGGGCTGCGACTTCCGAGACTTCCTCGCGGGCGAGCGCGGCGATGGCACGGACAGCCGCCATCTTCATCTCTTCGTTGATCGTCGTTGCGCCGCAATCGAGCGCGCCGCGGAAGATATAGGGGAAGCAGAGGACGTTGTTGACCTGGTTCGGGAAGTCCGAGCGGCCCGTGCAGATCATGGCGTCCGGACGCGCGGCGCGCGCATCTTCCGGCATGATCTCCGGCTTCGGGTTGGCGAGCGCCATGATCAGCGGCTTCGGCGCCATGCGTGCCAGCAGTTCCGGCTTCAGGACCCCGGCAGCAGAGAGGCCGAGGAAGACGTCGGCATCGTCGATGCTTTCGGCGAGCGCACGCTTGTCGGTCTCCTGGGCATAGACTTCCTTCCAGGGATCCATCAGCTCGTTGCGACCCTTGTAGACGAGGCCTTCGATGTCGTGAACCCAGATGTTCTCACGCTTGGCGCCGAGGATGACGAGCAGGTTGAGGCAGGCGAGCGCTGCGGCGCCGGCGCCGGACGCGACGATCTTGACGTCCTCGATCGCCTTGCCCGCGAGCTCGAGGCCGTTCAGGATGGCAGCGGCGACGATGATCGCGGTGCCGTGCTGGTCGTCATGGAAGACCGGAATGTTCATCTTGGCACGGAGCTGGTCCTCGACCTGGAAACATTCAGGGGCCTTGATGTCTTCCAGATTGATGCCGCCAAAAGTCGGCTCAAGAGCAGAGATGGTCGAGACCATTTCGTCGACTGTCGGGGCGTCAATTTCGATGTCGAAGACATCGATGCCGGCGAATTTCTTGAAAAGGACCGCCTTGCCTTCCATGACGGGCTTGGAGGCGAGCGGGCCGATGTTGCCAAGGCCGAGTACGGCCGTGCCGTTGGAAATCACGGCGACCAGGTTTGAGCGTGCCGTGTAGTCGTCGGCCGCCGCAGGATCGTCCTTGATGGCGAGGCAGGGGGCTGCGACGCCCGGCGAATAGGCGAGTGCCAAATCGCGCTGGTTGCCAAGCGGCTTCGTGGCCTGGATCTCCAGTTTTCCCGGACGCGGATAGCGGTGATAGAAGAGCGCCTGCTCGTCGAGGTCGGCGGTCGGGTTCGCAGCTTGCGGCTTGTTCTTGTCCTGGGAATTCATCGGGTCACCGGCAGTTTCTGATCTTCGGATCTGGTCTGCCCGTCATACACGAATTGACCACAAGTGGTAGACTTTAGTTCCTGCTTTTCCCCGCCGCTTTACCCGCTCTTTTCGAGGGGAATAGCCGGTTTTGCCGGCCTATCACGCCGATGTCATCTTCCTGAAACACGAGTCTGGTTAAGCGCTGTCGTGACAGCGAAGAGGACCGTGCCGTGGAAGATGCCAGCGAAACACGCCATTTCAGGACCCTGTTTATCTCGGACGTCCATCTCGGATCGAAGGCCGCCAAGACGGATTTTCTTCTGGACTTCCTGAGGACGCATGAGGCTGAGACCATCATACTGGTCGGCGACATCGTCGACGGCTGGCGTCTCAAGCGCAGCTGGTACTGGCCGCAGCAATGCAACGATGTCGTCCAGAAGCTGTTGCGCAAGGCGCGCAAGGGCACGCGGATCGTCTACATTCCCGGCAATCATGACGAATTCATGCGTGATTTTCCCGGCATCCATTTTGGCGGCATCGAAGTGGCCGAGCGCCTCATTCACGAGATGGCGGATGGCAAGAAGTATCTCGTGCTGCACGGCGACGAATTCGATGTCGTCGTCCGCAATGCCCGTCTGCTCGCCTATCTCGGCGACTGGGCCTATGACACCGCGATCGCGATCAACGTCATGCTGGCGGCGATCCGCCGCCGCCTCGGCATGCCCTATTGGTCGTTCTCTGCCTGGGCGAAGCTCCAGGTCAAGCACGCTGTCAACTTCATCGGCGAGTTTCAGCGAGTCGTCGCCGACGAGGCACGACGTGCCGAAGTGGATGGCGTCATCTGTGGCCATATCCATCACGCCGTGATGGAGGACATTGATGGCATCCACTACGTCAACACCGGAGACTGGGTGGAGAGCTGCACGGCGATCGCCGAGCATGCTGACGGGCGGCTTGAGTTGATCTCCTGGGGGCACAAGGTCAGCGAGGCGCCCGCTGGAAAGCGTCCGGTGAAGATGGTTCCGGTCCTGCTTCCGACGTCAATGCCCGAAACGGCGCAGGGCGAGGGCGTCCGCGCCGCGTGAGCAATCGATTGTTGCAAAGCGGTCAACCCTTTGGGCAATCGGCCGGGACAACGCGATTAATGGTTTGCAAAGGATTTCTTCTGCCGCGGCGATGGTTATAGTGTGCAGCCATCTGTCATGTGATTTGCGCAACCGGGTCGTCCGGCGCGGATTTGGAAGTAGTCGCCACCTTGAGTCCGGTTGAGCCTGAAAACGCACGCATCGAGATCGATAAGCAGCCGGACGGGAACGGTCGGCTGATCCGGCTTGTCGGTCGTTGGAAGAACAACAGTCTCTCAGCAATGATCAAGTCGGCCGGTCCGTTGATCGATGGCGCTGGCACGACGTCGGAAACGATCGATCTCAGCGGCGTTACCGGCATGGATACCGCTGGTGCCTGGCTCATCCGTCGTTTCGTCACCGAGCAGCGGGCGCAGGGACGATCCGTGGAGATCGTCGGTGGGTCGGCGGGTATGCGACAGCTCATCGAGGCGCTTCCCGAAGCCGTCACGCCGCCGGAGAAGCCGATCGACCGCCGAAATCTGTTCGAGCGGATCTTCGAACCTGTCGGACGCGTGACCATCAGCCTGTGGGATGACATGGTCGCGATGATGTTCGTGCTGGGCTCGGCGGTGCGGGGTGCGCAGACGAAGCTCGGTCGCGGCGCCGGTGTCTCTCCTGCCTCGGTCGTCAACCAGCTCGACCACATGGGGGTGCGCGCTGTTCCGATCATCGTCCTGATGTCCTTCCTGATCGGCGCCATCATTGCGCAGCAGGGGGCGTTCCAGCTCCGGTATTTCGGAGCGGAAGTTTTCGTCGTTGACCTCGTCGGCATCCTGCAACTGCGCGAGATCGGCGTGCTTCTGACGGCGATCATGATCGCGGGCCGCTCGGGAAGTGCCATTACCGCGGAAATCGGCTCGATGAAGATGCGCGAGGAAATCGACGCGCTGAAGGTCATTGGTCTCAATCCGATCGGCGTTCTGGTGTTTCCGCGCCTCGTCGCGCTCACCATCGCGCTGCCGCTTCTGACCATCGTCGCCAATTTCTCGGCGCTCTACGGCGCCGCCGTGGTGGCCTGGGCCTATTCGGGCATCACCTTCGACGTGTTCATCACCCGTCTGCACGAAGCGGTGGACTATTCGACGCTCGCAACCGGGATGATCAAGGCGCCCTTCATGGCACTCATCATCGGCATCATCGCGGCGGTCGAGGGCATGAAGGTCGGCGGCAGTGCCGAATCGCTCGGTCGCCACGTGACCGCCTCGGTGGTCAAGTCGATTTTCGTCGTCATCCTCGTGGACGGGCTGTTTGCCATGTTCTACGCAGCCATCGATTTCTGAGGAGGGTGGACGATGCAGCAGACGCGCTCCGAAGCACGGGAAGTCGTTCTTTCGGTCAAGGACCTCACCGTCGGCTTCGGCGAGAAGATCGTTCTGGACAAGCTCAACCTCGACATCTACCGCGGTGAGATCCTCGGTTTCGTCGGGGCCTCTGGTGCGGGCAAGTCCGTTCTGATGCGCACCGTGTTGCGTCTTCTGCCGCGCCGTTCGGGTTCCATCGAGATCCTTGGCGCAGATTATGACGCCGTCGACGAAGTACAGCGCATCGCACTCGACACGCGCCTTGGGGTTCTTTTCCAGCACGGCGCCCTATTTTCGGCATTGACCGTGAAGGAGAACATCCAGCTGCCGATGCGCGAATACCTGGACCTGCCGCAATGGCTGATGGACGAGCTCGCCTATCTGAAGATCGAGCTTGTCGGCCTGAAGCCGGATGCTGCGGACAAGTATCCGTCTGAACTCTCCGGCGGCATGATCAAGCGCGCGGCCCTTGCGCGTGCGCTGGCGCTCGATCCCGATCTCGTCTTCCTCGACGAGCCGACGTCGGGGCTCGATCCGATCGGGGCCGCTGAATTCGATGAATTGATCGCCCAATTGCGCGATACCCTTGGATTGACGGTCTATATGGTGACCCACGATCTCGACAGCCTGTTCTCCGTCTGCGACCGTATTGCGGTTCTCGGACAGAAACGTGTGCTGGTCGAGGGGACACTGGACGACATGCTCGCCTTCGACGATCCGTGGGTGCAATCCTATTTCAGGGGCAAGCGTGCCCGTTCCATTCCCCGGCCGGAGCCTTCCGGCGGACATCCGGTAAAGTGAGCCATGGAAACCAAAGCCAATTACGCCATAGTCGGATTTTTCACGATGCTTGTCATCGGGGCCGCCTTTGGTTTCGTCTATTGGATGGCCGAATATGGTCGAGGCGGTCCGATGGCGCCGCTCGCCATCCGCATTCCGGGATCGGCCAACGGGCTTAGCGTCGGTTCGCCGGTGCGCTTCAACGGCATCTCGGTCGGCTCGGTTCGCAACCTCTATATCGACAATGAGGATCCGAATTTCTCTGTTGCCTTCACCGAGGTGCGCGAGGATGCCCCGGTCACGTCGGGGACGAAGGCGGTGCTTGAGATCCAGGGGTTGACGGGTGCGGCATACATCGAGCTTTCGGGCGGTGGCCCTGGCTCCGGCGAGGCAATTCTGGCTCGCGCCATTGATACCGGCGAGCCGGCGATCCTGACGGCCGAGCAGTCGAGCGTCACAAATCTGCTTTCCACGGCAGACCGCATCCTGCAGCGCGCCGACGGTGCTGTTGCCGAATTGCAGGGCTTTATCGCCGATGCACGAGCGCCGCTGACCAATACGGTGCGCAACGCGGAGACCTTCTCGAAGTCGCTGGCGGACAATGCCAAGGGCATCGACGAATTCCTCAAGAGTGTCAGCTCCCTGTCGGATTCCGTCTCCGGTCTTTCCGGTCGTCTCGACTCGACGCTGGGTGCGGCGGAAGACCTCTTCAAGGCGCTGAACTCCGACAAGATCGACCAGATCCTCAGCAATACCGAGCGCGCGACTGCAAGTTTCGCTCAGGCGTCTGACAAAATTGGGCCCGCAATCGATAGCTTCCGGGAAACTGCCGATACGTTCCAGCGCTTCGGCAACAATGCGGATCAGACCCTGCAGAAGGTTTCGAAGCTGATCGACGCCGTCGACAGCCAGAAAATCGGTCAGGTGGTGGACAATGTATCGGTCGCATCTTCCGATGCCCGCGAGGCGATTGCGGGGTTCAAGGATCTGTCGACCAGCATCACAGGCCGTCGCGATGACATCAACAAGGCGATAGACGATTTCACCCAGCTTGCCAATCGTCTGAACACTTCGTCTCAGCAGGTCGATGGCATCCTCAAGAAGGTCGATGCCTTCCTCGGCTCGGGCGATGCCAATTCGCTCAGCGTTGAGGCGCGCAAGACGCTGGAAGCCATCCGGATGACGGCTGAAAACCTCAATGCGCAGATCGGGCCGATCGCAGCCAATCTGCAGCGTTTCTCTGCCACCGGGCTTCGTGACATCCAGACGCTGGTCAACGACACCCGCCAGACTGTGCGCGGACTGAATGATGCCATCACCAATTTCGACCAGGACCCCCAGCGCCTGCTCTTTGGCGGCGATACGGTCAAGGAATATGACGGGAGGATCCGCCGATGACGGGGGCGACCGGAAAGGACGAGGGAATGGATAGGATGCACGCCGGTGGTTCGATCGTGACGAGGCGAATTCGGCGCCTGCTGACGGCCTCGCTACTCGTTCCTTGCCTTGGGCTCGGTCTCACCGCCTGTGGCTCCAAGGCGGCAAATGACACCTTCGATCTGGCCGTTTCCGCGAGCCCGGTCACGACCTCTGCCAGTGCACGCAACCGACAGCTGCTCGTGGCAGATCCCTCCGCGCTGAAAGCTCTGGACAGCGAGCAGATCCTTGTCCGGGTTGCCGGAGCGGAGATCCGATACCTGTCGCAGTCGCAATGGAGTGATCGCCTGACACGCGTCGTGCAGTCGAAGCTCGTCGAGGCCTTTGAGAACAGTGGGCGCCTGGGTGGCGTCGGCCGACCGGGGCAGGGCCTCGCGATCGATTTCCAGCTGATTACCGATGTCCGCGCCTTCGAGATAGCCACTGAAGGCGGTGATCGTGGGGTCGTCGAGATCTCGGCAAAGATTCTCAACGACCGAAATGGCACGGTGAAGGCACAGCAGGTCTTCCGTGCCGAGGTCCCTGCGGGCGGTTCGGACAATGGGGCTTACGTGGCTGCGCTCGACCGGGCCTTCGCCCGGGTTACCGGCGAGATCGTCGCCTGGACACTGCAATCCATCTGAGCTTGCGCAGATTGAGGCGTTAGCGACAAAAGAAAACCCCGGATCCTCTTCGCGATCCGGGGTTTTTCATTGTCTGAGCGAGAGCCGTTTGGCTGGCCCCCGTTCTTTCATCAGCTGAAGCGGCCAGCCGCGTGGGCGAGCATCGTGTAGACCTTGCCCGTGTCCGAGGTCAGATACGACTGAGTGATCGACTTGTCGCGATCGGTGCGGGCAACGTCTGCGAGCAGCTTCTCGAAGTCGGCGATATAGCGGTCTACGGCGACGCGGAATTCCGGTTCGCGGTCATACTTCCGCTTGATCTCGTCGAAGGTCTGCTGGCCCTTCAGCGTGTAGAGCCGGCGAGTGAAGATGTCGCGCTCGCCCCGCTGATAGCGCCGCCACAGATCGACAGAGGCGTCGTGGTCGATCGCACGGGCAATGTCGACCGAAAGCGAGTTCAGCGATTCGACCATGTGGCGCGGATTGCGGGTGTCGCCCTGACGGGCCGGCTGGCTTTCGGCGACCGGACGCTGGGCGGCGGGTGCCGGTCGGGTGGGGGCTGCCGTTTCTGCCGGCTCTTCACGCGAGGCGCCACGCAGGAGGTCGCTGATCCAGCCGCCGCCTTCGGCGCGCGTGGTGGCGGCCGTTGACGGTGTATAGGCATCGGTTGCGCCGAGGCTGCCGCGCAGGCCGAGGTTCTCGGTCGGGCGCGCCGGCGGCTGCGGCTGCGCTGCAACCGGCTGACGGCGGACAGGCTCCGGCTGGGCTTCCGCCAGTCGGCGTGCCACAGGCTCGGAGATCTCCAGGGTCTGGCTGGTGCGTCCGACGAGCTGCGAAATGTCCTGCAGGGCCTTGATCTGTTCCGCCACGGCGCGGCGCATCTGGGACGCACTTTCCTTGGCTTCCTCGGGAAGGTCGAAGGCACCGCGCTTCAGTTCGCTGCGCGTCAGGTCGAGCTCCTTGCGAATGTCGACAGCCGAGCGACGGATCTCGTCGGTGGCGCCGGCAAAGCGGGCCACGGCGTCGTTGACGGCCCCCTGCATCGCTTCGCGAAGGGCGGCAGCAGCACCTTCCGACTTGCGCCCGGCTTCACCGAGCAGACGGTCGATGTCGTTCAGCGAGACCGCCAGCCCACCGCGCAGGCGGTTTGCGAGTTCACCCGAACGCTTCTCGGCTTCCGACAGCGTCTTGTCGATCGAGACCTGCGCTTCCTGTTCAGCAGAAAGCAGGGCATTGCGCATGTTGGTTGCAGTGATCTGCGCTTTCTTTTCGGTTTCGCCGAGCACCTGTCCGATGTCGGAGAAGGAGGCCTGGACGCTTTCGCGCATGTTGGCCGCAGTGGATTGTGCCCGCTTTTCCGTCTCGCCAAGGATCTGGCCGATATCGGTAAAGGATGCCTGTACACTTTGGCGCAGATTGCCGGCCATCTGACCGGAGCGTTGTTCGGCGCGGTCGAAGGCGGTTTCGACCATCTTGCCGAGCCCCTGCATGGTGGTCTCGATTTCCTCAGACCGCTTGACGAGGCCGATAGAGAGATCACGCAGCGCCTGCTGGCGTTCTTCGAGCGTGCCCACGAGGTTGGACTGGGCGGCCGACAGAAGTTCGGACGCCTTGCCGAGGACCTGGGTGTGGTCGCCGAAACGGCTGACGATCGAGGAGACCTGCTGCAGCGTTTCGCCGGAGACAGCCGTCAGGCGGCCCAGCTTGTCGTCGAGCAGGCGATTCGATGTCGACAGCATGTCGGTCGCCTGGGTCGCCGTCTCGCTGAAGCGGTTGGCGGTGGCGCCGAGGCGGCTGTCGAGAGAACCGATGCTCTGTACGGCCTGGTCGATCATCGAAGAAAGTCCGGCATTGCTGTCGCCGAGGCGTTCGATGAGCTGCGAGGCGCTGGCGACGAGGTTTTGCTCGGCATTGCCGAGCGTCGCGACCGCGCGATCGGTGCGCTGGCTGATCGCATCGACGAGGGCTGCATTTTCGCTGCGCAGGCGCTCGGCACTCTGTTCGGCTGCCGCCGTGATCTGGTCGGCGGCGGCGCGACCGGTCTCGGCGTAAGCGGCGACGACCGGTGCGGCCTTCTCGTCGATCAGGCGCGACAGTTCGGCCGACCGGGTTGACAGCATCGAGTTCAGCTCGCGGGTGCGGTCGTCGAGCACCGAGCGGATCGAATTGCCGCGGGCTTCGAGAGCCTTCTCGACCGCGTCCATGGTGGTCGCGAGTTCCTGCGTATTGCCGGAGATCGCATCGCGGATCGCGGCGGCGCGCTGTTCCAGCGTCGTGCTGACCTCGCCGAGCGTGCCGGAGAGGTTGGCAACCTGGGCGCTGACCAGCGCTTCGGCCTGGGTCACCTTGTTGCTGATGATGTCACCGGCCTGCGAGAAGGTCTCGGCAATGGTCGCGGCCTGGCCTGCCAGTCGGTTCTGTGTCTCTGTGATACGCCGCGCGAGGTCTTCGGAGCGCTCCTCGACCGTGCGGTTCAGTTCGGCGCTGCGTTCGCCGATCTGTTCGGCAAATTGCGCCGTGGTTTCCGTCAGGCGATCGACGGAGCGCTGGGCTTCCGTATCGAGGTCGCGGGCAGCGTCGGTGACGGCGCTGCGCAGTGCGGTTGCGAGACCCGCAGCCTTGCCTTCGATCGTGCGGTTGACGTTTTCCAGGCCGATGTTGAGGGCGCGGTCCATCGTGGCGAGGCGCTCTTCGATGATCGGCGTGCGGCTGTCAAAGGTCTCGGCAACACGATTGGTCCCTTCGTCCAGGACCTGGGCGACCCGCATGCTGGCTTCGTCGCCAACCCGCTCGATGGCGGCAACCTTGTCGTCGAGGCGGGCCGCGAACTTCTCGCCGGCATCGTTGACGCGGGCATCCACACCGTCGAGGCCATTGCGCAGACGGTCTTCCAGCGTGCCGAGGCTCTGCTCGATCCGCGTGCTCGTCTCGTCGAGACGGCTGGTCATGCCGGAGACGGACTGTTCGACGGTGCCCGAGAAGCCCTGTGCCGAGCGTGTGATGTCGTCGGCAGCGTCACGGATCTGATCCGTCAGGGCGCCGGCGGTCCCGCGAAGCCGCTCATCGAGCGCACGGCTTGAGTCGTCGATCGCCTTGCGGAGGCTTTCCTCGTGGTCTTCGAGGCTCATCTCGAGCATGCCCGTGCTCGCTGCGATCGATGCGCCGATCGAGGTGGCGTGTTCGCCGAGGCTCGAGTCGAGCGAATGGCGCGCGTCGTTCAGGGTCAGGGCGATCGCCTGCGTACGGTCGTCGAGGGTGGCCCGGATGCGCTCGTGTGTATCCACCAGTCGTCCGTCGATCGCGGCGACGCCATGATTGATGGTCTCGGCGATCCTGTCGGTGTTCTCGCCAAGTGTGGCAGCCAGAGAGCCCGTCGCCATCTCCAGGCTGGAGCGCAGGCCTGCACTGGTCTCGGCGATGCGTCCGTCGATCTCACTGACGCCGGACTTCAGCGTGTCGGCAATGCGGCTTGAAGTGTCCTCAAGCGTGTGGGCGATCGCGCTCGACGCGTTGGTCAGCATTTCGCCAAGGTTTCGCTCGCTGCCGCCAAGCTTGGCATCCAGTTCGCCGATCCCGGAGGCGAGGGTGTCCGAGATGCGGCCGGCCGTGTGGCCAAGACTGCGTTCGATGTCGCTGCTCGCATCTTCCAGGGTGGAGGAGAGGTAGGAGGTGTGGCTGGCAAGCGAAAGCTCCAGACGCTCCTGGTTATCGCCATAGGCGTTGCGAATTGCTTCGGCCTTTTCGGCAAAAGCTGTATCGATACGGCGGTCCGCATCCGCGACCGTCTCGATGATGGCGGATGCGCGCTGGCTCAGTGTCTCGTCGATACGACGCTGGCTGTCGTTCAGGGTTTCCGCGAGATCCTGGCTGCGCGCTGTCAGGGTAAGGTCGAGTTCAAGGCTCTTGGTGTTGAGCTGATCGATCAGGTGTTCGCTCTTGTCCTCGACGAGCGCGGCAATCCCGCGTGCCTTGCCATCAAGGGTCTCGGCAAAGCGATCCTGATTGGCTTCGAGGGCGTTGACGATGTGTTCGGCGCGGCTCGACAAGGTCTGTTCGAAGCGTGTCTGATTGTCGGTGAGGGCACTGTAAATCGAACCGCTGCGCTCTTCCATCACCTGGTCAATGCGGCGCTGAGCGTTTTCCAGGCTCTCCGTCAATGCTGCCGCGCGGGCCGACATCGCGTCTGCGATTTCCTGTGCGCGGTCGGACATCGTGCTGTCGAGCATGTCCTGGCTGGTGCTCAGCGTCATCGCGAGTGCCAGGGATTGGTCGGTGAGTGTCGATCCGAGGCGCTCGATACTGGAATTCAGGATGCCGCTGATCGAATCGGTGCCGCCGTTGACCGTCTCGTTGATGCGCGCGAGGCTTTCCATAAGCTTGCTGTCGAGCGATCCCGAGCGCTGGTCGAAGGCGCTGGCAAATTCGGCGACACGCTGGTCGAAGGTCGCGTTGATCTGGCCGATCGTCGTCTGGAAGCGGTCTTCGAACAAACCGGAGCGCAGATCGAGGTCAACGATGGCGTCGTCGGCGCTCGCCTGAAGGCTCTGGCGGAAGCTGCGACCGCGTTCGTCCAGCGAGCTGTTGAGGCGCGACAATACATCGTCGAGTGACGAGGAGATCGAATTTTCGCTGCCCTTCAGGGTTTCGGCGATGTCGCGTGTCCGCTCGACCAGCGTCTCGTTCAGCTGGCGCGCCCGTTCGTTCAGCGCTGCATTCAGCTTCTCGGTATTGGCGTCGAGCGTGGAGGCGCGGGTTTCGAATTCACCCAGCAGTTCACGACCGCGCTGGCTGAGCGTCGAAGTCAGCGTCTTCAGCTGGGTGTCGAACTCGCTGGACAGCGACATGCCGGAGGCAGCCAGCGTCTGCACCATGCCTTCGGTCTTGTGGGCGAGCAGCGATCCGAGTGCCGTCACGGCCGCGTCGGATTTCTCCATGATCGTCGCGGCGCGCATGTCGATCATCGAGGCGAAGGCTTCGCCCGACGTCTGCAGGCGTACGGAGATCTCTTCCGTTGCGAGCGACAGTTCTTCCTTCAGCTGCTCGTGGGCGCCGACGATCGAGGAGCGAATGCGCTCGGCATGATTGACGATCGCGTCGCGCTCGGCGCCGAGTTCGTGCACCAGGCCGCGGACCCGCAATTCGTTGTCCGTGTAGCTGCGTTCGAGGGCGGTCACTTCGGAATGGACGAGTGTCTCAAGTTCCGTGGCGCGGGCGATGGTACGCTCGATACCTTCGTTCATCGCCGAGACTTCGCGCCGCACGGCCTGGCCGACGGTCATGATGCGTTCGGAGGCAATGGTTTCCGGCTCGGCCAGTCGCAATGCCACCTCTGCCATCGAACGGGCGGCGTTGCGCAGGTCATGGGCGCGGGCCATCATGATGGCGAAGGCAAAGAACAGCATGATCGGCAGGAAGGTGCCGACGACGATGGCGACGACGCCGGGCATGGCAACAATGTCGGCCACCGTCGGGGCCTGCCATATGACGCTGCCGTAGAGAAGTTGCGTCAGACCCAGCGCACCGAGCACCCACAGGGCGGAAACGATCGCGGCATTGCGCAGCGCGGCCGTCAGCGAGGCGCCGTCGAGTGATTTCAGGATTGCAGCCGGCGTGCGTCGCGATCCGTCGTTGGCGGGCGAAAAGGCGGGCGCTTTCGGGGCCGGCTCTGGATTGAGTTCGCCGGCGCGTGCGGAACGACGATCGATCGTCTTCTTCGAGGCGGGACGCGGGATACTGTCAGACACAGGTGCCTCCGGAGCGTGCGCTTGGGATCGAGCCTTCTTGGGCGCGGGGGCTTCCTCACCGTCGAAATCAATGCTCAGGGCCGCCTCGAGAGCCTGGAACGCGTTCTCGTCAATCGAGTCGGTCTTCTTGTTCGCCATAGGGTTACGCCTCGTTACAGCTTACTCTCGGCAGGTCGGACATCCGCTGCGATGCCGCTCATCGCCTGGCTCCATCCGGATCCCGCCGTTCACTTGAAGCTCCGCCTGCCGCCACGCCAGACGAAACCCCTTCTTGTCGCAGATCGTCTGCTGCCCGGTCGGCATTCCTGCCGGAAGTAGTAGCACCGACGGGCCGCCGGACAAAGTTCACGCAAACTTGCCCAATCAACCGTATCGTACTGACACATTTGGTCATCCGATACAATTAATGCACTCCCGGCGCCTACGCGTGTCCGGGTCTTGTTAACAGTATTTCAATCAAGGTTTCGGTCGAAAAGCCAGTCCATGCCGGGGTTTAATCCGCGTTAACCATAGAGCGAGCTTTTTCGCGGGGTCCACTGCGTTTTTAACGGCATCGGCACCATCGAACCGCAATCTGCATGCACCAAGAACAAGAAGACAAGGATCACGGGCATGGCAGCCGCAGTCAATATTGCTTTCGAGACACCCGATAACCTCAACGGTCTGACGCCGTCGCAGCAGCGTCCGATTGATCTCGTACATCTTGCCACCCAGACCAAAGGGGACAAGGCAGTCGAATTGGAAATCCTCCAGATGTTTGCCCGTCAGGCCAGAGGATGTCTCGTCGCGCTGACCGATCATCGCAGCAAGCTTGAAGTCAAGTCCGCCGCGAATCGTCTCCGGGGCGCCGCAATGGCCGTTGGTGCGCTTCGCGTCGCAGGTGCCGCCGATCTCGTTGAAACGAATGGCCCCAGCGCGGATGCGCTCGCTTCCGTTGCTGCTGCTGTTCTCGAAGCCGAGCACTTCATCCTGAAGCTTGCCCGCTAAGCGCGACCGGCCGACGTCTGCCGCACCTCGCCCTGCCGTGAGTTGACTGGCCTTCCGATTTGGGGGATGACTTCGCCGGTTTTTCAACAGGCGAAGTCTGGACAGGCAATCATGGCAAACATCAGCATCATCGCATTTGACGGCACACGCTTCGACATCGTGGCAGCCGAGGGCTCCACGGTCATGGAGAATGCCGTACGCAATTCGGTCCCCGGGATCGATGCGGAGTGCGGCGGTGCCTGCGCCTGTGCCACCTGTCATGTCTATGTGGATGAAGCGTGGACCGAAAAGACCGGTCAGCCCTCGCCGATGGAAGAGGACATGCTCGATTTTGCTGTCGACGTCCGTCCGACGTCGCGCCTTTCCTGTCAGATCAAGGTGACTGCGGGGCTCGACGGCCTCGTGGTCCATGTTCCTGAACGCCAGGGCTGAGGCCGACTGCCAGCGCTACCGACCAAAAAAGGCCCCGCTTCCGTTGTGCGAAAGCGGGGCAAGCGGGCGCATCGCCAAACAGGCGAGGGAGGAAGCACCTGTGGCACCAGGACGCGCCGGGAGAACGGGGAAATCGGGAACGCCTAAACAACGTATTTGATGACACTTATATTTCAGTTTTGTATCAAGGGCCACGGCGAGAATTTGCCGGTTATTCACAGGCGCGGGCGCAAGGCTCGCGCAAGCCGCAGCATCACGGCAACAGTGTCCCCATATATTAAGGGGTAAATTCTACTGGTTTGGCTGGCTTTCGCGCCGATAGCGGAGGATGCGCAGCATCCGGTCCTGAAAATTTCTGGCCTCCACTCGATCGAATCGCATCTGGGCTTCGTCATGGGCGATGGTCACGTCGTCGGTCACCGCGCCGACGCGATCCTGCAGGGTCTCGCAATCGTGCTCCGGTCGCAGTTTCAAGAGGCGCTGCTCCAGCAGTCTGGCGTGTTGGCGGGCGATTTCGGCGTGACGCTCCTCGTGGCGCTTGATGTCAGCCGACAGGGCATCCCAGAGCAAGGCCATCTCTTCGGATGCCCGTTTGCGGTTTTTCCAGCGGGGCAGGATCAGCTTCGTCTCGACAGTCACGCGGACGTCCTCAATGGTGCATCTGCTCCCGCGCCTGGTATAGGTGAGGTCGCCGCCGAAACGGATCTGGGTTGCACCGGGGTGGCGACTGCCGCTCGCCTGCGTGAAGGGGCCCTTGCGCGATAGTTCGGTATCGAGTTCGGCTGCCGTGCGACCGCCGATCTGGAAATAGATTATGGACTTGCGGACCACGACGTCTGCGCTGGCCGAAAGCGGCAGGGATAAGCCGGTCAGGACTGCCAGGACGAGGGCGACCCGAAGACGGCGGGAGTTCTTCATTCTTTTTTCCGCAATGTTGTATTCGCCGCGCCCTTGGGGCATAGCCAAACCCGATTTGCACTATCGCAGCTTCGCGGTTTTCCGTCGAGAGGACACGGGTCGGGTGACCATGGACGAACGCATAATTTGGCGTGTGGGGCATGGTCGTCGGTTCGACCTGACAGAGCGCGGCGCGATCATGGCGATCGTCAATGTCACCCCGGACTCCTTCTCTGACGGTGGGCTTCACACCAGCGTCGATGCCGCCATCCGGCATGCGCTTGCCTGTGTCGACGAGGGGGCTGTCCTGATCGACATCGGTGGGGAATCGACCCGACCGGGAGCGGAAGAGGTCACTGCCGCGGAAGAAATTGCGCGTGTGTTGCCCGTTATCACAGAACTTGCGGCGCGTACGGATGCGCTGATCTCGATTGACACCTATCGGGCCGCGACAGCGGCCGCCGCAGTCGCGGCGGGCGCCCATGTCATCAACGACGTTCACGGCTTGCAACGGGAGCCGGGTATCGCCTCCGTTGCTGCGGATACGGGGGCCGGTCTCTGCATCATGCATACCGGCCGTGGGCGCGAAAAGCTGGATGACCCGATCAAGGACCAGCAGCATTTCCTCACTCGCTCTCTCGAGATTGCCACGAGCGCCGGTGTTGCGCGCGAAACAATCGTTCTCGATCCGGGTTTCGGCTTCGCCAAGGAAACCACGGAAGAGAATATGGAGCTGATTGCCCGCTTCGGGGAGCTGAAGGCCTTCGGCCTGCCGCTCTTGGCCGGTACCTCGCGCAAGCGTTTCCTCGGGACACTGACCGGACGCGAGGCCCGTGACCGTGATGCCGCAACGGCGGCGACCACGGTTGCGCTGAGGCTGAAGGGCGCTTCCGTTTTCCGCGTCCATAATGTCGCGATCAACCGGGACGCTCTCATCGTCGCCGATGCTATGCTCGCCGCCGAGCGGCGGATCGCTGCGAAGAAGGGGTCTAGTGCATGAGCGGTGTTTTCACCATCACCCTGAAAAACTGCGCCTTCTTTGCCCATCACGGGGTGTTTCCCGAGGAGGGGGTCCTTGGTCAGCGGTTCTTCGTTGATGCCGAATTCGACGTTGATGCCCTGACGGCCGCAGAGACCGATACACTCGACGGCACCGTGCATTATGGCATCGCCTTCGAGGTGATCCGTGACATCGTCACCGGCAGCCGGCGGCAGCTGATCGAAGCGTTGGCGCTCGCGATCGCGCGCGGATTGCTCGACCGGTTTTCCGAAATCAAGCGATGCCGGATCACGGTTCGCAAGCCGAGTGCTCCAATTGCCGGTATTCTTGACCATGTGCAGGTGAGTATTGAACAGTTTAGACCATAAACGCTGGCAGCCTGCTACGCTTGGCCTCGGCGGCAATATCGGCGACCCGGTGGCGGCCATGGCCGAGGCCCTGCGTCGGATCGACCAGCATCCGGACTGTCGGGTGACCGCTGTTTCCCGCCTTTATCGCACGCCCCCCTGGGGCAAGACGGACCAGGCCGACTTCTACAATGCCTGTGCGGCGGTCGAGACGCTCCACGAGCCGCAGGAGCTGCTCGCGGCCTGTCTCGAGATCGAGCGGACGATGAAGCGGGTGCGCGTCGAGCGCTGGGGGCCGCGAACCATCGACATCGACATTCTCACCTTCGCCGACCGGACAATCGATGCCGAGCACCTGAAGATCCCGCATCCGCGCATGACCGAGCGGGCCTTCGTGCTGATGCCGCTCGCCGACATCGTTCCCGAGCAGTCGGTGAAGGGGCAGAGCGTCGCGACATGGCTCGATCTCACCGATCGCACGGGCATTGCCGTCGCAAACGAAAACCGCGCCTGGTGGCGCGGTTGAATTCAAAGTCCTGCGAAGTGAAATGATCAGTCGTTTTCGGCGGTCTCGGCCATGGCCGTTGCCTGGCGGTTGAGCTTCAGGCCGATGACTGGGATCATCCGGTCTTCCACCTTTACCGAAATCGTGATGTTCATCGCATCGTCTTCTTCCAGGCGTGCGACCATCGCGCCGTTCAGCTTGGCGCGATTGATGCCCATCACGGCGCGGTTGCCGGTCACAGTGCCCGATACGATGTCGAGGCCCTTGCCGTCTGCGCCGTCCAGGAACTGACCCTTGTAGCTGCCGCCGGCCTGCGAGATGACCGCCGACATCGGCTGGCTGAAGACGCCGACGCGGCAGGTGCCGTCGAGCTTAAGCCCCGTTTCCTTGCCCTCGGCGGGGAGGCCGGTCAGGTTGCAGGTGAACTTGGTGCCCTTGTACTTGCCGGCGACAATTTCACCCGGACCCTTCCAGACCCCGGCGACAGATTCGAAGAAGCGCTTGTCGCGCGAAGCAGCATCAGCGACCGTCGCCGGCATGAGTGCGGCAACGGCAAGGATGGCGGCGCAACGGCCGAATGTCGAGGAGGAAGAGAACATCGATTTGCCTTGGTACGAGAAACCAGAAACCCCGCGATGACCCTAGCGGAAAAATGGTTAATGCATCATTTCCATTAACCTCAATTGCCAGGTCGGACAACAGTCAAAAGTCACTGGTGTCGCTGATGTGACCCTTCCGCCTCACCCTGTCCGGTCGCGGTCCTTGGCTGTCATCGACGGCGTAAGGTCACCGACGAAATCGCCGATGCCAGGGCGCTTTACGGCACGGAACGGCAATGGTCGGCAGAGATCCATGGCGGCGATGCCGATGCGGGCTGTCATCAATCCGTTGATCACCCCCTCGCCGAGGCGGGTCGACAGACGGGCGGCAAGGCCATGGCCGAGCAGCTGCTGGGCAAGGCCGTCGCCGATGGCGATGGAGCCGGTGACGGCAAGGTGCGCGAACACATCCCGCAACAGACGCAGCATGCCGAAGGAGCCCGGTCTGCCGCCATAGAGGTCCGCCATGCTGCGCACCAGGCGCACGACCTCGAAGAGGACGTAGGCGAGGTCCACCACGGCGCGCGGGCTGACAGCCGTCACGACCGAGACGCGCTTGGCGGAGCTCAGGATCAGGGCGCGGGCCTGTTGGTCCAGAGGAGCCAGCAGTTCGCGCTCCGCAAGCTCGATCAGGTGCGGAGCGTCGATGATGTCGTTTTCCACGGCGGCGAGCGTCTTCTGCCCGCGGGCCACCTCCGGCCTGTGGGAGACCATGCCCGCGAGTTTCTTCACGACCGCAGCGGCGCGCTTGCGCTGTCCGCTGTCGGCGGCGGCATCCGCCTCTGCTTTCAGATTCTGGACCGCGTCGAGGCGCCAAAGGCCGAGCAGTTCGCGCCCGACCGCAATCGCCAGTGCCAGCAGCCCAACGGCGACTGCGCCGATCGCCGTATAGCCGAGCCAGTCGGCCCGGGCGAAGAGATCGCCGATCAGCCGATCAACCCAGAGGCCGAAGGCGAGCGAGAGAAGGAGGCCGAAGGCGCCGGTCGCGAGCTTTGCGAAGGAAAAGCCACGGCGTCGTGGTTCGGCCACGGGTACAGGTTGCAGCGCTTGTGCGGCACCGATGAACGGATCTTCCGCGTCTGGCACGATCACCACATCGCCCGGGAAGCTGCGCGGTCGCCTGCTCGTGGTCTGCGTTGTGCCGGGCTGGGGTGCATCGGGCTCGACGCTGAAGGCCGCCGGGCGCCTTTGCGGTTCAGGAGGCGTGGGACCAGATGTGCCTATCGGAGGGACGGTCGGTTTCTTCATGCGAGACGGTCTCCCAGCAGGAACTGCAGTGCCCGGTCAAGGCGGATGTGCGGAACCGAAAGCGTGATGCCCTGTCTCTCGTCGAGCTCGGGCGGGCGGAAGCGGACGATGCTGAGGTCTGGCAGAGCGGCCGATGGATCGTTTTGATCGACAGAGCGGAAATAGGCTTCCGGATCCTTCGGCAGGTCGCCTGGGAAGACGGCTGTCTTGCGCTTGCCGTCAAAGACGTCGTCTCCGATGCGCTCGCCCGCCATAGGTGTGCCGACGATCACGGGCAGATCATGCCCATCCTGCTTCACATTTGCCTCGCGCGTCGCCCGGACTGAGGCCAGCGCCATGACCTCGATGCCGGCTCCGCTCATTCCGATTGTGCGGATCGCGCGGTTGACGAGGCGCCGAGTCAGGATCTCCAGCCGGTCATGGCTTTCGTGATGCAGATGGTCCGCCTTGGTGGCGGCGACCAGCACCCGGTCGATCCGGCGGCGCACAAGGGATGTCAGGATGTTGTTGGAGCCCGCGCGGAAGCAGGCCAGCACGTCGCCGAGTGCGCGTTCCAGGTCCTGCACCGCCTCGGGGCCGCGGTTTATGGCCTGAAGGGCATCAACCAGCACGATCTGCCGGTCGAGCCTTGCGAAGTGTTCCCGGAAGAACGGTTTGACGACGATCGACTTGTACGCTTCGAACCTGCGCTCCATCATCGCACGCAGTGATCCCTTGGGCGCGCGGCCCTCTGGCAATTTGGTAAGGGGCGCAAAGGTCAGTGCGGGTGAGCCGTCAAGGTCGCCCGGCATCAGGAATCGCCCCGGCGGCAGGGTCGACAGGGAGCGCTCGTCGGATTTGCAGAGCCGGAGATAGGTGGTGAAGGCCTCGGCCAGCCGGCGGGCCGTCATTTCGTCCGCCGGGGCATCCGGATCAATGGTGCCAGCAAGCGCAAGCCATTCTGCGGCCAACTCGGCCCGGACGCCGCTCGCGGCCAGTTTCGTCGTGTTCTCGCAGAAGGTCCGGTAGTCCTGCCCGAGCAAGGGCAGGTCGAGCAGCCATTCGCCGGGATAGTCGACGATATCGATCGACAGTCGGCCCGCAGAGAGCATGCGGCTCCATGTGCTGGCGCTCTGATATTCGAACGTCAGGCGCAGTTCGGAAATTGCGCGGGTGGAGTCCGGCCAGATCCGCTGGTCGACCAGGGCGCGGATATGGTCTTCGTACTGAAATCGCGGAACGGCATCGTCCGGCTGTTCCTGGAGCCTTGCGCTGGTCAGGCGACCTGACCGCATCGGTTCGAAGAGCGGCAGGCGACCGCCGTGCAGCAGATTATGTACCAGAGAGGATATGAAGACCGTCTTGCCGGCGCGCGACAGGCCGGTCACGCCGAGCCGGATCGTCGGGTTGACCAGATGCGCCGCCCGGTCGGCAAGATTGTCGAGAGCGATTGCGGCTTCGTCGGTCAGGCTGGTGAGGGAAGGGGGCAAAGAACTGTCCTGCAGAGGCTATGGCGGCGCGGATCCCGGGAAGGGATTTTCAACACCCGAATGCAACATATAAGGGTCCAAAGCGGTGCAAAAAAGAGGCAGATCCAGTGTCGCACCTCAACGTTCAACCGACGAGGAAATCCCGCAGGGCAAACTTCTCGCCTTCTATGGTGTCGATTACCGCGAGACCGGATGTGGGGTAGCCTTCCGGCACTGTGCGGGCCATGACTTCGTTGCCGCACAGCCGGGCAAAGACTTCCTCGATTGCCGGGTTGTGCCCGACAAGCATCAGGGCAGGCACGCCGCGGGTCGAGCCGGCAATCTCCAGATAGACTTCGGCGGGCGCGTTGTAGAGCGCATCGACATAACGGAATTCGACGAGCCCCGAAAAGACGCGATTGATCGCATCGGCGGTCTGACGGCAGCGCGTAGCGGTCGAGCAGACCACGAGATCCGGCCGGTAACCCTTGTCGGCTGCCGTTTCCGCGAGCAGTTCCGCTTCGGCGAAGCCCGAATCCGAGAGGCTTCTATCGAAATCCCGGCCGCCAGGTTCGGCCCAGCCCGATTTCGCGTGGCGCAGCAGATAGATACGCTGTGGAAGCAGAATGGAGGGCGTCATCCGTTGGGGTTTCCGCGTGCGATGGTGCTCGTTATTGAAGTACCGGTTCTTGGCCCTTGCCGTCAACCATCCAGACGGGTCCGATCGATCGTTCTATCGTGGTATCCTGGTTGCTGTCGCGGAGTGGCCTTGTAGAAAATTATGCTTAAAAAATAGAAATTTAGATGAAAAATGTAACAGATTTAAAAATGACTTTGCAACAGCCAGAAGGCTTGAACCGGTTGCTCTGAAAGGATATACACCCGCCCATTGAGATGTTCTTCAGGAGAATCGCGTTGAGTGAGAAGATCAATCTTAGCAATTATGTGCTCTCGGAAGACGATGAGTTCATGAACGCGAACCAGCGGGCCTATTTCAGGGCCAAGCTTGTCGCTTGGAAAAACGACATCCTCCGAGAAGCGCGCGAGACGCTCGACCACCTCGCAGAAGAAAGCGCCAATCATCCTGATCTCGCAGACCGGGCTTCCTCTGAAACCGACAGGGCTATCGAACTGCGTGCTCGCGATCGTCAGCGAAAGCTGATTTCGAAGATCGACGCCGCGCTGCAGCGGATCGAGGACGGCACCTATGGCTATTGCGAGGAAACCGGTGAGCCGATCGGCTTGAAGCGTCTCGACGCTCGTCCGATTGCGACACTGTCGATCGAGGCGCAGGAACGACACGAGCGCCGTGAAAAGGTCTATCGCGACGAGTGAGGTTAGAGCCTCAGACTTAGCTTCTCAGTATCCAGGACCCGCCATTGGCGGGTCTTTTTTTGTTTTCGGGGTCTCTCGCAAGCGGGCATACCCCGCCTGTCACGGATTTCTGCTGGCCGACATTTCGCCGAATATGCGCGCGATTTCCGTCTGCAGATTGGGCTCCTGGCCCGGCTGCGGCGGGTTGGGCGCGGCACCGGGTGTGCGGTTGCCTTCCGGTAGAATGGCCGCGATCGGCGCGCGCGGGCGATCGGCGCGGGTTTCCGGAAGGATCTGCTGGGATTGCGGCGCTGCCTTCGGGGCCGGATCGGCCGCCAGATGCAGGGCCATCTCTTCTTCGAGGACGCGCTCGAAGTCGCTCATGTCGCGCGCTGCTGGCTCGGCCAGGGGCATTGGGGGCTGACGGTCCGTTGGCGGCTCGAACCGCTGCGGTTCAAACTGCCGTGACAGGGTGGACGTTGGTGCGGGCACAAGCACCCTTTGGCGGGCCGCTTCCAGCAGATCTTCGGCGACGGGCGTTTCGATGACGGGCGGTAGCACCAGTTCGGGTTCGGCGCGTGCCACGCGAATGTCCTGAGTGGTCGCGGGCTTTGGCTCCGCCATCATCAGCCGTTCGCCAGGCTCGGCCCTCAACGCTTCAATCGGTTGCGTTCCGGTCGTGGTGTCCTGCGCCTCTCGCGGAGCCGGTGGGGGCGTTGCCTCGCTCTGCCGCAAGATTTCGGGGGCGGAGAGGACCGTTGCCTTATCCACGTCCGCAATCACTACTGGCTCCAGGGTTGCGGTCGGCTGGATTGAGGGCGCCTGCGGCTGTGGTGCAGGAGGCATGACGGGATCTATTGCTGGTGTTTCTGCACGAACCGGTGCCGCGATCTCCACGGGCACGACCGTTGCTGCAGTCGTGGCGGCCATTGGTGTTGCGGCCGCCGCCGCCGCCAAAGGTGCCGCCGTGTTGACGATTGCAGGACGCTCTGCAACGACTTCTGGACTGCGCGCAGGTGCTGACTGGGGACGTTGCTGGTCCGCCAGGGGCGGGGTGGACGATTGTGGCCTTGCCGGCTGCGGAAGGGGCGCGGCTCGAACTGTTTCCACGACAGGCTGACGCCTGGCCGGTGGTTCGACAGGTGCGGCGACGGGCGCTACGGTTGAAGCGACCATTGGCAAGGCTGCTTCGGTTGCCGGAAGCGCTGCCTGGGTCGCCGGTTGCGGCAGGTCCGGCTGTTCCGCAATTGCTTGCGGGTGGACTGGCCGGGCGCTGAGATACGGACGCTCATCGCCGATGCCGCTTTCGATGACGATGTCGGTCGGTCCGCCGATCATCACCAGATGTTCGACATTGTCGCGGCGGATAAGGACAATGCGGCGACGGGTGTCGACGGCGGCCGCATCCAGGACCTGAAGGCGCGGCTGGCGGTTGCGACCACCGCGAACAAAGGGAGACGGCGCGCGATTGCGCAGGATCCAGAGCACTATGAACAGGCAGAGCAGGGCGAGACTGACCCCCAGCGCCGCCACAAGAAAACGATTGCCATAGGCCGAGATGAGGTCGTCCAGCATTTGCGTGCTCCTTTTGACTGGCTTTCTGGCAGAAGACGTTCCACTCCGCAATCTTGCATAGCAGTCTCGACGACGATGCAGAGGGCTGGGCAGAGGGCTGGAAATGCCGGATTCTCCGTCAAGATTGCGGCAATCCTGTGGGAGAGCGACGAAGGGGCGCCCTTGGACCCTTTCTTTGCTTTTTGCTGTTGCGGCAAGTTGATAAACAGGTGACAGCGCCGATTCTCCCTTTGGTTCGATGATCCGTGCGCTCAGGCAAGAGGCATCAATGACACGACAGCAGAACGATCGAGATGGAGAGAGCCCCCTGGTCGATCGCCGCGGTGGCGCCGGCATGGCGCTGCGCATCCTGCTGCTCGCCCTCGTCCTGATCGCGGCCTCGGCCGCCTTCATCTTTTTCCGCGACCAGCTCGACAATCAGGTCGTGCTCGGCGTTCTCGGAATTCTCGCCATGATGGGGATCTTCTTCATCGTCTCCGCGGTGATCGGGTTCGTCGAAGTGATGCCGCAGTCGCACGGCGATACGCTCGCGCGGCGGTTTCTCGCGAGCCAGCCGGAAGGTACGCTGATCACCGATGCCGAAGGCCGGATCGTCTTCGCCAATGCCGCATATGGAACGATGACCGGCGCCCGCACGGCGACGGAAGTGCAGACGCTGGAAGCTCTGCTGTCGCGTCATCGCGAGTCAAGCGAGGCGCTGTACAGGCTGACCAACGGCTTGCGCGAGGGACGGGACAGCTATGAGGAGTTTCGACTGCTGAAACCACTCGGCAGCCAGACTGCAAACGGTTCGGGTGTGCATTGGTACAGGCTGAAGGCCCGCGTGCTGCCCGGCGAAGGACGAGGCCGCGCGCTCTATGTCTGGCAGATCTCCGACATCACCGCCGAGCGTGACGACCAGGAACGGTTCTTCAAGGAATTGCAGCATGCGATCGACTATCTCGACCATGCACCCGCCGGCTTCTTCTCTGCAGGCCGCAAGGGCGAGATTTACTACCTCAACGCGACGCTGGCGGAATGGCTCGGTCTCGACCTCACCCAGTTCAATCCCGGATCGATGTCGATCGCCGATCTCGTTGCCGGCGAAGGCATGGCGCTGATCAATTCGGTTCAGGCGGAGCCTGGCCAGGCGCGGACCGAGACGCTTGATCTCGACCTTCGCCGGGTGAACGGCCAAAGCCTGCCGGTTCGCCTCGTGCATCGCGTTCGTGCCGCCCGTGACGGAGCGCCCGGCGAGAGCCGTTCGATCGTGCTCGCCCGCCAACAGGGCGAGGGGGGAGATCAATCGGATTCGGTTGCCTCCATGCGCTTCACCCGGTTCTTCAACAATACGCCGATGGCTATCGCCTCGGTGGATGGAGAAGGGCGGATCCTGCGCACCAATGCGCCGTTCATGAAGCTCTTCGCCGACATCATCTCGCGCGACGAGATCGAGCGGCGGGGGCTGATCGAGGTCGTGTTGCACGAGGCAGAGCGGGATGGCTTCCGGGAAGCGCTGGCCGCCGCAATGGACCGCCAGGTCGACATTGCCCCGATAGACAGCCGGCATCCGACCAATGATGCACGGCATTTCCGTTTCTACGTCAATGCGGTGATCGATCAGAGCGACGAGGCGCCGGAAGAGGCGGCGATCGTCTATGCGGTGGATGTCACGGACCAGAAGGCGCTTGAAGCGCAGATGGCGCAGACGCAGAAGATGAACGCCGTCGGCACGCTGGCGGGTGGCATCGCACATGACTTCAACAATGTGCTGACCGCCATCCTCCTGTCCTCCGACCACCTTCTTCTGCAGGCGCGGCCTTCGGATGCGAGCTTTGCCGATCTCATGGAGATCAAGCGTAACGCCAACCGGGCCGCCGTTCTCGTGCGCCAGTTGCTCGCCTTCTCGCGCAAGCAGACAATGCGGCCGAGCGTCTTGAACCTCACCGACGTGATCGGCGATCTCAGGATGCTGGTCGATCGGCTGATTTCCGGCAGCAATGTCAAACTCAGGGTCGAATACGGCCGTGATCTCTGGCCGGTGAAGACGGACCTCTCGCAGTTCGAGCAGGTGCTGATCAATCTCTGTGTGAACGCGCGTGACGCCATGCCGGACGGTGGTTCGATCACCGTGTCGACCCGCAATGTCGATGCGGACGAGGCCGGGGCCTTCGGCTATCGCGGCCTGCCGTCTGAAGACATGGTGCTGATCGAAGTCGCCGATACCGGGACCGGGATCGCGCCCGAGATCATGGACAAGATCTTCGAACCCTTCTTCACGACCAAGGAGGTCGGCAAGGGCACGGGTCTCGGGCTTGCCATGGTCTATGGCATCGTCAAGCAGTCGGGCGGCTACATCTACCCCGAATCGGAAGTCGGCAAGGGAACCACGTTCCGGATCTTCCTGCCGCGCCATGTGCCCGAAGTGCAGCCGGTGGTCGAAGGTCAGGTCCTAGCGTCCGTGAACGGGGATACGATCACCGTTGCGAAGCCCAATGGGAACATAGAGGCCCAGGATGCCCCTGACCTTACGGGCAAGTCGGCCGTGGTGCTTCTCGTCGAGGACGAGGAGGCGGTGCGGCGCGGCGGCAAGCGCATGCTTGAGACGCGCGGCTATACCGTGCACGAGGCCGGGTCGGGCGTCGAGGCGCTCGATATCATGGAAGAGCTGAACGGCGAGGTGGATATCGTTGTCTCCGACGTGGTGATGCCGGAGATGGACGGCCCCACCCTGCTCACCGAACTGCGCAAGAAATATCCGGACCTCAAGTTCATCTTCGTTTCGGGTTATGCAGAGGACGCTTTTGCCCGGAACCTGCCGGCGGACGCCAAATTCGGCTTCCTGCCGAAACCCTTCTCGCTGAAGCAGTTGGCGGTGGCCGTGCGCGAGATGCTGGACGGCGAAGGCTGACGTCGTTTTCCAGTCTCCCAGAATGCAAGAACCCGCCGGATCGCTCCGGCGGGTTCTTTTCTTTCGACGAGCCTCCCGGCGTCAACCGTTCATGGCGACGGCGATCTCGGCGGCCAGACGGGCGTTGTTCTCGACCAAAGCGATATTGGTCTTCAGCGACCGACCGCCGGTCAAGTGGAAGATGTTGTCGAGCAGGTAGGGCGTGACGGCCTTGCCGGCGATTTCGTCGCGTTCGGCATTGGCCAGCGCGCGGCTGATGTAGATTTCCATCTCCTCGCGTGGGATCTCGTCGGCTTCCGGGACCGGGTTGGCGATCAGCATGCCGCCGTCAATGCCGAGCTGGTCGCGCATCTTCTGGAAGTTGGCGATCGCTGCCGGGCTTGGCAGGTTCAGCACGCTCTTGAGGCCAGAGCTGCGCGACCAGAAGGCCGGGAAGTCCTCGCTGTCATAGGTGACGACGGGCACACCACGGGTTTCCAGCACTTCCAGCGTCTTTGGAATGTCGAGGATCGCCTTGGGGCCGGCCGAGACGACGATGACTGCCGTGCGGGCGAGCTCCTCGAGATCGGCAGAGATGTCGAAGCTCTCCTCGGCGCCGCGATGCACGCCGCCGATGCCGCCGGTCGCAAAGACATGGATACCGGCCCGGTAGGCGGCGATCATCGTGGCGGCGACGGTTGTCGCGCCATTGCGGCGTTCGGCGATGGCGAAGGCGAGATCGGCGCGCGAGAGCTTCATGACGTGCTCCATCTGCGCCAGTGCCTCGAGCTCGGCGGGTTCAAGGCCGATATGCAGCACGCCCTTGATGACGGCGATGGTTGCGGGGACCGCGCCCTGCTGGCGGACGATGTCCTCGACACTGCGGGCCATCTGCAGATTGCCCGGGTAGGGCATGCCATGGGTGATGATGGTGGATTCAAGCGCCACGATCGGCGCGCCGCGCTGCTTGGCGGCGCTCACTTCGCTCGAATAGCTGATGGGCAACAGGGGTGAGATGGAACGGGTCATGGGGGGATCTTCCGCTTTGAAATTCAGGTTCTCATGACAGGAAACGGGCCGGCGGGACAAGTGCCAACTGTCGCTTGAGCCTTTCTTCCGAGAGATTCTCGTCGGTGGCATGGGGCGAGGCGAGGGTGATGGCTGCACTGGCCGTGCCATGACGCAGCGCTTCGGCCAGCGAGGCGCCGGAAAGGCGGGCGTCCAGGAAACCGCTCGCGAAGGCATCGCCGGCGCCGGTCACGTCGGCGATCTTGTCGAGTGGCACAGGCTCGATGACTGCAACACCGTCCACATCAAAGGCTATGGTCGGGCCGCTGCCGCTCGTTACACTTGCGCCCCTCAGCCCCTTTGCCCGCAAAAGTCCGGGCCAACCTGTGGGATCAGATGGACGGCTGCCGGCAATCGCTTCGGCTTCGGCACTGTTCATGAAGAGATGGGTGAGATGGGGCAGGGCGCGCTCGAACTTCACCACCTTGGCCGGGGAGATGGCGATCGCTGAGATGTCGCGTCCGCTCGCATGGCAGTTTGATGCCAGTGTCGCCAGCGTTTCGGCGGGCAGGTTGGCATCAGTCAGCACATGTTTCGCCTCGGCAAGACTGTCGCGCATGGAGCGCGTTCTGAGCCGCCTTGCTGTGAAGGCGTCATAAAGCGCCATGTCGGCCAGCGCGATGACCAGGTTGCCGTCGCGCTCGAGGATCGCCGTGTAGCTCGGCGTGGCTCGGTCGAGGAACATTACCGGGTGATCGTCAAGGCCTGCACGCTCAGCGGCCTCGGCCACAGTGTGGCCTGCCGCGTCGCCGCCGCGCGGTGCGATCAGGCGGATCTGCCGCCCAAGGCGGGACAGATTGCAGGCGGCGTTGAAGACACCACCGCCCGCCTCCTCGAACCATTGCCCGGGATTGCTGGCTCCCGGTTTGGTATCGGTAAAAATGCGGCCGCGGCGGTCGATATGGGCGCCACCGATCGCCAGGATTTCTACTGTCATGCATCGGCTCCCAGGCTCTGCGAATGTCGAATCGAAACTGCCTTCAACTCCGTCGGACGTACCGCCAACCGTCCTCGCTCCGCCAGCGATTGACGTGGTAGAACATGTTTCGAACACTCCTGTGAAAACGATTTTGAATCAATCGTTTGATATGCTCTTGCAAAAATAGAACAAAAAGAGTACAAGCTGTCCATCGGCGGCTTCATTGCCTATGCGGCCTCAATAACCTAAAGGTGGATCGAATGGCACAGAATTCTTTGCGGCTTGTAGAGGACAAATCGGTGGATAAAAGCAAGGCATTGGAAGCGGCGCTCTCGCAGATCGAACGGTCGTTCGGCAAGGGCTCGATCATGAAGCTCGGCGCGAACGAGAGCGTGGTCGAAGTCGAGACGGTCTCGACGGGGTCGCTCAGCCTCGATATCGCGCTCGGGATCGGCGGTCTGCCGAAGGGGCGCATCATTGAAATTTACGGCCCGGAAAGCTCGGGCAAGACGACGCTGGCGCTGCAGACCATTGCCGAAGCCCAGAAGAAGGGCGGCATCTGCGCTTTCGTCGATGCTGAACACGCGCTTGATCCGGTCTATGCCCGCAAGCTCGGCGTCGATCTGCAGAACCTGCTGATTTCGCAGCCGGATACCGGGGAGCAGGCGCTCGAAATCACTGACACGCTGGTGCGCTCCGGCGCCATTGACGTGCTCGTTGTCGACTCCGTCGCGGCGCTGACACCGCGCGCCGAAATCGAAGGCGAAATGGGCGACAGCCTTCCTGGCATGCAGGCTCGCCTGATGAGTCAGGCGCTGCGCAAGCTCACCGCCTCGATCTCCAAGTCGAAGACGATGGTCATTTTCATCAACCAGATCCGCATGAAGATTGGCGTCATGTTCGGTTCGCCGGAAACGACGACGGGTGGTAACGCTTTGAAGTTCTACGCTTCCGTGCGCCTGGACATCCGCCGTATCGGTGCGGTCAAGGATCGCGAAGAGGTCGTCGGTAACCAGACCCGCGTGAAGGTGGTCAAGAACAAGATGGCGCCTCCCTTCAAGCAGGTCGAATTCGACATCATGTATGGCGAGGGTGTTTCGAAGACCGGCGAACTGGTCGATCTCGGCGTCAAGGCCGGAATTGTCGAGAAGTCGGGCGCCTGGTTCTCCTACAACAGCCAGCGCCTCGGCCAGGGACGTGAAAACGCCAAGCTCTTCCTGCGCGACAATCCTGCGGTTGCCCAGGAGATCGAGATGGCGCTGCGTCAAAATGCCGGCCTGATCGCGGAGAAATTCCTGCAGAACGGCGGCCCTGACGCCAATGATGCGGATGGTGCCGACGACGCGTAAGTTTCTCGCAAGTCTTGCGAAAGTTTGGCGGCCGCGTTTCTTTCGAGACGCGGTCGTTTTCGTTGCGGCTGCTGGACAGGGATGATGCCGGGCGATAAAAGCCATTGATTTTGCAAATTGGCCGGCTTCCCGGCCTGAATGAAGGGCGTGACATGAGCGGTGTAAACGACATCCGGTCGACTTTTCTCGATTACTTCAAGACGAACGGTCACGAGGTCGTTTCCTCCAGCCCGCTGGTGCCGCGCAATGACCCGACGCTGATGTTCACCAATGCCGGCATGGTGCAGTTCAAGAATGTCTTCACCGGTCTCGAACAGCGCCCGTATTCGACGGCTGCGACCGCGCAGAAATGCGTGCGCGCCGGTGGCAAGCACAACGACCTCGACAATGTCGGTTATACCGCGCGTCACCACACCTTCTTCGAAATGCTCGGCAACTTCTCGTTTGGCGACTATTTCAAGGAACGTGCGATCGAGCTTGCCTGGAACCTGATTACCAAGGAATTCGGGATCGACCGCAACCGCCTGCTGGTCACCGTCTATCACACGGACGACGAGGCCCACGCCCTGTGGAAGAAGATCGCCGGGCTCTCGGACGACAAGATCATCCGCATCCCGACCAGCGACAATTTCTGGGCGATGGGGGACACCGGGCCCTGCGGTCCCTGCTCGGAAATCTTCTACGATCACGGCGACCATATCTGGGGTGGCCCTCCGGGCTCGCCGGAAGAGGATGGTGACCGTTTCATCGAGATCTGGAACCTCGTCTTCATGCAATACGAGCAGGTGACGAAGGAAGAGCGCATCAACCTGCCGCGTCCGTCGATCGACACCGGCATGGGACTGGAGCGCGTTGCCGCCCTGTTGCAGGGCAAGCACGACAATTATGACATCGATCTGTTCCGCGCGCTTATCGATGCGTCCGTCGATCTGACCGGCGTCAAGGCTGAGGGCGAGCGTCGCGCAAGCCACCGCGTCATTGCCGACCACCTGCGCTCGTCTGCCTTCCTCATCGCCGACGGCGTGCTGCCGTCGAATGAAGGCCGCGGCTACGTTCTTCGCCGCATCATGCGTCGCGCCATGCGCCATGCGCAGCTTCTCGGCGCGAAGGATCCGATCATCTACAAGTTGCTGCCGGTCCTCGTACAGCAGATGGGTCGCGCCTATCCGGAACTGGTTCGTGCCGAAGCTCTGATCTCCGAGACCCTGAAACTCGAGGAGAACCGCTTCCGCAAGACACTGGAACGCGGCCTCACACTGTTGTCCGACGCCACGGCGACGCTCGATAAGGGCAACAGCCTCGACGGCGAAACCGCTTTCAAGCTCTATGACACCTATGGCTTCCCGCTCGACTTGACGCAGGACGCGCTGCGCGGCCGCGGCATCGGCGTTGATCTGACCAGCTTCAACGATGCCATGCAGCGCCAGAAGGCTGAAGCTCGTGCCAACTGGGCGGGCTCCGGCGACAAGGCGACCGAGACCGTCTGGTTCGAACTCAAGGAGAAATTCGGCGCGACCGAATTTCTCGGTTACAGTTCCGAGACGGCCGAAGGACAGGTTCTCGCCGTCGTCAAGGACGGCAAGGTCGTCGAGCAGGCGAGCGCCGGTGAAGAGGTCCAGATTGTCGTCAACCAGACGCCGTTCTACGGCGAATCGGGTGGCCAGACGGGCGATACCGGTGAGATCGTCGGTGAAGGCTATTCGCTTGCCGTGACCGACACTCAGAAGAAGGGTGAAGGCGTCTTCGTTCATGTCGCGACCGTGCAGAACGGTGTCGTGAAGGCTGGTGGTGCCGTCACGCTGAACGTCGATCACGCACGTCGCTCGCGCCTGCGCTCCAACCATTCTGCGACCCACCTCCTGCATGAGGCGCTGCGCGAGGTTCTCGGCACCCATGTGGCGCAGAAGGGGTCGCTCGTGGCGCCCGAGCGCCTGCGCTTCGACATCTCTCATCCGAAGCCGATCTCGGCAGAGGAATTGAAGGTGGTCGAAGAGATGGCCAACGAAATCATCATCCAGAATTCGCCGGTCACGACCCGTCTGATGGCCGTCGATGACGCGATTGCGGAAGGTGCCATGGCGCTGTTCGGCGAAAAATATGGCGATGAGGTGCGTGTCGTATCGATGGGCAAGGCCGTCCGTGGCGACAAGGCCGGAAAGTCCTATTCGACTGAGCTTTGCGGTGGCACGCATGTGTCGGCGACCGGCGATATCGGTCTTGTCCGCCTCGTTGGCGAAAGCGCCGTCGGTGCTGGCGTCCGCCGCATTGAGGCTCTGACCGGTGAAGCGGCGCGCGCCTATCTTGCCGAGCAGGACGAGCGCGTGAAGACGCTTGCCACCACACTCAAGGTGCAGCCGATGGATGTTGTCACTCGCGTGGAGGCGCTGGTCGAGGAACGCCGCAAGCTCGAAAAGGAACTGGCGGATGCCAGGCGCAAACTCGCCATGGGTGGTGGTGCCACCGGTGGCGCTGAGGCGCCGAAGCAGGTCAACGGTATCAATTTCATCGGTCGCATGTTGAATGGCATCGACGCTAAGGACCTCAAGGGCATGGCGGACGAGGCGAAGGCCGGTCTGGCAGCCGCCGTCGTCGTGCTGATTGCGGTTGCCGAAGACGGCAAGGCGAGTGCTGTCGTGTCCGTCACGCCTGACCTGACCGATCGCTTGAGTGCGGTGGATCTGGTGCGGATTGCCTCCACGGCACTCGGCGGCAAGGGGGGCGGCGGACGCCCCGACATGGCGCAGGCCGGTGGTCCCGATGGTGCCCAGGCCGAGGCCGCCATCGCCGCAGTCGAAGCGGCGCTGCTCTGAGGAAACTGAGGGGCCGGCAGACATGCCGGCCCTTTGCATTGCTGGCGGGTCATCCTCGCTGATGGTGTGGATCCACCCGTTTCGTTCGGGGTCGGAAACCAGTGTCGTCGCGGTTGACTCCGAGCTTCTTGTTAGCATGTCGGCATTTACCAATCGGTTTTGTGGTTTGTTCAACCTTCGATGCCATCATCGGCCGGTCGAAAGGTTCCAGCCGTGGCCGCAATTCTTCACATACCGACGCTGACCCTGTGTCTCGCCGCCACGCTCGTCATCGTTTCGGGCTTCCTGACGTTGCTCTGGTCCTTTGATCGGACGGATCGGGCGCTTGCCCGCTGGTCGCTTGGCTTCTGGGTCGGCTGTGCCGGTCTCTGTCTGGTCAGTCTGAGGGACGTGGCGCCGTCGCTCCTGGCGCTGGGTCTGGGCAATGCGGCAAGCATCTGGAGCCTCGGTTTGATCTGGCTGGGCTGCGTCGTCTTCGAAGGGGAGGAACGGCGTGGTGCGGTTCCGTTGGCGTTGGCCGGCGGCTTCACCTGGCTTTCCCTGTTTGCCGTCCCGGCCTTCGCGAACGATCTCGCGGTTCGCCTTCTCGTCGCGTCGCTGTTCTATTCCACCTATTCCTTCTTGATCGTGCAGGTCCTGTGGAGCGGCCAGCGGCGTGAACCACTTCCAGCACGGGTGGTGGCCATTGCTGCCTTCGGGATGCACGGCCTTGCCTATGTGCTGCGCATTCCGCTTCAGTTTATCGAGCCGGTGCAACTGATCGAAGGTTATGCGCCGACCTGGTATGGGCTCATGACGTTCGGCTTCGTGGCCCAGGGGCTTATGGGGGCGCTGGCAGTGTTTGCCATGGTGCACGAGCGTACCTCGCGCCGTTACAAGCTCGCTTCGGAAATCGATTTCCTCACCTCAATCCGCAACCGCCGAGCCTTCCTCGCGGCCGTGGAGCGTGACCGCACGGTGGCCACCGGTCGTGTCGGCGGGGCAATGCTGGCACTGATCGATGCGGATCATTTCAAGGCGATCAATGACACGCATGGCCATGCCGCAGGCGACGCAGCGCTCGTGGCGCTTGCCAAGCTCTTTACCGAACGGCTCCCTCCTGGGGCGCTGGTCGGACGGCTGGGGGGCGAAGAGTTCGGCATCTATCTGCCGCAAGGGGTGGCGTCACAGCCGGTCGATCTGCTTGACGACTTGCGCCGATACATCGGCGACACCCCTATCAGTCACGACCATGGCGCGTTCCGCCTGACTGTGAGCATCGGGGCGGTATGGCTGCCGGCTGGGCGGCTCGATCTGTCCTTGGCGCTTGCAGCGGCAGACCGGGCGCTCTATGCCTCGAAGGAAGCGGGCCGTGACCGGGTCTCGTTCGAGAGCCTTGATCCGGCGCCGTCAGACCCGCCGCTGGTCTCGCATCTTGCGGAACGCATGCTTTCCAAAAGCCCGGAGCCACCGCGTTCTGCGGCTTGACCGCCGCGACTATTGCACCTCGGCCCGCGTTGCGATTTCCCGCATGGCGTCGTTGAGCGAGGCCACGAAGCGGATGCCGTGGTCGGGGATTTCCTGGTGCAACAACATCAGGCGAAGGTCAGGCCTGTCCGAGACGACATAGACTTCGACCTGTTGGTGGACGGCCTTGCGGATCACGCCTGCCAGGAGGTTTATGCCCGAGGTGTCGATGAAATGGATGCCGGAGCAGTCGAGCACGAGGTTGCGATGGTCATGGCCGATGCGATCCAATACGGCGCTAGCGGCGGCGACTGCGCCGAAGAAAAATGCGCCGTCGAGCCGGTAGGTCACTGTTGCCGTATCGGTGGTGTCCAGCGGTAGCTCGCTCCTTTCCGGCGTGACACGGATGCTCTTCGACATGTGGTGGATGAACTGCAAGGCGGCGAGCGAGAAGCCGACGACGATCCCCTCGGTCAGATCCCGGAAGACGACGAGCAGGAAGGTGACGGCGAGGATCAGGGTTTCTGCGCGCGACGAGCGGACCAATGCGGCGATTGCGGACTTCTCGATCATGTTCCAGGACACGACTGCCAGCACGCCGGCAAGGGCTGCAAGCGGGATATAGGCGGCCAGGGGCGCTGCGACCAGCATGAAGGCAAGCAGGAAGGCCGAGTGCAGCATGCCCGAGACGGGGCTCGTCGCACCTGCCCGGACATTGGTTGCCGTACGCGCGATTGTTCCGGTCACGCAGATGCCGCCGAAGAGGGCCGAGGCGATGTTGGCGGTCCCCTGCGCCACCAGCTCCGTGTTGGAGCGATGGCGACGGCCCGTCATGCCATCAGCGACGACGGCGGACAGCAGCGATTCGATCGCACCGAGCAATGCGAAGGCAATCGCATCCGGGAGGACGGCGAGGGCCAGCTCCAGAGATATCACTGGGAGGGCTGGCATCGGCAGGCCGGAGGGGATGCCGCCGAATTTCGAGCCGATGGTCGAGACGGGAAGCGCCAGCGTTGCTGATAGGGCAGAGGCCGCGATGACGGCGATCAGCAGTCCCGGCCAGGCGGGGCGGTAGCGTCGCAGCAGGAGAATGATTGCTACCGTGAGGGCGGCGATGGCTGTCGCGGGCGGCGAAAGTCCTGGTAAGGCTGCGGCGATTGCCGGCAGCTTCTCTGCGAGCGGCCCCGGTTCTCCGTTCGGAAAGCTGAGGCCGAGGAGTTCACCGATCTGGCTTGCGAAGATGATCACCGCAATGCCGGCGGTGAAGCCGATGGTCACCGGATAGGGTATGAACTTGATGTAGTCGCCGAGCCGGAGCAGGCCGCAGGCGATCAGGATCAGACCGGCCATCGCCGTTGCCAGCAACAGGCCGTCGATGCCGTGGCGGGCAACGGTTGCACTCACAAGAACGATAAAGGCGCCGGCCGGGCCGCCGATCTGATGACGGCTGCCACCGAGCAGGGACACGAGGAAGCCGCCGATGATCGCAGTATAGAGCCCCCGGTCGGGCGTGACCCCGGAGGCGATGGCGATCGCCATCGACAGAGGCAGCGCGACGATCGCAACCGTGAGACCGGCAAGTGCGTCGGCCCGGAACCGGGCGATGCCATAACCCTCCCGGAAAACGCTGACGGTCTTCGGCAGAATGGGCTCGCTCATGGCGTCGTCTTCATCGTGTCGTGCATGACGGCTCCCCCGCCGTTTCCCCAGCACATTGGACCCTGAGTCCCGATGTTTGACAACACGGCGAAAGCATGATGCCGCTACGGTCTGCCCTCTGGTGAAGGCCCCAGATTTTCCGTATGTCCATGCGCCATGAAAACAGAGACAAGTTATCCGACCCTCGCCATCTATCCGCGCCGCGGCGCGTCCGTCCTGTGGGCCTGCACTGCCGCGATCTTGATGTCCGTGGCGGTGGGCGGGTTGCTCGCCAGCCTGCTCGGCGGAGATTGGGGCTCGCTTATGGTCCTCGTCTATCTGCTGCTTCTCGCGGCTGCCCTGTTCGGCCTGCGCAAGGGCTGGCTGGGCCTCGTGCGGGCCATGCGGCCCGTGGTCGAACTCAATACGGAAGAACTCGTCGATCTGAGGACCGACCGGCGGATCGCCTGGGCCTCGATCGTCGATCTTGCCCAACGTCGGGTCAATGGTCGCTGGGTGATCGCCATCGAGCACCTCGACGAGGATGATCCGAACCGCCTGGACCGTTACGACCTGCCGCTCTCCGGCTACAGCATCTCCGGACGCCGTCTGGGGGCGGAGATCCGCAAGCGCTTTGCGGATGTGGATACCGGCGACGCACTTCCCGATACAGAAAACCCGGCCACGTTGCCGTGACCGGGTTCTGAAATTTCAGGCTTTGGCTGCCGATCAGGCGGCCATGGCCTTCTTCAGGTTTTCGTCGACCTTGTCGAGGAAGGCGGTCGTCGACAGCCACGGCTGATCCGGGCCGATGAGCAGCGCCAGGTCCTTGGTCATGAAGCCGGCTTCGACGGTGTCGATGCAAACCTTCTCGAGCGTCGTTGCGAAGTTGGCCAGCTCGGCATTGTCGTCGAGCTTGGCGCGGTGGGCGAGGCCACGGGTCCAGGCGAAGATCGAAGCGATCGAGTTGGTCGAGGTTTCCTGACCCTTCTGGTGCTGGCGGTAGTGGCGCGTAACCGTGCCGTGGGCGGCTTCGGCTTCAACCGTGCGGCCATCCGGAGACAAGAGAACCGAGGTCATCAGGCCGAGCGAGCCGAAGCCCTGGGCGACCGTGTCGGACTGTACGTCGCCGTCATAGTTCTTGCAGGCCCAGACGTAGCCGCCGGACCACTTCAATGCAGAAGCGACCATGTCGTCGATCAGGCGATGTTCGTAGACGATGCCGATTTCGTCGAACTTCGCCTTGAACTCGGCCTGGTACACTTCTTCGAAGATATCCTTGAAGCGGCCGTCATAGGCCTTGAGGATGGTGTTCTTGGTCGACAGGTAGACCGGCCACTTGCGCATCAGGCCGTACATCATCGAGGCGCGGGCAAATTCGCGGATCGATTCGTCGAGGTTGTACATGGCGAGAGCCACGCCGGCGCCCGGTGCGTTGTAGACTTCCTTCTCGATCACTTCGCCGTCTTCGCCGACGAACTTGATGGTCAGCTTGCCCTTGCCGGGGAACTTGAAGTCGGTTGCCTTGTACTGGTCGCCGAAGGCGTGACGGCCGACAACGATCGGCTTGGTCCAGCCGGGAACGAGGCGCGGAACGTTCTTGCAGATGATCGGCTCGCGGAAGATGACGCCGCCGAGGATGTTGCGGATCGTGCCGTTCGGGCTCTTCCACATTTCCTTGAGGTTGAATTCCTTCACGCGGGCTTCATCCGGGGTGATCGTCGCGCACTTGATGCCGACGCCGTGTTTCTTGATGGCGTGGGCGGCGTCGATGGTCACCTGGTCGTTGGTGGCGTCGCGGTTCTCGACTGAGAGGTCGTAGTATTCGATGTCGAGATCCAGGTAGGGCAGGATCAGCTTGTCCTTGATGAACTGCCAGATGATGCGGGTCATCTCGTCGCCGTCGAGATCGACCACCGGGTTGGCTACCTTGATCTTGGTCATGAATATCCTCACGAGTTTTTGCCTGACGCGCAGGCGCGGGGAGGGCGCTCTGCCGATGGCCTGCCTATAACATTCTCTCGTTACAAGGCAAACAGGAGAGGGTGTCTTCTGGTAAATTCTAGGTTCAGACTTTCGGTGTGCGTTTTGCCCCAAACTTGGTTGCGGGAGACGCCCGATTTGCGGCTAAAAGCAAAGTGTCCATCAGATCCATCGGAGTCTCCCATGAAGCCCCTGTCTGCAGCCTTCGTCCTTGGCCTGTTTTTCGTGTCGGTCGCGCCGAGTGCCGCGACAGCCGACATAAAGGCACCGGTCCGGGAAATCATCGAGGCGGCGGCACGCAGCTGGGACAATACGATCGACGAGCCGGCCGAAGACGTCTTCAGCGTGGATCGGTTGGAGCGACTGTTCAGCGAGGATTTCGTTCGGGCATTCGAGGCGGCATCGAAGAACCCGCCTTTCGACCCGCCGGAAGGCGAGACCACCGGCTATCCCTTCGACTACGACCCGATTGCCCAGGGGCAGGATGGTTGCCCTTTCGAGAATATCCATTTTGAGGATGACGGAGAGGGGCAGGTGACCGCGTTTTTCAACAATCGCCGTTGCATGGGCGAAGGCCCTGACTACGACGTCCAAACGATCCTGATCTTCGATGTGATTGACGAGGACGGTCGGACGGTCATCGACGATTTCTATCCCGTTGTCGATGGGCAGAATGGCTCCTCGATCAAGCAGGAATTGAAGGCGCAAGGCGGGCTCTGATCTTCGGGGCGCTGTTTGCGCTCCCGTATTCAACGCCTCGGACTGTGTTTCAACGGGTACCTTGCCGGTGCAACCCCTTTGCGCCCTGACGATTTTATGCCAATGGGTGGCCCACACTCATACAAGGGCAGATCATGGCAGGGACGAACAGCGAGCGCATCATGCTGGCCGAAGGGCCGGCAATCATTCTGGTTGAGCCGCAACTCGGCGAAAACATCGGCATGGTGGCGCGCGCCATGGCCAATTTTGGCCTCGCTGAGCTGCGTCTCGTCAATCCGCGCGACGGCTGGCCTTCCGACAAGGCTCGTTCCGCCGCTGCCAAGGCCGATCACGTCATTGATGGCACCGTTGTCTTCGAGACGCTCGAAGAAGCCGTTGCTGATCTCAACTTCGTCTATGCGACGACTGCCCGCCAGCGCGACGGCTTCAAGCCGGTGCGATCGCCGGTGACGGCAGCCGAGACGCTGCGGACCAAATTCCGCAGCGGAGAGACGACCGGAATCATGTTCGGACGCGAAAAGTCGGGTCTCTCGAACGAGGAAGTGGCACTTGCCGACGAGATTGTCACCTTTCCGGTCAATCCTGCCTTTGCCTCGCTGAATATTGCCCAGGCCGTTCTGCTCATGTCCTATGAGTGGATGAAATCCGGCTTGGAGGATGTGCATGTCGTGCCATTCGACGCGCCGGAACAGCCGGCAGCCACCAAGGAACAGGTCATCGGCCTCTTCGAACATCTGGAAGAAGCGCTTGACGCGCGCAACTACTTCCATCCAGCCCACAAAAAGCCCAGGATGATAGAGAACCTGCGGGCCGTGTTCAGCAGACGTGCTTTCACCGGTCCGGAGATCCATGTGGTCCGCGGTGTGATCAGTTCGCTCGACCGTTTTGCACGCCCGGGCCAGAGGCCGCCTGCGGCGAAGACCGAGAGCGAGGCGCAGGCCACAGATGACGACGAACGGGACGCCTGATCTCAAACCGATCCTGGTCTTTGATTCCGGGATCGGCGGCCTCACCGTCTTGCGCGAGGCACGGCTCCTGATGCCGGAACGCGGCTTCATTTATGTCGCCGACGATGCCGGCTTTCCCTATGGCGGATGGGAAGAAGAACCGCTGAAGGCGCGTATCGTCAGGCTCTTCGAAGATCTTCTGAAACGCTATGATCCAGAGGCTGTGATCGTCGCCTGCAACACCGCGTTCACGCTTGCCGGCGCCGAGCTCCGGCAGAGTTTCCCGCAGATGCGCTTCATTGGCACCGTCCCAGCAATCAAGCCGGCGGCGGAGCGGACGCGGTCAGGTCTCGTCTCGGTGCTCGCGACGCCCGGTACAGTCAAGCGCGCCTACACGCGCGACCTCATCCAGTCCTTTGCGTCGCAATGCCATGTACGCCTTGTCGGCTCGGAAAATCTTGCCCGGATGGCCGAGGCCTATATCCGTGGCGAGACGCTGGACGATTCTGCCGTGTTGGCGGAGATCGCGCCGTGTTTCGTCGAGAAGGATGGGGCGAGGACGGACATCGTCGTGCTGGCCTGCACCCATTATCCCTTCCTTGCCAATGTCTTTCGCAAGCTCGCCCCGTGGCCGGTCGACTGGCTGGATCCGGCGGAAGCCATCGCGCGCCAGGCCCGTCGTCTCGTGCCGCTGGTCGAAGGGGCAGAGCATCCGGACGAGTTCGATTTCGCCGTCTTCACCTCGGGAAGCCCTGACTTCGCGACCCGGCGGTTATTGCAGGGCATGGGGCTGTCTGCGACGCTGCCGCAAGAGCCGTTGTCGTTCTGATCGGTGATTTCGCCCGGACGGGTCATGGCCGCCAATCTGCGCCAGCCGCGTTGCTGGCCATTCATCTGCCCTGCGTCAATTTGTTGCATATCTGCAACGGCTCGCCGTAAGTTCTGCAATCTCGAATTGCGTGCTTGCCGGCGGTGTTTTCCCATGGCATGGTCCTCGCATCCGCAACTCAAGCAACAGGAGGCCAAAAATGACTCATTTTACCATGCGCATGCGCCTCTCTGGCGGATCGGTTTCCCGAAGCTATGTAGGTCCATGCCTCATTCTTCGCACCACGCGATGACTGTCTGAACAGTCGTTTTTCCTGCCTTTTCTGGCGTTTTCAACCATATTGACGTGACTTGCCGTCGGCGCGTCTGATCGCGTTCGGTCGCTTGCGTCACGTCGCTTTTCATCACCGAAAGGACCTGGGCGCTTGCGCGTTCCGGGGCGGACAAGTCATGCAAGAAAATCAATCTATAGTTGAAAATCCGCTGGCGAAGCGGATGGATGAGCTTCTGGAGCGTTTCGGCTCGTGGCGTCTCTTTGCTGCGTTTGTTGCGGCCGCATGGCGGCAAAGGCGGGCCAGAAATCTCGTCTCGGACCTCTCTCCGCAGATGCGGCGAGACATCGGTCTGCCCGAAGACGAAGAGTGGAGGAGACCGAGAAGCCTCTCCCTCTGGGATTTCCGCGTCTGAGGAAAGGAAGAACGGTTCGGGTGGCCGTGGCCGGTGGAATCGTTCTTCCCTTTTCTCGCGCAAGCAGACCACTCGGCGCGGTGGTCTGCTTCCCAAATCGACGGTGCTGGCCGACAGTCGGGATCATTGGTGATTCCCTCCCGCCTTGACAGGTTTCAGCCACCCCATGTCTCCGAAGTTCATCATCATGGCTGCGTTCTTTCTGCAGCCGGTCGCGTTCGGTAGTTGGCTGCCACAGATTCCGGGCGTGCAGGAACGGCTCGATCTCGGCCCGGTCGAGCTTGCTCTGGCGCTTCTGGGTCTGCCGACAGGCATTCTGCTGATGCTTCCCTTTGCAGGCCATCTGGTGGGGCGCATTGGCAGCCGCAATACGCTGATCTTCGGCTTTCCGGTTTTCCTCACGCTCGTGCCCTTGCCCGTGGCGGCTGCCGATCTCGTTTCGCTCTTCCTGCTTCTCGCATTGCTCGGAATCGGCCTGTCGACCATTGAACTGGGCCTCAATGTCGAGGCGGATGTGATCGAGAAACGCGGTACTGTGTCGATCATGAACCGTTGTCATGGTTTCTGGAGCCTCGGCATCATGACAGGCAGTCTGATTGGTGCGGGTTTCCTGGCATTGGAGACTTCGCCCCTGCTTGCGATCGGTTTGCTGTGCATGCTTCTGGTGCCGATTACGGTGATTGTCTGCCGAATGCTGCCGCGGCATGAGGCTCCGGTCGCCGAGGCCGAGGCTCGACCATCCTGGAGGTTGCCAAGCCCCGCCATTCTCGGCATCAGTCTGTTCGTCTTCGGCATTACGATGACCGAAGGAGCGGTTGCCGACTGGTCTGCGGTCTATCTCAAGGATGTGTTTGCCACTGCGGGCATGGCGACCGGTATGGGGTATGTGGTCTTTGCCATGATGGTGTCGTTGGGGCGTTTCCTTGGCGATGCTGCCAAGGAACGCTTCGGGGCCGTTGTTCTGGCGCGACTTTGTCTCGGTTCTGCGCTTGGCGGCATGCTGCTTGTCGTCATGGCACCGGTTTCGGCGATCGTCTATCTCGGCCTTGCTTGCGTCGGGCTCGGCGTGTCCGTGGGGTTCCCGCTCGCCGTAACCGCTTCCGCCGATCTCGGGGATCGTCCGGCAGCCGAGAACGTCGCGATTCTGAGCTTCATTGCGCTGTTCGGCTTTCTGGTCGGGCCACCGATGATCGGTTTCGTGGCGGAGCTTGCGGGACTTCGCAGTGGGCTTGCCACGCTTCTGCCGCCGCTGATATTCAGCATGCTGCTCGCCGGTCTCTTGCGTCGGCGACGCAGTGTCTGAAAGCCGCACTTCCCTGTGGGTTTCGCGGATGTAATGCACACGGTTGCCGACAACTCTGTTAGTGACAAAAGATCAACGCATGATTTGAGGATGCCGTCATTGAAGGTCGGAATCGATATGGGAACGGTGCAGGGCGGTCAGCCTGCCAAGCTCGATATCGAGGAGCTTCTCGCGACCCGTCTGCTCGTGCAGGGCAATTCCGGCTCGGGCAAGTCGCATCTGCTGCGCCGCCTCCTCGAACAATCTGCCCAGTGGGTGCAGCAGGTCATCATCGATCCTGAAGGCGACTTCGTCACGCTCTCCGACAAGTATGGCCATGTCGTCGTCGATGGCGAGCGTACCGAGGCGGAGCTTGCCGGTATCGCTGACCGTATCCGCCGTCACCGGGTTTCCTGCGTGCTGACGCTCGAAGGTCTCGATGTGGAGCAGCAGATGCGTGCCGCCGGTGCCTTCCTCAATGGTCTCTTCGATGCGGACCGCGAATTCTGGTATCCGGTGCTTGTTGTCGTCGACGAAGCGCAGATGTTTGCGCCCGCCGTCGGCGGTGACGTCTCGGAAGATGCGCGCAAGATGTCGCTGGGTGCCATGACCAACCTGATGTGTCGTGGCCGTAAGCGCGGGCTTGCCGGTGTGATCGCGACGCAGCGTCTGGCAAAGCTTGCCAAGAACGTTGCAGCGGAAGCCTCCAACTTCCTGATGGGTCGAACCTTTCTCGATATCGACATGGCGCGTGCGGCCGACCTGCTCGGCATGGATCGCCGTCAGGCAGAGATGTTCCGCGATCTGCAGCGCGGTAATTTCGTGGCGCTGGGCCCTGCCATGTCGCGCCGCCCGCTGCCGATTGTCATCGGTGCCGTGGAAACCTCGGCGCGTTCGTCTTCGCCCATGCTGATGCCGCTGCCGGATGCGCCTCAGGATGTCGAGGACCTGATCTTCACGCCGGACCCGGAAGAATTCACCCGGCCGATCGTGCGCCGCGCGCCGCCGGCGCCGCGTCCGACAACCGATATTTTGGCCGAGCTCTCGCGTTCGACACCGGCGTCCATGGTGCCTGCGCCGAGCGAATCGCCGATGCGGGGCGCGGAGATGTCGGCCGAGGAGCGTGAGGACCGCCTGTCCGCCGTGCTTGCCGAAATCCTCGGCGACCCGCAGGCCGCCTATCGGACCGACAGCGTGCTCTATCAGGAATTCCTCGTGCGCGCCCGCATGCGCCGCGTTTCCGGCCCGCCGATGCCGATGGGCGAGTTCCGCCGCCGGGTGGCGATTACGCGGGCCGGGGTCGATGAAGAGACGGCCGCAAGCGAGGGATGGCAGACGGCGCTGTCGCTTTCGGTTCGCGTCTCCGACGATCTTCAGGGCGTGTTCCTGCTGCTCGCCAAGGCAGCGCTGCGTAGCGAGGAATGCCCGTCCGACCAGCGCATCGCGCGCGCCTATGGCACGCATTCGGCCCGTCGCGCCCGCCGTCTACTCGGCTATTTCGAGGAGCAGGGTCTGGTGGTTGTTCATACCGACTTTGCCGGCAAGCGCATCGTCGCCTTCCCGGATCTGGAGGTGCAAACCGCACCCGGCGCCCCGGATGCGACCGATGATGAGCCTGTGGCCTCCGTGGTTGATCAGCACGCGGCAGAATGATCAGGCCGCGCGACGCATCCGCGCCTGTTGCGGCAGGATGAAGCGGCGCACCAGCGTCTGAAGACGGTCCGATTCGTTTGCCAGCGAACCGACGGAGGCGGTGGTTTCCTCAACCATGGCGGCGTTGCGCTGGGTTGTTTGATCCAACTCGTTGATGGCGGAATTGACTTCGGCGAGCCCGGTGAACTGCTCGCGCGACGAGGTGGAGATCGATTCCATGTGCTCGTTCATCTGGCCGATATAGTTGGAGATCTCGGTCAGGGAATTGCCCGTCTGACGGACAAGGTCCACACCCTCGCCAATCTGCTTGCCGGAGGTGGTGATCAGCGCCTTGATTTCCTTCGCCGCATTGGCTGAGCGCTGGGCCAGTTCTCGCACTTCCTGCGCGACCACCGCAAAGCCCTTGCCCGCTTCGCCGGCGCGTGCTGCCTCGACGCCGGCATTGAGCGCAAGCAGGTTTGTCTGGAAGGCGATCTCGTCGATCACGCCGATAATGCTCGAGATCTTGGAGGAGCTAGCCTCAATTGCCTTCATGGCGTCTTCCGCCCTGTTGACGATGACGCCGGAGCGGCTGGCGTCGTCATTGGCGTCGCGCGCAACACGGCGGGCTTCTTCCGTGAGTTTAGACGCATTCTTGACGTTGGTGGTAATCTGCTCAATCGCGGCGGCGGTTTGCTCCAAGGCAGTTGCCTGTTGCTCGGTGCGCTTGGAAAGGTCGTTCGCACCCTCATTGATCGAATTGGCGCCTTCATCAATGGAGGTGACGCCTTCAATGATGGCGACCAAGGTCTCAGCCAATTGCGCAACAGAATGGTTGAAGTCGTGGCGCAGCGCTTCGAAATCCGGTGCGAAGGGCTCTGTCAGGCTGAAGGCCAGATCGCCCGAGGACAGGCGTTTCAGACCTGCGGCGAGGCCTGAAGTGGCAATGCGAAGCTTCTCGGCTGCTTCCGACTCTGCCAGTGCCTGAGCGCGCTGGCGCTCCTGCTCCATCCGTTCGCGCGCGTCTCCCGCTTCCTTCTCCAGTTGCTGATTGCGAAGGGCAGCCTGCTGGAACACGGCGATGGAGCCTGCCATCGCACCGATCTCATCCTGTCGCTGCGTGAAGGGTATCGTAACGCCGTAATCGCCTGCTGCGAGCCGGTTCATAACGGTCGTCATGGTTGAAATCGGGGCGATGAAGCGGGTTGCCGCGATGGCGGCGAGTGCCATGGCCACGAGGGCCACGATGGCGCCGAACATCAACATCTTGTTTCTGGCGTCGCGGGAGGCCACGACCATATCTGCACTTGGGGCAGACAGCATCAGTGTCCATTGCTCATCAAGCCCCGGAAAGCTGATCTTGACGGCGGCGTGGTAGATGCCGTTCTCATCCGTGATATCTGCTACATTGGCTGCCGATGCCTTCTGCCCCAGGCCGAGGAAGGTGCTGTCGTTTGCAGATTTTGCCAGCAGTGATTTGTCGGTATGCGCAAGCCACAGGCCGGATGCATCGGCCAGATAGACCGATCCTGTGCCAAAGGGCTTCAATTCTCCTACCCGGCGCGAAATGTCGCTCAGGTTAAAGTCAGTGCCGGCAAGACCGATCAACTCGTTGCCCCGTCGAATTGGCGAGGTAATCGTGGTGATCATCATCTCGACATTTTCAATCAGGTCCGTATAGGCCGGCGTAATCAGCGGTTTGCCCGCTTTCATCGGTTCCTGGTACCAAATTTTCGCCGCCTTGTCGGCCATATCCAGCTTTTCGATTTCGACGCCTTGTCCGCCCGTCCGGTAGAGATAGGTGGCGAAACGACCGCTGTGCAGCTCGGCATTGGGGTGATCGACGAATTTTTCGTCCTCTCCGTCCAGCTTTTCCGGTTCGAAGACGAGGCTCACACCGAGCAAACCTTTTTCCGCATTGATGGCGCGATCGAGAATATCGCCAAGCAGGTCGCGGTTCGGTTTATCCGTCGCAGCCACCGCTTCCGCGGCCTGGCTCACTCCCTGCAAGACCGCCGAGGTGCGGGAGATATCGGCGCGGATGTCATTGGCATATTGCAGCAGAAGCCCGCGGGCAGATTTTTCGGCTTCCTGCCTCATTGCGCTTTCCATGAAGGCGGCGCCAACGAGCGCAACGGCTGTCAAGCCGAGGGTGAAGCCAACCACAGCCAGAACCGTGAAGCGGCCGCGCAACGAGCGAAACAGATAGTCCAAAATCATTAATCTCATCCCGACGAAGAATGCCATTCAGCAATAGGTTCTTCTTTGGGTAGTGAGAAAAGATTGAGAATAAGTCAAAATCACTTCCAGTTCTTGGAAGTGCTGTGCGCATGCATTGCCTTATAAATTATATATTAGAAAAATATTATTTCGCTTCTGATCTGAAGGAGAGGCGCTCTTTTCCGAGGCGCCTTTGCTTTCAGGCTGCCCGCTCTTCCCAGACCTTGACCAGCGCCACGATCGTCTCGACGGCCTTTTCCATGTCCTGCACGCTCACCCATTCGAGTGGCGAGTGATAGGCATGGCCGCCGGTATAGATGTTGGGGCAGGGCAGGCCCATGAAGGACAGCCGTGAGCCGTCCGTGCCGCCGCGAATGCTGTGGCGCACGGGTTCCAGTCCGACACGGCGGACGGCTTCTTCGAGATTGTCCATGATCTCCGGATGACGATCGAGGACTTGCCGCATGTTGCGGTACTGGTGCTTCACCGTGAAGGTATGGCTCGAATCCGGATAGGTCGCCATGACCTCGCGGGTGATCTTTTCCAGCAGGTCTTCCTTCTCCTTCAGGCCGGCTTCGGTGAAGTCTCTGACAATGAGCTGGAGTTTGGCACTGTCCATGCTGCCTGACATGTCGACCGGATGGATGAAACCCTCACGGCCCTCGGTGGTCTCCGGTGCAATGTCGCGGGGCAGGCGGGCGACGATGTCGCTCACCGCCTTGATGGCGTTCTCCATCTTGCCCTTGGCATAACCCGGATGCATGGCGACACCGGTGATTTCGATAACAACGCCATCGGCTGAGAAGGTCTCGTTCTCGATCTCGCCGACGGTCGAGCCGTCGAGGGTATAGGCGAAGCGGGCGCCGAGCTTTGCGAGATCCACCTTGTCGGCGCCGCGACCGATTTCCTCGTCCGTCGTGAAGAGGATCTTGATCGTGCCGTGCTTGATCTGAGGGTTCGCCATCAGATGGGCGGCGGCCGTCATGATTTCCGCCACGCCGGCCTTGTCGTCTGCGCCAAGCAGTGTGGTGCCGTCCGTGGTGACGATGTCGTTGCCGATCTGGTTGTTCAGCTGCGGATGGGAGGCGACGCGGATCACCTGGCTCGTGTCACCGGTCAGCGTGATGTCGCCGCCCTGGTAGTTGCGCACCATCTGCGGCTTGACGTTCGTGCCCGTGAAATCGGGTGCCGTATCCATGTGGCTGCAGAAGCAGATGACCGGAACTTGCCTGTCCGTGTTGGACGGTATCGTCGCATAGACATTGCCATGTTCGTCGAGATGGGCGTCGGAGAGCCCGAGCGCCAGGAGTTCGGCAACGAGGACGCGTCCGAGATCCTTCTGCTTTTCCGTCGAAGGCTGCGTATCGGAGGCCGGATCGGACTGCGTGTCGATGACGACGTAACGGAGGAAGCGGTCGAGAACGGTGTCGGTCATGGCAAAGCCTTTCCTGGTCTGCCTCAGATCACTGGCTGACCTTTGTGCCGAAATGACGGTCGAAGAGGGTGATCATTTCCTGCGTGCGGGCATTGCCGCTGTCGGCGCCGAGCACCACGCCGATCAGGCGGCGGTTGCCATTGCTGGCTGACGTCACGATGTTGTAGCCCGAGGCCTTGGTGTAGCCGGTCTTGATGCCCTCGGCGCCGGGATACTGCACCAGGAAGGCGTTGTGTCCACGAAACTTCATGCTGCGGAAGGTCATGCCGCGCGAGGCGAACAGCTTGTATTCCTCGGGGAAGTCGCGCAGCAGCGCCAGACCGAGGCGCGCCATGTCAGTGGCGGTCGTCACCTGGCGCGGATCGGGCAAGCCCGACGGGTTGGTGAAGACGGTGCTCGTCATGCCGAGATCGCGGGCCTTCGATGTCATCATCTGACCAAAGGCTTCCTCGGAGCCGGCCAGTTCCTCGGCGACGGCGGTTGCCGCGTCATTGGTCGACAGCACGACCATGCCCATCACGGCTTCCTGGACGCTGATCGTGTTGCCGGCACCGATCGCGAACTTGTAGGGCTCCTTGTCATTCGCATTCTGGGAGATGGTGAGCCGCTGGTCCCAGGTGAAGCGTCCCGAATGCAGCGCCTCGAAGGTCAGGTAGAGCGTCATCATCTTCGTCAGCGACGCCGGGTAGAGCACCATGTCGGGGTTCTCCGCCTCAAGGACCGCGCCGGTCCCGGCATCCACAAGGATATGGGCGTGACCCGGCTTCTTATCTTCCGCTGTTGCAGGAGTGATGGCTGTAAGAAGGCAGGCGAGGGCGAGAACGGGCAGGCGGAGAGCGCGATTCATCATGAAGGGCGACGGCTTCTTTCATTGAGGATGACCCGGGATAGCGGACTTGTCGGCTTCTGTCAGCCTTTGCAGGCCATCTCAGGTGTTTTTCCGCTGGAGAATGAGGGGGATTGGCTCTATTTTCTGGTCGTGAGTGTGCGATCACACCGGCCCGTGTTGACATTTCTTTTCCACGCCACTAATGACGCCACCAACGCCGGGCCGAAACGCCCGGTGTTTGTTTTGACATGTCCCGTGGTTTTCTTCGTTCGCTAACGTGAGAAGCCTGTCAGAACCTCGGAAACGGAGGTTCAGAGGAGGGCGTGTTTCCTTAAGCGGTTTGGTAACAAACCGCTGTAACCTGTTGAGAAGGAAATACGATGAGCAAGCGCGCATCATCCAAGTACAAGATCGATCGCCGTATGGGCGAAAACATCTGGGGCCGTCCGAAGTCCCCAGTGAACCGCCGCGAATACGGCCCGGGCCAGCACGGCCAGCGCCGCAAGGGTAAGCTTTCCGACTTCGGCGTGCAGCTGCGCGCCAAGCAGAAGCTGAAGGGCTACTACGGCGACATCCGCGAGAAGCAGTTCCGCGCGATCTTTGAAGAAGCCAACCGCCGCAAGGGCGACACCGGCGAAAACCTGATCGGCCTGCTTGAGTCGCGTCTGGACGCCATCGTCTACCGCGCCAAGTTCGTACCGACCGTCTTTGCTGCCCGTCAGTTCGTCAACCACGGCCACGTTTCGGTCAACGGCGTTCGCGTCAACATCGGTTCCTACCGTTGCAAGGCCGGCGACGTCATCGAAGTTCGTCAGAAGTCGAAGCAGCTCGTGACCGTCCTCGAGTCGGTTTCGCTCGCTGAGCGCGACGTTCCTGATTACCTCGAAGTCGACCACAACAAGATGGTTGCCACCTTCGCTCGCGTTCCGGGCCTGTCGGATGTTCCGTATCCGGTCATCATGGAACCGAACCTGGTCGTCGAATTCTACTCGCGCTAATTGCTTGCGAGACGGATTTGTGGAAAGCCGCCCCTCGGGGCGGCTTTTTCTGTTTGCAGTGCAGCGCGGACCGAAGAAGATGGCGCCGCACGTGATCGGGTAAGGGGAATGAGATGGATCTGCAGCGGATCGCCGAGGAGATCGTCAGCGCGCTTGAGCCGCGCCTCGGTGAAGGCAAGGTGGCCGACTATATTCCGGAGCTCGCACGGGTTGACCCTAAGCAGTTCGGTATCGCGATCACCACTGTCGACGGTCAGACCTACAAGGCTGGCCATGCGGACACGGCCTTTTCGATCCAGAGCATTTCCAAGGTCTTCATGCTGACGCTGGCACTCGGCAAGGCGGGCGAATCGATCTGGAAGCGCGTCGGTCGTGAGCCGTCGGGCTCCTCCTTCAACTCGATCGTCCAGCTCGAACACGAGCACGGCATCCCGCGTAACCCCTTCATCAATGCCGGTGCGATCGTTGTCACCGACATGGTTCTGGCCGGCCATGCGCCGCGCGAGGCAATCGGCGAATATCTGCGTTTCATGCGTTATCTCGCCGATGACGAGACGCTGTCGATCGACGAGAAAGTGGCGCAGTCGGAGCAGCGGACCGGTTACCGGAATTTCGCGCTCGCGAATTTCATGCGCGGCTTCGGCAATCTCGACCATCCGGTCGAGCACACGCTCGGCGTCTATTTCCACCAATGCGCGCTGGCGCTCTCCTGCGTCCAGCTTTCCCATGCAGGCCTGTTCCTCGCCAACAGGGGCACCAATCCGCTGACCGGCTTTTCCGTTGTCTCGCCGAAGCGGGCGCGGCGCATCAATGCCCTGATGCTGATGTGCGGCCACTATGACGGCTCGGGCGATTTCGCCTATCAGGTCGGTCTGCCGGGCAAGTCCGGCGTTGGAGGCGGCATCCTTGCGGTGGCGCCTGGCAAGGCCTCGATTGCGGTCTGGTCGCCGGGTCTCAACAAGGTCGGCAATTCCGCGCTCGGCTCGGCTGCGCTCGAAATGCTGGCCACCCGCACCGGCTGGTCGGTGTTCGGGACTTGATCTTCAAGCCTGCAGCAGGCATTGCAGAGCCAATTGCCGCTGAGACCGGAGCCGAAGATGAACCTCGTCAACACGATCGACAGCCAGGATGCCGCTATCCTTGAGGGTGAGGACGAGCTTGACCTTTCGGGCGTGCATCCGGTTTTCGCCAAGGCGCCGCGTTCGGTCTCGTTCAACAAGCTGCGCAAGCGTCTCATCCGCCAGGTGCGCCAGGCCATATCCGACTTCGACATGCTGAAGGGCCAGAAGCGCTGGCTGGTCGGTCTGTCGGGCGGCAAGGACAGCTACGGCCTGCTCGCCGTCTTGCTCGACCTGCAATGGCGCGGGCTTCTGCCCGTTGAACTCATCGCCTGCAATCTCGACCAGGGGCAGCCGAATTTCCCGAAGCATATCCTGCCTGAATATCTGGCCTCGATCGGCGTCAAGCATCGTATCGAGTATCGCGACACCTATTCGATCGTGAAGGAGAAGGTGCCGAGCGGCGGCACCTATTGCTCGCTCTGTTCGCGGCTTCGGCGCGGCAATCTCTACCGGATCGCCCGCGAAGAGGGTTGCGACGCGCTGGTGCTCGGCCATCACCGCGAGGATATCCTCGAAACCTTCTTCATGAACTTCTTCCACGGCGGCCGTCTCTCGGCCATGCCGGCAAAGCTCTTGAACGATGAGAAGGATCTCTTTGTGCTCCGTCCGCTGGCTTACGCCGCGGAAGAGGATATGGCCCGTTTCGCCCAGGCAATGGAGTTCCCGATCATCCCCTGCGACCTCTGCGGTTCGCAGGACGGCCTTCAGCGCAATGCGATGAAGGAGATGCTGGCCGGGATCGAAGCAAAAATGCCGGGCCGCAAGGATGCGATGCTGCGCGCACTTGCCCATGTCGATCCCTCGCATCTGCTCGATCCGAAGCTCTTCGATTTTGCCGGTCTCGCTGTCACCAAGCCGTCACAGACTGAGGCGTAAGAACTGCCGCGCGCCGATTGCCATCGGCTCGTCGGATGGCGTCCTTCGGCGCGCAGACAGGGAGCGCGGGGCTCTGCGGGTTCGCAGCGCTGTGCCACGGCTGTGTCCTCGTTGATAGTGAAAACGGACTGACCGCATGTTTACCGATCATGACCTCGCCCAGGTTCTCGACCTCGTCAGGCTCGCCGGAGAAAGGGAGATTTTCCCGAGGTTTCGGCGCTTCGATGCCCCGGATGTGGTTGAAAAGAAGTCGTCGATCGATCTGGTCACCGACGCGGACCTGAAGACGGAAGCCTATCTCACGACGGAGCTTCTTGCCCGCTGGCCCGGCGCGGTCGTCGTCGGTGAGGAGGCGTGCGAGGGCAATCCGGGCCTCATTGGTGCGCTTGCTGACGCCGAACTGGCCTTTGTGATCGACCCCGTGGACGGAACATTCAATTTTCAGGCGGGATTACCGGTCTTCGGCACAAATGTCGCTGTTGTCAGGCGAGGTGAAACGATCGGTGCTTTGATCCATGACAGCGTGTTGGGTGACACGCTCCTGGCGATCAAGGGGGCAGGGGCACGCTGGCTGAGACCTGGTGGAGCGGAGGCCGGGATACGCGTTGCTGCGCCGACGGAACTCTCGAGGATGGTGGGCACCATTTCGATCAATGACATCAGCCAGGAAGAGCGTCGGCGGATCGCGGGCAATCTGGCGCAAACCAGGATGGCCTTCGCCTATAACTGCTCTGCCTACGAATATTGGCTTGTGGCGACAGGAAAGGTCCATTTCATCGGACACCACAAGCTGATGCCATGGGACCATCTCGCTGGCGTGCTGCTTCATCAGGAGGCCGGCGGCGTGACGAAGAAATTCGACGGCTCTCCCTATCTGCCGGGAGAGACGACCGGGGGAATTCTCAGCGCACCGGATCAAGAGAGCTGGGACATGATTCTTTCGAGGGTTGTGATGGCGGGATGAGGTGATCGCCTAGGCGATGCCATCCTTCACGCCATGCTCCGTTGCAGAAATCCCGACAGGCCAATGATTGCCACGGCATTTTTTGACAAGACACAGGAAATCTCAGTATTTCCGAAAGTGCTTGCGACTTTGACTGGACTGTCCATCCGCCATCTTGCAGATTAGCGACCGAAGGGATGCCGTGATCTTCGGGGCCGGCGTGGGGAATGCGTGTGGGAGTTTGGATGTCTGGGTTCACTCAGCCTCCGGTGACGCGGCGCGCCGTGTTTCTCGTCGGGGGGTACGAGCGCAATGATGCGGCCGGCTTCTTTCGGCGTATCCGTCGCGAGCTTGAGCGGTTCCGGAGCTGCTGGTCCGTGGGAGCCGAGTTGGCGGAGCCGCAGTCACTGGCTGGCGGTATCGCTGCGACGGCGGCAGCCGACTATCACGGTTTGGATGGCAGCTGCCGGTCGGAGCTCACCTTTCTCAGTTTCGACGATATCGTACGACGTGACGGTGCGCGGCCCTTTGCCATGCGGCTCTTTGCCTACATCGTCGCTTTTGGGGACTATGTCTTCAGCGGCACGATGTTCCGCTTTTTCCACGCCAATTGGCGCTTCGCCCTCTATTTTCTGTATCCGATGGTTGTGCTTGCAGCGTCTGCCTGGCTCGGCACGCTGGCCTACCGACTTGTCGCCAGCCTTATGTTTCCGGGCGCATCTGTCTTGGCGGCTGTGGTCGGTCTGTTGATTGCCGTGGTTTTCGGACGCTATATCGGGCGGCGCTATTTCGTTTTCCACCTCATGGATCTCTGGTCTTTCAGTCGTGAGCACCTGCGTTGCAGACGTCCCGAGATGGATGAGCGCATCGACGCATGGGCGGCGCTGATTGCCGAGCGCACAGCGGCTGCCCCCTATGATGAGGTTTTGCTGGTCGGTCATTCGACGGGTGGCGCGATCATCCTCGACGTCGCGGATCGGCTGGTGCAGCGACTTGGGTCGGAAGACAGGAAAATCGACTTCACCCTGCTTACTATCGGCTCCACGTCACTGAAGATTGCCCTGCATCCGGCGGCTGTCCGTGCGCGGGCGCGGCTCGAAACCCTCGCGCAGCATCAATCCATCAGGTGGATCGAGTTTCAGGCGCTGACCGACATCATCAATTTTTACAAATGCGACCCCTTTCGCATGGCCGGCCTTTCGCATGACCGGGCTGATGCCTTTCCGCGGATGTTTCAGGTGCGGTTTCGAGAGATGTTGCAGCCTGAGGCCTACAAGCGGATCAAGCGCAATTTCTTCCGGGTCCATTACCAGTTCATTTCGGCCAACAGCCGGTGCTATTTCTATGATTTCCTGATGATCTGCTGTGGTACGAGACGGCTGGAGGCGGTCGCTCCCGACCGGTTGCCCCTGTCTCCGGCAGTGACTTGCAAGCAGACGGAGTTGACGACGTGACAAGACTGACCTTCGTGCTCTGGGCGCTTATGCTGGCGAGCTGGTGCGCCATGCGTTATCCCGCAATGCGCCGGGCCCGGCGACAGAAGACGGCCATCGACAAGCGCACGGCGCTGGACATGTCGCTCCTCGGTTTCTGCGTTCTCGGGCTTGTCGTCATGCCGATCGCCTGGCGTCTCGGTGCGCTGCAGGGGATTGCTGATCGTGATCAGGGCCTACTGCTGCTGATCGCGGGATTGCTTGCTGGGGTCGCGTTTCTGTGGCTGTTCCGGCGCAGCCACAAGGATCTCGGCAAGAACTGGTCGGTGACGCTCGAGGTGCGCGAAGGACATCAGCTGGTCACGCAGGGCGTCTATGCCCATGTTCGGCATCCGATGTATGCCTCGTTCCTTCTCTGGGGTGTGACGCAAGCCTTGCTCATCCCGAACTGGATCGCGGGGCTTGCTGGTCTTGTTGCGGTCATCGCGCTCTATGCCTCAAGGCAGTCAAAGGAAGAGGCGATGATGCGCCAGACCTTCGGTGCCGAATATGATGCCTATTGCGCGCGGACCAGCCGCCTGGTCCCCGGTATCTTCTAAGGTCGATCAGCGCCGCTTGAGCGCGCGCGAAATTTCCTTCAGTGCGCGGGCATGCAAGGCCGGGTTCTTTTCGACGTTGAAGTGGCCAATCCCCTTGATGGCGTCGTCTCCCTCCCGGAGGTTTATGTTGGCCAGTTCACCCTTGAAGCCCGGCGCCGGTGTGACCGGTGACCAGATCGCCTCGCCGCCTGTGTAGAAGTTCAGCGTCTTCTTGACGTTGCCGGGGACCGGGCCCTTGCCCGTCGGATCGAAGCTAATGATCAGGGCCACAGGGATCTTCATAGGCTGCAGGGCGCTCGCGATTGCAAAGGTGATATCGGCACCGAGAGAATGGCCGACGAGCACGATAGGGCGTTGCTGCTTCGTTGCGCGATAGCGCTCGGCAATCTTCTTGGCGAAGAGATCGGCTTTCGGCAGGGACAGCACCTCTGCCTTGATTCCTTCGGCATGGAGCGACTTGCCCAGTGTGTCGAGGCCCGTCGAGAAGATGTTGGCGAAGCCCCGGAACAGGTAGACCTGACCATTCATCACCTTCTGTTGCCGGCGTGTGGCCGCGGCGGCAGGCAGGACGGAGGCAGCGAGGGAGAGGGTTGCTGTCGTGAGGAAGGCACGCCGGGAAAGCATGATGCTGTAAGGCTCCGTGAAACGGTTTTTTCGAAATAATGCATTTTTGCCGAGGCCAGACAACCATCATCGCGCAGGCTGGGCTCTATACTTGGCCGTCATGATCCGGCTAGAAGAGGCGGGCGCCGAATGGCGCCTTCGCCCGCTTCGAAAACAGCCGATACCGGAGAGATTTCATGACCGCTGCCATCGACATCGCCGCCCTTGCCAATCTCCTGCAGGAGGCCGCCGTCGAGGAGATCCTGCCGCGCTTCCGCAATCTGGGGGATGGCGACATCAGGATGAAGACGGAGGCGATCGATCTCGTCACCGAGGCCGATGAGGCAGCCGAGCGTGTCATCCGCAAGGGCATCGAGAGCCTGATGCCCGATGCGCTGTTCGTGGGGGAGGAGGCCGTTGCGGCTGATCCGGCATTGCTCGATCGGGTGAAGGGCGCCGATTTGGCGGTGATCGTGGATCCGATCGACGGGACCTTCAATTTTGCGTCGGGCCTGACATTGTTCGGCATGATCCTCGCCGTCGTGTCCAAGGGGGAAACGATCGGCGGCGTGATCTACGACCCCGTCGGCAATGATTGGGCTCTCGTCGAGAAGGGCTCTGGCGCCTGGCTGTGCCGGCCGGATGGCTCTCAGGAGCAGATGCAGATGCGGCCGAGCGGCCCGCTCGAGCAGATGATCGGGATTGCCAATACGGGCTTCTTCGACATCGAGACCCGCCGAAAAATCCTCTCCAACCTGGCGGAAGTGCGCCTCTTCACCAGCTATCGCTGTGCCGCGCATGAATACCGCCTGCTCGGTCAGGGGCACATGGACTTTGCCATGTACAACAAGCTGATGCCTTGGGACCATCTGACCGGTGCGTTGATGATGCAGGAGGCGGGCGCGCATGTGGCTCGCTTCGACGGATCGCCCTATCTGCCGCATCATACGACGGGTGGGCTTCTCATCGCGTCCGATCCCGATGCCTGGCAGGAGTTGCGAGAGCGGATCTTCACCGTTGATTGATCAAAGAGAAAGGCCCGGCATCGACCGGGCCTTTCTTGTATCGGACTGCTGCAGACGCTCGCTCAGACGGGCTTGTTCTGGGCCTGGAACAGACGACCCTTTTCGCCGATCAGGACGAAGACGAGGCCGATGATCGAAACCACGAAAAAGCCCGTGACCATGGGCAGAGCCGTGCCGTTGAAGGCCTGGCCGATGGCCGCGCCGATGATTGACCCGCCGATCGTACCCATGAATCCCAGAACGGAAGACGCGGTGCCTGCGACGTGCCCCAGTGGCTCCATGGCGAGCGAGTTGAAGTTCGAGCCGATCCAGCCGAACTGGAACATCGCCAGCGAGAAAAAGGTGATGAACAGGAAGAAGGGCATAGGCTGCGGTCCGAGGACCTGTACCAGCAGCCAGACGAAGTTGATGGCGATGAAGCCGATGAGCGAACCGTGCGACAGCTTGCGCATGCCAAAGCGGCCAACCAGCTTGGCGTTGACGAAGGACGAGAGCGCCATGAACAGGGCGACCGCCGCAAAGGCTACCGGGAACCAGACCCCGAGGCCATAGATGCCCACATAGACCTGCTGGGCCGAATTGATGAAGCCAAACAGCGCGCCGAAGATGAAGGTGCTGGCGATCGTGTAGCAGAGTGCGACGCGGTTGGTCAGCACGATGCGGAAGCCCTCGAAGATGACCTTGACGGTGAAGGGGCGGACATCTTCGGGGGCAAGCGTCTCCGGCAGGCGGACATACATCCAGACCCCGACGATCAGGGCGGTCACGGCCATGAAGACGAAGATCCAGTGCCAGTCGCCGAACAGCATGATCACCTGGCCGGTGCCGGGTGCGACAACGGGGATGACCATGAAGACCATCATGATCAGCGACATGACTTCGGCCATCTGGCGGCCGCCGAAGACGTCACGGACGATCGAAACGGTGATGACGCGGGTGGCAGCTGAGCCGATGCCCTGGATGAAGCGCAGCAGCAGCAGAGATTCGAAGGAGGGCACGAAGACCACGGCCAGCGACGACACCACGTAGATGGCGAGGCCCACGATCATCGGGATGCGTCTGCCAAACCGGTCGGCGATCGGGCCGTAGAACAACTGCGCGATGCCGAAGCCGATCAGATAGGCCGAGACGACATATTGCCGATGGTTCTCGTTTTCGACATTGAGCGCTGCACCGATTTCCTGCAGGCCGGGCAGCATGATGTCGATGGCGAGCGCATTGAGCGCCATGAGGAACGCCATCAGGGCGATGAATTCGGCACGTCCCATGCCCCCAAGTGTCTTGGGAGAGGGCTGTAATGAAACTGACATGAATTAAAACCTTGAAACGGCATGAAGGCGCTGCTTGGGGCAACGCCTTCATTACCTTGAGATTTTTGCAGGCCTTTCGGCCGGTAGGGTCAGGCAGCGCCGCGGACGGCGATGCCCTGGTCTTCGAAGTGCTTCTGAAGTTCGCCGGCCTGGAACATCTCGCGGACGATGTCGCAGCCACCGACAAACTCACCCTTGATGTAGAGCTGTGGGATCGTCGGCCAGTTGGAATACTGCTTGATGCCTTCGCGGATTTCCATATCGGCAAGGACGTTCACGCCCTTGTAGTCAACGCCGAGGTAGTCGAGAATCTGCACCACCTGGCCGGAGAAACCACACTGCGGAAACTGCGGGCTGCCCTTCATGAACAGGACGACATCGTTTGTCTTGACTTCGTTGTCGATGAATTCGTGAGCGCTCATGGTGTCTTTCCTTTTCACATGCCGTTCAAGGCGGCAGCTTCGTTCTGGCGTAGAAATAGCAACACGGCCATCGTTTTGCCAGTGGCGTATTTGCGTGGGCAAGGAATTAACGCGTGCGCTGGCGGCTGCGTTTGGCAGCGGTGCGTCGGCGGCTCACCTGCTTGCGGGCTGGCGCCTTCACCCGCTTCGTCGTCTTTCGCACGAAGCGGCCTGTGGTGGTCGAGCGGGTCTGGCGCTTGCGGCGGCGCGTCGTTCCCTTCTTGGCGGTTTTCTTGAGGATCTCCTGGAGAACGCCCTTCACGACGTTGCTCACGATGTCGCCGACGAGATCAGCCATGTATGCCCCCTCATGTTCCACATTTGCGGAATGTTTTGTTCCATACGCTCTTTTAATCAGCGCAATTCTCGTCTAGCAAGCGCCACCTGCGGCTGCCTGCCGTCGAAAGAGTGACCGCATTGATGATCCAGAACCGTATCCTCCTGCATTTTCCAGGGTTCGAACCTCTGGACGCCGAGGCGCATCGTCAACGCTACAAGCGCTCGGCCACACAGGCAGCAGCGGTGTGGAACGCCCGGTTCGATGTCGGAACACTGACCTTGGACGGGCAGGGTGCGCACTTCCTGGTGGATGCCCAGGGGACCGATTGGTCGACCCGTTCAGATATTCACGTCTTCGATCACAACAGCCTGATCTCCGCGATGCGGTCCGAGCCGTTGTGGGTTCAGATCGCCAAGGGCTTCAAGGCCGGGTTCGATGTCGTTCGCCAGGGCGGTGCCGTCGCGTATCTCCGCCATGCCTGGCGTTTTGGTCTGTTCTTCCTCTTTCCCTTCCTCTTTGTGGCCGCCGGTCTGGCACTCGGCATCAATATCGCTGTGATCCCGTCTACATTCGATTTGTCGACCTGGTGGTTCTTCCTGGCTATTCCGACTGGCTATCTCGTCGTCCGTCACGGCGTTATTCCGTTTTCCGATCGCTATCACGTCTTGCATCTGCTGGCCGACTGGCGGCTCGCGGTGGCGTTGGCGGAAAATCGGTCGGAGGTCGCGTCATTGATCGAGCGGGCGGCTGATCAGGCGATCGAGGCCTTGAAGCAGCCGTCGGACGAAGTACTCGTGACATCCCATAGCATGGGTGCCAATTTTGCGATCTCGGTGATCGGCCGGCTGCTCGAGAAGGCGCCGGACATGGTGGCAGGGCGGCGGATCATCTTCGTGACCCTGGGCGGTGCTGCCCTGCAGTGCAGCCTGTTATCGAGCGCCAGCATCCTGCGTCGCCGGATTGGGATGCTTGCACGTCACCGTGATGTTGACTGGTTCGACATCCAGTGTCTGACCGACCCGATCCATCTCTACAAGTGCCACACCGTGGCGTTGTCGGGGCATCCCGAAGCGCCGCAGCCGAAGCTCGTCTTCATCCGCTTCAAGCATGCGATGTCGGCGGAGCGCTATAGGAAGAATCGGCGGGATTTTCTGAGGATGCACCGACAATACGTGCTCGGGCCCGATCAGCCGAGTGGCTTCGACTTCACCTTGATGACGGCTGGACCGCTCCCGGCGAAAAGCTTCGAGTCGCTGGTTTCGACCCGGGCGCCGGTGATCCAAGCGCGGTCATGAAAAAAGGCCCGTCCCAAGGGCCAGGCCTTTGATATCGCAGCAGCAATGCAGCCGGTTATTCGGGAATGCTGGTCTGCAATGCCAGCGCGTGCAGAACGCCACCCATATTGCCCTTCAAGGCGTCATAGACCATCTGGTGCTGCTGGACGCGGCTCTTGCCGCGGAAGGCTTCCGCGACGACCTCGGCGGCATAGTGATCTCCGTCACCGGCGAGGTCGCGGATGACGACCTTCGCTCCCGGAATGCCGGCCTTGATCATGTCTTCGATGTCGCCTGGTTTCATCGGCATGTAATGGATCCCTCATGCAAATCAGCTATGCGAGAACTATCGTGCATTCGCAGAAGCGATTCAATGGGGCAGGCAGCGCCTACCCCATGCTCCACAGGCATGTGATCGAATGCCTCAGGCCAGCTCGCCGTCCATGAGCGCCGGGAACCAGGCTTCGTGGGCCTTCTTCAGTTCCTCGACCGCGACCGGCTTGGCATCGCCGAGCACGAGGTTCGAACCGCCGGTGCGGCCGATCCACGGGCAGAAGACGCCGGCGGCTTCGGCACGGACCTGCACCTTATCGACATCGGCTTCCCTGACCGTCAGGACGTAGCGGCCCTGGTCTTCACCGTAGAATACAGCGACGGGATTTGCATCGTTCAAGGCGTTGACATGCGCGCCGATGCCCGAGGCCATGGCCATTTCAGCGACAGCAAGGCCGAGGCCGCCGGATGAGCAGTCGTGAACGGCGGTTGCGAGACCGTCCTGGATCAGGCTACGGACGAAATCGCCGACTTTCTTTTCATGCGTGAGATCGACATGCGGTGCCGGCCCATCCGTGCGACCATGAATGTCGCGCAGGTAGCAGGACTGGCCGAGATGCGTGCCCCAGCTTGACGGCGCGCCGGCCAGCAGGATGGCTTCGCCCTGAGCGGCAAAGCGGATTCGGGCCATCTTCTTCCAGTCTTTCATCAGGCCAACGCCGGCAATCGTCGGGGTCGGCAGGATGCCCTGGCCGTTGGTCTCGTTGTAGAGCGAGACATTGCCCGAGACGATCGGGAAGTCGAGTGCGAGGCAGGCCTCGCCGATGCCTTTGATCGCAAAGACGAACTGGCCCATGATCTCAGGGCGCTCGGGATTGCCGAAGTTCAGGTTGTCGGTGGCCGCCAGCGGCAGAGCGCCGGTCGCGGTGATGTTGCGCCAGCATTCGGCAACCGCCTGCTTGCCGCCTTCGAAGGGATCTGCCTCGACGTAACGCGGCGTGACGTCGGAGGAGAAGGCGAGCGCCTTGGAGGCGTGGCCTTCGACACGGATGACGCCGGCATCGCCGCCCGGAAGCTGGAGCGAATTGCCCTGGATCAGCGTGTCATACTGCTCATAGACCCAGCGGCGCGACGAGTTGTTGGCGGAACCGACCAGCTTCAGCAGCGCGTCTGCGACGTCACCGGCCGGGATGTCGTTCTCGGTGAGCGGGGCCGGGATCTTCGGCTCGATCCACGGACGATCGTATTCCGGGGCTTCGTCGCCGAGTTCCTTGATCGGCAGGTTCGCGACTTCTTCGCCCTGATGGATGACGCGGAAGCGCAGGTCGTCGGTGGTGTAGCCGACAATCGCGAAATCGAGGCCCCACTTGACGAAGATCGCCTTGGCGACCTCTTCCTTGGAGGGCTCGAGCACCATGAGCATGCGCTCCTGGCTTTCCGACAGCATCATTTCATAAGCCGTCATGCGCTCTTCGCGCACCGGCACCTTGTCGAGCTGCAACTCGATGCCGAGGTCGCCCTTGGCGCCCATTTCGACAGCCGAGCAGGTGAGGCCCGCAGCCCCCATGTCCTGGATGGCGATGACGGCGCCAGTCTTCATCAATTCGAGGCAGGCTTCGAGCAGGCACTTCTCGGTGAAGGGGTCGCCGACCTGCACGGTCGGGCGCTTCTCTTCAATCGACTCGTCGAATTCGGCCGATGCCATGGTGGCGCCACCGACGCCGTCGCGGCCGGTCTTTGCGCCGAGATAGACGACCGGCAGGCCGACTCCCTTGGCCTGGGACAGGAAGATGCCATCGGACTTGGCGAGGCCTGCGGCAAAGGCGTTGACGAGGATATTGCCGTTGTAGCGAGCGTCGAATTCGACCTCACCACCGACTGTGGGAACGCCGAAGGAGTTGCCGTAACCGCCGACACCGGCGACGACGCCGTCCACCAGATGCTTGGTCTTCGGGTGATCGGGCGCGCCGAAGCGCAGGGCGTTCATGGCGGCCACCGGACGGGCGCCCATGGTGAAGACGTCACGCAGAATGCCGCCGACGCCGGTCGCCGCGCCCTGATAGGGCTCGATGTAGGACGGATGGTTGTGGCTCTCCATCTTGAAGACCACGACGTCGCCGTCGTCGATATCGACGACACCGGCGTTTTCGCCCGGTCCCTGGATGACACGCGGGCCCTTGGTCGGCAGCGTCTTCAGCCACTTCTTGGAAGACTTGTAGGAGCAGTGCTCGTTCCACATCGCCGAGAAGATCCCGAGCTCGGTGAAGGTCGGCTCGCGTCCGATCAGGTTCAGGATGCGATCGTATTCGTCCGGCTTGAGGCCATGGCTTGCGATCAATTCTGCGGTGATGGGACGGGAGTTGGAAACGGTCATCTGGCTCTCAGGGCAATGGAGATCGGTGGGAGATCGGTTTCGAGGCAGGCTATAACCCAAGCCTGCGCCCGGCGCACTTGAAAAATGCGCGCAATCAGGCCTTTCCTGCGGCTTTCCAGCGCAAGAAGCCTTGGCTATTCCCGATGGTCAGACGATGGCACTGGTGCCGAGCGGCGACTGGTCGAGGATGCGCCGAACCGTCTTCAATCCTTCGACCGAAATCGCGCGTTCGCGACCCTCGCTAAAGCCGACGCGGACATGGTGATAGACCCGCGACGAACGGGCGGGCTTGAACTCGTCCTCGTCGTCGATCAGGACATCGGCATCGAGGACAGCCTGCTTGAAGGTGCCGGACATCCAGGGTTCGGGAAGCTTCAGCCAGAAGAAGGGCAGGCGGGGATGGGAGCGGAAGTCCTTGCCGGCAAAGAGCTCGCGAACGACCGCTTCGCGCGCGCCGATTTCCGCTAGCACCTTGCCGCGGATTTCCCCTGCAGCACCCGACAATACCAGCCGAGCAGAGAGTTCAGCGAGAAGGAAGGGCAAGCCGCCGCTCACCATCTTCTGGGTGACGCGGACGCGCTGGCTCATGTGGGGTGGGCAGGCGACCCAGCCGCCGCGCACGCCGGCCGCCACCGACTTCGACAGGCCGTTGAGCAGGAAGGTGCGGTCCGGGGCAAGCTCTGCCAGCAGCGGGATCCCGTCGTCGACCATGCCGCCATAGAGATAGTCCTCGATCAGCCAGACATTGTATTTGCGGGCGATGTCGACAATCTCCTTGCGGCGGGAGAGCGGGATGGTCGCAAGCGTCGGATTCTGCCCCGACGACATGATGAAGGCGGCCTTGGGATGTTCGCGGGCGCAGACCCGCTCGAAATCCTCAGGCAGGATGCCATCCTGATCCGAATCAACCAGTGCAATCTGGCGGCCCATCAGGTTCGCGCTGCGCGACACCTGGGAATAGGTGAGGTGTTCGCAGACAATCCGGTCGCCGGCGCCGCTGACGGCGGCGACGACGGCGTTGACGCCAGCATGCACGCCAAGTTGTGGAAGGATCTGTTCGGCATCGGGTGTCCAGCTGCCTGATGACAGCCATTGCCGGCCTGCCTCCAGCCAGTCGGGAGAAAGGGTTCGGGTGTAGCTCGAAATCTCGCCCGGATGCGATGCTGCGATCTCGGCCATGATGCGACCGACGATCTCCGCCTGGCCGACGTCGATCGCGGCCGTCGTGTCGAAGCGCAGCTTGCCGGGGGGCGGCGTGATGGCACGCGTGCCGCCGAAATTGAGGCTTACCGGATCGCGGGCCGGCAGGGTTCCGTCACCGCTGGCCTGCACATAAGTGCCACGGCCAACTTCACCCGTGACCAGACCGCGCTCACGCAACAAGGCGTAGGCACGGGATATTGTCCCGATTGTCACCCCAACGTCATAAGCCAGATCACGCTGCGGTGGCAGCTTTGCCCCATGAGGCAGCGCGCCTGATTTAATGGCGCTTTCAGCCTCATCCGCAATGCGGATGTAGAGCGGGCCGGTGCCAGTGTCGAGAGCAGGAAGCCAATTTGTCATGATGACAATTATATAGATTGTCACCTCAATGGAGTCAATTCATAGACTGCTTGTAGAAGCCGATACGTCAGGAGTGGTCGAAATGGTAACAATCGATACAATCGCGACGGGTCATGCCGTCGAGGCTGTCGTGCCCGCGCCAGTGGGCGCGGTGTTCTCGCTGAGTGGCGTCATGACACGGCTCAAGCTCTGGTGGCGTCGGCGCAGGACGCGCGCCCATCTCTGTCAACTGACGGAGCTGCAGTTGCGGGATGTCGGTCTGACGCCTGACATGGCTGAGCGGGAAATCAGGAAGTCGAAGCTGCTTTTGCTGGATCGACCTTTTCAGCCGCCGTTCTGATCAGCAGTCTTTCTTGCCATTTGCCCAGCGAACGACATCCTGGCGGATCCGCAGCGCGAGATCCTCGTTCAGAAGAGGGCCGAAAGCGTCGAGGCGCGGAGGCTTTCCCTCAGCCTGGACCACGAGAACGGGGCGGTCGTCCCGTGATCCCTTGCGAACCAGGAGGATCCTTGGACGACCGGAGAAGGAGCTGAGTTCAGGCGACAACTGGTAGGTCTTGAATGCGGGGTCTCCGGACTTGAACCAGCAACGGTTCGCGGCGACTGCAACCTTTTCCATGATGTCGAGGGCGGACTGACCGCTTGCCGGCGGGCGTGGTGCCTCGGGCTTGCAGGCGGCTAGGCCGACTGCTGCAAGGAGTACAAGGGAGAAGGCGAAGCGGCGCATGGCGATCTTTCGGCTGACTGCCGCCTTCCCTTAAAGGTCTGTGGTTAAGCGAAGCTTACTTCAGGCCGCGATGACGTCGAGTGCCGAGGCGAAGATGCCGCGACCGTCATTGCCACCATGGGCAGCCTCGATCAGGTTCTCCGGATGCGGCATCATGCCAAGAACGTTGCCGCGGGCGTTAATGACGCCGGCGATATCGTTCATCGAGCCGTTCGGATTGGTGCCGTCGGCATAGCGGAAGACCACCTGGCCATTGCCCTCGATCGTCTTCAGCGTCTCGGCATCGGCGAAGTAGTTGCCGTCGTGGTGAGCGACCGGGCAGCGGATGATCTGGCCCTTGGCATAGGCGCGGCTGAAGTCGGTATCGGCGTTCACCACTTCCAGCTTGATCTCCTTGCACACGAACTTGAGCGACTGATTGCGCATCAGGGCGCCCGGCAGCATGCCGGCTTCGACCAGGATCTGGAAGCCGTTGCAGACGCCGATGACCTTGACGCCCTGCTCGGCCTTTTCCTTGATCGCCTGCATGACCGGCATGCGGGCGGCGATCGCGCCGCAGCGCAGATAGTCGCCATAGGAGAAGCCGCCGGGGATGACGATCAGGTCAACATCCGGAATATCAGTCTCGGTCTGCCAGATCGTGACGGGCGCATGGCCGGAGATCTTGGTGAGAGCCGCGATCATGTCGCGGTCACGATTGAGGCCTGGGAGCTGGACGACGGCTGATTTCATGGCTGTGACTCAAACCTTAGCTGGGCTTCCTGGAACTCGCGCAGTTCCAGACGATTGTCGATCCGGTCTAACCGGCTTTCGAAGTGTCCGACTGTTGCGCGCAGGTTATTCACGTCACCTTGCAGCGCATGAAGTTGCGCGCGTATTGTCTGATTATCCGCGCGCAACTCGCTGATGGCGAAGTCGACCCTGTCAAGTTTCTGATGGAGCTTCGTCAGAAGCTCGAACATCAACTCGCTGGTGATCTCGGCCATCGTGCATCTCCTTCAACCCTCAGGCGATGGAGATAGTATAATTCTCGATAACCGTGTTGGCGAGGAGCTTTTCACACATGGCCTTGAGGTCGGCTTCCGCCTTGGTCTTGTCAGAACCTTCGACTTCGAGGTCGAAGACCTTGCCCTGGCGGACCTGGCCGACGCCGTCGAAGCCGAGTGCGCCGAGAGCGCCTTCGATGGCCTTGCCCTGTGGGTCGAGGACGCCGTTCTTCAGGGTAACGGTGACACGTGCCTTGATCACTGATCTCTTCTCCAAAACTTACTTGACGAGAACCGGGCCAGTGCCGCGCACCGGTTCGTTTTCATTCATGATGCCGAGACGGCGGGCGACTTCCTGATAGGCTTCGAGAAGCCCGCCCAGATCCTGGCGGAAGCGGTCCTTGTCGAGCTTTTCGCGCGTCTCGATGTCCCAGAGGCGGCAGCTGTCCGGCGAGATTTCGTCGGCCAGGATGATGCGCATCATGTCGCCTTCGTAGAGGCGGCCGCATTCGATCTTGAAGTCGACGAGCTGGATGCCGATGCCGAGGAAAAGGCCCGACAGGAAGTCGTTGACGCGGATGGCGAGCGCCATGATGTCGTCGAGTTCGGCAGGATTGGCCCAGCCAAACGCGGTGATGTGCTCTTCGGAGACCATGGGGTCCGCAAGCGCGTCGGACTTGTAGTAGAATTCGATGATCGAGCGCGGCAGGACAATGCCTTCCTCGATGCCGAGGCGTGTCGAAAGCGAGCCGGCGGCGACATTGCGCACGACGATCTCAAGCGGGATGATCTCGACTTCCTTGATCAGCTGCTCACGCATGTTCATGCGGCGGATGAAATGGGTCGGGATGCCGATCTTGTTGAGATGCGTGAACACGTATTCGGAGATACGGTTGTTCAGAACGCCTTTTCCGTCGATGACTTCATGCTTCTTCTTGTTGAATGCCGTGGCATCATCCTTGAAGAACTGGATCAGCGTGCCGGGCTCGGGACCCTCATAGAGGATCTTTGCCTTGCCCTCGTAAACGCGGCGGCGACGGTTCATGGGTGGTTTTCTCTGTTGTTGGCATCCCGGCGCAAAAGCGCGGACGCAGTGGATCGGTCTTTGAAGCGGTCCCTTAACGGAAAACCTCGGTTTTCACAATGCGCAGTTCACCCCTTCCTGCCAAAACGTCGCGCCGCCAAGGACTCACCCGGACTCGCGGAAGTTTGCATTGCACTTTGTACTCCCTTTTGATTAATGGGGAAACGAAACCGCACGACGGCGGCATAAAATGGGAGATCGATATGAGCGGCATCAGTGATCGCGAAAAGGCTTTCGAAAACAAGTTCGCACATGACCAGGAGCTTCGTTTCAAGGCGGAAGCCCGCCGCAACAAACTCCTTGGCCTGTGGGCCGCCGGTCTCCTCGGCAAGGCCGATCCGGATGCCTATGCAAAGGAAGTGGTCGCTGCCGATTTCGAGGAAGCCGGTGACGAAGACGTGATCCGCAAGGTCAAGGGTGACCTGACGGCTGGCGGCGTGTCGATTACTGACGAAGAACTGCGCGCCAAGATGGTGGAGTTCCTCGGCCAGGCGATCGATCAGATCCAGAACGCCTGATCTGCGATAGCGGGCTACACTGATCCGCCCGGGCGTCAGGCCGGGGCGGATTTTTTGTGCTTGTTCAGGAGTTGGGTTGCTTCAGCGAAGCCTGCCGGCCATGCAAGGCCGTAGCCCTGCAGGACATCACAACCAAGGCGCCCGAGAATGCGGGCGTGCTCTTCCGTTTCCACGCCCTCTGCCGTCACTTTGATTCCGAGCGAACGGGCGATCTGGATGATCGACTTGACCAGTATTCGCTGCTCCTGGCTTTCAGGGATATGCTCGATGAGCTGCCGGTCGATCTTCAGGGTTGTCGGCTTGAGATTGAGCAGGCCAACGATTGATGCGTGACCGGTGCCGAAGTCATCGATTTCAACGTCAATCTCCAGACGTCGCAGCATGTCCAGATTGCCCATCACGGCCGCGTCCTGTCGATCGAGAAATACGCTTTCCAGCAGTTCGAAAGAAACCGTACCCGGCTTGATGTCCAGGTCGGAGAGGCCGCGGGCGAGTTCCGGGTCGGTCAGGCGTCTGGCGGAGACATTCACCGATATCTTTGGTGGCGCGATCCCCTCGGCGCGCCAGGCTTCGAGGTCGAGAAGGGCCTTCTCGAGTATGAGGCCGTCGATCTGTGCGAGGATTCCGTATTCTTCCGCGGTCGCGAGGAACTTGTCGGGTCCGAGGATCCCCCTGATCGGATGTCGCCATCTGGCGAGGCACTCGGCCCCAACCACTTCGCGGGTGCGTGCGTCGAACTGCAGTTGGTAATACGGGAAGATCTCGTTGTTTTCCAACGCGCGCATGAGCTCGCTCGACAGGCGGCTGGCATCTGCAAGCATGGTGCGACTTGCCTGCGCATAGAATTCATAGCGGTTGCGGCCCAGATGTTTCGCCTTGTAGAGCGCGATATCCGCATTCTGCAGCAATTGCTTCGGATCGATGTCGCGGACCAGCGTGTGGGCTATGCCGATGCTGGCGCCAAAGCGGCATTCCTGACCGTTGTAGAAAGCCGGCTGCCGCATCTGGGCGATGATGCGACTTGCGATTGCGGCGAGTGCGGGTGTGGCGCCATCGTGATCGATCAATACGACAAATTCGTCGCCGCCGATGCGCGCGGCGAAGTCTGTCAGCCTGATGTTATCGCGCAAGATCCTGGCTGCGATAGACAGCATGGCGTCACCGGCGCCGTGTCCCAGTGTGTCGTTGATCTGCTTGAACCGGTCGAGGTCAATGTGCAGGATGGCGATCCCGGAGCCGAGATTGCCCTTGCCCGCACGCCATTCATCGAGCTTTGCCTCAAGATAGCGGCGGTTTGGTAGACCAGTCAGATAGTCGTGCAAGGCCGAGTGCTCGGCAGCAAGCCGCGTCTTTTCCATCTCGGTGCTGCGTGTCTCGGCGATGGTTTTCTGGGTTTCCAGTTCCTGCCTGAGGCGCTGGTCCTCCGTGACATCCCAATTGACGCCGATCATCTTCAATTTGCCGTCCTGATCGACATAAGGCAGGCTGTTGGAACGGATGTAGCGGATGCTGCCATCCTTGGCGATGATCCGGTAGTTGTCGGTGAAGGGCTTCAGTTCGGCGATCTTGGCTGCCACATTGGCCAGCGTACGGCTTCGGTCATCGGGATGCAGTTTGCTCTCCCAGAAACCGCCGAGCTGGATGTCGTGATCGGCTTCGACCTCGAAGATCCGGCGCATGCCTTCATCCCATTCGCTTCTGCCGACTTCGAAGTCGGTTTCGAAGATGCCGATCCCGGAGATGTCCACCGCAAGTTTCAGCCGCCGTGAAAGGCCTTCGAGCCACTCCTCCTGTGCCTTGCGGGCTGTGATGTCGGTATCCGTGCCAACGATACGGGTGGGTTTGCCATCGGCGTCGCGTTCGACGCAGGCGCCGCGGCATTCAATCCAGGCATAATGGCCATCCCTGTGCAATTCCCGGTACTGAAATACTGTGTAGTCGGGATCACCGGCATTCTGACGCTCGATGCAGTGAAGCACGCGCTCGCGATCCTGGGGATGGACGATTTTCAGCCACTCCTCCGTCGTTGGCGGATAGGTGTCGTCCGGCCCAAGGCCCCTGATCTGTCGCCAGACGTCCGAGTAATACAACTCCCCGCTGCTGCGCTGATCCCAGACGCCCGAGATGGAGCTGACAAGCGCATGGTTCCAGCGGCTTTCTCGCTCCTGCACGTCATGGAGCTGTCGACGAAGCTCGGTGATCTCGCTGAGCTGAAGGAGGAGAGGGGCGTCACGAGGCTCGGGGACTGGCCGGGCAAGCGTGGCGATGAAGTTGCGGGCGTTGCCGTCTGCGGTCTGTACCTCCAGCGCGGAGGGGGAACCGTCCATGAGGCGGCTCAGTGCCAGGATCAATCTTGATCCGTCCCCGTTTTGCAGACCTTCCGCAAGATTGCCTCCCACCGAAGCCGCCTGGCCGAGCGCGGTCCGCATCGGCTCGTTCATGGCGCGGATCGTGCCATCAGGGTCGAGCCATGCGGCTGGCCAGGGAAGGCATGAGATCTCGATCCCGCCAGCACCAGGTGCGGATGAAAGGGCAGCTTGTGGGCGCAAGATGGTGCTCCTGACTTCGATAGGTTGCAACGAGTCTATGAGCGTCTGCTTAATAAGAATTTAAATCCCGACTTGTTCTCGCCGTCTGCCCGGCCGGTTTGTGATGCCGCCGCCATGCGAGGGCCGGCAGGCTTGGTTCACAGCCGGCCAAGGAACTGTGCGAAGACCATCGTCCCCTCCGGCCAGGGGCCATGACCGGATTCTGAGTTGATGTGCCCTGATTCGCCCGCGTCGATCAGGAAGGATCCCCAGGCATTGGCGATGTCCTCGGCATGGGCGAATTCGCCGAAGGGATCGTTGCGGCTGGCGATCACGATCGAGGGAAAGGGCAGGGGCAATCTTGGATAGGGACCGAAGGTCATCAGATGCTTCGGACGGATGTCCGGATTGGCCACATCCGGAGGCGCGACAAGGAAAGCGCCTGCCACGTGCTGCTTCATTTCCGGTATCGCGTGCACGATCGCGGGGACACCGAGTGAATGGGCAACGAGTACGACCGGCCTGGTCGCCGCATTCACCTCCTCGGCCACACGCGCCACCCAGTCCTCGCGCAGGGGCTTTGACCACTCTGCCTGTTCGACGCGCCGGGCGGTCGACAGTTTCGCTTCCCAGCGGGTCTGCCAATGGTCAGGACCCGAATTGGTATAGCCGGGGACGATCAGGATTTCTGCTTCAGAGACTTTCATGGCCCTTATCTGCTGTCGTGTCGCGGCGACGTCAAGATTTACCCGGTGTTCGGAAGGCAGAAATATCGATGCCGGCTGTCCCGGTCCATCAGCGAGGTCCTGAGGCGTTCACGGCGTCGTGCGTGCATTCTTGCGCGACAGGCAGGGGTTTACCTGATAACCTAATTTCCTATTGATCGTATCCGCCATGTCGGTCCGATGATTGACGGTGAGGTTGACCGCGACGCCGCCCCGTTGCGCCCGGTATGCCCCGACGCCGTCCCGCATTTCACTTTGCAGCTTGCAGACCCCGTTGTTTGAGGAGGAAGTGAGAATGTCGACTTTTCATGTCATGACCGGTGCCAGTGGCACCATCGTCCGGCCCTCTGTACGCCGTATTGCTGTGTCCGATGTCTTTGCGGCGCTGCGCGAAGGCTATGAGGATTTTCGCGAAAAGCCTTCCCATTACGCTTTCGTGGCGCTCATCTATCCCATCGCCGGTGCAGTGATGATCGGCTGGAGTGCGGGCATCGAGCTGTTGCCGATGGTCTATCCGCTGCTGACCGGTTTTACTCTCGTCGGGCCGCTTCCGGCACTCGGGCTGATGGAGATCAGTCGTCGGCGGGAACTTGGCCAGCCGGCCGACTGGTCCAACGTGCTCGATCTCGGCAAGTCCCCGTCATTGCCATCGCTTCTGATGATGAGCACCTATCTCCTGACATTGTTCATGATCTGGCTGGTCGTCTCACGCGGGCTCTACCTCTCCATGATCGGTGACTATCCGGCGCCGGGCGTTTTCGCATTCGCCAGCGGTGTCTTCGAACATCCGAATGCAGTGGCATTCCTGTTCTGGAGCAATGGTATCGGCTTCGTGCTGGCCCTCGTCGCCCTGGTGATCAGCCTCGTGGCATTTCCGATGCTGCTCGATCGAGATTGCGGGGCAGCATCTGCAGTCGCCACCTCGGTGCGCGCCAGCCTTGCCAATCCGGTCCCGGTGGCGGTCTGGGGCGTGATGGTCGCGGGTCTTCTGGCCCTCGGAATGGCGACGCTGATGGTCGGGCTGGTGGTCATCGTGCCCGTCCTTGGTCACGCGACCTGGCACTTTTATCGCCGGTTGGTGGCCTAGCGCCGCGAACCGGGCTTACGCGCGGCTGGCGACGTATACCAGAATCGCGAGCAGAGACAGGATGAGAGGTGTAACCCGGTTGCCTCTCTCCTTGCCTGACCTTGCGAGGAACGCGGTTGCGCACAAGGCGATGACGACAAAAACGGCGGTAGCGACCTCGCGGCTGCCGTGCGTTTCGAACGTAGCGTCGGCAAAGGCCGGATCGATATCGGACATCCAGTCATATTTGCTTCCCCCGAGAAGCCAGATGCCGAGCAGCGCTACGGTGTAGACCGCGGTTGCCGCGAGACGCGACAGGGGTTTCATGCCGAGCTCCTTGCGGCGAAACAGATCGGGCGCGGATTTCTCCGCGCCCGCCAGTTCATCTTGTCGCGTTGCCGCGTCCGGTCAACCGAAGACGCGGGCGAAAATCGTGTCGACGTGCTTGGTGTGATAGCCGAGGTCGAACTTCTCGCGGATGTCTTCTTCCGAAAGCGCGGCGCGAACCTCTTCGTCGCCGAACAGCTCTTCCAGGAAGTCGGCACCCTTTTCCCAGACCTTCATCGCATTGCGCTGGACGAGACGGTAGCTGTCCTCACGCGAGACGCCGGCCTGAGTAAGTGCCAGAAGCACGCGCTGGCTCATGACCAGGCCCTTGAACTTGTTCATGTTCTTCAACATGTTCTCGGGGTAGATGACCAGCTTCTCGATGACGCCGGCCAGACGGTTGAGGGCGAAATCAAGGGTAATGGTTGTGTCGGGGCCGATGGCGCGCTCGACGCTCGAGTGGCTGATGTCGCGCTCGTGCCAGAGGGCCACGTTTTCCATGGCAGGAACGACCGACATGCGAACGAGCCGGGCGAGGCCGGTCAGGTTTTCGGTCAGAACCGGGTTGCGCTTGTGCGGCATGGCCGACGAACCCTTCTGGCCCGGCGAGAAGAACTCTTCGGCTTCAAGCACTTCGGTGCGCTGCATGTGGCGGATTTCGATCGCGACATTTTCGATCGAAGAAGCGATGACGCCGAGGGTGGCGAAGAACATCGCGTGACGATCGCGCGGGATGACCTGGGTCGAGATTGGCTCCGGCACGAGGCCGAGCTTTGCGCAAACATGCTCTTCGACGCGCGGGTCGATATTGGCAAAGGTGCCGACGGCGCCGGAGATCGCACCGGTCGCAACTTCCGCACGGGCGTTGACGAGACGGTCGCGGTTGCGGGCCATTTCGGCATAGAAGCGTGCGAAGGTGAGACCCATCGTCGTCGGCTCGGCATGGATGCCGTGGCTGCGGCCGATCCGGACCGTGTCCTTGTGCTCGAAGGCGCGGGCCTTGAGGGCTGCCAGCACGCGGTCCATGCCGGCGATCAGGATGTCAGCGGCGCGCACCAGCTGGATGTTGAGCGTCGTGTCGAGCACGTCCGACGAGGTCATGCCCTGGTGGACGAAGCGGCTATCCGGGCCGATGAATTCGGCGAGATGCGTCAGGAAGGCGATGACGTCGTGCTTTGTCACGGCTTCGATCTCGTCGATGCGGGCGACGTCAAATTCGGCCGGGCCACCCTTTTCCCAGATGGTGCGGGCGGATTCCTTGGGGATCACACCGAGATCGGCGAGCGCGTCGCAGGCATGGGCCTCGATCTCGAACCAGATGCGGAACTTGGTTTCGGGGGACCAGATGGCGACCATTTCCGGCCGGGAGTAACGCGGGATCATCGGGCTCGTCTTTCGTTGGACTTGGAAAATGCTGGCCCCCCTTAGCAAAGTGGGGCGGCAAGCTCAACGGCTGCGGCGGGCCATCACCACGCTCAAGACGATAAGCATGGCAAAACCGGCCGGCAAGAGATGCCGCACACCCAGCACTGCGAACTGATAGAGCGCAACGGCGGTCGTGTAGAACATCTGGTAGCCCCAGATGCGTGAGGCAAAGGGCGCATGCCAATGGGCATAGAAATGGCGGTATTGCAGCGCGTAGAGGCCGGCCGTTGCGCCGATGGTGACAACGCCCAGCAGCAGCACCCATCCAGCCAGGACCACGGATGGCCGACGCCTCTGGGTCGCGAGGTGGATCAGCGGCAGCGCGACGAGCCAGCCCAGGAGGCCACCGCCTGCGTAGATAGCCGTTAGGCCGAGATCATGGCTGCCGGTGGCGCGACCGAAGACATGGACCGAGAGCAGGAAGCTTGCCGCCATGGCAAAGCCCCATGCGATCGAACCGGAGATCCACAATGCAGCCGGTGGAAACCATCGCCACTGCGTCAAGGCTTCACCGGAACGGCGAGCCAGCGCAAATTGTTGCCCTCGAAGCCAAGGGAGACGACCTGGATCATGACCATGTGCGGCGCGGGCGAGCCCATGGCAGGTGTCACCACGCCGCCGATCGCATAGGCGCTCGGGCAGTTGCGGCTCTTCGGGACGGACTTGTCGCGATAGACCTCGCGCCGCGTGTCAGGCTTCTTGTCATCGGCGAGCGATAGCGCAAAGCCCTGAACATCGACTTTCATGCTGCGGCAGAGTTCCAGGCCCTCAGCGCCGAATTCTTCCAGAGACAGTCGATGGATGCCGTCGGAAATGTAGAAACTCGGGAAGGCCTGGTAGCGCAGCTCGCGTACCTGTTCCGCCAATTCCCCAATCGGCGACAGGGCGACCAGAAAGCCCGGGTCGTCACCGATCTTTCTGATGTCGAGGATCGTCTTTGCCTGAGCGAGGCTGTCACGCCGCGCTTCGCCGACCGATGCTTCTTCGCGACGGATCAAGACCGAAACCGGTGTGCCGGGCACGTATGCGTCGGTTTGCGTATCGATCACCTGGATTTCCGCGTAGGCGAAACCGGAGCCGTCCTGTTGACCGAATTGCTCGAAGGCAAAGAATCTTCCGTCCGGGGAGAAGCCGATCGGCCGCATCTCCGCCACGTCGCCGGCGCTGACGGCTGTGGCCGTCAGGAGAACGAGTGCAATGGCGGAAAGCGTGATCCTCAACCGCGACCTCCCTCGGCTGCCTTGCGCAGAGTGTCGACCGTCTTGCGGTAGTCGTCAACGCCCTTGCCCTTGAAGATCGCGGATCCCGCGACGAGCGCATTGGCGCCGGCCTTGGCGATCTCCGCGGCATTATCAGCCGTCACGCCACCGTCGACTTCGAGGTCGATCGGGCGGTTGCCGATCAGGGCATGGGCCTTGGCGATCTTGTCGGTCATGGCGGGAATATACTTCTGGCCGCCGAAGCCCGGGTTGACGCTCATGATCAGGATCAGGTCGAGATCATCCATGACATGTTCAAGGATCGAAAGGGGGGTTGCCGGGTTGAGCGAAACGCCGGCCTTCTTGCCGAGGGCCCGGATGGTCTGCAGCGAACGATGTAGATGCGGGCCGGCCTCGGCATGGACGGTGATGATGTCACAGCCAGCATCGGCAAAGGCCGCCAGATAGGGATCGGCAGGCGCGATCATCAGATGGCAATCGAACACAGCCTTGGTGTGCCGGCGCAGCGCCTTGATCACCGCCGGGCCGAAGGAGATGTTCGGCACGAAATGGCCGTCCATGACGTCGAGATGCACCCATTCCGCGCCGGCATCGACGACATCGCGGACTTCTTCGCCGAGGCGGGAAAAATCGGCTGCGAGAATGGAGGGCGAGATCAGGAGAGGGCGGGTCATCTTGGTATCCTCGACGGGCAGGACGGTTGCGCGCCGTCCGGGCGTTGATTGCCTTGGCAGACGGGGCGATGGCTCGGCGTCCGCATAGCATCGGCGACCCCGGGCGGCAACCATGCCTTGGGATGAGAAAGCCCCATCCCCATGCCTGCCCTTGACGATCGCCGCCTGGCCCTGCATCCCTCGGACACATCAAAGCAGTGTGGGAGGACGACATGGCCAAGTTCGCAATCATCACCGGCGGCAGCTCCGGCATCGGTCGGCACCTTGTGTCCGCCTTCGTGCGCGACGGTTATGACGTCGCCTTCACCCATCTTGGCCAGAGTGATGCCGCTGCCGAAGTCGAGGCGGAGGCCGCAGCGCTTGGCGGACGGGCCGTGGGCCGGGAATGCGAGGTGGCCAACAGTTCAGCGATCGAAGCCTTCCTCGACGAATTGATTGCCTGGGCGGGCCAGACACCTGATGTGCTGGTCAACAATGCCGGGATCCAGACCTGGGCTTCGATGCTCGAGCTTTCCGAAGAGCGCTGGGATGCCGTCATCAGCACCAACCTCAAGGGAACCTTTTTGAACACCCAGCGTGTCGCGCGCCGCATGGTGGAGGCGGGCAAGGGGGGGTCGATCATCAATCTCGGCTCCGGCTGCAACAAGCACGCCTTCCCCAAGCTCGTCGACTACACCGCTTCCAAGGGCGGAATCGAGCAGCTAACCAAGGTCTCTGCCATCGAACTCGGACCACATCAGATCCGCGTCAACTGCGTGGCACCGGGGGCGATCGAAACGGCCCGCACCCAGGCCGAGGCACCCGACTATGCAAAGACCTGGGGAGACGTCACGCCGCTTCGTCGTGTGGGGACGCCGGAGGATATTGCGGGGCCGATCCTCTTCCTCGCCGGACCGCAATCGGCGTTCGTCACCGGCCAGACCATCTGGGTCGATGGCGGTGTCTTCAGCCAGGCCTTTTGGCCCTACCGGGATTGACCGACATCACTGGGATGGTTCTGGCACCGGGACGAAGGTGTTTTCCTGCCATTGCAGCAGGCGATAGGGATTGTTCGTGAGTTCGTGATCCTCACCGAATGTCACCGGCCCTAGCGCTGTCTCGAACGTGGTCCCGACCAGGGCATCCGTCACGGGCGTTCCCATGGCGGTCGAGATTCCCCAGGCGTCTGCGATGATGGTGACCGCTGCATGGGCAGGTACCACGTAACCCTCGGGCTGGATTTCCGCCGCCGCAAATTCCGTCGCCAGTGCGCTGGCTGTCGGCCCCTGCGCTGTTTCGATCAGCCCTACGGCGAGCACGCCATCCTGGAGGGCCACGGGTTCGTTGGCCGAACGCAACGCTTCGCCGCCGAGGAGGGTCAGAGACAAGTTCTCGGACCGGGCATCCCTGGCGATGATCGCGACGTCATTGCGGTCGCCGCCGACGAAGGCACGGGTCACGCCAGCCGTCTTCAGCCGTCGGACCAGTGCCAGCTGCTGTTCCTGGCCCGGTCGAAAGGTGTCGATGAAGGCGGGCTTCAGGCCGCGTTCTTCAAGGCTGATCCGGATGGCCTCGGTCAATTCGCGACCCCTGATGGTGCCATCTTCCAGAAGCGCGACCGGCGCGTCGGCCCAATCGCGCAGGATCACCTGGGAGAGCTTGGCCGCTTCCTGGTCGGCATTGGGGGCCAGCCGGAAAAGTGGCCAGTCCGCCTTGTTTGCATCCTCCATGATGCCCTTCCAGCGGACGGACAACGTGAACGCAGGTACGCCGGCCTCCGCCAGAATGGGCAGGGCATCCTTCAGGCTCTCGCTGCACAAGAAGCCGATGGCGGCTCTGGCTCCCGTTGCTGCAATCGCATCCGCGACCGCCTTGCCGCTGCCTTCGGTGCAGGCCTCGTCGACCTCGACAAGGGCAATGGAGAGTTTATTGGCGGCCAATGCCGCGCCCTGTCGGACCTGGTCGCCGAGGACCTCGAACTGTCCGGCTTTCGGTGCGACGACGGCCAGCTTCAATTCGGCCGCTGCCGCAGGTGCGAGGCCAATGGCCAGCAGGATCGGTGCCGTGAGCAGGCGTTTCATCAGTGCTTCTCCCATCATGGTTCGATCCTAACCGAAAGCGCAGGCGATTGGAAATGCTGGCTTTCCGGGCTCGCATCGGGTGTTGCCGAGAAAACGCCGAGGTGTTGTGGAAAAGGTAAGGCCTGCGGCCCATATTGCCCCCGTGACGAAGCAAGTCAGCAAGGGGAGTGGGAAATTTGAGTGTCGCAGGTCTTGATCCGGTCCTTTATCGCGACGCCATGAGCCGCTACGCTGGGCATGTGCAGATCGTTACAACAGAGCATCAGGGTGTTCGGCGCGGCGTTACGATTACCGCCGCCTGCTCGGTGTCCGACAGTCCTCCGACAGTGCTTGCCTGCCTCAACAATAGCAATCCGAGCAATGCCGTGCTCTTCGAGAGCGGGCATTTCGCGTTGAATACGCTGGGCGCCCATCATCAGGATCTCGCCAACGCCTTTGCCGGCTTCGGCAAGCTTTCCCCGGAGGACCGTTTTGCGCTCGCCGAATGGCAGATCTTGTCGACCGGTTCGCCAGTCCTTACCGATGCGATCACCGCTTTTGATTGCGTCGTCACCGACCGGAAGGTGACCAACACCCACACCGTGCTCTTCGGTGAGGTCAAGGCGGTGCATTTCGGTGCCCGTGAGCCATCCCTCATCTATCTGGACCGGGGCTATCACACGCTATAAGCTTCTCCCCGAACATGGGAGGAGACATGGCGGAGACCTCGAGAACGGCATTGCCGGAGACGATCGATGGGATCATCGATCTACTTGCGGCTGAGGATTATCTGGCCGGTAGGCCGCTCGCGACCGTGCTGTTCCTGGCGCTGAGGATGAAACGCCCTCTGTTTCTCGAGGGCGAGGCTGGCGTCGGTAAGACGGAAGTCGCCAAGGTGCTGGCGAAGGCCCTCGATCGTCCGTTGATCCGGCTGCAATGCTATGAGGGACTCGATGTTTCCTCCGCCGTCTACGAGTGGAACTACCCTGCGCAGATGCTTGAAATCCGCATGGCTGAGGCCTCCGGGGTCTCGGACCGTTCACGGCTTGAAGGTGACATCTTCTCCGAACGCTACCTCATTCGCCGACCCGTGCTGCAGGCCCTGCAGGGTGAGCCCGGGCGCGCGCCGGTGTTCCTGATCGACGAGCTTGACCGCACGGATGAAGCCTTCGAAGCCTTCCTGCTCGAAGTGCTCTCCGACTTCCAGGTGACGATCCCGGAATTCGGAACGGTGAAGGCCGCCGAGCCGCCGATCGTCATCGTGACATCGAACCGGACGCGCGAAGTGCACGACGCTTTGAAACGCCGTTGTCTCTATCATTGGGTCGACTATCCCGTTGCTGCCGACGAACTCGCCATCATCAGGCGCAAGGTCAAGGGCTGCAACGAACAGCTCTCCCGCCAGATCGTCGCCTATGTTCAGAAGCTGAGGACCATCGATCTCTTCAAGAATCCGGGGATTGCCGAAACCATCGACTGGGCGACGGCGCTTACCGAACTCGATCGCCTCGCACTCGATCCGGAGACGATTGCGGATACGCTGGGCACGCTCCTGAAATATCAGGAGGACATTGCCCGCATCCAGGGGAGCGAAGGCGAAAAGCTGCTCTCCGAGGTGAAGGCAGAGCTGCTGGCGAAGGCCGGCTGAGATGGAAACCTTCGGGCCGCACCAGGGCAGCGGACGCGACGGCATTGTCGTGCCGCCACCGGCACAGGGTGATGGGCGGCTCGCCGACAACATCGTGCATTTCGCCCGCGTCTTGAGAAAGGCTGGTCTGAAGCCAGGACCGGGCGCCGTGATCGATGCCATCGAGGCGATTGATGCGATCGGCATCGGCTCGCGCAACGAGTTTCATGCGGCGCTCTCGGCCATCTTCGTCAAGCGCCACGAGGACCAGCCCGTCTTCGATGAGGCCTTTTCGATCTTCTGGCGCTCGCGCGACCTGGTTGGCAAGATGATCGCGCTGATGTCGCCGGTGGCGGCAATCGGCGAGCGACAAAAGCCCAAGGCCGGCGGTGCGCGGGTGAGTGACGCCCTGTTTGCCGACAAGAGTTGCGAGCCGAAGCCGCGCGACGAGCCCGATGTCGAGATCGATGCGCGGCTCACGGTCTCCGGCCAGGAGGTCTTTCGCCGGCTTGACTTCGGCCAGATGACGGCGGCGGAACTCAAGGAGGCACGCCGTGCGATCGAACGGCTCGCCATGCCGCTCGATCTGGTCCAGACCCGGCGCTATCGGCTGTCACCCCGCGGGCGGATCATCGATCCGCGGGCGACGATGCGGCAGTCGCTGCGCACGGGCGGCGATCTCATGCTGCCGAAATTCCGCGAGCGCCGACAACAGCCGCCGCCGCTCGTCATCCTCGCCGACATTTCTGGCTCGATGAGCCAGTATACCCGGATCTTTCTGCACTTCCTGCATGTGCTGACGGAACGTCGGCGTCGGGTGCATACCTTCCTGTTCGGGACGCGGCTTACCAATGTCACCCGCCAGTTGAGGCATCGCGACCCGGACGAAGCCATTGCCCAGTGCAACGAGGCGGTCGCCGACTGGTCCGGCGGTACGCGCATCGGCGAGACGCTGAAGTTGTTCAACCGGCATTGGGGGCGGCGCGTTCTGGGCCAGGGCGCCGTTGTGCTGCTGATAACAGACGGGCTGGAGCGTGGCGAGGTCGAGTTGCTGGCCCGTGAGACCGATCGTCTTCACCGCTCCTGCCGTCGGCTCGTCTGGCTCAACCCACTCCTGCGCTTTGCCGGTTTCGAGGCGCGTGCGCGGGGTGTGCGGGCCATGCTGCCGCATGTCGACGAACTGCGCTCGGTTCACAATCTGGAAGCGCTGTCGGATCTGGTGCACTGTCTCTCTGGAGCGCCGGATCGGGATTGCGATCCGCGACGCTATCTCGGGTCCCAAAGGAGCGAGCCATGAGTATTGATACCGTTCTGCGAGATCCACTTGCGATTGCCGAAAGCTGGCAGGCGGAAGGACGCTCTCTTGCTATCGCCACCGTCATTGAAACCTGGGGCTCGGCACCGCGTCCTGTCGGCAGCCATCTGGTGATCGACAGCGAGGGCAATTTCGAAGGTTCCGTCTCCGGCGGCTGCGTTGAAGGAGCCGTCATCACCGACGCGCTTGACGTCATCGAAAGCGGGACGCCAAAGATGCTCGAATTCGGTGTTGCCGATGAGACGGCTTGGCGCGTCGGCCTCTCCTGTGGTGGGCGGATCAGGGTCCTTGTCGAGAGGCTCGGGTGATGGATATTGCAACGCTGAAGGCACTGAATGCTGCGAAACGCGAACGTCATGGCGCCGTGCTGGTAACGGACATTGCTGCCGGCACGTCCCGGCTGGTGGCGGAAGACCAGGTGCCGGCTGACGCGCTTGGCGCAGATGTCGCTGAGCGGCTGCTTTCGGGAAAATCCGGCATGATTGAGGTTGATGGTCGGAGTGTCTTTCTCAATGTTCACCTGCCGCCTCCGAGGATCGTGGTGATCGGCGCCGTCCATATCAGTCAGGCTCTGGCGCCGATGGCAGCGCTTGCTGGTTTCGCTGTGACAATCATCGATCCGCGCACGGCCTTTGCCACGCCCGAACGGTTTGCCGGTCTCGACCTGCGCGCCGACTGGCCGGATGACGTTTTCGCAACGATGCAGCTCGACCGCTACAGTGCCATGGTCGCGGTAACCCATGATCCGAAGATCGACGACCCAGGCCTCACCGCGGCCCTCAAGGCCGGATGTTTCTATGTTGGTGCGCTCGGGTCGCGCAAAACCCATGCGAAACGCGTGGAGCGGTTGGCAGAGGCTGGCTTTGATGCTGAGACCATCGCCCGTATCCGTGCTCCCATCGGCCTCGACATAGCAGCGTCAACGCCTGCCGAGATCGCCGTTGCGATAACTGCCGAAATCATCCAGTCGCTCCGGCGGCGGAGCCTGGTGTCGGCCTCCACGTCGGATGAGGCGTCTGCATGAAGTTCGGACCGATCCCGGTCGAGGCGGCCGAGGGCTCGATCCTCGCCCATTCCCAGCCGCTCGCCTCCGGAAAACTGTCAAAGGGGCATCGTCTGGAGGCGGCCGATCTTGCGCGCCTTGTAGCCGAGGGGGTCTCGTCCGTCATTGCTTGCCGCCTTGATCCTGACGATATGGCAGAGGACGAAGCGGCAGAGAAACTGGCGGCTGCGGTCGTGCCAAGCGGGTTCAGCCGCAGTCCCGCTTCCACCGGGCGCGTAAACTTCTATGCTTCCGACAATGGGTTGTTTCTTGCCGACAGGCATGCGGTTGATCGTTTCAACAGTATCGATCCCGCAATCACGCTCGCCTGCCTTGCCGATCGCCGTGACGTGCGGGCCGGCGATCTCGTCGCGACGATCAAGATCATCCCGCTCGCAGTCGCCGGCCGCAGCATCGAGGCTGCGGCCGTGATCTTGCGGGCTGGTTCTGCCTTTGAAGTTGCGCCCTATCTGACACACCGCGTTCATCTGGTTGCGACGCAACTGCCATCGCTCAAACCGTCGGTGATGGACAAGACGGCACGCGTGCTCGAAGCGCGGCTTGCGCCCTCGGGCAGCCGCCTGGTCTCCGAAACGCGCGTGGTCCACCAGGCCGAGCCGGTGGCGCAGGCCATTCGTGCGGCGCTGGATGGAGCCCGGGCGGACGAGGGGGAAGACCCATTGCTTGTCGTCGTCTTCGGCGCTTCGGCTGTTGCCGATGCCGAGGATGTCATACCTGCGGCGATCCAACTTGCCGGCGGGGTCGTCGATCAGGTGGGGCTGCCGGTTGATCCGGGCAATCTGCTCGTGCTCGGCCATGTCGGCGCCGTGCGTGTCCTCGGCGCCCCCGGCTGTGCGCGGTCGCCGAAGGAAAATGGTTTTGACTGGGTGTTGAACCGGATCCTCGCGGGACACCCACCAGATCGGATCGAGATTACAGGTTGGGGCGTCGGCGGTCTCCTGATGGAGATCCCGAGTCGCCCACTTCCGCGCCTTGCGGCTACCGCAGAGGCAGACCCTCTTGCCCTCGGCCTTGTGGTGCTCGCTGCCGGTCGGGCCAGTCGGATGGGCGAGGGCGGTCGCCACAAGCTGCTCGCCGAATTCGAGGGCGAGCCGCTGGTCCGGCGCTCGGTGCGTCAAGCGGTGGAGGCCAAGGTCGGTCCCGTGACTGTTGTCACCGGTCATCGTAGTGACGAGGTTGCAGATGCTCTTGCCGGTCTCGGGGCGAGGGTTCTACAAAACAGGGACTTTGCCAGCGGCATGGCAAGCTCGCTCAAAGCCGGGCTGGCGGCGATCGAAGCCGAAGGGCTTCCGGGTATGATGGTGTTGCTTGCCGATATGCCCAATGTGTCCGCAACCGATATAGCGACGCTTGTCCGTGCTTACGCGAAGTCAGGTGGCAAGGCGATCGTGCGCGCCGTCGCCGACGGCCAGCGCGGCAATCCGGTGATCCTGCCGGCCGCGACCTTTGAAGCATTGAAGTCGCTCGAGGGCGACATCGGCGCGCGCCCGGTGATCGAGAATGCGGGCCTTGCCGTCATCGATGTTGAAATCGGCCCTGCTGCACGGCTGGATGTGGACACGCCCGAGGCTATTCTGGCGGCCGGCGGCATTCTGAAGGGCTGACTGACATGGACAATGCGGCGATCGAGGACATGTTCGAGGCGGTGGGACCTGTCAGCATCCGCCGGATGTTCGGCGGCAAGGGCATCTATGCCCGTGGCGTCATCTTCGCAGTCGAACTGCGCGGCGAGCTGATGCTGAAAGGCGATGCGCTCAGCGCAACATTGCTGGAAGAGGCCGGCGCGAAGCGTTGGTGCTACGAGGGCAAGAGCGGCAAACCCGTTGCCATGCCCTATTGGACGATCCCCGACGAAGCACTTGACGATCCCGATCTGATGGCCAAATGGGCGCGGATCGCGCTCGATGCGGCGATCCGGGTCACGGAACGGGAGGCAGATCAGCGCAGATAAGGAAGCACAGCCTGCGTGAAAACCGAGAGCGGTTGCGGCAGGTCATCTAGGTCGAAGAAACCGATTTCAGAGAGCTTGTCGGGTTCGGTCAATTGTGGCTCGCCGGTCGTGTCGTCTGTAACGTAAAGCAGCGAGACCCAGTGCTGGCGGTCCGCCTCGATCCGCTGCTCGGTCACGCCCAGATGGCGGATCGCACCGATCGAAAGCCCCGTTTCTTCCTCTGCTTCGCGGCGCGCGGCAAGCTCTGCCGGCTCCATGTGGTCTACCTTGCCGCCCACAATGTTCCAGTGTCCGGCCTCCGGCGCCTTCATGCGCTTGCATAAAAGCAGTTTGCCATCCCGAAGGATGGCAAGGCCGACCCCGAGACCGGGGAAATCGAGACCGGGCTGACCCAAAGCGATCAGGCCTTCGCGGCGACGATCAGCATGAAGGCGGGGATGTCATCGCCGAAGCCGACAGGTGTCGGGCCGTCGTCATGGTCGTGGTGACGGTTGCGACGACGATCGCGATTGTCGTCATTGGCCGGCGACGGATTGTTGCGGTTGTTGCGTGGGTTCTGATCGCGGCGCTTGTCCGTTCTGCGTTCCGCCGCTACCGGTTCTGCCTTGACCACTTCCACCTTCACCGCTTCCATCACCTGTTGTTCCTCTACCGGTTTGACATACTCGCTGCGCGTATCGGATTTATGACCGCCGCGCCGCTCGCGACCCTTGTCGCGACCGCGTTTTCCACGGCTTTCGTCGTGGCTTTCCGCCGGCGCCGGAAGCGCCGAGAGGTCACCATCAAGCCATTCGATCTTCTGGTCGATCAGCTTTTCGATCGCATCGAGGAACTTGGTGTCGCTGCGCGTCACCAGGGTAAAGGCTGCCCCCGACCGTCCTGCACGGCCGGTACGGCCAATGCGGTGGACATAGTCTTCGGCATGGATTGGAACGTCGAAATTGAAGACGTGGCTGACATCGGGAATGTCGAGGCCGCGGGCGGCAACGTCAGAGGCGACGAGCAGCGTGATCGCATTGGCCTTGAAGTTTGCCAGCATGGTCGTGCGTGAACGCTGGTCCATGTCGCCATGCAGGGCGCCGACCGAGAAGCCGTGGCGGTTGAGCGAGCGGAAGAGGTCGGCGACATCCTTCTTGCGGTTGCAGAAGATGATCGCGTTCTTCAGGTCGTCCTGGGCACGGATCAGGTCACGCAGCGTCGAGCGCTTTTCGTAATCCTTGTTGTGGCAGGCCACCAGGCGCTGGGTCACGGTCTTGGCCGTCGAGGACGGCGGGGCGACTTCGATGCGCTCCGGGTTCTGCAGGAACTGGTCGGCCAGCTTCTGGATCTCCGGCGGCATGGTCGCCGAGAAGAACAGCGTCTGGCGCGTGAAGGGGATCATCTTGGCGATGCGCTCGATGTCGGGGATGAAGCCCATGTCGAGCATGCGGTCTGCTTCGTCGATGACGAAGACTTCAACGCCGGTCATCAAGAGCTTGCCGCGTTCGCAATGGTCGAGCAGGCGGCCGGGCGTGCAGATCAGGACGTCTGCACCGCGTTCCAGCTTGCGGTCCTGCTCGTCGAAGGACACGCCGCCGATCAGGAGCGCGACGTTGAGCTTGTGATTCTTGCCATACTTCTCGAAGTTCTCGGCGACCTGGGCTGCGAGTTCGCGCGTCGGCTCCAGAATGAGCGTGCGCGGCATGCGGGCGCGGGCGCGGCCTTTTTCGAGCAGGGTCAACATCGGGAGAACGAAGGATGCCGTCTTGCCGGTGCCAGTCTGCGCAATGCCTAGAATGTCCCGCCGTTGCAGGGCCGGCGGAATGGCGCCTGCCTGGATTGGGGTCGGGATCGTGTAGCCGGCATCAGTGACGGCAGAAAGGACTTTTTGGCTCAGGCCAAGGTCAGCAAAAGTGGTCAAAGGGAAGTAGTTTCCGTTCCTGTTCTCGCGAACATCGCTCAAAAGCCCGTGAGATCGGGCGCCAATGGTTGCGGCGAATAGAAGGAAACTGCCGGAAAGTCAAGGAAACTGCCGGATTTAACCCTACAAAGGCTTAATCATCACGATTAATTGGAGCGGGTTGTCCAAACGATCTGCAAACCGGCAAGGCCGAGCGCCGAACCTGCGATCCGATTCGTTCGGCGGATGACCGCCGGAGACCGCATCAGGGCGCGTGCCCGCCCGGCGATATAGACATGACCTCCGACTACGACGACCTCAACCAGGATGATCACACCTGCCAGTGCGGCATAGTCGTTCCAGCCGAAGGTCGCGCCGACGAAGCCAGGCAGCAGAGCAAGGTAGAACAGCGGCATCTTGGGATTGCCGAGGTTGAGTGCAATCGCGGTCGCGAAGACCTTTGCCAGGTCCCTCTTGCTTTCATGGCCCGTGACATCGGGCACGACAGGCTCGTCTGTCCACAGACGATAGGCCATGTAGATCAGATAGATCGCGCCTGCATAGCGGATCACCGTCATCACCAGCCCCATCTCCTGAGCGATCATCGACAGACCGAAGGCTGCAAGGCCGAGATAGACCAGGATGCCGCAGAGCGTGCCCAGCCCATAGACGATCCCAGATGCTGCACCATGCGAGACGGTGCGCGCAACGATCGTCATGTTGTCGGGGCCGGGGCTGGCCGCGAAGACAAAGAAGGCAAGTGCGAAGGTAAGGAGGGCAGAAGCGTCCATCGAAGCGATCTCCGGTTGCAGCCAGTCTCTATGCAGCGAGAGTTGCTGTCAATTGATCAGCGGGGTGAGCTTCATACCGGCATTGAGGAAACGCATGGGGTCGACAGGGTCGCCGTTGCGACGGACCTCGTAGTGCAGATGCGGTCCCGTCGAGCGGCCGGTGGAGCCTGAAAGGCCGAGGACCTGGCCTGGTTCGATGTCGTCGCCTTCGCTGACCAGGATACGGGACATATGACCGTAACGGGTCGTGAGGCCGAGGCCATGGTCGATTTCCACCATGTTGCCATAGCCGCCGGAAAAGCCTGCGGTCACCACCTTGCCGGCGCCAGTCGAGCGGATTTCCGTGCCTGTCGGTGCGCGAAAATCAATGCCGGCATGCATGGCGAGCCCGCCGAAGAACGGATCGGGTCGATTGCCGAATCGGCTGGTGATTTCGTGGCCGGGGGCGGGGTTGGCAAAGGGGAGGCGCTTGGCCGTATCGCGAACAGTTTCCAGCCGCGTCAATGCGGCGTCGAGAGCGTTGAGCGAGGCGTTGAAGTTGCGGTCGGACTGCGGCGCCAGATAGGGGCCGCCGATCGCATCGGCCACCGGGAGCGATGCCTGTTCATCGATCGGGACGCCCTGGCGCTTCAGGATCGCCGCGATCTCGTCGGCAGTCTGGGAGGCGCCGTTCGCCAGTTCATCAATGCGCTGCAATTGCTCCGCCTCGATTTCCTTGAGGGAGAGGGTCATGTGAGAGAAGAGCCGGTCGGCACGATCGGCAACGTTTTCGCCGTTCATCGGCACATAGCCGAGGGCAAGCGCCGGTTTTTCCGCTGGCCGCCCCGCGGCGGAAGACTTGTTTTCACCGAGCAAGGCAGCAAATGCCTGTGTGCCGGTGGAGAGGGCCGCCTGGTCCTTGCCATCGACAACGGGTTTGTTGGCGGGCACCGGTCCATCGCTCGGCAGGCTGTCAGGAGATTGTCCGCCCTGCAGCAGTTCGCCGATCCGGCCATGACGCGAGGTGAGCGCCATCTGCTGTTCCAGCAGTTTTTCAACCTTATCCTCGACCACCTGCTGATCGAGCAGCTGGCGGGAGGTGACACGGTCGACCTGCGCGCGCAGGGCCGCGATCCGGTCTTCGTATTCATGCTGCATGCGGGCCTGGCGCGCCATCGTTGCGCCGATCAGGTTGTCGCGCAGCACGAGATAGGTTGTTGCCCCGAGATAGCCGATGGCCATCATGCCGAGAAAGCAGACGCTCAGCGCCACCATCCAGGGACGGATCGTCATATGGCGGATCTGGTCGCCGCTCGCCAGGATGACGATGTGCTGCTTCTTGCGCTTTCCGAAGACCTGGCTGTTCGAACCCGTCGTCACGCTGACCCCCAATCATGCCGGGTGGATCGCTGCCACGCGTCTGCCCGATGCGGCGAGTCGCCTGTCCGATCCGCCTTTAGCAGTTACGCATAATTAGGGTTAATGAACCGTTAGGCGTTTGGAATTGCGTGTCAAACGGACGAGTTGTTCTTGGACGACAGCGACCGGTAGAAGGACGGGGTGAGCCCGGCCTCGGCGCGGGCGACATCGTTGAACGGCGCTTTCAATTGGCCGCGGAAGTTGGCGCGCACGAGGTCCTGGAATGCCTTGGCCGGATCGCGCTTCTCGCGGGCGCAGATAAACCGGAACCATTTAGCCCCCACTGCGACGTGTCCCTTCTCATCTTCGTAGATGACCTTCAGCACATCGGCGCTCTCGATGTCACCCGTTTCGCGCATCTTGTCTTGAAGCGAAGGGGTTACGTCGAGACCGCGGGCTTCGAGAATGAGGGGCACCACGGCGAGGCGGGCGGTCAGGTCGTTCTTCGTCGAATGTGCCGCCTGCCAGAGCCCGTCATGGGCGGGCATGTCGCCATAGTCGGCTCCAAGTACCCTCAACCGGTCGCGCACCAGCTTGAAATGCTTGGCTTCCTCATAGGCCACCTTCATCCAGCCATCGAAGAAGGAATGTGGCACAGGCTCCTTTGCAAAGCGTGCGACTATGTCGAGGGCGAGGTCGACCGCGTTGAGTTCGATATGGGCGAGCGCATGCAGAAGTGCGATTCGGCCGGGGAGGGTGTGCAACGAGCGCTTCCCAACCGCCTTGGGCGGCACGAGTTCTGGCTTGTCCGGGCGGCCCGGCCGATCGGGGAGCTGCGAATCGAGCGGCGAGCGCAAAGACAGGCGTCGCTCCTGCCAGCGGATCGCTGCGGTTTGAGCGAGCGCCGTCTTCTCGTCGAGGTCGGCGCTCAGGATTGCGAGAGTGGCAGCGCCGCGAAGGGAATGGAAAGCCGTCTCGGGCTGCATCTTCTCGGGCATGTCAGAGGGCCTGCGCCGCCTTTAGCACGGCCTCTGCATGGCCGGGTACCTTCACCTTGCGCCAGACCTCGGCAATCTTGCCGGACTTGTCGATGAGGAAGGTCGAGCGCTCCACGCCCATATAGGTCTTGCCGTACATGCTCTTTTCCTTCCAGACGCCGTAGGCTTCGAGCGCCTTGTGCTCTTCGTCGGCGGCCAGCACGACAGAGAGGTTGTGCTTGGCGGCAAACTTGTCGTGGCTCTTCACCGAATCAGGCGAGACACCGATCACGCTTGCCCCGAGTTTCTCAAACTCGGCGGTGAGGCCGGTGAAATCGATCGCTTCTGTCGTGCAGCCGCTCGTGTCGTCTTTCGGGTAGAAGTAGAGAATCACCGGTTTTCCGGCAAAATCGGAGAGTGAAACGGTGCCGCCGCCGTTGCGGGGCAGGGAGAAATCGGGGGCCATGTCCCCGGCAGTCAAATCCGTCATGGGATAACCTTTCTTTTGCCCGTTTTGTGGGTGAATGTGGGCGTCTTCGATATATAGTCCGCTCCGACGTCGTCCAGAGCGACTTGTTAGCGGCATCGATCGACGGAGACAATCACCAGGACATGTCGGAGATCCGGGGCGAAAAGCTACGGTTTCGCAAGCGGGACATCGTGCCGCTGCATGCCCTTCCGTCTGCTCAGACCGAAGATCCCCTCATCGTGCATTGTCCACCGCCAAAGCGCTCCATGATGCGAAGCGTGTTGCGGGTGCTCGGGGGCTTCGCCGGGCTTTGGCTGGTGGTCTTCTTCGGGGTTTATGCGGTAGTCGAAAGCGGCACGCTCGACGCGGCACTTGCCCAGCGCGCACAAACTGTTCTCAACAATGCCGTCGGGCCGCAATTCGTTGCGGAGATCGGCGCGACGGAGGTGCGGTTTGTCAATGGTCTGGAGCTGACGGTCGAGGCGCGCGACGTCACGTTGCATGAGCAGGTGGACGGCCAGCAGGTCGCCCTGACCCGGTCCGTTCGCTTCATCCTCGAGCCTCTCGCCTTGCTTGGTGGCCGCTTTTCGATCCGTGAGGTGGTGAGCGAGGGCATCAATCTCGACGCCACGGTCCTTCCCAAGGGCGAGCCGCTCGACCTCTCTGGGATGCGGATCGACGAGATCCCAACACATCTGGCGGGTGCATTTGATCAGCTGGATCGCCTGCAGGGGATTATCGCCCGCGGTGGTCTCGACCGGATGAGGATAGGCGGCCTGGAGATCGCCTCCACCAGCACCAGCGGTCGTCCGATGACGCTCGCAATCGACGACATCGCGCTTGAGCGCGGCGAGGATGATTCTCTGTCCGTCTTCGGAGCCATTTCGGTCAATGGGCAGCAGACCGAGCTCACCGCCCTGACCACCAATGTCGATGGACGCGCCCAATCGCTCACCATGCGCGTGGCCGATGTGCGGGTAACGCCGTTCCTGCTTCGGCGATCGATGTCGGGAGCCGCGCGCCAGGGAATTGATGGTTCGGCCGAGCTTCTGCTGAATGCGCGTCGTGCCGATAGCGTCGTGAAGGCCCCCCAGGTCTCGCTCGCCGTCAACATCCGCAATGCCGGCTTCTATTCGGACGGTCAGCGTCAGGATCTGAGTGAGGCCAGGCTCAAATTCTCCTACGACTTCGGCAAGGGCACCATCGAAGTCGCAGATTCGGTTGCCCGCTTCGGAGAGACGGTGTTCCCGCTGTCCGGGGGGCTGATCGATCTCGACCGCTTGCCGGAGGGCCCGAATTTCGGCAAGGGCTTCGGCATCGACCTCGTGGTGACCGAGGGGCGCGCCTATGTGCCGAGCGCCGGCGAGGCTGCATTTCCCTTCTTCCTCAAGGGTTACGGTCGCTATCTCGTCGAGGACAAGCGCCTGCAACTCGACGCGCTCGACGTCTCCACGCCGAACGGCAACATGCGCGGCAAGCTACAGATCCGCTTCGGCGGCACGGGGCCGGAGATCCGCTTCAACGCTGCCGTCGAAAACATGCGATCGACTGCGGTGAAGCAGTTGTGGCCCTACTGGATTGCTTCCAAGCCCAGACAATGGGTTCTGGAGAACATCTTTGGGGGTGTTATTCCTCGCGGGACGATCGATGTGTTCATTCCGCAGAACCGCCTGTCGATCGAGCCGAAGCCGGTACGGCTGAACGGCGACGAGTTGAAAATCGGGTTCGATCTTGAGGATGCGCGCATCAATCTGACGGGCGAACTCCCGCCGCTGCGCGATGTCTATGGTCGCTTCGACATGGTGGGAGAGCGGATCGATATCGGCATCCGATCAGCTGGGTCTTTCTTCCCGTCCGGGCGTATGGTCAACCTGGATAGTGGTCGTTTCGTGCTGCAGAACAGCTATGAAAAGCCGTTGATGGCTGACATCGATATCAATGTCAGCGGTGCGGCGGATGCCGTGGCCGAACTCGTTTCCTTCAAGCCGATCGAAGCCTTGCGCGTCGTTGATTTCAAGCCTGAGGATTTCTCCGGAAAAGTGCGTGGCCGCGCCGCGATCAGGGTGGGGCTGGTGCCCGACCAGTCGCCGCCGCCGTCCGTCTGGAGTGCTACGGTAGAACTTGAGGATGTCGATATCGTGAAACCGTTTGACGGCCGGCAAATTGCCGACGTCACGGGCACGCTGTCTGTCGATGTGGACAAGGCGGAGCTCGATGCCGCCGCTCGGATCGACGATGTTCCCATGGATGTGGAATTGATCGAGCCGATCCGGCGCGGCGCCGGCGAGGTGGAGCGCCAGCGCATTGTCACGGCGACCCTCGACAACGCGATGCGGGAAAAGCTGGTGCCCGGGCTCGGTGACATCGTCGATGGACCGCTGAAATTCGAACTGCGGCGCGTCGATGACAACAAGCAGGCCGCTTCCGTCGATCTTCGCTCGGCGACGCTCACCATACCGTGGATCGGTTGGTCGAAAGGGCAGGGGATCGCGGCGACAGCAAAGTTCGAATTGTCAAAAAGTGGCGATCAGTCACTGATCGAGAAGTTTGTCCTCGACGGTGATGGCTTTGGCGCCGTGGGTGAGATGTCCGCCAATGACAAGGGCCTGGTTGCCGCCAAATTCTCGCGCGTGCGGCTGTCCGCCGAAGATGACGTATCGCTCACCGTGCGCGTCAACAAGGGTGTCTACACGGTCGTGGCCAACGGGCGGGCCTTTGACGCCCGATCGCTGATTTCGACGGTCCAGAGGCCGGCGCAGAGCCGGTCCGGTACTGTCGCGACGCGGACCTCGCTGCGTGTCGAGGGGCAGTTCGAACGCATTCTCGGCTTCGGCGGCGAACAGCTTTCCGGCGTTTCACTTGTCTACGCCTCCAGCAAGGGGCGGCTCAATGCCGTCGATTTTTCCGGGGTTACTGGCAGCGGCCAGGCGCTGGTTGGCAAGCTACGTCAGGCGGAGGGGCCGCGGGAATTGTCGGTGACGACGAGTGACGCGGGTGCCGTGCTGCGCTTTCTCGATACCTATAATCGGCTCGGTGGCGGGCTGGCCAATATGCGCCTGACGGAGGTGCGCGAAGGTTCCTGGAGCGGCAATCTGGATCTGCGGAATTTCAGGGTCGAAAACGAAGAGCGCCTGCAAAACATCGTCACGGCACCGACAGGTGCGGATGGGCGCAGCCTTAACAGCGCGGTGCGCAGCAACATCGATGTCAGTTCTGCCCGGTTTCAACGCGCCTTTGCAAGGCTCGCCGTGGTCGACGGCACGCTCAGTGTCGAGAACGGCATCGTGCGTGGCGAACAGGTGGGGGCGACCTTCCAGGGGATCGTTCGCGACAAGTCCGGGCGTATCGATCTCACCGGGACCTTCATGCCGGCCTATGGTCTGAACCGGCTGTTCGGTGAATTGCCGGTGATCGGAGCCATTCTCGGCAATGGCCGCGATCGGGGATTGCTGGGGATAACGTTCAAGCTGACTGGTGCGACTGCGAAGCCCAATCTCGTCGTCAATCCTCTGTCGATCATTGCACCCGGTGTTTTCCGGCAGATTTTCGAATTCCGTTGAGGCCCATTCGTCAGTCGCGTTCGATGATGATCACCGGAAGTGCGAGATTGCGGGCCGCGATCAGCTTTGCATAACCGGCCGGCCCCCCGGAATTGCGGCAGACCAGATGCGTCACGCCGTGGGCGGTGAAGAGATCCGCTTCCTGGTTCGCCGTGCTGGCCGGTTTTCCAAGAACCACGAGATGATCGGCAAACGGCAGGGGTCCCTCCGGTGCATCGACCATTCGGATCACGAAACGGCAATCGCTTCGCGTCGTGAAGGCGTGAAGATACTGCCGACCGAGGGCGAGGAATGCGGTCGCGCCTGGCGGCAATGTCTCGGCTGCAGCCTCGAGCGATGCCACGGGTTTCCATCGGTCTCCCGGTTGCTTTTGCCAGCGGGGTCGCAGGTGCTGTTCGAGGATCACTCCGGTCATGGCACTGGCCTTGATGGCGTTTTCGCTGATGCGGTGTGCAAAGGGATGCGTCGCGTCGATCAGCCGGCAGAAACCCTCCTGGCGCAGATAGGCGGCCAGCCCCTCGGCCCCTCCGAAGCCGCCAATCCTGACAGCACCGGCTGGCATTGCCGGATCGATCGTCCGCCCGGCGAGCGACGTGGTGACAAGATGGCCTTCCGCGACCAGTCGTTCGGCAAGGAGGCGTGCTTCTGCCGTCCCCCCGAGAATGAGGATCCTCTGTCTCGCCATCGTCGGGTCACCTGGCATTTGCGATGATCGTTCCCTTGCGATCGGTCACGAGGACATCGACCGTGACCCCGCTGTCCCGCAGCACGCCTTCGGCTGTTCGCTTCGCAGCCTCGGCGACCGGCTGCGCGATGTCTATCCCCGCAGCCGACAGGATCTGGAGGACTTCCAGGGCCGTATTCGCCCGCTCGACGCTGCCACGCTGCATGTCCGTCAACAATTCACTGCCCGGCAGAGACAGAAAGAACCGATTGTCGATCTGGCTGCGGGACGAATGCAGATCGAGCGCGCCCTGGCCGAGTTTCGACATCTTGGCGAAACCACCCGCAATGGTCAGGCGCGGCACGGGATGGGCGCGGAGATATTTCAGCAATCCACCAGCAAAGTCCCCCATATCGATCAGCGCCCCCTCGGGCAGATCGTGAAAGACTTGTGCGGCTTTCTCCGAGGTCGAGCCTGTCGCGCCGAGCAGATGCGTCAGGCCTTCGGCCCGTGCCACATCGATGCCGCGGTGGATCGAATGAATCCAGGCCGCACAGGAGAAGGGGTGGACGATCCCGGTCGTGCCGAGGATCGATATGCCGCCCAAGATGCCCAGTCTCGGATTCCATGTGTTTTCCGCGATGGTGCTGCCGCCCGGCACGGAGATCCTGATTTCCACGTCGGGTGTCACCTGATGTTGCGAGGCGAGTGCCACGATCTCGGCCGTCATCATGGCGCGGGGTACCGGATTGATCGCGGCCTCACCCACCGCGATCGGCAGGCCGGGCTTGGTCACCGTGCCGACGCCGTCGCCGGCCACAAAGCGGATGCCGCTTCCGGGAGGTAGCCGTGTGACGGTGGAGATTACGGTGGCACCATGGGTTACATCCGGATCGTCTCCTGCATCCTTGACGATGCCCGCAAACGCGCTCCCGTCGGCATAGCCTTCGGTCGCGAGGGCGAAGGCTGGCGTTTGCCCCCTCGGAAGGGTGATGGACACAGGGTCGGGGAAGTCTCGCGTCAAAAGTGCCGTGAACGCTGCCTTGGTCGCGGCCGTCGCGCAAGCGCCCGTCGTCCAGCCGGTGCGCAACGGCGCACCCTCCGGCTTGTCCAGCCGCTGGCCGTCTGCGGCGTCTCCCGTGTCTGTTCGATCAGCATCGCTCATGGCTTGCTTATAGGCGAGCCGGTGGTCGGGCGGAAGGCTCGCCATGAGCTATCGGGGCTGGAAACTGCCTCATCGGAATTGCAATTTTGCCGGACGGGGCCTAGACCATGGACATGAGTGACACGATGCGTCTTGCCCTGCCCATGAGCCTGCCGGGCCTCGAGCCTGGCCATGTCTGGCTTGCCGGGGCAGGCCCTGGCGATCCTGGGCTGCTGACCTTGCTGGCCGCCAAGAGTCTCTCGGAGGCCGACGTGATCGTGCATGACGCGCTTGTCAACGAGGATTGCCTGAGATTGGCCCGAACCGGTGCCGTGCTCGAATATGCGGGCAAGCGCGGTGGAAAGCCTTCCGCCAAACAACGCGATATTTCATTGCGGCTCGTCGAACTTGCCAAGGCTGGTCATCGCGTTCTGCGCCTCAAGGGGGGCGACCCCTTCGTCTTCGGTCGTGGGGGCGAGGAGGCCCTGACACTGATCGAATATGGTGTTCCGTTTCGCATCGTGCCTGGTATCACCGCAGGCATCGGCGGTCTCGCCTATGCAGGCATTCCCGTCACCCACAGGGAAGTCAACCACGCCGTGACGTTCCTGACAGGCCATGATTCCTCCGGCGTTGTTCCCGACCGGATCGACTGGGAGGCCATCGGACGCGGATCGCCCGTCATCGTCATGTATATGGCGATGAAGCACATGGGGCAGATCACCGCCAATCTGATCTCTGCCGGACGCAGGCCGGACGAGGCGGTGGCCTTCGTCTGCAATGCGGCGACCCCGCAGCAAAGTGTGCTGGAGACGACACTCGGGCGCGCCGAGGCGGACATGATCGCGGCCGGCATCGAGCCACCCGCCATCGTCGTCATCGGCGATGTTGTGCGGCTTCGTCCCTCGCTTGACTGGCTGGGTGCCCTGTCCGGGCGCAAGCTCATGCCCGATCCGTTTGCCGTGGACCGGAAAGACACGGCATGAGCGGACTGCTGATTGCCGCGCCGGCCTCCGGTTCCGGCAAGACGGTGGTGACGCTTGGACTGATGCGGGCGCTTCGTCGCCGTGGCCTCTGCGTGGCACCCGGAAAGGCCGGGCCTGACTATATCGATCCGGCGTTCCATGCGGCCGCAAGCGGTGCTGCCTGTTTCAACTTCGATCCCTGGGCCATGCGGCCAGCCCTGCTGCGGGCGCAGGCCGGGCAGCTGGCCGCGTCTGGCGTGCTTGTGATTGAAGCGATGATGGGGCTGTTCGATGGGGCCGCTGACGGGACTGGCAGCGCCGGGGATCTCGCGGCGTCGCTGTCACTCTGCGTGGTGCTGGTGGTCGATTGCGGGCGCACCTCGCAATCCGTTGCCGCGCTAGTGACCGGTTTTGCCCGGTTTCGTCATGATGTCCGCGTTGCGGGTGTCGTGCTCAACCGTGTCGGCAGCGATCGGCACGAGGCGATGCTACGCGCGGCCATGGCACAGACGGAGGTCCCCGTTCTGGGCTGCCTGCGGACGGATCCGAAATTTTCGCTGCCGGAGAGGCATCTTGGTCTTGTTCAGGCCGGTGAACATGCGGCTCTAGAAACCTTCATCGAAGGGGCGGCCGATGCCGTTGAGAGCGGCGTGGATCTGGATGCACTGCTGGCCCTGTCAAAACATGCGGCGCTGGATTGCCCGGTGGGGGCGGTGGACGGTCTCCCGCCACCCGGTCAACGGGTTGCCGTCGCTCGCGACGTAGCCTTCGCCTTTTCCTATCCCCATCTGCTCGAGGGCTGGCGCCGGCAGGGCGCGGAACTGTCCTTCTTTTCTCCGCTCGCTGACGAGGCGCCGGCGGTAGACGTCGATGCCATCTACCTGCCCGGCGGCTATCCGGAGCTGCATGCCGGCATCCTGGCACAGGCCGCGCATTTTCGCTCCGGCATGGGTTCCGCGGCGGGGCGAGGCCTTCGAATCTACGGGGAATGCGGGGGATACATGGTGCTCGGAGAGGGGCTTGTTGATGCCGATGGGCATCGCCACGCCATGCTCGGCCTTCTGCCGCTGGTGACGAGCTATGCGGTTCGCAAGCGGCATCTCGGCTATCGGCGCTTACGTTCGCTCGCACCGGATCTGTTGTCCGGCTGCTACTGCGGCCATGAGTTCCACTATTCGACCGTCGTGTCGGAAGGTCGCGGAGACCGGTTGTTCGAGGCTGAGGATGCGCTTGGTGAAACGCTTGGTGAGGTCGGCCTGCGGCGCGGATCTGTTGCCGGATCCTACATGCACCTGATCGACCTTGCGGGGGATCGACCATGAACGGGCCGATTCAACACGGCGGCGGGCTCGCCGCAGCCGCATCGCAGTTTGGTGGCCGGATCGAGGACTGGCTCGATCTTTCCACCGGTATCAATCCGTGCCCGGTCGCCTTGCCCGAGATCCCGATGCGCGTCTGGCACCGCTTGCCGGATCAGGAGCGGGAGATGGCGGCGCGCGTGGCTGCAAGGCATTATTACCGCTCCGGAACGCGGCTGCCCGTGCCAGTGCCCGGGACGCAGGCGGTGATCCAGCTTTTGCCGAAGCTTGTTCCTGAAGGTGTTCGTGTCGCCGTGGTCTCCCCCACCTATGGGGAATATGTCCGTGCCTTCAAGCTTGCGGGGCTTGCGGTAGACGCGGTTCAGGACCTGTCGGAAATCACGGCTGCTCATGGGCTGGTGGTGGTGGTCAATCCGAACAATCCGGATGGCCGCCTGTTCGCTCGGGATGAACTCCGGGCACTCGCCGCCGCGATTGATAGGCGGCATGGTTATCTTGTCGTTGACGAAGCTTTCGGCGACATGCATCCCGAACAGAGCATGGCGGCGGAGCGACTGGCAAACCTCATCGTGTTCCGCTCCTTCGGCAAGTTCTTCGGGCTTGCCGGTGTGCGTCTCGGCTTCGTCATCGCCGCAGACAGCGTGACCGCGCGTTTTTCGGAATGGCTCGGTCCCTGGGCGGTCTCGGGGCCGGCGCTTGTGGTTGCCGAACAACTGATGTCTTCTGATACGGATGTGATCCGTGACCGTATCATGCAGCGTTTGCAGGGGCTCGATCAGGCTCTAGGCGAGGCTGGCCTTGTGGTGCGCGGCGGCGCCGACCTGTTTCGGCTGGTCGAGGATAGAGAAGCCGAAGCGCTGCATCACCACCTGTGCTGCCATCACATCCTGACCCGCAAGTTTGACTATCGGCCGGACTGGCTGCGCTTCGGGCTTGCACCGGACGCGGGAGGTGATGCCCGCCTGCTGGCCGCACTGAAGATGTTCCAAAGGACAGATAAATGAGCCACCTGCTGCTGCTTCTGGCCGCCATCGTGCTGGATCGGATCGTCGGTGATCCGCCGTGGCTCTGGCAGCGCGTTCCGCATCCCGTGGTCGTCTTCGGCAAGGCGATCGATTTTCTGGAGAAGCCGCTCAATCGCACCACTTTCACGGCGGAGGGCCGTCGACTGAACGGCGTTTTTGCGATCCTTGTTCTGCTCGGTGCGTCTGCCGCCTGCGGCATGATCCTGTCATCGGTCTTCGACCATCTCGGTGCCGTCGGCATTTTGCTCGAGGTCGTCGTTGTCGCAGTCTTCCTGGCGCAGAAGAGCCTTGGTGACCATGTGCAGGCGGTTGCAGATGGTCTCCGGCGGGAGGGACTGGAGGGCGGACGTCGCGCGGTTGCAATGATCGTCGGTCGAGATCCCAGGACGCTGGACGAGCCTGGCGTCTGCCGTGCTGCGATCGAGAGCCTGTCCGAGAATTTCGCCGACGGCGTCGTGGCGCCGGTGTTCTGGTATGCTGTCGCAGGACTGCCGGGCATCTTGGCTTACAAGATGCTCAACACCGCCGATTCGATGATCGGCCACAAGAACGAGCGCTTCCTCCATTTCGGCTGGGCGTCCGCCCGGCTCGATGACCTCGCCAACTGGCCGGCGGCAAGGCTCTCCGCAAGTCTCATTGCGGTGGCCGCTGCGGTGCGGCTTGGGGCGGCAGCCGGTCGGCGGGCCCAGTCTGCCGCGCTCCGCGACAGCGGCTTGCATCGGTCGCCCAATTCCGGCTGGCCCGAGGCGGCCATGGCAGGTGCCCTCGATCTGCAACTCGCAGGACCGCGCGTCTATGGCGGTGTGCGTGTGAGCGAGCCGATGATGCATGCGGCCGGACGCGGCGATGCCGGGCCCGAAGACATTCGGATCGGCATTCGCCTTTTCTACACGGCATGCACGATCATGGCAGGCCTGGTGGGCCTGCTCTGGTTTCTTGTGCGGATAGTCTAGAAATACCGGAGCAACGCTGCAACTGCGTCGGGCGGCGGGCAGTCTGGATTAACTGGGGGCGCTGGTCGGTTCAGTCGATACCAGCCGCGTCGCGCAGGCGTTCGAGCTTCGGCACGATCACATGGCGATTGTTTTCGATGACGATCACGCCATCTTTGCGGAGCTTTGTCATCTGGCGACTCACGGTCTCGATCGTCAGGCCGAGGAAGTCGGCGATGTCGGCACGCGACAGCGGCAGGTCGAAGGTCTGGGCACCCTCGCGTTCCGGATCGATGTGAGTCGCGATCAGGTAGAGGAAGCTTGCTACCTTCTCCTGGGCCGTCTTGCGCCCCAAAGTCAGCATCCAGTCGCGGGCTTCATCGAGCTCCTTCAGCGACTGGGCGTGCAGTTTGCGCTCCATGTCCGGAACCTCGCCAACCATGCGGTCGACGATGTTGCGCGGGAAGGTGCAGATCTCGGTATCGGTCGCGGCTTCCGCCGTGATCGTGCTTTCGCCGAGGAAGGGGCGACCCAGGAAGTCGGGGGCAAACTGCAGGCCGACGATCTGCTGGCGGCCGTCCGCCATCATCTTCGACAGCTTGATCACACCCTTCAGGATATTGCTGTAACTGCCGACCTGCTCGCCCTGACCGATCACTTCGTTGCCGGCATCGACGCGTCGGCGAATCGAGTGACGGTTGAGTTCGACCAGCTGGGCCGAGGTGAGCACCGAGCAGAGGCCGCCGTGACGGGCTTCGCAGGAACGGCAGACCACTGGAGCCTCGCATTCCGGGAGGTTTTTTCTGTAGGTGTCCATGGTCAAGCCATCCCGTCAGACCGCTCGGCGCCACGAGGGCTGCGTCCGGTCGAGTGCCCTCCTCGGGCCGCTGAGTTTCAATAAACTCTACGTGAGAAATGTATCAGCAAATTGATCGAAGTCAAAGGCCACAATCTCTGACGGCGCTATCTTTGGTCGTAGCTCGACACATCTCAAGGCAGCGCAAAGTCATGCAGAATTCCCTTCTCACCAAGTATTCCAGCGCTGTCCCAAGGTATACGAGTTATCCGACGGCGCCACATTTTCACGACGGTGTCGATTGCGGCGAATATGCGCAGTGGCTCACGGCGCTCACTGGACGGGAGCGAATCTCGCTCTACCTCCATATCCCCTATTGCGACCGGCTCTGCTGGTTCTGCGCCTGCCACACCAAGCATACGCTGAAATATGAGCCTATCGCGATCTATCTGGAATCGTTGAAGAAGGAGATCTCAGCCGTCGGTGCGCTGGTCAGCCGCGACGCCGTCGTCACCGCCGTTCATTTCGGTGGCGGATCTCCCACCATGCTGCGACCGGAGGATATGCTCGACCTGATGGCCGCGCTGCGCGCCGCCTTTCGCTTTGCGGACGACGTCGAAATCAGCGTCGAGATGGATCCGAACGATCTCGACGAACCGCGCTATGATGCACTCGCTGCCATCGGCATGACGCGCGCCAGCCTTGGTGTTCAGGATTTCCACCCTGAGGTGCAGAAGGCCATCAATCGTATCCAAACATTCGAACATACGAAAACAGTTGTCGAGGCCGTCCGGGCGCGGGGCGTGCATTCGGTCAACTGCGACATACTCTACGGCCTTCCACATCAGACCGAGGCGACGCTGACCGAGACGGTCAAGGACATCCTGTCGCTTGCCCCCGATCGCATCGCGCTCTTCGGTTATGCGCATGTGCCGTGGATGAAGAAGCATCAGACGATGATCAAGGAAGAGGTGCTGCCGGGGCTTGAGGCGCGTTTCGCCCAGATGAGCCTTGCCGCCTCCATGCTCGTTGCTGCCGGATACGAGCCTGTCGGCATCGACCATTTCGCGCTGCCGTCCGATCGGATGGCGATTGCAGCGAGGGAAGGGCGCCTGCGTCGCAACTTCCAGGGCTATACGGATGACGCAGCGGAAGCCCTGATCGGGCTCGGGGCATCCTCGATCGGGCAATTGCCGCAGGGTTATGTGCAGAACATGCCGGCGACCGGCGAGTATCAGCGTATGGCCGATGCGGGCGGGCTCGCTGCGGTTCGCGGTGTCGAGGTGAGCGAGGACGACAGGCTGCGCCGCCGGGTGATCGAGGAGATCATGTGCCGCTTCACCGTCTCGTTTAAAGACTTGCGGTCTGAATTCGGCGATGCCGTTGATGCGATCATCTCGGAGGCTAGGGCGTTTGCCCAGTCCAACCAGGACCGGATCTGTCTGTTCGAGGACGAACATTTCGTCATCACCGATACCGGTCGTCCCTTCGCCCGCACCATCGCTGCGGTCTTCGACAGCTATCTTTCGAATGGCAAGGGACGGCATTCGATTGCTGTTTAGGCAACACTTCCGGCCCAAATTTCGCTGTTGCACAAAACCACCATTGGCATTTGACGGTGTTTTCCTTATGTGGAACCCAGAATTTGAGACATATGAGGTACTGGCGTGACCGCTACATTCGACAAAGTTGCCGACATCATTGCTGAGACCAGCGAAATCGATCGCGAGACGATTACGCCGGAAAGCCACACGATCGATGACCTCGGCATCGACAGCCTCGACTTCCTCGACATCGTCTTTGCGATCGACAAGGAATTCGGCATCAAGATCCCGCTCGAGCAGTGGACGCAGGAAGTCAACGAAGGCAAGGTTTCGACCGAAGAGTACTTCGTGCTGAAGAACCTCTGCGCCAAGATCGACGAACTTCGCGCCGCCAAGGGCTGACCCGTCTCCAAAGGAGCGGACATCGTCATGCTGCTTGAATACTTCCAGATGATTGACAAGGTCGAGAGCGTGGATCTCGGCCTTGGTCGTTTGAAGGCCACATCCGTGGTGCCGATGGAAAGCCCCGTTTTCGAAGGGCATTTCCCGGGCATGCCGCTGGTGCCCGGCGTGCTTCTGATTGAGACCATGGCGCAAGCCTCAGGCATGCTGCTCTTGGCGGTCAAGGACTTCGAGGCCATGCCTTTCCTGATGTCGGTCGATGGCGCCAAGATGCGCACCTTCGTCGAACCGGGCGCCGTGCTCGATATCGAGGCGGAGCTGGAGCACGACGGATCGGGCTTTGCCGTCACCAAGGCGAAGATCACGAGCGGCGGCAAGAAGGTCTGTGACGCGCAATTGAAGCTGCGCACCATGCCCTTCTCCGAAGTGCCGCTCGCCCCGATCGTGCGCAAGCGCGCAGAGGAAGTCGGTCTTATGGCCGCGATGGCCGCCCAGGCTTAAGGCGCATTCGGCCGCAAGGGCGCAATTCCTATTGACCTTGGGGCCTTATTCGGGAAAACCCGCATTTTACGCTGGCCAGCCTGCCGGCGAAAGGATTGCATATGGTCAAACAACCGAATGATGTGGTGATCACCGGCGTGGGGATCGTCACCTGCCACGGCACCGGCAAGGATGCGCATCTCGCGCTGCTTTCTGCCAAGACGGCACCGGAGCCTGTGCTCGAGACCGAAAAGTTCGCGCCCTATGTCGTGCACAAGCTGCCCGAGATCGACTGGTCGGAGCAGATCGGGCGCAAGGACCAGCGCCAGATGGAAAACTGGCAGCGCCTCGGCGTCTTTGCAGCGGGCCTCGCGCTCGACGATGCCGGCATGAAGGACGATGTCGACGCCTGTGGCTCGATGGACCTGATCGTGGCTGCCGGTGGTGGCGAGCGTGACATAGCCGTCGACAGCTTGATCGTCGACGAGGCTTTGCAGCGCAACGACCGCGAAAAATTCCTGATCGAGAAGCTGAAGACCGAGCTTCGTCCAACGCTGTTCCTGGCGCAGCTCTCCAACCTGCTCGCCGGCAATATCTCGATCGTTCACAAGGTCACCGGTTCCTCGCGCACCTTCATGGGCGAAGAAGCAGCCGGCATCTCGGCGATCGAGACAGCCTTCGCCCGCATCAAGGCCGGCCAGTCGACCCATACGCTCGTCGGCGGTGCCTTCATATCCGAACGCCCTGACATCCTGTTGCTGGTCGAGGGCATCCGTGCCCATCAGACCGGTCCGTGGCAGCCGCTCTGGTCGCGCGATGGTTCCTCGGGTGGCGGCATGATCCTCGGCACGGTCGGCGCCTTCCTGGTGCTGGAATCCCGCGAACATGCCGAAGCGCGTGGCGCGCATATCTATGCCGTGCTGGATGCTGTCGAAGGCGATCGCGGCAATCGCGACGAGGGCAAGCTCGAAGCGCGTCTGGGCCGCATGGTGCCGGAAGCCGCGTCCCTGTCGGCTGCTGATACCGTCGTCTTTTCGGGCGCCTCCGGTCTGGCCGAACTGACGCAACGGGAGAAGGCTCACCTAGCGGAACGTTTCGCCGGCATGCCGGTGCGTGGTTATGCCGGTTCGATCGGTCATTCGGTCGAAGCGCAGTTCCCGGCGGGTCTGGCGCTTGCAGCGCTTGCCATCGATGCGGGCGCCACGGTGCCTGCCTTCGATCCGGCGAGCGAAGCTGCTCAGGCTGGCCCCGCCAAACATGCCATCATCTCCACCGTCGGCTATGTGCGGGGCGAAGGCCTTGCCGTGCTCTCGGCGAATGCGTGAGGAGGATAGATCCATGACCGACAGCCGTTTCAAGGATCATCTCGGACGCCCGATCATCGCCGTGACAGGCATGGGCGTCATCACGTCGCTCGGCCAGGGGCTTTCCGACAACTGGTCGAAGCTGACCTCGGGACTATCAGGTATCCACTATATCAAGCGTTTCGATACCGAGGGTATGTCCACGCGCATCGGTGGCACCGTCGATTTCATCGCCGTACCCGCCAACAATGCCGTCGAGCGTTCCTATGCGCTGGCCCGTGAGACGACCATTGAGGCGCTTGCTCAGGCTGGCATCAATGGCGACTTCAACGGTCCGCTGTTCCTTGCCGCTCCGCCGGTCGAGCCGGAATGGCATGACCGCTTTGCGCTCGCCGAACGGGCTCCGGCCTCGACCCAGCCGGGCGACGCCTATGACCGTTTTTTGGCAGCCATGCGCGAAAAGCCGGATCCGGTCTTCCTCGAAGCCGTGCAGTTCGGTTCGATCTCCGAGCGTCTCGCGGACAAGTTCGGGACGCGTGGTCTGCCTGTGACGCTGTCGACGGCTTGTGCTTCCGGTGCCACCGCCATCCAGCTCGGCGTAGAGGCGATCCGTCAGGGTCGCACGGAGCGTGCGCTGACGGTTGCCACCGATGGCTCGATCAGCCCGGAAGCGGTGATCCGCTTCTCGCTGCTCTCGGCGCTTTCGACCCAGAACGATCCGCCGGAAAAGGCGTCGAAGCCTTTCAGCAAGGAACGCGATGGTTTCGTCATCGCCGAAGGGGCCGCAACGCTCGTGCTGGAATCGCTTGAAGCAGCGGTTGCCCGTGGCGCCAAGGTGCTCGGTATCATCAAGGGCTGCGGCGAAAAGGCCGACCATTTCCACCGTACGCGCTCTTCGCCGGATGGCGGTCCTGCGATCGCAACCATCAAGGCAGCGCTCGCGGATGCCGGTCTCTCCGAAGAGGCCATCGGCTACATCAATGCCCATGGCACGTCGACGCCCGAAAACGACAAGATGGAATATGGCGCCATGCTGTCCGTCTTCGGCGACCGGCTGAAGGATGCCATTCCGTGCTCGTCGAACAAGTCGATGATCGGCCACACGCTGACGGCCGCCGGTGCAGTCGAGGCGGTGTTCTCGATCCAGACCATGCTGACCGGCACGGTGTCGCCAACCATCAACTACACGAACCCCGATCCTTCGATCGTGCTCGACGTGGTGCCGAACGTGAAGCGGGAGGCCTCGGTTTCGGCTGTGCTCTCCAACTCCTTCGGCTTTGGTGGCCAGAACGCCAGCCTTGTCATGACGCGGGAACCGGTCTAAGGCCTGCGCCAACAATTCGAGACGTCATCCTCGGCTTTAAGCCGAGGAGTAACGCCCCTCGCAAGAACAACGAAGGTCGGCAGATGCCCGGGACAGATCCGGTCATGACGATGGGAGCGTGACGACGCCTCATCCGCCCCGTAGGCCCTGAAGGAAACATGTCATGCGCGCATTGCAACTCGTCGAAGACCGCAAGCTTGAAATCGTCGACCTGCCGGAGCCGGATGCACCGGGTCCGGGTGAGGTGACGCTGCGCGTCAAGGCTGTCGCGCTCAATCACATCGACGTCTGGGGCTGGCGCGGCATGGCGTTCGCCAAGCGCAAGATGCCGCTCGTCATCGGTGCGGAAGCCTCCGGTGTCGTCGAGGCGATCGGTCCCGGCGTCGGCAATATCCTGCCGGGCCAGCTGGCAGCCGTCTACGGTGCGCGCACCTGCGGTCTCTGCAAGCCCTGCCGCGAAGGCCGCGACAATCTCTGCGAAAACGTCTCCGGCGTACATGGCTTCCATCTCGACGGCTTTGCCCAGGAAAAGATCAACCTGCCGGCCCGCCTGCTTGTGCCGGCCCCTCCGGGCGTCGATGCGGTTGCCGCGGCTCTGGCCCCGGTCACCTTCGGCACGGTCGAGCATATGCTGTTCGACAATGCCAAGCTCCAGCCGGGTGAAACCATCCTCATCCATGCCGGCGGTTCCGGCATCGGCACGGCTGCCATCCAGCTTGCCAAGAAGATCGGCTGCACTGTTATCACCACCGTTGGCTCCGACGACAAGATCGAGCCGGCCAAGGCACTGGGTGCCGATCACGTCATCAACTACCGTACCGACCGCTTCGAAGGCATGGTCCGGAAGATCACCAAGAAGAAGGGCGTCGATGTCGTCTTCGAACATGTCGGCAAGGACACGTTTGCGGCTTCGATGTTCTGCCTCAAGCGCGGCGGCCGCCTCGTGACCTGCGGCTCGACCTCGGGTGTGTCGACCGAAGTGAACCTGATGATGCTCTTCCAGCAACAGCTGAAGCTTTTCGGCTCTTTCGGCTGCCGGATGGAAAACATGGCAGACGCCATGCAGAAGATGGCGCGCGGCCTCGTGCATCCCGTCATCGATACGCAGGTTTCCTTTGATGACATCGACAAGGCCCTTGCCCGCATGGAAGGCCGCCAGGTCTTCGGCAAGATTATTCTGAAGATGGATTGACCCGGTGCGGATGCTCGTCACCCGCATCGTTCTGGCGCTGCGCAAGTTCTATCAGTGGTCCGTGGCACAGATTGCCTTCGGTTTTCTGACCGCGCTCAAGATCTTTCCGGCAGACGCGGCGATCAACTTCGCCGACCGGCTGATGCGCTGGCTCGGTCCGAAGACCAGGCGTCATCGCTTGATGCAGGTGAACCTGCGCAATGCCTTTCCGGAGAAGTCGAAAGAGGAGCGCGAGGCCATTGCGCTGGCAAGCTGGGGCCATATGGGCCGGCTTGCTGCCGAGTATGTTTTCCTGGACCGTCTCTTCGATTTCGATCCGGAAAAGCCCGGTGAGGGCAGGGTGGAGGTGTCAGGGGTCGAGCAGTTTCTCGACCTGCGTGATAATCCGCGTCCCTTCATCGTCTTCACCGGTCACACCGCGAATTTCGAGCTGTTGCCGGTTGCGGGTGCCGCCTTCGGGCTGTTCGTCACGGTCCTCTTCCGGCCGCCGAACAATCCCTACATCGCCGAGAAGGTGTTCGAGTTCCGCCGCAAGCGGATGGGCGACCTCGTTCCCTCGCATGCCGGCTCTTCCTTCGCGCTGGCGCGGCAGCTCGAGCAGGGCGGTGGTGTTGGCGTGCTCGTGGACCAGAAGTTCAAGAAGGGACTGGAGACGCAGTTCTTCAACAATCCGGTCCGCACGAACCCGCTGCTCGCCAAACTTGCCCGGCAGTTCGACTGCGAAGTCTATCCGGCTCGCTGCATCCGGCTGCCCGGCAACCGTTTTCGCCTGGAAATCGAGCCCCGAATCACTTTGCCACGCAATGACAAGGGACAGATTGACGTCACCGCGACTGCGCAGATGCTCAACAACAAGGTCGAGGCGTGGGTTCGGGAATATCCCGAGCAGTGGCTGTGGTACCATGACCGCTGGGACATCAAACGGTCGATCTAGAGGTCGAACGTACTGAAATCGGACAGTTTGCCCGGTTTTTGGCATTCTCCTCCGCAAAATCGTTCTGCTTTGCTCTGAATTGTCACGGATGACATGGGTTATCCGCATGGATATTTTTTGGGCTGGGCCCAAACCGTGCGGATGCACACATTGAAGGTGACACGACCTCATGTTACGGACGCCGCAACAGGTGTGACGTGGATCGAGACTTTGTCACACGGCGGGGAGAGGTGGCGAATGTCTTTTGGCGAGTTCCGTGATTCGAATTTGCGCGCAATGTTCGAGGCGGTATCGTTGAAGAATATGCAGCTCCAGCAGGCGATCCGCTCGGGTAACGACCACCTTGTGGCCGTTCTGGATCGTGAGATTGATCCAATGATCAGCGCGCTCATCAGCTATCGGGCATCCGACCTGGATGACATCTATCTGCAGATGCGTTTGCTGACCAAGCTGCTGCGCGAGGATGCGGATGATCGGTCCTGCGTGCTGCGTCATGCCTCGATGTTGTCGCTCCTGATCGAACGCTATTTTGGTCCCAAGAAGGTGCAGGACGTACCGCCGGTCCATCTTGCCGAGGTTCGGCTCCCCTTCGAGGTCGATGATGAGCAGTTGAACGAGGCTATTCTCAACAATCTACCAGAGCGCGTTGCGGTCGTGACGCTGGACTATCGTTATCTGTTCGCGAATGCATCGATGGCGGAGATGCTCGGCGTGTCTCCGATGACGCTGATCGGCCGGTCTGTCTTCGAGACGGCTTTTTCCGTCGGCAGGCAGGACTATGTGCGTGAGGCGCTCGATTCCGCATTTGCGGGACGCTCGGGATGCTTTCTGACGCGGTCAGACAGCGATGCGTCAACGGCGGATCAGTTGCGGGGTCGTTTCAGTCCGCTCAGATCGAAGGATGGCGTCATCAATGGCGCCGTGCTGACGCTCGGTGAAGCGGGCTCTGTCGTCGGAGACATGGCCGCCTGAGGCGACCTATGGCGTGCGAGGCGGCGGTTCAGGTGGGCCCGAACTGCCTGCTGTCGTCTGTGATGCCCTGCAGCAGATGCTCCTGCTCGAACGCGATGTGGCGACGCATGCCTTCGAAGAAGCCGCGCAGCATGTAGCCGACAGCCTCCATGTTAACCCGTTCGCCGGAACCGAGCTTCAGCAGCGCATCGGTCAGTTCCTCGGCGAAGCACTCGTCCTCGCAATGTTCGAACTTCAGTCGCTCCAGTGTTGACTCAAGATGGACGGCTGCGTCCGGATCGCGCTGCAACATGGGGAAGAGCACCGTCTCCTCGTAGTGATGGATCCCCTTGATCAGCGGCCCCAGCGCCTTCGCGGCATAGATGCATTTCTGCCTGTTGATACTGGCCGGCAGCGAGTCGGCGATATCCTCCAATTCCCGACACAACGCCAACTGTTCGCCATGGGCGCGATGGAGCCAGGCGAGATCACGCTTGCTCGCATCGAGCATGCGGTTGCCGGTCGTTGCATCGCTCCGGTTGGCCTTGCCATTTTGCATGTTGGTCAGCATGTCCGTTTTCTCCAACGGGGTCTCCGCCGCATGGCCACCCCTGTGCTTCAAGACACGCGCAGCGGGCCCGATGCCGTGCTGTTTTCGACCTTGCCGTGCCCGCAGGGCAGGAGGCCGATTGTCGCTTTGAATCTGGCGAATCTTACAGGGGGCCGCATTGACTTGGATCAAGGTGGCTGTGCGGCGCCAATGCGATTGGTGCATTCGACGCGGGAGGATTCTCCCACGGGACCTGTCCCCCGCGATGAGATCAGCAAGCGTTGGGGGATTCCAACAATGAACTATACGTTAGAGACACTGGTGATGGCGGTTCTCGCCTTCGCCGCGCTGCTCGGGGTGGCTTTCACCCATGACAGCCTCTTTGCAGCCCATATGTGGGTTGCCTTCTTCGTGCTCACTGGCGGCACGATCGTCATGCTGCGCCGGATGCAGTTTGCACCGACCACGGCATCCTCCTCCGCATCCAAGCCCAAGGCGCCGCAATCCGAATATTTCGACGAAGTCGTCCGCTACGGCGTCATCGCCACCGTCTTCTGGGGTGTCGTCGGCTTCCTCGTCGGCGTGGTCGTGGCCCTGCAGCTCGCCTATCCCGATCTCAACATCGAGCCCTGGCTGAACTTTGGACGGCTGCGTCCGCTGCACACCTCGGCCGTCATCTTCGCCTTCGGCGGCAATGCGCTGATCGCGACGTCCTTCTATGTGGTTCAGCGCACCTCGCGCCAGCGCCTCTTCGGCGGCAATCTCGGCTGGTTCGTGTTCTGGGGCTACCAATTCTTCATCGTCATGGCGGCCACCGGCTATCTGCTGGGCATTACCCAGGGCCGCGAATATGCCGAGCCGGAATGGTATGTGGATCTCTGGCTGACGGTGGTCTGGGTCGCCTATCTGATCACCTTCATGGGCACGGTCATGACCCGGAAGGAGAGCCACATCTACGTGGCCAACTGGTTCTACCTGTCCTTCATCATCACGATCGCGATGCTGCACATTGTCAACAATCTCGCGATCCCGGTCTCCTTCCTCGGTGTCAAGAGCTACTCGGCCTTTGCCGGCGTGCAGGATGCGCTGACCCAGTGGTGGTACGGCCACAACGCCGTCGGCTTCTTCCTGACCGCAGGCTTCCTCGGCATGATGTACTACTTCGTGCCCAAGCAGGCGGGCCGTCCGGTCTATTCCTACCGCCTGTCGATCATCCACTTCTGGGCCCTGATCTTCATGTATATCTGGGCCGGCCCCCACCACCTGCACTATACGGCTCTGCCGGACTGGGCGCAGACGCTCGGCATGGTCTTCTCGATCATGCTGTGGATGCCCTCCTGGGGCGGCATGATCAACGGTCTGATGACGCTGTCTGGCGCATGGGACAAGATCCGCACCGACCCGATCATCCGCATGATGGTGATTGCGATCGCCTTCTACGGCATGTCGACCTTCGAAGGTCCGATGATGTCGATCAAGGCCGTCAACTCGCTCAGCCACTACACCGAATGGACCATCGGTCACGTTCACTCGGGTGCACTCGGCTGGGTCGGCATGATCTCCTTCGGCGCGATCTACTACCTGACGCCCAAGCTGTGGAACCGCAACCGTCTCTACTCGATGCGCATGGTCAACTGGCACTTCTGGCTCGCCACGCTCGGCATCGTCGTCTACGCGGCTGTCCTTTGGGTTGCCGGTATCCAGCAGGGCCTGATGTGGCGCGAATATGATGCCCAGGGCTTCCTGGTCTACTCGTTCGCCGAATCGGTTGCCGCCATGTTCCCCTACTATGTCCTGCGTGCCGTCGGCGGTGCCATGTACCTGCTGGGCAGCGTGATCATGGCCTACAACATCCTGATGACCATCCTCGGCTATGAGCGCCAGGAAGCCCCGATCCCCGGATCGGTCGCTCCCGCCGCCCTGCAGCCGGCTGAATGAGGAGGGCTCCCATGTCCATTCTTGATAAACACGCAATCCTCGAGAAGAACACGAGCCTTCTCTTCCTCGGTTCGCTTCTGGTGGTCACCATCGGCGGCATCGTCGAGATCGCGCCTCTCTTCTACCTCGAAAACACCATCGAAAAGGTGGAGGGCATGCGTCCCTACTCACCGCTCGAACTGGCTGGACGGAACATCTACATCCGTGAAGGCTGCTATGTCTGTCACAGCCAGATGATCCGCCCGTTCAAGGACGAGGTCGAGCGCTACGGACACTACAGCCTAGCAGCGGAGTCGATGTACGACCATCCGTTCCAGTGGGGTTCGAAGCGTACCGGGCCGGATCTCGCCCGTGTCGGCGACCGCTATTCGAACGAATGGCACGTCCAGCACCTGACCGAGCCGCGCGACGTGGTGCCGGAATCGATCATGCCGAGCTACTCGTATCTCAAGACGACGCCGCTCAAGGTCGTCAATGTCACGATGGACCTGAAGGCCAACAGCCTCGTCGGCGTGCCCTATACCGAAGACATGATGGCACAGGCGGAGGCCGATCTTGCTGCACAGGCCGATCCCAATGCCGATACGTCAGGTCTTCTGGAGCGCTATCCGAAGGCCAAGGTCGGCGATTTCGACGGCGATCCGGCCAAGCTCACGGAGATGGACGCACTCGTCGCCTATCTCCAGATGCTCGGCACGCTTGTCGACTTCTCCACCTATGACGACGCAACCGGCTACCGCTGAGGTGACACCATGGAAACCTACACTGCACTGCGCCAGTTCGCCGACAGTTGGGCTCTGCTTGCGATGACCCTGTTCTTCGTCGGTGTCGTGCTCTTCACATTCCGCCCGGGCGGCAAGAAGCCTGCCGACGATGCGGCCAGCATCCCTCTCAAGGAGGATTGAACAATGGCAGACAAGAAACACATCGACGAAATCAGCGGCGTCGAGACCACCGGCCATGAGTGGGATGGCATTCGCGAGCTGAACAACCCGATGCCGCGCTGGTGGGTCTATACCTTCTATGCGACCATCGTCTGGGCCATCGGCTACACCATCATGTATCCGGCCTGGCCGCTCCTGACCGACAACACCAAGGGCCTGCTCGGCTATTCCAGCCGCGCGGAAGTCGCAGCAGAACTGACGGCGGCGAAGTCTGCGCAATCGGTCTATCTGGAGAAGATCGCCGCCCTGCCGCTCGACCAGATCGTCGCCGACAAGGACCTGACGCAGTTTGCGCTTGCCGGCGGTGCCGCCGCCTTCAAGGTGAACTGCTCGCCTTGCCATGGTTCGGGTGCTGCCGGCGGTGCCGGCTACCCGAACCTCAACGATGACGACTGGCTGTGGGGCGGTGATCTCGAATCGATCCACACCTCGATCGCCCATGGCATCCGCTACGATCAGGATCCGGACACCCGCGTCTCCGAAATGCCGGCTTTCGCCGACATCATCGAGCCGGAGCAGGTCAAGCAGGTTGCGGCCTATGTCGTCAGCCTGACCGGCACGCCGAATGATGCGGCCATGGTGGAACCCGGCAAGCAGATCTATGCCGACAATTGCGCCTCCTGCCATGGCGATGACGCCAAGGGCAATCGCGACTTCGGTGCGCCGAATCTGGCCGATGCCATCTGGCTGAAGGTCGATGGCGAGGCCCAGATCGCAGCTCAGATCCGGCAGCCGCGCCATGGCGCCATGCCCGGCTGGACCGCGCGCCTGGGTGATACCACCGTCAAGCAGCTGACTGTCTATGTGCACCAGCTGGGCGGCGGCGAGTAAGCTCGTCCCTTCTTCCCGCACTTTCGGGCCGCATCGCTGATGCGGCCCTTTTTCCTTAAGGTATGGAAAATCCTATGTATTGCGACGCTTCGCCGCTGCTTGACTTAAGTCAAGGCGGGCTGGGCTTCGAGATGGGACAAGGCAAGCATCAGAAGAAGGTTGAAATGCCATGACCATGCATGCCGATCACCCCCGTGCAGCCGACGCGCCTGAGGTCGAGAGATTGGAAGCCGAGGCGGTGATGTCGGCCAAGAGCCGCGGCCCGCTCTATGAGGCGCGAAAGAAGATCTTCCCGAAGCGTGCGGAGGGGGCCTTCCGCCGCTTCAAGTGGATCATCATGGCGGTCACGCTCGGCATCTATTACCTGACGCCCTGGCTGCGCTGGGATCGAGGTGAGTTCGCGCCCGACCAGGCGGTGCTGATCGATCTGGCGCATCGTCGCTTCTATTTCTTCTTCATCGAGATCTGGCCGCAGGAGTTCTTCTTCGTCGCGGGCCTGCTCGTCATGGCCGGTTTCGGTCTCTTTCTCGTCACGTCCGCCGTCGGGCGCGCCTGGTGCGGCTATACCTGTCCGCAGACGGTCTGGGTCGATCTCTTCCTGGTCGTCGAACGTTTCATCGAGGGCGACCGCAACGCCCGAATCAAGCTTGAGCAGGCGCCCTGGGGCTTCGACAAGGTCTGGAAGCGGGTCAGCAAACACGCGACCTGGATCCTGATCGGCATTCTGACGGGTGGCGCCTGGATTTTCTACTTCGCCGACGCGCCTTCGCTCGCCATGGATTTCCTCACCGGCAATGCCGCGCCGGTCGCCTATATGACCGTCGCCATCCTGACCGCCACGACTTACGTCTTCGGCGGCCTGATGCGCGAACAGGTCTGCATCTATATGTGCCCCTGGCCGCGTATCCAGGCTGCTATGCTGGATGAGAACTCGCTCGTCGTCACCTATAACGACTGGCGCGGCGAGCCCCGCACGCGCCACGCCAAGAAGGCGGTCGCCGCTGGCGAATCGGTTGGCGATTGTGTCGACTGCAATGCCTGCGTCGCCGTCTGTCCCATGGGCATCGACATCCGCGATGGCCAGCAACTGGAATGCATCACCTGCGCGCTCTGCATCGACGCCTGTGACGGCGTGATGGACAAGATCGGCAAGCCGCGCGGTCTGATCGCTTATGCGACGCTCGACGAATACCAGTCGAACATGGCGCTCGCCACCGGTGGCGGTAGCTGCAGCATTGACCCGAAGAAGGTGCGAAACGAGGACGGCAGCTTCTCCGACAAGATCCGCCACTTCGACTGGCGCGTCATCTTCCGCGCCCGCACGCTGCTCTACATGGGCGTCTGGACCGCCGTCGGCATCGGTATGCTCGTCGCTCTGCTCGGTCGCGACCGTCTCGAGGTCAACGTATTGCATGACCGCAATCCGCAATTCGTGCTCGAATCCGATGGCTCGATCCGCAACGGCTACACGGTCCGCATCCTCAACATGATAGCTGCCTCGCGCGAGATCGAAGTGTCGCTCGAAGGCCTGCCGGATGCAACGATGAAGATCAACGGTATCAACCAGCCGCCCGCCCGTGCCTTCACTGTCTCGGTCGAACCGGATGAGGCGACCACGCTCAAGGTCTTCGTCACACTCTCCGGTGACAAGGTCGAGGACGACAACCAGGAATTCCAATTCGTCGCCCAGGATCAGGGCAGTGACGAGCGCGATGTCTATGACGCAGTCTTTATGGGACCGGGAGAAAAAAGATGACCACTGAAGCGAGTAAATCCTTCACCTTCACCGGCTGGCACATGCTGGCGATCATGCTGGCCTTTTTCGGCACGATCATCACGGTCAATTTCACCATGGCCTATCTTGCGACGTCGAGCTGGAGCGGTCTCGTGGTAAAGAACACCTATGTCGCCAGCCAACAGTTTAACGGCAAGACCGCAGCCATCCGGGAGATGCTGGCGACCGGCATCACCGGTGATCTCTCTGTTGATGCCAAGGGCATGCGCTATCGGCTGACGCTTCCGGGCAATACAGCCGTCGTTGCCGATGCGGTGACTGCCCATTTCAAGCGGCCCGTCGGTATCGCCCAGGATTTCGAACTGCAGCTGACGCCCGCCGGCGACGGTCTCTATCTTGCGGAAACTGTGGTTCTACCCGGCAGCTGGATCGTCGAGATGCAGGCGATCAAGGGCGGCAAGATGATCATGCACGAAGCGAAGCGGATCACCGTTTCGGGAGAATGACGATGAGTTGCTGTGCAGCGGGCACCGAAGGTGCACTGGATCTGGAGCGGGCAGGGGTCTCCCTGCCGTCTGCGGAAGAGCTGAAGCTCTCCAGCCGGGCGGTCGGGCCGGGCCTCTGGCAGGTCGACATGAGCGTGCCTGCGGTCCATTGCGGTACTTGCATCACCACGGTCGAAGGTGCGTTGAAAGCGTTGCCGGAAGTGGAGCTTGCGCGCGTCAACCTGTCTACGAAGCGCGTTTCGGTCGTTTGGAAGGAGACCGTGGATGGTGTCGAGACAGACCCGGTCAATCTGGCCCGGGCCATTGCCTCGACCGGTTACACCGCCCATCTGTTCACGGCAGCCGAAGAGGCCTCCGACGCGCTGCGCAACCAGCTGATCCGCGCAGTCGCGGTCTCCGGCTTTGCAGCCACCAACATCATGCTGCTCTCTGTCTCCGTCTGGTCCGGCGCGGACGCCTCGACACGCGATCTCTTCCACTGGATCTCGGCGATGATCGCCGCACCGGCCCTCATCTATGCCGGACGCTTCTTCTACGAATCGGCCTGGAACGCGCTGAAGCACGGGCGCACCAACATGGATGTTCCGATCGCGATCGGCATCACGCTCTCCTATTTCGCCTCTCTCTGGGAAACCATCCATCACGGCGAACATGCCTATTTTGATGCCACCGCCTCGCTGCTCTTCTTCCTTCTGATCGGCCGTACGCTGGATCACATCATGCGCGATCGGGCACGCTCCGCCATCAGCGGCCTTGCCCGCCTCAATCCGCGCGGTGCCATGGTGCTCGCCGAGGACGGCTCGCGCGAATATCGCGCCGTGGATGAGATCCGTGTCGGCGATCAGGTCGCCATTTCCGCAGGCGACCGCATTCCCGTCGATGGTGTCGTCGTCTTCGGTGAAAGCGATCTCGACATGTCGATCGTCAATGGCGAAAGCGCGCCGGTCTCTGTCCGTCCGGGCTCGGAAATTCAGGCAGGCACGCTCAGCCTGACCGGCTCGCTCACCGTCCGCGCGACGGCGACCGCCCAGAACTCTTTCCTCTCCGAAATCATCCACCTGATGGAGGCGGCCGAAGGGGGCAGGGCGCGGTACCGCCGCATCGCCGACCGCGCCGCGCAATATTATTCGCCTGCCGTCCACCTCCTTGCGATCACCTCCTTCGTGGCCTGGGGGCTTTACGACGGCGACTGGAAGCATGCGATGATGGTCGCGATTGCGGTCCTTATCATCACCTGCCCCTGTGCGCTGGGCCTCGCGGTGCCGGTGGTCCAGGTTGTCGCCGCCGGTCGCCTGTTCAAGGCGGGCGTGATGGTCAAGGACGGCTCTGCCATGGAGCGGTTGGCCGAGATCGAGGCCGTCGCCTTCGACAAGACCGGCACGCTGACGCTGGGCCGTCCGCGCCTTGTCGATCCCGCGCGGCTCGAGCCTGTCGCCTTCGCCGTCGCCGCAGGTCTCGCCGCCCATTCCCGCCATCCGTTGTCGCGGGCACTCTGGGCTGCCTATGGCGGCCAGCCGCGGGGGTTTGCGACCGTGCGGGAAGTGCCGGGCGCCGGTGTCGAAGCGGAAACGGAGGAGGGCGTCTGGCGCCTCGGCAACCGCCGTTTTGCCTGTGTCACCGAGGCCGTCACGACGGATGAGAAGCCCTATTCCGAGGTCGTCCTGTCGCTGGATGGCGTCGAACGCGGGAGCTTCCTGTTCGAGGATATGCTGAGGCCACGGGCTCGTTCATCGATCGATGCCCTCAGGCAGTCGGGGCTTGACCTCGGCATTCTCTCGGGCGACCGCGCCCCGGTCGTGGCCAAGCTTGCAGCCGATCTCGCCATCGACAACTGGCGGGCGGGTCTCACCCCGCGCGAAAAGGCCGAAGCCTGCGCCGATGCCGCTGCCCGTGGCCGCCGCGTGCTGATGGTCGGCGACGGCATCAACGATGCGCCGGCACTTTCGGCCGCCTATGTCTCGATGGCACCGGCCACCGCCGCCGATGTCGGGCGCCAGGCGGCCGACTTCGTCTTCATGCGCGACGGGCTGGAAGCCGTGCCCTTTGCTATCGAGGCCTCGCGCCGTGCGGACCGGCTGATCCGCGAAAACTTTGCACTGGCCATCGGCTACAATGTTATCGCCGTGCCGATCGCGCTCCTCGGCTATGCAACCCCGCTGATCGCGGCGGTGGCGATGTCGACGTCGTCGATCATCGTCGTTGCCAATGCGCTCAGGCTCAACCGGCTTTCGCTGGATGAGACGGGGCTTGCCGGTGGCGCTGCCGCGTCCCTATCGACAGATAGGTCAGAGGGTGCGAGGTTCGCTGCATGAACATGCTGATTTTCCTGATCCCCATCGCGCTCTTGCTCGGCGGTCTCGGTCTGTTTGCTTTCCTCTGGTCGCTGAAGAGCGGCCAGTACGAGGACCTCGACGGCGCTGCCTGGCGGGTGATCTCTGACGGCGATGACAAGCCCGACACTTGATGAAGCGTTTACCGAACGGTCAAATTTGACTCTTGCCGCATGCCTTTGCGGATGCGAGAAAGCCGCATCCATAAATTTGCATGCGGAGGCTTCATCGTGCAGCAAGCGGAAATCGGACTGATCGGTCTTGGAGTGATGGGCTCCAATCTGGCGCTCAACATTGCCGAAATGGGCAATCGCATCGCGGTCTTCAACCGGACGCCTGCGCGTACCGATGAATTCCTCGGTGAAGCCGGCGAACTCGCCGACCGGATCATCGGTTGCCACACGATCGAAGAATTCGTTGCCGCGATCCGCCCGCCGCGCCCGATCATCATCATGATCAAGGCCGGCGAGGCCGTCGACCAGCAGATCGCGGCCCTGATGCCGTATCTGTCGAAGAACGATATCATGATCGATGCCGGCAACGCGAACTTCCGCGATACGGTCGCCCGCTTCGAAAAGCTTGCCGGCACCGATTTCACCTTCATCGGCATGGGTGTTTCGGGCGGCGAAGAGGGTGCCCGCCACGGTCCCTCGATCATGGTCGGTGGCACCGAAGAGAGCTGGAAGCGCGTCGAACCGGTGCTGACTTCGATCGCCGCCAAGTTCAACGACGAGCCCTGCGTCGCCTGGCTCGGCACCGATGGCGCCGGCCACTTCGTCAAGACGATCCACAATGGCATCGAATATGCCGACATGCAGATGATCGCCGAAATCTACGGCATCCTGCGCGACGGTCTGAAGATGTCGGCCGCCGAAATCGGCGAGATCTTCGGTCAGTGGAATAAGGGGCGTCTGAATTCCTACCTGATCGAGATCACTGAAAAGGTGCTGAAGGCGACTGATCCGGAAACCGGCAAGCCGATGGTCGATGTGATCGTCGATGCCGCAGGCCAGAAGGGGACCGGCAAGTGGTCTGCCATCGAAGCGCAGAACCTTGGCATTGCCGCTGGTGGCATCGAGGCTGCCGTTGCCGGCCGTGTTCTGTCGTCGCTGCGCGAAGAGCGTATCGCTGCCGAGAAGCTCTTTGGCCTGCCAACCCTCGCAGAGACGCCCAAGGACAAGGCCGCCTTCATCGCCGACCTTGAAAATGCACTGCTCGCCGCCAAGATCGCGGCATACGCGCAAGGATTTGCGGTGATGTCGGCCGCGTCTGCCGAATTCAACTGGTCGCTGCCCATGCCGACGATCGCCCGCATCTGGCGCGCCGGCTGCATCATCCGCTCGCAGTTCCTTGACGAGATCACCTCGGCCTTCACCAAGGATCCGAACGTGGCCAACCTCGTGGTCACGCCGGCCTTTGCAGAGATGGTCAAGGAGACCGACGGGGCGCTTCGCCGGGTCGTTGCCCATGCCGCGCTCTCCGGCCTTCCGGTTCCGGCCATCGCCTCGGCGCTCTCCTACTTCGACACCTATCGCCGCGGACGTGGCACGGCCAACCTCATCCAGGCGCAGCGCGACTTCTTCGGCGCGCATGGCTTTGACCGCCTCGACGGCAAGGACATGCATCACGGCCCCTGGGCCGGCCAGTTCTGATTGTGGACAGACGCTGACACTGGAACGACCGAGGCCCGATATCCCGCGATGTCGGGCCTTTTTTTGGCGGAGCAACAGCATGACAGATGCGCTCATCCTTCTTGGCACCAAGGGTGGTCCTGCGATCCGCCCGGGTGGGCCGAACCCGACCTCCATGTTGCTGAACCTGGCGGCACGCCGGATCGTTATCGACTGCGGGCTCGGGGTTTCGCGTGGTCTGGTCGAGACCGGCATGTCGCTCAAGGATCTCGATCTCGTCTTCATCACCCATCTGCATTCGGATCATGTGCTGGAACTCGGACCGCTTCTCCATACGGCGTGGACCACCGGGCTCGAGCATCCGGTCACCGTCTTTGGTCCGGTCGGTATCCGTGCGGTCTGGGCCGGTTTTCTCGCCTCTCTGGCCTACGACATCGAGACGCGGATCGCGGACGAAGGGCGGCCTGATTTGGCGGAAATGATAACGGTGGTCGAATATGGTCCTGGTATTGTGCTCGATCTGCCGGATCTGACGGTGGAGGCGCTGCGGGTTGATCATCCGCCGGTTGTCGAGTGCTTTGCCCTTAAGGTGACTGGTGCAGGGCGGACGCTTGTTTTCTCGGCAGACACTGCCCCTTTTCCGCCGCTCGCCGATTTCGCTCGAGGTGCCGATATCCTTGTGCATGAGGCAATGTTGCCGGAGGGGCTGGAGAGCATCATCCGTCGCACCGGGAACGGTGCGCGCCTGCGGGAACATCTTGTGGCCTCCCACAGTTTCGCTGCGGACGCGGCTGCGATCGCCCACCGGGCCGGCGTCGGTATGCTTGTGCTCAACCACCTCATTCCGGCTGATGATCCAGCTTTCGGAGAAGTGCATTGGCGCGCGGCCGTGATGCCCGTCTGGGACGGCCCGCTGGTCGTTGGCCGGGACGGGCTGGTCATATCCCTGTGAACAAGTGACCGGGAAATCGCCGCTGCAGGTGGATAGCTAAAATCCTAATTACTGTCTTATGATAGAGTTAACGGGTCAGGCCTAGCGTATCGTAGCGGTTAACAAAGCCGTTCGAAATGCAGGCTTTTCCGATGTTTTCTATTGATACTCAGACGATCTTCCTGGGCAGCTTTGCCATTCTTTGCATTTTTGCCGTGGTCTTCTTGCGCCACTGGCGCGAGGAGCCCGCGCGGACCGAGTTTGTGCTCTGGGCAATCGGCGCGGCTGCGGGCGCGCTCGGTACCTTCCTGGCGCAGGTCAGCGACAGCCACCTGATCGCTGCATCCTTCGCCCAGAGTTACATGCTCCTGGCCGCGGCCTTCGCCTGGCAAGGGCTCAGGGTTTTCGATCGCCGGAAATTCGATTTGCGGCTTGCTGTGGCCGGTCCCGGTCTCTTCTTCCTGCTGACGGCCTCCGCTCCGGTCTTCGAGCAGGACATCAACGCCCGCATTCTGCTTCTCTGCCTGCTCGCGGCCCTCTACTCGGCCCTGATCGCAGGCGAGCATGCGATTTCGGAGCGGGAGGAGCGGCTTGCCAACCGTGGCGTTGCGCGCCTATGGTTCTCGGCGCAGGCAGTCGTTCTCGTCGCCAGCGGACTTGCCGTTTTCATCGCACCCATGCACCCCGGCAGTCCTCCCGGCTCCTTGCCTGCCTGGGCAGGGCCAGCACTTCTCGCCGTGTTCCTGCAGGCGATTGTTACGCCGCTGTCCTTCCTGCTGCTTCTGCGCGATCGACTGGTCGTCGAAATGAAGTGGGCGGCGGCCACGGATGCTCTCACCGGGCTTTCAAACCGCTTCACCTTCCTCAACCTTCTGCAGACCCTGTCGATGAAGGTACGCGGGGAGGGTGCTTTCATCTATATCGACGTGGACCACGTGAAGCGGATCAACGATCGCTACGGGCATTCCGGCGGTGACGATGTGCTGAAGACCTGCGCCGAACTCATCCTGCGCGAATTGCCCGAACAAGCCCTCCTCGGGCGCCTGGCCGGTGCGGAATTCGCCGCCTATGTGCCCTTCTGCAAGGTCGAGGAGGCCGAGAAGCTCGGACACATCATTCATGACAGCGTCGAACAGCAGATGTTTTTCCTCGGCGGCGAACTCGTGCCCGTCACCGTCAGCGTCGGTGTCGCCCATGGTGCGATGCAGGTGACGGCGGACGAGTTGCTGAAGCGCGCGGATGCCGCTCTTCACACGGCGAAGGTGCGCGGACGCAATTCCGTCGTGGTGTGGAACGAGGGCGAGAGCCCTTCCTTCGCATGATTGGCGGTGCGACAGAGCTCTCGGCGGGGTCGGGGGGCTACTCCCAGCGCGGTTCGCTGATGCTCTGCAGCAGTTCCGGATCGACACCGTCGATGCGGGCGATCACCGCCTTGGCCAGTTCGCGACCGGACTGGCGGACGTCTTCATAGACCGAGATGATCTCGGGTCGGATCCAGTGCAGGATCGGTGTCCCCTGCTTGGCGACGAGGTCGAGTTCGTGGCCGACACGCTTGCCGGCCGCCTCGATCCCGGCATTGGCCGCGATCGCGCTGCTGCCTGAGGAGGAGATCAGGCCGTCGGGGGCGTCGGGGCCCGACATCAGTTGCTGGACGCTGGTGCGGATCTGGGCCAGCGGCGCATCGATGTTGATGTGCAGCGGCACTTCTTCCGCGCCGAAGGCCTTCAGGCCGCGCATGAAGCCGTCGAATGTGTGCTGGTAGTAGGTGAGCTTGCTCGGCGGAGGGAGCAGTGCAATGCGTTTGCGACCGCGACGGACCAGACGCTCCACCGCGCCGAAGGCGAAGGCTTCGTTGTCGAAGTCGTGATAGGGGTGCACGATCCCCATATTGGTGCGGCCATGGGTGACGAAGGGCATGTTCTGGTCTGTCAGAAGACGCACCCGGTCGTCGTCCGGCTCAGTGCGCGAAATGATCACGCCATCGGCCGAACCCGTTTCCAGAATGTATCGGACGGGCAGCATCGGGTCCTTGGTATGCGCATGCGGGGTCACCACGATATGATAGGGCGTGCCGGACAGCACCTCCGAGATCCCCACGACCATCTGGTTGGAAAAGCCCAGGATTTCCTCGTCGATGCCGAGCACCAGGGCAATGACGTTGGTCTTGCCGGTTCTCAGGCGTACACCGGCGCGGTTCGGCTGGTAGCCCAGCTGGCGCGCCACCATGCGGACCCGCTCCTTGGTCTCGGCGCCGATGTCTGGAGCGTCCTTCAGGGCCCGCGATACGGTGGTGATGCCGAGGCCCGTCATGAAGGCGATCGTCTTGAGCGTCGGCCGCTCCTTCGTCGCCACTGGGCGGTCTATGAGGCCGCCCCCCTGCTGATCTGTCATGTCGTCCCCGCCACTCGCACAAGCCACGCTTATAATTGGCTTTTCCTCGCCTGCAAACCTGGAGACCGGCACCTCCCCCTGGTGCGGTGAAGAGAAAATCTGAAACGATACAGTCGATTTGTCGAGCGATTTTTTGTGCTGCGTCGCGAAAGGTTGCAACTTTTGCGATTGTGCAGTGCGAAGCGAGCCTTGGCAGTCAACAAAATTGCCGTGAAGGTTTGATGCGCCACGGAAAGCGACCCAAGATGTGGGATTCAAACGATTTAAAGTGGCGCAATCTCCCGCCTGCTCCAGGGTTTGTCTATGAGCCAAAGCGATTTGAATGGTCGATTTGCGGTGCACGCAAACGATGAAGACGGCCTCTCAAGCATTTTTTGCGATCCGGCTGGTTGCGTCTCCAAAATCTTTGGCATAAGTTTTTCCGGCAACGTTTCAGTGAGGGAGGAGACTCATGAATTTTCGTAGCTTTGCGGCAGCTTTGGCCGCCACCGTCGTCATGCCGTTTGCAGCGGCTCATGCAACCGATCTGGAAGTGACTCATTGGTGGACTTCCGGCGGTGAGGCCGCGGCCGTCGCCGAACTCGCCAAGGCCTTCGATGCCACCGGCAACAAATGGGTCGACGGCGCCATCGCCGGCTCCGGCGGTACAGCCCGCCCGATCATGATCAGCCGCATCACGGGTGGCGACCCGATGGGTGCCACCCAGTTCAACCACGGCCGCCAGGCCGAGGAACTGGCCGAAGCCGGTCTGATGAAAGACCTGACGGCCGTCGCCGAAAAGGAAGGCTGGAAGGATATCATCAAGCCGGCAAGCCTGCTCGAGAGCTGCACGATCGACGGCAAGATCTATTGCGCCCCGGTCAACATCCACTCCTGGCAGTGGCTGTGGCTGTCCAACGCCGCCTTCGAGCAGGCTGGCGTTGCGGTGCCGAAGAACTGGGACGAGTTCGTCGCAGCAGCACCCGCGCTTGAAGCCAAGGGCATCATTCCGCTCGCCGTTGGTGGTCAGCCGTGGCAGTCTGCCGGTGCGTTTGACGTGCTGATGGTCGCCATTGCCGGCAAGGAGACCTTCGAGAAGGTGTTCAAGGACAAGGATGAGGCCGTCGCGGCCGGTCCTGAAATCGCCAAGGTCTTCAAGGCAGCCGACGATGCTCGCCGGATGTCCAAGGGCACCAATGTGCAGGACTGGAACCAGGCCACCAATCTTGTGATCACCGGCAAGGCCGGCGGTCAGATCATGGGTGACTGGGCACAGGGTGAATTCGCTCTCGCCAATCAGGTTGCCGGCAAGGATTACACCTGCCTTCCGGGCCTCGGTGTGAACGAGATCATCTCGACCGGTGGTGACGCCTTCTACTTCCCCGTCATCGATGACGCGGAAAAGTCGGCAGCACAGGACGTTCTCGCGTCTACTCTGGTTGCCCCTGCAACGCAGGTCGCCTTCAACCTGAAGAAGGGCTCGCTGCCCGTTCGCGGTGACGTCGATCTGGCGGCTGCCAACGACTGCATGAAGAAGGGCCTCGATATTCTCGCCAAGGGCAATGTCATTCAGGGTACCGACCAGCTGCTTTCGGCTGACAGCCAGAAGCAGAAGGAAGACCTCTTCTCCGAGTTCTTCGCCAATCCGTCCATGACTGTCGAAGATGCGCAGAAGCGCTTCGCCGACATCATTGCTTCCGCCGAGTAATCGCGGGTGACCTGTCCGGCCAGGGGTGTCCCCTGGCCGGACATTGGCCATTATCGACCGGGTAGGGCATGAGCGCCCGTCTGCCGGCCGTGTGCGGGAAGCGTGTGCGTTTCAGCGTGACGGTCTTGGCTGGCCACCCGTGTCCAGGACGAGGAGGACTGACCCATGGCAAGCCCGTCGCATGCCGGTCGACCCAAGAAGCTGTTTCGCAATCTGAACGCCAAGATTGCTTCCATTCCCATGGTGCTGACCGCAATGGTCATCTTCCTTGGCGGCACGATCTGGACGGTCGTCTATTCCTTCACCAATTCGAAGCTCCTGCCGCGCGCGAACTTCGTCGGCTTCGACCAGTACGAGCGCCTGTGGGATGCGCCGCGCTGGGTCATGTCGATCCAGAATCTCGCGATCTACGGAATCCTGTCGCTGGTCTTCTCGATCGTGATCGGCTTCGTGCTGGCAGCTCTGATGGACCAGAAGATCCGCTTCGAGAATGCGTTCCGCACCATCTTCCTCTACCCGTTCGCGCTGTCCTTCATCGTCACCGGACTCGTCTGGCAGTGGATTCTGAACCCGGATTTCGGGGTGCAGTCGATCGTGCGTTCGCTCGGTTGGGAGACGTTCACCTTCAATCCCCTCTATGATGCCGACATCGTCATCTATGGCATTCTGATTGCCGGTCTTTGGCAGGGCACGGGGCTCGTCATGTGCCTGTTGCTCGCGGGCTTGCGCGGCATCGACGAGGACATCTGGAAGGCTTCACGCGTCGACGGCATTCCGATATGGAAGACCTATCTCTTCATCATCATCCCGATGATGCGCCCGGTCTTCATCACCACGCTCGTGATTATCACATCAGGCATTGTCCGCCTCTATGACCTCGTTGTCGCCCAGACCAGCGGCGGCCCCGGCATCGCCTCCGAAGTTCCGGCAAAGTACGTCTACGACTACATGTTCCAGGCGCAGAACCTCGGACAGGGCTTCGCCGCCTCCACCATGATGCTGCTGACGGTTGCCATCGTCATCATCCCCTGGGCCTATCTCGAATTCGGAGGAAAGAAGCGTGGCTAATCCCGGTTCTCTGAACACCACCGCCGCCGGTTTCGATGCCGTCTCCGATCGTCTCGGAGCCGGGCCCCGCGGCGCAAAGCCGAAGCGCACCTTCTCACCGCGCAACATCATGCTCTACGGATCGCTGATCTTCTTTGCGATCTACTATCTGATCCCGCTCTACGTGATGATCGTCACCTCGCTTAAGGGTATGCCGGAGATCCGTCTCGGCAACATCTTCTCGCCGCCGGTCGAGATCACCTTCGAGCCCTGGGTCAAGGCTTGGGCGACCGCCTGCACCGGCCTTAATTGCGATGGCCTGTCCCGCGGCTTCTGGAATTCGGTGCGCATCACGGTGCCGTCGACGCTGATCTCGATCCTGATTGCCTCGGTCAACGGCTATGCGCTCGCCAACTGGCGCTTCAAGGGTGCTGAACTGTTCTTCACGATCCTGATCATCGGGGCCTTCATTCCCTATCAGGTGATGATCTATCCGATCGTCATCGTGCTGCGCGAACTCGGCATCTACGGCACGCTGACCGGCCTCGTGATCGTGCACACCATCTTCGGCATGCCGATCCTGACGCTGCTGTTCCGCAACTATTTCACCTCGCTGCCGGAAGAGCTGTTCAAGGCGGCGCGCATCGACGGGGCAGGGTTCTGGCAGATCTATCTCCGCATCATGCTGCCGATGTCGCTGCCGATCTTCGTCGTTGCGATGATCCTGCAGATCACCGGCATTTGGAACGACTTCCTGTTCGGCGTGGTGTTCACGCGGCCGGAATACTACCCGATGACCGTGCAGCTGAACAACATCGTCAACTCGGTCCAGGGCGTGAAGGAATACAACGTCAACATGGCCGCAACACTGCTCACCGGCGCCGTGCCGCTCATCGTCTACTTCATTTCCGGACGCCTCTTCGTCCGGGGCATCGCCGCCGGCGCAGTCAAGGGTTAAGTTCATGTCGCATAGTGTATCGATCAAGGACCTCTCGTTGAGCTTCGGTGCCGTCAAGGTGCTGGAAAACCTCAATCTCGACATCGTCGACGGTGAGTTCATCGTTCTCCTCGGCTCATCCGGCTGCGGCAAGTCCACGCTGCTCAACTGCATCGCCGGTCTGCTCGAACCGACCGACGGGCAGATATTCATCAAGGGTAAGAACGTCACCTGGGAAGAGCCCAAGGACCGTGGCATCGGCATGGTGTTCCAGTCCTATGCGCTCTATCCGCAGATGTCGGTGAAGAAAAACCTCTCCTTCGGCCTGCAGGTCGCCAAGATGCCGAAGGACGAAATCGAAAAACGCGTGCAACGTGCCGCCGACATCCTGCAGATCGGCCCGCTGCTCGACCGCAAGCCCTCGGCACTCTCAGGTGGCCAGCGTCAGCGCGTGGCAATCGGTCGTGCGCTTGTGCGCGACGTCGATGTCTTCCTCTTCGACGAACCACTCTCCAACCTCGATGCAAAGCTGCGCTCGGAGCTGCGCGTCGAGATCAAGCGTCTGCATCACAGCCTCAAGAATACGATGATTTACGTCACCCATGACCAGATCGAGGCCCTGACGCTCGCCGACCGCATCGCGATCATGAAAAGCGGCGTTATCCAGCAGCTTGCCGATCCGAACACGATCTACAACCAGCCGCGAAACCTTTTCGTTGCCGGCTTCATCGGCTCGCCGTCGATGAATTTCCTACACGGCGATCTCGTCAACGAGGGCGGCGAGATCTTCTTCCGCACCCACGACGTGCTCTTCTCGATGAAGGGATATCGCGCGCAGGAGCCTCTGACCGGCGGTCGCAAGGTCGTCCTCGGCGTGCGGCCGGAGCATATCAAGGTTGATGAAGAGAGTGGCATCAGCGAATTGCACGAGGCCGTCGTCGACATCGAGGAGCCGATGGGCGCCGACAACCTGCTGTGGCTGAAACATGCTGGCCACACGATGTCGGTCCGCATCGGCGGCACACGCCGCTATGCGCCGGGTGCCAAGGTGCGGCTGGGCTTCGACATGGAAGTCGCCTCGCTCTTCGATGCCCAGACCGAAGAGCGCATCTGAACAGTTTCCCCTGCGCCCCGGGCTGTGACCGGGGCGCCTTTTTCTTCTGCAGGACAAGCATCATGACTGAGAGTGCAAACGGCGGCGTCATCGATCTTCACGGAGAATGGCATCTCGCTTGCGCCGATGGCGCACACGAGGCGGCGATCACGCTGCCGGGTGACGTGCATTCGGCTCTGCATGCGGCGGGCCTGATCCCGGATCCCTATTTCGGCCGAAACGAGGAAGCCGTGCAGTGGGTCGCCGAGCGCGACTGGGTCATGGATCGCCGCGTCGTCATGCACGATATCTCCGGCAGCTGGTATCTCGACATCGACTATCTCGACACGGTCGCCGTCGTCTTCGTCAACGATATCCCGGTGCTATCAGCCGACAACTGCTTCCGCCGCTATCGCCCCGATGTGAGCAACGCTTTGCAGCCGGGTGAGAACACCATCCGCATCGTCTTTCATTCCAGCATCACGGCAGGCGCCGAGCGCCAGGCCCGCCAGCCCTTCTACATTCCCTATTCGACCGGCAATTGCCCGATCCCGAACGGCAACATGCTGCGCAAGCCGCAATGCCATTTCGGCTGGGACTGGAACATCGCAATTGCGCCGCTCGGGCTCTATGGCACCCTGTCGCTGAAGAAGCTCGATCCTGCCCGCATCGAGCATGTCGAGACCGAGCAGGTCCACCACGCCGATGGTCGCGTCGAGCTCAAGGTTACCGCTACCATCCATTCCGTCGAGCCGGCCGTGGTGCCGATCCACTTCGCTCTCGACACCGACCGTATTCGCCTCGATGTCGGCATTGCTGCCGGCGAGACCAAGGTCGTGCATGTCTTCGAGATCGAAGGCCCGCGCCTCTGGTGGCCATCGGGCTCCGGCGAGCAGGCGCTTTATGCGCTCACCGTCGACCTGCCGACCGAGACCGTTACCCGCCAGATCGGGTTGCGCACCGTCGAACTGATCACTGATCCGGACGCCGCCGGCAGCCGCTTCGCGCTCAAGGTCAACGGCCGCGAGATCTTCTGCCGCGGCGCCAACTGGATCCCGGCGGATGCGCTGTTCTCGCGCTCGTCCGAGGACAAGACCACCGATCTCCTGAATTCGGCGGTCGCCGCGCATATGAACATGATCCGCGTCTGGGGCGGCGGCTTCTATGAGGCCGACTGGTTCTACGACCTCTGCGACCGACTCGGCCTGATGGTCTGGCAGGATTTCATGTTCTCCTGCAACCTCTATCCCTGCACCGAGGACTTCCTCGACAACGTCGCCCACGAGGTCGAATACCAGGTCAAGCGGCTCTCCAGCCACGCCTCGATCGTCATCTGGTGCGGCGACAATGAGCTCGTCGGCGCGCTCACCTGGTTTCCGGAATCCCGTGACAACCGCGACCGCTATCTTGTCGCCTATGACCGGCTCAACCGTGTGATCGAGCAGGGCGTCAAGAAGACTTATCCGCAGGGCATCTGGTGGCCGTCGAGCCCTGCTTCCGGCTATCTCGACTACGGCGATGCCTGGCATGCCGATGGCTCTGGCGATATGCATTACTGGTCGGTCTGGCACGAGAACAAGAGCTTCGATAATTACCGAACTGTCAAACCGCGCTTCTGCTCGGAGTTCGGCTTCCAGTCCTATACCTCGCTGCCGGTCATCGAGAGCTTCGCCGACAAGGCCGACATGAACATCGCTTCGCCTGTCATCGAGCTGCATCAGAAGAATGTCGGCGGCAATGAGCGCATCGCGGGCACCATGTTCCGCTATTTCCGTTTTCCGAAGGATTTCGCCAATTTCGTCTATCTGAGCCAGATCCAGCAGGGCCTCGCCATCAAGACCGCCGTCGAATACTGGCGCTCGCTGAAGCCTCATTGCATGGGCACTGTTTACTGGCAGCTCAACGACACCTGGCCGGTCGCCTCCTGGTCCAGCCTCGATTACGGCGGCAGCTGGAAGGCCATGCATTACATGGTGCGCCGCTTCTTCCAGCCGGTCGCGGTCGCCGCCATCCCGTCCGAAGACGGCGCGACGATCGCGCTGTCGATGGTCAACGATACGCTCGATACCGTCACGATCGACGCCAATCTCTTCGTGCTGACGCTGTCGGGGGGGCGCATCCCGCTCAAAAGCGTGCAGGGCGATTGCGGACCGGATGCCGCCGACCTGCTCGTCACGCTGGATGCGAGCGAGATCCCGGCCGACGGTCTGCTCGCCTGGAGCTTCATCGCTTCGAACGGCATGAGCGGGGAGGGGCATTTTCTCAACGGCACCTACAAGGCGCTCGATCTCGAACCGTCACGGCTTGAAACGGCCGTTACCCCGACCGCAGACGGTGGCTTCGAAATCGCCGTCACAGCCCATGGCCTTGCCCTCTTCGTCATGCTCGAAAGCGCAACCCACGGCCGCTACTCCGACAACGCCTTCGATCTCTCGGCCGGCGAGAGCCGCCGCATCATCTTCACTCCGGACACCGCTCTGCCCGCCAGCACCGTGCCGGCATTCCGCATCTACGATCTCTACACCTGCCAGTCGGCGGACTGACAGGCGTCATGCCCATCCAAGCCCTGGGCGCCCGATCCAGGGAAACACGAGGAGGAATACCCCATGACCAAACTCGGCTTCCAACTTTACAGCGCCCGCAATTTCCAGCCCTTCAGCGGCATCTATCCGAAGCTTAAGGCTGCCGGTTACGGTGAGGTCGAGGGCTATGGCGCCCTCTATGCGTCACTCGCCGATGGCGAGCTGGATGCTTTCCGCAAGGAGCTCGACCAGAACCACTTGACCATGCCGACCGCGCATTTCGGCCTCGACATGATCGAGAATGATCCGGCCCGTGTCATCAAGATCGCCAAGACGCTCGGCATTGAAGCCGTCTATTGCCCCTATCTGATGCCCGACCAGCGTCCCTCGGATGCGGCCGGCTGGTTCGCCTTCGGCCAGCGCCTGCAGGCGGCCGGCAAGCCGCTGCGCGATGCCGGCCTGGTCTTCGGCTGGCACAATCACGACTTCGAATTTGTAAACTTGCCGGACGGATCGACCCCACAGGAACAGATCTTCGCTGGCGGTCCGGAGCTCGATTGGGAAGCCGACATCGCCTGGGTTATCAGAGGCAAGGCCGATCCCTTTGCCTGGATCGAAAGCTACGGCAAGCGCATCAGCGCCGTCCACGTGAAGGACATCGCACCGGCAGGCGAGAACGCGGATGAAGACGGTTGGGCCGATGTTGGCCATGGCACCGTCGACTGGAAGGGCCTGGTTGCGGCGCTAAAGAGCACCCGCGTCAAGCATTTTGTCGTCGAACACGACAATCCAAGGGATATCGACCGGCTGATCACCCGTTCGATCGCTTCCTTCAAGACCTATTGAACCACTCGCAGCAAGCAGGACATTTCCCATGGCACGCGAACTCGGCGTCGGCATCATCGGATGCGGCAATATCTCCACCACTTACTTCTCGCTGGCACCGCTGTTTCGCGGTCTGAAGGTTGTTGCCTGCGCGGATCTCAATCCGGCCGCGGCAGAAGCCCGAGCCGCCGAATATGGCGTCAAGGCCCAGACCATCGATGAGCTCCTCGCCAATCCCGAGATCGACATCGTCGTCAACCTGACGATCCCGGATGCGCATTACCCGGTCTCCAAGCGCATCCTCGAAGCCGGCAAACATGTCTATTCGGAAAAGCCGCTGGTGCTGTCGCTCGAACAGGGCGAAGACCTGCGCGCGATCGCCAAGGCCAAGGGCCTGTCGGTCGGCTGCGCGCCGGACACCTTCCTTGGCGGTGCGCATCAGCTGGCCCGCGCCTATATCGACAAGGGCGGCATCGGCCGCGTCACCTCCGGCACCTGCCATGTGATGAGCCCCGGTATGGAGATGTGGCACCCGAACCCGGACTTCTTCTTCCTGCCCGGCGGCGGCCCGGTCCTCGACCTCGGCCCCTATTACATCGCCAACCTGATCAACCTGATCGGCCCGGTGAAGCGTGTCGCAGCGCTCACCTCGCTGGCCAACGAGACCCGCACCATCACCAGCCAGCCGCGCAATGGCGAGGTGATCCCGGTGAAGACGCCGACCAACATCCATGCGCTTCTGGAATTCCAGAACGGCGCGACGATCACGCTGTCCGCCAGCTGGGATGTCTGGAGCCACCGCCACGCCAATATGGAACTCTACGGCACCGAAGGCTCGCTTTACGTGCCGGACCCGAACTTCTTCGGCGGGGTCGTGGAGGCCTCCGGCCGCGACAAGAACATCCAGCCCCTCGAAGCCTGGGACCATCCCTTCGGCCGCAACAACCAGGAAAGCCCGCAAGGTCCGCGCGCCAACTACCGCACGGCCGGCCTCGCCGACATGGCGGTCGCGATCCTCGAAGGCCGCGATGCCCGCTGCTCGCTCGACCGAACGCTGCACGGCGTCGACGTCATGGTGTCGATCCTGAAGTCCGGCGAGACGGGTGAATTCGTAACCCTGTCGACAACCTGCACCCAACCGGCTGCTCTGGGTATCGACGAAGCGCAAGCTCTGCTTAGATAAGGGGGAGCTTTGCCCCTCATCTCAGGCGCAACGCGTTGCGCCGGGGCTGCCGCCACCTTCTCCCCGCAAGCGGGGAGAAGGCCGGTGCGGCCGGCGTCTTGCCCCCTTCTCCCCGCATGCGGGGAGAAGGTCCCGGCAGGGGGATGAGGGGCAATCATGCGACCATGACCTTCTGGGAGAGAACCATTCATGACCTATACCCCCGCCGAAAACCGCTATGAGCGGATGACCTATAATCGCTGCGGCAAGAGCGGGCTGAAGCTGCCGGCGATTTCGCTCGGCCTGTGGCACAATTTCGGCCAGGACACGGCCCATGCCACCAAGCGGGCGATCTGCCGTAGGGCTTTCGACCTCGGCATTACCCATTTCGACCTCGCCAACAATTACGGCCCACCGGCCGGCACCGCCGAGGAAGCCTTCGGCGAAATCCTCAAGACCGATTTTCGCGGTTACCGCGACGAGCTGATCGTCTCGTCCAAGGCCGGCTACAATATGTGGCCGGGTCCTTACGGCGAATGGGGCAGCCGCAAATATCTTGTTGCCTCCTGCGACCAGAGCTTGAAGCGCCTGGGCCTCGACTATGTCGACATCTTCTATTCGCACCGCTTCGATCCCGACACGCCGCTTGAGGAAACCTGCGGCGCGCTCGATCACATCGTACGCTCGGGCAGGGCGCAATATGTCGGCATCTCCTCCTACAATTCGAAGCGCACCCGCGAAGCTCATGCCATTTTGAAGAGCCTCGGCACGCCGCTTCTCATCCATCAGCCCAGCTATTCGATGATCAACCGCTGGATCGAGGAAGACGGGCTGATCGATACGCTGGAAGACCTCGGCGTCGGCTCGATCGTCTTCTCGCCGCTCGCGCAGGGCATGCTCACGTCCAAGTATCTGAACGGAATTCCGGAAGGCACCCGCGCGACGCAAGACAAGTCGCTCGATCCGGGCTTCCTCAACGAGCGCAATCTCGAAAACATCCGCGGCCTCAACCGCATCGCCGAGAGGCGTGGCCAGACGCTTGCCCAGATGGCGCTGTCCTGGGTGCTGCGCGGCAAGCGCATCACTACGGCGCTGATCGGCGCGTCGAAGCCCTCCCAGGTCGAGGACTGCGTCAAGGCGATCGAAACGCCCGATTTCACGGTGGAAGAACTCGCCGAGATCGACGTCTTCGCCAAGGACGCCGACATCAACATCTGGGCTGCGTCCGCCGAGCGCAAGGGCCCGCCGCGGAAGAAGAAGTAACGCCGTCTGGAAGGTGCCCCTCATCCGGCTGCCGCCACCTTCTCCCCGTAAACGGGGAGAAGGTCACTGCGGTCACCGTCTTCGCCTTCTCCCCGCTTGCGGGGAGAAGGTCGCGGCAGGGGGATGAGGGGCTGCTTTCCCAATCAATATGCCATCAGGCAGGAGGAAACACGCCATGATCATCAACCCCATCCTGCCGGGCTTCAATCCGGATCCCTCGATCTGCCGCGTGGGCGAGGATTACTATATCGCCACCTCCACCTTCGAATGGTATCCCGGCGTCCAGATCCATCATTCACGCGATCTCGTGAACTGGGACTTAGTCACCCGCCCGCTCAACCGCGCAAGCCAACTCGACATGCGCGGCAATCCTGATAGCGGCGGCGTCTGGGCGCCGTGCCTGTCTTACGCCGACGGTCTGTTCTGGCTCGTCTATACCGACGTCAAACGCTTCGAAGGCTCCTTCAAGGACGCGCATAACTTCATTGTCACGGCACCGTCCATCGAAGGCCCGTGGTCGGACCCCATCTATGTCAATTCCTCCGGCTTCGATCCCTCGCTCTTTCATGACGACGACGGCCGCAAGTGGTTCACCAACATGCAGTGGAACCACCGCCCCGAGGCGCGCAACACCATCGGCCATGCCAAGTTCGACGGCATCCTGCTGCAGGAATGGGATCCGAAGACGCAAAAGCTCATCGGCCCGATCAGGAACATCTTCGAGGGCAGCCAACAGGGCCTGGTCGAAGGTCCGCATCTCTTCAAGCGCAATGGCTGGTATTACCTGACGACCGCCGAGGGCGGCACCGGCTACGACCATGTCGTGACCATGGCGCGCTCCCGCTCGATCGACGGCCCCTACGAGATGCATCCGAACACGCATCTCATAACCTCAAAGGACAACCCGGAGGCGGTGCTGCAACGCGCCGGCCACGGCCAATATGTCGAGACGCCGGACGGCCAGGTCTACCACACCCATCTCTGCGGCCGCCCCATGGCCCCGAAGCGCCGCTGCACGCTCGGTCGCGAAACGGGCTTGCAGAAATGTGTGTGGAAGGAAGACGGCTGGCTCTATCTCGAACAGGGCGGCGTCGTGCCATCCGTCGAGGTGCCGGCGCCCAATGGTGCGATCAAGCGCGAGGAACCCGTCGAGATCGTAAGGACCTTCGATAGTCCCGACTTACCATCCGAATTCCAGTGGCTGCGCACGCCGCATCCCGAACGCCTGTTCAGCCTCACCGAGCGGGCAGGGCGCCTGCGCCTCTTTGGGCGCGAAAGCATCGGCTCCTGGTTCGAACAATCGCTGGTCGCCCGCCGCCAGGAGCATCACCGTTTCCGCGCCGAAACCCGTCTCGAATTCTCGCCCGACACTTACCAACAGGTCGCAGGCCTGACGCATTACTACAACCGCTACAAGTTTCACGCGCTCGGCATCTCCACGGACGAAAAACTCGGCCGTTCGCTGATCATCCTCTCCTGCCCGGGCGATTATCCCTCCGGCAAGTTGACCTTCCCGATCGGCATGGGCCAGTCGATCCCCGAGGGTGCCGTGGATCTCGCTATGGAGATCACCGACAACGACCTGCAATTCTTCTGGCGGGTCGCAGGCGAAGGCGCATGGCAGGCCATCGGCCCCGTCCTCGACGCCGGCGTCGTCTCCGACGAAGGCGGCTTCGGCGAACACGGCTCGTTTACCGGCGCGTTTGCCGGCATGTTCTGCTTTGACATCACCGGACGCTGCAATCCGGCAGATTTCGAGCGGTTCGTTTATCGGCGGGTGTGAGCGAGATCGGCCGGAGCAGCCTGTCTGTCTCAGGGCGCCTCCAGCCAGTCGGCGAGACGTCCGGCGACCGATTGATGCATGAGATAGCCATAGAGGTCGTGGGGGTTGGAAGTCATCCGGTTCCGTTTCACGTCCTTGTAGTGCCAGCAATTGTAGATATGGCTGTCGGTGATGCTTTTTGGGCGTCCGTTGACGGGTATCTTGTTGTAGATCGGGGCGATCTTCTCGATATGGGCGACGAAATCGTCCTGAGCGTAGAAGTTCGCCCATTCCCGAACCATGTGAATCGGATATTTTTCCGTCTCGACATAGCGGCCGTCCAGCAAGTTGTGCCGCACGCCATCCTCTCCGAGGGGATTGCCGAGCGTCATCCAAAGTCTTACCGGATTCTCTTTCTTGCGAAGCTCGGTGTATTCGCTCGTGCGGGCGTATTTCCAAAGCACATCATAGGAGATCATGCAGCCCATGCTATGCGCCAGGAGGCAGACATCATCGCCCTTGGAGATCGCGGGCGCGAGGATGTCCCCAAGCCGGGCCCGAATATCGGACCCGACCTTATGGGAGGTGAGATAGGCGCCGAGATCGGCGGTTGCCTTGTCGATTGCCCATTTGTTCAGGATCCCGGCCGTGAAGAGACTGCCGAACAAACTTACCATGTCGGCGGCATCGTCCAGCAAACGCAGATCGTCGGCGTCTCTCAGAACCTGCGCGTAGGTTTTCTTGTCAAAGGTCCGCAGAGCGTCGGTCAGCGCAAAAGCCTCATGCAACGGCTGGGCTGGAAAGCAAGGCTTGCCTCTGACCGGATCCATCTCCGTCAACTTGTCACGCTGCGTTTTGCTGTTTTGGGCCAGGATTTCGTTGCTGATGTCTCCGAAATAGCAAAAGGAGAATTTGACCTTGTTGCTTTCGAACAGCTGCGCTGCCGGTTGTCGCTTCGCCCTGCTCAGCCCGCTGGCTATGGCGCGGCGTGAGAGATCGATCATCGCCTTTTCGGACGGTTTGATCGCCCGCCCATGGATCAGAATGATGTGCTTCTGTGACATGCCCCGTTTCCTCCCCAAGAAATGAGGTGAATGATACACGTTAAGCACGTATATGGAATAGGCGCCGCCATTGGTTGCACTTGAGACTGCCGCCTCACCCCAGCCGCGCCGCATGCCACTTCAGATGATCCTCCATGAAGGTCGAAATGAAGTAGTAGGAGTGGTCATAACGCTCGTGCATGCGGAGTGTCAGGTCGATATCCGTACCCTTCACTGCCTCTTCGAACTTCCAGGGGGCGAGACCTGTCTCCAGGAAGCTGTCCGCCTTGCCCTGATCAACAAGAAATTCCGGGAAGCGGGCGCCGTCCTCGACCAGCGCGCAGGCATCGTACTCGCGCCACTTGGCCCGGTCAGCGCCGAGATATTTCTCAAACGCATCCTGCGTCCAGTCCGCCGTCAGCGGACTGACGATCGGGGCAAAGGCCGAGCAGCTCTTGAAGCGCTCAGGGTTCTTCAGCGCAATCGTCATCGCGCCATGGCCACCCATGGAATGGCCGAAAATGCCCTGGCGGCTCATATCGGCGCGGAACTGCTCGGCGATCAGGCTGGGAAGCTCTTCCGTGATGTAGGAATACATCTGGTAGTGCTCGGCCCAGGGCGTTTCGGTGGCATTGAGATACATGCCCGCACCCTTGCCCATCTTCCAGTTGGTGAGTTCGTCGGCGACGTCATTGCCGCGCGGGCTTGTATCGGGGCAAACCACGATCAGACCCAGTTCGGCGGCCATGCGGCGGTATTCGCCCTTTTCCATGACGTTTGCATGGGTGCAGGTGAGGCCTGAGAGATACCAGAGCACCGGGCGCTTTTCTGCGATCGCTTGCGGCGGCACGAAGACGGCGAAGGTCATCTCGGTGCCGGTCGCTTCCGACTGGTGCGAGAAGACGCCCTGCATGCCGCCGAAGGCGGTGTTCTGGGAGAGAATGTTCATCGGGAAGCTTCCTTGTCTTGGGAATGGTCAGCCGGCGAGCGACACGGCCGCGTTCACAGCGGCGGCCACCAGCACGGTGTTGAAGAAGTAAGAGATCGTGGCATGCAGGAGGTTCAGCTTGCGCATGGCGGTCGAGGTGATCACCACATCCGAGGTCTGTGCCGTCATGCCGATGACCAGCGAGAAATAGAGGAAATCGTGACCGCAGGGGTCTGGTGTGCCGGGAAAGTCGAGCCCGCCGCGCCGCCCGTTTTCATGCGCGCGGGAGGGCCTCCAGTACACATGGGCGTAGTGCATCGCCGCCATGGTGTGGATCGTCAGCCAACCAAGCACGACGGCGGCGACGGCGAGAGCAAGCTCCGGCGCACCCGCCTGCTGTTCCCGGTTCAGCGCCAGAAACAGCGCGCCGATGGCCGCAACGATCGCCAGCCCCGTGACGCCGAGAATGACGAAGGCCGGGGCATCGGCGACATCGGCCCGCTGTCTGAGATAGGCCGGCGTCAGGCGCCTCAGGCGCAAAAAGGCGAGGCTGAGATAGACAGTGAAAAACAGGATGGCCGGCAGCTCGATGGTGACATCGGGTTCGTAAATCGCGACGAAGGGCAGAGCCGCGAGTGCAACAACGCCCGCCACCATGAATGAGCGGTAGCGATGATCCAGCACTGAATTCATCATATTTTTCAAAGCGTCGCGCCGCCGTTCTGGCCGTTGGATGAGGACCTACTTCTTGATCCGGCGGCAGAGCCTGTCAAGCGTTTCGAGGAAAGCCGAACGGTCTCGCGGCGAAAAGGCGGCGTTGTAGCCCTTGCTCTCGCCAGTCTCGCGCAAATGGGCGCCGAGATCGCGCATGGCGGTTGCCATGCCGATATTGGCCGTGTCGAAGATCCGACCCGTCGGCCCGGTGACGAGGGCGCCTGCCGCCACGCAGCGCCCGGCCAGCGGCACATCGGCGGTGACGACGATATCGCCTTCGCCGCAGCGCTCGGCAATCCAGTCATCCGCCGCATCGAAGGCGCCAGATACGATGACATTCTTCACCATCGGATCTCGCGACGGCCGCAAGCCCGAATTCGCCACAAAGGTCACCGGCAGGTCATGGCGTTCGGCGACTTTCAGGATCTCCGGCTTCACTGGACAGGCATCGGCATCGACATAGATTTCGGGCATCAACTTACTTCTTCAGGCTTCGGGCATAGGATTCGAGCACAGCGTTCATACGGGTCTGGTACCCCTTGCCCGTGGCGCGAAACACCTGCAGCACTGACTTCTTGACCCGAAGCGTGATTTGCTCGGTGCCTTCCGGCTCCACAAGGACAGCGTTCTGCCAGAAGGTGTCGTCGAGTTCTGGGATGTCGCTCGTGTCGATCTCGTCGTCATCCAGCTTGGCTAGCTCCTCAAGACTGAGTTCTTTGTCGAAGCGCTTCTGCATAACGCTCCCTTTCCTTTCGTTTGGCTGGTCGGGCCGAGATCAGGCGGATTCGGTCATGCCGGTCCGTATGAGTGACGACGACAACGACAGTTTCGTCGAGCTTGCCGATACTGTTGAAGCGAACCTCGCCATAATCGCGCCTGTCGTCTTGCGCACTGATGACGATGCCATCGAAAATCCTGCAGGCCCGATCAAAGCTCAGGCCGTGTTTGGCGATGTTCGCCGTATTCTTTTCGTCATCCCATTCGAAATGAATTGTAGCCACGAATGCATCTACCGGCAAGAACCTTCCCGGCGATAGCCTGCCTGAAGCTCACTCGATTGGGAAGCTCATCCCCGCCGCAGCATATCGACATGCGGAATATCATCCTCCAGATACTCCTCCGAGATCACCTCGAAACCCAGCGACCCGTAGAACTTCTGCAGATGGCTCTGCGCCGAGATCTCGATCGGCTCGCCGGGATGGCGCTTCTCCACCTCGGCAATTGCCTCGCGCATCAAGGCTTCGCCCAGCCGCCTGCCGCGATGGTTGGGCGACACCGCGACGCGGCCGATGCGCGGATGATGCTCGGGCGTCGGGCGCCATAGCCGCGCGCAGGCGAGCAGGTCATCGCCATCCAGCAGCCGCAGATGCAGGCAGTCGATATCGTTGCCATCCAGCTCCGGATAGGGGCAGTGCTGCTCGACGACGAAGACATCGACGCGCAGTTTCAGCATGGCGTAGAGGTCGACGGCGGAGAACTCATCGAGCCTCTGCACATCGACCGTGTAGGCAGGCCCCGTGATCAATAGACTACGACGCCCCGGATGCTCTCGCCCTTGTGCATCATGTCGAAACCCTTGTTAATGTCTTCGAGTGGCATGGTGTGGGTGATCATCGGGTCGATCTGGATCTTGCCCTCCATGTACCAGTCGACGATCTTCGGAACGTCGGTGCGGCCGCGCGCGCCGCCAAAGGCCGTGCCCATCCAGTTGCGACCGGTGACCAGCTGGAACGGACGTGTCGAGATCTCCTGGCCGGCACCGGCAACGCCGATGATGACCGACTTGCCCCAGCCGCGATGCGAGGCTTCGAGTGCCTGGCGCATGACCTTGGTGTTGCCGGTGCAGTCGAAGGTGTAGTCGGCGCCGCCGATCAGGTCGCCATTGCGCTTGGTCATGTTGACGAGATACGGCACGATATCGCCTTCGACTTCCTTCGGATTGACGAAATGCGTCATGCCGAACTTCTCGCCCCAGGCCTTGCGATCCGGGTTGATGTCGACGCCGATGATCATGTCGGCACCGGCAAGGCGCAAGCCCTGCAGCACGTTGAGACCAATGCCGCCGAGGCCGAAGACGATCGCAGTTGCGCCGATCTCGACCTTGGCGGTGTTGATGACAGCGCCGATCCCGGTCGTGACACCGCAGCCGATGTAGCAGATCTTGTCGAAGGGCGCGTCTGGGTTGACCTTGGCGACCGCGATCTCCGGCAGGACCGTGTAATTCGCGAAGGTCGAGCAGCCCATATAGTGGTGGATCTTGTCCTTGCCGATCGAGAATCGGCTCGTGCCATCAGGCATCAGACCCTGGCCCTGGGTCGAGCGGATCGCCGTGCAAAGGTTCGTCTTGCGCGAGGTGCAGGAATAGCATTCGCGGCATTCCGGCGTGTAGAGCGGAATAACGTGATCGCCCTTCTTCACCGAGGTGACCCCCGGGCCGACATCACAGACGATGCCTGCACCTTCATGGCCGAGGATCGCCGGGAACAGACCTTCCGGATCGGCACCCGACAGGGTGAAATCGTCGGTGTGACAGATCCCCGTGGCCTTGACCTCGATCAGCACTTCGCCCGCGCGCGGGCCTTCCAGCTGAACGGTCATGACCTCGAGCGGCTTTCCAGCCTGAACGGCGACGGCGGCGCGAACATCCATGGTTTTTCTCCCTGACAAATCGTTGGGCCGGACTTTCGCACGGCATTGCCATCCGGCTCAAGGGGCGAGCCGGATTTTATCAATAGTCTGATTTTTCTTGGCTATTCAGACTTCAGGATCGGGAAATGCTGAGCGGCATCCGCCCGCAGTTTCCCGGTCTGACGCGGGTCTTCGAAGATCTCGACCATGCGCTTGTAAGGTTTGAAGCCTGAGCGCTGGTAGAAGGCAAGGGCGGCCGGGTGGTCGAGATGGCAGGTGTGCACCCAGAATCGCTGAATGGGTTTCTCCCAGGCCTTCTCGATCGCGACATTCATCAGGATGCGCCCTGCGCCAGCGCCGATCAGGCTCTGGTCGAGCCCGAAGAAGGACAGTTCGCATTGCCCGGCCTCGCGGAAGTCGAGTTCCAGCAGGCCCAACCGCTCGCCATCTCGCATCATGGCATAGATCTCGACTGCGGGGTCTCCGATGATCGCCAGCAGAGCATCGTCGGCCATCACTGCGCGCGAGACCCAGAGCCAGTCTTCGCCGACCCGGCGATAGAGCGCGCGATAGTCATTGAGCGACGGCGAATGCCAGCGCTCGACCGTCAATCCATCCGTCGGCGGATTGGCGCGTGGCGCGGGCCTCGCCGTCATTTCAAGGCAGGTGACGATCGTCGCCAGCATGTTGGGCGCAACATCGTGATAGCCGGCGGAGAGGGGTGTGTTCTCGGTGTCCATGCGCTTCTTGGAACCTGATCGCCCGGCGATGTCAAGCTTTGGCGGTAATGGTGCGCCTCAATCAAACAACCTGTCGCAGGCATAGATGACGGCATAGGCATGGATCGCGAGCGCTGCGTAGTAGCCAAAGCCGGTCATCAGCCTTTCGGCCGCATTCATCGGCACCAGCGCCTCGCGCGGCTTGATTGATTTCGTCCTGATCAGACTGAGCAAGATGAAGATCATCAGGCCTCCGATCAGCATCGGCGCCCCCAGACCGATGCGCCAGCCGGTCCAAAGGATCACGCCTGTCACGACGAAACTGGTGATGGCGAGCGCCCTTTGCCCTTCGAAGACCTGGCGCAGAACCTGTCCGCCATCGAAGCGGTAGGTCGGCAGCAGGTTCAAGAGGTTGAAGGCGCCGAGAATGACGAGGAAGACAAGCGTCGGACCGTCCATGGCCGCCGGATGCGGAATGCCTTGCACCGACTGGTGCGCTGCGACCAGGATCGGAACCAGCAGAGCGGAAAAGCCCGCTCCCATCAGGGCGCATGTCGCCACCTCGAAATGGCTGTTATAGGGCCGCCCACCGATCGCGATCCCGCCCAGAAGCGGCACGAAGATCATCCGGACGCTAGGATGGCCAAAGGCGCGGTAGGCAACCATGTGCCCGAGTTCGTGCAAGAGGATGACCAGCGTCAGGAAAACCGACATCATCAGCCCTGTCGCCGTCAGGCTGAAGAAGGGCCAGAGCAGAAGGGTGGAGATGATGACCAGCACCGTCTGCCAGGCCGGATGCTCGAAATGGAGGAAGCCGGAGCTGTGGCGTTCCTCGACATGGTCTTTCAGCGAGGCCAGTTCGCGGGACAGCGCCATTTTGCGGAAGAGATAGAAGGCAAGGCCGCGATAATTGTCCGTCTGCTCGAATGTGACCCGGCTGCCCAGCGGCGCGCGCTCGACCTTCCGGCTTTCCCGATAGCCTTCCCAGAAGGTTTGATCGAGCGTGCTGTCGCCGACTACCCTCAGGTCGCAGGAAAAGCAGGTGCCAGCGGTCATGGCGGTGCGATCGACAATCATGGTGCGTCGGCTCGGATGACCATGGCGATCCGGATTCCGATAGGCGAACTCGATCAGATCAGGCTTGCCGTCGACAGGCTCAACGGAGATCACGTTCGGGTGCCAGGCCGTCAGGTCTCCGGCGGGCCGCGTGATGTTCCAGAGTTCTTCCGGGCGCTCGCGGATGATCCGGCTCACACGGATCGTCCGGCGCCCCAGCGGGGCTGCCATCAGGAGCCACAGCAGGGCGAGGTTGAACGCGGCCAGAAAGACTGCGGCCTGATGTGTCGCCAAGAAGGCTCTCCCAAGGGTGAGGATTGATTGGCCCAACCTAAGCGAGAAGCCTTACGTTTCCATCGATGGAATCGCTCAAATGCAACATATCCTGCCGCGTGGCTTACCCTGATTCCGGCACCGTTTGAGAGGGGGATGCCCGCTTCTGCTCCCGCCAGAGAATGAAGAGACCCGAACCCACGATGATCAGGATGCCCAGCCATTTCGATGGCGTTGGAAACTCGTCGAACAGGAGATAGCCCAGGGCAACCGCCGCAATGATTTCGAAATACTGGAACGGCGCCAGCACCGAGAGGGTCGCCATGCGGAAGGCCCTGACGACGAGCAGGTGAATGTAGCCGGAAATCGCACCCAGAATGATCAGCAGCCCGAGCCCAAGGGCGGAGGTCGGGAGCGCAATCTCGAAATCCGCATCTCCGGCTGCGGTTCCGAGCAACAGCGTCGCCCCAATGAACAGCGTTCCCCCGATGCCTGCCATGGTCTGCATGGTCATCGGTGAATCGGCCTCGCCGATCGCGCGATTGAGGAACATGTAGAGCGCATAGAGGAAGGCGCAGGCGACCGGAAGCAGCGCCGTCAGCCCGAACACTTCATAGCTCGGCTGAATGACGATCATCGCACCGCCAAAGCCGACCGCAATCGCCAACCATCGGCGCCAGCCGACCTTTTCCTTTAGGAAAACCGCCGACATCGCCGTCAGGATGAAGGGCTCGACGAAATAGATCGCGAAGACATCGGCCAGCGGCATGTATTTGACGGCCATGAAGAACATCAGGCTTGCCGCGCCGTGGATGGCGCCGCGCAACAGGTTGATCCAGGGGCGCTTGGCCGAGAAGGCGCCCATGCCGTTGATCGCAATCAGCACCGGGAGCACCGAGGCCAGCTGGAAGAAGAAGCGATAGAAGGTGATCTGGCCCGGTGACATGCCCTCCACCGTCGCCATGTATTTGGCGATCGCGTCCATCACCGGCAGGACGAGCATGCAGCCCGCCATCAGGACCATGCCGCGAAAGGGAGTGGAAGACGAGCTTTGCATGGAAGAGACTCGGAAAAAGAGGAGCGTGCTGCGTTCGCTGAACAAGCATGACCCGCCCCTTGTGATCAAGTGAAAGAAACTCGGGAACAAAGGAACGACCTTCGCGTTTATCAGGCGTTTGTACGCATCTTCAGGCTGAGGCCATGTGGCGGGTTTGCACTCGTGGGTGGCGCGCCGGGAAAGATGCGGGGTCTATGCATCCGCTAATGTAGCGATGTGAGATCGGAACTTTGTCATCCGTTGGCACTCGGCTCGACGGAACCGAACGATCAGGAGGTCGCGAATGCCCGCACGCGAGCGTTTTTCCCGTATGACGGATTCGAGTGACGACACGCTTGGAGGGCGCCTTTCCGCGGCGCGTGACGCCTCCGGTCTATCGCTTGCCGATGTTGCTAATCGCATCGGCGTGAAGCGCGACAACCTTCTCGCCTGGGAAGCCGACCGCGCGGAGCCCCGTCCGTCGAGCCTCATCGATCTCGCAGGCATTCTCGGTGTTTCGCCCATGTGGCTGATGACGGGGGTCGGTTCGGGTCCGATCCAGGAATCGGGAGATTTGCCGCTGGAAGCCCTGAAGCTTGAACTGCAGCGCTTGACCGATGCCCATCTCGAATGCGGGCGCCTCATCGAGAAAATCGCCCGGCAGATCGAAACTTACGAAGAGCGCGACGAGCGTCGGCGGGATGCCGGTGATCTCGACGGGCCCGTCATGGGACGGGCGTAAGCTCTCAGCCTTCGTTCGTTGTCGCGCCGAAGACGTCTTCGAATGCCTCGCGCAATCGGATGTCGACATCCGCCATCATCACAGGCAGGCCAAGATCAACCAGGCTGGTCACGCCATAGGCGGAGATCCCGCAAGGTACGATCCCGCCAAAATGGGACAGGTCCGGGTCGACATTGATCGACAGCCCGTGAAAGCTAACCCAGCGTCGCAACCGGATGCCGAGTGCTGCAATCTTGTCCTCGCTCATGGTGCCATCCGGCAGTGTGGGCTTTTCCGGACGGCGCACCCAGACGCCAACGCGATCTTCACGGCGCTCGCCCTTGACGTTCATGCTGTCGAGCGTGCGGATGACCACCTCTTCAAGTGCTGCCACATAGGCGCGGACATCCTGGCGGCGCCGTTTCAGGTCGAGCATGACATAGGCAACGCGCTGGCCGGGGCCGTGATAGGTGTATTCGCCGCCGCGGCCGGTGGCAAAGACCGGGAAGCGATCCGGCTCGATCAGGTCCTTGGAATCGGCACTCGTGCCGGCGGTATAGAGGGCAGGGTGCTCCACCAGCCAGACCAGTTCGTCGGCCTTGCCGTCGGCGATATCGGCCACCTGCCGCTCCATCTCCGCAACCGCGTCCTCATATCCTACAAGTCCGTCGGCGACTCGCCAGCGCACCGGGGCGGAGCCTTCTTGGGCGTGCATGGAAAGGTCGAGATCAGTGCGGAGCATGAAATTTGCCTTCGGCTGTGGATAGGCGCAAAGCCTTGTTTTTCCTTTATTTGGCAAGAAAAGCCCCGGACTTCAAGGGCTCCAGCCACCCCCATCCTGAGGGCTTTTCCACTGGGTGGGACGAATTTTCAAAAATCTGTCATGGCGGGCTTGTGGACCCGGAATGCTTTTGCTACATGCAGCCCCGCCGGAGCAATTCGGCGCCTACCACGATGCGGTCGTGGCGGAATTGGTAGACGCGCAGCGTTGAGGTCGCTGTGGGGCAACCCGTGGAAGTTCGAGTCTTCTCGACCGCACCAAAAAAGAACCCGGCCTTCGAGCCGGGTTTTTTGTTGCCCGGATGGCGGGCCGCCTGTTCAACTTCCCCCCGCACGGCCATATGATGCGTTGCTTGCATCTCTAGAAATTCTGCAATTTCTTGTATATGATTTTCATGCATTGCTAATGATTTACGGCTGCCTAGGCTAATCTCGTGTTGGGTGGGTGTGCGATGGGTGTCATGTATCAAAGACTTGTCTGTGCATGGGTGCTTGCTTCAGGCCGTATTCCGCGTTCGTTGTCCTTCGGGACATTCCCTCCCGTCCTCCGCCTTGCGGTTCTGGTCCTTGTCGGCTCGCTTACGGCGAGCCTTGGCCATGCACAGACCCCGTCGTCTGACGAGGGACGACTTATAGAGAGCATTGATGTCGTTCTCGCCAATCCCTCTGCCGATGCGGCCGCAAACGACCGGGTCATCGATCTGATCCGGCGCAACATCGGCCTGTTTCCGGGTGCAACTTTCAATCGTGCCGAATTGGAAATCGCGATTGCCAGGGCCAGCCGTCAGGCGCCGGTGGCGTCGGCCGAACTCGAGGTCGGTTCCGGGCGTTCGGGTGGGGTCGCCCTGACGATCAACGCGACGCTCAGCGACAGGATCCTGCGCGCGGATCGGGGATATCTGGTCAGCGGAGACACCAAGGATCTGCCGATCCTCTACGACAGCGAAGGCACCATTATCGTCGCCAAGCTTGAGACCCTGTCGATGCTCTATGGCAATGTCGACGCCTGGTATGGACGCCCCGACCTGTTCCTTGACGGTAACCCCCTGGCGTCCGGTGATACGGCCGGAAGCGGCGCAAGCGGCTGGGGCGAAGGCTTCATCCACACGGGGCTCTACGGGTTGACGCCTCTGAGCGACGACATCTATGCCTATGGCGGCCTGAGTGGCATCGTGAGCGGGTCGGCGGGAACCGAGTTGTTCACCGACGAAAGCCGCGCCTATTTCGGTGTCGAAGACGCCTATGTCGGTCTGGTCGGTGGTGAAACCTATGACTCGGGCGACCGTCTGGTCTGGAACGCCTCCGTCGGGCGCAAGCGCTATGCCATCGCGGACAGCATGATCATCGGCAATTCGGCCTCCAACGGTGATGAGCGAGCTGCCCTGCAGTCCAACCCGCGTTGGGCCGCCGACATGCTGGTGCTCGGCCAGCTGCGCTACAACAACAGCCTTATCGAACTGTTCTATCTCGACCCGGACGAGCTTCCGGTGGTCGATTCCCGGACGCGCATGGTGGGTTTGAACGTCGAGACGCCGGTCGGCGCCGGATTCAAGCTTGGCGGCAGCTATATCCGGGTACTTGAGTCCGACTATTCCTACTTTGCCCAGGCAACGCCCGATCCGGCCACGGCCACGCTGAGCCGTGATGGGCTTGAGGTATTCAACGGGCGGATACGCTGGGATCAACCGAATGGCGACTTCTTCGGCAATGTGGAATTTGCCCTGCAGCGAAACGAGAATTTCGACATGCACGCGACAGCGCTGGCGGCCGAAGTCGGTTACCAGTTCTCCGAACTCGCGTGGCAGCCCGTGGTGAGCTACCGCTACGCTCAGTTTTCGGGCGACGATCCCGACACCGCCCGGTTCGAACGCTGGGATCCGCTGCTCTCAGGCGGCAACGGCGAGCAGTGGGTGCAGGGGATCAACCATTTCAAGGTGTTCCAGGACAGCAACCTGGTCGCACACCGTCTGCAATTGCGTCTGCGGCCCAGCCCCATGGTCGAGCTGGTTCCGCAGTTCTGGATTTTCACGGCTGACAGCGCCACGAATCTGGGTGGCAACCCGGCTCTGTCATTCCTCGGCTCGACAGAGCTTGGCTACGAGGCCAACCTGACGGCCAAGTGGTTCATTTCCCCCAAGGTGATGCTGCAGGGCCATATCGCGGCGACTTTTCCTGGCGATGCGGTCAAGGAGGCGATCTCGGGTGATGCCGATACCTGGTGGAGTGCGATGGCGTTTCTGCGCGTGGCATTCTGATTTGACCACTCACTGAGGAGGATACCGGAATGGACAGACGTGATTTGTTGAAGGGCGTGTCGCTTGCGGCCGGTGCTGTCGCTGGGAGTGCCGTGATGGACGGCGTTGCCGGAAATACGGCCAGTGCGCAGATGGGGGGCGGCCGAGCCGACGGCAATGCCGTTGTCGGTATTACGCCCACGCCTGAAGATTTCTTCATCTCCAACCGCTTCGCGGGTCGAACCTTCATCGTGACCGGCTCGGCGCGCGGCATGGGCCAGGCAGCGGCGATCCGGCTTGCACGTGAAGGCGCCAATGTCGTCGGCGTCGACTGGATCAAGGATCTCGGAGAGGCGACGCACAATTCCATTCTGGCCGGCGGCGGCAAGAGCGCTTTCGTGTTCGGTGACGTCGGCGACCCCGCCGTCTCGGAGCAGGCCGTTGCCCAGGCCGTATCGCAGTTTGGCAAGCTCGACGGTGCTCTCAACAATGCCGGGGTGATGGACGGCGTCTATTCGGGTGATCCGATCAATTACGAGAAGCAGCGCGACCTGATCTTCGCGCCAATTCACGAGGCCGGCGACCTCTATTGGGACAATGTATTCAAGACGAACGTGACCGGCGTGTTCTACAGCATGCGGGCGCAGTTGAAGCAGCTGGTCAAGCAGAGCGCCGGCGGAGCGATCGTCAATGTGGGCTCCATCGCCGGCATGACTGGGCTATCCGGCAATCCGGCCTATGTGGCGAGCAAACATGCCGTCACCGGGTTGACCCGCAATGCGGCGATCGACTACGCGCCCTACGGCATTCGTGTGAATTCGGTCAATATGGCGGCGACCGATACGCCGATGGTGGCGCGTGCCGGCGAACTGGTGGCGCTCGCCTCGCAGGCCGCGACCGGACCGACCATGGGGCGCATCAAGATCGACAGCATCCTCGCTTATACCGACAAGAAGCATCGCCCTGCGACCGTGGGTGAGCAGGTGAGCATGATGTTGTTCCTGCTGTCTGACGAGGCGTCCAATTTTACCGGCGGCATCTACGCGACCGACGGAGGCTGGACGGCCTATTGAACCGACCGTTCAATGCGGCGTATCATCGGTGCAATGCCAATGATGCGCCGCCGGCCATCCTCGTCTGCATTCTGCCTGGCCGATGCCCGGCGAAAGGGGCGGTCCATGACCATCTCACTCGATGCTGCAGCCCAGGTCTATCGTGAAGCGGTGCGTCAGTCCGTGCGCAAGCATGCGACGTTCCATCTCGTTGAGGCGGCACTGCTGGTGGTGACTGGCATCTTCGCGGCGTTGTTTCCGGTGGTCTCGTCCGCCGCGGCGGTTGTCACCTTCGGCTGGTTGATGGTGCTGACCGGCCTGATCCAGTGCCTCGGACTGATCAGTGCCCGCCACGCGCCGAATTTCTGGCTGCAGTTCACGTCCGCCGTGCTTGCGGTGCTGCTCGGTATCCTGCTGCTGCGCAATCTCGGCGAAGGCCTTCTGCTGCTGTCCCTGCTTATGGTCGTATTTCTGATGATCGAGGGTATTTCCAAGGTGGTCTTCGCGATGACGGTTCGCCCCCTGCCAAGCTGGACCTGGATGTTGATCAGCGGCTTCCTGTCGATCGCTTTGTCCCTGATCTTGCTGGCCTCGATGCCGGTGGCGGCACTCTGGCTCGTCGGTTTGATTCTGGGCATCAACCTCATCGCGATCGGGCTCTCCCTTGGCGCTCTGGCCTGGGCCGTTCGCCAGAGCGCTGCTGGGTAAGGCTGCTCAATCGCCATCGTCGGGAATGTGACTGTCTACCCCCAGCGTCGTGACGAAGTTCTTCACCTCGCGGACACCGTTCACGGCCAGCACCTTGAGTTCGATCACCCGGCGCTCCTCGACCTTGTCGACAGCGCCGCGCAGCGTCACGACATGGCCGTCGACGTGGATGTCGAGGCCCGTCAGGACCGTGTCGTCAGAGCCTTCGAGCGCGGTTGAAATGTCCGATTCGAGCTGGTCATCATCCTCGCGGCCCTCGGTCGTCGGGGCGTCAGGCGTCGCGAGATCCGGCTCGAAGCCTTCTCCGGTGACCGACTCGACCCTGAAGCCCTCATTGCGCTCCCGGTCAAAGTTGGCACCCGTCTCGCCGTAGCCGCTGTTGTCAACGGGGGATGCTGTCGCACCCGGACCATCGGCATAAGGCCAGCCTTCGCCGATATTGCGCTGATCATAATCGCGATAGTCGTCTTCGCGGGAGAATTCGGTCTTGCGGTCGTCCTTGGCCATCGGGGGGCTCCTTCGTCACTCTGGTGACGGGATAACGCCGGGCCTTCCGCTTTGTTCGGCCGCGTCCGTCAGCGGGCCGTCTTTTCCCATTTCTTCAGGAGACGCTCCCGCTTCAGGCGGGACAGTTTCTGGATCCAGAAGATGCCGCCGAGCTGGTCCACCTCGTGCTGCATGCAGATGGCGGCGAAGCCCTCGAGGTCTTCCTCGACCACCGCACCCTCAAGTGTCTGGTAGCGCACGCGCACCGCTTTTGGCCGCGTGACCTCGTCCGTCATGCCTGGCATCGAGACGCTGCCCTCCGTGTGGGTCATGACGTCGTTCGAGAACCAGAGGATCTCCGGATTGACATAGTCGTGCCGTCCGCCGAGTTCCGGCAGGTCGATGACGGTCAGCCTCTTGAGGATGCCGCAATGGGGTGCGGTAATGCCCACGCCGGGGGCGGCTTTCATGGTTTCGTAGAGATCATCGGCAAGCGTCGCGAGCTCAGGGCCGAAGTCGGTGACGGGTTCGGCCGCCGCTTTCAGGGCCGGATCGGGATAGCGTCGAATGGTCAGGCGGGTCACGGTAAGCTCACTTCTGGCGGTGTGTCCGGGCAATCGGCTGTGGCCTGTCGGTCACGCTAGCAGGAAGCGCGGTGCTTTGCACAGCCATGCGCGTTTTTCCGCTATCTGCTTGTTGACTTGAGGGTTTTTGCGGCCATTCTCCGGGTCGTCGAGGCATGGTGCCGCAAAGCGTGAGGTTGGGATGACAGAGAACGACGACGAGATTCTCGACCGCCCGGCGGCCGAAGACAAGCAGGACGACATCTATGACGAGGAAGGCTCGGTTCGCCACGACTTCCTGACCATGGTCGGCGCCGCGATCGCCGATCGCGACGTCATTTTCCTGCGCCAATACGTCGCCAAGCTGCACGAATCGGAACTCGGTGACCTCATCGAGGCGATCCAGCCCGACCAGCGTCTGGCAATGATCCGCCTGCTCGGCGACGATTTCGACATGACGGCGCTGACGGAAGTCGACGAAGCGATCCGCATGCAGATCGTCGACCAGATGCCGAATGCGCAGATCGCCGCTGCTATCGGCGAGCTCGATTCGGACGACGCCGTTTACATTCTCGAAGACCTCGACGACGAGGACCGCGAGGAGATCCTCGCGCAGCTGCCGTTTACCGAGCGGGTTCGCCTGCGCCGCGCGCTCGATTACCCGGAAAGCTCGGCCGGTCGCCGCATGCAGACGGAATTCGTCGCGGTGCCGCCCTTCTGGACGGTCGGCCAGACGATCGACTACATGCGCGACGAGGAAGACCTGCCGGAGAGCTTTACCCAGATCTTCGTCATCGACCCGACCTTCAAGCTGCTCGGCGCGGTCAATCTCGATGCCATCCTGCGCACCAAGCGCCAGGTGAAGATCGAAACCATCATGCATGCGACCAACCACCCGATCCCGGCCGAAATGGACCAGGAAGAGGCGGCGCAGGTCTTCGAGCAATACGACCTTCTGTCGGCGGCCGTCGTCGACGAGAACGAGCGGCTTGTCGGCGTGCTGACCATCGACGACGTGGTCGACGTCATCCAGGAAGAGGCGGAGGAGGACTTGCTGCGCCTCGGCGGCGTCGGCGACGAAGAACTCTCCGACAGCATTGGCGAGACCTCCCGCTCGCGCGTGCCATGGCTTGCGGTCAATCTGGTCACCGCCTTCATGGCCGCCTCGGTGATCTCGCTGTTCGAGGCGACGATCCAGCAGATCGTGGCGCTCGCTGTGCTGATGCCGATCGTGGCGGGCATGGGCGGTAATGCCGGCTCTCAGACCATGACCGTGACGGTCCGCGCGCTCGCCACCCGCAATCTCGACATCCACAATGCCTTCCGCGTCGTGCGCCGCGAGGCAGGCGTCGGGCTTCTCAACGGGGTGATCTTCGGTCTTCTGATCGGGGCCGTGGCCGGCTTCTGGTTCCAGGATGTCAATATCGGCGGCATCATCGCGACCGCGATGCTGATCAACATGATGGCTGCTGCCATCGCCGGTATCCTCATTCCGCTCGCGCTCGACCGATTCGGTGCGGACCCTGCGGTCGCGTCTGCGGTCTTCGTCACCACAGTCACCGACATCACCGGCTTCTTTGCCTTTCTCGGCCTTGCCACCTGGTGGTTCATGTGATGCAGGGCACAGCCCGCGCGCCCTCAAGGGCTGCGTTATAGGCGAATGGCTGGGCGAAAAATTGACTTGTACGTAAAAGTCAATATCATGGTCTCCAGTACAGGATCGGATGACCGTGAAGAAATACTATAGCATAACAGAGCTCACGCGTGAATTCGGTGTTTCGACGCGCACCCTGCGGTTTTACGAGGACGAGGGCCTGCTGCATCCGGAACGTCGCGGTCGCACGCGCCTCTACCGTGCCGCTGACCGTCGTTTTCTGCAGGAAATCCTGCGCGGTCGCCGCATCGGCTTCACAATCGCCGAAATCCGCGAAATCGTTCACGTCTACAAGGAGCCGCCGGGCGAGATCGGCCAGCTCAAGCTGATGATGAAGAAGATCGACGAGAAGCGCGACGAGCTTCGCCAGAAGCGCCGCGACATCGACGAGACCCTGTCGGAACTCGATCAGGCCGAAGAAGCCTGCCTCACGCGCTTGGTGGAAATCGGCGTCGGCACCTGATTTGCCCGGCTGCCGTTTCCTGCAGTGATCGCGGTGCGGATCAGATCCAGCGCCGGGTACGCTTGCAATAGCGCTCGTAATCGAATCCGAAACGTGCCTCCAGATGGCGCTCTTCGCTGGGAATGGCGACCAGTCGGGTTGCCGTGACCGAGATTAGCGCTGCGAGGAAGAACCAGCTGTTGCCGGAGATCAGGCCGAGGGCCACGGTGAACAGCGTATAGGCGAGATAGATCGGATTGCGGCTGAACCGGAAGGGGCCGCAGGTCACCAGATGGCGGGCGCAGGCGCTGTCAATGACCGGTGTCTGTCGCTCCATCAGGGTCCGGACCGCCCAGATGTCGAGTGTCACGGCAAGGAGGCCGATCGCCAGCCCGGCTGCAGGCATCATCATGGGATGCGGCGAGGGGATCGGCGCAAGCGCCGCGATCCGTCCGGCCAGCATGGCGGCGGCGATGCCTGTCAGATAGAGCATCGGTGGCCAGGGATATCTCAGTGGCTTCGCACGGTAGGCATTCATGACGAACTCCCCCTTACGGCGCTGACTGACTCCTCAACGTGCACTCTTCGGCCAGCGTCTGGATACGCTGATCCTGATCGGCCAGGATTGCGCCAGACTGGAGAGGCGCAAGCAGGCCTTCCGATTGCAGGCGCTCGAGCGTGCAGGCGCAGAAGCGCTGGCAAAGCGCGATCTCGTTACCCTGTTCGACGCAACTCGCCTTGCAACTGCCGACATAGCCGGTGACGGGATCGATGGCCGGTGGTGGCACCACGAGACTCACCAGATAGAGACCAGCGATGAGGACCGGCTGATGCAGAAGGTAGACCGTCAGCGAATGCCGCCCACCCCAGCGCAGCCATGTGGGTCCGGCTGGCAATCTTTCCAGCAGCGCCAGTCTGTTGCTGTCGACCATGAATCGGGCAAGGGCGATGCCCGCCAGCAGGGCGCCGATCCACGGCAGGAGGGGGACGTAGTCGTTTGAGCGCGGCAGGGTCTCGGACAGGCCCAGGAACCAAAGATACGGCGTATCGAAGATGGGCGACCGCAGCAGCTCAGGCAGGGCGATGGCAACGCCGGCCAGAAGCATCGTCAGGAGTGGCGGTGTCTTGACGAAGAATAGGCCGATGACGCTCGAAAGCGCGATCGCGTGCAGGATGCCGAAGAAGATCCAGCTATCGTGCGTAAACCAGTAGGTGGCGGCCGAAATCGCTGCGGCAGCGATCAGGATCATGCCGAGGCGGCGCAGGAAGGGGCGGATCCGGAGTTCCGGGTGGTGGGCGAGCACGAGGCTGAAGCCAGCCAGGAAGAGGAAGCTCGAGGCGATCATGCGGGCATAGAGCCGCAGGAACCCTTCCGTTGAGGTGCCGGGCGCCAGATAGCCAAAGAATTCCAGGTCCCAGCTGAAATGATAGGTAGCCATGGCGATCAGGGCCAAACCGCGCAGGGCATCGAGCGAGGGCAGGCGGGGACGGCCGGATATGGATTGGGGGGCGGAGTTGTCTGCCACGCAGTCTTCCTTCAGGTCTCGATTCGGCACGGGTTGCCGGATACCCGTCGCACCGTTTCGCCGGTCGTGTCCAAAGACGGCAAATTCATGGCCCCGAACGCGCGTTCCTGGTTTCAGTTACCGTTGTTCGTCAGCAGAGCAAGGCGGGCCTCCGAGAAAAACTGGCGGCGCAGCAGGACGATGAACACGAGGATCGTGGCCAGCATGAAAACCCAGGGGCTGACAAACCAGCCGAGATAGCCGATCGAGTAGAAGATCGCGCGCAGGCCCATGTTGAAGTGGCTTGCGGCGATGATGTTCATCCGGATCGTCCGTTCGGCGGCTTCCATGGCGCGTTTGGGATCCTGCTTGGCCTCCTCTGCCATCGGGATCGTGCCGAAGAGGATGGTGCAATAGTTGAACAGGCGATAGGACCAGCCAAACTTGAAGAAGGAATAGGCAAAGAGCGCGATCAGGCCGCAGACCTTGAGTTCGAACGTCGCGCGACCGCCCTGGACGATGAACGGGATGTCCTTGAGGATCGCGTCGACCTGTTCGGTCGCGCCGAGGAGGGCAAAGCAGCCGCCGATGGCGAAGATCGTCGTCGAGGCGAAGAAGGCTGTGCCGTTCTGCAGTCCGCCCATGATCTGGGTGTCGATCATCTTCAGATCGCGGTTCATCGAGTTCAGGATCCATTCGCGCCGTCGCTCGGCCATGGCCTTGGTGAGGCTGGTGCGCGACAGGATCTGCTGGTCTCCGGTGATCCGGGCATAGGCGAGCCAGAGCAGCACAAAAAGCACCATGGCGCTGTAGTCGATGATGGTCATTGCGGCGAATCCCCAGTGCCTGATCGCGTGCGGCATTATCCCGCCTGCGGGCTTCTCCACAACGGGAATTAACCACTTGAAAGATTTTGGCCCGAAATGGGGCAGGATGTCAGGCCGTGGGGTTAAGGAAATGCTTCTCTATCTTATTGAAATTTCACTCATCCATGCGCCCGACGCATGCCTGCCTCGCGTTTGGCGCCTTCCTTTTGCCATTTTTGCAGTTGCGAAATCCCGCCGATTTTAATAGATGGATCTCCAGAAAGCGGTCGGGGGACGGCTTTCCTTGTGATGTGACCTCGTTTGGAGTTTCCATGGAAGGCAGTTTCCAGAAGTCGTGCTGGGGTGTCACCTTCCGTGCCTTGATGGGTTTTGCCGGCGTTATGTGCCTGGCCTACCTTTTCGGCACGATCTGACATCCGCCACAGGCGATTGAACAGGCAGCGCGGTCGTTTCGACCGCGCTGTTTGCGTTTTAGGGGTAAAACACCATCTCTGCCATGTCGCGGCCATGAAAGCCGATGTCGATTGCAAGGCGCATTCGTGCTAGGCGATGCTCTAGCCTTTGCGCTTTCTTATCCCGCATGCGAGGAGCCCCATGTTTCTTTCGGTTTTCGACGTGTTCAAGATCGGCGTCGGCCCCTCGAGTTCCCACACCATGGGTCCGATGACGGCGGCCAACCGGTTTCTCGATCTCATTCTCTCTGACCAGTGGCCGCGCCCGGCTGGCGCCCATGTCGCAGCGCTGAAGGCGAGCCTGCATGGATCGCTTGCCTATACCGGCATCGGTCACGGCACAGGCAATGCCGTGATCATCGGGTTGATGGGCGAAGCGCCCGACAGCATCGATCCTGATAGGATGGATGGCATCATCGCCGAGGTGGAACGAACAGGTCGCGTCACGCCATCGGGCCATCCGGCCTATCATTTCCAGCCGAAGGACGATCTCGTCTACGACAAGAAGACGCCTCTGTCGGGCCATGCGAACGGCATGCGGCTCTCGGCCCTCGACAAGGATGGCCGGGTGCTGCTCACCCAGATCTACTATTCGATCGGCGGCGGTTTCGTGGTCACCGATACCGAGCTGCTCGCCATGCAGAAGCAGAAGAAGCAGGCCTCGGCGCAAAAGGTGCCCTATCCCTTTGCCTCGGCCAAGGAGATGCTCGCGATGGCAGCGGCTTCTGGGCTTTCGATTGCCCAGATGAAGCGTGCCAACGAGGAGGTGGTGAGAAGCCGTGAGGATCTCGACGCCGGGCTCGACAAGCTCTGGGACGCGATGTCGAGCTGTATTGACCGGGGGCTGCGCCAGGAGGGCCAGCTGCCGGGTGGCCTGAAGGTGCGCCGTCGCGCCAAGTCAATTCACGACAAGCTGCAGGAAGAATGGCGCTCCAATCGTCTCAATCCGGTTCTCGCCAATGACTGGCTCTCCGTCTATGCCATGGCCGTCAACGAGGAGAATGCCGCCGGCGGCCGTGTCGTGACGTCTCCGACCAATGGGGCAGCCGGTGTGGTGCCGGCGACCGTCCGCTACTATCTGCATTTCCACCCAGATGCCGACCAGGAGGGTATCCGCGACTATTTGCTGACGGCTGCCGCTATCGGCGGGATCATCAAGCACAATGCCTCGATCTCGGGTGCGGAAGTCGGCTGTCAGGGCGAAGTCGGCTCTGCCTCGGCCATGGCCGCGGCCGGTCTTGCAGCCGTCATGGGCGGCACGCCGGAGCAGATCGAGAACGCTGCCGAGATCGCGCTTGAACACCATCTCGGCATGACCTGCGACCCGGTCGCCGGCCTCGTCCAGGTGCCCTGCATCGAGCGCAATGCGCTGGGCGCCGTCAAGGCGGTCACCGCCGCGTCGCTGGCGCTGAAAGGTGACGGCGTGCATTTTGTGCCGCTCGATGCCTGTATCGAGACGATGCGCCAGACCGGCAACGACATGAGCGAGAAATACAAGGAAACCTCACTCGGCGGCCTTGCCGTCAACGTTGTCGAATGTTGATGCGGGCAGGGGCCGTGCCTTTGTCCTGAAACGCCTCCGTCGTCATCCTCGGGCTTGTCCCGAGGATCTACTACGCGAGCGCCGGCCCCGACGTTTGACGTCGCATGCCTTAGCCATCGTTCTGCGAATGGCCACTCTCGGTAGATCCTCGGGACAAGTGTAAAGCCCGGAGACATTCCTGACAGATGTTCATAGACATGCCTGACAGTCATTGTCTTTTGAGGAGGTCGATAAGCGCGACCTGATTG
>NZ_JAUSUW010000007.1 GCF_030814435.1 Peteryoungia aggregata LMG 23059
CTCCCACGGGCTTAGTGTCCCAAAGAGGCTTCGGTCTCCCATCCGCCACCGCAAAAGGCATTACAGCCTCCAATGCGGATTTTGGGAAGTTACAAAGAGGGACCCCGCCTCGTGCGCCGCTCAAAATCCATATGCAATTGCCCTGACATGGGGGGGAGAGCGGACTGCGGCTCAGGCCGCGTTCAGATCCGCCGTCTCGCCGAAGCCGATGATCAGTTTGGGGCTCGACATGTCGCCGCTTTCCTCGTCGACCTGGACGGAATAGGCGGCGACGCCGATGTGGCGGGCGGACATGGCGGTGGCGATCTTTTCGGCGGCGGCGGCACTCGAGGCCTGGCGCATTTCACCGGGGACGACATTGCCACGGTTCTTCTTGAAGGGGAGGACGATGAATTTTTCGGAGAGAGACATGCTGAGAACTCCTGTTCGTTCTCTTAATGTTCTCAAATGGTCGGGATGTCAATGAAAAGGTCGTGCCGGGGGTCCCCCCCCCTCTGCCTTGCCAGGCATCTCCCCCACAAGGGGGGAGACTGGCTGTGCCGCCGGCCTGTAGCTCACCCTTGAGAGCAGCATGCCAAGCGGCATACGCGGCGCTCCACTCTCCCCCCTTGTGGGGGAGATGTCACGAAGTGACAGAGGGGGGTGTCCATCTGCGTTGGCATGTCCGTATCAACTGGATCGGGCTGCGACAGGCGCAGCACTTTTGGCCTTAAGCATTTGTTTTGCCGCATTGTCCGACGCCGAAGCGATCACGCTTCGGCTGGAAATGCTCTTAGAACAGACCGACGCTGCCGGGTGGCGTCACCGGCGGGGGCGGCGGGGCCGGGTTGCCCTGCAGCAGAGGATCGCCGGAGGGCGGGAGATCGGAGGCAGCGCCGCCGATCACTTCGGTCGGAACCTCGACGGGCGCATCCAGCGGCGGAAGGGCTGTCTGGTTGGGATCAATCGCCTCAGCGGTGCCCTGGGTGGGATCGATGACCGCTGCACCCGGCTCCAGCGAGGCTGCGGCAGGCGCGGGCGCCGGGGCGGCGGTGGCAGCCGCGTCGGCGGGTTTTTCAGGCTCGGGCGCGGGCTTGGCGACCGCTTCGACGCCGGGCGGCGGCGGAACTTCTGATTTGACCTTGCAGCCGGTCAGCCAGACGTCATAGATCGGGTGCTCGACGGCGTTCAACGCCGGGCTGTCGGCGAACATCCATCCGGAGAAGATGCGGCGGATCTTGCGGTCGAGGGTGATCTCGTCGACCTCGATGAAGGCGTCGATCTTCTGGGCTTCGGTCTCATCGCGCGAGTAGCAGACCTTGGGCGTCACCTGCAGGGCGCCGAACTGGACCGTTTCGTTGACATAGACGTCAAAGGTGGTGATGCGTCCGGTGATCTTGTCGATGCCGGCGAATTCGGCGACCGGATTTTCGAGGCGGGCGGCATCGGCCCTGCCGGCAAGGCCAAGCATTGCCGCAGCGGCAAGCCCGACAACCGGAATGGCCCATGCCCATGCACTCAACTTCATCGTCCCGCTCGCTTTCATCGATCCTCTTGCCCATATCGACCGGATGCCAGATACAAGAAGGGCCTCACGATAGAGGCCCTAATGCCGGATTATGGCCAAAACGGGTATCAGCTGCCCGGCGTCCAGGCATCGTAGTCGCCGGTGACGCGCGGACGCTCGCCTGTCGTCGAAATCGAACCCTGCGGGCGATAGGCGGCAGCCGTGCCAGTCTGGTTCGGGCGATGCCCCTTTTCCCATTCGCGCGGCTTGTAGTCTTCCTTCGACGGCGGCGTGTCGGTGCGGTAATGCATCCAGCCGTGCCAGCCGGAGGCGATCTTCGAGGCGTCGGCGTACCCGTTATAGATCACCCAGCGCTTCGGCTGGCCCCAGCTCGTCATCGGGCCTTCGTAATAGACATTGCCGAACTCGTCTTCGCCGACGCGCTTGCCGTGCCGCCAGGTGAAGAAACGCGTGCCCATGGTCTGGCCGTTCCACCAGGTGAAGATCTGCAAAAGGAGCTGCTTCATCGTGTATCCTTGGGCAATTACCGCAGGCCGCAGGACGGCCTTGTCGAACCTGTCTCGCTTATGCCGCCTCACTCTCGCCTTGTCCAGTGATTCCCCGTCGCACCCCCGTCATTTCAGCTTGATCTTGAAGCCGATATGGGAAGGCGTGAAGCCGAGCCGTTCATAGAATCGGTGGGCGTCCTTGCGCGCGGCATTGGAGGTCAGCTGGACGAGGCGCATGCCGGTTTCGCGGGCGCGCTCCATGGCAAAGCCGATCATGGCCGCGCCGATGCCCCTGCCCCGCATGTCGGCCCGGGTCTGAACGGCCTCAATGATCAGGTTTGCGCTGCCGCGAGCCGTGAGGGTCGTCGTGATCATGGTCTGGAAGGTGCCGACGACCTCACCATCAAGCTCGGCCACATAAAGCGTCTCGTTCGGCGAGGCCGAGATCTGGGCAAAGGCAGAGCGGTATTCGGGCAGCGCTTGCGGATCGGTGGTATCGCCATGGCCGCCCAGCGGGTCGTCGGCGAAGAGCGCGATGATCGCTTCCAGATCATCTTCGGTGGCTTCCCGGATGGTCGCTTTTTCCTGTTGCATGCATCACCTGTCCCTGCGTTAGTCTGGCCTTCCATAACGACCCCGGGGGACTACTTGATGACAGCCGTGCTGCGACGTGTGACAATTCTGTGCGTAACTCTTTTCGCCCTCGGCGTTCAGGCCCAGGAGGGAGGGCGCAAGGCGATTGCCTATGTGCAGGCGCCGGAAATGAGCTCGGGGCTTTGCGTCGAGAAGGATACGGCGAGCGCGATCGACTGTGCGATGAAGCAGTGCATCGAGGGCGGCGGGACGGCGGAGGCCTGCGAGGTGAATGCCACCTGTTCACCGGGCAACTGGAGCGTCGACATCTTCATGATGGCCGATGGCGGACCGCACTGGCACCAGTTCTCCTGCGGCTGGCAGAGCCGCGACCTGGCCTTGAAGGCCGCAGAACTTGCCTGCAGCAATGCCAAAGAGGATGGCCTTATCGAATGCACTCCCGTGCAGCTAATCGACGAGGACGGCAAGGTCACCGAGCCGCCCTTCAACTGAGCGAAAGGCACGGAACAAAAAAGCCGCTCACTTGAGCGGCTTTTCCATGATCAGTGCTTCGATCCCGCTGTCGGGACCACCGCAATTCTTCGTCCGGTCGACTTCGACGAAATCATGCGCCTCGTAGAAGGCGATGGCGCCGGCATTCTGCGGCTCGACTTCCAACCGAAGGATCTCGGCATCGGGAAAGCAGGTCTCGATCTCGGCAAAGAGATCGCGGCCGATGCCCTGGCGCTGGTGGTCGGGATGGACATAGAGCTGGTGCAGGATCGCGGTCTTGGTCAGCTTTTCCGACATGGCCGCAAAGGCCATGCCGCCGATCCGCTTGCCGTCGTCGGCGACGAGGTATTCGCCGCCCTTGACCTGGATGCGTCGCTTGATCTCGGCTGGCGAATGCCAGGCCGAAACCAGCTCGGCAACCTTGGCCGGCCCGTAGAACCGGTCATAGGTCGCGTGGAAACTCTGCGTCAGCAGGGCGCGGAGCGGTTCGACATCCCGGTCGGTGGCCGTGCGGACGAAGAACACCGCCTTATTCCTCGGGCAGACCGAGCTTGGCCTTGACCAGCGCCTGGACCGCCTGCGGGTTGGCCTTGCCGCCGGTTGCCTTCATCACCTGGCCGACGAACCAGCCGGCAAGCGTCGGCTTGGCCAGCACCTTGGCCACCTGGTCGGGGTTTGCGGCGATGATCTCGTCGACGGCCTTTTCGATGGCGCCGGTGTCGGTCACTTGGCGCATGCCGCGGCTCTCGACGATCTCTGCCGGGTCACCGCCTTCGTTCCAGACGATCTCGAAGAGGTCCTTGGCGATCTTGCCGGAGATGGTCTCGGCCTTGATCAGGTCGATGATGCCGCCGAGCTGGGCGGGAGAAACGGGCGTCTCCTCAATGCTCTTGCCAGCCTTGTTCAGGGCGCCCAGGAGGTCGTTGATGACCCAGTTGGCAGCCGTCTTGCCGTCGCGGCCCTCAGCCACGGCTTCGAAATAGTCGGCAATCGCCTTTTCCGAGACGAGCACGGAAGCGTCGTAGACGGAGAGGCCGAGTTCCGACACAAACCGCGCCTTCTTGTCGTCGGGCAGCTCCGGCAGATCCTTCTTCAGCGCCTCGATAAAGGCATCGTCGAATTCGAGCGGCAGAAGGTCCGGATCGGGGAAATAGCGATAGTCATGCGCATCTTCCTTGGAGCGCATGGAGCGCGTCTCGCCCTTGCCTGGATCGAAGAGGCGGGTTTCCTGGTCGATCGAGCCGCCATCCTCGAGGATCGCGATCTGGCGACGGGCTTCGTATTCGATGGCCTGGCCGATGAAGCGGATCGAGTTGACGTTCTTGATTTCGCAGCGCGTGCCGAATTCGCCGCCCGGCTTGCGCACGGAGACGTTGACGTCGGCGCGCATCGAGCCCTCGTCCATGTTGCCGTCGCAGGTGCCGAGATAACGGACGATCGAGCGCAGCTTGGTCATATAGGCCTTGGCTTCGTCCGACGAGCGCATGTCGGGCTTCGACACGATTTCCATCAGGGCGACGCCGGAGCGGTTCAGGTCGACATAGGACATGGTCGGATGCTGGTCGTGCATCGACTTGCCGGCATCCTGTTCCAGGTGCAGGCGTTCGATGCCGATTTCGATGTCCTCGAAATTGCCCTGACGGTCGGGGCCGAGCGAGATGATGATCTTGCCCTCGCCGACGATCGGATCCTTGAACTGCGAGATCTGGTAGCCCTGCGGCAGGTCCGGATAGAAATAGTTCTTGCGGTCGAAGATCGAGCGCTTGTTGATCTGCGCCTTCAGGCCAAGACCGGTGCGCACGGCCTGGGCCACGCATTCCTCGTTGATGACGGGCAACATGCCGGGCATGGCGGCATCGACGAGCGAGACATTGGAATTGGGTGCATTGCCGAAGACGGTGGAGGCTCCGGAGAACAGCTTGGACTTCGACAGAACCTGCGCATGGACTTCCATGCCGATGACGATTTCCCAATCGCCGGTGGCGCCGGGGATGAAGCGTTTCGGATCGGGTGTGCGGGTGTCTACCAGGGTCATCGGATGCTCTTCCGTGGGCAATGTTTTTCGTCCTTCCGGTTAGAGCAATTGCCTTTGAGGTGCAAGACTTGCCGGAACCTCCGCGCGCCCCGCAGACCGTTCATGCACCTGTCACACTGCGGCTGTAGGCGATCCTTGCAACCTCTCCTCACGATGCATGGCCGATGGTTCCCCTTGCACAGACGACGGAGCGGAACTGAGGGCCTGCCGGGGGTTTCGCATGCAATCGACTGCACAGCCGCAATTCTCGATCGTCGTTCCGATGAAGAACGAAGCGGAAAATGTCGCGCTCCTCGTGGCGGAAATCGCCACAGCCTGCGAGGGATACCACTTCGAAGCGATCTTCGTCGATGACGGTTCGAGCGATCAGACGCTTTCCCGACTGCAAGACGCGTCCCGGATGATGCCCTGGGTGCGCGTCCTTCACCACACCGCCTCGGGCGGGCAGTCGGCGGCGATTCATTCGGGTGTCATTGCCGCGCGTGCGCCCGTCATCTGCACTCTGGACGGCGACGGCCAAAATCCGCCTGCGGAGATCCCGAGGCTCGCAGCCCCGTTGCTTTCGGAGAACACTTCCCCCTCGCTCGGCCTCGTCGCCGGCCAAAGGGTCAGGCGACGGGACACATTTTCGAAACGGATGGCGTCGACAACGGCCAATGCCATCCGCCGTAGCCTGTTGAAGGACGGCACTCGCGACACCGGTTGCGGGCTCAAGGCCTTTCGGCGCGACGCCTTTCTCGGCCTGCCGTTCTTCAACCACATGCATCGCTACCTGCCGGCGTTGTTTGCCGCCCATGGCTGGGAGGTGACCCATGTCGGGGTCGAGCACCGGCAACGGCACGCCGGCTCGTCCAATTACAACAACCTGCAGCGCGGGCTGGTCGGCATGCACGACCTGATCGGTGTCGCATGGCTGATCCGGCGCCGCAAGCGCGTGAAACCGCAGGAAATTGGGACAAGCCCATGAATGACCTCCTCGCCTATTTCAAGATCGAGTCGATGACCGACCTTCTCTGGCTCGGCCTCGGCCTCGTCGCGCAGCTGATGTTCTCCCTGCGCTTCATCATCCAGTGGTTCGTGTCCGAGAAAGAGAAGCGGTCGGTCATTCCCACGGCGTTCTGGTGGTTTTCATTGGTCGGCGGCACCCTGCTGCTGACCTATGGCATCCATCGCGGCGAACCCGTGATCATTCTCGGCCAGGCGCTGGGCATCGTGGTCTATGCCCGCAACCTGATGCTGCTGCATCAGGGCCGCCGCACCGATCTGCCTGTCCAGGCGGAAGGCTGACGGCCGATGAGCCTGTCCAGGGAGCAGAGCCTCGCCATCATCGTCGGCATCACGCTCTATCGCCTGGTGATGCTGCATTTCGACCAGACAGATCTCTTCGTCGACGAGGCGCAGTATTGGCACTGGTCGCAGAATCTCGATTTCGGCTACTATTCCAAACCGCCGATGATCGCCTGGGTCATCCATCTGGGCACCCTGATCGGCGGCTCCTCCGATATCTTCTGGATTCGGGTGGCGAGCCCCCTGCTGCACATGGCAACCGCGCTGATCCTGATACCAGCCACTGCGCGGCTCACCGGTTCCCGCGAGGCTGCCCATTGGGTCGGCGCAAGCTATGCGACGCTGCCGGCGGTGGCTCTGTCGTCCGTCTTCATGTCGACCGATACCGTCCTCTTCCCCTTCCTGGCTCTGACGCTGCTCGCCTATTCGCACCTGATCGAGCGCAAATCGTTCGGCTTCGCGGTGCTGATGGGGTTTGCAGTCGGATGCGGCACGCTGTCGAAATATGCGATGCTCTATTTCGTCGGGACAGCGACACTTTCGGCGATCTTTGTTCCCCGGGCGCGGCTTGCGATCCGAGACGCCGTCATTGCGGCCGTCACGGCACTCATCGTGATAGCCCCGAACATCTGGTGGAACGCGACGCATGGGGCGGCCACCCTCAAACACACGTCCGAGAACGCCAATTGGGATGGATTGAAGCTCAATATCGGCAAGGCGCTCGAATTCTTCGCAAGCCAATTCGCCGTTGTCGGGCCGGTGCTGTTCGCCGCGATGATCCTGGTCTTTGTCAGGCTCCTTCAACGGCGAGCATCTGTGACGGAACGGCACCTGTTCCTGCTTTCCTGGCCCATCGTGCTGGCGATCGTATTCCAGGCCCTGATGTCACGCGCCTATGCCAACTGGGCTGCGACGGCCTATGCGGCGGGCATCATGCTCGCCGTCGTCCATCTGCTGGCCCACTCGCCGCGCGCGCTGAAGGCTTCCCTGATCATCAATGGTGCGGCTTCGCTGGTGTTTGCCGTGCTCACGGTCTTTCCGCAGCAGATCCTGTTGCCGAATGGCAAGCCCGTTCTGGCGCGCTATCTCGGGCGCGCGCATCTCAGCCGGGAGATCGCCGCGACCGCTGCGTCCGCAGGCATGACGGTGATCGTCGCGGAAAACCGCGATATCCTTGCGGATCTCTTCCACACGCTGCGCGACGACGGCGTCACCATCCTCGCCAGAACACAGGGCGGTTCACCACGGAATTACTACGAGCAGACGTTTCCCCTGACGGCAGCCCTTGCCGACCAGCGGGTGCTCTACGTCACGAGCCGCGAGCCCGCCTGTCCGGATAGCGACGTTGCGCTCGTGGCGGATCTCTCCCCCCTTGAGGGATATCTCGCCGGTCGCCCGCTCATGGCCTATGCGGTCCAAGGTCGCTGTCTGCTTCCTTGAATGTCAGTGGGGACTGTAGGTGTCGTCTTCCTGCTGTATGAGGATCTTGTGCATGCCGACCGTCTCCACGTCGAGGTCGATTTTCGGATTGTAGACGATAGACAGCCATTGAATGGAAAACCCGCGCGCCCGGAAGAAGTCGACGGCCTGCTGGTTGCGCGCATGGGTCTCCAGGCGCGCCTCCTCAAAGCCGGCCTTGCGGATATCCTCTTCAAGCGAGGCAAGAAGCAGGGTTCCGTAACCCTTCCGCTCATGATCGGGATCGATCCAGAAATCGGTGATCGTTTCGTCGAAGTCTTCTCGCGCCGCCCAGCCAACGGGCACACCCGACTTCTCGATGACGAGGATATGAAGCCAACCGGAGCGGGTGAAATTGGCAAAGGCCGAGCGGGCATTGATGACCATGGCATCCGTCTCGCCGACATGGGTCATGGCCTTGCGCCATGCACGCATGCCGATCTCCGTCAGGAGTTCGGCGTCTTCCTGTAGCGCCTTGCGGATCGTGACCATCCTCACCTCTTCGTTGCAGACAGTAAAACACCGGCGATGATTCTTGACCAGAGCGCACCGATGAGGGTGCGTGGACGCCGCTTCGGCAAAATGCTAGAATTGTCCTCTCGATAGGAGTTTTGATGTTCGGTTTGTCCGAGACCCGGTAAAGGCCCTGCCCGCGATCCCGTGAGGATCAACCGGCCAGGGCCAGAAAACGAAGCCCCGACGCCCAGCGGCGCCGGAACCGTTTTCATGCGCGCTTTCCAGCGCGCTTCTCCGGACATCATATCATGGATATTTCACGCATCGATCAGCGTATCCTTCATCTCATGGCGCAAGGCGGCTGGATCGAAATCCACCGCGACGACAGGCGCAAGATCGAAAAGGCCTTGTGCTTCTCCCGTGACGGCTGGCTCTATCCCGGCTTCGACCTCGATCTCTTCCGGCGGCTGAAACGCCTGAAGGCGATCAGTTCGAGACAGGGCAAGCCTTATCGGATTACCGAACGAGGCTTGAGGCTTGTGAGGGCTGAGCTGGACAATAGGTGAGCGCTGCCTGCCGAACACTTGCCTGACACTACGCATGTAGTTACATTCGATCATGGGCTACGTGTGGGACGCCGGAAAGAATGTCGCCAACAGGGTCAAGCATGGCATCTCATTCGCGGAAGCCTGCCTGATCTTTGACGGCGACGTTCTAACCGGAATCGACACCCGCCGCGATTATGGCGAGACCCGCCAGATCAGCATTGGCGCGATCCAAGGGCTTGTCGTGATCACGGTCGTCCATACAGGCCGAGACGGCGCCATTCGGATCATCTCAGCGCGCTTGGCCAACCGGAAAGAAAGGCAGAAGTACCATGACCATCTCAACCGCGCGTCTTAAGGAACTGCAGTCGCGGTCCGATGCGGACATCGACTACAGCGACATCCCGGAGCTCGATGATGCGTTCTTCGAAACGGCAGCGCTTGTTGCACCATCGGCCAAGACGCAGATCACGGTTCGACTCGACAGCGATGTGCTGGAGTGGTTTCGGCAGCAGGGCAAAGGCTATCAGACGCGGATGAACGCCGTGCTGAAAGCCTACATGGAGAGCCAGCGCCGCCGCTCGCGCTAGAACACCTGCTGCATCTTCACCTTTTCCACCATCATGCCCATGGATGGGGAATGCTGCATGCCGCGCCAGACGATGGAAAAGCCCAGATCCTGGTAGAGCCGGATAGCGCCTTCGTTTGCGGCATGCGTGTCGATCCGTGCCCGCTTCAGACCCTCGACGCGCATGTCGCGCAGTGTCGCAGAGATCAGGGCCGAGCCAATGCCGAGCCCCTGATGGATCGGGCTTACCCAGAGATCGGAGATATAGTCGCGCTCGCCTTCGCGGGCGGTCCAGCCGACGATCTCTTCGCCCAGTTCTCCCAGCTTGATCAGCCTGAAATTCTCTTTGGCGAAGCGGTGGAAGCTCGCGCGGATGCGGGCCACCATGTCCGCTCCAAAAGCGTTCAAGACGGGGTTTGCCGCCCAGGCCGCAAAACCGACACGGCCGACGCTGTCAGCATCGGCCGCGGTCATGTCACGAATGCGGAAGTCGCTTACCACCACCTGGCCGGCGTGAACTTGCCGGCTGCCTGTTCGATGACATGGGCGGTCTTGAAGAGGGTTTCCTCCTCGAAAGGCTTGCCGATGACCTGAAGGCCGAGCGGCAGCCCCTTGCTGTCGAGGCCGGCGGGAACGGAGATACCCGGAAGGCCCGCCATGTTCAGCGTGATGGTGAAGACGTCCTGCAGGTACATCTTGACCGGATCAGCCGCGAGCTCCTTGTCGCCGATGGCGAAGGCGGAGGATGGCGTGATCGGGGCGAGGATCGCATCGACACCCGCCTCGAAGGCAAGTTCGAAGTCGCGCTTGATCAGCGTGCGGACCTTCTGGGCCTTCAGGTAATAGGCGTCATAATAGCCGGCTGACAGAACGTAGGTGCCGACCATGATGCGGCGCTGGACTTCCTTGCCGAAGCCGGCAGCACGGGTCTTCTCGTACATGTCGGCAATGTCCTTGCCGTCGACGCGCAGGCCGTAGCGGACGCCGTCGTAGCGTGCGAGGTTCGACGAGGCTTCTGCAGGTGCGACGATGTAATAGGCCGGAAGAGCGTATTTCGTGTGCGGCAGGGAAATGTCGACAATCTCGGCACCGGCTTCCTTCAGCCAGGCGATGCCCTGCTGCCAGAGAGCCAGGACTTCTTCCGACATGCCGTCGACGCGATATTCGCGTGGGATGCCGATCTTCATGCCCTTCACGGAGCCGCCGATGGCCTTTTCGTAGTCAGGAACCGGCAGGTCGACGGAGGTCGTGTCCTTCGCATCGGTGCTCGCCATAGACTTCAGCAGGATCGCGGCGTCGCGCACGTCACGGGCGATCGGACCGGCCTGGTCGAGCGACGAGGCGAAGGCGACGATGCCCCAGCGCGAGCAGCGGCCATAGGTCGGCTTGATACCGACGGTGCCGGTGAAAGCGGCCGGCTGACGGATCGAGCCGCCGGTGTCGGTTGCGGTGGCACCCGCGCAGAGATGGGCGGCGACGGCAGCTGCCGAACCACCGGACGAGCCGCCCGGAACCAGCTTGTCGTCGGAGCCCGTCGCTTTCCACGGGTTCACGGCCGGGCCGTAATAGGAGCTCTCGTTGGACGAGCCCATGGCGAATTCGTCCATGTTGAGCTTGCCGAGCATGACGGCGCCGGCGTCCCACAGATTGGTGGTGACGGTCGATTCATATTCCGGCTTGAAGCCATCGAGGATGTGGCTGCAGGCCTGGGTGTGCACGCCCTTGGTGGCGAAGAGATCCTTGACGCCGAGCGGAATGCCTTCCAGCACGCCAGCCTTGCCGTCGGCGATCCGCGCGTCGGACGCCTTTGCCATGTCGCGGGCGATGTCGGGCGTCACAGCAACATAAGCGTTCAGCGCGCCATTCGCCTGATCGATCGCGGAGAGATAGGCATCCGTCAGTTCGACGGCCTTGATCTCCTTTGCGGCGAGTTTCGCGCGGGCTTCGGCGATGGTGAGGCTGGTCAGTTCGCTCATGGTCGTTTCACTTCAGACTGTCTTCGCCCATAGGGGCGGGAAATTCGGGAGGCTGGCTCAGGGGGCTGCGGTCGGTCTTATTCGACGACCTTTGGCACCTGGAAGAAATTGCGGTCGGTTGCCGGCGCATTGGCGACAATGGCATCGGCCTTGTTGCCGTCGGTGACGACGTCTGCGCGCTTCTTCATCGCCATGGGCGTGACCGAGGTCATCGGCTCGACGCCCGTGACGTCCACTTCGTCCAGCTGCTCGACGAAGCCCAGAATGCCGTTCAGCTCTCCGGTCATGCGCGCGGCATCCTCCTCACTCACAGCGAGGCGGGCAAGGCGGGCGACGCGCTTGACGGTGGCGAGGTCAACAGACATGGCATTCTCCGGATAAGCTGTTTTCTTCGCTATAATGGCCGTCAAGCGCTGAGGCAACGGGGTTTGTCAGACCTCGACGGCGGAGCCTGCCTGCGGGGCGACTACGCGGGTGCGGGTTCCGTCCATGCCGGCGACGAATTTTTCCGGCGTCTGGTCGATGATCGGGAAGGATCCGTAGTGGCAGGGGATCGCCGTCTTGAAGTCGAAGAAGCGCTGGCAGGCCAGTGCCGCGACCGCACCGCCCATGGTGAACCGGTCACCGATGGGAACGAGACCGACATCCGGCTGATGAAGTTCGTTGATCAGTTTCATGTCGGAGAAGATGTCGGTGTCGCCCATATGCAGGACCGAGGCTTCGTCCTCGAAATGCATCATCAGGCCGTTCGCATTGCCGAGCGCGTGGGAAACGCCGTCTTCGGTCACTTGCGCGGAGGAATGCAGTGCGTTGGTGAAGGTGACCGTGAAGCCTTCGAAATGGATCGTTCCGCCGGTATTGCCCATTTCCAGCTTGTCGACGCCCTTGGTGCCGAGCCAGGCGGCAAGATCGGCATTGGCCAGAACCGTGGCGCCCGTTTCCTTGGCGAGCTGGACCGCGTCGCCGACATGGTCGCCATGACCGTGGGTCAGGAGGATATGGGTGATCCCCTTGGTCATGTCCTTCCGGTCGAGACCGGCAAAGCCCGGATTGTGGGTCAGGAAGGGGTCGATGAGGATCGAGGCCTTGGCCGAGTCGAGGCGGAAGGCGGCGTGGCCGAGCCAGGTGATTTTCATGATGTCAGTCTCCGGTCTTGAAATGTCGGTCGGAATATATGGCAAGCCGGGCCTTCGGCAACGGGGGCGTCGAGTTGCCTCGCCGGTCCGGACGGTTTAAGCGACGAGCATGACAGCCGTAGCGCTGAGTGCAAGAAAGGAACGACCATGGCCGATGACGACTACGTGTATGATGAGGCAACCGGCGAATGGCGTCCCGCCTTCGAACTTGCAGCAGCGGCTGCGGCCAAGCCCACGGCCCGCGACGCGTCCGGAACCGAGCTCGCTGATGGCGATTCGGTGGTCCTGATCAAGGACCTCAAGGTCAAAGGTGCCGGCCAGACGCTGAAGCAAGGCACAGTCATCCGCTCGATCCGGCTGACGGATGATCCCGACGAAATCGACTGCCGCTTCGACGGGATCAAGGGCCTGGTGCTCAGAACAGAATTCGTGCGCAAGCGCTGAGCAAAGGACAGGCGAGCATGGCAACGCTGACGATCGAGGAATTGGCAGCACAGTTGAAACCCGGTGAGGCAATTGCCGGGCTCGACCTCGGCACGAAGACGATCGGGCTATCGGCTTCCGATCTCGGCCGGCGGTTTGCCACCCCTCGCCCGGTCATAAAGCGCGTGAAGTTCACGCAGGATGCCGAGGTGCTTCTTTCCTTTGCTGCGAAAGAAAAGATCGTCGCCTTCGTGATCGGGCTGCCAGTCAACATGGACGGCTCGTCCGGGCCGCGCGTGCAGGCGACGAGGGCCTTCGTGCGCTCGATGTCGGAAAAAACGGACATCCCGTTCGTCTATTGGGACGAGCGGCTTTCGACGGTGGCTGCCGAACGGGCGCTGCTGGAGATGGATGTGTCACGGGCCAAGCGCAGCGAGCGGATTGATTCGGCCGCTGCGAGCTTCATTCTTCAGGGCGCGCTGGACAGGCTTTCGGGGCTTGCCCGCACTTCGGACAGTGCTGCCGAATTTTCCTGACGGGCAATCCACCAGGCCTTGATCTGCTTGCGGCGGCGGAAGCCAATGATCGCAAACAGGATCAGGCTATCGACGATGATCGCGCGCAGCACCAGCGGCGGGATGGTTTCGGGCGCGATGCCGAGCACATTGCCATAGACCTGGAAGACCAAGTCGTGAGCGTCGCGCGTCAGCATGAAGATGCCGAAGCTCATGTCGTAGTAGGACAGACCGTACCAGGCGCCCAAGATCGTGATGGGCAAAGCCCACAAGAGCAGAAGTGTCTTCATGCCGTTTCCGCCTTTTGATCGAACGACAAATCATTTGCCGCCGGCCAGTTTTCCACCAGCCATTTCAGTGATGCCATCGCCGTCAACATGGTCGCAGGGATGGCGATATCGAGCGCCAACCCCGAGAAAAACACCATCATCATGATGGTCGCTACCGACCGTGCAAAAACAGCGTCCGTCACCACTCTGCCCTTTAACGTCTGTCCCGTGCAAAAGGTGACCTGTTCGACACGAACACGCAACGTAAACCCTTTGTTAAGGTTAACGGCACCTGTGGATGAGCAGTTTCAGCCACTTGGCTGAAAATGTCGCCGGGACACGAATTTCGATTGAATGCGCGGTTTTACGGGTCTACCCCTCCCCTGCCCGCCACACTGGACCCGCCATGCTGATCATCTTCGAAAGCATCCTGCCGATCTTCCTGCTCGTGATTCTCGGCGTGGCGCTCAAACGCACCTCTCTCATCAACGAGAGTTTCTGGGGTGGCCTTGAGCAATTCGGCTATTTTATCCTCTTCCCGGCGCTGCTGTTCCAGACGCTTGCTACCACCGACTTTTCGTCCCTGGACAGTGGCAGCGTCGGCCTGGTGTCCCTGCTGGCAGTCGGGGTCATGACCGCACTGGTTATTGTTATCTGGCCGCTGCTCAGGGCGCGCGGCATGGGCGGGTCGTCCTACACCTCCGTCTTCCAGACCTCGACGCGCTGGAATGGCTTCATGGCGCTCGCCATTGCGGAGAAGTTGACGGGACAAACGGGCCTGTCCGTCATCGCCATCATCATGGCTTCGATCATCGTGCCGCTGAACCTCATCAATGTCGGGGTGATGGTCTGGTTCTCCGGCGAGAGTCGGGGCCTGAAGACCTTCGTCCTCAGGATCGTCACCAACCCGATCATCATCGGCGCCTTGCTGGGTGTATTCGTGAATTTTGCGGGGATTTCGATCTATGCACCCGTCATGACGGCGGTCGACCTGATTGCCAGCGCTTCTCTCGGTCTAGGTCTCGTGACGGTCGGCGCCGGGCTGAGGGTCGCGGATGCCCTGAAACCTCAGCCGAGCGTGTTGATGACGGTCGTGCTCAAGCTGATCGTCTTTCCGGTGGTCGCGGTGGCGATCGCCCTTGCCTTCGGGCTCTCAGGCGAGATCGTCGTAATGATTGCGCTGGGGGCTGCCGTCCCCACGGCGATGAACGGCTATGTGCTCGCCAAGCAGATGGGCGGCGATGCCGATCTCTATGCGGCAGCGGCCACCGTTCAGACGGTCGCTGCCTTCTTCACGATTCCCGTCGTGCTCTATCTCGCCGCTCAGCTGGCGGGCGGATAGAGAAGGTCGAGCACGTAGCGGGAATCGAAGCGCGCATCGAGCACGCCATAGGTATGGCGCCAGCCACCGGCCAGCCGTGATTCGAGGAAGGCATCGGCGATCTTGCCGGCGCCCAGTCGGTAAAGCTCTGCGGCACCGGCCGCGAGCGCCAGTTGCTCGATCAGCAGACGGCCGGCGGCCTCGTCACGTTCGGCAAGCGCCGTTGCGGCGCGCAGGACTTCCACGGTTTTCTTGCCGGAGGGACCGAGATCGCGCTCAAGGCCGGCGAAGAGCGTTTCGAAGAGATCCTTGCCGCGGCTGAGTACGCGCAGGACATCCAGCGCCATGACATTGCCGGAGCCTTCCCAGATCGCGTTGACCGGGGCTTCGCGATAATGCCGGGCAATCGGGCGTTCCTCGACATAACCACTGCCGCCGATGCATTCCATTGCTTCATAGATGAGGCCGGGTGCGATCTTGCAGATCCAGTATTTGGCGACCGGCGTCATGACGCGGGCATAGGCTGCATCGACAGGGTTTTCACGTGCCTTGTCGAAGCTGTCGGCCAAGCGGAAGGCAAGTGCGGTTGCTGCGGCAACATCGAGCGCCATGTCGGCCAGGACGCGGGTCATCATCGGCTGGTCGATGAGGTTCTTGCCGAACACCATGCGGCCGCGGACGTGGTGTATGGCCTCGGCCATGGAGGCGCGCATCATGCCGGCAGAGGAGAGCGCGCAGTCGAGGCGCGTCAACGTCACCATGTCGAGGATGGTGCGGACGCCGTCGCCCGGTGTGCCGAGGAGGAAGCCGAAGGTTTCGGAGAACTCCACTTCGGAAGAGGCGTTTGAGCGGTTGCCGAGCTTGTCCTTGAGGCGCTGGAATTCCAGCCCGTTGGCGGAACCATCTTCCAGAAGGCGCGGCACGAGGAAGCAGCCCATGCCATCCTTTGTCTGGGCGAGCATGACAAAGGCGTCGCTCATCGGGGCGGACATGAACCACTTGTGGCCGGAGAGGCGATAGATCCCCTCGCCCACCCGCTCGCCAGTCGTGGTGTTGGCGCGGACATCCGTGCCACCCTGCTTCTCGGTCATGCCCATGCCGATGTTGACGGCACTCTTCTGCATCGGCGGCTTGTTGCTGCTGTCGTATTTGCGCGACAGGATGCGGGGCGTCCATTCCTTCTGGACAGCCGGCGACGCAACAAGCGCTGCGACCGAGGCACTGGTCATGGTGAGCGGGCAGAGATGTCCCGATTCGAGCTGGGCGGTGAGGAAAAAACGGACGGCGCGGGCCTTGTGTTCGTGGCCACGGGCTTCCGGTGCATTTTCCCAGACGGAGGAATGCAGGCCTGACGCCATCGAGCGGCGCATCAGGGCATGCCAGGCGGGGTGGAATTCGACGACGTCGAGACGTTCGCCGCGCACGCCATGGGTTCTGAGCTGCGGCGGGCTGGCATTCGCCATGCGCGCCAGTTCCTGCGCTTCCGGCGAGGTCACATATTTGCCGATGACGTCGTATTCCTCGCGCAGCGGGCGCGCCAGCGAGGATGTCAGGTCGACGAGCAGCGGATCGGACCGGTAGGCATTGATGCCGGACCAAGGCTTGGGCTGGTTCAGCGCTGCGAGTTTTTCTTCCGTCCGGTTCATCAATCCTGCCGATCTCATGAGAAGGCGCGCGCTGGGCCCGCCAACGCTTCGCCTTCATAATTCCACTGCGGTCGGAGCATCCAGGGCGCATCAAGGCGCCGGTGTTCCCTACCTTCTGTTCGCTCTATTACATGGGGACCGTGCGTCAATCCACCTAGCATGTGCTTGCCCGGCCCGATCCCACACTTTATAGACCGCGTGACATCTCAGGAGGACGTCCATGGTCTTCTTTCCCCATCGCCATCTCATCGGCATCAAGGGCCTTACCGAGCAGGACATCACGTTCCTTCTCGACAAGGCAGACGAAGCCGTCAAAATCAGCCGCCAGCGCGAGAAGAAGACTTCGACGCTGAGGGGCCTCACCCAGATCAACCTCTTCTTCGAAGCCTCGACGCGGACGCAAGCCTCGTTCGAGCTCGCAGGCAAACGCCTTGGCGCCGACGTGATGAACATGTCGGTCGGCAACTCGTCTGTCAAAAAGGGCGAAACGCTGATCGACACGGCCATGACGCTGAACGCCATGCGGCCAGACGTGCTTGTGGTGCGCCACTCCTCGGCGGGGGCTGCAGCGCTGCTCGCCCAGAAGGTCGCCTGCTCGGTGGTCAATGCCGGTGACGGACAGCACGAGCATCCGACCCAGGCACTGCTCGACGCGCTCACCATCCGCCGTGCCAAGGGCAAGCTGTCCCGCATCATCGTGGCGATCTGCGGTGACGTGCTGCATTCGCGCGTGGCACGGTCCAACATCCTGCTGCTCAACGCCATGGGCGCCCGCGTCCGCGTCGTCGCACCTGCGACGCTGCTGCCCGCCGGGATCGCCGACATGGGCTGCGAGGTCTTCCATGACATGAAGGAAGGCCTGAAGGATGCTGACGTCGTCATGATGCTGCGCCTGCAGCGCGAGCGCATGTCCGGCTCCTTCGTGCCGTCGGTGCGCGAATATTTCCACTTCTACGGCCTCGATGCTGAAAAGCTGAAGGTCGCCAAAGAGGATGCGCTCGTGATGCATCCGGGACCGATGAACCGGGGCGTCGAGATCGCTTCGGAAGTCGCCGACGGTCCGCAGAGCGTCATCGAGAGCCAGGTCGAGATGGGGGTCGCGGTTCGCATGGCCGTCATGGAAACGCTTCTCGTGTCGCAGAACCAGGGTCCGCGTTCGGAGGGAATGGGCGCATGAGAAAGCCGCTTGTCCTGAAGAATGTCCGGATCGTCGATCCCTCGCGCACGCTCGATGAAGTCGGCACCATCATCGTCGGCGATGACGGCCTGATTGTCGCCGCAGGTGCCGATGCGCAGAACCAGGGCGCGCCCGAGGGCGCCGAAATCCGCGATGCCCGAGGCCTCACCGCCGTTCCGGGTCTCGTCGATGCCCGCGTCTTCGTCGGCGAACCGGGTTCCGAACATCGCGAGACGATCGCATCGGCAAGCCGTGCGGCAGCGGCCGGCGGCATCACATCGTTCATCATGATGCCGGAGACAGATCCCGTTATCGACGACATCGCGCTTGTCGAATTTGTGAAGAAGACCGCCCGTGATACGGCCAGCGTCAATGTCTATCCGGCAGCGGCTCTGACCAAGGGCATGACCAGCGCCGAGATGACCGAGATGGGTCTGTTGCAGCAGGCCGGTGCGGTTGCCTTCACCAATGGCCGCTACGGGCTGAACGACACGCAGGTTTTGCGCCGTGCGATGACTTACGCGCGCGAATTCGATGCTGTCATCGCGCTCGAAACGCGGGAAAAGTATCTCGCCGCCAATGGCGTGATGAACGAAGGGCTGCTGGCAAGCTGGCTCGGGCTCGGCGGAATCCCGCGCGAAACCGAGATCATTCCGCTGGAGCGTGACCTCAGGATCGCGGCGCTGACGCGGGCCAAGTATCACGCCTCGCAGATCTCGGTGCCGGAATCGGTCGAGGCGATCGAGGTGGCACGCAAGCGTGGCGCCAAGGTCACCTGCGGCATCTCGATCAATCACCTGAGCCTGAACGAAAACGACATCGGCGAATACCGGACCTTCTTCAAGCTCTATCCGCCGCTGCGCTCGGAAGACGATCGCATGGCAATGGTCGATGCGCTGGCCAAGGGGCAGATCGACATTATCGTCTCCTCGCATGATCCGCAGGATGTCGACACCAAGCGGCTGCCCTTCGGCGAGGCGGCCGATGGGGCAATCGGGCTCGAGACCATGCTGTCGGCAGCGCTTCGCCTGCATCACGCAGGTCATGTGCCGCTGATACGGCTGATCGATGCCATGTCGACGCGGCCGGCCGAAATCTTCGGCTTGCCAGGTGGCACTCTGAAGCCGGGCGCCCCGGGAGACATCGCGCTCATCGATCTCGATGAACCGTGGCTGGTCTCGCGCGACAGCCTGCTTGCGCGCTCCAAGAACACGCCATTCGAAGATGCCCGCTTCTCGGGCCGGGCCGTTGCGACCTATGTCGCCGGCCAATGTGTCCATACGCTCTGAGGGGATAGAGATGTCCGATATCAACTTCGTCTTGTTCGACTGGCAGATGATCGCGATCGTGAGCCTGTTCGGCTATCTGCTCGGCTCGATCCCCTTCGGCCTGGTTCTGACCAAGATGGCCGGCCTCGGGGACCTGCGCTCGATCGGTTCGGGCAATATCGGCGCGACCAACGTGCTGCGCACTGGCAACAAGAAGCTGGCGGCGGCGACGCTTCTGCTTGACGCGCTGAAGGCGACGGCAGCAGCCGTTATCGCGGATCGGGTTTTCGGCGGCGATGCCGCGCTGGTCGGCGGCTTCGCCGCCTTTATCGGCCATCTCTTCCCGGTCTGGCTTGGCTTCAAGGGCGGCAAGGGCGTCGCGACCTACATCGGCATGCTGCTGGGTGTCGAGCCGATTATGGTGCTGGTCTTCGCAATTGTCTGGCTCTCCTTCGCCTTCCTCTCTCGCTACTCTTCGTTGTCCGCGCTCATCGCCACACTTGTCATTCCGGTTGCATTGTGGATACTCGGGCTTGAAGAGGCCGCGATCGTGACGGCCGTCATGACGGTTATCACCTACTGGCGCCACAAACAGAATATCGAGCGGCTGATCGCGGGAACCGAGAGCAAGATCGGCAAAAAGGGCTAGAGGAGAGCCATGGGTCCAGGCAGCGCAAGACGTAAAGGGATTGCGCTGACGGACCGCCAGAGGATCGCCTGGCTGAGGCTGATCCGCAGCGACAATGTCGGCCCGGCCACCTTCCGGGACCTGATAAATCATTTCGGCTCGGCCGAGGCTGCGCTGGAGGCACTTCCGGAGCTCTCCCGCAGAGGTGGCTCCACCCGCAGCATCCGCATTGCGACCGTTGTCGAGGCCGAGCGCGAGATCGAGACAGCGCATCGCTTCGGCGCACGCTTCATCGGCATCGGCGAGCCCGACTATCCGCCGGCCCTGCGGCAGATCGATGCAGCACCGCCGCTCATCTCTGCCAAGGGCGACCTGTCGACAGCCACCCTTCCCTGTGTCGGCATAGTCGGCTCTCGCAATGCCTCGATCAGTGGCACGAAGTTCGCCGCGATGATGGCGCGCGAAATCGGGCAGGCCGGCTATGCGATTGTCTCGGGACTGGCACGCGGCATCGATGCGGCCGCCCATCGTGCGAGCCTTGAGACGGGCACGATCGCGGCGATGGCCGGCGGCCTCGACCAGCCCTATCCACCCGAGAATTTCGACCTGCTCGACCAGATCTGCGGCGGACATGGCCTTGCCATCTCGGAAATGCCGTTCGGCTGGGAGCCTCGCGCCCGGGACTTCCCACGGCGCAACCGCCTGATCGCAGGCATTTCACTCGGCGTGGTGGTCATCGAGGCTGCAGCTCGCTCCGGATCGCTGATCACCGCTCGGCTGGCAGGCGAGTTCGGACGGCTGGTCTTTGCCGTACCCGGCTCACCGCTGGACCCGCGCTGCGAGGGCACGAATGGACTGCTGAAGGACGGGGCGACGGTGACGACCAAGCCGCAGGACGTGCTGCAGGCTTTGGCGCCGATCTCGGAAGTCGATCTCTTCACGCAAACGGAAGCGGACGAACCCGATTACGAGCATCCGGAGGGGCGGCCCCTCTCTCCACCGCCAAAAGACGACGAACGGCTGACGATCATACAGGCGCTCGGGCCGACGCCCGTGGAAATCGACGATATCATCCGACATACCGGTCTCTCACCTTCGACGGTCTACCTCGTTCTCCTCGAACTCGATATCGCCGGACGGTTAGAGCGGCATGCGGGGGGATTTGTGTCCCTCAGCATGATGGATTGACAGGGCACGTCGCCCCGCGAGGACATCACCGGCCTCGACATAGGCCATCTCAATCAGATAGCACAGCATCTCCGCCCCCTCGCCTTCGGCGACGGCCCGCAACTCGGCCAGCATCTGCCGAATATAGGCGACGTTCTCCATGGTGCGGTTAGCGCGATCACTCAATTCGACTGTCTCACGTGCCATGGTTCCCGCTCACAACTGATGGAGTGACCACAACCGCAGCTCTCCATTTCGACTGGAAACACAATAAATCATTTATCTTAGATTGCAATCTACCGAATATCTTCTTTTGGTTGCATCGACGTGCAGCCTCGGAAAATGGGCCAAGCCTCTTGACCGCAGGCGTTTCGCCCTCCATGTCGGAAAACCGTGTTCCGAAGACTGTGGTGCGGTGCCGCGGATCGGATGCGTTGAAGGTACATCTGTCCAATGAACGTCGTAGTCGTAGAATCCCCGGCCAAGGCCAAGACGATCAACAAGTATCTGGGTCCCGGATACAAGGTGCTCGCCTCGTTCGGCCATGTGCGCGATCTGCCGGCCAAGGATGGCTCCGTTCTTCCGGACCAGGATTTCGAGATGTTATGGGAGGTCGACGCGGCCTCGCAGAAGCGGATGAAGGACATTGCCGATGCGGTGAAGTCCTCTGACGGCCTGTTCCTCGCGACCGACCCGGATCGCGAAGGGGAAGCCATTTCCTGGCATGTGCTCGATCTCCTGAAGAAAAAGCGCGTGATCGGCGACAAGCCGGTGAAGCGCGTCGTCTTCAACGCGATCACCAAGAAGGCCGTGCTCGATGCCATGGCCAACCCGCGTGATATCGACACACCGCTGGTCGACGCTTATCTGGCGCGCCGTGCGCTCGACTATCTCGTCGGCTTCAATCTCTCGCCGGTTCTCTGGCGCAAGCTTCCCGGCGCTCGCTCGGCCGGTCGTGTTCAGTCGGTGGCGCTGCGCCTCGTCTGCGACCGCGAGACCGAGATCGAACGCTTTGTTGCTGAGGAATACTGGAACATCTCCGCGCTCCTGAAGACGCCGCGTGGTGACGAATTCGAGGCGAAGCTCGTTTCGCACCAGGGCAAGCGCATGCAGCGCAACTCGGTCACCAATGGTGATCAGGCAGCCGGCATCAAGGCCCTGCTCGAGGGTGCGGCCTTTGCTGTCGACAGCGTCGAGGCAAAGCCGGTCAAGCGCAATCCGGGCCCGCCCTTCACCACCTCCACCCTACAGCAGGCAGCATCCTCGAAGCTCGGCTTCTCGGCATCGCGCACCATGCAGGTGGCACAAAAGCTCTATGAGGGTATCGACATTGGCGGCGAGACCGTCGGTCTGATCACCTATATGCGTACCGACGGCGTGCAGATGGCGCCGGAAGCGATCGAGGCTGCGCGTTCGGCTGTTCTCGATCAGTTCGGTCCGCGCTACGTGCCGGAAAAGGCACGCATCTATTCGACCAAGGCGAAGAACGCCCAGGAAGCCCACGAAGCGATCCGTCCGACGGACTTCAACCGTTCGCCGGACAAGGTCCGCCGCTTCCTCGATGGCGACCAGCTGCGTCTCTATGACCTGATCTGGAAGCGCGGTATCGCCAGCCAGATGGCGTCTGCCGAAATCGAGCGTACGACGGTCGAGATCCTGGCTGACAACAAGGGTGACAAGGCAGGCCTGCGTGCCGTCGGCTCCGTTATCCGCTTCGATGGCTTCATTGCCGCCTATACCGATCAGCGCGAAGAGGGCGAACCGGCGGAGGACGGCGATGACGAGGATGGCCGCCTGCCGGAGATCAACGCTCGCGAGGCATTGGCCAAGAACAAGATCAATTCCAGCCAGCATTTCACCGAGCCGCCGCCGCGTTATTCGGAAGCCTCACTGATCAAGAAGATGGAAGAGCTTGGCATCGGTCGTCCCTCGACCTATGCCGCGACGCTGAAGACACTCAGCGACCGCGAATATGTCATCATGGACAAGCGCAAGCTGATCCCGCATTCGAAGGGCAGGCTTGTCACGGCCTTCCTCGAAAACTTCTTCACCAAATATGTCGAATACGACTTCACCGCCGATCTGGAAGAGAAGCTCGACAAGATCTCCGCTGGTGAATTGAACTGGAAGGACGTGTTGCGCGCCTTCTGGCAGGACTTCTTCGCACAGATCGAAGACACCAAGGAACTGCGCGTCACCAACGTGCTCGACGCGCTGAACGAGGCGCTGGCACCGCTTGTCTTCCCGAAGCGCGAAGACGGGTCTGATCCGCGCATCTGCCAGGTCTGCGGAACGGGCAATCTGTCGCTCAAGCTCGGCAAATACGGTGCCTTTGTCGGCTGCTCGAACTATCCGGAATGTAACTTCACGCGGCAGCTCTCCTCCGAAGGTGGTGCCGAAGCCGAGGCCAATGGCAGCAACGAGCCGCGGGCACTGGGCAAGGATCCGGTGACCGAGGAAGAGATCACGCTGCGGTCGGGCCGCTTCGGCCCATACGTCCAGCGCGGCGACGGCAAGGAAGCGAAACGCTCCTCGCTGCCGAAGGGCTGGGCGCCCGCTGACATCGATTTCGAAAAAGCGATTTCGCTGCTGTCGCTGCCGCGCGATGTCGGTGCGCATCCGGAAACCGGCAAGATGATCTCGGCCGGTCTGGGGCGCTACGGGCCTTTCGTCCTGCATGACGGCACCTATGCCAATCTCGAAGGCATCGAGGATGTTCTCTCGATCGGTCTCAACCGCGCCGTCACCGTGCTTGCCGAAAAGAAAGCCAATCCGGGTGGCCGTGGCCGCACGGCAGCGGTGGCTCTCAAGGAACTTGGCGACCATCCCGATGGTGGCGCGATGACCGTTCGTGACGGCCGTTTCGGCCCCTATGTCAATTGGGGTAAGGTCAACGCGACGCTGCCGAAGGGTAAGGATCCGCAGGCGATTACCGTCGAGGAAGCGCTTGCGCTGATCGCCGAGCGCGCGGCCAAGGATGGCGGCGGCAAGGCCAAGGCGAAGAAGGCCCCGGCCAAGGCAGCCAAGGCAAAGTCGGAAGACGGTGATACGGCAAAGCCGAAGAAGGCAGCCGCGAAACCGAAGGCGACTGCTGCCAAGAAGGCTCCGGCCAAGGCCGCTTCGAAGGCCAAGACAACGAAGAAGAGTGCGACTTGAGCAAATTTACGCGCGACACCTCCCGCTCCCCCGGCTCCGGCAACCGCAAGAGCCGGCGTGCGGAAGGCGCGGCCAAGGCCCGGAGTGAAAACCCCACGGCCCTGATCCACGGGGAGGTACCGCCGCGCGAAGTCTTGATGCAGTTCATCACCGACAATCCCGACCGCGCCTCGAAGCGCGAGATCGCCAAGGCCTTTGGCCTCAAGGGCGAGCAGCGGGTGGAGCTGAAGCAGGCGCTGAAGGATCTCGAAAACGACGGGCTCGTGCAGAAGAGCCGCAAGTCGCTGACACGACCGGGTGCCCTGCCCCCGGTCACCGTGCTCGACATCACCACACGCGACAAGGATGGCGAGTTGATCGGTCGCCCTGCCGAATGGCCGGATGAGGCCGGAGCAGCCCCCGCCGTGTTGATCCGCCAGTCGAGTTCCGATCGCTCGAAGGGCAAGACGCCGGTTGGCGGCCTGGGCGACCGGGTGCTGGCCAAAATCTTCGCCAACAAGGATCGCTCCGGCCCCGCCTATACCGCCCGCGTGATCAAGATCCTTGACCGGCATGTCGGCGCAGTCATGGGCGTGGTGCGGATGATGCCTGACGGTGGCGCACGCCTGATGCCGATCGACCGGCGCGGCGAGGAAATGCAGATCGACGCGACCGATATCGGCGAGGCCAAGGATGGTGATCTGGTCGAGGTGGAAGTCGCGCGTGCCAGCCGTTTCGGCCTGACGCGGGCCAAGGTGCTCAACGTTGTCGGATCGGTCGCTTCGGAAAAGGCGATCTCGATGATCGCCATCCACGCGCATGGCATCCCGCATATTTTCCCGCAATCGGTGATCTCAGAGGCAGAGGAAGCCAAGCCCGCGTCCATGTCGCATCGGGAAGACTGGCGGAACCTGCCGCTTATCACCATCGACCCGCATGATGCCAAGGACCATGACGACGCCGTCTATGCCGAACTCGACACCTCGCCCGACAATCCTGACGGCGTGATCGTCACGGTGGCGATCGCCGACGTCTCCTACTACATCCGGCCAAAATCGGCGCTGGATCGCGAGGCGCTGAAGCGCGGCAATTCCGTCTACTTCCCGGACCGGGTCGTGCCTATGCTTCCCGAACGGATCTCGAACGATCTCTGCTCGCTGCGCGAGGGCGTCGACCGGCCGGCGCTTGCCGTGCGCATGGTCTTCTCGCATGAAGGCCGCAAGGCGAGCCACACCTTCCACCGCATCATGATGAAGAGTGCGGCCAAGCTCTCCTACCAGCAGGCTCAGGCGGCGATCGACGGCAAGACCGACGAGAAGACCGGCCCGCTGCTGGAGTCGATCCTGAAGCCGCTGTGGCATGCCTATGCCGTGATGAAGCGCGGTCGTGACCGGCGCCAGCCGCTCGAGCTAGACATGCCCGAGCGCAAGATCATCCTCAAGGAAGACGGCACAGTCGATCGGGTGCATGTTCCCGAACGCCTCGATGCGCACAAGCTGATCGAGGAGATGATGATCCAGGCCAACGTTGCGGCTGCCGAGACGCTGGAGAAAAAGCGCCAGGCGCTGATCTACCGCATCCACGATGCGCCGGCGCTCGCCAAGCAGGAAGTGCTGCGGGAGTTTCTCGCAACGCTTGGCATGTCGCTGGTCAAGGGCGGCAACATGCGGTCCAACTCGTTCAACGGTATTCTGGCCAAGGCGCAGGACACACCGCACCAGACCATCGTCAACGAGATGGTGCTGCGCAGCCAGAGCCAGGCGGTCTACAGTCCCGACAATATCGGCCATTTCGGCCTCAACCTGATGACATACGCGCATTTCACCTCGCCGATCCGCCGATATGCCGACCTCATCGTGCATCGGGCGCTGGTCGGCTCGCTGGGCCTGGGCGAAGGCGGGATCACGCCAGACGAGGAAGCGAGCCTCGAGGACATTTCCGCCGAGATCTCGACCTTTGAGCGCCGGGCGATGGCCGCCGAGCGCGACACCGTCAACCGGCTGATCGCGCATCACCTTGCCGGGCGTATTGGCGATGAGTTCGAGGGGCAGATCCGGGGCGTGACGAAGTCCGGTCTGTTCGTCGCCCTGCCGCAATTTGGCGCAGATGGCTTTATCCCGGTTTCCACACTGGGTCGCGACTACTATATCTACGACGAAGCGCATCAGGCCCTGACGGGCGAGAAGTCCGGGCTCGGCTATCAGCTCGGCGACACCGTCGAGGTCCGATTGGTGGAGGCCGTACCGCTTGCCGGCGCGCTGCGCTTCGAGATGCTGAGCGAAGGGCGGAAAATGCCGGCCGGCACGCGGTCGTTCCACAAGGCAGGGCGACGCGGCCAGAAACAGCCGGGCACACGCCCGCCGCGCTCGCGACGTTGACACTTTCGCCCCGGAGGCAGACATGACCGCCAACCAGACCAATGTGACGATGCAGTTTGGTGCCGACGAGAAGGCCGATCGGCCGCTCGGTCGCTCGATCAAGCGCGGCATGCTGAACCAGTGTCCGGCCTGCGGCTCGGGCAAGCTGTTCCGCAGCTATCTCAAGGTGGTCGACAACTGCGCCGCGTGCGGCGAGGACTACCATCATCATCGTGCGGACGATCTGCCCGCCTATCTCGTCATCCTGATCCTCGGACATGTGCTTGTCGGCGGCTTCATGGCAACCGATCTGGTTTTCGTCCTGCCGGCCTGGGTGCATTTTGCCATATGGGCGCCGATCGGCGTGGTGACCTCGCTGCTGTGCCTGCAACCGATCAAGGGCGGTGTCGTGGGGCTCCAGTGGGCGCTGCGCATGCATGGTTTCGACGGCAGCGAGGATGCACCGCAACCGCTCGGTGACGCACGCGACTAGTCACCGCTCCGTCATGTGCCTGTGGCGGTCTGACGATAGGAATCCGAAAATGGATCCGTCGTGATTCGCGAGAAGAGACGCGGGGCGCTTGACAGGCGTATGATTTCCAGTCTGAACATGCCGCGCCAATCGACGACGCCCGGGAGCCAGTAAGCGCCGATGCCCTCACAGATTTCGACACTCGATCTGTTGCGCAAGCCGCGCATGCAGGACCGCGACATGAACGACCGGGTGTCCGATGTCTGAGGTGAATGGAGGCCTGAATGGCCATCGCGAGGAAATCCACTGGCCCTCGCTGGTTGCCGCCATCGCATCCATTTCCGCGGTCGGCATCGCCATCGGACTGGGACTGCCACTGCTGAGCATCATCCTCGAGAAGCGCGGCATCTCGTCGACCCTCATCGGTCTGAATTCGGCCATGGCCGGCATCGCCGCCATGGCAGCCGCTCCGGTCACGACCAAACTCGCCCACAAGCTGGGCGTGGTGCCGACCATGCTGTGGGCGGTGCTGCTGTCCGCCATCAGTGCCATAGGCTTCTACTATGCCACCGAGTTCTGGATGTGGTTCCCGCTGCGGATCGTGTTCCATGGCGCGACGACCACCTTGTTCATCCTGTCAGAGTTCTGGATCAATGCCGCCGCGCCATCCCGCAAACGCGGTCTGGTGATGGGCATCTACGCGACCATGCTCGCCGTCGGCTTTGCCTGCGGCCCCCTGCTGTTCTCGGTGCTCGGCAGCGACGGTATCCTGCCCTTCGCGGTCGGCGCGGTGGCGATCCTGGCAGCCGCTATCCCGATCTATATCGCGCGCGACGAAAGCCCGGTGCTGGGCGAGAAGTCGGAGATGCATTTCTTCCGCTATATCTTCCTGGTGCCCACAGCCACGGTGGCCGTCTTCGTCTTCGGGGCGGTCGAGGCGGGTGGACTGTCGCTCTTCCCGATCTATGCGACGCGGAGCGGCTTTACGGAGACGCAGGCCGCTCTCCTGCTGACGGTGATGGGGATAGGCAACATGGTGTTCCAGATCCCGCTCGGGCTCCTCTCAGACCGCATGCGTGACCGCCGGCAGCTTCTCTCCGTACTGGCGGTGGTCGGCCTTGCCGGATCCCTTGCCCTACCCTGGCTCTCTGGCCACTGGCAACTCATGGCGGTCGTGCTGCTGTTCTGGGGCGGTTGCGTGTCGGGCCTCTACACGGTCGGCTTGAGCCATCTTGGCTCGCGACTCACCGGCGCGGATCTCGCGGCGGCCAATGCCGCCTTCATCTTCTGCTATGCAGTAGGAACCGTGGCCGGTCCACAGGCAATCGGTGCCGCCATCGATCTCACCGGCAATGACGGTTTTGCCTGGGCAATAGCGGGCTTCTTTGCCCTCTATGTCGTGCTTTCCCTGGGACGCATGCTTTTTAACCCGAAACGCACTTGACTTTTCGGGCGCGATTTGTAGTTTCGCGCCAGATTTGCCGTGGACCTCGTTCGGTTGTCCACGGCTTCGTTTATTAGAGGCAGGACGACCATGGCCAAGGCTACAACCATCAAGATCAAGCTTCTGTCGACGGCCGACACGGGTTTCTTCTACGTGACCACGAAGAACAGCCGTACGATGACGGACAAGATGACGAAGACCAAGTACGACCCGGTTGCTAAGAAGCATGTCGAGTTCAAGGAAACCAAGATCAAGTAAGACTTGATCGAAGGCTTTTCAAAAAGGCGTGTCGCTTCCGGCGACGCGCCTTTTTCATTTTGCAGATTGTCACTGCGGCGTGCAGCCGCTCCCTGCCGCAAAACGAAAAACACCGGCCTCCTCGCGGAAACCGGTGTCTTTACAATAGGGGGCCGGTCGGCATGCAAACACGGCACGAGGAACCGCTTTTGTCGTTGCATACCAACCGACCGACCCCACGACCCAGGAGATGCGGCGGACCTGAGCATCATGGGGTATCTGCGACCTCCTGAAGAGGTCTTGTCCGATGGCGTGAAGTTCTCTCAAATAGAGACAGAAATCAACAGTTTATTAACCGACCAGCGATTCGACATCCGATTATGGTTAAATTAGACCGAGATGAACTTGGTGTTCGGACCCAATAGTCAGTTCTACACACATTGAATCTTGAGGATACCGCTAGTCTATGGCTGTTGTTTTCAAGTTTAATTCCCAGACCACACAGAGCGCCCCGTATCTGGAGCAGGTGTTCCGATCGAAGATGATGCTAATATTCCGTTAAATACAAATCCGGATAAGCACAATTGCGCAACGCGGCATCCAGAATGCGCGGCTTACACACAAAGACTATTCTGCACCCAGCCGATAAGTCGCTTTGTAACTGCCCAAAAAGGCAGCAGGATCTGCAACGCTGCACAGCGTGACGGCATTGAACAAACCTGTGAACATCTTTGCTGACTTCGGTCAGAAACGGCGAGAACATATCGCTCGCAGCCAGCTATGCTCAGGCAGCTGCGGCGACAACTCTGTTGCGGCCCGAATTCTTGGCTTCGTACAGAGCACGATCCGCCTGCTTCAGAAGCTGCTCGGGCGTATCGACGCCCGGCACCAGCGTGGCAATGCCCATGGATGCCGTCAGCATCAGCGGAGTCTCCCCCGAACGCAGCTGGAACGGTCTGGCTTCGATCATGCCGCGCAGCCGCTCGGCGACGGTGGCGGCGACCTCGGCCGGGGTGTCCGGCATTACCACGACGAATTCCTCGCCACCGAAGCGACAAGCGAGATCGGCCCCACGCACGGTGGAACGGATGCGCCCGGCAAACTCCTTCAGCACCTCGTCGCCTGCATCGTGGCCATAGACGTCGTTGACCTGCTTGAAACGGTCGATGTCGGTGATGCAGATCGTCAACGGACGACCGCGCACCTTGGCGCGGGCAAACAGCGTCCGCAGATGGGTGTCCAGGTAGCGGCGATTGTGGAGACCTGTCAGGCCATCCGTGACCGCAAGTTCGATCGTCTGGCGCACGCTGTGGCGCAGGCGGTCATTGTAGCGCTTGCGGCGGACCTGGGTGAGCGCACGCGCCACCAATTCATTGGGATCGAGCGGGCGGACGATATAGTCGTTCACGCCGAGGTCGAGAGCGCGGATGATCATCTGCTCGTCGCCCTGCTCGGTGATCAGGAGGATGGGAATGAACCGGGTCCGCTCAAGTGAGCGGATCTGCGAGCACAAGCGAAGCGGATCGTAGTCATCCAGGTTGCAGTTGACGATAACCAGATCAAAGCCATTCTCGGCGGCTTCGAACACCGCCGCCTGCGGATCCGACATGGCCGAAACTTCGGCGATCGGCTTCAGCGCCTTGATGATCCTCTCCTGGGAGGCGCCGCGGCTGTCGACGAGCAGGACCTGCGCCTGCTCCTCCAGCCGACCGTCCTGAAGCCGCAGCATGTCGTCGATGCCAGCCTGGCGGGTCGAATAGTGACGAATGCGCAGTTCGTCGGTCAGTGTCTTCAGGCGCACAAGGCTCTTGACGCGGGAAATCAGCTGCAGATCGTTGACCGGCTTGGTCAGGAAGTCGTCCGCGCCGGCCTTGAGGCCCCTGACGCGGTCAGACGGCTGGTCGAGGGCCGTCACCATGACCACTGGGATGTCGGCGGTTCGAGGATTGGATTTGAGCCGCTCGCAAACCTCAAAGCCATCCATATCCGGCATCATGATGTCGAGGAGGATCACATCGACCTGTGTCCGGTCGCAGATGTCGAGGGCGTCGCGACCGTTGCTCGCCGTCAGCACGTCGAAATACTCCGCCATCAGCCGCGCCTCGAGCAGCTTCACATTGGCGGGAATATCATCGACGACCAGAATGCGCGCAGTCATGGTACTTAATCCTCACGCGTCTCCGAGATAGGTCTTGATGGTCTCGATGAACTTGGGCACCGAGATCGGCTTGGAGACGTAGGCCTCGCAACCGCCCTGCCGAATGCGCTCTTCATCGCCCTTCATCGCGAAGGCCGTGACCGCGATGACCGGGATCACATGCAGATCCGGATCATCCTTCAACCACTTCGTGACTTCAAGGCCGGAGACTTCCGGAAGCTGGATGTCCATGAGAATCAGATCGGGACGATGGAGCCTGGCGAGATCCATGGCTTCCATGCCGTTGCGGGTCTGCACGGTTTCGTAGCCGGACGCCTCGATCAGATCGCGGAAGAGCTTCATGTTGAGCTCGTTGTCTTCGACAATCATCACCTTTTTCGGCATTCACCCGGTCCCTTGTCCCGCGCCTGAGGGTGTCCTGGGCATGGTCGACCCGGCGCGAGTTGCTTCTTCCGTCATGAGGCATGCTAGTGCAATTTGGTTTCGAAATCGGTAATTTGCCAGAGCAACAGGAAAAGACTTTATGAAAAACAGAGATATACCGGCCGATGCCGAAGCGACTGCGGTCGCCGTACTCGGCTGGCTGGCGAACGAACCGGAAATGCTGTCGCGCTTCCTTGCCCTCTCCGGCGTTCAGCCACAGCAGTTGCGGCAGGCGTTCGGCGATCCGGCCTTTCTGGCTGGCATGCTGGAATTCCTGATGCAGCACGAACCAACACTGATGGCTTTCTGCGCTGCAACCGAAACGAAGCCGGAGACCGTGGTCGAGGCCCACCAGCGCTATGCAGGACCGAGTTTCGATTCGGCAGACTTCTGATGTTGGCCGATCTGGACCACATCCACCTGGGCGATCGACCACTGATCGTCTGCGACGTCGACGACGTTGTGTTGCAATTCGCGACACCTTTCCAGGCCTTTCTGGAGAGCCGCGGCCACAACCTGTTGCCGCGCTCGTTCAAGCTGACCGGAAACATCGTCAATGGCGCAGACCAAAGTGTCATCGAGGCTCCGGCGGTCAAGGCTCTGATCGACGACTTCTTTCTCGACCAGGAGAGCTGGCAGACGCCATTTGCCGATGCGGTGGACAGCCTCCATGCACTCGCACGACACGCCGATCTGGTCTTTCTGACCGCGATGCCACCCCGGCATGCCGAAGTGCGACGCAGGCTTCTCGACCAATTGACGCTGAGCTTTCCGATGCTTGCCACGGAAGAGCCAAAGGGGCCCATGGTGGCCGCGCTGCATGCCGCAAGGCCCCTGCCTGTCGCCTTCGTGGACGACATGGTCCACAATCTCCACTCAGTCGGCGACCATGTCCCGGATTGCCTGCTGGTCTATCTGCCGCCCCCGCTGGAGATCTTCCGCTTCGCCCCCGACCCACGCGAGACCGTTCGCAGGGCCGAGAATTGGCCGGCGGCGTCTGCCCTCCTTCACGATCATTTCGGGAGCTGAAAAAACCCGGCAGAGTGCGGGCTGCGTTCAGGCTCTTGTCTCGCACAGGCGCGCGGCCTATGGTTGACATGTTCAACCTTTGTTCTTGTCATGACGCGCCCCGACCTGACACATTCCGGCTTCTGTCGCGACTGCCTCACCGAGCAGGCGGAGGGCGCGCGTCGATGCCGATCCTGCGGCAGTCCTCGCCTCGTCTATCACGGCGAACTCCATGATCTGTCGATCGCCCATATCGACTGCGACGCCTTTTATGCCTCTGTCGAGAAACGGGACAATCCGGACCTCATCGATAAGCCCGTGATCATCGGTGGCGGCAAGCGTGGCGTGGTGTCGACCGCCTGCTACGTTGCGCGCATCCACGGCGTGCGCTCCGCCATGCCGATGTTCAAGGCGCTGGAAGCCTGCCCGCAGGCGGTGGTGATAAAACCGGACATGGAGAAATACGTGCGGGTGGGGCGACAGATCCGGGCGATGATGGAGGAACTGACGCCGTTGGTGCAGCCAATCTCCATCGACGAGGCGTTTCTCGACCTGAAGGGCACGCAACTCCTGCACCACGATCCACCCGCCCGGGTGCTCGCCCGTTTCGCACGCCGTATCGAGCAGGAGGTCGGCATCACCGTGTCGGTGGGGCTTTCCTACTGCAAGTTCCTCGCCAAGGTGGCGTCCGACCTGCAGAAACCGCGTGGTTTCTCCGTGATCGGGGAAGCCGAGGCGCTCTCCTTCCTCGCCGACAAGCCGGTGACGATGATCTGGGGCGTCGGCAAGGCCTTTGCAGCCACGCTGCAGGCGGACGGCATCCGCACCATCGGCCAGCTACAAACCATGGACGAGACCGACCTGATGCGCCGCTACGGCTCGATGGGGCAGCGGCTCGCGCGGCTTGCGCGCGGCATCGACGACCGGACGGTGCATCCCAACGATCCGGCCAAGAGCGTGTCGGCAGAGACGACCTTTTTCGAGGACATCCACCGGCTTGACGATCTCGTCGTTCATCTGCGCGCCCTTTCCGAAAAGGTTGCCTGGCGGCTGAAGCGTCACGAGATTGCCGGGCAGACTGTCGTCCTGAAACTGAAGACCGCCGACTTCAAGCAGCGCACCCGCAACAGGCGGCTGGATGATCCGACACAGCTGGCCGACCGGATATTCCGGACGGGCATGGCACTGCTGGAGAAGGAGACGGACGGGACGAAGTTTCGCCTGATCGGGATAGGGGTCAGTGACCTCGGGGATCCCGCACGCGCCGATCCACCCGATCTCGTCGACGAACAGGCGACGCGGCGGGCAGCGGCGGAAGCGGCGATGGACAAATTGCGCGACAAGTTCGGGAAGGGTACCGTGCAGACGGGTTACACCTTTCCATCCAAACGATAGGCCCACCTGTGACGCATGCAGCCATCGGCATCGACAAAGACCAGCCTCGGCGTGCGGGCCATCCGACCGGACGGCTGCGGCTGTTTCGGATTGCGGCGGCCCATCGACGCACGGGCCGCAACGACCTGATGCTTGGCGCCATCCTCGCCTTTGTCGCGGGGGCCATGAATGCCGGCGGCTTCCTGGCCATCGGGCACTATACCTCGCATATGACCGGCATCGTCTCCTCGATTGCCGACAACCTGGCACTCGGGCTCTTTGGCCTTGTTGGCTCAGGCATTGCGCTGCTGGTCAGCTTCACGCTTGGGGCTGCCTGTTCGGCCATCCTGATCACCTGGGCACGGCGTCATGCGCGGCGACAGCAATATGCCTATCCGCTGGCGCTCGAATCCGGGTTGCTCATTGCCTTTGCGGGGATAGGCGCCGTCGTTTCCCCTGCTGCCGCCGCTGCGGTTACCGCGGTGCTCCTCTGCTTCGTGATGGGCTTGCAGAACGCGACGATCACCAAGATATCGGGCGCGCGGATCCGAACCACCCACCTTACCGGCATGATCACCGACATGGGGATCGAGCTTGGCAAGCTCGCTTATCGTGCGCTCGCCCGCGTTCTCGACCACCCACCGATCGCGGCCGACGGTCGAAAGCTCTCCATCCTTCTGCCGATCGTCGGCATGTTCTTCCTGGGCGGGCTTGTGGGCGCGCTGGGCTTCAAGCATCTCGGCCATGCGTTCTCGTTGCCGATCGCCGCTCTGCTGCTGGCGGTCGCCTCTCCGCAGCTCCGGCCACGCCCGACTGCCGGCCTCTGATCTCGAAGTTCGATGTGACATCTGTGGACAGTTGATCACAGCGACGTGACAGCACCACGCGCCGCCGTTTCACAAAACTTTTCTTAAACATCGCATCATACACTTCGAGCGTTCAGTTTTGCGTTTCAAGTGGTCGACCATGTTCCAGCGTTTCGTCCTTGCCTTCAGCCTTTCCCTCATGACCAGCACGGCGCTTGCCGCAGACGGTCCCCTGCAGATCTATGTGTCCAAGGCGGACCAGACGCTCACCGTCTATGACGGCGATGTGGTGGTGGCGACATCGAAGGTCTCGACCGGCAAGCCGGGCCATACGACGCCATCGGGCATCTTCTCGATCCTGGAAAAGCGCAAGTATCACGAGTCCAATCTCTATTCGAACGCGCCCATGCCCTTCATGCAGCGGTTGACCTGGTCCGGCATCGCTTTGCACGAGGGGAAGGTGCCGAACCATCCGGCCTCGCATGGATGCGTGCGGCTGCCGAACGGCTTTGCCAAGACACTCTTCCAGATGACCGAGCGTGGGGCGCATGTGATCATCACCGATGATCCGTTGGCGCCGCGGCCGATGACCCATGCCAACCTCTTCACGCCGAGGCTACCGGTGGACGACGGAGGGCTGCTGTCGGATGTCGAATTGCGTCCCGGACGCGTAGAAGCGGCGCTCAAGCCGGTGGAAGTGGCGATGAATTCCGTGCCGCCGCGTAGCGGGGCCGAGGCGAAGCTGGTGATCGAGGAACCACCGCCGCTCCGCATCCTCATCACCCGCCGTACCCAGCGCGACGTGGCAATGGATGTCCAGCGGCTGCTGAACCAGCTCGGTTTCGACGCCGGCGTTCCGGACGGCTTGCTTGGCACGCGCACGATTGCAGCGATCAAGGACTTCAAGGAAAAACATGCCGTCGCCAAGGATGGCGAGATCCTGTCGAAGCCCTTCCTTGCCGCGCTCTATACCGAGGCCGGCGAAGACCATCCGCCGATGGGTCAGTTGATGATCCGGCAAAAGTTCCAGCCGCTCTTTTCTGCGGCCATCGACATCAAGGAGCCGGGAAAGGCGCTCGGCACGCATTTCCTCGAGGCAACAGCCGTCGACCGCTTCAAGCGCAAGGCCGACTGGCGCGGCGTGACGCTGGACGACCACCTGGCCGCCTCCACCCAAAAGCGGCTAGGCATCACCGAACCTGCAGACGACCCCGCAATCTTCACGGCCGAAGCGGCACTCTCGCGGATCGTCATTCCGGACGAATTGCGCGCCCGCATCGAGACCATGCTGAGCGAAGGCTCGTCGATCACGATCCAGGACACGGGCCTTGGACCGGAGACCGGCGATGGTACGGATTTCATCACGGTTACCCGGAGCAAGCCGCGGGTCTGAGCCTTACACAAGCTCCACATCGAGCACGCCGGGCGTCGAGCGCATGGCGGCGGCGATTTCTGGTGAGATGCGGAAGCGCTCGGTCAGTTCGACCTCGATCTCGCGCTGCCCTTCGTCCTTGATGACAATGAAGGAGACGAGGCCGTCGCCTCTCGCATTCAGACGCGCTGCAACGGCGCGCAAGGGGCCGGAATCGCGGACATAGACGCGCATCGCCTTCTGCATGCGGATCGACTGCTCCTCCAGCGACTGAGCCGTCTGGACCCGCAGGCCGATGCCCTCGGGCCTCTCCTCGGCCTGGACAGTGAGCACCAGCGACTTTCCGGGCTCGAGCAGGTCACGGTACTGGTTCAGGCCTTCCGAGAAGAGTACGGCTTCGTACTGGCCGGAGGCATCCGAGAAGGTGATGATGCCCATCTTGTTGCCGGTGCGGGTCTTGCGCTCCTGGCGGGAGATGACGGTGCCGGCGAGACGGCCGGCGGATGCGCCCTGCTTCACCGCGACCGAGAAATCCGCGAAATTCTGGACACGCAGCTTGTCGAGCAAATCCCGGTAAGCATCGAGCGGATGGGCGGACAGGTAAAAGCCGAGCACCTGGAATTCGCGCATCAGCTTTTCGGAGGAGAGCCAGGGCGTGTAGGGTGCAAAGGCGATCCGCTCGGGCCCACTTGCGCCGCCGGAGCCGAACATGTCGGACTGGCCGCTGACGGCATTTTCCTGGGCGCGCTGGGCATAACCCATGATGCGGTCGATGCTCCCGACGAGTTCGGCGCGGTCGCGACCGAAGCAATCGAAGGCGCCGGCGGCGATCAGACTTTCGAAGACGCGGCGGTTGATCTGTTTGGGGTCGATCCTGAGGCAGAAATCCTCGATGCTCTCGAAGGGCGTCTCCCCGCGCACCTCGACGATGTGATCGACCGCACCTTCACCGACCCCCTTGAGGGCGGCGAGTGCGTAGTAGATGCGGTTCGGCCCGGTCTGGAAGTGCCGGTAGGAGGTCTGAACCGAGGGGGGCACGACTTCGATGCCAAGGCGGCCGGCGTCCTGGCGGAAGTCGACCAGCTTTTCGGTGTTCGACATGTCGAGCGTCATCGATGCGGCAAGAAACTCGACCGGATAATGCGCCTTCATATAGGCCGTCTGGTAGGAGACGATGGCGTAGGCTGCAGCGTGTGACTTGTTGAAGCCGTAGTTCGCAAACTTGGCCAGCAGTTCGAAGATGTTGTTGGCCTGCGGCTTGGAGACGCCATTCTTCATCGCGCCGTCAACGAAACGGGCCGACTGCTGGTCCATCTCCGCCTTGATCTTCTTACCCATGGCGCGGCGGAGAAGGTCGGCCTCGCCGAGCGAATAACCCGACAGGACCTGCGCGATCTGCATGACCTGTTCCTGATAGACGATAACGCCCTGGGTTTCCTTGAGCAGGTAGTCGATCTTTGGATGGATCGAGGCGACTTCTTCTTCGCCGTGCTTGCGGGCGTTATAGACCGGGATGTTTTCCATCGGGCCCGGGCGATAAAGCGCCACCAGCGCGATGATGTCCTCGATGCAGTCGGGGCGCATGCCAATGAGGGCCTTGCGCATGCCGGCACTTTCCACCTGGAAGACGCCGACGGTTTCACCGCGTGACAGCATCTCGTAGGTCAAGGTGTCATCGAGCGGGATGGCCGCCAGATCGACCTTGATGCCGCGCTGCTCCTCAACGAAGTCGACGGCCGTCTTCAGCACCGTCAGCGTCTTCAGGCCGAGGAAGTCGAACTTCACGAGACCGGCCTGCTCGACCCATTTCATGTTGAACTGGGTGACCGGCATGTCGGAACGCGGATCGCGATACATCGGCACCAGCTTCGAGAGCGGGCGGTCGCCAATGACGATACCGGCGGCGTGGGTCGAGGCGTGGCGATAAAGGCCCTCGATCTTCTGGGCGATCTCGAGCAGACGCGCAACGACCGGTTCTTCGGCGGCCGCCTCCTGGAGCTTGGGTTCCTCCTCGATCGCCTTGGAGAGAGGCGTCGGGTTGGCCGGGTTGTTCGGCACGAGCTTGCAGATCTTGTCGACCTGGCCATAGGACATTTCGAGCACGCGGCCGACGTCGCGGAGCGCTGCACGGGCCTGCAGCGATCCGAAGGTGATGATCTGCCCCACCTGCTCGCGACCATATTTCTTCTGGACGTAGCGGATGACCTCTTCGCGACGTTCCTGGCAGAAGTCGATATCGAAGTCGGGCATAGAGACGCGTTCCGGATTGAGGAAGCGTTCGAAGAGGAGCGAGAAACGCAGCGGGTCGACGTCAGTGATGGTCAGCGCATAAGCGACCAGCGAGCCGGCACCCGAACCACGGCCAGGGCCGACCGGAATATCATGCTGCTTCGCCCATTTGATGAAGTCCGCAACGATCAGGAAGTAGCCAGGAAATTTCATGCGCTCGATGACCGAGAGCTCGAACTCCAGGCGTTCGCGATATTCTCTCTCTTCGTAGCCGGGCGCCATGCCGAGGGCTGCAAGACGGTGGTCGAGCCCCTCCTCCGCCTGACGACGCAGTTCGAGCGCCTCTTCGCGTTCGGCTTCTTCCGGATCGTCGCTGCCGCCGGTGAAGCGCGGCAGGATGGGCTTGCGGGTATCCAGCACGAAGGAGCAGCGACGGGCGATCTCGACCGAATTCTCCAGCGCCTCCGGCAGATCGGCGAAGAGCTTCATCATATCCGCCCGGCTCTTCAGGTAGTGATCTGGTGTCAGGCGGAAGCGGTCGTCGTTCGAGACGATGGCGTTGTGGGCTACGGCCATCAGGGCATCATGGGCGTCATAGTCGTCACGCGACGGGAAAAAGGCCTCGTTGGTTGCGACCAGCGGCAGGTCATGTTCATAGGCGAGCTGGACCATGCGGCGCTCATGCGTACGGTCGTAGTCACCGTGGCGCTGCAACTCGACATAGAGGCGATCGCCGAACAGGCGCTTCAGCGACAGAAGACGGCTTTCGGCCTGGGCCTTGTGGCCATCCTTCAGGATACGATCAATTGGACCGCCGCCCGCGCCCGTGAGCACGATCAGGCCTTCGGTCCCGCTCTCTTCGAGCCAGGAGAGCTTTACATGGGTCGGTTGCCCCGCATCGCCGCCGAGATAGGCACGGCTGACGAGATCGACGAGCCGCTCATAGCCATCGGCATCCGATGCCAGGACGACGACGGCCGGCAGATCCGGCATATGGCCATTGCCGCCGCGCTTCTCGCCGGTTGAATCCTCCATGTCGATCGACAGCTGGCAACCGATGATCGGCTGGATGCCATCGCCGAGTGCCTTCTGGGAGAACTCAAGCGCGACGAAGAGATTGTTGGTGTCCGTGATCGCAATCGCCGGCTGGTCGTCGGCGACTGCCTTGCCGAGGATCTTCTTGAGCGGCAGAGCGCCCTCAAGCAGCGAATAGGCGGAATGCACCCGCAAGTGCACGAAACCCGGGCCATCACCCAGTCCACCGGACGCCTGCCTGTCGACGTTGTCCTCGCCCATACCGCTTCATTCCTCATTACCTGAATCGATCGGGATTTTCGGTCTTTGCGGCTGTGAAGTCCAGAAGGAAGTCGGGCGGCAAGAGCTTGGTCACCAGCTTTGCCGCCGCAGAATGTCAGAGCGCCATCATCAGCAAAGCCATGCTGGATACGAATACCGCCATCGAGGCAAATGCAGCAACGTCACGAAGAATTTCGGTCATTTCTGTCTCCTTGTCCCTTTATGTTTTTAGTTTGTTCTTCTCTTGTTCCAATGTCAACCTAAAAAAACCGCAGCCTCGGTGGAACAAAATCCACCGAGGCGCAGCGGCATCAGGAAAGGGAAAAGAAAAGGGGACTGAGATCAGACGTCGAGTTCGACGACCTTGCCGTCGACCAGTGTCACGCAGCGATCCATCCGACGGGCGATGTCATGATTGTGGGTCGCGATCATGGCCGACAGGCCCGACTGTCGCACCAGCGCCTCAAGCGCCGAGAAGACGTAGCTTGCCGTTTCCGGATCAAGATTTCCGGTTGGCTCGTCGGCGAGCAGGACGAGCGGGGCATTGGCAACGGCGCGGGCGATTGCCACACGCTGCTGCTCACCGCCAGAAAGCTCAGCCGGACGATGTTCGGCGCGATGGCCGACACGCATGTAGTCGAGAAGCTGCTTGGCCCGTTCCGCGGCTTCGCCCTTGGAGAGGCCAGCAATCAGCTGCGGCATCATGACGTTCTCCAGCGCCGAGAATTCCGGCAGGAGGTGGTGAAACTGGTAGACAAAGCCGACCGACTTGCGGCGGATCGCGGTGCGCTCTTCGTCACCGAGCTCCTGGCAGGCGACGCCGCCAAGTGTGACCTCACCGCCATCCGGATGCTCAAGCAGGCCGGCGACATGCAGCAGCGTCGACTTGCCGGTGCCGGAGGGGGCGACCAGTGCGACGGTCTCGCCGGTGCGAAGCGTGAAGTCGGCGCCCTTGAGGATCGACAGCACTGTCTCACCCTGACCGTAATGACGATCGATGCCGGCGAGCGAGAGAACCACGTCTTTTGCCATTGAATTCGGCATCCTCATTCGTAACGCAGGGCCTGGACGGGATCCAGACGCGAGGCCCGCCAGGCCGGGAAGATGGTGGCCATGAAGGACAGGCTGAGCGCCATGATGACCACGGACACGGTTTCACTGGCGTTCATGTCGGCCGGCAGCTGGCTCAGGAAATAGAGTTCGGGATCGAAGAGCACGGTGCCCGAGACCCAGGAGAAGAACTGGCGGATGCTCTCGATGTTGAGACAGACAACGACGCCCATCACGACGCCGGCAAGCGTGCCGGCCGTGCCGATGGCTGCCCCGGTCATGAAGAATATCCGCATGATCGCGCCTGAGGTCGCCCCCATGGTGCGCAGGATGGCGATATCGCTCGACTTGTCCTTCACCAGCATGATCAGGCCCGAGATGATGTTGAGGGCTGCCACAAGCACGATCAGCGTCAGGATCATGAACATGACATTGCGCTCGACCTGGAGGGCGGAGAAGAAGGTCTGGTTGCGCTGGCGCCAGTCGGTCAGGAAGATCTGGCGACCGGCGGCTTCCTCGATCAGCGGGCGCAGCTCGTCGACGGCATCAGGATCAGAGATGAATAGCTCGATCGACTGAACGATGCCTTCGACGTTGAAATAGAGCTGCGCTTCCTCAAGCGGCATATAGATGATCGACGCATCATATTCGGACATGCCGATCTCGAAGATGGCCGAGACCGGATATGATTTGACGCGCGGATTGACGCCGAGCGGCGTGACGTCGCCTTCCGGCGAGACGAGCGTGATGGTGTCCCCCGCGGCCAGACCGAGCTGGGCTGCCATCCGCGATCCGATCAGAACACCCTGCCCCGTCGCGAAGCCGACCATGTCGCCCGAACGGATGTTGGACGAGACCACCGACAGCTTGGTCAGATCATCAGGACGGATGCCGCGGACGAGAGCGCCGGTGCCAGCCCCTTCGCGACCGGACGCAAGCGTCTGCCCCTCGACCAGCGGAAGCGCCATGGTGACGCCAGGGACGGCGGCGAAGCGCTCGGCGAGACCGGCATAGTCGCTCAGCGGCTGGTCGACCGCCTGGACGATCATGTGTCCATTGATGCCGAGAATGCGCGACACGAGTTCGGTGCGGAAACCGTTCATCACCGCCATGACGATGATCAGCGTCGCCACACCGAGCATGATGCCGATGAAGGAGAAGCCGGCGATCACGGAAATGAAGGCTTCCTTGCGGCGGGCGCGCAGATAGCGCCAGGCCACCATGCGCTCAAAGCCGGAAAAGGCGCGCGCCGAACCGGCCTTGCCCGTTTCCACCGTCTCGTTGCCAGCGGCCGTCGTCGCCATGGTCTCTCCTTGCCTCGGGATCGCGGCGTCGCTCACCCAGTCTCGGTTCGGCTTGAAGCAGAGAGCCTCAGGCCGTCAGCTTGTTTATCGCGGCCTCGATGGTGAGGGTCTCGCGAGCACCGGTCTTGCGATCCTTCAGCTCGACTTCACCAGCGGCGACGGCCCGGGGGCCGGCGATCACCTGAACGGGAACACCGATCAGGTCGGCGGTCGCGAACTTCGTGCCAGCGCGATCGTCGGTGTCGTCGTAGAGCACATCCTTGCCGGCGTTCTGTAGGGCGGTGTAGAGGCGGTCGCAGGTCGTGTCGCAGCCTTCGTCGCCGGGCTTCATGTTGATGACAACAGCATCGAAGGGCGCGACCGAAGCCGGCCACATGATTCCGTTTTCGTCATGCGAGGCTTCGATGATGGCGGGAACAAGGCGTGTCGGGCCGATCCCGTAGGAGCCCATGTGGACAAGGTGTTCCTTGCCGTCGGGACCTTGAACCTTGGCGCCCATCGGCTCGGAGTATTTGGTGCCGAAATAGAAGATGTGACCGACCTCGATACCGCGCGCCGAGAGGCGATCATTCTCGCCGATTACGTCGAAGGCTGCTTCGTCATGCATTTCCGACGTGGCGGCATAGACCGAGGTCCACTTGTCGAAGATCGACTGCAGGCCATCGACGCTGTCAAAATCGGTGTCAGCAGCCGGAATATCGAAGTCGACGAAGCTCTTGTGGCAATAGACCTCGGACTCGCCGGTGTCGGCGAGGATGATGAATTCGTGGCTGTGGTTGCCACCGATCGGGCCTGTGTCGGCGCGCATCGGGATGGCGCGCAGGCCAAGGCGATCGAAGGTGCGGAGATAGGCGACGAACATCTTGTTGTAGGAGTGGATCGCATCGGCCTGGGTCAGGTCGAAGGAATAGGCGTCCTTCATCAGGAATTCGCGCGAGCGCATGGTGCCGAAGCGCGGACGGATCTCGTCGCGGAACTTCAGCTGGATGTGGTAGAGGTTCAGAGGCAGGCTCTTGTAGGACTTGACCGACGAGCGGAAGATGTCGGTGATCATCTCCTCGTTTGTCGGGCCGTAGAGCATGGGGCGGTCCTGCCGGTCGCGGATGCGCAGCATTTCCTTGCCGTAATCCTCGTAGCGACCGCTTTCCTGCCAGAGCTCGGCCGATTGCAGGGTCGGCATGGAGAGCTCGATGGCGCCGGCGCGGTTCTGCTCTTCGCGGATGATGGCGTTCACCTTGTCGAGCACGCGCTTGCCGAGCGGCAGCCAGGAATAGATGCCCTGGCTCTGCTGGCGGATCATGCCCGTCCGCAACATCAGGCGATGGGAAACGATTTCCGCTTCCTTGGGATTTTCCTTCAGGATGGGCATGAAGTAGCGCGACAGACGCATAACGAATTCCAGACAGTTGACGATGCCGCCCGTCCAGGCGGAATCAGCGATTGATACGGGGTGTCAGGCAGCGTTCATAGCTGGTTGACGATAAGAAGAAAACCCGCAAGCGCCGTTCGATGCGCTCGCCCACAGCCAGGCCGCGTTCCGCGTCCACCTGTGTCGCAGAAGGGTGCAGGCCGGGACAAAAGCACGGTGAAACAGGTCATTGCGTGACCCTCATGCGACAAACTCGTGACGCTAATTTTTTTTGGATGAGTGTAACAATTCTGCAAGATTCAGGGGTGACAAGGGTCATTGTTTGGGCTAGGTTCAGCCCATAAAAGAGGCAGGGAGTTCAAATCTTTGCCACACTCGCGGTCAAGTCTTGGGAGGATCAGATCTAGGCGCGCTTGTCGCAGCCCCTTAATTGGTGAAGGATCACGCGAAGCTTCGAACAAGGTCTTTTGACCTTGTTTTTTTTTGCCTTGTAGCCAGCCGGATCAATCCGGAGCGGTGGATGGCCCCCTCACCGCTCAATACCAGGCATGATGACCGGAAGATCCTTGAAGCCGATACCGAAATAGTTCCCAGCGACATACCAGGCACCATAGATCAGCGCCGAGACAAGCGTGGTGAGCAGGAAGATGCGCGCGGCACGGAAACGGGTCGGCGCGCTCGCCACGGTTCCGGGAACCACATTCTGATCCTCGTCCTGGGTACGAAGGCCGATCGGCAGAACCGCGAAAAGCGTCAGCCACCAGATCACGAAATAGACTGCCAGTCCCGACAGGATCGCCATGATTACTTGCTCCAGACCTTGGCCGCCATGCATTGCAGCGGCCGTGCGACGAGTCACCGTATAATGTCCCGAACCGCCTCGCACAAAGGCAAAAGCGTCGCAGGCGACATGCCCCTGTGATCAACAAGAGTTCATTGACGGGTGATCGACGCGCGGCTCAAACCTGTTCGAGCTCAATCAGGGTGCCGAAGAAGTCTTTGGGATGGAGAAACAGGACCGGCTTGCCATGGGCACCGATCTTCGGTTCACCGGTGCCGAGCACACGGGCACCGGTGGCAGACAACTGGTCGCGGGCGGCCAGGATGTCGGCCACCTCGTAGCAGATGTGATGCATGCCGCCGGATGGGTTCTTTTCCAGAAACGCCGCAATCGGGGAGGTTTCGCCAAGCGGCTCCAGCAGCTCGACCTTGGTGTTTTCCAATTCGACGAAAACGACCGTCACACCATGCTCCGGCAAGGCCTGCGCCTGCGAAACTTTGGCGCCGAGCGTATCACGATAGCTTGCCGTCGCGACGTTCAGGTCCGGGACAGCGATTGCGATGTGGTTGACGCGGCCGAGCATGGTTTCCTCCTGGCATTGCGGGCAAAGATTAGGTCATCCCTGCCCGCCTCGTCCCTCAGACTTTGGTCAGGAAGACTGTGACGATCGGCTTCTTGCCCCAGACCTCGTTGGCCGTGGAGCGAACCGCACGGCGAATGGCTTCGCGAACAGTGTCCAGATCCTTGCGGCGGCTCCGCGGAATGCTTTCGACGGCGCCGAGGACGGCATCGTAAAGCGTGTCCTCCATCAACTCGCCCTCGTGATCCACTTCTGGAAGGCCGTAGGGTACGACGTCGGGATCACCGAGGAAGTCGAAGCGGCTATCGAGAAGAACGCTGACGGCAACGTGGCCGACATAGGAGAGCTTCTTGCGATCGGCGATACCCATTTCCTCAAGATCGCCAACGAGCTTGCCATCCTTATAGACGCGGCCAAAGGGCGCCTGGTCGATGACTTCCGCGGGCCCCGGCGCAATGCGCAGCATGTCGCCGTTGCGGACATGGGGAACGGTCGGGATGCCGGCCTGCAGTGCGAGATCCTTCTGGGCGACCAGATGGGCGGCTTCCCCATGGACGGGAACCAGCATCTGCGGGCGCACCCACTCGTACATCTTCAGGAGTTCGTTGCGGCGCGGGTGACCCGACACGTGAACAAGGGCTTCACTGTCCGTGATGATGTGAACGCCCTGCTCGATCAGGCCATTCTTGATCTCGAGGATCGCCTTCTCGTTGCCGGGAATGGCGCGCGAGGAGAAGACCACGGTGTCGCCTGAAGTCAGCGCCACGTTGCGCATCTCGTCACGCGAAAGCTTGGCCAGCGCCGCACGCGGCTCGCCCTGGCTACCGGTCAGGATGACGACGATCTTGTCGCGCGGGATGAAACCGTATTCGTCCTCGGCGATGAAGGGGCGAATGCCCTCCATGATGCCGATATCCTGGGCGACATTCGTGACGCGCTTCAGCGAGCTGCCGAGCAGCAGGACTTCACGGCCTGCGGCTTCTGCTGCGAGCGCGATCGAGCGGATACGACCGACATTCGAGGAGAAGGTGGTGATGGCGACGCGGCCTTCGGCTGCCTCGATGATCTTCTGCAAGCCGGCGGAGACCTCTTCCTCGGAGGGAGAGACACCATCACGCATGGCATTGGTGGAATCGCACAGCAGTGCGAGCACGCCCTCGTCGCCGACCGCGCGGAAGCGGCCTTCGTCGGTCAGCGGTCCAAGCGAGGGGTTATGGTCGATCTTCCAGTCGCCCGTGTGCACGACATTGCCGAGCGGCGTACGGATGACGAGGGACATCGGCTCGGGGATCGAGTGGTTGACGCCGATCGCCTCGATCTCGAAGGGACCGACATTGATGCGGTCGCCCTGCTTGAAGGGCGTGATCGGGATCTCGGCGCGCGAGCCTTCATAGTCGCGCTTGGCTTCCAGCATGCCGGCGGTAAAACCCGAGGCGTAGACGGGGACGTTCAGGCCTGGCCAGAGATCGTTCAGGGCGCCATAGTGGTCTTCATGGGCATGGGTGATGATGATGCCCTTGAGGTTCTTCTTCTGCTTCTTGATGAAGCGGATATCGGGCAGGACGAGATCGACGCCCGGCAGGTCCGGACCGGCGAAAGTAACGCCGCAGTCGACCATGATCCATTGGCGATTGGACGGCGGGCCATAGCCGTACAATGCGAGGTTCATGCCGATTTCACCCACGCCGCCCAGCGGCAGGAAAACCAGTTCGTCGTTCTTGGCCATTCTTACTTCCGATCCAGTCTACCCGAAAAACACATCTCCGGCGGCAACCGACATCATTCCGTCGGGGCCCCGGTCGAGCAACAAAATTCCCTTATCATCGATTCCGGAAAAGATACCGGAAATCGAGCGATCCGGCAGGTTCACCGTGATTTTCTCGCCGATCCCGCAGGCGACGCGCCGCCAGCGCCGGACGATCTCGGCAATGCCCCTGCCCTCGTCCCAGACGGACAGAACCTCGGCCATCTCCGCGAAGAGGTGGGCGAAAAGCTCCTGAGGGGAAATCGAGGCGCCCTGATCGGCGAGCGAGGTCACCGGGTAAAGCGCCAGATCCGGGCGGGCCTTGATATTGATTCCGATGCCGATGGCCAACGCCATGCGACCATCGGCCAGACGCTCCGCCTCGATCAGGATGCCAGAGGTTTTCTTGCGTCCGATCAGGACATCATTCGGCCATTTGATCTCCACCGGTTCTCCGCCGGCAGGAATGACCGTCTGAATGGCGGCGTGTACCGCGACTGCCACGGCCAGCGGCAGAGAGGCCAGAGTCTCGGTCGGTGCGGGATCAATCAGAAGCAGGGTCGAATAAAGATTGCCTCGCTCCGAGACCCATTGGCGACCGCGTCGGCCGCGACCACCGGTCTGGCGTTCTGCCGTTACCCATAAAAAACCGGAATCGCCCGCGCGAGCGCGGGCGAAGGCTTCCGTGTTGGTAGACGAAACATCGTCCAGGGCCTCGTGCCGGAAATCATCAAGCGAAATCCGGCGCGGTCTTCCGAAGCTGGTCAATTAAACAACGTCTTTGCAGCTGCTTCTGCGGCCGTGCCGAGCGGTCCGCCGAAGAGGACGTAACCGACAACGAAGAGACCGGAGAGACCGAAGACGAGGCGCAGCTCAATCGAGGTGCGGGCGAACTCGCCCTTGGCTTCGTCGAACCACATCACCTTGATGATGCGCAGGTAGTAGTAGGCGCCGATGACCGAGGCGAGGACACCGATGATGGCGAGCGCATAGAGCTTGGCTTCGATCGCGGCGACGAAGACGAAGTACTTGGCGAAGAAACCTGCCAGCGGCGGGATGCCGGCGAGCGAGAACATCAGGGCGGTCAGCACGAACGCCATGAAGGGGCGCGTGGTCGAGAGGCCGGCGAGATCGTCGATGTTCTCGACATTGCCGCCTTCCTTCTGGCGCATCGCCATGATGCAGGCGAAGGTGCCGAGCGTCATCACCAGATAGATCATCATGTAGAGCAGGACGCCGGCGACGCCGGTGTCATTGCCGGCGGCGAGGCCGACCAGCGCATAGCCCATGTGACCGATGGAGGAATAGGCCATCAGTCGCTTGATGTTCTTCTGACCGATCGCGGCGACCGAACCGAGCACCATGGAGGCGATCGAGATGAAGACGACGATCTGCTGCCATTCCGCGAAGATCGGCAGGAAGGCGTCGATGACGATGCGGACGAAGATGGCCATGGCGCCGATCTTCGGGGCCGCGGCCAGGAAGGCGGTGACCGGGGTCGGCGCGCCTTCGTAGACGTCAGGCGTCCACATGTGGAACGGGACGGCCGAAATCTTGAATGCCAGACCGGCCAGCACGAAGACCAGACCGAAGATCAGGCCGAGCGACGGTTCGCCCTGCGACAGAACGGCAGCAATCTCGTCGAAGCCGGTGTTGCCGGTGAAGCCGTAGACCAGCGACATGCCGTAGAGCAGCATGCCCGAGGACAGCGCACCAAGCACGAAGTACTTGAGACCAGCTTCCGTTGAACGCAGGCTGTCACGGTTGATCGCCGCGACCACATAGAGCGCCAGCGACATCAGTTCGAGGCCGAGATAAAGGGCAATCAGGTCGTTGGCCGAGATCAGCAGCATGACGCCGAGGGTCGCGAGTACCAGCAGGACCGGGAATTCGAACTTGTCGAGATGGTCATAGCGGGCGTGACCGACCGCCATGATCATCGCCGTGACCGAACCGATCAGGGCGAGGACCTTCATGAAGGTGGCGTAGCCGTCGGCGAGGTAGGCGCCGTTGAAGGCCTCTCCTTCCGCGCCGGAGAAGACGAGCCAGGCACCCGAGAAGATCAGCAAAGCGATCGCCAGGCCCGTGACGACACTGTTCGACTTCTCGCCCGAAAACACGCCGATCATGAGCAGCACCATGGCGCCGACCGCCAGGATCAGTTCCGGCGTGACCAGGTGCAGGCTAGCAATGAGAGTTTCAACGGTCATGTCCAAAGGATCCTGTCGTCAGTTCGCAATCAGCGCCAGGGACTGGGCTGCTTGCAAGGCTGCGGAGTAGTTGTTCACCAGATTGTCGACGGAGGCCGCGGTCGCATCAAGGATGGGAGCCGGGTAGACGCCGAAGAAGATGGTGAGGGCGACCAGCGGGTAGAGGACCAGCTTTTCGCGGGTGTTGAGGTCGAGCATGGTCTTCAGGCTCTCCTTCTCAAGCGCACCGAACACGACCCGGCGATAAAGCCAGAGCGCGTAAGCCGCCGAAAGGATGACGCCGGTTGCGGCAAAGAGCGCAACCCAAGTGTTGACGCGGAAGACGCCGATCAGGGTGAGGAATTCACCGACGAAACCGGAGGTGCCGGGCAGACCGACATTGGCCATGGTGAAGACCATGAAGGCGAGCGCATATTTCGGCATGTTATTGACCAGGCCACCATAGGCCGCGATCTCGCGGGTATGGAGGCGATCATAGATCACGCCGACGCAGAGGAAGAGCGCGCCGGAGACGAAGCCGTGGCTGATCATCTGGAAGATCGCACCCTGCACGCCCTGCTGATTGGCGGCGAAGATACCCATGGTCACGTAACCCATATGGGCGACAGACGAATAAGCGATCAGCTTCTTCATGTCTTCCTGCATCATCGCGACCAGCGAGGTGTAGATGATGGCAATGACCGACAGCGTGAAGACGAAGGGCGCGAAGAAGTCCGACGCCAGCGGGAACATCGGCAGCGAGAAGCGCAGGAAGCCGTAGCCGCCAAGCTTCAGGAGGATACCCGCCAGGATGACGGAACCGGCCGTCGGTGCCTGAACGTGGGCGTCCGGCAGCCAGGTGTGGACGGGCCACATCGGCATCTTCACCGCGAACGAGGCGAAGAAGGCAAGCCACAACCAGGTCTGCATCTGCGGCGGGAAGTCGTGCTGCAGAAGCGCTGCAATATCGGTCGTGCCGGCATCCCAGTACATTGCCATGATGGCAAGCAGCATCAGCACGGAGCCAAGCAGCGTATAGAGGAAGAACTTGTAGGATGCGTAGACGCGATCCTTGCCACCCCAGACACCGATGATGATGAACATCGGGATCAGGCCGGCTTCGAAGAAGACGTAGAAGAGCACGATGTCGAGCGACACGAAGACGCCGATCATCAGGGTCTCGAGCACCAGGAAGGCGATCATGTATTCCTTCAGGCGCTTCTCGACCGAGGTCCAGCTCGCGAGAATGCAGAAGGGCATGAGCAGCGTCGTCAGGATGACGAACAGCATCGAGATGCCGTCGACGCCAACATGGTAGGAAATACCCGTGCCGAGCCAGGCATGCTTCTCCACCATCTGGAAGCCGGTGTTCGAATTGTCGAAGTTGATCCAGATGAAGAGCGACACGACGAAGGTGAAGACCGTCGTCAGCAGCGAGACGTTCAGGATGTTGCGGCGGCCGAGAGAGGTGTCACCACGGGTCAGCAGAAGCAGAGCCACGCCGACCAGAGGCAGGAAGGTGACCGTCGAGAGAATGGGCCAATCGGTCATCAGAGGGAGCTCCCGAGCATCATCCAGGTAACGAGGGCCGCAATGCCGATCAGCATCGCGAAGGCATAGTGATAGAGGTAGCCAGACTGCAGGCGGACGACCCTCTGGGTCAGGCCGCCGACGGCCGAGGCAATGCCGTTCGGGCCATAGGCGTCGATGGTGGCAACGTCACCCTTCTTCCAGAGGAAGCGGCCGAGCGCCTTGGAGGACCGAACGAAGAGGAAGTCGTAGAGCTCGTCGAAGTACCACTTGTTGAGCAGGAACTGGTAGAGCATCCACTGCTGTTCAGCGAGCTTCTTCGGCGCCGACGGGTTCTTGATATACATGTACCAGGCGGTGACGAAGCCGAGCGTCATGGCAATGAACGGGCTCCACTTCACCCACTTCGGAACATCGTGGAATTCTTCCAGAACCGCATTGGTCGGCAGCGTAAACAAGGCTCCCTTCCAGAACTCGGCATAGTGATGGCCGAAGAAGTAGTCGTGGAAGATGAAACCGGCAAACAGAGCGCCGAAGCCGAGCAGGTAGAATGGGATCAGCATCACCTGCGGGCTTTCATGCACATGGTGCATGACGTCGGCAGAGGCACGCGGCTTGCCGAAGAAGGTCAGGAAGGCGAGGCGCCACGAATAGAAGCTCGTAAACAGCGCCGCAATCACCAGCAGGGTGAAGGCAAAACCGCCGACGGCCGAATGCGAGGCAAAGGCCGACTCGATGATGTAGTCCTTCGAGAAGAAGCCGGCCGTACCGATCAACGTGCCCGGAATGCCGACACCCGTCAGGGCGATCGTGCCGATCGTCATCGCCCAGAACGTGACGGGGATGTGCTTGCGCAGACCACCCATGTAGCGCATGTCCTGCTCACCATCGACCGCGTGGATGACGGAACCGGCACCCAAGAACAGCAGCGCCTTGAAGAAGGCGTGCGTGAAGAGGTGGAAGACGGCAGCACCATAGGCGCCGACGCCGAGCGCCACAAACATGTAACCGAGCTGCGAGCAGGTCGAATAGGCGATAACGCGCTTGATGTCGTTCTGCACCAGACCGACGGTCGCGGCGAAGAAGGCGGTGATCGCACCGACGATGGTGACGACGGTCAGGGCATCCGGCGACAGTTCGAAGACCGGCGACATGCGAGCGACGAGGAAGACGCCAGCGGTGACCATGGTTGCGGCGTGAATGAGCGCCGAAACCGGGGTCGGGCCTTCCATGGCGTCCGGCAGCCAGGTGTGCAGCAGGAACTGCGCCGACTTACCCATCGCGCCCATGAAGAGCAGAAGGCAGGCGCCGGTAAGCGCATGGCTGCGGTCGAGCTGCATGCCGAAGAGGTTCAGAACAACTTCCGGAGCGGCTGCAGGATCGGTCGGCAAATAGGACTGTGCCGAGGCGAAGATCGTCTCGAGGTTGATCGAGCCGAACATCACGAAGAGTGCGGAGATGCCGAGGATGAAGCCGAAGTCACCGACGCGGTTGACGATGAAGGCCTTCATGGCGGCAGCCGAAGCCGACGGCTTCTTGTACCAGAAGCCGATCAGCAGATAGGACGCCAGGCCCACGCCTTCCCAGCCGAAGAACATCTGCAGCAGGTTGTCCGACGTGATGAGCATGAGCATCGCGAAGGTGAAGAGCGACAGATAGGCAAAGAAGCGCGGCCGATGCGGATCGTGGTGCATGTAGCCGATCGAGTAGAGGTGGACGAGGCACGACACCGAGTTGACGACCACGAACATAACAGCCGTGAGCGTGTCGACGCGGAAGGCCCATTCGACGTCGATGCCGCCGGACTGGATCCAGCGCAGGACCGGAACCTTGATGACCTCGTGGGCCTCATGGCTCATGGCGACGTTGAAGAAGACAATCCAGGACAGGACAGCCACGATGATCATCAGACCGGTGGTGATGAATTCCGATGCCTTGGCGCCGATCTGGCGACCGAACAGGCCGGCAATCAGGAAGCCGATCAGGGGGAGAAAGACGATAGCCTTGTAGATCATGACCCGATCAGCCCTTCATCATGTTGACGTCTTCGACGGCGATGGAGCCGCGATTACGGTAGAAGACCACCAGGATCGCGAGACCGATGGCCGCTTCAGCGGCGGCGACCGTCAGGATGAACAGTGCGAAGACCTGGCCGACGAGATCGCCGAGGAAGGTCGAGAAGGCCACCATGTTGATGTTGACCGCGAGCAGGATCAGTTCGACCGACATCAGGATGACGATGATGTTCTTGCGGTTCAGGAAGATGCCGAAGACCCCGAAGGTGAAGAGGATGGCACTGACCGTGAGGTAGTGGGAAAGACCGATTTCCATTTTTCTGTTCCTTGACCTCGTACTCGGCTCAGACGCCCTGGCCAGGCTTGACCTTGACCACCTTGACGGAAGTCTCGGGCGTGCGGGCGACCTGGGCGGAGATGTCCTGGCGCTTGATATTGGTGCGATGGCGCAGCGTCAGCACGATCGCGCCGATCATGGCGACGAACAAGACAAGGCCCGCGATCTGGAAGAAGAAGACGTAGTCCGTATAGAGCACGTCGCCGAGCGCCTGGGTGTTTTGACGTTCGGTAATCGCCGGGATCGGCTGGGTGATCGCGTTCATCGCTTCCGGGCTGATCGCGCTGCCGCCAATGACGACCACGAGTTCAACCGCGACGATGAGGCCGACCAGCGCGCCGATGGGCGCGTATTTCGCGGCCCCTGCCCGGAGTTCGGTGAAGTCGATGTCGAGCATCATCACGACGAAGAGGAAGAGAACCGCGACCGCGCCGACATAGACCACCAGCAGGATCATCGCCAGGAACTCAGCCCCGATGAGGAGCAGCAGGCCCGAGGCGTTGATGAAGGTCAGAATGAGGAACAGGACCGAATGGACCGGGTTCCGTGCCGATATCACCATGAAGGCCGAAGCCACCGCGACAAAGGCGAAGAGATAGAAAAAGAGAGCCTGAAGACCCATGTTGGTGCCTTTTCATCTTCCCCCGGACGAGGGCCCTGCCCCGCCGCCCGATAAGGCGTGACCGATATCCCCATCGGCACGCCCGTTACAATTTCATATGTGCCCGGCGAGGCCCCGCGCCCCGCCCCAGGCGATCGACCCCGAAGGGATCAGCGGTAGGGAGCATCCATCGCGATATTGCGCGCGATTTCACGTTCCCAGCGGTCGCCGTTGTCGAGCAGGCGTGCCTTGTCGAAGTAAAGTTCCTCGCGGGTCTCGGTGGCGAACTCGAAGTTCGGTCCCTCGACGATCGCGTCGACCGGGCAGGCTTCCTGGCAGAAACCGCAATAGATGCACTTCACCATGTCGATGTCGTAACGCACCGTTCGGCGGGTACCGTCGTTGCGGCGCGGCCCGGCCTCGATGGTGATGGCCTGGGCAGGACAGATCGCCTCGCAAAGCTTGCAGGCGATGCAGCGTTCTTCGCCGTTCGGATAGCGGCGCAGCGCATGCTCGCCCCGGAAGCGCGGCGAAACCGGCCCTTTTTCGAACGGGTAGTTGATCGTCGCCTTCTGCTTGAAGAAGTAGCGCATCGACAGGAAGAATGCGCCGACGAACTCCTTCAAGAAGATCGAATTGATAGCCTGGGTCAGAGCAGCCATCTTGTTCTCCTAATCAGCCAAGTGTCCGGGAGGGCGTCATTACGCCCAACCCATCAGCTTCAGCACGAATGCAGTGATGATGACCATGGCGAGCGAGATCGGAAGGAAGACCTTCCAGCCGAGACGCATCAGCTGGTCATAGCGGTAGCGCGGAACGAATGCCTTCACCATGGCGAACATGAAGAAGACCATGGTCGCCTTCAGCACGAACCAGATGATGCCCGGGACCCAGTTGAGGAACCAGACGTCGACCGGCGGCAACCAGCCTCCGAGGAAGAGGATCGTGGTCAGCGAGCACATCAGAACGATGGCCGCATATTCGCCGAGCATGAACATCATGTACGGGGTCGAGCCGTATTCGACCATGAAGCCGGCCACGAGTTCGGATTCGGCTTCCGGAAGGTCGAAGGGCGGACGGTTGGTTTCTGCCAATGCCGAGATGAAGAAGATCACGAACATCGGGAAGAGCGCCAGCCAGTGCCAGTCGAGGAAGGAGGCCGGGAGACCCATCATCGTGCCGAGGCCGTTGTTCTGGGCAACCACGATGTCGGTCAGGTTGAGCGAACCCACGCAGAGCAGAACGGTGACGATGACGAAGCCCATCGAGACTTCGTAGGACACCATCTGCGCTGCCGAGCGAAGCGCACCGAGGAACGGGTACTTCGAGTTCGACGCCCAGCCACCCATGATGATGCCGTAGACTTCGAGCGAGGAGACCGCGAAGACGAAGAGGATGCCGACATTGATGTTGGCGATCACCCATCCGGCGTTGACCGGAATGACGGCCCAGGTCGCGAGCGCCAAAGTCACAGCAACGAGCGGGGCCAGCAGGAAGACGCCCTTGTTGGCGCCTGCCGGAATGACCGGCTCCTTGAAGACGAACTTCAGAAGGTCGGCGAAAGACTGGAAGAGACCCCAGGGGCCGACAACGTTCGGGCCACGACGCAGCTGAACGGCTGCCCAGATCTTGCGGTCTGCGAGCAGGATATAGGCGATGAAGACCAGAAGGCAGACGAGCAGCAGAAGGGACTGCCCGATCATGATGGCCGCCGGCCACACATAGGTGGAAACGAAATTATCCATGGTCCCCTGCCCTTACTCTGCCGCGGCCTTGAAATTGTTGCGGGCCAATGCCGAGCACTCAGCCATGACGGCCGAAGCGCGTGCGATCGGGTTCGTCAAATAGAAGTCTTTGACCGGCGACGCAAACAGAGACTTGCCCATCTTCCCGGGTTTTTTCGCCAGTGCAGCAATATCGGTCGAAGAGCCGGCTGCGATCTCGTCGATCTCGGCGAAATGCGGGTAGGCTTCATAGAGCTGGCCACGCAGCTGCGACAGCGAATCGAAGGGCAGCTTCTTACCGAGCACATCGGAAAGTGCACGCAGGATCGCCCAGTCTTCGCGGGCCTCGCCCGGCGCGAAGCCGGCACGGTTGCCCATCTGGACGCGGCCTTCAGTGTTGACCCAGGTGCCCGACTTCTCCGTGTAGGTCGCGCCCGGCAGGATGACGTCGGCGTAATGCGCGCCGTTGTCGCCGTGGCTGCCGATATAGACGACGCACTTGGCTGTCTTGGCCGAGAAATCGAGTTCGTCAGCGCCGAGCAGGAAGACTACGTCGAGGGAGGACAGCATCTGACCGGCAGCAACTGCCCCCTCGCCCGGCACGAAGCCGAGGTCGAGAGCGCCGACTCGCGAGGCTGCGGTGTGCAGCACGCAGAAGCCATTCCACTCATCGGTCACGGCACCCACATCGGCTGCCAGCTTGGCGGCGTTCGCGAGAACGGCCTTGCCATCAGGACCTGACAGGGCGCCCTGGCCGATGATTATCATCGGGTTCTTGGCGGCCTTCAGCGCTTCGGCGAAGTTGTTCTTGCCGGAGACGAGTTCGGCCAGCGTTTCGGTGCCAGCACCGAGGTAGTCATAAGGATAGCGAAGGTCGCCGCCTTCACCGATCAGAGCGATCGGCAGGCCGCCACGGCGCCAACGCTTGCGGATGCGGGCGTTGAGAACGGCGGCTTCGTAGCGCGGGCTCGCACCAACGATGAGGATCGCATCGGCGGCTTCGATGCCTTCGATGCCGGCATTGAAGACGTAGGTCGAGCGGCCGAGCGACGGATCGAGTGCCGTCCCATCCTGGCGACAGTCGGTATTCGACGAACCAAGAGCGTTGACGAGCGACTTCAGCGCGAAGATTTCCTCAACGGAAGCGAGGTCACCGGCGACAGCACCGATCTTGTCAGCCGAGGTCGAAGCGACAGCCGACTTGATGGCAGCAAAGGCTTCAGCCCAGCTTGCAGGCTGCAGACGGCCATCCTTCTTTACATAGGGGCGGTCGAGACGCTGGGTCTTTAGGCCATCCCAGATGAAGCGGGTCTTGTCGGAGATCCACTCTTCGTTGATCTGCTCGTTGACGCGCGGCATCACGCGCATGACTTCGCGACCACGCGTATCGACGCGGATCGCTGAACCCAGCGCGTCCATGACGTCGACCGATTCGGTCTTGTTCAGTTCCCACGGACGGGCCGTGAAGGCGAAAGGCTTGGAGGTCAGCGCGCCAACCGGGCAGAGGTCGACGACATTGCCCTGCAGCTCAGACGTCATTGCCTGCTCGAGATAGGTCGTGATCTCGGCGTCTTCGCCACGGCCGATCAGGCCGAGTTCGGCAATACCGGCGACTTCGGTGGTGAAGCGGACGCAGCGCGTGCAGTGAATGCAGCGGTTCATCACGGTCTTGACCAGCGGTCCGATATACTTGTCTTCGACGGCGCGCTTGTTCTCGGTGTAGCGCGAGCTGTCGATACCAAAGGCCATGGCCTGGTCCTGCAGGTCGCATTCGCCACCCTGGTCGCAGATCGGGCAATCCAGCGGGTGGTTGATCAGCAGGAATTCCATCACGCCTTCGCGGGCCTTCTTGACCATCGGCGTGTTGGTGAAAACTTCCGGAAGTTCGCCGTTCGGGCCGCCGCGCACGTCACGCACGCCCATGGCGCAGGAGGCTGCCGGCTTCGGCGGGCCACCCTTCACTTCGACAAGGCACATCCGGCAATTGCCGGCAACCGACAGTCTTTCATGGAAACAAAAGCGCGGAACCTCGGCGCCGGCTTCCTCGCACGCCTGCAACAGCGTGAAATGATCCGGAACCTCGATCTCTTTACCGTCGACCTTCAGCTTTGCCATATTTGCCTTCCTGCCTCACGCTTCCGCGCATCTTGCCGTGGCATTCCTGCCGCGACTGACGACCCTCGTCCCTTCCGGATGAAAAGCCGCCCGTTTTATCCCTCAAGCCCAGCGCATCGCCCCCGCGCCGCCGGACCCTAATCTGATTTGCCTGACCGAGCCTTGCCGCCCGCCAATCGGCGCGCCTGGCCTGCCCAGTCGTCTCGCAGCACGCGGCCGTCGAGACCCAATTCCTTGTCCAGCGCAGTTAGCGCCGCCTCGTCCATCGCCACCAGATCCTGATAGCGGGTGATGCCCCTGCCCTTCAGGACCTGCTCGACCTTCGGGCCGATACCGTCGATCTTCTTCAGATCGTCGGCCTTGCCGGAGGCCTTTTTCGGCTTCGGTGCCGGAGCGGCGACCTCGACCTTCGGTTCAGGCTTCGCCTTGACCTTCGGCGCGGCCGCAGGTTTCGCGACCGCCTTTGCCTTTGGTGCCGGCTTCGGCTTTTCAACCTTGGCCGCGACCGGCTTTGCCGGCGCTTCAGCCTTGGCCTTCACCTTCGACGCAACCGGCTTTTCCGCCTTCACCTTCGCCTGAGGGGGCGCTGGTTCTGGCGTTTCGGCCTGCGCCTCGACCTTGGTCTCGGGCTCGGCCACCGTATCAGCCTCCGCCGCCTTGCGTTCTTCTTCCAGCTGCCGCGCGAGCTGGCCTGTCACTTCCATGGCACCCTGGAGGGAGCCGAGAAAGAACTTGCTCATCTGCGCCGCCATGCCGAAGCCGAAGGCGGTTGCGGCGGCCATCGCGGCCGCCGGATTGGTCATCAGGTCGTCGAGACCTTCGGGAGCGCGAGTTTCCGACGCCGGTTCGTCCGGCCCCTTCTTCCCGCCCTTGTCCGAAGAGCTCGTCATCCCTTTTGTCCCTTACTCTGCCGCTTCCATGACCACCCCGTGGGCGATCGCGTTGCGGGTGTACTGGTCGATGCGCTTTTCGATTTCCGGGCGGAAGTTGCGGATCAGGCCCTGGATCGGCCAGGCAGCCGCGTCACCCAGCGCACAGATCGTGTGGCCCTCAACCTGCTTCGAAACCTGCAGCAGCATGTCGATTTCACGCTTCTGGGCATTGCCCTTCACCATGCGCTCAACCACGCGCATCATCCAGCCGGTGCCTTCGCGGCACGGCGTGCACTGGCCGCAGCTCTCATGCTTGAAGAAGGCCGCGATGCGCCAGATTGCCTTGATGATGTCGGTCGACTTGTCCATGACGATCATGCCGCCGGTGCCGAACGAGGACTTCACTTCGCGCATGCCGTCGAAGTCCATGATCGCATCGGCCATGTCTTCACCCTTGACGACCGGGCAGGATGCGCCGCCCGGAATGACCGCGAGCAGGTTGTCCCAGCCGCCGCGGATGCCGCCGCAATGGGTTTCGATGATCTCGCGGAAGGTCAGGCCCATGGTTTCTTCAAAGGTGCAGGGCTTGTTGACGTGGCCGGAGACCATAAACAGCTTGGTGCCGACATTGTTCGGACGGCCAAACGACGAGAACCAGGCGCCGCCACGACGCAGGATGGTAGGGGCAACGGCGATCGACTCGACGTTGTTGACCGTGGTCGGGCAGCCGTAGAGGCCCATATTGGCCGGGAACGGCGGCTTCAGGCGCGGCTGGCCCTTCTTGCCTTCGAGGCTTTCGAGCAGGGCCGTTTCTTCGCCGCAGATGTAAGCGCCGGCGCCGTGATGGACATAAACGTCGAAATCCCAGCCGCACTTGTTGTTTCTGCCGAGAATTCCGGCGTCATAGCACTCGTCGATGGCAGCCTGGAGCGCCTCACGCTCGCGCATGTATTCGCCGCGCACATAGATATAGGCCGTGTTGGCGCCCATGGCGAAACCGGCGATGACGCAGCCTTCGATCAGCGTATGCGGATCGTGGCGCATTATCTCGCGGTCCTTGCAGGTGCCGGGTTCGGACTCATCCGCATTGACAACGAGGTAATGCGGACGACCGTCGCTCTCCTTCGGCATGAAGGACCACTTGAGACCGGTCGGGAAGCCTGCACCACCGCGACCACGAAGGCCTGACGCCTTCATCTCGTTGATGATCCAGTCTCTACCCTTTTCGATGATCTGCTTGGTACCATCCCAGTGGCCGCGCGACATTGCCCCTTTGAGGGACTTGTCCTTGAGGCCATAGATATTGGTAAAGATGCGATCCTGATCCTTCAACATATCCTAACCCCTTAACGCGGCTTCTTGCCGAAGACCTTGATGTATTCCGCTTCGCCGCCCTTGGCGAGCGCCTTGGCCTGCTTGACCCAGTCGTCCCGCTCGATGCGGCCGGAGAACTTGAGATAGGTGTCGACCCACTCGCGCTCTGCCTTCTTCCACTTGGCGATCTGATCGAAGGTATAGATGCCGAGGCCGTTCAATGTCGCCTCGATCTTCGGGCCGACGCCAGAAATCATCTTCAGATCGTCAGGGGTCGCCGGGCGTTCGATACCGGCGGGCCGGTTCTTCTCATCAAGCGCAGCAGCCGGTGCAGTGGCCGGCGTCTTCGCCGACTTGTCGGTTTCCGGCGTATCGGTCACGGGCTTCGCCGCTTTGGCCGGCGGGACAGACGCTTCAGGCGCCGGAGCCGGTGCTGGTGTATCCGAGAAACGGATAGGCTGGATGGCATCGGTCAGCGTGACCGGACCGCCAACGGGGGCGGAGAAGACGCGGTCAACCTGCGGACCCGGCTTGATGTCGGAGCCCTTGCCTGCGGCAAAACGGTCGATGATGTGCTCGAGCTGGGTCGGCGTCAGATCTTCATAGGCATCCTTGAAGATCATCACCATCGGTGCGTTGACGCAGGCGCCCTGACACTCGACCTCTTCCCAGGACAGCGTGCCGTCGGCATTCTGATGCAGCGGTTCCGGATGGATCTTCGACTTGCAGACATGGATCAGATCTTCTGCGCCGCGCAGCATGCAGGGCGTGGTGCCGCAGACCTGAATATGGGCGCGCGTACCGATCGGCTTCAGCTGGAACTGGGTATAGAAGGTCGCGACTTCCAGGACGCGGATGAACGGCATGTCGAGCATTTCGCCGACATACTCGATCGCAGCCTTGGTGACCCAGCCTTCCTGTTCCTGCGCCCGCATCAAAAGCGGAATGACAGCCGATTGCTGGCGGCCCGCCGGATACTTGCGGATGGTGGCCTCAGCCCAGGTGGCATTTTCCGGATTGAAGGAAAAGCCTGCTGGCTGGAATTGCTCTTCGGCTAGTCGACGAACGGACATACTTCCTCACGCCTTGTCTCAGTTTATGGAACCACACCGCGTATTCGTCACATTGGCGAATTCGCAGGCATAGGCCGAATTGTCTTTCTGAAGGAATACGAAGAGCTTCGAACCGGTCCAGCTCGAGCTCTTGATCTCGTACCCATCCTGGATGAGCTTCGACATCGACACTGATTCCCTCGACGATAAGGCGCCGTTCTCCTGGGCCACCACCTGGGTGGCGCCGAGACAGATCAGCGTTGCGACGAGGGTTCTCAGCATCAGCGGTCAACTTCCCCGAACACGATGTCGAGCGAGCCGAGGATCGCCGAGATATCGGCCAGCTGGTGGCCCCGGCAAATATAATCCATGGCCTGAAGATGGGCATAACCCGGTGCGCGGATCTTGCAACGATAGGGCTTGTTCGTTCCATCGGAGACCAGGTAGACGCCGAATTCACCCTTTGGTGCCTCGACCGCCGCATACACTTCGCCAGCCGGCACGTGATAGCCTTCGGTGTAGAGCTTGAAGTGGTGAATGAGCCCTTCCATCGAGCGCTTCATTTCACCGCGCTTCGGCGGGACGACCTTGCCATCGAGTGACGAGACCGGGCCGGTCTTGGCGTCGCCCAGCAGGCGGTTGACGCACTGCTTCATGATCCTCACCGACTCGCGCATTTCGAACATGCGGATCAGGTAGCGGTCATAGCAGTCGCCGTTCTTGCCGACCATGACGTCGAAATCCAGATCGGCATAGCATTCATAGGGCTGCGACTTGCGCAGATCCCAGGGCGCGCCTGAGCCGCGGACCATGACGCCCGAGAAGCCCCAAGCCCAGCAATCCTCAAGGCTGACAACGCCGATATCGACGTTACGCTGCTTGAAGATGCGGTTGCCGGTCAGAAGATCGTCGATATCGTCGAGCTTTTCCGGGAACTGGTCGCACCACTTGCCGATGTCCTCGACCAGCTGATGCGGCAGATCCTGGTGAATGCCACCGGGACGGATATAGGCGGCGTGCATGCGTGCACCGCAGGCGCGCTCGTAGAACACCATCAGCTTCTCGCGCTCTTCAAAACCCCAGAGCGGCGGCGTCAGCGCACCGACGTCCATGGCCTGCGTCGTGACGTTGAGGAGATGCGAGAGGATACGGCCAATTTCAGAGTAGAGAACGCGGATCAGCTGACCACGGATCGGGATCTGGATGTCGAGGAGCTTCTCGACGGCCAGGGAATAGGCATGCTCCTGGTTCATCGGCGCGACATAGTCGAGACGATCGAAATAGGGCAGCGCCTGCAGATAGGTCTTGGTCTCGATCAGCTTCTCGGTGCCGCGATGCAGCAGGCCGATATGCGGATCGACGCGCTCGACGATTTCGCCGTCAAGCTCGAGCACCAGGCGAAGAACGCCGTGCGCTGCTGGATGCTGCGGGCCGAAGTTGATGTTGAAGTTGCGAACATTATGCTCGGTCATGGTCCCTGCCCTTCCGCTCACTTGGCCGCTTTTTCATCGCCAGGCAGCACGTAATCAGTGCCTTCCCAGGGCGAGAGGAAGTCGAAATTGCGGAATTCCTGCTTCAGTTCGACCGGTTCATAGACGACACGCTTGGCGTTGTCGTCGTAGCGAACCTCGACGAAGCCGGTCGTCGGGAAGTCCTTGCGCAGCGGATGTCCTTCAAAGCCGTAATCCGTGAGGATCCGGCGTAGATCCGGGTGATCGGTGAACAGGATGCCGTACATGTCCCAGGCTTCGCGCTCGAACCAGTCGGCGCCGGGGAAAACCGGGCAGGCCGACGGCACGGGCTTGAACTCGCCGGTCGCGACCTTGATGCGGATGCGCAGGTTCTGGCGCGGCGACAGGAGGTGATAGACCACGTCGAAGCGGTCTTCGCGCTTCGGGTAGTCGACACCACAGATGTCGATCAGGTTGACGAAGCCGCACTGGACATCATCGCGCAGGAAGGTCAGGAGCGGGAGCAGATTTTCCGACTTGGCGGTCAGCGTCAGCTCGCCGAAGCGAATTTCGCTCGACGCGATCAGCGCACCACGGACCTCGGAGAGGTAGGAAGCGAGCTCGTTCAGGGCTTCACTCATGTTTTCAGTCCCTTCGCCTTACCGCTCGATCGTGCCCGTGCGCCGGATCTTCTTCTGCAGGAGCAGCACGCCGTACAGCAGTGCTTCTGCCGTGGGGGGACAGCCCGGCACGTAGATATCGACCGGCACGACGCGGTCGCAGCCGCGCACGACGGAATAGGAATAGTGATAGTAGCCGCCGCCATTGGCGCAGGAACCCATCGAGATCACGTAACGCGGCTCCGGCATCTGGTCATAGACCTTGCGGAGCGCGGGCGCCATCTTGTTGGTCAGCGTGCCGGCGACGATCATCACGTCGGACTGGCGCGGGCTGGCGCGCGGCGCAAAGCCGAATCGCTCGACGTCGTAGCGCGGCATGGAGAGCTGCATCATCTCGACGGCGCAGCAGGCCAGACCAAAGGTCATCCACATCAGCGAGCCCGTGCGGGCCCAGTTGATCAACTCGTCGGTCGAGGTCACAAGGAAGCCCTTGTCGGCCAACTCGTTGTTGATCTCGCCAAAGAAACGATCATCGGCGCCAACAGGCTTGCCGGTGTTCGGGTCGATGATGCCCTTCGCCTGTGGCGCGATCATCGTCGTATCGGACTGGATCACTCCCATTCGAGCGCCCCCTTCTTCCATTCATAGATAAAGCCGACGGTGAGAACACCGAGGAAAACCATCATCGACCAGAAGCCAAACCAGCCGATCTCACCAAAGGAAACTGCCCAGGGGAACAGGAAGGCGACTTCGAGATCGAAGATGATGAAGAGGATCGACACCAGGTAGAATCGGATGTCGAACTTCATGCGCGCATCGTCGAACGCGTTGAAGCCGCACTCGTAGGCCGACAGCTTCTCCGAATCAGGCGCCTTGTAGGCAACGGCAAAGGGCGCCACCAGGAGCGCAATACCGATGATCAAGGATATGCCGATGAAGATGGCGATCGGAAGGTAAGAACTGAGCAGATCAGTCATCATATCACCCTGCTTGTCTCGCATGCCTGACGGCATTTAGGGCGGAGGCGACAAGCCGTAAAGAGAGTTGCAACGCGCCGTGGTTAGCGCAGGCAGCCACCCAGCGCAAGTCCAACCAAAGCCTTTTCACCGATACCGGATAGCACCTTACCAGCGGGTAAAATGCCTGTCTCGCGCAATCGCGCGTGCAGCGCAAAAAGACACAGCTATGATGGTGCGATCATCGTTCGCGAATATGGAGGATTTGACTTCGGAGAAAAAGAAGTGGCGCGAGTGACGGGGCTCGAACCCGCGACCTCCGGCGTGACAGGCCGGCACTCTAACCGACTGAGCTACACCCGCGCATTTCATGGGGTTGGTCCCATGTCTTCGCTGCCTTAAGCAGCATGCCCTGAAGGCTTTGGAATGGCGCGAGTGACGGGGCTCGAACCCGCGACCTCCGGCGTGACAGGCCGGCACTCTAACCAACTGAGCTACACCCGCGCATTTCCAAATCGGGGTTCAAGGCGATCCCCGTCGAGCGGCTTGCCGTTCGATGAGCGGCTCTCTACGGGGTTCATCTGGAGGTGTCAAGCAGCTTTCAAGACAAAACCGTGACCGCCCGATTTTTTGCCCAGCCCCCTCCCCCGGGCTTGCCGAGAGCCTGTTGTTCGCGACAACGCGCCGCAGGCGGAAAACAGGGATTCTCTTGGCTTATCCACATGACGCTCATGGCCGGATGACAAAAAAACAAAAAAATCTGCACAAACGCTCTTGCAGATTTTCTGCGATCCGCATAGATCACGGCCACCGACGCGGCGGACATGATCCGGCAAGCGTAGGGGCGATTAGCTCAGTTGGTAGAGCGCCTCGTTTACACCGAGGATGTCGGGAGTTCGAGTCTCTCATCGCCCACCATTTTCTTCCTTCAGATTGCCTGCTTGTTGTCTGCGTGAGATTGCGTGTGCATTGGTTTACGCCGCCTGCTAATCTGTATTTCTCGCCAAAACGCAAAACGGACGACACCCTTGGGTCCCGTCCGTTCACTAAGGTCTATGTGGGGCGAATGATTCGTCGACCCCTTTCTCGCCCTCAGTCCTGCGCCAGGACGATCACCATGTCTTTCTCGGTATAAGCGAGCAGTTCCGAACGGTTCGGGTTCACGACGACACCGCCGAGATTGCGCTCGTCGGCATCCCCTGCCCGCTGACGGCGGTGGCCGATGGCGATTTCGCCGCGACGGAGGGCCGAGAGCGCGACGGTGAAGAAATTCACAGGCTGCGAGATATCCACATAGTCGCTCATGGGGCGCATGTAGATCTCAGAGCCTTCGACATCCAGCAACTCGTCGAAGATCGCCGCCATGAACTCGTTCTCGGAGGCCTGGGCCAGCATCAAGCTGACCAGCTTGTTGCTCACGACGAAATCGTCGGCGCGGGTGACTTCCGCAAGCTCGCGGTTGCGGACATCCGTCATCTCGCTCACCACATTGATGTGGAGGCCTGCGGTCTCGGCAATCTTGCGCAGGTGGAGCAGCGTGATCAGCGTGCGCGTGTCGGCCGATTGCATCGACATGTCATCGCTATAACCCAGCACCAGCACATGGTCGTAGGAGGGGATGTCGAGCGCCTCGAGGGCGGCCCGGCTGCTGGTATCGATCACCACATGGGAGACGCTCATATTGTCGTTCGGCAAGGTCAGCGCGGCGATATCGGCCTCGAATTTCGGGGTGCTGGCGGCCACTGTGAGCACGGATCCCGGGGCCACGTAGCGGCCGAGTTCGGTCGCGATGATCGGACCGCGGCGGTTCCAGCCGAGGACCAGCGTGCGTTCGGCGGTGGGGGCCTGAGGATTCGACTGGAGGATTGCGCCCTGGGCAATCTGCGGGGCACCGTTCCAAGTCTGAATGGATGCGTCGTCCTCGGCAATGATCACCAGCCGCTCACCGGGAGCGATCGTGCGATTCGGAGACGGGTTGAGATGGATCTTGCCCTCTGCATCGCAGATGCCGATCAGGGTGCTGGTCTCGTACGACATGACCGCCGCACCGAATGGCTTGCCCTCCAGTGCCGGCTGGGGAAGCGTGTAGATCTCGCAGCCGTCGAAATCGAGCAGTTCGGTATAGACTGCGGACAGGCCCGACTGGCGGCTGGTATGCACGACGATCCGGGAAATGAGATCGTCGGCCAGCACCAGCTGCAACTCGTTGCCGCCAACGATTCGCGCGACCTCCGTATTCTGCGCATCACGGATCTCGCCCGCGATCATGTAAGGCTCAGGGCGGCGGTTGGGGTCGTTCACCAGAGCGAGAACCGACTTGATGACCTGGGAATCAGGATCCTCGCTCTCGGGCGACAGGACGATGATCGAGCGGGAGGTGTGCGGGTTGACGATCGACAGATCGAAGAGATCGGTCGGGTCGCCGCTGCGGCAGATGATCTTGGTGTTCTTCAGATCGCCCACCTTGTCGGCGATCTCCTCCTCCATCTCCACCTTGTCCTTGTTAGCCATGATGACAATGCGCGGACGGTGGCGGCTCTGGTTGGCGATGACGAGCTCGGAAATGACGTCGAAAATCGAGGCCGACCAATTGAGGATGATCGTGTGGTCACTTTCGAGAACACGCGAGCGGCCCTTGCGCAATTCGTCGAGCTTGTTTTCGAGGCCTGAGCTGATGACACCGATCAAGGCTGAGAAGACGAAGATACCGGCCAGCGTCACGACAAGCGCGACGAGTCGGAAGCCCCAACCCTGGTCGCCGCCCATGGTGCCTGCATCGAAGGTTCGCATCAGCGATTCCCAGGTGCCTTCGATAAAGCTCACCGGTTCGCCGCCTTCGGGCGCAATACCGGTGAGCGCGAGGAAGGCGCCAGCCAGGCTGATCACCACCAGCGAGATCAGCGCCAGCCAGCCAATCAGCGCGATCGCACCACCGGCCATGCTCTTGTCGAACTCATAGCGCAACCGCGCGCGCCAACCTGCACTCGTCTTCTTCGTCATATCTCGACCCCCTGATGGAACGTAGAAAGCCGGGATCGCAGGCGGGCCGTTAACATTCCGTGAGAATAGCGAGCGGGGTGGCCGATGGACCCTGAAAAAGTCACAGGCGCGTGAGTTTCTGGTGATCGAGAGGATGTCGGCGGATGCGGCACCATGCAAAAGACCCGCAGACTTATATCTGCGGGTCCCCAGATTTCGCAGCCTGTCAGGTCTTACTTGCCGCCGATCGGGCGGGTCGCGGCGGCCTTTTCGACCATCGCAGTGACTTCCGCACGACGGGCGCCCTGAAGCGGCATGCGCGGCATGCGGACGCGCTCGGAGCCGCGGCCCATGATCTGTTCGGCGAGCTTGATCGACTGAACGAGGTCGTGTTCGGCATCGAGATGCAGAAGCGGCATGAACCAGCGGTAGATGCGGCGGGCTTCCATCCAGTCGCCACGGTCGGCGGCGGCGACGAGCGCCACCGATTCGGCCGGGAAAGCGCTGGTGAGACCAGAGACCCAGCCCTTGGCGCCGAGCATCAGGCCTTCAAGCGCCACGTCGTCGAGGCCGGCGAAGATGTCGTAGCGATCACCGAAGGCGTTGATCAGGTCGGTGAAGCGGCGTGGATCGGGCGCGCTTTCCTTGACGGCCTTGATGTTCTTTACGCCATCGAGCGCTTCCAGCACTTCGGCACCGATGTTGACGCGGTAGGCCGGCGGGTTGTTGTAGAGCATGATCGGCAGGCCGGTCGCGTCGGCCACCGTCTTGAAATGGGCAACCAGTTCATGCGGCTTGGGCACATAGACCATGGCCGGCAGAAGCATCAGGCCGTCGGCGCCGATCTTTTCCGCATCGCGAGCATAGGCGGATGCGCGGCGGGTGTCGAATTCCGACACGCCCGTCACGATCGGCACGCGGCCATTCACCACCTCGACGGCAGCCTTCAGGATCGTGCGCTTTTCCTCCGGATCGAGCGAGTTGTTCTCGCCGCAGGTGCCCATGACGATCAGGCCATTGACGCCGTCGTTGACGAGGGCGTCGAGCACACGCTGCGTGGCGTCGATGTCGACCGAGAGATCTTCATGGAATTGAGTCGTTGCGGCGGGGAATACGCCGTGCCAGCCAGTGGTCATGGGAAGCTCCTGTTGATGAGGTGAATTCACCGTATACAGTTTGTCGACAAAAGCAAGGGGCGTGTTTCAGGGACTGCTGAAACGGGTGATTTGCGGGTCAGAGGTTGGGGAGTTTGGCGGCGGCAATGTTGCGCGCCACGTAATCCTGGATCTGGCGGACGATCTGGTCGGCATGGGCGATCGAGAGCCTGTCCGCCTCTTCCACATCGCCGGAGCGGATCGCCTCGATGATCTTCTCATGCTCCTCGACATAGCGGCGCGGCAGACGGTCATCGAAGGTCTGGTAGTAGAGGCGCAGGATCCGGCGGCCCTCATCCAGCAGACGGGCGAAGAAGGTTGTGTAGTAGGGATTGCCGGCGCGTTCCGCGATGGCGACATGGAATTCCCTGTTCGCCTCGATCATGGCAAAGGCGTCCTGCGCCTCGACCGCCTGGGCAAAAGCGTCCTGGTGGCGAACGATCTCTGCCATCCATGCCTCGCCGGAGCGCTGGGCAGCACCGCGCGTGGTGACGCGGTACATCAGGCAGAGCGCCTCGAAATATGTCGGCAGGCTGGAAAAATCGATGACGGCGACGATCGTGTTGCGGTTGGGCAGGCTGGTGACCAGGCCTTCGGAGGTCAGCCGGAGCAGCGCTTCGCGAATCGGTGTGCGGGACATGCCGAAATGTTCGGAGAGGCGCGTTTCGTCGAGCGGGCTGCCCGGTGGGCGCTCCATGGTCAGGATTTCGTGGCGCAGCGCCTTGTAGACCGATTCGGTGCCAGAGCCGCGGGCGCGCGGCCCCTCGCCCTTCATGGTCTCGGTGTCTGCGCTGCTTGCCTCGTCCATGCCTGTCGTCCCGCTCTATCGGCAACCGCCGCAGCCTGCCGTTCGGCGCCAGAACAGCGGCGAACGGTCACGAAAGTCAAGGCTGGCATTCACGGGACAGAGTGAGGCCCTTACGCCTGAAGTTCGCGGCGGGCCTCGAGATACCATTCGACGAAGGCCTTCACGCCGTCTTCCAGCTTCGTGGTCGGCGTGTAGCCGGTCAGCGCCTGCAGGAGATCCGGTGCTGCATAAGTGCGCGGTACGTCGCCCTTCTGCATCGGCAGCATGTGGCGGATCGCCGGCTGGCCGAGCGCCTTTTCCACCAATGCGACGAAGTCCATGAGGTTTTCCGGCTGGCCGCCGCCGATATTGACCAGGCGGAACGGCGCCTGGTGGGAGAGAGTTTCGATTCGATTATCGACGACGCGATTCGATTCGTCCGGGATGACATGCGAGATCCGCACGATCGCCTCGACGAGATCGTCGATATAGGTGAAGTCGCGGCTCATATTGCCTTCGCCATAGATCTCGATCGGCTCACCGTTCAGCATCAGATCGACGAACTTGAACAGCGCCATGTCAGGCCGGCCCCAGGGGCCATAGACGGTGAAGAAGCGGAAGGCCGTGGTCGGCGTCTTGTAGAGATGGGCATGGGCATGCGCCATCAGCTCCATCGACTTCTTTGTGGCCGCATAGATGGTCAGCGGCTCGTCTGCCCGATCCGTCTCGCGGAAGGGCACCGTCGGATTGGCGCCGTAGATCGACGACGTAGAGGCCAGCATCAGGTGCTTGACCTTGTGGCGCTCGGCAAGCTCGATGATGTTGTACGAGCCGGTGACGTTGGACGTCAGGTAGGATTGCGGGTTTTCCAGGCTGTAGCGCACGCCCGCCTGGGCCGCGAGATGGATCACCACATCCGGCTTGGCCGTGGCCATGGCCTCTTCAACGGCCGCACGATCCTCCAGCATGGCGATCATGGGCCGGAAGGCCGGATACTGGGCGAGCGCTGCATGGCGCATCTGCTTGAGCTTGACGTTGTAATAGGGTGTCATGCCGTCGAAGCCGGTGACCTCATGGCCGTCCGCAAGCAGGCGGCGAGCAAGGTGGAAGCCGATGAAGCCGGCGGTGCCGGTGATGAAGTAATGCATGCTCAATTCTTTGCCTTGCGCTTGCCGATCGGGAAATGGGCGAAGCCGTATTTCTCCATCTCCTCCGGCTTGTAGATGTTGCGCAGGTCGACGATGACGGGAGCCTTCATCTCCTGCTTCAGGCGGCGGAAGTCGAGTGCGCGGAACTCGTCCCATTCGGTGACGACGACGATTGCCTCGGCACCGGTCGCGATCTCATAAGGGTTCTTGCCATAGGTCACAGGCCCGAGCACGGCTTTGGCCGCCTCCATGCCCTCGGGGTCGAAGACATGGACGTCGGCGCCGCCATCGAGAAGCGCCTGGATGATGGTGATGGCGGGTGCATCGCGCATGTCGTCGGTATTCGGTTTGAAGGTCAGGCCGAGCACGGCGATCTTCTTGCCGCGGACATTGCCGTCACAGGCAGCGATCACCTTGCGGCCCATAGCGCGTTTTCGGTTGTCATTGATCGCGACCGTCGTCTCAATCAGCCGCATCGGGCTGCCGAAGTCCTGCGCCGTCTTGACCAGCGCCAGCGTGTCTTTCGGGAAGCAGGAGCCGCCATAGCCGGGACCGGCATGCAGGAACTTGTCACCAATGCGCTTGTCCATGCCGATGCCCTTGGCGACCTTCTGCACATCCGCACCGATATGTTCGCAGAGATCGGCAATCTCGTTGATGAAGGTGATCTTCATCGCGAGGAAGGCGTTAGCGGCATATTTGATCAATTCGGACGTCCGGCGTTCGCAGAAGTAGAGCGGCGCTTCGTTGAGATAGAGCGGACGGTAGACTTCGCGCATGAGTTCGGTGGCGCGTTCGTCGCCCGTGCCGATGACGATGCGGTCGGGACGCTTGAAGTCGGAGATGGCAGCGCCTTCGCGCAGGAATTCGGGGTTCGAGACGACGGCGATGTCCTTCTCTGGGAATTCCTCACGGAAGATGCGCTCGATCTCGTCACCGGTGCCGACCGGTACGGTGGACTTGGTGACGACCACCGTGAAGCCGGTCACGGCAGCAGCGATCTCGCGGGCGGCGGCGTAGACGTAAGTGAGGTCGGCATGGCCGTCACCACGACGCGAGGGCGTGCCCACCGCGATGAAGACGACGTCGGCATTGGCGACCGGGCCTGCGAGATCGAGCGAAAAACTCAGGCGTCCGGAGGCGCGATTATGCGCGATAATGGCTTCAAGGCCCGGTTCGAAGATCGGCACTTCGCCGCGCTCCAGCGCCTCGACCTTCTCGGTCGACTTGTCGACACAGATCACCTCGTGACCGAAATCCGCCAGACAGGCTCCCGACACCAGGCCGACATAACCCGAACCGATCATCACAATGCGCATTCAACACCTATATCGACCAAATATTGCACCCGAGCCCACGGCTTTGCCGGTTGTGGAGCATAAAACACGACACAGAGATGACAAACCGTGAACGCCAACAGCGTTCTGCGATGAAACTGAACAAAGTAGTCAGTTTGCCGCGCGCCGATAGCTTAAGGTGCCGATCTACCGGCCAGCTACAGATCTGTCAAAGACGCTGGAGCGCTCAGGTCTTGCCTTCAACGCTTGACCGCAGCCTTTGATGGGCCGCCTCATCGAGGGAAAAATTCCACATCAGGGCAATGGCTGCGAGTTTCGGGAGAATGGGCAGGAAGGCATAGAGCGCGGTCAGCGTGGTCAGTGCCTCCGGCGTCTGGGTCGCGGTCTGGTCGCCAATGAAGCCGGCGAGATCGAGGAGCGGGAAGACGATACCTGCGGAAAGGGCGACCGCAAGCTTGGTGATGAAACTCCAGGCAGCGAAATAGAGGCCGGAGCGCTGTTCGCCTGACGAGACCGTATCATTGTCGATGACATCGGCCTGGATCGCCGGGGGCAACGTCAGGTCGAAGCCGAGCAGCAGACCGGTGACGACGCAAACGACGGTGAAGGCGAGAACATCGCCCTCCCCGAGGAAACCCGCGACCGAGAAGACGGCGCAGGCAAGGATCATAGCGAAGCACCAGGCGCGGTGCTTGCCCAGGCGTTTGGCAGTGGCGACAGCCAGGGGGACGCCTGCGATCGCGCAGAGGAAATAGGTGAAGAGCAGCGGGCCCTGCATGGCGGGAGCACCGAGGCGCTGCCCGACGAAATAGATGAAAAGCGATGCGGGGATCGCATTTGCGAAACTGTTCAGCAGGAAGGCGGATGCGAGCCGCAGGAAGGGGCCGTTGGCGCGCAGATGGCGGAAGCCTTCCCGCAGGGAGAGCTTGCGCCGGGAGAAATCCACCGGCTCGGGCACATTCGCCACGGCAAGCACACCGGCAAGAGGAAGGGCGACGGCAATGAAGACGGCGATCCAGGCAAGGCCATGGAAACCGGCAGCCGTGTCCAGCCCGCCGACGAAGGGCAGCGTGATGGCGATCAGCGAGCCGACCAGAGTCGCACCTTCCCGCCAGGCGGAGAGCTTGACGCGGGCCTGATAGCCGGTCGCAAGTTCCGCCCCCCAGGCCGTGTAGGGCAGCAGGGACCAGGTGGCGCCGATGGAAAGCGCCACGCCCCAGAAGGCGAGATAACCGACACCGGCATCCTGAGGCGGCCAGAACAGCATGAAGGCCGCGAGCGCCGTCAGCGGCGTCGAGATGAGAAAGAAGAAGCGGCGACGACCGAAGCGCGAGCGCACCCGATCGGAAAGCCAGCCGAACAGGGGATCGGTAACCGCATCGATCAGGCGGATACCGAGCAGCACGGCCCCGATAGTCGCCAGCGACATGGCGAAATGGTCCGCATAAAAGGTCGGCAGCACGATGTAGAAGGGAAGCGCGATCGCAGCCATGGGGATCGCCGGAAGCGCGTAAAATGCGAGGCGCGCGGAGGCCGGGGCTTGGTCTGTCATGGGTGTCCGATCACTGGTGTGTCTGGAGTGGTCTACGGCTTGTCGGCGCTTCCGGTTTTGCCAGTCCGGCGGCATCGTTCGGAACAGTAGACGACGTTCTCCCAGTCCCGCTCCCATTTCTTGCGCCAGGTGAAGGGCTTGCGGCAGACAGGACAGGTCTTCTGGGGCAGATCGCCCTTGCGGATCATCTTGGGCATGCGAGGTTCTCGGCTGATGTCACCTCCCATTTCGCAGCGATCGGGACAGTGGATCACTTGAAGCGATCAGAGCGGTTGAAGCTTGCCACCCCCTGCCCCACTTGCTAGCTCGAAACTGCAATCACGGGAGAGACATCACGATGCGAGAACATTCCTTCGGCCGGACGGAATTCACCGTCAGCGATATCGGCTTCGGCGCCTGGCAGATCGGCGGATCCTGGGGCGAAGTCTCCGAGGCAGACGGCCGGGCAGCGCTCAACGCGGCCCTCGATGCCGGCATGACCTTCATCGATACCGCTGACGTCTATGGCGACGGTCGGTCGGAAAAGATCATCGCCGAGGTGCTGAAGGCGCGCGGCGGCAAGCGACCGATGGTGGCGTCCAAGGCCGGTCGGAGGCTCAACCCGCATGTGGCGGATGGTTACACCAAGGCGAATATCGAGGCTTTCATCGACCGCTCACTGAAGAACCTCGAAATCGACAGCCTCGATCTCGTGCAGCTGCACTGCCCGCCGACCGAGGTCTACTACCGCCAGGAGATGTTCGAGGGGCTGGAAGAAATCCGCAAGGCTGGCAAGATCAAGCATTACGGCGTGTCGGTCGAAAAGGTTGAGGAAGCGCTGAAGGCGATCGAATATCCGGGCGTCGTCTCGGTGCAGATCATCTTCAACCTGTTCCGCCAGCGCCCGGCTGCCCTCTTCTTCCAGGAAGCCAAGCGCCGCAACGTCGCGGTCATCGCGCGTGTGCCGCTGGCGAGCGGCCTGCTTTCGGGCAAGATCACCGCAGCCACGCAGTTTGCCGCCGAAGACCATCGCAACTTCAACCGCAATGGCGAAGCCTTCGATGTCGGCGAAACCTTTGCCGGCGTGCCCTTCGAGACGGGGCTCGCGGCAGTCGAGGAAGTGCGCAAGCTTGTGCCGGAAGGGGCCTCCATGGCGCAGTTCGCACTCCGCTGGATCCTGATGCACGAGGCCGTCACCGTCGTCATCCCCGGCGCGCGCAATGGCGAGCAGGCCAAGGCAAATGCTGCGGCTTCCGATCTCGCGGCCCTGTCTGCCGATGTCATGGCGGCCTCGCGCGAGGTCTATGAGCGGCTGATCGCACCGCATGTGCATCACCGCTGGTAAGAGGCGGTGCCAAGGAAAACGGGAGAGGCCGGGTGCGCAATCACCCGGCCTCTCCCGTCTGGCATCACAGAGCCGATACAGGATCAGCGCACGGCCTGGGCGCGGCCCTGATCTCAGTAATCACCAAGATCCTGACTGATCAATATTTCACCTTTGAAACTGCCAGCAATCTGTGCTGTCCAGGCTTCGGTTTCAGCAGGTGTAATCGGTCCTCCAGCAACGAGATGGGTTGCCACAACCTTCTTGACACCGGCAGCCGAGGCCATCTCACCGACCTGGGCGGGCGTGATGTGGTGCTCGGATAGATGCTTCAGGACGCCTGGCAGCACTTCCGGAGCAACGATCCGCGCCATCTGCACCTCCATCGAGGGCATGTCGATCAACTCGGCGACAAGAAGATCGGCGCCTTTCGACAACGTCACCACATCATCGGACCAGCCGGTGTCGCCCGTGTAGACGATGGAGCGGTCCGGCGTATCGAAGCGGAACGACAAGGACCCGTGCTTGGGTTCTTCGCTGCCCGCCATATGGCCATAATGCGTATTGGTCACGGTGCTGACCGTGGTATCGCCGATCTTGAAGCTATCGCCACCATCGACTTCGGTGACCTGAACCAGAGTTTCCGGCTTGACGACCGGGGCATCTTCCAGACCGTATCCAGCTTCCATCGAAGGGGCCATGCCGGCGAGCAGGCCATCAACCAACACTCGGGTGCCGGGCGGACCATAGATGTTCAAGGGCTTTGAGGCGTCGGTCTGAAACCGCAGCCCCAGCACCGCCAGAAGCCCGCCGACATGATCAAAGTGCAGGTGACTGATCAGGACGTCATCGACCTGGTTCAGGCGCAAACGCTTGCCGGCAAGACGACCCGCCACGCCATCACCAACATCGACCAGCGTCAGACGACCATTGACCGCCAGCAGATTTGCCGGTTGCGATCGATCCATACGCGCAATCGGCCCTCCATTGCTGCCTAAAATGGTGAAGCTGGTATCGGCCCAGGCCGGCGCAGCGATGAAGGCCGACAGGGCAAAGGCAGTTAGTATCGTTCTCATCTCAGGTCTCCTCCCTTGAATGGATGTATTGCTCCCCAACCCCTTCGCATCGAGCCAGTGCCCCTTCCATCGCAGCGGTGGTGACAAAGGGGCTCAAAGCCTGTCCGGCCATTGGATAGCACTTGGTCCGGATAGATTCATCGACGGTTCCTCCATCGTCGCACTGCGCCCTTTGGGCGGCATCCGGTGCAAGACACATATCTGTGGTGGAACTGTTCAGGAAATTTCTTTGATGAATGCCAATTATTTAACGTGTGAATGTAAGGCGACCTGAGAATGGCGGCGGCGGCCAGACCTATCGCTCTGGATGACCCTTGGCGGCCAAGCTGACCGAACGAAAAAGGCCGGGTGATCGCTCACCCGGCCTCTTCTGTTTCAGGTGGCCTGATCTTTCGATCAGTTGGTGCCCTGCAGGTTCACTTCCCAGAACAGGGTCTCGCCAGAACTATCGTCCACACCGTCGTTATCGGTGACGGCGAAAGCCTTGCCCGAGGCGTCGAAGGCGAAGCCTTCGAGCTTGTCGACGACGTAGCCGTTGGTGGCAGCCTTCAGGTCCGGAATGAAGTCGTGGACTTCTTCCTTGGCAACCGTCGGGAGCGGTTCACCGATCTTGGCGGGCTTCAGGTCGGCGATGGCGACGCGGAAGAGCTTCTTGAGCTTGGCATTGTCACCCACCTGATTGTCGCGCTCGACGATGTAGACGTGGTCACCATGGGCGGTGATTTCCGACAGGCCGACCCAGCCTTCACCGGCCTTCTCAAGCGGGTAGCGTACGGCGCCCCATTCCTTGGACTTGGGGTTGTAGGAGAGCAGCTTGACTGAGCCCTTCTCGTCATCGCCCCATTCGCGCTGAACGGCCATCCAGAGCGTCATGTCGTCGCCCGAGCCGATGGCGGTGATGCCTTCCAGGCCAAAGCGGGTCTGGCCGGCGAGCAGTTCAGCGGGGAAGCCGATCTCGGCCTTGATCTCACCCTTGGCGTCGACGTTGTAGAGACCGTGGCCGACGAGCTTGGCCGGATCGCCTTCCGATGCCAGCCAGAAGCCGCCCTTACCGTCGAGGGTGATGCCCTCGATGTCGAGCTTCTGGGCAGCAGCGCCACCGCGGATGATCGGCAGAGCTGAGGTGATAACGGCAGGCTTCTGCGTTGCGTCGATCGTGAAGATCGACGGCTGCATAGCGTAGAAGCTGTCATTGACGGCATAGAGCGTGCCTGCCTTTTCGGCATCGCCGACGAGACCCGACAGAGCGCCCCAACCGATCGGTGCGCCATCAACCATGGCCGACTGGATCATCGGATAGGCGGGCGTACCTTCAGCCAGTTCGTAGAGCATGACATGCGAACGCGGGCCGCCGTCTTCGCCAAGGTCAACTTCGTTGGCGGTGACAAGCAGGTTGCGGGAAGGGATGGCGACGGCGCCTTCCGGCGAGACGCCCGACGGCAGAAGCTGGGTGAGTTCTGGCTCGGCGCCCGTATCCTTGTAGACCGCGGCGACCGAGGAGCGCTCGGCGAGAACGAAGAAATAATTCTGATCGCCAAAGGTTGCGGCTTCCAGGCCTTCCGGCTCGACGCCCTTGGAGCGGGCGCGCTTGTCGGGGAAGTGGCCGATCTGGGCGATCGCCATTTCGAGCGAAGCGCCGGCTTCGTAAGTAACCTTGCCGGTCTTGTCGAAAATGGTGAAGCCGCGTGAACCGCCGTTCCAGTCGCCTTCATTGGCGATAACAAGACGATCGTCGTCGAGCCACTTCACAGCGTCAGGCTCGCGCGGAACGCCTTCCTTGGTGCCGGTGAACTTCAGCGCGCCATCCGACTTGGTATCGATTCCGGCCAGATCGACCGTACCGGCGGAGAAATGGGCCTTCACCTCACCCATCTTGCCGTCGACGATGGCGATGTGGTTGTTCTCCTGCAGCGTGACGGCAATTTCGCCGAGGCTGTTGATCGCGACGAATTCAGGCTCCGGATCATCAGGGGCGACTTCGGCGAGACCGGTCAGTGCGACGCGCTTCATCGTGCCGCAATCGGCAACGCCGTCCTTCAGCGAGATGATGACGAGGTCGCCGGCCGGCATCTGCGGCAGGGCGCCGTCGTTGACCTCCTCGTCACGCTCGTTCTCAATCGCGATCGCGACGAAAGAGCCGTCCTTGGCGACAGCGACGGAATCGGGCTGGCCACCGATATCGCAGGTCATGTCGATTGCCTTGGAGGCGATGTCAACGACAGCGAGCTTGCCCGAAGGGCTGGTGAAGCTCTCGGACGTGTTCACGCCGACGAGGACCTTAGCTCCGGCAACGGAAACGGATGTCGGCTCGCCGTCCATCATCAGGGCGCCGGCGGCCTTCGGGGCCTTGGCGTCAGTGATGTCGATAAAGCCGATGCCGCCCAGCGGGCTGTCGGAATAGATCAGCGTGTTGCCGTCTTTCGAGGCAGTGATGATTTCGGCCGAGGTGGTCGAGAGCTTTTCCTTATCGGCCGGCAGGTTGGCGGCGACGGGGAAGGTGGCGATACGGTTGAAGACCTGTTCGGCAGCGGCCGGCAGGGCCACTGATGCAAAAAGCGCCGCCGTCAGGGCGACGCGGGAGAGACCATGGGTCATCGGGAAACCTCCAGTATCCAGAAATGGAACAGGAGGTTTTTGGGGCAGTCCGGTGACAGTCGGATGACAGTTGGATGTCGATCCGACGAATCATCCGATCAGGAAGCCGGCGAAGCTTCCTTGCCCGCTTCACGCAGCATCAGGAAGAGCGAAGCACCGAGGATCAGAAGCGCACCCAGCCAGAGATAGCCGCTCGGCGCATAACCGAAGACCAGCCAGCCGGCGAAGACGTTCAGCGGCAACTTGAGATCGTCAAAGGGCTGCACATAGGCTGCATCGGCGGTGTTGTAGGCGAGCGTCAGCAGATATTGGCCAAGGGCTGTCAGGAGACCCGCGCCCAGAAGCAGCCAGAGCGCCAGCCCCTCCGGCACGACGAAGCCACCCGCCACGGCGAGCCCCGCGTTGATCGGCGTCAGCAGCACGAGAAGCCAGACGGTCACCGTTTCCGGCGCCTCGTAGTGGGTGAGGTTCTTCATGATCAGCGACGAGCCGCCCCAGAGCAGAGCGGAGAGCACTGGCAGCAGGGCTGCGAGTGTGAAGCTGTCGGCCCACGGCTGCAGGATGATCATCGCGCCAATGAAGCCCGTCAGCGTCGCCAGCCAGCGGTCACGACCAACGGTCTCGCCGAGAAACAGACGTGCGCCGATGATGATGAAGAAGGGCGACGTCATAACAAGCGCGATGGCCTGCCAGATCGGCACGGTGGCGAGGCCCGTCACCCAGGCCTGCACACCGAAGGCCGCGAGCAACACCCTCAGGATGTGGCGGACGGGATAGGCTGTCTTCATGGCCTTCAAACCGAGGCGGAACAGCAGCGGAAGCGAGAGGACAAGCGCGAAGCCATATTGCCAGAAGGCGGTCGAGGCCGGCGGAAAGCCGAGCGTCATCGAGAGCCACTGGGTGACGACATTGAGCAAGGCAAAGGCGATGCCTGCCAGAACCATGAAACCGGCGCCTAGAACGGCCCGGGAGCGCAAGAGCGAAACGGAGCTCTGATTCATGTCATGTTTCCTTTTCCAAAGGACCAACACAAATCAGGACAGATGAGGACGACGAAAACCGCACCCGGACGGGCACGGCACTGCGCAGCAACGCCCAACAGATCCGCGTGACGCGGATGCAGAGCACAGCCTGACCTCATTCTCTTTCATCCGGACTTTAACCGTCGGCTCCGGAGTTACACCGGATCTGCTGACCCTGCCCTCCCCCTTGAGGAACAACAGGCGCTCGCGGGCTTCAAGGTTTCCCCTTTACCGCCGGTGGGGAGTTTCACCCCGCCCTGAGAACGAATGCCGGACAATCCGGCGCAACAGAAATATGACAGGTCATGCTGCAGCGCAAGACCGGCAAAAAGAAAGCCCGGCACGGGGCCGGGCTCACCAGAGATGTCAGCTGACCATCGGCACAGAAGGGTGGCGACGGTCACGACGGATCAGCTGTTGACAGCGTCCTTCAGGCCCTTGCCGGCCGTGAACTTCGGAACGTTACGAGCCGGGATATCGACTTCAGCGCCGGTGGACGGGTTGCGGCCCTTGGAGGCTTCGCGACGGGCGACGGTGAAGGCGCCGAAGCCAGCGAGACGAATGTCGCCGCCGTTCTTCAGTTCAGCCTGGACCGTTTCAAAAACGGCATCAACGGCAGAGGCTGCGTCAGCCTTGGTGAGGCCAGCCTTCTCGGCGACCGCGGATACGAGTTCGTTCTTGTTCATGTTTCCACCCTTTCTGATTGGTATGAAACGACTCAAATGATTAAGTCGGGCGGAGAATACGAAAGCTTCTGCCCTTCGCAACTCAAAAGCACCCGAAAGCCCCGGAAAACAAGCCTTTTAAGCGGCTTTTCACAAAAAAGGCTGGCAAAAATGCCAGCCTTTTTGTCGGTTTTGGAGCTTTGTGGCTCACTTATGGCAGAATTGCCTCAGTGAGCGACTGTTGCACCGGTTTCGTCGGTTCCATCGACCACGCCGATTGCCGGTGTTTCGACGGTTCCGTCCCATTCAATCGGTTCAGGCACGCGAACCAGAGCATGACGGATCACCTCGCCCATACGGGACACGGGGATGATCTCCATGTTGTTCTTCACGTTGTCCGGGATGTCAGCCAGATCCTTTGCGTTCTCTTCCGGGATCAGAACCTTCTTGATGCCACCACGAAGTGCTGCAAGCAGCTTTTCCTTGAGGCCACCGATCGGCAGGACGCGACCACGCAGGGTCACTTCGCCCGTCATTGCGACATCCTTGGAGACCGGAATGCCGGTCATGATGGAGACGATGGCGGTTGCCATGGCAATACCGGCCGACGGACCATCCTTCGGGGTTGCACCTTCCGGCACGTGGACGTGAATGTCCGACTTGTCGAAGCGCGGAGGCTCGATGCCGAAATCGACGGCGCGCGCACGGACATAGGATGCCGCAGCGGAAATCGATTCCTTCATCACTTCCTTCAGGTTGCCCGTGACCGTCATGCGGCCCTTGCCCGGCATCATGACGCCTTCAATGGTCAGCAGTTCGCCGCCCACTTCCGTCCAGGCCAGACCCGTGACAACGCCCACCTGGTCTTCGCCCTCGGCCTCGCCGTGGCGGAAGCGCGGTACGCCCAGATATTCGTTGATGTTCTCACCGGTCACGGCAACCGAGGTTACCTTGCCCTTGATGATTTCGGTCACGGCCTTACGGGCGAGCTTCATCAGCTCACGCTCGAAGGAACGCACGCCGGCTTCGCGGGTGTACTGCTGGATGATCGCCAGGATCGCCGAGTCAGCCACGGAGAATTCCTCCGGACGAAGGGCGTGTTCCTTGATCGCCTTGGGCAGCAGGTGCCGCTTGGCGATCTCGAGCTTCTCATCCTCGGTGTAACCGGCAATACGGATGATCTCCATACGGTCCATCAGCGGACCCGGGATGTTCAGCGTGTTGGCGGTCGTCACGAACATGACATTCGACAGGTCATATTCCACTTCGAGATAGTGGTCCATGAAGGTCGAGTTCTGTTCCGGATCCAGCACTTCCAGAAGGGCCGAAGACGGATCGCCACGGAAGTCCATGCCCATCTTGTCGATCTCGTCGAGCAGGAAGAGCGGGTTGGACTTCTTGGCCTTCTTCATCGACTGCACGATCTTGCCGGGCATGGAGCCGATATAGGTCCGGCGGTGACCGCGGATCTCGGCTTCGTCACGGACGCCACCGAGGGCCATGCGCACGTATTCGCGACCGGTCGCCTTGGCGATCGACTTGGCGAGCGAGGTCTTGCCGACGCCCGGAGGGCCGACGAGGCAAAGGATCGGGCCCTTCAGCTTCGTCGCACGCGCTTGAACGGCGAGATATTCGACGATGCGTTCCTTGACCTTGTCGAGGCCGAAATGGTCCTCGTCGAGGGTCTTTTCAGCGGCGTTCAGGTCGATCTTGACCTTGGACTTTTTGCCCCAGGGAAGGCCCAGCAGCCAGTCGAGATAATTGCGCACGACGGTGGCTTCCGCCGACATCGGGCTCATGTGGCGCAGCTTCTTCAGCTCGGCATCGGCCTTTTCCTTGGCTTCCTTGGAAAGCTTGGTCTTGGCAATGCGCTCTTCCAGTTCGGCCATCTCGTCACGGCCGTCTTCGCCGTCGCCGAGTTCCTTCTGGATCGCCTTCATCTGTTCGTTGAGGTAATACTCGCGCTGGGTCTTCTCCATCTGGCGCTTGACGCGCGAGCGGATGCGCTTCTCGACCTGGAGCACAGAGATCTCGCCTTCCATGAAGCCGAGCGCCTTTTCAAGGCGCGTCTTCACGCTCACCGTTTCCAGCATTTCCTGCTTTTCGGTGATCTTGATGGAGAGATGCGAGGCGACCGTGTCGGCGAGCTTCGAGTAGTCCTCGATCTGGCTTGCGGCGCCGACGACCTCGGGAGAGATCTTCTTGTTCAGCTTGACGTAGTTTTCGAACTCGGAAACGACTGAACGCGACAGGGCCTCGATCTCGACGGCATCTTCTTCCGGTTCGGCGAGGATACGGGCAGTCGCCTCGTAATAATCTTCACGGGCCGTGTAGCTCTCGACCTTGGCGCGCGCACGTCCTTCGATCAACACCTTGACGGTGCCATCGGGCAGCTTCAGGAGCTGGAGGACATTGGCAACGGTGCCGACTTCGTAGATGGCGTCCGGAGCCGGATCGTCGTCGCTCGCATTGATCTGCGTTGCCAGCATGATCTGCTTGTCGGAACCCATCACCTCTTCGAGAGCGCGAATGGATTTCTCACGACCGACAAACAAGGGAACGATCATGTGCGGGAACACAACGATGTCGCGCAGAGGAAGCACCGGATAGGTGTTCACCTCGTTTGCTGATGACGTATTCGTCATTTCACTTCCTTTCCAACGTCCCGGAAAAACGGGACTTCATGCCGACCCATGAGGCATCAGGCATATTTCTTGCTGCTCCAACAAGTGGAGTGGCGTTCCCGCCAATTCAAGCCTGCTGCTGCGGTCGCTGCCGAAACTGTGACGCCAGCATGACAAACCTTGCCGTCATTCACAGTAGCGATCGGACCTGATGCGAAGCATGCGCACCACTTCGTCGCCTGCAGGCGGCCGGGCGGCACGAGGTTCGATCGGAAACGCGATTACGCTAGGCAACGACGCAGAACACAGGCGTTAACTGTCGGTCAAGTTCTAGCCCAATCCCCGAGCCTGACAACAGCCGATTACGGTAAATTAGGCGATCCGGACGGGAAAACCACAGCGAGCCACAAAAAGAAAGAGCCCGCCGATTGGGCGGGCTCTCCAGGTCATTGATGCAGAAGGGCTCACGCCGAAGCGTTGGCTTTCTCTTCCTGGCGATCGGCATAGATGTAGAGCGGGCGGGAATTGCCGTTGACGACGTCGTCGGAGATGACGACTTCGCGAACGCCTTCCAGTTCCGGCAGTTCGAACATCGTGTCGAGCAGGATCTTTTCCATGATCGAGCGCAGGCCGCGGGCACCGGTCTTGCGGGTGATCGCCTTGCGGGCAATCTCGCGCAGTGCGTCCTCGTGGAAAGACAATTCCACGTCTTCCATCTCGAACAGGCGCTGGTACTGCTTGACGAGCGCGTTCTTCGGTTCCGACAGAATCTGGATCAGGGCGTCCTCATCCAGGTCTTCGAGCGTTGCCAGGACCGGCAGACGACCGATGAATTCCGGGATCAGGCCAAACTTGACCAGGTCTTCCGGCTCCAGCTCGCGCAGAACTTCGCCGACACGGCGATCTTCAGGCGAGGTCACCGTCGCGCCGAAGCCGATCGAGGTTTTTTCACCGCGCGCCGAGATGATCTTGTCGAGACCGGCAAATGCACCGCCGCAGATGAAAAGGATGTTCGTCGTATCGACCTGCAGGAATTCCTGCTGCGGATGCTTGCGACCGCCCTGCGGCGGAACCGACGCGACCGTGCCTTCCATGATCTTCAGCAGCGCCTGCTGGACGCCCTCGCCCGACACGTCGCGGGTGATCGAGGGGTTGTCCGACTTGCGGCTGATCTTGTCGACTTCGTCGATGTAGACGATGCCGCGCTGGGCGCGCTCGACATTGTAGTCGGCAGCCTGGAGGAGCTTCAGGATGATGTTTTCAACGTCTTCACCGACATAACCGGCTTCGGTCAGGGTCGTGGCATCCGCCATGGTGAAGGGAACGTCGATGATGCGGGCCAGCGTCTGGGCAAGATAGGTCTTGCCGCAACCGGTCGGGCCGACGAGCAGGATGTTCGACTTCGCCAGTTCGACATCGCCGCCCTTGGAGGCGTGCGACAGGCGCTTGTAGTGGTTGTGCACGGCCACAGACAGGATCTTTTTCGCCTGCTTCTGGCCGATGACGTATTCGTCGAGGATCTTGATGATGTCCTGCGGCGTGGGAACGCCGTCACGGGACTTGACCATCGAAGACTTGTTCTCCTCGCGGATGATATCCATGCAGAGTTCGACGCATTCATCGCAGATGAACACCGTCGGTCCAGCAATCAGCTTGCGGACCTCGTGCTGGCTCTTGCCGCAGAAGGAACAATAAAGGGTATTCTTGGAGTCACCGCCGTTGCTTCCGCTGACTTTGCTCATGTCTTTATCCTTCCAGCACGCCGCGCCACCGCAGTCACGGCAGGGCGGTCACTCACACTGTTCGGCTCCTGCCACCGCCGTTTGCGGGAACCTCTTCCGATCGGGAGCTACTAGCCGATCCGGACCTGTCCGGAGCGGCGGCAACGAAAACTCCCAGTCTCGTCAGACTATGTCACAAAGATTCAACATAGCCTTAATCTCACTATTAGCGCTTTCGCGACGACTTGAAACCCCAGATGCCATCACAAGCTGCGGCGCCGCATGGCGCCGCGCTCGCTGGCACCGGCTCAAGCCGACGGCGCCACGCCTTCCATTTCGGCGCGCGAGGTCAGGATACGGTCGATCAGACCCCAGTCCTTGGCTTCGCTCGATTCCATGAAGTGGTCACGATCAAGCGTATTCTCGACTTCGTCATAGGTCCGGCCGGTATGCTTGACATAGACCTCGTTCAGACGACGCTTCATCTTAATAATGTCACGAGCGTGGCGCTCGATGTCGGATGCCTGCCCCTGGAAGCCGCCGGACGGCTGATGGACCATGATCCGCGAGTTCGGGGTGGCAAAACGCATGCCCTTCTCACCGGCGGCGAGCAGCAACGAGCCCATCGACGCAGCCTGACCGATGCAGAGCGTCGAGACGGCCGGGCGGATGAACTGCATGGTGTCGTAGATCGCCATGCCAGACGTAACGACGCCGCCGGGCGAATTGATGTAGATCGCGATTTCCTTCTTCGGGTTTTCGGCCTCAAGGAAGAGCAACTGCGCGCAGACGAGCGAGGCCATGGTATCTTCGACCGGGCCCGTCAGGAAGATGATCCGCTCCTTCAGCAGTCGGGAGAAGATGTCATAGGAGCGCTCGCCACGATTGGTCTGCTCCACGACCATCGGCACCAGAGCGAGGGCGGTATCAACGGGATTTCTCATGTCGGTCCTTTTTCAGCCTCTCCCCGGCACACCGGGTGGCGGGAATCACACAATTCTCTGTCAATCCCTACATAGAGTGTCCGCACCATGACATTCAAGACGCGAGCAAGGGATATCCTTAATGCTCGGAAGCCGAGCCGGAGCCGAAGACGCAGAGGATTCCGGCCAAAGCGCGGCAACGACGACCGAACGGCGCAACACTATTCACAAGAAGATCCTAAGATGGTGAAGTTTCGGTAATGATCCGCAGGTCCAGAACGAAAGACCCCACGAAGCGCAAGGAGATCCTAGGGACTGATTAACCTGTCGGGCGCATTCTGGCACGATACTTTATGAGTTTGATTCAGGAATTTGCATAGTGATCGACGTGAGAACGGCGTTTTTGCTCTGGGTCATCCAGGCTGGCACGCTGGCCATCCTCCTCCTGGCCATCTGGCTTCATGCGCGTGAGCAGAGGTATCACCTGTGGTTCGGGCTCGGCTTTGCCCTGCAGGCCATTGGGCTCGGCATGGTCGCGTTACGGGACCAGATCCCGGATTTCCTCTCGATCCAGATCGGCAACGTGCTCTCGCTCCTGGGGTTCGTCTGCTGGGGCAAGGCGATGTGCTCTTTCGACGGTCGGCGCACGCCCCCGTACATCGCCCTGCCTGCCGTCATCTGGATTCTGGGCAATCTGGTTCCGCAGTTGCGGGCAGAATTGGGGTATCGCATGGCGATCTATGACGTCGCGGCAGCGGCCGGTCTCGGGACTCTCGGCCTCCTGGCCCTGAAAGGCAGTTTCAGCACGCGGCGCTACAGGGTAATGCTCGCCACCGTCTGGTTCCTCCAGGCCGGCGCCTGTCTGGTCTTCGCCTATCTGGCGACCCGGATCATGCCGCAGACCTTCAACGAGATGACACTTGCCGTCGCGGTCAGCATTGTCGGGCTGGTGTCCTTCGTCACCGCGATGACGCTGATCGCCAAGATGATGATGGACAGGTCGGAAGAACGGCTGCAGGCCCTCGTTCGCACCGATCCGCTGACGGGCGCCCTCAATCGGCGGGGGTTCACCGAAGCCTACCAACAGCTCGTCGATTCCGCCCCTTCGGCCGCGCTCAGCCTGCTGATCTTCGATCTCGATCATTTCAAGCGGGTGAATGACGTCTACGGGCACCAGGTGGGTGACCGGGTCCTTCTGGAATTCGCCGAGATCTGCAAGTCGCTGCTGCCGCAACGGGGCGCCTTCGGCCGCACCGGAGGCGAAGAATTCGCGGCGGTCCTTGCGGTCAGCGAAGCGCGCGATGCGGCGCTTTTTGCGGAGACGGTGCGGCTCGCGCTGGCGGAACGAAGCATCGAAACGGACACCGAGACGATCCACGTCACGACCAGCATCGGGATCTCCGTCTCCGCGCTCGCAGCTGCGGATCTCAAGAAGATGATGAGCCAGGCCGATGCCGCGCTCTATGCGGCCAAGGCGCAGGGCCGAAATCGAACCTCCGTCAAAGCGGGCGCCATCGTGGTGACTGTTCCACCCGAGCGCGCCGACGACTTCGACCAGCAGGCCGACCGGCAAGTGGCGATCCTAAAGCGCATCGCCGCCGTCGCCAACAATCTCCACGACTGAGGGCCCACCCTCCCCTTGCGGATCGGCGCGCAGGGGCTAAACAGAAGACATGACACAGACATCCTTCCTCTCCATCGACCCCGCCACGCGCCGCGTCTCGCTCGACGCCCGCGACCCTGCCTTCTACAGCGATCCGAACCGCACCTATGCGGCCCTGCATGCGGCCTGTCCGACCTTCTACTGGGAGGAGCAGAAGCAGTGGTTCTTTACCGGCTACGACCACGTGAACATGCTTTTGCGCGACCGGCGCTTCGGCCGGCAGATCCTGCATATCGCGACACGCGAGGAGCTTGGCATGCCCGAGCCCGCTGCCCATACACGGCATTTCGACAAGGCCGAGGAGCATTCGCTGCTCGAAATCGAGCCGCCTGAGCACACGCGGCTTCGAACCCTGGTCAACCGCGCCTTCGTCTCGCGCCATGTGGAAAAGATGACGCCGGAGATCGAAGACCTCGCCAATCGGCTGATCGATGGTTTCGAGAAGGATGGCAAGACAGAGCTTCTCTCGACATTCGCCGATATCATCCCGGTGACCATGATCGCCCGGATGATCGGCATTCCCGAGGAGATGGGACCGCAGCTCCTCAAGTGGAGCCATGACTATGTCGGCATGTATATGTTCAAGCGCAGCCGCGCCGACGAAGAGGCCGCCGATCGCTCGGCAAAAGAATTCGCGGATTACGTTCGAACTGTTATCGCGGAGCGGCGGGCCGAACCGCGCGATGACCTCTTGAGCCACATGATCCACACAGAGCACAAGGGGCAGTTCCTCACCGAGGACGAGCTGATCTCGACGACCATCGTGCTGCTCAATGCCGGCCACGAGGCGACCGTTCACCAGATCGGCAATTCGGTGCGCGAGATTCTGCAAAGCGGCATTGACCCCGCGACGCTGTTCACCGACGAGAAGACGACCGAGCGCACCGTCGAGGAAACGCTTCGGATCTGCGCGCCGGTGCACATCTTCCAGCGCTGGTGCCTGGAGCCCTGCGAGATAGACGGCGTCCCCTTCCAGCGCGGCGACAAGGTGAGCATGATCCTGGCGGCTGCCAATCTCGATCCGCAGAAATTCTCGGCCCCGCTGACCTTCAAGCCGGGTCGCGACGAAGGGGCAAACCTTTCCTTTGGCGCCGGCATCCATTTCTGCATCGGCGCGCCGCTCGCCAGGCTCGAGCTCAACATCGTGCTGCCGCTGCTCTTCAAGCGCTTGCCGGGCCTGAAGATCGCAGAGACGCCCAAGGTCAAGGACGTCTATCATTTCCACGGGCTGGAGCGGCTCGACCTCACCTGGTGAGGTCGGGCGTTTCGCCGTAGCGCGCCATCAGGGCTTCGATCGCCCGCCGCATGGCGAACCGCAGTTCCGGCGGGTCGATCACCTCGACCTCCGTGCCGAGCTTCAGCATCTCGGACACGGCCATACGCTCATGCGCCACGGGCAGGTGGATCGTCCGCCAGCCCTGCTCGTCGGGGTCACCGATGAATTCGAGATGGGCGCGGACGTAAGGCGGCGCCATGTGTTCGATCTCCTTCAGGCCCCAGGGCGAGAGCCGGATGATCGCCCAGTTCGGGTAGAGCTCAAGTTCGAGCCGACGCGTGTTTTCGTTCCAGTATTCTGCGAGATCGAAATCTTTCGGCCAGTCGAAGCGCTCTTCTGTGACGATCAGATCCAGGACACGGGAAATGCGATAAGTACGTGGCGTGTCGTCGACCCGTGCGACGAGATACCAGGCGCCGCCTTTCATCACGATGCCGAGCGGTTCGGCCACACGGTTCTTTTCCGCCGTCCACGAGCGGTAGCGCATGCGGATGCGCTTGGAATTCCAGACCGCATCGGCAATGGCCTGCAGGTAGACCGGCTGATCGCCTTCCGCGAGCCAGGCGGGTGCGTCGAGATGGAATTTCTGCTGCATGCGCCGCGCGCTTTCGCGCAGATCCTCGGGCAAGGCGGCGGTCAGCTTCTTCTGCGCTCCGGCCATCAGGGATCCCAGGCCGAGATCGGCAGCCGCACCCGGAATGCCGGACAGAAACATGGCCTCGGCCTCGGCAGGGGTGAGACCGTTCAGGCGAACGCGATAGCCATCCAGCAGCCGGTAGCCACCGTCGGAGCCGCGTTCGCTGTAGACCGGGATACCTGACAGCGAGAGGGCATCGATATCGCGGTAGATGGTGCGCACCGAGACGTCGTTTTCCTCAGCCAGCGCCTCGGCGGTCACCAGCCCCTTCGCCTGGAGGGTCGTGAGTATGTTGATGAGCCGGCTCGCCCGCATCGGAAAATCTCCCTTTCGACCATCATGCTAAACCAACCTGACACAATCTGACAGGTATGACGGCGCATTCTCCCTTCGTCGCCTCAAGGCGCGTCCAGTTTGAAAATGGGAGACTTCCAATGAGCAAAGACCATCAGATCACCCTCTTCTACTCGCCCCAGACCCGCGCCACCGGTGTGCGCGTGCTGCTGGAAGAGCTCAAGGTGCCCTACGATCTGCATGTCCTGAACATGAAGACGGGCGAGCAGCGCCAGCCGGCCTATCTGGCGATCAATCCGCTCGGCAAGGTGCCTGCGGTGCGGGTCGGAGAAACGCTCATCACCGAGCAGGGCGCGATCTACCTCTATCTCGCGGACCTCTTCCCCGAAGTGGGTCTTGCCCCTGCCCTGTCCGATCCGGATCGCGGCGCCTATCTGCGCTGGCTTTTCATCTACGGCAGTTGCTTCGAGCCGGCGGTTGTGGATCGTTTCATGAAGCGCGAGCCGGGATCGCTGAACGAAACGCCCTATGCCAGCTATGAATCGCTGATCGACATGCTGGACGATGCCTTGAAAACCGGCGCGTATCTTCTCGGCGACCGCTTCACGGCAGCGGATCTGCTCTGGGGGATCGCGTTGCGCTGGACGACGACGTTCGGTCTTGTCGAGGCGCGCCCGGCTTTTCAGGCCTATATGGCGCGCATCGACGATCGCGCGAGCATCCAGAAGGTCTCGGCCGAGGATGTCGCCATGGCAGCAGAACACGAGGCGGCGGCGGCCCTGCTGAAGGCCGCGAGCTAGAGCCGGATGACATAGTCCTTGCGAGTCGTTTCAAGCACTTCCCAGGTTCCCTTGAAGCCGGGTCTGAGGATCAGGCGGTCGCCGGCCGTCAAATGAACAGGCTCGCCGCCGTCCTCGGTAACGACAGAATGGCCTTCGAGAATGTGGAAGTATTCCCATTCGTCGTAGGAGATCCGCCACTTGCCGGGAGTCGACTGCCAAATGCCGGCATAGACGCCGCCTTCGGCTTCCTCGATGTTCCAGGTGGTGAAGCGCGGATCGCCCGAAATCAGGCGGTCGGGGGCGGGAGCCCCCTCTTCCGGCGTGACGGTTGAGGGATCGAATGGCAAGGCAAGGCTCATAATGCTCTCCGAAATGAGGGGCGGCGCTGTCCGTATAGCGCCGCCTTTGGATTGTCAGGCCGAGGCCAGAGCCTGTTCGAGATCGGCGATGATGTCTTCTGCATCCTCGATACCAATAGACAGGCGCACGACGTCAGGTCCGGCACCGGCGGCGATCTGCTGGGCTTCGGAGAGCTGCGCATGGGTCGTCGACGCCGGATGGATGATCAGCGACCGGGTATCGCCAATATTGGCGAGATGCGAGAAGAGCTTCAAGCCACCGACCAGCGCCTTGCCGGCTTCCAGCCCGCCCTTGATGCCGAAGGTGAAGACAGAACCGGCGCCCTTCGGCGAGTAGCGCTTCTGCAAAGCGTTGTTCGGATCGTCGGCGAGGCCGGCATAGTTGACCCAGGCGACCTTCGGGTGGCTCTTCAGCCAGGTTGCGACCTTCATGGCGTTGTCGCAATGACGCTGCATGCGCAGCGGCAGGGTTTCGATGCCGGTCAGCAGCAGGAAGGCGTTCATTGGCGCGATGGCAGGGCCGAGGTCACGCAGGCCGAGAACGCGGCAGGCAATGGCGAAAGCGAAGTTGCCGAAGGTCTGGTGCAGGACGACGCCGTTGTATTCCGGGCGCGGCTCGGACAGCATCGGATATTTTCCAAGCTTAGCCGACCAGTCGAAGGTGCCGCCATCGACGATGACACCGCCCATCGAATTTCCGTGTCCGCCGAGGAACTTGGTGACAGAATGCACGATGATGTCGGCGCCGTGTTCCAGCGGGCGGATGAGGTAAGGGCTCGCCATGGTGTTATCGACGATCAGCGGCAGACCGTGGCGATGGGCGACCTCTGCGATGGCTTCGATGTCGACGAAGGTGCCGCCGGGGTTTGCAAGGCTTTCGATGTAAACGGCCTTGGTCTTGTCATCGATCTGGGCTGCGAAGCTTTCCGGATCAGCGGGATCGGCCCAACGGACCTGCCAGCCGAAATTCTTGAAGGCATGGCCGAATTGGTTGATCGAGCCACCATAGAGCTTCTTCGCCGCGACGAAGTTGTCACCGGGCTGCATCAGCGAGTGGAAGATCAGGAGCTGGGCCGCATGACCGGACGCAACAGCAAGTGCTGCGGTGCCGCCTTCGAGAGCCGCAATTCGCTCTTCCAGAACGCCCTGGGTGGGGTTCATGATGCGGGTATAGATATTGCCGAACTCCTTGAGAGCAAAGAGATTTGCGGCATGGTCGCTATCGTTGAAGACGTAAGCCGTGGTCTGGTAGATCGGCGTGATGCGTGCGCCCGTGGTGGGGTCCGGCTGGGCGCCGGCATGGATGGCAAGCGTGGCGAAACCCGGATTGTTCTCCGACATTATTTGGTCCTCCCTTTTTTGACTTCGGGCCGGATCATAATCAGTCGCCGACCGATGTCAGCCCGGATTATTCCAAAGTGAAGGAGTGATCGGGAAATTCATACTTGATCGAGGTCAATGCGACTGCGCTCGCCCATGGCATCCTTCATCGGAGTTGAAGGAGAGACCAATGACACTCACGATCGCCGATCCGGTCCGCCACACCGTGCAGCAAATCCTCTCCTGGTTCGCCCAGGGTTTCGAAACCGCAAATGAGGGCGACATGCTTGCTGCCTTGTCCGATGCAGAGGTCGAGGCGCTCGCCGAGGATTGCGGCATCAGCGCCCATCAACTGCTGGCTCTGGTGAAGGCCGGCCCGCATGCGGCCGATGAAATGCCGGCCATGATGCGGGCGCTCAATATCGATGCGGCAAAAGTCGAATACCGGATGCGCCGGGTGTTCCGCGACATGCAGATCACCTGTGCGCAGTGTCAGTCCAAGGACACCTGCCGCCGGGATTTGCAACAGGGCAAGGCCGAGCAGACCTTCGTGGAGTATTGCGGCAATGCCGAGACGCTGAACGCGCTGCGGGTCAATCCCGACCTCCTGATCGACGCTTAAGTCGTCAGAGACCGAGCCTCGGGATTTCGATCGCCGGGCAGCGATCCATGACCACGCGGATGCCGGCCTCTTCGGCCGGCTTGACGGCTTCATCGTCGCGCACGGAAAGCTGGCCCCAGATGACCTTGGGGCGGTTCGGCAGCGCAAGCGCTTCGCTCACGACTTCGCCGAGATATTCCGGCGCGCGGAAGACGTCGACCATGTCGATCGCCTCCGGAATATCGGCCATCGTTGCGTACACTGTCTGGCCAAGGATCTGCTTGCCGGCCTGCCCCGGATTGACGGGAAACACCCTGTAGCCCTTCGACAGCAGAAACTGCATGACACCGAAGCTCGGGCGATCCGGCTTCGGTGACGCGCCGAGAAGCGCGACAGTCTGCACCGAGCCGAGGATCGCCTTGAGGTCTTCCGCGCTATAGTCATCGTGATCGGCCATCTGCATCTCCTCTTTTGTCGTCGCATGAGGGATAGATGGTGTCCCGCGCGGCGGCAACAAGACAGGGAACCGCAGCGCCCGCCCATACGTTGACCGACCACCGAAAGAGAGGACCGCCATGCGCCCGACCCCGCTTGCCATCATGGCCATAGCCGCAGCCATGTTCGCTGAGCCGGCGCTCGCGATCTCACGCTACAATTCCGCTGCGCTGACCTGCGATCAGGTGCGCCAGCGCGTGATCAACGAGGGCGCCGTCATCCTGCGCTATCCCTCGATAAGGGTGAAGGGCATGACACTTTACGATCGCTACGTCACACGCAATGCGATGTGTGATCCGCATGAATATGCCGAGCGTGCCTATGTCCCGACGCGGGATGCCGATCGCTGCCCTGTCCTGAGCTGTCAGCCCTTTGATCCCGAGCCATACCGCTTCGGCAAGCCGATCATACGGTTCTGACGGCCGGGCCCCTGCTCACGCAGCGTTACCCTGCGCTGCCGGAGCGTGCAGGCGTTCGTAAACGAGCGGATATTCGGAGACGAGCGCACGGTTCATCACCACCTTGATGCCGGCGGCCTCGGCCTTCGCGGCGGCTGCATCGTCACGAATGCCGAGCTGACACCAGATCGCGGCCGGGCGCGGGGCCAACGCCAGGACTTCATCAACGATCCTGTCGAGATTCTCGGCGCGCCGGAAGACATCAACGAGATGAACAGGTTCGGGGATCTCTGCAAGCGATCCGTAGACCCGCTGGCCAAGAATGAGTTCACCACGATGCAGCGGATTGACGGGGAAGACGCGATAGCCCTTGCCGAGCAGGAACCCGGAGATCCAGTGGCTCGGACGCTTGTCGTCCCTGGACGCGCCCACCACGGCCACATTCTTGGCCGTCGCGAGGATGTCGGCGAGATAGCTGTTCTGATAGGTGTCATGGTTCATGGACGTTCCTCCCGGCCCGCGAGGGCCTCTGGTCTACCCGTCCTTCTTGTCCCACGGAAAACCTAGCAAACCCCGGTTAACAAGGTCACCGCAGGATCGTTCAAATGCCGCGGATCAGTCCGGAAGTATGACATGCCCGTGTTCGTCCTGCGGAAAGAAGGGATTGAAGGCGATTTCCCAGAGGTGGCCATCGGGATCGGCGACATAGCCGGAATAGCCACCCCAGAACACCTTTTGCGGGGCCTTGATCAGGGTGGCGCCGCAGGACACGACGAATTTGACCACAGCATCGACACCGATCTCACTCGACACATTGTAGGCGAGCGTGACACCGGCAAAGCCTGCGGGCGTGTTCTCCACATGGGCATCCTCAGCGAGGCTCGCCCGGGAGAACAGGCCCAGTACCGTGCCCTTCAGTTGAATGAAGGTGATGTTGTCGTTGGACGCTGACGACTTTGCCCAACCGAGGCGCGCGTAGAATTCTGTGCTTCGGCCGACATCCGAAACGCCGAGCGTGATGATCGAGATTCGACGTTCGAGAGACATGGCTTCCTCCATCCGATGCGACCTGCCGTTACGTTCGTATTATGTTTTCATTATGTTCAGGCGAATATTAGGAAACCCATAGGTTGCGATGGATTAATTGGCACACTCATTCCATTTTCCATCGCTGGTGAAATGAAAATACTTTCACTTTTTGCTGCCTGATGGCTGGCGACCACGCAGGATTCCCGCGTCGTCGGATGCGGTAAAATAATACCACACTCCTAAGCTATTGATATTCAACGCCCATTCGAAAGCCTTGGCGCAACGGCTCATCTTGACGTCCTCGCACGCGGACACTATACCCCTCAGCGGAACGCGGCCCTTTAGAGCTGCCTTCTTTTTGCGTCGAAAACGGCGCTTACAAGCAACAAGAAACGCCTGCAGTTTCCTTTCAGGGGACAGCAGGATCACACGGAAAGAGACCTCAATGTCTACCTTCGTTCAGAAGCCTGCAGAGGTGGAGAAGAAGTGGATCCTCATCGACGCCGAAGGGCTCGTTGTCGGCCGCCTCGCCACCATTATCGCCATGCACCTGCGTGGCAAGCACAAGGCCACCTACACCCCCCATGTTGACGACGGCGACAACGTCATCGTCATCAATGCCGAGAAGGTCGTTCTGACCGGCAAGAAGTACTCCGACAAGAAGTACTACTGGCACACCGGTTATCCGGGCGGCATCAAGGAGCGTACGGCTCGCCAGATCATCGAAGGCCGCTTCCCGGAGCGCGTTCTCGAGAAGGCCGTCGAGCGCATGATCCCGCGTGGCCCGCTCGGTCGTCGCCAGATGAAGAATCTGCGCGTCTACGCCGGCGTCAACCACCCGCATGAAGCCCAGCAGCCCGTCGCTCTCGACGTCGCTTCGCTGAACAGCAAGAACACAAGGAGCGCCTAAGTATGGCCGATCTTTCTTCCCTGAAGGACCTTGCCCCGGCACAGGACGCAGCTCCGGCTCACGTCCGCAAGGTCGACTCGCTGGGTCGCTCCTACGCCACTGGCAAGCGCAAGAACGCAGTCGCCCGCGTATGGGTCAAGCCGGGCACCGGCAAGATCACCGTCAACGGCCGCGAATTCCGCACCTACTTCGCCCGTCCGGTCCTGCAGATGATCCTGCAGCAGCCGATCGTCGCAGTGGCCCGTGACGGCCAGTTCGACATCATCGCGACCGTTCACGGCGGCGGCCTTTCCGGCCAGGCCGGTGCAGTTCGTCACGGTCTCTCGAAGGCCCTCACCTACTTCGAACCGGGCCTGCGCTCGGTCCTGAAGAAGGGTGGCTTCCTGACCCGCGACAGCCGCGTTGTCGAGCGTAAGAAGTACGGCAAGGCCAAGGCCCGTCGTTCGTTCCAGTTCTCCAAGCGTTAACAGCTGGACAACCGGAAACGGAAATCAAGGCGGGGCTTCGGCTCCGCCTTTTTTTCGTTCCGGGTACTTGCCACCTCATTCACGGGCACCGTCATGGCATCCGAAATCGCAAGACTTCCCAAGCCTCCCTATTATGTCGTCTGCTTCTCCTCGCAGCGCACAGCGGGCGACCACGGCTATGGGGCCATGGCCGACGCCATGGTCGCGCTCGCCGAACAGCAGCCCGGCTATCTCGGCATGGAGAGTGTGCGCGGGGCTGACGGTTTCGGGATTACCAACTCGTACTGGCTGGATGAGGCGAGCATCCTCGCCTGGAAAGCTGTCGTCTCTCACGCCGCAGCCCAGAGACTCGGGCGCGAACGGTGGTATGAAGACTATCGGGTGATCGTTGCAAAGGTCGAGCGGGCCTACGACACCAAGAGAGAAGACTGAAGGGGAAGAAGATGGCCAGCAAATCGATCGACAACGCGTTCACCGCCAAGGCCCTGCGTGGCGCAGCGACCGACCCGACCTATGCCGGCGTGCTCTCCTTCATGCGGCGCAAGTATTCCAAGGTTCTCGATGACGTCGACGCAGTCGTGCTCGGCATTCCCTTTGACGCCGCCGTGTCAAACCGGCCCGGCGCCCGATTCGGGCCGCAGGCAATCCGGCGCGCATCCGCCATCTTTGACAACGACCCGCAATATCCCTTTGCGCGCGACCTCTTCGAGCAGATGGCGGTGATCGATTACGGCGATGTGCTGCTGGATTACGGCAATCATCAGGAGACCCCTGCTCTGATCGAACAGGAAGCAGCCCGGATCATGGCGTCCGGCGCCTATCTGCTCGGTCTCGGCGGCGACCATTTCGTCACCTGGCCACTCCTGAAAGCCCATGCGGCCAAACACGGACCGCTGGCGCTGGTGCATTTCGATGCGCATCAGGACACCTGGGATGATGACGGCCAACGGATCGACCACGGTTCCTTCGTCTGCCGCGCCGTGCGTGAAGGCGTGATCGATCCGACGAAATCGATCCAGATCGGCATCCGCACCGAAGCGCCCGAGGATTTCGGTATCAAGATCATTCCAGGCTATGAGGTCGAGGACATGGGCGCGCAGGCGATTGCCGATGCGATCCTCGCGCATGTCGGCACGGCCCCCACTTATCTGACCTTCGACATCGACTGCCTCGACCCGGCCTATGCGCCGGGAACCGGCACGCCGGTCGCGGGCGGCCCCTCCTCCGCCAAGATGCTGTCGGTCCTGCGCAAGCTCGGGGCCCTCGACATCAGGGGCTCCGACATCGTCGAGGTGGCGCCCGCCTATGACCACGCCGATATCACCGCAATTGCCGGTGCGACGGTTGCGATGTATATGCTGGGCTTGCGCGCTGAAAAGCTTGCGACACGCGCCTGACACATTGATTCAACACACTCACAATCAGATTCCACATTCTCATCCAAACCTCTGACGGGACTAGACAAATGGCAGCGAAGATCTTCATCGACGGCGAACACGGCACAACGGGTCTGCAGATCCGCACGCGCCTGGCCGATCGTCGCGACATCGAGCTTCTGTCCATCCCGGAAGCCGAGCGGCGGAACGAGAAGATGCGCGAGGACATGCTCAACAGCGCCGATATCGCCATCCTCTGCCTGCCTGACGATGCATCGAAGCAGGCCTATGAGATGACGGCAGCGAACAACAATGTCCGCCTGCTCGACGCCTCCACCGCGTTTCGCGTGCATCCGGACTGGGCCTATGGCTTTGCCGAAATGGACAAGGCGCAGAAGGCAAAAATCCAGTCGGCGCGGTACGTCTCCAATCCCGGCTGCTATCCGACCGGTGCGATCGGCCTCATCCGGCCGCTGCGGGCCGCCGGCATCCTGCCGGACGGCTATCCGGTCTCGGTCAATGCCGTCTCCGGTTATACCGGCGGCGGCAAGCAGCTGATCGCGCAGATGGAAGACGAGAACCATCCGGAGCATCTGGCTGCGAACAACTTCCTTTATGGCCTGACGCTGAAGCACAAGCATGTGCCGGAAATGCAGACGCATGGCCTGCTCGACCGCGCGCCGCTGTTTGCCCCCTCCGTCGGCCGCTTCGCGCAGGGCATGATCGTCCAGGTGCCGCTCTTCCTCGACGATCTCGCCGCCGGCACGACCGTCGAGAGCATCCATGCAGCACTCGTCGCCCATTATGCGGGCCAGGACATCGTCAGCGTCGTTTCGCTTACCGAAAGCGCCAAGCTGCCGCGCATTGATGCCGAAGAACTGGTCGGTCAGGACACGATGAAGCTCTTCGTTTTCGGGACGGCCGGTGGCGCGCATGTCAATCTCGTGGCGCTGCTCGATAATCTCGGCAAGGGCGCATCGGGTGCAGCCGTGCAGAACATGGACCTGATGCTGTCGGCGTGAGCGGTCCTCGTGGCAGACTGCGAGGTCGAAGCGTCGACCTCGCATCGTCCCGTTCACAATTAGCGAACGAAATGTCGATCATCTGCCTGATTTTAGGATATGATCGGCGATGCTAGGGTGCCTCAAAAGTGAGGCACGTCATGAGCAACCGTTTCCCCGTCTACTTCATTCCCCATGGTGGTGGCCCCTGGCCATTCATGGACTTCCCGCGCGATGCTGAAGGCAAGGCGCCCTGGGATGATCTGCGCGCCTTTCTCGAAGGACTCGATGCAGAGATCGGGCGGCGGCCGAAGGCTGTGCTCGTGGTCTCGGGCCATTGGGAGAAGGAACCGGTGCCGACGGTGAGCACGGCTGTGAAACCCGGCATGCTCTTCGACTATTACAATTTCCCGCCGCACACCTATGAGCTCTCCTACCCTGCCCCGGGCTCGCCGGCTCTCGCGACCCGTGCCAGGGCGCTGCTGGCCGAGGCCGGGATCGAGAGCGCCGAGGATGACAAGCGCGGCTTCGACCATGGCGTGTTCATCCCGTTCATGCTGGTCTATCCGGAAGCGGATGTACCGCTCACCATGATTTCACTGAAGAATACGCTGGATGTTGAAAGCCATGTGGCGATCGGCAAGGCGCTGGCGCCATTGCGCGATGAGGACGTGCTGATCATTGCGTCCGGCATGAGCTATCACAACATGCGGATGTTCCGGCAGGCAGAGCCCAACCATGTGCAGCAAGCAATCCGCTTCGACGATTGGCTGACGGAGGCGGTCGCCTCGCCGGACAGCGAACGGCGCGCTGATGTGCTGTCGACCTGGGATCAAAACCCGGATGCCCTTGCCTGCCATGTGCCTGACCATGACCACCTCGTGCCGCTGTTCGTGGCGGCGGGTGCCGCAGGCAGCGATGGCGGCCGGCAGGTCTTCCGGGGTGAGTTCCTCGGAAAGCCCTACTCCGCCTATCGTTTCGGCTAATTCAGTCCCTGACCTCGACGGCAACTGGCTTCGGACGCTCGCCGTAGAAGCCGCGCAGATGGGCAACCGCGAAGGCGAGCACCACCAGCGCCATGCCCTGATGGGTGACGCCGGCATGCAGGGGCACCTGCGTGACGAGCGTGACGATGCCGATCACCGCCTGGATGCTGATGAGCGCAAAGAGCACCACGCTGCGGCGGGCATGGGTCGTCTGAGGGGCGGCCCGCAGACACTGGATCATGTGCAAGAGTGCCACCGCCCAGAGGATGTAGGCGCCGATGCGGTGGATGTACTGCACCGTCTTCGGGTTTTCGAAGATGTTGATCCAGGCGGGTGACTGGACGAAGAGGCCCTGGGGCACGAGTGCGCCGTCCATCAGCGGCCAGGTGTTGTAGCTGAAGCCTGCATCGAGGCCGGCGACCAGAGCGCCGAGATAGATCTGGACGAGGGTCATCACCAGCAGCACGCCGGCAAACAGGCGACTCTTTTCCGTCGGTGCGGCATCATCGGTGTGCGGATAGAGGCTGCGGTAGATCCAGACACAACTCGCGAAGATGAAGCAAGCCATCATCAGATGGACAGCCAGGCGATACTGGCTCACGTCGACGCGCTCACTCAGGCCCGAAGACACCATCCACCAGCCGATGAAACCCTGCAGGCCGCCAAGCGCCAGAAGGCCGACCAGGGGCGCACGCAGGCTGGGCTCGATCTTTCCGCGGATCCAGAAGTATGCGAGCGGCAACGCAAAGATCAGACCGATCATCCGAGCCAGCAGGCGGTGCGCCCATTCCCACCAGAAGATGAACTTGAACTCGTCGAGGCTCATGCCCTTGTTGATCTGCTGGTATTCGGGGATCTGGCGATAAAGCTCCAGCTCCTCCTCCCATTCGGCTGTTGTCAGTGGCGGGATGACACCGTGAATCGGCTTCCACTGGGTGATCGACAGGCCGGAATCGGTCAGGCGCGTGGCGCCGCCCACCAGCACGAGACAGAAGAGCGCAAAGATCACCACGCCGAGCCAGATGCGGACAGCCTTTCGGTCGGCATCCACACGGGCGATATCCTTGCGCACCTGCAACTCGGTTCCGGTCAATACAGCTGTCATCAGTCAATCCTCTTTTCGCCCGTTGATTTGCATCAGTCAGGCGTGCAAAACAAGCCCGCCGGTTTGCGGCAAGCGGTCGCGTCGCGGACAGAGGCGACGTCGAGTAGGAATAAGGCATGACCAAGCGCCCGAAGCTGAGATCCTTTATCGGTACGATCCTGATCATCCTGATCGTGTCGATCTATGCCCTGCTGGCGACGACGATTGCAACGGCGACGCTTGCGACTGCGCCATGGTGGGGACATCTCCTGTACTTCCTGCTGACCGGCCTGCTCTGGGTGATCCCTGCCATGCTTGTGATCAAGTGGATGGCAGGGCCCTTCAAGAAGAAGGACGCTGATTAACCCTCTCTTTACCCTGAGACGCGGCGATCATCCCGAATTCCAAGGCAATAACCGTTTGTTGGCAGTGTGTGCCTAAGCTCCGGCCCGTCTCCGAGACCGGAAGGGATAGGGTGCATGCGGGCCCAGATACGACACGATGCGATGGCATTCGCCGAGGAAAAGTCCACGGCTGGCGCGCCGATCCCACGCGGCAGAGCCGCTCTCGACACTCCGCTCGGAACGCTCTCCGTCACGGTCCACAACCGTATGGCACCTGTGGAACGCGTGTGGCGGCAGCTCGAATCGGATCCGTGGAATTCGCTGCATCAGGGCTATGACTGGTGCCATGCCTGGGTCGAGACCCATGGCAATCCGCTTGCGATCGTCGAAGGCCGCCTGAACGGCGAGAGCGCCTTTCTGCTGCCACTTGAGGTCGAACGTCACTATTTTGCCCGGAGCGCGCAGTTCATCGGGTCCGCCTTCACCAATTTCAACAGTGGCCTGTTCAGCGCTGCCTTCCGGCGCTGCGCCGAGGATTTTTCGTCCGAGGGGCTGCAGACGCTTCTGATGGAAGCATTGCGCGGCCATGCCGACCTCCTGAGCCTGAGCAATGTTCCGCTCGACTGGCGCGGCGAAAGGCATCCCCTCGCCGCCCTGCCACATATTCGCAACCAGAACGCCTCCTTCCAGCTGGCACTCGGTTCGAACATGGACGAGACCATTCAGTCCCTTAATGCCAAGAGCCGGCGCAAGAAATACCGCGCCCAGATCCGCAAGCTGGAAGCGGCTGGTGGCTTTGACCACATCCGGCCGATCCCGCAATCCGAGCAGCAGGCGCTGCTCGAAACCTTCTTTCGCCAGAAGGCCGCACGCTTTGCTACCGGCGGACTTCCCAATGTCTTCCAGCCGGCGGAAACACAGGCCTTCTTTCACCTGCTGCTTGAAAGCGACCGGGGAAGCAGCGATGTGCCGCTTGAATTGCACGCGATCCGCCTGAAGGGAGAGCATGAAGGCAAGATTGCCGCGATTGCAGGGCTTTCCCGCAAGGGAGACCACGTCATCTGCCAGTTCGGTTCGATTGACGAGAGCCTGTTGCCCGATGCAAGTCCGGGAGAGTTGCTGTTCTGGCTGGTGATCGAGCGCAGCGCGCTGACCGGGGCTGCCCTGTTCGACTTCGGCATCGGCGACCAGGACTACAAACGTCGCTGGTGCACGATGAAAAGCGAGCACCACGACATCCTCGTACCACTCAGGCCCGCCGGTCATGTCGCGGCGATGACGCATCGGAGCGTCACACGCACGAAGAGCCTGATCAAGGGCAACGCGCATCTGTATGCGCTGATTCAGCGATTGCGGGCGCAAGGCACGATCGCACCGGCAGCCCGATCCGAGGATTGAGATTGACGGTCAGAAGGCGTTGCCTCTGAAGGTCCGCGATTTCAGGCGGCGTCGCGGGTCCTGCGGGCCTGCGGGTTCTTCGCGGAGAGCAGCACCAGATCCTTGTAACCGACATCTTCGAAGGCGACCATGATCTCGGCCAGCTCGTCTGCCTTCGGCTCAGGCGCGGACAGGATAATCTCATGGCGGCCGTTGCGGCTCAGCCGGGCGACGCCTGCGGCGTTCGCGGGCCCACACTCCACCAGCACCATGTCATAGACGTCGGCCAGCGCATCAACGATCATCGCCAGCCTATCGGCACCGCGCATGGCCTGACGGATGTCGGCATTGCCCTGCGGCACGATATCGGCCGCCGAGGAACGGTCCGGATGGATGCAATCGGCAAACGCCGCTTCGCCCGTCAGGAGGTCGGTGATGCCCGAAAGGTCACGCCAGGGCGCCATCAGACGCGTCGGGCAGGCCGAGCCGGTCATATCGACGAGAACGGTACGGTAACCCCGATCCGACAATTCCCGGGTCAACGCAACTGTGCCGGTCGAGCCATCGTCACCGGAAGGCGAAATGGCGAAAGCGATGCGGGACTGCTGTTCCACCAGGTGATCGGCCACTGATGCGACGGAGAAGGCGTCATGCTCTTCCTCTGGCAAGGCCTGAGGCCTCTCTGCCGCCACGACCTGTTCCATTTCGTCAACGAGATCGGCATCCGGCCCAACATCAAGCAGGCTCGCTGGCGATGTGTCCTGCGGGCTGGCCCTCGGGGCTTCGGTTGCGACGACATGTTCCTCTGACTCGTCTTCTTCGTGGCGCATGGCGGTCGCCGACCCTGTCGGGCGGAGTGCCCGACCGCTGAACAATTCGGCCAGCATCACTGCTATCGCCGACAGGATCAGTGTCGCGAGCGTGGCGACGATGGTGATCGGCAGGACCTTGGGGAAGCTCGGTTCCTGCGGCTCGATGGCGGTGGAAATCACGCGGGCATCAGCAGGGCTGGATTCCTTGTCGAGACGCGATGAGGCTTCGCGATAACGCGCGAGGTAGGTTTCGAGTAGCTGACGCTGGGCCGCAGCTTCCCGCTCCAGCGACTTCAACCCCACTTCGTCCTCGCCCGCTCTGGCCGAATCCGCCTTCAGGCTGTTCATCTGGGCAAGAAGCTGGGTTTCCCGCTCGCGGGCAACGGCGGCCTCATTTTCCAGGCTCGCAGCAACCTTGAGCGATTCAGCCTGTACCTGCTCGCGGATGCCGGCCAGTTGCGCCCGCAGCGCCTTCATCTGAGGATGCCCCTCGAGGAGGCGTGTCGAGAGGTCGGAAATCTGCGCCCGGATCTGTGATTCACTTGCCTTCAGACGCTGGATCGATTCCGAGCGGGCAATCGCATCGAGCGTCTCCGTCGATTTGCCGGCCTTGATGCTGGCGCGCAGGTTCTCGGCGGTCGCCTCGGCACCGGCGCGCTCCCCGCGTACTCTGGCGAGTTCGGTGGAAATATCGGACAACTGCTTGCCGCTGAAGGATGACTGGTCAGAGCCGAGCGACATCAATCCGGCGGAGGATCGGTATTCGGCGACCTTCTGCTCGGCCTCTCGCACCTTTTCACGCAGATTGGCAATCTCGGTTTCCAACCAGCGCACGGCGTCGGAGTTGCTGTCGAGCTTGGCGCCACTCTGGAGCGCACGATAGACGTCCATCATCGCGTTGGGCACGGCTGCGGCAAGCTTCGGATCCTTGGAGGTGAACTCGATGCCGATCACGCGCGACTTGTCGACCTGATAGACGTTGAGCTTCTCCTTGAAGGCGTTGATCACCCGCTCTTCGGGTGGCAGCTCGAGAGGATTGCCCTTAAGGCCAAAGAGGACAAGAAAGTCCGTGATGGCCGACGGGCTGGAATCGGGATCGAATTCCGCACGTTCATGCAGCTTCAGGTCCCGGGCAACCTGCTTGATCAGGTCGACGGACTGGAGCAGCTGAACCTGGCTGGCAATGTTCAATTCGTCCGGCATCGGCTCAACCGCCGACGAGGCGGTACCGGAGGCCGAGAAACTCGCCTCGCGCGGCTCGATCAGCAGCTTTGCATCGCTCTTGTAGCTGGGAGAAATGGCATTGGCGCCGACAAAGGCAAGGACACCCACGAGAGCGGTCGTCGCGAGGATCCTCCCCTTGCGCTGCCAGACAGCGGCGAAGAGTTGGGCGAGGTCGATATCGACATCATGTTGATCGCGGTCCACACTCGGCATTACAGACTCCCGGAACATCTTGCCGGCGAAGGTAAAGGATCATGGTAACTCAAGGGTTAACTGCGATCCGCCCGGTTTTGGACAGAACTCGGGGCAATCGATCGCAGGGCGTTTACCGACCATTAACCCTAATCATTCGATAACAGGCCAACGAATGTGAGTTCATTGGGAGCGCAGCGGCGCATGGCGATGGTCGGCAAAGAGGCGATGGTTCTGGTCGCGAGCGTAGTTCTGTCGCTCGGCCTGTCCGGCTGCGCAAGCTATCGGCCCGCACCGAAAGTCTTCCACGAAGCGACCATCCAGCCCTACCGCCTCGACAGCGGCGACAGGCTCCGGATCACCGTCTTCGAACAAGCAAGCCTCACCAATACCTACACCGTCGATCAGGCAGGTTACATCGCCTTCCCGCTCGTCGGACAGGTCGCGGCACGCGGCGCCACGCTCACGCAGCTGGAAGGCGCCATCGCCCAGAAGCTCAAGCAGGGCTTCCTCAGGGATCCTGATGTCTCGATCGAGGTCGACCGCTACCGCTCGATCTTCGTGATGGGCCAGGTCGGCCAGCCCGGCCAGTATGCCTATGTGCCCGGGATGACCATTCTCAACGCCATAGCCGTTTCCGGCGGGTTCAACAGCCGGGCCAACCAGCGCGATGTCGATGTAACCCGCAAGATCAACGGGCAGATCATCACGGGTCGCGTGCCGATCACAGATCCGATTCTTGCCGGAGACACCGTCTACGTTCGCGAGCGGCTGTTCTGATCAATGGCCGAAGCCAAGCCCCTGCGCATCGTGCATTGTTTTCGATCACCCATCGGCGGGATCTTCCGTCATGTGCGCGATCTTGCCGAATTGCACAGCGCTGCCGGTCATCAGGTCGGCATCCTGTGCGATAGTTCCACCGGCGGCGCCCATGAGGACAAACTGTTCGAACAGATCATGCCCTTTCTCTCGCTTGGCGTCACACGGTTCCCGATCGGTCGCTCGGTCAGCTTCAAGGACCTTGCGGCACTCGTCGAAAGCTACAAACTCATCAAGGAATTGCAGCCGGACATCCTGCACGGTCATGGCGCCAAGGGCGGCGTGATTGCGCGGTTGATCGGCTCACTGCTGCGGGTTCGAAGGTATCGCGTCGCCCGCCTCTATTCGCCCCATGGAGGCAGCCTGCATTTCTCGCGCGGGTCCCTCTCCGGCCAGGGAGTGTTCGCGGCCGAACGTCTCCTCGAAAGGATGACCGAGTCCATCTCCTTCGTCTGCGACTACGAGCGCGCCACTTACGAGACCAAGATCGGCAAGCCGCGTTGCGACGCCACGCGCGTCTATAACGGTATCAGCGAACGTGACTTCGGCCGGATTGCGGTGCAGACCGACAGCGTGGACTTCGCCTATATCGGCATGCTGCGCGACCTGAAGGGACCGGACGTCTTCATCAATGCCTTCGCCGAGGCGGAACGGCTTGCCGGACGACCCTTGACTGCGCTGATCATTGGCGATGGTCCGGATCTGGACCGCTACCGGCGCATGGTGGAACAGAAGGGTCTCGCACGCCGGATCGACTTTCGCCCGGCGATGCCCATTACCCAGGCTTTCGCTCTTTCCGACATCGTCGTGGTTCCCTCTCGCGCAGAGGCCATGCCCTATATCGTGCTTGAGGCATTGGCTGCGGAAAAGACGGTCATCGCATCCAGGGTCGGAGGCATCCCGGAGATCCTCGGGAGCGAAAGCGAAGCCCTGGTCGAACCCGGTCGCGCCGATCTCTTAGGCGCCGTGATGGCCCAGGCGCTTGGCGATCCTGATTGGTCCAGACGCACCATGCCGAGCCCGGAGGCGTTCCGCTCACGGTTTTCTGCCGCCGTCATGGCCCAGGATCTGGAGGCCCTCTACCGGACGCAGCTTTCGCGGATCTGAGGCCGGACTGTCCTGAAACGGGGCATGTCCACCCTCTTTCTGAGGGGTTCCTAAAGCGTTTCTTAGGACCTTCGGCGTAATCTCCCCGCACACACGTGCGAGACAAAGCCATGAACAAGGTCGACAAACCCGATGCATTCGATCTTGACGCCCTGCGTCGTGCGCCGACGAGCGGCGATGCGCCAAGCCATGCCCAGGCAGCAGAGATCAGTGCCCTTGCCCGGCAAATCGCCGGACAATACGCCGTCGCAAACTATTCGCCGTCCATCGTGATCGGACAGCTGCGCTTCCTCGAATTCTTCAGCCTTTTCGGCATAGCCCTGGCAGCCAACTATTTCGTCGCGCAGGACCCGGGCAGTCATTTCATCGACACCAGCGTCAGCGGATTTGCCGGCGCTCTCCTCGCCCTGCTCTTCATGCAGGCCAGCGACTGCTATCACGTCTCGATCCTGCGTGCCCCGATGCGGTCGATGGCGCGGGTATTGGGAAGCTGGATGGCGGCTGTGGGGCTCGTTGCCCTCACCAACTTCCTCTTTGTCGATCATGATCCGAACTATCGCAGCCTGCTGGCGGTGTGGTTCGCTGCAGGCGCACTGTTTCTTTTGGTAGAACGCAACCTGATCGGCCTGGCAATCCGGCGCTGGGGGCGCAATGGCGTGATGGAGCGCCGCGCCGTGGTCATCGGTGGCGGCAAGCCCGCCAAGGATCTCATTCGCGCGCTGGAACAGCAGCCGGAGAACGACATCCGGATCTGCGGGATTTTCGATGATCGCAGCGCTGCCCGGTCCCCGGACGTCGTTGCCGGCTATCCGAAGCTCGGCACAGTGGCCGAACTGGTGGAATTCGCCCGGCTCGCGCATATCGACATGCTGATCATCTCGCTGCCGCTGAGTGCCGAGGCACGGATCATGCAGCTCCTCAAGATGCTGTGGGTGCTGCCCGTGGACATCCGCCTTGCGGCGCACTCGAACAATCTGCGCTTCCGCCCGCGTGCCTATTCGCATGTTGGCGCCGTGCCGCTGCTCGACATCCTCGACAAGCCGATCCGAGACTGGGATTCGGTCGCCAAGCGAGCCTTCGACATCTTCTTCAGCGTGCTGGCCCTGCTTCTGCTGTGGCCGGTCTTCATCGCAACCGCGATCGCTGTGAAGACCACCTCCAAGGGGCCGGTCTTCTTCGTTCAGAAGCGTCACGGCTTCAACAACGAGGTGATCAACGTCCTCAAATTCCGCTCGATGTACACTGAAATGAGCGACCACACGGCGAAGAACGCGGTGACCAAGAACGACCCGCGCGTGACGCGCGTGGGGCGCTTCATCCGCAAGACCTCGATCGACGAACTGCCACAGATCTTCAACGTGCTGCGTGGCGATCTCTCGCTCGTCGGCCCGCGCCCACATGCGGTTCTCGGACAGACGCGCGACAAGACCTTCGGCGAGATTGTCGAGGGCTATTTCGCCCGCCATCGGGTGAAGCCCGGTGTCACCGGCTGGGCGCAGATCAATGGCTGGCGGGGCGAGATCGACACCGACGACAAGATCAAGTTCCGCACGGCCTACGACCTCTACTATATCGAGAACTGGTCTCTCTGGTTCGACCTCAAGATCCTGCTTCTGACGCCGATCAAGCTGCTGAATACGGAAAACGCCTATTGAGCGCCGTCGACGCCCAGATCCGGCCCTTCAACCCGCAGGCAGCAGCTGTCCAGCTGATGATCTCCTGGATCATGGCGTTCGGCGTGTTCCTGTCGGGTTTCGTGATTTCCGAGCCTGCCCCTTATGAACTGCTGATGGTGGGGCAAGTTGCCCTCTGGTTCCTGTTCGGCCTCAAGATATCGCGGGCGGTGGCGCCGCTTCTCGCGCTGCTGCTGATTTTCAATGTCGGCGGGCTTCTCGCACTCACCGTGATGCAGACGATCCTGACAGAGCAAGTGCTCTATGTGGCGGTGTCGATCTTCCTCGCGCTGACGGCGGTCTTCTACGCTGCGGTCATCGAGGATCGGCCGCAGCGGCTCACGCTGATCTTCCAGGCCTGGGTGGCGGCGGCAATCATCACCGGGACGCTCGGTATCCTGGGCTATTTCCATGCCTTTCCCGGTGCAGAGGTGTTCACCCGCTACGATCGGGCCATGGGCGCCTTCCAGGACCCGAACGTCTTCGGTCCCTTTCTCGTCGCGCCGATGCTCTACCTCATGCATGGGATGCTGAAGGGAAGGCTGATGGAATCGCCGCTCAGGATCATTGGCATCCTGATCCTGTCCTTTGCCGTCTTCCTGTCCTTCTCGCGCGCCGCATGGGGGCTGTTCCTCTTCTGCGCCGTGGCGCTCGTCTTCGTCATGCTGCTGAAGGAGCGCACCAATGCCTTCCGGCTGAAGATCCTGGTTCTGTCGCTCGCCGCCGTCGTCGCCATGGTGATGGCGCTCTCGATCGCGTTGCAGTTCGAGAAAGTCCGGGCGCTTTTCGAGACGCGCACCCAGCTCGTGCAGGAATATGACGGCGGACATCTGGGACGCTTTGCCCGCCACCGGCTCGGTTTCGAAATGGCGATGGAGAAACCACTCGGGATCGGACCGATGATGTTCGGCAAGATCTTCCCCGAGGACGAGCACAACATCTATCTCAAGTCGCTGATGGCCTATGGGTGGATCGGCTTCGTCTCCTACGTTGCGTTGATCGCCTGGACCGTGTCGATGGGCTTTCGCTACCTGTTGAGGGAGCGCCCCTGGCAACCCTACCTGATGATCGCATGGATCGTGCTCGTCGGGCATATGCTGATCGGTGCCGTCATCGATACGGATCACTGGCGCCACTTCTATCTGGTGCTGGGGATCGTCTGGGGTTGCGGGGCGGCAGAATGGCGTTACCAGCGGGCCCGGCGCAATTGAGCCGCTAGGGAGATCCGCACCTGTGTGCGCGGTTTGCATTGATTTTCCTCGGCCGCGCTCCATGTTTCCCTTATGATTACACCCGCACAGATCCGCGCCGCGCGCGCCATGCTGGACATCACCATTGATCGGCTCTGCCATGAGAGCGGTGTGCCGGCTCTGCTGATCCTCCAGATCGAATCGGGCGATGTGCATGAGGCGACACCCCAGCACTACTCGGCCGTGCGCGCGACGCTTGAACGCATGGGGGTATTGTTTCTCCAGGCCGGAGACGGTGGCACCGGTGGCGGTGAGGGCCTCCGACTGGCGACCCGGTTCAGCGATGACGGCATGCGCCCGGAAGAACTGACGGCAGCCAACGACGATTGAGTTTTTCTTATATGGTGATGGAACAATTGTCGCCGCTTCGGCTTTCCCTGTCCAATACAACCAGACAGGAGACTTTCATGAGCCGAAACAATGGCCTCTACCTCATCATTGGCGCACTCGTGGTCGCCGTCATCGGCCTTGGCATCTATGTCTACCAGGAAGAGTCCAAGCCGAATGGCGTGGAACTGCGGATCGGCGAGAACGGCGTCTCCATCGAGGAAAACTGAACAATTTCAGCCAGAAAACCGCTTCAATGCGGCCTGATGAATATCTCGTAGAACTGCTGGGGGGAGCCAATCGCGCCCTCGATCATATAGGGCTGGCGCTCCGCACCGGCGCGTCGAGCGATCACAGGCAAACCGTGATCCAGCGCATCGAGGAGACGATATTCGATGAGCACCTTTCCATCGGCGTCCCGCCACACGAGGGCGGGCCCCTCTGGCCGGCTCTCTGGCTTTCCCGCCTGTTCGTCCAATCCGTGAAGATCAAGCCATTGCGTCAGCAGAGCCTCGGCATTGGCGGGCGAGACAATCCGATCCGCCCTGCCCTGCCAGATCGAGACGGCAGGCCGGTCCTCGTTGCCCTCGCCGGCCGCCGCCCGCGCCAGTTCACCCCATTCCTGACGACTGCGGCGACTTCCTGACTTCATGACGGAGAGCGCCGACATTGCATCACGGGCCGCCCCGAAAGGCAGACCGCCGACCACCTGACCGGCTGCGAAGAGATGCGGATAGGTGACCATCAACGCATTCGCCATGGCGCCGCCGGCCGAGAGGCCCTGGATGAAGATCCTGCCGCGGGCAATGCCGTGCCGCTCGACGCTGTGTTCGATCATCTGGCGGATCGACATGAGCTCGCCCCTGTCGCGGGCGACCATGCTCGGGCGGAACCAGTTGAAACAAAGGTTATGATTGTTTGCGCGGGTCTGCTCCGGATAGAGCAGCACGAAGCCCTTGTCTCGGGCCATTCGGCTCCAGCCGCTGCCACGATCATAGTCCTTCGCCGTCTGCAGGCAACCATGCAGCACCACCACCAGCGTCGCAGGCTCCCGCCTTGTTGGCGGAGCATATTCCATCATCCGAAGACGCCCCGGATTGCTGCCGAAGGCATGCACCTGCATCAGGCCGGAGCGTGGCGCGCGCGGCTTTGCCGCCTTCGGTGCTTCGGGCAACCGGATTTTGGGCATCGCCTTCTCGAGGCTGCGCTGCAGGCGCTTCTGGCCGCGAAGAAGCGCGGAGAGCGGAGACATGGAGAATTTGAAGCGCATCGAATTTCGGCTCCCTTCGAACCTCAGCTCAATATAATGTTGCATTGCAGCAAACAAAGGACAAAGATCGAGGAAAGCGGCGAAAACGCCAGACGCGGCCTGGAAGCTGATTACCCAAAATGAAAGAGGCCGGGTATCCTGAGATACCCGGCCTCTTATACAGTTCAACGCAATCAACGTATTGATCCGTCTAACGAATTGGTCGGAATGGCGGGATTCGAACCCACGACCCCTTGACCCCCAGTCAAGTGCGCTACCTGGCTGCGCTACATTCCGTCACGTGACTATCGAACCGATTGCTTCTTCCGGCATTCCCTGAGAACTGTCATTCTTCAGAAAATGCCGCACACAATCGAGCCGTCAGACAGCAAGTTCCCTTTAGACAGTCAGCTATTTCTGCGCAAGGGGAAACTCCCGGCGGCGCGAAAAAATGCGCAGGTGATCAATCCAGCCGTTGCATCAATGCCCTGATCTCCTCAAACCGACGTCGCTCTTCAGGCTTCTCGCTGTTCGCAGCGTAGCAGGTCACATCCATGCAGAACCGGGTCACCAGCAGCGGGTCGGCGGCGCGTTCGAACTGGCATTCGATCTCGTCGGTGATGTCCTGCGGTTCGGCATCCATGCGAGTGGAATAGGTGAGCCGGGCGCCGGGCGGGTCGAGTTCGGGGAAAGCCTGAACCACGCCGATCTCCAGGTCCTTCACCATCAACATGCTTTTCGCGACGAAGATGCAGGCATCCTCCACCGTCGTCGGTCTGGCATCGGCAGTCGCCGACGACGTGGTCGATTGCTGGGCCTGCGCCGGGATAGCAGCGAGCACAGAGAGAATCGGAATGAAGATCAACAAACGTTTCATGGTGCCTCGCGCGGGTTGCGTGTCGGACCTTCAACGTCTCAAGAGCAAACTGTGTTCCGTTCGCGGGAACCTCAGCGCAATCAGCGCACCTGATCGAGCAGTCGCTTGCATTCAAGCAGGTCGAACAGTGCCTCCTGCAGCAGGGCACGATCCTCCTTGGCGATCGAGCCCTTGCCGACGGAAATCTCCGGAGCATCCTCGGATGTGGCGCTGCCGAAACCGAAGAAGCGACCGCTGACGCGGGCCTTGGCCCGCCCAACGACCTGGTCCTCATCAAGATTGACCTTCGGTTCCTCGACCTTGGCGGCATTGGCCGCCACCAGCGCCTCCATAGTCGCCACGTCACCTGTCGCAACCGCCATGACGAACTTGTTGCCGTTGCTCTTCAGGAGTTTCTGGACGCCCTTGATCGTGTAACCCTGATCGTAGAGCAGGTGGCGAATGCCCTTCAGCAACTCGACATCATCTGGGCGATAATAGCGGCGGCCACCGCCGCGCTTCAGCGGCTTGATCTGCGGGAAGCGGGTTTCCCAGAAGCGCAGCACATGCTGCGGCAGATCGAGATCATCCGCCACTTCGCTGATCGTGCGGAAAGCATCCGGGCTCTTGTCCAACTGCATCAGGCCGCTCCTCGGGCATCGCGCGGGGGCGCGACTCGACAGACATTTCAACGGTTCGGGGATAGCTTTTCAAGCACTCGCTGCCCGGGGAGCGCATGCTCCACCGGTTTTGGGCGCCATCAGGCCGCCGGATTGACCGGCTTTTGCTTGGCCTTGCGGGCGATATGAGCGCGAAGAATGCGCTGCTTGAGAACGTTGGACGCCTTGAACGTCATGACCCGACGGGGAGAAATCGGAACTTCTTCGCCGGTCTTGGGATTGCGGCCGATTCGCTCGTTCTTGCTGCGAACCTGAAAGGTCGCAAACGAGGACAGTTTGACCGATTCGCCACGCACAATGGCATTGCAAATCTCATCGATCACCGTCTCGACGAGTTCGGCGGACTCCGTTCGTGAAAGACCGACCTTGCGAAAGACTGATTCTGCCAAATCCGCACGCGTCACTGTCTTTCCGGCCATTGTTCTCGTCCGCCTAAATCAATGATCTTGTTGAATTGCGCAGAGACTATTGCCCTTGACCGCGACGGTCAAGTGCTTGTCGGTGCGCAATTTTTAGGTTTCAGATGCTACCAGCGCAAGAGCACGGCGCCCCAAGTGAAGCCACCGCCCATGGCTTCCAGCATCACGAGGTCGCCCTTCTTGATGCGACCGTCACCGGCAGCGGTTGCGAGCGCCAGCGGAATCGACGCGGCAGACGTGTTGCCATGCTTGTCGACGGTGATCACGACCTTGGCGTCGGGAATGCCGAGCTTCTTGGCCGAACCGTCGATGATGCGCTTGTTGGCCTGGTGAGGCACCAGCCAGTCGATGTCATCTGCCGTCGTGCCGGTGGCGGCAAAGGCCGCCTCGATCACGTCGGTGATCATGCCGACGGCATGCTTGAAGACCTCGCGGCCTTCCATGCGCAGATGGCCGACTGTCCCTGTCGTCGACGGACCACCGTCGACATACAGCTTTTCGCGATGGGCGCCATCCGAGCGCAGATTCGAGGTCAGAACGCCGCGATCCGCAACAGTCCCCTCGCCTTCCTGGGCTTCGAGGATGAGAGCGCCTGCCCCGTCACCGAAGAGAACGCAGGTGGTGCGGTCGGTCCAGTCGAGGATGCGGGAAAAGGTCTCGGCGCCGATGACGAGCACGCGCTTTGCCATGCCACCGCGAATATAGAGGTCAGCGGTCGCCATGGCATAGACGAAGCCGGAGCAGACGGCCTGAACGTCGAAGGCGAAGCCGTGATGCATGCCAAGGCGATTCTGGATGTTGACGGCAGTTGCCGGGAAGGTGTTGTCGGGCGTGGAAGTAGCGCAGATGATCAGATCGATATCGGCGGCAGTCAGGCCGGCCCGCTCAAGCGCCTCTTGGGCAGCAGCAGCACCGAGCGATGCGGTCGTTTCGCCTTCACCGGCAATGTAACGCTGTTTGATACCGGTGCGCTGGACGATCCACTCGTCCGATGTTTCGACCATGCTTTCAAGATCGCGATTGGTCACAACCCGTTTCGGGAGCGAGGCTCCGAAACCGCGAACTACTGAACGGATCATTGAAGTTTCCTACCTTTCACGCCGCTTCGGGGCCGGCCGGAGACGGGTGCCGCGCGTGATATTTTTTCAAGTCGTTTTCGATCTTCTGCGTGAGACCGTTCCGAGCCATGTCATAGCCCACGTCCAAAGCTGCCGCAAAGCCCTCGGCATCTGTGCCGCCATGGCTCTTGATGACGATGCCGTTCAGGCCGAGGAAGACGCCGCCATTGACCTTGCGCGGGTCCATCTTCTCGCGCAGGCGATCAAAGGCGCCCTTGGCAAGGATATAGCCAAGCTTGGCCATCCAGGTGCGCGACATGGCCGCGCGCAGATATTCCGCGATCTGCTTTGCCGTGCCTTCCGCCGTCTTCAGCGCAATATTGCCGGTGAAGCCTTCGGTCACCACAACATCAACGGTGCCCTTGCCGAGGTCGTCGCCTTCGACGAAGCCGTAGTAGTCGATCGTGTCGAGACCCGCTTCGCGGATCAGGCGACCGGCTTCCTTGACCTCTTCCTGACCCTTGATCTCTTCCACGCCGACGTTGAGCAGACCGACCATGGGCTTTTCGATTTCAAACAGGGCACGTGCCATGGCACCGCCCATAACAGCGAAATCGAGCAATTGCTGGGCATCGGCACCGATGCCGGCGCCGACATCGAGCACGATGCTTTCACCTGACAACGTCGGCCAGATCGCCGCGATCGCGGGGCGCTCGATGGTCGCCATGGTGCGCAGGCAGAACTTGGCCATGGCCATCAGCGCGCCGGTGTTTCCGGCCGATACGGCAACATCGGCCTGGCCGGTCTTCACAGCCTCGATCGAACGCCACATGCTGGAGACGTAGCGACCACGGCGAAGCGCCTGGCTGGGCTTCTCGTCCATGGTGACCGAGACATCGCAGTGATGAAAGGTGGATCTTTCCTTCAGCTTCGGAAACTGCGCGAGGATCGGCAGGCAGCGTTCCTGCTGGCCGTAGAGAAGGAAGGTTACATCGGGATGACGCTCGAGTGCCTTGGCAGCACCGGGGATGACGACTTCGGGACCGAAGTCTCCACCCATGACGTCGACAGAAATTCTGATCACTTAGACCTGACCCTTCTTCATCGCTGGCCAGCGATATTTTCGGCCAAAATACCGCTTTTCATTCGGCATACAACCCACCCGCAGGTGCAGATGGGGGATGATCAATCCTTTTTCCAGTCCTTCAGCACAGCAAAGGGCGACGGCTTCTTGTCCTCTTCGGCCTTGCTTTCGATATGTCCGGAAAAGGCAACGCCTTCCTTTTTCGGATAGGGGTCAATGTCGAGGGCTGCGAATTCGGCGACGAGAGCGCCAGCGTCGATCGTGTCGCCGGTGAACTGTTCGGGAAGATCCGGACCATCGGGATCGAGCACCATCTCGCCGGCGCCATCGAGCACGATGCGGGCAAGCTTGGAGCCCTCCGGCACGAAGATCTGGTCGATCTCCTGGTCGATATGCGAGACCACGGGCTCCAAGGTCACCACGCAGGCCTGAACCAGTTCGCCAGAGACATGCCCCTTGATCCGCACGCCGTCCTTCTTCCAACGGGCGATCTGCAGATCGGCCGAGAGCCGGTTGACCGCTTCAACTTGCCAGAGATCCGCAAGGCCTGCGCGCTCGCGCTCGTCGGCCTCCACATGCACCTGCACCGGATTGGCCGAGATGTGGCCGACCTTCACGAGATAGCTGAACTCGCGGCTGTCCCTGGTTTCTTTGCTCGTCATGTCATCTGTTCCTCGTTTTGCCGTCCGGCCCGATGCGTCTGCGCCCTAAGGCGACCAACGCCGATCAGGCAGCCGGGACGGCAATGCGGGCCATGCCCGTCTCGATGTCGTTTTCATCCACGGCGCCAAGCGCCTGTTCGGCCGCAAACATCCACTCGGCCAGCGCCTGCATGGAGGGTGCCGCCTCGCCTTCTTCGGGATGAATGTTGCGCTTCAGCGCGGCTTCGAGCGCCCCTCGGTCGTTGCGATCCAGGGCGCCAGCATAGGATTCCAGCCGGCCGTAATACATGCCGGCCAGCTTCTTCATGCGCTTCGGCACACCGGGATCGCCGACGCCCAGTTCGCGGATCGAATGGTCGACGTCCTCGAAGAAGGCATCAATGATGTTCTGGGCGATCTCCTGGCCGCTGCGCGGAGACTTCGCGGTGCGGCGGAAATACAGAATCAGCATGATTGTCAGCATCTCGAAGCGGCCGATCACGGTGTCGGGCACACGCATGTCGAGATAGAAGGCGGGCGTGCGTGCAGCCGCCGTCAGCGCGCCATACTGGCGCTCGACGATCACCTGATTGTTTCTTTTCTGCCGAAAGAAGCCGAATACCATCCAATATCACCAAAAAGAGCCGACCGGAGTGGTGAGCCAGAACGTGGCCGTGTTGCATGATTGCGAAAGCTGGTTTACCGAAGCAGACGTGAATTGCAATGCCGATATCCGGCAAGGATGCCGCATCGCGCGGCAGATTGACCGACAAATCGGCAGTTCTGGCCATCGCGGCAGCTTTCCCCGGAAAGGCCACAATGCTATGCGCAGAAGCAAGCGGCATCGCGAGGTGCCATCGACAGTCATGGGAGACGTTTGCGTGGACATTCGGATTTTCAAGTCGGACAGGAAGTTCCTGAGCACGACCGCACTTGCTCTTGCCGTTACCCTCGGCCTCTCTGCCTGCCAGACCTCGGAGGTCTTCCACAATGGTTACGTCGTCGATCAGGCTGCACTTGATCTCGTGCCTGTCGGCTCCAGCCGCGAGCAGGTGCTGCTCTCGCTCGGCACACCGTCGACCACGGCCACGTTTGACGGTGAGGTGTTCTACTACATCTCCCAGAAGCGCACCCGCAGCGTTGCCTTCATGAAGCAGCGCCTCGTCGACCAGCAGATCCTGGCGATCTATTTCGACAAGGACGGCATCGTCACGCAACGCGCCAACTACACCCTGCAGGACGGCAAGGTGTTCGATACGATTTCCCGCACGACCCCGACCGGCGGTCGCGACCTCACCTTCCTGCAGCAGCTGCTGGCTGGCGGCGGCGGTGCGGCCAACAGCGTCCGCAACATTCTCGGCGGCCAGTAAGGCCGCCCCCCCAGGACTTTACCGTCCACCGGAATGCAGACATGAAAAGACCGCGGAAGTTGCCTTCCGCGGTCTTTTTCTTTGCGTGATGCCTCAACCGGCCAAGACAGCCAGAAGCAGGAGCGCCACGATGTTGGTGATCTTGATGGCGGGGTTCACGGCCGGACCGGCCGTATCCTTGTAGGGGTCACCCACGGTGTCGCCGGTGACGGAGGCCTTGTGAGCGTCCGAACCCTTCAGGTGCTTCACGCCATCCTTGTCGATGAAGCCGTCTTCGAAGCTCTTCTTGGCATTGTCCCAGGCACCACCACCGGAGGTCATGGAGATCGCGACGAACAGGCCGTTGACGATGACGCCGAGCAGCGAGGCGCCAAGCGCAGCAAAGGCGGACGCCTTGGAGCCGGAAATCAGGAGCACGCCGAAATAGACGACGAGCGGCGCCAGAACCGGCAGCAGCGAGGGAATGATCATCTCCTTGATCGCGGCGCGGGTCAGGATGTCGACCGCCCGGCCATAGTCCGGCTTTTCGGTCCCCTGCATGATGCCCGGCTTCTCGCGGAACTGCCGGCGGACTTCCTCGACGATAGAACCCGCCGCACGACCAACGGCCGTCATGGCGATACCACCGAAGAGATAGGGGATCAGGCCGCCGAAGATCAGGCCTGCAACGACATAAGGGTTGGAGAGATCGAAGGAGATCGGCCCCATGTCGGCAAAGTAAGGATACTGCGCGCTGTTGGCAGCAAAGTAGGCCAGGTCGTTGGAATAGGCCGCAAAGAGGACCAGGGCGCCGAGACCGGCTGAGCCGATCGCGTAGCCCTTGGTGACTGCCTTGGTGGTGTTGCCGACAGCGTCGAGCGCGTCGGTCGACTTGCGCACTTCCGGCGGCAGGTGGGACATTTCAGCAATGCCGCCTGCATTGTCAGTAACCGGGCCGAAGGCGTCGAGGGCGACGATCATGCCGGCGAGGCCGAGCATGGTGGTGACGGCGATCGCCGTGCCGAAGAGGCCGGCAAGCTGGTAGGTCGAGATGATGCCGCCGACGATGACGATGGCCGGAAGGGCCGTCGATTCCAGCGAGACGGCAAGACCCTGGATGACGTTGGTGCCGTGGCCGGTGACCGATGCCTGGGCGATCGAATTGACCGGGCGCTTGTTGGTGCCGGTATAGTATTCGGTGATCACGACGATCAGCGCGGTCACCACGAGGCCGAGAATGCCGCAGATGAACAGGTTCACGCCGGTGATCTCCATGCCGGCAACAGTGCCGATGGTGCCCCAGCCGATGGTGAGCGACGTGGCGAGCGCCAAGCCAGCGACGGACAGAAGGCCGGTGACGATCAGGCCCTTATAGAGCGCACCCATGATCGACCCGCTGGTGCCCAGCTTGACGAAGAAGGTGCCGATGATCGAGGTGATGATGCAGGCGCCGCAGATCGCGAGCGGGTAGATCATCGTGATGTCGAGCACGGCCGAACCCGCAAAGAAGATCGCGGCAAGAACCATGGTGGCGACCACCGAGACGGCATAGGTTTCGAAGAGGTCGGCGGCCATGCCGGCGCAATCGCCGACGTTGTCGCCAACGTTGTCGGCGATCGTGGCCGGGTTGCGCGGATCGTCTTCCGGAATACCGGCCTCCACCTTGCCGACGAGGTCCCCACCAACGTCAGCGCCCTTGGTGAAGATACCGCCGCCGAGACGGGCGAAGATCGAGATCAGCGAGGCGCCGAAGCCGAGCGCAACCAGCGCATCGATGACTTCACGCGAGCCGCTTTCGTGTCCCAGGATCGCGGTCAGGATGTAGAAGTAGATGGAGACGCCGAGCAGGGCGAGGCCCGCAACCAGCATGCCGGTGATGGCGCCGGACTTGAACGCAATGTCCAGGCCGGCCGCAAGGCTGTGGGACGCGGCTTGCGCGGTGCGCACATTGGCGCGGACCGAGACATGCATGCCGATGAAGCCGGCGGCACCCGAAAGCACGGCGCCGATCAGGAAGCCGATTGCAGCGGTGCCGGACAGGAGAAACCAAGTCCCGACAAAAACGACGGCGCCGACGATCGCGATGGTCAGGTATTGCCGAGTGAGGTAAGCCTGAGCACCCTCGCGAATATAGCCTGCAATTTCCTGCATTCGGGCATTGCCCTGGTCCGCTGCCAGCACCGAGCGCGTCGCCCAGACCGCGTAGACCACGGACAGAAGCCCGCATAAAATTACGCCTAGAAGAACCGTCATTCGCAATACCCTCCCGTATTGCCCGCGCCTCACTCATCGCGGGCCGTGACTCGCAGACTCAGGCCCCCTCCTCCGAGACCTCGTCAACGCGAGGCGAGATTGCGTCGCGCTTTTCATCGCGTCAAGTACGCATATTTCGCAGTATTGCGGGAACTCAGGCGGGTTTGCGGGCGGCTGCACGGAGCTGGAGAAGCACCAGGATCAGGCAGAGGATCGTCACCGGCCATATGACCAGATTCATCACCGACCAGCCGAAGGCGGTAAAAACCTTGCCGGAGGAGAAGGACGAAAGTGCCACCGTCGAAAACAGGATGATGTCGTGGAAACCCTGAACCTTGTCGGCCTCGGCCGGGCGGTAGCTCGAAGCCACGATAGCAGTCGCACCGATGAAGCCGAAGTTCCAGCCGATGCCGAGCAGTACGAGCGCGCCCCAGAAATTCCAGAGCGCGATGCCCCAATGGGCAACCACGGCGCAGGACATCAGGATCAGCAGGCCGGCGGCCACGACCTTTTCCGCGCCGAAGCGGGTGATCAGAACGCCGGTGAAGAAGCTCGGGGCGAACATAGCGATCACGTGCCACTGGATGCCGAGCGTTGCGAGTTCCGAAGAGAAGCCGCAGCCGATGACCATGGCGAGCGGGGCACCGGTCATCATGAACGTCATCAGGGCGTAGGAACTGATGCCGCAGATCATGCCGGTCATGAAGCGCTGGGTCATGACGATTTCGCTGAGCGGCCGCGTCGGTCCGCTCGCTTCCGCCTTCTTTTCGGCGATGGTCGGCAGCTTCAGAAAAAAGAGGACGGCAATCGCGCAGAGCAGCAGCGGCACCATGCCGAGAAAGGCACCGGCGAAGGTCACGGGCGCCAGCGCATCCTTCAGCCAGATCGCGATCTGCGGGCCGGCGATGGCGGATATGATGCCGGCTGCCAGGATCCAGGAGATCGCCTTGCCCTTGTAGAAGCTCGGCGAGGCATCGGCCGCGGCGAAGCGGATCTTCTGGGTGAAGCCGCCGGAAATTCCCATCAGCAGCAGCGAGAAGGCAAAGAGCCAGAAGTTGGACTGAATGAGGGAGAAGGCGGCAAGCGCGCTGCCGAGCGCGCCCATCAGCGCACCGACCATGAAGCTCTCGCGACGCCCGAGAACACGGGAGGCCGCCGCCACCACGATTGCGCCAACGGCCACGCCAACGTTGAAACCGGTCAAGGGCGCGGTCGCCAGCGACTTGTCAGCGCCGAGCATCTGGAAGCCGGCAAGGCCGCCGACCGCGAAGGCCAGAGGTGGTGCAGAGCCCAGGATCGCCTGGGCCACTGCGAGCAGACCGACGTTACGCTTGGCTGTCGAAAGTTGTCCGTCCAGCCCTGCTCCCGTCGTCGCGTCCATCTGCCTATTCCTATTTCTGCGCCGGGGCGCGAACCTGCTTTGCAATGCGGTCGAGAACGGCGTTGACCAGCTTCGGCTCGTCGTCCTGGAAGAAGGCCTGAGCGATCTCGACATATTCCGTTACAATAACGGCGATGGGCACATCCTTGCGCTCGATCAATTCGAACGTGCCGGCACGCAGAATGGCGCGGACCGTGCTGTCCATGCGCGACAGCGACCAGTCGTCCTGCAGTGCGCCGCGGATCATCGGGTCGATCTTCGCCTGGTCGCGGACGACACCGGCAACGATCGAGCGGAACCAGGAGGCGTCAGCCTTCAGATAGGTTTCGCCATCGACTTCCTGGCCGAGGCGATGCGCCTCGTATTCCGCCACCACTTCGAGCACGCCGGAGCCGGCGATGTCCATCTGGTAGAGAGCCTGGACAGCCGCGAGGCGCGCTGCGCCACGCTGGTTGGCCGGTTTCACTGGATGCTTGCCTTCGTCCGACATCACTCAGCCACCCAGTTTCTTCTTCAGTTCGATCATCGAGAGTGCCGCACGGGCCGCAAAGCCGCCCTTGTCCTTCTCGCTGCGCTTGACGCGCGCCCAGGCCTGTTCATCGTTCTCGACGGTCATGATGCCATTGCCGATCGGCAGCGATTCCGAGACCGCGAGGTCCATGAGGGCCCGCGAAGATTCATTGGCGACGATGTCGAAGTGATAGGTCTCCCCACGGATCACCATGCCAAGCGCGATGAAGCCGTCATACTGCGTGCCTTCGTCATCCATGGCATCCAGCGCCATGGCGATGGCCGGCGGGATTTCCAGCGCACCCGGCACCGTGATGACGTCGAAGGTCGCGCCAGCCTCCTGCAGCGCGTGTTTCGCGCCGTCCAGCAGGGCGTCCGACATGTCGTCGTAGAAACGTGCCTCGACGATCAGCAAATGCGGCGCAGCCGTCTTGTTTCCCATGGTCCGATCCGATCCTGAATGTGATTGCGGCCTCTGGCCGACAGAAACGCGGTCAAACCATGCCGTACCTCGGAAGGCAAGTGTTTTTGCGAAAGGGCGGGCATGCGGGCAGCGGGAGGCGCCTGGACCGCAAACCGGCATCGCTCGCGTCGCATTGTTCCACTCGCGCTAAAGCAGGCGAAAATCGGGCATGCCTCGTGACAAATCTTTAATGAAATTCAGAGGCTTAAGGTCTGGTTTTCGCCACAAACCGACACCAACTTCAGTCTTGCAAGCGAGCGACGGAATCCCCCGCCATCGCAACTTCCTCGAAAGGAACAGGACAATGAATCGCTTCGCAACCATCCTCAGCGCCTCTGCCTTGTCGGCCATTGCCTTCGGTGCCGAGAGCCTCGCCGCGGTGCCCGCCTTCGCCGGTTCGGCCGAAAGCAAGATTGAAAGCACCATTCAGACCATGTCCGGAAATGACTTCGACGTGGTCCAGATCGACAGCCTTCAGAAGGGCGACCCGGCCCATGATCGCTTCGGCAGTGTCGAGCCGACGTCAGAGGAGGCCCGCCTCGTGCAGGCGTCGGTGATCGCCAATCGTCCGCTGGCCCAGAAGCTCGAAAGCCAGAAGGTCGAGCTGACGAATATCGTCGGTGCCGAGCAGGCCGCCGATGGCGGCATCACCTTCTACGTCCGCTGATCCGTTCTTCTGCCTCCCCCCAGTCCCGGACTTGCCCCCGCGCCCCAGGCCCGGGGGCTTTTTCATCGTTCGGAACCTTTTGCGAAGGCGGAATGTTTTCCAAGGTGAAAGGTGACCGAACAGGATCGCCTAAACAGCGAAGAAAACAGGAGGCACCCATGAGTCGCGGCATACTTCTCTGGCTGATCGGCATACCGATCCCCCTCATCATCCTCATCCTGCTGTTCTGGAGCTAGACCCATGCAGAGGCCGGGAGGCGTTCGAAAATCTGCAGACGATCAGCGCCGACATTGCGCGTTTCAAGCCGCACAAAACCCGCCGGAAGGCGTGTTGCGGTGATCGGAGACGCGATGCCGTCAGGGCCAATGGTCATGGCGGCGTCGTAGAGATGGATGCGATCGACAAGCCCGCGCGCAAGGAGGTCCGAGGCGACGCGCGCGCCGCCTTCGACCATCAGCGACGAGATTCCGCGCTGTGCGAGAAGCGAGAGAAGATCCTCGATCCCGGCAACCTCGACCGTTTCGACACCCCTCTCCTCGAGCGCCTTGCGATTGCCATTGGCGCCGGGCGAGATGGCCAGCAGCAGGGGGACACGCCCCACCCCCGCGACCAGTTTTGAACCGGGCTGCAATTCGGCCCGGCGGTCCAGAACGACACGCAGGGGCGATGCCGTCTCCAGCCCCGGCAGCCGGACCGTCAGTTCCGGATCATCGGCGAGCGCGGTGCCGATACCGACCAGGATCGCGTCACATTCCGCGCGAAGGCGATGCACAGCCTCGCGGGCTTCACTGCCCGTGATCGCAACCTGTCCCGCGCCCTTGCGGCCGAGCATGCCATCTGCAGAAACGGCAAGTTTCAGAGTCACTTGCGGACGACCCTTCGTCTGACGTGTGAGATAGCCGCCCATGGCACGCCGGGCGTCTTTCTGAAGAACGCCGATCGTCACCTCAATATCTGCATCGGCAAGAATCTTCAGTCCCCGACCGGAGACACGCGGATCCGGATCGGCGACAGCGACCACGACACGGGAGATGCCCGCGGCAACGATGGCATTGGCACAGGGTGGCGTCTTGCCGTGATGAGAGCAGGGTTCAAGCGTGACATAGGCCGTCGCGCCCCTCGCGTTGTCTCCGGCCTCTGCAATCGCCTGGGGTTCGGCATGGGGCCGCCCGCCGAGCGCCGTTACTCCGCGCCCCACGACCTCGCCGCCCTTGACGATCACACATCCGACGGAGGGGTTGGGACCTGTGCGGCCGAGATGGCCGAGGGAGAGCTCGATCGCCTCCCGCATGAACCGTTCGTCGCGGGCGGTGATGGACACGAGATCAGTCCGCCGTGCTGTCGCGGGAGATCTTGGCGTTGATCTCGGAGATCACGTGTTCGAAATCCTCGGCATGGCTGAAATCGCGATAGACAGACGCGTAACGCACAAAGGCGACGTCATCGAGGGTCTTCAGGGCCTCAAGCACCTGCAGGCCAATCTCCTCGGAGGAGATCTCGGTCTCGCCGGAGCTTTCCAGTCGACGCACGATGCCGGACACGGCACGCTCGATGCGATCGCTATCCACCGGGCGCTTGCGCAGTGCGATCTGGAAGGACCGCACCAGCTTGTCGCGATCGAACGGCGCCTTGCGGCCGGTCTTCTTCAAGACCATCAGCTCACGCAGTTGCACGCGTTCGAAGGTGGTGAAGCGCCCCCCGCAATCCGGACAGATGCGCCGCCGGCGGATGGAGGTGTTATCCTCCGCCGGTCGCGAGTCCTTGACCTGGGTTTCATCCGATCCGCAGAAGGGGCAGCGCATCAGCCTAATGCCTTACATGTAGGGGTACATCGGGAAGCGGTCCGTCAGGGCCACGACCTTGTCCCGCACCGCAGCCTCGACAGCAGCATTGCCCTCATCCGAGTTGGCGACCTTCAGACCATCGAGGACCTCGACGATCAGGTTGCCGATTTCGGTGAATTCGGCTTCCTTGAAACCGCGGGTCGTGCCGGCCGGTGTGCCGAGACGGATACCGGAGGTGACGAAGGGCTTTTCCGGATCGAAGGGGATGCCGTTCTTGTTGCAGGTGATGTAGGCGCGGCCGAGGCCGGCTTCCGCACGCTTGCCGGTGGCATTCTTCTTGCGCAGGTCGACCAGCATCAGGTGGTTGTCGGTACCGCCGGAGACGATGTCGAGATTGTGCTTGATCAGCGTCTCGGCGAGAACCTTGGCGTTCTTGACGACCTGAGCGGCGTAGTCCTTGAACTCCGGCTGCAGCGCTTCACCGAAGGCAACGGCCTTGGCGGCGATGACATGCATCAGCGGACCACCCTGGAGGCCCGGGAAGACCGCAGAATTGAACTTCTTCGCCAGATCCTCGTCATTTGTGAGGATCATGCCGCCGCGCGGGCCACGCAGCGACTTGTGGGTCGTCGAGGTCGCGACATGGCAATGCGGGAACGGCGACGGATGCTGGCCACCGGCGACGAGACCGGCGATGTGCGCCATGTCGACCATGAGATAGGCGCCAACAGAATCGGCGATTTCGCGGAAGCGCTTCCAGTCCCAGGTGCGGGAATAGGCGGTGCCGCCGGCAATGATCAGCTTCGGCTTGTGCTGTTCGGCCTTCTTGGCAACGTCTTCCATGTCGAGCTGGTGGTCGTCTTCACGCACACCGTAGGAGACGACGTTGAACCACTTGCCGGACATGTTGACCGGCGAACCGTGGGTCAGGTGACCGCCCGAGTTCAGGTCGAGGCCCATGAAGGTGTCGCCCGGCTGCAGGAGCGCGAGGAAGACGGCCTGGTTCATCTGGCTACCGGAATTCGGCTGAACGTTGGCAAAGTTGACGCCGAAAAGCTTCTTGGCTCGCTCGATGGCGAGCTCTTCCGCGATGTCGACGAACTGGCAGCCGCCATAGTAGCGCTTGCCCGGATAGCCTTCCGCATACTTGTTCGTCATGATCGAGCCTTGGGCTTCGAGCACGGCGCGAGAGACGATGTTTTCAGACGCGATCAGCTCGATTTCGTGGCGCTGGCGACCAAGTTCCTTCTCGATCGCACCGAAAATCTCCGGGTCTGCATCGGCGAGAGAACGAGAAAAGAAGGCATCGTTGTTCGACATGATCGCTGGCTCCTCAAAAGCGTTTGATGCTGTGGGGTCTTAAACTTCCGCAGTCACGAGAGCAATACGGAGAACGACATTTGCGGATCAATTGGCGCGCTTGGGCGAATGGCCGCAGCCTCGAAGCAAAAAGCCGCGCACGAGGCGCGGCTTGACACAGGATCGGCTGCCAAAGGTCGATTACTGGAGCGGAACAAAGTCCTCGTCGACCGAGCCGGCGAACTGTTCGACACCAATATTCGCCTGCAGCGCCAGCTGGGCGTCGCCGTCCTTCTGATAGATGTCATCACGGAACTGCACGATGTTGTCGCTCGTCGACCAGCCGGTGATGTAGACGATGTAAACCGGCACTTCCTCGGCCAGCTTGATCGGATTGTTCTGGCGGGTCGTGATGACACGCTCGATTTCCTGGCGCGACCAGTCGGGCGTGTCGCGCAGCAGCCAGGTCACCAGGTCGCGCACGTTCTGAACGCGGATGCAGCCGGACGATTCGAAGCGCATCAGCTTGTTGAACAGGCCCTGCTGGGGCGTGTCATGCATGTATTCGTTGTTCGGGTTGTGGAAGTTGATCTTAGTCGACGCCATGGCGTTAATCTTGCCAGGATCCTGACGGAACATCAGGTTCGGTGCCTTTTCGGCGTTCCAGTCGACCGTTTCCGGTGCCACTTCATTGCCGTTGCCATCGAACAGACGGATGCTGTTGCGCGTCAGGTAGGTCGGATCCTTGCGCATCAGCGGCACGATGTCCTTCTCGACGATCGAGCGCGGCGCGGTCCAATAGGGGTTGAGGATGACCTCGTAGATCTTGGAATTGATCATGTGGGTCGGACGGTCGATACGGCCGACGACGGCGGTATTGCGCAGCGCGACGCGGTCGTTCTCGACGGCCTCGACAGAGGCGCCAGGCACGTTGACCAGGATATAACGGCGACCGAGGTCACCCGACATCGACTGCAGACGAATGAGGTTGGTGTTCAACTGGTTGAGGCGAACATCCGCGCCGACGTTGAGCGCCTTGACGGTGAACTCGCCGAGCACGCCGTCTTCCGGAAGGCCGTGGCGGGCCTGGAAGCGCTTGACTGCGCCTTCGACGTAGGAATCGTAGGAATTGGACATGCCGGCTTCACGCGGCAGGTCGCCCGAGATCATCAGACGCTGGCGCAGGCTCTGGACCACGGCATCGGTCGCGCCGATGCGCAGGGCCGCCGGCGGATTGATCGTAGGCCAGCCGCCATTCGACACAATCATCTGATACTGGCTGATCGCCTGCTGCATGTAGATCAGGTTGCTGGCGCTCAGGATCGGCGTATTGGAAACGACGCCGGCAACCGTGCGCGAGGCCTGGGCGTCGAACTGGTCGTCCCAGTTTCCGCGACGAGGGGCGTTGATCAGGTCGTTGATCGCATCCTGAGCGAAAGCCGGTCCGACCATCGCTGCAGCACCGGCGGCAGCGGCTGCACCACGCAGAAGCGATCGGCGCGAAAGATCAACAATTCCAGACTTCTTGGACATATTTCCTACCGTTTCATCCTGAACCTGAACCAAACGCATACCGCGCCATGGTTAACAAAGCGCCGCCATGAAGGCTGAAACACGCGTTGCTGGGTCGATCGGAGGCTGTCGAGACGCCCCCGTTGCTCGTTCCGGCGGTCCCATATCAATATGGCCAATTCGTGTCACCTGGGGTCGGCTTCACGGGAGTGTGTAGGCCCCGGCGCGTGTCGTGAGGGTCAGAACGCGAAAACCGGAGGCTTCGCAAGAAGCATCCGGTTTCGAGCGGTGGATCGCTTTGGAGGTCGTCTAATAAAGCCTCAGAGGCGATACAGGATCTGGTCGTTCCAGAAGCGGTCGAGACGCTGCAGGAGCTTGTTCATCTGGGTGAACTCGTCCGTGCCGATGCCGCCGACCTTCTGGATCGAGCCGATGTGGCGCTCATAGAGCTTGGCAACGGTTTCGGCGATCTCCTGGCCGGCATCCGTCAGGCTGATGCGGACCGAGCGGCGGTCGACGCGCGAGCGCTGGTGGTTGATGAAACCGAGGTCGACGAGCTTCTTGACGTTGTAGGAGACGTTCGAGCCCAGATAGTAACCACGCGAGCGCAGTTCACCGGCGGTCAGTTCCGAATTGCCGATGTTGAAGAGCAGGAGCGCCTGGACGGCGTTGATGTCGGAGCGACCCTTGCGGTCGAACTCGTCCTTGATGACGTCGAGAAGGCGGCGGTGAAGACGCTCGACGAGGTGGAGGGATTCGAGGTAAAGCGAACGGATCGCTTCTTCCTGCGGGTCGAGAGTGGCCGGCTGCGGCTTGAGCTTGGTGTTCATATCGGTCTGCCTCACTGTTTTGTTTGGCGGTGTTGGTTTTTTCTCCCGCCTTGGTGAGGACCGTATCCAATGCGCATAAAATTCTATTTAAAACGCAGGCTTAACAGAGGCTTACCAGAGCCTCTCCTGCGATCAGGGTAAATCAACCGTTATACCCTGCTGCTTGTGTCTCCCTTCGAGCCACAACGCCAGGCGGAAGATCACATAGACGACGAAGACCGCCGAATGCATGGTGACCGCGAGCATGTTGCGCCCGAAGATCTCCGGCCAGACCGTGAACATCAGCACCTGTCCTCCGGCGGCGAGAAGCCACATCACGGGGCCCCAGGAGCCCGCAAGCCAGAGCCCGAGGGCTGCAACAGGAAAGACGACGGCAAGCCCCGTGGCCGCCACCCGCCAGGGGGTGGACAGAAGGTCGAACCGCCCAAGACCGTTGTGGCTATAACCCACCAGCAGTGCCCAGTATTGCAGGCCGAACCAAAGGCAGGCCAGTGCCACGACGCGCAGGAACAGGACGAAGATGGCCTCCGTCAGGCTGCGTATGGGCGTGTTCGGCGAATCAGCTTCCATGCCGGCGAGGATAGGCCGGGGGCAACGCATTAGCCAGCGTGACCGGCGCTCCCTCCCCTGCCGATCGTCATCATGCCCACGCTGAACGATGCCCCCGTCCTGGTTCCGGCCAGCGCCCGGCCTGGCTCAACGCTTTTGCAAGAAGGAAGCATCGTGCTAATCAGCAGCAAAGACAGACGAGGATCAGACCCATGACGGACAGGACACATCTCGTAGACGCGGTGACGGGCCACAGGCGCATGCGCCGGTTGCGCAAGGCCGACTGGCAGCGCCGCATGGTCCAGGAGAACCGCCTGACGGTCGACGATCTGATATGGCCGATCTTTGTCGTGCCGGGCGCCGACATCATGGAACCGATCGCCGCCATGCCGGGCGTGTGCCGTATGAGTGTGGACAAGGCCGTGGAAGCCGCCCGGGAAGCGTCCGACCTCGGCATCCCGGCGCTCGCCACGTTCCCGAACATCGAGCTATCGCTGCGGGACGAAACCGGCTCGCAGATCCTTGCAAGCAACAACCTGATCAACCAGACGACGGCTGCGATCAAAAAGGCCGTACCCAATATCGGCATCATCACCGACGTCGCGCTCGACCCGTTTACCAGCCACGGCCATGACGGCATCCTGCGGGATGGGGAAATCGTCAACGACGAGACGGTGGACCAGCTCGTCAAGGCGGCGATCGCCCAGGCAGATGCCGGCTCGGACATCATCGCCCCCTCCGACATGATGGACGGGCGCATCGGTGCCATCCGGCGCGGGCTGGACGCAGCCGGTCATCAGGACGTCGGCATCATGTCCTATGCGACGAAGTTCGCCTCTTGCCACTACGGTCCGTATCGCGAAGCGATCTCGACGAGCGGGCTTCTGAAGGGCGACAAGAAAACCTACTACATTGATCCGGCCAACGGCACGGAGGCAGTTCGAGACGCCGCCCTCGACGTCGAGGAAGGTGCCGACATGCTGATGGTGAAGCCCGGCCTGCCCTATCTCGACATCTGCTGGCGGATCAAGGAGGCCTTCGGGCTTCCGGTCTTCGCCTACCAGGTCTCTGGCGAATACAGCCAGATCAAGGCTGCCGCCGCCAATGGCTGGATCGACGGGGAAAGGGCGATGCTGGAAACCCTGCTCTGCTTCAAGCGGGCCGGCTGTGACGGCATCCTCACCTATTTCGCACCCGAAGTGGCGCGCCTGCTCGCCAAGCGGGGCTGATCTTCACGGATTATTGTATTCGGCATCGGGCTCCCCATATCAGGACCAGAACCTCAAAGGAGCCCGACATATGAGCCTCGACAGCAACCCGTCCTATGCCGCCCCCGAAGACTGGCGCGCCTATAGCGGCGTGCTTTCCCGGCGTGTCTTCGCCTTCCTGGTCGATTATCTGTTCATCGGGCTTCTTTGGATCCCGGCAGCAGTGGTCGTGTTTTTCCTCGGCATCCTGACGCTCGGGCTCGGCTGGCTGCTCTATCCTATCCTGTTCTTCGTGGTCGCTGGTCTCTATTTCGGCATGTCGCTTGCCGGCCCGTCCCAGGCGACGCCCGGCATGCGGATGATGGGCATCGCCATGGTGCGCCTCGACGGTCGCAAGCTCGACTTCGTCACGGCAATCGCACATCTCGCCCTGTTCTGGATCCTGAACTCGGTGCTGACCCCGCTGGTTCTGCTGGCAGGCCTGTTCATCGAGCGCTCGCGCCTCGTGCATGACCTGCTGCTCGGTACCGCCGCCGTACGGACTTACTGATCCCACATCCATTTTCGCGACAGAATGCACTCCGGCCTTGCAGCCGGAGTGTTGACCTTTTTCATTCTTGCGCCATCCTAGTCTCAGACAGACATTGCTAGAGGATTCTCTTCAGCGGCAGATGAACACGCAGACCTCCCCCTCCCCCCAGTTTTATCTGACGGCGCCAGCGCCGTGTCCCTATCTGGCGGGTGAGATGGAACGGAAGGTATTCACGCATCTGGTCGGCGCTCGCGCCACAGAAATGAACGATCTTCTCACGCAGGGCGGCTTTCGCCGTTCCCAGAACATCGCCTATCGACCGGCATGCGAATCCTGTCGGGCCTGTGTGTCCGTGCGGGTGCTGGTCAACGAGTTCGAGACGAGCCGTGGCTTCCGCCGTGTCGAGGCCGTCAACAGGGACGTTGTCTCCACGGTCTTTCCGGCACAGCCATCGACCGAGCAGTTCTCGCTCTTCCGCCACTACCTCGACCATCGCCACCAGAATGGTGGCATGTCGGACATGTCGGCGCTCGACTATGCGATCATGGTGGAAGATAGCCACGTCCAGACACGGGTCATCGAATATCGCCTGCGCAGCCCCGGCGATGGTTTGTCACCACAGCCGCGTGGAGAGCTGATCGCCGTCGCGCTTTCTGACCTGATGAGCGACGGCCTGTCGATGGTCTATTCGTTCTACAACCCGGAGATGGAGAAGCGCTCGCTCGGAACAATGATGGTGCTCGACCACATCCGCCGGGCCAAGGCGCTCGGCTTGCCGCACGTCTATCTGGGCTACTGGGTACAGGGATCCAAGAAGATGGGCTACAAGACCCGCTTCCAGCCGCAGGAGCACCTGATGAGCCAGGGCTGGGCGCGTTTCCCCATGGAAGCTGAGGGGTAAACTCACAAGACTTGGTTTATGACCAGTCCTGTTTTGGCACAGTTCAGCCCTCCATCACCCAAAGGCGATGGAGGGCTGTTTCATTTCAGGACAGCTTGCGGATGATGCCGTAAACGACATTCTTGTTCTGCCCGAAGCGCACCGTGCCCTCGACCGGCATGTCGCCGACACTGCCGTTTATGATGCGCCACATGTCTGCCTCAGAACGCAGCAGAAGTGCCCAGTTCATGAAGGTTTCCATGTAGCCGTCGACCATGATATCGGTCGCAAAGTTGGCAAACAGGAAGACGCCATTGGGCTTCAGCATCTCAAGGCAACGCTGGGTCAGCTTGATGGAAACCTTGTCGTTCAGATAGTCGTACAGGCCTGCGGCGTAGACGAAATCGAACTTGCCGAAGTCGTGGCGCCCGGCCAGTATCCCGCGCACCGAACCGTCTACGGCTTCTATGCAGGTACCGGCGAAATCGCGGCTGATCGAGCCCACGCTGAGAGGGTCCTGATCCAGAGCAACCCAACGCTTCAGCCGACCTTCCTTCAAGGCAACCGACCGATTGGCTTCGCGCAGATGACCTGCAGCAATGGTCAGGACCTCGGCTTCGCCACCACGAGAAGATGCAATCTCGTCAACATGTTGGGTCAGGAGATCACGGCGCTCACGGACAGCCACGGAGGACGACGCGTCCTTGGTGTAATCGTAGAGCGCCTTGCCAAGTGGTGAGGCCCCGGCAATCCTGTCGGCGACGCTCGGATGGCCATAAATGAAGTCGAGGAGCTGGGCATCCCCGGAATAGCCCCGCGGCTTTTCTGACGACCAGCGCGTGAAGGGATCTTCCAGAAAGTGCCGCGCGACCGGGTGTTCCTGGGCGATCGGTATCAGCTTCTGCCAGACGCTCGGGGAATAGCGCATGCGAACCTGATGCAGCGAACCCGCGATGCGGTGAATGATCTGATGCGGTTCCGCGCCCTGCTCGAATTGCTGCATCGCAATACCAAGGATCAGACCGAGTTCCGTGCGCGCCGTCTGGAACTCGTCGTTTCGCCATGTCGTACCGGGAGCGACGACATGTGCTGCAATGGCTTCAGGAGTAATCAGGCTTTCGCCGTCCAAAGAAATTTCAATCTGTCTCATACGCCACACCACCGTGAAGAAAGATAACCTCGTTAATACTTCAGTTACCATATGTGCAGTTGGGGGATTACGCGACTCGATTTGGTAACTTTTGAGGAGTTTGGTTAACAGCGCAGGTCTCCGGGCATTCAATGCGTCCGGAGAGGTGTTCCGGGTCATTTGATCCGGATGCAGGAGTGCCAGTCGGGCCTTTTCGCAGGTGCGAGAACTTTCCCGGCGGTTCAGAGAAAGCACGTGATGGATGATGTCTGAGAGACGGACCGACGACTCGGCCAGACGCGTTTATTCTCGCGACGCTGTGGAGACCGATGGAACCGATTATGTCGCACGCTGCGCTCAACGCACTTGAAGCGACGGGCAAGACCTGCCCGACCAACGCGCCAGCGGCAACGCTGCGCCAGATCTATCGTACCCACACCGACCCGAACCGCGTCCAGGCGGCCCGGCAAGGCTTGTGGGTTGCGGTGTTCGTGTACATGCTGTTCGCAATTAGCGACTATATCCTCATCCCGGATGTTGCGAACACGACGATCCTCGCCCGTTGCGTGGTCGGCCTCACCACTCTGGTGGTCCTCGAAGTCAGTTGCTGGGCGAAGGCCGGGGCAAGGGTGATCGAAGGGATCTCCGCGGCGGCGCTGGTTGCCGGCTATCTCTTCTGGTTGCTGCCGGCGATGCAAACCGAGGCGACCGAGAGCATCCGCCTCTACATGATCTTCGGCACCATCTTCATGATGGGTGCCAACCTGTTCTTCATCTTCCCGTTCGTTCTTTCGGTCATCACATCGATGATCGTCCTGACTATTCTGCTTGTCAGCATGGGGGTGATGTATCCCGGCGAGCCGGCCTACCTGATCACATTCGGGCTGTTCTACATGTCCTGCTTCATCTTCACGTCCTACGTGAACTGGAAGCTGAACGGGGAGCGCTACAATGTGTTTCTGAACGCGCTCGAGGCTGCACATCAGCACCGAGAAGCGGAGAAGCGCGGGGTCGCGCTGGAGCGGCTGTCCAACACGGATTATCTGACAGGCGTGGAAAACCGTCGGGCGGTCGACAAGCGTCTGCGCGACTTCTGGAACGACTGGCAGGCCAATGGCAGTTCCTTTGCCGCGATCCTCGTCGATGTCGACTTCTTCAAGAAGTACAACGATTTCTATGGCCATCAGGCGGGTGACCGCTGCCTCATTCTGGTTGCGAGCGTTCTCAACGACACACTGAAGCCGCTGAACGCCTCGGTCGGCCGCTATGGCGGCGAAGAGTTCATCGTGCTGTCGCGGGTGACCGGACGTGATCAGGTCATGGCGCTTTGCGAGATCATCCGCAGCGCGGTCGAGGGCCTGCATCTGGTGCATGATCAGCGGCGCGACGGCCAGGCGGTCGTCACCGTCAGCGTCGGGGCATCCTATACTCGCCCGCAGACCGGACCGAAGCTGGAGCGGATCATCAACGAGGCGGACCGGGCGCTCTATTCGGCCAAGGCCAACGGCCGCAACTGCATCCGACTCTTCAACCCCAACGATCCGCTGACCAGCGACGACAACGAGAACATCGCAGCCACGCTGCGCATGGCGATCAAGAACGATCTCGTTCATCTGGTCTACCAACCGATCAAGAACCTGCGTACGGGCCGCGTCGAGGCGGTGGAATCGCTGATGCGAATGAAGATGATCGACGGCACGCCGTTGTCACCCGCGCAGTTCATTCCGGTCGCCGAGCGCACCGGTGCCATTCTCGATCTCGGCCTCTGGGCGATCCGTCAGGCCTGCACAGAGGTGCTGGCGACCGGCGTTGCGCCAATGGCGAGCGTCAACGTCTCGGCGATCCAGCTCAAGTCGCGCGGCTTTGCGCTGGCCGTCTCGACGATCCTGGAAGAAACCCAGGTTTCGGGATCGCAGCTCGCCTTCGAGATCACCGAAGGCATCGACATGGAAGGGCAGTCGGATGTCATCCGCTGCATCACCGATCTGCAGGCCCTCGGCATCCGCATCTGGCTCGACGATTTCGGTACAGGCTTCGCGGGTCTCTCCTGGCTCAGGCTCTTCCCCTTCGATACGGTCAAGATCGACCGCTCGTTCCTGCAGGACGCGCGTCGCCCGGCAGGGCGCGCCATGCTCGAGGATATCATCCGCCTCATCCGCAATCGCGGCCTGAAGATCCTGATCGAGGGGCTGGAGACGGCAGATCATGTCGACCTCATGCACGAGCTCGGCATCGAACTCGGACAGGGCTACTATCTCGGCCGGCCGGCACCGATCGAAGACGTGCGGATCAAGGCCGTTCCAAGGCTCGCCAGCGTGGCGGGCCGCTGATCGCCCAGAAGAGGCCATCGACCCCAGATTTGGACGATGGCCACCTCTGCGATTTCTATGTGAATTCAGTAGTATCCGACCGGAATTCCCGGAGGTCGGATGTCAGATATGAGCATGGTCGAAACGACCTCACTGGACGGTGTCCAGGATTTTTCCGAAAAACTTCTCAAGCACACCAGCATCCAGGTCAGCGACAGCTATCTCGCCGCATTTCGCGCCCATGTCGAGCCCGCCGACTACGAGGCCGGGCAGATCATCTTCCGCAAGGGCGACGACAGCAGCTTCGCGCTTCTCATCGCTGCGGGGGATGTCGAAATTTATGACGAGGCGAGCGGCACGGTGCTCGCCGTCTCAGGTGACGGCGCGCTGATCGGCGAACTTGGCATGATCAGCGGTGATCCGCGCAGTGCGTCTGCCCGGACGCTGACGCCGGTGCGCGGATGGAAGATCGATCGCAAGGAATACCGCGAGTTCCTGAGCGACCGTCCGGAGCTTGCGACCCTGCTATTTCGCAAGATCTATGCCCAACTCTCAGCGAGCTACGGCAAGCTCAGGCAACAATTCGTCGCGCTGGAAGAGGCAGACAGGCGATACCACGCGCTTGCCTTCCTGTTCATGACGATGGTGCTGATGATCAACATCTATGCACTCGTCAACAGCCTGATCCTCACCCATCTGCGCGAAACCCACCAGGAACAGGTCATGTTCTGGACCTCCCGGATCATGGAGCTCTGGGGCGCTTTCGTCATCTGGGGCCTGACGGTGCGCTGCGGCCTCACCCGCCACGACATGGGCATCCGGATGGGCAATCTGTGGAGATCGATCGGCATGGGACTGGCGATCAGCGTGCCGGCCCTCGCCGCGATGGCCTATTTCCGCACCATGCTCTATCCGGAACTCGCGGGTACGCCTGTCCTGGACCCGAGGCTGATCACGATCAGCGTCTACGGCTATATCCTCGTTGCGCCCCTGCAGGAATGGATCTGCCGCGGCGTTCTGCTCACGGCGATCGCCGATCTGCTGCCGGGCAAGACACGCCCCATGGCGGCGATCGTGATCTCCTCGCTGATCTTCTCGACGCTCCACCTGCACTATTCCCAGACACTTGCGGTGGTGGCACTGCTGTCGGGCATCGTCTGGGGATGGCTGCACCTCAAGTATCGCAATCTTGCCGGCCCGATCGTCTCGCACTTCATCCTCGGCAATGCCGCTACGCTGATGGGCCTGTGGAGCATCTGGGAGCGGGGCTGACAACGCAAGAAGCCGCCCGCAATGCGACCGGCTCGGAGCTATCAGTCGTGCTCGGATCAGCCCGAGAACTTGCCGCTGCGCGGGAAGCCCTTGGGCACAAGACGTCCGGCCGAGGCGCGGTCGCCCAGCCATTCGACCAGTTCTTCCTTCGTCTTGGTGAAGGTGCGTCCGGCAGAATCGGCCCAGGTCAGGCCGTCGGCGATCGCGAAGAACTTCACGTCGGAAATGCCACCGTCCTTGTAGCGCTGCAGGCGCACGCCCTTGCCGCGGGTCATTTCCGGTATCTGGGTGAGCGGGAAGACGACGAGCTTGCGGTTTTCGCCGACGACAGCCAGATGATCACCACTCACGGGCACCACGAGCTTGGCCTCGTCCGGCATGCCGACATTCATCACCTGCTTGCCCTTGCGGGTGTTGGCGACGACTTCGCCTTCCGGCACGATGAAGCCGTTGCCGGCGGTGGAGACGAAGATGAGCTTGCGGCCGGAATCATGGACGAAGGCGGTGAGCACATCCTGGTCGTTTTCCATGTCGACCATGATGCGCAGCGGCTCGCCATGGCCACGGCCACCGGGCAGCTTGTCGCCGCCCAGCGTGTAGACCTTGCCGCCCGTCGTCACCAGCAGGATCTTGTCCGTGGTCTGGGCCGGGAATGCCACCTTCAGCGCGTCGCCTTCCTTGAAGGTCAGCGCTGACGTGTCGGAGATGTGGCCCTTGAGAGCGCGGATCCAGCCCTTTTCGGAGATGACGACGGTGATCGGTTCCTTTTCGATCATCGCCTGCTGGATGGCTTCGACATCGGCATCGGGAGCGTCGGAGAAGACGCTGCGGCGGCGGCCGAGCTCGGTGGCCTTGGCGTATTTCTTCTTCACCTCGCCGATTTCCCAGGCGACCGTCTGCCACTGCTTGTCCGTGGAGGCGAGCAGGGATTCGATCTCGGCCTTCTCGGCAGACAGGGCTTCGTGCTCCTTGCGGATCTCGAATTCCTCGAGCTTGCGCAGGTTGCGCAGGCGCATGTTGAGGATGGCTTCGGCCTGGTTGTCGGTCAGATCCCATTTGGCGATCAGGACAGGCTTCGGCTCGTCCTCCTCGCGGATGATGCGGATCACCTCGTCGAGATTGAGATAGGCAATCAGCAGGCCGCCGAGGATTTCGAGGCGGCGGTCGATCGCCGCCAGACGGAACTTCGAACGGCGGACGAGCACGTCCTTGCGGTGGTCCAGCCACTCGGTCAGCACCTCGTTGAGGGCCATGACCTTGGGGACCTTGCCCTGCGACAGCACGTTCATGTTGAGCGGAATGCGGCTTTCGAGCTCGGTGAGCTTGAACAGCGATTCCATCAACAGCGTGGCATCGACCGTGCGGCTCTTCGGCACGAGCACGAGGCGGATGTCTTCGGCGCTCTCGTCGCGCACGTCTTCGAGCAGCGGCAGACGACGGGCGATCAGGAGTTCGGCGATCTTTTCGATCAGGCGCGACTTCTGCACCTGGAACGGGATCTGAGTGACGATGATCTGGTAGCCGCCACGGCCAAGATCCTCGATCTCCCACTTGGCACGGACCCGGAAACCGCCGCGACCGGTGCGATAGGTCTCAAGCATCGAGGCACGGCTCTCGACGATCACGCCGCCAGTCGGGAAATCGGGGCCCTCAATGCCGCCGCGCTCAGGATGGGCGGGATCGGCAAACAGTTCCTCGACGGAAGCGCCGGGGTTCTTGATGAGGTAGAGAGCGGCGTCGCAGAGCTCATGGGCATTGTGCGGCGGAATGGAGGTTGCCATGCCGACCGCGATACCCGAGGCACCGTTGGCCAAAAGGTTCGGGAAGGCACCCGGCAGAACCGTCGGCTCGTCGTCTTCTTCGTTGTAGGTCGGGCGGAAGTCGACGGCGTCCTGGTCGATGCCTTCGAGCAGGAGCGCCGCGACATCGGTCATGCGGGCTTCGGTGTAACGATAGGCGGCAGCACTATCGCCGTCGATGTTGCCGAAGTTCCCCTGCCCGTCGACGACAGGATAACGCTGGGAGAAGTCCTGCGCGAGGCGCACCAGCGCATCATAGACCGACTGGTCGCCATGCGGGTGGAACTTACCGATGACGTCACCGACGATACGGGCGCATTTCTTGAAGGCCGAGTTCGGCCGGATGCCCATTTCGCTCATCGCATGGATGATGCGGCGATGCACCGGCTTCAGTCCGTCGCGGACATCCGGCAGCGCGCGGTGCATAATCGTCGACAAGGCATAGGCGAGATAACGCTCTTCGAGCGCCGCCTTCAGGTCAACAGGAAGAATGTTGTCGCCACCCTCTTCGGGCGGAAGCTGATTTGTCCCCATGGGTCTCACCTATCGGAGAAGACCCGGAACGGCAAGGAAACCGGGGATTCTGCCTGTGGATTAAGGGGCTGTGACCGTCATCACGCCACAATCCGCCGCCACCGGTCTATGGCGAAAAGCGGTGGACGTTTTTTCAATCCCACTTATAAATATCGCCGACCATTTCCGCTCGCGCCCGGCGCGGCACCAGCACGAAGGATCTCCTCATGACCTTGTCCCGCTCGACCCGAATTCTGCTCGCGAGCGCTGCGCTCTGCGCGTTCACCGGTCCCGCCTTCGCGCTGGATGGACAGGATTTGCTCAAGAAGATCAATGCCTCCTTCGCCAGCGGCGGCACGACCATCACCGCGGACAACGTGGAAGTCTCCGGCTCGGACGTCCTTCTGAAAGGTGTCAAGTTCGGGGCCGAGGGGCAACCGGGCGAAAAGCCGCTGGCAGTCGAACAGCTGACCCTTGAAGGTGTCAGCGAAGAGGAAGGCGGCGCCTACTACATCGAGCGCGTCACCTTCCCCGAGGTCAACGTGACTGAGGAGAAGTCGAGCTTCAAGGTGCAGGATCTGTACCTTGCCGGGGTCTACGTGCCCGGTGACGCCAATGCCGAGGGCATCGATTCGCTGATGTTCTACGAAGAGGCCCATAGCGGCCCGGTTGAAGTGACCGTCGACGGCAAGCCGGTCTTCTCGATGGCGGAAGCCGTCGGCACGATGGGCCTGTCCGACGACGAGACCACGATCACCTTCGAAGGCACCGTGACCGGCGTGAAGGCCGATCTCAGCACTGTCGAAGATCCGAAGGCAAAGGAATCCATCGAAGCACTCGGCCTCACCAGCCTCGACGGCGACATGAACATGTCCGGCAGCTGGGAAGTCGAGAGCGGCACGATCGACATCGAGGACTATTCGATCGATTTCGCCAATGTCGGCAAGCTTTCGATGGCCTTCTCGATGTCCGGCTACACGCTCGATCTCGTCAAGCAGATGCAGGAACAGGCCCGCATGATGCAGGCGCAGCCGCAGAATGAGCAGGCCCAGCAGGCCGCCGGTCTCGCCATGCTCGGCCTTGTCCAGCAGCTGTCGCTGGTCGATGCACAGGTTCGCTTCGAAGACGCCGGCATCACCAAGCGCGGCCTCGACTATGCCGGCAAGAGCCAGGGGGCCGATGGCGCGACAATGGCGCAGATGGTCAAGGGCATGGTTCCGATCCTGCTTGCCCAGGCCAAGCTCGGCGCGCTGCAGAACGAGGTTTCGGCCGCGGTCAACAGCTACATCGACAACCCGAAGGCGCTGACCATTGCAGCCGCTCCCGCCAATCCGGTCGCCTTCCCGATGATCATGGGTGCTGCCATGGGCGCTCCGGAAACCATTCCGGGCCTGATCGGCCTGAAGGTCACCGCAAACGACTGATCTCAGTCTCAGTCGAGATACGGAGCCCGGCCCCGCGAAAGCGGCCGGGCTTTTTCTTGGCTTTGCGGTCAATAAAAAAGGCCGGGATCACTCCCGGCCTTTGTCATTTCCAGATCCTCGAACCCGATCAGTCCTTCTTCGGCTGCGGCACGACACGCAGCGCGAGTTCCCGCAGCTGCGTCGGGGTGGCCGGCGACGGGGCGTTCATCAGCAGGTCCTGCGCCTGCTGGTTCATCGGGAAGAGCGAGATTTCGCGCAGGTTCTTCGCACCGACGAGCAGCATGACCACGCGGTCGATGCCGAAGGCGCAGCCGCCATGCGGAGGAGCGCCGTACTGGAAGGCACGGTACATGCCGCCGAAGCGTTCCTCGACATCGGTCTGCGACAGGCCAACCTTTTCGAAGGCCTTGACCATCAGTTCCGGCGACTGGTTACGGATCGAGCCCGAGGCGATTTCGAAGCCGTTGCAGACCGCGTCATACTGATAAGCCTTGAGCGACAGCGGATCCTGGCTTTCCAGCGCTTCCAGACCACCCTGCGGCATCGAGAAGGGGTTGTGGGCGAAGTCGATCTTCTTTTCTTCCTCGTTGTATTCGTAGAACGGGAAGTCGACGATCCAGCACATTTCGAAACGGTCGCGATCGACGAGGTTCAGTTCCTCGCCAGCGCGGGTGCGGGCTTCACCGGCAAACTTGTAGAACTTGGCCGGATCGCCTGCGACGAAGAAGGCCGCATCGCCCGGCTCGAGGCCGAGCTGCTGACGGATCGCTTCGGTGCGTTCTTCGCCGATGTTCTTGGCGAGCGGACCGGAGCCGGCAATCTTGCCGTCCTCTTCCTTCCAGAAGATGTAGCCGAGGCCCGGCTGGCCGGTTGATTGCGCCCAGGCGTTCATGCGGTCGCAGAATGCTCTGCTACCACCGGTCTTAGCCGGGATCGCCCAGATCTCGACCTTCGGGTTGGACGCGATCATGCCGGCAAAGACCTTGAAGCCGGAATCGCGGAAGTGGTCAGTGACGCCTTCCATGACGATCGGGTTGCGCAGGTCCGGCTTGTCGGAGCCATACTTGCGGATCGCGACATCGTAAGGGATGCGCGGCCATTCCTTGGTGACCGGCTTGCCTTCGGCGAACTGCTCGAAGACGGAAGTCATCATCGGCTCCATCGTGGCCCAGACGTCTTCCTGGGTGACGAAGCTCATCTCGACGTCGAGCTGGTAGAACTCGCCCGGCAGACGGTCGGCGCGCGGGTCTTCGTCGCGGAAGCAGGGCGCGATCTGGAAATAGCGGTCGAAGCCGGCGACCATGAGCAGCTGCTTGTACTGCTGCGGCGCCTGGGGCAGCGCGAAGAACTTGCCTTCGTGGATGCGGCTCGGCACGAGGAAGTCGCGTGCGCCTTCCGGCGACGACGCCGTCAGGATCGGCGTCGAGTATTCGGCAAAGCCGGCAGCGGCCATGCCTGTGCGCATCGACGAGATGATCTGCGTGCGCTTGACGATGTTCTTGTGCAGCGTGTCGCGGCGCAGATCAAGGAAGCGGTACTTCAGGCGCACGTCTTCCGGATAGTCGGGCTCGCCGAAGACCGGCAGAGGCAATTCCTTGGCAGCCGAGAGCACCTCGATTTCCCGGGCGTAGAGTTCGATCTCGCCGGTTGCCATCGCCTTGTTGGTGGTCTCTTCCGAACGGGCCTTGACGAGACCGTCGATGCGGATGACCCATTCGCCGCGCACGGTCTCGGCCAGCTTGAAGGCCGGGCTATCCGGATCGGCCACGACCTGGGTGATGCCATAATGATCGCGCAGGTCGATGAAGAGCACGCCGCCATGGTCGCGAACACGATGGACCCAGCCCGAGAGGCGGACGGTCTGACCGACGTCGGACTTGCGAAGAGCGGCACAGGTGTGGCTGCGGTAACGATGCATGATCAGGTATCCCGAATGTGACGGTCGAAAGGGCACCGACAGATAAGGCGCGCGACCGATAGAAAATCGGGCGGAAAAGCGCATGGTGTGGCTGATTTGTCAAGGCTGGGTGATGTGGGGCGTGGCTCGTGTCGTTTCTCAAACTAGCCGAAGAATGTCATTCGCAGATGTCGACCCGGAAGACATTTGTCCTATTGCAGGTTGTATATGCGCGAGACTGACAATAATAGTAGCAGATCGGAACTTGGTATATAACCAGCTAAAATGACACCGTAATTAGCAGAGGAAAGTCTGTGGCAAGGCACTCAAGTTTTTGGGCGGACGTACAGAAGAACCCTGATCGCTTCTACATAATTCATTACTCTTCTCAGTCTCTTTTCGACGCCGAAGCCAACGCGGGTGCTGGGGCGCTGTCTCCCCGGATCACCTCAGTCGTGGTGCGGCACTACGAGAGTGGACAAACGGTCAGCTTCGCCACGCACACCGTAGCTGAATATCTGGGGGTACCATGGGACGAAATCGAGGAGCGCTACGACAAAATTGAGAGGGAGCTGCTGACCCACTTCTATGATTGGGCTCGGGACCGACGAGAGAAATACTGGATTCACTGGAACATGCGAAACGTCACTTTCGGGTTCGAGCACCTTGAGCACCGGTACCGCGTGCTGACAAAAAAGGAGCCTCCGAGCATTCCAGTCGAAGTACGTATTAACCTGAATGACGCACTCAAAGATCGGTACGGGTCTGACTACGCACCGGATCCGCGCATGCCCTCCCTGATGGATCTTAACGGCCCGCGAATTCAGGGGTTCCTGTCTGGCAAAGAGGAGTCAGAAGCCTTCAAAGCTAAAGACTTTATCCGTATGAACGCTTCAACGATCGCCAAGGTGGGGTTCTTCAGCTACGTGATTTCTGCCGCCCTGAAAGGCAGATTGAATACTAGTGGTAGCGGATTCCTGCACTTTATTGACCGCCTGTTGGAAAGTCGCAAAAATCGAGGAATTGCGACGATCTCCGCAGTTATTGGCCTGCCTACCGGTTTGGTTCAAATCGTTACTTGGATCGCGAAAGGAGTGAATTGACAACTCCTTTCTTGCTTTTCGTTGAACAATGAATGGCATCCACCATGGTCTGCCCAAATGGGAGCGTTCCAGTATGCCAGACAAGTATTTGATCTCGTTGGGGAAGCGCTGACACATGGGCGGATCGAGCAGCGGGAAAAAGAGCTTCACGCATGATCAGAAGCTTGCTTTCGTGGACGCGGCCAATCCTCACCAGTGGTATTACACTGCGGAGAATCTGCACATGCAAGCTCTCTCCCTCTGGCAGAACCGCGGTCAGAGCCTAATCACGATGACTAAAATTGGGCATGCACCTGTCACTTGGGACGAAACCAACCGTGCCACTTTCCTGTTGGCTGCGTTCGCAATGGAGAACATGCTGAAAGCGTTCCTCGTGTATGAAAACCCATCGTTCATAGCAGATGGCTATCTAAAAGAGATCACCACCCACGACCTTTGGAAGCTGGCCAACCGCTCATCACTCGTCCCACATAAGGTTCGTGATCGGTGGGTATTCGAGGCATTTTGCGGAGGTAACGAGAGCTGGGCGCGCTACCCATGCGGTCGCGATGCCGATGGCATCCAACCCGAAGGCCACTTTACCGAAAAGCTTTGGAAGAAGTATTGCGCGATGATGCAGACGTATAAGGAGAAGATCCAGAGACTACTGGCGAAGGGTTGGAATGGCCCCTACGGTCACTACGGAAAATGGACATTCACTGATTTCTGAACGTCCATAATTGCACCCCCCCTCACTCCGGCAACAACACACTCGCCAGATCCAGCGGCGCGACAAACGGCTCGCAGCCGGTGCCGCCATCGCCCTCCGGTGGCAGCTTGCCGTCGATCATCAGATGCGCATGGCCGTGGATCTGCGACCAGACGAGCTGCTCGACGGCCGCCCTGCCCTCCGGGGTATCCAGCTTCATGCGCCTTGCCACAGGCAGCGAGATCTCCTCAAGCACGGCATGGGCGGCGTTGGCCGGCGGGCCGATGGCAGGGTCGTCCCAGTCGAGGCGGTTGGCGGTGAACATCAGGCGGAAGAGATGCGGGCGGGACCTGGCAAAGGTGAGATAGCCGCGGGAGGCGGCCCGTAGCTGCTCTGCCGGATCATCAGGGGCTGCCGCCATGGCCTCCCGCATCGAGGCGGCAAACAGCCGGAAGCCTTCGACGGCAAAGGCTGTCATCAGGTGCCGCAGGGTCGGAAAATGATGTTCGGGTGCCGCATGGGACACGCCGACGCGAGCGGCGAGCTTGCGGAGCGTCAGGCCTTCCAGGCCCTGCTCTTCGAGCATGTCGAGCCCGGTGCCGATCAGCGCCTGGCGCAAATCGCCGTGGTGATAGGATTTCTGTCTTGCCATGCCCCTTCATAACCACTCGAAACCACGCCGTCAAAATCAATCTTGACATTGCCAAGTTATGCCGCATGCTTATCTTGCCACCGCCAAGATGAGGCTCCCATGTCCGCCGATACCGTGTTTTCGATCACCAGCAGCACCGCCATGGCCGGCTGGTTGCTGCTTATCCTCGCACCGCGCTGGGCAGCCCTCACCGCCCTCATCCGTTTCGGTCTGATCGGGGCGCTATCGCTCACCTATGCGGTGCTGGTCTTCGTCTATTTCTTCCGCGTCGAGGGCGGCGGGTTTGGCTCGATTGCCGAGGTGCGGGCACTCTTCATGAGCGATCCGGTGCTCGTCGCCGGCTGGGTGCATTACCTCGCCTTCGATCTCTTCATTGGAACATGGATTGCCGTCGAGGCGGACAAGCGCGGCTACAATCGTCTGCTTCAGGCGCCGATGCTGGTGGCGACCTTCATGTTCGGGCCGCTGGGCCTCCTGCTCTTTTATCTCACCCGCGCGACGGAAACCGCGCTTAAGCCCCGAAAGGCCTGAGTGATGACCATGCTCTTCAACGACAGCGTCATGCTCGCGCCAGCGCCGGATCTCGCTGCTGCCGAACAACGAACCCGCCGTGTGCTGATCGTCGGCATCGGATTGTCGGTGGCGCTGGCCTTTCCGAGCCTGATTGCGCTTGGCCTCGACGACCGGTTGATCAACGGCATCAGCGTCTGGAGCAAGCCGCTGAAATTCCAGGCTTCGCTCGCCATCATGCTGGCGACCATGCTCATTCTTCTGCCGCTGATCGAGGCGCGGACGCGGGCCGGGCTCGGCGTCTTTCTGGCGAGCCTGATGGCGGCGATCACGGCCAATGGCGAGGTCTTCTATATCACCCTGCAGGCGGCGCGAGGCCGGGCCTCGCATTTCAACGACAGCACAGCTTTCGAGGCGATGGCCTATAGCGTGATGGGTGTCGGGGCGGCGCTGCTCGTGCTGTCGAGCCTGGTGATCGGGGTCTATATCTTGATGCGCCCGCGCGCCGGCGCGCCCGCCGGCCTGCGGCTCGGCGGTGGCTGGGGGCTCGTGCTCGGCAGCGTGGCCACCCTGATCACCGCCTTTGCGCTCGGCGGCGGTCAGATCGATGGTCCCGGCCACTGGGTCGGCGGCATCAAGACTGACATCGGCGGGTTGCCGCTGTTCGGCTGGTCGCGCACCGGCGGCGATCTGCGCGTGCCGCATTTCTTCGCCACTCATATCATGCAGGCATTGCCGATCCTGGGTCTTGGCCTCGACCGATTTGCACCCCGTTTCGCCAGACCCGGCATTGCCCTCGGCGCCGTCCTCTCCATCGCCGTGGTCATAGGCACGTTCATGCAGGCAGTCCAGGGGCGGCCCTTCCTCTGACGGCGAAATGGGGGCGGATGGCGACGGGCCGCGATTTTGACCTGTCGCCATCCGTCAAAGAGGTTTAGGACTCCGGACCTGCCCGGCACCGACTCAATGATCAAATGCTCCGCCGTGGCCCGCAGGCCCCCTCATGCATGATATCCGCCCCCTCATCCCGCTTCTGATCACTGCCGGCATCCTGATCGGCGGCAACGGCCTGCAGGGCACCTTCATCGCGCTGCGCGGCATCGAGGAGGGTTTCAGCACCTCCGTCATCGGCATGGTGGGTGCAGGCTATTTCATCGGCTTCGTGCTCGGCTGTGTCTATGTGACCAAGATCATGCGGGCGATCGGACATATCCGTACTTTCTCCGCACTTGCCGCGATCGCGTCAGCCGCCTCGATCATGATGCTGCTGGTGATCGACCCGATCTCCTGGTTCCTGATGCGCCTCGTGCAGGGCATCTGCTTCGCCGGCCTGTTTGCGGTTGTCGAGAGCTGGCTGAACGCCCGCGTCACGAACGCCACGCGGGCGCGCACGCTTTCGGTCTATCGCTTCGTCGATCTCGGTTCGGTGACGGCGGCGCAGTACATGATCCCGCTGTTCGGCGTTTCCGGCTTCGATCTCTTCGCCATCATCGCCATGGCGCTCTCGCTGTCGCTGGTGCCGATCTCCTTTGCCGACAAATCGAGCCCCGCGCCGCCGAAGGACGTGAAATTCGATATCAAGGTTCTCTGGTCGGTCTCGCCGCTGGCGACCGTCGGCTGCATCGTCATCGGGCTCACCAATTCGAGCTTCCGCTCACTCGGGCCCATCTATGCCGATGGCATCGGCATGTCGGTGACGTCGATCGCCACCTTCATGAGCATCGGCATCTTTGCCGGCATCGTGCTGCAATATCCGCTCGGCCATTACTCGGACAAGCTGGACCGTCGCGTCATCATCCTTGTCTCGACGATCGGGGCACTGCTCGCCTCGATCTACCTCGCCTTTCTGGCGGGTGATGGAGAGCTTGCCAATTTCATCGGCATATTCGCCTTCGGCGCCTTTGCGCTGCCGCTCTATTCGCTGTGCTCGGCGCATGCCAATGACCATGCCGCCCCCGGCCAGCATGCGCTGGTCTCGGCGGGAACGCTGTTCTTCTGGTCGATCGGCGCGGTTGTCGGGCCGCTCTTCGCTTCCTTCCTGATGGATGCCTTCGGGCCGCATGCGCTGTTTGCCTATGTGATCGTGGTCCTGACTTTCTTCGCCGTCTATACCCTCGCCCGCATCCGGGCCCGCGATGCCGTGCCGACCGAGAAGCGGCGGATGCGCTTCCGCAGCCTGCTGCGCACCTCGACCTTCTTCAGCAAGCTTGCAACACCGCCGAACGAAAAGGATGGCGGCTGAGATGATCATCGTCAGCCCTGCGACAGCATGGCCTGACCACGCTATTGCTGATCGCTCGTCTCAACTTTAAAAACAGGGCGACAAACGAGAGTTCCGACCGTGACCTTTGTTTCCCGCCGCACCCTTCTCAAATCTGCTGCCGTGCTCGGCGCCTATGGCGCGGGCCTCGCCGTGATGCCGCGTCTCAGCCAGGCGCTGGCAGCCACCGATCCGATCGAAATCGAGGCGCTGACTGGCGATGTGCCTCTCGACGGCAAGCAGGTGACGCGGGGGGTGATGCGTTATGCGCTCGGCGGACAGACCTCCACAGATCCCTCCCCGCCGATCCTGCGCGCCAGACGCGGAGAGCCGTTCAGGGCACGGCTCATCAACCGGCTGGACGAACCGACGACCATCCACTGGCACGGCATCCGCCTGCCGAATGACCAGGACGGCGTGCCCTTCGTCACCCAGCCTTACGTCTATACCGGCGACCGCTTCGACTATGGCTTCTCGCCACCCGATGCCGGCACCTTCTGGTATCACCCGCATTGCAACACGCTGACGCAGATGGGCCGTGGGCTTGCCGGCGTGCTGGTGGTGGAAGATGACCGTGATCCGGTCTTCGATGGCGAGGTGGCGCTGAATCTCCGGGATTTCCGGCTCGGCGGCGACAGCCAGTTCATCGAGCAGTTCAAGCCGCGCGATGCGGCGAAGACCGGGACCTTCGGCACGCTGCGCACTGCCAACTGGCAGGTCGAGCCGCGCTATGATGTTCCCGCTGGTGGCCTGGTCCGTGTCCGCATCCTGGCTGCCGACGTCACGCGTATCTACAATCTCAAGCTCGCTGGCGCCGAGGCGCAGATCATCGCCATCGACGGGCATCCGGTGTCGGAGCGGATGCCGCTCGACATGGCCGTCGTCTCGCCAGGCCAGCGGCTCGATCTCGCGGTGCGTGTCGCCGACAGCGAGGGCGTGGAAATGGTGCTGGAGGATGTGAGGCCCTCGACGGCCAAGGTGGTCGCGCGGTTCAGGGCCATTGGCTCATCGCTCAAACGCAATCTTGGAGATCTCGGTCCGCTTTCGGAAAACGCGGGCGTCGATGCCGATCTTTCAAACGCGACTCAGATCCCGCTGCTTCTCAGCGCCACCGCTGAATCTGCGGCGCGCGATTCGATCTGCGGGACGCTCGGCTATTCCTTCTGGGCGATCAACAAGGTTCCCTATCCAGGCGACACACCTGATCCGACCGCACCGATCGCCGAGCTGAAGTTGGGCCAAACCTATCTGCTCAATGTCGAGAACGTCACGCCGCATGCGCATCCGATCCATCTGCATGGCATGAACTTCAAGGCTATCTCTTCGAACAAGCGAGAGGTCCAGCCGCTCGTCTCGGATACCTACCTTGTGCTGCCGGATGAAAAGGTCCAGCTTGCGCTGGTGGCCGACAACCCGGGCGACTGGGTCTTCCATTGCCACATCATCGAACACCAGAAGACCGGGATGACCGGCTATTTCCGAGTGACATGACATGAGCCTTGCCGAGACGATGCGCATCCACGAGCCCTATCCGGGGCTGTATGCCTATTATGACGGACGCATCCTCGGCAAACGTCTGCATTCCGACAAGCCGAACTGGCTCGACGACGGCGCTTACGGCCTGGGAGTCGCGAGCTACGCGATCGTCTCGGGAACCGAGGCGCTGGTCTATGACACGCATATCTCCTTCGACCATGCGCGTGCCATCCGCAGCCATCTCTCCGGCCTCGGCGTCAGCAAGATCCGTGTCGTGCTCAGCCACTGGCATACCGATCACGTCGCCGGAAATGCGGGCTTCATCGACTGCCCGATCCTGTCGAACAAGCTGACGCGCGACACGCTGATCGAGAAGCGCAAGGTCCTCGTCGCCAAAGATCCGCCGATCAATCCGGTCGTCATGCCGACCGAGACCTTTGACGGCGAGATGACCCTTGAGGTCGGCGACATCACGGTGAAGCTGATGCAATTCGACATTCACAGCGCCGACGGCACCGTGCTCCTTGTGCCGCATCTCGGCGTGCTGCTGGCGGGCGACACGCTCGAAGACACCGTGACCTATATCTCGGAGCCTGCGAATACCGCGCGGCATGTTGCGGAACTCGACCGGCTGTCCGAGCTTGAGTTCAGCCGCATTCTTCCCAATCACGGCGACGAGCAGGTGATCGCATCCGGTGGCTATCCGCCGTCACTGGTGACCACCACCCGGGACTATCTGACGCGGCTGCTCTTGCGTCTGGATGAACCCGGACTGCCCGACGAGAGTCTCGAGCGCTTCATCGCACCGGAACTGAGCGTCGGAACCCTCACCTATTTCGCGCCCTATGAGGCAGTCCACAGCCAGAACATTGCAGCGCTGAGGGGTGTTTCCGCCGACGATTAAGGGACTTCACCCTTTGAAGAAGGCTTACAGGCTCCGTTTCCCGGTCGTTCATATTGACAAGGAAGGCCAGAAGGGAAACTAAGGTTGATCCTTTAGTTTCCATGACCGAGCCGAAATGATCGATACCACTGCCGCGCTCGAAGAGGCCTGCCGCCTCCTCGCTCAATCCGATTTCATCACGATCGACACGGAATTTCTCCGCGAAACGACCTTCTGGCCGGAACTCTGCCTGATCCAGATGGCGAGCCCGGAGCATGAATACATCATCGACCCGATGGCCAAGGGTATCGACCTCAAGCCCTTCTTCGAGCTGATGGCAAATCCGGCCGTGGTGAAGGTCTTCCATGCGGCCCGCCAGGACATCGAAATCATCTTCCATCTCGGCGATCTCATCCCGCATCCGATCTTCGACACGCAGGTTGCGGCCATGGTCTGCGGCTTCGGCGATTCTGTCTCCTATGACCAGCTCGTGCAGAAGGTGAAGAACGTCCATATCGACAAGACCTCGCGCTTCACCGACTGGAGCCGCCGTCCGTTGTCGGACAAGCAGCTCGATTATGCACTGGCCGATGTCACCCATCTGCGCGACGTCTATTTGAAGCTGAAGGGCCAGCTGGATGCGGAAGGCCGCGCCGAGTGGCTGACCGAGGAAATGGCGATCCTCGAATCCCGCGAAACCTATGACCTGCCGCCGGAACAGGCCTGGCAGCGGCTGAAGATGCGCCTGCGCAAGCCGACCGAACTCGCCGTCATGCAGTATGTCGCCGCATGGCGCGAGCGCGAGGCCCGCGCCCGCAACGTGCCGCGTTCGCGGGTGTTGAAGGACGATGCGATCTACGAAATCGCCCAGCAGCAGCCGAAGGATGTGGAGGCGCTCGGGCGGCTGCGCACCATCCCGAAGGGCTGGGAACGCTCGAGCTCGGGTACTGCGATCCTCGAACAGGTCAATACGGCGCTTGCGCTGCCGAAGTCGGAGATGCCGCATCTGGAACGCCATACCCATGCGCCTGAAGGCACGCAATCGGCTGTCGAACTGCTGAAGGTGCTGCTGCGGCTGACCTCTGAAAAGCACGGTGTTGCTTCCAAGGTCATCGCCAACAGCGACGATCTGGAAAAGATCGCAGCCGAAGGCGAAAAGGCGGAAGTCGCAGCCCTTCAGGGCTGGCGCAAGGAGCTGTTCGGCGATCTCGCGCTGAAGCTGATTTCCGGCGGCGTCGGTCTGCGCTTCGTCGGCAAGCGCGTCGAAGCGGTGGAGTTCTGATCCGTGACGGCGCTATCCCTGCGCCGTGCAACGGAGGCCGATATCCCGTTCATCATGGAGACCGAGCGCAAGCCGGGCTATGACCAGTTCATCGGCCGCTACGGCGTTGACGAGCACATGGCGCAGATTGCGAACCCCTCGTTTGCGTACCTGATCGGCGAGGATGACGATCGCCAATCGCTCGGCTTCGTCATCCTGATGGATCTCAACAGGCGCGACGGCAATGCCTGCGTCAAGCGCATCGCGGTCTCCAGCCCGGAAAAGGGCGTGGGCACACCGCTGCTCGCCGGTGCCGTCGACTTTGCCTTTCTTGAAACCAATGCCCATCGCCTCTGTCTCGACGTGGTGAGCGGCAATCTTCGCGCCCAGACCGTCTATCGCAAGGTCGGCTTCATCCAGGAAGGCGTGCTGCGCGAGGCAGCGCTCTTGCCCGATGGCAGCCGCTCGGATTTCCTCCTCATGTCCATTCTCCGCCCCGAATGGGCGGCGCGGCGCGGCTGAAGGACATCATGGAACTTCCCGCCCCTCTCCGCTCCGCCGTCGACCAGATGCTCCAGGGCGAACCGCTGGAACGGATCGCCAAGGCGAGCGCAATTCTGTCTGATCGCTATCGCCGCGAAGTGCGTGACGGGCGCTTTCATATCGATGATGCGCTTGCCGCCAAGGCCTATCTTGCGACCCGCCTGCCCGCCACCTTCGCCGCCGTTCGGGCAGCACTCGCCATGGTCGAGGATGCGACACCGGATTTCCAGCCAGAGACCCTGATCGATCTCGGCTGCGGCCCCGGCACAGCACTCTGGGCAGCAGCCGATACCTGGGGCAGCCTAAGCTCCGCAGAGATGGTGGAAGCAAGCGGCGCGATCCGCAGCGTCGGCGAAAAGCTCGCCGCTTCCGGCAGCGTGAAAAGCCACTGGCAGGCGGGTGATGTGACGGCCAAGATCCCGACGCTTCGGCCAGCTGATCTCGTGACGCTTGCCTATGTGCTGGACGAGCTTCCGCCGGCAACCATCGGAACCGTCACGGAAAAACTCTGGACGCTGACCAAAGGCATGCTCGTCGTGATCGAGCCCGGCACACCGGCCGGCTGGCAGCGCATTCTCGCCGTTCGCGACAAGCTCCGATCCCTCGGGGCGCATCTCGTGGCGCCCTGCATGCATGCGGAAAACTGTCCGATCGTGGCACCGGACTGGTGCCACTTCTCAAGGCGCGTGGCGCGTTCGCGGGTGCATCGTCTGGCCAAGGGCGCAGAAGTGCCGTGGGAGGACGAGAAATACATCTTCATCGCCGCCTCGCGCGAGCCTGTTGCCCTCGTCGGCGACCGGGTGCTGTCTCCGCCGCGCGTCAATGGCGGTGTCGGGCGGGTCAAGCTCTGTCGCACCGATGGCACGGCTGCCGAGCTGACGCTCAGCAAACGCGATGGCGAGGCCTTCAAGGACATACGCCGGGCAGACTGGGGCGACCGGCTGGAATTGGGAGATAAGGGATGACCACGCGGCTGACATCCGAGCTTGCCTCCCGCTTTGCGACCATCGCGCTCGGCCATGTCACCCGCGAATATCCCAATCATATCCTGCACGGGCTCGAAGGGCCTGAGGATGCGAAGACGCCATCCAAACTCCACCCGGTCTTTTACGGAAGCTATGACTGGCATTCCTGCGTGCATGGCTACTGGATGCTGGCGCGTCTCTTGCGCCTCCATCCCGAGATGCCGGAAGCGCAAGCGATCCGCGATCTCTTTTCAACGATGCTGGTGCCGGACAGGATCGCCGGCGAATGCGGCTATTTCGACCGACCAATGGCGCGCGGTTATGAGCGGCCCTATGGCTGGGGCTGGTTGCTGAAGCTTGCCGCCGAGTTGCACGGCCACGAGAATGCGCGATGGGGCGCAGCGCTGTCGCCGCTGACGGAGCGGATTGTCCAGCGCTTCAGGGACTTCCTGCCGCTTGCCACCTATCCGGTGCGGGTGGGCACGCATTACAACACCGCCTTTGCGCTCAGGCTCGCAGCCGACTATGCCGACACTGTCGGAGACACGGCCCTTTTCGAACTGCTGCGCGCCACGGCGCAGCGCTGGTACGGCTCTGACACCGCCTGCCCCGCCTGGGGCGAGCCCTCGGGCGACGACTTCCTCTCGCCAGCGCTGATCGAGGCGGAATGCATGCGCCGGCTCCTGCCCGCCACCGATTTCGGCCGCTGGTTCGATGCCTTCCTGCCTGATATCGCAGCCGGCCAGCCGCGCACGCTGTTTGCTCCCGCCTCCGTTTCGGACCGCTCGGACGGCAAGATCGCACACCTCGATGGCCTGAGCCTCAGCCGTGCCTGGTGCTGGGCCTCTCTGGCTGGCACCCTGCCAGAGACGGACCCGCGCCGACCTGTGATGCTCGAGGCCGCGCATGGGCATCTCGAAGCCGGGATCGCGCATGTGGCTGGCGACTATATGGGCGAACACTGGCTGGCGAGTTTTGCGATCCTGGCGCTTTCGGAGACGGAATGATGAGCAGCCTCCATGACACCGTCGACATATCGGGCCGCGTACTCGTCTCGGGCTCGGCCGAGGGCGAGGTGTTGTTCACCGACACCGCGCTCAGCTTCTGGGGCGGCGCGGATGCCGTGACCGGCGAGATCATCGACCGGCATCACCCGTTGAGCGGCGAGCGGCTGACCGGCCGCGTGCTCGCCCTGCCGACCAGCCGTGGCTCCTGCACCGGCAGCGGCGTCATCCTCGAACTGATTCTCAACGGACAAGGTCCCGCCGCGATTGTGCTTGAGCATCCCGAGGCGATCATCACGCTCGGCGTCATCGCCGCGGAGGAGGTGTTCGGGCGGTCCATTCCGGTGATTGCGGTCGGCAAGCAAGCCTTTGCCGCATTGAAGACAGCCAAGCGGGTCCGGATCAGCGATGCCGTTGCAGGGGTTGGTTCGGACATCGCGCTCACGGATGCGGACAAGGCCATTCTCGCAGGCGAGCGGGGCGACGCGGCAGCCGTTGCCATGCGGATCGTGCTGCGGATGGCAGCGCTTGAAGGCGCGACGGAGCTGATCGACATCACCCGCGCCCATATCGACGGCTGCATCTATACCGGTCCTGGCGGCCTCGCCTTTGCCGAAAAGCTGCGCGATCTCGGCGGTCGCGTCGTGGTGCCGACGACGCTGAATGCGATTTCGGTCGATCACCGGCGCTGGCAGGCGCAGGGTGTTCCGGAAGCGCTCGGGCGTCCGGCAGCAGCCGTGGCCGATGCCTATGTGGCGATGGGAGCACAAGCCACCTTTACCTGCGCGCCCTATCTGCTCGATGACCGGCCCGCACGTGACGAGCAGATCGTCTGGGCGGAATCGAATGCCGTCGTCTATGCCAACAGCGTGCTTGGCGCACGGACGATGAAGTATCCCGATTATCTGGACATCGCGATCGGGCTGACGGGCCGGGCACCCAAAGCGGGCTGTCACCTGCCGGAGCAGCGCGCGCCACAGGTGCGAGTCACCGTGCCGCCGCTTGAAGACGTGGATGACAGCCTCTGGCCGCTCATCGGCTATCTGATCGGGACCGTTTCGCCCGATGCCATTCCGCTGGTCGAAGGACTGTCCGGGCACCGCCCGGATACGGATGCCCTGAAGGCCTTCGGCGCCGCTTTTGCCACCACCTCCGCCGCGCCGATGTTCCACATCGCCGATGTCACTCCGGAAGCACTCGACCCCAAGGGCTTTGCAGCCCCCGATCTGCCGACCATCTCACTCACCCATCAGGACCTGCTGCGGGCCTGGCAAGAACTGAACGGCGCGGAAGCCGGCCCGGTACAGCTTGTATCGCTCGGCAACCCGCATTTCTCGGCCACCGAACTCGCCGCCCTCGCGGCGCTCTGTCGAAACAAGACACGGCATCCGCATGTGCCCCTCGTCGTCACCTGCGGGCGCGCCGAAATGGCCAAGGCGGAGGCCTCGGGTGATGTCGCAGTGCTCACCGCTTTCGGTGTCACCCTCGTCAACGACACCTGCTGGTGCATGGTGACAGAGCCTGTCATTCCCGTCGATGCCAAGGTCATCATGACCAATTCCGGCAAATATGCCCATTATGGCCCGGGGCTTACCGGGCGCACCATGCGTTTCGGCAGTCTCGCGGCCTGTGTCGAGGCTGCCGTGACGGGTGAAGATCGCGGCGGCATGCCGGGATGGCTCGGGGCGCCTGTGGGTAACCGCTGACGTCATCGAAACTTCACCTGATCGCAATCGGTGCGACATGAAGCCTCACTAGCACTCTGGCGTTTCCTCCCTTCCAACAAGGTGACGCCATGACCAAAGCCCTTCTGACGTCTGCTGCTCTCTTCATCCTCTTCGTTTCCCAGGCTTCGGCCGAGGAGAAGGCCTTCCCGGCCAAGCTGGTGAACCAGGCCATCCTGCCGGCCAACACCATCATCGCCGCCCCTGCCGATGCGCCTGCCTATCTCAAGACCTCCGGCAAGTTCTCGACCGCAGACCGCAAGCGTGCGGACGCGCTCGGCAGCGTGCCCGGCAAGGACGGCGTGCGCCTGACGGGCCTTGCCATGTCGAAGGACGGCACGAAGCTCTATGGCATGCTCGAAGGCCCGCTCTATCTCGAAGACGGCTCGGTCGAAAAGGCGGATGGCCTCACCGCACTGCGCATCATCGAGCTAGACGCCGCCTCCAAGGCCTGGACCGGCAAGACCTGGCTCTATCCGCTGTCGGAAGGCGGCGAGGCGATCGGCGACTTCAACATGATCGACGCGACCACCGCTCTCGTGATCGAGCGCGACAACGGTGCGGGTGTTGTTGAAAAGGCCTGCGCCGATCCGAAGGCGCCGGCTGCCGATTGCTTTGCCGTTCCGGCCAAGCACAAGCGGATCTACAAGATCGAGATGACGGACGAGATGGCCGGCAAGGCGGTGCGCAAGATCGGCTATATCGACCTGATGAAGATCGAAGACCCGGACAACAAGAAGCGCCAGGGCGGCGGCGAAGGTTTTTATGACATGCCGTTCGTCACCATCGAGAATGTCGACGTGGTCGATCCGACCCACATCATCGTCGGCAATGACAACAACCTGCCCTTCTCAGCCGGTCGTGCCCTCGACAAGGCTGACGACAGCGAGTTCGTTCTGCTGGAAGTCGGTGAGTTCCTCGCGGCGAAATAAGCTCGACACCTGAAACGAAAAGAGCGGGCCTCAGCCCCGGCCCCAAGTCGAATACGGAATACCGTCTGTCGCCAACATCCTTCGCAAAACTCCGACTTTTGCGAAGGACCATTGCCACAGACAGTCCCCTGAACAATCGGCGGCACCAATTCCGTCGTTGAACTCAGGATTTCCCGGGCAACGCGCCTCCCTGCGATGAACGTTCCCCGATGCCTTCGACCACTATGCGGATGATATGCCTGATTTCGTCTTGGCTGAACTGCCCTCTGCTAAGCGCCGAAAGCATCGCCTGACCGTAGATCCCAAGCAGAACGAGCGCCATGAAATTGGGGTCATCATCCCTGCGAATGACACCCTGGTGTTGGCCAAGCACCAGAATGTCCCTGACAAGCCGCTGGAATGAGGACCGGTCGGGCGGCGGCTCAAGCGATGGCCTTTCGGCCGGAGCAAGGACCAGCCTTGCGAGCGAGGGATTTGCCAGACACCAGTGCCCGCTGTCGAGAAAGACGCATTCGAGCAAGGAAAACACATCTTCACCGGCCCCTATTCGTACGCGATAGGGCGCGTCGTTTGCTTCCACGCGGGCGATGAGCTGCAAGGCGATTTCGTCTTTCGTGGCGAACAGATTGTAGACCGTCTTGCGGGTCAGACCCGCCCGAATCGCGATTTCCTCAACGGATGTGGCAGCAAACCCCTTCTCCCGAAACGCCGCATCGGCAGCATCAAGGATGAGGATTCGAGACCGTTCGGTGCGCTTCGGGATTGCCATATCTACACAATGGTATAAATTTACACTCCTGTAAATATTGGTGGGGCAATCGTCATGCTTCAGGAGTTTGGCCCTGAAATCTGGATCGCGGACGGGCCAACGGTCACGGCGGCGGCAGGTTTTCATTATCCCACGCGCATGGCCGTGATCAGATTGACCAGCGGCGATCTGGTGCTCTGGTCGCCGACGGCGCTTACGGAGGACCTTTGCGCCGAGATCGAGACCTTGGGGGCGGTGCGCTATCTCATCCCTCCCAACTCCCTCCACCACACATTCCTTGGCGACTGGCAGCGGGCATATCCTGACGCCACGGTCTTTGCGCCGCCCGGTTTGCGGGAGAAACGCGGGGATCTTAGGTTCGACGCAGATTTCAGTGATGGGCCGATCGCAGCATGGGCCGGGGAGATCGACCATGCGATCATGTGGGGCAATCGGATCACGACGGAAGTCGTGTTGTTTCATCGCCAGAGCGGAACCGCAATTTTCACCGATCTCATTCAGCAATTCCCGCGCGGATGGTTTAGCAGCTGGCGGGCGCTTGTTGCGCGACTGGACCTGATGACATCTGCCGAACCTGAGGTGCCCCGAAAATTTCGGCTCGCCTTCACCGATCGGCGCGCCGCGCGTGAACCTCTTCGGCGTATTCTGGCATGGCCTACGGAAAAGGTGATCATGGCCCATGGCCCACCGATTATCGATGAAGGGCAAGCATGCCTGCGCCGGGCATTTCGCTGGTTCGCTGACGAGAGGTAAACCGCCCCAGGCACCCGTGCCACAAGAAGCTTCCGCATCGGGATCTAGAGGAACCGCACATCTCCGTTAGAGGCTGGGAGGCGCCCGCTCTCATTTCGTTTGGCAAAAGGTGTTCGCCCTATTCGAACACGAATGCCAGGCGCTTGCCCGTCAACTTCGATAGCTGCATCAGGCGGCCATCCAATCGTTCGCCCGAAAAGTCTTCGTAGGCCTTCGGCACGACGAATTCGAGATCGAGTTCGGGATTGTCGGAGCGACGGAATGTCAAGTTGTGGACCACGCCCGGCATCGAGGCCGAGAAGAGATAGACCACGCGCAGCATGCCGCCGACGAGCTTGGCACGGTCGAGCAGGCGCTCGGTGGCGATGGCCGCAAGCGGTCCGGTCTGGCCATCGTCATGCAGGCCTTCGAAGCGGTAATAGTTGGTGAGCGCGATAAAGGCGCGGCCCGGATGGGTGATGCCGACAAAGGAGGAGTGGGCAATCACGTTCAGCGCCTGCAGCCCGCGATAGTCGGGATGCGCACGCCAGCTGATATCGGCGAGCAGGCAGGCGGCCTGGCGATAGCGGCTTTCCTCTTCGGTTTCCTCGATATCGAAGAAGGGCATCATCTGGCCGGTCCAGTCGGCAAGCTCGCGGGCATGTTCCGGCGAGCGGGCACGCAGGATCGCCAGTTCATCGGCAGCCTCGATCAACGGATCGAGCGCCTGTTCCTCTTCGAGAAGCAGCGAATAGAGATAGCCTTCGCGCACCCCTTGGGCCGAGAAGCAGACGCTTTTCGGCTGCATGATCTCGATCACTTCCCGCATGGCAACAGCGCCGAACGGGATCAGGTTGCGGCGGCTCTTGGAAATGGTCGACCAGGCGGGATCGCGGCTGTTGGCGCCCGAGATGATCTCCTCCAGGAAGAAGGCGATCTCGTCATAGGGCAGCTCATAGCCCTGCATCATGTGCAGCGGATACTTGCGGATCTCCATATGCAGCTTGGCGATGTTGCGCCAGGTTCCGCCAACGGCGTAGAAGGTGCGCCCCTGCCCCTTCTTGAGGAGTGCGGCGTCCGCGACCAGCTTCTTGGCAAGCGCGCGGGCCTTGGGCAACGAACCCTCGACGCTTTCCGACAATCTCAAGCCGCCGAGCGGTAGCGTAATGCCTTTGCCGAAGCTCTGTCCGGTGATGTCGATGAGTTCGAGCGAACCGCCGCCGAGGTCGCCGGCGATGCCATCGGCATCATGGAAACCACTGAGAACGCCGAGGGCGGAGTATTTCGCCTCTTCCTCGCCGGTCAGGACCTGCACTTCGTGGCCGAGGATCTCCTCGGCGCGGGCGATGAAATCGGGACCATTGGAGGCTTCGCGGGCGGCAGCGGTCGCGAGCACATACATGCGCGTTGCCTTGGCCTGGTTCGACAGGGCGCGGAAGCGTCGGAGTGCGGCCAGAGCGCGTTCGACACCCTCTTCGTCCATCCGGCCGGTCGTGGCGACACCCCTGCCAAGGCCGCAAAGGACCTTCTCGTTGAAGAGAACCGTCGGCGCGCGGGAAAGCCCCTCATAGATCACGAGACGGATCGAGTTGGAGCCGATGTCGACAACGGAGACAGGGGCGATACCAGGAAGGCGCCCCTGCGCTTCAGATCTTGTCATGAGGTACCAGTGTTATCTTTTCCTGCCGGAAATCAGGCCGGCGATCAGTTTCGGTGCGCTCGACTTCAGTGCTTCTCCGCGGCCCGACAGGCTCGGATTTGTCATGAAATACTGCTGCGCGTTGAAAGGTTCCTCACCCTGCCGCACTTCAATGCGGCGAGACGTGCCGTCGGCCAATATCTCGTAGCTCTGCTGGTTGTCAATCAGGTTGCCAAGCATGATCTGGGACAGCACCTGCTCATGCACCGTGGGGTTAATGAGAGGCACCAGGGTCTCGACGCGGCGGTCGAGATTGCGCGGCATCATGTCGGCCGAACCGATATAGACGAGCGCTTTTTCAGACGGCAGACGATGGCCGTTGCCGAAGCAGAAGATGCGGCTGTGCTCGAGGAAGCGTCCGACGATCGACTTGACGCGGATATTCTCGGAGAGGCCCGCCACGCGTGGGCGCAGGCAACAGATGCCGCGAATGACGAGATCAATCTCGACGCCTGCCTGGCTTGCGGCATAGAGCGCATCGATGATCTCGGGGTCGACGAGCGAGTTCATCTTCATCCAGATCTGCGCCGGACGACCGGCCTTGGCGTGCTCGATCTCCTCGTTGATATGCCTGAGAATGCGGGGGCGCAACGTATAGGGCGAGACCGCGAGCTTCATACCCTCTTCCGGTTCGCCATAACCGGTGATGAAGTTGAAGACATTCGCCATGTCGTGGGCGATCTTCTGGTTGCAGGTGAAGAAGGACAGGTCGGTGTAGATCTTGGCTGTGACCGGGTGGTAGTTGCCGGTGCCGAGGTGGCAGTAGGTCCTGAGCTTGCCGTCCTCGCGGCGCACGACCATCGACATCTTGGCATGGGTCTTGAGCTCGATGAAGCCGAAGACGACCTGCACGCCGGCACGCTCGAGGTCGCGGGCCCAGCGGATGTTCGCCTCTTCGTCGAAGCGTGCCTTGAGTTCAACGAGCGCGGTCACCGATTTGCCGGCTTCCGCAGCATCGATCAGGGCGCGGACGATCGGGCTGTCATTGGAGGTGCGGTAGAGCGTCTGCTTGATCGCGAGCACATCCGGGTCGCGGGCGGCCTGCAGCAGAAACTGCACGACGACGTCAAAGCTCTCATAGGGATGGTGGACGATCATGTCCTTTTCGCGGATCGCGGCCAGGCAGTCGCCGGCATGTTCGCGTACGCGTTCGGGGAAGCGGGCATTGTACTGCTCGAAGCGCAGGTCGTCGCGCGGGGCCTTGGTGATCTCGGAGATCGTGTTGAGGGCGAGCAGGCCGGGAAGGACCGCGACGCGGTTGTCCGCGACACCGAGTTCGTGGACGACGAATTGGCGCAGCGCCACCGGCATCTCGCTATCGACCTCGATACGGATGACGGACCCGCGGCGGCGGCGCTTCAGCGCCGTCTCGAAGAAGCGCACGAGATCTTCGGCCTCTTCCTCCACTTCGATATCGCTGTCTCGGATAATGCGGAAAGTGCCGAAGCCCTTTACCTCATAACCAGGATAGAGCCGGTTGATGAACAGGCCGACCATATCCTCCAGCGTGATGTAGCGGATCGTGACACCCTCATCCGGCAGGCGGACGAAACGGTCGAGTGTCGGAGGCAGGCGCAGCAGCGCCGTCATCGGCTCGCCGGTGCGGCTCGAGCAGAGCTGCAGGCCCATGGAGAAGCCGAGATTGGGGATGAAGGGGAATGGGTGAGCCGGATCGATCGACAGCGGGGTGAGAACAGGGAAGATCGCTTCCTCGAACGTGGTTTCGAGCCAGGTCCGATCCACATCGGACAAGGCGGCCGGACGCACGATCAGGATCTCTTCCTGCGCGAGGTATTGCTGCAGGACCGCAAGCGAGGCCTGCTGCTCCATCTGCAGATTGTCGATTTCCTTGAGGATGTCGTCGAGCTGCTCGGCCGGCGTCTTGCCGTCAGGGCTCTTGATGACGATGCCCTGGCGCACCTGCCCCTCAAGGCCGGCAACGCGGACCATGAAGAATTCATCGAGATTGGCGGCGGAGATCGACAGGAAGCGGACACGCTCCAGGAGCGGATGGGCGGTGTTCAGCGTCTCCTCAAGGACGCGCCGGTTGAACTGCAGCCAGGAAAACTCCCGATTGATGAAGCGCAGCGGGCTGGTCAGTAGGTCCTCGGTCGAAGTCAGCTCCGCATCCGTTTCGCCGTCCGTGCCGTTTACCGCGCTGTCCATGATTCGCCCCTTGGTTATCGTTGGTGCCGATTATAACAGTTTGACGACAGATCTGTGACGACTACTCGCGACCGTCTGCCGCCTCCAGCATTTCGAGAACCTCTGCGGCCAGGCTGCGGCTGATCTTCGCGCGGCGCGCCAGCGCCAGCTTGTCCATGCGATCAACCACCAGCTGGGCCGCAGCAAAGGAGCGCTCCATGCGGCTGACGATATAGCCGACGATCTTGTCATCGATGTAAAGCTGCCGGTCGGCGAAGAGCTTGGTGATCAGGTGTCCGAGAAGCTCCTCGTCCGGCGCGCCGATCTCGACCACGGTTGCGGCCTTGAGCCGAGACCTCAGGTCAGGCAGGGCGACATTCCAGGACGGCGGAAAGCTGCGCGAGGTGATGAGCAGCGTCGTGCCATGCTGGCGCACGGCATTGATGACGTGGAACAGCTCGACCTCATCGAAGCCGCTGCGATCGGCATCTTCGAACACGACCGCGCCTCCGGCTGCGGCTTCCGATGCCCCCTCGCCCGACCGAGGAACGATATCGACCGCACCGCTCGCATCGCGAAAAATCTGCGCCAGATGTGATTTCCCCGATCCTTCCGGACCCGTCAGGATCACCACGGGCGACGGCCAGTCCGGCCAGGCATCGACGATCGAGACCGCAGCGGCCATGCGCTCGGAGACGAGCAGATCGTCCCGACCTGTCGCCGAGCCATGCTCAAAGGCGAGCGGCAGTTGTTCGGCGGCTCCGCGGCGTTCGGGAGCCATCTTGGCGTCAGTCATTCAATTCTCTGGGGCTTGGGATGTGATCTCACCCACGGGTGCTGACGGCGGCGGCACAAGCGCAACCGAGGAACCGTAATAGAGATCGCTGTCAAGATAACGCGAGATGGCGAAACGAACAAGGACGCCGACCGCGGCCGCCGCAGGTACCGCGACCAGAACGCCAACGAAGCCGAAGAGCGCGCCGAAAGCAAACAGGGCGAACATCAGCCAGACGGGGTGAAGGCCGACACTCTTGCCGACCAGCTTGGGCTGCAGGATGTTGCCTTCGAGGAACTGTCCGAAGAAGAAGATGGCGGCGATCACGCCGACCCAGATGAAATCCGGCCAGAACTGCACGATGGCGACGCCGAGGGACAGGAGCAGGCCGACAGTCGAGCCGACATAGGGAATGAAGCTGATCATGCCTGTGAAGAAGCCGATCAGCAGGCCGAAATTGAGCCCGGCGGCCGACAGCGCGATCGCATAGAAAATGCCGAGGATCAGGCAGAGCGAGCCCTGCCCACGGACGAAGCCGGCGATCGTATTGTCGAGTTCGGTGGCGAGCTGGCGCACCGTGGCGAGCTGGTTGCGCGGCACCCAGCTGTCGACCTTCTCGATCATGCGATCCCAGTCGAGCAACAGGTAGAAGGCGACAACAGGCGTCACGACGAGCAGCGAGGCGATGTCGAGCAGCGCCTTGCCGGAATTCCAGATCTGCTCGATGAGCGTCCCGATGAAACCGACCCCCTCGCTGATGTAGCGGGAGAAGTTCTCCTTGATCGTCACCATCTGGCCATCCACCCAGTCGGGAAGCCAGGCGGCATTGCCAGATGCGACGAAGCTTTGCAGCTGTGACACATAACCGGGCACGCGCTGGATGAATTCATTCAGCTGGCTTGCCAGGATCGGGATGACGATCATCAGCGACAAGACGAATACGAGAACAAAGGTGACGAGGATGACGACCGTCGCCATGAGGCGGCTCAGGCCGAGCCGCTCCAGCCGGTCGGCGACCGGATCGAGGAAATAGGCGAGCGCCATGCCGGCAATGAAGGGCAAGAGGATCGACGAAAACAGCATCAGGAAACCAATGAAGATCGTAAGCGTCAGAAGCCAGAACAGCACCTGACGGCGCAGACCGATTACACTGATGTTGCGAGCCATATCCGTCTCCATTCGGTGTTTTCCGCAGCGGCAGGCAAGGCCGGATGCTGCGACGCCACAGAAGGAGATAGGTTACGGGGAAAGCCTTGGTCAAGAACCCCGGTCTCACCGGCGACGAGAAGATGCGTCCCAGCCCCAGATTGCCAGGGAAATCGCGGGCTGGCCCGGCTCTCTGCTTGCATATCCGGCCTCTTCATGCCATGGCCAGCCGAAATTCTCGCAGGATCGGAGGCAGGCATGAGCCAGGCTGGCAAGAACGGGTTGACCTATAGCGATGCAGGCGTCGATATCGATGCAGGCAACCTGATGGTCGAGAAGATCAAGCCGGCGGTCAAGTCGACCCGGCGTCCCGGTGCGGACGGGGAGATCGGTGGCTTCGGCGGCTTGTTCGACCTGAAGGCCGCAGGCTTCAAGGACCCGATCCTCGTTGCCGCCAATGACGGCGTCGGCACCAAGCTGAAGATCGCCATCGACGCCAATATCCACGACACCGTCGGCATCGATCTTGTCGCCATGTGCGTCAACGATCTGGTCGTCCAGGGCGCCGAGCCGCTGCTCTTCCTCGACTATTTCGCCACTGGCAAGCTCGACCCCGACCAGGGTGCGGCGATCGTTCAGGGCATTGCGGCCGGGTGCCGCGAGGCGGGCTGTGCTTTGATCGGCGGCGAGACCGCCGAAATGCCCGGCATGTATTCCAAGGGCGACTATGACCTCGCAGGCTTTGCCGTCGGGGCTGCCGAGCGCGGCGAATTGCTGCCGGCGGGCGACATTGCCGAAGGCGACGTGATCCTCGGCCTCTCGTCGTCGGGCGTGCATTCCAACGGCTTTTCGCTGGTGCGCAAGATCGTCGAACTCTCGGGCCTCGCCTGGGATGCGCCCGCGCCCTTCGCCGAGGGCCAGTCGCTTGGCGCAGCCCTTCTCACACCGACCCGCATCTATGTGAAGCCACTGCTAAAGGCGATCAAGGAAACCAAGGCGCTGAAGGCGCTCGCCCATATCACCGGCGGCGGCTTCCCGGAGAATATCCCGCGCGTGCTGCCGAAGCATCTCGCTGCCGAGATCGACCTTTCGTCCTTTAAGGTTCCGGCCGTCTTCTCCTGGCTCGCCAAGACCGGCGGCGTTGCCCAGAACGAAATGCTGCGCACCTTCAACTGCGGCATCGGCATGATCGTCGTCGTTTCCGCCGACAAGGTGGACGACGTGACCAAGGCACTGGAAGCCGAGGGTGAAACCGTTGCCCGTCTGGGTCGCATGATTGCCCGCGAAGAGGGTGCGCATGGCGTGACCTACAAGGGTACGCTCGCCCTATGAGCGCCCGGCGCAAACGCGTCGTCGCCTTCATTTCCGGCGGCGGGTCGAACATGCTGGCGCTGGCTAGGGCTTGCGAAGCGGCCGACTATCCGGCCGAAATCGTCGCTGTCTTCTCCGACAAGCCTGAGGCCGGCGGCCTAACCAAGGCGGAGGCGCTCGGCATTCCGACACGCGTGTTCGAGCGCAAGGCCTATGGCTCCAAGGCCGAGCATGAGGCCGCAATCCTCGCCGCCCTTGCCGAAATCGGCCCAGACCTGATTTGCCTCGCCGGTTACATGCGTCTGCTCTCCGTCGAATTCATCCGTCCGCATGAAGGCCGGATCCTCAACATCCACCCGTCGCTTTTGCCGCTCTTCCCCGGCCTGCACACCCATCAGCGGGCAATTGAGGCCGGCATGAAGGTCGCGGGCTGCACGGTGCATTTCGTCACCGAGGGCATGGACGAAGGCCCAGTTATCGCGCAAGCGGTCGTGCCCGTGCTGATTGATGATACGGCGGAAACACTTGCTGGACGCGTGCTCACCGTCGAGCACCAGACCTATGCGGCAGCACTCAAGCTGGTTGCCTCCGGCAGCGTCTCCATGCGTGCCGATGGCAGCGTCGAACGGCTGACATCAGGAACGGATGCGGAAGCCAGGTTGATCAGCGCCTGAGGCCTGGCTTGCGACCTATTCAACCCCCCGTTTAAATCTAAGGGTTCCTCTCTCCGCTGGACTCAGCTCTATTCGTGTTCTCATTTTGATCACGCAATGCTGTTGCCAGGGACCTTTCATGACGTTGTCCGATCGGATTTTCACCCCCTTTGAAAGGCTGCTCCGACCGCTCGAAGTACCGTATCGAAGGATTCCGAGTGATGGTCCTCTGCGGCTGGTCCTGCATTTCGTCGCATACGCACCGAAGTCGTTTTTGGTCGTGCTTGCCCTGTCGGCCAGCGTCGAGATCGTCAACCTGACTGTTCTCTGGGGCGTCTCGCACCTGATCGACGGCATCTCCAGCCAAGGTCTGCTTCCCTATCTCGATGCCCATCGCTGGCCACTCGCTGCTTTCGTCGCGCTCTTTTTCCCGGTGCTGCCGCTGCTGATCTTTTTCTGCAATGCATTGGGCGTCCATGTGCTCAGCGTCAGCCTTCCCACACTCATCCAGTGGCATGGCCACAAGGCGGTCGAAAGCCAGGATCTCGGCTTCTTCCATGACCAGTTTTCGGGCCAGGTGGCCAGCCGCATCGCGCAGGTGGCAGGGGCCGTCAAGCAACAGATGGCGGCAGCGGTCTGGACGCTGCCAATCTTCTTTGTGCAGATGGTCGGTTCGGTCGTGCTTTTAACCGCGCTTTCCTGGTCGTTGACGCTCCCGGTCCTTGTGTGGATCGCCATAAATGCCGTGATCGCAAAACAGGCCGTGCCGCAGTTTAGCGCAACGGCCAAGACGGCGGCGCGGGCGCGCAGCCGCGTGGTCGGGGAGATGACCGACCTCTACAGCAACATCCAGACGGTCAAGCTGTTTGCCGCCGAGGACAGCGAGGCCGGTGCGCTGCGGCGGGTGATGGAGCGGTCTATGAGCGCTCAGTTTCGGGAGCGCCGCATCGGCCTTACCGCAGATCTCCTGGTCATCTCCTCAAACACGTTGCTGTTCATCGCCATCTTTGCAGTCAGCCTCTGGGGGATTGCCGATGGCTTCGTCACGCTCGGCGAATTCGTCGCCGCGATAACGATCACCCAGCGGCTGGCCTCCAATTCCCGAGGCTTCCTCAGTCTCGGTCAACAGATTTCCGAAGCGATCGGCACAATTCGCGACGCCATGCCTGTCATGACCACGCCGCCGACCGTGGTTGATGTGCCGGAAGCGAAGGCGCTCATCGTCGAGCGCGGCGAGATCCGCTTCGACTGTGTAAGTTTCGAGTATCACGATAGCCAGCAGGTCATTCACGACCTGTCGCTATCCGTTTCAGCGGGCGAGAAGGTTGGGCTCGTGGGCTTGTCCGGCGCAGGCAAGACGACGCTGGTGAGCCTGCTTCTACGCCTCTACGACCTCGATGGCGGACGCATTGTCATCGACGGACAGGATGTCGCCGACGTCACCCAGGCGAGCCTCCGCGCGCAGATCGGTTTCATCGCTCAGGACGTATCATTGCTGCATCGCTCGGTCGGCGACAACATCCTGTATGGCCGGCCGGGTGCTGCGCAGGCAGAGCTGGAAGCCGCGGCACACCTTGCTCAGGCCGATGCCTTCATCGCCGACCTGAAGGACAGCGAGGGACGCACCGGTTATGCGGCCTATGTCGGGGATCGTGGCGTCAAGCTCTCAGGCGGGCAACGACAGCGCGTCGCCATCGCCCGTGTGCTGCTCAAGGATGCGCCAATCCTGGTGCTGGACGAGGCAACGTCGGCGCTCGACAGTGAGGCGGAAGCGACCATTCAGGAGAAGCTCGACTTGTTGATGGAGGGCAAGACCGTGATCGCGATTGCGCATCGACTATCGACCATCGCCCGCATGGATCGCATCGTCGTGCTGGACAAGGGACGGATCATCGAGGAAGGAAGACCAGACGATCTTCTGTCCTCGGGTGGCCTCTATAGCCGTCTGTGGGCGCGCCAGACCGGCGGTTACATCGCTTCTGTCGACGACTAAAGCCGTTCGGCGCCGCTCCGTCGCAGCGCCGCCCATTGCAGCAGCATGATTGTCTTGGCATCGACGATCTCGCCTGCCTCCACCATCTCCAGGGCTTCGGTGAAAGTCAGCTCGATCACTTCAAGATCCTCCTGCTCATCCTCGAGTCCGCCACCGTCAGAAATGCGATCAGCATCGCTGACCTCGGCATAAAAGCCATGCAGTTTTTCGGTCACTGATCCGGGCGACATGTAGGCGGCAAAGGCTGGAGTTGCCTTTGCAATCTTGAAGCCGGTTTCTTCCAGCGCCTCGCGGAGGGCCGCCTGTAACGCAGTTTCGCCATCATCGATAAAGCCGGCCGGAACCTCAAGCAGATAGGCATGGTCGCCGCTGACATGCGCCGCGATACGGAGCTGCCGAACGAGCGTGACGGTGTCGCGTTCGGTGTTCAGCAGAAGAATGGCCGATGCATGTCGCCGCTCGAAGACTTCCCAGGAGAGCCGATGCGGCGCCCTGCCCTCGCGGAAGAAGTCGAAGGTGATGCCGCGCAGGTGGCTCCAGCCCTTCCATAGCGTCTTGTCTTCCAGGATCGCGATCCGGGCCTTGTCGAAAATACTCATGTCTTCAGGCTTTTCTCATCCAGACCTTGTTGTCGTGGAAGGCGGCACCGCCATGCGGAGCTGCCGGGTCGGCACCGGTGAGGACATTGATCCCCTCGCCATCGAGATGCACCTTGTTCGGCCACAGGCCTTCGGCGACCAGCACGCCCGGCTTCACGGCATCGGTAATTTTTACGTGGATGCGCAGCTCGCCCCTGACATTGCCGAGTTGGACGACATCGCCATCGGCAAGGCCGAGGCTCATGGCATCGGCGGGGTTCATCATGACCTCCGGACGGCCTTCCTTGTCGCGCGAGGTCTTGGTCTCGGCGAAGGTGGAATTCAGGAAGTTGCGCGCAGGAGAGGTCGCGAGGCGGAAAGGATGCTGCGCATCAGCGGTCTCGATGAGGTCGACCTGATCGGGGTAAATTGGAAGCTCCTTGACCGGCCCGAGCGAGCCGAGCTTTGCCGGCGGCTTGTTGGGGGCTGGCGTGTTTTCCCAATCCGGCTTGAAGCGGAACTTGCCGTCGGGATGGGCAAAACCGTTCAGGTAATGGGCGTCGTCGAAGGCCGGCTGGCAGTCGAGCCACTTGTCCTCGATCAGCGTGTCGAAATCCGGCTTGCCACTGATATAGAGCATGCGCTCGATATGCTCGCGCTCGGTCTTGCCGAAGCCGGGGCGGTCGGCGACGCCGAGGCGTTTGGCCAGTTCCTCGATGACGAAGAGATTGGTGCGCACCAAGGGCGGCGCATCGACCAGCTTCGGGCCGAGCAGGATATGGCTCTGGCCGCCGCCACGATAGATATCGTCGTGCTCGACGAACATGGTGGCTGGCAGCACGATGTCGGCCAGTTCCGCCGTTTCGGTCATGAACTGCTCGTGGACGGCAACGAAGAGGTCGTTGCGCAGGAAGCCCTGCTTCACCAGCCGCTGTTCGGGCGCGACATTCACCGGATTGGTGTTCTGGATGATCAGCGCGTCGACCGGGCCGCGATGGCGGAGCGCTTCCGCGTCCCCCGTCAGGACACGGCCGATCTGCGACTGGTCGAGCATGCGGATCTCTGGGTCGACCATCGCCGTGCCCATCAGCTCGGCCTTGTTCAGCTGGAAGATGTCGCTGTTCGAATGAAACGCGCCACCGCCCTCGTATTGCCAGGCGCCGAGCACGGTTGCGAGCGACAGGGCCGCATGCATGGAAACCGCACCATTGCGGCTGCGGGTGAAGCCGTAGCCGAGGCGGAAATAGGTCTTTTTCGTCTGGCCGACGTGGCGGGCGAAGGCCTCGATCTCCTCGACAGAGAGGCCTGTAATCGCCGAGGCCCATTCCGGCGTCTTGTCTTTGAGGTGCGCTTCCAGTCCTGCCGGATCGTCTGCGAATTTCGCCATGTATTCGCGGTCGGCATAACCGTCGCGGAAGGCAACATGCATGGCAGCACAAGCAAGCGCCGCATCCGTGCCGGGCTTGAGAATGAGCGCCATATCGGCCTGTTTCATCGTCGGATTGTCGTAGATGTCGATGACGACGATCTTGGCGCCACGATCTTTCCGCGCCTTGATCGCATGGGTCATCACATTGACCTGGGTGGCGACCGCATTGGTGCCCCAGATCACCACGCAATCGGAGACGGCCATTTCGCGCGGGTCCGGGCCGCGCAGCGTGCCGGTGCCCATGACATAGCCGGTCCAGGCCATGTTGGTGCAGATCGTGCCAAAGAAGCCAGAATACTTCTTGGCGTGGCGCAGGCGCTCGATCGAATCGCGCTGCACGAGGCCCATGGTCCCGGCATAAAAGTAAGGCCAGACTGCTTCCGAGCCGTGGCGCTGCTCGGCCTTCACGAAGGCGTCGGCGATCTCGTCGAGAGCGGCTTCCCAGGTGACGTCCTGCCACTGGCCCGCACCCTTGGCGCCCGCCCGGCGGACCGGTTTCATCAGGCGGTCGGGATGGTAGAGCCGCTCGGCGTAACGCGCGACCTTGGCGCAGATGACACCAGCGGTATAGCTGTTGTCCGTTGCCCCGCGCATACGACCGATGCGGCCGTCCTCGGTCAGATCGACATCGAGGGCGCAGGTGGATGGACAGTCATGCGGACAGGCCGTATGACCGAGCGACCGGTTTCGGATGGGGCTCTGAATGTTCATGGGCCGGTTATAGGCCATGCGCCAGAGGCTCAAAAGCCCCATTCGAACAAATCATAGCTCCCATCGGAACCGCATATGAATTATCGCCACATCTATCACGCGGGCAATTTTGCCGATGTGCTCAAGCATCTCGTGCTGTCGCGGCTGATCATCTACCTGCAGCAGAAAGACAAGGCCTTCCGCGTGCTCGATACCCATGCCGGCATCGGGCTCTACGACCTCTCGTCGGACGAAGCGCAGAAGACTGGCGAATGGCTTGAAGGCATCGGCAAGGTGATCGATGCCGAGCTGCCGGAAAAGGTCGCCGAGATCATGGCGCCCTATCTCGACGCCGTGAAGGCGCTCAATCCCGACCGCGAGGCGGGCGGTCCTTTGCAGAGATATCCGGGATCGCCGAAGCTCGCGCGAGACCTCTTTCGCCCACAGGACCGGCTATCCGCCATGGAACTGCATCCGGACGACTGCCGCACGCTGTCGCGACTGTTCGAAGGCGATTTCCAGGTGCGCGTGACCGAGCTCGACGGCTGGCTGACGCTGAATGCGCATTTGCCGCCGAAGGAGAAACGCGGCATCGTTCTGGTCGATCCGCCCTTCGAGAAGGAGGGTGAATACGAGCGACTCGTCGACGGTCTCGCCAAGGCGCACCGACGGTTTGCCAACGGCGTGTATTGCTTCTGGTATCCGATCAAGAAGGGTGCGCCGATCAAGGAATTCCACGAGGCCCTGCAGGCGCTTGATATCCCCAAGATGCTGTGTGCCGAACTGCATGTGAAGAGCGACCGTGAACAGACAGGCTTGTCCGGCACCGGCCTTATCATCGTCAATCCGCCCTTCACGCTGAAGGATGAAATGCATCTGGCACTGCCCGAGCTGAAGCGGCTGATGGCGCAGGACCGCTATGCCTCGCATCGCTGCTTCTGGCTGCGCGGCGAAGACTGAGCGGAGGCCGCAGTGGGACGTTATACCGGCTTCATCGCCTTTGGCCTCATGCTTGCGGCAGCTGCCGTCTACAGCTTCCTGTCTGTCGAAGCTCCCGGAGATCGCCCAGCCTCGACTGCGTCTTCGCAGACGCCCTCAACACAGCCGAAGGCAGAGCAGGCACGATCTCCGACCGTGACTGCCTCGTCCATCCCGCAAGGCAGCGGATTTGATTTCTATGTGCTCGCACTCTCCTGGTCGCCGACTTTCTGCGACAGCGAGGCGGCAGGCCGCAATCGCGAGCAGTGCGGTGAGGGCAAAGACTTCAGCTGGGTCGTACACGGTCTCTGGCCGCAGAATGACAAGGGCTGGCCGGAGAATTGTCCAACATCCGAAGGCACCCGCGTGCCCGAGCGGATCGGACGCACGGTCATGGACATCATGCCGAGCATGGGGCTGATCGGCCATCAGTGGCGCAAGCACGGCTCCTGCTCCGGCCTCTCGATGAGCGACTACTTCAAGCTGGTCCGCCAAGCCCATGATAGCATTCGCATTCCGGCCGAGCTTTCCGATGTCGGCAGGGAAAGCCGCACATCGCCGCAGGCGGTTGAAGCAGCCTTCATCCGCAGCAATCCGGGGTTAACCCGCTCGGCAGTGGCTGTCACCTGTGATAGGGAGAGAGTCGATGAAGTCAGGATCTGTCTCGACAAGTCGCTGGGCTTCAGGAATTGCCCGGAGGTCGACAGCCGATCCTGCCGCCGGTCCGAAATCACCATTCCGCCCGTGCGCTGACCCCGCAAACAAGAGCCACAGGAAACCGTCATGAAGCTGCTCTTCGCGCCCGCCTCGCCCTATTCCTCCAAAGTCCGTATGGCCGCCCGCCATCTCGGCATTGAACTTGAGGAGATCCGGGTGAACACGGCGGAAAACCCGCCGGAACTGCTGGATGCCAATCCGCTCGGCAAGATCCCGACGCTGGTGACCGACGACGGCACCACCATTTTCGACAGCCGCGCCATCATGCACCACCTGCACCGGATCGGCGACAAGCGCCTCTATCCGAAGAAGGACGAGAAGCGGACCGAGGCTGAGGTTCTGGAGGCCCTCGCCGACGGGATTAGCGACTGCCTGCTGGCTATCGTCTATGAAAAGCGGTTCCGGCCGCCGGAACTCGTCAGCCAGGACGCAATCGATCGGCAGTGGGCGAAGGTCAATCGCAGCCTCGATTATCTCGACAAGAACCTGCCGAAGGTCGGCAAGAAGCTGCATGGCGGCCATTTTGCGCTTGCCGCTACGCTCGGCTATCTGATGCTGCGTTTTCCCGGCGATTGGGAGAATGGTCGGGCGGCGCTCACCGAATGGCCGGCCAGGTTTGCGAAAGCCTTCGAGCCCTACCCTGCCCTTCGCCCCAAGGCCTGAGCGGCTATCGCTCTCTCATCCCCAAATACAGAAAAGCCGGGACGATGCCCGGCTTTTCCTTATGCATTTGATCGCGTGGATCAGAACTTCACGCCCATGCCGACCTTGACGGAGTGGTCGTCGAAGCCCTTGGAAACGGTCGAGCCACCGAGATCGAAGTCGCGCTTCTGGTAGTCGCTGTAGCGGTATTCGACGCGGGCGGTGATGTTGTCGGTGACGAAGGTTTCGACACCGGCGCCGACCGTGTAACCAGCAGCCAGCTTCTCGTCGTTGTCGCCGCCGTTCTTCAGTTCGTGGTTGGCAACGGCAACACCGGCCGTACCATAGACGAGGAAGGGGTTCAGGTCGTAACCGACGCGGCCACGAACCGAGCCGTTGACGCCCTGGGTGCCGGTAAGGCCGGCGCCGGCGGAACCATCTTCGCCATTGTAGCTGATGTCGGCTTCGCCACCGTAGACGATCGAGCCGCTCTGCATGTTGTAACCGCCGTAAACGGTGCCGCCGAGGCCCTTGGCGTCACGGCCGTCTGTCGAGCCGGTAAACTTGCCGAAGTCGTAGGTGATGCCGCCGCCGACATAAGCACCCGACCAGTTGCCTGCCGGAGCCGAGAAGGATTCGGCTGCAGCCGGGGCTTCCGGTGCCTGGTAGATGGCGTCAGCAGCCTGGGCGGCGAAAGCGACAACGGTGGTGGCAGATGCCAGAAGCATGATCTTGAGGGTACGCATGTTAGTCTCCTTTCAGTTCCGGGCCGCTCTTCACTAAGAACCAACGGCGGCCTGAACGTTAGTGGGTATTAGCTGTCCGTTCCGACTGTCTAAATGAATACAAATTGAGGAAATGGAAGAGCCGAAATGTGAATTCATTGTGGCACAGCAGTGACCAAATCGGGACGTTGCTCAAAAGACACAAACGATTCGTTAACCATAACAAATAGTTTACGCGATATACTCAAACGATCCGGAAGTTATACTGAACTTATACACACAAAGATCGAAGCAATGCGCCGCGAAAGTTTCGGTACACACCCGTTTAAATATCGCGGTCGTGCCATATATGCAGCGCAACAGCTCAGGCAGAACAAGGTTAGATCGATGCAAAACGGCATCCCGAAGGTGGCTTTGGTCACCGGCTCCGCAAAACGACTTGGACTCGCGATCGCCGAAGACTTGGCGGCGCATGGTTTTGCCGTGGCATTGCATGCCAATGGATCGCTGGATGCGGCCGAGGCCGCGGCCGCAGAGTTGAGGGCCAAGGGAATGCAGGCAATCGCGCTGAAGGCTGACCTTGGTAACATTTCCGAGACCGGATCGCTGATTGCCAGGGCCGAGGCCGAATTCGGGCCGGTCGGACTGCTGATCAACAATGCGTCGGTCTTCGAAGACGATTCTGCCATCGATTTCGACGCCGAAATCTTCGACCGGCACTTCAATGTGCATGTCCGGGCGCCTGCGATCCTCAGTGGCGCCCTCGTCAATGCCCTGCCCGAGGATCGCGCCGGCCTCATCGTCAACATCATCGACCAGCGGGTGCTGGCGCTGAAACCGACCTTCTTTTCCTATACTCTGTCCAAGGCCACGCTCTGGACGGCAACACAGACGCTCGCCCAGGCCTTTTCGCCACGCGTGCGGGTGAACGCGATCGGCCCGGGGCCTAGCCTTATCTCCGAGCGGCAGCGGCCGGAAGATTTCCAGGCGCAGGTGGACAGCCTTCCGCTCAAGCGTGGCCCGTCTCTCGACGAATTCGGTCGCACGATCCGGTTTCTTTTTGACACGCCGTCGATCACCGGCCAAATGATCGCCTTGGATGGGGGCCAGCATCTGATTTGGCACGGCACGGAGATCAATGAATGAATGGAGGAAAGCTGCCCGACGGCGGCATTCTCTATGACGGGACGGAAGACGATGACGACGACGTCGTGGTGGACGTGGATGCCACGCGCCCCGGCATCGAGATCGACTGGCATGTCGATGGCTTGGACGAGACGGGACTGACCGGCGCCGAGCTGATCGGCGAATTCGTCAAGCGACTGCCGAATGCGCCCGGCGTCTACCGCATGCTGAACAAGGACGGCGAGGTCATGTATGTCGGCAAGGCGCGCAGCCTGAAGAAGCGCGTCAGCAACTATGCACAGGGCCGCGTCCACTCGAACCGCCTGTCGCGCATGGTGCGCGATACCGTGCATATGGAATTCGTCACGACCCGCACCGAGGTCGAGGCGCTGCTGCTCGAAGCCAACCTGATCAAGCGCCTCAGGCCCCGCTACAATGTGCTTTTGCGCGACGACAAGAGCTTTCCCTATATCCTGATCACCGGCGACAGCCGGTCACCGGCAATCTACAAGCATCGCGGCGCCCGCGCCCGCAAGGGTGACTATTTCGGCCCCTTCGCTTCGGCGAGTGCCGTGGGGCGAACGATCAATTCGCTGCAGCGCGCCTTTCTCCTGCGCACCTGCACCGACAGCGTCTTCGAAAGCCGCACGCGCCCCTGTCTTCTCTATCAGATCAAGCGCTGCTCGGGTCCTTGCACGCATGAGATCAGCGACCAGGATTATGCAGGTCTCGTCAACGAGGCGAAGGACTTCCTGTCGGGCAAGAGCCAGAACGTCAAGGAAGCCATGGCACGCGCGATGAACGAAGCGGCCGAAGATCTCGATTTCGAGCGGGCCGCCGTTTTCCGCGATCGTCTCGCCGGCCTCAGCCATGTTCAGAGCCACCAGGGGATCAATCCGGCCGGCGTCGAGGAGGCTGATGTTTTCGCCATCCATCACGAGGGCGGGCTGTCCTGCATCCAGGTCTTCTTCTTCCGCGCCAGCCAGAACTGGGGCAACCAGGCCTATTTCCCCAAAGCCGATCCGCAGCTCAGCGCAGCGGAGGTGCTCAACTCGTTCCTCGCGCAGTTCTATGACGACAAGCCGGTGCCGCGTCTCATTCTTTTGTCGGAAGAGGTCGAGGAGCAGGATCTGCTGGCCGCAGCGCTTTCCGAAAAGGCCGGCCACAAGGTGGCGATCAACGTGCCGCAGCGCGGGGAGAAGAAGGATCTCGTCGATCACGTGAATGCCAACGCCCGCGAAGCCCATGGCCGCAAGCTTGCCGAGACCGCTTCGCAGTCGCGTCTTCTTGCCGGTCTCGCCGAGACCTTCCAGCTCCCTTACGTGCCGCGCCGCATCGAGATCTACGACAACTCCCACATCATGGGCACCAATGCCGTGGGCGGGATGGTGGTTGCGGGGCCGGAAGGCTTCGTGAAGGGCCAGTATCGCAAGTTCAACATCAAATCGACCGACATCACGCCGGGCGACGACTTCGGCATGATGCGGGAAGTCATGACCCGGCGCTTCTCCCGCCTGCTCAAGGAAGAAGGCAAGCCGGACAGGAATGCGACCGCCGAGGAAAATGCAGACGCCGCCTTCCCCGCATGGCCGGATGTGATCCTGATCGACGGCGGTCAGGGCCAGATGACGGCGGTGCGCAAGATCCTCGACGAACTCGACATCACCGACAGCGTGATCGCGATCGGCGTGGCCAAAGGTGTGGATCGCGATGCGGGCCGCGAGCGCTTCTTCGTCGAAGGCAAGCCGGACTTCACGCTCCCGCCGCGCGATCCGGTGCTCTACTTCATCCAGCGGATGCGCGACGAGGCCCATCGGTTTGCGATCGGCTCCCACCGGGCACGGCGCAAGAAGGAAATGGTCAAAAACCCGCTCGACGAGATCTCCGGCATCGGGCCTACGCGCAAGCGGGCGCTGCTCCAGCATTTCGGCACGGCGAAGGCCGTATCCCGGGCCGCCGTCAGCGATCTGATGGCTGTGGAGGGCATTTCGGAGGCTGTCGCACGCCTCATCTACAACCATTTTCACGAAAGCAGCGGCGATTGACATGGAAACGACGCATCCGGGGTCGAGAGGACTGTAAAGACCATTCAGAATTCTTGGGTTGACGGCCCCGACCGAAACCCATCACATCTACCGACGCACCAGAATTCAAAGACAGGGCATCATGGCTTCGCGCGCATACAACATACCCAATCTCCTCACCTACGCTCGCATTCTTGCCGTGCCGCTGATCGTCCTTTGCTTTTTCGTCGAGGGTCGGCTCGAAAGCTCCGATTTCGCCCGCTGGACGGGCCTGGCGATCTTTATCGTCGCCTCGATCACCGACTATCTCGACGGCTATCTGGCGCGCATCTGGAACCAGACCTCGAATATCGGCAAGATGCTCGACCCGATCGCTGACAAGCTGCTGATCGCCTCGGTGCTGCTCTTGATGGCGGCGGATGGCACGATTGCGGGCTGGTCGCTCTGGGCAGCGATCACCATTCTCTGCCGCGAGATCCTCGTCTCGGGTCTGCGGGAATATCTGGCGGCACTGAAGGTGTCCGTCCCCGTGACCCAGATCGCCAAGTGGAAGACCACGGCACAGATGTTCGCGCTCGCCTTCCTTCTGGCTGGTCCTGCCGGTGACAAGGTTCTGCCCTATACGACCGAGGCCGGCATCACCCTGCTCTGGATCGCCGCGATCCTCACCATCTATACCGGCTACGACTATTTCCGCGCCGGCGCGAAGCACATGGTGGATTGAGATGACGAAGATCGTCTACTTCGCCTGGGTCCGCGAGCGGATCGGGAAGGGTGAGGAAGAACTCGACATTCCAGCCGAGGTCAAGACAGCAGGCGATCTCGTGACCTGGCTTGCCACCCTCGGCGAGGGATACGAGGAGGCGCTTCGTTTCCCGAAAGCGATCCGCGTAGCCGTCAATCAAGAGCATGTGGAGCACCACGAATCGATCGCGGGTGCCCGCGAGATCGGCATCTTTCCGCCGATGACCGGGGGCTGAGGCCCTTCACGCTGGAGGCAAAGTCGTGACGGATAGGCCATCTCCTACCATCCGCGTCCAACGCGAGGATTTCGATGCGGCAGCCGAAGCGCAGGCTCTCACGTCCTCGCGGAAGGATATCGGCGCGCTCGTTTCCTTTGTCGGCCTCTGCCGTGACGAAGCTGGCACGCTTTCCGCTCTGGAATTGGAACACTATCCGGGCATGGCGGAAGCCGAGATGACGCGGATCGCGGAACTTGCGACCGAGCGGTTCTCGCTCATCGGCCTCACCGCCATCCATCGCTTCGGCCGGATCGAGGCGGGGGAACAGATCGTCCTCGTCATTGCCGCAGCACCCCATCGGCAAGCGGCCTTCGACGGCGCCAATTTCGTCATGGATTTCCTCAAGACTTCGGCGCCCTTCTGGAAGAAGGAACATGGCCAGGACGGGTCGAGCGGCGGCTGGGTTGCAGCCAAGGATGCCGACGACAGCGCGCGGGATCGTTGGATCAAGGCGTCACGCCAGACCAGCGGGCCGTAGGCGCCCCACAGCTGCTCGGCAAAGGCGACCGCCGCTGCACCCAGTGTCGAGCAAGGCGCTGGTGGTCGGCCCGGTCTACACGCCCAATCCCGAGGTTTATGGAGCAGACGACAAGGTGGATTATGCGCAGGACGAGACATGTCCGGCGGCCTGAAGCGGCAGCACGACACAGGCTTCACACAACAAAAAACCGGAGCCTTTCGGCCCCGGTTCTTCAATTCTTCCAGTGTCTTGAAGCGTGCGCTTCAGGACTTGATTCAGCCGACGATCTCGGTGTCGGCGAACCAGTAGCTGATTTCCTGGGCAGCGGTTTCCGGAGCGTCCGAACCGTGAACCGAGTTTTCGCCGATCGACAGGGCGAACTGCTTGCGGATGGTGCCTTCGGCAGCCTGGGCCGGGTTGGTGGCGCCCATGATCTCGCGGTTCTTCAGGATGGCGTTTTCGCCTTCGAGAACCTGAACGACGGTCGGGCCCGAGGTCATGCCTTCAACCAGCTCGCCGAAGAAGGGGCGTTCCTTGTGAACGGCGTAGAAGCCTTCGGCTTCGCGCTTGCTCATCCAAACGCGCTTGGAAGCGACGACGCGCAGGCCGTTGTCTTCGAAGACCTTGGTGATGGCGCCGGTCAGGTTGCGCTTGGTGGCATCGGGCTTGATCATCGAGAAGGTGCGTTCAATCGCCATCTGTCTCATCCTTTTGTCTGTAAGGGAAAGTGGGCGGTATCTACCCGCCCCGAATCACGAAGACAAGAGGGGTTTTCGAATTTCACGAGGACGTCACAATCAGCCGGCTCCACCGGATCAGGCCACCTGACGCGCTACGCCGTCGTAGAGATCGAGGCAACGATCGAACCAGCGGCTTACGGGGTCGTCCGGAGGCAGATGGACGGAGCCCGTGGTGATCCTCAGCCATTGCAGGGCACCGAACAGGATGTAATCGCCGAAAAGCGGTGTCGCGCCGCCGACGAAGGGCTGGAAGGCGAGCATGTGACGCAGCGGCTGCAGGGCTGCCGGGAGTGCGGTGATCGCCGCGTCCCGCCCGGCGGCCATCTCATCAAAGCTTCGTCCAAGCCTTTCCTCGCGGCTCTTGCGGAAATAGGCCTGATCCGCTGGGGCGAGCATAGCGTGGATGTCGATCAGGGCGATGCGGGTGATCACACCATGCACCACGTGCTGGGAATAACCTTCCACCAGCCGCGCAGCCGCCACGCCGCCCGGTCCGCCGAACAGGCTCGGCGCCTCGGGATAGGCATCCTCCAGATACAGCGCGATCCGGAAGCTGTCGGAGATCAGTTCCTGGCCGTCACGCAGAAGCGGAACCGTCTTTGAGGCGCCGCTCTCGACGGTCGGGATGACGGTAAAGGCGAGCGGCCGCTCCTCGAAGGCGAGGCCCTTATGGTGAAGCGCCATCACAGCCTTCCAGCAGTGGGGCGAGAAGGGCCGCGCGGCGTCCACACCGCACAGCGAATAAAGGGTCATCGTCATCTGTCTCTCCTAGCGTCAGCCCAGACAAGCCGATCCCGAAGCGAGATGCAAATCAGGATTTTTCATGGGACCCATAAGCCCTACTGCGGTCGAAGCGCGCTAGACTGAGGTCGGATTTCAATCAGGAGACCAGCATGCAGAACTATCAGATGCTCGCCGCATACAATGCCTGGGCCAACAGGCTTCTGTATGCCGCCGCAGCAGAACTGTCGGACGAAGAGCTGCACAAGGATACCGGCGCCTTCTTCGGCTCGACCTTCGCCACGCTCAGCCACATCATGACCGCCGACCGGGTCTGGCTCAACCGCTTCACCGGAGAAGGCCCCAAGCCGAAGACGCTCGACGAGCGGCCCTATGAGCGTTTCGAGGAGTTGCGGGCGGCGCGCGGAGAAGAGGACCAGCGTATCATCCGCTATACGCAGGACCTTACGCCGGAACGGCTGGAAAGCGATCTCACCTACACGCCTGTCACGACGCCAGAACTCATCACCCAGAAACTCTGGCCGGCGCTAACCCACTTCTTCAACCACCAGACCCATCACCGCGGGCAAGTCCATGCGGGACTGACTGCAATGGGAAAGCCGAGCCTCGCCCTCGACCTCATCTACTTCGTGCGCAGCGAAGGCAAGGCGTGGCAGTGACTGCGGGCCTGACGGCCTTCGGGGCATTCCTGATACGCAAATGGGGCCGCGATGATCGCGGCCCCATTCAATTCTGGCTCGACAATGGCGGGTTCGTTGCGGTCAGGCAACCCGACGTGTGGCGTATCCGGTCTTCGATCCCACCTTGAACTGAGCCATCAGCCCGTCGAGGCTCGCCGCCTCCTGGACAAGCTGCTGGATGGCAGCACTGGATTCCTCGACCATCGCAGCGTTCTGCTGGGTGTTGCGATCGATCTGGCCGATCGCCGAGTCGATCTCGGAAAGCCCGAGCGACTGGCTCTTTGCTCCATCGATAATCTTGGAGATTTCACGGCTGATCGCCTGCACCTCAGTGGAGATCGTGCTCAGCGCATCGCCGGCCTGGTCGACCAGCGCCACGCCGTGGCGAACCTCCTCGCCCGAGGCGTTGATCAGGCTCTTGATCTCCTTGGCCGCATTGGCCGAGCGCTGCGCCAGTTCGCGGACTTCCTGCGCCACGACCGCGAAGCCCTTGCCGGCCTCACCGGCACGCGCGGCCTCGACACCGGCGTTCAGCGCCAGAAGGTTGGTCTGGAAGGCGATCTCGTCGATGACACCGATGATGTTGGAGATCGACTGGGAGGACTGCTCGATACGGCTCATCGCAGAAACGGCGTCGGTCACGATGCTTCCGGAACGCTCGGCGCCGCTGCGAGCCTGATCCACCAGCCTTCCGACCGTCTCGGCGACGTTCGCCGTCACCTTGACCGTCTGGACGACATTTGACAAAGCGCTTGCCGTTTCCTCGACGGATGCGGCCTGGCGCTCGCTTCGGGCTGACAGATCCTGATTGGCATCACCGATCTGACTGGTGCCGTGACGAATGACCGTTGCCACCTGCCCCACCTGGGACACGGCGCGTTCCAACTTCTCGACCGAGCCGTTGAAGGATGTCCGCAGTTCGTCCAATGCACCCGTGAAGGGCCGTTCGATGCGGTTGGCGAGATCGCCCTGGGACAGCTTCTGCAACGCTGTTGCGAGTTCGGCCACGGCCTGGTCGACAGCCAGGGCTTCCCGTGCCTTCTCTTCCTCACGCTGGCGCCTCTCGACTTCGGCCGAGGCGTCGGCGCGTCGGGCGAGGTCGGTCATCGCAACGGCTTCACGACCCGCAGTGACGGCATCGGCAACAGCCTTGTCGGAGACATCGAAGGCGCGAACCACCGCCGTCGTCAGAGCAATCAGGACGGCGCTCTGCGCGATCAGCACGACAGCATGCAGCAGCACGCGCGAGAAATCGGACTCGCCCGGGAAGACGGCCAGAGGCATCAACACATACAGCAGCAGGTGGTGCACGGCGACCAGAGCGGCGTAACCCACGATGGCACGCCAGTCGATCCAGGCCGCGCAGATCGCGAGACTGGCGAAGAAATACATATGCAGGTCGATCTGCAGCGGCGAACCGGAGAACACGTAGACCAGGATCGCCACCGTCGCCGCGTTGGCGATCGACGTCACGATACGTGTCGTGGGACTTGTCCGGTCCTGGAGCCAGGCCAGGGTTGCCGGTGCGAGGATCACCAGGGTTGCAATCAGCGAACCGCCGTCGATGCCTTCCGGCCTGAAGATGTTTCGCAGGACGATCAGGGCGAAATTGACCCACAGGAGACCCATGATGCCGATGGAGGCGCGCTCGCGCAGTTTTTGAAGTTCATTCATGTCTGTTGTCCTTGAAGGCAACCCAATGCCAAATCATGATCGAGAACCAGAAGGGCCCCAGCCTCGTGTAATCGGTCTACGAAATCCGGGGCATCCGAATGGGCGACGGAAATCCAGGGAACGCGGCCTGCCCAGACGAAGGCCCCGCCGGCACGCTGCAATACACTCATGTTGCCGACCGCTGACGCAGCGGGATCCGTAATCACCAAGACAAAGGGAGCCGTCGGTCGGGCGGCAGCCGCCCCGGTGACGGCGACAGCGAGTGCAAAATAGGTCGCCGTGAGGAATGCGTTCATTGTTTCCGTCAGCTTCCTTGCCACAGGCGTGGTCGAACATTCGACACACCGGTTCATCCAGTGTTGCTATATTAAACCTTACAAAACTTCCTTAATGACTGGTTAGGCGCCCATAAAATCAGGCATTTGAGTGCCTCATTTGAAGCACTTCACCAGGCCGGTCTTAACCGTTTCGTATGGGGTGATCGGCTAAGTGTTCGTCCAAGCTGCGCCATGCGAACAACGAGTGCGCCGCCTCAAGACACCTCTCCCGGATTTGGAGCAGCGACAGTGACCACGGCCGAAGACCTTCAGAAAATCACCGTCTTCATGCTGAAGCACCAGATCGCCGGCCTGCCGCGCAATTTCGAGCTGATCCATGCGGCGCTCGCGGGTGGCCAGCCGGAGCTTGCCCGAGACGTCGCAGATCTCGGCGCCCGGCCGACACAGGCCGCGCTCGACCAGATAGGCCTCAAACACCGCCTGCCCGGCCATTGCGGAATTACGGCCGAGCGGCTGCAGGCGGATGCGCTCAAGACGCTGTCGCGTCTTTCCGACCAACTCTCGCTCGGTCTCAGCCAGAAGCGCGCCTTCACGAATTCCGTCGAAGGTGTCATCCGCTCGATCCGTGACGACGTCAGCGTCGGCGTGGACCAGTTGCTCGGCGAACTCGACATGCTCGCCTCAATCGGCAAGGACATGGTGCGTGCCGAGACCGCGCTCACCGCCGATGTCCGCGACGGGCTGGAGAGCCTGGAAAACGCCGATCGCGCCATCCGGGCCGCACAGGCGATGATGACAAAAGACAGGCTGACCGGCCTGCCAAACCGCATCAGCCTGTTCAAGACGCTTGACGAAAGCCATGCCGAGGCATCACCCGCTCATCCCTTCGCCTTGATCCTGATCGAAATCCTCGACCTTCCGGGGCTTACGCACCAGTATGGTGAGGAGGCGGTCAGCAAACTCATCAGAGGGCTCGCCGCCATCTTCAGGAAGGCAATCAAGAAGCAGGATGTCATCGCCCGGATGGAGGCCGACTGCTTCGCTTTCGTCTTCGAGGGCATCAATGCCGACGAGGCGCATGTCATCGCCGAAAGGCTGTTCACGACGGCGGAGAACAACCTGGTCTTCGCCTCAGAAACCTCGCAGGACGTTGGTGGTCTGCCGCTCGCCATCGGTCATGCGATGGCCCATGAGGCAGCCGATGCGGCGAGTTGGCTCGCCATCGCCAAGAACGCAGTCGTACACGCACGGCAGAACCCGCGCCAACCGATCATCGGCTACAAACCCGGACCGCGGCAGGTCGCATAATGACGGGATGGTCGAGGCCGTCGACCGCTTGCCTTTGACCGAGACATCGGCCAAAAGCCAGAGCCATGATCACCATCACCGACATTTCCGCCCGCATCGCCGGACGTCTGCTCATCGACCATGCCAGCGTCTCGCTGCCAGCCGGCACCAAGGCCGGCCTGGTCGGCAAGAACGGCGCCGGCAAGTCGACCCTCTTCCGCATCATCACCGGTGACCTCGCTTCCGAAAGCGGAACCGTCTCGATCCCGAAGAACGCCCGGATCGGCCAGGTGGCGCAGGAGGCTCCGGGAACGGAAGACTCGTTGATCTCGATCGTGCTCGCGGCGGACAAGGAGCGGGCCGCCCTGCTCGTCGAAGCCGAAACGGCAACCGATCCGCATCGCATCGCCGAGATCCAGACACGGCTTGCCGATATCGGCGCGCATTCGGCGGAAGCCCGGGCCGCGACGATCCTGTCAGGCCTCGGCTTCGACCACGAGGCGCAGCTGCGCCCGGCCTCGTCCTTCTCAGGCGGCTGGCGCATGCGCGTGGCGCTGGCGGCGGTCCTGTTTTCCGAGCCGGACCTGCTGCTGCTCGACGAGCCGACCAACTATCTCGATCTGGAAGGCGCAATGTGGCTCGAGGATTATGTGCGCCGCTATCCGCACACGGTCATCATCATCAGCCATGATCGCGATCTCTTGAACACGGCCGTCAATTCGATCATCCATCTCGACCAGAAGAAGCTGACCTTCTATCGCGGTGGTTATGACAGCTTCGAGCGGCAGAAGGCCGAGAACGACGAATTGCAGATGAAGGCCAAGGCGAAGAACGACGCCGCGCGCAAGCACCTGCAGAGTTTCATCGATCGCTTCCGCGCCAAGGCGACCAAGGCGAAGCAGGCCCAGAGCCGCATCAAGGCGCTGGAGCGCATGGGCACGGTGGCGGCCGTCATTGAAGATCACGTCCACCCGATCACCTTCCCGAAGCCGGAGAAGGTGCCCGCCTCACCGATCGTCGCGATCTCCGGTGGCGTGGTCGGCTACGAGCCGGGCAAGCCGATCCTCAAGAACCTCAATCTGCGCATCGACAATGACGATCGCATCGCACTGCTCGGCTCGAACGGAAACGGCAAGTCAACCTTCGCCAAGTTCATCTCCGGACGACTGGAGGCCCAGGGAGGACAGCTGAAGACGGCGTCGAGCCTGAAGATTGGCTTCTTCGCCCAGCACCAGCTCGACGACCTGATCCCGAACGAAAGCCCCGTCGACCATGTGCGCCGGCTCATGCCGCTAGAACCGGAAGCCAAGGTGCGCGCCCGTGTCGCCCAGATGGGGCTTGCGACCGAGAAGATGGAGACGGCAGCAAAGGATCTCTCAGGCGGCGAAAAGGCCCGCCTGTTGATGGGGCTCGCGGCCTTCCACGCACCGAACCTCTTGATCCTCGACGAACCGACCAACCATCTCGACATCGACAGCCGCAAGGCACTGATCGAAGCACTCAATGACTACGAGGGCGCCGTCATCCTGATTTCCCACGATCGCCACCTGATCGAGGCGACGGTCGACCGCTTGTGGCTCGTCAACAACGGGACGGTGACCAGCTTCGACGGCGACATGGAAGAGTACCGTTCGCTGATCATCGCCTCAGGCAAGAAGCCGGCGGAGAAGGACAAGGGTGACAGCGGTGCTGACACCGTCAACAAGGCCGAGCAACGCAAGGCCGCGGCCGACAAACGCGCGAGCCTTGCGCCACTGAAGAAAAAGATCAACGAAGTCGAGGCTTTGACGAAGAAGCTGGAGACTTTGATTCAGGCGCTCGACAAGGAACTCGCCGATCCCGCGCTGTATGAGAAGGCACCGGCCAAGGCTGCGGAAAAAGCAAAGCAGCGCGGCGAAGCTGCCGCCAAGCTCTCGGCGGCCGAAGAACAGTGGCTGGAGCTCTCTGCTGAATACGAAGAGGGCATGGCGGGGTGATTCCTCGCGCTCACAGAACGACGCCCGCTGTTCACGCAAACGTTTGCGTGCAACCATCAAAGCTCGCAGCTAAAAAGTAACCTAGCGATAACTGTGGTACACCATACCGTGTACCAACGGTCAATTCATGACCAATGCTAGAACTTTAGGAAATATTTAAGTATCTTTCCCGAGTATATTCATTAATTCGGATAACCTGTTTCAACCCCAGGCATGCGGCTTGCCGCATTCAGTACCCCCTTCCGGCACCGCTATGGAGGATGGCGAAGCTTTGCACGCCGGAGGACGTGCGAAGACGCCGTATGTCGCCGCAGCGATGTAGTCTGCGGTTGGTTCCGTTTCGCGAAATGTCATGATGGCGCTGGCGAGTTCGAGAAATGATAGCGAAAATGACGAAAACCACGCTCTCGATCAAAGCATCCCTCGTGGGAGCACTGTCGCTTCTGCTGCTTTTGCTTGTCCTCCAAGGCGCCTTCGCACTGATGTCGATGAACGGCGTCTTTTCCAACGTCCAGAAGCTGGCCCAGGGTTCGGTGCCGGTCGTGGACATCACCAACCGGCTGAACATTTCCATCGCAAACCTGCGTGCCCTGCAGACCCGCCACATTCTGAGCACGACACCGGACACTCTTGCTGCGGCCGACGCAGCCGTCGCCCGGGAAGTCGAAAAGCTCCGGGACCGAATGGCACGCTACGAAGCCATGATCACGCTGCCGGAGGAACGCCCGGCTTTTGACGGTTTCAAGGCGAGTGCCGAACGGTATCTGGTCGCCGGCGAGCGCATGATCGAACTCTCTCGTGCGGGCGACAAGGCCGCTGCAGCCGCTCTGCTCACCGGTGAGATGGTCGTCGCCTATGACGAGATGGACGGCCATGCGGATACGTTCCGCGACGCCAATGTCGCGGCAGCCGAAGCCATGTTCGAAGACAGTGCCAGCGAATTCCGCTTCGCGCTGATGAGCAATATCGCCGTCCTGATCGTCGGTGCGATGGCCGGCATTGCCGCCATGTTGTTCGTTGCCCGCGACGTCACCAAGCCGATCGAGCGCATGACGCGGGTCATGGGACGCCTCTCCCGCAACGAGTTCGACGTGGAGATTGCCTATCTCGACCGCAGAAATGAAATCGGCGACATGGCCCGGGCCGTCGACGTCTTTAAGCAGAATGGTCTCAGGGTGCGGGAGATGAACGCCCAGGAGCACCGGATGAAGCAGCGCTGCGACGAGCTGCAACAGAGCATCGGCGAGGTCTGCGCTGCAGCCATTGCCGGCGACTTCACCCAGCGCATCGACCGTGACTTCGAGTTCCCGGATCTCAATGCCTTCGCAACCTCGATGAACGAGCTCGTTCGTTCGATCGATGCGGGACTTGCCGAAACGCGGCGGGTCATCGCCGGCCTCTCCGAGGGGGATCTCACAGAAGCCATGCAGGGCCAGTTCAACGGCGCCTTTGCGGAACTGCAGGGCAATGTAAACGGCACCATGCAGGTGCTGCGCACCGTGGTGGCGGAGGTTCGCACTTCGATCGACCAGATTCGCTCCGGATCCGGCGAACTGCGTTATGCCTCGGATGATCTTGCCAAGCGCACCGAACAGCAGGCAGCGGCCCTCGAGCAGACTTCGTCGGCGCTTGAGGAGATCACGACTGCGGTTCGCCAATCGACCGACACGGCGCTTCAGGCCACCCGTATGGTGGACGAAGCCCGGCGCAGCACGGAGGAATCAAGCTCCGTGGTTGGTGATGCGGTTGCCGCCATGGGTCGCATCGAGCAAGCCTCGGGCGAGATCGGCCAGATCATCAACGTGATCGACGAGATCGCCTTCCAGACCAATCTTCTGGCGCTCAATGCCGGTGTCGAAGCCGCCCGTGCCGGCGAAGCCGGCAAGGGATTTGCCGTCGTTGCCCAGGAAGTGCGGGAGCTTGCGCAGCGGTCCGCCGGTGCCGCAAAAGACATCAAGTCGCTCATCACCAAATCCGGCGAAGAGGTCGGAATCGGCGTACGGCTGGTGACCGCGACCGGCGATGCGCTGTCGCGCATCCGTGACCATGTCATGCATATCAACCAGTCGGTTCACCAGATCGCGGCAGCGGCCAAGGAGCAGTCCCACAAATTGCACGAGGTCAACACCGCCGTCGGGCAGATGGATCAGTTCACCCAGCGGAATGCAGCCATGGTGGAGGAAACGACGGCGAGCACAAACCGGCTGGCCGACGATGCTGTCAATCTCGCGCGGCTGATCAGCCACTTCAAGATCGAAGCGGGTTCGTCCGGTGTGCGGTCGTCGCTGCCAGCGGCGAACGATAGCGGTGGGCACAAGGCGAGACGCACTGTCGGCGCGCGCTGACCGCCCTCTCCCTCAAACGGCAACGGGCCGCCTCCGGGCGGCCCATCTGCATTTTGGAACCTGTCCGGTCTCAGGCCTTCTTTTCCCAGCGACCTTCCGGTGATTGCTGCCAATAGGTCAGACTATGGCCTTCGCCCTTCAACCGTTTCCACTGCGACCGGGCCCCATCGAGCTGCTCGGCATCAAAACCGTCGAAGACAAAGACCACGCGGTCATAGGCGAGATCCGCAGGCGGCTCGGCGCCGTCGACCAGAAAGCGGACACTCGCCTGATTGATGTTGTCCTTGCTTGTGGTCAGCAGAACCGGCTGGCGGTCGGGAGAGGCACCGTCCTCGGTGCCATGCGGCAGAAAGCTCTCTTCGCGGTAGGTCCAGAGATGCGCGTCGAGGGTATCGCGCCGCTCCGGATCGCGGGTCTGGACCGCGACACGCCAGCCGCGCTCGACACTCTTCTCCAGAAGCGGCGGAAGGGCGTCCTCCAGCTTCGATTCCGTCAGATGGTAGAAGAGCACATCGGCCAAGGACGCGGTCACCCTCATTCGGCTTCGTAATAGGCGCGGACGAGCTCGTCGAGCAGCCGCACGCCGTAGCCAGAGCCCCAGGACTGGTTGATCTCGTCATTCGGCGAACCCATGGCAGTTCCCGCGATATCGAGATGCGCCCAGGGTGTGTCCTTGACGAAGCGCTTGAGGAACTGCGCTGCAGTGATCGAGCCGGCCTGGCGCCCCCCGGTGTTCTTCATGTCGGCAAACTTTGAGTCGATCAGCTTGTCGTAGTCCTTGCCGAGCGGCATACGCCACAGGCGTTCGTTGGTCGTCAGGCCTGCGGAAAGAAGCTTCTCCGAAAGGTCGTCATCATTGGAGAACAGGCCCGCATGCAGGTTGCCGAGGGCGACGCCGATTGCTCCCGTCAGCGTGGCGAGATTGATCATGAAAGCAGGCTGGAAGCGGTCGTTGCAATACCAGAGGGCATCACAGAGCACCAGGCGGCCTTCGGCATCCGTGTTGATAACCTCGATCGTCTGGCCAGACATTGAGGTCACGATATCGCCGGGGCGCTGGGCGTTGCCGTCGGGCATGTTTTCAACGAGCCCGAGGATGCCGATGGCGTTCAGCTTCGCCTTACGGGCAGCCAGCACATGCATCAGGCCGGCAACGGCGGCAGCACCTCCCATGTCACCCTTCATGTCTTCCATGCCACCGGCAGGCTTGATCGAGATGCCACCGGTGTCGAACACGACGCCCTTGCCGATGAAGGCGACCGGCTTGTCCTTCGACTTGCCGCCCTTCCACTGCATGACGACGAGGCGCGGCGGACGCACCGAGCCCTGGGCGACACCCAGAAGCGCGCCCATGCCAAGCTTCTTCATCTCCTTCTCGGTCAGGATCTCGACTTCGACACCGAGCTTTTCGAGCTCCTTCGCCTTGGCGGCGAACTCGAGAGGCCCGAGCACATTCGCAGGCTCGTTGACCAGATTGCGGGCAAGGATCACCCCGTCGGCGATCGCCTGCGCCTCGGCAAAGGCCTTCTTTGCAGCGGTGGCATTGGCGGTCACGATCGTGATCTTGATCGTCTTGTCGGCCTTCTCGTCCTCGTCATCCGCCTTTTTCTTCGTCTTGTAGGTGTCGAACTTGTAGGCGCGAAGCAGCATGCCGAGCGCCAGATCGGCGGCGGCCTTCGGCGACACTTCGAGACCTGGCACGTCGAGATAGACGGCGACTGTCTCGGCGCCCTTCAGGGCTGCGGTCGCTGCTCCGCCGGCCTTGAGCCAGTCATGGGTCTCCAGGGCCTCCCCCTTGCCGAGCCCGAGGACGACGATCCGATCCAGCGGCGAGCCGTGGGGCGCGACAATGTCGAGGGTCGACAGTGCCTTGCCGGTGAACTTGCCGACCTTGGCGGCGCGCGCATAGATCCCGGCCGGATCCACCTCGGACACTCCAGCCGGCTGGTCAGCCCCGGACGTCTTCAACAGGATGGCAAGACCTCCGGTTGCGGCATGGGACTTGGCGAAGGCAATTGAGAGTTTCAGCGACATGAACGGCACCTTGAATGGGCATGAAAAGGAGATCTGCAGGGGATCATGGTCTTTTCACAAACGATGGCAAGACTTTGACCATTCATTTGCCAGCCAATCCCCCGATTGCGACAGGGCGTGGCGAGCGTGTCCGATTTATCGCGGTGGGCCAGAAAATGGTTTCACGAAGCCGGGGAAAATACCGAGGGCCGGTCGCCAAATCGCCGTAACCATCGTAGAGAAAGCCGATCCTCGGCGCGACGTCCGCGTGTCGCGTCTGCAAGGGAACTCTATGAAGATACTCGAACAATACATTCTGCGACGGGTCGTCCTGATGTTCCTGACAGCACTGCTGCCGGTGCTGGCGATCATCTGGACCACGCAGGTATTGCAGCGTATCAATCTGGTGACCGACAGCGGACAGTCAGTCGGCTCCTTCATGGTGCTGGCGACGATGATCCTGCCGACCATCGTCTCCACGGTATTGCCCTTCGCGCTCGTGATCGGCATCACCCAGACGCTGACGACGATGAACAACGATTCGGAACTGGCGGTCATTGATGCCGCAGGAGCGCCGCGCCGTACCATACAGCGCCCGCTGATCCTGCTTGCCGCCGGCCTCAGCCTGTTTTCCTTCCTGATGATGGGCTTCGTCGAGCCGGCAATGCGCGTCAATGTCCGGACGATGATCGCCACGGCCTATGCGGACCTTCTCTCTTCTGTGATCGAGGAAAAGACCTTCCGACAGATCGAACCCGGGCTTTACGTGCAGATCTCCGAACGTCAGGCCGGTCGCAAGATGAAGGGCCTGCTCGTCGCCGACTCGCGTGATCCCGCTTCCGAGCTCATCTATTACGCCCGGGAAGGCGCCGTCGAGGAAAACGGCAAGGCGCTGGTGATGCAGGACGGAGAGGTGCAACGGAAATCGCCGACGGGCGACGTGACCGTCATCCGCTTCGACCGTTATGCCTTCGACCTTTCCGATCTGTCCGAGGAACGGGGCCAGGCGCGATTTGGCGCCAAGGATCGGGACCTGTTCTACCTCATGGACCCGGATCCGCTGGACAAGCGGTTCCTCAGCCACCCGAACGATTTCAGCGCGGAACTGCATCGCCGCATCAGCGCCTCCCTCTTTCCGCTGGTCTTTGCAATCATCAGTCTGATGATCTGTGGTGACGCACGGTCGCATCGCGAGGCGCGGCTGCATCCCATGGCCTCCGCACTCATCCTGGCGCTCTCGATCTTCTGGGGTTCAAACTACGTGACATCCCTGGCGGAAACCTCCAGCGCATACATCCCGTTGCAATACATCCTGCCCCTGGCGAGCGGCGGCCTCGCCCTGTTCATGCTCGCCACGAATCGCAGGCCGGCGCTGCCCAAGGCCCTGGCCAAACTGATACAGGCAGCGACGACCGCGACACAGAAGCGATTGGGCACCGGGACCGGAGGTGCCGCATGATCTGGACGCTGGGGCTCTATTTCTTCCGCCGTTACATGCTGACCGCATTGTGGTTCTTCCTCGGCGTGATTTCCATCACCTATCTCATCGACTTCACGGAGACCTCCGGGCGCTATGCAAGCCTCCCGGGCTACTCGGTTCCGGGCGTTCTCTATCTGACCGCGCTGCGCCTGCCGCTCATCCTACAACAGACGGTCCCATTCATCGGTCTCTTTGTCGGCATGGCCACGCTGATCGCGCTCAACCGCAAGTCGGAGCTGGTGGTCGCCCGGGCGGCTGGCATTTCGGTCTGGCAGTTCATGGCACCATTCATCATCGGCGCAACGCTGCTGGGCATGACGACGACACTGGTCATCAATCCGCTAGCGGCCTGGGGACAACGCCAGGGCACGGAGATCGAGACGCAGTGGCGCGAGACGGCAGGAAGCAACAAACCTGCACCGATTCCGTGGCTGCGCCAGTCGAGTGGCGACAACGACGTGGCCCTGGGTGCCCGTGCCGTTCTGGAGGACGGAACCTTGCTCGTGGATGCGGTTCTTCTGCACTTCGACAAGGACGGTCGCATTGTGCTGCGCCAGGATGCGCGCACAGCGAAGTTGAAAGATGGTTACTGGATGCTTACCGACGTGCTGGAGACACGTCCCGGCGAGATCCAGACGCGGCTTGCCGACACACGAGTCGCGACCAATCTCAACGAGGAATTCGTGCAGCAGCGCCTGGCCAAGCCAGAGAGCGTTGCTTTTTATGATCTTTTTCAGAAAATTGAAGTTGCCCGGTCGTTCGGCATTGCGCCGCACGCCCTGGAAACACAGCTTCACTCGCTGCTTTCCCTGCCATTCCTGATGGTGGCGATGACACTGATTGCAGGCACCGTGTCGCTCAAATTCAGCCGTATCAACCAGTCACGTACCGTGATTCTCGGTGGAATCTTGTCAGGCTTCGTGCTTTATGTTGTGACAGTGCTCGTCAGGGCATTCGGAAGCAGCGGCGTCATGCCGCCATATGTTGCGGCCTGGGTCCCAGTTGTCGTAGCGATGGCATTGGGGGCAACGATTCTGCTTCACAAGGAGGATGGTTAGTGGCGGTAAAAGACCGCGGGAATATCAGGAGGCTCTCAGTAGCCCTGCTGACCAGTGTCGCTGTGTGCGCTTTGCCGCTCACTGCGTCTCTCGTGCATGCGCAGAGCCTGCCGGACTCAGCGACGACGGCGGGTCAACTCCCTGATGACGCGAAGCTGCTCCTCGCAGCCAATGAACTCGTTTATGACCGGGATGCCGAGCGCGTTGTCGCCAACGGCGCGGTGCAGATAAATTATGCGGGCTACCAGATGGTCGCCCGACAGGTCGTCTACGATCAGAAGACGGGCCGCGTCACGGCGGCCGGCAACATCGAACTTGTGGAACCGACCGGCAACCGCATTTATGCGGAATCACTCGATGTCACCGACAACTTCTCGGATGGCTTCCTGCGGGCGCTGCGTCTGGAGACCACGGACAACACTCGTCTGGTCGCAGAGAGCGCCGAGCGTGTCGGCGGCACCCAGATGATCCTGCACAAGGGCGTCTACACGGCCTGCCTTCCCTGCGCCGAGAATCCGTCGCGCCCGCCGATCTGGCAGGTGAAGGCGGAGCGGGTTGTCCAGGACGGCAAGAAGAAGACTGTCCGCCTCGAAAAGGCTCGCTTCGAGCTGTTCGGGCATTCGATCGCGACGCTTCCGTTCATTGAGGTGCCGGACAACACGGTAAAGCGCAAGTCCGGCTTCCTGTTTCCGGAATTCCGTTCGGGCGAGAACATCGGCTTCGGCATCTCCGTTCCCTATTACATCGCGATCGCACCGGATCGCGATGCGACCGTGACGACCACTGGTTTCACCAACCAGGGCGTGCTGCTGGAAGCGGAGCTGCGTCAGCGTTTCGAGCGCGGGCAGGCCAATCTTCGCTTCGCCGGCATCAGCCAGATGAACACCGACGAATTCACGGCGGGTACCAGTGACGCCGATCGCGATTTCCGTGGGCTCGTTGCCTCCAAGGGCGACTTCAAGATCAATCCACGCTGGGCCTTCGGCTGGGACGTCATGTTCCAGACCGACAACAACTTCGCCCGCACCTATGGTGTGGACGGCCTCAACAGCTCGACGAATACCAATGTCGTCTATCTGACTGGCGTCGGCGAGCGCAATTTCTTCGACATGCGCAGCTACTATTTCGATGTTCAGGACGCGGATGTCGACAATACCGCCGAGAAGAAACAGGCGACCGTCCTGCCTGTCATCGATTACAGCTACTACGCTCCCGAGCTCGTTGCCGGTGGCCAGCTGTCGGGCACGCTGAACTTCACGTCCTTGTCGCGCTTTTCCAGCGAAATGGCAGACATGAACGGCGATGGTGTGAACGACCTCTATCGCGGACTCAAGGGCAACATGAACCGCCTGACCGGCGAATTCGAATGGGAACGCACATTCGACGGCCCGGGCGGTCTGCAGATCACTCCGTTGCTTGCGGCACGCGGCGATGTCTACGGTCTGGCGATGGACGAGCCCGAAACCTACTCCGGTGGCTACACCTCAAACGACGCACCGGCACGGTATCTCCTGACTGCCGGGATCGAGGCACGGTATCCCTGGCTGATCACTACGGACAACAGCACCCACATCATCGAGCCGATTGCACAGATCTATGCGCGCAACGATGAGGATCTTGCCGGCCAGTTGCCGAACGAAGACGCGCAGAGCCTTGTCTTCGACGCGAGCAACCTGTTCTCGCGCAACAAGTTCTCGGGCTTCGATCGGGTCGAGGGTGGCACGCGGGCGAATGTCGGCATGCGATATACCGGCAGCTTCGACAACGGCGTCGGTGTTCGCGCGGTCTTCGGCCAGTCCTATCATCTGGCGGGTCTGAACTCCTACGCAACGGACGACCTGCTCGCTGTCGGGTCTGATTCGGGTCTGGAGACCGATGTCTCGGATTTCGTTGCCTCGGCCGGTTTCGAACTGCCTGTGGGTCTGTCGCTCAGCGCCGGTGTCCGCCTCGACGAGAAGACACTCGACGTTCGCCGCACCGACCTCAACGCGACCTATGCGCAGGAGCGGTTCGAAACGAGCCTGACCTTCACGCAGGTCGATGCACGGCCTGACTACTCGTTCAGCGAGGACAACCAGACGATCAGCAGTTCTTCGACCGTCAAGGTCACACAGAACTGGTCCGTCTTCGGTTCGGTCAACTACGATATAGACGCCAACTCCTTCAACCGTCGGAGTGTCGGCATATCCTACGCCGACGAGTGCACCGTCTTCTCGATCGGCTATTCGGACAAGTATGACCCGAATGCCGAGACCGCGAACGACTGGACGATTGGCGGCAAGCTTGTCTTCCGGACCCTTGGCGAGATCAACCTGAGCGATAATTCGTTCTAGTGATTCGTCGCCTCTTCGGCGGACGTCATTGTTTCGCCGCACGGATTGTGCAATCCGTGCGGCAGTTTTAAGATCCGTTGATAGACGAACGTCCGGGCGATGCCGCATCCTCCGGAGAAAGGATTAGAGATGGCCACCGCGACAAAGGGCACCAGCTTCCTGCTTGCCGGCGTCATCGCGCTGTCCCTCAGCGTGAGCCCAACCCCTATGATCGCGCCAGCACAGGCCGCAACATCCGTGGTGGCCGTGGTCAACAAGACCGCGATTACAAGCGGAGACGTCTCGCGGCGTGCAGCATTCCTGCGCCTCCAGCGCCGCAGCGGCAATCTGCAAAAGATCGCCAAGGAAGAACTGATTGACGAGGCGCTGAAGCGCCAGGAAATTGCCCGGGTCGGCCTGTCGGTGAGCACCGCGGAGGTCGATGCTTCGTTCGAGCGTTTCGCCTCGTCCAACAAGATGTCCATCTCGCAGCTGAATTCCGTTCTCGATCAGGCTGGTGTCGGAGCAGCCCATTTCAAGGCGTTCATCGCGGTCTCGATGAGCTGGCCTCGCCTCGTCAATGCCCGCTACGGTGCCGGCTCGCGCGGACGCCTGTCGAACCAGGATCTGATAACGCGATTGCTGGAGAACAAGCAGAAGCCGGTCACGACCGAGTACTTCCTCAAACAGGTCGTGTTCGTCGTTCCGGCCTCGAAGAAGGGCAGCGTGGGCAAGCGCAAGGCGGAAGCCGAGAAGTCGCGTTCATCCTTCCCCGGCTGTGATCAGGCGATGGAATTTGCCAAGAACTATATCGACGTATCGATCCGCAATCTGGGCCGCGTCATGGAGCCCGAACTGCCGCCGGAATGGAAGCCGCTGATCGAGAAGGCCAAGGACGGGACGACGGCAACGCGCGTCACCGATCGTGGCGTGGAATATATCGCGATCTGCAATCAGCGCCAGGTCTCCGACGACGTTGCAGCGGAGGTCGTCTTCCGGGCCGAGGACATCGGCAAGGAACAAGAGGGCGGCGACAACCCGAACGCTACGAAATACATGGAAGAACTGCGCTCGAAGGCCCAGATCGTAATGCAATGAACGGCGAAAGGCCGATCCATGAATGATGGCGTCCTTCCGCTCGCGCTCAGCCAGGGTGACCCGGCCGGCATAGGTCCAGACATCGCACTGCAAGCCTGGCTGCGGCGCGACGAAAGAGCGCTTCCGGCTTTTCTCTACATCGGTGACCCGGCCGTCCTGCATGTGCGTGCCCGACAACTGGATCTCGACGTTCCAATCGTCGAGACCGATGCGACGCATGCCTCGCAGATGTTTCAACGCGCGCTTCCGGTGCTTCCCATAGCAACCGGCGTCGATGTGCTCGCAGGCAAGCCACACGTATCCAATGCCCGCGGCACGATCGCAGCGATCGAAACTGCCGTTTCCCTTTGCCTCTCCGGTGACGTCCGTGCGGTCGTGACCAATCCGATCGCGAAATCGGTGCTCTACGAAGCCGGGTTCGGCTTTCCGGGGCACACGGAGTTTCTCGCCGATCTCGCATCCAAGGCCACTGGCGAGACCCGCATGCCGGTCATGATGCTGGCCGGGCCCAAGCTGCGTGCCGTACCGGTTACGATCCACATCCCGCTCAAGGACGTCTCCGGCACCCTCACCGAGGCCCTCATTATCGAGACATGCCGGGTGGTCGCCCAGGATATGAAGTCGCGCTTCGGCCTTCCCTCGCCCCGGCTCGCGGTCGCGGGTCTCAATCCGCATGCCGGTGAAGGTGGCGCGATCGGGCAGGAGGATGATGCGATCATCCACCCCGCAATCCGGCAGCTGCGCGACGACGGCATCGATGCCTTCGGGCCCCTCCCCGCTGATACCATGTTCCATGGCGATGCGCGGACCCGCTACGACGTGGCCATCTGCATGTACCACGATCAGGCGCTCATCCCGGCGAAGGCACTCGGCTTCGATGACAGCGTCAATGTCACGCTCGGCCTGCCCTTCATCCGCACCTCGCCCGACCATGGAACGGCCTTTGGCCTGGCCGGCAGCGGGTTTGCCAAGGAGACGAGCCTGGTTGCCGCGCTGGAGATGGCCGACAGAATGAGCTTCGCACAGGACACTTCCCGCTGATGGCCGCACTCGACGGACTGCCTCCGCTGCGCGAGGTGATCGCGCGCCACGGTCTCGACGCCAAGAAGGCGCTCGGCCAGAACTTTCTCCTCGATCTCAACCTCACCCAGAAGGTGGCGCGCACAGCCGGCTCGCTCGAAGGGGCAACGGTCATCGAGGTCGGCCCCGGTCCGGGCGGGCTGACGCGGGCCATCCTTGCACTTGGCGCAAAGAAGGTCATCGCCATCGAGCGCGATGCCCGCTGCCTGCCCGCGCTCCAGGAAATCGCCGATCACTACCCAGGTCGCCTGGAGGTGATCGAGGGAGATGCGCTGAAGACCGACTTCGAGGCCCTCGCCAAGGGCGAGCCGGTCAAGATCATCGCAAACCTCCCTTACAATGTCGGCACCCAACTCCTGGTCAACTGGCTCCTGCCGCGGCAATGGCCGCCGTTCTGGCAATCCCTGACGCTGATGTTCCAGAGAGAGGTCGGACAGCGGATCGTCGCTCGCGAGGACGACAACCACTATGGCCGGCTGGGCGTGCTTTGCGGCTGGCGTACGGAGGCCCATATGGCCTTCGACATCCCGCCGCAGGCCTTCACGCCGCCGCCGAAGGTGACATCGACCGTGGTTCATCTGGTCCCGATCGAAAAGCCGCTTCCCTGCGATCCGGACAAGCTTGAGAAGGTCACGCTGGCGGCCTTCGGTCAGAGGCGCAAAATGCTGCGGCAGAGCCTCAAGCCCATCGGCGGGGAAGCGCTGCTCGGCCGCGCAGAGATCGATCCCCAACGCCGGGCGGAAACGCTCAGCGTCGAGGAGTTCTGCCGTCTCGCCAACCTGCTTTGACAGGCGCCGGCCGCTTTGTCAGGCGGCCTCCCGGCCACGCGCACCGTGCTCGTGCAGCGGCAACTTGAACAGCGCAACCTGTGCGTTGAGCCTGTCGGCTTCCGTCGCCACACTCGACGTCGCTGCACTCGCCTCTTCGACCATGGCCGCATTCTGCTGGGTTACCTGATCCATCTGGCTGACGGCCTGGCTTATCTCGGCCAACGCCGCCGACTGCTGCCTTGCGGCGGCGGCGATCGCGCTGACCCGCTCGTTGATCTTCATCACATGCTCTTCGATGCCTCGCAATGTATCGCCCGTTTCGTGAACGAGACGAACGCCGGCTTCGACCTCCTGCGCCGAACGATTGATCAATGCCTTGATCTCGCGCGCGGCCGTCGCCGAGCGTTGGGCAAGCTCGCGCACCTCCTGGGCGACGACAGCGAAGCCGCGTCCGCTCTCACCCGCTCGTGCCGCCTCGACCCCGGCATTCAGCGCAAGGAGATTCGTCTGGAAGGCGATCTCGTCGATCACGCTGATGATCTGGCCGATCTGGCCGGAAGACTGCTCGATATGGTGCATCGCCTTGACGGTATCCGAGACAACGGCACCGGATTTCTGGGTGGTCGCCGTAGCCTCACGCACGAGCAGTCCCGCTTCCTCGGCTCTCTGCGTGGCACTGCTCATGGCCGCCGTGATCTCGGTGATGGAGGCGGAGGCCTCCTCCAGTGCCGCCGCCTGGCGCTCGGTGCGACGGGCGAGGTCATCGGCAGCGAGTTGCAACTCCTGAGAGCCGCCATGCAGCTGGCCGGTGCTGAGCCTGATCGTCGACATGACGCCGCAGAGGCGCTCCATGGAGCCATTGAAGCTGGTGCGCAGGGGATCGAGCGACGGCGCGAAGGCTCGCGTCAGGCGGAAACCGATATCACCGGACGAGAGGGCATCGAGACCCCTTGCGAGTTGCTCCACGGCATCGGCGATCTCAGCCGCCCGCTCGGCCCTTTCGCGCTCGGCAGCCTGCTCTGCGGCTCTCTTGATCCGCTCGGCTTCCTCCTGGTCCTCGCGTTCCTTGAGCATGCGCGCCTTGGCAAGCGCAATGTACTGGCGCACCGCGCCGCCCATCTGACCGATCTCATCCTTGCTTTCCGACTGGAGCAGATCGACCTCGATCTGGCCGGCCGCAAGATCGTGCATCGTCCGTGTGAGCTTGCGAAGGGGGCGAACGACGGTCAAGGACAGGGAGATCGCAAAGAAGCAGGCGAAGGTGAGTACGGTGCTGGTGACGCCGGCAACCCGCAGCAGGTGCTGATACTCCTCTTCGGCCATCATACCGGCATCGACCACGATGGTGCCCAAGGTCTCGTTTTCCAGCTCCTTCAAGCGCTCGATCCGGCGCGCCGAGCGCTCCAACCACTCCCGGTCATCGAGGGAGCTGAGGTCCGCAGCCAGACCGCCGACCATCATCTTCGACCGAATGTTCTCCACCATCTCCGAGTCGGAAGTATGCAGCGATTCCCGATAGTGTTCACGCTCCTCGTCAGGCAGGAGTTCGAGATATTGGTCGATTAGGGATTTCTGCGAACCGAACATGCCGACGAAATCGAGATAGTGCGCCTCGTCGAACCTGCCTTCCGCTATGAAGGTGTGTCCCAGGTTGCGCTCCTGACCGGCCACCTCCTTGGCATTCATAAGAAGGTTGTAGGCCATCATCTTGCCGACGACACCCCTGGACCCCGCGATCAACGAAAACTCCCTCGACACGTTCATCAGCCGGTGGACGAGATCGGTGTAGAAGATGAATGCCTCCTGCGGTGCGATCTTCAGCGCATCCGTGTCGGCACGCATTTGCGGCAACTTTGCCAGAACGGCGGCCAGTTCCTCCTCGTGGCGGATCAGGGTCGCATCGCCTTCCGCCTTCATGTCCGCAAGGACCTGATCCATGCGTGCCAGCGCCGGAGCGGCCTGCTGCCTGCTTGCGTCCAGTTCCGCACGATGAGCTTCGCCCTTTGCAGCAAGCAATCCGACCGCTTCGGCGCGCTCGCTCTGGAGCGCGTGGACGAAATCGCCGATCACGCCGAGGTCAGCGCTCACAACGCCGAGATGGCGCGCATGCTGATAGGCCGTAAACGTGGTGTTGATTTCGACATAGGCCAAACCGGCCAGCGCCAGCAGCGGGATGGCAAGTGCCACCGCGAGGCGCCAGGTTACAGAAACATCCGTAAGTCGCATTTCGATCCCCAGCATTCGCCCTGCGGAAGCCCCGGTTCCGCAACCATAGCGTCAAGAGGATGATGCAATGCAATGGTTAAACATTAGTATTTATTGAATTACTCAAATTGAGCGATGCTGCAATTTCTCTCACCGCTCACTTCACGCCGCGCTCTATATTTGAAACCGCAGCCTGATCTATCAACCATGAAGCAAGCGATTGGACAGCCTCACTATCAGAGCCGGGCACAAGCCAGTAACCGCGCTCGGGTACCGACACAATCTCACCGGCCATCACCAGCAAATTGGCCTCCAGCAGATGGTCGATGATCCCCAGCCATCCAAGTGCCACGCCCTGCCCCGCCATCGCGGCCTGCACCACGAGCGCATAAGTGTTCAAACGAAGGTCGCCCGAACGGTCCGGGGAGAATCCGCCGAGTTGCCGCCTGGACAGGTATGAGGACCAGTCGAGCCAGGGGGAAATGTTTTCGGCTTCGAGATGGATCAAGGGTCCCTGCTGGATGAGCATCTCGGACCCGGTGGAGAGACCGGGAGCCAGCGATGGCATGCAGACCGGAACAACGCGCTCCGGCATGAGCAATCGCGGACCAGTGCCGAATTCGCTGCCGATTCCAAATGCGACGGCCAGATCGGCGTCCTCGCGCCAATGATGACCGAGACGCTGGGTGGCGACAATCTGAAGATCGATGTCCGGATGGCTCTGCCGGAAGGCGTGCATGCGCGGGATGAGCCAGAGGCTGGAGAAGGCATAGTCTGTGGCCAGTCGAACAGTCGGGCGGCGTCGCGCCGCACGCAGGCTGCGCTGCAAGGCGTCGACTTCGGACACCGTCCGCTCTGCGATTGCGAGCAGCCGCCGCCCCTCCTCCGTAAACCGGACGCCGCGATGCAGCCGGTGCAGGAGCGGGAGACCAAACCGCTGCTCCAGGAGGCGGATCTGATAGCTGACAGCCGGTTGAGACAAACCGAGCGCCTCGGCGGCAGCGGATAGCGAGCCCTTCCGGCCGACTTCCACGAGCAGGCGCATCCAGGCCAAGTCAACCAGGGGCTCAGACATCAATCTCACTTATGCCAAACATCAAAAATCTCCTGCTTCACAGGCAAGTGCCGCGCCTCTTCAATAACGGCAGACAATACCACAAAAAGAGGGAACCACTATGCGCACGACATTGAACCATCGCACGAGTCTTGGCGGCCTTGCCGGCCTCGCCCTGATGCTCCTCGCCACGACCGCAGCAGCCGCAGATGCGGAAAGCTGCAAGGTCGTTCGCCTTTCTGATCCAGGCTGGACTGACATCACCGCAACCAACGGCGTCGCTTCGGTCGTTCTCGATGCTCTGGGCTATCAGCCTGACGTCAAGACGCTCTCGGTGCCGATCGGCTACCAGTCGATGAAGAACGGCGAGATCGACGTTTTCCTCGGCAACTGGATGCCGGCACAGCAAGCCTTTATCGACGATCTGAACGGGGCCAAGGCCATCGAAGTCCTGGCAAAGAACCTCGAAGGTGCGAAATTCACGCTCGCCGTCCCGACCGCGACGGCCGAGAAGGGCATCAAGGACTTCGCCGATCTCGGCAAGAACCCGGATGAATTCGAAAGCAAGATCTACGGCATCGAGCCCGGCGCACCGGCGAACGCGAATATCCAGAAGATGATCGATGCCGGCGAATTCGGTCTCAAGGGCTGGGAACTGGTCGAATCGGGTGAACAGGCGATGCTGGCTCAAGTCGAGCGGGCGACGAAGGAAGGCAAGGGAGTCGTCTTCCTCGCCTGGGCGCCGCATCCGATGAACGAGCGCTTCCCGCTCACCTATCTCTCCGGCGGCGACGCCTATTTCGGCCCGAATCTCGGTGGTGCTGAAGTCTATACTCTGGGGCGGACCGGCTGGAGCGAAACCTGCCCGAATGCTGCGGCGCTCTTCAAGCAGATGACCTTCGACGTCTCCATGGAAAACGTGCTGATGGGCGAAGTCCTCGGCGGCAAGGACTCCAAGGAGGCCGCCTCTGCATGGCTGAAGGCCAATCCGGGCGTGCTCGACAGCTGGCTGAAGGGCGTGACCACGCTGGATGGACAGCCGGGCGATGCGGCGGTCAAGTCGGCTCTCGGTCTCTGAGGTCTGAAACCAGTGACATCACGCCCCAACATTCTGATCCTGATGGTGGATCAGTTCAACGGGACCTTCTTTCCGGACGGTCCCGCCGATTTCCTGCATGCGCCCAATCTGGCAAATCTGGCGAAGCGCTCCGTGCGCTTCGCCAATACCTACACCGCAAGCCCGCTCTGTGCGCCGGCGCGCGCCTCCTTCATGTCGGGGCAATTGCCGAGCCGGACGCGCGTCTATGACAATGCGGCAGAGTTCGCTTCCGACATTCCGACCTTCGCCCATCACCTGCGGGCGGCCGGCTATCAGACCAGCCTTTCCGGCAAGATGCACTTTGTCGGGCCTGATCAGTTGCACGGTTTTGAAGAGCGGCTGACGACCGACATTTACCCCGCCGATTTCGGCTGGACGCCTGACTATCGCAAGCCCGGCGAGCGTATCGACTGGTGGTACCACAATCTCGGATCTGTCACGGGTGCCGGTGTTGCCGAGATCACCAACCAGATGGAGTATGACGACGAGGTGGCTTACAACGCGACGCGCCGCCTCTACGATCTCTCGCGCGGCCATGACGAGCGGCCGTGGTGTCTGACGGTCAGTTTCACCCATCCGCACGACCCTTACGTCGCGCGGCGGAAATACTGGGATCTCTACGAGGGCTGCGAGGCCCTCGATCCGAGCGTACCGGCCATTCCCTATGACCGGCAGGATCCGCACTCGCAGCGTCTGATGGATGCGTGCGATCACACCGAATTCGACATTACGGACGAGCACATACGCCGTGCTCGGCAAGGCTATTTCGCCAACATCTCCTATGTCGACGACAAGATCGGCGAGATCCTCGACGTACTCGAGCGCACGCGCATGGCGGACAACACCGTCATTCTGTTTGTCTCGGATCATGGCGACATGCTCGGCGAGCGCGGTCTCTGGTTCAAGATGAACTTCTTCGAGGGCTCGGCACGGGTTCCGATGATGATGGCGGTCCCGGGTGTCGAGGGACGACTGGTCACGGCGCCTGTCTCCACACTCGACGTCACACCGACGCTTGCCGGGCTAGCCGGCATCGACATATCGACCATCCTCGACTGGACGGATGGCGAGGACCTGATGCCGCTTGCGACAGGTACGGGCGGACGAGGCATCGTGTCGATGGAGTATGCCGCCGAGGGTACGGTCAGCCCGATGGTCGGGCTTCGGAACAATCGCTACAAGTTGACGCTCTGCGAAGTGGACCCACCGATCCTGACGGATCTCGAGGCCGATCCTCACGAGCTCAACAATCTCGCCGAGGAACCGGCTGCGGCCGAGGTCTTTGCGTCCCTCCGTGAGGAGGCAGGCCGCCGCTGGGATCTTTCCCGCTTCGATGCGGCAGTCCGCGAGAGCCAGGCGCGGCGGCACATCGTCTACACGGCGCTGCGCAACGGGGCTTATTTCCCATGGGATTACCAGCCGCTGCAGAAGGCCTCGGAGCGCTATATGCGCAACCACATGGATCTCAATATCCTCGAAGAGAGCCAGCGGTTCCCGAGGGGTGAATGATCCAATAAAAAGGGCGGCCGATTACATCGCGCCGCCCTTTTTGCATTCCGGAATTTTACGTCTCAGGCGATCAGCCCCTCGACGAAATCGAAGAGCCCATGGCGACGGTCGCGGCGCAGGCGCTCGGCCTTGACGATCGACTGGACGGCATCGAAAGCGGAGTTCAGGTCGTCGTTGACGATGACGTAGTCATATTCGCGCCAATGGGCGATCTCGGCGCGGGAATTGTTGAGGCGGGTCTGGATGACCTCTTCCGTATCTTCCGCACGGCGATGCAGGCGGGACTGCAGTTCGGCCATGGTCGGCGGCAGGATGAAGATCGAGACGACATCGGCCGCCATCTTTTCCTGCAACTGCTGGGCGCCCTGCCAGTCGATGTCGAAGAGCATGTCGCGGCCCTCACCCATGGCCGTTTCGACGGCCTCGCGCGGGGTACCATAATAATTGCCGTGGACCTGCGCCCATTCAAGAAGCGAGTCGCTGTCGCGCAGCCGCTCGAATTCACGTTGCGACACGAACTGGTAGTGCACGCCTTCGATTTCGCTCTGGCGACGCTGACGCGTGGTGACGCTGACCGACAAGCCGATCTGCTTGTCCTTGTCCATCAGGGTGCGGGCAATGGTCGACTTTCCGGCACCCGAGGGCGAGGAGATCACGAGCATCAGGCCGCGCCTTGCGATCTTGACGGATTGAGAGGCGGCAGCGGCCATGGACTACTCCAGATTTTGGACCTGTTCGCGGAATTGGTCGATGACGACCTTCAATTCGATGCCGGCGGCGGTGACCGCGACGGCATTGGATTTGGAACAGATAGTATTTGATTCTCGGTTAAATTCCTGCGCCAGGAAATCGAGTTTGCGACCGACCGGACCGCCGACGGCGAGCAGTTCGCGGGCAGCCGTGACATGTGCCTTCAGCCGGTCGATCTCTTCGCGCAGGTCTGCCCGTGTGGCGATCATGGCGATTTCCTGGTGCAGCCGATCCCGGTCGAGACCGCTCGTTGTGTCCATCAGGCCTGCGAGCTGGGCTTCCAGCCTGCGGGCAATCTCATCCGGCGAGCGGGAGGGGTCGGCCTCGATCTGCAGGGCCAGATCCTCGATCCTGCCGATCTGCTCCTCAAGGATACGGCGCAGGGCTCCTCCCTCCGTGGTGCGCATCTGCGCGAGGGCGGCGATGGCGCGTTCAAGGCCATTGAGAATGTCCATGTCACGGGCGGCGATGGCCTGCGCATCATCGGTCGCCTCGCGCATGTCGACGAGGCCGCGGATCGACAACAGCGTGTCAAGCCGAAGCGGTGCGGGGTCCAGCACGTCGGGACCGAGTTGATCACGCAGGGCCAGCACCGCGTCGAGCGCATCGCGGTTCAGAACGGCTTCGACGCGGTTCTCGCTGACCGTCACGTTCAAGCCAATCTGCAGGTTGCCACGGGTCAGGCGCTCGCCGGCCAGCCGGCGGATATCGGTCTCAAGCGCCTCATGGCCCTGAGGAAGGCGCGTGCGCAGGTCGAGGCCCTTGCCATTGACCGAACGCAGTTCCCAGGCCCAGCGGTAACGTCCCGACGAGCCTTCGACACGGGCAAAGCCCGTCATGGATTGCAGTGTCATGCCCCCGCCCCTTGTGTCGGTCTCAATTGTTCGCCGCCGGATCGACTTCCGGCTCGACATCGAGCGTTGCCGGTGGTGTCTGTGCCCGCTCGGCTTCGATCTTGCGCCAGCGACGAACATTGGCATTGTGCTCTTCGAGCGTCTTGGCGAAGGCATGGCCGCCCGTGCCGTCAGCCACGAAGTAGAGGTCTTCCGTCTTCCACGGATGCGCAACGGCTTCCAAGGCTGCACGGCCAGGATTGGCGATCGGCCCCGGCGGCAGTCCCTTGATCACGTAGGTATTGTAGGGCGTTTCCTTGCGGATATCAGACTGGAAAATCGGACGATCGGCCGGTTTTCCATCACCGCCGAACAGGCCATAGATGATCGTCGGGTCAGACTGCAGGCGCATGCCCTTGTTCAGTCTGTTGATGAAGACGGAGGCGACATGGGCACGCTCGTCGTCCTTGCCGGTTTCCTTCTCGACGATCGAGGCAAGCGTGACGAAGTCTTCCTTCGTATCGACCGGCAGGTCCGGATCGCGCTTTTCCCAGATCTGGTCGATCAGGCGTTCCTGTGCTGCGCGCATCTGGGTGACGATCTCTGCCCGCTTTGTGCCGCGTGTGAACTTGTAGGTGTCAGGACGCAGGCTGCCCTCTGGCGGCAATTCTGCCGGAAGGTCGCCTTCCAGCACCGGATCAGCAGCAAGGCGGAGGAACATCTGCTTCACGGTGAGGCCTTCAGGCAGCGACACGGAATACAGGATCGACTTGCCGGATTCCAGCAAGGCCGTCACATCCTTCATCGAGGCGCCCGCCTTGATCTCGTATTCACCGGCCTTCAGCGTCTGGTCTTCCTTGAGATAGGTTGTTGTCACGTAGCGATAGATGCGCGCATCGGAGACGATGCCATTGCGCTCGAGATTGTTGGCAATCTCCGCCAGACCTGCACCGCTGCGAACGACGAAATTGGTGTTGGCGGCCAGCGGCCCCGGCTTCTGATAGGTATCCATGGCATAGAAGAAGCCGGCAACCGCGACGACGCCGACGAAAACCACCATGGTCATGAGGAAGTTGAGGAAGATCACCAGCTGGCTGCGCGCCTTGCGAGACCGGCGCGGCGGCTGCGGCACGCGCTCAGGGCGCAGTGCCTCATTGGGCGACTTCGGAATAAACGGTCCCTTGCCCGGCTGGGTGTCGGCGTCGCGACCGAAGGAGACACCGTTGTTCTGGCTACCGCCGTTCTGGCTGTTGTCGGTCACCGGCAATCCTTCTTTGTTTCGCACTCGCGGCTGTTTCGTCCAGCAATGCGGCAAAAATCCGGGTCGTCGTCCGGCGCGGGCGCGCCGGGCGTTGGCATGATTTCTACCCGCAGAAAGTGGCGGCGGGCAAGAGCATCCCGCCTTCATCCAGTGCTATGACGGTGAACGAAGCGGCATGGCTTGCCGCCCGTCGCGTCAGCCCTCGTAGCGCTTCAGCACCAGGGATGCGTTGGTACCGCCGAAACCGAAGGAATTCGACAGCGCGACATTGATATCCCGCTGCCTTGCCTTGTGCGGCACCAGATCGATCTTGGTTTCGACCTGGGGATTGTCGAGATTGAGTGTCGGCGGTGCGACATTGTCGCGAATGGCGAGCGCCGAGAAGATCGCCTCGACGGCGCCGGCTGCACCCAGGAGGTGACCGATCGCGGACTTGGTGGACGACATCGAGATCTTCGACGCATGTTCGCCGACCAGCCGCTCGACAGCGCCGAGCTCGATGGTATCGGCCATGGTCGAAGTGCCATGGGCGTTGATGTAGTCGATGTCGGCTGCGGTGAGACCAGCGCGCTTCAGCGCCATGGTCATGCAACGGAAGGCACCGTCGCCGTCTTCCGACGGGGCGGTAATGTGGAAAGCATCCCCCGAGAGACCGTAGCCGACAACTTCGGCATAGATCTTGGCGCCGCGCGCCTTGGCATGCTCAAGTTCTTCCAGGACCACGATGCCTGCACCTTCACCCATGACGAAACCATCACGGTCCTTGTCATAGGGGCGCGAGGCGGCGGTCGGGTCGTCATTGCGGGCCGTCGACAGCGCCTTGCAGGCGGCAAAGCCGGCCAGCGAGATGCGGCTGATCGGCGATTCCGTGCCGCCGGCGACCATGACATCGGCATCGCCGAGTGCGACCAGACGGGCAGCATCACCGATCGCATGGGCACCGGTCGAGCAGGCTGTCACCACGGAGTGGTTCGGGCCGCGCAGTTTGTGGCGGATCGACACCTGACCGGAGGCAAGGTTGATCAGACGTCCGGGAATGAAGAAGGGCGACAGGCGGCGCGGGCCCTTGTCGCGCAGGATATGGCCCGCTTCGACGATGCCCTCGAGGCCGCCGATGCCGGAGCCGATCAGCACGCCAGTCTGGCACTGGTCTTCATAGGTTGTCGGCTCCCAGCCGGCATCCTTGAGCGCCATGTCGGCCGCGGCAATCGCATAGATGATGAAATGGTCGACCTTGCGCTGCTCCTTGAGCTCCATCCAGTCGTCAGGATTCCAAGCGCCTTCACCTTCGGTCGGGATGCGGCAGGCGATCTTGGCGGGAAGGTCTTCGACCTCGAATTCCGTGACCAGACGCGCGCCACTCTGGCCGGCCAGAAGCCGCTGCCAGGTCAGTTCCGTTCCACATCCCAGAGGCGATACCATGCCGGTACCGGTGATGACGACACGTCTCATCGTGCGAAGCCCACCCAATTCATTTGACCGAAGTCATTGTAAACAAAGGTCCAGATACAACAAGGCCCGCTCAGCGCGGGCCCAAGCGGACAGGACGGGCTCTCGCCCGCCTTCCGCAGCAATGTGATCGATCAGGCCTGAGCCTTCTCGATGAACTTTACGGCGTCGCCGACCGTCAGGATCGAGTCAGCAGCGTCGTCCGGGATTTCAACGCCGAACTCTTCTTCGAAGGCCATGACGAGTTCGACGGTGTCGAGCGAGTCAGCGCCCAGATCGTCGATGAAGCTCGCGCCTTCGACGACCTTTTCAGCGTCTACGCCGAGATGATCAACTACAATTTTCTTCACGCGTTCTGCGATATCGCTCATGTCGGTATCCTCGACCTTCTAAAATTCAGAGGGAGCCTTAATGGCGTCCCTGCCCTGCATTCAGCCAGTGACGCTTACGTCCCCACCAGCAAACCCGTTCGGCCCTGACCCAGAGCGGTTTATGCAAACAAAAGCATAAACTTCGGCTCATGAGACGGAGCGACTGCTCACAGTCATGGCCCGCTTAACACGGTTTAAGCGCGCCGCAAAGCCAGAAATTCGCCCCCTTGCCTCGGTCAACATCCTATTGCAGAGGGGCGCTTTCCGGCAATTCAATCAGATCATCGCCATGCCGCCATTCACGTGCAGCGTCTGCCCGGTCATGTAGGCAGCCTCGTTGGAGGCGAGGTAGACGACGGCTGACGCGACTTCAGCACCGGTGCCCATGCGCTTCATCGGGATGGCCCCCATGATCGCATCCTTCTGCTTGTCGTTCAGCTTGCCGGTCATCGCGCTTTCGATGAAGCCCGGAGCCACGCAGTTGACCGTCACGTTGCGGGTGGCGATTTCCTGGGCGAGCGACTTGGAAAAGCCGATCATGCCGGCCTTGGAGGCGCAGTAATTGGCCTGGCCCGGATTGCCGGTGACGCCAACGATCGAGGTGATGTTGATGATACGGCCAAAGCGGCGGCGCATCATCGGATGGGTCAGCTCGCGGGTCAGGCGGAAGACGGCCGTCAGGTTGACTTCGAGAACCGCATCCCAGTCGGCGTCCGACATGCGCACGAACAGGCCGTCCTTGGTGATGCCGGCGTTGTTGACGAGGATGTCGACACCTTCGAGTTCAGCCTCGGCCTTCTCGCCGAGCGCCTTGACCTCATCGCGGTCGGAGAGATTGGCCGGGAAGATCTTGACGCGGTCACCGAGTTCGGCGGCCAGCGCTTCCAGCTTTTCGACGCGCGTGCCGTGCAGGCCGACGATCGCGCCCTGGGCATGCAGTTGCCGCGCGATTTCTTCGCCGATGCCACCGGTGGCGCCAGTCACGAGGGCCTTGCGGCCTGTCAGATCGAACATGGTCGGGTTCCTTGTTGTTCGTTGAGGCGATCAGCCGTTGAGGGCGGCGAGCGCTGCGTCGATGTCGGTCGGGCCATTGACGGCCACACCGCTGATGTTCTTGTCGATGCGGCGGGCGAGACCGGTGAGGACCTTGCCGGCGCCGACTTCATAAAGCGTGGTCACGCCATTGGCGCCGAACCATTCGACCGTTTCGCGCCAGCGGACCTGACCGGTGACCTGCTCGACGAGCAGATCGGCGATCTCGGCAGCGGAAGTCACCGGCGCGGCGCGCACATTGGCGATCAGCGGCACGACCGGATCCTTCTTTTCGACCTTGGCCAGCGCCTCGCGCATGGCATCAGCCGCCGGGCCCATCAGAGCCGAATGGAAGGGTGCCGAAACCGGCAACATGATGGCGCGCTTGGCGCCCTTTTCTGTGGCCAGCGCCGCAGCCTTCTCGACGGCGGCCTTGCCACCGGAGATCACCAGCTGGCCGCCGCCATTGTCATTGGCGATCTGGCAGGGTCCGATAGCGGAGGCTTCCACGCAGATCGCCTGCACGTCGCCGTGCTCCAGACCGATGATCGCAGCCATGGCACCCTCACCCACGGGAACGGCCGCCTGCATCGCGTTGCCACGAATGCGCAGGAGACGGGCGGTGTCGGCGATCGAGAAGGTGCCGGCAGCGCAGAGGGCGGAATACTCGCCGAGCGAATGGCCGGCGACATAGGCGACCTTCGACTTCAGATCGAGGCCCCTGGCTTCCAGCACACGGACAACGGCCATGGAGACGGCCATCAGAGCCGGCTGGGCATTGGCGGTCAGCGTCAGCGTCTCTTCCGGGCCGTTCCACATGATGTCGGAGAGCTTCTGGCCGAGCGCTTCGTCAACTTCTTCGAAAACGGCGCGGGCTTCGGCAAAGTTATCGGCAAGGTCCTTGCCCATTCCGACGGCCTGGCTGCCCTGGCCCGGGAAGGTGAATGCGACTGACATGGGCGTTTCTCCCTTGGGTTTTTCCCTGTCAATTCACAGATGCCCCTTGCGAGTCAAGCCTCCGGCCCCTCGACAGACCGGCCGAACCGCCCGGGGACAGTGGCTGTTCCACAGCTATCGGCATCTTGCGGTGCATCAATTTCTGCCTAAATTGACGCGAACCACTCCTGCCTCCCAAGGCACACTCTTCCATTCGAGGCTTCCCGATGAAGATGAACCGGCTCGGCCGAACCGATATCCTTGTTTCCGAAATCTGCCTGGGCACCATGACCTGGGGCTCGCAGAACACGCGCGAAGAAGCCTATCAGCAGATGGATTACGCCCTCGACCACGGCGTCAATTTCTTCGACACGGCGGAGCTCTACCCGACCACGCCGCTTGCAGCAGAGACCTATGCCGATACAGAGCGACTGATCGGCGACTGGTTTGAAAAATCAGGCAAGCGCGATCAGGTGGTGCTTGCGACGAAGGTTGCCGGCCCCGGTCGTCCTTATATCCGCGAGGGCAAGCCGATCACCGGCGCGGTGGTAAAGGAGGCGCTCGACGCCAGCCTGAAGCGGCTGAAGACCGACTATGTCGACCTCTACCAGATCCACTGGCCGAACCGCGGTCACTTTCACTTCCGCGGAGCCTGGAACTACAACCCCTTCAAGCAGGACCGGGCCAAGGCTGCTGCTGACATCGCGGAAATCCTCGACGCCCTCGGCGACTGCGTGAAGGCCGGCAAGCTGAAGGCCGTGGGCCTCTCCAACGAGACCACCTGGGGCACGCAGAAGTATCTCTCGCTCGCGGAAGCCAAAGGGCTGCCGCGTGTCGCGACCATCCAGAACGAGTACAACCTGCTCTACCGTCACTACGATCTCGACCTGGCCGAACTCTCGCATCACGAGGATGTCGGCCTGCTCGCCTATTCGCCGCTCGCCGGCGGCATCCTCTCCGGCAAGTATCTCGACGGGAAGAAGCCGGCCGGATCTCGCGGATCGATCAACGGCGACATCGGTGGTCGCCTCGTGCCGCATCAGGAAGAGGCAACACGCGCCTATGTCGAACTGGCAAACAAGCACGGCCTTGATCCCTCGGCCATGGCACTTGCGTTCTGCCTCACCCGTCCGTTCATGGCCTCCGTCATCATCGGAGCCACCACAATGGAGCAGTTGAAGGTGAATATCGGCGCTGCAGACCTGACGTTGTCGGAAGAGGTCATGAAGGGGATCGCCGCCATTCATCGTCTCTATCCAATGCCCATCTGAGGCGCCTGTTGACAGAGCACGACCACAAACGAAAACGTGAACGTCCGTGACCTACACATCGCCGCCGCCCATCACCACCTGCGGCGGCGATCAACATATCGGCCTGCGGGCCACTGGACGAATGGGGGATTAAATTGGATTACCTACTGGTTGCCGGCGGCCTCGTCGGTCTGTATTTCGGGGCTGAGTGGCTGTTGCGGGGCGCCATCGCGGTTGCCTATAAACTGGCTATCCCGACGCTCATCGTGTCCTTGGTCATTGTCGGCTTCGGTACGTCGATGCCGGAACTGCTCGTTTCGGTGCGCGCAGGATTGGCAGGCTCGTCCGATATCGCTCTCGGCAACGTGGTCGGCTCCAACACCGCCAACATTCTTCTGATCATCGCCGTCTGCGCACTGATTTTCCCGATCACCCACTGGGACAAAGGTGTGAAGCGCGACACCTATGTCATGATCGCTGCTGCGGTCCTGCTTCTCGCACTCGCGCAGTTTTCTACCATCGGCCGCCTCGCCGGCCTGATCATGGTCGCCGTACTGCTGGCCTATGTGACCTATGCCTATGTGAACAGCAAAGGCAAAGTCGAAGAGTCTGCAGACGAGGACGTGAAGCATGAAACGCTTAGCAACGCCTTCATGGCTGCGCTGATCATCGGTGGCCTTGCGACGCTCTTTGTCGGTGCTGAACTTCTGATTCGTGGCGCGACCAATCTCGCCCGCGATTTCGGCGTGTCTGAGGCCGTCATTGGCCTCACGATCGTGGCCGTCGGCACTTCGCTGCCGGAGCTCGCAACCGGCATCATGTCGGCTCTGCGCAAGCACTCGGATATCATGATCGGCAATATCGTCGGGTCGAACATCTTCAACATCCTGTTCATCCTCGGCGTGACCTCCGTGATCCAGCCAATCGCAGTGTCTCCGCGCTTCGGAAGCTTCGATATTCCGGTGATGCTGGCCGTCACGCTTGGGTTCGCTTTCCTCCTGCTCACCCATCTGGGTGTGCGCAGGCTCACGGCGAGCGCCATGCTTGTCGCCTATGTCGGCTATACCTTCGCGCTGGTTCAGGTCTGAACATTCAGCCTAACCCACGAAGCCCAATCTGGGCCGCCGGCGCAAAAACGCCGAGCGGCCCTTGCTTTTGTGGCAGATCCGCGTATAAGCGCGCCGTTCACAACACCCGGTCCTCTGGCTGGTGGCTGAACGGAGGGCTGGCAGGCCCGCAAGGTCTGCAGCAGGAACCATAAGGGTTTCCGGTCTCCCGTGTCTCCGCTCTCGACCGTCTCGAACACATAGCTTTTCTTGCCGCGGCTTTGGCCGCACAGGAGCAGTCTGTGAGGCTTAGCGCCGGATCCGGGTGACGACAACCGCAAGAAAGGCAAAGCTGTCATGGCTCTTTACGAACATGTATTCCTTGCCCGGCAGGATATGTCCGCCCAGCAGGTTGATGCCCTCGTCGAACAGTACAAGGGTGTCATCGAAGCAAACGGTGGCAAGGTCGGGCGCGTAGAGAACTGGGGCCTCAAGTCCCTGACCTACCGCATCAAGAAGAACCGCAAGGCGCATTACGCGCTGATGGACATCGAAGCTCCGGGTGCCGCGATCCACGAAATGGAACGCCAGATGCGCATCAACGAAGACGTTCTTCGTTACATGACCATCGCCGTCGAAGCCCACGAAGAAGGTCCGTCTGCCATGATGCAGAAGCGCGATCGTGACGACCGTCCGCGCCGCGAAGGCGACGACCGTGGCCCGCGCCGTGACTTCGGTGACCGTGGCGATCGTGGTCCGCGTCCGGACCGTGGCCCGCGCGAAGGTGGCTTCGAGCGCCGTCCGCGCGAAGACCGCGCGTAATCTGAGCAACAGGAGAAATTACAATGGCTGATGCATCCTCTTCTCAGGCACGTCGTCCCTTCCATCGTCGTCGCAAGACCTGCCCCTTCTCGGGCGCCAATGCTCCGAAGATCGACTACAAGGACGTCCGTCTCCTGCAGCGCTACATTTCCGAGCGCGGCAAGATCGTTCCTTCGCGTATCACCGCAGTTTCCCAGAAGAAGCAGCGCGAACTGGCCCAGGCCATCAAGCGCGCCCGCTTCCTCGGCCTGCTGCCTTACGTCGTAGCGTAATCTGATCCGAAGCCTGCCGGTCACCGACCGGCGGGCTTCATCCCTTCCGCGTTGGGCGCGGATCGGAACAAACTGCCGGACGGCGCGACATCGCGACATCAGGCAAAACCCCATGTTGGGGATGGCTCTCGCGAGACCGCTTGCGCCTCTCCCCTAACTGCTAGAACCAGCAGGACAGCGACGTTGAACAAACTGGATGCGAAATCGCTGACGACCGGCTTTGTTGCCGGCATCACTGCCGCCCTGCTCGTGCTGGGTGCTGCAGCGCAGCCTACGCTTGCTTCCATTCTCTATGCGGCTTCCGCCCTGCCCGTTCTCATCGTTGGCCTTGGCTGGGGCAATGTCGCGGCGATCACCGCTATCGTCACGGCTGCACTGCTCGGCACGATCAGCGTCTCGCCGATGTTCGCCTTCGGCATGGCCATCTTTACCCTGGCACCGGCCGGCTGGCTGGCCCACCTGTCGAGCCTTGCGCGTCCGGCATCCGAGATCGGCGGCCCGGACCATCTGATCGCCTGGTACCCGCTCTCCGACATTCTTCTGCAGCTCTGCAGCTTCGTGACGATCGCTGTCGTCGTGCTTGGCGTGATCATCGGCTTTGGTCCTGAGTTTACCGGCCAGCTGGTGGATGCGATGGCGCAGGCGATGAATGCGCAGGATCCGGCCATGGCACCGGATGCTGTGGCACTTGAGCAGCTGAAGCGCAGCATGGTCGTGCTTCTGCCGATCATCCAGGGTGGCACCTGGGTGCTGCTGCTCACCATGATGTATTACATCGCCATGCGGATCGTGACGGCTTCCGGCCGTAACAAGCGTCCGCGCGAAGACTTTCCGTCGGCGCTCCGGATGAACCGCAACACGGTCTTCATCTTCCTCGCCGGCATCATCGCCTGCTTCATCGGCGGCGTGCCTGCGATGATTGGCGCGACCGTCTGCGGCACCTTCGGCGCTGGCTTCCTGATGGCGGGCTTTGCCTCGCTGCATCACAAGACACGCGGCAAGGACTGGCGCCTGCCGGCACTCGTGCTCGCCTATCTCTCTTCGATCATGCTGCTTCCGCTCATGATCCCCTTCATCATCGGTCTTTCGGACACCCGACGGACAGTTGCCCTTACGCCGGCCCAAAAGGCCGACCCTTCAAACTCCGATACTGACAACTGAAAGGAACAGGATCATGCAGGTCATTCTCCTCGAACGCATCGCAAAGCTCGGCCAGATGGGCGAAACCGTCAAGGTTCGCGACGGCTTCGCTCGTAACTTCCTGCTGCCGCAGGGCAAGGCGCTGCGCGCCAACGAAGCCAACAAGAAGCGCTTCGAATCCGAGCGCGCCACGCTCGAAGCTCGTAACCTCGAGCGCAAGTCCGAAGCCCAGACCGTTGCCGACGCTCTCGGCGGCAAGTCCTTCATCGTCGTCCGTTCGGCTGGCGAAACCGGCCAGCTCTACGGTTCTGTCGCTGCTCGCGACGTCGTTGAAATCCTGGCTGCCGAAGGCTTCAACATCGGCCGCAACCAGGTCGAGCTGAACACCCCGATCAAGGCTATCGGCCTGCATCAGGTGACCCTGCACCTGCATGCTGAAGTCGAACTCTCGGTCGAACTCAACGTTGCCCGTTCGTCTGAAGAAGCCGAGCGCCAGGCCAAGGGCGAAAGCCTCACCTCCGCCGACGCCATCTACGGCGTTGACGAAGACGCTCTGCGTCCGGAAGACTTCTTCGATCCGGAAGCCGACATGGACGGCGAGGACGACTAATCTTTCAGCCAGTTGCTGAAACGGAACGCCCGGATTTTTTCCGGGCGTTTTTCGTTGGTGCCTTGGTAGAATGCATCCCTGCTAGGCCGATTCGGTGAATGTCACAGTCAACCGAAAAGATCGGATCCTTGGGCTTTTTCTAAAGTTGACAGGGCGTGCCTGTGAATCAATGTGGGTTGCGCTGCGAGCCATTTCGCCGCCCCGCTTCTTCGCTATGGTGCAGCCACCGCCGAGACACTGATTGGATGCGAACGAATGAATGATGCTGCGCGCAAACTGAGCCCGGTCCAATCGACCGAGCCGCTCTATCGGGAGGCTCCGAACAACATCGAAGCCGAACAGGCCTTGTTGGGCGCGATCCTCGTCAACAACGATGCCTTCTATCGCGTATCGGACTTTCTCAAGCCCGAGCATCTCTACGAGCCGCTGCACCGGAAGATCTTCGAGGTGGCGTCTGAAATCATCCGCATGGGCAAGACGGCCAACCCCGTCACCATCAAGACCTTCCTGCCGGCGGACCAGAAGGTGGGCGATCTCACGGTTGCGCAGTACCTCGCGCGTCTGGCTTCCGAAGCGGTCACGATCATCAATGCGGAAGACTATGGTCGCGCTATCTATGACCTCGCGCTCCGCCGCTCGCTGATCCAGATTGGCGAAGACGTCGTCAATATTGCCTATGACGCGCCGCTCGACATGCCACCGCAGGCGCAGATCGAAGACACCGAGCGCCGCCTTTTCGCGCTCGCCGAAAACGGTCGCTATGACGGCGGCTTCCAGTCCTTCTCGGACGCGGTGGCCCAAGCCGTCGACATGGCCGGTGCCGCCTTCGAGCGTGACGGCAATCTGTCCGGCATCTCGACCGGCATCATGTCGCTCGACGCCAAGATGGGCGGGTTGCAGCGGTCCGACTTGATCGTGCTTGCCGGACGTCCGGGTATGGGCAAGACCTCGCTTGCCACCAACATCGCCTGGAACATCGCCGCTGCCTACGAACCCGAAGTGCTGCCCGACGGCTCGTTCAAGGCAAAGAACGGCGGCGTCGTCGGCTTCTACTCGCTCGAAATGTCGGCCGAACAGCTCGCCACCCGTATCATGTCCGAGCAGACGGAAGTGTCGTCCTCCAAGATCCGTCGTGGTGACATCACCGAGCACGAATTCGAAAAACTGGTCGGATTCAGCCAGACCATGCAGAAGGTGCCGCTGTTCATCGACCAGACCGGTGGTATCTCGATCGCCCAGCTCGCCGCGCGTGCCCGCCGTCTGAAGCGCCAGCGCGGCCTCGACTTTCTCGTCGTGGACTATATCCAGCTAATGACCGGTGCCGGCAAGGCGGGTGAAAACCGCGTGCAGGAAATCACCCAGATCACCACAGGCCTGAAGTCGCTCGGCAAGGAACTCGCCGTGCCGATCGTCGCGCTGTCGCAGCTTTCCCGTCAGGTCGAAAGCCGTGAAGACAAGCGCCCGCAGCTCTCCGACCTTCGTGAATCGGGCTCGATCGAGCAGGACGCCGACGTCGTGCTCTTCGTGTTCCGCGAGGAATACTACGTGAAGAACCTCGAGCCGCGCGATCTGGCCGATCCGAAGTATCCGGAATGGGAAGCGCATATGGAAAAGGTGAAGGGCACGGCCGACGTGATCATCGCCAAGCAGCGTCACGGACCGACCGGTACCGTCAAGCTGGCCTTCCAGTCGGAGTTCACCCGCTTCGCGGACCTCGCTGAGCCGAGCTTCGTTCAATACGAAGAACCGTGATCAGGCATGTGGAACTGAACTATTAAGAGTGGCATATATCGACCGGGACCGATTTCATGACGCCATGGCCTGACTCTTTTTCCGCAACCGGCAAGTTCGTTTCCGTGGAACCTCTTTCCATGGCGCATCATGACGACCTAGTGGAGGCGGCCGGCGACGGCGACTTGCACCAGCTTTGGTACACGGTCGTCCCGGCTCCAGAGAATGTCGGCAAGGAAATCGAGCGGCGGCTGGCATTGCGCGCCACCGGGTCGATGCTGCCGTTTGCGATCATCGACCGCGCCAACGGTCGGGCCGTCGGCATGACCACATTCATGAACATCGACGGCGCCAACCGGCGGGTGGAGATTGGCTCAACCTGGTACCGCCAATCCGTACAAAGATCGCCGCTGAATACTGAATGCAAGCTCTTGCTCCTCACACATGCATTCGAGGAATTGGACTGCATTGCGGTTGAATTTCGCACGCACTTCCTCAACAGCCAGAGCCGACGTGCGATTGAGCGGCTTGGCGCAAAGCTCGACGGCATCCTGCGCTCACATATGAAGATGCCGGACGGGACACTGCGCGATACAGCCGTCTACTCGATTATTGCATGCGAGTGGCCGACGGTGAAAACACATTTGCAGTGGCAACTGCAGAAGCCACGCGGCGAGAAAAGCGCTTAGCTGACTGCCGCAAAGCGCCGGAATCGCTGCGTCAATCCGGATGGTGACTACAGGCCGAATAGACGCAGGAGCGCCACGGAGATGACGCCGAGCGCTGCTGCCGGCAATAGGGACAGACGCAGCGCGGCTGCGACAACCACCAGGCAACCGATCGTCTCAGGCCAGCCCGTTGCCAGCGCCGTGGGAGCGACCACAGCCATCAACACGGCAGGCGGCACGTTGGCGAGTGCCTTTTCGGCGCCGGCGCCCAGTTTCAATCGGCGCACCAGGAAAGCTCCTGACAGACGGGTGAAGGCGGTGGCTGCCATCATGGCGAGGATGGCAGCGAGGGTTGCGGGATCGAGCGTCATGCCGGCTGCTCCTTCTGCCTAAGCGGAATGAAGGCCGCCGCAAGGCCGGCGAGTGCGCCAGCGGCAATGTACCAGGCGCCAGGCACCAGCGCGTGAACAGTGAGCGCCGCAAGCCCGCTTGCCGCCAGCACCAGTCCGGTCTCCCTGCCCTTCCAGAAACCGGTCAGCAGCACGATGAAGAGCGCCGGAAAGGCGAAATCCAGTCCATACACGGTGATGTCGCCGATCAGCGCACCGAAGAGCGCGCCGGCAAGGCTTGAAGCCACCCAACCGAGATAGAAGGGCAAGGCGAGCCCGAGATAGTAGGCTGGCGTCAGCGCCGTCGTCCTTGCCCGCACCTCCGCCAAGGCCCAGTTCTCGTCAGCCATGATAAGCAGCGTCGGCAGCTTCTGCCAGGGGCGGAAGAGCCCGAGGCTGCGCTCCAGAGAGGCGCCCATCAGCACGTGGCGGAGATTGACAAGAAGGGCGGCAAAACCCAGTGCGGTCCATGAGGCCGGGTGGGTCCACAGATCCATGGCAACGAATTGCGAGCCGCCGGCAAAGACCAGTGCGCTCATCAGCGTTACCTCAAACGACGAAAGACCCTTGCCAGTCGCGACCGCGCCGAAGACGAAGCCGATGGGGACTGCGGCGATGATCACGGGAAGGATGGCGCGAAAGCCGTCAGTCGCTTCGCGCCGGAAAACATGTTCAGTCATGGGACCTCCTGTTGGCGGAGGATCTAGCCGGTTCGAAGGGGCGTCGTCTTGAACGAAAGTGACTGAGATCAGCCGGCGCGGAAGACGGCGGGGGTCAGCCCCGTGCGCGCCTTGAACTGGCGCGTCAGATGCGCCTGGTCGGCAAAGCCGCAGGCCTGGGCCGTGTCGGACGGCGTTGCGCCGCAGCGCAGGAGATGACGGGCGTGGCGAATGCGCATGTCGGTCTGGAAGGCATGCGGGGTAATGAAATACTGCTTGCGGAAGGCCCGGATCATGTGGGCGCGACTGAGGCCCGCGACCTTGGCCAGCGCTTCAAGGCCCAGTTCCTCGGCAAAATGTTCGGCGATGTAGTCACGCACACGACGCATGGCGAGTGGCTCGCCGTGATCGGGCGCGCGGATGATCTCGCTGCCGTGGCGGGCGAACATGCTGGCGAGCACGCAGTACATGCTCTCCTCGCCCTCTAATGCGGCTACAGCATCGCTTTCGACCCGGTGATGGGCGCGGTTGAAGGCCTGGGCAAGCTCCGGATCCGAAAGCAACTGCCGGCCGAAGCTCGGCGTCCCGTTGAAGGCCTGCCCCGTCACGTCCTCGATGACTTCGGTCAGCAGAGTCACATCGGGATAAATCATACGGTAGCGATAGCCCTCGGGCGCACCGGGCTGTCCGTCGTGAATCTCACCCGGATTGATCAGATAGAGCGCACCGGGGCCGGTGTGTTCACGCATGCCCCGGATGCTTGCCACCTGGCAGCCGACCTCGATCGCGCCGATCGAGAATGTGTCATGCGAATGAGGCGAGAATTCATGGGTGATGAAGGAGGCGGTCAGGCATTCCATGTCGCGGAAACGCCCGTCCCGCCAGAAGCGGGTCAGCTCCTTGCGTGAGACCGGATTGGCCTCGGCGGCCTCCTGCTGCGAAACACTGTGCATAGCAGCATAATATCGGGCCGCCGCATTTTCGTCTTGAAGAAAAGTGCTAGGGTCGGCGCATCGATCAACTGACCCGAAGCCTTCATGACAGACCGTTTCACCATCCTTGATGCGCCGGAGGAGTTTCTTTCGGCACCGCTGCGCCTGACCGTGGATCTCTCGGCGATCGCCGAGAACTGGCGAGAAATGGCACGCCGCTCAGGCAAGGCGCGGGCTGCTGCCGTCGTCAAGGCGGATGCCTATGGTCTTGGCATCGAGGATGTCGGCCAGGTGCTTTACCGCGCCGGGGCTCGCGACTTCTTCGTCGCCGTGCCGGCCGAAGGGGCAACGCTCCGGCCCTATGCGCCCGAGGCCCGGATCTTCGTGCTATCAGGCATCTGGCCCGGCCAGGAAGAAATCTTCTTCGACAACGATCTGGTCCCGGTGATTGCATCAGAGGAGCAACTCGCCTTCTGGATGGCGGTGTTGACCGAGCGTGGGGCCTACCCTTGCGCCCTGCATGTCGATACCGGCTTCAACCGGCTGGGCCTACCGATGGCCGACGCGCTGGCGCTGACCGACGACGTCTCGCGCCCGGCAAGCCTCGATCCTGTGCTTGTCATGAGCCACCTCGCCTGTGGCGATGATCCGTCTTCGCCGATGAACCGCCAGCAACTAGATAAATTCCGGGAGGTTAGCGCGGCTTTCGAAGGTGTTGATTCCAGTCTCTCGGCATCCGCCGGCATCTTCCTCGGGTCCGATTACCACTTCGACCTCACCCGCCCGGGCATCGCGCTTTACGGTGGCGAGGCGGTTAACGGCGCGAAAAACCCGATGCAGCCGGTGGTCAAGGCCGAGGCGCGCATCCTGCAGATCCGCGAGGCCAAGGCTGGCGAAAGCGTCTCTTACGGCGCAACCCATGTGCTGGCCCGCGATAGCCGGCTCGCAGTCGCGAGCGTTGGCTATGCGGATGGCTATCTGCGCAATCTCTCTGGCTCCGGCATTCCCCTGCGCGACACCGGCCTTCCCGGCGCTCATGGCGTGGTCGGCGGCAAGCGCGTTCCCGTGATTGGTCGGGTCACCATGGATCTCACCATTTTCGACATCACCGATCTGCCTGACAATGCTGTGCGCAGCGGCGACTACATCGAACTTCTCGGCCCCTCGATGCCACTCGACGACGTCGCCCGCGCCGCCGGCACGATCGGCTACGAGATGCTGACCGGGCTTGGTCTGCGCTATGAGCGCATCTACCTTGAGGGGGAAGACTGAGGTCTGGCGCCGGCGGATTTGTTCTGCTATTGTTCCGGACAATGGAGCATCCAATGACTGCTGAACATCCCGCTCACTCGACTGTGCAGCTAGAGCTCGAACCAGACGAATCCGCATTCATCGAGCGGCAGGTGAGCAACGGCGCCTATACTTCTGCGGAGGACATGCTCCGCGCGGGTCTGCGCCTGCTAGCCCAGAACGAGCGTCGAGAGCGGATTGCAGAACTTCGGTCGATTATCGATGAAGCCGACCGATCCGTAGAGGCTGGTGACTTCAAGGAGTTTTCCAATTCGGGCGACCTCACTGCCTTCATTGTCGCCGAAGCGAAAGCACGACGGTGAACAGCAGTTTCGGTCGACGCTATCGACTGTCGCCCCAAGCCGTAGAGGATCTGATCCAGATCTACAATTACCTTTATGAGCGAAGCCCTGTTGCGGCCGAGCGTTTCACCCGCGATATCGAGCAGAAGATCACGGACCTTGCAGGATCCAGAAATCCCGGGGTCTCGCGTGACTGGCTGAAACCCGGCTTGCGCGCATTTCCCTATCGCCGTCGATGCATCTACTTCCGTATCGTCGCAGACACTTTCGTAGTCCTCCGTATCACGCATGGACGACAAGACATCACGCCCGACACCTTCCCCGAAAGCGACCTGTAATTCATGGCCAAAGCCAAAACCCAATTCATCTGCCAGAACTGCGGCACGGTTCATTCCCGCTGGGCGGGCAAATGCGACGGCTGCGGCGAGTGGAACACCATCGTCGAGGAAGATCCCATGGGCGGGATCGGGTCGGGTCCCGGCAAGGCGCCGAAGAAGGGACGTCCCGTCACGCTCACCTCGCTGTCTGGCGAAATCGAGGAGGCGCCGCGCATTCCGACCGGCATGGGCGAACTTGATCGAGCAACCGGTGGCGGTTTCGTGCGCGGCTCGGCGGTGCTGATCGGTGGCGATCCGGGCATCGGCAAGTCCACGCTCCTGATGCAGGCCGCAGCGGCGCTCGCCCGGCGCGGCCACCGGGTGATCTATGTCTCGGGCGAAGAAGCGGTCGCGCAGGTCCGGTTGCGGGCGCAACGCCTGGGGGCCGCAGACACGGATGTGCTGCTCGCCGCCGAAACCAATGTCGAGGACATCCTCGCCACCATCTCGGAAGGCAAACGCCCCGATCTCGTGATCATCGATTCGATCCAGACGCTGTGGAGCGATACGGCCGACAGTGCGCCGGGCACCGTCACCCAGGTGCGCACCGGGGTGCAGGCGATGATCCGCTATGCCAAGCAGACCGGGGCGACCATGGTGCTGGTCGGGCACGTCACCAAGGAAGGCCAGATCGCCGGTCCCCGCGTCGTCGAGCACATGGTCGACGCCGTCCTTTATTTCGAAGGCGATCGCGGCCATCACTACCGTATCCTCCGTACGGTCAAGAACCGCTTCGGGCCGACCGACGAAATCGGCGTGTTCGAAATGTCGGACAAGGGGCTGCGCGAAGTTGCCAATCCATCCGAACTTTTCCTTGGCGAACGCAATGAGAAAGCCCCCGGTGCCGCGGTCTTCGCCGGCATGGAGGGCACCCGCCCGGTGCTTGTCGAGGTGCAGGCTCTGGTGGCGGCAACGTCGCTTGGAACGCCACGCCGTGCCGTCGTCGGTTGGGATTCATCACGCCTCGCCATGATTTTGGCGGTATTGGAAGCGCATTGCGGTGTGCGGCTCGGTCAGCATGACGTCTATCTGAACGTTGCCGGCGGCTACCGGATCAGCGAACCGGCAGCCGACATGGCGATCGCTTCGGCGCTGGTTTCGTCACTGGCCGGTCTTGCCCTTCCGGCCGATTGCGTCTATTTCGGCGAAGTCAGTCTATCGGGGGCGGTGCGGCCGGTGTCGCATACGGCCCAGAGGCTGAAAGAGGCGGAAAAGCTTGGTTTCTCCGCCGCGGTCTTGCCGGCTGCCTCAGCGGACCTTCCCAAGGGTTCGAAGGGCAAATGGAGGGAAGTGGACAGCCTTCCCGATCTCGTGGCGCGGATCGCCGGTTCCCGGCTGAAAGCCCCCACGGATCAGGAGGATGGTTGATCCGGTCCGACGCGTGAGTATACGTGTTCCGGCGGTATCGCGGTGACATCAATGCCGGTCTTCACCGGCGGCCTTGGAGTTGGTATTTATGCCCATCACAATTTTCGACGGTATCGTCATCGGCGTCGTTCTGTTCTCGGCGGTGCTGGCGATGGTGCGTGGTTTTTCGCGCGAAGTGCTGTCCATCGCGAGCTGGGCGGGCTCGGTCGCTGCGGCCTACTATCTCTATCCGTTGCTGGTGCCCTACCTGCTCAACTATACCAGCGATGCGCGGATCGCCATGGCAGGCTCGGCAGGCATCATCTTCCTGATCGCGCTGATCGTGATTTCCTTCATCACCTCGCGCATTGCCGATTTCATCATCGACAGCCGCATCGGCGCGCTTGACCGCACGCTCGGCTTCCTGTTCGGCGCGGCGCGCGGTCTTCTTCTGCTGGTTGTTGCCGTTGCCTTCTGGAACTGGCTGATCGATGTCCGCCAGCGTCCTGACTGGGTCAACAATTCCAAGTCGAAGCCTTTCCTGGACTCGCTGGTGCTGAAACTCGAAGCCGTCCTGCCGCAGGATATCGAGCCGCAGATCCGCGAACGGATTCTCGGCCGCGAAGAGGGCGAGGCCGGCGCGGCCGGAGACACGGCACCCGCCGAGCAGGCTCCGGCGGACCAGGCGCCGGCAGTTCAGACCCCGGCCCCGAGCAACTGATAGTCTCGCGGCAATCCGTCGCGCGATTTGAGACAAGAGAGACGCCGCCGGATCGGGACAGACCGGCGGCTTGCCTGTTAGAAGCGCAGCATCCCAGCGTCTGTCCCCGGAGCAAAGGCCCTCGCCATGAAGCAGATCAGCCCTTCCTATGTCGTGTATGGCAGCCATGACGACAAGTTCCACGAGGAATGCGGTGTGTTCGGGATCCTCGGGCACCCGGATGCCTCGACACTGACGGCGCTCGGCCTGCATGCACTCCAGCATCGTGGTCAGGAAGCAGCCGGCATCGTCTCCTTCGACGGACGGCAGTTCTACACCGAAAAGCATATGGGCCTGGTTGGCGACCACTACACCAACCCGGTGACGCTGGCGAAACTGCCCGGCCCGCAGGCGATCGGTCATACCCGCTACTCGACCACGGGCGAAGTCGCGCTACGAAACGTTCAGCCGCTGTTTGCCGAACTGGAGGAAGGCGGCATCGCCATTGCGCACAATGGCAACTTCACAAACGGCCTGACACTGCGCCGCCAGATCATCGCCACCGGCGCCATCTGCCAGTCGACCTCCGACACCGAAGTCGTCCTCCATCTCATCGCCCGCTCGCGTCATGCCTCCACCACAGACCGTTTCATCGACGCCATCCGGCAGATGGAAGGGGGCTATGCGATGATCGCGCTCACCCGCACCAAGCTGATCGCCGCCCGCGACCCGATCGGCATCCGTCCGCTGGTCATGGGCGAACTCGACGGCAAGCCGATCTTCTGTTCCGAGACCTGTGCGCTTGACATCATCGGCGCCAAGTTCGTGCGTGACGTGAAGAACGGCGAAGTGGTGATCTGCGAAACGCAGGCCGACGGCTCTGTGACGATCGAATCCCGCATGCCGGCGCGTCCGCAGCCGGAGCGCGTCTGCCTGTTCGAATATGTCTATTTCGCCCGTCCGGACTCGGTCGTTGCCGGCCGTAACGTCTACACGACGCGCAAGAATGCCGGGATGAACCTCGCCAAGGAGGCCCCGGTCGTGGCGGACGTCGTGGTGCCCGTTCCTGATGGCGGCACTCCGGCAGCACTCGGTTATGCCCAGCAGAGCGGCATCCCGTTCGAATACGGCATCATCCGCAACCACTATGTCGGCCGTACCTTCATCGAGCCGACGCAGCAGATCCGCGCCTTTGGCGTCAAGCTCAAGCATTCGGCCAACCGAGCGATGATCGAGGGCAAGCGCGTCGTGCTGGTGGATGATTCCATCGTTCGCGGCACGACCTCGCTGAAGATCGTCCAGATGATCCGCGATGCAGGCGCCAAGGAGGTGCATATCCGCGTCGCCTCCCCGATGATCTTCCATCCTGATTTCTACGGCATCGACACGCCGGATCGGGACAAGCTGCTGGCCAACCAGTATGCCGGCGACGAGGCGATGGCGAAATATATCGGCGCGGACTCGCTCGCTTTCCTGTCAATCGATGGGCTCTACACTGCTGTCGGCGGCGCGGCGCGTGATCCCGCCAATCCGCAATTTACCGACCACTACTTCACCGGCGACTATCCGACGCGTCTCGTCGACAAGGAAAGCGAGAAGCCGGGCCGCAAGGAAAGCATGCTCGCCGCCAACGGCTGAGCTCAAGAGCAGGTCCAGCAAAAATGCGTCAGCGGTTTTGCGTCCGGACTGCGTTGAAACAAGGAGATAGAGCATGAACGGCGATCCGGTTTTTGCCGTACATGCTCTAGGGATACAGGACAGACCATGACCATCGACCTCAAGGGCCGGATCGCGCTCGTCACCGGCGCCTCGCGCGGCATCGGCTATTTCACCGCGATCGAACTGGCCAAGGCCGGCGCGCATGTCATCGCCTGCGCCCGCACCGTCGGTGGTCTCGAAGATCTCGACGATGCGATCAAGGCTGTTGGCGGAACGGCGACGCTGGTACCCTTCGACCTCTCGGACATGGCGGCAATCGATCAGCTCGGTGGCCATATATTCGAACGTTGGGGCAAGCTCGACATCGCCGTGCTGAATGCCGGCGTGCTCGGTGTCATCTCGCCGATCGGCCATGTCGAAGCGAAGGTTTTCGACAAGGTCATGACGATCAACGTGAACGCCACCTGGCGCCTGATCCGCTCGCTCGAGCCGCTGCTGGTCAAGTCCGACCAGGGGCGCGCGCTGATCCTGTCCTCGGGCGCCGCCCACAAATGCAAGCCGTTCTGGGGCCCCTACTCTGCCTCCAAGGCCGCCGTCGAGGCACTCGCCCGCACCTGGGCGGCCGAGACACAACGCCTGCCTCTGCGCGTCCTCTCCGTTGATCCCGGCGCCACCCGCACCGCCATGCGCGCCCAGGCGATGCCGGGCGAAGACCCCGCAACGCTGCCGCATCCTTCCGAGGTTGCCGCCAAGCTCGTGCCGCTTGTGGGTCCGGAGCAGACGGAAACGGGCAAGCTTTACCAGGTACGCGAAGGCAAGATTGTCGATTATCGGATGCCTGAGTAAGCCAATCTCACTGTTCCACGGGCCCTAAATCTGTTGGCCGCCCGCTTACGAAAGCACGAGGCGATGCGCGCAAGCCTGAAACGTAAGATCATCGAGGTCTGTGACCGAAAGATCGCCGAGAAGGGCCCGGCGGTGGGGCTGTCCTTTTATGCCTTCTTCGCCAACCGGAACAACGATCCAGAATTGCTGATGGAAGCGGCGGAATGGTGGATACGGACCCATCGACTCGACCACTTCGAGAAAGCGGTCAAGATCCGCCAGATGGTGGAAACGGAAAGTTCCTGACCTTTTACCAAGATCCACCGCGAGCACACATCTCCCATGTCCCCCAGAGATTTCGCCGCCTACACCTATCTGTCTTTGGCATGGGGGCTCTCGTTCCTCCTGCTTCTGCACGTGGTCGATGCCTTCGGCTGGATCGGAGCGGTCACGTTCCGCTGCTTTATTGCCGGCGCCCTGCTCTATGCCATTGCCCGGTTGATGCGGCGACGGCTGGATTTTTCGGCGGGCTGGCTTCCCTTCACGATCGTTGGCGCTACGACGGTGGCGGGGCAGCTTGTCGGCCTTTCCTATGCGACGCCGCTGATCGGCACGGCCATGGCCGCGATCTTCGTGGCCTCCATCCCCCTCTTCTCCATGGTCATTGCCCAATTCTGGGGGCTGGAGCGCATTACGCCGGCGCGCGTGCTCGGGCTTGCTCTGGGGACCGTCGGGATCATCATGCTGGTCGGTTTTCCGGCAGTGCCCGTGACCGGCACCTTCCTGTTCGGCTGTGCCGCCATGGTCGGCTCGACCTTCTCAGCTGCCTTCGGCAGCAATTATGCCAGCCGGTATCTCTCCGGCACCGGTCCTTGGGAGGTCACGACCGGTTCGTTCATCGCCGGCGGGATCCTGACCCTGCCGCTTCTTTGGTTCGTGCCGGTGCCCGGAACGCCTGTTGCCCTGGACTATCTCCATCTCGTCGCGCTTGCGGCCCTGATGAGCGCGCTGACCTATGTGCTTTATTTCGGCCTGGTCAAAAGCATCGGCGCGACGGCTGCCATCAGCGTCGAATTCGTCGTGACCGTTGTCGCCGTACTGATCGGAGCGCTCGTTCTCGACGAGCCGCTGACGCTGTTGCAGCTCTGTGGCGGCGTAGTGATCATCATCGGTTGCGCGCTGGTGCTCGGACTTTTCCGATTGCCGCGCGCAACGACCTGATCACTTGCCTCTGCGGCGCAGCGGAGACACCGCGCGGCGCGGCTCACCGACAGCGCGGGCCAGCGTTTCGGCCGTCTCTTCCAGCAGGGTCGCGGGTTCGCAGAGACGGACGCAATTGCGCCCGTCCGCCTTGGCCCGGTAAAGAGCGGCGTCGGCGCGGGCGAGAAGGGTATCGAGATCCACCCCCCGGGCGCTCGCCTCGCTGACACCGATGCTGACGGTGATCTGCAGCGGTGCCGGGCCGGAAACGACCATTTCCGCCACGGCATGGCGGAGATTTTCGGCGACGGCGACCGCCTTCTGCGCACTGATGCGCGGCATCAAACAGGCGAATTCCTCACCGCCAAGGCGAGCGAAGAGCCAGCCTTTGGGCATGCGCTGCTCGATCGTGCGCGAGAAGGCAAGCAGGGCCTGGTCGCCCGCGGCATGACCATGGGTATCGTTGACGACCTTGAAATGGTCGATGTCCAGGAGAAGCAGGCTCGTCTCGCCATCCCTATCGAGAGCCGCCTTGGCTTCAGCCACGAAGGTGCGTCGATTGGCAAGATTGGTCAGAGGATCGCGTTCGGAGGCGAGGCGGTAACGCAGCTCGTCCCGTTCTTTCGCCAGCATCAGCAGAGCGACGAGCGTCAGCACGATCATCACCGAATTGGCGAGAACGACATAGGCAAACCAAGGTGCCGTCGTACCATCCGGCGCATAGGCCGGCGCCACGAAGAGGGAGAGCGGCGCAGGCGAAAGCCAGACGACACCCCGAATGATGTTGGCAAAGGCTGCAATGGAACGCGACGGCAGAGGCTCCGGTCGCATCTTTTTGAAGATCTCGCGCGCGGTCAGGAGGCAATAGCCTGCCACCAGCAGACCCAGCACGCTGGTGCGCACCTCCATCGACTGATGAACGATGGGAATAAACCACAGGACTGTCCAGATAATCAGTCCGATAGACGCCTTGAAGACCGAAAGCCGCCCACCTTCAAAGACCACCACCGCCTGCCAATAGAAGCCCACGGCAAGCACGCCGAGCCCCAGGCCCAGCCCCGAGGACACGACCAGGGGCAGCGTGTCCCGCGCGGAGTGGAGCAACATGGCGGCACATGCGGCTAGGCCTGCGACAACAAGGATCGGCAGGATGCGGCTGCCCCGGATGCGCAACCACATGTAAATGGTGACCACCGTCGACACAAAGGTAATCAGGGCATGGACAACCATGATGGTGGGCAAATGCAGGGTTTGGTCCATTGCCGAAGATCATCTCCGAGGGCGGGGGATTGCCTCACTAGAATTGGGGAAGTTATCTTGAAAAAGACTTAAGGTTGCTGGCGACTATCCACAGCCTTAGCCACAGTGACGGTTCGTTTCGGGACGCAGCAAGCGCCCTTGACCAAAATCGCGACGCGCGCCATAACAACGCCCATGAAAACGAGCCTCTGCATCATTTGCGGGACCATTATTCGCTAGCGCTTCGCTGGCCTGGCCGTTTTCGTCTCCTGCATAGCCCCAGATGACAAACGACCCGGTCCAGCCGGGTACATTCGTTCTGGGAGACTGACATGGCCGGCGGCCTCAAGCTTTACAACACGCTCACACGCGACAAGGTCGATTTCGAACCGATCGACCCCGACAACGTGCGCCTGTATGTCTGCGGCCCGACCGTCTATGACTTCGCCCATATCGGCAATGCGCGGCCCGTGATCGTCTTCGACGTGCTCTACCGGCTGCTCCGGCATGTTTACGGTGCGGACAAGGTCACCTATGTCCGCAACATCACCGACGTGGACGACAAGATCAACGCCCGCGCGCTGCGCGATTTCGGCGGGCAGATCGCCGATGGTTCGATGAGCCTCAACGAGGCCATCCGCGCCGTGACCGGGCCGACCGAGAGCCAGTTCCATGCGGATGCGGCATCGCTCGGCTGCCTCAAGCCGACCCACGAGCCGCGCGCGACCGACAATATTGCGCAGATGATCACGATCATCCAGCGGCTGCTCGATATGGGCCATGCCTATGTCGCAACCGGCTCTGAAGGGCACGAGGTGCTGTTTTCGACCGCCTCCATGGCCGATTACGGCATGCTGTCGAAGCGCAAGCTGGAAGACCAGCAGGCGGGCGCCCGCGTCGCTGTCGAAAGCCACAAGATGAACCCGGCCGATTTCGTGCTGTGGAAGCAGTCGGCCGATACCGAACCCGGCTGGCCGGCGCATTTCAGCTTCGAAGGCAAGGCACACCCAATCTATGGCCGTCCCGGCTGGCATATCGAATGCTCGGCCATGTCCGACCGCTATCTCTGGGAAGAAATCAAGGACCGGCTGTCGCCCAAGGCGAAAGCCAAGCCGCACCAGTTCGACATCCATGGCGGTGGCCTCGACCTGATCTTCCCGCACCACGAAAACGAGATCGCCCAGTCCTGCTGCGCCTTCGACAACGACCTGATGGCATCAGTCTGGATGCATAACGGCTTCCTGCAGGTCGAAGGCCGCAAGATGTCGAAGTCGGAGGGCAATTTCGTCACGATCAACGAGTTGTTGGCGACAGAGACATTCGGCGGGCGGAAATGGCCGGGCGAAGTGCTGCGGCTTGCCATGCTGATGACGCATTACCGCGAGCCGATTGATTTTTCGGTGAAACGGCTGGAGGAAGCGGAACGTCTTTTGGCCAAGTGGCCTGCAGGTGATGCCGGCGAAACGGCACCGGATGCATCCATTCTTGAAGCCCTCTCCGACGACCTGAACACGGTTGCGGCCATCCAGGCGGTTCATGCACTCGCCCAGGCAGCGAATGCGGATCCGTCAAAGCTGTCGTTGTTCGTCGCCTCGGCTGCCCTTCTCGGTGTGGCTCCGAAGAAGGCAGAAGTCAGCGACGACCTCTCCGCCGCCGTCCAGGCGCTGGTCGATCTCAGGCTCGAAATGCTGAAGGCGAAAAACTTCGCCGAGGCCGACCGCATCCGCGACGAGCTTGGCGAAAAGGGCATCCAGCTCAAGGACGGCAAGGACAAGGAGAGTGGAGAACGGGTGACGACCTGGGAGGTCAAGCGGTAGGATGGTTTCGGCTGCGGTGCGGTTTACCCCCCTCTGTCACTTCGTGACATCTCCCTCACAAGGGGGGAGAGTGGGGACGCATGCGCCGCGGCACACGACCAGAGCCACACAGCTGCGCGAACACAGATCTTGCTCGATCCTCCTGCGGCTTACCGCTGGTTCCGAGGTCGGCGGGGTCCCGCTCTCCCCCCCAGTGGGGGAGATGTCCGGCAGGACAGAGGGGGGTAACCGCACCCACCATCCGAGGAGGCCATCCCCATGACCTCCGCCCTTACCCTGTCCGGCGGCTGCCAGTGTGGCGCAGTACGCTTTCGGATGCACGGCCAACCAAAAGACGTTTCCGTCTGTCATTGCCGCATGTGCCAGAAGGCCTTCGGGGCCTATTATGCGCCGCTTGTTGCCGTCGGCGATGCTGAGGTCAGCTGGACCAGGGGGCAGCCAAAGCATTTCGCCTCGTCGAACTTCGTGAAACGCGGCTTTTGCGGCGATTGCGGCACGCCGCTGACCTATGAGGCACCCGACGGGCTATCGCTGGCGGCAGGTGCCTTCGATGATCCGTCGCAGCTGCCGCCGACGGTGCAGTTCGGGGTCGAGTGCAAGCTCGCCTTCGTCGACGCCATCCCTGCCCTGCCGGAATGCGCGACGCTGGATGATCTCGAGGATGCGCCCTTCCTCACCGACGTCGTGTCCTACCAGCATCCGGACCGGGACACGGATCAATGGCCGGAGGCGAAGTCGTGACGCAGCCGAACCCGAATATGAAGATGCCGAAATGGCTGCTTTACGGGCTGATCGCCAAGGGCGTTCTGGTCGCAGCAGTGATCATCGGCGTCACGGTCTACATGACGATGCAATGAGGACGTCGAGATGAGTGAAATCGAAAGCGGTGGCTGCCAGTGCGGTGCTGTCAGGTTCCAGGCGTCGAAGCTGGGGCGGCCGTCGATCTGCCATTGCCGCATGTGCCAGAAGCAGTTCGGCTCCTTCTTCGGCGCCTTCGTCACCGCAGACCAGGCGCATCTGACCTGGACGCGCGGGCAGCCGATGCTCTATCGCTCCTCGGCCAAGGTGAAGCGCGGCTTCTGCGCCAAATGCGGGACGCCACTCTCCTATCACCATCCTGATGGTGTGGAACTTGCCATCGGCGCCTTCGACCATCCGGAACGCTTCGAGCCGCAGGTTCAGGTGAACCATCACCAACGGCTGCCCTGGATCGATCATCTCTTCGAGAAGCCCGCCTTTACCAGCCCCGCGATGGAGGAGTTCTTCGCCTCGGTCGAGAGCTTCCAACACCCGGACCACGACACGGCCCAGTGGCCGCCGGAGGATGAACAATGACCCGTCAGGTGCATTCCGGCGGCTGCCAGTGCGGCGCGATCCGCTACAAGATCGCGGGCGAACTCGGCTATCCGCATATCTGCCACTGCCGCATGTGCCAGAAGGCGAGCGGCAATTTCTTCATGGCGCTGGCCGGGTCCCGCCAGGAGGATTTTCTCCTGATGCGCGGCGAGCCGAGCTGGTTCCAGTCATCCGACCCCTGCGGGCGCGGCTTCTGCAAAGACTGCGGCACGCCGCTCTTCTTCCGCACCAAGGGCTCGCCCTATATCAGCGTGACGATCGGCAGCCTGGACAAGCCGGAGTTCGCTGAGCCCATTTCGCAGGATGGCGTCGAAAGTCGCGTCTCATATTTCGACAAACTCTTCGGCCTGCCGGAAAAGGCGACCGACCGTTCGGACCTGCCGGCGGGCAATGCCGGGATCGCCGCCACCTCGCGGCAGCATCCCGATCACGATACGGTGGCCTGGCCACCGAAGAGGACATGACATGACGACGGAATTGCGCGGCTTCTATCCCGAAATCGAACCCTTCGAGACCGGCATGCTCGATGTCGGCGACGGGCACCAGATCTATTGGGAGCGTTTCGGTACCAAGGGCGCGAAACCCGCCGTCTTCCTGCATGGCGGCCCGGGCGGTGCGACCAGCCCGGCGCATCGCCGTCTCTTCGATCCCTCGCTCTACGACGTGATCCTGTTCGACCAGCGCGGCTGCGGCAAGTCCACGCCGCATGCCTCGATCGAGGCCAACACCACCTGGCATCTGGTGGCCGACATCGAGCGGCTGCGTGATATGATCGGCGCCGAACAGTGGCTCGTCTTCGGCGGCTCCTGGGGCTCGACGCTGGCGCTTGCCTATGCCGAAACCCATCCGGAGCGCGTCTCCGAACTGGTCCTGCGCGGCATCTACACGCTGACCAGGGCCGAGCTCGACTGGTACTACCAGTTCGGCGTCTCCGAAATGTTCCCGGACAAATGGGAGCGCTTCATTGCGCCCATCCCGGAAGACGAGCGCCACGAGATGATGGCCGCCTATCGTCGGCGGCTGACCGGCACCGATCGCGAGGAACAGCTGCGCTGTGCAGTGGCCTGGAGCTCCTGGGAAGGCGAGACGATCACGCTTCTGCCGAACCCCGACTATTCCGGCCATTTCTACGACGCGGATTTCGCGCTCGCCTTCGCCCGCATCGAAAACCATTTCTTCGTCCATGCCGGCTGGCTGGAAGAAGGTCAGCTCTTGCGCGATGCATACAAACTGAAGGATATCCCGGGCGTGATCATCCACGGCCGCTACGACATGCCCTGCCCGGCGAAATATGCGTGGGCACTGCACAAGGCGTGGCCGAAGGCGGATTTCCACCTGATCGAGGGGGCGGGCCACGCCTATCTTGAGCCTGGCATTCTCGACCAGCTGATCCGGGCGACGGATCGGTTTGCGGGGAAGAACTAGATCATGGTCGCGCTCGCAGTTTCCCCCCTCTGGATCCTGAGCCTGTCGAAGGGCGGCCATCTCCCCCTCAAGGGGGGAGATCGGATTGTGGAAGCGGCGCGGCTTCACCCTCCCCTTGAGGGGGAGGGTCGGAGCGAAGCTCCGGGGTGGGGTGACCGTGGGGAGCTCATTCCTGGTCTGACGCGTCGAACTCGCGGGGCGGGTCACCCCCACCCGCCGCTCCGCGGCGACCTCCCCCCTCAAGGGGGAGGTGGAGACGGCCACCACTCTCCCCCCTTGTGGGGGAGATGTCACGCAGTGACAGAGGGGGGTAATTCCCCAGCAGCGAAAGTTTTCGTAAGGATTGCAGCATGACACGCGAAAAGATCACCCTGTTCGATACGACGCTCCGCGATGGCCAGCAGACGCCGGGGATTGATTTTTCCGTCGAGGACAAGATCGCGATCGCGACCATGCTGGACGAGTTCGGCTTGGACTTCATCGAGGGCGGCTATCCGGGTGCAAACCCGACGGACACGACGTTCTTTTCCAGGAAGCGCACGCAAAAGGCCGGCTTCGTCGCATTCGGCATGACCAAGCGTGCCGGCATCTCCGCCTCCAATGATCCGGGTCTCAGCCAGCTCATCCAGTCGAAGGCGGATGCCGTCTGTCTGGTGGCGAAGAGCTGGGACTATCATGTGAAGGTTGCGCTCGGCTGCACCAACGAGGAAAACCTCGAGAGCATCCGCGACAGCGTCAAGGCCGTGGTCGAAGCGGGCAAGCTTTCCATGGTCGACTGTGAACACTTCTTCGATGGCTACAAGGCCAATCCGGACTATGCCATCGCCTGCGCCAAAGAGGCCTATCAGGCTGGCGCCCGCTGGGTGGTGCTTTGCGACACCAATGGCGGCACGCAGCCGCCGGAAATCCGCGACATCGTCTCAGCCGTGATTGCCTCCGGCATCCCCGGTGCCTCGCTCGGCATCCACGCGCATAACGACACCGGCCAGGCGGTCGCCAATTCGCTGGCTGCGGTCGAAGCCGGCGTGCGGCAGATCCAGGGCACGCTGAACGGCATCGGCGAACGCTGCGGCAATGCCGATCTCGTCACCATCATCCCGACGCTCTGTCTGAAGGAGACGTATTCCTCGCGCTTCGAGACCGCGATCGACCGGGAGAAGCTGGTTGGCCTTACCCGCCTGTCGCGCGCCTTCGACGAGCTGCTCAACCGCTCACCCAATCACCAGAGCCCTTATGTTGGCGGCTCGGCCTTTGCCACCAAGGCCGGCATCCATGCCTCGGCGCTGCTCAAGGACCCGAAGACCTACGAGCATGTCGAGCCGGAAAGCGTTGGCAATTTCCGCAAGGTCATGGTGTCGGACCAGGGCGGCAAGGCAAACTTCCTCAACGAGTTGAAGCGTCGCGGCATCACGGTTGCCAAGGACGATCCGAAGCTCGACACGCTGATCTCGGTCGTCAAGGAGCGCGAGGCCTCGGGTTATGCCTATGAGGGCGCGGATGCCAGCTTCGAGCTTCTGGCGCTGAAGACGCTCGGCACAGTGCCGGATTTCTTCGCCGTCGAGAGTTTCCGCGTGATGGTCGAGCGCCGCTTCGACAGCCATGGCCGGCTGAAGACCGTGTCGGAGGCCGTGGTCCGGGTCATCGTCGATGGCGAGACGGTCATGTCGGTTGCGGAAGGCGATGGTCCCGTCAATGCGCTCGACATCGCGCTGCGCAAGGATCTCGGCAAGTATCAGTCCGAAATCCTCGACCTGGAACTGGCAGACTACAAGGTGCGTATCCTCAACGGCGGCACAGAAGCCGTGACCCGCGTCTTGATCGAATCCACCGATGCGACCGGTGCCCGCTGGTGGACGGTCGGCGTTTCGGAAAACATCATCGACGCCTCCTTCCAGGCCCTGATGGACAGTATCGTCTACAAGCTGATGAAAAACCGGGAACTGGCGGGGCAGATCGCCGCGGAGTAGATCGATCGCACACCATTGATCGGCCGGCGTGAACGATCCTTCACGCAAATGAATTGGCGCCGGCAACCCTGCAGGCGTACTTCCGTTTCCAAGCATAACAAAAGTCAGGAAACACCATGGCCGACGTCTCCGCACCCGCCGAGAACAGGGACAGCCTGAACGGCTTTCTCTTTGCGCTCTCCGCCTATCTCTTGTGGGGCTTCCTGCCGCTCTACATGAAGGCGCTCGCGCATATCTCGCCGGCGGAAGTGATCGCACATCGCATCCTCTGGTCGATCCCGGTCGCGGGATTGCTGCTGATCATCCTGAAGCGCACCGATGACCTGAAGAAAGCAATCCGAAACCCGAAGATGCTCGGCATGGCGGCGGTGACGGCGACGCTGATCAGCGTCAACTGGGGCATCTATGTCTGGGCGATCGGTGCCGGCCATGCGCTCGACACGGCGCTTGGCTATTTCATCAATCCGCTGTTTTCGATCCTGCTCGGCGCCGTGATCCTCAAGGAAAAGCTGAAGAAGACGCAAATTGCGGCGCTGTCGTTGGTCGTTCTCGCCGTCGTCATCCTGACCGTCGAAGCGGGCCGCCTGCCGATCGTCGCGCTGGCACTCACCTTCTCCTGGGGTTTTTACGCCTTTTTTCGCAAGACGCTGCCGATCGGGCCGAACCAGGGTTTTCTGCTGGAAGTTCTTCTGCTCTCGCCGATTGCACTCGCCTATCTCGTCTATCTGAATCTGCAGGGTGGCGGCCACTTCATGATGGGCAATGCAACCGATACGTTGATGCTCGCCTCGGCAGGCCTCGTCACGGCCATCCCGCTGATCCTCTATGCCAACGGCGCCAAGCTGCTCCGGTTGTCTACGATCGGGATCATGCAATACATCGCGCCGTCGATGATCTTCATCACCGCCGTCTTCGTCTTCCACGAGCCCTTCAGCACAGCCAAGGCCGTCGCCTTTCCGCTGATCTGGGCGGCGCTGGTGATCTATACGCTGCCGATGCTTCGGCAGCGCTGATCTCTTCGTCTCAAAGCTTTGAAATGGTTGCCGGGTCGCCTTCGGGCGCTCCGGTCTCGGCCCAGCGGCTTTTGATGGCCGGCACGATATCCTCGATCCGATCGATGACCAGCGGGCGTACGAGGTGGGCCGTGTGGATGAAGCCGGAGGCCGACATGTGGTCGATCAGCTCCAGCATCGGCTTCCAGAAGTCATTCACATTGGCAAAGACCATCGGCTTGGCATGACGACCAAGTTGGCCCCAGGTCATGATCTCGACGATCTCTTCCAGGGTCCCGATACCGCCGGGCAAGGTCACGAAGGCGTCCGAGCGCTCGAACATCGCGTGTTTGCGCTCGTGCATGTCCTTGGTGATCATCAGCTCGTTCAACTGGCCGAGCGAATGGCGCGTCGCTTCCATGTCGACGAGGAATTCGGGTATGATGCCGGTGACATGTCCGCCGGCGGAAAGCACGCCCGCGGCCACCGCCCCCATGACACCCTTGGTGCCGCCGCCATACACGAGGCGCAGGTTGTTTTCTGCCAGGGCGCGACCGAAATTTCGGCCAGCTTCCATGAAGGCGGGATCGCGTCCTGGCTGGGAGCCGCAATAGACGCAGACGGATCGAATCGGGGATTTTTCTTCGCTCATACTGGGCAAAAAACAGGCTGCGCCTACGAAGGTCAACAAAATTGGCTGAAAACCTCTGCCGAGCAAGGCGTAATGGCGTCACTGCGCTTGTCGAAACAAACGGTTAAGGCTAGCAATTCCAAGGGATATTGGCGGCTGTTCCGCCGGGAGACTTGAGACATGAAGAACCGTGCCCTCTGGGTGGTCCTGCTCGTACTTGCCATCGTCAGCCTGCTGATGGTGTTCGTCATCATGCCGCGCCTCAACGCACCGACCAGCGATGCGCCGACCGTCAACGCTGCCGCGGATGCGGTGACGTCCGCCGCCGAAACGGCGGCAGCCGACATCGCGGCCACCGCGAGCCAGAAGATGGATCGCCTCAAGAGCGAAGCCGTCAAGGCGGTCGACGGCATTTCAGCGCTGTTTGCCGACGGCAGGACGCCCGGCATCGAGGCCTATACCGCCGCCAGGACGCTGGCCCAGGGCGCCATCCAGGCGCTCGCCGCCATTGAGCTGCCTGAAGGACTGGACACGACGCTTGCAGACGGCATCAAGGCCGTGCAGGCCGATGCCGCACGCGCACTGGCATTGATCCAGCAGCTGCCGGCCGATCCGGCCAAGGCGGCAACCATGGTTGCGGCGATCAAGGATGCCCTGCTCGGACAGCCCGTCGCGGCTGCCCCGGTTGCCGACATTACCACCCCGACTGTACCGCGGTTCGATGTCCTGCGTGTCGAGCCGGATGGATCCACCGTCATTGCCGGCAATGCCGTTCCCGGCGCCAAGGTCGAAATCCTGAACGGACCGGTGGTCATCTCTTCACAGACCGTGGACCAGACCGGCGACTTCGCCGCCGTGCTCGACCAGCCACTCGCACCGGGAGACCACTCCCTGCAAATCCGCGCCACGGGTCCGGACGGTAATGTCGTGACGTCGGAAGAGGTCGCAACGATTTCCGTGCCGGATGGTGGCAAGGGCGAGTTGCTCGCCATGGTGTCAAAACCCGGCGAAGCGAGCCGCATGATCACGCTGCCGGGATCTGACACTGCAGGCACAACCCAAGTCGCGGCGACCCCGGCTGCCACAGCAGCCTCTGCCGGCGACACTCCGCCGACCCCAGGCGCACTGCCAGAACTCCCAGCGGCCGCGAGCGAACTCACGAGCTCAGCACCGACCATCCCGGGAAGCACCGACACGGCTGCCGTTCCCGCCAACCCGCCGTCCGCAGACACCCCGGCCGCCCTCCCCGGCGCCACCGAAGTCCAGGTCACGGCCGTCGAGATCGAAGGGGACCGGATCTTCGTCGCCGGCAAGGCCCCGGCGGGTGCCACCGTACGCGGCTTCGCCAACAAGGCTGCGATTGGCGAGACCGTCAGCGACAGCAGCGGCAACTTCGTCATCGAAGGCGAAATGAAGCTCGAGATCGGTAACCACATCATCGAGGTGGAACTGCTCGATTCGACCGGCAAGATCGTCGTGCGTGCCTCTGTGCCGTTCGAGCGTCCTGCGGGCGAACAGGTCTCCGTGGTCGCGCAGTCGACACTGCCGGCAACGGCCGATACGGCCAGCCCGGAACAGGTGGAGTTCGAACGGTTGCGCATCGCGCTGACCAAGGCGATGACCATCCTTGAGGGCTTGTTTGCCAATGGTCAGAAGCCGGCACTGGAACAGGCTGCGGCCGCCCGCTCGGCAACCGAGATCGGACTGCAGTCGATCGCCGAATTCCGTCCGGGACCGAATGCCAGTGCGGATTTTGCTGGCGCCGTCAGCGCCCATTCCGCCAAGGCCAAGGAAGCCCTGTCTCTGCTGCAGTCCGTGCCAAAGGGCGATGTGGAGGCACTGGGCGCGACCCTGCCGAAGATACTCGCGCTGATCCGCGCGCTGCTGGAAGAGCCAACGCCGTCGCTGGCCGCTCAGGCATCTACGACCGCATCAGGTGCAGATGCTGCGGCACCGGCTTCTGCGCCTGCGGGCACGACAGCGGAACCGAAGACAATCCAGCAGGCTCCGCTCGCACAGAGCGACAGCAGCGTGATCATCCGCCGGGGCGACACGCTCTGGCAGATCTCTCGCCGCGTCTATGGCCAGGGCGTGCGCTACACCACGATCTATCTGGCCAACGAAAACCAGATCAACAATCCGGACCGGATCGAGCCGGGTCAGATCTTCACGGTGCCGAGGGAAGCGCTCCCGAATGCCGAGGAAATCCACCGCAAACGCCTGCGTGGCGAGCCGGTGAACTAAGCTTTCACAGATCCGTTGTTGTATTCGCGCCAGCGGAATCCTAATTGAATGACGGCGGCGGTCCCCATGGGATCGCCGCTTTTTGATCTGCAGGCAATCGAGAGGGTCGGGGATGGCAGAGGCGAAGAAAAAGACAGTATCAGCCGACGACGGCAACCCGATGCAGACCCTGGTCAATCTGTGGCCCTATATGTGGCCCGCGGACCGCTTCGATCTCAAGATGCGTGTGGTGTGGGCCACAGTGTTCCTGATCATTTCGAAGTTCGTGCTGATCCTCGTCCCCTACTTCTTCAAATGGGCGACCGACGCGCTGAACGGTCGTCTCGACATGGCGGGCATTCTGCCGACCTTCCTGCTCGGCGCCGTGGCGCTCGTCATCTTCTACAACATCACCCGCATTGCCCAGGTCGGCCTCAACCAGCTGCGCGACGCGCTTTTCGCCAGCGTCGGCCAGCATGCCGTGCGCCAGCTCGCCTACCGAACCTTCGTGCACATGCACCAGCTATCGCTGCGCTTCCACCTTGAGCGCAAAACCGGAGGGCTTTCGCGCATCATCGAGCGCGGCACGAAGGGGATCGAGACGATCGTGCGTTTCACGATCCTCAATTCCGTTCCGACACTGATCGAATTCATCCTGACGGCCGCGATCTTCTGGTGGACCTACGGCTTCTCCTATCTCGGCGTCACGGCATTCACGGTCTGGGCCTATATCTGGTTCACCATCCGGGCGTCCGACTGGCGCATCGGCATCCGCCGGGCAATGAACGAGAGCGACACCGACGCCAATACCAAGGCCATAGACTCGCTCCTGAACTTCGAGACGGTCAAGTATTTCGGCAACGAGGAGATGGAAGCGAAACGTTTCGATGTCTCGATGGCGAGCTACGAGAAATCGGCCACCCAGGTCTGGACCTCTCTCGGCTGGCTCAATTTCGGTCAGGGCCTGATCTTCGGCATCGGCACGGCGATTATCATGGTCATGTCGGCGCTTGCCGTGCAGCGCGGCGAGCAGACGATCGGCGACTTTGTCTTCGTCAATGCCCTCCTGATGCAGCTTTCCGTGCCGCTCAACTTCATCGGCTTCGTCTATCGCGAAATCCGTCAGGGCCTCACCGATATCGAACAGATGTTCGACCTGCTGGAAGTCCAGGCAGAAGTGGTCGACAAGCCGGATGCGACGGCGCTTTCGATCGACAAGGGTGCCATCGCCTTCAAGGACGTGCATTTCCACTACGACCCCGACCGGCCGATCCTGAAAGGCGTTTCCTTCGAGGTGCCCGCCGGCAAGACCGTCGCGGTGGTTGGGCCGTCCGGCGCCGGCAAGTCGACCATCTCGCGCCTGCTCTACCGGTTCTACGACGTGCAGCAGGGCTCGATCACCATCGACGGCCAGGATGTGCGCGACGTGACGCAGAAGTCTCTCCGCGCGGTGATCGGGATGGTCCCTCAGGACACGGTGCTGTTCAACGACACCATCGCCTACAACATCCGCTACGGCCGCCCGGGCGCTTCCGAGGCCGAGATCGAGCAGGCGGCGGAGGTCGCCCAGATCTCGCGTTTCATCAAGGAGCTGCCGGAGGGCTATGGGACCAAGGTCGGCGAGCGGGGGCTTAAGCTCTCTGGGGGCGAGAAGCAGCGCGTCGCGATCGCACGCACCGTGCTCAAGGCCCCGCCGATCCTCATCCTCGACGAGGCGACTTCGGCACTCGACACCACGACCGAACACGAAATCCAGTCGGCGCTCGACATCGTGTCGAAGAACCGTACGACATTGGTTATTGCCCACAGGCTTTCGACCGTGGTCAATGCCGACGAGATCATCGTGCTGAAGGGCGGCGAGATCGCGGAACGCGGCAGCCATTCGGCGCTTCTCGAACAAAATGGCCTCTATGCCTCGATGTGGAACCGCCAGCGGGAAGCCACCCAGGCGGAAGAGAAGCTGCGGCAGGTGCGCGAGAGCGACGAACTTGGTGTCGTGGTTCGGCGTCCTCCGGCAAGCTGAAGCAAGGGGCCTTGCCGGTTCCGATCAATCGGCCTTGCAGAGCCGGTTGCGCCCGTCGCGCTTTGCCCGATAGAGCGCAAGGTCTGCACGCCGGAGCGCATGGTCAATGGTCTCGTCCGCAGGGCTGAAATCGGCAAGGCCGATGCTGACCGTGCCGGCAGCGCCAACAGCCGTGACGACCCGGCAATAGCGGGCGATATCGCTGCGCATCCGCTCGAGGATTTCGCCGGCCATGGAGACGTGCTCTCCCTCGAAGAACGCAAAGAACTCCTCGCCTCCGGCGCGCGCAATGAGAACACCCTCATCCTCGTGCGTGCGCAGCGTATCCACGATCGAGCAGAGTGTAAGGTCACCCTCGCCATGGCCGAGTTCGTCGTTGATCGACTTGAAATTGTCGATGTCGATCACCGCCACCGCGAAGCGGCTCCGGTCCCTATCGGCGTCTTGGATGGCCGACGTTGCGACCTGAAAGAACTTGCGCCGGTTATAGGCATTGGTGAGCGGATCACGCTCGGCGGCGGCGGTCAGCCGCGCCTCGAGCTCCTTGCGTTCGGTGATGTCGATGAGCACACCGGCGATCCCGCGAAGCCCGCCATTTCGGGAATCAACGCGCGCCTTGTGGAGCATGATGTGGCGCATTCCCGTGTCCGGAATGCAGACATCCGTCTCGAGCCGCAGGACACCACCGTCGCGCATCACCGCCATGTCTGATTCACGATGAGCATCCGCAGCATCCTTTGCGAGGAAGTCGGCGAGTGTCCGGCCGATCAACTCATCCCTGTGGCTTCCGACGAAATTGCTGAAGGCTGTATTGCAGCCCAGGTAGCGTCCGTCGACGTCCTTGAGATAGATGGGGGTCGGCAGGTGGTCGAGACCGTCCTGCCAGCCATCAAGCTTGTCCTGCAGAACCTCCCGGCATTGCTCATGCGCCTGAACCCGCGTGAGGTGCCGCCTGGCGCGCAGCAGGCAGTGCAGCACCTGATGCCCGCCCGCCTCCAGCAACAAATCGTCGGCGCCGGCGTCGAAAAGTTCGGCCTGCAACTCTGGCCCAGCTTGTCCGGTCACGGCGACGAGGTAGAGCGCATCCCCGCAGGCGGCACGCAGCCGAAGGACGCCGTTGACAGCCGACCTCTGGCTTGCATCGAGAAAGCAGACTGAAACACTCTGAAGTTCGCCGGGATCGCGAACCATGACCGGCGCAAGTGAACCGATGATTGGCGGCGGAGACATTCCGCCGGAGGAATACCAGGCGATCGCAATCAACGGCGCCGTATCCGTGGCCGATTCAGTTTTTCTGGCGAGCTGCAAAATCAGTCCTCGTCCGGAACGGTCCATTGCGGTACCTGGCCCGGATCCCCCTTTGATTGACACCCCATTTCTAGGGTGCATTCATTTACAAAATCTCGCCGACTTCAGGACAAGTTGATCTTTTTTTGGGCCACCTGTGGATTGTCACAAGTGCTTTAAGCCGGCTTGATTTGACGGTCGGCATTGCCCATCTGCGGCTTTCAGAGTAGTCACGGGCGAGACAATAAAGAGACTGAGGACCCCATGGACCTGTTGGAAACCATCCGCAAGACGATCGTGCCGGTGCACAAGGAAGGCTATCCCTTCGTCGCGGCATTCTTTGTCGCCTCGCTGGTGCTGGGCTGGATCTGGGACCCGCTCTTCTGGGTCGGCTTGGTGCTCACCCTCTGGTGCGCCTATTTCTTCCGTGACCCCGAACGGGTGACGCCGCAGGACGACGATCTCGTCATCAGCCCGGCCGATGGCCGGGTGTCCTCCGTGCAGATGGTCGTGCCGCCAGAAGAGCTCAATCTCGGCAACGAACCGATGCTGCGCATTACCGTCTTCATGAACGTCTTCAACTGCCATGTGAACCGCGCGCCGGTGCGTGGCCGGGTGACGACGATCGCCTACAAGGAAGGCCAGTTCCTCAATGCTGAGCTCGATAAGGCCAGCACCGACAACGAGCGCAACGGCCTCGTCATCGAGAGCAAGCACGGTGCGATTGGTGTCGTTCAGATTGCCGGCCTTGTGGCGCGCCGCATCATCTGCTGGACCAATCCCAATGAACCGCTCGAAACAGGCGAACGCTTCGGACTGATCCGTTTCGGCTCGCGGCTCGACGTGTTCCTGCCGGCCGGTGCCGAACCGCGGGTCTCGCTCGGACAGACCGCGATTGCGGGTGAGACCGTGATCGCCGAATTCGGCTCGGCCAAGGGGCCGGTCATCAGCCGCCGCAGCTGAGGAAACCATCGATGGAAGATCAGAACGCGTCGATCGACAGCCGCAAGGCGGCTCAGGGTGACGCAGGGGCGCGTGGTCCCCGGCTCCGGGAAATCCCTCTCAGGCTGATCATCCCCAACCTGATCACGGTGCTGGCGATCTGCGCCGGCCTCACCGGCATCCGGCTTGCCTTCGAGAACCGCTATGAACTGGCGGTCGCGATGGTGCTGGCCGCCGCCTTCCTTGATGGCATAGACGGGCGGGTTGCCCGGATGATGAAGGCCACGTCGAAATTCGGCGCGCAGATGGACTCGCTTGCCGACATCATCAATTTCGGCGTCGCCCCTGCCCTCGTCCTTTATGTCTTCGTGCTCGACCAGGCCAGGTCGCTGGGCTGGATCGCGGCGCTGATCTACGCGATTGCCGCCGGGCTTCGACTTGCGCGCTTCAACGTGATGGACGAGCGCGAGACCAAGGCGCCCTGGCAGTCGGAGTTCTTTGTCGGCGTGCCGGCGCCTGCGGGTGCTGCTCTCGTGCTGCTACCGGTTTATCTCGGGTTCCTCGGCGTGGCTCCGGTTGGCGTCTTCGCCTATGCGAGCACCGCCTACACCATCATCATCGCCTATCTGCTGGTCAGCCGTCTGCCGGTCTGGTCGGGCAAGTCGGAGACGAGCCATATCCGCCGGGACCTGGTACTCCCGATGATTCTCGGCGTCGTGCTTTATGTCGCGCTGCTGATGAGCTTTACCTGGGAAGTGCTTGTGGTGACCGTGCTTCTCTATCTCTGCTCGCTACCCTTCGGTGCCCGAAACTGGCATCGCCGCTATGGCACGCTGACGATTGGCGAAGAATCAGCGGAAAAGGGACTTTCGGAGATAGACCGGGGCGTTTGACCGTTTTTTTGTTCAAAAATGTACAAATTGAGCCCCGCCAAGCCTGAAAACTTGTGCGGGGCTCTCCTTATCTACTCTTTTTCTTCAAATTTGATTTGTGTCACAGCCTCGGCCACGCTTTTGTCATGTTCTCCACAGAGAGAGCCGCGAACAAAAAATACCGGTCAGGAAACACTCCCGAGGAACATGACGATGACGACGCAGAACGACGCCGAGCAGCAGAAGCCGGCAAACGAGAATCTAGCCTTGAACTACCGTCCGCTCGGCCTGAAGGCTGTGCTTGCCGCTGCCCTGATGCTGAAGCGCAAGCCGGCACCAAAGGTCGCCTGAGCGAGGTCTCGCTCTAGAACAAGTTCATCTGCCCGTCGTCGGACCTGTCCGTGGCGGGCTTTTGCTTTTTGGGTGGCGGAATCACAGGTGTCTGGAGCTCGGCACCGACATTGGCGACCTTGTTGACGAGGTCCGAGACGGGGATCGCTTCGAAGTAATCCTCATCTGCCGGGCGCATGAGATCGACGATATCGCGCGGCTCGCCATGGCGGCAGTCGAGCCAGCGGGCGAAATCCTGCGGTTCGATCACCACAGGCATGCGGTCATGGATTTCCGAGATCGTGCGATTGGCACCCACGGTCAGAATACAACCTGTGTCGAGTTCCGATCCGTCCTTCGACATATACGTTTCCATCAAGCCGCCGAAGCAGACGATGCCGCCCCTCTTCGGGCGGATCCAATAGGCCTGCAGCTTCTCGCCGCTCTCCTTCGGCGGCCTGTGCCACTCGTAGAAGCCGGACGCGGGAACCAGCACACGCCGGTGCCGCATCGCGGCCCGGAAGGAGGCCTTGTCGATGGCCGTTTCAGAACGGGCATTGATCAGCAGGGTGAATTCCCTGGGGTCCTTGACCCAGGACGGGATCAGCCCCCAGCGGACCAGAACCGCCATGCGGTCCGGACGATTTGAACCCGGATCAAGCGGCGGCGCAGCGACTGCCACGAGGATGGGCTGCGTCGGCGCTATGTTGTAACGCGGCGGAAAGCCTTCGAGCTCCATCAGTCCGAGGATCTCGCGCACTTCTTCCGGGCTGGCTGTCAGGGCAAAACGTCCACACATCCCCTGTAGATGGCAGTCGCACCGACATGGGTCAAGGCAGGAGGCCGTGCTTGCGGCCTCGGCAAAAGCCCGCGATAATCCCTGCACGCTGCTTCGCGCGAAGCAGGCCTTCGTCGACCGGAGTTGGTTTTCCATGAGCATGCCCCGTCTCGCGTCTTCCGCCATCGTCGAAAGGGCAGGACGCTATCTTCTCGTGCGCCGCGCCAATCCGCCGGCCGTGGATCTCTTTGCCTTTCCGGGTGGCAGGGCAGAGCCTGGCGAGACGCCGGAGGAAACGGCGCTGCGCGAGCTTCTGGAGGAAACGGGACTGGTAGGCCGCAATCCGCGTCTGTTCGAGACGGTGGAACTGCTGCCCGAGGCGGGCGTCAGCGGCAGCCATTTCCTGCTCTCCGTCTTCCAGGTCGAAACCGACGCAGAGGGTCTTGCAGAGGCTCAAAGCGATGCGATGGAGGCCGGCTGGTATCTGCCGGAGGAGATCCTCGACCTTCCCGTCCCGGACAGCGTGCGCGCATGCGTGCTACGCCTTTCGCCGGATCTGCGCATCGGAGGCGAGGCATGAGCCGACAGGGAGCATTCCGCCGTTCGGCTGCATTTCTCCTGTTCGCCCTCTTTACGGCGACAGCGGCGGCTCAGGAGAGCAACGTCATCACCGTGCCGCCCCCCGCCGACACCGAGAAGCCGACGCCTTATGACGAGCGTCTTGCGCGGCTTTCCGAGATCATCGGGGCCGTGCACTACCTGCGCAATCTCTGCAAGGTCGACGGCGAGCCGGAATGGCGACAACAGCTGCAATCCCTGCTGGATGCCGAGACGAAGACCGAGCCGAAGCGGCGGGCCCGGCTGACGGCCTCCTACAACCGTGGCTATCGGTCGTTCGCCTCCGTCTACACCTCTTGCACACCGGCAGCAGTTCGTGCAGAGCAGAATTACCGTAACGAAGGCGCAACACTCGCCACAGAAATTACCGCACGTTTCGGAAATTAACGATTAATTCACCTCTTTTGGCATGCCCCCGTGTCGTTTTGGCAAAAGGCTGATAGGGTCGTTAAGGACTGAGTAAGTGCTTCGAGGAATGCCATGGAACCGCGCCGCAACGAAATCGACGACATGATCGTTCACGAAAAGATGCAGGCTGCGCTGGAATACCAGAACGAAGCCTGGGCCGATGGCATGGCGGATGGAATCGAGCCTGAAATCATCGCCGATGCAGCCTTTGCGCTGGCCATGCGCGAGACCATCCGTATTCACGGCGAACACGGGGCGGAAGCCATTCTTGACGCGCTCAAGGCACGCCTTCTGGCCGGCGAATTCTCGCCTGAGCGCCGGCTTCAGTAACAGAGCAATCGAGGAACAGAATGATGATCTCGTCGCGGGTCAGGCTTCTCCGCTTGACGAGCGCGTTGACGCTCATGTTTGCTTCCATCACGGCAGCGTTGCCCGCGTTTGCCCTTTCAGACATCAGGGACATCACGCCGCCGGCGGCTGAGCCCCCCGGTCCGGACGCCATCACGCCGGCTGCTCCCGAGGACGACGGCATCATCGAGGATTCGATCCCGGTGATTCCCGATCCGGATCCGCTGATCAGGCGCGACATGCCCGATCTGGTCGAGACCACGGAGCCCGATACACCACCGGCAGAGGTCATCTATAACATCGAACAGGCGCCCGAACCTGTGCGCCGCATGCGGCAACTGATCATCGACGCAGCCACGACCGGCGACATCTCGAAGCTCAAGCCGCTGATGAACCCCGGGCCCGACCAGACGACGGTGCCGCTGCAGGATCCCGAACAGGATCCGATCGATGCGCTGAAAGCGCTTTCCGGTGATAGCGACGGCATGGAGATCCTGGCCATCCTGCTCGACATTCTGTCGACGGGTTTCGTGCAGGTCGACAAGGGAACGCCTGACGAGGCCTATGTCTGGCCCTATTTCGCCGGCAAGTCGCTGGGGCTTCTGACACCCCAGGAAAAGGTCGAATTGCTGCGGATCGTCACGGCCGGCGACGTTGCGGAAATGCAGGAATACGGCAATTACAACTTCTTCCGCGTCGGGATCACGCCGGATGGCCGCTGGAAGTTTCTGTCCGTCGGCGACTGACCGCGATCCAAACTGTGGGCTGTGATGCGAACTGCTTGTCGTCTAGACTGGCAGCGCCTAACTCTCTCGGCAGTGCAACAGCCCGGTGACCATCATGCCTTCAGCCTTCCTGCCCGATCGCGCCTTCATCCTCGTCGGCGGTGCGGATGCAGAGCACTTCCTGCAGAACCTCATTACCACCGACCTTACCGGTCTTGCCGCGAACGAGTTGCGTCCCGGCGCCCTGTTGACGCCACAGGGAAAGATCCTCTTCGACTTCCTGATTTCGCGGGAAGGTGACGGCTTGCTGATCGACATCCGTGCGGATCAGACGGACGCCTTCGTCAAGCGGTTGACGATGTACAAGCTGCGCGCCGCCGTCACGATCGAGACACGGGCCGAGACAGGGGCGACTGTCACCTGGGGCGAAGATGGAACAGGTGTCGTCGACCAGCGGTTCGCGCTGGCCGGAACCGCCGTGTTCCGACAGGCCGGCAAGGTGGGCGAGCCGGGTGATCGCACCGGATATGACGCGCTGCGGGTGCTCCACGGCGTGCCGGATTCCGGGGATGACTATGCCCTTCAGGATGCCTTTCCCCATGATGTGCTGTTCGACAAATCGGGCGGCGTCTCCTTCCGCAAGGGATGTTATGTCGGCCAGGAGGTGGTGTCGCGCATGCAGCACCGCTCGACGGCGCGGCGACGGGTGGTCATTGTATCGGCCGAGGCCCCGCTGCCGGCCACGGGCACCGAGGTCACCATCGGCGGCAAGTCGATCGGCACGCTTGGCACCGTTGCCGGTGAGCGCGGGCTTGCCATCGTCCGCATCGACAAGGCCGGCGAAGCCATGGCCACCGGGCAGGTCATCCTCGCCGGTGATGTTACCGTGACCCCTGCACTTCCCGCCTGGAGCGGACTGTCCTTCCCGTCTGCGGCGGAGGATGCCTGACATGGGTTCTGCCGCTCCCCTTTCCAGCCGTGCCTGGCAGCGCATGCTCTCGGGTCGACGGCTCGACCTCCTCGATCCCTCGCCGCTCGACGTCGAGATCAGCGACATCGCCCACGGTCTTGCCCGCGTCGCCCGCTGGAACGGTCAGACTTCGGGCGATCATGCCTTTTCGGTCGCCCAGCACAGCCTGATCGTCGAGGACATCTTCCGCCGCTGCAATCCGAAGGCGACCTCCGACGAGCTGATGGTGGCTTTGCTGCATGACGGCCCGGAATATGTCATCGGCGACATGATCTCGCCGTTCAAGGCCGTGGTCGGTGGCGGCTACAAGGTGGTGGAGAAACGGCTGGAGGCCGCGATCCATCTTCGCTTCGGTCTGCCGGCCCATCCGAAGGCGGCGCTGAAGGACCTGATCAAGAAGGCCGACATGATCTCCGCCTATTTCGAGGCCACCGTACTGGCCGGCTTTGCCGAGGCCGAAGCGCGGAAGTTCTTCGGCCAGCCGAAGGGTTTTACCCGCGACACGATCCTGATCGAGCCGCTACCCGCCTATCAGGCGCAGGCCAAGTTCCTTAAGCGTTTCGAGGAAATCGAGGCCGACAGGCAATCGACCACATGGGGACCCGTATGAGCCTGATCATCGTGTCGCCGCTCGCACGCATCGCCGAAATGGCCGTGCGCCACAAGGCACGCGAGATGATCAGCCTGCTCGCCGCCAACCAGGATTTTCATCGGCCGGCGGTCATCCAGGCGGAGCGGCATCTGAAGCTTGCGATGAACGACATCACCTTTGCCGGCACGGGCGATCTGATCGCGCCGCAGGAAGCGCATGTGGCCGAGATCATAAAGTTCGCGAAGGCCTGGGACCAGGCCTCGCCACTCGTCGTGCATTGCTGGATGGGCGTGTCGCGTTCGCCGGCTGCCGCGATGATCGCGAGCCTTGCCGTGGCGCCCGACGACGATGACGACGCCCTGGCGCGGCGGCTGCGCGAGGCCTCGCCCTTTGCCACGCCCAATATGCGGCTGGTCGAGATCGGTGACGAGATGCTCCAGCGTGGCGGGCGTTTCGTGAAGGCGGTCAAGGCGCTCGGGCGCGGTGCGGATGCCGATGGCAACACGCCCTTCACGCTGCCACTGCCCCAGCGCGCACCGGTCACGCCATGACGAGCCCGGCGGAGATCGAGATCGGGCTCAACGCCGCGATCGTCGCGATCAATGCCCGCACGCCTCGCCTGCTGGTCGTCGGAGACGATGGTGATGCGCTCGATGCCCTGCCTTTCGGCCCCTTCGAGCCGAACCGGCACCGGACGATGGAAATGTCGCTCCGACACACGGTCGAGGCCCAGACGGCGCTGGAACTTGGCTACATCGAACAGCTCTACACCTTCGGCGATCGCGGCCGGCACAAGATGCCTGATGATCAGGGGCCGCATGTCGTATCCGTCGGCTATCTCGCGCTGACGCGGCTCGACAGCGACCGCGATGCGCGGCTGGAGCTGTCCGGTGCCAGCTGGCGCGACTGGTACGGCTACCTGCCCTGGGAAGACTGGCGGCAGGGCCGGCCGGCGCTGCTCGACGGGGCCATCCTGCCGGCACTCAACCTCTGGGCCGAGGAGGCGCGCGCAGATGGACACGCGTCGCAAGCTGCCTCACGGCGCTCCCGCCTGAAGCTTGCTTTCGGCCTCGACGACTTTCCCTTCGACGAGGAACGGGTGCTGGAGCGCTATGAGCTTCTTTATGAAGCCGGGCTTGTCGAGGAAGCGGTGAAGGACGGGCGGACCGATCACCGCCGCATGACGACGACGCTGGGGCGTCCGATGCGACACGACCACAGGCGGATCGCGGCCACTGCGCTTGCGCGGCTGCGCAGCAAGATCAAGTATCGCCCAGTGATCTTCGAGCTGATGCCGCCAGAATTCACGCTCACCGACCTGCAGGCAACGGTGGAGGCGATTGCCGGCCACCACGTGCACAAGCAGAACTTCCGCCGGCTGGTGGAGGGGGCGGAACTGGTCGAGCCGACCGGGTCAACCGAGGCCGCGACCGGCGGTCGGCCCGCCGCGCTGTTCCGGTTTCGCCGTCAGGTGCTCGAAGAAAGGCCGGCGCCCGGCCTCAAGGTTGGCGGCCGCAGCAATAGTTGATCACGTTCGGCAAAGGTTCGCGCATTCGACCGAGGTCTGTCGCCGTCACGCGAGATGATCAAGAAGGTGAAAAGATCCTTCGACGGGAACGGGATTTCCATCCCGTTCCCGCAGGTGACCTATCACGGCATGCCGCAAGCGGTCGCCCTGCCCGAACGCTTCGTCGACGCCCGGGCGAAGGAGGCCTGAGCCAGAGCTGCCGCCACAGCCGAGGCTCAGGGTCTGATTGTCATATTGCCCGCAGGAAGATCAGCGGTCGCCCTGCGGCGTTGCCGTCTTTTCGAGATGCCTGTCGATGATACGCTGCATCTCCGCCAGAACCTCGAGCACGCAAACGGTATCGTCCTCGGTCATGCCAATACCCGCTCCCGGAGCTTCCCCGGTATCGGGCGCCGGGAGTCGCGAACCAACTTCGCCATCCGCCTTATGGTCTGCCCGACAATTTCCACGTGTTTCTCGCAGTCCAACCGTAGTAGAAACCGCCGCCTCCGAAGCATCGTTTCGAAAGGTCGTGCGATCGTTAGCGCTATCAGGCCTCAGGATTGTCGTCGTCATACTTGCCCCACAAACAAACGTCGTTCCGCCTGCTTTCCCTGCCTGCAATACAATTTGCATGCATGATCGAGGGCTAGGGGATTCGCTTGCGCCGGTCAAAAACCAGGAATCATGGGTGATAACTAGCGAAGCAATCGCTGATATATCAGCAAGGCACTGTCCCATATGGCTTTTTTAGAACATTGAGGATTGCCGGAACTGCTGCACCGCAAAATTGCACGCAAACTTTGTCGTGGATTCAGAAGACAGCGATGTCCAGACCGATATCGAGGGTGGGAGCGGCCATGGTGACCTTGGACGTCGAGATGTAGTCCACACCCGTTTCGGCGATGGCGCGGATGGTCTGCAGGTTCACGTTGCCGGAAGCCTCCAGCACGACGCGCCGCGTATCCGAGGCATAAGTCTCGGCTTGCAATCCATGGTGCTCCCGGTTGATCGCGACGGCCTCCCGCAGCAGATCCGGTCCCATATTGTCGAGCAGGATGACGTCCGGTCGGGCGTGGAGCGCTTCGCGCATCTGGTCGAGACCGTCGACCTCCACTTCGATCTTGACGAGATGGCCGGCATAGGCCCGGGCCGCCTCGATGGCCAGAGCGACCCCGCCTGCTACGGCGATGTGGTTGTCCTTGATGAGGATCGCATCGTCGAGACCGAAGCGGTGATTGGAGCCGCCTCCCAGCCGCACCGCATATTTCTCCACCGCCCTCAGCCCTGGCAGTGTCTTGCGGGTGCAGGTGACGCGCGCCTTTGTGTGGGCGATCTCGGCGGCAAAACGGGCGGCATAGGTGGCCACACCGGAGAGATGCATCAGGAAGTTCAGAGCGACACGCTCTGCCGACAGCACCGAACGGGCATTGCCGGAGACGCGGGCGATCGCCTTGCCGGGCGCCACCGTGTCGCCATCTGCGACCAGCACCTCGAAACGGACGCTGGGATCGATCAGGCGAAAGGCCGCTTCCGCAAGCGGGAGGCCTGCGACCACACCCTGTTCCCGGCTGTTGAGGCCGGCAGTTGCGGTTTTCTCCGGGCTGATCGTGGCATAGGTGGTGATGTCGCCGGCGCGACCGAGGTCTTCCAAAAGGGCGTTGCGGACGAGATCCTCGATCATCAGGGGCGAGATTTGCGGGCGAAGGCGCGTGATCATCGAAATTTCCCTCGTCAGCCGGCCAGTTCGGCGGCAATGCGATCGGTTTGCTTGAGCGTCAGATAGGTGCGATGGCGCAGTGTTGCCTGCGACGCCGGATGGTCGGAGCGCATATGGGCGCCACGGCTCTCCGTGCGAAGATAGGCGCCGACGGCAATCAGCTTGGCAGTCGCCACAATGTTCGAAAAGCGCACGCGGGGACGCTTGCGCTCAAGGCCCACCAGTTCGCGGATGAGGAGTTTCAGCCCCGCCTCGTCTCTGACAACGCCGGCATGGCTGCTCATCAGGCCGCGCAGGGTCTTGAGTTCGGGACTGTCCTCCACGGTGACAAGATCATCGTTTTCGCCGGCGCTCTTCGCCCATTCATAAAGTGCGGATTCCGGCAGCATGCCCTTGATCGAGTCGGCGATGCGTCCGGCAAAGACGATCGCTTCGAGCAGCGAGTTCGAGGCCAGGCGGTTGGCGCCGTGGACACCGCTGGAGGTCACCTCGCCGGCAGCCCAGAGCCCATCAAGCGAGCTGCGGCCATCGGCATCCACGGCGACACCGCCCATGTGGTAATGCACGGCAGGCACAACCGGGATGGCCTGCGTTGCCGGGTCAATACCGGCTGCGATGCAGGATGCATGGACGGTCGGGAAACGTCTGGCGAAATCCTTGCCGATCGCTCGGGTGCAATCAAGGAAGGCACCGCGCCCGGCGGCCACCTCGGCAAAGACGCCACGCGCGACAATATCGCGGGGAGCCAACTCCGCATCGGCGTGCAGGTCGGCCATGAAGCGGTGGCCGGCACGGTTGACGAGCACGGCGCCCTCGCCGCGCAGGGCCTCGGTAGCAAGCGGTGCCGGATCCTGGCCGATGTCGATTGCGGTCGGGTGAAACTGGACGAATTCCGGATCGGCAATCACGGCCCCGGCCCGGGCGGCCATGCCGACGCCCGTGCCGCGCGCTTCAGCCGGGTTGGTGGTCACCTGGTAGAGGTGGCCGACACCGCCGGAGCAGAGCACCACGGCGCGGGCCGGAAAGGCGACGCGGGTCTTCGACTGGCCGGCATCGGGCCTTGCAATGACACCGGAGACGAAACGGCCCTCGGCGATCAGTTCCTCGACGACATAACCTTCCATGACCCGGATCGACGGCGTCCGGCGCACAGCCGAGATCAGCGCCTCCATGATCGCGCCACCCGCCCTATCACCCGCCACGCGCACGATGCGGCGCTCGGAATGGGCGGCCTCGCGCGACAGCAGCAGATGGCCTTCGAGATCGCGGTCGAAGGGCACGCCATAGGCGAGCAGATCATGCACGCGGTCCGGCCCTTCCGAGATCATCAGCCGCGCCATCTTCTCCTCGACGAGGCCGGCACCGGCGGCAACGGTATCAGCCAGATGCTTGTCGAAGCTGTCGCCGGGGCTCATGGCGGCGGCAATGCCGCCTTGCGCCCAGGCCGAGGACGCCCCCTGCCCGATCGGGGCGGCAGCGAGCACCGTGACGGGACGTGGCGCGAGCTTCAGGGCACAGAAAAGGCCGGCCAGACCGCCACCGACGATGACGATATCATCGATGCCCTGCCAGGATTGCGGACGCATGGATTCAAGATTGGTTGGCATTCAGCCCTCCCCGGCCGGCCAGATGTTAACCGCCTCGCCCGGCAAACTATCCGCGAATTCCACTTCGACTACACGCGTAATGCGTGCTATTGAAAACACCATCATCCACACCTCTGCTGCTCAGGAGAATGATGATGCCAAGCTCTGCAATTTTGGCCTCCGATACGGGGACGCTGCACGCGGCTTTGATCCTCGCCACGTTTACTGCCTCTATCGGTCTGCTGGGTTTTCTGGGTAAATCTCTTGTTGAATTCGCCAGGGCTATCATCGAGGAAAGGCGCCTCTATCGCACTGCTGTCATCCGCTTCTACAATGACGTCAAAATCTGGCAGCGTGATTTCCGGATCACATACACGGAGAGCATGTTCAATAGGCTGGCCGATATGGTGGTCGAGGGTCCAGATGACTTCAAGTTCGCGACCCCGAGCTCGGATGCCGAAGACTATGTGGAGATCATGAAGTTCATCCACCGCATGGATGTAGAACAGGCTCGCCTGATCCGGACCTTCATCATTTACAGCGAATTGCTGACGTCGGTTTCCCGTATCCTCGGCAGCGAGTTGGAGCGCTTCGACAAACGGCGGAAGCTGCACGCGCTGGCCAATTTTCGAGAAACGGCGGAATTCGTTTTGTTGCTGAGCGACGAAGTGATCGAGAGGATGGAGCGCAATCTGTATCTGCGCCCCGGGAACGCGCGGATAAATGCGCTTTTGGCAAAGCAAAGCGACTTCCACGAAAGCGCGGCGACGTTTGCGAAATCTCACATTGACCGTCTGTTGCCGCCGGGAGCAGCAACGAGCGATCAGAGAAGCGGCGGAAGCGGTCCAGACATGGTCGATCTCCGAGAGTTCATCAAGTTGGCCCATAAGATAACATCTGCCTATCGAAAATTCAAACCTTGAGGTTGATCATCCGCTCCACCGCAAGCCGTGCGCGGCCGGCAATGGCCGGATCAACCGTCACTTCCTCGGTCATGAAGAGCAGGCTGTCGAGGATCTTCGGCAGGGTGATGCGCTTCATGTGCGGACAGAGATTGCACGGCTTGACGAAATCGACCTCGGGCACTTCAACCTGGATGTTCGAGGCCATCGAGCATTCGGTCACGAGCAAAACGCGCGCGGGGCGCTTGGTCTTGACGTAATCGATCATGCCCTTGGTCGAGCCGGCAAAGTCGGAGACCGCGAGCACGCTCGGATGGCATTCCGGATGGGCGACGATCTCAATGCGCGGATCGGCCCGCTTGTATTCCAGGAGTTCATCCGCCGTGAAGCGCTCATGCACCTCGCAATGGCCCTTCCAGGTGAGGATCTTCTTGTGTGTCTGGTTGGCGACGTTCATCGCCAGATATTCGTCGGGGATGCAGAGCACGGTGTCGCTGTCGAAGCTGTTGACCACGTCGACAGCGTTTGCCGAGGTGCAGCAGATGTCCGTCTCGGCCTTCACGTCGGCGGAGGTGTTCACATAGGTCACGACGGGCACGCCGGGATAGCGCTCGCGCAGCAGGCGGACATCGGCGCCGGTGATCGATTCCGACAGCGAGCAGCCGGCGCGGCCATCGGGGATCAGCACCGTCTTTTCCGGGTTGAGCAGCTTCGAGGTCTCGGCCATGAAATGCACGCCGCACTGGACGATGATCTCGGCATCGACGCTGACGGCGTCGCGGGCGAGCTGCAGCGAATCGCCCTTGATGTCGGCGACGCAGTGAAAGATCTCCGGCGTCTGATAGTTATGCGCGAGGATGACGGCGCCGCGCTCCTTCTTCAGCCGGTTGATGGCATGGATGTAAGGCGCAAAGACCGGCCATTCGATCGCCGGGATGAAATCGCGAACACGCTCGTAGAGGTGCTCGGTCTCCTTGGCGACGGCGGGTGTATAGGTGAGATCCGGGCGTTCCCAGACGCCGAAACGCTCGGCTGCGGTGCGGATCGTGGGGCGGGTTTGCGGCAGGTGCTGCGCTTCCATGGCCATCTCCTCCATTAATTATGCTCAAGTCGAGCATAACAAGCGCCAAAGAAAACCGGCGGGTGCCGGTAGTCCGGATTTAAGAAGTTTCGCCCGCGATTGCAAGAGGTCGCTGCCGCACGCGCGGTGGTCCTCCTGCTGCCCCCTCGGCAACCACCCACCAGCCCGCTGGAACACCGCGTGACGCGCAACGCTTTTCCTTCCCGAGAAAACCGTTAGTTTGTGACCTCGTTTCGCAAGCTGCGAGGAAGCATGTTCGAATTGTTGCCGCTGATTCTGGTCGGCGTTCTCTTCATCACCGTCAGAGGATCCACCAAGCGGATCGATCGGCTGGAAAAGGAACTCGGCGAAGTCCGCGAGCGGTTGCGGTTGCTGCGGCTGGGCGGAGCAGACGGCGAACCGGGCGTTGCCGCGATTTCGACGCGGGCTTTTGCGCCTGCAGCAGCGACCAGCACCGCAGAGATCGAAGACAGCCTTGATGGCGAAGAGCCGCCGCTGGAACCGATGGTGCTGCGGGGCCAGCCGCAGCCTGCCTTGGTCGATGACGAACCGGAGCTCGAACCTCTGCCTGCGGCTGCACGCGCGCAGACTGCCGCATCCGCACCGGCACCAGCGGAAAGCCTTGAAAACCTGCTCGGCGCCCGCTGGGCGGTCTGGGCCGGGGGGCTGGCGCTGGCGCTCGGCGGCGTCTTCCTCGTGCGCTACTCGATCGAAAGCGGCCTGCTCGGCCCCGGTGTGCGCCTGACGCTTGCCGCACTCTTCGGTCTCGCTCTGGTGGCTGTCGGCGAACTCATCCGTCGCAAGGCGCTGCCGAAGGCCGAAGCGCTCTACGCCAATGCCATGGTGCCGGGCATTCTGACGGCTGCCGGCGCGGTCTCCCTGTTCGGCGCAATCTATGCAGCACACGGGATCTACGGCTTCATCGGTCCGACGCTCGCCTTCATCCTGCTGGCGGTCACGGCCTTCGGTGTGCTTGGTCTTTCGCTCTTGCATGGGCAGGCGCTGGCCGGGCTCGGGCTTGCCGGCTCGATGCTCACACCGCTCCTCATCTCGACCACGGCGCCAAACCTCTGGACGCTGTTCATCTACTTGACCGTTGCGCAGGTCGCGACGTCGCTGGCGTCGCGCCTCAAGGGCTGGTTGATCGTGCCCTCCATCGCCCAGGCTCTGCTCGGCATCTGGGCGCTGGTTGCGCTGATCGACACGACAGAAATCACACCGATTGCGCTCTCGCTGATCGCGATGATCGCCGCCTGGATGCTGATCTGGCCTGGCGCCACGGGTGATGACCCGGCGGAACCGGAAGCGCCGCTGTCGCTCGAAGCGCTGGGCCGGCGCATGTCGTCGGGTCCCCTCGGTCTCGACATCACGCTGTCGCTCGCGGTCCTTTTGCCAGCGCTCATGATGCTCGAACGGGATATCACGGATCTCTTCCCCCTGTTCGGCTTCGCCGCACTGATCGCAGCGCTTGCCGCCGCTGGCAGTGCGCGTCACGGCGCCTTCTGGCCGACGGCGATTGCTGCCGCTGGAGCCTTGCTCGCGGCCGTGGTCGAAACCGGGATGGTCGGGCAGGCTCAGGTCTTCCTGTTCGGCTGGGGCATTTATGACACTGAACTGCCGGCACTCGACGTCACCGTCATGCATGTGCTGCTCGGCCTCGCCGCCGTCTTCCTGTTCATCGGGCTATCTCAGATCCGCAGGCGGTTTGCCGAGGATCCGTTGTTCTCGACGGTCTGGGCGGTGATTGCAGCCGCTCTGCCTGTCCTGCTTGCCACGATCAGCTTCGTCTTCTACGGCATCTATGCCCGCGACTGGCTGCACGGTTTCTTCGCCCTGGGTCTCGGCGCGGTACTGCTCGGAGCTTGCGAGTTCCTCGACCGCAAGGGTGCTCTTCCCGGCTTCCGGCGTGGCATCGATGTGCTGCTGGCCGGCAGTTTCGCCGCCTTTGCGCTCGCGCTACACACGCTGACCGATGGCGTGGTGACCACGATCCTCATCGCTCTGCTCGGCTTTGCCTATCTCATGGCGACCCGAAAGCGGGGCTGGAGCGGGTTGCCCTGGATCATGGTCATGGCACTCGTTGGCGTGCTGTTCCGCATCGGCTGGGATCCGACGCTCGTCGGGCCAGAGGCGCTGTCGCGCACGCCCTTCCTCAACCAGCTGCTCCCGGGATACGGCATCCCGGCACTCCTGGCGCTGCTTGCGGCCTATGAGGTCAGGAACTGGCCGGGACAGCGGGTGCGGAACGCACTGCAGGGGCTGGCAAGTCTGCTCGGTCTGCTGGCCATCGCCATCCTGGTTCGCCATGCGATGAACGGAGGCGTACTCGACTCCAGCGTGCCGACGCTTGGCGAGCAGTCGATCTACACGCTTCTGGTCGTCGGCCTCTCGGGCATCCTGATGACACTCGATTTGAAATCGCCGAGCCCCGTCTTCCGCTATGGCTCGATGGTCGCAGGCGGGATCGCCATCGCCCAGACCGTCAGCCTGCATCTGGGCGCACTCAACCCCTATTTCACCGGCGAGAGCACCGGCAGCTGGCCGCTGATCAACCTGCTGCTGATCGGTTATCTGCTGCCCGGTCTCGCCTATGCGGGCCTTGCCTTTTATGCGCGTGACAAGCGGCCCCTGCCCTATGTCGTGCTACTGGCGCTTTCCGGTGCGTTGCTTGGCTTTGCCTGGGTGACGCTTTCTGTCCGGCGCTTCTGGCAGGGCGAGTTCATTCCCTATTGGAAAGGTTTCGAGCAGGCAGAGACCTACAGCTATTCGGTCGCCTGGCTTGCGATCGGGGTCGGGCTACTTATGCTCGGTTCGCGATTCGATGCCAGAAGCCTGCGCATTGCCTCTGCGGTCATCGTCATCGTGACGGTCGCAAAGGTCTTCCTGATCGACATGGCCAATCTCGAAGGCGTGCTGCGGGCGCTCTCCTTCATCGGCCTCGGCTTCGTGCTGATCGGCATCGGGCTCTTCTATCAGAAGATCCTGAGCGGGAAGTCCACCCGGCCTCAAGTCGTAGACGAGGACGAGGCGCCGACGGGGATCTGACCAAAGACGATGGAACGGGGCGGTTGAACAGAGGGCGCTCGCAAGGCTAGATGCGGCCTCACCTCAACGGGGAAACTGTCTTGACCGCCCTTCTCACCGCCGCTGACTTCGCACCCCACGAGGCGCTTGCCGCCGATCTTCTTGCTCACGCGACCGAAGGCGACGACGGCTCGCACGACCTTGCCCATATCCATCGTGTCTTCAAGAACGCCATGAAGATCCAGGCAGGCGAAGGCGGCGATGCGGAGATCCTGGCCGCCGCCGTGTTGCTGCATGATTGCGTCGCGGTCGAGAAGAACTCGCCGCTCCGCTCCCAGGCCTCGCGGCTGGCGGCAGAGAAGGCGAGCGGCATTCTGGCGGGGCTCGGCTGGCCGGAGGAGAAGATTGCGGCGGTCGCGCATGCGATCCTCACCCACAGCTTTTCCGCCAATATCCCGCCGGAAACGCTGGAAGCGAAGATGCTACAGGATGCAGACCGGCTGGATGCAATCGGCATGGTCGGCGTGGCGCGCTGCTTCTACATCGCCGGCCGCATGGGCTCCGGCCTCTATCATCCCGGCGACCCTGGCGCCGAGCATCGGCCGCTCGACGACCGATCTTACGCGATCGACCACTTTCCGGCCAAGCTCTTGAAGCTCTCCGAGGGGTTCCAAACGGCGACGGGCGCCAGGCTCGCCCAGGAGCGGCACGAGCGGCTGACGCTGTTTCTCACCCAATTCCGCGACGAAATCTGAACAAGGCACAGCACCATGCAGGTCACCGGGCTTTACATCTATCCGTTCAAGAGCGCCCGGGGGATTGCCGTGCCCCAGGCGCCCATCGATGCCATGGGTCTTTCCGGCGACCGGCGGATGATGCTGGTCGATCCCTCCGGGCATTTCATCACCCAGCGGGAACTGCCGGAACTGGCCCGCCTCATGGCGCTTCCGGCAGCGGCCTATCTGACGCTTCGCCTGGATGACGGGCGCGAGATGATGGTCGCGCCACCGCAGCCGGACAACCGCATGGATGTGGCGATCTGGCGTTCCATCGTCAGCGCCGCCGTCGCCCATGACAGCATCAACGAGAAGCTGTCCGAGTGGTTCGGACGGCCGGTGAAACTGGTCTTCATCGATGGCGACAGCCGCCGCGAGGCCAGTGCGGACTGGGCGGGCGAAGGCTCGCCGATGGGCTTTGCCGACGGCTACCAGATCCTGGTCACCACGACAGGCTCGCTGCGCGCCCTGAACGAAGACATGGCGCGGCATGGTGAAGGCTTTGTCGGCATGGAGCGCTTCCGCCCGAACATCGTGGTCGATTGCGACGAGCCCTTCGCCGAGGATGCCTGGACCGCTCTTGAGATCGGCGGCATCCGCTTCGACTTCGTCAAGCCCTGCCCGCGCTGCGTAATGACCACGCAGGACCAGCAGACGGGATCGCGCGAGGGCGCCAACCCGATGCCGGCCATGGGGCGCATCAGGATGTCCGCAGACCGCCGCGTGCCGGGGGTGCTGTTCGGCTGGAATGCGGTGCCACGCGGCGAAGGACTGGTTCGGGTCGGGGATGACGTGACGGTGCTCGGCAGCCGCGAGGCTTGGGCGTTCAAGCAGCGGTGAGATTGATCGAGACGATTGCCACCCGCCCTCGTCCTTCGAGGGTCGCTGCGCTCCCACCTCAGGATGAGGGCTGATCGTTTGCGGCGCTGGCGACAACGACAGCCTGAGATTTGCGGTTTACAACAGATCCGCAGCCCCCTCATCCTGAGGTGCCCTTGCGTCAGCAAGGGCCTCGAAGGATCCGGCACCAATCTGCAACCACCTTGCAATAAACTCGCACATAGAGACATCGGACAACGGAAAGCCCCATAGATTGCGGAGTTGTGCAGAAGGCAAAGTCGCGCGACCATCAATCCTGTCTTTTGGAGGTCACGCAGATGGAGGTCACCGTCTACATCCTTCGTTGCAGCGATGGCTCCTATTACACAGGACTGACAAAGCAGAACATTGAGGCGCGGCTATGGGAACATAACGCCGGCACCTATGATGGCTACACCTCCAGACGCCGACCCGTCGAACTGGTGTTCACGGAAAGCTACGACCGCATCCTCGACGCCATCGCCCGCGAGCGACAGATCAAGGGCTGGAACCGGCAGAAGAAGGAAGCGCTGATCGCCTATGCCTATGAGGCGCTGTCGGATTTGTCGCATCGAGGCCCGGTCAAACGGCTTGGTGGTGAGACCACCCGCCCTCGTCCTTCGAGGGTCGCTCCGCTCCCACCTCAGGATGAGGGCTGATCGTTTGCGGCGCAGCCTTCAGATGATCTCAGCATAGTCGGTCCAACAGTGAGACCGGCACCAGGTAACTTTATGGCACCGGCCAGCACTGCAGCCCTCATCCTGAGGTGCCCTTGCGAATGCAAGGGCCTCGAAGGATCCGGCCACTGCCGATGACCGAGCCTCCGAGCCTCCCCCCTCCGCACCACACCCTCATCCTGAGGTGCCCCTGCGCAGCAGGGGCCTCGAAGGATCGAGCCGCCCCCTCGCCCACCTGACATCCATCAAATCCCCTGATGGCCAGTTCATCAAAAGGCGTTTCTGCTCATCAATCGACTGCACTAATGTGTTGTTGACAGAGGAGAAGCCCTGATGACCACCACCAGCCGTCCCGCCATGCCCTGGCTGATCATCCTCGCGGGATCGCTGATCGCCGTCATGACTTTCGGGCCGCGTTCGGCCATGGGCTTCTTCCAGCTGCCGATGCTGGCGGATCGGGGCTGGGATAGACAGACCTTTGGTCTTGCCATGGCCTTCCAGAACCTGTTCTGGGGGTTGAGCCAGCCCTTCTTCGGGGCGCTGGCGGACAAGTACGGTACGGGCCGCGTGCTCGCAGCCTCCGGCGTGCTCTATGCCGCCGGCCTCGTAATGATGGCCAATGCCTCGGCGCCGATCTGGCTGCATATGGGTGGTGGCGTGCTGATCGGGCTTGCGATCGGTGCCGGCTCCTTCAGCGTCATCCTCTCGGCCTTTGCCCGCAATGTGACGCCGGAGCAGCGGTCGATGGCCTTTGGTATCGGCACGGCTGCGGGTTCGGCGGGCATGTTCCTGTTTGCGCCGCTCAGCCAGGGCTTCATCTCGGCCTTTGGCTGGTCGGACAGTCTCGTCATCATCGCGGTCATGATGCTGGTCGTGCCGCTGCTTGCCTTCCCCTTGCGCGGCAATGCGCAGTCGGGCACGCAATCCGGCAACCAGTATCAGCAGACCATTGCCGAAGCGCTGAAGGAAGCCTTCGCGCACAAGAGCTATCTATTGCTTACAACCGGCTTCTTCGTCTGCGGCTTCCAGGTGGCCTTCATCACCGCGCATTTCCCGGCCTATCTCGGCGATATCGGCATCGAGGCGAGCTATGCCGTCATTGCCATGGCGCTGATCGGCTTCTTCAACATCATCGGCTCGCTGGCCGCCGGCTGGATCGGGCAACGCTATTCGAAGCCCTATTTCCTCGCCTTCATCTATATCGGCCGGTCGATCACGGTGACGCTCTTCCTGCTTCTGCCGCAGACCCCAACCTCGGTCGTCCTCTTCGCCGCCGTCATGGGTCTCCTGTGGCTGTCGACAGTGCCGCCGACCAATGGATTGGTGGCGATCATGTTCGGCACGCGCCATCTCGGTCTGCTGGGCGGCCTCGTTTTCCTGTCGCACCAGCTCGGCTCCTTCCTAGGCGTTTGGATGGGCGGCTATCTCTACGATCACTTCGGAACCTATGACCAGGTCTGGTGGTTGGGTGTGGCGCTCGGCATCTTCGCGGCAGTGGTGCATTGGCCAATCAGCGAAAAATCGGTCGAACGACCAGAAATCGCAGTGGCGTAATTTTGCCCAAAGTAAGATCATATTTCGGCATTCGCCCTATGCCGGATCAAAATTCCCGTGTTTTCGGCTGACGGCGACTGTCACAGAAAATTATTTTATTTTTCCCGGACTGCCCGTTGACGGATTCCGAGCCAGCACCTACCTTGTGCGTGCTGGTTCGGATACTGACGACGAACCATGAACGGCCTCCGCCTTGGAGGCCGCAGCCAAAGAAGGAGGTCAGCGAAATGCACATCGTATTTCTTGATGCCATCCGATCCTGGCAGACGACCCCGCGCTTCGTGATGGTGAAACGCCATTCCGAATGCACCTGTCGAATGTGACGCTGCGCAAGCACTGATTTCATTTCATCGACATCTTAGACAACGCCGTGCCGCGCGCATGGGCGGGGAATATCGTTATGAAGAAGCAAGTTATCGAATATGCCGGGATCCCGGTTGGCATCACCATCCCCGATGGCGACAGGGTGAAGTTCATCGCCGTCAAATATCCGGTCATCGACCTCGACGGCGGTGTCTATCGCAGCATCGGCGAACTGCAGATGGCCATCCATCAGCACATGGCGAAATCCGCGCCGGAAGATCAGGCCGTGTTCTTCGGTGCCGCCAATGCGCCATTTACGTCGAGCGAGCGCAAGGTCTTCAACGCCGCCTGACAAAATCCCTCGCGTGCCGCGCCGGGCTCAAGCCCCCGCGGCACGTAGACATGCCGATCCAGGAAATAGGCCGTGAGCCGGAAGGCCGCCGCCAGGGTCTCCGGATCGGCAGCGCGGTTGGTGCCGGGCGTCAGAAAATCCGGCAGTGCCAGCATCTTGTCGCCCCAGGGAGCGCCTGCCTCGCGGCTCACGGCCCTGCCCGACTTCGGGGAGACATAAGCCAGGTCATGGCGGGAACCGGTGGCCGCACATTCCTCCAGATCCAGCCCGAAGCCGAGATCGTTCAGCAATGCCAGCTCGAAGCGGACGAAGAGCTCGCCGGCCATGGCCGGTTCCTCCAGATGGTCGAGAATAACGTCGAGTGCCTCGAAGAGATGCGGGTGCGGATCGCGTTCGGGCAGCAGGCGCAGCAGTGATGCGAGCGCCTGGACACCGTAGACGGCGGTGGCACTTTCCATCAGCCGCCCTGCCCGCAGGACCAGCGGCTCGATCCGGTATTCCCCGAGATGTTCGTCAAGGCGGGCGCGCCAGGTGACTTCGAGACGGTTGCCGGGCTGCAGCACGGGCTGCATGGTGCGGGAGCGACCCGAGCGGACCATGCCCAGATGCCGGCCACGGCTGCGCGTCATCATCTCGGCAATGACGCTCGTTTCGCCATGCCGCCGCACCCCGAGAAGGATCGCCTCATCTGTCCATTGCATGATCCGGTTTTACCGCAGAGCCCCCGGGAGAGCGAGGGATTTCGGCACGCGGCTCAGATTTCGGTGAGGTAGCGCTGCACCCAGCCACGCCAGTGGGCAATTGCTTCGGCCTTGCCGGGATAGCGTTTTTCTTCATGCAGTTGCACGAGTGACTTCATCGCCTGGAAGAGTACGACCGACATGGCCTGCGCCTGGTCATCGGCCAAGGCCGGACGCCAGAGGCACAGGATCTCGGCAATCCGGCGGCGCAGGCTTTCGCGCAGGATACCGGGGCGCACGCCCGGCTGCTCCCAGCGGGCGTCGAGCAGGCTGAGCGCCAGACTGCGCTCTGCCGCATGGGCAACGAGCACATCGAGCAGTCTGTCTGCGAGCTGGATACCGTCGATCTCGGCGACCTGTGCCCTGATTCGATCGAGCGCTGCCTCGACATGCTCGGCGTAGCGGGCGACGAGTGCGTCGGCCAGCACATCCTTGTTGGGGAAAAACTGGTAGAGTGAGCCGATCGGTGCACCGGCGCGCGCGGCGATCTCGGTCATGGTGGCGGCCTTGTAGCCCTGCTCGGCAAAGACGGTCGCGCCGGCATCGAGCAGTTTCGCGACCCGCGCGATGCCGCGCTTGCGCTTGGGCTCCTTGGCGGTCGGCGCCTGGACGGTCTGCGGTGCCGGCGGCAGCGTTGCCGAACTTGACTTTTGCGAGGCCATTCTCATAAAACTCGTTTGTGAGGTATACCTCATTTATTTGATGAAATCGTGCTTTCGTCCAGCCCTTTCCCAGCGATGGGTGTCAGACGAAGGACGGAGATGATCATGCCGCAGGACAAAGAGCCCGAGACGCTGCCGCAACCCGACCCCGAAGGGCTCGCCGAGCCGGCCGTTTCGAGGGCCGCGGCCGTCGATCCTCCGCCGCCGCCGGGGCTTCTGACATCGCTTCCTGTGTCGCTCCGCTGGCTGATTCTTCTTGCTCTTTCCTTCGCAATCGCGGGCGGGCTGTTTCTTGCGCATATCCCCGGCGCCTTGCTGCTCGGCCCCATGGTGGCTGCAATCCTCGTTGCGACGAACGGCGCGCGGCTCTCCGTCCATCGCTACCCCTATATCTTCGCCCACTCGCTTGTAGGCTGCATCATCGCCCGCTCGATCGATCTCGGCACGCTTTCGACGGTCGCCAAGGACTGGCCGGTTTTCCTCTCGATCGTGCTTGCGATCATCGCCGCCAGCAGCCTGCTCGGCTATCTCATGGCCAAGGCCGAGATCCTGCCCGGCACGACGGCGATCTGGGGAACCTCGGCGGGTGCGGCTTCCGCCATGGTGCTGATGGCAGAAGCGCATGGCGGCGATCCCAGGCTCGTCGCCTTCATGCAGTATCTGAGGGTGGCCTTCGTTGCGACCGGCGCCTCGCTGATGGCGGCCTTTGTGTTCAATGTCGAGGGTGGGGCTGCACAAGCGGTCGTCTGGTTTCCGGAAACGGACTGGCTCGATCTTGGCCTCACGCTTGCAGCGGCACTCGCCGCCGCATCCGTCGGTGCCTGGCTTCGGATACCGGCCGGCACCATGCTTCTGCCGCTTGTTGCCACGACGGTCCTGCATGTGATGGGCTATATCACCTTGCTTCTGCCGGAATGGCTGCTGGCGCTTGGTTATGGGGTGATCGGCTGGCGGATCGGCCTGTCCTTCACACGGCGGATCCTGCGGCATGCGGCGGGCGCCCTGCCCCAGATCGTCGGCTCGATCCTGGTGCTGATGGCGTTCAGCGGCGGGCTCGCCTTCCTGCTCTGGTCGCTGCATGGCATCGACCCCTTAACCGCCTATCTTGCGACCAGCCCCGGAGGGCTCGATTCGATCGCGATCATTGCCGCGACGACGCCTGTCGACATGTCCTTCATCATGGCGCTGCAGACCATGCGGCTGATCCTGATCATCCTGATCGGACCGACGATTGCGGATTTCGTCGCAAGGCGGGTGGCGAAGGGCTGAGCGCCCTTCGCCCAATCATATTCAGTCGCGCGGGAATTCGAGGCCCATCTCGCGGAAGCGCTCGGGGTCGTTGCCCCAGTTCTCGCGGACCTTGACGAAGAGGAAGAGGTGTACCGGCTGTTCGAGGATCTCGGACATCTCCTTGCGGGAGGCCGTCGAGATCGACTTGATTGCATCGCCGTTCTTGCCCAGCACGATCTTCTTCTGGCTGTCGCGCTCGACATAGATGACCTGCTCGATGCGAACAGAACCGTCCTTGCGCTCTTCCCACTTCTCCGTCTCGACATGCGAGGAATAGGGAAGCTCCTGGTGCAGACGCAGGAACAGTTTTTCGCGGGTGATTTCGGCCGCGAGCTGGCGCATCGGCAGATCGGAGATCTGGTCTTCCGGATAATACCAGGGACCTTCCGGGAAGGTTTCGGCCAGATAGTCCATGATGTCGTCGCAGCCCGAGCCGGTTGTTGCCGATATCATGAACGTGCGGTCGAACTTGACGGATTCGTTGGCTGTCTCGGCAAGCTTGAACAGGTCTTCGTGGCGCACCCGGTCGATCTTGTTGAGGACCAGGATCTTCGGCTGCGGCACATCCTTCAGGGCTTCCAGGATCGCCTCGGCATCACCGCGCAGGCCGCGCTCACTGTCGATCAGGAGCAGGATGATGTCGGCATCCTTGGCGCCGCCCCAGGCGGATGTCACCATGGCGCGGTCGAGCTTGCGGCGCGGCTTGAAGATGCCGGGCGTGTCCATGAAGACGATCTGGGCGTTGTTGTGGATGGCGATGCCGCGCATCACGGCGCGGGTCGTCTGCACCTTATGGCTGACGATCGACACCTTGGCACCGACGAAACGGTTGACCAGCGTCGACTTGCCGGCATTGGTCGGGCCGATCAGGGCGACGAAGCCGGATCGGGTCGGGGTGTTGACGATGGCTTCGCCGCCGTCCTCTGTCTCTGTTTCGGTCATGGTGTCCAATCAGTTGGCGTCGGAGGGCTTTGCCCAGACGCCTTCGCGTTCGAGTATCTTGGTCGCGGCCACCTGTTCGGCGGCACGCTTGGAACGATCGATGCCGATCTCGGGCTTCAGGCCCGGGATCTCGACGATCACCGTGAAGCGGGGATCATGATCCGGTCCGGAGCGATCGGCAACCTTGTAAATGGGTGGCGCGCCATACCTGGCATGCGTCCATTCCTGCAATTCGGTCTTGGCGTCACGACGTGCGCCGTCGGCGCGGGCAGCCCGGCCCTGCCAGTATTTCAGGATGAAGCCGCGGGCGGCCTCCAATCCTGCCTCGAGATAGATCGCCGCAATCAGGCTCTCGACCACGTCGGCGCGCACATTCAGCATGTTCTTCGCGGTGATCTTCTTGACGTCCGAGCCGGTGCGGATGAAGCGGTGCAGTTCCATCTCATCGGCGACCGAGGCGCAGGCCTCGGCGCTGACCAGCTGGTTGAAGCGCACCGAAAGCTCGCCCTCTGTCGCATCGCGAAAGGTGGTGAAGAGCATTTCGGCGACACACAGACCGAGAACCCGGTCGCCCAGGAATTCCAGCCGTTCGTAATCGCCTTTCTTACCCCGCGAGACCTGGGCGCTGGCATGGGTCAGCGCGCGTGTCAGGCGGTCGCGGTCGGCGAACGTGTGGCCGATCGCAGCTTCAAGCTGCGCCCAGTCCTTGTCGCCGGCCACCTTCTTGCTTGTCATTCGACCACCTTGAACAGGCGATCCCAGCGCATGTTGGCCGGCCACTTCCAGACTTCGCGGAACGAGGTGTCGTTGCCGAGCGAGAAGAAGATCAGCGAGGCCTTGCCGATCAGGTTCTCGGCCGGCACGAAGCCGACGTCGAAGCGGCTGTCGAGCGAGTTGTCGCGGTTATCGCCCATCGCGAAATAATGGCCTTCCGGCACGATGAATTCGCGGGTGTCATCACCGCGGGTGCCCTGGGCCTGGTCGAGCGTGTCATAGCTCACGCCGTTTTCCAGGGTCTCGCGGAAGACCGGCACATCCGTGCCCGGATCCATGCGGTAGTCGGAGGTGAAGACACCGTCCTGGATCTTCGGCACAGGCTGGCCGTTGACCTGCAGCACGCCGCCGATCATCTGGATCCGGTCACCCGGCAGGCCGACGATACGCTTGATGTAATCAATGCTGGGGTTCGGCGGGAAGCGGAAGACGGCGATATCACCGCGTTCCGGCGCGCTCTCGAAGATGCGACCTTCGAAGAGATCCGGCGAGAAGGGCAGCGAATACTTGGAATAGCCGTAGGAGAACTTGTTGACGAAGATGTAGTCGCCGACAAGCAGCGTCGGCATCATCGAACCGGATGGGATCGTGAAGGGCTGAAAGAACACGGTCCGGATCACCATGGCCAGGAGCAGAGCCTGGATGATGACCTTGACGTTTTCCCAAAGGGCACTTTGCTTCTTTTCTTCGCTCACGCGGATCGGTTCCTTCTTCCGAAAATCCTGCTCTGTCTAGTCGGTTCGCGCCCGCGCGGCAACCGCAGAGGCGCGCAGACCCGCGCGACCCGTTTACTCAGTTGTGAACTCACCGGCTTTCCGGCAAGGCCTCGACGATGACGAATGCCTGGGCGTAGGGAAATTCATCGGTGATCGTCAGGTGGATGACTGGTCGGTGCCCGACAGGCACCAGACGGTCGAGGCACTTGGCGGCCCCGCCGGTCAGTTCGAGGCCGGGCTTGCCGTTCGGCAGGTTGACAACACCCATCTCCTTCCAGAAAACGCCTTCGGCAATGCCGGTGCCGAGCGCCTTGGCCATGGCCTCCTTGGCGGCGAAGCGCTTGGCATAGGAGGCAGCACTGTCCTTGCGACCGTTCGAGCGCGCCTGCTCCTCCTCGGTGAAACAGCGGGCTGTGAATTTCTCGCCGAATCTCTCGATCGAGCTCTCGATCCTTCTGATATCAACGAGGTCGCTGCCAATACCGATGATCATGGTTATACGCTCGATCCTTCGATGGCCTCGGCGAGGCGGACCCGCGCCCGCTCTGCGAGACGTATGCGCCGCCGTTGCTGGAATTTCGACACCGACACGTAGATCACGCAATACAGAACGACGCCACTCAGGGCCGCGAGCGGCACTGCGCCGATGAGCATGGGCTTCAAGATGGGCTCCCACATGCTGTCGAGGCGCGCCAGGGAGAATTTCTGCTCAAGATCGACGCTTTGCGTGACCGGGTCGCCCTTGCCAATCATCCTGTGGCCGACTTCCCAGGTGGTCGCCCAGATCAATGGAAAGGTCAGGGGATTGCCAAATGCCGTGCCTATGGCAGCCGCCACCATGTTGCCGGCAATCAGATAGGCAATCGCGAAGGCGAGCAGAAAATGCAGGCCGATGAACGGGGTCCATGACGAGACCACCCCGGCCACGACACCGGCTGCAATGGCATGCGGCGTGGCCGAGAGACGCAGCACGCGCTTGCTCAGATACTGGAAGGAACGAACGAAGCCTCGCCGCGGCCAGAAGAGCTCGCGCAGTTTCGTCAATCTGGAAATCGGTTGCCGGCGTCGAAAGAGCATCACGAACATCTAGTTGATCCGCCGGGCTTTCGGCAAGAAAAAGCGATTCACGCGGTATCCAAAAAGCAAAGACGCCGGCGATCGACCGGCGTCACAGCATGCAACTGGCGTCTGGCCGTCGGGCAATCAACCGCGGCGGAACATGCCACGGTCGATTTCGCGCTGACGGTATTCCAGGTCGACGAGATCGCGGGCGCCGTTCAGGTAGTGCATTTCACGCTCTGCAACACTCGGAACGCGGAGAGCGCGGGCGATTTTGCGGATCGGAGTAAACATCGTTTTGTCCTCGGTTCTTTCTCTTCATCTGTTGTCAGGAAGATAATGCTGCGACGCACAAGAGACCAGAGACAAGAACTGACGTCAGCCATGCGCCGAACGCATGGCGATGCGGTGGAGGTTTACGATTTAGGCAAGATTGTGATGAAAAGTGAGGCAGAACGCGCAGCAGGCAGGCGGCCGGGCGGAGGTGATCCGCACCGGCCATGCTGTCAGGCACAGCGGGGCATCATCAGTCGTAGACACGCTTCACCGTCGAGATGCAGTCGAGTTCCTTGAGCTCGCCGAGCAGCTGGCTCAGCTGGCGCAGGTCCCAGACCTCCAGATCGATCCCCATCTCGGTAAAGTCTGTGGCGATCCGGATCATGTTGAGCACGCGGATGTTGATGTCGAGGCGGGCGACGCACTGAGCGACAGTCGCCAGCGTGCCGGGCTCGTTCAGCGCATTGATCAGGATGCGGGCAACGAAGCGCGACTTGTTCGCCTCGTCGAGATCCCAGCGCACGTCGATCCAGCGCTCCGGTTCGTTTTCGAAGCGTTGCAGGGCCGATGCCTGGATCGGATAGATGGTAATGCCCTTGCCGTCTTCCATGATGCCGACGATTCGATCCCCGGGTACAGCACCGGCAGGCGCAAAATGCACCTCGGCATTGCCGGAGAGACCGCGGATCGGCAGCGGCTCCGGGCCATCTCCAGCCGTCGGAGCGTCGCCCTTCGGATGGGCCTGGCCGGGTATCTTGAAGACCATGCCGTTGGCGCTGTTCATCGCAAACCAGCCGTCGTCCGAGGACGGCTTCACGGTGACGCGCTCATCCTGATAATCCGGATAGACGGCCCTGAGCACGTCGAGCGAGGAGGTTTCACCGCGGCCGACGGAGGCGATCGCGTCTTCCACGTCGCGCTGGCCGAGGCGGTGCAGCGCGGGTCTCAGCGTGTCCTTGGAAAAGATTTTGCCGGCGCGCTCGAAGGTGCGCTCGAGGATGCGCTGACCAAGGCCTGCATATTGCTTGCGGATCGCCATGCGGGTGGCGCGGCGGATGGCGGCGCGCGCCTTGCCGGTGACGACGATCTCTTCCCAGGCGGCGGGCGGCACCTGCACGCCGGAGCGGATGATCTCGACTTCATCACCATTCGACAGGCGGGTGACGAGCGGCATGATCGAGCCGTTGATCTTGGCGCCGACGCAGGTATCGCCGACATTGGTGTGGACGGCATAGGCAAAGTCGATCGGGGTCGCGCCGCGCGGAAGGGCAATCAGCTTGCCCTTGGGCGTGAAGCAGAAGACCTGATCCTGGAAAAGCTCAAGCTTGGTGTGCTCCAGGAACTCTTCCGGATTGTCGCCTTCGGCCAGCGCCTCGATGGTGTGGCGCAGCCATGAATAGGCATTGCTCTCGCGCTTCAGCGGTTCGTTCGGATCGCCGTTTTCGCCATCCTTGTAGAGGCTGTGGGCGGCGATGCCGAATTCGGCAATATCGTGCATGCGGCGGGTGCGGATCTGCAGCTCGATGCGCTGGCGGGACGGGCCGACGATCGTGGTGTGGATCGAGCGGTAGTCGTTCTGCTTCGGCGTCGAGATATAATCCTTGAAGCGACCGGGCACGACACGCCAGCGTGTGTGGACGATGCCGAGCGCGCGGTAGCAGCCGGGAATATCGTCGACCAGCAGGCGGAAACCATAGACATCCGAGAGCTGCTCGAAGGACAGCGACTTCGACTGCATCTTGCGGAAGACGGAGTAAGGCTTCTTCTGGCGCCCCTTGACGGAGGTATTGAGCAGGCCGTTGGCGACCAGCAGTTCGCGCAACTCGTCCTCGATCTTGGTGATCAGGCCTTCATTGCGGGTCGACAGTTCCGAGAGGCGATTGGTGACCGTCTCATAGGCTTCCGGGTTCATGTAGCGGAAAGACAGATCCTCCAGCTCGTCGCGCATGTCCTGCATACCCATGCGGCCGGCGAGCGGCGCATAGATTTCCATCGTCTCTTCGGAAATGCGGGCGCGCTTGTCGTCGCGCATGTGCTCGAGCGTGCGCATGTTGTGCAGGCGGTCGGCGAGCTTGACGAGCAGTACGCGCACGTCGTCGGAAATGGCCAGCAGCAGCTTGCGCAGGTTTTCCGCCTGCTTGGCCTTCTTGGTGACGAGGTCGAGCTTCTTGATCTTGGTCAGACCCTCGACGAGGCGGCCGATATCCTCGCCGAACAATTCGTCGATCTCGGCGCGGGTGGCCGAGGTGTCCTCGATCGTATCGTGCAGCAGCGCGACCGCAATCGTCGATTCGTCGAGATGCATGTCGGTGAGGATGGCGGCAACTTCGAGCGGGTGGGAGATATAGGGGTCGCCGCTGGCGCGTGTCTGCTTGCCGTGCTTCTGCATGGCATAGACATAGGCCTTGTTGAGCAGAGCTTCGTTGGCGTCGGGCTTGTATTTCTGCACCCGCTCCACGAGCTCGTATTGCCGCATCATTCCACGCGTCTCCCACAAACGAAAAAGAGCGCCAGTCGAGACGACTGGCGCACACTTAACCTACAGTCAGATCAAGACTTAAGTCTGATCTATTGACGATTAGTAATCGTCGCTCTTTTCCGGCGGAACCAGGCCTTCGATACCGGCCAGAAGCTCCTCTTCCGACATCTGGTCGAAAGTGAGGGTTTCCGGCAGTTCGTCCTCTTCGTCGCCCTTGCCGGCGGTGCCGGTGTTGGCGAGCATCGAGCTCGGCTCCTGCTCGGGCTCGTCGACTTCGACATGCTTCTGCAGCGAATGGATCAGATCTTCCTTCAGGTCGTCGGGCGAGAGCGTCTCGTCGGCGATTTCGCGCAGGGCGACGACCGGGTTCTTGTCCTTGTCGCGATCGATGGTGATCGGCGCGCCCTGGGAGATCTGGCGGGCACGGTGGCTCGCGAGCAGAACGAGTTCGAAGCGGTTCTCGACTTTGTCGATGCAATCTTCAACGGTGACACGGGCCATTGCCTGTCCTTTGCGATCTTGAATGCGTGTGATTGACGGGTGCGATACAGGCAATGGACAGCAAATTCAAGTTTTTCGTGCTGCACCACCGCGAAGCCCAAAAATGAAAGCCGGAAAAGACCCTCAATACACCACAATTCAACCACAGGCTGCTTGGATTGTCGAAAGCGATGCCCTAGATAGATTTTTATATGATCATTTCATAATGTAATGCAATGGTCTTATCTGGAGAGGCAAGGTATTGTTTTGATTGCCGATTGCCGTGACTGCTCATATTTGACGTAAGGATATAGAAATGTTCGACCCGCGCGAAAAAATTGCCCTTTTCATCGACGGCGCCAATCTCTATGCCGCTTCCAAGAGCCTCGGCTTCGATATCGACTACCGCAAGCTTCTGAAGGCCTTCCAGAAGCGCGGCTACCTGCTGCGCGCCTATTATTACACCGCCCTCATCGAGGATCAGGAATATTCCTCGATCCGCCCGCTGATCGACTGGCTTGACTATAACGGCTACAAGGTCGTGACCAAGCCGGCGAAGGAATTCACCGACTCCATGGGCCGCCGCAAGGTGAAGGGCAACATGGATATCGAGCTTGCCATCGACGCGATGGAACAGTCGGAAACGGTCGACCATCTCGTGCTCTTCTCCGGCGACGGCGATTTCACCACGCTGGTGGAAGCGCTGCAGCGCAAGGGCCGCAAGGTCTCGGTGGTGTCCACCATGTCCACCCAGCCGCCAATGATCGCCGACGACCTGCGCCGCCAGTCGGACCATTTCATCGACCTGATGACGCTGAAGGCCGAAATCGGCCGCGACCCTAGCGAACGCGGCACGCCGCGCGCACCGGAGCCGGCAACGGCGAGCGAAGACGAACACTGAGGGAATTGGGGCCCTCCCGCGACAATGATTGCGGTTGAAAGCCCCCCCCCTCTGCCCTCCTGAGCTTGCCGAAGGGCGGGCATCTCCCCCACAAGGGGGGAGAGTGGAGGCCGTGCGCGTCGCGCTCCCCACCTCCCCCTTGAGGGGGGAGGTCGCCGCAAAGCGGCGGGTGGGGGTGAACCCTACCTCGAGTTAGACGTTTCGCGATCTTTCTCACCTTCAGGCCGCCACCCCACCCCGGAGCTTCGCTCCGACCCTCCCCCTCAAGGGGAGGGTGTGGGCCCGCGTCGCAGCCGCGAGCCACTCTCCCCCTTGTGGGGGAGATGTCACGGAAGTGACAGAGGGGGTGTTCTTGCTCCGCCCATCTCGGAAGGACCCAGCAGGGTACCTTTCCCTACATCGCCTCGAAAGCGATATCCTGCGCGCCCTGCCAGAGCACCATTTTCCCCATGGCCTCCAGCTGTTCACCACCCTTCACCACAGTCAGAAAGTGATTGCCCGCCAGCACGCCCATCTTGCTGGCAAACTGCGAGGAGCCATAGGCGAACAAGAGTTCGGTCTCGCTGAAGCCGCCGGGATAAAGCAGGATGTCGCCGCGCGAGGGATGGGCCGTGTGGTTTTCAAAACCGGCGCCGAACTGGAAATCGCCGAGGGGCACCCAGACCGCCTCGCCCGACCAGCGCGAATGGATCGCCTGGTTGCGGAACGGCAGGAAGGTCTCAAAAATGCGGCAGGTCTCGGGCGCCTTTTCGCGCTCGAGCCTCGCCTCGAAGACGAAGGGGCCGACGGTGACCTTCAGATGCGAGAGCGCCATGATCAACCCGTCTTCATCAGACGCTGCTTCTGGCGGTTCCAGTCGCGTTCCTTCTCGGTCTCGCGCTTGTCATGCAGCTTCTTGCCCTTGGCGAGCGCCAGCTCCAGCTTCGCCCTGCCCTTCTCGTTGAAATAGATCTTGAGCGGCACCAGCGTCATGCCCTCGCGATTGATCGAGGCGCGCAGGCGGTTGATCTCGCGCTTGGACAAAAGCAACTTACGACGGCGGCGCGGCTCGTGATTGAAGCGGTTCGCCTGCAGATATTCCGGCAGATGCGAATTGATCAGCCAGATCTCCTCGCCCTCATCAGAGGCATAGGATTCGGCAATATTGGCCTTGCCCTCGCGCAGCGACTTGACCTCCGTGCCGGTCAAAACCAGACCGGCCTCGTAGGTGTCGACAATCTCATAATTGAAGCGCGCCTTGCGGTTTTCCGCAACGATCTTGTTGACGGTGCGCTGTGAGCCTTTGGGGGCCATGGCCTGATCTTCCGTTTCGCCCGGGATTTTGTGGTGGTCTTCGCCATACGCGGGCGGGGCGTGGCGAGTATGGGAGGTATGTAATGGAGGATGGGGGGGAAATAAAGGTGGGGGTGGGGTGGTAGGGTGGGCGCGTGTTGCCTACTCAGGCTTCCAAGTTTTCTCATCATGTCCTGGTGTCAATGCATCTGACACCAGTAGGCTACACATGAACTCCAAGCATTCATTGTGAAACACTGTGGGCAACTCCATTCATACGATTGAGGGCATACGTTGAATGCACGCCCAAGTGGACATGCCAGTTCTCGACAAGTATCTTGCTACGACTCGAAAAACGTATGGATTGTTGCACCTTCATGACCACACCTGCCGAAGAAGATGACACGATCAACGTAGCGGTTAACGATACCGGCTCAAACTTTCTTTCGCCGCTTATAAGCGACCCAAAGGCACTAGCTTCAGAGTACCGGCGGCGTAGAAACGTGAGCGACTTCAAGAGTGTTCATCCGGCTGATGTCCCAGTAGAAGAAGCGAAAGGATGGGTGGTTCAACGCGCCGGAAAAAAGATTACTCGGCTCAAGCGATCAAAGCGCCACGAAGAACTATTAGAGGACCGTATATGGTGCCTTCTTTATTCGATGGGCTATCGCACGCTAAACGGATCGCAGTTCCGTATCGCATTTACTCGCCCTGACTCATCGACGGGCAAAAAGCAGATTGACGTCTACGGCGAGGATCAGGAAACGGTCTTAGTCATCGAATGCAAGTCAAAAAGAGAGCGTGGCCGCAGGTCGTTGCAAAAAGACATCCAGGAAACGATATCGCTCCAAAATTATTTCAGGGATTCAATAAACAAGCGTTTCCCCACCGCCTCGAAACCCAAAATCATATGGCTATACGCCACACAAAATGTTCTTTGGTCTCAATCCGATATTGAACGGGCCGATGCACATGGCATCCAAATTGTCACCGAAAATGAGATACAGTATTTCGAAACTTTCTTGAAGCACATGGGACCCGCCGGAAAATACCAGATTCTTGGCGAGTTTCTGCGAGGTCAGAAGGTTCCCGGGCTTTCTAATGTAAAGATTCCCGCTATTCGGGGCAAAATTGGCGGAGAAATTTTCTATAGTTTTGTCACCACACCGCGCAATCTCTTAAAAATCGCATTTATCAATCACCAGGCGCTAAATCACCCTGATGGGCGACCCGCCTACCAAAGGATGATTTCCTCGTCGCGAATCAAAGAAATTGGGACATTTATTGAGCAGGGGGGATTCTTCCCCACAAACATTCTAGTAAATTTTTCGGACTCCCCGCGATTTGATCTCATTTCAAACTCTGAGAATACAGATGAAAATATCAAATTCGGCTGGTTGACATTACCTGCAAAATACAGATCTGCTTGGATAATCGATGGTCAACATCGACTATATGGATTTTCATATCTAGATAACGATTATCTAGATCAAAGTTTGTTCGTTCTAGCTTTCGAGAAAATGGCTATTCAGAAGGAAGCCGATCTGTTTATAACTATTAATCATCGTCAAAAAAGCGTTCCGAAGAGCCTGCTGGTTAGTCTACTCGCAGACATTCGAATGGGTGACAGTGACCCTTCAACCGCACTCACAGCGCTCGGCTCCGCAGTAGTTAGGGCACTTAACACAGACAAAACCAGCCCTTTGGCCCGTCGCTTCTCCACACACGGGGTGCCACCAGAGCCAAGTCAGAATCTGACAATATCGGAAGCCGTGAACGGCCTTCGGCGATCTGGGCTGATTGGCAAGGTAGTTGGCAAAACTATTGCCCCCGGCCCGCTATCGGGTGCCACGGATGAGCAAACAGTAAAACGTGCGACCACGATCCTGAGTAGCTACTTTGAGCAAGTGAGATTGGCGAATCCTAAACGATGGGAAGCGGGTCGCGAAGCGTTCATCGCCGTCAATCCGGGCATCAGGGCACACCTCAGCATAATTGCAGAGGTTATAAGCTACCTTTCACACAAAAAATCACTAGACTTTGCACTCCTGAAGCCAGAGGAGTTCTCGCAACAAATCACGACCTTCAGCCAACCAATGTTCGACTTCATAACCAAGGCCTCAGACGACGCAATTCGCGATCGCTTTTCGCGAAAGTTTGGCGAAGGCGGCGTAAAAGAGTACGCCTACCACCTTATGCAGGTCCTTCAAGCGGCACACAGTGACTTCGGGACCGAAGAATTTCAGCGTTGGGTGGCTCAAAGCAATTCAGAAAAGATCGATGAGGTAAATCACTTCCTCATGAAGCTCGCCGAGCGCCTGACCAACTACGTCATCGACACCCTAAAGAAGATACACGGCACACATCGACTCGCCAGCGATGAGCAAGCTTTTTGGGAGATTGGTGTCGAGAGTGAGCGTATCCGGAAAAACGCTTTTGATGCCCAGCAACGGGATAAAGCAAGACGTAAGCCGAAGGAGGCCTATTTAAACATCGTCGATCTCGCCGAGATCGTAAAGCAGCAAAATAACTGGCCTCATTTTGAACACGTTTTCAAAAACCCGCGCCCGGAAGAACGCACAGGCCAGAAATACTACATCGGCTGGATCAATACGTTTAACGAACTTCGAAACATAGCCGCGCACAAGAACCAACTTAAAACTTATACTGATGAAGATCTAGAGTTTGTAGAATGGCTTCGAACCGAAGTTCACCCGAAAGTACCGACATGACCCGTCAACCATTGAAGCCTTTTTTGAAGTGGGCAGGTGGAAAGCGCTGGCTGTTCGAAACCGGACAGTTTTCACTGCCGAAACTCCACAGAAGGTACATTGAACCCTTCCTCGGCGGCGGAGCCGTATTTTTCGAGAATCAGCCTCGGAACGCAATGCTTAGCGACGCCAACTGGCGACTTATTGAACTTTACACGGTCATCCGTGACGAGCTTGAGGAGTTCGAGCTGCTGGTCAGACAACATGCTTCCGCTCATTCAAAGCAATACTATTATGAAATGCGCTCGGAAGACTTTAAGAACCCAATACGGCGTGCGGCACAGTTTTTTTACCTGAATAGAACATGCTGGAATGGCTTGTACCGGGAAAATTTGCTTGGAAAATTCAATGTTCCGATAGGAACCAAACAAAATGTAATATTTGAGACGGATGACTTCTTTGCCTGGTCTCAGGCTTTACAAGGCACGACACTACTACACCGAGACTTTGAGGAAGCTATCGATGAAGCGGAGGAGGAGGATTTTATATTTGTTGACCCCCCGTACACGGTTCGGCATAACATGAATGGTTTTGTCAAGTATAATCAAAATATATTTGCATGGGATGATCAAATTCGATTGCGCGACGCACTTGTAAGAGCGTCAAGCAGGGGAGCAATTTTCGCCATGACCAATGCAGATCATGACAGCATCAGAGAATTGTACTCGGGCATTGGCAAACAGCGACAGCTGAGTAGGAACAGTGTTATAGCTGGCAGGGCAGCTCACCGTGGACAGTCAACTGAGCTGCTTGTCGTCGGCGGACTTTGACTCAAAGCCAGCGCTTCGCATTTATGCAACAGCTTGACTTCTGTTGGACGTGTATATGCTCGATAACGGCGGTGCGGGCGCCAACACTCCGCTTCCACTAACTTGAAAGCCGGCGTCTCCGCCGGCCCTCTTGTCATCCCCTCAATTCACCAGTCCCGCATGCTTCAGCGCCGCGTCGATCGCGGCTTCCGTCGACGCTTCCAGCGTCGCCATCAGCGGCAGGCGGACGGTGCGGTTCATGCCGCGGGTGCGGTTCAGCGCATATTTCGCGCCGCAGAGGCCGGGCTCCATGAAGATCGCCTTGTGCAGCGGCATCAGGCGGTCCTGGTAGGCCAGCGCCTTGGCATAGTCGCCGGCCAGGGTTGCGGCCTGGAATTCGGCACAGAGGCGCGGGGCGACATTGGCGGTGACGGAAATGCAGCCGGTGCCGCCATGGGCGTTGAAGCCGAGGGCCGTTGCATCTTCGCCCGAAAGCTGGACGAAATCCGGCCCGCAGGTGATGCGCTGTTCGGAGACGCGCTCGATCTTGCCGGTCGCATCCTTCACGCCGACGATGTTCTTGTGGGCCTTGGCGAGCGCGCCCATCGTCTCCGGCGACATGTCGATCACCGAGCGGCCGGGAATGTTGTAGATGATGATCGGCAGCGAGACGGCTTCGGCGATCGCCTTGTAATGGGCGATCAGGCCCTTCTGGGTCGGCTTGTTGTAATAGGGGGTGACGACGAGCAGCGCATCGGCGCCGACGGCTTGCGCATGCTGGGCCAGCTCGATGGCTTCCACCGTGTTGTTGGAGCCAGCACCGGCAATCACGGGCACGCGCTTGGCGGCAACCTGGACGCAGAGCTCGACGACGCGCTTGTGTTCGTCATGGGACAGCGTCGGCGATTCGCCCGTGGTGCCGACGGGCACGAGGCCGGTGGACCCTTCGGAAATCTGCCACTCGACATGGGCGGCAAAGGCTTGCTCGTCGACGGCGCCCTCATTCGTGAACGGCGTGACGAGTGCGGGAATGGATCCCTGATACATGCAATGAACTCCTCGGGGGCCGATATCCACGCTTCGGCCTCATTCGCAAATTAATCGAGGGCACATTACTGCGCACCATCAGGTGCGACAAGCGCATCCGCAGGAGATTTGTGACAGATTCCCGAGGCTTCGTTCGAGAGAATGTGATCGGTTGTTTTAAGCTTTTGGTAACCGCAACGGCGGCCTACTCTCGCGTATGATGGATGGTTCTGGTGTGTGGATGAAGACGCCTCTTTCTTATGGTTCCGCCCTCGGTCTTGGTCTTGCCGTGCTGCTTGCCGCAACGAGCACGCGCGCGAATACCGCTGTGCCGGTTCCGGCGATGAAGCCGCTCGGCTTTGCCGCGAGCAAGGCCGACCAACCCTCGTTCGAGACGACAGGTGCCATTCCGCGCGGTGAACGGCTGGCAAGTGCCAACCCGCAGCTGAAATCCGGCCTCGATGCGCTCTCCGACAAGGATGGAGCCCAGGCGATCACGATCCGCAACCGCATGCCTGAAAGCCTCGACCGGCAGATGCTGACCTGGTCGATCGCGATGTCGGGCCTGCGCGACGTGCCGGCGTCTGAAATCGCCGCCGCGCAGCGGCAGCTGCAGGGCTGGCCGGGGCTCAAATCCTTCCGCGCCAATTCGGAAAAGGCGCTTTTCCGTGAAAATCCGCCGGCCGCCACCGTGCTTTCCGCCTTCGGCAATAGCGCGCCGGAGACGACCGAAGGCACGATGCTTCTGGCTCGCGCGCATCTGGCCTCCGGCGACCGGGGCAAGGCTGCAAGCCTGATCCGCAACCTCTGGCGCACGGAAGGCCTGGACGAGGCGACGGAAGATCGGGTGATGGGTGAGCTTTCCGGCCTGCTGCGGCCCGCCGATCACCGCGCTCGCATGGATTATCTGATGTATCGCGAGCGTGCGGGCCAGGCGAAGCGCTTTGCCTCGCTCGGTGAAGCGCAGTCACTCTACAAGGCCTGGGCGGGGCTGATTTCGAAGGCGAACAATGTCAACGGGCTGATTCAGGCGGTCGACGGCAAGTGGCGCAACGACCCGGCGCTGCTGTTCATCCGCATCGAGAATCTCCGCCGCCAGCAGAAATTCGAGGAGGCGGCCACCCTTCTCGACCGGATCCCGCGCGAGCGCGAGACACTGGTCAATACCGGCGCCTGGTGGGACGAGCAGCGCATCATCGCGCGCGGGCTTGCCGATCTCGGCCAGTTTCGCGCAGCCTACAAGATCGTGTCCCGCCATGTGGCGACGGAATCGACCGACGTCGTCGACGCGGAATTCCATGCCGGCTGGTATGCGCTGCGGGCGCTCAACGATCCCAAGACCGCAAGCCGGCATTTCGCCCGCATCCTCGACGCCTCCAGCCGGCCGCTTTCGGCGAGCCGCGCGCTCTATTGGCTGGGTCGCGCCGCGGAAGCTTCTGGTGACCGCAAGGCGGGAGACTATTTTTCCCGCGCCGCCCAGCATTCGAGCACCTTCTACGGCCAGCTCGCCGCCGCCCGCATCAATCGTCCGGGCATCCAGATCCCCTATCCGCGCCCGAGCGAGGCCGACCGGGCGCGCTTTGCCGGACGCCAGGCCGTCCAGGCGATCGCCCGTTACGAAGCAGCCGGCCATGGCTGGCGGGCGCAGAGCCTCTACCGGGCGCTTGCCGATCAGCTGGAGACACCCGGCGAACTGGCCCTCCTGAGCGCCCGGGCGGAGAAATCCGACGGCGGGCATCAGCTGTCCCTGCAGATCGGCAAGACGGCATATTCACGGGGCATCGACGTGCCGGCCCTCGCCTTCCCCGTTGGCGTGATCCCCTCAAGCGCCAATATATCAGGCTCCGGCAAGGCTCTGGCTTACGCGATCGCCCGGCAGGAAAGCGCCTTCAACCCGGCCGCCATCTCGCCTGCGGATGCGCGCGGGCTGCTGCAGCTCCTGCCGTCAACCGCCAAGGGTGTGGCTGCCCGACACGGGATTTCCTATTCACCGGAAAAACTCACGCGCGATCCGGGCTTCAACGCCACGCTCGGCGCCCATTATCTCGGCGAGCAGATCGACCGCTTCGACGGCTCCTATGTGCTGACCTTCATTGCCTACAATGCCGGGGCCAGCAAGGTGCCGGACTGGATCGAGCGTTACGGCGATCCGCGTGGCAAGTCTGTTGACGAGGTGGTCGACTGGATCGAGCGCATCCCCTTCCCCGAAACGCGCAATTACGTGATGCGGGTGATGGAGAACTATCAGGTCTACAAGAGCCGGCTCGGCCAGAAGACCGATATCGTGCACGATCTGCGCTTCGGTCGGTAGTTCATCCCCCCATCTCCATTGCCTGATGACCGGCGGCTGCGGCTCGGCTAGGCTCTGCTTGCGTCACAGCATGGAGAGAACCGCATGGCCGAGAGCATCGACCGCTTCATCACCGTTCCCGATGGATTGAACCTGCATGTGCGCAGCCATGGCGACGCAAATGGCGGCATGCCTGTCATCTGCCTGCCGGGCCTGACGCGCAATCTGCTCGATTTTGAAGACATTGCCCGCATGCTGGCGGCGCCACCTTATCACCGACGGGTCATCGCCATCTCCTCGCGGGGACGCGGCCTCTCCGACCGGGATGCCCAGCCGGAGCGCTACACGATCCCCGTGGAAGCCGGAGACGTGATCAGCGTGCTCGATCACTTGCAGATCGGTCGTGCCGCCTTCATCGGCACCTCGCGTGGCGGGCTCATCCTGCATGTGCTGGCGATGACGCATCTCGACCGGATCGAGCGGCTGGTGCTCAACGATATCGGGCCCGTGCTCGAGACGGTGGGGCTGCGGCAGATCCAGAGCTATCTGGGGAACCGGCCGGCGCCGGCGGACTTCGATGATGCGGCCGGGATCCTGAAGGCGACGCATGGCGCGGAGTTTCCGGCGCTTTCAGAGGCCGACTGGGCCGCCATGGCGCGGGCGCTTTACCGCGAAGTGGATGGCAGGCTGGCGTCCGACTTCGACCCGGCCATCGCCGAACAGTTTCGCGCGGCAGATCTAAGCCGGCCCCTGCCCGATCTCTGGGCGCAATATACGCTTTTTGCCGAACAACCGGTCATGGTCGTGCGCGGCGAGCATTCGCAGCTCCTGTCGCGGGAAACGGTCGATGACATGGGGCGCCGACATCCGCGGCTGGTGGACGTCGAGGCCGAGGGCCAGGGACATGCGCCGCTGCTGCATCTGCGGGGCATCGCAGAGAGGCTCGCGCGGTTTCTGACGGAATGAAATGACCCAGGCGCAGCCAGGCGCGACGACCTTTTCAACCTGAAAACGGAGAAAGCCCGGCACAAGGCCGGGCTTCCCCTATCCGATCTGGAGATCGAATTAGAACGAGCGAACGAGACGGACGAAGCCGGTCCACTCAGATGCAGCGTTGTCCTGGTCGAAGTAGTCAACGGTAGCCGACAGGTCGAGACCGGTGGCGATGTTGTACTCGGCCAGAAGACCTGCGCCCCAAGCGTCATCGCCGGAGTCGAAGCCAACTTCACCCCAGTAGTTGATGGACGGGGTGATCTTCAGCTTTTCAGTTGCCTTGAAGCCGTAAGCTGCACCGACGGTCCACTCTGCCAGGCTGGCGTAAGCGGATTCGCCAGAAGCATAGGCGCCATACAGTTCGAACGTGCCCGGGCCGAGGTCAGCAGCAACCTTGGCGGAGAGAGCGCCTTCTTCGGCGTCGAAGTCGTATACGCCCCAGAACGACAGGGTAGCTGCGCCGAGCGAAGCCGAAGCATAAGCTTCTGCACCGAGGTCGTCGAAGCCTACGTCGGTCAGCTCGTCAACGCCGAGGCCAACGGTGAAGGCGTCGGTCGAGTAGGTGTAGGAAACCATGTCGAACTTCGTGCCGTCAGCGAAGGCGTCGTTTTCGCCCGAGATACCAACGTCATCCCAGAAGGTAACCGAGTAACCAGCCTTGAAGCCACCAACGGTGATGTAGGCCTGTTCGATCTGAGCAACCTGGTTGGCAGTGATGGTGTCGCCAGCGCCGTCAGTCCAGGACGTGGAGTCGCTGGTGGCCTGCAGGCGGATGTAGGAACCGATCGTGCCGATTTCCGAGTCGTTCTTGGCCTGGAACTCAACGCGAGCGCGGGTCGTGAACGAGCCACCGAAGTCTTCGCCTTCAGTCTTCGACCAGTCGTAGGCAAAACGAACGCTACCCGAGATCTTCAGGCAGGTTTCGGTGCCGGGGATGTAGAAGTAGCCGGTGCCGAAGGCGTCGCAAACGCGAACGTATTCCATGGGCTCGGGCTCGGCGGCGACGATTGCGTCAGCGGCCTGAGCGCCGGAAACTACAGCGAGAGCTGCAGCGGAGCCGAGAAGAAGGCTCTTGATGTTCATTATTGACCT
>NZ_JAUSUW010000008.1 GCF_030814435.1 Peteryoungia aggregata LMG 23059
CCGCCTCGCCGGGGGGGGGGGGGGGGGGCCCCCCCCCCGGGGGGGGGGGGGGGGGGGGGGGGGGCCCCCCCCCCCCCCCCCCCCGGGGGGGGGGGGGGGGCCCCCCCCCCGGGGGGGGGGGGCCCCACGGACGTGAGGCTAGCCCCACTTTAACGCAGTGAACTCGGGGTGGCGTTCACCCCCACCCGCCGCTCCGCGGCGACCTCCCCCCTCAAGGGGGAGGTGGAACTCCCCTCACCCCTCGCCAATCGCAATCAGGCTCGCGTTCCCGCCGGCAGCCGCCGTATTCACCGAGATCACCTGCTCCACCGCAAAGCGGCTGAGATAGGCAGGACCGCCGGCCTTGAAGCCCGTGCCGGACATGCCCGAGCCACCGAAGGGCTGGGTGCCGACGACGGCGCCGATCATGTTGCGGTTGACATAGATATTGCCGGTGTCGAGCGCTTCCGTGACGGTGCGGATCGTGGATTCGATGCGGCTGTGCACGCCGAGCGTCAACCCGTAGCCGGTGGCATCGATCGAGGCGATGACCTGGTCAAGCGCCTTGGCCTTCCAGCGCACGACATGCAGAACGGGGCCAAAGATCTCCTTCGTCAGGGCGTCTGAACGATCGAGCTCGACGATATGCGGGGCGAAGAAGTTGCCGGTCGCGGGCACCTTGCCGGCGTAACGCACCTTCTGGCTCCGCTTCATCTCGGCGATATGAGCCTCCAGCATCACCTTCTGCTTCTCGTCGATGACAGGGCCGATATCGGTGGTGATATCAAGCGGATTGCCGAGATTGAGCTCGCGTGCAGCACCCTCGATCATCTCGAGCATGCCATCGGCAATGTCTTCCTGCAGATAGAGAATGCGCAGCGCCGAGCAGCGCTGGCCGGCAGACCGAAACGCCGAGAGCACGACATCGTCGGCCACCTGTTCGGCAAGCGCGGTCGCATCGACGATCATGGCGTTCAGGCCACCGGTTTCGGCAATCAGCGGCACGATCGGGCCGTCCTTGGCGGCCAGCGTCCGGTTGATCGCCTGGGCTGTCGCCGTCGAGCCGGTAAAGGCGATGCCGGCAAGCTTCGGATGGGCGGCGATCGCAGCCCCAACGTCGCCTGCACCGGGCAGCAGCATCAGCACGTCTTGCGGAACACCCGCCTGGTGGAAGAGCTTGACGGCCTCAAAGGCGATCAGCGGTGTCTGCGGGGCCGGCTTGGCGATCACGGCATTGCCGGCGACGAGGGCGGCGGAGACCTGACCGAGGAAGATTGCCAGCGGAAAATTCCACGGTGAGATGCAGGCAAAGACGCCGCGACCACGCCAGGACAGACGGTTGAGTTCTCCCGTCGGGCCGGGCATCACCTCGGCCTCGCCGAACTGCTTGCGGGCTTGGGTTGCATAATAGCGGCAGAAATCGACGGCCTCGCGGATTTCGGCCACGCCGTCGTCCAGCGTCTTTCCGGCTTCGAGCGCCAGCAGCGACAGGAGCCGGTCGCGATCGGCCTCCATCAGGTCGGCCATCTTGTCGAGGGTTGCGGCACGCTCCTCGATGGGCAGCCGCGACCAGCGGGCAAAGCCCTGGCGACCGGCGGCAAAGGCGCTGTTGACATCGGCGGGCGTCGCGTTGCGCACGGTGCCGACCTTGCGGGAGCGATCGGCCGGCGACAACACGGCCTCCTCGCGCGTCGCACCACTCGCCCCCGGCACCAGCGGATGAGCCGCAATCTCGGCCAGCGGCTGGCCGATACGGGCCATCAGCCTTTCGAGATTGTCACGATGGCCGAATTCGAAGCCGGCGCTGTTTTTGCGGTCGCCGTAGAGACCCGAGGGCATCGGTATCTGGCTGTGGCGGGCGCTCTGGCCATTGCCAAGGCCGAGCTTTTCGGTCGGTCGCTCCAGAAGTGCCGTGACCGGGATATTCTTATCGCCGGCAACGGCGACGAAGGAGGAGTTCGCGCCATTTTCGAGCAGACGACGGACGAGATAGGCAAGCAGGTCGCGGTAGCCACCGACGGGCGCATAGATGCGGCAGGCGATGCGATCATTGCCGGACAGCAACGTATCGTAAAGCGCCTCGCCCATGCCATGCAGGCGCTGGAATTCGAAGCCCGAGCGGTCAGTGCCGGCAAGCTCGATGATCGTCGAGACGGTCAGCGCATTGTGAGTTGCAAATTGCGGGAAGATACGGGCGCGCTTTTCCATCAACTTCGCCGCACAATGCAGGTAGGACAGATCGGTCGCGGGTTTGCGGGTCCAGACCGGGTAGTCGTCGAGACCACGCTCCTGGGCGCGCTTCACTTCCGTATCCCAATAGGCGCCCTTGACCAGACGCACCATCATGCGGCGGCCATATTGCTGGCAGAGGCTGTCGATATAGTCGATCACCTGCGGGGCGCGCTTCTGATAGGCCTGGATGGCGAGACCGAACCCGTCCCAGCCGGCAAGCGACGGATCGGCAAAGACGGCGGCGATCACGTCGAGCGAGAGTTCGAGACGGTCGGCCTCCTCCGCATCGACGGTGAAATTGAGCTGATGCGCTTTGGCCATCTGCGCAAGCTTCAGGAGATCCGGCACCAGTTCACGCATCACCCGGTCACGATGGGTCGCGAGATAACGCGGATGCAGCGCCGAGAGCTTGACCGAGATGCCCATGCGGTTCGGCAGCTGCTGGCTCTTGCCGAACTTGGCCATATGCGCGCCGATCGCCTCGATCGCCATGGCATAGGACTGGAAATAGCGCTTGGCATCTTCGGCGGTGCGGGCGCCCTCGCCCAGCATGTCGAAGGAATGGCGATAGCCCTTCTCTTCGCTTTTGGCCGCACGCGACAGGGCGTCCTTGATGGTTTCACCCAGCACGAAGTGATGGCCGAGGAAACGCATCGCCTGCTTGGTGGCGGAGCGGACGGTGGGCAACCCAAGGCGCTTCACGAGACCACGCATGACGCCTTCAGGCGTCTCGCCCGGACGGATGACGCGGGCAGACAGACCAAGCGCCCAGGCCGAGGCCGAGACGAACCAGCTGTCGCCATGCGCCTCGTGTTCGCTCCAGCCGCCCTCTTTCAGCTTGTCCTCGATCAGGCGGTCCTGGGTCAGCGCATCCGGCACGCGCAGCAGTGCCTCTGCCAGCACCATCAGCGCCAGACCTTCACGGGTCGACAGCCCGTATTCGCGCAAGAAATCCTCAACGCCGCCGATCGAACCCGAGTTGTCTCTGATGGCCTCGATATAGGTGGTGGCGCGGCGGTCGATGGCGCCGTTCTGGCTCTCCGACAGCGTCAGACGTGACGCAAAGTGGCGCATGAACTGGTCGTCGTCGCCGGCATAGGGGGCTTCGAAACGCGGAAAATCTGTCGTGGCTGGCTTGATCATTGTCACCTCCGTGGTATCCGCAACATATCTTCCGGTTTGCAGAATTTCTCGCTATTCTTCATTCAATTTTCTGGCATATTCACTACGGAACTGGAGCTTCGTAGAGAATGAGCAAGGAAATCGACCGCCTCGACCGCAAGATCCTGCGCGCCTTGCAAGCCGAGGGTCGGTTGACCAATATTGAACTCGCCGAACGGGTGAACCTCTCGCCCACGGCGACCGCCGAACGGGTTCGTCGGCTGACGCGGGAAGGCTACATCACCGGCTACATGGCGATGCTCTCACCGCAGAAGCTCGGACGCAATCTGCTGGTCTTTATCGAGGTGAAGCTGGACCGCACCACGGCTGACGTCTTCGATACCTTCGCCGCAGCCGTGAAACGGTCGGATGACGTTATGGAATGCCACATGGTCGCCGGCGGCTTCGACTATCTGGTCAAGGCGCGCGTGGCAGGCATGGAAGCCTACCGGCAATTCCTCTCGGAGGTCATCCTGCCGCTACCCGGCGTGCGTGAAACACACACCTATGCCGTGATGGAAGAAGTGAAGGCCGGCTCTGCTTTGCCGGTGTAAAGATCGCCATAAGAGGCCAACATCATTTTGATCGGCAGCGGTCAGAAATTAGTCATATTAATAGTGACAACGCCCGAAAAATCGCTAGCTTTTCGTCCGGACTGATATATTGGTCATTAACTTCCACTTTGTTATCAACTTTCGAAATTGATAAAATGTTGCCAGAACGACAGACGCTCTTGAGTGAAGACATCGGGAGCTGTCAGAACCGCGCCGATTTGATGGACAGCTGGTCACGGGCGGCACGTGAATACGACCTCCACTACGTCACGCTGGCGACAGCCCCTACAGCACAGGACAGGCTGCTTGGTCCGCTGGTTCGCGAGTCGACGCTGCCGATCGACTACTGCCGTGAGTTCGACCGGCTGGAATTCCTGCGCAATTGCCCGACAGTGCCGCATATCAGCCGCTCCATCATGCACAACGCCTGGACGATCGGGCAGGATGGCAAAAGCGCGTCCTTCGATTGCCCTCCCGAATTTGCAGCACTGATGCACAAGTATCGGCTGATTTCCGGTGTCCTGTTCTCGGTAAATTCTGTCGATGGCAGCCGTTTCGTCGTTCGCTACGACGGCGATCGCGCCTCACTGACCATGCCGGAAATCAACGAATTGTCGATGTTGAGCATTCAGGCATTCGACGTCTTCGACCGGCTGCGTCGCACGGTTGGCAACATCACGGTCCTCTCGGCGCGCGAATTGGAAGTGGTCCGCTGGACCGCCCAGGGCAAGACCTCGCTGGAGATTGGCCAGATCCTGTCGCTCTCGGATCACACGGTGAATGCCTACATGACCAACGCCATCCGCAAGCTGGATTGTGTCAACCGCACCCAGCTGGTCGCCAAGGCGATCCGGATGAAGATCATCAGCTGACAGCGCCAAGCCTCGGAAAGAACGAAAGGCCCGGTCTCGCGACCGGGCCTTTGTCGTCGTGTGCCTGCGCTAGCGCATTTCCGGCGAAAGCGGAGTCGCCTTCAATGCTCTATCTCTTCGTCTCGACGCAACTCCGTTCGCAAAACCGCTCCGTACCTTGGCCGGAATTGCCCTGGTGAAAATCAGCGATCGAGGATCGCCTGGATCTCGACCATGTTGGAGCGCACCCGCAGGATATAAAAGCCCATGGTTGCGAGATGGGTCGGCATGATCCAGCCAGCCTCGCTGCCGTTGGAGATGATCGCCGGCTGGATACGCAAGGCAGCCTGCAACTGAGTTTCCATACCGGCCCAGATCACGGTGAGATTGCGTTCCCGGATCACGCCGCTGAAATCGGCGCGGGTTGCCTGCAACAGAGCATATTGCGCATAGAGCTGCCCATAGGCGAACCAGAAACGGTCGTCGGCACGGGTATCGAACCAGCCGGCGTTGAACTCCTCGGAACGGCGTCGCAGGATATCGGAGGTATTGCCGAGATCGCTCGCCATACCGTCGAGCAGTTGCAGCAGATTGTCGGAGCGCGCGTCGAAGACTGATTCACAGGTGGCAAGCGACGCGTTGAACCGTGTCCAGCTTTCCACCGCCGCCCGATAATAGCTCGGAGTCGGTGTCTTGAAGCCGAAGGGATCCGTGCCGAAATACCAGGTGCTCTCGTCGAACTGGAGATTGCCGCGCGCATCCTGCAGGTCGTTGTTGATACCAGAGGTTCCGCGCACGCGACCGAGATTGTCGGCGAGCTGGATGCCGGTCCGGCGCACAACCTGGTTCACGCCGCGCTGGAACGAGGCCTTATTGTCCATATAGGGCGTGTTGTCCCAATCGAGCCCGAAGAGCCCGAGCTTGTAGAGAAGCGTGGACGAAATCCAGCTGTTCTGGTTGACGTTCTGGTCGGTCAGGGCAGCAGCCGTCGTCACGACAGCCGAATCCTGGCAACGATTGGCCTCGCCGGGCAGCGGCGCCCCCGCAGACACGGTGCGCTCGTCGAACTTGTAGGCCTGAACAAAGGCCGGATCGAAGCCATGCCAGACCTGCGTGCGATAGATGAACTGGCCATAGACGACCACCAAGAGGAAGAGGACCGCAAGGATCGGCCCCTTGATGACCCAGGTCCGATCCCGATACCAGCCATGGGCGGCGAGAAACGGCCAGAGCAGCCAGGCGACCACCATGCCAATGCCGCGACCGATCGCGGCGAAGACGCGCTGGAAAAACGCGATGATCGGGTCAAGCATGGTCATCTCCTAGTCCGTAGAGGCGTTTGCGGAAAGCAGCCTTGTCCTTCAGATAAGTGTCGGACAAGCGGGATACAACATAGTCGCGATAGGGTTCAGGGTATTGCTCGTAAGTGCGGTAGAAGCCCTGCTTGTCGAAGACGAAACGCGAGACGAAATCCTCTGCCGTCAGATGCGCGATCAGCCGGTTGGTCAGCCACTGGTCCGGATGATCGGGCAGGGAGCGCACCAGCCAGAGCCGCAGCTTCGGATCGACATCCGCCATCCTCAGCGCGCCGGTGCGCGATAGCGTCCTTGAGGCCTCCTGGAGCAGCGGATAGACGCCTCGCTCGTTGATCACCTTCGCATTGCGGTGCAGGAAGGTCTGCATCCAGACCGCGTCGATACGGCTCAGATCCGGCACCGGATCAAGCGAGGCAGCAACGGAGAGCAGCGCCATCTCGGCACGATGCGCAAAGAGCCCGGAGCTTTCGACCCAGCTCGCCCGCGGCAGTTCGAGCCGGTTGGTGCGTGCGAGGAATTCGGCCACCTGCGCCGTGTCTCGGATCGAGATGTAGCTGACCTGCCACGGCCGCGATCGACGGAAGCCCGGGGCCTCCGGATCGCAGATAACAGTGGTCAGCTTTTCGTCGACGAAGACGAAGACCCCGCCGAAATGATCCGCCCAGAAGGCGTCGTGGCGGAAGACGAGTTTATCAGGCACCAGCGTGTTCTGGCGGATGTCGCCGGTCTCTTTCGCAAGCGACACCATGCGCTCCAGCATCGTATCATCCCGCCAGGCATCGGGGCTCGTGATCAGCGCATCGCAGAGCTGCCGAAGCTGGCCCGCCTTGCCGAGCAGATCTTCCGCCGAGAGCACCTTGAACTTCACCTCGTTGATCGACAGTAGATCGTCGAGCGTCTTCACCTCGGAGACGCTGTCCTCGATCTCGCCATAGAGCGTGTCCTTCAGCGTGATCGCATGGATCGCCCGCGCATTGGCCGAATAGAACTCGTGCATCAGGCCGGCTGTGTTGGAAAAGCTCGTATGCACCACCGGCAGGCTGTCCTGCTCCGGGGTGAGAATGATGAAGCGCCGGTTGACCTTCAGCGGGTCGAGATAGTCGGGATCGCCGAGCTCAGCCGCCACCTGCGGCGAAAAACCGGTGATGTCGATGTTGAATTCGGTGAGCTTGGTAGGCGGCAGCCCGAAGGCGACGAGCGCCTTGTTGTAGCGCGCGACGAGATGCGGCTCGCGGATGGGAAGTAGGCGGCCATAGATGAGTTCGGCTTCGAGGAGGCGGTTCATGCCAGTCGCTCCGCCGGAAGGTAGACAAGGTCGCGGCTGAGAACAGCTTCGCCAACCCTGCCATCGAGGATGGCGATCAAGGTGTCGAGCACGGCTGTGCGTTCTCGCAGCACCTCTGCATTCCAGAACCTGACCACTGACCACCCATTGGCATTCATAAATGCATTCCGTTTCGCATCATATTCACTGTCAGCATGCTGACTGCCATCAACTTCCACGACCAAGAGAGCCTCGCGGCAGGCAAAGTCAGCGAAGTACGGTCCGATCGGAAGCTGGCGCACGAATTTGTGCCCCGCCCGACGCCGTGCCCGCAATTCGCTCCACAATGCGGCTTCGGCATCATTCTCGACCTTTTCTAAGACTTCTCGCCCTTGCTGTCCTTTTCTGGTTCGCACCCCGCATCTGTGCCCCCTTGACCACATCGCGATCTGCAAATGCCCCTCACCCTACCCTCTCCCCGCAAGCGGGGAGAGGGGGAGCGCGACGCTAGCGGCGAGGCCTTCTCCCCGTTTACGGGGAGAAGGTGCCCGAAGGGCGGATGAGGGGCAAGCGCAGCGCTCAATCACCAATTCCCCTCCCCCTTCATCCGCTCGATCTCGCCGATCGCCCGCTCGCGCTGGCGCTCACGTCGGATGATCTCCGTCACAGCCGCATCATCCGACTTGTCGGCATAGCGGAATTCCGAGTCGGCGTAGCGGTTGATCTCCTGCAGGATCATCTCCATCGTCACGGGGCCGCGCAGCTCCGATATCATCGCCTTCTTCTCGTCGTAGCTCTTGTGGACGAAAGCATCAGGCTTTTCGAACCAGGCGTCGGGCAGTTCGACATCCATCGCCCGCATCTTGATTGCATCGGTGATGTTTTTGATGGCGCGGCCCGTGAAGCGCGGTTCGGCGAGCTTGATCGCGTGCAGATAGGCGCCGACATCGGCCAGCGTCTCGATCTTGCCTTCGCTTTTCTCATAGCGTTCCCACACGGCGACCAGCCCATCCTCCTTCGGACGATCATGCTCACCATAGGAGCGGCTGACGGCCTTCTGGATCTCCTGGCCGGCGAACAAGGCGTGCTCGCCCTGCGGGATCTGATGGTTCTTGCCGACGAGCAGCGAGAAGATGTCGATATAGTCCTCGCGCGTCTGCGGCCCATCGACCAGCCAGCGGGCGCCGGCGCGCTGACGCAGCGCATCGTCGACATTCTCAGGGTAGTTGGAGAACATGCCGAAGGTCGCATTGCCGCGCACCACGGTCGAGGCACCAGCAAAGCTTTCCATCAGGACGGCTGTCACCTCATGCTGGCCGGCAGAGGCACGGTCGTCGGAGCGCTTGGCGGTGACCTGGTCGACATCGTCGATCGTGCCGAAGCCGATGACGCGCGGGTTGAGCACGTTGTTGACGAAGCTCTTGCAGTTCTGGCCCGACTTGCCCTGATAGGACGAGATCTGGTCGACACCGAAATTCTCGTAATGGAAGGCATAACCCGCCATCTTGCAGTAGTCGTTGAGCAGCCCTGCCAGCATCTGGATCAGGATCGTCTTGCCCGTGCCCGGCATGCCGTCGCCGATGAAAGTGAAGAGGAAGCCGCCGAGATCGACGAAGGGGTTCATCTGCCGATCGAAGTCATAGGCCATCAGCATCTTGGCGAGCTTCAGCGCCTGATACTTGGCAATGTGGTTGCCGATGATCTCTTCGGGCTTCTTGAAGCTCATCGAAAGCGGCTTCGACTTAACGCCCGGCACGCCGTCGAAACCGTCGAGGGTAAAATCGTCCTGATCGACGCGGATAAGGGCGTTTTCGAAGACGCCGAGATGCTCGAAGCGCGCCTTACGGGTGAGAAGCCCGTCGAGCGCAAGATCGGCGAGGCCACGGACCCGGCCGATCAGCGTCGCGTCATCACCCGCCCCCTTCACCGCCGTATCGATGCCGGCGACCATGCTTTTGAGCGCATCCTGGGCGGTGTCGAAGAGGAAATCCGGCTCGCGGATGCCGTCGAGCTGTTCGCCCTCGCCCGCGACCGTGGACTTGAGGTAAGCAGCAAAGGCAAAGGCCGCGACATAGGCCTGCGAGGCGAGCAGCGCCTTGAAGCGCGCAGCCTCCTCGCCCTGCAGGGGTGCAGAGATATTCCGGGCCTGCAAAGGCTCCAGCTCGCTCTGCCGGGCAAAGACATCCGATATGGCCAGCGCCACCTGCGCGCCGCGCCTGACACGATAAAGCACGGTGTGCTGGGCAGGAGTCAGAAGCGGATCGGCAGAACCGGTCGCCTGGATGGTCTTCGAAAGCTCGACCTCGCGGGTCCGGCGCACCGAGCCGGTCGAGACCGTCGAGACAAATCGCCGTCCGGTGCCGGCGATTGGGGCACCCGAGGCGCCCTCGCCCTGGTCGAGCACCACGACACGTGTGACCAGCCCCTGGGCGACAGCCAGATGCTTGGCGATGTCTTCTTCTCTGAGCGTGGTCAGGCCTGCAGTCAGTTCGCTCATGTTCAGACCTCGCTCACAATCTGGTTGCCGGAAATCACATGCACCTTGAAATTGCCGAAGATCGCCTTGACCTCGTTCGCCGCATAAAGCGCCTGATAGGCGTCATGCGGCACCAGCGCGTGCTTCTCATAGGTCGAGACACCCATGCGCGCGGCTTCGAGATCATGCGTCTCTATGTGGAATTCCTGGGAAGCGGGCGTCGACGAGAAGAAGCCCTTCACCGCCGGCTGCTCGCGCTTGGAAAACACCTCCTGCACGGTCCAGGTCATCACCCAGGCTTTCTCAGGCTTGCGCACCCGGTCGAGGATCTCGGTGACCCGGCCGGAATTCTGGGTAAGCCCCGTCGAATAAAGCGGGCCGAGCACGACGCGGCGCACCGATTTAGGATGCAGCGTCGGAAAATCGCGGTCCATATTGGTTGCGATCGTCGCCGGCGTCAGCGAATAGGCCGAATTCCTGGCGCAGAAATCGTCGAATGTGCGGGCGAGTTCCGGATTGAGCAGTCCGCCGACCGGAAGCGGGATCTCCACCTCTTCATTCAGTCTGCCGTCCTCGGTCACCAGGACCTTGGTGACGTTTTCCGAGGAATCCTCGATCGTCGCCAGATAGATCATCGGCAGCGTGCTCACGCCGTCGAAGGCAGCCCAGCTGACGAGATAGGACGGCCGGCGTGACTGCGGATTGACGCTGACGGCAACAGTGGTCGGCAGGACGAAGGGCGAGAAGATTTCACCGGCCTGAACCTGTTCGAGATAGAGCCGCTCGGCGATCTGCTGCTGCAAGGCGGTCGGAAATTCCTTCTGCCGCAGGATGAAATCAACCATTTCCGTGCGCAGCTTGCCGACATCAGGGATGGTGGAAAGCCTGGATGCGGCTCCCGCCCGGTCGTTTTCCAGCTCCAGCACGTTCTGGAAGATCGGAAACCCGCTCTCCGCCTGCGCGATCTTGAACTGGCCGGTAAAGCCGATGCGGTTCTGCCACGAGGTAAAGGAGTTCCGCAGGCGATCAAGATAGGGCAGCAGATGCAGTGTCGGCGGTCCCGTCTCGCCGAAGCGGCGATCGGACTGGCCGAAGAACTGCTCGAGGCCTGAAAGCGCCGAAGCCATGGTGGTGAAATAGTGCGTGACTGCACTGTTGCGATCGACGACGTTCATGCCCCTCCCCCCATCGACACGACCGCGCACCGCAAGAGCGGCACGCGACCGGATGGCCGCGTCCACGTCATGGGCATGATCAAGGCTTCACGTAGTTGGCCGCATTGTGCTTGTCGAGAACCGACTGGAAGCGCCGGGCGAAAGCGTCGTCGGCGAGCTTCTTGCGGCGCTGGATATCCTGCGTCGAGAGCATGTTCTTCTCGTGCAGTTCCAAGAGATCGCCGATATGCCGCTGGGCAGCCGCGCCAATGCCGGCCATCGTCTCTTCGGCCGCCGTATCGACTTGGCTGCCGAGGGTGTTGATCCGGTGCGCGACATCCTGCTGGGCAGCCGTCTTCAGCGAATCTTCGAGCGCCTTGTAGAGGACGATGCGCTGTTCGGTGTCGATGGTCAGCTTGTTGATCAACGTGTTCTGCGCCGCGATCTGGTTGTTCAAGCTGTCGACAAAGGTCTGGAACATTGAGGTATAGCGTTCCAGCGTCTGGCTCTCGGCCAGCAGCTCCTGCTCGCGGGCCTGCGCCTGATTGTAGTCGGTCGCAAGCTTCGAGCGTTCGGCTTCGAGATCCGTACGTTCCGACGTATCAGTGGAAGCGGCGATCTTGTTTTCAATGTCGAGCAGCGCCGGATTGAGCGTTTCAATGCGCTTCTGCGTCTCTTCCAGATTGGCGATCGTCTGCTTGCGGCGCTCGATCACCTGCACGAGGCTCGCCTCTGACGTCTTGTAGCGCTCTTCGAGAACCGTCTTCTGTTCCTTCAGGATGCCGACAATGCTGTCCGACTTGGCGAGCAGTTCCTGCAGATTGCCGGCGAGCGACATGTTGCGGACGCGCTCGGTGCGCATGCTCTGCGCCTTCTGCTTGGAAAAGATGCCGATGAACTTTTCCATGCCGGAAAGGCTCTTCATGCTTTCGAACTCGGCACCAAAGACATTGGTCGCGTCTTCCAGGCCGATGATCAGGTCGGCGATGTTCGCCTCCATCACCTTCTGCTGGTTGAGCACATCTGAGATCCGGGCGTTTTCGATATCGAAATCCTGGCCGGTGAGCTTGGAATCGCTCTTGGCAAACGTGTCCAGCACCACGCCGGACTGCTCGATCTTGCCGCGCATCTCCGACACGATCTTGCGCGTCTTCTCGATTTCGCTGTCGAAGGATTGCAAAGTCGCCATGTTGTCTCCCTGTCCCCTTGCCGGCGACGCGCCGGATTCGTTGCCTACCACCATAGCGCGTTTCCCGGTGCGGGAAAGTATCGCAGCGCACAGGAGCAATCGCCATCATCCGATATGGATGGTCGCGAGCCCCACACAAGAGGCGCTATCAGAGAAATGCGACAGCCCTGAAACGGCTGCCGCATCGGGGAGTTGTGTCGGGATCACTGGCCGCCGGCAGCGGGATCCTTGAGATAGGCGATGATGTTGGCGAGATCATCATCCTTCTTGACGCCGGCATAAGCCATCTTGGTTCCCTTCACGACGGCCTTGGGTGCCTTCAGATAGGCAGAGAGGGTTGCGTCGTCCCAGACCTTGCCCTGACCATATTCGACCATCGCGGGGGAGTATTTGTATTCGGCGATCGAGGCGACCGGGCGGCCGACGATGCCCTGCAAATGCGGGCCGACCTTGTTCTTGGCCTCGGTCGCGACATGACAGGCCTGACAGGCCTTGAAAGCCTTGGCGCCGGCGACCGGATCACCATCGGCGAAGGCTGGGAGCGGTGCGAGAGCGACCGCGAGCAGCATGAGCATGGAAGACGTTTTCATCGGAACTCCTGTATCGATCAATTCGGCGCGCTTGCGCCGCAGTGCCATCGGATCATCTGTTGGCATGACGGGCAAGTCGATGCTTTGACGGTTATCAAGCCTCGAATATTTTTCCAATGCCCCCCGCTCCCTGAGAAGAAAGGCGAGCAGGTCGCAAACAGGGGCGCTGCTGCGACGCAAACGCACGGGCATCCTTGCAATTCTCCGGTATTGAATGTTGACTTGGGAACATTAAAAAAACCGGGAGCCTGCCAATGACGTACTCTTCCATCTCTCGCCGCACACTCGTGGCCGCCGTTTCGCTCATCGCCATCTCGGCGATGCCCCTCGCAGCAGCCGCAGCCGAAGCCGAAAGCTGCTCCACCGTGCGTTTCTCGGACGTAGGCTGGACCGACATCACCGCGACCACCGCGACCGCATCCGTCATCCTGAAGGCACTCGGCTATGAGCCGACGACCACCGTGCTCTCTGTCCCGGTCACCTACTCCTCGCTGAAGAACAAGGACATCGACGTCTTCCTCGGCAACTGGATGCCGACCATGGAAGCCGACATCGCGCCTTACCGCGAAGACAAGTCCGTCGAGATCTTCGGACCCAACCTCGAAGGCGCGAAATACACGCTCGCCACGAATGCCAAGGGTGCAGAACTCGGCATCAAGGACTTCGCCGATATTGCCAAGAATGCCGAGGCACTTGAAGGCAAGATCTACGGCATCGAGCCGGGCAATGACGGCAACCGCCTGATCCTCGACATGATCGACGCCGACAAGTTCGGCCTCGGCGCCTTCGAAGTGGTCGAATCCTCCGAGCAGGGCATGCTGGCCCAGGTCGCCCGCGCCGAAAAGGACGGCACGCCGGTCGTCTTCCTCGGCTGGGAGCCGCATCCGATGAACGCCAACTTCAAGCTGACCTACCTGTCGGGTGGCGATGAGGTCTTCGGCCCGAACTTCGGCGGCGCGACGATCTTCACCAACACCCGCGCCGGCTACACGACCGAATGCCCGAATGTCGGCAAGTTCGTCACAAACCTCAAGTTCTCGCTCGCCATGGAGAACGAGATCATGGGCAAGATCCTGAATGACGGCCAGGACGCCGAAGTGGCAGCAAGCGAATGGCTGAAGGCCAATCCGACTGCCGTCGAGCCCTGGCTCGCTGGCGTGACAACCAAGGATGGCGGCGACGGCCTCGGCGCGGTGAAGACGGCCCTCGGCCTCTGATCCCTGTCCATCGATCGTGGAACCGCGCGGCAGGAAGGGGATCCGGCCGCGCGGCCTCCCAGGCATTGAACCTGTGGCCATTCGGGGACAAACATGGATTTTCTGACCGACAACAAGCTGCCCATCGGGCCCTTGTCGAAAAGTTTCGTCGATTGGCTGACGGCCAATGTCGATTTTGTATTCGATTTCATCGCGACCATATTGAGCGCATCCATCAACGCCATGCTCTTTGTGCTGCAGGCGCCCTTTCTCAAGGGAACTGCACTCGAAGCCTTCTATCCGCTGCTCATGATCGGCGTGTCTTCTCTGGTCGCCTGGGTGATGCGTCGCTCTCTGGGCGTCACCGTCTTCACCTTCCTCGGTTTGCTCCTGATCTATAACCAGGGCTACTGGAAGGAAACGATGGAGACGCTGGCCCTCGTGCTGGCTGCGACCGGTGTCTGCATGGTCATCGGCGTGCCGATCGGCATTGCCTGCGCCCGTCGCCCCTGGCTCTACGCCGCAGTCCGACCGGTGCTCGACCTGATGCAGACGATCCCCACCTTCGTCTATCTCATTCCGGCCCTGATCCTCTTCGGCCTCGGCATGGTGCCCGGCCTGATCGCCACCGTGATCTTTGCGATTGCAGCCCCGATCCGCCTCACCCGCCTCGGCATCATCTCCACACCGCCCTCGCTGGTGGAAGCGGCTGTCGCCTTTGGCGCAACCCCGATGCAGGTGCTGCGCAAGGTCGAACTGCCGTTCGCCACGCCGCAGATCATGGCCGGCCTCACGCAGACGATCATGCTCTCGCTGTCGATGGTCGTGATCGCGGCACTGGTCGGCGCAAGCGGCCTCGGCGTGCCGGTCGTGCGCGCACTCAATACCGTCAACATCGCCCGGGGCTTCGAGGCAGGGCTCTGCATCGTGATCCTCGCCATCATCCTTGACCGGATCTTCCGCATTCCCGGAGAAGACACATGACCGACGCCGTCATCTTCGACAATGTCGACATCGTCTTCGGCGACAACCCGCAGCGGGCGCTTGACATGGTCGACCAAGGCAAGACCCGCGACGAGATCGGAGCCGAAACCGGCCTCGTCCTCGGCGTTGCCAAAGCCTCGCTTGCGGTCAAGGAAGGCGAGATCCTTGTCCTCATGGGCCTTTCCGGCTCCGGCAAGTCGACGCTCCTGCGCGCCGTCAATGCGCTCGCCCCTGTCGTTCGCGGCAATGTCAGCGTTCGCACTGAGACCGGCTATGTCGATCCCTACAAGGCCTCCGCTCAGGTGCTGCGCGACTTGCGCATGCACACCGTCTCCATGGTCTTCCAGCAATTCGGCCTCCTGCCCTGGCGCACGGTTGCCGACAATGTCGGCTTCGGGCTCGAGCTGGCAGGTGTTCCGGAACCCGAGCGCAAGGAACGGGTGGCGGCCCAGCTCGAACTCGTCAATCTGTCGAAATGGGCGGAGCGCCGGGTCAACGAGCTCTCGGGCGGCATGCAGCAACGCGTCGGCCTTGCCCGCGCCTTTGCGACCGGCGCCCCGATCCTTCTGATGGACGAGCCTTTCTCGGCGCTCGACCCACTGATCCGCACACGCCTGCAGGACGAGCTGCTTGAATTCCAGGCGCGGCTGAAGAAGACCATCCTCTTCGTCAGCCACGATCTCGACGAAGCCTTCCGAATCGGCAATCGCATCGCCATCATGGAAGGCGGGCGCATCATCCAGTGCGGCACCCCGCAGGAGATCGTCCAGAACCCGACGAACCAGTATGTCGCGGATTTCGTCCAGAACATGAACCCGATCAACATGCTGATCGCCTCCGACGTGATGCGCGCCGGCGTCTCCGGTGATCAGCATGCGGTGACCGGGACAACTGCCCCGCGCACGCCGCTGGTCGACGTCCTGGATGCCCTGGCGCGGCAGCCCGGAACGATCGGCGTCGTTGACAACGGCGTCATCATCGGCACGATCGACGCCCAGGATGTGGTAAGCGGACTGACCAAGCACCGCCGCAAGGGATGACCTCCCTGCCCGCACCGAAGACAGACGCATGCGGGAGACGGCAATGAACGACAAGCCCCAGGTTATCAGGGACACCGACGACGATGCGCGCCGCCAGGCGCGCATTCTCTTGCGCGGAGCACGCTTCGCCGCGATCGGCGTGATCGATCCGCAGACCGGCTTCCCCTTCGTCAGCCGCGTGCTTCTCGGCATGGACAAGGACGGCGCGCCCGTGATCCTCGTCTCGGCCCTCTCTGCCCACACCACGGCTCTCAACGCCGATGCACGCGCCTCGCTCCTGACCGGCGAACCGGCCAAGGGCGACCCGCTCGCCCATCCGCGACTGACCCTGCAATGCATGGCCGAACGCGTCGCGCGCGACAGCGACACACATGGCCAGCTAAGGGCCCGTTTTCTGGCACGACACCCCAAGTCGCAGCTTTATATCGATTTTCCCGACTTCTGCTTTTTCCGTCTGGTGCCCGAACGGGCAAGCCTGAATGGCGGCTTTGGTCGTGCCTATCATTTGAGCAGCGACGATTTTCATATACCGAAAATGAACGATGATTTGTATGCCGACGAAGACGCAGTACTGCGAGAATTAGGGGGGGCATATCCAGACCTGGCCGCGCAGATCGCTGTGAATGTGCATGGCGCCCCGGACGGGGACTGGCGCATCTCGGCGCTCGATTCTCACGGTTTAGACCTTAGTTTCAAAGACTTACTGATTCGCCACGAATTTGTGACGCCAATCACACATTATAAAGAATTGCTATTAGAGTTACCTAATTCAGTATACACAGTACCTTAAATTTAGGCATATACAATTTTGACGACGCTGGTAGAGTTTGGCTTCCAGTTAAGTCATGGATTTTTCAACGACTGCCACTCCCCCCAAGGGCACTCGACCAAGGAAAGTTGAACTGAGATGAAAACAAAAGCTTTGTCCGAACAATCGACTGTCGCTGCCGGTTTGCTTTCCGCCATGGCAAATCCCAAGCGACTGATGATCCTCTGCAGCCTCGTCGAGGGCGAGGTTCCCGTCGGTGTTCTGGCGACCCAGGTAGGCCTGAGCCAGTCGGCTCTGTCGCAGCACCTGTCAAAGCTGCGTGCGCAGAAGCTCGTCAAGACCCGCCGCGACGCCCAGACGATCTACTACTCCTCGACATCCGAATCGGTGATCAAGATTCTGTCGACGCTGGAAAGCATCTACTGCCCGCCCGTTGCAGCGAGCAAAACTGCTGCTTGATGACAGCGCTGCCAGGATAGCGCTGGTTTAGGTGGGAGGAGATCGGCGCATCACCCGTTCAATCGGGTGACATCCTCGGCAACTGAGATTTCGAAGCCCCGGACGGCATCTGCCGCCGGGGCTTTTTCTATGTTCGGCCCCGACTGCGGCCACACAGATGCAGCCGGTTCGCAGACAGGCTTCCGGCAGGCGCCTTCCATCACCCGAATTCAGCGATCCATGACCTTTGTTGATGCCCTCGGGACAGTGGCTTGACGGTGTCTCGCCGCCTGCTAACGTGCTGGCGCAATCAACAGATTTCGGCGTTTCGCCGACAGCCGGGCCAGTGGCCGCCCATGAACAAGAAGGCCATGGAGAACATTATGTCTAACCGCCTGAATTCCACGCCGAACGACCTGCGCGCCTTCTGGATGCCGTTCACCGCGAACCGCCAGTACAAGAAGGAGCCGCGCCTTTTCGTCGGCGCCAAGGACATGCACTACACCACCCATGACGGCCGCCAGGTGCTCGACGGCACCGCCGGTCTCTGGTGTGTGAACGCCGGCCACTGCCGCCCGCTGATTACCGAAGCGATCCGCGAACAGGCCGGCGAGCTCGATTATGCCCCGGCCTTCCAGCTCGGCCATCCCAAGGCGTTTGAACTCGCCAACCGCCTGATCGACATCGCGCCTGATAACATGGCCCATGTGCTCTACACCAATTCCGGCTCGGAATCGGTTGAGACGGCGCTGAAGGTGGCGCTCGCTTACCAGCGCGTGAAGGGTCAGGGGTCCCGCACCCGCCTGATCGGTCGCGAGCGCGGCTATCACGGCGTCAATTTCGGCGGCATCTCGGTCGGCGGCATCGTCTCCAACCGCAAGATGTTCGGCACGCTGCTGACCGGCGTCGATCACATGCCGCACACCCATCTGCCGGCCAAGAACGCCTTCACCAAAGGCATGCCCGAGCATGGCGGCGATCTGGCCGACGAGCTGGAACGCATTGTTACCCTGCATGACGCATCCACCATCGCCGCCGTCATCGTCGAACCGGTCTCCGGCTCCACCGGCGTTCTGATCCCGCCGAAGGGCTATCTGCAGCGCCTGCGCGAGATCTGCACCAAGCACGGCATCCTGTTGATCTTCGATGAAGTCATCACCGGTTTCGGCCGCCTCGGCGCGCCCTTCGCCTCGCAGTATTTCGATGTGAAGCCCGACATCATGGTCACCGCCAAGGGCCTGACCAATGGCGTCATCCCGATGGGTGCGGTCTTCGTTACCGCCGAGATCCACGACGCCTTCATGCAGGGACCCGAGCACATGATCGAGTTCTTCCATGGCTACACCTATTCCGGCAACCCGATAGCCTCTGCCGCCGCACTCGGCACCCTCGACACCTATCGTGACGAGAACCTGCTGACGCGTGCGGCCGAAATCGCGCCCTACTGGGAAGAGAAGCTTCACTCTCTGCGCGATTGCCCTAATGTCATCGACATCCGCAATCTCGGCCTGATCGGCGCGATCGAACTGAAACCGATCGACGGCGAACCGACCAAGCGCGCCTTCAACGCCTTCCTCGAGGCCTATAATGACGGTCTCTTGATCCGCACGACGGGCGATATCATCGCGCTCTCGCCGCCGCTGATCATCACGACCGAGCAGATCGACGAACTCTTCGACAAGCTGCGCAAGGTGCTCGAGCGCAACATCTGAGGCAGACCTCGGATCGACATCGAAAAGCGGCCCGTGGGGCCGCTTTTTTTGTGGCTTGTCTGGGGCTGACCTCGCGACCGCCCTCCTCCTTGTCGGTCGCGAAGCCATCCCGTATTGTCATGAGAATCGCACGTTCGATCCCGACGCAGATGATAGCGACACGGACGACCGACGACAGCAGCATCCCCGGGATCTTCATCGCCGACATCAGGTCGGGGGTGACCGTGCCGGGCCAGGTCCCGGGAGGCTATCCGTGGTCGACCTCTTCAAGCGCATGTTCGGTAAAGACGCGTCCCCCGCAATCGCACCTCAACCATCCGCAGAGCCGGCAGCAAACGCCGCCGTCCGCGCCGACGAGGCTCGGCTCGCTGCACGCCGCGCCCAGATCAGCAACGATCTCTTCGAACTGCAGCAGATCGCCATGGCGGAACTTGCCCTGCGTCGAGAGCAGGATGCCGCCGCAGCCAAGGCCGGCTTCGAGGCGGAAGATGGCGGCAGCGGACGCGTGCTGACCGTCTGATCCCGGCTTCGGCAACCGGCTTTCACCTCCTGCCCCGGACAAAGCTGTGGCGTCTTCGCACACCACGGCTTCAGATCTTTTGTCACCCATCGTTTTTGTCTAAAGCGATCATGGGGAGCAACAAAAGAACCCGAATGGCGCTGAAACCGACAGAGATCGGTCGCGCCGACCCAAGGAGCAGGACATGAAATTTCAACTTCTCGCCAGTGCGGCCCTTGCAGCACTGATCGCCACAGCACCAGCTGCCCGTGCCGAAATCGTGCTCGGCCTGATGGCGCCGCTGACCGGCCCGCTGGCCGCCGTCGGCGCGCAGATCAAGAATGGCGCCGAAACCGCCGTTGAAGAAATCAACAAGAAGGGTGGCATCAACGGCGAACAGGTGAGCCTGAAGATCGCCGATGACGCAGGCGAACCGAAGCAGGGCGTTTCCGCCGCCAACCAGCTCGTCGGTGAAGGCGTGCGCTTCGTCGTCGGCCCGGTCACCTCGGGCGTTGCCGTCCCCGCCTCCAGCGTTTTCGCCGAAAACGGCGTGCTGATGGTGACCCCGACCGCGACGGCCCCCGATCTCACCGCCCGCGGCCTGACGACCGTGCTGCGCACCTGCGGCCGCGACGACCAGCAGGCCGATGTGGCCGCCAAGTTCGTGCTGGCGACATACAAGGACAAGAAGATCGCCATCCTTGACGACAAGGGCCAGTACGGCAAGGGTCTCGCGGACGCCTTCAAGGCAGCCCTCAACGCCGGCGGCGTCACCGAAGTCTTCAAGGATTCGCTGACCGCAGGCGAAAAGGATTTTGGCGCGCTCGTCACCCGCCTGAAGGCTGATGGCGTGGACGTGATCTATTTTGGCGGCTACCACCCGGAAGCCGGCCTTCTGGTGCGCCAGATGCAGGATGCTGGCCTCAAGGCTCAAGTGATCGCCGGTGATGGCCTGTCGAACAACGAATACGTGACGATCGGTGGTGAAGCCGCCGAAGGCACAATCTTCACCAACGCTGCCGATGCGCTGAAAAACGAAGACAGCAAGGCCGCTGTCGATGCACTCGCCGCAAAGTCCATTCCGGCGGAAGCCTTCACGCTGAACACCTATGCCGCTGTCGAAGTTATCGCTGCCGGCATTGCCAAGGCCGGGAGCGTCGACGACGCCGAAGCGGTTGCCGCGAGCCTCAAGGACGGCTCCGAAATCCCGACCGCCATCGGCAAACTGACCTATGGCGAAACCGGCGACCTCACCTCCCAGAGCTTCGCCGTCTACAAGTGGGAAGCCGGCAAGACGGTGGCTGCCGAGTAAGGCTTCAATCGCTCCGGAACAGGAAGGCGGCTCGCAAGGGCCGCCTTTTTTGGTGGAGGTATCAAAGAGTGCGAGGGTCAGTCCTCATCCTGAGGCGGGAGCGAAGCGACCCTCGAAGGACGAGGACGGGTGGCTTTGGCTGCGGCCTCGATCCTTCGAGGCATGCTCCCGCATGCACCTCAGGATGAGGGGGAAGGTTTCGTGCGCGACCTCGCGTCCAAGCGGAGGTTGGCCGTAGCCGTTTTACCGCGTGGCACCCCCCTCTGTCGGCTGCGCCGACATCTCCCCCACACGGGGGGAGAGTGGGCCACCGGCGCTGCGGCGCGGCTTCGCAACAGCCGATATATGAACGAGAGGTCGGCGGTTTTACGCTCTCCCCCCGTGTGAGGGAGATGTCACGCAGTTACAGAGGGGGGTAACCACACGACAGGCATCAGCCGAAGTCCGCCCTCCGCGAAGATACTCCCGCCCACCCCTCACAAAATCCGATCGCGGAACTCCGGTGCCGGCAGCCAGCAGCTGTCGCGCTTGCCGAAGATCCGGTAGCGGTTGCGGGCGATCATCCGGTAGAGTGGGTCGCGAATGAAGCGCGGCACGGCTTTGAAGATAGAAAGCGCCTTCCAGGGCCAGCCGAGCCCGGCATAAATCGCCAGCACCGCATCGCTGTCGCGCAGCATATGATCGCCGTCGACGACGATGATGCTGTCGGGATTGGTGGGATCGATGCCGAAGCGGCGGTAGAGGGCTGCACCCACCGGCCCTTGCATCGAGGCAAGGCGAAAACGCTTCTGGCGGTCGTTCGAGAGCACGAGCTGCGCATTGGCCGAGCACAGTATGCACTCGGCATCAAAGAGGATGATCGGGCCGCCGGCGTCGGTTGTGGTATTCATGACCCTCAAGCTAGGCCAACTCGCCGACGGCGTCCATGCGACAGGAGGTCCTCTGAAACAGGAGGCCGTGACAGGCGCGCCAACGCCGCTAGAATGGCCGCAAGGCGCGAGATCGATGACGCAGCGACGAGGATGACGATGAAGAAGGGTTACAAGGACTTGCTGGCGGAAGCCGGGGCTTTGGTCGAGGCGGTGGATGCATCCGAGGCGGCCCGTCTGCATGGCCGCGACAACGTTGTCTTCGTCGACCTGCGCGATCCCCGCGAGCGTGAACGGGAGGGCACGATCCCGGATGCCTTCGCCTGCCCACGTGGTATGCTGGAATTCTGGATCGATCCGGAAAGCCCCTATCACAAGCCCGTCTTCGCCGAGGACAAGCTCTTCCTCTTCTTCTGCGCCAGCGGCTGGCGCTCGGCGCTAGCGACCAAAACGGCGCTGGAAATGGGCCTGGAAAACGTCTGCCACCTCGAAGGCGGCTTCACCGCCTGGCGGGACAAGGGTTCGCCGGTGGCGGCGGTGGTGGCGAAGGTGAAGGGCTGAGTGGCAGCATTGAGTCGCGACCTGCCCAGCGCCTGTGGTGCCCCCCTCTGCCCTCCTGAGCTTGTCGAAGGGCGGGCATCTCCCCCTCAAGGGGGGAGATTGGCGCGCGGTATCGCGTTGCCCACTAAACCCCGAGGTTAAAACGTCCAACCTGCGGCTGCCTTGAGGAAGCAGATGGCCAAACGGCAATCTCCCCCCTTGAGGGGGAGATGTCGGCGTAGCCGACAGAGGGGGGTATCGGAGCACGAGGGAGAGGCTGCAGCGACAGCGACCCTCGAAGGACGAGGTTCGCAAGCAATGCCCATTTCCTCGTCGCGCTCCCCGCGCGATCGCCCTAAGATGGTCAAGACCATTCAGAGGAGTGCCCATGTCCGAGACGATTCGCATTGCCAATTCAGAGCTTGCCGTCGAGATCTCCTCGCTCGGCGCCGAGATGCAGTCGCTGCAGGCGGCGGATGGCCGGGACTTTCTGTGGAACGGCGATGCCGCCTGGTGGACAGGGCGCTCGCCGATCCTCTTTCCGATCGTCGGCAAGGCGCCCGGCGATGTCTTGGCCGTCAATGGCACGACCTATCCGATGGCACAGCACGGGATTGCGCGCCGCCGCGAATTCGCAATGGTCGAGCAGACGGAAACGGCCTGTCGCCATGAACTGGTCTCCACGCCCGAGACCCGCGCGGTCTATCCCTTCGACTTCCGCCTGACGCTCGAGCATCGCCTTGAGGGCCGAACGCTTTCGGTGACGGCAACAGTGGAAAACACCGGCGGCAAACTGCTCCCCTTCGGCATCGGCTTCCACCCGGCCTTTCTCTGGCCGCTGCCGGGCGCGGACGGCAAACAGCATTCGGTGATCCTCGACAATGGCGCAGAACCCGGCGTCATCCAGCTCGAAGACGGACTGATCGGCAAGACGCTGCCGACCTCGCCCTTCAAGGCAGGCCGGCTCGAACTCGCCCATACGTTGTTTGACAACGACGCCCTGATCTTCCCCGAAGGTGCCGGCACCGGCCTCTCCTTCGCCGCAGACGGCGGGCCATCGCTGCATTTCACCTTCGAAAACCTGCCCAATATCGCGCTGTGGCAAAAGCCAGGCGCCCCCTTCCTCTGCGTGGAACCCTGGCACGGCATGGCGGCCCATGCCGGCGGCACGGCGGAGCTCGTGGAGCGACCCTACACAGTGGCGCTGGCAGCCGGAGACGCCATGCGGTTTGGGTTTACGGTCGAGATCAGAGGCTAAGCGGCCATTTCCCCGCAGGCAGCAAGGCGATAGACTACTGCACTGCACACAGAATCGGAGAGCCCGCATGACCGACCTCGAACGCCGCATCGACCAGGGCACCGGCCGCGAGCCGGCGGACATCGTTCTGAAGGGTGGGCGCTTCTTCGATCTGGTCACCGGCGAACTGGTCGCATCAGACATTGCCATCTGCGGCGAGACCATCATCGGCACCGTCGAGACTTACGAGGGCCGCGAAGTCATCGATATCTCAGGCAAGATCGTCGTGCCCGGCTTCATCGACACCCATCTGCATATCGAGAGTTCGCTGGTCACCCCGCATGAATTCGACCGATGCGTGCTTCCTTATGGCGTAACGACAGTCATCTGCGATCCGCACGAGATTGCCAATGTGCTCGGCACCGAGGGCATCCAGTTCTTCCTTGATTCCGCCGAAGAGACGATCATGGACATCCGTGTCCAGCTCTCCTCCTGCGTGCCGGCCACGCATCTGGAAACCTCCGGCGCGGATCTGCCGATCGAGCGGCTGCTACCGTTCCGCAGCCACCCCAAGGTCATAGGCCTTGCCGAATTCATGAATTTTCCGGGCGTGATCCACAAGGATCCGATCTGTTTGGCGAAGCTCGAGGCCTTCCAGGACGGCCATATCGATGGCCATTCGCCGCTGCTGTCGGGCCGGGACCTGAACGGCTATCTCTCCGCCCGCATCCGCACCGACCATGAATGCACCACAGCCGAAGAGGCGATGGAGAAGATCCGCAAGGGCATGCACATCCTCGTGCGCGAGGGCTCGGTGTCCAAGGACCTGCACGCGCTGATGCCGATCCTGACCGAGCGGCTTTCGCCTTTCCTCGCGCTCTGCACCGACGACCGCAACCCGCTCGACATCGCCGAACAGGGTCATCTCGACTACATGATCCGCGAGGCAATCAGAAATGGCGTCGAGCCGCTGGCCGTCTACCGCGCCGCCTCGATTTCGGCGGCCCGCGCCTTTGGCCTCCGCGACCGCGGCCTTGTCGCCCCCGGCTGGCGCGCCGATCTGGTGGTCGTGGACAGTCTTGAAAACTGCAAGGCCGAGATGGTCTTTGCCGCCGGTCGCCACGTGACCGACGCGCTCTTCGCCACCCGCAAACCCGTCGCCCCCGTCGGGCTCGACAGCGTCAAGGCCAGGGTCGTTAAGGCGGCCGATTTCGGCGTTCCGGTTGCGGAAGGCGAAACGCCCGTGATCGGCGTGATGCCCGGCAAGATCATCACCGAACACCGCCGCTTTCGCCTGCCGACCTCGGGAAACCAGACCTCCGTCGATCTCGCAAACGACGTCATCAAGGTCGCCGTCATCGAGCGGCACGGCAAGAACGGCAACCATGCCAATGGCTTCGTCCAGGGGTTCGGCCTGAAGAAGGGCGCGATCGCCTCAACTGTTGGCCATGACAGCCACAATATCTGCGTTGTCGGCGTCTCCGAAGAGGACATGGCGCTTGCCGCCAACCGGCTGGGCGAAATCAAGGGTGGTTTCGTCGTGGTCGAAGACGGCAAGGTGACCGGCGAGATCCCGCTCCCCGTCGCCGGCCTGATGAGCTTAGAGCCCTATGAGAGCGTCCGCGATACGCTGCATCACCTGAGACAAGCCGCCTATGCGCTCGGCACCACGCTGGAAGAACCCTTCCTCCAGGTCGCCTTCCTGCCGCTGCCGGTCATCCCGCATCTGAAGATTTCAGACAAGGGCATGGTCGATGTCGACAAGTTCTGCCTGATCGGGTGAGGATTGGCAGCGGACGGCAGAAGTCCTATGATCGGGTGGAGGATGAAGCGATGACCCGTCTCGAACGACTTGTGGAAATGGTGCGTGAACTGTCGCCGGAGGAATTCGACACCTTCGCCGCGTCTGTTGAAGACTTGCGTGCCGAGCGCTGGGATCGCGAGATCAAACAGGACACAGCGGAAGGCCGTCTCGACACGCTCATTGAGGGGGCCGTCGAGATCATCAGGCGGGACAAGTCCTCGGCTGTGCTGATGGGCAAGGATGAATATGACAGCCTCATCGAAACCGTCCACCTGCTATCCTCGCCGGCCAATGCGGCACGCCTGCTCAAGGCAAAGGACGACCTTGCAGCGGGTCGCTTCACGGAACGATCTCTGATCGCGGATCTGGACCGCTGAACTATGCGGATCGCCTTCGCGCCGGATGGATGGGCTGACTACATTCACTGGCAAGAAGCCGATCGAAAGATACTGGCACGGATCAACGAACTGATCCGCGACATGGTAAGGCACCCCTTCGAGGGCATCGGCAAACCAGAACCTCTAAAGGGCACGCTGAAGGGTATGTGGTCCCGCCGGATCACTCGGGAACATCGGATTGTCTACGCCGTTGTCGGCATGGGTGAGGATCAGACGCTCGTCATCCTCCAATGCCGCTATCACTATTAACGAGGCTCCATGGCGTCCGATATCGAGAACCGCCAGCCCACTCCCCTCCGCCAGCATCTGGCGCGCCTTTATGACGGCCGCGACACGGCTGCCATCCGCTTCCAGTTCGCGCTGATGGTGATCGATCTCGCGATCATCGGCTTTTTCCTCGCCGGGCCCTATATCCGAGACCGGCCGAGCTATCTCATTCTGGATTACGCCATAGCCGCCTGGATCGCGATCGAGATGCTGGCCCAGTGGGGGGCGTCACGCACGACGCGGGGTTTTCTGCTGCGGCCGATGACCTGGATCGACCTCTTCGTGCTCGGCACGCTGCTCTTCCCGCATCTTCTGTTCAACTTCGCCTTCCTGCGCGTCGCCCGCATCTGGGCTGTCGCCCAACGTCCGGTTTTCAAGCTGATGCTGAACCGGCTGGGGCTGAAGGAACAGACGGATGTCGTTACCGCCTTCCTCAACCTCTTCGTCTTCCTCTTTCTGGTGACCGGCTTCGTCTACACCTTCTTCTTCTATGCCGAGGATGCAGGCAGCGGCTTCATCGACGCGCTCTATTTCACCGTCGCCACGGTCACGACGACGGGTTTCGGCGACATCACGCTTCCCGGCACCTTCGGCAAGCTGACCTCGATCGTCACCATGATCATCGGCATCTCGCTCTTCGTCCGGCTCGCCCAGGCCATCGTCAGGCCCTACAAGGTCACCTTCCCCTGCCCCGAATGCGGATTGCAGCGGCATGATGCGGATGCCGTACACTGCAAGGCCTGCGGCCATGTGCTGAACATTCCCGATGAGGGGATGTGATCACAGCCGCGCGCAGAAGCCATCAAGCGGCCCGAGATGGATTTCCGTCGCGACATGCCGACCGGACAAGCCCGGGACGGCAACCGCCTCCTTGACCTTGATGCCAGCGGGAATGCCAATTTCCTGCGGGCCGCGCCGGAGATTGAAGACGAACAACAGCCGTTCCTCACCCTTGGACCGGGTAAAGGCCAACACATCCTCATTGGTCGCCAGGAACTCCATGTCGCCATCGATCAGCGCCGGATGGCTCTTGCGGAAGGCAAGCGTCGCCCGGTAATGGGCAAGCACCGAAGCCGCGTCGCTTTCCTGCGTATCCACGGCCAGCGCCTGATGTTCCGCCGAGACCGGCAGCCAGGGCTTTGCGGTCGAGAAACCGGCCTGGCTCTTGGTCTTGTCCCAGACCATCGGTGTGCGGCACCCGTCACGGCCCTTGAAAGCCGGCCAGAACCGAATGCCATAGGGGTCGCGCAGATCCTCGAAGGAAAGCTCAGCCTCGGGCAGGCCAAGCTCCTCGCCCTGGTAGAGGCAGATCGAACCGCGCAGCGTGGCGAGCACCGAGGCCGCGATCTTCGCCACCGTCTCACGCTCACCCGCGTCCTGCACGAAACGGCTGACATGCCGCGTCACGTCATGGTTGGAAAAGGCCCAGCAGACCCAGCCGTCCTTCACCTGCTTCTGGAAACTGTCGACGCAGTGGCGGATATGGCTGGGCGTGAAGTCCGGCCCCAGCAGATCGAAGGTGTAGCACATGTGCAGCTTGTCGCCGCCGGAGGTATAGGCAGCCACAGTCTTGAGCGAGCGTGCGCCGTCACCGACTTCGCCCACCGTCGTACGATCCGGATACTGGTCGAGCAGTGCCCGGAAGCGCTTGAGAAACTCGATATTCTCCGGCTGGGTCTTGTCATAGAGATGGCTCTGCATGCCGTAAGGATTGACGTCGGGCGCATCGAGCCCGGCCTCCTCGCTGTCTGGCGCATGGGGCGGATTGTCCCTCAGCTCCTTGTCATGGAAATAGTAGTTGACCGTATCGAGGCGGAAACCGTCGACACCGCGCTCCAGCCAGAACTTCACGGCATCCAGCACCGCGTCCTGGACCTCGCGATTGTGGAAGTTGAGATCCGGCTGCGAGGCGAGGAAGTTGTGCATGTAGTATTGCTTGCGCACCCCATCCCATTCCCAGGCGGGGCCGCCGAAGACGGAGAGCCAGTTGTTCGGTGCCGTGCCATCGGGCTTGGCGGCGGCCCAGACGAACCAGTCCGCCTTGGAATTGTCGCGGCTCGCCCGGCTTTCCTTGAACCAGGGATGTTGATCCGAGGTGTGAGAGATCACCTGGTCGATGATGACCTTCAGCCCGAGCCGCTTTGCCTCCGTCATCATCTGGTCGAAATCGGCGAGCGTGCCGAACATCGGGTCGACATCGCAATAATCCGAGACGTCATAGCCCATGTCGGCCTGCGGCGAGGTGAAGAAGGGCGACAGCCAGATCGCATCCACCCCAAGCGCCGCGATGTAAGGCAGCCGCTCGATGATGCCCTTGATGTCGCCGATGCCATCGCCATCCGTGTCCTGGAAGGAACGCGGATAGACCTGATAGATCACGGCCCCGCGCCACCAGTCGGCAGAATGGGAACGGGCGGTCTTGGCGGGAGACTTGGTCATGGGCAGGTCCTTCGGCGGGAATCGACGGGTCGCCCCTCAAGCAATCGGGTTCGGCGCCCAATGTCAAACGACCCGTCTCAGGGCTGACATCAAGCTGTAATGTTCCCCTCCCATAAGGCGTGGCAGAGCTTGTGAAGCAGAATCGCCGCTTTCGCGGCCGTTCGGATGAGGGCGGGCGCGCCATGCCGAAACTGACCATCGTGACCGATGCCTGGCACCCGCAGGTGAACGGGGTCGTCCGATCCATCGAGACCACCAATCGCGAGCTGAAGAAGCTGGGCGTCGAGGTCTCGATGATCACGCCCGAGCCCTTCCGCAGCATTCCCATGCCAACCTATCCGGAGATCCGGCTGTCCCTCGCCTCGCCCCGCCGCATCGGCCGCATGATCGAAGCACAGCAGCCGGACTATGTGCATATCGCGACAGAAGGCCCGCTCGGCCTGATGGCGCGCCACTGGTGCATCCGCAACAAGCGTCCCTTCTCGACAACCTATCACACGCGCTTTCCGGAATATGTGGCGGCCCGCCTGCCTGTACCACTCTCCTGGCTCTATGCCTTTGTCCGCTGGTTCCACAATCGCGGCGGCGCCTGCATGGTGGCAACCGAAAGCCTGCGCCGGGAGCTTTCAGCGCGTGGCATCAACAATCTCTGCCTCTGGAGCCGCGGCATCGACACCGCTAATTTCCACCCGCGCGAAAAGTCGGAGAAACCCTTCGGCTTGCCCCGTCCGATCTTCATGACGGTCGGCCGTGTGGCGGTCGAAAAGAACCTGCCGGCCTTTCTCGATCTTGATCTGCCCGGCTCGAAGGTGGTGGTGGGGGATGGTCCGGCTCGTGCCGACCTGCAAGCGCGCTATCCGGATGTGCTGTTCACTGGTGTCAAGCATGGCGAAGATCTCGCCCGCGCCTATGCAGAAGCCGATGTCTTCGTCTTCCCATCGAAAACCGACACTTTCGGCAATACGATCCTGGAAGCACTCGCTTCCGGCGTTCCCGTCGCTGGCTACCCGGTCACTGGGCCGATCGACATCATTCCGGCAGGCTCCAATGCCGGAGTACTCGACCACGATCTGCAGATCGCCTGCATCGCAGCGCTGCAAGCATCGCCGGCGTCGGCCCGCAGGTTGGCCGAAACCTATTCCTGGGAAGCGGCGACCGAGCAGTTCTTCGACAATGTCGTGGAAGCCAAGGAGCAGCGCCGCAAGCGGGGCCTCAGGCAGCGCTTCGGAACTCGCCCGGCAGAGCTGGACGCCCACGGACGTCCTGCCACCGAGTAAGCCGCTGAAATCAGCGGCGTCTCTTGCGACCCTCGAACGGGTTTTCGCCCGCCTTGAAATGGATGCGGATCGGCACGCCCGGCATGTCGAAATCGGCGCGCAGACCATTGGTCAGATAGCGCACATAGCTTTCCGGCAGCGCATCGGGACGCGTGCAAGAAATCATGAAGGCTGGCGGACGGGCCTTGACCTGCGTCATGTATTTCAGCTTCAGGCGACGGCCGGAGACCGCCGGTGGCGGATGCTGGGTCGTGACGGCATCGAGCCAGCGATTGAGCTTGGCAGTCGAGATGCGCTTGTTCCACACCTTATCGGTGTCGATGATGTTCTGCATGAGCTTTTCCAGCCCATAGCCCGTCTGGCCCGACATCGGCACGGCGCGAATCCCGCGCGCCTGCGGCAGCAGCCGTTCGGTCTTCTCGCGGAGTTCCGTCAACAAGGCCTGCGGGTCGTCGACCAGATCCCACTTGTTGAAGGCAAGCACCGCGGCGCGGCCCTCGCGCAGGCAGAGGTCGACAATCTGCAGATCCTGCTTTTCGAAGGGGATGGTCGCATCGAAGACGATGACCACGGTTTCGGCAAAGCGGATAGCACGCAGCGCATCGGCGACGGAGAGCTTTTCGAGCTTCTCCTGCACGCGCGCCTTCTTGCGCATGCCGGCGGTGTCGAACATCTTGATGGTGCGGCCGCGCCAGTCCCACTCGACAGAGATCGAATCGCGCGTGATACCGGCTTCGGGGCCGGTCAGCAGACGATCTTCGCCAAGGAAGCGGTTGATGAGCGTCGACTTGCCGGCATTCGGGCGACCGACGATCGCCACGCGCAGCGGCTTGGTCTCGTCATATTCCGGTTCGGCCTCGTCTTCTTCGCCTTCCAGGTCACCGTCCTCGGGAAGAAGGACATCCGTCTCGGCAACGTCCTCTTCCTCGGGAAAGGCCCGCTCCTCGCCGATGGCCTCGACGATCGCGTCGCGCAGGTCGATCATGCCCTGGCCGTGTTCAGCCGAGATCGGCACCGGCTCGCCAAGACCCAGCGTATAGGCATCGTAAAAGCCGGCATCCGAGCCACGTGCTTCCGACTTGTTGGCGACCAGCACCACAGGCCGGCCACGACGGCGCAGCATTTCGGCAAGCGTCTGATCGACGGGCGTCAGGCCGAACTTGGCGTCGACGACGAAGAGCGTCAGATCCGCCTCGTCGATCGCCATCTCCGTCTGGGCGCGCATGCGGCCCTGCAACGTCTCAGGCCCTGCCTCTTCGAGACCAGCGGTATCGATGATGGTGAAGCGCAGGTCCACGAGCTTGGCATCGCCCGGTCGACGGTCGCGGGTAACCCCCGGGGTATCGTCGACAAGCGCCAGCTTCTTTCCGACCAGACGGTTGAAAAGCGTGGACTTGCCGACATTCGGGCGCCCGACGATGGCGACTGTGAAACTCATGGGAACGCTAGCTTTCCGGCCTTGATGGCCTTGTTGTTACGGAGCCTTGCCGGAGGCCTTGATGTTGTCGAGCAGCATCTGGGCGCGGTTGGCAACATTGCGCGGTGCTTCCGCGTCTTCGACGATCTGCTCGAACCACTCGCGGGCACGGGTCATGTCGCCGGCCTTGTAGGCGGCGAGACCCAGCGCTTCACGGGCGGCATGGCGCATGGCATTAGTCGGCGTCGCCATGGCCTCGACCATGGCAGAAACTTCATCATAGGTGCCGGTATCAACCAGCAGCCATGCGGCGCGCACCTTGGCAGTGTTGCGCACGGCATCCGGGATCGACGCATCATCGCCGATCGTCTTGAACGAGGCAACGGCGCCAGCCGGATCGCCCTTTTCGGCGAGAACCGAGGCCGCACGGAAACGGGCGAGGATGCCATAGGCGCCGTAGCCGTCCTGTTCGAGCGCCTGCAATGCGGCTTCCGCCTCATCGCGCTTGCCCTGATCGGCCAGCGTCAGTGCTGCAAGGAACTTGTCGCCGGCATCCGAGGCCTGGGTGGAGTCCCAATGGGTCCAGAGGCGATGGCCAGCCGTGCCGAGGACGATGACCACGGCAGCACCTATGATGATGCGGCTGTAGCGCTTCCAGGCGTTGCGCACCTGGTCGGAGCGGAGCTCCTCGTTCACTTCGCGGATAAAGCTGTCGTTCTGATCAACCATTCATATCCCCGGACGATGCCGGCCTTTCGATGCAGTCTCATGCGTGAGCGGCCTTCTAGCCGATTTTTGCCCGCTTGTAAGGGGAAAACCGCCAACAGGCTTAAGCCGTCACATGGCAAGCGGTGCAACCCCGATCAACAGTTTGTGCAGCCACATGGTGATGACGGCCCAAACGACGATGCCGCCGACAACGGCAATCGCATCCCAGCGTGCCGATACGAAGGGCTTGAGCACAAGCTCGCCCGCCCGCACACGGCGCTTGTAGCTGATGCGCAGGACCACACCCCAGGCCAGAAGCGCCACGAACAACAGCACCGAGGCGAGGTCGCCATTGGCGAGCAGGTGGGCGGCAGCCCAGATCTTGATCGACAGCACGATCGGATGCTTGGTCTTGGTGGCGATATGCCCGGCCGGCAGGAAGCCGGCGACCAGACAGATCATGGCAAACAGCATCAGCGTCGTCGTCAGATGGTTCATGCCCATGGGCGGGAACCAGAGATTGATGACGGGTGCCGTGGCATAGCCCCAGATCAGGACCACCAGTGACACGAGGCTCATCACCGAATTGATGACCCGCCAGCCGGTCTCGCCGAAGCGGCCGATCATCGAGACCCGAAAACCGGGCGCGACGACGCGGATCAGATGCGTGGCCAGAAACAGGATGATACCAAGAATGAGAAGTGTCATGAGTGAGAACCTTTCGGGTCGAGTTGCCCAAAGCCTTACTGGTCTGACGTTCGAATATCCAGCCTGTTCAAAGCTTCGCCGCATTTGGATGGGAGGCAACACACCGAATTGATTGCCGGGTGTTTGCTGATGTTTCGTTCTTTGATTGCCGTTTCCCTTGCCCTTTCCGCGACGACTGCGACAGCGCAACAGCCCGCTCCTGCGGCAAAAAGCGCTGACGGCACAAAGCCGAGCCAGATCCTGATGATCTCCTTCGACGGTGCGCATGATGTGAGGCTCTGGGCGCGAAGCCGCGCCATCGCCGAGCGTGCAGATGCGCATTTCACCTATTTCCTCTCCTGCACCACCCTGATCCCGCGCGCCCGCGCTAGCGACTACAAGGCGCCGGGCATCAAGGCCGGCCGCTCGAACATCGGTTTCGCGACGGATGCGAACGAGGTTGCGGTCAGGCTCGACCACATCTGGAACGCCAGAAACGAAGGTCACGAAATCGCCAGCCACACCTGCGGACACTTCGACGGCAAGGACTGGACAAAGGCCGAGTGGCTGACGGAATTCGAGACCTTCGATCGGGTTCTCTTGAACGCCTGGAAGGACAATGGCCTTAGCGATCGCGAGCCAAAGGACTGGGCGAACTTCGTGAAAAACGGCATCACAGGCTTTCGCGCGCCTTATCTCTCCGCCCCCGACAGCCTGTTCCAGGCCGAGCGCGAGCATGGCTTCCGCTACGATGCGAGCGTGGTGACCCATGACCCGGTGCTACCGGTCAGGAAAGGCGGACTTGCCCGCTTCGGCCTGCCGCTGATCCCGGAGGGGCCGGAGGCACGACGCATCATCGCCATGGACTACAATCTCTTCATCCGCCATTCCGCCGGCATCGACCATCCATCGAAGGGCGATGAATTCGCCGAGCGCAGCTACAAGGCATTCAAGCAAGCCTTCGAGGCACAATACAACGGCGACCGCATCCCTCTGCAGATCGGCCTGCACTTCGTCACCATGAACGGCGGCGCCTATTGGGCAGCGATGGAGCGGCTGGTGGCGGAAGTCTGCCCCCGCCCCGATGTCGCCTGCGTCACCTATTCGGAAGCGCTCGACATGCTGGAAGACCGGAGTGATGCACCTGCCGGAACGCCCGGCGCGATGTGATCGCATGACGCATTTACTTGAGACCCGCGACACCCGATATGGACGGATAAACCTCGGGGTAATCCATGAAGATCCTTTTCCTCCTCGCCTGCGCCTGCGTGATCGCTGCCACCATCGGCGCCGTTGCCATCGGCCTGTCGCTCTTCACCCAGCCGGAGGCCTATGCCGGTCTACGCAATGCAGGTGAAATACAGATCGTGATGCACGGGCATACCGTATGACCTGACACCGCCCTTCCCGAAACGGTACGGGCTATCTCCATTATCCGGATCAAACAGCAGGGCCGCGCCGGTTACCCCGCGCGGCCTTTGTCGTGCGTGTGATCTGCCGCAACGTCAGTAGGGACGATCGGCTGCGAGTTCACCTTCGGCAGCCTCGCGCTCAAGATAACGCTGGTCGATTGCCGGCAGAGGTTCGCCATCGATGGCGGCCTCGAAGGCAACAAGACGCTTGTGGATCGACAAGAGTTCGATGATCGTCGACCAATTGCTGACCAGATACTGGAAGCTGTCCGTCACCTGACCGAAGGCCGTGGCGATCTGTTGCCAGATCCCCATGGTAATCTTACCCGAAACAAATGTTGGAACAAGAATAAATAGCAGAAAAACAGCATCGAATCTCGAGTATGAGGATGCTGCAAAGTTGAAATATGTATAGTGCCAATACATCCGAAAGTAATTTTTTCTGACGTTAGCAAACAACTCCTTCACGGTAACAGGATTTGCGCGGTCCGCGTGGTCCTCGCCATAGACCAGCTCTTTGCGGAACGCCGCCTCAACACGTTGGTTTCGAAACTGTAAGCCAGGCAGCTTGATGCCGACAACTATCAAAAGCACAGTACCGAAGCTCGACCAACCGACCGCCAACCAAAAGAGTGAGTGAGGAACCGCACCAATTAGGGGTAGTTCGCTTACATGCTCAGACATACGAAACAGGATCGGCAAGAAAACGACCAAGGTCATCACCGAGTTGACTAGGTTGACCCCGAGACCTTCTAAGATGTTTGCGAACCGCATGGTGTCTTCTTGAACACGCTGCGACGCACCTTCAATGTGACGCAGCCTGTCCCACTTAGACAAGTAGAAGTCGTTCATCGCATTGCGCCAGCGAAAAACATAGTGGTTAGTAAAGAACGATGTAACCACCGTCATCACTGCACCTACCATACCGATTTCCAGAAACTGCCGAAGCAGGAGATATAGACCTGCAGCATTCTCTGCGCGGTTGCCTTCACCAGTGATTGCGATCTGCAAAAGGTCGAAAAAGGGTCCCCGCCAGTTATTCACTGCAACCGAAATCTGCACGATGAAGTAAGCGATGAAGACAAGAAATGCTGAGCCCCAGATCGACCACTTGGACCAGGGGTGGTCCTTGGCGATCACCTGCCAGGCCAAGCCAAAGACACCGACGAAGACCGTGAAGTAGAGATAGAACCAGAGATTGTCGGGTGTGAAGAAGAAGGCGAGCCCGACTGGCGGCGTCTGCCCTTCGGCCAGCGGTGGCAAACCGATCGCGGCACCCATCTGCGGGCCGATTGTATACCAGACGATGATGCAGACGAGCGTCCAGACAGCGGCCGAGGTGAAAAACAGCTTGGGGCGGGGGAAGAAGGAATGAAACACGCGGGAAACCTTCGTGTGGGAGAAGTCCTGTAGAACCAGCGGGAACCTAGGGCAGAAGGTTCCGTCCAGCAATGGCATCGCCAAATTGTGGCGGAATTACCCCCGCGAAAATTAAGGGTCTGTAAGGTTAGGTCTAGCGCAGAACGTCGCTCCGAAGCGTGACCGTCACGCAGCCGCTCCCTTGAGAATGAAGTCGGCCTCGATTTCGTCAAAGGGAACGGCAACCCTTCCCGTTTCATCCCTTTCGATGAGCCCCCAATCCATCAAGGTCGACACGTCCTCATGAACCCGCTTCACGTCGCGACCGAGAGCCCGGGCGAGGCCACGAATGGTGGAGGGCCCAAGCCCCTGCAGGCCTTCGATCAGCTCCCAGCGCTTCGGCGAAATGACGGAAAAGAGCTGGGAGGCCGAGGTAAAAATCAGAACGAAAGGCGCGTCAGGCCCCTTGGCACCCTGGTTCCAGACGTCGGCGAAACGCTGGCCCATGGCGCCGATGGCCGCGATCTCATCGGCGTCGCTGCGAATCTGGATGACTGCTCTTCTCATCGATCGAGCCTCAAGAATATCGCTTGTTCGCACCAGCATGTGGCCAACTTCGTCCAGCTGCAAGCCGCTAACTAGCTTATCCTTGCCTCCTGCCCAAAATTCGCTAGGGAAGTCGCAAAGCTTTTTCAGGAGTGCCAAATGAGCGACCTCAGCCTGCAGCAGGCCATCGACAACATCTACACCTCGATCAACAACGACAACGAAGAGATCGACCTCCATATTGCCGCCCTGAAGGCCGCAATGGCGAAGGAAGGCGTGAAGGAAGCCGTGTTCGAGCCTTCAAAGCTCGCCCAGTCGAACCGCCAGGGCCGCAAGATCATGCAGTCCTATTTCAAGAAGAAGGGCGTCGCGGTCGGCTTTTCGAAGGCCGATTAAGACGGAAGAGAAGCCAAGGCGCTCGCCTTAATCGGCGAGCGTCAGCACCAGCGGGCCGTTCTTCGTCACCACGATCGTGTGCTCGAACTGCACGGTCGGCGCCCGCGGCTCGCTGTAGAGCGTCCAGTTGTCCTTGTCGCCGTCCTCTGCCCATTGGCCGCCGAGCGAAAGGAACGGCTCGACGGTAAACACCAGCCCCTCCTCCATCATCCGCGTTTCGTCCGGGTCCGGCCAGGTTGAAAGCTCTGTCGGCTCCTCATGCAGCGAGCGGCCGACGCCGTGGCTGGCGAGATTGGTGATCAGCGTGTAGCGGCTCTTCTTGGCAAAGGCGCCGATCGAATTGCCGATATCGGCCAGCGGCCGGCCGGTCTTGACCTGGTTCAGCCCGACCCAAAGCGCCCGCTTGCCGTCGCGCAGCAGCCTTTCGAGTTTGGCCGTGCCCGGGGGCACGATGAAGGACGAACCGGTATCGCCGAAATAGCCGAGCTTTTCGCCCGACACGTCGATATTGACGAGATCGCCGGCCTTGATCACCCGGTCGCCCGGGATGCCATGGGCAATCTCTTCATTGACCGAGATGCAGGTGGCGCCGGGAAACTGGTAACAGAGTTCCGGCGCCGACTGCGCACCGTTGTCCTCGAGCACTTTCCGCCCGATCAGATCCAGCTCCCGCGTCGTGATGCCGGGCTCAAGCGCCGCCGCCATCGTCTTCACCGCCGTCGCGCAGATGCGCCCGATGTCTTTCAGACGCGTAAGGTCCTCTTCGGTTTCGACGATCATGGCGGTCCTTCAACGGCTTTGCGGCGGGGATGAGCGCTGCCTTAGGCGGCAGACGCCGTCTCCGTCAACGCTTTCCGAACTAGCGGCGCGACTTTTGTGCCGTAGAGCTCGATGCCGCGCATGATCTCGACATGCGGCATCGGGCCGATCGCCATCTGCAACAGGAAGCGGTCGTTCTTGAAAATGCCATGCATGGCGACGATCTTTTCAGCGACCGTTTCCGGATCACCGACGAAGAGCGCACCGCGCGGACCGCGCGAGGCATCGAACTGCGCCCGGTTGGTCGGACCCCAGCCGCGCTCGCGGCCGATCCGGTCCATCACCACGGCCTGCGGCGCATAGAAGATATCAGCCGCCGACTGCGTGGTGTCATGGATGAAGCCATGCACGTTGATGCTGGTCTTCAGCAAGGCGGGATCGACACCGGCCTTGGCGGCACTCTGGCGATAGAGATCGAAGAAGGGCGCAAAGCGATGCGGCTCGCCGCCGATGATGGCGAGCGCCAGCGGCAGGCCGAGATAACCGGCACGCGCCGCCGACTGCGGCGTACCGCCGATCGCGATCCACAGCGGCAGCAGATCCTGCAGCGGACGCGGATAGACACCCCGCGCTTGAATCGGCTTGCGGGTCTGGCCTTCCCAGGTCACCACTTCGTTCTCGCGAATCTCCATCAGCAGCTGCAGCTTTTCGGCAAACAGCAGGTCATAGTCTTCGAGATCATAGCCGAAGAGCGGGAAGCTCTCGATGAAGGAGCCGCGACCGACCATCAGTTCGGTGCGGCCATTCGAAAGCAGATCAACCGTCGCATATTGCTGGAAGACGCGCACCGGATCATCCGAGGAGAGAACCGAAACGGCGCTGGTCAGCCGGATGTTCTTCGTCTGCACGGCAGCAGCCGCCAGGATCGTGGCTGGCGAAGAGGCCATATAGTCAGGCCTGTGATGTTCTCCGAGGCCGAAGACATCGAGACCGACCTCGTCTGCGAGCTTGATCTCGGCCAGAAGCTCGTCCACGCGGCGCTTGGCTTCCGCGCCCTTGTTGGCGGCATTGGGATCGACATCGGCAAAGGTGTAAAGTCCGAGTTCCATGGGTCTCTCTCGCTGTATCGTTGTGCCAGAGATAGAGGGTCGCGTGCGCTCCTGCAAACTGCGCGGGGGTGACGGACTGTTTCGGAGCGGAGAACAAGCGGGGCGCAGCTTGAGACTTTCTCCGTTTCGGCGAAGCAGTCTTGCGCCAAAATCGCGATTGCCAGTGCTCTGCCTTTGGGCATAACCTCGACAAAACTATTGCGTCGCAGCAGGCCTGAGACAAGGGAGAATGAGATGGCAAGAACCGTCGTCGTCACCGGATCGACCAGCGGGATCGGGCTCGGCATCGCGAAAGCCTTTGCCGCCGAGGGTGCGGACCTCGTCATCAACGGCTTCGGGCCGGCTGACGAGATCGAAGCCAACCGCAAGGCGCTAGAGGCCCATGGCGGCAAGGCGATCTATCACGGCGCGGACATGACCAAGCCGACCGAAATCGCCGACCTGATCGCCACAGCGGAAAAGACTTTTGGCGATGTCGACGTGCTCGTCAACAATGCCGGCATCCAGCATGTCTCGCCGGTCGAGGATTTCCCGATCGACAAATGGGACCAGATCATCGCGATCAACCTGACCAGCTCCTTCCATACGATTCGCGCTGCCGTGCCCGGCATGAAGGCGAGGAAGAAGGGCCGCATCATCAATGTCGCCTCAGCGCATGCGCTGGTGGCCTCGCCTTACAAATCGGCCTATGTCGCAGCCAAACACGGGATCATGGGCCTCACCAAGTCGGTCGCCCTGGAACTGGCGGAGTTCGGCATCACGATCAACGCCATCTGCCCCGGTTATGTGCTGACACCGCTGGTCGAAAAGCAGATCCCCGATACGGCCAAGGCCCGTGGCATTTCCGAGGAACAGGTGAAGACGGACGTGATGCTGCGTCTGCAGGCGACGAAGGAATTCGTTGCCATCGAGGAGGTCGCGGCCACCGCCATCTTCCTCGCCAGCGACGCGGCCAGGCAAATCACCGGCACCTCTATTTCGATCGACGGCGGCTGGACCGCGCAGTAACGCGCCCCGCAGGAAAAGGCAGTTCATGACCAGCATTCGTTTCATCCTGAACGGCGAAGATGTCGCCCTTTCCAGCCTCGACCCGACCGAGACGCTGCTCGACTTCCTGCGCCTGAAGCGCCGGCTGACGGGCTCGAAGGAAGGCTGTGCGGAAGGCGATTGCGGCGCCTGCACGGTGCTGGTCGGGCGTCTCGTCGGTGGCAGGCTGAGTTATGAGACGGTCAATGCCTGCATCCGCTTCGTCGGCTCGCTGAACGCCACCCATGTCGTGACCGTGGAGCACTTGGCCGCCAAGGACGGCACGCTGCATCCCGTGCAGCAGGCCATGGTCGACTGTCATGGCTCGCAATGCGGCTTCTGCACGCCGGGCTTCGTCATGTCGCTTTACGGGCTTTGGCTGACCTCGGAAAACCCTGGCCGTGCCGAGATCGAGCGCGCGCTTCAGGGCAATCTCTGTCGCTGCACGGGTTACGAGCCGATCGTCAAGGCCGCCGAACAGGTCGGCCATGTCAGACCGTCGGCCCTCTTCGACCCGCTGGAACGCGAGCGCGCCAACATCATCGCGCGGCTGGAAGAGATCTCGACCCGCGAAACCATCGCGATCACCGGCCCCGATGGCCGCCGCCTCGTTGTGCCCGGCAGCGTCGAAGGTCTGGCCGAAACGCTCTCCGCCCATCCCAAGGCAACCGTTGTCGCCGGTGCGACCGATGTCGGGCTCTGGGTCACGAAGCAGATGCGCGTGCTGGACCCGGTCGTCTTCATCAACCATCTGCAAGAGCTGCAGCAGATCTCGGTGACAGCAGAAGGCATCACGCTCGGCGCCGGCGTCAGCTACACCAATGCCTTCGAAGCGCTCCGCCAGGAAATCCCCGCCTTCGGTCGCCTGATCGAGCGCATCGGCGGCCAGCAGGTGCGCAACATGGGAACGATCGGCGGCAATGTCGCCAACGGCTCGCCGATCGGCGACAGCCCGCCAGCGCTCATCGCGCTGTCAGCCACCGTCACCCTGCGCTCTGCCTCGGGCACCCGCACCATGCCGCTCGAGGACTTCTTCATCGACTACGGCAAGCAGGACCGCCAGCCGGGCGAATTCGTCGAAAGCCTGTTTTTGCCCCGCCCGAAGGCGGATAGCCATGTCGCCGTCTACAAGATCTCCAAGCGCCGCGACGAGGACATCTCGGCGCTCTGCGGCGCCTTCCACCTCGAAACCGATGCGGCCGGTATCGTCACCCATATCCGCATCGCCTTCGGCGGCATGGCGGCCACCCCGAAACGCGCGCGGTCGGTCGAGGCCGCGCTCTACGGCAAGCCGTTCACGCATGCCGCGGTGGAAGCCGCCCGTGACGCCTTCGACCTCGACTACAAGCCGCTCACCGACTGGCGCGCCACGGCGGAATACCGCCAGCTGACGGCGAAGAACCTGCTGACGCGGTTTTTTCTGGAAGTGTCCGGCATGCCGCAAGAATTGCAGCGCTTTGCGGTGGAGGAGGCGTGATGGGGACTGCTTTGCTTTGGTGTTACCCCCCTCTGTCGGCTCCGCCGACATCTCCCCCACAAGGGGGGAGAGTGGCCGCTGGCCGACTGCCCACCTCCCCCTTGAGGGGGGAGGTCGCCGCGAAGCGGCGGGTGGGGGTGATCCGGGCCACGAGTTCTGCCGCATCAATTGATGGAAATGTAACGCACATCACCCCACCCCGGAGCTGCGCTCCGACCCTCCCCCTCAAGGGGAGGGTGAGGCCGAGCGGCATCCCCGCGCCACTCTCCCCCCTTGTGGGGGAGATGCCCGACAGGGCAGAGGGGGGTACCTCGCGCGCTACATTTAGAGACGGAGGCCTTCATGGATAAGGCGACCTACGAGACGACGAAATACATCAAGGGGCCGATGCACCAGTCGCTGCGGCATGATTCAGCGCACAAACATGTCGCCGGAAGTGCCGAATATATCGACGATATTCCCGAACCCGCAGGCCTGTTGCATGGCGCGCTCGGCATGGCGGATCGTGCTCATGCGGAGATCCTGTCGATCGATCTTTCGGCGGTGAAGACCTATCCCGACGTGGTCGATGTCCTGACTGCCGCCGATATCACCGGCGTCAACGACGTCTCCTCCGGCGGTCGCCACGACGAGCCGCTGCTTGCGACCGACAGGGTCGAATTCCACGGCCAGACCATCTTCGCCGTCATCGCCGAAACCCGCGATGCGGCCCGCAAGGCAGCCCGTCTCGCCAAGGTCGAGTATCGCGACCTGCCCTTCTGGACCGATATCGACGGCGCGCTGGAGAATGGCGCGCCCCTCGTCACACCAGGCATGACGCTGAAGCGCGGCACGCCGGAAACCGAACTGGACAAGGCGGCCCACCGCATCAAAAGCGCGATGCGCATCGGCGGCCAGGAGCATTTCTACCTCGAAAGCCATATCGCGCTCGCCATTCCCGGCGAGGACGACGATGTCATCGTCTGGTCCTCGACCCAGCACCCTTCCGAAATCCAGCATATCGTCGGCCATGTGCTCGACATCCCCTCCAACGCCGTGACCGTCAACACGCGGCGCATGGGCGGCGGTTTCGGCGGCAAGGAAACGCAAGGCAACCAGTTTGCAGCACTTGCCGCACTCGCCGCCAAGAAGCTGAAGCGGGCCGTGAAATTCCGCCCCGACCGCGACGAGGACATGGGCGTCACCGGCAAGCGCCACGACTTCAAGATGGACTTCGACGTTGCCTTCGATGACGACGGAAAGATCCATGCCATTGAAGCGAACTTCGCCGCGCGCTGCGGTTATTCCTCGGATCTCTCCGGCCCGGTCACCGACCGCGCCCTCTTCCATGCCGATTCCAGCTATTTCTATCCGCATGTGAAGCTGACCTCGCAGCCGCTCAAAACCCACACCGTCTCCAACACCGCCTATCGTGGTTTCGGCGGCCCGCAGGGCATGCTCGGAGCAGAGCGGGTGATCGAGGAAATCGCCTATGCGCTGGGCAAGGACCCGCTGGAGATCCGCAAGGCCAATTTCTATGGCGAGAAGGGCTCGGGGCGCGATGTGACCCCCTACCACCAGCTGGTGGAAGACAACATCATCCTGAAGGTCGTCGAGGAACTCGAAACCTCCTGCGACTACCAGGCGCGCCGCCAGGCGATCATCGATTTCAACCGCACAAGCCCGGTGATCAAGAAGGGCATCGCGCTGACCCCGGTCAAATTCGGCATTTCCTTCACCATGACCGCCTTCAACCAGGCAGGCGCGCTCATCCATATCTATCAGGACGGCTCCATCCATCTGAACCATGGCGGCACCGAAATGGGCCAGGGCCTTTACACGAAAGTCGCCCAGGTCGTCGCCGATTGTTTCCAGGTCGATGTCGACACGGTGAAGATCACGGCGACGACGACCGGCAAGGTGCCGAACAGTTCGGCCACCGCCGCCTCGTCCGGCTCGGACCTGAACGGCATGGCCGCATGGGATGCCGCCCGGCAGATCAAGGAACGGCTGATCGCCTTCGCCGCCGAGAAGTATGCGGTTCCGGTCTCGGAAGTCGAATTCCTTCCCAACCGGGTGCGCGTTGGCGAGCAGATCTTCTCCTTCGGCGAGTTCGTCAAACAGGCCTATTTCGGTCGCGTGCAGCTTTCGGCGGCCGGTTTCTACAAGACGCCGAAGATCCACTGGGACCGCGCTGCCGGACGCGGTACGCCCTTCTACTACTACGCCTACGGCGCCGCCTGCTCGGAAGTCTCGATCGACACGCTGACCGGCGAGTATCTGATGGACCGGACCGACATTCTCCACGATGTCGGCAAGTCGCTGAACCCGGCCATCGATATCGGCCAGATCGAAGGCGGCTTCGTCCAGGGCATGGGCTGGCTGACGACGGAGGAACTCTGGTGGGACGGCAAGGGCCGCCTGCGCACCCACGCCCCCTCCACCTACAAGATCCCGCTCGCCTCCGACCGGCCGAAGATCTTCAACACGCGGCTGGTGCCCTGGTCGGAAAACACCGAACCCACCATCGGCCGCTCCAAGGCCGTCGGCGAACCACCCTTCATGCTGGCAAACTCGGTGCTGGAGGCACTGTCCATGGCGGTCGCTTCGGTCGCGGATTACCGTGTTTGCCCGAGGCTTGATGCGCCGGCCACGCCGGAACGGGTGCTGATGGCGGTGGAGAGGTTGAAGCGGGCGTGATGGATGGAGCCATGACGCACCACGCCGTTCCGGAAGGCCATCGCAGGAACGCTCGGCGGATGCGCAAAGCGCTGACGGCGGCTGAATTGCGCTTCTGGAATACGGTGAGAGCCCATCGCCTGATGGGATTGGGCTTTCGACGGCAGGTGCCGATCGCCGGCTACATCGTTGACTTCGCCTGCCCTGAGCACAAGCTGGTGGTCGAAATCGATGGCCCGAGCCACACATTCGATCAGAGGATCGAGCGCGATCAAGTTCGAGATCAGATGCTCGCCCATCTGGGATGGACCGCCCTTCGCTTTACAAACGAGGATGTGCTTGAGCATCTCGACGATGTCTGCACCCACATCCTGCGGGTGATCGGAGTGCGACGCTTTGAGTAATGCATTCTCATTTACCCCCCTCTGTCACTCCGTGACATCTCCCCCTCAAGGGGGGAGATTGCCAGCAAGCGCCCTGCCCTCTGGAGGCTTGCATTCGCGTCCTGCCCAACTTTGCGGTCGTTCCTCACCGGGAAGCCTGAGGAGGCCGGGACGTCGGCCCAATGCGATCTCCCCCCCTGAGGGGGAGATGGCCGGCAGGCCAGAGGGGGGCACCTCAAGTGCCAACCTCAGACATCGGACGACCGTGTCACCTGGAATTACCCCCCTCTGTCACTCCGTGACATCTCCCCCTCAAGGGGGGAGATTGCCGGCAACCGCCCTGCCCTTTGAACGCATTCATTTGCGTCCGGACCTACTCTACGGCAACCACCCGCAGGGAGGTCTAAGTAGGTCTGCACGTCTGCCGCATCCGATCTCCCCCCCTGAGGGGGAGATGCCCGGCAGGGCAGAGGGGGGTAACCCACGCCTAAACGAGGCGGAGCAAGCTGCAGCATGACCACCCTCCCCGCCTTCCTCAAAGCCCACCCGAATTCCGTCCTCGTCGAAGTCGCAGAGACCAGGGGCTCCACCCCGCGGGACACCGGCACGATGATGCTGGTGTCGGCAACCACCCTCTGGGGCACGATCGGCGGCGGGCATCTGGAATTCATGGCGATCGGCCATGCGCGCAGGCTGATGTCGGGGGAGACGCTGGAGCCCACGCTCGATGTGCCGCTCGGGCCCGAGATCGGCCAGTGCTGCGGCGGGCGCACGCTGTTGCAGTTCACGAGGCTCGATGACACGACCAAGACCGCCCTCCTGCAGCGACTGGCCGATGAACGCGCAGCCTTTCCCGAAGTCATGGTCTTCGGCGCCGGCCATGTCGGGCTAGCGCTCGCCCAGGCGCTGGCGCCGCTTCCGCTGAATGTCACGCTGATCGACTCGCGTCCCGAAATCGACGGCGACGTGCCCGCTGGCATCACCTTCCGCAGGGTCGCCATGCCCGAGGCGGAGGTGACGAAGCTCAAGCCGGGTGCCGCTGTCGTCATCCTCACCCATGATCATGCATTGGATTTCCTGATCGGCAGGCAAGCGCTCTCCCGCACCGACCTCGCCTATGTCGGCATGATCGGCTCGAAGACCAAGCGCGCCACCTTCGCCTCCTTCCTCGACCGCGAAGGCCCGGGTCGAGCCTCCATGGAGCGGCTGACGCTGCCGATCGGCGGCGGATCGGTGAAGGACAAACGCCCGGCGGTGATTGCAGCCCTTGTTGCAGCGGAACTGTTGGGCGTTCTGCTGAAAGCAGACTGAGTGGCCACCGAAGAGAAAAACGGCTATGCTCTGACGGCAAGGATGAGGACATCATGGCCGCACGATCCAGTCTGACGATCGAACTGAACCAGGACATAGAAGCCAAGCTTTCTGAGCTTGCCGAAGCGACGCAACGCAGTCGTGGCGAAGTCGCCAACGCGGCACTCACCCTCTATGTGGAACGCGAATTCAGGACAATTGAAGCAATACGCCAGGGACTGGTCGATCTCGAAAAGGGCGATCTTGTCGATCATGAGGACGCCATGTCCGAACTCGATGCCGTGATCGAGGCTGCAGAGGCGGCCCGCCTGTGAGCCTTCGCATCCAGTGGTCGCGCCAAGCCCTGGATTACTTGAAATCCCAAATTGCCTTTATCTCGAAAGACAATCCAAAAGCCGCCCGACAAATTGCTAGGCAGCTCCGTCTCTGTGCGGAGCGACTGGCTCAAACTCCATCCGGCCGACCGGGGCGGGTGTTAGGTACGTGGGAAAAATCCGTCGCCGGGCTCCCCTATGTCATGGCATATACGATCAGGATGCAGAAGGCCGCTGAAACCCTCGTGATCCTCCGCGTCATTCACACGGCGCGCGACTGGCAGGCCGGGACATGGCCCGATTGATTTGCCGCCTGAGAAGCGTGAATCGATCTCGCAAAGGCCCCTGCGAAGCATCGACAACCATTGGATTTTTCTAGAGCGGACCGCCACGACTGAGATCAAGCAACCGTCGCTCGAACCGCTCTCTCGCACGCCACCGATTCTCCGCCATCTCCAGCCCGACGTCCCGGCAAAGGTCGTCCGGAAGGTCGTCGACATTAAGCCGGCGGGCACCTTGCCCCGGTGTAACTGACTTACGAAGTCGCTGTAGAATGCCCTCAAAACCGGGCATAAGTCGTCCGATCGCGGATACCATCTGAGCCTCCACGCTACGTGATTTCGTTCTTGTTCGATGCTGCGACTATGCCTGCGGTTGCCGGCGCGATCCAATTCAATTACGCTCCGCATGGATAAAGAGAACTCATCCATGAAACTGTCGCGCCAATTGCCGCTGAATGCCCTTCGCGTCTTTGAGGCGGTCGGGCGGCTCATGAGTTTCACCCGCGCCGGTGAAGAGCTCGGCATGACCCAGACGGCCGTCAGCTATCAGATCAAGCTGCTGGAGGAGCATATCGGCGAGCCGCTGTTCTGGCGCCGCCCGCGCCAGATCGGCCTGACGGAGACGGGAGAGCGGCTGCATCCGAAGGTGGCGGAAGCGCTCGGCATGATGGCGGATGCTGTGGCGGACGCCAGGCAGCAGGCGGACGGCATTCTTGAGATCCGCTCGACGCCGACCTTTGCCAGCCATTGGTTGGCCCGCCATATCGGCGCCTTCCAGCTTCAGCATCCTGGTCTGGCCGTGCGCATTCTCCGCGTCGAGAAGCCGGTGAATTTCCAAGCTGACAATGCCGATGTCGTCATCTGGCGGGGCGAGCGGCCACCGGCGGACGTGGAGGCGCACGAACTGTTCCGGCTGCACTATGCCCCCATGCTGAGCCCGAAGCTGGCCGAGACAATCGGCGGCGTAGCGACCCCGGCGGATCTTCTGAAACTGCCGCTGATCGGCGGCAGCAGCAAATGGTGGGGAATCTGGTTTCAGTCGAACGGCATCGACACACCTCTGCCCGGCACGATCACGATCGACGCCGACGGCGCACTGGATCTGGAAGGCAGTGCCGCGATTGCCGGTCACGGCGTGGCGCTGTTGAGCCCGTTTCTTCACCGCGAGGAACTGGAGGCCGGCCGACTGTTCATGCCCGTCAACATCTTCAAGAAGGACGACCTGAGTTATTGGCTTGTCTATCCGAAAAGCCGTCGCAAATCGGCCAAGGTGCAGGCCTTCCGCCAATGGATGAAAGAAGCGCTGCCAACCTGGATCGCACCTACGGGATCAAGCGATCAATAGGCCATGTCCGGCGCATGGAAGCAGCACAACATGTCCTCGTTGAGATAGAGATAAAGTATGGGAGTAGTCCCTGTTGCAGCGCACTCTCCCCCTTTCCTTCATGGCAAAATTTTCGCAATGTGACTGGTCGGGGAATGTGAAGGAATTCTGGAATGTATGAATACGCAATCGCCTGGGAATGGCTGAACTTTGCCGTCCGCTGGCTGCATGTCATCACCGCGATCGCCTGGATCGGCTCGTCCTTCTATTTCATCGCGCTGGATCTCGGCCTTGTGAAGCGCCCGGGGCTTCCCGTCGGCGCCTATGGCGAGGAATGGCAGGTGCATGGCGGCGGCTTCTATCATATCCAGAAATATCTGGTCGCGCCCGCCTCGATGCCGGAGCATCTGACCTGGTTCAAATGGGAGAGCTATGCCACCTGGCTCTCAGGGTTCGCCCTTCTGGCCGTCGTCTATTACGGCGGCGCCGATCTCTTCCTGATTGATCGCACGGTTCTAGACATCGAGCCATGGCAGGCCATCTGTCTCTCGCTGGCGTCGCTGGCTGTCGGCTGGATCCTCTATGATCTCCTGTGCAAGTCGCCGCTCGGCAAGAACACCTGGGGCCTGATGGTCTTCCTCTACCTGGTGCTGATCGCCATGGCCTGGGGCTATACGCAGATCTTCACCGGCCGCGCCGCCTTCCTGCATCTGGGGGCGTTTACCGCCACCATCATGTCGGCCAATGTCTTCTTCATCATCATCCCGAACCAGAAGATCGTCGTTGCCGACCTGATCGCGGGGCGCACGCCCGATCCGAAATACGGCGTGATCGCCAAGCAGCGCTCGCTGCACAACAACTACCTGACGCTGCCCGTCATCTTCTTCATGCTGTCGAACCACTATCCGCTGGCCTTTGCCACGGAGTTCAACTGGATCATCGCAGCCCTGGTCTTCCTGATGGGCGTCACCATCCGCCACTGGTTCAACACGACGCATGCCCGCAAGGGCAAGCCGACCTGGACCTGGCTGGTCACGGTGCTCCTCTTCATCGTCATCATGTGGCTGTCGACCGTGCCGAAGGTGCTGACCGGCGAGGAAGAGCAAGCGAGCCTGTCTCAGCGTGAACAGACCTTTGTTGCAAACGGCCATTTCGAAGCCGTGCGCGATGTCGTACAGGGCCGCTGTTCGATGTGCCACGCCGCCGAGCCCGTCTGGGAAGGCATTGCGCGGGCACCGAAGAACGTGAAGCTGGAAACGGACGGCGAGATCGCCGCCCATGCCCGTGAAATCTATCTCCAGGCCGGCCGCAGCCATGCCATGCCGCCCGGAAACATCACCGATCTCTCGCCTGAAGAGCGCAAGCTGCTCGTCGCCTGGTACGAGACGACGGTCGAAGGCAAATGATGACAACTGAGACCCTGATCCGCGGCCGCCTCCTCTCTTTCAACCGTGCACCCGAGCATGCCGGCGACAGAGAGAGTTATCTCTACGAAGAGGACGGCGCGCTGCTGGTCCGCGACGGCAGGATTGCGGCCGTCGGCGCCTACGCGGATGTGAAGCCGAAGGCCGGCGCCGATACAACCGAGATCGACCACCGCCCGCACCTGATCCTGCCTGGCCTGATCGATTGCCACGTGCATTTTCCGCAGATGCAGGTGATTGCCTCCTATGCCGCCAATCTGCTCGAATGGCTCAACACCTATACCTTCCCCGAGGAATGCCGCTTCGTCGAAAGCGCGCATGCCGAGCGGATCGCCACGCAGTTCTTCGACGAATTCCTGCGCCAGGGCACGACCACGGCGGTTGCCTATTGCTCGGTGCACAAGGCCTCCGCCGATGCCTTCTTTGCCGAGAGCCTGAAGCGCGGTACGCTGATGATCGGCGGCAAGGTGATGATGGACCGCAATGCGCCGCAGGGTCTGCTCGACACGCCACAGCTGGGTTACGACGAGACCCGCGCCGTCATCGAGCAATGGCATGGCAAGGGCCGCAACCACGTCGCCATCACCCCGCGCTTTGCCATCACGTCCACCCCTGAGCAGATGGCGATGACGCAGAAGCTGGCGGAAGAATTCCCGGATCTGCATATCCAGACGCATCTGTCTGAGAACCACGACGAGATCCGCTACACCTGCGAGCTCTATCCGGATGCCACTGATTATACCGACATCTATGCCCGCTACGGCCTGCTGCGGAAAAAGGCCCTCTTCGGCCATGCGATCCATCTGTCGGATCGCGAGGCGGATGCCATGGCGGAGAGCGGTGCTGTCGCTGTCCACTGCCCGACATCAAACCTCTTTCTCGGCTCCGGCCTCTTTCCGCTGAAGGCCATTCAGCGTCGGGAAAAGCCGGTCACCGTCGCAGTCGCCACCGATATCGGCGGCGGCTCCAGCTATTCCATGCTGAAGACCATGGACGAGGCCTACAAGATCCAGCAGCTGCTCGGCGAGCGGATGAACCCGCTCGAAAGCTTCTACCACATGACGCTCGGCAATGCGGTCGCGCTCGATCTGGCAGACCGCATCGGCACGCTGAACGAAGGCACCGATGCCGATATCGTCGTGCTCAATGCGGCAGCGACCCCGGCCATGCGGCTTCGCATGGAAACGGTGACCTCGCTTTCGGAAGAACTCTTCCTGCTGCAGACGATGGGCGACGACCGCGCCGTGGTGGAAACCTATGTCGCCGGCAAGGCTTCGAAGCCTGCAAACTGAAGCGCATCCGGCACTGGCGACAGGCCCTTATCGGCCTTTCGCCTCTGCCAGGGCTTCGCTCAGTTCCTGATAGGGCTCGCATTGCACACCGCAGATGCGCGCGATCTGCGCGAGTTCTTCCTCGGCCTCCGCGATCCGCCCGAGCATCAGATAGGCCTCGCCAAGATATTCCCGTGCCTCGGCATAATGGGGATCAAGGACCAGCGCGCGCCGATAGAAAACCAGCGAACCCTCGGGATCGCCGAGCTTGCGGGTGACGAAGCCGCGATAGTTGAAATAGCGGGCGGAGTTCTTGTGGCTGACGGCGTCGAGCAGCGCCCGCGCCTCTGCGAAGCGCTCCTCGTCAATCCTGCGTTTGGCATTGGCCATCAGATCGGCATCGCTCACGCGCGCCATATCCGTGGCGCACTGCCCCGCGCCGCTGTCGAACACTTCGCCCGGAGGGCATGTCGGCACCGCGTCGGCTTCGAGAATAACCGCGTTTGATGGTCTTGCAGCCATGGCAAGGCACCAGACGAGCAAAATGACGGTCAGAACGCAATTCCGTGGCAGCCTCAACATCACAATCCTCTCCTCCAGCCGTCATGAGCCTATGGCCGCTCCGCAAAAAACCGATGACAAAGCGCGCATTGACACACCGGCCCGAACCCGACGATGCTCCAATTCGCGTCGCCCCCATGCGGCGCTGAACGATGCCGATGCTGCAAACCTCGGGAAAGATTTGGACCATCATGAGTGACAGCGGCTATTCCGGCACCCCTCTTCCGAAAAAGCTCGGATTGAAGCCGGAGCTTGACGCCCTCTTCGTCAATCTGCCCGACGATCTCACCCATCTTGTCGACGATCTGCCCTTGGTGCACTGCATCGGAAACATTGCCGAGGCTGATTGCAGGGAGCTCGACTATATCCATGTCTTCGAAACGGAACGCGCCCGCCTCGAAGACCACGCGTTACACCTGAAATCCCTGCTGAAACCATCAGGCATGCTGTGGATCTCCTGGCCGAAAAAGGCCTCAAAGGTCCCGACCTCAATCACCGAGGACGTGCTCCGCACCGTCCTCCTGCCAACAGGCCTGGTCGACGTGAAAGTCTGCGCCATCACCGACATCTGGTCGGGCCTGAAATTCATGATCCGCAAGGACCTTCGCTGAACGACAGTCATCCGGAGGAGGATGCATCATGCTGGCCACCAACCTCGCCCTCGGCACACTGATGATCTCGCTGACGGTGGTCATCCACACCTTCGGCCTGATGGGCGTGACCCATGTTATGAGCTGGGTCACCGACCACATTCGCCTGCATGGCCACCGCAGCCGCATGCTGGCGATGAACACCGTCGTCATCGGCGTCTTTGCCGTGCTGACCGCGGAAGTCTGGCTCTGGGCCGCCGCCTATAGCCTGATCGGCGTGGTCGATGATTTCGAGACCGCGCTCTATTTCTCGACCATTACCTTCTCCACCGTCGGCTATGGGGACGTCGTGCCCCATCCCGAATGGCGCATGTTTGCCGCCCTCGAAGGCGTCAACGGCTTCCTGCTGATCGGCTGGTCCACCGCCTATCTGATTGCCGCCGGCATGCGCGTCGGCCCGTTCAAATCCGGAGAACATTTTTGATCATCCGACGACCTCATCTTGATTCGGGCCACGAGCTGACAACGCATGCATAGCGGCCCGGATCGCCGGAACCCGACTCATATCGGGGTGAACCACAAGCCAAACCTCACGCGTCAGCAACGGTAAATTCGTGGGCACGCGCACCAATTTCTCTCTGTCTCGCGTTAGGAAGTCAGGCAATATGGCAATACCAGCCCCTGCCAGCACGGCTTCAAGCTGCATTTCCAGTGACGACGCCTGAAATGCGATCAATCGCCCTGCCGCAAACTGCCGCAACAACCGGGTCTGCGGTGCCGCGTCCATCTCCCGGTCGTAAGAGACGAACTGCCAGTCTTCCTTGGGTAAACCATCAAGATAGGACTCAGCAGCAACGAAACTGAAGCCCACCTCATCAATCTTGCTAATCAAAAGATCGCCAGCAACGGGTCTCGTCATGCGGATGGCAATATCGGCCTCACGACGCGCCAGGGAGGCCTCCCGTTTGTCACCCAGGACGATCAGATTGAGTTTGGGATGATCGCGCCTAAGTCTCATCAGCTTTGGAAACAAAACGGCCTGTGCATAGGCAGGCGGTGCGCTGATGGTCACCTCGCCCGCAAGGGCTTCCTGCGCACCGGCAGCAGTGCGCAGGACGGTAAGTGCCTCCTCCTCCATACGCTGCGCGATCAACGCAATTCGCTCCCCCTGAGGCGTCATCTGGACCCTGCGACCTCGGCGATCCAGCAACTTCAAACCCAGATCGGCTTCCAGCGCCACGATCCGCCGACCAATCGTTGCATGTTCGACGCCTGCAGCACGACCAGCCGCCGACAGTGTCTGATGACGCGCCAGAAGCGCAAAAATGCGGAGGTTTTCCCAGTCCATATTGTGAATTTTTTCACATCCAATGTGTCGAAATGACGAATTTTTGCACAGAATAAGCCGTGCCATCCTGTTGTCCAGAGCCATCTGATGAGAGCATGACGGGAGACATTCGTGGAAAAGACAATCAGACTTCGTGAAACAGGCGGGCCAGAAGTATTTGACATAGACACGCACGAGATCTCGGCGCCCTCGGCAGGAGAAGTGCTCATTCGCCAACAGGCAGTCGGGTTAAACTATGTCGACATCTATTTCAGATCAGGCCTTTACCCCCTCGCCAACCTTCCAGCCACTCTAGGGGTGGAAGCCGCAGGCATTGTCGAGGCGATCGGCGAGACGGTGATCGGATTGAAACCCGGCGATCGTGTTGCCTATGCATTCGGTCCGGGTGGCGCCTACACAACGGCCCGGACGATCTCGGCCGAACGCACTTTGCTGCTGCCACCAGACCTGTCAACCAATGATGCCGCAGCCTCGCTGTTCAAGGGCCTCACCACCTACATGCTGTTAAAAGAAGTCTATCCCGTCGGGGAAGGGACGACGATTTTCGTCCCGGCTGCGGCAGGCGGGCTCGGCTCGACGCTCGTCCGGTGGGCGAAACACTTTGGCGCAAAGGTCATTGGTGCCGTCAGTTCACCAGAAAAGGCCAAGCGGGTCAAAACACTCGGAGCAGATCATGTTTTGGTCGGTCGCGGCATAGCATGGAGCCGAGAGATTCGTGACCTGACAGACGGTCGTGGCGTTGATGTTGCCTACGAGGGATTGGGCGGCGAAAACACGCTTAGGACACTTGATTGCATTCGCCCATTTGGCATGGCCGTGAATATTGGTCAGATCACGGGTTCACTGCCACAGACATTGATCCGCGAGATCGGAGCCCCCCGCGCAGTTGCATTTTGCCGGCCGAGCGTCATCCACTATATCTCGGATCTGAAACGCTATCGAAGAGCTGCTGACATCGTCCTGGAACTCATGGCAGCGGGCTTGGTCACCGCTCCCCAGCAGACATTTGCCTTCGATGAAGTTGCAAACGCTCACGCAGCGATGGAACGGGGTGAAACCACCGGCTGCTCGATACTCACAGTTTAGAACACGCGCTCAACGTTCGTGGAGGCGCCGTCAACTGTCTCGCGGTTTGATGCTGGTCCACCGCCTATCTGATTGCCGCCAGCATGCGTGTCTGCCCCTTCAATCCGGAGAACATTTTTGATTCCGCTCAACAGGTAAAATTATTTTACCTGTTGAGCGCTGCGCGTGTTCACACCCGCCCTGATGCCATGATATGGCGGTTCTAAGAACCTTTCCGGAGAAGCAGAGCATGGCACCGATCCTCGAAATCGCCGACCTGAAAAAACTGGCACGCAAGCGCGTGCCGAAACTCTTCTTCGATTATGCCGATAGCGGCTCCTATACCGAGAGCACCTACCGGGCGAACGAGAGCGACTTTGCCAGGATCAAGCTGCGCCAGCGCGTGCTTGTCGACATGAGCGACCGCACACTCGAAACCACAATGGTCGGCGAGAAGGTGAAGATGCCCGTGGCGCTGGCGCCGACCGGCCTCACAGGCATGCAGCATGCCGATGGCGAGATGCTCGCAGCCAAGGCTGCCGAAGAATTCGGCGTGCCCTTCACGCTCTCGACCATGAGTATCTGCTCGATCGAGGATGTCGCCTCGGTCACCACCCGCCCCTTCTGGTTCCAGCTCTATGTCATGCGCGACCGCGATTTCGTCGTGAACCTGATCGAGCGCGCCAAGGCGGCCAAATGCTCGGCCCTCGTCTTGACCGCCGACCTCCAGCTGCTCGGCCAGCGCCACAAGGATATCCGCAACAGCCTCGCCGCCCCGCCGAAGCTGACGCCGAAACATCTCTACCAGATGGCGATCCGTCCGCGCTGGTGCTGGAACATGCTGCAGACCAACCGCCGCACCTTCCGCAACATCCACGGCCACGCCAAGAACGTCACCGATCTTTCCTCGCTGCATTCCTGGACGGCAGAGCAGTTCGATCCAAAACTCTCCTGGAAGGATGTCGAGTGGATCAGGAAGCAATGGGGTGGCAAGCTGATCATCAAGGGCATCCTCGACGTCGAAGATGCCCGGATGGCGGCGAAAACCGGGGCTGATGCCATCGTCGTCTCCAACCACGGCGGACGCCAGCTCGACGGCGCGCATTCCTCGATATCCATGCTGCCGAAAATCGTCGAGGCAGTCGGCCACAAGATCGAGATCCATATGGATGGTGGCATCCGCTCCGGCCAGGACGTGCTGAAGGCCGTGGCGCTCGGTGCCAAGGGCACCTATATCGGCCGTCCCTTCCTCTATGGCCTCGGCGCCATGGGCAAGGATGGCGTGACCAAGGCGCTGGAGATCATCGCCAAGGAGATGGACGTGACCATGGCGCTCTGCGGCAAGCGCCAGCTCGCCGACATCGACAAGACGATCATTGCGGAAAGCCCGTTCTGAGCTTGCCTCAGGCGATCCAGCCGCTCGACAGCGCACTGACCCAATCCATCATGCCATGGCGGCGCGCAAGCTCTGCCATGGCATGATTGTCGTAGCGCACCTGCCGAAAGCTCGGCTGCCAGCCACGGACTGTCTTTTCCAGGATTGCGTAGCTCGCAAACGGCGTGCCCGCCTGGGCCTTGTGATAGACAGGCACGTCGTAATCGAAGCCTGGGCAGCCGACACTGCCGGGATTGACGATCAGGCGTCCGTCCGAAAGCTGCACGGCGCGCGGGATATGGCTGTGACCACAGAGGATGAGGGGTGTGTCGATGCCCTCCGCCAAAGCCTCGATCTCGGCAAGCGGCTTCAGATGAAAGATCCCGTCTGCCGACAGCGTCTCGGTCCAGTAGGTATTGTCGTCCTGAGGCGTCGCGTGGCAGAGGAAGACCTCGTCGCCGATGCGCGCCGCTTCCGGAAGGCCACGGATCCAGTCGAGATGGGCCGCCGATAACTGCGGATAGCTCGGCTTCTCCCAGTCGCCCATCGCCTCGAAGGGCCGATCGATCAGAGCCCGGTCGTGATTGCCGCGCACGGTCAGCGCATTGAGCGGCATCAGGAGATCCGCCGTCAGGCCCGCCTCAAGCGGCCCAGAAAAGCTGTCGCCGAGATTGACGATCTGCTCGATCCCCTGCGCCCTGACATCGGCGAGCACCGCCTCAAGCGCCAGATGGTTGCCATGGATGTCGGCGATGGCGGCAAAACGCATGCTCAACTGCCCCGATAGGTCGAATAGCCAAAGGGCGAGAGCAACAGCGGCACGTGATAATGCGCCGTGGTATCGGAAATGCCGAAGCGGATCGGGATCACGTCGAGGAAAGGCGGCTCGGTCAGTGCAAACCCCTTGGCCTTCAGATAGTCTCCGGCATGGAAGAGCAGTTCGTATTGCCCGACCTGAAACTCGTCGCCGATCAGGATCGGCCCGCCGTCGACCCGCCCGTCGTCATTGGTGAAGACGGTCTTGATCAGCTCTGCTTCCTCGCCATTCATCCGCATCAGCTGGATGCGAAGTCCTTGGGCGGGCTTGCCAAAGGCAGTGTCGAGCACATGGGTGGTGAGGCCGGTCATAGGCTTGGCTCCCGAATCATGAAGGGGGTATCGAAGAAGAATTCCTCGAGATTGTTGCCGGGTCCGTCACGATCCACAACCAGGAAATCACTCACCGCACCGATCGCCATCAAGGGATGATGCCAGGTGTTGCGCCGATAGTTCACGCCCTGATGCGGGGCAGCGAGAAACACCTGCGGCTCACCCGGCTTGCCGTCTTCATCGGGCGAAACGGCAACAAGGAACGGCCGGCCCGACAGCGGCGAGAAACTCTGGCTGCCGAAGGGATGGCGCTCCATCATGCCGATCTCATAGGGAAAGGCGCGCGGCTGACCGCGAAAGATATTGACGATCACCCGTGCGCCCTCGCCCGCGATCTCGGGCGAGAACAGCGCATGAAACCGCTCCGTGGTGCCAACATTGATCAGCCGCATGGTCGACGGTTCGGCTTCGATAACCTCGCCGAAAGGCGCGAAACTTTGTGCCGTCAGGGGACGGATGGAGAGTTCGATGGGCAAAGGGGTCATTCTCCCTCGGGATAAATGTGGATTAGGGAGTCGACGACCCTGACCAAGTCAAGCGCCTCATATTTCGCAGTCTGGTACACATAATCGAGATTGATGTCGAAATATCCGTGCGCCATCCGGTTACGCATGCCACGGATCGTCACCCAATCGATTTCAGGATGCTCTGCAACGAAGTCCGGCGAAAACGCTTCGAGTTGGACAACGCTCTCGCTTGCCATCAAAAGGCTCATGCCGACGCCGCGCTGAACGAGAAGATTTGCGCGGAAATCTTTCAGATCTAATGGACCCAACAGGTCGTGGGCATCCAGGGATGCGCTTCGGATCCGTTCAAGAAGCGAGCGGATACGATGTTCGCGTTTCATATTGGCAGCGCTTCCGCGAGGATACGTCCGCGATGCTTCTGCGGTATCTCGCTCGTCGTCACGAGATGCACCGGCACTCCCTCTGCAAGATCTTCGAGGGCCGACTGCAGACCGCCAAGCGTCATGAGGGAAGAACCGGGAAGGGCATCCACCAGAATATCGAGATCACTGTTTGAGCGGTCCTCTCCACGAGCGACGGAACCGAAGACGCGAGGATTAGTCGCGTTGTGACGTGCTGTCACCTCGCGGATTTCAGCTCTCTTTCGCTCCAGCACATCTGACGGTCGCATTACCAGTCTCCTTGACAGCAATATATGTCAGAGCCCGCGCAAACGAAAGATACTCAACCACATCGAGAAGCGCCCTAAAACGAAAACAGCGCCGGTGTTTCCACCGGCGCTGCAATCTTTGTCGCTCAACCTGAAATCAGGCAGCGGACTTGGCGTAGTCAGCCGTCGGCACTTCGGCGATCGTCTGCAGGACGATGGAAGCGATCTGGTAGGGGCAGCCCTGAGAGTTCGGGCGGCGATCTTCCAGGTAACCCTTGTAGCCGTTGTTGACGAAGGAGTGCGGAACGCGGATCGAGGCGCCACGGTCGGCAACGCCGTAGGAGAACTTGTTCCACGGAGCCGTCTCGTGCTTGCCGGTCAGGCGCAGATGGTTGTCCGGACCGTAAACGTTGATGTGCTCCTGCCAGTTCTTGGAAAAGGCCGCCATGAGGGCTTCGAAATATTCCTTGCCGCCCACTTCGCGCATGAAGGTGGTCGAGAAGTTGCAGTGCATGCCCGAGCCGTTCCAGTCGGTGTCGCCGAGCGGCTTGCAATGGAATTCGACGTCGATGCCGTAGGTTTCGCAAAGACGCAGCAGCAGGTAGCGGGCGATCCAGATCTGGTCGGCGGCCTTCTTGGAGCCCTTGCCGAATACCTGGAATTCCCACTGGCCCTTGGCCACTTCGGCATTGATGCCTTCGTGGTTGATGCCGGCTTCGAGGCAGAGGTCGAGATGCTCTTCGACGATTTCACGAGCGATCGAGCCTACGTTCTTGTAGCCGACGCCGGTGTAGTACGGGCCCTGCGGAGCCGGGTAGCCCTGCTCCGGGAAGCCGAGCGGACGGCCGTTCTCGTAGAAGAAGTATTCCTGTTCGAAACCGAACCAGGCGCCTTCGTCGTCAAGGATCGTGGCGCGGCTGTTGGACGGATGCGGAGTGACGCCATCGGGCATCATGACTTCGCACATGACGAGAGCGCCGTTGGTGCGAGCCGGGTCGGGATAGATGGCGACCGGCTTCAGCACGCAATCCGACGAGTGGCCTTCGGCCTGCATCGTGGAGGAGCCGTCAAAGCCCCAGAGCGGCAGCTGTTCCAGGGTCGGGAAGCTGTCGAATTCCTTGATCTGCGTCTTGCCACGCAGGTTCGCTACCGGCTTGTAGCCATCGAGCCAGATATACTCGAGCTTAAACTTGGTCATGGTGCTCTCTCTTCAGTCTCGCGCCATTCATGCGCAACAGAGGGGTGATTCTCCGGTTCGCCCGGGAGTCGTACAAAGAAAAGCAGGATCCGTGCCAATTCGCAGCCTCCGTCATCGGCCCGTCACGAAAGTCGGCGGAAAGCCGGTGAAAACCCCGTGACGAAAGCGAAATCTTAAACAGAAAGACCTTATTCTACCGGAACAGAATGCCGGCGAACGGCGTTTTCAGCCTGAACGGCACAAGAAAGCGCTGTGATGATTTTAAATTCATCACTTTTTCTGTCGCAATATTGCCCATAAAATAGTCAATTTGCACTTTTCATGTGCATTTCAGTTTTAGACGTGCTAAGCATGGACCATCGAGACAACACTCGGTGAAACGAGAGGTAGTAGCATGACAACGAACATGGTTCGGGAATCGGCGAAGATCTACGAATTCCCGGTGCGTGACCTGGCCCGGCTGAAAGCCATGCGTGAGCGCCAGACGCCGAAACCCGTGATTTATGAGAGCGGTTCGGCAAGCTGGTATCACGAGGAAGCGATCCGCGAAGCCGAACGGGCGCCGAAACAGTAAACGCCATCAAGGCGATAAAAAAGCCGCCCGCATTGCGGACGGCGAAAAGCATGCGACGAGCGGGCCTTTGCCCGCTCTTTTCGTATCTACCCTACATTCAGGCCTTGGTGCCGAACAGGCGCAGGCGCATGACGCCGCCGTCCGGATGCACGCCGATCCGCACATGCGTGACCGGACCGATCTTCTGGAGCTGGTCGCCTTCATAGAAATGCTCGGCATCCATCTGCATCTTCTGCCGCGTCAGAATCGGCTTCCACTGTTCGGATGCGGCAATCTCCGCGTCGCTGAAAGTGTCGCCTGCGTCAGGCAGATAGGCACCCAGCAGCTCGCAGGTATCCGGATAATTGCCCTTGTAGAAATGCGTGTCGATCAGCACCCGGTTGATCACACCAGCATGGCCGAGCCGAATGATCGCCCAGTCATGGCCGGGACCACGGCGGCGCTTGGTTTCCCAGCCATCCCCCATATTGGTGCCACGGCCGGGCGACAGAATCTTGTCGGGATGGCCGTAATGGGCATCCGACCAGGCGAGCGATTTTGCACCATGGAAGATGTAGGCGAGATCGATCTCTTCCGTCGCGTCGACCTTCGACCAGTCAAAATGGGCAGCGCCATAAACGCGCAGACGCGCCACGCCACCATCGGGATAAATGTGCAGGCGCAGATGCGTCCAGACTTTCGACGTATCGGAATTGGCAAAGAAATGCTGGGCAGACGCCCCGAGCGGCGACTTGGCCACGAGTTCGGTCCAGACCGTCGCATCGGTCGGATCGCCGCTTTCAACGAAAGCCGCCTCAATCGAGCCATGCGGCGGGTAGTTGCCGGTAAAGAAGCGCGTATCGACATCAAAGCCGAAGATGCGCCCCGGCATGGCAAGCCGGATGACGGCATAGTCATGGCCCGGCACACGTTTGCGACGGCTTTCCCAGCCATCCATGTATTTGCCGTTGTCGTCGTAAAGGTCCGGATCGAAGGTTGCGGGATCATCGTTCAGCATGCGCGAGAGCGGCGCGAAGAACTCGTCGGTCGAGAAGATGCCTACGGCACCAAGGCGGGCCGAGGCGAGATTGACGGCACCGGCAGCGAAATCCGGCAGAACGACGGTCGAGGTCTCAAGCATATCAGTGTGTCTCCGGAAGCAGGCTTTCGAGTCGAAGCCTGGCGATTTTTTCCACCTGCTGGCAGGCGGTGTCGAATTCCTCATCGCGGCTATTGGCGATGCGCGTCTCGAAGGCGGCGAGAATGTCGTCCTTCGTCAATCCCTTGACCGCGATGATGAAGGGAAAGCCGAATTTTTCGACATAGGCCGTGTTCAGCGCCGTAAAGCGGGCGTGCTCTTCGGCACTCAGCCGATCAAGCCCGGCGCCAGCCTGTTCGCGCTTGCTGTCTTCGGTCAGTTCGCCCGCAATTGCGAGCTTTCCCGCGAGATCCGGGTGTGCGCGCAAGACGCCCAGCCGCTCATCCTGGCTTGCCGTGCGAAACATCGCGGCCATGGCATCATGCACGTCGAGCGCCGTCAGCGGCTCTTCGATCATGCCGGCATCGAAGGCCCGTTCCGCAATGAAGGGCGAATGTTCGAACACCCCGCCGAAACGCTGAACGAAGTCCGCTCTGTCCATGCCGTCAATCCAGTATCGTATGAGGCCGCAGCGGTCAGAGCGGCGGCAAGGAGGGCCCGCCTGCGCATGTCGCGAAGCAGTTGATGACAAGGATTAGCCGAGCCCCCTGGTCTTGTCGAGTTTCCGAAGACGACAGGCACTTTCAACACAAACGCCATGGTCCTTCGCTTGCAGCAGACCCGGATCGACCTATCTACAGCTCGCTTCTCCCATGACTTTTGAAAGGATACCCCATGCCGATTGCCAAAGGCTATGCCGCAACGGACGCCTCCAAGCCATTGGTTCCCTTCACCTTCGAGCGTCGCGAACCGAACGCGGACGACGTGGTGATCGAGATCAAGTTCTCCGGCATCTGCCATTCCGACATCCACCAGGCCCGCAACGAATGGGGCAACTCGACATTCCCCATGGTCCCCGGCCACGAGATCGCCGGCGTGGTCACCGCAGTCGGCTCCAAGGTCTCGAAGTACAAGCTCGGCGACCGCGTCGGCGTTGGCTGCTTCGTCAATTCCTGCCTGCATTGCGAACGCGACCTTTACCGCGAACAGTATATGCCGGGTCTCGTCGGCACCTATAACTCGGTGGAAGTCGACGGCGTGACCCCGACGCAAGGTGGCTATGCCGATTCCATCGTCGTGCAGGAAGACTATGTTCTCTCCATCCCGGACAACATCCCGCTCGACAAGGCAGCCCCGCTGCTTTGCGCCGGCATCACGCTCTATTCGCCGCTCAGCCACTGGAAGGCCGGTCCCGGCAAGAAAGTCGCCGTCATCGGCATGGGCGGCCTTGGCCATATGGGTGTCAAGATCGGCGCGGCCATGGGCGCTGACGTCACCGTGCTCAGCCAGAGCCTGTCGAAGAAGGACGACGGCATCGCCTTCGGCGCCAAGGATTACTACGCCACCTCGGACGCCGAGACGTTCAAAAAGCTCGCCGGCTCCTTCGACCTGATCCTCTGCACCGTCAGCGCCGAGATCGACTGGAACGCCTACCTGAACCTTCTCAAGGTCGACGGCACCATGGTCCTGCTCGGCGTGCCGGAAAACCCGGTCCCCGTGCATGCCTTCGCGCTGATCGGCGGCCGTCGTTCGCTCGCCGGCTCGATGATCGGCTCGATCAAGGAAACCCAGGAAATGCTGGACTTCTGCGGCAAGCACAACATCACGCCTGAGATCGAGATCATCGACATCCAGGATGTCAACGAAGCCTATGAGCGCGTCATCAAGAGCGACGTCCGCTACCGCTTCGTCATCGACATCGCGAGCCTCGCCAAGGACTGAGGCTGGTCAAACCGACGAGAGGGAGAGGGCTCGGCTCCGTTGGGTCCTCGGCTTTTTGAAGGGCTTAAGACACCCGCCACGTCATCCTCGGCCTTGTGCCGAGGATCTACCAATGTCGAATACAATCAAAGCCTTGCAGATGCTCGGGACAAGCCCGAGCATGACGACCAAAGGGCCAACGACGCTCAATCCTGCAACTGATACCCGTTCCGCTCCGGAAACGGCCAATCCGCAAGCAAGGCCATATCCGGCCGGTAGATTTCCACCTTCAACGGATAACACTTCGCCACATCGCTCGAATGGCTGGCGCTGCAATCCCCGCCCGGGCAGGCCGAAAGCGCGCCCAAGAGATCGATCTCCGCGAACATCTCCAGGAAATCACCGGGGCGAACCGGGCTAGCCTTCATGAAATACTGCTGCGTATCGCGGGTGAAACCGGTGCACATGAAGACGTTCAAGACGTCATGCACATGCGGCTCGGCCACCTTGATGTCGGATCCGGTATGATGCGCCAGCGCCCGGCAGAGGTTGGAATGGCAGCAGTGATGATAGTCGCCGCCTGATAGCAGCCGGTTGGTATAGGGATCGCAGCGGGTGCCGATGACATCATGCACGCCGCCACCGAATTCGTCGAAGCCGTACCAGCCGAGTGTATCATGGCTGATGGTCGCCATGGGTCTGAGCGACGGCAAGTTGCTCCAGAGGCGGTTGCCGGTGGTGACATGGGTGGCATGCAGCGCTCGCGTCTTACCAGAAAAGAAGCGCTCGGAAAGATCGTTGGCATTCCAGAGGTTGAGGTCCCCGACCTGCGGCCCCTCGATGCTGACAATGCGGAAGAAATGTCCCTTGGGAACCTCGAAGGTATTGCCCTCGCGCGGCGGCACGATCACCTCGCCGACCTTCTCCATCACCGCCCGTGCCCGCTCCAGGATGCCCATGTCGGGTGCTTTCAACGACTCGACCGGATAGCAGACGACGGGTTTTACAGCCCGGCGGGCAGCCGCATCGGCGGGAACGGGGATGTTTGCGTTGAAGGGGGACATGGGAGGCTCCGGAACGGCATCAGGATGAAGCCCACAACGTGCCCCAGGGCCAGTCTTATGACAACAGCCTCCCTTCTTGCCCCATGAGCAAGTCTGGCTTAGTCATGAATGGATGAAACTGCCACCGCTCCCGACACTCCGCGCCTTCGAGGCCGCCGCCCGCCGCGAAAGCTTCCTGCAGGCCGCAACCGAACTCGGCATGACGGCAGCGGCCGTCAGCCAGCATGTGAAGGCGCTGGAGGAGTGGCTGGGCCTTGCCCTCTTCGAACGTCGGCCGCGTGGCGTGCGCCTCACCGCCGACGGACGCGAACTCGGCGCCGCTTGCTCGGAAGGCCTCGGCCACATCGCCCGCGCCGTCGAGCGGCTGTCTTCGAGAAAGACGGTCGTCCGGGCGAGCCTTGCCTGCATGCCCTCGGTCGTCACCCACTGGCTCGGCCCCCGCCTGCCCCGTTTCCGCGCAGCACATCCCGATATCCAGGTGTCGATCGTCTATCCGCTCGGCGCACTGACCCCGGATGAAGCCGGCGCAGACCTGCTGATCGGACACGGCACCCGCCCGCCGGGTCGGGCGGACCGCATCCTGGATGCCGCCACCCGGCCCACCTGTGCGCCCGCCTATCTGGAGCGGCACGGGCCGATCACCACGCCCGCCGACCTCCTGAAACAGGACCTGTTGCACGACGCAACCGAGGCCGCCTGGCAATCCTGGCTGGCGGCACGCGGGATCGAGGGCCCGACACCGGCAGGACCGCTCTATGCCGATTTCAACCTGCTCGTCAGTTCGGTCCTCTCGGGCCTCGGCATCGGCCTCTGCCCCACAGCCCTGATCACCGACCACCTGGAAACAGGCACGCTGACCGTGCTGTTCGATGAAGCTGCGGACGAGGACAAGGCCTATTGGCTGCTGTCAGGCACGAACCTGTCCGACCCAGCCGCGATCTTGCGGGACTGGTTGCTGCAAGAGGCCGCAAGCTCGGCTTCCAGCGCCTGATACTCGACGCAGGCTTTCTCATACTCGGCTCGGAATGCCGGGTTTTTCATGAGCTTCTTTTTCAAGGCCACAAGCTTTGCCATTCTGCACCTCAGTTGATCTCGCCCACGCAAACTCCAGCGCCCCAACGGGGTTTTCTGCATTTGTTGACCAAAACAAAAAGCACACCTAAGCGATGTCAAACGGAGTGCGCACCAGGCTATGGACAGTCTCACCCTTAAGCAGAAAGAGCTTCAAGCGCTCTGTCAAGGATACCCGTGTTAACCGCAGAGTTGGGGCGATTGTAATCAATAAACGCCTTGAGATCACCGACAGTAATGTCGCCTATGATCAATCTTGGCTGACCATCCGAAAATGTCCCATAATTCCGCATGTCAAAAAGAGAATTGACGAGATCGGCATCCGCCTGGTCGGAGTTGACGTTGCCGTCCTTGTCGTAAATGACGCCATCCTTGATCGTGCCGCCGGTCGCCTGCTCATACAGACTGATATCTGACGGCAAAAGCCAGTCAGCGGGATTAACGACACCGCTCGAAAGAGCCGCCGCTAGAGCCGGGCTTGCCATTCCTGCCGTTGTCAGAATGCGGCTCAGCGGGGCACCATGCGTGTTCAAGGCATTGGCGGAGAGCGTCATGTTGAGATTCTGATGTGCAGTGCTTCCGGAGACCCCTGGAACAGCGGCATTCGGCGCATCCGTGCCTGTGATATCTTGCCAAGCCTCGCCAGCCTCTTTGGACAAGGCTGAATACTGCGACGGGATTGGCATGTTGTATCGGTTGGAAATTTCCATGACTGACCTCGACCTCCAAGTGGCTTCAACCAGCAGCGCTATCGCTCAACACTTGCGCGAGACTGTCAAATCAAACAACCTATCGGATGGATTTAGAGCTCACCACGTCGGCTTGTGATACTTGTGCCAGTGCTCGGCAATCTCGATCCGCTTGGGCACCCAGACCTTCTCATGAGCAGTCACATAATCGATAAACCGCGCCAGCGCCGCAGCCCTTCCCGGTCGCCCGACGAGGCGGCAGTGCAAACCGACGGACATCATCTTCGGGCTGCCGTTTTTCCCCTCCTCATAGAGCACATCGAAGGCGTCCTTGAGATAGGTGAAGAACTGGTCGCCGGAGTTGAAGCCCTGCGGCGTGGCAAAGCGCATGTCGTTGGTCTCGAGCGTATAGGGGATGATCAGGAAAGGTTTGCCGTGGAGATCCGGCACCCAGAACGGCAGGTCGTCGGAATAATTGTCGGAGGAATATAGGAAACCGCCCTCCTCCATCACGAGGCGCAGCGTGTTCATGGATGGCTTGCCCTGATACATGCCGAGTGGGTGCGAGCCGGTCAGTTCCTTGTGCAGCCGCACGGCCTCTTGAATGTGCTGACGCTCGACCTCTTCGGGAAAATCCTTGTATTCGAGCCAGCGATAGCCATGGCTGGCGATTTCCCAGTCCGCTTCCTTCATCGCGGCAACGGCCTCGGGATTGCGCGCCATGGCAAGCGTCACGCCATAGACGGTGACCGGCACCTTGCGCTCGGTGAACATCCGCCAGAGCCGCCAAAAGCCGGCGCGCGAGCCGTATTCGTAGATCGATTCCATGTTGAGGTTGCGCTGGCCGGGCCAAGGCTGGGCACCGACGATTTCCGACAGCAGGTTCTCCGAGGCCGGGTCGCCATCGAGAATGTTGCTCTCGCCGCCCTCCTCGTAGTTCACCACGAACTGCACCGCGATCCGCGCATCCCCGGGCCATTTCGGATCGGGAATGTCACGGCCATAGCCTATGAGGTCGCGGGGATAGGGGGCAGTCGTCATAGGTTCACCTCTCGTGTTTTGACGCGAGGCTATTGTCGGCGACCGCACCTGTCGAGATGGAAAAAGCGGAATTTGCTGCAGCGCAAACAGGTCAGGCAATCTTCCGGCTGGAAACCCGCCCCAGCGGATGCAGCGAATGCACGGTAAACGGTGCACCCCGCTCAGCTTCGACAAACAGCGCGAGATTGGTCACCACGACAGGCTCGGCGAGAGCAGGATCAAAATGGGCTTTCAACCCCTGCTCAATCCGCGGAAAATCCCGCGCCAGAAGCGGCCCGGTCAGCGTCATGTGAAAGCGAAACTCGTCCATCACATAAGGATGTCCCCAGCGGCTGAGATTGCTGAACTGCGGCGCCGAAAGCCGCTCGGGATTGCGCCGCTCGATCTCGGTTTCGGACAGCGGCGCCCGAAAGCCGTCAAAAGCCTGAACGACCGAGGCCGCGAGGTAGTCCACAGAGGGACACGGGCGTTCGAGAATCAGACCGTAGACATCCCCGATGCGGCCGACGGTCAGGCCGTCGAGCGCCACCGGCTCCATGCGCCCGGAGAAATGCATGAGTTCGCGCAGCAGCGACGCTTCCGTCGATCCGTCGCTCAAGCGAAAGGGCGCCTTGAACGTCGCGTGAAAACCGAACCGTCGCGGCAGAGCCGTATGGAAGGCAATCTCATGCACGCCGAGCCCCTTGAGGCCCGGATGTTCAGCCGCTTCGCCGGAAAAGACGTTTCGCCCCAGCCAGCTCGCAGCAGCAAGTGCCAGCGGATCGCCGGAGGGTGGTGTAAAACAGATGGCATAGCGCATGTCGAGCACCTCGCACTGGCTCGCTCCGGCACTTTAGCGGATGCCGTTTCAACCCTGTGGATAGGTGATTTGCATGACAGTATCACGAAACGGGCGGCGTCATTTGCCGCGAGCCCACAATATAAAACCCCGCAAATTCAGGGTATTTCGGTAAATTCCTCATCATCTGCACGACGAGCAGCCACCGAAATGTGATGGGCGAGCGAGAAGCTGTGAGGCAGCGGCAATGCTGCGCCTCCAACCGAATCGAGGACAGCATCGGCGAGCAGATGGGCAATGCCGAAACTGACCTTGAAGCCCCCTGTCAGCGCGTGGATATGCGAATGCCCCGGATGCGGACCAACCATCGGGTCGCGATCGACCGCCTTGGGTCGCAGACCCGCCCAGCGCTCGACAACCTCGGCCTCTTGCAGCATCGGCGCCAGCCGCCGCGCCCCGGAGATCAAGGTGTCGAGTTGGGCATCCGTCGAGAAGGCTTGGTCGAAACTGTTCTCGCTCGTGCTGCCGATCGCGACATGACCGCCGTCATGCGGCACGACATAGAGACCGTCGAGGTAGAGGAGCGGCAACTCGGCGACAAGATCGACCCTCAGCAGCGCCGCCTGCCCTTTCACGCCTCGGCCCAATGGCTTGGCAAGTGCAGGCCCGAGCGTTTCGAGGAGAGGGAACGACGAGACACCCGCCGCAACAAGCAGATCGCCGAAACCGAGCGTTACACCATCCGCCAGCCGGATCTGCCTTGCATCGGCATCGATGGCGGTCACGGTGGTCCCCTCGAACATTCGCACCCGCCCGGCACGCTCCAGCCTCGCCCGGATCGCAGCCGTAAATCCGCGCGGTGAGACACGTCCCGCAAAGCCGTCATGGACGAGCCCTGCCTCGCAGAATTCCTTCGCCGGCCAGTCGGCAAACGGGCTTTCGTCGATCACCGACCAATCGAAGATACGCCCTTGCTGGCACCAGTTGGTTTCGGCCTCAAGTGAATGACGCTCGGCGATCGCCCGCAGATGCGCCTTGGGCAGCGGGATGAGCCGCCCGCAACGCCGATAGCCGGCGGACAGACCTGTCTCGGCCTCCAGCGTGGTGATCTCGGCCTCCAGCGACAGAAGCCCATCGAACTGCAGCTGCTTCTTCTCGTTCCATCGATCCGGCATATGCGCCATCAGCGCGCCGAGCAGGCCACCGCTCGCGCCGCTCCCGGTTCTCTCTGCCTCGATCAGGATGGTATCGATACCCCGGCGCTCGGCTTTCAGCGCCGCCCAGAGGCCCATGATGCCACCACCGACGATGACGAGGTCTGCCCGCAATTGACCTGACATCACTGTCGATTTATCGGACATGGCCATGACCCATTCAAACTATCCACCGGGGACCGGCGACACCCAGGCACCGCTTACCTGGCATGACGGCGATATGCCCTTTTCCACCGCCTTTGGCGATCATTTTTATTGCCAGACCGACGGCCGGCTGGAATGCGGCCATGTCTTCCTCGCCGGCAATGGCCTGCCGGATCGCTGGCGGCAGGCAGAGACCTTCACCATCGGCGAACTCGGCTTCGGCACCGGCCTCAATGCCTGTGAGACGTGGCGGCAGTGGAAGGAACACCGCCGCCCCGGCACCCGTCTCGACTTCGTCTCCTTTGAACTTTTCCCGATGCAGGCCGAGGAGATCGACCGCGCGCTGTCCCGCTGGCCGGAGATTGAAGCCGAACGCCGGTCACTGGTTGCCCGCTGGCCGGCGGCACCAAACGGCATCGTCGATATCGACCTCGACGACCAGACCCGTTTACGCGTGGTCTGCGGCGATGCGCTCGAAAGCCTGGAAGCGATCGACCTGACATTCGACGCCTGGTTCCTCGACGGTTTCGCCCCCTCGCGCAACAGTGCCATGTGGTCGGCAGAACTGATGCAGCGGGTCTACGACAAGACACGCGAAGGCGGCAGCTTCGCCACCTATGCCGCAGCCGGCTTCGTGCGCCGCAATCTCATTGCCTCGGGCTTTGACGTGGAGCGACGTCCGGGCTTTGCCGGAAAGCGGGAAATGCTCTGCGGTGTCAGGCGCCGCGCCTGATCAACGCTCCACACGGGCCGTGGCCGCGACGCGCTTGCCGCCCCATTGCTCGATCTTGCGCAGGAGCAGCTCCGGCGAGATCGGCTTCGACAGGTAATCGTCCATCCCGGCAGCAAGGCAGGCTTCCCGGTCGCTGTCGAGTGCGTGCGCCGTGACGCCGATGATGGGTATATGTCGCCCCGTCCCCTGCTCGCCCTTGCGGATCGCGCCGGTCGCCTGGTGCCCGTTCATCACCGGCATGGAAACATCCATCAGGATCAGGTCAGGCGGCTCACTCTGCCAGGCTGCGACCGCCTCTTCGCCATTGTCGACGATTCGGTAGGCGATGCCGCTGCCGGTGAGGATCTGCCGGAAAACGATCTGGTTGACCGGATTGTCTTCCGCAATCAGCACCTTGAGACCACCTTCGTCAGTGAAGCTGGAAGGCGTGTCCGGAACGGCTGCCGCGACCTGCGTCGCCATGGCCGGAAGCGGAGCCGGCGAAGCCAAAGGCCATGAGCGGGCCGAATTGACGCCCTGCACCCGCGCCGTGCGCACCACGTCGATGATTGCGCCGCGCAGAACGTTCGCACGCGCCGGCTTCATCAGGTGCGCCTGCACCCTGAGGGTCTCGAACAGTCTGTCGTCGCCGACCATGTCCATGGAGGTGAGGAAGACGAGCGCGATGTCATCGAAACGCCTGTCAGCCCGGATGGCCCGTGCCACGTCGACACCATTCATGTCGGGCATCTGGTAGTCGATGACCACGACATCGATCGCCAGCTGCTCCCGATGTGCTTCGGCGAGAATTTCAAGGCCGGTGTCCCCATCCGCGACCGCCAGTCCGTCAAAGCCCCACATCGCCAACTGCTCGGTAATGATCCGGCGATTGACCGCATTGTCGTCGATGACGAGGACCCGGGCATCCTTGACCGTCGCCGGCAAGTCCTTCTGGCGGCGGCGTTCAGCAACGATCGTGAGCGGCAGCTCGACGGTGAAGATCGACCCTTGTCCAACCTCCGACGAGACGTGCAGCTTGCCACCGAAGAGCCTGACAAGGCCCGCAGTGATGGCGAGCCCGAGGCCGGTACCCTCGTGCCGCCGCGTCGACGACGTGTCGACCTGCGAGAACTTCTCGAAGATCTTTGCCTGCATGTCGGGCGCAATGCCGATGCCCGTGTCCTCGATACGAAGCTTCAGGACGGCCTGCCCTGCTGTCTCGTTTTCGGTCGACACCGCGACATGAACATGCCCCTTCTCGGTGAACTTGATCGCATTGCCGAGCAGGTTGGTGACGATCTGCCGGAAGCGCCCGGGATCGCCCAGGAAGGTGTGTTCCACGGATTGATCACCGGAGACCAAAAGTTCGATATCCTTCTCTGCGGCGGCGGCCGAGAGAAGGGTCGCGACGTCCTCGATCGCCTCAACCGGATCGAACGGAGATTTCCGCAACCGCAACTGCCCGGCATCGATCTTCGAGAAATCGAGGACATCGTTGATGATCGTCAGAAGCGCGTTGCCCGACTTGACCATGATGTCGACGAAAGTCTTCTGGCGGCTGTCCAGTTCCGATTTCGACAACAGTTCCGCCATGCCGAGAACACCATTCATCGGCGTGCGGATCTCGTGGCTCATATTGGCGAGGAAGTCGGACTTCGCCTTGTCGGCCGCTTCGGCACGGGCAAGCAGGACTTCCAGTTCCGCCTCGCGCGCCTTGAGTTCCGTGACATCCGTGAGCACGACGACGCAACTGCCGTCGCCGCCGAATGTGGCTTCAAGCTTGACCCAGGTCCTTCCGCCCGCGAGGAAGGTGGTCGAGACGCCGGTCGACCGCTGAAGCGCGCCTTCCCACTGGTCGAGAAGCGTGGTGGCTTCGTCGCCGAAATCGCCGCGCTCGGCACAGAAATTGAACAGCGACCGCCAGCTCTCGCCGGGAAGCACCAGCCCTTCCGGCACATCGAGTATCCGGCCGAAGGACGGATTGACTTCAGCGATGCGTCCCTGCTCGATCATCAGCAGGCCCTGCGACATCATCCGCATGGACTCCTGCAGAAAACGGCCCAGCCGTTCCAGCTGCTGCTGTGCCTCGCCGATTTCCCGCTCCCGCTTCCGCATTTCGGTGAGATCGGAATAGGTCAGCAGGATCTTGCGATCCTGCAGTCGCGTGATCGTGGCGAGCACCAACTTGCCGTCAGCATAGTCCAGTTCGGTGACACGCGAACCTTCGAGCGCGTCAAATTGGGCGATGCGCTGGCGATACCCCTCCTCGAAATCGACGCCGGGCCAGCTCCAGCCGCGCTTGTGATTTTCCAGGCAATAGTGCCGGAACTGCACGCCGGTAAGCGGAAGCTCGGCCGGCCACTCCCAGATCTCGCGGCACTTCTCGTTGGCGAATTCCACGGTGTAGGCACGGTCGAGGATCACAACGCCAACAGGCATGACCTGCAACATCGCCACCATGTCGCTATAGAGCGCTTCGCTGCGGGCCTGTGCGGCGAGCAAGGCCTCCTGCCCCCTCTTGATCACCGAAACGTCGTTGACGGAGCCGACGAGATAGTGCTTGCGCTCAGCGGTCGTGATCCGGTTGAGACGCGTGATGACCGGGATCACCTCCCCATGGCGCGTCACCGTGTCGACATCCCTGTCGATGCGCACACCCTGTTCGAGGATCCGGATGTTCTCCTCCTTCATCCGTCCGCCGGTGTCGGGCCACATTTCCTCTTCGGTCATCCCGTAAATGTCTTCGCGGCGCTGGCCGTGAAGCTCTTCATAGGCGGCATTGACGTAGATGAGCCGACGATTGATGTCGCGGATGAACACAGGCACCGGCATCTGTTCGAGCGTTGCTCGATAGAGCAGCGTCTCCTCCTCCCGGTGCACCATCTCAGTGACATCAGAGAAGGTCACGAGAATGCGCCCGCCGGCAAGCTTGCGGCTTCCAGCCGACAAGGCGCGACCGGACGGCGTCTTGGCATCGATCAGCGGGCCCTCGTCAAGTGTCACCATCTGCTCGATGCGAAAATCGACACGGGCCCGGATTTCCGCATCGGTGAGATGCGGCAGCATGCGGCGCGCAACACGGTCGAGGAATGTCGAATAGGGCATGCCGATAAGATCGACCGGTTCATTAAACTCGCACATGTCGAGAAAAGCGGCATTGGCATACTCGATATCAAGCCCGGGGCCGATGAGAAGAATGCCGACCGGCAAGGAAAGCAGCAGCGTCTCGAAATAGGCACGCTGGCTGTCGGCCTCGCGTCGAGCCGCTGCAAGTCTCTCTTCGCTCTGTCGCAACTGTGAAAGATCGGTAAGCGAGCCGACGATGTAGGCGGCCCCATCCGGGGCCTTGATGCTTGCAGTCCGCGATAGGATATGGATGCGTCCACCATCCGGGCGGACGAGAATTTCATGGTCTTCATCCGTCACACCGGTGGCGAGGATCTTGGTGTTCTTCGCCAGATATTCCGCCCCTGCGACAGGAAAAATCTCGGTTTCCGTCTTGCCGATCAGTTCCGCCATGGGTTGGCCAACGATGGTGGCATAGGCGGCATTGGCGAAGACGAGCCGATGATCGGAATCACGCACATAGGTGGCAATCGGATACTGCTCCAGAACTGCCTGGAACACGTCCATCGACGGCATGACGGGTACCGGCGCAACATCCACAGCCGTCGCGCCGGCGACATGATGCTCTATGAAACCGAACAGGTAGATCCGGTCGTCATCGTCGAAGAAGCGCTCGATCCGCAGGATATGCACCGGCCCGCCCGGTTCCGGCCTCAGGCGCACCTCTTCTTCTTCGCCGAAGACGAGCACACGACGCTCACGGTCATCGCGATAGCCGTCCATGTCGTCGCCGAGGATGTCGCGATCGGCACGACCGATGAAACTCTCGACACTCAGATTGTGCAGCCGGGCGAAGGCATCGTTGACCACGACATAGCGCAGCTCGCTGTCCTTGACATACGAGGGCAGGTCAAGCGCGGCGATCTTCTCGCGAACTAGGTCGAGCAAGTCGCTTCCCCGGATCAATTCGGTTTCTCCCAACTCATATAAATGGCTTGGAATGGTAAACAGCCGGTAACCATCGCGAATCCGTCGGTCATCGTGGGACTGAAATCGGCGCCGGTCTTGCGCTTCCCGGAACCGGCCAATGTTCCAGATGAGCCGGTTTTCCGTCGCAAACGGCAATGCCTTTTGCAGCGCGAACCTGCGAGACTTCATGTCGAGATTGACACAATGGATCGACCATGAGCGACATGACCAGTACCGCCTTGTCCGAGACTGAAACCCAATCCGCAGGAGGCGAGCGCCGCAGGCGCACGGGCGGGCGCGGTGGTGATCGCAGCCGCGCCACCGGCTCGACAAAGTATCGCAACCTCGTGAACCAGCTGGCCAGGACCGAGCTGCTCGACCCGCAGGCGCTCGACGATATTCACGACGCCTCGCTGACCGTGTTGGAAGAAATCGGCATCGACGTCATGCTGCCGGAGGCCCGCGCCATCATGAAGGCGCATGGCGCGGAGGTCACCGAAGGCGCCGATCGCGTGCGCTTCGACCGTGGCCTGATCCTCGACATGATCGCGTCCGCCCCGTCGGAATTCACCATGCATGCCCGCAATCCCGAGCGGCATGTGAAGATCGGCGGCAACAACCTCGTCTTTGCCCAGATCGCCTCCGCACCCTTCGTCGCCGATCGCGAAGGAGGCCGCCGCGCCGGCAATCAGGAAGACTTCCGCAAGCTGGTCAAGCTCGCCCAGTGTTACGACGTCATCCACACGACAGGCGGCTATCCGGTCGAGCCTGTCGACATCCATGCCTCTGTGCGGCATCTCGACTGCCTCTCCGACATGGTGAAGCTGACCGACAAGGTCTTCCACTGCTACTCGCTTGGCAAGCAGCGCAATCTCGACGGCATCGAGATCGCCCGGATCGGGCGCGGCATCTCCATGGAGCAGATGGAAAGCGAGCCCTCGCTCTTCACCATCATCAACTCATCCTCGCCGCTGCGCCTCGACGGCCCCATGCTGCAGGGCATCATCGAGATGTCCTCGCGCGGCCAGGTCGTCGTCATGACGCCCTTCACATTGGCCGGCGCCATGGCGCCCGTCACCGTTGCCGGCGCCCTTGTCCTGCAGAATGCCGAAGCGCTCTGCGGCATCGCCTTCACTCAGATGGTCAAGCGCGGCGCGCCTGTCGTCTATGGCGGCTTCACCTCGAATGTCGACATGAAGACCGGCGCGCCGGCCTTCGGCACGCCCGAATACATGAAGGCGGTCATATCAGGCGGCCAGCTCGCCCGCCGCTACAAGCTGCCCTATCGCACCTCCAATACCAATGCCGCCAATACGCTCGACGCGCAGGCGGCCTATGAGAGCGCCTTCTCGCTCTGGGCGCTGACGCAAGGCGGCGGCAATTTCATCATGCATTCGGCCGGCTGGACCGAAGGCGGCCTCACCGCCTCGTTCGAAAAGTTCATCCTCGACGTCGACATGCTGCAGATGGTCGCCGAATTCCTCACCCCCCTCGATGTCAGCCAGGATGCGCTGGCACTGGATGCCGTCCGCGACGTCGGCCCCGGCGGCCACTTCTTCGGCACCGCCCACACGCTCGCCCGCTACGAGACGGCCTTCTATTCGCCGATCCTGTCGGACTGGCGCAATTTCGAGACCTGGACAGACGCCGGCCGCCCGACCACCTACGACCACGCCAACCGCGTCTTCAAGGAAAAGCTGGCGAGTTACGAACGCCCGCCGATCGATCCGGCCGTCGAGGAAGAGCTCGATGCCTTCGTTGCGAAACGCAAGGAAGAAGGCGGGGTTGCGACGGACTTCTGATCCATCAGGAAAGCTGCTTGAGATACGCCTGATAAGTCTGGTGGGGTGCCGGCTCGAAACGGTCAGGCATCACCTTCCAGTCCTCCACCCTGTCGAGCCTGAAATCGCGAAACCCCTGGCGCATCTCGCACCAGGCGGTCATCACCCAGATCGCCCCGAAGGCGGCCAGGCCAAGCGGCCAGACGACACGCTGGCTACGCTCGCCCGGCAGCGAGTGATAGGCGATCCAGACCTTGCGCTTGTTCGCGAGCGCCGAGCGCACTTCGCCCAGACAATCCGGCACCTCCGGCTGGGCCGATGAACGAAAGGCATAGATCGGCGCCGAGACCAGCCGTTCGGCATGCTCCTTCGGCAACATGCCGAGCATCTTGTCCTTGGCCTCCCGCGCCGCCTGGCCGAGCCTGGGATCCCCCAGCATTTCAACGGCCCGTAGCCCGAAGGCAAGCGCCTCCAGCTGTTCGAAGGTAAAGGTCAGCGGCGGAGCGTCGAATGCCTCGCGCAGCATATAGCCGACGCCGCGCTCCCCCTCGATCGGCGCACCTGAGGCGATCAGGTGATCCATGTCGCGATAGATCGTGCGCGGCGCGACCTCCATCTTCTCCGCGATCTCGGCCGCCGTCATGGCGCGGCCCGTCGCGCGCATCAGCTGGATGATCCGGAACAGGCGGTCGGCGGGGCGCATGCGGGCCTCCATGAAAGCTATGGCCATAAGCCTGTCAGTTGCGTCGTGTTAGGTCAAGCCGTCATCATCAACGGGAGACACCCATGACACCAGGCACCATCCTCGAACTCGCCGTCTGCACCGTCACCGACAGACCGGCTGCCGAAACCGCGCGCCGCGCCGCCATGGCTGCGGTCAAGGCCTATCCCGGCTTCGTCAGCTGGCGCGCCCTGACCGCCCTGGAGCAGGGCGACATGATCGCCGATCTCGTCGAATGGATCGACAAGGCGAGCGCAGATGCAGCTGCTGCGAGGGTCCAGGCAGACCCCGCCTTCGCCCCTTACATGGCGGCGATTTCAGGTGTTACCTTGATGCAGCATTTCGACACGCAAGGGACGCTCTGATCCACCATGGCCGAGCCGCTGAAACATCTGATCGGCCACCAGACCGCCCGCGACACGGCTGATGCCGTTGCGCGGGCCTGGGCACCCTTTGCCCGGGCCGCCTTCCTCGCAGATATCCTGCCGGTCATCGACGGGCTGGACCTGATGCAGCGCGGTCAGTGCATTGCCGACGCACTGCGCCGTCATCTGCCTGACGATTTCGAGCAAGCAGCTGTAATCCTGCACGCCTGCCTGCCGGCAAAAGAGCGGCAAGGCCTTACCGGCTGGGCGCTGCTCTCAGTCAACCAGTATGTCGCCGCCCATGGCCGGGGCAACCTCGAAAGCGGCCTCGGTCTCCTGAAGGCGCTGACATCGCATTTCACCGGCGAATTCGGCATACGTCCCTTCATTGCCGACGAGCCGCAAAAGGCGTTGGCGATCATTTCCGGCTGGGTAACGGACCCCAATCATCATGTCCGCCGGCTCGCCAGCGAAGGCACCCGTCCCCGCCTGCCCTGGGCGATGCGCCTGCCGTCCCTGGTCCACGATCCCGCGCCGATCCTGCCGATCCTGGAAGCGCTTGTTGACGATGAGGAGGAATATGTCCGCCGCTCCGTCGCCAACAGCCTCAACGACATAGCCAAGGATCACCCGGATCTCGTCGCCGATTTCGTCGAGCGACACAGGAAGGGGGCCTCGAAGGAGAGGCTCTGGCTGCTCAGGCACGCCTCTCGGACATTGATCAAGAAGGGGCATGGCAAGGCGCTCGCCAATTTTGGCTTTGAACCGCTCCCTGATGTCCTGGCAACGCTGGACGTGGCGCAGCACCGGATTGCCTTCCCCGGTCAACTCGCCTTCGACATCCGCCTTGCCAATGCAGGCGGTGAAGCGCGCACGGTGCTCCTCGACTATTCCATCCACCACCAGAAGAAGGATGGTTCGCTCTCCCCCAAAGTCTTCAAGGGCAAAAGCCTCGTGTTGCAGGCGGGCGAGAACGTGACCATCCGGAAGCGCCATGCGCTGCGCCCGATCACCACCCGCGTCTATCATCCGGGCCTGCACCGATTGGAAATCCTGCTGAACGGAGTACCCGTCGCAACGGTTGATTTCGACCTCGATATGCCTCAGGCCCCGGGAGCATGAGCACGGGTCGGCGGGAGATCCGCTTCGAGGCCGAAGTGATACGGTTCGACGCCCCTGGCGGCTGGCATGGCGCTTTTCTGACTGAAGAGGCAACGGCCGAGGCACGCTTCTTCGGTCGCGCCAACGCGCTGGGCACAATTGCCGTTGAGGTTCAGATCGGCGCGTCAACGGCACGCACCTGCCTCTTCCCAGACAGCAGACGCAAGAGCTACCTGCTGCCGCTCAAGGCAGCGCTGCGCAAGCGGGAAGCCCTGGTCGCGGGCCGCTGGATTTCGGTGATCCTCACGCTCTGCGACTAGGCCTGGAGACCTCTGCTTTTACGTTGCACTGCAAACATTCCCTTGACTTCCGAAGCGAATTGGCCCATCTGCAGGTCAGCTTTTACCTTCCGGCCGCCGCGTGAGCGTGCCCAGCGACATCTGAGACGCGACGAAGGATAAAGCGCATGACATCCGGGCGGACATTCCGCCGATGCGCTTGGAAAGCTTTTTTCCAACTTACAAGTTCCCAAATCACGCGGGGTTCTTGACGCCAATGCCAACCGGCTCGCGAAGAACGCGTTCCGGTGTTTGTGCATTTGGCGCCCCGAAAGGTATGACTTTGACAACTTTCGATGATCTTGGCCTCTCCAAGAATATCGTCGCGACGCTGACGACGCTCGGCTTCACGACCCCGACCCCGATCCAGGAAAAGGGTATTCCCGTCGTCCTCGGTGGACGTGACCTGATCGGCCTCGCACAGACCGGCACCGGCAAGACCGCTGCCTTCGGCCTGCCGATGATCGAGATGCTTCTCAAGGATGAGAAGCGCCCCGACAACCGCACCACCCGCGCACTCATTCTCGCCCCGACCCGCGAACTGGTAAACCAGATCGGCGACAACCTGCGCAGCTACCTGCGCCGCCTGCCGCTGAAGATCAACCAGGTCGTCGGTGGCGCCTCCATCGGCAAGCAGCAGCTGCAGCTAGAAAAGGGCACCGACATTCTCGTCGCGACGCCTGGCCGCCTGCTCGACCTGATCGCCCGCAACGCGATCTCGCTCCGCGCCGTGCGTTACCTCGTTCTCGACGAAGCCGACCAGATGCTGGACCTCGGCTTCATCCATGACCTGCGCAAGATCTCGAAGATGGTCCCGCCGAAGCGCCAGACCCTGCTCTTCTCGGCAACCATGCCGCCGTCGATCGCCGATCTCGCCGCAAGCTTCCTGACCGACCCGCTCAAGGTCGCCGTGTCCCCTCCGGGCAAGGCCGCCGACAAGGTCGAGCAGCACGTGCATTTCGTCGCCGGCCAGAACGCCAAGACGGAAATGCTCAAGAAGATCCTCAACGACAATCCGGATGGCCGCTCCATCGTCTTCCTGCGCACCAAGCATGGCGCAGAAAAGCTGATGAAGCACCTCGACGCCACCGGTTACTCGGTCGCCTCGATCCACGGCAACAAGAGCCAGGGCCAGCGCGAGCGGGCACTGAAGGGCTTCCGTGACGGCGAGATCAAGACGCTGATCGCAACCGACGTCGCCGCCCGCGGCATTGACATCCCGGCCGTCTCCCACGTTTTCAACTACGACCTGCCGGAAGTTCCGGACGCCTATGTCCACCGCATCGGCCGTACGGCCCGCGCCGGTCGCGACGGCATCGCGATCGCATTCTGCGGTCCCGATGAAGGTCGCCTGCTGCGCGACGTTGAAAAGCTGATGGGCATCGACATCCCGGTCGCCTCTGGCGAACCGCCGGCAAACCTCGCACGTCCGGCCCGTCCGCAGCGTCGCGGCGGCGGCGGTGGTGGTGCAGGTGCTGGCGGTAACAACCGCAATCACCAGGGCCAGGGCCGTGGCAAGTCCGAAGGCGGCGCCAAGGCCGATGGTCGTCCGGCCAAGTCCGGTCACCGCAAGGGTGGCAATGGCGGCGGCAATGGCAATGGCGGCAACCGCTCGGCCAATGGCAATGGCCAGAGCCGTGGCGGCAATAGCCAGGCACGGCCTGCACGTTCCGGCACCGCCGGCGGACGTCGTCGCGAAGCCTGAGCCTCGGGCCAGACCAGCATCTGACAAACGAAATGGCGCGGCTCACACCGCGCCATTTTTCATGGGCTTCGATCAATGCTCTCGGGCTTCAGCCAACATCAGGTTTGGCGACAACCTTTCGATTGGTGAGATAGACCCCTGCCACCACAACGCAGGTGCCCACGATCATCGGTACGGTCAGCTCTTCACCGAAGGCAATCGCCGCCTCGATCGCCGCCAGTGGCGGCACCAGATAGATCAGCGACGCCGCCTTGGACACGTCGCCGCGACGGATTAGATAGAGCAGGAGTGCGATTGCGCCCATCGAGATGCCGACGACCGACCAGGCGAGGGTTACGAAGAAGCCAAGGCTCCAGTCGACATGCAGATCTTCAAGCATGAGCGCCGCCGGGACCGTGACGATGAGCGCCCCGACATATTGCAGCGTGGCAACGGCCCGGAGGTCACCCTCGCGAACGAAACGCTTCTGGTAGATTGTGCCGGCAGTCACGCAGGCCATGGCGAGCACGTTCACCGCCACGGCATAGGCAGGGATGCTTGAGGCATCGAGGATCAGAACCTTGGGCAGCACCGCGATCGCGATCCCGGCAAAGCCGATCAGCAGTCCGGCACGTTGGCTGAAGCTGAGATCCTCACCAATCAGATAGGCCGCGGCAATGCCCGTCATCAGGGGCTGTAGGCCAGCGATAATCCCCGACAGCGCTGCCGGCACACCGTGGCCGATCGCCCACCAGACCATGCCGAGATAGAGACCGTGCAGGAACATGCCAGAAACGATAGCATGCAGCCATCCGGCCCGATCCTTCGGCCAGGAAACACCCCCGATGCGACAGACGATATAGAATAGGACCACGGCGGTGCCATAACGCACGACGAGGAAGGTGAGCGGGTCAGCAAAGAAGGTGGCGAACTTGGCGGACACCCAGCCGGTCGACCAGAGGATGACGAAAAGGATCGGCGCGAGGCGGGCAAGGGTCATGAGTCGGGTTCTTTCCAGGTCCGGACCGCGAACTGCCGGCGCAGGTCTCGATACTGTGCGCCCCGCCTTCGGTCAAAAGAGTTTTCCTGTAGGCAAGGTTGAATTCCGTTCACATCGCCATGGACAAAAAATATTCCGCCAACACATGCACAATGTTTAATCAACGGACGCCGGGGCAGAGCAACTGCATTTCACCATTTGCCAAATCACGCAGGAGTAGAACGGCCCCCTCCCCCAATAGAATACGGGGATCTGCGCAAACTTTGCGCGAATGCCGCATTCGAGGGCAGAGCGAGCGACATCTAATTCTGCGCATGGAGCCTGCGAACCAGCTTGCATTGGCCAAATGGTTGTATTCAAATGACCAAAAAAGGGGATGGCGCCATTGGCATTTGATGAAATGATAGGTGCGGACGGTGCTCCGCGCGGACCTTACCAGAACTATTTCGATTGGTATTCCAGCCAGGACCCGGCAAGGCTGTTGGCCAAGTCGAGAGATGCGGAGAACATATTCCGCAAGACCGGCATCACCTTCGCGGTCTATGGCCATGCCGACAGCGCCGAAAAGCTGATCCCCTTTGACATCATCCCGCGCATCATCTCCGGCCGAGAATGGCGCAAGCTCGCCCAGGGCATCGAACAGCGCGTGCTGGCACTGAACGCTTTCCTCGATGACATCTACCACAAGCAGGAAATCATCAAGGCCGGTCGCATTCCCCGCGAACTGATCGAGAAGAACGTCGCCTTCCTGCCCGAGATGATCGGTTTCCGCCCACCCGGCGGCGTCTATACGCACATTGTCGGCACCGACATCGTACGCACAGGCGAAGACCAGTTCTACGTGCTGGAAGACAATGCCCGCACCCCCTCCGGCGTCTCCTACATGCTGGAGAACCGGGAAACCATGATGCAGATGTTCCCGGAGCTCTTCCAGCTCAACAAGGTACAGCGCGTCGAGGATTATCCCTATCTGCTGCGCCAGTCGCTGGCGTCACTTGCCCCTCCCGGCTGCAAGGGTAAACCGCGCGTGGCGGTCTTGACCCCAGGCATCTACAATTCTGCCTATTACGAACACTCCTTCCTTGCCGACATGATGGGCGTGGAGCTTGTCGAGGGCTCGGACCTGCGCGTCATCGACGGCAAGGTGAAGATGCGTACGACTCGCGGCTACGAGGCGATCGACGTGCTCTACCGCCGCGTCGATGACGACTTCCTCGATCCGCTCACCTTCCGGCCCGATTCGGCGCTGGGCATCCCCGGCATCATGGATGTTTACCGCGCCGGCAACATCACCATCGCCAATGCGCCCGGCACCGGCATTTCCGATGACAAGGCGATCTACAGCTACATGCCCGAGATCGTCGAATTCTATACCGGCCGCAAGGCGCTTCTGGAAAACGTGCCGACCTGGCGCTGTTCGGAAGCCGACAGCCTGAAATACGTGCTCGAACATCTGGAAGAGCTCGTGGTCAAGGAAGTCCACGGCTCCGGCGGCTACGGCATGCTGGTCGGCCCGACCGCCTCGAAAAAGGAGCGCGCCGACTTTGCCGAAAAGCTCAAAGCCCGGCCCTCGAACTACATCGCCCAGCCGACGCTGTCGCTCTCGACGGTGCCGATCCTCGTCAACAAGGGGATCGCACCGCGCCACGTCGACCTTCGTCCCTATGTCCTCGTCTCCGACAAGGTGCAGATCATTCCCGGCGGCCTGACCCGCGTGGCCCTCAAGCAGGGTTCGCTCGTGGTCAATTCCAGCCAGGGCGGCGGCACCAAGGACACCTGGGTACTGGAGGACTGACATGGTCATGCTCGGAAGAACTGCCAACGGCCTCTTTTGGATGTTCCGCTACATCGAGAGAGCCGAAAACATCGCCCGCCTCGTGGATGCTGGCCTTCGCATGTCGCTCACCCGCACAGGCGCCTCGGATGAGGACTGGGACGCGGTGCTGAAGAGCGCAGACGTCCGCCCGCTCTTCGCCCAGCGGCAGGACAAGGTGACCGCTGCGGACGCGATTGACTTCCTGCTGCGCGACACAGCCAACCCGTCAAGCGTGATGTCCTGCATCGAATCGGGCCGCAACAATGCCCGCATGGTGCGCACGGCACTCACCCGCGAAACCTGGGAAGCCACCAACGAATGCTGGATCGAGCTCAAGCAGATGCTTTCCCGCAAGCTGAAATCGGCTGATCTGCCAGAGGTCATCGACACGGTGAAGCGCCGGGCCGGCCTGATCCGCGGCGCTTTCCATGGCTCGATGCTCAGAAACGAGATCTACAATTTCGCCCGCATCGGCACCTTCATCGAGCGTGCCGACAACACCAGCCGCATCCTCGACGTCAAATACTACGTGCTTCTGCCGGCGATTACCCATGTCGGCTCCTCGCTCGACAACATGCAGTGGGAATCCATCCTGCGTTCGGTCTCGGCACATCGCTCCTACCGCTGGGTCTATGACGGCGAGTATCGGGCGAGCAACATTGCCGACTTCCTCATCCTCAACGGCCAGATGCCGCGCTCGCTTGCCTATTGCTACGAGAAGATCGTCTCCAATCTCGGCTATGTCGGGAAGGAATATGGCGAGCGCCTCGCCGCCCACCAGACCGCAGACACAGTGCTTGCCACGCTGAAATCGACCACGGTCGACCAGATCATGGATCAGGGGCTGCATGAGTTCCTCGACAATTTCATCGCCCTCAACAACAAGCTGGGCAATGAGATCACCGAGGGTTACAGGTTCTACAGCTGAGCAGGATTGAGCGCATGCGTCTGCGGATAAGCCATACCACCGAATATCGCTATGACGACCCTGTCCAGTACTCGCTGCAGAGATTGCGGCTTTGCCCGCTGGACGGGCCGGGCCAGAAGGTCGTGTCGTGGAACATCGCCGTCGACGGCGCCACCGTCGAGGCTGGCTTCAACGACCAGTTCGGCAATCACACCCATCTCGTGTCCACAGAAGGTGACAGCCATAGCGTCCACATCGTCGCCTCGGGAGAGATCGAGACAGAGGATCGCGCCGGCGTCTTCGGCCCCCACCAGGGCTATGTCCCACTCTGGCTCTATTTGCGCGAAACGCCCCGCACCAAACCGGGCAAGCTGACTCGCGAGCTCATGCGCAGCCTCTCCGGCGACAACGAGCTGGCGAAGATGCATGACCTGATGGGCAAGCTGCATGCGCAGATCGCCTACGAACCCGGCACGACAGGAACGGAAACCACAGCGGAACAGGCGCTCGAGGCCGGTCATGGCGTCTGCCAGGATCATGCCCATGCCCTCATCGCCACCGCCCGCCTCATGAATCTGCCCGCGCGCTATGTCTCCGGCTATCTGCTGATGGACGATCGTGCCGAGCAGACCGCAACCCATGCCTGGGCTGAGGTTCATCTCCCCGGCCTCGGCTGGGTCGGCTTCGATGCTGCCAACAACCACTGCCCGGATACCCGCTATGTCCGCATTGCCACCGGCCTCTGCTATGCGGATGCGGCTCCGGTTTCCGGCATGCGGATCGGTCTGGCCGGCGAGGATCTGACGGTCAAGCTGGTCGTCGAACCACAGCAAAGCCAGACCCAGTCACAGAGCTGACGCCTGCCAGTACCGTTCTGCCACGGAGATGCCGACTTGGCGCGCAAGCCCCGCGCCAAGTCGGCATGGTCCTCTACGCCGTGAAGCGGCTTGGCCGCAGCGGAGATCAGGGCAGGCATGCTGTTTGGAAAGTCCCTCTTCCAGTCGGTCGTCGACAGGCTCGGCGAAGAGGCAGAAGACGAAGTCCCGGCCAGCGAGCCGGCCTTCCGCATTGGCGGCCTGTCCACGTCCTTCGTGGCGCCGACGGCAGAGCCCTTGGGCAAAGACGCCGTGCTGCCGTCAGACCAGCGCATCGACGCCTATCTGTTCCTGATGCCGGAGGATGGCGATAACCCCGAACCGGAGCCGCCGGCCCCACCACCGCCACCCGCCTGGCTGGAGCGGCTCTCTGTGGAAGAGATCACCGAGGATCTCGGTCTCGATCCCGCAGACGACCGTGAGAAGCTGCAGGAGCGCCGCCGCGGCTTTGCGCGGGAAAACCACCCCGATCGGGTCGCAGTCGATCACCGCGAAGCCGCGACCACGAGGATGAAAATCGCCAATCGCCTGATCGACGAAGCGATCAGGCGTTACGATCTGGGCATCGGTCGATGAAGATCAGTCGTAGAGACGCCTGAGCAGGCGATTGACCGTGTCGCGTTCGGCGACACCCCCGAGCTGGTCGAGCACCCATTGCTCATGATCGGCCCAGATCGGCATCAGCTCCTCGAGATAAGTCTCCCCTGCCGGTGTCATGTAGAGCGACTGCACGCGACGATCCGTCTCCGACTTGCGGCGCTCGATGAAGCCCTTGTTCTCCAAGCCATCGACGATCGCGACAAAATTTGCCCGCTGAATGCCGAGCGCTTCGGCGACTTCGCTCTGCTTTGCCCCCTGATTGTCGGTCAGTAGCAGCAAGACGGCAAAATCCGTCGGGCGCAGACCCTTCGACGAAAAAGCTTCATTGAAATGCTGAAATACCGCGAGCTGCGCACGTCTCAGGCGGTATCCAACAGCGTCTTCCATCCCCGAGAAGTCGAGCTTCGACGTGTTGGGTACCATTTCTTCTAGAGTAAGTTCCGGCATTTCCCCGCCATAGTCATTATTGCCCCTCAGGCGAGCCGCAGTATCCGCCCGCGCCCCACCTGCAACGATACTAACCGTTTGGAGCAATGCCACAAGGGCGGAACCACGGATCGACTGGTACGAAATGACAATTTTGAACAAATGCCGCTCACTTGGCCCAAAATTGAGCTTTCCCCGCCGAGCACGCCCTTCCATTTGAGCAGGTTTCGATCACTGCTCCCAGGCCGAGACACCGCCTGCCGCAGAAACAACGGCCAGTGGTCGTATTTTCGCATTGAAGCCCGCCAGCGACTGCGCTATGACCGCATTCGGAACGGCGAGTCATATCGCTGTCGGAAGCACCCGTAGCTCAGCTGGATAGAGTGTTGGATTCCGATTCCAAAGGTCACAGGTTCGAATCCTGTCGGGTGCGCCATTTCGCTTTTTCTGCCTCGCCACATAAGTGCGGACTGATAACCGCAAAGGGCAGACTCTGACGGCGTAAATGCGGATTCAGCAAGACAGCGCCGCGACCGGCGAGTATTTGCCGCGAGCAGCGATCCCCAAGAACGAATTGTTGACAAAACAGCTTGTGGCTCTGGTCCAAACTGCGGCCATCTTTGTCGCAGAAATTTTTGGTTATTTATGGTTAACAAAATTCTCAAGCTTTGCGCTTGCTTAAAGTCGGCAAAATTGAAGTACCTCCTCGCGGACCAACCTCGCGAACAGATTTGGAAATCGTATACCACGAGAGAAGAGCGAGAATAGGCGCCACGAGTCAAAATATATAAATCAAAATTAGCAGAGGTAACCGATTAATACTTAGAATTGAGCGTACCTGCGCCGCTGATGCCAGGACACAGTCTAGACAAGAAATATCTGGCGCAGGACTGAGTCCCTGAAGGCAGCGCATCGATCATGCGAGGTATGCAGATGCGATGAAAGAAATCACGACATCGCATCGCCAGATTTCCCTAGGGATAAGATTGGAGTCGTGTGTGAATAAGCCATTGGATTGATTGGAGGAAGCTTGATGGCCACCGGAGCACTCCGGACCTTGAAAGACAACGCCACCAGGATATTGTCGGCGTTTGGGTCGCGGATGTCCGTTTCTCGTCTTTTACAAGGAGACTGCCAAATGGCCGGTGAATTATCCCGCCTCATGGATATCTTTCGACGCAGAAAGCCCTCGTTTGCCAAGGCTCTCGCAAAACACGGTTTCCGGCCAGCCGGGGTCAAGCGCATCAAGGTCGGTGAACGACGCACTCGTGAACGGTTACTCCGCCACAGAGGATGATCTTGAAAACGGGAGCTGGACTCGCTGCGGTCAGGAAAGATGCTGTGAACAACCAAGTCGAATGCGCGACCATAGTGTGAAAGGACTTGAGGGGTTGGCGGCAGGCATCAAAACAAAAGCTGGGGTCAGATGTCAGTAGGATTAAAGCGGATAAAAAGACGAGCCGCAGGAACTGAAGGATCAGCTATTCAACCATGCACTTGGAACAACCGATAACGCAAGTTCGTCGTCCGCGCCACCCCCCGAGGAGGCGGCGCGGGATACTAGGTTGGATCTTCGGACGCTGAAGCATTTCAGTCTGGCCATTCTCCCGCTAGCCAGATCTTAGTGACCTCCGCGCAGTTTCAGTCTTGCTGTTCAGTGCAGTCAAGACCTCTTCGCCTGACAGCTCAAACCCGGCAACCAGTCCATCAACAAGTCTCTCGCACGCTTGACGATGCCTTTCGAGGATTGTTGTTGCCCGCTCAAGCTGCTGCTTGAGGATCTTGTCCACCCTAGCGAGGACACTCGAATCCATCCGACTGAAGCTGGACCATTTATAATTCGGCGGGAGCGAATCCCAATCGACAGCCTTCTCCAGGTCCTGAAAGCGCGGGCTTTTTAGGCCCAGATTATGAGCGGCCCAGCCATACGACCCTGCAAAACTCTTACCGAACTCTGCAATTGCTTGCTGATAGCTATCTTCGGCTTCCTTTAGATATCCCTTAAGTTTATCAGGGTCGTATGTTTTTCCCTCGTGGCGATACTCATTCACGATTGAATCGCGCATGCTCACAACATCATGCGCCAAGTACCGAGCTGCAATTTCATCACCAAAACGATCAATCACGAAAGACACTACAGAAATTTCGTATAGCGTTCTCCAACGTGCGTACCGTTTCGATCCGGCCACTATCGATCCCGATGATTTTGACGTAGATATTTACGAAGAGGACTCGATGAAAGCGCTGGCCGAACGTTTCGTAGATGATGGCCTGTTCGGGGAAATCCCCGATCACCTCGCGCATTACATCGACTATGACGCCATCGCCCGCGATCTGTCTATGGACTACACCGAAACCGAAATTGCCGGAGAACGGCTGATTTATCGGTGCCATTGAGGCCGTGGGGATATGGATCAATATCCAGATTGACGCAAAAAGGACATCAATAGATGCCCTTTTGCCTTCCCGCCGCTATCGCTTTTCCGGAAAAAGTCCCGGCATCCAGCGCGAAGCCAGCTTGGCCGGAAACGCCAGCTTGAGCGGCGCGCGCGAGCTTTCCGAGACGATCACCTCATACTCGGCCAAGGCAGACACAATGCGCCGCGCTTGCCGATCCCCCGCGCCCACGATATCGGCAACATCACCGCGCGGAAGGCTGCCACGATAAAGCAGTGCCTCTAAGACATTCGTTGATTTGGCGGGTAGATTGCCGAGCCTGATTTCCTCTTCCGCCCAGAGCAGAATACGGCTGCGCAAGCGCTCCGGCTCGATAAGCTCTTCCATGAAACGCACCTGATCCAGGCACGTTTCCAGGAAGAAACGCGTGAAGTCAGCAAGCGCCGTTTCGCTCAGCGTTCCGCGCCCGTCGAGATCGCCGCGCCGTGGTTCATCACACGCCATCAAATGCGCCTTATAATCCGCTTCGCTGCGCGCCAGACCGCGCGCAACCGACCAGATACCGCCCGTATCCAATAATTCCCGAAGCATGGCGTAAGACATCAAGCGAATGACGCGGCCATTGCCATCCAAAAACGGGTGAATCCAGGCCAGCCGATGGTGAGCCGCCGCGACGGCAAGCAGCTTTTGTGAGCGCCCCAGCATCTTGTAGGCCCCATCAAAACGGCTTAGGAAACGGGGGATAGCGCCGGGGCTGATCGCGATATGACGCCCGACCTTCACATCGCGCGTGCGCAGCGCGCCCGGCACCATGCGAATTTGCTCGCCCGTGTCGGGATTGGTCACGATCAGAAGTTCGTCCGGCAACAATTCGCCAAAACGCCTATGGATTTCCAAAATGGTATCCTGCGCCGTGACGCGACCGGTTATGCCGCCATAATCAATCCAGCGCTGCACCTCGATATGCGCCTTGGCTTCAAGCTGAAGGTTTCTCTTCTGCGGATCGGTGCTATAATCATTCTTAAGCGCCCGCTCGATATCGACCGGGTGTGTATCGTGACCTTCGATCAGGTTGCTGTAATAGCAATTCATCGAACGCACGAGATCGGAAAGCGCCGTGGCGATTTCGGCAGGAAGGCTGCGCTTCAATCCAGCAGAGGCGGCCGTCAGCTCCATCGCCAGATCGAGAAGCGGCCCGGTGTGCTTGCTGCCCTCGGCAATCGTCATAGGCTCCATCAATCCGATAGATTCACCGCGATCTTCTGCCGCTTTTATGTCCGCTTCAATGTCCGGTTTATTGTCACTCATAAACACATGATACCAATATGTTAGATAAATTGACAGCTAAAAAATCCGCGTATGAATGTCCGGTTCATGTGCCGCTTAAAATCTTGTTTGCCAGGAGATCAGACTAACCTCGAAAAATCGAGCAATCGGCATGCGCACGTAATCTGCGAACAGGAGCCGAAGGCAAATTTGCACTCCCATCCCGAAATACGGTAAAATATTAAAAACAATAATGAAACGGGAATGGATGGTGTATTCTCTGGAGTTCAATGCGGTATCTGGCAGTGAGGCGCAAAAGCGCGCTCAGCAGGACTTCGACGATCTCCAGAACGAAACCGCAGGACGCGACGTTGGCCGGATTGAACGCTTCCTGAATGGTGAGAGCAATCACCCCAATTCCGAGAAAGCCCGCCGCAAGGAACGCGAAGCGGAGATGAGCCGCTTCATGGCCCTGATGAGCGATCCGGTTTACGCAAAACTGTACGAAGATTGGGGCAAGAAGCTGAATGAAACCCGCCAGTTTCTGGATGACGCCAGAGACCAGCTTGCCAAATTCCGCGCCAGCATCGAGGCCGAACGATTGGACATCGACGCCCGCGCCATGCGCCTGCCGGATGGCACGCTTGTTTACCGGGGCGATGACGACCGCGCCTATAACCGCGATGGAACATTGTCGGAAAATCCTGACGCGCAGGATATCATCTGGCGCGAGGACAGCGCGCGTCTATCGGAAAGCCAGCGCAACGATGATCGCGCAGGCCGTGCGGATCGTCTGGAACAAAAACTGGATCACGCCGACATCGCAGTCGGCGAGTCCGCCGAGCGCCACGATGATACCGCCAATCCGACTACAAGCGAAGGTATCGAAACTGAAATGCAGGGCCTAGATGACATAAAAGCTGGCATTGCTGACGATCTGGCAGCGCTTAAGTCCGATAGCCTCCCAACATACGAACCTACTTCCACGCAGAGTTTATCGATTACCTTGCCTCAAATTTAGCAATCATCCTCCTCGTGAAGGGAATTTTCCGCAAATTTTCTGAATATGGGCAAGTATTACTGACTCTGGCCAAAAATCTTGATGCTGGCGGATAAGATCAAGGACCACATTTTGCTGAGAGCGCTTTTTCTCTCCCGTTCCATACCAATCAACAATACAGCGCATCAGATTCTTGTCCGTCTCGGAGGCAATAGTCAGTGTCATGCCGACCGAATTGCTTACAAGCGCTCTCTGTGCGGTTTCATCCAGCTTCTGAAAGTAAGCGCCCTTATCTTCGGCAAAAGAAGTCGAGGATGAAATCAGCAAAGCGACATAAATAGTTGAAATAGACTTCGCGAACTCGGATAACAATAACGAAGGTTTTTGTTAAACCATAATTACGAAAAATAATAACGGAAAATATGCTTGTTTCAACCGGGAAGCCTGGCGCTTTCCCTCATCGGATTTTGAAGAAAGGCACGTCATGTGGAGTTCACAAAAACCTTCGTTTTTGTGAAGCAGGAAAATGCATGACAGCCTCAGAAACCGGGCGCTTGATCGGCTATGCCCGTGTATCCACCCGCGACCAGAACCCGAATATGCAGATCGATGCGCTGAAAAACCAGGGCTGCGACCCCATCTTTGTCGAAAGCGCGTCCGGGCGCAATCTGGAGCGGCCCAAGCTGGAGGCCGCGCTGCAAGCACTAAACCCCGGCGATACGTTGGTGGTGTGGCGGTTGTCGCGGCTAGCCCGTTCGGTCAGGCACATCATTGCCGTCAGCGACTTCCTACAGGCTCACCAGATCGGCCTGAAAATTCTTGACCAGGCTATCGACACGACGACCCCGGCGGGCCGCCTGTTCTTTCACATCATCGCCGCCTTCGATGAATTCCAGCGCGAGATCATCGCCGAGAACACCATTGCGGGCCTGAAGGCCGCACAGCAACGCGGCAAAACCCTTGGCCGCCCCCGCAAGCTGGACGAAGCCCAAACCCGCGAAGCCTTCGAAATGCTGCTGCTGGAGGAAATGAGCTTCGAGGAGGTGGCCGCGCATTTCGATGTTTCGCACATGACCCTGCGCCGGGCTTTCGTGGAATATGGCCTTGAATGGCCGGAGACAAACAAACCCGAATAGAGGAGGACATCTATGCACGAAATCGAAATCCCCATCATCAAACTATGGTCGCCCAAATGCTTGGCGCATTTTGGCGGCTATCCGTGCGATGTGTTCAACAGGGCGGCAAGGGGTTACCCACGATCCTTAAATCTTTGTCCGTTGGCAGGCCAATAGACTGAGCGAGGAAGTGGACACTGCCAGGGACGAATGACCGAAATGTCTCAAATTCGCCCAGAGCGTAAGGCTTTCAACCATTCCAGCGTCTTGAGAACGGGAGCGTTCGGCTGGTCCGCTGGAATAAACGGAAGCTCATCCAAATCCAAGACCGAGGCTGTCATATCGTTGGTGGTTATTTCCCAGGCGTTGACGACTGTCAGACTGTGCTTGCCGATAGGCAGGTCGAAAATAGGTTTGGGCTGCGCCAGCTTGTTTGGCAAGTGGGCAGGAAACAGCACATATCGACCGTGCCGCGCATAGTCTGCAAGGAACCGATCAAGGTTCTCCGTCGAACTCGGGTACATGCGATTAATGCGTGACACAAATCCTATAATGTTCCCCTCCGATATGGGAACATTGTCTGGATTTTGGCTCACCATCACGGCATAAGCAGCGGGATTATCACGTGATATGCCGCGAACGATCGTAATTTTGAGATCGTCTTTGACATCGTCATCGCCGTACCGCTTACGCCATGACTTGAAGATGTCTTTTGCAGCCGAAGGATTCTCGTACGCGAGTCCCAGCATGGGAGGCGGCATATCGGGGCCGGGCGGGGACCACATGAATAGTGTGCCGTTCCATCTCGCTTTGTCCCACTTCTGCGTATCGATGGGCGAGATCCAGCGCGTCTTCGAATGCTTGCCTTTGACTGCATCGCGCATTTCTTTGGGCGCAAGGCCTTCGCCGCGCTGTGTGTTGCCAAACGACTTGAACGCCTCCAAAGCTGGCGAGGGGGGCCATTCTTCCGTGCGTTTAACCTCATAGGCGGGGTCGGTAGGATCGATCCAATCAGCGAGCGAAAGCTGCGCGCGATCACCGTGCAGGTTACCGAGCATGGTAGGAACGTTCGAGAAAGTCAGCGCGCGCTCTAGGGCGCGTTCATCTTCGAACAGCGCTTTACCCCACGTCTCGGCATCCTGAGGCGCTGCGAAGCGAAGGAAAATTTCGAGAACGGCATCCCTCATCCAATGCGGAAACGATAGCGCATCCTCTTTAGTCTTGTATTCCATGACCATGCGATGCGTGATCGTGCCAATGGGCTCGCCTTCAATATCGGCAAACGTCAGAACGGGGCAGAGGCCTACGGCGTCGGACGGCGTAACCCGCAGTTGCAGGTGATCCACCTGAGGCAAGATGCGATGATCGAGACTGGTCGCAAGCAAGGCTTCCAGTGACCCGAGGACAGCCTCGCCAATGCCGATGGAGACAAGATTGTTGGCGCAAGCTAACTCGATCCGGCATCCGAGCACGTTGGACGAGAGCGTGACGGTTTCCCCAAGGGCGAAGTCTGGAGCCGGATAGTCCGATTTCATACCGTAATCGCGCAAGTCTCGCATAAAGGTCTCCGCGCCTTCGGGGGTTTCTTGTTCAGGTATTCACCGCACGCGCAAGCTGGTTCAGATTGGACGATAGTCGCGAGCGCCCGAGCGCAGAGAGAACGCGCGCCAACGCCTGATGGTCTTCAACGGGGTTCGTATTGCGGCGGCGGACCTTTGCCAGATCGCCGTCAAACAGCATGGCCTTGATATACGCGCCGAGCGGCACGCCGTTCGCGGCGGCTTCCAGCTTCGCTCGCTCTTCGAACGTCAGGCGCAGCGAGAACGGCGCAGGCGCTTGCCCCTTAGATACCTTATTGAAATCACGGTGCGAATTCGTCATCGTCGCACCTCAGACTTTTAAAGTCTAACTGTGCGAGATGGCGTTCCCATTCCTCAAGGGTATCGAAGAGAGAGTTCAAATTCTCTCCCTCCAGGTGCGCCATCCTCTGAAGTCTTCAATCCGATTGACTGTCTTGTGTGCGCAAGTCGCGATTCGGATATTGCCGGTAATCGGCGCGATATCTCAGTCTCTGACATCCCGGACCTCCGATAACGCGGACGTGATGGGATTTCGCATCGACGGACGGGGCCTCCCGGCGATGACGCCCCCGCAAGCCCCCGAAATCGCTGGACTTTGACCAAGGACAATTCCATCCTCCACACGTTCGGCGGGTCCTGGAATCGCAGTTGTGTCCGAGGCCCGGAACGGTGAAGCGCCGAAGAGCGCTCTTGGGGGGAGACGACATGGAACACATCTTCACGCCGCCACGACCGTGGCTGGCGTCTTACGGGACAACAATTCCGCAGGATCTGGGCAAGCTGCGCTACAGGAGCATTGCCGATCTCGTGGATCAATCCTGTTCCGCAAACAGTTCGCGCAAGGCCTTCACCTGCGTCGTGCCAAACGGAATGAACGGCAGCCTGACCTATGCCCAGATCGGCGAGATGTCGGATGCGTTTGCCGCCTTTCTGCACCATGATTGCGGCCTGCGCGCCGGCGACCGAGTCGCCGTACAGCTGCCCAACGGCCTGCCCTACCCTGTCGTCGCCTTTGGCGTGTTCAAGGCCGGCTGCATTCTCGTCAACACCAATCCGCTCTACACGCCGAGCGAGATGATCCACCAGTTCAACGATTCCGGAGCCAAGGCGCTCGTGATCGTTGACATGTTCGCCGACAAGCTGGCCGAAGTCGTGCCGAAGACCGGCATCCAGACCGTGGTGCTGGCAGGCGTGCCCGAATTCTTCCCCAAGCTGCCGGAAGTGATCATCCGGGGCGTTCAGAAGCTCTGGAACAAGGTTCTGCCGCCGATCCCGTCGCTGGGCGTTCCCGTGCTGAAAATCAAGGATGCGCTTGCCAAGGGACGCGCCCACGGGGCGGATGTGAAGGCGATGTGGGCAGCCTCTGGTCCGGATGATCTCGCACTCCTGCAATATACCGGCGGAACAACCGGCGTCGCCAAGGGCGCCATGCTGACCCATGGCAATATCCTGACCAATCTCGACCAGGTGCGCGCCGTCTCCGGCGGCGTCATGAGCAGCGAAGACCAGGTGCTGACCGCCCTGCCACTCTACCATATCTTCGCCTTCACCGCGAACCTGGTGACCTTTTTCGAGCTTGGCGCGCGCAACATCCTCATCCCCTCGCCACGCCCGGTGCAGAACCTCCAGCGCGCCATCGAAAACTATCCGATCACCTGGATCACCGGCGTCAACACGCTGTTCAACGGCCTGATGAACGAGGAATGGTTTGCGGCCTATCCGCCGAAGAAGCTGCGGGCCGCGATTGCCGGCGGCACGGCGCTGCACGAGGCGGTCGCCACGCGCTGGCGGGTGATGACCGGAACCCCTGTTGCAGAAGGCTACGGCCTGAGCGAGACCTCACCGCTCGTCAGCTTCAATCCGCTGGACGACCGCGCCAAGCCAGGCAGCATCGGCATCCCGGTACCGGGCTGTGACGTCATCCTGGTGGATGGCGACGGCAAGCAGGTCGCAGCAGGCGAACCGGGCGAGCTTCTGGTCCGAGGACGTCAAGTCATGCTCGGCTACTGGCAACGTCCGGAGGAGAGCGCAAGCGCCTTGCAGAACGGCTGGTTCGCCACTGGCGACATCGCCGTGATGGACGATCAGGGCTTCCTGAAGATCGTCGACCGCAAGAAAGACCTCGTCCTCGTCTCGGGCTTCAACGTCTATCCCAACGAGGTGGAAGACGCGCTGGCCAAGATGGACGCGGTGCTCGAAGCAGCCGTCATCGCCATCCCCGACGCCAAGACCGGCGAGGCCGTGCGTGCCTATGTCGTGAAGAACCCCGATCACGAAGGAGACCTGACCGAGGACGCAATCCGCGCCCACTGCCGGACTGTCCTCAGCGACTACAAGGTGCCGAAATCCATCGTCTTCCGAGACGCCCTCCCCAAGACGCCGATCGGCAAGATCCTGCGCAAGGATCTGAAGGCCGAAGTGCTGGTCGAATTCAAGAAGTGAGCGAGGGCAGACCCACATGTTGACGGAACTTGAAACCACCCTGCTCGGCATCATGATGATGGTGATCATGCTCGGCATGGGCGCCTCGATGACCTGGCGCGACTTCTTCATCGCCTTCCGCAAGCCGAAGGGTATTCTGGTCGGCCTTTTGAGCCAGTATATGATCATGCCATTTCTGGGCTACGCTCTGGCGGTCGTCCTCGGCCTTCCCGCTGGAATGGCGGCCGGCCTGATCCTGATCGCCTGCATGCCGGGTGGCACGACCAGCAACATCTTCACCTATTTCTCGAAGGGCGTGCTGGCGCTGTCAATCATGATGACAACGGTCTCGACGCTTGTCGCCGTCGTCATGGTCCCGTTCCTGCTCAGCTTCTACAGCGGACTGGCAGGACTTGGCGGCGACTATGTGATCCCGGCAGGCAATGTCGCCCAGGTGCTCGTGGTTCTGCTCGTCCCGACCGTGCTCGGCATGTTCCTGCGCAAGATGAATGCCAATGCCGGCGCGACGATCGAGATGATCGGCTCGATGCTCGGCGTTGTCGTCATCCTGTTCCTGATCGGCTCCTGGGTCCCGCGCAATTACCAGATGCTGCTCGACACGCCGTTCCCCGTCTATATCGCCGCAATCGGGATTGGCCTGACAGGCATGCTGCTTGGCTACTGGCTCGCCCGCGGCCTGCGCCAGGACAGCAACCGCGCCCGCACCATCAGCCTCGAAACCGGCATCCAGAACGGCCCGCTGGCCGCGCTGATCGTGACGCTCTCCTTCACCGGCACACAGCAGCAGGAAGTGCTGTTCATTCCCATCCTCTACAGCCTGTTCATCGTGATCACCTCGTCCTTCATCACCGTGTGGTATCGAAGCAGCGCCACGTCAGAGGCCCTCGCCCGCGACGCGGCAAAGGTCCGCACATGAGGACTAAGCGGCAGCACGCTTGAGGAACAGCAGCGCCAGAGCAGACAACACCACAACAACCCCGCCGGCCACACGACAAGGGCGGCGGGGTATTTTCTCGGCCCCAACCGTCCACCTTGCTCCCGGTCTGGAACTGTCAGCATCCTGTTCATTTGCCGGGCGAAACCGGCGTGGTCGAAAGCAGTCAAACGTGTGCGACAGTGCCTAGGCCAGATTCTTGAGATAGGTGGCCCGTGCAATTTCCAGATCTTGCACTGTGATGCTGCCTACGTCTGGAAGAAGCTCACGCAGCGTCTCAATGATCGTCCGGTTCAGCGTTGTACGCGTCGCTTCATCGCGACCTTCCATGAGTAGGAGGGTAGCATGTACAAAGGTCTGTGGGTTTGTGCCAATGTAAAAATAGGCCACTGGCTTGGCCCGAACTTTAATGTCGGCGGCTTCAAAAACTGTGCCGTCGGAAAGTTCCGTGAACAACGTCTCGCAGACCAATTGCATGTCGTAGTTCCGCTCGAGCCCCTCGGAGAACTCAATCGAGAGATGGGGCATATGGGATCCTTTCCTGACCAAGAAGCCGCCCAAGTCGATCAGACGGGGCGCATTGCGGTGCTCTCTGAACTGCACCTTGAGTTGCGGAAAGTCCAAACTCCCAGGTCCCTGTCAAGGTGCAGACGCTATCGTGCCGGTGGATACACATCCATCGATGGCAACGGCAGCAGTTGCCGCTCCCCGAATGCGGGCGCCGGATCGTAAACGCGGCTTGCTCAAGCTACGCCCTATGGCGATCAGAGAAAACAGAAAAGCCCCGCCTGCAAGGGCGGGGCTTTCCGGTTCGTGTCTGGATGAGGCGCGACCCGCGCCTCCCCTTATCAGAGCGACTGGTAGGCTGCGATGACCGCAGCAACCTGATCGTCGTCCAACGCCTGGATCTGCGTCGAGGTAAGCGCCTGCAGCTGGTCGCTGGTCAGGTCGTCGATGTCCTGGGTCGACAGGCCGGCAAGGGCAGCGGTGTTGATCGCTGCGATGTCCTCGGTCGAGAACTCCGCCAGGTCTTCGCTGGCCAGGGCATCGATTGCCGCCGAGGTCAGAGCCGCCACCTGGGTCGAAGACAGAGCTTCGATCTGGTCGGTGGTCATCGCCACCAGCTGGTCGGTCGAGAGGGCCGCAATCGCACGGCTGCTCAGGGCCGCCACCTGGTCGGTGGTGAACGAGGCGAGGTTGTCTGTCGAAAGCGAGCGGATCTGGCTCGATGACAGGGCTGCGATCTGGGTCGTCGAGAGACCGTCGATCTGGTCCGAAGTCAGCGCACCAACCTGGCCAGTCGTGATGGCGGCCACCTGGGTGGCGCTAAGCCCGGTCAACTGATCCGACGTCAGTTCCGCGAAGTTGTCGGTCGACAATGCCGCGATCGTCCGGGTGCTCAGAACACTGAGTTCGGTCGAGGAGAAGGTCGCCATATCCTCGGTTTCGAGGCCGCCGATGGCCGACGTGCTGAGCGCCGCAAGCTGGCCGCTCGACAATACACCGATCTGGTCGGTGCTCAGGGCCGTCACCTGCCCGGAACTCAGGCTGGCGAAGATCCGGGTGCCAAGCGCGGCAATCTGATCCGTAGAGAACGAAGCCAGGTTGTCGGTGGACATGGCACTGATCTGCGCCGTGGTCAGGGCACTCACCTGAAGTGTGGTCAGACCGTCGATGTCATCCGTGGTCAGAACCCCGATCTGGGCAGTCGTCAGGGCGGCCACCTGAGCGGTGGTCATCCCGGCGAGCTGGGTCGAGTCGAGGTAATCGAAGTTGTCCGTGGACAGGGCAGCCAGCGCTCGGGTGTTGACAGCCGCAAGATCGGTCGGTGCGAAGGTCGCGATATCTTCGGTCGTCAGGCCGGCGACACCAGCAGAGCTGATCGCCCCGATCTGAGCGGTCGTCAGATAGTCGAACTGATCAGATGTCATCGCTTCGATCTGGTCGGAGTTCAGGCTGGCGACACCAGAGGTCGACAGACCCGGAAGCTGCAGCGACGTCAGCGCGGCCAGCGCATCGGTCGACAGAGCCGCTACCTGCCTTGAGTTCATCGCGGCAATCTGGGTGGACGTGAGGCCGGCCACCGTGTCGCTGTCAAGCAGGGATACCTGGGCGGTGGTCAGTGCCGCAACCTGGCCGGTCGTCAGACCCGACAGCTGGGTCGAGTCGAGTGCAGCGAAGTTGTCGGTGCTGAGCGCAGCCAGGGTACGTGTCTGCAGGACGGCGAGCTCAGAGGAGTCGAGCGTGGCAATATCCTCAGTGGCGAGACCGGCAACCGCAGCAGAGCTGAGCTGCGAGAGTTGCGCCGTCGAGAGGGCCGCGATCTGGTCGGTATCGAGTGCTCCCACCTGGGCAGAGCTCAGGGCGCCAACCGCGCGGCTGGAGATGGCCGCAATCTGGTCGGTGTCGAGGCCGGCGACGGCATCCGTGGAGAGGCCGGAGATCGCAGCCGAGCCGATCACCGCAATTTCGGCGGTCGAGAAGGTCGCAATGTCGTCGGACGACAGTGCAGCCAGGTCAGCGGAGCTCAGTGCGGCGATCTGGCCCGAGGTGAGAGCCTCGACCTGATCGGTGCTCATTGCATCCAGCTGCGCCGAAGTCAGGGCACCGATGGCGCGGGAGTTGAGGGCTGCCACCTGATCCGTCGACAGCGAGGCGATGTTATCGCTGCTGATACCGAGGATCTGGCTGGAGCTCAGAACGGCCGCCTGTGCCGTCGTCAGACCATCGAGTTGGTCGGAGTCGAGGACCGACAGTTGGCTCGTGGTCAGCGATGCGACCTGCGCGGTGGTCAGGCCACCGAGCTGGACCGAGTCGAGGGCGGCAACATTGTCGGTCGACAGGGCCGCGATGGCCCGCGAGTTCATGGCGGCAAGGTCCGTGGATGCCAGAGCCGCGATGTCTTCGGTGGCAAGACCGGCAACTGCGGCGCTTGTCAGAGCCGCGAGCTGAGCGGTGCTGAGCACGCCGATCTGGTCGGACGAGAGCGCAGCGACCGCATCAGAGCCGAGGGCACCGACGGCGCGGGTGTTAAGCGAGGCAACCTGGTCGGTCGACAGCGAAGCCAGGGCGTCGGTTGTCAGAGCCCGCACCTGCGAACTGGAGAGCATGGCCACCAGGGCGGTGGTCAGGCCATCGAGCTGATCGCTGACCAGGCTCTGGACCTGCGCGGTGGTGAGCGCAGTGACCTGACCGGTCGTCAGACCACCGAGCTGGTCGGAGTCGAGCAGCGCGAAGTTGTCGGTGGTCAGCGCCGCCAGGGCTCTGGAGTTCAGTACGCCGAGCTCTGTAGAGGTCAGGGTGTCGATAGCGGAACTGTCAAGGCCGATGATCGCGGTGGAAGTGAGAGCCGCAAGCTGGCCGGTTCCAAGTGCCGCGAACTGATCGGAGTCGAGAACCGAGAGCTGTGCAGAGGACAGGCTGCCGATGGCCCGGGTGCTGAGAGCAGCCACCTGATCCGTCGAGAGCGAAGCGACCGAGTCCGTATCAAGTGAGCGGATCTGGGAGCTGCTTAGCGTAGCCACCTGAGACGTCGTCAGGCCATCGATCTGGTCAGTGCTGAGGGCACCGACCTGGGTTGACGTGAGGGAGGCCACCTGACCGGATGTCAGGCCGGCGATCTGGTCCGAGGTAATCAGCGCCAGATTGTCGGTTGAGATGGCGGCGATCGCACGGGAATTGATGACCGCGAGTTCCGTCGAGGTGAGGGTACCGATGGCGTCTGAATTCAGTCCGCGGATCGCCGACGACGTCAGGGCCGCGAGCTGGCCGGTGCTGAGCGCGGCAAACTGGTCGGAGGTCAGGACCGCGAGCTGATCGGACTTGATCGAGGCGATGGCACGGGTGCTGAGGGCCGCAACCTGATCGGTGGACATCGACGCGACGCCGGCCGTGTTGATGGAGGCAAGCTGCGAAGACGACAGCGTTGCGACCTGGGTCGTCGTCAGGCCGTCGATCTGGTCGCTGGTGAGCGAACCGACGAGCATGGTTGACAGGGCCGAGATCTGGGCCGTTGTCAGGCCAATGATCTGGTCGGAGGTGAGTGTCGCGAAGTTGGCGCTCGACAGGGCTGCCAGCGAGCGCGACTGCAGGGTAGCGAGTTCGGTGGAGGTGAAGGTTGCGACGTCCTCGCTTTCGAGGGCAGCGACCGAGCTCGATGTCAGGGCAGCCAGCTGGCCGGTGCTGAGAGCAGCGACCTGATCCGAGGTCATCGCGGCGACCTGGGCGGACGAAAGTGCTGCAACCGCACGGGTATTCATGGCTGCGATCAGATCGGTCGAGAGGTCGCCGATGACTGCGGTGGAAATACCGCGGATCGCTGCCGAACTGATGATCGAGAATTCGGCAGTGGTGAAGGTGCCGATATCTTCAGAGGAAAGTGCCAGCAGATCGGCAGAAGACAGTGCCGCGATCTGCGCAGATCCGAGGGCCTCGATCTGGTCGCTCGACATGGCATCGAGCTGGGCAGAGGTCAGGGCACCCACGGCGCGGCTGCTCAATGCGGCAACCTGATCGGTCGACAGCGAGGCCACATTGTCGGAACCGAGCGCAATGACCTGCGCCGATGTCAGTGCGGCGACCTGAGCGGTGCTGAGCCCATCGATCTGGTCACTGTCGAACACAGCCATCTGGGCTGTGGTCAGCGAAGCGATCTGGCCGGTCGAGAGCGCCGTCAGCTGGTCAGAGGTGAGGCTTGCAATGTTGTCTGTGGACAGCGCTGCGAGAGAACGGGAGTTGAGTGCAGCAAGTTCCGTCGAGGAGAAGGTCGCGAGGTCTTCCGTCTCCAGCCCCTTGACGGCGGCAGAGCTAAGCGCGGCGATCTGGGTCGTCGACAGCGCTGCGACCTGATCGCTGCTGAGCGCGGCGACCTTGTCGGAGTTAAGGACGCCGATGGCGCGGCTGCTGAGGGCACCAACCTGGTCGGTCGTCAGCGATGCCAGCGTATCCGAGGTCATCGCGCTCATCTGCGCGCTGGTAAGGCCCGCGATCTGTCCAGAAGTCAGGCCATCAGCCTGGTCAGAGCTCAGAACTCCGATTTGTGCGGCCGTGAGGCCTGCGATCTTCGCAGAAGTCAGACCAGCAAGCTGATCGCTGCCAAGGGCCGCAAAATTCGCGGTCGACAGGGCGGCAAGTGTCCGGGAGTTGAGAGCGGCGATGCCATCCGAGGAAATGACAGCCACGTCGTCTGTACCGAGACCAGCGACGGCAGTGGACGTCAGTGCGGCCAGCTGGCCGGTGGTAAGAACATCGATCTGATCGGTCGTCAGGGCGGCAACCTGGGCCGACTTGAGAGCGGCGACCGCCCGGCTGTCCAAAGCGACGACTTGGTCAGTTGAGAAGGAGGCGAGGCCATCGGTCGACAGCGCGGTAACCTGGCGCGAGGTCAGCGCCGAGATCTGCAGCGAGGTCAGACCGTCGATCTGGTCCGTGGTCAGGGTGGCGATCGCGGCGGTCGACAGCGATGCGATCTGACCGGTGGTCAGTCCGGAAAGCTGCGTGGAGTCGAGAGCAGCGAAGTTTGCCGTCGACAGGCCGGCGAGCGCGCGGGTGCTGATGATGGAGAGCTCTGCGGAAGTCAGCGTCGCGATGTCGTCGGTCTCAAGTCCGGCAAGGCCGAGGCTGCCGAGGGAGGCAAGCTGTGCAGTCGACAGTGCGTCAAACTGGTCGGAGGTCAGCGCGGTTACCTGTGCGGAGGTCAGCGCACCCAGCTGGCGGCTGCTGAGCGCCACCATCTTGGCGCTATCGATGACAGCCAGCTGGTCAACCGTGAGGCCGCGGATGGCAGCACTCGAAATCGCGCCGAGCTGGGTGGAGTCGAGCTGGTCGAAGTCGTCGGTCTGGAGGGCCGAGATCTGTGTTGACGAGAGCGCGGCAACCTGGGCAGAGCTCAGCGCAGCAACGTCGTCACTCGTGAAGGAAGCAATCGTCGCAGTATTCAGCGACTTGATCTGGGTGATGCTCAGAGATGAAATAATCGATGTCATTGACGCGCGCCTTCAACGTTAGCGGTTGGCCGTTGCATTCCTTTGCCACCGGTCGGGGGAAGCACGTCAGGTGCCTCACCGTCACGACCCCGGGCGCATCCTGCCCCCTGGGTGGCTTCTTTCCATGCATGTGCGCCGACACGGCGCCTTCCACATGGTGTCCTCACGGACGAAAAGTTTTGGAAACATGGCTCGACCGAGCCTGGCGTTGGAGAGGGCATCATGCAGCAGAGATGATCTCTGCTTCCCACACCTTAGAAAGGCAGGCGAACCGGCTTCGGTCACTTGCCCCGGACTCCAACCGTCATCGATTCGACGGGACGCGGTTAGAGTAGTCTCACTCGGATGATTAGGGTTCATCCTCTAATTTTTGATTAATCGATTCGAACATAAACAATAATGAATCCCTGAACAAACACGCAGGAGGAGAGACTGAATTCAACCTTAAGGCGGGGTAAACGACTGACGTGTCCCTCGCAGGAGGGTTTCACCCCCGCTTGCGCAAGCCCAAAGCAAGCTAGGGCGAATACCAGTTTGACGAAACGCCGCTGCGCGCGAACGAAACCCGGCCTTCAGGGCCACCGAGAGATGTGATGTCGATGGTGATACAGACCCCCTTCGCCCCGGAGCAGAACGCTCAGCTCGCAACCGCCATCGACAAGGCCCGGCGCCAGAAGATGTCGCTTCTCGAGGTCCTGCAAATGGCCGAGCAGCTCGGCGCCTCGGGACAGTTCGCCCATGCCGCGGAACTCTACAAGACCTGGACGGCCTTCAATGACCAGAGCCCGCTGCTCCATCTCGCCTTCTTCAACTACTCGGTCACGCTGAAGCAGCTCGGCGACACCGCCGGCGCCATCAACGCCCTAAAGGCAGCGCTCAAGGCGGCGCCGCTGATGGGTCAGGCCCACATCAATCTCGGACGCACCTATGAAGACTGCGGCCTGAATGCCCAGGCGATCCAGCAATGGCGCAGCTTTGTCGAGGCGACCGCCGAGATCACGCCCGACAAGTCCGTTCATCGCCTCATGGCGCTCCAGCATATCGGGCGCGTGATGGAAGGGGCCGGTCTCCTTGAGGATGCCGAGAGCGCGCTCTGGCAGGCAATCGAACTGCGCCCGGACAAGCCCGAGGCCGGTCAGCACTGGATCTCGGTGCGCCAGCATCAGTGCAAGTGGCCGGTGGTCCAGGGCTCGGAGCATGTCACCAAGCGCCAGATGCTCGATTCGATCTCACCGCTGCCGCTCGCCTGCTATGCCGATGATCCGCTGTTCCAGATGGCCAAGGCATACCGCTACTTCAAGATGCTGGCCGGCCGCCCGGATCCAGCGCATCTCAACAAGCCCGAGCCACGCCGCAAGGTCGGCACCGGCCAGCGCCTACGCATCGGCTACGTCTCCTCCGACCTGCGCGACCATGCCGTCGGCTTTGCGCTCAGCGAAGTCCTGGAACTTCACGACAAGTCGTCTGTCGAGGTCTATGCCTACTATTGTGGTGAACCGCGCACCAATGATGCGACGCAAACCCGCATGAAGGCGGTCATTGATGTCTGGCGCGATATCACTCCGATGTCGGACCTCGATGCGGCGCGCCAGATCATGGCAGACCAGATCGACATCCTGATCGACGTCAACGGCTACACCAAGCTTGCGCGGACCAAGATCTTCTCCTACCGCCCGGCCCCCGTCATCGTGAACTTCTGCGGCTATCCGGGCACCATCGCGAGCCCCGTTCACCAATACATCATCGCCGACGAGCAGATCATTCCGCCCGGCAGCGAGCTCTATTACACCGAGAAGGTGCTCCACATTCCCTGCAACCAGCCGGTCGATCGCAAGCGCGTGATCGGTCCGCGCCCGACGTGCACCGAGGTTGGCCTGCCGGAAGACGCCTTTGTCTTTGCCTGCTTCAACGGCATGCAGAAGATAACCGCGGCCGTGTTCGCCCGATGGATGGCGATCCTGACAGCCACTCCCGGCAGCATTCTGTGGCTGCTCGGCGCCTCCGACGCCGTCAACCAGCGCCTGCGCGACCTGGCCACCTCCGCCGGCGTCGATCCGGCACGCATCTACTTTGCCACCAAGGTGCCGAACCCGAACCATCTGGCCCGCATTGCGATCGCGGATCTGTTCCTCGACACCTTCCCCTATGGTGCTCACTCCACCGCGTCGGATGCCCTCACCATGGGCCTGCCGGTTCTGACCGTCCCGGGCAACAGTTTCGCCTCCCGCTTCTGCAGCAGCATCGTGAAGTCGGCTGGCGTTCCGGAGCTGATCTGCAGTTCGCCTGATGACTATGTGAAAAAGGCGGTCACGCTTGCCAAGGACAAGACGGCGCTGGCCGGGATCCGCGCCACATTGCAGGCAAAGCGCGAGACCTGTGCATTGCGCGACATTCCCGGGCTCGTCCGCCGTCTCGAAGAGCTCTACTGGCAGATGCAGGGCGAATGCGAGCAGGGGGAAACACCGGTTCCGGACCTCACCAACATGGACATGTATTACGAGGTCGGCGCGGAAGTGATGCTGGCCGAAGTCGAGTTCGAGGACGAGGCCGCCTATCGCAAGCGTTACAGGGACCGTATTGCCCAATGGCATGATTTCGCGCCTGTGCCGTATGACACCCGCCTCTGGCCTCAGCCGAAGGCCTGACGACAACTCAACAGGAACCGCATGGGCGGGGGGAACAGCGTGGCACCAGTAATACTCGTCACATTCGCAGGCCGGGAACACAGGATGAAGATCCTGGACAGCTATGTGCGTCAGGCCATGGCGCAGGGCCTGATCGACGAATGGCATATCTGGGATTTCACCCGCTCGCAGGCGGATCATGAATGGGTAACACGTGAGTTCGGTCCCGTCCGCTATATGGGCGATAATGTCGGCTACCAGCATCGCGGTCGCGTGACGAAGACGGCCGCAAGCCGGATGAGCGCACGGATCACCAACGACCTGCACATCGCCCTGGTTCCCAGGCACGATCCGGCAACGTTCTACGAGATCGTCATCGGCGGATGGGGAAATGCCCAATCCGTTCTGCGCAAGCTGCCGAGCGAGCAGCTGAAGGACTTCGACCGCTCGAAAGGCCAGCCGATCTGGGCCCGCTCGACCCCAGGCGTCCTGTCACCCGGCCGCAGCAATGAGGTGGTTGTCAATATCGACGGCGACGGCGTCCCCGACATGATGGTCAACGGCGTCACGGTCGGCCGCTGGCCGGACATTGTTCTGCCGGAAGGCGCCGAGGTCATGGTGCGCGGCGGCTGGGGCGGAGATCTCGAGCTCACCGATGCGCATGCCCCGGTGCGCCGCTACATCGGCAATCCCGGCGAGAACATGCCCTATTTCCAGGCCTATCAGTATTATGCCAGGCGGCTGCCCGATTTCGCCGAGGCTCTCTTCCTGAAATGTGACGACGACATCGTCTATGTCGATCTCGACGGCCTCAACGGCTTCATCGAATATCGCCGTAAGAACCCGCATTACTTCGTCATCTCCGCCAATGTCGTCAACAACGGCGTATGCGCCTATTTTCAGCAGGTCTCCGGCGCCCTGCCTGCCTCGCTCGGGCATTTCGAACGACCGCCGGGCGGTTTCGGTGGAACGCTGTGGACCGATCCTGACAAGGCCAACAATCTGCACGATTTCTTCCTCGCTTCGTCGACCAAGGAATTCCCCCTGCCCTCGAAGGTCGTGGATTGGCAGGAGCGCCAGTCGATCAACTTCATCGCGTGGCTGGGCCGCGACGTGCAGCACATGGCGCTGGCAAAGGGTGACGACGAGAAGATGCTGACGGTCGACCTGCCGGCATTCCTTGAGCGACCCACCGCCATTTATTCTGACTTCACCGTCAGTCACCTGAGTTTTGGGCCGCAGGAAAAAGGCGTCGACGTCAACCGTCTGATTGCAGCCTACGACGCCGTGATGCGCGAGAAACTGTCGCTCTGACGGCTCCATGATCCAACCGGCGGGTGACCGCCGGTCTTTCCGCAATTGGGCGAGACACGGCAGGCCTCGAGGCTGGAACCGTGCCCGCCCCTGAAATCGAGGAGCATCCGCCGATGGCACAGGGTCAGAAAATTGGAATTGTCGGCGCAGGTCTGTCCGGTGCCGTCATTGCACGTGAACTGGCGGAAGCAGGCTTCGAGGTCGAGGTCTTCGACACGCGCCCGCATATCGGCGGCAATTGCCACACCGAGCGTGATGCCGACACCGGCGTCATGGTCCACATCTACGGCCCGCACATCTTCCATACCGATGACGCGGAAGTCTGGGACTATGTGAACGGTTACCAGACCTTCCTGCCCTACAAGAACCGGGTGAAGACCACGAGCCAGGGTCAGGTCTATTCCCTGCCGGTCAACCTGCACACGATCAACCAGTTCTTCGGCAAGACCTTCCGCCCGGAAGAGGCGCGCGCCTTCATCGAGGAACAGGCCGACAAGACCATCACCGACCCGCAGACCTTCGAGGAGCAGGCGCTCCGCTTCGTCGGTCGCGATCTCTATGAAGCCTTCTTCAAGGGCTATACCGAAAAGCAGTGGGGCTGCTCGCCGACCGACCTGCCGGCATCGATCTTGAAGCGCCTGCCCGTGCGCTTCAACTACGACGACAACTACTTCTTCCACAAATTCCAGGGCATGCCGGAAAACGGCTATACCGACATGATCGAAAAGATCTTCGACCATCCGAAGATCAAGGTGACGCTCGGCCGGCATTTCGACCCGCGCGCGCCGCACGACTATGCCCATCTCTTCTATTCCGGCCCGCTCGACGGCTATTTCGGCTATGAATTCGGCCGCCTCGGCTATCGCACGCTGGATTTCGAGCGCTTCAGCTATCAGGGCGACTATCAGGGCTGCGCCGTGATGAACTACGGCGATGCCTCGGTGCCCTATACCCGCATCACCGAGCACAAGCATTTCTCGCCCTGGGAAAGCCACGAGGGCTCGGTCTGCTACCGCGAATTCTCCCGCGCCTGCGGCGAAAACGACATCCCCTATTATCCGATCCGCCTGGTCGAGGAGAAGGCACAGCTCGCCGACTACGTCGCTCGCGCCAACGAGGAAAAATCCGTCACATTCGTCGGGCGCTTAGCAACCTATCGGTACCTCGACATGGATGTGACGATCCGCGAAGCACTGGACACGGCCCGCCTCTTCCTTTCCAAGTCGAAGGATGAGGCCGCGATGCCCGCCTTCGTCCACGCGCCGCTCTGACCGGGAATACAGAATGACTGCCACCCCCATCCTCGTTGTCGGCGGCGCCGGCTATATCGGCTCCCACACCTGCCTCGCCCTCTCCGAGCGCGGCTATCTGCCTGTCGTCTACGACAACTTCACCTCGGGTCATCCGGAATTCGTTAAATGGGGTCCGGCCGAACAGGGCGACATCAGGGACAAGGCGCGGCTGAAGGAAGTCCTTGCCAAATACCAGCCGAAGGCGGCCATGCATTTCGCCGGCCTGATCGAGGTCGGCCAGTCCTTCAAGGAGCCGGAGCACTTCTACGACGTCAATGTCTCGGGCACGCTCAGCCTCCTCCAGGCCCTCAGCGAAGCAGACATCCGCAACTTCGTCTTCTCCTCCACCTGCGCCACCTATGGTGCGCCGGAATATCTGCCGCTCGACGAGAAGCACGGCCAGAAGCCGATCAATCCTTACGGCCGCACCAAGCACATCGTCGAACAGGCACTGGGTGATCTGAACCTCTGCGGTCGCATGCGCTCCGTCATGCTGCGCTATTTCAACGCTGCCGGCGCCGATTTCGAGGGCCGGATCGGCGAATGGCATTCGCCCGAGACCCATGCCATCCCGCTCGCGATCGAAACGGCGCTTGGACGCCGCGAATTTTTCTCGATCTTCGGCGAGGACTACGACACACGCGACGGCACCTGCATCCGCGACTATATCCACGTCAACGATCTCGCCGACGCCCATGTGCGCGCCGTTGACTATCTGCTGAACGGCGGCGAGACGATCGCCATCAACCTCGGCACCGGCAACGGCACGACCGTCAAGGAACTGATCACGGCCATCGAAACCGTGTCGGGCCGCCCGATGCCGATCAAGCGCACCGAACGCCGCCCCGGAGACCCACCGGGCCTCGTCGCCAGCAACACGCTCGCCCGCGAAGTCCTCGGCTGGGATCCTAAGCACGGTATCGACGACATTATCCGCTCCGCCTGGAAATGGCACTCGACCTTCAATGGTCACTCGACCTGAGCAAACTCCGTTTCCAAATATCAAAAAGCCCGGAGTTCGTTTCGAACCTCGGGCTTTTTTAGGTCGTCATAGACGTTGAAGCTCAGCTCCTGAGGCCCGGCGCCTCGTGGCCGGTGCGCTCGACATATTCCGTGTAACCTCCACCATACTGGAAGACTCCTTCCGGCGTGATCTCGAGAACGCGGTTCGACAGGGCTGCCAGGAAGTGGCGATCGTGGCTAACGAAGAGCATGGTGCCTTCGAACTGCGACAATGCCTTGATCAGCATTTCCTTGGTGTCGAGGTCGAGGTGGTTGGTCGGCTCGTCGAGGACGAGCAGGTTCGGCGGATCGAACAGCATGATCGCCATGACGAGGCGCGCCTTCTCGCCACCGGAGAGAACCCGCACCCGCTTGTCGATATCGTCGCCGGAAAAGCCGAAGCAGCCGGCAAGCGCGCGAAGAGGCGCCTGGCCTGCTCGCGGGAACGTCGTTTCCAGCATTTCGAAGATGGTCATCTCGCCATCGAGCACGTCCATCGCATGCTGGGCGAAATAGCCCATCTTGACGCTGGCGCCGATCGTGACAGTGCCTTCGTCCGGCTTCGAATCGCCGGCCACCAGCTTCAGAAGCGTCGACTTGCCGGCACCGTTGATGCCCATGATGCACCAGCGCTCGCGGCGACGGACCATGAAGTCGAAACCGTCATAGATGACCTTGTCGCCATAGCGCTTGGAGATGTTCTTGACGCTGACGACATCTTCGCCCGAACGCGGCGCCGGCTGGAATTCGAAGGCGACGACCTGGCGGCGCTTCGGCGGCTCGACGCGGTCAATCTTTTCGAGCTTCTTCACCCGGCTCTGCACCTGGGAGGCATGCGACGCTCGTGCCTTGAAGCGCTCGATGAACTTGATTTCCTTGGCGAGCATCGCCTGCTGACGCTCGAATTGCGATTGCTGATGCTTCTCGTTCAAGGCACGCTGCCCCTCATAGAAGACATAGTCGCCGGAATAGCTGTTGAGCTGACCGGCATCGATCTCGATGATCTTGTTGACGATGCGGTTCATGAACTCGCGGTCATGCGAGGTCATCAGCAGTGCGCCTTCGTAGCCATTGAGGAACTGCTCGAGCCATATCAAGCTTTCGAGATCCAGATGGTTCGACGGTTCGTCGAGCAGCATCACGTCGGGGCGCATGAGCAGGATGCGGGCGAGCGCCACGCGCATCTTCCAGCCGCCCGAGAGCGCGCCGACATCGCCGTCCATCATGGCTTCCGAGAAGGAGAGACCGGCCAGCACTTCGCGTGCGCGACCGTCCAGCGCATAGCCGTCGAGCTCCTCGTAGCGCGCCTGCACCTCGCCGTAGCGCTCGATGATCGCGTCCATCTCGTCCATGCGATCAGGGTCGACCATGGCGGCTTCGAGTTCGCGCAGTTCGGCGGCAACCTCGCTCACCGGCCCTGCCCCGTCCATCACCTCGGCGACGGCCGAGCGGCCGGACATTTCGCCGACATCCTGGCTGAAATAACCGATCGTCACACCCTTGTCGACGGAGACCTGCCCCTCGTCGGGCTGCTCGTGGCCGATGATCATCCGGAAGAGCGAGGTCTTGCCCGCACCGTTCGGGCCGACAAGGCCGATCTTCTCGCCACGATTGAGCGCCGCCGAGGCCTCGATGAACAGGATGCGATGGCTGAGCTGCTTGGAGATGTTTTCGATGCGGATCATGGATGAGGGCGCCTGCTTGAAATCGGCGCCCTTATGGCACGGCGAAGGCTATCTGTCCCCTGCTTTTGTTGCAGGGCGGCATCGCAACTGCGCCGGATTGCCACGCCAGCGGCACACTGGTTGCAACATTGAAGCGAAAGCGCGAAAAGACCTCATTCGAGGACGACAGCATGAGCGAAGACACGATTACCCTCTATGAAGCAATCGGTGGCGACGAGACCGTGAAGGCTCTGGCGCGCCGCTTCTACGATCTGATGGACACCCTGCCCGAAGCGGCGCGTTGCCGCGCCGTCCATCCACCGGACTTGTCGGGCAGCGAGGAGAAGTTTTACGACTACCTGACGGGTTACCTCGGCGGTCCACCCATCTACATGCAGAAGCGCGGGCACCCCATGCTGCGGCGCCGCCACTTCGTCGCCGAGATCGGGCCTGTCGAGCGAGACGAGTGGCTGCTCTGCTTCCGCCGCGCTTTGGACGAGACGGTCGAGCACCCGAAGCTGCGGGAGATCATCTGGCCGCCGATCGAAAAGCTGGCTTTTCATATGCAGAACAAGGAGTGAGGCTTATGGCGCAAGCAATGGTCCATCGCTGGACCGGCCTGGCTGCCGGCCTTTTCGGCGCCGCCGGGGTTGCCCTTGCGGCCGCCGCGAGTCATGCGGGTGGCGAGGCCCTGCTACGGCCCGCTTCGACGATCTGCCTGGCGCATGCGCCAGCGCTTCTCGCTCTGGCCCTTGCCGGTGAACGGATCAGGCTGTCGACGGTGGCGGCACTCGGCATGATCATAGGCACCCTGCTCTTTGCCGGCGATCTCGTCGCCCGCCATTTCCTCGGCAGTGGCCTGTTTCCAATGGCCGCCCCGACTGGCGGTATGACCCTGATTGCGTCCTGGCTGGTGCTTGCCATCGGATCGATGCTGACGTCCCGTCGCTAAACCTCTAGCGGAATGCAAGCGGCCGGCGCCAAGCCTTGAAAAAGGTTCAGTGGGCGCAACCGCCCGGCATCATGCCCGCGAACATCAGCAGGTTTCCGTGCGGATCGCGAACATGGAACCGCATCTCGCCGCCACGCGTGTCCGATGGGCGAACTGCTTCGATCCCGCGCTCGCAAAAATCCCTGTAGATCTCGACGGGGGTATCGGCACGGAAGAAAACCGAGCTGTTCTGGCACTGCATCGGATCATCGCTCAGCCAGAAGTGCAGTTCCATCCCGCCACGGCGAACGACGAGATAGTCGAGGCAATCGAGGCCGACATCCTCGAAGCCGAGGTTGTCGACGTAGAAGCTGCGCGTCTCGTTGAAGTCGAGTGAAGGCAGGATCGGCACTGCGTTGAGGATCGCTGTCGCAACGGTTGGATGGGCGTTCATGCGGAAACTTCCTCTAATCCCGCATGAAAACGACTGACGGAACGGCTACGATCTCGCGTTGGCGTTCCGCTGCCATCGCGGCGCGGGAAAGTCGATAACAAGGGCCGAGGCCCGGTTTGGCTGGTGGTACATGGTACCAGACTTGCGCTGATGCAAGCCCGGCAAAGTGACGATTTCGCAATTCGTCACTTCACTTTCTTGCGAGCGTTGCATGAAAGCCTCGGCGAGCTCCGGAAGAAGCCCCTCGCCACGCTGAAGTGCAAGCTCGTGAAAGGAGCTCATGCCACTCTTGTCGAAACCGTCCCTGCTCATCCGTCGGTATTCCTTTCATTCAATGTCTGCAGCGCGCGCTCTAGACTGGATTTCGAGCCGTTGCGCAGCGGAATGAAAGTCTTGCCGAACTTCTTGCAACCGCTCTTCACGCGCAGACACGCATCGTGACTGATACAGTCGATTGGGCAGAAGACGCAGTCGACGGAGGGCAGCACCGTGTCGATCCGCGAAACCGCTTCCCTTAAACCACCATCGTGGTGGATCAGTTCCGCGCCAAAATTGCTGGCGATCTGGCGGAGATGGGCGACCTGGCAGTCCCGGCCGCCGACATAGAGAAAGCTGCGCACTTCCGGCTGGATTCTGGAAGGGCTGGCCTTCGGCGAAACTTCCGCCGGCGCCTTCCTGTCAGCGTTCTTCTTCTTTTTCGCCATCTCGTCGCGTCTCCTCGAATCCGGTCTGCGGCGGCATCACGCCATTCGCGTCAGACAGCCATACAAAACATGATAAAAAGAGTAAAGTATATAGTTGAAGCTTTTACTCATGTTTCTGAATGCGTGGCCCCGAAGTGACGAAGCCTGGCTCAGGCGGGTTTTGACGAGGGTCAAATTTCCCGCATTCTCAGGGCCAAGAAGGGCCGAAATCCAATTTTTTACCGTTTGATAAAAGTTTCAAGCTGAGTTACCTTTCCCTGCATCGCTTCGAATATAAAAGAGGGAACTGCGATGCGAAGACTCGAACCGGGCCTCAAGGCCGGGCGGCTTGACGCTGCCGATTATGCGAAGAATTTCTCCGATCTCCATCCCCGCCTCGGCGATCACGAGGCGCTTGTAGCCTCAGACAGATGCTACTTCTGTCATGACGCGCCGTGCATGACAGCCTGTCCCACCGCCATCGATATCCCGATGTTCATCCGGCAGATATCGACTGGCAATCCGCTCGGCGCCGCCAAGACCATCTTCGACCAGAACATCCTCGGCGGCATGTGCGCCCGCGTCTGTCCCACCGAAACGCTCTGCGAGGAGGCCTGTGTGCGCAACACGGCCGAAGAGCGCCCCGTCGAAATCGGGCGACTGCAACGTTTTGCGACCGACATCGCAATCGAGGAAGGTCGCCAGTTCTATAGCCCTGCCGCATCCACCGGCAGGACGGTCGGCATCATTGGCGCAGGTCCAGCCGGCCTCGCGGCCGCCCATCGCCTTGCCCTACATGGCCACCAGGTGACCATCTACGAAGCCCGCGAAAAGGCCGGGGGCCTCAACGAATACGGCATCGCCGCCTACAAGACGCCCAACGACTTCGCCCAGAAGGAAGTCGATTACATCCTCTCGCTCGGCAATATCGACGTGCTCGACGGCCAGGAAATGGGCATCGACTTCACGTTGGCCGATCTCCAGGCCAAACACGACGCCGTCTTCATCGGCGCCGGCCTCGGCAACGTCAACGGCCTCAACATCCCCGGCGCCGGGATCAACGGCGTGCTCGATGCAGTCGAATTCATCGCCCATCTCCGCCAGGCAGACAGCAAGGCCGACGTGCCGGTGGGCCGTGACGTCGTCGTCATCGGCGGTGGCATGACGGCAGTGGATGCGGCGGTTCAAGCCAAGCTGCTCGGGGCTGAAAACGTCACGATGTGCTACCGCCGCGGCAAGGAACACATGAACGCTTCGGAGTTCGAGCAGGATCTCGCGGCCTCGAAGGGTGTTCATATCCGCCACTGGCTCCAGCCGAAGGAGGTCGCGCACCATGGCGGCCACTGTTCGTCGATCACGTTCGAATACACCCACCTGGAAAACGGGCTGATGAAGGGCACCGGTCACACGACCGAGATCAAGGCTGACCAGATCCTGGTCGCGATCGGCCAGAAGCTCGACGCCCAGGGTCTGGACGGCTTGAAGATCGAATGTGGCAAAATCGCCATCGACGAAGAAGGCCGCACCTCGATCCCCGGTGTCTGGGCCGGCGGTGACTGCGCCTTCGGAGGCCAGGACCTGACGGTCTCAGCCGTCGCCATGGGCCGCGATGCGGCCGAAAGCATCAACCGCTCTCTCGCCGTTGCCACGGCGGGCGTGACCGCAGTCGCATGACGCACCCGCTTCGAGAGGATTTGAACAATGGCTGATCTTCGCAATAACTTCGTCGGCATCAAGTCGCCCAACCCCTTCTGGCTGGCCTCGGCCCCGCCGACCGACAAGGCCTACAACGTCGAGCGCGCCTTCAAGGCGGGCTGGGGCGGCGTCGTGTGGAAAACGCTGGGCTCGGAAGGCCCGCCGGTCGTCAACGTCAACGGTCCGCGTTACGGCGCCATCTGGGGCGCAGACCGCCGGCTGCTCGGCTTGAACAACATCGAGCTGATCACCGACCGTCCGCTGCAGGTGAACCTGCAGGAGATGAAGCAGGTCAAGATGAACTGGCCAGACCGGGCCCTCGTCGCCTCGATCATGGTGCCTTGCGTCGAGGAAGAGTGGAAGGCGATCCTGCCGCTGGTCGAGGAGACCGGCGCTGACGGCATCGAGCTCAACTTCGGCTGTCCGCACGGCATGTCCGAGCGCGGCATGGGCGCTGCCGTCGGCCAGGTGCCAGAGTATATCGAGATGGTCGTGCGCTGGTGCAAGCAATACACCCGCATGCCCGTCATCACCAAGCTGACGCCGAATATCGCCGACATCCGCAAGCCCGCCCGCGCGGCCAAAGCCGGTGGCACCGATGCCGTCTCGCTGATCAACACGATCAACTCGATTGTCTCGGTCGATCTCGACAGCTTCGCCCCTTCGCCCACCGTCGGCGGCAAGGGTACGCATGGCGGCTATTGCGGCCCGGCGGTGAAGCCGATCGCGCTCAATATGGTGGCCGAGATCGCCCGCGATCCGGAAACATACGGCCTGCCGATTTCAGGTATCGGCGGTGTCACCACCTGGCGCGATGCTGCCGAGTTCCTGGCGCTCGGCGCCGGCAATGTGCAGGTTTGCACGGCGGCCATGACCTATGGCTTCAAGATCGTCCAGGAAATGATCTCGGGCCTCAACGACTGGATGGATGCCAAGGGTCACAGGAGCCTCGACGACATCTGTGGCCGCGCGGTGCCCAATGTCACCGACTGGCAGTATCTGAACCTCAACTACATCGCCAAGGCCCATATCGACCAGGATGCCTGCATCAAATGCGGTCGCTGCCACATCGCCTGCGAGGACACGTCCCACCAGGCGATCACCAGCATCGTTGACGGCGTGCGCAAGTTCGAGGTGATGGAAGACGAATGCGTCGGATGCAATCTCTGCGTCAACGTCTGTCCCGTCGAGAACTGCATCACGATGGTCGAACTGCCGACCGGTGCCCTCGACCAGCGCACGGGCCGCCCGGTTGACCCGAACTACGCGAACTGGACGACCCATCCGAACAATCCGATGGCCGTTCAGGCCGCTGAATAGTTGCGTTCGAAGCAAATCCGGCCCGATTGCGGGCCGGATAACATCAAGGCGAAGGAAAAGCTCAATATCTCGCCAAAGCATTCAGAAATTCTTCAAGGCTGTGCTCCACCATTGCGGGTAATTGTACTGGCCGCCCACTCGACGGGCGGGCACAGCCCGCAGGCAAGGGGATCATGGCGACGAACAGGAAGAACGCGGATGGTGCATCGCACCTCCGGCTGCGCCTGCAGATTCTGGTGCCGAGCGCGATCGTCCTGATCGGCGTCGCGTTCTCCGCTTTCTATGCCGATTACCAGCAGCAGCGATTGAGCCGTCAGGCAGCCCAGAACGCCGTCGAGGAGAGCCTCGGCATGATCCGTACCAAGCTCGAAGCCAACATAAACGCCAATATCCGCCTCCTTCAGGGCCTGGTGGCGGTAATCGGGACAGAACCCTATGTGACACAGGAGCGCTTCGCGGCCCTGTCGGAAAACCTGATGGCCAACCCCTCGCAGATCCGCGACATTGTTGCCGCACCGAACCTTATCACGACATTCGTCTACCCTTACGCCCGCAACAGGGAATTTATCGGTCAGTGGGTCCTGCCGCCTCCGGCTGGAGAGCAGACGGCACATCTGCTGCGTGAACAAGGCATGACGATCATCAGTGGTCCCCTTCCCTTGAAGAACGGCAGCATGGGGCTCATCATCACGCTGCCGGTGCAGATCCAGAATGATTTTGGAATACGGGCATTCTGGGGGGGCCTTGCAGGGATTGTCGATCTCCCTCGCCTCTATGACGACAGCGGGCTGCGCGCACCGGACCTCACGATCTCGGCCGCAATCACGGACGACAGCGTGACCACAGGACGTCCGATGGTCATCTACGGCGACGGCCACATACTGGCCAATGACCCGGTCACCATGACAATCGATCTCGGCAACAAGCGATGGACCGTCGCGGCCATCCCGAAAGGCGGCTGGGACGCGGCCAGCAGGCCGAACACGCTCGTCCGCCTACTGATCACGGCTCTCTCTGGGCTGATCGCTGGAACGGTGGTCTGGGTCGCCCTTTTGATGCGGGAGCGTCACAAGAATTACGCGGCACTGCGTCAGCGGGAAGAAGAACTGCGCGCCATGTCACACCGACTCGGCGCAGCACTCGAATCGTCAAAGATCGGCGTCTGGGAGATGGACGTCAAAAGCGGCGAACTGATTTGGGACGAGCGAATCTACCAGCTCTATGGCCTGTCACCGGACACCTGCATGACCCGGGGGCTGTGGCAATCCATGGTGCACCCGGAGGATGTCGACCTCATCGAAAATGGCATGACCCGGGCGATTGCCGAAGAAGGCACCTATAGCGGCCAGTTTCGCGTGACGCGGCCTGATGGGGCCGTTGTGCATTTCCGCACCGTTGGCAACGCTTTCCGCAACAGCCAAGGGGACGTGAAGCTCCTGGGGGTGAACTGGGATGTCAGCGCTGACACAAAGCTTCAGGAAGATCTGCGCGAGGCCCATCGCCAGACGGCCCAACGCAACGGCGAGCTCGAGGCCGCGCGCCGCCACATGGAGCACAACGCCCTGCACGATGCGCTGACAGGGCTTCCCAACCGTCGCTACCTCGATGAGCGGCTGGCCGAGCTCAACGACGACCATAAGACATGTCGCCAGCTGACAGTGCTGCACATCGACCTGGACCGGTTCAAGGAAATCAACGACACCATGGGCCACGGCGCGGGCGATGCCATCCTGCGCCACGTCGCCCAGGAATTGCGCGCCAAAGCCGCGCCCACCGATTTCGTTGCCCGCATCGGCGGTGACGAGTTCGTCATCGTCTGCACGGGCAAAGAAGCGGTAGAGGACCACGAACTGCTGGGCTCGACATTGATCGCGGCGATCAACCGGCCGATTGCCTATAGCGGCCATGAATGCCGTGTCGGAGCCTCGATTGGCATCGCGGACAATACCGAAGCAAGGCTCTCCTCCGAGCAGTTGCTGATCAACGCAGACATCGCTCTCTACGAGGCGAAACGCCGAGGCCGCAACAGGGTCGAGCGCTTCAACGACCACCTGCGCTCCCGCACGATCAACATCAAGAATACGGCCGACGCAATTCTGCGCTCCCTCGGCGACCAGGACTTCGTAGCCTGGTACCAGCCGCAATTCGACGCACGCACGCTGGAGATCAACGGCGTCGAAGCGCTGGCCCGCTGGCGCCACCCGCAAAAGGGTATGCTGGCGCCTGACGCATTCCTGGAGATCGCCGAAAACCTCAATGTGGTGGCCCAGATCGATGCAAGCATCCTGGACCAGGCCCTTCATCAACTGTCACGCTGGCAGGCCGAGGGACTCGGCATAGAGCATGTCTCCGTCAACATATCGGCCCAGCGCCTGTTCGAGGACAAGTTGCTGGATCATCTGGAACAGCTGTCCTTCCCCCCCGGAAGCCTCTCCTTCGAATTGCTGGAATCGATATCCTTCGACGACAAGGCTGACGCGGTTGCCGAGAGCCTGGAGCGCATCCGCGCCCACGGCATCGCCATCGAGATCGATGATTTCGGCACCGGTTATGCCTCCATCCTGTCGCTCATCAAGCTCTCTCCGAGCCGCCTGAAGATCGACCGGCAGCTGACCGCACCGATCGTGACCAACCCAACGCAGCGTCGCTTGATCGGTTCGATCGTCGACATCGGCCGGTCCTTTGGCATCGGCATCGTGGCCGAAGGTGTCGAGACCATGGAACATGCCGCAATCCTGCGCGATCTCGGTTGCCAGACCTTGCAGGGCTACGCACTCGCTCGCCCAATGAACCCAGATGCGTTCATCGACTTTGCCAGGGCCCATGCCCTCAGGCGTGAAGACCTGTGGCAGCGCAGCGCCTGAGGCAGGCTGGCCGGCTCAGCCGAGAAGGTTGAGGCTTTGGCCAGCGGCAAAGGCTCCGTAGGCGAGACCGGCGAAGTAGACCAGCGTCAGCAGCACCATGAGATGTCCCACAGCCACCACGACACCATCCCGTTGCGAAATGCCTGTCGACAGCAGAAGAATGGCAACGCCCGGCAAGGTGTTCGAGAACGGGATGAAGCTGAGCGGCATCATCAAGAGCACGCCGGCGGCCGTCAGCACCAGGCCGTTGAACCGATTGACCACCGCGCCGGCGGTGAGCCCCGGAAGGCGCGGACGCACGTAGCGGTCGAATTTACGCAGGATTTTCAGGCCGCGTTCCAGCACCGGCACGAGCCGCGCCCGCTCGAGCTTCCGGTCAGCCACCTTTTCCGGCAGCCAGGGGAGGCGATTGAAGGTGATGGCGATGCCGATCAGCACGATCCCCGCCCCGAAGACGGTCGACACACCGGGAATGGAAACGGGAACGAGAAATGGCAGAGAGAGGAGACCACACAGCAGCAACAGGCCGCTTTCGCCCATCCTTTCGAGAATCTGCCGCAAGGTGACATGTTCGTCGTACATCGAATCGATCACATCCTGCAGCACGGCACTCGTGCTCTTGTCGGTATCGCTGAAGCCGATCGTCGTTGTCATCAGGGCCGCTTTCGATTAACTGCCGGAAGGATGTCGCTGGGCGAAGCAATGTTACACATAGCCCCGAGTCGCAGATGAATGAGAAAGCCGGTCCGGTCAAGTCACGCCCGCACGGCGAGGCCAGCCTTGAGCCGCGAGACACGCCATGACAGATCGAGCCAAAGCCTCTCCCGCCCCCGCCAACCGGCATACCGTCCATGCCAAGGGCCGCGAAAAGCTTATGGCCCATGCCGCAATGCTGCTCTTCGCCGCCCTGATCGCCGGTTCCTTCTCCTTTGGCGGGATGGCGGCACGCCACCTGGACGCCGGGCCGCTAACGCTCTGGCGCTACCTGATGACCGTCGTCGTCATGGGCCTGCTCACCTTCGGCATCCTTAGGGTACCCTTCCGGGCGCCCCAGCGCATCTGGCGGTTCGCTCTGCTCGGCGGCCTGATCGCCGTCTACATGCTGACGATGTTTGCGGCCCTCGAATTCACCAGCCCGGTACAGACCGGTGCGGTCTTCACCCTGATGCCGCTGATCAGCGCTGGCTTTGCCCTGGTCTTCATCGGACAGAAGACCCGCCCCGACGTGTTGCTGGCACTGGTGATCGCCGCCCTGGGCGCGATCTGGGTTATCTTCAGGGCCGATATTGGCGCCATCCTCTCCTTCGACGTCGGTCGCGGAGAACTGATCTATTTCGTCGGCGTGATCTGCCACGGTGCCTATGTGCCGCTGATCCGCAAGTTCAACCAGGGCGAAAATCCGGTTGCCTTCGGCTTCTGGGTCGTCGTCTTCACGGTACCCTGGCTCTTGCCGACGGGCGCCGTACCGCTGGCAACCACGGATTTTGTCGCCCTGCCGGCGACTGTCTGGGCGACGATCGCCTATCTTTCGATCGTCACCACGGCGCTCACCTTCATGCTGCTGCAATATGCCTCGATGCGCCTGCCCGCACCCAAGGTGCTCGGCTACGGCTATCTGACGCCAACCTTCATCATTCTGCTGGAAGGCCTGCTTGGCCATGGCTGGGCGAGCCCAGCCGTTTTCGTCGGGGCGCTGGTAACCGCAGCCGGGCTGCTGGTCATGGGCCTGCTGCGAGACTGAGCGCTGGCTTCAGGATGAGGCCATTGACGAAGAGGCCTTCGAGAAAGGTTGCAGCCGCCTCGAACCGGTCTTCCTCTTCACGTTGAGACCCCAGAACCGAGCGAACCTGAACGTCGAAATCGGCATAGTGCTGCGTGGTAGACCAGATCGAGAAGATCATGTGGTGCGGATCGCAGGCGCGGATTTTGCCCGAGCTGATCCACGCCCGGATCACCTCTGCCTTCTCGTCCACGAGTTCCTTGAGCGGCCCTTCGAGCACCGTCGCGATATGCGGCGCCCCCTGCAGGATCTCGTTGGCGAAGAGCCGGCTTTCGCGAGGGAAATCCCGCGCCATCTCCAGTTTGCGCCTGATATAGGAGCGGATCTCTTCTTCCGGGTCGCCTTCCGCATCGAAGGCCTGCAATGGCTCGAGCCAGTTCTCCAGGACCCTGTCGATGAGCGCACGATGCATCGCTTCCTTGGTCCGGAAATAGTAGAGCAGATTGGGCTTGGACATGCCTGCGACCTCGGCGATCTGGTCGATCGTCGAGCCATGGAATCCCCGCTGCGAGAAGACCTCCAGCGCCGCCTCCAGGATGAGCTCCTCCTTCTCCCCCTGAATTCGCGTCCGCCTCTGGGTTTGCGCCGCTCTCGGTATCGCCATCTTAGAGTTGTTCCCCGCCTAAGATACTGAAGTCACTCAAGAATATCCGCGCTCAAATTCTGTGCATCTGCACGGTTTTTTGTCGCAGATTTTTGCTGATTCCGTCTTGAGTGCCGTGATGGAAGTTGTAATGTTTTACCAGTCGGTCAAATTATTGGACAGATGTCAAATAAAGGCAACTGCCGATACGACAGCGGAAAAAACAACACAAGCCGCTGCTGCTGACCCCGGGAACATGGGAATCGGGCGGAAGATCCGGTTCTTTAAAACAGGTGAGGATCTGCAATGACGGCGCAACCCGGCAAAAACCTTCGCGTGAACGGCGATCGGCTGTGGGACATGCTCATGGACATGGCGAAGATTGGCCCCGGCGTGGCTGGCGGCAACAATCGCCAGACCCTGACCGACGAGGATGCCGAAGGCCGCCGCCTCTTCCAGCGCTGGTGCGAGGATGCGGGCCTCACCATGGGCGTCGACACCATGGGCAACATGTTCATGACCCGCGCCGGCACCGACCCGGACGCCCTGCCCGTCTATATCGGCTCCCATCTCGACACCCAGCCGACCGGCGGCAAATATGACGGCGTGCTCGGCGTGCTCGCCGGCCTTGAGGTTGTCAGGTCGATGAACGATCTCAACATCAAGACCAGGCACCCAATCGTCGTCACCAACTGGACCAACGAGGAAGGCGCCCGCTTTGCGCCTGCCATGCTCGCCTCCGGCGTATTTGCCGGCATGCTGACCCAGGATTACGCCTATGCCCGCAAGGACATGGAGTGCAAGACATTCGGTGACGAGCTGAAGCGCATCGGCTGGGTCGGCGACGAAACGGTCGGCGCCCGAAAGATGCACGCCTATTTCGAATATCATATCGAACAGGGCCCGATCCTCGAAGCCGAGGACAAGCAGATCGGCGTCGTCACCCACTGTCAGGGCCTCTGGTGGCTTGAATTCACGCTGACCGGCCGCGAAGCCCATACCGGCTCCACCCCGATGAACCTGCGCGTCAATGCCGGCCTCGCCATGGCCCGGATCATGGAAATGGTGCAAGGAGTCGCGATGAGCGAACAGCCGGGTGCCGTGGGCGGCGTCGGCCAGGTGAAATTCTCGCCCAATTCCCGCAACGTACTGCCCGGCGCAGTCGTCTTCACCGTCGACATCCGCACGCCCGAACAGGCAAAGCTCGACCGCATGCGCGCAACGATCGAGGCCAAGGCCGCCGAAATCTGTGCAGCGCTCGGCGTCGGCTGCGCGGTGGAAGCCGTCGGCCATTTCGATCCGGTGACCTTCGACCCGACACTCGTCGCCTCCGTCCGCAAGGCCGCCGAAGACCTCGGTTATTCCCACATGAACATCATCTCCGGCGCCGGCCACGACGCCTGCTGGGCCGCCAAGGTCGCGCCCTCAACCATGATCATGTGCCCCTGCGTCGGCGGATTGAGCCATAACGAGGCGGAGGAGATTTCCAAGGAATGGGCGTCGGCCGGCTGCGACGTGCTGCTCAGGGCGGTGCTGGAGACGGCGGAGATTGTCGGGTAGGATTGAGACTTGCGAGCGGTCCTAAACGGGAGCGAACCATGGGACGACCGAGGGAATTGTCACCGGAAGAGCGCGCTGACCTGGTTAGGCGTGGTTATCGACCGATCGAGATATGGGTTCCTGATCTCGGCAACGAAACCATGCGGGCCCAACTCGACGAAGAGGCGCGGCGGATAGCAGAAGGTGACGAACTGGACGACGTGACGGATTGGATCCATGCCGTCGGTCCGACCGACTGGGACAAACCGTGACACTCGCGCGAGGAGATATCGTGATTGCAGTCTTTCCGGGCGAATTGGGTAAGCCAAGACCGGCCGTTGTGCTTCAACGGGATGAGCTTGTCGGATTGTTCAGCACGATCCTTGCCTGCCCGATGACAACGCATCTGATCGACGCTCCGACGCTTCGTCCGATCATCGTCCCCAATCCAGACAACGGCCTGCAGGAAGTCTCTCAAATCATGGTGGAGAAGCTTTCGCCCTTAAGAACGGATGTGATCCGGCAGCGGATTGGTCGACTGTCAAACGACGAGCTGAAGCGTCTCGAAACAGCTCTGATCCACATAACAGGCCTCGATCTGGCCAGCGGCCCAAGAAACGAAGTCGAACACGGAGGGAAACAGCAGTCATGACCACCACAGTCATCAAAGGCGGCACCATCGTCACCGCCGATCTGACCTACAAAGCCGACGTCAAGATCGAGGGCGGCGTGATCGTCGAGATCGGGCCAAACCTCTCCGGCGACACAGTGCTGGATGCAGCGGGCTGTTACGTCATGCCTGGTGGTATCGATCCGCATGTGCATCTCGAAATGCCCTTCATGGGCACCTACTCCGCCGACGACTTTGAAAGCGGCACCCGAGCAGGGCTATCAGGCGGCACGACCATGGTTGTCGATTTCTGCCTGCCCGGCCCCGATCAGTCGCTGCTCGAAGCCCTGCAAATGTGGGACAACAAGACTTCCCGCGCCACGGCGGACTATTCCTTCCACATGGCGATCACCGGCTGGAACGAACGCGTCTTCGACGAGATGAAGACCGTTGTGCAGGACAGGGGCATCAACACCTTCAAGCACTTCATGGCCTACAAGGGCGCGCTGATGGTGAACGACGATGAGATGTTCGCCTCCTTCCAGCGCTGCGCCGAACTCGGCGCGCTGCCGATGGTGCATGCCGAAAACGGCGACGTCGTCGCTTCGATGACGGCCAAGCTGCTCGCCGAAGGCAATAACGGCCCGGAAGCCCATGCCTATTCCCGTCCGCCGGAAGTCGAGGGCGAAGCGACCAACCGCGCGATCATGCTGGCCGATATGGCCGGTGTTCCGCTCTATGTCGTGCACACCTCCTGCGAACAGGCCCATGAAGCCATCCGCCGCGCCCGTCAGAAGGGCATGCGCGTCTATGGCGAACCGCTGATCCAGCACCTGACGCTCGACGAAACCGAATATTTCAACAAGGACTGGGACCATGCCGCCCGCCGCGTCATGTCGCCCCCGTTCCGCAACAAGCAGCACCAGGACAGTCTCTGGGCCGGCCTGCAGTCGGGCTCGCTCTCGGTCGTTGCCACCGACCACTGTGCCTTCACCAGCGAGCAGAAGCGCTTCGGCGTCGGCAACTTCGCCAAGATCCCGAACGGCACCGGCGGGCTTGAGGACCGTATGCCGATGCTCTGGACTTATGGTGTCGCGACAGGCCGCCTGACGATGAACGAGTTCGTCGCCGTCACCTCGACCAATATCGCCAAGATCCTCAACATCTACCCGAAGAAGGGTGCCGTCCTCGTCGGCGCCGATGCCGACCTCGTGGTCTGGGATCCCAAGCGCTCCAAGACCATCTCCGCCAAGACCCAGCAATCCTCGATCGACTACAATGTCTTCGAAGGCAAGGAAGTGACCGGCCTGCCGCGCTACACGCTGACCCGCGGATACGTGGCGATCGAAGAAAGCGCGGTGAAGACCCGCGAGGGCCACGGCAAGTTCGTCAAGCGCGAGCCCTACCCCGCCGTTTCCAAGGCGCTGTCGACCTGGAAAGACCTGGTCGCTCCGCGCAAGGTGGAACGATCAGGCATTCCGGCGACGGGGGTGTGAGCAGGTCGATGGCTTTGGCGCGCGGCGTTACCCCCCTCTGTCACTTCGTGACATCTCCCCCACAAGGGGGGAGATCAGTCGCCGTGTGCTGGGGCCACACCTCCCCCTTGAGGGGGGAGGTCGCCGCAAAGCGGCGGGTGGGGGTGAACCGGACGACGATTTCGACCTCAAGGGTTTACGCAGACGCTTTACACATCACCCCACCCCGGAGCTCCGCTCCGACCCTCCCCCTCAAGGGGAGGGTGAGGCTTCGGCGCCTGCCCCAACCGCTCTCCCCCCTTGTGGGGGAGATGCCCGGCAGGGCAGAGGGGGGTAACCCGTATGCCGACATTCGCGGCGAGGCATCAAACCTCGACCAGCCCATCCAGTTCCGGCAGCAGCACAACGCTCTCCTGCTCGTTCGGGTCGGTACGCGCGATGATCGCCGTGCAGGGCGTGTTCGACAGGTTCGCCGGCAGATGCGGCACGCCGGCCGGAATGTAGAACAGCTCGCCCGCGTGAACCACCACATGGTTCTCCAGCCGGTCGCCGTACCAGGTATGTGCCTGACCGGAGAGCATGTAGATCGCGGTTTCATGGCTCTCGTGCAGATGCGCCTTGGCCCGCGCGCCGGGCGGCATGGTCAGCACATGCATGCAGATGCCCTTGGCACCGACCGTTTCGGCGGCGATCCCTTCGAAATAGCTCAGCCCCTGCTTGCCCTCATAGGTGTGGCCGGGCTTCACGATCCGGCAGGTGGGCTTTGCTGATGCGTCCATTGTCCCGTCCTCTTCTTCCCGGCGGCAGGCCCGCCTCTCCCGGACCGCTGCTCCCGAGCGGCCGCATGTTCAAAGAATGCAAGAGGCAGGCTGCCTTTGCAACAAACCCGATTGGTCCCAGCGCATGAATGCACCCTACTCGGTCGTCTCGGCCAAAAACCTGAGCCTCACCTTCGAGACCAATGACGGGCCTGTCCACGCCCTGTCCAACGTCAATCTGGAGGTGAAGAAGGGCGACTTCGTTTCCTTCATCGGCCCCTCCGGCTGCGGCAAGACAACCTTCCTGCGCGTTATCGCAGACCTTGAGAAACACACGGGCGGCGAGATCACCGTCAACGGCATGACACCGGAGAATGCCCGCAAGGCACGCTCCTATGGCTATGTCTTCCAGGCGGCTGCCCTCTATCCCTGGCGCACGATCGAGAACAACATCGCGCTCCCGCTCGAGATCATGGGCTACAGTGCGGCGGAAAAGAAGAAGCGCATCGAACAGACGCTGGAACTGGTCAACCTCTCGGGCTTTGCCAAGAAATATCCCTGGCAGCTGTCAGGCGGCATGCAACAGCGCGCCTCGATTGCCCGCGCCCTCGCCTTCGACGCCGACCTTCTGCTGATGGACGAACCCTTCGGAGCCCTCGACGAAATCGTCCGCGACCACCTGAATTCCGAACTCCTGAAACTCTGGGACCGCACCAACAAGACGATCTGCTTCGTCACCCACTCGATCCCGGAAGCCGTCTACCTCTCCACCAAGATCGTCGTCATGAGCCCGCGTCCGGGCCGCGTGACCGACATCATCGAGTCGACGCTGCCGAAGGAACGCCCGCTCGACATCCGCGAGACGCCGGAGTTCCTGGAGATCGCGCACCGGGTGCGCGAGGGTCTGAAGGCGGGGCATTCTTATGAGGAATAGTGTGGTGCTTGTGGGAAAGATGCCCCTCACCCTGACCCTCACCCCGCAGGCGGGGAGAGGGGACGGCAAGCGCGATGCCGCACGTCCCTTCTCCCCGTTGCAACGGGGAGAAGGTGCCGGTAGGCGGATGAGGGGCAAGGTGATCAGCGTCATGGACAGCGGCCACGCGCTCCCCACCTCCCCCTTGAGGGGGGAGCTCGACGCGAAGCGGCGGGTGGGGGTGATCCGGGCGACGAGTTCAATGTTATTGGGACACGCAGGCGTCCAGCACATCACCCCACCCCGGAGCTTCGCTCCGACCCTCCCCCTCAAGGGGAGGGTGTCGACCGCTGCGGAAGGACGGATCACCCCATGAATCCCACCTTCCTCCTCTGGCTCGGTGCCGCAATGGCGACCTTCCTCGGTGCCGCAACCGTCTCCAGGGCCTATGTCGACAACGGCAAGCTCTGGGTGCTCTTGGCCTCGCTCGCCCTCTACTGTGTCGGCAATCTGATGATGGTGAAGCTGATGCGTGAGGGGGGCTTGGGTCTGGCCATCTCCGCCTCGGCAATCGCCCAGCTGGTCCTCGTCAATGTCATTGCCTTCTTCCTCTTCGGCGAACGCCTGAGCGCCGTTCAAACGGCGGGCGTGGCACTCGGCGTCGTGTCCATGGCCCTCATGCTCTATCCCGCGAAAGGAGGTGCCTGATGATATCAGCCCCTTCCCCCTTCCGTGACCGCATCCTGCCGGTCCTGACCGTCATCCTGGCGATCCTCGTGATCTGGCATATCTTCGTCGTCTATCTGAACGCGCCCTTCGTCCGCGATCAGGCCGCGCGCGCCAATGAAGAGATCACCTTCGCCCAGGTCGTCGAGCGGACCTTCGCGCAGGAACGCCCGATCCTGCCGGCGCCGCACCAGATCGTCGCAGAACTTTGGGACACGACGATCAACAAGGCCGTCACCTCCAAGCGCAGCCTTGTCTACCATGCCTGGATCACGCTTTCGGCGACGCTCGCCGGCTTTGCCATGGGCACCGTGCTCGGCATCGCGCTCGCCATCGCCATCGTCCATAACCGGGCCATGGACAAGTCGCTGATGCCCTGGGTCATCGCCTCCCAGACGATCCCGATCCTTGCCATCGCGCCGATGATCATCGTCGTGCTGAATTCGATCGGCGTCTCAGGTCTGATGCCCAAGGCGCTGATTTCCACCTATCTTTCCTTCTTCCCCATCGTCGTCGGCATGGTGAAGGGGCTTCGCAGCCCTGACATGCTGCTGCTCGACCTGATGCACACCTATAATGCCAGCCCCTCCCAGACCTTCTGGAAACTGCGCTGGCCGGCGTCCATGCCCTATCTCTTCACCTCGCTGAAGGTTGCCATCGCCATCTCGCTGGTCGGCGCCATCGTCGGTGAGCTGCCGACAGGGGCCGTCGCCGGTCTCGGCGCCCGTCTGTTGTCCGGCTCCTACTATGGCCAGACCATCCAGATCTGGGCCGCCCTCTTCATGGCGGCGGGCTTGGCAGCCCTCCTCGTTTCAATCGTCGGCATGGCCCATACAAGAGTTCTCGCACGCATGGGGGTCAAGCCATGAACGGTTACCTCGTCTTCGCCTTTGTCTTCTGGCTCGGTGCCTGGGGTCTGAACCAGTGGCTGGTGGCTCAGCGTCCGAAGGATCCATCCACCCGCCGTGCGATCGGCCTCGCCGTCCCCCTGATCTTCGGGATCACACTGCTCGTGATCTGGGAATGCATGGTGCGCGGCTTCGAGATCCCCTCGATCCTGCTGCCGGCCCCTTCAATGATCTGGGCCCGCATCCTCACCTCCACCCATATCCTCTGGGCGGATTTCCAGCAGACCTTCCTGAAATCGGTGATCACCGGTTACATCGCCGGCTGCGGCCTCGGCTTCATCGTCGCGATCCTGATCGACCGCTCGCCCTTCCTGCAAAAGGGACTGCTGCCGATCGGTAACTTCGTCTCGGCCCTTCCCGTGGTCGGCATCGCCCCGATCATGGTCATGTGGTTCGGCTTCGACTGGCAGTCCAAGGTCGCGGTCGTCGTCATCATGACCTTCTTCCCGATGCTGGTGAACACCGTGCAGGGCCTGGCCGCCGCCAGCCACATGGAACGCGACCTGATGCACACCTATGCCGCCTCCTGGTGGCAGACGCTGGTGCGCTTGCGGCTTCCCGCCGCCTGGCCTTTCATCTTCAATGCGCTGAAGATCAATTCCACCCTCGCGCTGATCGGTGCGATCGTGGCAGAGTTCTTCGGCACCCCGATTGTCGGCATGGGCTTCCGTATCTCGACTGAGGTCGGACGCTCGAATGTCGACATGGTCTGGGCCGAGATTGCGGTTGCCGCACTCGCCGGCTCGGTCTTCTACGGCTTGGTGGCACTGGCAGAACGCCGGGTCACCTTCTGGCATCCGTCCGTCCGTGGTGGACGGGCGTGAACTGAACCAAAAACAAAAGAGGGAACTGAAATGACAATCAAACTCGCATCCCTGCTGCTGGCTGCCGCGGTCTCGCTGACCGCCATGCAGGCTGCTGCCGCCGACAAGGTCACCCTCCAGCTGAAATGGGTAACCCAGGCCCAGTTCGCCGGCTACTACGTCGCGAAAGACAAGGGCTTCTACGAAGAAGAAGGCCTCGACGTCGAAATCAAGCCAGGCGGCCCTGACATTGCTCCCCCGCAGGTTCTGGCCGGTGGCGGCGCTGATGTCATCGTCGACTGGATGCCGTCGGCACTGGCAACCCGCGAAAAGGGCGTTCCGCTTGTCAACATCGCCCAGCCCTTCAAGTCTTCGGGCATGATGCTGACCTGCCTCAAGGAAACCGGCATCACCAAGCCTGAGGACTTCAAGGGCAAGACCCTCGGCGTCTGGTTCTTCGGCAATGAATATCCCTTCCTGTCCTGGATGAGCACGCTCGGCATCAAGACCGACGGTTCGGAAGGCGGCGTCACCGTCCTGAAGCAGGGCTTCAACGTCGACCCGCTGCTCCAGAAGCAGGCCGCCTGCATCTCAACCATGACCTATAACGAATACTGGCAGGTCATCGATGCCGGCATCAAGGCGGAAGACCTGGTGACCTTCAAGTATGAAGACGAAGGTGTGGCCACCCTCGAAGACGGTCTCTACGTGCTCGAAGACAAGCTCGCCGATCCGGCCTTCAAGGAAAAGATGGTCAAGTTCGTCCGCGCTTCGATGAAGGGCTGGAAATATGCCGAAGCCAATGCGGATGAAGCAGCCGGCATCGTCCTTGAAAACGACGCCTCCGGTGCGCAGACCGAAGCCCATCAGAAGCGCATGATGAGCGAAGTCGCCAAGCTGACCGCCGGTTCCAACGGCGCCCTCGACAAGGCCGACTACGACCGTACCGTGAAGACCCTGATGGGCGGCGGTTCGGACCCTGTGATCACCAAGGAACCGACCGGCGCCTTCACCACCGAGATCACCGACGCGGCCCTCAAGTAGAACCAGGCGGACCATGAAGCAAGACAGGCACGGAGAGAAATCTCCGTGCTTTTTTGTAGGTTTTACATACATCTAGATGGATCAGCTCTGGCAATTCGGCAACACCAAAGTTCTATGTTGAACTATTCCTGATCTGGGCCACGATTCACGGTGCTGCCCTCTTGCAAGGCCAATTTCGATCCCCCACCTGTTCCCTAGATCTTTGGGATGCCCGCATCACGCGCTTGTGATAGCATAACGAAGTGAGCGTCTGCGGTGACCCGAAACCGTACTGACCACGTATTCTGCATTGATTGCGACAGAGATTTTGGGGAAGGGACTCATGCTTCGACACGCGAGCGCCAAAGCCGTGCTATTGGCCGTCACTCTTTCGCTGGCGACTTCGGTCGCCTTGGCGCAGGAACAACCGGCAGCACCGGCGCAGAACCTGCCCTCGATCATCGTCACACCGGCCAAGAGCCGCAGTCTTGTCGACATGATCGTCGCGACCGGCACTGTTCGTCCGGTCGAGGAAGTCTATGTCCAGCCACTCGTGGAGGGATTGGCCATCAAGTCGCTGGATGCCGATGTCGGTGACCGGGTCGAAGCCGATCAGGTCGTGGCTCGCCTCAATGACGACACTCTGCTTCTGCAGCGCAGCCAGCTTATTGCCAACCAGGCCAAGGCAGAGGCGGCGCTGGCGCAGTATCTCGCCCAGTTGGTCGAGGCGGAAGCCAGCCTTCGCGAAGCTCAGCGCCAGTTCGACCGCGCCAGCCGTCTGGTCGAAAGCGGTTCCGTTTCCACCTCCCAGCGCGAGCAGGCCGAGACAACGCTGGCCAGCGGCAACGCCCGCCTCGAAACAGCCAGGCAAGCGATTGCCGTGGCTGAAGCAGACGTGAAGGTCGTCGAAAGCCAGATCGCCGACATCGACCTCCGACTGACCCGCACGGAGATCAAGGCTCCCGTTGCCGGAACCGTCTCCGTCCGCAATGCCCGCATCGGCGCCATCGCATCCGGCGGGGGCCAACCGCTGTTCACCATTATCCGGGACGGCCAGATCGAGCTCGTGGCCGAAGTCACCGAAAGTGACATCCTCCGCCTTGAACAGGGCCAGAAGGTGGCGATCTCGGTCGCTGGCAGCAATGCCACGCTCGCCGGCTCCGTCCGGCTCGTCTCCCCTGTGGTCGATCCCCTCACCCGTCTCGGCGCGGTCCACGTTGCCATCGACGAAGACGAGGCAGCACGCTCGGGCATGTATGGCAGCGCAGCCGTCACCGTCGCGCAGGCAGATGCGATCGCACTGCCCCTCTCAGCGATCAACACGGAAGACGGCGTGACGACTGTTCGCAAGGTCACGGACGGCACCGTCGAGATGGTCGAGATCAAGACCGGCATCCAGGACGGCGCCTTTATCCAGGTCACCGAAGGACTGGACGAGGGAGACCTCGTGGTGGCCAAGGCAGGTGTGTTCGTCCGCGACGGCGACCGCATCAATCCCGTCGAAGACAGCAGCACCGTTTCCAACTGAGGGGCGACGAAGTCATGAACTTCTCCGCATGGTCCATACGCAATCCGATCGCGCCGATTCTGGCGTTTTTCCTGCTGATGGTCGTCGGCATCCAGTCCTTCATTGCCCTGCCGATCACCCGCTTCCCGAATATCGACGTTCCGCTGGTGGCAATCACCGTCGGCCAGAGCGGCGCCTCCCCGGCTGAACTCGAAAGCCAGGTAACGAAAGAAGTCGAAGACGCGGTGGCCTCGATCACCGGCGTCGACGAAATCAATTCCACCGTAACAGATGGCCAGTCCCAGACAGTCGTCATGTTCCGGATGGAAGTACCGACCGAACAGGCGGTGCAGGACGTCAAGGATGCAATCGACCAGATCCGCGGCGATCTGCCTGCCTCCGTCGACGAGCCGATCGTTACCAAGATCGACGTCGAAGGCCAGGCGATCCAGAGCTTCGCGGTCTCCTCGCCCAACATGAACCTCGCCGAACTGTCCTGGTTCGTCGACGACACCGTCAAGCGCGCCCTGCAGGGCCAGCCCGGCATCGGTCGCGTCGACCGTTACGGCGGTGCGGATCGTGAAGTGCGCATTGAACTCGACCCCAATCGACTGGATGCCTTGGGCGTGACTGCGTCGGATATTTCGAGCCAGCTCAAGGGCACCAATGTCGACCTCGGCTCGGGCCGCGGCCAGGTGGCCGGCGCCGAACAGTCGATCCGCACGCTCGGCGACAACCGGGACGTTGAAAGCCTGGCGAACACATCGATCGCCCTTCCCGGCGGCCGCTTCGTCAAGGTGTCCGACCTTGGCCGGGTCGTTGACAGTTACGAAGAGCCACGGTCTTTCGCGCGCCATGACGGCAAGCCGGTCGTCTCCTTCGCCGTCTTCCGCGCCAAGGGCGCGAGCGAGGTCACCGTCGCAGAGACCGTGGCCGAAAGTCTTGCCGAAGTCAGGGCCGAGAACCCCACCGTCCAGATCGAGATGATCGACGACTCGGTCTATTTCACCTACGGCAACTACGAAGCCGCCATGCACACGCTGATCGAAGGCGCGATCCTGGCGGTTATCGTGGTTCTTCTGTTCCTGCGCAACTGGCGGGCCACGCTGATCTCCGCCGTCGCCCTGCCCCTGTCTGCCATCCCCACCTTTTGGGTGATGGACATGATGGGCTTCTCGCTCAATCTCGTGAGCTTCTTGGCGCTCACGCTCGCGACCGGTATTCTCGTCGACGACGCGATCGTCGAGGTGGAAAACATTGCCCGCCATATCAAGATGGGCAAAACGCCTTACCGGGCGGCGATCGAGGCAGCCGACGAAATCGGGCTGGCCGTCATTGCGACGACCTTCACCATCATCGCGGTCTTCGTACCCGTCTCCTTCATGCCCGGCATTCCGGGTCAGTATTTCATCCAGTTCGGCCTGACGGTCGCCTTCTCCGTCTTCTTCTCGCTGCTTGTGGCCCGCCTCATCACCCCGATGATGGCCGCCTACCTGATGCGGGCGGAAGACGCGATGGACGACCATCACGACAACGACAGCCTGCCGCTGAAATTCTACACCCGCATCGTCCGCGGGACCACGCGGCGCTGGTATTCGCGGCTCGGCACCCTCGTCGGTGCGATTGCGTTTCTGGTCGGCTCGATCATCCTGCTCGCCGGCGTTCCCGGCAGCTTCATCCCGCCGGAAGATGCAGGCCGCATCGTGCTCTCGGTCGAATTGCCGCCGAACGCGACACTCGCCGAGACGGAGCGCAAGACAGACGAGATCTACGCTGCGATCCAGGATACTCCTGACGTCGCCAGCATCTTCATTCTCGGCGGCTCCTCGCCGCGCGGCGACCTGGAACTGCGCCGTGCCAGCGTCACGATGAACCTCGATCGCATCGAGCATTCGCTTGCCAAGACCCTCGTCAACAAGGGTCTCGGCGGCCTGCCCCTGATCGGCCAATACCTGCCGAAGCTTCCGGAAAACGGCCGTACCCGACCACAATGGGATGTCGAGGAAGAGGTATTCGCCAAGCTCGCATCAATCCCGGACATCCGTGTCACCAAGCTCAACGACCGCGGTGAACGCGACATCACCTTCAACTTCCTCTCCAAGAACGAGGAGGACCTGAACAAGGCTGTCGGCATTCTCGAAGCCGAACTGCGTCAGGTGCCGGAACTCGCCAATGTCAGCGCCGATGGCGCCCTGCCCCGTCCTGAACTTCAGATCCGCCCGCGGGCGGACGAAGCGGCACGCCTTGGCATCACGGCGCAGCAGATCGCTCAGACGGTTCGTGTTGCCACCATCGGCGACGTCGATGCCGCCCTGCCGAAGATCTCGCTCGACAACCGGCAGATCCCAATCCGGGTCCAGGCCTCGCTCGACTTCCGTACCGATCTGGCGGCCATCCGGGCGCTCAAGATCCGCACGGCAAGTGGGGCGACTGTGCCGCTCTCCAGCGTGGCCGATATCGACTATGCCGAGGGGGTTTCCTCCATCAAGCGCAACGATCGCAACCGGGTGGTTTCGATCGGCGCAGGCCTTCCGCAGGGGGTAGCCCTCGACACCGCGACCAACGCCTTCCGCGACACCGTGACGAATGCCGATATACCGGCCAGCGTCCGCCTCGCCGAAAGTGGCGACGCCAAGATCCAGGCAGAGATGCAGCAGAGCTTCGTCAATGCGATGATCCTAGGCCTGCTCCTGGTGCTGACGGTGCTGATCCTGCTCTTCAAGGACGTGATCCAGCCCTTCACCATTCTCTTCTCTCTGCCGCTCGCGATCGGCGGCGTCGCGCTCGCGTTGATCCTGACGAACAACGCGCTGTCCATGCCGGTTCTGATCGGCATCCTGATGCTGATGGGCATCGTGACGAAGAACGCCATCCTACTGGTCGACTTCGCCATCGAGATGCGCCGCCAGGGCATGGATCGCCTCGAAGCCATGGTCGAAGCCGGTCGCAAGCGCGCCCGTCCGATCATCATGACGTCGATCGCCATGTCGGCCGGCATGCTGCCGTCGGCACTCGGTGTCGGCGAAGGCGGCTCCTTCCGCGCACCGATGGCAATTGCCGTGATCGGTGGCATCATCGTCTCGACGGTGCTGAGCCTTGTGGTCGTTCCGGCCTTCTTCCTGATCCTCGACGACCTCTCACGCCTGCTCGGCTGGGTCTTCAGTCGCTTCGTCGGCAAGAAGGAAGAAGAGGAAGAGCCTCTGACTCCGGAAGTCCTGTCCTTCCTCGCCCGCCAGAACGTTCAGGCGCTCGAAGCGATCGACAAGCGTGTCGCCGCCGTCGAACGGACGCAGCCGGTTATGCGCAAGAGCGAAGGCAACAGCAATGTCGTGAATCTGCCGCCACTGGCGGCGGAGTAAGACACGAAACGCAACGACAAGAGGCCGGGCGCACTGCCCGGCCTCTTGTCGTTTGGCCCGCCCCATCGATATCAGTTTAGGAAAGTCTGATTTGCCGTTGGGTCGGTTGATCGAAATCAATCCGAACTTCCTCACCTCGCGATATTGTGAGCGAACTGGAAAGGGCACAATTACCTGGACCTGCAGGAAACGCGCTGATCCGACGCAGCCAGGGCTTGGCAGGACGGACGGTCAACTGGTGCGACGATCGCAGCGAAGCATGCCCGATCGCCAGATGATGGATGGGGAGCCGTGAAGACCGTGAACAAGATCCTGAGACTGAACATCCGCGACAAGAACACGCTTTTGCGAACGTCTTTCTTGTCCCAGCTCGGTCCGACAGCCATGGCCTCGATGATGGAGATCGCCAACATCTCCAACTACGAGGCGCGCGACGTACTGTTTCGCGAAGGTGAGCCGGCGGACTGCTTCTACAGCGTCCTGAGCGGCTATGTCCGCCTCTACCGCCTGAACAAGGATGGTCGCGAAGCCGACATTCGCATCTGCGGCCCGGGCGACACATTCTCGGAATGCCTTCTCGCGGCAGGCGACAAGTATCTGTACAACGCGCAGGCGGCAGAGAGCGTGACGCTTGCCCGTTTCGACCTGCAGCGCGTGCGTACCCTGGCGGAACAGGAAAAGGACATCGCCAAGGCGATCATCCGCTGCCTGTCGGATCACCTGCGCACCACCATGGACTGCATCGCCAACGATCGCCTGCAAACGGCACCGCAGCGGGTCGCGCATTATCTGCTGACCCATTGCCAGACGGAAGGCGGCCCGGCTTCTATCCGCCTGCCCTTCCAGAAGAGCCTGCTCGCAGGCAAGCTGGGGCTGGCGCCCGAAGCCCTGTCGCGCGCCTTCTCATCATTGCGCCGCGCTGGCGTCACCGTACGTGGCCGCACGATCCAGATCACCGACGTCAACGCCCTCAGGCAGATCTGAGCGCGGCTGACATCTAGTCCGGCGCTCCTGCTCAGAGGCCCCCGCTCTGTTGCAGGAAGCTGACGATCCGGTCGACGCCCGCCCCGCGCTTGAGGTCTGTGAAGACGAAGGGCCGCTCGGACCGCATCCGACCGGCATCCCGCTCCATCACGTCGAGATCCACGCCGACATGCGGTGCGAGATCCGTCTTGTTGATGATCAGGAGATCGGATCGCGTGATGCCCGGCCCGCCCTTGCGCGGAATTTCCTCGCCCTGGCAGACCGAGATCACATAGAGCGTGATATCGGCGAGATCCGGCGAGAAGGTCGCGGCAAGATTGTCGCCACCCGATTCGATGAAGACGACATCGAGATCCGGGATCCGGGCATTGAGATCGGCGATCGCCTTGAGGTTGATCGAGGCATCTTCCCGGATCGCGGTGTGCGGACAGCCGCCGGTTTCCACGCCCACGACGCGGTCAGAGCTCAGGGCCTGCATGCGGATCAACGCATCGGCATCCTCGCGCGTATAAATATCGTTGGTGACAACGGCGACGGAATATTCGTCGCGCATGGCCTTGCAGAGTTTCTCCGTGAGCGCCGTCTTGCCGGAGCCGACCGGTCCACCGATACCGACGCGAAGGGGACCATTCTTCGATTTCATCATGTTCGTCCTGTTGGCCGCCCGGCGATCCGGGACGGGATGAGCTAGGATTGGAATAGGCGTGAATACTGAATCTCGTGACGCAGGCTGAGCGTATCCGCGATAATGGTTGCCGAGCCGAGATCGTCGAGACTGAGGCGACACAACTCTGCAGCGGCAGCTAGGATGGGCGTCTCTGCCGCCGCTACGATCGCCAGCCCCCGCGTCTGGCCGATCACGCCGAGACGGATCGCCACCGAGACATAGTGTGAGACCTGCGCATGCAGGAAGGCCGCGACTGCATCTGCTCTCTTCACGCCGTGCGCAGCAGCCACGGCGCCAACGGCGACGCTGTAGGTCACGGTTCCCGTCAGGTGCCGGATTACAGGATGCGGCCAGGCAGCGGCGGCCTTGACGAAAGCCTCGCCCAGCCGGGTAATTTCTCCGTACCTTTCGGCAGAACCTGCAAGCGCCGCAGCAAGGGAAAGCAGGTCCTCGAGCGGTTGCCCATCCTGCTGCAGGCGGTGTGCCTCGCACAGCAGGATCGCGTCATTGCGCAGACCGCCATCGCTCAGCACAACACCGAGCCACGCCTCGAGAGCGTCGCCATCCCTGAGATGCCCCTCCGTTACAGCGCTTTCCAGGCCTGCCGAATAGGAGAACCCGCCGACCGGGAAGGCCGGCGACAGCCAGGCCATCAACCGGAGCAGTGCCTGCCGCTCCTGAAATCCCTCGGCAGCGGTATCAGTCATGGCCATGACCATGTTCGGTTCCGTGGCTGCCGTGGCCATGATAGGCGCCGCGCACCGGCTGGAACGGCTCGATCACCTCGGTCACCGTAGCTCCCAGGCCGGACAGCATGTCGCGAATGACGTGATCGCGCTGGATCAGGATGCGATCAGTCTCGATCTGAGCCGCCAGGTGGCGGTTGCCGAGGTGCCAGGCGAGTTCGATGAGATGCAGGGTATCACGCGGGCGAATCTCGAACAGTCGCTCCTCCGCTGCCTGGATCTCGATCGTCGTGCCGTCGTCGAGCACCAACCTGTCCCCATGGTGAAAGAGCACGGGCTCCTTGAGGTCGAGCATGACCATTTCGCCATTGTCGAGATGCAGCAGCTTGCGTCTCAGGTGACGACCATCATGGGGAAGAACAACGGTCCCTTCCGGCGCATCCGCAATGGAACCGGCAGGTTTGAAAGACGTCGCACGCTGCATGAAAACTCCGACATGGCTGTTTTTTGAACCATGCACAGGAATAAGGCAGGCGGCAAGATCGTTCTTCAGCCACGCAGGCTGGACACACCAAAAAGCCGGGCATCGTCCCCCACCTCATGTTCGTAATCCGGCTTGGGCTGGCAGAGGGTCCGCTCGTGGATCACCCGGTCGCGACCGTTGCCCTTTGCAACATAAAGGGCCTGGTCGGCAGCGGCATAGACGCTTTCGGCGCGAAAGCCGCGCTGGAACTCAGCCACTCCCACGGAGATCGTCACCGAGAGTTCGACATCGTCGAACGTGATCGCTTCCGCAGCCACGCAGCGCCGTGCCAGTTCGACCTGCACCAGCCGCTGTTCCCAGCTGCCACCCTTCAGGATGACGCCGAATTCCTCCCCGCCAAGCCTCGCCACGAGATGCGCCTCACCGAACACGCGACGCAACACGGCGGCAATCGCCTGAAGAACCTGATCGCCGGCCTGGTGGCCCAAACGATCGTTGATCAGCTTGAAGCGGTCGATATCGATGATCGCCAGCGAGGCCTCGCCGTCGATCCGGGTGAAGGCGTCGTTGAAGGCACGTCGATTGGCGAGCCCGGACAGGCTGTCAGTTCGGCTCAGCCGCTCGAACTCGGCCCGGGAGCGCGACAGATCCCGGATGACATGACCAACAATGAAGGCGAGTACACCGGAAAGGACCCCACCGAACATCCAGGAGAACACGACCGTGAGCCTGATCATCTGATCGACCGGCAATGCGAGGATGCGCAGTCCGTAGAGCACCGGCAACGAGCCGAGACCGGCGACACTGGTAAGGATGATCGATCGAAAGCTCACCGCAAGCGCGAAGCTAAGGATCCCACCTGGGTTTTCCAGCCCGCCGAGATCGATAGGCTGCCAAAGCCACTTTCCGATGCGAATCACCGCCTGCTCCTTCATGAACATGCTTCATGGATTAGGCAGCACGGCTTCCCTAATCCCTAATGGAATCATTCAAATGCGATGCATCATGCAGATGCAGGAAGAACAACCTAAAAAGGCCGAAATCACAACCCTGAAATGAAACGGGATCGCAGGCACACCCGACTAAAGTCTGGCATTGCACCGCAGCCTGGCGGATGACAATCGCAATGCAGTGGAGGCCTTTTCAGCGTCCTCGACCGCTGTTGTGCAGATCCACGGAAAGGTCGAGGAGTTGCGGCAGCGGCGTCCACCATCCGGTGCGCACGCCCCCGGCCCGCAGCACGGCCGCAGTCCAGGTATTGCAGCCGACAAAGGCGTTGAAGGCGCCGTTCGCCTCAAAGAAGGCATCGTCCGCCCCATAGGCGGCGCCGGGAATGGGCACTGGCAGACCACCATCGCGGACAAAGCTCTCGCGGATCGCCGCGATCATCCGGCTGCGCCCCTCCTGCGAGATCATGAGAGGCCGTACAGAAGGGTGACTCTCGTCGATCGCTCCGGCAATCGAGACATGCAGCACGGATCGATCGATGGTCAGCGCCTTCAACACCGGCAGCGGCCGGATGTCACTCCAGGTCGGCGTCTCGATATAAAAGGACCGCCCGCCCCAGCCGATGATCAGATACTCGACGCCGGGCATATCGACCGGCAGGCCCGATGGAATGAGGTCGGCAAAGGCCGCCCGCACGTGGTCATCAACCGGCAGCGCGATATCGGTATGGATCGGATTGGCGAGCAGCAGGATTTCGCGGGTTGGCGGCTTGCCATCGCCACCAAATGAAGAGGAGAACGGGCGTGGCAAGAGCGTGCAGAGGATGAGCATGAAGATAGCGAGAAGGCCTAAAAATGCCGTTCGGTGAACAACACCTCTCAAAACATCTCCAACTGAGCTAAGGCGGCTTCTACGCACCGACCAAGGATTAAAATTTAGAGGTTCAGATCTTTTTGTTTAATAGTCTGCCGCGACCCAAATGCGATAAACACCTACCCAGAACAAGACCAGTGATATTGCTGCTATGGCACCACCGCCAACGTTGAGCAGTGCTCCTCTTTTCCAACCTACTTTTTCCGGAGCCATCAAAGAAGCAGCATAACTCTGATTGGAGTAGTAAGCGAAAAACATCGCGAGAACTGCCACTCCAGCACCAGCGGCGAACAGTGCAAGAGAGCGCACCATCTCTTGCACGAGAAGAGAATACTCTGATGCGACCCCATCTTTTCCGAGTGCTTGAGCCAAAAACGCGAGTATGGCTATGCTGGCACCTCCATTGAGTAGAAGAAGTGCCTTTAGTCCATTAGTAGCAGCCTCCAGCGAGGCAGCTTCTAAGCGCGCTATCCTGTCATCTTGGCTCAAACCAACCCCTCATCTTCCATAAAAGTGAACAAGATCACACTCAGAACAGGAAATACCGCTGCGCCATCGGCAGCTTGGTCGCCGGCTCGCAGGTCAGAAGCTCACCATCTGCGCGCACTTCGTAGGTTTCCGGATCCACTTCCACATGCGGCGTCAAGTCGTTGTGGATCATCGACTTTTTCGAAATGCCGCCACGGGTGTTCTTGACCGCCACCAGCTGCTTGGCAATGCCGAGGCGATTGGCGAGACCGGCATCGAGCGCCGCCTGGCTGACGAAGGTGACGGAGGTATTGGTGCGCGCCTTGCCATAGGCACCGAACATCGGACGATAATGCACCGGCTGCGGCGTCGGGATCGAGGCGTTCGGATCGCCCATCGGCGCGGCGGCAATCATGCCCCCCATCAGGATCATGTCAGGCTTGACGCCGAAGAAAGCCGGGTTCCAGATGACAAGATCGGCGCGCTTGCCGACTTCGACCGATCCGATCTCATGGGACACCCCATGGGCGATCGCCGGGTTGATCGTGTATTTCGCGATATAACGCTTGGCGCGCATATTGTCGTTATCGCCCGTCTCGGACGGCAGCGCACCGCGCTGGCGCTTCATCTTGTCCGCCGTCTGCCAGGTGCGGATGATGACTTCGCCGACGCGGCCCATGGCCTGGCTGTCCGACGAGATGATCGAGAAGGCACCGATATCGTGCAGGATGTCTTCCGCCGCGATGGTTTCCTTGCGGATGCGGCTCTCGGCAAAGGCGATGTCTTCCGGGATCGACGAGGACAGGTGATGGCAGACCATCAGCATGTCCAGGTGCTCGGCAACCGTGTTGACGGTGTAGGGCCGGGTCGGATTGGTCGACGACGGGATGACATTCATCTGGCCGCAGATCTTGATGATATCAGGTGCGTGGCCACCGCCCGCGCCCTCGGTGTGGAAAGCATGGATCGTGCGGCCACGGATGGCGTTGACGGTATCCTCGACGAAGCCGCTTTCGTTCAGCGTGTCGGTATGGATCATCACCTGCACGTCATACTGATCGGCGACCGAAAGGCAGCAGTCGATGGCGCCGGGCGTCGTGCCCCAGTCCTCATGCAGCTTGAGCGAGGTCGCACCGCCCAGGACCATTTCCTCGAGCGCGCCGGGCAGAGAGGCATTGCCCTTGCCGGCAAAAGCAAGGTTCATCGGAAAGGCATCCGCCGCCTCGATCATCCGCGCGATATGCCAGGGGCCGGGCGTGCAGGTCGTAGCGAGCGTGCCATGCGCCGGCCCCGTGCCACCGCCCAGCATGCAGGTGAGGCCGGACATCAGCGCTTCCTCGATCTGCTGCGGGCAGATGAAGTGGATATGCGCATCCATGCCACCGGCGGTGACGATCTTACCCTCGCCGGCAACCGCCTCCGTGCCCGGACCGACGATGATGTTGACGTTGGGTTGCGTATCCGGATTACCGGCCTTGCCGATCGCAACGATGCGACCGTCCTTGAGGCCGATATCGGCTTTAACGATGCCCCAGTGGTCAAGGATCAGCGCATTGGTGATGACGGTGTCCACAGCGCCGTTTGCGCGCGTCACCTGGCTCTGGCCCATGCCGTCGCGGATGACCTTGCCGCCGCCGAACTTCACCTCTTCGCCATAGGTGGTGAAATCCTTCTCCACCTCGATGAACAGCTCCGTATCTGCAAGACGCACCTTGTCGCCCGTGGTCGGACCGAACATCGAAGCATAGGCGGCGCGGGACATCTTGTAGGACATGGGCGTCAGGTTCCTTGGGCGAGGGAGGAAGCAAAGAGGGGTTGTAGCCGCATCACGCGGCCGCTGGTTATGTAACGGTCGACCAGCCGGCGCTCGGCGTCAAAGGGATGTCCGTCCCAGCCGCTGTGGCCGAAGCCGGCGAGGATGAGGGTATCCTCGGCATGGTGAGGGTCAGAAAGCAGCGCCTGGATGACCACCATGCCACTGGAGGGCACGACATACGGTTCTGCATCTAGGGCCACCAATGCCGCGTCGAGTGCTTCGTGGATGTCTCGATTGATGATCCGGTGCTGCTTGCCTTTGGCCGTCGCGAAGGCCTCAAAACCGTCGGTATAGTCGTCGCAGAAATCGTCGAGCTCGGGATGCGTGATCGCCAGCTGCGGCTTCAATTCAGCGAATTTGTCAGGGTCGCGCACCGACCAGATTTCTGCGGTGCGGTTCACCGCCTCGCTGTCGCGCCAGGCCGGATCGGCCAGCATCGTGGCACCCGGGCGCCCGGTATTGCAGACGGCGATGATATCGGTCTTGCGGCCGGCCCCACCGAAGTTGCGGCTGCCGTTGAAGCGGATGACGAGGTCGGCGGAGTCGATAAGGGGCGCGGCCCCCTCATCGACAGGTCCATTGCCCACAATCATGATCTGTCCAGCCCGAGCCATCGCGTCACACCCTCAGTAGAGCCCGACCAGCGATTTCAGATCCTCGGTGCGGCGCTTCGTCAGCTCCGCCAGGCAGGATGAAACCATCAACGGCTGCATGGAACCACCTTCAACCGAGTAACCTTCGACATCGCAGGCCGCGTCGCGATAGGCGAGCCAGGCACGTTGCGAAGCCAGAAGCCGCTTGGCTGCCCCATTATCGCCTGAGGGTGGCGACGCCTTGTCCCATTCAAGCATGGCGGCGCGCGTCTCGGCCCATTGGGCATTCATCGCGGCATCGGCTTTTCGATAGTCCTCGGCCGCACACTGGTTCATGTCGGCCTGGGTCTGGGCATTGTTGCAATCGACGTCCCGCACGTCCTCACCCGAGGCCGGCGCGTCTTGCAGCAATACGCAACCGCAAACCATCAGGATCACGCTCCAGTTCATCGCTCGCCCCATGACCAAGCCCCCGCCTCGCCCATATCAGAGACTGCCCATCACCTGCTGGCGGAAACCATAGACCTCGCGCTTGCCCGACAGCGGGATCAGCGTCACCTGCCGAGTCTGGCCAGGTTCAAAACGCACGGCCGTGCCCGCCGGAATATCGAGCCGCATGCCGCGCGTCTTTTCACGCTCGAAAATCAGCCCGGCATTGGTCTCGAAGAAATGGTAGTGGCTGCCGACCTGCACCGGGCGGTCGCCGCTGTTCGACACCTCGATCGTGACGGTCGGATGGCCGGCATTCAGCTCTATTTCGCCTGGAGCGGCAATGATTTGACCGGGGATCATCGATCTCTCCTTCAACAGGTTCAGGCAGCGCGCGAAGGCTGGCAGCCCTCGGCTTTCAGGATACGTTTGGTGGACGCCGGATTGTTGACCAGCTTGGCGGCAGGCCGCACCGGCCGGCGCACAAGTTCACCGCCGCAATTCGGGCACAGGCCGGCAAGCGTGGTCTCAGCACAATCGGCGCAATAGGTGCATTCGAAGCTGCAGATCATCGCCAGGCTCTCCGGCGGCAGGTCCTTGTCGCAGCACTCGCAGTTCGGTCGAAGCTCCAGCGCCATGATCTCAGTCCTCAGCGAATGGGTTCGTGCACGGTGACAAGCTTCGTGCCATCGGGGAAGGTCGCCTCGATCTGCACGTCGTGGATCATCTCGGCAATGCCTTCCATCACCTGGTCGCGGGTAATCACATGCGCACCCGCCTCCATGAGATCGGCCACGGCCCGCCCGTCGCGCGCACCTTCGACGACGAAGTCGGTGATCAGTGCAATCGCTTCCGGATAGTTGAGCTTCACGCCCCGTTCGAGCCGCCGCCGGGCGACCATGGCCGCCATCGCGATCAGCAGTTTGTCCTTTTCCCGCGGCGTCAGATTCATGCGTGCTCCAATGGCGTGTTCGTCAGAGATTCCAGACTTTTGGCACAGACGCGCCCCCGCGCAAGGCCGAAATGACGGGCAACAGGATTTTTCTCAAGGCAAAGCCGTCAGGGGCGGCCACACGGGCAACAAGCTTGCCTTGCCAATGACTTACGCCGCCCATTTCTTCACCGATCTGCTCACGAATTGGGCGAACGAGCGCTTCGGCGCGGGGACTGACGAGGATCAGTGTGGCGAAGGCCACGCGACCTGCAAGCACCGCCCGGGAGGCGACGAGACCGGCCACGTCACCCTCAAGCCTCAGCTCTTCGGCATGCAACAATTGCCCGCCGCACCGAATCCGCCAGCGGTCGCGCACGAGACCGGTGTTCATCGCCTCGCCCATCGCCTTGCGTCCGAGCAGGATCGCCTCGACCGCGAGAAACTCGGCACCCTCGGCAAGATCGACCTCCAGCCGGCGAGTGAGCGACGCATTGTCGAAGAGAATGCTTTCCTGCGGCAGCCAGTGCATCCGGGCGCCCTCGCCCACCTCGATCCGGGTGGTGATCGCACCGGTGCCTGATGACGCCTTGTAGATCTTCTCGCAGGCCTGGGTCGTGGCGGTCAAAAAGCTGCCGGGGCCGGCGCGGAAATTCCAGTCGAACTGGTCGCCACCCGTCAAGCCGCCCGACGTATTGATCGTCACGGCTTCAAGCTCGTCGGTAAAGCTCTCCGGCAGGCGGATCTTGGCCGCGCCCTCCTGATAGAGTTCGGCAATCCGTGTGCGTCCGCCGAGGAATTTGGTCACAAGCCGACCAACCCCGCGCGACCGCTGCGCACGCCCAGCCTTGACCGGAACAGTCATCAGATCCACCGCTCAACCGCCTCCATGAAACTCGTCAGACGACTGGCGTCGCATGATTTTCGCGTCGAGACAAGCAGAGCTCACACGGTCAGATGGCGCCGTGCCTCCGGCGTATCCAGCGTTTCGGCTGCGCCTTCATGCACGATCTCGCCGCGATCCATGATGTAGACATGGTCGGCAAGCTCACGGCAGAAATCGAGATACTGTTCGACCAAGAGGATCGCCATGCCTGTCGTGTCGCGCAGATAACGGATCGCCCGGCCGATATCCTTGATGATCGACGGCTGGATGCCTTCGGTCGGCTCGTCGAGCACCAGGATCTTCGGCCGTGTCACCATGGCGCGCCCGATCGCAAGCTGCTGTTGCTGGCCACCGGAGAGGTCCCCCCCGCGCCGCGACAACATCGAATCAAGCACCGGAAACAGGCTGAAGATGTCGTCGGGGATATAGCGATCCTTGCGGTCGAGAGGCGCGTAACCTGTTTCCAGGTTCTCCTTGACGGTCAACAGCGGAAAGATCTCGCGCCCCTGCGGCACATAACCCACCCCGTTGCGCGCCCGGTTGAACGGCGCCATGCCGTTGAGCTTTTGACCGTTGAAGGTGATCGTGCCGGCAGACACCGCATGCTGGCCGGTAATGGCGCGCAAGAGCGACGACTTGCCGACCCCGTTGCGGCCAAGCACGCAGGTGATCTTGCCCATCTCGGCGTTGATGGAGACCCCACGCAGGGCTTGCGCTGCGCCGTAGTGCAGATTGACGTTTTCGACTGTCAGCATGATGCGGGTTCCTCGCTCGGTTGGTGCGAGGGGTTACCCCCCTCTGTCACTGCGTGACATCTCCCCCACAAGGGGGGAGAGTGGAGCCAGCCAGCCAGCCCCGCGATAATCTGAACGCTTGCAGGGAGGCGAGCGGCCAGCCCCGCGCCGCTCTCCCCCCCTGTGGGGGAGATGCCCGGCAGGGCAGAGGGGGGTATCCCGAGAACTGCGCTCATCCCATCACCGCCCCAGATAGTTCTCGATGACCTTCTGGTCATTCGAGACGAAATCGATCGAGCCTTCCGCAAGCACGGACCCTTCCGCCAGACACGTCACCTTGACCCCGAGATCGCGGATGAAGCCCATGTCGTGTTCGACGACAACAACCGAGCGGGTCTTGGCGATTTCCTTGAGGAGAATGGCCGTCTCCGCCGTCTCGGCATCGGTCATGCCGGCAACCGGCTCGTCGACCAGCAAGAGCTTCGGTTCCTGCGCCAAAAGCATGCCGATCTCCAGCCACTGCTTCTGACCGTGGGAGAGATTGGCGGCCAGCTCGTCCTTGCGATGCGTAAGCCGCACCGTCTCCAGGATCTCCTCGATGCGCGCCTTGTCCTCGGACGACAGGCTGTAGAACAGCGTCGCGAAGACGCCGCGCTTGCGGTTCAGCGCCAGTTCCAGATTGTCCCAGACGGTATGGCTTTCGAACACCGTCGGCTTCTGGAACTTGCGGCCGATCCCGAGCTGGGCAATTTCCGCCTCATCCTTCTTGGTCAGATCGATCTTCCCGCCATCGAAGAAGACCTCGCCGCTGTCAGGCCGAGTCTTGCCGGTGATGATGTCCATCATCGTCGTCTTGCCGGCGCCGTTCGGGCCAATGATGGCGCGCAACTCGCCGGGTTCGACGATGAAGGAGAGCGAATTCAGCGCCTTGAAGCCGTCGAAGGAGACGGAGACACCGTTGAGATAGAGCAGGCTGGACGTGGTCTTGTCGCTCATGGTCTCACTCCGCAGCCACGGGGGCCGATTGGGGTTTCACGTCGGTGTTCGCCGCATCCTTGTCGGCTGCATCCCGATATTCCTTCCGGCGTGCGAGAACCTGCTGCACCGTGCCGACGATGCCCTTGGGCAGGAAGAGCGTGACGAAGATGAAGAGACCGCCGAGCGCAAACAGCCAGAGATCGGGGAAGGCACCGGTGAAGTAGCTCTTGCCGACATTGACGAGGATCGCCCCGATGATCGGCCCGATCAGCGTGCCGCGCCCGCCGACAGCCGCCCAGACAACGACTTCGATCGAGTTGGCCGGATCGAATTCGCCGGGGTTGATGATGCCGACCTGCGGCACGAAGAGCGCACCGGCAATGCCCGCCATCATCGCCGAGACGACGAAGGTGAAGAGCTTGATGTTCTCGACCCGGTAGCCCAGGAAACGCACCCGGCTTTCCGCATCGCGCACGCCGACCAGCACCTTGCCGAACTTCGACCGGGTGATACCCGAGGCAATGACGAGGCAAAGCGCCAGGAAGATCGCCGAGAGCGCAAAGAGCACCGCACGCGTTCCGTCCGCCTGGACGGAGAAGCCGAGGATTTCCTTGTAGTCGGTCAGACCATTATTGCCGCCAAAGCCCATGTCGTTGCGGAAGAAGGCGAGCATCAGGGCATAGGTCATCGCCTGGGTGATGATCGAGAGATAGACGCCGTTGACGCGGGAGCGGAAGGCAAACCAGCCGAAGACGAAGGCGAGCAGGCCGGGCACGATGAGAACCATCGCCATGGCGACGGGGAACATGTCCATGCCATGCCAGAACCACGGCAGTTCCTTCCAGTTCAGGAAGACCATGAAGTCGGGCAGGATGGGATCGCCATAGACGCCGCGGGACCCGATCTGGCGCATCAGATACATGCCCATGGCGTAACCGCCGAGCGCGAAGAAGGCGCCGTGGCCAAGCGAGAGGATGCCGCAATAGCCCCAGACGAGATCAAGCGCGAGCGCGAGCAGCGCATAGCAGAGATACTTGCCGAGCAGCGACATGATGTAGGTCGGCACATGCAACGGGCTGTCTGGCGGCATCAGCAAGTTGAGCGCTGGAATAAGCAATGCAAAGGCGACGAGGATGCCGGCGGCAATGAGGATCTTGCCTTCGAGTGCGCGCAGAATGAAGCCGGTAATCATGCTTCCACCGCCCTTCCCTTGAGCGCGAACAGGCCGCGCGGTCGTTTCTGGATGAAGAGGATGATCAGCACGAGCACGAGGATCTTGCCGAGCACGGCGCCGACCGAAGGTTCGAGGAACTTGTTGAGGATGCCGAGCGACAAGGCGCCAACCAGCGTGCCCCAGAGATTACCGACCCCGCCGAAGACCACGACCATGAAACTGTCGATGATATAGGCCTGGCCGAGGTTCGGAGAGACGTTGTCGATCTGGCTGAGCGCAACGCCAGCGATACCGGCAATGCCTGAACCCAGCGCAAAGGTGAAGGCATCGACCCAGGGGGTGCGAATACCCATGGAAGACGCCATGCGGCGGTTCTGGGTCACGGCACGCATCTGCAGACCAAAGGCGGACTTCTTCATCAGCGCCAGCAGCGCAAAGAAGATGGTGAGCGAGAAGAGCACGATCCACATGCGGTTCCAGGTGATCGTCATGCCGCCGAGCGCAAAGGAGCCGGACATCCAGGACGGGTTACCAACTTCCTGGTTGGTGGGTCCGAAGATCGTGCGGATCGTCTGCTGAAGGATGAGCGAAATGCCCCAGGTGGCGAGCAGCGTCTCCAGCGGCCGGCCATAGAGGAAGCGGATCACGCCGCGCTCGATCACGAGGCCGATCGCTGCCGTCACCAGGAAGGCGACCGGCAAGGCAATCGCCAGCGACCAGTCGAAGAGATCAGGATAGCTGGTGCGGATGACCTGCTGCACCACGAAGGTGGAATAGGCACCGATCATCACCATCTCGCCATGCGCCATGTTGATGATGCCCATGACGCCAAAGGTGATGGCAAGGCCGATGGCCGCCAGCAGCAGCACGGAACCGAGCGAGATGCCATACCAGACACTCTCGGCGGTATCCCAGAGCACCAGCTGGCTTTCAATCGTCGCGACGGCGGCATCGAGATCTGGCCGCAGCGCTTCGTCAATGGCTCCGGAGACCGAGAGCAGAATGCTCTTGGCCGGTCTGCCGCCAATCGAAGCGACGGCCTCGATCGCGCCACGCTTTTCCTCAATCGAGCGATCCGAGGCAAGGATGGATACCGCCCGGGCCTGCTCCATGCGCGACTTGACCTCTGGATCGGTCTCCCTGGCCAGAGCGGCCTCGACGAGCTCCAGATTTTCGGCACTCGGAGACTGCAGCACCGCCTGGGCGGCGGAAAGACGCACATCCTTGTCGGGGCTGAGCAGCGTCAGGCCACCGAGGGCAGAGCGGATCGCACGACGGAGATTGTTGTTCACCTTGACCTTGGTGAAGGCGCCCTTCGGCTCCTCGCCGATTGTCTCGCCGGTGAGTGGATCGATCGCGGCGAGATTGCTGCCAGCAGCCTTGGTGATGACGACGGCGCCGTCCGACTTGCGGACGAAGAGATCGCCTTCGGCAAAGGCTTCGAGCGCGGGAACGACGCGCGGATCGCCTGTGGCGGCAATCTGCCCGAGCAGCTCCTCGGCCTGCTTGAAATTGGCCTTGCCCAGCGCGTTGATGAGATCCTTCGGATCGCTCTGCGCAAAGGAAGGCGCGGCGAAAGAAAGGAATAGAAAAGCAAGTGTGATGAAACGGATAAGCATTCTGTTGTCCCCCGGTTGGCGGGGCGGTGGAGCCTGAAAGGCCCCTCATCCGCCTGCCGGCACCTTCTCCCCGTGAACGGGGAGAAGGGGTAGCCCGCATAGAGCCGGTTCGAAAACACCCTCCCCTTGAGGGGGAGGGTCGAACCGAAGGTTCGGGGTGGGGTGACACCCTTGAAGAGATCACCCCCACCCATCGCTGCGCGATGACCTCCCCCCTCAAGGGGGAGGTGGGAGAAGGAGGAAATCAGCTACCCTTGCCGCCGCACTTGCCGGTGGCAACGTTGAAGTTGCCGCACTCCATCGGCTTGCGCCAATCGGAGATCAGGTCCTTCGAGTCCGGCAGGTAATCCGACCATTCGTCACCGACGACAGACGGGGTCTGCTGCACGATTTCGAACTGACCGTCGGCCTGGATTTCGCCGATCAGGACCGGCTTGGTGATGTGGTGGTTCGGCATGACGGTCGAAGTGCCGCCCGAGAGGTTCGGAACGGCAACGCCGATGATGCTATCGAGAACGGCGTCGGTTTCGGTCGTGCCGGCAGCTTCGACGGCTGCAACCCAGGCCTGGAAGCCGATATAGGCTGCTTCCATCGGGTCGTTGGTCACGCGCTTGTCGTTCTTGGTGAAGGCATGCCAGGTCTTGATGAACTCGGCATTGACGGGCGCATCGACGGACTGGAAGTAGTTCCAGGCAGCGAGATGGCCGACCAGCGGAGCCGTGTCGAGGCCGGCGAGCTCTTCTTCACCGACGGAGAAGGCGACGACCGGAATGTCTTCGGCCTTGATGCCCTGGTTGCCCAATTCCTTGTAGAACGGAACGTTCGCGTCACCGTTGATGGTCGAGACGACGGCGGTCTTCTTGCCGGCCGAGCCGAACTTTTTGATGTCGGAGACAATGGTCTGCCAGTCGGAATGACCGAACGGCGTGTAGTTGATCATGATGTCTTCTTCGGCAACGCCCTTCGACATCAGATAGGCTTTGAGGATCTTGTTGGTCGTCTGCGGATAGACGTAGTCGGTGCCAGCGAGAACCCAACGCTCGACGCCTTCGTTTTCGGCGAGGTAATCGACGGCCGGGATAGCCTGCTGGTTCGGAGCGGCACCCGTGTAGAAGATGTTGCGCGAGGATTCTTCACCCTCGTACTGGACCGGGTAGAAGAGGATGGAGTTCAACTCTTCGAAGACCGGCAGGACGGACTTGCGCGACGACGAGGTCCAGCAACCGAAGACGGCCGCAACCTTGTCCTTTTCGATCAACTCCCGGGCCTTTTCGGCAAACAGCGGCCAGTCGGAAGCCGGGTCGACAACGACGGCTTCAAGCTTCTTGCCGAGAACGCCCCCCTTCTTGTTCTGCTCTTCGACGAGCATCAGCATGGCGTCCTTCAGCGTCGTTTCCGAGATCGCCATCGTGCCCGACAGCGAATGCAGAACGCCGATCTTGATCGTGTCTTCCTGGGCGAATGCACCGTGGAAGGCCGTCGTCGACAGCATGGCGCCGAGCAGCGCGCCGGTGAGTTTCATCTTCATGGTCATTGTCGTGAACCCCTCTTCTTGTCCGCAACCGGTCGGTTAATGAGTGTTAACCGTTGCTGAGGGGGACTATCCGATGCTGCGCCGCAAAACCGTATACGTCGTTTAACGTAGATCGGGGGGTAAAGGGAGCAGGACGGGGCTTTCCGTCGCCCGGCGCCAGAAGAATGCCAGCCAGGGCGGAGATGGCATGAGCGATCGGAAGATCAACATGCAGCGATCCGCGCCGCTCCGGCGTTGGCGAAAGAGACCTCCTTCAAATCCCCTACAAGCCTAGGGTTGCGCAACGCAGCATTTCCGCCGTATGTTCACTTTATGTTCCTGCCATTGGGGAGAAAGTCGTGGACGCTCTGGAAGATTTCATCATTGAAGCCAAGGCGGTTACCTATATGGGTGGCAAACATCCGCTGGCGGCTCCGACGCGGCCGGCTGCAAAGGATATTGCCTATGATAAAGGCCGTTTTCGCTATCTCGACAGCCATTTCGGTGGCACCGATTTTCTCGGCCAGGAAGTCGTCTGGGACGGTGAAGCGCCGGTCTGGGCGATGAACTATTACGGCCGCATCCTCGACCCCGGGAGTTTCGATGGCGAGCGCGCGGGCATCGTGATCAAGCAGGCCCTCACCGCGCTTTATCAGGAGAAGCGCTTCCTCGGCGGCTTTGCCTATCAGCATGCGCTCGGCGAATACGTCGATCATTCGGTGGGCGACTACCGCAGCTTCCAGGGTGTCGAGCGGATTCTCGTTGCCGACCGCGCTGTCTATCAACTGGACTATCAGGGAGGCCTGATCAAGCCCTGACGGGCCTTGCTATTCTGGACAATCCCGTGAAAATGCCTAAAGCAAAGCCACCCTTGAAAAGGCGCTAGATTTTAGGCATGTCCGCACGCCAACGCATCATTCCCGTTCGCCGCGAATACAATCGCTGGGTCGCGAACCAGACGCTCGAGGACTACGCACTCCGCTTCACGGCGAAGAGCGCGCGCAAGTTTTCCTCCAGCCGGATTTCGCAGACGGCCATCGGCGCCATCTCCTTTCTGGCGCTGGAGGCGATCGGTGGCACAATCACCATTGCCTATGGGACGACCAACGCCTTCTTCGCCATCATCGTCGCCGCGATCCTGATGCTGCTCGTCGGCATTCCGATCAGCCGCTATGCCATCCGCCATGGCGTCGACATCGACCTTCTGACCCGCGGTGCGGGCTTCGGCTATATCGGGTCGACGATCACTTCGCTGATCTATGCCGGCTTCACCTTCATGCTCTTTGCCATCGAAGCGTCGATCATGACCAAGGCGCTGGAACTCGCCTTCGGCATACCGCTCTGGCTCGGTTACATCATTTCCTCGATCGCCGTCCTGCCACTGGTCACCTACGGCATCCGCATGATCTCGAAGTTCCAGCTGATCACCCAGCCCTTCTGGATCGTGCTCAACATCCTGCCCTTCGTCTTCATCGCCTTCCTCGATTGGGAAAAGATCGACCTCTGGCTGGCTTTCGCCGGCGTCGGCCACTCGAACGCCCATCTGGGCGAAACCGCCCCCTTCAACCTCCTGGAGTTCGGCGCGGCCTCCGCCGTCATTCTTGCCCTGATGCCGCAGATCGGCGAACAGGTCGACTTCCTCCGCTTCCTGCCGCCGGAGGGCGCCCGCAAGCTGCACCATCGCATTGCGATCTTCCTTGCCGGCTCCGGTTGGGTCGTGCTCGGCGTTCCCAAGCTGCTGGCCGGCTCCTTCCTCGCCGTGCTGACGCTCTCGACGGGCGTGCCGATCAGTGAGGCAGCAGACCCCGCCCACATGTATGTCGCAGCCTTCGGCTATATGATCCCGAACGAGACGGCAGCCCTTCTGCTGATGGCCGGCTTCGTGGTCATCTCGCAGCTGAAGATCAATGTGATGAATGCCTATGCAGGCTCGCTCGCCTGGTCGAATTTCTTCTCACGCCTCACCCACAGCCATCCGGGTCGCGTCGTCTGGCTCGTTTTCAACGTCGCCATCGCGCTGCTGTTGATGGAACTCGGCATCTACGGCCTGCTCGAGGAAACCCTCGGAATTTTCTCCATCATCGCCATGAGCTGGCTTTGCGCCATCTCCGCCGACCTCTTCGTCAACAAGAAGCTCGGCCTGTCGCCACCCGGCATCGAGTTCAAGCGCGCCCATCTCTATGACATTAACCCGGTCGGTTGCGGCACCATGCTGCTCTCGGCCACACTGTCGCTCGCGGCCCATTTCGGTGCCTTCGGCTCGACCATGGCGTCGCTCTCGACCTATGTCACGCTTGTCGCCTTCCTGATCTCGCCGCTCATCGCCTGGTGGACGGATGGCAAATTCTACCTCGCCCGCAAGCCGCGCCAGAGCTGGAAGAACCAGACCGGCATCACCTGTTCGATCTGCGAACACCCGTTCGAGCCGGAGGACATGGCCTGGTGCCCGGCCTATGCCGCGCCTATCTGTTCGCTCTGCTGCACGCTCGACAGCCGTTGCCACGACATGTGCAAGCCACACGCCAAGATCAACGCCCAGGCCGCGAGCGTCGCGCGCTCCTTCCTGCCCGAGACGGTGCTTGACACCTTCTCCACCCGACTTGGTCGCTACGCCTTGACTGCGATGATCTCGATCTCGGTGATGGGCACCATCCTGGCGCTGATTGCCCACCAGGTGAATGCGGCGACACCTGACATGACCGACGTGGTCAATCGCACGGTGACAGTCGTCTTCTTCATCTTCGCCATCATCGCCGGCATCGTCTCATGGTTCTACGTGCTCGCCCATGACAGCCGAGTCGTGGCGGAAGAGGAATCCTCGCGCCAGAACACGCTGCTGCTCAAGGAAATCGCCGCCCACCGCAAGACGGACGCTGCCCTTCAGAATGCCAAGGAAACGGCCGAGGCCGCCAACCGCGCCAAAAGCCGCTATGTCGTCGGCCTCTCCCATGAGCTTCGCACGCCGCTCAATGCCGTGCTCGGTTATGCGCAGATCCTCGAACGCGACGAGACGATCCCGGTGCCACGCCAGTCGGCAATCAAGGTGATCCGCCGCTCCGCCGACCATTTGTCGGGCCTGATCGACGGTCTGCTCGATATCTCCAAGATCGAGGCCGGCAGGCTGCAGGTCTTCTCCAACGAGGTCAACATCCAGGACTTCCTCGACCAGCTGACCGACATGTTCGCGCCCCAGGCGGCTGCCAAGGGCATCGTCTTCGAACACCAGCGGTCCCGCAACCTGCCGCTCTATGTCCGGACCGACGAGCGCCGGCTGCGCCAGATCCTCGTCAATCTACTGTCAAACGCCATCAAGTTCACCGACGAGGGAATGATCCGTTTTGGCGTCGACTACCGGAGCCAGGTCGCCACCTTCACGATCAGCGATACTGGCCGCGGGATCGCGGAAAAGGATCTCAACCGGATCTACGAGCCTTTCCAGCGCGGCGAGGCCGACAACATCCGCCCCATGCCTGGCCTCGGCCTGGGCCTGACCATCACCAAGCTCCTGACAAACACGCTGGGCGGCGAGATCTCGGTGGTCAGCGAGCGCGACAAGGGCTCGACCTTCAAGATCCGGCTGATGCTGTCCGCGATCGACCGCCCCAATACGGCACCAGCCCCCGAACGCAAGATCGTCTCCTACACGGGACCGCGCCGAACCATTGTGGTGGTTGATGACAACGAGGACCATCGCGAGCTGATGCGGGAAGTCCTCGCTCCGCTCGACTTCGTCGTGCTGACGGCCGCCGGTGGGCCGGAATGCCTCACCCTGATCGAGGGCGTGAAGGCCGATCTCTTCCTCGTCGACATCTCCATGCCCGGCATGAACGGCTGGCAGCTCGTCGAAAAGCTGCGGGACGCCGGCCAGAAGGCACCGATCCTGATGCTGTCCGCCAATGTCGGCGACGCCCCTGCCCCCGGCGGCGAAGGGCACGATGATGCGATGACCAAGCCGGTCGACATCACCCGCCTGCGCGACAAGCTCGCCCGTTTCCTTGGCCTCGACTGGATCTATGCGGATGACCCGCGCCTGATGCAGCCAGCGACCGCACCCAACAAACCTGTATCGCCGGGCCCCGGCCATATCGAGGAGTTGCTCAGCCTCTGCGATATCGGCTATGTCCGCGGCATCGAGGCAAAGCTCGCAGAACTCGGCGGATTGGGAAACAATGCCGCCTTCATCGAGGTGGCCCGTGCGCATGTACAGGCCTTCGATCTCGCAGGCCTGCGCAGCTTCCTGACCTCCTTCGAAAACGGCAGGGAACCGATCCATGGCTGAGGCGAACCGCCGCGACATCGTGCTACTGGTGGATGACAGTCCCGATGCGCTCGGCTTCCTGACCGAGGCTCTGGAGGCCTCCGGCTATTCGGTGCTGATCGCCACCTCCGGCCATGCGGCCCTTTCTATCGTCGCCCGCATCAGTCCGGACCTGATCCTGCTCGACGCCGTCATGCCGGGGATGGACGGCTTTGAGACCTGCCGCAGCCTGAAGGCCGATCCGGTCGTGGCCCAGGTCCCGGTCATCTTCATGACCGGCCTCACCGAGACCGAACATGTGGTCAAGGCCCTGGAATCGGGCGGTGTGGATTATCTGACCAAACCGATCAACATCGATGAATTGCGCGCCCGCATCCGCGTCCACCTGTCGAATGCGCGCTCGGCCCAGAGTGCCCGCGTTGCACTGGACGCAGCCGGCCGTCACCTGCTGGCCATCAGGGGCGACGGCCAGGTGCACTGGACAACGCCGCAGGCCAACCGCCTGATCGAGACGGCGACGGGTCACCAGGACCGGATCGGCGACGTTGCAAAGGCCGCCGCCGCCTGGCTCTCCGCCCGCAAAGCAGGAGCCTCGGCGCAGACCGAGACGAGCTTCCCCTTTGCCGGCGCGACCGGCCTGCCCCTCACCCTTTCCCTGCTCGGCACCATCGGCGCCGACGAATATCTCTTCCGCCTCACCTCCGCCAACCGCCAGAGCGAGGACGAGATGCTGCGCGAACGCTTCGGCCTCACCCATAGGGAGAGCGAGGTCCTCCTATGGATCGCCAAGGGCAAGGCCAATCGCGACATTGGCGAGATCCTGGGCCTCTCGTCACGCACGGTGAACAAGCACCTCGAACAGATCTATTCCAAGCTCGGTGTCGAGAACCGCGCCTCCGCAGCCGTGAAAGCGGCGCATGTGCTGCGGGAGACGTGAGCAGTAGGCAGTAAGATTGGATTGATGAGCAGCGTGGCAAGCCTGTGCATTCACCGCTCTCTGCTGCGGACCAAACCCTACCCCCTATTGGCTAATGCCTAACCTCCACAACGCAAAAAGCCCGGCTTTCGCCGGGCTTTCCGTCGGTCCGATGAAGGATCGAATTAGTTCTGGAAGTACGAGTACTTGCCGTCCTCGCCCTTCTTCCAGGTGTACATGACGTAGTCCGGACGGGTGATGTCACCCTTGGCGTCGAAGCCGAGTTCGCCGATGACGGTCGTGTACGGGCCCTTTTCCTTCAGAGCGGTCGCAACGGTTTCCGGATCGTTGGAAGCGGCAGCCTTGGCAGCTTCTGCGATGACCTGCAGGGCAGCGTAGGAGTACAGCGTGTAGGCTTCCGGCTCGAAGCCCGCGTCGCGGAACTTCTTCACAGCGTCAGCTGCGTTCGGGTTCATGCGCGGATCCGGCGGGAAGGTCATGAGCGTGCCGTTGACTGCGTCGCCAGCGATCGAAGCGAGTTCGTTCGAGGTGATGCCGTCGCCGGACATCATGGTCGCGGTCAGACCCTGGGTTGCCATCTGGCGCAGGATGAGGCCGGCTTCGGTGTGCAGACCGCCGAAGTAGACGACGGAAACGCCGGCTTCCTTCATCTTGGCGATCAGGGCCGAGTAATCCTTTTCACCGGGCGTGATGCCTTCGTAGATCACTTCGGTAACGCCGAGCTCGTTCATCGCCTTCTTGGTTTCGTCGGCGAGACCCTGGCCGTAAGGCGTCTTGTCGTGAACGACAGCAACCTTGGCGTCCTTGAAGTTGTCGGCGATGTACTTGCCGGCAACAGCGCCCTGCTGGTCGTCACGGCCGCAGGTACGGAAGGTGTTCCACAGGCCGCGCTCGGTGAAGTTCGGGTTGGTGGAAGCCGGCGTGATCTGCAGGATGCCGTTTTCGGCATAGACTTCAGAAGCCGGGATCGAAACGCCCGAGTTGAAGTGACCGACGACGAACTTCACGCCGTCAGCAACGAACTTGTTGGCAACCGAAACGCCCTGCTTGGCGTCCGAGACGTCGTCGCCGAGAACGACCTTGATCATTTCGCCGTTGATGCCACCGGCGGCATTGATGTCGGCAGCAGCCTGCTCGGCACCCTTCTGGAGCTGTGCGCCGAAAGCAGCGTTCGGACCGGTCAGCGGGCCGGCGACGCCGACCAGGATTTCGGCATAGGCGCTGCCGCTGAAGGCAACCATGGCCGTCAGCGCAACCGCCGAAAGGAGAGACTTCTTCATATTTTGACTCCCAAGTTTTTTGTGCGGGTTAGGTTTAAAAACCCTGCGCAATACCCGCTGTCACTGCGCCGGAAAACTGTTCCACTCTTTGTTTCTGGCCGAAGCCTTGTTCTTTGCCAAGTCGACGCCTTCTGTCGCCAATCTGCGACAGAAAACAACGGCTTGTCAATCTTTGTTCTTCCACGAGAAGTATGAGGTTCTCTCATAGAGCCAGTAGTAGTTATCCACCATCTGCGTGGTCCGGCGCGACTGGAAACCGGCGATTGCCCAGGCCAGCAGCAAGACCACGTCGATGACGTAGTAGAAGGGGCTGACGAACGGTCCCTGGAACAGCGAGTAATGCAGGAAGCGCATCACAAATCCAAGTCCGAGAATATAGACGAAGACGGTACCGTAGCTCTGCCAGCTCTCGGCGACAGCCCGACCGGTGCGCCAGGCGGTCCAGAAACCGAGCATCATCACCAGAACCCTGAGAACGATCCGAACGGTCGTGTCGGTCTCGAAAAACAAACCTTGCATGTCAAATCCTCCGCGCGCTCAGTGATGGCCGCCTTCGAGATAGGCCGCCCGGACGGACGGATCGGCGAGCAGTTGCTTGCCCGTGCCACTCATCGTCACCTTGCCGTTGACCATGACATAGGCCCGGTCGGACAGCTTCAGCGCGGCGAAGGCATTCTGCTCCACCAGGAACACGGTGAGGCCCTCTTCCTTGTTCAGTCGCTTGATCTGCTCGAAGATGCCCTTGACGATCAGCGGTGCCAGACCGAGTGAGGGCTCATCCAGGAGAAGCAGTTTCGGGCGCGACATCAGCGCACGGCCAATGGACAGCATCTGCTGCTCACCGCCCGAAAGCGTACCACCACGCTGCGACTGGCGTTCCTTCAGCCTAGGGAACATGGTGAAGATCTTCTCCACGTCCTCCTTGAAGTACTTCAGGTCGTCGAGACCGGCACCCATCTGCAGATTTTCCATGACGGTCATCCGCGGGAAGATGCGGCGGCCTTCCGGCGACTGCGCGATACGACGACGCGCGATCAGATGCGTCGGCAGCTGGGTGATGTCCTCACCGTCGAAGACAACCTTGCCGGCCCGCGCCTGCGGGCTGCCGCAGATGGTCATCATCAGCGTCGACTTGCCGGCGCCATTGGCCCCGATCAGCGACACGATTTCACCCTTGTGGACCTCGACGTCGACGCCGGCGAGTGCCCGGATATTGCCGTAATAGGTCTCGACCCCGGCGACTTTGAGAAGCGGTTCAGAGGACATCAGTTGTTCCCCCCTGCAACGGCTTCGACTTCGTGGATCGCTTCATCCAATTCTTCATCCTCGACACCCAGATAGGCCGCAATGACCTTCGGGTCGTTCTTGACGTGGTCCGGCGTGCCGTCGGAGATCTTCTGGCCATATTCCAGGACGACAACATGATCGGAGATTTCCATGACGACCGACATGTCATGCTCGATCAGGAGCAGGGAGGTGCCTTCGTCACGGATGCTGCGCAGCAGCGTGTTGAGCGCAAGCGATTCCTTTGGGTTGAGACCTGCAGCAGGCTCGTCCAGGCAAAGCAGTTCCGGCCCGGTACACATGGCCCGGCAGATTTCCAGACGCCGCTGGGCACCGTAGGGCAGATCGCCGGCCGGATCGTCGGCGCGTTCGGTGAGATCCGCCTTGTCGAGCCAGTACTTGGCCTTCTCGATCGAGGCGGCCGCAGCCTTCTTGTAGGTCGGCATGCCGATCAGGCCGAGCACGGTGTAACCCGAGGCCTTCATCAGTGCATTGTGCTGCGCCACCAGCAGGTTCTCGAGAACCGTCAGGCCGGAGAACAGGCGGATGTTCTGGAACGTCCGCGCCACCTTGGCCTTCTTCGGGATCTCGAAATCCGGCAGGCGTTCCAGCAGATACTGGTCGCCCGACTTCTGGGTCAGCGTGATCATGCCCATGGTCGGCCGGTAGAAGCCGGTGATGCAGTTGAAGACCGTGGTCTTGCCGGCACCATTTGGTCCGATCAGCGCGGTAATCTCGCCGCGCTTGGCTTCGAAGGACAGGTCGTTGATCGCCATGAGGCCACCAAAGCGCATCGACAGATGCTCGACTTTCAGGATCGTGTCATTGCTCATTGTCGTGTTCCCGGAGGTCATCAGCCGTGACCCTCCTTGGTGAAGCTGCCCGAGACGGCCTTGCGTTCCTTGAGGAAGGCCGTCGGCTCTCTGCTGCCGACGAAACCGCGCGGCTTGAACAGCATGACCACGACCATGGCGAGGCCGAAGAGGATCATGCGGTACAGTTCCGGCGTGAAATCGGGGCCGAAGACGTGCTTGAGGAACTCCATTTCGCGCAGGGCTTCCGTGCCGCCGATCATGACGATGGCAGCGATCGCGATCCCCGTCAGCGAGCCCATGCCGCCAAGAACGACGATGGCGAGAATGACGGCAGATTCGAGGAAGACGAAGCTTTCCGGCGAGACGAAGCCTTGGCGGGCGGCAAAGAAGGAACCCGCGAAACCGCCGAACATCGCACCGATCGCAAACGCAGTCAGCTTGGTCGTGACGGTGTTGATGCCGAGCGAGCGGCAGGCGATCTCGTCCTCACGCAGCGCTTCCCACGCACGCCCGATCGGCATGCGACGAAGCTTGATCGTGACATAGGCCGTCAGGCAGCACAGCGCCAGAATCACGTAGAAGAGGTAGATCTTGTAATAGGCAGACGACATCGGCAGGTCGAACGTCTTCGCGAAACCATCCGGCGACGCGTTGAACTCGATGCCGAAGAAGGTCGCCTTCGGAATGCTCGAGATGCCGAAAGTGCCGCGGGTAACGTCCTGCCAGTTGATCAGCACCAGTCGGATGATTTCCCCGAAGGCAAGCGTCACGATGGCAAGATAGTCGCCCCTGAGCCGCAGAACTGGGAAGCCGAGGATGATGCCCCAGAAGGCAGCCAGGATGCCGGCGAGCGGCAGCAGGATCCAGAACGACAGCCCGAAATTCTGCGCGAGGAGCGCGTAGGAATAGGCACCGACCGCATAGAAGGCGACGTAACCCAAATCCAGCAGGCCGGCGAGACCGACGACGATGTTCAAACCCCAGGCCAGCATGACATAGATCAGGATCTGGATGCCGAAGTTGTCGACATATTTCAGCGAGCCCTGCACCCCGGTCAGCCAGACGATCACAGGCGGATAGAGGATGAGCGCACCGAGTGCGATCTTGAGGAAATGCGTCTTGAAGAACGAGGGCTTCGCGTCGATGTCATGCACCGGAACCGAAGCCGCCTTCTTCTCCTTGCGGTCCGCGAACCAGGGCGAAATGAACGCGACCATGGCGAAGCGACCGACGGCAGCGATGATGACGAAGATCGCCAGCAGGCCGGGACGCGTGTACCAGATCAGTTCGTTGGCCATGTTCTGATCGGTCTTGATGCCGATATAGAGGCTGAACAGGCCAAGCGCGAGAAGACCGGCGAACAGGCCTTCCTTGATGGCGCGCGCCATGGTGCCGGACGAAGCGGCACCGTTTACGTTTGCAGGAACAGTCATGGGATCAAACCTTCTCGACTTCCGGACGTCCAAGGATGCCGGTGGGCTTGAAGATCAGCACGAAGGCCAGGATGCCGAAGGTCGCAACATCCTTGTAGGCGATGCTGAAATAGGCGGACCAGAGCGACTCGATCAGACCGATGAGCAGACCACCGAGAACGGCGCCCGGCAGGGATCCGATCCCGCCGAGAACGGCGGCGGTGAAGGCCTTGACGCCCGGAATGAAGCCGTCGTGGAACGAGGCGACACCGTAATACATCAGGTACATCGTGCCGGCGACGGCAGCGAGCGCGGCACCCATCACAAAGGTGATGGAGATCGTCTTGTCGACGTCGACGCCGAGCAGCGCCGCCATCTTGCGATCCTGTTCGGTCGCACGCTGGGCGCGACCCAGCGGGGTCTTGTTGACGATATACCAGAAAGCGGCGAGCAGCACGGCCGTGACGACGACGATGATCACCTGCTTGAGCGCGATGGTGACATTGCCGATATGCAGGACGTCGCTGACCAGCGGCGGGATCGGCTTGTTGCGCGGTCCCTGCGAGATCTGGATGAAGTTCGACAGCACGATCGACATGCCGATCGCAGTGATCAGCGGCGCGAGGCGGAACGAGCCGCGCAGCGGTCGATAGGCCACCCGCTCGATCGTCCAGTTCCACAGACCCGTCATCAGCATGGCAACGACCAGCATGATCAGCAGCGCAAGCGCCACCGGGATACCGGCGAAGAAGGATGTGAGAATGAGGAAGACGATGAGAGCGGCAAAGCCGCCGAGCATGAAGATGTCACCATGGGCAAAGTTGATCATGCCGATGATGCCGTAAACCATCGTATAGCCGATAGCCACGAGGCCATAGATGGATCCAAGAGTCAGCCCGTTGATGAGCTGCTGGATGAAGTACTCCATATATTATCCCCCGGACGCGCCTGATTGATGCGTCTCATTTTGTTGTCCCTTGCGGGCATAGGCGTCGGAGGATTCCATATCGCTTTGTCCGAAAATGTGAAGCCTAAAAGGCAGGCAGAGCACAAAATGTTACTGTTAACAGGTGGTTTGACCCCGGAAATGACAGGTCACACAAAAAAACAGCAGAAAAAGCTTACGAAATCAGCAGGTCGCGCGAGCGACCTGCTGTTCATCGGAGGGAGCTAAAGCAAGCCCATATTTGTGGAAAACGGTTCAGTTTCTCATCCGCGACCCGTTCGCGTCAAAAAGCGACTGCGGCTGCAAACGGGCGGGCAGGATTTCCCCAAGAATTTCCACGCTCCAGCCCTCGATTTCGTCGGCAATCTCCTTGGGAACATAGCCGATCGCGACGGATACGCCGCTCGGATGGGCAAAGCCGCCCGAGGTCACCCAGCCGCGGACTTCCCCCTTGTAGGAGATCGGCTCGTCGCCGATGACGTCGGCATCCTTCGCATCGATGACGAAGGTGCGCAGCCGAAGCGTGCCGCCAGACAGCTTCTCCTCCATCGCCGCCTGCTTGCCGATGAAGCTTGCTTCCTTTTTCAGTGCGACGAAACGCGACAGGCCTGCTTCCAGCGGCCCATAGAGCGGGCGATACTCGCGCGACCAGCTGCCGAAGCTCTTTTCGAGCCGGAGCGCATTGAGGGCGCGCAACCCGAAGAGCGAGATGTTGAACTCCGCCCCCGCCTCCATCAGCGCCTCAAAGACGTAACGCTGATATTCCGGCCGCATCCAGATCTCGTAGCCGAGGTCGCCGGTGTAGCTGACACGGCCGAGAATGACGGGCGCCATGCCAAGATCCATTTCACGGATCGCCATGAAGGGCAGCGCGGCATCGGAGACATCCAGATGGGTGAGCTTGGCCAGCACATCGCGCGACTTCGGTCCGGCAATCGACAGACCGACAAGGCTGAGGTTCAGCGCCTCGACATCGACCGAGCCATCCTCGGGCAGATGGCTCTCGAACCAGCGCATATGATAGTCCTCGGCAATGCCGGAACCAATGACGAGAAAATCCTCGTCGTCGAGATTGGCGACGGTGAAGTCGCCGATCAGCTTGCCGGCCTCGTTCAGCATCGGGGCGAGCGCCATGCGGCCCACTTCCGGCAGTTTGCAGGCGAGCATGCGATCGAGCCAATCGCGGGCCCCCTCCCCGCTCACCATGTATTTGGCAAAGCCGGAGGTCTCCATCAGGCCGACGCTGTCCCGCACGGCCTTGGCTTCGCGGCCGACGGCCTCGAAATCGGTCGAGCGGCGCCAGGAAAAGGCATCCTCGACGCCTTCGGGCGCAAACCACAGCGGCGTTTCCAGACCATAGGAGGCGCCAAACACGGCACCGGCCGCCTTCAGTTTGTCATAGACAGGCGTGGTCAGCAGCGGACGCGCACCCGGCAGTTCTTCGTTCGGATAGCGGATCGAGAAGCGGCGGGAATAGTTCTCGCGCACCTTCGCATTGGTATAGGCAAGCGTCGCATAATCGCCGTAGCGGCAGACATCCATGGCGAAGACATCAAAGCCCGGATCGCCCTCGATGATCCAGTTGGCAAGTGCCAGACCGACGCCGCCGCCCTGGGAGAAGCCGGCCATGACCGCGCAGGCCGACCAGAAGTTCGTCATGCCGCGCACGGGGCCGACCAGCGGGTTACCATCCGGCGAGAAAGTGAAGGGGCCGTTGATGATCTTCTTGATGCCGGCATTGTTGAAGGCCGGGAAATGCCGGAAGCCGATTTCGAGCTCGTTGGTGATGCGCTCCAGATCTTCGGCCAGCAGTTCATGGCCAAAGGTCCAAGGCGTCTCGATCGGCGACCAGGGACGGCAATCCTTTTCATAGGTGCCCATCAACATGCCGTTGCGCTCCTGGCGCACATAGATTTCGCCATCGAAGTCGACGCAATGCATCAGCTCCTTGCCGGTCGTCTTGTTGAACTCGACGACCTCGGGCATGTCCTCGGTGATCAGATACATGTGCTCCATGGCGAGCACCGGCAGTTCCAGCCCGACCATGCGGCCGACTTCGCGCGCCCAGAGACCGGCGGCATTGACGACATGCTCGCAGCGGATTTCGCCCTTGTTGGTGATCACCCGCCAGGTGCCGTCTTCCAACTGCACCAGATCCTCGACCTTGGTGTGCAGATAGATTTCCGCCCCGTTCTTCTTCGCCGACTTCGCATAGGCATGGGTGGTGCCGTAGGGGTCGAGATGGCCTTCATGCGGATCGAAAACCGCGCCGACGAACTGCTTCGGATCGATCAGCGGCATCATCTCATAGGCTTCCTGCGCCGAAATGAGGGTCGCCTCACCGCCGGCATATTTGCCCTTGGCAAGCAACGACTTCATCCAGTCGAAGCGCTCCTTCGTGGCCGCCAGCATCAGGCCCGATGTCATGTGCAGGCCGATATCCTGACCGGAATATTCCTCGATCTCCTTGTAGAGCTCGACCGTGTATTTCTGCAGCTTGGCAACGTTCGGATCGCCATTGATCGTGTGCATGCCGCCCGCCGCATGCCAGGTGGAGCCAGAGGTCAGCTCGGAGCGCTCCAGCAGGACGACATCGGTCCAGCCGAACTTGGTCAGGTGATACAGCACCGAACACCCGACGACACCCCCGCCGATGACAACGACACGCGCATGGCTCTTCATGGAAAAACGCTCCCCTTGGCGGCAAAGATTGATCTAGCAAAGCTAGTTTGCGCGCGTGAAAGCCAGAAGACCATGCTGCGACGAAAGATGTCGCATGGATGATAGAGATTGTTCAGGGCGCGGCGTGATCTGTGGAACCTCAGAGTTCAAGCTGCTGGCCGTGCGATATAATCCGCAAAATGATGACTTCGTCCGTTTCGACGAGGAAGGCGATACTGACGCTTCGCTCGAAGCCCACAATGCGCAATCCCTGACGGAATTCGCTTCGCAAGCTTCCACGCATGGGAAAGGACTGAAAACCTTCCAGGAACCGACGGATACGGGCCACATATGCGCGAGCGACAGGCGGGGAACTGCTTGCTATCAGGACATAACGATAGATGACGCGAAGATCGTTCTCAGCCGCAGGCATCAGCCGAACGGCATAGCGCTTCACCGAGCCAGACCTTCGGTCTTGGCCATAAACGCGTCGAGGTCAGCGAAAGCATCGTCGAGCGAACGCGCGACTGCTGGATCAGCCTTGTAGGCATCATAGACTGGCGCAACATCGTCTCGAAGCCAGCGTTCGGTCTCGAGGTCCTTTTCAACAAGGGTCCTCAACCCTTCCGCCACGACGTCGACCTCGTTGCCAAATTCGCCCGACGCGACCTTGGCACGGACGAGGTCGGCCATGTCATCAGGCAATGTGATGGTCAGCGAACGGGTTCTGGGCATGCGACACACCTTTTCTTCGATCATCCATACCACATCGGCAAATTCAGAGAAACAGCAGACAACGGATACTTTACAAGCCCCCCACAAACCGCAAAGATTGTACCATGAAAACAGGACAACAAAGTGGAGCGTCTACCTTCCTCGCACTGGTTGCCGCCATCCGCCAATAGGCGGCATCGCTGACTGCGAGCCATAGCTTCATTCATGTGACGACAGACTCGAATATCGAGGCGACGGACAGGCTGATGAAGGCTGCAGGAGCGAAGTTTGTGGGGGCGTGAGAGATCGGTGGAGGCCCCTGGCGACTCGAGCACGGCATGACCCTGCGGGCGGAGACCAGTCTTTTCTGACTGACTAAAGCAGAGATAAAAAATTACCATTGGCAGGAAATTGATGTTAAGAATTTCCGCACTCAATATATCTATTTCTGCGATAAAATTTGGATGATACGGATTTTCTAATGAGCGGAACATTGATAAAGAAGGCTGCGGGTAGGACAGTAATTTTAGGGATAGTCGGATCACTTTTCTTCATGTTTGGATGGGATGCCATTGGGTTTTTACTGGCATATGCGTTTCTTTATCTCGCGATCTACGCCTTTGAGCGTTTTCACCGCTTAATGGACATCCCTGGGCCCTTTGCATCGTCTCGATACCCAAAGGCAGTTTTTGATTGGCTTTGGAGCGGTTTTAAGTGGGAAGCATTGGATAACGATCATGAACAGAAATGAATTCGAGCAAAAGGTAAGTGGGGCTTGGGGATCGTGTCCCAGGGAGTGGTGGAGCTGATCAAAACCCGCTTGAAACGCTTGAAGGAAATGATGTCATGAGTGAAGACGATTTCGAAGTCGTGCGCGGCAGCGGCAACATCTTTGCAGACTTTGGCGATCCCGAAGCCGAAACCAAACTCCTGAAAGCAAGGCTTGCAGCCGAAATCATTGGCGTGCTCGACGAGCGCAAGATCAGCGTCCGGGAAGCAGAGCGCATGACGGGCGTGGCCGCAGCCGACATATCCCGCGTGCGCAATGCCGATCTGGCCAAGTTCACCCTTGACCGACTGCTGCGCATCCACCATCGGCTGGCACCCGGGGTCAAGGTGGGGCTTACGTTTTCAGCTCGAGACGCCTCGGACCAGCCGGCTTTGGCCTCCTGAACGGAGCAGGCGATCACCGACCAGCCTCACCGCCCGCCCCTCATCCCGCCGACGACCGCAGCGTAAACTCCGTCAGCTCCGCCGGCACGCCGATCCTGAGCGCAAAGCCCGGCCACAGACCCGTGCCGTTGTTGACATAGAGCTGCATCTCCCCGACCCGATAGAAGCCGGAGACATAGCCATTGTTCGCCCGGGCGACGATCCGGTCGAGGCCGCGCACCATGCCGCCATGGGTATGGCCCGAGAGTTGCAGGGCAATGCCGTGCTTTGCGGCCCGCTGTGCCATGCGCGGCTGGTGGTCGAGAAGGATGACGGGGGCATCGGCAGGCGCGCCATGCAGCGCCCGCCCCAGGTCCGGCTCAACCGCCCCGGTAAACCGCGCCGAAAGATCCGTCACACCGGCGATCACCAGCCGGCCCTCCCCTCTTTCGATGACAGCGTGCTCATTGGCAAGAATGCGCATGTTGAGTTCGGGAAAATGCTTGAGCCAGCGATCGACATCGAAGAAATATTCGTGATTGCCCGGCACCGTCAGCACGCCGTGCCGGGCTTTGAGACCCGAAAGCGGCGCAATGTCCTCGCGGCGGATGTCGAGACTGCCGTCGATCAGATCGCCTGTGATCACGATCAGATCGGCATCGAGCGCATTGGTCTTCTCGACGACGGCCCGTGCCCAGGCGACCGTGAACAGCCGGCTGATATGCAGGTCGGTCAGCTGCACCATGCGGTAACCGTCAAGATCAGGCGCAAGACCGGGGATCTGAACCTCGATACGCTTCACCCGGGGCACGCGGATCGCCTGGCTGATACCGAAGCTTGCCAGCAACAGCGCGGCAATGCCCATCGCATAGCGCACCTCCGGCGGCACCACTGGAAACGACCAGGTGACGGCAAAGATCACGATACTGAAGAGATCGAGGACCACCTGCATCACGGCCAGCAGCACAATCGCCCCGAAGAACAGGTTGAAGGCAATCACCAGCACCCGTGGAAACTCCGGCGCGAAGACCGATCCGGACGTAAAGCGGCTGAACAGGTGGTATTGCGAGGCCAAGAGCAGGAAGACGGCGAGCGAAAGCTTCACCCACCACGGCCACGGCAAAGGGGCGATGAAGCGGGAGGCGACGATCAGCCATGGCAGGGAAAACATCAGGTGAAACATGTGGGGCGCGGGATCCTTAGCTTCGATAACGCCGACATAGCCCCGGCAGTTCAACTGAGGAATGGCATGGTCAGTCGATCAAGCAAACCCCGCCGTCAGCGCGAACTCGCGACCCATCTCCCGAACCTCGTCGAACACAAATCCCGCAAAGCTGCGCATGACCACGATCTCGAAGCCATCCTGACCTGTCCGGGCTAGGTTGGCGGCGACATGGCAGATCTGGCAATTGCTCGACTGGCCGATATCGAAGAGATCGGCATGCAGGTCGAGCGCCGTGCATTTGGCGAGGATCGCGCGCACCTTCGGCCCCTGGATGCGCAGCACGACGCGCCCGTCGCTCTGGTCGACGAAAGAGGCGCGGCTCGCCCCGAGTTCGGCGAGCTGGCGGGCAATGGTATCGGCGGCAACAGTCTCGCTGACAACAAGCCATTCGCCCGGTGCGCAGACGCGAACTGCCACGTCTTCGAGATTGGTCAGCGCCTCGTCGATGTCGGCCTCATGCCCCGGATGGGCGAGCACCGAAAACACGGAGACGGCCCGCAGGATAGCGAGATGATGGGGGTTCGGCGTCGCTTCGAAACCGGAAATGTGGTCCTCGAGCACGTGACGGGCGGCATAGGTCACCGGCATGGCAGGATCCTCACAGGTTCAGTTTCTTGTTGTCGGGGTCGTAGAAGACGGGGCTGACGACCTCGGCCAGCACTTCCGAGCCGCGCAAGCCGTCCCAGACGACGATTTTCTCGCCCAGCCGCTCGCGGCCGGATTTGAGGAAGGCAAGCCCGATCGTGTGGCCGAGCGTCGGCGAATGGCAGACGGAGGAGACCCAGCCCTGATCGTTGAGCGTCGACGGCTTGACGTTTTCCTTCAAGAGATGTGCGCCGGCAGCGAAACTCTTGTCATGCTCGACGGGCTTCAGGCCGACGAGCTGCGGACGATCGGCAGCGGTCAGGCCGAAACGGCTCGACAGACGCTTGCCGATGAAGTCGGGCTTCTGGGTCGAGAACAACTTGCCGAGGCCGACATCGTCTGGCGTCGTGCGCCCATCGATTTCGCTGTGTGTGATGAAGCCCTTCTCGATGCGCAGCACGTTGAGTGCCTCGACGCCGTAAGCGCAAATGCCATGCGGCTTGCCGGCCGCCATGATCGCATCGGCGACCGCCTCGCCGTAGTTGGCGGGGACTGCCACTTCGAAGGCGAGTTCGCCGGAGAAGGAGATGCGGAAGAGCCGCGCCTTCAAGCCCCCCTTGAGCAGCACCTCGCGGGCCGAGAGGAAGGGGAAGGCCTCGTCGGAGATATCGTCCTCGACGATCTGTTCGAGGATGAGCCGCGCCTTGGGACCCGCGACCGACATCTGCGCCCACTGATCTGAGGAGGAGACGAAGCGCACGTCGAGATCCGGCCACAGAACCTGGGAGCAGAATTCCAGATGCGTCATCACCTCGCCGGCATAAGCCGTGGTCGTGGTCATGAAGAAATGCTCGTCCGACAACCGGCTTGTCGTGCCATCGTCATAGATCATCCCGTCTTCGCGCAGCATCAGCCCGTAGCGCGCCTTGCCGACCGGCAGCTTGAGGAAGGCGTTGGAATAGACGCGATTCAAAAATTCCGCGGCATCCTTGCCAAAGATCTCGATCTTGCCGAGCGTGGAGACATCGCAGATGCCGGCATTGGCGCGGATGTTCAACACTTCACGGTCCACGGCCTCACGCCAGGTCTTCTCGCCATCGCGCGGGAACCAGGAGGAGCGATACCAGAGGCCGGATTCAACGAAGACAGCGCCGTTTTTCTTCGCCCAGCCATGCAGCGGCGAGGTGCGCACGGGCCGCGAATGTTCACCCCGCGAGGTGCCCGCCATCGCCCCGAAGGAAACGGGTGTGTAGAAGGGCCGGAAGGTGGTGGTGCCGATTTCGGCAGGCGACACGCCGCGCATGCCGGCCATGATGCCGATCGTAGCTATATTGCCGAGCTTGCCCTGGTCGGTCGCCATGCCGCCGGTCGTGTAGCGCTTGGTGTGCTCGACATGCCCCATGGCCTCGCGCTGCGCAAGGCTCAGGTCCTTCACATGCACATCGTTCTGGAAGTCGACGAAGGCCTTGGATTTGGCGCCCGGCACATACCAGAGCGGCGCAAAGCTCGCGTCGAATTCACCCTCGACTTGCGGAATGTCGACCGTGCCGACGAGACGACCGAGATCGCCGATCGCCTCATGCGCCTTGTCTGCACCATCGCGCAGAACGGCGGCAAGCGAGGCATGACCGGCAGCGGAGCCAGCGATCCGCAACCCCTGCCCCACATCGGGTGCAAGGAAGGCCTGATGCTCTTCCGACCAGGTGGGCTTGGCGCCGCGCTGGCAGGCGAGATGCACGATCGGGCTATAGCCGCCGCTCATCGCCAGCGCATCGCAGGCGATCTCTTCCTGGTGGCCAACGCGTTCGGCAATCAGTCCCTTGATCCGGTAATAGCCCTTGGTGTCGACGACGGAGCCGCCACGGATGAGCCGCACGCCTGATGGAGCAACATCAGAGGAGTGTGTCCGCCCGTCGATGATAGCCGCAACGCCAACCCCGGCAGCGACCAGATCGGCCGCCGTGCGATAACCCGCACCGCCATTGGTGAAGATGGCGACGTTCTGGCCGGCACCCACGCCGTAGCGATTGAGATAGGTGCGCACGGCACCAGAGGTCATCACGCCCGGCTTGTCGTTTCCGCCGAAGACAAGCGGCCGCTCTTCCGCACCGGAAGCCAGGATCGCCCGCTTGGCGACGATGCGCCAGACCCGCTCGACCGGTAGCTCACCGGACGGCTGGGCGACATGCTTCTGCACCTTTTCGACGGCACCGAAGACATTGTCGTCATACCAGCCGAACACCGTGGTGCGCGGCATCAGCGTGACGTTGGAAAGGCTCTTCAGCTCCTCAACGACGGAGGCAGCATAGTCGGCTGCCGGCACGCCGCCGATGATGATGCGCTCGGAAAGCAGAGAACCACCAAGCCTGAACCCTTCATCCGCCAGGATCACGCGCAGCCCCGCCCGCGCCGCAGCCCGCGCTGCCATCAGGCCGGCCGGACCAGCGCCGATCACCAGCAGGTCGCAATGCGCCCAGGCCTTTTCGTAGCGATCGGGATCGGCCAGGAACGGCGTCTTGCCGAGGCCGGCGGCTTTCCGGATGATCGGCTCATAGAGCTTTTCCCAGAAGGCCTTCGGCCACATGAAGGTCTTGTAGTAGAAGCCAGCCGACAGGAACGGCGACAACAGGCTGTTGACCGCGCCGATATCGTATTTCAGCGACGGCCAGCGGTTCTGGCTGTTTGCTTCGAGCCCCTGATAGAGCTCGGCAACGGTGGCGCGCGTGTTCGGCTCGGCCCGACCGTCCTTGCCGATTGTCACTAGCGCATTCGGCTCTGCCGAGCCCGCCGTCACGATGCCGCGCGGACGGTGATACTTGAAAGAGCGCCCGACGAGCAGCTGGTCATTGGCGATCAGCGCAGAGGCCAGCGTATCACCCTCGAAGCCCGTATAGGTCTGACCATCGAACGAGAAGGAAAGCGTGCGGGCGCGGTTGACGAGCCCGCCGGAGGACAGCCTGAAACCACTCATCGTGCGGCCTCCTTCGCGTAATCGCTTGCATCGGTCACGCTGTAGACCTCGTGACTCCCAGCATTGTCGCGCTCGACGACCAGCCAGCGGCGGCAGCCGGCCGAATGGTGCCAATGTTCGATGATCCGACCCTTCGGATTGTCCCGGATGAAGACATAACGATACCAGGCATCGTCGGGCGCGCCGGGCGCCGGACGGACCGGGCTCGCGTCACCGCGAATGCTGAACTCTTCCTTGGGACGGACGCCGCAATGCGGACAGGTAATCAGGCTGGCCATGGCGATGTCTCAATGCAGGTTCGGTTGTGGACCCTTGCCGCCTTCGTCGACGGCAAAACCGCGCTCGAAGCGGTCGAGGCGCAGAAGGCGGGCCACGGGATGGGGTTCGTTCTTGGCGATCAGATGGGCAAAGCAGAAGCCGGACGCCGGCGTCGCCTTGAAGCCGCCGTAACACCAGCCGCAATTCAGGTAGAGATTGTCGATCGGCGTGCGGTCGATGATCGGCGAACCGTCCATCGACATGTCCATGGCGCCACCCCAGGACCGCAGCACGCGAACCCGAGACAGACCGGGGATCAGCGACACGCCCTCCTCGATCGTATGCTCGACGGTCGCGAGATTGCCGCGCTGGGCGTAGGAAGAATAGTAGTCGATGTCGGCGCCGAAGACCAAGCCGCCCTTGTCGGACTGCGAGATATAGAAGTGTCCGGCACCATAGGTGATGACGTTGTCGATCACGGGCTTGATGCCTTCGGAAACGAAAGCCTGCAGCACATGCGTCTCGATCGGAAGGTCCAGCCCCGCCATCTTGCCGGTGACCGAGGTGTGGCCGGCGGTCGCCAGCGCCAGCTTGTTGCAGCCGATGAAGCCCTTGGTCGTTTCGACGCCGGTAACCTGGCCGACCTCGTCGCGGCGGATACCGGTCACTTCGCAATGCTGGATGAGATCCACGCCACGCTCGTCCGCACCGCGCCCGTAACCCCAGGCAACCGCATCATGACGGGCAGTGCCGCCGCGCTTTTGCAGCAATCCGCCCAGGATCGGGAAGCGCGCATGGTCGAAATTGAGATAGGGCATCATCTGGCGTACCTGCTCGCGGTCGAGCAGTTCGGCCTTCACACCATGCATCATCATGGCATTGCCGCGCCGCGCATAGGCGTCGCGCTGGCCGTCGGTATGGAAGAGATTGACGATGCCGCGCTGCGAGACCATGGCATTGTAGTTGAAGTCCTGTTCCAGGCCTTCCCACAGCTTCATCGACAGTTCGTAGAAGGGCTCGTTGCCTTCCAGCATGTAGTTCGAGCGGATGATCGTGGTGTTTCGCCCGACATTGCCGCCGCCGAGATAGCCCTTCTCGATCACGGCGACATTGGTGATGCCGAATTCCTTGGCGAGATAATAGGCCGTCGAAAGGCCATGCCCGCCGCCACCGACGATGATGACGTCGTAATGCGGTTTCGGCTGCGGCTCGCGCCACATCGGCGCCCAGTTCCGGTTGCCGGAAAGCGCCTGGCGGAAGATCGAAAGGGCGGAATAACGCATCGAACAACCTCTGCAAATGTCGCGTCACATTCGCATAGGCGTCACAAAGAGCAAGCGCGATCAGGACAAAAACTGTGCTGTTTGAGACATGCGATCCCGGTTTGGACGCAGTGCAGCACGAAAGTCGCAGATACGCGCATCACGCCGTGGCATGCCGCACTTCCCATTCGCCGTCACCACCGTTAAACCGGATGAAGAAACGCTTCGCGGAGCCATGGCCAGGTGCATCAGACCGCCGATATGCTGGAACTGTTCGAGCAGGCCGCTCTCGCTGCGGGCCGCGTGATACTCGACATCTACCGCGCAGGCCATGACGTGCGCCTGAAGAGCGACGCATCACCGGTCACTCAGGCTGACGAGGCAGCCGAACGGCTGATTCTCGAGGCCCTGGCCCGCGCCCTACCGGATATCCCTGTTGTCGCCGAAGAGGAAGTGGCCGCCGGACGCATCCCCGACATCACCGGCGGACGCTTCATTCTTGTGGATCCACTCGACGGCACCCGCGAATTCATCGGCGGCTATGACGATTTCACCGTCAACATCGCCCTGATCGAGAAGGGCGCTCCCGTGCTTGGGGTGGTCCATGCCCCGGCTCTGGGAACGATGTATGTCGGCGGCAGCGACAGGGCGGAAAGGCTTGAAGTCGACGCTGCGGACCGCGTCGCCGCGCGCCAGCCGATCGCTGTGCGCTCGAAGCACGCCACACCCTCGGCGCTTGTCTCACGTTCGCACAACTGCGACGCCACAGATGCCTATATGCGCAAAGCCGAAATCATGGAGCGCAAAGCTGTCGGCTCCTCGCTGAAATTCTGCCTGATTGCAGAAGGCGAAGCCGACATCTATCCCCGGTTCGGCCCCACCATGGAATGGGACACAGCTGCCGGCGATGCCGTCCTGCGCGCTGCAGGCGGCATGGTGACCACCGAAGACGGCGCCCCCCTCACCTATGGCAAGCGCCTGCCAGGCCTGCGCGCGTTCGAAAACCCGCCCTTTCTCGCCTCGGGTGGCCCGCCCGAGCGGGGATGACAGCAGGAAAAAAACAAGCCCATTCAACGGGGTCATGTGTTTTTCATCCCCCACCTCCGGCACGGCCTCACACTTGTTCCTTCAACCCGCAGGGCTGCATCCGGCAGCCCGCAGCCAGAAGGAACGGACCATGCCCGACACGACCCAAAATCTCGCCCTCCCCTTTATCCTCCCGGCTCAGGCGCAGAAACACGTAACCCACAACGAGGCGCTCCAGCGGCTCGATTCCCTGGTGCAGATGGTCGTTGCGACGAGTGCCACGAGCCCGCCGGCGAACCCCGTAGCGGGCGAGATCCACTGGATCACCCCGCCCGCAACAGCGCTCTGGGCAGACCATGCCGATACGCTCGCCCTCTTTCAGGACGGCGTCTGGGTGTTCATCACGCCGCGCGAAGGCTGGACTGCCGTCTTTCTCGATGAGGGAAGGCTGAAGCTCTTCGATGGCACCGACTGGATCGTCCCGCCCTTGCCCGCAGACGCCCGGTTCGACCGGCTCGGCATCGCCGCCACCGCCGACGGCGACAACCGGCTCTCGCTTGCGTCACCCGCAAGCCTCTTCAACCATGCGGGCGGCGGCCACCGGCTGACTGTGAACAAGGCTGCAACGTCAGAGACGGCGAGCCTGATCTTCCAGTCCAACTGGCAGGGCCGTGCGGAAATGGGGCTCGCCGGGGAAGATCGTTTCTCCCTAAAGGTCAACGGCGACACGACCGGCTGGCGCCAGGCCGTGAGCGTGACGCCGGAAGGTTATGTACGCCACGACCAGCGACCGCTCGCCCGCGCCGCTCTGGCCCCGGCCACCCTCACCCCGGTCAATGGCAGCTTCACTGGCTTTGATCTTCTGCATCTGTCGGGTGGCGATGTGACCCTGGGAGCCCCCCTGCCCTCCGGCAACGGCCGTCCTCTGGTGGTATCGGCCTCGGGCCATTACCTGCTGTCACTCACGGTCTGCGCCATCAGCACCGCCAGCCACGCCGTTTATGTCAGCCGCAATGGCGCTTCAGACATCGCAAGCCATGTCGGTGGAGCCGGCACATCCAGCACCTCCGCTCTGGTCTGGCTCGACGCCGGCGACACGCTGACGCTACGCCATCAGGGCACGAGCCAGTTGGAATTCGGCTTCGGCAAGACAGAAATCAGCCTCGCCCTTCTATGATCTGATGCAGACATGACAAGGGCGCCGCAACGACGGCGGCGCCCTCTTCGGATGGGTCAGGTGGTCTTTCGATTAGAGCAACCGATAGCGACAGGCGCGGGCAACAGCCTGCATGCGGTTGACAGCTTCCAGCTTTCGCATGGCGCTCTTCAGGTAACTGACGACCGTATGGCTGGAGATTTCAAGAATGATGGCGATCTCGTCGCTGCTCTTGCCGGCGGCCGACCAGCGAAGACACTCCACCTCCCGCGCAGAAAGCTTCTCCTTCGGCCCGAGCCGCGGCACCAGCGCCTCGACGCCGGCATCAAGCAATTCCATCGCACTCAATTGCAGCATCGCAATTTCCTGGCGCTCAGGGGCCGTGTCGCGCCCTGAAAACACAAGTACATACTGCGTCTGGTTCCGGTCGTTGAGGCTGAAAACCAGCGATGCCGCGACATCGAACTGCTGGAAGATCGGCGCAAGTTGCAAACGCACTTCCGACCCGGCAGTCCCGAGGAATGGATTGTCACGCGTAAACAGCGGCAGGATAGACTGCTTCAGCCGGGCAACGAGCTGGCTGCCGGCATAGACTTCGGCTGCCTCATAGGCGAGCCGCAACTCGTCGGGCCAGGTGCAGGCGATCAGATTCGACGAGAATTCTGGGCTGTCCGCTTTGGGAAAGCGGGCCAGAAGACAGTGTCGGAACCCAAAGCTGCGCCCGAGATCGAAGAGGTCACGACCCCACGGCCCCGCGGCGAGCGCTTCGCTCTGAAAAACGGCATCACCGTCACCAAGACCGTGACCACGCGTCACATCAGTTGGCCTGAACATAAAACTCCTTTCGACCGGACATTTGTCCGATCGGGATCTGAATGTCTGTGAACATTGAATCGTTCCATGGTGGAACGGGTATCAGCTGGGCCTGTCGCCGATCTTGCGGCTCTAAAGAGAACCGGGTTGCACGACATTTCCACATCCGGACGAGGAAACAACCCCGGCCCGGGCATGCATTTGCGCCCAGATGCCACAGTTCTCAGGGCCGCACCAGTCACGGACCTCGCATAACTCCTATGCAAATGCCGCAAGTTTACTCAAGTTGCATCAAAAATAGCGAATCCCGGAGCGGCTGCGTCGCGAAAATTATTATCAAATGCTTACAATGGGCTTAGGCAAATTTTAAAGCATCGGTCCTAGTATGCGGGTGTGTGGTCTTGAGTTTGTATAGAGAGTCCAATGACCGAAATGATCCGCCCACGAGTGAAATATGTCATCGGCCCCGATGGCAGCCCCCTGACGATTGCCGATCTTCCGCCGGCCAATACGCGCCGCTGGGTGATCCGCCGCAAGGCTGAGGTTGTCGCAGCTGTGCGTGGTGGCCTGTTGAGCCTGGAAGAAGCCTGCGAACGTTATACACTGACCGTCGAGGAATTCCTGTCCTGGCAGTCGTCCATCAATGACCACGGCCTGCCGGGCCTGCGTACCACCCGCATCCAGCAGTATCGCCATTAGTTCCTTTGGTGCCGGCTGCCCGGCACGATAAGCCTTTTTGTAAAAGACCCATCCTGAACCGGCACGGCCCAGCCTGCCGGTTTCATGCATTCTGGGGGCGGGACGTCCTGCCGAGGGCACGCAAGGCGACAACGCCGAGGCTGGATCCCGCATAAAACCAGAGGCCCGGTTGCGTGAACGCCTGCGCCAGGCCACTCGTCTTTGTCGCGAAGATCACGATGGCGACCAGAAGCACGTCCATCATCGACCACTTCGACAGGACAGGCACCAGGCGATCAAGAAAACCCGTCTGCGCAACACCATCTCCTGCCACCTGCTCGGCGGCAACGAGCACAAGCTTGGCGAGCGGAAAGGCGATGGAGACGGTTGCGACAAGCACAGCAAGTGCCCCATCCCCGCCAGTCCACAGCGACAGGATCACCTCGAGCAGCGAGGCATCGGTTGAGAAGACGTAGAAGCTCTCGAAGCGCATGAGGGGCAGCGTTACGCCGAGCGCGAAGGATGCAGACGCGCAAGTGAGGAGGAACGCCTTCAACCAGACCAGCAACGAGGTTCCCCTTGCAGTTTCGAACGGTGCGTGTCCGGGCAGCGCCGTTGCCGGTTCGCAGAAGCAGATGTTAATCAGAAGCACCGAAACACGGCAACAGGAGGCGGCGATGCAGATCACCAGTGAGGAAGCAGGGTCCGGCGGACGATACACCGGTCGTGTCGAAGGCATCCCGGAACCGGCGATCATGACCTTCTCCCGCGCCTCCCCCACACTGATCATCATCGATCACACCGAAGTTCCGGGCGCGATGCGCGGGACCGGCGCGGGTCAGGCCCTGGCCGAGCACGCGGTCGCCGAAGCCCGCAGAGGCGGCTGGAAGATCATTCCTCTCTGCCCGTTCATGAAGGCCCAGATGGACCGTCACCCCGATTGGAACGACGCCCGCCAGTGATGATGGCGCGCCGTGAGCAGGCGCGCAAACGAACGAAGGCGGACGCAGAGCAACCCGCGACCGCCTTCTTCTTCGAAATCTCAACCAGTCTGAATAGCGCTATTCAGGCCCGGACACGCATCTGGCCATCACGCTCTTCGAGAGCCGCAGCCTTCTGGTATTCCGCTTCAGCCTCTTCCAGCGCCAGTTCTGCCGCTTCCTGCTGGACCTTCAATTCCCGAATCGAGACCTGAAGATTGTCCGCGCGCTGGCGAGCCGCCTTGGCGAAGGTGGGATAGGCGAAATGATTGGGATCAGAGATGCCCGATTTCTTTTCCTCGATGCCGATCTGAGCCTCAAGCTCCTTCGCCATCCGTTCGAACTCCGACATCATAGACTGCAACTGCTGCAATTGCCGACGCTTTTCGGTGACCTGAAAACCCTTCAGGCGTACCAGGCTCTCACGCGACTTCATACGCAATACTCCCGTGATGCGAGACCCCCGCCACACTTGCTACTCAACACGCCCGCCACCGATTCGTCCAAAAAAAGTCCGCGGCGTTAACAAAAAGCTACCTTTGGTAACCTTTCGTTTACGGGCATCGTTAATGATAAGGACGATCACTTAAGGGTCAGTAAATGCCAGAGCCCGAAAAGAGCTCCTGACAATGATGAGTCAAATGAATCGGTTACAGGGGTTTCCTGAGGCGCTGATTCAGGTGTGGCGATGACCGAAACACATGAAGAATCAGGAGACTGATATCTTTGCTTAATGAATTCGATACACCTTGCCAGAGGGAATCAGAATTTGTTAACCAATTGGTGGCAGCCTTCAAATCAGGCAACGACTGGATCCGTATCGCGTAGGGGGCCATCTTGACCTTTCGGCGGCGGTAAAGGGGATAAATATGCGGGTTCTACTCATTGAAGACGATAGCGCGACGGCGCAGAGCATCGAACTGATGCTCAAGTCGGAGAGCTTTAACGTCTACACTACCGATCTCGGCGAAGAAGGTGTCGATCTCGGAAAGCTCTACGACTACGACATCATTCTGCTCGACCTGAACCTGCCCGACATGTCCGGTTACGAGGTGCTGCGTACCCTTCGCCTGTCCAAGGTGAAGACGCCGATCCTGATCCTATCCGGCATGGCAGGCATCGAAGACAAGGTGCGAGGCCTCGGCTTTGGCGCCGACGACTACATGACGAAGCCGTTCCACAAGGACGAGCTCGTTGCCCGCATTCATGCGATCGTCCGCCGCTCGAAGGGCCATGCCCAGTCGATCATCATCACCGGCGAACTGATCGTGAACCTGGATGCCAAGACGGTTGAAGTTGGTGGCCAGCGTGTTCACCTGACCGGCAAGGAATACCAGATGCTGGAGCTGCTTTCGCTCCGCAAGGGTACGACACTGACCAAGGAAATGTTCCTGAACCATCTCTATGGTGGCATGGACGAGCCGGAACTGAAGATCATCGACGTGTTCATCTGCAAGCTGCGCAAGAAGCTCGCAAATGCCGCCGGTGGCGCAAACTACATCGAAACCGTCTGGGGCCGCGGCTACGTGCTGCGTGAGCCGGATGGCGCAGAATACATGGAAACGGCATAAGCCTTTTCCCAATCCCCTTGCCGGAGGCCCGCGTTCATGACGCGGGCCTTTTGCTTTTGGAGCTTCAACTGCCACCCGGGCGCCCGGAATGCGGCCACGAAAAAAGGCGGCACCGATGGCACCGCCTTTCAGATATTTGCTTGAGTTATTTGGCAGATCAGGCGGCGATCGCCTTGTCACCGAAAGTCTTGGTGAGGATCTCGCGATCGAAGGGCTTCAGCAGGAATTCGTTCGCACCGGCGCGCTTGCCCGCCATCATCACCTTCAGCTCGGCCTCGACGACGCAATAGTAGATCTGCACGGATTTGCCTTCCGGCAAAGCCCGCACGTTCGAGATGAGGTCCAGGGCATCGGACATGCCGGCATCAACGATCATCACATGCGGCAGTTCTCGTTCGCATCGCGTGAGAGCCTCGCGTCCGGAACCCGCTTCCGTAACCTGATAGCCAATCTCGGCGAGGATCTTCTTGCCGACCTTGCGAACGATGTCCGAGCTGTCTGCGATCATCAGGCGCTTCATGGTCGACTCCTCTCCCCTCTCAGGGGGATCTTTACGTGTCCCCATGATAGGGGTGCTCGCCTAAGGAAAAGTTACCGAATACTGCAGTCTCCCGTCCCGGTTCGGGACGAATCAGGCCGCAAGTTCGGCCGTGAAGGCGATTTCGCCTTCGCTCGGCACGCATTTCAGCTCCATGCCGCACTCGTCCGCGAGCAGCACGGTGTAATACGGCTGGATCGTATGAGCATCGACCGCCTCTTCGAGATGGCCGGAGAGGATCTCCTGGTATTTCGGCGGAACACGCAGCATGCGACCCTTGGCCACGATCTTGAACTTTGCATCCGTCTCCGGATTCTCCAGGGAAATGTCGAGCGAGCCGCCCCGCGGAATGGCGCCATAGGCGACGAGGAACAGATTGAGCAGCAACTTGACCCGGTTCTTGGCGATGATCGCCCGCGGACCGCTCCACGTCACCTCGGTCTTCTTTTCGGCCTGAGCGAAATCTTTCGCGGCCTTCTCGGCCTCGCCGGTATCGATGGAGGCGCCCACCGATCCGGATGCCCCGAAGGCCAGGCGGGCGAATTTCAGCCGGACGGAGGCGTTGAGCGCGCTGGTGCGGATCAGATCCATCGCATCCGCGTCTGCGCCGCCTTCATCGAGCAGCTCGAGGCCATTGTTGATCGCACCGACGGGCGAGATCACGTCATGGCAGACGCGGCTGCAGAGCAGCGCCGCGAGATCGGGACCTGCAAGCGTGAGGTTGGGGTTCTTCGCCATGGTCGTCTCCAGAAGATGTGGACCCTCAGCGCAACAGGCGGACGCACGTCCGCAGGCCGCGACTTGGTCGGATGCCGTTCGGCCATAATGACACCATATTTGGTAAACCGATTATTAAGACGATGCCCGCTAGGTTTAATTACCCCCAAGGAAGACGCCGAATCCGTCGGCTTCGCATTCAGGAGGCACCATGAACCCCTCGTCCAATCGCTCCCTGCCGGTTCTCCGGTCGCTGTTCCTGGCATTGCTGGCCATGGTCGGCCTTGCCCTCACCGAGCGCCCGGCCGAGGCCGCCGGAGAATATTCGATCCAGGAAGTTGTCGATGCCGGACATGGATTTTTCGGCGAGACGAGCGGCGCTCTAGCCAAGGTGATCGAACAGGCCTTTGAGCAGCACGGCCTGCCGAACGGCTACATCCTCGGCCAGGAAGGCTCCGGAGCCCTGATCGCCGGCCTTACCTATGGGGAAGGCACGCTCTACACCAAGAATGTCGGCCAGCACGACGTCTTCTGGCAAGGCCCCTCGCTTGGCATCGACTACGGCGGCAACGGCACCCGGACGATGATGCTGGTCTACGACCTCCCCGATGTCGACACGCTCTATGCCCGCTATGGCGGCGTCAGCGGTTCGGCCTATATCGTCGCCGGCGTCGGCATGACAGTGCTCAAGAGCCGCGACGTGATCCTGGTGCCGATCCGCACCGGCCTCGGCGCCCGCCTCGGCGTCAATGTCGGTTATCTGAAACTGACCCGCGCGCCCACCTGGAACCCCTTCTGAGGCTGCGCAGCTCCGGTCCTCAGGCTCACACAAGCTCGATCTGGTCTGTCGTTAGCCATATTGGTTGATGGCCCCCGCCGGACCGGGCGTTTGGCTTGCCGGGGGACCTGCGCCATGCTTAACTATCTGCTAATGCTTCCTGACTTGCTGTGGCGCGACCGTGATTGAATATGCCCTGATTTTCGGAATGGGATTTATGGCTGCGGCCCTGCTGGTGATGCTGATCGCCCCGGCGGTGCATCAGCGGGTCGTTCTCTATACGGAGAACAGGCTGAAAGCGACAATGCCGCTCAGTCCGCAGGAGATCCGCGCCCAGAAGGACATGGTGCGCGCACTTTATGCCGCCGAGAACGCCAGAACCCAGCATGAACTGACCCGTGAGCGGGAGAAGTCGATCGGCCTCAAGCTGCAAAACGAAATGCTCGGCAGCGAGGCAGCGCGCCTCGTCTCCGACAGCAAGGAACTGAAGATCCAGATCGAGGAGATGAGCACCGAAGCGGCCGATCTGCGCTCGAAGCTCCGTCGTGGCGACGTGGAGATCACCGCAATTCGCGAAACCTTGAAGCGGGTGGAAATCGCTGCTGCGGCCAAGGATGTCGAATTGGAGGACCGCGCCCACCGTATCGGACGACTGGCGAGCGATATTGACCACATGCGCATCGAGGCGATGAGCCGTGACACCGAAATCGACACGCTGAAGACCCGCATACAGGGCATGCGGGACGAGCGCGAGGAGTTGCGCCGCGAGAACAAGCTCCTGGCCAAACGCGCCAAGGATGCCGAAATGCGCCTGACCCAGGAGGAGCACAAGGTTTTGCGGCTTGAGGACATCCTCGCCCGTGACGCCGCTGAACGAGCCGATGCCGGTTCGCTGCTCGAGCGCCGCACACGCGAACTTGCCGACATCCGCGCCAAGCTGAAGGCAGCGAATGCGCAATTGCGCAATGTCCAGCGCGCGCTGCGGGAAGCGGGCATCGCCCTGCCCGAAACGAAAGACACAGCCATGGCAGAAGACCAGATCGCCAACTCCAACCTGGCCACCGATCCGGACGCTCTGGAAAACGACATCCGCCGCAGCCAGACAGTGCTGACCGAACGTCTGCTGAAAGCCAAGGCATCGACCGAGGATGATGCGTTGCGTGAGGAACTGGGCGATATCGCCGCCAAGATGATCGTCCTGACGGCCGTTCGGGAAGGCGAGCGGTCAGTCATCGGCGATATCGTTGCCGGACAGAAATCGGGAGACAGGCCGAAGAGCCTCGTCGATCGCGTCCTCGCCATGGAACCGTCAATCGGCCGCGCTTCGGGCATGGCAACGCCGGCTGAGTAAGGCAAACGATCAGCTTACAAGAGTTTGAAACGGGGCAAAGCGCAGAGCGTCAGCCGAGCCGCCCCATGGCGCGGGCAATGGCATAGAGCGCGATCCCGCTTGCGGTGCCGACATTCAGACTATCAAGCCCCGGCGCCTGTGCGATGCGCGCCGAGCGGAAACGATCAAGGATCGCTGCCGGGAGCCCCTCACCCTCCGTGCCCATGACCAGAGCCACGCGCCGTCCCGGAGCGATGGCGCCGATCTCCACCGTGCCAGAAGGCGAGAGCGCCCAGATCTCGAAACCAGCCTCCGCGAGGGTGCGGAGAACCTCCTCGGCGCCGCCCTGGCGTGCATACGGCACCGCCAGCACCGCGCCGACGGACACACGCAGCGCCTTGCGATACAGCGGGTCACAACACGTCTCGTCGAGCAGGACCGCATCGGCGGTAAAGCCGGCGGCATTACGGAAGAGCGCGCCGATATTGTCGTGATTGGAAATGCCACAGCCGACCAGCACAAGCGCGCTTTCCGGCAACGCGGCAATCAGCTGGGCGAGATCGGGCGGCGCAGCACGGCTGCCGAGCGCCAGCACCCCGCGATGCAGATGAAAGCCCGCAATCGCATCCAGCACGGCGGCCTCCGCCACATAGACGGGCAGATCATCCGGAAACTGCCCGATCAGATCGGAAAGGCCAGCCACTCGGTTCTTCAGGAGCAGGAGCTTTTCGGCACGGACCGCACCACCACTGCCATGCGCCTTGGCAAGCATCGACAGCACCACCGTGCCCTCGGCAATGAACTGGCCCTGGCGGCCGGTCAGGTCGCGCTCGCGGATCGCCGTGAACTCGGCGATCCTGACATCGGCGGGATCGGTGATCTCGATAAGGCGACCGGGCTCCACGGCCTGCCTCAGTTGCCGGCCAGCGTCACGTCGGCGATGATGCGTCCGAGCGCGAGATCGAAAACGAGCGCCTTGCGTTCGCCAGCAGCCGTTTCGCCATAGATCAGCATCTGGCTGCCCGAGAGCGAGGTCTGGAGGACGCGGAAGCCGGTCGGCAGATTGGCAGTCAGGCTGAGCGGCTGGTCGGACGGAACGGCGAAGGACGACGACGTCGTCGCGGCCACAGGTTCGGCGCCACCCTCATCGCGGGTCAGCTTGTAGAAGATCGACACCAGCACGGCGAGGAAGAGTACCGCCATGATGCCGCCCGAGATCAGCTGCAGCTTGACCATCTTGCGGCGAACGCCTTCCATGACCGGATCAAGCGGCTTGTCTTCCTGGTTCTCGTCGTCGATATGCGCCATCGCTGCTGCCGTTTCCCATCGTGTTCGCCCTGATCCCGACGCTTTCCCCGAGGCGAACGAACCGGAGAAAATCGCCGGGCGAACCGGCTGTCGATTGTCGAAGCCCCCGGTCTGTGCCAAATGGCAGCGACAAGGGCCGCAGCATCGGCCGCCGTGAGACGGGATGACATGATGACCGACCCCTTTAACGAAGCCGCCGCAGCAAGGAAAGAGCTGATTGCCGAGGACGATGCCTCAGGCCGCATCGACGCCTGGCTGACGGCAGCCCTCGGGGCCGAGTTCTCGCGCAATCGCGTCAAGGCGCTGATCGAACAGGGCGCGGTGCAGCTGAACGGCGCGCCGCTGGATTCTCCCAACCGCAAGATCAAGCCGGGCGACACTGTAGTCATCGACCTCCCCGAGCCCGAGGACCCTCAGCCGAAGGGCGAGGACATCCCGCTTGAGGTCCTCTACGAAGACAAGGACCTGATTGTCATCGCCAAGCCGCCGGGCCTGGTCGTCCATCCGGGAGCCGGCAACTGGAACGGCACGCTGGTCAATGCGCTGATCTATCATTGCGGCGACAGCCTCTCAGGCATCGGCGGCGTAAAGCGCCCCGGCATCGTCCACCGTCTCGACAAGGATACGTCGGGTGTCATGGTCGTCGCCAAGAACGATATCGCCCACCGCCATCTCGCCGACCAGTTTGCCGACCATGGCCGCACGGGCCCGCTGGAGCGCGCCTACCGCGCCGTGGTCTGGGGTCGCCCGCGCTCACTCGCCGGCACGATCGATGCGGCGCTGGGCCGCTCCGGCGCCGACCGCACCAAGCGCACGGTCAAGCGCGAGGACACCGACGACGCCCGCGAGGCGATCACCCACTACACCGTGCTCGAACGCTACGGCGAAAAGCCCGACGCCACCTGCCTCGCCTCGCTGGTAGAATGCCGCCTGGAAACCGGTCGCACCCACCAGATCCGCGTCCACATGGCCCATATCGGCAACCCGCTGGTCGGTGACCAGGAATACGGCGCCGCCTTCAAGACCAAGGCGAATCTCTTGCCTGAGGACGCCAAGCGCGCCGTCAACAAGTTCCACCGCCAGGCCCTGCACGCCTACCTCCTCGCCTTCGAGCACCCGACCACGGGCAAGACAATGCGCTTCGAGGCCCCCATCCCGGCGGACCTTCAGAAGGTCATTGATGCGCTGAAGGGCATGTGAGAGCACACTTCTGGTGCCGAAGCGTGGAGCCGGGGCGCGAGTATCGGCTTGCCAACCATGCAGAGCTGCTGTTGATTGGCATTCAAATGGCACGCATGCGGACTATCCAGAAGGACATTCACCGATGAGCTGGCGCATGCCGTCTGAAACCGCACGCCATGATCGGACCTGGATGGCCTTTCCCCGGGAGGGCACCACGCTTGGCAGTGGGGATGCGTGGAAAGAGACGGGCTACGCAGCGTGGACGGCAGTCGCGCACAGCGTCGCCGAATTCGAACCCGTCACCATGATTGTCGACCCATCCGAACGAGAACGCGCCCACCGAATGCTCGGCAGCCATATCGAGCAGGTCGAGATGCCGCTTGACGAGTTCTGGATGCGTGATTTCGGCCCGACCTTCGTGCTCGACGACGAACGCCCAACTGTCCTGGGTGCCGTCGACTGGGTCTTCAACGGTTGGGGCGATCACGGCTGGTCAGAGTGGAAGCAGTCGGCGGAGATCGCGCGGATGGTTACCGCCCATTGCGGTGCTGAACTTGTATCCAGCCTGCTGGTCAATGAGGGTGGCGGCATCCATGTCGATGGAGAGGGAACCGTGCTCGTGACCGATACGGTACAGCTCGATCCCCGCCGCAATCCCTATGCCGACAAGTCCCGCGTTGAAGCGGAACTTGCCCGCACGATCGGGGCATCCAAGGCAATCTGGCTGCCGCGAGGGCTGACCCGCGACTATCAACCCTTCGGCACCTCCGGCCATGTGGACATCGTCGCCACCATTGCCGCCCCGGGCTTGCTGCTGGTGCATCGACAGCCCAATGCAGACCATCCCGACCACGCGGTGATGAAGGAGTTGCGCGCCCATCTTGCCGGCACGACGGATGCCCAAGGGCGCAAATGGACGATTCTCGACCTCGATGCGCCAACAGAGATCCGCGATGAGGATGGTTTCGTCGACTACAGCTATGTCAATCATCTCGTCGTCAATGACGGCGTGATCGCCTGCGGTTTTGGCGACGAGAAGGCCGATGCTGCCGCCCGCGCCGTACTGGAACAGGCCTATCCCGGTCGCCGCGTAGTGACCGTCGATTCGCGCGCCATCTTCGCACGCGGCGGCGGCGTTCACTGCATCACCCAGCAGCAACCAGCTCTTCGGGGCGGAACCACAAGCGCGGCGTAGCGTTTTCGAACAACGTAAGCCTGACGCATCTCCGAAGCCATGCCCGTATTGACACTCCGTCACCGTGCTGCATGGGAACACATCCCTTGTATCGCCGTTTTGCCATACTTATCTGTTAGCTGGATTTCTGTGGGGAAGTGAGATCCACGGAGATCGGGCTCGCCGTTGCTTTGGGAGCTCAGAAGGAAAAGGGGTGCTTTATGGCCCGCAATACGCTGCCGACCATCACTGCCGGAGAAGCCGGCCTCAATCGTTATCTCGACGAAATCCGCAAGTTCCCGATGCTGGAGCCGCAGGAAGAATACATGCTCGCCAAGCGTTACGCAGAGCATGGTGACCGCGACGCCGCCCACCGCCTCGTCACAAGCCATCTGCGCCTCGTGGCGAAGATTGCCATGGGTTATCGCGGCTACGGCCTGCCGATCGGCGAAGTCGTGTCCGAAGGCAATGTCGGCCTGATGCAGGCCGTGAAGAAATTCGACCCCGAACGCGGTTTCCGCCTGGCGACCTATGCCATGTGGTGGATCAAGGCCTCGATCCAGGAATACATCCTGCGCTCCTGGTCGCTGGTGAAGATGGGCACGACCGCCAACCAGAAGCGCCTGTTCTTCAACCTGCGTCGCCTCAAGGGCAAGATCCAGGCGATCGAAGAAGGCGACCTGAAGCCCGACCAGGTCACCGAAATCGCGACCAAGCTGAAGGTGTCCGAGGAAGAGGTCATCTCGATGAACCGCCGCCTCTCCGGTGACGCTTCGCTGAACGCGCCCTTGCGCGCCGCCGAAGGCGAGAGCGGTCAATGGCAGGATTGGCTCGTCGACGACCATGACAGCCAGGAAGACGTTCTGATCGAGCAGGATGAACTGGAGACCCGCCGCAGCATGCTGAAGCGGGCGATGAGCGTCCTCAACGACCGCGAACGCCGCATCTTCGAGGCTCGTCGCCTGGCCGAGGATCCTGTGACGCTGGAAGAGCTCTCGGCCGAGTTCGACATCAGCCGCGAACGCGTCCGCCAGATCGAGGTCCGCGCCTTCGAAAAGGTCCAGGAAGCCGTTCAGAAGGACGCTCTGGAGCGCGCCAAGGCGCTGCGGGTCGTCGAAGCCTGATGGCGTCCAAGAACTTATAGAAGTGATGCAGAGCCGTCCGGAAAACCGGGCGGCTTTCTCGTTCGGGGTCTGGCTGGCGCCGCCGCCGCGACTATTCCGCAGCCAGTTGCTGCCGCGAAAACACGAAGAGCCCCAGACCGGCAAGAACCAGCCCCCAGGTGATCAGCACCGCAAGCCCCAGCATCGCCGGCACTGCGGCCCCGCCCGCCAGCAGCCAGTCCCTGAGCGCCTGCGCGGCATAACTCGGGAAGGGCATGCGGTCGGCATCAGCGCCGAGATAAAGCTGAAGCAGCGTCGAACCGATCGCCAGCAGGAACGCCGGGATGACGGCGGCAATCATCGAGCGGAAGACGATAACGAGCGCTGCAACCAGCGCCGCGAGCACTGAGAGTTCCAGGAATGCGATCCCGAATGCCACCACCAGCGTGATCAACGAGCCCGCGCCAACCTCAAGGGCTTGGCCCTGCAGAATGGCAAACAGCACACTCAGCACCATGTCGCCGACCACGGCCAGCAGGAGACCGAACGCCAGCCAGACAAGGCAGATCAGCAGCTTTGCGGCAAAGAGATGCGACCGCGCATGCCTGGGCACCAGCAACCTCCAGGTCGCGTATCGATACTCAAGGAAAAACACCGAGGCGATCCCAAGGGCAAAGAGCAGATGTCCGAGCGAGTTCCCGGACAGGCTGAGACTCTTCGCCGCCGAAAGGAAGACGTCGACATTCCCAGACTGCCGCCCCAGACGCAGATAGACGAAGCCAGCGATGACCAGCTTCACCAACAACGCAACAAGCGGTACGGCCAGGAAGCCCCAGAAGAGGGTGCCCGGCTGTCGCATAAGCTTGAGCATTTCGGCCTTCAGAAGGGGGTTCATGAGCGCGCCTCCCGCGTCTCGGACAGGAAGACGGTTTCGAGATCCGGCTTGATCCACTTGGCCTCATGAATGCGCACGCCTGCATTCGCGAGGGACAGGATCAGATCAGGGACCTCCGCCCGCTCGATCCGCACATAGACCCCACCTTCACCTGGTTCGGCTTTCTCTCCAAGACGGGCAAGCTCTCCAAGACGGGCAAGCAAAGCCTCCGGCGCCTCCACCTTCAGCCAGAAGCGTCCGTCACGGTCGAGCAGATCGGCAACGGCGCCCTCAGCGACGAGCACGCCCCGCTGCAGGATGGCAACCCGGTCACAGACCCGTTCCACCTCATCCAGCAGATGGCTGGAGAGGAGCACTGTCAGGCCGTCGCGATGCGCCAGTTCATGGATCAGGGCACGCATCTCCAGAATGCCGTCAGGATCGAGACCATTGGTCGGTTCGTCGAGGATGATCGCCTCCGGCTGGCCAATCAGAGCACAACCGATCCCGAGGCGCTGCTTCATGCCCAACGAGAAGCCGGAGACGGCCTTGTCTGCCGCCTTCTCCAGCCCAATTCGCCGCAGCACCGGTTCGACCAGCGCGGACGTGCCCGTGGCGCGCGCCAGCATCTGAAGATGCTCCCGGGCCGTGAGAAACGGATAGAAGCTTGGTGTTTCGATCAGCATGCCGAGACGGCTGCGATGCGTGGCCGTGGCAGTCTCGCCGAAAATCTGGACCTCGCCGCGATCGGGCCTCAGCAACCCGGCCAGAATTCTCAGGAGCGTACTCTTGCCGGCCCCATTCGGGCCGAGAAGGCCATAGACGACGCCCTGGGGAATGGAAAGGCTGAGGCCATCCAGCGCCTGCACGGCGCCGCCACCATGCCCGAAGCCCTTGCTGACCGACATGAAGGCGATTGCCGCAGCCCCACCCGGATCGACGGATCGACGCGCCACCACGCTCTGCGTCTGTACTGACATGGCATCTTCCCTGCTGTTGAGTGGGCATCCTCGCGGTCAGGATGGCGAAGGCCCGCACTCACGCGGTACTTCCGGCACCGTGATCCAGGCACAAAAAGAAAGATCCGCCGGACAACTCCCGGCGGATCTTGTGAAGAAGGCCGCGCGACCGACCGTCAGTTGGCCGGCGCAAGCGCTGCCCACTCCCGCATGACCTGGTCGAAGACATTGCCGCCCGTCGTACCCTTGTCCAGCGTGATCAGGGCCCGTCTGCCATTGCGGTAGGTGACGGGAATGTCGATCCAGCCGCGCGTGGACAGAAGCTCCATGTTGCGCTTCACCACATCCTCGAAGTCGTTCAGCGCCACCAGATAGGTGTCGTCGGTCACCTTGGCTGTCACCGCAACAAGCGGATCACCCCGGTCCTGTTCGGTACGCTTCATTGCAATCCGCTGGAGATTCTCGATCGCACCACCTTCAAAATCCGGCGGCACGGAGAAGACCACTTCGATGATGTGGCTCGCCGGCAGGGAATTGTCAGTGTTTCGCTTGACCGTCAGCAGCGCTGAAATGCCCCGCTCCGGCACGTTGATACGGCCCTGGATCTGAGGATCGGGCCGGCCGTCCGGGCCGTTTTCGCGGACTGCGGTCCAGCTGATCGAACCCGGGACAGCAACCGGCGTCGCCTGGCCGATACGCTCCTCGTAGAGGAACAGCTTTTCGCCACCGGCAACAGCGGCGGTATTGGCAGCCGTCCCCGGCGTTTGCGTTGGCGCGGCGCCATTGGTGGCCGCCGGCGCATCGTTCGGTTCAACGGTCGAGGCGACCGTCTGAGACGACACCGAGCGTCCCTCGGCTGGCGCGCCCTCGATCGGTGCAGAGCCTACGCCCTCGTCGATCTCCGTGCCGTCAGCCTGCAGCCGCTGGGTGAATTTCTGGTCGGTTGCGCCGTCGGCAGGCGGTGTGGCCGCAGTTTCGGCGGCAGGTGCTTGCGCTGCCGGCTCCGGCGTCGCAGGCGTGGCAGCCGGCGGTTCCGGCGTCGCTTCGGGCGGCGCAATTTCGCCGGTCAGGTTGGCAACCATGCCGCCAATGTCGTCACGCAGGCTCCAGGCCAGATAACCTCCGCCGGCGACAAGCGCGACCACCAGGCCTCCAACGATGACAGGCGCGAAGTTGCGGCGCTTCTTCGGCTCCAGGCGATAGGCCGGCTGCTGCCCATACCCGCTGACCAGTGCCTCCATGCCGTCGGCCTGGCCCGCGACATCAACCTGCGCGCCCTTGGCACTCGGTGCGAAGCTGTTGATGTGCTCGTCCCATTCGGAGGAAGCCAGGGCGCCCGCCGGGGCCGAAGAGCCAATCGCATCGCCCTGCGGCGTCTTCGCCGCATCGGCGTGATCCTGGAACCACTGACTGAAATCGTCGGGATCGACAGACGCAGCAGCGACAGGAGCAGCCGTCAGGCTGCCCAGCACCACCGGATCGGCCTCGGGAAGGCGCAGGCCTTCCGGGGCAATGAAATCGCCGTGGCTTTCGACATGCGCAGGCTCTTGATAGGCCGGGAATTCATCTGTCGGCGTATAGGACACCGAAGGACCGGCATCGATCTCGGGCAGCTCCGGCACGCGGTTTGCCGCCGTCTCCGTGACAGTGGGGATGTCCCAGCTCGCGACAGGGATCGAAGGCGCAGCATCCAGAGCCCTGCTTTGCAGCCAGTCCTCGACCGAATCGACACGGGGACCAACAGCCGGGCTCTCTGCAGGCCGTGAAGCCTCGATCTCGGGCAGTTCGTCGGCGACCGGCGCAACCGCTGCTCCATGAAGCGGCTCCGCATAAGTCATATCGATCTGCGGCGCCTCGGACGCAATGACGTTGTCCTGGAAAGGCTCGGCAGACGGCTGCTCCTCCCAGGCAGGCAAGGAGGGGCCGGGTTCTTCGGCCTGAGACCAGGCTTCCTCGGCCGTCGGCGCCGTGTTGAAGTGTTCCGGCACGACGAGCGATGCCGGTTCAACGGTGGGTTCCGTTTCTACGGGCGGCGCCGGTGCAGGCTCCTCGGCGACCTCTTCTTCCGGACGGCTATCATACAGCCCGGCATAATCGGTTTCTGCGGCGTCCTGACCGAAGTTCGGTTCGGCACGCCAGCCGCTGTCGGCCACCACCTCGGTTGCGATGGCAGGCGGCACCTCGTCAGCAACCGGCTCGTAAGCAGGCTGGTCCTCTACCGGCAGATCCGCTGAAGTCTCATCCGCGAAGGGGGCGTCGGCTACAGGTTCGTCACGCAGTTCCTCGGCAGGCTCTGGCGATGCCGCAGGTTCGGCCATATGGGCATCCGCCCAGTCATCGCCAGAGACAGCCGGAGCAACGGGTTCGGACGCATATTCATGGGGAGCCGCAGGCAGGGCGTCTGCGACAGGTTGCTCTTCGGCAACCGCTGCGACCTCATCCATTTCGGCTGCGGGTTCAGACCAGGCAGGCGCGGCAACCACGACAGGAGCCACGGCTGCAACCGGCATGGCCACCTGCGGAGCCTCGTCAACAGCCGGCAAAGCCTCTGCATGTTCCGCCTCGACATCCCGAATGGCCGCATCGAGCTTGTCCAGCTGGCGCTGCAGCATGTGCTCGGGCGGGCGCGGTGACATGTTCTCGAGCTGCCGAACGACAGCGGCGCGTGCCTTTTCATAGACCCGCGCGCGCATCTCCGGAGTATTGTTCGAGAGCCCGTCAACGGCCCGTCGAATCACTGCGATAAAGTCAGCCATCAGCACTTTCTCTAAGGTGCCGGCCCGCTGAGAGCCGGCAAAACTTTACTAAATTCCGAGATTAGTCCTCGAAGGGGTCCGTCACAAGTATTGTGTCGTCGCGTTCGGGACTTGTCGACAGGAGGGCGACCGGAGCACCGATCAGCTCTTCCACCTGGCGCACATACTTGATCGCCTGGGCCGGCAGATCCGCCCATTTCCGGGCTCCGACGGTCGATTCCTTCCAGCCTTCGAGCGTGATGTAGACAGGCTCGACTCGCGCCTGGGCCGCCTGCGCGGCAGGCAGATAGTCGATTTCCTGACCATCAAGCTTGTAGCCGACGCAGATTTTCAGCTCTTCCAGACCATCGAGAACGTCGAGTTTGGTGAGCGCAATGCCAGTGATTCCATTGGTGGCGACCGACTGGCGCACGAGCGCTGCATCGAACCAGCCGCAACGACGCTTGCGCCCCGTGACGGTGCCGAACTCATGGCCCTTCTCGCCCAGGAACTGTCCGACTTCGTCATGCAGCTCCGTCGGGAACGGCCCCTCGCCGACGCGCGTCGTATAGGCCTTGGTGATCCCGAGGATATAGCCGAGCGAACCCGGGCCCATACCGGAACCGGCAGCGGCCTGGCCAGCCACGGTGTTGGACGAAGTCACGAAGGGATAGGTGCCGTGATCGATGTCGAGCAGCGAGCCCTGCGCGCCTTCGAACAGGATGCGCGAGCCCTTGCGGCGCTCCTTGTCGAGCAGCACCCAGACCGAATCCATGAAGGGCAGCACGCGATCAGCGATCGAGGTCAGCTCTTCCATGATCGTCTTGTGCTCGATTTCGGCCACGCCGAAACCGCGACGCAGGGCATTGTGGTGGGTGAGAATCCGATCAACCTTGCCGTCAAGCGCATCGAGATCAGCCAGATCCATGACGCGGATCGCGCGACGACCGACCTTGTCTTCGTAAGCCGGGCCAATGCCGCGGCGAGTCGTGCCGATCTTGGTGCCGCTGTTGGAGGCCGCATCCTCGCGCATGCCGTCGAGTTCGCGGTGCAGCGAGAGAATGAGCGTGGCGTTTTCAGCGATTCGCAGATTGTCAGGGGTCACTTCGACGCCCTGATCCTTCAGCCGGCCGATTTCGGCGATCAGCGCATGCGGATCGACGACCACGCCATTGCCGATGACGGCCTTCTTGCCGGGTCTTACGACGCCCGAGGGAAGCAGGGACAATTTGTAGGAAACGCCGTCGATGACGAGCGTGTGGCCGGCATTGTGTCCGCCCTGGAAGCGAACCACGATGTCCGCACGTTCGGAGAGCCAGTCGACAATCTTGCCCTTGCCCTCGTCACCCCATTGCGAACCAATCACCACGACATTCGTCATCACATAATCCTGTATAATGCGCAGCGCCTGCGCCTACCCAAACCCGCGCATCTATACTGTGTTGTTTTTGGGAAATCGACCCGTCTTGACGGTCGATTTGGCTTTTTGCGTGACAAAGCATGCCCCCTCGCCTATTTCGAAGGCAATTCGCGCCACGCGGAACCGGGAGGAAACGGGTTCGGCGGTCGGTGCCGGCCTGCAGGGAAGAGACGCCTTTGCCCATCCGCGCATACAGCTTTCTCGTCATCACCACCCTTCTCTGGGGCGGCAACACCATCGCCGGCAAGCTGGCCATCGGCCATGTCAGCCCCATGGTGCTGAGCTTCGGCCGCTGGGCACTGGCAACGCTCATCATCGCATCCATTGCAATCCCGCAGATCCGCAAGGACTGGGACGTGCTGAAGGCAAACTGGAAGCTGCTCGCCTTCTACGGGGCCGTCGGCTACGCCGCCTTCAACGGCTTCCTCTACACGGCTCTCAAATATACCAGCGCCGTCAATGGTGCGATCGAACAGGGCGCAATCCCCGTTCTGATCTTCGTCATCAACTTCCTGCTCTTCCGCATCGCGGTCTCGGCGGTCCAGATCCTCGGCTTCCTGATCAGCTTCGTCGGCGCGGCCGTCACAGCCTCGCATGGCAATCTGCAGACCCTTTTGACCCTGACGTTGAACTATGGCGACCTGCTGATGCTCTTTGCCGGCATTGCCTATGCGATCTACACCGTTTCGCTGCGCTGGAAACCGCCGGTGCATTGGAAGAGCCTGATGGCCGTGCCGGCGCTTGCCGCCGCCGTCACCTGCCTGCCGCTTCTCTGGTGGGAAGCGGGACGCGGCGAACTGATCCTGCCCGACACGCGCGGTTGGCTGATCATCCTCTATGCCGGTCTCTTCCCCTCGCTGATTTCGCAGATCCTCTACATCAAGGGCGTGGAAGGCATTGGCGCCAACCGCGCCGGGCTCTTCATCAACCTCGTCCCGGTCTTCGGCACGCTTCTGTCGATCACCATCCTCGGTGAGACCCTCGAAGTCTTCCACATCGTGGCACTCGTGCTCGTGCTCGGCGGCATCGCCATTGCCGAATGGGGCAAGCCGGCATCGAAACCGGCCGCCTGAAACGCCTCCATCGGCAGCTAGGGTTGCGGTCCGACTGACAGGATTTCGACGCGACCGCCCTCCAGCCGTGCCGCCGTCAGACGCCCCGTGTGATAGCAATGCGTATCGAGGCTGACACGATTCGGACCGGTAAAGGCCTCCCGCATCGGCGTATGTCCATGAAAGACGCGGACGGGGAGACCCGGCCCGAGATCGAGAAACGACCGGCGGATCCACATCAGATCATCGTCGGTCTGCTCCGAAAGGGGACGACCGGGGCGAATGCCGGCATGGGCAAAGACATCGCGTCCCATGGTCAGAAGCACCGGCAATCCGCGCAGGAACTCCATATGACTTCCGGGAACCGCGTGCCGGGCCGCCTCGCGCAACTGGTGGTTCGAGCCATTCAGGTTACCCGCTGCATCCACATCCAGCCCGTAGGACCGCAGCGTTTCCACGCCGCCATGATCCAGCAGCCAGTCACCGGCAGGGTCACCTTCCAGATAGGACAGGAAAGCATCGTCATGATTGCCGCGCAGGCAGACACGGTCGAAACCGACCGGCGCCGAAGCCGTGAGATGATAGAGGACCGCAGCCGATTTCGGCCCGCGATCGACGTAATCACCCAGCATGACGATGAGCTTTTGGCCATCGACGGAGGCAGCGTCCTCATGGATGAGATCCTCCAGCGCCAGTAGCTGATCGAGACAACCATGGACGTCACCGATTGCGTAGACACGCATGTAATCGGCCGGCTCAAGCACCAGCCGCGGCGGCCTGCCGCTTGCCGTAAGGCCAAGAGCATCGTCGACCATCGGGGGTTCCCTTCCTCTAGCACTCTGCTTCCGCAGAGAAGCGCAGACAAACGAAAAAGGCCAGAACGGAACCGTGCTGGCCTTCGATTACCATATGTCGTGTGTCAGGGCGTGGTTGTCGGAGGTGTGCCCGGGGCCGGTGTACCCGCACCATCGGCCGGAGCCGGTACTGTCGGAGCGGGGGCGGTCGCCGGCGGTGTCGCTGGCTGCGCGGTCGGCGGAATAGCCGAGCCAGCGGGCGGCAGTGCGGGTTCAGCCGGCGGCGTGGCCGTATCGGTCGGCGGCCGCGCCGTCGTTGCGTCAGCCGAAGGCGCTGGCTCGGTCGTTTCCGTTGTCGTGGTCGTCGTGTCGGCAGCGTCATCGCCACGGAACACAAAGAATGCGCCTGCCGCTATCACGACAAGCAGGAGAACGGCGACACCCCAGGTAGCGCCGCTGCCGGCGGCAGTCTGTTGGGTGACCTGGGGACGCTGGTCGAGGCGGGGATCAGAACGTTGGTCCATGGTATTTCCTCCTGGGTTGAGAGACGGGGCGCCGCATCACGCAGGGTCCCGCTCGTCTTGGATCTCACGTCAGACGTCACGGCTCGACGCCGACGACCACGTAGGTCTGCGGATCGACGATGACGATCGGCTGCTCGACAATCACGGGCAGAGCGGGGATCGGCTGTTCCCGGCCATAGGTGGCCATCGCCGCTGACGGGGGAGCAAAGGCCGCAGCGGCAATGGCGTCGGTCACGGCACAGCCCGAATCCGTCTTCATGGATTCATCCTCTCCGTTTGCTGCCATTGACGGAAAGAACACATCCGCGTGGGAATTGTTCCGGAGACAGATATGGAAGGGTCGCAGCTCTCACCGGCAATACTCTGCGCCGGCGCACCAGTATCAGAGCGGCGGATGAGACGACGTCGCCCGGTTGCGCTGCACCTCGTAGACGATATGCCCGAAGAGTGCCGCAAGAACGATCGGTCCGCCGATCAGCGTCGCAGGAGATGGCACCTCGTTGAGGACCAGCCAGACCCAGAGCGGCGTCAGCGGCACTTCGAGCGCCGTGAGCAGGCTCGCATCTGCGGCCGGCAATCGCCGTGTCGAAGCGGTGTAGAAAATCAGGCCCATGGCATTCTGCACGATGGCGAAGACGATGATAAGCTTTAGGTCGACGGCAGAGACAGTGAGCGGGGCTGCGAACCAGAAGGTCACAAGCGAGCACAGCCAGGCCGAGCCGGCCATGGCCGGTAGCATCGGCACGTCTCGATGCTTGCGCATCAGCGTCGCCATCGCGGCAACCGACAACGTCATGATGGCGGCAAGAAACTTGCCGAACAGACCGCCGCCTTCGCCGTGACCGTCGGTGAGCATCACCAGCACACCGACCAGCGCCACGCCGCTTGCGACCAGGGTGGAGCGGCTCGGACGCTCGCCGATGAAGACGAAGGCCAGCGCCGCAGTAACGAACGGAACGGTGGCATAGATCACCATCGCATCGGCGATCGCCGTGTAATACATCGAGCCTATGCCGGTGATCATGCTGGTCGCCGAGAAGATCATCGTCCATACGCTCGGCCAGCCCATGCGCCGCAGGATGCTCAGGACGCGACCGCGTTCAAGATAGACAAACACCAGAAAGACGCAGGTTCCGGAGAACAGCCCGCGCCAGAAGAGCATGGTCATCAGGTCGGCGCCGATATGGCGGATGAACAGGCCCGAGGAGGACCAGGCGAGTGCGGAGATCGCACCAAAGGCCACGCCGAGGCGGTATTGTCGTTGATCGTCGAGGGTCATGCAGGTTTTGCCACGCTCCGGGCCGCTCCGTCAGCCGCCCCAGCCGACGATTCCCTTGATCTCGAGAAAATCGTGAATGCCCCAATCGGCATATTCTCGGCCATTGCCGGATTGCTTGTAACCACCGAACGGGGCGGACGTGTCCCAGTCGGGGTAGTTCAGATAGACTGAGCCGGCCCGCATCCGGGCGGCGACCCGCCGCGCATGGTCGATGTCCTGCGACTGCACATAGGCGGCCAGCCCATAAACGGTGTCATTGGCAATTGCGATCGCCTCTTCCTCCGTTTCGTAAGGCAGGATCGACAGCACAGGTCCGAAGATCTCCTCCCGCGCGACTGTCATGTCCGGCGTGACGTGACCAAACACCGTCGGGCGCACGTAATAGCCGCGGTTCAGACCATCCGGCCGCCCGAGTCCGCCGGTAACGAGCAGGGCCCCCTCCTCGATCCCGATTTCAATGAGACGCTGGATCTTGTCGTACTGGATGTCGCTGACAACAGGCCCCAGAACGGTGTCCTCGGCCTGGGGATCACCCACCTTGTGGGCTTCAGCTGCCTCCCGCGCGATATGCAATGCATCGTCATGCCAGGCGGCTGGCACGAGCATGCGCGTCGGCGCGTCGCAGGATTGGCCGGAATTGCCGAAGCAACCCTCGACACCCTTGCGCACCGCCGTTTCAAGATCCGCATCCGGCAGGATGATGTTGGCGGACTTGCCGCCGAGTTCCTGCGCCACGCGCTTGACCGTATCTGCCGCCGTCTTGGCGACAATGATCCCGGCCCGCGTCGAGCCGGTAAAGGACACCATGTCGACATCGGGATGGCCCGCCATAACCTGCCCGACCTCTGGACCGCGACCATTGACCAGGTTGAACACCCCCTTCGGCGTGCCGGCTGCCTCCATTACCTCGGCAAAGATCAGGCCCGAGATTGGCGCGATCTCCGAGGGTTTCAGCACCACCGTGCAGCCCGCCGCGATCGCCGGCGCCACCTTGCAGACGATCTGGTTGAGCGGCCAGTTCCAGGGCGTGATCAGGGCGCAGACACCGATCGGCTCCTTGACGATCCGTGTCGTACCGCGCTGTTCGGAGAATTCGAACGCCTTGAAGGCAGCAATCGTCGCCTCCAGATGCGCCCTGCCCGCCCAGGCCTGCGAATCCCGGGCAAAGGCAAGTGGCGCTCCCATTTCAAGGCTCACCGCCTGGGCAATGTCCTCGAAGCGCTCGATATAGATCTCTAAGATGCGCTCCAGCAGCGAAAGCCGCTCGGCGCGATCGGTGACGGAGAAGCTGACGAAGGCGGCCTTGGCTGCTGCCACGGCCCGATCGACATCCACCTTGCTGCCCACCGAAATCGTCGTGAACGGCTCCTCGGTCGCAGGATTGATCACATCGAGCAGGGCGGGCACCGCAGGGTCGACCCACATGCCGTCTATGAAGAACTTCAAATGCTTGGACATGCGGGCTCCAGTGGAGAAGAATGTTGTGGGTTGGCACTATTCGCCACAAGCCCGGACACGGCAAGTGAGCAAGGGGGCGCAGACGGTGTATCCCCAACCAGAATGGGGAGATCAGCGTTCCAGGCCATCGAGCAACCTGGACCAGGCGATATAGGCGGCCACCCCGATGCGCCGGAACCGATGCAACGGGATGGGCCGGATCGGCGTGAGCGGCAAGGGAAGGCAACCGGCATCGCCAGTCGCCAGGTAGCGAGCGACAGGCTCGCCGAGTGAGAGCATCAGCCCGACACCGCGTCCCTGGCATCCTGCCGCCATGATGAGGCCCGCCTCGGGTTCGTGCAGATGCGGAAACTGGTCGGGTGTCATCGCGACACGTCCGAACCAGCGATGTTCGATGCGCATGGAGGCGAGCATCGGATACAGCCGATGCAGCGCCCGCTCCAGATGCGCCCAGTCCTGCGCCGTCTTCGGCGCCCGCATCGGCCCACGGCCGCCCAGCACCAGACGACCATCCGGACTGCGCCTGTAATAGACGAGAATTCGGCGGCTGTCTGACACGGCCTGGCCGCCAGGCAGGATGAAATCGAACTCCGCCGGCAGCGGCTCCGTCGCGATCTGGAAGGAATTCATCCATACGAAGCTTCGCGCGAGCTTCGGCACCAGCGAGTCAGAACAGGCATGGGTCGCGACCAACACCTTTCTCGCCCCGATCGAACGTCCGCCAACCGTCCGGATCCGCCACGTATGGCCGTCGCGCACCAGCGAAGTGACGGCATCGTTCAGCACCAGATCTGCCCCGGCATCCGTCGCGATGCGGGCCAGTTCATGGACGAGGGCCAGCGGGTTGACCACACCGGCGCGCCGATCGATCCAGCCACCACGATACCCCTGCGCGCCGGTCAGGAGTTCGACTTCGGCACGGTTCAACAGGGCGACATCGGCGCCATGCGCACGCCATTGACGATTGCGCTGCACGGCCGTCTGCAATGCCGTCTCGGTGTGCGCCGCCTGGACCCAGCCGTTCCGCTGGTGCTCCACCTCGAGTTTCTCTTTTGCAATGAGATCGAAGACGACATCCGCAGTGCGCGAGGCAAACCCCGTCAGTCGGTTTGCGGCGGCCTCGCCGAGCAGAGCACGGAGTGTCTCGGGGTCCTGCTTCAGGCCGGGGATCACCTGGCCGCCATTCACCCCGGAAGCCCCCGCGCCGATGGCACCCGCCTCGATCACCTGCACCGACAGGCCGGCGCGCGCGGCATGCAGCGCGGTCGACAGCCCCTGAAAGCCCGCACCGACGACCACGAGGTCGACATCGCCTTCGGCGAACCGACAGACGATCGGCGAAACGGGGCGTCGCCAGACCGGGGAAACCGGCACTAAGGGCTGCATGAAGCTTAAACCTGCGGCACGATTGGAAATATCGTGGAGCAATCTGCATTGCGTCAAAACAAGAGACAATAAACGTCAGGCTGTATTTTGTCGCACCGGTAGAATGATGAAATTCTTACTTAAGAAAAGATCGAAATATTTTTCATGAAGTCGTATCAAGGCGTTTCAGGCAATTGCCAGTCGATGGTCTTTCTCTCATGCGCAAGCAGATAATCATTGGCCTGGGAAAAATGGCGGCAACCGAAGAAGCCGTTGTGTGCGGAAAGCGGCGAGGGATGCGGCGCCCTGAGCACCAGATGGCGTCCACGGTCAACGAAGGCAGCCTTCTTCTGCGCATACGATCCCCAGAGCATGAAGACCACATGTTCACAGTCCTCGTTCACAGCCCGGATCACCGCATCGGTGAACTGCTCCCATCCCTGCCCCTGATGTGAGGCGGCGCGCGCCTCCTCGACCGTCAAGACGCTGTTGAGCAGCAGCACGCCCTGACGCGCCCAGTGCTCAAGGAAGCCGTAGCGTGCCGGTGGGATGCCGAGATCGCTCTGCATCTCCTTGTAGATGTTGACCAGCGAAGGCGGGATACGCACGCCGGGCCTGACGCTGAAGCAGAGCCCATGCGCCTGCCCTGCCCCGTGATAGGGATCCTGCCCGAGGACGACCACCCTCACCTCGTCGAGGGGCGTCAGATCGAGCGCACGAAAATACTCGGCCCCCTTCGGAAAGATGGTCTTGCCCGCCGCCTTTTCCCGCTGCAAGAACCCCTTGAGGTCGCTCATGTAGGACCGGTCGAATTCCTCCCCCAGCACGGCCTTCCAGCTGTCCTCGAGCCTGACCTCCGCTTCCGCCATTGCCGCCGCTCCCTGTTCTCGCTTACATGGAGACGGACGATAGAAGCCCCATGCCGGGATCTGTCAACATCGAGACGAGCGGAGCACACAAGAGAACCGTGAAGCCCTTCCTCAGACTCTGGCGCCGTCACAGCATCCTCACCTCTACCTTCGTGCTGGCAATGGCGCTTGCGATCTTCTTTGCCGGTCGTACAGTCTTCTTCGTCGTCTACTGGAATGATCCGGCGCGCCAGGACCTGCCGCCCGAACCCTGGATGACGATCGGCTATGTCGCCCATTCCTGGCATGTACCGGTCGAGGAGCTCGCACGTGACCTGAACTTGCCGCCCCCGCCAAAGGATGGCCCCCGTCCTTCGCTTGAGCGCCTCGCCGACGAGCGGGACCAGAGCTTCGAGGATTTCAAGGCGGAGATCGAGGCATCGCTTGCCGAACTGCGCCGACAGGATCCGGGGAAATGAGCCTGACCGAGACGCTGCTCGCGTCGCTTCCCTCCTATGGGCTTTCCGTTCTCGGCCTTGTGGTCTGCGTGAGCTGCCTCGGCGCACCGCTGCCGGCCTCGATCGTCATGATGCTGATGGGCGCCTTTGCCACCGCCGGCGATTTCACGCTCTGGATGGTCATCGCGGTAGCGCTCGGCGCCGCCGTCCTCGGCGACCAGCTCGGCTACATCCTGGGTCGCACCGCCGGAAAGCGGCTGGTTCCGATCGTCGCCCGCAATCCGGCGCGCAGCCGGGCGATTGAACGGGCGAAGCGGGAAATGGACGAGCGCGGCACCGTTGCGGTTTTTCTGACGCGTTGGCTGCTGTCGCCGCTCGGCCCCTATCTCAACCTGATGGCAGGTGCATCCGGCTTCTCCTGGCTGCGCTTCACCTCTGCCGGCATCGTGGGCGAAGCCGTCTGGGTCGGCCTCTATACCGGCCTCGGGGCCACCTTCAGCGACAGCGTGACGGAGATCGCCGAGATCAGCGGCAGCATCAGCGGCTTTCTCGCAGCCGCTGCCGTTGCCGCGATCCTCGGCTTCAAGCTGCTGCACGCTCTGCGCTCAAAGGAATGACCCGGGCGTCCTGCGGCCGCGAGGCTTCGCCGAACTGTCACAGAGCGGTGCTATCCGGAAGAGAAAACCCGGAGATCCGCCATGACACTGTTGATCTGGTTCGCTGCGATCGCGCTCTTGATCCAAGTCGCAAGCATCGCCTTGGCGATGGGCGCCAGGTTACGTCACCGGAACGCGTCCGCACAGTATGCAGCACGCCCGTCGGTCACGCTGATCCGCCCGATCTGCGGCCTGGAAAACAATCTCGAGCGATGCCTGCGCTCGTCCTTCCAGCTCGACTGGCCATATTACGAGATCCTCTTCTGTGTCGCCCGGGCCGACGATCCGGCCGCAGCACTCGCCCGCCGGCTGATGGCCGAACATCCAGGCATCCCCTCTCGCCTGCTGGTCGGCGAGGACCTGTTCAGCGTCAATCCGAAGATGAACAATGTGGTGAAGGGCTGGCGCTCTGCCCGTCACGACTGGATCGTCATGACCGACAGCAACGTGCTGATGCCGTGCGATCACATTGCCCGCATGATGGAACGCTGGGACAGCCAGACGGGCCTGGTCTGCTCGCCTCCGGCCGGCACCGAACCCGAGAATTTCGGCGCCCATCTCGAAAGCGCCTGGCTCGACAGCTTCCAGGCGCGCTGGCAGATCCTTGCAGATTCCGTCGGCTTCGGCTTCGCGCAAGGCAAGTCGATGCTGTTCAGCCGGCAGCTGATCACCCATCTCGGCGGCTTCGAGCGCCTCGGCGAAGAAGTGGCGGAAGACGCTGCCGCAACACTGTTGATCCGTAGCGCCGGTCTCAAGGTTCGCCTCGTACACGAGCCCTTCCCGCAGCCGTTGGGAGAACGCGACATCTCCGCCGTCTGGAAGCGCCAGCTGCGCTGGGCCCGCTTGCGCCGCGCCTCTTTCCCGCTCTACTTCCTGCCGGAAATCTTGACCGGTGCTGCCCTGCCGATAGCGGCAATGATCACACTCGTGGTGACCGGCGCGCTGCCCCTCGCTGCACCCTTTGCCTATCTCGCCATCTGGTATGGTGCAGAGATCGCTCTGTCTCGCACCTATGGCTGGCCGAGCAACTGGCGCATTCTGCCCGCCATGCTCCTGCGTGACCTGTTCTTGCCGGCACTCTTCATCGCCGCCTGGTTCGGCAGTGGCTTCGAATGGCGTGGCAACCCCATGACGGTCGCCGACAACGACAATGGTCGCACCGCCCGCCTACGAAAGGCCGTCGTCCGGACCCGCGACAAGGCCCGCGCTCTGGTCGCCGCCCGCAGCCACTGAGCCTCGCCTTCCCACGAAAAGGCGGGCAGGACCGCATGTCGCGATCGCTGCCCGCAAGAGGGAGGTAGTCTGAACCGCTCAGATCGTGCCTTGGCCCATCTGCTCGGCGATGTAATCCGCCTGGCGGATCGCGAGAGACACGATCGTCAGGGTCGGATTTTCTGCGGCACCCGTGGTGAACTGGCTGCCGTCTGAGACGAAGAGGTTGCTGATGTCGTGGCTCTGGCCCCACTTGTTGACGACGCCGTCCTGCGCCTTCTCGCTCATCCGGTTTGTGCCGAGATTGTGGGTAGACGGATAGGGCGGTGTCGGGAAGGCACGGGTAGCACCCACGGCCTCGTAGATCGCCACGCCCTGCTGGTAGGCATGGTTTCGCATCGCCTCGTCATTCGGATGATCGGTAAACCAGACATCCGGGATCGGCATGCCATATTTGTCCTTGAGCTCGCCATGCAGCTTCACCGCATTCTGCTCCTGCGGCATGTCCTCGCCGACGATCCACAGACCCGCCATATTGGCATATTGGTCCATCGCAGATGCAAACGAGCGCCCCCAGCCGCCAGGATCGAGGAAAGCTGCCATGAAGGGCACGCCGAGCGCCAGTGTCTCCAGCTCATAGCCGCCGACGAAGCCGCGCGAAGGGTCGTGACGGGCCTCGTCCTGGATGATTCCGGCCATGGTCGTGCCACGATAGAAATGCACCGGCTTGTCGAAGACGGCATAGACCGAACCCGTCGTGTGGCGCATGTAGTTCTTGCCGACCTGACCGGACGAGTTGGAAAGCCCATCCGGGAACATTGACGACGCCGAGTTCAACAGCAGGCGCGGGCTTTCGATCGAATTGCCGGCCACGCAGACGATGCGCGCCTTCTGGCTCTGCAGATTACCATCCTTGTCGGCATAGACGACGGCATTGACCTTGCCGTTTGCGTCATGCTCGATCTTGATGACATGCGACTGCGGCCGCACTTCGAGCTTGCCGGTCGCCTCGCCTTTCGGGATTTCCGTGTAGAGCGTCGACCACTTGGCGCCCCATTTGCAGCCCTGGAAGCAGAAGCCGGTCTGCTGACAGCTCATGCGATCATCGCGATCCGCCGAGTTGATCGCCATATTGCCGGTGTGACATTCCTTGTAACCCAGCTTGTCAGCTCCGGCCTTCAGGATCTTGAAATTGTTGTTGCCGGGCAGGCCCTCGATGCCGTTGGTGCGGGTAACGCCCATCTTGTCTTCGGCCTTGGCATAGTATGGCTCGAGATCGGCAAGCGTGATCGGCCAGTCGAGCAGATTGGCGCCCTCGACCTTGCCGTAATTCGTCAGCGTCTTGAACTCGTGCTCCTGGATACGGAGCGATGCACCCGCCCAGTGGGTGGTGGTGCCGCCGACGGCCTTGACGATCCAGGCCGGCAGGTTGGGGAAGTCCTTCGACACCCGCCAGCCGCCACCAGTGGTGCGGTTGTCGAGCCAGGCGAGCTGGGAAAAGCTCTCCCATTCGTCATTGATGAAGTCCTCGTATTCGATGCGGGCACCGGCTTCGAGCACGACCACGTCGATGCCCTTCTGGGCAAGCTCGTTGGCGAGTGTGCCGCCGCCTGCACCGGAGCCGATGATGACGACCACGCTGTCGTCGTTGAGATCATAGGGCGCTGCCATGTTTTCCTCCCGGGAAATCGGTCAATTTGGGTAAGCGCCGCCGTTCCCATCCGCGATGGGCCTCCTTCCGGCGACGATGAATGCGTGTCTGGGGTAGGTAGCTCAGAGCCAGGTAATGTCGTCGAACCCGCGCTCGATATAGCCGCCCTTGGAATAGGACTCGCCCTCGTAGCCGAAGATCGGCCAGATCTCCTTCTGGTTATAGAGGCTGACCACGAGGTCGCCGCGCACCGCCTGGAAGAAGGGCGTCGTCTCGATGTCGCGCAGGATCGCCACGCGATCGTCCTCCCAGCCGAGGCCACGATATCCGCCGGCACCCGCTCTGCTGTCGAGATCGGCGATGCCGTCCTCGATCAGCGCCTTGTGCTTCTCATCCTTAGCAGCCATCGTGTCCTGCCCCTTGACGGCTGCCGCGTAGAAGCGCTCGGCGACCTGGTCATGCGGGTAGATGTCGCGCGCCATCTTGATGAGCGTCGCGAGCGTGTCCGGCTTCAGGGCGGTCGCCTCCAGGCCCCAGGCCTGGTCGGGACAGATCACCGCAGTCCCGGTGACCATCAGCACGGCACTCGCCGCACCGGTCTTCAGAAGCTGGCGACGGGACATGCCCCCGGTCTTGTCGAGTATCGTAACCACGTCATTCTCCTCCCATGAGATGAAGTGCGACGGCTTAGGCCGCCACCCCAGGCAGGCGCGATGATCGCGCCAACCGTCTGCGAAACTAGAAAGGCCGGGAACTCCTCTTCCCCGGCCTCCCGATCATTTGTACCGACCGTGCCGCTGCAGGACCTCGATCTTGTAGCCATCGGGATCAGTGATGAAGAAGAAGCGGGCGAGCAATGCCCCGTCCCGGTTGAATTCGACGATCTTGTTCGGGTTCAAGCCGAGATCGGTCAGCCGCTTGTGCTCGGCGTCGAGATCCGAAACGCTTAAGGCCAGATGGCCGTAGCCATTGCCAAGGTCGTAGGCCTCCTCGCGGCCCTTGTTGACCGTAAGCTCAAGCTCGAATTCGCTCTCCGCATTGCTGAGATAGATCAGGGTGAAGGTCTCGAAATCGAGACGTTCTGCGACTTCCAGACCGAATGCCTGGACATAGAAGGAGACGGACCGGACCTCCTCCAGAACACGGATCATCGAATGGATCATTTTCGCCAAGGGGCTGCTCCTCGCATACTGACAAATGTCATGTCCGGAGAATGTCGCGATTTGCCGGAAGGCTGGTAGCAGCCCATTACCGCAGGTGATTTTTTTCGCCGGAACACGTGTCCATTCTTTGCATACGGGCGAGGCAGTTTAGAAAAGACGGAAATTGACCGGAGCCGCGACGCGCAACATAATGCTCAAAAGACCGAAGAACGAAAAAACGAAAACCAGGGAGGAGCATGCCATGTGTGAAGTCTTCGCAGGACAGGACCCGGCCCGCTATCGCGCGGTCAACCGCTCCGTCCGCATCGGTGGTCATTCCACCAGCATTCAGCTTGAAGCCGCTTTCTGGGTGCTGATCGACGAGATCGCCGCCAGCCAGAATTTTTCGACATCCCGCTTTCTCTCGACGCTTTACGATGAGGCGCTCGAGATCAACGGCTCGGTCTCGAACTTTGCCTCGCTGCTCAGAACAAGCTGTCTCATCTATCTGATGAGCAAGGCCCAGCATCCGGGCGAGCCGCAGCAGTTCCACATCATCGCAGCCGAATAGCGAGAATCAAAAAGCGCGGCCCGACAAATGCCGGGCCGCGCTTCTGTTCCGATCACCGTCTTGGGTCGGTGCGGAAGATTACTCCGCCGGCTGCAGTTCCGGCTGGATATCGTCCTCTTCGAGAACCTTGCCGCCGAGGGCGGCATGGAACAGCGTCTGATCGAGCTCGCCTTCCCAGCGGGCAACAACGACGGTCGCGACCGCATTGCCGATGAAGTTGGTGATCGCGCGGCATTCCGACATGAAGCGGTCGATGCCGAGGATCAGTGCCATGCCGGCAACCGGCACGGACGGCACGACCGAAAGCGTTGCGGCGAGCGTGATGAAGCCCGCACCGGTAATGCCGGCAGCCCCCTTCGAGCTCAGCATGGCAACGGCGAGAAGCAGGATCTGGTCGCCGAGCGACAACGGAATATCCGTCGCCTGGGCGATGAACAGCGCAGCAAGCGTCATGTAGATATTCGTGCCGTCGAGGTTGAAGGAATAGCCGGTCGGAATGACCAGGCCGACGACCGAGCGCTTGCAGCCGGCCTTTTCCATCTTGCTCATCAGGCCCGGAAGGGCAGCTTCCGAAGAGGATGTTCCGAGAACCAGAAGCAGCTCTTCCTTGATGTAGCGGATGAGCGCCAGGATCGAGAAACCGTTGTAACGGCAGACAGCACCGAGGATCACGGCGACGAACAGGAAAGACGTCAGATAAAACGTACCGATCAGCATGGCGAGGTTGGTGACCGAGCCGATACCGTATTTGCCGATGGTGAAGGCCATGGCGCCGAAGGCACCGATGGGGGCGGCCTTCATCAGGATCGCGACCAGCTTAAAGACCGGCGCAATCACCGCCTGCAGGAAGTCTGTGACCGGCTGGCCACGCTCGCCGACCAGCGCCAGCGAAATGCCGAACAGGATCGAGAAGAACAGGACCTGAAGGATGTCGCCATCCGCAAAGGCGCCGACGATGGTCGTCGGGATGATGTTCATCAGGAAGCCTGTGATCGACGAGTCATGCGCCTTTTCGGTGTAGGTCGCGACAGCCGCCGCATCGAGCGTCGCGGGGTCGATATGCATGCCCGCACCCGGCTGCACGACGTTTGCGACAACAAGGCCGACGACCAGCGCCAGCGTCGAGAAGGTGAGGAAGTACAGCATCGCCTTGCCAGCGACGCGACCGACCTTCTTCATGTCGGTCATGCCGGCAATGCCGGTCGCGACCGTTAGGAAGATGACCGGCGCGATGATCATCTTGACGAGCTTGATGAAGGCATCGCCCAGCGGCTTCAGCTGCGCGCCGATCTCGGGATAGAAATGGCCAAGCAGGATGCCGGCTGCGATCGCGGCCAGAACCTGGACATAGAGATGCTTGTAAAAGGGCTGACGGCCCTCGGGCGCGTGCCCAGTGGTATCGATATGCATGCTTTCCTCCATGGGGCGCCCTGACGGAACAAGTTCCGGCCTCCCGGGCGGTTGCTGATCTAAATGGGGAGCGGCACATGGCCGCTTGGAGAAATGGTCAGCAAGGCGCGTGCCAGATCGAGGAAAAAGACATAAGAATCTGTTTTAATTGACGCTTTAAGTCTGAGACAGTTGAATCACCACATGAAGATGTGCGGTTTTCCACACGCAAGCACTCTGCTATAGTGCGAAAGAACGCACAACGAGATCGCAATCTCCATGGCAATAGTCCACCGAAACCACCGCCTCCTGTGGCTTGCCTACGGCCTTGCCGCGATGGCCATCCTGGCGTCCGGTCTGTTCTATGCCGGCGAGCGGGCGCGGCATGCAGCCCTCGACGCGCTGGCCGAAGATGTGATGTCCGATGCCGAGTTGAAGCGGGCGCTGCTGCTGGCCGTGCTCGACCGCTCGCGCACCCTGCCACTTGTCCTGGCAAATGACGGGGAACTGGTCGATGCCCTGGCTGCACCTTCGGCGGAGGCGATTGCCGGCCTCAACGAAAAGCTCGAAGCCCTGCCCCCCGGGACCGGCGCCTCGGTGATCTACGTCATCGGTCTGGACGGAACCGCGATCGCGGCCAGCAATTTCCGCCAGCCCGACAGCTTCGTCGGCAGCAACTATGCGTTCCGCCAGTATTTCACCGGCGCCATGACCAGCGGCACCGCCGAACAATATGCGCTGGGCAGCGTCAGTCGCAGGCCGGGCCTTTACCTCTCCCGTCGGGTGGAGGATGATGCCGGACGCCCGCTGGGCGTGGTCGTCGTCAAGGTGGAGTTCGACGCGCTCGAAGCGAACTGGCAGCGCTCCGTCCGCACGACCTATGTGACCGACACCAGGGGCATCGTGCTGATCACCAGCCGCCCCGACTGGCGCTTTTTCACCATGGCCGACATCCCCCAGGAGGACCGCCTCACCATTCGCGAAAGCCTGCAATTCGGCGAGGCGCCGCTGGAAACCCTGCCGATATGGTCCCTGGACCCGGAAGATGGCCATACCTTCGTCGCGACGGAAGAAGTCCGAGGCATGCCGCATGAGACCAATCTCTCCATCGAACTGGATGTCCCCGGCAGCGGATGGCGCATGCATGTGCTGGCACCGAGCGCCGAAGCGGAACGCGCTGCCATCTGGCAAGGGCGCCTGACCGCCCTCGCGATCGTCGCCCCGCTTCTGGCGCTGGGCGCCTGGCTGATCCATCGCAGCGGCAGCACAGCCCGCCGCACTGCAGAGGCGAAGGCCGCCCAGGCGGAACTGGAACGCCAGGTGTCCCTGCGCACAGTCGAACTCACCGAAGCCCGCGACCGCCTTGAGGCCGAGATCGCCGAGCACCGCGCCACCGACATCCGCCTGCAAGGCGTGCAGCAGGATCTCGTCCAGGCGAACCGGCTGGCGATCCTCGGCCAGGTCGCAGCCGGTGTGGCGCATGAGATCAACCAGCCGGTGGCGACGATCCGCGCCTATGCCGACAATGCCAAAGCCTTCCTTGATCGCGGCAACGGTGAGACGGCGAAGGAGAACCTCGGCCTGATCGCCGAACTGACCGACCGCATCGGCGCGATCACCGGCGAGTTGAAGGGCCTCGCCCGCAAGGGCCGTCAGGCGGCCGAGCCGGTCGAGCTGAAAGCCGCCATCGACGGCGCCCTCTTCCTGTTGAAGAGCCGATTTGCCGGCAGCTTCGATCGCCTCACCATTGGCGACATTCCCAAAGGGCTGATGGTGCTTGCCCAGCGCATCCGCCTCGAACAGGTACTGATCAATCTCCTGCAGAACGCGCTCGAAGCCATTGACGGCACAACAGATCCCGCGATCACCATCCGGCTCACGCGCCTCACCGACGGCGAACTCGATCTCGCCGTCAGCGACACGGGCCCCGGCCTGCCGGATTATGTCAGGGATCACCTGTTCATCCCCTTCACCACCTCCAAGGACGGTGGCCTCGGCCTCGGCCTGGTGATCGCCCGGGACATCGTCGGGGAATACGGCGGACGGCTTTCGGTCGAGACGAGCGCGGCGGGCACCACCTTCACCATCACCCTCAAGAGGGCTCGGGCATGAGCATCGACATCATCCTCGTCGACGACGATCAGGCGCTGCGCCGCGCCACCCGCCAGACGCTAGAACTGGCCGGTTATGCCGTGCGCGATTTCACCGCCGCCCCCCAGGCGCTCGCCCAGCTGTCACTGGACAGCGAGGCCATAGTCGTCACCGACATCCGCATGGCCGGCATGGACGGGCTGGAGCTCTTTGCCCATATCCGCGCCCTCGACCCGGATCTGCCCGTCCTGCTGATCACCGGCCATGGCGATGTCGACATGGCGGTGAAGGCCCTCCACGACGGCGCCTATGACTTCATCGCCAAGCCCTTCCCCGCCGACCGCCTCGTCCAGAGCGTCGCGCGCGCCACCGAGAAACGCCGGCTGGTTCTCGAAAACCGCCGCCTGCGCGAGGCGGCAAACACGACGCCCGACGATCTGCCGCTGATCGGCCAGACGCCGGCCATGGAGTATCTGCGCCAGACGCTCCGCCAGATCGCCGATACCGATGTCGACGTCTTGATCGCCGGCGAGACCGGCAGCGGCAAGGAAGTGGTGGCAACGCTTCTGCATCGCTGGAGCCGCCGCAGCAGGGGCAATTTTGTTGCCCTGAACTGCGGCGCGCTTCCAGAGACAGTCATCGAAAGCGAACTCTTCGGCCATGAAGCCGGCGCCTTCACCGGCGCCCAGAAGAAGCGCATCGGTCGGATCGAACATGCCAGCAGCGGCACGCTGTTTCTCGACGAGATCGAGAGCATGCCGCTTTCCACCCAGGTAAAGATGCTGCGGGTTCTGGAAATGCGGGAAGTCAGCCCGCTTGGCACCAACGAAAACAGGCCCGTCGACCTGCGCGTCGTCGCCGCCGCGAAACTCGATCTCGGCAATCCTACCGAACGCGGCGAGTTCCGCGAGGACCTCTATTATCGCCTGAACGTCGTGACGATCTCGATCCCGCCGCTCAGGGAGCGCCGCGCCGATATCCCGCTGCTCTTTGCCCATTTCGCCACCCGGGCTGCAGAGCGCTTCCGCCGCGAAATTCCCAGCATGACGACCGATGTGCGCCGCCATCTCGAAAGCCACGACTGGCCAGGCAATGTGCGGGAACTCTCGCATTTCGCCGAACGGGTCGTGCTTGGCATCACGCCGCCGCCGAAAGCGGTGTCACCTGTTGCGGGATCTGACTTGACCCTGCCGGAGCGGATGGAGCGCCACGAGGCAGCTCTCATCCGCGAGGCCTTGAAAGCGAACAAGGGTGATGTGCGCTCGACGATCGACGCGCTCGGCCTTCCGCGCAAGACCTTCTACGACAAGCTCCAGCGCCACGGCATCAACCGCGCCGATTACGAATAGCCACCCGCACCCTTGGCAGGGGCAGACGCAGCGCCGCCTGCATTCCGCATCTCGGCCGCCATGGAGGCGGCCGCGCGCGCGAGCAGCCCCGTATCCGTGCCATTCGCCATGAAGCGCACGCCGGCGCGGCGCGCGAGTGCGATCATCTCCGCGTCGCCGGTCATGATGCCAGCCGGCTTGCCGGAAGCCTTGATCTTGCCGATCAGCGCCTCGACCGTCTCCATCACCTCAGGCACGGTCGCCTTGCCGCGATAGCCCATGTCGGCAGAGAGATCGGCAGGCCCGATCAGCACGGCATCGACGCCTTCGGTCGCGAGGATCGCCTCAGCATTCTCGACACCCAGCCGGCTCTCGATCTGCGCGATCAGGCAGACCTCATCATTGGCCGTATCGGCATAGTCGCTCACCCGGCCGAAATCCGATGCGCGCCCAAGGCTTGCCCCCATGCCGCGAATGCCGAAAGGCGGGTAACGCAGGGCCTTGGCAAGCATCTTGGCCTGTTCAGCCGTCTCGACCATCGGGATCATCAGCGTCTGGGCGCCGATATCGAGCGCCTGCTTGATCATCCAGGGCTCGCCGACCGGAAGCCGCACCACCGGATGCGCCGGATGGCGAGTGACGGCGGCAAGCTGGGCTGCGATCAGCGGAATGTCGTTCGGCCCGTGTTCGGCATCGATGAGGATCCAGTCGAAGCCGGCCCCGGCGCAGATTTCCGCCGAATGCGGATTGGCGAGCGCCACCCAGAGGCCGGTCAGGAGACCGGTTTCTTCACGCAGCGCTTTCTTGAAGAGGTTCACGGGGGCGGGCATGGGCAGTCTCCTGGAACAATTACGATCCGGCAGCCTGGCCGGCGACCACAAGATATCCCCGGAAGCGGGATCAACCGCAAGCCTCGTTCTCCATCTCCGGTACGGCGCGACATTGAACCTTCAGGCTCAGCCGTGATACGGGCAGCCGAACTCTTGAAGCGCAGGAAATGACCCATGCTCCCCTGGATCCAGCTCGACACGGCCAAGATACCCGGCGGCGGCGAATTGCGCCTGAAACAACGCGGCACGGAATTCTCCATCATGCTCGGCACCAACGAGCTGATGAACAGCCGCCTCAGCGGCTCCGAAGAAGCGCTCGCCACGCTCGCCTTCGAGCGGATCGCGACCCACAAGCGCCCGCATATCCTGATCGGCGGCCTCGGCATGGGCTTTACCCTGCGTGCCGCCCTTGCTGTTTTGCCTCAGGATGCGAAGGTGACCGTCGCCGAACTCGTGCCCGCCGTCGTCGATTGGGCACGCGGACCCATGGCCGAGATCTATGCCGGCAGCCTCGACGACCCGCGCGTGGCGATCCATGTCGGTGATGTCGGCACGCTGATTGCCAAATCCAAAGGTCAGTTCGACGCCATCCTGCTCGATGTCGACAATGGCCCTGATGGCCTCACCCGTGAAGCGAATGACGGCCTCTATTCCCATGACGGGTTACGCAAATCCAAATCCGCGCTGACCCGCGGCGGCATGCTCGGCGTCTGGTCACAAGGCCCCGATCAGCACTTCACGCGCCGCTTGAAGGACTGCGGCTATGGCGTGGAGGAGATTCCGGTCCGCGCCGGGAGAACAGGGCGCGGCAAGAAGCATGTGATCTGGATGGCGAAGAACGGCCCGCTGGCTCAGAAGGGCTGAGTACCGTCCCCACGGCGCCAGATCCGACAGGCAAATCAGGCCCTCATTTCCCGCTGGGACGGATCAGCGTCCTGAGTTCGATCAGCCGCTCCAGCGAGGCGAGCGTCTCATCCGGCTTTACCATCGAATAGACGATATGCAGCAGTTCGAGCGCAATCAGCGAGGGCGCATGCAGGGCGAGCCGTTCGGTCTTGGCCCGAGGCAGGATCAGCACTTCTTTTGCATGGCTGCGCAGCGGCGTATCGGCCTTGCCGATCACCATGACGATCGGCACGCCGAGCCGCTCCGCCTCGGCAATCGTTGCCATCGCCTCCCGGTGCGAACGCCCATGCAGTAGCATGATCAGCAGATGCCCTGGTTCGAGGACCAGCAGCTGTTCGGCAAGCGCGATGCCGGTGGCGTTCAGCGCCCGGCTTGGAATACCGGAGCGGGCAAACAGCCGCGCGCCGTATTCGGCGATGATCCCCGAGGCGCCGATGCCGAAGATCGCCACGGCCTTTGCTTCACCGAACAGCGCGGCGATGCGATTGAGGGCTGCACGGTTATCGGCAGACGAGAGGTGCTCGACCGTCGCCGCCGTCGAATTGAGCGCAAAATCGATGGCGTCGCCCACTTGCCCGTCAATATCCCGCAGCGTCGACGCCATCTTCTCGATCGGTGAATCGGTCTCGCCGAGCCAGGCCTCCAGCACGTCCTTCAGCTCCCGGATGCCGCTGAAGCCGAGCGCCTGGATGGCCCGGATGACGGTGGCATCGGAGGCGCCGACGGCAAAGCCGATCTCCAGCGCCGAAAGTCCCAGCACCCGGTGCCTGTTGGCGTCGATGAATTCCAGCACCTTCAGAAGCGCCGGCGACAGCGTCTGCCGCCGCTTGGCGAGCTGCTCGCCCAGGCGGTCCTTCAGTCGCTTCGGTTCGGTTTCTGTCGACATCCAATAATCCTCAACCGGTGCCTCGCGTGTCGCCTATGCCCGGGCAATATCATCACCGGCCAATAAACATGAATGTAGTAGTCCACAATCAATAGCCTTAAAAAAACGCATTGGGGAGACCGGAACCCGGCGCATCGGTCTTCCAGGCGCGTTTTGCGCCCCGGATTGGCGGTTTCTGCGTCCCCTGGAAACGCCTCTTCGGTGACAGGAGCAGGGCGATAACTTGACTACTACATTCAGCTATCCGATCAGGCCGCATCCTTTTCTCCTTGCTGCGAAGTCCTCCGATGAAATCCACCTCTCTCTCCGCGCTCATCCTGTCGCTCACCGTCAGCGTCTCGCCTCTGGTCGTGCCCCATACGGCGCTCGCCCAGGATGACGAGAGCACCGAGCTCGGTGTGATCGTGGTCGATGCCGATGGGCAGAAGGCGAAAAGCTACAAGGCATCGCGCAATTCGTCGGCAACGCGCAGCGACACGCCGGTCACAAAAATCCCGCAGGCGATCACCACCGTCACGCCGCAGGCGCTGAAGGACAAGTCGGCGAATTCGCTCGACGACGCGCTGTCCGATGTCAGCGGCATCACCCAGGGCAACACCATTGCCGGCGCCAATGATGCGATCATGCGCCGTGGCTTCGGCGAAAGCCGCGACGGCTCGATCCTTACCGACGGCTTGAACACCGCTTTGCCGCACAGCTTCAATGCCACGACCGATTATGTCGAGGTCCTCAAAGGCCCGGCCTCCACCCTCTACGGCGTGCTTGATCCCGGCGGCATGGTCAATCTCGTGACGAAGAAGCCGGAAGATACGTTTTCAGCCGAAACCTGGTCGAAATTCTACGCCTATGGCGCCGGGCGTTATTCGAAGAAGGCCGGTTTCGATGTGACGGGCCCGGCCGGCGACAGCGGCTTTTCCTATCGCCTGATTGCCGAAGGGGAGAATGGCGATTACTGGCGCAATTTCGGCGACAAGAAAAACTGGCTGATTGCCCCCTCCCTGAAATGGGAGCGCGACGGCACCGAAGTCGTCCTCTCCTATACGCACAACGACTATCTGACGCCCTATGAGCGCGGCACGGTCTATGATGCGACGACCGGCACCTTCCTCGACATCAGCCCCCGCCAGCGGCTGGACGAGGCCTGGTCCGAAATCGATGGCGCATCCGACCTGTTCAAGGCCTCGGTCAAGCAGCAGCTCGGCGGCAACTGGGTCGCCAGCGTCAACTATGCCTACAGCAAGGACAGTTTTTCCGCCGACCAGACCCGCGCCACCGCCTACAATGCGACGACCGGCATCCTCACCCGCCGCTCCGACGTGCGCGGCTATTACGACACGACGGTCCATTCGCTGAGAACAGACCTGACCGGCAGCGAAGACCTCATGGGCTTCGAAAACGAATTCCTCTTCGGAATGGCCCTGCGCAAGGAAGACATCGCCCGCGCTGCGCTCCAGACCTGCAATCTGAACAACCGTCTCAACGTCAACAACCCCGTCTATGGCGCAATTTCCCCTTGCACCTACAATGCGGCGACCGCCGCCGAAGAATACCAGCACATGCGGACCCAGGCTGTTTATGCTCAGGACCGCGTGCATCTCACCGACCAGCTGATCGCCGTCGCCGGCCTGCGCCTCGAGCATTATGACATCACCGCCGGCAGCGGCTCGACCGAAAACAGCGATACCAACGGCAATGCCCTGATCCCCAATGCCGGCCTGGTCTGGGAAGTCCGCCCCGATTCCTCGCTTTATGCCAATGTCGCCCGCACCTTCCGCCCCAACAGCTCGATCAACAACCCCTATGGCAGTCTCGATCCGGAAGAGGGTATCTCCTACGAACTCGGCTCCAAGCTCGATGTCACCGACTGGCTAAGCGGCACGCTCGCCGTCTTCTATGCCGAGAAGAAGAACGTCGCCTATGCCCTGGCACCAGGCGTCTACAGCACCGCCGGCCTCGTCCGCTCCAAGGGCGTGGAACTCGATCTCGCCGGCCAGCTGACCGATGAATTGCAGGTGATCGGCAGCTATGGCCTGACCGATGCGGTCGTGGTCGAGGACGAGGACCCGCTCCTCCTCGGCAACAACCTCGCCAATGTCGCCCGCCACACCGCATCGCTGCGCATCGCCTATGACTACGGCGAGGTCTTCGATGGCGCAGGATCCCTGCGCTTCGGCGGCGCCATCAAGGGCGTCGGCCGCCGCGCCGGCGATGCCGACAACAGTTTTGACCTGCCGGGTTACGGCACCGTCGACCTCTTCGCCAGCTATACCATCGAGCGCGAGCATCCGATCGAGATCCAGCTGAACCTCAACAACATCTTCGACAAGACCTATTACACCTCGTCGATCGGCAGCAACGCGCTCGGCATCGCCGTCGGCCAGTCCTTCAATGCAGCACTTTCGGTCGGCATGAAGTTCTGATCCCGCGCGACATGGCGGTTACCCCTTGCGGCCGGCAGGGCATGCGTTCTGCCGGCATCCGCACTGTCTGGATGGCGCGAGCGAGCATATAAAAGCCTCCAGACCTCGTGAGAGAGGCGGCCGGCAGGTCAGACGGTGCCGATTTCTCGAAGTTTTGTCGTGCGCCCCCTCTGTCACTGCGTGACATCTCCCCCACAAGGGGGGAGAGCGGAGCGTCTCGTCTGCCGCTACCTCTGCAACGCCAAAGGGGAAACGCCACGCTGGCGGGTTAGCCAGCCTCCCCCCTTGTGGGGGAGATGTCCGCCCTTCGACAAGCTCAGGAGGGCAGAGGGGGGGGGGGGGGGGGGGGATTTATAAAACCTACAACCCCCCCAACACACCCCCCCGCGCCGCCAAAACCCCCCCGACAAATTAAAAACAGGGAGCCAC
>NZ_JAUSUW010000009.1 GCF_030814435.1 Peteryoungia aggregata LMG 23059
CCGCCTCTCGTTCGGTGAAGCGGCTTATACGGCCACTCCCGCAAACCGTCAACAGCCACTCTTCACAAAACTGAAAAAAATCGACAAGATGTTGATAATAAATAGTTTTTTCCTTTGCGCAGAGGCCATCGGTCGCAAACGACACCATTAGTGCGTGTCCGGACGCACGAGAGCGGCGGCCGTTTGCAGCCTTGTCACTTGCCCGCATTCGCTTGCAAGCCAGGCGCTCCTTGATAGTGTCGGACTGTCATCAAGGAGTGCCCTTCCGCATGCTTATTCTCGACCCAACCCAGACCAGACATTGCCTCGACTGGGACGCCCTCATCGGGGCTCTCGCCGCCATGTTCCAAGGCGGCTGCATCATGCCCGTGCGCCATCATCACACTGTCGGCGTTCCCGGAGAAGCGGATGCGACACTCCTGCTCATGCCGGCATGGCAGCCGGGCGAGTATATCGGGGTCAAGCTCGTCTCGGTCTTTCCGGACAATCACCTGCGCTCCCTGCCGGCAATCCATGGCAGCTATCTTCTGTCATCCGGGCGTACCGGAGAATTGCTGGCGCTGATCGATGGCGGGGAGCTGACGGCGCGGCGCACGGCGGCGGCGTCCGCGCTGGCTGCGCGTCATCTCGCCCGTGACGACGCGTCGACCTTGCTCGTGGTTGGCACCGGACGTCTCTCCATCAACCTGATCGAAGCGCACAGCCGCGTTCGGCCGATCAACAATGTCCTGATCTGGGGACGGGACAGGGACAAGGCCGTGCAGGCGGCTGAAGAGGCCAGCGCCCTCGGCTACCCGGTAAACGTCGCCGATGACCTTGAAGGCGCCGCCCGTCAGGCAGACATCATCTCCTGTGCCACCCTGTCGCGCACGCCGCTGATACGAGGGGCGTGGCTGAAGCCGGGCAGCCATCTCGATCTGATCGGCGCCTTTACCAAGGACATGCGTGAAAGCGACGACGAAGCCGTTCGGCGCGCGCGCGTCTTCGTCGACACGCGCGCGGGCGCCTTCGCGGAAGCCGGAGATATCCTGCAGCCGATCGCCTCGGGTGTCATTGGCGCGGACCATGTCGTGGCCGAACTGGCCGAACTGGTCAGCGGGGCCGCGGGACGGCGGAGCCGGGAAGAAGTCACCCTGTTCAAGTCTGTCGGCGCAGCGCTTGAAGATCTCGCGGGTGCCATTCTCGCCTATCAGACCGCCCATTCGGACGCGGCGGCTTCGTGACGCCCGTGCAGCTCCCACAATTGCCAATCGCCGAGCGCCTCCCGGCGCTTGCAGAGGCGCTTGAGATCAACAACTGCGCCGTCCTCTCCGCCCCCCCGGGCGCCGGCAAGACCACACTCGTTCCTCTCTATCTCCTCGATCAGACGTGGCGGGGAGACGGACGCATCCTTCTGCTCGAACCCAGACGACTTGCCGCGAGAGCCGCAGCATCCCGCATGGCGGACCTCCTGGGCGAAGCCGTGGGGAAGACAGTCGGCTATCGGATGCGGCTCGACAACCGCGTCAGCAGCGCGACACGCATCGAGGTGGTGACCGAAGGCGTCTTCGTGCGGATGATCCTCGGCGATCCCGAGCTAAAGGGCATCGCGGCGGTGCTCTTCGACGAGTTTCACGAACGCTCGCTGGATGCCGATCTCGGTCTTGCGCTTGCACTCGATGCGCAATCGGCTCTTCGGCCGGACATCAGGATCATCGTCATGTCGGCGACGCTCGACGTCGAGCGTATCGCGTCGTTGCTGTCCGGCCCACCAGTCATCGTCAGCGAGGGACGGAGTTTCCCTGTCGAGATCCGCCACCAGGATCGGCCAACTGACCAGCGGATCGAAGATGCCGTCACCGCGACCGTGCTACGGACGCTTGCAGAAGAAGAGGGCTCGGTGCTCGCTTTCCTGCCGGGACAGGCCGAGATCCGGCGTGTGGCGGAGCGCCTGCAGGAGAAAGTTGCCAGCAACATTCTGATTGCTCCTCTCTATGGCATGCTGAGCCAGCCGGAGCAGGATGCGGCGATCCGCCCTGCACCGCCGGGGACGCGAAAGGTGGTGCTGTCGACCTCGATCGCCGAAACCTCGATCACCATTGATGGAGTGCGCGTGGTAATCGACAGCGGATTGCAGCGGCTTCCGGTCTACGAAGCCTCGACGGGGATCACGCGGCTCGAGACCGTCCGCGTGTCGAGGGCATCTGCGGATCAGCGCGCCGGACGCGCCGGCAGGACGGAACCCGGAATGGCGATCCGGCTCTGGCATGCAGGCCAGACAGCAGCGCTCGCGGCCTTCACACCGCCCGAAATCCTGGCGAGCGACCTTTCCGGACTGGCGCTGGACATGGCTCACTGGGGCGTCGCAGATCCGCGCCAGCTGCTCTTGCTCGACATGCCACCCGACGTGGCGCTGAAGGAGGCACGGCAACTCCTTATCGGGCTCGGTGCGCTCGATGAGAATCTGCAGCTGACTGCCAAGGGGCGGCGGATGCGCGATTTCGGGCTGCCGCCGCGGCTTGCAGCCATGGTGCTCGGCGCCTCCGAGCACGGCGAAGCCAAGGCTGCCGCGGAACTGGCAGTCCTTCTGACCGAACAGGGGCTGGGCGGCAACAATCTTGATCTCGACGAACGGTTGCGACAGTTCCAGCGGGACAGGGGAGAACGGGCACGCAATGCCCGCAACCTGGCCCAGAGACTGGCTTCCGGTCTCTCAAGCCCAAACGGGGACACCGGTGGGTCGCCGGTCTCTGCCGGCGCCTTGCTGGTCCATGCCTTTCCGGACCGAGTGGCGCGGCAGCGTGGCGGGCGTGGACGTTTCGTGATGGCGAACGGACGAGGCGCGGAGATTGCAGCCACCGAGCGGCTGGCCGGTGGAGAGCTTCTGGTGATTGCCGACCTCACCGGCAAGGCGGCCCAAGCCCGCGTGCTTGCCGCAGCAGAAATCACCCGTGAGGACATCGAGCGTATTCTTCCAGGTGCAATCAGCACAGCTGACGAGAGCGGCTTCGATACGGGCAGTCGTCAGGTTCGTGCCCGGCGGACGACCCGGATGGGTGCGATTGTCTTCGACGAGCAGCCCTTGCCGAGGCCAAAAGGGGCAGAGGCCGCCCTTGCACTCGCGGAAGGCGTGCGCCTTCTCGGCTTGTCTGCCCTCCCCTTTTCCAAGGCGGCCGGCCAGCTGCGACAGAGGCTTGGTTTCCTCTACAGGAGCCTTGGGGATCCATGGCCGGATACCAGCGACGAAGGGCTCGCCGCGCGGCTCGACGACTGGTTCGTTCCGTTTCAGTCCGGTGTCACGAGCTTTCAGGAGATCACGGCGAGCAGTCTCCATGAGGGGCTGATGGCGCTCATGCCACCAGGATCGCAGCGGGACCTCGACAGACTGGTTCCGACCCATTTCATGGCGCCCACCGGCCAGGCCCATCCGATCCGCTATGACGGCGACGAGCCGGTATTGCAGATCCGGGTGCAGGAACTGTTCGGCTTGAAGACCCATCCGACGATCGGCGGCGGCAAATTGCCACTGTTGCTGGAGTTGACGTCGCCGGCGCATCGACCGATTCAGACGACGCGGGATCTTCCGGGCTTCTGGGGCGGGTCCTGGAAGGATGTACGCGCCGACATGCGGGGCCGCTATCCGAAGCATCCATGGCCGGAAGATCCTGCTTCGGCAGATCCGACGACGCGGGCGAAACCCCGCAGCACCTGACAGCAAGGCAAGGAAGGCGAAGACAATGACCATGGATCTGGCAGCCAAATTCGGTCCGAGCAGCCGGCGGCTGCGTCTGGAGACCTTGGTTAAGTTGCGCTGGGTGGCGGTCGCCGGCCAGTTGCTGACGATCCTGATCGTGGCGATGTGGTTCGAGTTTCCTCTGCCACTGATGACCTGCCTCGGCCTGATCGCGGCCCTGGCCGCTGCCAATTCTCTGCTCTCCGTTGCATTTCCACCGACCTATCGGCTGGAGCCGGCCGCTGCCTTTGCCGTCCTTTCCCTCGATCTGTTTCAGATGGGCGCTCTGCTCTTCATTACTGGAGGTCTGAACAATCCCTTCGCACCGTTGATCTGCATTCCCGTCATCATCTCGTTTGCGTCGCAGCCGAGCCGTCATTCGATCGCCCTGTTCGTGACAGCATTGGCCTTCATCACGTTTCTCGCCTTCACGCCCTATCCCCTGCCGTGGTTCGAAGGGCGCACACTTGAGGTTCACCCCCTGCTCCAGGTCGGCATGTGGAGCTCGATCGTCTCGATGATGGCGTTTGCCGCCTTCTATGCCTACCGCGTCTCCCAGGAGGCGAGCCTGCTTGCGGATGCACTGACGGCCACCGAGCTCATCCTGCAGCGGGAGAAACACCTGCACCAGCTAGATGGTCTTGCGGCTGCGGCTGCGCACGAACTCGGGACACCACTCGCGACCATCAGCGTCGTGGCGAAGGAAATGGAGCGGGACCTCGGCAATGATGAGCGTTACCGTGAGGACGTGCAGTTGCTGCGCAGCCAGAGCGAGCGGTGCCGGGATATTCTTCGCCGTCTGACATCGCTCGCTACGGAAGGGGAAGCCCATATGCGCGAGCTGCCCTTGTCGTCGATGATCGAAGAGGTCATCGCGCCGCATCGAGAACTCGGTGTGACCGTGGAACTCACGGAGCTCTCGGAGCGCGCACTCGAACCAGTCGGAACCCGCAACCCGGCGATCCTCTACGGGCTCGGGAACCTGCTCGAAAACGCCGTGGACTATGCCCGATCGAAAGTGACCGTCAGCGTCGAACACACGACAGTCGATGTGACGGTGACCATCGAGGATGACGGTGCCGGTTTCTCGGCCGGGGTCTTGCAAAGAATTGGCGAGCCCTATGTAACCAGTAGGCAGAACGATGCGCGCGCAGGCGGCCTCGGGCTTGGATTGTTCATTGCGAAAACGCTTCTCGAGAGATCGGGCGCCAGCCTCCGATTCGAGAATCGCAGTCCGGAAGGATCAGGTGCCCGTGTCGTGGTGAACTGGCCGCGCGAGTATATGGAATTGGACACGTCCTTATGACTTTACCTGTATGGGCTTCACCAGCATAAGGTCGGAACCGGACTTTCTCGAACAGTCTCAGGGAATAGAAGATGGTAGAAGCAGCATCACAGGTCGCGAAATCCGCCGGCAGCGTCCAGCGGGCGGGCGACCACGATCTCGGATCAGACCCGTCCCTGCTGATCGTCGATGACGATGCCCCCTTTCTCCGTCGCCTCGCCCGCGCGATGGAAAGCCGCGGATTTGTCGTCGAGCTCGCCGGCTCCGTGGCAGAAGGCATTGCCAAGGCCAAGGAGGCGCCACCGAGCTATGCCGTGGTCGATCTCAGGCTCGGCGATGGTACAGGCCTCGATGTGATCGAAGCGATCCGCGAGCGGCGAACCGATACACGCATCATCGTGCTGACCGGCTATGGCAACATCGCGACAGCCGTCACGGCGGTAAAGCTGGGCGCGCTCGACTATCTGGCGAAGCCGGCGGACGCGGACGATGTGTATCTTGCCCTGACCCAGAGACCTGGCGAGAAGGCGGAAATCCCCGAAAACCCGATGTCCGCAGACCGAATTCGATGGGAACATATCCAGCGCGTGTACGAGAGTTGCGAACGGAATGTCTCCGAGACCGCGCGGCGCCTCAACATGCATCGCCGAACACTGCAGCGAATCCTGGCAAAGCGGGCGCCGAAGTGATTCAGGTCCCGTGAACTTGGACCGCCCATTCGGCGGTCATCAACCTTTGTGCGGCGGCCCTCGAGAAATCAAGCGTCACCGCTTTGCGGGTCGCCGGCGCAAGGCGGTGTTCAGGGGCGTCACGGAGCAAGTGCCCCGAATAGCCGTCCGACAGAAGCAAACCGCAGTCCTCCGGAAAGATCTCCAGTGGAACGCCAGGGTGGGTCGCGAAGAAGAGCCGGTCGCAGTAGCGGCGATAATCCGGCCATTTCCGATCGACCCTGAAATCCTCGATCGAGGACTTGATCTCAACAATCCAGATCTCCCCTTTCTCGGACAGGGCAATCAGGTCTGCACGGCGACCGTTGGCGAGGGTCAGTTCGGGTAAAACTGCAAAGCGCATGTCCGACAAAAGAATCTGGACGCCACGACGAATCATCATCGCGCGATCAGACTGTCGCCCGTCGATTAACGGATTATTCACCGCGATGGACACTAAGGTCATGGAAAACTCCCGTCCGCACAACCGCGCCTGTTGCAAAAAAGCAATGCAGAGTCATTTTGCATCGCCGAAGACGTTCGGCTGTAGTGCGGCACTTGCGTTGCCGAGGTTAATTCAAAATAAACCATAATCAAGGATGGTCACGAGACCATCTTCCAGCCATCACCCATGAGCTCCCAATGCGCTTCCGCAATATATTGACCGCGCTCGGCCTGGTTATGTCCATCGGCCTCGCGGGCTGTACGACAACGACTGGTGAAAACGCCGAAGTGGCCGAGACCACCAAGGTACAGATCTTCAGCGATTCCTATGGAAAGACCACCGATGCAGGATATGCCCTGCCGGCGATCCCGATCCAGAAGGTCGACAAGAAGTTCCATCGACAGATTGTAGACTACGCGACCAAGGAAAAGCCGGGCACGATTGTCGTGAATACGCGCGAACGCTTCCTTTATTATGTTCTGCCACGCGGCAAGGCCGTTCGCTATGGCATCGGCGTCGGCAAGCAGGGATTTGCGTGGGAAGGCGAAGCCTACATTGCCTGGAAACAGGCTTGGCCGACATGGCACCCGCCGAAGGAAATGGCCGAGCGCAAGCCGGAAGTGGCCAAGTATGTCGAGAATGGCATGGGCCCCGGTCTTTCCAATCCGCTCGGCGCCCGCGCCATGTACCTCTTCAACGAGAAGGGGCAGGATACGTTGTTCCGTCTGCACGGTACGCCGGAGTGGGCTTCGATCGGAACGGCCGCATCATCCGGATGTATCCGCATGATGAACCAGGACGTGATTGACCTCTATAATCGCGTCAAACCAGGTCGCAACTCCAAGGTCGTCGTTCAGCAGTAAGCTGCCGAGATAGACAGTCAGAAAAAGACCCGCCGGAGTGATCCGGCGGGTCTTTTCAATTCATGCATCCTTTGGCGGACGATCAAGCGGCAGATTTCGCCTTGAGCTCGATGCGGCGACGGTGAAGCACCGGTTCCGTGTAACCGTTGGGCTGCTCCCTGCCCTTGAGGACCAGATCGAGAGCCGCCTGGAAGGCAACCGAGCCATCATAGTCCTTGGCCATCGGAAGGTAAGCCGCATCACCGGCATTCTGTCCGTCAACGACGACGGCCATCCGCTTCAGCGTTTCGACGACCAGCTCTTCCGTCACTATGCCATGGTGCAGCCAGTTGGCCATGTGCTGGGCGGAGATGCGCAAGGTCGCGCGGTCTTCCATGAGCCCGACATTGTTGATGTCCGGAACCTTGGAGCATCCGACACCCTGATCCACCCAACGCACGACATAGCCGAGGATGCCCTGCGCATTGTTGTCGAGCTCGCGCTGGATCTCCTCCGGCGTCCAGTTCGGTCGGGGTGCGACCGGTACGGAGAGGATGTCGGCGAGTTTCGCCCGCGGGCGGGATTTCAAGCCCTGCTGGACCTCGGCGACGTTCACGCTGTGATAGTGTGTGGCATGCAGGGTCGCGGCAGTCGGCGAGGGAACCCAGGCGGTGTTGGCACCGGCCTTTGGGTGCGCGATCTTCTGCTCGAGCATGGCCGCCATCAGGTCCGGCATGGCCCACATGCCCTTGCCGATCTGCGCGTGACCCGACAGGCCGCATTCCAAGCCGATATCGACGTTCCAGTTCTCGTAGGCGGCGATCCAGGCCGCCTGCTTCATGTCACCCTTCCGGATCATTGGTCCGGCTTCCATCGAAGTATGGATCTCGTCGCCAGTTCGATCGAGGAAGCCCGTATTGATGAACACGACGCGTTCGCGGGCGGCGCGGATGCATTCCTTGAGGTTGACCGTGGTGCGGCGCTCCTCGTCCATGATCCCCATCTTGATCGTATTGGGCCCCATGCCGACAAGCGCTTCGACGCGTGAAAAGATCTCGCAGGCGAAAGCGACCTCTTCCGGGCCATGCATCTTGGGCTTTACGACATACATGGAGCCGGCGCGGGAGTTCTTGCGGCGGCCGTTCGGGCCGATGTCGTGCAGTGCAATCAAGGCGGTGATGGCGGCATCCATGATGCCTTCCGGCACCTCGTGCCCATCCTTGTCGGTGATTGCGGGATTGGTCATGAGATGGCCGACATTGCGGATGAGCATCAGTGACCGCCCCGGCAATGTCACGTTGCTGCCATCAGGGCCAGTCAGCGACACATCCTCACTCAGGGCACGGGTAAAGGTTTTGCCGCCCTTCGAGACGTCCTCTGTCAGGTCACCCTTCATCAGGCCGAGCCAGTTGGAATAGACGACGACCTTGTCTTCGGCATCGACAGCGGCAACCGAATCCTCGCAGTCCATGATGGTGGTGAGCGCCGATTCCAGGCGGCAGTCATTGATGCCTGCGGGATCGCTCTTGCCGATGACACCCGCCTTGTCGACAAGGATTTCAACATGGAGGCCGTTCTTGTGCAGGAAGATGCTGGATGGGGCAGCACCTTCCCCGCGATATCCGGTAAACTGGGCCGGGTTCGAAAGGCCGGTGATACCACCATCGTCGAGGCGGACTGAGAGCCCGCCGTTTTCGACCGAGAGTGCCGTGACCTTTTCCCAGCCACCCGCCGCAAGTGGCACCGAGCGATCGAGGAAGCCGCGCACCCAGGCAATGACCTTGCCTCCACGAACAGGGTTGTAACCCCTCCCCTTCTCCGCGCCGTCGCTTTCGGGGATTGCATCCGTCCCGTAGAGGGCGTCGTACAGGGACCCCCAGCGGGCATTGGCTGCATTGAGGGCGTAGCGCGCGTTCATCACGGGGACGACGAGCTGCGGACCAGCAATGGTCGAGATTTCCGGGTCGACATCTGCCGTCGCGATCTTGAAATCGGGGCCTTCAGGCAGAAGATAGCCGATCTCGCGCAGGAAGGTCTCATAGGCGGTCATGTCCGAGGGAGCGCCATTCTTCCGGTACCAGGCGTCGATATCTGCCTGGAGGGCATCCCGCTTGGCGAGCAGCGCACGGTTCTTGGGCGCAAGTTCATGGATGATCTTCGACAGGCCAGCGAAGAAGACATCGGCCTCTACCTGCGTTCCCGGGATCGCCTGGTTCACGATGAAATCGTGCAGGCGCATGTCGATCGAAAGGCCATGGGTTTCAATAGATGTCATGACGTCACTCCTCGCACTGATGTCGCTCTGGGTTACAGCATCGCTGAAACGCATTAGCAGTCAATCTTGCATAAATACGAAATATTATTTCCAAAATAGAAAGTCAGCTTCGGGCCGTCCTCGGTCGACCCGTTGCCGTAGCGGTAATGCGCGCCTCCACGAGCTTCCTTCGCCCCTCGATCTCAGGAGCATCATGCACCTCCGTGACGAGGAGAACGAGATCGACAGCGCCACTCGCCTCGGCCCGTTGTCGTGCAAGTGCGCTCGCACGAAAACGGGCGACTTCCAGTGCCCTGTTCTCATCCGTGACGCGCTCACTGTCGCCACCTCCGGTGACTATGAAAAGGCATTCCTCTGGCGAACTGACAGTAACCGTCACGCTGCTTCGGACCTGGCCAACCACCGCACCAACGGCATTGGCCACGTCAGCATCCCTTGGCACGGCGAAGTCGGAAGCCAGCATCTCAGCGATCGCCGGGTAATAGACACCCGCCGAGGCGCCAAGTCCGATCAGCGGCCGATCGAGCGTCAGGTTGAAACGAGCTATGCCCACCTGGCGCTTGAGAGCACGATCGACCAGCACGGATCTGGCCGGATCAATGTCGGCGAGCCCATCTTCCGCCAGAGCCGCGGACAGAATGACTTCGGCAGACTGGCGCGTCAGGCGATCAACGATCAGTTGGGCGAGTAGCTCGGGCGTCGCGGCAATCGGCTGGCCCGACCCATCCTTCTGGCGGATCGCCAACATCATGCCGAGTGCTGCCGCCTGGCGGTCCCACTGGCCCTGACGTCCCAGGACATGCATTGCGTCCGATGGGGTCAGCCCGCAGATATGGACCAGGCCCCGGGCGACCAGACGATCGAGGGTTGCCTTCTGCTGGGTAAAGCTGATCAGCTGGTCGAGCGGCAGAGGTATGGCCCCGATCTTCTGGAAAAGGGCTGCTTCCTGTGGCTGGAGACCCGCCGCGAGATGATCCGGGACACCGGTGCGGACTGCGAAGCGCCCGTCGTGGCGTCCGAGATGCGGTGCGCGCAGTTGACGCTCGAGGACACTTGCTATCGCACTGCCATGCAGCGCGGCGGCCAGACTGAGCGGAACCAGGCGTCGAGGTCCCAGCAGGATCTTTGCCGCAAGGCCACGATCGTCGAAATGGACTTCCGAGTCACCGCCGAGGCCGAAGGTACGCATGGCGACCGCTTCCACCATGGTGCGGTAGCCGCCGACAACCGCTCCGTCCTGGTCCAGACGCGGCTGCCCCGCCTCCATGACGGCGACGTCCGTGGTTGTTCCGCCGATGTCGGAGACGACGGCATCATCCAGCCCTGTCAGATGCCGGGCGCCGACGAGGCTTGCCGCCGGACCAGACAGAATCGTCTCGATTGGTCGCAGGCGGGCCTCCGCGGCCGAAATCAAGGCGCCGTCGCCCCGAACCACCATTAGCGGCGCATGCACGCCCCGCTCCTGCAGGTATCGTTCCGCAGAACCGATCAGGCGGTCGATCATCGCAACAAGACGGGCATTCAGAAGCGTGGTCAGGGCACGGCGAGGGCCGCCAAGCTTGGAAGAAAGTTCATGGCTGCAGGTAACGGGCAGGCCAGAATGCTGGCGGATGATGTCGCGCGCACGCTGCTCGTGAGCCGGGTTGCGGACCGCGAAATAGCCGGCGATCGCGAAGGAAGAGACATTGGCCGCGAGCTCGGGCAGTGCCGCTTCCAGCGCCGCCTGGTCGAAAGGTGTCTCGTTGCCATGGACATCGTGTCCACCGGCGATGAAGAGGACCGGATCGTTGCCGAGCGCCTCGCCCAGGCCATCGCGCTTCAGATCTTCAGGGCCGAAACCGATCATGATCAGGCCGGCGCGGCCGCCCTGCCCTTCCACCAGCGCGTTCGTCGCAAGCGTCGTCGACAGCGAGACCAGGCCAATGGCCGAGGGATCGATCGTCGATTCGGACAGGACACTTTCGAGCGCGCCGGAGATACCGATCGACAGGTCGTGACGGGTGGTGAGCGACTTCGCTTTGGCGATGATCCCATGCGTCTCGCTGTAGATCACGGCGTCCGTATAGGTGCCGCCGGTATCGATGCCCAGCATGTAATCGGATGTCACGCAGTCTTCCCCATAATGCCCGCCGGTCTGGCGCCGCATCCCTTATGGCACAGGCCTTACTCCGATTTCCAGCGAGGGAGCGGCAGGAAGACGCCGCTTTACGGCTTGCGAGGGGTGACACGCATCGGAAGACCGCCAGCCGGCTGGGTGGTGAGCTTCTGCACGGGCCATGGTTTCGTTTGCGGCGTCGTTTCGAACCGATACTTCTGCATCAGAACGGCAAGCGCAATCACCGCTTCCTGCAGGGCAAAGGTCGCGCCAATGCAGACGCGCGGTCCAGCACCAAATGGCAGATACTGGAAACGGCCGATCTTTTCCCGCTCGCCGGGCAAGAAGCGTGAGGGATCGAAGATCCGCGGCTTGTCCCAGTAGAGTTCATGGCGATGGAGGGTCCAGGGCATGACCAGCACGGTGGTGCCCTTGGCGATTTCCACCACCTCGCCATTCGGGGCCGTGTAACGATCATCGGCAATCGCATCGCGGTTGATCGACGGGGCCGGTGGATAGAGCCGCATGGCTTCCTCGAAGGCCGCGCGCACATGCGGCATGCGGTCGAGCCATTCGACGGGATCGGCGCCCGAGGCAATCACCTCGTCGATCTCCCGCTCCATGGAATCCCGGACATCCGGACAATGCGCCACACAATAGAGCGTCCAGGCCAGCGCGCGGGCCGTGGTCTCGTGACCGGCGCCGATGAAGGTGAGGATATTGTCCTCGATTTCCTCCGAGGTCAGGCCTTCCGGTCCCTCGAGTTCCAACAGGAGGGTGAGGAAATCATCAGGCGCCTTTTCTCGCTCAGCCTGAATGATGGCTCGGCGATGGTCCATCGTCCGACGCACGAGTTCGCGAAACTTGCGCAGCACGCCGAGACCGCGAATGCGGGTCAGGCGCGGTATCCATTTTGGCGCGCGCAGCAGATCAAGCGGATCGATGCGGCCCATGCTGTGCAAGAGGTCATCAACATCCCTGGCGAAGTCACCCTGCTCGGAGATGATGCCACCGGAGAACAGGGTTTCGGAGAGGATCGCATAGGTGAGCTCCGTCATATCGACGGCTATATCGCGGACGGTGCCTTCTGCGCCCGCCTCATAACGTTCAAGAAAGAGTTCACTTTGTTCGCGCATCTGGCGGGCGAAGCCGCGGGCATGGCGGGGCGTAAAGACGGGCGCCATGGCCTTGCGCGAGCGTTTCCAGACGGGACCTTCGGCGGTCAGCAGCCCATCGCGCAGAATAGGTCTAAGGACAAGCTGTCGGATCTCCGACATCTCGTAATTCGCCGCATTGTCGACGAGCACGTGCCGGATCAGGCCGGGATCATTGGCGATGATGGTGGTCTGACCGAAGAAGCGGGTCACGATCCAAGGCCAAGTATAGGAAGGCTGCCCCCAGAGCTCGAGGGGATTGCGCAGGACTGTCCGGATGATTTCGAGGCGACTTGGCGGGACGGTGCGCGGCACCGGGGCTGGGGGCTCAAAGGTCGATCTTCGGAGACTGCCGTCCATGTCATGCTCCCTTTGGAGCGCAAAAGCCCCCTACAAGAGTTAGAGCAGGGACTCCAACTCTTCCAGCCGATCATTGATCAACCAGCCGTAATAGTTCTCTTCCGGCCAATTCGCCGCACCGCTCGCGCGTCTGGCGGCCAAGGCCCGCGCACGTTCCTGCGAATTGCCGATGTTGAACAGCGTTGCGGTAAGGCCCGGATTTCCGGAAATGTCGACATCGGCGATCTCCCGATAATCGTCGATCGACTTGCGGATCACGGCCGCCATGAAGGCGAGCGAGATATCCGGATCCATGATCGCCTTGTAAACGCCGGCCGCATCATTTTCATCGAGCTTGGGGTAACCCGACTTCTCGTACACGAGATCCGAGAGCATCAGCGCAGTCAGCGGATTGATCTGGCCCAGACCAAATGTCTGACCGGCATAGAAGGGCTGGAAGAAGACGGCGCTGAACCGGTTGTTGGGATAGGACACTCCCCCCACCGTTTCGCCGCGGAAACGGTTCTGCCAGACGTCTTCCCGGCACGTCCAGAGACGATAGGAATCCGAATAACCGTTGCATTCGGCAAACTCGGACCGGCCGACGAAATCAGCGATGCTCTCGTCCTTGTAACCAAAGCGGAAGCTGTTTCCGGCGTAGGAGGCCGCCTTTACATAATAGCTCTGCAGACTGTCATAGGCATCGACATTGTAGGTGTGCTCACCAACGATAGCCCCGACCATATGAATAGGCGCAATGCCATAAGCGGCTGCGGTCTTCTTGATCTTGCCGACGAGCGCCGAATCGGTGCGCAAAAGGTCTCGGACCTTCTCGTACTTCAGATCAAAGCTGGTCTTGCCGGCCTTAGTGCGCCGTACCGAAGCGCCGGGGATTGCCGGCTGTTCGACATTGCGATTTCCGGACGGCACCTTCGTGTCCGCCATAACCGTTTCGGGCACAAGCACAAGCAGCGTGACGGCGACGATAAGATTTCTGGCAATGTTCAGCACGATGGGCGTCCCCTGGACAATTTGTCCGTGAACGGATTGGCGACGCAGGACGACCGTCATCCGACAGGGGCACTCCTTACATAAGCCTCACCTGCATTGTCGATATGGGCCGCTTTCACTTTCCCGATATGCTGCGGGCGAAAGCGACCCATAGATGCACAAAGATCACAGGATATAGCGGCTCAAATCCGTGTTGGAGGCGAGATCACCGACATGTTCCTGAACGTAGGCCGAATCGATCATCACGGCAGAGCCGCTCCGATCGGGCGCATGGAACGAGATTTCGTCCAGAACTCGCTCCATGACAGTCTGCAGACGACGGGCACCGATATTCTCGACCGTCTCGTTGAGCTGGACCGCCACATCGGCAAGCGCATCGATCGCGTCCTCGGTGAAGTCGAGGTTGAGTTCCTCGGTCGCCATCAGCGCCTTGTACTGGCGGATCAAGCTCGCTTCGGTCTCCGTGAGGATGCGGCGGAAATCTTCCTTGGTCAGCGGCTTTAGCTCGACCCGGATCGGCAGGCGACCCTGGAGTTCCGGCAGCAGGTCCGAAGGCTTGGAGACATGAAAGGCGCCGGAAGCAATGAAGAGGATGTGGTCCGTCTTCACCGGTCCATACTTGGTCGCAACCGTCGTGCCTTCGACGAGTGGTAACAAGTCGCGCTGCACGCCTTCGCGCGAAACGCCGGCGCCCATTGCGCCCTCGCGGGCAGCGATCTTGTCGATTTCGTCCAGGAAGACGATGCCGTCGTTCTCGACCGACCGCAGCGCTTCGCGCTGGATCACTTCATTGTCGATCAGCTTGTCCGACTCGTCACGGATCAGGTCGTTGTACGATGCCTTGACCGTCGTCCTGACCTTCTTCGTGCGGTTGCCCATGGCCTTGCCGAACATTTCCGACAGGTTGAGGATGCCGATATTGGCACCCGGCATGCCGGGGACTTCGAAACCGGGCGCACCGGAACCACTGTCAGCGACCTCGATGTCGATTTCCTTGTCGTCCAGTTCACCACCGCGCAACTTCTTACGGAAGCTGTCGCGTGTGGCCGGCGATGCGGTTGCACCCACCAGAGCGTCGAGCACGCGTTCCTCGGCGAGCGCATGGGCCTTGGCCTGCACTTCCAGGCGCTTTTTCTCACGGACAAGCCCGATACCGATCTCGACCAGGTCGCGGATGATCTGCTCGACGTCACGGCCGACATAACCGACTTCGGTGAACTTGGTCGCCTCGACCTTGATGAAGGGCGCACCGGCGAGCTTGGCGAGGCGGCGGGAGATTTCCGTCTTGCCGACACCGGTTGGTCCGATCATCAGGATGTTCTTCGGCATGACTTCGTCGCGAAGGTCTTCCGAGAGCTGCTGGCGGCGCCAGCGGTTGCGCAGCGCAATCGCGACGGCACGCTTGGCGTCATGCTGGCCGATGATATGGCGGTCGAGCTCGGAAACGATCTCGCGCGGAGAAAAATTGGTCATTCAGCTTGCTCCTCACGATGCCGCGGAGCCGCGCATCGTCTCTTGGTGTGGAATACAATCGGCAGCCGTCAGTCGGCGTCGAGGGTTTCGACCACCATGTTGTTGTTGGTATAAACGCAGATCTCGCCGGCGATGGTCAGCGCACGTGTTGCGATATCCTCGGCAGAGCGATCGGTATCCATCAGTGCGCGGGCAGCCGCATAGGCATAGTTGCCGCCGGAGCCAATCGCGATTGTGCCGTGCTCGGGCTCAAGCACGTCACCATTGCCGGTGATTGCGAGCGTGATCGACTTGTCGGCGACCAGCATCATGGCTTCGAGATTGCGCAAATACTTGTCGGTGCGCCAGTCCTTGGCGAGCTCGACGGCGGCGCGCATCAGCTGGCCAGGATATTGCTCGAGCTTCTTTTCGAGACGATCGAGCAGCGTGAAGGCGTCGGCGGTCGCGCCGGCGAAGCCTGCGATCACATCGCCGCCCTTGCCGATGCGGCGGACCTTGCGGGCATTGCCCTTCATCACGGTCTGGCCGAGGCTGACCTGTCCGTCACCGGCCATCACCACCTTGCCGTCTTTGCGTACGGTAATAATCGTTGTCATCAGTCACCTGTCACCCGCCTTGCGGGCCTTGCGGAACGGGCTTTGGGGCCCGGGTTTGTCGGTTCCTATGTAAGTGGGCTTTCAACGATTGCAATCTGCGGCAAAAGCTCTGACGCCGCCTTGCGGCAGCGCAATGTAACTTCTGGATATTTCACCGCCCTGCTGTTATGGGAGGGCCGAGATCCTCATGGAGCAGCCAAATGGCAGAGCGTAAAGGCGAAGTTTCCCGCAAGACCAACGAAACCTCGGTCTCGGTTTCCGTCCATATCGACGGCACCGGCACGGGCAAAATTTCGACAGGCGTGGGCTTCTTCGACCATATGCTCGACCAGCTCTGCCGCCACTCGCTGATCGACATGGATATCAATGTGAAGGGCGACCTGCATATCGACGACCACCACACCGTCGAGGATACGGGTATTGCGCTCGGCCAGGCGATTTCCAAGGCGCTCGGCGATCGCAAGGGCATCACCCGCTATGCCTCGATCGATCTTGCCATGGACGAGACGATGACCAAGGCGGCAATCGACGTCTCCGGCCGTCCGTTCCTGGTCTGGAACGTCAATTTCAGCGCGCCGAAGATCGGCACCTTCGACACCGAACTGGTGCGCGAATTCTTCCAGGCTCTCGCGCAGAACGCCGGGATCACGCTGCATGTGCTGAACCATTACGGCGCGAACAACCATCATATCGCCGAGACCTGCTTCAAGGCGGTCGCGCGCGCGCTTCGCACGGCAACCGAAGTCGATCCGCGACAGGCAAATCGTATCCCCTCCACCAAGGGCACCCTGGTTTAAGGGGCATCTTCCCCACAGGGGAAACTGCCACCTTGCTCCGGTTCGGACGTTGAAGCCGAATCGTCGAGCAGAAAGGACTGGACAACATGCGTGTAGCTATCATCGATTACGGATCGGGCAATCTGCGCTCGGCAACCAAGGCCTTTGAACGGGCCGCCCGCGAGGCCGGCCTTAACGCCGAGATCGAACTCACCGACAAGGCGGACCGGGTCGCGACCGCCGACCGGATCGTTCTTCCGGGTGTCGGCGCCTATGCCGACTGCCGCAGCGGACTCGATGCGGTCCCCGGCATGCATGACGCCATCGCTGACATTGTCGAGAAGAAGGGACGCCCCTTTTTCGGCATCTGCGTCGGCATGCAGCTGATGTCGTCGCGTGGACTTGAGAAGACCGTCACCGATGGTTTCGGGTGGATCGAAGGCGATGTCGTCGAGATGACGCCGTCGGATCCTTCCCTCAAGATCCCGCAGATCGGCTGGAACACGCTGACGCTAAACCGTCCTCATCCGCTGTTTTCGGGTATTCCGACGGGACCGGACGGGCTGCACGCCTATTTCGTCCATTCCTATCATCTGGCTGCGCGCAAGCCCGAGGATGTGATCGCAACAACAGACTATGGTGGCGCGATGACGGCCTTTGTCGGGCGCGACAACATGGTGGGTGCGCAATTCCATCCCGAGAAGAGCCAGGCGCTCGGCCTGAAGCTCATCGCCAATTTCCTGACCTGGACGCCCTGACGGGCACGGATACTCCCATGATCCTTTTTCCCGCTATCGACCTCAAGGATGGCCAGTGCGTTCGCCTCAAGCTAGGCGATATGGACCAGGCCACCGTCTATAACCCCGATCCTGCCGCACAGGCGCGCGCCTTCGAAGACCAGGGCTTCGAATGGCTGCATGTCGTCGACTTGAACGGTGCCTTCGCCGGTGAAAGCGTCAACGGCGCTGCCGTCGATGCGATCCTGAAGGCGACGAAGAACCCGGTACAGCTTGGCGGCGGTATCCGCACGCTGGACCATATCGAGAGCTGGCTGTCGCGCGGGCTATCGCGCGTCATCCTCGGTACGGTTGCCGTCCGTGATCCCGCTCTCGTCATCGAAGCCTGCAAGCGCTTCCCCGGCAAGGTCGCCGTCGGCATCGACGCGAAGGGCGGCAAGGTTGCTGTCGAAGGCTGGGCGGAAGCCTCCGAACTCGGCGTGATCGAGCTCGCCCAGCGCTTTGAAGGCGCTGGTGTCGCCGCGATCATCTATACCGACATCGACCGCGACGGGATCCTGACCGGGATCAACTGGGCATCGACGCTGGAACTGGCCCAAGCCGTTTCGATACCCGTGATTGCGTCGGGCGGTCTTGCCTCGATCGAAGACATCAAGCGCATGCTTGAGCCGGATGCGAAGAAGCTTGAAGGTGCGATTTCCGGTCGCGCGCTTTATGATGGGCGTATCGACCCCGCAGAGGCGCTCGCCCTGATCAAGGCTGCGAGAGGCTGAGGACAAGACCATGACACTCAAGGCCCGCGTGATCCCCTGCCTCGACGTCAAGGACGGCCGCGTCGTCAAGGGCGTCAACTTCGTCGATCTCATCGATGCCGGTGACCCAGTCGAGGCGGCCAAGGCCTACGACGCTGCCGGCGCCGACGAGCTGTGCTTCCTTGACATCACCGCATCCTCGGACAATCGCGACACGATCTTCGACGTGGTCGCCCAGACGGCCGACCATTGTTTCATGCCGTTGACGGTCGGCGGTGGTGTTCGCGCCGTGGCCGATATCCGCAAACTGCTGCTGTGCGGCGCCGACAAGGTGTCGATCAATTCGGCAGCGGTGAAGAACCCCGATTTCGTCGCGGAAGCCGCCGACAAGTTCGGGAACCAGTGCATCGTCGTCTCGATCGATGCGAAGAAGGTTTCAGCCGTCGGCGAAACGGATCGCTGGGAGATCTTCACCCATGGCGGACGCCAGCCGACCGGCATCGATGCGGTCGAATTCGCGGTGAAGATGGTCGAACGCGGCGCCGGCGAACTGCTTGTGACTTCGATGGACCGCGACGGCACCAAGAGCGGCTATGACATCGGCCTCACCCGTACCATCGGCGACAGTGTCCGCGTACCCGTCATTGCCTCCGGCGGTGTCGGCAATCTCGATGATCTGGTCGCCGGAATCCGTGATGGGCATGCGACCGCGGTTCTCGCTGCCTCGATCTTCCACTTCGGCACCTATTCGATTGCAGAGGCCAAGGCCCATATGGCCGCAGCCGGCATCGCCATGCGTCTCGACTGACGCGGAAAGGCTTGTCATGAGCAATTTCACCCTGGCCGATCTGGAAGCCATTGTCGCGAGCCGTGCTCAGGCGGATCCGAGCCAGTCCTGGACGGCGAAACTCGTCGCAGGCGGGCAGACCAAGGCGGCCAAGAAGCTGGGCGAAGAGGCAATCGAGGCTGTCATGGCTGCGGTGAAAGACGACCGCGAAAACCTAATCTACGAGAGCGCGGACCTGCTCTATCATCTGATGGTCGTATTGAAAATTGCGGACATCCCTTTACAAACAGTGATGCAGGAACTTGAGCGTCGGACCGCTCAGACGGGCCTGAATGAGAAGGCCAGTCGGCAGGATCCATGACGATAGCTATGCGGGACCCCGAAACGCCAGACGTCCTCGACCATTTCCAGGCGAACGGCTATTCCCCCTACCTGTTCTTCGACAGCGAGGAATGGGCTCATTTCCGCGCCGATACGCCGCTGACACTGACGGCCGACGAAGTGCACCGGCTGCGCTCGATCGACGACCCGATCGATCTCGATGAAGTCAGGCGCATCTATCTTTCGTTGTCGCGCCTCCTGTCGTCGCATGTCGAGTCTTCGCAACTCTTGTTCGAGCAGCGCAACCGTTTTTTGAGCATGTCGGATGTCTTCAAGACCCCGTTCGTGATCGGCATTGCCGGCTCTGTGGCCGTCGGCAAGTCGACGACGGCGCGTATCCTGAAGGAACTGCTCGCCCGCTGGCCCTCGAGCCCCAAGGTCGATCTCGTGACGACCGACGGCTTCCTGTACCCGAATGCGCATCTGGTGAAGAACGGCATCCTGAACCGGAAGGGTTTCCCAGAAAGCTACGACATCGGCGCGCTTCTGCGCTTCCTGTCGGCGATCAAGGCGGGGCTGCCGAACGTCAAGGCGCCCAGCTATTCGCACCTGACCTATGACGTGTTGCCAAACGAGCACCGGGTGATCGACAGGCCTGATATCCTGATCTTCGAAGGGATCAATGTCTTGCAGTCGCGCAACCTGCCGGCCGACGGCAAGATTGTGCCGATGGTCTCGGACTTCTTCGACTTCTCGATCTATATCGACGCCGACGAGAACGCGATCCATCGCTGGTATGTCGATCGCTTCATGAAGCTACGGCAGACGGCGTTCCGTGATCCGAGCTCCTACTTCCATCGCTATGCGACGATCAGCGAGGACGAGGCCAAGGAGATCGCCGAAGGGCTCTGGGCGAATATCAACCTTAAGAATCTCAGGGAAAACATTCTGCCGACCCGCCCGCGTGCCGATCTGATCCTGCGCAAGGGTGATAATCACCTCGTTGAGACGGTGGCGCTCAGAAAATTGTAGGCGATAGATCGTCGGCTATGGATTGACGCGGCGGAGCGTCAGGTTGATGCGTCCGCCGGATTTCAAAAGGGTCGAGGTCCCGGGATAGATGCGGTCCACCCCGTGGAAGCACAAACGACCTTCGCCGCCGAGAAGGAAGACATCGCCGCTTTCCAGTTTCAGGGATTTGGTACGATCGGTCCGCGCCAACCCTCCGATCCTGAACAGGCAGGTATCTCCGAGAGAGATGGATAGCACAGGGGCCGAGAAGTCGGTTTCGTCGCGATCCTGGTGCAGGCCCATCTTAGCGTCATCGGTATAGAAATTGACGAGGCATGCTTCGGGATCTCTAGGATGGCCCGATAGCTCCCGCCAGAGATCGAGCAGTACTTCGGGGATATCGGGCCAGGGCTTGCCGGTGACCGGATGGGTCGGCTGATAGCGATAGCCGCGCTCCTTGTCGGTGACCCAGCCAAGCGGCCCGCAATTGGTCATGCGCACAGACATCGGACGGCCAGAGCCGGGCATCACGGGCACATAGAGCGGCGCCTCGGCCACCACGCCCCGGATTATTTCTACGAGGTTCTCCTGCTCCGCACGCGACAGGCGGCCCGGCAGATAGCGAAGACCGGATTGGAGGCTGATTTCGGCTGTCGCTGCGGCCATGGTCATTCTCCCATCGGCTTGCCGCGCATCTTCTTCACATCAGAGCGGCCGGACTTAGCCTTGAGGCGCCGTTCAATCGAGCCCTTGGTCGGCTTGGTCTTCTTGCGGGGCGGCGGCGGCGGCTTGGCGGCTTCGATCAGCAGCTCCTTGAGGCGCTCGCGCGCATCCTCGCGATTGCGATCCTGGCTGCGGAAGCGGCTCGCCTCAATCATCAGCACGCCTTCCTTCGACAGGCGCTTGCCGGCGAGCTTCGCGGCGTTCTGCTTGACTCGGTCGTTCAGCGATGGCGATCCCAGCAGGTTAAAGAAGAGCTGGACCGCGGTTGAGACCTTGTTGACGTTCTGCCCACCGGGGCCACCAGCCAGAACAAACTGCTCCGTCAGCTCCCAGCCGGCGATCGTGATGCGGTTGTTGATCTCGAGGGGTTCGCTTGCCATGTCGTCGGTCTCTTTCTCGGCTTCCATATCGGCCGCAAAGACTGCAAAGGCAAGCCGGAAGCAGAAGAGGCCCGGCAAACATGCCGAGCCTCTTCGTAGTCGTCAAATCAACACATCACTCGGCAGCGAGGCGAATGCCGGGGGCCGCGTCGCGTACCTTGCCGTCGACATGGGCTTCGAACTTGGCGAAGTTGTCGATGAACATGCCGACCAGCTTCTTGGCCTGGGCGTCGTAGGCGGCACCATCGGCCCAGGTCGAACGCGGATCGAGGATCTTCGTGTCGACGTCGGCGACAGCGACCGGAACGGCGAAGCCGAAGTTCGTATCGGTGCGCATGTCGACCTTCTTCAGCTCGCCGGTCAGAGCAGCCGTCAGAAGTGCGCGCGTTGCCTTGATCGGCATGCGGTTGCCGGTGCCGTAGGCGCCGCCGGTCCAGCCGGTATTGACCAGCCAGCAATCGACCTTGTGGCGGGCGATCAGATCACGCAGCAGGTTGCCGTATTCGGTCGGATGGCGTGGCATGAAAGGTGCGCCGAAGCAGGTCGAGAAGGTCGCTTCCGGTTCGGTCACGCCTTTTTCCGTGCCGGCGACCTTGGCTGTGTAGCCGGAGAGGAAGTGGTACATGGCCTGTTCCGGCGTCAGCTTGGCGATCGGCGGGAGCACACCGAAGGCATCCGCCGTCAGCATGATGATCGTCTTCGGATGCGGGGCGATACCGGTCTCCGATGCATTCGGAATGAAATGCAGCGGGTAGGCGCAACGGGTGTTTTCCGTTAGCGAACCATCGTTGAAGTCGGGAACGCGGGCCTCGTCGAGCACGACGTTTTCAAGCACTGTGCCGAAACGCTTGGTGGTGGCGAAAATTTCCGGTTCGGCTTCGGCAGAAAGACGGATGGTCTTGGCATAGCAGCCACCTTCGAAGTTGAAGATGCCGTTTTCGCCCCAACCGTGTTCGTCGTCGCCGATCAGGGTGCGATTCGGATCCGCCGACAGTGTGGTCTTGCCCGTGCCGGAAAGGCCGAAGAAGACTGCGGCGTCGCCATCGGGGCCGACATTGGCAGAGCAATGCATCGGCATGACGCCCTTCGACGGCAGCAGGTAGTTGAGGACGGTGAAGACCGACTTCTTCATCTCGCCGGCATAGGACGTGCCGCCGATCAGGACGATGCCCTTGGTCAGGTCGCAGGCGATGACAGTTTCGGTGCGGCAACCGTGGCGCGCCGGATCGGCGCGGAAGCTCGGCAGATCGATGATCGTCAGCTTGGCCACAAAACCTTCGAGGGCCGCGCGCTCAGGGCGGATCAGCAGATTGCGGATGAAGAGCGAATGCCAGGCGAATTCGGTCACGACGCGGGTCGGAAGCGCGTTGTCGGCATCGGCACCGCCGATCAGGTCCTGAACGAAGAGATCCTTGCCTGCAGCATGAGCCAGCATGTCCTGATGCAGCACGGCGAAATGCTCCGGCGACATCGGCTTGTTGTTGTCCCACCAGATCTGCCCGTCGGTCTTCGCATCGCGAACGACGAACTTGTCCTTGGCAGAGCGACCCGTGTGCTGGCCGGTCAGCGCACGCAATGCGCCGTCAGCCGTCAGTTCGGCCTCTCCCCGGCGGATGGCTTCCTCATAAAGGGCAGCCTCCAGGAGATTGTAGCGAACGCTGGCGGCCTTTCCCAAGCCGATTTCCGCGATCCCCGCAGCCGGGTTCCTCACGCCGAATTCCTCCATGGTGCGCCTTCCTCTCACATGGGCCTGAACCTTGAATGAGGGAAAACTAAACGGTGAAGGCTTGAAACGCAAGGTGTCTCGCCAAAAAATATAATGATATCAATTATTTAATCGATTTAAAACGGAAAATGACTATTTTAAATCGTTTAGTTCTGCTTCCATTCCGCCGTTCTCGCACACTGCTTGCGACAGAAATCTGCGGTTGAACCGCGAATGACGAAGCGCTCCCCTTCCCCTCTGCCACAATTTGTTCCACCTTTATCCCCATATCGCACTGCCATGGAACCAGAGCTGGGCTGGACGAACCAGGAGCAGCGCAACGATGACGGAGACGTACACTATGCAGACGATCGCCCTCGTGGATGACGACCGCAACATTCTGACTTCGGTTTCGATTGCACTCGAAGCAGAAGGCTACAAGGTCGAAACCTACACCGATGGCGCCTCGGCTCTCGACGGTCTTCTCGCCCGTCCGCCGCAGCTGGCCATCTTCGACATCAAGATGCCGCGTATGGACGGCATGGAGCTCCTGCGCCGCCTGCGTCAGAAATCCGACATTCCGGTGATCTTCCTTACCTCCAAGGACGAGGAGATCGACGAACTCTTTGGCCTGAAGATGGGCGCCGACGACTTTATCACCAAGCCGTTTTCGCAGCGCCTGCTGGTCGAGCGTGTAAAGGCGATCCTTCGTCGGTCGGCGAGCCGTGAAACGCTGGCGGCCGGTGGCGGCCCTGCCAAGGGAAGCGCAGAGCAACAGGCCCGCACGCTGGAGCGTGGCCAGCTCGTCATGGACCAGGAGCGTCATACCTGCACCTGGAAGGGCGATCCGGTGACACTGACCGTGACTGAATTCCTCATCCTGCAATCGCTGGCGCAGCGCCCCGGCGTTGTGAAGAGCCGTGATGCGCTGATGGATGCGGCCTATGACGAGCAGGTCTATGTCGACGACCGCACGATCGACAGCCACATCAAGCGGTTGCGCAAGAAGTTCAAGATGGTCGATACCGACTTCGACATGATTGAAACCCTTTACGGTGTGGGTTACCGGTTCCGCGAAGCAGCGTGAGATCCGGACTTCCCGGCGGCCGGTAGCGATGGCCCGTCGCACAGGAGAGAAGGGCGAAAGGCAGAGGTTTGAGTCAGCAGGTTGACCAGGGACAGATGGAGGAGCCGGAACCCGGCTCCGAACAGCGACGGCTGTTCTCCCATCCGTTCACCCTGATCCGCCGGATCTTTGGTCACGCGCTCTTCTCCAGCCTCACGCGCCGGATCGTCTTCTTCAACCTCGCGGCGCTGATCGTACTCGTCGGCGGGATCATGTATCTCAACCAGTTTCGCGAAGGCCTGATCGACGCCCGCGTCGAAAGCCTTCTGACCCAGGGGGAGATCATCGCGGCGGCTGTCTCCGCTTCTGCTTCTGTGGACACCAACTCGATCACCATCGACCCTGAGAAACTTCTCGAACTTCAGGCCGGGCAAAGCATCACTCCGGTCCCAAATGACGAGGACCTGGAATTTCCGATCAATCCGGAACGGGTCGCGCCGGTACTGCGCCGACTGATCTCGCCGACACGCATCCGGGCCCGCCTTTTCGACGCGGATGCCAATCTTCTGCTCGATTCGCGGCACCTCTATTCTCGTGGCCAGGTGCTGCGCTTCGACCTGCCTCCCGTGGACAATGACTCCTCCAGCTTCACGGACTGGATTACGCGGATGTTCAATACCATCCTCCAGCCCGGCAACCTGCCGATCTATCGTGAGGCGCCGGGTGGCGACGGCTCTATCTATCCGGAGGTGATGAACGCCCTGACCGGCGTGCGCGGTGCCGTGGTGCGGGTGACCGATCAAGGAGAGCTGATCGTGTCCGTCGCGGTGCCGGTGCAGCGGTCACGAGCGGTGCTCGGCGTCCTCCTGCTTTCCACACAAGCCGGTGATATCGACAAGATCGTGCATGCCGAGCGTCTGGCGATCCTGCGTGTGTTCGGGGTCGCCACGCTCGTCAACATCGTCGTTTCGCTGCTGCTCTCTTCAACCATCGCCAATCCCTTGCGCCGTCTGTCAGCGGCAGCCATCCGCGTCCGAAGAGGCGCAAAGGAGCGTGAGGAAATCCCAGATTTCTCGATCCGGCAGGACGAGATCGGCAATCTGTCTATCGCCTTGCGGGAAATGACCACCGCACTCTACGACCGCATTGACGCCATCGAGAGCTTCGCCGCAGACGTGAGCCACGAGCTCAAGAACCCTTTGACATCCCTTCGCTCGGCCGTGGAAACACTACCCCTTGCCAAGACCGACCAATCGCGGCAACGGCTGATGGATATCATCCAGCACGACGTCAGACGGCTGGACCGCCTGATCAGCGACATCTCCGACGCCTCACGCCTTGACGCCGAACTGGCACGCTCCGATGCGAAACCGGTCGATCTGCAGATTCTTCTCTCTAGCCTTGTCGATATCTCGCGCGAGATCCGAAGCGGCAAGAAGGCCGTGCAGATCGACTGCGTCGTCGATCAAAAGGCTGGGTCGAAACAGGGTTTCACCGTTCAGGGGCACGATCTGCGGCTCGGCCAGATCGTCACCAACCTGATCGAGAACGCTCGATCCTTCGTGCCCGAGGATGGTGGACGGATCGTCGTGAAGCTCACCCGAAACCGTAGTCGATGCCAGATCCAGGTTGAGGACAACGGGCCGGGCATTCAGGCAGAGACCATCGACCGCATCTTCGAACGTTTCTATACAGACCGTCCGGAAGGCGAAAGCTTCGGCCAGAATTCCGGGCTCGGCCTGTCCATCAGCCGTCAGATTGCCGAAGCTCACGGCGGCACGCTCCGCGCGGAGAACGTGATCGATCCGGCAAGTGGTCGGGTCAACGGCGCTCGCTTCGTGCTTTCACTGCCCGTCGAGATGGCATCGTGAAGGCGATCGAACACAATATTCACGCCACCGCAATTTCCGTCGGCGGAACCGGATTGGTGTTTGTGGGGCCATCGGGCAGCGGCAAGTCCGGACTTGCCTTCGATTGCCTTGCCGAAGCACGCCTGCTCGGACTCGCGGCCGGCCTTGTCGGAGACGATCGGCTTGTCATCTCTGCTGCGGATGGCAGGGTGGTCGCCCGGGGCCCGCTTCCGATACTGGGTATGATTGAGCTGCGATATAGTGGCATTGTTTCCATAGCGCATGTCTCGGAAGCCGAACTGAAATATGCAGTTCGCACGGTGGCTGCCAACGAAAGTGAGCGTCTTCCTGCGAATGATGAGCACCATACATTGGCGGACGGGATCGAACTTCCCTTGATTCGGGTCCCACCCTGGAGCCGTTTTCCCCTCAGTCTGATTCTCGCGCGAACTGGCCTCCTCGACCAGATCGGACGATAGAAACGCTGTTTTGGCTTGCGCTTCGCGTTCTGATCGACAAGATGGCGAGCCACTGATGGACGAACCGCCGATGGTGAGCTATCTGGCGAGTGTTGCGCTAAGGGGCAGTAGAGAATGATCGGACTTGTGCTTGTCACACATGGCAAGCTGGCTGAAGAGTTTCACCACGCGGTGGAGCATGTCGTAGGCCCACAGAAATTCATCGAGACCGTTTCGATCGGGCCCGAAGATGACATGGACCAGCGCCGGCAGGACATTCTCGATGCAGTGTTGCGCGCGGATGACGGCCATGGCGTTATCATCCTGACCGACATGTTTGGTGGAACGCCGTCCAATCTTGCAATCTCCGTCATGAACACCGGTCGCATCGAAGTCATCGCAGGTGTCAACCTGCCGATGCTGATCAAGCTCGCCGGCGTTCGGGGCGATAACAACATGGACCGTGCCCTCGTGGAGGCATCGGAAGCCGGCAGGAAGTATATCAACGTCGCAAGTCGCGTGTTGAGCGGGAAGTGAAGGCATGACGGACGTCATTTCCCGTGATCTCCTGATCATCAACAAACGTGGCCTGCATGCCCGTGCATCCGCAAAATTCGTGCAAACCGTGGGCGGATTCGATGCAGCTGTCAGCGTCTCGAAAGACGGAACCACCGTCGGCGGGACCTCGATCATGGGTCTGATGATGCTGGCCGCGAGCCCGGGTTGCTCGATCAGCGTCACTGCCACGGGAAAGCAGGCCGAAGACGTCATGCAGGCTCTGGTCTCGCTGGTCGCCGATCGTTTCGGTGAGGAGATGTAAAGCATCGCGACATAAAGACATAAAGACTTCTTTATGTCAGATTGCGTTATTTGCACTTCCCTGCTAGGAAGATGCGAGCCTCGCAGACAGATCTGCGGGAGAGCCAGCCATTCGTCCGTCCGGAAGGACAGGACGGGCCCTGATCCAGCCGGAGAAACCCATGAGCAAACATGACTACGTCATCGCCGATATCGGTCTTGCCGATTTCGGCCGCAAGGAAATCAGCATCGCGGAAACCGAAATGCCGGGCCTGATGTCCTGCCGCGAAGAGTTCGGGGCGACCAAGCCGCTCAAGGGCGCCCGGATTACCGGCTCGCTGCACATGACGATCCAGACCGCCGTCCTCATTGAGACACTGGTCGCTCTCGGCGCCGACGTGCGCTGGGCATCCTGCAACATCTTCTCAACCCAGGATCACGCCGCTGCCGCCATCGCTGCCGCCGGCATTCCTGTGTTTGCAGTCAAGGGCGAGTCTCTTACCGAATACTGGGACTACACCGACAAGATCTTCCAGTGGGCTGACGGTGGCCTGTCCAACATGATCCTCGACGACGGCGGCGACGCGACAATGTACATCCTGCTCGGCGCCCGCGCCGAGGCGGGTGAAGACGTTCTTTCCAATCCACAGTCGGAAGAAGAAGAAATCCTGGTCGCGCAGATCAAGAAGCGCCTTGCCGCCTCTCCGGGCTGGTTCACCAAGCAGCGCGATGCGATCAAGGGCGTCACCGAAGAAACCACCACCGGCGTTCACCGTCTCTATGAACTCGCCAAGAAGGGTCTCCTCCCCTTCCCGGCCATCAACGTCAACGACTCGGTCACCAAGTCGAAGTTCGACAACAAGTATGGCTGCAAGGAATCGCTCGTTGACGGCATTCGCCGCGGTACCGACGTGATGATGGCCGGCAAGGTTGCCGTCGTCTGCGGCTACGGCGACGTCGGCAAGGGTTCGGCGGCCTCGCTGCGTGGCGCCGGCGCCCGCGTCAAGGTGACGGAAGTTGACCCGATCTGCGCCCTCCAGGCCGCCATGGACGGCTTTGAAGTGGTCACGCTCGAAGACGTCGTCTCCTCGGCCGACATCTTCATCACCACCACCGGCAACAAGGACGTCATCCGCATCGAGCATATGCGCGAGATGAAGGACATGGCGATCGTCGGCAACATCGGCCACTTCGACAACGAGATCCAGGTCGCCTCCCTGAAGAACCTGCGTTGGACGAACATCAAGCCGCAGGTGGACATGATCGAGTTCCCGAAGGGCAACCGCATGATCCTGCTCTCGGAAGGCCGCCTGCTGAACCTCGGCAACGCAACCGGCCATCCGTCCTTCGTCATGTCGGCCTCGTTCACCAACCAGGTCCTCGGCCAGATCGAGCTCTTTGCGAAGAACGATGAATACAAGCCGGGCGTCTACGTCCTGCCGAAGCACCTCGACGAAAAGGTCGCCCGCCTGCACCTTGAAAAGCTCGGCGTGAAGCTGACGCAGCTTTCGGACGAACAGGCTGCCTATATCGGTGTCACGACACAGGGTCCTTTCAAGTCGGAACACTACCGCTATTAAAAAATAGCTGGATAATATCTACATCTAGTGGGCGGCGCCTTGACAAAGGCGCCGCTTTCTTTTTTGGGCCCCGGCCTTCCCGACCCTTTCCATCGGCGGTATTGTTTTGGGACTTGATTCGTGAACTGCACGAGCGGTCCGCGAATACGGATGTCTTGTCGACGATGCGGCACATAATAAGACGGAGACAGACCGAGAATGTCGGTACATCAACGCGCCCCGCGTCAGCGGGATTCGGCTATGACGGCCGGTGTTTCCACCCTCTGGCGGGCAAATCTGGATCTCAAGGCGAATATGCTCCGGAACACGGCGAGGCGCTCGGCCGTCACAGCCATGCGCCGGGTGCTGGCCTGCGGCTCCGCGCTGGCCGGGCTGATCGTTCCAGGCTACGCGTATGCGCAAGCTACCGGCGGGGCTGCGAGGAATTTCGACAGCGTTGACGTTGCGAGCTACGCCGTCTTGCTTGGAACAGTCTCTGCCGCATTGATCTTTGCGATCGTCCTGATGAGACAGCGAAACCGGCTGGATCTCGAGGTCCGCGAGCTTCGCTCCGCCTATTCCGATAGCCAGCAGAAGATTTCGCGCTACCAGACCCTGATCGCCGACAAGAACCGGCGCACGGTGATCTGGGATGGTCACAACGGAAGGGCGGAATTCCTCGGCCAGCTTCCCGTCGAAACAGGATCTCCGCAGCAGGACTCCGATTTTCTGGCATTTGGCCGCTGGCTCAAGCCGCATTCGGCTAGCGAAGTAGAACGGGCGATCGAAGGACTCAGACTGAACGCCAAATCCTTTGATCTGGTGGTGGAAACCCAGCGCGGGGAGGTTCTTGAGGTTCAGGGAAATCTCTATGGCGGTCGTGCCTATGCGCATTTCGTTGCGCTGGACAATCTGCGTGCAGAACTCGCCGAACTGAAGATCGAGCGCAATCGTCTGCGCAGCTCGATCGCGACGTTTGAATCCCTTCTCGATTCGATCGAGCAGCCGGTCTGGCAGCGCGATGGCGAAGGACGTCTGATCTGGGTGAACCAGGCCTATTGCGAAGCCGTGGAAGCAAGCTCGCCAGCGCAAGCCGTGCAGGAGAGCCGGGAAATTCTCGGCACCCTCACCCGCGAGAAAATCAAAGCATCTGCAACGCCGGAATCGCCCTACCATGATACCGTGTCGACTGCCGTGCGGGGAGCCCGTACCTTCTTCGACGTCGTCGACGTGCGCGGTCCTGCTGGCTCCTGCGGCATGGCGATCGACGTCTCGTCTGCCGAGACGCTCCGCGAGGAGCTGACACGAACCCTGAAGAGTCACGCAGACACGCTGGACCACCTCGCAACCCCCGTCGCGATTTTCGATGCGGACCGGAGACTACAGTTCTACAATCAGGCCTTCATGCAGCTCTGGGGCCTGGAGGCCCGTTTCCTCGAAAGCCGTCCCGATCACGCAGAACTGCTCGACCGGCTGCGTGCAGCACACAAGCTGCCGGAACAATTGAGCTGGAAGGCATGGAAGGACAATTGCCTCTCCGTCTATAGGGCGCTGGAAACCCAAACCGATCTTTGGCATCTGCCGAACGGCCAGACGCTGCGCGTGATTGCATCCGCACATCCGCAGGGTGGCGCGACATGGGTCTTCGAGAATCTGACGGAACAATTCAATCTGGAGACGCGCTACAACACGCTGGTCCAGGTCCAGGGGGAAACCATCGACCATCTTTCGGAAGGCGTGGCTGTCTTCGGGCCTGACGGCCGTATCCAGCTGTCGAATCCCGCTTTCCGGGCACTCTGGGGTATCACCGAGGCGCAGGCCGCAGTTGGTACGCATATCCGCCTGCTCGACGCGGCTTGTGCGCCCTCTTACGACAAGCCGGATGGCTGGAAGGCCTTCGGCAAGTTGATCACCAGCTTTGAGGACGAGCGTCCGTCCAGTCAGGGCACGCTTGAGCTCTATTCCGGTCTTGTTCTCGACTATGCGGTCACGCCGCTGCCGAATGCGCAGACCATGCTGACATTCGTCAACATGACCGATAGCGTTCGGGCGGAACGAGCCCTCAAGGAAAAGAACGAGGCACTCCAGAAGGCCGACGAGCTCAAGAACGATTTCGTCCAGCACGTTTCCTATGAACTTCGCTCACCATTGACCAACATCATCGGTTTCACCGATCTTCTCAAGACGCCGACGATCGGACCGCTCAATGAGCGTCAGGCCGAGTATATCGACCATATCTCAACATCGTCCTCCGTCCTTCTGACCATCGTCAATGACATCCTCGACCTGGCTACGGTCGATGCCGGCATCATGCAGCTGGACTATTCAGAGATCGACCTCAGCGATCTCCTGGATGACGTATCGATGCAGATGACCGATCGACTGCAGGAAGGTGGGGTCACGCTGGAGATCGCGGCGCCTGCGCAACTCGGCCATCTGGTCGCCGATCGGCAACGGTTGAAGCAGATTCTCATCAAGATCCTCACCAATGCCGTCAACTTCGCGCCCGAAGGTTCCGTCGTCTCGATGAAGTGCTGGCGCGAAGCGACCGACCTTGTGTTCTCGGTATCCGACAGTGGCTGCGGGATGAGCCCGGACCTCGTCTCCTCGGCCTTCGACCGCTTCTCGACGAGCGCCAAGGGCGGAAAGCGCAGCGGACCGGGTCTCGGATTGTCGATCGTTCAGAGCTTCGTCAACCTCCACCATGGGGACGTGAAGATCGACAGCGAGCCGGGGCGTGGAACCACGGTTCATTGCCGCATTCCCTCTGCCAGTCTACCGCAGATGATCGCCGCCGCCGAATGAGCGCAGAGCCGACCCCGCTTGCCATTGATCTCGCCGACGATCGCGCCACCGCGTTGTTCGGCGAGGATCTGCTTCTTGCCCTTGAGGTCGGCGATTGCGTCGCGCTCCACGGCGATCTTGGTGCGGGCAAGTCCACACTGAGCCGCGCCCTGATCCGGGCGTTGGCCGAGGATCCGGGACTCGAAGTCCCGAGCCCGACCTTCACGCTGGTCCAGACCTACGACCTCAAGATCCCCGTTGCGCATTTCGACCTCTATCGGCTTTCCGATGAAAGCGAGCTCGATGAACTGGGTCTTGAGGAGGCGCTGGCGGACGGCATCTGCCTGATCGAATGGCCAGTTAAAGCCGGCCGGGCACTGCCCAAGAACCGGATCGATATCCATTTCGCCTTCGCTGCCGATGGCGGACGGACCGTCACCCTGCATGCGCCCGAGGCCAAGCTTGCGCGGCTGCGGCGCGTCACCGAGATCCGCCGCTTTCTGGACGGCCATGGCCATCAGGGCGCCCGCAGACGCCATCTGACAGGTGACGCCTCGAACCGCGCCTATGAGCATGTCTATCCGGCCGATGGAAGCGCCCGCCTTGTCCTGATGGATGCGCCGAAGCGGCCGAACGGTCCGCCGATCCGCGATGGCAAGCCTTATTCGCAGCTCGTGCATCTGGCCGAGGATGTGCGGCCCTTCGTGGCCATCGGACAGGCACTGCGCCAGCGCGGCTTTGCTGCTCCCGAAGTCCTGGCACAGGATCTCGACGCAGGTCTGCTGCTTCTCGAAGATCTCGGTGAAGACGGCGTTCTCGACGGAGAGGGAAAGCCGATCGCCGATCGCTACCGCGCCAGTGCTGCCTGCCTCGCCGCCATTCATGATACGCCTTTCGATCGGGAGATCGGTATTCCGGGCGGGCATAAACACGTCATTCCCGATTTCGATCGTGCGGCGATGAAGTTCGAGGTGGAGCTGCTTCTCGACTGGCATCTGCCCTGGAAACGCAAGGGGCAACAGGCGACAGCGGAAGAGCGGGCAAGCTATCTAGCCATCTGGGACCAGCTGATCGACGAGCTGGCGGGGGCCGACACGTCCATCGTGATGCGTGACTTTCATTCGCCCAACATCATCTGGCGCGAAGACCGCGAAGGGCATGACCGGGTCGGCCTTATCGATTTCCAGGATGCGATGATCGGCCCCTCGGCCTATGATCTCGTTTCGCTGGTCCAGGATGCGCGGGTGACGATCGAGCGGCCGCTGATGGATCAGTTGATGGCCGACTATCTTTCGGCACGCGCCAGGAAAGCGGATTTCAACGAGGCCGCATTCCTGAAAAGCTGGGCGATCGTGTCGGCGCAGCGAGCCTGCAAGCTGAACGGGCTCTGGGTGCGGCTGAAGGATCGCGACGGCAAGCCGGGCTATATGCGCCATCTTCCCCGCACACTCTGGCACCTGAGTGTTGCTTTCGAACATCCCGTGCTCGCCCCCTTGCGGAACTGGTGCATAGAGGCTGGAATCGAGTTTCCCGAATCACCGGCCTGAGCAAATGATCATCAAGCAAGCCATGGTGCTCGCGGCCGGCCTCGGCACGCGGATGCGCCCCATCACAGAGACCACGCCGAAACCGCTGGTCCGCATCGGGGATAAACCGATGATCGACTACGTGCTCGACGCGCTCGTCAACGCCGGCGTCGAGACCGTTGTCGTCAACGTGCATCACCATGCCGACCAGATGGAGGCTCACCTCGTCACGGAGACGCGGGCCAAGATCCGCATTTCCGACGAGCGCGAGCGGTTGATGGATTCGGGCGGTGGACTCGCAAAGGGTCTCAAGCTGCTCGACCCGGACCAGCCGGCGCTCGTCATGAATGCCGATCTCTTCTGGGTCGGGGAACGCGATGATGAGCCGAACAATCTTGTCCGGCTGGCGCAAAAGTTCGATCCCTCCCGAATGGACATGGCGATGCTCTGCGTCGAGCAGGAACGGACCACGGGCCATAACGGCAAGAACGATTTCTCGATGACGGATGACGGCAGGCTGACCCGCTATGCCTCCGGCGCACCAAACCCGGTCGTCTATGCCGGGGCCTTAGCGCTGATGCCGCGTCTCTTCGATGACGCGTCGGACGGCCCCTTCAATCTCAACATCTATTTCGATCGCGCAATTGCCGCAGGCCGGCTGTTCGGCACAGATCTCCATGGACAGTGGCTGACCGTCGGCACACCCGACGCGATCGCGCCTGCCGAAGCCGTGGTCGCCCGCTACGGCGGGGGCCGTTGAGATGGTGAGCAAGGCGCCGCGTCTGCTGACGATCCCTCCGGGCCGGCCCTTTCTCAGGACGCTGACGGAAGCGCTGCTCGACGGTCGTCTCGCCGAGGGTTTTCGCTACGACCCCGCCGATCCGCTTTCTCTGGCAGGGGTGACCCTCCTCGTCCCGACCCGGCGCGCAGCCCGCGTGTTGCGGTCCGAATTCGTCGATCTGCTCGGCGGCCGCGCGGCAATCCTCCCCGATATTCGCACGCTGGGTGAAACCGACGACGACAGCGGCTTTTTCGACCTCGATGCGCCGCAGCTGATGGATCTCGCCCCGCCGGTGAGCGGGACCGTCATGCTTCTGGAACTCGCCCGGCTGATCCTGGCCTGGCGCAACCAGTTGCCGGAGATCGTCCGGTCGATCCATTCGGACACGCCGCTGGTCGCACCCGCGAGCCCCGCCGACGCCGTTTGGCTCGCCCGAGCGCTGGTCGAACTGATCGAAGCAGCGGAAACCGAAGGCTGCGACTGGAAGGATCTCGAAAAGCTGCAATCGGCAGATTTCGGCTCCTGGTGGCAACTGACGCTGGAGTTCCTGACGATCGCAACGGAGTTCTGGCCGGCACGGCTGCAGGAACTGGTGCGGTCGTCTCCGGCGCGCCACCGCGACGCGGTGCTCCGGGCCGAGGCCGAGCGCTTCCGCAGGCAAGGTTCAGCTGGCCCCGTCATCGTTGCGGGCTCCACCGGCTCGATCCCGGCAGCGGCCGAACTGATTGCCGCGATTGCGGAACTCGACCGGGGTGTCGTGGTGCTGCCCGGGCTCGATCTTGAAATGCCGGATGAGGACTGGGCGAAGCTCAACGATCGCGAGATCTCGGTGATCCGTCCGAGCCCTGCCGTGCGCGGGCATCCGCAATATGGTCTTGCCCATCTCTTGCGGCATATGAAACTCGAACGCGCTGACGTGCAGGTGCTCGAAACCTCCGATCCGGCGCTCCAGGACCGGGCAGAGTTTCTGTCGCGGGCCATGGCACCCGCCGAGGCAACCGATGCCTGGAAGGCCTGGCGGCAGGACATCGCCGATGACTGTGTTCTGGCTGCGTTTCGCGATGTGGCGCTCATCGAGACGGCCAATGAACGCGAAGAAGCAACGGCAATTGCGATTGCGCTGCGGCTGGGGCTCGAAGAGGCGTCAGACAATCCCGAAAGCCGGGTGGCGCTGATAACGCCCGACCGCGCGCTGGCGCGGCGTGTCATGTCCGAGCTCGCGCGGTTCGGGATCGAGGCGGATGATTCGGCGGGCACGCCGATGACCGGCACCCAGGCCGCCATGCTAACCCAAGTGGTGGCCGAGGCCTGCCTGCGTCCGGGTGACCCTGTGGCGATCGTCTCGCTCATCAAGCATCCGCTGGCACGGTTCGGCTTCACCGCCGAAGATATGCGCAAGGCTGCCGACGCGCTCGAACGCATCGCGCTGCGTGGGGGCCTGAAAAGCCTCGACCTCGCCGAGATGGAACCACTTTTTGCCGAAGGGCTCGAGGCGCATCTGGCCGACCGCCACAAGCCGCAATGGCGCATCTCGATTGCGGCTGAAGAGATCGAGCTTGCTCGTCTGCTGGCGAGCCGGGTCACCTCAGCGGTCGAACCGCTCGTCTCGTCGATCATCCGGTCGACCGACGGGCGCGTGCTGTCGCAGAAGCTGACTGTCAGCGATTGGGCAGAGCGCACGGGCCGCGTGCTGGAAGCCGTCACGGTCGACGAGCGCGGTGACCTTGCCGGTCTCTGGGGCGATGCAGCAGGTGAGGCTCTGGCGCGGCTTCTCGCCGAAGTGCTGGAGACGGACGGGCAGATCGAGGCCGACGGCCCGCAATGGGTGGACATCCTGACGGCGCTTATGGCCGGCCAGGCGGTCAAGCCGCGCGCCATGCGGCATCCGCGCGTCTTCATCTTCGGAACGCTGGAAGCGCGCCTGCAGAATGTCGACATGATGGTGATCGGCGGCATGAACGAGGGGAGTTGGCCGAGCCAGACCAAGAACAATCCCTTCCTGTCGCGTGTCATGAAGACCGAAGTCGGGCTTGAGCCGCCGGAGCGGCAGATCGGCCAGGTGGCGCATGACTTCCAGATGGCCTGTGGCACGCGGAAACTGATTTTCTCGCGCTCGCTGCGACAAGGATCTGCGCCGACGGTTGCATCGCGCTGGCTCCAGCGTCTGATGGCTCTTGGTGGGCCCGTGCTGGAAGAGGAGATGCGAAAGCGCGGCCAGATCTATCGGCGATATGCCGACCTGATCGACCAGGGCGAAAACCAGGCTCCGGCGCAGCGCCCCGCGCCACGACCGCGCGCCGAGATACAACCCCGCGCCTTCAGCTTTTCCGAGGTCGGGCGCTTCCGGCGGGACCCCTATTCCATCTATGCGCGGCGCATCCTGCGTCTCGATCCTGTTGATGCCTTCAACCAGGATCCGGGGGCGGCCGAACGCGGGACGCTCTATCACCGCATCGTCGAGCGTTTCATCCGGGAGGATCATGACCCGGCGCGGCTGGACGCGCTCGATATCCTGCACCGGATCACCGACGAGGAGTTCCTGACGGAAGCCCTCCCGCTGCACATCGACATCGTCTGGCGTCAGCGCTTCTACAGCGTCGCGTCGGCTTTCCTCACCTGGGAGCGGGAGCGCAGACCGGAGATCAAGCGGTCGCTGACGGAAGTCAGGGGCAATGTGCTGCTCCGGCCCGTCGATATCACCATCAGCGGCATCGCCGACCGGATCGACATCCGGGGCGGCGGCTTTGCCGACATCATCGACTACAAGACGGGGCTCAATCCGAGCGCCAATCAGGCGCGCAGCCTGCTCGACCCGCAATTGGCCCTCGAAGCGGCAGCCCTAATCCAAGGTGCCTTCAAGCCGACCGGGGACGTCAAGCCGCTCAACCTGGTTTACGTGCGCCTACGGCCCGGGGACAGGTTCTCGGCGGACCAGGTGAACAACGAGATGGCGACACGGGGCGACAAGAAGAAGTCTGCGCTTGAGCTTGCCACGCAGTCCGTGGACGAGCTCGGCCGCTTCGTTCAGGCGCTGCAGAGCGGCGAGCGGGGTTACGTCTCCCGTCTGATCCCGGCCGAACAGAACGCCTATGGCGGCGAATACGACCATCTGGCGCGTGTCGCGGAATGGTCGACGGCGGAAGCCGAGGAAGGAGGCGGCGATGAATGATCAGCGCTTTGCTCTGGACGAGCTGCCGACCGGCAGCGATCCCGCAGCCTGGCTCGGCTGGACGACGCTTGCCCAGTCGCGCGCATCTCATCCCGGCCAGTCGGCCTGGGTGTCGGCCAATGCCGGCTCCGGCAAGACGCATGTGCTGACGCAGCGGGTGATCCGGCTGCTGCTCGCCGGCGCTCGCCCTTCGTCCATTCTCTGCCTGACCTATACCAAGGCCGCAGCGTCCGAAATGTCGAACCGCGTCTTCGAGCGGCTGGCAGAATGGGCAACGCTGGATGACCGGGAACTGGCCAAGCGGATTGCGGCGATCGAACAGAAGGAGCCGGATCGGGCGACGGTTGCGGCTGCACGGCGGCTCTTTGCCAAGGCGCTTGAAACGCCGGGCGGCCTGAAGATCCAGACCATCCACGCCTTCTGCGAAGCGCTGCTGCACCAGTTTCCGCTGGAAGCGAATGTCGCCGGGCATTTCAACGTGCTCGACGATCGGGCCGCCGTCACGGTTCTTGCCGAAGCGCGGCGATCGCTGCTGACGGCCACATCGACGGAGAATGATGCGGCACTCGCCGAAGCCTTCTCGCAGGTCTTGAGCATTGCCGATGAAAGCGGGCTCGAAGGCTTGATTGCCGATACCGTGGCCAACCGCCATGCTGTCAGAGATTTCCGGCAGCGGGCGGAACGGGCGGGTGGCCTTGATGCGACCCTGCGGAAGGGCCTGGGCATCGGGCCGATGGAGAGTGAGACCAGCCGCGCCGAGGATTACTGGCCGCTGGGCGGACTGTCCGGTGGCAATTTCAGCCGCTACATCCAGCTTGCCCTCGAAAAGGGCGGCGAGAAAGTGCGGGCTGTCGCAGAAGTGCTGGAACGGGCGCTGGTGGAGGCGGATCCCCTGGAGCGCGCGAAGCTTCTGGACCAGGCTTTCCTGACGGCGCAGGAGGCGCCAAAGGCCGACAGTTCTCTGATTGCAGCCGCGATGACCAAGGTCGCGCCGGATCTCAAGGATGCCGTGATTGCAGCCCGCGACCATGTGGTCGCCATGCGGGACAGGCTGCGGATTTTCCGGATGTATGAGGCGACGCGGTCGGCACTGACGCTGGCCGTGCGTCTCGACACCGACTACGAGGAACTGAAGAAGCGGCGCTCGCAGCTCGATTTCGAGGATCTGATCGTGCGCACCGCCCGGCTTCTGACGCGGGACGATGTCGGTGCCTGGGTGCATTACAAGCTGGACCAGGGCATCGACCATATCCTCGTCGACGAAGCGCAGGACACGAGCCCGGTGCAATGGGATGTCATTCGGTCGCTACGGGAAGACTTCTTTACAGGCTTGAGCGCCCGGCCCGGGATCCGCACCTTCTTTGCGGTGGGAGACGAGAAGCAGTCGATCTATTCCTTCCAGGGCGCACGCCCCGAGCAGTTCTCGCAGGAAGCGCGCCAGACCGAGCGGGCGGTCACGGAAAGCGGGCAGAACTTTAACACGGTGCGTCTGCCGCTCTCCTTCCGCTCGACGCAATCGGTCCTTGCGGCCGTCGACCAGGTCTTCAGCCTGCCGGAAAACAGCCGGGGCCTCAGCGCCGACGGGGACCCCGTCATCCACCAGTCGAGCCGCATCGGACATCCGGGCACCGTCGATGCCTGGGAGATGATCGCTGCCGAAAAGCAGGAGAAAGACGAGGACTGGACCGCCCCCTTCGACGCGACGCCGGAAAGCGCTCCGTCTGCGATCCTCGCGCGACGCGTGGCGCATCAGATCAGCCAGATCGTCGGACGCGAAACGATCATCGAGAAGGGCAACAAGCGGCTGATCCGCCCGGGCGACATCCTTGTGCTCGTCCGTAAACGTGATGGCTTCGTCAATGCGCTGACCCGTGCGCTGAAACGCCCCTACAACATTCCGGTCGCAGGTGCAGACCGCCTGAAGCTGACAAGCCATATTGCCGTTCAGGACATGCTGGCGCTTGGGCGCTTCCTGCTGCTGCCGGGAGACGATCTGTCTCTTGCTTCGCTGTTGAAGAGCCCGCTCTTCAACCATAGCGAAGACGATTTGATGCAGCTTGCTGCCGAGCGACCGGAAGCGCAGAGTCTCTGGACGAGACTCACTGAGCAGGCGCAGACGGACGCTGCGTGGAAGAAGACCTACGACCGCCTCACCCTGTTTCTCGACCAGGCGCGAGACCACTCCGTCCATGATTTCTATGCCCGCGTGCTCAGCGTCCATGGTGGTCGAAGGGCCTATCTCGGCCGCCTCGGCTCCGAGGTCAGCGACATCATCGACGAGTTCCTGACCTTCGCGCTCGCTTTCGAGACCAGCGGCCTGCCCGGGCTGCAGTCCTTCGTTTCGACGCTCGAGATGGAAGCGCCGGAGGTCAAGCGCGAACAGGACAAGGAACGCAACGAAGTCCGCATCATGACGGTGCATGCCTCGAAGGGTCTCGAAGCGCCGATCGTGTTCCTGATCGATGGCGGCTCGAAGCCCTTCAATTCGAACCATGTGGCAAAACTCCGGATCATCGGGACGGCTGAAGGCATGCCCTTCCCGATCTGGGTCCCGTCGAAGTCACTTGGCAATTCTGTCGCCGCTGCCGACATGGATCGGCGCAAGGATCAGGCCGAGGAGGAATATCGCCGGCTGCTCTATGTCGCGATGACGCGCGCTGCCGACCGTCTGATCGTCGGTGGTTATCGCGGCGTGCAGGACACGGGTGAGATCTGGCACAAGATGATCGCGCGGGCGCTCAGTGCCGACGAAACGCGCTGCAAACAGGTTGAATTCACCGGGCCGGATGGCAGCTGGGCCGGATTGCGCTGGTCGTTGGGCGAGGCAGAGCATGATCTGCCGGTGACCGAAGAGAGCGCCGAAAGCGAGGACAGCCACGGCCTACCGGCTACGCTCTGGAAGCCGCTGCCGCCGCCGGTCAGCCTGCCAAGACCGCTCAGCCCATCGGGTGCCGGCAGCATCGTCATCGACGAAGACGAGGATGCGTTGACGGCCTCTGCGCTGTTCTCGACGGCGGAAAAGGCGGATCTCGCTCTGCAGCGCGGGCGACTGATCCATCGGATGCTGCAGAACCTTCCGGGCTTTCCGGAGTCTGACCGCCGTGCAGCAGCCGAACGTTATGCGGAACGTGCCGCCCGGTTCTGGCCGGCAGAGCAGCGCCAGCGTCTGGTCTCCACCGTCATGGCCGTGCTGGAAGACGAGGCGCTCCACCCGCTGTTCGATGCCGGCAGTCGTGCCGAAGTTTCGGTCATGGGCACGATGCCGCTGAAGGGCGAGTTGCGTGCCGTCTCCGGCCGGATTGACCGCATGGCCGTGCTTGCCGACCGGGTGATCATCGCTGACTACAAGACCAACCGGAATCCACCATTGGAGGCCGCGCAAGCCCCCCTCTCCCATCGGGTGCAGCTCGCCATCTACCGCGAGATCCTGCAGCCGCTCTACCCCGGCCAACAGGTGGAATGCTGGCTGATCTACACCGAAAACGGCAGCCTCATCCGGCTCGATGACAGCCTTCTTCAGCGCTCTCTTGCCGACCTCGAAACATCATGAGATACCGCATATTGAAATTGCTGCCGTGCGGCATCACATATCTAGTCAATTCCGTATCTATGAAGGGAGAGCCCCATGGCTACCGTTAAAGTCGACAAGTCCAATTTCCAGGCCGAGGTGCTCAACGCTTCCGAACCGGTTGTCGTGGATTTCTGGGCCGAATGGTGCGGCCCGTGCAAGATGATTGCACCGAGCCTCGAAGAAATCTCCAACGAGCTCGCCGGCAAGGTGAAGATCGCCAAGCTCAACATCGATGAAAACCCGGAACTGGCTGCCCAGTTCGGCGTTCGATCGATCCCGACGCTTGCCGTCTTCAAGGGTGGCGAAGTGGCCGACATCAAGGTGGGTGCTGCCCCGAAGACTGCGCTGTCCAGCTGGATCGCCGGCGCGGCATAAGCCTCCCGCCATTGATGACCAAAGAAAAAGCCCGGTTTTCGCCGGGCTTTTTTCATGTCGGGATGGTGCCGTTTTCGGCGAGCACATTGCCCGCAAGATAGAGCGAGCCGCCGATCATGATGCGCGGCGGAATGCCGCCTTCGCTGCGCTCACGGATGGCATCGAGCGCCTGACCCAGTGAGCCCATCGGAAGAGCTTTCAAACCGGCTTCTGCTGCGGACTGGGCGAGCGCCACCGGATCAAGGCCAACGTCCGAGCCTAGGATCGGGACGGTGTAGACATTGTGGGCGATATCGACGAAGGCGCGGAAGAAGCCGATCGGGTCCTTGGTGTTGATCATGCCGATGACCAGATGCAGCGGCCGTGCCTGACGTTCTTCCATGGCCGCCATGGCTTCGGCGATCACCTCGCCCGCACCCGGATTGTGCCCGCCGTCGAGCCAGATTTCCGCACCTTGAGGCGCACGCTCCACCAGCCGGCCTTCGGTCAGCCTTTGCAGGCGTCCCGGCCATTCGACCGACAGCATGGCCCTTTCGGCGATCTCTTCCGTCACCGTATAGCCGGCTGCCTTTACGGCCCGGATGGCCGTAGCAGCGTTTCCAATCTGGTGGCGGCCAGGAAGCCGCGGGAGCGGCAGGTCCATCAGACCGAATTCATCCTGATAGACGAGGCGACCGAATTCTTCGTAGGCGAGGAAATCCTGGGCGAAGACGGCGAGCGGACAGCCGAGGCGCTCGGCGGTGCTGATCAGCACATCCTTGGCGCTGTCGAACTCCTGATGACCGATGACCACGGGAACGCCGCGCTTCATGATCCCGGCCTTTTCGGCGGCGATCAGCTCGACCCGGTCGCCGAGATAGGCCTGGTGATCGAGCGAAATTGGCTGGACGATGCAGACAGCCGGCTTCTCGACGACATTGGTGGCGTCGAAGCGTCCGCCGAGACCGACCTCCAGCACGACGACGTCGGCAGGCTGCTCGGAAAAGAGGATGAAGGTCACCGCCGTCAGGATCTCGAAGACGGTGATCGGCTTGCCACCATTGGCCTCGGCAACGCGGCGCAGGGCATCGGCAAACAGATCATCCTCAACGATCTGACCAGGGCCACCTTTCACGCCGATGCGATAGCGCTCGTGCCAGCGCACCAGATGCGGCGAGGTGTGGACGTGGACCGACAGTCCCTGGGCTTCGAGAAGCGCGCGGCAGAAGGCGGTGGCAGAGCCCTTGCCGTTGGTGCCGGCCACATGGATGACCGGCGGCAGCTTCAGATGGGGATTGCCCAGAACCTCGAGGAGGCGCCGGATACGGTCGAGCGAGAGATCATAGCCCTTGGGGTGCAGCCCCATGAGCTTTTCGATCTCGGCATCGGCCTGGCTGACGATGGGGTCTGTCATGACACTCGTTCCGCGAGCGCGGCCTCAAGGGGAAGCAAGGCTCAGGCCGAAGCCTTGGCGACCGGCTTCGCCACGTTGGCCGGAACCGCCGTGTCGTTTGCAGGGCGCTTGGTCATGATCTTCAGGACGCGCGCCAGCGTGTCCGGAATGTCGTGACGCTTGACGACCATGTCGACCATGCCGTGTTCCAGCAGGTATTCCGATGTCTGGAAGCCTTCGGGAAGCTTTTCGCGGATCGTCTGTTCGATGACGCGCTTGCCGGCGAAGCAGATCTCGGCACCCGGCTCTGCAATATGGAGATCGCCCAGCATCGCATAGGACGCCGTGACGCCGCCCGTGGTCGGGTTTGTCAGGACGACGATATAGGGCTGACCGGCTTCCTTCAGCATGTCGACGGCAACCGTCGTGCGCGGCAGCTGCATGAGGGAAAGAATACCTTCCTGCATGCGGGCGCCACCCGAAGCCGGGAACATGACCAGCGGGCACTTTTCCTTGATGGCACGCTCGAAGGCCTTCACGATCGCTTCGCCGGCGGCAATGCCGAGCGAGCCGCCCATGAAGTTGAATTCATGCACGACGGCGACGAGCTTCAGGCCCTGTACCGTGCCGACGCCAGCGACGATCGTGTCTTCCTGCTCGGTCTTGAGACGGCTGTCCTTGAGACGATCGGTGTATTTCTTGGAATCACGGAACTTCAGCGGATCCTGCGCCACCTTCGGCTGCTGCAGGGCCTCGTATTGGCCACCGTCGAAGAGATCGGCCAGACGCGCCTTGGCGGGCATCTTCATGTGATAGCCGGAGGCCGGGATCACCCACTTGTTCTCTTCCAGGTCCTTGTGGAAGACCATCTCGCCCGTTTCCGGGCACTTGATCCAGAGGTTTTCCGGAACTTCGCGGCGACCCAGCATGGAATTGATGCGCGGGCGCACATAGTTGGTGATCCAGTTCACGCGGCTTACTCCTGATGTTTCGAGCCCATATGGGGTGCTTATTCCGCGGCAGCAAGGCGCGCAGAGCGCACGCCGCTTGCCAGTCCGCGCACCAGCGTGGCGACGGCCTGAACCGTATCCGCCGTCGCCTGACCATCGGCTGTGAGATTGGTTGCAACCTGATTGACGATCGCGGTCCCGACCACGACGCCATCGGCATTGGCGCCGATCAGGCGGGCGTGCTCGGCGGTCTTGACGCCGAAGCCGACGCAGATCGGCAGGTCCGTATGCGCCTTGATGCGCTGGACAGCGCCGGCAACACGCGAGGGATCCGGCAGCGACGAACCGGTGATGCCGTTCATCGAGACGTAATAGACGAAGCCCGAGGTGTTCTTGAGAACGGTGGGCAAACGCTTGTCGTCGGTCGTCGGGGTTGCCAGGCGGATGAAGTTGATATCGCGGCTACGGGCCGGGATGCAGAGTTCGTCATCCATTTCCGGCGGCAGGTCGACGACGATCAGGCCGTCGATGCCGGCTGCGAGTGCATCGTCAAGGAAACGCTCGACGCCATAGACGTAGATCGGGTTGTAGTAACCCATCATGACGATCGGCGTTTCGTTGTCCGTCTTGCGGAATTCGCGCGCCAGATCGAGCGTACGCACGAGGGTCTGGCCGGCCTTCAGGGCCCGCTGGCCGGCAAGCTGGATCGCCGGGCCGTCAGCCATCGGATCCGAAAAGGGCATGCCGAGCTCGATGACGTCGGCGCCGGCTTCCGGCAGGGCCTTCATGATCGCGAGCGACGTGTCGTAGTCCGGATCGCCACCCATGAAATAGGTGACGAGAGCCGGGCGGCCTTCTGCCTTCAGGGCAGCGAAACGTTGGTCCATACGCGCAGTCATGATCAGAGCCCCATACCGAGAATCTTGCCGACAGTGAAGATGTCCTTGTCGCCGCGGCCGCAGAGGTTCATCACGATGATCTGGTCCTTGTCCATCTTCGGCGCGCGCTTGATGACTTCGGCGAGCGCGTGGCTCGGCTCGAGCGCCGGGATGATGCCCTCGGTGCGCGTCAGCAGCTGGAAGGCTTCAAGCGCCTCGTCGTCCTTGATCGGCACGTATTCGACGCGGCCCATGTCCTTCAGCCACGAGTGCTCAGGACCGATGCCGGGATAGTCGAGGCCGGCGGAGATCGAATGACCTTCCTTGATCTGGCCGTCGCCATCCTGCAGCAGATAGGTGCGGTTGCCATGCAGGACGCCGGGCGTGCCCGCGGTCAGCGAGGCGCAATGCTCCTCGCCTTCGAGACCCTTGCCACCGGCTTCGACGCCAACGATCCGGACGCTCTCGTCATCCAGGAACGGATGGAAGAGGCCGATTGCGTTCGAACCACCACCGACAGCGGCGATCAGCATGTCCGGCAGGCGGCCTTCGGCGGCGAGCATCTGCTCGCGCGTCTCGCGGCCGATCACCGACTGGAAGTCGCGGACCATTTCCGGATAGGGATGCGGGCCAGCCGCCGTGCCGATCATGTAATAGGTGTCGTCGACATTGGTGACCCAGTCGCGCAACGCCTCGTTCATGGCATCCTTCAGCGTGCCGTGGCCAGCGGTGACCGGCTTCACTTCGGCACCGAGGAGCTTCATGCGGAAGACGTTCGGCGCCTGGCGCTCGACGTCGGTCGCGCCCATGTAGACGACGCAGGGGATGCCGAAACGGGCCGCGACCGTGGCCGAGGCGACACCGTGCTGTCCGGCGCCGGTTTCGGCGATGATGCGCGTCTTGCCCATGCGCTTGGCGAGCAGGATCTGGCCGAGGCAGTTGTTGATCTTGTGCGAACCGGTGTGGTTGAGCTCGTCACGCTTGAAGTAAATCTTCGCGCCACCGAGTTCTTCCGTCAGCCGCTCGGCGAAATAGAGCGGGCTCGGACGACCCGTATAGTGGGTGTTGAGATGCGCCAGTTCCGCCTGGAATTCCGGATCCGTCTTTGCCTTTTCCCATTCCGCCTGCAGGTCGAGGATCAGCGGCATCAGCGTTTCGGCGACGAAGCGACCGCCGAAGATGCCGAAACGGCCGTCCTCATCGGGGCCTTCACGGAAGGAATTGGGTTTCGGTGACTGGTTCACTTGACACTCCCTGAAACCGGCTGTGCTCGACTTGCCTCGGCAACGGCCGCAAAAAACTCGTCCATCATCTGCAGATCCTTGACACCCGTCGCGGATTCGACGCCAGAGGAAACGTCAATCGCCCGCGCTCCGGTTTCCCGCAGGGCCTCTGCGATGTTGGCCTTGTTGAGGCCTCCGGAAAGCATGTAATCGACGCTGTCGTCAAGCGAACGCAGCAGACGCCAATCGAAGGTCACGCCATTGCCGCCGGGCAAATCGGAGCCCACAGGCGGTTTGGCATCGAAAAGAAAACGATCGGCAATACCGATATAGGGCTCGATGCGCCTGAGGTCATCGGCATCCCGGATGGAAAATGCCTTCATGATCGGAAGACCGGTCACGGCCTTGACCGTCAGCAGGCGTTCCGGGCTCTCATGACCATGGAACTGCAGGATATCGGGGCGCATCAAGGCGATGATCTCGTCGAGATCGTCATTGTCGGCATCGACGGTCACCGCGACACTTTTCACCTGACCGCGTACGCGATCGGCGAGTGTGCCAGCGATGTCAGGCTCGATGTTTCGCGGGCTCTTTTCGAAGAAGATGAAGCCGATATGGCTCGCGCCGCAGGCAGCCGCACGATCGACCGCCTCCGGCGTCTTCAGTCCGCAGATCTTGATATCGGGTCTCATGGCAGCGAAGTCGCACGAAATCAAAAAAGAGTCGAGCCAATTTGCGACAAAGGCTGAATGGTCGCCGCTTGCTCAGTCGAAGTCGATGGCATGCAGGGCCGAGCCATGCCGCTTCAGCCAGGCCTTGGCCTCTTCCATCTCCGGGCAGAGCTTGCGGCAGAGTGCCCAGAAGTCCGGGCCATGGTTCATCTCACGTAGGTGCGCAACTTCGTGGGCGGCGAGATAGTCAATGACAAGCGGCGGCGCCATGACGATGCGCCAGGAGAAGCTGAGCTTGCCATCCCAGGAACAGGAACCCCAGCGGCTGCGGGTGTCCTTGAGGGTCATGCTCTTGACCGGCTTGCCGACATTTTTGGCATGAAGCGCGACCAGACGCTCCAGATCGCGGCGCGCTTCCTTCTTCAGGAAGTCGGCGACACGCCTCGGCAAATGATCTTCAAGACCGCTGACGCTCAACACATGGCCAATCTCGCTGTCGATCGACTGGGTGAGACCTCGCAATTGTCCGGTATGGACGATGCGATGCGGAATACCGCGCAGCAGGATCTCGCCCCCGTCCTCAATGCTGCCGGCCGTCTTCTGGCGCTTGAGCTTGGTGCTGAGCCAACCCTGATGCCGATCGAGAAAGTCGTCGATATCCCGTTCACGCAGTCCCGGTGGAATGGTCATCTTCAGGGCACGACCACCCGGCTCGATCCGGAGCGTGATGCGGGTCGCACGGCTGTTCTTGCGAATGGTCAGCGGAACCGACCGCCCATCCACGGCAACCGCGCGCTCCAGCTGGATCGCCGGGGCTCTCTGGGGTGTCAGCTTTTTCAGCAGGGGAAACATGATGCGTGTTCTAGCCGATTCGTGGTGTCAGCTTGCAACAAAAAAAGGCCGGCGCAGATACGCCGACCTCGATCTCGTCCAGAAAAGCTCCGGCTCTTCAGTTGCCGGTGAAGCCCTGGGCCGGACCACCCTCGCCTGCCGTCTTCATCTGCTGACGGTCACGCATGAAGCGGTCGAACTCTTCCTGGTCCTTTGCCCGGCGCAGTTCGCGGGCATAGGCATCGAAATCGGCGCGCATCTCGTCGAGACGGCGGCGCTCTTCGTCCAGACGCTCGAGTTCTGCCTTGCGCCAGTCGTCAAAGGCGACATTGCCGGTCGATGCTGATGCGCCGTAGTTGTTGGTGCGGCACCAAGCAAAGGCGCTGTCGGCCTTCTGGTTGGCTTCCCGCTTGAAGTTCTGGAACTTCTCGCCGAACAGGATGTAGGCAAGCATGGCCAGACCGAGCGGCCAGAAGACCACAAAGCCCAACACCATCAGGGCGACGGTTGCCGGAGTCCAATCCGGCCGAAGCAGTGCTGACTGGTTCATCATCGATAACCTCGTTCACTCGAAGGGCGGAATGCCCTCCGATGGTTTCGATGTGGGAAATGGGAGCCTGCCCTTCAAGAAAGAAGCTGACCCAATCGGAGAACCGACTGAATCCGCTTCTTAAATTCCGAATGACGAAAATGTCAGAGGGACTTGCCACCCTTGATGACGCGCTTGACGGGCGTCGTGGCCTTGGCCTTCTTGCCATGGGTCTGGGCAAACTGGATGATGCGCGGCGCGATTTCTCGGCGGAAGCGCGAGCCGTTGAAGACGCCATAGTGGCCTACATCCGGCTGCATGTAGTGCAGGCGCATGTGTTCCGGAATGTTCGTGCAGATGGTCTGCGCCGCCTTCGTCTGGCCGAGGCCGGAGATGTCATCGTTCTCCCCTTCCACGGTAAGCAGCGCAACGTTGCGGATCGCCGTCGTATCGACACGCTTCCCGCGATGCATCATTTCGCCCTTCGGCAGCGAATGCTTGATGAAGACCGTATCGACCGTCTGCAGGTAGAACTCCGCCGTAAGATCCATGACAGCCAGATATTCGTCATAGAAGTCACGGTGCTTTTCGGCAGAGTCCCCGTCATTCTTGACGAGATGCATATAGAAGTCCTTGTGGGCAATCATGTGCCGGTCAAGGTTCATCGACATGAAGCCGGAGAGTTGCAGGAAGCCGGGATAGACCTGACGCATGAAACCAGGCTGCGGCCACGGGACCTGCATGATGACGTTGTCTCGGAACCACGAAAGCGGCTTGTCCTGCGCCAGCTGATTGACAGCTGTCGGATTGATACGCGTGTCGATCGGACCACCCATCAAAGTCATGGATGCCGGTGCGCACGTATCTCCGTCTGCTTCCATGACGGCAACAGCGGCCAGGACCGGCACCGAGGGCTGACAGACGGCAACAACATGAGTGTCGGGTCCGAGATGATGAAGCATCTCGATGACATAATCGATGTAATCATCAAGGTCGAAATCGCCCTCGGTGACAGGCACCATCCGGGCATCGATCCAGTCGCTGATGTAGATGTCGGCGCTCGGCAGCAGGGCCTCCACGGTGCCCCGCAAGAGGGTGGCATAGTGGCCGGACATCGGTGCGACGATCAGGATCCGTGGGCCTTTGTCAGTGCCGACAGGGAGATGCCGCTTGAAATGGATGAGATCACAGAAGGGCTTGCGCCATACGATTTCTTCCTCGACCGTGACGCTTTCACCATCCACCATGGTCCTTGGAAGGCCAAAATCCGGCTTACCATAACGGCGCGTGACCCGCTCGAACACTTCAAAGCTGGCTGAGAGGGAGCGGCCGACGACAGTGTGCGACCAGGGATTCAGCGGGTTCTTCCAGGCGAGGTTCATGGCATCGGCGGTCGCCCGGAAGGGTGCCATGACTGCGTGATTGAGTTCGTAGAGCTGATAGAACATTGGTTCTGTACCTTTGCATCAGACCATCGGCGGCCCGCGTTCATTCGCTACACTAACAGACTTTGTGCATCGCAAAAGCCCGGATTTTCCCTTGAATCAGGGTCGAGGCCTTGCATCTAGGTAACGATGATCGAAAAGACTTAAGGTTCTGTCCTCGTGAATCGGTTAATCAAGACCACACTGTTCACCCCAATTTGCGGCCCCTACCCTTTCCGAAACTAGCGTTTTGTTGTTTGTTCCATTTGCCATCCCAAGACATCATTGAAGGACTGTCATGACAGCGAGCAACCATCGCCAATCCGAATACAACGTTGATCCCCTGTTCCTCGATCGTTGGTCTCCCCGCGCTTTCGACGGGACTGCCATGCCCAAGGAAGATCTGCTGACCATTCTCGACGCAGCACACTGGGCACCCTCAGCCTTCAACAACCAGCCATGGCGCTTCGTCTATGCCATGAAGGGTACCCCTGAGTTCGATCGACTGCTCAACATCCTGATCGAGTTCAACCAGGGTTGGGCCGGGAACGCCTCCGCCCTGGTCTTCGTATTCTCCGATACGCTTAGCCGCAGTTCTGATGGATCTGCACCGAAACCTTTCCGCAGCCACAGCTTCGATGCAGGCGCGGCCTGGGGTCTCATGTCGCTGCAGGCGATCAAGTCGGGCTACTTCGCCCACGCCATGACCGGGCTCGACATGGAGCGGGCCTTGACGGATCTGAAGGCGCCAGAGGGCTATCACATCAACGCGGCGATCGCGATCGGCAAGCTTGGCGACAAGGATGTTCTGCCCGAAGGCCTACGTGGACGGGAAACACCGAGCCCCCGCAAGCCGCTCGCCGAGGTGATCTTCGAAGGCGGTTTCTGATCGGCTTCGTTCATGGTTTCACGTGAATCACGTTAACCATGAGCGGCCACATCCACGCTCGATAAAAAAGGGCCGCTTCCCCGGAAGCGGCCCTTTTTTGATTTCGGTATCCTTCGTCTCAGATGTCCAGGTTGGCTACGCTGAGTGCGTTTTCCTGGATGAACTCGCGGCGCGGCTCGACTTCGTCGCCCATGAGGCGCGAAAACAGGCCGTCAGCATCGGTCGCATCATTGACCTTAACCTGAAGCAGCGAACGAACATTCGGGTCGAGCGTCGTTTCCCACAACTGCTCGGCGTTCATTTCACCCAAGCCTTTGTATCGCTGCATCGACAGACCCTTGCGGCCTGTGGCGAAGATGGAATCCAACAGAGCGCGCGGTCCCGACATCTCGTTGCGTCCATCCTTGCGAGTGAGGACCGGCGGTTCAGAATAGATCTCGCGGAGACGTGCGGACATCTGGTCCATGTGCCGTGCATCGGCAGAGCCAATCAGTGCCACGTCGACAGACGCCACTTCCTTGACGCCGCGGACCATGCGCTCGAAACGCAGACCACCTTCGTCGGTGACGAAGCCCTGCCAGCCGCGTTCTGTATCTTCGGCGATCATATCGAGCCGGCTTGCGACCAGCGATGCCGTTGCCTCCGCCTGCTGGCGATTGCCGGTCAGTTCCGGATTGAGCGCACCCGCAATAGCGGCCTGTTCGATGACGTTCCTGTTGTAACGCGAATGGAGGCCGTCGATCAGCGAGCGGAGACGCAGTGCATCCTGGATGACATCGCGCAAATCCTGTCCGGCACGGACTTCGCCATTCGCGAGCGCAAGCGTGGCTTCTTCAAGACCCATCGTGATGAGGTAGTCTTCCAGCGCCTTCTCATCCTTCAGATACTGGACCGACTTCCCGCGCGAGACCTTATAAAGCGGCGGCTGGGCGATATAGAGATGGCCGCGCTCGATAAGTTCGGGCATCTGGCGGAAGAAGAAGGTGAGCAGCAGTGTGCGAATATGCGCTCCGTCCACGTCAGCATCGGTCATGATGATGATCTTGTGGTAGCGCAGCTTGTCAGCGTTGAACTCATCCTTGCCGATCGAAGTGCCGAGCGCGGTGATCAGCGTGCCGATTTCCTGGCTCGACAGCATCTTGTCGAAGCGCGCGCGCTCCACGTTCAAGATCTTACCGCGCAGCGGCAGGATCGCCTGGTTTTCGCGGGAACGCCCCTGCTTTGCCGAACCACCTGCTGAGTCACCCTCGACGAGGAAGAGTTCGGATTTGGCCGGATCGCGCTCGGAGCAGTCTGCCAGCTTGCCCGGCAGCGAGGCAATGTCGAGTGCTCCCTTGCGGCGCGTCAGTTCGCGGGCTTTGCGCGCCGCTTCACGCGCCACGGCAGCCTCAACCACCTTGCCGACGAGGATCTTCGCCTCGGTCGGGTGCTCCTCGAACCAGGTGCTCAACGCCTCGTTGACGAGATTTTCAACAACTGGGCGCACTTCGGAAGAAACGAGCTTGTCCTTGGTCTGGGACGAGAACTTCGGATCAGGAACCTTGACCGACAAGACGGCTGTGAGGCCTTCACGGCAGTCTTCACCTTGCAGCGTCACCTTCTCCTTCTTGGTAATGCCGGAGCTATCGGCATAGGAGGTGACCTGACGCGTCAGCGCGCCGCGAAAACCCGCCATGTGGGTGCCGCCGTCGCGCTGTGGAATGTTGTTGGTAAAGCAGAGGACGTTCTCGTGGTAGCTGTCGTTCCACCACATGGCGACTTCGACAGTGATGCCGTCCTTCTCGCCCTTGATGGCGACCGGCTTGTCGACAAGAGGCTTCTTCGATCGATCGAGGTAACGGACGAAAGCTTCCAGACCACCGTCGTAGAGCATTTCTTCCTGCCGAATATCAGACTTGCGCTTGTCGGTCAGCAGAATGCGGACACCGGAATTCAGGAAGGCGAGTTCGCGCAGGCGATGCTCAAGCGTTCCATAGTCGAAATCGACCTTGGTGAAGGTCTCGGTGCTCGGCAGGAAGGTCACTTCGGTGCCGGACCTGCCCTCGTACTCGCCGATCACCTTCAGCGGGCCATCCGCCACGCCATGAGTGAAGCTGATTTCATGTAGCTTGCCATTGCGGCGGATTCGGAGGTTGAGCTTCACCGAAAGCGCGTTGACGACGGAGACGCCGACCCCATGCAGACCGCCGGAGACCTTGTAGGAGTTCTGGTCGAACTTTCCGCCCGCATGCAGCTGGGTCATGATGACTTCGGCGGCGGAGACGCCTTCGCCGGTGTGAATGTCCGTCGGAATGCCGCGGCCATTGTCGGTGACGGTGACCGAGCCATCGGCATTCAGTGTGACCGTGACGATGTCTGCATGGCCGGCCAGGGCTTCGTCGATCGCGTTGTCTACGACTTCATAGACCATGTGATGAAGGCCCGAACCATCATCGGTATCACCGATATACATGCCGGGGCGCTTGCGGACCGCGTCCAGTCCCTTCAGAACCTTGATCGAGTCCGCGCCATATTCGGCAGGACCATCATTTTCCGCGATCGGCAAGTCGGTCATTCAGCAATCTTTCCAGTCAATTCTCAAAGGCCCTGCTGATTCGAATCAGCAGCTTCAAGTGGCCCAACTATAGGGGTTTTGGCCTGAGTTCCAAAGGCGAGGGCGTCGTTTCTCGTGGATAGAGAGGGCTTTTCAACCCCATCACGGCCGTTTTTTGGCCGTATCCAGAATATCCTGCATGTCTCGTATCACATCCGGAGAGAGCTGGCGAATCAGCCTGGCCAGATCATTGGCAAAGGCAGTGTATTCGGGCTTCATTCCGGAGGTATCTACGACCACTCGGGGATCGGAGCGACCCGCGGTCGAGAAGAGCTCCTCGGCTTCATCCCAGATGATGTTGAAGTAGCCGGCAACGCGCTGGAGAAAATCGAAATTCGGAAGGCCGCGTTTCCCATGCTCAAGCGCCGAGAGATAGGCTGGCGACACTCCGATCGCGGCGGCCATCTCCTTTTGCGACACGCCTTTTCGCTCTCTTAACTGGCGCAGCGCGTCACCGAACGGTGTCATCGACGATCCTGCCCGCGGCGGGACAGCCGCACATACAGGGCGCCTTCGCCGCCATGATGGCGGGCGGCGGGCTCATAAGATGAAATGAGGAAACGAAATTCGGGCATCGCGAACCAAAGAGGGACTGCGCGCTTGAGCGCACCTTCGCTGCCGAGCGAACTTCCCTTTCCGGTGATGACGAGAACATGCCGCAAACCGCGTTCATGGGCGCGGATCATGAAATCAAGCAGCATGCCATGAGCCTCGCTCTGGATCAGACCATGAAGATCGATCCTGGCTTCGAGCGAAAGATGACCCCGAGACAGCTTACGCTTCACGGGGCGTTCGAGTGGATGATGCAGATGCGATGTCGGCTTGCGATCGGTTTCTGTCACGGTGGAATTAGGCAGCGCTGCGCGGTTGAGTGCAGGCACGGCACTTTCCTCGATCGCGGCTTCAAACTGGTCTTCAAAGCTCAGCAGTTCTTCCATGCGGCCAGGCATGGGGCGGGTCGAACGCGCGACCTTCCCCCACAGAATTCGATCTTCCGGATTGAGCTTTGGTCCACCCGACACTCAGACAAACCTCTCTGCCGCCTGCTTCGGGATGAGTATATAGAAATCTGCGGCGCACCGCACCGCACCAGCCAACTCACCTGCCTCTGGACCGGAGCCCGTGAAGATATCGCCGCGGGCCGGTCCGACGATTGCGGAACCCGTATCGAGCGCCAGCATGGTCCTCGAGAAGTCTCGGCCACCATCCATGTGCGTAAGCCCGGGGGCATGGATGAAGAAGGGAAAACCGAAAGTGTGGATCTGGCGATCCACCGCCAGAGAGCGTCCCGCTAGCAGCGGGACCTTGGCGGCAGCAATCGGTCCACGCGCCGGATCCTCGACCTCCGCTTCGCGGAAGAAGATGTAGGATCTGTTGTGCCAGAGGATTTCGTCGACACGCTCGACATGTTCGGCCAGCCAGGCTCGGATCGACTGCATCGAGATTTCAGCTTCTGGAATTTCCCCAAGGTCGATCAACAGACGGCCGATGCCGGAAAAGGCATGTCCTGCCTTGGCAGCATAGGTGATTCGTCGCCGGCGGCCGTCCGGAAAGCGCAGTCTTGCTGCGCCTTGGACATGAGCGAAGAAGACATCCACCCTGGAACGCGCCCAGGCGATCTCAAGGCCCCTCCCCTCCAGCCAACCCTCATCAATCTGCCGACGGTCCGGATAGGGACGAAGTCCGTCGCCGGACTGCATAGCAAACACATAGGAGGGATCGAGATCCGGTGGCCGATTGGTGGCATCCACATCAACAAGATCATCGGGACGTCGGTAAAACGGGTGGCAGTAAACCGAGTCCGGTCGATCGCTGACTTCGACCTCTGGCTCGTAGAAGGCCGTGACGAGCCCCAATTCCTTCCCGCCGAGCTCAATCCGAAAGGGTTTAGTCTCCTTTTCGAAGAAAGCTCGTGCCTCCGCTTCTTCCGGAGGCGCGGTGGTTCCAGCGCTGTCGAGCAACGGGATGAGGTCATCCGACGTAAGCCCGGCAGCGCCCATCTTGTAGGGCTTCGCGGATTGCAGGTGATTCCTGCAATCGTTCATGGCGACCCAAAGAACTCTCGGGTCATCAAGGTTCCAGCCCGGCAGATCCGCAAAGCGGACTGGTACAAGGCGGAAGTTGGAACTTGCCTCGCTCATTGTTCCGCTTCGGTTGCGATCAGCTTCCAGTTCGGATCACGCGAGCGGACGTCTCGGGCAAAGGTCCAGACGTCGTTGACTTCCGACACGGCCTCGGAGTCGCCATCGATCATCGCGCCCGACTTGTCAAAGGTGGCCGTGATCAGCTGGCTGACTATTCGAACAGTTACCTGCTCCTCGTTATCCCGCGCCGACGCCTGCGTTATGTCGGCCTTCTCGATTCCGACAAAGGTAGACTTCACGGTTTCACCCCGGCTTTCCCGATCAGCAATTGCACTCTCGAAACCGTCGAATACGTCGCGCGACAGAAGACCCTTGAGGGTTTTCCGATCGCCGTCGGCATAGGCCATGACGATCATCTCGTAAGCGATCTTGGCGCCGTTGAGAAATTCCTTCGGACTGAAGCTCGGATCATGACGCAGAAGCTCCCGTAGCTGGTCATTCAGTGCCGTGCCAGCAGGCGTGTAGGAATCGACCGCCGCAAAGCGTTCCTCGCCGGTCGCCTCGTCGCGGCGCGGCAAGGTCACAACCTTACCGTCATCACGAGCTGGACCCTTCAGGTCGCGTTGCGCAAAGGGATCAAAGGGGGGCTTTTCATGGCCCGTGCGGCGTCCGAGCACGCTGCGGAGTTGAAAGAATATCAGCACCGCCGCCACCAGGAAGAACAATGTAACGAAATCGCTAGATCCCATGAATACCGCCAGGCTTGATTGAATTTGGTTTTTCGATCTCCCATATAGTCACCAGCGCCCAATCATTCAAATGGCGTGACGCATTCTTTGCAGCGAGTGTGCGCCGGCTCTTGTGATATCGAGATCACAAAGGCGTTTGGAGTTACCCATGCGCCTTCCCCTGGTGCTCATTCTTATTGCACCGCTCCTCGAAATAGCGAGCTTCATCATTGTCGGACGTGCGATCGGCGTGCTTGCGACGCTTGGGCTCGTTGTACTGTCAGCCATAATTGGGCTGGCATTGCTGCGGTTCCAGGGTGCCGGTATTCTGCGTCGATTGCAGACGGAAGCTCAACGGGGCGTGGACCCGGGACAAGAGCTCGTGCATGCCGCACTTTTGGTCGTTGCGGCCTTCCTGTTGATCGTGCCGGGCTTCTTCGGCGATATCGTCGGTCTCCTGCTCTTCATCCCGTTCGTCCGCAATATGGCCTGGCGCCTGATCAAGCCCAGGATCGTCGCGCAGAGCGGTTTTTCTCATGGCGGTTTCCAGCCGAGACGGTCAGTTGACCCCGACGTGGTGGATCTCGACGACAACGAGTTCCGACGCGAGCCGAACCCAAATTCACCTTGGCGGGATCCTCGGATCAGTGACAGCTGACGCGGTCCGAACCGGGATCGCCCAGGGTTGTAAGGTCTTGGTTCAAATGTTAGATGGCCAGAGCAGTTCATTTCGAGGAAACGCCCTATGGCCGACAATAATCAGGGAACGACTTCTCCGTCCCTCAACATTCTTGCCCAGTACATCAAGGATTTTTCGTTCGAGAATCCGGGTGCACCGCGGTCTCTGCAGGCACGTGACAAGGCGCCGGCCATCAACATCAATGTCAATGTCAACGCCAACCCGCTCTCCGACACCGACTTCGATGTCGTGCTGGCACTGAATGCGGAAGCCAAGGACGGCGACAAGGTGGTCTTTGTCACCGAGCTCGTCTATGGCGGCGTCTTCCGCATTTCCGGCTTTCCGCAGGAGCATATGCTTCCTGTCCTCTTTATCGAATGCCCGCGGCTTCTCTTCCCGTTCGCTCGTCAGATCGTCGCTGACGCGACGCGCAATGGCGGCTTCCCTCCGCTGATGATCGATCCGATCGACTTCGCCCAGATGTTTGCCCAGCGAGTGGCCGAAGAACAGTCCCGCGCAAAGGGACAGTCGGCGCCCAACTAAGATCGACATCTCATGCCACTGATATGGAAAGGGCCCTTCGCGGGCCCTTTTTTCATGTGCTGTATTTTGACCAGATCGCCTTGCCGCGGAGACGCATAACAAGCTTTGCATGTTCGTCGGTCTCGAAAGCAGTCAGGCGCGGAGCGAGGGAACGCGGCCGGTCGTAGCTGATCTCGATCACGTCGCTGACGTCGTTGGTCTGTTTCCGCCTGGTTTCCACGGATGTCAGGCCAAGCGCGGCCTGCCGTCCGCCCAGCATCTCAATATAGACTTCCGCCAGAAGTTCAGAATCGAGCAAGGCGCCATGCTTTGTTCGATGCGAGTTGTCGATCCCGTATCGCCGGCAAAGAGCGTCAAGCGAATTGGGGCCCATCGGGTGCTTCCGACGCGCCAGCGCCAGGGTATCGATGACCATATCCGACGGCACCGGTGGCAGGTTGAGCCGATCGAATTCCGCGTTGATGAAGCCCATGTCGAAACTTGCGTTATGCGCAATCCACTTTGCACCGTCGAAGAATTCCTGGAGCTCGGCAACGATATCGGCGAAGCTCGGCTTGCCCTTCAGGAAGTCGTCGGTGATCCCGTGGACCGCCAACGCGTCGGGATGAACCTTTCGATCCCCCGGATTGATGTAGACGTGAAAAGTGCGACCGGTCGGGAAATGGTTGAGCAGCTCGATGCCGCCGATTTCAATGACACGATCCGCCTTGTTGTCGAGCCCAGTCGTTTCCGTATCGAAAATGATCTCACGCATGATCGCCTCGTGCCAACTTTGCTCGCAGTTCTTCCAGAATCGTTTTGACCTGCTCCCGGGCCATGTCAATCCCCTGCCCTGTGTCGATCACGTAGTCCGCCCGCGCCCGCTTGTCGGCATCAGGGACCTGCCTCGACAGGATCAAGTCGAGCTTCTCCTTCGTCATTCCCGGTCTGGCCATGACACGTTGTCTTTGGACCTGTTCTGCGCAACTGACGACGACCACCTTGTCGACACGCGCCTCTGCCCCAGTCTCGAAGAGTAGTGGGATATCCAGGACAACGATCGGCTCGCCGCGTTTATGATGACGGGCGAGGAAGTCTGCCTCGCATGCCCGGACCAGCGGGTGAACGATGGACTCCAGGCGCTTGAAGTTAGCCGGATTCTTCGCCAGATTCTCCGAAAGCCGTTGCCGATCGACAACGCCCTTGACGATCACTTCCGGAAAAACCGCCTGGATGGGCGCAACAGCTTGTCCACGATAGAGATCGTGGACCACCTGATCGGCATCATTCACCGGGATACCTTGCTCCGCGAACAGTCCAGATGTGGTCGATTTTCCCATTCCGATCGACCCGGTGAGTCCGATCACGATCATGCGTGCGCCTCGATGTCCATGAGGACGACGTCTCGCAACTCCTCCGTCACATCTGGCAATATGCCGAACCACTTCTGGAATCCGGGTGCTGCCTGGTGCAACAGCATCCCAAGTCCGTCGACCGTCGAGAGACCTGCTTTCTCGGCCTGAAGAAGAAATGGTGTTTTCAGAGGCACATAGACGATGTCAGTCACGAGCCCATCGCTGCGCATCCTATCGAAGCGGAGAGCCGGCGCTTCAGTACCATCCATGCCGAGCGAACTTGTGTTGACGAACAGGCCGGCGTCCACGAGCAGTGCGTCCAGCGCGTCGAGCCCATGAGCCTCAAGAGGCTTGCCGAACCGGTCCACCAATTCACGTGCCCGCTCCACCGTCCGGTTGACGACATGGATCTCGCTCAGTCCGCGATCGCGAAGAGCCTGCAGAATGGCCCGGCTGGCTCCCCCGGCACCCAAGACCACGGCTGATCCAAGGCGGTCCCATCCCGGCCGGCGTGAATCGAGGCTTGCGACGAAACCCAAGCCATCCGTATTGGTTGCATGCAGCAGACCGTCTTCCAACCAGAGTGTATTGGCGGCGCCGAGTTCCTCTGCGACGGGATCAACCCTATCGGCGAGGCGGCAAGCCGCCTCCTTGTGCGGTATCGTGACATTGCCACCGCAATAGAAGCTATCCGGCTGTTTCAATAGGTCGATGAAAGCCGCAAAGTCCTCGGGAGCGACGGAAACCTTCTGATAGGAGCCAGTCAGTCCATACTTCTCAAGCCAGCAACCGTGGATGAGAGGGGACCGCGAATGCCTGATCGGGTAGCCGGCGACAAAGGCGCGTGGGGCGATTGTTTCACGTGAATCACGCATGGTTAACACCGCATTGACGCAGAGCCGAAAGAAGAGGCAGCAAAGGCAGGCCGAGAATGGTGAAGTAGTCGCCGTCAATGGCATCGAAGAGCTGGATACCCTCTCCTTCAAGCTGGTAGCAACCGACACTGCTCAGGAGTGCCTCCCCATTGCGCTGGACGTACCCGGTCAGAAAAAGATCGGAGAATTGACGCATCTGCATTCCTGCCCGGTCCACATGTTTCCAGAGAACATCCCCGTTCCGCACCAGGCAAATGGCGCTATTGAGTGAGTGCTCTTGCCCACGCAATATCTCAAGCGTCCGTTTCGCGTCTTCAGGTGTTTGCGCCTTGTGGAAGATCCGACTACCAAGCGACATCGTCTGATCGCAACCGACAACCACCGCCTCCGGCATCCTGGCTGAAACCTCCCGGGCCTTGGCAATCGCCAAGTGCAAAGCGATGGACACCGGATCCCTCTGATCGGCAGGCATGCGTTCCTCGATCACCCGCTCGTCCACCGATGCTGGGACGACCTGAAACACCAACCCTGCATTTTCCATCAGCTTGCGGCGCACGGTGCTGCCCGACGCCAATATCAGTGGTGAAGCCATCATCGAAACCTTTGTCATGAAAGTGAACCCGGCTTAACGTGCCTTGGGACGAAGGGCAACGATCGCCGCAGCTGTCTCTTCTATGGAGCGGCGGGTGACGTCTATCACCGGCCAGTTGTTTCGTGCGCAGAGGGAGCGCGCGTATTTGAGCTCTTCCGTGATCGAAGCACGGTCGACATATTCACTCCGGTCGTATCCTGCGGTCGCACCCAGGACGCGATTTTCGCGCACTTGCGAAATCCGATCGGATGTTGCGATCAATCCGACGATCAGGGGGTGCGCGGCCTTGAGCAGAGCCTCGGGCAACGGGACACCCGGAACAATGGGAAGATTGGCGGTCTTTATGCCCCTGTTGGCGAGGTAAATGCTGGTGGGCGTCTTCGAGGTTCGGCTGATGCCGATGATGACTACGTCAGCATGATCGTAGTCTTCAGGCGCCTGGCCATCATCATGGTCCATTGTGAAGTTCAGCGCTTCGATCCGTGCAAAATACTCCGCGTTCAGCACATGCTGTGCACCGACTCGCCCGCGCGAGGGTGCGCCGAGATAGGTCTGAAACTTGTCGATGATCGGTGCGAGAACGTTGACGCATGGCAATCCGAGTTCGTGGCATCCCGTCTCGATCAGGGCCGCAAGATCCTGGTCAACGATGGTGTAGAGCACGATGCCCGGTTCCCGATCGATCGCGTCTATCAGTGCCTTGATCTGCTTTTTGCTGCGGATGAGGGGATAGACGTGTTCAATCGCGTTTGAACCACGGAACTGTGCTGCCGCAGCTCGGCCTGCAGAGATCAGAGTCTCTCCAGTCGAGTCAGAAATCAGATGGAGATGGAAGAAGTTTTTCCGGTTCTCCACGATCTTCTCCATGCCCTGTTGATTGTCCGGGATAAACAGACCTAACGGCGGGAGGTTGGCGACGGCAAGAGGAAAAGTGCCGATTTATCCACAATTGAACCCTGGTTGGGTCCGAATTTCGCTGCTCTGTGAATTGCGGTAATTCATGCAATCTCTTCCAAGAGGATCGACTCTTCATCCACAGACACTGTGGCAAGTGATGGCCCATTGAAACCATTGAAACAAATGATTAATTTCGACTTATCCCCATAATCCCATAAGCGTGAGCGGAGTCAGTGTTCGAGTGCGGTTGATGAGGCGCAGATTGGGAACAAGGTGTGGGGTTGCATTAATCCTTGATAGTCAGAGACTCTTAGAAATAGAAGAAGATTCAATATCTCTTTTCTTTATTGAAAGGGCTTGAGCCTTGAGCACGCCGAACCGTAAAGTCCTGAACGTTCTCAAGGGTGAGACGGTCACTCCGCCTCCAATCTGGCTGATGCGACAGGCAGGTCGCTATCTGCCGGAGTATCGGGAAACTCGGCAGAAGGCGGGCAGTTTTCTCGATCTCTGTTATTCGCCGGAGTTTGCGACAGAGGTGACGTTGCAGCCCATCAGGCGTTATGGCTTCGACGCAGCGATCCTGTTCTCCGACATTCTCGTGATACCCGACGCTCTGCACCGGAATGTCACGTTTACCGAAGGTCACGGACCCCAGATGGATCCGATCGACGAGGCTGGAATTCTGACCTTGTCAGACGCTGGCGTGATGGAACACCTGAAGCCGGTGTTCGAGACAGTCACTCGTCTGCGCAGGGAATTGCCTCAGGAGACGACGCTTCTCGGTTTCTGTGGGGCACCCTGGACCGTTGCGACTTACATGATTGCCGGCCATGGGACGCCTGATCAGGCTCCGGCCAGACTTTTCGCCTATCGACATCCGCAGGCGTTTCGAAGGCTTCTCGATGTTCTTGCCGATATTTCGGCTGAGTATCTCGTGGCGCAGATCGACGCTGGCGCTGATGCTGTCCAGATCTTCGACTCCTGGGCAGGTGTTCTCGGCGAGGCTGAGTTCGAAGCCTATGCAGTTGAGCCGGTACGGCGCATCATCGAATCGGTCAAGTCGCGTCGACCGCATGCCAGGGTCATCGCGTTTGCAAAGGGCGCTGGGATCTTGCTGAAGCAGTACCGCCGAAAGACAGGTGCTGACGCGATCGGTCTAGACTGGTCAGTGCCTCTGAGTTTTGCCGTGGAGCTGCAGAAGGATGGTCCGGTACAGGGCAATCTCGATCCGATGCGGGTTGTAGCAGGCGGTTCCGCCCTGAGTGAGGGAATTGATGCCATTCTCCAGGCACTTGGCCATGGTCCATTGATCTTCAATCTTGGACACGGAATCACGCCTCAGGCGAATCCTGCTCATGTGACGGATCTGGTCACCCAGGTGCGTAGTTTCCGGTGAGATGATGGAAAGACAAATTGACGTCAACCCGGGTGCCAGAGCAGCGCGGAAAGCGGCGATGGCCCTTGGCTTCTTTGCGGTGATCGGTGGCGGTATCATGCTTGCAGGACCCGACCAGGCATATCCCTGGATCAAGGCGCTGCATGTCATTGCCATCATTTCCTGGATGGCCGGCCTGCTCTACCTTCCGCGCCTTTTCATCTACCATTGTGATTGTGATCCGGCGTCGGAGCAGGCGCAGACCTTTGCCGTGATGGAGGCTCGGTTGATGCGCGTGATCATGAATCCGGCCATGGTGGTATCCTGGATCCTTGGGCTCTATCTCGCCTGGCAGGTGTTCGCCTTCCAGGGCGGATGGCTACACGCCAAGATCCTCGCAGTGGTCGTGCTGTCTGGCGTCCATGGATATTTCTCCAAGGCGGTCAAGGCGTTCGGGCGTGGGGATTACATCCGGACACCGCGCTACTGGCGAATGATGAACGAAGCGCCGACCTTGCTGATGATCGTGATCGTCGTGCTTGCCGTCGTGAAACCCTTTTAAGATTTTCGAGAGATCGCTTTATTTTCGCAAGCGAGGGCTTTTCGCTTGCGGTCGAATCCACGAGTCGCTATTTTCGCGCCACCTCCTCTATTGGCTTGCGTAATATTCAGTCATTTGCGGCCTTCGCGATCGTACCGAATTCCACCAGCTCGCCGCTCCCCTTCAAAATTCTATCTGACGTGGTCCCTCTTCATGGCTGAAATGAAGCTACAAGAACTCAAAAGCAAATCGCCGACCGATCTCCTGACCTTTGCCGAATCGCTCGAAGTCGAGAACGCGAGCACCATGCGCAAGCAGGAGCTGATGTTTGCGATCCTGAAGATGCTGGCGAGCCAGGACGTCGAGATCATCGGTGAGGGTGTCGTGGAAGTCCTGCAGGACGGCTTCGGTTTCCTGCGCTCTGCAAACGCGAATTATCTGCCAGGCCCGGACGATATCTATATTTCGCCCTCCCAGATTCGACGGTTCTCCTTGAAGACCGGAGACACGGTTGAGGGTCCGATTCGTGGTCCGAAGGAAGGCGAGCGCTATTTCGCGCTTCTGAAGGTCAACACGATCAATTTCGAGGATCCCGAGAAGATCCGTCACAAGGTTCATTTCGACAACCTGACGCCGCTCTATCCCAATGAGCGCTTCAAGATGGAACTCGATGTTCCCACGTCGAAAGATCTGTCTGCCCGTGTCATCGACTTGGTCGCACCACTCGGCAAGGGTCAGCGCGGACTGATCGTCGCGCCGCCGCGTACAGGTAAGACTGTACTCCTACAGAATATCGCCCATTCCATTACGGCAAATCACCCGGAATGTTATCTGATCGTGCTTCTGATTGACGAACGTCCTGAAGAAGTCACGGACATGCAGCGTTCCGTTCGTGGTGAAGTCGTATCGTCGACCTTCGACGAACCGGCTGTTCGTCACGTGCAGGTCGCCGAGATGGTGATCGAGAAGGCAAAGCGTCTGGTGGAACATGGCCGCGACGTGGTTATTCTGCTCGATTCGATCACGCGTCTCGGTCGTGCCTACAACACCGTTGTTCCCTCTTCGGGCAAGGTTCTGACCGGTGGTGTCGACGCCAATGCGCTGCAGCGTCCGAAACGCTTCTTTGGTGCCGCACGTAACATCGAAGAAGGTGGCTCGCTCACCATCATCGCGACAGCCTTGATCGATACGGGCAGCCGTATGGATGAAGTCATCTTCGAAGAGTTCAAGGGCACCGGCAACTCCGAAATCGTGCTGGACCGGAAGGTTGCGGATAAGCGCATCTTCCCGGCGATGGACATCCTGAAGTCCGGTACACGTAAGGAAGATTTGCTCGTGCCACGGCAGGACCTCCAGAAGATCTTCGTCCTGCGCCGCATTCTTGCTCCGATGGGCACCACGGATGCGATCGAATTCTTGATCGACAAACTGAAGCAAACCAAGAATAACGGCGATTTCTTCGACTCCATGAACACCTGACGGGTTCCGGCTGTGGCCGGGGCTCCTTAGGCAGCGCGGAGGAGCGATGTGACGAGTACTCCATCCGATACCATCTTTGCGCTTGCTTCGGGCGGCCTACCTTCAGGTGTTGCCGTTATCAGGATCAGCGGCCCTGTCTGCCGTGCCATTGTGGAAACGATGGCAGGCGGATTGCCACAAACACGTGTGGCTACCTTACGTTCTATCCGGTCCGTAGATGGACAGGTGCTCGACCAGGGACTTGTTTTGTTTTTTGCGGGCCCCCACTCCTTCACAGGTGAAGATTGTGCCGAGTTCCAGCTTCATGGAGGACGCGCTGTCGTCAATGCAGTTCTCCATTGCTTAGCCGGATTCCCTCAGTCACGGCTGGCGGAAGCTGGTGAATTCTCGAAACGTGCTTTCGCCAACGGCAAGATGGACCTCGTAGAGGTCGAAGGTCTTGCAGATCTTCTGGCGGCTGAAACGGAGATGCAGCGCCGGTTGGCCAGCGAGCAAGCTGGTGGTCGACTTTCCGCTGTCTACGAGGGTTGGAGGGAGAAGCTGATCGTGGCTCGTTCCATGCTCGAGGCGGAATTGGATTTCAGTGACGAAGGTGATATTCCCGGGTCCGTTTCCGATCGGGTTTGGGTTGGCGTCTCGGAACTGAAAGAAGAAGTCGATCGGGTACTTGATGACCTTCGGGCAGGCGAGATCATTCGTGATGGCTTCAAGGTGGCGCTCGCCGGGCGTCCGAATGTCGGCAAATCGAGCCTGATGAATGCGCTGGCCGGCCGTGATGTCGCTATAGTCACACCGATCGCCGGCACAACGCGTGATGTGGTGCATTGCGAACTGGACATCTGCGGATACAAGTTCGATCTCTACGATACAGCAGGCGTCCGTGAAACAGGCGACCTTGTCGAGCAAGAGGGTATCCGTCGCGCACTTCGCACGGTCGAGGGTGCCGACCTTGTCCTCGAGCTCATCGACCTCTCTCAGGCGCCGGACCAGGTGTCACAGCTCATTGGTCCAGCGACAAGGATAGGCACCAAAGTCGATCTCGTTGAACCGGAAGCGGCTTCCCTGCACGGTTGTGATTTTGTCGTGTCCACGGTGGATGAACGTGGGTTGGATGAGTTGAGAGATTACCTACTGGACTGCGTCAAGAAGCGTACTGACGTCAGTAGTCTTGCAATTCCAAGTCGTTTGAGGCATGCACAGCGCCTGCGCTCCGCTTCTGGTTTCCTCGGCTCTGCCCTTCAGGGTGAGTTCAAGCCTCTGGAATTACGCGCAGAGGACTTGCGCCTGGCATCTGTCGAGCTGGCGCGCGTCACGGGTCGTATCGATACCGAAATGCTTTTGGGCAAAATTTTCTCCGAATTCTGTGTCGGCAAGTGATTCACGTGAAACAGGGTGGATAGAAACATGTCTGGGACGTTTTTTGACGTCATCGTTGTTGGCGGTGGCCACGCAGGTACGGAAGCTGCCGCTGCTGCGGCCCGTATGGGCGCGCAAACCGCTCTTGTAACCCACCGTACAGACACTATCGGCGTGATGTCTTGCAACCCGGCGATTGGGGGCCTGGGTAAGGGGCATCTCGTTCGCGAGATCGATGCTCTCGATGGATTGATGGGCAGGGCGGCAGACGATGGTGGCATTCAGTTCCGTATGCTCAATCGCAAAAAGGGCCCAGCCGTCTGGGGTCCCCGCACACAAGCGGATCGGAACCTATACAAAAATGCCGTTCAACGGTACCTGAAAGATATACCCAACCTCAGCATCGTTGAAGGCGGTGTAACCGGTCTCATTCGAGTCGGTAGCGAAATTAATGGTATACGCCTCCAGGATGGTTCGCAGCTGATCGCGAGAGCCGTGGTTCTGACTACGGGTACGTTTCTAAACGGTCTCATCCATATTGGTGATCGGCAGATCCCTGCGGGACGGGTCGGCGAAGCCCCTGCCCTTGGTCTTAGCGGAGATCTTAGTGCCCTTGGACTGACTTTGGGGCGATTGAAGACGGGGACGCCTGCGCGCCTAGATCGCGGGAGTATCCGTTGGGACGCCTTGGAGAAGCAAGAAGCGGATGTTGATCCAATACCTTTCTCATTCATGACGGATCGGATCACCACGCCCCAGATTGCCTGCGCAATCACGCGGACGACCTCAAAGACCCACGAGATCATTCGAGAGAATATTCATCGTTCCGCCATGTATTCGGGGAAGATCGAAGGAGTGGGCCCACGTTACTGCCCCTCAATCGAGGACAAGATCAATCGTTTCGGTGACCGTGACGGGCATCAGATCTTTCTTGAGCCGGAAGGGTTGGATGACGACACAGTCTATCCAAATGGTATCTCCACGTCGCTTCCGGAGGAGGTTCAGGAAGCCTTCATACGATCGATCCCTGGCCTCGAAGACGTTCGCATCCTGCAAGCCGGTTATGCGATCGAATACGATTATGTTGATCCCCAGCAACTGGACTTGACGCTCAGCGTCAAGACGACGAGGGGACTGTACCTTGCCGGTCAAATCAATGGCACAACCGGATACGAGGAAGCTGGTGCGCAGGGGCTGGTCGCCGGTTTGAATGCAGCGCTCTTTGCCGCTGGCTCGGTGCCGACAGTCTTCAGCCGGACCGAGTCCTATATCGGGGTGATGATCGACGATCTGACGTCTCGCGGTGTCGCAGAACCCTATCGGATGTTCACCTCGCGCGCCGAGTATCGGTTGTCTCTCCGGGCCGATAACGCTGACATGAGATTGACTCCTCTTGGTATCAGGCTGGGGTGTGTTGGCTCTGAGCGTCGGGCCAAATTTCTTGATTATCAGCAGCAGCGCCTTGATCTGTTTGAGGCGCTGGGTAGCTTGGTTTGTTCGCCAAACGAAATGGCTGCTGCGGGAGTTTCGGTCAACCAGGACGGCCGTCGGAGGTCGGCGCGCGAGATCCTGGCTTATCCAGACGTTTCCTGGTCCGACGTTGTGAAGGTATGGCCTGATCTTGCGTCATGTGATGAGAAAATCTCCGATGCCGTTTCGATTGATTGCCTCTATGAGATCTACCTGGAACGGCAGAGTGCTGACATCCAGAGTGTTCGTGCAGAGGAAGAGCGTGCGATCCCCGTGGATTTCGACTATTCGTCGTTGTCCGGTTTATCCAACGAGTTGAAGGGGAAACTCAGCGCACTTCGGCCACACAATGTGGCGCAGGCATCGGGGATTGAGGGGATGACGCCGGCTGCCGTCGCGCTGCTGGTTGGTCACCTTCGTAAGACAACGAATTCGAGGTTGGCGTCTTGATGAGAATGCTCTCTACCACATCGCCTGGAATTACTGTTTCACGTGAAACGCAGGAACGACTAGAAAAATTCGCAAATCTGTTTCTGAAATGGTCGGCGAAGATAAATCTCGTCGCGCCATCGACAACGGAACAGCTATGGTCGCGCCACATCTCGGATTCATTACAACTCCGAAACATCTCACCCTTGCCTGGCCGCTGGATCGACCTCGGCAGTGGCGGCGGTTTTCCGGGGATAATCATGGCGATCGTCCTGGCAGAGACCGAGGATGGCTGGGTTGACCTTGTGGAGAGCAATCACAAAAAGTGCAGCTTCCTGCGTATGGCCATCACCGAGACTGGGGGACGAGGATCCGTTCATCCACTGCGGATCGAAGACGCCGCTAAAAATCTGCCGGCACCCGATTGCATATCCGCCCGCGCACTGGCGGAGCTCGATCTTCTGTTCGATTACGCCCGTCCATGGGCTGAGAAGAATGACAAGCTCAAAATGCTCTTCCATAAAGGGCGGGATTACCAAACAGAGATCGATAAAGCGCGTGGTCGCTGGGACTTCGATCTGATAAAACACCAAAGCGTGGTCGAGGAAGATTCCGTGATCCTGGAGATCACCTCGCTGACACGCAGGGTTTAACGCTTCGGGTGCCAAATGAGTCTCGAAAAGAACCGTATCATTACCATCGCCAATCAGAAGGGCGGTGTGGGAAAGACCACGACGGCCATCAATCTCGCTACAGCCCTTGCGGCGATCGGCGAGAAGGTGTTGATTGTCGATCTCGACCCCCAGGGTAATGCCAGCACCGGACTTGGTATTGATCGGCGCGATCGACATCTGTCGTCCTACGATGTCTTGATCGGCTCTCATTCGATCACCGAGACGGCGCTGGAAACTGCGGTACCGAACCTGTCCATCGTCCCCTCGACGATGGACCTGCTTGGGTTCGAAATGGAAATTTCACAACAGGCTGACCGGGTGTTCCGTCTGCGCAAGGCGCTCAATCTCGATGACGCGCGGGCCTACAGCTACGTGTTGTTGGACTGCCCCCCCTCCTTCAACCTTCTGACGATGAATGCGATGGCCGCCGCACATTCGGTTCTCGTACCGCTGCAGTGTGAATTTTTCGCGTTGGAGGGGCTCAGTCAGTTGCTCGAGACCATCAATCAGGTCCGGCAGACCGTCAATCCGACACTCGATATCCAAGGGATCGTCCTGACGATGTTTGACTCGCGCAACAATCTGGCGCAGCAGGTGGTAAGCGACGTTCGTGAACATCTCGGCGAGAAGGTTTACGCGACCCTCATACCACGGAATGTCCGAGTTTCTGAGGCGCCATCCTATGGTAAGCCGGCTATTCTTTATGATCTCAAATGCGCGGGTAGCCAGGCCTATCTGCAATTGGCCTCAGAGGTCATTCAGCGTGAACGGCAGCGAAAAGCAGCCTAATCTTCGTACAAGGGTGTGAGTATGAGCGAAGACGTATCGAAACGACGCCTCGGACGTGGTCTGGCGGCTTTGATCGGAGAGATGGATCAGCCCGTTCCGGCCGGGGAAGCGCGTTCGAGCGTCAATCCGGATCGTACTGTACCGATCGAGTTCGTTGCCCGCAGCCCGAAGAACCCGCGTCGCTATTTCGATGAGGCGGAGCTTCAGGATCTCGCTGGTTCAATTCGCCAGCACGGCATCGTGCAGCCGGTTGTGGTTCGAACAATCGGTGCTGATCGATATGAGATCATCGCCGGTGAACGGCGCTGGCGCGCTGCGCAACTGGCCGGCCTGGTGCAGATCCCTGTCATTGTCCGGGACGTCGATGATCGCACAGCGCTGGAACTGGCTATCGTTGAAAACGTGCAGCGAGCTGATCTCAATCCTCTTGAAGAGGCTCTGGGTTATGAGCAGCTGATCGCAGAGCACGGATATACACAGAATGACCTCGGTGAAATCATCGGGAAAAGCCGCAGCCATGTTGCCAACAGCCTGCGCCTGCTGAAGTTGCCGGACCCCGTTCGCGACATGCTGGCGGATGGCAGTCTTTCGGCTGGTCATGCCCGCGCCTTGGTCTCGACACCGGACCCTGTGACACTTGCTAAGACAATTGCGCAGAAGGGTCTGTCGGTTCGCGATGCCGAAAAGCTGGCGCAGAACCATATCAAGGCACAAAGTTCTCCTGCGCCTGCGGAAATCCGCGATGTAAAAGATTCAGATACGGTTGCCCTTGAGCGGAGCCTCTCCGACCGGCTCGGCCTGTCCGTATCCATAACACACAAAGGTGGCGGCGGTCAGCTGAGGATCAATTACAAGACCTTGGACCAGTTGGAAGAGATTTGCCGCCTGCTCGAGGCTCGTTAGGCACTGCGATTTCGCCGGGCGGACTGCAAGGTTGTTGCAAGCAGTGTTTGGATGGCAGTGTTGTCTTCCAGCGCTGCATTCTGGCGGGTTTGAAGGATCGCCGCATTCAGCCTCGCGGTCTCGCGCGCGATGTCCGAACTGTTCCAGTTCCGTAACGCTTTCTCGATGATGGGTTTGCGTTTGAAATGGATCCCACGCCCGAGCGTCTGCATGACCTGCCCCGCCTGTTGCTGTCGTTCCTCCATCTCCAGACGCATGGTTTCCAGAAGTTGCAGCTGCTTCATTGTTCCCTGGAGCACAAGGAAGACTGCCGTCTTGGATGCAATGACTTTCTGTATGGCATGGAGGAAGCCATCGGGATCACCACCCAGAACGGCATCCACGACTTCATCGGTAGAGACGGCACTGGCGTCGCCCACGATATCCAACACGTGCTGGTCATCGACCAGTTGATCCTTGAGGCAGTAGAGGATCAGCTTCTGTATCTCGTTGCGGGACGCGATTCGATCACCACCGATGGACTCCAGCAGCAGCTCTCGCGCCGCTGGCGTGATCCTCAAGTTGCTTGCGGCCATTTCTGCATCGATGAGGGCACTTAAAGCCCGGGCATCGTCCTGATAGCAGGGGATGCAGGCGATGCTGCGCTCGGATTCGGCGACCTTGCGGAGAGCGGAGCCCTTTTTCAGGTCGCCGGCCTCGATCAGCACATAGCTTCCTTCTGGTGCATGTGTCGCGAGATGGGATAGACCGTCGACCAGTTGTTTTTCATTGGCCGCGCCACGGATCCAGATCAGTTTCTCTCCACCGAACAAACCGAAGGCGTTCACCTCATCGATAAGGCGCCCAGGGTCTGCCTGGATATCGCCGATGTCCAGGCGGATCAGTGCAAAACCATCGCTGAGATCGACACCGGTCGTCTTTGCTATCTGCGCTGCACGTTCTGCCACGAGACCACGGTCTGGCCCGTAGATGACGAAGAGCCGATAATGTCGGGCAGACTTTTGAAGAAATCCTTCAAACTCGTGAGACTTGATCTCCGCCATGATCGCCTTCAGCGACCAAGCGCCATGGAAAGGTCCGCATAGATGAGTTCGGCCAATTCGCGTGCTGCACGATCCTCGGCGTCCCGTACGGCGCGCAGCTTTGCGAACTCCTGTCTTGGATAGTCGAACAATGCGACCGTCTGCCGACGTCCCGTTTTCAGCACGGTGTCGTCCGATATCCGCTTCAGCGTGTAGCTGCCGGTTGCAACGGCACGGCCGGAATTCGGCGTGTCCGCCCCCTTTTCCAGAAGCACGCCCGACACCGAACTGCTCACGGTGAGGTCAACCCGGTACTCCGGTGTCTTGGTTTCGTCTCCACCGCTTGTCAGGAAAATCAGGCGGTTACGGGTTTCCAGGCCGACGCGGTCAGTCGCCTCGGAATAGGCAATCGCCGCGAGCGCGCCGCGTGTCTCACCATTCGTGTCCTGATACAGGGGACGTGCCTGGCAACCTGCCAGAAGAAGCGCGGCTCCGATCAGAAGCGAGCGCCGAAGCACCGTGGATGGCTTGAGTTCAGAGGACAATATTCACGATCCTTAGCGGGACGACGATGATCTTCTTCGGAGCCTGGCCGTTGAGAGCGGCCTTCACGGCGTCGAGAGCCAAAACAGCTTCCTTTACGGCATTCTGGTCTGCGTCGCGTGCGATTGTCAATTCCGCACGCTTCTTGCCGTTGATCTGAACGGGCAAAACGACCTCGTTCTCTGCGACCAGTGTCTCCTCGAATTGCGGCCAGTCGGCCTTGGCAACGAGGCCGCCATTGCCCAGGACCGACCAGCATTCTTCCGCCAGATGCGGGGTCATGGGTGCAATCAGTTGGACAAGGATCTCAGCCGCATTGCGCACTGCTGCCACGTATGTTGCATCGCCCTGCCCGGCTGCAACATTTGCCAAAGGCCCTGCAAGACTGTTGACCAATTCGTAGATACGGGCAATCGCCTTGTTGAAGGCGAGCTTGTCGAGGTCCGCCTGAACAGCCTTCAAAGTCCTGTGAGCGATCTGGGAAACCGCGAGACCATCGCCCTCCTGAGCCGGAACCGGCTTCACAGACTTCAGCCTCTCCGCTGCTTCGGAAACCAGGCGCCAGACGCGCTGGACAAAGCGATGGGCGCCTTCGACACCGGATTCCGACCAGATGACGTCACGATCCGGAGGGGAGTCGGACAGCACGAAGAAGCGCGCTGTATCCGCGCCGTAGGAGCCGATGATGTCATCGGGATCGACGACATTCTTCTTAGACTTCGACATCTTCTCGATCGAGCCGATCCTGGCTTCCTGGCCATTGCTCAGGAGGAAAGCCCGACGGGCGCCGTCGGTCTCCTCGATCCTGAGATCGACAGGGGCAACCCATTCGCGCGTCAGACCTTCGCCGATGCTATAGGTCTCATGGACGACCATGCCCTGGGTGAACAGACCCTTGAAGGGCTCCTTCAGGTCAAGATGACCGGTTTCGCGCATGGCGCGCGTGAAGAAGCGCGAATAGAGAAGATGCAGGATCGCATGCTCGATGCCGCCGATATATTGGTCGACGGGCAGCCAGTGATTGGCAACGGCCGGATCCGTCGGATTGTCTTCCCAGGGTGCGGTGAAGCGGGCGAAATACCAGCTCGAGTCGACGAAGGTATCCATCGTATCCGTCTCGCGACGGGCGTCCTTGCCGCAGCACGGGCAGGCAACGTGGCGCCAGGTCGGATGACGGTCGAGCGGATTGCCCGGCTTGTCGAAGCTGACGTCGTCAGGCAGCTTCACCGGCAGATCCTTCTTCGGCACGGGCACGACGCCGCAATCGTCGCAGTGAATGACCGGGATCGGGCAGCCCCAATAGCGCTGGCGGGAAATGCCCCAGTCGCGCAGGCGGAAGTTGACCTTGCGTTCGCCTTGCGGCGCGCCATTCAGCTGTTCCGAGGACAGGCGCTTGGCCACTTCCTCAAAGGCTTCCGTCGTGGTCATGCCATCCAGGAAGCGCGAATTGATCATCACGCCGTCATCGGTAAACGCGGTATCGCCGATCTCAAAGGTTGCGGCGTCGCTGTCCTTCGGCATGACGACCGGAACCACCGGCAAGTCATACTTGCGGGCGAAATCCAGGTCGCGCTGGTCGCCGGAGGGGCAGCCGAAGATGGCGCCCGTGCCGTATTCCATCAGGACGAAGTTCGCGACATAGACCGGCAGTTCCCAGCTCGGATCGAGCGGGTGCTTCACACGGATACCGGTATCGATGCCCCTCTTCTCGGCGGTTTCGAGGGCCGCGAGCGACGTGCCGGCATGACGGCATTCCTGGCAGAAAGCGTCAACGGCTTCGTCACGGGCTGCCGCTTCTTTCGCCATCGGATGATTAGCGGCGATCGCTAAGAACGACGCACCGAACAGGGTATCGGGCCGCGTCGTGTAGACGGTCACCTCGCCGGCTTCGCTGCCGGACGCCACTTCCCAACGTACAGCCATGCCTTCAGAACGGCCGATCCAGTTCTTCTGCATCAGCCGAACCTTTTCCGGCCACTGGTCGAGCTCATCGAGCGCGTCGAGCAGATCCTGGCTGAAATCGGTGATCTTGAAGAACCACTGCGTCAGTTCGCGCTGTTCGACCAGTGCACCCGAGCGCCAGCCGCGACCGTCGATGACCTGCTCGTTGGCGAGCACCGTCATATCCTCGGGGTCCCAGTTGACCTTGGAGTTCTTGCGATAGACCAGGCCCTTTTCCAGGAAATCCAGGAAGAGGTGCTGCTGACGGTGGTAGTAGTCGACGTCACAGGTCGCAAATTCGCGCGACCAGTCGAGCGACAGGCCCATTGACTTCAGCTGACCACGCATGGTGGCAATGTTTTCATAGGTCCAGGCCTTGGGGTGGACCTTGTTTTTCATCGCGGCGTTCTCCGCCGGCATGCCGAAGGCGTCCCAGCCCATCGGGTGCAGAACGTTGTAGCCGCGGGCACGCTTGTAACGAGCCACAACGTCGCCCATCGCATAGTTGCGGACATGGCCCATATGGATGCGTCCCGACGGATAGGGGAACATCTCGAGGACGTAGTATTTCTCGCGCGGATCAGCATTGTCCGTCTCGAAGACTTTGTCTTCGGACCATTTCACCTGCCAACGGGGCTCGGCGTCGCGCGGATTGTAACGTTCGGTAGCCATGGATTGCATTTCCGGGAATAGCATCAAAAAGAGAGGGCCGACCTTCATCATGAAACCGGCCAAGCGTCAAGTTTTTGAGGCATTCGCGCGGGCTTTCCGCGCCTACGCTTGCCATCGTCTAAGGCTGCGATTAACCCCTTGCAGAAAGTTCTGGTGACGCCAGATATCGAGCAGATCAAAACGAGGGTTTGGCATGTCAGTTGAAGAGCGGCTTCAGGACGTTCGGGACAAAATCGCGAAGGCAGCTGAAGAAGCAGGTCGTGAGCCGGATTCGGTTTCGCTCGTTGCTGTGTCGAAAACCTTCGATGCAGAGCATATCAGGCCGACGATCGAAGCGGGACAGCGCGTGTTCGGTGAAAACCGGGTGCAGGAAGCGCAGGGCAAATGGCCAGCCTTGAAGGCCGAAACACCTACCATCGAATTGCATCTCATCGGCCCCCTTCAGTCGAACAAGGCCGCCGATGCCGTGGCGTTTTTTGATGTCGTCGAGACTGTCGATCGCGAGAAAATCGCGCATGCACTTGCAGAGGAAGTGAAACAGCAGGGGCGCAGCATTCGCTTCTACATTCAGGTCAACACGGGGCTTGAACCGCAGAAGGCCGGGATCGCGCCCGACGATGTGGCAGCGTTCGTCGCGCTCTGCCGGGATGAACTGGGAATGCAGATCGAGGGGCTCATGTGCATCCCGCCGGTCGATGAAAACCCGGGCCCGCATTTTGCATTGCTTGCAAAGCTTGCCGGCGAAAACGGTCTCGAGAAGTTGTCGATGGGCATGTCGGGTGATTTCGAGACCGCCATCGGCTTCGGGGCAACCAGTGTGCGTGTCGGTTCGGCGATTTTTGGCACACGTTAAGTCGCCTTAGACCTTCGGCATAGCGCTTTGGTCTCTCTTCCCTCCTCTCTTCGTCGATCCTAACATGACGGCAAAGGCGAAAGCCGAAGCGTTGTCATGGGAGGATCGACATGCGCGACAGTTATCAGGACATCTATGATTCCTGGAGGGCCAACCCGGAGGGCTTTTGGGGCGGCGTGGCGGAGGAGATCCATTGGTACAAAGCGCCGGAGGTCGTCTTCGATCCTTCACAAGGCAGCTACGGTCGCTGGTTTTCCGGTGGTGAGACCAATACCTGCTTCAACTGCATCGACCGCCACATTGAGACAGGACGCGGGGCGGAGACCGCGGTCATCTATGATAGTCCGATGACCGGGCAGACGGCCCGCTATAGCTATGATGACGTGTTGATCGAGGTCTCGGCGATTGCCGCCGTGCTGCGCAATCATGGCGTCGGCAAGGGTGATCGCGTCATCATCTATATGCCGATGATCCCCGAAGCCGTCTTCTCCATGCTCGCATGCGCGCGCATCGGTGCCGTGCATTCCGTGGTCTTTGGCGGATTTGCGGCGCACGAGCTTGCCACGCGTATCGATGATTCCGGGGCCAAGGTCGTGATCGGCGCGAGCTGCGGTCTGGAGCCGGGGCGTATCGTTCCCTACAAGCCACTGCTCGACCAGGCGATTGACATGGCCAAGGTCAAACCCGATTTCTGCCTTATCCTGCAGCGTGACCAATATCATGCGCCGTTGCGCTATGAGCACGGCGATGTGGATCTCGCCCAGGCGATCGAGCAGGAAAAGGTCAACGGGACCAAAGTCGATTGCGTGCCAGTGGCGGCAACCGATCCGCTCTATATCCTCTACACATCCGGGACGACGGGCCAACCCAAAGGCGTTGTGCGCGACAATGGCGGTCACATGGTCGCCCTCAACTGGACCATGAAGAATGTCTATGGCGTCAAGCCGGGTGAGGTCTTCTGGGCGGCATCGGATATCGGTTGGGTTGTCGGGCATTCCTACATCGTCTATGGCCCGCTGCTGGCTGGCAACGCGACAGTCATCTTCGAAGGCAAGCCCGTGGGTACACCGGACGCTGGCACCTTCTGGCGCGTGGTGAGCGATCATGACGTCAAAGTGCTGTTCACTGCTCCGACGGCATTCCGCGCGATCCGTCGCGACGATCCCGAAGGCGACCATGTCGCCCGCTATGACCTATCCGGGTTGCGCGCCCTGTTTCTTGCAGGCGAGCGGGCGGACCCGGAAACCCTGAAATGGGCGGAGCGGATCCTCAAAATTCCTGTTATCGATCATTGGTGGCAGACGGAGACCGGCTGGGCCATCGCCGCCAACCCGGCGGGTCTTGGACTGCTTCCCGTGAAACACGGATCACCGACCAAGGCTATGCCCGGCTATGCGCTCGATGTTCTCGATGATGCCGGCCATCCGGTGGCCCCTGGCACGCTCGGCAATATCGTTGCAAAGCTGCCCCTACCCCCGGGTTGCCTGGTTACCTTCTGGAATGCCGACGAACGTTTCCGGACCTCGTGCCTCGAAGAATTCCCCGGCTACTACAAGACGGCTGATGCCGGAGTGATCGACGAGGACGGTTATGTCTTCGTTATGGCCCGCACCGACGACATCATCAATTGCGCGGGCCACCGCCTCTCGACCGGCGGGATGGAAGAAGTCTGCGCCATGCATCCCGATGTGGCCGAATGCGCTGTCATCGGTATCGCCGACGACCTCAAGGGCCAGATCCCCTGCGGCTTCCTCGTGTTGAAGAAAAACGTCCACCGCGACCATGCCCTGATCTCCAAGGAAGTCGTTCAGCTGGTGCGGGACGAGATCGGCCCGGTGGCTGCCTTCAAGATGGTGTTGATGGTAGATCGTCTGCCGAAAACGCGTTCAGGCAAGATCCTGCGTGGCACCATGCAGAAGATCGCCGATGGTCTGCCCTGGAAGATGCCGGCGACCATCGACGATCCCGCGATCCTCGACGAGATCACCTCCGTCTTGCAAGCGCATGGTCAGGTTCCTGCCGTCGCGAAGACAGCTGTGATCGTGTGACCTGAATTCGAGACAATAAAAAACCCCGGCTGCCATGGGCGGCCGGGGCTGAATTCGTCGATCAGGCAGCTCAGTACTGATCGTCTTCGTCGTCGTTGCGACGGTCGGACTTCAGCGACTGGAGCTTGGCGAAGACGGCGTTTGCGTCAATTTCCTTCTCTTCCTCGCGCTCATAGCTGAAACCGACATTCTCGGTTTCGCTTGCAGACTGCAAGGTCGCGCCGAGTTCGGCAGCGGTCGGCAGCGGACGGCCCTTGGAGGCCTTTTCGACTTCCAGGTCGAGGTCGATCTGGCTGCAGAGGCCGAGCGTCACAGGATCCATTGGCGTCAGATTGGCAGAATTCCAGTGGGTGCGGTCACGGATCTGCTCGATCGTCGACTTGGTGGTGCCGACGAGACGGGAAATCTGGGCGTCCTTCAGTTCAGCATGGTTGCGAACCAGCCAGAGAATGGCATTCGGGCGATCCTGGCGCTTCGAAACCGGGGTGTAACGCGGGCCGCGGCGCTTCGAGTCCGGCACGCGAACCTTCGGCTCGGAGATCTTGAGCTTGTAGTTCACGTCCTTTTCGGCGCGGGCGATCTCGTCACGCGAGAGCTGGCCGGTCGCGATCGGGTCCAGACCCTTGATGCCCTGCGCTGCTTCGCCGTCCGCAATCGCCTTCACCTCAAGCGGGTGCAGTTTGCAGAACTGCGCGATCTGGTCGAATGACAGCGCGGTATTGTCGACGAGCCATACAGCGGTCGCCTTCGGCATGAGCAGTGTCTGGGCCATGGATACAATCCTTCTGAGGGTCCGCGCCGGTTGTCGCGAGCCGTGGGTTTAAACCACTATTTCCGGGAATTCGGCGTCCTTATAGCGATTATGTAACGAAATTGCAATTCGCGAAGTCACGAATGACCTTTGTCTAATTGCTGGCCATTTTTCACCTGCTATGAATGTCGGCGATAGGCCGGGGAGGACGGTCCTGGTCGCCAGTAGTGGCCCGTCAACATGAGGAGGAATTCATGTCAGCCAAAACCTATCCGGTGCTGAAATCGGCAAAAGTCCGCGCCCTTATCGACGATGACAAGTACCAGAAATGGTATCAGGAGAGCATCGAAGACCCAGAGAAGTTCTGGGGAAAGCATGGCAAGCGTATCGACTGGTTCAAGCCTTATACGAAGGTCAAGAACACCTCCTTCAAGGGCAAGGTCCCGGTGAAGTGGTTTGAGGATGGTCTGACTAACGTCTCCTACAACTGCATCGACCGTCACCTGAAGACGCATGGCGAACGCACCGCCATCATCTGGGAAGGTGACAATCCCTATATCGACAAGAAGATCACCTATAACGAGCTTTACGAGCATGTTTGCCGCATGGCGAACGTCCTGAAAAAGCACGGCGTCAAGAAGGGTGACCGCGTCACCATCTACATGCCGATGATTCCGGAAGCGACCTATGCGATGCTGGCTTGCGCCCGTATCGGCGCCATCCATTCGGTTGTTTTTGGAGGCTTCTCGCCGGAAGCGCTCGCCGGTCGTATCGTCGACTGTGAGTCGACCTTTGTGATCACTTGCGACGAAGGCGTGCGCGGCGGAAAGCCGGTGCCCCTCAAGGAAAACACTGACATCGCGATCGATATCGCCGCCAAGCAATATGTCATCGTCAACAAGGTTCTGGTCGTGCGCCGCACCGGCGGCAAGATCGGCTGGGCACCGGGCCGCGACATCTGGCATCACCAGGAAGTGCATACGGTCAAGGCCGAATGCCCGCCGGTGAAGATGAAGGCGGAAGATCCGCTGTTCATCCTCTACACCTCTGGCTCGACCGGCAAACCGAAGGGCGTCATGCACACGACGGGCGGCTATCTTGTCTATGCCTCGATGACGCATGAATATGTCTTCGACTATCACGATGGTGACATCTACTGGTGCACGGCCGATGTCGGCTGGGTCACCGGCCATTCCTACATCGTCTATGGCCCGCTTTCGAACTGCGCGACGACGCTGATGTTTGAAGGCGTTCCCAACTTCCCTGACCAGGGACGGTTCTGGGAAGTAATCGAGAAGCACAAGGTCAACATCTTCTACACGGCGCCGACAGCCATCCGCTCGCTGATGGGCGCCGGCGACGACTTCGTGAAGCGTTCGGACCGCTCGTCGCTGCGCCTTCTCGGTTCGGTCGGTGAGCCGATCAATCCGGAAGCGTGGGAATGGTATTACAACGTCGTCGGCGAGCAGAAGTCACCCGTCGTTGATACCTGGTGGCAGACGGAAACGGGTGGCATCATGATCACACCGCTGCCCGGTGCCACGGCCCTGAAGCCAGGTTCCGCGACCAAGCCATTTTTTGGTGTGAAGCCAGAACTGGTGGATAACGAAGGAAATGTCCTCGAAGGTGCCACCGACGGCAATCTCTGCATCACCGACAGTTGGCCAGGCCAGGCGCGTTCCGTTTACGGCGACCACGACCGCTACGTGCAGACCTACTTTTCGACTTATAAGGGCAAGTATTTCACCGGTGATGGCTGCCGCCGTGATGAAGATGGATACTACTGGATCACCGGGCGTGTCGACGACGTGCTCAACGTCTCGGGTCACCGTCTTGGGACTGCGGAAGTCGAATCGGCCCTCGTATCGCACCATCTCGTGTCCGAAGCTGCGGTGGTGGGTTATCCGCATTCCATCAAGGGGCAGGGCATATACTGCTACGTCACTCTGATGTCTGGCCACGAAGGCAATGATGCGCTCCGGGCCGATCTGGTGAAACATGTCCGTACGGAAATCGGACCAATCGCGACGCCGGACAAGATCCAGTTCGCACCAGGCCTTCCGAAGACACGCTCGGGCAAGATCATGCGCCGCATCCTGCGCAAGATCGCCGAAGATGATTTCGGCGCGCTGGGGGATACCTCAACACTGGCCGATCCCGCTGTTGTCGACGACCTGATCGCCAATCGCCAGAACAAGATCGCCTAAAATCAAAAGATTCCACCGGGAGCCAACCCAGGCTCCCGGTGCCCTCAACATCCAATGGAGCGGCGGATTTCATTCACCTGCTGCTGCGTGGAGCAGACATTCTCGCAGGGGATGCCGTCATTGTCGGCGTCGGCCATGCGGTAGCCGTTGCACCACAGGACGACTGCTTCCTCACAACTGGACACTTGTTTGCAGGTGCGTGCCGCCATCTGTGTTTCTGTTGCTTGCGCTGCAATTGTCTGGGCCTGAAACAATGCGGGCACCAAAAGCAGACAAAATACACAACGATTCAGGGCGTTTTGATCACGGGTCATGGGGTGAAAAGCAGCTCCGCACTTGGGCTGTCCAGAAACCGCTCTCAACCTGGAGACGTGTGTTCAGTCTGGGCAGACTGGACGCGCCTTCCGTTTCCCCTGGTAGGGCTCTGCAAGACCCCGCTGTAGCAGTTCTTCCGCCAGATCGGTGCCGTTCTCCGTCATCAGCGTCGCAACGACCCTGCCGAAATACTTGTCACCGCTGATGGCGGTCAGCGTGACGGTATGATGGTCCATCATCATTGCCAGAAGAGCTTGTTTTGCTTCCTGCGCCGACTGGCGGAAGGCGGCACAACTCGAATTGATTTCGGCCGAATCGATGCCTCGCAAGCGAACATAGGTGCGTATCCGCTGGTTCGGCCAAGGCTTGGCATCGACGAGAACCGTGTCTCCATCAATGACGCGAACGACATCGGCCTGCACGGGCCCAAACATATCGGCAGCCAGCGCTGGGACGGAAAACCCCAGAGATAAACTCAGCAATCCGATCTCAAGCAGCTTGTTCTGGAACATGGTAGGAACATATTCCACAAACAGGCGCCCATCAATAGGCAATTATTCCTTTCAGAAATCGATAGCGCGTCCCTTGATCTCCCAGTCACCAAACCGCGCGGGATCCGCGCCACCGCGCCCGCCGACTTCAGGTGGCATGTTGTGGCTTGTTTCCCGGCGTCGACGTTCTTCTGCCTCGGCAAGCGCTCGTTTTGCAGCCGGGCTCAATTCTCGCGGCTGTTCGCCAGGGGAGACTTCGGCTTCACGATCTTCTGACATTATATCGACCTCTGCTGGGACGGCATTTCATGTCCAAACATTGAAATTGGGATGCCCGCTTTTTAAATCAACATGCAGAAACGGCAATAGATCAGCCGTCTCGCCGTTGCCGGAGGAGCAAGACCCATGAATACCATGCGTACCGCAATGCTGCTCGCCTTCATGACTGCCCTTTTCATGGGCGTCGGCTTCATGATCGGCGGTCGTAGCGGCATGATGATCGCCTTCGTCATCGCGGCGGGCATGAACTTCTTCTCCTATTGGAATTCCGACAAGATGGTGCTTCGGGCCTATCGGGCCCAACAGGTCGATGAACGAACAGCGCCGGAGTTCTATGGAATGGTGCGAGACCTAGCCCGCAATGCAGGCCTGCCTATGCCCAAGGTCTATGTCTTCGACAGCCCGCAGCCGAATGCATTTGCCACTGGGCGTAATCCAGAGAATGCGGCTGTTGCCGCTTCGACAGGCCTGCTGCAGCGTTTGACGCCGGAGGAAGTCGCTGGTGTCATGGCGCATGAACTGGCGCATATCGAGAATCGCGACACCCTTACCATGACCATCACCGCGACCCTCGCCGGTGCGATTTCGATGCTGTCGAACTTCGCTTTCCTATTCTCGAGCGGTCGTGACAATCGCAACAATCCCTTTGGTTTCATCGGTGTGATCATCGCCATGATCGTGGCGCCACTTGCGGCCATGCTGGTCCAGATGGCGATCAGCCGGACACGCGAATACGCGGCTGACCGTCGTGGCGCCGAGATCTGTGGCCAGCCGCGCTGGCTGGCTTCTGCGCTTCAGAAGATCGCCGGCGATGCCGCGCAGATCGAGAACCAGGAAGCCGAGCGCAATCCTGCAACAGCACACATGTTCATCATCAATCCCTTGAATGGCCAGAGGATGGACAATCTCTTCTCGACGCATCCCAATACCCGGAACCGCATCGAGGCGCTTTTGGCGATGACCGATATCTCGGTCGGGGGATCGACGCCGCCGTCCCCCCCTGTTAAGGCAACGCGCATTGCGCGTTCCGTTCCGACCACGGGTTGGGGACGCGGCAAAGCCGAACCACCCAAGGGACCATGGTCTTGAACGACACACCGACTGGCAAGCCGAAGAAGAAGATAAGGGATGGCAACAAGGGGCATCGCGGACCCTCGTCTCGGCCGGTTTTGAAACCAGGACTGGAGGCCCGTCTCGCTGCGAGCCGACTTCTTGCTGCCGTCGTCGACCGTAAGACATCACTCGATGGAATGCTTGATCCCGAACATGGGAACCCGGCGTTCCTCGCGCTTAATGACGCTGACAGAGGTCTCGTCAAGGCGATCCTTCAGAGCGCCCTGCGCCACCTGCCGCGTATTGAAGCGATCATCGGCCAGTTGCTGGACACACCCTTGCCGGAGGGTGCCCGGTCTCTCCATCACCTGTTGGTCGTTGCTGCCGCGCAGATGCTTTATCTCGATGTTCCGGATCATTCGGCCGTGGATCTCGCAGTGGAGCAGGCTAGCAGTGACCCGCGGAGTCGGCGCTTTTCCAAGCTTGTAAATGCTGTCCTCAGGCGAATCGGGCGCGAGAAGGCATCACTTCTCACCGCCGTCGAAGAAATCCCCTGCATGCCGGACTGGTTCATGCGACGCCTTTCTGAGGTGTATGGTGAGGAGCATGCCTTGGCGATCGCAAGCTCGCAGCTCGCTCCACCGACAATCGACCTGACAGTCAAGCAGGATCCTGCTGCATGGGCGGAGAAGCTGGGTGGTCAGCTCATGCCCAATGGTACCGTCCGCCTGGATCGCTTCCGTGGCTCGGTGACCGCTCTCGATGGTTTCGATGACGGTTCCTGGTGGGTGCAGGATGTGGCCGCCGCCATCCCGGCCAAACTGTTTGGGGACCTGACTGGAAAACGCGTTGCTGATCTCTGCGCCGCACCCGGCGGCAAAACGGCTCAGTTGGTGCTTGCCGGCGGCAACGTCTTGGCCGTCGAGCAATCAGCGTCGCGGCTGAAGCGCCTCGAAGCCAACCTGGCGCGTCTGCGGTTGTCCGCCGAAACCCTTTGTGTAAACCTCCTTGAGATCAGCGATCGCGGCGTCTTCGATGCGATTCTGCTGGATGCTCCCTGCTCGTCCACCGGTACCACGCGCCGCCATCCCGACGTGCTTTGGACGAAGGACGCGGCTGACATCGCCAAGCTCGCGGCCTTGCAGGAGAAGCTCCTGCGTCATGCGGTGACCTTGCTCAAGCCCGGTGGTCGACTCGTGTTTTCCAACTGTTCCATCGATCCTTCCGAGGGCGAGAACCTGGTCGATCGTGTTCTCATGGATGATCGGAGCTTAAAACTTGAGCTGGTGCAGCCGGCCGACTGGCCGGGCCTCGAGGAGGCCATCACTGCCAGGGGCGAGTTTCGCACAACACCCGCCATGCTTGCTGAGCAGGGTGGTGTCGACGGCTTCTACGCCTGTGTCATTGCTAAAATTTAACTAATATCTGAATAAAGCTGTTGGGAAGTCTGCGCGGATGCCATCGGTGGCTCTGCGGGGGCCACGCCTGACGCTATGAGCTACAATTTCGCGCCGTCGGATGATCGGTGCCGGGAAGTCCGAATCTCCGGCTCGCAATCTGTCGGGATCACGGAAATAGCCGGATCATCATGATTCGGTGACAGGGACCAGTATGCGAATCAATGATCGTGGCAGATTGATTACGCTTCATGTTGCCGAAGGCTGGCGACGGTTGCGGCAGGCGGCTGCGATAGTGGCACCGGGTGTTCTCCAGCCAGGTCGTTTCCGGGTGAGCCGGGTGGTTGTTGCACCGACGGATCTGAGGGCGGTCGATTCCTTCGTGGCGGAGGAAATACTCAACGGTCGATACCCTCTTGCCGGTCGCATTCTCGATACCGAGGGCCAATCCCCGTTTGACAGGGAGCTCCCCTCCATGCAGTTCGCGCGGCGACTGCATGGCTTCGGCTGGTTGCGGCATATTCGCGCCGACAAGAGTGCCGCAGCCTGCAACAACGCGCGCTGGATCACGGACCAATGGATTGCCCTTCATGGGGGCCGCACGAGCGGTATCGCCTGGGACAATGAAGTCGTCTCCCGTCGTATCATCAGCTGGCTTTCGCATTCACCAGTGGTGCTCCAGGATGCAGATGCAGGCTTCTATCGTCGTTTCACAGGATCTCTCGGCCAGCAGGTGCGTTATCTTCAGCGACGCGTGGACTCGCTGCCCGACGGCCTGCCCCGACTGAAGGCACGGATTGCGATCGCCATGGCATCGATCGCTGCGGAAGCACGCCCCGCAGTCGTGCGTCGTGCGGGTCGGCTTCTCGACCGGGAGCTTGAGCGGCAGGTCCTGCCTGACGGCAGCCATGTCTCGCGTAACCCCCAGGCGTCAGTCGATCTGCTCTTCGATCTTTTGCCGCTGCGGCAGAGCTACATCAATCTCGGTCATGACGTGCCATCGAAGCTGATACCAGTCATTGATCGGATGTATCCCGCCGTGCGGTTCTTCCGGCATAGCAGCGGCGATCTTGCATTGTTCAACGGGTCCAGTTCATCACTGGCAACCGATCTGATGAGCGTTCTCCGATACGACGAAACGGCCGGCCAGCCTTTCAAAGCCTTGCCACATGGTGGCTATCAGAGGCTGTCCGGTGGCGATACGATCATTCTCGTCGATGCCGGCAAGCCGCTTTCAACGCGCCTTTCGGCGACTGCGCATGCGGGCTGCCTGTCGTTTGAACTGTCCTCGGGGCGCAATCGGTTCATCGTCAATAGTGGGTCGCCTCGGTTTGCAGGCGAGCGGCTCCGTCAGCTGGCGCGAACGACTGCTGCACATTCGACGGTGTGTATCGGCGACGTCTCTTCCGCCCAGATTGCACGATCCTCGCATCTCGGCCCGGTGATGCTGTCCGGTCCCTCGAAGATCGTGATCGACCGTCAGACGGGGCCGGATGGGAGTGATCGCCTGTCGGCACGTCACGACGGCTATGTCAGGCGTTTCGGTGTGATGCATGAACGCGAGATTCGCATCAACGAGCAGGGTACGAAGATTGCCGGACGTGACAGGCTCCTGTTGCCCGATGGGTTGCCGACACCGAACCTGCCCAATGCCGAGGTGATAGCGCGCTTTCACATTCATCCGTCTATTGCAGTGGAACGCGCCGATGATCGCCGGGTCCGGCTCGTCGCTCCCGATGGTGAAAGCTGGACCTTCTCAATACCGGTTGGTCAACTGATGCTCGGCGAGGACGTGTTCTTTGCAGATGTCTCGGGCATTCGGCCCTCGCAGCAGCTGGAAATCCAGTTCGACGGGCCGGAAATCCGCTGGTTTCTCGCTCATCACTCGTGAGACCTGCGATCTTGCGGTTTCATCAGGGATGAACCTGTGCTAGGCGGCGGCATCGCGCCCGCTGCCGCTTTTCCGGGCGCCTCGCCAGCTCGGAGTGAACCCATGGCCGTCGTATCCAAGAAGATTCCCGCCCCTGACCTCGTCCGCGTCCGCACCGCGCTTCTTTCGGTGTCCGACAAGTCCGGTATCGTCGAGTTCGCCCTGGCACTGCACCAACGCGGCGTACGCCTGCTGTCGACCGGCGGCACACACAAAACTCTGGCCGCGGCAGGCCTTCCGGTCATCGACGTTTCCGAAATCACAGGCTTTCCCGAGATCATGGATGGACGCGTCAAGACGTTGCATCCCCGCGTGCACGGTGGCCTTCTTTCTATCCGTGACGACGCTGACCATGTCGAGGCAATGAAACTCCATGGGATCGAGGCGATCGACCTCTCGGTCATCAACCTCTATCCGTTCGAGCAGGTGAGAGCTGCGGGGGGCGACTACCCGACCACGGTCGAGAACATCGATATTGGCGGCCCTGCCATGATCCGTGCCTCTGCCAAGAACCACGCCTATGTCGCCGTCGTTACCGATGCGGCGGATTATCCTGAGGTTGTTGCCGCTCTCGCTGACAACGACGGGCAAACGACATATGCGCTGCGTCAACGTCTGGCGGCCAAGGCCTATGCTCGGACCGCAGCCTATGACGCTGCCATTTCCAACTGGTTCGCCGAAGCGCTTGAGATTGACATTCCGTCCTACCGGGTTGTCGGGGGCACGCTGAAGGAGAAGATGCGCTACGGCGAGAACCCGCATCAGAGCGCAGGTTTCTACGTGACGGGTGACAATCGTCCGGGAGTTGCGACAGCCACCCTTCTGCAGGGCAAGCAGCTCTCCTACAACAACATCAACGATACCGATGCCGCCTTTGAGCTGGTGGCCGAGTTCCCGCCGGAAAATGGTCCGGCCTGCGCGATCATCAAGCACGCCAACCCCTGCGGCGTCGCGACCGGATCGAGCTTGGCCGCGGCCTACAGGCGAGCACTGGCCTGTGACAGCGTCTCGGCTTTCGGCGGCATCATTGCGCTCAATCAGCTGCTCGATGCCGAGACGGCCCAGGAAATCGTCAAGCTCTTCACCGAGGTGATCATTGCGCCGCAGGTGAGCGATGAAGCCAGGGCGATCATCGCTGCGAAACCCAATCTGCGTCTTCTGACGACGGGTGCCCTGCCCGATCCGCGTTCTGCCGGTATCATGGCCAAGACAGTTTCGGGCGGCCTGCTGGTGCAGAGCCGCGACAATGTCATGGTCGAGGATCTCGACCTCAAGGTCGTGACGAAGCGAGCTCCCACCGCGACGGAACTGGAGGACATGAAATTTGCGTTCAAGATCGCCAAGCATGTGAAGTCGAATGCGGTCATTTATGCGAAGGATGGTCAGACCGCAGGTATCGGCGCTGGCCAGATGAGCCGCGTCGATTCCGCTCGGATCGCTGCTCTGAAGGCTGAGGATGCGGCCAAGGCTCTGGGGCTTGCGGCCCCACTTACCAAGGGGGCCGCCGTGGCGTCGGAGGCATTCTATCCGTTCGCAGACGGTTTGCTGGCTGCTATTGCTGCCGGTGCAACGGCGGTCATTCAGCCAGGTGGCTCGATGCGGGATGACGAGGTTATCGCGGCTGCCGACGAGCATGGCGTTGCCATGGTCTTCACCGGTGTGCGCCACTTCCGCCACTGACCACTTCTATCCTCAAGGCAATGGCAAACGGCTGGCGGAGTAATCCGCCGGCCGTTTTCGTGGAGAGGCACCGGCTCAATCGTCTCTTGCGGGATAGGTCGTCCTCCACAGCAGCACCAGGCCACCAATGAGGAAGACAAGCAGTGTCGCCATTCCGGCACGTGCAGAGCCGGACCAAGCCGTGACAACCGAGAAGGAGAGTGTGGCGAGGAAGCTGGTGGCACGACCAGACAGAGAGTAGATCCCGAAATAGCGGCCTGCTTCGTGGAGTTCCACGCTGCGCGCCAGATAAGATCTCGATGACGCCTGGACCGGCCCGAAGGACATGCCGATCAACAGGCCATACAGGACATAGGCCTTCTCCGCTGGCGTTGCAAACAGGCCATCGGTGCCGGTGACCGGTAGCTGGATAAGCCCAAAGAGGGTGAAGTCGGTGCCGGTCGAGATGATGCCGAACGTCGCAACGATCAGCATGCTGAGACTCACCAGCACCACCACCTTCGAGCCAAGCGCTCTGTCCACGCGTCCCGCCACCAGGCAACCGAAGATCGCCACGACGTTCAGGATGATGCCGTAGATGCCGATCTCCATCGTCGACCATCCGAACATTGCAGCCGCAAACACGCCGCCCAACACGAGAAGGCCATTCACGCCATCCTGATAGACCATTCGGGCAATCAGAAAGCGCAGGATGTTCGTCCTGTGGCGGAGTTCGCGAAGAGTCGATCTGATCTCCCGCAATCCGGAGCGGATCGCGGAAGCCAATGGCTTGCCCTTTGCAGCGTCTGGCGTGAAGAGAAACATCGGAAGTATGAAGAGCAGATACCAGACGGCAGAGATCGGACCCGTGATCCTGGCGTCCTCGCCTGCAGCAGGATCCAGCCCGAAGAGCGGCTCCATGCCGATCAGTGTCTTGCCGGTCGATGGGTTGCCAGCGAGGAAAAGGACGACGAAGATCAGCACAATGATGCCGCCCATGTAGCCCATGCCCCATGCGATGTTGGAGACGCGGCCCACATCCTCCTGGCTGACCAGGCGCGGCATCATGGAATCGTTGAAGACGATCGAAAATTCGGCGGCCACACTGGCGAGGATCATCAACAGCATGATGAACGCGACAGATGATCCGGGCGCAGCCGTCCAGAGCATCGCCAGACATACAATCTTGATCAGGGCAAAGAAGGCGATCCAGGGTTTGCGGGCGCCGGATTCATCTGCAATCGACCCCAGGATGGGCGCTAGAATGGCGATCAGCACGCCCGAGATGGTTGCGGCATTGCTCCAGGCCGTCTGCGCGCTGACCGGGTCCTCGGTCATGCGCGATACAAAATACGGTCCGAAGATGAATGTCGTCACGACGGTGAAAAAGGGTTGTGCCGCCCAGTCGAAAAACATCCAGCCACGGACACCCCTGTCTATGGGACCGTGGCTGGACTTTGCATCTGTTCTTGTCGTCACGTGCACCCTCGCAGGCTTTCAGGCCCGGGACAGTGTCACCTCACGTGGTCTTGTGCAAGATCACCGAGCAGGCCGGCGGCCACCGCCAGTTTCGATATGCTTGGTTCACCGCTGTCGACAATGGACGCCAGTTCCTTGCCAATGCGATCCACGCGGGCCTTGTCCGTTGCCAGCCATGCCTGGACTGGCTCTGTTTCTTGACCGTGGCTCGTCAGAGCGGCGCAGACGATTTCTCGACGTGCCTGTCCTATGCGGTCGAGGCTGCGGGTCAGGGCTAGGCTGTCGTAGTGGTCGGAGGTTTGGATCCTGCCTGCATTGTCGATGAGTCGACCGATACGGAACGCTTCAGACACGGAGAAGAAACCGCGCATGGCATTGGCAAAATTCGAACTCGTTTTCTCGGCGATCTGCAGGATCTCCGGAAGAAGCTGCATGATCTGAAGGTTGACCACCTCCGACGCGAGGCCTGCCGGCACGCCCGCCTGCGTCAATGTCGCGATCTGATCGTCGTAATGGTCGCGCAGCAGGGAGGGCAGGGCCTTCCGGAAGACGGGCGTTGCCGTGGCAACGGCGGCATTCAGTTGCACCACTGCGTCGCTGATGCTGCCCTTGGCAAGGCCGGTGTCAATCAGGAGCCTGGTCATCTGCCTGTAGACCCCCGAAACCATGGCATATAGCTGGTTCTGCGTCTGGCCCGGGATCTTGGCGTCGAGCGCGTCGATCTTACCCCACAATACCGTCAGATCCAGTGCGTCCCGCGTTACGAGCGCGGCCTTTACCACCTCGTTGGCTGCTGCACCGGTTGCATCACAAACAGAGACGACAAATCCTGGACCGCCGCGGTTGATCGCATGGTTGGCGAGCACTGTGGCGACAATCTCTCGCCGCAGCCGATGTCCTGCGATATCCGTGGCAAATGTCTTGCGCATCGCCGCCGGGAAGTAGTTGAACAGCGTCGCTTCGCAATAGGGATCGTCGGGGAGATCAGACTCGATCAATTGATCGAAGAGAACGATCTTCGCGTAAGAGAGTAAAACGCCGATCTCTGGTCGCGTTAACGCTTTGCCAGAGACGTAGCGTTCCGCAACGGCAGCAGCATCAGGAAGCGTCTCTACCTTGCGATTGAGACGTCCCAAGCCTTCAAGGTAATCCATGAGCCGGCTCAGTTCCTCGCGATTGCCCGCCTCCTTACCTTCGGTCAACGATATCGCCAGCGACTGAAGATAGTTGTTGCGCAGCACCAGCTCTGCAACTTCATCTGTCATTTCCGCGAGCAGGACGTTCCGTTTCTCGCGAGGCAGGCGGCCCTCTTGCATCGCAGGGCTGAGCGCAATCTTGATGTTCACCTCCACGTCCGAGGAGTTCACGCCAGCCGAGTTGTCGATCGCGTCCGAATTGCACCGACCGCCGTTCAATGCATAGGCGATGCGGCCCTTCTGGGTGACGCCGAGATTGGCACCTTCACCGATTACCCGGGCACGGACATCAGTGGCATCAATGCGGATTGCGTCGTTGGCGCGGTCGCCGACCTCCGCATCGGTTTCGGACGCTGCCTTGATGTAGGTGCCGATACCGCCGAACCACAGAAGATCGACCGGCGCCTTAAGGATGGCGGTCATGATGTCCATTGGCGTCGCCGAGGAGGTTTCGAGCCCGATCGCAGCCGCGGCTTCCGGCGTAAGGGTCACGGATTTTTCGTTGCGCGAAATGATCATCGCCCCGGGCGACAGTGTGGACCTGTCGTAGTCCTGCCAGCTTGAGCGCGGCAGGTTGAACATGCGCTTGCGCTCGGCGAAGGATCTGGCCGGATCGGGATTTGGATCAATGAAGATGTCGCGGTGATCAAAGCCAGCGATCAGCTTGATCTTTTCAGAAAGCAGCATCCCGTTGCCGAATACGTCACCGGACATGTCTCCGACGCCCGCCACGGTGAAGGGCGTCGTCTGGATATCGGTATCGACCTCGCGGAAGTGGCGCTTGACTGTCTCCCATGCGCCGCGTGCGGTGATACCCATCTTCTTGTGGTCGTAACCAGCCGAACCGCCCGATGCGAAGGCGTCGTCCAGCCAGAAGCCCGCGGCTTGTGCAAGCCCGTTTGCCGTATCGGAAAAGGTCGCGGTTCCCTTGTCGGCGGCGACGACGAAATAGGGATCGTCGCCATCCGGACGCAACGTATCTGCCGGTGGCGAAACCTCTCCGCCGACGATGTTGTCAGTGATCGAGAGCAGCGTCCGGATGTAGGTCTTGTAGGCCTCTGTTCCGGCGGCCAGCCAGGCCTCCCTGTTGTTCTGAGGCGGCAGGAGTTTCGGGAAGAAGCCACCCTTGGCGCCGACCGGAACAATGACGGCGTTTTTCACCTGCTGTGCCTTGACCAGCCCCAGCACTTCAGTGCGGTAGTCCTGGGCACGATCAGACCAGCGCAAACCTCCGCGGGCGACCTTGCCGAAGCGAAGGTGCACACCCTCCACCTCGACACCATAAACGAAAATCTCTCGGAACGGTCGCGGCTCCGGTAGGCCGTCCAGCTTGTGAGGGTCGAACTTGAATGCAAGCATTGGTCGGTCGCTTTGCATGTAACCCTTCTGGAAGAAGTTGGTGCGCAGCGTGGCCTCGATCGCATTGATGTAGCGACGCAGGATGCGATCCTCGTCGAGACTCTTGACGTCCGACAGGTGGTTTTCCAGTGATTGCAGGAGTTCCGCCTGACGGCTATTTCTAGGCTTCTCGGCGAGCGAAGGATCGAAACGGTTACGAAACAGAGCTGCCAGATCCGAAGCGATTGTCGGGTGTTTTGTCAGTGTTTCCGACATGTATGACAGCGAATATACGGTCCCCGCCTGGCGTAGATATGCGGCATAGGCCCTGAGCAAAGAGGCCTCGCGAGCGTTGATGCCGGCGGCAAGGATCAGCCGATTGAAAGTGTCGTTGTCCACCGCGCCGGTGAACGCAGCCAGGAAGGCTTCCTCAACCTGTGCCGCATGCTGCCCGATTTCAAAGGATACACCTTCGGGTGCCTGCAGTTCCATGTCGTGCAGGACCACGGAGCGCTGCTCCTTTCCGGACGGTCCGACGCCGATGTCGAAGGTACGTTCGCTGATGACGCTGAAGCCTAGGTTTTCGAGCAGCGGTACGCGGCGGGACAGGGGAAGATGGTCGCCCGCATGGAAAATTTTCAGGTAGAGCAGTGCGCCGTGTTCGGCCGCTACCTGATGGAACTCCAGCGACAGGGGCGCTCCTGCGAGGCAAGCCTTGATATGTTTCAGGTCGCTGACCGCTTCCTCCGGCGTGAACGCTTCCTGGAAGGCCTGGCCGACATCAAGCGCTGGTGCATCGGCGCCCGCGAGCGCGGCAAAACGGTCGCTCCAGCGGGCGGTGATCTCGCGAACCGCGTCTTCGAGCGTCGCCTGCGGGATCTGGGGCGTGGCGCCTTCGCGCCGTCCGATGATGATGTGGACGCGAGCCACCCCGCCTTCCGGAAATGCCGGGTAGAATGCGGATACGTGCCCTTTGTAGACGGTCTGGAAATAGAGGCCGATCTTCTCGCGAACCATCGAGTTGTAGTCTTCGCGCGGAACATAGACGATCAGCGAAACGAAACGATCGAAGTGATCGATGCGTGGGAGAACGCGGACCCGCGGACGCTCCGAGAGATCGTTGATCTGCTCACAGAACTTCGCCAGCAGATCCGGCGTAATCTGGAACAGGTCGTCGCGGGGGTAGTTTTCGAGCGTGTTCTGCAGCATTCGCCCCGAATGGCTGCGTGGGTCAAAGTCGAAGTGGGAGACGACCTTTTCCACTTTTGCTCGCAGAAGCGGGATCTGGTTGACCGAGCGGGTGTAGGCCGTTGCGGTGAAGAGACCGACAATGCGCAGTTCGCCGACCACCTTGCCGCCCGGCCCGAACCGCTTGATACCCACGTAGTCCATGTAGGCGCGCCGGTGGACCACCGATTTTACATTTGCCTTGGTAACGATGAGGAAATCGGGGCCCTGCAGGAATGCAAGGATTTCCGGCGTCGTGGTGACCTGGTTCTGGCCCTGGCGCAGAACCAGTACATCCGGATCTGAAAGGATGCCGAGACCACTGCCTTTTCCGCGTTCGACGGTCGCGTCCGCGCCTTCGCCGGAATAGACGTATTCGCGCATCCCTAGGAAGGTGAAATTGTTGTTGCGGAGCCATTCGAGGAACGCGACTGCCTCGTCACGCTCGGGCTCGCTCCGTCCTGCTGTCAGATCGCGCAACTCCGAAAGCGTCTTTTCCAGAAGGTTGAGCATTGGCTTCCAGTCGTTGGCGGCCATTTTGACCTGGCTCAACACATGCTTAAGGCGCTGTATGAGGTCGGCTGACTGCTCCGCGGAAAGCGATGCCAGATGGAGCTGGATATAGCTTACCTTGATTGCGCCTTCGGGGTCGGAATCCGGATTGGACAGGGAGATATCACCACGTGGTGTCACAGCCAGGATAGGATGGACCGCCATATAGATGTCCCGGTAGTGGCTGGTCACCTCTGCCATCAGCGAATCGTAGAGGAAGGACTTGTTGTGATCGACGATGGACAGCACGCTGACGGGCAAGCCGCCCGGCTCCACGCCATCGATCGGTTCGATGCGTATATGAGGCGTTTCGCGGTCCCATCCGGCAATGTCCTGGGCTGCCTTTATGGCCGAGCGCGCCAGCATTTCCGGTTTGTAGCGGTCAAGGTCGTCATTGCTGGCGCGACCGAAGATGACCTGGGGAGGAGCGAATGCGCCGCCCAGCTTGCGGGCGACCCCCTCAGCATTCTCAAGCAATTGATCCCGCTTTGTGTTGCCAGTCCTGCCCATTTTCCCCTCCGTAGCTCGCGCGTTTCGCGTAATGTTCCCGCAAATGGTTTGCGAAAGTATGTATGGGATAGAGATATGAAAAAATCAGGCAAAAATATGCGGCTCATTTCACCAAATTCCGGAAATTTTCACCTAAAATCGTCTCATCACAGAGTGAATACCGGTCCTGAGAACGGAATGGCATAAAATGCACGGAAGAACAGAGGGTGCCGTTATCGTCATCTCCAGTCATGTGGTTCGCGGATCGGTCGGCAACCGGGCTGCCGTCTTCGCTCTTGAGACCCTCGGCCGACCTGTCTGGGCGCTGCCGACCGTCGTCCTGCCCTGGCATCCCGGTCATGGTCCGGCGACCCGTCTGCAGTTTCCCGACGACGACTTCGATCGGGTGATCGATGATCTTGTCAATGCGCCCTGGCTCGGAGAAGTATCGGCAATTTTGTCGGGGTATTTCGGTAGCCCCCGGCAGCCCGCTGCCATCAAGCGGCTCGTGACGGCAGCCCGCCAGCAGAATCCCGGACTTGTTTATCTCTGTGATCCGGTGATGGGAGATCTTGGCGGACTTTACGTTCCCGTCGAGACGGCAGCGGCCATTCGTGATTGCCTGATGCCGATCGCGGACATTGCAACGCCCAACCGATATGAATTGCAATGGATGGTCGGCGGTGAACTGGCCAGCAACCAGGCGATCATCGACGCTGCGCTGTCGCTCGGGCCGAAGCGGATGCTGGTTACGTCGGCGGTGCCGATGATGGCCGGCGGGACGGGCAATCTTCTGCTCAGTGGCCGATCTGCCCTGCTTGCGGAGCATCGACTGATCGAAAATCCACCGAACGGCCTCGGTGACCTTCTCGCTGCTGTATTCCTGGCTCGGCTGCTGGACGGGATGGATGAAGAGAAGGCGCTGCAATCGGCAACTGCCAGCGTCTTCGAAATTCTGGCTCGAACCGCAAAGCGTGGAGCAGACGAGCTTGCCCTCGAAAGTGATGCCTCAAGCCTGTCAACGCCGATGGCAATGGTGCAGATGCGTCGTCTCCTGCATCCCTCTCAGCGAAAACCCTCTCGCCCTGAATGAAGCCAGGCAGACATCCGCTGCTCGCCACGGTGTTGCCACGGTGGATCACGCATTGTAATCGGTAGCCATGACCCAATTTCCTCCCGCCCTCCTCAACGGCTACCGCAATTTCATGGGTGGCCGGTATAGTGACCAGCGCGAACGCTATCGGGTGCTCGCCGAGCAGGGCCAGAAGCCCAACACCCTGGTTGTTGCCTGTTGCGATTCACGCGCCGCACCGGAGATGATTTTCGATTCTATTCCAGGCGAGCTCTTCGTGGTGCGCAATGTCGCAAACATGGTGCCCCCCTATGAGCCAGATGGGCAGTACCACTCCACTTCGGCGGCACTCGAATTCGCGGTTCAGGCGCTTAGGGTCCAGGACATCATCGTAATGGGGCACGGGCGTTGCGGCGGGATCCGAGCCGCATTGGATCCGAACGCCGAGCCGCTCTCGCCGGGCGATTTTATTGGCAAATGGATGAACCTGGTGGCACCGGCGGCCGAGCAGATCCAGGGCAATTCCGACATGACCCCGGCGGAACGCCAGACGGCGCTCGAGCGAATTTCTATTCGCAATTCGATTGCGAACTTGCGGACTTTTCCCTGCGTGAAGATTCTCGAAGAACGCGGAAAGTTGCGCATTCACGGCGCCTGGTTCGACATCAGCAACGGCGAGTTGTGGCTGATGAACCCGATATCCCAAGACTTCGTTCGGCTGGATGTCGACGCTGCCGTCTCGCTCGCCTGAACTGACACATATTCTGGGTCACGGAAGCCAGCGGCGGCCCGTGATCAACCGCCGCCTAGGCGTTTGTTACTCTGCGTCGATCCGTGCCGCAATATGGGCAATCGCCTGCTGGTAGACGGTTGCAGCGTTCCAGCCCTGAATGGCGACGAAGTTCGGTTCACCCTGCTGATACCCCGCACCTGGCTGCCAGCCATGTCCCCTCAAAAAGTTTGCTGTCGAGGAGAGTGCATCTGCACGTGAGCGCACCATGTCGATATGGCCGTCACCATCGCCATCCGCACCATAGAGAACCACGTTGCGGGGAAGGAATTGCGTCTGGCCGATTTCGCCATGGGCTGCGCCCTTGGCGTTGACGTCGAGATTGCCCGCCTGAACGAGTTCCAGGGCAGCATAGAGCTGATTGGTGAAGAACTCGCTCCGGCGGCAGTCGAAGGCAAGCGTTGCGACGGCAGAGAGGGTGTGTTCCTTGCCGAGGAAGGAACCAAACCCGGTTTCCATGCCCCAGATTGCGATCAGCGGGCCGGCGGGTACTCCGTAACGCTTCTCCAGTCTGGCGAACAGCGCGGCGTTGTTCTTCTTCATCGTCTTGCCGCGGTTGATGATCGTCTCGCCACCGCGCTTCTGCATGAATTGATCGAAGGAAAGCTTGAAGCTCTTCTGCCCACGGTCAGCGCTGATGGTGCTGCGGCTGTAGCTCACCGTCGAAAACACCTTGTCGAGCATGCGGGGACTAAACCCCTGACCGGCTGCCTGCTGCTTGAACGCAGCGGCCCATTGCTCGAAGCCCTCAGACGTATTGCTGCAGGTGGCCGCGGTTGCAGAGCCTGCGCCGACCAAGACGGCGGCTACGGACATCAGGACCGCCGACAAAGTGGATGTCAGTCGCATTCATGCCTCATTACGGACTGTTGAAAAGGATCGAATCGGCCGCACCATGCCAGCGAAACATCAGGATGTCATCCACCCAGCGCTAATGTAGGGCTGGCCGTCTTTCAAAACGGATCACATTTGCCTGAAGCGCGGGAGGATGGCTTTCCGGCCCAAGCCGGAAAGCCCTTGTTGACAGAATATCAGGCCGCTGCACGCGGCTTGATCAGGCCGCGATTGACCAGAAGCTCGGCGATCTGGATGGCGTTCAGAGCAGCGCCCTTACGCAGGTTGTCGGAGACAACCCACATGTTCAGGCCGTTTTCGACGGTGGCATCTTCACGGATGCGCGAGATGTAGGTCGCGTCTTCGCCGGCGCATTCGAGCGGGGTGATGTAGCCGCCGTTCTCATGCTTATCGATGACCAGGCAACCCGGGGCGTCGCGCAGGATGTCACGGGCCTGATCGGCGGTGATTTCGTTTTCGAACTCGATGTTGACCGATTCCGAGTGGCCGATGAAGACCGGTACGCGCACGGCCGTGCAGGTTACCTTGATCTTCGGATCGAGCATCTTCTTGGTTTCGGCCAGTACCTTCCACTCTTCCTTCGTGTAGCCATCTTCCATGAAGCTATCGATGTGCGGAATGACGTTGAAGGCGATGCGCTTGGTGAACTTCTTGGATTCGACCGGGTCGGCCACGAAGACAGCGCGGGTCTGGGTGAAGAGTTCGTCCATGCCTTCCTTGCCGGCGCCCGAAACGGACTGGTAGGTCGAGACCACGACGCGCTTGATCTTCGCGAAATCATGCAGCGGCTTCAGAGCCACGACCAGCTGGGCAGTCGAGCAATTCGGGTTGGCGATGATGTTCTTTTTCTTGAACCCGGCAATGGCGTCCGGATTGACCTCTGGCACGATCAGCGGCACTTCGGAATCGTAGCGCCAGGCTGAGGAGTTATCGATGACGACGCAGCCCTGCGCGCCAATCTTCGGCGACCACTTCTGGGAGATCGTGCCGCCGGCCGACATCAGGCAAATGTCGGTGTCGGAAAAATCGTAATTGTCGAGGTTGGAAACCTTCAGAACCTTGTCACCGAAGGAGACTTCGGTGCCCTGCGAACGGGCCGAGGCGAGCGCCACGACTTCCGATGCCGGAAATCCGCGTTCGGAAAGGATGTTCAGCATTTCGCGACCGACATTGCCGGTGGCGCCTACGACTGCAATCTTGAAACCCATGTCTATGCTCTCTTTCTGTCTCTCCGCGGATGGTGAGGGGGAAGCTCGCGACAGAACGCAACCTTCCTTGTCCCCGGCCGTGCCGGGGAGAGAGCGGTGGCCGAAGACGTCAGACGGTTTTCGTCGTCGTTTTGGCCTTGGTCGTGGATGCAAGAGAATGGCATGCGCCGCCGGCAGCAGCGCGCTGCAGGAGGTGGAAGACCGCAATGGGTTGCCCGAAAGCGTGCATGGACCGAATTCCTCTTCGCGGCGAGGGATTACAAGGTTTTTGCCGTGAGTCAAGCCGAGTGTCGGCTGGCCGCATCGAAAAGGCGCGATAGGCACTCCGTCGGCGTCTTCGTGTCACCGTGACACTGGACTGCTTGTCTCTCATTTGCGCGCGTGGAACAAGGAGATGATCTGGAGCCTTCCGAATGAGCCTTGATATACGCGACCTGACCCATGATGACCTTCCGGCCGTCACGACGATCTATGCCGATGCGGTTGCAAATGGGACGGCCAGCTACGAACTCTTGCCCCCCGACCTTCGAGAGATGTCATCGCGGTTTGAGGCCATTGTGCACAGGGGCTATCCCTATATCGCGGCTGTCGATGAGAGTGGCTGGCTCATGGGCTATGCCTATGTATCGGCATTTCGAACCCGGCCTGCCTATCGCTGGCTGGTCGAAGATTCGATCTATATCCATCCATTGGCGCGCGGTCGCGGGGTCGGAAAGGCCTTGCTGTTCGAGCTCCTCAAACGATCGGAGCACCTGGGATTTCGTCAGATGGTCGGGGTGATCGGTGGGGCAAGCGAAGCATCGATTGCCGTGCACCGCAGTTGCGGCTTCGTGTTAGCGGGGCGGCTGAGCGGCACCGGCTTCAAGCACGGGCTCTGGCTTGACACCGTCTTCATGCAGAAGTCGCTTGGCGAGGGCAATTCCACGCAACCCGATCTTCTGGCCTATCCCGGCACTTTGACCTGAAGACGTTCAGTCCAGACTCTTCAACGTCTTGTCAAAAACCTTGAGGACCTGTCGCAGATCGTGCCCACGTTTCAGAATACGGCCATCTGTCGCGATCACGGCAAATGCGCCCTGCTTGGCAGCGAGCTTCGGGTTCTTTTCTATTCGGTAAAGCGGATACTCGCCGGCGCGTTTGAAGACCGAGAAAACCGCTCTATCCTTCAGATGGTCAATCGCATAGTCGCGCCATTCGCCCTCACCGACCATCCGACCGTAGATCCATAGTATCGCATCCAGTTCGCGACGATGGAACGTGACTGGAAGGGGATCGAGGGATTGCCGATAAATGCCCAGATCGACCACACCGCTGGTCGCTTTCTCAGCACCGTCGTCTTCGTGGCGCTGCCCTTCCGGCTGCTCTGTCATCAATGCTCCACGAGCTCCGATTCATGACGGACGAATGACAGTGTGCCTGACATGCCCGAAATTGCAAGCTTATCGGGCATTGGGCCTAGGCTCATCCAGCGGCTTCATCGGCCTCGGCTCAAGAAGTGACCAAGCAGCAGTTCGCGCAGGCGGGTTGCAATGGGTGACAGCCGCTTTCCGCCGAGAGTGATCAGATGATAGGGTGTGACCACGATCGGCGTGTCCAGCCGCAGCGTGGTGAGGTTGCCGATGGGCGTCTGACGGCAGAGGAGGTCCGAGACTTCCCGCGACATCGGCGCAATCGCGTTCGATGAAGCGAGCATGGCGATCATCACAAGCAGCGACGTCGTATTGACGATATTGCGTGGAATCGGTGCGCCTTCATCGATGAATACGTTCTCCACGGCCTGCCGCAGCGGGGTGCCGGGGGCCTGCATCACCCATGGGAAATGCGCCATGTCGGAAATGTTGAGCCGATCGACATTGACCAGCGGATGGCTTCGATGGACGACGATTTCCACCTCTTCCATTGTGGCGCCTTCGACAGTGAACTGCCGTGCATCTATCCCCGCGGGAATTCGCCCAAGCACAAAATCGTACTGGCCGGATAGGAGGTCGCGGATCATCTCGCCGCTTGGTGCTACATCGACGTGGATGTCGACGGTCGACGCTTCTGCCTTCAGTGCTCGGATGGCCGGCACGACGTGACCGACCGCTCCTCCGGTGACAGCGCCGATCCGCACTGTACCCGTGAGGCCGCGCTGGATGGCCTCGACCTCGCGCGCAGCCTCGCGCATTTCTTCCAGAACGTTCTGCGCCCGGCGAGCCAGCGCGCTGCCAACCGCTGTCGGTTCCATGCCCTTCGGCGTGCGCAGGAAGATCGGCGATCCAACATAGCGCTCGATTTCACCCAGCATCCGCGATGCTGCCGGTTGTGTTAGGGCAAGTTCTTGAGCTGCAAGGCTTAATTGACCCAATTCAGCGATCGAACGGATCAGGCTCAGGTGCTTCGGTTGCAATCGGTGAATATGAATCTCGGCCATAAACAACATATCAACCATGGTATGCACAAAGTCAAAATATTCATTTGATCGGTATATGGAGCACGATAAGACTCGCCCTGGAGCTGGGGGCTGCTGCGTCAGCCGCTCGTTCTTGTTTCAGCGGGTGCCAGGAGGAGCTTGGCCTCGCACGGTATGACCAGGGAGGTTACCATGAAGAAACTTGGCGCCCTGATTGCGTCTTTCGCAATCGGCATCGCATCATTCGCGCCCGCGTCCTTCGCACAGGACAAGGGTATGGTCGGCATTTCCATGCCGACGAAGACGTCGACCCGCTGGATCTCCGACGGCGAGACCATGGAAAAGCTGTTCAAGGACGCCGGCTATACCCCGGACCTGCAGTTCGCTGACGACGACATTCCGAACCAGCTCGCCCAGATCGAAAACATGGTCACCAAGGGTGCCAAGGTTCTCGTCATCGGCGCCATCGACGGCACGACGCTTTCCGACATCCTGCAGAAGGCTGCAGACGCTGGCGTGAAGGTCATCGCTTATGACCGTCTGATCCGCGACTCGGGCAACGTTGACTACTACGCCACCTTCGACAACTTCCAGGTTGGCGTTCTCCAGGCAACCAGCCTCGTAGACGGCCTCAAGGCCAAGTTCCCGGACACCAAGCCGTGGAACGTCGAGCTCTTCGGCGGTTCGCCTGATGACAACAACGCCTTCTTCTTCTACGACGGCGCAATGTCGGTTCTGCAGCCCCTGATCGACAGCGGCGACATCGTCGTCAAGTCGGGCCAGATGGGCATGGACCAGGTTGGTACGCTGCGTTGGGACGGCACTGTCGCCCAGGCTCGTATGGAAAACCTGCTCTCCTCGACCTACACCGAAGACAAGCTGCACGGCGCTCTTTCGCCGTATGACGGTCTCTCGATCGGTATCCTGTCCGCTCTGAAGGGCGTTGGTTACGGTTCGGGCGACATGGTCATGCCGGTTGTTACCGGTCAGGACGCCGAGCTTCCTTCGATCAAGTCGATGCTTGCCGACGAGCAGTACTCGACCGTGTTCAAGGACACCCGCGAACTCGCCAAGGTCGCTGTTTCCATGGTTGACGCCATCATGGGCGGCAAGGCTCCGGAGATCAACGACGAGAAGACCTACAACAACGGTGTGAAGGTCGTTCCGTCCTACCTGCTGAAGCCGGTCGCTCTCGACAAGGCCAACGCCAAGGACGTTCTCGTCGGCGCCGGCTACTACACCGCCGACCAGATCGACAACTGATCCTTCGGATCGCATCCGGGTCCGCGACATGTCGCGGACCCATTTTCTATACGCATTGAGGGAGCTTGCGCCTTCGGCTAGATCTTTGGAGATCGCTGAACGAGCGCTGGAATTCTGCACATGGACAACATTATTCTCGAGATGCGTGGCATCACGAAGACATTCCCCGGCGTCAAGGCGCTGGACAATGTCAGCTTCAAGGTGCGCGAGGGCGAGATCCACGCACTGGTCGGCGAAAACGGTGCCGGCAAGTCTACGCTGATGAAGGTCCTGAGCGGTGTCTATCCCGCGGGAACCTATGACGGTGACATATATTATGACGGCGAAGTTCGTCGCTTTGGCCGCATTTCCGACAGCGAAGAGCTCGGCATCATCATCATTCACCAGGAGCTGGCGCTGGTGCCGCTCCTGTCGATTGCCGAGAACATCTTCCTCGGCAATGAAATCGCCCAGAACGGCGTGATCCACTGGCCCCAGACATTTGCGCGGACGAAAGAGCTGCTGGCAAAGGTCGGCCTGAAGGATGCGCCGTCGACGCGCATTACCGACATCGGTGTCGGCAAGCAGCAGCTCGTCGAAATCGCCAAGGCCTTGTCGAAGAAGGTTCGCCTGCTCATCCTTGACGAGCCGACCGCTTCGCTGAACGAGACGGATTCGGACGCTCTGCTGACGCTGCTCATGGAATTCCGCAAGCAGGGGATGACGTCGATCATCATCTCCCACAAGCTGAACGAAATTCGCAAGGTTGCCGACCAGATCACCATCCTGCGCGATGGTGGCACGGTTGAGACGCTTGACTGTCACACGCAGGAAATCACGGAAGACCGGATCATCAAGGGCATGGTCGGCCGTGACATGGAAGACCGCTACCCGAAGCGCGACCCCAAGATCGGCGACATGCTGCTCGAGGTGAAGAACTGGAACGTCTTCCACCAGAACCACCGCGATCGTCAGTTCCTGCACGATGTCGCCTTCAATGTTCGCGCCGGCGAAGTCGTCGGTATCGCGGGCCTGATGGGTGCCGGGCGAACCGAGACGGCGATGAGCATTTTCGGCAAGTCCTGGGGACACAAGATCACGGGCGACGTGCTGATGCACGGCAAGCCGGTCGATGTGTCTACGATTCCGAAGGCGATCGAGGCCGGTCTCGCCTATGTGACGGAAGACCGGAAACATCTCGGTCTCGTCCTGCAGAACAACATCAAGGAAAACACCACGCTCGCCAATCTCAATGGCGTGTCCAGTGGCACGGTCATCGACGATCGCAAGGAAGCCAAGGTCGCCGCCGATTATCGGCAGAAGCTGCGCATCCGCTCGCATTCGATCTATCAGGAGGCGGTCAACCTGTCGGGTGGCAACCAGCAGAAGGTTGTTCTGTCGAAGTGGCTGTTCACTGACCCCGAAATCCTGATCCTCGACGAGCCGACCCGCGGCATCGACGTGGGCGCGAAATTCGAAATCTACACCATCATCAACCAGCTTGCCGCCGAAGGTAAGGGCATTCTGATGATCTCGTCGGAAATGCCCGAACTGCTCGGCACCTGCGATCGCATCTACGTCATGAACGAAGGACGCATCGTCGCGGAATTGTCCAAGGAAGAAGCAAGCCAAGAGTCCATCATGCGTGCCATCATGCGCTCTGGGGAGAAACACTAATGGCCATAGACACAAGAACCGAAACCCCCAAGGTCTCCGTGGGCGACTACCTGCGCAACAACATCCGCGAATACGGACTGCTGCTCGCACTCGTTGTCATCATGTTGCTGTTCCAGGTCCTGACCGACGGCGTGCTCTTCCGTCCGGTCAACATCACCAACCTGGTGCTGCAGAACTCGTTCATCGTCATCATGGCGCTGGGCATGTTGCTGATCATCGTGGCGGGTCACATCGACCTTTCGGTCGGGTCGATCGTCGCTTTTATCGGCGGCATTTCGGCGATCATGCTGGTCAAATGGGGCTGGCATTTCTCGTTGGTGGTTCCGCTGTGTCTGGTCATTGGCGGTCTCATGGGTGCGGCTCAAGGCTACTGGGTCGCCTACCAGAAAATCCCCTCCTTCATCGTTACACTGGCCGGGATGCTGGTCTTCCGCGGCCTGACCTATGTCGTGCTTGACGGTCGCCCGATCGGTCCGTTCCCGAAGGAATTCACGCTGCTGTCGACGGGTTTCATCCCGGACTTCCTGTCTTTCACCGATCCCGCGACGAGCCTGATCAAGAACTATGTGGCACTGATCGTCATCCTGGCACTGGTCGCGCTTTCCATCTATTCCGGCATGAAGAACCGCCGCCTGAATGAAGAACACGGCACCGAGAACGAGCCTTTTGTGTTCTTCGCGATGCAGATGGGCATCATCAGCGTCGTGGCCATCTTCCTCGGCTATCAGCTCGCCACCTATCGCGGCCTGCCGAACGTGCTCGTCGTCATGGGCGTCCTGATCGCGCTCTACTCCTTCGTTACCACCCGTACGACCATCGGTCGTCGCATCTATGCGCTGGGCGGTAACGAGAAGGCTGCGAAGCTTTCGGGCATCAACACCGAGAAGCTGGTCTTCCTCACCTTCGTCAACATGGGTGTGCTCGCAGCGCTTGCCGGCATGATCATCGCGGCGCGCCTGAATTCGGCAACGCCAAAGGCGGGTGTGGGCTTCGAACTCGACGTCATCGCGGCCTGCTTCATCGGCGGTGCCTCGGCTTCGGGCGGCGTTGGCAAGATCACCGGTGCAGTCATCGGCGCCTTCATCATGGGCGTCATGAACAATGGCATGTCGATCATGGGTATCGGCATCGACTACCAGCAGCTCATCAAGGGCCTCGTGCTTTTGGCTGCTGTCTTCTTCGACGTCTACAACAAGAACAAAGCGGTCTAAGGATAGGCTTATGTTTCTCTCGCAATTGAAGGCTGGCGGCATCATTTGCCGCCAGGGTGAGGCTGCGCGCCTTGTCCCAGGATTTGAAACGACCTACGACCTCGCCAAAGCGGCGATTGCCGCGGGCACCACGGTCGCAGCCCTGATCGAAAAGCAGGGTGCGGGCGACAGCGTCGACCTCTTGGCTCTTGCGGCCGAGGGCAAGCTCGACTGCCCGGTCCGCCACCCGGATCCGGCTCACATGTATCTCACCGGGACCGGTCTGACGCATACGGGTTCGGCCTCTGCCCGCGACAACATGCATGCCGATACGGCCGGCATGAGCGACTCGATGAAGATGTTCCGCATGGGTCTGGAAGGCGGCAAGCCGAAGCCCGGCGAAACCGGCGTCCAGCCTGAGTGGTTCTATAAGGGCAACGGCTTCAACGCGGTGGCACCGGGCGAAGACCTCGTCTCGCCCTCCTTCGCGCTTGATGGTGGTGAAGAGCCTGAGATGGCCGGCTATTACATCATCGGCGAGGATGGAACCGCGCATCGTCTCGGTTTCTCGGTCGCCAACGAGTTCTCCGACCACGTGACGGAGAAGATCAACTACTTGTTCCTTGCCCATTCGAAGCTGCGCCCGGCCTCCTTCGGTCCGGAGCTGCGCGTCGGCGCCCTGCCAGACCACGTCGAAGGCACGTCGCGCATCATTCGTGGCGGCAAGACTGTGTGGGAAAAGCCGTTCCTCTCGGGTGAGGCAAACATGTCCCACACGATCGCGAACCTGGAATACCACCACTTCAAATACGCGCTGTTCTGCCAGCCAGGCGATCTCCACGTGCATATGTATGGCACGGCGACGCTTTCGGTGGCTGATGGATTCGTTACCGAGGAAGGTGACGTGTTCGAAATCGTGTCCCCGCAATTCGGCCTCCCGCTGCGCAACCGCCTGGCAAAGGCTGCAGCCGAGACCGTCAAGGTGAAGATGCTCTGAGCGGATCGGTCAACGACCCGCCCATTTCCCAGAGACAGGACGAAAGCCATGAGCAAGTTCAAACCGGCGGCCTGGCCGCGCCAACTGAGATCCCAGCACTGGTATGGCGGTACATCCCGCGACACGATCTATCATCGTGGCTGGATGAAGAACCAGGGCCACCCGCATGACCTGTTCGACGGGCGCCCCGTCATCGGCATCCTGAATACCTGGTCCGACCTCACCCCTTGCAACGGCCATCTGCGTGAACTGGCCGAAAAGGTGAAGGCCGGCGTCTGGGAAGCCGGCGGTTTCCCGGTCGAAATCCCGGTATTTTCCGCGTCGGAAAACACCTTCCGCCCGACGGCCATGATGTATCGCAACCTGGCGGCGCTGGCCGTTGAGGAGACCATGCGTGCTCAGCCCATCGATGGTGCGGTGCTGCTTGTCGGCTGTGACAAGACCACCCCGTCGCTGGTGATGGCGGCGGCCTCCACCGACATCCCCTCGATCGTCGTGACGGGCGGTCCGATGCTGAACGGCTATTTCCGCGGCGAGCGCGTCGGCTCCGGCACGCATCTCTGGAAGTTCTCCGAAGCTGTTAAGGCTGGTGAGATGACACAGGAAGAATTCGTCGAAGCCGAAGCCTCCATGTCCCGCTCCAGCGGTACCTGCAACACCATGGGCACCGCCTCGACCATGGCGTCGATGGTCGAAGCCCTCGGCATGGCGCTTTCGGGCAATGCCGCGATCCCGGCCGTCGACAGCCGCCGCAAGGTAATGGCCCAGTTGTCGGGTCGCCGGATTGTGCAGATGGTCAAGGACGACCTGAAGCCCTCCGACATCATGACCAAGGACGCCTTCGAGAACGCGATCCGCGTCAATGGTGCGATCGGTGGCTCGACCAATGCGGTCGTGCACATCCTCGCCATGGCCGGCCGCGTCGGCGTCGATCTCACCCTTGATGACTGGGATCGCCTCGGCCGCGATATTCCGACGATCGTCAACCTGATGCCATCCGGCAAGTACCTGATGGAGGAGTTCTTCTATGCCGGTGGCCTGCCGGTCGTCATCAAGATGCTCGGCGAAGCCGGCAAGCTTCACAAGGATGCGCTGACCGTCTCTGGCGAAAGCATCTGGGACGAGGTCAAGGATGTCCGCAACTGGAACGACGACGTCATCCTCCCGGTCGACAAGGCGCTGACCCAGCAGGGTGGTATCGTCGTTCTGCGCGGCAACCTGGCGCCGAAGGGCTGCGTCCTGAAGCCATCGGCTGCCTCTGCGCATCTGATGAAGCATCGTGGCCGCGCGGTGGTCTTCGAAGACATCGACGACTACAAGGCGAAGATAAACGACGAAGCGCTCGATATCGACGAGACCTGCGTCATGGTCCTGAAATACTGTGGTCCGCGCGGTTATCCGGGCATGGCCGAAGTCGGCAATATGGGTCTGCCGCCGAAGGTTCTGCGCAAGGGCATCACCGACATGGTCCGCATCTCCGATGCCCGCATGTCCGGCACGGCCTATGGTACGGTTCTCCTGCACACCTCGCCGGAAGCCGCGCGCGGCGGACCGCTCGCGATCGTCAAGAACGGCGACTTCATCGAAGTCGACGTCGAAGCCCGTCGCGTGCACCTCGATATCTCCGACGAGGAAATGCAGCGTCGTCTGGCCGAATGGCGTCCGCCGGTCGAGCCGCCGGCAAGCGGTTATGCGAAACTCTTCCACGATCACGTCGAGGGTGCCGATACCGGTGCTGACTTCGACTTCCTGAAGGGCTGCCGCGGTTCGCCGGTCGGCAAGGATGCACACTGAGGAGCCGGATCATGGCAGATCGTATCCCGCTCGCGCTTGTCGGCATCGGCAAGATTGCCCGCGACCAGCATATCCCGTCGATCGCTGGTGGTGACGACTTTGTCGTTGCCGCCGGCGTCAGCCGTCACGGCAAGGTCGAGGGTGCCGAGAACTTCACCGACTTCAATGCATTCCTGGCTGCACGGCCGGATATCAAGGTCGTGTCGCTCTGCACGCCGCCGGAAGTACGGTTCGACATGGCAAAGGCCGCGATTGCAGCCGGTCGCCATGTGCTGATGGAAAAGCCGCCGGCAACCACGCTCGGCGAGGCAGAGGCGCTTTCGGAGCTTGCGGCCAAGGCCGGCGTTACGCTGTTTGCCACCTGGCATTCCCGCTTTGCGCTTGGTGTCGAGCCTGCTCGCCAGTGGCTCTCGGACAAGGTCATTCAGTCGGTTTCGATCGTCTGGAAGGAAGACGTCCGTCGCTGGCATCCGGGTCAGGCCTGGATCTGGGAGCCGGGCGGCTTCGGCGTTTTCGATCCCGGGATCAACGCGCTGTCCATTCTGACCGAGATCATTCCCGGCCACATCATGGTCGAGACGTCGGTTCTTGAGTTCCCGGAAAACAAGAAGCAGCCGATCGCCGCTTCAATCGCCATGCGGACCGTCGAAGGAGCGCCTGTGACGGCCGAATTCGACTGGCGACAGGAAGGCCCGCAGACGTGGGACATCACAGTCCAGACGAATGCCGGCGAGTTGCGTCTTTCAAAGGGCGGTTCGGAACTCTATATCGGGGGTAACGAACAGGCGTCCGGGCCGGACCGCGAATATGCGGGCATCTACGAACGCTTCGCCAAGCTTATCCGCTCCCACCAGAGCGACACAGACTATCAGCCGCTGCGCATCGTGGCGGATTCCTTCCTTTGCGGGGAACGAAAAGTCGTCGCTCACTTTGAAGACTGAGATGAAAAGGAGGCCCTTCCCATGGCCTATACACCGACTGGAAAACACCTGATCGCCGGCACCTGGATTGCCAGCACGGATACCTTCGCCTCGTCGCCTGCCACGGGCTCCTCCCACACCTTCTCCAAGGGCACCCCTGCCCTGGTCGATCAAGCGGTGAAGGCTGCCGAAGAGGCCTTCGAGACCTATGCCTATTCGACCCGCGAAGAGCGCGCTGCTTTCCTCGAGGCGATTGCCGAAGAGATTGATGCGCGCGGTGACGCCATCACGGAGATCGGCTCCCAGGAAACCGGCCTGCCGGAAGCCCGCCTGATTGGCGAACGTGGCCGTACGGTCGGCCAGCTCCGTCTCTTTGCGGCCCATATCCGCAAGGGCGATTACCTTGATCGTCGTCATGACGAGGCCCTGCCCGACCGCAAGCCATTGCCGCGTGCGGACCTGAAGATGGTCCAGCGTCCGATCGGTCCCGTTGCCGTCTTCGGTGCCTCGAACTTCCCGCTCGCCTTCTCGACAGCTGGTGGAGACACGGCGGCAGCACTTGCTGCCGGCTGCCCGGTCGTGGTGAAGGCCCATGATGCCCATCCGGGCACGGGCGAAATCGTTGCCTCGGCCATTGACGCTGCGATCAAGCGCACGGGTGTTCATCCGGGCGTGTTCTCGCTCGTGCATGGCGGCAGCCGTGACGTCGGTCAGGCGCTTGTCCAGCATCCGCTGATCAAGGCTGTCGGTTTCACCGGCTCGCTCGGTGGTGGTCGCGCGCTTTTCGATCTCTGCGCCCAGCGCCCCGAGCCCATCCCGTTCTTCGGCGAGCTCGGCTCCGTCAACCCGATGTTCATGCTGCCCAAGGCCGTCGCCACCCGTGGCGAAACGATTGCCAAGGGCTGGGTTGGTTCGCTCACTATGGGCGCCGGCCAGTTCTGCACCAATCCGGGCATTGTGGTCCTCTTGAAGGGCGCAGATGCCGACAAGTATGTCGAGACCGCAACAGAAGCGCTCTCGGCCGTCGGCCCGCAGACCATGCTGACCAACGGTATCGCCGATGCCTATCGCAAGGGTGCGACGCGGATCGCTGGTACTGAAGGTGTCCGTTCGCTGCTGACCTCCACCTGCGACCTGCGCAATGCGACCCCCTATCTCTTCCAGACGACTGCGAAGGACTGGCTCGACAACCATGTGCTCGGCGAGGAAGTCTTCGGTCCGCTCGGCCTGATCGTCATCGCGGACAGCGAAGACGAAATGGTCGCGATGGCCCGCAGTCTTTCAGGTCAGCTGACAGCGTCGATCCACGTCGCCGACGGCGACGAGCCGGTCGCGAAGCGGCTGATGCCGATCCTGGAGCGCAAGGCAGGCCGCGTGCTGGCCAACGGCTTCCCGACCGGCGTCGAAGTGGCCGATTCCATGGTTCATGGCGGCCCCTACCCGGCTTCCACGAACTTTGGCGCCACCTCGGTCGGTACGCTGTCGATCCGTCGTTTCCTGCGGCCGGTCTGCTTCCAGGACATCCCGGCGGCGCTGTTGCCGATCGATCTCGCCTGAGGACCTGCTGTGACTGCATCACCGTTTGCCGCGCTCGTCGACTGGGGCACCAGCAATCTCCGTATCTGGCTCGTCGACAGCCAGGGCACGGTCATCGGTGAGAGACAATCCGCTGAGGGCATGGGCAGCCTTGATAAGGCTGCCTATCCCGCCGTTCTGGAAGGCCATCTGACAGCCCTTGGTGCGACATCCGACCTGCCGGTCGTGATTGCCGGAATGGCTGGCGCGCGGACCGGCTGGCGGGAAGCGCCTTATGTCGAGACACCGGCCCCACTGGTCGGCCTATTCCAGCATGCCGTCCAGCCTGAGGGCGTGAGCCGGCCCGTCTACATCCTCCCGGGCGTGTGCCAGCGCGAGGGTGGTGCCTATGACGTGATGCGCGGCGAGGAAACACAGCTTGCCGGCGCCCTGGAGCAGGGGCTGGACAACGCCCTGTTTTGCCTTCCGGGAACGCATTCCAAATGGGCACTGGTCGAAGATGGGCAAGTTCGCCGTTTCTCGACGGTGATGACCGGCGAACTGTTCAATCTCATTAGCCGGCAATCGATCTTGCGTCTTTCGGTGCCGGAAGACGGTGATGCGGAAGCCGATCCCGAGATCTTTGATGCGGCAGTCGCACAGGCGCTTGAGCCCGGATTTGCTCTGACTTCCGTGCTGTTTTCGATCCGCGCCGAGGGATTGCTGGCCCAGCCAGGCACCAAGGTCAATCCGGCCGCGCGTTTGTCGGGTCTTCTGATCGGGGCCGAGATTGCAGCGATCCGGGACGATCTGAAACGCCACGGGAAGGCCTATCTGATTGGAACAGGCAAGCTGACGCGTCTTTATGCCCGTGCCATCACCAAGGCCGGCGGTGAGCCTGTCATGCTTGATGGCGGCCTGCTCGTGCGCCGGGGCTTGCTCGCTTCGGCCCTTGCGCTTTTCGACCACGAATTCAAGGACTGAATGATGACCGCATCCGTTGCCTGGCCCGCGCTTCGCCGCAACCTCGTCGCCATCCTGCGCGGCATCAAGCCGACCGAGATCGAGGCGACCGTCGACGCTCTCGTCGAGGCTGGCTTCGAAGCGATCGAAGTTCCGCTGAACTCCCCCGATCCCTTCGTCTCGATCGAGAAGGCCCGCAAGCGGGCGCCTGCAAACGTTCTGATCGGTGCCGGCACGGTTCTTGAGGTGGCGGAGGTCGATCGTCTCCATGATGTCGGCGGAAACCTGCTGGTGACCCCCAATGTCGAACCTGACGTGATCCGTCGCGCCGTGGCTCATGGCATGGTGGCGATGCCGGGCGTGTTCACCCCGACCGAAGCGCTGCTTGCTGCCAAATCTGGTGCTGCGGCCCTCAAATTCTTCCCGGCCAGCGTTCTTGGACCGGGCGGTATTTCGGCGATCAAGGCGATTCTGCCGGCCCATCTGCCAATTGGTGCCGTCGGCGGCGTGTCGGACGCCAATTTTGCAGACTACTGGAAAGTCGGCGTACGTGCCTTTGGCCTGGGCTCCAGCCTCTATAAGCCGGGCGACGACGCAAAGGTCATCGGCGAGCGTGCGATCAGGAGCGTCGAAGCCTACGACGCGTTGCAGGGATAAGTCTGAGCGTGTCATGAATCCAAAAGACCTGTCCGGCTTGCTGGGCAGGTCTTTTTGGTTTTATGGGACCGTTGTTTGCTTGTGACAAGAATCACGCTTCAAATCAGATTAATGCGCCTCTGCCGCAATTTGAACATACACCCGCCGTTTTTTGCGATAAAGTATAACTAACTTGGTTGGCGCGATGCGCCAAACGGTCCGGTCTGGCGCATTGACCCCTTACCCCCAGCCCCCCAATGCTTCCGGGCCGGACCACACCAGGCTTTCTTTCTTTATAACGAAGCAGGCTTGGACATCATCACCGTCGCTCCGACGATGTGAGACGGGTTTCCATTCTGATCTGCTGCCTGCAATAGAACTGCGCAGCCGTCACTTTTGTCGTCGCCCATGCGCTTGGCGGGTAGAGTGATATCAAGTGGCTTGCCATCCCACATCCCGACCGTCTGTACGTCCGTCACACTGTGCCAATAGTCGAGTTTCTGCCCGACATTTTCACCCTTAAGCACTTCGACCGTCTGGCGCTGGCGAAAATAGACCACCACAACATTCGCCTTGCCTTCACCAGCCCCCACCGAAATGGACAGCTGGTCGTCATGGCGTGACGCTCTCACAGGAACCGCCAAGCCGTCGCCTTCGCTTTGCATCCTCTCAAGCCGACCATCGATCTCGGCAGCGTCGGTGCCCTTTAGGTGTTCACGACCGTTCAGGACCGCCTGAGGCGTATAGACCCCGCTGCGGCCAAAGGACTTGGAGTAGGCGTATTGCCGCTGGGTGTTCTCCGGGGATGCAAGTGTATCCGCCCAACCCAGATAGTTCCAATAGTCCACGTGGTAGGAGAGTGCCACGACATCGCCCTGGCGGACCAACTGTTCAAAGGCACGGTCTGCCGGCGGACAGGAACGGCAGCCCTGTGACGTGAAGAGCTCGACCACGCCCTTCGGGGCGACAAACTGATCGGAGTGGGCCAGCGACGGCATGAAAACCATAACCACAATGGCGAGGGTGGTTGCCCATCCCCTTACATGTCTCGAAATGATCCTGCGTTGCTCTTTTCGCATGCTGCTGACTGATGCCTTCACCTGAGTGCAGAACTGATAACGCCAGAAGCGTCAGGCGGAAAGTCACGATGGGGTGAAACTTTCATGATGGCATGCTCTTGGTCGAACAAAAAAAGCCGCCGGTTAACCCGGCGGCTGCTGTTCATTATGGTCGATTAGCAATCAGGCGGCGAGGTCGCGCAGAACAGTCTGCAGGATGCCGCCGTTGTTCATGTAGGTGACTTCATCCAGCGTATCGATGCGGCAAAGCAGCGGTACGTCCTTCACGGTGCCATCGGAATAGGTGATCTTGGCGATCTTCTTCTCGCGTGGCTTGATATCGCCTTCGAGACCTTCGATCGTGACGATCTCGTCGCCCTTGAGGTTCAGCGAAGCCCAGGTGGTGCCTTCCTCGAATGTGAAGGGCACGACGCCCATGCCGACGAGGTTCGAGCGGTGGATACGCTCGAAGGACTGCGCCACGACTGCCTTGACGCCGAGGAGATTGGTGCCCTTGGCGGCCCAGTCACGCGACGACCCGTTGCCATATTCGACGCCGGCGAAGATGACGAGCGGAACGCCCTCTTCCTTGTACATCATGGCCGCATCGTAGATCGACAGCTCTTCCTTGGACGGATAGTGGACCGTGTAGCCACCTTCCTTGCCGTTCGGGCCGAGCATGTGGTTGCGGATGCGGATGTTGGCGAAGGTGCCGCGCATCATGACTTCATGATTGCCACGGCGCGTGCCGTACTGGTTGAAGTCAGCCACAGCGACGCCGTTGTCGGTCAGGTAGGCACCTGCCGGAGACGCTGCCTTGATCGAACCGGCCGGAGAAATGTGGTCGGTTGTGATCTTGTCGCCGAAGAGACCAAGGACGCGGGCGCCGTTGATGTTCTTCAGGCCTGAGCCTGTCTTGCCCATGCCAACGAAGTAAGGCGGGTTCTGGACATAGGTCGACTTGTCGTCCCAGGCATAGGTCTGACCGGCGGGGACCTGAACGGCCTGCCAGTTTTCGTCGCCCTTGAAGACGTCGGCATATTTCGATTCGTAGAGTTCGCGCGTGACGTATTTCAGGATGAATTCCTGGATCTCGTGCGAGGTCGGCCAGATGTCCTTGAGGAACACCGGGTTGCCGTTCTGGTCTTCACCCAGCGGCTCCGTGGTCAGGTCCTTCTGGACGGTGCCGGCAAGCGCGTAGGCGACGACCAGCGGCGGCGATGCCAGGTAGTTTGCCTGTACGTCCGGCGAGATGCGGCCTTCGAAGTTGCGGTTGCCCGAGAGCACGCCGGCCGTGATCAGGCCCTTGTCGTTGATCGTCTTCGAGATCGGTGCCGGCAGCGGGCCGGAGTTGCCGATGCAGGTGGTGCAGCCGAAGCCGACCAGGTTGAAGCCCAGCGCGTCGAGCGAGACCTGCAGGCCAGACTTAGCCAGATATTCGCCGACAACCTGCGATCCCGGTGCCAGAGAGGTCTTGACCCACGGCTTGGACTTCAGGCCCTTGGCAACGGCGTTGCGGGCGAGAAGGCCGGCCGCAATCAGCACGCTCGGGTTCGAGGTGTTGGTGCAGGACGTAATGGCGGCAATCGCGACGTCGCCATGGCCGATGTCATAGTCGGTGCCTTCAACCGCGTAGCGGTTGGTCAGCTGGCCTGGCTTCTTGTAGTCGTTTTCCAGCGCCGTTGCGAAGTTCGGAGCGATGGTTTCGAGCGGCAGACGGCCTTCCGGACGCTTCGGGCCGGCCATGGACGGGACAACGTCGCCGAGATCGAGTTCGAGCGTGTCGGTGAAGACGAGGTCCGAGCCGTCGCTGTCGCGCCACATGCCCTGAACCTTCGAATAGGCTTCGACGAGGGCGATACGGTCCTTGGTGCGACCAGACATGGTCAGGTAGTTGATTGTTTCGCCATCAACCGGGAAGAAGCCGCAGGTCGCGCCGTATTCCGGGCCCATGTTGCCGATGGTCGCGCGGTCTGCGAGCGACATCGAATCAAGGCCGGGGCCGAAGAATTCGACGAACTTGGAGACAACGCCCTTCTTGCGCAGCATCTGCACGACGGTCAGGACGAGGTCGGTCGCGGTCACGCCTTCCTTCACCTTGCCGGTGAGCTTGAAGCCGATGACTTCAGGCAGCAGCATGGAGACCGGCTGGCCGAGCATGGCGGCTTCGGCTTCGATACCACCCACGCCCCAGCCGAGAACGCCGAGACCGTTGATCATCGTGGTGTGGCTGTCCGTGCCGACGCAGGTGTCCGGGTAGGCGGTGGTTTCGCCGTCCTCATCCTTGGTCCAGACGGTCTGGCCGAGGTATTCCAGATTGACCTGGTGACAGATGCCGGTGCCCGGGGGAACGACGCGGAAGTTCTTGAATGCCTGCTGGCCCCACTTCAGGAAGCGGTAGCGCTCGCCGTTGCGCTCGTATTCGAGCTCGACGTTGCGGGCAAAAGCTGTCGGTGTGCCGAATTCGTCGACGATAACCGAGTGGTCGATGACGAGGTCGACGGGAACCAGCGGGTTGATCTTTTCCGGATCACCACCGAGATTGACCATGGCGTCGCGCATGGCGGCGAGGTCGACGACGGCTGGAACGCCGGTGAAGTCCTGCATTAGCACGCGGGCCGGGCGATAGGCGATTTCTGCCTCGGTCAGGCCCTTGTTGACGAGCCAGGCGGCAACGGCTTCGATGTCTGCCTTGGTGACGGAACGGCCGTCTTCATTGCGCAGCAGGTTCTCGAGGAGCACCTTCATCGAGTAGGGCAGCTTCGATACACCGGCAAGGCCGTTCGCTTCGGCCTTCGGAATGCTGTAGTAGACGTAGTCCTTGCCGTCGACGGTCAGGACCGACCGGCAATTGAAACTGTCAAGAGATTTTGCCACGGATAGAAACCCCGCTTGAAACTGATAGCCAACACAATCGTGCGGACGCCCATGCACTTCATGCACATCAGGATGCGGGTACGACCATTTCCGCTGTCCGCCCGTGAAACCGCTCCTCGCGGTGTTCAAGTTCGGCACAAGGATGAACTTCACGCCGGCCGCTGGCGTGGTTGCAGGTCTTATAGATAATTTCTAAGAAAGGCGCCAGACCGACGAAGGGCGAAATCGGATTTTTTTATGAGGCAGGCCTCATCCTGCCAGAAGGCGACCATGATCAGGCTTGAAGCCGAAAATCTCTCAGCGCGCCGTGGCGAGGATCTGATTTTCGTTAATGTTTCCTTTACGTTGACTGCTGGAGAGGCGCTGGTTCTGACGGGCCGGAACGGCTCTGGTAAGTCGACGCTCTTGCGCGTCATTGCCGGCTTGCTTCGTCCGGAAACGGGCCGTGCGGTCTGCCTTTCGGGCGCGGATTCAGAGATCCGGCCGGCTGGAGAATTCAGCCACTATCTCGGTCATCGCAACGGGATGAAGCGGGAGCTGACGGTCGCCGAGAATCTTTCGTTCTGGAAGTCGTTTCTCGGCGATATCGATGGCGGGCAGAGCCTGGATGTTGAGGAGGCTGCGGCGGCCGTCGAGCTCACCGGCATTACCCACCTGCCCTATGGTTACCTCTCCGCCGGACAGCAGCGCCGATTCGCCATGGCGCGGCTCCTCGTCGCCTATCGGCCCATCTGGATACTGGACGAGCCGACCGCCGCTCTCGATCGGCGAGCAGATGCCATGTTTGAAGGCCTTGTGCAGCGCCACCGCCAAGCGGGCGGCATCGTCCTTGCAGCGACGCATCAGCCCCTCGGTCTCGACGGCGCTCACAGTCTTGAGATGCTTGGCTTTGACGGTGTCGACATGGAGTATTCCGCATGATGGCTCTGTTCCTGCGAGACATGAAACTTTCCGTTCGCGCCGGCGGCGGTGCGCTCATTGGCGTCCTGTTCTTCACCACCGTCGTTGCCGTCATACCCTTTGGCGTTGGGCCGGATCTCAATCTCTTGTCGCGTATCGGCCCGGCTATCGTCTGGATCGGGGCGCTGCTGTCTGCCCTGCTCGGGCTCGACCGTCTGTTTCAGGCGGAACGCGACGACGGCTCACTCGATGTTCTCCTGATGCAGGAAACACCACTGGTTTTGACGGTGCTTGTCAAATGTCTCGCCCATTGGGTGGCGACTGGACTTCCGCTCGTCATTGCCTCTCCGTTGCTCGGTCTCTTCATGAACATGGACGAAGTCGCCATCGGCGCCGTGATGCTGACGCTTCTGGTGGGATCGCCGGCGATCACCTTTATCGGTGCTGCGGGTGCTGCGGTTGCGGTGGCCCTGCCCCGTGGCGGTTTGCTGGTCTCCATCCTCGTGCTTCCGCTCGCAGTTCCGATCCTGATCTTCGGTGTCAGCGCCTCCTATGCGGCGGTCGAAGATCCCGCCCCGTTCCTGCCGCCGTTCATGTTCCTGTCGGCCATCACACTTCTCTTTGCCGTGATCGGACCCGTTGGTGCGGCGGCTGCGCTGCGCAGTTCGGCTGACTGAGATATTCCAGCTTGACCAGGATCAATTGCAGGCGGGATTGAGACAGGATAGAACGGGTTATGACCGACAATAGCCTCGCCGTGACCAAGATCATCGACCTCGCCAACCCGACGCGATTCCTCGCTTTTGTCGAGAGAGCCCTGCCGTGGTTCAGTGGAGTGACCGTGCTGCTTTTCGTTGTGGGGCTCTATCTCGGCTTCACGTCGGAGACGGATTACCAGCAGGGCGACACGGTGCGCATCATGTATGTGCATGTGCCTGCCGCCTGGCTCTCGATGATGTGTTATTCCGTGATGGCCATTTCCGCGATCGGTACGCTGGTCTGGCGTCATCCGCTGGCGGATGTCAGCCACAAGGCCGCAGCACCGCTTGGTGCTGCCTTCACCCTCATCGCGCTCGTCACCGGCTCCCTCTGGGGCAAGCCGATGTGGGGTACGTGGTGGGTCTGGGATGCGCGCCTTACCTCGGTCTTCGTGCTGTTCCTGATGTATCTCGGCCTGATAGCGCTCAATCGCGCCATGGATGACCCGTCCAAGGCCGCACGTGTCAGTGCCGTTTTGATCCTCGTCGGTTTCGTCAACATCCCGATCATCAAGTTCTCGGTTGACTGGTGGAACACGCTGCATCAGCCGGCAAGTGTCATGCGGCTCGACGGGCCGACGATCCATCCCGAGTTCCTCTGGCCACTGCTGGTCATGGCGTTCGCCTTCACCCTTCTTTTCTTCACGCTCCACCTGATGGCGATGCGCAACGAGATCTGGCGTCGGCGCGTCGGTGCCCAGCGTCGCATGGCGGCTCGCCAGGCTGGTCGGGAGCATCAGGCATGACACACGCCTTCTATGTGATCGGTTCCTATCTGCTGACGGCGGGGATCTGTCTTGGCCTGACCGTCTGGATCTATCTCGACGGCCGGGCGCGCCAGAACGAACTCAAGGCGCTGGAAACGCAGGGCATTCGCCGGCGTTCGACAGCATCGTCGCAGGACACAAAGGCATGATGGAGAATGGCGATAGCAATACTGCGTCCGCCGCCAAAGGGCGTGGGCGCTTTGTCATCGCAGCCCTGCCGCTCGTCCTGTTTGCTGGCCTCGCGACCGTCTTCATGACCCAGCTGCAATCGGGTCGGGATGTCTCCGAGATCCCGTCGGCGCTGATCGGCACCAAGGCGCCGATGCTCGATCTGATTGCCCTTGATGGATCCGAGCGTCCGGCACTGACGACTACAGCCATCTCGGGCAAGCTGACGCTGGTCAATGTGTTTGCCTCGTGGTGCGTGCCCTGCCGCCAGGAACACCCGATGCTTCTGGAGCTGTCCAAGGATCCTCGCGTCAATATCGTCGGGATCAACTACAAGGACCGGAACGAGAACGCGCTCAGGTTCCTGGGCGAACTCGGTAACCCGTACGCGGCCATCGGCGTTGATCCGAATGGCAAGGCCGCGATCGACTGGGGTGTCTATGGTATTCCGGAGAGCTATCTCGTCGGTCCTGATGGCACGATCCTCTACAAGAAGGTCGGCCCCTTCGATGCGGAAAGTTTCCAGACGCAGCTGATGCCGGCGATCGAAAAGGCGCTCGGCAAAGGCTGATCCGTCCCGGTCAGAGCGCACCCTGCCAGGTCTTTACAGCCTCGATTGGCCAGACGAGCATCAAGACATTGAGGGTCAGATTGTCCCGGATGACGAATGCCGTCAGAACCTCGAAGCCGAGTGCGATCACGACGGTCAGCCACAGGGGCACGCGGGCTGCGAAGAAGAAGCCGGCGATCATCGCCACCATGTCCATGCCGGAATTCAGGATGCTGTCGCCTGTGTAGCCGATCGCCATGGTCGCTGTCCGGTAGCGGTCGATCACCATTGGCGAGTTTTCCAGGATCTCCCAGGCTGCTTCGATCAGGGCGGCCAGCGAAAGCTTTGCGGTGATCGGCTGCTTGCGCATCACCAGCCAACCCAGACCATAGAACAGGAAGCCGTGGATGATGTGCGACGGCGTGTACCAGTCAAACAGATGCTGCGAATTGCCGGGTGTGTTCACGCCGGCTTCGAAGAGCTTCACATAGCCGCATTCGCAGATCCAGAGGCGCCCCATCAGATATTGAGAGACAACCTGAACCAGGATGATGACGGAGGTCACCACCAGCCAGAAACGCGTCGTCGAGTTCCCGCCCGCCTGGCCGGTCATGTCGCTCATTGCTGTTCCTTGTCTTCCAGGGAGTGCTTCATGAGCAGCGGCATCTGCGCCAGCGTGAAGAGGATCGTGATCGGCATGGTGCCCCAGACCTTGAAGCTGACCCAGACATCATCCGAGAAGTTCCGCCAGACGACCTCGTTCAACACCGCGAGGAAAAGGAAGAAGATGCCCCAGCGGAATGTCAGCTTGCGCCAGCCTTCCGCGTCGAGCTGGAAGGCGGCGTTGAAGACGTAGCCCAGCAGCGAGGTGCCGAAGGCGAGCCCGCCGAGCAGAACCACGCCGAAGAGCGTGTTGACGATCGTCGGCTTCATCTTGATGAAGGTTTCGTCCTGCAGCCAGATCGACAACCCGCCGAAGACCAGAACGACGATGCCCGAGACGAAGGGCATGACCGGCAGGTGCTTGAAGACGATCTTCGAAATGATCAGCGAGATGACCGTTGCGACCATGAAAAGGGCGGTCGCGATCAGGAGCGGTCCGCCGATTGCGGTGAGCTCCGGAAATGTTTTCGCCAGCCATTCGCCGCGCAGGTTGCCGAAGAAGAAGATCAGCAGCGGCCCGAGTTCGAGCGCCATCTTCAACACGGGGTTCTGTTTTTCGGCCTGGGAGGCCTGGGTATCGGTGGATGTGTCCGACATGATGTCGTTTCCTAACGTTTCCGGCGCTCAGCGCGCTATGCCGGCGATGGCGCTGGCGAAATCTTCGGCCTCGAAGGGTTCGAGGTCGTCGATGCCTTCGCCGACGCCGATGAAATAGACGGGCAGCTTATGCTTGGCCGCGATGGCAACCAGGATGCCGCCGCGTGCCGTGCCGTCGAGTTTGGTCATGATCAGGCCGTTGACGCCCGCGACGTTGCGGAAGATCTCGACCTGCTGCAGGGCATTCTGGCCCGTCGTCGCATCGAGTGTCTGCAGCACTGTATGCGGCGCGTCCGGATCGAGCTTGCCGAGAACGCGGACGATCTTTTCAAGCTCCGCCATCAGTTCCGCCTTGTTCTGCAGGCGGCCGGCAGTGTCGATGATCAGGACGTCGGCCTTGTCGGCCTTGGCTTTTTCGAAGGCTTCATACGCCAGACCTGCAGCATCGGCGCCGAGCTTGGTGCCGAGGAAGGTCGAACCGGTACGGTCGGCCCAGATCTTCAGCTGTTCGATGGCCGCCGCACGGAAGGTATCGCCGGCCGCCAGCATCACCTTCAGTCCCGAGCCCGACAGCTTTGCGGCCAGCTTGCCGATGGTCGTCGTCTTGCCGGTGCCGTTGACGCCAACGACGAGAATGACATGCGGCTTGTGGCTGAGATCAAGGGCCAGCGGCTTGGCGACCGGCTTCAGCACCTTGACGATTTCGGTCGCCATGATCTTGGTGACGTCTTCGCCGGTCACATCCTTGCCGTAACGCTCGGAGGCCAGTGTGTCCGTGACGCGCAGGGCGGTTTCGACGCCGAGGTCGGCCTGGATCAACAGGTCTTCCAGTTCCTCCAGCGTCTCGTCATCCAGCTTGCGCTTGGTGAAGAGCGCGGTGATCTGGCTCGTCAGCTGCGAGGAGGTACGGAACAGACCCGCCTTCAGGCGCTGGAACCAGCTCAGTTTCTCTGCCGGGGCAGGGGCTTCGGGTTCTGGCGCCCTGGTCTCAGCGGTGGCGAAACCCTTGGGCAGGACGGGGACAACGGGCTCAGATGCAAGATCCGAGACGGCCGCGGCTTCAATTTCTGCTTCCGGCTTGTCGGTTTCCGCCTCGAGCAAGTCTAGCGGCACCATGGAGAGATCTTCAGGCGACAGATCGTCCGACGGTCCGCCGGCCGTTTCCATTTCCTCGGCGAGAACCGGGTTCTCGGCCACGGCTAAATCTTCGTCGCGACCCTTCGGCTCGCTTTCCGCCGAAATCGCAGCCTTTTCCTCGGCCGTCAGCTCCGCCGGCGCTGCAGGCGTTTCTGCCGGCTTCTCCTTGCCGAAGGTGAAGACTTTCTTGATGAAGCCGAGGGCCATGGTCACTCTAATCCGTCTGTCAGGCAGCCGCGTCAGCCGCTGCCGATGCAATCGTCAGATGGCGGCCGGTGTGGCCGCCGATCGAGACCTCGATGAGGCTGCCGGGTTTCATGCCGGGCGCTGCAACGAGGGTGAAGTCTTCCGTATGCGCCATTTCATTGCGCTCGACCAGCAGCTTCTGCCGGGTCCCGACGCGTGAGGCCAGATGCACAGCCTGCAATCTTTCAGCCACCGCGCGAAGGTCTGCCGCCCGTGCCTTGACGAGTGCCCGATCAAGCTGCGGCATCCGAGCCGCCGGCGTGCCGGGGCGGGGGCTATAGGGAAAGACATGCAGATGCGCGATTCCGATCTCTTCGGCCAGGAGCGCCGAGTTTGCCGCCATCTCCTCGCTCTCCGTCGGAAAACCGGCGATCATGTCGGCGCCAAAGGCAAAGCCGGGGCGCAGGCGCCGGACCTGCTCGGCAAAGGCAATCGCATCGGCGCGCGAATGCCGGCGCTTCATACGCTTCAGGATCAGGTCGTCGCCATGCTGCAGCGACAGATGCAGATGCGGCATGAAACGCGGCTCGTCGGCGATCAGGTCGAAGAGATGGCTGTCCGCCTCGATGCTGTCGATCGAGGAGAGGCGAAGCCGCAGGATCTCCGGCACCTGCTTCAGCAGTGTCTTGGCGAGAAGGCCGAGCGTTGGATTTCCCGGCAGGTCCGCGCCATAGCTCGTCGCATCCACCCCGGTCAGCACCACCTCGCGGTAACCGTTTTCGACGAGTTTGCGCGCCTGTTCGACGACGGCGCCCATCGGCACGGAGCGCGAATTGCCACGACCATAGGGGATGATGCAGAAGGTGCAGCGGTGATCGCAGCCATTCTGAACTTGGAGGAAACCGCGCACATGGCCGTCGATATGGGCGACCATCTGCGGTGCCGTCTCGGTCACGCTCATGATGTCGTTGACGGCCACCTTCTCTTCCGCCGAGACGCCGAAATCCGGCAGGCGGCGATAGTGCTCGGCCTTAAGCTTTTCCTCGTTGCCAAGGACAGCGTCGACCTCGGGCATGGCAGCGAAGTTTTGCGCTTCGGTCTGAGCCGCGCAACCGGTGACGATGATGCGGGCTTCGGGATTTTCCCGGCGCGCGCGGCGGATCGCCTGGCGGGCCTGTCGTACGGCCTCGGAGGTGACCGCACAGGTGTTGACGAGGATTGCGTTGTCGAGCCCGGCCTTGGCGGCCTCCGCCTTCATGACCTCGGATTCGTAGGTGTTCAGGCGACAGCCGAAGGTGATGACCTCGACAGAACCCTTTTGCAAAGACGTCACGGGGTGGCGGCCTCTGCATCGGCGCTTACATCGCGCTGCCAGCTGCCGGTCACCGGATCAACCGTGCCGGACCATTCCCATTCGGCGGGGCCGGTCATGACGACCTTGTCGTCGGGGCGCCAGTCGATGGTCAGCGTGCCGCGATTGGGGCTCGACGCCACCGTGATCGTCACCTTACGCTCGGTGCGACCGGTTCGAGCAGCGGACACGCCAGCCGCACAGGCGGCAGAGCCGCAGGCGAGCGTCAGGCCGGCGCCGCGTTCCCAGGTGCGCGTGATCATTGATGTCTTCGAGGTGACCTGGGCCAGCGTGATATTCGCCTTTTCCGGGAAGATCGGGTGGTTTTCCAGGAGCGGGCCAAAGCGTTCCAGATCATAGGTCATCGGATCGCGATCAACCCAGAACACAGCATGCGGATTGCCCATCGACATGGCCGAGGGCGAATGCAGGATCGGCGCGTCGATCGGGCCAATCTGCAGCTCGATGCGACTGGTGTCGTGGAATTCTTCCGAGAGCGGGATCTTGTCCCAGGCAAAGACGGGCTTGCCCATGTCGACGGAGATCGTGCCGTCAGGATGCTCGACGGCATTCAGGATGCCGGCGACGGTCTGAAAGGTGAAGCTCTTGCGGCCGGTCTCGCTGGCGAGCGCCTGCACCACGCAGCGCGTGCCGTTGCCGCAGGCTTGCGCCTTCGAGCCATCGCAATTCAAGATGTCGATATAGGCGTCGGTGCCGTCAACTCTCGGATCATGGATGGCCATGATCTGGTCGAAGGCGGTCGCGGGGTCGGCGGCGAGCGCTATGGCGGCAGCCGGCGTCACCCGGTCGGTGCGACCGCGCATGTCGATGACCAGGATCTTGTTGCCAAGCCCGTTCATAACAGCGAATTCGACCCGATCCGACATCGTCACTCCATACAACTGCACTTTCAGCCTATATGGCGGAAATACAGCCGAATTACCAGTGGAGCGACCAAAACCGCACGACCATGGTCAACGCCAGTGCTCGGTCGCCGCAAGCCATTCCCGGGTTCGCCCCTCGGGATCGGCATGCAAGGTAATGTCCGTCACGACAGCCGCGCTGTCTGCCCCTGCTCCAAAGACACCGGGTAGACGGTCAGGGCGAAGCCCGCCAATGGCGACCAGGGGCAGGGGGCCGATCTTTTCCTTCCACACCGTCAGTCGTTCCAGGCCCTGCGGCGCCCAGGGCATTTTTTTCAGGATCGTTGGATAGACGGGGCCTAGGGCGATATAGTCAGGCTTGGCGGCCAGCGCCGTTTCGAGTTCGGCATCATCGTGCGTCGAGAGGCCAAGCTTCAGGCCTGCGCTGCGGATCGCTGCGAGATCCGCGGTTGCCAAATCCTCCTGGCCGAGATGGACGGAGTCGCAGGCCTCGTCGATGCCGATCTGCCAGTGGTCGTTGACGATGAGCTGGCAGCCATGATCGGCACAGCATTGCCGGGCGCGGCGGATGTGCTGGCGAAGCACGATTTCCTCGGCGTCTTTCATCCGCAGCTGCACCAGCTTGACGCCCAGCGGCACCAGCCGCTCGATCCAGTCGGCACTGTCGACGATGAGGTAGAAGGGATCGAGCTTCATGCGAAGACCCCCTTTCCGATGACGGGGGTGGATGGCACGGCCATGTCGCGCGGTTCCAGCATGCCGGCCTGATGGGCGATATGCCCTGCCTCGATCGCCTTGGCAAAGGCCTCGGCCATCTCGGCCGGATCACCGGCCGAGGCAACAGCGGTGTTGAGCAGCACGGCGTCGTAGCCGAGTTCCATCACCGCCGTGGCATGGGACGGGCGCCCGATGCCGGCATCGACGATCAGCGGTACGTCGGGGAATTCCGCCCGCATGGATTTGAGTGCCGGCAGATTCTGCGGCCCCATGGCGCTGCCGATCGGTGCGCACCAGGGCATCAGCACCCGGCATCCGGCGGCGAGCAGCTTCTCCCCGACCACCAGATCATCGGTGGTGTAGGGGAAGACCTCGAAGCCCTCGGTAACAAGGATCTTCGCCGCTTCCACCAGTTCGAAAACATCCGGCTGCAGTGTATCGTGATGACCGATCACCTCGAGCTTGATCCAGTTTGTGCCAAAGACCTCGCGCGCCATCTTTGCCGTCAGCACCGCTTCGCGGGCGCTGTGGCAGCCGGCGGTGTTGGGCAGAATCTCAACGCCGAGGTCGCGGATCAGCTGGAAGAAGGCCCCGCCCGCCTTGCCGCCTGCGGTTTCCCGGCGCAGCGAGACGGTGACGATTTCGGTCTTCGATCGCCGCACCGCCTCCGCCAGGATCGCGGGCGAGGGGTAGCGGGCGGTGCCGAGCAGGAGGTGCGAAGTGACGGTCTTGCCGTAGAGTTCCAGGGCCATATCAGCCTCCCTGCATGGGCGAAAGAATCTCGATCCGGTCGCCCTCCTTCAAGGGATGGGCGGCGCGCTCCTCGCGGTGAACAAGGTCGCCATTGACGGCGGTTGCCAGCCACTCGCCTTCGTAGTCGAGCTTTGCGAGCAGGTCGGCGAGGTTGCCGGCATCGAGCTCCAGGGCTTCTCCGTTGACGGTGAGCTTCATGCGCTCCTCCTTCTCTCAGATGCGTGCGTGGTCGTCAGCCTCTCTGCCGCCTCACGCGCCAGTGCTGGAGCCAACAGAAAGCCGTGGCGGTGCATGCCTGCCACCGCCAGGCCTTCGGAGGTTTCAATGAGGCGGGGCACATTGTCTGGGAAAGCCGGGCGGATGCCGGTGCCGGTTTCCACGATGCGCGCCTCGGCAAAGGCGGGGTGCAGCGCATAGGCGGCGTTCAGCAGTTCCATCATCGAACGCGCCGTGATCGGCCCGTCATCCTCAGTCTCAATCATGGTCGCGCCCAGCATGAACAGCCCGTTGCCGCGCGGCACGATGTAGAGAGGGTGGCGGGGATGCAGAAGGCGGACGGGGCGTGAGAGCGTGACATCACCCGTCTCCAGATAGAGCATCTCGCCGCGCACACCCCGCAGCCCTTCGATCTCGCCGATCGCCTGTGGTCCCCGGCAATCGATCACCCTCGCATAGCCTCCCGCATCACCCGCCTCCTCTCCGAAGCGGAAGGAGACGCCGAGCTGCCGCGCCGCCCGATAAAGACCCCGCAAGGCCTGGCGCGGATTAAGATGCGCCTCCTCTGAAAAGAAGAGGCCGCTGCCGAAACGTCCAGCGAGATCCGGCTCAAGCTCTGCGATCTCGTCCTCTCCCACCCAGCGATGGCCGCGCGTGCGGGTCGCAAAACGCTTGAGGTCGGCGAGATCGCGGGGATTGGCCAGCACCAGTGTGCCCCGGCGCTGGACGAGACCGGGAACGGCCTCGTCCCACCAGTCGGCAGCCAAGAGACCTGATGTCAGGACGATCTCTTCCGCCGCCTCCCGCTCGCAATAGGGGGCAAGCATGCCGCCCGCCCGGTGGGAGGCGCCAAGCCCGATATCGGCCCGGCGCTCCACGACCTCGACAGGGATACCCCTGCGCGCCAGTTCCAGCGCCGTCGCCAGCCCTGCGACACCGGCGCCTTTCACCAGGACGGTCATGACCGCTCTCCTATTTCGAGTGCTGCGATCTCGTCTGCGGTCATGTAGAGATCGCCGCCTGCGCGGTATTTCTCCGCCATGGCGCTCAGGCCCTCCTTCTGTGCCTCGGCGCGGATGTCATGCGAGATGCGCATCGAGCAGAATTTCGGGCCGCACATCGAGCAGAAATGCGCCACCTTGTGCGCCTCCTTCGGCAGGGTCTCGTCATGCATGGAGCGCGCCGTTTCGGGGTCGAGAGACAGATTGAACTGGTCCTCCCAGCGGAATTCGAAGCGGGCGCGGGACAGCGCATCGTCGCGCAGCTGTGCTGCCGGATGACCCTTGGCGAGATCGGCGGCGTGCGCCGCGATCTTGTAGGTGATGACACCGGTCTTGACGTCGTCGCGGTCCGGAAGGCCCAGATGCTCCTTCGGCGTGACGTAGCAGAGCATGGCCGTGCCGAACCAGCCGATCATCGCCGCCCCGATGCCGGAGGTGATGTGGTCGTAACCGGGGGCGATGTCCGTCGTCAGCGGCCCCAGCGTATAGAAGGGCGCTTCGCCACAGGTCTTCAGCTGCTTGTCCATATTCTCCTTGATCTTGTGCATGGGAACATGGCCGGGCCCCTCGATCATCACCTGGCAGTCCTTGCCCCAAGCGATCTGCGTCAGTTCGCCCAGCGTCTCCAGTTCGGCAAACTGGGCGGCATCATTGGCATCGGCAATCGAGCCCGGGCGCAGTCCATCGCCCAGCGAGAAGGAGACATCGTAGGCGCGGCAGATGTCGCAGATTTCCTCGAAATGCTCGTAGAGGAAGCTCTCCCTGTGATGATGCAGACACCACTTGGCCATGATCGAACCGCCGCGCGAAACGATGCCGGTGACGCGGTTGACGGTGAGCGGGATGTACTGCAGCCGCACGCCGGCATGGATGGTGAAATAGTCGACGCCCTGCTCGGCCTGCTCGATCAGGGTGTCGCGATAGACCTCCCAGGTCAGGTCTTCGGCGATGCCGCCGACCTTTTCCAGCGCCTGGTAGAGCGGCACGGTGCCGATCGGCACGGGTGAATTGCGGATGATCCAGTCACGGATGTTGTGAATGTTGCGGCCGGTTGAGAGATCCATGACCGTATCGGCGCCCCAGCGGATCGCCCAGACCATCTTCTCGACTTCCTCGGCCATGGAGGAGGTCACGGCCGAATTGCCGATATTGGCGTTGATCTTCACCAGGAAATTCCGGCCAATGATCATTGGCTCCAGTTCCGGATGGTTGATGTTGGCGGGGATGATCGCCCGTCCCAGCGCGATCTCCTGGCGGACGAATTCCGGCGTCACGTGATCCGGGATCGCAGCGCCAAAGCTTTCGCCATCGCGGACAAGCGCTTGCCCAACAGCCTTGCGGCCAAGGTTTTCGCGGATCGCCACATATTCCATTTCCGGCGTGATGATACCGGCGCGGGCATAGGCAAGCTGCGTCACGGCCTTGCCGCCCGTGGCACGAAGCGGCTGATGTTTCACGGGAAACGCTGGCGTCAGCTTGTCGGCAGAGACGAAGCCGTTGTCCTCGGGCTTTACATCGCGGCCGTCATAGGCCTCGACATCGCCGCGCTGTTTGAGCCAATCGAGACGGTGCCGGGCAAGCCCCTGGTCGATGGCGATAGTCGCCTGCGGGTCGGTATAGGGACCCGAGGCGTCATAGACATTCACAGGCGGTTCGCCGGAGGTCGGGTGCAGCGCGATCTGGCGCAGCGGCACGCGGATATCCGGGTGTATGTCCCCTGCTAAGAAGATCTTGGTCGAGGCGGGAAGCGGCCCTGTTGTGACGTCGGGCCTGTTGAAATGCGGGGCAATGTTCATCGTGGAGCTCCAAGTGTTCAGGTTGGAGACCCAGTCATGTCAGCCGGAATGATGAAAAGACGCCACGGGATTCGGGTTTCCGAATCGTCGTTTTTGCAGCGCTCGCACCGTCCCTACGCCAGTATGAACTGGATCAGGTTCAACGGGTCACCGCGCTGCCATCTCGGCGTAGCGATATCTCAGCCCCTTGTCGGGACACCCCTGGTGAATGCGTGAAGTGTGGTCAAAAGCGTGGGCCGTGTCAACGAGCCCTTTGGCTCTCAAGCGTTTGTGAGAGGCACCTCGAACTGCTGACCGGGGCGCAGGCCCTTGAAGCGCTCATTACCGATACCGGCCGCAGACATGGCCGTCACAAGCGCCTTCGGCGGATCGTCGATGCCTTCATTGGTCAGCTGGAAGGTGCCGAAATGGTGGCCGATTCCGAAGGCCGCCCCGCTCAAGCGGAAGCCTTCGATCGCTTCCTCCGGGTTCTGGTGCTGCGCCTTCATGAACCAGCGCGGCTCATAAGCGCCGATCGGCATGATGGCGAGCCTGATGTCGCGGTGTTTTTCGCGCAGTTCGCGGTAGTGTTTGCCCTCGGCATAGCCGGTGTCACCGATATGGTAGATCTTGCCGCCAGGGGTCTCGATGACAAAGGCGGCCCAGAGCGCCATGCGCCTGTCGCCCATGCCGCGCGCCGACCAGTGATGGCAGGGCTCGCAATGGATGGTGACACCATTGTTGGCCTCGATGCTATCGCCCCAGTCCATCACGCTTGCCTCAATGTCCGGCACATCGCTGCGGATAATCGTGTCATTGCCGAGCGGCGTGACGAGGCGCGGCCTGTCGCGCTCGATGAGGCTTTTCAGGGTTGCGATGTCCAGATGGTCGTAGTGGTTGTGCGTCACGATCACCACGTCGATTTTCGGCAGGTCGTCGAAGGCGACGCCGGGCGGATTGTTGCGTTTAGGCCCGGCAAACGAGACGGGGCTCGCGCGTTCAGACCAGACGGGGTCGGTCAGGATGTTCAAGCCCGCCGTCTGAATGAGCAGCGTCGCATGGCCAACCATGGTCACGACAAGCCGGCTTCCCTCGACACGTGGCTCGGGTTTCGTCGTGACGAAATCCGCTGCCGCCACCGCCTTCGGCCAGTCAATCTTGCCGCCGCCAAATTGCCAGCGGAGCAGATCTGTGAAGCCACGCGGCTCTTCACCACCTGGATTGAAGAAGATCTTGCCGTCGAAATGATCCGAGAGGGGACCGGAATAGTAGCGGTTGCCGGCCTGTGCTTCACGCATGCCGAGGCCTCCGAGTGTGGCGGCAACGAGCCCGAAGCCCGACCATTTGAGAAAGCTGCGTCTGTTCATGGCTCACCCATATGTGGTTTCGTCAATTCTACGGCAATAGCGCTGATGTAGATCGCTGAACGGGGCCGAATCCCTGAAAATCGGGGCTTCGCTTGACTTCCAGGCTGTTTTCCTGTTTATCCGGCGCAATCTGCGACGAGACAAGCACTCCGAGCCGCCGACCGGGACCCGTAAAGGTATAAAGAGATCCCGGAGGTCAACACCCGACAGCGCGTTGCGCCCTCGGGTGCTTTTTGGCTTTGCGTCTTGTTTTCCGCGTGGAGAAGACCGAGGTTTCGGGTGTCCGAAACCATGCAAGGAAGAGCCGATGTTTGAAAACCTCCAGGACCGTCTTGGTTCCATTCTGAATGGACTGACCGGCCGTGGCGCCCTGTCCGAGGCGGATGTCTCGGCAGCGATGCGCGAGGTCCGTCGTGCGCTTCTCGAAGCCGACGTCGCGCTTGAAGTCGTCAAGGGCTTCACCGACCGTGTTCGTGAAAAGGCCGTTGGCGCCGCCGTCCTGAAGTCGATCAAGCCCGGCCAGATGGTCGTCAAGATCGTCCATGACGAGCTGGTCGAAATGCTGGGCACCGATGGCGTCGGCGTCGACCTGATGGCTGCCGCCCCTGTCGTGATCATGATGGTCGGCCTTCAGGGCTCGGGTAAAACCACCACGACCGGCAAGATTGCCAAGCGCCTGACGGATCGCGAGAAGAAGAAGGTCCTGATGGCCTCCCTCGACACGCGTCGACCGGCCGCCCAGGAGCAGCTTCGCCAGCTCGGCGTCCAGACCGGCATCGACACTTTGCCTGTGATCGCTGGCCAGTCGCCGACCGATATCGCATCCCGTGCTGTGCAAGCCGCAAAGCTCGGCGGCCATGACGTCGTCATTCTCGATACCGCCGGCCGCACGCATATCGACGAGCCGCTGATGATCGAGATGGCCGAGATCAAGGCCCGCTCGAAGCCGCATGAAATCCTGCTGGTCGCCGATGCGCTGACCGGTCAGGACGCCGTCAATCTCGCCCGCAATTTCGACGAGCGCGTCGGCATCACCGGTCTCGTGCTGACCCGTATGGACGGCGACGGACGCGGCGGTGCAGCCCTTTCGATGCGTGCCGTCACCGGCAAGCCAATCAAGCTGATCGGTGTCGGCGAAAAGATGACGGAGCTCGACGAGTTCCATCCGCGCCGTATCGCAGACCGCATCCTCGGCATGGGCGACATCGTCTCGCTGGTCGAGAAGGCCGCCGAGAACATCGACGCGGAAAAAGCCCGCGCCATGGCCGAGAAGATGGCCAAGGGCAAGTTCGACCTCAATGACCTGGCCGAGCAGATCAAGCAGATGCAGGCCATGGGCGGCATGGGCGGGATCATGGGCATGATGCCGGGCATGGCCGGCATGAAGGACAAGATTTCGGCCGCCGGCCTGGACGACAAGGTCTTCAAACGCCAGCTCGCGATCATCTCTTCGATGACCAAGGCCGAGCGCGCCAATCCTGATCTGCTCAAGCATTCCCGCAAGAAGCGCATCGCGGCCGGCTCCGGCACCGACGCCTCCGACATCAACAAGCTTTTGAAGATGCATCGCCAGATGGCCGACATGATGAAGGCCATGGGCGGCAAGAAGGGCGGCGGCATGATGAAGCAGATGATGGGCGGCCTTGCCTCGAAGATGGGTCTTGGCGGTATGGGTGGCGGCATGGGCATGCCTGACCTGTCGAAGATGGATCCGAAGCAGCTCGAGGCACTCGCCAAGCAGGCGGAAGCCGCCGGCATCAAGCCGGGTGGTCTGCCCGGTCTGGGCGCCGGTGGCCTGCCGGGTCTCGGTGGTCCGAAGCTCCCCGGTCTCGGCGGCGGCGGTTTCCCGGGCCTTCCCGGCCTGCCGAAGAAGAAGTGAGGAGGGGCCTGTGATCGATCCGTCCGTCAAGGAACAGCTCGCCGGCTATCGCCAGTCGATCGACAACATCGATGCGGCGTTGGTCCACATGCTGGCGGAACGCTTCCGCTGCACCAAGGCCGTCGGCGTGCTGAAGGCCACCCACGAATTGCCGCCGGCGGACCCGGCGCGCGAGGAATACCAGATCACCCGCCTGCGCCGTCTGGCACAGGATGCCAATCTGGATCCGGATTTCGCCGAGAAGTTCCTGAACTTCATCATCACCGAAGTCATCCGGCATCATGAAGCCATTGCCGCCGAACATGGCGGTGCAACCGAAAAGACCGCCTGACGGCGGCCTCAACAAGAAAAACAGGCATGCCCCGGCAGCCCGCATCGAAAACCTAAGGAGTAATACAATGTCCCTCAAGATTCGTCTCGCCCGCGGTGGTTCCAAGAAGCGCCCGTACTACCAGATCGTTGTTGCTGACGCCCGCGCACCGCGCGACGGCCGTTTCCTTGACAAGGTCGGTTCCTGGAACCCGATGCTCGGCAAGGACAACGAAAAGCGCGTCGAGCTGAACGTTGAAGCCATCAAGGCATGGGTTGCCAAGGGCGCCCAGCCGACCGACCGCGTCCTGCGTTTCATGGCTGAAGCCGGTCTCGCCGAGCGCGCTGCCCGCGTAAACCCGGACAAGGCAAAGCCGGGCAAGAAGGCCCAGGAACGCGCCGCCGAGAAGGCACAGAAGGCAGCCGACGCTGCTGCAGCTGCTTCGGAAGCCGCCGCAGAATAATCGGCATCAAGCCGTTTTCAGCGGGCGGTGGGTCACCCCACCGCCCGTTTTTGCGTTTTCTTTCCCCGTCGTTCCGCCTAAAAGGAATGTCGAACCGATGCCTCTGCAGGACCGTTCTCACCCATGAGCAAGCTTGAAAACCCGATACTGATGGCCGTTATCGGCGCTGCCCAGGGGCTGCGCGGCGAAGTGCGGGTGAAGACATTCACCGAAGATCCGCTTGGCCTCGGCGACTATGGCGTGCTTTACAGTGCCGACGGTCGCAAATTCGAGATCCTGGAGATCCGTGACGGTAAGACCGTCGCCATCGTGCGCTTTCGCGGCATCAATGACCGCAACGCTGCCGAGGTGCTGAACGGAACCGAACTCTTCGTCGATCGCGACGCTCTGCCGGATGATGATCTTGATGAGGACGAGTTCTACTATGCCGATCTCGAAGGCCTCGAGGTCTATGACGCCGAGAACAATCACTACGGTGCCGTAACTGCCGTGTATGACTTCGGCGCCGGTGATCTCCTCGAACTCAAGGGGCCGGGCAAGCGCCCCGTGCTCATTCCGTTTTCCGAAGCTGCAGTGCTCGAAATCGATCTCGAAGGCGGCCGGCTTCTGGTCGATCCGATTGCCGCTGGTCTGAAGGATGACGGCGAAGAAAAGCCCTATGGCAATGCCGGCGGCAAGCCCCGCCCGAACAATGGTCGCTGAGCGCCCCATGCCCTTCAAGGCCTCCATTCTGACGCTCTATCCGGACATGTTTCCGGGGCATCTTGGTTTGGCACTTGCGGGCCGCGCGCTGGAGCGCGGCGACTGGTCGATCGAAGCGGTCCAAATTCGGGATTTTGCCGAGGACAAGCACCGCAGTGTCGACGATACGCCGTCTGGCGGTGGCGCCGGTATGGTGCTGCGCCCCAATGTCCTGGCCCGGGCCATCGACTCTATAGCTGACGATGGACGCCCGCGCCTGTTGATGAGCCCACGTGGCCGGCCGCTCACCCAGGAGCGGGTTCGCGCATTGGCGGAAGGCGAGGGCGTGGTGATTGTCTGCGGTCGCTTCGAAGGCGTCGACCAACGGGTGATCGATGCGCGCCAGCTCGAAGAGGTTTCCATCGGCGACTATATTCTTTCCGGCGGGGAGCCTGCAGCACTCACAGTGCTCGATGCCGTGGTACGTATTCTCCCGGGGGTCATGGGAAACCAGCTCTCCGGCGTGCATGAGAGCTTCGAGGGCGGATTGCTCGAACACCCGCAATATACCCGCCCGCAGGTCTTCGAGGGGCGGGAAATACCCGAGGTGCTCACCTCAGGCAATCATGCGGCGATCGAGAAATGGCGCCATGCGCAGGCGGTTGCGCTTACGCGCGAACGTCGTCCCGACCTTCTGCCCACTCAGCCGGTGAAGAAGTAATAGACGGCGAGCGCCAGCCCTGCCGCTACGACGACCCAGCGCAGGATCGCCTGCGGCACCTTCTTCGCAACCGCCACGCCCGCGTAGCCCCCGGCTGCCACCGCCGGGATCATGATGACGGCATGCAGCCAGGAAATCGCGCCTGCCCCGACGAAGACGAGGATTGCGACAGCGGCAATCACGATCGACAGGAAGTTTTTGAGCGCATTGAGGCGGTGATAATCTCCACCGCTTGCGAGCCCCAGCGATGCCAGCATCATGATGCCCATTCCGGCACCGAAGAAGCCGCCATAAAAGGAGGTCGCACCCTGCAGCGTCAGGCCGAGCGGGGTGGCAGGATGGCTTTCTCCCTTGGTCTTTGGCCGGAGCTTCGGGCCCGCCGCAAAGATCAGGGTCGCGCCGAGCAGCAGCCATGGCACCATGGCGCGAAACGCCGGGTTGGACAGCGAGATCAGGAAGAGTGCGCCGCCGAGCGCGCCGACAGCCGAGACGCCTGCGAGGATCCAGGCACTCCGACCCATGGCCTTCAGCTCCTTGCCATAGGCCAGTGTCGAGGTGATGTAGCCGGGAAACTGGATGACCGATGAGGTCGCGTTGGCACTGATCGGCGGCAGGCCGGCAAGCGTCAGAGCGCCGAAGGTCAGGAAGGTTCCGCCGCCCGCAATCGCGTTGACCGCCCCTGACAGGAAGCCTGCGCCAAACAGCAGAAGTATCAGTGCAATCGACATGAGAACCATCTCCTCCAGAACGAGGGACCGTGATAGGAGGAGACATCCTGCGCCGCAAGGCTTCCCAAGGGATCGGGCATGCAAAAATTCACCGCCCCAGGGGTGACAAGCGGGCCGTCTTGGTGTATTGGCCGCCTCGGAAATGGGCGTTTCGCCCGTCTGCCACAACAAAGAACTGCGAATTCGCTCCGGCCCTAAGGGGTCAATATCCTCAGGCATCGTTCCAAGGGATCATCGTCGAGCGCTCTGGCTGATTCAGAAGAAACCGAGGTTAGACATGAACATCATTCAGCAGCTGGAAGCCGAACAGGCCGCCAAGATCGAAGCCAAGCGCAAGCTTCCGGAATTCTCCCCGGGCGACACGCTGCGCGTCAACGTCACCGTCAAGGAAGGCAACCGTACCCGCGTACAGGCCTATGAAGGCGTTTGCATCGCTCGTTCGGGCGCAGGCATCAACGAAAGCTTCACGGTTCGCAAGATCTCCTACGGCGAAGGCGTCGAGCGCGTATTCCCGGTCTACTCGCCGCTCGTCGAAAGCGTCGAAATCGTTCGCCGCGGTAAGGTCCGTCGCGCCAAGCTGTACTACCTGCGCGATCGTCGCGGTAAGTCTGCTCGTATCGTCGAGAACACCGGCACCCGCGCCCGCAAGCTGAACGACGCCGAGCGCGCCGCCGTTGCCGAAGAAAAGGCACGTCTGGAAGCCGAGAAGGTCGCAGCAGCACAGGCTCTGGCCGCCGAAAAGGCAGCAGCTGAAGCCGCTGAAAAGGCCGCTGCCGCTGAAGCCGCTGCTGCCGCTTCTGCCGAATAAGCAGACACCAGAACGCATTGATGAAAGGCTCCGGGTTCCGGAGCCTTTTTTCGTTTGAGCTTTGGGTTAGAGACTGACGCTGATTGCGCCGCCGGCAACGATCAGGCAGGCGAGAAGCCTGCGGACGGTCAGAGGTTCGCCCAGCAGAAGGGCTCCGATCAGCACTGCGAAGACGACGCTCGTCTCGCGTACCGCAGTCACGAGGCCTGCCGGTGCGTAGGCGTAGGCCACCACGACTAGGCCATAGGCGAGCATGGCTACCACGCCGCCACCGACTGCCTTCCAGGTCACGGGTGACTTCAGGTCGACGACGAGGCCGCGGCGGGTGATCATGAAGGTGATCGTGATCATCATGCCGAACAGGAAGAGAACCCAGAGCGCGTAAGTCACGGGTTGTTCGACCATCTTTACGCCGCGCGAATCGACCGTCGAATAGCAGGCGATGATCAGGCCCGTCGTCAGGGCGAACAGGATCGACGAGGTTGCTGCCCTCGTCTTGCCGAGCGACAGGCTCATGATCCCGGTCGCAATCAGGAGGACGCCGAGCGTTTGCCAGGTGCCGAGGATCTCTCCGAAGAAGAGGAAGCCGCCGAGTGTTACCAGCAGCGGCACGGTGCCACGCACGATCGGGTAGACCTGGCCGAGTTCCCCATGGCGATAGGCGGCGACGAGAAACAGGCTGTAGCCCACCTGCAGGCCTGCCGACAGCAGGATATAGGGCCATGCGCCTGGTCCGGGGAGCGGCAGCATGAACAGGAAGGGCAGGCAGATGACGCTGCCGGCGAGGCTCATGACGGTGATCGACCAGAGACGATCCGCACCGGTTCGAAGAAAGGCATTCCAGCTCGCGTGCAGGATAGCAGCAAGGAGCGCGAGGCAGACGGCAACGGTGCTCACGACCGCTGCCTGCGGGTCGAGGGTGTGAAATCAGGGATGTTCATGGGGGACCTTTAAGGCGGCATATGACAGTTTTGCGACACCGTGACGATAGTCGCTTCGGTCATGTTTGCAACCGGCCAGACAAAATGAAACCGCCCGCTTGTGCAGCGGGCGGCTGATGTCACGTCAAGTCTGGCTGCGGCTTAGTTGAAGTCGCGGATATCGACGAAGTGACCGGCAACGGCGGCTGCGGCTGCCATGGCAGGCGACACCAGATGGGTGCGGCCCTTGAAGCCCTGGCGTCCCTCGAAGTTGCGGTTCGAGGTCGAGGCGCAACGCTCGCCCGGCTTCAGGCGGTCGTCGTTCATGGCGAGGCACATCGAGCAGCCCGGCTCGCGCCAGTCGAAGCCTGCGGCCTTGAAGATCTTGTCGAGGCCTTCCGCTTCTGCCTGTTCCTTCACGAGGCCAGAGCCCGGGACGATCATGGCCGATACGGTGGAAGCCACCGTCTTGCCTTCGACGACCTTGGCCACTTCGCGCAGGTCCTCGATACGACCGTTGGTGCAGGAGCCGATGAAGACGCGGTCGACGGCGATGTCGGTGATCTTGGTGCCTGGCTTCAGACCCATATAGTCGAGCGCGCGCCACTTGGAGGTGCGCTTCGTTTCATCCTGAATGTCATCGGGGTTCGGGACGACGCCTTCGATCGAGACGACGTCCTCCGGCGAGGAGCCCCAGGAGACGATCGGCGGCAGGTTGGCAGCGTCGAGTACGACGACGCGGTCGAAATGCGCACCTTCATCGGACTTCAGCGTCTTCCAGTAGGAAATCGCCTGCTCCAGCGCTTCGCCCTTCGGCGCGCGCGGCTTGTCCTTGATGTATTCGAAGGTCTTTTCATCCGGTGCGATGAGGCCAGCGCGGGCACCGCCTTCGATCGTCATGTTGCAGACGGTCATACGGCCTTCCATCGAGAGCGCCTCGATCGCTTCACCGGCGAACTCGATGACGTGGCCGGTGCCACCTGCCGTGCCGATCTCGCCGATGATCGCGAGGATGATGTCCTTTGCTGTCACGCCTTCGGGCAACTTCCCGTCGACGCGCACCAGCATGTTCTTTGCCTTCTGCTGGATCAGCGTCTGGGTGGCGAGCACATGCTCGACTTCAGACGTGCCGATACCATGGGCCAGCGCGCCGAAGGCACCATGCGTCGAGGTGTGGCTGTCGCCGCAGACAATGGTCATGCCCGGCAGGGTGAAGCCCTGTTCCGGGCCGACGATGTGCACGATGCCCTGGCGCTTGTCGGATGCGGAGTAGTATTCGACGCCGAATTCGGCAGCATTGGTGGCGAGCGCCTCAACCTGGATGCGGCTTTCCTCGTTCTTGATGCCGAGATGGCGGTCCGGCGAAGTCGGAACGTTATGGTCGACCACGGCCAGCGTCTTCTGCGGTGCGCGAACCTTGCGGCCGGCCATGCGCAGCCCTTCGAAGGCCTGCGGAGACGTCACTTCATGGACGAGGTGACGGTCGATGTAGAGAAGACAGGTACCGTCGTCCTGGCGATCAACGACGTGGTCGTCCCAGATCTTGTCGTAAAGGGTGCGAGGTGAGCTCATGGCTAAGTTCCGTCCAGACTGAGGAAAGGATTTTTGAGTGTTCAGGATGCATCGACGCCGACCGTGCGGCGCAAGGCGCTCAGCCGCGGAGGCTCGCGAGTGCCCCTTGAACGCGCGCGAAGAAGCGTGCCGGCAGGCGCTTGTGGTCCTGCAGCACAATAAACTGGTTCGCGAGGCATCCGAATTTCGATCCCATGAGCGGCGTCATACCAGTTTTCGCAATTGTCGGCAATTGCTTCGCGTGCCCCGTTACACGCACTTGTCATGAAGCAGTCGTGCAAGCATGCTTGATCTTCGTCAGGACCCGATCGCCTTGCTGGAACCCGCGCCATGAACGAAGATATCCATCGCATCAAGACCGAAATTCTCGACAGTTTCGACGAGGAACTGGAGCAGCAGCTGGACGAGGAGCGCCTCGATCAACTGGTTGCCGACGGCATGGCGGAACAGACGATCGACCGGCGCGTCTATTTTCGCGAGCTCTTCCGCCTGCAGCACGAACTGGTGCGACTGCAGGACTGGGTGCAATACAAGAAGCTTAAGATGGTCGTGCTCTTCGAGGGCCGCGATTCGGCCGGCAAGGGTGGCGCGATCAAGCGCGTCACGCAGCGGCTCAATCCACGCGTCTGCCGCGTCGTGGCGCTGCCCGCACCCACAGAGCGCGAACGCAGCCAGTGGTATTTCCAGCGTTACGTGCAGCATCTGCCGACGGCTGGCGAAATGGTGCTGTTCGACCGCTCCTGGTACAACAGGGCGGGCGTCGAGCGGGTCATGGGTTTTTGTAGCCCGGATGAACTCGAAGAGTTCTTCCGGTCGGTCCCGGAATTCGAGCGCATGCTGGTCCGCTCCGGTGTGATCCTCGTGAAATACTGGTTCTCGATCACCGACGAGGAGCAGGAATTCCGCTTCCGTATGCGGATCAACGATCCCCTGAAGCAGTGGAAGCTGTCACCTATGGATCTTGAAAGCCGTGTTCACTGGGAGGCTTACACGCGCGCCAAGGAAGAGATGCTTGACCGGACCCACATCCCCGAAGCCCCGTGGTGGGTGGTCCAGGCCGTCGACAAGAAGAAGGCGAGGCTCAACATGATCGCCCATCTTCTGTCTCAGGTTCCCTACGAGAATGTGCCGAAAGAGACTGTCGAGCTCCCGGCTCGCGTCCGCAACGCCGATTACATTCGTCATCCGGTGCCAGCCGAAATGTATGTTCCCGAGCGCTACTGATATCGTCAATCATTCGCGCGTGCGGGCGCGCATGCGCTTCTCGAATCCTCTCAAGAGGATCGACAGCCCGATGGTCAGCACCAAATAGACATAGGCCACGATCGAATAGGTCTCGAAAAACCGGAAGGACCCGGAGGCGTAAACCTTACCCATCTGGGTGATGTCGGCGACACCGAGCACCGAGACCAGCGAACTGTCCTTTACCATTGCCACGAAGTCGTTTGAAAGCGGCGGAAAGATCACGCGGATGGCTTGCGGGAAGACCACCAGACGAAAACGCTGGCTGCGACTGAGGCCGAGCGCCTTGGCGGCCTCGATCTGACCCTTGTCGATCGACTGGATGCCGGCGCGGAAAATTTCGGCGATGAAGGCCGAATAGCCGATCATCAGGGCAATGATAGCCCGCCACATCAGCGAAAAGTCCCTGACGACCATCGGGTCCGTCAGCCCGATCGAGATCAGCGGTGCCGTGACAAGATTGTAGAGAGCGACAATAGCAGGCGCTCCGACGAAGGCGATGTAGAAGAGCAGCACCAGGATCGGGATACCCCGCACCACCTCCACGTAAAAGCGCGCCATCTGTCGCAGGAATGTGCTGTCCGACATGCCGAGGAGAGCAATCAGCAGGCCGAGTGCCGTGGCCAGCAAAAAGCCGATCAGAGTAACGAACACAGTAACACCGAGGCCCGTGACCACGGTGTTGAAGACCTGAGCATAGAGGTCGCTTACAAAGATGACGATGCCGAGCGTGACCGCCAGCATGACGAAGGCGACCAGCCACCATGGGCGGTCGCCTTTTTGTTCACCCTGAGGCAGGGTCTGAAATGCCATCAGTCACCCGCCTTCAGGTCGCAGGGACGGAAGGGTTTCATTCGCCCATCTTGTAGTCGAGGAACCACTTCTTGTTCAGCGCTTCGATCGTGCCATCGGCTTTCATCGAGGCGATGGCCGCATTCACCGGGGCCACGAGATCAGAGCCCTTGGTGAAGATGAAGCCGAAGTCTTCCGAACCGAGCGGACCGCCGATGAGCTTCAGGCCGCCGTTCGAGGAATCGACATAGCCCTTCCCGGCCGTGCTGTCCGTCAGGACCACGTCGACATCACCCGTCTTCAGCGCCTGGACGGTCGCGCCGAAGGTTTCAAACAGCTTGATGCGTGGGTTCTGCTCGTTGCCGTCGAGGATCTCGTATACGGCAGTGTAGAAGGGCGTGGTGCCCGGCTGTGCACCGACGAGACCATCCTTGAATTCGCTGAAGCTCTTGCCATCGGTGAAGCGGGTTTCATCGCCACGGACCAGCATGAACTGCTCGGAACGCATATAGGGCTCGGAGAAATCCACCTTTTCCTTGCGGTCTTCCTTGATGGTGATGCCGGTCATGCCGATGTTGAACTGACCATCCGAGACAGCCTGGATCATCGCGTCCCAGGAGGTGTTCTGGTATTCCACCTTGAAATTCAGACGCTTGGCGATCTCGTTCATCGCGTCATATTCCCAGCCGATCTGCTGGCCCGATTTGGGGTCCACGAATTGCAGCGGCGGATAGGCGTTTTCCGTTACGACAACGACGGATTTTCCGCCGAGATCCGGCAGGTCGCTCGCATGCGCGGCGAAAGGAACAAGGGCAAGGGCGGACAGACCGGCAAGAACGGCGCGGCGGAACAGCATGGAAATCTCCCGAATTGTGGCAGCGCAGAGTGTCACATCTTGTTCCATGCTGGCAAGGACTGCCAACGCGACGACGAACACCTGACGCAACTTGTTCTAGCAGTGCCGGTGGGGTGGGTGGTTCTGTTTTTCAGACCTTAACTGGAAAAACTGCCTTCTGGCGGCGCCCTCCAGCAAACGATATCCCTTCGGGCAATTTTCCTCGCTGTTCCAAGGGATAAGTTCATGCTCAAGCGATCCGCAGTTCTGGCCATCAGCCTAGGCTTGTTCACGCCTTTGACCTACCCCGCTATGGTCTCTGCCCAGGAGGCTGTCGTCGCCGCGGTCGACAAGGAAGCCTTGTTCACAAGTGCCGATCCGAAGCTGCATGCCAACAAGCAGGTCGTCTATCACATCATGCGCGACCTCTTGGAAGCCGGGCATTGGGACAAGGCCGATCAGTTCCTGACCGAGCGCTACCTCCAGCACAATCCGAACGTCCCTTCGGGTCGTGATACCGTCGTCGGGTTTTTCACTCAGGTCCTGAAGGTCGAAAAGAAGCCGATCCCCGAGAAACTGTCGACACCAGTGGCATTCGTCACCGCCGAGGGCGACCTGGTCACGGTTGCCATCGTTCGGGAGGAGAAGGACCCGAAGGATCCTTCCAAGACCTATACCACCACCTGGTACGACACCTGGCGCATCGTCGACGGAAAGGCCGACGAGCACTGGGATTCGGCAATCAAGGAATAAAGTAAAAGCGGGCCACCCTCGTTTCCGCAGGTGGCCCGCACAATTCTGATCAGTCGTGTCTCACGTGAATCAGAAGGTTGCCGTCTTCGGATCCGGTCCGATGCGAGCGCCCGCGTCATCCAGTCCGTTCAGTCTGTCCAGATCCTCCGCCGACAGCTTGAAGTCGAAAACCTTGAAGTTCTCGACGATGCGCGACGGCGTGACCGACTTCGGGATGACCACAAGGCCATTCTCGATATGCCAGCGAATGATCACTTGAGCTGGTGTGCGGCCAAGTTTCTGGGCAATCTCTGCGATGACAGGATGGCCAAGCAGCTTGCCCTGGCCAAGGGGGCTCCAGGACTGCGTGGCGATCTTGTGCTTCTCGTGGAAGGCGCGGGTTTCGCGCTGCTGGAAGTCAGGGTGAAGCTCGATCTGGTTGATGACAGGCACGACGCCGGTCTCGGCCACGATCTTTTCGATATGCTCCGGATAGAAGTTCGACACGCCGATCGACTTCGCCCGACCTTCCTCTTTCAGCGATACAAGGGCCTTCCAGGTGTCGACGAAGAGGCCACGATGCGCTGACGGCCAGTGGATGAGATAAAGGTCGACGTAATCAGTGCCGAGGCGCTTGAGGCTCGCTTCGAAAGCCTTCAGCGTCTGCTCGTAACCTTGATCCGTGTTCCACAGCTTGGTGGTCAGAAAGATGTCGGAGCGCGGAAGGCCGGACTGGCGGATGCCTTCTCCCACCCCCTGCTCGTTTTCATAGACGGCCGCCGTGTCGACATGCCGATAGCCGGCGTCGAGTGCTGCCTTGACCGCCGGTGCCGCCTCATTGTCGGGCGTTTGCCACACACCAAGGCCAACCTGCGGGATGCGGGTGCCATCATGCAGCGAAAGGTAAAGCTGATCTGTCATATTGAAATCTCCAGGTCGGGGATGGTCAACGCAATGGATGCGGAAGGAAAATGGAGCGGTAAAATCCGGGCTCCGATGCCGGCCGCCTTTCCTAACTAGTCCGATCCGGCCGCGATAAAAGAGGCATGCGGTCCAATTCGCCTGAACGGGATATCAGAGAACCTGAAGGATCGTCCTGCGGTCAAGATGCGGCAGGAGGCGGCACATGTCCCGGTGGCGAATGGCTACGCATCCCTCCGTCGGCGTGAAGCCCGGTCTTGCAATGTGGAAGAAGATCGCCGATCCGCAGCCCCTCTTTCGCATGCGCATGTTCCAGTCCATCACGACGCAGATGTCATAGAGTTCGTCCACGCGCTCGATACGTTCGTGGCTTGCCGTGAAGGGCGCGCGAACCGGGCGATTGTAGTTTGGGTGACCATTGGCGTCGCACCAGAGCATGTCGCTGCGGGTGCGCAGCAGCCGGAGCTGGCTTTGTGGCGGCTTGATGCGATCACCTCGGTGATAGGCATAGAGGAGGGGCATGCTGGCAATCGGCGTTGCGCCATCACCCTCGCGCTTGCGGCTCGTCCTGCCGCTTCGGCCGATGGCCGCGGGAATGCTGAGGGTACCCGCTTGTAGAATAGCCCGGCGTTGGTCGCGCGGAGCCGAGCGGACCACAATACGGGCCAAAGTCTTTCGTTGCTGTCGCGAAACCTTCGGTCTCTTGGTCACGACTTTTTGCCTTGTTCGTGATTATTGTTGTACGCTGAGCTCTTCAACTGCTGCAACAACGACTTACATGCCGTGCAAGAGGGCAGCAAGGCCTTCGCCGATGGACCATTCTGGAAGGATGACGGATGACGACGCGGACCATTCTGCTCGTGGATGACGACGATGATCTGAGGCAGATCCTGGTCGAGCAGCTCTCGCTTTACGAAGAGTTCTCGCTGCTTCAGGAAAGTAACGCCACCCGCGCCATGCAGACGGCCAAGACTGCGCAGGTCGATCTGATGATCATGGACGTTGGTCTGCCGGACATGGACGGTCGTGAAGCCGTGAAGCTGCTGCGCAAGGGCGGGTTCAAGTCACCGGTGATCATGCTCACCGGGCATGACACGGATTCCGATACGATCCTCGGCCTTGAGGCAGGTGCCAACGATTACGTCACCAAACCCTTCCGCTTCGCCGTTCTGCTGGCCCGCATCCGGGCGCAGCTACGCCAATACGAGCAGAGCGAAGATGCGACCTTCGGCGTCGGTCCCTATCTGTTCAAGCCGAGCCAGAAGCTGCTGACCACCGACGATGGCAAGAAGATCAGGCTGACGGAGAAGGAATCGGCGATCATCCGATACCTCTACCGCGCTGGCCAGAAAGTGGTCACGCGAGACGTGCTGCTTGAGGAGGTCTGGGGTTACAATTCTGGAGTAACCACCCACACGCTCGAAACCCATGTCTATCGTCTTCGTCAGAAGATCGAGCGCGATCCGTCAAATGCAGAGATTCTGGTGACGGAAAACGGCGGCTACAAGATCGTTCCCTGATTGGGATCAGGATGCATCATGCCGGGGATGAGGATGACCGACGGGTCGTCACTCTCCCCGTTTTGCGTTATGCACTGTCGACGCTGCGATCGAAATCGCCAACCGCCTGCAGAGGATGAACGCCATGGCACTCAGCGACGACATCGAGCTATTGTCGGAATTGCCGCTCTTCTCTGGGCTGGACACGGATCAGATCCGACTGATCGCCTTCGGAGCAGAGCATCGACAGGTCGCCGCAGGCCAGGCGCTCTTCAGAGAAAAGGCGCCGGCCGAATGCGCCTATGTGATCGCGCGCGGCGAAATCGAGCTCTACGTGATCGGCCGGGATGGCAAACCTCATCTCGAGACGCGTGTCGGGCCGGGCGTGATGCTGTCTGAGCTCGCACTGGTGACCATGGTGGAGCGTAAATACACCGCGGTTGCTGCGCAGGATGTCGAAGTCATCCGTATCACGCGCGCGCTTTTTCACCGGCTGCTTGAGGAATATCCGCAGATGGCCCGCCAGGTCGAGGGCAGGATCAAGCAGTCCCTGACCGCATTGATCGAAGGGTCTGAAGCCCTGGCGCCGCGCTTCAAATAAATAGCTTGCTGTCTATCGCCTGCTATGCGGCCTTGAAGTGTGCTGTCACTGGCACATGGTCGGAAGGTTGGGTCCAGCCGCGCGCTTCTTTCATCACGTCAATGCCTGTGAGCAGCGGTGCCAGATCCGAAGAGGACCAGACATGGTCGAGGCGCCGGCCGCGATCGGCTGCCGCCCAATCCTTGGCGCGGTAGCTCCACCACGTGTAGAGCTTCTCAGAGGCCGGCACCTGCTGGCGCATCAGGTCCACCCACTTGCCCTGTCGCATGATGTCGAGCAGTCCTTCGGTTTCCACTGGCGTGTGACTGACGATCTTCAGCATCTGCTTGTGCGACCAGACGTCGTGTTCCAGCGGCGCAATATTGAGATCGCCGACCAGAATGGAGCCGGTGTTCGGCTCCGCCTCGGCGGAGAGCAGCTTCATCTCTTCGATGAAATCGAGCTTGTGGCCGAATTTGGGGTTCAAGTCGCGGTTCGGTTCGTCTCCACCTGCCGGAACATAGAAATTGTGCAGGCGGATCCGACGGCCGGCCCATTCGAAGACAGCCGAGATGTGGCGGCTGTCGCCGACACCGCAATAGTCCTGGCGATGATCCTCGGTGAGCGGCATCTTGGAGCAGATCGCCACCCCGTGATAGCCTTTCTGGCCATGGATCACGATGTGGGAATAACCAAGAGCCGCAATTGCTTCGGCGGGGAACTGGTCATTCTGGCATTTGATCTCCTGCAGGCACAGGATGTCCGGGTTTACCCGTTTCAGAAAATCCTCGACGATCGGCAGGCGTAGGCGCACCGAGTTGATATTCCAGGTGGTGATCGCGAGGCTCATGGGCGCTACCTTGTTGTCCGTCCCCGCGTCTTTATGGGATTTGCTGCGCCCTGAACAGAAAAAGGCGGCGAACCTTGTGGGTCTCGCCACCTTCTCCACAATCAGGCATCTGAGGAAGTTCAGCCGCGCTTCTGTCCATGCACTTCCGCATAGGGAATTTCGAAAACACTCGGGTCAAACTGTAGGCCGCTCTGTACATTGAAGATCATCACCGAAGTGTCCTTCTTCTGCATGTCGGTGATCGTCCACTGGCGCAACTCGTAGGACTTGGGATCGAACATCAGGGTGATGGTCGAGTCGCCGAAGATCGTTCGGTCGCCGAGCACAATCGTTGTCAGATCGGCCTCCTGCTTCACGTCGCGGACCATCTGGTTGCCAAGATCGATGCGTTCAGCAAGCAAGAGGCTGAGCGGCGTCTTGTTGAGGGGGTAGAGGTCCCAGGTCTTCAGCTTTGTATTGCCGATGACCACGTTCTTGCCGTCGGAAATCACGCGCATCGGCGAGGGTTTTTCGTAGTTGAAGCGCAGTTTGCCCGGGCGTTCAATAAAGAACTTGCCGCCGGTCTGCTCGCCGCGCGGACCGAACTGGACGAATTCGCCCATCATCGTCTTCACGCTCGAGAAGTGGTCAGCGATCTGCTGGGCTGCGCTCGGCGCAGCGAAGACGGGGAACGGCAGGGCGGCGCATGCCATGAATGCGGCCGTTCCCAGCACGAACTTGCGACGGCTGGCCATCACCGGCATGCGTGCGTCGCGTTCAGTTTTGTCGGTCATGCGGTACTCCTTCATATGCTCATGGTTTCGCCGAAAAAGGCGGCGGCTTCATGGCCATGATTGCCAGTGCCGCTGTGGCAACTCGTCCGGGGCCTGTTGTTCCACGGCGAGCTGAACCGATCTCACTCTTCCGTGGGAACAAGGATCTCGCGCTTCCCGGCGTGATTGGCCGGACCGATGATGCCTTCCTTCTCCATCCGCTCGATCAGCGAGGCGGCACGGTTGTAACCAATGCCGAGGCGCCGCTGAACATAGGAGGTCGATGCCTTGCCGTCGCGCAGAACAATGGCCACGGCCTGGTCGTAGGGGTCGTCCGATTCGCCGAGATTGCCGGTCCCGATCGGACCACCGCCGTCTTCGCCATCTTCATCGTCATCTATGGTGATGGCTTCCAGATATTGCGGAGATCCTTGCGTTTTCAGGTAGGCGACGATCTCTTCCACTTCATGGTCTGAGACGAAGGGCCCGTGGACGCGCTGGATGCGGCCGCCACCGGCCATATAGAGCATGTCGCCCATGCCAAGCAGCTGCTCTGCGCCCTGTTCGCCGAGGATGGTGCGGCTGTCGATCTTCGAGGTGACCTGGAACGAGATTCGGGTCGGGAAGTTCGCCTTGATGGTGCCTGTGATGACATCGACCGACGGGCGCTGGGTTGCCATGATGACATGGATGCCAGCTGCGCGCGCCATCTGGGCGAGGCGTTGTACGGCGCCTTCGATTTCTTTACCTGCGACCATCATCAGGTCGGCCATCTCGTCGATGATCACGACGATATACGGCAGGGGCTGCAGGTCGAATTCTTCCGTCTCGTAAATCGCCTCACCGCTTTGCCGGTCGAAACCGGTCTGCACGGTCCGGGTCAGGATCTCGCCCTTCTCCAGTGCCTGGGCGACACGGGTATTGAAGCCATCAATGTTGCGGACGCCGATCTTCGACATCTTCTTGTAGCGCTCTTCCATCTCGCGGACGGTCCATTTCAGCGCCACCACGGCCTTTTTCGGATCGGTCACGACCGGAGACAGGAGATGCGGGATGCCGTCATAGACGGAGAGTTCCAGCATCTTCGGGTCGATCATGATCAGCCGGCACTGTTCCGGTGTCATCTTGTAGAGCAGCGAGAGGATCATCGTGTTGATGGCGACCGACTTGCCCGAGCCGGTTGTCCCGGCCACGAGCAGATGCGGCATCTTGGCGAGGTCGGCGATCACAGGTTCGCCGCCGATTGTCTTGCCCAGTGCCATGGCGAGCTTCGCCTTGTTGCCATCGAAGTCGCGTGAGCCGATCAGTTCGCGGAGATAGACGGTTTCGCGTGTCTGGTTCGGGAGTTCGATACCTATGGCGTTTCGACCAGGAACAACCGCAACACGTGCGGCTATCGCGCTCATGGAGCGTGCGATATCATCGGCGAGGCCAATGACACGGGAGGACTTGATGCCGGGTGCCGGTTCCAGCTCGTAAAGCGTGACCACAGGGCCGGGACGGACATGGATGATCTCGCCTTTCACGCCGAAATCGTCGAGAACGCCTTCCAGCAGGCGAGCATTGTGTTCAAGGGCTTCAGCAGACAGTGTCGCATCTCTCGCGATCGCGCGTGGTTCGGCAAGAAGATGTACGGATGGCAGCTGGAAGCCTTCCGGGCGCAGAAGTGTGCCTTGCGCATCCCGCTCGACGCGCGGCCCCGGCTTTGGACGAGCAGCGGGTGCCACGACCCGCGGCGAGGTTCCTGGAGCCCGTGCAGATGCTGCCCGCACGCCGTCATCCGGCAAGATCCCGACAGGGCGCGGCATGTCGTCCAGGTCGAAATCCTCGTCGTCGAAGTTGCTGGCCGACATCGGTGGCGGAGAGACGATGGAGCGACTGGCCGGACGGGCTGGGGCCGCATCAAGCGATGGCTCGACGCGCGCATTCAACGGCATTGCCTTCGCCCGGACAGGCTCGTTCAAGGTGCCGAATTCGTCATCATTGAAATCATAGGGTTGCTCGAAGTCGCGATCGCGGCGCTCGCTCGCTTTGAGTCCGAAGAGCCTGCGGATCCGGGCACGCGTGGTGTACCAGTTGTGAGTGGCAGCACCGATGAGCAGAGCGATCGGGCCCTCCCTCTCATCTTCTTCCTCGTCATCGTCGAAGATCGGCTCCTTCGGCTGACGTCGCAATACAGGCGCAACCGGCGCGTCGTCCTCTACCACTTCCGTGGGTCTGCCTAGAATGCCTGCGGCAAACAGCATCAGCCATGTGGCAGGCAATGCCAGAATGCTGCCGAGCGCCATGGCGAATGTCGAGGTCGGATAGGCTCCGATGAACAATGCGGGGAAACGCAGGATGAGATCGCCGAGCACGCCACCGGTGCCGCTGGGGAGCGGCCATGTGTTGGGGGGTGGGAAGCAGCCCACGGCCGCAGCAGCGATCAGAGCGCCTGTGAACCAGGCGCCGACACGCGCGGGGATGCGGCTGAGCCGGCGTCCGCCGATGAGTGCGAAGGACCAGGCGAGAACCGGCAAGAGGGCCAGTAGGCTGCCGATGCCAAAAAACTGCATCATCAGGTCGGCAAAGACCGCGCCTGGCAATCCGAGTATGTTGGTGGGTGGATTCTCGGTCGCATAGGATAGGCTTGGGTCGGAGACATTCCAGGTGGCCAGTGCTGCGACTGCCAGAACCAGAAGCAGAAAGAGCGCGAAACCGGTCAGCGCGAGAAACTGCCGAAACAGGAACGCGGACAATGCGGAGCGGGTGGAATGCTCCTGCAGTGCTGCGGAATGGCCTCTGTTCATGGGTTGTCTGTCCGTCCTGTTGCCGGTGATGCCTTCGGACCCCCGGTTTGAGCCGGGATCGCCATCCGGAACCCTACAGGACGGAGGGTTAATGGCGCATTAACCATGCCCGTCGGTGTTGTCCCGTCATTCCGGAAAACAGAAAAACGCCCGGGTAATGAGACCCGGGCGCTTTCACATTTCAAATAGTCGAGATCGCGGTTGATCTCAATTGTGGTAGGCGGCTTCGCCGTGCGAGGCAAGGTCGAGACCTTCGCGTTCGGCTTCGACCGGAACGCGCAGGCCGACAACCATGTCGACGATCTTGAAGAGGATGATCGAGATGATACCGCACCACAGAACGGTGACGACAACAGCCTTCAGCTGGTTGAAGACCTGGGTCGCCGTGCCGGCATAGGTGGCTGCGAAGTCGGCCGTCGAATAGTCAACGATGCCTGCACCGCCAAGGGCGGGGTTTACGAACACGCCGGTCAGAAGGGCGCCGATGATGCCGCCGACACCGTGGATGCCGAAGACGTCAGCCGTGTCGTCGTAGCCGAACTTGTTCTTCACCGTCGAGCAGAAGAAGTAGCAGATCGGAGAAACGATGAGACCCATGACGATCGCGCCCATCGGGCCAGCGAAGCCGGCGGCCGGGGTGACGACGACGAGGCCTGCGATCGCACCCGAGACGGCGCCGAGCATCGATGCCTTGCCACGCGAGAAGGTTTCCACCAGGGCCCAGGAGAGGATCGCGGCGGCGGTTGCGAGGAAGGTGTTGATCATGGCGAGTGCGGCATAACCATTGGCTTCCAGGTTGGAGCCGGCGTTGAAGCCGAACCAGCCAACCCAGAGAAGGCCAGCGCCAATCAGCGTCATGGTCATCGAGTGCGGAGCCATCATGTCCTTGCCGTAGCCGGTGCGCTTGCCGACCATGATCGCGCCGATCAGACCGGCGATACCTGCATTGATGTGAACGACAGTGCCGCCTGCGAAGTCGATCGCGCCGAAGCCGAAGATGAGGCCGGTCGGATCAGCGTAGGCGCTCGGGCCGCCCCAGAACCAGACCATGTGGGCGATCGGGAAGTAGACGAAGGTGAGCCAGAGAGCCGAGAACAGGATCACGGCCGAGAACTTCACGCGCTCGGCGAAGGCGCCGACGATGAGGGCCGGGGTGATCGCTGCGAACGTCATCTGGAAGCAGACGAAGACGAGTTCCGGAATGGCAACGCCCTTGGTGAAGCTTTCCGCCATGGTCGAGACGTCGACGCCGGACAGGAACATCTTCGAGAAGCCGCCGACGAAGGAGTTGAGGCTGCCGCCGTTGGTGAAGGCGAGCGAATAGCCGTAGATGACCCAGAGGATCATGGCCATGGCAGCGATCGTGGTGACCTGCATCAGGACCGACAGCATGTTCTTGGCGCGGACGAGACCACCGTAGAACAGGCCGAGACCCGGGATGGTCATCAGCAGAACCAGGACGACTGAGACCAGCATCCAGGTAGTGTCGCCTTTGTCGACGGTCATGGCGGGCGCCGCGGCAGCTGCCGCTTCGGCTGCAGCCGGAGCCGCTTCCTGCGCAAAGGCGACAACCGGCGCCAGCAGTGCTGCGGACGCGGCGCCAAGGCGCACGAGATTGGAATTAAGCTTGGCAAATGACATCAGTAACAACTCCCCTTACAGCCGTTCTTACAGCGCTTCGGTATTGGTTTCGCCGGTGCGGATGCGCACGGCCTGATCGATCGCGTAGACGAAGATCTTGCCGTCGCCGATCTGGCCGGTCTTGGCAGCGGAAGCGATGGCTTCAACGGCCTTGTCGGCAAGTTCGGACGAGACGGCGATCTCGATCTTCAGTTTCGGCAGAAAGCTGACGGCGTATTCGGTGCCGCGGTAGATTTCGGTGTGCCCCTTCTGGCGACCATAGCCCTTGACCTCGGTCACGGTCAGGCCCTGGATCCCCACAGCCGTCAAGGCCTCGCGTACCTCGTCCAGCTTGAACGGCTTGATGATAGCCATCACAATCTTCATCTGGTTTCCCATCCTTTGCTTGTCCTCGGCTCGGAGCCGACTCTCCTTGCCGCCGGCAGGAACATTCGCGCAGCGACTGAAGATAGACATTCAAAAGGCGTGCCAGATTCGGAATTCTCTATAAGTTATTGAAATGTAAAGGATCTGCAAAGCCTAACTAATAAACAGGCAGATGAATGCGCATTGAGCGCATAAATATTGTGCAGAAAGCGGAAAATGGCCTAAAATTAGTCATTTGCCCGTTTGCGGATCAGACCCTCCTGGGCAACTGAGGCGATCAGCCGACCATCACGGGTGAAAATGCTGCCCCGGGTCATGCCGCGGGCGCCTGCCGCGCTCGGACTGTCCTGGGTGTAGAGAAGCCAGTCATCCAGTCGGCAGGGGCGGTGGAACCACATGGCATGATCAAGGCTTGCCACCTGCAGCTCGGGATCGAAGATCGACGTGCCATGGGCGTAAAGGGATGTGTCGAGCAAGGTCATGTCCGAGAGATAGGCAAGGATGGCTGCCTGGTAATGTCGGTCGTCCGGCACGAGACCCGAAGCGCGGACCCAGATATGGGCTTCCGGTTCCAGCTTTTCGCGGGACAGATAGTGGGTCAGCGAGGTAGGGCGAATCTCGATCGGGCGTTCGCGGCCCCAGTATTTCTTCACCGTGTCCGGTGCCTGCGCGAGGAAGGCAGCGCGGAATTCCGCCTCGCCCATCAGCGTCTCGGGCGCGGGTACATCCGGGATCTTGATCTGGTGGTCGAAGCCGGTCTCTTCCACCTGAAAGGACGCAGACATCGAGAAGATCGCCTTGCCGTGTTGAATGGCCACCACGCGCCGGGTGGTGAAGGACGAGCCGTCCCGGATGCGCTCGACCTGGTAGACGATCGGGATCGAGGGGTCGCCCGGGCGCATGAAATAGGCATGCAGGGAATGGACGATACGATCCGGATCGACGCAGCGTTGCGCCGCCATCAGTGCCTGTGCGATGACGAGCCCGCCGAAGACGCGCTGCCAGCCGTTTTGCGGACTGCTGCCGCGAAACAGGTTTTCCTCCAGCTTCTCCAGATCGAGACGCTCGATCAGGTCCTGCATCGGTCTGGTCTGTCCTGATGGCTGCGACATAATGCATTGCTCCGCTTATAGGCACCCGTTCAAGGCTGATCTATATAGGTGACATCAGGTCTACAAGAACAAAGGATTTCGCCATGCTGGATGTGTTGGTCGTCGGCGGTGGCTATGTGGGGCTTTCTGCTGCCGTCGCTATCAAGCAGGCCGCGCCGCATCTCGCGGTCGAAGTCGTTGAGGCTGCCCCGGAGGATGCCTGGAAGAGAGATCCTCGTGCCTCCGCCATCATTGCAGCTGCTACCAAGATGCTTGACGTCTTTGGTCTTTGGGGTCGCATCGAGCCGGATGCGCAGCCGATCACACGGATGATCGTGACGGACTCGAAGACCTCAGATCCCGTGCGCCCTGTGTTCCTCACCTTCGATGGTGCGGTCGAGGACGGCCGCCCGTTTGCACACATGATTCCGAACGTCAGTATGGTTGCTGCGCTGCGCGACGCCTGCGCGGATCGGGGAATTGTCATCCGTCATGGCCTGCGCGCAACAGGGTTCCGCGATACCGGACCAAGCGCCGAACTCACCCTGTCCGACGGCAGCGTTATCCAGGCGCGCCTCGTGGTTGCCTGCGACGGAGTGCGCTCCAGGTTGCGCGATCTTGCCGGCATCAGGACCGTCACCTGGCAATATGGCCAATCGGGAATCGTCACTACCGTTGAGCATGAGCGACCGCATGATGGTGTCGCGGAGGAACATTTTCTTCCGGCCGGGCCGTTCGCGATCCTGCCGCTCAAAGGCAACCGATCTTCGCTCGTCTGGACGGAGCGGACCGAGGACGCTGACCGGCTCGTCGCCTCCGACGGTCTCGTGTTCGAAGCCGAACTCGAACGTCGTTTCGGTCACAAGCTCGGCACGATCCGTGCGACGCCCGATCGTCGCGCCTTCCCGCTCGGCCTGACACTGGCGCGTGCCTTCATCGCGCCGAGACTGGCGCTCGCCGGCGATGCCGCGCATGGCATCCATCCTATTTCCGGCCAGGGTCTCAATCTTGGTTTCAAGGATGTTGCAGCGCTGGCCGAAACAGTGGTCGAGGCAGATCGCCTCGGTCTCGACATCGGTTCAGTCAACGTACTCGACCGCTATCAGGTCTGGCGGCGCTTCGACACGTTCCGCATGGGGGTCACGACCGACGTGCTAAATCGCTTGTTCTCCAACGACGTGACGCCAATCCGTGTGTTGCGTGATCTCGGGCTCGGCGTTGTCGATCGCATCCCGGGCTTGAAGAGCTATTTCATCCGCGAGGCCGCTGGTGCGTCGGGCCACAACCGTCCGCGTCTGCTCGGCGGGCAAAACATCTGAAGGCGACCGTGACGCCGATTGCCAATCCTTGCACTGGCAATCGGCAGCTTAGGTCGAACTATCCAGCTTGCGTGCCTCGGACACCAGCATGATCGGGATCCCGTCCCGTATCGGATAGGCGAGCCGCGCCTTTTCCGAGATGAGCTCGCTCTTCTCGCGATCCCATTTCAGCGTTCCCTGCGTAAGCGGGCATACGAGAAGCTCCAGCATCTTCGGATCCACAAGACTGGTCTGATTGTCGGCCATGGGCTTACTGAAGCATGGTGTCTGCATCACCGAAGGTGCGAGCCAATACGATTTCGGTGATGGCGATCAGCGTCTCGGCGCGCGTCTTCAGATCCGGTGCTTCCAGCAAGGCCTGCTTTTCAGGTGGCCCGAAGGGCGACATCATGGAGAGTGAGTTGACCAGGGTCAGATTCGATGCGCGCTCGACGCTTTCCCAGTCGGCTTCCAGCTTGTTGGCCTCCAGATAGGCCTTGAAGGCTGCGAGGAGGCCCGTGCGGTCAACCTGGCCTTCATCTTCCGCACTCGTCAGATCGGCGACGAACGGTGCGATGTGGAAGCTCCGGAACGGTTTTGAGGTGTGGACTTCGTCCATCAGACGGAAACGGCAGACACCAGCCAGCGACACGATGCAGCGCCCGTCACCGGTTTCGGTGAATGATGTAATGCGTCCCAAGCAACCGACGGGAGCCAGTTGCGGCCGCTCCGGCAAGATGTTCGCCTGTACCTCCGACAAGGCAGGCTGAATCATTCCGATCAGTCTGTTGCCCGAGAGTGCCGCATCGAGCATTGCGAGATAGCGCGGCTCGAAGATGTTCAGGGGAAGCTGTCCACCGGGCAACAACAACACGCCGGAGATGGGGAAGACCGGAACCGTTTCCGGAAGGTCTTCCGCTGTCAGATATCGGGCATTTCCCACTTGCATCGAAGCACATCCTGTCCGGATGACATCCGGCGTTCGTTCTTGCTTCTATCTGGGTCGCGCCAGCCAAAACTCAAGGCCGGGGACAGCTCACGAAAAGAGGATTGAGGACAGTTTGCGACGTGCCATGACAGTCGCAGGGTCCTTCGGCCCCCAAACCTCGAAAAATTGCAGCAACTGCCTGCGTGCGCCGTCATCGTCGAAGGTGCGGTCACGCTTCATGATCAGCAACAGATGCTCAGCCGCTTCTTCGCGGCGGCCTTCAACGTTGCGGATCTTGGCGAGCTTCAAACGTGCCTCGTGATCGTCGGGATTGAGCGACAGTGTGTGCTCGAGCGCCACCGGGTCGCCGAGCTTGCGGGCCTCGTCGATCTGGTCGAGCCGCTTGAGCATCGCCTGGATCTCGGGGGCCTTTGCGAGCTCCTCGGGAAGTTGTGACAGGAGTTCGCGCGCGCGCTGGTGCTGGTTGGCGCCGATCATGCATTCGGCGAGACCGGCAAGGGCCTGTGTATTGTCCGGGTCTGCCTGCAGGATGGCTGCAAAAAGTTGCGCGGCGCCATCAATGTCGCCACCGGCAAGAAGGCCGGACGCTTCTTCAAGCACCGCAGCGATCTCGGCTGCCTGATCGGCGCCAGCCGGGCCGGCCACCTTGTCTATGAAGGCCTTGACCTGGCTTTCCGGCAGGGCGCCCATGAAACCGTCGGCGGGACGCCCGTTGACGAACGCCACGACGGCGGGGATCGACTGGATGCCGAGCTGTCCGGCCACCGACGGATGATCATCGATGTTCATCTTGACCAGCTTGACCCGGCCACCTGCTTCCTTGACCACCTTTTCGATCACCGGGGTCAGCTGTTTGCACGGGCCGCACCAAGGTGCCCAGAAATCGACGAGAACCGGCTGATTGCGCGATTCGTCCATGACGTCGCGGGCGAAGTTGGCGGTCGTCGTGTCCTTGATGAGTTCGCCTGTCGGGGCGGCCGCGCCTGCCGGTGTCCCGCCAAACTGGGCATTGGCTGTCATGGTCTGGCTGCCGTAGCCGCCATAAGGGTTGCCGTAGTCACTCATCTCGTGCATCTCCCGCCTGTGTGGCGACCTCTCGAAGGGCGCCGTCCTTGCCGATAAGATCGTATGTCAGGCCGTGACTTTCAAGACAAGCGGCGTGTGCCCGGTCGCCTGCATGAAGCGGATCAGATCGTCACGGCCGATCGATGTCGTCGCTTCATTGGACAGCGGATGGCAGTTGATCACGTCGTGCTCCATCAGATCCCGGTCGAGGATGAAGGTGACATTGTGGCTGGTGTCGTTGATCGCGCCGAAGGCGGTCACGGACCCCGGTGCCACGCCGAGATACTCCATGAGTTTCTCCGGCTTGCCGAAGGAGACCTTGCTGGCGGCATCGATGATCGTATGGACGGTCTTCAGGTCGACGGAGGCGTTCTCTTCGACCGTCAGCAGGAAGAAATTATCCTTCTTGTCCTTGACGAAGAGGTTCTTCGTATGGCCGCCGGGGATTTCGTCACGCAGAGACACGGATTCCGCCACAGTGAAGACAGCCGGATGGGTCTTCGTCTTGTGGGCGATCTCCAGTTCGTCCAGGAAGCGGAAAAGATCGTCTGCAGTTTTCGGCGTCGTCATGGGGCCTCGCTTGAAAAGTCCGGGTCTTGAGCCCGTCATCTAACCGGTTTCCCTCAGAGGCATAGGCCCAAGACCGACATCCTGCAATCTTTCGTGTCGCCAAAAAACCCGTAAAAGCTGAGCTTTGTCAGCCTCTTGGGGTGCTCACGAATTTTTTTCGCACTGATCCGTCATTTCCCTGTTGCATTTGAAAATCGGTTGGGCCATATAGCCCCCGTCGCCGCAAGACGGACGGCCCACGATCCAGACACTACCCCAGGATCGCGGTTTATGAGCGGGTGTAGCTCAGGGGTAGAGCACAACCTTGCCAAGGTTGGGGTCGAGCGTTCGAATCGCTTCACCCGCTCCATTCTTCTCTGGAAAGTATGATGATTGATGTTGCGCGGTTTTGCCGCCGTCGATTGTCTCCGGTTTGGTGCCGACTGCAGACATATCCGCAGCCGGCTGTCCCTGCATGTCAGTGTTTCGAGAACACGTAGTCCGTTTCCTGGCGCAGCACTTCGCCCGGGCGCAGGACCGCATCGGGAAAGTTCGGCTTGTTGATCGCATCCGGCCAAATCTGTGTTTCCATGCAAAAGCCGGAAAATGCACCGTAGCGGCGCCCCTCGAGACCTGGCACGGCGGGCCCCACCTTGCCACCGGCGTAGAACTGCACGCCCGGCTCCGTCGTCAGGATCTCCATGGTCACGCCTGAATTGACGCTGCGGGCGAGGGCAACACTGCGCTTGGCCACACGGCTGCTCGACAGACAGAAATTGTGATCGTAGCCCATCTGCCCGCCATCCACCTCAAGCCGAATCGGGCGCATCTCGCGAAAATCGAAGGCGGTGTTTTCCACCGGGCGAATCTCTCCCGTCGGGATCAGCCTCTCGTCCACCGGGGTATAGTGATCGGCTGCGATCATCATGTCATGGCCGAGAATATCGGTCCGGCCATCCAGGTTGAAATAAGCGTGGTGGCAGACGTTGGCGATCGTCGGCCTGTCCGTCACGGTCTCGTAGAGTGCCGAAAAGACGCCGCCTTCCTTGACGGCGAAGGTGGCGCGGGTCCGGGTCGTGCCCGGATATCCGGCGCGCCCATCCGGATCTGCGATCTCCATCACGACATGGCTTGCGCCATGTTCTAGGATCGTCCAGTTCCGACGTCCCATGCCGTCCGAGCCGCCATGAAGGTGGGTCACGCCCTTTTCATTCAGTTCCAGCTGGTAGTCCACGCCATCCAAGGAGAAGCGCCCATTGCCGATCCGGTTGGCGCAGCGGCCTGGGGTGGCGCCGAAATAGGGTGAGTGCTGGAGATAACTCGGAAGGTCCTCGAAGCCGAGCACCAGCGGAGCGTCATGATCCACAAGCCGTAGATCCTGGAGTACCGCCCCGAAGGTTATGACGGAGGCTGTCAAGCCGCCGCCTGTCAGCACTACCTTTTCGACCGCGTCACCCGCCGGCATCACGCCGAACACTTTTTTTGTCATCGTCTGCGTCCTCGCCTCGTCTTGTCTTTTCGGATCAGCGTGCCAGCTCGCGTGCCGCCTGTTCCAACCCGCCGAGTGTCAGCGGAAACATGCGGTTGCCGAGCAAGTGCCGAATCAGTCCCACCGACATCGTATAATCCCATCGCGGCTCCGGCAGGGGATTGATCCACAGATGCCGGCGGAAATGGTCCGTCAGCTTCGCGAGCCATGCTGCGCCACTTTCGGTGTTCCAGTGTTCGACCGAACCTCCGGGATGGGTGATTTCGTAGGGGCTCATTGCCGCGTCGCCGACAAAGATCAGGCGATAGTCCGGACCATAGGTGCGGATCAGGTCGAGTGTCGGGATCGTGTCGGAATGGCGGCGCATATTGTCCTTCCAGACGCGCTCGTAGGGGCAATTGTGGAAGTAGAAGTATTCCATGTGCCGGAATTCCGAGCGAGCGGCGGAGAATAGTTCCTCGACCCCACGCACGTGATCATCCATCGAACCGCCAATGTCGAAGAACATCAGCAGCTTTACCGCATTGCGCCGCTCTGGCCTTGTTCTGACGTCGAGATAGCCGTGCTCTGCCGTCGATCTCACCGTGCCATCGAGATCGAATTCCTCTGCCGCTCCATGACGCACGAAGCGGCGCAACCGCTTCAGGGCCACCTTGATGTTGCGTGTCCCCAGTTCCACCCGGTCATCCAGATTGCGGAACTCGCGCTGGTCCCAGACCTTCACGGCGCGGCGGTGCCGGCTTTCCTCCTGGCCAATGCGCACGCCTTCGGGATTGTAGCCATAGGCACCAAAAGGTGAGGTGCCTGCCGTCCCGATCCATTTGTTGCCACCCTGGTGGCGTTCCTTCTGTTCGGCGAGGCGCTCTTTCAGCGTTTCCATCAGTCTGTCGAAACCGCCCAGGGATTCGATCAGCGCCTTGTCCTCGTCAGACAGGTGCTTTTCCGCCAGGCGGCGCAGCCAGGCCTGCGGGATTGGCACTGCCTCGGTGCCCTCGGCTGCCGCCACGTCGAAAACGCCACCGAAGATTTCGGAAAAGACCCGGTCGAACCGGTCGATGAAACGTTCGTCCTTCACCAGCGTGGTCCGGGCCAGATAATAGAAACCTTCCGGGTCAAAGGTGACGAGACCTGCCTCCAGCCCTTCCAGCAGGGCGAGATACTCGCGCAGCGTGACGGGCAGCTTTTCATCTCTCAGGCGAAGGAAGAAGGGCAGGAACATCGGTCGGTATCGGTTGGACGCGGGACAGAAGAGGCCATCCTGTCACAAGGGCCGCCTTCTGTCCCGCCAAAATCAGCCCATATCCGCGCTGGCGGTTGCTCTCAGCCGCCGAAGTCCTTGCCGATCTCGGCGAGGTCATAGGGTGTCATCTGGTAGATCTCGTTGATCCAGTTGCCGAACAGCAAATGCGCATGGCCCCGCCAGCGGTTGAGCGGGGCCAGCGTGTCGTCGTTGTGCGGAAAATAGTTGTGCGGCAGCTTGATCGGAACGCCTGCACTCTTGTCGCGGAAATACTCGTCGCCGAGCGACGTCGAGTCATATTCGATATGATTGAACATGTAGAGGCGATTGGCCCGCGCCTCCTGCACGAGGCAGACGCCCATTTCGTCGGATTCCAGCAGGATGTTCAGGTTCTCGACCTTCTCGATGTCCTTACGGCGCACTTCCGTCCAGCGCGAGACCGGCACCTGGAAATCATCCGAGAAGCCGTTCAGATAGATTGAGGATGGCGCGAGGTTCTTGTGGCGATAGACCCCGAATGCCTTTTCCTTCAGCGCGTGTTTCGGTACCCCGTGGAAGTGGTGGATCGCGGCCATGCCGCCCCAGCACACATTCATCGTCGAATGCACGTTGGTCTCCGTCCAGTTCAGGATTTGCTCCAGTTCCGGCCAGTAGGTGACGTCCTCGAAGGGCAGTTGCTCGACCGGAGCGCCGGTGATGATGAAGCCGTCGAACTTACGGTGCTTCACCTCGTCCCAGGTCTGGTAGAATGAAAGGAGGTGTTCCTCCGGCGTATTCTTCGCCTTGTGGCCGCCGACGCGGACCAGGGTGAGTTCGACCTGCAGGGGCGAAGCGCCAATCAAGCGGGCGAATTGCACCTCGGTCTTGATCTTGTTCGGCATGAGGTTGAGCAGGCCGATCTGCAAGGGGCGAATGTCCTGACGGACCGCCATGGTCTCGGTCATCACGCGCACACCCTCATGCACGAGCGTTTCAAAGGCGGGTAGCGTATCGGGGATCCTGATCGGCATCTCTTACTCTCGACTTTCCTTGTCACGGCGGCATGAGGCCACGGAAACAAAAATACCGGCAGCTTCAATATCGCCACCGGTCCTCGGAAAGTCGTCGAACTCGCCTCGGCCCTTTAGCGACTTATTTTACGTGGCTGCAAGCCGGCCGGCCAAATCACCACGGAACAGGCGTTTATTTACGCCTGTCGGGCTCGCGAATCAATGGGGTCCCTTGTTGCTCTTGTCCTATCCAAACGTGTCTAGTTCGTCCGCCATTCCCATGCCGAGGTTGCGTTTGGCGACCGCGATGGGGAGCCAGTGGAGGTGGAACCGTATCGGAGCACTTCCGTCGTGCGGCGACTGTTCCCAGTGGACCCACTCCTCAGGGTATTCACCGACGAGATCCGTCCGGAAATAGTGGCGTTGGTGCGTGATCCGCTCGTTCCCCCTGTCGAAGCTGTAGCGGTGTGAGAGGATCTGTCTGAGATCGCGCCCCGTTGCCAATCCTGTTTCCTCGTAGAATTCGCGGGCGGCAGCCTGCAGCAGGTCCTCTCCATGCTCCACCGTCCCGCCCGGGATCTGCAGCGCAATCTCGGGAAAGTCCGGCTCGTCGAATACCAGAACTCGCCCCCGCCAAACGCCGTAGATCAGGACTTTGACCACGGGGGCCATCACCGCTCCCGCCGCGCCATGAAGGCGAGCCGTTCGAAGAGGTGCACGTCTTGCTCGTTCTTCAAGAGCGCGCCGTGCAGCTTCGGCAGGGCGTTCCTGGCATCGCCACGCAAATCGGCCGGATCGACATCCTCGGCGACCAGGAGCCTGATCCAGTCCAGTGCTTCCGAGGTTGATGGCTTCTTCTTTAGCCCAGGGGTTTCGCGGATCTCGTAGAATTGGCTGAGCGCATTGCCAAGCAGCGTCTTCCTGATGCCGGGGTAGTGGACCTCGACGATCTTCTCCAGTGTCTCGACATCGGGAAAGCGGATGTAGTGGAAGAAACAGCGGCGTAGGAATGCGTCCGGCAGTTCCTTCTCGTTGTTCGAGGTGATGATGACGATCGGTCGCACCCTGGCCGTGACGGTCTCGCCCGTCTCATAGACATGGAACTCCATCCGGTCGAGTTCCTGCAGCAGGTCATTGGGAAATTCGATGTCGGCCTTATCAATCTCGTCGATCAGCAGCACGCATTTCTTCGCTGCCGAAAAGGCCTGCCAGAGCTTGCCCTTGCGGATGTAGTTGTTGACGTCATGGACACGGGCGTCGCCCAGTTGGCTATCGCGCAGCCGCGAGACGGCGTCATACTCGTAGAGACCCTGCTGCGCCTTGGTTGTCGACTTGACGTTCCATTCCAGCATCTCGATGCCGAGTGCTGCGGCCACCTGCCGGGCGAGTTCCGTTTTGCCGGTGCCGGGTTCGCCCTTTACCAGCAGCGGCCGCTCCAACCGGATCGCGGCATTGACCGCGATCATCAGATCCTTGTCGGCCACGTAGTCGGCGGTACCTTGAAACTGCATGATGTCAGAGCCTCGTTTGTCCTCGGCTGCAACCTAGTGAGGCCCTTCACGCGGTGCAAGCACATGCACGGCCTTCGCCGCGCACGGCAGATAATGCTTGTCTTTTGGCTGTGATCTGACAGGCTGTTTTGCACGAATGCTGATGCGTGTCCGTCTGCAAGCGCCAGATTCCGCCAGGACGGAATACCGGGTGCCGGGCATCACCGAATTTCTCCACGACCCGACTTTCTCTCGCCGGACCATCCCATCCGGCTGCCATAGCCCGCCCACCGGCAGGCTCCCATCGACTGACAGGATTTCGTTCCGCGCGATTTGGCGCGGGCTGCCTGTCACGACCGCAGTCTTTGCGCTGCAGGAGTATCTATGACCAAACACCGCTATTCCATCGGCGATCTGGTGGTTCTGAAGGACGGCCCTGTCCGTCTCGCCCGCAGTGGGGGTGCCTGCAAGGTACTGGCCACCCTGCCGGAGACTGGTGGAAGCCGCCAGTACCGTGTCCGGTTCGAAAGCGAGAGCTTCGACCGGTGTATCGCCGAAACTGACATCGACCCCAGCCGCAGCTCGGCATCCGCTCGGGCACCGGCTCCTGCAAGCAAGGAAAACACATCATGGCTAAAGGCCAGCAGCGTTCGAACCGCGAAGTAAGAAAGCCGAAACAGGAAAAGTCGAAGCCCGCTGCGGCTCCGGTCTCGAGTTTCACCTCCCAGATCAAGAATGCCGAGGCGGCTTCGCCCAAGAAGCGCTGAGACCGATCGGCCCGGATTGCCTCCCATAAGCCAGTCCGGGCCGCGTTTCTCGCCCGCCCGTAGGCGTGGTCTTTGCCGCATTCGCCTTTCCCTTTTGAGGCAAGATGCGCTAAGGGCTGGCGCATGACTTCGACCTCTTTCACCCTGCTGCTTGGCGGCAGCCTGACAGTCACCGATCGCCTGCGGGCATTGACGCATGGTAGCCGCGTGATCGCGGCTGACAGCGGCATGCACCATGCGTCGAGCCTCGGTGTGACGCCGGAGCTCTGGGTCGGCGATTTCGACAGCAGCGATGCTGCCCTAATTGCGCGTTTCCCGACCGTCGAACGACGTACATACCCGGCCGCCAAGGCCGTCACCGACGGAGAAATCGCGGTGGCAGAGGCCATTGCGCGCGGTGCCACGCGGCTGATACTCGTCGGCGCGCTCGGCGGCGAGCGCTCTGATCACGCTCTGCAGCATTATCTCAATGCGCTTGGTCTGGTTGATGACGGCTACGAGGTGGTGCTGACCTCCGGTGTGGAAGAGGCCTATCCTTTTTCCGAAGAGAGCGAACTGGCGCTCGAACTGCCGAAGGGCGCTCTCTTCTCTGTCCTCGGTTTCACGGCGCTGGAGGGGCTGACGATCCTCAACGCACGCTATCCGCTCCAGGATTTCCGATTGCCCTTCGGTTCCTCCCGCACGATATCCAATGTCGCCGAGGGGCCGATCTCGGTCTCACTTTCCCATGGTCGGGCCATACTGCTCGCCCGCCCCTATGACCTTTCCGGAGCCTGATGCCTTGGCGCCTCCCATTCTGAAACTCGACGACATTCAACTCTCCTTCGGCGGCACGCCGCTGCTCGCGGGCGCCGGTCTTCAGGTTGAACCTGGCGACCGGATCTGCCTTGTCGGGCGAAACGGCTCAGGCAAGTCGACGCTCATGAAGATCGCAGCCGGGCTGGTCGAAGCGCAATCCGGAGAGGTTTTTCGGCATCCTTCGTCGACGATCCGCTACCTGGAGCAGGCCCCCGATTTTGTCGGCTACACCACGGTACAGGCCTATGCCGAGGCAGGCCTTGGACCGGGTGACGATCCCTACCGGGTAACCTATCTCCTGGAGCATCTCGGCCTGACCGGTCAGGAGGACCCGACCCGGCTTTCGGGCGGTGAAGCCCGCCGTGCGGCACTTGCCCGCGTGTTGGCGCCCGAGCCCGATATCCTGATGCTCGACGAGCCGACCAACCATCTCGACCTGCCGACGATCGAGTGGCTGGAAGGCGAATTGTCGAAAAGCCGCAGCGCGCTCGTCCTGATTTCCCACGACCGTCGTTTCCTCGAAAAGATCTCGACCGCCACCGTCTGGCTGGATCGCGGCCTGTCGCGCCGGCTGAACCGGGGCTTTGCTCATTTCGAGGAATGGCGCGACCAGGTGCTGCAGGAAGAGGAAGTCGAGCAGCACAAGCTCGGCCGCCAGATCGAACGCGAAGAACACTGGTTGCGCTATGGTGTCACCGCGCGCCGCAAGCGCAACATGCGCCGCCTCGGCAATCTTCAGGCACTGCGCGCCAACTACCGGGGCCACAAGGGGCCGCAAGGCACTATCCAGGCATCGGCGACTGAGGGCAAGGAAAGCGGCAAACTCGTCATCGAGGCCGACAAGATCACCAAGACCTATGGCGATCGCGCCATCGTCGCGCCCTTCTCGATTCGCGTTCACCGAGGCGACTGCATCGGTCTGATCGGCCCGAACGGTGCCGGCAAGACGACGCTTCTGAAGATGCTGACGGGGCAGCTGGAACCGGACGAGGGTGTGGTCAAGCTCGGCACAAATCTGGAGATTGCCGTTCTCGACCAGAAGCGCGAGGACCTGAACCCGGATGATACGCTTGCCCATTACCTGACCGACGGCCGTGGTGACAACCTTCTGGTCAGTGGCGAACAGAAGCATGTGACCGGCTACATGAAGGACTTTCTGTTCCAGCCGGAACAGGCCCGCACGCCGATCCGCAACCTCTCGGGCGGCGAGCGCGCGCGCCTGATGCTGGCGCGCATCATGGCCAAGCCCTCGAACCTCCTGATCCTCGACGAACCGACCAACGACCTCGACATCGAGACGCTCGACCTCTTGCAGGAAATCGTCGCCGGCTATTCCGGAACCGTGATCCTGGTCAGCCACGACCGTGACTTTCTCGACCGCACCGTCACCTCGACCATCGCGCCGGCCAATCCGGACGCACCCGACGGTCGCTGGATCGAATATGCCGGCGGCTATTCCGATATGCTGGCCCAGCGCAAGGGCGTGGAAGACGAGCGCAAGCGGATAGAAAAGGCAGAGAAGGCGAAGGCCCAAGAAGCCTCGGGCGGCAAGCCCGCCGAGGCAGGATCGAAGGGCAAGGGTAAACTCTCCTTCAAGCAGAAGTTCGCGCTCGAAAACCTGCCGAAGGACATGGAAAAGGCCGAGAAGGAGATCGCTGCCCGCGAAGCCAAGATGGCCGATCCCAACCTCTTCAGCAAGGACCCCCAGACCTTCAACAAGCTCGCCGCCGAGATGGAAAAGCTGCGCGCCGATATCACGCGCATGGAAGAGGAATGGCTGGAGCTTGAAATGCTGCGAGAGGAATTGGAGGGCTGAGGCTCTCCAATCTCAGCCATCAGGCCTGAGCGTGTCCTGACTTTTCCAGATGAACCGCCCTCGCCCCCGTCGCATCGGCGAAGGCGTGGGATCGGCCGAGATAGATGAGCGTCGTTTCGGCGAAATCCGTCGCCAAAATTTTCGTGAGCCGGCTTTCGGTTTCCGGCTCCAGTCCTTCCAGAATATCCTGCATCACCAGCCAGCGGGGCTTGCGGATGAGGATATTGGCGAAAGCCAGCGCCATCTGCTGGTCCTTGTCGAGGATCCTCTCCCAGCGTCCCTTTTCATCAAGACGGCGGGCAAACTCGCCAAGCCCGACCGTCTGGAGAGCCGAGACGAGAGCCGCATCATCGACAGCGGCAGAGAGCGACGGATAGGTCAGAAGGCTGCGCAAACGGCCTTCGGGCAGATAACTTGTCTGCGGCACGAAGACGAGTTCATCCTCAGGCAGCAGGATGCGGCCCTCGCCATAAGGCCAGAGCTCGGCCATGGCGTGGAAGAGCAGCTTGCGGTTGACGCCCTGGTCGCCATTGACCATCACGCGGTCGCCGGCGGAAATCACCACATCCCTTTCCTTGAGATGGAAGGCGCTTTCGCAGGCATCGCCGTTGACGCGGACGCAGATTTCGAGACCGTCCAGCCTGAGCGTGCCATCTTCGCTGCGCGCCAGCGTCAGCCGGCCCGTGCCGCCCTCGTTTTCGTTCATGGTGGTCAGCGCCGCTCTCAGCACAGTGACCCGCATCAGGGCCGCGCGCCAGTCGGCGATCTGGCCGAAATTGTCGACATACCAGCGCAATGCCGAGTAGACCTGAGTGAAGGCCGCGGCGGCCATCATCAGGCCGCCAAAGGAGATGGTCCCGGCAAAATAGGCGGGAGAAGCAATCAGGATTGGTACGATGATCGCGAGCCACCCGAAACCGGCCGTCACCCAGGTGAGATTGGTGAGCGCCAATGCCAGATGGCGGATCGACATCAGCACCCCATCAAGCGAATCATGGATATGCTGCCGCTCGGTCGCCTCGCCGCGCGTGACGGCGATCGCCTCGAGGTTCTCGTTGGCGCGCATCAGCGAAAAGCGCAGATCCGCCTCGCGGGCGTAGCGATCGGCATTCAGCCGCGACAGCTTGCGCCCCACCAGCTGGCTGAGCAGCGACGCGGCGAGCGCATAAATGAGCGCACCCCAGACCATGTAGCCCGGGATTTGAAAGCTCCAGTCGCCAATCTTGAAGGTGAATTCGCTGGACAGACCCCAGAGGACCCCGATGAAGCTGACGAGCAGGATCGTGGCATTGAACAGGCCGATCGACAGCGACGTCGTCATCTCCGCCAGCTTGCGCGCGTCTTCATGCAGCCGCTGGTCCGGATTGACCCCAAGCGCACTCGAAACCGAAAGCCGGTAGGCCCGCGCGCCATTCAACCATTGATCCACGACGTCACACGACAGGCCCTCGCGCATGTGCAGCGCCGTCATCTGGTTCAGCCAGGCCTGCACAACATTCAGGACCAGCAGCACGCCGGCAATGATCGCGAAGTTGCGCAGCTCGGTCAGAAAAGCCGGCAGGTCGCGGCGTTCGAGCGCGTTGTAGAAGGGTGCGTTCCAGTGATTGAGCTGGACGGTGCCATAGACGGTGGCGAGGATCACCACAACAAGCGCAAAGGCAAAGCCGAGAATGCGGTTGCGGGCATCGGATTTCCAGAAACTGTCCAGCGCCATGGCCAACTGACGGCTGAAACTGGCCTCGACCTCGGCAACGACGCGGTCCGTTTCGTTTCTGCCCTTCGACTGCAAGCCTGCCATGCGCACCGCTTCTCACATATCCCGATACCTTTGTAACACAGGCAAAGTGTCAATTTCCTCATGGCTGTGACGATGCGGTGAATTGTCCCCACCTTGCGCTCGGCAAAGCGGCGCGCTATCTCAGGATTGCTCTAACGGGGTGCCTTTCGATCCTAGCCGATCGGAATGCTGAGAGGCAGTGATGCCAACCCGCGGAACCTGATCCGGTTAACACCGGCGGAGGGATTAGACGCGTCGATCGCAAAGCGCCCTATCCCGACTGCAATGATGATGAAGGAGGAGGGCGCCATGCGACCCACAACTGTTTCCATGTTTATCGGCGGCGCTGCAGCCGCCATGATCGGCTTCGTCTCGCCGGCTCTGGCCGAAGCCAAGACCCTGACCGTCTACACCTATGAGAGCTTCGTCTCGGAATGGGGTCCCGGCCCCAAGGTCAAGGAAGCCTTCGAGAAGACCTGCGCCTGCACCGTCAACTTCGTCGGCGTCGCCGATGGCGTGGCGCTGCTGACCCGTCTCAAGCTCGAAGGCGAGACCTCGAAAGCCGACGTCGTTCTCGGGCTGGACACCAATCTCGTCGAGGAAGCCAAGCAGACCGGTCTCTTCGAAGCGCATGGCGTTGATGCCTCGGCTGTGAAAGTGCCGGGCGGCTTCAGCGACACTGTCTTCCTGCCGTATGACTACGGCCACTTCGCCGTGATCTATGACACCGAGACGATCAAGATCCCGCCGACAAGCCTGAAGGACCTGGTCGAGGGCGATCCTGCCCAGAAGATCGTCATCCAGGACCCGCGCACCTCGACGCCGGGTCTCGGCCTGCTGCTCTGGGTCAAGTCGGTCTATGGCGACAAGGCACCGGAAGCCTGGGCCAAGCTCAAGGACCGCGTCCTGACCGTGACGCCCGGCTGGTCGGAAGCCTATGGCCTGTTCACCAAGGGCGAAGCGCCGATGGTGCTCTCCTACACCACCTCGCCGGCCTACCACATGGTCGCCGAAGAAACCGACCGCTATCAGGCGGCCGAATTCTCCGAAGGGCATTACATCCAGATCGAGGTCGCAGGCCTCCTGAAGAACGCGCCGGAAAAGGAGCTCGCCCGCCAGTTCCTCGCCTTCATGCTGCAGCCCGGTTTCCAGGACACGATCCCGACCAACAACTGGATGATGCCGGTCGCCGCCACGTCCGAGCCCCTGCCGGAGGCTTTCGGCAAGCTCGTCCAGCCAAAGACCACATTCCTGATGAGCCCGGCCGAGGTCGCTGCCAACCGTCAGGTCTGGATCGACGAGTGGCTGAAGGCCATGACGCTGAAGTAGCTCTGGATGAGCCGACCGCTTCACCAGTCGAGACGAGAAAGGCTACCCGCGCTCGCGGGTGGCCTCTTCGTGCTGGTCGTCGTGGTGGCTTTCGTCGGGCTCGCGATTGCTGCTCTGCTCACGGGGCGGCTTTCGGGCGGGCTTTTTTCGGCATTTGCCGATCCGGTGGTGCGCTCGGTTCTGTCCTTCACGCTCTGGCAGGCGTTTCTCTCGACGTTCATCTCCGTCGGCCTGGCGCTGCCGATCGCCGGCGCGCTTGCCCGCCAACCGGATTTTCCGGGTCGCAACTGGCTGGTTCGCCTCATGGCCATACCCATGGGCCTGCCCGTGCTGATCGGTGCACTTGGCCTCATCGGCATCTTCGGGCGCAATGGTATCGTCAACGACGTCCTGATGGGACTGGGGCTTGACCAGCCCGTTTCTATCTATGGGCTGACAGGTATCCTTGTCGCGCACGTTTTCTTCAATCTGCCCCTGGCGACCCGGCTGCTGCTTTCGGCGCTTGAGCGGGTTCCAGCTGAATACTGGCGTATGGCCGCGAGCCTTGGTTTCTCGCCGCTTTCCACCTTCCGCTTCATCGAATGGCCGGCGCTCGCCCGGGTCATCCCGGGTGTGGCGGGTCTCGTCTTCATGCTGTGTGCGACGAGTTTCACGCTCGTCCTGGTGTTTGGCGGAGGTCCCGCAGCGACAACGATAGAGGTCGCGATTTATCAAGCGCTGCGCTTTGACTTCAATCCGGAGCGTGCCGTCTCACTGGCATTGCTGCAGATCACCGTCACCGGCGCTTTGCTCGCGTTTCTGAGCCTGCTGCCTGCCGCCACTGATACAGGAGCCACCAGTGGACGTCGATTTCCGCGATACGACGGCCGCCGCCCACTGGTGCGACTTGCTGATGGACTGCTGTTGCTCGCGGTCGCTCTCTTTCTGATTCTGCCGCTTGGGCAGGTCGTCGTGTCGGGACTTCAGGCCGATCTCGGTCGGCTCTTTTTACAGCCCAGCTTTCAGGTGGCGGCGGTCACCAGCCTCTGCGTGGCACTCGCCGCTGGCCTCGTCGCGACAATGCTCGCCTATGGGGTGGTTGCGGCCCAAGGACAGCTCGCTACAGCCCGGTCGCATACCTTTCGCAGCCGGGTTTTCGGCGTTGCCCTCGCTTCCGTCTCATCGCTGGTGCTTCTTGTTCCGACCAGCGTGCTCGCAACAGGCTGGTTTCTGGCGGTCAGGCCCCGCGGTGATGTTGCCGCCTTTGCGCCCTTCGTCGTTGCCGGGATCAATGCACTGATGGCGCTTCCCTTTGCGGTGCGTGTCCTGGGGCCTGCTCATGCCGAGCATCGCGCGCGCACGGCCCAGCTTGCCGAAAGCCTTGGGCTTTCCGTCGTCCAACGCCTGCGGTTCATTGACTGGCCCGTGCTGAAGCGGCCTGTGCTGACGGCGCTCGCCTTCACCATGGCCTTGTCGCTCGGCGATCTGGGAGCGGTCGCCCTGTTCGGCTCGGAAAACATCTCGACGCTTCCTGCTCTCATCTATGCCAGAATGGGCAGTTATCGCAGCGATGATGCGGATGGGCTCGCTCTCATCCTCGGCGCGATCTGTCTGGTGCTCGCCCTTCTCGGCGCGCCCGGCAGACGCCCAACGCCAGGAGACCGGGAGATGCGCGATGCATCCTGATGCTTCAGCCACCATCGAGCTCCAAGATGCACGGCTCATCCTCGGCAGCCGTCGGTTTCATTTCGACTGTGGGTTCGAACGCGGCCGGATCACGGCGATCGTCGGGCCTTCCGGGTCAGGCAAGTCGACACTGCTGAACCTCGTTTCAGGCTTCGAGCGGCCGGAAAGCGGCGGTGTGCTGATCGACGGTGTGGACGTAACCGAACGAGCACCCGCCGAGCGACCTGTCTCCCTCATCTTCCAGGACAACAACCTGTTTTCGCATCTCGACCTGTTCACCAATATCGGGCTCGGCATCCATCCGGCGATGAGGCTTTCGGCTGCTGACCGCAAGGCCATTTCCGATGCCCTCGTCAGGGTGGGGCTTCCTGGCTATGAACGTCGCCTTCCGGGTTCCCTCTCGGGTGGCGAGCGGCAACGAGCTGCCTTTGCGCGGGCCCTTGTGCGCCACCGCCCCGTACTTCTGCTCGATGAGCCCTTCGCTGCGCTGGATCCTGGATTGCGCGCGGCGATGGTCGAGCTGCTCGCGGATCTGCATGCCGAAACCCGTGCGACCATCCTGCTTGTCACCCATGATCCTCGCGACGTCGTCAGACTGGCGGACCGGGTTGTTTTCATCGAAGACGGTAGGGTGCTTGTCGCTGCGGAGAAGGGCCTGTTCCTTGAGCGGCGCGACCTTACGGTCGTGCGTGACTTCCTGGGCGAAACAGTGCTTCCGGAGCAATCGCCTTAATTTGGTCGTCCGCGCCTGCCATGCGCCTTGAGAATAGTTGTTCCTCGGGTAAGACCCTTGGTCATTCCTGATGACGTGACTATGTTCTAGTGCATGTGATGGTTTCGCATTATGGAATGGCGGGGATCATGTGGTCGCCGCGATTTGCGTGGATGCTGGACCCGGGACCATGGTCATCGGGCACAGGGTGAAGGGGCAGGATGCAGTTTTTGAGCTGGAACAGCGCGATGGCTGCCGAAGCGGATCGGCGGCGCCGGCCCGTCAGGCTCAATGCGAGCGTTGCCGTCGTGGTCGCTGCCGGGCTCGTGCTCTCTTCCTGCCAGTCGCTGTTTGAACAGGCTTACGAGCCGTCTGTAGCGCCATCGCGCAATCCGCAGATCGTTGATGAGGTCCAGAAGGGCGATCCCCGGGCCCAGATGGGCGCCCGCGAGCATCCCCGCATCGTCGCGTCCTATGGCGGGGAGTATTCCGACGCCAAGACCGAACGCCTTGTCGCCCGCATTGCTGGTGCCCTGACAGCTGTCTCTGAGAACCCCAACCAGTCCTACCGCATCACGATCCTCAATTCGCCTGCCATCAACGCCTTTGCGCTGCCAGGCGGCTATCTGTACGTCACACGCGGGTTGCTTGCTCTTGCCAATGACGCCTCGGAAGTGGCAGCCGTACTCAGCCACGAAATGGCCCACGTGACCGCCAATCATGGTATCGAGCGCCAGCGCCGCGAAGAGGCGGAGGTGATTGCCAGCCGTGTCGTGGCAGAAGTTCTGTCCAGCGATCTCGCCGGCAAGCAGGCGCTCGCCCGCGGCAAGCTGAGGCTGGCCGCCTTCTCGCGCCAGCAGGAACTGCAGGCCGACGTTATCGGTGTACGCACCCTGGGCGAGGCCGGCTATGATCCTTATGCTGCAGCCCGCTTCCTCGATTCCATGGCGCGATACAGCCAGTTCACCTCGGTCGATCCAGCTGCCGACCAGAGCCTCGACTTCCTTTCGAGCCACCCCAATGCGCCGCAGCGCGTCGAGCTGGCCAAGCGGCATGCCCGCGCCTTCGGTCCGGAGGGCACGCATGGCGAGACCGGACGCGATTATTACCTTAATGGCATCGACGGCCTGCTCTATGGTGATAGTCCGCAGGAAGGTTTCGTGCGCGGGCAGACTTTCCTGCATGGGCAGCTCGGCATTCGCTTTGACGTCCCCCCGGGCTTCCAGATCGACAACAAGGTCGAGGCGGTTCTTGCCACGGGCCCTGGTGATGTGGCCATCCGTTTCGACGGCGTCGCCGACAACCAGAAGATCAGCCTGCCAAACTATATTTCCAGTGGTTGGGTGACCGGGCTGCTGCCCGACACAATCCGGACCATCACCGTCAATGGGCTGGAAGCGGCTACTGCGCGGGCCTCGGCTGACCGCTGGGACTTCGATATAACCGTCATTCGGATCGGGCCACAGATTTTCCGGTTTCTGACCGCCGTGCCGAAGGGCAGCCCGGCTCTGGAAACGACTGCCGCACAGTTGCGCGCCTCCTTCCGCCGCATCACGCCTCAGGAAGCGGCATCGCTCAAACCCCTGCGCGTTCGCGTCGTCACGGTCGGTTCCGGTGACACAGTTGGAACGCTGTCTGCGCGGATGATGGGCACCGACCGCAAGCTCGAACTGTTTCGCCTGATCAATGCGCTGGGGCCAACCTCGACGGTTACGGCCGGCATGCGGGTAAAGATCATCTCCGAGTGACGAAGTCGCGCTGTGGCTGCTTTGGCGGCTTTTAATTTGACAATATAGATGTCGTAATGACTTCATTAGTGTCATGGATAAATGCGAGCAACTTTATCGTCTCATCTGGATGTCGCGCCCGCTCATGCAGGCTGCGGAGGCGTGTGTCGAGCGAGGGTTGGACGGCACGGGGCTGACTGTTCGGATGCGGGCGGTTCTCGAGATCCTTCACGCTCATGGAAGCGCCAGCGTTCCTGAAATTGCGATGAAGCTTGAGATCAAACGACAGTATGTACAGCTAATGGTCAACGAAACGCTTGCGGAAGGTCTCACCGTCGGTCGCCCGAACCCGCGTCACAAACGATCCACGATGATCGCCCTTACTGCCAAGGGCCATAGCCTGATCGAAGACGTCGTGAGGCGTGAAAAACAGCTGGTGGAACAGCTCGGCGCCGAGATTGATGCGAGCGATATCGAGACGGCACTTCAGGTGGTCGTGATGCTGCTTGAGAAGCTGAAAGCTAACGGGGAGGAGCAAGCGAAGTGATAGGCCAGCTTCTCACCATAGCCGCCCTTTCCGGGCTTGTGTGGCTTGCGAACGGGATCAGAAAGATCGGTGCCGTCAGTCGCGGCATGCCCATTGGCAGCCGTCCCGGGACGGCCTTGCTCCTGATTGATCTGCAGTCCGTGTTCTGGGACGAAGGTCCCTATGAGGACACAGCGAAGGCGGACGCCCTGACAGCGATTCTCGCCGAAGTGGCGACTGCGAAGGCCGAAGCTCTTCCGATCATCGCGGTGCGCCAGGAGTGGTCCATCCCGTCGACGAAGGTCATCGCGCGCCTGACAATGAGGGGGCAGGCTATTCAGGGAACGCCGGGAATCCAGATCGCGGAGCCTTTTGAAGGGCTTGCCGAACACGTCCTTGTCAAGAGGGTTCAGGACGCATTCGAGGCGGGCGAGTTGGATGGGCTTCTGGAAAGGCTCGACGTGGGTAAGCTTCGAATTGTCGGGCTGGATTTGCGCTATTGCGTCGCGAAGACCGCCCTTGCGGCCCGTCAGAGGGGGTATGCAGTCGAAGTGGTCACCCGGGCAACCCTGTGCGTCAATCAAACTGCTGGTGACGAAACCCGCGGGATACTCTCTTCAAACGCTGTCATTCTGAGATAGGGCGCGCCCAGCGTCTCTTCCTGGATCAGGCTCGTCAGGCATTGACGTTCAGACGAAAAAGCCGGCATCTCCGCCGGCTTTTCATATTGATCTGTGATTGCCGCTCACATTGCCATTTCAAGGCGTGCTGCCCTTGGCGCCTTATCCGTGAGGGCGACTTTCAGTTTTTCCAAGGCCCTCGTTTCGATCTGGCGGACGCGTTCCTTGGATATGCCGAGTTCGATGCCAAGTTCCTCCAGCGTCGCGCCATCCTCGGTCAGCCGACGAGCCTTGATGATCCGGCTTTCCCGCTCGTTGAGACGGTTCATCGCGTCCTTCAACCAGCCGTTCCAGCGTTCTCCGTCAATGATCGAGGTCACCTGCTCGTCCGGCAGCGCTTCGTTGCTCTCCAGCATATCCAACTGCTCGGTGCCTTCGCCATTGCGGCCTCCGACGGGGGTCTGCAACGAGGCGTCGTTGCCGGACAGTCGTGCATCCATGGACTGAACGTCGGCAAGGCTTACGCCGAGCGCAGATGCGATTTCCTGATGGATGGCCTGGTCCGACAGGCGGTTGTCGCCCTGAGCGAGCTTGGCGCGCAGGCGGCGCAGGTTGAAGAACAATGCCTTCTGGCTGGAACTCGTACCGCCCCGCACGATCGACCAGTTGCGCAGGATGTAGTCCTGCATCGAGGCACGGATCCACCAGCCTGCATAGGTCGAAAACCGCACTTCGCGACCGGGGTCGAAGCGGGCGGCGGCCTCGAGGAGACCGATGTAACCTTCCTGAATCAGATCATTCAGCGGCAGCCCGAAGCCACGGAATTTCGAGGCCATGGCAATCACCAGGCGCATATGCGCCTGTGCAATCCGATTGCGGGCGCCCTGGTCGTCATGCTCCTTCCAGCGAATGGCGAGGTCTAGTTCTTCTTCGCGTTCCAGATAGGGTTGTGACATGGCATACTTGATGATGTGTCTGTCAGCGGATGTGGCTTTCATCGAACATCTCCATGGTCTCTCGGGACCGCTGGCCTGTTGCAGGCCCTCGTGCCGGCATTGTCACCTGAACGGCTGAGCCTCGGTCAGGTTCCAACGATGTCGGTCACGGCGGTGGTTGCGTGGTTCTCATCTGCTTGTCTGACCACTATTACGCGCGTGGTGCGACATCGGATTGCTGACGCGGGTGCGACCTTCTGTCAGGGTGCAGCTATCACGCGGAAGTGAGCATTTCCGTGGCTGAAATCGCTGATGCGGTAAAACGCAAAGCGGCGCGGGTTGCCCCGCGCCGCCTGTCTGGAAAGGTAGTAGGTTAGGATCAGGCCGACAGTGCCTTGAACTCTGCAAGGATGGCATCGCCCATCTCGACCGTGCCCACCTGGCGGCAGCCATCTGCCATAATGTCGCCGGTGCGGATGCCTTGGTCGAGGACATTGGCGATCGCCTTTTCCAGGCGGTCCGCTTCGGTGACCATATTGAAGGAATAGCGCAGGCACATGGCAAAGGATGCGATCATCGCGATCGGATTGGCGATGCCCTTGCCGGCGATATCCGGTGCCGAACCGTGGACGGGTTCGTAAAGCGCCTTGCGCTTGCCGGTCTTCGCGTCCGGCGCGCCGAGCGAAGCCGAGGGCAACATGCCGAGCGAACCGGTCAGCATGGCAGCCACATCCGACAGCATGTCGCCGAACAGGTTGTCGGTGACGATCACGTCGAACTGCTTCGGTGCCCGCACGAGCTGCATGCCGCCGGCATCGGCCAGCATGTGGTCGAGCTTGACGTCGGAGAACTTCTCCTTGTGGGTGGCCGTGACCACCTGGTTCCACAAAACACCCGACTTCATCACATTGCGCTTTTCCATCGAGCAGACGCGGTTGCCGCGGGTACGGGCAAGCTCGAAGGCAACGGCGGAAATGCGCTCGATCTCATAGGTGTCGTAAACCTGGGTATCGATGGCGCGCTTCTGGCCATTGCCAAGATCGGTGATCGTCTTCGGCTCGCCGAAATATACGCCACCGGTCAGCTCGCGCACGATCAGGATGTCGAGGCCTTCGACCAGTTCGGGCTTGAGCGACGACGCGTTGGCAAGTGCCGGATAGCAGATGGCGGGACGCAGGTTGGCGAAGAGTTCAAGATCCTTGCGCAGGCGCAGAAGGCCGGCTTCCGGGCGCACTTCGTAGGGTACGTCATCCCACTTCGGGCCACCGACGGCGCCGAACAGGACCGCGTCAGCAGAGAGGGCCTTCGCCATGTCTTCTTCCGAAATCGCCGCTCCATGCGCATCATAGGCGGAGCCGCCGACGAGACCTTCGTCGGTGACGAAGCCGGCGCCTTGCGCCTCGTTCATGTATGCGATGATCTTGCGGACCTCGGCCATGGCCTCGGGGCCGATGCCGTCGCCGGGCAGCAGGAGAAGATTGCGAGCCGTCATGGAAACCCTCCACTCGATAAAGAAGTCGCGGCTTCTTACCCCTGGGTACCGGGCTTTTCAAGCGAGATAGGCCTGAAACGGTACGGTTCGGGGTATGCCATGCTCGGGATTTCTTCGTTGACCGCGTGCCGGCTGTGGGTCCAAGAGTGGCGCTTCTGCCAATCGGATCATACCCATGCCACTCTCTCCGTTGCATATTGAAACGCCTTTGCTGCGTACCGCCTCCGACTATAGTGCGACTGGCCTGCCGCTCTGGCTGAAGCTCGACGCACTCCAGCCGTCGGGAAGTTTCAAGCTGCGCGGCGTCGGATTGCTCTGCCAGCATGCGGTGGCGAAGGGGGCGAAGGAGATCTTCTGCGCCTCGGGCGGAAATGCCGGTATCGCTGCGGCTGTGGCAGGGCGTGCGCTAGGCGTCCCCGTGACCATCGTTGTGCCCGAAACCACCCCTGCCGAAGTGCGTGTCCGGATTGCCGCAACAGGTGCTAATGTGCGTGTGTACGGATCTGTGTTCGACGAAGCCAATGCCCATGCCGTTTCGCTTGCTACCGAACGCAAGGCGGCTTACGTGCATCCCTATGATCATCCTCTCCTCTGGGAGGGGCATGCTACTCTGATTGACGAAGTCGTGAAGGCCGGTGCCGAATTCGACTGCGTGGTCACCAGCGTCGGTGGTGGCGGGCTGCTCGCCGGTATCGTCGAGGGGCTTCGGCGTAACGGACTTCGCGAAATCCCGGTCATCGCGGTTGAGACGGAGGGGGCCGCCTCCTTGAATGCCGCAGTCGTCGCCAAGGAGCGCGTGACGCTTCCGGCGATCACCTCGATCGCCAATTCACTCGGGGCGCGGCAGGTCGCACAGCATGTCTTCGACCTTTTGGCTGTGCATCGGATTGAGAGCGTGACGGTCACCGACGCCCAAGCCGTTGCTGCCTGCCTGAAATTCGCCGATGGTTACCGCGTATTGGTGGAGCCGGCTTGCGGTGCTGCTCTTGCGGTTGCGGACGTGCATGCCGGCTTGCTCTCCCGCTTCAAGGCACCCTTGATCGAGGTCTGTGGCGGCATCGGTGTTACGCTTGCCATGCTTGAGACATGGAGAAGCCGGTTCCTCCAGGAGTGAACGCAATAAAAAAGCCGGGACACTGCCCGGCTTTTTCATTGCGTCATTGTCTTCCTGCTCACGCCCAAGGCCGCTGGGCGGCGTTTGCGGTTTCGAATGTCGAGATGCTGGACGCCTTTTCCAGCGTCAGTCCGATGTCGTCGAGGCCGTTCAGCAGGCAGTGGCGCTTGAACGCGTCGATCTCGAACGCGATCTTGCCGCCATCCGGACCGGTGATTTCCTGGGCTTCCAGGTCGACGGTCAGCACGGCATTCGAACCGCGGCTGGCATCGTCCATCAGCTTGTCCAGGTTTTCCTGGCTGACGATGATCGGCAGGATGCCGTTCTTGAAGCAGTTGTTGTAGAAGATGTCGGCGAAGGACGTGGAGATCACGCACCGGATGCCGAAGTCCAGGAGAGCCCACGGAGCATGTTCGCGGGAGGAGCCGCAGCCAAAATTGTCGCCGGCGACCAGGATCTGTGCGTTGCGATAGGCAGGCTTGTTCAGAACGAAATCGGAGTTTTCCGAACCATCTTCCTTGTAGCGCGCTTCGGCGAACAGGCCGGTGCCGAGACCGGTGCGCTTGATGGTCTTCAGGTAATCCTTGGGGATGATCATGTCCGTGTCGACATTGACGACCGGAAGCGGTGCCGCGACACCGGTGAGCTTTACGAACTTGTCCATCAGTCTGCCTTCGATCTGGCTAATGCGCGTTTGATGCCCCGCCCATAGAGCAAATCCGCAGAAAGTTGAAGGAGAATCTTATCAGATGCTTGCCGTAGCACGGCGCCCCGCAGAGACGTGTGCTAGCACCCGGGCTGTTCGGGCACTTGGTGTCGGCCAAACCTGCAGGATCACAGGTCGATGATCGTGCCTTTGCCGTCGTTCCAGACGCGTGGGTCATCGCGACGTTTCGCACGTGCATACACCGGTGCCCGCTTGGTCTTGCCCATCAGGATACGGGCACCGAGCGTCACGGTCAGGAGTGCGCCGACCACAAGCGTCAATGAAACTGCAAATGCGGCAGCGAGGCCGACAAAAGCGAGGCCTGCAAGGGCAATGACGGCGGAGCGAAGTGACTGCATGATCGGTATCCTTTCTCACATGCAAAGGTGGTCCTCTTTCTGCGGCAATGCAAGGGGCTTTCACCGAATTGTCATCTTGCGCCGCCGGAGAAACCTTGCCAAAACTCGGGCATGACGTCAGCTCCGACTTCCTTTCGCGACAGACACCCTTCCCGGCTCCGGCGTTCCGTACTGACGGTGCCGGCCGTCAACGAGAGGGCGCTGGCAAAGGCCGCCATGATGGACTGCGACGCCATCATCTTTGACCTTGAGGATTCCGTTGCACTCGACAGGAAAGCCGAAGGGCGGAGAAACCTCCTGAATTTCCTCAGGGAACATGATTTCGGCCACCCCGAGCGGATCATCCGGGTCAACGGTGCAGAGACCCTGTTTTTCCGCGATGATATGGAACTCGTGCTGTCAGTGGGCGTCGACGCCGTGCTTCTTCCCAAGGTCGAGGAACCGGGGGAAGTCCAGGCGGTGGCTGATCTGATCGCCGATGCCGATGCGGCGGAACGTCTCAGGATCTGGGCGATGATCGAGACCCCTCGTGGCGTCCTCAATGCGCCCGCAATCGCATCCACCGGACGTACGAGCGATAGTCGGCTCGACGCTCTTGTCGTCGGTCTCAACGACCTGCGAAAGGCAACCGGAATACCGGCTGAACCGGGACGCACCTATCTTGTGCCCTATCTGATGCAGGTGGTGCTGGCCGCACGTGCCTATGGTCTTGATGTGATCGACAGCGTCTCGAACGATTTTCGTCAACTCGATGCGTTTCGTGCCGAATGTGCCCAAGGGCGGGCCATGGGCTTCGATGGCAAGATGCTGATCCATCCTGCACAGATCGATGCGGCCAATGACCAATTCGGCCCCTCCGAGGCCGCCATTGCCGAGGCTCGTTTCATTGTGGGCAGCTTTGCCGACCCGTCTCATGCGGGGCTCAATGTCGTCAACATTGATGGCCGCATGATCGAACGGCTGCACGCCGAGGAGGCCGCGAGGCTCCTGGCGAAGGTCGCTCTGATCGAAGCTAGAAAGGAAAAGAATTCATGAAAGTTTATCGCTTCATCACCGGTCCCGATGATGCCAGTTTCTGCCACCGGGTCACCGACGCGCTCAATAAAGGTTGGGAACTGCATGGGGCGCCAAGCCTCAGCTTCAATGTCGCTGAGAACAAGATGTTTTGCGGTCAGGCTTTGGTGAAGACCGTTCATGGCAAGGATTATGATCCTTCCATGAAGCTCGGAGAGCAGTGAAATCGCCTAGTCGCAGGGCGGATGGGGTCGTCCGTGCTTTTCCTGTGCGGCACCCATCGACCCGATGAGCGGCCCGTAGGGCCGTTCGGGCCTGACCAAAACAAGAAAAGCCCCGTGCGGGGCTTTTCAGGTCGTGGTGACGGATCGCGTCATTCAGCCGAGTCGGCAGAATCCGCATTCAGCTGGCCGTATTTCTCTTCGCCGATCTTGGAGAGAAGCTCGAGTTGGGTCTCCAGGAAGTCGATGTGACCTTCCTCGTCGATCAGCAGTTGTTCGAAGATCTTCATCGAGACGTAGTCGCCGGCCTGATAACAGATGTCACGCGAAGCCTTGTATGACGTGCGGGCATCATATTCGCCAGCCAGATCGGCTTCCAGCACTTCCTTGACGTTCTGACCGATGCGCAGCGGCGCCACGGTCTGCAGGTTCGGGTGGCCTTCGAGGAAAATGATCCGGTCGATGATCTTGTCGGCGTGCTGCATTTCTTCGATCGACTCGGCTCGCTCCTTCTTGGCAAGCTTCGTGTAGCCCCAGTCGTTTAGCAGGCGGTAGTGCAGCCAGTACTGATTGACTGCGCCGAGCTCGAGAAACAGCGCCTCGTTGAGCCGTTCAATGACCTTCGGATCACCCTTCATTATTTTTCGTCCCTTGTAAGAATTGAATGATGCAACTCTAGCCTCGGTGCCGTGGTCTGTCGAGAGTTTTTTAGAAAGGTTCTAACTTTATCGTGGCGCGTGACATATCGGTGATATCAAGTAGCGGTGTTGCAGATATAGGGGATTCAGCGGTGTCGAGGATGTGCGAACGACCGAAATTTATGGGGCAGGCGATGGCCTGCCGCAGGATCCGAATGTTTGGTTTGGATTGGTTCAGACTGCGGCGCGGCGCGCGGCAGCCATGGTCTGGCGGCGCTCAGCAAGCACGGCCTTTTGTTCTTCATGGAACTGCTTCAGGCGTTCCATGAAGTTGATGACCTTGGTTTCCTCGGTCTTGCGCGCAGCATGATATTCTTCGGTGGTGCGGATGATCAGATCGACCACATTGGGGAAGCAGCCGCAGCAGCGTCCGCGTTTGCCCATAGCATGGTACACCTTGCCGGGCACGATCAACTGCCAACAGTCATCATCGAGCATCTCGGTGATGACCGCTCTGATGTCCTTGTCGGTAATGTAATTGCAGCTGCAGACCAGCATGGCCGGGGCACTCGTCAAACATGACATTCACTGTCGTCTTTCTCGTAAACCCGATGCGCTTTGTCAAGAAAAATCGCAGACATGGAGGCAGATGTCATTGCAGCTTCTTGTCGCTTTCAATGGAAGTTGCGGCCTTTCGGCATCAATTCGGCCATGGCGCTGCGGCGGGGATGGCCAGGTGGTGGAGGCGCCGGTTGTGGTGTGGGTTTGACTTTCTCCCGCACGGCCTGACGCTGATCCAGACCAGGGCGACGAACCTCGTCGGCATGGGCAAGTGTATCGAACGCCTTGAGATCGTCCAGCAGCAGGCCGAGCCGAGAGCTGGCATCGACCAGATGATCGGCAACGACATGGATGACGCCATGTGCCTTCTGCAACCTTCCGCGCAGCGCGACCAACCGGGCACCCATCACGACAGATCGATAGCGCTCGAAGACCTTCGGCCAGACGATGACATTCGTCGTGCCCGTTTCGTCCTCGATTGTCATGAAGATCACGCCCTTGGCCGAGCCAGGACGCTGACGCACGAGCACCAGTCCGGCAATCTCTACCTTTGCACCGTGCGCAAGCGCTTCCAGATCGGCGGCGGAACGCAAGCCGCGCTGACGCATGGCCTCCCGGAGAAAGGAGACGGGATGAGCCTTCAGCGAGAAGGTAAGCGTGCGATAATCGCTCAGCACCTCCTCGCCCGGGCTCATGCGGGGCAGGACCATTTCGGCCTCCAGCTGCAAATCTTCCTGTGGGACGACTTCAAAGAGCGGGAGGATCTCGACGGCGGCGTCATCATCGAGTGCCTGTGCAGCCCAGAGCGCGTCCCGGCGGGAGAGGCCGAGTGACGAGAAGCAGTCCGCATCGGCGAGTTTCTCGATCAGCTTTCGTGGAAGTCGGGTGCGCAGCCAGAGATCGCGAACGGAATCATAGCCGGTTCCCCGCCGTTCGATGAGAAGATCGACGGCGTCCTTCGTCATCCCCCTGATCTGGCGAAAGCCAAGGCGCACCGCCTTATTCGACCGGATGACGCCTGCCATCGACCGATGACGGGTGGCGATGCGTGCCGGATCGAAGGCAGTCTCCGTATCGTCCTCTCCTTCAAGCATGCAGTCCCAATCCGAATGGTTCACGTCTGCGGGGCGGATGTCCACGCCATGCTCGCGGGCATCACGGATCAGCTGGGCCGGAGCGTAGAAACCCATCGGTTGTGAGTTGAGGATCGCGGTGCAGAAGATGTCCGGATAAAAGGCCTTGAACCAGCAGGAGACATAGACGAGCAGCGCGAAAGAGGCAGCGTGGCTCTCGGGGAAACCATATTCGCCAAAGCCCTCGATCTGACTGAAACAGCGGGCGGCGAAATCTGGATCGTAGCCGCGCCGGACCATGCCCTCCACCATGCGTTTCTGGAAGCTCGAGACCTGGCCGGTGCGGCGGAAGGTTGCCATGGCACGGCGCAGACGGTCGGCTTCCGCCGGGGTGAATTCGGCGGCGGTGATGGCGATCTGCATCGCCTGCTCCTGGAAAAGGGGGACGCCCAGTGTGCGCTCCAGCACGGTCCGCAGTTCCTCGCTCGGATAGTCGATCGACCGGCCGGCCAGCAGGTCTTCACGCCGCTTCAGATAGGGATGAACCATGTTGCCCTGAATTGGGCCGGGGCGGACGATCGCCACCTCGATGACGAGATCGTAGAATTTTCGGGGCTTCAAACGCGGCAACATGCTCATCTGGGCCCGGCTTTCGATCTGAAAGACGCCGATCGTGTCAGCGCGGCAGATCATGTCGTATACTTCCGGGCGCTGGTCTTCATTGACCGAGGCGAGACTTTCCCGACGACCGTAATGGGTGGAGAGCAGGTCAAAAGCCTTTGCGAGACAGGTGAGCATGCCGAGCGCGAGCACATCGATCTTGAGAATCTTGAGCGTGTCGAGGTCGTCCTTGTCCCATTCGACCATGTAGCGACCATCGGCCGTGTTCATGATCGGCACGACCTCATCCAGCCGGTCGCGGGTGATGACGAAGCCGCCGACATGTTGTGACAGATGCCGGGGAAAACCCTGCAGGGCCTGCGCATAGGACAAAACGCGGCGCGTGGTTGGATCCCGCAGGTCAAGCCCTGCCGCCTTCGCCTGCTCCTCGGTGAAATCGCTGGTCCACCAGCCCCAGATCGAGCCGGCAAGAGCCGACTGCACATCCTGCGAAAGGCCGAAGGCCTTTGCCACTTCGCGACCTGCAGAGCGGGCGCGGTAACTGATGACGGCGGCAGTCAGGGCTGCATGTTCGCGGCCATAGGTGTCGTAGATGAACCGGATCACCTCCTCGCGCTTCTCGTGTTCGAAGTCGACATCAATATCCGGTGGTTCGTCGCGTTCAGTCGAGATGAAGCGGTCGAAAAGCAGGGTTGTCTTTTGCGGATCGACTTCGGTGATGCCGAGGCAGAAGCAGACTGCGGAATTGGCAGCCGAGCCGCGCCCCTGGCAGAGAATGCCGACTTGCCGCGCGTGGCAGACGATCCGATAGACTGTGAGAAAATACGGCTCGTAGCGCTTTTCCGCGATCAGCTTCAGTTCATAATCCAGAAGGCCCAAGACTTTGTGGGGAATGCCGTCCGGATAACGCTTATGAGCGCCTTTATAGGTCAGCCGGCGGAGCGCGAGTGCCGGTGGATCTCCGTCGAAGATCTCTTCGGGATATTGATGCGACAGTTCGTCCAGTGAAAAATGAAGTCGGCTAAAGAAACGGACATTGTTATCGAGTGAGTCCGGCCAGGCGCGCAAGAGACGCGCTATTTCCGTCGGGCTCTTCAGGTGCCTCTCGGCATGGGCATGGAGGCGAAAGCCGGCATTAGCAATCGGGACATGCTCGCGTATGGCAATTGTCACGTCGGCGAGCGGCTTGCGCTCCGGCGCATGGTAAACTGCGTCATTGGTTGCGATCAGCGGCAGATCGAGGTGGCCGGCAATCAGAGCAAGCTCACCGAAGGATTTGTGGTCGAGGCCGTCGTAACGGGGAACGAGTGCGAGATAAAGCCGATCCTCCAGCCTTGGCCGAATGCGGTCGAGGTTGGCCTCATAGGCCGCGGCATCGGCTTTTTCGGGCATGGTTGGCGGCATGGCGACAAAAAGCAGGTCTTCCGACCAGTCGAGGAGATCGGCCTCATAGAGGGTGCATATGCCTTTTTTCGATCGAAGATTGCCGGCACTGAGCATCCGGCAGAGATGGCCCCAGCCGCGCCGATTCATCGGATAGGCGAGAAGCTCCGGCGTGTCGTCGGCAAAGAGGAGACGAGCGCCAGGGCGGAATTCGAGACCGTTCGACTTGGCAGAGGCATGCAGGCGTACGACGCCGGCAACCGTGTTGCGGTCTGCAAGTCCGATACCGGACAGGCCGAGCGCAAGCGCCTGCTCCGCCAGCTCTTCGGCATGGGAGGCTCCGTCGAGAAAGGAGAAGTTGCTGCGCAGGCCGATCTCGAAAAAGGGTTGGTCCTTCACGCTGCTTCCCTTACGCAAAGAAACCCTGGAGGAACCAGCTCGGGCGGATCGTGCGGCGCTCGTACAGGCCCTCCCGGTAGAGCCAGAATCGCTGGCCGGTCGTATCCTCGATACGGAAATAGTCCCGTGGTGGGGCATCCTCGCCATCCTCCCACCACTCCGGGGCGAGACGTTCCGGGCCCTCCGCACGGGTGATGCGACGTTGTACGCGCCGCCAGCGGAAGCTTGCCGGCGGGCCATCGGGTACGGTGGACATGACCTCGACTTCTTCGGCGTGGGCGAGCAGGCGCAAGGGACGAAGACCCCGCACAGGCGGCCCCGGCATGCCAGTGGTACCCGACGTCCGGTCTAACGCTTGCAGGCCGTCGGCAAGGGGGGAATGCATGGCTGCGCGTTCCGGCCAGTGGCTGGCGAGGGAGACAGGCAGGCGCAGCGCCCGTTGACCCAGGCGGGCGGCTACTTGATCCAGGAAGCGGGTCATATCTTCCCCATGGCCGTCTTCGCCGGCCAGAGCCGGTTGGCAGATGTCGAAGGCCTCGCTCAAGAGAACGTTGAGGCGGACGAGTTCGAAGCCGTAGCCGGCGTCAAGATCATCCCGAAGCACAGCGAGCCGTTCCTCGAAAAGGGCCCGAATGCGCGCGGGATCACGCAAGGGTGCGGAGGCGCTGACTTCGATGCGGAAGACGCGGCCGTCAACGCGAAACACCAGAAGCTCGAAGAGGCGTCCTCCCTCACCGCGTGCTTCGAGGGATGTCTTCAGGCCGGCTGCCAGGCGGCCGGCAAGATCGAGCACATGCTCTTCGGCCATGATGGGCTCTGCGAGGCGACGCTCGGCGGAGAGAAGTGGCAGGTGCCGTCGGGGGGAGATCGGTTCACCCTCGCGGCCGAGCGCCTGGTCGAGGCGGAGCATGGGCGCTGTCCCGAAGCGGCGAGTGATCGGCGACCTGGGGGCGGCCAGCAGGTCTGTTACCGTCTTAAGGCCGATCCGGGCGAGATCCATCACCGTCTGGGGTTCAAGGCGTAACGACGCTAGTGGCAGGGGGGCGAGTGCTGCGGCCGCCTCGGAGGGGGCAACGCGCTGCGGCCCGCCAAAGCGGCTGCAGGCGCGGGCCAACCCTGGCGTCGGGCCGACCGCAATATTGACGGCGAGACCGAAGGCGGTGAGCCGTCGATCGACATCCTGGATCAGTCCCTCCTCGCCACCAAAGAGATGGGCGCAGCCAGTGATATCCAGCATCAGGCCGTCCAGGCCGTCCATCGCGACCAGCGGCGTGTAGCGATCGCACCAGTCTGCAACCGCGTCGAGCAGGGCCCTGTCGGCTGCCGGATCGGCCTCAACCACGTCGAGCTTCGCACAGATGGCCCGGGCCTCCGCCAGGCCTTGGCCAATCCGCAGGCCAAAATTCTCTGCGGCCTCATCCAGGGCAGTGATGCGCAGGGCGTTTGAAACCCGGTCGGCACAGGCAAGGGGCGGGCGTTCAGGATGCGCGGTCGAACCGGGGGGCAAACGCCAGGACAGACCCCAGCGCCGCCGGGCGATGCGGTCGGTCGGAAGTTTTGGAAAGAAGAGCGACAGAATGCGGCGATCCAAACCCAGGTGACCGGGAAGGAGCGAAGGGGTGAAGGCGGCGGTCATCGGAATTCCACTCCAGAAAAAGTTCAGGTGATCCCGGGATTCGGGATTTTTCAGCCACAATGCGAAAGACGGGGGCTCCGATGCTGCCGCCCAGCAGGGATCCGTCGGCGAGGTGCCGCGCCGCCGCCGGCGCGGGTTTGACAGACAGACGGAGAAGGGCGCTTGAAGCCTCTTCCTCGCCCGCCTGGCGGAGAATCAGCAGTCTGCCACCCGTTGCGCGCGCCTTGAGGCTCAGGCGCCGGCTCTCCGTGAGGCCGAATTTCTTCGGATTGCCGTGTATTTCCAGAAGCACGGTCGAAAAGGCGCGCGACGCAAGTGCCGCCTCGGCAAGCCACAACGCATCCTCGATGCGGCGAGGCAGTGCGTGGACCAGTCCGGCCTTAACCATGCCGAAGTCGATCAGTCCGGGCGCATAGGCGAGGCCTGCTTCCCGTACGACATGGGCATCGGCGACGAAGAGCAGGCGCTTCCCTGTTGCGCCTTCGCTCTTGCCGGCCATCAGCGCCAGCGCCAGGCCGAAACCCGTCACGGCACCGGCTTGCTGAAGTCGCTCGCCGCGTAGTTCGACCATGATGCCTGCAGTCAGCAGATCCCCCTGCAATGAATCGAAAAGTGTTGTCGCATCGAGCTTCGGTTGCCGGGAAGCGCCTTCGCTCCCGCTCTCCGCAGGTTCCGAGGTCGCCGTCATGCGTGCGGCGTGGTCCGGCTTGCCTTCGATACGGGCAACGGCCTGTCGCAAGGCAAAAAGCGTCTCACGCGCCTGAGGGCTCTCGCCCATGACGATCTCTCCTGATTGTTTGTTCTCTATTTGTTCCTATGGATTCCAGAGCTGCCCGAAAGAGTCAACCGGATTCAAATGAGAATTTATTCCTTGATTGAATTCACTCTCGAAATGGCGCGGCAAAACGCCTATATGTTCGGCAAGTAAGGAGTATCCATGGCCCGCATAGACCAGAGCGAGGATTGGCGCGAACGGCATGCCCCGACGATCAGCACTTTTGAGTCGCTGGCGATCGAGGCCTATGGCCATCTGCCGCAAGAATTCCGCGACCTGAGCAAGGATCTCATCATCGAGATCTCCGACTTCCCGACGGATGAAGTGTTCGAGGACATGGCGCTCGAGACGCCCTTCGACCTGCTCGGCCTGTTTGAGGGGCGCGGCATCTCCGAACGTTTCACCATGGAAACGGGCACGATGCCGAACCGGATCATTCTCTATCGCCGTCCGATCCTCGACTATTGGGCGGAGAATGACGAGACGCTGGGCGATATCATCACCCATGTCCTGATCCACGAGATCGGCCATCATTTCGGCCTGTCCGACGACGACATGGAGCGGATCGAGGAAAGCGCCGAGGATGCGGCGGCCGAGCGCTAATTCCGACCTTGTTTCCTTCATCGCCGAACAATCCATGCTCATTCCGCAAGAAACGGGTGGGCCCACCATGTCTGTGTTGACTATGACCGGCCTCTCAACAATGGAGGTCCAGCATGAAAAGTCTTCACGGCAAGGTTGCCATCATTACAGGCGCATCATCCGGCATTGGACGGGCAACGGCACGTCTTTTTGCCGAGCATGGGGCTTGTGTCGTTCTGAACGCCCGCGGGGCTGAAGCACTCGAAAACGTGGCTCGCGAGATCCGAGAGGCTGACGGACAAGTTGTCGCCGTTGCCGGAGACGTGATGCTTGCGGAGACACATGAGCGACTGGTGGAAACGGCCCTTGGTAATTTCGGCCGCCTCGACATGGCAATCAACAATGCCGGCACGGTGGGAAAGATCCAACCTCTCGCAAGTCTTGATCCGGAAAGCTGGCATGAGGTTCTCAATGGAAACCTGACTTCCGCTTTCCTGGCCGCTCGGGCGCAGATCCCGGCCATGCAGAAGAGTGGTGGCGGGTCACTCGTCTTCGTTTCCAGTTTTGTTGGGACGAGTGTCGGCCTACCTGGCATGGCCGCTTATGGAGCGGCCAAGGCCGGCTTAATGGGGCTGGTGAAAGGGATTACTGCCGATTATGCGGCAGAGGGGATCCGGACCAATGCCCTGCTCCCCGGCGGAACCGACACGGCCATGGCCGGGGATCAGGCTCAGAAGGACTGGGCTGCCTCGCTGCATGCGCTCAAGCGGATCGCGCAGCCCGAAGAAATCGCAGCGGCAGCTCTCTTCCTCGCAGGACCCATGGGCAGTTTCGTCGCCGGTTCCGCACTCTATGCCGATGGCGGTAATGCGGCGGTGAAGTAGGCAAATATCCTGTACTCCCCCACGGTAATTCTATCAGCCTGCATGACCGAAGCGGGCACGATAGGCCGTGGGGCTTGTTGCAAGACGGGTGCGGAAGTGATGGCGCAGGGTGGCCGGGGTTCCGAAGCCGGCAGCGGCGGCAATGTCGTCGAGAGAGAGCCGGCTTTCACGTTCCAGCAGGTCGCAGGCGTGGCGCAGGCGCTCGGTCAAAAGCCATTCGCCTGGGGCTGTGCCGGTCAGCGCCTTGAACTTGCGCTGAAAGCTGCGGTTGCTCATGCCAGCACGGGCGGCGAGCTCATCGAGCGTCAGATCGCGGCCGAGATTCTGGCGCAACCAGTCGACCAGTGGACCAAGCCTTTCACCTTCGCGCGCTTCTGGCACCGGTTTGACGATGAACTGTGCCTGGCCGCCCTCGCGGTGAGGCGGCACGACCAGGCGACGCGCAACGCTATTGGCAGCCTCAGCACCGAAATCGCGGCGGATGACATGCAGGCAGAGATCGATGCCGGCGGCACTGCCGGCTGCCGTCAGCAACTGGCCTTCATCGACATAGAGCACATCGGGATCGAGGCGGATGTCGGGATAGCGGGTCGCAATCGCCTCGGCATAACGCCAATGGGTGGTGGCGCGCCTGCCAGAGAGAAGGCCGGTGGCGGCCAACACCGCGACACCGGAGCAGAGCGACATCAGGCGGGCGCCCCTTAAATGGGCCGTCACAAGCGCGTCGAGCAAGGTTTGCGGAACCGGCGTATCGATGCCGCGCCAGCCGGGCACGATGATCAGATCGGCCTCTTTCAGGAGCTCCAGGCCGCCAAGCGCGGTGACGCTCAGGCCGCCTGCGGCGCGCAGCGGGCCCGGCTCGACGGCGGCGGTCGCATGGCGATACCAGTGCATGCCCAGTTCCGGACGGGCGAGGCCGAAGACCTCTACCGCCACGCCGAATTCGAAGGTGCAGAGACCGTCATAGGCCAGTGTGACGACGCGTGGTCCGGTAAGTGTGGATGCGGCGAAGGGTGACGGCGGTTTTCCGGCCCCTGCGGATGCTACAGATGAGGCGACGGGGGCATTGTCTGGCGCGATCGCAGCGTCTGCATTCGTCATTGGCGAGATTTTTACGGCTATTGGCATCTAGGCCAGTTTCGCCGATTGCGGTGAAAAGGCAAGGTCTGGTCATCGAGGGACCTGAAGGAGACCATCATGCCCAGCACTGTTACTGAAATCCCCGCTGCCGATCCGGCCCTGATTGCCGCCCATTATGCAGCGCGACTTTCCTTTGAAACCGACTGTTGGGATGTCCATCATGCGCTGACGACGGGTGTGGTCGATTTCGTGCTTCTCGACGTACGGGGGCCGAAGCTGTTTGAAGCAACGCATGTGCCAGGTGCGATCAACCTGCCACATGGCAAGATGACCGAGCGGAAGATCGCGGAATGGCCCGAGGATACGCTGTTTGTGGTCTATTGTGCCGGGCCGCATTGCAACGGCACCGATCGGGCAGCGTTTCGGCTTGCCCGTCTCGGACGCAAGGTCAAGGTGATGATCGGCGGCATGACCGGCTGGGCGGATGAGGGGTTCGAGATCGCCAGCGGCGCTTGAACCGGCTCGAGGGATTGCTCACCCCGCCAGGTGGGCGAATTCGGCGACGACCTCTTCGTAGACGCGACGCTTGAAAGGGACGATCAGGCCGGGCAGATTCTGCATCGGCTTCCAGGCCCAGGCGTCGAATTCCGGTTCGTGACCACCCGGGGGCGGGTTGATTGCGATCTCGCTCTCGTCGCCCTCGAAGCGGAAGGCGAACCAGCGTTGGGTTTGGCCGCGGAACTTGCCCTTTAGCCCGATCCCGATCAATTCGGCGGGCAGGTCGTAGTTGATCCAGCGGCTTGCCTCGGCAAGAAGCGAAACCGTCTTTATGCCGGTTTCCTCGTAGAGTTCGCGGATGGCGGCCGGCAATGGGTCTTCGCCCGGATCGATCCCGCCCTGCGGCATCTGCCAGAGCTGCGGCGAACCGTCATATTCGGAGTTGCCTTCCGGAATGCGTCTGCCCGACCAGACAAGGCCCTCCCGGTTCAGCACCATGATGCCCACACAGGGGCGATAGGGCAGGTCTTCGGCCTTCACCTTGGGCTTCGTCGATTGGGGCTCGGTCATGATGTCCTCAGGGTCTGTTGTCGTTGGCGAGCGCGGAGACGCCGACAAATTCGATGCCACGGGCAACCGCTTCATTACGCCATTCGGCGACGGCTGCAATCGTTTCGTCGAAGGCAGCGCCGACGCCGATCGCCTGGCCATTCCGCCTTGCGATCCGTTCCAGCTCGTCCAGTTTTCCCAGGATCGCCTGGCGATCAACCTGTGCGTCGATCATCACGTCGGCATAGGCATGCGGAAAGCCGATCGCCTTGGCAAAATCACCCGAGAGCGAGCGGGCTGTCGAGCCGTCGTCGAGGAACATCAGGCCGCGCTTGCCGATATCCCGCATGACAGGATCCATCGCCTTGTCGTCGGAGAGGAAGCGGGCGCCCATGTAGTTCATGATGCCGGTATAGTTGGTGATCTGCGCCATGGCCAGATGCAGGTTGGCGATGTTGGTCGCAGCTGCCTTTTCGGACAGAAGTGTGCCGCGTCCGGGATCATTCGCGGGATAGTCGAAGGGTTCCATCGGCACCTGGAGGACGATTTCGTGACCCTTGCGGCGTGCCTCCTGCATCCAGCGCTGCAGGCTGTTGCCGGTCGCGGCAAAGGCAAGCGTGATGTCCTCGGGCAGGTCGCGGATCGCCGTCTGGCTGCCGGTCTGGCTGAGGCCGATGCCGCCGATGACGATTGCGATACGTGTTCCGCGTGCGCCCGACCAGGGTCTGGCGTAAAAATCGATGGGACGTAGACCGGAGGCGGAGACCGCCGGAAGCTCGCCCGCGTCCGTCAACTCGATCAGGTCTTCGTTGGGTTGGCCGGCAAGCCGCGGATCCTGGGTGGAGCTCGCGCCGATGACGACCGGACCCTGACGGGCATTGGGGCTGAAGGTGGTGACGACATTGCCGTCTGCTGTGGTGGTGCGACGGATAACGGCGCCGTCGTTCGGGCCACTCTTTGCGATACCGGCGGGTCCATCCGTCGGTTCGCGGCTCTCTGTAGCTTCGGAAACCGCAACCATATCCGGCGCTGGTGGTGCGGGTGTGAGGTTGATTGGCGGCTCCGTGCGCAGCGCCGTCGGAGCAAGCGCTGTCCAGACCGAGAGGCCCGCTAGCGAGGCAATGGCAAGCGCAGATGTCACCGTGGACGGACCGAGGCGTCTCCTGCCTCGATTCTTGTCCTTTCGCTCCTGACCGAGCGGTGCATGAAGATCCATGCGAAACTTCCAGTGATGCCGGTTGCCCAGATACGAAGAGGCCGCCCGCGCATCATGGATACGCGGGCGGCCGGTTCAATTGCCTTACTGCAGCGACGCCTTTTGCGGGTCAGCCGGGAAGGCCGCATCGGTCTTCACGCCACGCAGCAGGTCGAGAGCATAGTTCAGTTGCACATCGTCCTTCGGTTCCGGCGGGACATAGGCGACCGAGCCAGAACCTTCCTCGTCTTCGTTCTGACCCTTGATATGTCCCGGAAGGGCGGATTCACCCTCAGTGCGGACCTTGCCCTGGAGTTCTTCCGGCAATGGCTGTTCGACCTTGATATCAGGCTCGATGCCTGTTCCCTGGATCGAATTGCCTGATGGCGTGTAATAGAGCGCGGTCGTCAGGCGTAGCGCACCCTTGTCGCCCATCGGGATGATGGTCTGCACGGAGCCCTTGCCGAAGGATCGGGTGCCGAGAACAGTTGCACGCTTCAGGTCCTGCAGGGCGCCTGCGACGATTTCCGATGCGGATGCCGAACCACCGTTGATCAGGACGACCACCGGCTTTCCATCGGCAAGATCGCCGGCGGTGGCGTTGAAACGCCGGGTATCCTGCGGATCGCGCGAGCGGGTCGAGACCACTTCGCCACGCTCCAGGAAGGCGTCCGAAACGTAGATCGCCTGATCGAGCAAGCCACCGGGATTGAGGCGAAGGTCCAGAACATAGCCCTTCAGCTTGTCTTCCGGCACTTCCTTCTTGATCTTCTCGATCGCGGCTTCCAGATCGTCATAAGTCTTCTCAGTGAAGGAAATGACGCGCAGATAACCAACGTCGCCTTCGACACGCGACTTGACGGCCCTGATCGGGATGATTTCGCGGACCACCGTGATGTCCAGCGGCTTGTCTGCACCTTCACGCAGGATCGTCAGCTTGATCGGTGTGTTGACCGCACCGCGCATCTTCTCGACGGCTTCCTCAAGCTTCAGGCCGCGAACCGACTCACCGTTGATCTCGGAGATGAAGTCGCCGGCCAGGATGCCGGCCTTGGCGCCGGGTGTATCGTCGATCGGCGTGATGACCTTGACGAGTTCTTCTTCCATGGTGACTTCGATACCGATGCCGCCGAATTCGCCGCGTGTCTGGGTCTGCATGTCCGCCGCGTCCTTGGCGTTCATATAAACCGAATGCGGATCGAGCGAGGTAAGCATGCCGTTGATGGCGCTTTCGACCAGCTTGTTCTCGTCCGGCGGCGTCACATACTGAGCGCGAATACGCTCGAAGACGTCGCCGAAGATCGACAATTCCTTGTAGGTGGAAGCACCTGCCGCCTGGGCCGGGACACCTGCGGAATAGATGACGCTCATCGCGGTTGCGCCCATCAGTGCGCCGACGAGAAGAAGAGAGACCCTACGTATCATTCTGTGCCTTTCCAGAATCGCCTCCAGCCCACCAGGGACGGGAATCAACCGGTTTACCGTCTTTCCGAAGTTCAATGTAAAGAGTTGGACGATCGGTTTCCAGCGCCAATGCAGTCGCGCTCGCCACTCTTTTCTCACCCATGGTCGCCAGAGGCTCGCCGGACAGCACGAACTTGCCCTGACTGGTGCTGATACGGTCCATGCCCGATAGCACCATGTGATAGCCGTCGCCCGTGTTCAGAATGATCATCTGCCCGTAGCTTCGGAAATTTCCAGCAAACACCACCCATGCATCCGCCGGTGCGGTTACGAGCGCGCCGGGCTGTGAGGCAATAACGACGCCCTGAGCCCGGTGGCCTGTTCCGTCCGGATCACCGAACTGCCGCAGGGTTTCGCCGGCAACCGGCAATTCCAGTTTCTGCTTCAGATCAGAGAAAGGATATGCTGGCGCAATGCGGTTTTTATCGGGCAGTCCAGACTGGGCGAGCTCAAGGGCGCGGGCCCGTTGCTCCTCGCTCATCTGGCTTCTTTTCAGCTCTTCCGCCCTCGCCAACTCGGCCGCCTGCCGGACCGAGGTGATCTCGTTTTCCAGCGAACGGATCAGCGCTTCCATCGTCGACGCTCGCTCGGCAAGCGCCTCTGATTGCTTGCGTTCGGCCTGAAGCTGGAGGGAGTTGGTGCGGGCGAGCCTCTCGTTTTCCGCCACCAGCAAGTCCATCCGCCGCTCTTCTTCCTGACGGTTGGCAATGGCGGCAACCATGCCATCCATTTCCTTTTTCCCGGCGTCGCGGAGCGCGATCAACTCTTCGAGATCAGCGGCCAGCTTGTCCGTCTCGTGGCGGATCCCGGGCACGACGGCGCCAAGCAGGATCGCCGTGCGCACGGAGCCCAAGGCGTCCTCGGGGCTGACCAGCAGAGCCGGCGGCGGGTTTCGTCCCATGCGCTGGAGGGCTGCCAGAACCTCAGCCAGCATCGACCGACGTTCGCGGAACGAGGCACGGATATTGTCCTCACGCAGGCCGATGTCGGCCAGGCGCTTCTCGCCTTCGCTGATCTGCTTCTCGATATCCTTGCGCCGCTGGGCAGACTCGATCAGGGCCGTCTTCAGGCTCTCCGAGGTCTTCTCGAGATCGTCGATGCTTTTCTGCAGTTCTGTCGTCTTTTCTTCCGACAGCTTCATGCTGGACGCGATGGCCTGCAGTTCGGCGCTCACCTGATCGCGTTTGGAGCGCAGTTCCAGCGCCGGGTCGGGTGCTGGCTCCGCGACGACACGGTCGCCCGTCTGCGCCACGGTTGTCGGCAGCGATCCCGTTGTCGTGCCAGAGGCTGGTGCCGGGGTCTGCTGGGCTCGGGTTGAAATCGGCGAAGCCGAAGCCAGGAGGCTTCCCAGAAGGCAAGCCATCGCCAGGCCGGCCTTGTGGCGGCGGCCTTCAATGACGGCTGCTGTATCTCTGGCGACAATGGGCAAGGGCTCTATCCGGTTCGGCCGCGAAAATACGCTGATTTGCGGCCAAGGCAAAGCATTGCCTCGCCGATCGGTCTCGGTGCATCAAACGCGGTGATAGGGGTGTCCCGTCAGGATGGTCACGGCCCGATAGAGTTGCTCGGCGATCAGGATGCGCACGAGCTGGTGCGGCCAGGTGAGCTTGCCGAGATTGAGGACGAGGCGGGCACGATCTCTAAGGTCGGGATCAATACCATCGGCACCGCCGATGACGAATGCCATGTCGCGCTGGCCGTTATCGGCTGCGTCACCGACGAATTTTGCGAATTCGGCACTGTCGAAGGCCTTGCCGCGCTCGTCGAGGACCACGATGAGCGCGCCGTCGGGGATTTGGCGGGAAAGCTCTTGGGCTTCCTCGCGCTTTCTGGTGTCGGCATTGCCGGCGCGGCTTTCGTTCAGCTCCACGGAGCGTGTGAATTCCAGGCCGCATTGCGGTCCGGCCTTGGCGAAGCGGTCCAGATAACGGGACGCGAGTTCCTTCTCTGGTCCGGCTTTCAGCCGGCCAACGGCATAGATGCCAATTTTCATGCGGGCAGTCCCAGTTTCAGGTCACAAAACCATCTCTATCGGCAGGAAGAGTCCCGCCGTGTCAATCCGGCTTCGGGACCGTCTGACGGACGGCCGGCCGTTTTCAGTGCAGGCGATCCTCGATCTCCGGCGCTGCCCACATCCTTTCCAGGTTGTAGAATTCGCGGATTTCAGGTCGAAACACATGCACGATGATGTCTCCTGTGTCGATCAGGACCCAATCGCCGGTCTCCAGGCCTTCGACGCGGGCGGAGCCCATGCCTTCGTCCTTGAGGTCAGAGATGAGATGTTCGCTGATCGCCGAGACATGCCTGTTCGAGCGTCCGGATACGACCACCATGTAGTCGCCCAGCGCCGATTTTCCGGCAATGTCGATGGAGACGATGTCTTCTGCCTTCGAGTCCTCGAGGCTTGCGAGGACCAGCTCAAGCGCACGGGCTGCAGCATCGGCGCCACGTTCCATGCTCTTCGGGATAGCGCGGGAAGCGCGTCCCTTGGTGTGTACTGTTGTCAGAGTTCGTCCTTTCCTTGGCAAAACAGAACAGCACGTCTGCGATTCTCCTAACTGGGATCGCAGACAAAAGGTGGCACTGATCCGTTAATCTTTCAAGGCATGGTGGAAAATGTCAGCCTTGATCGTCTGTCTCATGGTTTGTGCGCAGCCGCCCTGATGGCAGAGGAACTCAGCGTCGAGCGCGGCCCGTGAATGAAGGTCCATGCCGGTGCCCGCTTCTGCCACAGCACTCCCGCATCCTCCTCATCGATCCGGGCATAATCGAACGTCCGCGCCATCTTCGACGAGAGGTAGGCGAGGGTCGATCCTGGCCGGTCGATGACCGCAACCGGAAAGGTGCTCGCGATCTTCTGCCAGCGTTGCCAGCGGTGGAAACCGGCGAGGTTGTCGGCACCCATGATCCAGATGAAATGCACATGCGGATTGCGGGCGCGGATGAATTCCAGCGTCTTTGCGGTGTAACTCGTTCCGAGCGTTTTCTCGAAGGCGGTGACCTTGATTCGTGGATCTACGGCAAGCGTCTCGCAGGCGGCCAGGCGCTCAGCGAGCGGTGCCAGTTCCTTCTGGCTCTTCAGCGGGTTGCCCGGTGTTACCAACCACCAGAGCTGGTCAAGACCGAGACGCCGCAAGGCGATCTCGGCCACGAGCAGGTGCCCCTGGTGTGGTGGATTGAAGGAGCCTCCGAAGAGACCGATGACCATGCCGCGTTCGGCATGCGGCATGACCGTATGGCGATGGGCGAGTGCCGTTTCCGCCACGTCAGGGACGGACCTGGCCGTTGCCGCGAACGCGGTACTTGAACGACGTCAGCTGCTCGACGCCGACCGGGCCGCGGGCATGCATCTTGCCGGTGGCAATGCCGATCTCGCCGCCCATGCCGAACTCGCCACCGTCTGCAAATTGCGTCGAGGCATTGTGCAAAAGGATGGCTGAATCGATCTCATTGAAGAAGCGCTCGACCACTGCAGGATCTTCGGCGATCACCGCTTCCGTGTGGTTCGACGAATAGCGGGCTATATGATCAATCGCGCCACCGATGCCATCGACCACAGCAACGGAGATGATCGCGTCGAGATATTCGGTGCGCCAGTCCTCTTCGGTCGCGGCCTTAAGGCCTGGAATGATGCGCAGCACTGTTGCCGATGCGCGGACTTCGCAACCGGCTTCCGTCAGCGCTTCGATCAGCGGCTGCAGATGGGTTGCGATTGCCGCACTGTCGACCAGCAGGGTTTCGGCAGAGCCGCAAATCCCGGTCCGCCGCATCTTGGCGTTGACGACAATCTTCTTTGCCATATCGAGATCGGCCGAGCCATCGACATAGACGTGACACAGGCCCTCCAGATGGGCGAAGACCGGCACGCGGGCTTCCTGTTGGACGCGCGCAACGAGGCTCTTGCCGCCACGCGGAACGATCACGTCGACCGATCCCTCGAGCCCGGAAAGAAGCGCACCCACGGCGGCCCTATCGGTGGTCGGCACGAGCTGGATCGCATCGGCAGGCAGGCCTGCCGCAACGAGGCCCTTGACCAGGCAGGCATGAATGAGACGCGAAGAATTGGCCGAATCCGAGCCACCGCGCAGAATGACGGCGTTGCCGGCCTTGAGGCACAGCGCACCGGCATCAGCCGTCACGTTCGGTCGGCTCTCATAGATGACGCCGATGACACCAAGCGGCGTGCGGACGCGCTCGATATGCAGCCCGTTGGGGCGATCCCATTCGGCGATGATCGATCCGACGGGATCCTGCAATTCAGCAATCTCGCGCATCGACTGGGCGATGGCTGCGACGCGGGCGGAATTCAGGGTCAGGCGGTCGATAAAGGAGGCCGCCACGCCTGCCTCTGCTGCATTCTTGAGGTCGATCGCATTGGCGGCGAGGATGTCTGCCTCGGCGGATACAAGCGCATCGGCCATGGCCAAGAGCGCCTTGTTCTTGGCTTCGGTCGAGGCGATCGCCAGGGGGCGGGCAGCCGCGCGGGCGCGTCGACCGATATCCAGCATCAGGCCTTCGACGGAATTCTGGTTCGACACGGTATCAAGCATGGGCTGCATCCTTCCGGTCTGCGGCTGCGGCATCCCGCTGTCCGAGTTCGGTCATCACGAGGTCGTCTCGGTGGATCATGGCGGCGCGACCGGCATAGCCGAGGATCTTCTCGATTTCGTTGGATTTGCGACCACAGATCCGGCGCGCTTCGTCTGCGTCGTAACCCGCGAGGCCACGGGCAATCTCGCGCCCCTCGGTCGTGACGATGGAAACGGTATCGCCGCGATGGAAGGCACCCGAAACCGAGCGGACGCCGGCCGGCAACAGGCTTTTGCCGGAGCGCAGTGCGCCTTCGGCTCCATTGTCGACCTGAAGGGTGCCCGCCGGCTGCAATTGACCGGCGATCCAGGTCTTGCGTGCCGTGACAGGCGATTTGGACGCGGCGAACCAGGAATGGCGAGCGCCATTCTCTATGCCTGCGAGCGGGTTCATGGTCTTGCCGGACGCGATGATCATGGCGCAGCCGGCGCTGGTTGCGATCTTGCCGGCATCGATCTTGGTGCGCATGCCGCCACGGGACAGTTCGGAGGCAGCGCCGCCAGCCATGGCTTCGATCGCGGGCGTGATTTCCTCAATCGTGTCGAGGAACTTCGCTTCTGGATCGAGATGCGGGGGCGCCGTGTAGAGACCGTCGATATCGGAGAGCAGCACGAGAAGGTCGGCACCCGCCATCGTGGCGACGCGGGCGGCCAGACGATCGTTGTCGCCGTAGCGGATTTCCGTCGTTGCGACCGTATCGTTCTCGTTGATGATCGGCACGGCGCCGATCTTCAGCAGCTGGTTGAGGGTGGCGCGCGCATTCAGATAGCGACGGCGCTCTTCGGTATCGCCGAGCGTCAGCAGGACCTGGCCGGCGACGATCTGATGGCGTGAGAGGCTTTCCGACCAGTGGCGGGCAAGTGCGATCTGGCCGACGGCAGCACAGGCCTGGCTTTCTTCGAGCTTCAAGGCGCCCGAGGGCATGTCGAGGACCGTGCGACCGAGCGCGATGGCGCCCGAGGAGACGACCAGCACATCCGTGCCGCGTGCCTTCAGGGCCGCGATGTCATCCGAGATGGCGTCGAGCCAATCCTTCCTGATGCCGGAACCGCGATCGACCAGAAGGGCAGAGCCGATCTTGATGACGACCCGCTTGACGCGGGAGAGCGAGCGGAGCCGGGTGGACATCAGTCGTCGCCTTCTTCGTCCAGGCCGGCTTCAAGATTGCCGTCGTCGTCACGATTGCGGCGGTTCTTTTCGCGTTTCTCGGGAAGCGACCGGTTGCCCTGTGCCGCAACGATCACGTCACGGAGAGCGCGCAAGGCATCCGTCATGCCCTTGCTGGTGATGGCGGAGAGCAGGAGCGGCGTCTGACCGCAGGCCTTTTTCAGCTCCGCCGCCTTCTTCTTCAGTTCGGCTTCGTCGAGCACGTCGATCTGCGACAGCGCGACGATCTCCGGCTTGTCTTCAAGGCCGCCGCCATAGGCGTCGAGTTCGTGGCGCACGGTCTTGTAGGCCTTGCCGACCTGTTCTTCCTGGGCAGAAACCAGGTGAAGCAGAACGCGGGTACGCTCGACATGGCCGAGGAAGCGATCGCCGATGCCTACACCTTCATGCGCGCCTTCGATCAGGCCGGGGATATCGGCCAGGATGAATTCGCGCTCGTCGATGGTCGCGACACCAAGGTTCGGATGCAGCGTGGTGAATGGATAGTTGGCAATCTTCGGTCGGGCGCGGGTGACCGAGGCCAGGAAGGTCGACTTGCCGGCATTGGGAAGACCGACGAGACCGGCATCGGCGATCAGCTTCAGCCGAAGCCAGACGGTCTTGTCCTCGCCTTCGAGGCCCGGATTGGCCCAGTCGGGCGCCTGGTTGGTCGCGGTCTTGAAATGGGCGTTGCCGAAGCCGCCATTGCCGCCCTTGGCAATCCGGAAGCGCTGGCCCTCGACCGTCATGTCGACGATCAGGGTTTCGTTGTCTTCCTCGAAGATCTGCGTGCCGACGGGAACCTTCAGCGTCACGTCTTCGCCATTTGCGCCGGTGCGGTTGCGGCCCATGCCGTGGGTGCCGGTCTTGGCCTTGAAATGTTGCTGGAAACGGAAGTCGATGAGCGTATTGAGGCCGTTGACCGCCTCCACCCAGACATCGCCGCCGCGACCGCCGTCGCCACCGTCAGGACCGCCGAACTCGATGAATTTTTCGCGCCGAAACGAGACAGCACCGGCGCCGCCGTCGCCCGAGCGAATATATACCTTAGCTTCGTCGAGAAATTTCATCTTGCTGCCGTCAATTCTTCTGTCAGGTTCTGCGCGGAGAGTTGCGGCCATCGATATAGCCGCTTGACGCGGAGGTCAAAGAGTATCGTGAAGTTCGTAAGCTACAACATCCAGTATGGTTTCGGCCAGGACGGGCGTTTCGACCCTGATCGCATCGCCGACAGCATCCGCGACGCGGACGTCATCGCCCTTCAGGAAGTCACGCGCGGTTATAGCCGGAACGACTATACCGATCTGGTCGAGACCTTTTCGGCACTCTTTCCCACCTATTTTGCCGCATTTGGTCCGGCCTGCGATGTGTTGGTCGATCACGCGATGATCGATGGTCGGCTTCGCGAGCGCCGTTTCCAGTTCGGCAACATGGTGCTGTCGCGCTATCCGATCCGCGCCAGCCGCAACCTGCTTTTGCCGCGCAACCGGACATTCGACAAGCTCAACCTCCAGCGGGGCGCGCTGGAAACGGTCATCGAGGCTCCGGGCGGCGCGCTGCGGGTCTATTCGGTTCATCTCGATCACATCTCGCCGGACGAGCGGCTTGCACAAATCGCCTTCCTCAAGGATCGCGTTCAACTCTACGCCGAGGAAGGTGGAGCCTTGACCGGGGTCAACGAATTCGGCCTGCCGGATCCGCCGCTGCCGGCGGAGTTCCTGATCATGGGCGACTTCAACATGGAACCGGAAGGTGCGGAGTATATCTCCATGGTCGGCCGGAACGACGCCTATTACGGACGCACGCCCCGCGCGGGCTACCCCACCGATGCTGAGGCGCATCTGAAGTCTCGCCCGACGGACGGCTATAGCTGGATCAGCGACGATGGATCGCGGCGCATGCATCTCGATTACTGCTTCATCAGTGGCGGCCTCACTGGGCGTCTCAAGGCCTGTCATGTGGACAATTCCGCAAGCGGGTCAGACCATTTTCCGGTCTGGGTAGAGCTCGCGGAGGCATGAACTCCGGGCGGCGGGCGCCCGGAGTATTGTCGGCTATGATTTGCGGTGGCGGTTGGCGAAGTCCGCTTGCGACAGCCGGGATTCGACGAGCGGCACCATGGTGTTGCGCGCCTTGGAGAAGACATCCCGGACGCCCGTGATCTGGAACCCTCTTGCCTCGAGCAGTCGCAGCGAAGCCGGGTTGTCGGCGAAAGCGCCACCCAGGATTTCGGCCTGTGGCATGCGCATCAAGAAGCGATCCAGGGCGGCATCAACCGCCTCCGACATCAGGCCCTTGCCCCAATAGAAGCGGTTCAGCCAGTAGCCGATGTGCCAGAGGCCATGGCGGACCTCCAGGGAAGCCACGCCGACATGGACACCATCGAGCGTGATGGCGAAATGCCAGTCGGGCTTCATCGCCGAGGTCACCATGTTCAGCCAGTCACGGCCGTCCTCCTGGTCGTAGGGAACCGGCACGCGCGTCAACATCCGGGCGACGGCGAAGTCGCTGAGCGATGTGACGATCGCATCGGCGTCCTGCATCCGATGTGGACGCAGGACAAGGCGTGCCGTTTCGATGACCGGGCAGGGGCCGGGCATGGATGGCGCAACCGTTGGTCTTTCTGCCAGCATCGCGCTCATCGCATTTCCCCCCAGCTCTTCAGGGACAGCCAGGTCTTGCGATCGAGCCTGTACCACTCGACGGGGACCGGGCCGCCCATGGCAAGGTTGCCGACCATGCCGGTACCCTGGAACTGGAAGCCGGACTTCTGAATGACGCGCCGGGAGGCGATGTTGGTCACCCGGCAGCGCGCATCGATGCGGCTCACCCATTCCCGGGTGCGAAACGCCATGTCGATCAGTGCATGGGCTGCTTCGGTGGCATAACCCCTGTTCCAGTAGGGTTCGCCCAGCCAGTAACCCATTTCCAGAATGGTATCGTCGGCCGGGTTGGGCTCCAGCGCGCAGCAACCGAGGAACTCGCCATTGTCCGCTTTTGTGATGGCATAGACGCACTTGCCAATCTCGCCGATATTCGTGCGTCGCACGAAGTCGGCCGCGTCTTTCGCCGTGTAAGGATGCGGCATGCGGGCCACCATGGTGGCGATTGCGGCGTTGTTGGCGAGATGGGCAAGGGCGTCGATGTCTTCGATGTGGGGTGCGCGCAGGACGAGCCGTTGCGACAACAAGACAGGGCAATCACTCCTCGGCCGATCAGGCCTTGGTTGTTCTTCGGGTGACCGTGATTGGTCATCCCTCAACATCAGACTTTGCATGGTTCAGTCTCCTGTGTTGGACAAGAAAAAAGGGGAGATGGCGCCCCATCTCCCCTTTTTTCTAAACTGAACCTGATGCGGCCAGCCGGGTCGATGAGACGCCGGCTGTTTTAGAGCGCTACCGGCTTATTCCGCTGCTTCGGCTTTCGGCATGATCGACACGTATACGCGGCCATTGGCCTTCGTACGGTAGTCCACATTGCCCGCCGTGAGTGCAAAGAGGGTATGGTCCTTGCCCATGCCGACGTTTGCGCCCGGATGCCACTGGGTGCCGCGCTGACGCACGATGATGTTGCCCGGAATGACGACTTCGCCACCGAACTTCTTCACGCCGAGGCGCTTGGAATTGGAATCGCGACCGTTGCGCGAGGAACCGCCAGCTTTTTTGTGTGCCATTGGATTGCTCCTTTAAACCTAGTTATCAGCGTTTCAGGCTGCGACGATGTCGGTGATGCGCACCACGGTGTGGTGCTGACGATGGCCGCGCGAACGCTTGGAGTTCTGACGACGACGCTTCTTGAAGGCGATGACCTTCTTGCCACGCATCTGCTCGACAACTTCGGCCGTGACCTTGGCGCCGGCCACGAAGGGCGCGCCGATGGTCGCTGTTTCGCCTTCGCCGACGATCAGGATCTCGGTGAATTCGATGGTTGCACCAGCTTCGGCTTCCAGCTTTTCGATGGTCAGCACGTCGTTGGCGTTTACGCGGTACTGCTTACCGCCGGTCTTGATGACTGCGAACATTTTTTATCCTTTCATGTTCGTTCCGGCTCTCCCCTTGCGAGGGGCCGTCTTTTTGCCAGTCGGAGGAGCGGGATTTTTGATCCCACCGGTTGAGCTTCGCGGATCGCGAAGAACAAAAGGCGCAGTTTGCCCACGCTTTAAGTCGAGCGTCGCATACGTGAGGGCATTCGGGGTGTCAAGGCGAAAGCTGGAAAAAGCGTCATATTCGCTCTTGCGTGGGGGGTGAGTTGCCGCTATGAGACAGCCCGCGCCATCAAGCGCCGACCAATGTGACCGGAGAGGTGGCTGAGTGGTCGAAAGCACCGCACTCGAAATGCGGCATACTCGCAAGGGTATCGTGGGTTCGAATCCCACCCTCTCCGCCATTATGAACCTGGGTAGGAAGCTTTTCTCCGCAGTCGGCTGATTTCTCCAGACTTTGAATGCTGCTGCCGAAATTGGCTAGGGCCACACTCTCGGCACTATCTGCCTCGCCGGCTGCTTGATCGAGCACATCGAGATGCTCTTTAGTTAGGTTTCCCCGTTGCCATCAGTCGACATAAGAACTTTGAACGGTTCAAGAATTTTCGCGATTTGAGGCACTCCTGCCTTAGCCAAACTTTCGAGATATTCTTCGTAGACTAAGGGCGGTTTGCCGTAATGCGCGAAGTCGTTCTGCACCGCCTCGACAAAGTCCTCCGGCGAAAGATTGTATGCGTCAACCAGAAAATTGTCCGGGTGCTTGGTGTGGAGCCGGAACTGCGAGATCGCGTCCTCCGGGAAATCTTTTTGGTTGAACGTGACAATGACGTTTGCTCGCGTCTGGATGGCTGCTGCGAGAACGTGGCGATCATTTTCGTCGGGGAGCTGAAGTCCGGCAATCAATGGCTCGTAGCCCTGGACAAGGCAGTCCGGCACCGCTGCATTCATCAATTGTCTGGTGCGATTAAGGTCGCTCTCTTGGAGATCCGGTCGGTTCTTTATGAGGTTGCGAACCCATTCGTCATGCACCTCATCCGACCAGCGGGCTCGGAAAATTTTAGACTGTGCAACAAAAAGCACGAGGCTTCGCAGCCTCGCGCCATAAAACACGTTCGCATCTATGAACGCAGTGAAAGTCGATATCATTCAAGCCCAAGCCGTTTCGCTTCGTCGTTTAGATCAATTAGAGCCTGCTTCTGCTCGCGCCTGCATGCTCTTTCGTATTCGATCAGATCTGCAAATCTAACTCTACGATGGCTTCCAACTTTGCGATGCGGAAGCTTATTCGCTTCAAGTTGACGGATAAGATGAGGACGAGACACGTTTAGATAGTCCGCAGCCTGTTGGGTAGTAAGCTCGGCGTCGTGAGGGATAAGAGACATTGGCGTTCTATTCGCCATTGCCTCTAAAACCTCATATATAAGCGCTACAGCACGGGCTGGCAGCGGGACAATTATCTTCTTGTCCTCTTTGCCGTCTACCGTGATTTTCACGCCTTCATTTGCTTCAGCGACAGCCTTGAGTTTGTCGGCAGCCTTTCTTGCGATCACCGCTTCAGCCTCATCGGCGACAAACGGCTCACGCGTCTGGTCCATGAGTGCAAGCATTTCAATCTCCTTTGGCGTTCACGAAGGTGGTTAGCTTCGCGCAAATCATTGATAGCATCAGGTCGCGTTTCTGTCACCCGATAAACGAAATAAACGCAACGAATGAAATAAACGTAAAGCCGAAATGTTCCATTGTGTTGTGTCGCATGATTGGTGAGCGGCGCGACGCAATTTCGTTGCGTGAACAGCGCTACCGTGCCGGGATAATCCTTGGCACCCTTCCAGGGGCATCCTACGCGTGACCTTCAACATCGATTGGAGGTCACATGGCAACGATCCGGAAGCTCAGAGGACGCTGGCAAGCCCAGGTGCGTCGTCGTGGTATGAAGCCCCGCTGCAAGTCCTTTGACACCAAGCAGGAAGCCGAGAAGTGGGCGCGCGATTTGGAATCCCAGGTCGATCGTTTCGGCGCTGCTCCTGATACGAAGATCCTCGAAAGCACGACGCTCGGTCAGCTCCTGGAGCGCTACCAACGCGAGATTTCGCCTACCAAGCGTGGGTCCGTCCAAGAGCTCCAGCGGATCGATGTGCTGCGTCGTCATGATCTCTCCTACCGGACGCTGATCGGACTGAGCCAGCAGGACATCGCGTCGTTCCGTGATGGGCGGCTCCAGTCGGTAGCTCCATCTACCACCGTCCGGGAGCTTGCGATCCTGAGCCATGTCCTTGAGGTTGCGATCCGCGATTGGGGTCTCCCACTCGCGAGGAACGTGGTGAAGCTGGTTCGCCGTCCGGTGATCCGCAATGAGCGTAGCCGGAGACTGACGGGCGACGAAGAGCAACAGCTTCTCGATGGCTGCGGCGGCGGACAGACACCATACTTCAAGACGCTGCTGATTCTCGCCATCGAGACAGGGATGCGGCGAGGGGAGATCCTTGGGCTACGGTGGTCCGACATTTCGCACAATCGCCGAGTGATCACCCTCGCTCTGACAAAGAACGGCTCCGGTCGCGAGGTGCCGTTGTCTCAGAGAGCATTCGAGGCGCTGATGGATTGGAGGGATCGTGCGCCGGTAGATCAATCTACCGTCTTCCCCATGACGCCAGGAGCGTTGGAACAGGCATGGCGTCGGTTGCTCATCAGGTCTGGGATCAAGTCGCTGCGCTTTCACGACTTGCGTCACGAGGGCGTCAGCCGTCTTTTTGAGCGGGGTCTGAACATCATCGAGGTGAGCAGTATCTCCGGACACAAAGAGCTCCGGATGCTGAAGCGCTACACGCATCTCAGCGCTGACGATCTCGTTGTCCGCCTAGGGTAGATCCATCTACGTCAATACCGTCGCCTTGCGCTATGTTTACATAGACCTTGCCTGAGCACTAACTCTGTCAAGGTCGCAGGACAAAACGGTCAAAAATGTATATCTTAGGTTGCATTCTATCTTGCATCCAAACTCAAAAACCCTGCGGATGGCGCCCAACCTTGACATGATGTTTACATTATCTTGCGGAAATCGCTCATTTTGAGCGTTTTTGGTATCGATGTAAACGTTGTGAAACGCGCTTGGGTTGCATCGGGGCTTGGTCGTCCCGTTCCTTGCCGGTCAATCTGCTCAGACTACCAATATTTGCGACCGGCGGACGGTTCAGCCGGCAATTAGACGCTGCCGATCCCTTGGGTGCCAGTGGAGAAAACATATCCGCTGCCGCGATAGGACATGGGCGTAGATCAATGTATATCCGTGTGCCCGCCCACGGGGATTACCGGGAACTGCTGAGATGTTCTGATAGCGGCCGAGCGCTACCACACGCCTCAGCTCTCCTTGGACGATCGATAGCAGAGCGTCCACCTCTCGTTCACGCCCGCCCGGTGCCGCGCTGTTGATTTCCACTGAGAGCTGACCCGGCGTTTCCACCGAGAATTGACCCGCCTTTAGGTATCGTTCGTGTTGTTGGTCTGGGTCAAGTTCCTGC
>NZ_JAUSUW010000010.1 GCF_030814435.1 Peteryoungia aggregata LMG 23059
CTCCCACGGGCTTAGTGTCCCAAAGAGGCTTCGGTCTCCCATCCGCCACCGCAAAAGGCATTACAGCCTCCAATGCGGATTTTGGGAAGTTACAAGGGGCCACCCCTCACCCGCGCCTCCCGAATTTCCCTATTTCGCCAATTCCCGAAACACCTCACGACAAGGAGGCCGACATGCCCGAACCGACAACCGCCGACGACCCCAAGCCCGAACCGCTGGACCTGCGCCTGCTGCGCGACGTCCTCGACGAACACGCAGTCCCCCTCGCCTGCCGGCGGCGCCAATGCCGGCGCAACCGGCACTGCTGCGGGGAGGCGCAGCGCGCCGATCGGCCGCTGGCCTCGGGCGCAGGCCTGCCACCCTGCGCGGCCAAGGCCAAACCCGAGGCGCACGTGGCGCTTCAGACCCAGCTTGGCCAGTTGCAGCCGCATGTCGGCTCCAGCACCGAGCCCCGCCAATGGCCCGAAGACACCAAGGCCGCCGCCCAGCTTCGCCTGGCCCTGGCGATGCTCCACCGCATCCACACCCGCCCCGGCCCGCATCCACAGAGCGAACGGGCAGCGCTTGCCGACTGGCAGGCCACCGACCCCGACCCGCACACCACCGCCCTCTACCGCCTCGCCTGGCATCACAGCAAACCGGAAAAGCCCAACGCCGCCACTCAGGGCACCGCGGCATGAGGGCGCGTCCTCTCTTCTCCCCAGCGGGGAGAAGGTGGCCCGCAGGGCCGGATGAGGGGGAGCGAAGCTCACCGGCAAAGCACGCTTCGGCAGCCATTAACTTTCAAGATTGGACTGCAAAGGCTGCGGCCAGACGGCCCCCTCATCGCCTCGCTGTGCTCGGCACTTCTCCCCGCTGGGGAGAAGAGGGAATGATGCTACTCCGCCGCCTTCGGCAGATCCTCGGCCTCGACCTCGACGGGCAGCGGCTCCATTTCGTAGGAATAGCCCTCGAGCATGGAATAGGCCCGCTCGATCGCGCCAATCTGCACCTCAGACGCCTTGATGGCATCGGTGATGGATTGCGCCCGGGCCCGGAGCATCGAGCCGAGCACGTCGGTCTCCGGCCGGCGGCCGAGCCGGTCGAGATGTTTGCGCACCCGCGCCCGGTGGCGCTCCAGCTCGAGAATGTGGAAGCGGCATTTGAGGATGTCGTCGGTGAGCTTGCGCCGCAGCCCCGCGACGGGATCGAACGAGCCCGGCTCGCGCTCGTCGAGGATCATGTCGTTGATCAGCGTCTCCAGCACCATCAACCCCTTGAGATCGGTGGGTTCGGCGAGCTGCGGATCATAGCCGGTATCGTCGAAGACCCGGCGGCGCACGGGATCCTTCAGCAATTCGTAGCAGGCGGAGATCTTGGCGAAGGCTTCCGTATCGCCGCCGGCATCCGGATGGGCGGTCTTCGCCACCTTGCGATAGGCGGCCTTGATGGCGGCCTCGTCGGCATCGCGGGCCACGCCCAGGAGCTCATAAGGGTCGATCACTGCGGCACCCGTCTTCGCCATACTCATCCACTCCCGCGCCCAGCCACCCCTCCCCTAAACCCGGATGGCGGCTGCTTCAAGACGGAACACCGCTCTGTCCCCGACCGAAAAATCGGTGACCGGCAGGGCCGAGGGGGTGGCAGGAGGGCGGTCAGAGGCGACTGCCACCCCTCAAAACTCAAGGATTTCAGCCCGTTGCCACGCTGCTGCACCGCACAGTGTGACTTTTCATACTTGCCAAGGTCCGAAAATGCCCCTACCTCTTTCTCCGTTCGGGCACCAAAGATCCCGGAGACTGGACTGACTTGTATGGACCGCGCTTGCGGTCATGGGGGCCTTCTCCCGCCGGTAGACGTTCTTTCCCCGTTATCGCGACCACTCGACGGTTCCGTTTCGGCGGAACTTCAACCAGCCGCTTCCGGTCCGCCGGCCGCGGCGCAGACGACAAGAAATTCGGGAACAAGGAACTCTCCCATGGCCACCAAGGGCACCGTTAAATTCTTCAACCAGGACAAGGGCTTCGGCTTCATCACCCCGGAAGGCGGCGCGAAGGACGTATTCGTCCACATCTCCGCGCTCCAGGCTTCGGGTCTCCAGACCCTGCAGGACGGCCAGCAGGTCACCTTTGACACCGAGCCGGACCGCATGGGCAAGGGCCCCAAGGCCGTCAACATCCAGGCTGCCTGATTACAGATTTCAAATGGCGTCCCCCGGGACGCCATTTTCGATTTCAGGGCATAAAAACGCCGGAAAGCCGCGCTAGAACCTATTCCGCAGCGGCAGAGCTGTTCGAAGCGCCCTGTGTCTTCGGCCCACCGGATATGTCGACAGCCGCAAAGGCCTCGGCAATCAGATCAGGCGAAACACCCGGCTTGGTCGCCTCGGACGACAGGATCTGCCGATAGCGCCGCGCGCCGGCATAGCCCTGGAACAGCCCGACCATATGCCGCGTGACATGGTTGAGCCGCCCGCCACCCGCGATTACCCGCTCCGCATAGCCGATCATGACGTCGCGCACTTGATCCCAGTCGACGGCCACGGCCGCCTCGCCATAGATGCGCGCATCAACCTCGGTGAGCAGCGTCGCATTGTGATAGCTCGCCCGCCCCAGCATCACCCCATCCATGACGGAGAGATGCTCCACAGCCTGGTCGAGATCGGTGATCCCGCCATTGATGCCGAGGAATACACCCGGGTTCTCCCGCTTCATCCGATAGACCAGCTCGTAATCCAGCGGCGGGATCTCCCGGTTCTCCTTCGGGGAAAGCCCCTTCAGCCAGGCCTTGCGGGCATGGATCCAGATCGCATCCGCCCCCGCCCCGATCATCCGGGCGAGAAAATCAGGAAGCACCTCGGCCGGCTCCTGGTCATCCACCCCAATCCGGCACTTGACGGTCACCGGCACCGTCGCCACCTGTTTCATCGCGGCAACGCAAGCCTCGACCACCTCGGGCGTCTGCATAAGGCAAGCGCCGAACGTCCCCGATTGCACCCGGTCCGACGGGCAGCCGACATTCAGGTTGATTTCGTCATAGCCGTAGTCGGAAGCAATCCTGACCGCCTCGACCAGCTTGCCCGGATCCGACCCGCCGAGCTGCAGCGCCACCGGATGCTCTTCACCGTTGAACGACAAGAGCTTCTCCCGCGGCCCATGGATGATCGCATCCGCCACCACCATTTCGGTAAACAGCAACGCACGCGCCGACAATTGCCGATGAAAGAACCGACAATGCCGATCCGTCCAGTCGATCATGGGTGCAATGGCGAAAACCTTGGCCTTGGATTTCCCATAGATCCCCGCATTTTCAGTGCTTGTCGCCATATCGGGCTTCCACCTGTTTACCACTATTCAGGCCCGTTCTTGACCGTTTCGATATCCCGGGGCTACAAATGTCACTTCGGAACGCATTAATGTCACCCCGGGGAAATCATGGGCACGATCGTAGAGCGGAAACGCGCGGACGGGACTATCGCATATCTGGCGAGAGTCCGAGTCAAAAAAGCCGGGAAGGTTATCTTCGAGGAATACGAGACCTTTAACCGCCGTAAGACCGCCGCAGCTTGGATCGCAAAGCTGGAGAAGGAGCTCAAGGCTCCGGGCGGGGTCGAGGCGGTGAAGGCAAAGGACAGGGCTCGGACCCTGGGAGACGCGATCGATCTCTACGTCCAAGATCAGGGCGACAGCATCGGCCGGACCAAGGCCCAGGTGCTGCGCTCTCTCAAGGACTATGCAATCGCAGACATGGCCTGCGAGGAAATAACCAGCTCGGACATCTATGAGCTGGTGAAGGAACTGGGCGCGGACAAGAAACCGCAGACCGTAAACAACTACCTCTCCCACCTCCGCGCTGTCTTCGCCGTGGCTCGCCCGGCATGGGGCATCCCCTTGGACGAGGGGGCGATGAAGGACGCGGTGACGGTCTCGAAGAAGATGGGCGCAGTGAGGAAGTCCGCCAGCCGCGACCGCCGCCCGACCCTCGACGAACTCGATCGCCTGCTCACCCACTTCGAGGAGAGGCGCAGGCGAGTCCCTCAGATGTTGCCGATGACCAAGGTCGTGGTGTTCGCCCTGTTCTCCACGCGCCGGCTGGAGGAGATCACGCGGATCCAGTGGGCCGACCTCGAGGAGCAGCACACCCGCATCCTCGTGCGCGACATGAAGAACCCCGGCGAGAAGATCGGCAACCATGTCTGGTGCGATCTGCCGGAGCCGGCGCTCCGCGTCATCCGCTCCATGCCGAAGGCCAAGCCGGAGATCTTCCCCTATTCGACCGACGCGATCGGGGCCAACTTCACCCGCGCCTGCCAGCAGCTCGGCATCGAGGATCTGCACTTCCACGACCTGCGGCACGAGGGGGTGACCCGGCTGTTCGAGATGGGCAACTCCATCCCCCATGCCGCAGCCGTGTCAGGGCACCGCTCCTGGGGGTCGCTCAAGCGCTACACGCACGTTCGCGGTACCGGCGATAGGTACGAGGGCTGGAGCTGGCTGGAGCGCGTCTGTGGGGCTGAAACGAAAAAAGACCCCGACGCCGAAGCGCCGGGGCAAACTGCCACCTCGAGGGGTGGCCAGGGGATTTAGATTGCGGTGTAGATCAGGTTCACGGGGACACCGTGAGCTGCCCGCACATAGACGTCATAGCCGGCAGCACCCAGCGAGAGGGGCGTCGACATATCCAGGAAGTGGCCCGGCGTCGCGTCCGTCAGGGTGAGCGCTGTTGCCGCCGTCTCCGCGATGTGGGCGAAGACCGCGCCCCCGCCATCGATCTCGAGGAGGAGCGTCTTGTTCTGCGAGAGCCTGGTCCAGCCCGCGCCGGGGATAGTCTGCTTTACGGTTGCCATGCTGGCTTCCTTTCAGGTCGTGGGTAGGAGGTGCCCGCCGGCCGAAGCCGACGAGCTTTGTCACTCAAGCTGGATGATCGACAGGTAGGTGTTCGAGTAGGCTCGCACCAATTTGCTGCTCGGGAGCGCCGCTCTCAAGGTCAGCACATCGTCCTTCGAGAGGGGGATCGCTATGGGCGGCAGCGTAGCTGCGTAGTCGCTATCGGTGGCGTTGGACGCCGTGATTTGCGAGAGCCCTCGACCCCGCTCGTTCCCATTGACGTAGGCGTACACCATGGCGTTGCCCACGTTGACGACCCCCTCCTCCCACGTCACCTGCCCGGCGACCTGGACGACCATGTCGTATGGCGCCTTGAACTCAGCGCTGGCGTCGGTGAAGAACTCCTTGCCGTTGCACTTGTACTCATCCGGCACGAACATATCGGCCACCGTGGTGATCGAGCCCCCGATGTTGATGTTCGTGCCACCCTTCTGCGCGTGGACGCGGAGAGGAAACTCCGCGCAGCCCGAGGTGTTTTTCTCGAAGCCGTAGTAGCTGTTGCCACGGATGACGACCTTGCCCGTCACCCCGCTCATGGAGACAGCGATCGTGTTGTTGATCCCGAGCGCACCGTCTGCATCGAAATGGTTGTCGGTGATCTTCGGGTACGTGCTGACGCCGGCGCTAGACGTCAGCGACAGCATCCGAGCGCCGGCCCGCATCTCGCGGATCGACATGAGGAAGTTGCCCGAGAAGGACAGGTAGCGGACAAAGTCGAAGGTGCAGAATTTCGGATCTGTCTCGTTGCCATGGGCGAACAAGCCTCGGCTCGAAAGGGTCTGGCTCACACTGACCGTGTAGGTGCCTGTTCCTCCCGTGCCGGTTCCGAGCGCGGTGATCGTGATGCCTGAGCCGTTGATGCCGACACCCGTGATCCGCTGGCCAACCATGAGCCGGCCTGTCGTAGCAGTCACCGTCATGGTGGTGCCCGAGATCGAGGCTGTCAGGTCGATCAGCGACGACATGGTAGTGGCCGTCGAAACCGTGTTGCTCGAGCTGAGCAGGTAGGTGCCGATACCACCATCACCCGTGATCCGACCAACGATGGTTGTGCCGGCGGCAACGCCGTCGCCGTAGACCGGCTGGCCGACCTGCACCCACCCGTCGCTGATCGCAGTCACACTCATCACCCGGCCCGAGACCGTGGCGGTGTATCGGGCCTTGCTGGCGCGAGTGCCGAGGCCGCGGGCCTTGTTGCTCTTGAAGCTCACATCCCAGGCGTCGACAACGCTGATCAGGTTGCGCGGCGTGTTCTGGATGTTGTTGTGCTCGATGATGGCGTTCGGAGTGTTCCTCAGCTGGAATACAATCGAGGAGTCGCCGCAGTTGGCGTGCAGCCCGTAGAACTCGCCCACGTTCCCGAGAATGGTTGGATACCACTTCACCTCGGTCGTGCTGAGATCGACGACTGCGTTGTGGAACGGGCTGTTGAACACGTTGAAGCTCACGCGCCAGTCCGTCGCCGCGAGGGTCGAATTGGCGATCGCCGCGATGTGGTTTTTCACCGCACTCCAGCCTGAGAACGAGTTGTTCAGGACATAGAGCTGGTTAAACCCGTGGACCAACTCGATGCCGTTGAGCGACGGCGTAGAGCTAGAGTACCAGGTGTCACCAATCTCGAACTTGTTCCCATAGGCCTCGCACCGGTTTGCCTGCAGACGCAGTAGGGATGTCAGCGGGAAGCTGTATCCCTCGAGCCCGCGGGACGTAACTGTGCCGTGGTCCAGGCTGATCGTGTAGGTGCCGGTTCCACCGGTGCCCGTGCCCAGAGCCGTGATGCGGGTGCCCTTGGCAATCCCTGCCCCGGTGATGTGCGTCCCGACGGCGAGGGTGCCATTGGCCACGGCGCTCACCGTCAGCGTGGTGCCGCTGATCGAGCCGGTGAACTGCGCGGTGCGGAACTTCTCGTTCCCCGCCAAGACGGAAATGACGTTGTCGCGGATCAGGCTGCGCTGTCCGGTGACGACAATCTGCGTGTCCTCGACCGCGTTGCTCCAGAAGATGGAGTCAGCACCGGCAAAGGTCACCACCCCGCCCGTGGCAAACGTCACGCCGCCCAGCACGATAGCGCGCTGAGCGAATGTGAGGTTGAACTTGCCGATGATCTTCGCGCCGATGGTCCGAGCGAACTGCACAACCTTGCTGATGGTGCAGTTGGACTTGATCTCCATGGTCCGATTCTCGGGCCAGATGATCTCGACCACGCTCTCCGCTCGCGCGTTGATCGCGGTGACCATTTCGTCGACGGTCGCGTAGAGCTGCGCATAGATCTTGGCGCCGGGGGACACCCAGGCGTTCACGCCTTTTGTCCAGGACGCCACGTCCGAGGCGATCTCGCCGACCTGGATGCAGGCCGGGGCCGCGGCAAAAGAGAAGGCTCGCGCCCACACCCCGGATTTCAGGCTGCAGATGTCACCACGCAGGATGCCGTTGGGCAGCCCGTCGGTCGGCACGACGTTGAAGATGTAGGAGCCCTCGGCCGTCGGCTTGGGCTCCGGTGTCGTCATTACCTTGGAGATGCGCAGCTCGCTCGTGGCGCGCGGCATAACCTCGTAGCTGTAGCCGTCGCCGTTTGCGTCAGCCACCGCCTTCACCCGCACCGTCGCGTCACCGCCATCGGCGATAGCCGGGTCCGGAAAGTTTGGGACGGTAGCGGGATCGTCCGTTGGGGTCTCCACATTCTTCGAGAAGGTGAAAGTTCCACCGGCAGCGCAGCCGTTCGCGTTCGAAATCTTGCAGAGCTTATTGAGGTAGGTGGCGCGTGAGGCCCCGACGATGGCGCTCACAAGCGCAGGGTAGTCCTCGAAATACACCGTGTCCCCAACAGGCGACCAGACCGCCTTGTCCTTGGTCGCGTCGTAACACTCGTAGGTGACGCCGTTGTAGACCCACTGAGATCCGACCTTCCACCCCTTGGTGGTGTCGTCCTTCGCGGTCGGAGGGCCGGAGGGCGAGATGTTCGTCGGGTTCGTCACTACGATCGAATCGAGCTTCGTCTTCTGCTCGCTTGTCAGGCCGCTACCGCCTGCGCCCAATACTTTCATTGGCATGCTGGACACCCCTTAAGTGCGTCGTTGAACTGCGGGGCATTCACAACCTTAACCGCTCAGAGCCCCAGCTTTGCGGCTATCCATTTCGAGGCCAGGGCGAAGACCGCCCCGAAGATCGCCCCCACGATCGAGCCCATCACAGCGACCGCCATCACGATCCCATTGAACCGCTCGCGCCACTTATTGATGTTCTGGATCGTTGGCTCGTGCGCGAGGAGATCCGCGCGCAAGGCCTTGGTCTCATCATCGAGCGCCTTGCGAAGCTCTTTGATCTCGCTCTTGATCTCGGCATTCTCCAGCCGAAGCTGCTCGATCGCGCTGTATGTCCGGGATCTATTCTCGTCTGACTTCCTCGCCAGCTCCCTCACGCTCTCGATCAGAGCCGTTATCTGCCCAGACATTTCGCCCAACTTAAATTCCGTGCTGTCGGTCATCTCCGCCGCCCTTGGTCGATCGTGCTGTTAGTGCGGGCAGGATGTCCGACCGCGATATGAAAGCGGGCCGGAGTCACCCCCGGCCGGCTGCGTACTTTTGATGATGGGGTGGTGGGGTTACTGCTGGACTACAAACTCAATCGTATCGGCAGGGATGCTGAAGCGAGTTCCGTTCGCAATCACGCCCATGTCGACCCCAGCGCTGCCGAGGTTGTAGCGGTAGCGCTTGTAAGTCCCGGCCGGCAACCCTGCGAGCTTGATGCCGTTTGCCTTTCGACACCGATTGACGATGCACATACCGGCCTTGCCGCCTGGCGACGTCCAGCCCATCGAATAGCACTCACGTTCAAGCTGCGCCGCGACGGCACCGAAAGACACACGAACCGAATTCTTCGGCATGTGCTCCAAGAACCCGCGCATGGCGTGCCAGTTGACCGGCACCGTGTCGAACGTGCCTTCTGCCAATGATGGGTAGTCATCGCGAACTGGTGCGCCAGTCGGACGCCAGATGGTTTGCGCGCGACCGATGGTTTCAAAGACAGGCCCGGTGCTTGGCTTGCCGATGTGGATCGGATACCAGATTGGCGAAGACATGGCACGCATCCAGGTCAGAACCTGCATAGCAAGGTTGGTCATCCGGTGACCCGGTTCCATGTAATCGTTCGTCTGCGAGGGATCGACGCGAAGATCGAAGTACTCGTTTTCTGACGAATACATGGCCTTGCCGGCAAGGTTGGCCTGCAACGTAGCGACACTGTCCACAACGAAATTGGCATCCTTGGCGCAGTCATCGATGTAGTGGACGGACCAGCTATCGATTTCAGCAAGCAACGCGCTGTCAGCACGGATTAGGGCGCCACCGAAGCCAGTCGGGCCGCGATAGTCATCCGAGCAGATTTTGACGGTGTTCGCCTGCCCGCCATAAGTCGACAGGATTGACGACGCACGGATGCGCGGCACGATTTCCTTTAGATAGTCATACATCTGCTCATTCGTCCATTCGCAGGACGGATAAGCCGTGCGGTTATGAGGCTCGTTTTGAGCAACAAACCTACGGATAGGGCCACAATTCTGATGGATATACTCCATCGACAGAACGGTATTGGCGGCGAAATCTGCCATCCACGCGGCATAACCAGTCGGATCGGCCACCTTGTCTGGCGCGTCGAGATACCCGCCCTGAAGCAAGCGCCGCAGATAGGTGTTGTAACCTGAAGGGTCAGCAACGGGGTCGGGGCGCACGTCTGTGGACCCCCTGTAAACACCGTTCTTCTTGTAGAACGGCGGTGGCGACCAATGCGTAAAGCAGATGCCGACACCAGTCGCGTCACAAAGCTCCTTGATGGCAGCATTTTGCCCCGGCAAGCGCTCTGTGAACCGTTTACCGTCCGACGTCGTGCCGCGATAGTACAAGCCGGCAGCAAGACGGAAATCCACCCAGCCAGCGCCAAGGCCGACGATCTGGCTCGCGAAGCGCGTGCGCTCAGATGAACTAAGATCGAGAGGCAGCGACGACGTGTTGCTTTCCTGAATGCCGCCGCCGTCGCCTTCGATGCTGTCCGACTGCAGTTCGAATCCAAGACCAAGGATCGTCTGCGCAGTGGTTGCCGTGTCGAGCGTCAGTGTGGTTGTCAGCATCCCAACCATATAAGCGTCGAGCGCATTCGACAGCACCGCCACTTCGGCGTCAGACAAACTTTGCCCGATGATCAAAGCGCCAAGGCGGCGTGGGCTGTAGTTCGGGTTCGAAGTCGCACGCCCGCCACCAAAAAGGATCGGGTTTGCACCAAGAGCCGTGGAAGCAACCGTGTATGTTCCGATCTTAGTGGCACCCTTGCCAGCGCGAATAGTCGTTGCGTCATCACGGGACGCCCACGCCAGACCAGCGCCGACCTGACTACGCGTCAGCGGAACGCTTGTTGACGTCGCCTGGTTGATGCGCACCGGCATCGTCTCGTCGCCAGATGGGCGGAAAGAGCCGCGAAGGGTGACGTTCGTATTGCCGCAGTCGTCCGCGTTGCTGTTGCGGGCATCAAGCTGATAGCAACCTATGAAGGCGCTATCGCGCTGGAATTTGCCGCCTGCCGTGCTCGGCGTGAAATTGGTCGTGTAAGCCTGGTTGGCAGCGTTCCCGTAGAAGCCGCCGTTTCCGACGAAGGTCGGCGCATTAGTCACGGTCAGGCCGACTACAGCATTGATCAGGTCATAGCGGCATTGCGCTTCGACTTCTGTCACCGCCAAGAACAGGCGGTCCAGCTTCGACCACACCCCACCTTGCTTCAGCGCATAGATCAGCCGGTTATAGTAGGTCTGCGCGTCGGCGCTGGGAGCGGTCACGCCATCCGTCGCCATCTTGTTGACGAGCGCGGTTGTTTCCGCCTGGATTTCAGGCTCAACAAACCCACCACCCTTGGAGAGGGGGACGCCCACCTGCTTCACGGCAGACAGCCCCCCGAGAAGATTTTTGAGGGCGCCCATCTTACGCAGCCACCCAGGCGAATTTGTCTCCGGGGGAAACGTAGAAGCTGGCCGGTTCCCCAGCCTTCACGAAGAGACGCGGGCCATTGACTGGGTCTGGGGCCTTGCCGGCAGCGCAGAAGATGTCGAGCGAGGAGGCGACGTGATACAGCGGGTTGCCATTATCAGCCGCCTCCGGAGCGGACTTCGTGGTGGTGCCGGCGGACGCCATGGTCTCTGACCATTCCGGCTTGCGGAGGGTTTCCGCAGGGCGCTCCTGCCCCCGCTCAGAGCCAGCAAAGCAGCATGCGACGTGTACGCCCGTGAGAGCCATGGGAATTTCCTTTCAGTGTTGGATGGAGTGCGGGCGGAGATCAGGTCGACCAGCCGACCTTTTTTGCGAGCCACCGCCATACGTAGCCGACCGCGATGGTGAGGGCTGCGATGAGCCCCTGCACATAGGCGGCCACTTCCGGGTCGGTGGTCAGCATGTTCTTGACCTCTTCCGAGATCCAGCCGGACCCATAGAGCCAGCCGGCGATGATGAAGAGGATGATGCGAGCGTGGACACTCATTGGAAGACCCCTCCGATCCAGGTGGAAAAGTCGTGCCACCACCCGGCGACCGTTGCAGCGGCGCCGAAACCGATGGCCATGAGGACAGCCGTGCCGCTTCCGATCGGAGTGCCCGACTTCTGCGGGATCTTCACGGGAGGCAGCTCGATCTTCGGCAGCTCGACCTTGGGAAGGTCAGGCTTCGGCGTCGGTACCGGCGCGGGTGCCGGCTTGACCGGGACGCGCAGGTTGAGCGTCTTCGCGCGGGCTACGGCTGCCGTGACTTCCTTCAAGCCCTTCTCTCCGCCGTTCCAGCGGCGGCGGATCGGGGTGGTGGAACCGCGGTCGGCCATCTCGTTCAAGCCCCACTTTTGCCAGAGGATCAGCGCGGCCTTGGTGCCGATGTCAGGATCTCGCAGGAGGTCAGGGTTCTCGACGACAGGGACGCCGGTCTCTTTCTCGACCGTCTCGAAGTTCGCGCGACCGGTGATCTGGCCGGGGCCGGAGCCACGGTATTTCCAGCCGTCGCCCGGCTTGGTGTTGCCCAGCTCCTTACGGCCGAACTCTCCGCCGTAGATCGCATTGGCAATACCGACCTGGTTGGCTGGGCGGCTGGCCGTGCGGCCGAGATCCTGCGCGTCAACCTTCGAGATCCGGTGACGGCCGAATCCGGTCAGCAGGCCAGACACCGAATAGTTGAGGTTCTCGGCCAAGCGGGTGAAGCCGCCCGTTTCGTGCGCGACGTTGCCGAGGAACTCGGCCAGCCGGTCGCGATTGGTGCAGCCATAGAGGGCGGCATACTTGTTGACGGCGGCGGCAATCTGGTCGGTGACCTCGTTGCCCTTCTTCGTGCCGGCGATGAACAGCAAGTCCTTGGAAGTGATCATGGGTTCTCCTTCCCGCGGCGGGCGGGTTCTGAAAGGTTTCGGCGGGTTGGTGTGGGTGTCAGTCCCAGAGACGCTTGAACGACGTCGGGGTCTCTTCCTGGGTCACGGCTGGGAGCCGGATGACGAGGCCCGCCGGCAGGTGGATGTCCTGATCGGCAAGCCCACGGTTCGCGCTGTAGAGGAGTTCGGCCTTGTCCTTGTGCTCGCCGTAGTACCGGCGGGCGATCTGGTCGACCATGTCCCCGTCCTCGGTCACATAGGCGACCGCCCCGTCGGATAGGGTGATGTATCGGTTGCTCATGGGGAGGGAACCTCGCACTGCAGTTCCGTCGTGTAGGTGGCGGAGCCTGAGAAATTGTGGGTGGCAGTCTTCACCTTCCAGAGGCCGTCGACCCGGCTGCGGACTCCCCGCACATCGGCGAAGGCCTCGGCCTGGGCGAAGGCGTCGCCGTCGATCGTGAAGCTCGCCTCTGCCTGCGCCCGGACCAGTTCCTTCGTCTTGGCCTGGGCTGCGCGCTTAGCGTCGTCCTCGGTCTGGAAGGGGGCACGGATGCGGAAGGTCGGCCCCTCGAGCCCGGTGGTGGCGATCACCGACTTGCGCTCGTTCTTCGCGCGATCGTAGGTGGTGGTCTCGACCTGGCTGTATCGGGGCTCATCCTTCTCACCCACGCTGTAGCTGAGCAAGTTTCCCGGTCGGCGGATGTTGATGGTCTGGAGAACCGAGCCGCCGGCACCAATGCCGGATCCCTTCTCCATGACCACGATCCGACCGGACTTGATGGTGACCGAGGCGTTGAGCGTTTCCCCGATGCGGGTCAGGAACTCCATCGCACTCTCTTCGGCCTGGGCCTCGAAATGGTTGGGCACCTGGGCGATGCGGGCAGCGATGACGACGGGCAGAGAGACCGCCCCTGCGACGGCGCGGAAGACGTCACCAAAGGTGGGGAAGTCCTTCTTCGGGAACGACTTCGGTTCCCTCTGCTTTGCCAGCTCCTTGGCTGCGAGCGACTGCGCGCTGACGGTGATCTGCTGGGGCCAGCCGGTATAGCCGACGCTGTCGACAGAGAACTGCCCGAAGTCCCGGATCGCTCCTGCATACCCGCCTCGCGGGTTGAGGATGACACCACGGGTGGGAGGCTCGACCGAGCCATCCACGTCGTCGATCACGAGGTTGAGGGTGTCGGCCTCGAGGCCCTCGGAGTCCGTGATGGTCATCGACATGAGGACACCACGGATATTCTCGGTGACGTCTACGCCACCGGCAGAGATGGAGAAGACAACCTGTGGCATCAGAAACCTATCTTGAACCCGGCGCTGACATTGACGCCGCCAAAGCTGATACCGGCGCTGATACCGGCGCTGACGCTGATCCCGCCGGCCCCGATCGATGCGGAGATCCCAAGCGAGCCGGCGACCACGCCCATTGCGATCGCTCGCGCGCTGGCAGCCCCGCCGCCGTACTGCAACAGCGTCAAGGTCGTGGTCACCTGGCTCGGCTTGCCGGAGGGGTCAAACATCGTGCTTTCGTCCTCAAGGCCCGCGGCAATCCAGAGCCCGAAGACGTTCGGCCGCGCGCCGTCGATGTGGGTTAGCATCATCGGCTGCAGCGCGTTGACCACCTGCCGGATCCCGCTCAACTGAGCCAGCCCTCGGCCGTTCAGGTGGTGCGGGTGGAAGGTCGAACTGAGAGTGATCTGCTCGTTGGCCGGCCCCAGCCGGTGAAGGGTCGGCAGAGCGCCAATCACCGGCTGGGCTTCAACGCGGGGCTGCACTGAGCGGCGCAGCGTCTCGACCGAGTAAGTCGGTACCGTGAACCGGAACGGTCCAAAGGCCATGAGCATGATCAATCTCCGTAAGGTTTCACTCCTCCAAAGTTCGTCTGGGAGGAGCGACTAAGCTGCTGCGACAGGGCGCCCTGCAGCTTCCCAGCCATCTCGCTGAATGCCTGGGATGTGGTCGTCCGGATGATCTGGATCATCTGGTCCATGCCGACCCCGTGGAGCTGGATGCTCACCGGGGACTCGACCTGGGTGTTGACCTGTGTGTCGCCACCGCTTTTCAGGCTGGTGTATTCGCCATAGGGGCTGGCCTGCCCCGGCGCTGGCGCAGCACCCAGACCGACACGGTGCCGCCCGCCCTCGAAGGCAATGCCTCCGAACTGGCGCTGGTAGTTGGCCCGGTTCTGAGCCTCGCCCTGGTCGTACTGTCTGGGCGCACCCTGCTTCTCATCGTTCGCGTAGCCCGCTGAGAGTTGGGTGATCGCCTCTTTCCAGAGGAGGGCCTGAGCAGCGACAGATCCAGTCAGAAGGTTCCTCGTGAGGAAACCGCCGGCCACGCCTTTCACCGTCGCCCCAGCTGCACCCGCCACCCCGCCAGCAGCAGCGCCGGCAGCGCCGCCGCCGAACATGCCGGCAAGCCCGCGGATAGCCGCGAAGCCTGCGAAGGTGGCAGCCGCCGCCCCGAAGGCGACGATGAGCTGACGAGTGGACTGCTCGAGCTCCAGGAACCCGTCCAGCATGTCGTTGGTGAAGTTGATCACCGGACGAGTCATGCTCTCGAAGTCCTGCCCGATGCGGGTCAGGGTGGTTTCGAAGGTACCGACAAGCTTGGTCCAGTCACCGTAGAGTTCGGAGTTGGCATCCGTGCCGATCTGCTTCGCAATACCGCCTGGGGTATTGTTCATCAGACCCACCATCTCCTGATAGAGGCCGTACTGCTGGGCGATCATGTTGGCGCGACCGCCCTGCCTCTCGGTGAAGAAGGCGTTGAGCTGGGCGAGCGACGGGTTCGATTTCATGATCGCGTCGAACAGGCCGAGGGTATCGACGCTGTCGACCGAGTTCTTCCAGAAGTCCCCGAGGGATTTTGACAGCGCCTTCCGATCGAGACCGGAGACCTTGCCGTCCTTCTCGAGGAGCGGGACGAGCAAGCTGCTCAGCGCCTCGTTGAACTGCCCGCTGTCAGAAGCGACGGAATATTCTTCGCCGTCCTGGCCGACGAACGTCCCGTTATCGAGGACGTCTTGGATCTGCGCCATGACTTCCGCAGGGATCGATTTACCGAACTCGTTCTGGAACATCTTGCCGATGCCCGTCGTGTTCATGGCATCGTCCTGGGAGACGAAGTCATTGTAGTCGAGGCCCATGGCATAGAGCGCGTTGCGCCCCTTGTTGGTGGGAGCAACCAGCTTGCCCGACATCGAGCGCGCGAAAACACCCGCCTCGTCACCCCGGACGCCGGAGCGCCGGAGGATCATGCCGATCGCTGCGGCGTTCGCATCCGGCAGGCCTGCGCCCGTGGTGGACGCGCCGCCGAACTTCATGAACTGACGAACGTCTTCGTCCGACATGCCGCCGTTCTTCGCCATCCAGACCAGGTTGTCGACGAACTTCCCGATCGCGTCCGCATCACTGAGATTGACGCGCTTGGATAGAGCGGAGCCCTTCACGGTTTCCGCCGCCTCCTCCAGCGTCACGCCCATGGCGAGGGCGTAGTCGGTGACCTTGCCCGTCAGATCCATGATGGTCTTCGGGTCGCGGATACCGCCCTGGAGGATGGAGGTCTGCGCGCGGACGACATCGACGTTCGAGAACCGGGTGTCGCCACCGATCTCTTCGGCCTGTCGGTTGAGCGTGGCGCGATCGGTCTTGTTGAACTTGCCAAGAGCGGCCTGATAGGCAGCCGCCTCGTTGAAGTTGACCGCCTCGAAGAACGACCGCTGAGCGAGGTTCTTTCCCTCGTTGGCAACATACCCGCCGCCGATCGCCGTGCCCACTCCTGGGCCAGCGCTGACGGAACCAGACGGCGTTGCGGGGCTGGCGGGCCTGCGCGGGTTCACCACCTTCTGCTCTTGATTGAGCTTCCGGATTTCGCGGATGGTCTGAGCCACCTGCTGGCGGATCTTCTGCTGCGAGCTGGCGATGTTCGCCGCGCCGTTGACACTGTAGGACCGGAGCGCCCGCTCGGCAGCCGATACCGACTGCTTCTGCATGTTGAAGGCGTCGTTCGCGTTCTTGACCGCCGCCTTCGCCTTGAGAAGATCCTGCTGCATCTTCTTCGTAGGGTTGGTGGTGGCTTTGAGCGCCGCCTCCAGCCTCGACACCTCGGACCTTGCCGCTTTCAGCGCGAGGCCGACTTCCTTGAGCCCTTTGCTGGTACCGGTGAAGTCGTCGATCGCGCCGGACTTCTTCTTGAGATACTCGAGCTGTTTGACGAGGCGCTTGACCTCGGGCGATGCGCCCTTCCCCAGCTTGCTGATGACGGCGTCGAGACCCTTGAGCGCCCCGGCGGCATTCTTCGACGGCGCACTTACGGAGTCGATGAGCTGCAGGCGCAGCGAGGCAACGCGCGACGTCATTGATTCATCCTTTGGAATTGCTGGGCTTCAAGCCACCAGGCGACCAGCTCGTGGAAGGTCATGTCGTCGATGTCGGCGAGAGTGATCCCGCCCTGCGTGGCTCTCATGACTACGAAGGCGACGGTTCGCCAGTCGTTGACGTAGAGGAATTTGTCTCGTCCTCGGCCTCCTCCTCTGGAGACGAGGACGCGCCGAAAAAACCGTCGACCGTTGCGTCGACAATCGTGCCGTCAGAGAAGTCGAGGCTGTTGTAGACGACTGCCGGCATGTCGAGATACGGCGGGTCGACGAGATCCGCGCCATCCTCACCGTGCTCAAGCGCCGCCTTTGCGCATTCGCGCATATACTTCCGCCACTGGCGGATGGTGGGCCGGGTGATGGTCACATCGGCGTATGTCTTCCCGTCGTAGGTGACCGGGAAGCTGAGCGGGATGGTGACGCTCCGTTCGTTGTCGACGAACTGCGGAGGAACCATGGCCGCAAGCCGCGCCTCCTCCGCTTTCTTCCGCTCGAATGCCTCGAGCTGCTCTTTGGGTACCGCCTGAACGACGTGATCCATTTTCTATCCCCTGCGTTTTTGGTTGACGCCCGGCTTAGTAGCCGAGCGCTGCGTTCAGAGTGGCGAGCTGGTCGATGCCGTTGACGATGCGCTTGGGGGGCCAAGCCTGCAGCTCGTGGATGATGCGAGCGTCGGCCTCGTAGCGCATGTAGATGATGCCGTTGATCGAGAAGTCGAAGCCGGCCTTTTCACCACGCGACCAGGTATCGCGCGAGTTGCCGTTGATCCGGCCCTCGGCAACGCAGAGGTGGGAAGCGATCGACCCGGTGGCCTCGGTCAGAACACCGGCCCGGAAGGTCAGGCGGTTAACCTGACCCGGGGCGAGCGCCATGCGCGCCATGATGTCCGGGTTGAGGCCCGCCATCTTGACGTTGATGGCGAGCGCCTCGATGGCCGACATCGGCTGGCTGACCGCGAGGTCCATGCCGCCGCCGCGATATTCCTGCATCACGGGGACGGGGAACGGCAGCTCGATCGTTTCCGTATCGATGCCGAAGTCGAGCCCATCCAAATACATGGTGAAGCCCTGCAGAATGTGCCGCATTGGAGTTTTCTCCCTTTCGTTCGGGTGTGGTTTAGGCGGTCAGAGCGGTGCTCTGGAGCCGAGCGATTTCGCGGACAGCGTTCTGCGCCAGGGTTTCGTAGTAGCCCGTGTTGCGGTTGAACATGAACGTGATGTGCTCGATCGGGGCCGGCGCCTCTGCATCGTAGTGGATGTAGAGATGGCCGCTGGCCCAGGTCTCTTTCGTGTTCAGCGAAGCATCGAGCCAGACCTTGCCGCCAAGGGTGGCGCCGAGGGTCTGCCAGCGGCGCAGGGCCGAGTTCACGGTCTCGGCGATGTCGACGAGAACCTGCAAGCTGAACGGCTTGTCGATGAAGGGCTCGGCCGCGATCTCGATCGAGTCGATCATCGTGTCGTGGGCACGGCGCACCGACCAGAACTGCTTGAGGCTGTCGGACGACGGGACGCGAGATCCCCAGAGCTTATAGCCCCCGCTCGAGGCGCGGACGATGCAGGCGATAGCGTTGCGGTTGAGCAACTGCGACTCGGCTGCCGGGTCGTTGAACGAATGCTCGATGATGCGCGACGCGCCGATGACGCCCTCGATCACATGGTTCGAGGCCGAGACCCAGAAGCCCTCCTCGTAGTCAACACGCGCCTGGAGACCAGCAACGCGGGCCGAGGCCGGCTGGCTGACCGGGACCGCATTCTTGAACACCTTGACCATCGGCTCGACGATGAACAGGCGGTCGGTGTCGTAGTCGCCGCGATCGGAAATCGCCAGCGAGGTGGTCGAAGCCAGCGCGTCCTTGACGACCGTGCCGCGGAATCGACGTGCCAGCGTGAGCAGCTCTGCGACAACCGGGTTCGAAACCGTGCCGAGGGTTGCTGTCGCCGTCGCACCGGTACCGCCGCCACCGGTCAGGGCGACCGTCGGGGCCGAGGTGTAGCCTACGCCGCCCTTGGTCACGAGGATCGAGATGACCTTGCCCGTGACGCTGTCGATGATTGCCACCGCTTCTGCGCCGGTACCGCCGCCGCCAGTGATCTCCACCGTCGGGGCCTCGGTGTAGTTGCTGCCACCCGCACCACCGACAGCAATGCTGACGACGCCGTCGGTCGGACGCTGCGAGGTGAAGCCGGGGGCGATGAGCAGCTTGGGCGTGAGGCCGTGCAGACCGGGAGCGTTCCGGAAGGCATGCATGCCGGTGCGCATGGTCGCGCTGCCCAGGATGTTCTGCATGGTCTGGTTGATGTTGGCGCCGGGAGCGACGCGGACCACAAGCACGGTCTGCGAGACGCGGCCGGCCTGGTCGAAGATGCCTTCGAGGCAGTCCGCCAGAGTGCCGTTGACCCCGAGGCCGGAGTAGTCGGCGTTGGCGCCGTAGATCGGCACAACGGTGTCCAGCGGAAAGAGCGTTGCGTTCGCATCCGGGGCCGTGCCGATCAGGCCGATGATGCCAGTGTCAACCGTCTGGACCGGGCGCGGGCCGTTGGTCTGCTCGATGGTTTCGAGGCCGTGAAGATAGATGTCTGCCATGGGGGTCTCCCGAGTTCCGGTCGCGCCGGGATGGTTGAAAAAGAAAAACCCGCCTCGAGGGCGGGTCTGGTTTGGCTATGTGGCTGGGGTCAGGTCAGTTCGGCGTCGGCTGTCGACGTCCCGGCGAACGATGGAACGGCGCCTCCTGTGTGCTGCAGCTCGACACCATCAGCACGGGCGAACGAAGCGGTGAAGGATGACCCGCCGCCCGCAACGAAGATCGGCGTCGCGCGCTTCTGCGCCTTAAACAGCCAGTTGACGAAACCGTTCGCGCCGCTTGCCGCCTGGGATCCACGGATCTGCCCGCACGTTTCGAAGTACCGCTGACACAACCAGAGCTCCTGCGCCTGGTGGCGGGGGTTGAACGGGTCGAACTCTCCCGTTGCATCCCCTTCCACGAAGGACATCCAGGTGACGTCGTAGTTGCCCACCGACCTCGGCGCCATGACGATCGCCGGAGCGGCGTAGTCGTTGTTGCCCGTGCCCAGGAGCTTGGCCGTCAGCGCCGGCACCTGCACCAACCAAGAGCGCCGGTTGGTCGTGGCGGACTTGATTGTCGTCGGGCTATCCCCTGCGGCTGTCATGGCCGTGGTGACGGCTGCAGACGGAGAGCCGCCGGTACCGAAGTTCTGGACGAACTCGGCCGCAACCGTCTCCAGATCCGCCGGCCCCGTCATCCATGCGATGAAGGTCCAGAGATCCGGACGGATGGTGTCGACGCCCTCGATGCGCTGCTCGATCCGGAGCGTCCCCGTGGTGGGAGCCGTCGCGAAGGCAAGCCGCATTGCATGGCGACCGCCCGGGGCGAAGCCACTGGCCAGCCCCAGGTTATGCTGCGACACCGTCACCGGCTGGTTGGTGTCGTTGGTCACGAGGAAGCGGTCGAGGACATAGCCGGATGCGCCAGCCGCGATGGTCCGGGAGCCGCGCTGGATCAGGGAGCAAGCCCCGTTGAGCAGCTTGTTTCTCAGTCCGTCCAGCAGACCGCCTGAATTGTAGAGGCTCGCCAGTCTGGCAGCCTGCCTTGGGATACCCATGGGTTGCCTTTCTTAAAGCGCTTTAGCGCGCCGCCAGAGTTCGTCGATCGCGGCGGAATCAATCCCGAAGATCTGGCCGATGGTGGCAGTGATCGGGTGGGCTCGCTCGAACGTGGTCGCCCCCTTGAGCAGCATGCGGGCGCCAAACCGCTGACCCTCCGGGAGTTGATCAACCAGAGCCAGCATCGCTGCCGGCACCGTGCCCGAGGCGACGGCGTCTTCCGCCTCCTCCTCGGTGATCAGGTCCATGTTCGCCAGCTCCTGGAAGAACTGGCGATCCGAGATCTCTTGAGGCACTGGCGGCGGGGGAGGCTGGTAGGGAGGGATGGTGTTCCCCTCCCCCTCCCATTCTGCAATCATCCGACGGTGGCCGTTGGCCATGTCGTCTGGGATGAAATAGAGGGAGCCGTCGATCGCAGCGACGATCTCTCCTGTTTCATTGAAACCATGGACAATAATCATGGGAAGAGCTCCGCATCTGCAGTGAATGTCCCCAGGCTGCTGCGGTTTGCCACAACGTTCGATCGGCCGGCGGTCATTCCGTCAACGGTGATGTTGGTCGCCGCGAATGTCCCAAGGGTCTCGGTCCCTATAACGGAAGGGACGATTCGCTTGGTCGTCTGGAAGTAGACGTAGGACGAGACGCTACCGGCGATCGATGCGTTGGCAACGCCGTTGACATGGCCAAAGGCGCCAGTCTCGTAGTACCGACGGCACAGGATCCTTTCAAAGATCTCGCCGCGCGTCCCACCCGGGTCCGCCTCATTCGAAGCGTCACCCTCAACCATCGAGACGTGCGCAAGGACAATCCTGACCAGCGGGTTCGGAGAGTCCGTAGGCCGGCCAAGTCGAAGGCGAAGGCAGTCGTTGCCGTTGGTGCCGACTGTCTTGCCAACAATGCTCGGGACGTCGAGCACTGCGGTGAACTTGGTGAGGACGCTAGTGGCCGTTATGGTGACCGGCGTCGAGATCACTGCGGCCGACGGGCTGCCCCCAGTGCCGAAATACTGCTCGACATCGATGGTCAGCTGCGTGTCGGATGCCGCCCGAGCCCAAAGGGTCACCGTGACCTTTTTCCCGGCGAGGGTTTCAACGCCCTCGATGGGCTGCATCAGGTGAGTAGGAAGTGAGCCTGCAACTGTTCGAGCCCAGAAGAGGCCGAACACTGACGCACCGCCAATGGCTTCGACATCCTCGGCCGTGAGGACTTCTCGCCCGACCTGGCTTCCGCTGCCCGAGCCGCCCTTGAGCCACCACCGGTCGGCTGTGTACTGGGAGCCAGTGTCCCCGATGGTGAACGTGCCAACGCCGCGCTGCCAGATGTGAAAGTCGCCGTTGAGAAGCTTGTTCCTGAGACCGGCGACCGGGTTTGAGCTTTTGATGAAGCCGGAGTTGGTTTCACTTTTGGTGTAGATGTCAGTCGCATCGTTCGCGAGGAAGCCTCGGAAGGACACGATGTCTCCAGCTGCCAGCCCTTCAACAAACGTGAACGTTCCTGTCGGGCCTGGGGCAAGGGTCACTTCTGCCGGCGCCCGCAGCATCACGCCGTTGACGTAGATGTCACCGGTCGAGTAGCCACCATCCACGGTGAAGGGGCCTTTCAGCCCCGTGGTTGCTGCGACATAGTCCTGCGTTCTGCGACCGCCGACCGAAACAGTAACCGTCGGCGCCCATCCCGTTGTCGTCAGCACCTTCTCGACATTCGGCGTGACCGAAGTGTCAAGGAACTTGGCTCCAAGTGGAATAACCGCAGGCGGGGTCGCTACCGGTGGCGCAGCCAATGGACCGTAGTAGAGGCTACCGATGGCGACGACGGCGGCATGCTTCGTGTCAACCACCGCCTTGTTCGCCGCGACGTCGGTCTGCGCTGCGAGAACCTGGGTGCGGAGAGTTTCGAGATCTGCGGTGGTGGCGATGGGGCCGATCGTCCAGTCGTCGAATGTCCCGGTGCCAATGCTGGACACCACGGCGACGACCAGCTCACCCGTTTCCGAGTCGTAGCTGGAGACGGTGCCGACCACAGACTGACCATACTCGCCGCCGGCATAGGCCATGACGAAAGGCGTCGGCGCGAAGTTGCGCCGCTGGGTCTCTCGGATGAGGAATGTCCGGGAGCCGAGGCCGATATCTACGCTCGAGTCCGAGTTTGCGGAGAACAGAGCGCCAAGGTTCGAAGCCTCGATGAGCTGCTCATAGGCCGGAAGAATGGCATCGTTAATGCGCTCCAAACCGACAGCGCGCAAAGCCTCAACCTGAGCCTCCCAGCTCGGAGCGAACGCGCGCAATTCCTCGATGGCATCGGCGATGATCTTGGCTCGCTTGTTGAGCTCTTCCTGACTGAGTTTGGTGCTGCGGCCCCAGGCGGTGTCGGTATAGAGAGACATTTAGATGGCCTCGTATTCGTCCAGGTGGTCTTTGATCAGCTCGAGCATCGCGCCGCTGACCTTGTGGCTGGAGCCCGTGCGGGGGATGAACTTCTCCCCTTCGTATTCGAAGGACTTGGAGAAGGTGATGCGGTAGAGGCGATCGGGGTCGATCGCAGGAGCGGCTTCGCGCTTGCTCATGTGCATTTTCCGTCTGTGAGGATTGAGGGCTGGAGGGGGCGGTTCGCCGCCCACCCCAAATTAGAACGACAGGAACGTCATCCGCTCGACGTGGAAGACCTCGGTTGCAGCCAGAGCCGCCCCCGTGCTGCGAATGCGCACGGCGCTGGTGTTCACGGGCAGGCTGGTCGCGTTGAAGGTGAACGTCCTGCGGATGTGCCGGAGGTCATCCCCACGGTCATCGAGCAGCTCGTCGACCACAGTCGCCGCGGTGCGGACAGCGTTCGCGTTCGTGACGTCGATCAGCGCAACGGTGAAGTCATGGTTTGCCTCCTTGAAATAATCGAGGATGGCAATGACCTGGATGCTCCGCGTGGGCGCCGGCATCGTCAGAGTGCCGGAGAAGTGCAGCATGTTCGTCGCGGGTCGGCTGACGAGGACAGAGCTGCCGGTCAGCTTGAAGCCCGGCATCAGATCCTTGGTGCCGACGAAGACAGCCCGGAAGCTGCAGAGCGCAGGCAGTCCGTTGAACGCCGCCGTGTCCAGCTCCGAGATCGTGCGCCACGTCGGGCTACCCTGCGGCCGAACCTCGAATGCGAGGGTGCAACCGTCAGGAACGATCCCCTCGTATGCGATGTCGATATCGGTGATACCGCCCGACAGGTTGATCGAGCCAAGGTCGACCTCGAGCCGTGGGTTTTCGAACGACGCGAAGTTGGCGCGGAACATCATGTCGAGGGTGAGGTCGCCCTGGAAGAAGGCACCGTCCGTCGAATAGAAGAGCGTTCCGGCCGCGTAAGCCACGCCGCTGGCGAGACCAACGAAGTGGTTGCCGCCCGTGACCAGGACGATCGCATAGCGCTCGCCGGCAGCCAGAGCCGTCGGCACGAAGGACACTCGAGTCCACTGTGCCGCGACGCTCGGGGAAGAACCCTTGATGATGTTCGCCGGCTGCAGCGTGGTTTCCGCAACCACCTGAGTGAGATCCGGTCGACCGGCATCCGTCTTGGTCAGCAGGACCGTCACGTTGCCGCTGGCGTCCTTGTCAGTGAAGAACAGATCCAGCGAGGTGAGCCAGCCGCCCTGAGTGTTCAGGAAGGTCTGCGCCACCATGGAGCCGTTGACCGAGAAGTCGGTGGCAACGCGCTTCTCGTAGTAAACGGTCTCGGTGTCGTACCAGAAGCGCTTGAGACGGACCCACTGGTGGTTCTTGTTCGGGTTGCCGGACTCGAACTGGTAGGTGCGGCCGAGGCGATCGGTAAAGACGCCCGAAGCGGAGTCATACCGACCGGTGCGCCAGAACTCGCTGTTCGTGCAGACACTGAACGAGCTGCCGTAGCGAATACGCGAGACGGACATAGCCATCTGCTTATAGGCGACCGTCTGGAACTGATACTGCGAGATCGAGAGCGGCTGCCGGTAGGAGTCGACAGAGATGCGGCGGACCTGCGAATACTTCGGCAGGCACAGGCCGTTCGAAGCGACGGAGACCGACGGGTCGATCGGGTTGAACAGGGTGATCGCCGTGTTCAGCGCGTTTGCGTCGGCGAAGCGGATGCCCTCTTCAACCTTTGCGTAGTAGCCCACCTGCGAATTGTCCGACCAGCTGAGATCGTAGTTCAGGAACGAGTCCGCGCCGTAGCCGGAATAGTTATCCTTGAGCTCGAGCAGCTCCTTGATGCGGGCGACGTCCTCGAAGACGCGGGTCAGCTGACTCGTGTCAGCCGACTGCGCCAGGCGCGATGCCAGACCGGTGATGTCGGTACCGAGCGTGGTGATCTGCTCACCGGCCTGCCCCTTCCACTCTTCCAGCTCGGTTGCACGAGCATCGAGCTTCTTGATCGACATGAACTCGTTGTCGGTCGCCATCTCGATGGACTCGACGCCGGTCGTGTTGAGCGTCACCCAGCCGATGACCAGGACGTCGGTCGAAACCGTCGGCTTCTGGGGCGATGCGTTCTCGATGCCGAACTGCGTCTGGAACTGGGCATAGCGAAGCTTCTGCATCGCAACCGACTGCGGTTCCGTCGCGCCGGTCTCGACGTCGATCAGGAAGTCGCGAGGCTCGACCTCGGTATCGACGTCAGCATTGACGACGAGGACCGCCGCAATACGCTTGGTCAGCAGCGGGAGGTTGGACAGGAAGTCCTGGTTGGTCGCCTCTTCCCGGATGTAGCGCTTGCCACCGGTCCAGTAGGTGCCGGCGTCAATGGTGATCTGCGTTGCCCCGGTCTTGGCGATCGAGAAGCCCGTATATTTCTTCTCGTCGGTCAGGCCCTCGCCGACAATGCGGTCAAGAGCCTCCTGGGCGTAAACGCCGATGTTCGAGAGGTCTCCAGACTGGAGCTCCTGCCGGTCGCGAAACTGTACCTGCTTTTCCATGTGTTCCTCACAAGTCCGACACCCAGGTGTCGACGTTGATTGTGCCAATCGAGATGCGGTCAGCGACGGTGGCTGGCCTCATGGTCTTGGCGGTGACGTTGATTTTGTCGCGCAGCGACTTCGAGAGCCGCACCGCTTCAATCGTGTTGGTTAGCTTCGCCTTGCTGGTCTTCACGAAGAACCCGTTGACGAACTGCTGGACGGCGAAGCGGGAGATCCTCCCTTGCGACTGGATTTTCAGGCTCGCGTGGAAAGGCGGCATGCCGAGCCGGACAGCGCCGATGAAGGTTCGAGCCCCGCGCTTGTCGACCTGCCGGTCCCTGTCGTGCAGGAAGATCTGATCGAAGATGCGCAGCCCTGCGGACGTGGCCGGCAGGAATGTCCGCTTGATCCCGTCGTCGGGTCGGTTGATCGACTGGGGCCTAACAGATCTCGCCGCCGGGAAGAGCTGGCCGATGTTGCGCTGCCCCCGGACATACTGCTTGCGGGGGCGGACAGAGACGGGATCCTCGGTCGGCAGAACAGAGGTCAGGTGGTATTCGCTGATCTGCTCGAGATAGGTCGTGTCCATCTCGACCGAGTAGCGCCGCCCACTGGCCCCTGTATCGACCGTGTAGGTCTTAGCCTTGGGCGGTGCCCCCACGAATGCAGCGACCCCTGCCGAGCCGGGGAGATCCACTTCGTCGAAGACGACAGCGCCTCTCTCCTCCAGCTCCACCGTGCGCTGGACACGGCGCACCGGGATCTCTCGGCCCACCTCCGGGTCAAAGACAAAGACTCGAGGTCCAACTCGAGTTGCTGCATCCGAGACGAAGGGGAAAGCCTTGCCGCCCGGGAATAGCCGGGGAAGCCGGTAGCCGCTGCAGAGGTAGGCGCCGAACTGGGCAATCCCCCTCTCCCGGTAGGAATAGAAGCGGAGCTGCTTGAACCGAGCGAGGTAGTTTTCACGCTCGACCTTGGTCAGTGTCGGGTCTGGGTAGGCTGCATCCGGTGGCCGGCGAACGCCGACGACAAGGGAGTCGAAGTAGCGGACCGCTTCCCGGATGCCGGCCAGGGTTCCCTTCTTCGAGTGCAGGCGGAACCATGCCTTGGCCACCGCGCGCTTGCGCTCCAGGGGCCAGTTGCGATCCCAGAGATCCGTGGACACGCCCCATGCAATGAAGGGAACGAAGTCGGGGGGAGTGACTTCCGGATCGTCGATCGATCGAAGGTCGAACTGGACTTCGAACGCCCGGACCATCGCCTCTTCCACCGTCTTGCGCAGCGGCGAAACGTTGCTCGGGTGGAGAGGCTTGAACGTCATGTGTCAACTCCTGTGACGGTCACGCTGACCGACGAGATCTGGATTGCCTGACGCTGGTCGATGACGATGTCCTGTGCCGGCGAAATGAGCCGAGCACCCATGACCCCCTCGACGTGAAGCTTGGAGAACAGGGCCGAGCGCGACAGGTTGCGGCCGAGATAGGCGTTGGCGAGGAGGAAGGCGTTGAGCTGGTCGACCGCCTTCTGCCGGACCACGTTGCCGTCCGGGCCCGGGTAGATCGTCAGCTCTGCCACGATGGGGGTTGAGACCACCTGCGGGGCATTCACCGAGACCATGTCGGTGAGCGGGCGGGCATCCTCCTCGCTCAGCGCGAGGGCAACCGCCGCGATCTGGGCGTTGCTGGGGATCGGGTCGGCATAGGACTTCAACAGCGTGACCGTCACCTTGCCAGGGCTCTGCGTGATGGCAGAGGCGTCCCGCAAGGTCGGGTCCGCTGTCAGAGCGTAATAGACATAGGCACCTGCCGGCCCGGCGCTGGAGAAGGCCTCCATGCGCAAGAGGATGCGGCGGCGGAACCGCTCGTCCGCCTCCATGACGGCAGCCGTGTTGGCTGTCGCAGCCTGCACCACGAGGCGCACGACGCCGTAGTTGGCCGCGATGTGGTCAAGGTCGGAACCGGTGGCGAACGCGAGCAGGCGGGCCACTGCCGCGTCGTTGATGCGCGCTCTGATCTTCAACTCACGGGCCGCAGCCACCTCGAAGGCGACGGCGACCGGGTCGGACTCGAGGTTGAGCGTCGTGATCTCGGGGAGCGTGGGCCGGGCCACCCGCTTCTCTGCCCACTTGACGAGGAAGTCGGAGACCATCTCGTCATAGATGGTTTCGACGTTCAACTCCTGCACGAGCTTCGGGGGAGCGAGCTGGGACAGGTCGACGTTGGTGCTGGTGGTGCTCATTGCATGACCTCGACTGTGATGCCGGACCCCGTGTCGGTGATCGCGAACGAGAGCGTCTGCTCAGTGGGGTTGCTGTAGTCGCCGAGGTGGCCGTTCTCGAAGAAGACGCCGCCGAGGGACAGGATGACGTGCCCCGGCTCGCTGGCGTCCAGGCTGGTCCGGAGAAGGACGAAGCCCGGCTCGCCATACTGGCGCCCTTCCACCACTCGCGGCTCGAGGGCCTCGGCGACGGCCGAGTAGATGTCGATGATCGTCTCGATGTTCTGAGGGCGATCGATCATTCTGGTCAGCTCTGACCCGAAGGTGCGCCGCTGGACCCTCAAGCCGATCTCGGTCTCGAGGATCTCCCGCATCGACTGAACGCAATGGCTCCAGCCGTAGATGAGCTGGCCGGTCTCCGCATTCACGCCGACACGGGCCATGCTTACTTGTCCTTCTTCTCGTCCTTGGCGGCGGGGGCGACGTCGGTGACGTGCCCGGCCATCACGAGATACTTGGCCTGGTCATCGGTCATCTTGCCGACGGACTCGCCGACCTTGCGGTAGGCGCCTTCGATGAAGCCTTCGACGGCTGCGTAATAAGTCTTCACGGGATGCTCCTGTCAGTTGGGGAGGTCGGGCAGCGCGACTGTCTGGCCCGAGAGGTGGTGGGTGCAGTCGGGCAGGAACTGGATCTGCCCGCTGCGGACGAAGGAGTGGCAGCAGTGCGCGACGTCCTTCGACTCGTCGTCGAACTCTTCCGGCACATTGCTTGGCTCTTTCCAGGTGACGTGGATGGACGGCTCGAACGTCGGGGACTCCGCGTTCCCGTCGAACCGCCACCGGGGACCAGGTCCGGCCCCGATGGTGATCTGATGGATCTCCCGGCACCCCGGGCAGTAGAAGGCCAGCCGGCCACCTTGCAGGCTTCGCAGCTTGCTCGAGATCTGTGCCATGGAGGGCTCCGCTTAGCTGGGGACGCCCGGAGGTCCAGGCGGCGCAGTGACGTGCGTGTGGGTGGAACCGACGTTCTTGTCGTTGTGCCGCAGGCTCGAGCCGTTGATCTGGACGTCGCCATCGATGAGGACGTTGCCCTTGATCGTGAAGGTGGGCGTCTCGACCATGTAGCCAGAGGCGCTACCGGTGAGCTTGGTGTTGCCGATCACCCGGCCGAACATGGCCCCTTCCGCGAAGGGCTGCCCCACCTGCTCGGTGTAGCCACCGGGGAGGAGGAAGCCGCGCCCCATGTCGCCGTTCGGCGAGAACATCATCATGCGCTGGTTAACCGCGGGCGGCTCCCAGTCGACGACGTCCCCTGCCTGCTGCAGCCATGGGATCGGGGGAGACACGACACCGTGGGCGTCCACGATCGCCATGCCGGTGGCTGGGTCCACTTCCAGAACCTTGGCCTCACGGATCATATTGTTGATCCGCATTTGCTGGCGCTGGACGACACGCTCGAGGTGGACAAGGCGCTTGATCAGCTGAGCGAAAAGCGCCTCCGACATCAGGGTGTCCCTCCCGTCGGGGTCAGGAACACGATGTTCGGGGGCAGGACGCCGCCGGGGCTCCTGGGGGTGCCGAGGATGTCGAGCACCCTGTTGGTGTAGCCGAAGGTCCGGGAATAGACCTCGCCGTCCGGGCCGTTCGTGATGTAGTCCATCATGCCCCGGAGATCGTCGACCGTCTGGGAGTAGTCGCTGAACGTCTCCATCCTCTGGAGGAAGGTCTCAACGGTGGGATGAACCAGGCCCGTCACCTGCTCTCGCAGGCACTTCATTTCCAGGGTGATCTGGCGCGCTGCCAAGCGCTGCCCTCCCTCGATCGACGCGCCACGGCGGGAGATGACGTTGGTGCAGGTCACGTTCAGATGGTTGAAGAGCTGCGCGGCCGGGTTGTCAGCCTGCAGCGCCCTCAAGGCCTGATGCTCGAAGGCGTCGAGCGTGATCTCGATCTCTGGGTCAGTGACCGGGCAGTCGAGCGAATAGGACGCCATCTCCCCGGAGCTCTCGACCTTGGCGGCTTGCACCACCAGCAGCTCGAGCGTGACCGTCAGCATGCGGTCCTTGAAGGTGCCGCCACCCTTGTTCCAGTGCTGGCTGTCGTAGTCGGTGTAGACCACGCAACAGGGGAACGCGCGATCGGCTGCCATGTCTTCGACCGGCTCGATCTTGGAATCGAAGATGTTCGGCCCGGCCAGTGTCGGCCACGGGGCCTGCATGAAATTGTTCAGGGCGCAGACGGCTGCCAGCCGCGTCAGAACACGATTGATGGTCATCCCTGCGCTCCTCTTTGTGCCAGCATCAGAACCAACCTCGACATGCCGTCACGCTGGGCGGAGGTCACGTCGAACTCGGGAAGCTCCGGGCGGTCAGGGAACGACACGATGTCGCCCTGCTTGGGCTCCTGGACGCCGATGGGGAAATAGATGCGGTCGACGGATAGCTGCGGGTCTCTGCCTGCATGCAGAGAGCGAAGGTCGTTCGCCTCTCGGTAGGACTTACGGACGCCGAGCTGAATGCCGAACTCGGTGGAGAAGTAGTCGAAGATCCCCTTGCCCCGGATCACCTGTCGGTTCGGGTCAGGCATGGGCCGACCATTCGGGGTCGACACATACGGGGTGAGTTCGAAGGAGATCGCGTTGGTTCTGTCGACCGTCCTGCTCAGCATGCGGTCAAGACGGTCGAAGATGGCCATCGCGATCTCCCTATGATCAGAAGTTGTCGTTCAGGCGAACCTGGGCGTTCACATCGCCGGCAGCGGCGACCGCGGTGGTTGCGCCGACCTTGGTGTTGCCGGAGGCAACGGAGGTCATGAGACCGGCCGGAGTGGCGTAGACGTCAGCGCCTTCCGCGAAGGTGTTGCCGGCCACCTTTTCGAGGCCATAGACACCACCGCACTCGAGGTCGAACTTGGCGCCTGCGACTGCCGACTGATGGGCCACGCCGAAGAACGCGCCGATCTTGTAGAACTTGCCGGACACGACGCCACCCGCCGGAGCGGTCAGGGTGAGGGTCTTCCCGGGCTGGACAAAAGTCTTCATGGGGGTTTCTCCCGTTTCAAGAAAAAGAAAACGCCGGCCTGGTGAGAGCCGGCGTCGTGGTCAGGTCCGATCGCTAGGCGATCAGTTGCCCGGGTTGCTGTAGCCGAAGCGGTAGTCCGTCAGACCAGCACCGAAGTAGTGGTCGAGGCGGTACTCGACGCCGTCGTATTCGAAGCCGTAGCGCTCCATGGTGCGCGGCGCTTCGTAGCCCGAGAGGTACGAATACTGCAGGCCGCGGCCGAGGGTCTGCTGCGGGGTCGCGAACAGGTACCAGGCCTTGGAGGACTTCCGGTCGATGCGGGACTCGTAGACCGGCTGCAGCGACTTGACCGCCTGGGGGACGACCTGGTCGGGAGTGGTCGGCGAGGTGATGCCCTGGATGAGCTTCTGCGCCGGCACTTCGTTGTCCGTACCCACGAAGAGGTAGGTCGGAGCAATCGAGATCTGCTGGCCGTCGATGTCCTTCATCTTGCGGAAGGCCACGCGGCCGGCGACAAGAGCGGCTTCGGTCAGAGCGGTACCGGCGACCAGGTTGCCGCGGCTGGCGTGGAACAGTTCCAGCTGGTCGCTCTTGAGCTTCATGTTGTCGAGAACGACCGACCACACGATGTTGCCCTCGAGGCGAGCAACGACACGGCCCCAGTTGGCGATGACGTTCGCGAACGCGCCGAGCTGGTCGTTGATGATCATGGCCTCGGTGAGACCGATGATCTTACCGAAGTGGCGGATCGAGAAGCCTTCCTGGCTTTCCTTGATCGTGCCACGGCGGTACTCGCCCTTCTCGGTCAGTTCCTCGAGCTCGGGGCCGTTACCCATCTCGAGCACCTTCACCTCACGCAGGTCCGGCATGACGTTCCGGCTTGCGATGAGCTGGAACGTGTTCTGCTCCTGCTCGAGGGTGTAGGCGTTCATCATCGTCTGGCGGGTGATTTCGCCGAGGATGATCGGGAAGTCCGAGGTCGAGTGCAGCGAACGCTTCACGATGTCGACCGGAGCACCGCGCCAGTTTTCGCCGCGCTGCATCAGCAGCTCACGGCCGATGTCAACCAGCGACATCGAGCGATAAAGCTCAGCGCCGGCAATCAGCGTCTGGGTCAGGGCGGAGCGGTGCATGATGGCGTTCACCATCAGGCCACGGGTCGTTTCCTGCGCATCGCGCATGCCGCGAGTGCTGGAGATCGGGAAGGTCGGCGCGGTGTTCTCACGCTTGATCAGGTGATCGAGCAGAGCGGCACGGAAGGCGTCGGTGTCCTGGCCGGTGGAGATGGCCGTGCGGACGAAGTCTTCCGTTTCGGAAACGCCGGCTTCACGAGCGAGGCTGGAGATCTCGGAGGCGCGCTTGCGCTCCCGCTCCTGTGCAGCGCGGACGGCAGTGTCGACGTCGGCAGTGGTCAGGCCGTTGACCGGCTGAGTCTGCTCGTTGCGGGACTGCGTCTGCTGGGTCTGCTGAGCCTGCTGGGTGAGTTCCGCAGCGCGCTGAGCTGCAGCCTCGCCCTCGGCCCGGACGCGGTCTTCCTCGTCGTAGGCCTCGAGGAGGCGCTTGCTCAGCGCGTCGTCGGTTTCGTTCTCGTTGCGGACCAGTCCTGCGCCCAGGGCGAGGACTTCGAGTTCCTTGCCCTTGAGGGTCTTGGCGGCTGCGCGCTTGTTCATGGGGGTCTCCTTTGTGGGTGCCGCTTCGCGGACGGGTTCTTGGACTTCGTCATCGGCCTGACGGATCAGGACGACCTCGTAGCTGTCTTCTCGCCTGCGCTCGTCGTCGGAACGAGTGTAGGCATTCGGGTCCGCCGGGATGGGGACAGCGGAAATCTCAAGCGGCTCCCAGTCCGTTGCTCGCAACGTCGGGAGAGCTTTGTCGCTGCCCTCGGCTTTCTCGAATTTGTGGATCCGGTAGCCCACCGAAATTGGGATCGGGTGGCCATCCAGAAGGTCTTGGAAAAGGGTGTCGCCCAGGCCGCTCCGGGAGAACTTCACCGTTGCGTAGCCCTTCTTCCCTTCGATGCGGACGGATTCGGGGACGATGGTTCCGAGCCGGTTCGCCATAGACCAGTTGTCGTGGGAATCGAGGAGGGACATGCCACCCCGGAACCGATCCATCCGGATCGCCTTCGGGTCGCATGCGAGGACTTCCATGTAGTCCCCCTCGTTCCAGGTGCGGCGGCGAACAGGGTGCTCAGTCGTCCAAACGACCTCGACCGTGCGCTCCGCTTCGTTGACCGTATCCTTGCGAACTTCGACGTCAGCGAAGCTCCGCGGAATACGGATCGTTTCCTCAAGAGCTTTCGGCATCGCCGTCTCCTGTGCTCTGCGTTGTGATTTGGGCTTGGCCTTGCGCTGAGACCTTCCGAGGATCGGAGTCGAAGACGAGGCCCGAGGTGGTCTTGTCCACCTCCGCGAACCACTCGTTGAACTCCTTGAGAACCTCCTTTGGGTTGCGACCGGTTTTGCCGATCACTTCCTGCGGCGAGCGCTTGCCCATGCGCATTTCGAGGAGATCAGCCCGTGCCTCGTCGAGGCGGTTGATCTCGTCGAACTCCGGCGGTTCCCACTCGACATTGACGACCAGGTCGAACGGGATCTTCCCGGCTTCCTTGGCTGCCTGAATGAACCAGCCCCAGATTTTCTCCATCACCTGCGGGATGATGAAGTGCCACTGCATGTCGGTGACGAAGCGCCGGTATGCGAGCAGCCCCAGCTTGCCGGATGCGAAGTTGGCCTGGCTGAAATCCCCGGTCATCAGCTCGTATGGAAGGCGAGCGCCTGCCGCGATGCTGCGATGCCGGGTGCGGATGTAAGCCTCGATGCCCGCCGAGATGGCAGGCGTGTTGAACTTCACATCCCGGCCACCATGGGCGACCAGGAACATGCCCGGCTCCATCCGCTCATAGGGATTGCCGTAGATGTCCCGCATCTGGACGGCGTCACCGTCTCCGGTCTGGGTCTCGTCGAGGCCGATGTTGGGATCCTCGCCGAGGTCGTCGTCATCGCCGGGGATGACTACGCCGACGTTGCAGGCCTCTGCGCGCTTGCGCACGTTTTCAGCCAGCTCGTAGTCCTTGAGTTCCTGGATCTCGTTGAGAACCGGAGAAGTCCAAGGAGCGCCACGGCTCTGCGCCGTCTGAGGCTCGAACATATGGGCGATGTCGGCAGCGTCCACGAAGGAGCTGACGAGTGACTGCCCGTAGGTCATGCGACCGCCTTCCGGGTTCGCTGGGAACATCCAGTATCCCCGGCGCCGGCCGATGCGGTCGTATTCGATGCCATCGACGATCGCGTTGGTATCGTTGCTCGGCAGCTGGTTTTTGTTCCAGTCGCAGAACTCGGTCTCGAGCACCTGGATCTGCAGGGGGACCGGCAGCCCATCGGTGAGGCGACGACGGCGGCGGCGCAGGTAGCCTTCGCCGTCCTGCACCATCATTCGAGCGAGGGTGTAGACCGAGCCGTTGGCTCCGGTGGTGCCCTCAACGTGCGCCACCTTTTCCCACTCGGCATAGAGCTGGTCGATGAACTGGTCCCAGGTCGGGTTCCCCGTCTTGGCCCGAGGCATGATGCCGGGGCCGACGAGGTTGTCGGCGTGGGTGGTTACGATCTTTGCCGCGAGCGGATTATTGCGGACAGCATCGCGCGATCGAGCACGAAGCGTCGCCCCGTCACGGGCAACGTGGCTATCCGCTGTACCGCGCGAATTGCCCCAGTTCTTGCTGAGCCTTCCGTTCTTGGCCGCTTCGTACCCACGGGTGCCACCCAGCAACTCCATCTTCCGACGGCTCGCCATGCGCTTTGCGCCGGCCTCCGGGTTGAACCAACCGATCAGCTTATCAAGGGGATTCCCCATCAGCGCCCCCTTGAAAATGTGGTGAAGATGACGTGCTTGCGGCGTTTCCCGCGAACGGCTGTGGTCAGCTCGTCCAGCACGGCTTTCATTTCGTCCATCGACCGATACGTGACGTCACGCTCTCGGAAGCGGACACGAGACGCGCCGGAGTAGTAGGCCTCGGCAAGATCCCGGAGGAACGCCTGCTTCTCTTCCGGCGACAGTTCGTCGAGGAAAGGATTGCTCATCCCCAGATACTCCCGCTGCCCTGCATCCAGCCCCCACCAGGCTTTCGCTTGGCGGGAGGCGGAGTGGACTGTTGCTGTTGCTGTGGCTCGGGCTCCGGCGCGCGGCGTCTAGCCGGCCCGTCTCGAAGCTTGCCGAGGTTGAGGATCATTTGGGCTGCGCCCTGCATGGCCTCGCAGTCGAGGTAGTGGTTGTCCCTCGCCTTCTGGACCCACTTGACCTTGCCCCCAGGGGCACGGGTCCGGGCTTCCGAGACGATCTGCCGGCAGTAGTCCTCGGTGATGTCCTCCGGCAGGTGCCAAGCTCCGGGCTGATCGTCGAGCCACCTCACCCGCTGCTGGACCCACGACTTGAAATAGTCGGTGTCCAGGCGGAGTAGCTCGAGTCCCTGCTTGAACTCCTTGCCGTCGATTTTCACGTCGATCTTGCTGCTGACGATCGGCTTCCGCATCGTGGTCGACGAACCCTTCGTCGCTCGGACGAGGTTCGGGAACCGACGGGCGAAGGCGTAGACGCGGTGTTCCGGTACCAGGAACTTCTTGCCGGGGCGGAAGCCGGAGTCGACGAGGGCGAGCCGGATGGGCAGGCCGTCGTATGTGCCGGTGACCACCTGGGCCAGATCGTTCCAGACATCGAGCTCCTCGGTCGGGCCGTACAGCTGATCAGCGTCGATCAGCCAGGACGTGCCGAATGCTCCCCACCCTCGAACCGTGTAATAGATCCGGTCCTTCTGGACGTCGGCGGTGAGCGTCAGGAGGCGGACACCTTCTGGCACTTCCCGCATGCGGTAGTCCGGCAGCGCGCGGTCCATGACCTCGCCCCACTCGGGAACCGCTCCACCGCCGGGTGAGTAAAGCTCGCCAAAGCCCTGATTTTTAACGGACTGGATAGCGTTCGGATCACCCGATCGGACGGCCTCAACGTAGCGTGAGGCGCGCTCACCCCACGAGACAAAGGGAGAGCAGAGACCTGAAACCCAGAAGCTTATGGTGGTGCTCTCAGGCGGCAGGCCGTCGACAATCCCACCGGGCAGGATCTTCTGACCGGGCGCGACGTAGACGCCGTGCTCGTTCATCCATTCCTTGGCGAGGTAGTTCGAGTTGGTCACGGTGACCGGGTCGTTCTCCTTGATCACGCACCCGTTGGTGCAGACAAGGTGAGCCGTGCGCTTGGCCAACGAGGCGCTGGAGGGCATCTCTCTGCCGTGCTCGTCGACCGGCTTATCCCACCCCAGGCACTGAAACCTCGGGATGAAGAACTCGCCGCAGTGAGGGCACGGCCATGCCCAATGGTACTTCGTGCCGGTCAGCCAGAGACGCCAGATAACCGACTGGATTTCCTCCGGGTCGCTGTCGGCCCAGAACTCAAGACCGCTCTCGGGATCGCGCTCCACATCGGTGCTCCCCAAGCTCGGGGTTGAGGTGATGGCATGGACGAAGTCGGCGTAGCTATCGCCGCGGGCGTCGATCAGGCCGATCGGGTTACCCTGACCGTTGAGCTGCGCCATCATCTCGTCGGCTTCGTCCGTCAGCGCCAGGCCGAACGGGTCGGACTTGAGGGCCGTCGAGGATCGACCGTGGGCCAGACGAACCGGCACACCGTTGATCAGCTTGCGGGTTACCTTCTGCCTGCTCTTCGGAGCGCACCGGTCGACCAGGCAGGTGTTCTGCATCAGGTCTTCCATGCGCGGAGCCCACTGCTCCACCAGGAACTGGCGGGACGGGCCGGCATAGATCATCGGTACCGGCGAGGTGTCGAGGCGCTCACCCATGATGTCGAGCAGGGTTTCAGACTTGCCCGACTGGGCCGACACAACCATGACGGCGCGCTTGTGCGTCTTGGCATGAACCGCCATGGCGAACGGGATCATGTAGGGCGTGACCTTCGGCTCTCTCGGGCCGGGCTTGCCGGATGTCGAAGGATAGGTCCGGTTCTCTCTCGCCCACTGGACCGGGTTAGTCCTCGGTCTCGGCCTCAGAAGCCTCGCTGCCGACTCGAAGAGTTTGGAGACGTTTGATTTGGCGATCTGCCAATCGGAGCCGTCCTCGATCGATGATTTCATTGAGCCTATGCCGCTCTGTCGGCACCCCTGTTATCTCGGCAGGCAAGCCCGACAGGTAGGCGTTGAAGTCACCCACGATCTCCTGGAGGACGCCGTCAGCCTCCTCGAGCGGGATCAGCTCCCTCTCTTTGCGGGCACGGGCCATCCGGATCTCGAGGGTCTTCTCGTCCCTGAGTTTGTCGATGCTGGCGCTACCGGTTTTCTTTTCGCTGCCGTCCTTCAAAAAATCGCAGTAGGCCCGGACGGTGTTGGCCACATGGAACTTGCCCTTCTCGGCGGTGATCACCCCGTCGCTCTGCAGCTTTCGAAGGAAGCGCGACGAGATCTTGAGGACCGCCGCCATGTCGATCTGAGAGAGCATCTGCTCTGCAACCGGGATGGCCTTCGCCGCCTTGGCCTTCGGCTTCGGCTTCGTCTTGGGGGCTGGCGCCTTCGCCATCAGAACCTCATCAGCTTGGTGATGCGCTTCGTCACGGCCTCCTCGAGCACGGCCGGAGCCTGCGCCATGAAGATCGAGGCGGAGTCGCCATCTGGGATTTCTTCTCGGAGAGCCGGACCAAACAGCCGGCGGATCTTGCCCCACTTCGGCCCGGTGCCCGTCGATGCGAACCGGCCTCTTGCCGATCGAGGCTGCCAGGATCGGCTGTCATGGGTCCAAAGGACTCGAGGGGCTTTCACCCCCGCCTCCCTGGAGCGCATCATGTAGAAGCCGCCCTTGGTTGCGAACGATCGCTTGAAGATGCGTGGGTTGTTCCAGACGTCCGACCTGACCGAGCCTCGATCGCTGATCTGGATCTTGCTGTTTAGCCTGGACTTAACAGCGACCGACCGGAGGCCCTTGTAGTTCTCGGCCCGGATACCGCCCTTCACCGAGAAGATGTCGTAAGCCAGGATGCCCTGCCGACCGACGCCCCGGGTGTTGGCCACCACATAGGACTGGTACTGACCGGCCTTGAGGTTCATCTGCTTGGTGACCGTCTTCTGGACCACCGTCTTCATTTTTCGGCCGGCGTCGACAACGCCCCGGTACATCTCTCGCTGCGCTCTGGGGGATGCCAACTGCTCTGCAGCTCGAGCCATCCTGGTGACCAGCAAAAGGTTGGAGCCGCTCCGTACAACGTACACGTTTCAGCCCTCCATCGGCATGCAACCGGCCACCCACCAAACGACCGGTTTGTTCTACAGATCGCCCCGGTACCGGTGGCCTATTGGAATTTCGTTTCTATCCGCCCGGTGGCATCACCCCATTTCGTTGCGCGATCTGAGCAAATCCATTCCTCGCCCGGCCGGCCCCGGATCCAGGAATCGGAAGCCTGAAATTGAAAACACCGAAATCGCTCAAATGCTGCGCTGCCGCTCGCCCGCGGTCGGGGGGTCTGGGGGGCGAAGAACCTAAGGCCGCCGGGGGGTAGGCAGGGGCGGCGGGCCATGGGCGGCAGGGGTGGCGGGGGCTGGCTGGCAGGCTAGGCAGGCGGCAGGCGTGGCCATGGCGGCAGGCGGCGGCAGGGGGTGACCGGCGGCAGGCTGGCAGGGGTGGACGGCAGGCAGGCAGGCGGTAGGCTGGCAGGCTGGCAGGACGTGGCCACGCTAGACCGACGGCAGGCAGGCAGGCAGGCGGCAGGACATGGCCGGGGGTACGCTTCCCCCCTTCCCTGCCTATCGGCACGGCTTCCCCCTTCCTTCCCCCCGTGGGGGGCGGAGACAAGCGGCGGACTGTGAAGGGCTGGCAGGTGCTGGCCAGCTGTCACCGGCTGGCAGATATTGGCGACGCTATGCGGGTTATTGCCTGCCTCTTCTGGGCACCCCCGCCGGGGCTTTGTCGGCTGGCAGGATCTGGCCACGGCTTCCCCCTTCCCCCGCCGGGGTTACCGACAGGGGCTGGATATGGTGCGCCGTGGCCACGCTATGCGGCGGCAGGCTTGGCAATGTCGGGGGAGAATCGGCGGCGGTTTCTAGTCGAGATTCGCCGTTATTGATTCGCTTTTAGACTCGCGGCGGTTGAAACGTCAACGGCGCTAAATCCGGCGGGTTTAGACCTGCTAATGCGGGGTGATTTGGGTGATTTGCCGAATAGGGTAATTCAATCTGAATAGAGGCCGGTTAGCGTACCTGGCGATTGCCTGCCTGTTTTCATTGGCTTTTCTGGCTTGGCTTGGCTGGCTTTCAGGTGTAGCAAGCATGCAGATTTATTTCAATCAAATCAGGTGCTTAGGTTCTCGGTCAATTCGTTACGTATGTTTTTCAAGCGAAACGTATTGACGGCAATGCATACCGCATTTATGAAGGGGGCAAGCCAAACGAAATTTTGGTGACTGACAAACCGGTTCCGGGGTTTCGGCCTTGCGGTTTGGGTTCTTTGACAAGCAGGTATCAGGGTCTCAGATCCGCCATGTAGTGACGGGGGTTTGCCGTAAGGTTTTCCTCTTGAGTGAAAAGGCGGGTTAGATACTTGGGTATCAATGCACCGGTCATTGGCAAAGTTAGCTTTGCGGTCCCTATGTAGCGGGATGACTTAATAATAGCACATTATCAAATGTTCCGGATCTGAGATCTATATGGAAGACACGATAAGGCCGGTTCATTAACCGGCTGAACGGCGGTGACTGTATAGGCAACCTTACCTGTGAAGAGATACAGGGTATTGACGTTCGCTCTAAATGCGAACTACAAGCGAGATGATTGACGGAAAGATAGATAACCACGGTTGGCAATACAGGGCAGGCAATAGCCTTTTGAAGTTTCGAAAAAACGCCTTTCAACATAGGGAAGTCCCTAGCCGCGGCTAGATAGTTCTGTGAACAATTCGTTAGCACGTATCGAATTGAGCAGAACGGAAACCAATCGGCAAAACGTGCAACAAGTTTCTAAGACCGGCTAGAGCAATCTGGCCGGTCTTTCACGTTTCAAGACCTAAGCCGGTTAGGCGGTTTAGGCGTTGAAACGAAGGGAAACGGAAATGATCGGTTATCTAAACAAGACCAAAAGCGGCTTTGTTCTCACTATCTGCGATGCACCTTGCACCGGGGAAGCGTTCAACAATGCGGAAAAGGTCGCGGTTAGCGGCAAGCGGGAAGCGAACCGGATTTGCAATGAAAGGGGGGTGAAGCCTCATAACTGGTGACCTTGACAGTCTTAAGCCCACGGTTAGCGCCGTGGGCTTAGGGAAGCCAAGGGCTTCAACCGGCAATCATGCCACATAGGAAACAACGACAATGACGAAATTCACCATCATCACCGGCAAGGCTCTTGCATCGGCTATCAAGGGCCGCGCGGCTCAGGTCGAAACGTTCAAGGAACGTGAACATCAGCTTGCGACTTCCTGCCTTCACCATGTCGAGCAGCATTCGGACGTCGTCCACCTGAACGGCCTTCTGTCCGTCACCCCGGCCAACTATCGGCGCGGTCTGGTCTTGTGGGCCGTGGCCTACGGCAAGGTGACCTATGACGCAAAGGAACGGGTTTTCGCCTTTGCCAAGGGCAAGAAGTCGGATCTTCCGGGGGCGGAGTCCGTCGCACCTGCCGACTATGAAAAGGCGGCGAAGACCGGCGGCGACAAGACGGCGAAGACCCTCATGGAACGGCTGGAAAACGCGGCGGCGAAGACGATCAAGGATGAAGCCGCCACGCCGGAAGATCTCGCCCTTGCCAAGGCGCTGGCTGCCTTCTTGCAGCACCACAAGCGCGCCGTCGTGGTCGACATGGTCAAGGCCAAGGCCACGGCGAAGACCCCGGCCAAGGCCAAGGCCCCGGCCAAGCCTGCCCCGGTCGCAACGCAGGAAGCCCCGCAGCTCGATCTGGTCGCAGCCTGAAAGGGGGACCGGTTCACGGTAATACAGGGGGGGCGGCGCTAGTCGCCCCCTTTCGTGCGCCTATGCAAGGGCGGGTTCTGCCCCGCCTTTCCATGGCCGCACGGCCACCCCGGCAATTATGCCCCAACGGAGATCCACCCCCATGCGTATCCGCCCCCTCGCGCCCCGACGCTGGCTTGTCGAGAACCGCCGCCAGTCCGGCATCGTGTGCGGTTCCTTCGCCCGTGCGTACCTGATCGGTCGCATTGCGCCCCTGCTTGGTCGCCGGATGCTTCCGGCCCTCGCCGCCGCGACGTGGTGACCAATGGCCCCGCATCCGTCCGTCTCGCTCGCCCTCGCCTGCCTGCCGATCATGGCCCTCGTCCTGCTCATGGACACGCCCGTCGGCACCATTGCCGAAGGCCTGGCCCGTATCGTCTACGCGCTCGCCGCCCGCTAACCCGCAACCATGCGAAAAAGGAGATCCGCCCCATGCCACGGGTGAAGTCCGCCTATGCCCCCGACGACCGTCACCGTCAGGTCGCGCCCCTGCTCGATCCGCACTATGACGACGGCCTCGACCTCGACCTCGACGCCTTCGTCTCGCTCGCCCTCCCGCGCGCATCCGACCGGCTGGCCTATGCCGCCACGCTTCTGGCCGAGGACGGCACCCCCTGCCTCCGCCTGTCCTCGATCGGTTGAGGTGCGCCATGGTCCGCCTCGACCCGCAATCCCCCGCCGTGCGCACCATCTCCCAGTGGCAAGCCGCCGCCCCCGCCCTCGGTGTCCGCACATGGCAAGGCGCAATGCGCCGCTCCGCCCTCGCCAATGGCCAAGCCATCGCGATGCTGTCCACCGACGGCGCAATCATCATGGATCGCGACGAGTCCTCCGCCACGCGCACCAGCACCCGCGTCCTGGCCCCGTCAGAAGTCCGGTGGATGCGCCCGTGATCCGCCCCGCCCCGATCACGACCATGGCGCTGATTATCTTCGCCATCGTCCGCCTCGCGCCCGCCCCGACGGTCGCTGACACGGGCAAGCCCTTCGGCGCCCCGCACCCCGTCAAATCCGCGCCCGTGGCCTCTGCGCCTGCGCCCGTGGTCGACGAGTGGGCCGCATACATCCCAAAGCTCGCCCCCGTGCCGCCTCGCCGCCCCAAACCGGCCAAGCCGCGCACCCGTCGCAAGCCCACGCCCCGCCCCCTGCCGATCGGCCGCGTGGCGGAGCCCGTCGCCTTCACGTTCTCGATTTCGATCCGGTGACCCATGGCCTTCACCGCCATCGAAAACATGAGGGTCGGCTATCTCGTCGGGTTCGAAGACCGAGAGAGCAACAGATACATCATCTTTGACCCCCGGGATCGCGGCTTCACCCTCTACACGGGCCGATACGGGCACGGATGCAATCCCATCACAGGACCGCGCGCCCGCCCCTACATCGACAAGCTCACCCCCGAACAAATCGCCCTCTGCACCGCCGCATCACTCTTGCGAAAGGACTCCCCATGACCTTCAACGACGCCCACGCCGCCCACGCCGCCGCTGACGAGCGCTGGATGGCCGAGATCCGCGCCGCCTACCCTCGCGAGTGGGCCGGTGACGTCCGTTACACCGACCGCGCCCAGGGTGAAGAGGGCAGCCCGTTGCGCGCCGCCTATGAGGAGTATCAGCGCACCCGCCTGACCTTCGAGGCCGCGCTCGCCGTCGCCTACCCGTCCGCCTGCCAGCCCGCCGCATGATCATGGCCAAGACCCGCGCAAAGAGCCCCACATCCCTGGCCTCGAAGCTCGCCGCTCTGCGCCCCGGAGAGACCATGTATCTCGACGACCCGCGCGAACACAGCACCCCCTTGGATCGCCAAGTTCAGGCGATGGCCGTCAAATCGGGCAGCGGTGACCGCTTCATCACCGCGCGCATGGTCGCCGTGCAGGCATCGCCCGCCGCAGCCGTCCCGATCCTCGCAATCACCAAGGTCGGCCTGCCCGACCCAGACTGACCCGCCACCTATGGCACCCATGGAGACCGACATGATCGACACCTCGCCCGCCGCGCCCCGCCTCGACGTGCGCCTGCCCTTCTCCGGGTTCTACGAGACCGTCTGGTCGCACGAGCTGGACCACGAGGAGAGTTCCTTCGTCGAGTACCGCACCGAAAACCATGACAAGAGCGACAAGGAGCAGGAGGCATGGTGGCCCGAGCGCCTGCGCCTCGACGCGGAAAAGCTCCACGAGATCCTGTCGAAGGTCACCGACCAGCATGCCGCCCGCGAGGCCATCGCCAAGGATTTCGTGCCGACGTTCGACGCGATCCTCGGCGAGGCCATGGGCCTGTCCGTCCCGACCGAGGGCACCCGCTACTGCTACAAGACGCAAACCATGGTGCCGCATACCTACGACCGCGACACCGTGGGGCTGGAGCTCAAGACCTTCACCTCCGCGCGTGGCAACTACACCACCCAGACCGACTGGATACACGCGACCATCCCCCTGCCCGTGGTCGAGCTGCTCTTCATCCGGTCCCGCATCGACTGGCACAAGCGCCTGCGCGAGCTGATCGACGACGACGGCCACGACCCCGACGAAGAGCTGGCCTCCCCGCTGACCGACTGGTGCCAAAACAGTTGCTGGCGCCTGCTCACCGCCTGCCTGCCCCTCTACGGCGTCGAGGAGATCGAGAACCAGTGCGCCACCGCCATGGCCGAAGAGTCAGAGTTTCACCGCGCCTGGAGCAACGCCGTCGACTGGAAAAAGTTTGAGGCTGAGCGCACCGAGGCCCGCGCCGAGCCGCTTGCAGACTGGATCGAGGATGACCTTGAGGCCGTCGCACACTGGCGCGTCAACCACCCCGACGAGTTCGCCGAGATCGTCGCCTCTGTCCCGCATGCCTTCTACCCGTTCGCAGAGGCTCTGTCCCTCGGCACCCTCTCCTACCACTGCCCGGAGACACCCGACCTGTTCGAGTGCGCCGCCTAACCCGCCACCCATGGCAAACGAGGAAACACCCATGCCTGTTGAGATCCTGCCCGCCCGCCTTCAAGTCGAGGGACGCCCGACCGTCGTCCGGCTCGAGCCCATGACCAAGGCACCGCCCGCCGCCCCGCTTCGCACCCTCGTCCTGATGGTGGCGATCCTCGTCCTCGTCCTGGCCGCAGCCCTCGCCGCCTGCGCCGGCTACATCATCGAGTGGGCCGAGCGCTCCGCCTATTCGGAGCAGGCATGACCATGAACGCTATCGTCACCCGCCAAACCGTCGAGCAGATCTGCGCCTTCCGCGACCAAGCAATCAAGCAATTCAGCAACGCATTCGAGAAGATCGAGGAGGCGTCCGACGCCATCCGCCAAGCCCATAAGCTCTGGGAAGGGGCCGCTCCGGGCAAGCCCGGCTATTACTCGAACCTCAATCAGGAGGTGGAGTCGTTCTCGAATGCGGTGAGCCTGCCCGATCGCGACATCTACCTGCGCACAGCCAAGCGCCTGATCGACGTTACCGTGTGGACCCATGTGATCCAGCACACCGGCATTGAAAACCTGATGGACAAGGAAGCGAAGGATCAGCTTCGATCGCAGATGCGGTATGTCCCCGAGCGCCGCGGCCGAGATGGCGAGATCATCAATCAGGATGAGATCGACCGCATGCTTCCCGAGGTCACCCCCGAGAATGTCTATGCCACGCTCGAACGTTTTCAGGCGGACGCGGAGATGATCTTCCGGCGCGGCATCGTCAACGTCTTCTCGAAGCTCGACCGCCGCTTCCGCTCACACGACGGGTTCAAGGTCGGCTCACGCATGATCCTCGACTACCTCTGCAACAGCGACGGTTACTTCAGTACAACGAGCGACCGCGCCGACCGTCTGAGTGACGTCGAGCGGGCGTTCCGAGTGCTGGAGGGGAACGCCGATCACGCCGGGTTCTACGGCATTGCCAATAAGATCTATCGCGAGCGGCGGAACTTCGAACGCGCCCGGTCTGAGCATGAGAACGCATACTTCAAGGTGCGCATCTTCATGAACGGCAACGCCCACCTCTGGTTTACTCGCAAGGATCTGGTGGAAAGGATCAACAAGATCCTCGCCGAGCACTACGGGGAAACGCTGGGCGATGGCATGACCAAGGAAGCCGATCCGCTCAAGGATGTGAAGACCACACCCGCCAAGCGTTATGGCTTCTTCCCCACGCCGGACGCGGCAGCCGAAGAAGTCTTCCGCAAGCTCAACACTTGGCAGTCCGCAACCAACGATCGCCTGCGCATCCTCGAACCGTCCGCCGGCACCGGCCAACTGGCCCGCCGCGCAGCCACCGTCGGCAACGATCTGGCAGAGTGGCAGCGCGAGAAGTTCAAGGACCACCGCTTCGACCACGCCGTCGACTGCATCGAGATCCAGCCGCACCTGGCCCACCAGCTGGAGGCGGAAGGCATCTACAATAGGGTGACCTGCGCTGACTTCCTCACCGTCAAGCCCGACCCGTCCCGCCTTTACGACCGAGTGGTGATGAACCCGCCGTTCGACCGCGAGCGTGACATAGACCATGTGATGCACGCTTTCGAGTTCCTGAAACCTGAGGGCCAGCTCGTCGCCATCATGTCGGCGGGCACCGAGTTTCGCGAGACGAAGAAGTCGATCGCCTTCCGCGACCTGATGGAAAAGCTCGGCGCAGAATGGTCAGACCTACCCGCTGGCTCGTTCGCAGAGTCCGGCACCTACTGCAACACCGGCATCCTTGTGGTCTGGAAGAGCGGCAAGCCGCGTCGTTACGGTCGCCCCACCTGGGAAAAGCTCTAACCCTTTCAGCCGCAGCCGTGCCCCCACACGGTTGCCCCATGCGGCTGTCTATCGTCCCACTAAACAGGAGGTGAACCATGTAGCCCACCGGCAGGAACAACGCGCTTCCCTGCCTGCCCTCGCAAGGGGAAGCGCCCCCCACTACCCGCAAACATGCACAAGAGAGACACCCATGGCCCAGTTCATCGGCGAAGTTATCGTCCGCGCCAAGATCACCACCGCCACCCATGACATCGCCACCCAGATCACCAAGGATCTCGCCGCCGACGTTGCCGCTGAGGTCGACCTGATCGGCCTCGTCCATGAGGTGAAGCCCGGCGACGTCTACCCAGACAAGGGTGAGAAGGCCCGCTTCGCCGACACCCAGAGCTTCGACTATGCCCAGGTTGAGGGCGCCCTCTGCGTGTTCGAGCACATCATCGAGAGCCGCGACGAGGAACCCTACAAGGAACTGCTCGAAGGGTTCGGATGGTCAGCCATGCGAATGGTCGCGGTCCAAGCCGGCGACATCTGCGACCGCGCCTTCAAGCACATGGAGTCTCTCGGCTACGAGTTCACCGGCGCTTACGACTGGGAGTTCGTGCCCGATGTTTGCCGCCACCTCGACTGGAACGCGCTGTTCAATGACAACCAGTACAACAATGGCCGCTACGACCCGAACATCGACGAGCTGGTCAACGTCCTGATCACGGCTGAGATGGCCACGGTCGAGCCGGGCAAGCGCCTCTTCCACAAGGAGGAGATGACGGCCGACGACTACATCAAGGCCTGCCGCGCCGAGGCCGAGCGCCAGTGGGGATACGGCGACCTCGTGTCCGACCACCCCGAGCACATCACCGCCGCAATGGAGGCAGGCCAGACCCCGACCGAGATCACCTATGAACTCGGCAAGCAGTTCGACCTCACCCCGCGCGACGCCTACCTCGGCTGACCCCGCAACCATGCGCCCCCGGAGACCACCATGAACATCGCAGTATCGATCGCCATCCCGGACGACGAGGAAAAGCAGACCGAGCTCAGCTTCGACGAACTGTCCGACCGGGCCAAGGAGAAGGCCCGCGACAACTACCGCCAGAACTACCCCGACGATGGCTGGTGGGACTCGAGCTACGAGGACTTCGACAAGATCGCCGACATGATGGGGATCTGCATCGCCACCAAGCAGGTGCCCCTCATGAACGGCAAGAACAAGAGCGTCCCTGCCATCTACTTCTCCGGCTTCTGGTGTCAGGGTGACGGCGCCTGTTTCGAGGGCAACTGGTACCCCGAGAAAGATCCGCTCGCCTCGCTCACCAAGGTGATGGGCCACGCCCCCAACGACGCCGATCTGCACGAGATCGCCTTCGGCCTGGCCCACCTGTCCGAGCGGTGCAACCAGCTCATCCCCGAAGCTCGCGTGAAGGTCGAGCACAATAGCCGGTACTATCACTCCAACAGCGTGAGCTACGACATCGACCTGCCGATGCCCATCCATATCCAGGAAGGCAACGAGCTGCAGCACATGGTCTTCGATGGCCTCCGCACCAAGCTCGACCTCGACGACGAGGCATTCGAGACCGAGGTCAGCGACCTCCTCCGCCGCTTCATGGACTGGATGTATGGCCTGCTCGAGGAGGAACACGAGCACCTCACCTCCGACGAGGTCATCGACCAGTATCTCGAAGAGATGAAGTTCGATGAGGACGGGGAGGCAATCTATTGAGAGACGAGCGCCTGAAACAACTGCTCGTCTACAATAAGGAGCTGTCGACGAGAGCCCGCCTCGTGCCCGGCGCGGATGACATGCAGCAGTGGGTGTTCCGCCCGGCTGGGCGTTACCGCAACCGCTTGTTCTTCGTCTGGATCAGCGACACGCGGGAGGTCGGCGGCACTCGATGCCGCGATGATCACACCGACCCCACCGAGCCATGGAAGTGGCATGCCTACCTTCCGAAGAAATTCCTGCGGGTCATGCTCGACCTAGCCCCGCAGGAAGAGGTGGCCGAGGCCATCGCCAAGACCCTCATCAACTGACCCCGCCAACCATGGCACAACACAGGAGACTGCACCCATGAACGCAATGACCAAGATCGTTTCGACCTCCGCCACCCTCTCGACCCGCGCGCTCCTCGTCTCGCTGAGCATCAGCCAGTGGTCCGGACGGCGGCTCGATCGGGCGATCACCAAGGAAGTCAACGACAAGCACAGCGCTGCGGCCGACGCCTCCCGCGTCAACAAGCTGCTGCTGCCACCCGACGCCCTCGCCGGCATCACCAAGGTGGTCAGCGCCACGCGCTCCGGCTTCCTGGAACGCACCCTGCCGTGGCTCGACGACGGGCAGCGTGTCATGTCCTCCGATGCCTACCTCAACCACACCAGCTGGATCCGCAAGCAGCGGGCGCAGTTCGAGGACAAGGTCGAAGAGTTCCTCGCCGACTACGACAAGCATGTGAACGATGCGAAGAAGCGGCTGGGCTCGATGTTCGATCAGAACGACTACCCCACCAAGGCTGAGCTGCGCGCCAAGTTCTCGATGTCGACCAACGTCCTGCCGGTACCGACCTCGAACGACTTCCGCGCTGAGATGACCGAGGCCCAGGCTGACCTGATCCGCCGCCAGATCGAGGACACCGTGACCGAGGCCACCTCGATCGCAATCAAGGACATCTACCGCCGGGTGCATGACGTGGCCGAGCGCATGGTCGACAGGCTCAACGCTTACAAGCCCGCCGCCAAGCCGGGCGACAAGACCGAGGGCCAGTTCCGCGACTCCCTCGTCGGCAACGTCCGGGATCTCATCGGCATCCTGCCCTCGCTCAACATCCTTGGCGACCCGCAGCTCGCAGCCATGGCCGACAAGCTCAAGCCGCTGGCCGAGCACGACGCCGACGATCTCCGCAGCAGCGCCGACCTCCGCCGCAGCGTGGCAGCCGAGGCCAAGGCCATCCTCGATCAGGTCGCCGACTTCCTCGCGTGACCGATCGCTTCCTGTATCAGCACATCGCCTCTCGGTTCTCGAACAGAATCGAGTGGGCCTTCTACGACAGGCTACGGACGGAGCGGGTGTTCCTGGTCTTTGACCTGCGCACCCGCACCCTCGAAGCGAAGAGGTCCGGCAACGGCCCGATGATCCCGGCCCCCGCATGGACTGACGAGATGGAAGCCGCGCTCCCACCCGAAGCCATGGCCGAGGCCATCGGCATAGCGATCACCATGAAATGAAAGGACACAACCATGGGCGACAGAGTGTCTGTCTACCTGAGACTAGGCGGCTGCCTGCAGTCGATCGAAGAGGCGGAGGAATTGATCGAAGCGCTGGCGCTCGACACCAACCTCGACACCAACGAGGAGGCGATGGCCCTGTTCAAGGAGGCGATCGCCACCGAAGACCCGATCGAAGCGGAAGCATATGAGGTTGACAGCGGCCAGCTAGAAAACATCGAGCCCTTCGTCCGAGACCGCAAGCACCTGTCCTGCGAGATCAGCTTCGGCAGAGGCGGCGGCTTCGACGCCGGCACCACCGTCATCCACGAGGGCGAGACGCACACCTTCCCCGATGGCAACACCGTCCCGCGCGATGCGGTCATCAAAGCACTGGACGAAGGCGGCGAGCAGGCTGTCCGCGATCTCATCAAGCGGACGCACTTCCTCCAGCACGAATGCGTCCCTCCCCTCACCGGTTCCGATGAGGTCCGGGGCTGGCTCTCCATCCTCGGCTGAGCCATGGCAACCGGCATTCTCTATGGGCCGTATGCCCATCAGTTTACCGGGGACAGGCTGAAATTCTGGGTACCAATGCGGAAGGACGACGACGCCAACATCAAGCGTTACGAAGTCCTCATCCTTCCCAATGGCCAGATGTCGACACGACAGCGCCCGATATTCGACGGCCCAGCGCCGTCACATCAGGCCCAGTTCTTCGACTTCCTGCCACCCGATGACCTCTCCCACCTTCGAAGCGATTGCTACCCTCGCTTCCCCCGGGACCGCATCCACGATGCGATCCTGCCCCTCCTCACGGACGAGCAAGCCGCCGTCCTTCTCTGCTATCGGCTCATCGGTGTGCCGAAGAAGTTCAAGTAACCCCGCAATCATGCGAACCAACAGGAGACCAGCATGAACCTCAAGTCCGCAGCCATCGTCGCATCCACCTACCTCACGCACGACATCCCCTTCATGCTCTGGGGTGCGCCCGGCGTCGGCAAGTCCTCGCTTGTCGAGCAGCTCGCTGCCAACCGCAATCAGAAGGTCATCGACTTCCGCGCCTCGACCCGCGATGCCGTCGCCCTCATGGGCCTGCCGGATCTGCACGGTGAGACGACCAAGTGGAAGGTGCCCGACGAGTTCCCGCAGGTTGAACGTGATGGCCCCGAGGGCATCCTCTTCCTCGACGAGATCAACGCAGCCGCCCCCTCCATGCAGGCTGCGATGTTCGGCCTGGTCCTCGATCGCCGCGTCGGCGATTACACCCTGCCGCCCGGCTGGCGCGTCATCGCCGCCGGCAACCGCCAGTCTGACAAGGCTGCCGCCCAGCGCATGCCGTCGGCCCTCGCCAACCGCTTCGCTCACATCGACATCGAGCCCGATCTCGACACCTCGGTCGACCACTTCTACTCGATCGGCATTGACCCTCGCCTGATCGCCTTCCTCCGCTTCCGCCCCGGGCTGCTGCACATGATGGACGGTCAGGATCTCCGGGCATTCCCCACGCCCCGCTCCTGGGAGCAGGTGTCCAAGGTGCTGAACATCGACGATCACCTCCGGCTGCAGGCCGTGTCCGGCATCGTCGGCCCCGGCCCCGCGGCTGAGCTGGAAGGATTCCTCCGGGTCTACCTGACGCTGCCGTCGATCGACCGCATTCTCCGCTCGCCGGAGTCGACCGAGGTTCCCACCGAAACCAGCGCCCGCTTCGCCCTCTCGGCAGCCTTGGCCCGCAAGGTGGACGCCTCCACCATCGAGCCGGCCTACACCTACATGAAGCGCCTGCCCCGCGAGTATCAGATCATGTTCATGGTCGACGCCGTCCGGCACGACAACTCGCTCACCTCGACCATGACCTTCATCAACTGGTGCGCCGCCAACCGCGACGTCACGATCGGGGCCTGAGCCATGGCCGTCGTCTGGATCACCGGCCCCATTGGCTACCAAAAGTCCTGGCGCCTCCTCGAGGACGGGCGCCGCATCGTCGACGCCTGCCGCTGGGAGTTCGTTGGGATGGAGGACGACGGCACCTTCCGCCGCTGGAGCCTGCGTTTCAGCACTGAAACACGGGCCTTCACCGCCAACTCCCTCGCCGTCAAAGACTGGGAGAAGACGAAAGCCAAGGAGCTGGGCGAGATCTATCGCCCGGCTGCCGTCCTCCGATCGATGCTGCCCAAAGGCTCCACAGCCAAGGCGCTCGAGGCCATGCTTGGTGATGCCGGCGTGGCCGAGGCGATCGGTATCTCCCTCACCCAGAGGTGACCCATGCTGATCGCCACCATCAAACACATGCTCGGCCCGTTCCGTAATGGCTTCGGGCTGGGCGGGCAGTCATGGCTGTTCATCGGGACGGATGAGGCTGGCAGACACCACGTCTGGAAGCTCCACTTCGACTACAAGACCAGGCGCTTCGTCGCCCGGACGGTCCAGCACAATGACGCTCAGCGCTACGCCGAGCAGATGGCAACCGGCGACCTGTTCAAGTCGGACCATGTCCACCCGGAGTTCATCGTGGATCTCCGCAAGACCACCGCGCAAAACCTCAAAGCCCTCCTCACTGACGAGGACGTGGCCGACGCCCTGGGGAAAGCGCTCACCTACAAGGGATGACCATGCCAATTTTCAGGAAGGTGCTCGGCCCCTTCAAGCCGATGTTCGAGACCAGCAACGGTCGCGTCGACAAGTTGCAGTGGCACTTCATCGTCATCCGCGATGACTACACCACCTGCCACTACACCCTCCAGTGCTACCCGCAGACCAACAAATACACGGCGGTCAACGGTGACCAGAACGAGGACAGCCTCGGCCGCAAGGTCAGGGCGATGGGCTCTGTCATCTACGGCAGCAGGAAGCCGACCGTCGTCCACGAGCGGATGTTCATCGAGCACGACACGACACCCGTCTCCTCCGGCGACACCATCTCGAACATCCTCAAGCAGCACCTGCGAACGGAAGACATCGCCAACATCAACGCGGCCCGGCTGACCGGCAAGCTCGCCATCGCACTGAAAGGATAACCCATGACCTCCGCGTCCAACCACATTCTCCAGGCTCGCACCGCGCTGCTCTGGGACTCGCCCTTCTTCGGCGTCCTCTCCATGCACCTGCTCGAGGTCGACGCCACCGACGACCCAACGGTCGACACCATGGCGACCGACGGCAAGCATCTGTTCTACGACAGCAAGTTCGTCCTCTCCCTGAGCAAGGCTGAGATGATCTTCGTCCTGGCTCACGAGATCATGCACAACGCCCTCGAGCACCACCTCCGCCGGCAGAACCGCAACCCCGGCCTTTGGAATGTGGCCTGCGACTTCGCCATCAACCTCGAACTCACCAAGGCCTTCGAGGAAGCCAAGGGCGTGAAGCCCAAGATGCCAGCCGGTGGCCTGATCGATGCGCAGTTCGAGGGGATGAGCGCGGAGGAGATCTACCGCCACCTGCAACAGGAGATCGAGCAGAACGGCCACGCCATGGCCGGCGGCGTCAAGATCGAGCCCGAACCCGGCCCGGATCTCGGCGGTTGCGGCGGCATCAAGGATGCCTGTGACCCCAGCGACGAGGCTGCCGTCAACCACGCTCGAGCCGAGCTGCAGGCCCAGGTTCGCGGCGCTGCCATGGCGGCGGAGGGTGCGCAGGCTGGCTCCCTGCCCGGTTCCATTCAGCGTCTCATCGATCGCCTTCTCCAGCCCAAGGTTGACTGGCGCGCGATCCTTCGCAAGTTCATCGACGGCGTCGCCACCCGTGACTATGCCTGGTCGACGCCCAACCGCCGGCTGATCCCCCATCGCATCATCACGCCGAGCCTCGTGTCCGACTCCATCAGCCATCTGGTTGTGGCGGTCGACACCTCCGGCTCCATCAACGGCGAGATCCTCAACGCCTTCGCTGCCGAGATCCGGGCAGCCTTTGGCGACGGCGCTGTCGATCGGATGTCGGTGCTCTATGCCGACGCCAAGGTGCAGCACGTCGAGGAGTTCGAGGCCGGCGACGAACTCGACCTTCACCCCAAGGGTGGCGGCGGCACTGCCTTCTCCGACACCTTCCGGATGATCCGCGATCGGTACCAGACCGGCGTCGCGACGATCTATCTCACCGACCTTTTCGTCTGCGACTACGGCGACGAACCCGACATGCCTGTCCTCTGGGCCGTGCATGGCCGGACCAAGGACTTCGACAATCTCTCCGTTCCCTTCGGCGAGCTCGTCAACATTTCCGACTAACCCTCTGCAACCCGCCACTGATGGCAACAGGAGACCACCTTGTCCTACCAACTAAAGATCGACGAAATGCTCGACGCTCTCTGCAACGCCGGCCACCCCCTTGCATTGCAGTTCACCCAGCTGGTCGAGGCCACGGCCGACATCCTCGCCTCCGCCATCTGCCTGCAACTCGACATCGAATGCGAGTCCGCCACCTTCCAGGGCGCTGCCTTCGCTGGCACCTGCGTACCCTTCCGCGCAAAGCATGCAGGTCAGGCGCTGCCGGACGAGATCGCCCACTACGACGACCCGGCGGAATGGGAGTCCCCCTGCCCTGACTGCAAGGGTCTGGGCGCCTTCGCTGACACGGGTTTTCACTGCCCGGCTTGCCTCGGCGGCGGCACCATCACGGCAAAGGAGGAGTGACATGCCCCGCAAGAAGCGCGTGACTATGCTGGTCACAGTTTCAGTCCCGGAGCATCTGAGCGCAGCGGAAGCAAGGCGTGAAGTCCGGACCCTCATCAACGAACAATGCTTGTATTCGTCCGAACTCGACGACGGGGACATCAAGGCCGTGCGCGTGACGCCGGCACCAAGGGAGGCTTGAATGCCCAGTTACTTCGTCAACTGGGAGATCGACATCTTCGACGTCGCCAACCCTCGCGAAGCTGCACAGCAAGCCTTCGCCCACATGCAGAGACGCGGCACTTTGGCCACTGCGTTCAAGGTCATCGAGCACGATAGCAATGGCGAAGCCGTCACCATCGACCTCCTCGAGGAGAGCATGGATGACCTGACGGTGACCGCAATCGAGGAGGCGATCGCCGATGATGTCCATCGGTGAAGCGCTCCTCGCCGAAACCCTCAAACCGAAGATCGAGGCCATCGTCCAGAAGTACATGGGCAAGCCCGTCACCTTCGGCCTGATCAAGGAACTGTCGGCGGAACTCTCCGTCCTTTCCAAACCGCCTCTTTACGAGATCTCGGTAGAGGCGACCGACAAGAACGAACTCAAAGTGAACCTCCGCATCCACCTCCCCTCGCTTGAAGGAGAACAGACATGACCACCCCCCGCACCGATGAGCAGATCATCGAAGAGACCAACGAGCTGGCGCGCTACATCCTCGCCGAGCTGGTCGGCACCGGGTACCAAGTACCCGGCGACCACAAATTCTATGAGGCGGAAGATCCCCGCAGCCAGAAGGCCTGGCAGCATGCCGTCAAGATCATGGAGGTAACGACGAAGACCGAGATGGCGGACGTCTTACTGGCCTTCAACATCCCGCTCCCACCTGAAAATGAGATTGAAGAACTTGAGCCCGAGCCCATCCTCCGCAAGTATGGCGTCCGCCTCTGGGCCACCTTCCGCGGAGAGTGCGAGGTCACAGTCGAGGCCACGAGCTACGACGAGGCGATCGAGAAGGCAAAGCAGCTCGACCACAACGACTTCAACTACACGTTCGACGATAGCGTCGAGGGTGACCAGACACTCCACGTCTACGGCCCCGACGACGACAACCAGGATGACGATGACGAATGGGCCGGAGACGGCGTCGAGATCGACATGCGCAAGCCGGGGAACCCGTTCAGCTGGGACGCATGCAGGCTGGTCGTTGGCCTGGCCAAGCTGGACGGGCTGCCCCGAGACCCGCAGTGCATGGAAGCGATCGAGGGCTTCATCTCTCTGGCCAAGAGCATCTGCACCAAGGAAGGCTGACGTGAGCTACGAGGAGATTATCGCCCGAGAGCTGGAGTTCCACAGCTTCGACGTGGACTCCGGCCCCGACTATCTGGACTTCGACTTCTACTGGGCAGGAGACGGGGAAAAGTTGCGCCGTGTCTCCCTCCGGTTCAAGTCGGAGGGCGCACGGTTTTTGGTCGGCATCCGCGATATTGGCGGCGGTGATGGCCTTGGGGGCTGGGACTTCTTCGAGCAGTCTTATCAGCAGCACCTGCCCCGCCTGATCGACCTCCTCCCTCCGGAGGAGCTGGCCCGCCTCACCGTCGCAAGGATGGGGTTGCCCAGTGTATGACCCCCTCCAAGGCCTCCGCCTGATGGGGCCGGCGCAGATCCTCTTCGACCTCAACCTCGTGTGGTTTTTCACAAGGGACGGGGAGGAACTCTCGACAAACCAGCTGACATACTGGGCGGATACGCGCGCTTTCACAGCCACCAACAAGGCCAAGGCCGGCTCGTATGGAGAGATAACCTACCAGATGTGGCCGGAAGTCAGCGCCAGCAGACTGGTCACCCTCCTCTCCGACGAGGAGAAAGCCAAGGCGGTTGCCGCCTCATTGGGAGTTAATCCATGCAAAGACGAGACAGGCTGGAAGGCCTGATATTCTGCAGCCTCGACAAATACGATCCTGATGACCGCGTGCTCTGGATCAACATGATGATCCGCGAACGTGCAGGCATTCAGATGTTCATTCGATACGGAGCGGATACCCGTCTCCTGATGCCTCGACGCTCGCATGCCGGGCGGAACATAAAGCCATACTTCACAAACAAGCGCTTCATCGATGCGGTGATCGCCAAGATCCCAGACCGCATCATCGCCGAGCTGATCGCTCACTCGATCTCCTTGAGTACGAGGGAAAGTTGATGGGTCTCGGTCCTGCCCCTCCGCCTCCGCCATCTGATGGCCCCTCGCGCCCCTTCAAGGTGAAGGACATCCAACTCGGCCGCTTGCGCCGGAATGCTGCTGTCTTCTTCTACCCGTCCAGAAGAGCGTTCGTCTTGTACTGGGAAAACTGGGTTTCAACTAGGATGCAGAGGCCCCTCACCGCCGAGGAGCTTCCCGAATACCTCACGAATGAGGAGATCGCACGATGCCTCGCCGCAGCTATTACGGCGAGCGCCACCCCTTAACCCGCAACCATGCACAGGAGAGACCATGCCCACCTTTGTCGTGGAGCTGACCTACCGCGTCGAGGTCACCAGCCCTGACGCCGGCACCGCCACCACCACCGTGCGAAACCAGGCCGAGTATCTGAAAGGCACGGCCGAGCAGATCAAATACCTTGGCTACAAGAAGCCGGAGGTCACCCTCAGATCCTGGGAGAAGACGACATGAGCATGCCCCGCATAAAGCGGTCGCCCATGGAGAGGGATGTCCTGCTCATCCTCACCGCCGAGACGAACAAGCTGATCATCGCCTACCACGTTCCATCCCGCGCCTTCGGCTTCACGGCGGGCAAGGAGTTCCACCAGGTCGAGAAGGCAGAGGTGGCGCTGCCGGAAGAGGTGGTCGCCAAGTGCCTGGCCTACAGCATCGCTGGCATTCTGGCAGAGCAGCCATGAAGCGCGGTGACCCACTCGAACACTGGACATGGGGCGGCGACCCCAAAGGCCCGCCTCTCCTGCACCTGAAAGCCGGAAGGAAGCCGCTCGGCCTCTTCGTTGCCTACTATGTGCAAAGCCGCCGCTTCTACCTGCCCCGCAACCTGCGCCGGACTGAGATCAGCGCCGACCGGATCGAGGAGAGCGCGGTGGCCGAAGCCCTCGGCGTCTCCCTCACCTACGAGGACAGCTCATGAGCTGGGGACTCAGCAAGAAAACCCGACACGTCGCGGTCACAGCAGATGGGGTCATCATCTTCCACCGCCTCGATCGCACCTATCGGTGGGGCACCACCCCCGACTCCACACCGCTGACAGAGCAGGAGGTGAAGCGCTTCGTCTCGGACAACAACCACGCCGCCTGCATAGGCTGGGCACTCACATTCAAGGGAGGGGAATGACCAGCAACAATGTGAAACTGACCATCCACAAAGGGGAGAAGCCCGTGCGCATCCATCCGAAAGGCCCCGAGCTTCCGTTTCACCAGATCAGCTACGACCCGATCGGCCGCACGTTCTCTTGGGAAGTCAAGGTGAAGGGCAGGCCACCGTCCCTTAACAACCCAACATCGAACGAAGGCCCGTTCCACCTCTACAAGCAGCTGACCCCGGAGGAGATCACCCGCTACATCGACGACGAAACCATGGCCGAATGTTTGGCCATGTCCCTGACCCAGGCCCGCTAACCCAGCGGGCCTTTTTCTTTTTCAACCAGAGGAGAGCATGACCCTTGAAGAACGAATAGCCAGCATCCTCGCCTACGACCCCGAGACCGGAGAGTTCACCTGGAAGGTGACGATCCATAGCCACGCGGTCAAAGGCCAGAAGGCGGGAAGCCAGCCGGCGCGTGGTGCCAAGCGGATACAGATTGACCGCAAGGTTCTCCTCTGCACCCGCCTCGCCTTCCTGCTCCATACCGGCAAATGGCCGGACGGCGTCGTCATCCTCGCCGACAAGGACGACACAAACCTCCGCTTCAACAACCTGATCGACACAACCAAGTCGGCCCGGATGCGGAGACAGGACAAGCCGCACAAGCGCACCAAGAGCGGGCTCATCGGTGCTCACTTCCATAAAAAATCCGGGAAGTGGGCGGCGCGGATCTCATGGAAGACCGTGAAGAAGAAACACATCGGCCTCTTCGACACCCCCGAAGAGGCGAGTGCCGCCTATTGGGCAAGACGAAACCAACTGCAACAGGAGAACGACAATGAAAGACACACCGCATCCGACTGACGTCATCATCGGCAACAATCTGGCTCGCCTGCGCAAGGCCAAAGGCCTGTCGCTTGAAGCGCTGGGCGAGAGGGTCGGAGTAAGTTTCCAACAGCTCCAGAAATACTCATCCGGGGCGAACAGGATCTCCGCGAGCATGGCCGACATGCTGTGCCAAGCCCTCGGTTGCCATATTTCTGACCTCTTCGCCGGCACCGCCGCCACAGGCTGCGCGCCCTTATCGCTGCCGCAGGCCTCTCCCCAGGCGATGAAGCTGGCCACTGCGTTCGACCGCATCAAGGGCGCCCAGACCAGGCAATCCATCTCCCGCATCGTCACCGCCATCATCGCCGAGCAGGCGCAGGACGAACCCGAGCAGGCTGACGACCTCGAGCCCGACCAGGACATCGCGGCGTGAAGCGCTTCGCACAATTCAAGCCACTCGCCATCGCAGTCTATGCGGTGGCCGCTGTCGTCACATTTGGCGCAGCATACAGGGACCAGCCCGCCGACGCCTATGCTGACACAAGGCTGTCAGGCGCGCTCCTGACGTCCATTGCTTGGCCCCTCTACGTCTCCGCCAAGCTCTGGTCCCTGGACCGGCCCTGACGCCCCCGCCTGCCCCATCCACGGGGCAGGCACCCCCACCCCTGACATCGCTGAAAGCCGCCCGGTGAGGAGCATCCCGCTCCTGACCCGGCCGCTGTTGGCCGTTAACCCCCAAGAGGTAAATCATGAATCGAAACTCCATCCTTCTCTCCGCCTTCCTTGCTCTCTCCGCTACCACCGCCATTGCCGGACCCGATGCACCCGTGTGCCAGGAACCCGGCTGGTCGGTAGGCAAGGTCTTTGCCGGATGCTTCGGCCGCGCCGAGGTTGGTGGCGGCGGAAGCGTCCTTCCCGTCTCCGCTACCCCCGCTCCGGTGACCCCCGTCCCGGTCGATCCCACGCCGACCGACCCGACCGATCCGGGCGATGGCGAAACCCCTGTTGACCCCACCGATCCGGGCGACGGTGACGGCGACAACGGTGACGGCGATGGCGACGGCGAAACCCCGACCGACCCGACGGACCCGGGCGATGGCGACGGTGACAACGGCGGTGAGCCGACTGACCCCGGCGCAGGCGACGGCGATGGCGACGGCGGTACCGGCGGCGACGGTGACACTGGCGGCGATGCCGGCGACGGCGATACCGGCTCCGACACGGGCGACACGGGCGGTTCCGACGGCGATGATGCCGGCGGCGACACGGGTGGCGATACCGGCGGCGACGCTGGCGGCGACACGGGTTCCGACACCACCGAGTAATTGACAAGTTGCGGCTCGTCCCTGCAATAGCGGGGGCGAGCACAACCAGAAAGGATTACCGTGGAACACAAACCCTCTTCCCGACCGATCGCTAACCCGATCCCTACTCATGGCGGCTTCCAGGCGCAGTTCTCACTACCCGGCCTTGTCCCTGCCCTCGTTCGAGAAGGCGGCAAGCCGCAGGTATTCCCGACTGAACACGAAGCTGAGTATGCTGCGCTCAAAGCGCTCTTCCGCCTGCATGAAAGCAGGACACGGGACACGAGGAAGGCCGGCGGGTATCGCCGACTGACCGGCGCCGAGCTGGCATTGCTGATCGACGAAGCAAACCTGACCGTCACCTACTTCGCCGAGATCGCGGGCGTTCCCCAACACCGCGTCATGAAGTGGATCGACGGCGAGCAGGACATCCCGCACTCCATCCACATCCTCATCAAGATGATCGCGGCCAACGAGCCGAACTTTAAAATGGCAGAGCGGATCACCGAGGATTACCGAGAGGAACCATGATCTCTACGAATGACTTCCGCACATGGATAGCCCGCATGGGCTTCAACGAAAAAAAGCAGCTCTCCGTCGCTGGAGGGCTGCTTGATATGAAGAGGTTTACCGCTTCCGAAACCGCGAACGGACGCCGGGAACTTACCCAGGTGGAGCGCCTGGCTATGAGCGCAATTCGAGCGGGCCTGCATCCCTGGACACCAGCCTACGACGCTTCATTAGTGGCGGCATCCGCGGGCACCCCCTCGGCCACCGTGAAATCAGATCTTCCGGCGGAAGGTACCCAAGGATAACGGCGGCATTGTCGAGGGCGAAATGCAGCGCCTCAATGGTGCCGCTCCGCTCCGCCGCCTGCCTCGGGGTGAGCTTCTTCACCCCGACCCTGATATCCATCCAGTCGTCACTCCAGACGACCAGCTCGATCACCGTCCACAACCACGGCTTTTCGAGAGACTTCTTCAAGAGATCCATCAGCTTCATGCAGTCGAGCTGATAGCCCCTGATGTCGCCGGCAGAGGTGCTCGCCCCGCCCCCTCCGGCGCCCTCCAGTGAGGGAGAGCGCAGCACCTTGACCTGCGCCCCATCGATGAGCTCGCGGATCTTGAGCGCCGTGTGGAAGCGCACCCCTGCCATGCCCTCCTCGTCCCGGCTCGAGTCCATCTCGCCTTTAGCGACGAGGTATTCGACCGGGCTCGAGTTGGCATCCACCATGGCGATACCTCGAGTCCCCATAAAGAACGTGATGTCGCGGGCCTCCGCTTGATTCATCACCGTCTCGATCTGCCGATACATGGTGTTCCGCGCGATCTCCTGCTTTGGCTCTCGCCCGTAGAAGGCGACCAGCGGCAGGACACCCCGCCGCTCATCGTCCAGCTTGCGACCTTTGAGCCGATCGCGAAGGCTTTGTCCCGTTGCCATTGTCAGCCCCTCTTAACCTGGCTGCCCCGAAGGGCGATGATCTTGTGCGGCACCCTGTCCAGGACGCCGCCGTCTATCGGCTTCCCATCGTCCCCTATCCGGATCAGCAGCAGCTCATCGAGCGCCGCCTGTCTCTCCGCCGTGGTCATGCTCGACCTGTTCGGATAGGGGGAACGATTGACGATTCCCGAGATCTGTTTCTTCCGCTTGCCTGTCACCTCGGCGATGCTGATCTCCGACATGCCGATGACCCACAGAACCCACACCACATAATTGGTCCGATCGCTGTGCCGAACCAAGCGTTTCTCAAGATTTGGGGCCACGGGCTTTGCCCCTCTTGTAGACGACGCTGATCACTCTGGTCTTGGCCCGCTGCGGGGCCACCTTGAACATGGCGTTGACCTCGGCTGCCGTCCTGCCTGCCACCTCGCCGTCGCGCACATAGTTGCCGCGCATGTAGCTGAGAAGCTGCTCAGTGAGCGCCTCGTAGGCCGCGCCCTTGGTCGGGAAGAACCTCGGGTTGCCACCCTTCCCCTTGATGGGGGTGGCCTCTGCCTCGTGAGCGAGCCGCAGCATGGCGAGATACTGTCCGCCCGGTACCGGATGGGGGAATGCCTGGATGTCGTTCATGGTCAGACCCCGTGATCCAGATCAGGCATCTCATCGAATGCCATGGTTGCCTGATAGCCGCCGATGTCGGCGTAGCGGGTGGTTGCCCCATCCCAGTGGAACACGCGCCTGTCGCGCGGCGTCCCAAAGCGGTCCTTCAATTTATACACTTCGATTCTCCCCTCGTGCATTCGGAGTTGTGCTTGGTGGTCTTCCTTCGCCTTCGCTTGGTTGGTGCGGGGCGGGTTCTTTTTCAGCCATTCGTGGCGGTTGAAATTCGCGAGCATCAGGTCGGCGTGTTCTTCGAGAGAGCCGCCATAGAAGTCTTCCATCTCCGGCTCCGGCGTCTCCTTCTGACGGGCTGCCTTGGTGAACTGGCAGAGCGCGATGACGACGCACCCGAGATCCTTGGCCAGCGACTTGAGGTCTCGAGCGTTCTCATAGGCGCGCTCGACTGGGTCCATGCGGTTCTTGGTGTGGCGCTCGATGAGCTTGAGGTGGTCGACGGCCAGCATGCGGAGGCCGAACTTCCGCTTGTGCGCATAGGCGCGGCTGCGGATCTGGTTGATATCCATCTTCGACGGGGCAACGATGCGCAGCTTGCGATCGGAGAACTTTGCCTGCGCTGCGATGAGGGCCTCGAACTGCTCGTCTCTGAGCCCGCGCATGATGTCCCTGGACTTGACCCCTGTGTCCCCCGCCACTGAGCGCGCGACCAGCGAGGTGTTTTCCATTTCGAGTTCGAAGAGGGTGGAAGGGTCGGCGGTGCTGGTGAAGAGGAGCTGCTGCATGGCGAAGGCGGTCTTGCCGGAGCCCGGGCCCCCACCCCAGAGGACGAGCGACCCCGGCGGGAAGAACCCGATCATCTCCTCCAGCCCCCGCAGGCAGGGTGCCAGGGCGATTCCCTTGCCCGCGCTATTCGATGCCGTGTGAACGATCTGAGCCAGCGTTGAGGACACCGTGCTCTCGTGCTCGATCTTCGCCTCGCGCGAGATGTCGGCCAGTCTCTCGGATGCGCGATCGACAATCTGGTCAGCGTCGGCTTTGGGATTGTTGGCGGTCTTGATCATGTTCTCCGCCAGCGCAATCACCCGGCGGCGCGTGGCTGCAGAGCGCAGCTCGAACGCATAGTCCCGAAGCGGGAGGTTCTCCTCGCGCGCTGCCACATGCAGCAGCATCGAGAGGTAGGCCTCCGGGTCTTTCCCCTCAGAGAGAGAACCGATTCTGCCGGCGACGATGTGCGGGCGGATGGCGCGAGCGTCCTGGGCCAGCTCGTTGATCACGACGTAGATCTTCTGGTGATCCTCGGACGCGAAGAGATCCATGTTGAGGATGTCGATCACATCCCAGAAGGAGTCCTCGTTGAACAGGATCGCGCCTAGGACGATCTTCTCGATCTCGATGTTCTTGGTGATGTCGATGGTCATGTGTCAGCCTGTCTGTGTTCTTATTCGCCGTATCGTCTCTGCATCAGGCGTTGGTGCCTCACCTTCGCTTGGTAGACGTCGAGCCAGTCGTCCGGCTCTGGTGATGGGAAAATGACGGTCTCAATTCCCTGCCTCTGCGCCCGCTCCCTGAGCGAGTTCGCCGCCCTGATCCCCGGTGGGTCTTCCACCTCCCCGGTTCTCCGGTTGAGGCGGTGTCGATCGCCATCCGCGTAGATCTCGAGCCGCTTGACCCCCGGCGGGATGTCGAGGCCGACCATCCCTGACGTCGACAGGGTGGCCCACACAGAGAAGGTGTTGCGGGTGAGCCTCTGGACTGCCAGCGCAGTCTCCATCCCCTCTGCAAGGCGCAGGGTGGGCGCTGCAGGGCCGAACCGAACGGCAGCCCCGGACGCATTCCCGAAGCCGAGCTTGATTTTCTTCCCGTCCTCGTCGACCAGTGCCTTGCCGTCAGGTCCGAGGAAGATCCGCCAGATGGCGACCAGCTCGCGCCGCACATTCTGGACCCCACCGATGAGGGCCGGGTGGCGCCCGCCCTTGAACGGCAGGGATGGGTGGAAGCGCAGGCTTGGAGGCCATTCGCCCAGACCGGGCAGCTCCGGCATCAGCTCGAGGTCGCGCCCGACGAGGTAGCCCTCGCCCAGTGTGCCGGCGATCGGTGTGGCCGAGGCCCAGACGCCCTTGACCGTGTCGTCCTTCCATTTGTTTTCCCGGGCCTGCTCGCGCTCCCGCTTGGCTTTGCTCGCCTCCCTCGCCCGCTCCCTCTTGAGGCGCTCCTCGCGCTCCGCCTGGGTTTCGATTCCGCCGCCCGGCAAGGCGATGCCCGCCATGTTGGCGATGACTTCGACGGCGCGCGGGAAGGACAGGCCGTCGAGCTGATGCAGGAACTTGAAGTGATCGCCTGACGCACCGCAGCCGAAGCAATGGTACCGGCCTTTCTTGTCCTCGCAGTGGAAGGAGGGTTTCTTCTCCCCGTGGATCGGGCAGCATGCCCAATAGTCACCCTTGGCTGGTCTGGTCTTGGCGCGATCCCAGGTGACGCGCTTGCCGACAACTTCTGAGATCGGTACCCGCTCGCGGATCTCGTCGAGGAACTGCTCTGTGAAGCGCATTAGAACAGGCTTTCCTGCTGGTATGCCCGACCGCGATCGAAGGCATAGCCCGGCTCGTGAACGATGCGGGTGTAGTCGAGAATGCAGAGGGCCTCGGCCTCGTCCGCTGAGCCGTAGCTCCAGCCTCGAGCGTCGCAATATTCCTTCGCCCGCTCCTTGAACCACTTGGACCGCTCAACCTGACTGGCACCCTTCATGCTGTCCGGGGTGCGCGTCTTGGTGTGGGTCTTCGCGCGCCAAGACTGGATGGCCACAAAGTCAGGCTGCCGCAGCGCCATGATATGGCAGAGGGTCTGAGCGTGGGTCGGCCAGCCCGACGAGAACATGACCTGCTCGGCGTCAATCCGGTCGTCATCGCCATGGGTGACGATCGTCATCAGCTCGATGCAGACCAGCGGGTCCGGCATGCTTTCCAAGGTGCGCCGCATGAACTGGGTGAATGTGAAATAGGCCTCGCCTGGGGTCTCCTGGTTGAACCTCCAGGTTCCGTGCTTGAGCTTCTCTCCGCCTGCGAGGCACGAAGCCCAGCCCATATTTCTGCCGGGGTCGAGGACGAGGTAACTGCCGGGTGCGCGTGCCATTAAGCTCTCCGGTATTTGGCTGGTGCGTTGGACATGAAGGTTGCGATCGAGAAGCCGAGAGGCGTCCGGCTCCGCAGATCCCCGCGGAATGCGCCCTCCCCCATCTTCGCGATGCGATCGTCTGGCTTGACGTCAGCCAGATGCGCGGCCGGTCTCTTCGCCGGCATGACAAACCCGCCGCCGGTCCAGAGGCAGGTCTCTTTGGTGTAGTGGTCTTCCTCGTGCCAGCCGGCATACTCCCACGGGTGGAAGCGGTGATCCGGTGCGCCGACATGAGGGATGGTGCTGAGCACCCCCTTGGGGTTCTCGATCAGGTACGGTGCGCCTGACCACTCGCAGGCGTGACGGCAGATCTCGAAGATCTCCAGCGCGTCCCGCAGCAGGGCCGTGCCCTTGCGCTTGAAATGAAGAGCGCCGCTCGAGGCGACGTCAGTGCAGGGCGGGAAGGCTGCAACGAACAGGATCTCGACCCCTGCCGGCGGCGTCCAGGAGCGCACGTCGCCCCAGACTTTCTCCACCCCAGCATGGTACCGGCGCGCGGTCGCGCTGTTCTGCAGGTCGACACAGATGCAGCGGATACCGGCCTCGGCCCACGGCTGGGCCATGATCCCGCTGGCGTCGCAAAGGAAGATGGCGACAGGCTCGCGCTTCATGCCGCGGCCTCGTCGAACTTCTGAGCCTCGTTGCCGAAGCCGTACCAGCCCGGACGGGTCTGACGGGAGAAGATGTCGCAGCGACGGGCATGGGGCATGACCCGATCGCACAGATGATAGAACTCTTCCGGCTTGCGGGAGTGCTCTCGGGCCACCCCGTCGAAGACCCCCGGCGGTACCCAATCTTGCTTCGGGTTGCCGAGGGTCGCGACGATGACCAGCTCGCCCATGGTCCTGGCCCGGTACCCGGTACCCATCCGGACCTTTCCATTGCGAGTGGTCTTCCGCCAGACGAGGAAGGTCTTGTAGGTGAAGCCCCAGTTCTCGACGCACTGGATGGCGAACGGCAGCTTCGGAGCGATGGTCCAGCAGTAGAGCAGGGTGTTCATCGATGCGAGCTGGCCGACCGGCATGGCGAGGATGTCCTCGTCCTTCATCAGGTCGTACTGGGCGAGCGCCGATTTCTTGGCGCCCTCCTCACTGTAAAGGTCGAAGCCCCACGGCGGGTCGATCACAATCAGCTCGTGATACAGCGGTCGCAGCGGGTCGAAAAACCAAGTCGTCACTTCTTGCCCCTAACCCTCATCATGATCCTGCGCTCCAGCTCGATGAGCGCGAGGTTCAACTTCCATTTCACCCAGATGAGCCGGAACTTGATCGGCTCGCCCGGCCTGGGGGCATGGATCATTCGGACGAACCGCTTCACATCCATGTCGCCCTTGGTCTCGTTGCATTCGGCGCAGGCAGCGACCGTGTTTTCCTTCTGGTTGCTGCCGCCCTTGGCCCTCGGGATCACATGGTCCCGAGTGGCCTACTTGAGGGAGAGAGGCTCGAGGCAGTATTTGCACCGCCCACCCTGCGCCCGTAGGGCTGCCTCTCTCTCGGCCCGTTCGAAGGCCCGCTCCAGTCGGAGGCGCTGGTAATCGCGCCGCCTCATGGATCAGTTGCCCGGGCCTTCCGTGGCGATCGCCGCCTTGAGATCCTGGTTGATGAAGGCGTAGCCATCGTTGTTGCCACGCTGCCAGGCATCGTAGCCCTCGGAGCCGGCGGCATAGGGGTTGAGGTTTGCTTTGCGCAGCATCCCGGCGAGGCGCCCCTCTTCATAGGCACGGTCGGCTTCGGTGGCGCCGTCGCCATTGATGAGGCTCATCTGCCGTCCGATGCGGTGGCCGAAGAGTTTCGCGATGCGGATCTTCCTCTCGAAGTCGGCGATGACCTGCCCGACGTCCTTCTCCTCGAGGGACATCGCGAACTCGATGTCCTTCTTGGACCAGCCGAGATCCTTGAGGCGCTTGTAGATGGCGTTCATCCCACCCTTCGTGCCGGCCATCTCGGACTGAGCCTTCTTGATGTCGGCGTAGCCCTTGAGGAACTGCTGGTCCTCGTAGTTCTCCTGCTGGGTCTTCTCGTTATGCGTACTCGTCATCATGTTGCCCCTCCTGGGTGCGGTTAGAGGCCGAGGCGATTGCGCGCTTCGGCGATGGCGAGCCCTCCTTTGAGGAGCTCGAAATACTCGGGCTGGAGATGCGCGGGGATGGAAAAGCCGCGGCGGATGTCCTGCTGGTGAGACACCTGGGACTTGCGAACGTCGTCGACGCGACGTTCCCGTTGCTGGCCCCTGAGGTTCTTGTGAACGCGCTTGGCAAAGGCCGGCGGGATGCCAAGGTCGGACATCCGCTTTTGGACCGCGCTGCCACTCACGCCCAATTCAACGGCGATCTTGCGCATGGTGAGGCCGGAGGCATTCAGCCCGCGAAGCTTGCGATCGAGCTCCGAAGTCCAGTTCCACTTGTGAGCGCCCATGATCAGGCGCCCTCGACTGCGTATTCCCCGACCGGCTGCCCGGCCTCCGCCTCCGCGAGCGTGGCGTCATCAGGGATGATGATGCAGTGCTGGATTGCAGTCAGCGCGATCAAGATCACGTCGGGGCCGGTGTTGGACCGCTCCGGCGCGTTCTCCAGGCGGAAGATGGCCGTCTGGCTAACCCCCATCCGACGACCAAACGCCGTCTGAGTTTCGCCGAGGCAGGCGCGAACATGTCGGACCTGTCGCCCCGTAAGCGAGACGGCGAGCCCGTCAATTGGCAGCTGCAATTCAGAGAGCATGCCCTTAACTCGCTGCAGGATAGGGGTGAGGCCTTCGATCTCTTGATTCTCTTGGGTTGTGTCGTTCTTCATGGTTCCTCTCAGGAATGCGGAATGTATCGTTTCAGAACGCACTACATCTACGTTACGCATCGCTCAACGTCAACAAAAATGCACAACGAATAGCAACAACAGGGTATAAATGCAGAGTAAGGAGTCACCCTATGAAACAAGCCAAACCAGCAGACCGCCTTAGAGAGGCGAGGAAATCCGCGGGCTTTGCCAGCGCAGCCGAGGCCGCGCGCCGCATCGGCGTGAGCCCAATAACCTATACGGCTCATGAGAATGGCACCCGCGAGTACGACCGCGAGGCCTGCCTCAATTACGCGCGCCGGTTCCATGTCAGCCCAGCCTGGCTGATGTTCGGCGCGGACGCTTCCGGCCCGGCCCCCACCGAAGAGAATAACATTCCGCTCGTGGACTTTACGCCGGGTGTCGCAGACCGCACGCCGCGAATGCTCAATGAGTATGCTGTTCTCGACAGCAACATGATCGCTGACTTCACCGTCGACACGCTGCGACTGCCGTCCGCGTTCCTCGATCGGCAGATCTATTCGAAGCCGACATCCCTATTCGCAATGGAGTGGAAGCCCAGTTCCCGCGAATCATCGCGCGGTTCGGAATTTCGTGCCGGCGAAATCCTGCTGGTCAGATCGCAGAACCACGGCCCTCCGCGAGGAGAACGCTACCTGGTTGCAGACGGCATTTTTCCGGATGTGTTCGCTATTGAGTTGCACTCAAGGACGGATGAGGGCGCTTTTGTCGTGCGCGCTTTTTCCTCAACCGGGGGTGATAAGGAAATAATCAAACCGCTCAGTGAGATTAAGATCTTGGGACAGGTGGTAGCCACCATCAAACCCCTCTGAGACCTTACTAAGTCTAAGTTATATTTATTCCTTTTAACCCTTTATGACTGTTGGAAAGCCCGGAGCCCGAACATAGGAGGACTAAGCCCCGTGCTCAGAGAGCATCCGGAGTTAGCCCCTATGCCGAATGACATGACTGCCGGAGCCGCCCATCACCCATCCTCGACAGTCGAAATCAGCGCTGTCGATTGTCCACACTTTTTCGTCGCCCCTGATAAGGCCACGGCAGGCACCCCTTTGGACTTACGGAGTGGGGCTTCTATTTGCCTGCGCCCAGTGGTATAGAAAAACTCGTGTCAGACGAGAGAGAGCGCCACTGTCTTCAACCGACCGCTCTCTTTGTTGAGGCCCCGCTTTAAGCCAGCGGGGCCTTTTTTTTATTCCCACATCGATACGTCTTGTGTCAATCGCTTCGTTGCGCATTTTTTGCGTTGACTTTTTTGCATTCGCAGCGAATATACACCCCGATCCGCATTGACGGGAACGCACGCCCAAAAGCGATGCCGAACGTAGTGACGGACATTCACGGCGCATCGATGTGATGCGCACACCAGGGGATAGACCATGCGAATTTTGTCGCTGAAAGCAGAGCAAATCAAAAGACTTGAAGCCGTTCACATCAAGCCGGATGGGAGCCTCATCGAGATCACCGGCCGCAATGCCCAGGGGAAGACCTCGGTCCTCGATAGCATCTGGATGGCTCTTGGTGGCGACAAGGCCATCCCGGAGAAACCCATCCGCGACGGCGCTGACAAGGGCGTCATCGAAGTCGACCTCGGCGCATACAAGGTGACCCGCACCTTCAAGGCCAAGGAAGACGGCAGCTTCACCAAGGCTGTCACGATCACCACTGCCGACGGCATCAAGGCCAGCAACCCGACCGAGATCCTCAAGGGCATCGTGGGCGAGCTGACCTTCGATCCCCTCGCCTTCGCCCACATGAAGGCAGACGCACAGGTCAAGGCGCTCCGCTCCCTCGTCCCGGGCTTCGACTTCGCCGCCAATGACAAGGCTATCAAGGACGCCTTCGAAGCGCGCACTGCCGTCAACCGCCGCGTCGGCGAACTGGAGGTGCAGGTATCTGCGATCGAGGTTCCCGAAGACGCGCCGCTTGAGGCCGTCTCGTTCTCGGACCTGACCGACGAACTGCAGGCTGCCCTTGACCACAACTCCAGCGTCGACCGCATGGAGCGCCAGGTGCAGCAGCATGAGGCGTCGATCACCGCCACCGAGGACACGGTCAACCAGCTCAAGCTCCGCCTCAAGGAGGCCGAGCTGCGACTCGAGGAGCTGCGCGACGTCGAACTCGGCGAGATCCCCGAGCGCAAGGACATCGACGCCATCCGCGAACGCATCGGCGACGTCGAGCGACTGAACGCCCTCTATGCCAAGCGCGCCCGCAAGGAGCAGCTGCAGACCGAGCTGGACCAGAAGACCGCCGAGTCCGAGGCGCTGACCCAAAAGGTGGACGATGGTCGCAAGGCCGCAGCCGACGCCGTCAGGGCCGCACAGCTGCCCGTGGACGGGCTTGAGCTGACCGAGGACTCGATCCTCCTCAATGGTCAGCCGTTCTCGCAGGCGAGCGACGCTGAGCAGCTGCGGGCCTCTGTCGCCATTGCCGGCGCTATGAACCCCAAGCTTCGCGTGATGCTGGTTCGGGACGGGTCTCTTCTGGACCGCGACTCCATGGCTCTTCTCGCCGGTTACGCCGAGCTGCATGATCTCCAGGTCTGGTGCGAGGTTGTGGAGTCCGGCCGTCCCGGCGCGATCGTCATCGAGGACGGCCACATCGTCGAGCGCGCGGAGGCTGCCGAATGACCGCCTTCCGAAACCTCACCGGCCAGCGCTTTGGTCGCCTGATCGCCGTTTCCCATCGGGTGAAAGCTGGCCCCACGCAGGCCTATACCATGTGGATGTGCGACTGCGACTGCGGCGCGCAGAAGGAAATCCGCGCAAGCTCCCTCCATTCAGGCGACACCACTTCCTGCGGGTGCCTGCAGAAGGAAGGCGTTGCCGAGCGAAGCGCCAAGCATGGTGCCGCCCCTCGCGGGGAGCACTGGCCAGAGTATGCCGTCCATCGGTCGATGCTCCAGCGCTGCTTCAACCCCAACAGAGAGAACTACCCGTCCTACGGTGGGCGCGGCATCACGGTCTGCGATCGCTGGCGCTTTGGCCAGGACGGCAAGACCGGCTTCGAGTGCTTCATGGAGGATGTCGGTCGGCGCCCGTCGCCGGACCTCTCGATCGAGCGGGATGACAACGACGGACACTATGAGCCCGGCAATTGCCGCTGGGCCACGGCCAAGGAGCAAGCGAACAACCGCCGGTCTCGGATCGCTGCCATCGCCGATAAAGGAGTAGCAGCATGACCCTGCTCACCGCAAAGGAAGCGCTTGAGATCTCGCGCAAGAACGACCCCGAACAGACCCTCCGCAACATCCTCGAGCTGGTGAAGCTCGCCGCAGCAAAAGGCGAGTACAGCATCAAGGTTCGCGAGTGGGGCTTTGGCTCCGCCGCATACTACTGCCCCCCGCAGGAGTGGCCGACCATCGGCAAGACGGTCATCGGCCAGCTGCGCGAGATTGGCTACTCCGCCGATATCGGCAGCGAGGAACGTCAGTTCGTCGCCGTCTGGCTCGAGGTCTCCTGGGGAGACAAGGCAGGTGCCGCATGACCCGGCTCTTCCGCAAAGGCGACGTCATCAGCCTCACCGGCGTCATCGAGACGGACCAGCGCACGCCCTCTGGCCACGAGGCCGGCCCGCTGATGACCCATGTCAGGGTCGATGGCCATCACAGCCCGTTCTACGTCGAGGCGGATCTGGTCACGCTCCTCGTCCCTCACTTCAACCCGAACGATAAGGTGGTGAGCACGGAGTTCGTAGGCACCGGGACCGTGCGCGCGATCTTCGGGCCGAAGGCATGGGTCGAGATTGACGGCAGGATGCAGACCCTCATGGCGGCAGACCTGCGCCTCGAGTCGGAGGGCAAGAACTGATGTCGCTCGTCTACGATATGTTCAAGCAAACCGACGGCACCTATCAGCTGCCCGACGGCGTCTACATCGAGCTGCCGGAGGATATCTATCACTCCGACACGGCACTCGGCTCCACCTCGATCAAGCAACTGGCGAAGAACCCGCCCAAGTGGCAGTACGACCGGCTCCGCCCCCGCAAGGAGGTCACGCCCGAGCACTTCATCTGGGGCCGCGCCTTCCACTGCCGGATCCTGGAGGGCAAGGAAGAGTTCGAGCGTCGCTATGCCAAGCCGCCGGTACCGGGTGACTACCCGAAGGCGCTCAACACGACCGACCAGATCAAGGACTTCTTGAAGGAGAACGGGCAGAAGCTCACCGGCAACAAGGGCGAGCTGATCGCCCGCGCCCGGGATGTCGACGGCTGCCCGCCCTTCTTCGACGACATCCTGCGCGACTGGTATGCCGAGCATCAGGGCCACGAGGATCTGACCGATCGCCAGATGCAGGAAATTGAGGACGCGGTGACCATCATGGCCCGCGACCCCATCCTCTCCAGCGTCATGCAGGCTGGCACCCTGATGTCGGGTGCGTCCGAGCTGTCGATCTTCTCGACGGATGAGAACGGCATCCGCCGCAAGGGCCGCATCGACTACGCCCTGCCCCCGGCCGGCAGCCGCACGAAGTCCCTGTCGATCGACCTGAAACATTTCACGACGTTTCGGGAGGGCGACAACGAGGCGGCTGCCACGCACAAGATCTATGGCGAATGCTACGACGTCCAGGGCGCCTACTACCTGGACCAGATCAAGTCCGCCCGCCAGCTCGCGGACGCCGGCTGCATCTATGGCGGCGACGACGCTGCCATCGAGACGGTCAAGGCCTTCCTCGAGGCCCAGGACATGGACTGGGTCTGGATCTTCATCCGCCGCGACGCCGGCATGATCCCCGTAATCATCTCGGTCGATACCCTCGACCCGATGTTCGACCACGGTCGCACGATCGTGGTCGATGCCTTGGACCGCTATCGCGAGTTCGTCTCGCGGTGCGGCCCCACTGAATTGTGGTCGGACCCACCCAAGGTGCCCCTCCGCCTCAATCAGTCTGCCTTGCCATCCTACAACCGAGGAGTTCTCTGTGAGCAACCAGCTAACCGTTAACGCCGCCACGATGTTCGAGCAGTTCCGACCGGACCTGCTCCCCATCATGGCCGAGACTGGGCAGTCCTTCGACCGCCTCAAGTCGACCTTCTCCATCGCGGTTCAGCAGAACCCGGACATCCTCAAATGCACACCGGAATCGCTGCGCCGCGAGATCTCCAAGTGCGCCGTTGACGGCCTTGTGCCGGACAGCAAGGAAGCCGTGCTCCTGCCGTACCTCGACAACAAGTCGAAGGAATACATCGCGAACTACCAGCCGATGGTCTACGGCATCATCAAGCGGATGAAGGAACTGGGCGGCGTCTTCCAGATCGTCTGCAACCTCGTCTACAAGACCGACCTCTTCTCCATGAACGAGGCCGACCCGGACAGCCTCGCGCACAAGCAGGCCGACCCCTTCGGTACCGATCGCGGTGACGTCGTCGGCGGCTACGTCATCTTCCGCGACGAGCACAAGCGCCTGATGCACTTCGAGAAGATGTCCCGCGAGGACTTCGACCGGGTGCGCGCAGCCTCCAAGGCCCCGGACAGCCCCGCCTGGAAGCATTGGTTCGAGGAGATGTGCAAGAAAGCCGTGCTCCGGCGCGGTGCGAAATACATCTCGATCAACAACGACAAGATCCGCGCGCTGATCGAGCGCCAGGACACCATGTTCGACTTCCAGGAGAAGCCGAAGGCCGAGCGCGTAGACCCGTTCTCTGGCGCGACGATCGACGGGACGGTGGTTGATGCCGCCCCGGCCTCGCGAACGCAGCAGGCGGGCTCCGGTGCCTCGGAGAAGACCGCTCCTGCCAAGAAGGAACTGGCGGAGAAGCCGCCGGAGTTCCCCTCAGACCTCGACCTTCTCCCCGGCGACATCGACTCCCTCAAGGAGGCAACCGAGAAGGTTCTCAAGATCGCCCTCGACAAGAAGCTCGACGCTCCTGGTCGCCGTGGCGTCCTCAAGGGAATGCCGGAAACCTGGAAGCCTGTGCTTCCGGAATACCTGCATCCCTTGTTGAAAACGATGATCGACGTGACCGACTGGGCAATCCTTCGGGATGCTGCAGGCCTGCCGTGGGCAGGTGAACACGCGATGTTCGTTCACAAGATGAAAGAGCTGCTCGGTGTCGAGAAGCTCAACATCGGCAAGTACCCCTGAAACCAACCCTCCAACTATGGAACCTAACATGCGCATTCTTTCTATCCTCGCAGGCCCGTTCTTGACCGTGACCGGTGTCGCCCTCGTCGTCCTCTGGTGGTTCGGCACCTACACGATTGACGAAGGCGAGCGCGGCGTCCTGCTCTACAACGGTGCAGTCGTCGGCGTGGCCGAGCCCGGCCGCGGCTTCCAGAACCCGTTCTTCGGGGCCGTCCGCCGCATCTCGCTGCAGGATGTTACCCGCCGCTACGAGAAGGTTCCCGTCTACTCGCGAGACCAGCAGACAGCGGAACTGACCATATCGGTCACATACGTGGTCCCGGCCGGGGGCGTCACCGACCTCTATTCGACTTACAAGTCAGTCGAGAACATGGAGGCCCGCCTCATCGACCGTAACATCAGCGAGCCTGCCGAGATCGTCTTCGGCCAGTTCAATGCCATCGCTGCCGTGCAAGAACGCGCCCGCCTCTCCGCCGAGGTTTCGGCAGCGATCACCAAGGCCATCAAGGGACCGGTCAACATCAAGTCGGTCCAGGTCGAGAACATCGATTTCTCGGCGACCTATGAGACGTCGATCGAGCAGCGTATGCAGGCCGAGGTGGAGGTGCAGAGGCTCCAGCAGAACGCCGCGCGTGAAAAGGTGCAAGCCGAAATCACCGTGACCAAAGCCAAGGCAGATGCCGACAGCGCGAAAGCCAAGGCAGATGCGGAATCCTATGCAACCTTGGTCAACGCCCAGGCGCAGGCCAAGGCCGTTGGGCTCGCCGGCCAGGCGGAAGCCGATGCCATGGCGGCGAAAGGTAAGGCCCTGCGCGAAAACGCCGGACTTATCGAGCTGACCACCGTCCAGCGTTGGAACGGCCAGTTGCCGGCCACCATGGTCCCCAACGCGACGCTCCCCTTCCTGCCCATCAAGTGATTAACCCGGGGCGCCCTCACCGGGGCGCTCCACCCACCCGCCGCAATCATGCAGCCAAGGATACCCAATGACTTCGATAGTTCAGGAGATGCAGGAACTCCTCAATGACCTGCAAAAAGCCGAGCAGCGCGTCGAGATCCTCAAGAAGTTCGAGAGCGAAGGCGGACAATACCGGATGGGCATCACGATCGAGCACCCAGACTGGCACATCCGCGAGTCCGTTGAGGCCGCTTGGCACGAGTTCGTTTCCAAGCCCGCCGTCCTGCGCTGGCTGGTCGAACACGCCACCAATGCACTGGAAAAGCGCAAGGAGGAGTTCCTCGCCACCGCCATGTCCCACGGGATCTCGCAAGCGGCCCAGACCCAGCCGGAGCTACGCACATGATGGTGATGCTCGCAATCATTCTGCAGATCTTGGGCATGTGCCTCTTCGCCAAGAGCACCTGGGAGGAGACGCCGAGGCGGGGAGTGCCCTTGATGGTGGCAGCGATCATCGTCTACACCATAGGGGCAATGCTCATCTTCAAGGCAGGAGCCCCACCGTGAAAAAGATCTACCGCGTCGCAGACATCGGAATGAAAATCGCATTCGCAGTCATGGTCGTAATCGGCCTGCTGCTCATCAGGGACTTATCAGGATGAAACTCAGGGTCATTGACCTCGAAACCACCGACCGCGTCGAAGCAAAGGAAAGTGGTGAGCGGGTCGGAGTCGTCGAATACGGATACACCGACGTCACCGACCAGCTCGTAATTGGCGACACCCATGCCGCCTTCGTCAACCCGGGCTTCCCGATCCCTCCGCAGGGTCGGGCAGTCCACCACATCAGCGACGCCGACGTTGCCACTGGTGTGAACTACATGCAGGCATGCCAGGCCCTCATGAAGGGTATGGAGACCGGGGACGTCTTCGTCGCGCACAACGCCCCGTTCGAGCAGGCCTTCTTCGGTGGCGGCAACTTCCCCTGGATCTGCACCATGCGGTGCGCTCAGCACGTCTTCCCCGACGCTCCCGCCTACGGCAATCAGTTCCTCCGCTACTGGCTCGGCGTGGACGAGGAGATCGCCGAGCCGCACCGCGCCATGCCTCCGCACCGCGCCGGCCCCGACACCTACGTCACCTCCTACATCCTGACCCGATTGCTACTTGAGCGTTCACCGCAGGATCTCATTGCGCTGACGAAGGAGATGCCGCTGCTCAAGACCCTGACCTTCACCAAGGAACATAAGGGAAAGCTTTACAGCGACTTAGATGAGGGTTTGCTTGAATGGATACTTGGTAAAGACTTCGCTCCGGAAGTTCACCATACCTGCAGATATTGGCTCAGAATTAAACGCCAGAGTCGCAATGGCATATTCTAATGGGGATATTTGATCGCTAGACGGGAGATGCCACCGTGGCGATAGCAAGTGAGGTGCGCCGACCAGAAGACATCGAAGAGTTTTGGGGAAATCACTTTTCAAAGGGACTAGGGACAATTCAAAATGAAGACCAGCTACAAAAAGATCATCATGAAATTCGAAGATGATGACAATGCGACCCAGATCTATATCGCAGAGGACTGGGTCGATGCAGAGCGTATCCGAGGCGGCGATGACGAAGGGGTTATGTGCCTCTGCATCACCGACGAGGCTGGTGACAAAATCCTCGAGGCGCTGAATGGCGGACAAGCCTGACAGGCGGAAGGCTATCCCCCTTTCGGTCAAGCTCGAGGTTGCACTGCGCAAGCTCGGGCTGACCATCGAGCAGATCCACTGGGATCACTCGCCACCCTTAGCACTCCGCGAGTGGGATCCGGTCAAGCAAGACACAATCCCACCCGCGAACGACCCGAGGCATATCGAGCTCCTCCTCATCACCGACCACAAGACGAAGACATTCGGCAGAGGCGGAGAGAAGAGGATCACGACAGCCGGGTCCGACATCCACGCCATCGCAAAGGTCAGGCGCCTGACCAAGGCGCAGGAAGAGGCAAGGCGCAGAATGCTGGCGAAAACCGAGCCAGGCGAAAGCGAACCGGTGAACCCGCGCAAGAAAACGAAGTGGCCTAGCCGCCCGTTTCAGCAGCGCAAAAAGGAGACCAAGTCCAATGGGGACGATCACTCGTAAAATCTACAAGAACTCGGACGAGCACTACAAAGTTGGCGCTCCGCTCATGACCCCGCAGCAGGGGGTCACCTTCCCGTTCGACGGCCACAACTGGCGCTTTGGCCACACCGCGTTTGATGACCAGGGCGACTACTTCGTCATCTACCGACCCGACGGCGACGGCCTGCCGATCGCGGCCGACAACATGAGCCTCTTCGACGCCCTCCTCTGCAGCGCGCTGTCCGGCCTCTGCGCAAACCCTTCACTGCTTGATGAGATCCTCGATGATGGGCGCAAGGCGGAAGCCCCCGCCCTCCTCGCTGGGACTGCTCGCGACATAGCCATGGAAGCCTACGATCTGGCGAGGAGGACGCGATGAACTTGCCAAAAGCACAACCTGACAAGCCGGGTCCGTCGATCTCCGGCCAGTGGACCGAGGTTAGCCCGAACACCCTTTGCATGACGCAGCACATCGGCACACTGACGGTCGCCGAGGGCCGTGAGTGGGAGATATCTGTCTCGCTCAACGGGATGGTGGTCTTTGTCGAAACGGACCTGTCGTATTCAGCCGACGTGAGGCCCCACCACGGGGGCGCGACCGACAACAGGCGGTTCATGATGAATGCCCTGCCTCTTGTCAAAGAGCTTGCGGCTTGCCTTCTTTCCCCGCCAGAGGCCACCCCCGCACCCCAACCGAATGTGGCGGGCTATGGCCTATTTGATGAGATGGGCAAGATGCTCGCATGGACCGATGAGAAGGGCTTTGCGCAAGCGAAGTGGGATCCGGATCGCGTACGTCCTCTGTTTGCTGGCTCACCCGCACCCCAACCGAGGGAGGCAGGGGAATGACGAACCCGCGCCAGGAACCCACCACCCGCGTCAATGCCGGCGGCATCATTCACGAACTGGAACCCTTCCTCCTCCGGTACCGATCGAGGAAGCACGAGATTGAAGCACTGCAGAAGGAGGTGAGCCGTGGCCTGCGCTTTGGCTACCTCCACCCCGTTATGGGCTCGATCCGCTTCGCCGTGGATCTGGACAGGCTGGCTCGAGTCTCGGCCGACGGCCTCGTCTCCATGACGGTCGACGACGTGCGCAGATACACCGGCCTCACGCCCATGATGATCGACGACCTGATCCGAGACATGCGTCGTGGACTCGAGAAGACCGAGGCGAGACCCACCCCGCCGCCGCCGCAAAAAGACAACACGCCGATCATTGCCCGGTGGGCCGTTGTCGCCGTCTGCCTCGCCGTCTGGCTTGGGGTCAGCATCTACTTTGGGTTCAAGAGATGAGAGAGCTGTCCCCCGAAGAGAAGCTCGTGCTCTCGCACCTAGTCGGCGCGTGGAACGCTTTCGTCGCTCTCCCCATCCAACATGGGGACGACATATCCGAGTTCCGCCATGGCATCCATCGGCTGCAGGAAAAGGTCATGGCTCGCCCGGCTCGCAAGATGGATGGCGAAGGGAGGTTCGCATGAATTACTGCCCCCTCGGCCACGTCATGACCATCTCCGATGGGGCGAACTGCGGCTGCCATCCGGACGCCGCCTGTTCGATCCCGGTCTATTCCTGCCGGGACTGCGGCCACACCGACTACGGCGACAACGAACACGCCAAGCTGGTGAAGTATCTCTGCGCCGAGCATCGCGCCTGCAAAGCAAAGGCCCCTCCCATGGAGGGGCTTCTGCTCACCCGGGAGGAGTTCTTCGCCCTGCCGGAATACAGCGCCTCCTATCCGGACGGGGTCGCCGAGGGCAAGCGCTGGCGCCGGCACGACGGCATCCATGACCCGGCCTGCAAGGAGCCGAACTGGATCATCGGGGAGTATGTGAAGGCCCAGGAGGGCTGGATACGCCGCTGGTATATCCCGGCCTTGGTCCCCGACGACGTGATGAAGAACCTGCGGGAGGCGAAATGACAACGCGCTTTGATAACCTTCCCACCGACGAGCTGGTGGAGCTTGAGCGCCAGGCGCGGGATGATCGCAAGCTGCTCATGAGGCTCATCCAGCAGCGTTTCGAGGCGGAGTGCGGTCGCGAGATCGGCCGCATCTACCGCATCCACTCAGGGCGCTACGCTGGCAGGCGTATGCTTCTGCAATACATCGCCCTTGGCGGGGGCATCCCCATGATCCACACCCAGGAACCGGTCTACCCGGTTGCCCAAGGCCCGCTCGACAAGAGGGGCGGGTTCAACAATCGGCATCAGGAGACACGCCTGTCAAACCTCGCGCTGGAGCCGGAGCCATGAACATCGCCGCCTGGACAGAGTTCAAGCCCTGCGAATGCGGCGACGAGGGCTGCAACAAGCAGACAACCTACCTGATGCAGAACGGGGTCCAGCTCGGCGTCGTCGCCTTCTATGGCAACGCCTACTACTCCATGACCCAGATAACCCGCCTGGGTCCGAGCCTCTCCCTCGAGGCAGCCAAGGCCAAGGTCGAGAACCTCGCTGCCTACGAGGCCTACACCTACCCGACGATGGGGAACGCATGAACACCGCGTTCCTCCTCATGGCCCAGTATGACGGCAAGGCAATCATCCCGATTGAAGATGTCTGCCTCGACTACTTCAAGCACCTGACGCCGCAGAAGTTCATTCGGAAAGTCGACGCGGGGGAAATCGCGATCCCGCTCGTTCGGATCGAGCAAAGCCAGAAATCTGCGAAGGGAATACACCTGACGGATCTTGCGAATTACCTTGATCAGCGGCGCGATGAAGCGGTCAAGGAGTTCGAGAAGCTCCACCGGATTGGGCGGCGGGGGTGACAAGCCGGGGTGACATTGAAACTTTGAGCAACCAAGAAGCCCGGTTCTCCGGGCTTTTTCTTGTCTAATGCGTCCAGTCGATCATAGGTGCGACGGCGAAGACGGGAGCCTGGAAATAATTGGCATTTTTTTGTTTTACAGACACTTAAGGCGCTTTCTCCATCGTCTTGTTCACGCTCTTCCGGCGCTATTTCCGCCGATTTGGGTCCTAGACTTGGTACAATGTACCAACCAGCGTTTCTACTGTGCCAACGGAGGTACGGTTATGGGTGCGATCACCGCGTGCAAGCGGAAGGATGCCAGCGTCGTCTACCGGGCGCGAGTGCGGGTCATGCAGGATGGCGTGATTTATCACGAGACCGAGGCCTTTGACAGACCTCCTGCGGCGGCCGCCTGGATTTCAAAACGCGAACGGGAACTCTCAAAGCCTGGGGCAGTTGCAAAATTAAAAATGAGGCTCTGACGACATTGGCCAACGACATCGACCGCTACACCAAGGAGACTATCAAGGATACTGGTCGCAAAAAAGCGCAGGTCCTGACGGCGATCAAGAACTACGACTTGGCCAACATGCCCTGCTCATCGAGCATATCGAAAGACACAGTTGAATTTCTGCAATCACTGACGGCGAAACCACAGACCGTCGGAAACTACGCCAGTCATCTCGGGACGATCTTCGCAATCGCGCGGCCGATGTGGGGCTATCGACTCGACGAGCAGGAGATGGAGGACGCTGTCAATGTTTCCCGTTGAATAGGTATCATAGCCCGGTCAGTGCAACGCGATCGGAGACCCACCTTGGATGAACTCGTTCGTGTGATCAGACATTTCATTGAACGACGGAAGAAAGCCCCTGAACCGCAGCGGGTTTTCCGGAGGCCGTTTGGTTTAAGTTATGCAGCCATGGCTGGTTCGTCCAGCATGGCATAGGCATAATACTTCTCCTCGGCTTCTGCTGGTGGGATGTTGCCGATGGGTTCCAGAAGCCGTGAATGGTTGAACAGAGACGGAAAACTCTAATTACCGGCGGTCCAAGGTTTGGTCCCAGAGCAATCTGGGGAATTCTCGACACGCTTTTGGACGGAAACAGGGATCGACGTCCCTCGGCAAAAAAACGTTCCGAATGGTGCGACCTTATTGACTGGCTCGACTGAAGGCACAACGCGCTCCCCTCTGCCACGTTGTCCCATGCTCATCTTGGATCAGCCGCTATGCAACCGGCGCCGCGACCATCCGATATGCGTCCACGCGTCTTCGCTCGCCGGCGCGATCCTCAGCAAATAGGTCTCCGATGATAGAGCCGCCCGCTTCGGTATAGGCCTCCGCGCCGACGAACATGGCCTTGCGGTCGCTCGCCTGCACATGCGTGCGTGTGACGTCGCGGCGTATCGTCCACGGCTCAGGGTCATTACCAAGCCAAACATAGACCTGTTCCTGCCGCGCGTGATCGTCGGTGACGGCAAAGGCCATCAGCTGATCGAGCGTTAGATCGCTACCGCGATTTAGACCTGCATCAGCGTCGGGCTGACCGCGCCAAGACGCATCCGCTGCTTCACTACATGCGCCGTCACACCGAAGCGGGCTGCGAAAACGAGAGCAGGTAAGCCAGAATTAGGGATCGAGTGCCGCTAGGAGTGAAAGACCTGAAACCTCTCCACTCGGTAACGGCCACGGCATCGTTGTCTGCGGACAACCGGAAAGGCCCGCGATGCTGAGCATTTCGATGGAGCGAGCCCGGAAGGTGGCAAAACCCTCCTGCGTATCGTCGCGTCGGTGTGGAACCGAAAGCATCAGGTGGTGGGAATATTACATTTTCCAGTTGTATTTGGTTAAAAATGTATCGTTTTAGTCAATGACCCGGAAATATGTAGCACCTAGCATCCTCCTCAGGGCTTCCTGAAATTCAGTTGTCGCCCAGGAAGCGATGTATTCTGGCGGAGAGCACGAGCCATGACAGTTAATTCAGAGAATTTTGATTTAGCGCTTTGGAAACTTTGCCTTCCGATTGACCAAAATGGGACTACGGACGGTGTTGCTTACGAAATTCTAGAACTTGAAGGTTTTGAGCATACGTCATATTTCTACACCGGCGAAGATGGCGCGATGGTGTTTCACGCACCTACCGTGGGCGCCGTCAGCAAAGGCACCACCGCTGCTCGATCCGAGCTTCGGGAAATGGAGGCGGATGGTTCGCTCGCGGCCTGGTCGTTAAGCGAAGGCGGCACGATGACCGCGACACTGAAGATAGACGAAGCTCCACTCATGTCTGATGGCTCTGCAGGCCGGATCGTGATCGGCCAAATTCACGGCTCGGATGAAGAGTTGGTGCGTCTATACTGGGATGACGGCAAGGTCTATTTCAAAAGCGATATCGGCAACGACAGCAATGCATCCACCACGTACCAGCTGACGGACGACGATGGCACAACGCCGAACGTTTCCCTTGGCGAGCCTTTCTCATATCTGATCAAAGTAAAAGGCGACAAGGTCACCGTAGACGTCTATGCAGACGGCAAGACCTACACGGCAACCCTTGAGGTTGGGTCCGAATGGGCAAATGACCAGTTCTACTTCAAGGCCGGGGCTTATCTCGGTAGCAACGAGACCAATAGCACCGGCGCCGGCCAGGTCTCCTTCTATGGGCTCGATTTCGGCCATGGTTCCGACGCAGGACTGGACGGGCTGCTCGACGACATCACCGGCAATGCCCATGATAACTCCTATTCGGTCGATACGACGGGCACTTCCGGCGCCGATATTCTGAAGGGTGGCACCCGTGACGATGTCATTTACGGATATGGTGGGGCCGACAAGATCTGGGCGGGTGCCGGGGATGACAGGATCGTTGGAGGAACTGGAGCGGACACGCTGCGCGGGGAGGATGGTGACGACACGATTTGGGCAGGCGCTGGGAATGACAAGGTCGTCGGTGGTGCCGGCGCGGACACGATCACGGGTGATGACGGCCAGGACACCGTCTATGGTGGTGATGGGAACGATGTCATCAAAGGTGGAGACGGCGACGACATCTTGAAAGGAGAAGCGGGTGACGATGCCCTGAAAGGTGAAGCCGGCGACGACAAGATCTATGGCGGCGGCGGTGCGGATGATCTTCGAGGCGGCGACGGCAACGACCAAATCTCCGGTGAAGATGGAAATGACGCCCTCTACGGACAGGCCGGCGACGACAAGCTAAGCGGAAGCGCAGGTAACGATTATCTCAGCGGCGGCGACGGAACTGATGCCGTCTATGGCGGTGATGGAAACGACACCGCTTCCGGCGGAAACGGGGACGATACACTGAAGGGTGAGGCCGGAAACGACACACTCTCGGGCGATTCGGGAAAGGACAAGCTTTACGGCGGAGACGGAGCCGACTCCTTGAAGGGTGGAGATGACGACGATTTTCTCGATGGCGGCAATGGAATTGACCGACTCGACGGAGGTTCAGGCAACGATAGTCTCTACGGCTATGCCGAAGCTGACAGGCTGTATGGTCAGGACGGCAACGACAAGCTAGTGGGCGGCGACGGCGACGATACACTTTATGGCGGAGCTGGCGACGACTTCCTCTATGCCGATGCGGGTGCGGACAATCTCTATGGCGGAACCGGCACCGACACCTTCATATTCACTTCGCTCGATTCATCGACCTTGACCACGAGCGGTCGTGACGACATTTACGAATTCTCCCAGGATGAGGACGATCTCCTGAACTTGTCCGCACTCGATGCGAACAGCAAGACTGACGGCAACCAGACTTTCTCGTTCATCGGAACCCAGGGCTTCTCAGGTCGTGCGGGCGAACTTCGTTTCGTGAACAGTTCATCCGAAACATATGTGTATGGCGACACCGATGGCGATGGTTCCGCCGATTTTTCGTTCCATATCGACGGGGTGATCACCTTGGTCAACAGCGACTTCATCCTCTAGAGCGTTTCCGGCGATCACGGGATCACCGTCAATGCTCTATGCTTTTGCTTTTTATCGCATTGTCCCACGCCGAAGCGATCACGCTTCGGCTGGAAACGCTCTAGCACCCCGGCAGAACGTGACGGCAGCACGCCTCGCTTCGGACGCCTCGACAGGAGTGCGGTACGCCTGCGAGGGGAACGTGGGCAACCCCCTCTCCTCGATCTCGGCCCCGAAGGCTAAAACATCCGAGTTAAAGCGTCAGATCATGCAAGTAGACCAGCAGACCTTCGCGGCGGCATCCACGGAACTGCGAGACGTCGCAAACGAGCTTGCAACCCTGGTGGTGGACGAAGCCTCAGCGCGCGAACGATTGAAGCGGACCGATGTTCGGGCGTCTGATACCGAGATCGTGCATCTGCTGTCGGTGCATACGATCGGCGGAGTTATCCCCTGCCGAGACTCTCATGGAAATTGTACCGAGCAGTGGCGTGCTTCAAGTTGAGGCACGAATCTGCCGAAGGACATCGACCAGGGACGGGTGGGCCAGACAGCCCCCTCCAGCTCGCGGCATTCAACCGAAACACCACGCCCCAAATCGATGGATCCATCCTCAGGCTGTCGGCGGATCTCGAAACGGACCCGGCAACGGGGCCTCCTTCGACCGCGCAGCAATCTCGATTCCGAAAGAAAAGGACGGGTTACTGCCGCAGGGCCTGGCGCTGTTGCCGGGGATGCCGGTGGACGTGTTTATCACGACCGGCGACTGCAGCATGCTCTCCTACGTCTCGAAGCCGATCCTGGATCGTTCCAATCGCCTGTTCCGAGAGGAATAGAGCACCATCCGCTCATTGTTGAGGTGAACGGACCGATGTGCATGCCCTGCTGGGGCCCTCAATATTTCACTTCATCAAAGTAGCGCAGCGGCATTTCCCAGACGACGTATTTCAATCCCTGCGTACCCGGGAGTTTTTCGGCCAGGAAGGTCTCCATCGGCTTGAACGGACCCTTACCCTCTTCAGCAAAGTTGATCACGTCGACGCCGCTGGCTGCCTTCAGCTGCGCCTCGAAGCTCCAGGTGCCATTGGCACTGTAACTCGAGCCGACCAAGGCGAGCTGCGGGCCAGCCGTGACGTCTGCGAGCAGTTCATCAAGATCGGCTTCGGCCTTCTTCGCAGACAGAGGTGATATCGTCTCCTGCGGCAGCGATACCAGGCCTGAGAAAACAGAGAGTTTGGCAAACTTCAAGAGATCGCCGCTGTGCGGCACCTCCGGTTCTGCTGACAACGTGTAGGACTCCCGCGGCAGCCCCGCATCTGCGGCCAGAAGCGCTGAAGTCTCCCCCGCCACGACGCCCGCCCCCGCTACGGTCCAATGCGTATCGGTCTTGAGGAAGACGTCGGTTCCCTTGCGTGCCTCAAGAAAGGCAGCACGAAGATCCGGCACTTGCACACCAAGCGCGGTCAAGCGGGCACGGATCTCATCATAGAAAGTCCCTCGGCCCACTGGATGCTGGATGGATCCGAGCTTGTCACGATAGATATCAGCCTTTTCGGGGAGCAGCAGGATGATCGGCTCTATACCGGCCGTTTTCAGGTCGGCAACCGCTTCCTTCACGAAACCGAGATGTTTTTCCACCATGGTCGTTGACTTGCGATTCCAGCTGAACTCCTCGTCCGAGAAGAACCAGCCATCATCGCCCTTCACGAGACCCTTGCGTGTCTCATCGAAGACCACCAGGCTAATGGCGTTGAGAAGTCCGGTGGAGAAATCCCGGATCGGAAAGACTTCCTTGAAGATCTCCTCGATCTTGAGCGCCTCGTGGCCCTTGATGATGTAGTCCACCGTGCGTGGCTGCTGCCAGTGTTCCGTCGCTTCCTTGCTGGCGAAGAAGTGCCCGACAACACCGATACCGCTGATAAACAGTCCAACCATGCAGATGGCGGGCAGATAGTTGAGCACACGCAAGCCGGGCGTCACTTCCTGAGACGGACGGGGCTCTATCAGGGCGGAATTGGCGGTGACAGACTTGGACTCTTCCATGTTCTGCTCTCCTTAAAACTGGAAGTAGAGAAAGGGCGTGTCGCTGTCGGCGACCAGCTTGACGATCGCCAGCACTCCGAGAACAACCGCGGCGACGCTCATCGCGCGAGTGATCCGCGGGCGATCGATCTCCTTGGCTTTGACCAGATCCACCGTCATTGGCAGTGCGAAGTAGCGGCGCAGAGCAGGCTCGCCGACCGCAATTACCGCACCCAAGATCATCACGACGAACGAGAAATTGGTGAATTGCCAAGCGTAATCGCTGCGGAGCGCGAATCCTTGCAGACCTGCCATGCCCGAGAGCACGTCGAGCGCCTCGGTCATGTTCGCAGCCCGGAAGAACACCCAGCCAATGATCACGAGCAGCATGGTAAACAGCCATCGCGACACTCGGAAAGGCGCCTTCGGGGAGACGTTGAAATAGCGCTCGATGGCAAGCCAGATGCCGTGCCAGGCGCCCCAAACCAGGAAGGTGGTATTTGCACCATGCCAGAGACCGCCGAGAACCATGGTCGCCGCGAGATTGAAGTAGGTACGAGCGACACCCTTCCGGCTGCCGCCGAGGGGTATGTAGAGATAGTCGCGCAACCAGTTCGACAGCGAGATGTGCCAACGTCGCCAGAATTCGGTGATGCTGTTTGATCGATAGGGCGCGTCGAAGTTTTCCACGAAGTAGAACCCGACCATCATACCAAGCCCGATTGCCATCGACGAATAGCCGGAGAAGTCAAAATAGAGCTGCAGCGTGTAGGCAATTGCGCCGAGCCAACTCTCCGCCATCGTGGGATTTGGGATGGCGAAGGCCGCGTCGGCGATCGGAGCGATCGAGTCGGCGATCAGAACTTTCTTCGCCAGCCCGGTCATGAACCGGGTGGCACCATAGTTGAACTTCGACCAGTTGTGTTCGCGATGATAGAACTGCTCCGCCAGGTCATGAAACCGCAGCACGGGTCCTGCGATCTGGTGCGGGAAGAATGCGATGAAGGCTGCGTAATCGACAAAGGTCCGCGAGGGCTCCAGATCACGGCGATAGACGTCGATGATATAGCTGAGGTTATGGAAGATATAGAAGGAAATACCGATAGGAAGAATGACATGCGGCAGAGACCAGCTGTAGGCCTCACCCCGGTTGAACAATTGCGCGGCGCTGTCTGCAAAGAAATTGAAATACTTGAAGTATAACAGCAGCGCCAGATTGCCAATTATTGCACCGATCAGAATCGGCTTGCACCACTTCTGATCCAGTGTTCGATGGATCATCATGGCGACATAGTAGTTGAATGCCGTCGTCGCCAGCATGAGCAAGGCAAAGTCGATACGCCACCAGGCATAGAAGACATAAGAACCGACGAAGATGAAGTAGGACCGATACCGCTGCGGGCAGAGATAATAGAGTGCCAGAAAGACCGGCAGATAAACAAAGATGAATATGACGGACGAAAATACCATTACCGATATTCCTTATCTGACGCCGGACTGTGAGAATGGCTGCCGTGAGAGCCCTTGGGGGCGGCCCCGGAGAAACGGAAAATGCGTAGCCATGATGCTGCCCCCTGGTCTTGCATCCTTGCCTTGTTCGATGATCGGCACGCCGAATACTTTCGAGATGCCGGATACGCTCGCGCTCACGAGCTTGCCTGCTAGCGTGTCTGGATCCGCTTGAGCACCGTGTCGGCCTCAAGAATGGCGCAGACGATGTGGTAGAAACTGCTGGCCGGCGCGGGTTCCTCGATGAAGTTGCCGTCGGGCCGCATCTTGTCGAACCACAGGCCAGTAACTTTCGTTGCCAGGAATTTCTTCAGCGCACGCGTGGCCTGCAGGGCCTGGTCGAGATAGTGCTCACGGTCAGCTGGATCGCCGACCTTGGCCAGCAGAATCGCCGCCTTCAGCCATTCCGTCTGAGGCCAGAGCCGCGCCACCGGATCGGAAATCGTGAAATCATCGAAAAGACCCATGATCGCCACCTCGCGCGAGGGGCAAAGACCGTGCCGAGCGCCAATATCAAACAGGCGTGTGGCCGCATTCATCGCCGCCGCGTCACCGCGTGACGCCGACCAGCGGGCCAGCAGCCACGCCCATTCGAACTGATGGCCAGGCTCAACGATCCTGCCCTTGTCGCCGGGATAGGGACGCCAGTCATGGTCGAAGAACTCTCGAAGCGCACCAGTGTTGGCATCGATGAAGCGGGTTAGCGCAACGCGCGCGATCTCGTCGGCGAGCGCCGTCCACGGCGCCGGATCGCCGGCCACAGCTTCCCATGCGAGGCTGGCCTCGAACAAGTGCATGTGCGGATTGGAGCACAGCGGCAGCTTGACCGGATCGCCTTCCTCGAAGCCGCCGAGCGGATGGGCATAGGTAGCCCTCAGTCCGGCGAGAAGTGCCCGAGCCTTGTCTTCCATCTCGCGAGCACGCGGGGGGAAGGTCTGCGCGATCTGCGCCATGGCGAACAGCGCGAAAGCCTGATTGTACAGGTCGAAGCTGTCATCCAGCATAGTGCCCGTCGGAGAGGCGAGGCTGCCATAGAAACCATCCGGTCGGCGATAGACTTGCTCGAACCAGGCAAATGCGGTGGTTGCCGCCGCATGCCAGGAAGCCGGCGCATCTTTGTCGCCGCCAACCGCATAACAATAGACCTGGCGGGGCTGTACCCTTGCCCGGCGATTGTCGTTTCGGTTCGCCGTGCCATCGAGATTGATGCGCTCGAAGAAGCCACCGGTTTCGGCATCGTGGCCGACATCGACCCAGATCGGCAGCGCCGACCGCTTCAGCCATTCAACCGCGCCGTCGATCTCGCCCGCGAGTGCGGTGATGACCGAAGATGGATCGGTGTTTGCCATCGATCAGTTCTCCGCGATGTTCTTCGATTTAAGATAGGCGCGTGCGAAGGCGTCACCCTTCTTGGCGGCCTTAAGCAGATATTCCACCGCGAGCTTCTTTTGCGCCTCGGTCTTGTCGTTCTCGTGGAGATAGACGCCGAGTTCGTACTGCGACTTGGTATCGCCGGAATCGGCTGCCTTGCGCAGCCATTTAATGCGCTCTTCGTCGTTGGCCGGCTTGTAGCCACCGATGCCATAGAGCGAACTGAGGGCGCGCGCCGCTTCGACATTGCCACCGTCAGCCGCCTTGGTGACTGCCTTGAACAGAGGTTCCGCATTGGTCTGGCCTGGCTCGGCCCGCATCAGCAGCGCCACCATCGGCGCCATGGCCTCGGACTTGCCCTTGTTGAAGGCGGTCGCCAGCAAGGGACCGGCTGCAAACGGGTCGCTACCGATGCCGAGGTAGAGCTGGGCCAGGTTGAACGCGGCCTCGGCATTGCCGGCCTTGGCGGCGGCTTTCAGCGGTTCGACAATCTTTTCGCGCTCGGCCTCGGTTTTCGCCGCCCGGAAGGCGCCAACCAGTTGCGATTGCGACATGACGTTGACACCACCCGCGGCAGCAACGGTGGACAGATAGGCGCCATCGCGCCCGCCCGAAGTCTGGCGATAGATGCGCGCCGCCAACTGCGCCGCGCCCTGCTTGTCGAGCTTGCGCGCGATCTCCATCCAGGCGCGGCCACGCTTGACATTGGTCGCCGTCTCCTGGCCAAGATAATTGACCCGCGCCTGACGCAGGGCACGATCGGCCTTGGAGGTCTTGTCGCCCTTCGTATAGTAGTCGAGAGCCAGCATGAGATTGCCGGAGGCTTCCGCCCGTTCGGCCAGCTGCCGAAGCGCGCCGGTTCCGCCGGCGCTAGCCGCCTGATTGAGCCACGTATCGGAGCTGCCAAACTGACCGGCCGACAATTGTCCCGCGTCGATCAGTTTCGCCAGCAGCAGGCGCACCGTGACTTCCGACTTGTCATTGGCCAGCGGTAGGTAGACCGAACGCGCCACCATCGTCGTGTTCGACGGGTGGTAGACCCCATCAAGGTGAACCTTGGCGAGCCGGCGGCCGGACGAGGGATCGCCGGCCAGTGCCGCACGCTCGAATGCCAAGTAGGCCTCGGCGGTCTTGCCATGATCGAGCGCGAAATTGCCATAAGCGCGATTATAGCGGATGATCTCATCCTTGCTTTTGGCGTTTTCTGCGGACTTGGCCAATAGCGCGCCTGGATCGCGGCGGGCTTCGAAACCCGCGCGTTCCTGCGCGATCTGCACCTTGGCGTCAAGGAAAGACGCCTCGGGAGAGCTATTGCATGAGGCAAGCATTGCCAAAGTCGCAGCGACAAGAATTGCCTGACCGCATGTCTTGAGTTCTTTCATTTTCAGTCCACCCTAACCCGCAGGTTCCGCGCCTCGGCGCTCTTCAATCTCATGCCGTCAAAACGTTTTTCGACCGACGGCCTCAACCACATATCGCCCTTCCGCGCCCCTCCCCCGGATCACGCCCGAAACTCGCGCAACAGCCTTAGACCATCGTCAAGCAGGCGCCTGGCGCTTTCGGCATTGGTGTCCTCGACATAGCACCGCATCTCCGGCGCATTGCCGGATGGGCGAAAATGCACGATTTTCCCGCTCGAAAGCGCCACGCGCAGGCCATCGGTCTCATCAATGCCAGCGAGCTCGCCGAGCGGCTCTACGAACTGCCGCAATTGTTCCTCGCTACCGCGCAACTTGGCCATGAGGGCGGTGCTGCGTTCGGTCGCGTAGTTCTCCAGACGATCTGCGGCGGTCACGGGAAGGCCAAGTCCCGCCTTCAAGTCCGACAGGGTTAGGCCGGCGGCTCTGGCCGAGCTCAGCACCGCCAAGATCGGCAGGAAGGAGTCACGTGTCGGCAGGGGCAGCAAATCCCCGCCAGCAACTGCAAACGTCGAAGCCGTGAGCGTGCCGCCATTGGCCTCGAAGCCGACCACGCCGGCGCTGCCGTTCAATGCGTCCTGCATGCCGGCAATCACATAGGGGGAACCCACGCGCGTGCGGATCACCTGAGCAAAGCCGCCCCTGTCAATCCCGGAATTGGACGTAATCGGAGTCACAATCGCGTCGGCGCCAAGAAAGCGGGCGGCGATCAGCCCGCAGAGGTCTCCGCTGACCGGCTCGCCGTACTCGTCGGCGATCAGAGGCCGGTCGCCGTCGCCGTCAGCCGAGATGATCGCATCGAGGCTGTGTTCACCGGCCCAAGCCTTCAAGAGGTCGAGCGTTGCCTGCGACACGGCTTCGGTATCGACCGGAATAAAGTCCGTCGAGCGCCCCAGATCGACAACCTCGGCGCCGTAATAGCGCAGGATCTCCGACAGCATATCGCGGGCGACTGTGGAGTGCTGATAGTTCCCGACCCGCATGCCAGCCAGCGCATTGGTGGCCAGTAGGCTCTGGTTGCGACGCAGGAACAGCGACGTCGCCTCTCCCGAGCCGTTGTCAAAGTCCGTGCCGGCGCTCGGAGCCGGTATGGCGATATCGTGCAGCTCGTTGGCGATCGCCAGGATCGCCAATTCATCCGGCTTGGCGATCTCGCCATCGGGCAGGTAGAACTTGATACCGTTGCGATCCGCCGGGATGTGCGAGCCGGTGACCATCATCGAGGCAGCACCGGTCTGGAAACCGTAGAATGCAAGCGCGGGCGTCGGAATAAGACCGCAATCGACGGCGACCAGGCCATGATCGCGCACCGCCGCCAAGACATTGGCGGCGATCGCCGGACTGGATTCGCGAAAATCATAGGCGACCAGAACCCGGTCTCCCACCTTGGCCAGTCCCGAACGCAACAGAAAGACCGCGAACGCCGACGCATAGACATAAGAAGGCCGGCCCTTGAGGTCGACAGACAAACCACGCAGTCCGCTGGTTCCAAATTTAAGGCTCACACGCAACTCCCGTTAAGGTTGCCAACTAAAAAATCAGTCACGAAACTTCATGTTGTATAAGACACTCACGCGCCCCCCGAGGTTGGAGGAGAACAATGCCTTATCGTAGAGGCCGCCATACGATGCTCTTTCCTCGGGATACTGAGCGAGGTAGGCATCGATCCAGGCAATTCTATCGCCCCGGATCAAACCGTTCTTTTCACGCGGAAGCTTGACCTGCTTCTCGCCGGCTAAGGCTTCCATCTTGGTCGGATCATCGATCGACGACAGTGCGAAATGCACAAGCCGTTGAAGCCCGTTGTTGCATTGAGAAAATGTCGCGTAGCCATTTGCCTGCAACAACGACGCCATCATCACCAGCGGCCCGGCGGCGTGAAGGTGATAGTCGCGTGACTTCTTCTTGCGCGCCAGTTCCAGCGGCAACGCTCCGTCCGGCGTAACCTGGCAGACACCTAGCTTGTAGCTCTCGAATCCGAAATCGAGGAAATCCTTGCGCCCGACCGCAACGCCCACGGACGTCAGGGCGAGACCGCCCCAGTAGCGGTGGTTCTGCCGGTTGGAATCCCGATCACCGGACTCCGTGTAGATCGGCACGATTCGCTCGGCGAAGGTTTCGAGCCATTTTTCGATCCTGGACGTGTTGAAATTCGTCAGCTTCGCAGCCGGAACGACCTGCACATAGGCCAAGGCCGCTCCAGCCACGATGCGCGTCATGCTGAGATAGCTTTGGCGGGACTGGAGATCGGACAATGCATTGGCGCTGGCCCAATTGTTCAAGGCCTTGAGCGCGCAAATGGCGCTTTCAAGTCTTTTGCCATCGGTTTCGGTGTAGTTGCTGGCGTTCTTCGTAACAAACGTTAGAAAATCGCGCGTCTGCGATATGGTTTCGTCATATCTGGCCTTGTTCTTCGGGTCGATCGTGGAACGGCTCTCATCATCGTCGTCATAGATGCTTGAAAGGTTCAGGGATACGACAGGCGCGGGAAAGCTTTGCGTGCATTCCTGCTTGCCATTGTTTTCCATCACGTCGCGGGCCAGTTGGAAAGGAACAGCAAGGGTTGCAGCGGAGCTAGGCTGCACCCCAGTGCCCATCACAACCATTGCACCCAATAGGCCAAGAGTGTTTCGCGCCTTGTTGAACACGGGCATACTCCATTTCAGGCTGTTACAACGCCTAGGGGGTCTATAAGAATTCGATAGTCGTCATTCGCCATCGGATAGCTCCTTGACCCTGCCGTCCCAATAAGCCGCCTTTTCTGCATCCGCCGGAAGACCGACTACGCCGACCTTGTAGGCTGTCGCGAGCTCACGCGCCGCTTTCGGATTGCCGGCTTCGGCCGCCTTGGTAAGCCACTCGACCGCCTTGCCGATGTCTTTTTCCGCCCCCGTCCCATAAAAGAAAGTCTGATACAGTCGGTACATCGCATTGGCCTCACCGGCCTGCGCCGAGATCGTCAGCCATCGCACGACGGTTGCGTCGTCACGCGCCCCCAACTTTCCGGCAAGGTTGAGCCTTGCCAGTTTGAGAAAGTACTTTCCTGAATTGACCGCATCTGACCCGAGGAACGCCTGGAGTTCATCAACCTCGGTCGTCGAGGACGTGAGGTTCTCGTCGGCGATCTCGCTAATCAGTTTATTCGCCGCATCCTTGTCACCGGACGCGTAAAGCTTGAGCAGATAGGTTTTCGCCGCATCAGCCGACGAGGAGGCCCACAAGCCTTGCAAATGCCCCTCCGCGAGATCGCGAAGCACCGAAATGCGACCAAGCGCATAGGAGCGCAGGAAAAACGCTTCGGCCTTGAATCGGTTCTCTACACCGTCGATACCATCGCGGAATGCGGCACCAACACTGAAGAGGTCATCGCCGTCTCGGTCAGAAAGCCGCTCCGCCAACGAAAGCCAATAACGTGCCAAGGTCTTTGCTTCGGGGTCCGGAAGGCTGGCGTATACGCGCGCCACGTTGACCATGGCATCGACAGTGCAGGCCTCACCGGCAGAAGTAATTGCAGCAATTTTCGGCATGGCCTGCGGGTCACCGGGATCAATCAGCGATAGCTTCGCCTTGAAGTCACCCGCATCCGCAGCTTTCGTCAGCCAGGTTTGCCCGACGGAGCTATCTTTGCTCAAATCGGCAAGCAACACCTTACCGTATTCCCGCATTCCGCGCGGATCACCCGCATTCGCCAGTTGCTCATAGATCGCCTCCAGATCCTGGGGCTTTGCCTGACCAGCATCCTGAAGCAATTGCGCCTTGAGCATCAGGGCATCATTGTCGCCCGCTTGTATGAGGGCGTCTATGGCGCCGATCTGCGAGATCTTCTCATCGAGCTTGGCGGATACGTCAAAGCGGTTTCGAATGATCGACAATTCGGTCAACCGCTTTTGAGTCTCATCCTTGAGCAAGGCAACGAATTTCAAAAGACGGGTGGCCGCCTCGGGGTTCTGCTCGAAACCATCCACGCCCCTTTCCCAACGAGCCAAGACATAACCGATCGCGTCGGGACTGCCCTTATAGGCCGCCTGCTGGAGATAAATTCGCCCCTTCGCCTGATCCGTGGCGTCAGATGACGTCACCATGTTCAGGCCGGAGATATAAAGCGAATTCGTGGATCCAAAGACCGCCGCCTTGTGGCGCCATTCATTTGAAAGCTCGACAGATAGTGGCGCGCCCTGGCCGCAGGCAAACATACCCGCAAGCTTAGCTGCGCCATCGGAATTGCCCGAGGACGCGGACTCGCTAAAGAAATGGATGGCCTTGCTGAGATAGCTGGGATCGGTACGCCCCATCTTGAGGTAGATCTTGCCAATCTCGTTGCTAGCGTCAGCCGACCCCGCGGCAGCCGCAGTCTCCAACACCTTCAATGCCTTTTCGACATCAGACTGCGATCCGCCAAAATTGGCAAGAAACGCGCCGTATCGCACCGGCAGCGCGCCTGCAGGATCGACATCCTTGGTCGCGCGCTCGAAAAACGACCGCGCCTTTGCGGCATCTACTTCGCCAGAAAACTCGCCAGAGTAAACTCGGGCCAGCCACTCATCGGCGGCAAGCAATCCCTTCTCGGAAGCACTGGTAAGATAGCGGACAGCCAGGGTCGAATCTTGCTGAACAGACACGCCGGTGGCGTAAGCTTTTCCAAGCATGAACTCCGCCGAGGCAATGCCTCCGTCGGCGGCCTGCTTGAGATAGGTCATCGACTTCTGGATGTCGATCTGATCAACCTGATTGGAACGGTAGAGATTGGCAAGATTCTGCGCCGTCTGCGGATCACCGGTTTGCGCGAAAGCCTCCAGCCACTTCAGAGCCGTTTCGACTTCTTTGCTGACCAAGTTTCCCCTGAGGTACAGAAAACCGATCTGGCTGAGCGCCGAACAATCGCCCGCCTTGATCTGCGCCATGAGCCCAAGAAGCGCATTGGTAACCGCACTTCTTTTCTGCTCCTCGGTGGCTTGCGGATCAAGCGTAATAAGGCGAGCATATTCAATCATGCCCTGAGGATCGGAAGAGAGTGCGGACTTCTCCAAGTAGATGTGCGCCTTGGATACGTCACGCATCTGGCTTGGTCCACCGTCACCATACAACTGCCCGAGAGCGAAAGCGGCGCGCAAATTGCCCGTGCCGTAAGCTTCCAGCAGATTGCTCTCCGCTTCCCGCAGTTCATCGATCGACGAGCCGCTCTCTATGAGAACGCGCGCTAGAGGAAGCAAAAATATGTCGCGCTGGGCAGGATACTTGGCCAAACCTGCCCTCAGCAAAGCTTCCGCGACATCGGCAGATTTCGAAACACGATCGCTGCCACGTTGATATTCCGTGGCCAAGGAAACGATGGACGAAGCAGGAAGGTCAACTTCGGAAGCCGGGTTCTTTGCCCAATCCTTTTCAATTTTCGGACGGTCGCCTTTCGCAACAGGCGGCTTGCAAACCGCCTTGTAGTCAAGAGCCGGGGGATCCAGCAAGATCGAGGGATTTTCTGCGTATGCTGCAGAAGCAAACCCGCCCGCCAAGCCTGCAACGGTCGCCGTCACTACAACCGAATTTCTGAAATAGTCTTTACGCAATCTACTTACCCCCAGGTCCTTGCCCATTTGTGTAGAATTTATTGATCGATCCCTGTCGGGATCACAAAGCCGGCCGGACCATTAGCTGTATCGACCACGACAACGTTCTGGCGTTCCCTTGCAGTCAACGAAACCTTTTCTATTTCGGTGACCTTCTTGTCGCCCTCGGTGACTTCGAGGCCAATGTCGATCACAGGCAGTTCCTTCGATGCCATAGAGCCAGGAACAAGATCCTTGAAAAGGACCTTGCTGTCGCCATTCAACCGCAATGCCAAATTCGCCGGAGCGGAAGAAAAATTGTAGAATGAGAGCGCGGATCTGGACGGGTTTTCGACATCGTTGTCGGGAATCACCACAATCCCACCTTCACTTGCGCCAACCGCCACAGTGTAAAATTTTCCAGGCTCGAATTTCGCTTCAGCGGAGGCGGTGCCATCTGTGATCGTAAAGGTGCCGTTGCCGACGATACGGTAGTTGGACAAGGCCGCCTGATCGATCTGAAATTTTTGGCCGGAAAACTCGACAGAGACTCCAGACTTCAGCTTTACATTGAGAAACCGAACAAGACTTCTGTCTGCCGGAATCGGCGCGTCATAGAGGGCAGCGTCGTTGGATAGGACCGGCGACTGGGACATCGCCCAGCCGACCAGCAGAAGGCTGAAGAATTTGAACCTATAACTCTTGCGGATTTCCAACATTGTTTCACTCCTCAATTCTGAACATTCGATTCGACAATCCCGGCCGGATAGCGACATAGCGAAACGGAACCAGCCGACGTCGCATTAGCACCGAGATCCACGGTAACCTTGAGAGGGCTTTCAATCCTCCCGCCAGGTAGAGCTTGGTAGAGCTTCATAAGACCTGTTACACGAGGGGGATTTCTATAATTCACGTTCTCGACAACCTGACCTGGGTACTCATATGAAAAATTGAATTCAGTGAGCGCCCTGTTGGAAAAGTTGAACTCCATGTAATAACCACCCGGATCTCCCTACAGGTCAGGAAAGTCAAAATCTATCTGACTGGAACTCTCGAATTTCTGGCTCGCGATCAAATATTCATTTTCACAAGAGCCTACTATCGCCGGAACAATAGTACGGTTCATTTCGGGAGCCAATTTTATCAGGTCCGCCAGATTCGGAAGTTCCCAAACCACAAATCTGGGCTTTCGTCCCAACCCTTCTGACTTTTGCGCCCAGGCGTAAATCGACTGATCAACTCCGCCACCTGCGATGGAGAACCCGTCAACAACCCTCCTCAAACGCGCCCTGAGAAAATCGTTGAAAGCAAACGGCTTGGCTTCATCCGTAAAAGAACTTCCTACCACATGAAGGAATGCGGTGTCGGTGACTGGCTCTTCCGTGAGAAGGTCGTCAAGCGAACTCACAACTTGCTTGGTTTCGTAAAGTTCGATTGGCTCGGAAGGAACTGGCGATTGGCACAGTTCGTTGAGAACCAAGTTCAAGCTTGAAACGAGGCGACCTTCGACCGGCCCACTTGTAGTATACTCGACATTCCCCATCGCATCGGAAACGCGACTCTCGATGCGCTCGGCCACCTTATTGGCCGCGAAACGCGCTCCAGCGGGCTGCCAATGGAGGTCACGCTTGAAATAGTAACTGTTCCTATCAAATGAGGGATCTTCGCGAAGAGCTTCTTCGAGATTTACTACATCCAACCCAACATCATTTAGTACACTCGTCATCCTGCGATAGTCTTCGCGCGCAAGCCGAACATCGAAAATCATGTCGGCGAGCACGCCATCCTTTGGCAAGAAATCGTACGCTGCCATACCCTTCGGCAGCATTGGCAGCAATATAAGGTGAGTACCCTTCGACGCTAGAGCTCTGTTAACATTTGCAAACATGGAAACAACGGAATCAGGCATTTCGAACATACTCTTAAGTTCGTACCTTCGAAAAAACCAACCGTCATAGCCCTGATAGACTTGCGATCCAAATGAGGACAATACAGACTTCTGCTCTATTTCCTCACATTTATACTTATACTCCTGAGACAGCGCGTCTCCCGCCATCAAGCCAAATATAGAAACAATCGATACAGCAAGGCTTAAATTATGCGCCCTTGCCGCACAAATTCTGAAGCGCTCTAACAATATACTCATTTAGAAACACCCCCTCTATATTCTCGGATATAAATGTTTTCGAGACGCCTGGCGAATTGACTCCCCAAAGTTTCGGCGCGATCAAGAAGACTGAAGATTTCCTTCTTGTTTCCTTCTCGGTCCCGATCCCGAAGAAGGACGACTTTCCTGATAATCATTTCCGGAACATTCGCTTCAACAAGCTTATCGAGCCAAACCTCGGCATCGTCGTTCTTGCTCGTGGGATTCTTCACGAAGTAGTAGAAATACAGCTGCGTCATGGCATCTACACTTCCAAGGTCGGCCGCTTTTTCAAGCCAGGCAATACCCTCGGCTTCATCGAGCCCGACGCCGGCACCGGCAAGATAGTTTCGCCCGACCTCAACCATTGCGCTGCTAGATCCACCTGCCGCCGCCTTAATGTAGTAAGCGAAAGCGCGGGTCTCATGGACCTTTGAACTCGGTGCCTTCGAGTAATTTCTCGCAAGTGCCAGAGCGCTACTGTTCGAGCCAACGAAGGCTAGAGCGCGGTAGAGATCCTCGGCTCTGTCGCGATCCATGCCAACACTACGTCCATTGTGGAAATCTGACGCGATTGCATTCAATGCCTCCAGATTGCCCAGTTCGGCCGCCTCCTTGACCAATTGCCGTGCCCGATCGAGATCTCGGCTTCTTCCGACGCCTTGGGCGTAAACCTCAGCAAGAAACATTCGAAGGCTTCCGTTGTTCGGAACAGCAGGAAGAACTTCCTCCACTTTGTCGACGAGATAGCGGTACTTTTCCGGGCCAACGGCCGCCTCGTTCACATTTGTCGCAATCCGTGCAAGAGGTTCACTGACACCGCGGGCCGCGTAATAAACAGACCAGTCGACGACTCTGTTAAAGCTGAGCGACCGGCTCGACGGCCATGTCTGGCGCAGTCTGAACGCGACGTTTATCGCCAACATGTCGTTCTTGTCGGCAATTTTCGCCAGGCGCTCAAGAACCGGTTCCATGAACTCTGTGCTCAGTCTGTCTTGCCTTGCGAGTTGCTGAATAAACTCTATCAGCTGCCCATCTTGGCCGGTGAATGCGAGGATCACATCTTTCATCTTCCCGGCTGCGATCTCTGGGGCTAGCTTGCCACTCGACAACATGACTTGAGCCAGAAGAAATTGGCCGATCGGAAGTTCTTGAACGTCCGGATCACTCAACAAATATTCAGCCTGATCGAACTGCTTGAGCGCAAAATCCACCTCCGCCAGCTGCACCTTACTTTCAGGTGACAAGGTACGCGGATCGAATTTTTTGAAGACGTCCGAAAGTCGCCGAAGGCTATCGGTCGAGCCACTGGCGAGCGCGATGTCTGCCGCATTCGGACCAGCTGGAAAATAGCCTTCCGACAAGGCTTCCAGGAGAAGATTCAAGCCTCCCTCGACGTCTGTTTCGATTTCGGGCCCGCCCTTGGCAAGAAGAAGGCCAAGTTCACGCATGGCCCACAGATTGCGCTCTCCGGCAAGAGCGCGAAGCTCGGCATGATAAGCCGCATAGGCCCGCGTCACCTCCAGGTCCTGCCGGACCAACTTGGCCAATTGCTCGCGCAGCTTCAGCTGCATCCCGGGCATATCGGCATATTGTTGCCTGAGGTCTTCGTAGATCGTGCGCGCCATGGTGGGATCGGCTGCGACCAGGCGGCCTTCGCGGTAGATATCCCCCAGCATCATGCCGGCGGAAAGATCTCCGTTCGTGTAGGCGCTCGACAGTTCGGCGACCAGTTGGTCGGGCGGGACCGGCATGTCTGCCGCGGTGGCGTAGAAGCCGCCCTTCTCCGCGCTGACGATGACGCGGGCCAACCGCCCCACCACCGATAGATCTCCCGCCTTCCAAGCGCCCATGTAGATTGGCAGGACATATTTCGCCACAAGGCTGTCGGACAGGTTCATGCGCGCGAAGCGATCCGCGATCACGAGACTTTCCTGCCTGGCGGCATCAGCCCCGGCCAGCATTTTCTCCATCGCTGACACGGCACGATCTATGTCCTTGTCAACATAAATGCCCTGATAATAGAGCTTGGCCGTCACATAGTTGGCACGATAGCTGCCGGCGCCGTTGAGCGCTTCGATGGCCCATTTGGCATCAGCCTCATCAAAGCCGAAGACATTCTCGTCGACCAAGTCGAGCGCGATCAGTTCGGCGGCACGGGTCGAGCCACCATTCACAAGCTGCCAGACGATCTCGCGTGTCTGTTCCTGGCCGAGAACGGCGAGAAGCGCTTCACGGTTCTTTTCAATCACGCCGACCAAGCTGTCGCTGCCATCACCTGCGGCGAGGACCAGCAGTGACTTCAGCACCTCGGGATGCTCTTGCGCATCGAACGAACCGGCATAACGACCGGCCAGCCTACCGACGGCGCCGTCGCCTTCGAGGGCCGACAGATTGGCCATCAGCAACATCTGGCTTCGCAGCGTGTCAACCTCGGTGGGGTTTTCGCGCGCCTGCAGCAACAGAAGATCGAAGGCTGCATCAAGCGAGCCATTTGCCATTCTGTTGCGAAGATCCTCTTCAATGTTGACTGGCGTGTCCGCGGCCGGCGCCGCCTGAACGGAGGCTCCTGCAAGCGGTCGTGCAATGGAGGCACGCAAAGCGGTGGCTTCCTGCTCGTTCTCCACGCCACCCTTGCGCTGCAGAAGATCGGCGAGTTCGCCTATGGCTTTCACTCGGACTTCAGCATCGCTCGTCGAAACAAGGCCGCGATAGACTTCGATCGCCCCATTCATGTCGGGGGCACGCAACGGATTGCTGTCGCTGACAATTCTGCCCCGCGCCAACAGGCGAGCATAGGTCAACCGCACGGTGGCGTTCGTGGATACCTTGAATTCCTCCACGTCCCGTTGCTCTGTCTGATAGGCCTTCTTGGTCAAGGCCACGATCTGCGCAGGTCTATCCGAAGCCTGCGCCTCGGCGAATGGCGTCAGCGCAGCGACACTTGACGAGAGGGCCATGGCCAGCGCCATTGAGATATGTTTGCGACGAAGCTCGATGATCATTGGATCACTCTCCTTCCGGTGCATTAAAGGCGGCCGACTGCGGAGACCCCGCCGTGTTCACGCACAGGTCGATGGAGCCTTGAGCTGCACCGAACTCCGGCTGCATGGATTGCGCGCTGATGACGCCATCCCTTGCCAGACTGCATTCCTTGTCCATGGGGATGCGCGGCATGCAGATGGACCGCACGACTACGCCCGACCGCATGTTTTCCGCCACGATATCAAGAGCCAGCGGCTTGAGGTCGCCGCCGACATAACGCGGCAATTGGTCGATGAAGCGGTTTCCGAGGAACCGGGCTTCGGACGCACCGCGCGCAATCATGCCGACACGATTGCTGCTGATGACATTGTCGCGCGCAGTAACCGTCGCGATCGCCGAGTACGCATCCTTCTTGAAATCACGAAATTCGCTCTGCGCCGCCAGTTCGAGGTTGTCGATGTAGACTTCGATACCCGCCGACTTGTTGAGCATGATCTGGTTGCTCTCGACGTGAACATCCCAGGAATTCCGGATCTTCACCCCCGAGCGTCCATTGGCATAAAACATGTTGTTTTCAACAAGGACGCAAGGGCTCTCCAGGGCCGAAAAGCCATCGCCGTCGTTGCGGCTCGCATCATTGGCGTAGACAACAGTTCCATAGCTCCGACGGTCGAGCATGATACCGGTGCCGCGGTTATCGAAAGAAAGATTGCCGACGATAAAGCTGTCATCGACCTCGCGCGAAATAATGATCCCGTGCTTTTTCTGCGTCCCATAGGCCGTGTTGTAGGCCATCATGAGATTCTGTGAAAAGTCATGAGGGTCGAGGCCGTAAATGACACCGTCGACCAGTTCATTGCCGACAAACACGATATCCTCGGCCTCGTGTACATAGAAGCCATAGTAGAGATTGTCGAAAGAGTTATTGATGAAATAGCCGGTCGGGGGGGGGCTGGACTCAACCTGGCGTGACACGGCGTCGGTTGGGCCCGATGAGAGCGACATGCCATAGGTTCTTCCGCCGGAATAACCTAGTGCCACGAAGCTGGAGTCCACCGCATAGGTTTCACTGCCGCTCCAACTCAAGATAAACGGCCGGAAGAAAACGCCATTTTCATAACCTTGCACGTAACTCGGCTGGCCTGTCTCCGTATCGAAGGAGGATACCGTGACATTGTCGAAATATATCTTGCCGCTATTGACCAGGAAGGCGCCGGTCTTTGTGTTGAGCCGCAGCGACCGGATTTCCTGACCGCTGACGATCAGGCTTGCACCGTCGTTGACCGCAAGCGGCACGTTGAAGGTCACGTGGCCGTCTTCCACAGTAATCGCATCAGGAGCTGTGGCCCGGACCTGCCCGATGAGTTCACTCATCGTCATCACGCCACGGGTGACGAAGATGATCCGGGGAAAGGTCGTGTCGGAATTAAGGTAGAGATACTCGCGTACGCCGAGATTGATGATGCCCTCGAAATGCTCGGACGAAAAGCGGATCAGGCGCGTGGCAGGTGTTTCGCCGCGCTTGGAGATATCTGCCAGCGCCGCGTTGCTGTCTCTCGGCATGGGAACTGGGATTTTTGACGCTACCGCGTCGCGGCCAAGCAATAGGTTCGGCATGAACGGGCGTCTGGATGCCGGCACGGCATCCTTGTCTGCTGCGGCGGCGGCGGAAATCCGACCGTCGCTAATCCCCGCAAGACTGACGCCCAATGGCGAAGAGGCAGTGGGTGTCGGATGGCTGGCGCTGTTCAACCAGCCTTTGTTGTCCAGCACGCTGGCGCGAGCCTCGGCAAGGCGTCGGAATTCGCGGACCCTGTCGCGGACGTTTTCAACCTTCTTAATATGGTCCGTCGCCGGCTCGATATCTGTAAACACCGCCGCCGACACCGTTGCGAGCGAAGCCTGCTCGCCGGCAACCTTTGTGAGCGCGGAAATAGACTGCCCTGTCGCGGCCAGGTAGCGCGCATAACGCTGCAAAGCCTCCGCGCTCAGCTCGCCCGGCTCCGCCGCTTGGCCGATTGAGGCCGCCAGCAGCGCCTTGGCCTCGCCAGTCGTCGAAGGCAGTAGTTTGCCGACCTCAAGCGCAAAAGTGACGCCAGCCCCCTCCCCGGCCTCGAAGCCCATGAAGCCGGTCACACCGATCGCGACGGCCTGCTTCAACTCGCTACCGACCTCACTTGCCATGAAATCGACCAACTGCGAACGGCGTTCGCCATACTGCCACAGGCGTCCAGCCACGGCGGACAAAAGCGACAGGTCATCTTCAGGCGATGGCGCAAGCGCCGCTATCGAGGCCGGCGCCGGCAGGTCGCCATTGGCAAGGCTTGCCGCCGTCATAAGAGCCTGGTTGACACCTTTTCCCACAGAGATCCGTGCTGAGCCGATCGCCTGATCGACGGGCATGGTGAAGATTGTGCGAATGCCGGCTCGCAACGCGATTCGTTCCAGATCCGCTGAAAGGTTGGGGAATGCCGGCGCAAGGGACAGGACAAAATCGGGATCGGCGGTGGTTTCGACATCGAGCAGCAGCGCAGTTGACTGCTCCGCGCTCAACACCAATCGACCAGCCTCCGTTTGCTCGGCGATCTGCCGCGCAAGGCTTCGGACATAATTGGCATAACCATCGGCGGCGAAGCTCTGAAGCAGCGCGAAATAAGCCTCCGGCGCTTGTTCTGGTGCCATATCGAGATTGAGCGCGCGGTCATATCCGACCATCGCCCTGTTCTGGCTAACATCGGCCAGCACTGCGTCCGACACGATCCGGTTGCGGGTCGTCTCATCCTTTTCCGCTAGCGACAAAATCTCAAACGCCGGCGTTTCAAGGCTGTCGCGCGCCTGCTCGCGCAATGGGGCGATATCGGCAGCGCTCTTCAATCCCTGAACTGATTCCGCCGCTTTCAACCAGGCAGCCAGCAACAGGTTGCTGTTCGAGGCGTCGGCGCTCAGCCTAGCAATAACGTTAATATCGACCTGCTGGAAAGCAACCTGCGCGAGGTTGACCTTCTCGGCCCGCGGAGCCATCCGCAGGAGGTCGGTCAGGACACGAAAGGCAGCGGGATCGGCCATGCCGCTGGCCCGAGCACTGGCCAGGGTAATCAGTTCGAGCCGCTCCTGCGCGGTCGGCAACCTATCAAAATAATAGGTCAGGAAATTGGAATATATATCAAGCGCCATATCCGGCCGGTTCGACCTGCCCAGGCCGTCGGCGATCGCGACGGCCAGGCGCGTGACGTCGATGCCGGACATATAGTCGAGTACCAGCGTGTAGCGCACTTTAAGGGAATCGGCATCGTCGAGAGTCTGAGTGCCCTCCAGCTTCGCAACCAGACTCTCCAGCGCCCTGATACCGGCCACGCGACCCGAAAGTCCATTCGCCTTCATCTCGCCCAGCACCGTAGACGCAACCATCACGAGCGGACTGCGGACATCAACGCCGGCGATCTTCGTCGCCTGCTCGAAACTTTCGATACGCGCCACTTCCCGGAAAATCTCGAAATAGGCATCGAAGCTACCGGCACTCGGCTCGGCTTCAAGCGCTTTCCATCGCGTGACGGCCAGCTCGGCCGAAAATCGTAGGCTTTCTTCCGACATGACACGCTCGATGGGAGCCAGCTCGCCGCCAAGCGGCACCTGCTCCTCGGCCGTCAACTCCTGGGCCAGCGCAAAATTCGGGCGAAGCTGAGCCGGCAAGGCCATAAGAACAAGGGTCAGCAACGCCGGACCAAACATCCGCCGCGCCTTGCCGTTCGTCATTTTCGTCCGAGTAGGGTTCATGCCATTCGATCCTTAATACACCAATGAGGTCAGGGTGCTCAGCCACTGTCGCGGCAGCAGCGCCAAACCCCGAACGGGCCGACCGAATTTGACAACCACCGGCTCGTCCATGGGAACATCCACACCCTCGGGAAGCCGCAGCCTGATTTCGGCAAGCGGCTTGCCATCGTCATCCGTCATGACCCGAATGCTGTTCACGTAGTTCCGCCCCTCGACAGGAACGGAGAAGCTTGTTCCAGACTTGGGAAACTCAACCCGCGCTTCCGCCGCATTCAAGGCGGCAACGGCGTCGGAGAGCCGCACGAAGGCCGCCACATGTGGAACGGCCTTCCCATCAGACAGGCGCAGCACCGGCGTACCCTTACGGACATAGTCATTCGCGAACACCGCCTGGGCGCTTACGTCCCCGCCGGTATCCGCCTCGAGGAACTTGGAATAGTCCTGCGACGTTCGCAGGGCAGCGAAGAACTCACCCTTCTCAATCAGGCCACCCTGCTTGACGAACACCACTTGGCCAGCCGTGTTGGAACCGAGTTCTGCGCCAGGCATTGCGATATAGGCAACTCTCGACGTCGCGCTCATGCCACGTTGCGCAAGGATTTCAGAAATCGTGACGATCAAACCAAGCGACAGAAGGCCAAGGCCGACCAGCCCCGCCACTTGTCGCCGCCTAGCCCCCTTGAGGGCCCTGTCGACCCTTGGAAGATCGGTGAACTGACCGACGAAAGATGACGCGCGACCGGCATACCAGTTCAACACACTGACAAGCCTCCGGCGCTCCTCTTCCGGGCCGGAGAGAACGAGCTTCACCTCATCGGCCTCCCTTTCGGCCCGAACCTGGAGCTCCCCAATCCAGGTCCTGCCTTCCCTGGACAGCGAAAAACGCACTGGGCCGCTATAGCCCAATAAGTCGTCGCGGTAAGGCACACGGATTCCACTGGAATTCAGTCCCGTGACCGGGACCGCCCGGCCCGAAACCTCCACAGTGAAATCCGAAGACTGGTTCATATTCTCACTTGTCACAACACGCGTACCCTGGGGGCCTCAACCTCTACCACCTGCGGGAACCAGTCATCGATACGCCAGTTCAGGTCCGTGTCCTTGCGGACATAAGTAAACTCCGACATGCCCGAAGCACTTCGAATGGTTACGACCTGCCCCTTGATGAAGGTCACCGGGCTACCGGAAATGAACGGAATGAAGTGACCATCGACCCCGTATTCGGCGCGCTTGTCGCCGTGCAGGAACCATGTCTCGCTTTCAGCGCCGGACACGCGATACGTAACCGATCCCTTACCTTGAAAGGTCACGGCGCAGACCTGGCTGTCATCATAGATGCGGTCAATCTTCACATTTCCCCAGCTTTTCAGCGCGCTACGGGTAAAGCTTACCTCCGGGGCATTCATCTTTTTCAATGAATTGACGATATCCTTGACACGCTGAGCCTCGGATTTGGGCAGCACGACGACGGCATCCTCGCTGTCGATGACCATGATGTCCTCGATATGGCTCAACACCACTCGACGGCCGGCCTCAGCATGGACCAGGCAATTGCGCGACTGCGATACATAACCGTCGCCCCGCAGGACATTGCCGTTTTCATCCTTGTCGCTGATATCCCAGAGGGCCGAGAGCGACCCGATATCGGCCCAGCCGATGTCGTCGCACGGAACGACCGCGACATCGGAGCTCTTTTCCAGAACCGCCGTATCGATCGGGATATCGAGCGGGCAACGGGCGAAATCCTCTTCGTTAGGCATCAACAGGAGATGGCTGCCAAGGTCCCGCGTCACGCCGTTCTCGATCGAAGCGGCGACCGCTTCATAGACGTCGGGAGCGTGCCTCTTCAGTTCGCCGACGAGCGTCGAGGCCTTGAACAGAAATATCCCGGCATTCCAGAGATAGCCCAGCTCAACGAATTCCTGGGCCCGCACCACGTTCGGCTTTTCAAGGAAGCCGCCGGGTTGGTCGACAAGCGAGCCAATCACCTGGCCGTCCACGAGGAACGGCGTTCCCGGGCGGATATAACCGAAACCAGTCTCCGGCGCCGTCGGCACGATACCGAATGTGACGATCTTGCTGGACTGTGCGAGCGGGATCGCCTTGTGCACCGCCTCAAGGAAGATCTCTGGGTTTTCAATCACGTGGTCGGCCGGCATTGCCAGCACGAGGGCGTCCGGATCCGACTGGTTGATCGCCTCGGCGACAGCGGCAAGCGCCGCCGCGGTACCGCGCTGCATCGGTTCGAGAACGATGCAAGCGAAATTCGCATCCACATGGCGCGCCTGGGCGTTGACCATGTCAACGAAGGCGCGGCAGGTGAGCAGCCAAGGCTCGGAAAACAGTGCGCTGTCGACGCGGGCAAGCGTGTTCTGGAACAGGCTGCTCTCATTGACCAACTGTAGGAACTGTTTGGGCATATTGCTGCGGGATAGCGGCCAAAGGCGCGTACCGCTTCCACCAATCATGATGGCCGGGATTACCGTTACGGACTTCGTCAATGTGCTCATTGCTTGCCTCCGGACTCGTCGGTGATGACTGGGTGTAGATCTTCAGTTCAATTCCAGGGTGCAGTATCGAAGGTCGCAAGCACGGGCTGCCCGACCAATGAAGGATCGAGTTCGCGGCCCGGCTGCACCCTTATTTCAAGCTGCGTCGCGGTGTATTCGGTTATCTTGGGGATCGACAGTACGCCGACATCACTCGCTGTTTGACCATCGAGATAGGTCAGCGAAATGCTCGGCTGTTCAGCAAGATTGGCAAGTCTCCGGAACGGAAGCCTTACCGATACGTAGAGTGTGGCATCCTTGTCGACGAGGGTAATCAGACGTCCACCAGCGCGACCATAGGTCGTAGAGGGATGGTCAACCGAGACGACATAGCAGTCGCAGGGCGAAAGCACATCGACAGTCGCCTGCCCTGCGGAGGCCGGCGGCGCCAATGTAATGGTGGCAAGACGCTCGCCCTGCTTGACACTCTCACCCAAGGCAGCAAATTCCACCACACCATCCCGCGGCTGGTAGACGGTGGTCGTCTCGGCGGCGACATTGGCGGCCACGGCCTCGAAGGTGAACAGCCGCTTGTAGACGATGCTTGAGAGAAAGGCGAAAGCGGCTAATCCAACCACGAGGAATACCGCAAGCCCCAGGATCCGGCCGGCGAGGCCCTCTCCCGTCGACTGAGCAGTCGTCCCGACCACTGCAGCCTTGGTGTCTTCTTTGTCTGCCATATCATTTCCCAACACGAAGATACTTGAATCGCTGTCAACAAGGCGGCCGGCCAGATATAGGTCGGCGAATTCCGCCAGGGGCGCCGTCTTTTCAGCCGGATCGAGGATTTGCAGTCCCGCCCGCCGTTCGGCTGGGTTCACCCAGACGACGGAGGTGTTGAGCGGGAGCTGCAGCGTCGACCCCTCGGTCTCGATCAGCAGTTGAACAACGAGGTGATCCCCTGGCTTGCGCGAAAGCTCGACATCTACAAGCCCCAGCCCGGCGACCGACCAGTCACAAACCATGACGCGCTGACCGTCGATGATCGCGGCAAGCGGTATCTTGTACCGGGGAAACTCGCGCTCGCGGCGCTTGGGAGCTGCTGTTGCCATTTTCAGAACATCCGATTTGTCATTTTCGGCAGGTTCTCCGACATATCTTCGGGGAAGTAGCTGCCCAGATTGGCGAGAACCACGAGAATGGATACGAAGACGAGAACCGCAACCGTGTTGACCAGCCGCGAGGACCACAGCTTGAAGGCGGCGTCAAAGCGCGAATCCGTTCTCTTGAAGGCCGTCTTCTGGCGGGTCCATTTCTGCCGATCAAGCCGGAAGAAGATCATAACCTTCACCGCTGATCCGAAGATCTGGTTGAAGTAGAGCAACGGGATGTAGACAAGGTTGATTGACGGCCGAACGGTCAGGAATGTCAGTGCCAAAATGTAGCGGGAGACGATCACCCAAAGGAGGTAGAAAGCCGCAGTCCAAGGTGTGACCATCGCCGTTCCGAGAATGGCCAGGGTGATGCCTGAAAGGCTGGTCCACATCGACATCCGCTGATCGAGCACGGACCACCAGGTAAAGGCGCCAATCTTGATCGGCCCGAGCCTGAGTGCCCGGCTGTTGGTGCGCAGCATATTGCCAAACCAACGAGTCATCAGGACATAGGCAGACGCGATGAAGCCCGGCAAAGGCGGCTGCTCGATGGTTTCAACCTGAACATCCGGCACATAGTGCATGTTGTAGCCGTTCTTCAGCAACCAGAACCAGCTCGACTTGTCGTCTCCCGTCAGCATCCGGATGCGACCGAGACGCCAGTGGTCGATGTAATCGTTCTGCACGTGGTCAATGAAATCGGGATCGCATGCGAGCCGCGCACGGAACATCGACATTCGTCCCGTCAGCGTTAACACACGCCCCGCCAGACCGTGCGAAGACATGAGAATCTGGCGCTGGGCAAACCGCATCGAATACCACTGCTTGAAGATCTCGGCGCCTTCGACCGTGCAAACCTCGTCGGTGGTCAGCGCACCAAGGTTCGGGTTAGTCAGGAACATGCAGGCGCAACGTTCAACGAGATCCGGAGGAACGATGCTGTCGCCATCGATGACGGAAACCGTGTCGTCACCCGCAGGCTTATAGGCGGCAACCGCCCGGAAACCAGCAGCCAGCGCATCCCGCTTGCCCGTACCGGCAATGCGAACGATCTCAAGGCGGAACGGGAGATCCTTCCCATACATCACTTCGGCAAGTCGACGGATCAGACGCTCGTCACCGAGCTCGACGATCGAGCAGACGATTGTGGCGCCTCCGGGTGCCTTTTCAGCCGCTATGAAGGCGCCGCGATAGACCTTGTAAGTCGTCGGTGCATCAATCCTGAAGCTCGTGATCAGGAAAAACGCGTGTCCGAGACCTTTGGTCCGGGCTAAAGATTCCGCCTCCCGGCGCATGGCCGGGAAACGGACAAGTCGAAACCATACGCTTCGAAGCAGGTGTAGGAGTCCCCAAGACCAGCGCCACAACCCGATAACGCCGACCACCAGGACAGCGTCGCGGGCCTTCTCGTCGAAAGCCTGCTGCGGCAAGAGAGCCGCGAACAGCGCGATCAACAGTACAAAGACGATGTGCTTGAGGACCTCTGTCATCGGCTTTTACCAGACGAGCCCTTCGTAGTGCACGCCAGACGGCATGGCCACGGGAATGCGGACCAGATCGATCACCTTTACGCCCTCACGGGCCTTGGCGAGTGCGTCCTTGGTGCCCTGTCCGTTGATACCGACGATGATGGCCTCACTCTCAGACACCACCTCGTCCGGCGTTGAGCGCAGGAAGCCTGCCAAGTGCTCAATATAGTTGCGGCCGCCATGATTGCTGGCCGAAACCTGCGAGTCATAGATCGAGAGTTCGAATCCCTTCCCGATAAGCCGCTCTGCCAGCATAACCAGCGGGCTTTCACGAAGGTCGTCCGTGTCAGACTTGAAGGTAAGCCCGAGCAGACCGACCTTTTTGGCGCCAGAGCGATTGACGAGACGGAAGGCGCGATCGAGCTGGTACTGGTTGGCCTCGACCGTTGCATCGAGAACCGGTGTGGAGACGTTCTGCATCTTGCCGAAGTGGCGCAAGGCGCGCAGGTCCTTCGGCAAGCACGAACCACCGTAAGCGAAGCCCGGCTTCATGTAGGCGCGGGAAATGTTGAGCCGCGTGTCAGCGCAAACCACATCCATAACGATATGGCTGTCGATGCCCACTGACTTGCAAAGATTGCCGATTTCGTTCGCGAACGAGATCTTCACGGCATGCCAGCAATTGTTGGTGTATTTCACGATCTCAGCGCTGCGGATCGGGATGACATGCGGCTTCACCGAGACCGATGCGCACAGGTCATGCAATGCCTGGATCGTGCGCTCGTCGCCCTCGTACTGGCCAAACACGATAGCTCCTGGGCTGTAGTAGTCGGCAATCGCCGTGCCTTCGCGCAGGAATTCGGGATAGTAGGCGAGACCGAAATCCACGCCGACCCTTTTTCCCGAGGCCTCTTCAAGGGCCGGAATGACAACGGACTCGACCGTGCCCGGCAGAATGGTCGATCGCATCACGACCATATGGAAATCAGACTTTTCACGCAGCGCGATACCGATCTGCTCCGAAACCAGCTTTACGTAGCTTGTGTCGAGCGACCCATCTTCGCGGCTCGGCGTACCCGGGCAGCAGAATGAAATATCGGTATCAGCGATGGCGGACATGTAGTCGCTGGTGGCTGACAGCAGTCCGTTCTCGACGGCGACCTCAATCAGGTCAGACAAACCTGGTTCATAAATCGGAGATCGCCCAGCGGAGAGGCACTCCACCTTGAACTGATCGGGGTCCACAGCAACGACCTTGAACCCGTCCTTGGCCAGGCAGCCGGCAGAGACTGCACCGACGTAGCCTGCGCCAAATATACTTACTCGCCAATCTTTTTTGCTCACGGCAGTTCCTTTCTAACACCTGAAACAAGCATCAGGTTTTGGAGGAAATCCAATCCTCAGCCACAACCAGAGAGAGTGATAACATTCTTTCCAGACGAAACCAGCACCTGTCCTTCTTTTTGCAATACAGCATTTAAATATGACGTCAATGCTGCAGCACCGACCCGCGGCCCCAACTTTGAAAGGGTCAAATTTCACCGATGTCTGTTAATTAAGCGATAGTGTCAGACGTCACAGATTCAGCGAGAAACTATGTCGAAACAAATAGAAAGTTCGTGTCCTTTCAGCGATATACGTCACTTTTGTGACAGGAAATGCTTAAAAAGATGGCATGAAATTGCCGAAATTTGAGCAAAACGGCTTTACTTTTTTTTGTGAAAAACTCCCACTCATGGCCGAAGAAGATCTCCGGTCGGGTTATACCGGCAAACGAGACAGTGCTGCTATGCAGCATAAATCGACCAGTTTTAAGCACCTGAGCTAACTCACCCATAGATAGTAAATTCCGTCATCATTGAAACGACGGAGAGAGCAATGCGCCCATCCGACATCGGAGAAGCCTGGATCGCGAACCGTCTGGATTTAGCCACGACGCGATGATGTCGCTGAAATATGTTCACCTTATCGAATAAGTTAACTTATCATATAAAATTTTATCAAATGGATAAGTGAAATACAAAATTATGGAAATGATCAATATGTTTAGAATTTTACAGATTATCCCAAAATAATATTGGCACCTTGCGGATAGTGTCCCTCGCAATAGTGAGGACACAAAATGCAGATCACGCCATTCTATACCCTTGCAACACTGGTGGCCGCCACGCTCGTTCCTTGCGTTGGTCAATCGCAGTCGCTCGTAGATCAGTCCGAGCCCGTCACCATCCAGGTGGCACCATCGGCGGGAGGCATCTTCGGTCTGATGCCCTCCGCAGTGAGGGAATTCTTTGGCATGGCCCAGGACGCCGTTCCGGAAACGTCGACAGAACATGGTCTAGCCGGAGCAGCAGCAAACGCCGGACGAGACTATACAATTCAGACAGCAAGTATCGCGTCGACGACGAGTGTGATGACATCAACGGTAGCGCTTCCCGGCATAAGCTCGGTGGAAAAGCCGCCGGTGTGCCTCAACATCGAAGCTCCGCCCAAGTCCCTTGCGACCAAATCAAAGTACAATCAGGCTGACAGCTCCAAGTCGACGATAGACGAAGATGCCCTCGCTGCGCGTGACAAGACGGTCCAACCTATCCGCAATGCCGTCCGGGCACTGACCACCCTCGCCTACGCTTCGTCGGAGGATATCGGCACGACAACTGCGCGCGCCGAATGCGTGCTGCACAATGCCGACCGATGGGCAAAGGCAAAGTCGCTCACCGAGATGAAGACGAGCGACGCATACCTGTCCAGGGATCGCTGGATAGCCGAAATTGCCCTTGCGGTCAGAATTGCTGGAACACATGTAGGCATCAGCTCAGAGAGGAAGGCCTTGTATGCTGACTGGTTCGGGGTTGTGGCCAAGGACACGATCGAGGCTTACAGCCTGCGCCTCGGCCCGAAATCGCGAACCAACAATCACCGCTATTGGGCGGGCCTTTCCGTCGCCGCAATCGGCTTCCTTCTGGACGACACCGAATTCAAGACATGGGGCAAGATGAGTTTCGAAATCGGCGCTTGCCAAGTTGACGGCTTCGGACTTCTGCCAATTGAACTTGCGCGCGGCGAAAAAGCACTCGACTACCATGTGTACGCTCTTCGACCTCTGGCCGCGATCATGAAGCTTGCCGAGGACGCTGGGGAGCCGGTGCAATCGAAATGCCTTGATGGCTTCCAGCGACTAGCCTCGCGCACACGTCAAGCATTGCAAGACCCGGCCGATTTCGAAAAGCTGGCGGGACTACGCCAAACGACAACAAATCAAGAGAACAGCTATTCCGCAGCCTTGAAACTGGAGGCGCTGCCTATTTATCAATAAGTTGGAATTAGGCACATTAAGGCATCTTCTAAACCGCATGCGCAGGTCGGGCGGAAGGCGAGCGAGCACAATGCTGAATGGCCTTCTTCCGGCTTGTCAGATAGAGTGGTCGGCACAACATATAGAAGCCATCCCAAGCAGCAGGTTCGCTCGACGCATCCAAAGCGAAAATTGCTTCTCCAGAATGCGATTTAGTTGCGATTGAGTTGATACTTGGTACGCAATCTTTCTCGCATTTCGTTGTTGTATATAACTGAAATCTCGATTAGTCGTGATCTGAGAGCCTGGACTTTCTTCAGCTTTTGCGGATCAGAGCAGAGGCAAAATGGTCGTTTCACGGCTACTAGCGGGGATGTTCACAGGCTCCGGCGAAACACGACCTGAGGCGTCACCAATACATGTCTGGCCTCCGTTCGGCCCTCGATGCGGGATAGCATCAGATCGCTGACGCATCTTCCAAGTTCGTCCGGCTTCTGGTTGATACTCGACAGGTTCACCAGTGGCAGCCCCGCAACCGCGCTGTCATCGTATCCTATGACGGCAAGCTGGCCCGGCACTTCAATGCCGTGCTCATGGCACGCAGATAAAAGCCGAAGCGCGTCCATATCCGACCAGGCGAAGACAGCCCGTGGCCTGTCCGGCATGGCCAGGAACTCCGCAAGTCCGCGTGTGCGTGACAGGCTTGGATTGGGGAGCCGCAAAATCCGCATCCAAGCCTCAAGTCCCAGCCGTTCCATGGCCGCACGGTAGCCAGCCTCACGGGCCACGGCGACCACTGAGCTTGGTTGGCCGGAGTGATCATAGCTCAACATGGCGATGTCCTGGTGCCCCTGCGCATGAAGGGCCTCGACCGCCAATTGTGCCCCGCAATAATCATCCGAATTGACCGTGTCGTAGAATGAACTGTTCGGTTCATGATGGGCGAGGGCTACGATTGGAATCTGCTTGGCATATTCCGCCATGACGTTGCCGGAGATCTGCGGGCCGATCAGGATCAGGCCGTCCATACGATTGTCGATCATCGTCTCGATCATCGACGTCTCGATCTTCGAAGCCGCCCTGCCGACGGCAACCATGGACTTGTAGCTTGCCTGCGCCAAGCCAGCATCCATCTCTTCGAGCAGAGTGGGAATAAAGGGATTGGTGAGTTCGACGACCAGAATACCGACAGTGAATGTCCGACCGCGCATGGCGCGGGCGGCGGTGGACGGGCGGTATTTCAGGGTTTCGATTGCATCCTCGACCTTGAGCCGTAAGGCGTCCGACACACCGTAGGCGTTGCGCAAGACCTTTGAGACCGCAGCGACAGAGACCCCCGCATGTTCGGCGACATGACGGATGGTCACTCGCTCCGGCCTAGATCCAAGCATCTGTTTTTCCATCGCTATTCCCGACAATCCATAGCATCTGCGCCCACCATAGTCAAAATTCACTTGCACGGCAAACAAAGTTGTAGAAGGATACACATAGAACGATATACAAACGTCGAAACACCGGGGGAGGCAAGCGGTGTTCTGAAGCAGGAGGCAAGCCATGGACACGCCCTACAAAAGCGCGCAGCAGCAATCTCGCCTGCCCGGCCATTTCGCCACCGCCGAGATGATTTCACCTGCCTGCGACGCCGGACAGGGGCAGGCTGGCACTTTCGTGTCCGCCGCGGTCGCGCTCCCCGCCGCTCCAGATCGGGCGATCCTCAGGATATCCGCGCTCGGCTTGTATCGTGCCTTCATCAACGGTGTCCGTGTCGGAAACGATCTGCTGACCCCGGGCTGGACCTGCTACGATGCCCGTATTGCCTACCAGACCTATGATGTCACCCACATGCTGCGGCCGGGGGACAATCGACTGGAGATTTGGCTCGGCGACGGGTGGTATCGCAGCCAAATTCTGTGGGCCTCCAATCCAATCTACAATTGCTGGGGAGAGCACATTGGCGCGATCGCCGCGCTTGAGGTCAACGGCCTGCCTCTCCTGGTTACCGATGGAAGCTGGAAAAGCGGTTTCACCCCGGTGTCGCGCAATGGCATCTATTATGGCGAGGACTATGACGCGCGCATCACGCCATGCGCCGACAGTGCAGTTGACGTCATCGCGTTCGACAAGGTCCTGCTGGTCCCTCATGAAGTCGATCCGGTCAAGGAGTTTGAGCCACGCGCGCCGGTTGCCGAATGGCGGGACGCGGATGGGCGCAGGATCTACGACTTCGGCCAGAATGCGGGCGCCTATATCCGGCTGCGCACCCAGGGAGCGGCCGGCGCGTCACTGAGGATCGAGCACGCGGAGATATTGGGCCCCAATGAGGAGTTCGACAACCGCAACTACCGCAGCGCCCGGGCCGAGTTGCGTTATGTTCTGGCCGGGGACGGCGAGGAAGTCTATGCGCCGCTCTTCTCCTTCATGGGCTTTCGCTATGCCCGCATTACGCTCGAAGGTGACGTGGAACGGCTTTCGGTCGAGATGGTGCCGATCAGTTCGGTCCCGGTCGCAGCCGGTGGCATCACCACCGGAATTCCGGCCGTCAATCGGCTGGTCGAGAACACGGTCTGGTCCCAGCGGTCGAACTTCATCGAGATCCCCACGGATTGCCCGCAGCGCGACGAGCGGCTGGGATGGACCGGCGATGCGCAGGTTTTTGCGGGTACGGCCTGCTGGCTGGCCGACAGCGAACGTTTTCTGATCAAGTTCCTGCGTGATGTCATGCATGATCAGCGGGAAAATGGCGCGGTCCCGCATTTCTCGCCCGACCCGACCCGTCTTCACCCGATCGATGAGCGGGGCGACTGGGCTGGTTCCACCGGCTGGGGAGATGCCATCGTCATCATTCCCTGGCAACTCTACCTCCATTACGGCAACCGCGAGGCGCTGGCCGAGTGCTTCCCGGCGATGCTCAAGTGGCTGGATTACCTCTGGAGCATCTCGGACGGCCCGATCATCCGCCCGCCGGCGGTGTGGGGTGATCACGGCTTTACCTTTGGTGACTGGCTGCAGCCGGTAGGCGACAACCGCAAGCCCCGCCCGACGGTGGCCGATGACTGCGCCGCCACCCTCTATCACTTCATCTCCACGGAGCTTTCATCACGCATCGCCGGAATTCTCGGCGACGCCGCGCAAGCCAGCCGGCTTGAAGCGCGCGCCGAAGAGATTCGCCGCGCCTTCGTCCGCGAATACTTCTCGCCGTCCGGCCGCATTGCGCACAACGACCAGACATCCTGGGCGCTCGCCTTCCTGCATGATCTGGTCCCGGCAGAGTATCATGAGGCCGGAAAGGCCTATTTCCGCCGGGTGGTTGAGGAGACGGACGGCGTGATCGGGACCGGCTTCATCGGGACCCCTGCCCTATTGCCGGCGCTTACCCGTTTGAACATGCTGGATTTGGCGGAAAAGGTCTTCCTCAACCGCAAGGTCCCAGGCTGGCTATACCAGGTGGATCGCGGTGCGACATCGATCTGGGAGCGTTGGGATGCGATTGCCGAGGATGGCTCGATCTACGATCCGGATATGAACAGCTACAATCACTATGCCTATGGCGCCGTCTGCCAATGGCTCTTTGAGGATGTCGCCGGCATCAAGCCTCTGGCCGAAGCTGCGGGATTCCAACGCGTTGAGCTTGACCCGGCCATTCTGCCAAAGCTCTCACCGGTGAAGGCCTGGCACGAGGTCAGGCAGGGCCGAATTGAGGTTGAGTGGGAGCTCGCCGGTGATCAGGTCAGTTATCGGGTCGACCTGCCGGAGGGGGTAGAGGCGCGTTTCAAGGTCTCGCCGGCGCGCAGAGATGTCGTCATCGACGGAGCGAGCGTGTCTGCAGGGGGAGACGTCGCCTTGAGCGCTGGCAAACATGTCATCGCCTTTCGCATATGAGTTCGATCCCCGGAAAATTCTCGGGGGTCGGTGAGTGATCGAGTGGTCCATAGAGGAGGAAACGACCATGAGAATGATTGCAGCCAAGATCTTGACGGCATCGATAGCCAGCTTGCTGGCAGGCGCCGCCCATGCCGACGTGACGCTGACCATCCTTGCCGACACCAACCCCGAATCCGTAGCCTTTTTCGATGCCCTGACGAAAGCCTATGCGGAAAAGCGGCCCGACATCACCTTCGACATTGAAAGTCGGCCCGGCGGTTCGGAGGGCGACAACATGGTCAAGACGCGCCTCGCCACGGGAGAAATGGCCGACATCTTCCAATACAATTCGGGCTCGCTGTTCCAGGCGCTCAAGCCGCAGCAGACGCTGGCCGACCTGTCTGGTCTATCGAACGCGGGACATATTCAGGAGAGTTTCAAGGCGGTGGTGACCGCCCCGGATGGCAGCCTGCGTGGCGCACCCTTCGGTCCTGCCATGGGCGGTGGCATCTTCTACAATCGCAAGATCTACGCGGACCTTGGCCTCGAAGTGCCGAAAACCTGGTCCGAATTCATCGCCAACAGCGAGAAGATCAAGGCCGCAGGCAAGGTCGCTATCGCCCAGACCTATGGCGACACATGGACCTCCCAGCTCTTTGTTCTCGCAGACTTCTATAACGTCAATGCGGTGGTGCCGAACTTTGCCAAGGACTATACCGAGAACCGGGCGAAATATGCCACCACGCCCGCAGCAGCAAAGGGTTTCGAACATCTGGAGCAGACGGGCAAGGCCGGATTCTTCAACGCCGATTTCGGCGCGGCCAAGTTTGACGACGGCATGAGGATGGTGGCCACCGGCGAAGCGGCGCACTATCCGATGCTGACCTTCGGAATCGGCAATGTGGCGCAAAACTTCGCTGCCAACCTGCCGGATCTGGGCTTTTTCGCCCAACCCGGCGACGATGCGGCGAAGAACGGCCTGACGATCTGGATGCCGTCGGCCCTCTACGTACCAGCGGATGCCGAAAACCTTGAAGAGGCCAAGACGTTCCTGGATTGGATGATCTCGAAGGAGGCCTGCGAGCTGATGGCGAAGACCGTGCCATCAGGCCCCTACCTGATCAAGGATTGCCAGCTGCCTGCCAATATCCCGCAGGCCGTGTCCGACATGCTGCCCTATTTCGAAACCGACGGTCGCACGGCGCCGGCACTTGAATTCCTTTCCCCGGTCAAAGGGCCAGCGCTCGAGCAGATCACGGTTGAAGTCGGCACGGGGATCCGATCGGCCGCAGACGCTGCTGCTCTCTACGACCAGGACGTCGAAAAACAAGCCAAACAACTCGGCCTGCCCAACTGGTAACCTCCCGCCAGTCGCACCCCGCCCGGACACCGTGTCCGGGCGGGGTCTGATCCGGAGAAAAAAGATGGCGACGCAGAAGTCCCCCTATCCCTATTGGTTCATCCTTCCGGCAGCGATCGTGTTCACGGTCCTGTTTCTGGTCCCGACCTTTGCGTCCCTGTGGTTCAGCCTGACCCGCTGGGACCTGTTTTCGGCAGAGTTCATCGGGCTTGAGAACTACCGACAGTTCCTGCGCGAACCCTTCCTGGTCCAGGGCCTGGTCAACACGCTGATCTATGCCTTCGCCACCTCCGCCACCAAGTCGGTTTTCGGCCTTCTGCTGGCCGTCCTGCTGACCTCTGGCCTCTGGGCACAAAACTTCCTGCGGACCATCGTGTTCTTCCCCGTTCTGGTCTCGACGATCGGCATCGGCATCACCTTCTCGGTCCTCATGCATCCGACCAATGGCATGATCAATGTGGCGCTGAAGGCGGTGGGGCTGCCAGGCCCCGGCTGGCTCACCGACCCGGCACTGGCCCTCTATTCGGTGGTCTTTGTCGATTTCTGGAAAGGTGTCGGTCTCGCCACGCTCATCTACATTGCCGGTCTCGCCACAATCAGTCCCGATTACTACGAGGCCGCCAGGATCGATGGTGCCACCCGCCGCCAGATGTTCTTTCGGGTCACCGTTCCGCTGGTCCGCCCGGCGACCGTAACGGTCGTCACCCTCTCCCTGATCGGGGGCTTGAGAAGCTTCGACCTGATCTGGGCCATGACCCGCGGTGGCCCGGGCTTCTCCTCCGACGTTCTGGCGAGCGTGATCTACAAGCAGTATCAGGCAGGCTTTTATGGCCTTTCGACCGCCGGCAACGTCATTCTCTTCCTCCTGATCGGTCTCATCATCCTGCCGATGACGGCCTGGTTCAATCGCCGGGAGGTCGACCTGTGACCCGCCGCCAACTCTATACGGGCCTTGCCTCGCTTCTCGCAGCATCCATCATCTTCATCCTGCCCTTCGTCTTCATCCTGCTGACGGCAGCAAAGACGAAGCAGGACGCCGCGCGCCTGACATTTTCCTGGCCGGTGGAATGGCACTTCTGGGATAACTTCCTCCAAGTCCTGCAGACGCGAAACTACCTTCTGCTGCTCGCCTATTTCAATTCGACGGTCATCACCGTCTTTGCCGTAACCCTGCTCGTCCTGTCCGGGGCAATGGTCGGCTATGTCCTGCAGCGCCGTCCCTCCCCCTGGAACAAGGTGATCTACTGCTTCGTTCTGGCCGGGCTTATGATTCCGCCGGCCGTCGTGCCAACGATCTGGGTGTTGCAGTCAATCGGCCTGTTCAAGACGATCACCGGCATGATCTTCATTCAGGGGGCTTATGGCCTGGCCTTCTCGGTGCTTCTGTTCCGCAGCTTCATCGCGACCATTCCGCGCGACCTAGACGAGGCGGCGCTGATCGATGGCGCAACGCCGCTGCAGATCTTCTTCCGGGTTATCCTGCCGCTCCTGAAGCCGGTGACGGTAACCGTCATCGTGGTGCAATCGATCACGATCTTCAACGACTTCACCAATCCCCTCTACTACCTGCCGGGTCGCGAGAACGTCACGGTCCAATTGACCCTCTATAATTTCCAGGGACAGTTCCAGACGCAGTTCAATCTGCTCTTCATGAACATCCTGCTCGTCACCATCCCGCCGCTTATCGTCTACATTTTCTTCAACCGACAGATCGTGGCCGGCATGACCGCCGGTGCCGTCAAAGGATAGCCGCATGACCAGTGTCGTTCTCAAGGACATCCGCAAGAGCTTCGGCAGCCTCGAGGTCATCAAGGGCATCGATCTGAAGGTCGAGAAGGGCGAGTTCTGCGTCTTCGTCGGGCCCTCCGGCTGCGGCAAGTCCACGCTGTTGCGGATGATCTCGGGCCTTGAGACATCCAGTGCGGGCCAGATCATGATCGACGGAGAGGACGTCACCCATGCGGAACCGTCCAAGCGTGGCATCGCCATGGTTTTCCAGTCCTATGCGCTCTATCCGCATCTGACCGTGCGCGAGAACATTGGGTTCGGTCTGTCATTGGCGGGGAGACCGAAGGGGGAGATTGCCGAAAAGGTCGCGAGAACGGCAGAAAGCCTGCAGCTCACGCACCTTCTTGACCGCAAGCCGAAGGCTTTGTCCGGCGGCCAGCGACAGCGCGTGGCAATCGGGCGCGCCATCATTCGCAACCCGAAGGTTTTTCTCTTCGACGAACCCTTGTCGAACCTCGACGCGGCGCTGCGTTCGCAGATGCGGATGGAACTGACCGATCTGCATGCCAAGCTCGGCGCAACGATGATCTACGTCACCCATGACCAGGTGGAAGCCATGACCATGGCCGATAAGATCGTCGTGCTGAACGGCGGCCAGATCGAGCAGGTCGGTGACCCGATGCAGCTCTACAACCACCCCGTCAGCCCCTTCGTCGCCGGTTTCATCGGTTCCCCGAAGATGAACCTCTACACCGGCGCGATCGCCGCCGACGAAGGCTGCTCGACCTATGGCATCCGCCCGGAACACATCGTGCTTTCCCGGTCGCACGGCAAATGGGAATGCCGGGTGCGCCATATCGAGCGTCTGGGGGCGGACACGGTGGTCTATCTCGATAACCCCGCGCTGCAACAGATTGTCGCCCGTGTCCCGGGAGATTTCGTGATCACCCAGGCCGAGATGATTTTCGCCAGTCCGGAGGACGGCAAGGTGCATCGGTTTGCATGACCCCTGGTTCCTGATTGCCTCGAGGCGCCGGCAGGAACCCAAGGGAACGCGCGGTGAGGCGGCAGTGGCTTTCATCTGAGAGCGGCCCGATAGGGTCCCTCTCCCATCGGGCGGAGGTGCCACAAGTTGGAAACAGTCGATTCTCACGTACCGGCAGAACCTGCGCCCGGCTATCGGTCAGGACAGACGTCCGTGGTGTCGGAGCACCAGCCCGACCGCTCCCATGCAGTTGTCGTTTTCAAGGAACTTGCCGGTGACGAATTGCGGATTGGCCCCCTCGCCGTCACCCGGCTTGACCAGCGTGTGCCGCGCATAGGTCGACCTTATCGGCGCCATGATGAGTTCGCCGGCTGTGGCGAGACTGCCACTGATGACGAAAAGCCCCGGGTTGATGATGGTGCCGACCGTCGCCAGGCCACGACCGGCGGCCTCGGCCGCATCCTCCAGCAGCCGCTGAAAGCCGACATCGCCGCCTTGCGCGATCTTGATGAACTCCGCCATCCCGAGGCTGCGGGACAGGCGCCGTTCGGCAACGCCGAGGATTGCCATGCCGCTGCAGTAAAGCTCCAGGCAGCCGCGATTGCCACAGCTGCAGAGGTCGCCGCGCGGATCGAGGACCATGTGGCCGAATTCACCAGCCGTACCGGCAACACCGGTCAGCACCTTGCCATTGGCAACAATCGCCCCCCCGATCCCCAGGTCGAGCTTGAACAGGACAAAATTGTCAAAGCCTGCCGCCGCCCCCCACATCATTTCCGCCAGGGCGGCGCAGTTGCTTTCATTGTCGGCAAAGATCGGCTTCTGCAGCACCGGCTCGAATGTCGCACGCAGATCGACGCCCTGCCAGCCGGGGAGTTGCGAGCCGCGCATAATCTTTCCGCTCGGCGTGATCGGTGCCGACACCGCGAAACCGACACCAAGCAGTCCAGAATAAGGAAGACTGTGCTCCTTATAAATGTTGTCGATTGCCTGCTTGGCAATCCGTGTCGCCTTTTCCGGCCGGTAATTGCTTTCCAGCGGAATGGCGATGTCGGCAAGCACGCTGTGCGCGACATCGGCGAGAACGACCCGGATCTCGTTTCGTCCGAGATGGACACCGAGACAAGTTCCGGCTTCTGGATTCAGCGAATGAGCGAGCGCCGGACGACCGATGCCGGGGCTTCGCGTCTCGACCTCCACGACCAGGCTCGATCGCTTCAGGTCGGCAAGGATAGTGGAGACGGTGGATCGGGCCAGTCCGGTGGTGCGCGCGATCTGCGCCGCGCTGACGGCCCCATGGCCGCTCAACGCCCGCACGACCCTCGCCACAGGAGTATCAACCTGACGCTCGTCGAGAAGGCCATGCAGCCCCCCACTAATCATGTTGGCCATATCGCCTCGTTCCCATCCACCCCGCGCTTGCCCGCCCTGCTCACATCGACATCAGGCACGCGCGTGCTCCCATTTAATGGGACTAATGTCATTTGTGAAGGAAGGCCTGGCACCATTTTTACAAAACGAGCTCTCCAAGCCCCCAAAGACACGAACGCGACATAAAGAAGCGGTCGAATGGGTAAAATTGGCGATAGTTTTGTCATGGATGACATAATTAATATTGACAAAGAGAGGGTACAGCGATCTAAAAAGTGGTGAGGAAGAGACTACCAAAACGGGAGGAAATGTTATGAATCTGGTCGCCAACGCGCTCCGGACGAGCACGGTGCTCGCCACGCTGACACTGTTTACAAACCTGGCATCCGCTGAGGATGTGACTTTCTGGACGCTGAATTTTGCTTCGGAAGCGTCAAATTCCGCCATGCAGAAAATTGCCGCCGATTTTGAAGCCGCCAATCCCGGCGTCAATGTCGAGATCGTGACGCGCGGCGTCGACGACCACAAGACCGCCCTGCGTGTCGCGGCGGGCTCCGACAAGGGACCCGACATCTATTTCAGCTGGGCGGGCCTCGGTCTTGGCGGCGAATACATCAAGGCGGGCCTCAGCCTGCCGCTCGACAAATATTATGCGCAATACAAGTGGGACGACATGCTCGTGCCTGCAGCCGCCTCCTTCTCCAAGATCTACGAAGGCGGTCGCCATGGCGTGCCCTTCACCTTCAAGGGCGAGGCGCTCTATTACAACAAGGCATTGTTCGCACAGGCCGGCATCACCGAACTGCCGGCGGATTACGACCAGCTGGTCGCCGCCGCCGAGAAGCTGAAGGCGGCCGGCATTCCCGCCATCACTTTTGGCGGCACGGTGAACTGGCATGTCATGCGCCTGATGGACGTGATCCTCGAATCCAAGTGCGGCATGGAAAAACACGATGCGTTGAAGAACATGCAGGCAAACTGGAAGACGGAACCCTGCGCCACCGCTTCCTTCGAAGAGCTCGACAAGTGGAGCAAGAACTACATCCTGAGCCCCTTCATGGGCATCGACAACGCCCGCTCCTTCAATCTCTTCCTTGCCGGTCGCGCGGCCATGATGCTGGAAGGCGACTGGCTGGTGCAGCAGCTGGCGGAAGCCGGCAATCTCGACGATTACGACATTTTCCCATTCCCGACGGGCACCAACCGGCTCTACGGCTTTGCCGAGTATCACTACATCAGCAGCAAGAGCAAAAACCCGGATCTGGCGGCAAAATTCCTCGATTACTTCGTGTCGACGCCGGTACAGCAGGAAAGCCTTGGCAAGTTCAGCACCACCTCGATCAACAAGAACGTCGCCTATGAGAACCTGCGCCCGATGGACCAGAAATGGGTCGACATCTTCGCAGCCTACAGCCAGGTCTACATGAACGGCGACCAGGCTTTCCCGCTTGACGTCACCACCGAATATTTCCGGGTGATCAACGAAGTGGCGAGCGGGAATGGGGCTGCGGCAGACGCCGGCAGCAAGCTTCAGGCCTTCATCGACAACCGTCGATAGACAGCAACATGGCGCCTGGCCCGGTTGCGGGCCGGCGCTACCCCTTGCCGCTGTGCGCAGTGCCTGCCGAGTGCATGGAGTGTCTTGTGACGTCCAGATCCATCCTGACCCACCAGAGAACACAGGCCGCCCTGCTGATCGCGCCGGCGCTTGTCATCTACCTCGTCTTCGCCATCTACCCGATGCTCGACGTGATTGCCTTGAGCTTCCAGCGCTGGAACGGCCTCGACGCCAACAGGACTTTCGTCGGCGTCAGCAATTATGCCGATATCTTCATGCGTGATCCGGTGTTCTGGGGAGCCTTTCGCAACACCATCATCTGGACGGTCCTTTCAACGATCTTTCCGCCGTTGATCGGACTGCTTCTTGCCCTTGGTCTCAACCAGCCAATCCTCGGGCGAAACGGCCTGCGCGCCATTTTTTATCTGCCGGTCATCATCGCACCGATCGCTGTCGCGACGATGTGGCGATGGATGTATGATCCCTTTTTCGGCCTGTTCGGCCAGCTTCTGACCTCGCTTGGTCTGGATGCCTGGAATCAGGACTGGCTTGGGGACCGCGATATTGCGCTCTACTCGGCCTTCGTTGCCTATGTCTGGCAAAGCGTCGGCTTCTCCATGGTCCTGTTTCTGGCCGGCCTTCAGGGCGTCAGCAAGACGCTGATCGAAGCCGCCCGCATCGATGGTGCCGGACGCTGGAACGTCTTTCGCTATGTGACGCTTCCGGCGCTCAAACCTACGATCACCATCGTTCTCGTGCTGGCAATCATCTCATCGCTGAAGGCCTTCGACATCATCTACGGCCTGACCGGCGGCGGGCCTGCCCAGTCGACGCAGATGCTGGCGCTCTGGGCCTTCACCCAGTCCATGCAGATTTTCGATTTCGGACGCGGCAGCGCCATCTCGGTCGTGCTGCTGCTCATCACCCTTTCGGTTGTCATTCCCTATCTGCGATGGACCCAGAAAAACGAGGAGACCGAGGAATGACCCGTGCGTCTCCCGTCGTCGACTTTCATCCGATGGACAAACCGAAGCGCGACTGGGTTCTGGTGGGCCTCTGGATCACGCTTGCCATAGTCGCCGTCATCTGGATCGCGCCTTTCGTCTTCATCACCTTCACCTCGCTTAAATCGACCGCAGCCGTGATGAATTCCAGCGCATTTGCCCCGCCGGTCGATCCGAAGTTCAGCAATTACGCCAGCGCCTGGGACCGGGGGCGGTTCAACACGACCTTCTTCAACAGCGTCATCATCACCACCATCAAGGTGCCGCTCGGCCTCATGATTTCGGCCATGGCCGCCTATGCGCTGGCCAAGATCGAATTTACTGGACGAAAGCTGCTGCTGCTCGCGATCCTGTTCGGGACAATGATCCCGTTCCAGGTCATGCTGGCGCCGCTCTTCACGCTGGTGAACGGGCTGCACCTGATCGACACCTATCCCGGCGTCATCCTGCCCTATCTTGCATTTGGCGTTCCCTATCAAGTCTTCATCCTGCAGAGCTTCTTTCGCGGCATACCCAAGGAGTTGAGCGAGGCTGCCCGCATCGATGGCGCATCGCATTTCGTCATCTTTCGGCGGATCTTCCTGCCGGTATCGCTGCCGGTGCTCGCCGCCCTGCTGATCCTCGATTTCGTGGCAACCTGGAACGAATTCGCCATGGCGCTGGTGCTTCTGCAGGACCGCGAAATGTGGACCCTGCCACTCGGTCTTTCGGCCTTCCAGGGCCAGTTTTCCAGAGATTACGGGCAGCTCAACGCGGCCATCGTGATGACGGTCCTGCCGGCCGCCATCGTCTACCTCATCTTCCAGCGCTACTTCGTGTCGGGTCTCACCTCCGGCGCGGTCAAGGGCTAATTTACACATCAAGGACATACAGATGACCAATTCCACGATCGCCAAATGGGATATCTTCGAAGCCATGTTCGAAGGCCCATCCTCCGGCAACCCTTTCATCTCTGTCGAGCTGGAAGCCTTCTTCAGCCAGAAGAGCCGCAGCGTGCGCGTGCCAGGTTTTTATGATGGAGACGGCGTCTACAGGATCCGTTTCATGCCCGACAATGAAGGGGAATGGCAGTTTACCACGCGCTCCTCGGCGGCGGAGCTGGATGGACGCACGGGCGCCTTCACCGCCGGCCCGCCCCGCCCGTCGGTGCATGGCCCCGTCCAGGTGGCCAACAAGTTCCATTTCGCCCATGTCGATGGCACGCCGTTCCTGCCCTTCGGCACCACCTGCTATGCCTGGACGCATCAGCCGCTGGCGCTGCAGGCGCAGACGCTCGCGACACTGAAGGAGGCCCGCTTCAACAAGATGCGCATGGGCGTGTTTCCCAAGGACTACCCGTTCAACATCAACGAGCCGTTGCATGACATTTATGAGCGCGATGCCGAGGGTGAACTCGATTTCGATCGGCCGAACCCGGAAAGCTTCCGGCATTTCGAAAATCAGGTGAAGGCGCTGGGCGAACTCGGCATCGAAGCCGACATCATCATCTTCCACCCCTATGACCGCTGGGGCTATTGCGACATGAGCGCCGAACAGGACTATCGCTATGTCGCCTATCTCACGGCAAGGCTGGCGGCCTACCGCAATGTCTGGTGGTCGCTCGCCAACGAATATGACTTCCTCCTCAACACCAAGCCGATGGCGCAATGGGACCGCTATTTCCAGATCATCGAGGAAAACGACCCCTATCATCACCTGAAATCGATCCACAATGGCGATGTGAACGCCAATTACGATCACCGTCGGCCCTGGGTCAGCCATGTCTGCATCCAGAACTGGGACGTGAAGCGCACCCAGGAATGGCGGGAGGCCTATGGCAAACCCGTGATCAATGACGAGCCGGAATATGAGGGCAATATCATGCTCTCCTGGGGCAATATCTCGGCCCAGGAACTGGTACACCGCTACTGGATCACCATGCTGCGCGGTGGTTATGCCGGACATGGCGAGACCTTCATGCATCCAGATGACATCCTCTGGTGGGCAAAGGGCGGTGTCCTCTATGGGGAAGCCTGGAAGCGCATCGGCTTCCTGCGCGACCTGATGGAGGAGGATTGCAGGGCGGGGCTGACGCCGATTGCACGCGAGGCAAACTGGCCCTGGAGCCGCGTTTCAGGCGCGAGCGATGGCGATGTCACCTATGTTTATCTCGGCGAGCACCAACCGGTGATCTGGTCGCCCGGCCTGCCGCAGGTTCCCGGCGACTATGATGTCGACATCATCGACACCTGGGAGATGACGGTGACGCCGGCAACGCTCGTCGATGCGCCGGCCAACCACCCGACCCGCCATGGCGCTTCCTTGCGCCCGCGCCGGCCGGACGCGGCCTTTGCCGTGGAATTGCCCGGCAAGCCGCACCTGGCGATCCGCGTCAGGCCGAAGCGCTAGGCGCTGGGAGGAAGCAGCATGTCAACCGTCCAGATCCGCGACGTTCGCAAATCCTTTGGCGCCTATGCGGTGCTACACGGCATCGATATCGACATTGCCGATGGCGAGTTCGTTATTCTCGTTGGCCCCTCCGGCTGCGGAAAATCAACACTGCTGCGCATGGTAGCGGGCCTCGAATCGATCACCAGCGGCACGGTCAGCATCGACGGGCGCGTGGTGAACGGGCTTGAGCCGAAGGACCGCGACATTGCCATGGTGTTTCAGAACTACGCTCTCTACCCGCAGATGACCGTGGCCCAGAATATGGGCTTTGCGCTGGAGCTTGCCGGAGCCAAGCGCGAGGAAATCAAGTCCAAGGTGGACAAGGCTGCCGGCATTCTGGGCCTTGAACCCCTCCTGCAGCGCAAGCCCGCCCAGCTATCGGGCGGGCAGCGGCAGCGCGTCGCCATGGGCCGCGCCATCGTGCGCGACCCGAAGGTTTTCCTGTTCGACGAACCGCTCTCCAATCTCGACGCCAAGCTGCGCGTCAAGATGCGCGCCGAGATCAAGGCTCTGCACCAACGGTTGAAGACGACGATCATCTATGTGACGCATGACCAGATCGAGGCGATGACCATGGCCGACAAGATCGTCGTCATGCAGGGTGGCCATATCGAGCAGATCGGCTCGCCGCTCGACCTCTACGACAATCCCCGCAATGTCTTTGTTGCCGGCTTTCTCGGCTCACCGGCCATGAACTTCCTGGAGGGCGTGGTGACCGGAGGCGACATGCCGACACTGCAGCTTGAAGGCGTTGGCCGTATTCCGGTGTCGATGGCACCGAGCAGGGCCGATGGCGAGCCTGTGATGGTCGGCATCCGACCGGAGGATATCCGCCTTGGGGATCCGGACGGGATTGCAGCCCAGGTGCTGGTGGTGGAACCAACAGGATCGGAAACGCATCTGGTGGTGCAACTGGGCAGCCAGGAAATCACCTGCGTGCTTCGCGAGCGCATGATGCTGGTGCCCGGCGAGACGGTGCGCCTCTCCTTACGCTCCGAAAATATCCACTTCTTCGACCGGACAAGCCAGTTGCGCTTGGAGAAAGCGTAGAACCGGTCGCCCGTGGCGCCAGTCTGCGGTTGTTTCTCGCCCTCGACACATGCAGTTTACCGACCGATCGGTACTGGCAGCTTGAACCTGTTACTGCGCCCCAGTTCGCTCTCTTCTCAATGCCTGACTTGGCCGGAGCTCATGCCGGTTCCTGTTGTTGTAGAGTAAACAGTGACCATGCCGAAATAAAAAGTGCCGCAATCAGTGGCCCGATGACGAAACCGCTAAGACCAAAGAGTGAAATTCCGCCGACAGTGGAAATGAGGACGACATAGTCCGGCAGCCTCGCGCCCTGCCCGACCAGCGGCGGGCGCAGCAGGTTGTCGATCAGTCCTATGACGAGAGTACCGACCGCGATCATCACGATCCCCTTGATCCAGGCACCGACGAGAAACAGCCAGATGGCGGCCGGCACCCAGACGATCGCGGCACCGATGGCCGGCAGCATCGACAGAAAAATCATGACCACACCCCAAAGGAGTGCCGCTTCTATCCCCAAGGCCCAGAAGGTCAAGCCTCCGATGACGCCTTGGACGATGGCGATGATCACATTGCCCCGGACCGTGGCGCGGACAACGGCCGCGAACTTGTCGACGAACTGTCGCGTATAGTCGTCGCTGAGCGGAATGGAGTGGCGCAGGGTCTTTCCAAGAGATGCGCCATCCCGAAACAGGAAGAACAGAAGATAGAGCATCAGCCCCATGCTGATGAAAAATTGCAGCGTGTTCTGACCGAAGCTCAACACCCCGCCGGCAATTGACTGGCCAGCTTCCATCAGGCCGGACGAGAGGCGTGCCCACAACTCGGCAAAGCCATCAAGCTTCAGCGAAGTCAGCCAGGTGCCTACAAAATCCGGAAGCACTGCCTGCAAACGCAGAAGATGGGCGTTCAGGTCGATTTCATTGCTGCTGATGCGCTGATAAAGGCTCGTCCCTTCCTGAATGAGGGACACCAGGATGACCAGCGCCGGCAGGATGACGAGGCAGATGCAAAGGAGCAGCGTCAGCAATGCCGCGACCGTTGCGCGACCACCCAGCCACCGCTCCAGCCGCTTGTGAACGGGGAAGAAAAGGATCGCGAGTATCACGGCCCATAGAACCGCCGTATAGTAAGGAATGAGAAGCCACACGAAGGCAATCGTTGTAATGAGAAGGAGCACATAGAAGCTTGCTCGCTGGATGGTCATTTGGGCACCTTCCTCTTGTCGGCTCGGCCTTGCGCCGAGTGCCGGATGGCCATCAGTCGACTTCTTCCGTGACGACTTCGAAATGCGTCAGCGTTGCTGGCCCAAAGGCTGTCGAGAGCGCGACATCCGTGGCATCACGCCCCCTCGCCATCAAGATCCGTCCGATGCGCGGGACATTATGGCGGGCATCGACGGTCCACCAACGACCGCCGAGATAGACCTCGCACCACGCACTGAAATCCATGGGATGCGGATCTCTCGGCACGCCGATATCGCCGAGATAACCGGTACAATAGCGGGCTGGGATGTTGAGGCATCGGCAGAGCGTGATGGTGAGATGTGCAAAATCGCGGCATACACCTGTCCTGTCGATGAAACCGCCATGAGCCGTGCGCGTTGGGTCGGCCCTGTCATAATCAAAGACGAGATGGCCATGAACGAAGTCGAGGATGGCCTTGACCCGCGGCCAGCCCAAAGGCGTCGCAGAAAACTGCTTCCAGGCAAAATCGGCCAGACGGTCGGTGTCGCAGTAGCGGCTCCCCAGCAGGAAAACCAGGACATCGTCGGGCAAATCCTGAATTGGAAGCTGAACGGCCTGTTCGGGCAGGAATTCCGCCAAGCCGCTGTCGCTCACGTCGAATTGGGCCGAGATCGCCATCCTGCCGGCAGGTGCCATAATCCGGCTGCAGGCATTGCCATAAGCATCGAGATAATCGCGCTGGGGGATCATGCGGTTGAAGGAAAGGGTTTGCTCGCTGCAAAGGTCCCGTTCCCTTGATGGGTGAACCTTGAGGACGAGCAGCATCGGCGTCTCGTTCTGACATTCGTATTCGATGTGAAACCCTGCACGGATCTTCATGGCCCCGTCTTTCTGCAATGTCGCCAAACCAGTCTCTTGATCGCAACGGCTGAATCGCGTCGGCGTTCCGATCCATCTCCGTTTTGAGGATGGAGGAGGTCGTCAGCGTCACCCCGCCGTACAGCAGGCAAAGCCTCAGGCTGCGGTGCTCGAGGTCGAATGGAACGTCGCATGGGCCACGGTGACACTCATGCCCTTGTCGCTGGATGCAATCTCGACCCGCGCATCGAGTTGTTTCGCCAGAGCCTCGATGATCAAAGATCCCAGGCCAGATCCGGGCTCAGCCGGCTTCTCGGTCTCGCTGCGACCGACACCGTTGTCAGCGACGACCAGGCGCCAGTCAGTGTCGCGTGTCTCGTAACTGACTAGGACCCGTTCAGACCCCGTGGATACCGGGAAGGCATATTTGATGGCGTTGATGACGAGTTCGGTCACGATCAGACCGATGCTGACGGCATTACGGGACGGGATCGTGCTTTCGGACGCGTGCAGGTCGATGACAATCGGCCGACTGTCCACAATGATGGACTTCGCAAGGCCATCACATAGCTTCTGCAGATAGGCCGAAACTTCGATTTCGTCGACGCCATCCGTCAGGTGCAGGTAGTTCTGCACCGTGGCGACCGACATCACGCGCTGGTGGGCGTCTTCGAGATGACGACGGCTTTCCTCCGACGTCACGGCGCGTGCCTTGAGCATCAGAATGCTGGCGATGATCTGCAGGCTGTTGGCCACCCGGTGCTGCATTTCCTGAAAGAGAACGCGTTGCTGGGCGAGCAATTCCTCGGTGCGGTCCAGCAGGGCCTGTTTCTCCGCCTCGGCCCGCCTTGCCTCGGTGATGTCGCGAAACGCGAGCAGCGTGTTCGGGGCCGATGATCCCCCGTAGTCAACGGTTCGCGCCGACATCAGCAGCGTGCGGCGCCCGATCTTTGCGACGTCCCTGTCGAATTCGAACGCCGATATCTCGGGGTGATCCGGGATGGCTGCGGCAAGACGCTGGCGAAGGACCGGGAGATCCCATTGCCGCTCGTCCAGATCAAACAGGCTGATCCCGTGCGAACGTACCGGATCGATCTCGAAGGTTTCGAAGAAGGCGCTGTTCGCGGCTACCAGCCGCAAATGACTGTCGAGAACGACGAAGGGTTCCGGTATGCTTTCAACGATGGCAAGTGCTAGCCTTTTCGCGTCACTCGGGTCTCCGAATTGCTGCATCGGCTATCCCTCCATCGCAAGGCGGACGATCGCAATTGACCTGTGGCCCCGCACACCAAGAAAGACTACGCCTCGTTGTTCCACTTGGCCATAACAATCACACTCAATCATTCGCCCTTATCGCCGCGGCATGAACCGACGCCTTGCACGCGGACTTAGGCAACTTCGAATCCCGAACAAAGTTGCGTCAATCCTGTTGGATTGAGGCCCGCTCCGGCAAAAAATGCGGAAACGGCTCAGGGTCCGGATGCACGTCTTGTTCTCGCTCATTCGGCCGCAAAACGATCCAAACGCAAACCCTGCAAGCCTGAAACCGTCGACCGCTGCGCCATCCATCTCGTGGCGACCTGCGGCAGCGCGGGGTCGATGTGGGACTGCCGGCTGGAAGAGAAGGAGATGAAGCACGCAATCAGCATTGCTCGGCGCTTGGGGAGCAGGCTTCAAATCTTGCGCTGGCATGCCATGGACCGATCCGTTGCGGGTGTCACTCCACAGAGCCGCTGCAAGCCAATTTGATGGTTCAGAGTTCGCTGCCAAGCTGCTGCCGCAGGATCTTGGGAGTGGCGACCACAATTCAGCATAACGCCCTGCTGCCCGACGATGGATAGCACAACACGAGCGCCGCAACCGGCTCTAATGATGCGGAGACAAATCACGATCCGGAGCAACCATGAGCCTTATCAAGACCCTTGACCACAACCCGACTTTCGCCCCCACCCATGCCCTTCCCGCACCCGAACGGTTGATCTCAGGCAACCCAGAGTTCTCGACCTGGGCGATGGACGAGTCGCGAGACGGAAAGATCAAGTCGGGTGTCTGGCAGGCAACGCCGGGCCTCACCCATTCCATCAAGGGCGAGACCTTCGAATTCTGCCACATCATCGAGGGCGTGGTGGAGATCACCGAGACTGGACAACAGCCGATCACCTATCGGGCCGGCGACAGCTTCGTCATGAAACCCGGCTTCGTCGGCACCTGGCGGACAATCGAGACCGTGCGCAAGATCTACGTGGTCTGCTATTGAGCGGCCACTGGCGGCCCTTCAGGCCGCCAGTTCTCTCGCCAGCCGTTCCAGCATGGTCATGCAGGCCGCGAGTTCCTCCCGGAGGATGTACTCGTCTGGACGGTGGGCGCGGGTGATCGAGCCCGGGCCGCAGATGATCGAGGGAATACCCGCCGCCTGGAACAGGCCGGCCTCCGTGCCGTAGCTCACCGACGGTATCGCCGCACCGTCCGACAGCCGTTCCACAAGCGCGACGAAGTCCGCATCCTGGGTCGGCGCCAGCGCAGGATAACTCGAAAGCTCCTTCCAGTTGGCCGATAGCAATCGCCCTTCCGCCTTGGCCAATGTGACCAGTGCATCCAGTTCTTCCAGAACCTTGGCGCTCACGTCCTGAGGCGCCACGCCTGGCACCGAGCGCACCTCGAAGGCGAGACGGCACAGATCAGGAATGATGTTGACCGCGCTCCCGCCCGACACGATGCCAGCCACGACTGTCGAGGACGGCGGTGAAAAACGCGGGTCGAACGGGCCTTCCGCTTCCATGCGCGCCGAAAGGTCGCGGATAAACAGCAGCAGCTCCGCTGCTGGATAGAGGGCGTTCTCGCCCTGCGCCGGCTGCGAGCTGTGCGCCGCCTTGCCGGTGAAGGTGATCTCGATCGCCTGTTTTCCCTTGTGGGAGAGCACCGGTCGCATGTCGGAGGGCTCGCCGACGATACAGCCTGCAGGCGGCGCGCAGAGGTCCGGTAATTTTGCAATCATATGCGGAACGCCGCGACAGCCGATTTCCTCGTCATAGGAAAAAGCGAGATGCACCGGACGTTTGAGGCCTGCCGCCTTGAACACGGGAACCGACGCCAGCATGCAGGCGAGAAAGCCTTTCATATCGGTGGTGCCGCGAGCCGTCAGCCGCCCGCCGTGATCACTCAGGCGGAAAGGATCTGCTGACCACACCTGCCCCTCGACCGAGACAACATCCATATGGCCCGAGAGCACATAACCGGGCATGTCCCTCGGGCCGATGGTGGCAAAGAGGTTCACCCGATCGCCTTCCGGTCCGGGCAGTACGGCACACTCCCCCCCCTGGGAGGCGAGATAGCCCCGCACATACTGGGCAATCGCGTCATTCCCCGCACCCGGCAGCAAGGGGAAGGACACGAGATCGGCCAGCAGCGCCTCGACCGAAAGAGCTGCACCAGAAACACCCATTCGCAAGATCCCCTTTTCAATCAATCACGTGTTGTCGACCATCATCCGCGCTTTGCCGCGCAGTTCATGCCGAAGAGGCGCCTTGGCGCAGGAGATCCTGCGGCAAAGCTGCCCCATCCCTTCCCTGGCGCCACGCCCGGCGGAAGGGCCGCCGCACAGAATTGCGTGCGCAGCCTTGCGAACAGAGCAATCCGCCGCCCGCTCCGGACAAATGGCGGATGGTTGCGGGCGCCCACCACTAGGATCGCCGCAGACTTACCGGAGCCCGAACAATGTCCCTCTCCTTCGATCCCGCCTCCATCCCCTTCCGGTCCGGCCACTTCATCGGCGGCAGCTTCGTGGAGGATGCGCCTGTCTTGGCCATGCACCGCCCCTCGGATGGCATCGAATTCGCCGGCTGCCCGGTCGCTGATGCGGCCATGGTGGACCGGGCGGTCAGCACCGCCCGCAAGGCGCAGAAGGAGAGTGGCTGGGGCACCTGCCGCCCGCGTGAGCGGACCAATGCACTGCTTCGCTGGGCGGATCTGATCGAACAGCATGGGCTGGAACTGGCGCAGCTGGAAGCCGTGCCGTCTACCCGCCTGATAAACCAGTTGATCGCCGGTGACATTGCCGTAACGGCGGAGCAGATCCGCTTCTTTGCCGAGCTCGCCGACAAGGAGGGCGGCGCCGTCGTGCCGACTGCCGGGGGCCAGTTCGGCATGATCGTGACGGAGCCCTATGGTGTCGTCGGCGCCATCACGCCGTGGAATTTCCCCCTCTCCATGGCCGGGTGGAAGATGGCGCCCGCGCTCGCCGCAGGAAATGCGGTGGTGCTGAAACCCTCCGAAATGACGCCCTTCGCCACGCTGCGCATGGCAGAACTCTCCGTCGAGGCAGGCATTCCCGCCGGGCTCGTCAACGTGGTGCTCGGCGATGGCCCTGTCACCGGCAATGCGCTGACCGGCCACCCGGATATCGCCAAAGTCAGCTTCACCGGCTCCACCGGCGCAGGGGCGGCCATCATGGCGAATATCGCGCGCACCGGCATCAAGCCGATGACACTGGAGCTTGGCGGCAAGAGCCCGCAGCTCGTCTTTGCCGATGCCGACATCGCGCTGGCCGCTGATTGCATCGCTCGCTCGATCCTGTTCAACGGCGGCCAGGCCTGCGTCGCGGGCAGCCGGGTAATCGCCCATGCCAGCATCGCCGGTGAACTGGCGGAGCGACTGATAACACTGATGAGCGGCCACCAGCCCGGACATGGCTGGGACGAGACAACCACCTATTCCCCCTGCATTTCTGGCCGCCAGCGCGCTCGCGTGCATAGCCTTGTGCAGGCGGCGATCAGCGAGGGTGCAGAGGTGCTCGCCGGCGCGCGCGAGATGGACTACCCGGGTTACTTCTACCAGCCGACGCTGCTCACCAATGTTGCCCAAGACAACACCGCCGTGCGCGAGGAAGTGTTCGGGCCGGTGCTGACCTTGCAGACTTTTGAGACCGACGAAGAGGCCTTCACGCTGGCGGAACATCCCACCTATGGCCTTGCCGCCGGGATCTATACCCGTGACCTCTCCCGGGCTCTGAAGAGCCTGGAGCGCATCGAGGCGGGCACCATCTGGATCAATCGTTACGGGCGCTCGCGCGACCACATCCTGCCGACGGGGGGCTACAAGTCCTCCGGCATCGGCAAGGATCTCGGCCGCGACGCCTACCACGCCAACCGCCGCTCGAAGAGCGTGCTCATCGACCTGTGAGAACCCATGGCACCCTATCGCATCGCCCTCATTCCCGGTGACGGGATCGGTATCACGGTCACGCAGGCAGCGCTTGCCGTTGCTGGAAAGGCCCTGCCGGGCAGGCTTGAAACCGTCACCTTCCCCTGGTCCTGCGATTTCTATCTGCAGACCGGGCAGATGATGCCGCAGGATGGCATCGAGACTCTGCGTGGATTTGACGCCATCTATCTGGGTGCGGTCGGCTGGCCCGAAAAGGTGCCGGATTCGGTCTCCCTGCATGGCCTGCTGCTGCCGATCCGCAAGGCGTTCGTGCAATATGCCAATATCCGCCCGCACCGGCTTCTGCCCGGTGTGGAAGGCCCGCTGCGCAAGGGCGGCTTCGACATTCTCTGCATCCGCGAGAACACCGAAGGCGAATATTCGGGCGCCGGCGGGCGCGTGCATCAGGGCACGAAGGACGAGGTGGCCGTCGAGACCGCCATCTTCACCCGCGCCGGCGTCGAGCGCATACTGCGCTTCGGCTTCGAGCAGGCCCGCAAGCGCAGCGGCAAGCTGGCTTCGGTCACCAAATCCAATGCGCAGAAATACTCGATGGTGTTCTGGGACGAGGTGACGAAGGAGGTCGCCGCAGACTATCCCGACGTGACGGTCAGCCACTATCACATCGATGCCATCGCGGCACGCATGGTGATGGACCCGCAAAGCCTCGATGTGGTGGTCGCGTCCAACCTTTTCGGCGACATCCTGACGGATCTAGGTGCAGCTATTCAGGGCGGTCTCGGCTTTGCCGCCTCTGCCAACATCAACCCCGACCGCACCGCCCCGTCGATGTTCGAGCCGGTGCATGGCTCCGCACCCGATATTGCCCATCTCGGCATCGCCAATCCGCTGGCCGCCATCTGGTCTGCCGCGATGATGCTGGAGCATCTGGGTGAGCCCGAAGCCGCCTCACGCATCATGGCCGCGATGGAAACGACCACCGCACGCGGTATCGGCACTGTGCCGGGCCGCGACAAGACCGATGACATTACCCACGCCGTTCTTGCGGCTCTGGATTGAGGAAACCGACATGACGATAGCACTCGCCGACCTTCTGCCAAGCCTCAAGGACAAGGACCTCTTCCGCCAGCAAAGCGTGATTGGCGGTGTCTGGTGCGATGCCTCGACGGGCAGGACCATCGAGATCACCAATCCGGCCACCGGCAAGGCGATCGGCACGGTGCCGGACATGTCCGCTGAGGACACCCGCCGCGCCATAGAAGCGGCAGATGTGGCCTTCCGCAGCTGGCGCCAGGTGCCGAATGCCGAACGGGCGGCAAAGCTCGAGCGCTGGTTCACCCTGATGGAAGCCCATGCCGATGATCTTGCGCTGATCCTGACGCTCGAACAGGGCAAGCCGCTGGCCGAGGCCAAGGGTGAGATCACCTATGGCGCCTCTTTCGTGAAGTGGTTTGCCGAGGAAGCCCGGCGCATCGAGGGGGGCATCATCCCCTCGCCCACATCAGATCGGAAGATCCTGGCCCTCAAGGAGCCGGTGGGTGTATCGGCGATCATCACCCCGTGGAACTTCCCCAATGCCATGATCACCCGCAAGGTGGCCCCGGCGCTGGCTGCCGGCTGCACCGTGGTGATCAAGCCCTCCGACTTTACCCCTTATTCGGCGCTGGCGCTCGCCGTGCTGGCCGAGCGGGCGGGCATTCCGGCAGGTGTGATCAACATCCTCACCGGCCTGCCGGCAGAGATCGGAGCCGAACTCACGGCCAGCCCGGTGGTCCGCAAGCTGTCGTTTACCGGCTCCACACGCGTGGGCTCGCTCTTGATGGCCCAGTGTGCGCCGACGGTGAAACGGCTGAGCCTGGAGCTTGGCGGCAATGCACCCTTCCTCGTCTTTGACGATGCGGATCTGGATGCCGCCGTTGACGGGGCGATCGCCTCCAAGTTTCGCAATGGTGGCCAGACCTGCGTCTGCTCCAACCGCATTCTCGTCCAATCCGGCATCTACGATGCCTTCGCCGCGAAGCTCTCAGCGCGTGTGGCCGCCATGAAGGTGGGCTCAGGTCTTGAGGCGGGCGTGGCCATCGGACCGATGATCAACCGCGCGGCGGTGGAAAAGATCGAGCGCCACGTGGCCGACGCCGTCGCCAAGGGCGCAAGCATCGCCGCTAAGGCCGCAACGCCGGAAGGCAGCCAGTTTGCCGCCCCGGCGGTACTGACCGGCTGCACCACGGACATGCAGTTGGCAAGCGAGGAAACATTCGGCCCGGTCGCCCCGCTCTTCCGCTTCGAGACGGAAGAAGAAGCCGTGGCCATCGCCAACGACACCCCCTTCGGCCTTGCCGCCTATTTCTACACCCGCGACATGGCCCGCGCCTGGCGCGTGGGCGAAGCGCTGGAATCGGGCATGGTCGGCCTGAACACCGGCGCCATCTCCATGGCCGTTTCCCCCTTCGGCGGCATCAAGCAATCCGGCCTTGGCCGCGAGGGCGCACGAGAAGGCATCGAGGAATATCTGGAGACCAAGGCCTTCCACATCGGCGGGCTCTGAAACGAAAGGGGCGGGCTCAAGGCCCGCCCCTTTTCAATGCTTGCCCCGGCTTTGCCTGCCCGGACCTGACTAACCGATCCGGTCCTTGAACTTGTAGTAGGCCCCCACCAGCGGCAGGAACCACGGCTGGCCAAGATGGCCGGGAATGGCGGGCCAGGGGAGCTCGGCCCAGGGATTGCTCCGGACGCGACCGAGGATCTGGTCGGCGATGATTTCGCCCATATGGGTGGCGATCTGCGCCCCGTGGCCGGAATAGCCCATGGCGAAGTGAACACCGTCCGCCTCACCGGCGCGGGGAAAGCGGTCCTTGGTCATGTCGACGAGGCCGCCCCAGCAATAGTCAACAGCGATATCGCCCAGCTGCGGGAAGATACCCTGGAGCGCGTCCTTGAGGATGCGGCCGCTTTTCTCGTCCGAGGTCTGGTTCGAGGTGGCTGAGAAACGCGCGCGTCCACCGAAGATCAGGCGGTTGTCGGGGGCGAGGCGGAAGTAATTTCCGACATTGAGCGAGGTGACGCAGGTGCGATTGCCCGGCATCACAGACTGGACCTCCGTCTCCGTCAGTGGGCGGGTGGCCAAAAGGAAACTGCCGACCGGCACGATGCGGCGACGGAAGTAGCTGAAGGTTTTCGGCGTATAGGCACCGGTCGCCAGCACCACCTTCGTCGCCCGCACGATGCCCTCGGGCGTTTCCAGCTCATGGCCGGCAGTAGTCTGACGGCGACCGGTGACCGGCGTCTTCTCATGGATCTCCGCCCCGTGCCGCGCGGCCGCTTCCGCCAGCCCCACGACGAAGCGGCCCATATGCATCATGGCGCTCTTCTTCTGCAGCATGGCACCGTGGAAGATGTCCGAACCGATCTCGCCCGCAAGCTCCGCTCTGGTTAGCATCGCCGTATCGGGATCGACCGTGCGGTTGATGGCTTCGAGGTTGCGGGCAAGTCCTTCATAGTGCTGCGGCTTGGAGGCGAGCTTCAGCTTGCCGGCGCGACGGAAATTGCAATCAATGCCCTCTTCGGCGATGATCCGCTCTATGGTGTCGATGCCATCGTCAAAGGCCTTGTACATGGCCTTAGCCGTCTCCACGCCATAGGTGGCGATGGCGCCGGTGAAGCTGTGGGCCACCCCATTGTTGAGATGCCCACCATTGCGGCCCGAGGCGCCGAAGCCAACCGTTTCCGCCTCCAGCACGATGACCCGGCGGCCCTCCATGGCCAGACGCCGCGCCGCGCCAAGGCCGGTGAAACCGGCCCCGATCACGGCTACATCATAGTGCCCGGACGGGGATGTCGTAGAGCCCCCTGTGAAAGCGGGCGCCGTATCCTGCCAATAGGATGCGAATTTCATGGATCAGTTCCCGGAGCTTGCGCGGATCGCCGCCGAATTTCAGATACCGAACACGCCGGGCAGGCCGGAAATGTCCTTGATCTCGGTGTATTCGTAGAAGGGATTGGCGGGCTCGTGCCGGCGGTTGACCCAGACCTTGGACTTGATGCCGAGGTCGTAAGCCGTCATCAGGTCATAACGGAAAGAGGACGACACATGGGTCACGTCCTCAGGACCGCAGCCCAGCACGTCGAACATGTATTCGAAGCCGTTCATCTGCGGCTTGTAGCTGCCGGCATCTTCGGCGGTGATCACCTTGTGGAAGGGCGCGCCGAGTTTTTCGACATTCGACATGATCTGGCTGTTCATGGCGTTGGAGAGGATGACGAGAGGGATCTCCCTGGCCAGTTTGGCCAGACCTTCCGGCACATCCGGATGCGGGCCCCAGGTCGGAACCTCATGATAGACACGCAACGCATCTTCCTCGCGAAAGATCACGCCATTGCGCTTGCAGCTGCGCTTCAAGGCGTTGTGTACAACATCGGCATAGGGCTTCCAGGCACCCAGCACTTCATCCATGCGATAGGCCGCAAAGTCGCGGATGAACACGGTCATGCGGGCTTCGTCCAGCATATCGCCATAGATGCGCCGAGCGGCACCAGCCATGTCGAAGTTGATCAGGGTGCCGTAGCAGTCGAAGGTCACGTATTTCGGGCGGAAGGTCATCTTTATCCCCGTGCTGCAGATGCCGGATGGCGGAAGGTGGAAGCGGAGGCCGAACCGGGCCTTTGAACCTATCCTAGACAGCCCTTGGAAAAGCCACCGCCGCTTTCACCCCGTCCCGAAGCACATTCCGCCGTATCGGGTAGCCATGACGGCACCTTATTGCGGCGGGGCAAGGCACCGCCCCCCCGCGGTGCCCCCGCCTGCTTCATCCGCTTGGCAGATCATGCTTCGAAGAGGTGAACGAACAGCGGAAGATACCGCCAGTGTGGAGAGCAAGCGCGGCATCTTCGTTGGGACACGACTTAGGCTGAAGACATCAACCGTTCTCCAGCGCAGGTTCACATGCTGACCGATGACACCTTCACCATCCAGCCGATGGAGCCCAGACATCTTGCCGGGGCCCTGCGCCTGTCGCAGGCTGAGAAATGGCCGCACAGGGCCGAAGACTGGAGCCTCTTCCTGAGCCTGTCGAAAGGCGTCGTTGCCATCGAGAACGGCGAAGTCGTTGCCACCGCCCTTGCCACGCCCTTCGGCGACACCGCGACGATCAACATGATCATCGTGGACGGGCGCATGCGCGGCAGAGGTCTTGGACGCAAGATGATGACCAGCGTGATGAGCCTGCTGCACCCAAGAGAATGGCGGCTCGTCGCCACCCTCGAAGGCCTGCCGCTTTACGAAAAGCTCGGCTTTCGGGCCGTGGGCGAAATCCTTCAGCATCAGGGTATGGCACAGGCACCGGAGCATGTGCCCGCCCCCGCCGCAAACGCTGTTGACGGGCTGCATCTGGCAAGCGCCTCGGATGCTTCCGTTCTGGCTCAACTCGACAAGGCCGCCACCGGCATGGACCGGACGGTGCTGATCAGCGAACTGCTCCGCCTCGGCACGATCCTTGCCATCCGCGAGAACGGCCAGATCACCGCCTATGCGGCCCTGCGCCCCTTCGGGCGCGGCGAGGTAGCCGGCCCCGTGATCGCCCGCGATGCAGATCAGGCCCGGCTGCTCCTGTCATATATGCTGACGGAATGCGAAGGCCGCTTCCTGCGGGTGGACACGGGCGCAGAGACCGGCCTTGCCCCCTTCCTGGCAGAGCACGGCCTTGCCCATGCGGGCGGCGGCATCGCCATGCGGCTTGGGGCCACCGCTGATGCTTCTGTTCCGGTTCACACATTTGCCCTCGCCGCACAGGCGCTCGGCTGAACGGTTATGCCGGTGGCCAGATGGGCTGCCGGAGAGAAAGGACGTCCCATGCTTGCGAATTCGCTGGTCGAACTCGACCGTGCCCATCTCATCCATCCCGTCGCCAGCTGGCGCGGCCATGAAGCCGCCGGTGTCCGTGTTTTGAAATCGGCAAAGGGGGCAACAGTCACGGATGCCCGCGGTCGCACCCTGCTCGACGGCTTTGCCGGTCTCTGGTGCGTCAATGCCGGTTATGGACACGAGAGCATCATCGAGGCCGCGACGAAGCAATTGCGCGAGCTTCCCTATGCGACCGGCTATTTCGGCCTGGGCTCGGAACCGGCCATCCGTCTGGCTTCGCGCCTTGCCGAACATGCACCAGGGGATCTCAGCCACGTCTTCTTCACGCTCGGCGGTTCGGATGCGGTGGATACCACCGTCCGCTTCGTGCGCTATTACTGGCAGGCCAAGGGTCAGCCGCAGAAGGAACACTTCATCTCCGTTGAGCAGGGATATCACGGCTCCACCACGGTCGGCTCCGGCCTCACTGCCCTGCCCGCCTTCCATGCCGGATTCGGTGTGCCCTATACCTGGCAGCACAAGATTCCCTCGCATTACAGCTATCGCAACCCGGTGGGTAACAGCCCGGAGGCGATCATCGCCGCCTCGCTGGCGGCCCTCAAGGCCAAGGTCGAGGAACTGGGCGGCGCAGACAAGGTGGCGGCCTTCTATCTGGAGCCGATCCAGGGGTCAGGCGGCGTGCTTGTGCCGCCGGAGGGTTGGGTCAAGGCCATGCGCGATGCCTGCAGGGCCATGGACATTCTGTTCATCGCCGACGAGGTCATCACCGGCTTCGGCCGCACCGGCCCCATCTTCGCCTGCCTGGAGGAGGACATCGTGCCCGACATGATGACCACCGCCAAGGGTCTGACGTCAGGTTACGTGCCGATGGGCGCGGTCTTCCTGTCGGACCATATGTATCAGGTGATGGCCGATGCCGCAGGCCCCGCCGCGATCGGCCACGGCTTCACCTATTCCGCCCATCCCGTCAGCGCGGCTGTCGGGCTTGCGGTGCTCGACCTCTATGAAAACGGCCTGTTCGACAATGGCCGCAAGGCCGGCGCCTTGCTCCAGCAGGGCCTCGCCTCGCTGTCGGATCATCCGCTGGTCGGCGACGTGCGTGGTCGCGGCATGCTGGCCGCGGTGGAGCTGGTCACAGACAAGGAACGGAAGACCCCGCTGCCGGCGAGCGCCAAGGCCTCGACCCGGATTTTCGATCGAGCCTGGGATAACGGCCTCGTCATCCGCGCGTTTGCGCAAGGTGTGCTCGGCTACGCCCCGCCACTCTGCTGCTCGGAAGATGAAATCGCCGAGATCATCGAGCGCACCCGCAAGACGCTCGACCAGACCCTGGCGGACCCGGATGTCCGCGCGGCGATGGCCTGAGACATGGCGGTCCTCTATACCTCAGAGGCGCAGCGCGGCGAGATCTTCGCCGCACATTTCGCCGCAGAACTGCCCGACCTGCCCTTCCACCGCAATACAGCCCCGGACCCGACGAACGTGGAATATCTCGTCGCCTGGACAGCGCCTGCGGATGTGGCGAACCGTTTCCCCAATCTCAAGCTCCTGTTCTCCGTTGGTGCCGGTGTCGACCAGCTTGACCTTGTGGCCCTGCCGCCGGAAGTCGGCGTGGTCCGGATGCTGGAACCGGGCCTGGCCGAGCAGATGCAGGAATATGTCACCCTCGCGGTGCTCGGCCTGCACCGAGACCTGCCGCGTTACATCAGCCAGAAGTCCGCAAACCTGTGGCAGTCGGGACGCAACATTCCGGCGCGCGAAAGAAGGGTCGGCGTGATGGGTCTCGGCCAGCTGGGCAAGGCCGTACTGCAGGCCCTTGCACCCTTCGGCTTTCCGCTGGCCGGATGGAGCCGCAGCGCGCAGCAGATCCCGGGTGTGGAAACCTTCACTGATCTTTCCGCCTTCCTCTCGCGCACCGACATTTTGATCTGCTTGCTGCCGCTCACGGCGGAGACAACCGGCATTCTTGATGCAGAGCTCTTCGCCAACCTACCGGGAGGCGCGGCCCTCGTTCACGCCGGACGCGGTCGCCAGCTCGATCACCAGGCGCTGCTCGAAGCCCTCGCCAGCGGTCAGCTCTCCAGCGCGTGGCTGGACGTGACGGACCCAGAGCCCCTGCCGGCGGCACATCCCTTCTGGGAACATCAGCAGATTGTGCTGACGCCGCATATTGCCTGTCAGACCCGCGCGGATGATGGGGCAAGGCATGTCATCGCCGGGATACGGGCGCACAAGGCCGGCTTGCCGATATCCGGCCTCATCGACAGGGCACGAGGTTATTGAGGCCTACATCGCATTCACCCACCAAAAACGGCATTTTCTGCCGCAGGAGGAGGATATTCAGAGCATTCAAGGCAACAAAGGGCCTCACACTTCTACTCGAAAGACGAGCTCAGCAAGGGATTTCAGGCGCTCTCGCCACTGAGACCTTGGGAGCCGAACCATTGATAGAAAATGCTGCTGACGGCGATCGCACCTGTCCAAACGGCGGGCGAATGCTGAAGGGAGATCAGGTTCACAAGACGACGGGGCTGATGGCGTAGAACGCCAGCACCCGAGCGACGGCCATCCGACACCGCCAGGGTCGGGAGGATCCGGCAACAGGTTGAAACTGCGCATACTCAAAAAAAGGGGAACCACGATGAGCAGAAACGACATTACCAACTGGACCGGCGCAGACGACGCCATGGTCGAAAACGCAATTCGTCTCGGCGCGACACGTCGGGACATGCTACGCATGTTTCTCGCCGGAGGCATCGGGCTCGCCGCAGGTGGTTCGCTCTTCGCCCGCGCAACCTCTGCCCTCGCCGCGACCCCGGTAAAGGGTGGGCATTTCAAGGCGGCCGGCTGGTCCTCATCGACATCGGACACGCTCGATCCGGCCAAGGCCTCACTCTCGACGGACTATGTCCGCTGCTGCGCGCTCTACAGCCGGCTGACCTTCCTGACTGACGGCGGCATCCTCCACATGGAACTCGCTGACAGTATCGAGAGCAGCGATGCCAAGGTCTGGACAGTCAAGCTCAAGTCGGGCGTGACCTTCCATGACGGCAAGTCCCTGACCTCGGCCGACGTTGTATACTCGCTGAAGCGCCACCTCGACGAGGCGACCGGCTCCAAGGTCAACGCGATTGCCAAGCAGATGGAACAGATCAAGGCAGTGGACCCGCTGACCGTTGAGATCACCCTCGCAGCGCCGAATGCCGACCTGCCCACCATCATGGCCATGCACCATTTCATGATCGTGCAGGACGGCACCACCGACTTCACCAAGGGGATCGGTACCGGCGCCTTCAAACTTGAAAGCTTCGAACCGGGCGTCCGCTCGCTGATGAGCCGCAATGAAAACTACTTCAAGCCCGGCGGCGCCCATGTCGACAGCTTCGAGTATTTCGCGATCTCCGACGAGATGGCCCGCGTCAACGCCGTGCTCTCGGGCGACATTCATGTCGGCGCGTCGATCAAGCCGCAGTCCATGCGCCTGCTGGAGAACGCAAGCGGCGTCGACCTGGTCAAGTCGACCGCTGGCAACTACACCAACCTGAATTTCCGCATGGACATGGAGCCCGGCAGCAAGTTCGACCTGATCGAGGGCGTGAAGTCGCTCTTCGACCGCGAACTCATTCAGAAGTCGGTGATGCGCGGCCTGGCCGAAATTGCCAACGACCAGCCGATCTCGCCGATGAATGCCTACCACAACGCGGACCTGAAGCCGCGGGCCTTCGATCCGGAGAAGGCGAAGTTCCACTTTGAGAAGGCCGGTCTCCTTGGGCAGACCATTCCGATCGTGGCCTCTGATGCCGCCACGGCATCGGTCGAAATGGCAACCGTGCTGCAGCAGGCCGGCAGCAAGATCGGCATGACCTTCGACATCCAGCGCGTTCCATCGGATGGCTACTGGTCGAATTACTGGCTGAAGGCCCCGGTTCATTTCGGCAACATCAACCCGCGCCCGACCCCGGACATTCTGTTCTCCCTGCTTTATGCCTCGGATGCGCCGTGGAACGAAAGCCAGTTCAAGTCGCCGAAGTTCGATGCCATGCTGCTCGAGGCGCGCGGCGAACTGGATACCGCAAAGCGCAAGACGATCTATGGCGAGATGCAGTCGATGGTGGCCAACGAGGCAGGTACCGTCATTCCGGTTTACCTCTCCAATGTGGACGCCAAGCAGACCAAGGTGAAGGGCCTCGAGCCCAATCCGCTCGGTGGGCAGATGGGCTACGCCATGGCGGAATATGTCTGGATTGAAGCCTGACATGCTGCAAGGATCGGACCGGAGGCATAGGCCTCCGGTTCTCCCCTCCGCCTGGATCAGAGGACAGCCAGAATGCCGGGACAAATGACACTGCTGGTCCTTGGCCGGCTTAGCGTGACGCTGCTCACGCTCCTGATCGTATCCTTCGTCGTCTTCGGTGCGACCCTGCTGCTGCCGGGCGATGTCGTGGAGATCCTGCTCGGCCAGGCCGCGACACCCGAGGCGGTGGCCGGCCTGCGCGAAGCCATGCATCTCGATTCCCCAGCCCTTGTCCGTTACGGCCAGTGGCTCCTGGGCATGGTGCAGGGTGACTTCGGTATCTCCTATGCCAACAACATGCCGATCGCGGACATGATCGGCGGTCGGCTAGCCAACACCCTGCGTCTGGCAGCTGTCACGACGGCGATCGCAGTCCCGCTTGCTCTCTTTCTTGGCATCACCACCGCCATGTATCGCGGCTCCGCCTATGATCGCATGGTCACGACGGCCGTCGTCTCGGTCATCTCCGTTCCGGAATTTCTGATCGCCACCTTCGCGGTGCTCGTCTTCGCTGTCTGGCTCCGGTGGTTGCCCGCCCTCTCACTCGCCAATGATGTCCAAAGTTTCGGGCAATTGCTGAAGGTCTTTGCCATGCCTGTCATCACGCTCACCTGCGTGATCTCGGCCCAGATGATCCGCATGACCCGCGCCGCCGTTATCGACGCATTGAAGATGCCCTATGTCGAAATGGCCCTGCTGAAGGGTGCATCCCGCGCCCGCATGGTGCTGCGCCATGCCTTGCCCAATGCCATCGGCCCGATCGCCAATGCCATTGCCCTCTCCCTCTCCTACCTCCTGGGCGGCGTGATCATCGTCGAGACGATCTTCAACTATCCCGGCATCGCCAAGCTGATGGTCGATGCGGTCTCAACCCGCGACCTGCCGCTGATCCAGAGCTGCGCCATGATCTTCTGCTTCGGCTTCCTGCTGCTGATCACCATCGCCGACATCATTGCCATTCTCTCCAATCCGAGGCTGCGCAAATGAGCCAGACACCCGTTTCCTCGCCCCGCTTCGGCATGCGGATGAACGCGACCGGCATCGTCTCCGGCCTGATCATCCTGTGCTGGGCCGTGATCGCGGTCATCGGCCCGACCTTCGCGCCGCATGCCCCCGGCGACATCGTCGATTTCGACTTCTTCGGCCCGATGTCCGAACAGCTCTGGCTGGGCTCAGACTATCTTGGCCGTGACATCTTCTCCCGGATCCTGCTCGGAACACGCTACACCGTCGGCATCTCCTTCGGTGCGGTGTGCATCGCCTGCTTTTCCGGCGTGGTGCTGGGCATGACGGCCGCCGTGACCGGAGGCTGGTTCGACGCCATTCTCAGCCGGGTGCTCGACGCCCTGAACTCGATCCCGTCCAAGCTGTTCGGTCTGGTGATGGTCGCCGCGATCGGCTCATCGATCCCGGTGCTGGTGATCCTGCTGGCTGTCATCTACACCCCCGGCTCCTACCGCTTTGCCCGGGCCCTCGCGGTCAACTGCAACACGATGGACTACGTTACCGTGGCACGCGCCCGTGGCGAAAGGACACCCTATCTGATCTTCCAGGAGATCCTGCCGAACATCACCGGCCCGGTGCTCGCCGATCTCGGCCTGCGCTTCGTCTTCATCGTGCTGTTGCTGTCCGGGCTCTCCTTCCTCGGTCTCGGCGTACAACCGCCGAACGCCGACTGGGGGTCCCTGGTCAAGGAAAACATCGGCGGCCTGGCCTTTGCAGCGCCCGCCGTCATTGCCCCCTGCCTCGCCATCGCCAGCCTCACGATCAGCGTCAACCTCCTGATCGACAATCTGCCAGTCAAGATCCGGGACCGCGCCTGATGACCGAACCACTTGTCGCAATCCAGGACCTCCACGTGGAAGCGCGCACCGACGCCGGCCGCCGCGTCGAGATCATCAAGGGTGTCAGCTTCACCATCAACGAGGGCGAGATTGTCGCCCTGATCGGCGAAAGCGGTTCCGGCAAGACCACCATCGCCCTGACCCTGATGGGCTACACCCGCAGCGGCTGCCAGATCAGCGGCGGCAAGGTACTGCTCGGCGGACAGGACCTCGTTTCCATGCCGGAGCGCGACCGCCAGAAGCTCCGGGGCACGGATGTGGCCTATGTCCCGCAAAGTGCCGCCGCCGCCTTCAATCCGTCCCACCGCCTCATTGATCAGGTCATCGAAGTCGCGGGCATTCACAGGTTGATGTCCCGCGCCGAGGCGAAGGCCAAGGCGATCGAGCTCTTCCACGCCCTCGCTCTGCCGGATCCGGACACGATCGGGGACCGCTATCCACATCAGGTCTCAGGCGGCCAGTTGCAGCGCCTGGCCGCAGCGATGGCCCTGATCGGCGACCCTAGGCTCGTCATCTTCGACGAACCGACCACGGCCCTCGACGTCACGACCCAGATCGAAGTCCTGCGCGCATTCAAGTCCGTGATGCGCAATGGCGGCATGGCCGGGGTCTATGTCTCGCATGATCTGGCGGTTGTCGCCCAGATCGCCGATCGCATCATCGTGTTGAAGGGCGGGGAAATCCAGGAAGAGGGTTCCACCCGGCAGATCCTCGAATCCGCCAACCATCCCTACACCCGCCAACTGCTCGCTGCCTTCCAGCCGACGCCGTTCGTGGCACCGACACCGGCAGCCCAGGAAACCCCGATTCGACGTGCGCTTCTCGAGGTTTCCGGCATCTATGCCGGCTACGGACCGATCCAAGCGGACGGACTCCCCTACAAGACGGTCCTTCGGGATGTGAGCTGCAAGCTGGAGCGAGGCCACAATCTCGGCCTCATCGGCGAGAGCGGCTCGGGCAAGTCGACGCTCGCACGGGTGATCGCCGGGTTGCTGCCGGCGGTGCGCGGCCATGTGCAACTTGACGGGCGGGAACTGGATCCGAAGGCCGGTTTGCGGAGCAAGGAAGAACTGCGCCGGATGCAGATCGTCTTCCAGCTGGCCGATACCGCGCTCAATCCACAGCGCTCCGTCGCCGACATTCTGGGCCGCCCCCTCGCCTTCTATCATGGTGAGACGGGTGCTGCACAGGAAGCCCGCGTCGGCGAACTGCTCGACATGGTCCAACTGCCCCGCACCCTGCGCCACCGCATGCCGGGCGAATTGTCCGGTGGACAGAAGCAGCGCGTCAACTTTGCCAGGGCACTCGCCGCCAAGCCGGATCTTATCCTGTGCGACGAGATCACATCGGCCCTCGACACCGTCGTCGCCGCCGCCATCATCGACCTGCTGAAGGACCTGCAGCGCGAACTCGGCCTGTCCTATGTGTTCATCAGCCACGACCTCTCGACCGTGCAATCGATCTGCGACCAGGTGATGGTGATGCAGCATGGGGAAATGGTTGAACTGCTGGCCAATGACCAGTTGCCGGCAGGCGCTCGGCATCCCTATTCGAAATTGCTCTTCGCGTCGGTACCCAAGCTTGATCCCGGCTGGCTGGACGGACTGCCGGCCGATTTTTCCGAGAGCGCCAAAACCTCCGATCGCAGCGGATGAAACCGAGGCGATGCAACGGGCTTGTCGGCAGGATTTGAAGGCAACGGCCGCGGCTACATCGGGAAGATCGTCTTGAGCGGCAGATGGGACTTCACGAAGGGTGACTTCATCACCACAAAGCTGAAATACTTGTCGATGCCCATGTCCATGTCGATCATCCGTTCCATGATCGCCTGGTAGTCGCCGATACTGGCGGTGACGAATTTCAGGAGATAATCGTAGCCACCCGAGATCAGGTGGCATTCGATGATCTCCTCGACCTTCTCCGCAGCCTGCTGGAACCGGTCAAAGTCCATCTTGCGGTGGTTCTTCAAGGTGATTTCGGTGAAGACCGTGAGGGTCGGTCCGAGTTTGGCGAGGTCGATCTGGGCAGCATAACCGATGATATAGCCCGCCTGCTGCAGCTTCTTGACCCGCATCAGGCAGGGGCTTGGCGACAGATGCACAAGCTCGGCCAGTTCCACATTGGTGATGCGCCCATTTTTCTGCAACTCATGCAGGATTCGGATGTCGATGCGGTCCAGCTTCATTGATAACCCTCATGCTGCAGCGCAGGCTAAGCATGAAATGCCGAGCGCGCAACCGAAGAATAGCTTAAATTCGCTCCAACTCTCCGCTTCTTTTGTAAACAAGTCGAAATTCCGTGCATCAATTCAGCATAATATGCTGCGTTCCAAAGTCACTGCAGCAGCCAGACCTGACAATGCGGCGGTAGGGTGACGACCAAAGGAGCCTATCCATGCGCGCACCCCTTCTCACCATCGAGACCGCCGACGACACGCCCCCGGAGGCCGATGTCGTCGTTATCGGCGCCGGCATCGTCGGAACCTGCACGGCCTATTATCTGGCCCGACGCGGCGTGAAGGTGGTCCTGGTCGAAAAGGGACGCCCTGGCGCAGAACAGTCGAGCCGGAACTGGGGCTGGTGCCGTCAGCAGAACCGTGACGCGCGCGAATTGCCGATGGCGACCCGCAGTCTCGCCTTGTGGGACGCGATGGCCGAAGAGATCGGTCCCGAACTTGGTTTCCGTCGCTCTGGCCTGCTGTATCTGTCCAACAACGAGGCCGAACTGGAAGGCTGGGCGCGCTGGCGCGACTTCGCCCGCACACAGAATGTCGAGACCCACATGCTCACCGCCGAACAGGCGACCGGACGGGCCAAAGCCACCGGCAAGCGCTGGAAGGGCGGCGTCTTCTCGCCAACGGATGGCATCGCCGACCCCTCACGCGCCGTGCCCCTGATTGCCAGAGCCATCGAAACGCATGGTGGGCGGGTGCTGCAGAACTGCGCGGTGCGCGGGCTGGAGCTTGCTGGCGGCAAGGTCTGCGGCGTCGTCACCGAGCGCGGCACCATCCGCACACCCACCGCCATCATGGCAGGCGGCGCCTGGGCCTCCAGTTTCTGCCGCCAGCTCGGGATCCGGTTTCCGCAAGCCTCGGTCCGGGCCTCGATCCTGTCTGTGAGTCATGCCGAGGGCTTGCCGGATGCGCTGCACACCGCTCAGGTCTCCCTCACCGCCCGCCACGGCGGCCATACTCTCGCCATTTCTGGCAAGGCCCGCGTCGACCCGACCGGCCAGATGCTGCGCTTCGGCAGCACCTTCATTCCGATGTTCCTCAAGCGCCACCGATCGCTGGCAGTCGGTGGCCTCGAGGGCATCCGCTCCGGACATGAAACGCTCAGCCGCTGGTCGCTTGACCGGGAAACGCCAATGGAGCGCATGCGCATTCTGGACCCGAAGCCGGACCAGTCGCAGATCAACGAAACGCTCAAGCGGGCGCGAGACCTGATTCCGGCACTTCAAGCCAGTCAGGTCACCGCCGCGTGGGCAGGTTACATAGACAGCACCCCCGACGGCGTGCCGGCCATCGGCGAGACGGATATTCCGGGCTTCGTGCTCGCTGCCGGTTTCAGTGGCCACGGCTTCGGAATCGGCACCGGGGCCGGCGAAATGATCGCCGATCTCGTCATGGGCAAGATCCCCGCCCTGGACGCGTCTTCCTACCATCCCTCCCGCTTCCACGAGAGTTCATGGGGCAAGGTCGCGGACTTCTGATGACCGAGGGCGGCGAGCAGCTTGGATAGGCGGTCGGTCGACTGTCGATCAGCCCAGTGCCTGGTTGACCAGACCGAAAGTGGTGACGGGACCGCCGGATGGAACCTCACCCTGAGTCATCGTCGTGACCGTGTCGTAGAAGGCGATCCCCGCCTCGTCGAGAAAGCGGCGCAGCGGCCCGTCTTCGGCGCGCGTGTCCATGCGCAGGAACCGATCCTTGTGGGCAATCACATGCGGACGGACAAGGGCGATGGCATCCTCTTCGGTCTCGGCGACGACAGGGCCAATCACCCGACCGCGACCGAATTCGCGACAGAGGGCAAAGCCGCGTACCACGCCATCGCGCAGGATCACGGTGCCCTCTGACACCGGGAAAAGCCGCTCGAAGACCGGCCGGCGAGCAACGCCGTAGGCCAGCGCATCAAGCGCCACGATCGCCTCGGCGTGGTCGGCGAGCATCGGCAGTGCATGATCCGACCCGTCCGGCACCCTGGAGGCGATGCCATTGTGCTGGAACACGGTTGCACGTGGTGAAAACCCGAGCGAGAGATAGAGCCGGTATGCCGCCTTGGTGGCGTTCAACACCTTGCTGCGCCCCGCCGTATCGGACAAAACATGCTGCATGAGCCAGCGGCCCGCCCCATGGTCCTGAAGCCGGGGGGACGTGATGACCATGCCGACCGAGGCGAGTGTCTCGCCCATCGGAAACCACATCGCCGATCCGAGCACGCGGCCGATTTCGTCGCGCGCGACATATCCTCGGCCAAGGCTCAGGGCCAGTTCCCAGTCCTTCGGGCGGTGGGGCCAATTGACCGCGATCGACAGTTCGTGCAGCCGCGGAACATCGTCCGGCAGCATGTCCGTACAGGTAAGCTCGTAACTGTCGAGCGCCTTGGTGAGATCGGCTTGCACGTTGGAAATCCTATCTGTTTATCCGCAACCTTAGCGGCCACCGACGAAAGATGCTGCTGCGGAATCACATATTTCAGCATTTGATTCTGAAGCAGCGCAGACGTGCAGGCCCCAGGCACTTTGAAGTGGCGTGATGCTGTCATTCGTGACCATGTCTGCTGCGGCACGGTCAGGTCACATTGAGTGCTCTCAAGCGACGCAGGGAGGGCACCGACGACGCCGATCATCTCCCCGGCCTCGGTCGACTGCAGGCCAAGCAACCCAAGCCAACCTAAAGGCAGGAAAGCCCTCAAGGTGCAGAAGCGGTGAGGAAGATTTGGCGGTTAAGCGACGGTTATATCGCCGTCATGACAAACCTGCCCAGCAACTGGTTGCGGCAACCTGATCGGCCTGCCGAGCGACATAGCCGAGAAGATCAGCGACGTTAGGCGGGAGACACGCAAGCTTCGGCAGGCGCCCCCCCGGAGTGACGTCCGCATGCCGATCAGAGAAGACCAGGCGCCAGAACGATGGCGAGGAAGGCTGTGGCACTGCTGCCGAGGATCCGGCTCATCCAGCCTTTGCTGGCTGCCTGCTCTTCCGGAGGTGCCTCGACGTCAGAGGGTTTGCCAACAACTTCACCGAATTTTGCAAAGAAGTCGCCGGCGAGTTTCTTCGCCGTACTGTCGATCAGCCTGCTGCCCATCTGCGCAAGCTTGCCGCCAATTTCGGCTTTCACGACGTAGTGCAGGATTGTTGCATCGCCATCCGGTTCGAGCGTGACATTGGCGCCCCCCTTGGCAAAACCGGCCATGCCGCCCGATCCCTCGCCGGAGATCGTATAGCCGTTCGGCGGATCCAGATCGGACAGGGTGACAGTGCCGGCAAAGCTCGCCTTGACCGGGCCGATCCGCAGCGTCACCTTGGCGACCATCTCGGTTTCGGATGTCTTCTCGATGGATTCGCAGCCGGGTATGCACTGGCGTAAGATGTCCACATCGTTCAGGCCCGCATAGACGGCTTCGCGCGACGCCTCGATGCGTTGTGATCCGTTCATATCCATAGCTGTTCTCCCTTTATGCGTTTCTTTGGCCGCGCCGTCTGATCTCGATCATTTCCGCCACGATCGAGAAGGCAATTTCATCTGGCGTGATGGAGCCGAGGTCGAGACCTGCCGGTGAGCGCATGTCATCCATTGACCTCGCATCGAGACCGTCGGCTTCCAGATCGCGTCTCAGCGCCGCAAATTTCTTGCGCGATCCGACGAAGCCGGTGTAGCGGCTCTGGGTTCCAAGAACCGCCTTCAGTGCTGCGCTGTCGCCGCGCCCCTGGGTTGCAATGACAACATAACCTTGCTGTGAGCCGTCGGTCGGCAGGTCGAAACCATCGACCATCCGGTCGGTGATGCCAAACGCCGCATGATCGGCCTGCGGCGTGCAGATTGTCACGAAGAACCCCATGCGCCGGGCAATGTCGGCAAGGGCCACAGCCACCGGAGAGGCGCCAAGGATGGCAAGATGCGGGCGCGGCAGGACGGGTTCGACGAACACATCCATCGTGCCCTGGCTCGGGCACATGTTGCGGGCGTAGAACACGCCCTCCTTCATGTCGCCGGGTTTGACCTGTTGCACCTCGAGCAGGTCTTTCGGCTGGATGCTGATCAGCCGGGGTTGACCGTCGCGGATGGCCTCACCCGCAGCCTTCAACACGGCACCACGGGCGCAACCGCCGCCGATCCAGCCGGCAGAAATGCTTCCGTCCGCCAAAACGACTGCCTTGGCGCCCGCTTTGGCGGCCGTCACGGAGACGGTGCGGACGACCGTTGCGATGGCAAAGGGCTCTCCACGCGCCTTGGTCTGACTGACCAGATCGAGAATATCGGAGGTGTCCTGCATGCTCAGATCCTCGCCAGATAGGGTTCGAGCGCCTTGAGGCTCTCCAGGTTGTGAGCCGGCGCAAAGAGATCGACGTAAGGAAGTGCTGCCTTCATGCCGGCCGCCTCCGGGGCATAGTCCTGCCAACCGATCATCGGGTTCAACCAGGCGATCCGCCGGCACCGCCGCCGGAGCGCCCGCATCTCGTCGCCCAGCCGTTCGGCCGGCCCGGTGTCGTAACCATCAGACACGATCATGACGCATGTGCGCGAATGGATGCAGCGTTTCGCATGCCATCTGTTGAAGGTGGCTAAGCTATCGCCGATGCGGGTTCCGCCGCCGGTTCCCTGACCCATCAGCGCCATCCGCTCGACGGCACGCTGCGGATCGCGCTCCCGCAGCGCCGGGGCGATATGAACGAGGCGCGTATGAAAGAGAAATGCCTCGGCCTCGCGAAATGCGTCGAGCACGCCATGCATGAAGCGCAGGAACACCGCCGAGTAGAGGCTCATCGAGCCGGAACCATCGAGAAGCACGACCAGCCGCAACGGCTTTTCCCGGCGCTTCCGAAACACCAGCTGCATCGGCGTGCCGCCATTCGCGATGCTCTTGTGGATCGTGCGCCGGAGATCGAGCCGCTGGCCTTGGCGCCGCGCCCGCATGCGCCGCGTCATCCGCGCACGCATCGAAACCGCCAGGCGCTCAGCCAGGCGATGCGCCTCGGCGAGATCGTCCGGATGCGTCAGGTGCCGGAAGTCGGTCTTGCCGATGAACTCGGCGCGGGACGCGCCCTCGCGACGGGTTTCGCCGGTCTCGACGGCTTCCGCGCCCTCACCGCGCTGGACATGATCGGCGTGTTCCTGGTTGCCTTGACCGCGCGCACCGGTTGCGGCGGCCTGTACACCGTCAGGGGCCTTTTGCGGCGCGCCGGACATCCGCGTCGCCGATTTCATCCCGCGCTTCAGCCAGAAGGCATCGAAAATCTCATCGAACATCGTCCAGTCGGAATGCCGGCTGCAGAAAAGCGATCTGAGCGCCGGGCGCAGCCGCCACGGACGGCTTGCACTGTCGCTTGCCATCACCGTCAGTGCATCACGATATTCTGCAAGACCGACAATGAAACCATTGTCGCGCAGCGTCGCCACGAAGCCAGAGAGCTTTGTCCGCATCAACTCGCCCAGGTCAGGCTCGGCCATCCGCAGCGCGCCCATCTCAGGCCACCTTTCCGAGCAGTCGCTCGGTAACTTGGCGCGACATGCGGGCCTTGTCCTCTGCTGTCTTGATCAGACACATCAATGTCTCATGAACCGCATCGGGCTCGTCATGCAGATGCCGGATGTCGAGGCCGGCAAGCGTTGCGGCCCAATCGAGCGTTTCGGCGACACCCGGTGTCTTGCGCAGGTCCTCCTTGCGGATGAGGCCGACCATCGAAGCGATCTGCAGCGCCAGTGCCGCATCAATGCCCGGCAGCCGCGACAGGATGATCCGCGCCTCGCGGTCGACATCGGGAAAATCGACATAGTGGTAGAGGCACCGCCGCCTGAGCGCATCGGACAATTCGCGGGTCCCGTTGCTCGTCAGGATAACCCGCGGGATGGTCGTCGCCGCAATCGTCCCGAATTCCGGTATCGACACCTGAAAATCCGACAGAAGCTCCAGAAGAAAGGCCTCGAACTCCTCGTCCGCCCGATCCACCTCGTCGATCAGGAGAACCGGTGCCTTGGCCTGCCGGATGGCGGCCAGTAGAGGCCGTTCAAGCAGGTATTTTTCGGAGAAGATCGCCTCTTCGACCTCATCGGCATTGAGGCCCTCGCGCGCCTTGATCGCCAGCAACTGCCGCTGGTAGTTCCATTCATAGAGGGCCGAACTCTGGTCCAGTCCTTCATAACATTGTAACCGGATCAGCTTGGTATCGTGAGCGAGCGCCAAGGCGCGCGCAACCTCCGTCTTGCCGACACCTGCCTCGCCTTCGAGAAGCAGCGGCCGTGACAGGCTGTCCATCAGCCAAAGTGCTGTCGACAGGTCGCGGTCGGGAACATACCCGACCGCGGCCATCTGCGCGGCAATCCTCTCCTGTGGAAGTGTCACTGCCATTGACTGATCCGGCCTTATCCGTGCAACCCGAGACGTTCGCCGACCTGCCACAGCCGCCAGGCATCGTGCGGCATCTGGATATGGCCGGCATCGAGGAAGGCATAGGCGTCGTTGACCGCATTGGAGAAGCACGGCACGCCGCCGACATGCGGGCTTTCACCCACGCCCTTTGCACCGATCGGATGATGCGGCGAAGGTGTCACGGTGAAGTCCGTTTCCCACTTCGGCGTCTCCACTGCGGTTGGCAGGAAGAAGTCCATGAAGGACGCCCCCATGACATTGCCCATCTCGTCGTAACGGATCTCCTGGCCCATGGCACAGGCGAAGGCTTCCGTCAGCCCGCCATGCACCTGCCCCTCGATGATCATCGGATTGATGCGCGTGCCGCAATCATCCAGCGCATAGAAGCGCCGTGTCTTGGCGACGCCCGTGTCGACATCGATATCCATGACACAGAAATAGGCACCGAAGGGATAGGTCATGTTCGGCGGTTCGTAATAGTTCACCGCCTCCAAGCCGGGCTCGAGGTTCGGCGGCGGGGCATTGTAGGCCGACCAGGCGATCTCCTTCATCGTCTTGAACTTCTCCGGCAGGCCCTTGACGCGGAAGCGGTCGATATCCCACTCTAGATCCCCCTCATGCACTTCGAGCATATGGGCGGCGATCATCTGCGCCTTGGCCTTGATCTTGCGGGCAGCCACTGCCGTGGCAGCGCCGGCAACCGGGGTCGAGCGCGAGCCGTAGGTGCCGAGACCGTAAGGAGCCGTATCGGTATTGCCCTCCTCGATCATGATGTCATCGGCGGGGATGCCAAGTTCGGTGGCAATGATCTGGGCATAGGTCGTCTCATGCCCTTGCCCCTGGCTCTTGGTGCCCATCCGGGCAATCACGGAGCCGGTCGGATGGATGCGGATCTCGGCGGAATCAAACATCGCAATGCCGAGAATGTCGCAGTTCTTGGCCGGTCCCGCACCGACGATTTCGGTGAAAAAGGAGATGCCGATACCCATCAACTCGCGCGTTTCGCCGCGCTTGAAAGCCTCCCGCTTTTCCGCCTGCTCCGCACGCAAGGCCTTATAGTCGATGGCGTCCATCGCCTTCTTCATGGCGGTGTGATAATCGCCGCTGTCATATTCCCAGCCGAGCGCCGAGTGATAGGGAAACTGCTCGGCCTTGATGAAGTTCTTGATCCGCAGCTCGGCGGCATCCATGCCAAGCTTCTGGGCCAAGACTTCGATGGCGCGCTCGATGGCAAACACCGCCTCCGTTACCCGGAACGAACAGCGATAGGCGACACCGCCTGACGCTTTGTTTGTATAGACACCATCGACCAACAGATGTGCGACCGGGATGTCATAAGAGCCGGTGCAGATGTTCATGAAACCGGCCGGCCACTTGGACGGGTCGGCGCAGGCATCGAAGGCGCCGTGATCGGCCAGAACATGCACGCGCATGCCGAGGATCTTGCCGTCCTTTGTGGCGGCCAGTTCCGTGGTCATGTGATAGTCGCGGGCAAAGGACGTGGTGGAGAGGTTCTCCATGCGGTCTTCCACCCATTTGACCGGCACGCCCAGGACGATCGATCCGACGACCGAACAGACATAGCCGGCATAGGCGCCGACCTTGTTGCCGAAACCGCCGCCGATATCCGGCGCGATCACATGGATCTTGTGTTCCGGCAGGCCTGAAATCAGCGAAACGACGGTGCGGATGACATGCGGGGCCTGGAAGGTGCCCCAGAGCGTCAGCTCGCCCTTGACCTTGTCGAACGAGGCGACCGACTGGCAGGTTTCGAGCGGCGACGGATGGGTGCGGTGATCGACCAGCATTTCCTTGATCGTCACATCCGCCTTGGCAAAGACGTCGTCGGTCGCCTGCTTGTCGCCGATCTGCCATTCGAAGATGTGGTTGGGATGTTTGCGCGGCCCATGGGCGCCCACCATCTTGTCCTGGATGTCCTCGCGCAGGATCGGCGCATCCGGCAGCATCGACTTGAACGGGTCTACGATGCAGGGCAGCGCTTCATAGACGACATCCACGAGTTCGGTCGCATCAGAGGCGATGTAGCGATCCTCAGCGATGACGAAAGCGACTTCCTGGTTCTGGAACAGCACTTTCTCTTCAGCCAGAACCGCCTGGACGTCGCCGGCAAGCGTCGGCATGTAGTGCAGGCCAAGCGGCTTCAGGTCCGCCGCTGTCAGCACGGCAATCACGCCCGGCAGGGCTTTCGCCCGCGAGGTGTCGATGCTGACGATGCGCGCATGGGCGTGGGGCGAGCGGACGAAATCGCCGAACAGCATGCCCGGAAGCTTCAGGTCGTCGACATAGGAGCCCTTGCCTTGTGTGAAACGGATGTCCTCGACGCGCTTGCGCTTGCAGCCCATGCCCTGCAGCTTTTCGGTCCGCTCGGCGCGATCGGTGTCAATCTTGACTTGCTCGTTCATTCCGCGGCCTCCTGAAACGGTGTTCCATTGATCTTGGCCGCCGCATACTGGATGGCCTTGACGATGTTCACATAGCCCGTGCAACGACAGAGATTGCCGGCGATGCCGTAGCGGATTTCCTCCTCGGTCGGGTTGGCGTTTTCCTGCAGCAGGCGATGGGCGCGCAAGATCATGCCCGGCGTGCAATATCCGCATTGCAGGCCGTGCATCATGCGGAAGCCCTCCTGCAGAGCGCTGAGCGTTCCGTCCGGATTGGCCACACCTTCGATCGTGGTGATGCTGGCGCCATCGGCCTGGACTGCGAAGGTCATGCAGCTTTTCACCGACATGTCGTCCATATCGACCGTGCAGGCACCGCAATGGCCGGTGTCGCAGCCGATATGGGCACCCGTCAGGTTCTGCTGCTCCCGCAAGAAATGGATCAGGAGGGTGCGCGGTTCGACAAGAGCCTCGACAGCCTTGCCATTGATGGTGACCTTGATATGCGACTTTGTCATGGTTTCCCTCCTCAACCCTTGGCGCGGGTCTGTGCCCGCTCGAGTGCCCGGCGCAGCATGATGCCGGCCATCTTGGTGCGGTATTCGGAAGGCCCACGCATGTCAGAGGCCGGATTGGTGATCGCCTCGGCCGCAGCGACTGCCGCATTGACGGTTGCCGCATCGAGCGTGCTGCCAACCAGAATGCCAGCTGCCTCGGACGCCCAGAGCGGCGTTTCCGACACATTGGTCAGGCCGATCGAGGCACTGGTGCAGGTGCCTCCCGCCATGGTGATCACCACCGCCGCCGCCGCCGTCGCATAGTCTCCGACCTTGCGCTTGAGTTTCTCATAGCCGTAGCCATGACCCGCAGGCGGGATCGGAATGCGGACCTCGGTGAGGATCTCGCCGGGTTCCAGAGCGGTCTCATAGGCGCCGAGATAGAATTCCCGCGCCGGGACCTGGCGGCTGCCACCGGTGCCGGTCAGCTGGTAGCTGGCCCCGAGACACTGCATCAGCGCCGGCATGTCATTGCCGGGATCACCATTGGCGCAGTTGCCGCCGATCGTGCCCTTGTAACGGATCTGCGGGTCGGCGATGACGAGGGCTGTCTCGCGCAGGATTGGAACGAGTTCTGCGAGCAAGGTGCTGGTGATGACCGAATGCTGCGTTGTCATCGCGCCGATGATCACGTCAGGGCCGACCACTTCCAGACGGCGAAGTCCCTCGATTGCCGAAAGGTCGACCAGATGCTCTGGCGCCGCCAGCCGTGTCTTCATCAACGGTATCAGACTGTGACCGCCAGCCAGCGGCCGGGCATCCTCGCCGAGTTGCAACAACAATGCGACAGCGCTTTCGACTGTCGTCGGCCGATGGTAATCGAACGTGCCAGGTATCATCCGTCGCTCCTCCCAAAGCTTCGTCTCAAGCGACAGGGATCGAAGAACAATGAACCGCGCCGCGCGTTGACAGCAGGCGATGACTGGTCCTGCGAGACAACGGCAAGCGCACCAATCGCCCCGATTTGCACGAAATGCAGCAGAAGGCGCACGAACTGCGGCAGGATAACTGACTTAACTCGCGCTTTCAGACTCACTGCTGGTGGACGCCTTGAAGGCGGCCAGCTCCGAGCGGAAAGCCGTCAGCCTCGCCCGGCTCACCGGCACGGTACGCCTGATGGGCGTATCCAGTTCGACCACGCCCGAATCTCCGGCCTTCTTGATACGGACGACAAAGCGGAGGTTGACGATATAGCTGCGATGAATCCGGGGAAACATGGCCTCAGGCAAACGCGCTGCGATGTCGGAGATCGACAATGGACAGAAAAGGTCGTCGCGACCGTTGAAAACATAGGTGTAATGCGCGTTGGAATGCACCGACACGATATCATCCGCCGAAATGTGAAAGCGCTTGCCGTTCTTTTCGATCGGCAACAAAAGAGCGCCCGTAGACAGGTTCGGGACAACCGGCGACGTGGCATCGCTCGTTTGATCCGTATCCGTCATCACCCGAATCGCCGGTAGCGGGGGTGGTGTGGTGTCGAGTGGTAAATTGCCCGAGCGGAGGCTGTCCGCTGCCACGGCGTCTGGCACGGACGGTACCGCATGCGAGGCTGTTTCGCTGCTGGCATCCTTCGCCTGCGTCGGGATCAGCGCCAGCATGAACACAGCCGAGATGCTACAGGCGACCACGCTGACAATGGCTGCCAACATGTCTCGGGACATCAAGGATTCTGTGTTTGCAGCCTCGGCAACGGCCGGCTGCAGTGCCGTCCCGGCCATTGCCATATAGTGCATGCCAGACACCGCGCATCCGAACACCACGGCACAGAGCAGAAGCGGCGGTCGCCGGTCGGCAGAGAAAGCAAGCCAGAGCGCAAGGCCGGATGCCGCGATTGCAATCATGATGCTGGCAAGCACATAGGCGGGATCGTGTGTCAGATGATAGACCGAATGCACGGCGGTCATGCCGACATAATGCATCGTGGTGATGCCGATCCCCATGAGCACGGCTGCAATCACCAGCAGGCGCTGCGAGCGCAGGCTCGCCAGGTAAATGGCGACGCCAATCACGAGGCTGCAAATGAGGAATGAGAGAAGTGTTGGCAAGACGGCGTAGGCGATGGCGACAGAGGTCGTAATTGCCAGCATGCCGATGAAATGCATGCTCCAGATGCCGACCGCAAGCGTCATCGCCGAACCGGCGATCAACAGGCGGCGCCGGTTGGCGAATGCACCGGGGATGAGAAGAGCAAGGCTGATGCCGACATAACCCGCCTGGACGGCCACCACCACCGAAAGAGCGACAAGCACAGGACTGTAACTAAACGAAGCGATAAGTTCCGTCATAGCTGCCACTGCACCCTTCAGAAATGCAGATGCGCCCCACTTGCGATGACACAAATGGATCGATACTGCGACATTTGCTGACCTGCGTTCGGTTCTCCTCCAAACGACCTCGCATCAATCTATCCATTCGCCGATTGTTTTGTCGAGCCAGATAACAATCATTAGGCGCGGACCCGGCAGCCGACCAAAATGTATCGCGGACCATCGAGATCAGGCCTTCAGCATGCTCTCCCCCTGGCGAAGGGTATGGCCGACCCGCTCAAAAAGAGCTTTGTCAAAACCTCTACACTCTCCATCAGTGGCTGATCTCAGTCCGCCCACCCGGTTCACCCCTTTGCCCGATGTCGCATCAGAAAGACAACATGGTGGCAAAGGCAAATATGAGCTACTGTTAAAACGTGAGGCACGATGGGAGCAGAACAGCGGAGATGAGACGGACACCTTAAGCACCAACTCGGTTTGACACCAAAGGGAGTCTACGCATGGAGATCAGGCAAGTACTACCCGAAAGCTATAACCAGTTTGCCGGGCCGATCGAAGCCGACAGAGAACTCTGGACCAATTTCGACCAAACGAGCGCCGTGATGCAGGAAATTGGCCGCCTGGTGGTAATGGCGGGGCTGCAGGATGTGCTCTGCTTGCGTCTCCTGCACCGGCATCACCTGCTGGAACCGGGAGTGATGATGCTGGAATTCGAAGCTCGCGCCGCTGGCGGCAGGGCGCTGATCACGGCACCGGCACCACGCGAAGCGGCCTCCGATGTCCTGCCGAACATGCTTGCAGTCACAGATTTCGGGCTGGCAAGTGCGGAGTATTCGCGCACATCCGTTTTCACGTCGCCTGAGAGAATTGCCGAAATCCTTGAACAGCAGACCGTTCTGGCTGCCATTCGCAAGCTTATCATGGCCGCCGAACTGCAGTCGGTTCTGGCGATCGGTTTTCGCAACAAAACCTTCTTCGACGCCGGGGATGTCGGCGCGATGATGATAGAAGTGACAGACGAGGCCAAGGGCCAGAGCATCATCACCTGGGAACCAGCTGGCGACATCGGCAAGGTGATCGAAACACTGTGGGGATTTGAGCCACGGCTTGCCGGCGAGGCTGATGAAGGCGGGGAAGACACGCCAAAACCATCAGAAGACATCGGTTCAGGGACGCCGGTCATGAGCTGCGCAGTCCGCTGCTTCGTCGGGTGCCGCGAGGTAGAAGGCATCCACAAGGCGACAGGGCACGAAGCCCACCATCTCGGCATGCCCGAGAACAAACCAAAACCCAAGCCGAAACCCGACAATGCCTCTGATACGCCGCCCCTCTGGCAGTAGATGCCAGCCCCAACAAGGCCCAGTTCAACAGCAAGACTGCGCAAGCTGCACTTGCGCAGTCTTGCTCGCCTGAAACAGATCAACCCGCGGCAAAGCCTGGCTCCGTCCGTGGCTTAATGATCCCCGTTCAGACCCGTCGTCTCAGCGCAGATGGTATTTTGCATCCACATTGTTGATCGCCTGAACATTCGATGCGGAGCGACCGTTTTGGTCGAACACCTGCGCCAGGAAGGCATCGACAATGGTCTTGGCCAGTTCCGAACCAATGACACGCGCACCCATGGTGATGATCTGCGCATTGTTGGAGAGGGCCGCCCGTTCTGCCGAATAGGTGTCATGCGTCAATGCTGCGCGGATGCCAGGTACCTTGTTGGCAGAAATGCAGACGCCGATGCCCGTGCCGCAGACGAGGATGGCACGGTCGTATTTTCCGGCAAGAACCTCGCTTGCCACGCGGTCTGAAATATCGGCGTAGAAGGCGTCGGCACCAGCTTCGGTGCGAGAGACTTCAGACACCTCATGCTTGTCCTTGAGGTGATCAGCAAGGATCCGGGCCAGCCCTTCCCCGGCGCTGTCTCCTGCAACTGCGATCTTCATGATATGCTCCTCCTCACAAGTTGGCGGCGCATCTGGAGAGGATGTCGAGATAACCCTCGACATTCCAGGCAGAGCGCCCGATGAAAAGCCCGTAGATATGCGGGCAGGTGATCAGCTCTTCGCAGTTCTGCGCATTGACGGAGCCGCCATAGAGGCAGGGCGCCTTGCGCCCGAGGACATCTTGCGCCACCGCAATGATCTCGGCCTGGCGAGCATCGGCATATTCCGAGGTGGCGGGAATGCCGTTGACGCCGATCGCCCAGACCGGCTCATAGGCCAGCAGAATTTCGGCCTGTTTCTGTGGCCCGGTGAGTCTGGCGAGCGCGCCGCGAACCTGCGTTTCGAGAACTTCTATGGCGCGACCGGCTTCCCGTTCGGCAAGCGTCTCCCCGATGCAGATCAACGGGACGAGCCCGTGGCGCACCGCAGCCTCGACCTTCAGCCCTACGGTTTCATCCGTTTCGCCGAAATGCGCCCGGCGTTCCGAATGGCCAAGCTCGACAATCTCGAGGTTGCAATCCTTCAGCATCGGCGGTGAGATCTCACCCGTCCAGGCGCCGTCATCGGCCCAATGCATGTTCTGTGCGCCGACCTTGACGGAGGACCCGGCAAGCATGGCCTTCACCTCGCGCACGGCGGTGAAGGGCGGAATGACGAAACGCTGGATGCGCGGATCACGCCCGGCATCGGCAGCCTTCAGGCCCTCGGCAAAGGCCTGCGCCTCAGCGAGTGTCTTGTTCATCTTCCAGCTGGTGCCGATCCAAAGATGCGCTTGGGTCATGCGGCGGTTCCCGATTGTTTTGCGCGTTCGTCCAGTGGGTTATGGGAGGATCCCCCGGCCCGGATCATTGAAAAATAATCGTCATTGCCCACCTGCCCGCCCTTGAGCGCGATCTGGAGCCCATCGACGGGTCCGCCATGCGCCACGCAGAGTGGCGAGCCGGGGGTCTGCGGCAAAGGCAGTTTCAAGGTGAGTGCGGCAATGCCCATTTCCCCGAGCGCATGGCTCGACGTATCACCGCCCGCCACCACGGCCCGGGAAAGACCGGCACGGGCAACCAGCTCCACCTGGATACGCCCGAGAGCCCGCCCCAGCCGATGGCGGGCATCACCGGATTGATCGAGCACGGCCCCCTGGTCCGCCGCAGGTCCAAGGGCCGTGTAGAGAACGACGCTTCTGCCCGCGTCGAGGGACGCCAGCCCGGCGCGAACGGCATCGGCGATCCGCGCCTCGCCGTCCTCACCGGAGAGCGACACTGGATCGAGCGCGACGCCATCAAAACCATGGCCAAGCGCATGGCGGATCTGCCGTTCGGTGGTGGGCGATACGCTGCCCGACACCACGGCCAGCCGATCGACGGGACCGGGCGACGCAAAGACTGGCTTTTCTCCGATCAACCCTGCCGCGCTCCAGGCCGGGATCAGGGCATATTCCACGCCGGACGAACCGCAGACGAAAGCACTGCCCGTCTGGCGCAGCTGGTTCCAGAGCAAGGATCCGGCAGCCCTTTGCGTTGCTGTATCGAGGACATCGATGAGCAGGATATCGGCCTTTTCCGGCCCCTCGCCCGCCAGAAGCGCCACATTGTCCAGAAGCGTGGATGAAAGCCCGGTCTGCTGCGCAAGATGAAGCAGGATATTGGCCTCTTGCATCGGCGTTACCGGATGGCGAGACATGACCGGATGCCGGTCGATACGATAGTTGCGGCCCTGATAGGCGGCGAACAATTCGCCAAACGCCGTATAGCGCCGGATCTGCGGTGCGCCGACGATCAACGGCACCATCCCTGCCCCGAAGACCGCCCTGCCGATCTCGATGGCCCGACCGATATTTCCCACCTGCACCGAGGAATCGAACGTGGAGCAGACCTTGTAGTGGCAGAGTTCAGCATTCAGCGTCTTCAGCCACTGGAAGCCTGAGCGCAGGTGGCTGTCCATCCAGTCCGGTGACTGGCTGCGGCTGGTGCCAGCCAGACCATAGGCGCGCGCACCGGCAAAACGCTGCATCAACGCCTCATCTGGCTTTTGCAGAAAGAGCACCGTCTCGATACCATGCGAGGCGAGCGCCTCCATCACATCGGTCGAACCGGTGAAATCATCGCCATAATAGGAAATCAGCGGACGGGTCATGGGTTATGCCGCCTTGCCGTCGGAGAATTTGTCGATGGATTGGGCAAGCTCCGGATGATCCTTGGCGTAAACCGCAAGTGGAATGCCGGCGCCCGCGGCTTCCCAGGCCTGACGAACCGCCCGAACCCCCGCGCCCGGACCACCAGGATGGCTGACAATGCCACCGCCGCAGAGATAGAGCAGATCCGTCGAGCCGCCGGTCACGGCAATCGTATCCGGCGCCTGCCCTCCCCATTGGCCGGAGCCAATCACCGGCAGCACGACATCATCCGGCGAAAACATCGGCGTAGTCACCGCGTGGTAGGAGCGTGCAAAGCTTTCGTCCGGCTCCCAGTATTTGACGCGGATGCCGTTGATCTGGAACTGATCGACGCCGAGCAGGCGCCAGAACTGCTGCCAGACCGAGAACTCGAAGCCGAGCCCCCGGTGGCGCGTCAGGATATCCCAGCCATTGCGATGCGCATGCAGCACAAGACCGGAACGCTTGCGCAGAAAGGACATGCCGCCGAAGCCGATGGACTGGATATTGACGACGGCGCAATTGCCGCCGGCAGCCAGAACCAGATCGTGATTGCGCATCATCTCGTCCGGATCGGCATGGCTGATGCCGAAGGCATACATCACCTTCTTGCCGGTCTTCTGCTCGTGATCGAGAATACGCGGCATGATGGCCGCCACCCTCTCCTTCAGTGGAGAATAGGCGGGGCTCATCAGTTTCTCGTCGTCCTTGATGAAATCGACGCCCGCCTCGAGCAGTTCTGCGACCATCTCCGCCGTCTCGTGCGGACGAAGGCCAAGCGCCGGCTTGACGATGGTACCGATGATCGGCCGTCCGTTGACGCCGGTCAGCGCAAGGCTGCCGGAAACGCCGAATTGTGGGCCCAGATGGGCTGCAGCAAATTCCGGCGGCAGCTGCATGTCAACAATGCGGATGCCCGTCATGCCCTTGATCGAAAACACACCGCCGATGGCAATCGTCATCAGCGCGGAAAGATCGGTGCCCACCGCATCCAAGGGAAACTCGATTTCGACATCGGCGCGGTTGAAGCTCGTGGCCGTACCGGCCTCATCGGGCAAAGAGGCAACGGATACGGGCGACAGTGGACGCACTGCCGTGACGCGAGCGGCAACACGCGCCTTCAGCTCCTCGGTTTCTCCCGGCAGGGCAACGAATGTCCCGGTGGACTGGTCGCTGGCGATCTTGGTGCCCATGGCTTCAGCGGAGCCTGCCGTTTCAATCCGGTATGTCAAACGGATCACGTCTTCCTCCTCCGTATCCCTGCACTCAGCTTGTAGAAGCTTATCAACTGGTATAATGAGTATTTATGTGATTGCAAGCTGCGGCAAGAAAAAGTCGTTGCGCCAGTGGCTTCAACTGCTATTCAGAAGCGTTGACATCAGGTGGCCCATGAGCATCGTTTCCGAACCCATCCTGCGCAGGAAAATTGCCGACGAGGTTTTTGCCCGGCTCAAGTTTCTGATCGAAAGCGGCGAGCTGAGCGCCGGCGATGAAATGCCGTCCGAGCGCGAGCTGATGGAACGCTATGGCGTCGGTCGCCCGGCGATCCGCGAGGCCATGCAGGCGCTGGCCAGCAAGGGACTGGTGGAAATTTCTCAAGGCGAACGCGCCAAGGTGCTGCGCATCACGGCGGAATCCATCATCCGCCAGGTCGACCTTCCGGCAAAGCTGATGCTCTCGGGGTCAGCAGACTCGCTCGAACATCTGAAAAGCGCCCGGATCTTCTTCGAGCGCGGCATGATCCGCGAGGCGGCCGTGAAAGCGACGCCGGAACATATTGCCGAACTGGAGGCGCTGCTGGAGCGCCAGGTGCAGAACCTCGGCGATGCGGATGCCTTCATCGAAGCCGACATGGATTTCCACCAGTACATCGCCAGCATCTCCGGCAATCCGATCTTTGTTGCCGTCAGCGGCGCCATGCTCGGATGGCTGAAGGCCTATCATTCGGAAATGTTGATCTGGACCGGTCGGGAGAACTTCACCCTCACCGAGCACGAGGAAATCATCCGGGCGATTGAATCGCGCGATGCGGATGTCGCCGAGCAGGCGATGATCAAGCATCTGGAGCGGTCGCGGGCGCTCTACGCCCTGAAGAACCGCAAATAGCAGCGCCTCAGGCCACCTCCCAGACAATGCGCGCCACCGCATAGGGCATAAGTGCAAACGGCTGTTCCGACATGCTGCGCGCCTCAAGACCGTTTGATGCAGCGGCGATCATCGTGGTCTCATCCAGCAGGACAATGCTTGCCCCGCTACCAATGCCAAGGGCTTGCAGGTCGACCTCAAGGGGGCTGCGGGTCACGTTGACCAGCACAAGCGCCCGGCGACCGTCATCGCAAGACGCGCCAAACGCCAGAATATCGCGCGACGAACCTGATTTAACCGCACGGGCCTGCCAGCCGGCCATGCAGGCGAGCAGTTCGATGCAGCGGCCAATCGGGCGAACCATGCCCTCCGGCACAGGCTCTTGCGGCCCGGCAAACAGACCGAAGGGCCCGGTCAGCGCACTCAAGGTCAATTGCTCCAAACCTGCGCCAACAAAAGCTGCCGCAGACCCGGCGGCAAAAGCCGCGCCGAACAAGCCGTTGTGTCGCGGATCCCTGTTCGCCATGGCAGTCCTCTCGCCATTCGGATTGTCCATGGTGCGACTGCCATAGGGGTTCTGGCGCATGGCAAGGGTGGATGGTCCGACGCGGTAGGGCTTTTGCCCATAGATCGCCCGCAGCGATGTCCAGATGAACGGCAAGGCCTCAAGCGTCTGCATGACGCTCAGATCATCGGCGGCATGCACGATCGGGTTGGTGGCATGGCTGACGAAATCGAGGGGACCTGCGGGAACGCGCTTGCGGTTGATTTCCGTGAAGTAGCTCAGCATGCCGCCGCCCAGCCGAATGCCCGGAAATGCCGCTCGTGCCGCCGCGTAGACCTCTTCAAGCGGTGGGCAGTCCGGCCATTGGCTGCCGGGCGGCGTTGATTGCCGGTCTACAGCAGGCGACACCATCACCGCATCCAGCCGCAGCCCGGCATCGGCCACAAGCTTGGCGATTGCGCCGAGTTCCCCGGCGAGCGGGCCTTTGCATGGCAGCGCGATTTCCAGCGTGATCGTGCCGGAAAAGAGGGCCGCAAGCGCGGCGAACGCCTCGATATCGGAAGGGCCGTGGCCCGCTGCCGGGTCGAAATGCAGAAGCAAACCTTTCGCGCCGAAAGCGCCGTGAGACGCCAGTGCCGAACGCACTGCGCCGGCCTCTTCGGGCGTCACCACAAGCCCGATCTGCGGAAGAGGCCGCAGATCTTCGCCCCAGGTGAGGTGAACAGGCCGGGCGTCATGGCTCCCGGCCTGCGGTCTTCCGGCGCGCCTGTCCGTGACGGTCAGAGTAACGGCCTGCGAAACAGTCTCCCCCGTGGCGATCTGATAAGGCCAGGGCAAGGCCAGTGGCCGCACATAGGTCTTGTACGAGGCATCCGACCAGTTTCTCTGGTCTTCCATCTCGAACATGTCACCCTCCATCCGGCATTCCGCGTCAATGCCTGGCATCACCGAATGGGTGAGCGCGCGGATCTCCTGAAACGGTTGCCAAGGCTCGATACGGTCGGGAAAGACGGCATATTGGATCGAGCCGTCCACATGCTCCACCGTCACGGGCGCACCAGCAACACCGACGATCGGATGCAGCACGCAAAAGCCGCAGCGATTGTTTTCAAAGCCAGTCGGCGTCTCTGCCTGGGCCTTGAAGGTCAGGCTGCCCTTGCTCGACAGGGTGATGACGGCGCGGATGGAAAGCGTGTTGGCATCAGGCCCCTCGCAGACCGCTCGATAGGAGACCGTGGTTTCCCCCTCGCCCTGTTTGATCGTCAGATCCGCAATCGCCGGGCTATAGGTGCCCCAGTCGCGGTCGCGCACCACAAAGGCGATGGCGCGCAGAACCTCAATCCCGTCGAAGGCAATCTCTCGAAGCCCGCCGCCAATCAAGTGCGCGCTCAGCAGGCCGGCGCGCAGCACTTGCACGGGCGGTTCTGGAACTCTTGTCCCGAAAAGCCTGAAGGCGCGATCTGTGGCAGGGTCAGGGCTCATGCCAGAAGTGTCCCTATCTCCACCAGCTGGCCGGATGCGGCACTTTGATAGGCGGCTTCCACGAGAGCGAATGTCTTCAGGTTATCGGCGCCGGATGTCGATGTCTCTGTTCCAGCCTTCAGTGCATCGACCCAGTGCTGCTGGATGAGGAGCACACTTTCCTGGATATTGTGCCAGGGCCGCGAGGCGAAAGGTAGAAGTGCCGGCGATACATCGGTCGTGACCGTGCCATCGCCATTCGTAACCGTCAGGGCATAACCCTGCGTCAGGCGCAGAGTTCCCTCACTGCCATCCAGCTCGATCAGCGTTTCGGGAAAGGGCTCCGTCTCCTGGCGCGTGGCATAGCTAACATCGACAATGGAGGTGGCGCCGCTGTCGTGATCGAGAAGCATGGTTGCCACATCCTCGCCCTTGATCTTCGGGTTGATCCGTCTTGTGCGCGCAGTCAGCGAATGCACGTCGCCCAGGATATAGCGGGCAATATCCAGCGTATGGATGCCCAGATCCTCGATGATGAAACGCGGCGCTTCACCGAGATAGGGTTGGGCGGCAAACACATCGAAGCCGGAGCGGAAGGAGAAGCGCCCCCAGAACGGCGTGCCGATGGCACCGCTGTCCAGCACCTTGCGCACCGCCTGGATCGGCGTCTGCCAGCGGAAGTTCTCGTGGATCATCAGGGCAATGCCGGCCGCATTCGTCACCGCCACCATGGCCTTGGCATCGGCAAGGCTTGGCGCAAAGGGTTTCTGGCAAATGGCCGGCACTTTGTGGGCGGCCGCCATTTCCACCAGTGCGCGATGGCTCTGCACGGTCGTTGCAATGTCGACGAAATCAAATCCGCCATCGGCAAACATGGCAGCTGCATCCGTGTAGCGGCGAGAGATGCCGAACTGGTCGCCGACGATTGCCAGGCGTTGCGGATCGCGATCGCAGATGGCGACGATACCGGCGCCCTGCGCGAGCGCCCAGCCATGCATCTGATTAACGGCGAAAAATCCGCACCCGATCAGGGCTCCCCGAAGCTCTGCCATATCCGCTTATCCCTGCTTTGCCATCTGCATCAGTGTCACGCGGGCCTGAAGCTTGCGCTGTGCCTGGTCAACCACCACGGCAATGATGATGACAAGCCCCTTGATGACCATCTGCCAGAAGGACGACACGCCCATCATGACAAGACCATCGGAGAGAATGCCGATGACAAAGGCGCCGATGATGGTTCCACCTATCGTGCCGCGCCCGCCGGACATGGAGGTACCACCCAGAACGGCAGCTGCAATGGCATTCAGTTCCAGATTGGTGCCGGTGGCCGGATGGGCGGCCATCAGTTCGGACGAAATGACGAGGCCGACCAGTGCGGCACAAAAGCCCGAGAACATGTAGACGAACATCTTCACCCGATCGACTCGGATGCCCGACATACGCGACGCGCGTTCATTGCCGCCCACGGCGAAGATATGCCGCCCCAGCGGCACGAAACGGGCAAAATAGGCAGCGCCGAGCGCAACGACCACCAGCATCCAGATCGAGACGGGAATGCCAAGCCAGGTGCCGGACCCGAAAATGGCATATCCGGTATTGCCAAGCTCCGGCTTGCCCGCAAGGTTCGGCAAGGTCTGGCCGTCGGAAAACAGCAGCGCGGCACCGCGCGCCACATAAAGCATGCCGAGCGTGGCGATGAAGGGGGCCACGTTGAGGCGGGTGATCAGGAGGCCGTTCAGCGCGCCAATCGCGATACCGACTGCGGTGACCATGACGGCCACTTCGAGAACATTGAAGTATACGGTGTAGCCCATAGGCAGGTCGATGCCGTTGAGGATCAGCCCGCCGGCGATCATGCCGCAAAGGCCGACAATTGACCCTACGGAAAGATCAATACCGCCGGTGACGATGACAAAGGTCATGCCAATGGCCAGAAACGCATTTTGCGTCGCGTGTTTCGACATCAGGATCATGTTGGCCGTGGACAGGAAGTTCGGCGCGAAGATCGAGAAAAAGACGATCACCGCGATCAGCGCGATAAATGTGCGCAGTTTCATCACGGTCAGCAGCAGCGAGCCGCTGCCGGACGGAAGAGCCGTTGCCATGGGGGTCGCCGTCGTCATCTCGCATGCATCCTTCTGGTCTTGTGTCCCTCACTCGAGGCTTTCACGATCATGTCCTCGCTCGCATCCGCGCGATCCATGACACAGACGAGACGCCCGCTGCTCATGACTGCAATGCGATCGGACAGGGCCATGACCTCATCGAGGTCCGATGTGGAAAACAGGATCGCCAGCCCCTCGCCTGCAAGCTTGCGCATGGTGCGGAATACATCGGCTTTGGCGCCGACATCGATACCGCGGCTTGGCTCGTCCATCAGCAATACCTTGGGCCCGGTCATCAGCGCCTTGCCGATGACCACCTTCTGCTGGTTTCCACCCGACATCGAGGTCACCTCGAATGCCGGATTGCGCGCCTTGATCGACAGGCTGCGAATGGCGCTTGAAATCGCCCCGTTCTCCAGCGCCCGATCGATATGGAACCCGTAACGCACGAACTGGCCAAGGCTTGCCAGCGACAGGTTTTCGGCAATTGACAGGCATTGCACCAGCCCTTCACGCTGCCGATCCTCGGGGATCAGCGCAATGCCATGGGCGATGCGCCCTGTCGGGTCGCGGGCCAGGAGCTCCTTGCCATCAATGTAGATGCGGCCCTGAGAGTGACCGTGGCGGCCGATAATGCATTCAAACAACTCGCTGCGCCCGGCGCCCATCAGGCCGTAGATCCCGAGAATTTCTCCCTTGCGCACGGAGAGCGAAACATGATCCACCGCGAGCCCGCCACTGGCGCGTGCCAGGCTGATGTCTTCCAGGCGGATGACCTCGTCCCCGAGCGTATGGCTGACATCCTTGGCGAAGTCCTTGGCATCCGAACCGATCATCGATCGCACGATCCAGGCGGTATCAATATCCTTGACCAAGGCATTGCCGGTAATCTGCCCGTCCTTGAGGACGGTGATGTAGTCGCCGATGCGCATCAGCTCTTCCAGCCGATGCGAGATGTAGACGATGGCAACCCCTTGCGCCTTGAGTTCCGCAATGACGCGAAAGAGAACATCCACTTCGGCAGCGCTTAGCGCCGAAGTCGGTTCGTCGAGGATCAGGATGCGGGTATCGAGTGAGACGGCGCGGGCAATCTCCACCAGCTGTTGCTGGCCGATCGGCAGGTCTTCGACCAGTGTATCGGCGGATATGCCTGCCTCCAGCCGATCGAGAAATTCATTGGCTTTCGTCACCTGCGCCTTGTGATCAATGCCAAACAGGCCGCGCGTCAGCTCGCGCGTGGCAAATATGTTTTCGGCAACAGTCAGGTTGCCGAACAGGTTCAGCTCCTGAAAGACGATACCGATGCCATGACGCACCGCATCAGCCGGCGAGGCCAGCTGGATACGCTGACCATCCATCCAGATTTCGCCAAGCGTCGGGCGCTCCACGCCCGCAATAATGCGCATCATCGTGGACTTGCCGGCGCCGTTTTCGCCAACAAGCACATTCACCGCACCGCGCCTGAGCTTCAGATCGGCTTCCTTCAGGGCAACAATGCCCGAATATGCCTTCGTCACATCGCGCAGTTCCAGAATGATATCGCCGGTTTCAGATGCGCTCATGATCAACCTCCGACCGTGATCATCGCCGGGACAAATTGCGGCAGCTCGCCGGTCGCAGGCTGCGGGAAGGCGCCGAGCGCATCCACCGACTTGCCGACCAGACCATCACGCGGCAGCTTCTCCAGCACGGTCGCGTTCACATAGGTGTTGAAGGACTTGCCATACTGGGCCCAGTCGATCTGGTTCTTGAACTCGTTGAAACTGACAAAGCCTAGGCTGTCGCGCAGCGCTGTCCCACGAATGGCCGGGCCGATCGCCAGGCGAAGGTCCGACTGGCCGTCCGCGTTGATATCGACATCGACATAGGCGGCGCGGGATTTCGTCTCTGCCGTCACGATCACGCCCTTGACGGTCGCGACATAGGTCCAGGGGGCAGTACCACCCTTTTCCTTGTGGCCGAACGTCTGGGCGGCCGCTTCCGGATCTGACGCAATCATCGCTGTCACAGCCTCAAACGTGCCTGCGCGCTTCTGGAGATAGGGCAGCACCTTGCTGTCCCACGCCTCGGCAACCATCCGGTCGGGATCAAAGGCATTGGCGGCAACCTGGGCCTCCTGCTCAGCTGTCTTGACGAATTTGCAGCCCGGCATGACCACGCATAGCGCAGCAAAGACGGCGGCAGCGCGCATCTGCAACATGGATTATCCCCGTTGAACGACCCGGAAGGCGCGGGACCGCTGACGGCCCCGCCCCCGCTCCATCAAGGCTCACTGGCTGAGCGCAAAGGTCTCAAGCTTGCCGGCATTGGCAGCGGTGATGAGGATGCAATCCATCAGGAGCTTTTCCTCAGCCGGCGCCTTGCCGGTGGTGATGAACTCATGCGCCTGCTGCACGGCAAGCTGTGCCTGCGCATAGGCGGGCTGCATCACGGTTGCCTTGATGCCACCCGAGAGGATGGAATCGCGGACATCGTTCGACCCGTCGAAGCCGACGACGATGACATCCTTGCGCCCGGCTGCCTGCAAGGCGGCAATCGCACCCATGGCCATGGTGTCATTGCCGGCGATCACGCCCTGGATGTCCGGGTTTGCCTGAAGGATAGTCTCCATCTTGGAGTAACCTTCGGTCTGGCTCCAGTTCGCCGATTGCTGCGAGACCATCTTCATCTCCGGATAATCGTCGATGACGTCATGGTAGCCCTTGGACCGAATACCGGCATTGAGATCGGCTTCACGACCGAGAAGCTCGACGTAATTGCCTTTCTCGCCCATCAGACGGACGAATTCTTCCGCGCCGAGCTGGGCACCCTGGTAGTTGTTGGAGACGATCTGCGACACGGCAACACCGGTCGCATTGATCTCGCGGTCGATCAGGAAGGAGGGAACGCCTGCATCCTTGGCTTTCTGGACGGCGGCGATGGAGGCTTCAGAGCCGGCATTGTCGAGAATGATGGCCTTGGCGCCACGACCGATTGCGGTATCGATCAGCTGCGACTGCTTGTTGGCATCATCGTCATGCACGAGAACCAGGGTCTCATAGCCCAGCTCCTTGGCCTTTGCTTCGGCACCAACAGCTTCCGCCTTGAAGAACGGGTTGTCATGCGATGGCGTGATGATGGCGATCAGATCGGCGGCAAAGGCCGGCATTGCGGTCGTTGCCGCAAGTGCCGCACCGAAGGCGACGAGAGTAAGCCTGCGTGTGAGTTTCATGTTGTCCTCCCAATGAAACGTTACCTCGCTCCCCGCGAGGTCATGCACCGACCGGGAAGGCTACCCCCCGTCCGGAAATCGAAATCAGGTGATGCGCCTGATGCTGTCGGCAATCTCCTGCGGCTCGAAAACCGTCTTCCAGTCGTCGCGCATCAGGGCCGGAATGCCGAATTCGATCGCCTTGTTGCAGGCATCGGAAAACACGCCCGGCGTTTCCTCGAAAATCACCGCACCCAGCACGTTCATGTGGCCCAGCAGAAAATCGCGCGCCGCCTCCTTTGGCACGCCGCGGGCGACACATTCGTCCATCGCCTGGCGCATCACCACCAGCAGCGAGGCGCAAACCGTTTCGGACAGACCCGGCTCCAGAAGAGCCATCTGCTCGACGGTGACCCTGTGCGAGCGCATCACCGGCGCCCAGATCACCTTGGCGATCTCCTCCCCCAGTGCATAGGCCTCCTCCGGCCCCTGCATCAGGGCAGACACGATGTGCTGCTTGGCAAACAGACCGCCGAAATGGTCCTTCTTGGCCTGCATGTCCGTCTCGTCGTTGAAGATCGGCGGATGGCAGGGATGGGTGACGAAATAGGTCAGGTCTGCGCGCTCCGGCAGATGTCCGGCAAACGGTGCTGCCGCATCGAGCGCGATCACCATCATCCCGGGCAACAGCCTGTCGGAGATCGAGGCCGCAACCTTGCCGATCGCCGTGTCCGGCACGGCAAGAATGACGACATCGGCACCCGAGAGCGCAACATCGGAGGGCACGCAATCAAGCCCGAGATCGGCCTTCAGGCGCGCCTTGCCCGGCTCGCTCACCTCGACATGTCGCACGTCGAACCGCGCCCCCTTGAGGTTCTTGGCAAGCCGGTAGCCCATTTTGCCCCCAGCCCCGAACAAGGCAATTGCAGTCATCAGTCATCCTCCTCAGCAATGCGGCAGAGGTCCTCCGCCGGCTTGCTATTCACTCAAGCAGGCTCATTCTTTCCAACTGGTATCACAAGTCAATAGGCACATCAGAAAATAAGATGACGACGGGCGGCCGCAATCCTCCGGCATTGCTCCCGGAAATGGAAAAACCCTGCGGTGAAAGAAGTTGTATGGCCAAACAGCCGTACGGCTCGCGGCTGCCGCGCTTCTGCGCCAACAGCGCCAGTCCCCTGGAAACTCCGGCTTCCAAAAGTGGCATCCAGGCCGGCCCGCCTGTTTCCATGTGGCAGATCGTCCCTAACGGACTGCCTGATTGTCAGCTGTCGAGGCCAATCACCTTTTCCAGCCGCTCCCAGGTGTCATCCATCGCATAAGCGGCGAGGAAGGGCAGGTTGATGTGGCCGTAGACCGGTGACAACTGCCATTCGGCCTCTTCTTCGTCGATGCCAGCCACCTGCTGGAGAAAGATGACGGAGGCCAACCCCGTACGATCGGCGCCGGACATACAATGCACCAGAATCGGCTGCTCGGCCGTCTTCAGGAGGGTCAGCAACTCCTGTGTGCGCTCTGGTGTCAGGTCGCGGCGCGCAGACATGCCGAAGTTGACATGAGTGGCACCATGCGCCTGCGTGGCACGGATTTCGTCGTCGTACCAAGACTTGCCGGGATTTTCACCACGCAGATTGATCACCGTCTTGATCTTGTAGCGGTCGATCTCCGCTCCCAGCCGATCGCCCGAGAGCTGGGCCGAGCGATAGAGTTGCCCCGGCAGGACCTCATGGAAGTTGCCAGAGAGAATCAGGATTCCGACATAGGCACCGAACAGGGCTGCCAGCCCGGCGATCGACAACCCGATCCGCAGAGACAACCTGCGCAAGCGGCCAGTCGATCGCGTCGCTTCGCCCGCAGTTGCATTGACGTGTTCAATTCCGTTCATGGCAGGTCCCTGGCCCCGGAAGGCTGTCCGATGTGGTGTGGATGACGCGCGATTGGGACCTTTCCGTGACCGATGGCCCCGACCGAAATCCAGCCACGAAGAGCAAGCGACAGCACGTCACCAGACAAGCCTCCGACGGAGGGCTGGGACGCCGCGCATGCCGTCGGCTCACTCTCCCCCGCTGTACTGCAGCGGCCATTCGGACGGCTCGCTCTGCACGCCATCGCAATTGACCTTCTCGCGATACTCCATCAGCTGGAATTCGAAGGTCTCGCCCGGCGCATCCATCAGGCGGAAGACCTGATAGGTGCCGCAATCCCCCTGACCACGGCCGAGCGAGGTCGAGATAAAGACACCCTTTTCGGCAAAGACCTCCGGGTTCATCATCTGCGCATTGTTCTCGCCCTCCAGCGCCGGCGGATTGGGCAGGCTGAGCATGGTTGCCCAGTCGGCAGGCGGGTTTTGTGTGATCGCGAAGATACTGGTGCCCTGATAGGCGCCGAGGAAACACGGGACTTCCCAAAGAATGAAATTGTCATTCACCTGATAACGCTGGCCGGGATAGGCGAGCGTCTCCGGCTCACTGCACTCGTCGGGCGCATAGGTCGCAATCTCGCTGCGAACAGCCGCCGGCACCTCGCTGGCGGCCGTGAGCATGACCGGCGGGGTGAGCGGCAGCCCAACCGGACCGGTATAGGGTGACGGCCCGCCGGCTGCAGCCCCCTCGTCGGAGACAGGCTCCGGCGCAGCTTGCGCGGTCTCGGGCGCCGGGCTGCCAGGGCAGCCGATCACCCCTTTTGCACCGGCGACGAACGGCGGAAGATCGGGCCGCACCACGGTTACGGTCGCCTTGCCGACGGTCTGCAGCGAGCCGGTCACAACAGCCTCTTCGATCCGGACGAGCAGATGGGTGGCGTGATCGGCGCTGGAATACAATCGATAGCCCAGCCGCTGCGGCGGATCGAAATCGCCCCGCGCACTCTCGGTGAGCGCAATCTTCTCCTTGCCGATCTCGACGACCGCCTGCATCTGCACGCCGTCCTTATCGTAGGGCATATAGATGAGATAGGCATACTTGTCCGTCTCGGGATCCTTGTTGCTCTGCCAGAAGGCGAGATGGCAGGTGCTGAGGCCGCCCTCGATCTCATGTTTGCCGAAGAGTTTCAGATCGATCGACGGGTCTTCCGCCACAGCAGGATGCGACGCGGCAACAGCCAGCGCCAGAGCAAGACAAGGCAATTTCAAAGACGGCATGGTTCCCCCTGATCCCGGACCGCGCCCTGCCCCATGGCAGCGCAATCCACCCAAAATTTAGGGTATCGTCAGGGACGGGTCCTTACAAGCCGGACCTTCTCCAGATGCGGATCAAAAAAGGCCGCTCACAGCAGGCCGAGTTCGGCCAGTTCCCGCTTCAGGTCGTCGGGCATGTCTTCGATATTGGCACCGGAGGCCGAAAGGTCGCGCGGCGCAGCATCCGCGTCGAGATATCGCCAGCCTTGGAAAGGACGGCGCGGTGCAGGCGCCACTTCGATGACTTCAGGGCCGAGGATCAGTTCGCAGCGCGTAATCCCGTCGCCACCGGTGAAGGTCTTGATGTCCAAAAGCTTCTGGCGGGCCGAAAGCTGGCCCTTGATGATCCAGTAGAGCGAACCGCCATCGAGCAGTTCTTCCATGCGCTTCGGCACCATGCGGGTGACATGCGAGGAATGCGGCTCAAGGCCAGCCGCTACCGCCACGAGGCAGCGCTCGGCGACCCAGTCGCGCAGATCGTCGATGGAATCGGCTCCGACGCAGAGCTTGAGGAGATGCAGTGCCATGACATCCGAGATAGACGGTCCCTGCTTCGGGTCAAGGGCTGGGGTGTCGCAGGGGTGATGTGCTCAACAGTTTCGGTATGGATGGGATTTAGGATCGTCATCCTCGGGCTTGTCCCGAGGATCTGCCAAGGGTGGCTCTCCGCTCGACGATGGTCTGGATATGCGACCTTTACCGCCCAGGCCCCGGCTGACGGAGGTAGATCCTCGGGACAAGTGTTCGGCCCTGATACATAGCTGACAGATGTTCGTAGACATGCCTGACACTTTCCGGATCGGTTCTGGGAGGTGACGATGGCTTGGGAGACAAAG
>NZ_JAUSUW010000011.1 GCF_030814435.1 Peteryoungia aggregata LMG 23059
CTTTGTCTCCCAAGCCATCGTCACCTCCCAGAACCGATCCGGAAAGTGTCAGGCATGTCTACGAACATCTGTCAGCTATGTATCAGGGCCGAACAACAAGCCCGAGGATGACGATCCACCGAAAAGACAATGCCGGAAGCAAAGCTCCCGGCACAATCCTATTGGCTACTGCCTACTGACTGACCCGCTCAACCAGCCGAATTGATCTGCCGCGCAACCATGTCATGGTTCAGCCAGAGCACCGGCGCCGAGGGATCAGCCACTTCGCCGAAGATCAGCGCGCCGGTTGCCTCGACCACGAGCACGCTCAGATAGTCCGAGATCAGCGCCTTGCTGTCCTTGTGCATCTGGGCAATCTCGGCCGAGGTGCCGATGGTGATGTCGGACTGGCCCTGGCTGTTGGGCATCGGCCAGTTGTTGAAGTCGTAGAACGGGATCATCACGTCGCTCGCCTGGAAGTCCGCGATCTTCGTGAGTACGTCGTCAACAGTCGCACCCTCGACCAGAAGGGCTTCGCAGTCAGCCCACACCTTCTCGGCCCGCGCGCCGCCGTTTTCCTTCTTCAAGGCCTTGAGCAGCGGCAGAAGCGGCAGTTCGATGCCGGCGAAGACGTCGGACGAATTGGTGCGGATCTCGGGGCAGTTGAAGACGGTCGCCTTGATGCCGGAGGCAAATGCCTCTTCGGCAATCGCCTCGAGCTTCATCTTGGCATAGCCCTGGGTGTAGTTCGTATAGGTCTGCCAGCGATATTCGTCGCCGATCAGAATGCCCGTGCCGTGATAGCCATAGGCCGAATAACGAACCTGGCCACCGCTCTTTTCGATGCGGGCGCGGATCGCAGCACTGCCTTCGATCAGGTGGCGGAAGGTATTGGCCGAAACTTCATCGAAATTCTGCAGGATCAGCTTGCCGAGATCGCTGTCGAGCAGCACCTGCGAGGACATGTGGCGGGCGCCACGGCCCTTGTAGATGCGGTTGGCGAGAACGAGGAAGACCTTGGCCTTGGGAATGCCGCCAGCCATTGTGTGGGCGAAGTGGACATTCTTGCCATAGGCAATCATGCCTTCCAGCTCGGCCATGATCTTGGCAACGGCATCCTGGAAGCGGGACACGCCCACCTGGCGGCACTTTTCAATATGCGCCCAGTCGAGCTTTTCCGTTTCCCAGTTTTCGAGCGTCAGCGAGGACAGAAGGTCCGTCGGCGTCGGTTCGCCTTCCGGCGCATCGAGATCGAAGCCGGCCATGGCGGGAATGTTGATGATCCGGCCACCGAGATTGGCTTCCGCCTGGGCGAGCTCTTCGTCGGTCAGCGGGCGCAGCTTGTTGTTCTCGTCGCGGCGACCAACGGTGATCCCGATGATCTCCATTCCGGCCTTTTTCGCCTGATCGAGAAGGCCGGTCACATAACCACGACCGAACAATTCGCCGAACAGAACAAAGACATCGCCCTTGCGGTACAGGCCGTTATGCGGGATCTGCGTCAAGGAAACCGGGCTGGTCAGGGTCATTTTTGATTCCGGATTACAATTTACTAGAATGCCCACTAGCAAACGCTGGCGCTCAGCGCATCACCTCGATTGATTTGTCTGGTCATTTTCCGTGACCGTTTATTGCATTGCGTGATGACCCTGTAACATCAGCGCGGCTCAGGATCGTCAGACCCGAACCAGCCGGACCCGCGTACCCCAGGGATCCAGCGCCTCGAACCCGCCGTCTATGGCGCTGACGGCAAAGCCCTTGGCCTGAAGATCCGTCCGGCGCGCATCAAGGATCGCTTGATCATTCGTGTGCAGCGAGAACCAGTCGAGCCCGGTCATCGCCTCCTGCCTGGGGCCGGCATCCCGGCTTTCCCAGATATTGGCGCCGATATGGTGATGGTAGCGACCCGACGACAGGAAGGTCGCGCCGCGCTGGTCGCTGCCGGCCACCACATCGAGGCCAAACCCGTCGGCATAAAAGGCCCGCGCCGTCTCCAGCCCGCCGACCCTGAGATGGATATGGCCGATGCGCAGCGCGGCCGGCACGGCCGTATAGTCGTCGCGGTCGGTGCGCGTCTTTGTCTTGATGAAGATGTCGTCGATATTGAGTTCCTTGCTGCCCATGGTCACCGTGTTGCCGGCCCACAGCCAGGTCTCCTGCGGCCGGTCGCTATAAACCTCGACGCCATTGCCTTCGGGATCGGTGAGATAGACGGCCTCCGACACCGAGTGATCGGCAAAGCCGGTGAGCGGAAACTGGTTGCGGGCCACATGCACCAGCCAGCGCGCGAGATCGGCACGGTCGGGCATCAGGAAGGCGGTGTGATAAAGGCCGGCCTGGCCGGGCGCCTCGGGCGTCGCATCCGGTCGGGCAAGGATATGCAGGAGCGGCGTCCCGCCGGCCCCGAGCGTCACCGCATCGGGCGCATCCTTCAGCACTTCGAGCCCCAGCATGCTGGTGTAATAGGTCTTCAGCCCTGCCACATCCTTGGCCCGCAGGCAGACCTCGCCGACATGTACCGGCCGGGTGAGACCGAAGGGCAGCTGCGGCGTCTGGGCTGCCGGAAGCACGGTCTGGATCTCGATCCCCTCCGCCCTCAAGGCGCCGGTCAGCGCGCCCGTCAATGTTGCCGTCCCGGCCAGCCGCAGAAGCTGGCGCCGCGTCCAATGGATCGTCATTTCGGTCCCCTTGCCATGTGCTTTGTGGGTCCTGCTTACAATGTTGCCCTGTGGCCTGCTTCTCACGTCTCTCAACAGTCTTTCACAACTGTGTGAGCCTTCAATGCGACACCTGCCGCAATTATGATGCATTGCAGCATGATCTTGACAGGCGCACGTTTTCATTCCGTCACATTTGCTGTAAACGATGGAAAATAAAGCCTGTTCGGGTGGAGAAGGCTATGCGGAAATGGGTTTACACCTTCGGTGGAGGCAAGGCCGAGGGGAGTAGGACCGAAATCGATCAATTGGGCGGCAAGGGTGCAAATCTTGCCGAGATGGCAGCGCTTGGCCTGCCGGTGCCCCCCGGCCTCACGATCGTGTCAGATGCCTGCAGCTTCTACTACAAGAACGGCAGGACGCTTCCCGACGACCTGAAGACCCAGGTTCTCCAGGGCATATCAGGCATCGAAGCCGCCACGGGCCGCGCCTTTGGCGATACCAGTCATCCGCTTCTCTTGTCCGTCCGCTCCGGCTCTCGCACCTCCATGCCCGGCATGATGGACACCGTCCTCAATCTCGGCCTCAACGACCACACCGTCGAGGCGCTCGGCCACCATTCGGGCGACGCCCGCTTTGCCTGGGATAGCTACCGCCGCTTCATCCAGATGTATGGCGATGTCGTCATGGGCCTCGACCACGAGATCTTCGAGGAAATCCTCGAAGACGAGAAGGCCCGTCTCGGCCACGAACTCGATACCGATCTCTCGGCGCTGGAATTGCAGCATATCGTCACCCTCTACAAGGACGTGCTGGACCAGGAACTGGGCCTGCCTTTCCCGCAGGACCCGCATGTCCAGCTCTGGGGCGCAATCGGCGCGGTCTTTGCCAGCTGGATGAACCCGCGCGCCAAGACCTATCGTTTGCTGCATTCGATCCCGGAGGAATGGGGCACCTCCGTTACCGTCCAGACCATGGTGTTTGGCAATCTCGGCTCGACCTCTGCCACCGGCGTTGCCTTCACCCGCAATCCCTCGACGGGCGCCAAGGAGCTCTACGGCGAATTCCTGGTCAATGCGCAGGGCGAAGACGTGGTGGCCGGCATCCGTACGCCGCAATCGATCACCGAAGCCGCCCGCATCGACAGTGGTTCCGACAAGCCGTCCCTGGAAAAGCTGATGCCGGAGGCCTTTGCCGAATTCTCAGCCATCTGCGACCGGCTCGAAGCGCATTACCGCGACATGCAGGATCTCGAATTCACCATCGAGCGCGGCAAGCTCTGGATGCTGCAGGCCCGCTCGGGAAAACGCACCACCAAGGCCGCGATGAAGATCGCCGTGGAGATGGTCTCGGAAGGCCTGATCTCGGAAGAAGAGGCGGTGCTGCGGATCGAGCCCTCCTCGCTCGACCAGCTACTGCACCCGACCATCGACCCGCGCGTCGCCCGCCACGTGATCGGCTCGGGCCTGCCCGCCTCGCCGGGGGCGGCGACCGGCGCCATCGTCTTTACCGCCGAAGAGGCGGTCGAGGCGGAAAGCGAGGGACGCAAGGTCATTCTGGTGCGCGTCGAGACCAGCCCCGAAGACATTCACGGCATGCATGCCGCGCAAGGAATCCTCACCACCCGTGGCGGCATGACCAGCCATGCGGCCGTCGTCGCCCGTGGCATGGGCATCCCTTGCGTCTCCGGCGCCGGCACCATGCGCGTTGACCTGCGCAATGAAAAGCTGATCGGTCTCGGCGTGACGCTGACCAAGGGTGACATCATCACCATCGACGGCTCCTCCGGCCAGGTGCTGAAGGGCGAGGTGCCCATGCTCCAGCCGGAACTCTCGGGCGATTTCGCCCAGCTGATGGTCTGGGCAGACGCCACCCGCCGCATGACGGTGCGCACCAATGCCGACACGCCGGGCGATGCCCGCGCCGCCCGCTCCTTCGGCGCCGAAGGCATCGGTCTCTGCCGAACCGAACACATGTTCTTCGAGGGCGACCGCATCCATGTCATGCGCGAGATGATCCTCGCCGAAGACGAGGCGGGTCGTCGCGCAGCGCTCGACAAGCTGCTCCCCATGCAGCGCTCTGACTTCACCGAGCTCTTCACCATCATGCATGGCCTGCCGGTGACGATCCGCATGCTCGATCCGCCGCTGCATGAATTCCTGCCGAAGTCGGACGAGGAAATCGAGGAAGTGGCCAATGCCATGGGCCTCGAACCCGGCTTCATGCGCCGCCGCATCGACGCCCTGCACGAATTCAACCCGATGCTCGGCCATCGCGGCTGCCGGCTTGCCATCTCCTATCCGGAAATTGCCGAAATGCAGGCCCGCGCCATTTTCGAAGCCGCCGTCGCCGCCGCCCGCGAGACAGGTGCCCCTGTCGTGCCGGAAATCATGGTGCCGCTGGTCAGCCTTCGCGGCGAGCTGGATTACGTGAAAGCCGTCATCGACCGCGTCGCCACCGAAGTCATGGGCGAGGCGAAACTCGAGATCTCCTATCTCGTCGGCACGATGATCGAACTGCCGCGCGCCGCCATCCGCGCCCATATCATCGCGGAGGCCGCCGAATTCTTCTCCTTCGGCACCAATGACCTGACCCAGACAACCTTCGGCATGTCCCGCGACGACGCCGCCCGCTTCATCCCGACCTACCAGCGCAAGGGCATCATCGTCAAAGACCCCTTCGTATCGCTTGATTTCGACGGCGTCGGCGAACTCATCCGCATCGCCGCCGAACGTGGCCGCAAAACGAGGCTTGACATGAAACTCGGCATCTGCGGCGAACACGGCGGCGACCCCACCTCGATCCACTTCTGCGAGGATGTCGGGCTGGATTATGTGTCGTGTTCACCGTTCCGGGTGCCGATTGCGCGGCTGTCGGCGGCCCAGGCGGCGATCAAGGCGAAGGCGTGAGGCAGGTGTTCAACCAAGGTTCTGAGCTTGTCGCCCTCTGAGGCATCAGATGTGATCTATTGGGCTAAGCCGTAGTAGATGTCCCAGAGGCGGCTTTCGCGTGGTTCGACGGTTTCGAGGCAATTCGCATCGAGACCGAGAGTACTCTGGTTGCGGCACATGCCAAGGATGAGCGCATAGCGTTCGCGTTCGACGTCCCCAAGACGCCAAAGCGAGAAAGCCGAAATTCCCGCTAGTACGAACAAGGCCAACGTGCGCATTTTTTGTGCCCTCTGGATGTTTGCAAGCCCAGTTACAATCAGACCAGATTAACCGCGCTTCCGAAAACAGCTAGAGTGGTCCCGCATATCTGTGCTGGCATGCCAAAATTCGTGCGTGTCCTGCTCTGCGGCGGAGACAAAGGCAGCCAGGTCAGAGACATCGAGATCGCGAAACGCCTGGCACGGATCTGGAGAGAGACAGATGACTGAAATCCTGACCGACTACGATCCGGCGGAAGACCTCGATACCCCGGAAGCGATTTCGGTCTTCGTCAATGAGGCCCTGAAGACCGACGATGCCGCCTACATCGCCCACGCGTTGGGCGTCGTCGCCCGCGCCAGGGGCATGGCCGGCATTGCTCGGGAGTCGGGGCTTTCGCGGGAGCAGCTGTATCGGACGCTCTCCAGCGAGGGCAATCCGACGCTCAAGACCACGCTTGCGGTGATGAAGGCATTGGGCATTTCGCTGACGGCGGATGTGGCGGGGTGAGGGCCTAGAAACCCTGTATGCTTGGCATACAGGGTAGATATGAGGCATCACCTTGTCGGGAGTATTTCGCATGAAAATTTTCGAGAGGTTTCGTCAAGCCACTTTAAATGCCGTCATTAGATGGGCAGAGGCGGGTAGGAGGTTGACCTCCTACCGGGGCAGACGCAGATTCCACTGGCTTCCCAACATCTTCATATCTGTGGGATTACTGTTCATTATCGCGGACTATTTTAAGCATAGCGCTGTCGTGAGCTCGCTTTCTAATGCTGAAGGGCGGGCAGCATATGAGTTTTGGATAGGCACGAAGAGTGTCCTTGATATTGCGCTAGGTCTTGTAACCACTTTGATTGCCCTTACTGCTGCGTATCTTGCTTTGCGCAGCTATCGCGTGAATCAGCGTGCTGCAGTCGCCAACCGCTATCAAAAGGGGGTCGAACTGCTGGGCGCTTCAGCGGATAGTTCCAAGCTCGGAGGTATCGAACTGCTTTCAATCGTGGCGAGAGAGGCGCCAGAAGAGTATCAGGAGCCAGTGATGCGTACCCTTCGTCAGTTTTTGCACGAACGATGTGCATCGATCACCGAACCAATGCAGAATGCCCTCAATTACCCAGAAATGCTGCCCGCTACGGACTTCGTGGTCATGGCAGCTTTGTCTGCCGTGAGCCGAACACTACTAAGGCAGAGATGGTTGGATCTGGAAGCCGATGAGGAGGGGCTGACGCTCCGGGGCATCTATCTGCACAAGGTGCGAATTCTCAAAGCAGATTTTTCAAGAATTACGTTTGAAGATGGGGTTTTCGGGGACGTGTCGTTCGAAGGCTGCAAGTTTGCTGAGACTGCCATCATTGCTAGATTTTTTGGCCGAGTAGCATTCGAAGATTGCAGCATCGACAATGCTCAAATTCTAGCTACTGACGTTTACGGTGAGCAGTTTGAGGATGCCAAAACATTCATCGACTTGTCCAAGAACTCTTGGGTCTCCCGATTCGATGTCAACAACCAAAGAATTGAAACATGAAAGCGGTGACGGCCATCGTTCGATGATGGACCTGCGCCACCGTGGAACGGATGAAATCGAAGAGACCTGTCGGCAATGTGACGGTCACTGTCTCATGTCTGGACATGATGATCCCTTCTGACGCTGCACACAGAATATCATGACCCGTCCAACACCCCACAAAAATCCCCACCCATGTCACATTGACGCTTCCCCGCTCGTCATGATCTCGTACCCAACAGAAGGAACCGACATCATGACCGCAACACTCGATCCTTTCGCAGCCGCGCCCGCTCTGATGAAGAAGTGGACGGCCGTCTCGGCCGACATCGCCGCGAGCCTTGAGCCGAGCCTCATCGAACTCGTCAAGATCCGTGCGTCCCAGCTCAATGCCTGCGCCAACTGCATCAACATGCACACAGCCGAAGCCCGGGCCAAGGGCGAGACGGAGGACCGCATCTATCTGCTATCCGCCTGGCGCGAGGCGCCGTGTTATACAGAGCGCGAGCGGGCGGCCCTCGCCTGGACGGAAGCCCTGACCACGCTGTCGACGGGGCATCCGCAGGAGGCGGCGCGCCTTGATCTGCAGGCGGCCTTTACCGAGGAGGAGCAGGTGAAGCTGACGCTGATGATCAATGTCATCAACGGCTGGAACAGGCTGGCCGTCGGTTTCGGCCTCTGGATCGAGACACCGGCAACCCGGGCTCAAGGCGTGGCCGCCTGATGTTATCCTCCGAGCACACAGATGCGGCAGCGAGTTTCGATCCCCTGAGGCGCAAGCTGATGCGGCTCGCCTATCGCATGCTGGGCTCGGTCACGGATGCCGAAGACATGCTGCAGGAGGCCTTCATCCGCTGGATGAGGGCCGATCGCCGCGAGATCCGCGAGCCCGAGGCCTTCCTCCGCCGCATCGTCACAAGGCTTTGCCTCGACCAGCTGAAATCCGCCCGCCTGAAGCGCGAGACCTATATCGGCCCCTGGCTACCGGAACCGGTGGTGGAAGACGAGGACGAGCCAGAGGACGTGACCCTGCCGCTGATGCTGGCGCTGGAGCGGCTGTCCCCGCTGGAGCGGGCAGCCCTGCTGCTGCACGATGTCTTCGGCCTGCCATTTGAGGAAATCGCCGAAACCTTGGACCGGGATGTTGCCGCCTGTCGCCAACTGGCAGCCAGGGCACGCCGCAATGTGCGGGAAGCACGAACCCGCTACACCGTCGACGCCAAGCGCGGGCTGGAAATGGCGGAAGCCTTTTTCAACGCCTCGCGCAGCGGCGACATGACCGCACTTTCCGCCATGCTGGCGGCTGATGTCGCCCTCCATTCCGATGGCGGCGGCAAGCGGCAGGCCGCGATCGCACCGATCCTCGGCCACGAGGCGGTGATGAAGGTTCACACCTATCTCTCGGACAAGATCTGGCCTGTGGGGTCAGCCCTCCTGCGTGTCGGCCTCGTCAACGGCCTGCCGGGCTTTGTCACCCGCGAGGCGGACGGCGAGTTGCAGACGACGGCTTTGCTAATCGAGGACGGCGCCATCACCGCCATCTATGTCATGCGCAATCCCGACAAACTCAAGCATTTGCAGTGAATGGTGGGGAGGAGGGCGGTTCCGTCGCCGGAAGAACCGGACCATACGCGCCCGCGACCTGCACATCGCAGGGGCTGCGCGTAACCATCCGCTTTTGCCAGGGGGCGATTGCCCCGGGGCCGGCCAGGGGCTAACGTCCGGACACCGCACGCCCGCGCGCTCTCGTCCCCTCCGGAGTCCCCCCATGCCCGGCTATTCCGCCCGTCCGCCCGCCATCCCGACAACAGTGCTCGACGATGCCGTCACCCGCATCACCCGCTGGGATTTCGAACCCGGCGCCGCGACCGGCCACCACACCCATGGCCTCGGCTATGTCGTCGTGCCGCTCACCGATTGCCATTTCCTGATCGAGGATTCCGCCGGCGAGCGCCGCGTCACGAGCAAAGCCGGCGAGGCCTATCGCCGTGAGGCGGGCGTCGAGCACAATGTCGTCAATGGCGGCGATCAGCCGATGAGCTTCATCGAGATCGAGTACAAATGAGCTTGGGTGACGATCAGCCGGTGCCGCACTTCGTCACCACCTTCGAGCCGCAGCATGGGCTGGCCGTATCCGTGGCCGAGGGTGTCCAGCGGCTCACCGCGCCCAATCCGAGCCCCTTCACCTTCCACGGCACCAACACCTATATCGTCGGCGAAAAATCCGTCTGCGTCATCGATCCCGGCCCCGACAATGACGCGCATTTCGACGCGCTGATGGTGGCCCTGAAGGGCCGGGACGTCACCCATATCGCCGTCAGCCACACCCACCGCGACCATTCCCCGCTCGCCCGCCGCCTGAAAGCTGCAACCGGCGCCGTGATCGTCGCCGAAGGTCCGCACAGGCCGTCGCGCCCGCTGTTCGAAGGCGAGGTGAACCCCTTTGCCGAAAGCGCCGACACCGATTTCGTCCCCGACCTGGCTCTCGCGGATGACCAGACAGTCCAGGGCGACGGCTGGCGCCTCACCGCCGTCCACACGCCGGGCCATACCGCCAACCACGCCGCCTTCGCGCTCGAAGACACCGGCATCCTCTTTTCCGCCGATCATGTCATGGCCTGGGCCACCTCCATCGTTGCGCCCCCGGATGGCGGCATGGGCGATTACATGGTCTCGCTCGACCGGCTGCTGGAGCGGCAGGACCGCCTCTATCTCCCCGGCCATGGCGGCCCGGTCACCGAGCCCCAGGCCTTTGTCCGGGCGCTGCGCACCCATCGCCGCCTGCGCGAGCGCGCCGTGCTGGAGCGCATCCGCAAGGGCGACCGGCTGATTGCGGACATGGTCAAGGTCATCTACGCCACCACGGACCCCCGCCTGCATGGGGCGGCTGCCTTGTCCGTGCTCGCCCATATCGAGGATCTCGTCGACAAGGGCCTGATTGGGACGGATGGGCCTCCCAGGCTGTCGGGGGAATATCGGCCGGGTTGAGCGTTCTAGCTTTCGGCTGGCCCCGCCCTCCGCACCACCTGGATTACCACCCTCTGTCGGCTTCGCCGACATCTCCCCTACAAGGGGGAGAGTGGCGACCCCGCCAGCCTGTTGCCCCTTTTGGCGGTAAAGGGAGGCGCCACACGCGACGCTCCGCTCTCCCCCCTTGTGGGGGAGATGTCACGCAGTGACAGAGGGGGGGCCGCGCTGGCGGAGGCTGAGAATTCGCGACGGCCTACGTCTCAGTTGCCGGCAACCCCCAGCAGTTCCGCATCCAGCGCATGCAGGAAATCCTCGGCGATCCGGTCGCTGATACCCAGGTCATGCGGTCCGTAGCGGGAGGCCACACGCATGTCGACCAGCGTCATCTCCGCCTCCTCGCGCAGCCGCACGACAGCATCGAAAGGCAGCCCCAGCACCAGTGTGCGGGTGGCAAATTGCAGCCGCGCCGTGCCCTCCGGTTCGCCGTCATCGAGCGGCACCAGCAGGCTCGGCTCCGGTCGCGCGGAGGGCAGCGGGCCGCTTTCCGGCAGGGCCTCGTCCGCCGTCGCGGGTGCGGCGCTTTCGGTCGCCGCCCCCGGCTCGGCCGGCGTGTCCGTCGTCGAGCGAAGCTCCAGCGCCGGCAGGCCATATTCTTCGCCGCGGCTTGCGGTCAGCACCAGCCGGTTTTGCGCGGCCACCTTGCGCACCGCCTCATAGACGCGGTCGATTGCGCCTTCGTAGCGCCGTCCGTTCAGCCCCGGATAGGCGGCCAGTTGTGCCGCACCGGCATCGTCAGCAAGGGCAGGGCGCGGCAGGAAATGCTGCTCCGCCGCCGGCTGCGAAACCCAGGCCGGCCGGTCTGCAAGATCCGTTGCCACCTCGGTGAGCGCAGGTTGTGTGATGGAGAGGTAATAGCCGTAACCCGGCAACGAAAGCGGAAGGGCGGCAAAGACCAGCGCCCAGGCGGAGGCCACGCCCCCCAGCGCCCCGATCTGCCAGAGCCGGGCGAGGCCCAGAAGCGCCAGCGGCACGGAAAGCGCCGCCGGCACGGCGCAAACCAGCACCAGCATCACGAAGTCAGGCGTCGTGAGCGGCCCGAACCGATGCGCCACCACCACGACGACGAGCATGACCAGCGCAAAAAGCGCCAGCCGCCGCGCAAGAAAGGCGGAGCGGGACACCGGACGGTCATAGCGGACATGCATGCGGATCAACCGGAATCAGGAGAGGTTTCGCCAAGGTGTAACGGCTCGCGGGGAGGGCGTCGACAGGCAAAGCTAGGCAGATGGCCTCAAGGCTGGGTATTGCGTCCACCACCGAGCAGCGGATTGTCGCCCAGTTCCGGCCCTGGGAGGCTGCCATCCGGTGGCGGGCTGCCGAAACCGCCGGGTGCCTCCATCAGTCCGTCTTCGATCCCCGGATCGAGTGGCGGCAGGGCGGGGGCGTCCAGGGTCGCGCCGCCATCCGGCAGCGTCGGGTCGGAAAGCGGCGGGGCATCGGGCGAAAGCGGCACATAAAGCGAAACGGTGACGATGACGGCGATCACCATCAGCCAGGAGCCGATGATCCGCGCCGGGATGGTCAGCCAGTTGCCGCGGAACGGCCGGAGCATCAGGCCGGGCACCAGGAGGATCCACAGCGCACCAATCACGGCGGCCAATGCGAACTCCTTGATCCCGATGCCGAAATCGTCAAGCCCGATGAACAGCGACAGCGAAAATCCGACCACGGCTGCCGCGACTGGCGCTGCAAACCGCCGCAGAGAGGGCGGCAGCCACAGCACCACGCCCGACAGCATCACCGCGATTGGCGCGATCAGGAAGAGCTCGTGGCCGAGCGGGCTCTGCAGGATTGCATGAAAGATCGGATCGAAAAAGAGCAGCATCGGCGCCATGACGCCGAGGAAGGCGATCACGATCGCGAGAACCTCGTGCCGCCGCTCCGCCATGCCGATGGTGACCGACAGGCCGAGCATGGCGAGCACCAGATCGTAGATCGACAGCGTAAACAGATAGCCGAGCTCGAAGAAGGCAAATTCATGCGGAATGGCAAGCGACATCGCGACGGTCGACACACCGGCGAGGAAGATCAGGAAGGCAATCCGGAAGGCCGCAGTTCCGACACCGGCGCGCAAACGGGCCGCAGCGGTCTCGCCCTGGCCGGCGGGGGGCAGCAGGGAGGGCGGCTCATGTCGTGGACCGGTGGCCGCGCCGCCGCTTCCAGGACCGGTGGCCTTCGCCCGTCCGCCGCTCGCAGGGCTGCGCCCTGTCTTCCTGTGTGACTGCTTCTGTTTCTTCATGCCCGTCATCCGCCCTGCGCGGCAAAGCGCATGTCCGATGCCTATTCCACAGCGGGCTTGATTTGTCACCGCAGCCGGATGCACTCTGACATGACAGGGAGAGGTTTCGCCATGTCCATCGTCATGCTGACGGCGGTCACCCGCGTCGAGCGCCGGGCCGCAACGAGCTTCGTCTTCGACACCGTCAACCGCATCGGCGGCTGGATCGACGATGTACGCATGTATTCGAACCTGATGAACACGATCCGCCTGACCCTGCCCGCTGGCGCCTTTGCCGTACTGGTCGCGGCGCTGGAGGAGGGCGGCATCATGGTCGATCCCCTGCAAGATCCGGGAGATCTTCGCGATGCCGCCACGGAGTGCATGGCGACGCTTCAGCTGACCTTCATCCATGACGAGCCGGATCTGAAGCGCGAAGTGCCGACCGTGCCGGGCTAGGAAACACGGCCAGACAGCCTCGCTCCGGGAAAAACTTAAGGAGGGCGAGACGACAGGTGTTGCCGCCCGGCTTTCGCTTTGCTAATCAGGCGGCGATTTGCGGCGCAGCCTCACGCTCTCCGCATCATGTTGGGGCGTCGCCAAGCGGTAAGGCATCGGTTTTTGGTACCGACATTCCCAGGTTCGAATCCTGGCGCCCCAGCCAAGCTTTTCTCCGGAAGTCTAGCTTCCCTGAGCCATGAGCGTCAGGCGGTTTAGGTCCCGGCGGCGGCCCCTCTGCTTAGTCGCGCCATGGCAGCGTGCCCCCTGGTAGCCACCGGCTGACTGCGGTGGCGAGTGCCGCAAGCATCAGCACCACGAGCGTGGAAAGCACCGCGACGGCGGCGGCTGCGGTCGAGTTGCCCTCGTATTGCAGGGCAAAGACCATGACCCCGATCGTCTCGTTGCCGGACGACCAGAGAAGCGCCGAGAGTGTCAGTTCATTCAGCGCGGTCATCACCACCAGGATCGCCCCGGCTGCGGCCGCCGGCAGGATGCCGGGCAGGAAGATCGACAGGATGCGGCGGATGAGCCCGGCGCCGGCCACCCGGGCTGCCTCGTCCAGCGAGGGGTCGGCGGATTGCGCCGCGGCGGCCACCGGGCGCAGCACCAGCGGCAGGAAGCGCGCGAGATAGGCGATGATGAGGATCGCCATGGTGCCGTAGATCGACACTCCGAGCAGCGGCAGGGGTCTCAGGAAGGCGAGGATCATGCCGAGCGCCACGACCGTGCCGGGAACGACCCAGGGTGCCTCGATGACGATGTCGAGCAGCCTCAGAACAGGGTTTTTCCGGCGCACGCACAAGAAGGCGAGGGGAACGGCGACCAGTGCCGAGATCACGGCTGTCACACCGGCGAGCATAAGGGAATTGGCAAATGCCCGCCGCACGGCTTGGTTGTCCAGAACGGCGCGGAACTGGTCCAGGCTCACGGTGTCGGGCCCGAAGGCAACCCCGATCGCCGGGAGGAGCGCTGTCATGGTGAGCGCCGCAAGCGGCACCAGCGACAGGATCAGAACGACGAGCCAGAGCAGGATCTCTGTCATGGGGGCCCGCCGACGCGGCACGAAGGGCGCCCCCGCCGGAAGCGGCACGGCAATCCGGGTGACAACCAGATTGCGTGCGAGAATGGCGAGCGCCGCCATCAGCGCCAGCAGCAGAGCCAGCGTCGCCACCTGGCCGGCCGCAGCCGGGCCAAAGCCGTTGAGCCGCTGGTAGATCAGTGTTGTCAGCACCGAAATGCGGCCGGGAATGCCGAGCAGCGCCGGCACGCCGAAATTTCCGATCGCCGCAGTGAATGCAATCAGGCTGCCGGCCAGCACCGATGGCATGACGATCGGCAGCACGATGCCGGTTCCGATGCGGCGCGGCGGAATGCCGAGAATGCGCGCCGCCTCGACGAGATCGGCGGGCAGCGCCCGCAGTGCGGCGCGCACCGCGATGAAGACGAGCGGCATGTGCTCGATGCCCATGACGAGCGCGATGCCACCGATCGAGTAGAGCGGATTTGTCGAGCCCGGCGCTGGCGCAAGCCCGAGAGGTTTCAGGATCGGCGATTGTGCGCCGAAAAGCTCGATCCAGGCGAGCGCCATGGTCTGCGACGGCACGATCAGCGGCATCAGGATGAGGAAGGTCAGCGCCGCGCGGGTCCGAAGCTTGAGCAGGCTGACGGCGAAGGCGAGCGCCACGCCGAGAAGGGTCGAAACGGCAACCGAGAGCAGCGCGGTCTGCAGCGTGCCAGAGAGCGCCCAAAGCGTCGAGCGGCCCGTAAGCGTGGCAACCATCAGTCCGAGCGGCGCACCGTCTTCGCCGGGCTGGAAGGCGCTGGCAAACAGCCGGGCGAGCGGCCAGAGCGTCGTGACCGCGACATAGAGAACGAGAAGGGAGACGAGCAGATGCTCGCCTCCCGAGACACGCGGCTTGTGCATTCTGGGATCAGCCGCCGAACAGTTCGGCGAACTTTTCCTTGTTCTCGGTGTCAGCCTTCAGCATGGCACCGCTGTCGGCGGGCAGGATCTTCAGCGTGGAAAGCGCCGGATAGCCTTCCGGCTGGGTGACGCCCGGCAGGATCGGGAAATAGCCCTGGGCGGTTGCCTGTTCCTGGGCGGCCTTCGACAGCTGCCACGCGACAAAGGTCTTGGCAGCCTCGACGGCATCCGAGCCCTTGAGCACCGCGACCGGCTGGGTGATCGAGCTCACGCCTTCCTTCGGGAAGACGAAGTCGACGGGCGAGCCCTTCTTCTTGGCGTTGAGCGCCATGTATTCGATGATGATGCCATAGGCCTTCTCGCCGCGCGCCACGGCTTCGATGACCGTACCATTGCCCTGACCGGCAACGGCGCCGGCCTCGGCGAGCTTCTCGTAATAGGCCCAGCCGAAATCCGGCTGCTGGGTCATGGTGCCGACATGGATGACGGCCGCACCCGAATAGAGCGGGCTCGGCATGATCAGGCTTTTCGCCGCGTCGGTTGCAAGGAGGTCGTTCCAGCTGGTCGGCGCGGTCTTCACGAGATCGGTGTTGTAGACGATGCCTGTGGTGATCACCTTGGTGCCGAAGAAGGTCTTGTCGGCATCGATGAAGGCCGGGTCTATGCCCTCGACCGGGGCATCGGTGAAGGCGAGCAGGCGGTCGTCGTTCTTCAACTGGGTCATCGCGACAGTGTCGGCGATCAGGATCACGTCGGCCGGGCTGTTGCCGGCGGCATATTCGGCCTGCAGCTTGGCCATGACTTCGGTGGTGCCGGAGCGGAACAGCTCGACCTTGATCTCCGGATGGTCGGCGTTGAAGGCCTCGATGACCTGGGTCATCTGGTCCTGCGGCTGCGAGGTATAGACGGTGATCGTGTCCTCTGCCTGTGCGGTGAAGGCGAGACCGGCAAGGATCGTGGTGGCGACGAGTGTACGGATGAACATGGGAACCTCGTTGACAAGGGCGGGATGCCGCGACTGCGGTCCCGGCCCGGACGATAGGGGAGCGCCTGCCGAAGCCGGCGGGCGATGCGACCCGCCTAACGCAGGCAGATGACGACAGCACAACGTTTGGATGATCTTCCCATGACAGTGAAACGTCTGATGCCCCGGGTCCGCGCTGAGATCCATCGACGGGCGCGCGGCGAGGAGCGGCGGGCGGCGTCAGGCCGCCGTCTCGACCCGCCGGGTCACGCCCGCGTCGCAAGCCCTCTGTCCATCTCCGATCACCCAGCCGCCCGTGAAGGTGAGTTCGACCGGCGTGCTGGGCTTGAGCCGCTCGGAAAGCGGCAGGCTGACGACGTCGCCATCGATTTCGGTTGGCATGCAATGGCTCAGGAAGGCGCCGTTCTGGAAGACCTGGCCGACCAGTTCTGTCTTCAACTCTCCGCCTTCCGGCACGCGTTTGAGGTCCGAGGCGTGGAATGACAGCCAGCCATGGCCGACCGGTGCCTGTCCCGGCAGATCGAGGAGCTGCTGGCCGAGCATGACCCGGTTGCGGCCGCCATCGGCCTTTACCACCCGCACCGGCAATGTTCGTCCGCGTCCGATGAAGCGGGCGACCATCGGCGAGGCCGGCCGGCGGTAGAGGTCCTCGGGCGTCCCGATCTGCTGCAGCCGGCCCCGGTCCATCACAGCAACATGGGTCGCGACCGCCATGGCCTCGTCCTGGTCGTGGGTGACGAAGACGAAGGTGGCGCCGGTCAGGCTGTGGATGCGGCGGAACTCGGCAAGCATGGCCTCGCGCAGATGGGCGTCGAGATTGGCGAGCGGCTCGTCGAGCAGGATAAGCTTCGGCCGAGTGGCGAGCGAGCGGGCAAGCGCCACCCGCTGCCGCTGGCCGCCGGACAGCTCATGCGGGCGCCTGTCGCCGAGGCCGCGCAATCCGACAACCTCCAGCACCTCATCGATCCGCGCTGCCCGTTCCGCCGACGCAAGTCCCGCGACCTTCAGGCCGAATTCGATATTGCCGCGCACACTCATGGTTGGCCACAGCGCATAGGACTGGAACACCATGCCGATCCGGCGCCTTTCGGGTGGCACGAAGGCCGTCCGGCCAGCCACCACCTGCTCATCGAAGCGGATCTCGCCGCCATCGGGAACCTCAAGCCCGGCAATCAGCCTGAGAAGCGTCGTCTTTCCGCAGCCGGATGGCCCCAGCAGGGCGAGAAAGGCGCCATCGGCAATGGACAGCGATACCGCATCCAGCACCTGGACGCTGTCGAAGCGTTTCGAAACGGCAGTGAGGGTCAGGCTCGGCAAGGCTCGCGTCTCCCATTCGCGCCTCTGCCTTGCCATCGGCGGATGACATCAGCATGACCATCGACAGGCAGCGGGCAGGGCAATGAGCCGTTGCGGAAAAACGACCGGCGCACCCCGCAGGAAACGGGAGCGCGCCGGGGGCGGCCGGGAGGTGGCCGGGATGCGACTGGAATGCGGTGCGGATCAGAACTCCGCCGAAGCGCCCACCCAGAGGGTGCGGCCGATGACCCAGGGCTGTCCACTTTCAGAGGTGGCATTGCCCAGTTCGTTGAACAGGTTGACCACCTTGAAGTTCAGCGTCATGCCGTGCTCGTCGATCGAGGCGACCTTGTAGGAACCGCTGAGATCGACCGTGAGCACGGCGTCGAAGGCCTTGTCCTCCCAGATCTCGTGCTGGATGCCGTCGATGTCCTCGGTGTCGCCGGTTTCGCTCACACCGTCATAGGCGAAATTGTAGTTTGCAGTCAGCCCCAGCGTGAGCCGTTCGTCGAAGAAGCTGCCGGACAGACCGACCTGACCACGAAGGGGGATGTCCATATTGCCGGTGACCACGTTGAACCCCGCCCTGGTATAGGATTGCCCCTTGTAGGAAATCCGCTCCTCCAGATCGTCATCCTCAACGAAATAGCTATTGGAGGACACATTGTTGTCGGCCCAGGTGATCGAGGCGGAAAGGGCGGAATTATCCGCCGGGTTCCAGGCCGCCGTCGGCAGTTCCTTGGCATATTCTGCCGTGACCGAATCATAGGAGCCATCGGCACCGTTGGTGAGCACATATTCGGTCGTGCTTGCTTTCGATGTTGCATACTGGTCGCGCGAATTGCGATGGATGTAGCGAAGGCGCCAGGCTCCCTCCGTCAACGGATCGGTGAAGTGGATAGCGGCGGTGAACTCGTCCGTATAGGGCGTATTGAGGTTCGATGCGTCGAAGGAATAGTAGGTCTGTGTCGGGGTCGTGGTGAAGTCGCCGACGTCACCGGTAATGGTCGGATTGCGGTTGTAGTTTATCGTGCGCGGCTGCTGGTCGCGGATCGCATAAGCCAGGTTCGCCGCGTCATAATAGCGGTTATAGCCACCGGAAATGCTGAAATCCTCGATCGGCGTGACCGTCGCCACCAAACGCGGCGCGATATTCAGGTTGCCCTGGTAATCGTCATAGTCGAAACGGAAGCCGGGCCGGATGTTCAGCCAGTCGAAGGTCTGATCCAGTTCGAAATAGCTGTTGGCCTGCATGATCTGGGCCTTGATGTCGAAGGCCTTCCAGACGCCCTTGCCCGAAGCAAACTGCTCTGCGTAGCATTCCTCGGTCGTGTTGCAGGTGAAGGATGTGACTCCGTTCCCATTCTGCCACAGATTCAGTGTGCCGGCTGCATAGGACGGGATCGTACGGTAGGTGTAATTGACATAGTCCTTGGCCCGCAGCCGCCGAGCCTCGCTGTAACCAAACTCGTAGCCGGCTTTCATTGAGCCGTTGAAGACATCGGCGGAGAGATCCTGCGACCATGTATAGCGCTCCTGTCCCTGGCGGCGCTCTGACCCCATCCCACCTTCGCGACAGGCGGCGCTTTCTGTCGAGGTAGGGTCCACCCGGCACCAGTCCAGCATACTGGACGTAAACACATTCGTTCGAACACCGCCAACGGTTCGAAAGAATGTCGATTGCCAGTTCCGCACGATATCGTCGCCGCTAAGGTTGAGTGTATCCGACTTCGACGCCGTAATCTTGCTGGTCAGTGACACATTGGAAAGCGGAATGCCCCCGAGCGAAAAGTCCTCGAATTCGTAAGTGTTCTGCAGTCTTCCGGCATAACTCTGGGTCGCTGTATCGATTTCGAGGTCGCGATAAAGGCCTGATTGGAAGTCCTGATGGTAATCGGTGTGAATCCCCTCCAGCTTGAACAGGCCGAAGTCCGTCTCTGCGTTGGCCTGCAGCCGATAGAATTGGTTCTTTGATTCCGACTCAACGAGCTCGTCGCCGTAGATGTAGTCCTTGGCCTTGTTGGTCCAGGCATCCGTTACGCTGTATTGCCCGATTACGGCAATGTTGTCGGTGATCGGACCGGTGACGGAAAGGGCCGACTTCTTCTTGAAGAACTCTGGCGTCTTGACATTATTCGGATTGGTGGCGTCCTCCGTTGCCAGTTGATAGTCGACCATGGCATCGTTCTGGTAGTCAACGGAAGCCGTGGCTCTCAGCCGGTCGGTGGCCGGCTCCTTCAGCGTATATTCGACAACACCACCCTGGAAGGAGCCGTATCGGGCCGATGCATTGCTGTCTATGACCGTCGCGGAATCGACAAAGTCTGTCGGCACAAACACCGTTTGCGAATGCAGGCCATAGACACGATCGGCATTGTAAGATGCATCGTCGTCTGACAGTTCACCTTGGCTGCTCTGGTTATACGGCTCTTCCGTCCCCGTGATCGTGTTGATATCGATTCCGTTCAGGATGAAGTTGTTTTCGTACGTGCGTCCGCCGGATATTGAAACCTCCTGCGGTCGGGTGTTCAGGATCGCCTGGCTCTCGACACCGGCCTCGTCATTGGTGTCATCCTGGTACTGCATGTTCGGCAAGCCACGCAGGAAGCTGTTGGCGTCCCCGCTGCTCGTGCGGATCCCGACATGCGTCGAATCCATCACCGTTGTCCCCGTATCCGCCGCACTCTCCGTGCCCAGCTTCACGCCGCCGCCTGACGACGAAACGGTGATTTCCTCCAGCACGGTCGTGCCGGCCGCTGCCGCCTCGTCGATCGTGCCTGCGGCCACCAGCGATGCGGTGCGGGTGCCGGTGACGCGGATTTCGATGCCGGCGCCGGCAGTGAGGGCGCGCAAGGCGGAAAGCGGATCGGTTTCACCGGCGACAGTGGCCGAGGTGCGGCCCGAGACGAGGGCTGCGGCATAACCCACCTGCCAGCCCGTCTGCCGGGTAAAGGCCCTGAGGGCTTGATTGAGCGGCTGTGCGGGGATCGAGATCGCCTGTGGCCCGCTTGCCGCGGGGCTTGCCCCGACATCCTGCGCCCGAACCTCGAATGCACTGGCCGAAATCGAAACCAGCGCCGTGGACACCATGAACATGGCAAGCCTGCGCTTGCCGAGAGATACTCTACGCTCTGCCATTTTATTCCCGGGCCGGAAGCCCTTGTCACCCTGTTGTCACCCCACCGCCGCGCATCATGCGCGTCGGCTCTGATGGGGATGACGTGTCAGCCCGGCCGGTCTCACAAAAAAACTTGATAAGTTAGCGAATGAATAAAATGCCACCCGGCAAGCGCTCGATGCGTGCCCCCGCTGCGGTTGCCACGCTGTCGATGGCTGCGTCCGCGTCGGCGATGCGGAAACTGCCGCTGACGGGCGTGTCGAGGGCTGCCCCCGGCAGCGTCACGATGGTGCGATCCGTGTGGCGACCGATCTCGTCCAGCGCCGTGCGAAGCGGCACGGCCGAAAGCTCGATCCACCCCTCGCGCCAGGCAAGCCGGCTGTCGCCATCGTCCTGCGCCAGAAATGCGATCCGTGCCCGATCGATGCTTGCTGTCTGGCCCGGCGTCATCGCGACCGGTGCCGAGGTCGTCCCGTCCTGCGTCAGCGTCACACGCCCGCTGTCCAGATGCACCACGTCCGCATCCGCGCCACGCGCCACGTCGAAGGCAGTCCCGGTCACGCGCACCGTGCCGAAGCCGCCGGTCACGGTGAAGGGCCGGGTCGCGTCATGTGCCACCTCGAAATAGGCCTCGCCCCCGAGAAGCTGCACGGCCCTTCGGCCATTGTCGAAGTCCAGGATCACCGCCGTCTGGCTGTTCATCTGCATCCGCGAGCCGTCGGGCAGGTCGATGGTGGTGATCTCGCCGGCGCCCGTGCGATGATCTGCTCGCAAGCGGAGCAGCCAGTCGCTGCCGAGCAGCGGCACGATGATGGCGGCAGCCAGCGAAGCGGCAAGCGCGAGCGGCACGAACCCGAAACGGCGGGTGGCAGCGGGCGTGCGGTGCGTGGACGCATTGGAAGGCTCCGATGCAGCCGCCGTCTGTGCGGTCGCAACGGTGAGAGCGGGACAGTCGTAGAGTGCAAGAACCCGCGACAGCGCCGCGCCCCGGTCCGCCCCTTCGGCCAGCCACGCATTGAGCGCGGCCCGGTCCTCCTCCTTCGCCTGCAGCCTCAGCACCCATTCGAGCGCCTGGTCGGTCACGGGGTCGGGATGCCGGAAACGTGGCTCATTCTCGTCGTCAGTCAGTGCGCGCATGACGGCCTTCCGCTGAAATGGAGCATGATGATAGATGACGTTTCAAATCGGTTCTCCTCCCAAAAATTGCAGTTTTATTCCTCCACACGCAGCTCATCGGTCCATCTTCTCCCGGATTTCCAGGAGCACGGCCATGGCCATCTTCATGTCGTTGAACACGGTATTGGGCGAGACCCCGAGCCGTTTCGCGATCTCCGGATAGGCAAGCCCCTCCAGCCGGCTGAGGCACCAGGCCGAGCGGGCCCGCGGCGGCAGCGTCAGCAGCGCCCGATTAAAGGCCTTGACCATGTCGCGCTGGATCGCCTGGTCTTCGATGCTCGGTTGCGGATCGGCGACCACCACGGCATCGGCTGCCTCCAGATCGCGCTCTTCGTGCAGCGAGCGCACCTTGCGACGGCGCAGGTGGTCGAGTGCGAGATTGCGCGCCGTCTGCCAGAGAAAGGCTTCGAGATTGCCGGGCGTTGCCTGATCGAGCGCCCGCCGCGCCCGCAGATAGGCGTCATGCGTCAACTCCTCGGCCTCGGCCGCATCGCGCACGATGCGCAGGATCGCCCGATAGAGCGATTGCCGCATCCGCAGGAACACGTCGTCCAGTTTTTGTACGTCGATGTTCATCGGGTGGCGGACCTGCAGGCAAAAGGCGGCAGTCCGGTCTTGTTCAAATCCGGACAATGCGGGTCATGTATTAGCCTGCCTGCAGCATGATGCAAGGGGCAAGATCGGCGGATCTGCCCCTCTTTGGCAAGGGAATGTGCGATAATCCCTTGTCAGTCCCGGGAAATGGAACCCTGTCGCACCCAGGTGCGGCCATAGGGACCGCGATTGACCGAGGCTCCGCTGCAGGTTCCCTCGGAGCAATGAACTGCGGCGGCGCGGCCCGGGCGGATGACAGCTGCGCCGCAACCGCTATCGTTGCAGCCCCCGACGGCAACGCCGGGACGCGGTGGATAGGGGCGAGGTGCCGCATAGACATTCCACTGGCCGTACCAGGGACGGGAGACATAGTAGGTGTTCCAGTAGGACTGGCTGAACGTCACGACCGTGATGCCCACCGTCGGGGCAATGGCCGGGGTCACGACGACAGGTGCGCCCTGGTAGAAGACCTGAATGTAGCCCGCCGAGACCCAGCCCCGCTCACGGCCCCAGGAAACGTCACACCAGGTGGTGTTTGCGGTGCAGCCATAGACGGTCAGCGATGCGTGCGGTGGCAGGCCGACGACAACCGGATATCCGGTGCTCGGCCCCGCCCGCATGTTGACGCTGGTCTTCGAAATGGCCGACATCGCTGCCGAAGCCTCGCCTGGCAGAATTGCCAGGACCATCGCTGCCAGCCCCGCCAGAAAGCCGAGGACCGGCTGTTTAAAGTGCTGCATCATAAATCTCCTGATGAAATCCAAGGATAAAATTCCAAACGCCTGCCGATGATCAGCGCGTGGCCGTGACATCGCGCGTGATGAAGCCGCCATTCGGGCCGGTCGTTGTCGTCGAACCGGTGCAAATCCCGTACGCGCATGACGCACTGCCCTGCCGTGTCACGCTTCGGCCATATGGCCCTGTCCGCGTGATCTGGCGCGAGCAGCTATGGCCGGCGCAGGTGCCGGTGGCATGGATCGAGGCCTGACCGCCTCTCCCATAAACTTGAGCATCACGCGTCCAGGCCCCGGCCTGCAGAGCCGTCAACGCGAACATCGGCACCGCCAGCGCCGCCAATCTGAGAATATTGACCATCGAGCATCTCCGCATGGTTCCAGATGTGCGACCGGTTACCCGGATCGCTGCGGCAGATGTAAGCGCCTGACGTGAACCGCGTTCGAACGGCATGTGTCGTTTTGTTTCAATTTGTAAACGGCATGCAAGCGATTGTAAAAATTGAGAAGATGCTTGCATTTGCCGATCGCGCCCACAAAAATAACAGGCATGGACATGCCCCGGTCATCGATCCTGATTGTTGAAGACGATAGCGAGATCCGCACACTTCTGGCGGAGCTTCTCGGTGCCGAAGGCTTTGCCGTCGCCGAAGCGGGAAATGGCCGCCAGATGGATGACATGCTGGCCAGATCCCGCGCCGACCTCATCATTCTGGATGTCATGCTGCCCGGCGAAGACGGTTTTTCGATCTGCCGCAGATTGCGGGCGGGCGACACCGTTCCCATCCTGATGCTGACGGCGAAGGGCAATGAAATCGATCGCGTCGTCGGACTTGAAATGGGGGCCGACGACTACCTCGTCAAACCGTTCAGCCCCCGCGAACTGATCGCGCGCGTGCGCGCGCTTCTGCGCCGCGCCAATATGCGAAGCCCTGCCATCATCGATCCGCCTCGACGACTGGCCTTCGGCAACTTCATCGCCGATCTCGATGCGCGCCAGCTGGTGGATGCGAACGGCGTCCAGCTGATCCTGACCAATGCGGAATTCGATCTTCTGGCCTGTTTTCTCAACCGTCCCCGGCGGGTTTTGACACGCGACCAGATCCTCGACTGGATTCACGGTCGCTCCGCCGATCCGTTTGATCGCACCGTTGACGTGCTGATCTCGCGGCTGCGACGCAAGTTCGAAACGGCCAGCCCTGGCTCCAACCTCATCAACACGGTGCGAAACGGGGGCTATCTGTTCACCGGCATCGTGCAGCAGTTGCCCTGATGGCCTCGGTTACGCCCGCCCGGCGCCTGATCGCAATCATCCTCGTTCTGCTGCTGATCCTGTGGCTGCTGATGGTCATGGGCGCCTATCTTGGTAAGAACTGGGAGGAGGAGAGCTTTCGCCCTTCGCCCGAACGCCTGGCCGCCATTGTCGAGGCGGTGGAACTTGCCCGTCCCGAGCAGCGCGCGACGCTATTGTCCGCCCTCAATGCACCAGTCCTGTCCCTTTCGGTCGTCTCGCCCACAGACCAGCCACAGGCAGGCGAGGCGTTGAGAGCTGTCGATGAGCAACTGATAGACCGATATCGGGATGCCCTTGGTGGAGGCCGGTCGCTCGTAGCCGCCATCTATAAAGTGCCGGCATCGAGCGGCGACATGCCGCGTATCGCCTGGCGCGACAAGACAATGCTGGAATTTCGGATCGGCATGCGAACGGGCGAAACACTTGTTGTCAGGAACACGTCGCCGGTGCTCGTCACTGCATTTGGCCTGCCGATCGGCCTGACCGCCGGCCTGACGGGAACGCTTGCGGCACTCATGGCGCTGCTGGCGCTCTACCGCGAGATCAAGCCTCTGGGCGAATTGGCGCGTGCCGTCGACCGCATCGACCTGAATGGCGGAACGATTGCGCTTCCCGATACCCGACGGCAAAGCGCAGAGATCAAGGCGCTGGTCGTCGCCTTCGATCAGTTGCAGCAAAGGCTGTCTCAGCTGTTGCGGTCCCGGATGACGATGATCGCCGGGATTTCGCATGATGTCCGCACCTTCGCCACGCGCTTGCGGCTTCGCGTCGATGCAATTGCGGATGAGGCAAAGCGGGAGAGAGCGGTCAGTGACATCTCCGACATGATCAGAATGCTCGATGATGCGCTGCTCGCAGCGCAGGTCGGAGCGGGAGATCTGCCGCAGGAGCTCGTCGATCTCTCCGTTCTCGCCCGTGAAGAAAGCAATGACCGACGGCTGATCGGCCTCTCCGTCAGCTTCACGGATCAAACCGGCGCGCGCCAGCCGCTGGTCCTGGCAGACCCGCTCTCGATGCGACGGGTGATCGGCAACCTGATAGACAACGCGGTCAAATACGGACACAGGGCGCGCGTCTCGGTCGCCATCGACCAGACCTATGCGGTGCTTTGCGTCGAGGACGACGGGCCAGGGATCTCTCCGGAGCAGGCCACTCTGTTTACCGAGCCGTTCGTGCGCGGCGAAGGTTCACGCAGCCGCGATACGGGCGGAGCCGGGCTTGGCCTCGCCATCGCCAAGAGCCTCATTCAGGCGCATGGCGGAACCCTGCAGTTCGGGATGGCGCCGCAGGGTGGTGCCAGAATCACGGTGCAGATCCCGATCTACGAAATCTGACCGCCGGCCCGTCCCGCCGAAGGGCCTATTGCACGTCGACTGCGGTGGCGAGCGGCATCTTCGTCAGGATGGCCAGATTGTCTGTCTGGAAGATGTGGCGCGCATGCGCCTCCAGCCGTTGCGTCGTGATCCTGTCGCCCAGGCCCAGCATGCGCCGGAGATAGCCGGCGTCGCCATAGCGGCGGTAGCTGAGTGCCAGCCGGCGCAGCCAAGTGTTGGGATCGGTAAGCCGGCTGCCTTCGGCAAAGGCGATGTCGGCCCGGATCTTTGCGACATCCGCCTGCCGGGCGATCTCGGGCATGCGGTCGAGCACGGCAAGTGCCGCCTGTGTCAGCTCCTCCGTCCGGTCCGGCGCGCAGTAGAAGGCGAGCGTGCCGAGAACGCGATCCTGCTCGGGGTCCACCTCCAGCTCGAATTCGAGGCTGTAGATGCCGCCGAGTTCGTTGCGCAGTGTCTTCTTCAGGCTCTGTTGCGCGATTGGCGTCAGCGTCGAGATGACGAAGCTCGCCTCCGGCGTCCAGTCGAGCCCGGCATGCAGGGAGATCTCCACTCGCGCCCGGTCATCGGAGAACACCTCGACCCTGGCTTCATGCCGCCCGGGCCGCTGCAGTGCCACATCCGCCGTCAGAGATGCCGACCGCGGCACGGCGCCGATCACCGCAGCAAAGCTGTCGCGGATGTCAGGTCCGGGCTGGGGGCCGACCGCATACCAGGTGACCGGCTGCTCGAAATGGGTACGCGCGATCCGGCTCAGTTCGTCCGGCGTCAACCGTGTCAGCGCCTGCAGGTCGTCGGCGACCTCGGGCGTGCCATAGAGCAATTCCGAACGCCGTGCGGCCACCGGATCCGGACGCTCGCCGGCCATCTGCGCCCGCAGGGCATCGACCGCCTCTGTCCGCACGCCGCCGAAGGCGATCATGGCAGCATAGGTTTCGAGCTGCCCCGGGAGTGCGGCGGGATCGGCGGCGATGCCGGCGTCGAGATGCTCTGCTTTGAGTGCGATGCTCCAGTGCGGCGACTGCTCCGCCGCCCAGAGATCGTTTTCCGTCTGGCTCCAGAAGGCAAAGCCGCTCTGGGTGAAGAGTTGCAGCGCCGCCTGCGAGGCAGGACTGCCGAAACGTGTGTTTTGGAAACCGGGATGCGACTGCCCGGAGAGGTAGACCTTTCCGTCAGGCGTGTCGCGCACCAGCCACACGACCGTGTCGCCGTTCGACAATCGCCACTCGATGACATCGGGATCGGTGGCGCGGCTTTCGGCTGTGATGCGCCCTGACCTGTCGACCTTGCGGTCGCCGGGCCAGGCGGGCGCCTTTGCCTCGATCTCCGGTTCGGGCTTCGACAGCTTTCGCGGCGGAAGCTCCGCCATGGCTGCCCAGCGCGCCCGTTCCGCCTCCACCGAGGCCACGCTCGGCAGCATCACCGCAACGCCGCCCGGCGCCTGGTAGAACAGCACCCGGTCTTTGGCATCCAGCATCTCCCGCAGACGGGCATTCAGCCCCTCGAAGGTGATACGGTCAAGGAGAGCGATGGTGCGCGCCGTGCGGGTTGCGGGATCATCGACAACCGAGCCGGTGAGAACTGCCGAGGCGATGCGGTCCTCCCATTCGGCATAGGTGCGGCTCTCGGCCGCTTCCCGGTTGTTGTCGTTGACCGTCCGGGCGCGTTTCATCAGCGCCTCGAAGCCATCGCGCGACAGCCCCTCGCGTTTGAGACGCTCGACGGTTTCCAGAAGCACGGAGGTCGCGGCGGCATGGTTCCCCGTGCGCGCGTTGAAGGCAAGAATCAGCCGTTCCTCGGTCGTTTCCTGTGCGGCAAAGCCAAGGTTTTCGGTGACGGCTGCGTGATACGGCGCTTGCTCCTGCACCGCGTCGAGGATCAGCCTCGTCAGAAAATACTGCTGCAGATAGGCCAGCTGACCGGTCTGCGTCAGCCGGTTCGGCATCGGCAACCGGAATGCATAGGTGGCCTGCGAGCTTGATCCCTGCTCATCCTGCACCCGGTGGATGCTGAGATCCTGCTTCAGCGGCAGGATACGGTAGTCTCGCTCCGGTGCGGCAAGCCTGGGTGACGAGGCGAAAGCCTGTTCCAGAGCCTGCCGTGCGGTCTCCTTGTCGACGCGGCCCGAGACGATCAGCGTCATGTTCGAGGCGCGATAGAAGCTCTGGTAGAAGCTGCGGATCTCCTCGATCGAGGTGCGCGATATGCCGGCATGGGTGCCGATTGTCGGGCGATCGACATAGCGCGATCCGGTGCGCAGGGCGGCCTTCTTCAGCCGGCTGACCCTATCGGCAACGCTGACCGTCTGGCGCAGTTCTTCCAGGATGACGAAGCGTTCCTTCTCCCAGTCCTCTGCCTCAAGCGCCGGCTTCATCACCAGATCGGCCATGAACTGCAGTGAACCCGCAAGATCGAGGGCGTCGTCCGGGCGCGTGCGCAGCATGAACTGCGTCTCCGCCTCCCGCGTCACTGCATTGATCTGAACCCCGGTCCGCCAGCCCAGCGCCTCGATCTCCTCATGCATGGAGCGTCCGCGTGCTGCATTCGTCTGGAACACCATATGTTCGAGGATATGTGCAATGCCGCTCGGCACCGGCTCGTCGACCGAGCCGGCATGCACGATCAGGCGGATGTTGAAGGGATCGGTGTCCTTGCCGCTGTCATAGAGGAAATAGCGCAGCCCATTGTCCAGCTGGCCTGTAGCGATGCGCGGATCCCAGCCGGGTTGGGCCGCTGCCGATGGCGACGATAGGCAGAGCAGCGTTAAAACGGCGATCAGCAAGAGGCGCATGTGAAATTCCATGGGGCGGGCGTCGCAGCCACGAACAGCGGGCGCGGCTGGCGACACTCATTGATCAAAAGATGAACGCCAGTATCAACTATAGCGGAAGTTCACAAGCAGCGGGGACCACCATCCCCATGCCATGACTGCCGGGGCCAGCAATTCACCGCTGCGCATATTGCAGCGCCAGCCGCATGCCGCCGGTCTCCATCACCGGTACGGCAAAGCCGTAGATGGCTTCCAGCACTTCCGAGCGCATGATCGCGTCAGGCGTCCCATCGGCTGCGATCCGGCCGTTTTTCATCGCGATGATCCGGTCGGCGCTGGCAGACGCATGGTTGATGTCGTGCAGCACGATGACGATGGTGCGGCCGGTCTCGTCGGTGAGCCGGCGCAGCTCCAGCATCAGCTGGCGGGCGTGATACATGTCGAGATTGTTCAAGGGCTCGTCGAGCAGGATATAGTCCGTCCCTTGCGCATAGGTCATCGCCACCATCACCCGCTGCCGCTGACCGCCGGAGAGCCGGTCGAGCGAGCGGTTGGCAAGGCCTTCGAGCTCGAAACGGGCAAGCGCCTCCTCGACCATCGCCTTGTCCTCCGCCGTCATCCGCCCGCCGCTATGCGGAAAACGGCCGAAACCGACCATTTCGCGCACGCTGACGCGGGGCGGCGGGCCAGAATCCTGCCTCAGAATCGCGAGCTTCTTGGCGAGCACCTTGCCGGGTGTCGAGCCGACCGGAAGCCCGTCGATGGTGACGGATCCCTGCTGCAGCGGCAACAGCCGGGCGGCAAGCGAGAGCAGGGTGGATTTGCCCGCCCCGTTCGGGCCGACCAGGGCGGTGAGGCCACCCTTGGGCAGAACGAGGTCGATGCCGTCGAGCACGCGCTGGCCCTCGCGAGTGAGGCTGACGGATTGGATTTCGATCATCGTGTGCGCCTCGCAAACAGAAGCAGGATAAAGACAAGGCCGCCGAGGAAATCGACGACGACAGAGAGCGTGCCGGCCTGGCCAAGCCCGTGCTGCAACAGCGTCTGCCCGCCGACCAGCACGATGACGCCGAGAAGCATGGCAACCACGAAGACGGAAGCGTGCCTGCGCGAGGATGTGAGCCGTTCGGCAAGCGCTGTGATCAACAGGCCGAAAAAGGTGACGGGGCCGACGAGTGCTGTGGAGACGGCGACCAGCAGTGACACGGTGATGAGCTGCACCAGCACCACCCGGTTCCAGTCGAGACCGAGGCCGATGGCCGTGTCGCGTCCGAGTGCGGCGATATCGAGCAGATGGCGGCGCGAGAAGAGGAAGCCGCCAGCCAGGATCGTGACGAGCGCTGCGATGGCGAGCAGGTCGGTGTTCGGCGCGGAGAGATTCGCATACATCGCCCGCTGCGCCACGGCGAATTCCTGCGGGTCGATCAGCCGTGCCAGGAGATTGGTCAGGCTGCGGAAAAGCCCGCCGATGACGACGCCGGCGAGCAGCATCAGTGTCAGGTCCATCCGGCTCTTCAGCGCCGGCCAGAGGATGAGCATGGCGAGCAGCATCAGGGCGGATGCCTCCATGCCGAATTTCAAATGCGGCGAGAGCGAGACATAACCCAGCCCGCCCAGCGCAAAGACGAGGGCCGCCTGACCGAACTGGTAGAGCGCATCGAGACCCATGATTGATGGGGTGAGGATGCGGTTGCCGGTGATCGTCTGGAAGGTGACGGTCGAGAGCGCGATGGCAACAGCAACGGTCACCAGCGCCGCAAGCCGGATGCCGCGCAGCTCCAGCGCAAAGGCGATATTGCCGCGCAGGTTGACCGTCATGAAGGCGGTGATGGCGAAGAGTGCAAGACAGAGGAGGAGGCCGATGACGATCCGGTCACGCATCGCGGCGCTCCCTGAGGATGAACCAGAGGAAGACGGCAGGCCCGATGACGCCCATCACGGTGCCGACGGGGATCTCGTAAGGAAAGCGCATGAGGCGACCGGCGATGTCGGAGGCGAGAACGAGGATTGCCCCGCCCAGCGCCACGAGCGGCAGCGTGCCGCGCAGATTGTCGCCCGAGATACGCGACACGAGATTGGGCACGACGAGGCCGACAAAGGGGATCAGCCCGACCACGACGACCGAGAGCGCCGACATGACCGAGACAAGCACTAAGCCGATCTGGGTCATGCGGCGATAATCGATGCCGAGGCTGGTCGCCTGGTCCTCGCCAAGCGCCATGATCGTCAGCCGGTCGGCAATCAGGATCGCCGCCGCGACGATGACCACGGCGACAAACAGCAGCTCATAGCGGCCCTTCAGCACGCCGGAGAATTCACCATTGGTCCAGATGTCGAGGTATTGCAGGAGATCGGTCTGCCAGGCGACATAGGTGACGGCAGCCCCGACTACGCCGCCATAGACGAGGCTGAAAAGCGGTACGAGATGCGGCTGTTCCGGCGGCAGGCGATGGGCGGTGGCGAGGAACAGTGCGGTGCCGGCAAGCGCACAGCCGCTGGCGACCAGCGCCTTCACGCCAAGGCCGGCGGCGGGCAGGAACAGCGTCACGATCAGGATGCCGAGCGCTGCACTCTGGGCGGTGCCCGCCGTCGAGGGCTCGACGAAACGGTTGCGCGTGAGCGTCTGCATGATCTGGCCGGCAACGGCCAGCCCCGCACCGCAGAGCACGGCAGCGAGCGTGCGCGGCAGCCGGCTGATGGCCATGAGATCGGCAAAGGGCATCGCACTGTCAGTGCCGGAGAGCGACAGCTCCTGCACGCCGATCGCAAGGCTCAACACGACGAGAAGCGCCAGGCAGAGCCCGGCGCCAATCATCACGCGGCGATGTGGTGTATCAGCGATGGCAGACATCACTGGCTGGCGGAGAAACCGGCCTCGATCGTGGCCAGCACCCGTTCGGTGGCCTTCAATCCGCCGGCTGCGATGTAGAAGTCCGCCGATGGCAGATAGATCACCTGACCGCTCTTCCAGGCCTTGGTCTCGGCGACCAGCGCATTGTCGAGTGTTGCCTTGGCATTCTGGTCATTGGCGCCGATGGCGGCGGCCCGGTCGAGCACCAGCAGCCAGTCGGGATTGGCCTTGGCGATGAACTCGAAGGAGACCGGCTCGCCATGGGTGGCGGCCTCGACGTCTTCGACAGCCGGCGGCAGGTCGAGCGCCTTGTGGACCCAGCCGAAGCGAGAATCGATCCCGTAAGCGGTGATCTTCGGCCCGTTGGTCATCAGGATCAGGCCCTTGCCCTTGCCCTGAACGGCGGCCTTGGCGCGGGCAAGCGCTGCGTCGAAATCGGCAACGGCCTTCTCGGCCTCTGCCTGCCTGCCGAAGATCGCGCCATAGGTCGTGGCCCGCTCTCGCGCCTGGTCGACCACATCGACGCCGTCCATGGTCATGTCGAGCGAGGGCGCGACCTTCACCGTTTCCTTTTCCTTGCCGGAGGAGCGGCCGCCGACAATGATCAGGTCAGGCGCAAGCGCGCTCAGGGCTTCGAGATTGGGCTCAAAGATGTCGCCGACAACCTCGGCCTTGCCCTTCAGGTCCGAGAGTTCGGCGAGATAGAGGTTTTCCGGAATGCCCGCCGGCATCACGCCGATGGCCAGCAGCGTGTCCAGGGCGGCAATGTCGAAGACGGCCACCTTCGACGGCGTGCCCTCGACGGTAACCTTGCCGGCATAGGTCGCGACATCGAGCGCTAGCGCCGGCAGGGCGGCAAGCGTGAGGCCGGCGGCAAGCAACGCGCGGCGGGTAAAGGGTCGGATGGTCATGGTCGTTTCTCCCAGATGTCAGATGGTCATTGATCAGCCCAGCGCCTTCAGGCGCGGAGCCGTTGTGTCTTGAAAACCGGCACTCCAGGCGTCGAAGGCAGCGCCCAGCCGGGTCTTGATGGAGGTCTCGAAGCGGTCTGCGCGGTCGAGCCGGCGCGTCACGTCCTCGATCAGCCGCCGGTCGCCGGTCTGGGCGAGCTTCATCGCGGCGAAATGGATGTTCTTCAGCTCCTGATGCAGCGCCTCGATCTCGGTGCACCAGTGCTCGAACTCGCTGTTGGCAAGCTTTGCCGCCCGCCAGATGAAGGCAAAGCCATGCTCATAGGCATATTTGCGGATGGCGAGCACAGGCAGTTCGCGAAGCCCCGATGTCAGATCCGAGAGCGTCAGCCCGTCGCGCCCTTCGACATGGGCGGCGAGGATCGATCGGAGCGCGTCGATCAGCGGGTTGCGGTCGCGGATCAGGCAGGTATTCAGATAGGCCGCGACATCGGCATCGGCAGCCGGCTGGAAGTCGGCGCGATCGAAATGATAGCCGCCGGCGACGGAAGGCTGGGCAATCGCGTTCAGCACCTTCGCGCGTTCGATCGGCCCTTCCCAGCGATAGTCGGGGTCGCGGATGAACCAGACATCGGGGTCGTCGGTCATTTCCGGCATCAGGTAATGCGGGAAGGGGTTCTGGTTGAACTTGTTCTCCCGCTCCGGCAGGTGGAAGAGGTCGAGCATCACCATCACGCCCTCGGTTTCCCGCCGCTTTTCCAGCAGATCGAGGAAGGTCGCGATGTTCTCGTCCTTGGAGCGGGAATGGTCGTACCAGGGTGTCACGGGCGCGCGGTAGAGCCGCTCGAACCAGAGGCGGAAGGGCTCATGGCTGACGGTTGCGTCGTGATAGAGCAGCTCGTGGCGCGGGCTGATGCCGAAGGGCGCATCCCAGATGCCGAAATAGAAGGGCCGGTGGTCGATGCCGCGCCGCTTCAAGCCATCGCAAAGGCAGCTGACAAAGCAGTGGACCTTGATGTCGTAATAGTCCTCGCCATGCACCCCGCCTTCGAATTCCGGCATGGGCTCTGCGGCAGGCTCCGGCTCGGCGGGCGCCGCGTCGTCTTCAGGCAGGAAGAGATCGGCGAGATCGGCGACCGTAACCACGTCCTTACGGCTGATCACGGCATCATCGACCATCAGCCCGTGTTCGAGCTCGAGATTGAGGAAGATCTGCAGGATCAGCACGGAATCGAGATAGAGATCCTGGTTGAGCCGCGCCACCGGCGAAAACGCCTCCATATGCCGATGCTGCATGGGCCCGGCCAGCACCTTGGCGATGGCGTCGATGATGTCGCTTCGGGTCACGAGGCGCACTCCTTCTGATCGTTGAAGTCTCCGTCCAAAAAGCGCCTCGCGATCTCGCGGCGGCTGATCTTGCCATTCGCTTGGCGCGGCACCTCGGCCACTTGCACGAGATGCATCGGCACCTGATGCGGCTGTAAAACGGTGATCAGTCGCTCGCGCAGCTCGGATGACGCCATCATCCGGTTCGCCGAATAGACCAGCGCCACCCGCTCGCCGGCAAAACTGTCGGGCACGCGGAAGGCAACCGCATCGGTGACATCGTCAACGGCAATCGCCTGGTCTTCGACATCGCGGGGATAGACGTTGAGGCCCGAGACATTCACCGTGTCATCGAGCCGCGAGATGAAGACCAGCATGCCGTCGGCGCTGACATAACCGAGATCCCTGGTCTCGATCCTGGTGATCCCATCCAGCACGATCTCGACCGGCGCATCCGCCATGCCGCTGTCAGCCAGCGAGAAACGCGGCAGAATGCGGCCCATGTCGGCGGGATGGGTGAGGTCGCTGTTGATCGCCACGCAGCCGGCTTCCGAGCAGCCATATTGCTGGTAGAAGCGCTCGGCCTTGGCGCGGATGGTGGAAAACCAGCTCTCCGGCAACAGCGTGCCCGAGGTCATGATCGCATGCACCTGTTCGCCGGCCGGCAACAAGCGCGCCAGCGTGTGCAGCATGGCCGGCGAGGAATAGAGGATCGGCCGCTCGGTTTCGTGCAAAACCTTGATCAGATGCTTGGGATTGGCGGTGTTCACCACATGCGGCACGCGTCCGCGCTTCAAGCCGACCAGAAGCCCGCAGATTAGCCCGTAGGAATGGGTGGTCGGGCAGGCGATGACGGGCGTCATGTCCTGAGGCTCGCGGAAGAAGCCGACATAGTCTTCCAGCTCCCGCTCGATATCGTCCCATCCGCGCGCCACGCATTTTGCAGCCCCCGTGGTGCCGGAGCTCATCTGCAACAGCCGCCCGCGCGGGCTGTCGTCGTCGGGCTCGCCCAGCCATTCGGCGGTCGTGCCGCCGTGATAGAGCCGGTGGCAGCCTGCCTCCTTGGCAAGCTTGCGGGCGGTGGCCAGCGGCGTGCCGGGCAGAAGCGGCAGGATGCTTGCCCCGAGCCGCTTGATGGCGAAGAAGGCCGACAGCCAGTCTACCGTCTCGCTTAGGCAGACGGCGACGCTGAGGCGCGGGTCCGCGATCCCGGTTGCGGCAAGGAAGGCTTCGCCCTTGGCGTCGATCTCGGTCTGGCTATGGAAGGTCCCGTCGATCAGGATCATGGCTGGTCGCTCCTTTCTTTGAGCCCAAGCGGATTGGGCACCCGGTGGCGATAGAGGCTGCGGTCGCGGAAAAGCTTGCGCGACAGCAGCGATTCCGTCGAAATTTCCGTGCTGTCATGGGCAAAGAGCGCAAGTCGCCCCTTGTCGGGATATTGCTCGCCGTAACTGTCGAGCAGTTCGCCTACCAGGTCCCAGAAGGCCTGCTCGGAAAGGCCATAGGCCGTCTCGATCAACAGCGAGACCTCCGTCAGGCAGTAGATGAACAGGCAGTCCATCACCAGTTCGCGCAGCTCATTGGCATGGTCGGTCCAGTAATAGGCATCTGACGGCGCCCCGTCGTAAACGGGGTCGATGGCCGCGAAATCCGGAAGGTCTTGCGGGCGCCTCAGCAGTGCCGGGCAGAATTCAACGCTCTCGTGGAAATCGCGCAGGATCAGCCGTTCCGGCCAGCCATGGCGCAGCACGAGGATCATGTTCTGCCCATGCGCCTCAAGCGCCACGCCGTGATGCACCATCAGATGCCAGACCGGCAGGACTGCCACCTCCAGCATCCGGTGCAGCCAGGGCAGGAGACCATGCCGCGCGATGAAGGGCGCGATGAACGGCTTGCCGTCCGTCTCCAGCATCATCAGCGCGTTGAACGGCACCGCCTGCTCACCGGGCAGGAGTGTTGGGCTCTCGCGCAGCATCAGCCCGAGCTTGCCGTCGAGCGCGCCATCAGCATCGACGCGGATTCCGGCATATTCCTGCAGGATATCAAGCGGATAGCGGCTGCGGAAACTTTCGTCGCCCGCAACGAGCCCGGCAAGCCAGCGGCTGAGATGCGGTGCCGTGACGATCGAATGCGGCTCCAGCACGCGCATCGAGGAGGTGTTGACGATGTCGAGCGGCAGCTTCACATGCGCGCGGGTAGGATCAGCATGGTTGATGAGCGTCCGGATCGATTGTGTCGCCCGATAGGGATCGCCGTTTTCGCCAAGCGAGGCCACCCGTCCGTCGGCGATCCAGTCGGCCAGCAGCCCGTCCTTCAGATGCCGCCACTGCCAGGGATGCAAGGGGACAAGCGCATGGCTGTCGAGCGAAACGCCCCTACACTTCATCCGCGAGAACAGCCGGGCCGCATGTGCCTCGCCCAACTCCTTCCGCCAGAAGGTTTCCACGGCAGTCGGCAGGGCCTCGCGCACATGCGCGCGTGCGACCGCCAGCCAATGCAGCCGGAAGGGCCGGGCGGCCTCCGGGCCGAAAAGGGCGTTATCCTCCAGCGTGAAGCCGGTGCGTGACTTGAAGCAGGGATGATAGGGATGCGCCTCGGACAGCGCGCAATCCAGCCGGTCGAAGGGCAGCGACCGGCGGTCACCGGGTTGCGGCAGGGCGCTGTCCTGCGCCAGAAAGACGATCGTGCTTTGCAATTCCTTGAGCAGCGTCAGCCGGGCCGTCTCCGGTGCCGGGACAAGATCGACCAATTGATCGAGCGCGCCGGCCGTCCAGGCGCGCGTTTGCGGGCAGCGCAGCTGCAGCGAGCCTGGCGCCATGCGCGTCCGTCCAAACGGCCCCTGATGCAGCCGCGCCCGGGCCTCGCCGCTGCCGATGACAAGCCGCGTCGTGCCGTCGTTCGAACCGGGATCGTCGACCTCTGCCACGCCTTCGAAAAGCAGGGCCGAAACGAGTTGCCGGAGTACGCGCTCCTCCGGCTGGCCGGGAAGATCAAGAGGCAAGGGCATCGGTAAGCCTCGCGGTCTTGAGGTTGGCGGGATGCAGCGGGTTCGGCATTTCGCGATAGAGCGAGGCTCCCGCCCCACCTTCGAGCTCGTCGATGCCGGCGATGCGCACGCCGAGATTGGCCTTGGTGGTGATCGTCCTTTCGTCGAGAAGATGCCGGACGAAATCGAGCCCGCTGCCGCGCAATGTCCTGCTCAGCGCCGCCAGATGGCCGCGCAACCGGGTGAGCAGGCAGGCTTCGTCGGCAAGCCCCTCGGCGGCCATCCGGTGGATCACAGCAAAGACCTGGTTGACGACAAGGTAGTAGCCGAAGCGCCGGCGGATCTCCGCGTCGGGATAAAAGAGGTCGGCGACCTCGGCCAATTCCGGGAGAGCCTTTGTCAGCGTCGGGCGATGCCGCTCGGAGAGATAGAAGCCCTGGCTGTCGCGGTAAACGACCTTCGATGGCCACCCCTGGGAGACATCGACCAGCATGTTCTGCTGATGGGCTTCGAGCGCGATGCCCGTCTCGTCATAGAGCCGGACAAGCGCGGTGACCGCGCAGTCAAGATAGCGATCGAACCACTGATGTGCGGCCTCGGTCCTCGCCAGTCCCGCCTCTCCCGCCAGCCGCTCGATGAGTGCCGCAAGCCTCTGGCGTCGACCGGGAAGGGCCGGTGCCGTCAGCGCCGCGATGCTGACCACGCCTTCGCCCCTGTCGCCGCGATAGGGGTTCTCCCGCAGGATCACCTCGAAGCCGCTTTCGCTCGATCCCGGCAGATCGAGCGTGAGATAGGCGGGATCCCGGAGGAAGCCGAGCTTCGGCAGCCGGGTCTTGATGTCGAGCAGGTCGACCAGCCGCGCCATGACGACGCCGGCCTCCAGCTCATGGGCCCGGTTGAGCCGGAGCGAATTGGTGATCTTCACCGGCAGCGAGAATTTCAGCATCCAGTCGCAGTCGTCGGAGGCGACGGTGCGCACCGAAGATGTCGCGGTGAACGGGACCCCGCCACTGCCAAGGGGACGCAAGAGACCTGCCTCGATCAGCGCCTGGATGCGTGGCTGAAGCATTAGCGCTTCGGCCTGGAGCGGATGCATTGGCAAGACCATCTCGTCGTCGCCGAGCGCGCCCTCATGGAGCAGATCGCCCGCCATTGCGCCCACGATCGCATTGAGATCACCCGCGACCGAGCAGGCCCGCACCCTATCGCGCGGTGCGGCGAAATAGGTGAGCGCAAAACGCCCGCCACCCTCGGGAGCGTAGACCGCCGACTGCCAGTCGCTCATGCCGGTGAGGCTCTTCGGCGTGGGATGCATCCAGTGCCCGAAGGTGAGCGATTGCTCGCTTTCGAGGAAACCCTGCGGCCGGTTGTCGAGAGGTTGTGCCGCCGACTGTGCGGCAAGGTCAGCGATCCGCGCACAGCTCTGCAGCGTCCGCAGCATCAGTTCCAGCCCCGCACCTGGTCGGCTCTCATGCTTGGTCTTTTCGGCGAGATCCTGCACCAGGCATTGCACCGCCCAGAGCGGATCGATCTCCCGCCAGCCCCGTTCGCCGGAATGCCGGCTGAAAAGTGCCCCGAAAGCCTTGGGCCCCACCTGGCTTTCGCTGGTGAGCACTGCCCGCAGATGCAGCCTCGGCCCCGACAGATACCAGTCGAGGCAGCGCCGCTCGCAGCCATCGAGTGCCATGCAGGCGGCGCATCCGGCATCGATTTCCCGGATGTAGCAATTGGCAAAACTCTGGAATGTGGCAACGGCTGCGATCGCATGCGGATCGCACGGCGTATGGGCCTGGGCGCGCGCCATCATGACCACGCTCCGGTCGACCGAATATCCGGTCCGCGAAGCCCGTGGCGGAAATCCCGCTTGGGTTCCAACTCGCTCATCGAGGTTGTCCTCGTCACTCGATACAGAAAAGCCCTCCGCCGGTTCCCCGGCGAAGGGCTGTTTTGTCTGATCAGAAGGTCGCCTTGACCGAGAGCAGGAAGGTGCGGCCCTGCTCGTAGAGCTCATCGACGTTGTCGAATTCCTGGCCGTAGGTTGCACGGCTCGCATAGGTCTCGTTGAAGAGGTTCTGCACCTCTGCGCGGAAGGTCATGTGCGGCAGCTGTTCCGGCTTCCACTCGGTGTAGAGATTGACCACTTCGTAGGCCGCATAGGTGTTCGCGCCGTCTTCGAATTCCGGCGCAAATTCCATGTCGCCGCCGACGGTGAGGCCCCAGTCGCTGAAGGTGTGAGCGGCCGATACGGTGATGATGTCGCCAACCGGTGTGGTCAGATAGCTGCCCGTGTCGGAATCAGCAGGCTTGCCGTCGATCTCGGCGTTGATCCTGGCATACTTCACCTTGATGAAGCCGTCGGTCCAGTCATAGCCTGCCCCCACTTCGAAGCCCCAGGTCTCGACATCGTAGTTCAGGTTGGACCGAGCAGCGGCCCATTTCGCGACGCGCGCATCCTGGATCATGCTGCGGAAGAGGCTGCCCTCGGCTGTGAAGCCCTGATGGTGGAACTCCAGACCGGCGGTGGCATTGTTGGCGGTCGTGACCTCCGGCCCCTCTACGCCATAGTTCCAGTTCGGGTTCATGATGAAGGCTTCCGCAAGCGGAATACCCGCCCAGACATGGCTCGCGCCGGCCTTGGCCGTCAGGAAGCTCGTCAGGTCATATTCAACCGAGGCATTGCCGCTGAGACCGGAGTGGTCCCACTTCTCGCCGGTCGTGCCTTCGAACCACTGCTTGTCGGCACGCCCGCCGAAGGAAAGCCGCATGGCATCAAGGGGCTCGATCCGCACCTGGGTATAGATGCCGACGTTCCGGGCGCGTTCGGTGGCATCCTCAGTATCGCGTTCGGTGTCGAGTTCGATCTTGTCGCGGTAGAAGTCCAGACCGGCGACGATGTTGCCGTTTTCCAGCGCGAACTTGTTCTCGAACTTGCCGTTCAGGCTGCCGCTCTCGCCCTGTCCGTCATAGGATGTGTAGTCGGTGCTGGCATCGAAGTCGTCGTAGAAGATCGGCGTATCAACCGAGCTATGGCTGTAGGCCAGCCGCACCGTCGGGTCCCACCAGCCTTCCGGCGTCGTGTCCGTATAGGTGAAGACGGTGTTGTCGCGGTCAATCTTGTAGTTGCGGTAGGGAGGCTCCCAGGTGCGGCCCGTCGTGACCACGCTGGCGTTCGCGCGATAGGGTCGCTCAGCATCATCGCGGACCCGTTCGTGGCTGATCTCGAAGCGGTCGCCGCTCTCGGCCTCATAGGCAAACTTGCCGAGCCCGCTCAGAAGGTTCGTTTCGGTTCCGCGGACCTCGTCGCCATTACCGGCTTCGTAGTTGTCACCCTTGCCGTAGTTCACAAAACCGAGGAATTCGAAGCCGTCCTGCATCGCCCAGCCGCCGAGGCCGGTGGTGAATGTCTGGCTGTTCGAATTGTAGGTTTCCGACACCATGCCGCCGAAGCCGTCTTCGGTCAGCAGGTCCTTCACATCCTTCGTCTCATAGGCGATCGAGCCGGCCAAGGCGCCCGGCCCGACATCGGCGGGTGCGATACCCGCGTCGACATCAACCGCCTTCAGCAGCGAGGGGTCGATCAGGGTGGTGGCATTGTGGTGAAAGACGCGGTTGTTCTGCCGGCTGCCGTCGATGGTGACCGCCAGCGTCGTCTCTTCCAGACCGTTGACATAGACCTTCTGCGAGGTCGGAATCGAACTTCCGACGCTCACACCCGCCTCGTCGCGGAAGACATCGGCGATGCTGGCCGGATTGCGGGCTTCGAGCTGTTCGGCGCCGATATTGACCGAACTGACGCTTGTGGCCGCGCCCTGACCGGTCACGGTGATCTCGCCGATCGTGGTCGATCCGTCAGCAGCCGGTGCGCCACCGGTGGCGGCAGACGACTGGTCGCCGACCACGACAATGCCGTTGCTGATGCGATAGGTGAGGCCGGTGCCGGCAAGCAGGCGGGCCAGGGCAGCATCTGCCGTCAGGCTGCCGGAAACGGCGGCCGAGTTCGCACCACGGGCAGCCTCTGCCGCCAGCGACACCTGCAGACCCGACTGCCGGCCGAAGGCCTTCAGCGCATTGGCGAGCGGCTGTGCCGGAATGTCATAGGTCCGCGTCGCGGCGGTCTCGACCGCCGTCTGCGCCAGGGCGGGCAGGCTGGAGGGCCCCGCCAGAAGCGCCAGGGCGCAGGCTGTTGTGGTCAGAAGGCGGCGCGACGCAGCTCTGATCAAGGCGTCGCGATCCGTGGAAAGTCTCGTAGCAGTCATACTCGTCCCCATACAGAAACCGGCTCATGGCCGCGTTCAAGGGTAAATACGAGTGAAAAAGACAAGTTTTTCAGACAACATTCATCTTTTTGCGATCAATTCGCGAAAAAACAATCAAGGCTATGAAATTAAATGTTAATTTCAATATTGAGAGATCACCCGCAGATAGGGTGAAACGGCCCGGACCTTCAATCCGAAGGGTGCGGCCAGCGCCGAGAGCGCCTTGTCGGGATCGTCGAGATCGTACAGGCCTGTTACCCGCAGCGACGCCACGCTGCTGTCGGCCACGACGATCCAGGCGTCGTGCTGGCGCTGGATGAGGCCCACCACATCGGCGAATGCCTGATCGGTGACCGACAGGCGGCCCTCCCGCCAGAGCGCGATTTCGCCGGGATCGACATGACTGCGTTCCGCCTTGCCCTGCCGGCGGTCGACGGTCACGACATCGCCGGGGGCAAGCACGATCTCGTCGCCGTTGGCCGCACCCTGAACACTGAGCGCGATGGCGCCATGGGCGAGTTCGACGCGTGTTCCCTGGCCCGTGTCGCGCACGCTGAAGGCGGTGCCGAGCACGCGCACCGAAGCATCCCGGGCCTCGACCACGAATGGCCGTTCCGCATCGCGTTCGACCTCGAAATAGGCTTCGCCCGAAAGCAGCCGCACCTGGCGGGACAGGCCGTCGAAATCGTCGGCCAGCGCCGTTTGAGGTGCCAGCGTCACCCGCGATCCATCGGCGAGCGTCACCATCTCGGTCTCGCCGGTGCCGGTGCGGAAATCCGCCTCCATGCGGATCCGCAGGTCGGGGCCGAAGACTGAGGCGACGATCACGATGGAGAGCAGGGCGGCGGCTGCGAGCCCGAAGCTGCGGCGCGGGAACTGCGCCCTTTGGTGCCGCTCCGCATCCGTTGCCCTTTGCAGTGCCTGATGCGTTGGACTGCGTACGTCCGGGGCCGGCGATGCTGTGGGCCCCTCGCCAAGCGCCGCCCAGGTGCGACAGATCCGTGTCCAGGCGGCCGCATGGGCATCGGAGGCCTGCAGCCAGCTCTCCCATTCGGTGATGAGTTCAGGGTCGGTCGGCGCATCGCGCAGACGCATGAGCCAGTCCATCGCCTCTTCGAGAAGCAATTCGTCCTGCTGTTGTGGCTGATCCGTGACGCTCACCGGCCGGCTGTTCCCTGATTGCTTCGTTGTTGCGCCGCCGCGTCGGGGCAGCACCCGGCGTGGCCGCAAGACGTGCCCGCATCTGCGGCGAACTCATCTGTGGCTGCTGGATATACGATTGACCCGCTGCTTTTTTTCATGCGTCCCCCGGTATTTTTGCCCGTCATGAATTCAGTGCGTGGCCCTGTCCAGCGACAGCGCGATCTTCACCATGCCGCCGCGGATCATCCGGTGGGCCGTCGCCACCGAGATCTTCAACTCGGCAGCGATTGCCTCCAGTGTCCATCCTTCCATCCGGTAAAGCTCGATCGCGCGGCGGGTCTCGGGCGGCAGCGCGTCCAGTGCCCGGGAGGCGACCCGTGCCTGGTCAGCGAAGAGAACCGACTCTTCCGGCGAGCCGGGATCCTGCGGCAAGATCCAGAAGGGTGGATCGACCTCGCGCCCGCGGGCTTCGATCGTGCGCCGCTTCATCGCGTCGAAGACGAGGTTGCGCACGATGCTGTAGAGATAGGCGAGCACCTGGCGCGGGGTGTAGTCCTCGCTGTCCACCGGTTTCAGCCGCAGAAACGCGTCCTGAACGATGTCTTCCGCCTGGTCGCGCGAGCCCAGCAGCCGGGCAGCATAATCCACCAGGGCCGCTCTGTTCTCGAGGAAAACCTCAAGATGGCTCTTGGCATCTGCAACCATGGGGCGTTCGACATCACCGGTTTAAATTTGACGGACAGAGGAAGCTTTCGCTCTAGCCGATTAGCCCGACAGTGGCAATCGTCGCGATCGGCGTGTCTGGCCCGCTCCCTTTGCATGCCACCTCGCGGCCTTTCCGGCCAGGGGACTGCCTTTTTTGGCAGATATGCGCCGTTTTCTGCTGTTTTCGCGCCGTCCCGCGCCGCTTTTACTCCATCGCATCGCGCACAAATCAGCTAATCTGTCCTTCCATGAGGATTCGTTTACGGGGACTGCATGGCACATCTTGCCGAGGGTGAGATCGCAATACCGCGCATCGCGCGCATCGAATGGCCGACCGTCGCATTGGCCTTTCTGATCTACGGGGGCTTTCTTGCCGTCACATATTTCTGGCGCGACATCCCGCTTCTGATCCTGGTGCCAGCAGGGGCCTGGTTGATTGCCTGGCACGGTTCGCTGCAGCACGAGGTCATCCACAATCATCCGACCCGCCATGTCTGGATCAACGATGCAATCGGCGTCCCGCCGATTTCGCTCTGGCTGCCCTATCATGTGTACAAGCAGAGCCATCTCGCCCATCACCGCGACGAGCACCTGACCGATCCGATCGAGGATCCGGAATCCTATTATTTCACCAGCCAGGACTGGGATCGCTTCGGTTGGTTCGGCCGCACGCTGCGCGAATTCAACCTGACGCTGATCGGTCGCCTGACGGTCGGACCCGCCATCATCCTCGGCTCTTTCCTCTGGCATGAGGCCGTCAAGGTGATCCGCGGCGAGGGCGATAGCCGTCGTCTCTGGGTCTGGCACGTGCTCGGCGTCGCCGCAGTCCTCTGGTGGGTGCTCGTCGTCTGCGACATGCCTTTCCTGCTTTTCTTCTTCGGCTTCGTCTATTGCGGCACGGCGCTCTCGCGCCTGCGCTCCTATGCGGAGCACCGGTTTGCCGACAACCACGAGGAGCGGACGGCCATCGTCGAGAGGAGCCCGCTCTTCGGTCTGCTGTTCCTCTACAACAACCTGCATGTGCTGCATCACCGTGTGCCGGCACTGCCCTGGTACATGCTGCCCGGCATCTACGAGCGGCATCGCGATTTCCTCGTGCGCCTGAACGGCGGGCTGGTCTATCGCGGCTATCTCGATGTCGCCCGCCGATTTCTGTTCCGCCAGCATGACCGCCCCACCCATCCGAGGCACTCCTGAGCGGCGCGGCAGAGACGAGGCTCGCAAGCCTTGCGATGTATGTCGCACCATCAGTGGTGCTCCAGGCGCAACGGGCAGTCTGGGTCTTCCTGCGCGACCATCTGCGCGATCAGGGCCTTTCCGGCGTGCCCGAGAACCTCGATGAAGAAATGCCCCATCATGAGGCCTGGCTCGATCCGCGCCTGCTCATCGCCCAGACCTGCGGCTTTCCCTTCGTCAAGCACCTGAGGGGCAGGGTGCGTCTCGTTGCCACCCCTGTCTATGTTGCACCCGGCTGCGACGGGCCAACCATGCGCAGCGTCATCGTCACGCGGGCGAAGGATGCTCCGGCGAGCCTTGCCGCCTGCGCTGGTCTCAGGGTCGCGCTCAACGAGCAGGGCAGCAATTCCGGCTACAATCTCCTGCGCGCCGCCGTCGCCCCCCATGCCGGTGGGCGGCCGTTTTTCTCAGGTCTGCTCGAGACCGGCGGCCACCTGGCCAGCATGGCGGCCGTGCGCTGCGGCGATGCCGATCTCGCGGCCATCGACTGCATCACCTACGATCTCCTGCACCGCCACGCCCCGGAGCGTCTGGAGGGGCTCGCGATCCTCGCAGAGACGCCGTCCGGCCCCAATCTTCCCTTCATTACCCGGCTCTCCGCCACGGATGGAGAGCTTGCCGGCCTCCGCGCCGCCTTGCGCGCCGCAATCACCGCCCCGGAGCTTGCCGATGCGCGCGCGACCCTTGGGCTGACGGACGTGCTCGTGCTGGAGGAAGGGGCCTATGACATCCTGCTTGAGCATGAGCAGGTCGCGATTGCTGCCGGCTATCCGGTCCTGCGTTGATCGGCAGGTCATGCTCCTCAGGCTTCGCTGCCGGCCCCTCGGGCGTATCACAGCCTGATCTTCACCGGTCGCCAGACCACCGTCTCTGGCGTGCGATCATAGGGATTGTCCATGATCGTCACCTTGCAGTTCCTGTTGTCGCAATGGGTGCAGCGGAACTTCAGCGAATGGGGGTCGCGGCCCTGGCCGTAGAACTTGGCGAGATCGGATGCCGTGAACCGCGCCTGGCGTTGGCAGTCGCGACAGGTGGCGACCACCAGCATGTTATGGCGCAGCGCTTTTCCGAGTGTGTCGATTGTCCGGGTCATGGCGACGATCTTGAACAAAACAAGAACATCGTCAAGTGCTGAGATGATCACGAAACGCTGCGTGCGCTGGTTTTCAAGGCTTTTCGAGCTTTGGTGGAGGGCGGGTGACCGATTCGGACGTCTCCGGCTAGGTCACTGAAAGTTAACCATAAATTCTTTGCGCTGTAAGCCAACTGTTAACCTTGATCTCTGTATATAGAACTCGCTTCCACCAAGGTAATGCGTCGCGAAGCGCTCGGTTTCTGTATTGCGTATCGGGGAGGGCGTCATCCACGGCGCTCTCCCGTATTCGCCTTCGACCGGGCGTCCCGGGGGCATGAGGCCCGGACGGCGAGGGACAGCAGTCCCCAGAGCGCCATTAATGTGACTATCTTCCGTCTGCAGACATGAAAAAGCCCCCGTACCTTTCGGCCGGAGGCTCTGATCTTGCTGACGGAGGGTTTCAGCTGGCCGTCAGGAATTCCGCGCAATAGCTCTTGCCACCGTTCGTACCCGGGCGATCGACCACCGTGCGCACCCCACGGATGATATAGTCGGACGATACGGTAAGCTGTACCTCGCAGCGCAGATACTCCGTCCGTGCCCGGGTCAGAAGCTTGCCTTTCTTACCGTCGCCGAGGTCCTCGTAGGTCGCGGGTACGACGCGGGTGTTGAAGCCACCGCGCCAGGTGTAGAGCGTCGAAGCGCCCGAGGCGGCATCCGAGACCGGCGGGCCGAACTTGGCGAAGAAGGCGCCTGCCTGTTGGCCGTTCCAGCGCGTCTCGATCTCGTTTTTCGGTGTGCCCGTCGTGGTGCAGCCGGCAACTGCCAGGCAAAGCGCCGCGATCAGTCCCGTTGTGGTGCTTGTCCGCAAATTCATTGTCATTGTCCCTGAACCCCATGAATGGGAAGTGCCAGCATCCGTTTGTCTGCAGCCCTGGCGGTCTCTGTCCCGCGACTGCTTTACTGCGAAATCGCGATGCAAGAAACGTACCGGTGCGCATCCGCGTGCAAAATTGTTGTGGGTGACATCTGCGCAACGAGCACCGCCGACTTCTGTTCCCTGTTCCGCTTGCTGCGATCGTTGCAGATCGATTGCGGCCCGACATCAGGCTTCGGCCATTCCCCCAGTGAAATCAGTAGTATGCGGCGGTCCGTCACGAAAACTTCAACTTTCTTCCGCGAATTTGCGTTTCCACGCTTGTGCAACGAAAATCGCTGGTCTATAGAGGCGCCGCTGGTCACGGAGTGTAGCGCAGTCTGGTAGCGCACCACGTTCGGGACGTGGGGGTCGAGTGTTCGAATCACTCCACTCCGACCAGTCTAGTCTCCCGAAAATCCCGAAAAATTCCTGAAATTCATCACCATGATGTTTGGGCTAGGCGGATCTGTGCGCATTGTATCCCTGCGTTCCCCCACCTATGGGATTTGCCAGATCTACCCGCATCTCAAGCCTCAAGTTGTATTGATTGCAAACAATGGTAGTGAATAGTCATCGCCGCCACCTGTGGCAAACCGTTAATATTCGCCGCAAATCATTGCTAACAAAAAAAGATTAGGCTATCTTCACTTGCATGGGAGTGTTGCGGGTTACATTTGTCTGATTTGTGATATTCCACCATGGATTGTAGTCGGCGGGCTCGGTGGGCATGATACCAGGAACGAGAAGGCGTCGGCAGCGTCAGGACAAGGTCACGCTGTCGGACGTTGCGCAGAATGCAGGTGTCAGCGCGATCACCGTCTCACGGGCGCTACGCGATCCGGAAAAAGTGTCGCCTCCGCTTCGGGAAGCCATCCTGAAGGTGGTCGAGGATATGGGGTATGTGCCGGATCTTGCGGCAAGGGCCCTTGCCAGCAAGAACAGCGGCCTCATCGGTGTTGTTTCGCCGGCACTCACGAGCCATTCCTTCCTGGCCGTGATCCGCGGCATCGAGGACCGGGTACGCCCATCAGATCTGCGCATCCAATATGCAAGTTCCGACACCAATGCCGAGGATCAGCTCCGGCTGTTGCGCTTCTTTCTCTCCCAGAACCCTGCGGGTCTGATCCATGTCGGCCAGATCGGTGATCTCGCCATCGATGAGTTGTTGCGGCGAGCGCCCTGTCCGGTCGTCGAGATCATGGATGTCAGCCGTCAACCCTCCGACATGGCCGTCGGCATCGATCATCGGCTCGCCGCCGAAACGGCCACGCGGCATCTGCTGGAACGCGGCTATCGCCGGATCGCCCTCTTGGGTGGGGCCTGGGATTTCCGCGCCCGCCGGCGTCTCGAAGGCTATCAGGCCGTGCTTGAGGAGGCCGGGCTCTTCGATCCCGCGCTGGTGCTGTCGATCGACAGCCAGAGCAGCGTCGGCCTTGGCTGTCATCTGCTCGGCCGCCTGAAGGCTGAGTTTCCGGATGCCGATGCCGCTTTCTGCCACAATGACGACATTGCGCTCGGCGCGCTGTTCGAATGTCAGCGTCGTGGTCTCTCCGTCCCCCTGGACTTCGGTATCTGCGGCTTCAACGATCTCGACTATGCCGGTTTCGCCTTCCCGGCGATCACCTCGGTCCGGGTGCCGCGCTACGAGATTGGCTACCGTGCCGTCGATATGATCATCCGTGCGGCCGGCAGTGGCGCACCGCCGCCGAAGCTGGTCGACCTTGGCTACCAGCTTGTTCAACGCGGCTCCACCGCAAGGCAGGCGTGATGCCTCTCCGATGGATGTGGTGTCTGGTAAGGTGAGGCGTGATCCTCAGACCGCCAGAGGCAGCATGCTGGCTTCCTCGGAGAGCGCTGCAGTGAAGGCGTCGAGATCGGCGAGGAATGTTGTGCCCGCAATCGGCTGCAGCGAGCTATAGGCATAGCCGCCGATCCAGATGCCGATGGTTGCCGTCAGCTTTGTCCTGAGATCGAGCAGATGCCGTTCCAGAGCTTTGCCCCGTCCTGTCAGCGCACTGAGGCAGACAACGCGCGCCTGCCGGCGATGGGCTGCCTCTGCCACTTCCTCGGCGGGCAGGCTGGCGCCGAGAAACAGGGCGTTCCACCCGTGCAGCCGCGCGATAAGCGTCACGATCAGCGCGCCGATGTCGTGCTCCTCCCGCTCGGGCGTGGTGGCGATCAGGCGTGGGGCATCCCGGGGGGGCGGCACGCATCGATCGAACATGCTGCCGAGGATCCGCTTGATCTGTGCCGTGGTCATGTGTTCCGCCGCGATCGAGAGGCGGCCGGCTGCCCAGCGGGCACCGATCTCGTGCATGAGCGGCAGGGCGGTGCGACGGATGAAGGTTTCCGGGTCCTGAGCCTCGGCTCGCGCCTGCAGCATGTGCTGCAGGGTGTCGTTGTCCAGGGCCTCTGCGGCTTCGACGATTTCCGCCATCCCCTGCGTGGCGGTCACCTGCTCATGGAGCCGCAACAGGGCCTCGGGCGTCAGCGGCATCAGCGCTCCGATCCGGTAACCGGCATCGCTGCAGGTCTTTAGCTGCCGCAGCCGCTCCACTTGACCTGCTGTATAAAAACGTCGTCCGCTTGCACTGCGATTGGCCGGCTTGAAGCCGTAACGCCGCTCCCAGGCATGCAGCACAAGTTTCGACAACCCGCTTTCGGCCAGTGTGTCAGCGAGAGAGAGCAGGGTCTCGCCATTCCCATTCTCGTCTCGACGCATGCGAACCCCAGCACAGATACATCGCCATATTAGCGTAAGGTTTTCAGAAGAAAACCCACTGCACCGTGTCTTGCAGGCAAACAACAAACGGCCCGCGCGAGGCGGGCCGTCGGATCGGAGACGGGTTTCTCAGGCCTTAGCCGTCGATGTCGTCCAGCAACTGCCGGGCGGCAGCCGTTGTCAGGCGGCGCGTCTCGACTTCGTCGCGGCGGTTGGCCAGAAGCTCGGTCGCCAGCAGCTGCTCGGCAAGATCTGATGGCAGCGACAGGATTACCCGGCCTTCATGGGCGTTCAGCCCGCCAAGCTCACTGCGCCTTGCGGTGATCATGCCGCCGGCCACCGTATTGTTGGTGTCGGGGTCAATCAGGATGAAGGCGCCAGTGCCGCGGTTTTGTTCGTATGGATCAAAGATCGCGGTCTCGTCGAAGGAAAGATGCACCTTGCCGATCGCATTCATTTGCAGCATCTCGGCGGGCAGCCATTTGCCGGTCTTCAGTTCCAGCTGCTGCACCGGCTCCACCTGGACGCGCTGGCGGCGCGAACCAGCCTTCAGCCAGTAGCGCTTGCCCTGCACGATGCCGTCCGGCTGCAGCGCAACAAGCTGCGCGTCGAAGGAGAGCCCCGTCTGCGGCTGGGCGTCGAGCGAAACGATCATGTCGCCGCGCGCCACATCCACCTGACGGTCGAGCACCAGCGTGATCGCGTCACCGGCGACGGCCGCATTGCGCACCAGGTCGAAGGTGACGATCTGCTTGACATTGGCCACCTGGCCGGAGGGCAGGATGGCGACGCTGTCGCCGGGCTTCACCGCGCCGCCGGCCACCGTGCCCTGATAGCCGCGAAAGCTTTCGCCCGGACGCGAAACGCGCTGCACGGGCAGGCGGAAGCCTGTCGACTGGCCGGAGCGTAGCGTGGCCAGTTCCAGCGTCTCGACCAGCGTCGGGCCTTCATACCACGGAATGACCGACTTGCCGGAATAGACGACATTTTCGCCCTTCAGCGCCGACATCGGGATCGCGGTCACCTGGCGCACGCCAAGCGTCAGCGCCAGTGCCTTGAATTCGGTGCTGATCTGGTCGAACACGGCCTTGTCGTAGGAGACGAGGTCGAACTTGTTCACCGCCAGCACGAACTGCTTGATGCCCATCAGCGAGGCGATGGTCGCATGGCGGCGGGTCTGTTCCAGCAGGCCGGCGCGGGCGTCGACCAGCAGGATCGCCAGATCCGCCGTCGAGGCACCGGTTGCCATGTTGCGGGTATACTGCTCATGGCCGGGCGTGTCGGCGACGATGAAGGAGCGGCGGTCGGTGGCGAAATAGCGATAGGCGACATCGATGGTGATGCCCTGTTCGCGCTCGGCCTGGAGGCCATCGAGCAGAAGCGCGAAATCCGGCAGGCCGAGATCGTTCTGCTGGCCGGAATCGCGGCGCAGGGTCGCCGCCTGGTCTTCCTTGACGGCCTTGGTATCCCAGAGCAGACGCCCGATCAGCGTCGACTTGCCGTCATCGACGGAGCCGCAGGTGATGAGACGAAGGGGACGCGAGTCGCGAATGACCGGTGCGGCTTCGGTGTGAGGTGCGTCGGAGACGACGGCGAGAGTGGCAGGAGCAGTCATCAGAAATATCCTTCGCGCTTCTTCTTTTCCATCGATCCGGCCTGGTCGCGGTCGATGGCGCGGCCCTGGCGTTCGGAGACGGTGGCGATTTCGAGTTCGGCGATAACCTCGTCGAGGGTCGTCGCATGGGAGCGGATGCCGCCGGTGAGCGGCCAGCAGCCGAGTGTGCGGAAACGCAACATGCCTTCCTGGATCTCTTCGCCGGGAAGCGGCTCGAAGCGCGGATCCCCAGCCCACATCAGCATGCCGTCGCGCTCGACGTATTTCTGCTTCTTCGCATAGTAGAGCGGCGGCAGTTCGATATTTTCAGCCTGGATGTAGCGCCAGATGTCGACTTCGGTCCAGTTCGACAGCGGGAAGGCGCGCACGCTTTCACCCCGGCGGATCATGCCGTTATAGATGTTCCACAGTTCCGGACGCTGGTTGCGCGGATCCCATTTGTGGTCGGGCGTGCGGAAGGAATAGATGCGCTCCTTGGCGCGGGAGGCTTCCTCGTCGCGCCGCGCGCCGCCAAAGGCTGCGTCATACTTGCCGGCGTCGAGCGCCTGGCGCAGCGCTTCCGTCTTCATCACGTCGGTATGATAGGAAGAGCCATGGCTGAACGGGCCGATGCCTTCTTCCTTGCCGCGCGGATTGGTATGCACGATCAGGTCAAGATCGAACTTCTCCGCCGTCGCGTCACGAAACGCGATCATTTCCGGGAACTTCCAGCCAGTATCGATATGGATCAGCGGGAAGGGCACGCGACCGGGGAAGAAGGCCTTGCGCGCCAGGTGCAGGAGAACCGACGAGTCCTTGCCGATTGAATAGAGCATCACAGGCTTTTCAAACTCGGCCGCCACTTCGCGGAAGATGTGGATCGCCTCGTTTTCCAGCGCCTTCAGATGCGGATCGAGCGGCGGCTTGGTGACGGGATCCTTGGAATGCGGATCGAATTCGGATGTGTGTGTGTGCATGGTCTTCTGTCTGCCTTGATGGCCATTAGCGATGGCATTTCGTGGCACCCCCCTCTGCCTGCCGGCATCTCCCCCACAAGGGGGGAGAACGGTTGCCGCTGCTCTTGCCCCATATCGGCAGGAAGGCGGCTGTCTGGCGCTCCGCTCTCCCCCCTTGTGGGGAAGATGTCACGAAGTGACAGAGGGGGGTGAATTCTCGTTCCAGTTCAAGCCGGCGTCGGCACCGAAGACGCTGCCGCCTCCGGCACGTGCAACCCGCATTCGCGCTTCTCGTCATTCTCCCACCACCAGCGCCCGGCGCGTTCCGGCTCGCCCGGCTTGATCGCGCGCGTACAGGGCTCGCAGCCGATCGACGGATAGCCCCGGGCATGCAGCGGATTGACCGGCACGCTCTCGGCCTCGACGTAAGTGTTGATGTCCTCGAGCGACCAGTCGGCCAGCGGGTTCACCTTGATCAGATCGCGCTCGGCGTCATATTCGGCAAAGGGTGTGGCAGCTCGGTTGCCCGACTGCGAGCGGCGCAAACCGGTGATCCAGAAGCGGGCGCCGGAAAGCGCCTCTGCCAAGGGAACCAGCTTGCGCACATGACAGCAGGCATGCCGCGCCTCGACGCTTTCATAAAAGCCGTTGACGCCATACTTCGCCGCATAGGCGTCGATTTCGTCCTGCTTCGGGTGAAAGCGATGGATGGCCACGCCGAAGCGTTCCTCCGTCTCGGCGATCAGGTCTACCGTCTCCTTGAACAGGCGTCCGGTTTCCAATGTGGAGACGTCGATCGGCAGCCCCGCGAGCCCGATGGCCGCTGTGATCACCTGATCCTCGATGCCGAGCGACGTGGTGAAGACGGAGCGGCCGTCGAGACCCGCGACGATGCGCAGGCGTTCTGTCAGATCGACGGAGGCCAACTGCTGGTCCAGTTGTGCCGCCAAGTGTCGGGAATGTTCAATGGTCATCATAAGGTCCCTGCTCTTGGCGGCATTATCCCGGAAAGGTGCCTGGCAGGATAGAAAACGCCTTCCGCGCAAACGGCGCGGGTGAGCAAATATCTCCATGAGCGGAGTAATTCGCGGCAATTCCTGTCGGGGCTGCCCGTTCTTGCCATTTGAACGCGCCGGCGATTTGCGCTATGGCCTGCCCAGCAAGCGGGCAGCCGCAGGCCGCAGGATAAGCCGGATGATCACGCAGAAAGCCAAATATGCGCTCCGGGCGCTGACACTTCTCGCTCGCGCCGAGCCGGGCGAACCCATCCAGATCCCCGAGATTGCCGAACAGCAGAAAATCCCGAAGAAATTTCTCGAGCAGATCATGCTCGATCTGAAACGTGGCGGCATGGTCGAGAGCCGGCGCGGCAAGCAGGGCGGCTATCTGCTGCTGCGGCCGGCGAGCGACATCACCTATGGCGAAGTGCTGCGCCTGATCGACGGCCCCGTCGCGCCCTTGCCGTGTCTGTCGCTGACAGCCTATCGCCCCTGCGAGGATTGCGACGGCGAGACCGATTGCGAGATCCGCCGCGTCTTCGCCCGCGTGGCCGACGAGACCCGTGCCGTGCTGTTGACGACCAGTCTGGCCGATGCCGCCGCAAATGCCGGCGATACTCCCCACTGAGCGGAGATCCCGCCGGGGGCTTTCACGTTTCCAGAGAACAAAAAAGGCCCCGGGGCCGAAGCCCCGAGGCCCACCACGCACCCTTGGATAATCAGGAGGCGTTGGAGACCGAGCGGGTCACCAGGGTGACCGACTTGTCGGCATTGACCTTGTAGACTTCGCGGACATCACGGCCGTCGCCATTGGCGAAGGTGTGCAGGACGGTCGAGCCGGCAGGAGCCTTTTCGAGCTGGACGTTTGCGTTGTCATAGGTGAGCGAGCCCGGGATCGGCTGGATCGCAGCGAAGGCAGACGTGCCGGCAGCGAGGGCGATGAGGGCGGCAGAGATGATGGTCTTCATGATCGTGTTCCTTTTGTGCGTTTTGGGGCGGCGGCTCGGAGCCGGGGGAGAGGGGCGAGCCTGCCGCTGGATGGTTTTGCGTCTTGGGAGGCGCGAGTTGGGATGCTTCGATTAGGAAGCGTTGGAAACCGAGCGGGTCACCAGGGTCACCGACTTGTCGGCATTGACCTTGTAGACTTCGCGGACATCACGGCCGTCGCCATTGGCGAAGGTGTGGAGGAAGGTCGAGCCGGCAGGAGCCTTTTCGAGCTGGACGTTTGCGTTGTCATAGGTGAGTGAGCCCGGGATCGGCTGGATCGCGGCGAAGGCAGACGTGCCGGCAGCGAGGGCGATGAGGGCGGCAGAGATGATGGTCTTCATGATCGTGTTCCTTTTGTGCGTTTTGGGGCGGCGGCTCGGAGCCGGGGGAGAGGGGCGAGTTTGCCGCTGGATGGTTTTGCGTCTTGGGAGGCGCGAGTTGGGATGCTTCGATTAGGAAGCGTTGGAGACCGAGCGGGTCACCAGGGTCACCGACTTGTCGGCATTGACCTTGTAGACTTCGCGGACATCACGGCCGTCGCCATTGGCGAAGGTGTGCAGGACGGTCGAGCCGGCAGGAGCCTTTTCGAGCTGGACGTTTGCGTTGTCATAGGTGAGCGAGCCCGGGATCGGCTGGATCGCAGCGAAGGCAGACGTGCCGGCAGCGAGGGCGATGAGGGCGGCAGAGATGATGGTCTTCATGGTCTTGTTTCCTTTTGTGCGTTTTGGGGCGGCGGCTCGGAGCCGGGGGAGAGGGGCGAGCCTGCCGCTGGATGGTTTTGCGTCTTGGGAGGCGCGAGTTGGGATGCTTCGATTAGGAAGCGTTGGAGACCGAGCGGGTCACCAGGGTGACCGACTTGTCGGCATTGACCTTGTAGACTTCGCGGACATCACGGCCGTCGCCATTGGCGAAGGTGTGGAGGAAGGTCGAACCGGCAGGTGCCTTTTCGAGCTGGACGTTTGCGTTGTCATAGGTGAGCGAGCCCGGGATCGGCTGGATCGCGGCGAAGGCAGACGTGCCGGCAGCGAGGGCGATGAGGGCGGCAGAGAGAATGGTCTTCATGATCGTGTTCCTTGTGTGCGTTGGGTGTGGCGGCGGCTCAGTGGGGCGGGGGAGAGGGGACCGAGCCTGCCGCCGAAGGGTTTTGCGTCTTGGGAGGCGCGAGTTGGGATGCTTCGATTAGGAAGCGTTGGAGACCGAGCGGGTCACCAGGGTCACCGACTTGTCGGCATTGACCTTGTAGACTTCGCGGACATCACGGCCGTCGCCATTGGCGAAGGTGTGGAGGAAGGTCGAGCCGGCAGGTGCCTTTTCGAGCTGGACATTGGCGTTGTCATAGGTGAGCGAGCCCGGGATCGGCTGGATGGCGGCGAAGGCAGAAGTGCCGGCAGCGAGGGCGATGAGGGCGGCAGAGAGAATGGTCTTCATGATCGTGTTCCTTGTGTGCGTTTTGGGGCGGCGGCTCGGAGCCGGGGGAGAGGGGCGAGCCTGCCGCTGGATGGTTTTGCGTCTTGGGAGGCGCGAGTTGGGATGCTTCGATTAGGAAGCGTTGGAGACCGAGCGGGTCACCAGGGTGACCGACTTGTCGGCATTGACCTTGTAGACTTCGCGGACATCACGGCCGTCGCCATTGGCGAAGGTGTGGAGGAAGGTCGAACCGGCAGGAGCCTTTTCGAGCTGGACGTTTGCGTTGTCATAGGTGAGCGAGCCCGGGATCGGCTGGATCGCGGCGAAGGCAGACGTGCCGGCAGCGAGGGCGATGAGGGCGGCAGAGATGATGGTCTTCATGGTCTTGTTTCCTTATTCTGGATTGAGCGATACGCTTCGTATTCAGCTCATGATTGTGTTGTTGGTCGTGGTTTGTCTGTGATTTGTCTATGGTCTGCTGTCTGGGGGTATGCTGTCTGTGGTCAGTCTTTCAGGGCGGGGGGAGGGCCGTCCTGTGCCCCGCGTCAGTCGTTTGCGACTGTGCGGGAGACAAGCGCGACGGACCGGTCTGCATTCACCTTGTAGATCTCATGGACTTCGTGTCCGTTGAGATAGAAGGTGTGGAAGAAGTTCGAACCGGCCGGTGCCTGTTCGAGCCTTGGCTGCGCACCGCCATAGGTGATGGAGCCCGGGACTGGCTCCAGCGCGAAAGCGGCCGAAGCGCCTGCGAGGGATGTGAGGAGTGCTGCTGCGATGAACTTCATTGTCGTGTACCTTTTTTGAACCGTGCAAATCGAACTGCTCGGTTCGATGAGATGTATTTGGCGCATTCTGATTGGGAATGCAATAGCCCTTTGCGCGCAATCGAACTGATTGGTTCGGTGAAAATACCCGGTATCCTGTTTGGCACTTGAAATTTGTGGTGTATGAAAACAATGGGTTAGGTCGGAAGTTTGCTACTATTTAACTATGGTGAACAACGATCGTTTTTTATTGCAATCACCCTTTTGTGACTGTTGTTTCATCGCCGGAGGGGCTGTTCGGGGGAGGAATTGCGGTCCGGGCGGGGATGAAACTGCCTCCTTCTGAGGCGCGATGCGGAGGCATATGCCGATCTTTTCTGCAGCGGCGAGTCTCGCCCGTCCGCCTCCTCGGGCCTCATTCATAAAATTCTGCGGAAGCGGGTTTCGGCAGAAGCGCTTGCCCGACATGACCCGAGGGCGGAGCATGCCCGTATCGCTGATGCGGGGCGCGTGGAGAACCGTTTTGCTATTTTCGCGGCCACGTTGACTAAGACGACCTGTTCGGTAGTCTAAAATCGTTAACGCCAGCGAGGAGGCACCGACGATGACGGGCATGGGAAAACATCTTGCAGCATTCCTGGTTGGCCTGAGCCTGTCGACCGGTCTGGTGATGCCGGCAAAAGGGACAGAGCTTCTCAACGTGTCCTATGATCCGACGCGTGAATTCTACCAGGATTACAACGCCGCCTTCGCCCGTCACTGGTTGGCCCAGACGGGCGAGACCATCACGATCGACCAGTCGCATGCCGGCTCGGGCCGTCAGGCCCGTGCGGTCATCGAAGGGCTTGACGCCGATGTCGTGACGCTCGCTTTGCAGAGCGATATCGACATCATCGCCGAGCGTGCAAAGCTGGTTGCGCCGGATTGGCGCCAGCGCTTGCCCAACAATTCCGCCCCCTATACCTCCACCATCGTCTTCCTGGTGCGCAAGGGCAATCCGAAGGGCATCAAGGACTGGGGTGACCTGGTCAAGGGCGACGTGCAGATCGTCACCCCCAATCCCAAGACATCAGGCGGCGCCCGCTGGAACTATCTTGCCGCCTGGGCCTGGGCCGACCGGGAGTTTTCCGGCGACCAGGAGAAGATCCGCGCCTATGTCGCCGAGATCTACCGCCGCGTCCCGGTTCTCGATACCGGCGCCCGTGGTTCGCTCACCAGCTTTGCCCAGCGCGAGATCGGCGACGTGCTGATCTCCTGGGAAAACGAGGCCTATCTCGCCGGCGAGGAATTCGGCGCCGATAGCTTCGAGATCGTCATGCCGTCGCGCTCGATCCTCGCCGAACCCCCGGTCGCCGTGGTTGACCACAATGTCGACCGGAAGGGCACACGCAAGGAGGCCGAAGCCTATCTGCAATATCTCTATTCGCCGGAAGGCCAGCAGATCGCGGCCAAACACTTCTACCGCCCGTCGCGCCCCGAGCTCGTGCCATCGGGCTCCGGCCCGGCGCTGCCGAAGCTCGATCTCGTCACCATCGACGACCCGCTGTTTGGCGGCTGGAGCAGGGCGCAGGCCGAGCATTTTGGCGAGGGCGGTGTCTTCGACCAGATCTACCGCCCCTGACGGGCGGCTCCTCCCGAGGCAGAAAGGCGGCTCCGCAAGGGCCGCCTTTCTTGTTTTGCACCGCCTCTGGCGAGCAGCGGTGTCTGCAAGGCAGCCCGCTATTGTTGCGCCGCCGCAGGCTTTCGGCTACACGAAAGCCATCCACAAGGACCCGGTGAAACCCCGGGTGGCTCTTCTGGCCGCCGATCCGCCAGACAACACAGCAACGCAACCCATTGCCCCTTCCAGGACCGAGACCTGCTCGGACCGTTGCAACAACTGTGAAAAATCAACAATGCAAACCTTCATCAACTACCGCCGCGAGTGGTTCTCCAACATCCGTGGGGATATCCTGTCTGGCATCGTCGTGGCGCTCGCCCTCATCCCAGAGGCGATCGGCTTCTCGGTCATCGCCGGCGTTGACCCCAAGGTCGGCCTCTATGCCTCCTTTGCGATTGCCTGCGTCGCCGCCTTTGTCGGCGGGCGTCCCGGCATGATCTCGGCCGCCACCGCTGCCACCGCCGTCATCATGGTGACGCTGGTCAAGGAACACGGGCTGCAATATCTCTTCGCCGCCACCATCCTGATGGGTCTCATCCAGATCCTCGCCGGCTTCCTGAAGCTCGGGCGGGTCATGCGCTTCGTCTCGCGCTCGGTCATCACCGGCTTCGTCAACGCGCTCGCCATCCTGATCTTCATGGCGCAGCTGCCGGAACTGATCGGCGTCCCAGGCCTGACCTATGCCATGATCGCCGGCGGCCTGGGGATCATCTATCTCTTCCCCTATGTGACCAAGGCGATCCCGTCGCCGCTCGTCGCCATCGCGGTCCTGACGACGCTTGCCTGGTGGACGGGCATGGACCTGCGCACCGTCGGTGATCTCGGCGAACTGCCCTCGACGCTGCCCGTCTTCCTGCTGCCGCAGGTGCCGCTCACCTGGGAGACACTGCAGATCATCCTGCCCTATTCGATCACGCTCGCCGCCGTCGGCCTGCTCGAGTCCTTGCTGACAGCCCAGATCGTCGACGACATGACGGACACGCCGAGCAACAAGAGCCAGGAATGCATTGGCCAGGGCACGGGCAACATCGCCTCGGCGCTGATCGGCGGCATGGGCGGCTGCGCCATGATCGGCCAGTCGGTCATCAATGTCACCTCGGGCGGCCGCGGGCGCCTCTCCACCTTCGTCGCTGGCGCCTTCCTGCTCTTCCTGATCGTCGTGCTCGACGATCTCGTCCGCATCATCCCGATGGCCGCCCTCGTCGCCGTCATGATCATGGTCTCGATCGGCACCTTCTCCTGGCGCTCTATTCTCGATTTGCGTCGCAATCCCTGGCAGTCCTCCGTCGTCATGCTGGCAACCGTGGTGACAGTCGTGGCGACCCATGACCTCGCCAAGGGCGTCATCGTCGGCGTGCTGCTGTCCGGCATCTTCTTCGCCGGCAAGGTGGCCAAGCTCTTCCGTGTCACCCGCCATGCCGACGAGGCATCGGGGGCTGTCACCTACCGCGTCACGGGCCAGATCTTCTTCGCCTCGGCCGAAAGCTTCATTCACGCCTTCGATTTCTCAGACATCGCCCAGAAGGTGGTCATTGACGTGACAGCCGCCCATCTCTGGGACATCACAGCCGTCGGGGCGCTCGACAAGATCGTGCTGAAATACCGCAAGGCCGGCATAGACGTCGATGTCCTCGGCTTCAATGAGGCGAGCGCCGACATGGTTGATCGCTACGCCTTGCACGACAAGGACGAGCGGTTGGCGGCCAGTGCGGCGCTGCATTGATTGTGGAGCAGGCGTGCGGCTCGGGCAGCGCCTTGTCTTGGCAGGAAGGAGGCCCCCGTGAAGACGCGTGCCTTCTGCCTCGAATGTCCGGGCCTCTGGTCCGGACGCGGAACTTTGATCTCGCATCCGGTTGCAGCGACAAGCCCTGATGCCGTATATGGGGCTGTCGACGTTTGCTGCAGTGCCCTCCCGGCGCTGGTCAGGAGCGGTGGGACTGGCCGGCTGATCGGCATCCCGGGTCGCGCAGCCGCCTGGCTTCGAAGCACCCCGGCGAAACCAATGGACCTCTCGTGTTAACCGAAATCTCCATCGTTGTTTTTCTGACGCTTGTGAACGGCGTTCTCGCCATGTCCGAACTCGCCGTCGTCTCCTCCCGCCCGGTCCGGCTCAAGCTCCTTGCCGATCAGGGCAATCGCGGTGCTGCCATCGCCATCAGGCTCGCCGAAGATCCGGGCCGCTTCCTGTCCACTGTCCAGATCGGCATCACCCTGGTTGGCGTGCTCTCTGGCGCCTTTTCCGGCGCCACGCTCGGTGCGCGCCTCGCCGGCTGGCTTGAGGTCCAGGGCCTGTCCGAAACCATGGCCGATGGCCTCGGCGTCGGCTCCGTCGTCGTCGCCATCACCTATCTGTCGCTGATCGTCGGCGAACTCGTGCCCAAGCAGATCGCGCTGCGCGCGCCGGAGGCCGTGGCCGCCAAGGTCGCACCCGCCATGTCTCTGCTCTCCAGGGTCGCCCTCCCGCTTGTCTGGCTGCTCAATGCCTCCGGCAAGGGGGTGCTTGCGCTGCTCGGCCAGAAGGGTGAGACGCAGGAGAGAATGACCGACGAGGAGATCCGCACGGTGCTCGCCGAGGCGCATAGCGCCGGTGTCATCGAGGAAGAGGAATCCGAGATGATCTCGGGCGTCATGCGTCTCGCGGACCGCAACGCCCGTGGTCTGATGACGCCACGCCGCGACGTTGAGGTCATTGATGTCGAGGATGACCTCGATACGATCCGCGAACAGCTGCGCAACTCGCAACGCTCGCGCCTGCCGGTGCGCAACGGCGCCTCGGATGAAATTCTCGGTGTCGTCTTCGTCAAGGACGCGCTCGATGCCTTCCTGCAGGGCACCAATCTCGACATCCGCGCCCTGATGCGGGATGCCCCTGTCATGTCGGACCGTGCCGGGGCCATGGATGTCATCCAGTCGCTCCGCCGCTCGCCGGCGCATATGGTGCTCGTCTATGACGAATACGGCCATTTTGAAGGTATCGTCACATCAGGTGACGTCCTTGAGGCGATCACAGGTGTCTTCCAGGAGGAGGACGGCGAGGAGCCTCCGTTCCTGGAACGCGAGGACGGGTCCTTTCTCGTGGCCGGCTGGATGCCGATCGACGAGTTTGCCGACGAGATGGGCTTCGCGCTCGACGGTGACCCGGATTACGAAACCGTCGCCGGCTTTGTCATCGATCAGATCAAGCGCTTGCCCTCGCTCGGGGACAGCTTCACCGCCAAGGGCTGGTCCTTCGAAGTCATCGATATGGACGGCCGGCGCGTCGACAAGCTGCTGGTCAGGCGGACCGACGCCCCGCAGGACTGATCGCCAAGGGGGCAACGCGCTCGCTTGTGGCGCGAGCGCCGCAGCCCTTCCCGACAGATGCGGCAGGGCGCGCCTTGCGCCATCGCAAGGCAGCCGCTCACCCGGCTGGCGGCTGCCATCGCTGCAAAGCGTCGCGTCCCGCCTCGGTCAGGCCATAGACGCCGCGGTCATGCCGTTCAAACCAGCCATAGACATTCGCCTGCAGGATCTTGCCGGCCTCAGGCACCTGCGCCCTGATCTCCCGCACCTTGAGCGGACCTGCCGCCAAGGCGGCCGCACAGCCCAGCGCCTGCTGCCGATAGGCCGTCATCAGCGGTGTCCGTGTGCTGCCGCCAACGGCGGGGTCGCCTTTGCGCCGCTGGTGCTCGCGCATCAGCCGTGACCGCCGTTTCGGATTGGTGCGCGGCATCGGTGTCACCGAGCCGACGATGACGCTGACATCCCCCTTGTCGGAAATGCCAAGCATGCCGATCCCGAGCCTGCGGCAGAGATCGCGGTAGCGCTTGTCGCTCTCCCGACCCTTGCCCTTGGCCGAAACGCGTGCGGCGATCCAGACCTCGTCGGCGACCGAGGCGCGATCGACGGCCTGCAGGATGAGTTCAAGATTGAAGCTGAGCTTCAGCTCGCAGATCACCACCACGGGCGGATCGCCGTCGCTGAGACCAACGAGATCACAACCGCCGACCTCGCCCTTGACGGTGTAGCCTGCGTCTTCGAGGAAGCCTTTGACGGGCAGATAAAGCGAAGTTTCCATGGACCTGAGAATCGGAGTGAGACGTCCACCCAGACCTATCGTGGTTTTCCCGGATGCGACACCCGGGAGCCGGTCGCGCCTGCTTGGGAAAGGAAATCGGGTGGCCATCCCGTCGTGCCGCGTCCATCCTGCGCATTCATCCACACGGGAGGCCCGCATGAACCCGCTTTTACCAGACGATCCCCGCTGGCAAGCCATCCGCATCCGTGACCGTGCGGCTGATGGCAGCTTCGTCTATGCCGTGCGGTCGACCGGCATCTTTTGCCGGCCATCCTGCCCCTCGCGTCCTGCAAGGCGAGAAAACGTCATCATTCATGAAACGGCGGAAGCCGCCCTTGCGGGCGGCTTCCGCTCCTGTCTCAGATGTCGCCCCGAAAGGGCGGTCGGTCAATGCGCTCTCACACCAGGAAGATCGATATGATCGGAAAGGCTGTAAGCAGGATGATGCGCAACAGGTCGGCGGTGACGAAGGGCACGATGCCCTTGTAGGTCTCTCGGATCGGCACATCGCGAGACATCGCCGATATGATGAACAGATTGAGCCCCACGGGTGGCGTGATCATGCCGATCTCAGCCACCATCAGCACCAGAATGCCGAACCAGATCGCGAAATGCTCCGGGCTCATGCCGAAATCCATGGCCGTCACGATCGGGAAGAAGATCGGGATGGTGAGCACGATCATGGAGAGCGAGTCCATGATGCAGCCGAAGATGATGTAGAGCACCAGGATGATGATCAGCACCGTCATCGGCGCATAGCCTTGCGCCGTCACCCATTCCGCGCCCACCTGCGGCAGGCGCGAGAAGGCGAGGAAGGAGTTGAAGACGGAGGCGCCGAGGATGATGAAGAAGATCATGCCGGTCGAGACCGCAGTCTCCTTGAAACAGTCGAACAGCGTCTTGCGGTCGAGGCCGCCATTGGCCCAGGCGACGAGGCCTGCACCGACCGCGCCCACGGCCGCCGCCTGGGTGGGCGTGAACCAGCCGAGATAGATGCCGCCGACGACGGAAAAGAAGATCGCCACGACCGGCCAGACCGCAATCAGCGCCGGCACCCGGTCCTTCCAGGCAACGCGGGCTGCATGACCCGCCGATTCCGGTTTCACGCGCACATAGATGGCGATCACGATGAGATACGAGAGTGCCGCGATGATGCCGGGCACGAAGGCGGCGAGGAACAGCTTGGCGATGTTCTGCTCGGCGAGGATCGCATAGATGACGAGCACGACAGACGGTGGGATCAGGATGCCGAGCGTGCCGCCGGCGGCAAGCGAAGCCGTGGCGAGCCCGCCGGCATAGCCATTGCGCTTCAGTTCCGGCAGCGCGACCTGCGCCATGGTGGCAGCCGTTGCCAGCGAGGAACCACAGATCGAACCGAAGCCGGCACTGGCGCCGACGGCGGCCATTGCCACGCCGCCCTTGCGATGCCCGAGAAAAGCCGCAGCGGCATTGAACAGCGCCTGGCTCATGCCGCCGCGCGCAGCGAACTGGCCCATCAGCAGGAAGAGTGGGATGATCGACAGCGAGTAGTTGGCATTGGTGTTCCAGGCCAGCGCCTTCATCTGCGCCAGGATCGGCGTCCACTTGTCGAGCACCAGATAGGTGCCGACCATGCCGGTCGCGAGCATGGCGGCGCCGATCGGCACCCGCAGCATGATCAGCGCAATAAGGACGGGGAAGGACCAGAGTCCGATTTCGACGCTGCTCATCAATGGGCTCCGAGCGATGCAACAATGGTGCGCCGGTTCCGGATGTCACGGATGTCTGCGGCGACGACGAAGAGGCAGATGGCAATGTTGGCGACGAGCAGCACGGCCGCCGCCGCATAGCCCCACCAGACGGGCAGCAGCAGCAGCGGCGTGGTTTCGCCATTGTCGAACTTGTCCATCGTGCCGATGAAATGGCGCCAGGTGACAAGGCCGAGCAGCAGGGTGATCAGGATGTCGCCGATCAGTTGCGTCCAGTTCATTGCCTTTGGCCCAAGGGCAGAAATGATCAGGTCGACGCCGACATGGCCGCGCTTGAGCTGGCAAAAGGGCAAGAAGGCAAAGACCGCGAGGCCGCAAAGCGCCTCCACGAGTTCGATTTCGCCGGGCAGGGGGCGGATGGTCAGGCTGCCGGCGATCGAGAGCACGGTCAGCGTGCAGGCGGCGAGCAGGCAGAACCCGCCGAAGATGGCAAGTCCGCCGGCAAGGCCATGGCAGACCCGCTCGATACGTTCAAAGCTGGGTGAGGTGGCTGTCGCCATGGGGGATTCCTCGGGTATCACGACAAAAAAGTCCGGGCGCCTTCCGACGGGACGCCCGGACAAGTCGGGGAGGTTACTTGGAGTTCGCCTGGATCAGCGCGAGCGCGTCGTTGTAGAGCGCTGTGCCGTCAAGGCCCTTGCCGTCCATCTCGGCGATCCAGGCCTTGGTCACGGCTTCACCGGCCGCCTTCCAGCGTGCGGTTTCCGTCTCGTCCAGGGTGATCGTCGTGTTGCCTGCCTTGTCGGCGATGTCCTTGCCGCGGATGTCACCGGCGTCCATGGCCTGACCGAACAGGCGGGCCAGTTCCTTGCCGGAATTGTCGTCGATCACCTTCTTCAGATCATCCGGCAGCGCCTCATAGCTGTCCTTGTTCATCGCGAACAGGAAAGTGCCGGTGTAAAGGCCGTTCGGACCGGAGAAGGCGGTGTGGTTCGGTGCAAGCTCGGCGATCTTGATCGCCGGCGTCACTTCCCACGGCACGACGGAGCCGTCGATGACACCCTTGGACAGGCTTTCCGGAACAGCGGTCACAGGCATGCCGATGGCTGATGCGCCCATGGCTTCGAGCATCTGGTTGATGACCTTGGAGGTGCCACGCAGCTTCAGGCCCTGCATGTCTTCAAGCTTGGCAACAGGCTTCGAGCCGATCGTGTGGATCAGGCCGGGCCCGTGGGTGTGCACAGCCAGCACGTGATAGTCGGAAAGCTCGTCCTTCAGGTGCTTCTCGTAATAGTCCTGGAAGGCAAGCGAGGTCGCTTCGGCGGTCGTCACCATGAATGGCAGCTCGAAGGCTTCCGACTTCGGGAAGCGCCCCGGCGTATAGCCGATAACCGTCCATGTGAGGTCGACCACGCCGTCCTTGACCTGATCGACCAGGTCGGCAGGCTTGCCGCCCAGCTGCATCGCCGGATAGAGCTCTACGGCAATACGGCCGCCGGACTCGGCCTGGATCTTCTCCGCCCAGGGCTGCAGCACCTTGGACGGGATGGTTGCCTGCGGCGGCAGCATCTGGTGCAGCTTGAGGGTGACGTCTGCGGCGAAGGCCGCAGTCCCGGTCATTGACAGGGCAATTCCGGACAGGCCGGCAATAAGAAACTGACGCAACATGATCTCCTCCCGTTTCGTTAAACTCTGGAACTTCCGCCGGCTCGAGGCATCGATGCGACCATCAAACATGACCTCCCGAGTCATGTAAATGGCGCAACGCCGTACTCCTCACTCCCTGCCGACGAACTCTCCCTTGTCGGTTATGTTTGCAGATGGTCTGCCTGCATGCAAATAACAATGTAGGCTCATATCATAACCAAACGAATATGGATTAGCCTGTGTAAACCGTCCCAGAGCCGGGTTCACTTGGACCCTCCCAGATCCTGGTCTTGGCGAACGACATACCAATCGTTATAGGTCCGGAGTTGATACCCGTCATGACGACGGAAGTGTTGCGCTTGTCGCCTCGCGAGGATTGGTCTGCCATGATGCTTGCTCCCCTTGGTTCCGGCCGTCGGTCCCGTCACGCAGTCTTCGCCCTTTGCCTTGTCGCCATCGCCGGTCTGTCCGGTTGCGCTGGCCGTCCCGGACCGGAAACGCTGGATCCGGTTGCCCTCGGTGACTTCAGGCCCGAGCGGGTCGAGACGCTTTATACCGTCACCACCCGCGACCGCCTGCAGGCAGGCGGCAACGCTTTCTCTTATGAAAAGGCGCGTGAGCCCAATTACGCCCGCTTCGAAATATCTATTCCGCCGACCCATGTCTCGTCCAACATCGAGTGGCCGAAGCCCGGACGCAAGCCGGATCCGAAGACCGACTTCGCCGTGCTGGCGCAGAATGACCTGGGCCGAGCCGCGTTGTTGCAGGTGGTGCGCCAGAGCGGTCCGGCTGCGCCCGTCGTCTTCGTCCACGGCTACAACTACAACTTCCAGGAATCGCTTTATCGTCTTGCGCAGCTGAAGACCGACAGCAACATCGGCGGAACCCCCATCCTCTTCGCCTGGCCCTCCCATGCGGCGCTGGCCGCCTATGTGGCCGACAAGGAGTCTGCCACCTACTCGCGCGATGCGCTTGCAAAGCTGCTGATCGACCTGGTCGAGACGCGGCGCGGCGAAGTCCATGTCTTCGCCCATTCGATGGGCGGCTGGCTGACCGTGGAGGTGCTGCGTCAGCTGAAGCTAGAAGGCCGTGACGATGTGCTCTCCAGGCTTCGGGTGATCATGGCGGCGCCCGACATCGACGAGGACGTGTTCCGCGCCCAGCTCGACGTGATCGGTCGCATGCGCACGCCCATCACGATCCTGGTCGCTCCCGATGACCGCGCCCTGCAGGTGTCGAGTTTCCTTGGGGCCGGCACGCAACGCGTCGGCGCTATCGATGCCCGCAATCCGCAGGTGGCAGAGGCCGCCAAGCGCTATGGCATTACGATCATCGACATCTCGTCGTTGGAATCGATCGACGCGACGAATCACAACCGTGCCTTCGATGCCCGGCAGCTTGCCGAAGCGCTGAACAAGCCGGCCGCCACCGCCACCCTGGGAGACGCCGGTGCCTTCGTGCTCGATGCCGCCGCGCAGACCGTCTCGAGTCCGTTCTCCCTGGCGGCCACGGTGCTGCGCCAGCGCTGAGGACAGGCCCCTGGCTTGCCATGCCGATCGTTCGCCCCGTGGGCGCCTGCATGGCTGACCTGCATTTCCTCTGCTTGACCGCAGGGGAAAATGCGTGTCTTGCGCAATTTATGCGCAGGCTTACCGACTCTTTTACCCCTTGGTGTCACAAGCTTCAGTCCATGCGCTTGCGCTAATAAGCGCTGGATCCTTCTTGCCGAGTGGTGCCTTCATGGCTTCTTCCATGTCCAATTCCGAACCTGCAGCAATTGCGCCGTCCGCAGGTCGCGGCCAATCGCTGCCCTTTTCCACGCTGTGGCTGCTCTGGCGCCTCGCTCTTCGTGTCCCCCGCACGGGCATTGTCGTCGGGGGGCTGGCCATGCTGGCGCTGCTCGCGCCGATCCTCGCGGAAGAGAGCGTCCTGTCCTTCGGCTGGAGCCTCGTGCTTGCACGCCATGGCATCGATGCGACCGAGGGCACGCTGGGCCTGTCCATGGTGCTTGGCGTCATCGCCTCGCGTGGGCTGGTCCGCATGCCTCGCCGCAGCGATGCGCCGCGTGAAAAGAGCAGCGATGATCTCGCCCGGGCCGCCGCGTTGTTGCCGCGTCAGGCCAATGCCAGCGCCGGTCTCGTGCGGCTCGGCGACAAGCGCATCCTCTTCTCCGATTGCGGTGAAGGTTTCATCATGTATGGCCGTCGGGGGCGGTCGCTGGTGGCGCTCTTCGATCCGGTCGGTCCAAGGCATCTCTGGGCGCCGCTGGTCGAGAAATTCGTCGCCGAGGCCCGCCGAACCCGCAGCCGCCCGGTCTTCTACCAGGTCTCTGCCGACTTCCTGCCGATTGCCGTCGAATTGCGCCTGCAGGCCTTGAAGTTGGGCGAACAGGCCGTCATCGATCTCACGCGTTTCTCGCTGGCCGGTGGAGACTGGCTGAAGCTTCGGCGCTCGATCAACCGTGCAGAGCGTGATGGCCTCGCCTTCGAACTTCTGGCGCCGGAGAGCGTCCGGGAGGTGATGGACGAACTCGCAGCCGTATCCGACACCTGGCTGTCTGCCCACAAGGCGGGTGAAAAGGGCTTTTCGCTGGGGACCTTTGAGCGCGATTACGTCGCCGCCGGTCCTGTTGCCGTGATCCGCCGCGAAGGCCGGATCGTCGCTTTCGCCACCCTGATGACCGGCTCCTCGACGGGCGATGCCTTCATCGACCTGATGCGCCATGTGCCTGGTGTCCATCGTGGCATGATGGACCTCTTGTTCGTGAAGGTCATGGAGACGCTGAAGGCCGAAGGATTCCGCAGCCTCAACCTCGGCATGGCCCCGCTGGCAGGGCTGTCCGGGCACCGCCGTGCGCCGGCCTGGAACCATCTCGCCCGGCAGATTTTTGAACACGGGGAGCGCTTCTACAATTTCCGTGGCGTCCGGGCCTTCAAGGAAAAGTTCGACCCCGACTGGCAGCCCCGCTATCTTGTCGTCACCGGCCAGGGCCTGCCGATCCTGTCGCTGGTCGACGTGACGCTGCTGATTGGCGGCGGTCTCAAAGGGCTGATGCGCCGATGATGCGGGCGAGGGGGCACGGCAGGATTGGCGGCCGCCTGGCCGAATGCCTCACCGCATTCATCATGGGCCTGCCGCTGCTGCTGAGCGCCCTGCCGACCGCCGCCGCTGGCGTCGTCAGCCTGCCGCAGGATCGAATCACGGTACCCGATAACGGCAGCATGTCCGGTGTGGTGGTGATTGTCTCCGATGCCAATGGCTGGGACATGGTCGAACAGGCGGCGCTGGAGACCGTGGTGCTGGGTGGCGCCGTCGCCGTGGGCGTCGACCTGCGCACCTGGCGCGCGGCACTGTCGCGCGAAACAGCGCGCGACTGCCTCTTTCTGCCCGCCGATATCGAGCGTCTGACCCGCCAGCTGCATCGCAGCCATGACGCGGATTTCTACCGTCCGCCGCGCATCCTCGGCTTCGGCGAGGGCGGTGCACTGGCGCTTGCGATCGCAGCCCAGACACCGAATGGCAGCTTCGCCGAGACGATCGGCGAGACGGTCGCCGTGGATCCGACAGCGGCCATCGCCCTGCCCAAGCCGCTCTGCACGCCGGCGCCACGCCGTGAGACCCCACGGGGGACGGCCTATGGCCTGGCGCCCGGCAAGTTGCCCAATCCTCTTCGCATCGCCTTCTCATCCACCGCCGGTGAGGATGCGCGCCAGCACGCGGCATCGCTTCATGCGAACCATCCGGACGTGCTGATTGCAAACGGCGATGGCGGTCCTGCCCGTGTCCTCTCCGCCGAAGCGAGCGGGCTTGTCGCCCGCCTGAAACCCGATGATGTCGCTCTCGATCTGCCGCTTGTCGAGGATATCGTGACACCGGCCCATGACACCGTCGCCATTTTCTATTCCGGCGATGGCGGCTGGCGCGAGATCGACCAGCGCATTTCAGCCCGCCTCACCGAAAATGGTGTGCCCGTCATCGGTGTCGATGCCCTGCGCTATTTCTGGAGCGAAAAGACCCCGGAAGTGACCGCCGCCGACCTTTCAGCCATCATCGGCCACTATCGCAAGCGCCTCGGCGTCTCCAAAGTCGTGCTGATCGGCTACTCCTTCGGAGCCAATCTTCTGCCCAAGGTCTATAAACTTCTGCCGGATTCAGACCGCAAGGCCGTCACGCTCCTCTCGCTGCTGGCGCTCTCGCACCAGGCCGATTTCGAGATCGTGCTCGGAAGCTGGGTCGGCGTCGCAGGCTCGGCCAAACATGGCGACCCGGTCGACCATCTTGCCACCATAGACGCAGCCAGCGTCCAGTGCGTCTATGGCCTGGAAGAGGAAGACAGCGGCTGCCCGGCACTCGCCGGCCGCGTCAAGGACGGCCTCGAACTCATCGCCCGGCCCGGCGGCCACCATTTCGATGAGAATTACGAGCTGATCGCCGACCGTATCCTGGCGCGGATCACGTCCCCCTGAACCCGATCGCCTTATCAGCGCGCGATTTTCGCGGTATGATCCCGCGAGATCAGGGAGCCAATCCATGAACGAGACCGTCAAGCCATCAGTCCTCGACGACGAGGAGTTCCACGCCGCCGCCGAGAGCGTGCTGCGCGAAGGCGAGACCGTCGCCGACCTGATCGACCGCTCGGCCAGGGCCGAGGTGGACTATCGTCGCGAACAGGCGGAGTTTGTTGCCAGGGGACTGGCAGCTCTGGAGGAGGCCGAACGGACCGGCATCTGGTATGACGCTGACGAAGTCCATGCCGAACTCCGCGCAAAGCTCGACAAGAAGAAGGCAGAGTTGAGCCGATGAGCCGGAAGGTCCGCTACAGTGCCAAAGCGCGGGCGGACCTCAACAGGCTCTACGACTTCCTCCTTGACAGGGACGTCGAAGCCGCAGAGCGCGCGCTGGATGCCATCGTCAGCCGTGTCTCGGGCCTTGTCCATTTTCCAAATACGGGTCGCAGAATAGAACAGGACGGGCAGACGTTCCGGGAGCTTCTGATACCGTTTGGAGGCACAGGTTATCTCGCGCTGTACCAACTGGCAAAGGACGGTGACGTACAGATCCTCGCCATCCGCCACCAGCGCGAAGACGACGACCGCTAAACCCTACCGGTCACTCGTCTCCCAGCGCGGGTTGATCCACGCTTCCTGATTGCTGCGGGGCAGGGGCTGCTTGCCGAGGATATGATCCGCCGCCTTCTCGCCGGTCATGATCGAGGGACCGTTCAGGTTGCCATAGGTCACATGCGGGAAGATCGATGAATCCGCCACCCGCAGGCCCTCGACGCCGATCACCTTCGTGGTCGGATCGACAACCGCCATTGGGTCGTCCGCACGGCCCATCTTGCAGGTGCCGCAGGGGTGATAGGCGCCTTCCAGATGTTCGGCGAGATAGGCATCGATCTCCGCGTCCGACTGCACATTCGGCCCCGGCGCCACCTCGACCTCGCGATAAGGATCGAAGGCCTTCTGGTTGAAGATCTCGCGGGTGACGCGCACCGCATGGCGGAACTTCACCCAGTCTTCCGGATCGCTCATATAGTTGAAGCGCAGAACCGGCGCGTCTTTCACATCAGGCGAACGCAGCGTCACCGAGCCGCGCGACTTTGACATGTTGTAGCCGACATGCGCCTGGAAACCATGGCCACCCACCGCCGACTTGCCGTCATAGGAGATCGCGATCGGCAGGAAGTGATACTGGATGTCGGGCCATTTGACCCCCGCCGCCGATCGGATGAAGGCCGCCGCCTCGAACTGGTTGGAGGTGCCCAAGCCCTTCTTGAAGAACAGCCACTGTGCGCCGACGATCCCCATCCAGAACCAGTTGTTCTTCGAATGCAGCGTGATCGGCAGCTTCGACTTGAACTGATGGTAATATTCCAGGTGATCCTGCAGGTTCTGGCCGACGCCCGGACGATCAGCCACGACGGAAATGCCCATCTCCTTCAGATGATTAGCCGGCCCGATGCCCGACAGCATCAGGATCTTCGGCGAGTTGAAAGCCGATGCCGCGACAATCACCTCGCGGTTCGCCTTGATAACCTCGATCTTGCCCCCGATCTCGACCTCGACACCGACGGCGCGGGTGCCCTCCATCACGACCTTGCGGGCATAACAGCGGATCAGCGAGACATTCGGCCGCTTCAAGGCCGGCTTCAGATAAGCATTCGCCGTCGACCAGCGCCGCCCCTGCCAGCTCGTCTGCTCCATCAGGCCGAAGCCCTCCTGTTGCCTGCCGTTATAGTCCTCCGTCACCGGAAACCCGGCCTGCCGTCCCGCCTCGATGAAGGCACGGTAAAGCGGGTTCTTGATCTCGCCGCGCCGCACATGCAGCGGCCCGTCCGTTCCCCGCCAGCCCTCTTCGCCGCCATGCGAGCTTTCCTGCCGCTTGAAATAGGGCAGCACATCCACATAGGCCCAGCCGGTCGCCCCCAGCTCCTCCCAGCGGTTGAAGTCCTCGGCGTGGCCGCGCACATAGACCATGCCGTTGATCGACGAGGATCCGCCGATCACCTTGCCGCGCGGCGCAATCATCCTTCGATTGTTCAAATGCGGCTCGGGCTCGGTCATGTAGCCCCAGTTGTAACGGTCCATGTTCATCGGATAGGCAAGCGCCGCCGGCATCTGCACGAAGGGCCCGATGTCCGACCCGCCGAATTCGAGCACGATGATCGTATTCTTCCCGTCCTCCGACAGGCGATAAGCCATGGCCGCCCCCGCGGAGCCGGAACCGATGATGACGTAGTCTGCGTTCTGCATGGTGTCAGATCCGAATGGTTGAAGAGTTATAGCTATTTGCTATACTCTTGGCATGAAGAGGGTGGAGTACACCAAAGCTGCGACCAAAGTTTTGGACCGCATGCAGCCCAAGCGACGGGATGCGATCCGATCGAAGGTCGATGCCTTCGCGCGCGGCGAACGGGTCGATGTGAAGAAGTTGAAGGGCAGCCCACTTCTGAGAATTCGTGTCGGAGACGACCGAGTCATCATCGACGAGCAGACGATGCTGGTGATTGTCGTCGAGGTCGGACCGCGCGGTGGCATCTACAAGGAGTGAACAATGGGCGAAGTGCGTAAGACCGTCATCGACGGCGAGACCTATGTTCTCGTTCCCGAGGACGACTACGAAGACCTGATCGATACGATCACGGCTGACCGAATCATGGCTCGTGTCCGGGCTGGCGAGGAAACCTGGCCGGCTGAATTGGTGTACGAGCTCTGGGAAACCGACAGCCGCATCCGCACCTACCGGAATTACCGAAAGATGTCCGTCTCCGACCTCGCGGCTGCCGCCGGCATTTCCCAGCCCTATCTCTCCGAGATCGAGAGCGGCAAGAAGACCGGCTCCGTCGATGTGCTGAAGCGGATTGCTGCGGCCTTGAAGGTCGATCTGGACGATATCGTGGTGTGACTGCCAAACGTCGAAGCTGCAGCACCCCCCTCTGTCGGCTCCGCCGACATCTCCCCCACAGGGGGGGAGAGTGGCCGCTACCGCTTTGCCACCCGACTTTTCCAACGACAGAGCGCTCGACGTTTGCAGTCGACCGAGCGCCCAACCACAATCCACTCTCCCCCCGTGTGGGGGAGATGCCCGGCAGGGCAGAGGGGGGTAACTTGGCGCGACGGCGGCAACGCTCATCTCAATACGGCGCCTCGCACTTGCCCATGCCGACATAAACCGTCTTCAGCTCGGAATAATGCTCCAGCGCCGCTGCCGAATTTTCGCGACCAAAGCCGGACTGTTTCGAACCGCCGAAGGGAATTTCCACCGGGCAGAGATTATAGGTGTTGATCCACAGCGTCCCGGCTTCCAGCTGATCGACCACCCGGTGCGCACGTGAAAAATCCGCCGTGAACACGCCCGCAGACAGACCGAATTCGGTGGCGTTGGCGCGTTCGATCACCTCTGCCTCGTCCTCGAAATCGAGCACGCACATCACAGGTCCGAAGATCTCTTCGCGCGCGATCGTCATCTCGTCGGTGACATCGGCAAACACCGTCGGCTGGATGTAAAAACCTTCACCCGTGACGCTGTTGGGAATACCGCCGCCGGTCACGAGCGTCGCGCCCTCCGCTTTGCCCTTGTCGATATAGGACAAGACCTTGTCGCGTTGGGCGAGCGAAACCATCGGCCCCATCTGCGTTGCTTCGTCCTGCGGGTCGCCGATCAGGATCGCCTCCGTGCGGGTCTTCAGCCGCGAAAGGAAGGTCTCCTTGATCGCCTTGTGCACGAAGACGCGGGTGCCGTTCGAGCAGACCTGGCCGGTCGAATAGAAATTGCCCAGCATGGCGCCCGAGATCGCGCTGTCGATATCGGCATCGTCGAAGACGACCAGCGGCGACTTGCCGCCAAGCTCCATGGTGACATGCTTGAGCTGGGAAGCCGCAGCGCCAGCCACCTTGCGGCCCGTCGGCACCGAGCCGGTCAGCGACACCTTGGCGACATCGGGATGCGACACGAGCAGCGGCCCGGTCTCGCGGTCGCCCTGGATGACATTGTAGACGCCCTTCGGCGCCCCGGCCTCGATCAGGATCTCGGCAATCTTCAAGGCACCGAGCGGCGTCACTTCCGACGGCTTGAACACGATCGCATTGCCGGCAGCGAGCGCCGGTGCGCCCTTCCAGCAGGCGATCTGCTGCGGATAGTTCCAGGCCCCGATGCCGACGACCACGCCAAGCGGCACGCGCTTGGTATAGGCCCAGTCGCCACCCAGCGGGATCTGGCTGCCGTTCATCGCCGAGGCGATGATGCCGCCGAAGAATTCGAAGCTGTCGGCGCCCGAAGTCGGGTCGGCAACGATCGTTTCCTGGATCGGCTTGCCGGTGTCGAGCGTCTCGAGTTCGGAGAGCTCCCGGTTGCGCTCGCGCATGATCTCGGCGGCCTTTTTCAAGACACGCCCGCGTGCCGCAGGGCTCCACGACGCCCATTCCTTCTGCGCCCGCTTGGCAGACGCGATCGCCTTTTCGATGATCTGAGGGGTGGCGGCATGCAGCCTTGCGATCACCTCACCGGTGGCGGGATAAATGCTCTCGATGACGGTGCCGTCGGTATCCTCGACGTAAGATCCGTCGATGAAGTGGGAGGCTTGCGGTTGGGCTTTCATGTCCTGTCTCCAGACGGGTGGTTTCTCTCCACCTCCCCCTTGAGGGGGGAGGTCGCCGCGAAGCGGCGGGTGGGGGTGATCTTCTGCTGTCGTTTCGTTCGGTCTGCTGCGCTCATGGCTCACCCCACCCCGGACCTTTGGTCCGACCCTCCCCCTCAAGGGGAGGGTGGGCGGCGAGCTGCCCCGTCACATAATCCTCGACCAATGCGACAGAGGCATCAATCGACAGCGGGGCTGCCTTCAGAGATTGCCGGATATAGAGCCCGTCGATCATCGCCGCCGCGCCATCGGCAATCCGGCCCGCGCCAGAAGCGCTGCACAACGGCGTCAGCCCGGACAGCAGGTTCGACTGCAGCCGCCGGGCATAGAGCGCCAGGAGCCGGCGCACTTCTTCCGACCGCTGCGCTTCTGAATAGAAGGCGAGCCAGGCGGCGACGACTTCTGGCGCGAACTGGTCGGCCTGGAAGGAAATCCGGATGACCGCCGAGATCCGCTCCCGCGGCGTCTGCGCGCTCGCCAGCGCCACCACCGCGTCGGCGCGCAATTGGCGCAGCAGCGAGCGGATGGTCTCGATCAGCAACTGATCCTTCGAACCGAAATAATGATGCGCCAGCGCCGCCGACACACCCGCCTCGCGGGCGATTTCCGACATCGTGACCGTCAGAGAGCCATGATGGCCGATCGTCTTCAACGCGGCGTCTACGAGCGCCTTGCGGCGCACTGGCTCCATTCCGACCTTCGGCATCTGATATCCCCTATCTTGACTCATGATAATTTTGATTGGCTGATCAATCAACAAAAATTCCACATCCCCCTCAGGCATTTCCCGATGCTGTTCTGTTAACGGTAAACCGACGGGCACGGTCTCGAAGGGCGGCGTGCCATATGGGGGCCATTGATGGGTGCAGAGGCCCCGGTGAGGCGGCCCTGCAGTGCTTTGCGCCGCCTCGGCACAGGTGGCGGTGAAGGTGCTTCCCGCTTCCTCTCGTCCGAAAGTTTCATCCCACTGTCACATTGCGGAAAGGCTTTGTTGACGTTTGGGTCTGCAGATTTCCTCTTGTAAAAACAAGCACATATTGGAGTATCTTCTAATGCACGCGGGGGTCGCAGAAGATTTCGGAGCGCTGCGTCGTTTCGCCAGTGACCAGCTCGTCACGCTCGCCAAGCTCGTGGTCGAGAACGCCTTTCAGCCGATCGTCGAGGTCGGCACAGGCGTGGTCTTCGGTCATGAGAGCCTGATGCGCGGCCAGGATCGGATCGGTTTTGAAAGTCCGCTCGATCTTCTCGATCAGGCGGCGGCGAGCGGCCAGCTGTTGCCGCTTGAGCAGATGGTCGCCAGCCGCGCGCTCGCCAAGTTCGCGACCCTTCCCGATTGCGCCAGTGCCACGCTCTTCCTCAATCTCGATGTTCGCCTGATCCCGCAGGGCGATGCGCTGATCGATACGTTGCTCGACCAGTTGCGCAAGGCCCATGTCCCGCCGTCCTCGGTGTGCTTCGAACTCTCCGAGCGCTTCGACAACACTCGCGTCCCCGAATTCGCCGCCCTTGTCGAGCGTCTGCGCCGCTCCGGCTTCAAGCTTGCCATCGATGATTTCGGCGTCGGCCATGGCGAGATGAAGCTGCTTTGCGACTATCCCGTCGACTACGTGAAGATCGACCGCCACTTCATCGCCGGCCTCGACAGCAATCCGCGCAAGCGCCATCTCGTCAAGAACATCGTCAACTTCTGCCATGTGCTCGGCGTGCGTGTCATTGCCGAGGGCATCGAGACCGAGAGCGAATTCCTCGCCTGCCGCGAATTCGGCGTCGATCTGGTCCAAGGCTGGTACATCGCTCGTCCCAGCACCATCGTCTCGGAACTGAAAAGCGCCTTTCCCCATCTCCAGGATGTCGGCAAGGCCCGCCGCACCCCCCAGTCACTCGACGAGATCCTGATCCGCAAGCAGATCGAGACGCTGCCGACCGTCTTCGAACACGAGAATATCGACCACGTCTTCGATCTCTTCCGCCGCAATCCCGGCCAGTCCTTCTTCCCGGTGTTGAACGCCAATGGCGAGCCGCGCGGCATCATCAACGAGCGGCATCTGAAGGAATACATCTATCAGCCCTTCGGCCGCGATCTTCTGAAGAACAAGCTCTACGAGCGATCGATCTCGCACTTCGTCGACCGCGCCCCGATCGTCGGCCTCGACGCCGATGCCGAGCGGCTGATGACGATGTTTGCCAATATGGAAGGTTCGGACTGCATCATCCTGACGGAGAACATGCGTTATGCCGGCGTCGTCTCCGCCGCCTCGCTGATCCGCATCATGAGCGAGAAACAGCTGAAGACCGCCCAGGACCAGAACCCGCTGACAGGCCTTCCCGGCAACCGGGCCATTCGCGATTTCATGCAGTCCGTCTCCCTCGACGGCGACGAGACCCGCTTTTTCTGCTATTGCGACTTCGACCACTTCAAGCCGTTCAACGACCATTACGGCTTCCACCAGGGCGACCACGCCATCTCGCTCTTCGCCGCACTCCTGCGCCGCTACTTCTTCTCTGAAGGCGATTTCCTCGGCCATGTCGGCGGCGACGACTTCTTCATCGGCGTGACCGACTGGACGCGCGAGGAACTGACAGAAATCCTCGACCGACTGCTCTCGGATTTCCACGACGACGTCGTCACCCTCTATTCCGAGGCCGATCGTCACGCCGGTCATATCCGCGGGCTGGATCGCAACGGTCGGGAACGCGACTTCCCGCTGATGCGCTGCTCCATCGGCGTCCTGGAGGTCCCGGTCGGGCTGGTGCTCGACGATGTCAACCGGATCAGCGCCGAGATCGCCGAGCTCAAGAAGCAGGCGAAGGAGAACGAGGCCGGCCTCGCCTTCGGTCGGCTCGGAGACTGACCGGGCAGGCGCTCAACTCGCTAGCCGCGGCGTGTTGACGATCTTGAGAAACGACGCGCCACCATTCCAGCAGTACATGTCGACTCGCTCGCTGCTGCAGATTGGCACTGATGCGCGCCGCTTGCCGGGCAACCCGCCGCGAGTGAGCTTGGCAGCAGTTTCGCCAAAACTGCGCCGCGCCTTGAGGACTGCCGCAGAGGTGCCTTTTCTCTTGGTTTAAGGCGCCTGAGATTCCCGCGGAAACAACGATGCGGCGTCTTGAATGCGCGCGGAAGATGCGCAAGATGAACGCGATTTCAACGCGGGACGCTCTTCTATGACCAAACGATTTGCCATCTTAGGCAGCCTCCTTCTTCTCGCCGGCTGCCAGACCGATGTGCCCCAGTCCGTGGCCGATTCCCAGATGCCGCCCTCTGCCGGGGTCAAGCGCGAGCTGGTTCGCGTCTTGAAGGAAAGCGACGGCAAGATCGGCGATTTCGTCGATCCGCAGATTTCGAGCGTGGTGCTGCTTGAGCCCTCGACCAAGACTTATGCCTTCTGCATCCGGGCATGGCACACGCAGCGGAAGCACCATCCGGATGTGATCGGCTTCTCCTTCCGCGGCGATCGCCTGCTTGGCGCCACCAACAACGAGCCGCGCTGCCGCGACAGCCGCCTGCGCTACTATCCTTATCCGGAACTCAAGGCGGTACGCGGCCTGCGCTGAGCGCCGGGGCGTCGCGCGCCATGCGGGAGGGGGACGCCATATCGGTCCAGGTCTCGGCTGAGCCAGCCGATCAGCCTGATATCCAGCGCCTGCTCGACCTCTCCGATGCCGTGGCCGCTCGCCTTTATCCCGGGGCCTTCCGCCAGCCGCTGACGGCGGCCAGCTTGGCGCGTCCCGGCGTTACCCTCTTTGTCGCGCGCGACGGGCAAGCCTGGGCGCTTGGCTGCGCGGCCCTCTTCGACCTTGCCGACGGCACGGCCGAACTCAAGCGCATGATCGTTGACCCGGATCATGCAGGGCGGGGCGTCGGTCACAGCCTCCTGCAGGCGGTGCTGCATCAGGCTGCGTCAAGCGGCTTTGCCCAGATCCTGCTGGAGGTCGGCATCCGCAATGTCGAGGCACGGCGGCTTTACGAAAGGGCCGGTTTCCGCGACCGGGGTCCGTTTGCGGCATACCGGCAGACCCCCATCGCCACCTTCATGCAGATTGATCTCTAGGGCGGCCCCGCATCCCCCGATACCATTTGTCACGTCGGACAAAGGGCCTCCTTTTCATCGCATTTCAGAGGCTCTATGCCTCACTTTGAGCAATCGATCCGAGGAGCCCGCCGATGTCACTGCCCGCCACCATGCGCCATGTCGACCTGCCCACCCATGGCGGCCCGGAGGTCATGCGCCTCGTCGAGGGGCCATTGCCGAGCCCGAGGCCCGGCGAAGTGCTGGTGAAGGTCGAGGCGGCGGGCATCAACCGGCCGGATGTCGCCCAGCGCCAGGGCGCCTATCCGCCGCCAAAGGATGCAAGCCCCATCCTCGGTCTCGAGATCGCAGGTGAGATCGTCGCCCTTGGCGAAGGCGTCACGGACTTCCAGCTCGGCGACCGGATCTGCGCGCTGGCCAACGGCGGTGGTTATGCCGAATATTGTACCGTCCCCGCCACCCAGGCGCTGCCATTCCCCAAAGGCTATGACGCCGTGAAGGCGGCAGCGCTTCCGGAAACCTTCTTCACCGTCTGGGCCAATCTTTTCCAGATGGCGGGCCTCACCGAAGGCGAGACCGTGCTGATCCATGGCGGCTCGTCCGGCATCGGCACCACCGCCATCCAGCTGGCCAAGGACTTCGGCGCAACGGTCTACACCACCGCCGGTTCGGCAGAAAAATGTGCTGCCTGCATGGATCTGGGTGCTGCGAGGGCGATCAACTACAAGCTGGAAGACTTCGTCGAGATCGTCAAGGAAGAGACCCAAGGGAGGGGTGTCGATGTCGTTCTCGACATGATCGGCGCTGCCTATTTCGACCGCAACCTGCAGGTCCTGGCGAAAGACGGCTGCCTCTCGATCATCGCCTTCCTCGGCGGCTCGACGGTGGAAAAGGCCAACCTCGCCCCGATCATGGTCAAGCGCCTGACCGTGACAGGCTCCACCATGCGCCCGCGCACGGCGGAAGAGAAACGCGCCATCCGCGACGACCTGATGACCGAAGTCTGGCCCCGCCTGGAGCGCGGCGATCTCGCCCCGGTCATCCACACCGTGATGCCGTTCGAAGATGTTGTTGAGGCGCACCGGCTGATGGAAAGCTCGGCGCATATCGGCAAGATCGTGCTGACGGTGGGGTGAGGGACATCCGCCCCCAAGGCCAAACCGCCCGAGTGTCCGGCATCTGTGCTCGCATCTCGGTCCCGGCTTTCTGTTTGGCAGACGTGCCAGACTGGACGGTTGACGGACAACCCTCCTAGCGGTTGAGCGCATCCGCGATTTGAGCCCGCATTTCGTCTGCGGACAAAGCTCCGGTTATCTGCTTCCCGTTAATGAAGAAGGTCGGAGTGCCCTGCACGTGAAAGTCATCCATCGCCTGCGCCTTCAGGCGCTCCAACGCCTCGTAAGTCGTGCTGTCTGACACGTGTCGATTGAAGTCCTCATCACCGATGCCTGCTGATCTGGCGATCTCGCGAAGGGTGGCCTCGATATCGGGTGACTTGGCTATGTCCGTGTGTTTCGAATAAAAGAGATCGACGAGCCTCTGATATTCATGGCCCGCTTTCTTCTCTGCCAGCATGAAGATCGCAAGATCAACGGCATTTCGCGCAAGCGGCCTGAACACGATGCGAACTTTACCCGTCTCGACGAATTCAGCTTCAATGAGAGGTGCTACCTGCGTGCGGTATGTGACGCAGGAAGGGCAGGTGGGAGAAGAGTATTCGACGATTGTCACAGGGGCGGTCTGGTCACCTATCGGCCTGTCATCTCGGCCGACCGATTGAAGGAGTTCGGCAGCATGGGCAATGCCGCCCATCAGGGCCAGTATCGTAATGGAGGCCAATGGCCTGCGGATGACGTTGGCAATGGATGTCAGCTTCGGCATGCAAATCTCCCTCGTGGTGTGCGCCACGGCGCACTGGTCGTGCGCCGTGGCTTTCCGGTTGACGGATGGAGTGGTCTGCAAATGAGGCCCATTTTGGCTCAGGCGTAGAACGGGGACTGCATGCCGCGACTTGCGGTGGCGACGACATCGCCGTCAAACAGCTTGACCGTCAGGCTGGCATCTGCCGCCTTGGCGAAGTCTGAAAGAAGGCCACGCGCATAGGCGTGAGCGTTGTCGAGGCTGTCGAAAGTGTAGAAGCCACCAACAGAATGGTTTCCGACGCCGCTGAGCCAGGTCTTGGTCAGCAGCCCTGGAACGTCCTTCATCAGGACATTCGCTTCCTTCCAGACCTCTTCGGTGAAGGGGGCAGAATTCTGAAACTCTGCATAAAGATAAACGCGCGAGGGGTTCGACATTTCTTAGCTCCGGTATTGTTGTTTGCCTGCGACCCTCATATGAAGTTAAGCTTCCCAAACGTAAAGTACGCACCTTTTGGTAATAATTGAACATGTTCATCCCGGCCAATCCCTATGACATGAACTGCCCGTCCCGGGACCTGCTCGATCTGATCGGCGACAAGTGGTCGATCCTGATTGTCTGCTGCCTGCAGCAGGGACCGGTCCGGACCGGCGCCTTGATGCGTCAGGTCGGCGGCATCTCACAGAAAATGCTGACGCAAACCTTGAGGGAGCTGGAAACGAACGGCTTTGTCGAGCGCATTTCCTACCCGGAAGTGCCGCCACGGGTTGAGTATCGTCTGACGGAACTCGGCATCTCGTTCAGTGCGCTTGCCCGTACAATGGAACAGTGGGTCATCGCGCATTACGAGCAGATCCTTCTGCACCGGGATCAAGCGCAGGGCGCATAGGGTTCGGAGACGATCTCGGTCACGGCTCTGAGGCCTGATGTCCTCCCGACCGGAAAGACGCCGCCCCCGCCCTTACGACACCGTCACCGGCTTCGACCTCAGCCGGCTTGCCGTTGCCGGATCGGCGCGGCGGCAAAGGCGGGGCGGCAGGCCCTTCATGATCAGTTCGGCATCGGCAACCGCCATGGACCCCAGCGCATAGAAGGCGTCCCGCGTCCCGCCGGTTCGGTGGGCCGAAAGCAGGAGCCCCGAGGCTTTGCGCACGGGATCGTCCGCCGCGACAGGCTCTTCCGGAAACACGTCCGTCGCCACCTTGATATGGCCGGATTGAGCCGCCTCGATCATCGCCGGAAAATCGACGACGGCCGCCCGGCTCATCAGCAGGAAAGCCGCCCCCGGCTTCATCATCGCGAATTCTCTGTTGCCGATGAAGCCCTCGTTCTCGCTGGTGACACTCGCAAAGACGAAGACCACCTGGCTTTCGCGGAGCACGTCGTCGAGCGTCGACGGCTCGCAATCCTGGCCTTCGATGATCTCTTTCGGAAGCCAGGGATCGAAGACGCGGACCCTGTTCCTGAAGGGGCGGATCAGGTCGCGAAACGCATGGCCGAGATCGCCAAAGCCGATGAGCCCGACGGGCGCGCCGGCAAAGCGGAAGGTGTTGGCATTGCCCTCGAGACCATAGCGCTCGACGCCCTGGCGAAAGTCGCGATCCGCTGCGGTAATGCCGCGTGCGAGATCCAGCGCCATGGCAAGTGCCGCCTCCGCCACCGGTGAAGCGAAGGCCGAAGCCGGCGTGATCACCCAGATCCCGCGCTCGACACAGGCCTGATAGTCGATGTTGGGCAGGAAATTCGATTCGACGTTGATGATCGCCTTCAGCCTCGGCGCTCGGTCCAGGCGCTCTTTCGGCATGTCGGTCTGGCCGAAGATCAGCACGGTGTCGGGAAGATACCGCTCGACGTCTTCGGCCGGCATGGCACGGTCTTCCGAGACGATCACCTCGCCCAGCGCTTCGAGCCGCGCCCGCACGGCGGGTTCCATGATCAGCTCGAGTGTCCTCGGCAATGGATCAACCAGAATGATGTTGCGGCTCAATCTTTCCTCCCTCGAGAATCTTGGCTCGATCGGAGCTTAGCTCGAAAAGCCTCTCGCTGGGCAGGCCTCCGCCATCTCATGCGACCAGAGAAAACTTGCCCAGGTCCAGCGTCGGCGCCATTTCGCGCTCGAAACCGCCGCCATTTCGTTTCGCGCGGTAGGAGGCCTTGTCCGCCGAAGCCACCATCTGCTCCAGCTCCGCAGAACCGGAAAGGGCCATGGTATAGCCCAGGCTGATACCGATGGTGATCTCCTCGCCGCCAAGACGATAGGGCCGGCCGAGAACATCCAGGATCCGCCGTGCCAGCATCTCCGCCTCGGCGGGATCGCGAACATGCGGTTGGAGAATGACGAATTCATCGCCGCCAATCCGAACCGCGAGATGAGGGGGCTCCAGTTTCTCTCGCAGCCGCCCGGCGATCGCGACCAGCAGGGCATCGCCGACCGCGTGGCCGAAGCGATCATTGATATGCTTGAAGCCGTCAAGGTCGAAGCAATGCACGCAGGTGAGGCTATCGTCAGCGCTACCAAGGTTCAGATAGGCTTCGCTCAGCGCCGTGCGGTTGCCAAGCCCCGTCAGCGGATCGTGGCGTGCCTGATGCTCCATCTCCAGAAACAGGCGGATTTGTCGGACGGTCGTTCGGTACACATGCAGCATGCTCTGCATCGCGGCAACGATGAAGATCACGCAGAGCAGGCTCAGAATCCAATGGGCGGTATCGCCATACGCCATGACCGCGATTGTCGCCGGCAGGGCTGCAATCACGATCGTCGTGGCGGCGATAACAGGTCGAACGGATATTCTGACCGTCACGCCGGCGCAGTATCCAAAGGTGAGCGCTGCAGCAAGGATGTGGACTGACAGGTCCCGGTAGGAGAAGGCGATGGTGGCGATCGTCCCCACACAGGCCGCAATGAGAAAGATGAACAGGCCCTGCACCTTCTCCCAGCGGGCGGCATCCGCAACCGTTGAACGCTTCATGGCGTCAGCGCGTCGATGGGCGAGCGAAACGGCGATCTTGCCAAGGGAGGCCATGGTTCCGCCGATCGTCGCCATCAGGAGCGGCGTGCTCTGAAGGCTCTGATAGGCGAAAAGCCCGACGGCAAGGATGGTGACACCCATGATCGACGTCGGGGTCAGCGTCGAGTGCAACTCCGATACGAGCGTCTTGAACACATCGTCGGTCTCTCTGTAGCGCACGTCAAATCCCTTATGGATATGGTTTGGACCGGTTGAAGGCCCGCAGCTTTAACGATCTTGAGACCGGGGAGCTTAACATTCGGTCAGGCCGCACACCAAATTCTGATAGCCTGTTGAAAAGCGGCGTCTGGCAGAAAGGCCGGTTTGGTCAGCGTTCCCGGTGACGGCGCTCGGCACGCGGTTGACGCAGGAGAGGCTGAGACTGGCCCGCGCATCTGCCACGGTCTCCCGACTGGTGCTCGCAACAAGCCAGCATACCGCCGGCTTCTACCGGCAGCATGGCTTTACGGTGTCCAAGATCACGCCAGGTGGCTTCGGGCCGGGACTGGATCGCTACGACATGACATTGCAGGTCGCTTAGCGCGAGCAGCGACATGGATCGCCATCTCGACGAGATGGGCATCGAAAACGGCTTCTGGCTCCACGCGCTGGAAACCCCGCCCGACCGGCTTTATCACCTGACGCCAGAGGAGATGACGCACTTCAAGCTGGTCACCGAGCCGGTCGCGACGGCACGGGAAGGGGAGTGAGCGTCGGCCTCTACTTTGCTTGAGAGCCACAGCTTGATGCGCAACAGCGGCCCGCTGTGATTTGTGATCATTGAGAGGCCTTCCCGCGCTCCCAGTACCACGCGATGGATTGGCTTTTGCGGTCGTAGCCGCGCATCTTCAGGAAGGCACGAATGTCACGTGCGTCACTTTTCTCGCATGCGACCCAGGTGTATGTGCCAGGTTCGTTTGCTGCGATGGCCGACTTGACCTCGTTCTTGAACGTGTCGGACTGCCCTTCCTCATAGGCCGCTCTGTGCAGCCAGCGCACGTCAAGCGTGGCGCTGCTCGGCAAGGGCTGCTGTTCGGCCTCGTCCTCCACTTCGATGATCGCCGTGATGCGGGCTTGCGCGGGTGCTTCTGCCGCGATGCGGGCGATGGCTGGAAGTGCCGCCTCATCACCGGCAAGAAGCATGCGGCCCGCCTTGGGGAGGCTGCCTCCCGGACCGATCAGCGCGATCTTGTCGCCCGGCTTGGCGTCGCGCGCAAAGTCGCCACCTGGCGTCTTCACGCCCGCTGCAGGGTGTTGCAGGACGTCGATCCAGAGTTCTCGCTTCTCGCCGTCCACCGCCCGAATGGTATAGACCCGCGCCACGATCTCATCGTCACCCTTGGGCCACGCAATGCGTCCATCATCGCCCAGCCCTGGCCAGGCTGGCGGCCTCCCCTTGGGCGGGATCAGCACGCGAACATGCACATCGCCGCCTAGGAATGGCGTGACGTCGTCGCATGCAACCGTCACCCTGCGCATGCGGGGGGTGACGTTCTCAGCCGAAACGACAGTGACCTCATGCAGATTTGGCAGGCGCGAGACTGTCGCGGCGTCAATCCATGAGAGCTCGAATGGCTCCTCGTTGGCAAAGTAGAACAGATGCTCCGCGATCATGTTGCGGCACAGGTGCAGCGCCTCTTCCGTCGGGCATGCCAGATCGATCACCAACCGCTGATCGACAATCTTGATGTCGGCTGTTCCGATGTCGCTCTTGAGCAGCACCGCCCCTTCGCTGCGCAGCACGTCCGAGTGCTCGACAAAATGCTCGCATATCTCGTCCAGCATCGACTGGGCGTTCTTCGGAACGGCGATCCCGGAAAGCCTGAAGTTTTGCAATGTATCCATTAGCGAGCTCCTGATCCGGGTGTCACGCCCCGGTCATTGGATGGATGGCCGCTGTGATCATCCGCGGACACTCTTGCGATGAGAGGGACCACGGCCAAGGCCAAGGCGGCGGCAGCGGAAAAGAAAACACCATAGCCGAAGGCTTCGGCGATGTGTCCCGCGACCACGCCGCCGATGATGCTGACGGCCGCGTCGCAGCACTGAAACAGCGTGAAGTCCACACCTGCCTGGCGCGGATCCGACAGGCGCATGAACTGCGCGTAAAGGGCAACAAAGCCGAAGGCCATAACCCCGGAACTGCTGGTGATCGCGATCATGATCATGATCGGGACGGAGAATGCCCCTGTGAGGCTGGCTGCCGCGAGAAGCGACAGCAGGCAAGCCTGCAGAACAAGCGCGAGGATAAGCACCGGTCTCGCGCCCCATGCCCTCACGCACGCGCCTCCCACGAGCGCTGCAGCAGAGCCGATAACGAGACTTCCGCTGCCATTGATCAGGCCGATCGTTTTCAGATCCAGACCTTGGTCGACGAGAAACGGGCCGATCATTCCCAAAGAGACTTTTTGCGCGACGACGAAGGTACCCGCCGCAAACAGCCCCCGTCGCAACAGTGGTCGTCTTAGGGCATGCAAGAGTGACGGCACGTGCTCCCGTCTTGCTTCTGACGGCATCCTTGACGCAACAAGGAGAAACGGCAGACCGAGAAGCAAGAGAACTGCGGCCATTGCCCAGGTGGCGATCTGCCAGTCGGACGTGCCGACAAGATAGAGAAAGAGACCGCCTCCCAAGGCAGATCCCAGATAGGCCCCTCCAACCTGCGCAGCGTTCGCCCACCCGTGATGCCCGGACGCCAAGCTTTGCACGGCGAATCCATCGCAGGCGATATCGACCGTTGAGGCCGCGAAAGCGACCACTGTCAGGATGGCGAACAGAGGCATCCAGCCGGATGGGTCCAAACTGCCGGACAGGATCAGCCCGAAGATGGAGATCAGGCCGCCGAACAAGACAATTGCGCCAGAGCGATTGCCACCTGTTTTTGGCAGGCGGTATCGCTCGACCATGGGTGCCCAAAGAAATTTGAGCACCCAGGGCAGGGCGATGAGTGACACGAGACCGATCCGGTCGAGAGGAACGTCGGCTTCGCGCATCAAGGCAGGGAGAGCCGTCCAGGTGATGCCGCCTATGACGCTCTGCGCGATGTAAAGGCCTGTGATGCCCGTCAGCAGCATCACGGCCCCCCTTGGTTTTGCCTCCGACATCAGAAACGATATCTCAGGCTGCCGTAAATGGTCCGGCCTTCATCCCAATAGCAGGAGCCGGCGGAGCAAATCGGCTTTTTGGTATCGAACAGGTTCTTGGCGTTCACCTGCAGTGTCAGACCCTGTAGGTCAGGATTGCTATAGCTGAAGTCGTAGGAGAGCGCGGCATCGACCAAGATGCGGCTGTCATTTTCGAAGCTGTTGTCGTCGTCACCATAGCTGTCGCCGACATAGCGAAGACCTGCTCCGAGCCCGAGACCCTCGAGTGGTCCTGTTTCCACAAGGTAGTGCCCCCAAAGCGATGCAATGTGGTTCGGCGTGCCGGAAAGCTCGTTGCCCTCGGTGCCGACCGCCCCCTTGTCGATCTTCATCCGCATATAGGTGTAGGAGGCGATGACGCTGAAGCCGTTGTCGAAGGAAGCATTCGCCTCCAGCTCGAGGCCGCGTGAGTTGAGATCGCGCTGCACTTGCTTGTTGATGCCGCTCGACGTGTCGAAAACCACGCCGTCCTGCTGATCTATGTCGAACAAGGCTGCGCTGAGAACGGCATTGGCTCCCGGAACCTCATACTTGACGCCGATCTCCTTCTGCTTGCCGATCGTCGGGTCGGCGACCCGGCTGACGTTGGTGCTCGGATCGTCATAAACGAACCCTACGTTGGGCGAAAACGAGGTCGAGTAGCTGGCATAAGGAATCAGCCCCTGCTCGGTGCGGTAGGAGAGGCCAATCCGTCCGGAGAAGCCATGGTCCGTTTGCTCGGTCGCCACAAAAGAGTCGTCGACGGCATCGGTCTTGACCCAGTCATAACGGGCGCTTGTGAAGAGCGTCAGGTTGTCCCATTCCATCTGGTCGTGAACGTAGAGCCCGACCATGTTGCTTCTCTGGCTACCGTAGAAGGGCGGATTGTCCGCGTCGAGGTCGGCCAATGTCGTGTAGGAGACGGCGCTATAGGCTGCGTAGTCAGACCAGTTATAGTCCAGACCCGCGACGGCAGTATGGCGGATGGAGCCGGTGTCGAATTCGAACTGTGCCATATTGTCGACAGTGAAATTCTTCATGTCCTCTTCGTAGTAGCCCCAGTAACGGGTGGGGGTGGTTCCGTAGAGGCCGCTATACTGCAGGTCGGCATCGACGGCGCTGTAGCGCAGGTTCTGCCGTAGCGTCACGACGTCGTTCAGACGATGTTCCAATTCGTAGCCGATGCGCCCCTGCGTCTGGTCGAAGTCGTTCCAGTTCGGATCGCCGCCATAAACGTCGGTGATCTCACCATAGGTCGGCTGATAGAAGAAGGCGGTCCCGCCGGTTGTTGCCTTCGAATATTCTGTAAGGACCGTAAACTTGGTGTCCTCGTCCGGCTTCCATGTGAAAGCAGGAGCGATGTAGAACTTGTCGTCGGGATAGCCCTTGAGCTCGGTCTCACTGTTACGACCCAGGGCGGTGAATCGATAGAGAAGGTTGTCCGCTTCGTTGACGGGGCCAGACATATCGACCCCCACCTGATAGCGCTTGTCCTGTCCTATGCCGATCTCGATCTCGCGGAATGGCTCGTCCTTCGGACGCTTGGTGACCACGTTCACGATGCCCCCAGGACCACTCACGCCATAAAGAGACGAGGCGGGACCTTTCAGGATGCTCACCCCTTCCACCCCATAGGGCTCCGTCCGCAGCCAAGCGGAGGGACCATTGAACTGCCGCAACCCGTCGCGGAACATGCCGTTGTAATAGGCGGGGAAACCGCGAAGATAAAAGGCGTCATAGCGGCTGTCGAAGCCGAACGTGTTCGGATTGACGCCGGCTGTGTAGGTCAGCGCCTCGTTCAGGGTCCGCGGCTTTTGATCTTCAATCTGATCCTGCGTCACAACCGAAACGGACTGAGGAATTTGGACCAGAGGTGTATCGGTCTTGGTCCCTGTCCGGTCCGCTTTGCCGACATAGCCATCCTGAACCAGAATGGCATCACTCTCTGATTCCACAACGATCGTATCGAGTTCCGTCTGAGCTTCCTGCGCGAAAACAAACCCGGCCTGCAAGGCGAGAGACGCGCCTGCCATCAAAGAGAGCTTGTGGCGCCAGAGCGCCGAACCGATTTTCACCATTGTGATCCCCAATAAAAAAACTAGGGGGTCAGATTTCAAAGATGAGAAAAAGAGTCAAGTAAACCCGCGCAACAATCAACGTGTCCGACGCCGGTGTCACCGAGAGGCCACACTTCCTTTCCCTCCTGGCAACCACCATCCCGGGGGAGCGCCCTCCACACCGCAAGCTCCCGCCCTGGCGGCCAAGCGGCCACACGTCACCGCAGTGCGGCTCAAATGCCGGATCCATCCAACTCCTTTTCGTCCTCGCCCTCCCAGGCCGGCGGTCTTGCCATTGCATCCATGTTCACCCCCGGCAGCGGCATCCAGCATTTCAGCTCCGGTTCCGCATAGGAAATGATCGCGCCCGGCGTCGAATCCGACGAGCGCCAGCCGTCGGCGCCGTATCGGTCGCCCCTCGACCAGTAGACGAGATCCACGGCGCCCGGTCCCTGTTCGGAAGCGCGGATGGTGACAAGGATACGGCTGCCGTCCTTCGGTGCGCTCAGCATGTTTCGCCAGCGGATCGGGTCTTCCATGATGTTCTCCTCCCATTGCGCAAGGGAGTGTCGCCTCCGGCGAGGATGCGGTCAACTGTGATGACGGGGGAGGGGGTAAGGCCGCCGTCCCCCTCAAGCCCGCCCTCAGGCCCCCCAAAACGCCCCCTTTAGGCTCGTGTCATGGCCGTTTGCGTCGCCGCCAATGTCACGCTACCTTCATGATCGGTTGAGGAGCCGAACACGGGAGGAATATGCATGAGACGTTTGTGGCCGGACGAACTGAAATCGATCTTCGAGGGTGCCGAAGAGGTGATGCTGGACATTCCCAAAGCTGAGCGCGAGGGCACAGGCCCGGGCGCCAAGACCCAGCGGGCCGCCCTGCGGGTCCGGGTCACCCAGGAGGACTATCAGCGCATCTGGCCGCTTGCCGAAACGCGCTACCGCCTGGACGGAAAACACGCCGGCAAGGCCGTCACGCTCATCGTCAACAACCCCCATTACCACGCCTGGCACCCCGCCGATGGCGGCACCGAGGAGCGCAAGGCCGACAGCGGCGTGCCCTACACGATCACATACATCACAGCCTATTTTCTGCTGGATGATGTCCGCGAGGAAGCGGTGGCCTGAGGGCGGGCGGGTATAGAGCGTCGAGATGAGAACGCGTTAAAGACATCGCGGCTGAAGCCGGCCCTCTTGTGGGGGCCGGCTTTCGTGCTTCTACGGCTCGACCTAACTTCCGCGAGAGAATAGCGGCGGCTGGAGATGCACGTTACGATATCGTTTCTCAAATTCCACGAGCACCACCTCAAGCGTTGCCTCGAAGACAGATTGCTCAAACGACATGGGCTCTCCTCTCTCGTGGAAATAGCGCCATCTTACGAATGCATCTTTGTGTTGAAAGAGGACATTTCGGATGCCATAATCAACATAGAGGATGTTGGGGTGGAGCGGCGCTACGGAAGCTTTGAAAGCTGAATCGAGCTTATGCTGACTTTCTTCGGTCAAACTATCAAAAATCTCTGCGAGATCGTGATGCTTGCGTTTCATCGTCTTGTCGTAGTCAAAAACGTACCAAGCCTTGAGCGCCAACTCCATCGATAGCGCCAGAAGCATCGGCTCTACCCCGATATGGGACCCATCCAAACCGAATGGACTCCCGGCCTCTCCATCTGGAAATGTCCGCGCTTTGTTCAAGATCTGCCGGGCGGCAACGCCCATTCTTACCGCAGTGGTGAGACGTTCACTCATACACCGTCCAATTTCGTTGCTGTTGATCGGATCGCGGGCAGAATTTTCCGCAATTAGGCAGCAACTGCCACCAAGTCTTCAACCATAGCCCTGAACCTCCGCTCCGCCTCAGGAATTAAGGCCGTTGTCCAGCACATAGGCCGAGATCGCTTCGGCTGTACGCAATGAGGCATGACGACTAGCCTCACTCACGCCAAGCTCCATGTGGTCGGAAACGATCGTGTCAAGATACCTGGCGGCTTCCTCAAGTGTTGCCCCCCGCAGGATCATGTTGGCGGCTTGACGAAGATAGGTGTCGTACTCATCGGCAGCGGCGTTTCGCCAAGCTACATCGTTGGACTGACGAATTCCGATAGGATCCCAATGATCCCATCCGATTTGGCGTAGTGCGTTAATATCGACGGCAGGATGCTCGCTCATCTAGTGACTCTTGGCGATAAGCGGCGTGAACACAAGCCAACTTTTCGATCAACTCCAACTTGATACCCTGCCACGGTAGCTTTGGTGGCAGTTGCTGCCTAATTGCGGAATTTTCAGCCTGGCTGCTGAGCGCGTTGATGACCATCCTGATCCGGGACCGTGACGCCCTGGTCAACCGGGATTGTGCCGCAGCTGTCCCACCAGTCGCCCAAGGCATCGATCAGCGGCACGAGCCGTTTGCCCGCAAGCGTGAGATCATATTCAACCCGAAGCGGATAGCCGTCAAACTCCGTGCGGACCACGATGCCGGCCTGCTCCAGCTTTCGCAGTTCAAGCGTCAGCATTTTATGCGAGATCGTCGGGTTGTCCCGGCGCAGATCGCTGAAGCGCTTCGTGCCCTCCTGGAGATAGTAGATCAGCAGGGTCGGCCAGCGACCGCTCAACACCTGCATGACTTCTTCGATCGGGCAGCGGGAAACGAGGTCTTTCATCGGTCGCCTATGGTGACAAAAAAGTGCGTAATTTACTTGGGAAACGTGCGGTCTATTTTCAAAGCTCCGCTGCGCAGCGTGATCAGAAGAAATCACGGAGAACAAGACCTTGGAACCCATACTGATATACGGCTTCCCGGCGGGAAGTTCCATGGGCCTGGTGGCCGCGCTGGAATGGCTGGGCAAGCCTTGCAGGCTGTGCCGCGTCGACATGTTCGGCGAAATGCGAGAGCCGGCCTACAAGCAGCTCAACCGGCGCGTCGAAACCCCTGCCTTCATCACCGATCGCGGCGAGAAGCTGACCGAGACCCTGGCCATCGCCGCCTGGCTCGAGACCCGCGATCTGGAGCGGCGCATCAGCTTCGATCCGCTGTCCGGCAAAGCGGACCGGGCCCACCAGCTGATGGCCTTCATCAACACCGGTTTCACCGCAGCCTTCAGTCCCCTATGGGCGGCGATGGAGATGCAGCCAGCCAATCCCAGCATGCAGTCGGCGCTCACCGAATGGGGCAGGGAGGCCGTCATCGAACGCCATGACCGGCTTGAAGAGATGATCGGGGATACCCCCTTTCTGGTCGGCAACCATCCCATGCTCGCCGATGGCATCCTGATCGGTGTCGCCCGTTGGCTCGATTTCCATCGGGTGGCCGACATCTCGCGCTGGCCAAAGCTCGCAGCCTTGAGGTCGCGCATCGAGGCCGATCCGGCTGTGATCTATGCGCATGCGCTGGAAAACGGCGAACGATCGCCGGGCAACGGAGCGTGCCTCGGCCACGTCACTTTGTCGGAAATCATTGCGCGTTTCGGTTCAAGATAGTGGATGCTGCGTTCCATGTCACAACGGAAGCTCTGCTTTGATCTTGCGTCCCGAAGCGCCAGCGCGCGAATTATGAACGCAGTCCGCCGCAATGCAACACAATTATCCAAACAAACCGTCACACAACGTGCCTTGTCGAATCCCGCCTGTCACCCTACCTTTTACCCATCGGCAACGTAACGAAAGGAAGGTGATCCAATGTCTAATGAGATTTCGGTCTGCGTATGTGACTTTGGAAAGGATGCGGTTTTGACGGGGCAGCCCTCGGCCTGACACAGCCTTCCTTCGGACGGTTGCCCCGTCCGGGTCCAGACAACAGGACCAAAACTCATGGGAGCCACCCTCGCGGGTGGCTCTTTTGATTCCGGTTGTCGGCAAGCCTTCGCGCTCACAGCCCAACCGTGCCAAAGCCCGGCACCTTGATGCCTGGCCGGGCGATATCGATGCCGGCGACCAGCCCCAGGAAATTCACCTCCAGCCCGCTGCGCATCCCCACCGAAAGCCCGGCCAGCCCGCCGAGGCTCACATGCAGGTCGCGTCCGTCCTTGTCGAGATGATAGAAGGCACCATCAGGCAGGTAGTCGCGCCCCACGGCATCCGGCGGCAAAACCGCGCCAAGTTCCGGCACCTCGCGCAGCACATGGGCGACAAACGTGTTGGAATTCGGCCCCGGATAGATCCGGTAACCGCCCGGCTGGCCATGGGGATAGCCCGCGATCGCCGCCTCCACCTGAGGGATCAGCCGCTTCGCCGCCTCGCCCTTCACCTCGGCCACGAGGCGCGGCGGGTTGGAATACCAGAAGGCGTCGGGCGCCCGGTGGTTGCGGCGAATGGGGGAGCCCCAGCCCACCTTGTCATAGCGCTGATAGCTGCCGTTTTCGTCCTTGGTGACGATCCAGGCATGGCTGGCAATCGCGCCTTTCAAGCCGCCGGTCATCGCCGAGAACACGTAGATCGCCGCTTGCGGGCTCTCTTCCGCGCTGGGCAAGAGGCCAGAGGACCCCCAGTTCGCCTCGCTCCAGCGCTGCGGCCGATCCTGCGACACCCAGAGCCCCGCCGAAACCAGCGTCGGCAGAACGAAGACCAGCAGAATGACGGAGACCGCGCGCAGCAGAAATTTCAATCCCGACCTCGAACAAGTTGACGTTGCATGCTTTAAATGGAGACTGAGATTGTTGGCATTTTGAGGCAGAGCATGGAAAATCCGGTCACGGTCGAGGTCACGCGCGGTCAACTCGTCGAGAGCCGCCATCGCGGCATGGCAGTCGTGGTCGATGCCGAAGGCCAGATCCTCTTTTCCGCCGGTGACATCGATGCCGCCATCTTCCCGCGTTCCGCCTGCAAGGCCATGCAGGCGCTGCCGCTGGTCGAGAGCGGGGCGGCTGATGCCTATGGTTTCGGCAACCGGGAGCTGGCACTTGCCTGCTCCTCCCATTCCGGCGAGCCGGAGCATGTTGCGACCGCCGCGTCCATGTTGAAGGCCGCCGGCCGGGACGAAAGCGTGCTCGAATGCGGCGCCCACTGGTCCTCGCATCAACCGGTGCTGATCGAGCAGGCCCGCACGCTCGACAGACCGTCAGCTCTCCACAACAACTGCTCCGGCAAACATTCCGGCTTCGTCTGCACCTGTTGTCACATCGGTGAAGACCCGCGCGGCTATGCCGGCTTCGACCACCCGCTGCAGCAGGCGATCCGCGCCATCATGGCGGATCTGACCGGTGCTGTTCTCTCAAGAGACAATTGCGGCACCGACGGCTGCTCCATCCCGACCTATGCCGTACCGCTCACGGGCCTTGCGCGCGGTTTCGGCAGGCTTGCGACGGGCAGGGGCCTTGAACCGATCCGCGCTGCCGCTGCCCGCCGTTTGATCGACGCCTGCATGGCCGAACCCTTTTATGTCGCCGGAACGAAACGTTTCTGCACGAAGCTGATGCAGGTGGCGCCGGGGAAAATCTTCGCCAAGACCGGTGCCGAAGGCGTCTTCTGCGCGCTGCTGCCGGAAAAAGGCCTGTCCTTTGCCGTCAAGGCCGAGGATGGCGCAAGCCGCGCCGCCGAGGCGATGATGGCAGCCCTGCTCGCCCGCCATTTCGAAAAGGACAGTGAGGAGCAAGCCGCCCTGATGAGCCTTGCCCATCATGGCATGACCAACTGGAACGGCTTGGCCGTCGGCACCGTCAGGGTCACAGATGTGCTTTTTGCCTGATCCTTCGTCGCCATGTCAGAGGTGTCCGCATGCGCTGCGTTCGCCTCAAGGGAGGTTTAACCCTTGCCGGTTAGGCTTTTCGCACGATCCACCATGCGCAACCGACGAGGCCGATTCCCATGGATGTTTCGATGAGAGAGCATGAACAGGCGACCGGCACCGTGACCGGCGGCCGCTGGACCGTGCCCGTCGAGCGGAACGGCCGCGTGCTCGAACTCGAATGCCGTGAAAGCCTCGACGATCTCGAAGCCCTGAAGGAAGAGTGGCAGGCGCTGGAGCGGCGCTGCCCGGAGACCTTCACCTATTTCCAGAGCTTCGACTGGTGCAGAACCTGGTGCAGGACCTTCCTCTCCGAAGAGGAGAGCGCCCGTGCGAGGCCCAAGATCTACGTGCTGTGGGATGGCGCCGATTGCATCATGATCTGGCCGCTGATGACGCGCCGCATCGGCGCGTCGCTCACCGTGCTGATGCCGCTGACCGCGCCGATGAACCAGTATGCCACGGTGCTTTACGATCCCGGCGCCTTCGATGTCGCGCTTGGCGGCGCCGTCTTCGAGAAGATCCGCAATCGCGGCGGCCGTGATGCCATCTGTGTCGATCACGTGCCGCAAAGCGCATTGCTTGCCCGCATCATCGAGGGAGAGGGCCGCTCGTCTGCCGTCTCGCAGCAGTCCTCCATCTTCGACCTGACCGGATTTCCCGACTGGGAGAGCCATCACCGCAGCTTGCCGAAGAAGCAGCGCCTGCAGCGCAACAGCCGCCGCAACAGGCTGGAAAAGCTGGGCGTCGTCGATTATCGCATTTTGGTTCCCGGCAGCGAGGGCTATGCCGAGAATATCGAGCGCTGCCTGGCAATGAAGCAGGACTGGCTGAAGGGCACCGGCCGCCGCGGCCGCAACGTCTTCGATCCGCGCTTCACCGCCTTCCTGCATGGTCTGGGCGAGGGGGCCGATGAGGATGAGGGTCGCGTCTTCCTGCATGCGCTGACGCTCGACGGGGTGCCGATCGCCATGGAGCTCGGCATGCGCTTCCGGCAGCACTACTACTGTTTTCTCGGTGCGATCGATCTGACCTACCAGAAACACTCCCCCGGCAAGGTGCAGATGGAGAATGCCCAGCGCTGGGCGATCGAGACTGGCATCCGGCGTTTCGACTTCCTGAACGATCCCTCGACCTACAAGTCGAGCTGGACCAATACGGCGGAACCGCTGGCAGCAAGCTACATCCCCTTCACCTCGCTCGGCTATCTGTATTGCCGCCACTGGAAGGCGGGCCTTCGTCCGCGTCTGCGCGCGCTTTATGACGGGATCGGCCCGGCCTGGCGAAACCGCGTGCGGGTCACCATCGATGCGCTTCAGCAGTTCTTTGGTCGAAACGGCAGCACCGTGAGCCTGATGCTCTGCTGCGTTCCATGATAGCGAGACTGCGGCGCAAGCTTGTCGGTGTCCTCGACGATCCCGGCCTGCACGGTGCGCTTGTCAGCATTTCGGTGCGCATTGCCGCCGCCTTTGTCGGTCTTGGCCTTCAGATCCTGCTCGCCCGCCTGATGGCACTTGAGGACTACGGGGTCTATGTCATCCTCTGGACCTGGGTCAGCGTCGTCGGCCAGGTCGGCGTGCTCGGTTTCTACGATTCCGCCGCCCGCTTCATCCCGCGTTATGGCCGGCGCGACAGCCAAGCCCATCTCGCCGGCTATCTCGCAACCGGCTTTCGCGCCGTCATTCTCGGGTCCGGGTTTCTGGCCGTCGCAGCCCTTGCCTTCCTTTTCCTGCTGCCTGATCTCGTCGATCCGGCTTTCCTGCTCCCCATCGGGGTGCTCGCGCTTGGCTTTCCCGTTCTCTCGCTCGAAACCTATCTGACCGGTATCGCCAGAGGCTTCGGCTGGTATGCGCTCTCGACCATTCCGGGTTTCATCCTGCGACCAGTGCTGATCATGCTCGGGGTCGGGATCGCCGAGCTTGCCGGTCTTGCCCTCGATGCCGTGACGGTTCTCTCCCTCGTCGTGCTCGCCTCCGTGCTGGTGCTCGTGGTCCAGGCTCTCATCCTGCGCGCCCGCCTGCCGAGAAGCGTTCGGCCCGTGACGACGCCCGAGCGCCGCCGCTTCTGGCTTCTCGCTTCGGTGCTGATGATGCCCGCGATGACGGCGGAGGAACTCTTCGTCTGGATCGACGTACTGATCCTCGGCTTCCTGGTGCCGCCCGATCAGGCCTCGCTTTATTTCGCCGCCCAGCGGTCACTGTCGCTTGCCGCCTTCGTGCAATATGGCTTCATGCTGGTCGCCGCCCGTGGCTTCTCCCAGTCACTCGCCTCGGCCGACAGGGCAGGGCTGCAGGCCCGCATCACCCGCTCGACCAACGCCACCTTCTGGCTCACCATTCCCTCGGTCGCCCTCACTCTTGTCGCCGGCTATCCCCTGTTGCACCTCTTTGGAGAGGCCTTCGTATCGGCCTATCCCTGCCTGGCTCTGCTTGGGCTCGCCTATGTCATCCGCGCTGCCACCGGCCAGGCCGCCGAGCTGCTCGTCGTCCAGGGCCGCTACCGCCTGAGCCTTTTGATCGTCTCGATTTCGGTGGCTGCCTGCCTCGTCCTCATGCTGTTGCTGGTGCCCCTTTGGGGCATCACCGGCGCCGCAGTCGCCATGGTCCTGGTGCAGCTCATCCGGCTCGTGGTGGTGACGGGGCTTGTCCACCACCACACCGGCTATTGGGTGCTGGCGCGTCCGTTCATGCGGGGGGCCGGGCCAGAGTGAAAGTGGCTACTCCACCTCGGCCAGTCGCTTCTCCCACATCGCCTTGAAACCCGGGCGTGCCTGGATGCGGGCAAGCCATTCTGCCGTCTTCGGATGGGCGTCGAACAGCGGCTGGTAGGCCTGGGCATAACGCACCACTTCGCCGAGGTTGATGTCGGCCACGGTGAAGCGTCCGCCGACGGCGTAATCATTGCTGGAAAAATGCTTCTCCATCACGCCGAATGGCCGCGAAAGGATGCGCGCAACCGCCTTGGCCTCCGCCTGACCGGCCTCGGTCGCGAGCCGTCCTTCGTTGTTGGCCATGGAGATTTTCAAGGCTTCCGTCTCGATCGAGGTCGCGGCAAACAGCGACCATTGCAGCATCTGCGCCTCTTCGATGAGATCGCGCGGCGCGATCGGCCCGCCATGCTTGCGTGCCACATAAAGCGTTTGCGCCAGCGACTCGTTCAGCACCAGCCCGTCGTCCTCGATCGTCGGGATGCTGCCCATCGGATTGACCGCGAGAAAGCCGGCTGAACGGGTGTTCAGCCGCGCATCTGCTGCCATCGGATCCTTGAGCTTGTAGGCCTGCAGCACCGGTACCAGCTCGAAGGGGGCGCCAAGCTCCTCCATCAGCCAGAGAACGCGTGTCGCGCGGGACTTGTAGACGCCATAGATCTTCAGCATGCCGGTCTCCCTTGAATGGTGCGCAGAAAACTATCTTGCAGCGGACGGTAGGAAAAGCCGTCCCCGTTGATGGCATCGATGAAATTTCCTGATCGCCGGCGGAATTGACAATCCCCGCCGGCCGCGCGTATCCATGGACCTCCAGGGTCCGCAGTTCACCCAGGCGTCACCGCCCCGATGAGGGGAGCTAAACCTGCCTTTCTCTTGTCGACGTCAGCTCGTTTTCCCGTGCCCCGTCGGAAGTCGGTGACCACCGGCCTTGTTGGTTGCTCTCGCGACCGGGCACGACCAGGAGAATTGAGATGTCGAGGACAACACACGCTTATTCTGCGCCCGATCTGTCGGCGCTGGCCAAGTCCCTGAAGCGCGAACTGGAGACACGGGCGGAATTGCCCGGCCATGTCGAGCTCTTGAACATGCTGACCCGTGCCGTGGGCTTTCGCAACTATCAGCATTTCAAGGCAAGCCGCGCAGCAGAGCAACGTCTTGCCAACCCACCGGTCGTCGAGGCCGAGCCTGCGGTCGATTTCCGTCGCGTCGAGCTCACCGCCCGCTGCTTTGCCGGAACGGACGTGCTCGTTCGCTGGCCTGGCAAGTTCAGCCAGCAGCAGCTCGCCCTTTGGGTGCTCTGGTCCTTTCTGCCGGCCGGGGGGGAGATGCCCGAAAAGGCGGTGAACGACGTGCTGATGCGCCACAACGGCTTTGCCGATCACGTGCTGATCCGCCGAGAACTGGTCAATATGGGGCTTTTGACGCGAACGCCCGATTGCCGCCTCTACCGGCGGATGGAGAAGCGACCGCCGCCGGAGGCGCGCGCGCTCATCCGGCTCGTTTCCAGCCGTGGTCTCGGGGAGCGCGCTGCGGTGATGTCGTAAGCCTGGCTGTGGGCAGGCGGGGTCACGGCCTCAGCCTGCCCGATGCAGCTCGGGCTCGCCAGCCCGCTCCTTCAGGATGCCGGTCCAGTCGCGATGGAAACCGCTCGCCCTCAGGAACGCGGTCGTCTGGTGTCGGTCGACCGGACGCGAGAAGAAATAACCCTGGCCTGCGGTGCAGTCGAGCGACAGCAGATGTTCGGCCTGTCCCTGTTCCTCGACGCCCTCCGCCACCACCCAGATGCCGAGGCCCCGGGCGATCTCCAGCAGCCCCTTGGTGATGACGCCGCCGCCGCCGCCGGCATCCGAGAGCCGGCGCACGAAGCATTTGTCGATTTTCAGAATGTCCACCGGCACGGTCAGCAGATGCGTCAGCGAGGCGAAGCCGGTGCCGAAATCGTCGAGGGCGACCTTGATGCCAGCCTCGCGCATGGCGTGGATTTCCTCGGCAACCACGTGATCCTTCTGGGCGAGATAGACGGATTCCGTCACCTCCGCGACGATCTTCTCGGCGCCGACGCCCTGTTTGGCAAAGGCATCGAGCATGCGTTGCGTCAGCCCGCCGCGATGGAAATCGGCGGCGGAAAGATTGATCCCGACGCGCGAGAAGGGCAGGCCCTCGGCCCGCCAGCGGCCGGCATCGGCGGCAACCCGCTCGAGCATGCGATCGGTGATCTCGATCGCCACATGCGCATCCTTCATCGCTTCGTGGAAATGGGCGGCTGCCACCAGCGTACCGTCCGGGGCGATCATCCGGCATAGCGATTCGAAACCCATGATCCGGCCGGTCGTCAGATGCACCACAGCCTGGTAATGGGCATCGATCCGGTCGTCGCGCAGTGCCTTGTCGACGTCCTGCACCGAGCGGAAACGTTTGACGATCGCGGTGCCGAGGCCGGGGGCATATTCCAGATAGCGCCCGCGCGCCCGTTCCTTGGCGTGATAAAGCGCGTAGTCGGCATTCTGCCGCACCTGTTGCGGGCTCCGCTCCAGGCCGGCCTTGGCGCCGCCAAGCGTGGCGGCGGGATAGACCAGATGCCCGCCGCAATCGGCCGGCTCCTTGATCCGGTGGATCAGCCGATCGGCGAGTTCCGTCGGATCCGTCGTTTCCAGGCAGGGCACGATCACCGCGAATTCGTCGCCGCCGATCCGGAAGGTCATGTTGGCCGGGGCCATTTCCTTCAGCCGCTGCGCGACGATGTGGATCAGGCCGTCACCGGCGCCATGGCCGAACGTGTCGTTGACCATCTTCAGATTGTCGAGGTCGATCAGCATCAGGGCCCAGTCTGTGCCCCGGCGCGCCACCTCATTGATCGTTTCGTTGAACCGGCTGCGATTGCCGAGTCCTGTCAGGTTGTCGGTTTCTGCGAGCCGCCGCCGTTCGGCGATGCGCTGGTCACGTTCGATGGCGATCGCGCAGAGATGCACGCAGGCCTCGACCACGGCGCGCTCGTCAGCGGAGGGCCCGCGCGCTACACGGTAGTAGAAGGCGAAGGTGCCGAGCACCTTACCGGCGCCGATGATCGGTGTTGACCAGCAGGCCTTCAGGCCGATGGGCAGGGCAAGCCCCTTGTAGGGCTGCCAATAGGGATGGGTGTCGATATCTTCCACCAGCACCGGTTCGCCTGTATGTGCCGCCGTCCCGCAGGAGCCGACACCCGGCCCGACGGCGGTCCCGTCGATGGCCGCGGTGTATTCGAAGGGCAGGGACGGTCCGGCGAGGTGGCGCAAGCGCTTCTCATCGTCCAGCAGCAGCACCGAGCAGACGATGTCGTCGCTCATCTGCTCGACCTCGCGGCAAAGCAGATCGACGGTTTCGGCCAGGGAACGCCCGGTGGCGATCATTTCGAGGATGGTATTCTGAAGTTTCAGGAACATGGGTGCCGTTGCCGTGTGACTGCAACGAGTAGATCAGCGTCACCTTAAACAGAAATTACGACTACCCGGAAATACCGATATTGGTTTCCGATCCGTAAACGATCGGCGCCACATTGTCCCGGATCAGGACGCCACGCGTATGTTGCCGGAAAGGCTGAGGTTAACGAAGGAGGAGCTCTCGTCGGCCAGGTCTTCCGTCACCCGGTCGTTCCAGCGATAGCCGAGGATGGCACCATCTGATGCGCCTTCGATGATGTTGTCGCGCACCACCGCATGGCCCGCACCCTCCACCACGCTGATCCGCATGCCCTCCGGGCTGCCGCGCAGGATGTTGTCGCTGACGATGACGTTACGAAGATAGGGCCCCCAGCCCACTGCGATGGCCGCCGTTTGCGCGCCCTCCACCAGGTTGCCGCTCACCAGCGTGTCGGCCTCCACGGAAATGCCGAAGCCGAAGCCGCTGACGATCGGCTCATAGGGGCCCTTGTTCACGATGCCCCTGACAATGTTGTTGCTGACGGTCGAAAGCCGCCCGCCCTGGTCGAAATTGGCGACCGAGATGCCGATCGCCGCGCCATCGATCAGGTTGTCCGTAATCAGCGCTGCCTCGAATTCGAACTCGGCATAGACAGCCGTCTCGCCCGAGCGGAAGGCCTGGTTGCCGCTGATGGTGATGTTGGAGGCCGAGTTCGCCCGGATCGCGGAAAAGGCACAGTCGGAGACGTGGTTCTGGGAAACCAGTACGTTGTCGGCCCTGAAGACGTTGATGCCGTTGCCATACTGACCGGTGCCGCCATTGGTCGCGCCGATACGCGCCACCCGGTTGCCGGTGATGACCGTGCCGTCCTCGCCTTTCGTCCAGCGATGCACGAGGATGCCGCCATTGCCACAGTCGGAGACATGATTGTTGCGAACTGAAAAGGCTCTGTTCTCGATCGCCCAGACCCCGGTCTCGGCGGCTCCCGAGACGCGTGTGTCCTCGATCCGGCCGCCGGAGCGCGCGAGATAGATCCCGCATTTGCGGCTGCCGACGATCTCGCAGCCGTCGATCACGACCTCGTCGACGCTTCGGAAGGCAAGAAGCCCTTCCGTATAGTCCGCCAGCCAGCGATTGGCGCCGTCGAAAGTGATGCCGGAAAGGCTGACCCGGGAGATATCCTGGCCCGCGATCAGGTGGCCGTCGCCGCGATAGATGAGCCGGGTCAGGCCCGGAACCCCGGTCAGCCGGCTGCCGTCGCGCAGTTCCAGATTGGCAACCTCATAGGTGCCGGCCGGCAGGAAGACCGGCTGGCCGACGGCGGCTGCGCGGTCGATCAGTGCCTGCAGCTTGCGGCTCTGGTCGTCTTCCGTGCCCGGCAGGATCCCGGCCTCCGCCGCATCGAAACCACCCCGCAGCTCCGCCATGGCAAGCGTCTGGGCTCCAGCCATGCGCGGGCCAGCCGGCAGTCCCGCCGTCGCGAGCAGCCCGCCGAGGCCAAGCATGACCGAGCGTCGAGAAGGCATCCTGTTCGTTCCGTTTCGGGTGGATTGCGAATGGGGCGACCTTGGAGCAAGTGCGACGGACCGGCAAGAACAGGCTTAAAACAGTGTTAACGTCTGAGATGAAGGACTTCGCCTTTGGTCTAAGCGATCGCGAGCAAGGACTTGAGCCAGATCAAGGAAATTCGCCGCCAGACTCCTATGGTGATTATCGAAAGACGTGAGTGCGAAGGAGAAAGACCATGCTTCGTCTGGCCGCAGTCCTCTATATCCTGGTTGCCAGCGCCGTGGGCGGCGCATCGGTCATCGCGGTCTTGTCCCTGGACATGCGGCAAGGCTGGCAGATCGCGGCGGCTTTTGCGACGGGTCTGGTGATCTCCATTCCGATTGCCGTCGTATTGGGCAAGAAGATCTACAATGCAATGCAGGGCCCCAAGCCCATCTGATCCCATTTTCCTTCGGCATGGGACGCAAGCCTTTCCTGTTCTGGCGGAGCGGGAAGGTGGTGAACAACCAGTCCCATGACGACCGGCCGGCATTTTCTCGGGGGAGGGAGTGCCGGTCGGGTCGTTTCTGCGGCAGTCTTGCCCGAATTCCGGGCCGATGCCGTCATGCCCTGCGGCATGCCCCTCTTAGCTCTCGTCCTGCTCGAAGCGGTCGAACCGGGCTTCAAGGCCCTCTGTGAAGCGCGTGTAGAGGCGCCCGAAGGCCTCCACGTCTGCCGCCGGCCATCCGGCCGTGGCTTCTGCGATGATCTCCCGCTTGATCGCCTCGATCTCGTCCAGCACCTGCCGTCCGGCCGCCGTCACCTTGACCAGGCTGCGGCGCCCGTCCTCCTGTGAGGCGGCCCGCTCCAGCAGGCCCTGACGCACGAGGTCCGCCACGATCCGGCTGCCGCGCGAGGGGTCGATCCTCAACTGCTCGGCAATCGTGCCCACCGTTACCTCCTGCTGGCTGCCGATCCGCTTGATGACGCCAATCGCATCGAGGTCGGAGAGTTCGAGCCCGGTGCCGATGCGCTTCAAGGCCATGCGCCCGATGAACCGGCGGCCGATCAGAAGCCGCATGCGGGTCATCGCCTGGCCGATCGCGGCCAGCGGCGGATCGCCTGAGAAGGGAACCGCGGCGGGTTCGGTGACGGGTTCATCGGCGGCGGGTTTGGGGTGTGAAGCAGACATCATGGCGGGAGCATAACAGAGCGCGCCTTGCTCGAAAAGCAAAATAGATGCCATCAGCAAATATGTGCTATTGACATATAATTGCGAGAGGCACATTTTGCGGTCAGACAGGAGCCCCCGATCCATGACCAAGTTCACCACCGCGGCCCAGTCCGGGCCTGATACACGCTTTGAACCGCATCCCAATGCGCCGTCAGCCGCAACGGGCGGCCCGGCGGGCTCGGGCAGCACGCCCCTGGTCACCGATCCGAAACTTCGCCTCTTCGTCTATCTCCTCTTGATGTCGGCCATGTTCATGGCCACCCTCGACAACCAGATCGTCTCCACCGCGCTGCCCACCATCGTCGGTGAATTCGGCGAGCTCGAGCGTTTCGGCTGGGTCGGCTCCGCCTATCTGCTGACCACCAGCGCCGTCATGCCGCTCTACGGCAAACTCGGCGATCTCTTCGGCCGCAAATACGTGATCATGGCGGCGATCGCGATCTTCACGCTCGGCTCCCTGGTCTGCGGCCTCGCCGTCTCCATGGACACGCTGATTGCAGCCCGCGTCCTCCAGGCGCTCGGCGGCGGCGGCATCATGGTCTCAATCTTCTCGATCAATGCCGATCTCTTCGAACCGCGTGAGCGCGCCCGCTACCAGAGCTATTCGAGCCTTGTGCTAATGGCCTCGGGCGCGCTGGGTCCGGTCCTTGGTGGGACTTTGTCGGATCTCTTTGGCTGGCGCTCGATTTTCCTCGTCAACCTGCCGATCGGCATTGCCGTCTTCATCGGTCTCGCCTTCCTGCTTCCCTATCGCAAGCCGAACCGCAAACCGAAGATCGACTATGCCGGCGCGATCCTGCTCGCCGGTGCCGTCGCCTCCATCGTCTTCTGGGCCGATAGCGGCCAGATATTCGGCTCGCTGATGTCATGGGAAAGCCTGGCTGTCGTCGCCTTTGGCGCCCTCTGCGCCACGGGCTGGGTCTTGGTCGAGCGTCGCGCGCCGGAGCCCGTCGTGCCGCTGTCGCTCTTCTCCAAGCCCACCATCAACCTGCTGCTGGTCATCTCGATTGTCTCGGGCGCGATCGGCATCGGCTCGGTCAACTACATCGCACTCTTCCTTCAGACGACAACAGGCCTGTCGCCCTCCATGGCCGGCCTGCTCTTCATCGCCACAACAGGCGGCATCGCGCTCGGCTCGCTGACATCGGGCCGCCTGATCGCCAGAAGCGGTCGCTACAAGCCCTTCAGCATTGCCTCGACTGCACTGGGCGTCATCAGCCTCGGCATCTTCTCCTTCATCCATGCCGGAACGCCGGTCGTCTTCATCGGCATGGTCATGCTGCTGCAGGGTTTTGGCGTCGGCGTCGGCCAGCAGGTGCCGGTCATCGGCGTGCAGAACGCCGCCTCAAAAGCCGATGTCGGGGCCGCCACGGGCACCGTCACGCTTACCCGCATGGGCGGTGCTGCCATCGCCATTTCCATCTACGGCGCAATCGTCAGCTCCGGCCTCACCCATGTCCAGATCGCGCTGCCCGGCGGCGTCGACTTCCGCAACCTGACGCCCGAAGCCCTGGCCGCCCTGCCGGACGCCGCCCGGATGCTGGTCGCCAACGCCTATTCCGACGCCTTCGTCCCGCTCTTCCTGACGGCCTCCGGCATGATGGTCATCGGCCTCATCTGCGCGCTGCTTCTGCCCAACATCCGCCTGCCGCGCGAAGGCGAAGGTAAGCCGGACCCGGCGGTCGTCGCCGATTAGCAGCTGGAACACAAGAAAAGACCCCAGCTCACGGAGAGCTGGGGTCGTTCTGCCTCGTCCTGGTTTTCGTCGAGGATGTCAGGCCGCGTAGCGGGCGGCGACGCCCTCCTTATGCACCTTGAAGCGGGCGATCAGCGCCTTCAGATGCGCCGTCTCGTCCGCAAGGCGGGACGTGCTGGCGGCAGCTTCCTCGACCATGGCGGCGTTCTGCTGCGTCATCTGGTCCATCTGGTTGACGGCCATGTTGACCTCGGAAAGGCCGGTCGACTGCTCCTGGGCGGCGGTGGCGATCGAGGTGACCTGGCTGGCAATGCCGACGACCTTGACCTGGATCTCCCGCAGCGCCTGGCCGGTGGAGGTGACGAGCTTCACCCCGGTCTCCACCTCGTGCGACGACTTGGTGATCAGCGCCTTGATGTCCTTGGCGGCGGTCGCCGAACGTTGGGCGAGTTCACGGACTTCCTGGGCAACGACGGCAAAGCCCTTGCCCGCTTCACCGGCACGCGCGGCCTCGACCCCGGCATTCAGCGCCAGCAGGTTGGTCTGGAAGGCGATCTCGTCGATCACGTTGATGATCTGGGTGATCTCGTTCGAGGCCTGTTCGATCCGGCTCATCGCGGAGGTGGCGTCGCCCACCACGCTCGACGAGGCCTCGGCGAACTGCCGCGCCTCGGTCACCATGCGGCTCGAATCCTGCGCCCGCTCCGTCGAGGTCTTGACCGCAACCGTGATCTCCTCCAGCGCCGAAGATGTTTCCTCCAGCGAGGCAGCCTGGGTTTCGGTGCGCTTCGACAGGTCGTTCGACGCCTGACGGATTTCGTCCGCACCGCCATTGATCACGTCGGCGGACTGGCGCACCTCCTGCATCAGTGCGCGCAGCGTGCCCATGGTCTCGTTCATATTGGTCTGCAGTTCGGCAAACACGCCCTGATAGCGGCCATCCATGCTTTCCGTCAGGTCGCCCTGCGCCAGGGCCGAGATCACGCGCCGGGTCTCGGCGATACCCGTATCGACCGACTGAACCAGGGTGTTCACATTGGCGGCAAACCGATCGAGGTCCGGATTGTCGTAATGCTTGGTGATCCGGCGGGTGAAGTCGCCGGCGACCGCCGCATCCACCACGGTCGCGATGTTCGACTGCAGGTCGGTATTCTTTTCCTGCAGCGCCGCCTCCTGGGCCGCGAGATCGCGGATCTTGATGGCGTTCTGCTTGAATACGTCGACCGCCTTGGCCATCAGGCCGATCTCGCTTCTGTGGTCGAGGCCGGGGATTTCGGTCTCCAGCTTGTTGGCGGCGAGCGCACCCATGGCGCCAGTGATCTGACCGATCGGCTTGGTGATGCTGCGAGCGATGAAGAAGGCGATTGTCAGCGCTAGCATGATGCCCACGACACCGATGCTGACAGCCGTCGTGACGGAGCCGTCCATGGTTGCCGCGATCATCGGGCCAAGCGTGTCCTGCTCCTTCTTCAGTCCGAGCTTGAGGTCTTCCACCGCGCTGGTCACGGCGGGCCCGGCGACATCCATCGTTCCGGCAATCACGGCGTTGCGCTCGGTGATGACGCCATGCACCTTGCCAAAGGCTTCGACATAGCTGGCAACATCAGCAGTGATCGCCTTGAAGCGTTCGGTGCGCGAGGGATCGATGATCAGGGCGGCGACCTTGGTGGCCTCCTCCGAAACCCTGCCGGCGGAATCCATCGCGGCAGTGTAGTTGGCCTCGTTGTTGTCGAGAAGAAACTTGTTGGCGGCCAGGCGCAGGTTGGCCATCTGATACTGCATCCGGCTGGCGGCAAGAGCGGCTTCGGTATTGCCCGCGCCAGCAAAAGCCTCGCTGATTGCAGAGAGTTCTTCGGCTATTGCCGAGCCGAGAGGATTGAGCGTCTCCGTCACCAGAACAGCGCGCTGCGCCTGAAATTCGGAGACTTTTTTGAAGCCTTCTTCATAGGCCTCCACCTGGGCCAGGAAACCCTGGATCGACGTGCGCTCCTGATCGGTTTCGACCATGCCTGCCGTCGCCTCAATGGACTGCCGTGTGGTTGCGAGACGGCTCAGCACCTCCTGATGCAGCTCCTCGGTCTGGGATGCTCTGTACTTGAGAAACGACAGTCGAGCCTCGAGCATATTGGCCTGGATTCGACCGGACTCATTCGTCAGCCGCGCCGCACTCCGATACTCGCTGAAGTAGCCCGCATTGGTCAGGTTGGAGTGGATCGAGATCCCGGCGAATACTGTCAGGATCGACAGCACCAATCCGAAGCCGATGTATATTTTATTGCCTATATAAATGTTGTTCATCATTTTAATTCCCCTCTCGGAAGTATTGCCACGATGTATTTATGAGTTGAGCAATTTGATTTAAAGAAAGTTAACCAAAGTGTCCGGGGCGGAGGTCTGGTATTTCTAGGTTGAGTGAGAATTCGCGAATGAAATGAAGGACTAATCCAATGGTGACCCCAGAGGCGGCGAGTTCGAATCCAAAAATGATCGCGCTAACACGGCGTGATCAGGCGCTTCTTGCCATAAGCTTCGCGCCAGCCGCAGCTGACAGGGTGGCTGCAACGATGTCAGTGAATCGGTGCAGCATGTCCAAGTCTTCCCCGTCCGGCCCGGCCGCCACGGCCTTTCTCCTGTCGAAGCGCATGCTGTCGCTCGGGCTCGGGACGGCGCTTGTCGGCTCGCTTTCGGGCTGCATCCTGATGACCGACACCAGCCGCATGAACATCGATGTCTTCCAGGACGAGGTGGCGCCCGTCTGGTATGACCCGGCCCGCACGCCGCCGGCAGCCGATCAGGCCGCGCCGCAGAAGCGCAGCCTCTACCAGACGCAGTTTCATCAGACCTATGGCCTGCCGGTCTCCAATCCGCTGCACCGGACAATCTATGGCCTGATGGTCGACGAGGGTCACACCCTGCCGGCGATCCCGCTCGACCGGGTGCGTTCGGACATGCTGCGCCAGGAGGTTGATTATGCCTCGGCCGAAGCCCCGGGCACCATCGTCGTCGATACCAAGGCGCACTATCTCTATCTCGTCCAGGCGAACGGCAAGGCCATTCGCTATGGTGTCGGCCTCGGCCGCGACGGCTATGCCTGGTCGGGCAGGGGCGTCATCCAGCGCAAGGCGAAGTGGCCGCACTGGACCCCGACCGACGATATGGTCGAGAACAACCCCAACCTTAAGCCCGTCTCGGCCGCCCGCGGCGGTCTCGTGGCCGGTCTCAACAATCCCCTTGGCGCCCGCGCGCTCTACATCTACCAGAACGGCAAGGACACGCTTTACCGCGTCCACGGCACGCCGGACTGGCAGTCGGTCGGCAAGGCAACATCTTCGGGCTGCGTGCGCATGTTCAACCAGGATGTCATCGATCTCTTCGATCGCGTGCCCGACAACACCCCGATTGTTGTCATTTAGCGACACCCGTTTGCGACGGTGTGCCTCTCTCCAAAACGTGAAAGGGGGGCAGCGTTGCTTTAATTGAACCTTTCCTGTTTGCATCGCATCATCGCGGAACAAAGCGCACCTCCCAGCGTCTTCCTCCGCAGCATTGCCATAGGAAACCGATACATTCATGTCCTCTACACCGCATCTGACCCGCCGTTCGCTCCTGTCGCTGACAGGTCTCGGCGCGGCCTCCCTGCTTGCCAGCTGCACCACGTCCCGCCCGCTTCCGTCAGGCACCCGCCTCGAAGGCCCGGTCGTGCCGGCGGCCCCGACCGGCCGCACGCCTGAACTCGACGCCATGTATGGCGAAATCTATGACGGCGGCTTCGTCATCCCCGCCGTGCCCTACTGGAAGATCCCCGAGCGCTTCTATCGCCAGCAGGTCATCGATCCCACCGGCGAAGCCCCCGGCACGGTCGTCGTCGATACGCCTAGCCGCTTCCTCTATCTGGTCGAACCCGGCGGCACCGCCATGCGCTACGGTGTCGGTATCGGCCGTGATGGCTTTGCCTGGGGTGGCGCGGGCGTCATCCAGTGGCGGCAGAAATGGCCGAAGTGGACCCCGCCGGACGAGATGATCGCCCGCCAGCCAGAGCTTGAGAAATACTCCTCGCGCAATGGCGGCAAGCCCGGCGGCATCGACAACCCGCTCGGCGCGCGTGCGCTCTACATCTTCCAGAACGGTCAGGACACGCTCTACCGCCTGCACGGCAATCCGGAATGGAACTCGATCGGCAAGGCCGTCTCCTCGGGCTGCGTGCGCCTGATGAACCAGGACATCATCGACCTCTACGAACGCGTGCCGACCAAGGCGAAGATCATGGTCCGCCAGTAGTCAGAAGCGCCAGTCCGCTCTGCATCAAAGTTCAGGCCCCGTCAGCACTGACGGGGCCTGAACTGTTTTATCGTGCGCTTTGTTGGAAAGGGGCGGTCGAACTCTGCGGCCTGCAGATCCGGTTCAGGCGGCTTCAAGCGCCTTTTCGATATCCGCCACCGAATGCCCGGTCAGATCCTTGTCGAGCTCGCCGATCAGCACTGCCAAAAGTGCCTTGTGATAGCCCCTGCGCATTTCGCCGAGCATGCGCGGTGCCGCCACGATGACGAGGCTTGTGATCGTGCCATCCAGCACATGCCGGTTCAGCATCGCCGTCACGCCGCTGCCAAAGCCGTCTTCTTCCTGCTGGCTGTCGTCGGGATTGGCCGCGCTGCTCCTGTGACGGGCGCCGGAGGAGAGTTTCGAACTGTCGATCGCCTCGTCCGGCATGGCCCTGAGCTTGACATGCATGGCATCGCCCTCGTGCTGAAACAGGACGAGCTTTTCGCCATCGGCAACGGCAATGATTGTATTCTGTGGAAGCTGCATTTGAGATCTCCTCGGGCTGGCGCAAGGCCCCCTCGCCACCGGAAAAGGCGGCGGGCCAACGACTATGTTCCAAGTACAACCCGCCCGACCCCGATCGGTTCCCATCCGGGTCGGTTTGGCAGGCGACCTTTCAGCCTTCCTCGTCCGGTCCCTTGACGGAGTCGAGCTGCCGTTTCAGCCGTTTCAGGCTGTCGCGCAGGCTTTCGATCTCGGCAATTTCGCATCCGGTCTGGCTGCCGATGCCGCGCAGCACGCCGACGGCACGGGTCTTCAGCGCCCGGCCTTGCGCAGTCAGCGTGATGAACACCTGCCGCTCGTCGGCAGCGTCGCGGCGGCGTGAGACATAGCCGACCTGTTCGAGCCGTTTCAGAAGCGGCGACAGCGTGCCGGAATCGAGCCCGACCTTCTCGCCCAGCGCCTTCACCGCCACATCATCTTCCTCCCACAGCGCCATCATCACCACATATTGCGGATAGGTCAGGCCAAGTGGCGACAGAAGCGGCTTGTAGGCGCGCGTGAAGGCATGTGCGGCGCCATAAAGCGCAAAGCACAACTGCTTGTCGAGCCGCAGCTCCTTTTCGAGGTCGTGATCGGTCATGGTCTTTTAGAAACCCCGCAGGCGTCCTATCTGTTTCGACTGTGGCGAAATCTTCGCCACGATGCAATGCGCAAAAATAAATTGCGCGCAAATCAATTGTGCTCTATGTAGTGATCATCGCAACCGAAACAAGGAGAACACCCATGGCCATTCTTTACACAGCCCACGCCCATGCCACCGGTGGCCGCAGCGGCCAAGCCGTATCCGACAATGGCGTCCTGGATGTGACACTCACCACACCGAAGGAACTGGGTGGCGACGGTGCGACCGGCACCAATCCCGAACAGCTCTTCGCAGCCGGCTATTCCGCCTGCTTTCTCGGTGCGCTGAAATTCGTCGCCGGCAAGGAAAAGGTGACGATCCCGGCGGAAACCAAGATCCACACCGATGTCGGCATCGGCCCGCGCGCTGATGGCACCGGTTTTGAGATCGACGTGAAGATCTCGGCCGAAATCCCCGGCATGGACCGCGCTCTGGCCGAAAAGCTGGTCGCCGCCGCCCATATCGTCTGCCCCTACAGCCACGCCCTGCGCACCTCGACGGAAGTTCCGGTCTCGGTTCGCTGATCGCCTGATCCGATCCTCTCTGATCCACCGCCCGAAGGCCGGCCTCGTGCCGGCCTTCTTGCGTCTGAGATCAGCGGTCGATGGTCACTGAGAGTTCCTGTACCAGCCATGGCGTCAGCGGATCGCTGTCGTTGCGCCGGTGCCTAAAGGCGGAGACCGGGAAGCGCCGGATGCCGATCGGCGGTTCTGCCGTCACCAGGCCGAAGCCCTTGGCAAAAATCCTCTGCCACCCGCCTGGGAAGCGTCACGATCGCACCCGATTGCGCGACGGCCGCAAGCGCCGGCAGGAAGGAGGGCAGGCCGAGCACGATCCGCCGGCTCCGCCCGATCGCCTCCAGCGTTCGGTCGGCGATCCCGCTCATGTCGCCGCCCGGCGCGACCAGAACATGTTCGGCCTAGCAATAGGCGTCGAGTGTCATGACGGGCGCCTCGGGCAGGGCGGTGCTGAGCCCTGCCACCAGAAAACTCTCCTCGTAGAGCCGTCGGTTCGACAGCGTCTCCGGCGCATCCCAGAGAAAGCCGAGCGCCATATCGGCTCGCCCGTCTCCCAGCGCCTCGATTGCATCGCGCCGGGCAAGCGGCAGCACCGAGAGCCTGAGCTGTGGTGCAAGCTGCCGCACCCCACCCCCGCGGCAAAGCAGGCGGTGTCCGGCATACGGCACGTCTTTTTCGGCCAGCGTCCGGAAAGCTTGCCGGGCGTTTTCGATCTCCACATGAATAATTAACATTAGGAAACATAAATGTTTCAGGTCGGCTGTCGTCTTGTGTACCGTCGGGCATGAACGGCGGCCTCCGGTGCCGGGGGTGCCGCAATGATGCCGATCGATGAACACTTCGTGCACTACAAGGCACTTTACTTATATCCCATAACCGTCAACGTGCGCGACACATACAATTTCCAGCGGAGGTCTCAATGACATTTTCCATCCAACTCAACAGTCGTGCCTACACCGTGGATGTCGATGGCGACACGCCGCTGCTCTGGGTCATCCGGGATGTGCTCGGCATGACGGGAACCAAGTTCGGCTGCGGTCAGGCGCTGTGCGGCGCCTGCACCGTGCATGTCGACGGCGTCGCCACGCGCTCCTGCGTCACGACCATCGACAGCATCGGCGAGAGCCAGATCACCACCATTGAAGCGCTCGACACGCTGACCCATGGCAAGGCCCTGCAGGAGGCCTGGATAGAGCTTGATGTTCCGCAATGTGGATACTGTCAGTCGGGCCAGCTGATGTCTGCAGCGGCCCTTTTGACCGACACGCCCAAGCCGACCGATGACGACATCGATGCTGCCATGTCCGGCAATGTCTGTCGGTGCGGAACCTATCAGCGCATCCGCGCTGCCATCAAACTTGCCAGCGCTTGAAGGAGGGCTCACCATGTCGAACCATGTTTCCGGCCCAGACCTGAGCCGCCGCCGTTTTCTCCAGGCAAGCGCCATCATTGGCGGTGGCCTCGTCGTCAACCTCTCCCTGGGCTCCGCCTTCTCGGCATTGGCCGCGACGGATTTCGCCCCGAACGCCTTCATCCGCATCGACACCAAGGGGCTCGTGACGCTGGTCCTGCCGCAGGTCGAAATGGGCCAGGGCATCTATACCGCCCAGGCCATGCTGCTCGCCGAAGAGCTCGATGTCGCGCTCGACAAGGTGGTGCTTGAACACGCACCGGCCAATGCCGCGCTTTACGGCAACCCGCTGATCGGCAGCCAGCTGACCGGCGGTTCCACCTCGATCCGCGCCTTCTGGACCCCGTTGCGGACCGCCGGCGCCACCGCCCGCACCCTGCTGGTCCAGGCCGCCGCCAGCGAGTGGAAGGTCGATGCCGCAACGCTGACCACCAAAGACGGCGCCGTGCTTGATGCCGCCGGCAAGACGCTTGCCTATGGCGATCTGGTCGATCTCGCCGCAACGCTCCCCGTTCCTGCGCCTGAAGCCGTCCTGCTCAAGCAGCCGGACCAGTTCAAGCTGCTCGGCAAGGCCACCAAGCGGCTCGATACGCCAGCCAAGGTCAACGGCACGCAGAAATACGGCATCGATGCCATGCCGGAAGGCGTGAAGATCGCAGCCATCGCCATCTCCCCCGTGCTGGGTGGCAAGCCGAAGACGGTCGATCGTGATGCCGCACTCGCCGTCAAGGGCGTGCGCCAGGTCGTGCTGACGGCAAGTGCCGTCGCCGTGGTTGCCGATCACACGGGGGCGGCCAAGAAAGGCCTCGAAGCCGCCGCCATCGAATGGGAGGACGGCCCGAACGCCGCAGTCTCCAGCGCCGCGATCATCAAGCATCTCGAGGAGGAATCCCAGAAGCCTGGCGCTGTCGCCCGCAATGACGGTGATGTCGAACAGGCACTGGCGTCTGCTGCCACCCGCCTTGAAGCGGTCTACCAGCTGCCCTTCCTCGCCCATACCACCATGGAGCCGATGAACTGCACCCTGCATGTCCGCAAGGATGGCTGCGACATGTGGGTCGGCACCCAGGTCGTTGGGTCTGCGCAGGCCGCAGCGGCAAGCCTGACCGGGCTTTCGCCGGACACGATCAAGATCCACAACCACATCATCGGCGGCGGTTTCGGCCGACGCCTTGAGGTCGATGGCATCATGCATGCCGTCGAGGTTGCCATGCAGGTCGAAGGACCGGTCAAGGTGATCTGGAGCCGCGAGGAAGACATCCAGCACGGCTATTATCGCCCCTATTACTACGACCGTCTCTCGGCCGGTCTTGATGCTCAGGGCAAGCCGGTCGCCTGGACGCATCGTGTCTCCGGCTCCTCGATCTTTGCCCGCATCGCGCCGCCGGTCATGGCGAGCGGCGTTGATCCCGATGGTGTCGACGGCGCAAAGGAAACGCCCTACGCATTCCCGAACATGCGCGTCGAATTCCGCCAGGTCGAGCCGCAGGGCGTCATGACCAGCTGGTGGCGCGGCGTCGGCCCGTCGCACAATGTCTTCGTGGTCGAAAGCTTCATCGACGAACTGGCCGCCATCGCCAAGGTCGATCCGGTGGAGTACCGCAAGGGGCTCCTGACAGAGAACCCGCGCGCCCTGAAAGTGCTTGAACTCGTTGCCGAAAAGGCCGGCTGGGGCACGCCGCTCGGTGAGAGACAAGGCCGCGGCGTCTCGGTCCAGTTCGCCTTCGGCAGCTATCTCGCCATGGTTCTGGAGGCCACGGTCGCGGATGACGGCACGGTCAAGGTCAACAGGATCGTCGCGGCTGTTGACTGCGGCATGACGGTGAACCCGGATACGGTCGTAGCCCAGACGGAGGGCGGCGCGCTCTACGGCCTGACCGCCGGCCTCTACGGCGCGATCACCTTTGCCGATGGTCGGGTCGAGCAGAGCAACTTCGACAACTATCTGCCGCTGCGCATCGACGAGGCGCCGCATGTCGAAACCCATCTCGTCGCCAGCGCAGAAGCGCCCGGCGGCATGGGCGAAGCGGCCACCTCTGCGGTCTTCCCGGCGCTCACCAACGCCATCTTCGCCGCCACCGGACACCGCATCCGCACCCTGCCGGTCAATGCGGAAGATCTGAAAAAGGCCTAAGCACTCAAAACAGGAAGGGGCGGTTCAGCTTGAACCGCCCCTTCCGCACGATTGCCTTGATCCTCTGACGCAGATCAGACGCTCACCTCGATCAGGCCCCGCCGCAGCAGATGCGGATCGCTTTCCATTCCCGCCTCGATCATGCCATGCAGTTCCTTCCAGATCGGGACCGCGCCCAAGAGAGCATCGGCACCCTCCGCTGTCAGCCGCAGCCGCTTGCCGCGTTTATCCTTCGTATCAGGCTCGATCGCCACCCAGCCGCGCGCCGCAAGCGGCTTCAGCGCCGCCGTCAACGTGGTGCGATCCATGGCCAGAAGTCTGGCAACAGGGCCCATCGGCGGTGGCTCCGGGCGGTTCAGCGCCATCATCAGGGAAAATTGCTGATTGGTGAGGCCCGCCGGTTTCAGGGCGGCATCGAAGCGCCGGGCCAGTGCCCGTGCGGCGCGCTGCGTATGCAGGCAAAGGCACGTGTCGCGCACATGAATGGTCGTCGAATAGGGAATCACTGGGTTCATTGACATGCACTATATATGTTGATATCAACCTAAAAATCAAGAGGAGGGCCATCATCATGCAGAATTCTGTTGTGTCCCGCGAGGAGTGGCTGGAGGCCCGCAAGGCCTTGCTGACAAAGGAAAAGGAACTGACCCGCGCCCGTGACCGGGTCAATGCCGAACGCTTGGCGCTGCCCTGGGCGAAGGTCGACAGGGACTATGTCTTCGACACCCCGACCGGCCGCAAAAGCCTTGCCGATCTCTTTGACGGCCGCAGCCAGCTGATGATCAACCATTTCATGTTCGGACCCGACTGGGATGCCGGTTGCCCCGGCTGCTCCTTCTTCGCCGATCATATCGATGGCATGCTGCCGCACCTGAACAACCACGATGTCACCTTCGTCACCGTCTCCCGTGCGCCGCTCGACAGGATCGAGGCCTACAAGATCAGGATGAACTGGCATTTCCCCTGGGTCTCGTCCTTTGGCAGCGATTTCAACTTCGACTTCCATGTCTCCTTCACCAAGGAGAAGCTCGCGTCCGGCGCGGTCACCTACAATTTCCGGGAGACGCCGAGCGAAAAGGCACATGATGAGCTGCCCGGCCTCTCGGCCTTCTATCGCAACGAAGAGGGCGAGATCTTCCACACCTATTCGCAATATGCCCGTGGCGGCGAAGAGGCGCTGGGAACCCTGATGATCCTCGACCATGCACCGCTTGGCCGCAACGAGACGGGCACGCTGAGCTTCGTCAAGCGCAAGGACGAATATGTGCAAAAGCCCGCTGACAAGGCCAGCTGCTGCCACTGAGGGAGGACGCCTTATGGAATTTCCCAAACCCACCGAGCACCATCGCGTGCTCGACCGCCTCGTCGGCGACTGGCTTTATGTCACCTCCACCGGCCATGAGGCTTACGATCCCGAAGACCCGCTGAAGCGCTGGACCGAAAAGGTCCGCTCCATCGGCGGCCTCTGGGTCGTCGCCGAAGGGGAGGGCGGCATGGGCGAGGGGGTAAGCGCCACCATGATCATGACGCTCGGTTATGATCCCCGCCTCGGCCATTATGTCGGCAGCTGGATCGGTTCGATGATGGACAAGTTCTGGATCTACAAGGGCTGGCTGGAGGATGACGGCCAGACACTCATCCTCGAGGCCGAAGGCCCGAGCATGCAGGACCCTGAACGCACCGAGCTTTATCGCGATGTCATCCACTTCATCGATGATGACACCAGAACCTTTTCCGGCAGCGTCCGACAGCCGGACGGCAGCTTCAAGACCTTCATGACAAGCGAATCAAAACGCATCGGCTGATTTCAAAAGGGAGAGACTTTTCCATGCATGGCTCATTTCTCTGGCATGAATTGATGACGCCCGACCCCGCTGCCGCGAAGGGCTTTTATGGCGCGCTTCTGGGCTGGGAACCGACCGATATGGACGGTCCGGGCTTCACTTACACAACCTTCGCTGTCCCGGGCTTTCCCTCCGGCGTGTCAGGCATGATGGCGCTCACCCCCGACATGGCAGCCCAGGGCATCCCGCCAAGCTGGACCGGCTATATCCAGGTCGATGACGTCGACAGGACGGCCGGCGAATATGAGGCGAACGGTGGCGCCATCCACAAAGCCCCCGAAGACATCCCCGGCATCGGTCGATTCGCCGTGGTCGCCGATCCGCAGGGGGCCGTGGTCTGCCTCATGACCCCGCAGATGCCCGATGGCGAGACCGGCAGCTGGCCGACCCCGGGCAGCGTGGGCACCGTCGGCTGGAACGAGCTGATGGCCGGAGACTGGGAGAAAGTCTGGGATTTCTACGCCGCCCGCTTCGGCTGGGAAAAGGACATGGCCGTCGACATGGATGCCATGGGCATCTACCAGACCTTCAAGCTGGGCGACCAGAGCATTGGCGGCATGATGACCAAGATGCCGGAGATGCCCATGCCCTATTGGGGCTTCTACTTCATCGTGCCGGGCATTGATGCAGCCGTCGAGAAGCTGAAATCGCTCGGCGGACAGCTGCTTATGGAGCCGCATCAGGTTCCCGGCGGTTCCTGGGTCGCCGCCTGCCTGGATCCGCAAGGCGCGTTTTTCAACCTGACGGCGGGCACGCGTTGAAGAGGGGCTGAAGGTGGCCGGGCCGCAGTGCCTGATGGCAATCTCCCAACCTGTGGGGGAGATGTCGGCCTAGCCGACAGAGGGGGCGAACCGGGTGAAGCGTGGACAGCGAAACTGAACGATCGCGACGCGCCTCAGCCGCGCTTTACGGCCTTCTTGACGACGCGCTTCTTGGGCGCCGGCGCATTGTCGGCTTCCAGCGCCTCGCGCTGCAGGCGCAGCGCCTTCAGGGCTTCGGTCTTGCGTTCGCGGGCAACGGCTTCGGCCTCGATCAGCGACCGGGCAACGCTGTCTGTGGTTGCGGCCTTGTCCTGCGGGGAAACCTTCTCGGGCTTGAAGAAAGCGTCTTTGGTGGCGGTCATGTCCGGGTCCTTCCTGCAGCCTGGCTGCCTGTCTCGGCATGTCGTGTCTTTGCCCGTGTCGCGCTATGCGCTGCGCCGTCCTGGCGGGGCGGGCGGGTCCGCGCGCCCTGGAGCGCACGGACAGGGTCGTATTAGCGAGCGCCCCGAACGGCAGCCTTCTTCGGCGCCGGCAGCAGGCCTTCGCGCTGCAGCTTCTTGCGGGCAAGCTTGCGCTGGCGGCGAACGGCTTCAGCCTTTTCGCGCACGCGCTTTTCCGAGGGCTTTTCAAAGGCGCTGCGGGCCTTCATTTCGCGGAAGAGACCTTCGCGCTGCATCTTCTTCTTGAGCACGCGGAGTGCCTGGTCGACATTGTTGTCACGAACGAGAACTTGCACGGTCGTTTCCTTTCCGGGCGACAATGCCCGCTTGATTTCGAGTTTCGAAGGAGGGGATACGACAGGCTAACGCGCCATGCCCCGGCGAAGATCCCGACAAAATCGGGCAAAGACGTGGACCGTGCCTGGCGGCATCGATCGCAGGATAAACAAAAAAGGCCGGGCGGAACCCGACCTTCCCTCGCCACTCAGCCCCTCTGCCGGTACATCCGTGGTCAGAAGGGCGAGCGACAGATCCTTAAGCGGCGCGCAGGTTGTCGGCCGAGCTCTTGCCCGAACGCTTGTCCTGAACGATGTCGTAGCCGATCTTCTGGCCTTCGACGAGGTCACGCATGCCAGCGCGCTGAACTGCGGAGATGTGGACAAACACGTCGGCAGAGCCTTCATCCGGCTGGATGAAGCCGAAACCCTTGGTGCTGTTGAACCACTTTACGGTACCTGTGCTCATAACGATTTCCTTTCAATCGTTGGGCTTGCCGGAGAGACATTCGACCGGCGGTATATCGACGTTGAAGGAAATCTGGCGTGCGCCGGAGGCGCGTAGACAAAGTCGCTCGCAATCTTCGATGGCGGCAATATAGTGGGTGTGAGCGCCCATGACAAGCAAAAATGGCCATTTGCCACCCCGTGGGTGGCAATTCCCGGTGTATGAAGTTCGAAAATGCCCGGGAAAACAGGGTTTTGGTGATGTCGCCAGCCTCCCTGTGCTGGTGGAGGCAGGCCCCGCCGAACGGGGTTTATTCGTATTTTCTTATCCAAATTCGGCAATATCGGCCCTTCGACGGGGCTGCGGTCGTTCCACGCAAAAACAGTACAACGAATCTTAATGAGCCCTTGCTAGGACTTGCCTGTTCCGGCCGCAGTGTTCTGAAGGCACCGTGCCGGCTCCCGAATATCTCTCAGCAACGGGCATTACCGATGAACAAGTTCCTCGCCGCAACCACCATTCTTCTGATTTCCGCCACGGCATCCCTGGCGGGCAGCTTCACCTTCCCAGCCGACGAGCCGGCCGCCACCGTCGAAATTCCGGATGACTGGCAGCCGACCGCGACCGATTACGGCATCGAAGGCAATTCGCCCGACGCCGGCACCTATATCTCCTTCGACATCGCCGGTGCCGAGGACATGGAACAGGTGATGACCGACGTCTTCGCCTTCCTCGAGGAAAATGGTGTCACGCCTGATCCGACGAGCCAGACGGAAAGCAAGGGCGAGCAGAACGGCATGGCCTATGAGACGCTGTCCTGGAAGGGCACGGACAAGGACGGCCCCGTAACCATCGGCGTCGGCGTCGTCACCCTGTCGGCAGAAAAGATCGCCATCGTCACCTACTGGGCCTCGGCCGAGACGGAAGAAAAGAACATTCCGGAAGTCAACAAGATCCTGGCTTCGATCAAGCCGGCCGAGTGAACCCGAAAGCGGGCGCAAGCACCCCGTGATTCGCTGTCCACCCATGCCTCAGCGCCCCGCAGCTTCTGCTGCGGGGCGCTTGTCTTTCATGCACATAGAAGCTTGAGGCTGTTTGGTGAAGGTGCAGACCCGACCACTGAAAGCGTTGTCATCCTTGAGCTCGCTGGCCGGCGCGCCATTGTCATCGTCGGATCGCAGCGCATCGTGCCATTCTCCTGACGCTCGACCAAATGCCGCAGTCGGTCGCGTGACCGAGTTCCATGGCGACAAGCCGGTCGTGATCTGATAGGAGAACGCACCCGTCCATGGGAGGACGGGCCGATTTCTCCCGTCACGAAAGCCAGCCGACCATGACCATTGCTGCGGGCCTCTCCCTCGGATGCCCCGTGTCGCACGCCTCGATTTCCAGCGTGCCGAGCCTTCCCGCCACCTTCCTCTACCTTGAAAACCTTGTGGAGGCCGGCCGATGAGCGCTGCACTCGACTACCGCGACGATCGCACGCCCGAGGACGACACGCCGGATGCCAAGGCCTGGTTGAAGATCGTCAATGCCTATCGCAAGCCCGACATCACCCGTTCGAGCTTCGAGCTTGGCATCACGCTGGTGCCCTTCATCCTGCTCTGGGCGGGCGCCTGGGCAAGCTTCCATTTCGCCTTCTGGCCGGGTCTCATCCTTGTCGTGCCGGCAGCCGCCTTCCTGCTGCGCCTCTTCATCATCCAGCATGATTGCGGCCACGGCGCCTTCTTCGCCCGCCGTTCGATCGACGACTGGACCGGCCGCCTGCTCGGCGTCCTGACCTATACCCCTTACGACTACTGGCGCCGCGCGCATGCCGAACACCATGCGACCGCCGGCAATCTCGAGGAACGCGGCGTCGGCGACATCACCACGCTGACCGTTGCCGAATACAAGGCCCTGTCGCCGCTTCGCCGCCTCGGCTACCGCCTCTATCGCAATCCGGTCGTGCTCTTCGGCATCGGCCCGATCTGGGTCTTCCTTTTGAAGCAGCGTCTGCCCTTCGGCATGATGAAGGACGGGGCTCTGCCCTGGGTTTCCACCATGGCCACCAATGCCGGCATGGTCGCGATGGCCGCGCTGATGATCTGGCTCGCCGGTCTCGATGCCTTCCTGATCGTGCATCTGCCGATCGTGCTACTCGCCGGCGCCCTTGGCATCTGGCTCTTCTACGTGCAGCACCAGTTCGAAGACACCCACTGGTCCAACCCTCCGGAGTGGCAGTTCCAGCACGCAGCCTTGCATGGCGCCTCGCATTACGACCTGCCCTGGGGCCTGCGCTGGCTGACCGGCCATATCGGCGTGCACCACGTGCATCACCTCTCCAGCAAGATCCCCTTCTACCGTCTGCCGGAAGTCCTGCGCGACCACCCGGAGCTGAAGACGATCAGCCGAATCACGCTGAAGGAAAGCTTCGCCTGCGTGAAGCTCGTGCTCTGGGACGAAGCCCGCGGACGGCTCGTGTCGTTCCGCGAAGCAAGGCGGATGGCAGTCGCCTGAACCGTCAGGTTTGGCCAAGCGCCGATAGATGCGCCGCCATTCTGAGTGCTGCCTCTGACGGCCCGGATTTTCCGGGCCGTTTTTCGATCACCGAGTAACGGATGTCGGAAAGATCAGGCAATCCTGACGCCTTAAGCGCAGCCTGACCCATGCCCGCTTCCGTCCGGCAGGCAAGCCCGAGCCCTGCCGCAACAGCAGCCTTCACCCCGTCCAGACTCGGCGTGACCAGCGCCAGCCGCCATGGACGACCAACCGCGTCCAGCGCCCGCGTTGCCGCCGAGAGAAACGGGCAGGGCGGCGTGATGCTGACCAGCGGCACCACCTCGTCTTCCAACAGCCGCGCATCACCGAACCACGCCATTGGAAAAACTGTCCCGTCCACCCCGCCGGCGGCCAGATCGCCGGCAACGACCGCCGTGTCGATGCGGTCTTCACTCATGGCCTGCAGCAATTCGCTGCTGCTGCCGATGACAATCGAAAACCGTGTCGCGCCGTCGTCCCCACGCAGGTCGGCAAGGGTCGGCTGCAACACCTGGGCCACGAAATCCTGCACCACGCCGAGCCGGATCGGTGGGCGCGATGCCGCATCAAGCTCGGCCCGCGCCGCATCGATCCGTGCCAGGATCGCCCGGCTATGGGCAAGCAGCCAGCTGCCCGTGCTGTTGAGTTTCAGCGCCCGCCCGTCCCGGTCAAAGAGCGCTTGCCCGACAATATCTTCCAGCCGCTGCATCTGCAGGCTGAGCGCCGATTCGCTGCGGTTGACCCGAAGCGCCGCCGCTGCCAGCGAACCGCAATCGGCAACGGCCACGAAACTGCGCAGGAGCGGCGAGGGAAGATCGGGAAGCATGAGTTTTCCTCAGGTCAGTCTTGGTATTATGCCGATATAAGTTGAGCATAGCGCGACTATCATGCCTCCGTAACCCTGTTTCGGAGAGTTCGACCATGCCCTTTGCCCGCCTGACCTATCACCCACCCCATCCTGATCGTGAACAAGATCTCGCTCGCGCCGTGACCGACCTCGTCGCAAACGATCTCGCCAAGCGCCACGACCTGACCTCGGTGCAGATCGAAGCGACGCCCGCGCAGACCTGGACCATCGGCGGCGAGCCGCAGGCCGCAGCGGCGCATCTCGAAGTTTTCGTCACCGCCGGCACCAATACGGTGGATCAGAAACGGCAGTTTCTAAAGAGAGCCATGGCCCTGCTGCGCGCCGAATGGCCGGAGCTTCCTGCCGCGACCTATGTCGTGGTGCATGAACTGCCCGCCACCGACTGGGGTTATGATGGCCGAAGTCAGGCGGATCGGGCTGCGGCGCAATAGGTGGCGTCCGGTCAGCCGCGTCCTGTGCCCTGGCTGGAGGTGTCCCACCCCGCGACCCACAACTTCCGCAACCTGTCGCCCTCGCGCCGGAAATGCGCCCCCGTCGCCCGGCAGTCCCTGACCCGGTCAACGCGGAAGTTGCGGATCGCCTCCCGCAACTCGCACCAGCCGACGATCACGGCCGCCTCGGCATAATGGATCACCGCGATCGGCCGGATCCGCCGCGTCGTCGCCTGCTGCTGCTCGTTGACATAGTCGATCTCAAGCGTCTCCTCGTCGCGGATCGCCCGGCGGATCATCGCAAAGTCGATGGCCTCAGGTGCCTCCGCGACCCGTCCCCAGGCATAAAGCGTGCGCGAGATGATCGCCTCTCGCAGCGGGTCGGGAAGGGCAGCCGCGATTTTGTCCAGCACGCGCGCCGAGGCCTCGCGCAGCTCAGGGTCCGCCGTCCGCTTCGTCAGCGCCATGCCGAGCACAATCGCTTCCGTCTCCTCCGGCGTGAACATCAGCGGCGGCAGGTGAAAACCGGGGCGCAGGATATAGCCGATGCCGCGCTCACCCTCGATCGGCACCCGCATCGCCTGAAGGGCGGCGATATCGCGGTAGATCGACCGCTGCGTCACCTCCAGCCGCTCGGCCATCTGCTGTGCCGTTATCGGGTGGGCAGCAAGGCGCAGGATCTGGATGATCTCGAACAGCCGGGACGCCTTGCGCATGGGTCAGACCTCACCTCAACTGACACACCTTTGTCAGTAGCCCTTGTCTAAAGCATCTCCAAAGCATTGAAAACAGGTCATTCCCTGCGGGGAGCCTGCCTATTGAAGGGGATCCTACTGACATGTCCTATGCCGAAAATCTCTGGCTCTTTTCCGCCCTGCTGGCGGGCATCATCATCGTTCCCGGCATGGACATGATCTTCGTCATCGCCAATGGCCTGACCGGCGGCCGCCGCGCAGGCATTGCCGCCACATCCGGCATCATGCTCGGCGGTGCCTTCCACACGCTGTTCGGCACGGTCGCCGTGACAGTGCTCTCGACGCTGGTGCCGCAGCTTGCCGGCCCGATGCTGGTGATCGGTTCGGCCTATATGATCTGGATCGGCTATACGCTGGCCAGAAGCGCCATCGTCATCGACGGCATCGAGGCGTCAAAGCTGCACCGGACCGCACGGATCTTCACCCAGGGCCTCATCACCTGCCTGCTCAATCCAAAAGCTTGGGCTTTCATCCTCGCCGTCTATCCGCAATTCATGCGCCCCGAATACGGCCCCTTCTGGCGCCAGGCGCTGGTGATGGGCGCGCTCACTCTCATGCTGCAGGCGCTCGTCTATGGCGGACTTGCTGTCGCTGCGGCCAAGGGGCGGGATGCACTGGTCTCCAAACCTCAGATCACCATCTGGATCGGCCGCGCTGCCGGCTGGCTGCTGGTCGTGGTGGCGGCGCTGATGCTGGTTGAGGGGTGGCGCAACTGGTGAGCAACCGGGCAGACGGAGCGGGGCAGGGGTCTTACAGCCCCACTGCCTTGCGCAAGGCCTCGTTCATCCGCGATTGCCAGCCGTCGCCTGTCGCCTTGAACCGCTCGATCACCTCGGCATCGAGCCGCAGGCTGATCGCCTTCTTCGGCGTCTCGGATTTCGGTCGTCCGAGTTTGCGATCGATCGCTTCGGCGAGATCCGGGAACACCTCGCGGAAGGGGCGAAGCTCTGCAATCTCCGCCTCGGTCATTTCGGGATTGTCGTCGACCTCTTCCCAGTCGGCCCGCGTGTAGCCCCGACCTTCTCGAAAACCGTCTGCCACAGGCTTTGTCTTCTTCATCGCAATGCCCTCCGCTCTGCCGGATTTGCGGCCCGTATGGAAATCACCGACAGCCCCTCGGTCCCGAGCCGCACGAAAATCACGGCGACCGTTCCATCCGCCAAGCGTCCAATCGCCTGCAGCCTCCCTCTCTTGGCGGGGCGGATAAGCGCCCGTTCGAAAAACTCAAGCGACAGGTCGGCGAAATCCAGCCCGTGCTTGTCGATATTCGCCAGCCGCTTCGGTTCATCCCAGACGATCACCATAGTTTATGTATATACGAAAATTCCGCAAGCCGGCATCCTGCCAATCTGGGGGCTTTCCGCTCAGGTCCGGGCAGGCAAAAGGATCACCGCCGCCCCGACGAGGCAGATTGCGGCACCCATCAGGTCGAAGCGATCAGGCCGCTGCCCCTCGATCAGCCAGAGCCAGCCAAGCGAGGCCGAGATATAGACCCCGCCATAGGCCGCATAGGCGCGCCCCGCCGCCTCCGAGGGTACGAGCGTAAGCAGCCAGGCAAAGAGAGCAAGCGACATGAGGCCGGGGATCAGCCACAGCGGCGAACGGTCAAGCTTCAGCCAGGCCCAGAAGGCAAAGCATCCGGCGATTTCGGCGAGTGCCGCGAGGGGATAGATGAGGAAGGTCATGGCGCCGATCCTGCCATGGCGGGCAGCCCGGCGAAAGGGCAGCGGTCGAGGAGCCTCAGCCGGAACGGCCCTGCAGGTTCAGCACGTGACAGACCCGCGGCAGAAGCTCTGCCTCCTTCGGGAAGCACACGAAGAAGCCCTGCACGCTGTCGAAGCCCAGCTGCACCGCCGTTTCCATCTGGTCCTCGTTCTCCACGCCGGCCGCCGTGACGATCAGGCCGAGATCGTGACCAAGCGCAATCACGTGCCGAACGATCGCCTTGTCGACAGGATTGGTGAGCGCGCTGCGCATCAGCCCATGATCGATCTTCAGGCGCCGGAAGGCGTGGTTTCTGAGTGCCGAAAGCCCGGCATGAGTGGCGCCGAAATTGTCCATGGCCAGCGCGAAGCCGCAATAATGCAGCCCTTCCAGTGCCAGCCCCACCTGCTTGGCGAGCGGGCCGTAAAAGGCCGGCTCCGCCACCTCGATCTCCAGCATGTCGGGCGTGAGGCCAAAATCCTGCACCATGTCGCTGAGACGCATGGCGAAATCGCCGGCACAGAGATCGAAGGCCGTGGCATTGACGCTGATTCGGCCGAAATCATGTCCCTCGGCCCGCCAGCGTGCGGCCTGCCGCAGCGTGGTCGACAGCACGAAGTCGCGGATCGACAGCGATAACATCGGATCGCGGAAAACGGAGCGGAAGTCCTGCGCCGCAGCCAGCGTGCCCGGTCCCAGGCGCCAGCGCAGCAGGGTTTCGACGCTGTCCACTTCGCGGTGATCGACGGAATAGATGGGTTGATAAGTGAGCTCGAAGCGACCGCGTTCCAGCGCGCGCTTCGCATTATTGACCAGAACGATGTGGTCCAGGCTGCTGTCCAAGATCAACCTCAGGGTCTGCCTGCCATCCGACAGGCGAATTGTACCGATGCACTATATATCAGGGATGGTTGCACGGAGGTGAACAAAAACTGGTGCAAAAGGGTGAGCTTTCGTCACTCAGTTCTTGTGTTTTGCGTAAAATAGGCGTGGTCAGCGCCGCAGGCTGCCCAGGATGCCGCGCACCAGCGCCCGCCCGACAGAGGTTGCGACAGAGCGCGCCGCGCTCTTCATCGCCGCCTCAACCACGGTTTCGCGCTGATAGCCACTGGACCGTTTCGTCGTGCTGCGCCCTGAGGATGTCTCCTTGGGCTCGTCGCCGAAGCCCGGAAGCGTCCAGCGACCTGCCGCGCTGTCGCCGCCTTCTGCCTTCTCCTCTGCCGCCTTGCGGGCCGCCTCTGCCTCGGCGGCCTTCCTGGCGCGGGCTGAAAGGATCTCGTAGGCCGATTCCGAATCAAGATCGACGTCATACTGGCCGGCAACCGGCGACAGGTTCATCACCTTCTGCCGCTCGCTGTCGGAGATCGGGCCGACCTTGCCCGAGGGCGGGCGGATCAGCGTGCGCTCGACCATGGAGGGGATGCCCTTGGCCTCCAGCGTCGAAACCAGCGCCTCGCCGATGCCGAGCTGGGTAATCGCCTCGGCACAATCGAAGGCCGGGTTCGGCCGGAAGGTATCGGCGGCCGTCTTCACCGCCTTCTGCTCGCGCGGCGTATAGGCGCGCAGCGCATGCTGCACGCGGTTGCCGAGCTGGGCGAGCACCGTTTCCGGCACGTCGAGCGGGTTCTGCGTGACGAAATAGACGCCGACGCCCTTGGAGCGGATCAGCCGCACCACCTGTTCGACACGCTCGATCAGCACCTTCGGCGCATCGTTGAACAGCAGATGCGCCTCATCGAAGAAGAAGACGAGCTTCGGCTTGTCGAGATCGCCGACTTCCGGCAGTTCCTCGAAGAGTTCCGAGAGCAGCCAGAGCAGGAATGTAGCGTAGAGCCTCGGGTTCATCATCAGCTTGTCGGCGGCAAGGATCGAGATCGCCCCGCGCCCGTCATGCGTCGTGCGCATGATGTCGGTCACTTTCAGCGCCGGTTCGCCAAAGAAATTCTCAGCGCCCTGCTGCTCGAGAATCAGCAAGCCTCGCTGCAACGTGGCGATCGAAGCCTTGGAGATGAGGCCAAACTGGCTGGAAAGCTCGGTGGCATGCTCTGCCATATAGGTGAGCAGCGCCTGCAGGTCCTTCAGGTCCATCAGCGGCAAGCCGCCGTCGTCGGCGATCTTGAAGGCAATGTTGAGCGCGCCCTCCTGCGCCTCCGAGGCATTCATCAATCGCGAGAGCAGCAGCGGCCCCATCTCGGCCACCGTCGTGCGCACCCGGTGGCCCTTCTCGCCATAGAGATCCCAGAAGATCACGGGAAATTCGGAGGGCGCATAATTGGTAAAGCCGATCTGCTCCGCGCGCTGGGTGATCCAGTCCTTCGGCTCGCCCATGGTCGCGATGCCCGAGAGGTCGCCCTTGATGTCGGAGGCAAACACCGGCACGCCGGCTTCCGAAAAGCTTTCCGCCAGCACCTGCAGCGTCACGGTCTTGCCGGTGCCGGTGGCCCCGGTCACGATGCCATGGCGATTGCCATATTTCAGCGCCAGATATTCCGCCTTGTTCAGGCTGTCGTCCGGATTGCGGCTGGTGCCGAGATAGAGCGAACCTTCTTGCAGCATGCGGACGTTTCTCCCTGCGTCATCAAGACTTGAGCTTGCTCTTATAGGAGGACTGTGGAACATCGACAACGGTCGGATGTCTCACCTTGGTACGGTCGTTGGCGTCAAGGCGGTTTCGGGTGCTCTGCCAGGTCCGTCCTGTCCCCGGCAATTTTTGTCACCCCAGGGCTGGACCGCTTGAGTTCACCGTGAACATCCATTACGTTGACGTTAACGTCAAAATCGCCTCAGGAGGACTTCGAGAATGAGCGAAATCGTCACCCGTATCGCCGACAATGTCGGCATTTCCCCGGAAAAGGCCGAAACGGCGCTCGGCATGATGCTCGGCTTCCTGCAGCGCGAAGCCGCTGACGGGCCGGTCGCCAAGATGATCGAAGCCATCCCCGGCGCCATGGAACTGGTGGCCGCCCATAACGGCGAAGGTACAGGCGGCGGCGGCCTGCTCGGCGGCCTGATGAGCGCCATCGGCGGCGGCGGCATCATGGGCCTCGGCCAGCAGCTGATGTCGCAAGGCCTCGGCATGGGCGAAATCTCGACGCTCGCCAAGGAAACCATGGCCGTCGCCCGCGAATATGCGGGTGCGGATGTGGTGGACGAGGTTGTGGCCTCGGTTCCGGGCTTGAGCCAGTTCGTCTGAGACGAGACGTGGGCGTTTCCTCGGTGGAACGCCCACAATTGCCGGGCCTCTGCGGGTTACCTCAGATATTGTTCTCTATGTGAACAATCCACCCGTCAGGATCGATCAGGCTACCCTTTTGATCGATCTTGACGGTGGCCTGCCCCACGGATTGTCCCATATTGCCGCCGATGACATAAGCCTCTCTTTCGGCAAGGTTGATGCCGACGACAATGTCGGAATGGCTTTCAAACCAGCCCTGGGTTGCGAGATTGTCATAAGTGACTGAACTGGCGCCACCGCCGCGGGGCCTTGCAATGAGATCCCCGACCTTCAGCGCCTTTTCCCCGAGCCTGTAGGCGACCAAGGGAGCGGAGAGTTTGTTGGCTGCTCTATTCTTGGCGGCCCGTATCATCCAGGCAGCATGGCCGGATGAATAGGGAAACTTGTTGCCGGCCCCGGCCATGTTCATGCAATAGGATATGAACGCCGCGGACCATGGAAGCCGCGTCTCCCCGTCGAGTTTCTTGCGGATGGGGTCGTGGTCTTTGACAAGCCGGGCATAGTCGGTGCTGCTGATCGAAAGCCAGTAGTCGCCGACACGGTCGCAGTAAGGCTGCACCCTTTCCTTGTTCTTGCCGTCGACAAGCTTGTCGCTACGCCCGAGGTCCTTGCCGAAGAATGTCCATTCGCGAAGTGCTATTTCCATCAATGCGCTGTGTATCGACATCGTGTGATCCTCAATCCAACGGTAGTTTGGAATCGCCCAGCAACACGCCGGCGAACCTGTTTTCTGAGATCAGTGTCTCTATGTTCTGGCGCACGAGTTTTCGCCGGCTTTCATAATCGGGTGCGCCGATCTGAAAGAGCGCGTCGAGCTTTGTTTCAAATGTATTGGCCTTGAGCGCCGCCTTGATTGTTTCGGGGCCGCCGCGCGACTGGTGGATGATGTCGGAAACCCAGATCGCCAACTCAGGGCGTTGGCCTGCGAGACCATATTTGCTGGAGGCCGACTTCACCTTTCGCCGCATGATTTGCATGGAGACCCGGACAGAGGCATCAACGGCGGTTTGATGGTTCATCAGCCAATGCATCAGTTTGGCGGCATTCAATGCTTCGCGTTCGCCAGCGTTAGCCGTGTCCGGATTCAGATAGTTCATAAAGCCGAGGATCTGTTTCTCGATTTTGCCGTTCGGTCGATTGACGGTTGTCACGGTTTCGAGCGATGCCAGTGACCCGCCTGGCAGCACTTGGTGAACGACGCCATTCCTCAGAGTGAGGTCGGGAAAGTAATCTTCTGCATCGGGCTGCGACAGCAATTCACGGAACAGAAGGATTAGATTGTCGTTCGGCGTGTGGGCTGCCAGTTGATAGAATCCAAACGTAAACCGGGCGCGATCATACGTGTTCACTGTTAGATGACGCCCCCCGCTTTCCCCCATGATGGTCGGCCAGGCAAAATGAGCCCAGAGCCCGATCGTGGTCGCGGCCTGATGCCTATTGTACATCAATTGCGGCAGTTGGTTCGCAACTTTGGTCTGTGACAACCCCCTGTGGTCTCCATCGCCATCTGAAAAAGGTACCGTATAGCCGACAATAAAGGGCTCTGCGTTGCTTGCTTCCTGAGCAAACCACTTGTTGCCCCTCTTCTGCGGGGCGCCATCATGGGTGATTGCAAAGATCTTCGACATTGCCTGCCCCCGATTTAGCATCATTCATGGGCGTATAGCTGCCAAACGAGCCCGATATATCGGTCATTTTGGCAAGCATAATATTGGGCCGCAGAAAGGTATTTCCTTGCCGCAGCGGTTATGGAGACAATTTGAATTGAGTAATTAGGTAAATATTATTCAGCTTGGATGGTTTTTTGTCAAGTTGCGCGTAACGGTGATGCTACTTTTAATGGATTGATATTTCGATTTTCATCGCCGCTGCCGCCATCTCCAGCATGATCCGCCGCGACGACTGACCCTGCCGCCCTTGCGCGCCCTCCCGAAACCATCAGGATAAGCCTTGAGGAATCACGGCCATCGGGAGGCAACAGCATGGGCAGACTGGACAACAAGATCGCCGTCGTCACCGGCGGCACGCAGGGGCTGGGCGCAGAAGTCGCCCGCCTGTTTGCCGAGCGGGGTGCGGGCGGCCTCGTCATCTGCGGGCGAAGCCGCGACAAGGGCAAGGCGAAGGCGCGCGAGATCGCGGAGCGGTATGGCACGCCGGTCCATTTCGTCGCCGCCGATCTCGGCCAGGTCGCGGATTGCCGCGCCGTCATTGCCGCTGCGGGTGAAAAATTCGGCCGCATCGATGCCCTGGTCAATGTCGCCGCCATCACCGATCGCGGCACCATACTCGATACCGACGAGGCGCTGTTTGATCGCATGTTCGCGATCAACACCCGCGCCCCCTTCTTCCTCATCCAGGAGACGGTGAAGCTGATGCTGCGCGATGGCATCGAGGGCAGCATCGTCAATATCTCCTCGATGTCGGCGATGGCCGGCCAGCCCTTCATCGCCGCCTATTGCGCCTCCAAGGGCGCGCTCGACACGCTGACCCGCAACGTCGCCTTCGGCCTTCTGAAAAACCGCATCCGCTGCAATGCCTTGAACATCGGCTGGATGGCGAGCGACGGCGAGGACCGCATCCAGCGCGAACATCACGGCGCGCCCGATGACTGGCTGCAACAGGCCGCCGCCCGCCAGCCCTTCGGTCGCCTCGTCGATCCGGCCGAAGTGGCGCGCGCCTGCGCCTATCTGTCGTCGGAAGAAAGCGGACTGATGACCGGCGCCACGATCAATTTCGACCAGTCTGTCTGGGGTGCCTATGAAGACAGCCCGCACCCGAAGGAGAAGATGAGCGTCTGAGAGACAGATGGGGGGAAATAGCTGAGAAGCGACGGGCGAGGGCAGAAGGCAGAGAGACGCAAGGGGGAGGCAGGAGGCAGCCCCGGCCGGCATCCCTCACAGGGTGAAGCGGATCGTGTAGGTCGTGCCGTGGTCGGAGGCCCGCGTCATCTCGCCGTCGATCTGCCGGACAAAGGCATCGACCAGGCCGGTGCCGGAGCGGCGGGATGAGGCCTGTGCCATGCCGATCCCGTCGTCGGCCACCGTCAGGCACGCCTGGCCGTCCCCGGTCTCTGCCAGAACCAGGCGGATGATCCCCTGGTCCCGTCCGGCAAAGGCGTGTTTCACGGCATTGGTGACGAGTTCGAGCGCGGCGAGCGCGAGAGGCGAGGCCCGGTCGGCCGGGATCAACATGCCCTCGGGCAGGCTTGTCTGCAGGGAGATCCGGCTGTCCTCCGGCACCAGGGTTTCCGGGTCGCAGGCACGCTCCAGCAGCGTGCCGAGATCGATCCGTTCGCCGTGGTTCGAGCGATAGAGCAGGTCATGCACCTCCGCCAGCGCCTGGATCCGTCGCTGCAGGTCCTGCGGATCGAAGCTGCCGCGCCGCGCCTGGATATTGATCAGGCTCGTCACCAGGGCGAGATTGTTCTTCACCCGGTGGTTCATTTCGCGCACCAGTTCGGCCCGCTGCTGCGCCAGGCTTTGCGCCTCGGCGAGCTTCAGCGCCTTGAGCTCGGCCTCCATCTGCGCCTCCACGCTGCGCCGCGCGAGCGCCGAGGCAATCAGCGTAAAGGCACCCATGGCCAGCATCAGGATCCAGACGGGCAGGGAGTTCAGCACGGTCGCCGTCAGGATCGCCTCTGTCGGCACGCCAAAATTGACCACCAGCGGCAGGTCGCCAATCCGGTTGTAAGCGTAGATCCGCCGTACGCCGTCGGAAATAGCGACCACCTCATAGGTGCCGGAACTGGCGCGGGTAAGGCTTTGCCGCGCCGGCGTATCCTCCGGCAGCCAGACGGGCTCGCCAGGCTCGTGCCGCACCAGAAGCTTGCCGTCGTCGCGCATCAGCGAGGCCGATTCCCCCTCTCGCGTGGTGATGCTGTCGAGGAAGCTGCGGCTGCTTTCGGTCGCCATCGAGGAGACGATCAGGCCGCGAAAGCTGTCGGTGACAAAGGGGCGGGCGACGATAATGGCGTCCTCATCGCCCGGCTGCAGCTTGATCCGGTCGATGAAGACCGCGGCCCCCTCCCGGATCGCATCGATATAGTCGCGCTGCCCGAAACGGGTGGAAGCGGGAAACTGCTGGCTGGACGCGAGCACCGTGCCGTCCAGCGCCACGACCGCCAGCCCATAGTCGTTCGGGTCTGCCGTATCGAGGCGCGTCAGGAAACGGTGATAGCTTTCGGAGCGTAGGAAGCCTTCGGGTTCCGTCGCGGCGCGGGCCTGTGCGGCCCGGTGTTTCACCGTCTGGGTTTCCAGCAGTCGCTGCGAATACTGGCGCACCAGTTCCACGGTATCGACCGCATGATCCGTGGCGATGGCCCGCTGGTCGCGCCAGGCGATTGCCCCCCAGATCAGGCAGCCGATGATCGGCAACAGGACGCTTCCGATCTGGATGGTCCGGAACCAGCGCAACACCATATCGGGACCCCAGACCGTCAAGGCCATACGTCCTCCAATGCCATCGTGAAAATATTTAAGTGCCTGTTCATAAAGCAGGTTGCAGGGTGCTTTGCAACCTGCCCGGCACCACGCCGATCGCATCATCCCGGCGGTCGGGAACGAGCCGGACCCGGCATTGGTTGGAGGGTAGGGTGAGGAGTGAACCGGGCATCGCCCTCATCGAAGCCGTTGCGCTGGAAAGCGATGGGACGCTGAGCATCATCAAGGCGCCGAGGTGGCGGCCGACCGCCTCGCGCGGCCCGGTGAAACCGCCCCACAAAGACGACAGACGCCTCTTTCAGACGCGCTCGCCCTTCTCTTCCACCGGCCCCGTTTTGCCGTGATGCACGGATTGCTCGCCGCGCACGCCCTGCCAGGGCCAGCGCCCGGAGATCTCGACCTCCAGCGACAGGCTGAGGAAGGTGCGGATGACAATGATGATGGCGAGCACCAGCACCGAATTGAGGCTCGGCTCCACCGCCACCGTATTGATGATGTCGCCGGCCACCATCAGTTCCAGCCCGAGCAGGATCGCCCGGCCCATGCCGGCCCTCAGCTCGCCATAGGAGGAAAGCGTGCGTGGTGCCCTCAGATAGGCCCAGCCCGCCACCGCGATCCCGATCACGATCACCGACACGCCCACGGCTTCGATCGTACGCGTGATCACATGCATGATGCTGGCAAATTCCATGGTCTGTCTCCTTGCCGAACGCAACGCCCGCCGTGCCGGTCGGTTGCAATGCACCGGCTCTCCTGCGGCACCTTTCGCCCGCTCGCGCGTTGATGCTGCGAACACGCTTCATCCAGCGGACGAACAGGGAGGCCACTATGCAGCAATTCGATCTGAGCGCCATGACACGGCCCGAACTCGACAGATTGATCGCCGATGCCAGCCGCGAGCGCGAGACCCGCAGCGCGCCCGGTGAACCCGTGGCAGATGAGAACGGCGTGCGCGGCCAGGATGTCAACGACCCGAACCATGGTGCGATCACCACGCCGGCACCGCATCAGGTGCGCGAACACGGGCCTGAGGGCCTCCAACCCGGCGCACGCGTCCAAGGCCACCACGTGATCGATGCCGATGCGGTCGAACACGACGACCGTATCGAGCAGGCCGCCCGCCGCCTCGTCTGATCCGGCACAGTCCCGATGGCCCGCCCCCGGGGGCCATCGGGCCGCCATGCATCGTCCCACGCTGCATGACGGCCTTTTCATCTCTGAGACGTCTCGGGCGTCGCAACACGAAGCGTCGGCGGCAACGCGCCCATCAATCTCGGCGCCCTCCCGGCCTGCTGCGCATTGCCAGAGCAAGGTGCGCAGGCTAGACCGGCTGCGTGATTACAGCTCTTGCCGCTTATCTCGCCCTCTTCCTGGCTGCCTTCCTCGCCGCGACCATCGTGCCCGCGCAGTCGGAAGCCGTGCTTGTCGGCCTGATCCTCGCTGGCGACCAGTCGCTCCCCGTGCTTCTTCTCGTCGCGACAACAGGCAATGTGCTGGGGTCCGTCGTCAACTGGCTGCTCGGCCGCTTCATCGAGCACTTCCGCAACCGGCCCTGGTTCCCCGTATCCGCAGACAAGCTCGCCCGCGCCGAGGCCTGGTATCGCCGCTTCGGCATCTGGTCGCTGCTGCTCTCCTGGGTGCCGGTCATCGGCGATCCGCTGACGGTGGTCGCCGGCGTGCTGCGCACGCCCTTCCTCACCTTTCTGGCGCTCGTCACGCTTGCCAAGGCCGGGCGCTATGCGGTGCTGGCGGCGGTGACGCTCGGCCTGATGTGACGCTCGGGCACGAGCGACGCTATTCTGCCGGAACCCGTTGCCGGGGGAAGGGCCTGACATTGTCGTCCCGGGACACGGGCGCCACGTCAGCGGATACGATCCGGTTTCGCCCGGCCGCCTTCGCCTGGTAAAGCGCCGCATCCGCCCGTGCCAGCGCCAGGCCGGCCTCTTCCTCCGCCCCTGCCGTCACGAGGCCGGCACTGAAGGTCAGGCTTACCCCGTCGATATCGAGCATGCGCACCTCGGTGAGCAACGTGTCCAGCCGCTGCAATGCCTCGCTTCTGCTGCCTTCGGAAAACAGGATGGCGAATTCCTCGCCGCCCAACCGCCCGGCCATGCCGGGCACATGCCGCTGCAGGCAGTCGGCCACGGCGAGCAGCACCGAATCGCCACGCTCATGCCCATGCGTGTCGTTGATCTGCTTGAAATGGTCGAGATCGATCATCGCCAGATGCAGCGGCAGGGCGCTGTCTTCGATCCGCAATTCGGCGAACCGCGCCATGAAGGCCCGCCGGTTCAACAGCCTTGTCAGGGGATCGGTGCTCGACAGCAGCCTGTAACCCTCCTTGGCCTCGTACAACCTTTTGTAGGATGACATGACGATGATGTTCAGCATGACGCCGATCACCGATGCCGCCGCCGTGGCGATGACGAATTCCGGATAGCCGGCGGCAGCGAAATAGTCGGAGCCCAGACCAGCGAACGAGATTGCGCCGCTGAGCATGGCCACCACGACATAGTCGCGGATCCGCGAGAAGAGCACGGCGCCGTGGACCAGGATCAGCGCGAAGACAAGAAAGCGCCAATAGTCTCCATGCGGGGCGAGCTTGCTCAGAAGCATGCGGAAGGCGATGGCGCAGACCACGATGCCGAGCAGCCCGAAGATCCGGAACGTTACGTCCCGCCGCGTCCGCACGAGAACGGCCCAGCAGATGCACAGCAGGCCGACACTCGCCAGATGGGAGGGGCTGCCGAACCCCCCGGTCTCCGGCTGGAGCAGCCTGCCGAACAGCAGGATCACCACCGAAATGGCCGCCGCGATGTTGATCTGCAGATGGAAGGGGCGCTCTTCGGCGAGATTGAACATGAATTGCACGTATCGAGAGGTGAAGGACAAAATGGTTTCGGAATGAGATGGGGCCATCATCGCATGTCGAACCGGCGGCGCAAGGGCCGTGATGCTGGAATTCCGCGCAATCGCCAGGGCGTGTCAGGCGGTGAACTTCACCCCGGCTGCCATCGCCGCCGAAATCAGCGCCTTGCGCCCGTCCTCTTCCTTGGCCTTGCCCTGGGCCACCGCGCCAAGCACCAGGAGTGCTTTGTCCAGCGCCTCGCTCTCTTCTTCCGGCCAGTCCTCGATCAGCGCCCAGGAGGCGCCGAGCGAGCAGTCGACCACCACATCCTCGCCGTCTTCGCCGATCCCGTGCAGGATCACCGGCTTGCTCCAGGTCTTCGTCATGTCTTCGTGTCTCTTTCGTGTTCGGCGGCGCTTCAGCGCCTGTTCATGGCCGCCTCTATAGCGATGAGACCGGCATTCCGCCATGGTCGGGCAGTCATTCTTGGCGGTCAGGAAAGATCCCGTCAGACCGGAAGCCGCCGCCTTCGCCCGTGCGGGAATGTCTGATCCGCATCCACATGCCTCTCATGACCGGATGTCCAGCAGGCCCGCAAGCGAGGACAACACCGTATCCGGCGGGAAATCGCCATACTCGTCCGGCGCACCGGAGCGGTTGATCCAGTGACAGGTGAAGCCGAAGGCCTTGGCGCCGGCGATATCCCATCGGTTGGAGGACTGGAAGGCGATATCGGGTGCGGCGATCCGCAGGCTCGAGGTAACAAGCCCATAGGCCGCCGGCGCGGTCTTGTAGATCTTCAGCGCATCGACCGAGAAGACCTCGTCGATCAACCCGCCAAGGCCGGCAGCCTCGATCGCCTCTTCCAGCATCCGCGGCGTGCCGTTGGAGAGGATGGCGATCCTTGCCCCCTCTGCCGCAGGCCGGTCAGCACGTCAGGCACCTCCGGAAAGCACTCCAACCGGTGATAGGCGTCGAGCAGATCGGCCCGGAGGCTGCTGTCGACACCGGGAAACCGCGCGAGACAGAAGTCGAGCGCGTCTTCGGTCAGCGCAGAAAAATCCCGGTACTGTCCCATGAGGCTCGTCACCCAGGTATATTCAAGCTGCTTGATCCGCCAGAGATCTGAAAAGCCCGGAGCGTCCGGCCCCATTATCTCGGCATGCCGGCGCACCGCCGCATGCACGTCAAACAGCGTGCCATAGGCATCGAAGACATGGGCCTGCGGCCCGTCCTTGGGCCCATCCTCATCCTGCAATGCGATTGCGTCGGTCATGAAGCGTCCTCCTTGAAGGAGGGTAGGGCTGAGGCGTCCGCCGTTCAAGCGGCGAGCGACCCGCGCGAGGCCGCAATCAGCTGTGGCGTGTCGCGAGCCGCTTTCGGTCGTGTTCGACGGTCGAAAAGCCACGCGTCGTCAGCCGGAACTGGCGCTTCTGAAACTCGCCACGGATCTCGATCAGCCCCTGTTCCTCAGCCTCGGCCAGGGTCTTCAGGCTCGTGCCCTTCGGTGGCGTCTGCCAGTCCCGGCCTTGCGCCGCATGCAGCAATACCATGATCTTGATCATCGGGGTCTCTCTCCGGACAATACCGATCGCAGCCGTCCCAGTCTTGAGGCCAGGCCGCAGATCGGATGACGCGGGCACAGCGAATATCCGCCGGCGCGTCAAAACGTGAATTGCGTGCTGCTATGCCTGAGCTTTTCGCAAGCGTCGATTCGAAAATGCACCATGCGGCCCAGTCGATCACGGAGATCGCTCGTCTTCGTCGAGGGGCAATCAGGATTTGGTCCGCAGCCAGTCCCTCAACACCGCATTGATCCGCGACTGCCAGCCTGGACCTTCGGCGCGAAAGGCGTCGATCACGTCCTGGTCGAGGCGGATTGTTGTCGAGACCTTTGTCTTGGGGCTTTTGGGTCGACCGCTACGAACCGTTGCCGCCTGGAATTTCTCCACCCAAGGGCTGGTCGAAAGATCAGGCGCCTCGTCGTCAATGTCCGACAAGTCGACCTTGGTCACAGTTTTATTCATGTCCAGTTGCTCCTTCGCATCGAAAGCAGCTCGACATTTTTGTTACTACAAAAAGTCCTTGGAGTCACTCTTGCGGAGGAATCGGCAAGCAAACGAATGCGGCACGCACCTTCACCCACCCAAATCTTGATCAATCTCAGTCAGCGCCCTGTCAACATGCCCCTCGAACACCAGCGTTTCCTCTTCCGTTATGATCAGGATCTCCGGCGCGCCGCGCACCCGCACATGCTGCGATTGCGCCAGACCCTCGTCGAGACCGCGCGTGAGGAGGTCCATGAAGCGTGTGCCGGGGCCGGTGATCGCGATCGGCATGGTCTCTTCGGCGAGGCTCAGCATGCGCGACAGCCCCTGGCCGAGCGCCAGCCCCGCCTGCCGGAAGGCATATTGCGAGGCGCGGTGTCCCTGGCGGGCGCGGCTGGCGATCTTTTCCATCTCGGCAAGCGGCACGAACTTCGCCGGGATCGTGTCCGGCGGCACTTCAAACGCCATGCGCAGGATGCCGTAGAAGCCGGCGGACGCCTCGATGCAGCCGATCGCCCCGCAACGACAGAGCTTGCCGTCATCGGCATGCAGCATGTGGCCGAAATTCGGTGCCCGAATTTCGAGATCGCCATGCTGGTCGCGATAGGCCAGTCCGAGCCCGATCGAATGGCCGAGCGACAGCGTGGCGAGCGAGGCAAGCGGGCCGCTGCGATTCTTTTCCAGCCGAAGCGCCAGCGCATGGGTCACCAGCAGACTCTCGTTGAAGAGATGGATGCGGCTGGCGGCGAAATCGGAAAGTGCTGCCTCGAAATCGAGTTCCTGGTAGCCGAAGACCGGCGACCACAGGAGCTTTGCCCCTTCGCGGTCGACCAGCCCCTTGCTGGAGATGGAGATGGTCGAGATCGCCGAGGCCGGCAGGCGCGAGCGCTGGATCAACCGGGCGATCGCGCCCCGAAATCCGTCGAGGAAATGCTGCGGCGTTTCAGGCCCCTGTTCGCGCGCTTCCTCGAACCGGTCGATCATTGTGCCGCGAAAATCGGCGAGCGAATATTGCACGGCATGCGAGGAGATGCGCACCGCGATCACATGGGCTGCGTCCCGCCTGCGGGCAAACAGCACGCGCGGTCGGCCGCGCTGGCCGGCATTGGCCACCTCGCGGCGATCGAGCAGACCATTTTTCTCGAGATGCGAGGTAATTGCCGAAACGGTCGCCGAGGAAAGCCCGGTCGCCGCCGACAGATCGGTATGCGCCAGCGGCCCCTCGCGCCGCAGCACCTTCAGCACAAGCCCGTTGTTCTGGTGGCGAACGGCCTCCGTGCTCGCCCTCGGACTGGCAGTCGTCATGGGCTTGTCGCCCGCTCTTGTATGGTCCACCGCATGCTCCTCCCAAAGCATTTGGTCACTGTCTTGGCAAGACGCTTCCGGCCCGTGTTGACAGCGTGAGAATCTTCTGCCAGTTATTTTCTCGACTGTCGAGAAAAACCATTGGACGGGGGTCCATGGGGTAAGGGCAGTTTCGCAGCGGGTCGTAGGTTGGGAGGTCTTCCGACGGTCCGCTCTCACCTTGGGAGGTTTTAAAAATGAAATCCGTTATGAAGCTGATGGCAGCAACTGCCGTCATCGTGAGCCTGCATTCCGTTGCCAATGCCGAAGGTCTGACCGTCGGCGTCTCCTGGTCGAACTTCCAGGAAGAGCGTTGGAAGACGGACGAGGCCGCGATCAAGGCAGCGCTTGAAGCCGCCGGCAACAAGTACATCTCTGCCGACGCTCAGACGTCTGCCGCCAAGCAGCTGACCGACATCGAAAGCCTGATCGCCCAGGGCGCAAACGCCCTGATCGTTCTGGCCCAGGATTCGGAAGCCATTGCTCCGGCCATCGAAAAGGCCACTGCCGAAGGCATCCCGGTCGTCGGTTACGACCGTCTGATCGAGAACCCGGACGCCTACTACATCACCTTCGACAACAAGGAAGTGGGCCGCATGCAGGCTCGCGAAGTGTTCAAGGCGAAGCCGGAAGGCAACTATGTCTTCATCAAGGGCGCCTCGACCGACCCGAACTCTGACTTCCTCTATTCGGGCCAGATCGAAGTCCTGAAGGAAGCCATCGACGCCGGCAAGATCAAGAACGTCGGCGAAGCCTATACCGACGGCTGGAAGCCGGAAGCTGCTCAGAAGAACATGGAGCAGTTCCTGACCGCCAACAACAACAAGGTCGATGCAGTCGTATCGTCCAACGACGGCATGGCCGGCGGTGTTGTGGCAGCGCTCGAAGCCCAGGGTCTCGCCGGTGCCGTTCCGGTCTCCGGTCAGGATGGCGACAAGGCCGCTCTGAACCGCGTTGCTCTCGGCACTCAGACCGTGTCTGTCTGGAAGGACAGCCGCGTTCTCGGCCAGAAGGCTGGTGAGATCGCATCCGCTCTCGCCGCTGGCAAGACGATGGACGAAGTCGAAGGCACCGTGAAGTTCTCCGGCGGCCCGAAGGGCGTCGAAATGAACTCCTACTTCATCGCTCCGCTGCCGATCACCAAGGAAAACCTCAACGTCGTCATCGACGCTGGCTGGATCTCCAAGGAAGAAGCCTGCCAGGGTGTTGCCGCCGGTTCGGTTGCTGCCTGCAACTGATCGAGTGACTGACCTTAGAGCTTGAGCCGGAACGCCGCAGCCGTTTGCGCTGCGGCGTTTCGACTGATCGGGAGCATCGCGGCAGGACATGACCGCCGGCCTTAAAGGGCCGCCGGGCTCAGTCCATGATCCGCAGACATAAGAGAGATGCCTCGATCCGCATGGCGGGCATGCGCCCGCAAGCCCGCGCGAGGCGCGGCCCTTCGCAAGCCGACAAACGACTGGGGAGAATAATTCGTAATGGCGGATCACAGCCTTGCCACGCCCGCGCCCGGCGCCCGGGCATCCAATGTTTCAGCGCTGAAGCGCTTCTTTCAAGCCACGGAAATCGACACGCGCCTGCTCGGCATGGTCATCGCGCTGGGGCTGATCTGGGTCGGCTTCGACATTCTGTCGAACGGCCTGTTCCTGACACCGCGCAACCTGTGGAACCTCTCGGTCCAGGCTGCCTCCGTCTCGGTCATGGCCACCGGCATGGTGCTGGTCATCGTCACCCGCAACATCGACCTCTCGGTCGGCTCGATCCTCGGCTTTGTCGGCATGATCATGGCGGTCCTTCAGGCCCGCATCCTGCCGCCGATCATCGGTTTCGAACATCCGATGATGTGGGTGATCGCGCTCGGTGCCGGCATCCTCGTCGGAACCGCGATCGGTGCCTTCCACGGTGCGATCATCGCCTTCCTCGGCGTGCCCGCCTTCATCGTCACGCTCGGCGGCCTGCTGGTCTGGCGCGGTGCAGCATGGATGGTCACCTCGGGCGCAACGGTTGCCCCGATGGACACCACCTACCGTCTGATGGGCGGTGGCGCGGATGGTTCGATCGGTGTGACCGCCAGCTGGATTGTCGGCCTCGTCGCCTGCCTGATGATCGTTCTGTCGATCCTCAACACCCGCAAGCAGCGCCGCCGCTTCGGCTTCCCGCTGCGTCCCGTCTGGGCCGAGTATTTCCTCGTCGCCTCGGGCTGCGCTGCCATCCTCGGTGCGGTTTGGGTCGCCAACAGCTATTACATGCCGGTAAACCTCGCGAAGAAATACGCCGAAGCCAACGGCATCGCCTGGCCGGAAGGCGGGCTGCAGATTGGTCTCGGCATCGCCGTTCCGGTCCTGATCGCCATCGGCATTGCCATGGTCATGGCCTTCATCACCAACCGCACCCGCTTCGGCCGCTATGTCTTCGCGATCGGCGGCAACCCGGAAGCCGCCGAACTCGCCGGCATCAAGGTGAAGTGGGTCACCGTCAAGCTGTTCGCGCTGATGGGGGCACTCTGCGCCATCGCCGCTGCCATCTCGACGGCCCGCCTGAACGCGGCAACCAACGCGCAAGGCACGCTCGACGAGCTCTACACCATCGCCGCAGCCGTCATCGGCGGCACCTCGCTTGCCGGCGGCGTCGGCACCATCGTCGGCGCCATGCTCGGCGCCATCGTCATGCAATCACTGAATTCGGGCATGGTCCTGCTCGGTCTCGACACGCCGCTCCAGAGCATCGTCATCGGTATCGTGCTCGTCGTTGCGGTCTGGCTCGACACCGTCTACCGCGCCCGTGCGAAGTAAGGGGAGTTGAACTCATGTCTGAAAATCGCACCCCCCTCGTGGAAATGCGCAACGTTTCCATCTCCTTCGGCGGCATTCACGCCGTCGATGACGCCACGATCGACCTCTTCCCTGGCGAAGTCGTGGCGCTGCTCGGCCACAACGGTGCCGGCAAGTCGACCCTGATCAAGATACTCTCGGGCGCCTACAAGCGCGACAACGGCGATATACTGGTCCGCGGCGAGTTTGCCGACATCAACAATCCGCGCGACGCCAAGAAATACGGCATCGAGACGATCTACCAGACGCTTGCTGTCGCCGATAACGTCGATGCCGCCGCCAACCTCTATCTCGGCCGCGAGCTGCGCACCGCCTGGGGCACGCTCGACGACGTCGCGATGGAAGCCAAGGCCCGCGAAGTCATGGGGCGCCTGAACCCCAACTTCCAGCGCTTCAAGGAGCCGGTGAAAGCCCTCTCCGGTGGTCAGCGCCAGTCGGTGGCGATCGCCCGTGCGATCCTCTTCGACGCCCAGATCCTGATCATGGACGAACCGACGGCAGCCCTTGGACCGCAGGAAACCGCCCAGGTCGGCGAGCTCATCCAGCAGCTGAAGAAGGACGGCATCGGCATCTTCCTGATCAGCCACGACATCCACGACGTCTTCGACCTCGCCGACCGCGTCTTCGTCATGAAGAACGGCCGCGTGGTGGGCCATGCCCGCACCGAGGATGTCACCAAGGACGAAGTCTTAGGGATGATCATCCTCGGCAAGTGCCCTCCGGGGGCAGTGCCCGGACCAGGGGCCATGCAGACGGCGTGAGCCGAGAGACAGTGAAATGAGACAGGCGAGGGGGCGAAAGCTCCCTCGTTTGCGTTTGTCCCACGGCGGCGACCGTTTGATGCCGATTGAAATTTGCATATGCTTGCTCTGCGCGCCACAATGTTAAACGCAGGTGCCGTGTTGGGTTTTCAATGCCGCGAAGAAAGCAGTTTAACGGAATTTGTTCCGACACCCTGGCTAGCTTTGTCAGTCGTTACAATGACCTGGATGGCTATTGGGCCTTGGGGCAATACGCGACATTCCTGATGCAAGCAGGTGAGCAGCATTTGCAAATTCAGCTGCAGGAGAATTCCCGTTTGCCCGCGCGTTCCAGATTTTCAGCTTCGGCGACATACTATCGAGGTGCGGTTATGCGGCTGATGGCTGCGAACGAGATGCCGCCCAACTGGCTCGCCGATGCGTGCATCATATTTTCTTTGACGGGTCCAACGAATGCTTTTTGCGAGATCGCAATCACGTCTGATCTCGGCAAAGTTTACCGCGCCAATCGGACCGTCGAGGTCAAGCCACATAACCCGCTGCTCGAGCACAGGAGAAGCGGCAACTTCGGGCCGTCAAACCAACGCGGTGAATAAACCGGACAATTAAAGCCATCCAAGGCGGCTCTACTTCCCCCTTGAGGGCGGATGCCGGCTTCCGCTTTGCGCCAAAAGGAGACATTTTGATTCCGTATTGACCAGGCGCAACGCAGGATACATTTTCCTCTTGTATCAATCCCCTTTGCCCGGTCGTCGGGTGTTTCAGTGAAAAAACTTTCAGATTCCGCCAGGCTTCGCCGAGCCGTTTGTGTCGAATACGGCTTCTGTGGAAGCCTGCAGGACGAGGGCTCAATCGACGTGATCGACTTCGTTCCGGAACGAGGGAAGGTGTCGGTCGAGCAGTTCATTGATTGGCTTTACATGGCTGAAGGGGAGAGGCGATCTCGCAGTCCGTCTCAAGTGATCCTGCAAGAAAAACTTAGAAGTTGTTTCATCGGCCATATGGGCTCAGACATCGTCTCAGCTTGCAAACTGAGACGGACATTCCGCACTAAGCCAAGAAATAGTCGCTAGCTGTGCTGCCGGTATCGACCATCGGGTGACCGCTTCGGGCCAATTTCAGCCTCCTGCCCACGGCGTCAAAGGCTGAAGCGGAGGACTATGTCCGCGAGGAGAGGGTCTGTGAATTCAGCAACGGGATCATCGGTCTTGTCGGGTTTGCGGTGAAATTCTCCGGCATCGAATGCTTCGTAGATTTCAAAAAACGGCTCTGGCACCTGATTTTTGCCACTCCCGAAGCCGTCCTGAACTGCAGACCATAGATCATTCATGAGGCCGTCGCAGAAAGTATAGCTCAGCTCTCGTCGGTGGTACCTCTGTGCAATTTCCAGCGCCACGCTGTTGTAGAAGTCCGGGTGATTAAGCGTCCCTGCCCATTGGAGGACATCATCGAGCGTGAGCCGAACCGGGTTCTTTGTTTTCGCGAATTGCAGGAACTCTGACACCGCTATTCGTCCTTCTAACACCTTGCCCCACCCTATTAATCAGTGGCAAGCTGGCGTCAATGCCTCCCTCAGTGTGTGCTTTGGGGCGTAAGTAGCATTGCCGTACCTGGCTAGTTTGCTTTTGCCAGAGTGAAGGGACTTGGGCTTTGCGCCACAAGCGGACATCACCTTGTGTAACTCAACTCCAGTCCACAGATACGGGAGAAGTGGTTCCTGTTTCATGGTTCCATAGAAACATGTTTTCAGAACCAGCCTGCAGGATTAGTAGGTCTCCCGCCCCGTTTGAAGCAACTGCGATGCCACCAGTTGGAAAACTCCGCCAGCCTCGGGCCTCCTGAGTTTCCTTGACCATATCGTTCGCGGTTCTTGCCGAACGCTTTCGATCAGATGCATCCCGAACTGGGTTCAGTATCCAATCGCCTTCCGTCGTCGATACGTCTCCGCCATTGTTGATCCGAAGACGCTCACGAAGCTCCTGAGGCAACCGCCTCCCTAAAGCCGTTTCAGCAATTTGGATGCATTCTTCAGAAGCAGGGAAAGCCATTCACACGTAAACTCCTACATTGTCTGCGCAAATCCAGGCCAACTGCTGCATGATTTGTCAATGGGTCCGCAATGGGCCGAACACAGACATCACCGAATGCCATACAACGCCACCATCCCCAGTGTTCGTCCCAAACACCTTCGCCCCGCCACACCACAAAAAAAATGCCGCGAGGATCACTCCTCGCGGCCCGGTATTGCCGATAACAGTTTGGGACAGGCAGACAGGCAGCCGCCGAAATCGCGGCTGCAAGAGGGGGGGGCGTGACGCCAAGTGCGGACATCAGGTCATCCCAAGCGAGCACTCCACGGTCTTCCGAACCATTAAAAGGACATCATGCGTAAAGAACCAGTCGTCTTCTCTCTCAAAGAGAGCTTGAGGTCGCTCAATATTGAACTCCTCAAATTTGGCACCCCGCTCCTGCAAATCGCAGAGAGGTTTGGGCCACCGAAAGGGTGGATAACTGATGCACATGATGATCAGCCGGTGCCGTTATATTGGATTTATCCTGGTGGTCTCGAGTTATGTTTCGAACCAGAACCACCCTATTTGTTGGAGTGGTACAAGCTTTCGCCCGTGGGTGCCCATAAGGGGAGGATGACAAACTTTAGTTACTACGCTCGCATGCGCAACGATTTTCCGATGATCGGGACCTCGGTTTCGGGCTTCCTGCGGAGTGGTTTGTGGGACCTGGAAAAGGTGAAGGTCGGCATCTGCGCCGAGCCACTTTATCCGGTTCTCGATATCTGTATCGGATGCCTACGGATCCCTTTCCTGATGGATAATGAGAACCAGGAGACACTCGAAGATCAGATTTCCGACTGCGGCAATGATCTAAGACGAAGAATTGCCTTGCTTGATACGGCGTGTGACTTCTTCGGAGCCTATTTCTTAACGGATGAGCTCGACTCTCAACGTTTCCCGAGCGGTGGCTGGACGACGATCAGCGGTGAAGAATATCTTCGCCAGCTCGACTGCGGATAACAAGCTTCCGCTTCGCGCCAGGAGCGGACATTCTCCGGAGGCTGTCGATGTACTTGTTTTTAAAATCAAGTCCATGCGATCAATCGCCGGTGTTATCCATCACCGGAGGTAAAACATGACCTTGCGATACAACGGGTTCGTTATCTTTGAAGGTGACGAATGGCAACCCGCTGATTTGACAGACTTCGGGTTTTGGATGGACTTCTATATCGGTAACGATAGTGGAAGTGACGCCTTTACCGTCCTAGTCTGTACGCCATCATGGTTCGCCCGTGAACGTGGAGAAGAGGTGACGAGCGGCCGCAATGTGATCTTTATGCCCAGATTCGATCGAAACTCCCTCGGTGATTTTCTTAAAGCAACATGTGCAGGCGAAAGTGGCAAGAGCATTGAGGCTGCAATGCTCAAGATCGATGGCATTGGTGAGTGGGAGTATCGGCATAGAAGCTAACTGGTAATGCGCGCCTCGCGCCACAAGCAGTCATTCGCATTGTGATTATCGCGGTTCTCGGAGGTCCTCCGGATCAAAGCGATAGGCCCCGCTTAGGTAGGTTGTTGCACAATCAGAGTGCGCGTAGAGAGTTTGCCGAGGAATATCTGCGGTGTCAGACCAGAGGTTCGATACCTCAACTGAAACCGCTTTGACGTCAGTCTCTTTGATAGTCCCCTTGCAAAACCAGCAACTGAAGTCACGCACTTGAAACCGCCTCCGCTCAATTCAATGGCATTGAAGTAGCGGTTTCAGGGTGCAACAGGAAGTCCGCTTCGGGCCGCAGCTGCCTTCAGGGTTTCAGATCTGGATGACCGCTTCGCGCCAAGACTGCCCCAATCCAGCGCGGCATTTGTGCTCAACATACCCAGCACTCATGCCATCCAGCCGCTGGACAAGGGTCGCGGGTGCGCATCCCATCAAAACCTCTGTCTGGGCGTTGCCGTTCTAATGAGACGCTTGCGCGGGCTGATAGAGCGCTGCACCGATTTTCTGTGCTGCGGCCGCCAGACGCTTATCTCTTGTCCATAAAGAGGCTCGCCGGTCGAGCAATATTGACGTCAACAAATGGGCGTCGGTGTAACCGATCCCCATGCTGAATAACGAATGTCGATCAATGATCATCATGACCTCTGCATGCGTCGCAATCGCTGCCTCGCGCTGAGCGGCCAGGAAAGCGATGACGACTTCCCTTTGTCGTAGACTTCCAAGCGCCAGTTCGCCGATAATGAAAGGGTGGCAGAGCAGCCGGTCATCAGTGATTGTGTTTCGCAGGTCTGCGTCACCATGGCGAAAATGGTCGATCCAGATCGACGTGTCGACCAGGATCACGTTGCTCCGTCGCTCCTGCGGCGCGGCGAGGCCTCAGCTTCTGGCATGGAGCCTCCGAGTGCGATGAGCCGTTTACCCGATTCAACACGCACAAGGGTCTCGAGCGCCTGTCGAACAAGTGCTGCCGTTTCCTTCGTGCCCGTAAGGGAGCGCGCCCGTTCCAACAGGTTATCATCAAGATTTATGGTGGACCGCATGTCTATGCTCCCGCAGACGAGTGGCCAATTTAGCACCATTTGGTGCGGCTATCCATGACTCGTTTAGGATGGCTGGTATTGAAAGCTTTGCGGCCGTGGGTTCGTATCCCTTAAGGGCAGAGGCGGATTCGGGCCGAGTGCGGTCGCTGACTTCCCTTACACCGTGGACAAAAAGAAACCGTCGGCCTTTGCTGCAATTCGGATCTCCAGCCTTTCATTCCTCCGGCCCGTCCGAAATCGGGTCAACCGAAGCCTGAACTGCCTCGGCTTGGACGCCAGCGCACTGACCTCATCAAGCCAGTCTCCGCCACGCGCCTGGACGTCCCTTTGGACGCAGATGTCGCTGCGGGCAAAGGCCCGGGCACTATCCGCCTGATCCTGAAGCCTCACGCCGCCCGGCGCATGCCCGACTGCCCGGATCCGCTCTGTCCGTCGATCTCGAATTTCCCGATCAGCTGGAACAGCGCTTCCGCCTCCTTGGCCAGCGAGCGGCTGGCCGCGGTCGATTCCTCGACCATGGCGGCATTCTGCTGGGTGCCCTGGTCCATGATGGCGACCGCCGTGTTGATTTCCTTCAGCCCCGTTGCCTGGTCGCCGGAAGCCTCGACAATGGCGTTCACATTGACGCTGACGGCCTGAACCTGGGCGACGATCTCTTCCAGCGCCTTGCCGGTCGCCACCACGAGGTCGACGCCGTTCTTCACCTGGTTGCCGGACTTGCCGATCAGCGAGCGGATTTCCTTGGCTGCACTTGCCGAACGCTGGGCAAGTTCGCGCACTTCCTGGGCAACGACGGCAAAGCCCTTGCCGGCCTCGCCGGCACGGGCCGCTTCGACGCCTGCATTCAGGGCGAGCAGATTGGTCTGGAAGGCGATCTCGTCGATCACGCTGATGATCGTGGTGATTTCCTTCGAGGAGCCTTCGATCTCCTGCATGGCGGAAACCGCCTTTTCGACGATCGTCCCGGAACGTTCTGCCGCCCCGCGTGTCTCCTGCACCTGCCGTCCGGCCTCCCGGGCGCGGTGGCTGGTTTCGCCGATGGTGGTGGTGATCTGTTCCAGCGCTGCGGCTGTCTCCTCGACGGACGCCGCCTGGCGCTCGGTGCGCTTCGACAGGTCGTCGGCAGCGGCATGGATCTGGGTCGAGCCCGCCGCGATCACCTGGGCATTCTGGCCGACGCGGCGCATCGCATCCTCGAGCTTTGCCACCGCATCGTTGAAATTCACCCGGATCGCGTCCAGCCGCTCGGCAAAGGCTTCCGTGATCCGATAGGTCAGCTTGCCATCCGACAATTGGCCGAGCGCATGGCCGATCCTGTCGACGGCAAAGCGCACTTCGGCGGCATCCTGCGCCTGTTGGCGTTCGCGTTCCATGCGCTCCCGCTCGGAAAGCGTGCGGTTGGCCTCCGCCTCCTTCTCCAGCCGCACGCGCTCGCGGGCATTGTCGCGGAACACGGCAACGGTCGAGGCCATCACGCCGATCTCGTCGCGGCGGCCCTCGCCATAGATGGCGACGTTGAGATCGCCATGCGCCAACCTGTCCATGGCCGTGGTGATCGAACTGACCGGGCGAATGACGCCGGTAACCACGGTCCACATTGAAAAGGCCGCAACGCCAGCCGCCATCACGGACATCGCTACCATCAATGTCGTCAGCATGGCCTTCAGCGCATTGGCGGTCTCGAGGTTTTCCTTGGCCACCCGGATCTGCAGCTCGATCAGCCGGGAAATCTCGGTGCCCAGCGGATCGATCGTCGGATAGAGCTTCTTGTCGGCAAAGCTCGCCAGACCCTCCATGTCCTTGGCCAGAAGCAGCGCCTGCAACTCCTTGACGCCGGCATCGGCGCCCTCCCGGACCTTCAGGAATTCATCGGCAATGCCCTTTTCCTCGGGCGTCAGATAGGTGACGATGTATTCGCCCCACTTCTGCTCGATCTTGCCCATCGCCGCATCGACGCTCTTTTGCCCCTGCTCGAAGCTGAACGCGCCCGAGCGCACCTTGTGCACGGCATCGACGATGTCGACGGCATAGGAGTCGGCGATCACCTTGAGCTGTTCCATCGGAATGACCCGGTCGGCCACGATCGACGTGGTCAGTTTCGATTGCTCTTCCTTCGCATAAAAGGCGAAAGCCGAGATGACGAAAATGGCAGCTGTCAAAAGCGAAATGCAGGCCAGCAGTTTCAATCTTATGGTCATGAGAACCTCGGAAGCGTCTACGGTTTCAAGTCACAACGGCGCGGGCAAACACATGACGGGTCTGTCCGGCCAAAGCCGGCTTCAACCCCTGTCACGGGTGGCATGCTCGTCGGTCTACGCAAAACCAGCTTCTGCCGTCGCATGTGCCGACCCCTGCAGAATCTAGGGGTGATCCGTTTACGCTTTGCTAAAGTTTGCCCTCAAATACGCCTGGCATGTGAGTATTTGCGCAGATTCAGAACAATTATTTGTTAATGCGACAACCGTCGCGCGCACAAAGCCGTGAGCCGGCGGGAAATGCACGTTTTGCAGAGTCTGCAAGCGCCGGGAAGGGTTCTGGAGGGTTTCTGGAGGGGTAGGGGCTTCAGCCCCCCTTGACCAGCGCCCCGATTGTGCCGCCGATCAAGAGCACGATGCCAACAAGAAATGTCAGCGCTGCCCCCGGCCCGCGCTTCTTCGCATCGTCGTAATATTCCGCCGCGTAAAGCGCCCGTGCCGCCGTCCAGCCGAGGCCCAGCAGTCCGGCCAGAACGTCCGAAACATAAAAGCCGAAGATCCACAGCGACGGCAGGAAGAGGACCAGTTGCTCCACCGTATTCTGCTGCACGCGAAAGACCCGTTCGAAATCGGCGCTTCCGGTGGTCTTCGGTGCCTCGACCCCGAACTTTCGGCGCGCCTGGCCGACCTTGAGGAGAAACCAGCAATAGGTGGTGAGCGCGGCAAACGTGGCAAGGATCGTGAAACGCATGATTTTTCTCGGCAATCAATTTTGGCGATAACCATTGATTGGTAGGCGGCGTGCCACGATTAGGCAAGCAAGGAAGGTTACGGTCACTGCATGTTTGTGAAGGCAGCACTGCTTGTTCGACCCGGCGAATTCCGCCATCATCCCGAGCATTGCTTCGGAACCTGAAGCTGCCGCCCATGAGAAAAGACGAAGAGACACGATGACCACCGAGAATTTCAAGTTTGGCCGCGCCTATGACCTGCACGAGCTGGTCGCTGACGGGATCATCCATGGCATCGGTGTCGTCTTTGCTTTGGTCGGGGCCACCGCGCTGATCTTCTACGCCACCGTCTATTCGGATTATGCCGATATCGCCGCCAGCTGGATCTATGGCCTCGGCCTCATCATCGCGCTCGGCGTCTCCTTCACCTACAACATGTGGCCGCATTCCAAGATCAAGTGGTGGCTGCGCCGATGCGATCACTCGGCGATCTTCATCCTGATCGCCTCGACCTACACGCCCTTCCTCATCCAGGGCGCCGACCGCCCGCTGATCCTGGCGCTGCTTCTCGGCATCTGGGCGACGGCCTTCACCGGCATCTGGCTGAAATTCCGCTTCCCCGGCCGTTATGACCGGCTCGCCATCCTGCTTTATCTCGGCATGGGCTGGAGCGGCGCGCTCGCCATGGGCCCGCTCTCGGAAATCATCCCCGGCATCACGCTCACGCTGATCATCATCGGCGGCTGCATCTATTCCGCCGGCGTCGTCTTCCACGTCTGGGAACGCCTGCGCTTCCAGAACGCCATCTGGCACGCCTTCGTCGTGACCGCCGCGATCGTCCATTATTCGGCGGTATTCACGGCGATCAGCCTAGGCTGAGGAAACCCCACTCCCGGGCGCGAAGGATCGTCATCCTCGGACCCTCTTGCCGAGGATCTGCCGGGGCCGGCCCCGGTCTCGACGCATCCGCGCTCGCCACACCCGTTGCAACGGCAGTGGATGCCCGGGATACGGCCCCAACATGCCGACGGTTAAGGGCGGATCGCCTCAAATCCCCGTCAGCGCCGCCTGCCGTGCCATCTGCTTTGCCGTTGCGCCCGCGCCGATCCGGAACCCTGCCAGTGTCACGGGATAGCTCAGCACCAGCGATACACCGGCAAGCACCAGCGCAGCCATGGCAGGCGTCATGCCCATCTGCGCCGCGAGAAGCTGCAGTTCCGCTTCGGTAATCCCGTTCAGCAGCACGATGCCGACAAGCATCAGCGAGCCTGCCACCACGGCAACAAGGGCAAGCAGACCCGAAAGCTTCAGGCTTACTCCCCAACTCGGCCGCCCCTTCAGCCGCTGGGCAACGAAGCTGCCGGCGGAAGACCCGGCCGCGATCAGCACGGCCACATTGGCCGCCGAGGACAGGCTGTCGCCCCAGCCGAAGGCGTCGAGCACCAGCGCCAGCAGGAAGATCGCAAATTGTGCGCCGATCAGCACGAGAACGTAGCGGGTCAGCAGTCCGGGAAGCAGAGAGGTCATGGGCATCGGTTTCCGAAAGTCTTGGGTCTTGCCTTTGCACCCTTGTTGCCCGATGTGTCGATGCGGCGAAGTATCGCCCGTCACACCTCAGTCCCACATGGCGGTTTTTCCGCCGTAAAATGTAGAATACCGATCATGACCATGCCCGTCACCCTGCGCGATGCAACGCAAGCCGACCTGTCCGCTATCCGCGACATCTACAATCACGCCGTCGAACACACGACCGCGATCTGGAACGACGTGCTGATCGACCTCGATAACCGCCGCGCCTGGCTGGAACTGCGCCGCGCGAAGGGCTTTCCCGTCCTGGTCGCCGAGGTGGACGGCCGCATCGCCGGCTATGCCTCCTATGGTGACTGGCGCGCCTTCGACGGCTACCGTCATACCGTCGAGCATTCCGTTTATGTCGAGAAGGACCATTATGGCCGGGGCCTCGGCAAGGCCCTGATGGCGGCCCTGATCGAACGGGCAAGGGCAGGCAACATCCATGTCATGATCGCCGCCATCGAAGCCGGCAATCAGGGCTCCATCGCGCTCCACCAAAGCCTCGGCTTCCGCCTCGTCGGCACCCACCACGAAGTCGGCCAGAAATTCGGCCGCTGGCTGGACCTGACGATGATGGAACTGAAGCTCGGGGAGTGAAGTTCCACCTCCCCCTTGAGGGGGGAGGTCGCCGCAAAGCGGCGGGTGGGGGTGACCAGCGACCCGGGGCATCCCTACGATTGGACATCTGCAGGACATGACCGGCGCCGCCACGCAGTTGACGGCAAAGGTGCGAATCAGCCCAATGGCTGCTGGATCATTGGAGTGCTTGCGTGTCCCAGGAACGGTTTCACATTGCTGAATGGTATGGGCACCCCTTCCTGGCCCTGACCGATGCCGAGCGTCTGGCCCTGGCGGACCATGAGGTCGGTGGTGCGGCCATGAGCAAGGCGGATCTGGATCGTCTGGCGGATCTTGAGCGCCAGACGCAGCTTGGGAATTTGCGTGCGCGGGAAGAAAAGCGGCTGGAAGAGCTGCGCCGCAAACTGGAAAAACAGCAGGCCGAGGAGCGCCCCTGTCCCTTCAAGATCAACAGCGCCCACCCGACCTGCACCAAGCCGGGCGGTGTCTGCTCCATCCGCATCTACGGCGAGGATGAGGGGCGGATCGCGCCGGTCGAGGGGGATCGCGGTCGAATCCGCGCCCTGTGTCCCGCGCGCTTTCACCAGGGCGGTCTCGTCTTCGATGCGATCGGCGAGAGCCTGCTCGACGATCCCCGGGCAAACCGTGTCGGTGAAGTCGGTTTCCTGAAGTCGACGGGCAATCTCGACAGTTCAGCGGGTGAAGACGTCGGTCGGATCGACATGATCCTCGTCAAGGGTAATGGCGGAGTGTCCGATGCCATCGACTGGGTGGCGGTCGAGATACAGGCGGTCTATTTCTCCGGCGAGAAAATGTCCCTGGAGTTCGATCACATCAAGGACACCGGCGGCGCCCTGTCGATGGCACGAGTCAAGCGGCGCCCCGATTACCGCAGCAGCGGCGTCAAGCGCCTGATGCCGCAACTGCTGACAAAGGTGCCGACGCTCAGGCGCTGGGGGCGCAAGATGGCCGTAGTGGTTGATGCGCCCTTCTTTCAATCCATGGGCACGATGGAAACGGTTAGCGATGTCTCCAACGCTGATATCGTCTGGTTTCTTGTCGATTTTGTTGAAAATCCAAATGGCGGCCCATTTCGACTGACGGTGGTCAGCGAGGTCTGTACGACGCTCGACGCGGCCACGTTGGGCCTCACCGGCGGCTTGCCGGTGACAAAGGCAGAGTTTGAACAGCGAATAAGATCGAAGACGAAACAGGACCACATTGTTCGTTGAATATTTTGTTGCTATAACGAGTACAAAATGAGAACAACCGAGGCGGTAGCGACCATGAGCCCGACGGCAATCGACCTATTCTGCGGTGCAGGCGGATTGTCTGCTGGCCTGGAAATGGCCGGATTCAAGGTGCTGGCCGGCAATGATATCTTTGCTGCAGCCGGCGAGACCTTTGCCCGCACCCATCCGGACGCGAAGTTCATCCCCGGCCCGATCGAGGCGCTGACCGTCGAAGACCTGATGAAGCAGACGGGGCTTCGCCGGGGCGAACTCACCGTACTTGCCGGCGGCCCGCCCTGCCAGGCCTATTCGGTCTACAATCACCAGCGCGGTATGCATGATGCTCGGGCCACTCTGTTCAAGGAGTATCTGCGCATCGTCGACGGTCTGCGACCCGAATGGATCGTGATGGAGAATGTCACAGGTATTTATTCGATCGGTGGCGGTGAGGCTGTCCGCGCGATCAAGGCAGAGCTTGGCGCTCTGGGATATGCGGTGGAGGAGCAGGTCCTCAGATCCGAGGATTATGGCGTGCCCCAGGAGCGTCGTCGTGTCGTCTTCATCGGCAACAGGCTGGGCGTACCGATCTCCCATCCGTTGCCGACGCATGGCCCGGATCGCGCCGAGCCCTTCACCACGATCAAGGATGCGATCGGAGACCTGCCACCCTTGGAAAATGGTGAGGACAAGGGCCGGGTGCGTTACCGGGATGTGGCTCCGAGCCATTTCCAGCAACTGATGCGCGGCGATCAGACGGTCGTGGACGGCCATGCCGCACCGACGTTGGGCAAGGTCAACATGCAGCGCCTGCCCTACATTCCGCCGGGCGGAAGCTGGCGCGACATTCCCCATGATCTCCTGCCGGAGGGCATGAAGCGGGCGAAACGCTCGGACCACACGAAACGTTATGGGCGGATGACCTGGGACGGGCTCTCCTGCACGGTGCTGACCAAATGCGACATTCATTGGGGTGCCTATATCCACCCCGAACAGGATAGGGCGATCACAGTCCGAGAAGCGGCGCGCCTGCAAGCCTTCCCGGACTGGTTCGAATTTGCCGGCTCCCGAACCGAGCAATATGTGCAGGTCGGCAATGCCGTGCCACCGCTGCTCGGCAAGGCGATCGGCGATCATCTCATCCGTCTGATCAAGGCGATGGACCGCGCTGCCGCCTGACAGAGCTCCTCTTTTCGCTGCTGTGAGAGGCGGGGCAGGCCAGCCCCGCACTCCCATGCACCGTCACCGGATGGTGGCATGTACCATCTCGCCCCGGATGGTGATGGCCGGTTGCGCGCCCGGCGTATTGGCAAGTGCGCTGTCGACATAGGACGCGACGGCATCGACGCCATAGGAAATGGTGGTCGGGACGAGGAAGCGGATGGAGGCATCCAGCATCGTTCCGGAAACGAGCACCGCCTCGTTGCGCATCACCCGGTCGAAGGTCAGCCGGGCCCTGAGCGCCGCCCCGTCCACCGCCACGCGTGTGGCATGGCCGGCGAGTGAAAAGTCCCCGGCATCGCTGGAAACGTCGATGCTGGAAAAATCGCCATCAAGACGCATGCGGGCGGCATTCTGGTTGATCGACACCGCCACATCCGGCGCCAGCGTCGCATTCAGGGTCAGCGTGCAGTCGTCGAGGTCGTTCCAGCCGAAGAAACCGCCCCGGTCGCCCATGTCCACTGTCAGCGTCGTGCCATCGCGGCCCATCCGGCCCTGCCGGGCACAGCCGGGGGAGAACCAGGCCGAGCGCCACAGCGCGCCCCAGCCCCGCCGCGTTCCGGTCAGCACCGCCTCCCGGGCGCCGTCGCCGCGCGTCGAAATGACGATGTCGCTCGCCGCGCCCGTCACCTCCAGCCGCGTGACGCCTGTCAGGTCGAGGGGCCCGGAGATCGCCTCGTCGGCCCGGATCATCTGCACGCTGCCGTCGAGAATGGCGAGACCGACAAGGCCGCCGAGGATGGAAAGCACGATGGTTCTCTTGCGCATGATAAGGCTCCTTTGCTGTGGCCCGGCGGTGTCCGCCGTCGGGGTCCCCGGGCCGTTTCGATGCCTCATCTGCGCCAAGCCGCGCTGGAGCTTCGACCTCGATCGCGTTTCAGGTCGACCTGGATCGCGCTTGCGGTCATGATCGCGCCATCCTGATGCCGAAAGTCCGAAAACCGCCCCATGCTCTTCGTCCCGCTCTCCTTTCTCGTTGCCCTCTTCCTTGGCATCTTCCTTGCGCGTCTTCTGCGCGAGGGGCGCGACAGCTGGACTGCCCATGGCCTCTTCCTGCCTCTGATCGCCCTTTACATCCTGCAGAGCCTGCTGGTCGGCCTGCGCTGGGGCTATGGCCTGACACAGGTGCTTGCCGTCCTGCCGGTCCTGGCAAGTCTGATGCCGGCGCTTTCCTATCTGGCTTTTCGCGATCTCGCCCGGGAACGGCAGGGAATTTCCGCCGCCGACTGGCCGCATCTGCTGCCCACACTGCTGATCGCGGCGATTCTGATCGTCACCCACCTGCCGGCGGGTCTCGGCATTCCGCCCATCCGGCATATCCCCGTCGATGTCGTCCTGATTGCCGTATTCCTTGCCTATGGTCTGGCGCTGCTCTGGCTGGCCCGGCTGGGTCCCGACGGCCTTGTCGCCTCGCGCCTCGACGGCTCCCTGCGCTCCTGGCGCGCGCTGCAGTTGACCGGCATTGCCCTGATCACCTCGGCGCTGACCGATGTCGCGATCAGCCTCGACATGCTCTGGTCCGGCGGTCGCTATTCGCCCATGGTCGTCTCCGCCGCCACCACGCTGATCCTGCTTCTGCTCGGTCTCGGCGCCGTCTCCGCCGGCGAGGAAACAGGTGGGGACGATGGAGCGGATGCGGAAACAGACCGGCCGGATCGGCAGGCATCCGGTCGGGGTCAGGGTCAGGGTCAGGCCGCCGCCTTGCCTGCAGCGTCCCCCGATGCCCGGTTGCAAACGGCGGCCGCCTCCACGGCAAGGACCGCCACCGAAGACCATCACCGCCTTGCCGCTGATCTTGACCGCCTGATGACGGAAAAGCGTCTCTGGACCGATACGAACCTGAACTTGGCCCGTCTCGCCCGCCGCCTTGGCATGCCGGCCCGCGCCGTCTCCGAAGCGGTCAACCGCGTTCACGGCGTCAGCGTCTCGCACTACGTCAACAACCACCGCATCACCGAGGCCTGCCGCCTGCTCGCCGAGACGGACTTGCCCGTGACCCGCATCCTCTTCGAGGCGGGCTTCATGACCAAATCCAACTTCAACCGAGAATTCCTGCGCGTGACCGGCGAAAGCCCGAGCGACTGGCGGAGGCGGGTTTCCCCACCTCCCCCTTGAGGGGGGAGGTCGCCGCAAAGCGGCGGGTGGGGGTGAACCACACTGCGAGTTCGACGCATCAAGCAGGGAAACGGTTGACGCCATCACCCCACCCCGGAGCTGCGCTCCGACCCTCCCCCTCGAGGGGAGGGTGGCTGCCCGCCCGCCCCCTCACCCTGCGTCCGCTGCGCTCGGCTTCCCTCTCCCCGCTGGGGAGAGCGACTGTCTTGGCAGTCAAGCGTTTTGCCATGGTTTTTCGTCCCGGATGATTGCGTTGAGGATGGTGAGCAGTTTGC
>NZ_JAUSUW010000012.1 GCF_030814435.1 Peteryoungia aggregata LMG 23059
GCTGGCGGCCGCTGCGCAGAACATCAAGAAGATCGCAATGGCAATGACCAAAGCCCCGAACCGAGCCTGGGCATAAGGGCACAGGTGCGATGGAGGCCACGAAAATCTACGAACAAAACACCACCTGAGCGCGCACCTTAGAAACTGGAAAACCCGCCGAGGAAAAATCGGCGGGTTTGTCAGCGGTCTGACGGCGCCTCAGGGGCGCCGTTTTCATTCTGCGGGTGGCAGGGGCCGCCCGATCAGGCAGCCCGGCGAGGCGCATGTGAGGAGCCGGCGGCGCGCTCGTCGATGCGGAACTGGTTGAGCAGAGCCGTGAGCGCTGCCGCTTCCTGGGCAAGGCCATGGCTGGCTGCCGTCTGCTCCTCGACCATGGCGGCGTTCTGCTGGGTGCCCTGGTCCATGGTGTTGACGGCGGTGTTGATCTCCTGCAGGCCGGTCGACTGTTCGCGCGAGGCCGTAACGATGGCATTGACGTGGCCGTTGATCTCCTGAACCTCACGGACGATCACATCGAGCGCCTTGCCCGTCTCGTTGACGAGTTCGACGCCGTGCTTGACCTGGTTGCCCGACGCACTGATCAGGGTCTTGATCTCCTTCGCAGCATTGGCGGAGCGCTGTGCAAGTTCGCGGACTTCCTGTGCGACGACAGCAAAACCCTTGCCGGCTTCCCCGGCACGCGCGGCTTCGACACCGGCGTTCAAGGCGAGCAGGTTGGTCTGGAAAGCGATTTCATCGATCACGCCGATGATATTGGAAATCTCGCCCGAGGACTTCTCGATGCCCTGCATGGCACCGACAGCTCTCTCGACGATTTCGCCGGACTTTTCCGCACCCGCACGGGCGCGGGTCACCAGCTGGCCGACTTCCTCGGCGCGGCGGGCGCTGTCCTTGACGGTTGTGGTGATCTCTTCCAGGGCGGCTGCGGTCTCTTCGACCGAGGCTGCCTGCTGCTCGGTGCGGCGGGCAAGGTTGTCGGCCGACGAGCGGATTTCGGCAGCACCGCCGTCGATGGCGCGGGCATTGCGGCCGACGGTGGCGAGTGCATCATGCAGCTTTTCGACGGAGGCGTTGAAGTCGACGCGCAGGCGGTCGAGATCGCCGGCAAACGGGGTTTCGATGCGCGAGACGAGGTCGCCATCTGCCAGACGACCGAGACCATCGGCCAGCGAATGCACGGCGAAGGAAACCTGCTCGGCTTCGCGCGCCTTGGCGGCTTCGCGTTCGCGGCGTTCCTGTTCGGTCATGGTGCGGGTTTCATCCGCTTCGCGGGCCAGGCGGCCACGCTCGATGATGTTGTCGCGGAAGACGGCAACGGCTGCGGCCATCTGGCCGATTTCGTCCTTGCGGGCAGTGCCGGGGATCTCGGCGGAGACATCGCCGCCGGCAAGCTTGCCCATGACGCCGGTCATGTCGACAACCGGGCGGACCACGAGACGCGACAGCAGGGCTGCCAGCACGCCGATCATGGCAACGACGCCGACGAGGGTCGCGACGGCGGCAGCCGTGCGGAACTCACCGATGCTGGCATAGGCGAGATCACGGTCGATCTGGACGCCGAGATACCAGTCGTCGCGTGGCAGGCCCTTGATCGGCAGGAAGGAGACGAGGACATTAGCGTCGGCGAAGGTGGTCTCAGTGATGCCGGAGCCGATGGTCGGCGTCTGGTTCGGGAAGGCATCCTTCAGTGTCTTGGTGACGAGGTTGCCGTCGCGGTGGACGAGGATCGTGCCGTCCTGCTTGACGAGGAAGGCAGAGCCCTTGCCGCCCATGTCGACCGAATTGACCATGTCGACGAGGGAGGTCAGGGAGAAGTCGGACGCAGCCACGCCGTAGAGCTTGCCGTCCTTCTTCACCGGGATGGCGGCGCTGATGATCAGGTTGCCGGTCGAGGCGTCGGCGTAAGGGTCGGTCAGAACCAGCTTGTCCGCCTTGACGGCATCCTGGTACCATGGGCGCTTGCGCGGGTCGTAGCCCTCCGGCAGCGGCTGGACGGGAACGCTGGTGAACACGCCCTGCTCGTCGCCGACATAGGTCGACATGAACTCACGGATAAGGACCGGATTGTCGAAGGCGGCGGTGATTGCAGCGGCATCCGGCGCCTTGGCGGCAGCATTGCCGGCAAGCTCGGTCAAGGCCACCCGGGCGGCAAGCCAGTTGGCGATACTCTGCGACGCCTGGAGACCGGAGCTGTCGATCTCGCTCTTGACGGCGGCACTCGTCGCGTTGTGCTGGAGGCTATCGATATAGAAAGAGAAACCGGACAGGGCGGCAACCACCACGAGGGAGGCGACCACCAGGATCTTGGTCATCAGATTGGAACTGGTCTTCACGGGTACGGTCCTGCAAAAACTCTCCGCGCCACGTCGGCGCGAGGGGTCACGGGGCATTGTGTGATCACGGCACCATCATGGTGCGGAAGCGGCAAATTTGCCGCCCCCTCACAGATACTCCGCAGGATTTAACGGGCACTTAAGCGAAACCTGAAAAATAAGTAGGCCTCACATACGGCCTGATCGTCTTATCCGCGGCCCTTCATGAAGGCCTCGAAGGCGGCGCGGGCTTCGGCGCTCTTCAGCTGGGCGACGAAGTGGACGAGTTCTTCCTGCATGCGGGCACGGACCTCGTCGGCGCTGCCCTTGACCAGGGCACGGGCGATCTTCATCGCCGCCGGCGGCTTGGACGCGAGCGAGGATGCGATCTTCAGGGTCTCAGTCTCCACCTGATCGGGCGCGACGACCTTCCAGATCAAACCGGCCTCGCGGGCCTGCTCAGCAGAGAAGCCTTCGCTGGCGGCGAGCATGGCAAAGGCGCGCTGGTGACCCATGATGCGAGGGGCAATCAGGCTGGAGGCGGCTTCCGGGACAAGCGCCAGGTCGACGAAGGGGGTCTTGAACAGGCTGCGGTCGGAGGCGACGGTCAGGTCGCAATGCATGTGGAGCGTCGTGCCGATGCCTATCGCCAGACCATCGACGCCTGACACAAGCGGCTTGGTGACTTCGGTCAGCGCGCGCAGGAGGCCGAAGGCGGCGGGTTCGCCGACAGCGCCGGCCATGGCGAAGCCTAAGAAATCGGCCATGTCATTGCCGGCGGAGAAACAGCCCTCGGTGCCGAGGAAGACGATGGCGCGGATGCTGTCATCTTGCTCGCCCTCCAGCAGGCCAGCCGTCAGCTTCTGGTACATGGCCTGCGTGATGGCGTTCTTCTTGTCCGGGCGGTTGAAGCGCAGGACGAGGACGCCGGGATGGGTTTCTGGGCGGGTGATCTCAATGTGGTCGGTCATTCTTTTCCCCTTCAATTCTATCCGTCTGCGAAAGGCCCCTCACCCCGCCTCCGCTTCGCTCGGCGCTCCCTCTCCCCGTAAACGGGGCGAGGGGGACCGAAGGCGCTGCGGCCTTCGCCCTTCTCCCCGCTTGCGGGGAGAAGGTGCCGGCAGGCGGATGAGGGGCAATAATGACCGGTTGAAGGATCAGTCACCCCCACCCGCCGCTTTGCGGCGACCTCCCCCCTCAAGGGGGAGGTGGAGCGTCAAGCAAACAGCGCGCGTGCCGCTTCCAGGCTCGCTGCGCCATTGACGACGCGATCCTTCAGCGCAGCGGTCTCGGCGATCAGGTTTTCGGCGGCGAAGCGGCAGAGCGCCAGGCGGTTGTCGCGGCCATGGTCCTCGTCGGCAAGGGCGCCCTTGGCGAGGTAGACACCGGTCAAGGCGAGGCCGAAGAGGCGCTGGTAGGGCGTGGCGCCTGCGAGCGCTGCAGACGCGTTGCCAGCGGCGAGCTGCGAGAGCAGCCATTCGGTGGTGTCTTCGAGATCCGACAGGCTCGCGTCGAGGCGGGCGGCGGTCTCGCCAAAACCTTCGAGATTGGAGGCGCGCACGGCATTCACTACCTGCTTCAGCTCGGTGATGTAGCCCCTGATATGGTTGCCGTTCGACAGCGGCAGCTTGCGTGTGACGAGGTCGGCGGCCTGGATGCCGTTGGTGCCCTCATAGATCGGGGCAATGCGGCTGTCGCGCCAGTAGCGGGCGGCACCCGTTTCCTCGATGAAGCCCATGCCGCCATGGGTCTGGATGCCGAGCGAGGCGACATCGACGCCGGCATCGGTGGCGAAGGACTTGGCGATCGGAGTGAGCAAGGCTGCGCGCTCGGCCCAGTGGCGGGCCTCATCGCCATCCGCGTGGTGGCTCATGTCGGTTGCGTGGGCGCAGACATAGCAGATGGCGCGGGAGCCTTGGGTCAGCGCCTTCATCGTCACCAGCATGCGGGCGACGTCGGGATGCTCGATGATCGGCGACATGCCGGAGCCGGTCCAGCCGGGAGCCTTCCCTTGCGTGCGGTCCTTGGCATATTGCACGGCCTTCTGGGTGGCGGCCTCGCAGATGGCAACGCCCTGCATGCCGACGGCGAGGCGGGCGTTGTTCATCATCGTAAACATGCAGGCGAGGCCCTTGTTCTCCTCGCCGATCAACCAGCCGATCGCACCGGCTTCGTCGCCATATTTTCCATCGCCATAGATCATGGTGCAGGTCGGCGAGCCGTGGATGCCGAGCTTGTGCTCCAGCGAATGGCAGTGGAGGTCGTTGCGGGCGCCGATCGAGCCGTCGTCGTTGACGAGGTATTTGGGCACGAGGAAGAGCGAGATACCGCGGGTGCCGGCGGGTGCATCGGGAAGACGCGCGAGAACGAGATGGATAATGTTCTCGGTGATCTCGTGTTCGCCCCAGGTGATGTAGATCTTCTGGCCGAAGATGCGGTAGGTGCCGTCAGCGCGGCGCTCGGCGCGGGACTTCATCACGCCGAGATCGGAGCCGGCATGCGGCTCGGTGAGGTTCATGGTGCCGGTCCATTCGCCGGAGACCATCTTGGGCAGGTACTTTGCCTTCAGGTCGTCCGAGCCGTGGGCGGTGACGGCATCGACGGCGCCCATGGTGAGCGTCGGCCCAAGCGCGAAGCCCATGGAGCCGGAATTCCACATTTCGAGGGCCGCGACATTCAGCATATGGGGAAGCCCCTGTCCGCCGAAGTCTTCAGATGCGGTCAGTGAGTTCCAGCCGCCTTCGGCCCAGGCGCGGTAGAGATTGTCCCAGCCATCGGGCACGATGACCTTGCCGTCGACCAAACGTGCACCCTGCTTGTCGCCGATTTCGGCGAGCGGGGCGACTTCGTCACTGGCAAAACGGCCGGCTTCCAAGAGGATGGCGTCGACCAGATCGTCGCTCAAGTCGCCGAGCTTGCCGTCTTCGATGGCCTTGGTGAGGCCTGCAACGTGCTTCAGGGTGAACGCGATCTCTTCTACGGGCGCCTTGTACATGACGTGCTCCTCCATCTGGCGTATGCTTCATGCCACGCCCAGACTCCCACCCAGGAGGCGCGGCTTATTCTCACTTCTGGCTAATTGATTTTTACGTAAACGTCAAATCTTTTGCATGCGACAGGAAGCCTCGTTCCCGGTGCCATGAAGGTGAAAGTCGAGGTGACGATTGCCGCCGAAACAAAGATGCGTGAGCGGTCGGACGCCTCGCTTCCGGAGAGAACGGCAGTCTTCGGATCAAAGCCAAGATGCGCCAATGACTTAAAACGGCGACCGGCTGGGCCTTCGCCGGAATGCCTAAATCAGCGCCTTCACAACTATCGGACTGCCCCGATTTCGTCACATCCCTGTTATCAGGCCTGACTAGTCGAAGGTTGGACTTCAACCAAAAGGAGGCTCAGCCATGACCGACACCAATACCAATCATCTCTCCTGGGACGAGTGGGACGAGCTGCATAATCCGCCGCCGGCCGTGACCGACTTCGACCGCGTCGTCGAACGCGCGATCTCGCGTCGCGGTTTCCTCGGCGTGTTGGCCATGGGTTCGGCTGCCGTTGCCATGGGCTCCGTCGGCAATCTGATGAGCTCGACCTCCGCCCAGGCCCAGGAAGCAGCCTCGCGCTTCGCCTTCAAGCCGATCGACATTGCGACCGACAACACCATCCATGTGCCGGAAGGCTACAACTGGAAGCCCCTCGCCCGTTGGGGTGAGGCCCTGTTCTCCTCGTCTTCCGACATCGATCCGATGAAGGGTGTGTCGCTGGAGAATTCCGACAAGGTCTTCGGTGAGAACACCGACGGCATGGAGCTCTTCGTCATCGGCGGCGCCCAGGTGATCGCGGTCAACCACGAATACGTCAACAACGAAATCAACCTGCCGCACGCGCCGGAAGGCATGCCGCAGTCGCTCGACGACGTGAAGATCCTGCAGAACATGCAGGGCGTCACCGTCATGGAAGTGGCTGAAGGCGAAAACGGCTGGGCAATCGTCGTCGACAGCAAGTTCAACCGCCGCATCCACCACAACACGCCGATGAAGCTTTCGGGTCCGGCTGCCGGCTCGGAGCTCGTCAAGACGGCTGCCGATCCCGGCGGTGTCGACTGTCTCGGGACCTTCAACAACTGCGGCGCCGGCAAGACGCCTTGGGGCACCTACCTCACCTGCGAAGAAAATTTCAACGGCTACTTCGGTTCCACCAATGCCGAATTCGAAATGCCTGCGGACTACAAGCGCTACGGCATCGTCGCCGAGACGCGCTATGCTTATGAGAAATTCGACGAACGCTTCGACGTTTCGAAGAACCCGAACGAGCCACGCCGCGCCGGTTACGTGGTAGAGATCGATCCGTCGGATGCGTCCTCGACCCCAATCAAGCGCACCGCACTCGGCCGCATCAAGCATGAAAACGCCGCCGTTGTCGTGGCCCGGGACGGTCGTGTGGTCGTCTATATGGGTGACGACGAGCGTGGCGAGTTCCTCTACAAGTTCGTCTCCAACGGTATCTATGTGCCGGGTGGCGACACCTCGAAGCTGCTTGACGAAGGCATGCTCTACGTCGCCAAGTTCTCCGACGAAGGTACCGGCGAGTGGCTGGCTCTCACCGAAGAGACAACCGGCATGAAGGCCGACGAGATCGCCGTGTTCACCCGCCAGGCTGCTTCCAAGGTTGGTGCCACCACCATGGACCGTCCGGAATGGGTTGCGGTCAATCCGGTTGCGGTCGAAGCCTATTGCTGCCTCACCAACAACAGCCGTCGCGGCGAAGTCAAGGACGGCAAGCTGCGCACCAATGCCGGCGGCGACGAGATGGCCGTCAACGCGGCCAATCCGCGTGAGAAGAACGAATACGGCCAGATCGTCCGCTGGTATCCGGCCAATGACGACCACACGGATTCCGCCTTCAGCTGGGATCTCTTCGCCATGGCCGGCAATCCGGCCGTGCACAAGGACGGCGCCTATGCCGGCTCGTCGAACATCAACGAAGGCAACATGTTCAACTCGCCTGACGGCATGATGTTCGATTCGACCGGTCTCGTCTGGATCCAGACCGACGGCGAAGACTCAAACGAAGGCGAGTTCGCGGGCCAGGGCAACAACCAGATGCTCGCCGGCGACCCGGTTACCGGCCGCATCGAGCGCTTCATGACCGGCCCGAAGGGTTCGGAAGTCACCGGCCTCACCTGGTCGGCCGACAAGCGCACCATGTTTGCCGGCATTCAGCATCCCGACGCGCCCTTCCCTGACGGAGAAGGCAAGCTGCCGCGCTCGACGATCGTGGCGATCAAGCGCGACGACAACGCTCTGGTGGGCTGACGGTTCGGTCGGCAGGGCGGATGCGATCTGCCCTGCCCTCCACCCAAACGAAGAAGGCCGCCGACCGGGATACCGGCGGCGGCCTTTCTCATTTGTGAGGCCTGGTCGATCAGGCCGCGAGGCGCTGGGCGTTGCGCGGGATCTCGACGTCGATCTCAAGGATCGAGACGTCTTCGTCGCGGTCCATCTTGATCTGCACCTTGTCGCGGTCGAATTCGACATGCTTGGCGATCACGGCGAGAATTTCCTCGCGCAGGATGGCCACCAGATCGCTTTCAAGCGAGGCGCGCTCATGGGCGAGCAGAACCTGCAGGCGTTCCCGTGCCATCGGTGCGGACCGCTGCTTGCGGAACAGAGAGAAAATGCTCATGCGGCCCTCCGCGCGAAGATCTTGTCGAGGAAGCCGCGCTTCTCGCCAGGAATGGTGATCGGAACGTTTTCGCCGGCCAGACGACGGGCGGCGTCGAAATAGGCCATGGCAGGTGCGCTGCGGGCGTCGGCGAGCGTGACCGGCGCGCCGATGTTGGAGGCACGCAGCACGTCCATGCTTTCCGGGATGATGCCCAGCAGCGGGATCGACAGGATCTCGAGCACGTCATCGACCTTCAGCATGTCGCCACGCTGGGCGCGAACGGCGTCGTAGCGGGTGAGCAGGAGATGCTTTTCCATGCGCTCGCCGCGCTCGGCCTTGAGCGTCTTGGAATCGAGCAGACCGATGATGCGATCAGAATCGCGGACCGAGGAGACTTCCGGATTGGTGACGACAACGGCCATATCGGCATGGCGCATCGCAAGCGTTGCACCGCGTTCGATGCCGGCCGGGCTGTCGCAGATGATCCAGTCGAAATACTTCTTCAGCTCGTTGATGACCTGTTCGACGCCTTCGGCGGTCAGGTTGTCCTTGTCGCGGGTCTGTGAGGCGGGCAGCAGGAACAAGGTTTCCAGCCGCTTGTCGCGGATCAGCGCCTGCGGCAGCTTGGCATCGCCCTGGATGACATTGACGAGATCGTAGACGACGCGGCGCTCGGCGCCCATCACCAGATCGAGATTGCGAAGGCCGACGTCAAAATCGACGACGACGACTTTTTCATTGCGCTGTGCCAGCGCTGCACCGAGAGCGGCCGTCGAGGTCGTCTTGCCGACCCCGCCCTTGCCGGATGTCACGACTATCACCTTGCCCATGTGGTTCTCCTGTCTGTCCCCGCTCAAGTTCACGTCATTCTCTCTGTCATGATTGCATCCCCCTCCAGCCAAAGCTGAACAGGATGCCCCTTCAATTCTGGATCCATATCGTCGGTCATCGCGTAGACGCCGTCGATCGCAACCAGCTCGGATTCGAACTTACGACAGAAGATCCTTGCGTCGGCATTGCCAACGCATCCAGCGAGCGCTCTGCCGCGCAACGCACCGTAGATGTGGACGGAGCCACCGGCAATCACTTCGGCGCCCGACTGGACCGAACCGATGACCGTGACGTCACCCTGGGTGTAGATGACCGACTGACCGGAGCGGATGGTTTCGCGCACGATCATCGACGGCGCCGAAACCGGGCTCTGCTGCACCACCACTTGCGGTGCTGCCTGCTCTGCCGGCTGCTTCTCCGCCTTGCCCTTGGGCGTGGCGGCCGAGGCTTCAGGCGTGTCTTCGCGCGGCACATCGTAATCTGCGGCGGGTTTGCCACCCTTCAGCTGCGGCGGCATGCCCGGCTCGACCAGCGAAGGGCGACCGCCCTCGATGCCCATGATCGAGACATTGCGGCTGCCAAGCTCTGCGATCAGCGCCTTCAGCTGCGGACGGTCGATCTCGATCTCGGACACGTCGAGAACGACGGGGCGACCGAGGAAGAAACCGGCCGAGCGGGCCGCGAGATCGTCGAGCCGGACGAGCCAGTCGTCGAACGGCAGATCCGGCGTCAGGACGACGGCCAGGAAGGATCTGCCCTTGATGCGGATGGAGCGGGGTTCGGTTAGCACTTTGGTCATCTACGTAAACAAATCGTTGATGAAAGAAGTACCGCCGATTTGGTTAACAAATGGTTAACGCGGTGATTTTGACGTTAGGAAACAGGCGGATCGGGCTTACGAAAAAACCGCCCGCGGCATGGCGCCGGGGCGGCTTGATGTTAACCCTTTCCGGCGCCTCACGGAAGCCGGATTAGCTGCTCTGCCGATCAGTAATAGGGCGAATAGCACTGCTGACGCGGGCCGTTATACGGCTGGAAGGTGTTCGAATAGCTGTCGTAGGACCGATAGCGGGCCTGGCACCAGTCATAGTGGCGCGGATTGATTCCCGCAGCACGCGGCGCAGGCGCCGGCCGCGGCTGCGAGGCGATTGCACCGCCGATGATCGCACCTGCTGCAAAGGCGGCCAGCGGATACCAGTAGCCATCGTGATAACGGTATCCGGGGCGACGTTCGCTATAGCCGCGATGGCCGTTCCAGTAGCGGGCACGGTCGTAACGATCGTAGCGATCATATCTGTCATACCGGTCATACCGGTCGTAGCGGCGCTCCCGGTAGATGCGGATCTCGCCGTCGATAGACTGGACCTGTTCGGCATCCGTCGTCGTCGTTACCGGCGCGACGGGGCGGATGATCTGCGCCTGGGCGGGGACCATGCTCGTGACGGCGAGGATCGAGGCGAGAGCTGCGACGGCTGTCGTCTTCAATGCGCTCTTCATGATGTTTCTCCCTGCATGTTTCCTGTGGCCTCGGGAAGCGGACGAGCCGCCCGATCCCTTGACCTTAAAACAAAGCTTAACGGTGCCAGCCTGAACCCAGAATTAACGCTCAGTTCATAGTTCGCGTGCGACGCGTGGCGGGTTCAAGACCGCACGGGCGCGCCAGCCCCCGTCAACGGGGATCCATGGATTTTGTTCCCGTGACCGGTATCAATAGTAGGGCGAATAGCACTGCTGGCGAGGCCCGTGATACGGCTGAAACGTGTTGCTGCGCCAGTGATAGGAGCGATAGCGATCGGCACACCAGCTGTGGTGTTTCGGATTGATGCCGCCCCTGTAATGCACGACCTGCCGGCGCGGGATCGGCCGATCGACGATCACGCCTGCGCGCACCGAGCGCGGTGAGAACCACTGCCCCTGGTGATAGACATAGCCCGGCCTATACACACGATAGCCCTTTGCCCGGTAGCCGTGATGGCGCGACAGGATGGTGACGCGCTCATAGTGGCGATAGCTGGTGTAGCGTTCGTAGATGCGGACTTCGAGGCCACCGGCGTTCGCTGTGGTTCCGGTCATCATGAAACCGGTCACGGCAAGGCATGCGGCGGCGAAAGCAGAAACAAGCTTCATGCGTGATCCCCCTTCGGCTGAGCCTCCTCCCGTCTGCGCCGGCCATCATGGCCGACATCGGACCGGACCGCATTTGGCGGCCGGAGGCTCTACCAGAGGATGCTAATCGGGGCTCTCTCGACCGGCAAGAGCCCGCGCCAAGCCGCAGACCCGCAGACAGCAAGAGAGGGCGAATCCGGCCCGGAATCGCCCTCTTCTCACGTGCAATTGATCGACGGATCTACGCTTACGCTTCGATCTCGATGTCGCCCTTTGGCCGCGAACAGCAGGCGAGGATGTAACCTTCATCGATCTCGTCATCGAGGATGCCGCCATTGTGGTCCATCTCGACCTCGCCCGAGAGCTTCATGACCTTGCAGGTGCCACAGAGACCGGATTCGCAGGCAGCGCCGATGCGTACACCTGCGGCGCGGGCCGCCTGCAGCACGGTATGGCCGGGAGCGCAGAGACCGTCCTTGCCGGACATGGCGAACGTGACCTTGGTCGGCTGCTCGCCATCGGCATAGATGACGACTTCCGGCAGCTCCTGCTTGACCGGCTGGAAGGCCTCTTCGTGATACTGCTTCATGTCGAAGCCCGCACCTTCCAGCGCCTCGCGGACCGTTGCCATGAAGGGGGCGGGGCCGCAGCAGAAGACGGTACGCTCCAGGAAGTCGGGCGCCAGAAGCGCGATCTTCGCCTTGTCGATGCGCCCCTTCAGGCCCGACCAGAGCTGGCCGCGCGAGACCTGCTCGACGATGAAGCCCAGCGTCAGATGCGGCATCTCGCGGGCCTTGGCCTCAAGCTCCCAGCGGAAGATGATGTCATCGGGCGAGCGCGCGCAGTTCAGGAAGGTGATGTCGCTGTCGGGGGCCCGGTCGCTCATGTCGCGGGTCATCGAGACCATCGGCGTGATGCCGGAACCGGCGGAGATGAAGAGGTACTTCTTGCCGGGATACTTGGCATAGGAGAAATCGCCGAGCGGACCAAAAGCCTTCAGCGCCATGCCGGGCTTCAGATTGTCGAACATCCAGCGGGTGCCGATTGAATCCTTCTGCGCCTTGACCGTGACCGCGACCGTGTAGGGACGTGAGGGACTGGAGGAGAGCGTGTAGGTGCGCATGACAGGCTCTGGCCCAACGGGGATCTCGAGCGTGACGAACTGGCCCGGCATGTAGCGAAACCAAAGGTTCGGCTTGTTGGGCTTGAAGGTGAAAGTCATCACGTCGGCAGCTTCCGGCGTGACGGCGACGCATTCGAGCAGATGCTCCCGGTCGGACCAGGGGCGCATCTCGTCGACATGGCGATACTGGGTGACGGCGATGTTCATCTCACGCCACCGCCGAAAGACGGGCCTTGTCGCCCTGCAGGCGGCTCGTCATGAAGTTGGAATACCACTCGACGAACTGCATGACGCCACCCTCGTGATCGACGGAATAGGGACCGGGCTCATAGGCCGGCGAGCGGATGCCGAAGGCGTTTTCCTCAACGATCGAGCGGTCCTGGTCATTGGTCATGTTCCAGACATGAGTCAGCTCTTCGAGGTCGTAATCGACGCCCTCGACGGCATCCTTGTTGACCAGCCAGGTGGTGGTGACGGCGGTCTCTTCTGCCGAGAGCGGCAGGACGCGGAAGGAGATCGCGTGATCGCCCAGGATGTGGTTCCAGGTCGTCGGATAGTGGAAGAGCAGCATGGTGCCGATATGGCTGATCGGCACATCAGCGGAGAGCGGCTTCTTGACGGCGCGCTTGCCGGACATGGTGTAGCTCTCGGCATCCTGGATCAGCGGCATGCGGGCGGTGCGGAACTGGCCTGATGGGTCCATCTTGAACTCGGACGGCAGACCGGCGGCCTCGCAACGTGCCCAGTGCTCGGAGATGAAGGGATCATCGCCGGCACCCTGGACGCCGGTTGCTGTCGGGGCTTCCGGATAGGTGCGGCAGAGTTCGGGATGGTTGCTGGCGCAGTGGTAGCATTCGCGGTTGTTTTCCCAGACCAGCTTCCAGTTGCCCTTTTCGATGATTGTCGTCTTGTGGGCGACTTTGGCCTCCCACAGCCGATGCGGCGCCAGATAGGGCTCGATCGAGGCGCGGACGGGCGCGAAATCGGCGGGCTCATTGGCGAGGCAGACGAAGATATAGCCGCCGACGCTTTCGCAATGCACGGTCTTCAGGCCGAATTCGGCCTTGTCGAAGGTCTCGCCCATCTGGCGGGCGAAGACGAGCGAACCGTCGAGGTCATAGGTCCAGTTGTGATAGGGGCAAACGAGCTTGGCAGCCGCGCCCTTGTCCTTTGTGCAGACGCGGTGGCCGCGATGGCGACAGGTGTTGTGGAAGGCGCGGATGACCTGGTCCTTGCCGCGCACGATGACGACAGGATAATCGCCGATCTGGACAGTGAAATAGTTGCCGGCACGCGGGATCTCGCAGTCATGGCCCATGAACAGCCAGTCGCGATACCAGATCTGCTCCATGTCGAGCTTGAAATAGTCCTGATCGATATAGAAGGGCTGCTCAAGCGAGAAACCCTCGCGGCGGTTCTTCAGCTGGCGCAATACTGTATTGTGCAAATCCATCTCGTCCTCGTTTCCTTGTTCGGGCGAGAGAGGAGCGCAGCCAGCCGACACCCCGGGAGCGGGTGCGCATGGCTATCTCCGGTCGCCCGCCGCAACCTCAAATGTTCGTCTGCCAAGGCTGGTTTCCGGGCTGAGGAGTGGTCCATTTGCGGACCGCGCTGGCGCCTTCCCAGAGTTGCCTCCAGTGGCTTTATGCCAGAACGCATTCTCCACCACCGTTGCGGGGGCAGCGCCGGATTTCGACCGGCTTCCCGATTTCCCACCCTCCCTAAAAAGGCGGCACCTCGAGCTTAGGTCTATCTAATCATAGGCGGGACCCTGACGCTGCACTGCGAAACGACAAGACAGAAATCGTTTGCGACATGGCGCAGGCTGTCAGTCAAAACGGACTGTGACGAATTCCCCTTTAATTTCTGTAGCGTAGAGTAGAGGCAAAGAAATATCGGGAGGCTGGATGGCGCAAACGCGCGATCAATGACCGGTTTTCAAGATTTGCGCTGCGGCAAGCCTCGGGAAACCTCCATCCGTCAGAATAGCATCAAATCATGATTAACCATGCTGCGCTAAGCTCAAGCAGTCAGTCCGGGTACCGTCAGAGCGTCAAGATGCAGAAATTGAGATACTACGCGGCTCCGAAAGCGGATACGAAGACAGCGCCGTCTTCCAAGGCAGTCCATACCGAGTTCCTGAGAACCGGTCGGATCTCGCGCAGCCGCGAGGACTGGCTGCCGGACGAGCGCCGCTATCTGACCTATGAGGAGGTGGCCGCACGCACAGGCCGCCGGCTGGAGCGGGCCGCCGAGACGACCCATGAGCGGATCAACGGCTTTCACCGCTCGATCAAGTTCCCGAAAATCATCTTCCATCGCACGCTGAACGACAGCCCGCATCTCGGCTACTGTCACGTGACGGCCGCCCGAACAAACTTCGCGCAGTATGCGGATGTGAAATGGGCCTTCTACATCGCCAATTTCTTTGCGGATCTGGGTGGCGAAGAGGTGTTCTTCGAGCAGATCAAGCAGAATTATGGACGAATGTATTTCGCTGTTGCGATCAAGCCGGAGGCGGAAGCCAAGGCGATGACCATCGACCGGTCGATCCGCGACAATGGTCTGCTGTTCCAGACAGTGGATCCGAAAGAGGCGCTGCGAAACGTGCTAATGCTCGGCGCGCGAGACGCCGAGATCAGGAAGATCATCGCAAAGCTCTGAAACGAGGCTCCGGCGCTCAGCCGCCGAAACCGCCCACGGGCTTTTTCTTGTAGAGCAGCCAATCCTTCGAGACATAGTCGTTGGCACCGTAGATGGTGACCGTGTCGCCACCGGCGGCTTTCGAGGTGGCCAGCGCCTTTTCAGCGAAATTGGTGAAGTCGAAGGCGTTCGGGGCCTGCTCGGAAAAGCAGATGCCGAAAGACATGCCAAGCTGCCCCATGCGGGCACCGGTCGACGAACCGACGAAGTTGGTCGCCTTGAGCTTGGCGCGTACCAGATCGACCACGCGGCTGATCTCGTCCTGGTCGGAGGTGTAAAGCAGCAGGCCGAAGCGCCCGGCATCAAAGCGGCAGGCGAGATCGCCGCCACCGGAGACGGCTTCCAGCACCTTGGCGACCTGCATCAGGAAGCGCTCGGCGACTGCCGGACCCATCTGTTCCTGAATGCGGGCGTAATCGTCGATCTCGCCGATCGCGACGCCGCAGAGCACCGGCATTTCTGGGTTTGCATAGATCTTGGCAACGGCCTTGTTGAAGGCGCGGCGGCTGGCAAGGCGGGTGACCGGATCGACGAACTTCGCGGCTTCGGCCTCTTCCGCCTCACGCTGCAGGTCGGCGAGCGATGCGGTCTTGTCCACGACGGCGCGCACGACATTGCTGTTCTGGTGGGCGCGCTTCTCGGTCGCCGCCTTGAGCATCTTGATCGACTGGCCGAGCGGAGTGCCTTCCAGGTCTGCCTCGGTGAGGATGGTCTTCGAGGCGTGGCCGATGGCCCGACCGTAATCGGTGAGCGAAATCTTCTCTTCGTTGAGCAGACTGATGAAGTTGCTCATTTCGGCGCGAACCTGACCATTCTGGCGGCTCAGCAGCCCGTCTTCGTGGTGGTGCGGCAAATACTTGCGGCCGAGCTCGTCCAGCGCTTCCTGTGTCTTGACCTTGCCGAGGGCGATGAACTCGCGCACCAGCTCCGGATTACTGCCGGAATAGGCCTCATAAACCAGTTCATAATTGCGCGGCAGACCGTCTATGCCCATCTGATGCATGGCGGTCGCGACGCGGAGCGCAATGCTGGCGGCAGGATTCTTGACTTGCTGCATCTGTGAACTTCCCGGATGTGAGGCATTCCCGTCTTTTCCGGAACCATAGGGAAAGTTCTCTTTCTTTCGGTTACGTCGGTAGTTAAAAATTGAACGGTTCGCGGTCCCCATTAAAAAATAGGGTGGAATCTCAGGTTCATTGCGCCGAAAAAGAGGTTTGCCGCCTCGCGCCGCAGGGGATAATGACGGGCTAGATCAGACTGGAAGGCTCGGAACATGGCGCGGATCATCCCGATCGGAACGGACACGGACAAAGCGGAGGCCATCGCGGCGGCCTCCGGCGTGCTGCTGCGCCAACGCCCCGTCGCGATCCCGACGGAGACCGTCTACGGGCTTGCCGCCGACGCCACCCATCCGGTGGCGATCACCTCCATCTACGAGACCAAGGGGCGCCCGCGCTTCAACCCGCTGATCTGCCATATGGCGGATCTTGAGATGGCGGAGCGTTATGCCGTGTTCGACCCGATCTCGCGCAAGCTGGCGGAGGCCTTCTGGCCGGGGCCGCTGACGCTGGTTCTTCCGCTGAAGGACGATGCCGGTATCCATCCGCTGGCAACCGCAGGTCTCGATACGGTCGGCATTCGTGTGCCTGTCGGATTCACGGCCGACCTCATCCGCAGCTTCGGACGACCACTCGCCGCCCCCAGCGCCAACTCCTCCGGCCGGATAAGCCCGACGACGGCGCAGCATGTGGACGCAGACCTCGGGGAAAAGATCGAGGTCATCGTCGATGGCGGTCCCTGCCCCGTTGGTGTGGAATCGACGATCGTGAAGGTCGAGGACGGCGAGATCCGACTGCTACGTCCGGGCGGGATCGATGCGGAGGCGATAGAAGCGGTGACGGGCAAGACCGTCAGTCGCCCCAAGGCCTCAGGCACGGCGGCCATCGAGGCGCCGGGCATGCTTGCTTCGCATTATGCGCCCAATGCTTCGGTGCGACTGAATGCGACAGAGGTGTCGAGCGCGGAAGCCTTGATCGCCTTCGGTGCAGGCGACATATCCGGAGCATCGACCGCGACTGCGGTGTTCAACCTGAGCCCCGGTGGCGACCTTGCAGAGGCGGCCAGCAACCTCTTCGACTATCTGAAACGCGCAGATGCGAGCGGAGCGGCGGGCATTGCGGTGGCTCCCATTCCGGACGAGGGACTGGGCGAAGCGATCAACGACCGGCTGATGCGGGCGGCTGCACCCCGCGGGACCGAGGGATGACTGAGATGACCGTGACCATGAGCCTTGCCGAACGTCTGCGCGACTTCATCGACATCGTCGGCGAGGCCAATGCGCTGACCTCCGCGGACGACATCAAGCCCTATCTGACGGAAAACCGGGGCCTCTATCACGGCGCCTCGCCGCTGGTGCTCAAGGCCGGCTCGACCCAGGAGGTTTCAGCCATCCTCAAGCTCGCCTCAGAGACGGGGACGGCGATCGTGCCAGTCAGCGGCCGTACCGGGCTGGTGGGCGGGCAGGTGCCGCGCGAAGAGGGCCAGGACGTGCTGCTCTCGCTCGAACGGATGAACCGCATCCGGGAAGTCGATCCGGTGGCCGACGTGATCGTCGCCGATGGGGGCGCGATCCTTGCCGATGTGCAGAAGGCGGCAGAGGCACATGACCGGCTCTTCCCACTCTCGCTGGGGTCGGAGGGCTCCTGCCGGATCGGCGGCAATCTCGCCACCAATGCCGGCGGCACCGCCGTACTCGCCTATGGCAATATGCGTCAGCTCTGCCTGGGACTTGAAGTGGTCTTGCCGACCGGCGAGATCTGGGATGGCCTCAGACGCCTGAAGAAGGACAACAGCGGATACGACCTGCGCGACCTGTTCATCGGTGCGGAGGGCACGCTTGGCGTGATCACCGGCGCCGTTCTGAAGATGGTACCGCGCCCACGCGGGCGGCAGGTGGCCTATGTCGGGCTTGCGTCGCCGGACGCCGCACTTCAGCTGTTCGAAAAGGCCTCACAGCGCTGCGGATCGGCACTGACCGGCTTCGAACTGATGCCGCGCATCGGCATAGAATTCACCACGAGGCATATCCCCGGCGTGCGCGATCCCCTCGCCTCCATCCATCCCTGGTATGCGCTGGTCGACATCTCGACATCGGACTCGCCCGAGACGGCGGAGACGATGATGCAGGAACTGCTGGCGGAGGCCTTCGAGGCCGGCCTCGTTTCGGATGCGGCGATTGCCAGTTCGATCGCCCAGCAGGATGCATTCTGGCACCTGCGCGAAAGCATGTCGGAGGCGCAGCGCCCCGAGGGCGGTTCGATCAAACATGACGTCTCCGTGCCGATCTCGCGCATCCCGGCTTTCCTCGCGGAAGCCGACGCTGCCGTGCATGCGCTGATGCCGGATGCCCGCATCTGCGCCTTCGGGCACCTGGGCGACGGGAATATCCACTACAACATCAGCCAGCCTGTGGGTGCCGACAAGGCCGCGTTCATCGCCCGCTGGCGCGAGGTGAATGCAGTCGTACATGCGGTCGTTCACAAACATACCGGGTCGATTTCGGCCGAACATGGCGTCGGGCAGCTGAAGCGCGACGAGCTCGTGGCAAGCCGTCCGGCGATCGAAACCGAGCTGATGCGGCGCATCAAGCAGGCCTTCGACCCCGCCGGTATCATGAACCCCGGCAAGGTGATCGGCTGAGACCATGACCGGCTCCCCTCGCCTTTCGCTCAGGATCGATCTCGCCAATGGCGCGCGGCTCGGCCCCGGCAAGGCGCAGTTGCTGGCGCTGATCGAGCATCACGGTTCGATCCGGGCGGCGGGGGCGGCCATGGGCATGTCCTATCGGCGGGCCTGGCTTTTGGCGGACGAGATCAACCGCATGTTCCGGGAGCCGTCGATCTTCACCCGTCACGGGGGAAAGAGTGGCGGCGGAGCGGGGCTGACACCGTTCGGCGAAACGCTGCTTGGCGCATGCCGACGCATGGATGAGGCGAGCCGAGCGGCACTTGCGAAGGATCTCGCCTGGCTCGAAAGTGTCGAGGCTGGTGATTTCGCCGCCGCTGTACAGAAGGCCGACGACGAGGGCTAAACGCTCTGAGAGCGGGATCCACCACGAGCTTGCCGGAACAGGCCTTCGGAGGCAATCGAAACGGTCTTGAACAGCAGATGCACGGGCTTACCGGGCTCCAGCGCCAGCTGACGCAGGGACCGTCGCGTGACCTGCGCCACCATCGGCTGGCCGTGACAATCGACCGTCAGCGTGACGCTGCCGCCCTCCCCCTCGCCAATGTCCCTGACATGGCCAGAGAGACGATTGAGCGCCGACAGCCCCTCAGCCGGTTCAATCGCAACGACGATGTCGGAGACGGGGACAAAGACGCGCACGCGGGTACCGACCGACAAATGGGTGCGGCGTAGGAGCAGCGGCCCGGCGCTGGACCGGGCTTCCGTCAGGCCGTCCGCTTCGTGGTGTCCGGTGATCTCCGCCTCGATGAAATTGCCCGCAGGGAGGTCGCCGGATGCCTGCAGGACGGTCGCCAGCGTTTCATCGGGACGACCTACGCTGCTTGCCCTGCCCTTGTCGAAGGTGACGACGGCATTGGCGAGCCTCGACACCTCCTCGACCTGATGGCTGACATAGAGAATCGGTACGCCGAACCCGTCGCGGATGCGCTCGATATAGGGAAGGATCTGCGCCTTCAGCGCGCTGTCCAGCGCCGACAGCGGCTCGTCCATCAAGAGCAGCTTCGGGCTTGCCATGAGAGCACGGCCAAGCGCGACGCGCTGCTTTTCGCCGCCGGAGAGATGGGACGGTCGGCGGGCAAGCAGGTCGGTGATTGCGAGCAGGGATGCGATGCGGTCGAGATCTTCGCGGCGCTCGGCGCGCGGCAGAAGGCGCTCACCATAGCGGAGGTTCTGCAGCACGGTCAGATGCGGAAAGAGGCGCCCCTCCTGAAAGACGTAGCCGATGCGGCGGCGGTGGGGCGGCAGGAAGGTGGAACCGTCGCTCCAAATCTCGCCGTTGAAGATGATGCGCCCCTCCTGTGGGCGTATCAGGCCGGCGACGGTGCTGATCAGCGTCGTCTTGCCGGAGCCGGAGGCACCGAAGAGCGCGGTCAACCCCTCGCCGAGCTTGAGATCGGCCTCAAGCCTGAAATCGCCCTGGCGGTGACGGATCGACAATTCCAGCATCAGGCGGCTCCAACGCGGGCGGCGATGCGGCGCGACAGAAATTCGGAGGCGATGAGAGCCCCGAGCGAGAGCACGATCGAGATGACCGTCAGGCGCATGGCGGCGAGATCACCGCCCGGCACCTGGGTATAGGTGTAGATCGCCGAGGCGAGCGTCTGGGTTTCTCCGGGAATGTTGGAGACGAAGGTGATCGTCGCGCCGAACTCGCCCATGGACTTGGCGAAAGCGAGGATCGCGCCTGCAGCGATGCCGGGCAGGATGAGCGGCAGGGTGACGGTGAAGAAGACGTAAGGCGGCGGTGCGCCGAGCGTTGCGGCTGCGGCCTCCAGCCTGCGGTCGACGGCATCCAGGGAGAGGCGGATCGAGCGGACGAGCAGCGGAAAACCCATGACCGCTGCGGCGAGTGCCGCCCCCGTCCAGCGGAAGGAGAAGACGAGGCCGAAGGTCTCTTCCAGAAAGGCGCCGACCGTGCCTCGCCTGCCAAATGTGATCAGCAGCAGATAACCGGTGACAACGGGCGGCAGGATGAGGGGCAGATGCACGACGCCGTTCAGCAGCGACTTGCCCCAGAACTCGCGGCGCGACAGCAGCCAGGCAACGCCGAGGCCCAGCGGCAGCGATAAGGCCACGGCAACCGCCGCGACCTTCAGGCTCAGCAGCATCGCGGTCCATTCTTCGGCCGTCAGGGTCAAAAGGGGCATCCCGGATGCGTGGTGGAGTGAGGGTCAGTTCGTCGTGGCGAGCACGGTGAAACCAGCGGCGGTGAAGATGGCATGGGCATCCGCCCCCTGCAAGTAAGCAAGGAAATCGGCTGCGCGCGGATTTTGGCCGTCGGTCGTCAGTGCTGCAGGGTAGATGATTGCCGGATGGCTCGTCTCGGGGAAACGATCGAGTATCCGGACGCCCGGATCGACCTTCGCATCCGTCTCGTAGACGATGCCGAGTGGCGCCTCGCCGCGCGATACGAGCAGCAGGGCTGCACGAACATTCTCCGCCTGGGCGACCTTGTCCTTGACACCGTCCCAGACGCCGAGGCTTTCCAGCGCTGCCTTGCCATAGGCACCAGCGGGGACGGCATCGACATTGGCCATGGCGAGGCGTTCTTTGCCAAGGAGTTCCGCCAGCGGGAAGTCCGGAGCGATCGTCGCGATCAGCGCCGAGTCTTTCGGAGCGACGAGGACGAGGCGGTTGCCGAGCAGATCGACGCGGCTGTCCGTCTTGATGCGGCCCGCCTTGTCGAGATGATCCATCCATTTGAGGTCTGCCGAGATGAAGACATCTGCCGGCGCCCCCTCGTCGATCTGTTTGGCAAGGGCAGAACTTCCGGCAAATGAGAGCGTGACATCCGTGCCGCCTGCAGCCTTCCAGGCGGCGGCGATCTTCTCAACGCTTTCCTTGAGGCTCGCTGCAGCGAAAACGGTGACGGCCTCTTCGGCGCGGGACTGGTCGGGACAGATACCGGCCACAAACAAAAGCGCCACGACCATCCAGGCACGGGAGGAGGTCTTCAATGTGTGAATCATGTCATGGCTCTAGGTTCGATATATCTGCATGGATATATCGATAATCAAAAACAATCCCGCCGACAAGAGGCCGGCGGGAGATCGCGCGGACGAGATCGTCAAACCTTGAGCTGCGCCAGACTGAAGAGCAGGTCGGCCGAGATGCTGCCGCTGCCGCCACTCAGGATGGTCACGGCGGAGGAGTCCACGACGCTGTTCTCGGTATCGTACATGGCCGTGTAGCGCTGCAGGAAACGCTCCATCTTGGCAGGATCCTGGAGATCGGCGAGGTCCATGTTGTCCTCGATGATGCGCGCCTGCTGGTCGACATCCATGTTGGAGAATTCGTCCGAATATCCGAAAGTCGTGCGGAAGACGGCCATCAGCGCATCGTCGGCGATCAGGCCATAGGCGTCGGTGACGCTCGGGGCCGCGCGCTGGAAGTAGAGCGCCAGGCGCACCGCCTCGTTGCTGGCACCCTCGGTCTCCTCGAGCGTCTGGCGCATATACTTGTTGACTGTCTCCAGGATCTCGCCGCGCTGCTGAACCGTGCCGATCGTCTCACGGGTGAGGTTGCCGTTGGCGTCGAAATTGAAGGAGGCGACGAGTTCCGCCCAGCGATTATCCGGCTGCTGATTAACGAAGCTTTTCGGGTCGGAAAGATCAGAATTGAAGATCTGCTTCAGGAAATCGTCGGTGACCTCATCCGGATCGAGACCGTAGGCGCCGATGACGACGTCGACCACTTCACGGTCGGCGAGCAGCTCGCTCACGGTATCGATCGACTGGATTTTCTCCTGATAGTTTTCTGCCTTCTTGGTGGCGGCCTCCTGTGCCGAGGTCCGCTCACTTCCCTCAAGGAATCGAACTTCGTTGATCACGTATTGCTTGGCGATCATCGTTGCCGTCAGGGAATTGTGCGGTGAGAGCGGCACACCGGCCTTGCCCTCGCTGTCGAAGTTGAAGAGCTTCGACATCTCGATCAGACGGCTGTCCTTCGACTTGTTGGCATAGCTGTTGGGGTCGGTGAAGTCGCTGGTCAGCGCCCGCTTCAATTCGGAGGTGGAGAATTCGTTGGCGTCGAAACCAAAGGTGCGCTGCAGGACGAGGCGCATGGTCGTGTCCGACAGCAGGTCGTCGACATTCTCGACCTCCGCGACATTCGTCTTGAAGAGGTCAATCAGATCCTGCTTCTGCTTCTCGTCGGCATCATCGTAATAGGTTGAGAAGCCGGAATGGGTGGAGGACAGCTGCGTGCTGCCCTGCGCGGTCATGCCGGCATCCACCGTGCCGTCGCTGGCGAAATTGAACTTGCCGGCAATTGCCACCCACGCATCGCCGCCATTGGTCGCGGCATAGCTATCCGGATCACTGGTATCGCTGGTGACGATCTGTTTGAAGGTGGATGCACTCATGGAACCCAGCTGGAAGGCCGTCTTCACATAGTTGAACAGGCGCTCGTCGGACGTCAGTTCATCGACGTTGGTGATCGTCGCCATCTTGGATTCGTAATAGGCGCGCTCACGCTGACGATAATAGTCGGTGACATAGGTCTGCTCTTCCTCGACATAGAGCGAGACCGTCGCCTCTTTCTGGGCGGCTGTCTGGGCGGTGGCGCCGGAGAGTGTGCCGTCCGTGTTGAAGTCGAAGGCCTGGGCAAGCTTGAGGAAATTCGCAGCATTGGCCGAGCCGTTGGCCACCATCTGGTTGACGTAGCTGTCCGGATCAGAGGTATCGCTGGTCAGGACCTTGGTGAGGTGGTCCTTTGTATAATAGGTGCCGTCGATGCCATAGGCATCCAGCGCGTAGTTCATCAGACGGCTGTTGTTGACCAGACCACTGACGTTGGTGACCTTGTCGACCATGGTCTCGTAGTAGAAGCTATCCGCCTCAAGCGTATCGCTTTCTGCGGCCAGCGCGGTATCATACTTTTCCAGAAGCTCTGCCTGTTGCGCGTCAGTCTGGCTGTCGGTCGTCTGGGCGGAGAACTGGAAGGATGCCGCAAAGTTGCGATAACGTTCGTCGGTCAGCTGATTGGCAAAGCTGCTGTCGTCGGAGAGGTCGCTTTCCAGGACCTTTTTCATGAAAGCCGTAGCATAGGTCATCTCTTCGAGACCGTGCGCCTTCATTGCATAGGAATAAAGCTGGTAGTCGTCGAGGAACTCCTCGACTGTCGTGACCTTGCCGATGTTCTCCTTGAAGTACTCGGTCTGGCGCGTCACGACCGGATCAGAGGCCGTGCGGTTGAGGCTCGCCTTGATGTCGCGATTGACGAGATTATAGCTCAGATAGGTCGAGACCATCGGGATTCCCTGCAGAACGAAAGGCGCGCGAATCACAGTATGGCGCAAAATCCTTGCCTCAAGCTTTATGAAATCATGAAGAAGCGGCAGGTTCAGAACTGCGCTCGCAGCATCTTCGGCTGGTGGCGGACCCTCTTCGTTCCGGGATGGAACAGGCGTGCGACCGACTTCACCTTTTTGAAACCCTGACCGGTACGACAAAACTAACCATTTGACCGCGCAAGATTTTCTTTACCGCATCTTTTAAGCTGTCTCCAACAGCCGCTGGCTATGTTGCACCCACAGAGGACGAAAAGTCCCGAACAGACGAGCACATGACGCGCTCTCGGGTAAAACAAGGGTAGCATGAAGATGACGAACACGGTTTTGAAGCCAGCATGGGCCGGCGCCACGCTGCGTCTGGATCCCTCGCGGTTCCCCCAGCAGGTTACATATGCACTGCGTGGTGCGCTGGGCGACGTCACGATCACCATAGACGAGCGCGGCGCCGTGCTGCGCAAGATCCTTCCTGGCAGCGGCCTGCCGCTCTCCTTCGCTCTCCCGGCCCGCGCCTTCAAGGGCGTTGCCGCACGTGCCATCGACCATGGTGATGGCGAAGTCACCGTCACGCTCGAACTGCATCACGACGATCCGGATCTCTGCATTCCGCTGCTCGTCGCGCATGATCTCTGCGACATCGCCGCCGACTGGCGCGGATGGGCGGATGCCTTCCGTATCCCGATGCTGATGGTCGAAGCCGATGGCGTTGCCCGCCCGCTTGAGGACCATCTCGGCGAGGTTCGCACCCGCGATACGCAGCCGCGTCGCCGCCACTCCTATTTCGCCGAGCGCCGCCCGCGCTTCCTGGTTCGCCGTTCGACCGGCAAGCTGGGCGTGACCATGAAGATTTCCGGCAAGGAAATCATCGCAAGGAACTGATTTCGTCCCAGGACTGAACAGGATCAAGGCCCGGAAGGCGACTTCCGGGCCTTAAATTTTTCTGCCTCTTTCAGCTTGCATGTGCCATTTCCGGCCAGTCGACCTCGATCGTGACATGGGACAGCGCGGAGAGCCTGGCGAGCTTGTCGCGATAATGGGACGGGGGGTGCGGCGCCTCTGCGCTTAAGGAAACGATCGCGCCGTGATGCCCCGGTCCCAGCTGCCACACATGCAGGTCGGCGATCTCCGCCCCTTCTCGCTCAAGAATTGCACGGATCTCGGCCGGAAGCGATTCGCCGCGCGGCACGTAGTCGAGCAAAACCGCGCCGGACCGCTGCATCAGATCGAGCGACCAGCGGCCGATGACCAGCATGCCGACAAGACCGATGACCGGATCGAGCCAGAGCCAGCCGTAGAGACTGCCGAAGACCAGGGCGACAATGGCGAGAACGGAGGTGAGTGCATCGGCGAGCACATGCACATAGGCAGCCCGCAAGTTGCTGTCGCCGCCGGCATGGTGATGGTCGTGCCCGGCATCGTGGTGGTGATGGTCGTGATGGTGGGCATGGTGCCCCTCGCCTCCGCCATGCAGGAGGACAGCGCAGACGAGGTTGACCACCAGGCCGATGGCGGCGACGGCGATCGCCTCGGAGAATTCGATCTCCACCGGCGCCGTGAGGCGCCAGAAGCTCTCCCAGCCGATCAGCAGGGCCGCAATGGCCAATACGATGGCGCTTGCGAAGGCGGCGAGATCACCGACCTTTCCCGTCCCGAAGGTGAAGCGACCATTCTCGGCATGACGTTTTGCATAGCCATAGGCGAGTGCGGCAATCAGGATTGCGCCGGCATGAGTTGCCATATGCCAGCCATCGGCGAGAAGCGCCATCGATCCATACACCAGACCGGCGGTGATCTCGGCCACCATCATGGTGGCGGTGATGGCGATGACGATCCAGGTGCGCCGGGCGTTGCGATCATGGTCCGCGCCCAGAAAAACGTGAGAATGGCGATTGCCGAGCCGCTGTGCGGGTCGCGGGTCGGTCGCCTCATGCGAATGTCCGTGATGGTCTGCATGCTGGTGGTGGTGATCGGCATGTTGGTGCGGGTGATCGTGGTCTTCGTGGCTCGTCATTTGAGATAGCTCCTCACGACGTCAATGAGTTCGCGGGCGTTGTCCGCCCGCTCCGGATCCGGCTCGCGGTCCGGATCAACGAGATGCTCGCGGATATGATCCTCGATCAGCTCCGCTGTCAGTCCGGCCAGCGCGCCACGAACCGAGGCGAGCTGGTTCAGGATCTGGGCGCAAGGCGCTTCCGCCAGCAGCGCGGTTTCGATGGCTTCCATCTGTCCCTTCATCCTGCGAATGCGGGCCAGAAGCTTGGCTTGGTGCTTGTGCGTGTGACTCATACTATAGGGGGGTACCCTATTTTACGTCGTGACGCAAATTCTGGCTGGCCGCTTCGGAGGCGCTGCTGCTCAGGCGAAGGGGATGGCCGCCACGAGGCCGAGGAAGATGATCAGGCCAACCCGGTTGTTTGACTTGAAGAGCGCCAGACATTGTGCGCCATCATCGATGTCGAGCACCTTGATCTGCCAGGCAAAGAGGCCGGCAGCAATGAGCAGACCCAGGATCGCCGGCAGGGCGGCACCTGCGATCAGGAAGGCAGATAGCAGCAGCAGGAGCGTCAGACCGTAGAGACCGCTCAGCCAGATCTTGGTGTCCTGGCCGAAGAGCCGCGCCGTGGAGCGGACGCCCACAAGCGCATCGTCCTCACGGTCCTGATGGGCGTAGATCGTGTCGTAGCCAATCGTCCAGGCGACGGCACCGACATAGACGAGCACGGCCGCCAGCGAGAGATTGCCGTGAAGTCCGGCCCACCCCATGAGACCACCCCAGGAGAAGGCGAGGCCAAGGAAGAATTGCGGCCAGTCGGTGAAGCGCTTGGCGAAGGGATAGATGGCGACGACACCAAGCGACAGGACGCCGAGCACGATCGAGAAGGTATTGAAGCAGAGCAGCACGGCAAGCCCGACCAGCGCCTGGAGGACCATGAAGATCTTGGCGTTGCGGCGCGAGATGCGGCCTGACGGCAGCGGACGCGAGCGGGTCCGGGCAACCAGATTATCGATGTCGTGGTCGATGAGATCGTTATAGGTGCAACCGGCGCCGCGCATCGCAACAGAGCCAATGAAAAAGAGAACGAGATGGAAGGCAAAGAGCGACAGGTTCAACCTGCCCTCGGCGGCGAGCGCGTTTGCAGCAAGCGCCGAAGACCAGAAGCAGGGCCACATCAACAGCTGCCAGCCGATCGGGCGATCCCAGCGGGCGAGCTGGGCATGGGGCCAGAGCCACCGCGGCAGGATGCGATAGACGAAATTGTCGGAGGGCGCGTCAATGACGCGGTCGATGTTCGGCTCAGTGGTGCTCATGGTCAGAGTGATAGAGCATGGGCGTGTTCAAGAAAACCGCCCGCGCTCATCGCCCCGCCAAAATCCGCTGCGGCCTTTCGTCAGTCGAAGCTGACGCCGAACTTGTAGCTGGCGGAGACGCCGAACATCAGCTGGTTCTTGGAGCCGCGCTCCTGCACAAGGCTGGAATCGGCGGCAGGACCAGCCAGACGCTTGTATTCGGTGAAGGCGCTCATGGCGATCTTGTCAGTCGCATTCCAGGTTATGGCGCCGCCCGCACCGTAGGAGGTAATGCCTCCGTCCGGATCGTACTGGCTAAGGCCAGAGGCGGCGGATTCGGCGGCGTTCACACCGTAATAGGCGTCGGTGTAGCCACTGGTCGCAAACGTCATGCGAGGACCGGCCGAGACGCGCAGACCCGGCGCCACGTCGGTGAAGGCGTCGACGGCAACATCGGCAACAAGACCGTCATGGGCGCGGATGCCCTGACGCAGTTCGGCACGGGCGCGGATGTAGTCGGTGACGTAGACATCGGCGAAACCACCGAGTTCGCCACCCCATTCGATTTCGGAGAGGCCACGCAGGGCGTCATCGGTGCCAGCGTCGCGACCGGGAACGAACTTGCCGACGACGCCGGCACGCAGCACGTCGCTGTTGTAGATCGCGATCGAGGGATTGTCGTTGCGCGACGAGAAGCGCGGCGTGTCACCACGACCGACCGAGATGATCGGCGAGAAGAACAGCTTGCGGTCCTTCGACCCTTCAAAGGTCGGGGCAGAGATGCCGGCGCCGCCCAGCGTGACATACCAGTTGCCGGAAAAGAAACCGTCGGCGAGGGCCGGCGAGGTGGCCGCGACAGACGCGGCAAGCAGGGCGACGATACGCACCGTATTCATGATGACCCCCAAGAAACGCAGAACAAGAGACCCGCAGGCCACGACTTCATCTTCATTCAATATTTCAGGAATCAGTTACGGGTTCTTTAACCACGCCAACCGTGTTCTCCCATACTCATCCTCTGCTGCCCATCAGCCGGATTGATTGGTTCATCAGCCAAGCTTCTGAATTCACGTCGAAATCGGAGTTTTTCCAGGGTTCGTCCGGCCTCGGCTGCGGATTTGTGTCTCTGCAGCGTGTTTCGCCTTGACCTCGCCGCCGGCTGCGCCTTTGCTGCAAGGCAACGAGAACAGGAGACCCGCCATGGCTGTCGATACATCCGCCCGCACCCCCACCTTCACCTATGTCGACGGCGACTGGTTTGCCGGGAACCCGCCGCTGATCGGACCCGTGTCGCATGCGATGTGGCTGGGCTCGACGGTGTTCGACGGGGCGCGCTGGTTCGACGGCATCGCGCCGGATCTCGACCTGCATTGCCAGCGCGTCAACCGCTCGGCTCACAACATGGGCATGAAGGCGACGGTGTCGGCGGAGGAGATCGAGCGCCTGGCCTGGGAAGGCATCGGCAAGTTCGACGGCAAGACGGCGATCTATATCAAGCCCATGTATTGGGCCGAACATGGCCAGATGGGATCAGTGGTCGCGGCCGATCCGGAATCGACGCGGTTTGCGCTCTGCCTGTTCGAGGCACCGATGCACACGGCCAAGCCTTCCTCGCTGACGCTCTCGCCCTTCCGCCGCCCGACGCCGGAATGCGCGATGACGGATGCGAAGACGGGCAGCCTCTATCCGAATTCCGGCCGCATGATCATCGATGCCCGCAACCGAGGCTTCGACAATGCGCTGGTGCGCGACATGAACGGCAATGTGGTGGAGACAGCCTCCTCCAACGTTTTCATGGTGAAGGATGGCGTGGTCTTTACCCCCGCCGCCAACCGAACCTTCCTCGCCGGAATCACCCGTGCTCGCGTCATCGGTCTGCTCCGTCAGGCCGGCTTCGAGGTGCGCGAGGCGACGCTGTCGGTCGAAGACTTCATGAATGCCGACGAGATCTTCCAGACCGGCAATTATTCCAAGGTCGTGCCGGTGACCCGCCTCGACGACGCACAGTTCCAGGAAGGGCCTGTAACCCGCAAGGCGCTGGAGCTTTACATGGATTGGGCACGTGGAAAATCCTCCGCCGAGTGAGGCCGCGGCGGGCGTCCAAGACGGCGGCAGGGCGGGCCGTGTGCCTGCCTGCCTGCGTCGTTGCGACGCGTTGGGAAACTATGCATATCTACATACATATGAATTATCATATTATGGAGATGAAACATGGCTCGTATCACCGTTCTCGGTTCCGGCTTCGGAGCGCTCACCACCATTCGTGAACTGCGTCGCAATGGCGTCGATGACGAGATCACGGTGATCTCGCCGAGAGATGCGCTGCATTATCTGCCGAGTTCAATCTGGCTGCCGGCGGGCCTGCGCCAGGGAGATGCCCTGAAGGTACCGCTGGCGCACTTCTTTCGCGAGCACAGGGTCGAGCATGTCATGGCCTCGGTGACGGGGCTCAAGGAAGGCGGCCGGCTGGTGATCACGGATGGCGGCGAGTATCGTAACGACCAGCTGGTGATCGCGACCGGCGGGCGCTTCATCCGCAAGCTGCCCGGCATCGAGCATGCGCTGGTGCCCTGCGAAGGCATCGCCGTCGGTGAGGAGATTTCCCGCCGGCTGGACGCGATGGAGGGCGGCACCATCGCGATCGGCTTTGCCAGTAATCCGCAGGAACAGGGCGCCGTGCGCGGCGGCCCGATGTTCGAGTTCCTGTTCATCATCGATAGCCTCCTGCGCCGCCAGGGACGGCGCGAGCGCTTCAAGCTGGTCTTTTTCAATCCGTCCGAGCGCCCCGGCCAGCGCCTCGGCGACAAGGCGGTCGACGGGCTGCTTAAGGAAATGGCACGCCGCAACATCCAGACGCATCTCGGCCACAAGATGGTGCGCTTCGAAGCCGAACGCGTGGTGACCGAAGGCGGCGAGATCGCAGCGGATCTGATCCTCTTCATGCCTGGGCTCACGGGTCCGGCTTGGCTCTCGGAAACGGATCTTCCGCTCTCGCCAGGCGGCATGATCGCGGCCGACGAAACCTGCCGGGTCCGGGACAGAGACGGTGTCTGGGTGGTTGGCGACAGCGGCAGTTTTCCCGGCCCCGACTGGCTGCCGAAGCAGGCGCATCAGGCCGACCTGCAGGCGAAGGCTGCGGCGAGGAACATCGCGGACCTTCTGAAGGGCAAGCCGGGTCGGACCGCCTTCAAACCCGAACTGATCTGCATCGTCGACATGCTGGATACGGCCATGCTGGTCTACCGCAGCAAGACACGTGGCTTCGTCGGGCCGAAGATGAAGGCCTTCCACTGGCTGAAGCGCTATTTCGAAGGGCACTATCTGCGCGCCTACCGCTGAGCGGCAGCGCCCTCTCCTTGATCGCAGGCAACAGCCCCTCTATGTCTCGGGTACCATTCCCTGGTCCCCGAGACCCCATGTGAAAGAGGAAGCCGCCTTGTCCGTCTTCAACACAATGCCCTCCCCGCCTGTCGCCGCGAAGAAGCCTGTCTCCGACACCCGCCATGGGATCACCAGAACGGATGACTATGCCTGGCTGCGCGCCGACAACTGGCAGCAGATGTTCAAGGACACCTCGATCCTCGACCCGGAAATCCGCTCCTACCTCGAGGCCGAAAACGCCTATATGGAGGCGGCGATGGCCGACACGAAGGCGCTGCAGAGCCAGCTCTTTGCCGAGATGAAGGGCCGCATCAAGGAAGACGATTCGTCGATCCCGATGAAGGACGGCCCGTTTGCCTATGGCTCGGCCTTCGTCACCGGCGGCGAGCAGCCGCGCTATTTCCGCATTCCGCGCGACGGCAACCCCAAGGACGAGACGATCCGCGACCTGCTCCTCGATGGTGACAAGGAAGCGGCGGGCAAGGATTATTTCCGTCTCTCCGGCATCGACCATACGACAGACCACAGCTTCGGCATCTGGGGCTATGACGACAAGGGGTCTGAGTATTTCACCCTTCGGGTCCGTGATCTCGCCACCAAGCAGGATCTGGACGATGTGCTCGAAAACACCGCCGGCGGCGGCGCCTGGGCGCCCGACGGGAAGAGCTTCTTCTATACGCTGCAGGACGAGAACCATCGTCCTTCGAAGGTGTATCACCACATAATCGGCCAGCCGCAGTCGTCGGATCGCCTTGTTTACGAGGAGACGGATCCCGGCTTCTTCATGGGCGTTGGCGGCTCGCTGCTGGATGATTTCATCTTCATCGACATCCATGACCACGAGACCTCGGAATATCGCCTGCTCTCGACCAGGGATCTGACGGTCGAGCCCGTCCTGGTCGCCGAGCGTGAAGAAGGTGTCGAGTATTCGATGACGGAAGGCGGCGATGTCTTCTACATCCTGACCAATGCGGACGGCGCCAAGGACTTCAAGATCGTCGAGGCGCCTGTCACCGAACCGGGCAAGGCGAACTGGAAAGAACTCGTGCCGCACGAGCCGGGCCGGCTGATCCTCAATCACATGGCCTTTGCCCGCCATCTCGTCTGGCTGGAGCGCCGCGAGGGCCTGCCGGTCATCATGATCCGCGATCGCAGATCAGGCGAAGAGCATTCGATCGCCTTTGCCGAGGAAGCCTATTCGCTGGGGCTGCAGGGGGCGGCGGAATACGAGACCGATGTCATCCGCTTCTCCTATTCGTCGATGACGACGCCAAGCCAGCTCTTCGACTACAACATGGCGACCCGCGAGCGCACGCTTCTGAAGACCCAGGAAGTGCCATCCGGCCATAACCCGGAGGATTACATCACCCGCAGGGTGTTTGCCGAAGCGCATGACGGCGAGAAGGTGCCGGTCACCCTGCTCTACCGGAAGGATACGAAGCTCGACGGCTCCGCCCCTTGCCTGCTTTACGGCTACGGCGCCTATGGCATTACCATTCCTGCCGGCTTCAACACCAATTGCCTGTCGCTGGCGGATCGCGGCTTCGTTTACGCCATCGCCCATATTCGCGGCGGCAAGGACAAGGGCTTTTCCTGGTATGAAGACGGCAAGATGGAAAAGAAGGTCAATACCTTCAAGGACTTCATCGCGGCCGCAGACCATCTGGTGAAGGAGCAGTTCACGTCTTACGACCGGATCATCGCCGAAGGCGGGTCTGCCGGCGGCATGCTGATGGGGGCCGTTGCCAATATGGCGCCGGAAAAATTCGCCGGCATCATCGCCGCCGTGCCCTTTGTCGACGTGCTCAACACCATGCTCGACGACACGCTGCCGCTCACGCCCCCTGAATGGCCGGAATGGGGCAACCCCATTGAATCCGAAGAGGAATATCGCTGGATCGCGGCCTACAGCCCCTACGACAATGTCGAGAAGAAGCCCTACCCGCCTGTTATCGCGCTTTCGGGCCTCACCGATCCGCGCGTCACCTATTGGGAGCCGACCAAGTGGATCGCACGCCTGCGCGCAACCGCGCCGGACGCCGGACCGTTCCTGCTCAAGACCAACATGGCCGCCGGCCATGGCGGCAAGTCGGGACGTTTCCAGCGGCTGGAGGAGATCGCGTTCGAATATGCCTATGCGATCAAGGTGACGGGGAAGATGTGAGGCGGTGACGCCGGTCACATTCTGTAAGCATTGATGGGTGTGTTTTTATGCTTGTTTCGGAAAAACCTGAAACAGCGGGACACAGGAGCCATGATTCGGCGCACCTACTTTCAGACGCGCCGTTTCGCAAGGGCCAATCGTCATGACGCAATGCAGGACGCAAGCTTCGCGCAAGGTTGAAAGGTTAACAAAAGGTTAATTTCTCAACTGAGGTGCCCGCCATGAGGATCGAAAGCGGCCTGAGCAGCTACTCCTACCAAAGTCGTCACGTGCCCAGCACTGCCGACATGGATGACGCTGCGCCCGAGACTGCCGCAACGCCGACAGGCCGTGCGACAGGGGCGAGCACCTTTTCCAGCACGCTGCTGTCAACCCAGCTCGCCACTGCACTCTGGACAGTGGAAGGATCACGCAGCAAGACAAGCGTGCCGATCAACAACGGCCAGAACCGCGAGAGCTTCGAGGATATCTCACGAATGAAGATGGTCGAAGCGGCCTATCGCGAATACGAGATTGCCGCCCCCTACGACGAATTCTGACCCCTTTGATGCAGTCGAAAAGGCCGGTCCGGCATGATGCCTGGCCGGCCTCTTCGTGTTTGACCTTACCGGTCAGGCATGACGGTGGTCGTGGCCCGGATGATCATGCGTGTGGCCAGCTGCGCACGAGGACTGCCCAGCGTCGCCAGTTGCACAGCAGGAGGATGACAGCGTGATCGCTTCACCCGCCCGCCATTCACGAAAACTCTGCGACAGGATCTGGACCGAGGAGCTGAGGAAGAGCCCAGCCATGATGCCGGCAACGATCAGATCCGGCCAGGCGGTGGCCGTGCCCCAGACGCCGACTGCGGCGATCATCACGATGACATTGCCGATCGCATCATTGCGCGAGCAGAGCCAGACAGAGCGGACATTGGCGTCGCCATCCTTGTAGGACATGAGAAGCAGCACGCTTGTAACATTGGCGGCGAGCGCCAGGAAACCGATGACACCCATGACCGGCGCTTCGGGCACACCGCCCTGAAAGACGCGCCAGATGGTCGAGCCAAAGACCCAGAGCCCCATCAGAAAAAGGCTCACGCCCTTGGCAGCGGCGGCCATACTGCGGGTTTTCAGCGAGGCGCCGATGACGGCAAGCGAAATGCCATAGGTCACGGCATCGGCAAAGAAATCCAGCGCATCGGCCTGCAGCGCCTGGGAGCGGGCGAGCTGGCCCGCAGTCATCTCGACGGCGAACATGGCGGCATTGATGGCGATCACCATCCAGAGCCGGCGTTTATAGATGTCGGACATGCCGTCGAAGGGGGCATGATCATGGCCGCAGGCAGCACTCATCTTTGGTATCCTTCAGGTCTTGATGTGGCCATGCATCGACCTTAGGATCTCTAGTGACTAGAGGTTCAAGAGGTTTTTTTCATGTTTTCGATCGGGGATCTGTCCCGGCGCGCCGGGGTGAAGGTGCCGACCATCCGCTACTACGAGCAGATGGGGCTGATTTCCGCGCCCGACCGCACGGAAGGCAATCAGCGGCGCTACGAAAAGAGCGACCTAGAGCGGCTGACCTTCATTCGTCATGCGCGGGATCTCGGTTTTCCGATCGAGGCGATCCGTGAACTGTTGACACTCAGCCGGCATCCCGAAGAGCCCTGCGAGCGGGCGGATCATATCGCACGGGAACAATTGGAAGAGGTGCGCGAGAAGATCGCGCGGCTTAAGAAGCTGGAGGCGGAACTTGCGCGCATCGTTTCCCATGCCGACTGCCATACGGTCGGCGATTGTTACGTGATCCGGGCGCTTTCCGATCACGGTCTTTGCGAACACGAGCATTGAGGGAAGCAGCATGCCGGTCATCCGATACGAAGACGCGCCGCTCGAAACCTGGAGCGGCACCGGCGCGAATGCCGAACTCGGCCCTTACGAAGCCCGGCTGCTGTCGGATGCCGGCGGGCTGACGCAGTTCGGCGCCTTCATCGAGACGTTGATGCCGGGTGCCATGTCCTCGCACAAACACTGGCACGAGCAGGAGGATGAATTCGTCTATGTGCTCTCGGGAAGGGTGACGCTGAACGAGGGCGAAGATCTGACCGAGATGAAACCGGGCGATGCGGCAACCTTCAAGGCGGGCGTCGCGGTCGGCCATCGGCTGGAGAACCGCTCGGACGAACCCGCAACCTATCTGGTGGTTGGCACGCGATCGCCTGACGACGTGGTGCATTATGCGGAAAAGGATCTGCTGCTGACCAAGGTGGGGTTTGAGAAGCGGCTGACGACGAAGGCGGGGGTTAAGGTCGAGCGGTAAGCCGGCGCTTAGGCCGCCGACTCAATTTCGAACTCGAAGTGGATCCGGTCGTAAGGGAAGACGACGCCCTCATTTGACCTGTCGATAACACCGCTGTTCAAGAGGGTTTCCAGATCGGCATGAACCGCTTTGAAGTCGCGACCGACACGCCGCGCAACCTCCCGCATGGTCAGCGGCCCCTGCCCTGCCATCACCTTCACGATCTCAAGCCTCTTGGGGGTCAAAATCCCATGCATCGCTTCCCAAGAGGGGAAACTTAGGCTGCACTCGCCGCGGGGAGCCGCCTGACCGGTAGCAGCCTTCATGGCATCGGCGAGCGCCTCCATGGTCTGCTCCAGACTTTCGATCTTAACCTTGAGAGTTGTCATCCAGCCATCCTTTCACGTCTGCAAGAAAATCCGCAGTCAACTGGTCGATGCCAATGAACGCGTAAGGCGCTTCAATGGCTCCGATATGCCGGTGATCGCCCTTCCCGGCCTCATTGTCATAACGCAGCACACATACGCCTTCGGAAACCAGGGCGAGGCTGTATTTGAACTCATGCAGGCCACCCCGGACGGCAACCGGCACATGCCAAATCAAGATCTCGACAAAGACCCCGTCTCGCACAACACTGCGCATCCTACGGATCAACGTCGCGTTCGCCATCCTCACCTCACGGCCGCTGATGGACTTTACTCCATCAGCGGCCGTACGAAAAGATCGCCGTTGACAATCGATCCAATTCGGCGCATCAAACGCGCCATGATCGACATCCGCGCAAACATCACCTGCACGTATTTTTGGGCCTACCGGTAACCGGCGGCCCGACAAGATCTCATTGTCAACAGGCCGCCGTCAGGCGGCCTTGTTGTTTTCCGGACGACTTTCCCCCTGACGGCACGAAACGAGACCAAGGGAAAGTGACATGACCGAAGATACAGACCTCACCCAGCCCCGCCCGCCGATCGTGGCCATCCGCCATGCCAAGCCGCGCGATCTGCCGGAACTCAATGCCATGATCGCAGCGCTTGCCATGCACCATGGCGATGCGTCCGCCATGACGCCGGATGTGCTGGAACGCGACCTGTTCGGGCCGGCGCCGTGGATCCAGGCTCTGGTGGCCGATAGCGGCGAAGGCCTGATCGGCTATGCCATCCTGGTGCCGCTCTACAGAGCGCAGGAAGGCAAGCGGGGGATGGAACTGCATCATCTCTTCGTCCGTGACGGCCAGCGTGGCAACGGCATCGGCCAGCATCTCGTCGACCGCGCCAAGCAGATCGCGCGAGCCTCGGGCTGTGACTTCCTCTCTGTTTCGGCTGCCACCGGCAATTTCGCCGCCCATCGCTTCTACGAAAACATGGACTTCATTCCGCGCCCGGTCACCGGCATGCGTTACCTGCAGGCGCTGAGCTGAGCCCAGCCTTCAAGCACGAGGAGACTTCCAGTGCCCCGTATCGTGATTGCGCTTCAGAACGACTATGCCGACTGGGAGCCAGCGCTGCTGATGGCGGCCACCCGCTACTGGCTGGATTGCGAGGTGGTCACGGCAAGCCCGGATGGCAAGCGGGTTACCTCCATGGGTGGATTGAAGGTCACGCCCGATATCGGCTTCGACGCGATCGATGCGGAGCGCTTCGACGCGCTGATCATTCCCGGCGGCTATGCCTGGGAAAAGGGAGTGGCCTACGACTTTACCGTGCTTGCGACGGCGTTTCGCGACAAGGGCAAGGTGTTGGGCGGGATCTGCGCGGCCGCCAGCGCTCTTGCGGCGACAGGCGTGCTCGATGACGTGGCGCATACCGGAAACGCGCTTGCGTCGCACAAGAAGTATCCCGGCTATCGTGGGGAAGCTTGCTATCTCGACCAGCCACAGGCGGCGCGCGACGGGAAGATCGTGACTGCAGCCGGCGCGGCACCGGATACGTTTACTGTCGAGGTGCTGAAAGCGCTTGGCCTCTATGGACCAGAAGCCGAAGCCGAATTGGCAGCCTTTGCCGCAGAGCATCGTCGCTGAAAGCGCTTCATCCGCTCAGTGGCGAACGGGCGGGTTCTCTGACCATTTCTGCAACGTCGTCTTGATCAGGATGAGGGCCGCCTGCTGGGCGTGATCACGCTCGCGGGGATCGACGATCGCCGACAGGCGCTTCTCGAAAGCCCGCACGGTTTCATCGACCCAACGATGCAAGGCGGGGTCCGGATAGTTGTCGAGCAGGGACCGGAGCGCATTCTCCATCCGCCAGCGTTCGATGCTCATATCCCCTCCGCAGTCATTTCGACGACGGAAAGATGACAGACAAGGCTTGCGCGATGCTGAACAGAGCCGTGAAAGTTCACTGCACCGCCGGGATTGCCTTCAGATAGGCGGCAATCGCCTCGCGATCGGCGGCCGTCAGTTCGGCCATGTTCTTCTGTACCTCGACCATGGAGCCACCAACGCTGTCGTAATCGGGCGTGAAACCGGTCTCGAGATAGGCGACGATATCGCCTTCGCTCCACGATCCCATGCTCTTCGAGCCCGGCGTGATGTTGGGGATCGAGCCCTCACCATCCGGATTTGGACCACCGGCGAGCCACTGGCCGGAGAGGAAGCCGCCGAGCGCATTGCGCGGCGTATGACATTCCCCGCAATGGCCGGGGCCTTCGACGAGATACTGGCCACGCTTCAGCATGTCGGAGGCATCGGCCAGCTCGACGCGCGTGGCATCGCTGAAGAACAGGAATTTCCAGCCGCCGAGCGCGATGCGCTGGTTGAAGGGAAAGCCAAGTTCGTGCGGGGGTGCTGCGACATCGCTGGCCGGCAGCGTCTTCATGAAGCCGTAGAGGTCGTTGATGTCCTTCGGCGTCATGCGTGCATAGGAACCATAGGGGAAGGACGGGTAAAGGTGCTCGCCCTCACGGCCAACGCCGCGGGTCATGGCATCGCCGAATTCGGCAAGCGTCCATGCGCCGATGCCGACGTCCGGATCGCTGGAAATGTTGGGGGCGTGGAAGGTACCGAAATCGCTCTTCAGCGGTGCGCCACCCGAAAGGACCAGCCGCGCATCGCCCGTGGCTCCGACCGGCGCATGGCAACTCGCACAGCCACCGGCAAAGAACACTTCTCGTCCATGGGTGAGATCTGGTTCGCCGAGACCAGCCCAGACCGACGGGTCCTGACGCGCGGGCGCGGTGATGAACAGGAATGCGCCGAAACCGGCCGCTCCGAGCACGGCGAGCGTGCCGAGCCCCTTTACCCATGTCGATGCCATCTCAGGCCTCCGTCTACTGCATGCACACGCCTGGAAGCGTGCAATTCGGCGGGCGATCCGGGTCGTCCGGAGATCACCCGCCGGGAGGGCCTTACTTCTTCAGGCGGTAGGTCTGGTGGCAATCGCCGCAGGTGGCTCCGAGCGCCTGCATGGCAGCACCGACGCCGGCCTGGTCAGCCGGAAGTGCGGCAAGCTGGGCTTCCGCGATGGAAGCGAGCTTGGCGGACTTTGCCTTGAAGTCGTCCATGTTCTGCCAGATGGCGGGCGCGGCTTCGGAGTCCATGCCGGTTTCGCTGCCTGCGGGGAAGTGGTCTGGGAAAGTCTTGCCGACTTCGGCCAGCGTGGTGAGGGCTGCCTTCACGGCTTCCGCGTCATAAGGCTTCTCGCCCTTGGCGATGCCGCCCAGCGCGCCCATGGCGCCGCCAACCTTCTTCATCTCGTCCTGACGGACGACCTGAGGTTCGCCCGCAGCGATGGCTGCGGTCACGCCAAGACAGATCGCCGTCGCGGCAGACAGAACGAGTTTCAACTTCATCAGCTTTTCTCCAAGAGCTCGGCCGGCGCACCGGCGATCGTTAGCAGGGCGTCCTATGTTTGACGCCTTGGAACATCCGATTGAAGTCACAAAGGAGTGATGACCCCGAAAGACAGCAACTTTCGGATATCTATGACGAATTTACGACAAGTGACTGTCAGGGATTTGTCAGGAAAGTACGCATTCGAGTGCCTTGGAGGGCGCAAGGAGAAGCCTTCGGCTCGGCTCGCGGCCTTGTCCCGAGATCTCAATACGGTCGGGGAAGACCGAAAGAATGGCGAAGGCATTCGTTTCCTCGGTGTCGACCATGCCGCAAAAATTGACGAAATGGACGCCATCGCGCTCCGCGTAATTGCCCGCGTGGTGGTGCCCGCATAGCCAGGCGAGCGCGGCCGGCGACGCTGTCACTTGATCGGTGAGCCGTTCGGCATCCCAGAGCGCATGGTCGGACGGCGGATAGATCGGATAATGGCCGAGCAGGATGACGCGCTCGCCGGATGCCTCGGCTGCGGCGAGACGCTCGGCGATCCACTTCTCCTGGCGGTCGGAGATTCCGGCATTCCAGTCGTTGGCATTGGGGGCACCCTTCGCCTTCAACGCGGCAAGGCGGCTCTCGGCCTCGTCTCGCCGGGGGTCTCCGACGGGCGGCGCGAACAGGGAGATCTCGTTGCCGTCCGTCACGAGCAGCCGGAAGCCGGCAAGGCGAAGCTCATGATAAGGGGCGGGCATGCCGAGTGCTGCATGGACGCCGGGCAGGAGGTGCGGCGCCACCAGGAAGTCGTGGTTGCCCGGCAGCAGAATGCGTGGGGCTTGAACCTCTTCGAGAAGGGCCAGAACCGGTGCAAGGTTGTCGAAGTCACGGTCTATGAGATCCCCGAGCACCACGACAGCGTCGAGGGGTTCGGTGTTGAAGTGATCCACCGCTTCCCGCAGTTTGGAGAGGGAGCGCCGAAAATGACGGTCGAGCCTGTTATCCGGGTCGCGGTCTGCATATTGCGGGTCTGCGATGATGCCCAGGCGAAGGCGCGGATTGTCTGCGGTCATGGCGATCACTTTACGGTCGAATGTCGGCGTCACTTACGGTGCCGACATGACGCAGACGTGACAGGCGCGACTAACCGGGCAGATTGGGCTGCACGCGACCGGGCGGGACGATCCCGCCGAGAAGGGGCATCGTGACAAGCGTCAGGGGAACCGCGAGCATGGCACCAACCGCACCCCAGAGCCAGGTCCAGAACACGATGGCGACGAACAGCAGGAAGGCGTTCATTTCGAGGCGCCGGCCCATTACGGAGGGAATCAGCAGGTTCTCGAAGAAGCCGTTGACCGAGAAGAAGACCAGCGCCGGCAGCAGACCCAGCAACACGCCTTCATGCACAAGCAGGCCCGCGACGGCCATGGCCACCGTAGCCAGGGCGATGCCGATGAAGGGTAGGAAGCTCAGAAGGAAGCCGGAGACACCCCACAGAACCGGGCTGCTCCGTTGTCCGAGCCAGGCAATCAGGGCAGCGATTGTGCCGAAAAGCGCGTAGATCACGATGGCGGTGGCAAGATAGTAGCCCAGCGCCGCTTCCACGGCATTCAGGATGCGGATTGCCTTCAGCCTGCCTGCCCTGTCGGAGAAGGCGCGAATAAGGGCGCGGGGCGAGGCGTGACGACAGGACGATCAGGATGGCGAGGAAAAGGCCGGAGAGTGTCTGTGCCGCCAGCATGGGCGGGATGCCGGCTGTGCCCATACGATCCGCCGCCAGGCCGAGGATCAGTCCGACCACCACAGCAAGGGTAAGTGGGATCAGGACGAAGGAGGCCAGATGCAGGGCAATGAGGCCGAGTATGGCAAAGAGACCGATGACCGACCACGACACGACATAGTCGAGCCCGGTCTTTTGAAATCGTACTCGCCGGGTGGGCTTGCCGCGATGATGGACCTGAAGGTTCAGCGGCATCCCTCCGGAACGACAGTCCCTGGCTTGCTGAAGATCACGTATGGGCTTCCCGTTTGAACGTCTCTCAACGTTCGGGCATCCCTTCCGTTCCATCGCAGGCCAGAAGACTGTCGGCTTCGGCGGTGGATCAGGTTTGCGGGGGCACCAGGGTCAGGCCAATGCTCCAGGGATCGGTGAGGTGATAGCCGCGTGCCGTCCTGTCGACCTTGATCTCCAGACCTTCCAGTGTGGAGAGAACGCCATCAAGGACCTGCTGGTCGTTGAAGGCAAGTTCATAATCCTGCAGGCCGGTCATTGCACCGGTGCGGGCGGACGCATTGCGGCTGTTCCAGACATTGGCGGCAACATGGTGGTGATAGGCGCCGGACGAATAGAAGCTGGCGCCTGGATAGGTCGTCATCTTCTTCAGGCCGAGCACGCCTTCATAGAAGCGATCGGCTTCGGGCACATTGCCGACCTGGAGATGAATATGGCCAAGGGCTGCATCGGGCGACATGCCAGACCAGGCAGACTTTGGCGCCGTTTCATACAGGGCCTGCAAGTCGAGCCGGCGCGTGTCCATCTGGATCGTGCCATCGGGAAAATAGGTCCATTCCATATGGCTGCGGTCACGGTAGATCTCGATACCGTTGCCTTCCGGATCGGAGAGATAGATCGCTTCGCTCACCAGATGGTCGCTGGCACCGTCGAGTTCGATGCCCAGATGGGCGGCGTGGGCCAGCCAATGGGCCAGTTCCTGGCGGTTCGGCATGAGAAATGCCGTGTGGAAGAGGCCGGCGGCGTTGCGCGGGGCGGTCGCTGCATCGCCGCGCGTGGTGAGCGTCAGAAGCGGCTTACCGCCTGCGCCGAGTTCGATGCCGCTGGCGCTCTCTTCGAGGCGTTCGAGGCCGATGGCCTTTTCATAGAAACTGCCGACGACATCAAGATCGCGGACAACAAGATGGGCGCGACCGACGTGGACGGGCCGGGTTACGGCAAATGATGCGGATTGAGCATGCACGGTCATGGGTGAAACTCCTGGATACCGCTCGGCGGCTTGTGAGGATCAATATGGTCGAAAATCACCGTTCACAAAAGATAGCATTTTTTAGACAACTCGTTCGACAATAATGAACGACAGGCAATGCCGCCAAAGTTGATCCTGATCAATGCGGGGGCGGGTTTGCCGACGCATTCTGCAGACACAAAGAGGAAACACCCGGTGGGTGACAAAGGAGAAGCAGATGTACAAGAAGATCATCGTTCCGGTCGATCCGGCGGCTGTCAGCGTCGGCGAGAAGATCCTGACCAGGGCCAAGTCGCTGCTCGATGCGGGTGGCGAGATCGTGATGCTGACCATCGTCGAGGATATTCCGGGCTACCTGGCGATTGATGTTCCCGTCGATCTGATCGAGGGCGCAATCAAGGAGGCGAAGGCGAAGCTGGTCGAGCTGAAGGAAAAGACCGGTGTTGCCGCGCATATCGAGATCCGCTCCGGAGCGCCGGCACGCGAGATTCTGGCAGCGGCCGAGGAGCACAAGGCGGACCTGATCATCGTTGGATCGCATGTGCCGGACTTCTCGAACTATTTCATCGGCGCAACGGCTGATCGGGTGGTGCGGCATTCGAAGATCTCCGTCCTGGTGGACAGGTGAAGCCATGATGGAAAACCCGGTACAGGCCATGGACACGGCCCATTTCGAACGCATACTGCTGGCTCGCAAGGACGAGATCGAGCGGCGGCTGAAAAAGATCGACACTGACCTCGGCACGCTAAAAAGCGCCGATAGCGCGGAGCGCGCCACCGAGGCGGAGAACGACGAAGTGCTGGAGGAGTTCGGTCAGGTCGGCGAAGAGGAGCTGAGAGCAATCGACGCGGCGCTGGATCGCATCACCAAAGGGCAGTATGGTCAATGCGTCACATGCGGCGAGCCGATTTCGATCGAACGGCTGAAGGCTGTGCCGCACACACCATTCTGCAAGGACTGTGCAGCCTCCCATTGAGAGGCCGTCTTCGAGGGGCGATGGGCAGGCCGGAGTGATGAGCTCCGGCCTGTTTCTGTGTTGCGGTTATTTCTTGCGCATGGCCTCGGCGAGCGCGGCACCGAGGCCGCCCATCGCCGGCTGCTCCGGCTTCGGCGGGCGGGCGTTGGAATGCTTCATGGCATTGGCATTGCCCTTGGCATCGTCGCGCATGGAGGGTTGTTGCGCCTCGCCGCCGTCTTTCCGCATGGTAAGCGCGATGCGCTTGCGCTTGACGTCGACTTCCACGACGCGGACCTTCACCACATCGCCGGCCTTCACCACCTCATGCGGATCCTTGACGAAGCGGTCGGCGAGCTGGGAGACGTGGACCAGGCCATCCTGATGCACGCCGATATCGACGAAGGCGCCGAAGGCAGCGACATTGGTGACCGTGCCTTCCAGCGTCATGCCGATCTTAAGGTCGGTGATCTCGTCGATCCCTTCGGCAAAGGTCGCCGTCTTAAAAGACGGGCGCGGGTCGCGGCCCGGCTTTTCCAGCTCTGACAGGATGTCCTTGACCGTCGGCAGACCGAACTGCTCGTCGATGAAGCGCTTGGGATCGAGGCTCTTCAGCGTGGCGCTATCGCCCATCAGGGAACGCAGATCGCGGCCGCAGGCAGCGACGATCTTTTTGGCCACGCCATAGGCTTCCGGGTGGACGGAGGACGCATCGAGCGGCTCCTTGCCGTTGGGAATACGCAGGAAGCCGGCGCATTGCTCAAACGTGCGGGCGCCGAGGCGTGGCACCTTCAGGAGATCCTTGCGGCTGGCGAAAGGTCCGGTCTCGTCGCGATGGGCGACGATGGCTTCGGCGGTCGTCTTGCCGAGGCCGGAGACGCGGGCGAGCAGCGGGGCGGATGCCGTGTTCACATCGACGCCGACGGCATTCACCGCGTCTTCGACGACGGCATCCAGCGAGCGCCCGAGGCGACCCTGGTCAACGTCATGCTGGTATTGACCGACGCCGATCGACTTCGGCTCGATCTTGACGAGTTCGGCGAGCGGGTCCTGCAGGCGGCGCGCGATGGAAACGGCACCACGCAAGGAGACGTCGAGATTGGGGAATTCCTTGGCGGCGGTTTCCGAGGCCGAATAGACCGAGGCGCCGGCTTCCGACACGATGACCTTGGTCGGCTTCGGCGCGGTTGCCGGGAACTGGGCGAGCATGTCGGCCACCAGCTTTTCCGTCTCGCGGCTGCCCGTGCCGTTGCCAATCGAGATGAGTTCCACATTGTGCTTGCGTATGAGGCTTGCGAGTTCGGTCTGACTGCCCCTGATGTCGTTGCGCGGCGGGAAGGGATAGACGGTCGTCGTTTCCACAACCTTGCCGGTGCCATCGATCACGGCAACCTTGACGCCGGTGCGGATGCCCGGATCGAGACCCATGGTAGGACGGGAACCTGCGGGGGCGGCCAGCAGCAGGTCCTTCAGGTTTCGGGCAAAGACGTGGATCGCTTCTTCTTCGGAGCGTTCGCGCAACTCGCGCATCAGGTCGAGCGAGAGCGATACGGAGAGCTTCACCCGCCAGGTCCAACCGGCGACCTCCAGCAGCCACTGATCAGCGGGGCCCTTGGCCGCAACCTGGTAGGCAGTGGCGATCATGCGCTGGCTGGTCTTGATCGGGGACGTGTCGTCGCGGTCGACTTCGATGGAGAGCGACAGGAACTCCTCGTTCCAGCCGCGCAGCATGGCGAGCGCCCGGTGACCGGGGACCGTTGCCCAGCGTTCGAAGTGGTCGAAATAGTCGGAGAATTTCGCACCAGCCTCGGCCTTGCCGTCGACGAGCTTCGAATAGAGGATCGCGCGATCCTTCATGTCGTTGCGCAGGCGGCCAATGAGATCGGCGTTTTCGGAGATCTGCTCGGCGATGATGTCGCGCGCACCTTCGAGGGCGGCCTTCACGTCGAGCACGTCCTCGGTGATGTAGGCTGTGGCCAGCTTCTGCGGATCGCTGGCGCGATCAGCGAGGATCGCGTCGGCCAGTGGCTGCAGTCCCCTCTCACGGGCGATTTCCGCCTTGGTGCGGCGCTTCGGCTTGTAGGGCAGATAGAGATCCTCGAGTTCGGCCTTGGTGGTGACCTGGGCGATTTTGCGGGCGAGATCGTCGGTCATCTTGCCCTGGCCGTCGATGCTCTCGAAAATCGATTTGCGGCGGGCGGCAAGCTCGCGGAGATAGATCAGCCGTTCGGCCAGATTGCGAAGCTGCGTATCATCGAGACCGCCAGTCACCTCCTTGCGGTAGCGGGCGATGAAGGGAACCGTTGCCCCCTCATCCAGCAGGCCAACGGCGGATATGACCTGGTCGGGGCGGGCGTTGATCTCGGTGGCAATGAGGGCGGCAATGGATCTGATGTCGTCGGCCATGGGTCTTCCGTCTGATCTGATAAGCGGCGGACCATAGCGGGGGAATGTGGCAAGGCAACGGGCATGCGGTCCACTTCACAGGAAAGCGGGGCCTTTGAAGGTCAATTCGGCTTGACCTTTGCCCCCTTCCCCCTTAACCGCCGGGCATTCCCTTGTGGCACTGGAGGCTGGTGATGAAGGTTTTGTTGATCGGGTCGGGTGGACGCGAGCATGCTCTGGCCTGGAAGATCGCCCAGTCGCCTGATCTCACGAAGCTCTATGCCGCCCCCGGCAATCCCGGGATCGCCGAAGAGGCCGAGCTTGTTGCGCTCGATACGGATGATCACGGCGCGGTTGTTGCCTTCTGCAAGGACAAGGCGATCAACTTCGTCGTCGTCGGGCCGGAAGCGCCGCTGGTTGCTGGTATCGCCGACCGTTTGCGCGAGGCCGGGATCGCCGTCTTCGGGCCGTCTGCTGCGGCTGCCCAGCTCGAGGGCTCCAAGGGCTTTACCAAGGATGTCTGCGCCCGGTTCAACATTCCGACCGGTGCCTATCAGCGTTTCAACAATGCGCCAAAAGCAAAAGCCTATGTGCGCGAACAGGGCGCACCTATTGTCATCAAGGCCGATGGGCTTGCCGCCGGCAAGGGCGTGACGGTTGCGATGACGCTGGACGAGGCGCTCGCGGCCATCGACGACTGCTTTGAGGGCGCGTTTGGGGCCGCTGGTGCCGAAGTCGTGGTCGAGGCGTTCCTCGATGGCGAGGAAGCGAGCTTCTTCTGCCTTTCCGACGGCAAGTCGCTTCTGCCGCTCGCCACCGCCCAGGACCACAAGCGCGTCGGTGACGGCGATACCGGCCCGAACACCGGCGGCATGGGCGCCTATTCGCCGGCACCGGTCATGACGGCAGAGATGGTCGAACGGACGATGAAGGAGATCATCGAGCCGACGATGCGCGGCATGGCCGAGATGGGGCATCCCTTCCAGGGCGTGTTCTTCGCCGGGCTGATGATCACGGCCAAGGGGCCGGAGCTCATCGAATACAATGTGCGCTTCGGCGATCCGGAGACCCAGGTCCTGATGATGCGGCTGAAGAGCGATCTGTTGCCGATCCTCTATGCCTCTGCCACCGGCACGCTGGATCAGGTGACGGCCGAGTGGAGCGAAGACCCGGCACTGACCGTGGTGCAGGCCTCGAAGGGTTATCCCGGCGCATATGACAAGGCGACGCCGATTGCCTCTCTTCCTCAGGCCGGTGACGCTGCGAAGGTCTTCCATGCCGGCACCGCGCTGAAGGACGGCCAGCTGGTTGCGACCGGCGGGCGCGTGCTGAATGCCACGGCGCGTGGGGCGACCGTCGGGCAAGCCCAGACTGCGGCATACGAGCTTGTCGATGCGGTGCGGTGGGAGAACGGCTTTTGCCGCCGCGACATCGGCTGGCGGGCAATTTTGCGCGAAAAGGCTTGATTTCGAGTGCTTCGACCGGGGTTTCGGATGAAAATCCGGCCGTTCGCTCAAATTTTACCAAAGCTCCTGACCGGATCGAAAGAAACGGCTGATAGTCTTCTCCCAACAATCGGGGAAGACCATGATGCGCCGTATCGCTTCAACATCCGTGCTGCTCGCAGCCTCCATGTTCGCCATGCCTGTGCTGGCGGGATCGATATCGACGATAAGCGGGCTCGCCGCCAGCAATCCCAGCATCCTTGAAATCGACTGTGCGCACTGCCCGCCGCCCGCACCGCGCACGGACAAGTCGCACTATCAGGTCCCGACAGTTCCGCGCGGCAGCCAGACTGCCGAAGTGGTCGAGGTCGATGGCGAGAAGAAGCTGAAGCGGGTGGAAAGCTGGCTCGGCGGATCTCCTGTCGTGGTCTACACCTCAGCTGCCGGCTGGGCCACAGACGGCTCAACCATCATGGCTGGTACCATTGCAGGGCCGACCGAGATCGACCGTGGCGCGACGACGGCAGCAGTCGAGCCTGTTGCAGCCTCCCAGACGGCGCCTGCGCTCGCGGGCTTTGAACTTCGATTGAACTGATCCCCCAATCCGCCCGCCAAACGATCCGGGCGCGGCGGTCTCTCGTGGTCGACACGGACATAACGCCCGGCCCAGTCCCGGGCGTTATGCCGTTAGTCATACCCCATAATTAAATGGTGTATTTTTATAGTGTGATATTTTCAGGTGCTTAAAGTCATCTCAATCTTTGGCGATGACACTCTGTCCCAAATCATCGGGACATGAGGTGCCGATCCGTTCGACTGACCCAAGTCCAGGCGCCCGAACCGCTCGACAGATGAAAGCTCCCTCGCCCGATGAAAAACCTCCGGATTTCTCTTCAACTCTTCATGCTGATCGGCGGCCTGATGGCCGCGTTTTCCATCGCGACCTACCTTGAGGTCCGGTCATCTTCCGCCGCCATCTATCAGCAGCGCTACGAATTGCTGCGGACGCAGGTGGAAACGGCTCTGTCCATCTTCAAGGATTTCAACGACCGCGCAGTCGCCGGCGAATTCTCTGTCGAAGAGGCGCAGAAGCTGGCTTACACGCAGGTCGGAAAGCTGCGCTTCGAACCCGACGGCTATTTCTTTGCCTATGACTACGATGTCGTGATGATCTTCCATCCGAACCAGAAGCTGGTCGGTCAATCCAGCAAGGGCAAGGGCGACTCGACGGGCTTCAACTACCGCGACGAACTGGTGAAGCAAGGCCAGGCCGGCGGCGGTTTCGTCGAGTTCCTCGGTCCCAAGCCCGGCAAGGATCCGGAAGACCGGACCTATCCGAAAGCAGCCTATGGCAAGGCTTTTGAACCCTGGAAGGTCGTTCTGATCACCGGCCTCTACACTGATGACCTGAAGGCCGAGATCCGCTCGACCATTCTCAAGACCGTTGCCGTGTCGGTCGGCATTCTTATTCTGGCCCTGCTTGCCGCTTATGTCGTGATCCGCAACATCACCAAGCCGCTCAAGGCGATCCATGATGCGCTGGAAGCGGTGGCTGACGAAAATGTCAGCATCAGTATTCCGCATACGGATATGCGCAATGAAGTGGGCCTGATGGCCGCGGCGACGAAGAGCCTGCAGGACAAGGTGCGCGAGCGTCACGCAATGGCAGCGCGACAGGAAGAACAGCAGCGCGAGCTGGATGGCGAACGGCAGCAAAACGTCGAGATGCAGGCAAGCGAAGCCCGCCAGCAGGCGCATGTCGTGTCGACCATCGGCCAGTCGCTGGAGCAGCTCGCCCATGGCGACCTGACCGTTCGCTGCGCCGATCTCGGACCGAAATATGCGGGCTTGCGCGACAACTTCAACGATGCACTCGCCCGTCTCGAAGAGGCCATGGCGCGCGTCAACCTCAAGGGCAACGATATCGCCGTCTCCAAGGAAGAGATCCGTCGCGCATCCGGCGAGCTTGCCACCCGCACCGAACGTCAGGCGGCCAATCTCGAAGAAACCTCGGCTGCTCTTGACGAACTGACCGTGGCCGTACGCCAGACGGCGGATGGTGCGCGGGAAGCGGCAAACCGGGTCGGCACCGTCAGCGGCGAAGCCCGCCAGAGCGACGAAATCGTCACCAAGGCGATCAATGCGATGAGCGGCATCGAGCAGTCGTCTGCCGAAATCACCAAGATCATCGGCGTGATTGACGAAATCGCCTTCCAGACAAACCTGCTGGCGCTGAATGCCGGCGTCGAGGCAGCGCGCGCCGGGGAAAGCGGCAAGGGCTTTGCGGTCGTTGCGCAGGAAGTGCGTGAACTTGCCCAGCGCTCGGCGGCCGCCGCCAAGGAAATCAAGGACCAGATCGCCCGGTCTTCCTCCCAGGTTGAACAGGGCGTGCAACTGGTCGGCCAGGCCGGCGAGGCGCTGAAGCGCATTTCCGACCAGATCGCCAGCGCCAACGACATCGTCTCGAAGATCTCGCACAGCGCCCAGGAGCAGGACACGACCCTGCGTTCGATCTCCGCCTCGATGAACCAGCTTGACCAGGCGACCCAGCAGAACGCCGCGATGGCCGAAGAGACCACGGCCTCTGCCGAGGTTCTGGCCAATGATACGGGCGACCTTTTGAATCTGATCCGCAGCTTCAAGACCGGCCAGTCCGGCGGCGGCCAGCAGGCCTACCGCATGGCGAGTTGAGCCGGAAGCTCGGGCCATCCTGGGAATGCGGGCATGGCCAAGGCTCAGCCCAATGGTATCGACACAACGCCCGGGGTTTCCCGGGCGTTTTTTTCATCGGTCAGCCAGCACATGGCCGTCTCACTCAGGAAAACACCATCATCGGCTGGGCCAGCCGTTCGGCGGGACCAATCCAGGCATAGGCGAGAAGACAGGGGTCCCTTTCGCCGGTGGTGATGCGATGCTCGTAGCCGGGGGGATTGTAGATCAGGGAACCCGGCATATAGACCGCGCTGTCGTTTTCAGACCAGGCCCCAGCCATGGAAACGTAGCTCTCCTCGATTCCGGCATGGTTGTGCTCAGGGTAGGTCGTGCCGGGTGCAAACAGCACGAAGCCCAGGATCAGCCCGTCAGACTGGATCGGCCCCTGTGGCCCCAAAATCTCACAATAGGCATAGTTGCGCTCGAGAGAGGGTGGAACCTGCTTGTAGCCGTATTCCCAGCTTAGTTGGTTTTCGAGCCGTGACAGAACCCTGCTCATACCTGCCATGGCGCCACACCGCCCCAGATCAAGAGTGCGCGGCAGATGCGCCACGACAGGCTTGCTTGCCGGTTCACGCTCCAGTATGGGCGCGTCTGCCGCAATCACGCCCGCAAGGGCTTCGCGGACGCGATCCTGGTGACTGCGGATGACCTTGCTGCCCCCGGCCGAGCATGAGCTATAGAAGGTGTCGAATTCCTGCAGCAGATAGTGCCAGTCCGGCGCATCGCTGAGGCGTCGGACTGCGGCCCCTGCCAATCGCTCATGGTTAGATTGCCCAATCTCCATCAACCAGATCTCCTCAACCCAGCATCGGATTGATGGGGACAATGACGCGACCGCGCACCTTGCCTTCCAGGAAGGCCGGCACTCTGTCGATCACATCTGCCAAGGGGAGTTCCGTGATCATGGCTTCAAGCCTCTCCATATCGAGTTCCTCGGCCAGCCTGCCCCAGGCCGCCATACGGTCGGGCTTGGGACACATGACGCTGTCGATGCCGGCGAGCGTTACGCCGCGCAGGATGAAGGGGGCAACCGTGGTGGGCAGATCCATGCTGGCGGCCAAACCGCAAGCGGCAACTACGCCACGATAGCGCATGGCGGCAATGACATTGGCGAGCACCAGACCGCCGGCCACATCCACGGCGCCTGCCCAGCGCTCTTTGGCCAGCGGACGGCCCGGCTGGGACAGTTCCGCCCGGTCGATAATCGAACTGGCGCCCAGGCTAGTCAGGTATGCGGCCTCTGATGGCCTGCCCGTCACCGCAGCAACCGTGTAACCCTTGGCGGCGAGGAGGGCGACAGCCACGCTGCCGACGCCCCCGGCGGCGCCCGTTACGACGACATCGCCACTCTGCGGCCCGATGCCGTGACGCTCCAACGCCATGACGCACAGCATGGCCGTATATCCCGCCGTGCCGATGGCCATGGCCTGGCGCAGGCTGATCGCCTCTGGCACAGGCACGAGCCAGTCCCCGTTCACCCGAGCCTGACCGGCAAGCCCGCCCCAGTGCTTTTCGCCAACGCCCCAGCCGTTCAGGAGGACGCGGTCTCCGGCTTTGAATTCCGGATGGCTGCTCTCCCTGATCACGCCGGAAAAGTCCACGCCGGGGACCATCGGAAAGCTGCGGACCACGGGCGAGGCACCGGTGATGGCAAGCGCATCCTTATAGTTCAGGGTCGAGAAGGCCACATCGACAAGCACATCGCCCTCCGGCAGGTCCTGCGTGGCCAGCTGGGTCAGTCTGACGGTCTGCCCGCTTTCCGGCTTCTCAATGACGATGGCATCAAACATGTCTCTCTCCCGTTTCAGTTCAGCATGGCGAAAAAGCCGTCGGCGAAGATCGTGAGCGGCTCAGGCCTCTGTTCCAGCTTGGCGCGGAGCACCGCACCTTCCCAGCCGATCCAGAAGATCGCTGCCAGTCGTACCGGATCATGGTGGGCGGCGATCTCGCCCGCCGTCTGGGCGCTCGCCAGGCAGGTGGCCGTGCGCCTCTGCCAATCCTCCAGCGCGTCGATGAGCTTTGCCCGATATTCCTGTGGCAGGGCGCCCATTTCCTGGCCGAGATTGCCGATCAGGCACCCGCGCGTAAATCCGTGGCGTTCCATGCCCATCCGGGCATCCGCGACAAAGGCCCTCAGACGCTCCAGCGGCGACAGGCTCTCCTCTGAAAAGCAGCGATCGAGCTTGTCGACAAAATAGGCGTGGTAGGCATCGATGAGCGCGCTGCCAAAATCGGCCTTGCTCTGGAAATAATGGTAAAAACCGCCCTTTGGAACGGATGCTTCGCGCAGGATCTCATCAAGACCGACGGCAGAATAGCCTTTCTGGGTCAGAAAGATCAGGCCGGCGCGGAGCAGGCGCTGCCGCGCCTCGGCATCCTCAGGCGCCCGTCTCGGTCGACCCCTTGGCCTCGTTGCATCGCCTGCGGTGTCTTGTTTCTGACGCGATCCTTGGTTCATGACAAATTCATAGACCAATCAGTCCATGAAATAAAGCCGTCTTATGGCCCACTGGCGACTGCGTATTCTCCCAGGCTGGCGAACAGTTGATCAATCTGCCGATCCGAAAAGACGCTGATGCCGGCGGCCCGCATCAGGGCCGCCGTGACCCCGAAGCCCGGATGGCGAGTGCCGGAAAACGAGCCGTCATAGATGAAGCCCGATCCGCAAGAGGGGCTGCAGTCGATCAGGAGCGCGAAGCGACAGTTCTGCTCGTTCGCAAATGCGACCGCCTTCTTGCCGCCCTCAACGAATTCTGCGGTCACATCGCCGCCCGTCACCTCCAGCACGCGGGCACGTCCGGCAAGGACATCCTCGCCGTTCATGCCGCCTTCGATTTCCGCAGGTGGGCGCGGCGTGGGCAGGCCACCCGCCTGTTCGGGACAATAGCCGACGAGGAGGCCCTCTGCCTTCCATCGCTCGATCAAGGGATCATGAAGCGGCTTGCCCTTGCCGTCGTAACGAACGGGACGGCCGAGCAGGCAGGCGCTGATGAGGATTTTGGGGGGCATGGAGGTCATTCGTCCAGTTTACCCAGATGGTCGGCTCGCTCGTGAATGATGCGAACGACTTCCACCATGCCATCCTCCAGAATGACATAGAAGATCAGATGTGAGCCGCATCGTCGGCGACGGTAGCCATGCCGCAATGAAGGTACCTCACTGCCTGACAACGGATAGGTTCCGATTTCCGCGATCATCGCAAGGATCTGCCTGAGGTATCGTTCGGCTTGAGCCTCAGACCATCGATCCCGCGTGTAGTCACCGATGTCGAGAAAATCCTGGCGTGCGGCCGGACTAAGCCGGATCTCAGCCACGGCTCTTCCATCTTTCTCGCACAGAATCCATGAGATCTTCGGGATCGAACGGCACGGACGGCCCGCTGTTTTCGCCCTCGATCAGCGCACTGCGCAGCCATTCGATCCGCGCCTGCTCTTCCTTCAGAAGCTTGAGGCCGGCCTCGACCACATCTTCGGCAGACTTGAACGCACCGCTTTCGAGCTGGGACTTGACGAAGCTGTCATAGGGCTCGGCAATGGTGACCTGAACGGGCTTGTTCATGCGGATGGCTTCCTCTGGACTGCCAGGAATTGGACATTATCACCAATGCTCGCGCAGCCAAACATGCTCACGCAGCCTTCACTGCGATCTGCACGCCGGTTTCGTCCTGCAGCAGGCGGATGACGGCGAAGAGATTGTCGGCGCGCGGGTTTCCGGACGGGCCGAACATGCGCATCAGGCTCTTAGGCGGCAGACCGGACTTTTGGCCAAGTTCCTGAAAACCGATGGTGGCGTTGATGTAATCGCGCAAAAGAGAGCGACCGGTTTCGACGTCACCCGACAACAGGAGCTCGATCGCTTCGCTCATCAGGGCTGCCCGAAATGCAGGGTCTGCCTGCGCTCGATCTCGCACTGTTTCCTTGAAGTCTCTCGTCAAAGCCATGTTAGCCTGCCTTCCGTTTCCTGTACTCCGCCCAACGGACGTGGCCCATCTTGATATCGGCCTGTTGTCGCTTCTTGGTGCCACCGGCGAGCAGGATGATCAGCCTGTCTCCATCCTTGCCGAAATAGATGCGGTAACCAGGGCCATAGTCGATCCGATACTCCAAGACACCTTCGCCCACGCCCTTGGCATTGGAGAAATTCCCCAGCGACATGCGGGTGATGGACGTCGTGATCTTCACTGCAGCCATGGGGTCCAGCCCCTCGAACCAGAGCCCGAAGGGACTGCGTCCTTGTTCGTCGAGGAACTCACGGATCTCCATGGGTTTATGGTACCATATAAGCCACCATTCTCAACCGAAAAAGACCCCGCCGAAGCGGGGTCTCACATCATCAAACCGTGATCTTGGAGAAGTCCGCAACCGTGGCTGTCGCCTCGCGGATGGCCTTCAGAAGGGCGAGGCGGTTGGCGCGGATGGCGGCATCCTCGTCATTGACCAGGACATCCTCGAAGAATTTGTCGACCGGGCCGCGCAGCGTCGAGAGCGCCTGCATGGCGGAGCGGAAGTCTTCCGATGCCACGGCTTCAGCAGCCGCTTTCGAAGCGGACTGGATTGCGGCGAAGAGCGATTTTTCGGCATCGAGGCGCAACAGCGCTTCCGAGACGCCATCGGCGACCACGGTGCCCTTCTTCTCTTCGGCTGATAGCAGCTGGGTGGCGCGCTTGGTGCCGGCGAGCAGGTTCAGGCCGTCTTCCGAGGTGATGAAGGCGGTGAGCGCCTCGGCCTTGCGGGCGACCATCAGGAGATCGTCGGCCTCGGGCGTCAGCACGGCATCGATGATGTCGTGGCGGGCGCCCTGCTCGCGCAGGTAGACCTTTAGGCGGTCGTGGAAGAAGGAGAGGAGGTCGGGAATCGCAGCGTAATTTGAGCCGCTGATACCGTCTGGATTCTGTAGCGTCAGCATCACGCCTTTCTTCATCAGATTCTGCAGTGGGAGACGAATACCTTTCTCCAAAATCATCCGAACCACGCCCAGCGCCGCACGACGGAGCGCATAGGGGTCCTTCGAACCCGTCGGCTTTTCGTCAATCGCCCAGAAGCCGACGAGCGTGTCGAGTTTGTCGGCGAGAGCAACGGTCAGGCCGACCTTGTCTTCCGGCAGGCGGTCCGAGGGGCCGTTCGGCTTCCAGTGGTCTTCGATGGCGGCGGCAACGGAGGCGTCTTCGCCCTGTAAGAGCGCATATTTGCGGCCCATGGCGCCCTGGAGTTCGGGGAATTCGCCGACGGCTTCGGTGCGCAGGTCGGCCTTGGCGAGCACCACGGCGCGGTCGACGAGGGCAGCATCTGCGCCGACGATCGGCGCCAGCACCTTGGCGAGTTCGCGGATGCGCGCGACGCGCTCGCCTTGCGTTCCGAGCTTGGCGTGGAAGGTGACGTTCAGCGCATCGAGCTTGGCCATGCGCTGGTCGAGCGGCTTCTTGAGGTCGAGGTCGAACTTGGCAGCCGAGGCCTTCAGCGTATCGAGGTCCGGCAGGTCGCCCTGGTCGCGCTTCCAGAAGTGGAGCGCATCCGACAGGCGGGCGCGCACGACCTTGCCATTGCCATGCATGATCTCGCGGCCGCCATCGGTGGCCTGGATGTTAGAGATCAGGATGAAATGGTTGGAGAGCACACCCTCCCCTTGAGGGGGAGGGTCGGACCGAAGGGCCGGGGTGGGGTGACCCACTGCCGTCGAGGCGTCACCCCCACCCGCGCTTTCCGCGCGACCTCCCCCCTCAAGGGGGAGGTGGGTGGCCTGCGGGCGCACGACAAAGCATTTCTGGTTGGTCTTGATCGTCAGCCGGATGATCTCGGCCGGGATCGAGAGGTAATCCTCTTCAAATGTGCCGAGCAGAACCTGGGGCCATTCGACCAGGCCGGAGACTTCCTCCAGCAGGCCCTCGTCCTCGACCAGATCCAGCCCATTGGCAAAGGCAATGTCGCGGGCGTCGTGCAGGATCATGTCCTTGCGGCGCTCGGCATCGAGGATGACCTTGGCGCGCTCGAGGCTCGAGACATAATCGTCGAAGCGCTTGACGGTGATGGCGTCGGGCGCGTGGAAGCGGTGGCCATAGGTGACGTTGCCGGCCACGATGCCATCGATCTCGAAGGGGATGACCTGGACCTCGTCATGCTCGGGGCCGAAGGTGCAGACGATGGACTGCAGCGGGCGCACCCAGCGCAGGCTTTCCATGCCCTTGCCCTCGATGCCGCCATAGCCCGAGCCCTTGGGCATGGAGGCAAAGCCTGATCGCATCGACTTCGGCCAGGGGAAGGCCCTGATGATGCCGGGCATGACATCGGCGATGATTTCTTCCGCAGCCCGACCGGGCTTTTCCAGATAGGCGACGTAGAAATCGCCCTTCTTCGGATCTGTCTTGATGATCGCCTGATCAATTGAGGTGAGGCCGGCGCCACGCAGGAAGCCGTCGATCGCACCTTGGGGGGCGGAGATGCTTGGGCCCTTCTTCTCTTCCTTGATATCGGCCGAGCGGGCGGTGAGGCCGCGGATATCGAGCGTCAGGCGGCGCGGCGTCCAGTACTCGCGCGCACCCTCATAGGTCAGGCCCGCATCGACAAGCGCATCGGTGACCATCTTCTTCAGATCGCCAGCCGCCTTGCGCTGCATGCGGGCGGGGATTTCTTCGGAGCGGAGTTCGAGCAGGAGATCGGGCATCGGGTCTGACTTTTTGAGCTGTTGCAAAGGGCTGCGGCGGACTTAGCAAGCCGCGCGGTAAAAGTCATCCATGGATGCGTGTAAAATGGCGGGGGATCAGGCGGCGGTGAGGTCGGTTCGGACAGGAATGGTAGCAAGCTCGGAGGCTTTAGCCTTCGCTTCCGTCTTCAGGTCGTAGCTGGTCTGAAGGTTCATCCAGAACTGCGGCGACATGTCGAAATACCGGGCAAGGCGCAGCGCCGTGTCGGGCGTCAAGGAAGTCTGTTCTGCGACCAGACGCTCGATCCGGGTGCGTGGCACGTTCAAGAGGCGCGCAAGGGCGCCAGCGCTCAGGCCCATGGGCTCCAGAAACTCGCCGCGCAGAATTTCACCGGGATGGACGGGCGGCAGGACGATAGTCATGGCATGTCTCCTTCTCAGTGGTAGTCGACGATCTCGACCTGATCGGCACCGTTGTCGGACCAGACGAAGCAGATCCGCCATTGATCGTTGATCCGGATCGAATGTTGCCCATCCCGGTCGCCCTTCAAAGCTTCCAGCCGGTTACCGGGTGGGCGCATCAGATCTGTCAGGGAGGTGGCATTGTCGATCAGCGTCAACTTGACGACCGCACGCCTGAGAAGATCTGCAGGGAAGCCCTTCGGAGCTTTCCCAGAGGCCACAGTCTCCGTCATTGCACTCGCATAAGACCGGATCATGTCACGCCTCCGAGATCACAGATGTATCATCACACGATACAATTGTCGAGGCCTACCACCCTCCCCCGCCACCGCCACCGCCGCCGCCGCCGGAGGAGCCGCCGGAGAAGCCTGAGGAGGACGAGGAACTGGAAGGGGGCGGTGTCGGGATGGTGGAGGCAATCGTCGAGGCCATGGAGGAGGAGAAACCGCCGATGCGACCGCCAAAGCCGCCGGGGTTGCTGCCGTGGTACCAGCCGGGGCTATAGGCGCTGGCTGCGGCACCGGCAGCGGCGGTGGCGAGCCAGGTCTCGAAGGTTTCGGACCAAGGCTTTTCGACGCCGAGGGCGACGGCATAAGGCAGGAGCTTTTCGAAATGGCTGGGCGACATCTTTGGCGCGCCGGCCATGTTCATGCGGTCCTTTTCCGCCAGCGTCAGATAGATGCGCAGACCCTCGATGCCATCCATCAGCTTACGGCCGAGCGGGGTCGGGGCGCCCATGAGGTAGAAGAAGAGCAGGTTCACCAGGAGGATGCCGCCGAAGGCGATGAGGACGGGGATCTGGTGGGTGGATTCGAGATCCATCCACATAGAGATCAGCATCAGCGCCATGGTCGATAGGGCGACGAAGCCGATGAGGGCAAGCGCAACAATGGCGATGATCTTGCTGAACAGCGAGCGTCCCTTTCGCAGGCTGCGTCCCAGCCCGATCGTGAAGGTGCCGAAGAAGACCGAGAAAAAGGTCGGCACGAAGATCAGCGCATAGATGTCCTCGCTCAGGTCGCCAAAGATGAAGAGTGATGCGATGACGGCGATCGAGAGGCCGATGCCGAGCGAGGTATAGCCGGCATTGCCTTTGTAATACTTGTTCCGGTGCTCCTTTTCGATGGCTTGGCGGAAGCGATTGCCGACAGTCTCGACCTTCTTTCCGTTGGCCTTGTCGATGACGAGCGCGTCGCCTTCAGAGGGGATTTCCGCCATGAGGGCTGCTTCACCGGCCTGAAGCTTGCCTTCCACCGGCTTCTTCGTTCGTCGGATGGTGATGCTGCTGTCGAGATCGTCAAGTTCGACATAACCGCCGACCGCAAGATTGAGCGCGGCGGCGGAGAGTGCGGTCCAGCCGGCACCGGAGAAGCCGGTGTTGTCGATGTAGTTGACCAGCGCCGGCGAAATGCCTTCCGGCGGATCCCAGCGGGGGACGACGACGCCCTTGGGCGGGTCGCGGCCGACGGCGACCCAAGAGCGCAGGTAATAGAGGAAGATGACGGCCAGCCCGCCGAAGCCGATGATCGTGTTGAGGTTGTCGCGGATGAACCACCAGGTGCTGTCTTCCGACGAGGGTGCCGCGACGAGGCCCTTGTCGAAGGCGAGCACGATGGTCAGGCCTTCGCCAGGGCCGAGTGGCTGCGTGGTCTGAAACTCAAGGCCATCCGATCCAGGGACCTCGCGGGCATTCTGAGCCTGCGAGCCAGCAGGCCCGGTGAAGAAGGTGGTCTTTGTCGGGACCGCGTCGCCAGGCAGCGAGACCGAGGCACTGGCCTGTTCGATCGGGAAGAGCCAGCCATTGCCCGTGACGTTCCAGTAGAGTTCATCGTGGTCGTCGAAATAGCGGATCTGGCGGCCGGTGCGGTAGGTGATGGTGTAGGTGTATTCACCCGGCTGCAGGAAGACGTCGCCCGAACCGGCATAGATGCGAATGCCACCCGTCACGGATTCGGTGTGATTGGCCTCCGGCTCACCATCGCGCTCCACCGAAATCAGTTCGAAATCGACCTTCTGGCGAAAGCCGCGCGCATCCTGGGCATAGAGCGGGAAATCGCGGAAGATGCCGCGCTGGATCCTGTCACCCTCGGCATTGACGGTGATCGTTTCCGCCACCTCGATCGAGGCATCGGGAAAGACGGTGATGTCGGCGTGGTAATCGCGAATGACTTCCTCAGCCTGCGCGCCGCATGCCATCCAGAGAACAAGAAGGAAAGCGGAGCACAGGCGGAGGAGAGACATCATTTCGGATCGTTCCTGACGAGGTCGACGCCGAGCGAGGTGAGTGCATCCCAGTAGCCGGGATAGGTCTTGGCCACGCAGCCGGGGTCGAGAATGGTGATGTCGCGGATCTTCAGGCCCGCAAGCGCAAAGCTCATGGCGATGCGGTGATCGGCGAAGGTGTCGATTGAAGCTGGCAACGACTGGCCTGCGAGCGAGGGGTCGGAGAAAACGAGCAGATCGTCGCCCTCTTCCTTGGCCAGGCCCTCGCGGATGTTGTTGAGACCGGTCGAGACGGCGCGAATGCGGTCGCATTCCTTGACGCGCAGGTTCTCGATGCCGACGAAACGCACCGGCGTCTCGTTGAAGGCGGCGAGCACGGCAATGGTCGGGATCGCGTCCTGCATCTGGCTGCCGTCGATGACGGCAGGCATGTTGGGGAACTGCGCGATCACGTCATAGGCCTTGGCATCCGGCTGGGTGAAAGCGGCGGAGGCAGTGCCGATGTCGATCTGCCCCTTGGTCAGCACTTCCGCGCCCCAGAGATAGGTGGCCGCAGACGCATCCGGCTCGATGTGGAAATCGGTTGCGGTATAGCCGGTCGGCTCGATGACCCAGGACGAGGGTGTCGGCTGCTCGACCCTGGCGCCGAAGGCGCGCATGGCCGACAGTGTCAGGTCGATGTAACCGCGGGCGCCGATATCGGCACCGGCAAGCTCGATGGTGAACGGCTCGGAACCGCAGGCCGCTGCCATCTGGAGGGCCGAGACATACTGGCTCGACAGGCCGGCATCGATGACGACGTGGTTCTTCTTGAAGGCACCCTTGGCGTCGATCGCGACCGGCGGGCAACCCGATGGGGCGGCGATGGCGACGCCGAGCGACTGCAGGGCCTCGACCAGCGGCTTGATCGGGCGCTTGCGCATATGCTCGTCGCCATCGACGACGTAACGGCCCTGGCCAAGTGCCAGAGCTGCGGTGAGGAAGCGGGTTGCCGTGCCGGCATTGCCGAGGAAAAGCGGGGCGGAAGGCGCTTTGAGTTCGCCAGAGCTCGTCACCACGAAGGTCGTCGCATCCGGCTCCTCGACGGTCACGCCCATCTGACGGAGCGCTTCCGCCATGTAACGGGTGTCATCGCTTTTCAGCGCGCCGGTCAGGCGGCTGGTGCCTTTCGCCAGACCTGCCAAAAGCAGGGCGCGGTTGGTGATGGATTTCGAACCCGGAGGGCTCACCTTGCCGGTCAGGGCATGGGCGGGCGGAAGGATGGTCACACTGTCAGTCGTCATGATCCCGGTCTCTGCTGTCGCGTCCTTGCGTGGACGTCAGAACTTGACCGTCGGTACCGCACGGTCGGCCTCGTTGGCAATCTCGAAATAGGGTTTCTTCGAGAAGCCGAACTGGCCGGCAACGAGGTTGTTGGGGAAGCTCTCGACCTTGACGTTCAGATCACGGGCCGCGCCATTGTAATAGCGGCGCGACATCTGGATCTCGCCTTCGACGGTTTCCAGCGACTTCTGCAGCTCAAGGAAGTTCTCGTTGGCCTTCAGGTCCGGATAGGCTTCGGCGAGCGCAATGATCTTGCCGAGCGCTGCCCCCAGCAGGCCTTCGGCTGCTGCACGGCCCGCGACATCTCCCGCCGGCACGGCCTGGGCCTTGTTGCGCAGCTCGACGACGCTTTCGAGCGTGCCCTTTTCATGGCCGGCATAACCCTTCACGGTCTCGATCAGGTTGGGGATGAGATCAGCGCGGCGCTTCAGCTGCACATCGATGCCCGACCAGGCTTCCTCGGCCATCTGCCGGGCCTTGACCAGGCCGTTGTAGACGAAGACGAGATAAGCGCCGATGGCGGCGAGAATGGCCAGTGTCGTGAACATGGATAGCGGGCTCCCAGCATAATTCGCGGCACGTTAGCGGTTCATCACGTGAAAGTCATGATCCAAGTTGCACCCGATCGACACCGAAAGCGTGCGGGAATGATACGCCGGATGGTTCAAATTGAGGGAAACCGTGAACCGCTCCGTTAATCGGTGACCGCTAATATGGAGGCTCAAGAGGTTTTGCAGCGGAGCTGTCGCATGCAAGCAACGACCTGGAATAACCTGCCCCTGTGGGCGATCCTCGCAAGCCGCGACATGCTCAAGGCGGCGATCCCCGAACGCCGGCTTAGCGAGACGCTGAAGGACATGCTCACGGTCCTGACCTCATTGCCGCAGCTGGACCTTTCCAACATCGCGGCCATCTACATCCGCGAGCCGAAGCAGGACCGGCAGCGGCTCTTTCACCACAACGCGGCAGACCAAATGGAGTTGCCGCTCGACCTGCCGCCGGGCGCGCGCATGCCGGAATGTATTGCGGAGCGGGAAGACCTCATTCCCTACTGGATACCAATCTCGGGCGTGGGCGACCCAGATTTCGGCACGGCCGTCTTTTTCAGTCGCAGCGAAAGACCCATCAACATGGAGAGCCTGTCGGCGCTCCGCCTGCTTGCGCAGGAGCTCGGTCCCGTCATCCAGCAACGCAATGGCTGTGCGGCCTCGCTCATCGACATGGTCGAGCTGTCAACTGACGAGATCTACATCTTCGAGCCGCAACGTTTCACGATCAACCGAACAAACGCGACCGCGAGCGTGCGGACAGGCTACTCCGCCGAAGCGCTCGCCGGCATGACACCCGCTTCGCTGAAGGTCGGGCTTTCGGAACTGGACTACCGCACCAAGCTCATGCCGCTTGTCGACGGCAGCGCCCGCAGCGTGACCTTCGATGCAATCCAGCGGCGCCGGAACGGGACGGTCTATCCGGTCAAGGTGCATGTCTGGCGCATTCGCGGCCCGTCCTCCGACCTCTTCGCGGAGGTCGCGATCGCAACCGCCGACCAGCGCAAGGCCTTCGGGCTTCTGGAGCAGGTGTTCGATGCCATACCCGGTGGAATCGGCGTTTTCGACAACCGCTCGCGCCTGCTGATGGCGAACCGCCGGCTCTACGACCTGATGAACATTCCGCCGGAGATGTTCCCGCCGGGTTCCAAGTTCGAGGATATCCTGCGCTACAATGCCAGCCGCGGCGAATGGGGCGATGGCGACGCCGAGGCGATGGTGCGGGAGCGGGTCGAACAGGCAGCCCTTGGCCTGCCCTACAGCTTCGAACGCGAACGCAAGAGCGGCAAGGTGCTGGCGGTCCGCTCCGAGCCGCTGTCGAACGGCGGCTATGTGCTGAGTTATACAGATATCACGCTGCGCAAGCGGGCAGAAAAGGAGCTTATCCGCAACCGCGACGAGCTGGAAAAGACCGTACGCCACCGTACAGCAGAGATCGCAGCCCAGGCGGCGGCGCTTGAAGAGGCGCTGCAGCAGGAAAAGAACATCAACGCCATGCAGCGGCAGTTCGTGGCGATGACCAGCCACGAGTTCCGCACACCGCTCGCCATCATCGATGGGGCGGCCCAGCGCATCCAGCGCAAAAAGGGAGAAATGGAAACGCGCTTTCTTTCCGACAAAACACAGCAGATCCGTTCGGCCGTGGCGCGCATGGTGGAACTGATGGAGAGCTTCCTGTCGGCCGGGCGGATCGACACCGGCAAGATCGAGCTTTCGCTGGTGGATTGCGCCGTCAACAAGCTGATCGAGCAGGCCATCAAACGGCAGAAGCTATCCTCCCAGCATCACCGTTTCGATGCCGAAATCGAGGCGTTGCCGCCGGTCATCCGCTGTGACGCGCTGGCGATATCGCAGGTGCTGACCAACCTTTTGTCCAACGCGGTCAAATATGCACCGCGCGCGCCTGACATCACCATTCGCGGTTGGGAGGAGGATGGTTTCGTCTTCCTCTCCGTCAAGGACGAAGGCGTCGGCATCGACGCTGAGGACGTGCCGAAGCTCTTCCAGCCCTATTTCCGCGCCCGCACCTCAACCGGCATCGCCGGCACGGGGATCGGCCTGTCGCTCGTCAAGCAGATCGTCACCCTGCACGATGGGGACATCTTCGTCGAAAGCGAACGCGGCAAGGGCACCTGCTTTACACTCGTGCTGCCGGTCCAGGGACCGGCGGCGCGCGAGACAACCGACATGGCGCCGGAAGTCAGCGCCGCTTGAACCATTGGCCAGAAAAGGAGAATTCCATGATCACCGTGCTTTGCGTCGAAGACGAAAGAGACGTCCGGGAACTGATCGTTGAGGAACTGGAGGATGCCGGAATTCGCGTGCTGCAGGCCGAAAACGGCAAAGAGGGCCTCGACAAGATCCTGTCCCATAGGCCCGACATCGTGATCTCCGACATCACCATGCCGGAGATGGACGGGATCGCGATGCTCGGCGAGTTGCAGATCAACCATCCGCAATTCGCCAACATGCCCTTCCTCTTCCTCACGGCGCTCGCCGACCGGGAAAAGATGATCGAGGGACTGGGCGCCGGTGCCGAGAGCTATCTGACCAAGCCGATCGACTTCGACGTGCTGATGGCGAAAATCCACGGACTTGTGGTCAGGATCGAGAACCGGGTGGCGGCGGGGCTGGAATTTTAGGGCGACAACTTTCGGCGCGCATCAACCATCGGACAATGCGCGCCCGTGTGCGTCACTTTTCGTTATAGACGGTGCAGAACAGCCGCAATCCCGACTTGGCGCGCCTGAATACGGTATAGGAGGCCAGCTCGAAGCCTCGGCCTGCCCAGTATTTCTTGTTTTCTTCAAGGTTGTTCCAGCCGTCAATGCGCCAGTCGATGTTCTGGCTGTTCGGCTTGTAATGCAACCGTACCAGGGCACTTTCGACGCCCAGCCCACGCTCGCCGCTATCCTTGCATTCCATCTTGGTAACGATCATGCCGTTAGCGCCGAGCTTGTCAGCGTATTTGAAAACGACCTTGCCCGACATCCAATCGGATGTTTCGGCGCGCACCAAGCCAGCAGCCGATGCCAGCGAGATTGAAAGTGTCGCGAGAAACACAAGAGAACGAGCAGTATTCATCAAGACCCCTTTCCATGAATCGAGGGGATTCTAACCAAGATCACCTTCAATTCAAGGTTGCTTCAAATCGACACTTGAAGCGGGGCCGAAGCCCCCTCTGGGCACTTACGCCGCCCGGCCGAAATTGGCCCCACCGGCATCGGTCAGCAGAAACGCCTCGCCGCAGCTTTTTGCCAGCGCCCGGACGCGGCCGATATAGGCCTGGCGCTCGGTGACCGAGATGACGCCACGGGCGTCGAGCAGGTTGAAGATGTGGCTGGCCTTGATGCACTGGTCATAGGCCGGGAAGACGCATTTATGCAGACGCTGGTTTTCCGAGTCCGAGGGCGCGCCGGCGGCGAGCAGGGCCTGGCATTCCTTCTCGGCATCGATGAAGTGGCGATGCAGCATCTCGGTGTTGGCGAATTCGAAATTGTGGCGGGAATATTCCTGCTCGGCCTGCAGGAAGACGTCGCCATAGGAGATCTTCTCCTCGCCTTCGCGACCGTTGTAATTGATATCGTAGATGCTATCGACGCCCTGGACATACATGGCGAGGCGCTCGAGACCATAGGTCAGTTCGCCCGCGACCGGCGAGCAATCGATGCCGCAGACGGCCTGGAAGTAGGTGAACTGCGAGACTTCCATACCGTCGCACCAGCATTCCCAGCCGAGACCCCAGGCTCCCAGCGTCGGGCTTTCCCAGTCGTCCTCGACAAAGCGGATGTCATGCAGCAGCGGATCAAGGCCGATCGCCTTCAGCGAGCCGAGATAGAGCTCCTGCAGGTTGGACGGGTTGGGCTTCAGGATGACCTGGTACTGGTAGTAGTGCTGCAGCCGGTTGGGGTTCTCGCCATAGCGTCCATCAGACGGGCGGCGGGATGGCTGAACATAGGCGGCACGCCAGGGCTTGGGGCCGAGTGCCCGAAGCGTGGTCGCCGGATGGAAGGTGCCGGCGCCGACTTCCATGTCATAGGGCTGAAGGACCGCACAGCCCTTGTCGGCCCAATAGGCGTGCAGCGTCAGGATCAGCGCCTGAAAGGAACGCTTGGGGTCCATGTGGGGGGCGAGCGGAGCGGTCATGGTCATCTTCGGGATCAGGTTGCGTTCGTTGCGGACGAGTGCCACGCTCAGGCCGTCGGGTCAATCGGTTATGCCGCGATTGAGGTATAGAACAATCAGTCATCATCCTCGCGACGGGGGCGGTATTCGCCTGTTTCCGGATCCTCGATCAGTGTTCCGATCGCCTGGTTCTCGCGCTCCTTTTCCTCGGCGCGCGACTTGGCCGCCAGTTTCTCCGCATCGGCAACGAAGCGGTTATAGAGCAGCCAGGCACCGCCCACCAGTATCGTCAGAAATATCAGCTGCGCCATGTCCCCTCGCCCGTCAGCCGTCGTCCTTTGCTTCGATCAGAGACCGTAGCGGCCCCATAGTGCCTTCTCTTCAAGCGTCTCGGCAAGACCGGCAACGGCCTGTGCGGCGATCTGGTCGACAGGACCGAAGGCGCCGATACCAGGGGCACGGCGGCCAAAGAGGCCTTTCTGGGCACCGACCAGCTCGAGGCGGGCATCCTTGCCGTAGCGCGTCCTGATCTCCTCGCGCATGCCGCCCAGGCGGTCGACAAGTCCAAGTTCGAGGCCCTTGCGGCCGGTCCAGAACAGACCGGAAAACAGGGCGGGATCATCCGCCAGCTGCGTGCCGCGACGGGCCTTCACCATGTCGATGAATATCTCGTGGATCTCCGCCTGCAGGGTCTTGAGGTATTCGATGTCGCTCTCCTTTTCCGGCTGGAAAGGATCGAGGATCACTTTGTTCTCGCCTGACGTGTAGACGCGGCGCTCGACGCCGATCTTCTTAAGCAGTTCGGGGAAGCCGAAGCCACCGGAGACCACACCGATCGAGCCGACGATGGAGGTCGCGTCGGCGATAATCTCGTCTCCTGCAATGGCGATCATGTAACCGCCGGAGGCTGCGACATCCTCGATGAAGACCAGTACGCGCTTGTTCTTCTCTTCGGCGAGTGCGCGAATGCGGTCGTAGATCATGCGCGACTGGACGGGCGAACCGCCCGGCGAATTGATCGAGAGCGCCACGGCGGGGCTCTCCTTCATCGAGAAGGCCTTTTCCAGCTGGCCGGCAATCGAGGCGAGGTTCAGTGCAGGGCGAAAGCGCGAACCGCCACTCATGATCGGCCCGTGCAGCCTGACGACCGGAATGACGACGCCCTTCTTCTGGAAGCGCTTGGGAACCAGCCGTTTCAGAAAGTCTGCCATGGTCGCGTTTCAACTCCTCACGATCTCAACTCTGACCGGAGATGTAAGGAGCCGCGGACCGAACACAATGGTGCGGGCGAAAAATCAGCCTTTTCAACGAAGCCGTGAATAGCCGGCGCGACCATTGTTCAAATCATCGACCACCGGGGCAAAGGCATGGCTGTCGGCACGATCATGCATCAGCAGCGGCGCGCGCATCTGCAGACGGGCGCGCGATCCCTTGATCGCCGTGACGAGGATGCGGGTCGCGTTTTCCCCTTCGCGCGGATGTATGGCGGTGATCTCGACACCGCCGAAGCGCCTGCCGCAGGCCGCGATGATCTCGGCGATCGACTGGGGGCGTGCGATCAGCGAGAGTTGGCCACCCGGCATCGCAATCGCGCCGGCGGTGCGGATCCAGCTTTCGAAGAGGTTTTCGGTCATCGCATGGGCCTCGGCCTTCAGGGTATCCGGCGTCTTGCGATCGCCAGGGTCGTTGAAGGGCGGGTTCATGATGACGTGGTGGAAGCTGTTATCGACAAGTCCGACTGCGAGGCGTGCCCGGCCGGTCAGCGTGACATCGGCCTCTATGACCTCGGCCCGCGTCGCAAGCTCGGCGTTTTCGGGCAGAGCCAGGCTCTTGCGGGCGAAACCGGCCATGTCGGCGGAGCGTTCGACAAGCACGACCGAGGCCTTCGGCAGACGGGCCGCCACGGCGAGCCCCGCTGCCCCTGCACCCGCTCCGAGATCGGCGATCCTGATCGGCCGATCATCATCCACCAGGCAGGCGAGCATCATGGCATCCATGCCGGCACGGTGGCCGCGCCCGACGGGCTGGACGAGATGGAAACGGCCGCGATGAAAGGCGTCGATCGTCTCGGACACGGACTTGTCGAAGATAGGGTCTACGCTTGCCGCCATGGCGCTCTCACATCTCGCGGTCGCGCAGTTCTGCCCCGAGGCCGGCATCGGTGAGAATGCGGCGGGCCTGGTCGACGCAATCGGAATCGACCAGCAGGCGACGCTGCAACATGCCAAGCGAACCTTCGAGTATGCTCATCGACTGGTCGGCGATCATCGAGGCGATGCCGGCGTCCCGCATCAGGCTCTCGGCGAAGGAAAGCAGGACGACGTCGTTGCTGCGGATGATCTCATGCATCGATTTCGGAACTCACTGTTAACAGGTAAAACCGTGTTCCAGCCCCCGACAGAGGCAATTCGCCCCTTGCCGTGGCCTTCCGGCCTTTTTATGGTCGGCAACCAAACTGAACAGGAGTCCGGTGCGTTGGGCGTAGTCATACCGCTTGAGGAAAGCAAAAACAAACAGGCATCCGTCAAGCCTCTGGTGGACCTGACGAAAAGCGGCATGGAGCGCGTCAATCAGCTGATCCTGTCGAAGGCCGGCTCCGACGTGCAGATGATCCCCGAGGTCGCCAACCACCTGATCTCGTCCGGCGGCAAGCGCTTGCGGCCGATGCTGACGCTGGCGACGGCTTCGATGTTCGGCTACGAGGGTGAGCATCACATCAAGCTCGCGACTTCGGTCGAATTCATGCATACGGCGACGCTGCTTCACGACGACGTCGTGGACGAAAGCGACCTGCGCCGCGGCAAGTCCACTGCGCGCACCATCTGGGGCAACCAGGCGAGCGTGCTCGTCGGCGACTTCCTGCTTGGCCAGGCATTTCGCATGATGGTCGAGGTCGGGTCGCTCGATGCACTCGACGTGCTCTCGACGGCAGCCTGCGTGATCGCCGAGGGTGAGGTGCTGCAGCTTTCCGTCGCCAAGAACATGGAGACGACGGAAGACGACTATCTCGCCGTCATCCGCGCCAAGACGGCAGCGCTCTTTGCAGCTGCCGCCGAAGTCGGTCCGATCGTTGCCGGTACTGATCGCGCAACGCGCAGCGCGATGAAATCCTATGGCATGAATCTCGGCCTCGCCTTCCAGCTGGTCGATGACGTGCTCGACTATGGCGGCAAGGCAGCCGAGACCGGCAAGAATGTCGGCGACGATTTCCGCGAAGGCAAGATCACGCTTCCGGTCATCCTCTCCTATCGACGGGGCACGACGGCGGAACGGGAATTCTGGAAGGAATCGATCGAAGGCGGGCAGAACGACGATTTCAGGCTCGAAAAGGCGCTCGGCCTAATCGGCAAATATGGCGCATTGTCGGAAACGATCCAGCGAGCGCAACATTATGGCACGATCGCAAGGGATGCACTCGCGCCCCTGCCGGAAACGCCATGGAAGAGTGCGCTAAACGACGTGATCGATTTCTGCATTTCCCGCGTGAATTGACGCAGAGACCGCGATCGCCTTGCGGGGCTGCTTCAAAAAAGCCATTCTGTCCGTGAATCATCGGGTATCGTCCCTGCGCGGGCGAAACGCGCTCGTTCTCGGTTGTTGAAAGGCTCTTTCATGCGGCAAAGCTCCGCCCTTCGCTATCTCGCCGGCACCGCGCTCGCGCTGCTTCTGAGCGTCTCGCAGGCACCGATTGCTGCGGCGGCATCGCCCGTGCAGACGGAAGAAGCGGAGAATTTCGATATCGGCAGTGTCGATTCCTTTGCCGGCGCCTTTCTGGCAGCCCGGACAGCGGAAACCGATCGCGACTATTCCAATGCCGTGAAGCTCTACAAGAAGGCGCTGGAATTCACGCCTGATGAGCTGGAATTGCAGCAGCGCCTGATGATCGCGCTATTCATGAACGGCGAGTTCGACGAAGGTGCGGAACTGGCCAAGGTTCTGGAGAAGGACCCCGCAGTGGAGCGGGTGACCTCTGTGGCCCTCGGTTTTCGCGCGATCCGCGACGGTGACTATTCCGAGGCTCTGGATCACTTCAAGTATCAAGGGCCGAACGATCTCGACCGGCTGATGAACCAGTTGCTGATTGCCTGGACCAAGGTCGGCGATGGCAATGGCAAGGATGCGCTCAAGCTCGTTGAAGATCTCGAAGGCCCGAGCTGGTATGGCATCTTCCGCAACTACAATGTCGGTGTCATGGCCGCGATGACCGGAGATATCGACGCAGCACGCAGGGCCCTGACCGAGACGGTGACCGACCGCAACGGCGGCGCGACCGCACCCGACACCTTTGCGCGCGCCGTCATTGCGCTTGCGACACTGGAGGCCAAGGCGGGCAACAAGCAGAAGGCGCTCGACGCGCTTGCGGCCGGCGACGAGCTGATTACCAATTTCGCCCCGTTCAAGGCACTGCGCGACGAAATCGAGGCCGGTCGCCAGCCGAAGCCGGTCGTCACCTCGGCGGCTCAGGGGGCTGCGGGCGTGCTCTTCTCGATCGGTGGCGCGCTTAACCGCGAAGGCGCGGAAGACACCGTGATGCTGTATCTTCAGCTCTCGCATGCACTGGACAAGGAAGCGGCGGATACGCTGATCCTGCTCGGTGGCATCGCCGAGAACGCCAAGCAGCCGGAAAAGGCGATCGCCTTCTATCGCCAGGTTCCGGAAACGTCGCCGATGCGGCGGATTTCCGAGCTGCAGCTCGGTCTGACGCTGGCCGAAACCGGCAAGGTGAAGGAAGCACGCGAGCATCTGCAGGCGTTGATCGCCTCCGATCCCAAGGATATCCGCAGCTACCTCGCCTATGGCAGCGTGCTGTCCGATGCCAAGGACTATGCGGCCATGGCTGACAATTACGACAAGGCAGTCGAGATCATCGGCCCCAATCCTGCGCGCAATCACTGGTCGGTCTTCTTCCAGCGCGGCATTGCCTATGAACGCCTGAAAAAGTGGGACAAGGCCGAGCCAAACTTCCACAAGGCGCTGGAACTCAATCCCGATCAGCCGCAGGTTCTGAACTATCTCGGTTATTCCTGGGTCGACATGAACCGCAACCTCCAGGAAGGCTTGGAGATGATCAAGAAGGCCGTCGAGCTGCGGCCCGATGACGGCTACATCGTCGACTCGCTTGGCTGGGCCTATTATCGCCTCGGTCGCTTCGAAGAGGCGGTTGTCGAGCTGGAGCGGGCGGTCGAACTGCGCGCCGGCGATGCGACGATCAACGATCACCTGGGCGACGCCTATTGGCGCGTCGGCCGCAAGCTCGAAGCCAAGTATCAGTGGAAGCGGGCGCTGGCCTCCGAGCCGGAGGAAATTGAAGTTCCGAAGATCCAGGCGAAGATCAACAAGGGCCTGCCGCCGATCGAGGCCGATGCGGCCAAGGTGGAGACCACGCCGGTCGAAGAGCCCAAGAAAGACGATAAGAAGACCTAATCCGCATGACCCCTGTTGCAGAGCGCCGGCCGGAGCGGATCGTCGAGACGGCTCCGGCCAAGATCAACCTCGCTTTGCATGTGACGGGCCGGCGCGACGACGGCTATCACCTGCTCGACAGTCTCGTGACCTTTGCCGAAGACGGCGACGAACTGGCCTTTGAAGCATCGGAGAGCGACAGCTTTCGTGTCGTGGGTCGCTTCGCCTTGGGACTTTCAGAGGACGACAATCTTGTTCTGAAGGCGCGCGACCTGTTGCGGGCCGCCCTTCATGACCATGGCCAGCCGCATGGCCCGGTTTCCATTCTCCTCGACAAGAGCCTGCCGATCGCATCCGGCATCGGCGGCGGTTCTGCCGATGCGGCGGCCACGCTGCGGGGTCTTTTGAGGCTTTGGAACGCGCATCTGCCGCCCGAGACCTTGCAACAGATCGCCCTGAAGCTGGGGGCGGATGTGCCGATGTGTCTTGCCTCGACGCCGCTGCGCGCACGTGGGATCGGTGAGGCTATCGAGGCAGTTGCCATGCCTGCCGTGCCGCTGGTGCTCGTCAATCCGCTGAAGCCGGTGTCAACGCCTGAAATCTTCCGCAGCCTTCAGCGGCGCGACAACGACCCGATCGGCGAGCTCGCGGTTGCGACCAATGTGTCGCAATGGATGCAGTCGCTCTCCGCTCTGCGCAACGACCTGCAGCCGCCGGCAGAGACACTGGAGCCCGAGATCGCCGAGGCCTGCGATCTGCTTCGCCAGAGCCTTGCCGGATACGTGCGGATGTCCGGCTCCGGGGCCACCTGTTTCGGGCTCTACGATACCGAGGCGGCGGCGATGAAGGCAGCGCTTGCGCTATCGGTCTACCGGCCGAACTGGTATGTGCTGCTCACACGCACCGTTCCGGGAGACGCCTGATGAGCCGCATCGACGAGAGCCGTCCCTTCATTCCCGTGGGCATTGCCGTGCTCACCGTTTCGGATACGCGCAGCCTTGCCGACGACAAGTCGGGGGATACGCTCGTCGCACGCATTGAAGAGGCCGGGCATCGGCTCATCGCCCGCGCTATCGTGAAGGACGACAAGGCGGCGATCCGGGCACAGGTCGAGGCCTGGACGAAGACGCCGGAGATCGATGTTGTCATCACGACCGGCGGCACAGGGTTTACGGGGCGGGACGTGACGCCTGAGGCTCTGGAGCCGCTGTTCGAGAAGCGCATGGACGGTTTCTCGGAGGTCTTCCACCGGATCTCCTATGACAAGATCGGGACGTCGACGATTCAGTCGCGAGCGACCGGCGGCGTGGCGAATGCCACCTTCATCTTCGTGCTGCCGGGCTCGCCCGGCGCCTGCAAGGATGCCTGGGACGGCATCATCAAGCTGCAGCTCGACTATCGGCACATGCCCTGCAATTTCGTAGAAATCATGCCCAGGCTCGACGAGCACCTGAAGCGCAGCCTGGGCTGATCAGCGGCGCGCTTCGCGGGCGACCCAGGACGGGATAATCTCGGACGCCAATCGACGTGGCTTGTGGCCACGTGCCAGCTGCAGCAACTCCTGCCCCTCTCCCGCCAGCCCCTGCGCCTGGCGCTTGGGAATGAGCAGACCGTTCTCCAGCAGAGGACGGCTGCGGGTCAGGCGCCGATAGAAGGGCAGTCGGTAAAGGCGCGATTCGGAGAAGTGCGCCGGCGCCTTGTTGAGGGCAATGTATTCGGCGACCTCATCGATCCAGCCCTGGCCCAGGCGAGCACCGGGCTCAATCAGCAGCAGCCATTCACCGCGCGCCGTCGCCAGCAACTCCTTCATGTCCCATTGCTGATAAAAGCGGCAACCGGCGGCATCGGCGACGAAGGACGAACCGTCCTGAGAACCGTGATCCAGCACGATGACATCGCTGACAAGGCCTTCAATGGCACCGGCAACCAGCACGGACAAGGTCTGTGCAAGTTCGGGCTCCTGATCGTGGCATTCCATGATGACTGTCAACATTGCCTACATCTATCGCATTGCACAAAGTTTTGCCACAAACAGTTTCTTGAAGTTTGTTCTTGCATTGTTCTCCTTTCAGCGTTAGGAATAAAGTCATCAAGCGGGGCGGAAAACCTGCGAGGAGCAAACATGAACGAGCTGTCTCTTGTGAGCCAGGCTGCCTTTCAGCCCGGCAATACGGCAGATATTGCCGATGCCCTGATGAGCGCTTCGGGCATGCGGATCGAGATCGATCGGCGTCGTGGACGCGCGGCCGGCATCAATCCGGCAGGCCGGTTCGAGACACTTGAGCGTGTCGCCGTTGATGACGGCTGGCAGATGCTCGAGGACATGCCGCCCTTCAAGACCGAGGTGCAGGTCGAAAAGCCGCGCACGGTCATTACCCGCAACGATTCACCTGACATTCCCTTCGATCGCTCGATCAATCCTTACAGGGGTTGCGAACACGGCTGCATCTATTGCTTCGCCCGGCCGACGCATAGCTATATGGGCCTGTCTGCCGGTCTCGACTTCGAGGCCAAGCTGTTTGCCAAGCCGGATGCGCCCCGCCTCCTGGAGCGGGAGCTGTCGAAGCCGGGCTACAGGGTGAAGCCGATTGCGATCGGCACCAATACCGATCCCTACCAGCCGATCGAGCGGGAATGGCGCATCATGCGGCAGATCCTGGAGATCCTGGACAAGGCGAACCATCCCGTCGTGATCGTGACCAAGTCGGCGCTGATCCTGCGCGATGTCGATATCCTGAAGTCGATGGCGGAGCGTGGCCTGGTCAAGGTCGGCATCTCGGTGACGACGCTCGACCGAAAGCTGGCCCGCAGCATGGAGCCACGGGCCTCCACCCCGACCAAGCGGCTGGAAGCGATCAAGGCGCTGTCTGAAGCCGGTATTCCGGTGGCCGTGATGATGGCGCCGGTGATCCCGGCTCTCAACGACCACGAGATCGAGCGCATTCTCGACAGCGGCAAGGCCGCCGGTGCGTCCGAGGCGAGCTACGTGCTGCTGCGCCTGCCGCTGGAAGTGAGCCCGCTGTTCCGTGACTGGCTGCTGCAGAACTATCCGGATCGCTATCGGCATGTGATGTCGCTGGTGCGCTCGATGCGTGACGGCAAGGATTACGATGCCGAATTCGGCAAGCGGATGAAGGGGGCCGGTCCCTATGCCTGGCAGATCAGCCGCCGCTTCGAAATGGCAACGAAAAGGCTCGGTCTGATGCGGCGCAGTCTGCATCTCAGGGAAGATCTGTTCGTCTCGCCCAACAGCGACGGAGTTCAGCTCTCACTGCTCTGAATTGGGTTTGTTTTGTATTCCGGTGCTGTTGTCCGCCGCCTCGCACCGGATGTAGTCCCTGGTAAGCCGCCCCTGTCGCCATGATTGGCGATCGGGACCGGGGACTTGCAGGAGGTCGGGTGCGCGTGCGATTTCTGCCGCATGAAACGTCGCACGCCACCCGATTCTCCTGGTCTCTTCCCCGACCTGCCGCTCGTTCCGGATTTCTCGCTGGAGAGCCGTGCGAAACGAAAGGGCCTGTGGCCGGTTGCTGGCACCGACGAGGCCGGGCGAGGGCCTCTGGCGGGGCCTGTGGTCGCGGCAGCCGTCATCCTGGATCCAAAGCGTATCCCCGAGGGGCTGAACGATTCCAAGAAGCTCTCGGCTGTGCAGCGGGAAGCGCTGTACCAGCAGATCCTGGAATGCGCTGTGGTCTCGATTGCTTCCTCCTCACCGAAGCGCATCGACCTCATTGATATCCGCAAGGCAAGCCTCGATGCCATGCGAAGGGCTGTCGCCGGTCTCGACCTGGAAGCCCGCCATGTGCTCACCGATGGCCGGGATGTTCCCATGGGTCTCACCTGCAGCGGCGAAGCCGTCGTCAAGGGGGATGCCCGCTCCGTGTCGATCGCGGCAGCGTCGATCATTGCCAAGGTGATGCGCGACCGCATGATGGCGCGCGCCGGCCTCGTTTATCCGGACTATGGCTTCGAGGTGCATGCAGGTTATGGGACGGATCGCCATCGGAGCGCCATTGTCACCCATGGCCCCTGCCCGCTGCACCGAATGAGCTTCCGGCCCCTCAAGCGCGACCAAGAGGCCGCCCCGGCACCGTGATCAAGGCGCTTGCAGGAAGCACGCTCAGCGACCGCAGACCTCCAAGAAGGCGGAGCCTGCGACAGACGCACCTGCCAGCGGCAATTCCGTCACGTCCTGCCCCACCACGACGGTCAGTGTCTCTCCGCCATTCAGAAGGCCCACCAGATCGACCTTCCTTTGCAGTTCACCTTCGAGGATGAAGAGATCATCCATCTCAAGCCGGACGCCCTTCGTGCTGATTGTCAGATTGCGGTCATCGCTGCGCAGATCAAGGCTGTAGAACGCGCCGTCCTCTGCCCCCTTCGGCTCATGCGGATAGACCAGCATGACAGGCCCTCCGCCCTGTTGGCAAGCAAGGGACAAGATCACATGGTCGCTGTTGGCGATGCCATAGACGAGCGACGCGGCCCCCTCGCCGCTCCAGCCGATCCATTCGAGCCTTTCCTCGCTGACCACGGCCCCAGCCGGCACAAGCGTGATGAGCGTCACCACGACGAGAGAGATCGACTTTAACTTCGCGGCCATGCCATCTCCCCCAAAAACAAACGCCCCGACCGGCGAACCGATCGGGGCGTCAGAAATCAGACTGCCTCGTGGGCGATCGCGCCGAACTCAGTTCAGCCGCGACTTTACGTCAGCAACAGAGGCCTTGAACAGTGTCTGCTGAACAGCCTCATCGGCCTTCTTCGCCAGCACCTTTTCGGCAGCAGCAATCGCGAGGTCGACGGCGGCCGCACGAACGGCGTTCACGGCTTCGGTCTCGGCCTGCTTGATCTTCTGCTCGGACAGAGCGTTGCGGCGAGCCACAAACTCCTCGGTCTTCTGCTTGGCTTCTGCAGTCAGGGCAGCGGCCTCGCGTTCGGCAGCCGCGACGATCGCAGCGGCCTCGGCTTCGGCTTCCTTGCGCTTACGCTGGTATTCGGCCAGCAGATGCTGTGCCTCTTCGCGCAGGCGCTTGGCTTCGGCAAGTTCGTCACGGATCTTGTCGGCGCGCTCGTCGAGAGCCTTCGCCATCATGCCCGGTACCTTCAGGTAGGCGAGCAGGACGAAGAACAGAACGAGGGCAACGAGTGCAAAAAATGAAGCGTCCATGATGCTTACGCTCCCTGCTTGGCGACGCCGGAGACGGCGGCCTTGATGTCGGCTGCGGTCGACTTGGTGCCGATCAGTTCTTCGACGATGGTACCGACGGTGTCGATGGCAATCGTGTCGACTTCAGCGAAGGCACGGGCCTTGATATCGGCGATCCGGCTTTCGGCAGCAGCGATCTTGGCGGACAGTTCCGTCTCGATGGCTGCGCGCTCCGCATCGGCCTTGGCCTTGGATGCATCACGAGCAGCAGAAGCGATCTGGCCGGCTTTCGCCTTGGCAGCCGTCAATTCGCGCTCATAGGTTTCGATGGCAGCATCAGCTTCAGACTTCAGACGAGCAGCCTCGTCGAGATCCTGGGCGATGCGGTCGTGGCGGTTCTCAAGAATGCCGCCGACGCGCGGAACGATGACCTTCTGCATGAGCATGTAGAACACGCCGAACGTGATCACCAGCCACAGAAGCTGCGACGGATAGGTCGAGAAATCGAACGGCGGGAACACGCCGCCGCCGTGGCCCGCGTCGTGGGCAACGCCGGTTTCCGTGTGAAGCTGGCCTTCTGCCGGCTTTTCCTCGGCATAGGCGGGGGTCACAAACATGCTCACCTCCAGGTGTATGCTCAAATGCGCGAGATCACGGCTGCCTCGTCGGCGCGCCGTGATCCCAAACTCCAGCCGTTATTAGACGGCGAACAGGAGAAGGAGAGCGATGAGCAGCGAGAAGATGCCCAGAGCTTCCGTAACGGCGAAGCCGAATACCAGACGGCCGAACTGGCTGTCAGCAGCCGACGGGTTGCGCAGTGCGCCGGTCAGGTAGTCACCGAAGATACGGCCGAGAGCGAGAGACGTACCAGCCATGCCGAGGCATGCGAGACCCGCGCCGATGTACTTTGCTGCTTCCGCTTCCATATGGATACTCCTTCGAATGGGTTGTTGCGGCTGTTTTTGACGCCCGGGTGGCCGGGGCCAGCGACTTTATTCTCAGTGACCACCATGCACGGCGTCGTTCAGGTACATGCAAGTTAGTACCGCGAAGACGTAGGCCTGCAGGAAGGCAACGAGAAACTCGAGAGCGGTCATGGCGACCGTCATGATGAGGGGCAGGATGGAGCCCGCGACGCCGACGGCACCGGCAGCACTCATCGACACGACGAAGCCCGCGAAGACCTTGAGCGTGATGTGACCGGCCAGCATGTTGGCGAAAAGACGGACTGAAAGGCTGATCGGGCGGGACAGGAAGGACACGACCTCAATCGTCGACACGAGCGGCAGAAGCGCGCCCGGAACGCCTGATGGCGCAAAGATCGAGAGGAAGTGCAGACCGTGCTTGTAGAAGCCGTAGATCAGAACCGTGAGGATGACGAACAGGGCCAGCGCAAAGGTGACGATGATCTGGCTGGTGATCGTGAAGAAGTAGGGGAACATGCCGAGCAGATTCGCCGTCAGGACGAACATGAACAGCGAGAAGACCATCGGGAAGAAGTGCATGCCCTTGGAGCCAGCACCTTCGCGCAGCATCGAGGCGATGAACTCATAGGCCATCTCGGCGACCGACTGCATCCGGGTCGGGATCAGGCCGCGATTCGAGGTCGACAAGTAGAGGAAGCTCGATGCGGCGGCGACGGTCGCAACCATGAACAGCGAAGCGTTGGTGAACGAGAAATCAATTCCGCCGATTTCAATCGGGACAATCTTCTGGACCAGGAACTGATGAGTAGGATCGTTTGCCACGTTCTGCTCTTTCGCTTTCGCCGCCGAGGCGGTCTATTCTCATTCAGGCTGGCGCGTCAGCGGCCGTCGCCCTTGTCTCTAAAGTCCATCCTGCGATCGGCCGGATGCGGCGAGGCCACGATCCCGACGACGCGCATGACGTTCAACACGCCGGCGCAGAAACCGATCAGCAGCATGACAATCATGCCCCAAGGCCCCGTACCCACAAAGTAGTCGAAAAGATAGCCCAGGATTGCACCGACGATGATGGCGGAGATGAATTCACTCGAGATCTTCATCGCCATTCCGTAACCCTTGCGGGTCTGATCAGCGTTGATCTCGGCTCGCTCCCCGTCCTTGACCTTGGCATCCCGCTCCGCGAGTTCCGTGGCCAGCCGTCTACGGCGCTCTTCCAGATCTTCTTCCCGGTGGTCCGTCATGGCTCTCTCCGCCCGTTGCCTGTCTCAAGGGCCATTCACGCGCCCGATTTGAATGCAGAAACGGCGAGATAGAAACCCTTCTGGCCCGCTTTGAAGTCGGGCGCACCATAATTTTGAGCCCCTGCATAGTCAAGGCATGACAGCGCCAAGTTTCACCACAAATTAACCCCGAAAAATCATAGACTTAAGTCCAAGATGCGGAATCAACGCAGATGACGGACGACAAATCCGGTCAATTGGCCGCAAGCTCGGGCCAGAATCTGCCACATTCACGGAGAAGTGCGTCTCGCGTCACCAGGGAACCTGGTGGGCCGTGGCGAAGAGATTGCGGAAGGGCTTATGACCATGGGAGGCTCTCCCCGACAGCCCTCAACGAGAGAACCATGGCACGCTTCCTTCTTCGCATCCTGATCAGCATTGTCGCCGGCTGGATGATCGGCGTGCAGGCAGCCTTCGCCTTCGGGCCGGAGGGCAATCTGACGCCGATGCTCTACATCTTCGTCAGCGTTCCGCTGACCTATCTCGGCTCATTCCTGATCGTGCCTTTGCTCAGCAACTGGCTGAATCGGCTGCGCTAAAGCAATCTCAGCTCCAGCCGCCGCCATAGGTGCGGTAGAAGATGTGTTTGCCGATCTTCTCTACTCGCTTCATCGTCGGCCCCCAGGCGGGGCTGACATAGGTTGCGTGGTAGTGGGTCGCCGAGCCCACGTCCTTGAACCAGATCTTGCCGGCGGTGACGGCCATGGCGATCTCCTTGGCGATCTTCCAGTGGCGCGGCGAGGCGATGATATCGGGGATACGGTCGCAGGCGAAGGAGAACTGGCAGCGGTTGCGCCAGTCCTCGTTCTGGTAGACGACGCCGCAGATGGAGTCAGGATAATGCGGGTTGCGCACCCGGTTGAGGATGACCTGAGCGACGGCTGCCTGACCTTTCACCGATTCGCCGCGGGCCTCGAAGTAGATCCCTTCCGCCAGGCACTTCTGCTCCTTGTCCGAGAAGACGCTGGCCGGCAGCGGGGTTGCAGCCCAGGCGTGATCCTTCGGCCCGATGTCGGGAATGAAGCGGCCCTGGTCTTCCTGCTTGTCCGTCAGAATGCTGTCGAAGGGCGATACCGTGGCGTAGTCAGGGGCTGGCGGCGCATAGGCGGTTGCCAGCACGTCCGGCACGGGATTGGTGACGAGATCAGCGATCATGCTCGGCAGGGAGGGATCGACCGGGGGCTTCTCGCGCTTGAAGTAGAAGCTTGCGAGTTCCACAGGCTTGGCCTTGTCTTCTTCGCGGGCAAAGACGGATGGCACCTTCAGCGCCGGCTCCATCAGCGAGCTTGTCCGTTGCAGGATTGATCCCGCCGAGAAGGCGCGCGGCGGCAGCATGGGTTCGACGACAGCCACCCTGCCCTTCTTCTGGTCGCGGGTGACGCGCATTTCGTCCGGCAGTGAACTCGGATCCGCCTTGCCGCCGTCAAAGGCGATGCGGCGACCGTCGGGGAGGATGAGGCCTGCGCCACCGGAAAGCGCCTCGGAAGCCTCGCCCTCGGAAAAGGCGAGATTGGCCTCGTGGATCGAACCGGCGGGCGTGGACGTCATCACCATGCGCCAGTTGCTGGCGCCGCGATCGAGACCGGTCAAGAGACCGGCCATGTCGGCCTGGGCAGCGACGGATGGGAAAATCAGCCAGGACGCGAGGCCGAAGACCAGGGGAGAGGTCCAGTTCTCCAGTCGGGAGAGGACCTTCTTCGAAGGACGAAACTTGAGACGCAAGGTCACACTCCAACACACGCTGACACGGGTTCGACGTTTCGAACCCAAACAGGATTACATTAGAGGAATATCTCTCGTTAACCTTGATGCTTGGTTAATGCCGGATCACAGCTTCGGGAGCAGCGTTTCGCAAAAGACAAGACCGCCGGACATGCCGACGGTCTTGAAGCATGCGCGGGCGGCCACGCCGTTCAGATGATGACGTGCGAGCCGAGTTCGATCACCCGGTTTGCCGGCAGGCGGAAGTAATCCGATGGGTCGGCTGCGGCTTCGGCAAGCACGATATAGAGCCGGTCCTGCCAATGCGGCATGCCCATGCCGGCACCCGCGACCAGCTTGCGGCGGCCGAGATAGAAGGAAGTCGACATGATGTCGAACTTCAGGCCGCCACGGCGCAGGCTTGCCAGGGTCTTCGAGACGTTCTGCGTTTCCATGAAGCCGAAGCGGATCTCGACGCGGGAGAAACGCTCCGACAGCTCCTCCACCGCGAACCGGTCCTCCTCGGCCACCCTTGGGCGTCCAAGCGTGCGGATGGTCAGGATGATATTGCGCTCGTGGATGACATGGTTGTGCTTCAGGTTGTGCATCAGTGCCGCCGGCGCCCTTGTCGGATCGCTGGTGAGGAAAATCGCCGTGCCGGCCACACGGGCCGGGGCGTGCTCCCCCTTCTTCTCGACCATCGCAATGAAAGTTTCGAGCGGCACGTCATCGCGCCGGGTCTTCTGGAAGATGATCGCGGTGCCACGACGCCAGGTCCACATGACGATGGTGAAGGCGGCGGCGAAGAGCACGGGCACATAGCCGCCGTCGTGGATCTTCAAAAGGTTCGCGCCGAGGAAGACCAGTTCAAGCACGAGGAGCGGGGCGAGCACGGCGACAGCCAGCGGCAGGCTCCAGTTCCACTTCTTGCGGACGAATTCGAAGGCCATGATGGTCGTGACGACCATCGCGCCGGTGACCGAGATGCCATAGGCGGTGGCAAGCGCTTCCGAACTTTCGAAGAGCAGCACAAGCGTCAGCACGCCGACAAGCAGCAGCGTATTGACCGAGGGCAGATAGATCTGGCCGCTCTGGGTTTCCGAGGTGAAGAGGATCTGCATGCGCGGCAGGAAGCCGAGATGGATGGCCTGGCGCACCAGCGAGAAGGCGCCGGTGATGACCGCCTGGCTGGCGATGATCGTCGCAAACGTCGCGAGGATAACGACAGGGAGCAGCGCCCAGGACGGAAACATCAGGTAGAAGGGATCGGAGGCCGTCGAGGGATTGCTGAGCACCAGCGCGCCCTGGCCGAGATAATTCAAGACGAGCGCCGGGAAGATCAGGAAGAACCAGGCAAGCTGGATCGGCTTGCGACCAAAATGTCCGAGATCGGCATAGAGGGCTTCAGCGCCGGTGACGGTTAGGAAGACGGCACCGAGGACGACGATGCCGAGAAACCCCTCGCGCCAAAGGAAGGTCGCGGCGTACCAGGGATTGAAGGCCGCAAAAATGCCGAGGTCGTCGAAGATGTGGATGATGCCGCCGGCGGCCATGACGAGGAACCAGAGGGCCGTGATCGGACCGAAGAAGCGGGCCATGGCCCCCGTGCCGCGCGACTGCACGGCAAAGAGCCCGATCAGGATGGCAAGCGAAATCGGCACGATGAAATCGGCCATGTCGGGCGCGACCAGCTTCAGGCCTTCGACGGCAGATAACACCGACAAGGCCGGTGTGATCATGGAATCGCCGAGAAAGAGCGCCGCACCGATGAGGCCGAGCGCCATCAGGATCGGGCCGTGGCCGTTGGCGGTTTTCGACAGAAGCGCCAGCAGCGACAGCGTGCCGCCTTCGCCGTCATTATCGGCGCGCAGCAGGAAGAGGACGTATTTCAGCGTCACGATGATCGTCAGGGACCAGATCATCAAGGAGATGAGGCCAATGATCTCGACGCGGGTGATGCCATCGACGCCGATCGGCTTCAGCGCCTCGCGAAAGGCATAGAGCGGGCTGGTGCCGATGTCGCCATAGACGACGCCGACCGAGCCGAGCGCGAGAAGAAATAGACTGCGTGCATCCTTCGGGCCAGCCACCGGCTGGTGATCGATCTGTTGCATGGGGTTCCAGGCTCTTCAGAGCCAGCCTTTCCAACGGAAAAACAAGAAGGGGATGATCGCGGACAAGAGCATGGCGACGAGCGCCAGCGGATATCCGATTGTCCATCCGAGTTCCGGCATGAATTGAAAGTTCATGCCGTATATCGACGCGACAAGGGTCGGGGGCAGGAAGACCACCGAAGCAATCGAGAAGATTTTGATGATGGCATTCTGCTCGACATTGATCAGGCCGAGCGAGGCATCAAGCATGAAGGTGATGTTGTTGCCGACAAAGGCGGTATGTTCGCCGAGCGACTGGATGTCACGCGCGACGATGATACAGAGTTCGGCGGCCTCTTCCTCTCGCCGAACAACCGGCTGAGACTGGAGGAATATGACGAGGCGCGACAACGACACGAGACTGTCGCGCAGCTTGCTGATCAGCTGATGATGGCTGGCAATATCGAGCAGCTTGTCCTCAAGGAAACGCGGCGGCCGACGTTTGGCCGCCTTGCGGTTGACGAAGATGGTGATCGACAGCGAATCGAGGCGCGAGACCACTGTCTCGAGGATTTCCGCCGTCCGGTCGACTACGGTCTCCAGGAGATGACCGAGCAGCTTGGCACCCGTATCACACTGGCCATTGAGGCGCAGAAGGTTGGCGCTGAACAGCGCGAAGGCCTTCGGCTCGGCATAGCGGATGGTGATCAGGCGACCGCGATAGAGGATGAAGGCGACATCCGTCAGCAGCGGATGGCTGGAATCGGCGCGGTAGATCAGCGAGGCCGTCATGTAGATCGCCTCGTTTTCGACATAGAGGCGACTTGATGGTTCGATGTCCTTCAGTTCCTCAGGTGTCGGAAGCTGAATGCCGATGCAGCTCTCGACGAACTGCTCTTCATCACGGCTCGGCTTGATCAGGTCGATCCAGACAATGTCTTCGGGGAATTGGCTGGTTTGCGGCTCGGTGCCGATGACCTCGGCACTTCCGTCTCGTCGATAGGCCCTTATCAAGGACTGGTCACCTTCATGGCACGCCGCGCGGTTTGAGCTCCGGACACAATCATAGTCCCGAAGTGAATGCCAAAGCAATTGTTGCAGCACAGCAATGCGTCGCTTGCATGCCTGAACGGAGAGATCCTCCGGACGGACATCACTCGAAGACGATCGACGGGGCTGCGCGACCGGAACGGGCCTTGACCTGTTCCCAGACCTTTGTCGCGATGTCGCGATAAATCTTCGCCTGCGGCCCATCGGGCTCGCTGACCACCACAGGCGTTCCGGCGTCCGAGGTCTCCCGGATGGAGATCGTCAGCGGCACTTCGCCGAGGAAGGGCACGCCGATCTTTTCGGCCTCCGCCTTTGCGCCGCCATGACCGAAGATATCGTAGCGATTGCCCGTATCGGGAGCGATGAAATAGCTCATGTTCTCGACGATGCCGAGCACGGGCACCTCGACCTTGTTGAACATGTTCAACCCCTTGCGGGCGTCGATCAGGGCAAGGTCCTGCGGTGTGGAGACGATGACGGCGCCTGACAGAGGCACCTGCTGGGCCATGGTGAGCTGCGCATCGCCGGTGCCCGGCGGCATGTCGACAACCAGCACGTCGAGATCACCCCAGGCGACTTCGCGCAGCATCTGCATGAGCGCCGATTGAACCATCGGGCCGCGCCAGATCATCGCCGTGCCCTCATCGACCAGGAAGCCCATCGACATGACCTTCATGCCGTAATTTTCCATCGGCACGATGATCCGGTTTTCGATCTGCTGCGGGCGACCGGTGATCCCGAGGAGACGGGGCATGGAGGGGCCGTAGACATCCGCGTCGAGGATACCGACGCGCAAGCCGTTCGCCATGAGTGCCAGAGCCAGATTGACCGCAGTTGTCGACTTGCCGACACCGCCCTTGCCGGAGGCGACCGCAATGATTGCGCCGATGCCGGGAACACCGGCCTTCGACCGCTGCGGGCCGCTCGGTGCAGGACCATGGCTGTGTGCGTGGCCGTGCCCCTGGGACGGCGCGGAAGGCTGTGGACGCGGCGGCGGAGCGGAGCCCTGCTTGCGTTCTGCGGTGAGGCTGACCACAGCACCCTTGACGCCGGGCAGAGCCTTGACCGTTCGTTCGGCCGCCTGACGCAATGGTTCAAGCTCCTGGGCGCGCTCAGCCGGCACATTGATGGAGAAATAGACCTTGCCATCGGAGATGAAGACATCGGAGACCATGCCGCGATCGACGATGTTACCGTCGAGATCCGGCCCCCGGATCCCCTTCAGCGCCTCAACCACCCTGTCGCGCGACAATTCGGCCATATCGTTCTTCTTTCCGCTCGGACTTGCACTCTTGCGGACTGAGATAATGGAGCGGGACGACTTCGCCAACAGCAAATGCAAAAGCGGGGGTGCGACCATTGCAGCAAAAACAGACAAGCCGCCGACGGAGAGCACCCCCGTGGCGGCTTGTCTGGCTGCACCCGTAGACGGGCGTCATGCAAAGTCCCCTCTGGACTGCTCCAGGAAATGCAGGAAGCGTGCCAGATCGAAATTCACTGCAACAGGTCGGGAAGAGCGGTACGCTTGCTGAAAAAAGGTCTGACGAAGTGCTGCACGATGCCGGGAAACTAGGCGACCCGAAGGCTCAGCGCACAAAAATGCACCAGCCTTTACCCTTACTTTATCAAGCCGAGCCGGAGGGCCTTGGCAACCGCCTGGGTCCGGTTCACGGCGTCCAGCTTCTTTGTCGCGCGGTTGAGGTAGTGGTTGATCGTGTGCTCGGACAGCGTCAGGATCTCGGCGATCTCGACACTTGTCTTGCCTGCAGCAGTCCAGTTCAGGCAGTCCAGCTCCCGCTCGGTCAGCATGTCGCTGTTGCGGCTGTCCATCTCGCGGATCTCGGCGAGCCGGTTGAACACATGCACGGCGAGATAGGAGAGTTCCAGCATCTCCATAGCGGTGAAGGGCTCCCTGTCGCCGATGAAGGAGACGGCGCCGCGCGCACCCGTGGCGTCGTGCACGGGAAAATAGGCGCCCCGGTTCATTCGGAAACGACTGAAGAGGGCCTTGGAAATCTCACCCGTGCGTGGATCACGCTGCAGCGCGACGTCCTCGATATCGAACCGCAGCGGCACGGAGGACCGACGCAGATGCGCCAGCACGGGACTTCCAGACAGGAGTGCGACCTGATCGAATTCGGTCAGCAGTTCGGATGGCCAATTGGTGATGATCGAGCTGCTGCCGAGATCATGAGCGGTCGAGCTGGGCATGTTGAGTACCATGAAGGCACGTGCGCCGAACAGCTCCGTCACGCGCTTCATGAAGCGGAAGACGTCGAACTGAGTCTTGAAACCCTTCACATCAGCGATCAGTTCCTCGACCCGGGCAGCGGCGGCCATGTCCTGGTTCGTCATCACACAAACGTCCGTATCGTGTCACCGGTCATGATCTTCGGGGAAGTTGTCCAAGACGCATTGGTCAATTGCTGTAACACCTACCATTGGTCGTCGGTGGAATGCGCTATGATACCCGCCATAAAGCCAATATCTGCGAAGCCGTGTCGACACACTTTCATCGGGCCTGCAAAAGGGAAAGAGTCAGGAAGACCGAACGGCGATCAACGAGCCGAATCTGTCCCCTTAGGTTGAGGAAGCATAGACTTGTAAAGCTTGCAGGGTCCAGATACCCCATAAATTTTACCGTAAACCCCTGTCTGCGACCTTCGTCGTATCGCAGGGTGCCGCATCCATAGAGAAGGAGGACAGAGGTGACCCAGACTGAGAGCTTCAAGGGTAAGGTTTTGACGGCGGAGCAGATGTTACTGGGGGAAGGTCCAGCCTGTGATCCATTCACGGGCTCGCTCTACTGGTTCGATATTCTCGGAAAGACGCTGTGCGAACTGGACCCTGAGGGTGGCCACCTGACACAACATGCCCTGCCCTTTCTCGGTAGTGTGCTCGCCGTCATCGACGACAAGCGCCAGCTGATCGCCTCAGACAAGGGCCTGTTTCTGCGCGACAGTGCAACGGGCACGCTTTCGCCCTATGCCGCGATCGAGGACAAGCCGCAGAACCGCTCGAACGACGGTCGCATGCATCCGAGCGGAGCGCTGTGGATCGGCACGATGAGCCGGACGGCCGAAACCGGTGCCGGCGCAATCTATCATGTCGCCGGAACGACCGTGACGAAGCTCTTCGAGGGCGTCAGCATCCCGAACGGGATCTGCTTCTCCCCAGATGGCTCCGTCGGTTACTTCAACGATTCGAAGGTCAACCACATGATGCGGGTGGACCTTGACCCGCAGACCGGACTTCCGGTTTCGACGCCGACCGTCTTCATCGACCAGTCTGCACGGCAGAGCGTGATCGACGGGTCGGTCGTCGATCTCGACGGCACGATCTGGAACGCGAACTGGGATGGCGGGGCCGTTGACCGCTACGCCCCCGACGGTCGGCATATCGAGCGCTATACCGTACCGATGCGACGCCCGACCTGCCCGGCCTTCTACGGCAAGGCCTTCGATCGCCTCGCCGTCACATCCTGCTGGGAAGGATTGACCGACGAGGAGCGTGCGGTCGATGCGCTGGCCGGTGTCACCTTCGATCTCGGCGTGACCGTCCGTGGCAAGCCGGAGCCCTTGTTCAAGCTCTAGGATCGCACATCAAACACGGCGAAAACCGGCCCCCGAGACGGGGCCGGCAAACCTTGCAGACGGGAAAAAGTTCCCGCCCTGACGCCGAAATAAACCGGTCATGCCGGTCGGAACGATCCCTGCCGAAAGACATTTTCCTCTCGAACCGACGCCGTCCCATCCCATCAAAAGCCGGACGACGTCCTTCACAGACCATCTCAGAGGAAAGGTAGGTCCATCATGAACAAGTCCTTCACAACGATCGCCGCAGCCATGCTGCTCGGTTCCACCGCGATTGCGCCGCTCGCTATCGCCCAGGATGCAGGCACGGGCGTCGCCCCTTCCGGCACCATGAGCCCTGACGCCAACAGCGGCGCAACGGGCACCATGAGCTCGACCGCCCAGGACACGACCGGTGCGGCCTCCGGAAATGCCACCTATCTGACAGAGCAGGCAGAGAACCACATCTCGGTGAGCGACTTCATGGGTCAGTCCATCTACACAGCCAACGACCAGTCGATCGGTGACATCAATGACCTGCTCGTCGAGCAGGATGGCGGCATCGTTGCGGCCGTGGTCGGTGTCGGCGGCTTCCTTGGCATCGGCGAGAAGAACGTGGCGATTCCGTTCGAAAACATCACCATCAGCCGTGAAACGGACGAGGCCGACGCGACCGGTACCACCGGTGCGGCGACGACGGCCGAACAGGTCGCGGAGGCCGAGGTCCGCCTGTCGACGACCGAGACGGCGGAAAGCCTGCGCAATGCTCCGGAATTCCGGACCCTTGACGATCAGGCCGCTGATGCCGACACCACGGGCATGACCCCGACCGACGGCACAACCACCTCGTCGACGGATAACGACTAATCCCGGAACGAGCCACGTGCTCAAGGTCCTGACGGGCGGCGCTTCGGCGCCGCCTTTTTTTGCGATCAAAGGAGGCTGCAATACCTCAGGGCGTCATAGATCGCTGCGTGGATATTGCGGCTTTCGACGGCATCGCCGATGCGCAGGAGGTCGAAAGCTGCCGTCTCGTCCTTTACCGGCAGCGGATCGCGGCGGGCGATCAGGGCGGGATAATCGACTGCACCGCGATTGCGCGAGAGCGGCTTGAGCTCCAGGTAGAGATCGGCATTGGCCATGGTGCCATGCTCCACGACCACCTGTGCCACACGGCGCTCCACGCGGGTCTCGGCAAAGTCCGAGCCCAGGGTCGCGACCAGGCCGTTGCCCTCGCGGCGGACGGCAACCAGCCGCGTATTGATTGTCACCCGGACATTCTTTTCAGCAAACGTCTTCGCATAGGGCACATGGTTCATTCCGCCCATTTCAGGCGCGAAGAAGCGTTCCGGCGAGACGACTTCCAGCTCGGCGCCGGCATGGGCGATCACTTCCGCAGCACTCATGCCGGGATGGCCGCCATTGTCGTCGAAGAGTAGGACTGGACCTTCCGGCTTCACGCTGCCGGCGAGGATGTCCCAGCTTGATGTGACGAGATCATCGCCCGTCTCCATTTCAGGAGACTGAGCAATGCCACCGGTGGCGATCACGACCAGATCAGGCTCGAAGGCAAGGACGTCGTCGACACCGGCATAGGTGTCGTAGTGGATTGCAACACCAAGCCGGTCGAGTTCGGCCAGACGCCAGTCGACGATGCCGACCATTTCCTTGCGGCGGGGATTGCGGGTGAGCAGGTTTACCTGGCCGCCGGCGCGGCTCGAGGCTTCCAGCACCTCGACCTGATGGCCGCGTTCGGCGAGCACGCGCGCGGCTTCGAGGCCTGCCGGCCCTGCCCCGACGACGATGGCCTTGCGGGATTTCCCGGCCTTGGGCAGGTCATGCGGGATCAGGGCTTCCCGGCTTGTCGCGGCATTGTGGATGCAGAGTGCTTCGCCGCCTTCATAGATGCGGTCGAGACAATAGGTGGCCCCGACGCAGGGGCGGATCTGGTGTTCACGGCCCTCGATGATCTTTTTGACGATATGCGGATCGGCGATATGGGCACGCGTCATACCGACCATGTCGAGCTTGCCCTCGGCGATTGCATGGCGGGCGGTCGCGACATCGGCGATGCGGGCGGCGTGGAAGACCGGAAACTTGGTCGCCGCGCGTACTTCACCCGCGAAATCGAGGTGCGGCGAGGCCGCCATGCCCTGGATCGGGATGACGTTGTTGAGGGAGGCGTCGTGCTCGATATGGCCCCTGATAATGTTGAGGAAGTCGACCTTGCCGCCGCCGGCGAAACGCTTGGCGATCTCGACGCCCTCGTCGCGGCTCAAGCCCTTGTCCCAATCCTCTTCGGCGACCATGCGGATGCCGACGATGAAATCGGGGCCGACGGCCTTTCTGACGGCTGATATCACCAGGTTTGAAAAGCGCATGCGGTTGTCGAGCGAGCCGCCGAACTCATCCTCGCGCCTGTTGGTGGCGGGCGACCAGAAGCTGTCCATCAGGTGGCCGTAAGCCTCGAATTCGATTCCATCGAGGCCAGCTTCCTGCATGCGGGCGGCGGCTGTCGCATAGTCCTCGACGATGCGCTCGATGTCCCAGTCCTCGATCTCCTTTGGAAAATGGCGGTGGGCCGGTTCGCGGATCGGGGAAGGCGCCAACACCGGCAGCCAGTCCCCCTTGTTCCAATTGGTGCGTCGGCCGAGATGGGTGAGCTGGATCATCACGGCGCAGCCATGCTCGTGACAGTCGTCGGTCAGGCGCTTGAGATGCGGGACGATCTCGTCCTTCCAGGCCAAGAGGTTGCCAAAGGCTGGCGGGCTGTCGCGACTGACGCTCGCTGATCCCGCCGTCATGGTGAGCGCGATGCCGCCCTTTGCCTTTTCGACGTGATAGAGCCGGTAGCGCTCGGTCGGCATGCCGGCTTCCGAATAGGCCGGCTCATGCGCCGTCGACATAATGCGGTTCTTCAGCGTCAGGTGCTTCAGCTGGAACGGCTGAAGGAGTGGGTCCTTGGGGCGGTCAAGCATGAACGTTACCCCCCTCTGCACTGCCGGGCATCTCCCCCTCAAGGGCAGGGCCATCGCATAGGGGGCACACCCCCCTCTGGCCTGCCGGCCATCTCCCCCACACGGGGGGAGACTGGCTGAGCCGCCGGCCTACCGGACCCCGCTGGCGTTGGAAAGGGATCGGCAAACGCGGCGCTCCGCTCTCCCCCCTTGTGGGGGAGATGTCACGCAGTGACAGAGGGGGGTGTCCCATGGGCTTGTCGTCTCTCAATACCAGGCGTCCGGCTTGGCGCGTTTCGTTCTCTCGACATAATCCAGAAGTGCCTCGTCGATGGCGATGTCCAAAGGCGGCGCTTCGTATTCGGCGAGCGTCTTCTTCCAGCGGGCATTGGCGCGCGTCGCCATGTCGGTGGAGCCGGCTTCCGACCATTTCTCGAAGGGCTCGTTGTCTGAGAGGGAAGAGTCCCAGAAGGCGGTCTGGTAGTTGCGCATGGTGTGAGCGGAGCCGAGGAAGTGGTTGCCCGGACCGACCTCTTCGAAGGCATCCATGGCCAGCGTGTTGTCATCGACCACGACACCGGCCAGGTAGGAATGCAGAGCACCACAGAAGTCCGCGTCCATGACGAACTTCTCGTAGGACATGGCCAACAGTCCATCGACGAAGCCGGCCGAATGCAGGATGAAGTTCGCGCCGCAATGCACGGCCGACATCATCGACATGACACCTTCCTGCATGGCCTGGGCATCGGGCAGTTTGGAATTCGAAAAATTGCCGGCACAGCGCAGCGGCAGTTTCAGCCGGCGGGCAAGCTGGCCGATGACCATGGAGCCGATCGCCGGCTCCGGCGTGCCGAAGGTCGGCGAACCGGAGCGCAGCGACATCGAGGAGAGAAAGTTGCCGAAGATGACGGGTGCGCCGCGGCGCTCCAGTTGGGTGAGCGCACAGCCGGCCATGGTTTCGGCCAGCGACTGGGCAATGGCGCCGGCATTGGTGACCGGGCCCATGGCACCGCCGAGGATGAAGGGCACGATGACGGCCGCCTGATTGGCCCGCGCATAGGCGCGCAGGGCCTTTGTCATGGTGCCGTCCCAGACGAGCGGCGAGTTGACGTTGACATTGCCGAGGATGACGCAGTTCCGGTCAACGAAATCAGTACCGAAGAGGATGCGCGCCATCTGTATCGATTCCTCGGCGCGCTCCTCTGCGGTCACCGAGCCCATGAAGGCGCGGTCGGAATATTTGATGTGGCTGTAGACCATGTCGAGGTGGCGCTTGTTGACGGGCACATCGACCGGTTCGCAGATCGTGCCGCCGGAATGGTGCAGCCAGGGCGATGACTGGGCAAGCTTGATCAGATTGCGGAAGTCATCGATCGTGCCGTAGCGGCGGCCCTTGTCGAGGTCCATGACGAAGGGCGAGCCATAGGCCGGCGAGAAGACGACCGCATTGCCGCCGATCTCGACATTGTTTGCGGGATTGCGGGCATGCTGGGTGAAGGTTGCCGGGGCCGAGCTCAGGATTTCGCGCAGCATGCCCTTCGGGAAACGCACGCGCAGACCCGCGATCTCGGCACCCGCCTTGCGCCAGAGTTCGAGGGCTGCCGGGTCGTCACGAAATTCGATGCCGATTTCGGCGAGGATGCGATCCGCCACCGCCTCTATGCGCTCGAGGTTTTCTTCCGACAAAATGTCATAGGTCGGGATGTTGCGCCGGATGTAGGGCACGACAAGAGGCGAAACGATCGCTCCTCCCCTGCGGGCCGATCGCTGCCTGCGTGTGCCCGGGTTTTCCGCAAGTGCCTGGTCCATGACGCTTCCCCTCGTTCTGTCGCACGGTAGTTCAGGGCAAACCGGCTGTGATGCTGGAAAATTTCTGGAGATGCGATAAGCTCAACTTATGACAACGTTTCGCAGCCTCATTCCCTCGGCCAATGCGCTGGTGATCTTCGAAGCGGCCGGGCGGCATGAGAACTTCACCCGGGCAGCGGAAGAACTCGGCATGTCGCAGGTGGCCGTCTCCTATGCCATTCGCGGGCTGGAACAGCAGCTCGGCACACAGCTCTTCGAGCGGCAGCATCGGGCGGCGCGGTTGACGGAGGTCGGCGAGCGTTTTCATGCCGATGTCTCGGCCGGGCTGTCGCGGATCGGCCGGGCGGCGGAGGAAATCCGGATGAAGGGCCGCGAAGTGAATGTGACCCTTGCGGCATCCACGGCCTTTGCCTCGATGTGGATGCTGCCGCGCCTTTCAGCACTCAGAGATGACCTGCCCGACATCGATCTCAGGATCCAGACCAGCGTGCGCGATCTCGATCTCGACGAGGAGGACATTCCGCTCGGGGTGCGCGGTGGCAACCCGCAGGACTGGCCGCATTACCATTCGGCGGAACTGGCGCCTGAGATCGTGACGGCAGTCGCGAGCCCCGCCTTTGTCGAGGCGAACGGATTGCCGGACAGTCCCGAGGCGATCGCGAAACACAGGTTGATCTGGCTGGAAGAGCCGGTGCGCCAGGCCTGCAGCTGGCCGGAATGGTTTGCCTCGGCTGGCATCGACTATCGGCCAACCGGGCGGCGGCTGGCGATCAACGACTATGTACTCGTGATCCAGGCGGTGCTGGCTGGCCAGGGCATTTCGCTCGGCTGGCGGCATCTCGTCGAGCGGCTGGTAGAACAGGGGCAGCTGGTGGAAGTGGGCGGACATGCGCTGCGCACCGGCCAGGCCTTTCATGTCGTCTGGCCGAGGTCGCGCGAGCTCAGCGCGGCGGCCACGCGGGTGCGCGACTGGCTGCTAAAGCAGACCTAAGGAACAAGAGGATCAGGCGGAGGCGCGGTCGACGAGCGCGAAATCGTGATGGTTTTCGGCGAGGTAGCGCAGGGTGGCGGCAGCATCGACCGGCTTGCCGAAGTGATAGCCCTGCCCCATGCCGCAACCGAGTTCGCGCAGCTTCTGGGCTTCGGCCTCCGTCTCGATGCCTTCGGCCACGACTTCAAGATCAAGGCCCTCGCACATGCTGACGATCGCCTTGATGATGTGCTCGGAGGTTCGATCCGTAGTGATCGCCGAGACGAAGGCGCGGTCGATCTTCACCTTGTCGAAGGTGAAATCGCGCAGGCGGCCGAGGCTCGACTGGCCGGTGCCGAAATCATCCAGTGAAATGCGGATGCCGGCGTCCTTCAGTTCCTTAATGATGCGGCGCGCCGTATCGGCCGAGGACATCACCGCCGTTTCGGTGATTTCCATCTCAAGGCGGCGCGGATCGAAGCCGACGCTGTTGAGGATCGAGAGCGTGTTGAACGACGTCCTGAGGTCCATCAGCTGGACCGAGGAGAGGTTGAAGGACAGGAAGAGGTCGCGCGGCCAGGCGAGCGTCGCTTCGGCAGCCTTGCGCAGCAGCGTTTCAGACAGCGTATCGATGAAGCCGCGCTCTTCGGCGAGCGGCACGAAGACCGCAGGCGAGACGAAACCCAGATCAGGATCGATCCAGCGAGCGAGCGCCTCGAAGCCGACGACGCGGTTGTCGCGCAGGCGCACGATTGGCTGGAAATGCACATCGACGGTGTCGTTGATGATGGCATTGCGCAGCGCCTGTTCGAGCTGCGTTGCCTGCTTCATCTCCTGGGCGATTTCGCGGGAGTAGACGGTGATCTGGCCACGGCCGCGACGCTTGGAGCGGTAGAGCGCGGTTTCGGCGCTCTTCATCAGCTCCTCGAAATCTTCGCCTGCGAAGGGATAGACGGCAAAGCCGAGGGAGGCGGAGAGGCGCACATTGCGGTCGCCGAGATCGTAAGGGGCGGACAGCACGTCCTTGATCAGCTGACCGGCGCGCTCGGCGCCGATACGCTCGAAGACCAACGGCAGGACGATGGCGAATTCGTCGCCGTCGTGGCGGGTGACGGTCGCACCGTCAGGAACGCAGGCCTTGAGACGATGGGCGACCTGGCAGAGGATTTCGTCGCCGGCGGCCTGGCCGAACAGGTCGTTGATCGGCTTGAAGCCATCGAGATTGACGATGCCGACGGTGAAGGGAGCCGGATCGGAGGCACGATCGGCTGCAAGCTGGCGCACCTTATCGCCCAGGCGATGGCGGTTGCCGAGGCCGGTCAATCGGTCGGTATAGCCTGTCGTCTTCTGGTCGCTCTGGCCCATGGGGTCAGAGACGATTCCGGCGGCACCCATTCACGCTTCCTGGTACGGTTCCTTGAACGCGTACCAGAATGGATCCAAAACATTAAAATTATCATATCGATACAACAGGAACCGGCGCTGAAGCCTCCCCAGAAATCGGGTAGATCAGCCCGTGGAAGCGAGGCTGGCGATGTCGGGGACAAGGCGCCGGATCGCCTGATCGAGCACATCAGGGCTTAGCGGCTTCAGGATCACGTCGTTCATCCCGGAGGCGAAACAGGCTTCGCGATCCCGGTCGAATGCCTGCGCGAGCACGCCGATGATCGGCGTGGGTACGGGTCCCTCTTGCGCCATCTGGCGGATGCGCCGCGCCGCCTCGAAGCCGTTAATGCCAGGCAGCGTGACGTCCATCAGGATGATGGCGGGGCGTAATTCGGAATAGAGACGTAGCGCGGTCTCGCCATCGGCGCAAATTCGGTAGGCGTAGCCCAAGCCCTCCAGGATCTGGGAGAAGACGATCTTGTTGATCTCGTTGTCTTCTGCAACGAGGACAAGGGACGGTGTCGGCGGGGCCGCGACTGGTGCCGGCCCTTCGGCCCGCACATCCCGTGATCCGGCTTCCGCAATCGCTGCCGACGGCGCGAGGCTCTCCTCAGTGGTGATTTCCCAGTCATCCACAGGCAAGGGTGCGGGTTGCAGGGCGGTCATCCGGTCGAGCACGGTGAAGGCGAGATCGCTGGCGATGTCGCAGGATTGCAGCGTAACGTAGTCCACGTCGACCGCCTGGAGCAGCTCCAGGCAACGCATATCAAGGTCGACGTCGACGATGGCCAGGTCGATTGTCACCCCGACCGACCGGGCCACGGCCAGGAAGGCGTCGAGCTCGTGGTCGTCACGGACGCAGCAGCTGTCGAGACCGAGCAGTTGGAGGATGTCGGTCGCGCAGGCCTCGAACTCGCGATCACCGGTGACGAGCAGTGCCTTGCGACCGGCGAGCCGACCATCGAGCCCAGCGTGCTCGGAGCCGCCTTCGCGTGAGAGCGGCGCCTGTTCATCAGGATGTGAGGACGCCTCGGAGGTCCCGCCGACCTCACCAAGGCTCGCGACCACCAGGTAGCGCCCGGGTTTGCCGACACGCTGGACATGGACGAGGATAGAACGCGGTGGATCGCCGTAGAGCCGCATGGGCAGAATGAGCGAGGAGGTAATGCCGGTTTCGAGAACCTGACGCGAAACCGTTGCAAGTCGCCCTGCAATCTCTGGCTCGAAGACACTGTTGATCGTGCCACCCAGCGCATTGTCGGCGCCGACGGCAACCGCCGAACAGAAGACCTTGTTGACCGCGACGAGCTGCAGGTTGCGGTCCTGGACGAAGACCGGATGGGCCAGATTGTCGAGGATTTCCTCGGTCAACTGCACACGCTCGATGTCAGCGCGCCATTGTTCCTCGCGGCGTTTCTGCTCGGTGATGTCACTCATCACGCAAAAGCCGAAGCCGGAGGACAGGCGACGTTTCGAGTAACGGGTCCAGCGCTTGCCGTCGCAGGACTGGACCTCGTGACGCTCCTTCCAATGGGCGGCGATCTGGCGGGTCAGCCACTCTTCGCGGTTCAATGCGACCGGATCCGACTGACCGCTTGCAGCTTGGCGCAGACCCGCATCATATGCCGCGCCGAGGACATCTCTCAAGCGCGTGCCCGGCTCGAAGCAACTGGCGGGCAAAGGCAGAAACTGGCGCACGCTGCGGCTGGCGAAAATCAGATGGTCGTTGCGGTCATAGACGATAAAGGCTGAGGAAAAGGCCTCAGATACGGCGTCCAGCAGGGCGGCGTCGAGAGAGGCTTCGGCCGACGGATTGTCGGACCCCTGCCATCTCCTGTCCTGGCCGGGGGCCTGTGGAAACTCGCTCACACTGCTGCCTCTAGGAACCTCGTCGCGGGGAGCAACGGGAATTGTATCGGGCTGATGCCTGGTCGTGACACATGCCGAACCGCGCGTCAGGCAGGGAGAAATACCGAAGACACTCCGGCCCGTGTCCTCATTCCGCTGCCAGCAGACTTGCTCCAGAGACATTGCAAGTCATTGTTCAAACTAGAGACATTCCGTTAAGGCCGGCTTAATGATGGGCATGAACGGCGCTGCGATACGATTTGCCTTTCGTCGGACGCCCGAATCCGCGAAAATGGGCAGATGATCATCAAGCAGCTCTCAGAAACCCTCATCAACCAGATCGCCGCTGGCGAGGTCATCGAACGACCGGCCAGCGCGGCGAAGGAACTGATCGAGAATGCGATCGACGCAGGTGCTACCCGGATCGAGGTGGCGACGGCCGGCGGTGGCAAGACGCTGTTGCGCGTCATCGACAATGGCTGCGGCATGGGGCCGGAGGATCTGGCGCTCGCCATCCGCCGGCACTGCACCTCGAAGCTCAGCGAGACGCTGTTCGATATCCGCTCGCTCGGCTTTCGCGGCGAGGCCCTGCCCTCGATCGGCTCGGTGGCGAAGCTGACGATCACCAGCCGTCCGGCCGGCGCCGACAGCGGCGCGGAGATCGCTGTTATCGGCGGCAAGGTGGGGGACGTGCGGCCGGCAGCGGCCAATCCGGGCACGACGGTCGAAGTGCGTGACCTGTTCTTCGCCACACCGGCGCGGCTGAAATTCATGAAAACGGAGAAGGCGGAAGCGGGTGCGATCAGCGAGATCGTCAAGCGCATGGCGATCGCCTTTCCGGCAATCCGTTTCGTGCTCTCAGGCACCGACCGCTCGACGCTCGAATTTCCCGGCACCGGCGACGATCATCTGGCGCGCATCGCCCAGGTGCTGGGTGCGGACTTCAAGGATAATGCGATCGAGCTCGATGCCGAGCGCGAGGATGTGCGGCTAACAGGCTTTGCCGGCGTGCCGACCTTCAACCGGGGCAATTCTGCCCATCAATATGCCTTCGTCAACGGACGCCCGGTGCAGGACAAGCAGATCCTGTCAGCGATCCGCGGTGCCTATGCGGAGACGATCCCGCAGGGGCGCTATCCGGTGGCCGTACTGTCGCTGACGCTCGACCCGGCGCTGGTCGACGTCAACGTGCACCCGGCGAAATCGGATGTGCGCTTCCGCGATCCGGCGCTGGTGCGCGGGTTGATCGTCGGGGCTATCCGGCAATCCCTGCAACGGGAGGGCGACCGGGCGGCAACGACCGGGGCCGGCGGCATGCTGCGGGCGTTTCGCCCGGGGTTCTCGCCGCAACCGGCGCAGGCATGGTCACCCGCCAGTTCGCCGTCACGGCCTCTCCATGGGGCAGCGCCGAGCTTTGGCGGCGGGTTTGCGGCGGCTGCCGCTCCGGCTGCGCGCGGCTTTGGCGAGGCGGCGCAGGCGGCATTCGACAGCCTGTCGGTACCAACAGCCCGAAGCGAACCGATCCCCTCCCCTCTCCCCCAGAGCGCTTCCGTCGAGGCCATTGCAAGCTATCCACTGGGTGCTGCGCGGGCGCAGGTGCATGCCAATTACATCGTGGCGCAGACCGAGGACGGTCTTGTCATCGTCGACCAGCATGCCGCCCATGAGCGGCTCGTCTTCGAACAGATGCGCAAGGCGCTCATAGGGCGACGCCTTCCCTCGCAAGGGCTCTTGATCCCCGAGATCGTGGATTTGCCGGAAGAGGATTGCGATAGGCTGATGACCCATGCGGAAAGCCTGGAACAGCTGGGGCTTGCGATCGAGCGTTTCGGGCCTGGTGCCATTGCCGTTCGCGAGACCCCGGCGATGCTGGGCGAGATGGACGCGACGCAGCTGGTGCGCGACCTTGCCGACGAGATCGCCGAATGGGATACAGCCGACCGGCTGTCAGCCAAGCTCGAACATGTGGCGGCGACCATGGCCTGCCACGGGTCCGTGCGCTCGGGACGACGGCTGCGGGTCGAGGAAATGAACGCGCTTTTGCGCCAGATGGAGCAGACGCCGGGTTCGGGTCAGTGCAATCACGGGCGGCCGACGTATGTGGAGCTCAAGCTCTCCGATATCGAACGGCTGTTCGGGCGGAGCTGAGCTTGCCACGCACGGGTTTTGACGCGAGCCATCTTTCATTCGCCGGGAGGGCGCTGTATTGCAGTTCCGTGACACGCGGCGCAGGAGAAGAGTGATGAACCGTTTCGAAGGCGGCGGAAACCGCGAAGCCAAGATCCGCTATCTCGATGCCGATTTCCAGATCCTGACGCCGGGGACCTTCGTCACCTGCGCGATCACCGGACGCCCGGTGCTGGTTGACGAACTGAAATACTGGAGCGTCGCACGCCAGGAAGCCTATGTAGATGCGGCGGCCTCGCTCGAAGCCGAGAAGCGCGCCGGCGCGCTTCCGAACCAGCACCGCTGAGCCTCAGTTCTTCTTGACGAGACGCCTGCGCCGGCAGGCCTCGATGGCCCTGTCGATGATCAGATCAGGTGCCTTGGGGTCATCGAAGACCATGTCGATTTCCACGGTTTTCGATCTTTTCGACAATTCTGCCGCCTGGCCGTGACCGCCTGCGAGGCGGATGCTGTCTTTGGCCGTGGTCACCAGTTGCAGGCCCTGCTTTTCGGCACGGGACAGAAGATCGGCGATCTCGTCGTCGGCGAGATGGTGATGGTCCGGGAAATCCTGCCGGTCAGCGATGACGCAGCCCAGGTCTGCCAGCGTGCGATAGAATTTCTGCGGATCGGCAATGCCTGCGTAAGCCAGAACTGACACGCCCGAAAGCTCGCCTGCGGCCTGCGGCATGACATTGGCAACCAGCACCGGCTTGCCGCTGCGGGACGCCTTGCGGACGAACTGATCGGCAGCATCGCCCTTGCCAACCTTGAGGATCGCATCGAGTTGGCGCATCTGGATGCCGAGCGGTGCGCGCACCGGGCCGGAGGGTACCACCCAGCCATTGCCGATCCCGCGCAGGCTATCGACGACGATCAGCGCGTAGTCCACCAGCAGTCGGGCGCTCTGGAAGCCATCGTCCATGATGACCAGATCGACGCCTTCGGCCACCAGCTTTTCGGCACCGGCTACCCTGCGGCGGGAAATCACCGTGAGCGCCTCACGGGCGAGCAGCAGGGGCTCGTCGCCAACAGCCGTCGAGCGGTGGTGATGCGGATCGACGACGGTGGTGACATCAAGCGATCCGCCGTAACCGCGGCTGAGGAAGCCCGGCTTCAGCCCCTTGGCCTTAGCCGCACGGGCAAGGGCGATCGCGGTCGGGGTCTTTCCGGCGCCGCCGACAGTGAAGTTACCGACGCAGACGACGGGGACGGGCAAGGCGTGACGGCGGCGGTGCCGCATGACGGCACCGGAAATGCGGCCATAGACGAAGGAGAGCGGATAGAGGCAGATCGCCTGCCAGCCGGTCTTGGTCCACCAGAAAGGCGGTGCCTCGGATACCATTCTCGTCCCTGTTCGTGACCTCGGCGCCCCCTTGGCGCCTTCCCTCGGGCGCAACAAGAAGCATCGCAACGTCTGGCGGTCAAGCACAGCCGTGCCGAAATGGCACGCGCGCCGTCAGTTGAGGACGGCTTCGAGCTCGGTGATGTCGGCGAGTATCATGTCCGAGTGGAGCGCCAGCGTTTCCCGCGAACCCGTCCCGGAGAGCACGCCGATCTTCAGACCGGCACCGGCATTATGACCCATGTGCAGATCATGATTGTTGTCGCCGACGACAGCGACTTCCGACGGTGCAAGCCCGGTCGCGGCGCAGAAGCCCAGCACCATGCCGGCTTCCGGCTTCTTGCCATGACCACTGTCGTAACCGGCGACGAAATCGACATAGGGCAGGATGCCGAAGCGCTCGGCTGCAACCCGTATCGACCGTTCGTTGTCGCTGGAGGCAATGCCGAGACGAATGCCCTTGCCATGCAGGCGGGCAAAGAGCGGCTTGAGTTCCGTCACCGGCACCGAGAGCTGGGCGGCTTCGGCAAAGCAGTCGTCTATCTTCGGTACCAGACCCTGCAGCGTGAAGGGGGAGCCGGCATCGATCATGCCTTCGGCGATCTCGACCGTATTGGCGGAGGCGAACAGGCTGTCCGGAACGATGGCTCCTGTCACCGGGTCCATGCCGCAGGCGGTCAGCAGACGGTCGGCCAGCGGTTGATCACCGTCTGCCGCCATCAGGGCCACCTTGCGGTTGACGGGTCCCCAGCTCGCATCGAAATCGAGCAGTGTCCCGTCCTTGTCGAACAGGATGCCGGCAATCTTAGGCTTCTGCTGCATGGAAAAGTTCCTGTTGGAGGATCAGCTCTGGCTGGCGGTGCGCGGTTCGAGTTTGGCCTTGACCGAAAGCGGGCTGATATAGGGCTCGAGCCCCTTCAGCGTCGCAGTCAGGGCGCCACGCATCTCCTGCATGCTTTCCTGCCCGGCATCGATCATCTTGGACCGTGCCATGTCATTGTTCAGGAGAAAATGCACTGCCTTGGCCAGCATTTCGGCATCGCGGACGATGCGGGCCGAGCCCTTGCGCACGAGCCGCTGATAGCTTTCGCGAAAATTGCTGACCTGCGGACCTGACAGAACTGCGCAGCCGAGCATGGCCGGTTCCAGCGGGTTCTGCCCACCATCGGCGGAGAGCGACCGGCCGACGAAGGCAACTTCTGTCAGGCGAAGATAAAGGCCCATCTCGCCGATGGTATCGCCGAGGAAGACGTCCGTCTCGGCGGTGACGACATCGCCGCGGGTTCGGCGGGCGACCACAAGGCCCTTCTCCACCAGCATGGCCTCGATCTCGTCGCTGCGTTCGGGATGGCGCGGGACGAGAACGGTCAACATTCCCGTATGGGCCTTCAGGGCCCGATGGACCATGGAGGCGATTTTCTCTTCGCCGTCGAAGGTGGAAATCGCCGCCCAGGTCTTGCGCTCTCCAATCTGCTGGCGATACCGCTCCAGCACCTGTTCGTCGCAGGGCGGCGCGTCGCTGTCGACCTTGATGTTGCCGGATACGCTGACGGGCCAGGCACCGAGATCACGGAAGCGTTCGGCATCGAGATCGGACTGGGCAATGACCAGCGCCAGCTTGCCAAACAGGGTTTCGGCAATCGAAGGATGCCGCTTCCAGCGATCGAAGGAGCGATCGGACATGCGGGCATTGACGAGGATCTGCGGGATGTGGCGGCGATGCAGCTCGGCAAGCGTCGTCGGCCAGATTTCCGATTCGACGCCGATGGCTATGTCCGGCTGCCAGTAATCCAGGAAGCGGCGGATCGATGGCAGGAGGTCAAGCGGCACATACTGGTGGAGGACCATGTCGCCGAGACGGTTCTTGGCCACTTCGGCTGATGTCACGGTTCCGGTGGTCAAGAGTACGTGGATGTCGCGGCGGCGCAGTTCACGCATCAGGGCGACAACGGCTGTTGTTTCGCCAACACTTGCGGCATGGATCCAGACGAGCGGACCGGCGGGCCGCGGAAGGCTCGCATGGCCGAACCGCTCCGCCCGACGCGCCTTGTCTTCCTTGCCCTTGGCCGCGCGGTAAGCGAGCATCGGTCCCGACAGCGGATAGGCCGCGAGGCCCAGCCAGCCGTAGGATCTCAAGGCGAAGGAGGCTAGGCCATCGCTCAGTGCCATCGATAGAACCTGCTCATCTTCATCGACAATGCCATTCTGCCCTTTCAGGAGGCGGCGCTACGCAACAATAGAGATGCAAGAAGACTGAGTTCAAAACGTGACCCTTGCGGGTCATCCCCAGCGGCCTTGGGAGAGCCGCCGTGCTCCGGTTCACTTCTCCGAAGGGTTCAGCAGCCGGTGCATGTGGACGATGAAATAGCGCATATGCGCATTGTCGACCGTCGCCTGGGCTTTCGCCTTCCAGGCCACCAGGGCGCTGGCGTAATCGGGGAAGATGCCGACGATATCGAGGTCGTTCAGATCGCGGAACTGGACCTCTTCGAGGCTCGACAGTTCACCGCCAAAAACCAGATGGAGAAGCTGCTTGTTTTCGTTGGTTTCCGTCATCGTTGCGGCCTTTTCCCATTCTCAGTCAGTCGGCTTTCATCTGCGCGATTTCGCTGCAAAGGTCAACTCCGTGGAATTCGCGTGATGTTCTTCAGCAATGCCGGAAGAAGCTCGGACGATGCTGCACACAGCACCGGATGGGTTACGTCTTCGCGATTGTAGACCAGCGCCTGACCATCCAGGTCGGTGATCGAGCCGCCTGCCCGGGTCAGTATCAGATCGGCGGCGGCGAGATCCCAGTCGTGCGAGCTCTTTTTGACGAGCGTCGCATCAATACGGCCATCGGCGACAAGTGCCAGCCGGTAAGCAAGCGACGGGATGTGCTCGACGCGTTCGATGCGGGGCCTCAGCACCGGGCTGAAGCTGGCAACCATGTCCTGGGCCGAAGCCATCTTCAGGCTGCCTTCGATGCCGGCCGTGGAGACGGTGATGTCCTGGCCATTGCGGCGGGCGGGGCCATCGGCTGCTGCCGTGAACTCTTCGCCGAGCGATGGGGCAACAAGGATGCCGGCGACGGGTTTGCCCTTATGGACGACAGCCACCGAGACGCACCAGGTGTCCTTGCCGGCCAGGAAGGCGCGGGTGCCGTCGATCGGATCGATGACGAAGAGGGTCTCACAGGAGAGGCGCGCCGGATCGTCGTCCGTCTCTTCCGACAGCCAGCCATAATTGGGCCGGGCGTGGCGGAGGATTTCCTCCAGGATCTTGTTGGCCGCGTAGTCTGCGGCGCTGACCGGCGAGCGGCCCTCGTTCTTCCACCAGACTTCCGGAGACTGGCCGAAATGGGCCATGGCCACCTTGCCAGCTTCCCGGGCCGCATCGGTGATCAGAGCGAGGTCGGCCTGCCAGTCGAAGCGCAGCCCGTCCTTTGTCTGTCGATCAGAGCCCGGCAAGGGTCATGCCCTCGATGGCGAGCGTCGGAGCTGCGACACCGAACTTGCGGTCGATATCGTTGGCCACCGTGATCCGCATGAACATGTCCTTGAGATTGGACGCGATGGTGATCTCTGAAACAGGATAGGTCAATTCGCCATTCTCGATCCAGAAGCCGCTCGCACCCCGACTGTATTCGCCCGTGATCATGTCGACACCCTGACCGATCATGTCGGTGATGTAGAGACCCGTGCCGACACTCCGGATCAGGTCTTCGGGCGAGATGTCACCAGGCTCCAGCGCAAGGTTGGTAGAGGACGGCGAGACCGCCGTTCCACCCCGGACGCCACGACCATTGGTCTTCAGCCCAAGTTCGCGGGCGGCGGACGACGACAGGAACCAGTGCTTGAGCACGCCGTCCTCAATCATGGTCATCGCTTTGCCCGACACACCCTCGCCATCGAAGGGCCGAGACGAGGAGCCGCGCACCTTCAGCGGATCGTCGGTGATATTGAGGCCAGCCTTCAGCACCTGCTGCCCCATCTTGTCGCGCAGGAAGGACGTCTTGCGGGCGACCGAGGCACCATTGATGGCACCGGCGATCGTGCCGACAAAGCCTCGGGCGACGCGGGGGTCGAAGACGACCGTCAAGTTCGATGCCGTCGGCACCTGGCGCGGGTTCAAGCGGCGGATGGCGCGCTCTGCAGCACGGCGGCCGATTTCCTCGGGCCCATCGAGTTCGGCGAAGTAGAGGCGGCTGTCGAAATCATGGTCGCGTTCCATCTTGGTGCCTTCGCCGGCGATGACGCCGACAGAGCGGGAGAAGCGCGAGCCGGCATAGCTGCCGGAAAAGCCGTGGGAGGTGACGAGCACCAGGCCGCCCATGCCGGCGGAGGCACCGGCACCCAGCGAGTTGCTGACGCCGTTCACCGAGCGGGCCACATCTTCCATGGCAAGCGCGCTTTCGCGCAGCTGGTCGCTCGACACTTCCGTATCGTCGAAGAGCTGAAGATCGGGGATGTCGCGGGCGAGATCGCTCTCGTCGGCGAGACCGGCGAAGGGATCTTCGGGCGACACCTTGGCCATGGCGACAGCGCGCTCGGCAAGCGCCGTCAGGTCGAAACCGGGATTGGCCGAGACGGACGCCACCTGACGACCGATGAAGACACGCAGCGAAAAGTCGTCGCTTTCGGACGCCTCGGTCGACTCGACCTTGCCGAGACGGATGCTGACGCCCTTGGATCGGGAGCGGACGACCACGGCATCCGCCTTGTCGGCACCGGCCTTGATGGCCAGATCGACGAGTTGCTCGGCGCGTTCGAGGAGATTGGCGGAATCGATTTGATTGGGCATGGCTTGGCCTTTCCTTCCCGCTCCATTTATTGTGCCTTACAAGGTGCATCAAGGGCGGTTCCGGCTTTTCCGTTCACGAGCCCGGCATGGCATCAAATGAGCAGGCTCGGCAGATGCCGGCGAACGAGGAGAATTGCATTGGCAGGCGCGAGCGAAGCTCTTTTCACCCAGCCCCTTCTGTTGCTCGGCGGCGCTGTGATCGCAGCACCGATCTTCCGCAAGCTGGGACTGGGCACGGTCCTCGGCTATCTGGCGGCCGGCGTGGTGATCGGACCGGTGCTGCACCTGATCGGCGGGTCCGGCGAGATCCTCGCCGTGGCGGAGCTTGGCGTCGTACTGCTTCTCTTCATCATCGGCCTTGAGTTGAAACCCAGCCGGTTGTGGCACATGCGGCGTGATATCTTCGGGCTCGGCACGGCGCAGGTGATGCTGACCGGGTTGGCGCTGACCGGCATCGCACTTGCTTCGGGTCTGCTCGACTGGCGCGCCGCACTGGTCACAGGGTTCGGCCTGGCGCTTTCGTCCACGGCATTCGCGCTGCAATTGCTCGAAGACTATGGTGACATGAACAGTCGCTATGGTCAGCGATCCTTCTCCATCCTGCTCTTCCAGGACCTTGCCATCGTGCCGCTGCTGGCCATGGTCTCGGTGCTCGGAACACCGAGTGGTGACGGGCAACAATCCGCTGTGATCGAGGTGGCCATCGCCGTCGGGGCCGTCATCGGCATGATCCTTGCCGGTCGATACCTCTTGACGCCGCTGTTTCAGGTGATCGCGCGAACCGGCGCGCGCGAGGTGATGATCGCGGCAGCCCTCTTCGTCGTGCTCGGATCAGCCTATCTGATGCAGGTGGCCGGGCTTTCCATGGCGATGGGCGCCTTTCTGGCCGGCGTGATGCTGGCCGAATCCTCGTACCGCCACGAGCTGGAGGCCGACATCGAGCCGTTCCGCGGGCTGCTGCTCGCGCTTTTCTTCATCGCCGTCGGCCTTTCGATGGAACTTCAGGTGATCGTCGACAACCTGGCCCTGATCGCGGTGACCGTGCCGCTTCTCATGGCAGTCAAGGCGCTGGTCCTCTATGTGATCTGCCGGGTCGCGGGTTCACCCCATAGGGATGCTCTGCGGATCTGCATGCTTCTGCCTCAAGGCGGCGAGTTCGGCTTCGTTCTCTTCACCACCGCTGCGGCGGTCGGTGTTCTCAGCAGCGGCCAGTCGTCCCTGTTGATCTCGATCGTGACCCTGTCAATGGCACTCACGCCACTGACGGCGCTGATCGGGCAAAAGCTGCTGGCGCGTGAGGCGAGCGAAAAGGAGGAGATCGAGGAAGATTTCGAGGGGGCCGGCTCGGACGTGCTGATGGTGGGCTTCTCCCGTTTTGGACAGATTGCCGCCCAGATCCTGCTGGCGAGCGGGCGCGATGTCACCATTCTCGACGACAGCCCGGACCGCGTGCGACAGGCGTCGACCTTCGGTTTCCGCATCTATTTCGGCGATGGCACCCGGCTCGACATGCTGCGCGCCGCCGGCATCGAGAGGGCAAAGATCGTCGCTGTCTGCACCCACAAGAAGGAGATCACCGACAAGATCGTCGATCTCATCCGCTCCGAATATCCTGATGTGCGTTTGTTTGTGCGGTCGTACGACCGGGTACACAGCCTGGAACTGCGCGCGCGCGACGTGGAATACGAGCTGCGCGAGACCTTCGAGTCGGGTCTGCTCTTCGGACGGCGGACGCTGGAAGGCCTCGGCGCCAGCGAAGACGAGGCCTATGACATCGGCGAGGACATTCGCCGGCGGGACGAGGAGCGGCTGAAACTGCAAGCCCAGGAAGGAATCCTCGCGGGGCGGGAGCTGATGCACAAGCGACCGGTGAAGCCGGAGCCGCTGATCAAGCCGAAAAAGCCCATTCACACGGTGGAGCCCGAACGGGACGCGCCAGCCGCATGATCCGTCAGCGGCGCACAAAGTCCTCGATGCGGGCGGCAAGATCCCGCTTCAGCGGATCCTTCAGGCGGTCGCAGATCTCGAGGATCTGCCGAGCCTTGAAGAAGTCGAGGACCTTGTAGCTGTTGACCTCCGGCCTGATGTAGATGTCGGGCTGGCAGATCTTCATCTTCAGCGCGATATGCGACTGCATCATCAGCTGCGAAGCGCCAAAGAGGCTGTCAATGCGGTTCGGCACCAGCGAGCCGTCACCTTCCGGCGCACCGATCACGTCGACGGCCACCAGGATATCGACCTTGCCGACGAGATGGTCGTAGGGCACCGGGTTGAAGATGCCGCCATCGATCATCAGCCGACGTTCGATGGTTACCGGGGCAAAGAGGGCCGGGATGGCGGCGGAGGCGGAGAGCGCCTCGTAGAGATCGCCTTCGGTGCGCACCATCTCGCACTGGCCGTAATAATCGGTGGCAATCACGGTGAGCGGCAGGCCGAGCTCGGCGAAGCTCTCGGGGATCTGCGGCGGCAGGAAGGCGCGCAAGAGGCGTGGCAGGTTGAACTGGCCGAGGCGGAAGCCGCCGAGGGCACGAATGCTGGCGGGGCGCAGGCTCCAGAAACGGTTCAGGACCAGCGCCCTGTTATCGGCAAGTTCCAGCGTATAGTCACGGATATCGCGGCCACTCATGCCGGCGGCATACCCGGCCCCGAGGATCGCGCCCATGGAGGAGCCGGCAATCAGCGTCGGCTTGATGCCCAGTTCGTCGAAGACCTCGAGCACCGCGATATGCGAGAAGCCGCGCGCGCCCCCTGCCCCGAGGGCGAGGCCAATGGTCGGATCGGCCTTCACGGCTGTTGACGGGATCGGGGTTTCAGCGACGAGATCCATGGGCCAGCTTTTCTCCGTTTCGGGGATCAGGCTGGCCTATAGGAAAAGAAGTACATTTTCGTGTCACCGAAGGTGCGCTCTTCCAGGAAGGCGAAAACCGGATCGACGGACACCTGCACGTCACCGCGTTCTTCGAGGATGACGAGGGCACCCGGCGCGATCCAGCCGCCCTGATGGGCCGACAGCAAAGCCTTCTCGCCGAGACCTTTGCCATAGGGCGGATCGGCGAAGACCAGTTCGAAGGCCTCGATGTTGTTGGAAGGGCCGAGATCGGTGGCGTCGCGCCTCAACATGCGAGCACGGCCATGCAGGCCGAAGGCATCAATGTTTTCCCAGAGCAGGCCGCGGCCCTCGACGCTGTTCTCGACGAACAGGGCCGACTTGCAGCCCCGCGACAGCGCTTCTATGCCGACCGCACCTGTGCCGGCGAAGAGGTCGAGAATGCGGGTGCCATCGAGCACGCCCGGATGGGCGTGCGCGAGGATATTGAACAGGCTTTCCCGCGTCCGGTCGACGGTCGGCCGGATGTCATTGGACTTGGGCGTGGCCAGCGTGCGGCCACGGAACTCACCGCCAACGATGCGCATGACGGCTTACCTCTTGCCCTTGGGGGCGCCCGTGCGGGGACCGGAGGGCTTGCCACCCGGGCCGCCGGAGCGTGGGCCACCGGCAGGGCGCCCGCCCGGCTTGCCGCCGAAGCTTTTGCCGCCACCAGGCTTGCCGCCAAATGACTTGCCAGCCGGTCTGCCAGCCGGCTTGCCGAAGGACTTGCCAGCGGGCCGGTCACCGAAGGGACGGTCGCCCGCAGGTCTTGCGCCACGCGGCTTGTCACCGAAAGGCCTGTCGCCAGCCGGACGCTCGCCCCGGGGACGATCATCGCGAGGGCGATCATCACGCGGTCTGGCGTCACGGGGACGGTCGTCACGAGGACGGTCATCACGCGGCCTGTCATCGCGGGCGCGATCCGGCGTGAACCGTTCCGTGCGCGGACGATCCGGCTTGTCGCCGAAAGGCTTGCGAGGACCGCGATCACCAAAATCCTTGCGGGGGCCGCGGTCGCCGAAGTCCTTGCGTGGACCACGGTCTGCGCCTTCACGACGCGGCGCGCGGTCATCGCCTTCACGGCGTGGTGCGCGTTCTGCACGATCGCCAAAATCACGGCGCGGGCCACGATCCGTTCCTTCGCGGCGCGGGCCACGGTCTGCACCCTCGCGGCGCGGGCCGCGGTCTGCACCTTCACGACGCGGAGCGCGGTCGTCACCATCGCGACGGGCGGGACGGTCGCCGAAGCCACCGCGCTTTTCGCCACGGTCGCCACCGCGACCGCCGGGCTTCTGGTCCGGGCCGTCGGCGCGGATCCAATCACCCTCTTCGTCACGGGCACGGGTAATCTGGACGGTGGAGGTCGGACGGTCGTCAAAACGTTCGGCGGGCTTTGCGCCACGCGGATCGGGCTTGCGACGGGCAGCTGCAGCGGCTGCCTTTTCGCCAAGCGGACGGGCGCCAGGCGCCATCCAGACATTGGCCGTGCGGCCCTTCGTGTTGCCCAACGGGCGCTTCGGCTTGTCGGCGAACTTGTCGCCAGATTTGCCATCGTCGCGGCGGGTGTCGAGGCGGCCAAGTGCGCGCTCGCGCTTGTCACCCTTGTCAGCCCAGTCCTTCGGTGCAGCACGCTTCTTGTCTGCGGGGCGCTCGTCACGACCCCAGTCGGCCTTCTGCTCGCGGCCAGGCTTCTTCGCCGGTGCAGCGACCTCTTCCTCGTCGGTCTCGACACCGTGCGCATAGATCGGAGCGTCGAAATTGGCCTTGGCGTCCTCGATCAGGCGGGGGCCGAGCTGGTCGCGCAGCATGCGACCACGCACTTCGAGCACCTGGCCTTCCGGCAGATCGCCGAGCTGGAAGGGACCATAGGAGATACGGATCAGGCGGTTGACCTCGAGACCGAGCGCGCCGAGCACGTTCTTGATCTCACGGTTCTTGCCTTCACGCAGGCCCATGGTGATCCAGACATTGTGACCCTGCTTGCGGTCGAGCGTCGCATCGATCGCGCCGTAGAGTACGCCGTCGACGGCAATGCCTTCCTTCAGCGCGTCGAGTGCCGGCTGATCGACATCACCATAGGCGCGCACGCGGTAGCGGCGCAGCCAGCCGGTGGTCGGCAGTTCGAGCACGCGGGCGAGGCCGCCGTCATTGGTGACCAGCAGCAGGCCTTCGGTGTTGATGTCGAGGCGGCCGATGGACATGACGCGCGGCAGGTCTTCCGGCAGGTTTTCGAAGACGGTCGGGCGGCCTTCCGGATCGGAATTGGTCGTCACCAAGCCGGCCGGCTTGTGGTAGAGCCAGAGACGGGTGCGCTCGATGCCGCGGATCGGCTGGCCATCGACCTCGATCTTGTCGGCCAGCGTCGCGTTCAGCACCGGTGTTTCGAGCACCTTGCCGTTCACGGCCACGCGGCCTTCCATGATCATGCGCTCGATATCGCGGCGGGATGCGACCCCGGCGCGCGCGAGGAGCTTGGAAATGCGCTCGGGCTTTATGGTGTCGTCGCTGGCCGATGCCTCGGCGCGGGCCACGCGGGCTGGCTTGTCTGCGGAGGCTGCGGACGGCTTGGCGGACGGTTTTCTGGTTTGCGGCTTGCCGCTGCGGTCGGAGGGCTTGCCCCCCGGACGCCTGGACTTGTCTTTGAATGTCATTTGCTGTTTGCCTGTCGTTTGGGCTGTCGTATCAGGTCACGCGGCTCTGGTTAAGTGGAAAGTTCGTGCATGGGGAAGACAAAAGGCTTCATGGAAGCGGCCTTCGAGGAGGCTCGCGCCGCAGGTGAGCGCGGCGAGGTTCCGATCGGTGCCGTAGTCGTGCGCGACGGCGAGATCCTCGGGCGGGCCGGCAATGAGACGCGCGCGCTCAATGACGTGACCGCTCATGCCGAGATCCTCGCCATCCGACGGGCCGCCGCAATCGTTGGTGATGAACGCCTTGTCGATGCCGACCTTTATGTGACGCTCGAGCCCTGCACGATGTGTGCGGCGGCGATCTCCTTTGCCCGGATCCGGCGACTCTATTATGCTGCCGGCGACGCCAAGGGCGGAGCAGTGGAGAACGGCGTGCGCTTCTATCAGCAACCGACCTGCCACCACATACCCGAGGTCTATTCCGGTATCAGGGAAAGCGAGGCTGCCGAAATGCTCAAGAGCTTCTTCCAGAACAGGAGGGACTGATGATCTATGTCGCGTTGGTGTTATCGATCTTGGCCATGGCCGCGATTGCGACCTGGGCCCATCGCAATATCTCGCCCGAAACCAGCCGCCTGCCGATGCAATGGTCCGCAAGCGGAACGGTGAACTGGCGCGCACCCCGGCTCGTGGCCATTGCCGCAACGCCGGTCCTGATGCTCGCGCTGATGGTGCTGATCTTCATTCTGTCCCGCAACGACCTTGCGGAACGCAACATGGCGCTGCTGTGGCTGGCCTTCCTGGGCCCTCCGCTGCAGGCGGTGCACATGGCGCTCGTTGCCCGAACGGTCGAGAACGAAGACTGAACCGTAGCCGGGGCCATTCAGTCGGCGCTGGCAAAGGCCTCCAGGGCCTTGCCGGCCAGCCGGTAACGGATCCACTCGGTCTGCGGCTCGGCACCGATCGCGTCGTAGACGCGGATCGCCGGTGCGTTCCAGTCAAGTACGCTCCATTCGAAGCGACCACAGCCCTTCTCGACGGCAATGCGCGCCAGGTGCTTGAGGAGGAGCTTGCCGGCGCCTGAGCCGCGTTGGTCAGGGGAAACGTAGAGATCCTCAAGATAGAGGCCGTTCCGCGCTTGCCAGGTGGAATAGTTGTAGAACCAGACAGCAAAACCGGCGGGCTTACCATCACACTCCAGGATCGCTGCGTCCGTTACGGAGCCTTCACCGAAAATCGAGGTCCGGATCGTCTCCTCGGTCGCCTCCACCTCATGGCCCGCCTTTTCGTAGACGGCAAGTTCGGTGATCAAACCGAGGATCACGGCGGCATCCGCAGGTGTCGCGGGGCGAATGGTGAAGTTCATCGGGATACCTCAAAGAAAAAAGGCAGGTCGTTTCCGCCCTGCCCTGTCATGTCTTGAATCGGAAAGCGCTTACTGGAAGGGCATCCACCACGAGCTACCCTGCTGGGCGGCCTTGGCTTCCTTCTTGCGGCGCTTTTCCTTCTTGACTTCAGGCTCGCCGAGGTCGGTGAGTGCGACTTCGTTGACCTGACGGTATTCCGCCGGCGGATCGGAGAGGAGACGACGCTGGTCGAGATAGGCCCCCTTCTGGAGCTGGCGCGCGTCGCGGAAGGCCTGCCACTTCTGGGTCTCGGTCATGGTGCCGGCGGTGCCGTAGCCGGCGAGCAGCGGCGAACGGTAACGTGGGTTGTCGGCATTGGCGTCAGCCTCGGCGACGAGCCGCTCACGCGCTTCCTCGGGCGATTCAACCCATTCCGGATTGGTTTCGCGGCTGGCGACCGATGCCTGCGGCGCAACAAGCGCTGCCGTCTGAGTGCCGCCCGGCGGCAGCACGAGATCAGGGCGCGGATTGTACTTGGTGCCCTTGTTGGCGGGTTCGCGCGGAGCCAGCGACACGGCCGAGCCGACGTCGTCGACCAGCTGCTCCATCGCCGTCTTGTCGGTGCCGTAGGTCGGGCTTCCGACGCAGCCGGACAAACCAGCAGTCACGCCGAAAAGACCAAACAGACCGAGGCCAACTCTGAACAGATATGCCGAATTCATGAATGCCTACCAGCCTCGCCGCAGTTTCATCAGTCGTGCCGAATACTCGCGACCAGCCCTGCCGGTCGATTTCGGCCAATTTCAGGCAGTTTTACCGGATGACCTACGAAAGCGCAAATCATCCGGTCACATTTCCTTATCCGAGTGCTGCCAGCTCGCGCAGCGCCTGGGCGTCGCGGGCCGAAACATCGGGATAATCAGGGTCGGTGCCGACATCCGTGGTGATCTTCCAGGAGCGGGCGCACTTCGTGCCCTCGGCCAGCTTCGGCTCGACGGCGACCTTGGTGCCATCGTCGAGACGGAAGGCTTCATCAGGGCCTTCGCCTGCGACAACCTGGATATCCGAGGTGATGCAGATCTCGGCGAAGTCGAGGCCGTCAAGCGCCTTCAGAAGCTCGGCATCGGCGACATGCACGACCGGGGCTGCTTCCAGCGAGGAGCCGATGCGCTTTTCCTTGCGCTCGATTTCCAAGGCACCGGTGACGGCACGACGGACGGCGCGAACGCCCTTCCACTTCTCGGCGACCGCCTCGTTCGACCAGTCGGCCGGAACCGTCGGGAACTGCTCAAGATGCACCGACTCAGCCTTGGGATCACGCGAGAGCCAGGCCTCTTCCGTGGTGAACGGCATCATAGGCGCAAACCACAGAACCAGGCAGTCGAAAAGCTTGCGGATGACGAAGAGGGCCGAGCGGCGCTTCAGGCTCGACGGAGCGTCGCAATAGAGCGTGTCCTTGCGGATGTCGAAGTAGAAGGCCGAGAGTTCGACATTGGCGAAATCGCTGAGAGCGCGGACGATGCGCTTGAAGTCGAACTCGTCGTAGCCCTTGCGGACAACCTGATCGAGCTCGGACAAGCGATGCAGCATCAGCTTTTCGAGTTCCGGCAGATCGGCATAGGCGATCTCGTCGCCATGGTCATGGGCGAGCGTGCCGAGCATCCAGCGGATTGTGTTGCGGATCTTGCGGTAGCTGTCGATGTTCGTCTGGATGATCGTCTTGCCGAGGCGCTGGTCTTCCCAGTAGTCGGTGTTCATCACCCAGAGACGCAGGATATCGGCGCCGGATTCCTTCATCACGTCCTGCGGCGTCACCGTGTTGCCGAGAGACTTCGACATCTTGCGGCCGTCCTCGGCCATCGTGAAGCCGTGGGTGACGACAGCGTTATAGGGCGCACGGCCACGGGTGGCGCAGCTTTCGAGCAGCGACGAATGGAACCAGCCGCGATGCTGGTCGGAGCCTTCCAGATAGACGTCGGCCGGCCATTTCAGGTCCGGACGGTCTTCGAGCGTGAAGGTGTGGGTGGAGCCCGAGTCGAACCAGACGTCGAGGATGTCTGACACCATCTGCCACTTGTCGCCGTCATGCTCTCCGGCCAGGAAACGTTCCTTGGCGCCTTCGGCGAACCAGGCATCGGCACCTTCGACTTCGAAGGCCGCGAGGATGCGGGCGTTGACCTTCTCATCCTGCAGCACATTGCCTTCGGCATCGGCGAAGACGCAGATCGGTACGCCCCAAGCTCTTTGACGAGAAAGAACCCAATCCGGGCGCTGCTCGATCATGGCGCGCAGGCGGTTCTGGCCACCGGCGGGGACGAAGCGGGTCTGGTCGATGGCATCAAGTGCGCGGGTGCGCAGCGTCGTGCCGTCGGACAGGTCCTTGTCCATATAGACGAACCACTGCGGCGTGTTGCGGAAGATGACCGGCTTCTTGGAGCGCCAGGAATGCGGGTATTCGTGCTTGATGCGGCCGCGGGCAAAGAGGTTGTTGGCCTTGATCAGGGCATCCATGACACGCTTGTTGGCGTCGCCCTTCTTGCCGTTGTCGTCGAGCACGCGGGCAGCACCACCTTCGGCGGACGGGCCAAAACCGGGGGCGTCTTCGGTGTAGAAGCCGGCGTCATCGACGGGGAACGGGATCTTCACGTCGATGCCACGGGCTTCGAGCTGGCGGACATTCGCCATCCAGGCTTCAAAGTCTTCGCGACCGTGGCTCGGTGCCGTGTGGACGAAACCGGTACCGGCGTCATCGGTGACGTGATCGCCATCGAGGAGGGGCACGTCGAAGGTGTAGCCGAGATCGGCCAGTGGGTGGACGCAACGCACAGACTTCAGCACGTAATCTGGAACGCCGTAAAGCCGTTCAAGTTCGATCTTTGCTTTTGCTGCACATTCACCAGCTAGGCGGTCGGCAAATACCAGCCGCTCACCCGGTTGAGGTCCAAAATCATTTACTGACGAGACCACCTTATACAGCCCATAGGGCACTTTCGACGAAAATGAGATGGCTCGATTTCCGGGGATCGTCCAAGGGGTTGTTGTCCAAATCACAACCGCGTCCCCAGGGAAAAGCCTGTGCATTTCTTCATTGGAGGTAGGCTCTTCGCCTCCTCCCCAGGAGACGTTCCCGCCTGTCACATACTTTACCGGGAACTTCACCCAGATCGTGTCGCTCTCGACCTCGGCATATTCCACTTCGGCTTCCGCCAGCGCAGTGCGCTCGACGACCGACCACATGATCGGCTTGGAGCCGCGATAGAGCTGGCCGGACATGGCGATCTTAAGGAGTTCGCCGGCGATCCGGGCTTCCGAATGGAAGGCCATGGTCGTGTAGGGATTGTCGAAATCGCCCTCGATGCCGAGACGGCGGAACTCGTCCGACTGGATGTTGATCCACCCTTGCGCGAACTCACGGCATTCCCGACGGAATTCGTTGACCGGGACCTCGTTCTTGTCCTTGCCCTTTTCGCGATACTTTTCTTCGATCTTCCATTCGATCGGCAGGCCGTGGCAGTCCCAGCCGGGCACGTAGTTGGAATCGAAACCGCGCATCTGGAAGGAGCGGGTGATGACGTCCTTCAAGACCTTGTTCAGCGCATGGCCGATATGGATGTTGCCGTTGGCGTAAGGAGGGCCGTCATGCAGGACGAATTTCTCGCGGCCGGCGGCCGAGGCGCGCAGGCGCTTGTAGAGACCCATCTGCTTCCACTTCGCCGCCATTTCCGGCTCCTTCTGGGGAAGGCCGGCGCGCATCGGGAACTCTGTTTCGGGCAGATAGAGGGTCTTGGAGTAGTCGATCTTTTCAGGGGTATCGGTCATGGATCAGCCATCGAATGGGGCGACCTCAAGCGGTCGCGGAATTATGTCATGGATTGGCGGCAAGCGGGCGCGGGGCTTCTAACCCAACGCCAAAAACCCGGACCTTCCCGCAGCTCTTCAAGCCGCCGGGAGGGCCGGGCCAGTAATTCGAATGATCCGGGCCGCCGAAAGATACGTCATGGCCGCGTTCTTTAGGGGTTTTTCGCGCCAAAAGGAAGGGGCAAGATGGGCGAGATGGACAGGTCAACGGGACATGCCTAGACTGTGTTCATCACCCCATGTCAGCGGGCCACACGGGATCAGGGCGGAGACGGCATGACACGCAAAGCGCAGCTAAAGGTCGACCTCGACGCCAAGCTCGCCGATGATTTTGCCGCGGCGGTCACATCCGCACAGACGTCCGAAAGCGAAGTCCTGCGCGAGATGGTGCAGGACTATGTCGAGCGGCAGAAGGTCGATAGCGGCTATCGTCAGTTTCTCGAGGCAAAGGTCGCGCGTGGCCGCGAGGACGTGGCGGCCGGGGAGGTCATCGCAGCAGACGATGCCGAACGGATGTTTGCTGAGCGACGGGAACTGGCTCTCAAGGCGAGCCGCTCATGATCGTTCGATGGACGCGCCAGGCCATTCGTGACCGCGCTTCCATCTTCGACTACCTCGTGGCGAAGAATCCGCTGGCCGCACTGTCCATCGACAACAGCTTCGAACAGGCCGCCATCCAGCTTGGTCAGTTTCCCCATTCCGGCAAAATCGGCCTGGTCCTTGGCACACGCGAACTTCTGCCACATCCCAGCTATCGCCTCATCTACGAGGTGACTAACGGCCAGCTCGCCATCCTCGCGATCGTCCATACCTCACGGCAATGGCCACCGACCGACAGCGATTGATGCAACCCGGCGACTTTCACTCGCCGCCGTCTGCCTCGACGACCGCACGTAAGGCGTCGTTGATGCGGTCCTGCCAGCCGGGGCCGTCCTTCTGGAAATGTTCAAGGACGGCGCTGTCGAGCTTGATCGAGACCATTTCCTTGACCTCCGGCGGCGCGCGGCGTTCTACGGCGGGCGCAACCGGCTTTGGAGCCGGCCTGAACAGGGCCTCGGCCGCGTCTTTCGGGTTCACGGGTCTGCGTGGCGTCGTGGCCATGGTCTGCCTTTCCGGCTGTGGAGATGATTTGCTGCCGCGCACTAGGCGCGAATGCGGTTGGCGCGTCAAGCGGAACCGGTGGCATGGCGATGCGGCGGTCGCTCAGGCCGAGAGACGTGCGACGTTGGCCCAGTCGCCCTGCCCCGGCTCCAATTGAGGTGCTGCCGGTTCGTCTCGCTGCTGAGCCCGCTCCTCCACGACAACACGGTTGCGGCCCTCGTGCTTGGCGGCGTAAAGGCCAGCATCAGCCACGGCCATCCACGCATCAAGGCTGCGCGAGGGCTCATCCGTCACGACGAGGCCACAGGACAGGGTCAGGCGGAAGCGATGCTCCTCGGAGCGAATGTCCTCGCCCGCGAGAGCCAGTCGAACGGTATTGAGCGTATTCCAGGCCGAGGCACGGTCTCGTCCGGGCAGACAAATGCCGAATTCCTCCCCTCCGAGACGACCGAAAATCGCATCGGGCGGAAGGACCCGCAAGGTCCTTTCGGCAAACTGAAGGAGAGCGTCATCCCCACCCTTGTGGCCGTAGGTGTCGTTGATGCGCTTGAAATGATCGAGATCGAGCACGGCAATGGCGGTGCCAGGCTGGGCGGCAAGTCTGGCCGCCTGCTGCAGGAAGATGCGGCGGTTGACGATGCCCGTGAGATGGTCGCGCTCGGCCAGGCGCCGCTGGATTTCGCCGCTCCGTTCGAGCTTCAGGACCATCGCCATCAGAAATGCCAGGAGATTGAAAATGAGCAGCAGCATGCTGGTATAGGTCAGCCAATCGGAGACCGGCGTCGTGCCCTCAAAGCGGATCGGATACAGGATCGGCAGGGGGACGATCGCCACGCTGGTCAGCGCATAAGCCGCATAGACCATGGCCGCGAGGCGTCCGGATGGCAGATGTTCTCCGGATTTGCCGCGCCAAAGATCCTGCACGCCGAGGGCGAGGTTGATCGCGGAGCCGAGATAGATCAACGCGATGCGGACGGGCGTCGGGTCTTCCAGGAATTCGGCCAGAACCAGACCGACGCAGACGAGCAACGCGATGCCGAAAGCCTGCCACAGCGAATACGACTGACCGAAGAACTGCTTGAAGCCAAGGCGGATCATGCCGGTTCGAGCGACATAGATCACGCCGCCGATATAGCCCATGATGTTATAGGGAACATGTTCGGTGAGGCTTGAGCAGATCGTGCCGATCACCATGAACCAGGCGGCAAGAGCCCAGAAGGTGATTTCCTTCTGATGCGGATTGCGTGCCCACGCGACCGTGGCGACCATCATCACGGAAAGGTTGATCACCGCATTGTAGGTGAAAACAGTCACCACGTCTAACATCGGCTCAGGACACTTTCGATGAACGATGGGCGGATTGAAGCACGATACTTCGATATTATTGATTAATCACCATATCGAAAGGGGGAACAGATGGGACGAGGGTTAAGTCCGAGTAAACCCGGGAATGCCGGTCAGGATGGCAGCATAACCTCGGACTAGCCTGTCCTGCCGAGAGCATCGGCAAAGAAGTCTGCCCTGGCCAGCCTGCGGGCAATCAGGACCCCGACAAGAAGGGCGGCAACGAAGATGGCGGCCGACGTGTGGCCAAGGCCGAGGGCCGGGATCGAGGCGCCGGGGCAAAAGCCGGCGATGCCCCAGCCGATGCCGAACACGGCCGAGCCGCCGATCAGCTTGCCATCGATGGCACTCGCCTGCGGCAGCCGGAATGACTGGTCGAAGATCGGCTTCCGTCGTGCCCGGAAGAGCAGCGCATAGCCCGGGGCGGCAACCGAGAGCGCACCGGCCATGACGAATGCAAGGCTCGGGTCGAAGCTGCCGGCAAAATCGAAGAAATTGAGCACCTTGGCGGGGTTTGCCATGCCTGAGAGCACGATGCCGGTCCCGAAGAGGGCGCCGATCAGGAAAACAACAAGGAAGCGCATCAGATCGTGACCTCGAAGACATGGCGGATGAGAAAGACAGTCGCAACGGCGAAGGCCATGAAGGTGGCGGTGGCTGTAATCGAGCGGCGCGACAGGCGGGCCATGCCGCAGATGCCATGGCCCGAGGTGCAGCCGGAGCCGAAGGTCACGCCGATGCCGGCGATCAGGCCGCCGACGATCAGGGCCGTCGTCGAGACGGGAACCGCGTATTCGACCGTATGGCCGGCCATCGAAAGAGCCGCCGGTGCCAGGATCGCCCCGGCCAGAAAGGCGGCCTTCCAGGACCAGTCCCGGCCCAGCGGCGGCAGGATGCCGCCGATGATGGCGGTCATGCCGGCGATGCGGCCCCAGGTGAGCATCAAGAGAAGCGCCGAGAGGCCAATCAGCAGGCCGCCGGCAAAGGACATCAGGGGGGTGAATTCAGTCAAGACAGTCTCCAGGAATACCCGGTCATACGCGCCGGCATGCAATCACATAGCCTTATCCATATGTGCGTGAAGGCGAGGCGGCAATTCACATCGGCGATACCATCGCCGTTCCGCTCAAAAGGCGACGGTCGCGTCGAGCGTGCCGATCGGGGTTACACCGGACAGAAGTGCCCTGGCCTCGTCCGCATCCTTGCGAATCTGGGCGACCAGTGGATCGAGGCCGTCGAACTTCCACTCGTCACGCAGGAAGCCGAAGAGCGACACGGAACAGATCTCACCATAGAGATCGTCGGAGAAATCGAAGACGAAGGTTTCGAGCCACGGGTCGCCATTGCTGGTGACGGTCGGGCGATAGCCGAAGCTCGCGACGCCATCGCGGATGATGCCATCGGGGCGGCGGAAGCGGACGGCGTAGATGCCGGGACGCAGCGTCGCCTCCGGCGGCAGATGCATGTTGGCAGTCGGGAAGCCCAGCGTGCGGCCGAGCTGCTGGCCCTTCATCACCTCGGCCTCGACGGTATAGCGATAGCCGAGCAGCCCGGCGGCCTCTGCGACGTCACCGTCTGCGATCAGGCCACGGATGCGGCTCGAGGAGATGACTTCGGCCCCCTCGTCGCGGAAGGCGTCGACGAGGCAGACGCCGAAGCCGTGGCGGCTTCCGGCCTGCATGAGATAGGCGGGGCCGCCCTCCCTGCCCTTGCCGAAGTGAAAATCGAAGCCGGTCACGACTTCGCGCGCGCCCAGCCAGTCGCCCAGGATCGACTGGACGAAATCCTCTGCCGAGCGCTGCGAGAACTCGCGGTCGAAGGGATATTCGATGACCGAATGGAAGCCCATGGCTTCGAGAATGCGAGCGCGCAGGGACGGCGGCGTCAGACGAAAGACCGGCTTGTCGGGATTGAACACGGTACGCGGATGCGGCTCGAACGTCAGGACCAGAGCAGGCACGCCGAGGGATTCCGCCCGCTCAAGGGCGCGGCTCAGCACGGCCTGATGGCCGCGATGCACACCGTCGAAATTGCCGATCGCCACCACGCCACCGCGAAGGGCGGCGGGCAGTGGTTCCTTCTTCTCGTTCCGGTGAAAGACGGTCATAGCAGGTCCCGCCTCATGCCAGCCTGTGCATCCAGTATTGCGGCGCGACCTTCTCCCGCTCAAGGAAGGTGTTGAGACGAGCCTCATCGGTCACGCCGTTCGTCGCGTAATCGGCCGCGTGAATGCCGCCGGATATGTAGAGAAGGTCGAGGCCGGCATCGACGGCGCCCTTGACGTCGGTCGGCATGCCGTCGCCGATGGCCAGCACGCGGGTCTTGTCGATGTCGCTGCCACGGGCATCGCGGGCAGCGGCCAGAGTCGCCTCGTAGATCGGCTTGTGCGGCTTGCCGGCGATGCGGGTTTCACCACCGAGCGCCGTGTAGAAGGCGGCGACGGCACCGGCGCAGGGGATGATGCGGTGGCCGCGCTCGACAACGAGGTCCGGATTGGCGCAGATCATCGGCACCTTGCGGGCAACGAAGTCGGTCAGCATGTCGCGATAGTCTTCCGGCTGCTCCACCTCGTCGTCAAAGAAACCGGTGCAAACAACACAATCGGCCTCTTCCTTCGAGACCACTTCGACATCCAGACCATCGAAAAGCGGCAGGTCGCGCTCGGGGCCGAGCAGGAAGACCTTGCGTGGGCCGGCGGCAATCAGGGTGCGGGTCACGTCACCCGAGGTGACGATGCGGTCATAGGCCGTATCGAGCACGCCGATGGCGCGCAGCTGTGGAATGACGCCGATGGCAGGCCTCGGCGAGTTGGTGATCAGCACCACCGTGAGACCCTTTTCGCGCGCCGCCGTCAGCGCTTCGCCGGCTAGCGGAAAGGCGTCGATACCGTTGTGCAGCACGCCCCAGACATCGCAGAGAATGACGTCGTAGGAGCCGGTCACGTCGCCGAGGGTGGAAATGCTGCGGGTCATCGTCTGTCCTGACTGGTCAAAGTTTGACCGGTGACATGGCAAAGGACGGGCGGCAAGGCAAGGGGCAAGCGTGCCAGAGGCCGAAAATGGCGACACCGGCCCGGAGTTTGTCAGAGCAGAAAGCGGGCTGCGAGCCCCAGCGCACCGGCGGCGATCAGGGTCTTGCCGACGCCGAGATGGAAACGGAAGATCATGACGGCGGACACCACGGCGATGAAGAGCGCCTGTCCGTCGAGCGAAGACCAGACCGGCTGTGGGACGGAGAGTGTGAGCGGGCCGAGGCTTGCGAGATCGACCGGCTCCACCCGGGTGAAGACGACATGCAGCGAGAACCAGACGGCGAGATTGAGGATGACGCCGACCACGGCGGCGGTGATGGCGGACAGGGCAGCACCGAGCAGTCGATTGCCGCGCAGGCGCTCGATATAGGGGGCGCCGGCGAAGATCCAGATGAAGCTCGGAATGAAGGTGGCCCAGGCGGCGAGCAGCCCTCCGAGCAGCCCTCCGACGAGCGGATCAAGCGCGCCGCTCTGTCGGAAGCCGGCGAGGAAGCCGATATAGGAGAGGACAAGAACCAGCGGCCCCGGTGTCGTCTCGGCGAGTGCCAGCCCGTCCAGCATCTCGCCGGGTTTCAGCCAGGCATAATGATCGACGGCCACCTGGGCGACATAGGCAAGCACCGCATAGGCGCCGCCGAAGGTGACCAGCGCCATTTTTGAAAAGAACGTCTGGACCTCGGGAAGTGCGGTTTCGGGCAGGAACAGCCACAGGATTGGCAATGGCGCGAGCCACACGGCGACCCAGAAAAGGAGTGCCGCAAACTGGCGCAGGAAGGGTGGGCGCGCCACCATCTCCTCCACGATCTCGGCGGGCGCCGAAGGTGCGCCCCGGGCATGGGCAAGGCCAATTGCGGCGGCGGCAAGCACGACGAGCGGGAATGGCAGGGAGAAGAAGAAGAGCGAGACGAAGGCTGCGGCCGCGAGACCGCGATGGAAGCCGGTCTTTAGCGCCCGCCTGCCGATGCGGATGACAGCCTCGACGACGATGGCAAGCACGGCAGCCTTGAGCCCGAAGAAGAGGCCGGCGACGAGGCCTGTGTCCTGATAGAGCGCATAAAACGTTGACAGACCGAGGATGACGGCGAGGCCCGGGAGAACGAAGAGCAGCCCGGCGACGATGCCGCCGCGCACGCCATGCAGGAGCCAGCCGATATAGGTGGCAAGTTGCTGGGCTTCGGGGCCCGGCAGGAGCATGCAATAGTTCAGCGCATGCAGATAGCGATCCTCATTGATCCAGCGCTTTTCCTCGACGCAGATCTTGTGCATCAGCGCGATCTGCGCGGCCGGGCCGCCAAAGGACATGAGGCCGATGCGGGCAAAGGCCGAGACGAGTTCGGGGAATGTGGGTGAAACGGAGATATCTCTGGATGCTTCGGTCGCGTGTATGTCGGTGGATTTCGCCGGCATGCAGCAGTCCCTTTTTTCACGAGCGCGCTTGACTCGTTCGAAGGCTGTTCTTATCTCAGCCTCGCTGGCACTCTCCAAGGGGGAGTGCTAACAAATTCCGATGCGATGCCCCTTCAGGGATCGCGAGTGTCATTTGATCGAGGGATTAGACAATGGCAAGCACCAATTTCCGTCCGCTGCACGACCGCGTTGTAGTCAAGCGCGTCGAGTCCGAAGAAAAGACCAAGGGCGGCATCATCATTCCTGACACTGCCAAGGAAAAGCCGGCTGAAGGCGAAGTCATCGCCGTTGGCCCGGGCGCCCGCGACGAAAGCGGCAAGCAGGTTGCTCTCGACGTGAAGGTCGGCGACCGCGTTCTGTTCGGCAAGTGGTCCGGCACCGAGGTCAAGCTCGACGGCGTTGACCTGCTGATCATGAAGGAAGCCGACATCATGGGCGTCATCGGCTGAATTCAGCCTGATACCCGTCTTCCTCTTTAACAATTCACCAATGGGCTAGATGCCCGGGAGTTTTGACAATGGCTGCTAAAGAAATCAAGTTTGGCCGCACCGCGCGCGAAAAGATGCTGCATGGCGTCGACATCCTCGCAGACGCCGTGAAGGTTACCCTCGGCCCGAAGGGTCGTAACGTCATCATCGACAAGTCCTTCGGCGCTCCGCGCATCACCAAGGACGGCGTATCGGTTGCCAAGGAAATCGAACTGGAAGACAAGTTCGAGAACATGGGCGCCCAGATGGTCCGCGAAGTTGCTTCGAAGACCAACGACATCGCCGGCGACGGCACCACGACCGCAACCGTTCTTGCCCAGGCCATCGTTCGCGAAGGCAACAAGGCCGTTGCTGCCGGCATGAACCCGATGGACCTGAAGCGCGGTATCGATCTGGCCGTTCTCGAAGTCGTCAAGGACCTCCAGGCCAAGGCCAAGAAGATCTCGACTTCGGAAGAAGTTGCCCAGGTCGGCACGATCTCGGCAAACGGCGACACGCAGGTTGGCCGCGACATCGCTGAAGCCATGCAGAAGGTCGGCAACGAAGGTGTTATCACCGTCGAAGAAGCCAAGACCGCTGAAACCGAACTCGAAGTCGTCGAAGGCATGCAGTTCGACCGCGGCTACCTGTCGCCCTACTTCGTGACCAACCCGGAAAAGATGGTCGCCGATCTCGACGACGCCTACATCCTGCTGCACGAAAAGAAGCTCTCGAACCTCCAGGCCATGCTGCCGGTTCTCGAAGCCGTCGTTCAGACCGGCAAGCCGCTCGTCATCATCGCTGAAGACGTCGAAGGCGAAGCTCTTGCAACGCTCGTCGTCAACAAGCTGCGTGGCGGCCTGAAGATCGCTGCCGTCAAGGCTCCTGGCTTCGGCGATCGCCGCAAGGCCATGCTGGAAGACATCGCCATCCTCTCGGGCGGCACTGTCATCTCGGAAGACCTCGGCATCAAGCTCGAGTCGGTCACCCTCGACATGCTCGGCCGCGCCAAGAAGATCTCGATCACCAAGGAAAACACCACCATCGTTGATGGCGCTGGTTCCAAGACCGACATCGAAGGCCGCGTTGCCCAGATCAAGGCCCAGATCGAAGAAACCACTTCGGACTACGACCGCGAAAAGCTGCAGGAACGTCTTGCCAAGCTCGCTGGCGGCGTTGCTGTCATCCGCGTTGGCGGCTCGACGGAAATCGAAGTCAAGGAACGCAAGGACCGCATCGACGACGCGCTGAATGCAACGCGCGCCGCCGTTCAGGAAGGCATCGTGCCGGGCGGTGGTACCGCTCTGCTGCGTTCTTCCACGAAGATCACTGTCAAGGGTGCAAACGACGACCAGGAAGCCGGCATCAACATCGTTCGCCGCGCTCTCCAGTCGCTGGTTCGCCAGATCGCCACCAATGCTGGTGACGAAGCTTCGATCATCGTCGGCAAGATCCTCGACAAGAACGAAGAGAACTACGGCTACAACGCCCAGACCGGCGAATTCGGCGACATGATCGCCATGGGTATCGTCGATCCGGTCAAGGTTGTCCGCACTGCCCTGCAGAACGCAGCTTCGGTTGCCTCGCTGCTCATCACCACCGAAGCCATGATCGCCGAACTTCCGAAGAAGGAAGCTGCTGGCGGCATGCCGGGCGGCATGGGCGGCATGGGCGGCATGGACATGATGTAAGACCTCCGGGTCTTACCATCGGGTCCTTCCAATCCGCCCATCACGCAAAGTGGTTCAGCGCGTCAAGCGCGCTGAACGGGCGGCATGGAGTTCATGTGAGGGCGACTTGCCTGTTGCATGCGGATCATGCAGTTCATTTTGCGAAAAGGCGGTCTTCGGGCCGCCTTTTTTATGCTCAAAGGGCGCCCCGCACGGATTGGAGCCTGCAACTGGCCATCGGCACAGTTGACACAAGTGACGCTAATATAAATAGTATCTGATGAAGAGAGAAGATCAGCGCGGCAGCCGTCGCCCTGTAGAACAAGGTGAATATTATTAATATTAGGTAAATCTAATATTAATAATATTCAATAGTGAAGCAGTTCTGTGTCAAAATGGGACATCTGGCGTTTTCACTGCCAATAAATCGTGGTATCGAACCTGATAATCGCGGTATCTGCAGTCGTGTTCATCTTCAACATTCTTGTGGGGGAAGGTTGAAAGTCCTGACGGTGTTTTGTGTTCGCAGAGACTTGGCAGGTGTGATTGCAGCCGGGATGAGACGCATAGACCGCTATTCGATCTGACCATTGGTCGGGCCGCAATATGGCGTCTATCTCCTTTACATCATCTTTTCTCTCGACGGGGGTCGGGAGAGAGAGCGCGCCTCGGTTGTTGCCGGTCGCGGTACGTGTGGAAATGAGCAGGCTCGCGCCTGTGGGTGCTGCCGGTACAGGCCGGATGGGGTTTTCGACCACAGGAACTGGGGTCGGGAGGATGTGGGCCAGCGATGGCTATCGACTTGGGGATCGCCTTGTTCAAAATCGCTAATGCAGATCTCGCGACCACCTTCATGGTGAGCGAACAGGATGGAGACGGCCTGCTCGGACGGGAGGCCTGCCGCTTCGGTCTGTCCGAAGACTGGACTGGAGACCTGGCGAACGGACTGCTGAAGCTCGGGGACAGGGCGCGGACCCTGCACGGGCTCGACAACCATGAATGCGGGCTGCTGACGGTGATGCGCTGTTACGAGCAGGCCGATCGCGGCCACATTCTCAGACTTTTCGAGCAGGCGGCAACCCAGCCCTCCCGCTTCTGCTATTCGACGACCATTGTCTCCGCGTCGCAGCACCGACAACCCGTCTTCTGCATCGGGGAATCCTCCGGTTTCGACGGAAATGCTGGCGGGATGGTGGGGCTCTTTATCTTCCCGCGCTTCCAGTTGCCAACGGCTGCAGCGGTCACACCGGCCTGAGACAAGGGCCGGCGTAACCTCGCGGGTGTCCGGGAAGGCGCATTGTCTGCCCTGCCCGCATGCCGATCTCAGTCGCGCGCCGGGATGGCGAGACCCTTCTGGCTCGCCGGCCGCGCTTCGGCCCGCGCCCACCAATAGAGAACGCGCGGATAATCCGACAGGCCGAGATCCGCCTCGCCATCATAGAAGACCTTGAGGCAGCGGACCCAGGGCCAGGTGGCGATGTCCGCCATCGTATAGTCTTCGCCGGTGAGCCAGGGCCCCTTGGCAAGCTGTGCCTCGAGGACGCCCAGGAGGCGGCGAACCTCATCACGATAGCGCTGGGCCGGATAGGGGTTGTTCTCCACCTTGTCGGCTGCAAACTTGTGGAAGTGGCCATACTGACCGAACATCGGCCCGACCCCGCCCATCTGGAACATCAGCCATTGCAGCACGGCATAACGGGCGGCACCCTCCCTGGGCATCAACCGGCCCGTCTTGTCAGCGAGATAGATCAGAATGGCGCCGGATTCGAAGATGCCGATCGGCTGACCGTCAGGACCGTTGGGGTCGACAAGGGCCGGGATGCGGCCATTCGGATTGAGCGAGACGAATTCCGGGCTCTTCTGGGCGTTGGTCCCGAAGTCGACGAGATGTGGCTCATAAGCCAGGCCCAGTTCTTCAAGCGCGATGGACACCTTGACGCCATTCGGGGTGGGCAGCGAATACAACTGGATGATCTCGGGATTGGCGGCGGGCCACTTGGCCGTGATCGGGAAGGCGGAGAGACTAGCCATTCTGAGCTCCTTTGGTCGGCGGGACAAACACAAAGGTAGGCACTCTTTCCCGGCGACGGAAGGGCAAGACGGCCAAGCTTGCCGCTTTCATCGTTTCGTTTTTGTGAACGATCAGTCAAAAACTGTTTAGCTATACCTGCGACAAAAAAGCATGCATCTAGGCGGCAGTTTCTGGAACCGCCACGGCTGGGGGTTTCAGCGTCAACGCTAAACGGAGTTCCCCCATGTCCGCCACCAACAACGGCCTTCTCGTTCTCGTTCGCATTCTGCTTTCCTTCATGTTCATCATGTCGGGCTTCGGCAAGCTTGCCGATCCGTCCGGCACTGCCGGCATGATCTCGGGCGCGGGCTTCCCGGCTGCCGACCTCCTGGCCTATGCCGCCGGCCTCTATGAACTCGTCGCCGGTCTCTTCATCCTCGTCGGCTTCCAGACCAAGATCACTGCCTGGACTGTCGCGCTGTTCTGCGTGTTCACCGGTCTCGTCTTCCATTCGGGCACCGTTGCCATCGAAGGCTGGCCGGAAGGCGCTCTCGGCTGGATCAACACGCTGAACCAGATCATGATGATGAAGAACATCACGCTGGCCGGCGGTTACATCGCTCTCGCCATCATCGGTGCCGGCGCCTACTCGCTCGACGGTCGCCGCTCGGCTGCCTGATCCCTGCCCCCCAAAGGCAAAAAATAAACCCGCTGGAGCGATCCGGCGGGTTTTTTTGTGTTCCAATGTAAGTGTATCCAAGGGATACCCCCCTCTGTCACTTCGTGACATCTCCCCCATATGGGCAGGGCTATCGCATATGGATTTTGAGCGGCGCACGAGGCGGGGTCCCTCTTTGTAACTTCCCAAAATCCGCATTGGAGGCTGTAATGCCTTTTGCGGTGGCGGAT
>NZ_JAUSUW010000013.1 GCF_030814435.1 Peteryoungia aggregata LMG 23059
ACGAAAATCTACGAACAAAACACCACCTGAGCGCGCACCTTAGAAACTGGAAAACCCGCCGAGGAAAAATCGGCGGGTTTGTCAGCGGTCTGAGGCCGGCGTTCTCGCCGGCCTTTGACTTTGTAGAAACCGGATGCTCAATCCGGACCGACATCGGTTCCGCCAGAGCCGACCTCTGGCAGCGACCCCGTCCCCGGCGTCTTCATCGGGTCCTGAAGCTCCGGCTTGTCGTGCGGCCCCGCCGCAGGCATGGTCTCTGCGGTCGATTTTTCTCCGCTGGGCTGGCGCTTCCGCGCCTTTTCGATGTCTTCGGTCATGGAACGTCTCCGAGTGTGAGACGGAGAAACCTGCAGCCGGACCTCAAAGTTCCACCTCCCCGACACGCCTTGCAGAAAGAAGAGCAAGACGGGCCGACCAGGCCTGCCCTCGGGCAGGTTGACGACAGACCTTGCGGTCAAAACCAACAAGACCGCCTTGTGTGGCCTGAAAGCGCTCCTACATCTCCGCAGTGACAGGAGATCGACATCAATGAACAGCGCAACGCCGAATGACGAACCGGCCGCAGAGACCGGCGTAGCCTCGCGACGACTTGCCAGGCTCAGAGCCCATGCCACCGAAGCCGGATCCGTCAGCCTCGACGAGTTGATGTCCGCGATGGGCCGAAGCAGCATTGCCTTTGCGATCCTGATCCTGTCCCTTCCGGCGCTGACCCCGATCCCCGGTCCGTTCGGCTTTGTCTTCGGCAGCTGCCTTGCCATTGTCTCCCTGCAGATCATCGCCGGCTTCAGGCGCATATGGCTGCCGCAGTTCCTCGGTCGCCGCCAGGTTTCAGGCGGCACCATCGACCTCATGGTCCGCTACACCGCCCCCATGGTCGCACGTGTCGAAACGCTCTTGCGCAAGAACCGCATGCGCCATTTTGCAGGACCGAGAGCCCAGGCGTTCCTGGGCGTGCCGGTGCTTCTGCTCGCGATCGCAGTTGCACTTCCGATCCCCTTCGGCAATCTCCTTCCCGTCGCAGCCCTGGTGATGATCGCACTCGGCCTCATGGAACGGGACGGTCTCGTCGCCATTCTCGGCGTTGCCATGGGCGTTGTTGCGCTCGGTGCGACCGGCGGTCTCGTCTATGCCGCAGCCTGGGGGCTGGGCTCGATTGTAGGCCCTTGAAAAAAATCTTGCGGCAGATGGAATAGGATTGCCTCGGGCTCCGTATACAGGGGTATGACGACGAACTCGAACCCGTTCAATGTAATTGGCCAGCTCGCAGCCCTGCGACGCTACGCCCGTTCGCTCGTCAAAAACGCTGATGAAGCGGAAGATCTCGTTCAAGACGCACTGGTCCGTGCGCTGGAACGCAAGTCGACTTTCCGGAGCGGCGCAAGCATCCGCAACTGGTTGATGTCGATCGTGCACAACACCCATATAGACCGCCTTCGTCACGACCGCGCAGTCAATAGGCGTCATGATGCGGCGCTCGAATTGGCCGATAGCGTCGCACCTGCAGGCCAGGAGCACTCTGTCAGGCTCGCTCAGGTGCGTGACGCCTTCCTGTCTCTGCCGGAAGACCAGCGCGAAGCACTGCATCTCGTGGCCATCGAAGAGCTCTCCTATCAGGAAGCCGCAGATGTGCTGAACATCCCTGTCGGCACGCTGATGTCCCGCGTCTCTCGCGCCCGCGCCCGTCTTCGGGCGATGGAAGGCGGCGAGGAGGCAAGCGCCGTGCCCCACCTCAGAATCGTTGGAGGAAACCCCGATGACCAGCAATGATCCCGTGATCGAGGCCGACCTGCACGCCTATGTCGACGACCAGCTGGATGTCGGGCGTCGCATCGAGGTCGAGGCCTATCTGTCGGAGAACCCGGCGATTGCCGCCAAGGTCATGGCCGATCTGCGGGTGCGCGACGAATTGCGGCTGGCGCTTGCGGGGATGCCGGCAGTCGTGCGTCAGGATACGCGCGAGGCGGCGCGTGCGCTGGAAAGCGCCTTCAATCGCCCACGCACCGTCGATGTGATGCGCCGCGCAGCTGCGGTCGTTCTTCTCGTCGGTGCCGGCTGGATCGCTCATGGCTGGATCGCGCCCGGCAGCATCGGCGAAGTGGTGGCCTCGGTCCCGCCGCCGCAATTCGTCGAGGAAGCCATGCGCGCCCATCAGACGGCAGAACTGCGCGAGCAGATGTCGTCCCAGGCAGAAGTGAGCCGTTTCGACCCGGCTGAGATCCGTTCGGCGACAGCGATCGTGCTGCCCACGATGCCGGCAGAATGGTCCGTGCGCGACGCGCAGGTTTTCCCCTCCACCTACGGCCCGAGCGTCGAGCTCGAAGTGGAGCCCCAATCCGGCGAGAGGCTGTCCCTCTTCGCCGTCCGGCCTGGCAATTTCTCTGTTCAGCAGGTGCTGCTGAAGCAGGAAGGCCAGACCAACGCCGCCTACTGGCAGATCGGCGAGGTTGCCTACGCGCTGATCTCCGAAACCGAAAATGCGGACAAGCTGGCCGAACAGGCCCGCAAGCTTGCCCGTACCCTTTACTGATCCCAAGGAGGTAATTGACTATGGATCCTATCCAGAACCGCTTCGGCTACGGCGCTCAGGCCCAGTCCGCAGCACTTTTCGACGAAGGTCTGCGCAAGCACATGCTGCGCGTTTACAACTACATGGGCCTCGGCTTGGTCATCACCGGCATCGTCGCCTTCGTGGTCAGCCAGACGCCGGCCCTCTACGTGCCGATCTTCTCGACCCCGCTCAAGTGGGTCGTGATGCTGGCGCCGCTCGCCTTCGTCTTCTTCTTCTCGTTCCGCATTCACGCGATGTCGGCCGCAACTGCCCAGATGGCCTTCTGGGCCTTCGCAGCCGTGATGGGTCTGTCGCTGTCGTCCGTGTTCCTGGTCTTCACCGGAACCTCGATCGCCCGCACTTTCTTCATCACCGCAACCATGTTCGGCGCGATGAGCCTCTACGGCTACACGACGAAGCGTGACCTGTCGAAGTTCGGCTCGTTCCTGATGATGGGTCTGATCGGTGTCGTCATCGCCTCGATCGTCAACATCTTCCTTGGTTCGAGCGCCCTGCAGTTCGCGATCTCGGTGATCGGCGTCGTCGTCTTCGTCGGCCTGACCGCCTGGGATACCCAGAACATCAAGGAACAGTATGCCGAGAACGTCGACCAGGAGAGCCAGCAGAAGCTCGCCGTCTTCGGCGCTTTGTCGCTCTACCTCAACTTCGTCAACCTGTTCCAGCTGCTGCTGAGCCTCACCGGCCAGCGCGAAGAATAAGATAAAAACGCGTCGGGAGAACGCTTTGAAAAGAAAACGCCCGGGTTAAGGCCCGGGCGTTTTCACGAGATGAAACCGAGATCCAGTTCAGACGATACCGCCGGAGCCGCCCTTGACCGCCGGACGCTCGGCCGCAACACGGGCCCGGTAGCCGCTCGCACGATAGGTCGCGACCGGATCAATTGCGCCGCCTGCCCGGCGCCGCGCTTCAGCAAGGATCGGCTCGACATCGGTGCGATAGGCACGCTTCAGTGTTTCCGTCGCCATCAGCGCGTCATTGCCGCTCTGGTACCCTTCGAGAGCCGCACGATCGACGAGCAGAGCCTGGGCATAGGCCCGCCGGATTTCGTTGGCACTCGAAATCAGGCTTTCGATCGGATCCGTCACATTATGGCTCTGGTCGATCATATGTGCCGGATGAAAGCCCTTCACACCCCGATGCTCGGCATCAACAAGTTCGTTGAACACGAGGAACAGCCGGTAGGGTTCGACCGATCCGGCATCCAGATCGTCATCACCATATTTCGAGTCATTGAAGTGGAAGCCGCCGAGCTTGCCGAACTGGATCAGGCGCGCAACGATCATCTCGATGTTCGTGTTCGGGCCATGATGCCCGAGGTCGACGAGGCAATAGGCTTTCTCGCCGAGCGTCTGGGCGATGAGATAGTTCGTGCCCCAATCCTGCACGACGGTGGAATAGAAGGCCGGCTCGTACATCTTGTGCTCGGAGAACAGCCGCCAGTCATCCGGCAGCGCCTTGTAGATGTCGCGCATCCCATCGAGATAACGCTCGAACTGGCGGGTGAAATTGCTCTGGCCGGGGAAATTGGACCCATCGCCGATCCAGACGGTCAACGCCTTGGAGCCGAGTGCGGCACCGAGTTCGATGCATTCGATATTATGCTCGACCGCCTGACGGCGGGTCGCTGCGTCCACATGGCTGAGCGAACCGTATTTGTAGGAATGCGCCTGATCGGCGCCATCCGAGAAGGTGTTCGAGTTCATCGCATCAAAGCCGAGGCCCAGCGCATCCGCCTTGGCCTTCAGCTCCTTCGGATCAGCCTTGTCCCAGGGGATATGCAGCGAGACCGTCGGCGTCGCCCGGGTCAATTGCTGGATGACGCCGCAATCGTCGAGCTTGTCGAAGATGTGGCGCGGCTCGCCCAACCCGGGAAAGCGGGCGAAACGTGTGCCCCCGGTCCCGACACCCCAGGAGGGAACGGCCACGAAGAATTCCGCGACCTTGGCGGTCACCGCCTCAATATCGATGGAGCTACGCGCGAGCTTCTCACCCAGCGCCTGATAGTCGCTGCGAAGAGCCGCCTCGCGCCTGTCGTTTTCCGCCGCGACGATATCGGCGGTAATTCGGATTTCGCTCATTCTTTCCTCCACCTCGCGCGAACGATTGTCATCGAAGCGCGTTTATCTGCAATCTCGAACAATAGACGGAGCCACTATGGACGTTCTTCGCATTCTGCTTGCCATTCTCCTGCCGCCACTCGGCGTTTTCCTTCAGGTCGGAATCGGCCTGCATTTCTGGCTGAACATTCTGCTGACGCTGTTCGGCTATATCCCCGGCATCATTCACGCCATCTGGGTGATCATCCGCAAGTGAGCGGTCCCGCGGCATTTGCGCCGCGAGCGCCTCGGGAGATCAGCGTGTAAAGCTCTGCGCGTTGCCGGCATCGACATTGATGATGTTGCCGGTCGATTTCGCGGAAAGGTCCGATGCCAGGAAGTAGATCGCCTCGGCGATGTCCTCCGGGAAGACATTGAGCTTCAGCATCGAGCGGTTACGGTAGTGCTCCTCGAGATCGGTGACTTCGATCTTCGAGGAGGCTGCCCGCTGCTCGCGCCACTCACCGTTCCAGATCTTCGAACCGCGAAGAACCGCGTCCGGATTGACCGTGTTCACCCGGATGCCAGCATCTGCCCCTTCGAGCGCCAGGCAGCGGGCGAGATGGATCTCGGCAGCCTTTGCCGTGCAATAAGCGGACGCATTCGGCGAGGAAGCAAGCCCGTTCTTCGAGGCAACGAAGACGATGTTGCCGCCGAGCTTCTGACGCCGGAACAGACGGAAGGCCTCGCGCGAAACCAGGAAATAGCCGGTTGCCAGGATGCTGATATTCTTGTCCCACATCGCAAGCGTCGTGTCTTCGACCGGTGCAGACGAGGCGATCCCGGCATTCGACACGAGGATATCGACGCCACCGAATTCCACACAGGCTTCGGCGAAGGAACGGATAACCGCATCTTCACGCGTCACGTCGAGCTGAACGGAGCGGACCACATCCGCGCCATGTCTCTTCGAGAAGTCGGCGACCGTCTGCTCCAGTGCCGCCGCGTCAATATCGGCCAGCACCACGCAGGCCCCTTCCGCCATCAGCCGGTCGGCGGTCGCCCGGCCGATGCCGCCGGCGCCGCCGGTGACGAAGGCAACGCGGCCGGCCAGGCTTTTCGGCTTCGGCATGCGCTGCAGCTTTGCCTCTTCGAGCAGCCAGTATTCGATGTCGAAAGCTTCCTGCTCCGGCAGACCCTGATATTCGGAGACCGTCGAAGCGCCACGCATGACGTTGATCGCATTGACGTAGAACTCACCGGCAATGCGGGCCGTCGCCTTGTCCTTGGCAAAGGACAGCATGCCAACGCCGGGAACCAGGAAGATCACCGGGTTCGGATCGCGGATGGCAGGCGAATTTTCGTGTTTGCAGGTCACGTAGTAGCGCGTGTAGTCGGCGCGATAGGCTTCGAGCGCCTTGTCGAGGCCGGCAAGAACCGCATCGACATCAGGCTTTGCCGGATCGAAATCGACGATCAGCGGCCGGATCTTCGTGCGCAGGAAATGGTCCGGGCAGGACGTCCCGAGCGCGCCAAGCGGCTGCAGATGGCTGGAATTGACAAATTCAAGCACGGCACCATGGTCGTCGAAATGGCCGAGCTTGCGCTCGCCCTTGCCGATCCGTCCGCGGATCTCCGGCATCAGGCGCGCGGCAATCGCGCGGCGTTCCTCTGCCGGCAGGCTCTTCGATACCGCACCACCGAAGATCGTCTTGCCCTCGGTCTCCTTGGCAAACCACTCGATCGCCTTGTTGATGATCTCAAGCGTCAGCAGGTAGCAATCCTTGGCGTCATCCGCCCAGGTGAACAGGCCATGGCTTTCGAGCACCACGCCCTTGGCGGTCGGATTGGCCTTCACAAAGGCTTCGAGGTCGAGACCCAGCTGGAAGCCGGGACGCCGCCAGGGCAGCCAGCCGATCTCGGAGCCGAAGATTTTCTGGGTCAATTCCTTCGAATTCTTCGAGGCCGCAATCGCGATGATCGCGTCCGGATGCATATGATCGACATGCGTGAACGGCACGAAACCATGCAGCGGCGTATCGATCGAGGCCGCGCGCGGATTGAGGTTGAAGGTGCAATGCGGCAGGAAGCCGACCATGCGGTCTTCGTCGTGCACACCCTGATAGATGCCCTTCAGCGCTTCGAGCTTCTCCTGATAGAGCGTCGCAAAACCGTCGAGCTTGATCGTTCCGACGTCGCCGCCCGAGCCCTTGACCCAGAGAACCTTGACCGTCTGCCCCGTCAGCGGATCGATTTCCATCACCTTGGCAGAGGTGTTGCCGCCGCCGTAATTGGTGATGCGCTTGTCGGCACCTAAAAGATTGGAACGGTAAAGAAGCTTGCCGGGCTCATCCAGCTTGGCCGCCTGGGCATCATCCCAACGGTTTTCGAGAAGGCGGGTTTGGCCCGTCATGACATCCTCCCTGCATTGATTTTCATGAGCAGTCAGCGACGGCTCATCTCCTTCTTGTTCGCAGGTATCGCGCAGCCATCCCGCGATTGTCAATCAGTTTCGATCATTTCTTTTCATTGTGCGATGCAATATAATTATTTTTGATCGTTTCTGATTGACAGCGTAAAAACATTACGAATAAATCAGCGTCAGGAGGACCCCATGCACGAACGCGAACGCCATCGCATTATTCTGAGCGCGATCCAGGAAAAGCCTGTGATCACGGTGCAGGACATTGCCGAGCTGACCGAGGCTTCAGAAGCCACGATCCGCCGCGACATCGCCTCGCTTCATGTGCAGGGAAAGCTGAGGCGCGTCCGTGGTGGCGCCGAGGCAGTCCACCCACCGCAGCTCGGCAATCTCGCAGCACGCCCCTTCCGCGTTTCCGAATCGGTCAACATCGATAAGAAACGCGCAATTGCGCGCGCAGCCGTCGATCTCTGCGAAGAAGGCGATTCGATCATCATCAATGGCGGCACCACCACCTTCCAGATGGTGCATTTCATGTCGGCCCGCCGCCTGCAGGTGATGACCAATTCCTTCGCCATTGCCGAGCATCTGGTGAAGCATTCGAAATGCACGGTTTCGGTTCCAGGCGGCGCGATCTACCGCGACCAGAGCCTGATCCTGTCGCCTTTCGACAACGACGCGATCCGCAATTTCTACGCCCGCCGCATCTTCATCGGCGCGCAGGGCATCAATGCACTCGGTGTGATGGAATCGGATGCTCTCGTCATCCAGAGCGAACAGAAGCTGGTGCGCCAGGCCGAAGAGCTGATTGTCATGGTGGACTCCAGCAAGTTCGCCAAGCGCTCCAGCCTGATCCTGTGTGCGCTCGACAAGGTCTCGACGATCATCACCGATGACGGAATTTCCGACGAGGCGGCCAATATGGTCACCGACGCCGGCGTAAGGCTCATGACCGTGAAGCCGATGGCTTCTGCGGCAAGGGAGGATACCTCGTCGGTCGCCTAGAGGAGGCGCCGGGAGGGAGAGTAAAGCAGTTCATCAACCTGGGAGGATAATATGAAACTGACAAAAATGTTGCTGGCCGGTGCAGCTATTGCACTCGCAACCATGGGCTCGGCCGCACAGGCCGCCGACATGAAGATCGCGCTCGTGGTCAAGTCGCTCGGCATCGGCTTCTTTGAAGCTGCCAACAAGGGCGCGCAGGAAGCAGCCAAGGAACTGGGCGGCGTGGAAGTGATCTATACCGGCCCGACCTCGACCACGGCCGAAGGCCAGATCGAAGTCATCAACTCGCTGATCGCCCAGGGCGTCGACGCCATCGCGATTTCGGCAAACGACCCGGACGCAGTTGTCCCGGCCCTGAAGAAGGCCATGGAACGCGGCATCAAGGTCATCTCCTGGGATTCAGGCGTAGCGCCTGAAGGCCGTATCATGCACCTCAACCCGTCATCGAACGCGCTGATCGGCAAGATGTGCCTGCAGCTCGCCGCCAACCACCTGCCGGATGGTAAGGGTGACTTCGCCATCCTGTCCGCCACCACCACCTCGACCAACCAGAACATCTGGATCGAGGAAATGAAGGCACAGTTGAAGGACTTCCCCGGCCTGAACCTCGTGACCACGGTCTATGGTGACGACCTTGCCGACAAGAGCTACCGCGAAGCGAACGGCCTCCTGACCTCGCAGCCGAACGTCAAGGTCATCGTCGCCCCGACAACGGTCGGCGTTCTCGCCGCCTCGCAGGCCGTCAAGGATGCCGGCAAGATCGGCGACGTCTACGTCACCGGCCTCGGCCTGCCGTCCGAAATGGCGGGCGCCATCCAGTCGGGTGCCACGAAGGAATTCGCCATCTGGAACCCGATCGACCTCGGCTACTCCGCCACCCAGATCGCCTATCGTCTTGCCAAGGGCGAAACAGATGCGGCTCCAGGTTCGGAAATCGAAGCCGGCCGCATGGGCAAGATCAAGGTTGGTGACGGTGGCGAAGCCGCCATGGCCGATCCCTTCGTATACGACGCCTCGAACATCGAGGAATTCTCCAAGATCTTCTGATCTCGGCGGACCAGACCCGGCGGCTCAAGCCGCCGGGATTTCACTCATTCGGTAAGCACATGATGACCGTTCAATCTGCCAAGCTCGCGGCGGGCGCGATCCCGGCTGGCGAGTCCATTCTCGAAATGCGGGGCATTTCCCAGATCTTCCCGGGCGTAAAGGCTCTGGATCGGGTCGATATCGCCCTCTATCCGGGCAAGGTAACCGCGCTGATCGGCGAGAACGGCGCCGGCAAGTCGACACTGGTCAAGATCCTCACAGGCATCTATCGCCCGAACGAGGGCGAGATCCTGATCGACGGCAAGCCGACCACCTTCGCCAATGCGCAGGACGCCATCGACGCAGGTGTGACCGCCATCCACCAGGAGACGGTGCTCTTCGACGAACTGACCGTCGGCGAAAACATCTTCCTCGGCCACGCGCCGCGTACCCGCTTCGGGCTGATCGACTGGCGCACCATCAACGATCGCTCCCGGGCCCTGATGAAGGCGCTGGAAAGCGACATCGATCCGACAACCAAGCTCAAGGACTTCTCGATCGCCCAGCGCCATCTCGTCGCGATTGCCCGCGCACTCTCCGTCGATGCCCGTATCGTCATCATGGACGAGCCGACGGCCGCCTTGTCTCGCAAGGAGATCGACGATCTTTTCCGCATCGTCGAGGGCCTGAAGCGCCAGGGCAAGGCCATCCTCTTCATCAGCCACAAGTTCGACGAACTCTATGAAATCGCCGACAACTACGCCGTCTTCCGCGATGGCCGCATGGTCGGCTCCGGCGTTCTCAAGGACACGCCGCAGGACGAGATCGTCCGGATGATGGTCGGCCGCGACGTGCACGAGGTCTTCCCGAAAACGGAGGCTGTGATCGGCGCGCCGGTCCTCAGTGTCGTAGGCTACAGCCACGAAACCGAATTCCGCGACATCAGCTTTACCCTCAGCAAGGGCGAGATCCTTGGCGTCTACGGTCTGATCGGTGCCGGTCGTTCCGAGCTCTGCCAGTCGATCTTCGGTATAAACAGGCCCAAATCCGGCAGGTTGGAACTCGAAGGTCGCGAGATTGCCATTCGCAACACTTCAGATGCGATCACAGCCGGCATCGTCTATGTGCCCGAGGAGCGCGGTCGCCATGGCCTGGCGCTCGAGCTGCCGATCTATCAGAACATCTCCCTGCCCTCGCTGATCCGCACCTCGGTCGCCGGCTTCCTGAAGGCAACCAATGAGCTCAAGCTCGCCCGGCGCTTCGCCGAGAGGCTCGACCTGCGTGCGGCCGCCCTCTCCGTGCCGGTCGGCACGCTCTCGGGCGGCAATCAGCAGAAGGTCGTGATCGGCAAGTGGCTCGCCACCTCGCCCAAGGTCATCATTCTCGATGAACCGACGAAGGGCATCGACATCGGCTCGAAGGCTGCCGTTCATGCTTTCATCTCGGAACTCGCCGGCGAAGGCCTGTCGATCATCATGATCTCGTCGGAACTGCCGGAAATCCTCGGCATGTCGGATCGCGTCATGGTCATGCGTGAGGGCCTGCAGGCCGGTATTTTCGAGCGCGAAGGCCTGACCGCAGAGACGCTTGTGCGCGCCGCCACCGGCAATGCGTGAGGAATGACAATGCAGAACCTTTTGAAAAACCGGGAAATGTTGTTGGGTCTGATCATCATCGGCATGATCATGAGCTTCACCACGCGCGCGCCCAATTTCGCCACGCCTGAAAACCTGGTGACGATCTTCAACGACACCTCGATCCTGATCATCCTGGCACTCGGCCAGATGGTCGTGATCCTGACCAAGTCGATCGACCTCTCGGTTGCCGCCAATCTCGCCTTTACCGGCATGGCAGTCGCCATGCTCGACAGCGCCTATCCCGGCCTGCCACTCGCACTGCTCGTTCTCATCGCGGTCGGCATTGGTGCAGCCCTCGGCGCAATCAACGGCTTCCTCGTCTGGGCCCTGCAGATCCCGCCGATCGTCGTCACGCTCGGCACGCTCACAATCTATCGCGGCATGAGCTTCGTGCTCTCGGGCGGCGCCTGGGTGAATGCCCATCAGATGCAGCCGGACTTTCTCGGCGTGCCGCGCCTGCCGGTGCTGGGGCTGCCGATCCTCTCCTGGGTCGCGGTCGCGGTCATCCTGCTGATCGGCTTCATTCTCGCCCGCACCGCCTTCGGTCGCTCGGCCTATGCCGCCGGCGGCAATCCGGTCGCAGCCATCTATGCCGGCATTGATGTCGGCCGGGCCCGCTTCCTGGCTTTCGTGCTTTCAGGCGCGCTGGCCGGCCTCTCCGGTTACCTCTGGGTTTCGCGTTATGCGGTCGCCTATGTCGATATCGCCGCCGGCTTCGAGCTCGACAGTGTCGCGGCCTGCGTCATCGGCGGCATCTCGATTGCAGGTGGCATCGGCACCGTGATCGGCACGGTCTTGGGCGCGCTCTTCCTGGGGGTCATCAAGAATGCGCTCCCCGTCATCGGCATTTCGCCCTTCGCCCAGATGGCAATCTCCGGCATCGTCATCGTGCTCGCTGTCGTCTTCAACGCCCGCGCCGAACGAAAGAAGGGCCGTATCATCCTGCGCGACCGCGCAGCCGGAAAGGAGGTGACCGCATGAGCACTGCAGCCGAACAGACAAAGCGCGTCATCCCAGACCGTCTCGAAACGCCGTTCCGCCGATTGCTTGGCAGCTGGGAGGTTCTGCTCTTCTGCGTGGCGATCCTGATCTTCATCGCCAATTCGTTTGCCTCACCTTATTTCCTGAACGCCTGGAACCTGTCGGACGCCACCTTCAATTTCACGGAAAAGGCGCTGATCGCCTTTGCCATGGCGCTGCTGATCATCGCTGGCGAGATCGACCTCTCGGTTGCCGCGATCATCGCGCTCGCTTCGACCGCCATGGGCTATGCCGCACAGCTGGGCGTCGGGGCACCCGGTCTGGTCGCGATCGGGATCACCACCGGCCTTGCCTGTGGCGCCTTCAACGGCCTGCTCGTCGCCGGCCTCAAGCTGCCCTCGATCGTCGTGACCATCGGCACGATGAGCCTTTTCCGCGGCATCTCCTATCTGGTTCTCGGCGATCAGGCCTTCGGCAAATATCCGCCGGAATTTGCCTTCTTCGGCCAGGGTTACGTCTTCTGGGTCATCTCCTTCGAATTCGTGCTCTTCCTGGTCATGGCACTGCTCTTCGCCATCCTCCTGCACCGGACGAATTTCGGCCGACATGTCTATGTCATCGGCAACAACCCGCTGGCGGCCCGCTTCTCCGGCATCCCGGTCGAGCGCGTGAAGTTCATCCTATTCCTGCTGACCGGCCTGATGAGCGGCATCGCCGCCGTCTGCCTCACTTCGCGCCTCGGCTCGACCCGCCCCTCGATCGCTCAAGGCTGGGAGCTTGAAGTCGTCACCATGGTCGTGCTCGGCGGCGTCTCCATCCTCGGCGGTTCGGGCACCATCGCCGGTGTCGTCATCGCCGCCTTCGTCATGGGCCTCGTCACCTTCGGCCTTGGCCTTCTCAACGTGCCGGGCATCGTCATGTCGATCTTCATCGGCCTGCTCTTGATCATCACCATTGCCCTGCCGATCATCGCGCGGCGTATCAAGCATGCGAGGAACGCCGGATGAGCGAGACCGAACGCCACGTCTTCAAGATGAAGCTCAATCCCGGCATGGAGGCGGAGTACAAAAAGCGCCATGACGAGATCTGGCCTGAACTGGTCGACCTCCTGCACGATGCCGGCATCAGCGACTACACGATCCATCTCGACCCAGAGACCAACCTGCTGATCGGTGTCCTGACCCGTACCCTGAGCCACGGCATGGCGGACCTTCCGTCTCACCCGGTGATGAAGCGCTGGTGGGGCCACATGGCCGACATCATGGCCACCAATCCTGACAACTCCCCCTGGGCGGTCGACCTGAAGCCCGTCTTTCATATGCCATGAGCCAGTCCTTCGAACGCATAGCGGTCATCGACATTGGCAAAACCAATGCAAAGGTCGTCGTGGTGGATGCGGCGACGGGCACCGAGCTCGCCGTCCGCAGGACCGCAAACACCGTCCTACCGGGGCCGCCCTATCCGCATTTCGATGCTGAGGCACTCTGGGCCTTCATCCTGGACGCGCTTGCGGAATTTGCGGCGAAACCGGGCGTCGATGCCGTGTCGATCACCACCCACGGCGCATCGGCGGCCCTGCTTGATGAGAAGGGCAACCTGGCGCTTCCGCTGCTCGACTACGAGTACACCTATCCCGAATCCATCATCGAGGCCTATCGCAGTCTCAGACCCGATTTCTCCCGCACCTTCTCGCCTGGACTGACGGGGGGGCTTAATCTTGGCGCGCAACTGCATTTCCAGAAGAGCGTCTTCCCGGAGTTATTCGCCGGGGTAAGGACGATCCTCACCTATCCGCAATACTGGGCCTACCGGCTGACAGGCATCGCGGCCAACGAACGCTCGTCACTCGGCTGCCACACCGATCTCTGGCTCCCCTTCGAAGGACGATATTCGGATCTTGTCGACAGGCTGGGAATCCGCGAGCGGATGGCGCCCCTGCGCTCCGCCTTCGATGCCCTCGGACCGATCAGACCGGACATTGCCGGATCGCTCGGCCTGCCATCATCCGTTCCCGTATACTGCGGCATCCACGATTCCAACGCCTCGCTGCTGCCGCATCTCGTCGGCTTCGGCAGCCCCTGCACGGTCGTGTCGACCGGCACATGGGTTATCAGTTTCGGTGTCGGCGCTCAGCCGGCAGGGCTCGATCCGTCACGCGATACGCTTGTCAACGTCGATGCCAACGGAGCGCCCGTCCCCTCGGCCCGTTTCATGGGCGGCCGGGAATGGGATTTGCTCACCCGTGACATCCCGCCCGTCAAGCCGGAGGAGGAACAGACTGCCGTGCCGACCGTGCTCGCCTCAAGAGCCATGATCCTGCCAAGCGCCGTCGACGGAAGTGGCCCTTTCCCGAATGCGCGTTGGTGTTGGCACAATGAACCGCATGGACCGGCCGAGCGTCGCGCAACCGCGAGCCTCTACGAAGCACTCATGACCAAGACTTGTCTCGACCTGATCCGCGCCCAGGGACCGATCATCGTCGAGGGGCCCTTCGCACGCAACAAGGTCTACCTTGAAGCCTTGCAGGGCCTCATGGGCACCCCCGTCCACGCCTCGGAAACCACGACCGGTACCGCCATTGGTGCCGCCTTGCTCACTGGCATCACCGCGCCAGCAAAGTTGCGCCAGGTGTCGCCCGCAAAGCCGATGCAGGTTCTGGCAGATTACGCCGCCGAATGGCTGCAAAGAACGATGGTACGGTAAACACGGGATAGCCGATGTGCGCGGTTCGCTGGTCTCTTCAGCGGCAACCACGTCCAACCTCTTGGTGGGCCTGCTGTTCACACTGGCCCCGCTGGTTTTCATCCTCTCGGAGAGCCCGTTACCGGAAAGCCAGGCGGCTCTGGCCTCGGTCTTCGCGGTGCATGTCTACGTCATGCTGCATGCCGCCATCGGTGTCGTTTTGGCAGGCTACGGCCTCTGGCGCTGGCGGACGGGTTTCATCTCGTTTCACAGTTCGCTCGATCTTGCGATCGGACGGCTCTGGCAGGACTACACAGCCATCATCGACCTTGTCGGCCTTGCCTTTCCGTTCGCATTTGAGCGCCTCGGGCAGACAGGAGGTTGAGATGCAGCCCGCCTCCCCTTCATTGCCATGCTATCGGGGTTCGTCGGTTGGTCTGTCGCGTTCCTGATGATCTATGCGGCTCAGGCGACAGGCTGCCGATTGGGCTGGCAGGAGATGGCACTGGGCCCAGTCTCAGCACTCCGCCTGCTGCACGCTACCGCTTAACTGATCCATATGGCCGCGATCGCGGCTGGAAACAGCGACAGGTCCGGAGCATGCCACGGCAACCCGAGGCAATGCCTTCGTGTGCGGTCTCGTTTCAGAGAACGAAGAGGAGCACGGCAATGAAACCGATGGAGGTTGCGGCAGCGATCATGGCGAGCCGCTGACGACAAATCTCAAGGGATTGTCTCGAACGGTGGTCCCCAAACAGCCTGGCGATTGCTTGCGACATGGCAGTCTCCGTTGAAGCGAGGCCACTCATTGGCCTACGCCGATATTGACATATTTTCGTCACAATCCGCCCGAAGTCAATAATCACGACTAGATTGGTATTCTAAAGAGTCATCCCGGCGCGGAACGCTCTGCCTCGTTCTCCGATCCGGCCTCGTGGAGTGTTCCGACACCAGCAAGCACGCAGGTCAGCGAAATCTGAAACCGCATATCCCACGATGCTGTCCGACAACATGATCATGCTGTAGGGATGCTGAAAGACTGCATCGGATACTGCAATCGCGCAGCCCGATCCAACATCGCCGTTCCGGCACAGCGATCACCGGAGAAACCATGACGCCCGCATATTCCGGACCAGTATCCATCAGACTTTCCAGTATGGCTGGACCGGCGGTCATGCTGCTCGGCATGCTGCTCTTTGCATTGAACGATGCCATGGGAAAATGGCTGGTTGCGAGCTATGGTCTGGGCCAGATAATCTTCATCCGCAGCGTTGCGGCCCTGATCATACTGGCACCCTTTCTCTGGATGGCCGAACGCAAACCGATTTTGGAGGCGGAACGTCCTGGGCTTCAGCTTGCCAGGGTCGTCCTTTCCACGCTCGAACTCTTCTGCTTCTATTATGCAGTGATGTATCTGCCCTTGGCCGACGTCATGACCTATTGGCTCGCCGCCCCGATTTATGTCGCTGCCGCCGCGCCCTTCCTTCTCGGCGAAAAGGTCGGCTGGCGCCGCTGGACGGCGATTGCGCTCGGCTTCGTCGGCGTCATCATCACGCTTGAACCGTCGAGCGCCATGTTCACCATGCCGGCCCTGATCTCCATCATCGGCACTGCGGCCTTTGCCTTCATGATGCTGTCGGGCCGAAGCCTGAGGAACACGCCGGACAAGACGCTGGTTCTTTTCCAGACGGCTGGCGCAGGTCTGGCCGGACTGGTCTTTGCACCGTTCGACTGGACACCTCTGACGTCGATCACCGAGATCCTGCTGCTGGGCCTGCTCGGCATCGTCGCCATGAGCGCACACATGCTGGTCAACCGCGCGCTCAAGATCTCGGATGCGGCAACGGTCGCGCCACTGCAATACACCCTGCTTCTGTGGGCCGTGGTCTTCGGCTACCTGTTCTTCGATGAGGTTCCACGCGTCACCATGGTGATCGGCGCCTCGCTGATTGTCGGGTCTGGCCTTTTCATCTTCTTCCGCGAGCAACAACTGAAGAAGCGCGACACGGTCCTGCCCTCTGTGCCCGAATGAGGCGCTGCCACCCCGACCTCCATGAGTGAGCGATGGACGACGACTGGCGCGGCACGCCCCGGGAAATCACGCATGAATCGTCGTGCGAGTAACGACCTTGATCACACGTCCTCATGCCTTATCGAGAAGCCCCCGCACAGCCAGATTCCGGAACAGCGCCCGCGAGCCAAAGCTCCATTCGTCGCAAACGTCTGTTCGGTCGACCCAGTTGATCAGCCGTCCGAGCGTCGGTGTGGCGATTTCGACGCGGTCCCCAACCTCGTGCGTGAAACCCTGACCGGGTCCACGACGGTCCTTGACCGGTGCAAACATCGTCCCGAGGAACAGGACAGCGCCGTCGGGATACTGATGGTTTCGATTGCGCAATTGCGAGACGAGATTTTCAGGTGACCGGCTGATCGCCTCCATGGGGCTCTCCCCCTTCATCTCGAAACCGTCCTCTCCTTGCACCAGCAGCGAGACCCGCACCGTGCGCAACACGTCGAGCGTGAAGTTGCCGTGGAAGAGCCGGACGAAGGGGCCGATCGAACACGAGGCATTGTTGTCCTTTGCTTTCCCCAGAAGCAGGGCCGATCGGCCTTCGACGTCACGCAAATTGACGTCATTGCCGAGCGTCGCGCCAATGATCTTGCCGTCTGAACGCACGGCAAGGACGATTTCCGGTTCGGGATTGTTCCACTCGGAGATCGGATGAATACCGACGGTGTCGCCACATGTGACAGAGGACATAGGCTGTGCCTTCGTGAAGATCTCGGCATCCGGCCCGATTCCGACTTCGAGATACTGAGACCAGAGGCCCATCTCCTTCAGCAGCTCCTTCACCTTCGCCGCCTGCGCGGACCCGGCGACAAGTCCCCTGAGGCTGTCCCCCAGCACCGGCGCGAGCTTCTCGCGGATGGCCTGGGAGCGCCCTGCATCCCCTCTCGCCTGCTCCTCGATGACACGTTCCAGCATGCTGTCGGCGAAGGTGACACCGGCAGCCTTCACCGCCTGCAGATCGATGGGGGCGAGAAGCCGACCCAGAGCACCTGAAAGAAAATCGTCGAGTTTGCCAAGACAGGCTGAACTCGGAAGCGACACAAGACGCTCCGCAAGGTTCTCGATTTCGAAGAGACCGGATGAGGTCGCCGACAGGCTGGTGAGGTCGAACACCTGTCCACCTCGAACAAGAACAGGGCACGGACCACCGGCCGCATCGGACCAGACACGACCAACCAGAACGGCCTCAGACGCGTCTTCGGGCAAGATATCCAAAGATTTCAGGCTATGTTGGCGCAACAAGATGGACCTCCTCCCTGTCCCCGGCAGCGACGCTCCCGTCGCCCCACCCTATTGTCAGGGTGTCTGACAACTTTCTTCGCTTTTTGATAATGGCATGTTCTCGAACTGTCCACCCCGGATGGCCGCATCGGGAAAAACCCATGCAGCCCCCCCGGAAAACGACGTCAGAACTGCTCGAGACTGAGGTCGATGCGGCTGGCGGCACCATGCAGATGAGCACGCATGGCCTCCCGGGCAGCAGTCGGATTTCGGCTCGCAATGGCGTCCCTCAGACGAACATGCTCGGTGATGGTCACCTCGACGATCTCCTCCAGTACCGCGCGCGAACGGGCGGCATCGATCGCCATGCTGATGCGTTCGGCAATGAAGCCGATGAACAGTGCAAAATACTCGTTATGCGTCGCCTCGGCCACGGCACGATGAAATGCGAGGTCGGCCACGATGCCCTGTTCGGACCACTTCTCGGCACCGGTCATGCGCGACAGCGCATCGTCGATCCGGTTGAGATCGGTGGGTGTATGATGCACGGCGGCAAGTCCTGCTGCCTCGATCTCAAGTGGAACGCGGAGCTGGAAGAGTGCCCGGAAACTCTGCGGCTCGAAAAGTTCCCCGTCCTTGATCCGGATGGGTCGAGCGGATGGCTCGCTGACAAAAGCACCGACACCCTGGCGCGTTTCGACAAGCCCCTCGTTGCGCAACTGGGCGATCGCCTCGCGCACCACAGAACGGCTGACCCCCAGCGTCTTCGCAAGCACATGCTCGGTCGGCAACCTCTCGCCCGGCTTCAGGCGTCCTTGATGGATCTCTTCGGCCAACTGCACGGCGATCCGGGCCGGCAGATGCTCGCTGCGCCGGATTTGCCCGAAACTGATTTGCCCGATATCGATCGACATAGCCTGATATCTCCCTGTCTCTGCATGGGTATTTCATGAATCCGGGCCAAAATTCAATTGGCAACCCGAGCTCATCACGAGGCAGAGATCGACTGCGCGCTTGATGGCGGTCAACAGCGGCGCCTGCGGGGGCGGCGAACGTGACAGGAAATCCGGTTTCTTCAGACGCCCGATCCCATGTTCAGCACTGATCGAACCACCGAAATCATCGGGAACAGCATTGATGGCTCCCTTTGCCTCGTAAACGCGGCCATGAATCTCCTCGTGCGAAAGCCCCGCTGGCGGCAGCACGTTAAGATGTCTGTTGCCGTCACCGACATGACCATGGGAGACGCTAAGCCAGAGCCGGGACAGGGGGCACCGAGACATCGGTCCGCAGATGCGGTCCACGCCTTGTCCGCCCCGCATTCATACCATCCCGGAACAGCCATAAGTTCATCGCCTGAGCTTCCGAGGTCGCGATGACCCCATCGAGCTCCAGCCCGTCCTCCATCACGCCGTCGAGAAATCCATGCATGAGATCCTCGATATCCACCGGACAGGAGCCGGAAATCTCCATCAGCCCGTAGGCCGGATAGGGACCGCCTAGGGGCACGGCGAGATCCGACATTGCCTCACGAACCAGGGTGAAGGCCATCGGAAGCATGAATTCGACGGTGGACATCAGGTCGCAGCAGTCCCGCCTTGCACACCGATACAACGTGATCGTGTCTTTCGGCGCCCCGGGCGGACATGCATCCAACAATGGGGTTTTCAAGCCGACGACCTAGGGTTATCAGACAACCTTACAAATTCCTTTTTTTGGCGCACGGCCTTGTCTGATTGTCGGGGCAAGCGGATGAATGGAACGGGAGGAAAAGAAAATGCATGTCCTGATTATTGGCGCAGCCGGCATGATCGGGCGCAAGCTGGCGGAGCGACTGTCGCGTGACGGCGCACTTAGCGGACACGCACTAGAGGCGATGACCCTCGTCGATGTCGTGACGCCGGAGCCCCCGGCAGCGTTCGACGGCAAGGTGACGCTCCATACGGTCGACCTCTCCGAACCTGAAGCGTCAGCAACGCTGATCGCATCGCGACCCGACGTGATCTTCCATCTGGCGGCCATCGTGTCCGGCGAGGCGGAACTGGACTTCGAACGCGGCTATCGCATCAATCTGGACGGGACGCGTCATCTGTTCGAGGCGGTTCGTCTCGCACATGCGCAAGACGGTTACAGGCCACGGCTTGTATTCACCTCCTCGATTGCGGTGGTCGGCGCACCTCTCCCATTTCCGATCCCGGACGATTTTCACACGACACCGCTCACCAGTTACGGTACCCAGAAGGCGATCTGCGAACTCTTGCTGTCGGACTACTCGCGCAAGGGTTACTTCGATGGCATCGGGATCCGCCTCCCGACCATCTGCATTCGTCCCGGCAAGCCGAACAAGGCGGCATCGAGCTTCTTCTCCAGCATCCTGCGTGAACCGCTGGTGGGCCGGGAGGCCGTTCTGCCGGTGGGCGACGAGGTCCGTCATTGGCACGCCTCACCTCGGTCTGCCGTCGGCTTTCTCCTCCATGGTGCAACGATCGACCTGGAAGAGGTGGGGCCGCGCCGCAACCTGTCCATGCCGGGAGTCAGCGCCACCGTCGGGGAACAGATCGAGGCATTGCGACGGACAGCGGGTGACAAGGCGGTGAAGCTGATACGCCGCAAACCGGATGAAATGATCATGCGGATCTGTGCCGGCTGGGCAGCTGGTTTCGAGGCGACCCGCGCACGCGCACTCGGCTTTGCGGCAGAAACGTCCTTCGACGAGATCATCCGCATCCATATCGAGGACGAGTTGGGAGGTATGCTGTGAGCATGGATACAAGAAGCCGGATCGCCTTCATCGGCACAGGCCTCATGGGGGCTCCGATGGTGCGTCGGTTGCTGGCTGCGGGATTCGCGGTCACGGTCTGGAACAGAGATGGACGAAAGGCAGAAGCGCTCGTTTCCGCAGGCGCGAGGAATGCGTCGACGGCAAGAGAAGCCGCGAGCGGCGCCGACATTGTCTTCACCATGCTCTCAGACGGAACAGCCGTCGGCGAGGTCCTGTTTTCGGCAGGCGTCGCGGACGCCCTGAGGCCAGGCGGCACGGTGATCGATACCTCTTCGATTGCCCCGCCGATCGCCAGAGACCATGCTGCACGCCTTGCCGAACGCGGGATCGCCCATGTGGACGCACCTGTCTCCGGCGGTGTTGTCGGCGCAGAAGCCGGCACGCTGGCCATCATGGCCGGCGGCGAGGCAGACGTGATTGCGGGGCTGTCAGGGGTTTTCGCCCCCCTCGGTCGTGTGACCCATGTCGGCCCCTCCGGAGCCGGGCAGATCTGCAAGCTGGCCAACCAGCAGATCGTCGCCATCACCATCGGCGCCGTGGCGGAAGCCATGATGCTGGTCGAGGCCGGCGGCGCATCACGGGCGAAGTTTCGCGAGGCGATCCGTGGCGGCTTTGCAGAAAGCCGGATCCTAGAGCTGCACGGCCAGCGGATGGTCGAGCGCCGTTTTGAACCGGGCGGACCCTCGCGCCTGCAGTTGAAGGACCTGAACGCAGTCGCCGCCATGGCACAGTCCCTGGGATTGCACCTGCCGCTGACTGCAGACATTCGCGAGGCGTTTGAGGCATTCGTCGCCGACGGGCATGGCGATACCGACCATAGCGGCCTGCTCCTTCACCTGGAAAAAATCAATGATCGCGGGGAGAATGACCGATGACTGACACGAAGAAGCCGGGCCGGCGCTTGCGATCACAGGACTGGTTCGACAATCCCGATCACCTCGACATGACGGCGCTGTATCTTGAGCGTTTCATGAACTACGGCACGACGCCGGAGGAACTCCGCTCCGGCAGACCGATCATCGGGATCGCCCAGTCGGGTTCGGACATCAATCCGTGCAACCGCCACCACCTGGATCTGGCCAAGCGGGTACGCGACGGCATCCGGGATGCCGGTGGCATCCCCATCGAGTTTCCCTCGCACCCGCTCTTTGAAAACTGCAAGCGTCCGACCGCCGCCCTCGATCGCAATCTCGCCTATCTCGGACTGGTGGAATTGCTCTATGGCTATCCGTTCGATGGTGTCGTGCTCACCACCGGCTGCGACAAGACCACGCCTTCAGCCCTGATGGCGGCCTCGACCGTCGATATTCCCGCGATCGTGCTTTCAGGCGGACCCATGCTGGATGGTTGGCATGATGGCGAACGCGTCGGGTCAGGCACGGTGATATGGCGGTCCCGCCGTAAATATGCAGCGGGAGAGATTACCCGCGAGGAGTTTCTCGAACGCGCCCTGGATTCTGCACCCTCCCCCGGCCACTGCAACACCATGGGCACGGCCTCGACGATGAATGCCATGGCTGAGGCCCTCGGCATGTCCCTGACCGGCTGCGCCGCCATCCCGGCCGCCTATCGCGAGCGGGGACAGATGGCCTACCGAACAGGACGGCGAGTCGTGGAACTGGTCCTGGAAAACATTCGCCCCTCCGACATCCTGACGCGCGAAGCCTTTCTCAACGCCATCCGCGTAAACTCGGCCATCGGCGGTTCGACCAACGCACAGCCGCATATGATGGCGATGGCCAAGCATGCAGGCGTCGAACTTCTACCGGAGGACTGGCAGGTTCACGGCTTCGACATTCCGCTGCTCGCCAATGTCCAGCCGGCGGGTGCCTATCTCGGCGAGGGCTTCCATCGCGCAGGCGGCGTGCCGGCCATCATGTGGGAGCTGCTCCAGGCCGGAAGACTCGAGGCAAGCTGTCCGACGGTGACCGGACAAACCATGGGAGAAAACCTTGAAGGCCGAGAGGCAACCGATCGCGAGGTCATCAAGCCCTATCACGCACCGATGAAGGAGCGCGCCGGCTTCCTCGTGCTCAGAGGCAACCTTTTCGATTTCGCCATCATGAAGACGAGTGTCATATCCGACGGTTTTCGACAGCGTTATCTGCAGCAACCGGGTCGGGAAGGCGTATTCGAGGGCCGTGCCATCGTCTTTGACGGCTCGGAAGACTACCACCGACGCATCAATGATCCATCGCTCGACATCGACGAAACCTGTATTCTCGTCATCCGCGGTGCCGGTCCCCTGGGTTGGCCGGGGTCGGCCGAGGTCGTCAACATGCAGCCGCCGGATCATCTGATAAGACGCGGCATCATGAGCCTGCCCACTATTGGCGACGGCCGCCAGTCCGGCACCGCCGACAGCCCGTCGATCCTCAACGCATCTCCGGAAAGTGCAGCCGGCGGCGGGCTTGCCTGGATCAGGACCGGCGACGTGATCAGGATCGACCTCGAGCACGGGCGCTGCGACATGATCGTGGACGAGGTCGAGATCGCCCGACGTCGAAGCGAAGGCATTCCACCGGTGCCTGCAGACGCCACCCCCTGGCAAAGGCTCTATCGACAGACAGTGACCCAGCTGTCCGACGGCGCGACGATCCGCGGTGCGGAAGAATTCCATAAAATCTCCGACACGCCGCCTCGGCACAATCACTGACGCGCAACACGGACATCATTTGTTCGCGTTCGAAGCAGACAGATCGGCAAAATACCGCCGGAAGATCAGTCCATAGTGGAACTGACCGACGGAGAAATCATTCAAGCCTCCATCAGCATATCCATGGAGGCACAGATGAAACCCGTTCTTGAACTGCTTGCCGGCACGAGCGTCGCAGTCGGCATCGTGGTCGGCGGCGTGGCCCTTGCGTCCGCCGCCCTTGAACCGGCGGGACAACCGCATCGGTTTGACGGCCTTGACCTGCAGGACCTCTGGACAGCCGAGCCCGTCGTGGTCGACCGCAACAAGCAGAACTACGAGAGGCTCGCCCCACGTTATGCAAGCCACGTCGTGATGAGCGCGCCCAGACACACGCTCCGAAAGCGCCCCGGCGCTGCCGGCAACATCCGCCTTGAGTGACATCGACATCCTGATGACGGTTTCGGTGGAAAGAGGCGAAACCGACACTGCCTTGGAGGGCATCCTGTCGCCGCATCCGGCCGTTCGGGAAAAACATGTCCCGATTTCTGGCCCCTTCAGGGACACAGACGGGCAGCTTCTCAATCCATTGGCGAATGGAGGACACCCTTCTGGCGCTCGATTGGCGGGAAGAAATTCGTGAAACGCAAATGACTGCGCCGCGGCTGCAAGGGTTCTGCAGCAAATTGGCGCGCACAAGCGCCACATATCAATTGGGGGGAAGCATTGATTTTGATCGGGCCGCGACCGGACTTAACATTGCGCTCGAGGCTGCGGCAGAGCAGTTGACCCGATAGGCGTAATCTCATGTCTTGGCGAACCTGGCAGCACGTGTCCCAGAGGCTCACGCGTTGTGCGCAGATACCACGTCAGGGCGCCCGAAGAGCGCCCCTTGTCACCGCTAGTAGCTCAGTAGCGCGGAAAGTCGGCCGGATTGATTCCGAGGGTCTTGAGATGATGGTCCTTTGGACGACGATGTCCCTCGACAGCAGCCGCTGCGGAGCTTGCTGCGCCAAGAACGGCGATCGCACGACCGAGGAAACCCTGCTGGATGGACTTGCGGAGGCTAGACATTTCTTTGCTCGCTTTCTTCGTTTGCAAGCAGAAGATGATACTCCGACGGTGGAATTACAATGGACGGAAAGTCACGCCAGCCATGCAGCCGATGCAGGCCGAGTTAATCAGACCCTGCATCGGCACATGGTAATTTAGGCATCAGTCTTCACTGGCTGCAACCTGGGCCAGTACCTGCCCCTTGCCCCGCGCCCGAAGGATCATCGGAACAAAGAGCGCGATGGCCGCAAGCGCCAGCAAGATGGCAGCAATCGGCGAGGTGACGAGCACGGTCGCATCACCCTGGCTGATCGACAAAGCACGACGCAGCTGTTGCTCGGCCATCGGCCCGAGGATCAGGCCGACGATGACAGGCGCGATCGGATACCCGAAAACACGCATGATGTAACCGAGCACACCGAAGGTGAGAAGGAGGCCGAGTTCGAATACAGACGGGTTAGCACCGATCGTGCCGAGTGTCGCGAACACGAGAATGCCAGAATAGAGCCACGGCTTCGGAATGGTCAGCAGGCGCACCCACAGACCGATCAGCGGCAGGTTCAGCACCAGCAGCATGAAGTTGGCGATCAGCAGCGATGCGATCAGACCCCAGACCAGCTGCGGATTGGTCGCGAACAGAAGCGGTCCCGGCTGCAAGCCGAATTGCTGGAAGCCGGCAAGCATGATCGCGGCGGTGGCCGTGGTCGGCAGACCGAGCGTCAGCAGCGGTACCAACGTTCCGGCAGCGGAGGCATTGTTTGCGGCTTCAGGACCCGCAACACCTTCGATGGCACCGTGACCGAATTCCTCGAGATGCTTCGAGAAGTTCTTCTCTGCGGAATAGGACAGGAAGCTCGAGACATCCGCGCCGCCTGCGGGCATTGCACCGATCGGGAAGCCGATCGCTGTGCCACGAAGCCAGGGTTTCCAGGAGCGTTTCCAATCGGACTTGGTCATCCAGAGCGAACCGCGCACCGCCTCGACCTTGTCAGGAGCCCGGGCACCTTGCGCGGCCACATAGAGTGTTTCGCCGATCGCGAACATCGCCACCGCGAGTGTCGTCACTTCGAGACCGTCCAGAAGGTCCGGCACGCCGAAGCTGAGACGGGTCTGGCCGGTGAGCTGGTCGATGCCCACGATCGAAAAGGCGAGGCCGATGAACAGCGCCGTCAGGCCGCGTAGCGTGGAGTCCCCGAAGGCTGCGGACACCGTGACGAAGGCCAGCACCATCAGGGCGAAGTACTCTCTTGGCCCGAAGGACAGAGCGAACTTGACGACATAGGGTGCGATGAAGGCCAGCGAGATGGTCGCAAGCAATCCCGCGACAAAGGACCCGATCGCCGCCGTGGCAAGTGCTGGCCCCCCGCGTCCGGCCCGGGCCATCTTGTTGCCCTCGAGCGCCGTGACTATGGAAGCACTTTCGCCTGGTGTGTTCAGCAGGATCGACGTCGTCGAGCCGCCATACATGCCGCCGTAATAGATGCCGGCGAACATGATCAGCGAGCCGGCAGGATCGAGTTGGTACGTGACCGGCAACAGCAGGGCCACGGTGAGCGCCGGACCAATGCCCGGCAAGACGCCGACAAGTGTGCCGAGCGTGACGCCGATCAGCGCATAGAACAGGTTGATCGGCTGAGCGGCGATCGCCAGCCCCTGGAGAAGGAAATCAAACGTATTCACGGGGTTCCCCTCAGAAGAACAGCCGCTCGAGTGGACCCGCCGGCAAGGACAGTTGCAGGAAGCGCGCGAAAATGATCCACACGACGAAGGAGAGTGCGATGCCCGCAGGCAGCGAAATCCAGAACTTTCTCTTGCCGAACCCGGCAGCGGTCATGGCAAACAGAATACCGGTGGCAATCGAGAAGCCGGCAGTCTTCAAAAGCAGCATCTGCGCGGCAAGTCCCGCGACGATGAACAGGACAGGGGGGAGCTCCTGATGATCCCGCGCCGGAAAATCGCGACGCAACGCAGCGAAGACTGTCCAGACGCCGAGCACGATCAGACCGAATGCAATGCCCTTGGGCACTGTCGCCGGACCGATGCCGGAATAGAGATTGCCGCCTTGCAACCGCGCAACGTCGAAGAAGATCAGGCCCGCAATCGCGAACATCACCAGAGCGATGGCCAGCGCCGCCCAATCAGGGCGGCGCGTGCGATGTCCGGAAGAGCGTTCTTCCATGCTCATTTCACGAGCCCGATGTCTTTCAGGATCGCTTCGGTCGCGGTGATGTCCTTGGCGAGCTGCTCTTCGAAGGCGGCGCCGGACAGATAGGTGTCCTGCCAGTTTTTCGTCTTCAGCGTTTCCTGCCAGCCGGCGGATTTCGCAAGCTTTTCAACGTCAGCCTGGATGGCAGCCTTCTGCTCGTCGGTCAGGCCAGGAGCTGCAGCGACCATGCGCCAATTCTGCAAGACGACGTCGAGGCCGCTTTCCTTCAGCGTCGGCGCGTCGGCACCGGCAATACGTTCCGCGCTGGAGACGGCAAGCAGACGAAGCGCGCCGGCAGCGACCTGGGCCTGGAATTCGCCATAGCTGGAAATGCCGACCGTCACCTGGCCACCAAGGATGGCAGCAAGCGCTTCACCACCGCCCGAATAGGCGATGTAGTTGATCTTCGTCGGATCGACGCCGGCGGCCTTTGCGATCAGGCCGGCACCGATGTGGTCCACGCCGCCGGCAGAGCCGCCAGCCCAGGACACCGAACCCGGATCGGCCTTCAGCTTTTCGACCAGCTGGCCGATGTTCTGGATATCGGAATTGGCAGGAACGACGATCGCCTCGTATTCGCCGGTGAGGCGTGCGATCGGCGTGACGTCGGCCAGCGTGACCGGCGACTGGTTGGTCAGGATCGCGCCTACCATGACGTAGCCGCCGACGATGAGGGCGTTCGGATTGCCCTTCTGCTGGCTGGCGAACTGCGCGAGCCCGATGGTGCCACCGGCGCCTGGAACGTTCATGACCTGGACGTTGCTGGAAACGCCTTCAGACTGCATCACCGCCTGCAGCGAGCGGGCCGTCTGGTCCCAGCCGCCGCCGGGCGCTGCCGGAGCCATGATCGTGTAGTCGGCGGCTGCGGCCGGAAGGGCCAGCGCGCCTGCGAGAATAGATGCCAGGAAAAAGTGCTTCAAGATAGTCCTCCACCATCAATGCGGCTCTTGCCGCTTTCAACTGATCTGTGGGGAGAATGCGGGTTCCCCCAATACGGCGCGAACCGTTCCAGGCAATGCCTGCTCCTCCCGTGTCCCATCTGCCCCGCCTCCACGGAACGATGTGACCATACGCCCTATCAGCAGAACCTGTCACCCACCTGTCACCGCAGTGCAGAGAGGCTTCGGATCAGAACGGGAAGGAAAGGTTGGAAACGCACCCGCCGATCAGGAGGCGTGCACCTGGTCGTTGAGGTCGCGCACGAGCCGCTGGTGGCTGCGCAGGCTGATCAGCACATCGCCGAAACGGACGAGCCCCTGACCGGCCAGCATATCCTTGAGCTTGATGAAGACGTCGGCCGTCGCAATGGCATCACCCAGCGCGGTATGTCGGTCCTCGTCCTCGATGTGAACTCCAAGGCGAACGGCCAGCGCATCGAGAGTATGGGTCTCGGCCGGGCCGAAGGCGGTCGCCGACACGAGAACCGTATCGAGAATAGGATGCAGGAAACGCAGCCCTATTTCCTTTTCCCGCCTGTAGAGAAACTCCATGTCGAAGGGCGCATTATGCGCGACGAGAACCGCGCCCTCTGCGAAACGATGGAACTGCCGTATGGCCTCCTGAACGCTGACGGCATCGGCGACCATTGCATCGCTGACACCGTGGATCGCTGTTGCCGAGCCCGGGATCGGTCGGCCAGGATTGACGAGCAGATTGAACACCTCGCTCTTCACGCGCTTTCCATTGACGATCCGCACGGCCGCAATCTGGACGATCTCGTCGCCCTGCTCGGGCAGAAGCCCCGTCGTCTCGGTGTCGAAGACCACATAGGTCAGTGCATCGAGGCGAGCCTCGGAGAGCTTGTCGTACTGCATGCGGGACAACAGGTCGAAATCATAGACCACGTGGCGGGACAGGTCGGTTCCCATGGGGCGAAGCTTTTCGATCGGCCGCAGCCGCGTCAAGATCGCCGGACGCCCCGCCAGGAACCCGACCGAGAGCGTGTTGCCATGCGCCCTCAGAATTGTCTCGCTGGTCACCCCACCGTCATAGACTGGTTCGTTCAGCCACGCCTGCAAGGCCTCTGGTGTGACCGGCGTGCCCGACCAGGAGATCGCCAGCTCGGCCGCATCCCCGACCTCAGAGATCACGAGGTGGAACTGTGCTGCCGATGTCGCGCCGTTCACCCGCGCTGCGACGTGGGCCAGAAGGCTGACGATGTCGAACGCATTGCAGCGGACGGCAACCTCCGCAGCCTCCGTGTCCAGCGACAGTCCGAGTCCGTGCAACTCCCGACGCAATTGGCTAGCGAGCTCCCGCGCATCCGTTGGCGACATCGGCCAGCCATCGGATCGGCAACTCTCGAAGCGGGCTTCCAGTCCGTCCAGAATCGTGTCGAGCGTCTCGATATCCGATCGGATGACATCATCCGTCAGGTGACGCTCTGCCTGGTCGGCGGCAAGCCTGCGCAACCGGGACACTGACGGTCGAATCTGCAGGAAGACATCACCCAGGAGCACATCACGCCTGGCATAGGCTGCCACTTCCGTCGTGACGTCGCGCAAGGTCATCACATAGGCCCCGCCATCGCCGCCATTGTCGCTGGCAAGCCGCATGCGACCAGCGAGACGACTTTGACCACAGGGGCTGAGACAGATGAACTCCACCACAGCGTCGGGATCAGCACTCTCGATCAGCCTGTGATGCGCGTCCCGGATCGGACCTTCGCTGAGATAGTCGAAGACGTTGCGGTCAAGGCAGACAGGGCGTGGTGAACCGGCCAGCATCTGTCGGGCCACGCCGTTGTAAAAGACGAGATGATGGCGAGCGGTACACAGCAGAACCGCCGGCGGCACATCGGCAAGCAGCTGCTCGAGCTTGTTCTTGTCCGAGGAGAGCCGCGCTGTTTCGCGTTGCAATGTTTCAGCAAGGGCCCCGCGGGTTTGTGCAATCGTTGCAGCCGTAGCCGAGGCAGCCGCAGCCAGGTCGCCGAGATAGCGCGCATCATCCGCCGCAAAGTCATGGGCGACATCGGCATGGGCTCTCGCCCGCATCGCCGAGGCCACCTTGTCGATGGGACGGGCGATATGCGTGTCGAAGAGAAACCAGATCCAGGTCACGAGCGCCAGGATAAGGAAACCGGCTGCGACCGCCCCCTGCACGAAGGCGTTCAGCATGTCAGGATTACCTTCGCGGTGGTAGCCAAACCACAAACCGACCGCCAATGCCGCAATGGCACCGGCCGCCAGTGCCACGAAAAACAGCAGGATACGTCCGCGGAGGCTGATCCTGGTCACCATGGTTCCCTCACCCGGCCGAACATGCGATTTTCATGGCCGCATCGTCAGGCTCTACTTTGGTCCATTCTGCACCCACGAGGCTCCCATCATCGGCAATGCTGACATTCCCATCGACCAGATCGGCGCGGCGCGCATTCTGGCAGTCAAAAACCACCTTGACCGGCGTCACCGGCTGCCAACGGGCCAACAGCAGAATATCAACCATGACCAGACCCGGCTGGTTCGGATGCCGCTTGGCAGCCTTCAGATCAACGGCCGTGAAACGCGTGGTCACAGGCTCAATATAGGACCACGGCCGCCAGAAGGCGGTCTGCTCATTCTTCCAGGAGACGACGATCCCCGGCAACGCCAGATTCATCCGGTCAAACCAGCTGTATTCGCTCCAGATGGAATAGCTGAGCATACCGAGACCAGCCATCATTGGGACGATCCATTTTGGCAAAAACCCGCGGCTCAACCAGCGCAGCAACATCGCGACACCGGACAGGGCAACACCGGCGACGACCGCAGCGATCAACTCAAACAGCATTCTTCATTCCTTCAGACGGGCGCCCGACCGCCATTGGCGAGCGCCGATTGCATGGTGCGCACGACGACAAAAGCGTCGCGCAAATGGGACCGTTCGAAGTCTCCGAAATCATACGGTGCGAGGAAGTTATCCGGCTTTCGCCCGTCCCGCACCTGCCTGACCTGATTGCGCAGCCGCATATCGGCGATCAGGTCATAGGCGGCGATCAGATCACGCGCTCCAGCGCCGGAAATGATCCCGGCTTCTTCCGCCGCAAGCAGGCGCGCACGCGTATTCACGGGCGCAAGTCTGCCGATCAGGGAATAGACGCGTCCTAGATCGACAACAGGCACCACACCGTTGTGCTTCATGTCGATCTGGTTGCGATGCTCGCCGCTGCGGATCGTGGCAAAGCCCCTTAGGAGTCCGAGCGGTGGAGCATGCTTCAACGAGTTGCTGATCATATGCGCGGTGAAGATCGAGTTGCGGCTCGCATCTTCCAGAGTTTCTGCCTGCAGATCCTGGAAGAGTGACGACGCACCGCAGATCGGCCTGAGGTCGAACATCACGCTGGCCAGCATCTGCGCGGTCGGATCCGGCTTGTAGATCCAGTCACGGAAATAGCTCCGCCAGACCGAGACCGGCTGGCACCAGCGCGGATTGGTCGCCATCATGTCACCCGGGCAATAAAAATATCCGCAGATATCGAGGCCCCGACTAACCTTGGCGGCAAGCTGCTGGAACCAGGGCATGTCCTCAGGCTCCACCCCGTCTTCGATGAAGATGCAGTTGTCCTGATCACTCACACCGCTCTGTTCCTGCCGCCCCTGGCTGCCGCAGGCAAGCCAGACATAGGGCACCGGCGGCGGCCCAAGCTCACGCTCGGCGAGCATGATCAGCCGCCGTGTGACACTGTCAGCAATGTCGGTGATCAGGCGGGTCACCACCTCGTGGGCATTGTTGCTGCCGACGAGCTGAACGAGCAGTTGCGGGATGCGCGCCGTGATCGCGCGCATGTCCTCCGCGCTTTCGGCCGACGCAATGTCACGGATCAACTGGGCAGAACTGATGGCATGGAAGCGAATGAGGTCCGTTTGGGTGATCATCCCCACCAGCCTGTCGCCTTCGACGACCGGAAGATGACCGACACGGCGTTCTAGCATCAGGTGCAGGATGTCGGAGCCCAGAGCCTCCCCCGGCAGCCCGACCGGATCCGGCGTCATCACGGCAGAAACCGGTGTTGTATCGGGGTTCAAGCCCTCTGCAAGCACGCGCCCAGTCAGGTCGCGCGTCGTGAGGATGCCGAGAAAACGACCGTTATCGACGACGCCGAGACTCGAGACGTGTCGTTCGCGCATCAGGGTGGCAGCAGAACGGACTGTGTCGGAGGAGGCACAAACGATCGGCGGTCGCGACATCAGCTCGCTCACCTTCTGGATCGCCATATCGCCGCGCCGCGCATCGGCAAAGCGCCCACGGGTGAAGAAGCGGGAAAAGACAGCCTGCTCCTGCATCAACCGATGGAACTCGTCCTTCGGCAACATCAGCAGGGTGCAGTCGGAGCGCGCTGTCGCAGTCGTTGCTGCGAAACCGTCCGACAACAGACCACGTTCACCAAACGAATTTCGAGCGGCAAGCTCGGAGACCACCGTATTCGCGGCATCGAGGATTTCCACCGCACCATCCATGATGAGGTAGATGCCGGCCAACACGTTGCCCCGGTGATAGATTTCAGAACCTTTGGAAAAGGAGACTTGTTCGAAGCGGCTGGAAACCAGCTCGATCTGGTCCCTCGGGAGACTGTCATAGGGATGGACGGTCTCAAGAAACATCAGCACGTCGGATTGTGCCTGGGACATCCCGTTTGCCCTCACTTGGCGCTATTGAGCCGCGAATGACTGAGGGACAGGAGGGGCGACTCTGCGCCGCCCCTCCCGATCATTTCGATCAGTGACCGGTTGCCTGACCAGCGCCGCGCGGAACGCGGATGGATTCGACGAGATCCTGGACATGCTTCGGCGGAGCCTGGGTCATCATCGACACGAGATAGGCCGTGCCGAAGTTGAGCAGTGCGCCGATCGGGCCAAACGCCGTCGGCGGGATGCCGAAGATGTAGTTGGCCGGAACGTTTTCGAGCATGTTGGTGCCTGCGACGAAGAACCAGCCCAGATAGGTGAACAGGTACAAGCAGGTAACCACGAGGCCGACGATCATGCCAAGCGTGGCGCCGAGCGAGTTGATGCGCTTCGAGAAGATGCCCATCATCAGAGCCGGGAAGATCGTCGCAGCAGCAAGACCGAAGGCGAGTGCGACGGTCTGCGCCGCGAAGCCCGGCGGGTTGAGGCCGAGCAGGGTTGCGACCAGGATCGCGCCTGCCATGGCGATACGCGCCGCCAGAAGCTCACCCTTTTCCGAGATATCCGGCTTCAGGAAGTCCTTGATCAGGTCGTGACTGATCGCAGACGAGATCGCGAGCAGCAGGCCGGCAGCGGTCGACAGAGCGGCTGCAAGACCGCCAGCAGCGATGAGAGCGATAACCCAGCCCGGCAGCTGTGCGATTTCCGGGTTGGCGAGAACGAGGATGTCGTTGTTGATCGTCAGCTCGTTGCCCGTCCAGCCACGCTCGGCAGCCGTGGCGGCAAAGCCTTCGGACTTGTCGTTGTAGTACTGGATACGGCCGTCGCCATTCTTGTCTTCAAACTTCAGAAGACCCGTGACTTCCCAGTTGCGCATCCAGTCCGGACGCTCGTCGTAAAGGACGGCTTCCTGCTGCGTGCCACCCGGGAAGATGGTGTCGATGATGTTCAGGCGTGCCATGGCGCCTACGGCAGGAGCACTGAGGTAGAGCAAGGCGATGAAGATCAGCGCCCAACCAGCGGACCAACGAGCATCCGAGACCTTCGGAACCGTGAAGAAGCGGATGATGACGTGCGGCAGACCGGCCGTACCGATCATCAGCGACAGGGTGAACAGGGTCATGTTGAGCATGGAGCCCTGGGCTGTGTAAGCGTTGAAGCCGAGGTCGGTGACGACCTGGTCAAGCTTCTGCAAGAGCGGCAGCGCAGATTCCGTGTGCGTGCCGAAGAGGCCGAACCACGGGATCGGGTTGCCGGTCAGCTGCAGCGAAATGAAGACCGCCGGGATGGTGTAGGCGATGATCAGAACGATGTACTGGGCGACCTGCGTATAGGTGATGCCCTTCATGCCGCCGAGAACCGCGTACACGAAGACCACGGCAGACGCGATCCAGAGACCGGTCGAAACATCGACTTCGAGGAAGCGCGAGAAGGCGACGCCAGCGCCTGTCATCTGGCCGATAACGTAAGTGACCGAGATGATGATCAGGCAGACGACAGCCGTCAGGCGAGCGCCCTGGCTGTAGAAGCGGTCACCGATAAACTGCGGAACGGTGTATTTGCCGAACTTGCGCAGGTAGGGTGCAAGCAGGAGCGCGAGCAGCACGTAGCCGCCAGTCCAGCCCATGAGGAAGGTAGAGTTACCATAACCGACGGTGGCAATAAGGCCGGCCATGGAGATGAAGGAGGCCGCAGACATCCAGTCGGCAGCGGTTGCCATGCCGTTCATGACCGGGTTGACGCCGCGGTTTGCAGCGTAGAACTCGGCCGTGGTACCGGCACGAGCCCAGATGGCAATACCGATGTAGAGCGCGAAGGACGCGCCTACGATCAGCAGATTAAGTGTATACTGATCCATTGTTGATCCGCCTTACTGCTCGTCGACGCCGAATTCGCGGTCGATCTTGTTCATGTACACCGAGTAGCCGAAAATCAGGACGATGAAGACAACGATCGAGCCTTGCTGGGCGAACCAGAAGCCGAGATCGGTTCCACCGACGGCGATGCCGGAGAGAGCCGGACGGAGCAGGATACCGAATCCATAGGATACGATGGCCCAAATCGCCAGGCAGATGTAAATGACGCGAACGTTTGCTGACCAGTAAGCGTTGGACGAAGAATTTTCCGTCACGAGTACTCCTCCCTTTCCTCGATGAGGCATCCCCCAGGGACGCCGTTCCTCCTCGTCTGTCCCGCCATTCCATGTCCCACGGCGGAAAAGACAATTGTCTAGGAGTAACGAATCCGCCTGAGAACGTACATTCTCCGTTAGTCGCAGGGCGGACTGTCGACGTGACGCGTTGGATCGGGGCGAAACAGCAGCTGCTCGGGAACGGCACATGTTAAGATCCGATCAACCATGTCGATTAGATCAGGCTTAGGACCTGCGTGAATTCGCTCATCCGAAAACTCCGAAATCTCCATTTGAAGAAGGCAACAAAATCAATCGTCTGACTGCAAGACTCTTGCGCCACACTCACCACTTGAACACCCCGCGCGCCGCGAACCCCTTAGCGATTTGCTAAGAAATACCCCCCTATTTGCCATGTGTTCCTTTTTGGGAAACGCCGCAGATGACGCTGCGGTGGGGTGAAACATGGGGTTTGGCACATGATGTGCACTGCACTGCCTGCAATCATTGCGGGCCTTTCTGGTGTTTTTCTGCTTTGGCTGCCGATCAGCCTTCAGGCGCAACTGGTCCTGAGTCTCACGATACTCGGACTCATGTTCATTTTCATGATGCGCCCGCAGAACAAGACGTTCCGCCTGATGACATTCGTGTTCTCCGCAGTCCTAGCGTTGCGCTACGCTTTCTGGCGCACGACGGAGACGCTGCCGGACATCAACGAGCCGCTGAACTTCATCCCCGGCATCATCCTTTACGCGGCGGAAATGTACTGCCTCGTGATGCTTGCAATCAATTTCTTCATCGTCGCAGATCCGCTGCAGCGCAGGCCTGCACCTCGCATGCCCGACGCCGAGAAGCCCACCGTCGACGTCTTCGTGCCGTCCTACAACGAATCCGCAGATCTGCTGGCTCTCACTCTGGCAGCAGCCAAGTCGATGAATTATCCGGCCGACAAGCTCACGGTGTACCTGCTGGATGACGGCGGGACGGACGCCAAGTGCAGTCAGGCGGATCCGCGGGCCGCCCTTGCTGCCCGCCGTCGCCGTGAAGAATTGCAGGCGCTCTCCGCCGCCCTCGGCGTGCGTTATCACGCCCGTGCCGAAAACGCGCATGCAAAGGCCGGCAATCTGAACGCCGGGCTGGCGATCTCAACGGGCGAACTCGTGGTCGTGTTTGATGCCGACCACGCCCCCGTGCGTGAATTCCTCAACGAAACGGTCGGTTATTTTGCCAAGGATGAGAAGCTCTTCCTCGTCCAGACACCGCACTACTTCCTGAACCCCGATCCGCTTGAGAAGAACCTCCAGACGTTCGGCCGCATGCCGTCAGAGAACGAGATGTTCTACTCCGTCGTCCAGCGGGGCCTCGACAAGTGGAACGCCTCCTTCTTCTGCGGGTCGGCAGCTGTTCTGCGCCGCAAGGCGCTCAAGGAGACCGACGGTTTCTCTGGCCAGTCGATCACCGAGGACTGCGAGAGCGCCCTCGCACTGCATTGCCGCGGCTGGCACAGCATCTATGTCGACAAGCCACTGATCGCCGGACTGCAGCCGGAAACCCTCGTCTCCTTCATCGGCCAGCGGGTTCGCTGGGCGCAGGGCATGCTGCAGATCCTGACCCTCAACCGCCCCTTCCTCCAACGCGGCCTGACCACCGCGCAGCGCATCTGCTATGCGGGCACGAACCTGTTCTGGCTCTTCCCCTTGACCCGGCTGACCTTCATGTTCTCGCCGTTGCTGTACATCTTCTTTTCGCTGCAGATTTTCGAGGCCAACATCACCGAGTTCATCTGCTATTCGGTGACCTATCTGATCTCCTCCTTTGCCATGCAGAGCTATCTTTTCGGTCGTGTGCGTTGGCCCTGGGTTTCCGAACTCTATGAATATGTGCAGTCGGTCATGCTGTTCGGCGCGATCATCAGCGTCGTGCGCAACCCGCGCAAGCCGACCTTCAACGTCACCTCGAAGGGGCAGACCCTTGACGAGAGCAAGCTTTCGCCGCTGGCGCGCCCCTACTTTCTGATCTTCTTCCTGCTGTTCGCCGCGACCTGCTATGCCATCTGGCGCTATGCGACCGAGGCGATGCCATCAGAACTGCTGCTGATCGTCGCTGGCTGGAACATCATCAATATGGGCATCGCCGGTGCCGCGCTCGGCTCGGTATCGGAACGGCGCGAGCGGCGACGCAATCAGCGCCTCAACGTCCGCCGTCATGCGATCCTGCATGTCGATCGTGCCGCACACGCCGTCATCGTCGGCGACGTCTCAAGCGGCGGCCTGGCTCTGCAGTTCATCGACGGCAAGCCGGTCGACGGCATCGACAAGGGACAGGAAGCCATGGTCGAAATCCGTCGCAATGGGCGCAGCATGCAAGTGCCGCTGGTCTGCCGCAGCGTCCTTCGCCGCAACGATGAAACGAGCTTCGGCTTTGCTTTCGCCGAACGGACGCCGGAGACATTCATCGCCATAGCCGAAATGATGTATTGCGAGCAGCAGCCTCTGCAGGACCGTTGGAACAAGGTTCAGAAACACAAAGGCTTCTTCACGGGAACCCTCCGCTTCGCCGTCTGGACGGTGACCGAGACGCTGCGTGCCTTCAGTTACGCCCTGCGGCTGATCCGCGAAACGTCGGAAGTCTCGCATCCCGATGCACCGATGGTGATCCGCCCTGCTACGACCTGCGACGACCCGGCCGTCTCCCAGCCGTCTTCCCTGCGAGGACCAGCCTATGCTTAAGAGAGATCTCAGCTGTTTCCTGTGCGGCGTTGCGGCACTCCTGGTAAGCGTCCAGGCACGCCCGACGATTGCCGCAGGCCTCGCCCCTGCCGAACTGGTGGCGGCAACGCCTCCCGCCGCCTCCACGCATGCTTCCGCCGGCAGCCGTCGCACTCTCCCCTTCCGTCAGTCAGCAGGGGACATGCGACTGGAGGGCGAGGATGCCGCGCGCGAGCTGAGCTTTCATCTGTCACCGGATCAGGTTGCCGGAGGTGGTGCTGTGCGTCTGAGTTACCTCAACGCGGTCTCGGTACTGCCAGACGACGCCGTTCTCGATGTCGAATTGAACGGAGAGCCCCTTGAGACGCTGCCCATCCGCTCGCCGAACGGGCCGATGACGCATGACCTGCCGGTTGCGGCGGCGAAGCTCGTGCCGGGCTGGAACACGGTTCGAATCCGGGCACGCCAGCATCATCGCATCGATTGCAGTGTCGATGCGAGCTACGAACTCTGGACCCAGATTGACCCGCTGGTCAGCGGCTTCGTCACCACGGTGGAACCAAAGGACGGTGATCTTGCGAGCCTTCTCTCGGTGGGGCGCAACGGGGACGGGGCGACAGAGATCCGGCTGATCGCAAGCCCCGAGACGTCCCAGGCGACCGTTCGCGATAGCCTTTCCGTCGTGCAGACACTGGCGCTGGTACTGGGACGAAGCGACCTCGCCGTGACGGTCGGCGCGGAGGAAGGCCTGGGCCCTGGAATCGATCTGTATGTCGGCGATCCCAGCCGCATGGATCTCCCGCAATCTGCACGCGACACGCTCGCCGGCGCGCCACGCGGCCTTTTTGTCCGCCAGAATAACGGCGGACGCCTCGCCCTTACAATGCGTGCATCCAATACCAGCGAATTGCAGTCGCTTCTGCTGGCCGCAGTCAATGGCCCTCTGCTACCCCTGATCCGGGCGAACAGGGCGCAGGCCGAAGGATCAGCAATAGACGGTGCAACGCCGGCCACTCATGCTCTCTCGGATGTGGGATACCGAACGGCCCCCTTTGCCGGACGCCTCTTCCAGACCAGCTTCACCGTGATCATGCCGTCGGATTTCTATCCCGGCGACTACGCCACCGTCGACCTGCATCTGAACGCGGCCACGGCACCGGGGCTTTCGCCCGGGACCCAGTTGCTCGTACGTGTCAACGAGCGTGCCGTTGCCACGCAGGTGCTCTACAATCCGGAAGGCATGACCCTGAAGGACAAGCCTCTGGAACTGCCGCTGCGCTCGTTCCATCCGGGCGTCAATCATGTCCGCATCCTCGCCGAGCTTCCCACGGCGGCTGACAAGGCCTGCGATCCCTCCACCCGGGACGAAGCACGCTCTCGCTTTCTCATGCTTCAGGAAACGACGGTCACCATACCACCCCTCGCCAGAGCCGGACGCCTGCCGGACCTTGCAGCCTTTGCCGGCACGTCCTTTCCCTTCAAGGGCTCGACTGGCTTCGATGTCTTTGTCGATGCAGCGACGCCGTCGCGACTGGGATCTGCGCTCACCTTGCTTACGCGCATGGCAATCTCCGCAGGCCATCCCTTGCCGGCCGAAATCAGGATTGGCCGCCCGGATCCGCGTGCGCCGACTGACGCTCTCGTCATCACGGCCAGCGGAGACATGCCCGAGAACGCGTCGCTCGAAGGTCGCAAGGGCGAGCGGTTGCAACCATTCATCACCGACGCATTGACGACAGCATCGGTAGCCGGGCAATCCGAAGACAGCCGCCGCCTGTCGGACTCGGAGGCCTTGTTGAGTGCATTCCAGGTCGAGACGCGACTTGAGGAGGATCAGCGCTCCCTCAAAAGCCGTGCGACGAGCTGGTTTGCCGAGGCCTCCACAACCGTCAACCGCTGGCTCAGCTACAAGGAGATCGGGCGCGACGACATCCATGTTGATTCCCGTGACCGGATGATCAGCGTCAGACAAGTGCGGGCGCCCGAAAGCGACGCCGTTTGGACGATCGTTGCCGCAAGTGACGAGACCTCGCTCGCCTCGGGTATGAGCACCCTCACCGGACCTGCGACATGGATGTCGCTGGAGGGCGGGGAAGCGATCATTCGACATTCGGATAGCAAGCTCGTGACGCTCCAGCCGGACGCCTACAGCTTCTTCCCCATCACCGATACAAGCCCCGCCAATCTGAGACGCCTCGCAGCCGCCTGGCTGTCCGATAACTTCGTTGTCTATGTCGCGCTCGTCGTCATCCTGATGGGCGGGTTTGGCTGGTGGGTCGGATACATCGTGCCGCGCAAGGGCGTGAGGACAGTCGAATGATGAGAAGCACTTTCGCAGCAGCACTCTGTGCAAGCACTATCCTGGCCACACTCCTGCTGGCAGTGCCATCCCGGGCGACACCGCTGGTCGCGCCGCGGGCTGCCTCGACCATGGCGGCGCCGACGCCGGACCTTCCGGCACAACCTGCAACGCCACCGACAGCACCCAAGCCCGACACCGTCGATCTCGCGGCTCTCTACTACTATGCCAGGAGTGGTGAAAGCGCGCGCGTCGAAGCAGAGACGCGCCGCCTGGAACTGAAGTTCCCGGGTTTCACCATCCCGACCGATCTCTATGCGCCCGAAAATGGCGATCAGGTCGACGAGACCACACTGTGGCAACTCTACGAGCGTGACGACTATGCCGGGATCGATCAGGAGATCAGTCGCATCGCAGCGGCCAATCCGGGATGGGAACCGTCGGCTGATTTTCGGGCGAAGCTCGAGCGCCGCAAGATGCGTCTGGCGATGACGACTGCACATACAGCAAGGGATTTCGCGACAGTCATCCGCGAGGGTGCCAATCTCGATGCTACGCAGGAAGCCGAGATCGATCTGCTCTGGATGCTCATCGACGCCTACAGGGCAAACGGGATGCATGAACCGCTGACAATGCTGTATCGCGGCATCCTGTTTCGTCCACCGGAGAAAACTTTATCCGACGACCTGATCCTGACAACCTTGCGCAAGGCGATGCAGGATGTTCCGGCGGCCCAGTTGCGCGAGGCCATTCAGATTCTCTCCTCGAAGCCCGATCTGGCGCTCGCTATGACGGCTCTGCGTCTCGATCTGATGCGGCGAGAGATCGGCGACTACGTTGCCGACGCCTCAGGCATGTCGATCCCGACGGCCGAGACCATTTCGGCGATCCGGCAGGTGGCCGAGATGGAGCGGAACCCGAAGGATCTGGGACTGATGGGCTGGTATGCGCTGAAAAGCGACAAGCCGGAGGAAGCAGCCCGCTGGTTCGAGCAGATGATGCAGCACGGAGCAAACGCAGAAGCCGTGCGCGGCCTCGCCGTGAGCCTGGGACATCGCGGCAAGGAGGACCAAGCCTTCACCTTCGTGTCCTCGCATCTCGAACTGCTGCAGGACGACGATGCGTTCCTGCTCGATCAGCTCTCCTATCCCTTCCGCAGCGAGGTCAGGACGGATCTCGAGGACCGCGTTGTCACGCGCTATTCCGAAGCAATTCAGAAGACGGAATCCGCAGACCATGCACGCCTGCTCGGCTGGTACGCCTACAATTCACGCCAGTTCGAGCCGGCCAGGGCCTGGTTCACAAGGGCCTTCGAATGGAAGCCCGAAGCTGATAGCCTGAAGGGGCTCGTCCTGTCTGCGACGCGCCTCGGCCAGAAGGCTGAGGTCAGCGACCTGCGCGAAAAACATGCCGGTGCCTACGCCGCCGTCTTCGATGAGATCCGGTCAGCGCTCGAACCGAAGGGCAAGGGTGGCAAGCCGGTGAGCGCCCCCACGGGCGTTCAGCCACGTTACGCCTCGAGCCTGCAGAAGAAGGACTATGGCGCCTGCATCTCCGAACTGCGGACGCTCGAAGCGAAGGCAGCCTTGCGTCCGGATGCTGTCGTGATCAAGGGTTGGTGCCTGCTCGGCCTGAACCATCTGGCGGAGGCACGGCAGGCCTTCATGCAAGGCCTTGCAGACGGTGGCGGCAAGTCAGACGATGCCGCCTACGGGCTCGGGCTCACATTGCTTCGCTCAAATCTCACCGATGATGCAGAAGCCCTGCTGATGCGGCAGAACCTGACGCCATTGCGGGAACGGGAACTGCGGGCAGAGATGCTGTGGCAGAAGGCACGCGCCGCCTTCGATCGCAAACAGTACCGCCAGACGCTCGATGCCCTCAACGCGCGTCTGCAGATCATGCCGGAGCCGGTTGGCATCAGCCAGATGCGCGCCTGGAGCCACTACCACCTCGGCAATCTCGCCCAGTCTCGCGCAATTTTTGCGCAACTCAACCAGGTGGTGGCGGACCCTGCGAACAGCCGGGGCATTGCAGCGATCAACGAACGCATGGGGATCACACGATGAAAGCCTCCACCATCAGCCTCGTGGCTCTGCTTGCACTCACGGGCTGCAACACCGTCGAGGATCCTTACCTGGATGGCATCGCGTCGGCAGTTCCCGCAAGCGCGACAGGCAATCGCGAACTTCCCCCCCATCTAGCTCTGGCCACGCTGACGACGCTGGGAGAAACACCGATCAGCGTCCGCCAGACGACGGTCGGCGGCGTCACCAGCCAGGTCATCGCCTATCGCAGCACAACAACAATCCCGGGCGAGAACAGGCTGACGGTTGCCACCGGCACAGCGGCAACGGCGGCGTTCCGGCGCGGACCAAGCCGTGCCGAGCTTGCACGGGAACTCGCATCCGAGTTTCCCGGGATCCGGATGAGCCTCGACCCGGTCGTGCGCCAAAACGGCTACGGCCCCTACGGGGTCGCGACAGGCAGGGTGAGCGAACGCGGAGCCTGCGTCTACGCCTGGCAGACGATTGACAAGGCTGCCAGGACGACTGGCGAGGAGGCCTCGGCAATCCGCCTTCGCTACTGCCACCCCGCCCTGGGAACGGAGGTGCTTGCCGGTCTGCTCTCGGGATTATCCTTTGGCGGCGCCAATGTGGCAGCTATCGCGACCGCCACGACATCCTATGCCTATGCAACCGGTGCGCCTGTAGCCGATCCCGTTCCCGTAGCGGCCACGATGAAGGCTGAGATCAGTGCAGGGACACCGGCCGCAAGAGAGGCTGCAGACACCTCCACATCCCACGAAACGTCAGGCACGAAGCCATCCGTCACGATACCGATGCCGGACTGACCCATCCGGCTTTGCATCCTTTCGACAGGGGAAAGACCACCGGTCAGCGAAGAAGCCGTTGCAGCCGGGGCCGAACGCGCAGGAAACCCCGGTAGGCGGCTTCGAACGCGGGTGTGGCGGGCGCCCAGCCGGCCAGCAGGCCGAGCGGACGCAGCAGGGGTATGGCGCGCCACATTGCCGCAAATGCCTGCGCGCCCGACAGGAGCGTCCCCTTTTCGTCTGCGTGAAACCGGGACAGGATTTCCGCCCGGTCGATCGGGCACCCCTGGGAAAGGTCGCAGGCATCGACGAACCGGATCGCGCCGCGCCGGTCGAGGCGTTTCATCAGGGCGATCTCGCGCTGGCACAGGGGACAATTGCTATCGAACCAGATGGTGACCTGAGGATTCATGGCTTTTCTCGATGTCGCATGTGGACCTGACTCCAATATGGGGTCAGAAATCCTGTATGGACAGTGCGGCCCCATGCCGCGAGCCGGACGGTCCCACCCTCACGCCTTAGGACGCGATGGCCTTTGCATCCCGCCCGACGACCGCCAGCTGGGACAGGAGCTGGTTTCGCCATTGATCCAGTTTCGGAGAAGACGCGTCGTCGGCGACCAGGCCCCCGTTCGCCTCCTGAATGGCACCGTCCCGATAGGCTGTCGGGGAGCACCCGAACCGGGTCATGAACAGTTGTCGCATGTTGGTCTGGCTACCCAACCCGCTCAAGCGCGCAATGTCCTTGATCTTCCGCTCACCGGCTTTGAGCATTTCGCAGGCGTAGCTCAAGCGGACAGAGAGCACGAATTCACCCACTGTCTGACCCGTTTTCTGTTTAAACGCCCGAGACAGAGTCTTCTCGCTCATGGCCACCATATCAGCCAGCTTTCCGACGCTCAGATCAGCGGATGGATTTGCCATTACCCATTCCTGAACACGCTCCACCGGGCTGCCAGAATCGAAACTGGGAAAAACTGGGCGACTGCCGAAACGCATCTCCGCACTGAGCAGGCGCGCACCAAATCGACGCGCGACTTCTCCGGCGACGGACCGACCAAGGTCCTCCTCGATCAGCGAGAGCGACAGGGCAAGGCCCGCAGAACTGCCACGTGCACTCCAGATCTTGCCGCTCTTGTGAACATCCGAATGCGGCTCGACGATAGTCTGCGAGCAAAGTGTGGTCAGGCGCGCCTGGACGTCCCCCTCCGCCACCACGGTGTGACCGCGAGTAAGCCCCGCCGCAGCGGCGAATAAAATCCCGTTGCCAAAGGTTGCGATGCGCCGGACGGCAGGCGCCCGCCTGGCAAGGAATTCAATGATCCGCAGATCGTGATCCTGCAAAGTGACGAATGCGCCGTCAGGGATGACCAGGGTATCAACCTCTGATGGTGCATTATTCAAATTGTGAACTGCACTGAAACGGATCCACGGCTCATCCGGCTGAACGGCTTCATAGCCTGCGGCGCATGTCGTGAGCACATAGGAACGCCCATCGGCCACCTCGCAGGCATGCCGCAGACTCTCCATTACGGACGCCAGTTCCAACATTCCGCAATTGCTGCGCAGCACAATCATGACTGTACGCGTCATCGAGCAGACACCTCGACCTAGGTCTTCCATGTAAACGATTGTTAACGAATAAGAAAATTAATTATAAAAAAACAGTAAATCAATTTTCAGAACAGTCATACTGAATCAAATCGGCACATAAGATTAATTCATACGTATAGCTGCCGATTCATCGCGCAGAACATTGCTTAATAGAATGAATTCTGCGTTTTATTTATCGTTTTTGGAACAATATCAATTCACAACATGAACCTTTTTTGGGCGTATATTTGGCCTATTTGACTAAAATTCTATGTTGCACCGCAACTATCTCGACAATCTCCGACAGGATTCGGACAACTGACGAAGCGGCCTCGCCGGGGGCCTTCACATTCTCCCCGATCCATACCTAACGTTAACCCGAGATTAACCTCGCCACGGCCTGCGGGGCCTGTCGAGTTTCTGGTGCATGCACTCCAAGGATGTATTTGCTGGGATAGGACGGTGCCCATGGCGCCTGGCGGGGCAATCGACGATCGAACTCATGAGGAGTCCAAAGTCGTGCGAGAAATAGTTCGCTATGCTGCCTGGCTGGCCATCGTTATCGCGATGTTCCTGCTCGTTGCGCAGCCCGTCGGCCATTCGGCCCGATTCAACCTGTCAGTCATCGTCATCGTCATTTTGGCTGCGATCATGCTTCTGAAGCTTGATGGCTTCTGGCGGCATGTGTTCCTCGCGCTGGCGAGTGTCGTCATCCTCCAGTATGCATACTGGCGCACAACCAGCACGCTGCCACCTGTCGAAGACCTCTATTCCTTCATCCCAGGTATCATCCTCTATGCGGCAGAGATGTATTGCATCCTGATGCTCGGCATCAGCCTGTTTGTCGTGGCAGACCCGATCGACAGGCCAAGAGCGCCGCAACTGGATGACGACGAAAGCCCCAATGTCGATGTCTTCATCCCGACCTATAACGAAGATCGGGAAATCCTGGCCCTGACCGTGGCCGCTGCCAAGGCGATGGATTACCCGGCGGACAAGTTCACCGTCTACCTGCTCGATGATGGTGGTACGGATCAGAAGCGCAACAGCGACGATCCGGTGGCCGCGGCCAAGGCAACGGAACGCGCCACGATCCTCAAGGATCTGTGCAGCGACCTCGGCGCCGTTTACATGACACGCGCAGAAAACGTCCACGCAAAGGCCGGCAACCTCAACGCTGCCCTGTGGCGGACGCATGCCGACCTCGTTGTGGTCTTCGATGCCGACCACGCACCGGAGCGCAACTTCCTGCGGGAAACGGTCGGCCATTTCCTTGAGGACGAACGTCTTTTCCTCGTCCAGACGCCACACTTCTTCTCCAACCCGGACCCGATCGAACGCAATCTCGGGACCTTCGGTCGAATGCCATCCGAAAACGAAATGTTCTACGGCAAGATCCAGAAGGGTCTCGACCGCTGGAACGCGTCGTTCTTCTGCGGCTCGGCCGCAGTGCTGCGCCGCGAAGCCCTGGAAGAGGTGGGTGGTTTCTCCGGCATCACCATCACGGAGGATTGCGAGACAGCCCTCGAACTCCATGCGCGCGGCTGGAACAGTCTCTATGTGGAAAAACCACTGATCTCGGGCCTGCAGCCGGAAACCTTCGCCAGCTTCGTCGGGCAGCGCTCTCGCTGGTGCCAGGGCATGGTCCAGATCCTTATGCTGAAGAACCCGCTTTTCAAGCGCGGCCTGTCTCTGCCACAGCGGCTGAGCTACATTTCCAGCTCGCTCTTCTGGTTCTTCCCCTTCGTGCGTGCGGTCTTCTTCGTCGCGCCCCTGCTCTTCATTCTCTTCGACATGAAGATCTTCGTCGCATCCTTCGAGGACTTCTTCGCCTACACGATCATGTATCTGATCGTCGGCGAGATGGTGCGCACCTATCTCTATGGCAGCGTCCGCTGGCCATGGATTTCCGAAATCTACGAGTATGTGCAGTCGGTCTATCTCTTCCAGGCCATTGTCAGCGTGCTGATGAAGCCGAGGAGCCCGACATTCAAGGTCACCGCCAAGGGCGTGTCGCTGAAGCATGATCGGTTATCAGAGCTGTCTCTGCCGTATTTCATCATCTTCGGCATTTTGAGCTTCACTCTGTTCGTGGCCGCCTATCGCTACAACACCGAGCCGGAAATCTCGAGCCTGCTCCTGATCGTTGGGGCCTGGAACTGGATGAACCTGATGATCGCCGGCTGCGCGCTGGGTGTCGTCACCGAACGCAGCCAGGATCTCTCCGGCGTGGAACTGCCGCTGCGCACCACTGTCGAACTCCAGTTCGGTGAGACTGTCCTGCGCGGTGCGGTCACCGAGGCTTCAGCCCAGGGTGCCAAGCTGATTCCGGCACAAGGCTCTGCCCGCAATCTCCGCAAGGGCGAATATGGCCGGCTTCAGCTGCTCAGCGTCTCCTCGAACCTGCTTGTCACCTCGCTGCCCGTCAGCATCGCGGGTGCCACACCGGGCGAGGATGGGGCAATCAGCCTGCGTTTCGATCCGGAGCCGCACCACTTCCCGATCATTGCCGAACTCCTGATGCACGACATGTCGGTGGTGCGCGAACAACGTGCGCTGCGCCAGCGCCCGAAAAGCATCATCGCCGGAAGCCTTCGCATCCTCCGTTGGGCCATTACCTGCCCGCTCGCGGCCATCGGCGTCGCGCTCGGCGGCAAGCCGGACGACAAGGTAGAGCCACAAAGACTGAAACCCCTCGCCGGCGCGGCTCTGGCCGCTGCCCCGGTCCGTCATCGGGAGGCTGGAGAATGATCAGACAACGCGCCATCTGGCTGGCGACGACAGGCCTGCTGCTTGCAGGCTCCCCGTCGACCGCCGCCACACCCGGTGGATTCATCCTGGCGCCGCAAACTGCGCCCCAGGCTGAAACCAAGGAATACTTTCAGGACGAGAACCAGATCCGTCGCCTGATCGCAGACAAACGGGACCTCTTCTTCCCCGGCGAAACAGCCAATCGGGAATACCCCTTCGTCGTCTTGCCATCCGAAATGACAGGATCAGCCAAGCTCATCCTGACGCTGCAGACGGCGATTTCAGTGGCGCCCGAACGGTCGGCAATGCGCATATTTGTCAACGACCGAGACATCGGAACAGTCAACCTGAAGTCGGGTGACGCTCATCAGGTCGAGCTTGAGCTCCCGAAGGGGCTGCTGCAACCGGGGTACAATGCCGTAACGGTCTTGCTCGATCAGTCACACCGTGTCGACTGCTCGGTGGAAGCAACCTACGAGCTCTGGACCCAGATCGATCCCGCCAGCAGCGGTTTCGTCTTCACACGCAATGCCAAGGACGACCCGAGCGACGTCTCCACCCTGCTCGCTTATAGCCGCGACGTGAACGGCCATGCCGCCATCAACGGGATGATACCCCGAGGCGCAGCAGGCGAAGACATCAATCGCACGTTTGCGGTGGTTCAGGTTCTCTCGATACTCGGTCACTTCGACCGCCCCGTCGTGACGGTCGGAAACGAGCACGGCTCTGGCCCCGGGATCGATCTCGTGGTCGGGACGTTCGGCACTGTCCGCGACCTGATCGGCGCGACACCCGAACAGGCAGGCGTACAGTTCGACATCGACCCTGCGAGCGGCCGCAGCCGCATGATCGTCGCAGCCCGAACGGCGGATGAGTTGGCATCGACAATCCGCGATTTCACTCTGCGTGCGCAGACCGAGATGACCGACGGTTCACCCCAGGGCCGCCGTGCACTCGGCAATCGCCGCGGCCGCCTGCTGGAGTCCGGCAGCGAAAACACGCTCGCCGAGCTGGGTTTTGTCTCGCGCCCCTTCGCCGGCCGCCATTTCGAGCAGTCGATCACGTTCAGCCTTCCTGCCGATTTCTATCCCGGCGACTATGGAGCCGCCACCTTCAAGCTGAATGCTGAATATGCCGCAGGCCTGTCGCCAAGCGCGCAGATGGTCGTTCGCGCGAATGGTGACACCGTCGCCAACATCCGGCTCGGCGAAGGTCGCTCCGGCCGCATCGAAGGACAGGTTTTGCCCATCCCGCTCGACAAGCTGCGTCCCGGCTACAATGTGATCGAGTTCGAGGCGGAACTGTCCAATGCAGCAGACGCCGTGTGTGATCCAGCCACTCTCGGAAACCCGACGGCACGCTTCTTCATCAAGGGCGACAGCACATTGAACATCCCCGCCTTCGCACAGATTGGCCACGCGCCCGATCTGGCGGTCGTGTCTGCCGGCAAGGCAGGCTTCGGCGGCGGCGATACGGCAACACCACTTTATGTAGAGGGCATGGACAATGACATGCTGGGGGCAGCAGGCAGCTTCCTCGCCAAGATGGCCTATGCCTCGCGGCAGGTGAGCCTCGTCTCCGTAACCTCCGGCTGGCCGCTCGATCGTCAGGGGCCGTTGCTGGCCTTCGGCAGCTTCTCCGGTTTCTCCAGCCAGCTCAGGTCCGACCTTGGCATTGATCTTAGCCCGGTCTCCAGCAACCTTGCGCTCTCGCTGGATGAAAATCAGCCAGAATCCCAGGGAGCGCAGGCAGAGCAAGCCGCACCTGCCCTCTCGGTGGATGGTGCGCAGGTGCAGGCCGACGACGACCGCCCGACTTCGCTGGTCGCGCGGCTCAAAGATGGCCTTGGCGCCATCTTCGAGGGAACGAAGGTCCGGGTGCAGATCCAGGCTGCGGAACTGGGCCTGATGGATGACCCGACCGTATTGAACAACGATACTGTCTATCAGGTCGCCAATGAGGCCGACATGCTCGTTGCACAGCGTCTGGTCAACGACCGGGATGCCTGGACCGTGGTCGCCTTTCGCAATCCCGAAACACTCAGCGAGGGCATGCGAAGCATGGCGCAGGCGGATGTCTGGGGTCGTCTCGGGGGGGCAGTGAACACCCTGACCCTCGACGGCACCGTTGTCGACCGAAAGATGTCGGCACACGAGCGTCTTTATGAGACCAAACCGCTCAGCCTTCAGAACGGCCGCCTCATCGTGGCGGGCTGGTTCTCCAACAACGCCCGTGAGTTCACCATCGCCCAGATCCTGGTAGCCATCCTGCTCGGCGTCTCGACCTACATCGTACTGCGGCAGGGACGCAAATCGTGAAGATCCGTCTCCACATGTCCGCCTTGGTTCTTGGCGGCGCCCTGATCGCCGGCGCCGCCACGGCTATGTTGCCGCAGCCACAGGAAAACGTCGCAGCCGACATCGCCGCCGGTGCCTGGCTCTTCTACCAGCACAATTTCGTCACTGACGAAGGGCGCGTGGTCGACAATCGCGCCGGCGGCATCAGCCATAGCGAAAGCCAGGGTTATGGCATGCTGATGGCCGAGGCGGCTGACGATCGCGACAGCTTCGACCGCATATGGTCATGGACACGCGCCAATCTTTTCGTCCGGGATGACGGGCTCGCCGTTTGGCGATGGGATCCATCCCACGCCCCACCCGTGACGGATCGCAACAACGCAACCGATGGCGACCTTCTGATTGCATGGGCCCTGATGCGCGCCGGCCAACGCTGGAACGAACCGGATCTCCAGCGCGAGGCCCGCCGCATCGCCGAAGCGATCGTGACAAGGACGACCATCGACACCGACTACGGCCTCGTCCTGTTGCCGGGTGTGCAGGGTTTTGGCCGCAACGAGCAATCGGACGGTCCCGTGATCAACATGTCCTATTGGATCTTTCCTGCTCTGGTCGATCTCGGTCGCTTGACGGGCCGCTTCCCGGCAGAAGAGCTGATGGACAGCGGCGTTTCCCTGTTGCGGGACGCCCGCTTCGGCCCCGCCAGGTTGCCGGCCGACTGGCTGTCGCTCTCCGGCGACATGCCACGGCCCGCCAGTGGTTACCCGTCGCAGTTCGGCTACGATGCGATCCGGGTCCCCCTCTACCTCGCCTGGTATTCACGCGACTATCCAGACATTCTGGAAGTTTTTGCCGCGCATTGGAAACAGTTCGGCAAGGCGTCGATGTCCGTGGTGGAACTCGCCACTGCGACCCGGCTCTCGCCAATGCCCGACCCCGGCTACCAGGCCGTGGCCGCACTCGTCGAATGCAGCCTGGGACGTCGCCCAGACATCACCCAGCTCTCTGACTTCAGCTCCCAAGACTACTACCCCGCCACGCTCCATGTGCTGAGCCTCATGGCTATCGCTGAAAGGTACCCCACATGTTTGACCGATTTCCCCTGAAAACAGCCCTGTTTGTCGGTGTCTGCATCTCGATCCCGATCAGCCAGGCAACCGGTGACAACGCCACGAACTATCCCGCAATGGGGCTGGTTCTGCCCGGCTCCGCCACGTTGTCGAACGCCTCTGCTCCGGCAGGCGGCCAGCCGGCCATGCCGGTTTTCGATCCGCTGGCCGGAGTAACCACGGCACCTGCCGTTCAAGCCGTCGTGCCAACGACGCTCCCCGCCCCGCAACCCGTGATGCCGGCTGCGCCGGCACCGGCGCAGGTCGTTCTGCCCGCCCAGTTACCCGTCGCCGTGACACCCGCAACAACGGTGGCCGTACAGCCGACGGCTCCGGTCATTCGCGAGGTTGCGCCGGGCGAAAACCCCTTCGGACCAACCGCTGCGACCACGGCGAGGAGACCGGCGGCACAGCTGCCGGCGGCCAGCACCCTTCCGCCGGCTGACCTTGCGCCCTCGAGAGAGAGCGTTGAGCAACAGATCGCCAAGCTCGGTCAGCAGACAGAGCAGCCGGGCGCATCGCCCCGACCGGAAGTCGACGAAACCGCCTTGCGCTACTATGCGCAGACGCGTGACCTCAAGCGCCTCGGCGCCGAGTTGCGCCGCCTCAAGACGCTCTATCCGGACTGGGACGCGCCGGAAGATCTCTTCGATGCTCCGACCAACATCTCGGAACAGCCTCTTTGGGACATCTTCGGCAGCGGAGACTATGTTCGGGTGCGCACCGAGATCGCCCGGTTGCAGAGCGAAAACCCAAACTGGAAGCCCAGCCAGGAATTGCTCGACAAGCTTGCGCTTGCCGAAACCCGCCGGCTGATGGAACGCGCTCACGCCCAGCGCAATTGGGGCCAGGTCGTCACTCTCGCCGAGGCCACGCCGCAACTGATGGTCTGCGCCGAGATGAACACCATGTGGATCACGGCAGAGTCTCTCGCCCAGTCGCGTGACTACGCCCGAGCCTTCGATCTCTACAAACATATCGTAACCACCTGCGAGGAGCCCAACGAGCGCCTGTCGACGGTCCAGAAGGCCAGCCTTCTCCTTCCTGAAGCGGGCACACGCTCGCCGGTCGCGCTCGGCAACATCCTTCCTGATGGCACGGGCGAATTCGACAATGTCTCCTTCGACCTTGTCCGCCGCAAGATGGGTCTCGTCGCCCAGGGCAGCGGACCGGCAAGCGCATTGACGATCGATGAACTGCAACGGTTCAGCGACTTCGTCCAGCGCTCGTTCTCCGCGAATGACGCAGAACTCTTCGGCTGGTTCTACTATGGCCAACAGAGTTGGGAGGCATCGTATCACTGGTTCGTCAGCGCAACCCGGATGACCACCAACCCGAAGAGCATTGAGGGCGTCATCCTCACGCTGCGCAATCTCGATCACCGTGACGAGGCACTCCAGCTCGCCCGGCAATATGCGGCGCAGACACCGGAATTGAAGAAGATCTACATCGAGCTTGTGTCAGCCGGATTGACGGATCAGGAAACGCCTCTCGCGCTTGACGAAAAGGAACTGAAAACGCTCGAGGGCTATGTCTTCGAACAGAAGTCGGCATTGGGTGCGCAGGCGCTCGGCTGGCATCGCCTCGAAACCAAGGCGACAAAGGAAGCGGCCCGTCTTTTCCAGCAATCCGTCGAATGGGAAGCCACCGAAGGCGGCGTGACCGGCCTTGCTGTTGTCGCAGCTCGTGCCAAGAACTGGGGCCGTGTCGCAGCGATCAAGAAGCAGTATGGCGCAAAGTTCGCATCACTCGACAACGTCAAGGTCTACCGTCCGGCAGCCACACCCAAGACCATCAAGCCGAAACCCCAGGAAAAGCCCAATCTGCTCACCTGGCTCCTGCAGAAGGACAAGCGCGAGGAGAAGAAGGGCCGTGTCGAAACCGAATAACTCCCGCCAGTCTGCGCGAACAGGCGCAGACTGGCGCACCTTGAAACGGAAGAAGCCGGCAGACCATCGTCTCCCGGCTTCTGTGTCAGGACGTCAACAAGCCCTGTAGGCAGGAGCCTTACCGGATCCTTTGCCCCTCGGCATCGAACAGGAAGCTCGTCCCGGCGTCGACACCAACGGTGATCTCGTCGCCCAATCGGCCGCCATGCCGTCGCTCTTCCTGCTCGATGATGATCTGTTCGCCGGGCACAGTATGGGCGTAGACATAACTGGTATTGCCCAGATGCTCGACAACGTCGACATGCACCGTCAGTTGCGCATCGCCGCTCCCGGCGGGATGGAAGTGCTCGGGCCGGATACCCAGGGTGACGGCCTCCCCAACCTTCGGCCCATGGGCACAGGCCAGGGTGAGCTGCGTGTCGGGCCGCACCTTGAGCGCCACGGTCACCTGGCCGACCGCCGGATGCGCGACGACCTTGGCCGGCAGAAAATTCATCTTCGGGGAGCCGATAAAGCCTGCAACAAACATGTTGTCGGGATCGTCGTAGAGCATGAGCGGCGCTCCGACCTGCTCGACAATGCCGCCGCGCATGACGACGATCTTGTCGGCCAGCGTCATCGCCTCGACCTGGTCATGCGTGACATAGACGATCGTGGCGTTCAGCTCCTTGTGCAGCCGGGCGATCTCGACACGCATATGCACGCGCAGTTCCGCGTCGAGGTTGGAGAGCGGCTCATCGAAGAGGAAAACGTCAGGCTGACGCACGATGGCACGGCCGATGGCGACGCGCTGGCGCTGACCACCGGACAGAGCCTTGGGCTTGCGATCCATAAGCGCGTCGAGTTCGAGGATCTTTGCGGCAGCGTTCACCCGCCGCTCGATCTCGTCCTTCGCCATGCCAGCAAAGCGGAGCGCAAAGCCCATGTTCTCGCGCACGGTCATGTGCGGATAAAGCGCATAGGTCTGGAACACCATGGCAATGCCACGCTTGGACGGATCGACATCGTTCATCACGGTGCCGCCGATGGTCAGCTCACCGGAGGAGATATCCTCAAGCCCTGCGATCATCCGGAGCAGCGTGGACTTGCCGCAGCCGGACGGACCGACGAAGACAACGAATTCCCCGGAGGAAACCTCAAGATTCACCCCTTTGATGACCTCGAGCGAGCCATAGGACTTGCGGATATCGGTGAGCCGGACCTCTGCCATGTAAGCCTCGCTCAGGTGACGTTGAAGGTGATGCGTTTGGTCCCGAAGGGACGGCAAGTCGCAGTCAGCGTCAATTGGCCGGCTTCGTTTCCGGCTTCGACATAGACGCCAACGGCGCCACCCTTGAAGGAGAGCAGCGAGGGGCCGACGATACGGCCCGGGCCCTCAAGCGAGACCTCGACCGGATCGTCGAAGAAGCCCAAGACATTGCCGCCCTGATCGAGCGCACGCAGGATCACGCGAACCGTGTCCTTCTCGCCAGACCTGAGCTCTGTGTCATCAGCCGCGATCTCAAGTGTCGTCGGAAGCGGATCGGCCGGCAGATGGCGGCGGACCACTTCCTCGCCGTTGATAAAGCCGACGAGCTCGCCATCCCGCCAGGTCATGCCCCATTCGCCGAATTCCTCCGGCGTCACCATGCTGTGGTCGAGAATGCAGGGCGGATGCGGCAGATGCGGATAGGTCTTCGTATCGGGTTCGATCCGCTTGACGATCTGGCCCATGCGGATTTCGACATAGTCGCAATTGGTGAGCACGATCAGCGGCAACACGCCGCCGATATTGCGCTCACCACGCGCCCAGAAGCTGACCGGCTGAAGCACGATCCCGTGCTTCGGATCGCCCTGCGAGGCATAGGCGTAACCGGCGAATTTCGGCTCGCGATACATGTCGGTGACGCCGTGATAGCAGATGCGGTCGCCGGAGCCGAAATCCTTGTGCGTGTTGTAGTCGAACATGCACCAGCCGGTGGAGCCTGATATCGACGGGTCGCCGGCAGCAGCATTGAGGATCGCCAGATGCCGGCCGACATGTTCAGCCTGCCGCTGCTCCTGGTCGAAGCGTTTGGTCGGATACATGTGACCGCCATATTCGGTGATCATGTAGGGCACCTTGCGGTCGAGCCCTGTCACCTCGCGCTGCTCGCGCAGCACCAGGCGCTCCCGGTTATGCCCCGGCATTTCCTCCATGCCGAGAATGAAGTCGTTCATTGTGTAGACGTCTTCGAGCAGCTCGCTCTCGGTGATGTAGCGCACGCCGCCTGTCTGGCGGGTCGTATCGAGCGACCGCGCCATGGCATTCGTCGCGACATAGAAGTCGTGAGAGTCCTGGCTCTCGTTGATGCGCACGCCCCAGATGATGATCGAGGGATGGTTCCAGTCGCGCTCGATCATGCGGCGGACGTTCTGAACGCTCTCCGCCTTCCAGCTATCACCGCCGATATGCTGCCAGCCGGGGATCTCTTCGAAGACCAGCAGGCCGATCTCGTCGCAACGGTCGAGGAAGTATTTCGACTGCGGGTAGTGCGAGGTCCGGGCGATGTTGCAGGCCAGATCGAACTTCAGGATATCGGCATCCTTCTCCTGACCACGCCGGCCCATGGCATAGCCGAGATGCGGCCAGGCCTGGTGACGGTTGAGGCCGCGCAGCTTGACGACGCGACCGTTCAGCTTGAAGCCGTCGATGGTGTATTCGGCAGAGCGGAAGCCGAAACGGCTTGTCACGGCATCGGCACCGGCTGCTGTCTCCAATGTCACCGTGAGGTGATAGAGAGCGGGATTGTCGATATCCCAGAGCGTGATGCCCTGAAGTCCGGAAAAGCCGAGCGAGACCTCTGCGCCTGATACGGTCGCCTCGGTCCGCGCGATCTCCTGACCTGCACCATCTTTCAGAACAGCCGTGACCTTGCCCGAAAGCGCCTGATCGGTCGGATTGGAAATCCAGACCTTCGCCGTCACCTGCTTGGTTTCATCAAGCACATCCGGCGTCTCGATCTTGACGTTGGCGATCGAAACCGGCGCGGTGACCTTGAGCCAGACATCACGATAGATGCCGGCATAGGTGAGATAGTCGATCACGCCGCCGAAGGGCGGGATTTCGGGGTTTTCCGAACCGTCGATCTTCACCGTCAGCAGGTTGTTGCCGGCCTTCAGATGCGGCGTGAGCCTAGCCTCGAAAGGTGTGTAGCCATCCTTGTGCGCAGTGATCTCGGTGCCGTTGAGATAGACAACGCTATCAGCCATGGCGCCGTCGAAGACCAGCGAGACTTCTTTGCCGTCGAAACGCGGATCCCACGAGATGACCTTCTGATAGGTAAAGGCCTTCTGATAGCTCTTCTCGTCGAAATAATTATAGGGCAGCTCGACCGCCGTATGGGGAAGCTGGACCGTCTCGCCGGACTGCGAAGCCGAAGCAAAACCCGGCTCAAACCCGGCGCGGAAGGTCCAATCCTTGTTGAAAGTCTCAATAATGCGCATGAATAAGTCCTATTTCACGGAGCCGAGCATGCCCTGCACGAATTGGCGTTGCATGGCGAAGAAGACGAGAAGGGTGGGAAGGGTGGCGAGGATCGTGCCGATCATCACGGTGCCGTATTCGGGCGAATAGGCGGAGGCGAGCGAGGACACGACCAGCGTGATCGTCTTGGTGTCATTCGACTGCAGCACGATCAGCGGCCAGAGATAATTGTTCCAGTTCAGCATGAAGACGATGACGAAGGCCGCCGCATAGGTGGAGCGCATCACCGGAACATAAATGTAGAAGAAGATCTGCCACTCCTTCAGCCCGTCCACCTTGGCCGCATCACGAAGCTCGGTCGGAAAGGCTTTTGAGGCCTGGCGGAAATAGAAGATGATGAAGGCGGACGCGATCATCGGCAGCATGATCGCGATATGGGTGTTGAGCAGCCCCGCCTGCCCCATCAGCATGAAGAGCGGGATCATCAGCGCCGCAAACGGCACCATCAGCGTCAAGAGGATCACGGTATAGACCCGTTCGCGCAGCTTTGAGCGGAACATCTCGAAGCCGTAGCCGGCAAGCGACGAGACGAGCAGCGTCAGCGCCGTGCCGACAAGCGCGATCTTCACCGAATTCCAGAACACCAGCGGCACATCCACCTGGGCGAAGAAGGACGCGATGTTGTCGAAGAGCGCCGTACCGAAGGTGACCTTGCCGCGCACGATCTCGCTCGTGGTGTTGGTCGCGCCGATCACCATCCAGATGAACGGAAAGATCGAGAGGAAGGCGGCAAGCGACAGCACGGCATACTGCACGATGTCGGGCAGCCGGCGGCGAAGCATTGTCATCATCGACGTTCCCTCGCGGCATAGAATTGCAGGAAGGAGAGGACCGCCACCATCAGCACGATGACATAGGAGACGGTTGCCGCATAACCGAAGCTCGGCATGAAGCGGAAGGTAAGGTTGTAGATGTAGAGCGACAGCGTCAGCGTCGAATCCGCAGGCCCACCTTTGCCTTCGGTGAAGTTGTACACCTCGTCGAACAGCTGCAGCGTGCCGATTGTCGAGGTGATCGTGGTAAACAGGATCACCGGTTTCAACATCGGGATGGTGAGAAACGCAAAGCGCCCCCAGGACGGCACGCCATCAATCTTCGCCGCCTCATAGATCGACCGGTCGATATTCTGCAGCGCCGCCAGATAGAAGATCATGTTGTAGCCGGTCCAGCGCCAGGTGATGGCGATGATGATCAGGACCTTGGCCCAGAAGGGGTCTGTGAGCCACCCGATCGGCTCGCCGATGATGCCGATCGTAAGCAGCGTGTTGTTCACCACGCCATCGAGCGAGAACATGCTCTTGAACAGGATCGAGTAGGCGACCAGCGACGAAACGCAGGGCAGGAAGATCATGGTCCGGAACAGGCCGGAATAACGCAGCTTCGGATTGTTCAGCATGGCCGCCAGGATCAGCGCCATGGTGATCATGATCGGCACCTGGACGACGAAGAAGATGACGGTGTTTTCCAGCGCCTTCCAGAAGACGGGATCGTTCCACAGACGTACGAGATTACCGGTGCCCGAGAACTTCAGCATCATCCCGCGTCCCGAATAGAAGGACAGCGCGAGAGAACGCAGGATCGGATAGAGCATGAAGAGCGAGATCAGCACGAGGGCGGGCGCGACGAACAGCCATCCGTTCACGTCGTAATAGCGTCTCAGGCTGGATCTGGATGTGGTGGCCATGCGGTATCCCCGAACCCGATCAGTGGTCACTGAACCTTGATATGTGAAGGGAAGCCGCGCGGCGCTTGCGCCGCACGGCTCCGGGAGGACAGGGGCCTGACCCGAAGGCCTGACCCCTGTGGGATGGGTTTACTGGATCTGACCGGCGGCCTGATCTTCGATCGCCTTCAGGACGTCATCGACAGGCGTTCCCTTGAGCAGCGCCGGGAAGTTTGCCGTGACAGCCGTGTCCAGCTCGTTGGTGAAGATGCCGTAGTTGACGGCCGGCACCTGGACGAGCCAATCGGCAAAGTTCTGCCAGACCGTCTGGCCGCCGAAGAAGTCGTCTGGCTTCTGATAGGCTTCGCCGGTGCGGGCGGCGAGCAGCGAGCCGACGGCGCCGCGCTCGGTCAGGATTTTCTGATAGAAGTCGAGATCCTTGGCATAGACTTCATTGAGGAAGTCGATTGCTTCGTCCTTTTCAGCGGAAGCCTCAAGCACATACCAGCTCGAACCACCGAGGTTGGAGGCGGCGGTCGCGCCGTCGATGCCAAGCTTCGGAATGGCGGTCAGGGCCCACTTGCCGGCCTGATCGGGCTGCGCCTTGACGGTGCCGGTGATCCAGACACCAAGCAGGACGGCGGCGACATCGCCGGAGGTGAAGGCGTTGACGCCGTCGTTCCAGCCGCTGGTCGGCTTCGCCACGCCTTCGTTGACGATCCGCGCCTGGGTTTCGAGGGCTGCCTTCAGCGCGGCGTTGCCTGTGATGTTGAGGCTGCCATCGTCCTTGAAATACCACTGGCCGCCGGACTGCATCATGATGCGGATCAGGCCGCCGTCGTTGCTGTCGAGCGCCATCATCTCATGACCGGTCTTGGCCTTCACGTCCTTGCCGATCTCGATGAAGCGATCCCAGGTCAGGTTCTCCATGTCGGAGGCCTTGTAACCTGCCTGCTCCAGATAGTCCTTGCGGTAGTAGAGGCCGGTCACGCCGGAATCGAAGGGAACACCATAGACCTGGCCCTCGAGGGTCATCAGGTCGACCTTGTATTTGGCAAAACCGGAATAATCGATCTTGTCGGTCAGCGCAGCGAACGAGCCGGGGAAGGACTGCAGATATTTCTGCGCGCCGTAATCCTCGATAAGAACGATATCCGGCAGCGTGTCGGTCATGCCGGACGCCAGACCCGTCTGCAGCTTCTGTTCGACATCGGCCTTGGCGAAGTCGACGATGTTGAATGTCGTGCCGGGATTCTTGGCCGTATAACGCGCCGCAGCTTCCTGCATGATGGCGACGTTGAAATTCGGATCCCAGCACCAGATGGTGACTTCGCCGGCAAATGCGGCGGAACTTGCGAAAAATGCAACGCCTGCACAGGCTGACGCCAGTGAGCGCTTGAAACCACTCAGATTATCCATGTCTTCCTCCCTTGAAACACTGACCCCGGCAGCCTCTTCCCGCTGCCTTGCGGTCACTATTCCCGAAAACCTGGAGAGTGCCAAGAAAATTTTTACTAAATATTTTGTGCACTGCGGTAAGTACCTGTGATTCCACAACCTGCCGTCGAAAGCGATCAGAAAATCGATGGCTTTTTTGCACTGCCTCGCCAGACCATCTCGGTCGGCAGCGTCACATGCTTGGAATAGTCCCGACCGTTCAGCCGCTCGACCAGGAGATCGACCGCCACCTCGCCGATCAGTTCGCCCGGAATGCGCATGGTGGATAGCGGCGGGGTCAGAAACTGCGCCACGGGAATGTCGTTGAACGCCACGACGGCAATATCGTCGGGAATGGAGAGCCCCGCTTCCTGTATGGCCCGGTAAGCGCCGATCGCCATGTTGTCGTTCGCCGCAACGATCGCATCTGGCCGCTCATCCAGGGCAAGCAGAGATTTCGCCTGTTGGTAGCCCGTTTCCAGCCGCAGATTTTGCCCGAAGCGTTCGCTCTGGCCAAGCGCCATCAGTTCCGGACGGTAGCGCCCTCGCGTCTCGTGCCATTCGATAAAGGCCTTGCAGCGCTGCTCGCCATGCATCAGGGCGTCGTTGTCCATCAACTCATACCCGCCAACGAAACCGATCCGGCGATAACCAGTCTGGTCCAGGCTGTCCAGGATGACTGTCGTAGCCTCACCGAGATCGGCGCGAACGCAGTCGAATTGCGGCATGCGCGGATTGTAGTCGGCCATGACCAGATGCGGACAGACCTTGGCCATCGCCTCGATTTCGGCCTTCGGGTGGTGCCCGACGACGACGGTTGCCGAAATGCCCGTCAGCATGGCCAGATCCACGGGCACATCCGGGTTGAAGACGCGCGCGATCTCGATCTTGTACTCGCGGCAGCGGGCCTCGATGCCAAGGCGGACGCCGACATAATAGGGATCGACCAGTTCCTCCTGCGGCGCAAGGAAATGCACGATGGCGATATTCGCTGGCACCTCCGCATGGCTCGCCATTGGGATTGTCAGCGGGGGCATCTGGGCGTTCTTGCGTGCTCGCGGCGTCGCATAGTTGAGCGCCTCTGCCGTCTCGATGATCGCCTGCCGCTTGGCTTCCGACACCGAAAGTGTCTGGTCATAGTTCAAGACGCGCGACACCGTGCCGGAGGAGACGCCGACCGCCTGCGCAATTTCCTTGATTGTCACCACGGCGGCCTGCCCTCCTCAAACTGCCTCCTCGGAAGGCTGGGTAAAACCTCCGGAAAATATTTACTAGGCCACAGAAGTGTCGGAGACAACCCAAAACCGGCTGTGGCGCTGAACACGCTGCCGGCACCTGAGACGAGAGGGCGAAGATCGAGCAGGGACCTCACTCGAATGGCCAGGCTCAGGGAGAGCGCCTGCGCGCCACGATATAGGGGTTCTGGCGGTGCTTGCCGAAGACCGTTTGGTCGACGATTTCGAAGCCGGCCTTTTCAAGAGACTGACGCAAGCCGGCGACGGTGAAGCCATGGACGGCGGGAAACAGACCCAGGGCTCGCAGCACGGTGAAAAGGCCGCGCCATCGTGTGCCCAGATCACCAAAGCACCAGGTCTTGGTAATCAGCAGGCCACCGGGCTTCAGGCTCGCATGGATGAGGGCCAGAACGGCATGCGGGTCATCAAGGAGATGCAGGACATTAAACGCACAGATCGCATCGAAAGGCGCATCATCAAAGGCATCCTCGGCATCGACGAGGACAAAGCGGAGGTTGTCACCGGCTGGCTTCGCTCTGGCGATCTCGATCATCTGCGCAGAAAAGTCCGTTGCCTTCCACTCCTGCACGCCAGGCGCCAGGCGGATGGCCACTCCACCGGTGCCACATCCCAGTTCAAGCACGCGATCCGAAGGCGCAAGGCGCGCAGCGACATCGGTCAGCATGGCTTCATAGGCAGCGACATCCTGGATCTGACGTGCCGCATAGCGCCGGGCGATCCTGTTCCAGAACCTCTGCTGCCTTTCGTGGCTCATGCGCTGTCCTTCACCCAACGGGAACGATCGCGGCACTGCTCTTGTAGAGAACATAGAGCGCGACGATGACGATAACACCGGCAAAGATGCGGTTGAGCAGGTTTCGACGGGCCGCAAGGCGCGTGGCCAGCAGCATGCCACCGAGCCCGCCGAAAACGCCGCCCAGGACAAACTCTGCAGCGATCTGCCAGTCGATGAGGCCCGAGGCAGCGTAGTTCAGGGCCGTTGCCAGTCCGAAGGTCCCGACGGCAAGCAGGGAAGACCCGATTGCGTTGATCATCGGCATGCCCGTCGCAAGCATCAGCGCAGGCACGATCAGGAACCCGCCGCCAATCCCGAAGAAACCCGAGGCCGCGCCCGCCACCAGTGCGATGCCCGCTGTCTTCAGACATGTCAGGCGATCTGCCCTCGGAGCACCCGAAAGGACAGCCGCCCTCGGACGCAGCATCATGACAGCGACGCCCAGCATCAGCAGGCCGAACAGAAACAGCAATCGCTCGCCGTCGAAGGCTTTGCCGAGACTGGAGCCGATCAGCGCGCCAACGGTGCCTGTCGCTGCGAAGACGATGGCACAACGCCACCATACATGCCCCTTGCGCGCATGGCCGATCAGATTGGCATAGGCATTGATCGACACAGCCAGGGCACCGGTCCCGATCGCCACATGCGGTTGGCCAACGCCGACAACATAGAGGAGAAGCGGCGTCGCCAGAATAGACCCGCCACCACCGATCAGGCCCAGCGAGAAGCCGACGAGCCCGCCCGAACCGATCGCCGCCAGGCTCTGGGGGATGATGTCGATCATTCCCACGCGGCTCCAGACAAGGCATCGAGCGGGATCTTGATGTAGCGCCGGCCGTTCGTTTCCGGCTCCGGCAGGCGCCCACCCCGGATATTGACCTGCAATGCATGCAGGATCAGCTTCGGCATCGGCAGAGTCTTGTCCCGCGCGTCGCGCAACGCAACGAAAGCGGCCTCGTCCTTGCCGGCGACGTGCGGATTGTCGCGCTGCTGTTCGGCAACCGAGCTCTCCCACATGGGTGCCCGCCCGCCCGGCTGGTAGTCGTGACCGGTAAACAGCCGGGTGTCTTCAGGCAGGGAGAGAATCTCCTGAATCGACGCCCAGAGCCGCCTCGAACTGCCGCCGGGAAAGTCGGCCCGGGCAGTGCCGCTATCGGGCATGAACAATGTGTCATGGATGAACGCCGCATCCCCGATGACATAGGTGATCGAGGCCAGCGTGTGGCCGGGGGAAAAGAGCACGCGACCGGACAACTCGCCCACGTAAAACGTATCCCCTGCGGAAAACAGACGATCCCACTGTGCCCCGTCCGCCGGGAAATCGGGCCAGTTGTAGATCTCCTTCCAGAGCTCCTGCACCTCGATCACATGTTGACCGATCGCCGTCGGCGCCCCCGTTCGCCCCTTGAGATACTGAGCTGCGGACAGATGGTCCGCATGCGGATGCGTGTCGAGAATCCACTCAACGGTGAGCTCCTTCTCGGCAATATGGGCCAAGATCGCATCGGCACTGTGTGTATCCGTGGTACCGGCCTTCTCGTCGTAATCAAGCACTGGATCGATGATCGCACATTTGCCCGTTGCCGGATCACTGACCACATACTGGATGCTGAAGGTCCGTGGATCATAGAAACCCTTAACCTCTGGCTTTGCGGTCATGTCTGTATCCTTCTTCTGCCATTCAAACTGAACCGGCGCTTCGACAGCCGACGGGATCTCTGCCATGCCGGCGCTCCAATGCCGATTGCAACGCCGCCGCCCCTCCCGGGCATGGCTCGCCACAAAACATATGTTAATACATATATATTTAACGACGAAGATTGAAAGGGCAAGGGCCGCGAAATGCTGTGATCGCATTGCTCGGAAACCATGATGTGATCGCGGGACGACGCCCTGAGCGCTCGCGCGCACGATCTCCACCTCGCGAACATGGTTGTGGATCAGGCATGACCGGCTCGGCCAGCCCGGAAAGGGTCAGAGGACCAGGAGACTCGCCCCTGCAGCCTCGATCGCCTGGGCGATCTCGGCGGGTGGCGGCTTGTCGGTCGCCAGTTCGGTGATCGCATCGAAACCGCCGACGCGCACCAGCCCCTCTCGCCCGAACTTGCTGTGATCGGTCACCACCAGCGACCGCTTGCCCCGCGTCAGCACCATCCGGGCAAACTCTGCCTCGTCCAGATCGTAGTCCATGATACCGGCGGAATTCACCGCCCCCGTGGAGACGATGGCATGGATGACGGAAAACCGGTTGACGAAATCGATCGCCGTCGTGCCGAAGGCTGCGCCATTGTCGCTGCGCAATTCTCCTCCCGCCATGTACACCTTGTTGCCATTCACCGTTGCCAGTGTGCGGGCAATGTCGGAGGAATTGGTCACCACCGTCAGGCGCCGGTGCTCCAGCAGGGCCCGCGCGAGGAAGCTCGTTGTGGTGCCGGTGTCCATCATGATGGAATCTCCATCACGGATCGTGGCGGCGACCATGGCGGCGATCATCCGCTTCGCATCGCTGTTCTCACGCATGCGCTTCTCGAAGGGCGCCTCCCCGATCGTCGTGGTCAGGCTCACCGCGCCATGCATCTTCACAACACTGCCACTACGCGCCAGCGGCTTGATGTCCCGACGAATGGTTTCGAGGGAAACGTTCAGTTTTCGCGCCAGTTCCGAAAGCGCGACCGTTCCGTCGTGCTGCAGCAATCGCAAGATGTCCCCGTGTCTCTTCGAAGGTGGCACGCCGTTTCTCCTGTCCGTTGCGGCTCCTCTTGATAGCCAAGCCGATCGCATGCAGCAACCAGACACCACAAAATCGGTCACAAAATCACAAAAAACCACAAAACGACATTGACAAGGTCGAGCTCATGACCTGAGATTGCGGCATCGCACGCTCGTCTACAGATACAAAAGTACGGGGAACGACGACCGCGCGACTTGCCAGTTTCGATGATTTTCAACGGGCTCTACTGGGAGAACTCGAATGCTCCACCTTGACCGCATGCCACGGCTCCTCGCCGGGACACTGATGATGGCTGCCACCCTGGCCATACCGGCCGCAGCACAGGAATCCGCAGACCCGATCAAGCTCACGCTGCACGACTGGACGGGCCAGTTGATCACCACACAGATCATGGGCGAGGTCCTGAAGAAGGCAGGATACTCGATCGAATATGTGCAGGCCGACTATCTCGCACAGTTCGCCGGTCTGGAATCGGGCGATCTCCACGTCGCGATGGAGATCTGGGCCACCACTGGCCAGGAGGCGCTGGAGACGGCGGTCGCGACCGGCAAGGTCGAGAATCTTGGCGAGACCGGCATGCAGGCCAAGGAAGAATGGTGGTTTCCCGAATACATGAAGGAAAAATGCCCCGGCCTGCCGAACTGGGAAGCCCTCAAGGAGCCGGCTTGCGCGGAGGCGTTCTCCACCGCCGAAACGGCTCCCAAGGGTCGCTACCTTGGCGGCCCGGTCACCTGGGGCGGCTTCGATGAAGAGCGGGTGGAAGCGCTGGACCTGCCTTTTGAGGTTGTCCACGCGGGAACGGACGCCGCCCTGTTCGCAGAACTGGAGAGCGCCTACCAACGCCAGGCACCGATCATGCTCTGGATCTACGCACCGCATTGGGCGCCGGCGAAATACAAGGGCGAATGGGTCGAATTCCCGACCTACACCGCAGAATGTTACAAGGATCCCAGCTGGGGATCGAACCCCGACCTCGCCTATGACTGCGGCAAGCCCTTCGGCCCGATCTGGAAGGCTGGCTGGGCTGGCGTGAAGGACAAGTGGCCGGGCGCCTACAAGAGCATCAAGGCCTTCAACGTCAACAACGACGAGATGGGCGCAATGATCACCGAGGTCGACGTCGACGGCAAGAAGCTCGAAGACGTGGTCGCTGCCTGGATGGGCGCCAACGAGGCCCGCTGGTCCGAGTGGATCAAGAAATAGTCGCCTTGCAGCTTAGCGGCCGCTCGCTCCTCTCCTCTGTGGCAAGCGGCCGCCCTTTCGTCTGACATGAACGTGCCGGCGGTTTCGCCGGTCCCGTCTCGAACCCTCGACGGAATACTGATGTCATCGCAACCCAAACTCGTCTGCCGCGACGTCTGGAAAATCTTCGGTGCAGGAGCGCACGAAGCGCTTCAGACGTCCAACGGCACACTGACCGCGCGAGCCCTGCATGATGCCGGTCTCGTCGGCGCGGTCAGGGGCGTGGATCTCAAGGTCATGCCCGGGGAGATCTTCGTCATCATGGGTCTCTCGGGCTCTGGCAAGTCGACTCTTGTCCGTTGCCTCTCTCGCCTGATCGAACCGACCTCGGGCGAGATCCTCTTCAACGGCGAGAACCTGCTGACGGCGACCGATGCCCGTATGATCGAGATCCGCCGCCACCAGATGGGCATGGTCTTCCAGCATTTCGCCCTTCTGCCGCACCTGACGGTGCTCGCCAATGTCGCCTTCCCCCTGGAGATCCAAGGCGTAGAGCGCCACACTCGCGAGACCCGGGCACTCCAGATGATCGAACTCGTGGGCCTCTTCGGCAAGGAGCGGTTCTATCCACGACAGCTTTCGGGAGGCCAGCAGCAACGCGTCGGCATCGCCCGTTCGCTCGCCGTCGAGCCCGAACTCTGGTTCCTCGACGAGCCGTTTTCGGCCCTTGATCCATTGATCCGGCGGGAAATGCAGGACGAGTTTCTCCGGCTTCAGTCGTCCTTGAAGAAAACGATCGTCTTCATCACCCATGATTTCGACGAAGCGATCCGCCTCGCGGACCGGATCGCCATCATGAAGGACGGCGAGATCGTCCAGGCTGGCACGCCGGAAGAGCTGGTCCTGCATCCGGCAACGGACTATGTGGCCGAATTCACCCGCAACGTGCCCCGCGCCAAGGCGATCAGGGCCCACACGATCATGCGCCCGGCAGACGGCCTCGTACCCGCCGCAAGGGTGGGCGGCAGAACCACGGTGGCCGAGATGGCGCCGATGTTTGCTTCTGCCACCAGCCTGATTGGCGTCACCGGCGTGGACGGCCATCTGCTCGGCGTCGTCCATCGCGACGATGTCGCCACGCTGATGATGCAGGGCTAGACGTGCCATGAGCCTGTTTCAGCCAGCGACGGAAATCGAAACACCCGGACGGCAGCGCGCCATGCCCCGCCTGCCCGACCTGCTGCTGCTTCTGGCAACGGCTGTCTGCCTCCTTGCCTGGTGGCAGGGACCGGCGATCGGCAAATGGGCTTTCGATTATCCGCGCGCCTGGCAGATCCCGGCTGCCCGCCATATCGGGGAATGGACGAAGTGGCTGGTCAATGATGCGAGTTTCGGCCTCTTCAACTTTACCGATTTGACCCGTTTCATCGCGGATCTGATCGACATTCCCTATCGATTGGCACTCAGTCTCCTCTCCACCGGCTTCCTGTCCGGCCAGGGATCGGCTGCGACTCAGCTTGTTCCGCCGATCTCCTTCTTTGCCGTCATCGCGCTTGCGGGCCTCGCAGGCCTGCACGCCGGCGGCCTTCGGTTGGCAGTTCTCGTCGCGGCCTGTTTTGGCTTTATCGCCATCTTCGGCCAATGGACCAGCGCCATGGTGACGCTGGCTTCGATCCTCGTTGCCGTTCCGATCGGCGTGGTACTCGGTCTTCTTCTCGGCCTAGCCGGCTACCGATGGCCATGGGTCGAACGCGCCCTGACTCCGCTGCTCGACCTGATGCAGACGATTCCCATCTTCGCCTATCTGGTGCCGATCCTGTTCTTTTTCGGCTTCGGCCCGACAGCGGCCATCGTCGGCACGGTGATCTATGCGCTGCCACCGATGGTCCGCATCACCATTCATGGCCTGCGGGCGGTTCCCTCCGAGTTGCGCGATCTCGGCCATATGGTCGGCTGCTCGCACAGCCAGATGACCTGGAAGGTCATGATCCCCTCCGCGGCGGATGCGTTGATGGTCGGCGTCAACCAGGTGATCATGCTGTCTCTCAACATGGTGATCATCGCCTCGATGATCGGCGCTGGCGGCCTCGGCTTCGACGTGCTCGCAGCCCTGCGCCGGCTGGATATAGGCGCCGGCCTCGAAGCGGGTTTCGCCATCGTGGCACTGGCAATCGCACTCGACCGTTTGAGCCAGGCCTTCGCCCGGAAGGCGGGACAGCCTGTCGAAACCACTCGCGAGACAGGGTGGCTGCGGTCGCCCTATCTGGCCGGTAGTCTCGGCCTGCTTGCCGCCGGCCTTGCAACGAGCCTGCTCTTTCCGCCACTCGCGCGCTATCCCGAGCAGCTTGTGCTGTCGACAGGTGTCTTCTGGAACGATGTCGTGCAGTGGATCAACATCAACTTCTTCGACACGATCGAAGCGACAAGGACGGCACTGCTCCTCAACCTGCTGGTGCCGGTGAAGCGCTTCCTCGGCGAACTGCCCTGGATTGGTGTCGTCGCACTCCTGGCTGCAACGGGCTACAGGCTCGGGGGACTGAGACTGGCCGTCACGGTCGGTGGCCTGTCCCTTCTCGTCGCCGCGACAGGGCAGTGGGAAAAGGCGATGGTCACGGTCTATCTCTGCGGCATCGCCGTGGTGATCGCCAGCATCATCGGCATTCCGCTGGGCATTCTTGCGGCCGAACGCGAACGCCTGTGGCGCGGTTTGCAGGTGGTGATCGACACTCTGCAGACCCTGCCCTCCTTTGTCTACCTGATGCCGGCGGTGATGCTGTTTCGCGTCGGAGATTTCACCGCACTGATCGCCATCGTCGCCTACGCGGTCGCTCCCGCAATCCGCTACACCGTTCTTGGCCTGCAGCGCGTGGATCCACAGGTGTTGGAGGCCGCCCGTTCGATGGGCTGCACACCGGTCCAGATCCTGATCAAGGTCAAACTCAGGCTCGCCCTGCCCGAACTCCTGCTGGGGCTGAACCAGACGATCATGTTCGCCCTCTCGATGCTGGTGATCACCGCACTGGTCGGCACCCGGGACCTCGGGCAGGAGGTCTATATCGCCCTGACCAAGGCAGACACGGGAAGAGGTCTTGTCGCGGGCCTCGCCGTCGCCTTCATCGCCATCATCGCGGACCGCCTGATCTCAGCTGGCGCCGCTCGCCTGAAGGAGCAGACGAGATGAGTTTGCTGCCTGAAACATCGACCGAGGATCGCATCGCCGCCCTGCCCTGCTGGAACGGCCAGATAGAGATTGCGCCGCTGAAGGGCGGTCTGAGCAACGAAAGCTATCTGGTCAGAGACTCAGAGGGCGGCCACGTCGTCCGCTTCGGAAAGGACTACCCCTTCCACCATGTATCGCGCGAGCGGGAACTGATGACCGCAAGGGCCGCCTTCGAGGCAGGCTTTGCCCCCCGGATCGAATATGCCGAACCCGGCATCATGGTCTCCGCCTTCCTGACAGCAACGACGCTGACTGCCACGGACGTTGCGGACCAACGGTGCCGGGTGGCGCAGCTTCTCGGCCGTTTCCATCGGGAGATGGCAGGCCATGTCTCCGGCCCAGGCTTCATATTCTGGCCCTTTCACGTCATTCGTGACTATGCGCGAACCCTCGAAGCGGGCGCCAGCCGGATGACCGGCGAGATCCCGACCTACCTGGCACTGGCAGCGGAACTTGAAGCCGCGCAGTCTGCTCTTCCCATCATTTTTGCCCACAACGACCTGCTTCCATCAAACATTCTCGATGATGGCCAGCGTCTGTGGCTGATCGATTTCGAATATGCAGGGTTCTCCACCGCGATGTTCGATCTCGCTGGAGCAACCTCCAATGCCGCGCTGACGCCCGATCAATCCGACGACTTTCTCGTCGCCTATTTCGGCGCAGAGCCTTCGCCGCAGATCCGTCGCTCGCTGGCATCCATGCAATGCGCATCGCTTCTGAGGGAAGCCATGTGGAGCATGGTGTCGGAACTCTACCTCGACGCGCCGGGTGCCGACTATGTCGGCTACACGCAGGAAAACCTCACGCGCCTTCAAGAAGCGCTGGATCACTACCACACAGTCTACGGGAAACACGCGCCATGACCCTGCCCTCCCACGCCCAGATCGTCGTCATCGGCGGCGGCATCATCGGCTGTTCGACAGCCTATCATCTGGCCAGGGACCACAAGGCCGATGTCCTGCTGATCGAACAGGGCGCGCTCACATCCGGATCGACCTGGCATGCCGCCGGTCTGGTCGGCCAGCTGCGGTCCTCCGCCTCCATCACCCGCGTGCTGAAATATTCGGTCGAGCTCTACAAGGGTCTTGAGGCGGAGACCGGGCTTGCGACCGGCTGGAAGATGACCGGCTGCCTGCGTCTCGCCACCAACCAGGATCGCTGGACCGAATTCCGACGTCTGGCCACGACGGCCGGCAGCTTCGGCATGGAGATGCATCTCGTCTCCCCCGAGGAGGTCAAGAGGATGTGGCCGCTGATGAATGTCGATGATCTCGTCGGCGCGAGCTGGCTGCCGACCGATGGCCAGGCGAGTCCCTCCGACATCACCCAGTCGCTCGCCAGGGGCGCCCGCATGCATGGCGCAAAGATCGTCGAGAATGTCCGCGTGACAGGCTTCGAGATGAAGGACGGCCGCATCACTGCCGTCAAGACCAGCAAGGGTGATGTCAGCTGCGAAAAGGTCGTCAACTGTGCCGGGCAATGGGCGCGGCAGGTGGGCGACATGGCCGGCATCAACGTACCGCTGCAGGCGGTAAAGCATCAATACATCATCACCGAGAAGATCGACGGGCTCTCGACCGACGCCCCGACCATCCGCGACCCGGACCGGCGCACCTATTTCAAGGAGGAGGTCGGAGGTCTCGTAATGGGCGGCTACGAGCCTAACCCGCAGCCCTGGCTGACCGGCGACCTGCCAAACGACTGGGCCTTCCGCCTGTTCGATGATGACTTCGACCATTTCGAACAGCACATGATGCAGGCCATGGAGCGCGTTCCGGCCCTGGAGAAGGTCGGCGTCAAGCAGATGATCAACGGTCCGGAAAGCTTCACTCCAGACGGCAATTTCATCCTTGGTGTCGCCCCCGAGTGCAAGAACATGTTCGTCGGCGCAGGCTTCAACGCCTTCGGCATCGCGTCGGGCGGCGGGGCGGGCTGGGTGCTCGCCCAATGGGTCATCGACGGTGAGGCGCCGCTCGACCTCTGGGTCGTCGATATCAGACGCTTCGCCGGCATGCACCGGGATCGCCAATGGGTCTGCGACCGCACGCTGGAAGCCTATGGCAAGCACTACACGATCGCCTTCCCGCACGAGGAATATGAAAGCGGACGACCGCGTCTGGTCTCTCCCCTCTACGAACGCTTGAAGGCATCCGGCGCCGTATTCGGCTCAAAACTCGGCTGGGAGCGACCGAACTGGTTCGCCCCTTCGGGCACGGAGCCGAAGGATATCTATTCCATGGGGCGACAGAACTGGTTTGCGGGCGTGGGAACCGAACACAACCATGTTCGCCAGGCAGTTGGCATCTTCGATCAGTCTTCCTTCTCGAAATACGAACTGACCGGTCCGGATGCGCTGAAGGCGCTGGACTGGATCTGCGCCAACGATGTCACCAGACCCGTCGGCCGCCTGACCTACTCCCAGCTCCTCAACACCCGCGGCGGCATCGAGGCGGATCTCACCGTTGCACGCCTTGCCGACGAGACCTTCTACATCGTCACCGGAACAGGCTTCCGCACCCACGACTTCGGCTGGATTGCCGACCATATTCCAGACGGCCTCGACTGCAGGCTGACCGACATCACCGAGGATTGGGGCACGCTGTCGCTGATGGGCCCGAAGGCACGAGATGTACTTGCTGCCGTAACCTCGGCGGACGTCTCCAACAGTGCCTTCCCCTTCGGCCATGTCAGGGAAATCCCGATCGCCAACACCACCGTCCGGGCACTGCGGGTCACCTATGTCGGCGAACTCGGCTGGGAGCTGCATATCCCGATCGCCGCACTCGGCGAGGTCTACGACGCACTCATGGCAGCCGGGAGACCGCACGACATTCGGCCGATCGGCTATAGGGCACTGGAATCCCTGCGCCTGGAAAAGGGCTATCGCGCCTGGAGCTCGGACATCACGCCGAACGACACGCCATTCGAGGCCGGCCTCGGCTGGGCGGTAAAGCTGAAGAAGAACACGGACTTCCTAGGTCGACAGGCACTGGAAGCCACCGTCGGCCAGCCGCTGAAGAAGCGCCTCATGGGTTTCACCGTCGATGATCCGAACATCGTGCTGGCCGGTCGCGAGACGATCCTCAGAAACGGGGAGCCGGTCGGCTATCTCACCAGCGGCGGCTATGGCTACACGCTCGGCAAGAACATCGGCTACGGCTATGTCCGCAACCCGGACGGGGTGAGCGATGACTATCTCTCAAGCGGCAGCTACGAACTCGTCGTCGCGGCAGAGAAAACACCGGCAACCATCCACTTCGGGCCGATGGTCGACCCGGCCATGGACAAGATCAAGGCCTGAGGTTTCCAGATGTCATTCCGCGCTGATCGTCATGTCCACATTCTCATCATCGGCGGCGGCGCCATCGGCACCTCCGTCGCCTACCACCTCGCCCGCGATGGAGCGAAGGACGTCCTATTGGTCGAGAAAGCCATGCTCACCCACGGCTGTACCTGGCACGCGGCCGGCCTCGTCGGCCAGTTGCGCGGAAAGCGCAACCTGACCCGGCTGATGCAGAACTCCGTGGCCGTCTTCGACCGGCTGGAGGAGGAAACGGGGCAGCATATTGCCTGGAAGAAGGTCGGCTCACTCCGGCTTGCAGGCAGCCCCGAGCGCTGGAGCGAGATCCGCCGCTCGATGACCCAGGCGAAGAGTTTTGGTGTCGAATGCCACTCCCTGTCCGCCGAGGAAGCCGCGAGCCGTTTCCCTTACATCGTCAAGGACGGCATTGAGGGTGCGGCCTACATCCCTGGTGACGGCTACATCGACCCCTATTCGCTAACCATGGCCTATGCCAGGGGCGCGCGCATGAACGGAGTGAAAATCGAAGAGGGCGTCACCGTCGAGGAGATCGCCATCGAGAACCGGCGCGCCGTCGGCGTGGTGACCAACGGAGGCAACATCTCCTGCGATATCCTCGTCAACTGCGCTGGCCTCTGGGCAAAGCGAGTGGGAGAGATGGCCGGCGTGCCGCTGGCAGCAGGTGTTGTCGAGCATCAGTATTTCCTCACCGAAAAGAAGCTGACCCTCCCGCCGGATCTCACCACGCTGCGCGACCCGGACAACAATTTCTACCTGAAGCCGGATACCGGCTCCTTTGCCATCGGTGGCTGGGAAGACGGAACGAAAGGCTGCTGGCGTGGCAAGCCACCGCTCGATTTTGGCCGGGAGCTGTTCGAGCCCAACTGGGACAGGCTTGAACTCTTTGCGCTTCCAACAGCTACCCGCATCCCCGCTCTGAACGAGATCGGCATCCAGACCGTGATCAACGGCCCGATCCCGGTGTCCTTCGACGGCGAGCCGATCATGGGGCTTGCCCCGGAACTCGACAACTTCTACGTCGCCTGCGGCTTTACCGCCGGCATCGCGGCCTCTGGCGGCGCGGGCCTCGCACTCTCGAACCTTATCCTCCACGGCGATGCCGGCATGGATCTCTGGCCCTTCGATGTCAGGCGCTTCGGAGCTGTCCACGCCCAGGGCCGCTATCTGGAACAGCGCGCCATCGAGGCGTATGGCGCCTATTACAAGGTGCACTGGCCAGGCGAGGAGGCGCAGGCTCTGCGCGGACTGCGCCGTTCTCCCCTGCATGACAGGCTCGCGAGGAACGGCGCCGTATTCGGTTCAAAATTCGGCTGGGAGCGGCCCAACTGGTTTGCGATAGAGGGTTCACCGGCGAAGGACATCCCCTCCTTCGAGGGAAAACCGAACTGGTTCGATGCCGTCGGGGAAGAAGTGAAGGCGATCCGCCAGCGAGCCGCACTGATTGACCAGTCCTCGTTCTCCAAATTCGAGATCACCGGCCCGGGTGCCCTGCAGGCCCTTCAGGTGATTGCTGCCAACGATCTGTCCGGACCACCGGGAAAGGCGGTCTACACCCAGCTGTGCAACACGCGCGGCGGCATCGAGGCCGATGTCACGATAATCCATGTCGACGACGAGCGGCTCTATCTGGTCACCGGCTCCGGCTTCGGTATCCGCGATGGCAACTGGGTGTCCCGCCATCTGCCAAAGGGTATCGTTCTGCGCGACGTCACCAACCGCTTCGCCACGCTCAACATCTGCGGCCCTTCTGCACGGGACGTTCTGCAGAGTGTGACGGACGACGACCTGTCCAATACGGCCTTGCCCTTCCTGTCGGCAAAGACGATCGAGCTCGGCGGCGCCACGGTTCTCGCCGTCCGCATCGGCTATGTCGGCGAACTGGGCTACGAGCTTTATGTCGATCAGGAATACGCCGCCCATGTCTATGACACCCTGAAGGAGGCAGGAGCGCCCTACGGCATTGCCGATGCCGGCTACCGGGCGATCGATGCTGCACGCATGGAGAAAGGCTATCTCTACTGGTCGGGCGATATCACGCCCGACTACAACCCGTACGAGGCAGGGCTTGGGTTCTGCGTAGCCCTGAATAAGGGGGATTTCTTCGGTCGCGACGCCCTTTCCGCAATCAAGACCGCAGGCGTCAAGCGTCGGCTCGTTTCCTACACGGTGGAGGGCTTCGCCCCGTTCCACGGCGGCGAGGCTGTTCTGTTCGACGGGAGGGTTGTCGGCTCTACCGCAAGCACCGGCTATGGCTACACCCTTGGGAAAACCATTGCCTTTGGCTATCTGCCGACGGAACTGGCCGGTGAGGAGAATTTCGAAATCGAGGCCTTCGGCAGGGCCTACAAGGCCCATCGGGGACCACGCACCCTCTACGATCCCGGCATGGCGAGGTTGAAGGTATGAGTGACGAAGTAGACACCGCTCTGGCGCGGCAAACCATCAATCACATACCGTTCCTCTCGGCCTATGACGGCCCGATCGAGCGGCTGGGCGGGCTGACCAATCTGGTTTTCCGGCTCGGCGAGTTTTGCCTTCGCATCCCCGGAAAGGGCACCGAGGAATACATCGACCGGTCCAACGAAATGGTAGCGACCCGGGCCGTGGCCGAGGCCGGTGTCGGACCTGAGGTACTGTACACAGCCCCCTCGACCGGCGTCTTCGTCTCGCGCTTCATCGACGGTGCGGCGACGATGTCACCGGTACGCTTCGCCGAAAGCCCGGGCGCAGCCGCCCGCGCCGGAAAGGCGTTCCGCCGGCTGCACGAAAGTGGCGCGGTCTTTCCAGCCCGCTTCGAACTCTTTGCCATGATCGACAGCTATCTGGCTGTTCTGGCGACAAAGGATGTCGCGCTGCCGACCGGCTATCATGACGTGCTCCGGGACGCCGAAAGCGTGCGAGCCGCCCTCTCGGCGCATCCCCTGCCGTCGGTCGCCTGCCATTGTGACCCCCTGTGCGAGAACTTTCTCGACACTGGCGAAAGGATGTGGATCGTCGACTGGGAATATTCCGGCATGAACGACCCGATGTGGGACCTCGCCGACTTGTCGGTCGAGGCAGCCTTTGACCCGGATCGCGAGGAAGAAATGGTCCACGCCTATTTCGAGGCAGAACCCGGCCAGGCAGAACGGGGCAGGATCATGATCTACAAGGCGATGTGCGACCTCCTCTGGACCCTCTGGGGCCTGATCCAGCTGGCGAACGAAAACCCGGCCGACGATTTCCGCACTTATGCCGAAACGCGCTTTGCGCGGTGCCGGACTTTGATGGGCACGGAGGAGTTTACCCGGGCAGTGCATGCTGTCGCCAACGGTTCTGGACATGCTCCGGCCTGAGCGCATGCCATTCTGCGACGGTCACGCGCCATCGGGGAAGCGGCAATTGTGGCGCCCTCTGCATCGTCAGTCCGGAGCAAGGAATGTGGCCAGCATCCCGGCCTGTTCAATGGCATTGTCATTGAACAGGCCGGGAATAATCGAATGATAGGGCAGTCGGTGGAATTGTACGGCAATTGGCGTCTTTGCCGGCTGGTAGGAACAAGCGAAATCGACGGTCCAAAATCCACCAACGGGATCCACCAGCCGAGAGCCATCGACGTGTGCAAAACCAATGATTTACACCTATGCTATACGGTGAGCCCCATCGGCGCGCATAGGAGCAAATAATGGCAGCGAAGGAATGAATGGCGCAGCGTTTTTCCTGGTGGTCAATTTTGTCGTCGCCATGTCATTCAGTGCCGTCTTTGCAATCGTTGCCCGCCGCAATCAGTCCCGCCGGGCGGCCTTGTGGTTCGCGGCAGGCTTTGGTGTCGCCTCGATCTCCGCCATCTGCGAACTCCTGGTGGCCTATTCAGGGACGCCTAAACTCTGGGCGATCGGGGCCTTTGCGAGCGTCCTTGCCGGCATGGTCATGTTGGCGGTCGGCATAGGCAAGCTGTTCGGGCAACGGATAGCACCCTGGATCATTGCCATCTTCATGGCCGCGAGCCTTGCCGTATCCTACGTCATCTATGACCTTCCACGCGGAACACCCATGCAGGCCCTGCTTTATCAGAGCCCCTTTGCCTTGGTCATACTCACCAGTACCGGCATCGTGTTCCGGCACGGGCGAAGTGTGGTGGTAGACCGCTTCCTCGGCGTCTTGTTGCTCGTGACCGGCCTCCACTTCCTCGCAAAGGCGGGACTAGCAATGCTCCTTGGAGCTGGCACTTCCGCCCGGGACTATGTCAACACCGACTACGCCTTGGTCTCCCAAAGCCTCACCGCGGTCCTGATGGTGGCCGTTGGGTTGACCCTGCTTGCCACGCTCGTTCTGGAAATCATGACGGCCCAACGCACTGAATCCGAGCTCGACACACTGTCGGGCCTCACAAACAGACGCGGCTTCGACCGCGGCGTGCAAGCCTTGCTCCGGGAAGCACCCGACGGACCGCACGCACTCATTCTCTGCGATCTGGATCACTTCAAGCGCATCAACGACACCTACGGGCACGACATTGGCGATCTCGTCATCAAGACATTCGGCAAAGGCCTGCGCCAATATGCACCACCCGGGGCAGTCATTGGCCGTCTGGGGGGAGAAGAGTTTGCGATCTTCCTGCCCGGCATGCCCATTGAGACCGCCGTACAGCTCGCCCAGAGGCTGAGGCTGGAGGTCATGTCACTTGCCGACTTGCCGAGCGAAATCGGTGTCACCGCAAGCTTCGGCGTGGCCCCCGTTCCTTCTGAAGCCGCTCTGACAGAGGCCTATCGCCAGGCCGACCAGGCGATGTACGACGCCAAGAATTCCGGGCGAAACAGGGTGAAGCGCGCCTCATCCGGCTGATGCTCAGCCGACCGCAGACGACATTTCCCCCGCCATGATCGCAGGCTGCCGGCGCGACGAACTCGCGTCTTTCCCCGCTCAACCAGCAAGATGTTCAAACAATCGCGCGACTGCCTCTGCCCCCGGATCGGCATGACCCTGCAACTGCTTGGCATTGATATAGGCGGCTCGCCCCGCATTGGCCCTGGCAAGCGTTGCCGTCCGGTCTGCGCCGGCCCGTGCAGCACTTGCGGCGGCCTTCAAGCCACCATGAAGCGCGTCGAGCGCGGGAGACAACGCATCAATCATGGTGCGGTCGCCGACATTGGCTCCGCCGATTTCCTGCATGCGGGCAAGGCCCGCCTTCAGAGCATCGCGGATCGGAAGCCCGCTCGAGGCACCATCGCCGGCGGCGGCAAAGAAGATCGCCAACAGAACCCCGGACGAGCCACCCATGGTCTGGCTGAGTTCGAGGCCGATGGCGCGGAACAGCTGGGTGTGATCGGACAGCGGCAGGCGATCCATCGCCTTGACCAGTGCGCGCGCAGCGCCTGCCAGTGTCGAGCCCGTGTCGCCGTCACCCGATTTGGCATCGAGAGCGTTGAGATCCTGTTCGGCGGTAATCATCACATTGCAGCAGCCGATCAGGAAGTCGCGGGTCGGTTTGTGCTCGGAGGGCAAAGGCATGATCGGGGTCAGCCCATCCGGCAGCGCCACCACCGACACCGGATGCACCCTCGACAGGCCCGGCCATGAGGCGGGGCCGACCGGCTGGCCGAGTGCTGCCAGTTCCTCGCGGCTTGCCGGATAGAGCGAGATCGAAAAGCCGCGCATGTCGAGCGAGGTCATCATCGAGGCCGGACCGACCACGTGGCTGATATGCGCGCCAATGTCGGAGCGGATCAACTCATGCGCCAGAACTGACATTTCGAGCACCGAGGTGCCGCCGAGATTGTTGATCAGCGCCACATGCGGGGTCTCCCCGATCGTCGATTTCAGCTTGGCGGCGACCGCCGCCATGGCAGACCGCGCACCGGAAAAGTCGACCTGCTCAACACCCGCCTCGCCATGGATGCCAAGGCCGAGTTCCGCCATGCCCTTGGGGATGCGGTCTTCCTTCGGCGAGCCCGGCACCGTGCAGGTATCGAGCGACATGCCGATGCTCTTCGTTCCGGCGATGACGTGACGTGCCGCAGATGTCACCGTATCGAGATCGGCGCCGTTTTCGGCCAGCGCGCCTGCGATCTTGTGGACAAACAGCGTGCCGGCCACACCGCGCGCCTGGGGCAGATCCGGAAGCGCGATGTCGTCGTCGACAACAACCATGCTGACATTGAGACCGAAGGCGCGGGCACGCTCGGCGGCAAGGCCGAAATTCAGCCGGTCGCCGGTATAGTTCTTGACCACAAGCAGGCAACCGGCGGGTCCGGTCACGGCAAGTATCCCGGCAAGCACCGCATCCACGCTGGGCGAGGCGAAGACATCGCCGCAGACGGCGGCGGTCAGCATGCCCACCCCGACGAAACCGGCATGCGCCGGTTCATGGCCAGAGCCGCCACCCGAGACCAGCGCCACTTTCGACTTGTCCCAATCGGCGCGCACGACGACGCGGATATGCGGATAACCATCCAGCCGGGCCAGCGGCACGCCGGAGGTGGCAAGCAGCCCCTCGACGGCCTCGATGACGACGTCTTCCCGTTTGTTGATGAACTGTGCCATTGGAAACTCCCTCACGTCAGCCGAAGACCGTCGGCGTCGAAATAAAGCGGATTGCTGGGTTCGATCTGGACGATGTCACCGCTGCGAAGCCCGGTATGCGGCTCCGTCACCGTGACAAGGCTTGTGCCCCGAAACGACAGATGCAGGCGGGTCTGGTCCCCGAGCCGCTCGACCCGGTGAACGAGACTGTCCTCACCGCTGCCCTGACGGATATGCTCGGGGCGCAGGCCCATCGACACTGCACGCGGCGGCGCGCCGGGAAAGAGGTCCGCCGGCAGGATATTGATCCGCGGCTGGCCGAGACGGGCGGCTGCATAGATGCTGACCGGCTCCTCATAGACCTCGCGGGGCGAGCCGAACTGCACGAGCCGTCCATGATGCAGGACGCCAACATGGGTGGCCATGGTCATGGCCTCGACCTGGTCATGGGTCACGTAAAGCAGCGTCGCACCTGACATGGCCTGGATGTTCTTCAACTCGATGCGCAGGTCCGCCCTGAGCTTGGCATCAAGCGAACTCAATGGCTCGTCCATCAGGTAGATCTGCGGATTGCGCACCAGCGCGCGCCCGATCGAGACACGCTGCATCTCGCCGCCTGACAGTGCCGTCGCCTTGTTGTCGAGCTTGTGGGCGATCTGCAGGGTCTCGGCGATCGCCTTCACCTTGCGCTCGATTTCGGCAGGCGGTGTCTTCAAGAGCGGCGACTTCAACGGAAAGGCGAGGTTTTCCCGCACCGTCAGATGCGGGTAGAGCGAATATTGCTGAAAGACCATCGCGACATTGCGCTCTGCCGGCGTGAGCCCCTTGGTCGGCTGTCCGCCGATCAGGATCTCGCCGCTGTCCGGCTGATCAAGACCCGAAATCAACCGCAACGTCGTGGTCTTGCCGGCACCCGTGGGTCCGAGCAGCACGACGAAGGAGCCATCGGGCACCGTCATCGAGACCTTGTCGAGCGCGACATGGTCGCCGAAACGCTTGGTGACATTATCAAGAATGACCTCAGCCATGGCGCAGCACTCCTTCATTGCCAGCCGAGACAAGCGCATGTCCGCGTTCGCCGGCAAAGACGGTCATCGTGCGGCTGTCAAAATCGAGCCCAACGGTTTCGCCGGCCTTGACGGTGGCAGCGGACGAAATGCGCGCCTTGATGTCACCGTTCGCGGTCTTCAGCGTCACGATCTGCGTCGTGCCGAGATATTCGGTGGCGATGACCTGTCCCCGATAGGCTGAGGCATCCGAAAAGCAGACATGTTCGGGCCTAACCCCAAGCGTCAACCGGCCCTCGGCGCCCTGGCGGGACACAGGGATGGCAAGCCGATGGCCGTCGAGCGTGACATGATCGCTGCCGATGCCGACCATGCCGTCGAACTCCATAAAGTTCATCGAGGGCGAGCCGATGAAATTGGCGACGAAGCGGGTTGCCGGCCAGTCATAGATCTGTTGCGGCAGCCCGAACTGCTCGACCACACCATGGTTCATGACGACGATCTTGTCGCCCATCTGCATGGCCTCGAGTTGGTCATGGGTGACATAGACGGTGGTGGCGCCCATACGGTCATGCAGCGCCCGCAGCTCTTCGGCCATGTGCTCACGGAACTCGGCATCGAGGGCGCCGAGTGGTTCGTCCATGAAGAAGGCCTTGGGGCGGCGCACGATGGCGCGGCCAAGGGCCACGCGCTGGCGGTCGCCGCCCGAGAGGCCGCCGACCGGTTTGTCGAGAATGTCCTCGATCTTGAGGATGCGTGCGACCTCCTCGACGCGGGTCCTAACCTCCGGTTTCGGCACGCCCTGGCTCAAGAGCGGGTAGGAAATGTTGCGGCGGACATTCATGTGCGGATAGAGCGCGAACATCTGGAAGACAAAGGCGATGTCGCGCTGGCTGGCCCGCTTCATGCCGACCTCTTCGCCATCGATATAGATCTCGCCGCTGGTTGGCAGCTCGAGGCCCGCCATCATCCGCAGTGTCGTGGTCTTGCCGCAGCCGGAGGGGCCGAGCAGCATGAAGAACTCGCCGTCTTCGACGGTGAACGTGGAGGACTGGACAGCCGTGAAGCTGCCGAATTCCTTGCGCACGTTCTCGATACGGATCTGCGCCATCGGTTACTCCGGAAAATGACTGACGATGATGAACATGACGGTTCCGATCAGCGTCACGATGAAGGAATAGGAGTAGAGCCAGAGCGCGACCGGCTGCATCATCATGACCACGCCGAGCGCAATGAGCACCGAGGCCACCAGTTCCCATTCATTGCGCCTGAAACGGCGCAGTCCCTGTAAAAATCGGCTCATTTGCGAACGGCTCCGAAGGTAATGCCCCTGAGCAAATGCTTGCGCAGCAGGATCGTGAAGACGACGACGGGCACAAGAAACAACGTGGCGCCTGCGGCAACAGCCGGCCAGTCCTGGCCGCTCACCCCGATGATCGTGGGGATGAAGGGCGGCGCCGTCTGGGCAGTGCCAGAGGTCAAGAGCACGGCAAAGGCATATTCGTTCCAGGCGAAGATCAGGCAGAAGATCGCGGTCGAGGCGATGCCGGTGACGGCCTGGGGCAGCACAACCTTGTAGAAGGCCTGGAAGCGGGTATAGCCGTCGATCAGCGCCGCCTCCTCATACTCGATCGGGATCTCGTCGATGAAGCCCTTCAAGAGCCAGACCGAGAGCGAGAGATTGACCGCCGTATAGAGGAGGATCATGCCGAGATGCGTGTCGCTTAAGCCCAGTTCGCGGAACATCAGGAAGATCGGGATGGCAACGGCGATCGGCGGCATCATCCGGGTCGAGAGGATGAAGAAGAGGAGATCGTCCTTCAGAGGCACCTTGAAGCGCGAGAAGGCATAGGCCGCCGCTGTTCCCAAGACGATGCAGAGCAGCGTCGAGCCAAAGCCGATGATCACCGAATTGGTGAAGCGCTCACCGAAGCGCGAGGGTCCGGCGATAACAAGGCCATCCTCGCGCACCAGCCGTTCATACCAGGTCGTCGGCTCGCCGAGTGCCTGAAGATCGACCTCTGACACGCGTGTTCGCGTGGTGAAGAGGTTCACATAGCCTTCGAGGGTTGGCTCGAACAGGACCTTCGGCGGATAGGCGATGGAATCAGACGGGCTCTTGAAGCCAGTGGTGATGATCCAGATCAGCGGCATGATGGTGACGACGGCATAGAAGATGACGAGGACGCCGGCGAACCATTTCTGGCGGAGCGAAGGCTCGGTGACGGAATAGCTGCTCATCGTTCTTTCACCTTGTTCAGTGCTTTCACGTAGATCGAGGCAAGGCCGAAGACCGTGACGAAGAGAATGACCGCGTAAGCCGAGGCATAGCCCGTGCGCCACTTCTCAAAAGCCTCGCGCTTGAGGTTGATCGAGGTGAGTTCGGTAACCGAGCCCGGGCCGCCGCCGGTCAGTTGCACGACGAGGTCGAACATCTTGAAGTTCTCGATGCCGCGAAACAGGATGGCCAGCATCAGGAAGGGCAGAACGAGCGGAATGGTGATCGTCCAGAACTGCCGCCATTTGCTGGCGCGGTCGCATTCGGCGGCCTCATAGATGCTGTCGGGGATCGAGCGCAGGCCGGCCAGGCAGATCAGCATGACGAAGGGCGTCCACATCCAGGTGTCGACGATGATGATCGCCCAGGGCGCCAGCGACACGTCGCCGATCATCGAGAAGCTGGAGGGATCAATGCCGGTGAAGAAGCTGACGACGTAATTGAACAGGCCGATCTGCGGCTGGTAGAGGAAGGTCCAGAAATTGCCGACGACGGCGGGGCTCAGCATCATCGGCAGGACGATGATGGTGGTCCAGAGATCATTGCCGCGAAACTTCTTGTTGATCAGATAGGCGAGCGCAAAACCGATCAGAACCTGCAGGACAATGGTCCAGAGCAGGAAATGTGCGGTCGCCTGCATGGTTTGCCAGATGTCGCTATCGGTCAGGATGCGGGCATAATTGCGCAGGCCAACGAATTCGGGTTCTTCATTGGGCCGGTTGACCCGGAAATTGGTGAAGCTCAGCCGGATCGTCCAGATCAGCGGGAAAATGTTGACGGCGAGCAGCAAAAGGATCGACGGCGTAACGAAAAGCCAGGCAATCGCGCGGTCGGAGAGACCGGATACCCGTTTCGCCATTTGCGGCGGGGTCGCCCGCGCAAGGCGGTCGATGGCGTTCTCGGACATTGGGGGCACCCCTATCACAGGCGTTGCATCTGGCATGGCCGATCGGTGAGGACCGGCCATACGATTGCATCAGATCCGCACGAGAGCGGACGGGAAGATTGCGATCAAAGCTTGCCTTCGTCCTCGAAGACTTCGGTCCAGTCCTTCACCAGACCATCAAGCGCTTCCTGCGCAGTCCCCTGCCCTGCCACGACATAATCATGGAAGCGTTTCTGCGAGGCCTGGAGGAGCGAGGCGTAGGAAGGCTCGGCCCAGAAGTCCTTCACGATCGCCATGGAATCGAGGAAGGTCTGCGCATAGGGCTGGCTGGTGGCAAAGCCCGGATCCTCGACGACGGAGCGCAGCGCCGAATAGCCGCCGAGCGACCACCACTTGTTCTGGATTTCCGGCTGGGCAAACCACTTGATGTATTCAAGCGCCGCATCCTGCTTGGAAGAGGCTGCAACCACGGAAATGCCCTGGCCGCCGAGCTGGGCGAACTGCTTGCCATCGGGGCCGGCCGGATTGGGGAAGTAGCCCGACTTGTCGCCACCGACATTGGCGTCGGCATGGATGCCCGGCCAGATGAAGGCGAAGTTCATCTGCAGTGCGACCTGGCCCGACTTATAGGCGTCGATATTCTCGGACATGTAGGTGTCGGACGAGCCGGGCGGCGTGCAGCAATCATAGAGTGCCTTGTAGAATTCAAGGCCGGCAACGGATTGCGGCGAGTTGACGAAGCCTTCGAGTTCATAGGGCTTGGCCGGATTGTCGTACTGGAAGCCGAAGGAATAGAGCACATCCATGGCGCCCATGGTGATGCCTTCCGAGCCGCGCTCGGTGTAGATCGCGGCGCCATAGACCTTCTTGCCGTCGATATCACGGCCCTGGAAGAATTGGGCGATGTCCTTCAATTCAGCGAAGGTCTTCGGCACGGCGAGGTCGCGGCCATACTTGGTCTTGAACTCCGCCTGCAGCTCGGGACGCGCGAACCAGTCCTTGCGATAGGTCCAGCCGACGACATCGCCGAAGGCCGGCAAAGCCCAGTAGTTCGGCGAATTCTTCGGCCATTCGGCATAACCGACGACGGTCGCCGGAATGAAGTCCTCCATCTTGATCCCTTCCTTGGCGAAGAAATCATTGAGCTTCACATATTGGCCATTCTCGGCAGCACCACCGATCCACTGGCTGTCGCCTATCATCAGATCGCAAAGCTTGCCGCCGGAATTCAGTTCGTTGAGCATGCGGTCGGCGAAGTTCGGCCAGGGCACGAATTCGAATTTCATCGTGTGGCCCGACTTGGCCTCGAAATCCTTGCTGAGTTCGACCAGCGCATTGGCCGGGTCCCAGGCGGCCCAGCACAGGGTCAACTCTTCGGCCTTGACGGCATTGGCACCCGACAGGCTGGCAAAGACCAGCGCGCCAGCGGCAACCGTTGATTTCAGAATGACTGACTTCATGACGTTCTCCTCCCAATGTTCGTAATCCCGACCTCCATCGGGACAGGTGCGACGCCCCCTCCAGGGCAAAAATGCACTGCCAGACTGTGTGAGCAGGCGGCCTTCCCTCCTCCGGCTCCCGCATCGGGACGGCGGCGCGGCAAACGCGCCACGGCAATATCCCGAGACAGGAAGAGCTATAATTGAGGTGCGCACCTCAAAGCAAGTTAATTTTGAGGTGCGCACCTCATTTTCTTGCGTTTCGTTTGAATTTGTTGGAAAAGTCATTTTCCCATCACCGGAAAAATGACAGGCCGCCTTGATCAGACCAACCGCAAAGGACCTCGCAGAAGCAGCCGGCGTCAGCCTGGCCACGGTCGATCGCGTCCTGAATGACCGACCCAATGTCAGCGAGAAGGCGGCGCGCAGGGTCAACGAGGCGATCGAGCGGATCGGCTTTGTTCGCAATCCGGCGGCCATGAACCTGGCGCGCAACCGGATCTATCGTTTCCGCTTTGTCCTGCCGCTTTCCGGCGACCAGTATCTGCGGCAGATCCTTCAGGAGGTTGCCGATGCGCGGGAAGCGCTGCGGGCAGACCTCACCGATATCGATTCTGTGCAGATGCCGATGTCCGACCCGCATGCCGTCGCGAATTATCTGGCGGGCCTTGCCGCCGACGATATCGACGGCGTGGCGGTCATGGCGCCGGAATCACCCCAGGTTCGCGATGCGATGGCGAGACTGATCGAACGCGGCATCAAGGTGGTGCAGTTCTTGTCCGGCCAGGAAAAACTGCCGGCTGCCGATTTCGTCGGCGTCAACAATTTTGCAGCAGGCGCCACGGCAGGCAAGATCATCGGTCGTTTTCTGGAGCGCGGGCCGGCAAAGATCATGGTCGTTGCCGAAACCATGATGGCGCAGGACAGCATCGAGCGACGGCTCGGTTTCGACCGGATCATCAATGGCCAGTTCCCGCATCTGACGTCCCTGCCCTCGCTTGAAACCTATGGCGACGAACGCCGGGCAGGCCTCGTCATTGCCCGCATGCTGGAACACAATCCGGAGATCAAGGCCGTCTATGTGCTGAGTTCCGAGGCACGCGTGCCTGTCTCGGCGATCGAAGCCGCTGTCGATACCCGGGCACTGACTGTCGTCGTGCACGAGCGCACGCCATTCAGCGAAGACGCCCTGCGCGACGAACGGATCGACGTGATCATCGCACAGAACCCCGGCCATGCCGTGAGAAGCGCGGTGCGGATCATGCGGGCGCGGCTTGAACAGCGTGAGCCGATCGCCTCCCAGGAGAAGATCCGGATCGAGGTTCTTCTGGGTGAGAATATCTAGGGCCGACTGGAACGCGCATTTCCCCCGACTAGTCCCGGACCTTTGCAGATCTCGATCGATCGAGCGTTATGGAAGGTTCAGGCATCGACTTTAAGAAGTGCTTCCAATAAACATGATTCATATTTTCAAGTTTATTGCTCGAGCTGCTCATGGTCATTGGCGACAAGAACGCCCGGTATCGAATGTACCTGAAGGCACGCAAGGCATTGATCGACTATGCGACACCGATCGCCGGTTCGCGCGATGATGCCGAGGATATCGTCCAGGATGCCTTCCTGAGATTCGTCAACACCGCCGACGAACCGGCTCCACCGAAAACCTACCTCTTTCGCATCGTGCGCAACCTGTCCTTCAACAAGAAGCGCAGGCGCAAGCTGGAGGTTATCGACGAGCCGGACGACATCCCATGGTGGGGATGGCCTCAGGGAAGGCCCTCCCCGGAAGCCGATCTCTTGCTGCAGCAACAGATAGCCCTCGTCGCCAGGGCGATCGAACGATTGCCCGATCGCGAACGTCGGGTGATGGAGATGTATCGCTTCGAAAAGAGAACCCTGCAGGAAATCGCCACGAAGATGGAGGTTTCCGTTCCGACGGCGCATCGCCTGCTCAACGCAGCCATGCAGCGCCTGCGTGAAGAGACACGGGACATTCTGTGATGGGACGCTTCGATCTGAACGATCTGCTGAAAACTGCGGCGGGCTCGCGTGTCTATAAACATGACTCACATGCGATCCTGCAATCGCCTTCTCCAACGGAGCCGGTCCCATGAGCCCTGAAGCACACGACAACCGACCTCACCTGTTCGATGAGGCTGCGGCTTGGCTGATCCGCATCAGGGAAAACCCCCAATCCGCAGAGCTCCGCGCGCATTTCGACATCTGGCGGCAATCGTCCCCGGAGCATGAGCAGGCATGGAGCGAGCTCTGTCTCCTCTGGCGCGCGACGGGAAAGGCCGAAGCCTTTTATCGTCCGCTAGCCTCCACGCGGATCCGGATCCTGCCCCGGCGTCCTGTCTCCGTTCCCCGGCTTGCTGCCGGACTGGCGACCGCTTTCGCCGTCGCCTGTGTGCTCTGGCTCGCCGCTCCCTCCGTGATCGTCCGCTGGACCGCAGACCACCGGACGGCCATCGCCGAGATCCAGAGCATAACGCTTGAGGATGGGAGTTCGGTGGAGCTTGCCCCGGACAGCGCGTTCAGCGCTCAGTTTACCGGTCAACTGCGCCAGGTGACGCTTCTGCAAGGGGAGGCATTTTTCGACATCCGCAAGAACCCGGACCGCCCCTTCCGTGTCATCGCCGGCGGTACCGAGGTCGAAGTGCTCGGCACCGCTTTCGAGGTCGAGCTCACCGAGGACGCCACGCACGTTGCCGTGGCGCGAGGCTCGGTCTCGACATTGAGCCGCGCCGCTGTCTCCGGTGCTTCGCGAGCCACCCTGAAACCAGGTGACGCGATTTCCATCGATGCCCGGAGCGGAATGGAAACGAGGACACTCGTCGACGCAGACAACATCGGTTCATGGCGTGAGGGACGTCTCGTGGTCAGCAACGCAACCATCGCATCGGTTATCGATGTCATCCGGCGCTACGACCCGGCCTGGATCACGCTGGCAGACCCGTCGCTCGGCGAGGAACGGGTCACGGGCATCTACGATCTGACATCCCCGGCACTTGCGCTCGGGGCACTCGTGGATCCCTTTGGCGGCCGGGTCCTGAATCTGGGGGATTCCGTGCGCGTGATCACCCGCCACTAAAAAATATGATAGTATTTATCAAGATTTAACAGGAAAGAGAAAAACTCCCTGAAAATATCGACTTAGCCACGTGTCTTTCTGTCAGCAACCCGGCGTGGGCGGCGTTGAATGGCGTAAGGGACAAGTGGGTAAATGGTACGAAGAGTAGAATGCAGGCGGGTTCATCCGGGAAGAAGTAGCGTCTTCAGGACGGGTGTCCTGTTGAGTTCGGTGGCACTCGGCGCGGTCATCTGGACCGGACCGGGCCAGGCGCAGACATCACCGGCAGCACCGGCGCAACAATCCCCGCAAGCGGATCTGCGTGAGTTCGATATTGCCGCCCAGCCATTGTCCCGCGCTCTCGCCGCGTTCAACCGCCAGTCCGGCATCCAGGTCAGTCAGGCCTCGGGCAGCGCGGCTGATGTCGGCGTCAACGCGGTCAAGGGCCGCATGACGCCGGAAACGGCGCTTGCGACCATGCTTGCCGGCACGGGCATTCCCTTCCGCTTCACCGGCAACCGGGCCGTCGTCGTCGGCGCCGACCAGATCGGCGATGACGCAGCACAAGCCCCGGATGATGGCTCGACCGTCCTCGACACGATCACGGTTGCAACCGGCGGCGCCAATGCCACAACGGGTAGCGGCTATCAGGGTACGCCGGATTGGGTTTACGAGACCCCGAGCAGCCTGAGCGTGGTGGGTCGCGAAGCGATACAGGCAGCCGGCGTCCGCAACACCCGCGACCTGTTCAACCGGATCTCCGGCGTCTATGCTGGCGAAGGCAATGGCAGCTTCCCGACGGTTTCGCCCAACATTCGAGGTCTGCAGGATTCCGGCCGTGTCATCGTCTCCATCGATGGCGCCCGACAGAATGCACAGCGCGGTGCCGGATTCGGTGGCAGCAATTATATCTCGAATTCGGGCCAGGCCTTCGTAGACAGCGCGTTTATTCGCGCCGTCGAGGTCGAGAAGAACACCAGGGCAGCGTCCGGCAGCGCCGGTTCACTGGGCGGCAAGGTAGAATTTCAGACCGTTGGTGCGGACGATCTGATTGCCGATGGTAAGCAATGGGGTGTCGAGACCAACACCGGGACCGGCACCAACAATACGTTCTACCAGGGGTCCTATCTCGCCGCGACACGCCTCGGCGAGACCCCCTTCTCGCTCACCGGCGGCTTCAGCAGCTCCAATCTCGGCGAATACGCGGTCGGGAAGAACGGGGACCAGACGACCACCGAAGACCTCATGAAGAACATGCTCGGCCGGAGCAACTGGAGTTCGCTTGCCAAGCTCGAAGGCGACTTCGGCGATGTCGAGACCTCCCTGTCCTGGATGCATCAGGACAACTCCTTCGTCTACGGCACGTCCGGTGGCGGGAGCCTCAACCACGAAAACGCACGCAACGACAGCGTTACCGCCAAGTTCACATGGGATCCGGAATCCCCGCTGATCGATATGAAGGGCCTTCTCTGGCTGAATAATTCCAACATGACTGAGGTTCGCGAAGCGCGAACAATGGATACATTGGACACCAGCGATGACATCCCCGAAACCACGATCGATATGGGCACGAAAAGCTTCGGCGCTTCGCTCGATAACACCAGTGTGCTCGAAACCGTCGCCGGTCCGCTGACCCTCAACTACGGCGCCGAAGCCTTCCGCGATATCGCCACGTCGTCGGCCAGCAGCACCAATATTACTTCAAATCCGAACTGGGAGAGCAGCTATACCGCCTTCAGCCCGCCCGGTCGCCGCGACATGGCAAGCCTCTTCGTCAACGGCACGCTGGAACCGGTGGACTGGGTCAGCCTGACAGCCGGGCTGCGCTATGATTGGTCAAGGCTGAAAGGCACCGCACGCTATCAGAACCGCGTCATTTCGTCTGTGACGACACCGGGCACCTATGCACAGGCGGTGACCACCTGGGCCGCCTATGGGCAAATCTATTCCGTAGCAACTTACAATCTGCGCACCGCGATCTGCAACACGGGCATCCATCCGACAACAGGCACCGTCTATAACGCTGATCAAAAACAACGCACCTGCGATGCGCTCACCGCCACCGGGGAGATCGTCAACGGCCGCTGGTATAGCACCGGTCAAGCGATCATCGCCCCCGTCACCACTCCCGTCACGACCTATCCGGAATACGAGTTCGAGGTCGACCGCATCGACAGCGCCTGGCTTCCCTCTGCCACGATCGAATTCAAGCCGGTGGACTGGTTCCGCCCCTATGTCAGCTATTCCGAAAGCTATCGGCCGCCAACCATCCTGGAAGCATTCTTCACCGGCGGACCACCGACCGACAACGTCGGCGTTGCCTATGCGCCCAATGAAGATCTGCGGTCAGAAACGGCCACGACCTACGAAATCGGCACCAATGTCAGTCTTGACGACGTCCTGACGGGCGGAGACACCCTCCGCCTGAAGGCCTCGGCATTCTACCGCGAGGTGGAGGACTACATCGTACTCGGCACGATCTACACGGCGGATGTCAGCTCAAAGACCTATCAGAGCTTCGTCAACCTCGACGGGACCACCCGTATGAAGGGCGTCGAACTGGAGGGCAATTACGACGTCGGTGGTTTCTGGCTCGGGGGCACGGCTTCCTTTCTCGACACGGAGTGGCCGTCGAAAACCCAGGTCTTCTCCAACGGCACCACAACCACCTCGGGAGACATCGTCGCGACTGTCGGCTCGGTGCCGCCGAGACTAAAACTGACCGTCGATGGTGGCATGCGGTTCTTCGATGAGCGCCTTTCCCTTGGCGCGCGCCTCAACCACGTCACGGCGAACCAGAGCTACCTGCTGGACACCGATACGGGCAACCTGTTGAAGCTGACAGACGTCTACACCACTGTCGATCTCTATGGCTCGTTCGAGGTGACAGAAACCGCTACGCTGCGCTTCGCCGTCAACAATGTCACGGATCGCAATTACATCCCGGCCAACAGCGACTACACAGCGCCCGGCCGCACCTTCACCGCAACGCTGAAGATGAAGTTCTGATCGCGCTCGCCTCTGCGCGCCGTCTGGCACGCCAAGCAGGAATTCCCCGGGTCGGGGTGATGGCCCGCCCGGGGATACACTGTCCGGACATTCGTCCGGGCCAATGTCAACAGCCACTCAAGGAGAAACCCCATGGCTGCAGTCATCCAACTTAGCTCCGCCTCTTCCAACATGGAAGGCTACCTGAACGGTTGGGCGAGCGGTTACAGCTCGACCTACGGCGCCTTCTGGGACGAGGGCAACGGTCTTGTCACCAATCCGCTCAGCACCACCGTCTACGAACAATGGGGCAATGGTGCCACCGGTGGAAACGGCATCTACATGGAAGGTGAGTTCCAGTATTCGCGTGGCAACCTGACCGGCACGGTCGACAGCATCACGCTCGGCAGTGGCTTCAGCCAATCTGCCTCGACCGGCTTCAGCGTTTCCGCCGATCTGGTGATCACGCCAGATAGCACCTTCCCGAGTGCGACCACGGACGTGTTCGATTGGGCAATCTATGACCTCACCGTCAACAGCTCGCTTGACAGCCTCTACGACTACCTCGCCGCCGTCGGCACAGAGATCCACGACACCGCCGCGTCCGATGTACTGGTCGGCTTCGGTGGTGCAGATACCTTCGTCTTCACCGCAGGCAACGACATCGTGAAGGCCGGCCCCACCGGCACCTCTGGCTTCCAGGATGGTGTGGACGTTCTCGACATCTCCGCCTGGGGCGTGACCGACTTCAGCGAACTGCAGATTTCCGATCTGGGCGGTGACGCCGTCATCGAGAGCGTCCTGGGCGACACCATCACGCTCAACGGCGTGTCATCAAGCGTTCTCGACGCGTCGGACTTCCTCTTCGCCTGAGACTGAACCGGTCGCGCGCAGCCATGCGCGCGACCACCTTCCAAGACAGCGGAGCAGACGAGCAGCATGCGGACCAGAGCCAGCACACCCGAGCCTCTTGTGAGCAACATGACTGACATGAGCGGCGCCCTGTTGGCCATCGCTTTGCTCAGCGGTGTCGTCAACATCCTGGCCCTGACCTCGCCTTTGTTCATGATGCAGGTCTATGACCGCGTGCTGTCCAGCGGCAGTATCCCGACACTGATCGGCCTCGCGGTGCTGGCCATCGGGCTCTACACTTTCCAGGCTGTGCTCGACGCAATCAGGGCGCGGGTCTTGCTGCGCATCGGCGAGAAGTTCGATCACGACCTCTCGCCACGCGTTCACCACGCTGTCATCCGCCTGCCGCTTCTGGCGCCTGCGTCCGGCGACGGCCTGCAGCCTCTGCGAGATCTCGACAATATCCGCGGCTTTCTCTCCGGCAGCGGCCCCACGGCCTTCTTCGACCTCCCCTGGATGCCGCTCTATCTCGGGATCAGCTTTCTCTTCCATTTCTGGATCGGCGTGACCGCGCTTGCCGGCGCGGTCGTGCTGGTATCCCTCACGCTCCTGACCAACCTCCTGTCTCGCCAGGCTGTCCGGGACCAGACCACGGCCAACATGGCCCGCAATGGTCTTCTGGAAGCCACACGCCGCAATGCAGAAGTCGTCCAGGCCATGGGCATGGGTCCCCGCATGGCGGGGCGATGGCAAGACGCCAACCTCGACTATCTCCAGGCCAACCGCAGATCAGGGGATGTTGTGAGCGGGCTCGGCTGCCTGTCGCGCGCCCTGCGCATGATGCTGCAATCGGTGCTGCTCGCTGTCGGTGCCTGGCTGGTCATCACACAGGAAGCAAGCGCAGGCGTCATGATCGCAAGCTCGATCATGATGGGCCGCGCGCTGGCGCCGGTAGATGCGGCCATTGCGGCCTGGAAACCCTGGCTGATGGCCCGGCAAAGCTGGACGAGGCTCCAGGACCTGCTGACCCGCCTGCCGGCAGACGCAAGCGTCCTGTCGCTGCCAAAGCCGCGCCGTGAACTGAAGTCGGAAGGCCTCGTTGTGGCGCCACCCGGCACCAAGGTTCCGACAATTGCCGGCATCACCTTCACAGTCACCGCGGGCGAGGCCCTCGGCATCATCGGCCCCTCAGGTTCCGGCAAATCAACGCTCTCGCGCGCGCTTGTCGGCGCCTGGTTGCCGTTGGCCGGCAAGGTCCGCCTGGACGGCGCAAGCCTGGACCAATGGAACCGGGAAGAACTTGGCGCCCATATCGGCTACTTGCCACAGGGGGTGGAGCTCTTCGACGGAACCATCGCCGATAACATAGCCCGCTTCGAAGAGGACCCGGACCCGCGTGCCGTGGTCGCCGCAGCCGAAACAGCCGGGGCCCATGAGATGATCCTGCGCATGGAGCATGGCTACGAAACCCGCATCGGCGAAGGAGGCTCAGCGCTGTCTGCCGGCCAGCGCCAGCGGATCGGGCTCGCACGGGCGCTCTACCGCGATCCGTTCCTCGTGGTTCTCGACGAACCCAACGCGAACCTGGATGCCGAAGGAGAAACCGCCCTGGTGGAGGCGATCCGCGCAATCCGCGCCCGCAGCGGCATTGTCGTCGTCATCGCCCATCGCCCGAGTGCGATCGGGGCCGTTGATCTGGTCCTGATGGTCGAGGCTGGTCGCCAGAAGGCCTTCGGCCCGCGCGACAAGGTTCTCGCCGAAGTACTCCAGCCACGCGCGGCAGCGGCGAGGCATGCTCTTTCCCCGCAGATCGCACCGTATGGCAGCACGTCGCTCCGCGTGGTCACCTCCCCCGGGGGCGACCAGACAACCGATCGCCCGGGCACCGCCACGAAGGGAGACGCAGATGCAACTCTCTGAACGACAGTCAGCCGTCCGCCGTTCAATCGGCCTGCATGCCCGCCTTGGCCTGCTGGTCTGCCTGCTGCTGGTCGGCGGTGCCGGTACATGGGCGGCAATCACCCGGATCTCCGGCGCGGTCGTTGCCGGTGGACATTTCGTTGTCGCCGGCAACATCAAGAAGGTCCAGCATCCGGCGGGGGGCGTCGTCGGCGAGATCCGCGTTCGCGAGGGTGACAGGGTCGTGGCCGGAGACGTGCTGCTGCGTCTAGACGCGACGCAGGCGAACGCCAATCTCGCCATGGTCGCCAAGCGGCTGACGGAGCTTCTGGCACGCCAGGCCCGACTGGAGGCCGAACGCGACGACCTCGAACGGATCATCTTCCCCGAGGATCTTCTGGAGCAACAGCGGCAGGGACAGGTCGATGCGCTCGCAGCCATGGACAGCGAGTCGCGATTGTTCCGCTTCCGAAAGGCCTCCCGTGACGGACAGAAAGCCCAGCTCGCAGAGCGTATCCGGCAATACAGCCACGAGATCGAGGGACTGCGGGCGCAGGAAGTAGCCTATCGCGAGGGAAGCGAAGTGCTGCGGCAGGAGATATCAGCGCTCACCGGGTTGCGCAGACAGGGTGCAGTATCAGATCAACGCCTCAATGGCCTGAAGACGGAACTGGCAACATTCGGCGGGGAACTCGGGGAGAAGATCGCCTATCAGGCTCAGATCGCAGGCAGGATCACGGAAACCAGGCTGGCCATCCTCCAGATCGATCAGGATCTCAAGTCGGAGGTGGGCCGGGAGTTGCGGGAGGTCCAGGGGCAAATCGGCGAATTCGTCGAACGTCGGATTGCCTCCGAGGATCAGCGCCGCCGAACCGATATCATCGCCCCGTTGTCGGGCGTGGTGCATCAGTTGGCCGTGCATACAGTCGGCGGCGTCGTCACAGCGGCAGAAGCCATCATGCTGATCGTTCCCGAAGGCGACGCGCTCTTGCTTGAGGCGCATGTTTCGCCGAAGGACATCGATGTGATCCGGGAGGGACAGAATGCCAGAATTCGCCTCTCGGCATTCAGCCAGGGCACGACGCCGGAACTCCAGGGCCGCGTCAGTCATGTGGCCGCGGATCTTACGGTCGATCCGTCGACCGGCCTTTCCTACTACGTCATCCGGGTCGCCACCGAGCCCGGTATCGCAAGGACGATACCGGACATCACACTCGTTCCCGGAATGCCTGCGGAGGTCCTCGTGCAGACCGGCGAACGAACGGCGCTCTCCTATCTGATCAAGCCTCTCGCCGACCAGCTGGCGCGGGCATTCCGGGAACAATAGGTGAAAAGCGCAAGGCAACTGCCTGGCATACGAGACACGTCCGACGCCCTGGGCCTGACCATGGCCGGCAGGACGGCCGGCCTCAGGCGCTGGAAACCAGGTCCGCGCCGACCGCCTGGAGGGCGGCACGCGCCACCTCCTCATCCTGGTCACCGCTGCCCGAACCAATGCCGATGCCGCCAACAAGAACGCCGCCGAAGCGGATCGGAAGACCGCCCTTGAGCCCGGTCACTTCGCCCTGGGTGGCGCCGGAAATCAGCAGCCGCGCCTGTTCGGGAATAGCCGTCGTGGGCGCATTGATGGATGCGGTCGTTCGCGCCTTGGCAAGAGCGCTCTTCAGGGAGAGGAACCGCGCCCCCTTCATGCGGAAGGACCCGAGCACGACACCGCTCTGGTCGACAACCACGATGCATTGCGGCTGCCCCATGGCCGAAGCCTTATCGATAGCGGCGTGCAGCATGGCGAGCACGCCCTTGTCCGTCAGTTGCGCTGAAGGCTCGAAGAAGTCGCTCATGCACGGGTATCCTGTTCATCCGTTAGCGTGGTCGCAGCCGGCACAGAGGAGACTGCGCCGGCCGCTAGGGAGCAGCTCTTACTTACCCCAGATCTTGGCATACTGATCGCGGTAACCGTTGCCCGGATCGAAGATATTCTTGTCACCGCCATCCGCGTTGATGTTCGCTTTGGTCACGACATGCAGAGGCGAGGTGTAACCCGACCATTCTACCTTGCTGACGGCGCGGTTCAACTCATCGATCAACTGCCAGCCCTGCAGGTTGAGCGGTTCGGCGACCGTCACGGCCTGATACTGGCCGGAGCGGATACGCTGATAGGCGGACTCGGACCCGTCACCGGCGGCAACCGCCTTCGGTGCACCATCGCCCGGAACGCCGGCTGCGGCGAGGCTCGGCCCCATGAAGTCGAAGTAGATGTCGTTGATCGCCAGCGCATGGGTCCAGCTTGCGCCGTATTTCTGCAGCAACGAAGTCGTCAGCGTCGGCATGCGGCTTGAGGTGTCGGCGATCGGCGTGTCGACATATTCGAGCACCGTGCCGCCGAGCTTCTCGATCGTCTCCTTGATCTTGTCGGCCTTGGCAATCGCGATTGCATAGGTCGAGTCCGTGAAGATCACGACGCCCGGCTTGCCACCAGCATCCGCAAAGGCCCATTTACCGGCAGCGGCAGAGACTTCCATCGCATCCGTCGAGACATTGGCGAACAGGCAATTGGCCGGATCAGGGCCGATGACCGGGCCGGCATGCCAGCTGACCATCGGGATGCCGGCGTCGCAGGCCTGCTTGAGAGCTGCCTGCTGTTCGACGGCATCAAAGCCATTGATGATGATGCCATCCGGCTTCAGCGCAAGCGCCTGACCGAAGGCGCCAGCGCGGCTCTGCACGGAACCAGCGCCATCAAGAACGGTAACCTCCCAACCGATCTTGGCCGCCGCTTCCTGGATACCGTTGGTGACGCCGAGAATGCCGCCATTCTTCATGTCGGCGGCGAGCACGACGATCTTCTTCCCCGCAGCGGCGGTCGGGCCGCTGGTCGGACCATCCCAGGTGGTCTTCTCGCCGGCATATTTCTGGACTTCTGCCATCGCATCCGAAATCGCGTCGGCATGGGCAGGCATGGCGGCCGTCAGCGCCAGGATCGATACGGCAAGAGCTCTCTTCAGCATGGTTTCCTCCCAAAGTAGCTGAATGGACTTATTTGGACTTCGCGCCTTTCTTTCTTTGCGCGTAACCGGCGATCCCGATGGCGATCAGCAAGGTCGTGCCGTTGAACAGCGGCTCGACCCAGAAGCTCCCGCCGAATTGCTGGATGCCGGAAATACCGACGGCGAGGATCATCACGCCGACGATGGTGCCCCAGACATTGACGCGTCCGGGTTTGATGGTGGTGGAGCCGAGGAAGGCGCCGACAAGCGCCGGCAGCAGGAATTCCAGACCGACCGAGGCCTGGCCGATCCTGAGCTTCGAGGCGAGTAACACGCCAGCGAGCGCTGTCATCAGGCCGGATGTGACAAACGCCCCGATCACGAACTTGCGCGTCGGAATGCCGTTGAGTTCGGCTGCGCGCTGGTTGGCGCCGATCGCATAGAGATACCGGCCGATCGGCGTGTATTCGAGCGCGACCCAGAGCACGACCGTGATGACAAGCACATAGATCGCAGTGATTGGCAGGCCGAAAACAAAGGTGCCGTTGATCGCGTAGAAGGCATCTGGAAGCGCGCCGACCATCTGGCGACCGCCGGTATGCCAGAGCGCGAGGGCGTACAGGATCGTGCCGGTGCCAAGGGTTGCTATGAAGCTGTCGATACGCGCGACCTCGACAAGGAGACCATTGAGCGCGCCGATCACGACACCGAGCACAAGCACGATGGCAACGGCCACCGGCCAGGGGAAGCCGTAGAGCGTCTGCAGGCTAATCGCCAGAATATGCCAGAGCACGATGCCGTAGCCGACCGTCAGATCGATACGGCCGGCGACCATCGGGATCATCGCTGCCAACGACAGAAGCGCGATGATCGCCTTGTCGGACAGAATGGCCCTGACATTGAGCATGGTCGGGAATGTGGTCGGCAGCAGGATCGAGAACAGCAGGATCAGGCCGAACATCAGGATGACGAGACCATAGGTGGGCGCGAGGCGCACGAGCTTGCGAGCGGGCGACAGGCCCCGCAATTCGTCCTTGGTGGGTTCGACGGCGTTGGATTGGATACCGGGCATGGCGGTCCTCAGGCGGCTTCACCGGCCGATGCGGCCTGGATCAGGGATTCGGTTGACAGTTCGACGCCACTCAACTCGGCCACGGGCAGGCCGCGGCTGAAAACGATGGCACGGTGGCAGATATTGGCGGTCTCTTCGAAATCGGTGGACACCACGAGGACGCCCATGCCGCTTGCGAGAGCCTGGTAGAGAAGATGGTAGATCTCGGCCTTGGCCCCGACATCGACGCCGGCGGTCGGATCTTCCGCAATCAGCAGGCTGCGACCGGAATCAAGCCAGCGGCCGACAACCACCTTCTGCTGATTGCCACCCGAGAGCGCCTCGATGGCGAGCGTCGGATCATTGGGTGACAAGCCCACACGACGGCCGAGTTCATGGGCAAGTTCATCTTCCGCCTTCGGCGACAGCAGGCTCAGCAGACGGCGCCCCGTGGCCGACGGATTGAGAAACGCGTTTTCGCGGATGGAGAGTCCAGGCGCAACACTTTCGGCGACCCGATCGCGTGCCACAAGACCGATGCCCGACCGCATTGCGGCTCCGGCATCTTTCAAGTCCGGCGCAACGCCGTTAAGCGCAATCTTGCCCGCATGCGGGATGAGGCCGAAGAGCGCCCGGCCGACATCCTCGTGACCGGCACCGCGAAGGCCCGCGAGACCCAGCAGCTCGCCGCGTCGGATCTCGAAGCTGACAGGGCCGACAGCACCCGTTGCGAGACCTGAAACTTTCAGGATCGCCGGCCCTTCAAGAATGGCAGGACGGGCAATCTCACGCGCCTTTCTGCCGACGATCAGACCGACCAGTTCCTCCGGCGTCGTATGTTCGATTGCGCGCATGCCGACCATCTGACCGTCGCGCAGGACTGCCACCCGATCGGCGATACGGAAAATCTCATCCAGCCGGTGGCTGACATAGATCATGCCGACGCCACGCACCTTCAGCGGGCGAAGGGCGGCGAACAGCCTCTCCACCTCATCGGCGGGCAAGCTTGCGGTCGGCTCGTCGAGCACGAGATAGTCGCAGTCGGCGGCCAGCGCCCGGGCAATGGCGACCAGAGACTTTTGCGTACGGGTGAGACTGGAAACCCGCGCGGTCGCCGAAAAATCGGCTTCGACCAATGCCAATGCCTTGTCGGCCAGAGCCTCGGTCGCGGACCAGTCGATCCGACGGCCCTTCTTCACATAGCCAAGCGACAAGGCAATGTTTTCGGCAACACTCATCCACTCGATCAGACCGAGGTCCTGGTGGATGAAGGCGACCTTCTGGCCGCCGGCCTTGCCGGCCTGATGGGCGTAAGGCACGCCATCGATGAAGACGCCGCCCTCGTCGGGGCGGTGGATGCCGCCGAGGACCTTGATGAGCGTCGATTTGCCGGCTCCGTTCTCGCCGAGCAGGGCGACGATTTCGCCACGCTCGACCTTCAGCGAAACTCCCTTGAGGGCTTGCGTGCCACCAAAGGACTTCACGATTCGATCGAAAAGCAGGCCGTCTGCGGACGGTTGCATACTGTGTCTCCTCCCATGCCGGATCCAGATCTTGCGTCAGGTTTACCGGTAACGTAACTAACGTACTTGCATCATTTGCCGAGTCAAGAAAAAAGTTATCGATAACATGCCGCGTGTTCACCGCCCTGTCTCATCGTGGCAGAAGCCCCGATGAAGGCCAATCTCGAAGACATCGCCCGTGCCGCTGGCGTATCGAAGATGACGGTCAGTCGCGTCCTGCGCGACGGGTCCGGCTTCTCCGACGAGACGCGCCGGAAGGTCATGGAGATCGCTGCACAACTGGGCTATGTCCCGAACCGGCTTGCTGCCGCCTTTGGCTCGGATCAGGCGGAAACTTTGGTCGGTATGTGCGTCCCGCGCCTGACATCAGGGCTGTTCGGCCATGTGCTGGATGGCGTCGACCGGGCGCTTGGACGTCTCGGCTATCAGCTGATCATCGGCGCCAACGATCATTCGATGATCGAAGAGGAAGCGTGGATCCGGCAAGTGGTGAGCTGGCGTCCGGCAGGCCTCATTCTCTCCGGTCGCCACCACACGCCCGGCACGATCGAGCTTTTGCGCAGTGCCGCCGTGCCTGTCGTCGAAATCTGGGACCTGACCACAAGCCCGATCGACATGGCCGTCGGCTTTTCCCATGCCGATTGCGGCGCCGAAATGGCCCGGCATCTTCTCGCGCGTGGCCGTCGCAAGGCTGGCTATGTCGGCGCACTCGCCCGCTCCGACGTGATGGGACAGGCTCGTTTCGAAGGGTTCCGCGACGCACTCGCCCGTGCCGGACATCCGCTCGTCGATGCCGAGATGCTGCACGATGCGCCGGGCTTCTATGCCGGCTATTATGGGCTGGAGACGCTGCTCAGCCGAAAGAACGACTTTGACGTCGTCTATTTCCACAATGACGAAATGGCGATCGGCGGTCTTGCCTTCTGCCAGTCACGCGGCTTGAGTGTGCCCGAAGACATTGGCATCGCCGGCTGGGGCGGGATGGAGGCGGCCTCCATCCTGCAAAAGCGTTTGACCACGACCGTCGTGCCGACGACCAGCATCGGCAAGGCTGCCGCCGAAGCACTTGTCGCCAAGCTGAAGGGCGAGCCCGTCCAGACCGTCACCTTTGTTCCGACACGCCTTGTGCCCGGCGAGACGGTGTAAGGCACCAAGTCCGCCTCAAGGGGCCTGGATACCGCGCCGATTCAGCACCACCGAGTAGACACTCGTGGTCGCCGTGATGAACAGCCGGTGCTTCGAATGACCGCCAAAGCAGAGGTTCGACACCATTTCAGGCACCAGGATCTTGCCCATCAGATGACCGTCCGGCGCGATGCAATGCACGCCATCGGCTGCGGAGGACCACAGGTTTCCGTCGGTATCGACCCGCATGCCATCGGCGCAACCAGGCGTGACCACATGGAAAATCCGGCCATTCACCGGTCGGCCATCGACCATCTCGAACACATGGATGTGCTGAGGATCGGAAGAGAACATACGCCCTGTATCCGCCACATAAAGACGGCTGCCATCCGGGCTGAAGGCGAGGCCATTAGGCCCCTGCATGTCGGTGATCACGGCCTCGATCCCGCCATCCGGCGACACACGATACACCGAACAGGGCAGCTCCTGCGCTGCCTTCGCTCCCTCATAGTCCGTCATGATTCCGTAATGCGGATCGCTGAACCAGATCGCGCCATCAGGCGCAACGATGACGTCGTTCGGACTGTTGAGGCGCTTGCCTTGATAACTGTCTGCGATGACCGTGATCGATCCATCCCATTCGGTGCGGGTGACCCGACGCGTTCCATGCTCGCAGCTCACGAGGCGACCCTGACGGTCTCGCGTATGGCCGTTCGCATAGTTCGAGGGCTGACGATAGGTGGTCACGCCATCTTCGCTCCAGCGGACGATGCGGTTGTTGGGAATGTCGGAGAACAGGAGGCAGCCGGCATCGCCGAACCAGACCGGCCCTTCCGTCCAGTCAAACCCGGTCGCGAGCCGCTTGACCGGCGCATTGCCAAGCACATAGGTGGCGAAGACCGGATCGATGACTTCGAAAAACGACATGAATGAAACTCCTCCCTGAACCTTCGCGCCACTCAGGCGGAAAACGCGATCTGCGCCTTCATTGCCTGGCTTCGATCCGAAGCCAGTAGAAAACCCTTCTCGGCTTCTGCCAGCGGCACCGTATGCGTGATCAGCGGCTTCACGTCGATCAACCCCTTGCGCATCAATTCAACGCCGATGGCAAATTCCTGATGGAACCGGAAGGAGCCTCTGAGTTCGAGCTCCTTGGCCGTGATTGCCATCATCGGCAGTGTCATGTCGCCACCCAGACCAAGCTGCAGGATGACACCCCGCGGCCGGAGTGCCGGAATGGCGCCTGCAAGCGCTGCGGCAACACCGGTGCACTCATACAGCACATCAAAGGTACCCTTGTCGCCCGCATAGGCCGAGAGCGCATCCGGCTCCTTGGCCGTGTTGATCACCCTGTCAGCCCCGACCTTCGCCGCCAGCGCCAGCGTGAAATCGGAAAGATCGGTGGCAACGATTTCCGCTGCCCCGGCCCGGCGGGCCGAGAGGATCGAGAGAACACCGATCGGTCCGCAGCCCGTGACGAGAACACGCTTGCCGAACAGGCTACCCGCCCGCGTCGTGGCGTGCAGGGTCACCGCCAGGGGTTCGGCCATCGCCGCCTCGCCGGCAGAAAGCCCCGTGGCATCGACGCATTGATAGGCGTCTGCCACCAGGCTTTCGCGGAAAGCGCCCTGAATATGCGGGAAGGGCATAGCGCTCCCGTAGAAACGCATGTTGAGGCACTGGTTCTGCAGTCCCTCGCCGCAGTAGCGGCACTGGCCGCAGGGCCGCGAGGGCGAAACGGCCACAAGCTGCCCGATCTCGAAGCCGGAAACATTGGGCCCGATGGCCTCGACCCGGGCCGAGACTTCATGTCCAAGGATCATCGGCTCCTTCAGCCGCACCGCGCCGAAGCCGCCGTGATTGTAATAGTGCAGGTCTGACCCGCAGATCCCGCCGGTCGCAAGGCTCAGTCGCAGCTGGCCGGCTTGCGGCTCTTCCACCGGGCGGTCTTCGATCCGGAGATCACGGGCAGCATGAATGACGATGGCTTTCATCAGAGCACCGGAGTGAGGAGGGCTTCACCGGCGAAATGCGCGGTGAGATTGTCACGGACGAGCTTGCCCATCGCCTTGCGGGTCTCGATGGTCCCGCTGGCATGATGCGGCTGGAGCAGCACGTTCGGCAGGGCCAGAAATCGCGGATTGAGATTGGGCTCACCTTCGAAGACATCGAGGGCAGCCGAGCCGAGCTTGCCCGTTTCAAGCGCTTCCAGCAGGGCTTCCTCATCGATGTTGGAGGCGCGGCTGATATTGATCAACATGCCCTCTGGCCCCAGCGCCTCGATCACCTTGGCACCGACGATATGCCGGGTCGCAGCGGAGGCAGCCAGCGTCACAAAGAGGAAGTCCGAGCGCTGCGCGAGCGCCACAGGATCGGCAATGAATTCCCAATCCTTGGCGAAATCCTTGGCCGAGACATCGCTGTAGGCGATTTCCATGTCGAAGCCGGCGAGCCGTTTGGCGACCTCGAAGCCGATGCGCCCGAGACCGAGCACCCCTGCCCTGCGCCCCCAGACTTTACGCTTCAAGGGATAAAGCCCCTTGGCCGCCCAGGACCCGTCCTTCACCCAGGTCTCAGCACCAATCATCCCGCGTGACTGGACCAGCATCATGGCGACCCCGAGATCGGCCACGTCATTCGTCAGCACGTCGGGCGTGTTGGTGACACGGATGCCGCGCTCCCGGCAGGCGCCAAGATCAACCGCATCGAAACCGACGCCATAGACCGAGATGACTTCGAGATTGGGGCAGGCAGCGATCACAGAAGCATTCGCTCCGAGCTCGCCACGGGTCGCAATACCGCGAACCTTCGGACCGACTTCCGCCAGGAAGGCAGCCTTGTCGGCGGCCTCGAAGTAGCGATGCATCTGGAAGCTCTGCTCCAGCGGCATCTGGTCCCAGTCCGGATAGGGGCCCATCTGCAGGATGTCGGGCTTGGTCATGATGTCTCTCCCCAGGGATGCTTGACTTTCGATTGTTATCGATAACATATACAAATCATCTGACGCTTGTCGAGAGCGAAACTGAAGGGAGTAAACCGTGGCACTGAACCTGTTCGACCTGAGAGGCAAACGCGCCTTGATCACGGGATCGTCGCAAGGGATCGGCTTTGCGCTGGCAGAGGGTCTCAAGGCCGCCGGGGCCGATATCGTCCTCAACGGTCGCGACGCGGCGAAACTCAAGGATGCGGCCGCACGGATTGAGGGCGCGGACCAGCTCGCTTTCGATGCGACGGACCACGATGCGGTGCGCGCGGCCGTCGATGCCTACGAGGCCGCCGGCAAGGCAATCGACATCCTCGTCAACAATGCCGGCATGCAGCACCGCGCGCCGCTTGAAGACTTTCCCGCCGACGCTTTCGAACGCCTGCTGCAGACCAATATCGCCAGCGTCTTCCATGTCGGCCAGGCGGTCGCCCGCCACATGATCGCCCGAGGTCGCGGCAAGATCATCAACATCGCAAGCGTTCAGACCGCACTCGCCCGCCCTTCGATTGCCCCCTACACCGCGACCAAGGGGGCGGTCGGCAACCTGACCAAGGGCATGGCCACCGACTGGGCCAAGCACGGCCTGAACTGCAACGCGATTGCACCCGGCTATTTCGACACCCCACTGAATGCTGCCCTGGTTGCCGATCCGACCTTCTCCGCCTGGCTCGAAAAACGCACGCCCGCCGGCCGCTGGGGCAAGGTCGAGGAGCTGCAGGGCGCCTGTATCTTCCTCGCTTCCGACGCATCCAGCTTCGTCAACGGACATATCCTCTATGTCGACGGCGGGATCACGGCATCGCTATGAGCTTGCGTCTGGTCATCATGGGCGTGGCGGGCTGCGGCAAGTCGACCGTCGGCGCCGCTCTGTCAGAACAGCTCGACATTCCCTACCGGGACGGCGACGATCTCCACAGCGTCGAGGCCGTCGAGAAGATGCGGGAGGGTATACCGCTCAACGATGACGATCGCTGGCCTTGGCTGGATCGGATTGCCCACGCACTCAGGAGCGAGGCGCCGCTGATCATCGGATGTTCCGCCCTTCGACGCGCTTATCGTGACCGCATCCGTGCCGGCGCTGGTGGAGACGTCACTTTCGTACACCTCGCGGGCGATCGGGATCTCATAGCGTCCCGCATGGCCTCCCGCGCCGGCCACTATATGCCGCTGTCACTGCTCGACAGCCAGTTCGCCACCCTGGAGCGACCGGGACCGGACGAGGCCATCGAAGTGACAATCGACCAACCGATGGACGCCATCGTCGGACAGGTCCTGTCCCATCTTGGAGGAAACCCACAATGACAGACAAGATCGCCCTGATCGGGGCCGGCGCCATGGGCGGTGCCATCGGTGCACGCCTCGCCGAAACCGGAACGGATCTGATCGTCTACGATCGTGACCCCGAAAAAATCGCCGCCCTTGTCGCCAAGGGCGCAGTGGCGGCCTCGTCCGCCGCAGATGCGGCAAGCCAGGCAAAGGCCGTGATCCTCTCGCTGAATTCCGCAGCCATCGTCCGCGCGGCCGTCTTCGGGCAACAGGGCGTTGCCGATGGCGCTCGCACCGGCACACTGATCATCGACATGTCGTCGATCGATCCGGAGACGACCAAGGCGCTCGCGACCGAAGGCGCGACCCGTGGCTTGCGCTGGGTGGACAGTCCGCTGTCCGGCGGCATTCCGAAAGCGGCGATCGGCCAGTTGACGTTGATGCAGGGCGGCACCGAAGCTGATGTGCAGGAAACGCAAAGCATCTTGTCAAAGCTTGCCGGCAACCAGACCCATATGGGCGGCCCGGGTGCCGGCCAGACGACCAAGATGATCAACCAGGTGCTCTGCGGCCTCGGCTTCCTAGCCGTGGCGGAAGCGACGGCGCTTGCCGAAGCAGCAGGCGTCGATGTTGAGAAGATCCCGCAGGCGCTCAAAGGTGGCCGCGCCGACAGCGCGCTGCTGCAGGAATACATGCCGCGCTTTGCCGCCAGAGATTATCGCCGTACCGGCCGCATCGACAACATGGTCAAGGATCTGAACGCCGCCCAGGATCTGGCACGGATCACCCACACCTCAATGCCACTGACGGCGATCTGCGCCGAGGTGCATCGCATGCTGACCGCCGCCGGCCTCGGCGGCGAGGACCAGGCCGCGCTGATGGAATATTTCAAGGGACCCAACAAGGAGATTGCCCCATGATCACCCGCTACGCACTGTTCGATGGCAAGATCCATGAAGGACAGACGGATGCTTTCCGCGCCGCTGTCCTCGCCGAAATCCTGCCGAAGTGGCGCCAGTTTCCCGGCGCGCTATCCGTCCGCGTGACCTTCGCTGAAAGCCGCGATGACGGCGCGCCGGAATATCCGATGATCCTCGCTATCAGCTATCCGGATCTGCCGAGCGTGGAAGCGGCCCTCGCAAGCCCTGTTCGGACCGAGGCACGTGCCGCAACGGAGGCTGTTCTTGCCCGCTTCTTCACCGGCAAGATCCATCACCACGTCACGACCGCGCACGAATACGCACCCTTGTGAGGCTTCTCCGGCGACACTGGATTTTCGCCAGAGATAACGATAACAAAATGGTATGAACACGCCCCGCAAAACACCGACCATGGCCGATGTCGCCCGCCTTGCGGGCGTCTCGCCCATGACGGTGAGCCGGGCGTTCAAACGTGACGCCTCGGTGAGCGATGCGACGCGCAGCGCCATCCTCGAAGCCGCCGATACGCTCGGATACGTATTCGACAGCACCGCATCGAACCTGCGCTCGCAGCGCACCGATTTTGTCGCCGTGACGATCCCCTCGATCAACAATGCCAACTTCGCCGATACCGTGCGCGGCCTGTCGGAGGGGCTGAAGGAGCGCGGCCTGCAGATCCTGCTCGGCTATACGGATTATGACATCCAGGAAGAAGAGCGACTGGTCGAACAACTGCTGCGCCGCCGCCCGGAAGCGATCGTCGTGACGGGCGGGCGCCACACCCCACGAACGCGGCGTCTGTTGGAAAATGCGGGCATACCTGTCATCGAGACCTGGGACTTGCCTGATAATCCCGTCGGTCATGTCGTCGGCTTCTCCAACGCGGCAGCGGTTCGCTCCATGGTCGACCACTTCGTCTCGGTCGGGATCACCCGGATTGCCTTCATCGGCGGCGATGCCGATCGCGACACCCGTGGCACGGATCGCCGGGCCGGCTTCATCGCGGCCATGCAGGCACATGGTCTGGATCCCGATCGACTGATCGCGGCCGGCACACCGCCCATCTCCATGCGGGAAGGCGCCGACGCCATGGGCCGATTGTTGGACACGCTGCCGGACACCCAGGCCGTCATCTGCGTGTCCGACCTGTCAGCCTTTGGCGCCCTGACGGAATGTCAGAGGCGCGGTGTGAATGTCCCCCAACAGATCGCTGTCGCCGGCTTCGGCGACTACGAGATCGCCGGGATTTGCGTGCCGTCGCTTACCACGATCAACCCGCTGCCCCGCGAGATCGGCAAACGCGCGGCCGAGCTCATCCTTGATGTTCTGGATGGCACGCAGGAAGGCCCCGCGACCATTGCTCTGGAACCCATCCTGATGCGTCGCCAATCGAGCCCGTAATGGCATGAAAAAAGGGCGCTGATTATGCGCCCTTTCTCTTAGCCAGTTTTCAGACTGTTACTTTTGGGTGGCGAGCACTGCATTGACGACTGCGTCGCCATTCGCCGCAGTATAGCCATCCCAGACAGGCTTGACGGCAGCCTGGAAGGCAGCAGCATCCACGTCCGTGTTGACCTCCATGCCGGCGGCCTGCAGCTCAGCGATCATCGAAGCCTCTTTCTCCTGTGCCAGCTTGCGCTGCATGGCGATGGCTTCGGCGGCCACGTCGAGGATCACCTTCTGCTCGTCAGCGGTCAGGCCGTTGAACTTGGCGTCGTTGATGGCGAGCGCCAGCGCGGAATAGGCATGCTGCGTCATGCTGAGATACTTCTGCACTTCATTGAACTTGAAGGACAGCACGATACCGATCGGATGATCCTGCGCATCGACCACACCCGTCTCGAGCGCCGTGTAGAGTTCGGCGACAGGCAACTGCGTCGGATTGGCGCCGAGTGCCGCGAACATGTCGTTCAGGGCCTTGGAATTGTTGACGCGCATGTTGAGCCCGGAAACATCAGCCGGCACGCGGATCGGACCGCGATTGTTGGTCATGTTGCGGTAGCCGTTTTCCGGATAGCCGAGCATTTTCAGACCATGCTGGGTAAACTGGGCGGATACACCCTGCCCAACCTCACCGTCGAGGACCTTGTAGGCAAGTTCCCGGTTGGGGAACATGAAGGGCAGCTCGAATGCACCGGCATCCGGCACCAGCCCGGTCAGGTTGTTGAGACCCGTCATCACGATGTCGATGATCCCGGAACGGGCTCCGTCGATCATCGCCTGATCGTTGCCGAGCTGCCCCTGGGGGAAGATGGTGACCTTGACCGAGCCGTTCGTGCGCGCTTCGACCTGCTCCTTGAAGAACACGGAGAGGGTCTGCTGCAGATCGGTATCGGGGGCGGCATGCGCGAGTTTCAGCTCTGTTTCGGCATGAGCCGAAACGCCGGTGAAGGCGATTGCGGTTGCCAGTCCAAGCACTTTCAAGATTTTCATGTCAGGCTCCTCCCTGTTGTGAAGTCTCAGCCGCCAAGGAATTTGGCGGGTACGGTGATGAGTTGCGGAAAGATGATGAAAAGGCCGAGCAGCGCGGCATAGGCGAAGAGAAACGGCACCACGCCGCGCACAGCCACGCTCATCGGAACGCGTCCGACCCCGCAGATAACGTTGAGAACGGTGCCGACCGGAGGTGTCAGAAGGCCGATCGAGCAGTTGAGGATGAACATCAGCCCGAAATAGACCGGATCGATGCCCGCCATCTTCACCACCGGCATGAACAGCGGCACCAGGATCAGCACGGTCGGAGACAGGTCCATCACCATGCCGACGGCGAGCACGATCAGCATGATGACCAGCATCAGCAGCCGCGGACTGTCGATAAGGGGCTGGAGCATTTCTGCCAGCTGTTGCGGCAGTTGGGCGACGGTAATCAGCCAGGCGGCGACCATCGCCGCACCGACCAGGAACATCACCATAGCCGTCGAACGACCAGCCGTGACGAGCACTTCGAGCAGGATCTTCCAGGTCAGAGCGCGATAGACAACGGTCGACACGATGATCGCATAGACTGCGGCCACCACGGCAGCTTCGGTCGGCGTAAAGGCACCGGAGCGAATGCCGCCGATGATGATCACCGGCAGGAGCAGCGCCCAGATACCGTCCTTCAGCGCTGCCAGCCTTTCCTTGCCACTCGCCTTTGGAAGGGTCTCGATCTGTTCGTTGCGCATGATGTAGGACCAGACGACCATCAGCGTCACGCCCATCATCAGGCCCGGCGCAATGCCGGCCATGAACAGCTTGGCGATCGAGATATTGCCAGCAACACCGATCAGGATCAGCGGCAGAGACGGAGGAATGATCGGCGCAATGATGCCACCCGATGCGAGCAGGCCTAGGCTTCGACCTTCCGGATAGCCGGCCTTGCGCATCATGGGATAGAGGATCGCCACCAGTGCTGCCGCATCGGCAACGGCTGATCCTGACAGTCCTGCCAGAACGATCGCGGTCAGAATGGCAACATAGCCAAGGCCACCGCGCTTGTGGCCGACAAGCGTCATCGCGAGGCGGACGATGCGCTCCGAAAGCCCACCCTTGGACATCACCTCGCCGGCCACGAGGAAGAATGGGATGGCGAGCAGCGGGAAGCTATCCACGCCATTGATCAGCCCCTGCGCCAGGATATCGGGGCTGAACGTGCCCAGATGCAGCATGAGCGCCATGGCGGAAAGCAAGAGAGCAAAGGCGACGGGAAGCCCAGCAAGGATCGCGACGAACAGAACGCCGAGGAACAGGATAAGAGTCATTCCTTGGTATCCTCTGCAATGCGAGCATCTATGCTCATCGGATCGATGAAGCGAACGATGGCGATCGAGGCCATCAAAACAGACGAGACGACGCCGGCGAGGTAAAAGAGACCAGACGGCAGCCCCGTCAGAGGCGACAGGTTGTTCCAGTTCGCCATGGTCTGATTGAGCGCGCCGATGAACAGCATGCCGACAGCAACCATGACCACGACCCAGCAAAGCCGGCGCAGGATTGGGACAGCCCGCGGCATCATCGCTTCGGAAAACTCGGCAACGGCGAGATGCTCACCACGGCGCAAGACGACGGCAGCACCCAGCATGACGATCCAGACGAACCACAATCGGGCCAACTCGACCGACTGTCGTATGCCCGACGAAAAGCCGTAGCGCAGAACCACATTGGCAAAGACAAGAGCGATCATGGCTGCAAGAATGACCGCCATAAGGATGTCGATCATCGACCAGATCGCCTGAAACAGACGTCGCATGAGATCCTCCTCCCCGAAGACTCGTTGCGTCAAACCCGACAATGGGTTATCGTTAACCCAAATTGGTATCGATAACATTGCTATGAGTCAAGTCCCGCATTTCCCCCGTACGATCACGATCGCCGACGTGGCCAAGGCCGCCGGCGTCAGCAGCATGACCGTCTCGAAAGTCTTGCGCGGCACAGGTAGAATAGCGACCGAAACGCGGGCTCGCGTGACGCAAATCGCCGAGGAGCTGGGTTATGTTCCCAACCGGCTGGCCGGGGCGCTCTCGTCACAGACGAGTTCTCTGATCGGCATCGTCATCCCGTCCATTGGCGACCAGGTCTATGCGGGTGTGCTTGCCGGAATAAACGAAGTCCTGAACGCCGAAGGCTATACGGCCTTCATCGGAGAGAGTTTCTTCGATCCGGAAAGCGAGTTGCGCATCGTGCACATGATGCTGACAATGAAGCCGGCCGCACTGATCCTGACAGGAGGACTGGCGCGCGACGAACGGACCGCGCAACTGCTGCGCCGGTCCGGCATCCGCGCCATCCATCTGTGGGACGGCGACCACCCGGACCTCGACGCAACCGTTGGCCTCTCCCACCTCAGGGCAGGCTGGCTGGCAGCCCAGGTCTTTATTGAGGCTGGCCTCACCGGCTGCGCCTATGTCGGATCACAACTCGACCGTGACCTCTGTGCTGCCTGTCGGCTCGAAGGATATTCGGTCGCCCTCTCCGGAGCCGGCGCCACCTTGCAGAAACTGACGGATTCCAGCCTGCCGCGGACTGCGGAAACCGGCTACGTCCTGACCAGGAAACTGATCGAACAGGGCGAGATGCCGCAAGCGATCCACTATCTCAACGATGCCATGGCGATCGGCGGCTTGCGCTTCATGATCGAGGCGGGGATAGCAGTGCCCGATACGATTTCGGTCAACGGCTTCAACGGCACGGCACTGCCCCATTCCCTGACAACAAGATTGACCACCATTGAGGTACCGCTGATGGAAATCGGTCGCAGGGCAGCCAAGGCCGCTCTCGCAACCTCCCCGCCCGACGCCCAACGTCCCGTCGATCTGATCGACATCTGCCTGACCATGGGAACCACCGTGGCGGGACGGAGCAGCTAGCGCCATCCCGGCCGACCATCGCGCTCGGCATCCCCCCCCGGCAGAGAGAGTGAGAACCGCTCTGGGTATCATCGAGATGATCGTGTTGCGGCTCTGAGGCCTGTCCACTTCACCTTGGCGGGATGGGCAGCGCGGCCATCCACAAGAGTGCGACGCCCGCCACGACAAACGGACTGCTTTTGATTGAACAAACATCGAAAATACCGGATAAAACAGCGAAGTATAATCCTGCCCCGCCAACAGATGTGAGCCATTGACCAACCCACCTGCCCCCACGCCGGAGCGGCGCCGATCGCTGACAATCGGCCTTCTCAGAGCCCGTGAAGCGGTCATGAGCCATTTTCGCCCTATCCTCGCGCAGCATGATCTGACCGAGCAACAATGGCGCGTGATCCGTGTATTGCATGGCGCGGGCGAACTGGATGCCAGCGAGGTTGCCGAGAAGGCATCGATCCTCGCACCAAGCCTGACGCGGATGATCAAGTCGCTCGAACAGCGTCGCTTCATCACGAAGCACAAGGATGCCTCGGATGGCCGCCGCGTGCTGCTGCGCCTCGCGCCGGCCGGCATTGCGATGTTCGAAACGGTCATGCCCGACAGCCGCCGCGTCTATGCGGAAATAGACGCGCAATTCGGCCGCGAGCGGGTGGACGCATTGCTCGACATGCTGGACGAATTGGCTGAACTACGCCTGTAGCGCGTCGCCGCGCCAGGTTGATCCCCGAAACCTCGGGCATCTCGAACGGGTTCACGCGAGATGAGCCTTGGACAGAATCTCAGCTTCCCCGACTCGTCTTGGGTGATGCCCCGCGATCTCGATCGCCACCCGCACACAAGCACGTCCACGCACGAGCGCGGTACGAACGCCTTCAGACTGCCTCAGTAGACGTTGAGCGTCGGGGTCGGCCTCGCCGGCTCCGCGTCCCGGAAATCCTTGAGGAGACGGGAAGCCGCGGTGCTGAGCAGGCCGACATCATTGCCAATCCCGACAAAAAGAGCCCCGAGCTCCACATAGCGTTTGGCCAGGCCCAGATCGCCGATCAGGATCCCGGCGGCCTTGCCGGAGGCGACGATACGAGCAATCGACCTCTCCACGACCTGCTGCACCTCAGGCGCACCGGGTCTGCCGAGAAAACCCAGGTCGGCGGCAAGATCGGCGGGTCCGATAAACACACCATCGACACCCTCGATTGCACAGATGGCATCGAGATTGTCGATCGCAATCCTGCTCTCCACCTGCACAAGCAGGCAGATCTCGTCGTTTGCCGTCTGCAGATAGTCGGGAATGCGGTTGAAATCTGAGGCGCGCGCCAGTGCGGCCCCTACCCCGCGCACGCCCTGCGGCGGGTAACGCACGGCCTTCACCATCTCGGCGGCCAGCGCCGCATCATGGACCATGGGCACAAGGATCGTCTGCGCGCCGATATCCAGCATCTGCTTGATCACCCATGTCTCGCCAATCGGTGGGCGGATGATCGGATGCGACGCCGAACCCCGCATCGCCCTCAATTGCTCTGCCAGTCGAGGCACGTCATTCGGTCCGTGCTCGGCATCGAGCAGCAGCCAGTCGTAACCGGCACCGGCGCAGATCTCCACGGTGTTCGGGCTGCCGAGCGCCTGCCACAGGCCGATCTGGACCCGGCCCTCTTTCAGGCCCTGTTTGAAGACATTGCGGGGTGCTGGCATGAGATCTCCATTCCCTATTCGAAGTAGAGGCTGACGGTCCCGTAAGGCCCGAAATCACCGATGATCGTATCGCCATGCCGCGCTTCGACCGGCCGGATGAAGGAGCCCGCGAGCACGATCTGCCCGGCCTCGATACCATCGCCATATTGGGCAAGCCGGTTGGCCAGCCAGGCCACACCGCGGGCCGGCTGGTTGAGAACACCGGCGCCAAGGCCGGTCTCTTCCACTTCCGCATTGCGCGAAACGATGGCACCCATCCAGCGCATGTCGAGCTGGTCCGGCCGCATAGCGCGCCCACCGGTGACGATGCCGGCATTGGCGGCATTGTCGGAAATCGTGTCGAAGACATTGCGTGCCTTCTTCGTTTCGGGATCGATGCGCAGGATGCGCGTATCGAGGATTTCCAGTGCAGGCGTCACGTAATCGGTGGCGTTCAGCACGTCGAAGACAGTCACATCAGGCCCTTTCAGCGGCGCCTTCATGACGAAGGCGATTTCCGCCTCAATGCGCGGCTGGATGAAGCGGTCCTTCGGCACGGTCGCGCCGTCCTCGAATACCATGTCGTCGAAGAGCACGCCGGAGTCAGGGATATTGATGTTCAACGCATATTGCATGGCCTTGGAGGTCAGCCCGATTTTCCAGCCGATCACCTTTCGACCAGCTGCCACTTTCTTCTGCACCCAGGCGGCCTGAATGGCATAGGCGTCGTCCATAGTGATGTCCGGATGCTTCAGCGACAACAGCCCGGTCTGAACGCGCGTACGCTCGGCCTCATCCAGGCTCCCGGCAGCAGCGGCGATCTGGTCCTTCGTCAGCATGTCACAGCACCTCGTCGGCAATCGTGTTGCGCAACAGTCCGATGCCTTCGGCTTCCACCTCCACCACATCGCCCGGCTTCAGCCAGATCGGCGGATCGAAGCGAGCGCCGGCGCCCGTCGGCGTGCCGCAGACGATCACGTCGCCGGGAACCAGCGTCGTGAAGGTGGAGACGTAGTTGATGATCTTCCGGAAAGAGAAGATCATCCGGCTGGTGCGGTCGCTCTGGCGCACCTCACCATTGACCCTGGTTTCAAGCTTGATATCGGCAAGCTGGCTTTCATCGGTGTAAGGCACTAGCCAGGGGCCGATGGACCCGGAGGCATCGAAATTCTTGCCCTGGGTGACGTTGAACTTGGCATGGCGCACCCAGTCGCGCAGCGTGCCTTCGTTGCACAGCGTCAGCGCCGCGATATGGCTGAGTGCTTCGGCTTCCGGAATGCGGCGACCGCCCTTGCCGATGACGATGGTGATTTCGCCCTCGTAATCAAGCTGGTGACTTTCCGGCGGACGGATCAGTGGCCGGTCATGGCCGGTAAAGGAGCGCGGAAAGCGGATGAACAGCGAGGGGTTGCTGGGTGCCGCCTGCCCGTCCTTGTATTCCTCGTTGCGGTCGGGAAAGTTCACGCCGACGCAGATGATCTTTTCCGGAGCCGGAACAGGGATGCCGAATGTCACCTCGTCCACCGGAAAATCCGCAGCCACGTCACCGAATTCATCGGCCAGCCGCAGGAGCGCGCCATCCTCGATCACCTCCCGAAGGCTTGGATAGCGATCCCCGAGGCGCGCCGAGAGATCGACGACACCATCGCCGCTGACAAGACCATAGCCGGGGCGACCGGCGGACGTGGAGAAGCTGAGGAAGCGGGGATGGGTCATGGCTATGCCTTCTCTCGCGGAATGGGACGGGCAACCTGGCTGCAGGCTGCCCATGAGTGCTGCCTCAAGGGGCGATGATCGGCGACGCCTTCAAAAGAGAGGCGGTCGGCTCAACGCCAGCAAAGACGCTTCCGTGCTCGAACCAGGACTTCGGCGCCGGTGCGCCCCAGAGCGTCTGGCGCTGCGGATCCTTCAGGTCCCACTTGATCGGCTCGAGATCGGGATCGACGGTCTGGTAATCCGAGCAATAGATCTCGATACGGTGACCGTCGGGATCGAGGATATAGAGGAAGAAGGCATTGGAAATGCCGTGGCGGCCCGGACCGCGCTCGATATTGGCAAGATAGCCTGACGTCGACATCAGGTCGAGCAAATCGATGATGTTGAGCGGCGTCGGCACCCAGAAGGCGGTGTGATGCAGGCGCGGGCCAAGACCATTGGTAAAGGCCATGTCATGCACGCCGCCCTTGCGGTGCATCCAGGCGGCCCAAAGCTTCTTGCTTTCATCGTCTTCGGTATATTCCGTCACCCGGAATCCGATGTCGTTGTAGAAGGCGACCGAGGCGTCAACATCCGGGGTGAAGCAGTTGAAGTGATCAATGCGCAGCGGCTTTACGCCGTGATAGAGCGCATATTTCTGATGGATCGGCGCCAGGCGGTCCATTTTGTAGTAGAATTCCAGCGGAATGCCGAAATTGTCCGTGGTGCGCAGCGTGCGGCCCTGGAAAGGACGCTCGACCCAGGCGGTCTTGTGACCTTTCGCCTCGAAATAGGCCTTGGCCTTGTCGAGATCGGCCTCGTCATAGACCTTCATGGCCAGATAGTTCACCGCCGAGACATCGCCCTTCTTCAGGATGATGCAGTGATGGCCGCGCTCCTCCAGCGCCCGCAGATAGACGGTATCGGCATCCTCATCCGTGACCTGAAGGCCGAGAAGATCGGCATAGAAGGCGCGGCTGGCAGCCAGATCCTTCACCACGAATTCGACGTGGCTGAGACGCACGGTGTTGAAGGCCGGGTAGAGATTGAATTGCGGCAGCGGCATGGTTTCCTCCTCGGGCACCGGAACGGACATTGCCGACCGGTCAATGACTGGGGTGATGGCCGCGCGGCCCTCCGCCGCGCGCCTGTAATGGATTCGAAAGCCTGATCAGCCGCCCAGCTTCTGGATGGCATGCGGCACCGTGGCAAAGGCGACGTTCTTGGTTTCCATGTAGAAATCGAAAGACCAGTCACCGCCATCACGGCCGATGCCGGAATTCTTGACACCGCCAAACGGGGTCGGCAGGTGGCGGACATTTTCCGAATTCACCCAGATCATTCCGGCTTCGAGATGATCGGTGAAGCGGAAGGCCCTAGTAACATCCGAGGTCCAGAGATAGCCTGTCAGACCATATTGAACGTCATTGGCGATGTTGAGCGCCTCCGCTTCATCCTTGAACGGAATGGCCGTGAGCACCGGGCCGAAAATCTCTTCCTGGGCAATGCGCATCTGGTTGTTGGCGCCGGTAAACAGTGTCGGCGAAACATAGCAACCGCCGCCCGGCCCTGCGAACTTCGCGCCGCCGGCGGCAACCGTGGCGCCCTCCGACTTGCCGATCTCGATATAGTCGAGAACCTTCTTCTCATGCACCGGATGGATCAGCGGGCCGATCACGGTTTCCGGATCAAGCGGATGACCAACCTTGATACGCTTGGCCTTTTCCGCCACCAATGCGGTGAAGCGGTCATAGACGCCCTCTTCGACCAGGAGACGCGAGGACGATGTGCAGCGCTCGCCGTTCAGCGAGTAGATCATGAAGACGGCAGCATCGGCTGCCCGCTCCAGATCGGCATCGGCAAAGACGATCACCGGGTTCTTGCCGCCAAGCTCGAAATGAACGCGCTTCAGCGTATCGGCACCCTGTTTCATGATCATAGAGCCGGTGCGGCTTTCGCCGACAAAGCCGATCGCCTTGATCAGCAGATGTTCGGTCAGCGCCTTGCCGGCATCTTCGCCGAAGCCGTTGACGAGGTTCCACACGCCCTTCGGCAGACCGGCGCCTTCGGCAATTTCCACCAGAAGACGGGCGGTGAGCGGCGAAAATTCAGCCGGCTTGTGGACGATGGTGCAGCCGCTCGCAAGCGCCGGTGCAATCTTCCAGGTCGACAGCATGAAGGGCGTGTTCCACGGCGTGATCACGCCAACCGGACCGATCGGCACGCGGGTGGTGATGTTCACCTGGCCCGGCGCACGAATGCTCCTGCCATCGCGCGCTTCCGGGGCACGGTCGGCGAAATAGCGGAAGTTTTCCGCACCGCGAAGCGCTGCCTTGGCCATAAATTTTAGCGACTGCCCGGTATCCATCGCCTCGACAAAGGCGATCTCTTCCGCGCGGGCCTCGATGGCATCGGCAATCTTGTGCATCAGCTTCTTGCGCTGATCGCCCGGCATTGCGGCCCAATCGGCAAACGCAGCCTTTGCCGCCTTGGCGGCCCGGTCGATATCCGCAGCCTTGCCACGCGCCACTTTCGCAAGCGGCTGCAGATCAACCGGCGAAATGGTTTCGAACGTCGTGCCATCGGCTGCAGCCACATCTTCGCCGCCGATGCGGTTCAGCACGCCAGCCTCTTTGAAGCGAGCCAGATAGGCTTTCGCCTTCTCGATATTTTCCTGCAGTTTGGACATGCAATGATCCTCGAAGCCGGCCCGAAAGGCGGCGTTTCCTGGTTGTTACTGGCCGCGCAGACGCGGATGGATGGCATTTTTCTTCCAGCTCAGATCCGCATCGATCTCGCGGATTTCGAGTGACAGCGCGAAATGCGGGGTCTCAAAAAGCGGCGAAAGCATCCGGGTGGCGCAGGCAAACAATGCCTCGCCGGTGCGCTTCTTCTCGTCATCCGAGCGCCCCTTGCCGATGCGAAGATTGAGATCGACGAAGGCATTTTCCGGCAGCCGGTCTGCGATGGCATAGACCTCAGATCTCAGCGCCCGCACACGCACGGCCCCGACTTCGAACAGGCCCGTCTCAATCAGCGTGGCGAGAAGAGCGTCACACAGCCGAGCGAGATCGGCGCGGCCATCCAGATTGGCCGAGTATTCAACGGTGAGATGGGGCATGTCTCCTCCAAGACTTTCATTTAACATGTTAAGCATATGGGCGAAAGTCAAGCCCTTTTTTACAACCGCGCAAGGGACGATCCGGGAAGGCCTGGATCAACCGCCATGCAGTGCTGCCTGTGAGGCAACGTGAACATAGCTTCGATCGAAATAGAGCAGCGCCTGGCCATCCTTGCGGCAGCGGATGTCCACGACCTCGCCGATTAGGACATTGTGCGTGCCCACCAGCCGCGCCTCGACCAGCCGGCAGTCGAAGGACACCATGGCATCGCTCAGCGCCTGGTTGCCGGATGGAAACTCGGTCCAGTCGGCAGCAGCATATCGTGCCTCCATGTCACTCTGCTGACCGGCGAACAGGCCGGCCAGATCCCGGTGATCAGGCGTCAGGACATTGACGCAGAAGCGCCGGTTCTCGACGAACAGCCCCGCCTGGGCAGAGCGCGCATTCATGCAGACGAGCAGCGTCGGCGGCTCATCGGTCACCGAACACATGGCGGTGGCGGTGAACCCGCCGCGTCCGGCGGGGCCTTTGGTGGTGATGACATTGACCGGTGCGCAGACACGCGCCATGGCATCGCGAAATTCGCCCTTGGAGATGGGATGGTTCATGACAACCTCACTCCGCAGCGTTAAGCAGATCGCCTGCCCGTCCATCGAGCGGCTGCAGCCAGGTCTCGCCGGTCCAGCCCTTCTCGTCGTAATCACCCATGCAGGTGTCGACCAGTGCCTCCATGTCGCGCAGGATGCGGCCCTTTTCGGCGCCCTTCAGCACCTGCAGACGCACATCCTCCGGCGAGCCGGCATAGTTCAGCTCATAGAGCGCGTGGCGCCCGCCGAACTCGGTGCCCGTCGCATCCCACAGCAGCTTCATGATCTTGATGCGCTCGATATGGCCCATGTCGTTGGAGCCGCGCACATATTGCGACAGATAGCGGTCGATCTCCGGATTGGCGAAATCCTTGGCCGAGGACGGAAGATAGATGAGACCGGAGGCAATCGAGCGACGCACGATATCGATGATGCGCGGATAGGCATCCGACATGAAGGTGCGGTAGCAGAGGGCAGCCTCGAGGTTGGGCAGCTTTGCTCCGCCCACCCAGTCGACGGGATTGCGCGCCATCGTGTCAGAGAAGGCCTTGAACTTGTGGCGCAGCGCGATCACTTCGCCGAGCATGGCCTGGTTGCCGCGAAACGCATCGCCGCCCGTGGCGCGCAGCGCCTTGGCCAGAAGCCCGGCGAGGAATTCGAGCTTCACCACGAAGCGGCCGCAACCCTGGAAGCAGAAGCCCTGCATGAAGCCGGACAGGACGGTAAAGGACAGGATGCGACGGGCATCCTTGTAGATCAGCACGTCTTCCCAGGGCACGAAGACATTGTCGAGGACAAGGATTGCGTCGTTTTCATCAAAGCGCGAGGAGAGCGGATAGTCGAAGGGCTGAGCGGTCAGGTTTGCGGTCTCCTCATACGAGGTCCGGCAGAACATCTTGACGCCAGGTGCATTCATCGGGGCGATGAAGGTGAGCGAAAGGGACGGGTCTTCCGTGACGGTGGCAGAGGCCTGCGCCAGAAGATTGTAATGCGTCAGCGCCGAAGAGGTGGCGACCACCTTGGCACCGGAAACATAGATGCCCGCATCCGTCTCCTTCGTCACATGGACGAAAACATCCTTCACATGCTCGGCCGGCTTGTGCCGGTCGATCGGCGGATTGACGATGGCATGGTTGAGAAAGAGGCCGGCCTCCTGCGTGCGGTCATGCCAGTTGCGGGCATTCTGCGCATAGTCGCCATACCACTCGGCATTGACCGACAGCGTGTTCATCAGGGACGCCTTGTAGTCGGCAGTACGGCCCATCCAGCCATAGGTGAGGCGCGCCCACTGGTCGATCGCCGTCTGCTGGCCCACGAGATCATCGACCGAGCGCGCATGCTTGAAGAACTTGTGCGTATAGCCACCATTGCCGGTATCGGTCGGTGCCGTCAGGACATCCTTCGTCGCCGGATCATGCAGCGCATCGTAGAGCCGGGCCAGCGAGCGGACCGAATTGCGCATCGAGGGATGCGTCGTCACGTCCTTCACCCGCTCGCCATTGATATAGACTTCGCGGCCGTCCCTGAGGCTCGCGAGATATTCCACGCCGGTGAACGGACGGGTCTTGTCGCTGCGGTGATCTTCTGAACGCATGATGGGATCCTCCCTTGAATTCCTGACAAAGGTTAAGTCCGACCCGCCTCTGCCTCCATGGACAAATGGACCAAATCGCTGGTACTTTTTCCGGCATGACAGAAAAAGCCGGCATCCCCTCCTTCTTCGTCTATGGCGAGCCAACCCGCACGCTGGATGTCGGATTTGTTCATGTCGAAACCGTCATGGACCGAAGAAGCGTGCATTTCGGCCATGTTGCGCCGCATCAGCACCCGCAGATGGGGCAGATCACCTACTGGCTGCGCGGCAAGGGCAGCTATCGAATTGAAGACCGCACTTGGAGTTTTTCCGCCCCGACCGTCAGTTTCGTGCCGTCAAGCGTGGTGCATGGCTTCGATGTGGAGGACATGTCGGATGCCGCCGTGATCTCCATGTCCGACGACCTGCTGCGCAGCCTCCAGCCGCAGGTGGACCTCAACCTCGATCGCCCCTGCCTGCTCACCGGCGCGGGATCGGATCCCGCCTGGCAGCGGCTCGCCGCACTGATCGGCATGGTGGTCGACGACTACCGGGACACATCCGCAACCAGCCAGAAACTGCTCTCAAGCCTACTCGCCGTGGTGTTCTCGCAGATCGACAGACTGGCGGGCGGCACGGGCATGGCAGAGGCCACCCCCTCGGTCAGGCTTGCCGCCGCCCTCCGGCGCGCAATCGACCGGCACTATCGCGATGACATCCCGGTCTCGGGCTATGTCGAGCTGCTTGCCACCACCCCTCACCTGCTCGACAAGGCGGCGCGCGAGACATTCGGACAGTCCGTCAAGGACATGCTCATGGAGCGAAGGATCCTGGAAGCAAAACGGTTGCTGATGTTCACCATCAGGCCGGTGGAGGATATCGGCAGAGAGATCGGCTTCCAGGACCCCGCCTATTTTTCCCGCTTCTTCCGCAAGCGCACGGGCCATGCCCCCGCCGACTGGCGCCGTCGGCAATTCCAGCCATGAAGCCCTGCGGGGCCATCCAAGGCGACGGAAGAGCCCGGCAGAGTCGCAGGAGGCACACGTCCTGTCTCTGACCGTGTAGCGCAGATGGGCTTGCAATTCGGTCGAAGGGGCGCGTGAAAGGGACTGGTGTCGTCCAGTCCCTCAACGTGAAGAGGTCAGGCAGGCGCGAAAACAGATGCCTGAACCCATCATCCAGCGCTCCTAGACGGGTGGCTGTCACCCCCTGACCTGCCGAAACAGCCAGTCGCGGATATGGTCGATCTCGTAGGCGATCCGCCAGGTGTTGACGTGGTTGGCCGCGGGGCTGTCCTCCTGGCCCTCAGGATGCACGGTGCCGGTTGCGAAATGTGCATAGAGGATCGGTGTGCCGCCGGTTTTTTCCAGCTCGGCTGCCGCAGCAGAGAGGTCTGCGGGCGTCGCCCGACCGTTCCATTCCGCCCGGGAGACCTTGGCGCCTTCGGCTTCGAGAACCTCCATGATGGCGTTCTGTCCCGGATAGGCCTTGGCGTCGCCGGCGCTGACCACGACCCACATCTTGTCGGTGGCGAGCGGCTTGCAGAGTTCCGGTGCCCATTGGCAGGCGACGAGGAAGGACGCGGCAAACAGATCCGGATACTTGATGTTGATCGCGATCGACAGCATGCCGCCGCCCGACTGGCCCGTCGTATAGAGACGGCTCTCGTCGATCGAGTATTCCGCTGCCACCGCCTTCACCAGCCCGACCACGAGGTCGAGATAGGGCGATTCGTCCGACTGGTCGTTGACGAATTGCTCGGGAAACTGCGGCGCCACGACAAAGCAGGGACGCTTTGCCTGTTCCGCCGGATAGGCCCAGATGACTGCGCCCAGTCCCTGTACAAGCGTGCGGTCGACTTCAGTCGAGGTCACACCCGCATCATGCATGAAATTGACCAGCGGATAGCGCTTCGACGGGTCGTAGTCGCGTGGGATGAAGAGATTGTAGGCGAGCGTCTTGCCACTCGCCGGGTCGGTGTAGACGAGCGGCTTGAACTCGTCGACGATCAGGTTCTTCTGCGTTGTGTTCGAGAAGGCCGTATCGTTTGCAGCAATCTCATCGCCCGCAACCGTCTTGACTGCCTCGGCCTGGATCACACTCGCCTCGGCCTTCTTGTGAATGATGTCGCGCTTCACCTGGATATAGGTCGGCGCTGCCGCATCCTCGGGCGACAGTTCGACAATGACGAAGCGGCCGTTGCGGCCTTCGGCAGAAAGATCTGCCGTCGTGTTGGCATAGACGCGCGTCACTGCGCGGTCCGCAACGGTAAATGCGTCCGCAGACAGAGCGGCCGTCTCGATCTCCGTGCCGTATTCAAGCGCCAGCGCCGTCAACCGCTGACCATTGCCGAAGACCTGCGTGATGGCGGTCACGGCCTGAATTCCAGCGCCGCCCTCGACGGCAAGGACAAGACGGGGCGTGGCAGCGGCAAGACCGAGGCCTGCAAGGCTGACGAGGAAGGTACGTCTGTTCATAGGGTGCTCCAAAGTCGTGGAAGCGGCCACATTGGCCATGGATTGAATTGCCTGTTGAACGGCGCCCTCATACATTTCCGTCGCCGGTCGCAGAATTTTTCTAGGAAGGCTCACCCCTCTCCCGCCGCCAGCTGCGCCAGAGATGGAAACCGGTCACGAGCACCAGGGTGCCGAGCAGCACGATGCCGATCGCATTGCCGATGAGCGAGGCGACCTGGGCGATCTGGCTGGCGAAGACATAGCCGAGCAGGCTGTAACCGCAGCACCAGCACACGGCACCGAGAACGGCTGCAAGCGTGAAGGAGGCCCAGGGCAGAGACAGTGCGCCCGAGAGATAACCCATATAGGGACCAAGCGGGCTGAACACGGTGCGGCTCAGGAACACCGCCACCGGCCCCCGGCGGTTAAGCAGCGCCTCGGCCTTCCCGAATAGCCCTTCCATGCGCGGATGCCGACGCAAGCTTGCCAATAGCGGAGCACCACCCTTGCGCGCCAGCCCATAGGCAAGCTGGTCACCGATCACGAAGCCGCCAAAGGCTGAGATCTGAACCTGCCACAACACCAGATCACCGCTGGAGGCAAACCCGCCTGCGGTCATCACGAGGATCGAGGAGGGCACCGGCAGCGCCAGGCACGACAGCAGCAATGCACCCATGATGAGCCACAGCCCATAGGTCGGGACGAGCCCGAGGAGGATATCAGTCATGGTCGTCAGCCCCGGCCTCGCCGCGTCCGTGCTCCAGACCGGGCGACATGTCCTCGC
>NZ_JAUSUW010000014.1 GCF_030814435.1 Peteryoungia aggregata LMG 23059
GCTTATCGACCTCCTCAAAAGACAATGACTGTCAGGCATGTCTATGAACATCTGTCAGGAATGTCTCCGGGCTTTACACTTGTCCCGAGGATCTATTGCCGCTGCTATTGGCTCGACGTTTAGAACCTTCCCTGAAGCGTCCCCTTCACAACCACCCTTGGCAGATCCTCGGGACAAGCCCGAGGATGACGGCGGGTGTGGGCCGGGCAGTGCCAGTCATTGAACGTGAGCCGCCTCCTCTAGACAGGGCCTTTTCCGGGGGCGAACCGATCGTCGGTTCGGACGGCTGGACTTCGGCCACCGATGCTGGCACGCCGTTGACTGGTCATCAGACAAATCGAGTCTCCCCGATGCATTTCCAGCCGCAGTACCGCGTCTATATCGCCTTCTTTCTCTTCGCCATGTCGACAGGCTCGCTGTTCTCGCGGTTGCCTGACCTGCAGGTGCAGCTCTCGGTCAACAAGGCGGAGCTGGGGCTGACGTTGATCGGCATGGCGATCGGCTCGCTGATCTCGCTCACCCTCTCCTCCCCGCTGATCGTCCGGCTCGGCTCGCGCACGACGCTGGCCATCTCGCTGCTCGGCGTGATGGCGCTCTTGTCCCTGATCTCTCTTCTGCCGTCCGCGCCCTTCGTCTTTGCCACGCTCTTTGCCGTTGGGCTTCTGGCTGGCGCGCTGGAGATCTGCCTCAATGTCGAGATCGGGCGGATCGAGGAGCAGGCGGGTTTCGGCATCATGAACCGCGCGCATGGCTGCTGGAGCCTCGGCTTCTTCGTCACTGCGGTTACCGCCTCGCTGGTACGGCAGGCGGGGGTGACGATGCAGGTGCATATGCATGTGCTGCTGGGGCTGATGTTCGTCATCGGCGCAATCACACTCGCGGGCATGAAGAATGCGCCTGTCCTCACCACCGCCGGAGCCGAGGACAAGGCACCGCATTTCGCGCTGCCGACGCTTTCACTGCTGCCGCTCTGCATCATCGGCACCTCGGCCTTCCTGATCGAAGGGGCGGGCATCGACTGGTCGACGATCTACATGGAAGAGGTCTTCGACGTCTCGCCCTTCATCTCCGGCTCGGGGCTGACGCTGTTTGCCTTCTTCATGGCGCTGGCCCGCCTCACCGTCGACCCGGTGGTCGATCGCCACGGGGCACGGCTGGTGGGCCGCGTGCTGCTTTCGATCGCGGCACTGGGGATCGCCATGGCCTGGCTTGCGCCGCATCCCTATCTGGCTCTGCTCGGCTTTGCGCTGATGGGCGCAGGCTGCAGCGCGGTCTATCCGATGGCCGTCTCGGCCGCTGCCCAACGCACGGACCGGCCGGCGGTGATCAATGTCGCGGCAATCGCGCAGATGGCCTTTGTCGTCTTCTTCCTCGGCCCGCCGCTGCTCGGTTTCGTGGCCGAAGCCTTCGGCATCCGCAACGCCTATCTCGTCTGCCTGCCGCTGGTGCTCGGCTCTATCCTCGCCAGCGGCGCGCTGCCGGTCGGGCCGGCCCGGCGGGGGAAGGCGGCGGAATAGCTGTCAACGGGTGAGGAAGGTCAGCTCTTCCGGCGTCGGGTCGCCGAAGATCTTGATGCCGAGCTTGGCGTCGGAGATGTAGAGCAGCGCCCGCTTGCCATCCTCGGAATAGAGGACCCGGATCCAGCTCGTTTCGCAGGTGCGCGGCTCGCAGGCGCGGAAGAGTTGCATGCGCTTGCCCTTCACCGCCACTTCCTCGGACGCCAACGCGACATAACGCGGCTGGCGCACCAGCGCGCGCACCCAGAAGGGCAGGCCCGGCTTGCCCTTGAGCATCTCCATCAGGCTGTCGCGATGGGGCGGGGACGTGGCGAGCACGCTCGGCAGGTAGTTGCCGGCGAGCGAGGTAGAGGCCGTCTGGGCGTGGAGGGGGGCGGCGCTCAGACTGAGCACGGCAAGGAGAACAAGCTCAGTCCAGACGCGGCTTAACTTCACGCCCCGTTCCCCGTCACCGGAAAATGAAGAGCCTCGTAGTGTTCGAGGAGCGCAACTAGGCGGTCGAATTCCAGCGCGTCTGCGGTGCCATCTTCAGGCTCATGGTCGAAAAACGGGCGAACCGCCGAGAGCATGGCTCGATAATCGCTGTCGTTGGCAATCTCTTTCAACACGGCTCGCTGCACCTCAGCAGAATTGTCTGCACCGTCAGACCATCATTTCCATTGATTGTACTTGCATCGGCCGCCCGTCGGCAACCTGCCGCCTCACACCAGATCCCTTTCCCGCAGCGCCTCCGCCGTCTGCAGGTCGACCGACACCAGCTGGCTGACGCCCTGTTCGGCCATGGTGACGCCGAAGAGGCGGTTCATGCGGGCCATGGTGATGGGGTTGTGGGTGATGATGACGAAGCGGGTTTCCGTGGAGGCGGCCATTTCGTCCATCAGGTTGCAATAGCGCTCGACATTGTGGTCGTCGAGCGGCGCGTCGACTTCGTCCAGCACGCAGATCGGCGCGGGGTTGGTCAGAAACACCGCGAAGATGAGCGCCATGGCGGTCAGCGCCTGTTCGCCGCCTGAGAGCAGGGTCATGGTCTGCGGTTTCTTGCCCGGTGGGCGGGCGAGGATTTCCAGGCCGGCTTCCAGCGGGTCGTCGCTTTCGATCAGTTGCAGTTCCGCCGTGCCGCCGTTGAAGAGGTGGGTGAAGAGGCGCTGGAACTGGGCGTTGACCACGTCGAAGGCGGCGATCAGGCGTTCGCGGCCTTCGCGGTTCAGGCTCTGGATGGCGCCGCGCAGCTTGCGGATCGCATCGATGATGTCGTCCCGCTCCTTGATCAGGGCCGCGAGCTTTTCCGACAGTTCCTTCTGCTCTTCTTCTGCGCGCAGGTTGACGGCGCCGAGGCGCTCGCGCTCCATCTTCAGACGGTCAAGGTTGCGCTCGACCTCGCGCAGGTCGCCGATCTCGCTCGGGTCCTTCAAGCCCGTCAGGCGGAAGGCCTCATGCGGGCCGACATTCAGGGTCTCGCGGATTCGGGTCTCGGCTTCGATACGCCAGTCGCGGGCCGACACCAGACGCTCTTCGGCGCGGCCGCGCTTTTCGCGTGCTTCAGCGAGTTCGGCGAGCGCGGCAGCCGCCTTCTGGTCGGCCTCGCGCTGGCGGGTCTCGGCTTCGATCAGCCGATCGGCGGCCTCGCGGCGGTCCTTCTCGGCCTTGTCGAGGGCGGTCATCAGGTTGCGGCGCTTGTCCTCGAATTCGTCGGGCGCCATTTCGAGATCGGTGATCTCGTCACGGGCTTCCGCCTCGCGCTCGCGCAGGGTCGCGATGTGTTCTTCGGCAGATTTGGCGCGGCTCTGCCAGTTCTGCTTTTCCTGGCGGATCGAGAGGATGCGGCGGCGGCGCATTTCGTCTTCGCGGGCGAGCCCCTCGAAACGGGCGCGGGCTTCGGCGAGCAGGCCACGGTCGCGGGCGACGACGGCCTCCGCCTCGCGCAGGCGGGCGTCGAGGGCGGAGAGATCGGGCGTCTCCTCCATCTCGATGCGGGCGGTTTCCTCCTGCTCGACGATTTCCTCGATCTGACCCTTCAGGCCGTTCACCGCCTCCTCGATCACCTCGCGGCGGCGGATGAGGTCGCCCGAGGCGCGTTCGGCCTGAGCGAGCGCGTCGCGGGCTTCGGCGAGCGCGCGGACCGTCAGGCGGCTGCGGTCGCGGGCGTCGGTCAGGCGGGCCTCTTCGGTGCGGATGGCATCGGCGGCCTCGCTAAGGCGATCCTCGGCCTCGACCATCTGGTCGCGGGCTTCCTCGGTCTCGATCTCGATTTCGGCAAGCCGGTTCTTCTGGGCAAGGCGGAGTGCCGCGGCACTCGGGGCATCGGCGCCGGTGATATGGCCATCCCAGCGATAGACCGCTCCATCGCGGGTGACGAGGCGCTGGCCGGGGGCGAGTTTGGCCATGAGGGCGAGTGCTTGGGCTTCCTCGATGACGCCGATCTGGCGGAGCGCGCGAGTAAGCGCTGCCGGCGCGCGGACATGGGAGATCAGGGGCTTGGCGCCTGAAGGCAAGCCCGGGTCCCCTGCCCCGTCGCCATTGTCGTGCCAGTGGGCGGGGGCGGATTGGTCGAGCGCGCTGTCGAGATCGTCGCCAAGGGCGGCACCGAGCGCGGTTTCATAACCGCGATCAACGGAGAGCTCATCGGCGACCGGCGGAAAATCGCCTGTCGTGGTCGAGGCCAGGATGCGGGCGATGGTGCGGGCTTCGGTCTCCAGACCGTTGACGCGGGCGCGCGCGGCTTCGAGCGGCTGGCGCAGATGGCTTTCGGTGCGGCGGGCCTCAGTCAGAGCCGCTTCTGCCTCCATGGCGGCACTCTCGGCGTCAGCCACGGCCTGCTCGGCGATCTCGACCATTTCGCGCTTTTCGTCCGGATCGGGGAGAGCCGCGATGCGGTCGGAGATTTCGGCGAGTTCGCGGGAGGCGTCCGACACCTGGCGCTCCAGCCTTGCGCGGCGCTCGGCGAGGTCGCGGATGGCGCGTTCCAGCTGGTGGCGTCCGGCGGCGGCTTCGGCGCGCTCGGCGGTCAGCCGGGTGAAGTCACGTTCGCTGTCGGCAAGCGTTGCGGCGGCGGCGTCGAAACTTTCCTTTGCCTCTTCGGCAAAACGGCCGGCATCGGCGAGGATGTCCTCGAGTTCGGCCTCTTCTTCCGCCAGCCGCTGGATGACCTCGGCATTTTCAGAAACCAGACGCTCCTCACGGCGGATGTCCTCGTCGAGCTGCGCGAGACGGCGGGTGAGTTCGTCGCGGCGGCGCAGGATGCGACTGGCTTCCTCGTCGAGCTGGCTGCGGGCGATCTGCAGACGCTGGAGGCTTGCTGCACATTTCGCCTCCTCCTCGCGCAGTTCCGGCATCTTGAGGCTCGCCACAGCCTGGAGCTTTGCCGCCTCCATCTGGTGGTTCGCCTTTTCGGCGACCGTGGACATGGCCTGGTTCAAGGCGCTTTCGGCCTCGCCCTCGGCCTGCTTGGCCTGCGCCCAGCGGATGTGCAGGAGCATTGCCTCGTGCGCGCGGATATCGGCGGAGAGTTGTTTGAAGCGGTTGGCCTGGCGGGCCTGGCGCTTCAGGCTCTCGATCTGGCTTTCGAGCTGGGCGGTGATGTCTTCCAGGCGCTCCAGATTGGTCTCGGCGGCGCGCAGCCTGAGTTCCGCCTCGTGGCGGCGCGAATGCAGGCCGGAAATGCCAGCGGCCTCTTCCAGCAATTGCCGGCGAGCCTGGGGCTTGGCCTGGATCAGCTCGCCGATGCGGCCCTGGCCGACCATGGAGGGCGAGCGGGCGCCGGTCGAGGCATCGGCGAAGAGAAGCTGCACGTCCTTGGCGCGGGCCTCCTTGCCATTGATGCGGTAGACCGATCCATTGCCGCGTTCGATCCGGCGGGTCACCTGGATCTCGTCGGCATCGTTGAAGGCGGCGGGCGCCGTGCGGTCGGAATTGTCGAGATAGAGGCCGACTTCCGCCGAATTGCGGGCGGGGCGGTTTCCCGAACCGGAGAAGATCACGTCGTCCATTCCGGACGCGCGCATGTTCTTGTAGGAGTTCTCGCCCATGACCCAGCGCAGCGCTTCGACAAGGTTCGACTTGCCGCAGCCATTCGGCCCGACAATGCCGGTGAGGCCGCGCTCGATGATGAATTCCGAGGGCTCGACGAAGGACTTGAAGCCGACGACGCGCAGGCGGTTGAATTTCATGCTTTTACCCTCCCCTTGAGGGGGAGGGTCGGACCGCAGGTCCGGGGTGGGGTGATGCCGCGACAACTGCCAAGTGAGGTTACATAGCTGGAAACGCCGGCGTCTAGCCAGTTCGCCCCCCTCTGCACTGCCGGGCATCTCCCCCACGAGGGGGGAGAGCGGCGCGCGGTTATTGTCGCGGTTGCCACTGGCGTCGCGTTCGGGGTTGATGGTGCGGTCGGGACGCTGCAGCGAGAGGCGAGCGAGTTTCCACTCTCCCCCCTTGTGGGGGAGATGCCCGGCAGGGCAGAGGGGGGTAGCGCCTGATGCAGCGTCGCGGATGCGCCCCTCATCCGGCTGCCGCCACCTTCTCCCCGCAGGCGGGGAGAAGGGCCATAGAAGGCGCCATCGGCGCCCGTCAGCATGACGAAACGTCGGTCAGAGCAGGCTGTCGATGAGGGCCGACATGGTGTCAACCGACATGTCCCCCGAATAGGCCTTGCCATTGATCAGGAAGGTCGGGGTCGACTGGACACCGAATTCCTCAGCACCGCGGTCGCGGACTGCCGACACATCACCGGCAAGCTGTGCGTTCGTCAAGCAGGCGTCGAAGCTCTCCTGTGTAAAACCGGCAAGCTTAGACATCTGCAGCATGGCGCCGCGCACGTCGCCGTCAGCGGGTGCTGCCCAGGTGCGCTGCTGCTTCAGGAGTGTCGAGACGAAGGGGAAGAACTTGTCTTCGGTGGTGCAACGGGCCAGCATGAAGGCGGCGAGCGAGGCGGTGTCCTGCGGGAAGGGGAACTCGCGCACGACGAAATAGACCTTGCCGGTGTCGACATATTTGGTCTTGATCGCATCGAAGGTGTTGGCGTGGAAATTGGCGCAATGCGAGCAGGTCATCGACATGTATTCGATGACCTTGACCGGGGCATTGGCATCGCCGAGCGTCATTTCCTTGAGCGGACCCGGCTTCAGCGCTTCCTCCATGTCGACGTCGCGGTCGGCGGTCGGGATCTCGACGGCAGGCGTCGTGGAGGCGGTGGTCTCGTTGCTGACCGCCGGCTTGGCCTCAGCGCTTGCAGCCTTGTCTTCGCTGTCACTGCAGGCGGTGAGTGCCATGGAGACTGCGGCGATGGCGATGCCGCCGAGGAGACGGCGCTTGGTGATCGAGAGTTCGGAAGTCGACATGGGTCAGTTACCTGCTTGCAAGGGTCTTGGATGGGTCCACCGTTATAACGGCAAATGGCGCCAAACAAGGCAGGGTCCCCCCCGAAAAATCAAAGTTCCGTGACCTTTTGACGCCATCCCCCTCAAAGAGCATGGGTTCGCCGGGCGCATCGCCTGCCGAACCCCGCAGCCGGTGGAGAACCGTGTCAACCTCCCGTCGGGCGGCTGACCAGCGATTGCACCGTATAGACAAGGATCGCGATGCCGACGGCACCCATCGCCGCCACGCCGAGCAAGACGATCACGTCAACCGGGCCGCCGATGTCACCGAAGCCGGAGCGGGTGACAGCCTGGACGAACCAGACGGCGCCGACGGCACCCACAGGCATGGCCAACTGGGCCAGCAGGAACTTCTTCCAGGAGACGCGGCGGTCGCGGATCAGGACGTAGAGATAGGCAAGCGTGATCACGGCGGCGACCACGACCATCACCCAGAACAGGGTGCGGCCGAAGATCTCCTCGAGAACGGCAACGAGCATTCCGACAGTCATGTCCTTCATGGCATCCTCCTCAGGCGCGGCCGCGCAGCATGGCGTTGTAGGTGGGCTTCAGGGCGATCTCCTTCATCAACCAGGAAATCCAGAGCTCTTCGAGTGGCGCAATCAGCCCCGGGAAGGACGGCACGAGATTGTCCTTGTAATCGAACTCGACGAGCATGGCGGAACCGATGCGGGTGATCAGCGGGCAGGACGTGTAGCCGTTGTAGCTTTCCTTGCTCTCGCGACCCTCAATCTGCGCGACCAGTTGGTCGACGGCGACCGGCACCTGCCATTTGACGCTGGCGGCCGTCTTGCCCTTGGGCACCCCGGCGATGTCACCGACGGCAAAGACCTCTGGATAGCGCGTGTGGCGCAGGGTGTGCTTGTCGACCTCGACCCAGCCCTGCCCGACCCACTTGTCGGCCCAGGGCAGCGGGCTGTTGAGGATGACATCCGGCGCGCGCATGGGCGGGATGACATTGGTGAAATCGTAGCCCAGCTCCTTGTCACCTTCCGGCGTGGTGAATGTGGCGATCTTCCGCACCGGGTCAATCTTCTTCATCACGTGTTCGTAGACCGTATCGATGCCGCGCTCTTCATAGAGCATGCGCACCTTTTCGGAGACGATCGGCACGCCGAAGAGTGCCTTGTTGTGGGCGGCATAGACGATCTTCGAATTGCTGCGGGTGCCCTTGCGGGTGAGATAATCCTCGGTGAGGAAGGTGTATTTGAGCGGCGCGCCGGCGCATTTCATCTCGGTCGCCGGGCGCGAGAAGAGTGCCAGTCCGCCCTTGTCGGTGAAGCGGTTCATTTCGGCCCAAGTCTTCTCGGCATAGTCAGGGCCTGCATAGACGGATCCGATGCCGTCCTTGCCGATCAGGTCAAGGGACATGCCTTCGATGGCGGCATAATCGAGCTTGAGGCCAGTGGCGACAAAGAGAAAATCATATTCGAGCGCCGTGCCGCCGGTGGTGACGACCTTCTTGCCCTCCGGATCGACCTCGGCTGCGCCCTCCTCGATCCATTCGACGCCAGATGGCAGCCAGTCACCCGTGCCGGAGACGGAATAGGAGGCAGGCTTGAGACCGGCGGCGATCAGCGTAAAGCCTGGTTGATACCAGTGCTGCTTGCGCGGATCGAGGATGGTGATCTTCGCTCCGTCCAGGCGAGTGGAAAGCTGGTTGGCCAATGCCGCTCCAGCAGCACCTGCACCAAGGATCAGAATGCGAGCGCCGGTCTTGACCGGTGTCGCCGTAGCCCGGCCCAAGGGGGCAGCCGCGAGTGCTGCACCGCCGGCCGCCAGACCGAAAAACTGTCGTCTGCTGGTCTTCATCATTTCCTCCCCAGGGCGGCCTAGCCACCACGCTGCTCCAGCTGCTCTTGCCGATCACGCCACCGGCCCCTTCGGGCCTCGGCACACATCAAGGATGCAATCGGTCTCTATATATACTAATCCGTATCTACAATGCAACGTAGTTATAGATATATAGACTTTAGCATCATGCCGTGCTCCTACGGGCATCCGGATTGCCATTCGGAGAGAGGCCAGCTAACACCATGATCGAGGACTGCGAGAAGTCGGGGAAGACCCCAAACTTGGCCGTGATGGTCCGTTTTACCGCCTTCAAACCGGGCATCAAACTGTCATAAAGAATTTCACCCGTTCATTGTCAGAGTCCATTCGTTGATGTTGTTGCCGAAACGCCGAGCGCCGGCGCCCCTCGCCGCGTACAGCCTGAACCTTACGCTGGTGGCTGCCTGCCTGGTGTTGCCGGTGCTGCCTGCGGCTGCACAGCAATCGCAGAATGTCATGCCGCGCATCGCCGGAAGCTCTTCCGAGGCGATCGAGGCCGAACGCCGGCAACTCTTCGAGCGCATGATGGCGGCTCCCGACGATCTGGATACGGCCTTCGAATATGCCGCGCTTTCCTCGCAGGCGGGCGACCTGGAAGGGGCCATTTCCACGCTGGAGCGCATGCTGATCTATGCACCCGGCCTGCCCCGGCTGCAGCTGGAGCTCGGCGTGCTCTACTACCGTCTCGGCGCCTATGAGACCGCGCGGCAGTATTTCGACGGTGCCAAGGCCGCAGGAGAGGTGCCGCCGGAGGTCTCCGCAAAGGTGGAGCAGTATCTTGCGGCGATCGACCAGCGCGCGGCGCCCTCGCAGCTCTCGGGTATGATCAGCACCGGGCTGCGGTATCAGAGCAATGCCAATGCCGGCCCCGGCAATTCCACCGTCACGCTGAATGGCCTGTCCTACACGCTCGACGACCTCAGCGTCGCCGGCGAGGATATCAACGCCTTCGTCAACGGCGCGCTGCGTTTCCGCCACGACACGGACATCCAGGGGCTCTCGCTCGAAGCCGGGATTTCCGGCTACGCTGCGGGATACCGGGAGCGCGACACGCTGAACACGGCTGCCATGGAGGCCTATGCCGGCCCCGTCTTCGATCTCGGCCGTTTCGGGCTGGATGACCGGTCGGTCTCGGTGCTGGTATTGACCAGCGGCGTGCTGATCGAAGGCGACCGCTATCTCGCCTCGGCCGGGGTCTCGACCAATTTCGACTGGCAGGTTACCCCGGTCGACAGCCTCTCGGCGAGCCTGCAATACCGTTACGAGGACTATTCCAATACCAAGTCGCGTCAGACCGCCGAACTGCAGACCGGCAACCGCTTCGACGCACAGCTGTCATGGTCGCACAACGTGACCGAGGATTTCAGCCTGACCGGTCGGCTGCTTGCGACGCGGCGGGATGCGCAGGAGGGCTATCTCTCCTCGACCGAGGTCGGCGGCGCGATTTCCGGCACCTATCGCTATGCCGCACCTATCGGAGACGGACCGGCCTGGATCACCGGGCTGGAGGCGGCGGTGGCGGGGCGCAGCTATGACGATGCTGATACGATGATCAACGCGGACGAGCGCCAGCGCGATACGGAATTCAGCCTCAACCTGCGCCAGATCATGCCGTTTACCGAGCGCGTGGCCCTGGTCGCGGAGGCCGGCTATCGCAAGGTCTGGTCGAACTACGACATCAAGGCCTTCGACAACATCTCGCTCTCCGTTTCGATCCAGTCGGCCTTCTAGGAGCATCACGATGAAGACGAAGACACGTCATGCCCTGCTCAGCACCTCGGTGGCGCTGCTCCTGCTTGCCGCCGCTTCGGCGCGCGCGGAGGCCGAAGTCGCCGGTGTGACCGCTGCCGTCAATCCGACGGCAACGGCCTTTGACGGGGGCGGCAAGCCGCGCCTGATCTCGCTTGGCGATCCCGTGATCCGCAACCACCGGATCGAAACGAGCGGCGAGGGTCTGGTGCAGATCCTGCTTGCCGACGGGACATCCTTCACCGTCGGGCCGAATTCCTCTGTCGTCATCGACAGCTTCGTCTATGATCCGGAAAAGAACACGGCCTCGCTGGCTGCGACCATGACCAAGGGCGCGCTGCGCTTCATCGGTGGCAAGGCCTCCAAGGCAAGCGGCAATGTGAAGATCGACACGCCGATCGGCACGGCCGGCATTCGCGGCGCCGTGGTCGACATCAATCTCAACGGCCAGACGTCCGACGGTCAGCCGCTGCCGCCGCATATGACGCTGGTCTATGGCAAGGAAGTGCAGCTGACCGGCAACGGACAGCCACAGCGGCTGTTCAGACAGGGCTTCTCGATCGTGGCTGGCGACGGCCAGCCGCGCGTCCAGCGGACGCCGCCGCAATGGGTGAGCGGGCTGCAGCAGTTCCTTGCCGGCCGCCCCGGCCAGAGCGGAGGTGCGAACAACACGCCGACCGACCAGACGGTGCAGAACAGCACGGTCGGCCAGAGCAATTCCGCGCAGCTGCCGTCGGAGAATGCGATCCCGGTGCCGCAGCCGCGGCCGATCGTGACGACACCCGTGGAAGACGTGGCGGGAGAATCGCAGCGGGATGTCGGGACACGGCCGGAAGTGCCGGTGGATCCTGTCGACCCGGAGCCGGAGGAGCCTTGGGATGGATCGGCCAGAGCCGTAGCACGGATCGACACGGACGGCGACGTCGCCGTCGCGGCGATCGACGGGACGCTGACATCAGACGGCGCCGGCAGCCTGACCGGAACCTTCGGCGGTCTGGGTGCCGTCTCCCTGGAGAAGCCGGCCTCCAGCTCGACATTGACCAGCACAAACGTCACCGGGACGATTGGCAGCCTCGGCGTGGTCAGCGGCACGGCCTATACCGGCAGTGGCGAATTCATCGCCTATTTGCTGACAGCCAATGATGGCGGCGAACCGGTCTACATCGTCGGCGGCAAGCCGGCCGACGCGACCGAGGTGTTCTCGTCCAGCCAGGTCTATCGCTATGCCGTGCAGGCGGATCCAATCAGCGGTTCGGTGACGATCGGCGGAGTGCCGGTGCCCTTCACCGATTCCTTCTCGTTGGGGACACCCGAGACCGGCCTTGCGGTCACCAGCGACATTTATGCCGGAGGCGTGACCTCCGAGGACGACGTCGTTGCCCGCCTTCTTCAGGCATCCCTGTCGATTTCCGGCACAGGCAGCGCCCAGTCGAGCTCGATTCTGGTCATGGCAGGAAGCTTCGACGAGCGGGACAGCACCTACGGCTTCAACGGGCGGGTCTCTGGCTCGTCTCAGACCAGCGATCCGACCTCGACCTCCGGGACCGCCCTCTATGTGGAAACGCTCGGGAGTGGCAGCGGGAACGATCAGATCTTCGGCGAGGACGGCGAGTATCTCGTGCTCGGTACCGGCAGCATCGAGGACGTCGAGGATCGGGGGAACCTCTATGGTACGGTGCAGGTTGCGAGCCGCAATGACGCTGCGACCACCTCGGCGACCCGCAGCTTCGGCGGACAGACGATGACCGGCTTCGCCTCGGGAGCTGCAACCAACATGTTCAGCGGCAATACCGAGCTTTTCCAGGGTGTGACGTCGCTGGAATTCGACAATGCGGCCGGCACCTTCACCGGTTCGATCTTCAAGCCCTCGAGCAGCTACTTCGCCGATTTCCTGGCGACGAGCGAGAAGAGCGAACAGGTCTACCTGACCGACCAGCTGATCGCCGCCGTGGATTCCTCCGGTGGGGCCTACATGGTCTCGTCTGCCGTCGTGCCGACGACGATCTTCAACGGCAATACGAGCTCGTCGATCTGCAATGCCTGCGATTTCATGACCTGGGGATGGTGGGGCAAGCAGTCGGGGCCCGAGAGCACCTACAGCGTCCATCTCGGCAACTGGATCATCGGCAAGCAGCCGGCCAACAGCGCTGTTCCGACCACGGGCACTGCGACCTATAACGGCAATGCGGTCGGCACCGTACTCAATGACGGCGCGCAGTATATCGCGACCGGCGCAATGACCTCGACGATGAATTTCGGCACACGGACAGGGAGCGTCTCTGTTTCCGGTTATGACAGCAAGAGCTTCAGTGCCGATGTCACCTTCGGCAGCGGAAGCGCGACCTTCAGCGGCACCTCGAGCAGCGGCATTGCCACAAGCGTCACCGGCGCGTTTGCTTCGAACGGCACGGATCCGGTCAAGGGCATCATGGGCAGCTTCAGCGCAAACGACGGCGCCGACTGGTCGACGACCGGCATCTTCGCCGGCAGTCGCTAGGCCTTCCCATGGCCGAAGCCCGCACGCAACGTCGCCTGTCCTCGTCGCAACGGCGCAAGCTCGGCGTGCTGATCGTGGGGGCGGCAGCGCTTGTCGCCGTTCTCACGGCCCATGCAGCCCTGGCACCGCAGGCCTTCCGGCTGACGGCGCTCGTGTTCGACGCCTATCAGACGATCAAGCCGCGGGAGGCAACCGATCCGCCGGTTGCCGTGATCGACATCGACGAGGCCTCGATCGGCAAGCTCGGGCAATGGCCCTGGTCGCGCCGGACGGTCGCAGAGATCGTAACGCGGGCGAGCGGGCTGGGTGCAGCAGCCATCGGCTTCGACATCGTGTTTTCCGAACCGGACAGAACGGCACCTGCGCGCCTGGTCGAAGAGATGCGGCGGCAGGGGATCGCAATCGATGTCGGGCCGGATCTGCCGGATCCGGACAAGATGCTGGCCGACGCCGTCGCCGCGAATGCCGTGGCGCTGGGGATCGCGCTCAGCAACGAGACGTCGGTGCCAGCACCAGAGCCCAAGGCCGGTTTCTCCTTTCTCGGCCCTGATCCAGGCGAACGCCTCCCTCCCTTTTCGGGAGCCCTGTCCAACCTGCCGGTGCTGACGGACCGCGCCACCGCGATGGGCTATTTCTCCTTCCCTCCGACGCCCGACAACATCATCCGCACCTTCCCGTTGATCTCCAAGAGTGGTGACAGGCTCTATCCGGCGCTGTCGATCGAGACGCTTCGGATCGCCCAGCAGGCCGGATCCTTCGTTGTGCGCTCTGCCGGCACGGCAGGGGGATCGGCGATGACGGATCTGAGGGTGGGGGCTCTCGACATACCAGTCAGCGCCGATGGCGAGATCTGGATCTACTATTCCGGCCTGCCGAACATGCCGGTCATCTCGGTCGCCGATCTCCTCGACCCGGCCAAGGCCGCCGCAATCGCAGGCCAGATCCAGGGACGCATCCTGCTGGTGGGCACGAGCGCCGTCGGCCTGCGCGACATCGTCGCCACTCCCGTCGATCCGGCCATGGCGGGCGTGAAGGTGCATGCGGAAATCATCGACCAGATCGCAAGCGGCGTCTTCCTCGAACGCCCCGACTGGATGCTCGGGGCGGAGCGGGCCGCAGCCGTTGCTGCGGGGCTGGTGCTGCTCCTGGTGCTCGCAACCGCCACCCCTGCCCTGTCGGTCGCGACAGGCCTGCTGCTCGCCGCTCTCATTGCCGGCACCTCCTGGCTTGCCTTCGCCCGTGGACTGACGCTTTTCGATCCGCTGCTGCCGTTCGCCGGGCTCGGCGCCGTGCTGCTGACGGCGCTGCCACTGTTGCTGATGCTCACCCACCGCGAAAAACGCTTCGTGCGTGAGAGCTTCGGGCGATACCTTTCGCCAACTCTGGTCGAGCGGCTTTCCGAGAACCCTGAGGGGCTCACCCTTGGTGGCGAGGACCGCGAGCTGACCATCCTCTTTTCCGACATCCGTGGCTTCACCACGCTGTCGGAAAAGCTGAAGCCGACCGAGCTTACCGGGCTGTTGAACAACTTCCTGACACCGACGACCGATGTGCTCCTGAAGCGTGAGGCGACGATCGACAAGTATATCGGCGATGCCGTGATGGCCTTCTGGAACGCGCCGCTCGACATTGCCGATCATCCGCAAAAGGCGTGTCTCGCCGCACTCGACATGGTGTCTTCGCTGGAACGGCTGAACCACGAGAGCGGCATGGCCCTCAAGATCGGCATCGGGCTGAACACCGGCATGGCCTGTGTCGGCAATCTCGGATCCGACCAGCGCTTCAGCTATTCCTGTCTCGGCGACAGCGTCAACCTCGCCTCGCGGGTCGAGGGCATGACCAAGCTCTACGACCTTTCGATCCTGGTGACCGAGGAGGTGAGGGCAAAGACCACGGGGCTTCTGTTTGTCGAGATAGACCGGGTGCGGGTGGTCGGGCGGCAGGCACCGGTGACGCTGCATGCGCTCATGGGAGTTTCAGGGGGAAGCGCTCCTGAGCAGACCAACCTTTTCGCAGCCCACGGCGCCTTCATCCGCGCCTGGCAGGCGGGCGATCTCGCAGCCGCGCGCAACCAGTTGCAGATCCTGCTGGCGCTGCCACGGAACCGGCTATCCGGCACACATGCACTCTATCAGCAGCGACTGTCGGAGCTACCCGAAACGGCACCCGAGGGCTGGGACGGCGTGTTCACCGCGAGCAGCAAATAGTCCTTCGGCATCGGTTACTCATGCAGTGCCTGGACCAGGCGATTGGCGATGGTCAGGCGTTCGGCAAGCGTCGTGGCGCAGAGACGGTGAACGAGGAGCGCCAGTTCCGGGTCGGCCTGTTCGAGATAACGCAGCTGTCGGCGGGCGAGACGGTAGACGGTGGACGGAACCTCGGCGACAACATCGGCTGTGCGTGGACCACCCCGATAGATGGCGATTTCACCCAGCACGACGCCGGGCTTCACGGTGCGCAGGCGCAGGCGCTTGCCATTGGCCAGTACGGCCTCCACCTTGGCGCGGCCGGTCCAGAGCAGGAACAGGTCGTCGCCCGTCTCACCGGCGCGGATGAAGCGGTCTCCCGGTTCGAGACGGATTTCCTGCATGGAGGCGACGAGGTCCTTGAGCCGGGAGCTGTGGCCGATCGTCTGGGCGAAATAGTCCTCGACATCCTGCCAGGTTTCTTCCCGGGCGATCGCGGCGATCAGCCGCTCCTCGCAGCGCTCCAGCGCATGGTCGAGATCGCGCTCGCGGCCGACGACGGGATCGGTCGCAAAGTCGATGCCGTTTCGAACAAGCGCCTGCTCGATCTCCGGCGATAGGTTGCTGAAGACGAGCTCGACCTCGCTGCCGGCAAGCAGGTTGCGGATCTTCACGAAGGTGGCCGCAGCCGCGGCATCCATGCCGCTCACCCGGCGGAAATCGATGATGACGAAGCGCAGCGACAGGCGGGTGCGATCCTGCAGGCGCTGGCGGATGGCATCGACCACCTGCTCGGCCGTGCCGAAAAACAGAAACTCCTGCAACTCCAGAACCTGGACCTGCTCGCCCTCGAGTTCGAGCAGGCTGTTTTCCGCCGGCGGACGGTCGATACTGCTCTTGCGCTCCCGCAAAGAGGCATTGATCCGGATGACCGAAAGGCGGGCATAATTGTAGACGAAGGTGACGATCGACAGACCGAGGCCGAGCGCCATGCCGCCCATGAAGCCGAAGGCGGCCATGCCGAGTGGAATGGCAAGCACGGCGAGCCACTCGCTGCGCGGCAGCTGTTGCCGGGAGCGCCAGAGCCAGTCGTGGATCAATTCGATGCCGAGGGCGATCATCAGGCCAGCCGCGACGAAGGTCGGCATGGCACCGGCGAGTTCGCCGGCAAAGGGCAGCATCAGCGCCAGCATCACGGCCGTCGCGATACCGACAGACCTTGCCGTTGCGCCCATGCGATTGGCAAGCAGGGTCATCGACAGGCCGGTGAAACCCGGTGCGCCACCGAAGCCGCCAGCCACAACGTTGGCGATACCGGTTGTGCGCAGTTCCGCATCCGCATCGATGTCCTGGCGGGTCGCCACTTCCAGGCCACTGGTGTTGAGGAGCAGGCCGACCATGCCGAGCAGCGCGACCGAGACGATTGCCGGCAAGGCCAGGACGACGACGGACCAATCCGCTGTCGTGACGACCTCAAGCGGCTGCGGCAGGGCAAGGCCGCCGCCAGGCGGCATGGCGGGGAGCCAATGCATGGCGCGCGCCTGTTCGACGTCGGCGCCGATCGCAGCCAGCATGGCAAAGAACAGGACGCCACCACCGAGCATGAGCAGCGGCATGGTCAGCGGGCTTGAGGAGCGCCTGAGAGCAAAGGTGACGACGGTGGCAAAGACCAGGGCTACATAGAGATTGGCAAGCGCCTGCTGGCCCTCGGGGCGGACGAAGAGTTCGGCCAGGCTGCGATCGCCGACGATCATCATCACCGCGCCCTGGATGAGCAGCCAGCCGGATCCGGCGAGAAAACCGGCAACCACCGGATAGGGCATGAAGCGCACGAGGCGACCGAAACGGCAAGTGCCGAAAATCCAGAAGACGGCTCCCGTGACAACCGCGCTCGTCCCGAGGATGGCGAAAGCGGTGGCGACCTTGACCTCCTCCGGCGCGAACTCCAGATGAGCGATGGCTGCGGCGATGGCTGTTGCGAGGATAGCGATGCTCGCCTCCTGCACCTGACCGATGCTGGAGGGATAGCGGCTGCGCAACGCGATCCATGCGGCCATCACGATGCTCGACAGAAGGATGACACCCACCCCCATGCCGAAGCCCGCCGCAAGCGGACCAGCGAAGATGAGGGCGGCAAAGGCGATGCTGGTGCCGAGCCCATCGATGCCGGCGATGACAGCGAAAAGCAGCGGAGCGAGAAGCCGCGCGCTGCCGTTGTGCCATGCTGCGGGAGCGACATCCCCTCTCGGAACAGCCCCGAGCATGGCATCGCGATCCGGAGCAGGTGTCGGGCTGTGAAGGTTCAAGCGGATGTTCCTGCGGATTCAAGAGACAAGCGCGCAGGCCATGCCGGCCCCGCGCCGTCGACTGGTAGACCTGGTCCTTGGCAGGAGCAACGCGAGCTCAGGGATCGGCCCAAACTTGGCCGCCACAAAGGCGGCATCTGGGGCAGATGCAGCGCCGGACGATCGCGCTTCGATCGGCCGGAGAGCCAATTGCGGACAGGCGACCGCTCGCTATTTGCGCTTGGCCTGCAGCACCGCAGTGCCCAGACGCTCGACGGCACGGCGGAGGTTTTCGTCGTCTATCCCCTCCATCATCGCCGCGAGCCGTTTTGCCTTCTCACCCTCGAGCTTGCGGATCCGCGGCCTGACGCTCGCATTCGAAACCGGCTTCTGCACGATGCGGACCTGGCCGATCGCGGGATAGCCGAAGAAGCCGTTGATGCGGGCAATCAGCTCGCCCTGGGCGTGGGAGAGGAAAAGCGCCCTTGCTCCTTCGCAGGCGATGGTGAGGACGCCGGGCCGATGGCCGCCATCGTCGGGAAGATCGGAGCGGCGCGGCCAGGCGATCTTTTCCGGCCGCGTGCAGTCGGCAAAATTGTCGCCGACGATATCTTCCCAGGACCCGAGCAGCGCCGTGTTGATACCGGCACGCCGCGCCAGAACGGGATCGACGATGCCGTTGGCGATCTCGGCGATCTGGTTGGCACCGTAGCGTTTAGGCTGATCCTTCGACATCCGTATTCGCTCCCGGTGTGGCCGATACGGCGATGATCGTGCCGACCCAGAGGAACAGGGCGTCGTAGATCATGTGACCGAAGACCTGGTTGACCATGCCGCCCCAAGCATAGGCGAATACGAGGATCGTGGCGATGAATAAACGTGGCCGATAGAGGTCATCTTTCGCAGCGCGCAAGGCAACGATCATCGGCGCTACGAGCAACACGGTCATCAACAGCAGGCCTGGAATGCCGTTGTCAAAGGCTGCCGTCAGGAAGCCATTGTGCCAATGGTTATAGTCGTAGCCCAGCAGGCCGATGAAATGGCGCCGGTTCTGGAAACCGTGACCGGAGAATGGAGCGTCCAGCACTGCCGCGAAGCTGTTTGACCACATGGTCAGACGCTCGGTATAGGAATTGCCCAGTTTCGCCGAAGGATTATCCTGCACCAGGATCGCCCAGATATCGCGGAAGCGCTCCCAGCTGTCCGACAGATAGAAGCCGATGCCCGCAAAAAGCATGACAGCGAGCCCGATGCCGGCGAGCTGCCAGAGGGGCATGCGCCCCCTCAGGAAGATAAGCCAGAAAAGGGCAAGGCCGAGGATGGGAACGGGCATCATGCTCTTGGTCTGGGAAAACAGGACACAGAGGAAGCCCGCAGCAAAACCCGCCGCCGCCAGCCACCGATAACGCCGGTCTTTTTCATTCAATCCGAGCAGCGCACAGGACGAGAAGAGGGAGCCCATCAGCGCAAAGGGAATGGCGTTGCCGGTCCCGGCCTCGGCGCGCATGTCGAGGAGGAGCCCCTGATAGAGCGTGTAGGGAAGCGTTGCGAGCCCCCAGACGGCGGCGGCGAGCCAGACCGTGCGCAACAAGCTTTCCGATGGAACGGCTGACAGACGTGCGGCGATGAAGAAGGGCAGCAGGAAGGTGACAAGCTTCAGCGGCTCCGCCCATTCCTTGTCCGGCTTCGGGAAATGGGTTCCGTAGTGCGCGAAGAGATAAACGACGTGAACGACAAAATACGCGGCTGCCGCCGCCACGAAAAAGCCGATCGCGCCGTCGAGCCTTGGCTTCAGGACGCCCACCAGCAGAAAACAGAGGGCCCAAGCAGCGGACACGATCAATGCAATGTTGAGGATCGAGTTCTCGTAGGCGGAGAGGCTGAGGATCAAGAACAGAGCCCATACCGTATTGCGCCTCAGGGCGGAGGACTGTAGCTGCATAGGATCTCCAGAGCATGGACTGACGGTCGTCTTCGTCGCTCGCCCCGTCTAAACGCATCATGGCAGCCATTCAACCGATGAAACACCAATTCAGCGCCGATCTCCTCGCCTGGTATGACCGACATCACAGGGACCTGCCGTGGCGGATTTCGCCTGCGGCGGCCAAACGGGGGGTGAAACCCGATCCCTATTACATCTGGATGTCGGAGGTGATGCTGCAGCAGACAACGGTTGCGGCGGTGAAGGCCTATTTCGCCAAGTTCATCGCGCGATGGCCGACGGTCAGGGATCTTGCGGAGGCGCCGAACGAGGATGTCATGGCGGCCTGGGCGGGGCTTGGCTATTACGCGCGTGCCCGCAACCTGAAAAAATGCGCCGAGGCCGTCGCCTTCCAGCATGGTGGGATCTTTCCCGATACCGAAGAGGGTTTGCGTACCCTTCCCGGCATCGGCGACTATACCTCGGCTGCCGTGGCGGCGATCGCCTTCAACCGGCCATCCGCTGTCATGGACGGTAATGTCGAGCGGGTGATCTCACGGCTTTTTGCCATCGAGGCGCCGCTGCCGGGATCAAAGCCGCAGATGAAGGCGAAAGTCGCAGAGCTGACGCCGACCGATCGGCCCGGGGACTTTGCCCAGGCGATGATGGATCTGGGTGCGACGATCTGCACCCCGAAACGCCCGGCCTGTGCGCTCTGTCCGTTCAACGATGCGTGTCTGGCGCTTGCGAGTGACGAGCCGGAGCGTTTTCCGGTCAAGGCGGCGAAGAAGGCAAAGCCGGTGCGGCTGGGGGCCGCCTTCATCGCTGTTGATCGCGACGGGCGGCTTCTGCTGCGCAAGCGGGTGGAAAGCGGCCTGCTGGGCGGCATGACGGAGGTGCCGACGACGGACTGGACCTCACGGCAGGACGGGGAAACGGGGGTGGACGCTGCCCCCTTCCCGGCCGAGTGGCAGGCGGCGGGAAGCATTTCCCATGTCTTCACGCATTTCGAGCTCAGGCTGTCGATCTTCCGCGTCGGGCCGATCGACTGCCCTGCCGGTGATCACGGTTTCTGGGTGCCGGTCACCGAACTTGATGGGGAAGCGCTGCCGACTGTCATGAAGAAGGCAATTGCGGTAGCTATTCCAACCGCCTTTCCAACACTCAAGGGCTAAGACATGACCGAAATCCGCCATATCGTCTTCGACATCGGCAAGGTGCTCATCCATTACGATCCGAACCTGCCTTATCAGCGGATCATTCCGGATGCGGCAGAACGGGCGGATTTCTTTCAGCGCGTCTGTACGCATGACTGGAACATCGAGCAGGATCGCGGCCGCGACTGGGCAGAGGCTGAAGCGCTGCTGATTGCACAGTTTCCCGAGCGGGAAGCGCATATCCGCGCCTTCCGCCAGCATTGGGCCGAAATGGTGCCGCATGCCTATGACGAGAGCGTCGCTGTTATGACCGGGCTGATCGCGGATGGCCATGACGTCACCATGCTCACCAATTTTGCCGCCGACACCTTCCGCGAAGCGCGGAAGATGTATCCGTTCCTGAACACGCCGCGCGGCGTGACGGTTTCCGGCGAGATCGGCCTGATCAAGCCTGACGTGGCGATCTACACGCGGCACGCGACGGATTTCGGACTGGAACCGGCCCACACCGTCTTTATCGACGACAGCTATCCCAATGTCGAAGGGGCTCGTGCTGCCGGCTGGCAGGCGGTGCATTTTACCGGGGCGGACAAGCTGAAGGCGGATCTTCGGGGGCTGGGGATCAGCCTCTGACTTCCTCGGCCACAATGCTGCCCTGCGGCCCGCTTGTGCGGGCCGTTTGCGTCCATCAATTGGGTCGTTCGACCAGTTCCACGCGGCGGTTCAGCGCCCGGCCTGCCTCGGTCTGGTTGCTGGCGCGCGGGGCAAGCATGCCCATTCCGGCAGCGGCGACACGCTCTGCCGCGATGCCCGAGGAGACCAGCGCTGCCATGACCGCCTGAGCCCGCTTCTGCGACAGCGACAGGTTGGTATCGGCATCGCCGATCCAATCGGTATGGCCGACGATATAGACCTTCAAAGCCGGGTTTGCGGTGAGGAGCTTTGCCATCTCGGCAATGGCCGGGGCTGCTTCCGGCGACAGGTTGGCCGTGCCGAAGTCAAAATAGACATTGTCGAGCGCGATATGGCCCTCGTCCGAAATGCCCTTGGCCATGGCGGCGGCATCGATCATGCGGCTTTCGAGCGCTGCCGCGGTGACAAGATCCAGATGGACGGCGGCGCGCTCCGATGCATTTTCGGAGATCGGGGTTTTCTGGTTTTGCGCGACATAGAGCGCGACATGGCGGGTGCCATCTGCGGAGACGGCGGCCATGTAATGCTCGTCGCCGTCAATATAGAGCGCGAATTCCGACGCCTTGCCCAGATTTCCCAGCTTCCGCTGCGGCGGGTAGATGATGAGCTTGCCGAGCAGGGCATTGTTGCTGCCACAGGTTCGCGCGGAACATTCAAACAGGGGGGAGAAGCCGGCCCCTAGCAGGGCCGTACGGTAGTTGAGAAAGACATCGGCTGCGCTTGCGCCTTCAGGGGCCACATAAAGGCGGCGCTGCAACTGGCCCTCGATCGGCTTGACCTCGGACACGGTCCGGCCCTTCATCGGGCCGACCGGCAGCTCGAACCGGGTGAAGCCTGCATCTTCGGCGCCGTAAAGGCAGGCCCCGTCATAGACCGGCAAGGCCTCAAGCGGGGCAAAGCCTTCGAGGACAGGACAGGTTTCGGCAGCGCTGGTGCGGGCAAAGCCGAGAAGGACAAGTGCGATGATGCCGATGAATTTCAGTGAATGCCGGGTCATGGAGCACCCTTTTCCGGGCATTCCCCCAATGGCCTGCCGGCAGTCAGGATCGTGGCGCGATAGCGATCGCTGATCAAGTGTTTCCTGTCACTCTCTCCGGATATTAGGACCGTGAGAGCGCGAATATCGACTTTTGGGGTGAGCGCCCGACAGGAGGGGCGAATAAGGCGCTGGCGCGGGTGGAGTTGGCGGACCCCTGCCCGCGCCAGTTCGATCCAGAAGATCGAATGCAGCCGAGATAAAGCGCACAACTTGCTCGAAGCTGATCACGCGCATGTGAAGTTATTCTAATATTGATGGAAATCGGCTTCGGCGCATTCAAGGCGCCGAAGCTATTTCGTCACTCCAGGCCGCCCATGCGGCTGCGGATGACCGAGCGCAGGTCGTCGATCGGCTTCAGGGCGCCCTCTTCCTCGACATGCCAGAAGGTCCAGCCATTGCAGGCATCCATGCCCTGGACGCGTGCACCGACACGGTGGATGGAGCCGGCTTCACCGTTTGCCGTCAGCGTGCCGTCGGCGCGGATGATGGCCGAGTGGCGGCGCTTGATGTCGGTCAGCACCTGGCCGGGCTTCACGAGGCCGGCTTCCAAGAGAACGTTGAAGGCGACGCGGGGTTCGGCCTTCTTGCCGGTCATGACCGTCAGTTCGACCTTGCCCAAAGGCTCGACGGCGGCGATTCGGGCGGAGGCCGCATCAATGTAATCCTGCTCGCGCTCGATGCCGACGAAATGACGGCCGAGACGCTTGGCAACGGCACCCGTGGTGCCGGAGCCGAAGAAGGGATCCAGCACGATATCGCCCGGCTTGGTCGAGGCCATAATGACACGGGCGAGAAGCGCTTCCGGCTTCTGGGTCGGATGGACCTTCTTGCCGTCGTCGCCCTTCAGGCGCTCGCCACCCGAGCAGATCGGGAAGAGCCAGTCGGAGCGCATCTGCACATCGTCGTTCGACGCCTTCATCGCATCGTAATTGAAGGTGTAACCCTTGGCCTTCGGATCGGGCGAGGCCCAGATCATCGTCTCATGGGCGTTCTGGAAACGGCGGCCCTTGAAGTTCGGCATCGGGTTGGTCTTGCGCCAGACGATGTCGTTGAGGATCCAGAAGTTGAGATCCTGCAGCGTGGCGCCAACGCGGAAAATGTTGTGATAGGAGCCGATGACCCAGATCGTGCCCGTCGGCTTCAACACGCGGCGGCAGGCCAAGAGCCAGGCGCGGGTGAAGGCGTCATAGGCCTCAAACGAGGCGAACTGGTCCCATTCGTCGTCGCAGGCATCGACAACCGACTGATCGGGCCGCGTCAGCGCGCCACCGAGCTGCAGGTTATACGGCGGATCGGCAAAGATCACATCGACGGATTTATCGGGAAGGGCTTCGAGGGCGGCGACGCAATCGCCCTTGATGATGCTGTCGACCCAGGAAAACGGGTCCGTAGAACGGCGGAGTTCGGCAAGCGGGAATACAGAAGCCATGGGTTACTCACTCTTACGCTGACGCAGCACGGTATGTGAGGCTTATGGTTACCGAAGTTGGTTACTGAAGGGTGAAGACGGGGTGAGATTTTGTGCGGGGGTGGGATGGGTGGGCGCTGTCAGCAGGCATTACTCTGCTTCGCGGCTGCTTTTCGCTGCCTCAAGCTCGGTGTCGTTATCGTGAAGCCAAAGCTCAAGCGCATTCATACGCTTGGGCCAAACGTCGTCGTACTCGTGATGAAACGTCTCCATACAAAGCTGCATAGAATTCAAGTGCTCGTTGGCGTGAAGTTCAGTCCAGCGATTCAAGAATTGAGTTTCATATTCGTCATGGTCGATGATCGAGTACCCCTTTGACATTCCTTCATAATTCGGATGCGCACTCTCCGAGAGAAACGCATAGAGGCTCATCAATCCTGGATACCGTTTGTCACAATTCTCCAGGATTGTGACAATATTCAGCGACTTCACGTCCGTTGATCCATTGCGAGATCCCAACAACAAAACGGTGGTTTTTTCTGAAAATGTCCAAAAATCGATGTCATTGGTGACCACCTTTTGGATGAGCTGGTTAAGGTAGATCATGACGGCCAGCGTTTCAAAGCCGCTGCGCAGCAAAATGCGGGCGCCAAGACTGTGTCCCTGCTGATGCAGAGCATACGACTGGGTCAGCAAATCAGAAACTCTCCAGAAGGTCACTTCGCGCAGCATCCAGCACCGAAAGGTAGCCTTCCACTTGTACGCCACGGGGTCCTTCGCCAGCAGTCCAGCGATTGGTATGCTTTTCAAAAGTGATGCTTGCCAGTTCACCAAATTCTGCTCGACCGCATCCATATAAACCCTCGCTTCAATAGTAGAGTATACGCTGGGGAAATCAGGTAGACCCTTTGGACGGTCAACCTATTGACGGAACAAGATAGCAAGCCTGAAAACAGCCAATTAATGAATAGCGGCGTTGACCTTGAGTCTGCAAACGCGTGCGAATTTCTTGAGGCAGCAAAGGCGGGCACAGAAACGAGTGTATACCTACAAGATGCCTTGATCGAGGGCGAGCAGTCCGGCGAGCCACAGCCGTTTGATTTCGATGCCTTCAAGGCGCGAAAGCGAGCCGAGTTTAAAGGCAAAGATTGATACTGAGGCGTCACCGCGCGCTCCCTCTTCTCCCCAGCGGGGAGAAGATGTCCGAAGGACAGATGAGGGGGGCGAAGCCACTGTTTTCCTTCGGAATCCCCCTCATCCGACGCGATGCGCCACCTTCTCCCCGCTGGGGAGAAGAAGACCGCTACCGTCCCACATCCCACTCTTTCACCACCGCCTTCTTCGCCTGCGCCCGCCAGACGCGGGTGAGGTTTTCCCGCGCCCATTCGACGTCGAGCCGATCCGGGTGGGCCAGCACCAGCCGATGGGGCCGATGATGGTCTGTGGTGAAGAAGGTGTCGGGGTCCATCTCGATCAGATGATCGCGCTCCTCGAAGGGCACCTTGAAGACCGGGCAGTCATGGATCGGGTTCCAGAACAGCATGGCCTTGCCGTTGACCTTGAAGGACACGGCGCCCCAGGAGGTGGTTTCCTCCGTGGTCGGCAGGGCAAGGATGATCTGGCGGAGCGTATCGAGCGTGATCATGGCGGGGGCCTCCGGGCGGGAAGTCTGCCAGAGGAAGAGCCTCCTGTCATCGCCATCGGCATATCCGGGGCAAGCAGATTTCGGGAGCCTGACGGCCCCACCTTGCGCGCGACGATTTCTCCATTATAGTTGCATATTGCAACCTATTTGGAGAAAACGATGACGCTGCAGGCCCCTGATGTCGCCGAGATCCGTTCTGCCTCGCGCATGCTGGTGCGCAAGCTCGGCTTCATGGGCAAGACGCTGGCACAGACCGAGCTTTCGCCGTCCGCGGTGCATGCGCTGATCGAGATCGGGGCGGCACCCGGCATCCCGGCACAGGCGCTTTGCGGCCTGCTCAACCTCGACAAGTCGAGCATCAGCCGGATGCTGCGCCAGCTCGCTCTTTCCGGCGACGTCGAAGAGCGAGCCGACAGCCGCGACAAGCGGGTGAAGCGGCTGTATCTGACGCCTGCGGGCGAGGCGCGGCTTTCGCAGATCCACCGCTTTGCCGAACAGCAGGTGACGCAGGCGATGGGCCGCCTGACGCCCCGCGAGCAGGCAACCACCCTGGATGGCTTGCGGCTTTATGCCGGCGCGCTGTCTCCGGCGTCAGAGCCCGCGTCTTCCAGGATCGAGATCGCGGCGGGCTATCGGCCCGGGCTGATCGGCCGCATCACCGAGATGCATGCAAGGCACTATGCGCGCAGCTCCGGCTTCGGCCAGAGTTTCGAAAGCCTGGTGGCTTCGGGCCTTGCCGAATTCGCCGGCCGGCTGGACAGGCCATGCAACGCGATCTGGTGCGCGCTTCGCGACGGCGAGATCGTCGGCTCGGTCGCAATCGACGGCGAGGATCTCGGGGGCGGGTTTGCGCATCTGCGCTGGTTCATCGTCGAGGACGGTCTGCAGGGTGCGGGTGTCGGGCGTCGGCTGCTGACGGCTGCCATGGGCTTTGTCGATCAGCAGGCCGTTCCGGAAACCCATCTGTGGACCTTTGCCGGCCTGAACGCGGCACGGCATCTCTACGAGGCGCAGGGGTTTCGCTGTGTCGAGGAAAGAAAGGGCAGCCAGTGGGGCCGCGAGGTGCTTGAGCAGCGTTTCGTGCGGACGCTCGGCGCCAATGGGGCAAACCTGCCGCTCGTTCAGGACTCCACTCGCACGCCGAGATAACCGCCATCGGCGACGCTATCACAGAGGCCGGACCATTCGCAGCCGGAACAGGCTGTGCGGATCTCGCCGGTGGCGAAGGTTTTTCTGAGACGCGCGATGAGAGCGGCTGAGGGGGTGATGCGGGCGCCCGGCGGCAGCGGGCTGCCGATCAGGCGGGCAACGGCGTCTGCTGCTGCCCGGTCCCGCTCGATAACGCTTGCGCCATGGCAATGGGCTCCGGGGTCTGCGGTCAGCGGGCCGCAGATGTCGTCCGGCCCCGCCACCAGCTCGATCCCCTCGCCGGCCGAGAGCCTTGCGGCAATGACCTCGTAGTTCTCGACGAAGGCGGGCGAATAGCCCTTGCCGACATAGGTCAGCATGCAGAGCAGGTGGTGGGCGCGGAGCCGGACGGTCATGTACGTGTCTGTCGGTTATCAGCAGTTCAGAGGTCGAGCGGCTGCGCCTTGCGGCGGGCAAGCGCCATCAGCAGGGCGGCGGCGAGCGCGGATTTGAGCACGGCCCCCAGGATGAAGGGCGTGACGCCGAGAGCCAAGCCTTTTTCAACACCGATGAGATAGCCAAGCCATGCGCCGCCAATCGCAAGGCAGAGGATGTTGGCCGAGAGATGGGCGAGGAAGCTTTTGACCACATGGCTGCCCGTCCAGCCCTTCTCTGCGAGGTAACCGGCCAGTGCCGCGATGATCGGGAAGGCGACGAGATAACCGGCGGTTGGGCCGACAAAGGGGGCAAGCCCGCCACCGCCATTGGCCAGAACCGGCAGCCCCATCATCGCCTCACCGAGCCAGGCGAGTACGGTCAGGGCGCCGAGACGCCAGCCATAGAGCACGCCGATCATCGTCAGCGCGAAGGTCTGCATGGTGATCGGCACCGGCACCATGGGCACTGAGATCTGCGAGGCAAGGGCCAACACGCCCGTTCCGAAGAGGAGAAGGGCGGCCTGCATGGGAAGCGAACGGCCTGAAATGCCGAGCGGATCGAAACCGCGGGCGGCGGGCGCAAGAATGGTCGTCATGGGCAATCTCCATTTTATAGATAATTTGAAGTGACGGAGAATCTTTTATCTATGGAATCGGCGGATGCCAAGATGGCGCTTGGGGAATTTTGCGGTCAAGGCTGTCCGTTTGGCAATCAAACCGCCAAACAAAGGGCAAAGTGGCATCACATTTTCATTTTTATCTATAATTTAACTTGAAGGCGCGACCTCGCCCCTCACCCTGAGGCGCCTGCGCCAGCAGGCCTCGAAGGGCGAGGCCACGGAGGAGCCACACGCCCTCGTCCTTCGAGGGGAGCATTCGCTCCCGCCTCAGGATGAGGGCTGGTCACCAGAGAGGGGCGCTTCTATCACAGCGCGATAGTGGGTCAGCGGAGAGCGGAACCTTCTTCTGCCAGGATGGGGGGCCTGAGGTGGCGCCACCAACACCCTCCCCTTGAGGGGGAGGGTCGGACCGAAGGTCCGGGGTGGGGTGATCTCGACGTTTCCCGGAAACGAAGGCGATATGGCAGCGATCAAAGCAAGTGGAAGTTGGACAGGTCAGCGGGGTTCACCCCACCCGCCGCTTTGCGGCGACCTCCCCCCTCAAGGGGGAGGTGGAGTGCGGCGGAACGGCTCGGCGACGCTCACCCGACGATGGCGAAGCCTTCCGTTTCGGCGCGGCCTGGCACCGGCAGAGGCGCGCGGCCGATCCATTGGACGTGGCGCTCCAGGATGCGGGCGGCTTCCGATGCGTCGCCAGACTTGAGCGCTTCGAGAATGGCGCGGTGGTCGTGGTCAGTGCGGGCTTCCCAGGTGGCGCGCCAGGCGACGAAGAGGAAGCGGGCGGAGACGGCGTGCAGGTCGTCGATGACAGAGAGCAGGCGCGGCATGCCGCAGGTCGAGACAATCAGCCGGTGGAAGCGGCGGTTGGCCTCCTCCCAGGTTCGCACATCCTTGGCGTCATCGGCGTCGGCTGCGGCCTGTTCGGCTGCGGCCAGCACCTCCGGCGTCAGGTTCGGGGCAGCGTGGCGGAGCGCCAGAACTTCGAGTGCTGCGCGCATTTCGGCGACTTCGCGGACCTGCTTGAGATCAAAGCTTGCGACGCGAACGCCGCGACGCGGGATGCTGACGACAAGGCCTTGCGCCTCCAGCCGGCGAAAGGCCTCGCGCACCGGCACATGGCTTGCGCCGAATTCCTCGGCGATATGGTCCTGGGCGAGGCGCGAACCGGGGACGAGTTCGCCATGGATGATGCGCTCCGCCAGCGCGCGGCTGATGCGGCTCGCCACCGTGTCCTTCAAGGAATCGTCGCGCGTCTTGGGCATGCGGTCATGCATAGTGAGCGGGGCATGGCTTGTCGAGGGAGGGGACTGCGGTGCTCTCCCCAACCCTCACCTCATCCATGCCTCGCCCGGCTGTCCTCCGGCGCCTCGTCGCGCGCATGAAGACCGTAGTCACGCAAGACATCAGCAACGCGCAGACGGTAATCGGCGAAGACGCCGCCCCTGCCGGCCGTTTGCGCGGCGCGGTGTTCATCCGTCTCGCGCCAGCGGCGAACCGCCTCTTCATCGCGCCAAAAGGAGAGCGAGAGCAGCTTGCCGCGCGTGGTCAGGCTTTCGAAGCGCTCGACGGAGAGGAAACCGTCGGTCGCTTCCAGATGGGCGCGCAGGTCTCCGGCGAGATCGAGATAGCGGTGACGCTCGCCGGTGAAGGGGATGACCTCGAAGATGACGGCGATCATGGCTGGACCTTAGGTGGTGCCGGGTTGGAGACGTTTTTGAGGAAGAGGCGGTCCTCTTCCAGGATGAAGCGGGCGTTCCTGGCGAAGTCGTAATTGGCCTTGCCCAGCGGATCGGCGGCGAGCCTTGCGCGATAGGCCTCGTAGGCCGCCAGATTTTCGATGTGGTAGATGCCATAGGCCGTCGTCGCCGACCCTTCATGTGGCGCATAATAGCCGACGAGATCGGCGCCGCAGCGTGGGATCGCCTCGCCCCAGTTGCGGGCGTATGTGGCGAAATCGTCGCGACCGAAGGGGTCGATGCGATAGCGGATGATGCAGGTGATCATGGGGGGCTCCTCGTTGTTGACGAGGCGGGTCTTGCCATGGCGACACAGGGTGATGCTTCGATCGGGGTCGAAGTCTGCGGCGCATGTCCTCCTCCACAGTTCGACCGGCATCGAAGCATGCGCTACAATCACGGTGCAGACTGCGCTTGAGACCATGGAGAATATCTGATGGCGGAAGGACCTGACATTGCGCGCATCGCATCGCTGATCGGCGATCCTCCGCGGGCGAACATGCTGCTCGCACTTCTCGGCGGCAAGGCTTTGACGGCGACCGAGCTTGCGGGCGCAGCGGGTGTCACGCTTCAAACGGCGAGTTCGCATCTCTCGAAGCTCGAAGAGGGTGGCTTTCTCTGCCAGCGCAAGCAGGGCCGGCATCGCTATTTCGCGCTGTCCGATGTTCAGGTCGGGCAGATGATCGAAAGCCTGATGGGCTTTGCCGCAGAACGCGGACATCTGCGCCACCGGATCGGCCCGAAGGCGCCGGAGCTGCGCAAGGCGCGGATCTGCTACGACCATCTCGCCGGCGATTATGGTGTGCGCATGCTCGACAGCCTGATCCGGCAGGGTGCGATCGAGGCAGAGGGCGAGGCGCTGCGGCTGACAGGTGAAGGCGAGACGCTTTTGCTGCGCCATGGCATTGACTGCGCTGGATTGAAGGCTCAGCGGCGCCCGGTCTGCCGGGCCTGCCTCGACTGGAGCGAGCGGCGCACGCATCTGGCCGGTTCGCTGGGTCAGGCGCTGCTGTCGCAGATGCTTGACCGGGGCGATGCGCGGCGGGTCGAGAAAAGCCGGGTAATCCAGTTTTCACCGGAGGGGGAACGGCGGTTCCGGGCGATGTATCCGGAGGCCTGAGTGTGCGTGCGGCCTTGCGCGACTGAAGGCAGGCGGCGATGGTTGCCCATCGCCGCCCTTCCCCAGCCTCAGATATCCTCGATGAATTCGACCGCGCCGGACTTGATGTCATAGACGCCGGCGACAATCTTGACGCTGCCGGCAGCGACCAGTTCGCGGACCATCTCGCTTTCTTCCGCGACGCGGCGGGCGCCGGAAATGGCGTTGCGGCGAATGGTTTCGGTCACCAGGTCGTTGCCGCTGTCGCGGGCGTTCAAGGCGATCGGCAGGATCGGCTGCAGCATCTTGCCGATCGAGCCCCCGACCTCGCCGCCCTTGACCACCTCGTCGCAGGCCGCCGTGACGGCGCCGCATTTGCTATGGCCCATGACAACGACAAGCGGGGATTTCAAATGTTCGGCGCCATATTCGATGGTGCCGAGCGCGCCGGTGTCGAGCACATTGCCGGCATTGCGAATGACGAAGAGTTCGCCCAGCGTCGAGCCGCCAAAGACAAGCTCCGGGCTGACACGGCTGTCGGAACAGGTGAGGATGGTCGCCCAGGGATGCTGGCCACCGGCAAGTTCACCGCGCAACGAAGCGAGATTGGAGGCGCAGGATTCGGCATCCTTGACGAAACGGATATTGCCTTCCTTCAGCCGAGCAAGCGCCTCGGCGGGCGTCACGGGCGCCGACGCGGCGGCGGGCGCCGTCGCCTGGCTTGTGGAAGATGCAGCAGTCGCGGTGGCTGTTGTCGCCGCGATCAAGGCGGCTGCGGTCAGGCCGCCACCGGCGAGCCTGAAAAGCTGGCGGCGATCAAGTCCCTGTGGTTCACATTCCTGGCACATGCTGGATGTCCTGTGGTTGGTGGAATAGGCCGCTTTGACGGCGGCCAAGCTCGCGCCGCAAACAGGGCAAAATTGTGTTATGTCAATATTTTGATACCTGATTATTGTTTTCTCTACTTACAGTTTTCATAGCGACTCCCAAGTCTCGTTTTTGGATCTTGAAAACAAACCTACCGTATGGTATGTTTAAGCTCAATTGATTATCTGGAGCAGACTCATGTCCCCCGCTTTCACCGCCTATGGCGCGCTCGCCGCTGCGATCGTGCTCGAAGTCATCGGCACGACGCTGCTGCAAAAATCGGCGCAGTTCACCAAGCTCCTGCCGACAGCGGGCATGGTGATGTTCTATGCCGCATCCTTCTATCTCCTCTCCCAGGCCCTGAAAGGCATGCCGCTCGGCATCGCCTATGCGATGTGGGGCGGGCTCGGCATCGTGCTGACCGCCCTCATCAGCGTCTTCGTCTTCAAGCAGAGCCTCGACTATGCAGCCCTTGCCGGCATCGGTCTGATTGTCAGTGGCGTGATCGTGATGAACACGCTGTCGAGTTCGGTGTCGCACTGATGACGGCCTCCCCCGCAGACGCCGAGGCTCCTCTCTCGGCCCATCACCGCAAGAAGCAGCCGGAGCAGGTGCGACGCGCCCTGCTCGACTGTGCAGCCCAGATCGCCGCCGAACAGGGGGCATCGGCCATCACCATCCAGGCGGTGGCGGATCGGGCGGGCGTGACCAAGGGCGGGCTGCTGCACCATTTCGACAGCAAGCAAGCGCTGCTGGCGGCGGTCTTCGCCGACCTCCTGGAGCAGATGGATCGCGAGATCGATCGGACCATGGCTATCGACCCGGTGTCGCGTGGCCGCTTTACGCGAGCCTATGTGCGGGCCTGCTTTTCCGACCGTTTGCTCGGTGAGCGTAGCCTTTGGGGGGCACTTTCCGTTGCGATCGTCTCGGAGCCTGCGCTGCGATCGCTCTGGTCGGGCTGGCTCGACAGCCGCATGGCGCAGCATGCCGAGACCGATGGCGATCCAAGACTGGTGGCCGTCAGGCTCGCCGCCGACGGGATCTGGCTTGCAGACATGATGGAGAAGGCGGGCGGGCTGAAGCGCTATCCGCAGGATTTCGAGCGTGTGCTGCTCGCGATGGCCGAAGGCTAGCCCTGTCGGCGCCAACCAACCTGACGGCACACCAGCCCTGCGCCGCACGTGATTGTCCTTGTCGTTCCGATCGTGTAGGGAGCGACCTTCCCTGGACCACATGACGGATGTTTCCATGAGCGGCTTCGACCTCACCCTTTTCGATTGCGACGGCGTGCTCGTCGATTCCGAGATCATCGCGGCCAAGGTCGAGTCGAAGCTTCTGACGGAAGCCGGTTACCCGATCTCGGTCGAGGAAATGGGCGAACGCTTCGCCGGGATGACCTGGAAGAACATTCTTCTGTCGATCGAGAAGGAAGTCGACATTCCCCTGTCGGCAAGCCTGATCGACAAGTCGGAACAGTTGCTCGACCAGAAGCTCGCGCGTGAGGTGAAGGCGATCGAGGGCGTGCAATATGCGCTGTCGCGGATATCAGGCCCGCGCTGCATCTGCTCCAACTCGTCGTCGCAGCGCCTCGACATGATGCTGTCGAAGGTCGGGCTCAAGGAGTTCTTCGCGCCGCATATCTATTCGGCCAAGGATCTCGGCGCCGACCGCGTCAAGCCGAAGCCTGACATCTTCCTGCATGGTGCCAAGCAGTTCAATGTCAGCCCGTCGAAGTGCATCGTCATCGAGGATTCCGTGCATGGCGTGCATGCCGCGCGCGAAGCCGGAATGCGGGTGATCGGCTTTACCGGCGCTTCGCACACCTATCCCTCGCATGCCGACAAGCTGACCGATGCGGGTGCGGAAACCGTGATCGCCCGGATGCAGGACCTGCCCGGCGTGATCGCGGCCATGGCGGAATGGGAAGGCGCGTTCTGACGCGATCCCCATTCTCCGTTAGGTCCTGACGGTCAGGACGCCCGGCAGGATCTCGGCCACGAAACCGCCCCGGATGGGCGCCTCGCCATCGACTTCGATGGGAAAGCGGGCGGGGTCACGCGGGCGGACCTCGACGCGTCTTGCCCTGTGGAAACTCAGGAGCGGATGACCGACATGACCGGCGGAATGCAGGCGTCCCAGTAAATTCAGAAGACCGAGAACCCGTTCCTCGCGCATCACCGCCACCTCGAACATGCCATCGCTTATGTCGGCATCCGGGGTGATATGCATGCCGCCGCCAAACCAGCCGCCATTGGCAATCGCAACAAGCGCAAGCCGTCCCTGGTGTACGAGCATGCCATCGACGAGAACCTCGAAATCGTAAGGCCGGTAGCGCAGCATGGCGAGCGCGGAATGGACGAGGAAGCGCAACGGCCCATTGAGGATGCGCGGGCGGCCAGGCGCGTTGACGGCATCGACGATTTCTCCGGAAATGCCGGCACTGGTGATGTTGGCAAAATGGCGGCGCTGTTCTGAACCGTTGCCATCCCGCGCGATCAGGAGGCCCGCATCGATCTTTCGAAGCGGGGCATTGGCGATGTGATCGGCCAGCGCTGCCGGATCGGCCGGCAGTGCGAAGTTGCGGACGAAATCGCAGCCCGTGCCGACCGGCAGGAAGGCAAGCGGCATGTCCGGGCGGGAGGATGTCAGCACGCCGTCTACGACATCGCTGATGGTCCCGTCACCGCCAGCAACGAGAAGCAGATCGTAAGGGCCGGCGGCCAGCTCGCAGGCGAGGCGACGCGCGTCGCCGCTGGAACGACTTTCATGGATCTCCATGTCCGGAAAACGGGCGCGAAAGGCGGCAAGCAAAGGCGCCCATTGCCTCTGGCCAGTACGGCCTCCCGCAATGGGGTTTCTCACGACTGCAATTTTCAATCAGTCCTCCCCAACAGGGCGCCACATGCGGGCACCCCTGCTGCCTCTTCAATCCGGCTCGCATCCCCTGAATCGCGAATATCGCCCCGTCATGATAACGTAACATTCACGGATCGCAGAGAGCAAGGTGAGGCGCCGACCGGTGCAACGCGGCCTTGCCGTCTTGAAGACAGGCCCGTCAGCCCTGCGGCTGTCTGTGTGACGCGGCGATGTGGCGGTCGCTCAGGCGGGGTTGGCCGAAGAGCTTCTGGCGCAGTGGACCCTCGCCATACGCCGTCTTGTAGAGGCCGCATTCCTGCAGGCGGGGCACGATCAGTTCGATGATGTCGTCGAAGCATTCCGGCACGACCGTGCGCGACAGGTTGAAACCGTCGACGCCGGTGTCCTCGACCCAATCCACCAGCCAGTCGACCACCTGGTCGGCCGAGGCGACGAGCGGCGGTTGGCGGCTGCCGAGCACCATCTGCTCAAGCAGCTTGCGCTTGGTCCATTGGGGGCCTGCTGCGCGGTCCATGGCCTTGATGTTGGAGGTGATCGCCTGGCTCTTTCCCGTCTCGACAGGCTCATCCATGTCGAACTTGTCGAAATCGATGCCCATGGAGGCGGCGGCATGGGTGAGTGCCGCTTCGGAGCTGACATAGCGACGATAATCCTCGAATTTTTCGCGCGCTTCCTTCTCGGTCCGCCCGGTGACGATGGTGGCGCCGAGGAAGAGCTTGATGTCATCGCCACGCCGGCCGATGGCTTCGGCCCGGTTGCGGATGTCGGTGGCGATCTCGCGCACGCCTTCCTTCTTCTGGCCGTTGACGAAGACACATTCTGCGTGGGTCGCTGCAAACTGGCGACCACGCGGCGAAGAGCCGGCCTGGTAGAGCACCGGGGTGCGCTGCGGCGAGGGTTCGCTCAGATGGACCGCATCCACCCTGTATTGCCGTCCATGATGATGGACGGCGTGGACCTTTGCCGGATCGGCATAGACCTGGGCGACCTTGTCGGCGAGCACGGCGTCATCCTCCCAGCTTGCCTCCCAGAGCTTGTAGACCACGTCCATGTATTCATCCGCCAGATCGTAGCGGTCGTCATGGGCCATCTGGCCGTCAAGACCGATCGCGCGCGCAGCACTGTCGAGATAGCCGGTGACGATGTTCCAGCCGATGCGACCGCCAGTCAGATGGTCGAGGGTGGCCATGCGGCGGGCAAAGAGGAAAGGCTGTTCATAGGTGAGGTTGGCGGTGACGCCGAAACCGAGATGGCTTGTCACCGAGGCCATGGCCGGGACCAGCATCATCGGATCATTGACCGGCACCTGGACGGCACCGCGCAGGGCCGGCGCGGGGCTGCCGCTCAGGACATCATAGATGCCGACGACATCGGCCAGGAAAATGCCGTCGAAAAGGCCCGCCTCCAGACGCTTTGCATAATCGGTCCAGTAGCCGATGCTCCTGTATTGCATCGAGCGGTCGCGCGGATGGGTCCAGAGGCCCTGCTGGATATGTCCGATGCAGTTCATGTCGAAGGCATTGAAACGGATTTCGCGCGCCACTGGATTTCGCCCCCTTGCATGGTCTGGCAGGCGCGGTAGCTTGTCGGCATTCCGTCGCCTATTTTATGTTATCGTCCACTATAGAAGACAGAGACCACGAATTTGACAAGAGGCACGATGCCCAAGACCGCAGTGACATTCGCGATTGGCGACCCCGACCGCCAGGCAAGGGCCATTGCGGAACGGATCCGGCTTGAGCGCGAAAGCCGGGGATGGTCGCTTGCCGAGCTCGCCGCAAGATCAGGCGTCTCCAAGGCGATGATCAGCAAGGTGGAACGCTGCGAGGCAAGCCCGACGGCCACCGTGCTCGGCCGGCTGTCAGGGGCGTTCGGACTGCCGCTTTCGGTGCTGCTCGCACTTGCGGAACGGGAGGGCGATCGTCTGGCACGGCGGGACGATCAGCCGGTCTGGACTGATCCGGAAACGGGCTATACGCGGCGTACGCTCTCGCCTGCCCTGGGCGGCCAGCTGGAACTCCTGGAGGTCGTGCTGCCACCCGGCGTGCGGGTGCCCTACCCGGCTTCTGCCTTCAGCTTCCAGCATCAGCAGCTTCTGGTGCTCGAGGGGAGGCTCGATTTCATCGAGGGCAGCCGCAGCTACCGGCTCGGTGCCGGCGACTGCCTGCAGCTCGGAGCGCCTGCCGATTGTGTCTTCGTCAATGAAAGCGACGGTCCGACGCGCTATCTGGTGGCGCTGACGCGGCGAGGCTGAGCGTGGCGCGACGCCTCGGGTCCCGGACTACTTCTCCTTGGGCTGTTCGAAGCCGATGAAGACACGGGTCATGCCGGAGACATTGCCGGGCACGGTGACGGCCTTGCTGTAGATGAACTGGGTGGGCATGTTCACGTCGGCGAGCGATACCGGATACTGCTCGACCTCATTGAACACCTCCTGCCCGCCATCGACCACCGTCACGCGGACCGGCAGGTTGATCGTTCCAGCCTTGCCCTGCGGGCCTGCGACGAGGCGGCCCTGGATGAGGGCGTTGACCGTGAGCGTCGTGTCGGTGCGGGCGCAGGAGCGCGTCGTATCTGCGAGCGAGGCCTGGAAGACCACCTGCTGGGCATCACCGTCCTTGCCGCGCACGTAGCTCCGATAGACGGCGGTGCCGTCACGCAGCGAAATCTGCGGGCAGAAGCCCTGAACGAAGGCCTGCTGGTCGGGTGCTGCGGCTGGCGTCGCCGCTGCCGGCTGGGACGATGAAAGGCCGAGGCCGCCGCCGAGGCTGCCGGCGTTGCAACCCGAGAGAACCATCATCAGCGAAACGGCGATAACACCGCGCGACACGTTTACAGACACGAGACTTCACCTTCCGCATGCTCGGCCAAAGGCCGAAAAACAGTCAAACTTGAGGCTTTTCAGCGCCCTCGCGGATGGTCTATACCAGCGGCCACGACAAAAATCGATTGGGTAGCCGGCAATTTGCTTCAATTTTCGATGGGCCATCGCGTGCCGGCAAATGGCCTACTGCCGGAGATGCGCCACTTCACTGCCGGGCTTGCGAAATCCTGGCCGGCGCACTGGCGCAAACGGGCAAACCTCTTTATCCGAAACGCCATAGGTTTGACGGCGGCTTCGGCTCCGAATTCTTGAACTCTAGGGATAAGCGACGTGGAATATATCTCGACCCGCGGAGAGGCCCCGAGCCTCGGCTTTTGTGACGCATTGCTGGCGGGTCTTGCCCGCGACGGCGGACTTTACGTTCCCCGCGAATGGCCACAGATGTCGAAGAAGGCGATCCGCGGATTGCGCGGCAAATCCTATGAAGAGGTCGCCTTTGAAGTGCTCCTGCCCTTCACCAATGGCGAGATCGAGCCCGCCACCTTCCGGGCGATGATCGACGAGGCCTATGCCACCTTCAAGCATCCGGCGGTCGCGCCGCTGGTGCAGACGGGACCGAATTCCTTCGTGCTCGAACTCTTCCACGGCACGACGCTCGCCTTCAAGGACGTGGCGATGCAGCTGCTTGCGCGCCTGATGGACCATGTGCTGGAAAAGCGCGGCGAGCGTGCGACGATCGTCGGCGCGACCTCGGGCGATACCGGGGGTGCGGCGATCGACGCCTTTGCCGGACGCTCCCGCACCGACATCTTCATCCTCTTCCCGCATGGCAAGGTCTCGCCGGTGCAGCAGCGCCAGATGACTTCGTCGAAGGACGAGAACGTACATGCCATCGCCGTCGAGGGCAATTTCGACGACTGCCAGAACCTCGTCAAAGCGATGTTCAACGACGGCGCCTTCCGCGACCGTGTCAGGCTGTCGGGCGTCAACTCGATCAACTGGGCGCGCATCATGGCGCAGGTGGTCTATTACTTCACCTCCGCCGTTGCACTCGGCGCACCCGATCGGAAGGTGTCCTTCACCGTTCCAACAGGCAATTTTGGCGACATCTTTGCCGGTTACGTCGCCAAGAAGATGGGCCTGCCAATCGACAAGCTGGTGATTGCCACCAATGACAACGACATTCTGGCGCGGACGATGAAGACCGGCCGCTACGAGATGAAGGGCGTTTCGGCCACCACCTCACCGTCGATGGACATCCAGATATCCTCGAATTTCGAACGCCTGCTGTTCGAGGCCTATGGCCGCGATGCATCCGCCATCCGTTCCTCGATGGAAGGCCTGAAGCAGTCCGGCGCCTTCGAGATCAAGCCGGACGCGCTGAAATTCATCCGCAAGGATTTTCGCGCCGGACGCGCGACGCAGAAGGAAGTGGCAAAGACCATCAGCGCCGTTCTCGACGAGACCGGCTACCTGCTCGACCCGCATACGGCCGTCGGCGTGCATGTGGCGAAGAAATTCGAGAAGCCGCAGAGCCCGATGGTGGTGCTGGCCACAGCTCATCCGGCGAAATTCCCGACCGCAGTAAAATCGGCCTCCGGTATTGACCCCGCGCTTCCGGCGTGGCTTGCTGATCTGATGGACAGGGAGGAGCGCTTCGAAGTCCTGCCCGCAGACCTGAAAGCCGTTGAAAGCTTTGTCAGTGATCATGCGAGAGCAGTCAGGTAGGAAGCGCGGAAAGACGGACCATGAATGTTGAGTGCACCCGGCTTCCTTCGGGTTTGACTGTTGTTACCGAGACCATGCCGCATCTGGAAAGCGTGGCTCTCGGCACCTGGATCAAGTCCGGCTCGCGCAACGAGACCGAGGCCGAGCATGGCATAGCCCATCTGCTCGAGCATATGGCTTTCAAGGGAACGAATCAGCGAACTGCGCGCCAGATCGCCGAGCAGATCGAGAATGTCGGCGGCGAACTGAACGCTGCCACCTCGACCGAGACGACCTCCTATTACGCCCGCGTGTTGAAGGATACGGTCCCGCTCGCGGTCGACATCCTCGCCGACATCCTGACGGACAGCGTGTTCGACGAAGACGAACTGGAACGCGAAAAACACGTCATCCTGCAGGAAATCGGCGCGGCCGACGATACGCCTGATGATGTGGTTTTCGACCGTTTCTCCGAACGCGCCTTCCAGGACCAGACCATCGGCCGCAGCATTCTGGGGACGCCGGAGACGGTTCAATCGTTTTCCAGTGACCAGATCCGCGCCTATCTGTCGCGCAACTACACCACCGACCGGATGTTCGTCGTCGCTGCCGGCGCCGTCGACCACGACGCCTTCGTCAAACAGGTAGAGCAGCGTTTCGCCTCGCTGCCGACCAAGCCATCGGCGACCCCGGTGATGGATACCGCCCGCTACACGGGCGGCGAGGCGCGTGTCGAACGCGACCTCATGGACACCCAGGTCCTGCTCGGCTTCGAGGGCAAGGCCTATCACATGCGGGACTTCTATTGCTCGCAGATCCTCGCCAACATCCTGGGCGGCGGCATGTCGTCGCGTCTTTTCCAGGAAGTGCGCGAGATCCGCGGCCTCTGCTATTCGGTCTATGCCTTCCACTGGGGTTTCTCCGACACCGGCATCTTCGGCATCCATGCGGCAACCGGCGGCGAGAACCTGCCGGAACTCGTGCCCGTGATCATCGACGAGCTGCGCAAGGCCTCCGAGCATATCGACCAGCAGGAGATCGACCGTTCGCGGGCACAGATCCGCGCCCAGCTTCTGATGGGGCAGGAAAGCCCGGCAGCAAGAGCCGGTCAGATTGCGCGCCAGATGATGCTCTATGGTCGGACGATTCCCAACCAGGAAATGATGGAACGGCTGGCCGGCATCACCACCGAACGCCTGACCGATCTGGCGGGACGCCTGTTCTTCGACACCGCACCGACGCTGTCTGCGATCGGCCCGGTCGACCATCTCGTTCCGCTCGACGATATCAGGGAGGCGCTCAGCACGCCCCCCTCGGGCATCCGCCAGGCCGTCGGCTGAACGCCGCAGGCACAGAATTCGACCGGCGGATGCCTCCGCCGGACACCGCTCGGGGATTGACGATGACGCGCTCGGTCTTTCGGTTTCTGTCACGGCAGCCGGATCTACCGGAGCTGACGAGCGAGCACCATCTGCTGCGCCTGCCGCGCTTTCGCGACTTCGAGCAATGGCACCAGTTGCGCCGGGAAAGCCGGGCTTTCCTGCAGCCCTGGGAACCGAGCTGGCGGACCGACGAACTCACCGAGCGGGCTTACCGCCAGCGCGTGCTGCGCAATGAACAGGAATTTCACTCCGGAATGGCGGTGCCTTTCTTGCTGTTCGACCGGGATGAAAGCACCCTTCTGGGCGGGCTCACCATCGGCCTGATCCGCCGAGGTGCTGCGCAAAGCTGCATGATCGGCTACTGGATGGGTGAGCGGCATGCTCGACACGGCCACATGTTTGCCGCACTTCAACTGGCTATTCCCTATATCTTCGGGCCACTCGAGTTGCACCGTATCGAAGCAGCCTGTATTCCGGACAACGTCAACAGCCTGAGGCTACTCGAAAAAACGGGATTTGAGCGGGAAGGTCTTTTGCGCGACTATCTGAAAATCAACGGGGAATGGCGGGATCACCTGCTGTATTCCCGGATCGGCGGCCCCAGGGCGCGGAACGGCAAGACGTCTCCATGAGCGGAACCGAAACTCTTTCGCGCGCCTTGCCTCGCCTGGCCGCCTGGTGCCTCGCTGCGTGCCTTTCGCTGCTTGTCGGCCTCGGCGCCGCGGCGGCCCTGGCCGCCGAGCCGGTAAAGATCTCGCGTGACGACAATGCACTCGACCTGACCGCGACGACCGAAATCTATACGAATCAGGGTGAAGCCTTCCAGGTTTCGACTGCGGCAGGTGCTGATGGCATTCGCCGACGCATCGAGGTGCGCTCGTCGACCGAAGGTCATCAGGGTGACTGGGCGGTCTTTGCGCTCGCCAATGTTTCAGAAGAGCAGCTGGAGCGCGTGATCGTCGCACCGCATTTCCGCCTGTCGGGTTCGCGCATGTTCTGGCCGGATCTCGGCTCGCAACGCATCCTCGCCATCACGCCATCGGAAGGCTTCGCACTTGACCGCGTGGCAAGCCCTGATGCCGACGTGTTCCGCATTACGCTGAACCCCGGCACTGTGATCACCTTCGTGGCGGAACTCGCGACGCCGGAATTGCCGCAAATCTATCTCTGGGAACCGGATGCCTACAAGGACACGGTCAACGCCTTTACGCTTTATCGCGGCATCGTGCTTGGCATTGCCGGCCTGCTGGCGGTGTTCCTGACCATCCTTTTTGTGGTCAAAGGCACGTCCATGCTGCCGGCGGCAGCGGCGCTCGCATGGGCAGTGCTCGCCTATATCTGCGTCGACTTCGGTTTCCTCGAAAAGCTGATCTCGCTCACCTCCTCGGATGTGCGAATATGGCGGGCCGGGGCCGAGGTGGCGCTCGCGTCCTCACTCGTCATCTTCCTCTTCACCTATCTCAACCTCAATCGCTGGCACGTGCATCTGGGTTATGCAACGCTTGCCTGGATGCTGGGACTGACCGTGCTTTTCGGCGTGGCGATCTTCGATCCGTCGATCGCGGCCGGGATTGCCCGCGTCTCCTTCGCGCTTACGGGCGTGGTGGGCATCGGGCTCATCATCTATCTCGGCCTCAACCGCTATGATCGCGCCGTGCTGCTCGTGCCGACCTGGGCGCTGATCCTGGTCTGGCTCTTCGCCGGCTGGCTGACCGTCACCGGCCAGCTCGACAACGACATCATCCAGCCGGCACTCGGCGGCGGTCTGGTGCTGATCGTTCTCCTGATCGGCTTTACGGTCATGCAGCACGCCTTTGCCGGCGGCGCCTATCAGCAGGGCCTGTTCTCCGACCTCGAGCGCCAGTCGCTGGCGCTGACCGGTTCCGGAGACACCGTCTGGGACTGGGACGTAGCCCGCGACCGCGTGGTGACGAGCCCCGACGTTTCGCTGCGGCTCGGCCTGTCGCCCGGCACCATGCATGGACCGGCACGCAACTGGCTGCCGCGCCTGCATCCCGATGATCGCGACCGTTTTCGTGCCACGCTCGACGTGCTGCTCGAACATCGCAAGGGACGGCTTTCCCACGAATTCCGCATCCGCGCCGAAGACGGGCATTTCCACTGGCTGAAGATCCGCGCCCGGCCGGTCTTGGGATCGAACGGCGAAGTCATCCGCTGCGTCGGCACGATCATCGACGTCACCGAGCAGAAGAACTCGATCGACCGTCTCCTGGTCGATGCCATGCACGACAACCTGACAGGCCTGCCGAACCGTGAGGTCTTCCTCGATCGGCTACAGGCGATCCTGTCACTTGCATCGACATCCGACAGCGTGCGCCCGACGGTGCTGGCGATCGACATCGACCGCTACAAGCAGGTGAACGACGCACTCGGCATCGCCGCCGGTGACAATATCCTGATTGCGATCACGCGGCGCCTGCGTCGGTTGCTGAAGCCGCAGGATACGCTGGCGCGCCTGTCGGGTGACGAATTCGGCCTGATCCTGGTGTCGGAAAAGGACCCCGGCAAGATCGCCGACTTTGCCGATGCGGTGTCCAAGGCGATCATGGTGCCGCTCAACTTCGCCAATCGCGAGATCAGCCTGACGGCCTCCATCGGTCTTGTCTCCTGGGTTGACCAGCAGGAGAGTGCGGCAAGCCTGCTCGCCGATGCCGAGCTTGCGATGTTCCGGGCGAAACGTTCAGGCGGTAACCGCGTCGAGCCGTTCCGTCCGGCCTTCCGCACCGTCAGCACCGACCGGCTGCAGCTGGAGACGGATCTGCGCCGCGCCATCGAGCGCAAGGAACTGTCGATGGCCTATCAGCCGATCGTCAAGCTTGCGAATGGCGAAATCGCCGGGTTCGAGGCACTGATGCGCTGGGATCATCCGAAGCGCGGCAATATTTCACCGACGGAATTCATCCCGATCGCGGAAATGTCTGATCTGATCGAGCCGCTCGGCATGTTCGCGCTGGAGCGCGCATCGGGCGACCTGATGGACTGGGAACGCCAGACGGGCGAACTGCCGATCTTCGTCTCGGTCAACCTGTCCTCGGCCCAGCTGATCTCCAGCGAGATCTACAACGACATCCGCGCGCTCCTGGTGAAGACGCAGTGCGATCCGAAGCGGATCAAGCTGGAACTGACCGAAAGCGTCGTGATGGAGAACCCGGAACAGGCGCGCCTGATGCTGGAAAAGCTGAAGGACACCGGCATCAGCCTGGCGCTCGACGATTTCGGCACCGGCTATTCCTCGCTTGCCTATCTCACCCGCTTCCCCTTCGACACGATCAAGCTCGACAAGGCGTTGGTCTGCGACCAGTCGGACAAGAAATCCGTGCTGTTGCGCTCCGTCGTCTCGATGGCGCGCGGACTCGACATGCAGGTGGTGGCCGAGGGCATCCAGACCGACCAGGACGCTGCCGACCTTGCGATGATGGGCTGCGACTTCGGCCAGAGCTATCTGTTCGGCCCGCCGCTGGGGGCCGAGTCGGTGCTCCGGTTGCTGAAGGAACGCTTTCCGCTGATGAAGCGGGCGTGAGGGTTCACGTGCGCTGGAAGGCGACGTGAAGGCCAAGCCCGACAAGGATTGCGCCCCCTGCCCTTTGCAGATTGCGTTGCAGAGACGAGACCCGTGACAGACGGGTCGTGATGACGCCAGCCGCCATGACGCAGGCAATGTCGGCAATCGTGAACATCACACTGACCAGCGTGCCGAGGATGACGAATTGCAGCCAGACTGGGAAGGCTGCCGCCTGATCGATGAACTGCGGCAGGAAGGCCAAGAAGAAGATCGCCGTCTTCGGATTAAGCACCTCGACGAACATGCTTTCAACAAAGGCGCGGCCGGCGGATTTCTGCGGCAGCAGGGCTGCGCCTGCGCCACCCGCCAAGCGGGTGGCACGGAACATGCGGAAGCCGAGATAGATCAGATAGGCAGCACCTGCGAGCTTCACGGCCAGATAGAGCGTGGGCACGAGGTGAAAGAGGATCGACAGGCCTGCGGCGGCCGCCGCCACATGCACATAACATCCTACATGAATGCCAAGCGTTGCCATCAGGCCCGCGCGGCGATCCGCAGCCAGCGTGCGGGCCGCGACATAGAGCATGGCGGGGCCGGGAATGAAGGCAAAGACGGCGGTGGTGATGAAGAAGGCAATGAGGATGTCGGATGAGGGCATGGGGTGGGTCTCGATTGCGCCGGACCCGGTGGCCCGCCACCATCACAATGACTGCGCCCACTCAGCTTGCAAGCGGAAAAAACGCAACCGCTGGATTTACCCCCTCAAGCGTGCCCCGCCTCCATCGACAGCATCGCGGGATTGATGCCCATCAGTGCCAATGCCCTGTCATACTTGTTGTCGAGGCTGCGGTCGAAGATCAGGCTTTCGGTGGCCGCACAATGCAGCCAGCCGTTCTGGGCGATTTCTTCTTCCAGCTGGCCCGGGCCCCAGCCGGCATAACCGAGCAGCATGGTGGCGTGGCGGGGACCACGGCCATCGGAAATGGCCCGCACGATGTCGAGGGTTGCGGTCAGCGAGATGTCATCGCTGACGGGGATGGAGCTATCCGAGAGATAGTCATCGGAATGCAGCACGAAGCCGCGGTTCTGCTCGACCGGTCCGCCGCACTGAATGGGGAAATGGCGAGCGTGGTCCGGCAGCATGATCGCATCGTTGCGGTCGATCAGCTCCAGATGCAGGAGCAGGTCGGCGAAGGTGACGGATTGGGCACGGTTGATGATGAAGCCCATGGCGCCGGCATCGGAATGGGCACAGATATAGACGACTGCACGGGCGAAATTACCGTCCGCCATGCCCGGCATGGCGATCAGCAGATGGCCATCCAGAAATCCGCGTTCTCTCAGACTGGTTTTCGACGACAATGCCATGCCCGCCTCCTCGGTCTGCCTCGTCGGCAATCGGCTTCCTGCGTGGTTCAGATGTAGTCTCCCCATAAAGATGGGGCAGAAGCGGGTTCTGATCAACCCAAAATGATGAGCGTGAACGAAGCGTGACTGGCCAAGGTGGCGGCGATCTTCTAGAGCCGGATGCATGAGCCATAAGATAAAAGCAGACATGTCTTGTTCGAACCTGTCGCAAGGCGGCCGTCTCCGTCGCCGCCTGACGTTCGCCACCCTGCTCGTCGTTTCAACCCTGCTCCCCGCGCTTGCAGCACAGGCTGCCAGCAGCGACTGGGCTGTGAACGAAGGCGGACGGATGCGGCTGATCCTGCTGCCGGAGGGCGCCGATGGCCTGCGGCAGGGGGCGCTGGTGATCGAACCCAGGCCCGGCTGGATCACCTACTGGAAGGAACCGGGGGACGTCGGCATACCGCCGGCCATCGCCCCTCTTGCAGGTGCGCCCTACAGTGTCGAGCGGGTCGAGTTTCCCGTGCCGAAGGTGCTGATGAGCGGTGACATGACCGATGTCGGCTATGACCATCCCGTCACGCTGCCGATCACGCTGAAGGATGCTTCGGACGACCTGAACGTAACGTTGAACGCCTTTATCGGGGTGTGCCAGAATATCTGCATTCCGTTCCAGGCAGATCTGACCGTGCCGGCTGATCCGGTGGGCACATCCAGCCCAGTGGAGACGGCGTTGATCGCTGCGGCGAAGGCCAAGGTGCCGTCCGGTCCTTCAGCGGACTTTCAGGTCCTCGGCCACAGCCTGCGGACGGAGACCAAGCAGCTGATCGTGTCGCTCAAGCTGCCCGAGGGCGCCGCCACGCCCACGGCCTTTGTCAGCGGCCCCAGCGGACATGTCTTCGTCAAGGCGACCGCGTCGCAAGGGCCCGATGGGGAGACCATGCTGACCATGCCGATCGGCAAGCTGCCGAAGAAGTACAAGATCGCCGGAAAACAATGGGGCATCCTCGTGATCAGCGGCGAGCGCGCCATGGAAACCACGCTTGCCTTTGACTGACCCGCTTCTATATTCGCGTCGAACGCCGTCCGGAGGGTTCCGGTCGGCCCAACGCAAGCGAGGACGAGTTCATGACCATAGCGATTGGCGAAAAGCTGCCCCAGGCCACCTTCAAGGAAAAGACCGCTGATGGCCCGGTGGAGATCACCACGGAACAGCTGTTTGCCGGCAAGAAGGTCGTCGTCTTCGCGGTTCCCGGCGCTTTCACGCCGACCTGCACGCTGAACCATCTGCCGGGCTATCTGGAAAACCGTGATGCGCTGATGGCGCGCGGGGTCGACGACATCGCCGTTGTCTCGGTCAATGACTGGCATGTGATGGGCGCCTGGGCGCAGCATTCGGGCGGCATGGGCAAGATCCACTTCCTGGCCGACTGGGATGCGGGCTTCACCAAGGCCATCGGTCTCGACATCGACCTCTCGGGCGGCGGCCTTGGCGTGCGCTCGAAGCGCTATTCCATGCTGGTCGAGAACGGCGTGGTGAAGAGCCTCAACATCGAGGAAAACCCCGGCCAGGCAACCGTGTCCTCGGCTGCAACGATGATCGAGCAGCTTTGATCTGACGCATGTCGATTAACGGCAGGGTGGAGGGCGCGTTCGCCCCCTCTATCCTGCTGAGCTTCCCTTGGGGGCGGACATCTCCCCTCTCAAGGGGGGAGGATCTGCCGCAGACCGCCCATTTCCAAAACGCGACGGCACGGCTGGATTAAGCCATCGCCCTTGTGGGCCAGTCCCTCACAGAAATGGGGAATCCCAGCAGATGCGGGTGCCGGATACGCTTGTGGCATGGTGTTTGGACCGGCTTCTATTGCGGGAGACATCGTCTTGAAGCATTCCCCGCTCACCTGAGGCAAAACCTTGGTTTTGCGACATGGAAAGTTGGGCGCAGAACTGTCGCTTTACTTGGGATTTTTGCGACAAACGGTGAAGTGAAAGTCTGCTCTCGGCCCGAAGCAGTCATCCCGCTCTCGGCGAAATAGTAGCGAAAATCCTAAGTTCTGTTTCGCACTATTAGTCGCAGGAGAGCACTAAGCGTGTTCTTGACGATCTCACGCGAATTTTGCATCTTGAAATCGCGCGCTACGTAGGGTGCACCGGCTTTGGGCCGACTGGGCAATGCCCGCCTGCGAACTTCAAAGGTAGCGCCTGTGCGGAACCTCGAAAACCTTAAGAAGCAAGCCAAGCAGTATTTGCGGTGGCATCGTGAGCGGTATTATCCGGTCGCGGCCCATATCCGGGCTGCTTTGCCACGATTTCAGCACCTCGACGATACGCAGATACTGGAATCCAGCTTCAAGCTAATGGACGCGCAAGAACTCGTCGCACGCCAATTGGGATTCGAGGGATGGCAGGCGCTCAAGTCAGGAGCTCATGGCATGACCACTCAAAGCAAACAGACCGCCCCCCGCCCCGTTCTAAGTTCGACCTCCGCGCAACTGTTCGTCTCCGACATCAAAGCGTCGTGTGGCTTTTTCGCGGACAAACTCGGCTTTGCAATCGACTTCGTTTATGGGGACCCACCGTTCTACGGGCAGGTTATACGTGACAAAGCGCAGCTCGCGCTGCGGCTGGTCTGCGAGCCTGTTTTTGTTGGCGATATACGACAACGCGAACATCTGCTCTCCGCCTCAATTACGGTCGATACTGCAAGCGAGATCAAGCGACTCTTTCTGGATTTCCAAGCCGCCGGAGTGGATTTTCACCAGACGCTCAAGAAAGAGCCATGGGGGACTCGAAATTTCATTGTTCTGGATCCGGACGGAAATCTCATACTGTTTGCTGGTCCGGCAGACTGAACATATCCTCGAATCTCCGGGGCACCGCCCGGCATTGTCGCAAAAGTCCCAATTAAAGCGATACTTGTCTTCCTGACTTTTGCGACGTCGCAGAATAGGAAGTTTTGCGGCGGCCACAACGACCGCTATTGGCGCAAAGCGAACGATTGTCGCAATATCCTGATTCATGCGAAAAACGAACCCGCCGACTATTCAGGGGAACCTCTGTCGCAAATCCCACTCGCAAAAAGTCGGAGTTTCGTGAAGGAGATTTGCGACAGAACGTATTCCACATGTCAGTTAAAGGCTGGCCCATGTGGGTAGGATCTCTTCTTTCCCATGCGTTTCCCCTGCCCGTGGAGCGGCGATGCCTGGCAAGGCAGAGGGGGTATCCCGGCCTCCCGGGCCGACAGCCCCCTCACCGATCAACGCCTCAAAACTGCACCACCGCCATTGATGCCCGGTGGTCAGACGGCCATGGGGTGACGACCACGTCGGCCTCGGGGGCCTTTTCGCCGACAATGCCGGCCTTCACGACCTTGAGGTTCTTTCCGCGACCGAGCGTATAGTCGATACGGTCGTGGTGATCGTCCTTGACTGTCGGTTCCGAGGTCGGGGTCCAGGTGAAACCGGGCTTGGCGACCGGGTCGGGGAAGGCTGCGCGGAAGAGATCGGTGAAGCCGCCTTCAACCTCGATGCGCTGGGCCGAGGGATAGCTGACTGCGAGCGGATGACGACCGGCCTTGGCGGCGGCTTCCGTCCAGTCGAGATGCGAGGGTTCGTTGAAATCACCGAAGACGAAGGCGGCGTCTGCGCCATCGGCCTGTTTCAGATCGGAGAAGAAGAGGTCAAGCGCCGGACCGCGGGCCGCTTTCGCTGCCGCTTGCGCCTCCGCTGCCGTCTTCAGGAAGGGCGCCGTGCCATATTCGATGTTGAGCAGCTGGTAGGGCTGATAGGGGAAGTCGGTCAGGTGCAGGTTAAACGCATAGACCTTGCGGCCCTTCACATCGATCTCGACGCCGAGATCATTGGGCGTCGGCTAGCCGATCGGATAGCGGCTGAGAATGGCATTGGCCCACAGCGCCGCATTCTGCTGGCTCTGGTCATAGTAGAAATAACCGAGCTTTTCGGCGATGGCCTTTGCCTTGCTGTCTCCGACGGCGGCACAGGATTCCGCCGTGCAAGGGGCGGGCTCAAGCCGGGTTTCCTGGATGCCGATGATGTCAGGATTGACAGCCTTGATCACGGCGACGGTTTCGTCGACCGGCTTTGCCGCATTTCCGCCGCCGCCCCAGATGTTGAAGCTCATGACGGTCAGTTCCAGAGGGTCCTGTGCTTTTGCCTGAAGAGGGGCAATCAATAGCAAGGCTGTGAGCAATATCGGAAAGGCGCGCATGATCCTGGTCTCCTTGGCGTTTGCGCGACGCTAGCAGCGGCAGGTGACAGGCCGGAGACATGCCCGGAACTGCGCCTTTGCACACGTCAGAAACACTGTTTCATGACCTTGATTTCGCCACAAACCGGGCGCCCAATAAATGTAATGTTATTACATACAATCCGGATCCCGCATGAATGACGACGCCCTCCTCCCGAGCCTGCTGGCGCGCTCGGCCCTTGCCCGCCTTTGCTTTGCAGCCCTGCTGATTGTTCTGATCTGGGGCGGCATCCAGTGGGCGGTCTCGCTGCCATGAGCGAGGCTCTCATCCGGATCGACAACCTGACGCTGGCCTATGACCGGCATCCGGCGGTGCATCACCTCTCCGGCCATCTCCAGGAGGGCAGCCTGACGGCGATTGCCGGGCCGAACGGAGCGGGCAAATCGACGCTGCTGAAAGCCCTGATGGGCGAGATCCGGCCGGCTGAAGGGGCGATCCATCACCGCTTGACCCGGCACGATTTCGGCTATCTGCCGCAGGCTGCCGAGATCAATCGGCGCTTCCCGATCACGGTGCTCGATACCGTGGTGCTCGGCGCCTGGCGACGGGTTGGCGCCTTTGGCAGCATTGGCAAGGCGGAGCGGATGAAGGCCGGCGAGGCGCTTGCCACCGTCGGCCTCGAGGGGTTCGAAAGGCGTGCGATCGGTTCGCTGTCTGCCGGACAGTTCCAGCGGGTGCTGTTTGCCCGACTGCTGCTGCAGGATGCCCGCGTGATCCTGCTCGACGAGCCGTTTACCGCGATCGATGCGCGCACCACCCGCGACCTGATCGATCTCGTCGCCCAGTGGCATGGGGCCGGGCGTACCGTGATCGCGGTCCTGCATGACCTTGACCAGGTGCGACAGCATTTTCCGCAGACGCTGCTGATCGCCCGCGAGCTGATCGGCTGGGGACCGACGGAGGAGGTGCTGACGCCGGCCAATCTGCTCTCGATGCGGACCATGGCCGAGCGTTTCGACGAGGATGCCGATGTCTGCCGACCCGATGGCCACCCGGGGCGGCGTGCAGCATGACCGCCTTCGACCTGTTGATTGCGCCCTTTGCCGATTACGGCTTCATGCGACGGGCCCTGATGGCCGCCGTCTGCCTTGGCTTCAGCGCCGGACCGATCGGCGTCTTCCTGCTTCTGCGTCGGATGAGCCTGATGGGCGATGCGATGAGCCATGCGGTGTTGCCGGGGGCGGCGATCGGCTATCTCGTGGCCGGCTCGCTGTCGCTGACGGCCATGGGCATCGGCGGGCTTGTCGCCGGTCTTTCGGTCGCCGTGCTGTCCGGTCTCGTCAGCCGCTCGACCGTGCTGCAGGAGGATGCGAGCTTTGCCAGCTTCTATCTCACATCGCTGGCGCTTGGCGTGCTGATCGTGTCGCTGCGCGGCTCCAATATCGATCTCCTGCATGTGCTGTTCGGCACGATTCTGGCCATTGACGCGCCGGCATTGACCCTGATCGGGGCGATCAGCACGGTGTCGATGCTGGCGCTTGCGCTGATCTATCGGCCGCTTGTGCTGGAATGCCTCGATCCGGGCTTCCTGCGCGCCGTCGGCGGCTGGGGCGCACTCACCCATTTTGCCTTCCTGGTGCTTGTCGTCATCAACCTTGTCGCCAGTTTCCAGGCGCTCGGCACGCTGATGGCGGTCGGGCTGATGATGCTGCCGGCGGCGATCGCGCAACTCTGGGCGCGCAGCCTGCCCGGCATGATGGCGGTCTCGGCGCTGACGGCGATCATCTCCAGCTATATCGGGCTGGTCATGTCCTTCCATCTCGAAACTGCCTCGGGGCCGAGCATCATCCTGACGGCGGCGCTGATCTACGGCCTGTCGATTGTCATCGCGCCGATGGGGATCGCCCGCCGCTTCTTCCCTCTTCCGCATCTCAAGGGCTGACCACAGCCCGACATCTCCCAGGCAACACAAAAGGAGTGCCTCATGATCCGCAAACTCACCCTCCTCGCCGCCCTTCCCCTGATCACAGCGCTTTACGGTTCCACGGCGCTGGCCGGCGAGCCGATCAAGGTGGTCGCCTCGTTCACCGTGCTCGCCGATGTCGTGGCCCAGGTGGGTGGCGAGCATGTTGCCGTCAGCAGCCTGGTTGGACCGAATGGCGACCCGCATGAATTCGAACCGTCGCCTGCCGACGCCAAGGCGCTGAAGGCCGCCAAGCTTACCTTCATCAGTGGCGAGGGCCTCGAAGGCTGGATGGAACGGCTGATCTCGGCATCCGGCTATGAAGGCAAGCCGGTGGTGGTTTCCGAAGGCATCACGCTTCGCAGCATGGATGAGGACGGCAAGACCGTGACTGATCCGCATGTGTGGAACAGCCCTGTCAATGTGAAGGTCTGGGTCGACAATATCGAGGCCGCGCTTGCCAAGGCCGACCCGGAGGATGCCGCAGCCTTCAAGGCTAATGCGACGGCCTACAAGGCCAAGCTCGACGCGATGAATGCCTATGCCAATGACAAATTCGCGGCCATTCCGGAAGCCAATCGCAAGATCCTGACCAGCCATGATGCCTTCGGCTATCTCGGCCGCGATTATGGCGTGACCTTCCTCTCGCCGCTTGGACTTTCGACGGAAACGGAAGCGTCAGCAGCCGACATTGCGAAGCTGATCGAGCAGATCAAGACCGAGCATGTGAAGAGCTATTTCCTCGAAAACTCCAATGATCCGCGGCTGGTGCAGCAGATCGCCAAGGCCACGGGTGCGGAATCCGGCGGCGAACTCTATGTCGAATCGCTCTCGGAAAAGGACGGGCCGGCGCCGACCTATGAACAGATGTTCCGCTACAATATCGACCAGCTTTCGGCAGCCATGGCGAAGTCGAGCTGAGGCGGCACCGCTTCGCGATGCAATCGCAGCCCTCCCCTTGCCGGGAGGGCTTTTCGCGTTCAATGGGCGAGGTCGAAGACCAGGATGCCGGCGAGACCGCCATCGGTGGCGCTGACGATGCGCTCGCCGACCTCGACATGTTTGGGATGCTTCAGGTAGTAATCGCGGACCAGTTCATCTTCGAAGGTGACGATGAAGCCGTCGTTATAACCGCCTGTCAGCCCCTCCGGCGACACATTTGCCCCCGCCTTCACCTCCAGCATGCCGGGCACGACGTCTTTCAGGGCGGCAATCGCCGCATAGATCGCCTGCTTCTCGGCCTCCTGAACAGCAGCCTTGAAGCGCAGGAACACGCAATGCTGGATCATGGATGTCTCCCGTCGGTTTTTGTTTTGAAGGGAGCATAGGGGGAAAGGACGAAAGGGCAAGGGGCGGGAGCCTTGCCGGATCGCCGGGAGATCCCGCAGCGTGGATCATGTTGACATTTCAAGTTAAGGCGCCCAGATTATACTGAAATCTGTATAAAACTGAGTGGGGCATATGTCGCAGACCCTCGCCTACCGCAACATCTTCGAGTCGATCACGGAAGACCAAGCGCTTGCCGCCGATCTCCAGTTCCGTTCAGACCTTCTGATGACGTTGATCGACATCATTGAGCACAAGGGATGGAACCAGGGTGAAGCGGCCGCAGCGCTGGATATACCTCAACCGCGTGTGAGCGAGCTGTTGCGCGGCAAGATCAGCCTCTTCTCCTCGGACCGGCTGATCGGCTACCTGGCGAAACTCGGCTATCGCTTGCGTCCTTCCGTCGATCGGGATCGCAACGTCGTCTGCGTGGTCGAGGCGGCGGCAGCTTGACGCCGTTGATCGTCGATCAGGATGTCCTGCGGTCAGACTTTTGTTCTTCACGAAGGATCGCCATCATCTCCTTGTAGCGCTCCCTCACCGTCGTCATCGCTTTCCTGTCCACGCCGTTCGTGGTTTTGGTGAACGCGTGAAGGATAAACACGGTGTCGGCAAATTTTGCGCAATAGACAAGTCTGTAAGCGGGTGAGCCGTTTTCGATCAACTCGATCACTCCGGAACCAAGTTCAGGCAAATGCTTGAACGGTGAGCGCGGATCTTTACCTGCGGCGACAAAGTTCAGATCGTTGAGAAAGTCGATGGCGATGGCTTGCGGCAGTTTCTGAACCGCCTTCTTGGCGGCGTTGTTGACATACCGAATTGACCTGATCGCCATCCCGCCCCACCACACAGACATCCATCTGTTTTGCGACAGGCGATGCCGACTTCGCCCGCCGCGACAGGTTATGGTAACGCGCGGGGCAGGACGATTGCACCCCTGCAAATACAGGGATCAGTGCGGTCCCTGATACGTCACTTCACCATCAGCGACTTCGGAAAGCCACCCGTCTTCTTGAACGGCTCCATGCCCTTGCGGGCGAGCTCGTCGGCGCGTTCGTTTTCCGGGTGGCCGGCATGGCCCTTGACCCAGTGCCATTTGACCTTGTGGCGCTGGTTGGCGAGATCCAGCGCCTGCCAGAGTTCGCCATTCTTCACCGGCTTCTTGTCGGCGGTCTTCCAGCCGTTCTTCTTCCAGCCGAAGATCCACTTGGAGATGCCGTCCATCACATATTTGCTGTCGGTGTAGAGATCGACCTCGCAGGCGTCTTTCAGCGCGTTGAGCGCCGTGATGGTGGCGAGCAGTTCCATGCGGTTGTTCGTCGTGTCCGCCTCGCCGCCCGAGAGCTCCTTCTCGGTTTCGCCGTAGCGCAGCACAGCACCCCAGCCGCCGGGGCCGGGATTGCCGGAACAGGCGCCGTCTGTGTAGATCTCGACATGCTTCATGCGATCAATCCGTATTCGGAGGCATTGGTGACGGCGCGGTGGAAGCGCAGCTTCTTCAGATATTCGAGCGGGTCCTTCTTGACCACCAAGGCTCCCGCCGGCGTCGTCAGCCAGTCATAGAGGCGGGTGATGAAGAAGCGCAGGGCAGAACCACGGCACAGGATCGGCAAGGCCTCGATCTCGGCGGCCGAGAGCGGGCGCACCGACTGATAGCCCTCGATCATCGCCTTGCCCTTGGTGATGTTGTAGGCACCATCCTTTTCGAAGCACCAGGAATTCAGGCAGATCGAGAGGTCGTAGACCAGGATATCATTGCAGGCGAAGTAGAAGTCGATGAGGCCCGACAGGCTATCGCCGAGGAAGAAGACATTGTCCGGGAAGAGATCCGCATGGATGACGCCCGCCGGCAGGTCCTTCGGCCAGTGGGTGGCGAGGACATCGAGCTCGGCGCCGATCTCGGCTTCCAGGCCCTCTTCCACTTCGTCGGCGCGCGCTTCGGACTTCGCCCAGAGCATCTGCCATCCTTCAAGCGACAGCGCATTCGGTCGGGTGAGCTCAAAGCCCTCGCCCGCGATATGCATCCTGGCAAGCGCGGCGCCGACTTCGCGGCAGTGCTGGGCCTCGGGCTTTCGCAGCCACATGCCTTCGAGGAAGGAGATCAGCGCTGCCGGGCGGCCGGAGAGTTCGCCCAGCAATTCGCCATCCTTGCGCGGCAAGGGCAGCGGGCAGTTCAGACCGCGCTCCGAGAGGTGATGCATAAGGCCGAGAAAGAAGGGCAGGTCGGATTTTTCGACCCGCTTCTCGTAGAGCGTCAGGATCAGCGGCGCATTCGAGGTGTGCAGCAGGAAGTTGGAATTCTCCACGCCCTCCGCAATGCCCTTGTAGGAGAGCAGCTCTCCGGCATCATATTGCGCGAGAAATGCCTTGAGGTCGATTTCGTTGATGTCGGTGTAGACTGCCACAGCGTAAGTTCCGTGCCGCTTCGATGAGGTTCAAAGTCCTATAACGGCGTGACGGACAGTGCCAGCCCTGGAACGACATGGGGCACAGGAAATGGGGCGCCACCGGCAGGCCGATCTACGCAGAAAGCGCATAGCCTTTCACATTGCCAGGATTATCATCTTCGCTCATCTGCCGTTTTGCGGCCTGAGCGAGGAAACCCGAGCGTGTAAGGCCATGCGCCTCGGCATAGGCATCAATTTCGCGCAAGACTTCTTCCGGCAGGGTGATGTTAAGCCTGACCGATTTTCGCGCCTGGCTTTTCAGCGGAATGAGCACCGCAACTGCGTCCAGATTGGCGGCGTCGGCCATGACCTGGTCAAGCGAGGAAGGCTCCGGGATGGCTTCACCGTCCTCCACCATGCCCTCAACATGGAAAGCGAGCGCCTCTTCCGCCATACGGCGGGCATCGTCCAGATCGGTGCCAGCCGTCACGACGCCAGGAAAATCCGGAAAGGATACACCATAGTCACTGTCCGGATCCTTGTGGATCAAACCGATATAGCTGCGCATAGGTTCACCTTAGCTTCAAAGCCGCCTGTTTTTCGATATTCTTGAGCGTGCCGATCGGGAGGTCCCGCTTCGGGTGCGGGACTGTCACCCGCCCCGCCTTCAGAGCATGCCTGAACTGCACATGGCTGCCCTTGGTGGAAACCACGAACCAGCCGTCTGCCCTCAATGCTGCAATGACATCAGCGCTTCTCATTGCTCAATTATACACACTGAATAAGTATTAGCAAATTGAGGCAGGTTCTTCAAACTGGCTGCCGCGTTTGTCGACCTAGCTCAGGCTAACGAGTGAATGCGCTTTCGCGTTCTTTGTCTGAACTATTTGAAGAAGGCAGCGTGAAGACCGATCGAGATCAGGGATAGCAGACATATCCATGCACCCGTGACAGCGTCCGACGCAGATAGGGGCTGTACTTCCAGATTTCGTCACCCTCACGCTTCAGCCGAGAATTCGCCTCTCCGGGGGTCTCTCCAGAAATTTCAAAAGGGATGGTCTTGCGGCTCAGCTTCAGAAACAGCAGCAAGCCCGCAATCCAGGCGACCATAAAGCCAGATACCATAACGGCGGCAAGGAACAGGCTGAACCATCTTCCGATCTGATCCATGCGACTCCCTTAAAGGTCAAAGCAAGAGCTTCAGACCCTCACCCATTCACCCAGGCCATGTCCTCGCGCGTCAGCTCCACATCGCGCAGCTCGCGATTGACGAGGAAGTGCTCGTTTTCCTCGGTCGTGATCGCGAGTTCCACCTTTGCCTCGAAGCGCTCGCGGAAGGCGTCGATGATTTCGTCGACGATGACCTCAGGCGCCGAGGCGCCAGCGGAGATGCCGAGGGTGCCGATCACGCCGATGTCCGCCCAGTCGATCTCGGAGGCACGCTGGACGAGCAGCGAACGGGTCGCCCCTGCCCTTAGGGCGACTTCGACGAGGCGCTTGGAGTTGGAGGAATTCGGCGCGCCGACGACGATGAAGAGATCGCAGCCGGGGGCCGCCTGCTTCACCGCTTCCTGGCGGTTGGTGGTGGCATAGCAGATACTGTCCGCAGACGGCGCCGTCAGGTTGGGGAAACGCTGCATGAGCCTGGCGATGACACCGGCGGTGTCGTCGACCGAGAGCGTCGTTTGGGTGACATAGCCGAGATTGTCGGGATCGGCAGGCTGATAGGCATCGGCATCTTCGACCGTCTCGACCAGCGACACCGTGCCTTCCGGCAGTTGCCCCATTGTGCCGATCACTTCCGGGTGCCCGGCATGGCCGATCAGGATGACATGGCGACCTAGACGCTCATGGCGCATGGCCTGCTTGTGGACCTTGGAGACCAGTGGACAGGTGGCATCGAGATAGAAGAGATTGCGGCTTGCCGCATCTTCCGGCACGGACTTCGGCACGCCATGGGCGGAGAAGACGACCGGTTGCTGGCGATGCTCGGCGGGGATTTCGTCGAGTTCCTCAACGAAGATTGCGCCCTTGGCCTCCAAGCCTTCCACGACATACCTGTTGTGGACGATCTCGTGGCGCACATAAACCGGGGCCCCATAGCGCTTCAGCGCCAGCACGACGATCTGGATCGCGCGGTCGACACCGGCGCAGAAGCCGCGCGGGCCGCAAAGCCTGATTGTCAGAGGGGGACGGTTCATGGGCATGTTCATCGGGTCAACCGGCAATCAGGACAGCGATAATGGCGATGGCTGCGGGAAGCGCCTGGATGACGAAGATCTTCCGCGAGGCCGTTGCTCCCCCATATAGGCCGGCGACCAGCACACAGCCAAGGAAAAACAACTGAATTTGAGTGCCGAAAGCGACATCGGGGTGCAGCAGGCCCCAGATGAGCCCGGCAGCGAGGAAGCCATTGTAGAGGCCCTGGTTGGCGGCCATGACCTTCGTCGCTTCGGCCTGTTCCGGCTTCATCCCGAAAGCGCGGCGACCGGTTGGCGTCGTCCAGAGAAACATCTCTAGGACGAGGATGTAGATGTGCTCAAGTGCGACGAGCGCGACCAGAGTCGAAGCGACGTATGACATGCAGTTCCCCATCGCGGTCACCGATTCCGACCGCTCGTCCAGCGTGTTTAGCGGAAAAGGCGGAAGAGGACTATTCCGTTCTGCGCCTGACCAGACCCGCAATTGTGACAGCTACAAGCGCAAAGGCGAGGCCGTACCAGGTGATCGCATATTGCAGATGGTTGTTGGGCAGGTCGATCGCGGTCACGCCGCCCTTGGGCAATCCACCGGTGACCGGCGTTGCATCGGCATCGAGGAAGAAGGGCAGCACGCGGTCGGCCGGCAGCCCAACGGAGGCAGTCATCCGGGACAGGTCCTTCCAGTAGAAAATGTTGGCCTTCTCGTCATTGTCGGGCACCAGCGATGACGGCTTCTCCGTCAGTTCCGCACGGGCAAGCCCCGTTACCGTCTGCTCGCCTTCGATCAGGCCCTGCGGGCGGGTCGCCGGGTCCTTGCGGTCATATGGCACGAAGCCCCGGTTGACGAAGAGGTAGCGGCCATCGGCGAGTTCGAGCGGGGTGTAGAGGTAGAAGCCGGACTGTCCTTCGAAGGTGGCGAGGAAATGCCGCTCCCTGTGGTGCATGTAGCGCCCGACGGCGGTCGCATGGCGGTAATCCACCGATTGCCCGACCGCCAACAGACGCTCGACCTCGGCGACATCTGCGGCCGGCCCGGTGCTGCGTTCCTGGATGTCGGCCAGCAGGGCTTCCTTCCACTGCAGCCGGTTGACCTGCCAGGTGCCGAGCGAGAGCAGGATAAGCAGCGCGGCGGGCAGCAGGATCAGGGCAAGCCAGAAGCGCCAGGTGCGGCGTTTCGTTTCGCCGGCCTCAGCCATCGGCGTGTCAGCCACGGTCGATCACCCCTTGCGAGGCGTTATGCCTGTACTGGAGCGCGATCAGAAGCGCCTTGAGGAAGCGCATCAGCCAAAGGGTCAATGCCACGCCAAGCGGCGCGAAGACGAGGATGTGAAGCCAGACAGAGGGCTGATAGGTCAGTTCGACCCAGACCGCGAAACCGACGACCAGCAGGTCGGCCAGCAGGATGACAAAGATCGCCGGACCGTCCCCGGCATCGATCCAGGACAGATCGAGGCCACAGGCATTGCACCGGGTCTTCGGCTTCAGCAGGCCGTCGAACAGCTCGCCGGTTCCGCAACGCGGACAAGAGGCCGAAAGCGCGGTCTTGACCGGATCTGTGGGTGGGAATTTTGCGCTGTCATCAGTCATGGTGTGATCTCGATCGGTGTGCCATCAGGCACGGTATTCCAAATTATATCCATGTCTGCATTGGTAACGGCGATACAGCCATCCGTCCAATCGAAACGCTGCGTCAAAAACGCCAACCAGCCGAGAGCGTTCCTCTGGCCATGGATCATGATCATGCCACCATGATCTTTCCCCTCGGCTTCGGCACGAGCTATGTCGGCGGCATCAGGATAAGAGATGTGCAAGGAGAGGTGATAGCCACTCCTGTCATTGCGCCAGTCGATGACGTAGTGCCCCTCCGGGGTCCGCTGGTCACCCTCCTCGCCCTTGTGTCCCTCAGGCGCGCCACCGAGCGCAATGGCAAAGGTGGCCATCACCGCTTCTCCCTGCATCAGGTCAAGACGTCGGTCAGATTTGTCGACAACGATATGACTGGCGATCCCGGTCGTTGCGGCGGATGGCATGACGAGGCCAAGCCAGATCAAGAGAAGCGAGGCGGCAAGAAGGGACGACAGGCAGAGGATACGGGTAACGGCGCTGGCCATGGCTGCCTCTTCCGTGATGGTCGACACTGCATGGCGTGACGGGCGCTGATGGCAAAACAAAGGCGGCTGGGTTGCAGCCGCCTTTGTCGAAATCAACTTGAAACCCCGTGCATCAATGGGCGAGCGGTGCGCCCCAATCGCCCCAGATATAGATGGCGAAGAAGAGGAAGAGCCAGACGACGTCAACGAAGTGCCAGTACCAGGCAGCAGCCTCAAAACCGAAATGCTGCTGCGCGGTGAAGTGGCCGGCAAGCGCCCGGAACAGGCAGACGATCAGGAAGATCGTGCCGACCAGAACGTGGAAGCCGTGGAAGCCGGTCGCCATGAAGAAGGTCGCGCCATAGATCGAATTCTTGAAATCGAACGGCGAGACTGCGTATTCGTAGGCCTGAACAAAGGAGAACAGGACGCCGAGCAGGACGGTCAGCACGAGGCCGGAGACAAGTCCCTTGCGGTCGTTGTGCAGCAGGGCATGGTGCGCCCAGGTGACACAGGTGCCCGAGAGCAGCAGGATGACCGTGTTGTAAAGCGGCAGGTGCCAGGGATCGACGACCTCGATGCCAACAGGCGGCCACTGCCCACCGGTAAACTCGACGCGGCTTGCCTGGATCGCCTCGTTGGCGAAGAGGCTGGCATCGAAGAAGGCCCAGAACCAGGCGACGAAGAACATCACTTCGGACGCGATGAACATGATCATGCCGTAGCGCAGATGCAGCGACACGACGCGGGTATGATGACCCTCGTGGGCTTCCTTGATGGTGTCGGCCCACCAGGCAAACATCGTGAAGAGCACGATGGCAAGGCCGATATAGAAGAGCCACGGATTGGCGAAGTCGATGCCGAACAGGTTCAGCGAGCCGCCATTCAGGTAGCGCATGTAGCCGACGCCGCCGAAGGTCAGGATGAAAGCGCCGATCGAGGCCAGCAACGGCCAGGGGCTCGGATCGATGATGTGGTAGTCGTGGTTCTTCTGGTGCGCTTCGGCCATTTCAGCAATCCCCGAATGTCAATTTCATTACGAGTTCCGGCGAACCGGAGCCCTCTCACAGTTTCGGCTGTTCCTTGCCTTCTTCGACCGCCAGGGCAGCCACCGGCGCCTGATCATCGCGCGGATAGAAGGTGTAGGACAGGGTAATCGTTCCGATGCCCTTTGTCTCCTCCGCCTCGACAATGGCGGGATCGACAAAGAAGACGACGGGCATTTCGAGTGTCTCGCCCGGCTGCAACGTGGTCTTGGTGAAGCAGAAGCACTGGACCTTGTTGAAGTAGGCACCGGCCTCGCCGGGGGTGACGTTGAAGATCGCCTCCCCGGAAACCGGCTTCGACGAGTTGTTCGTGGCGGTGTAGGTGATCTGAACGGTTTCACCGATCCTCGGCGTCACCTTCTTGTCGACAGCCTTGAAGTCCCAGTTCAAGCCTGGCGAGGCGTTGGCGTCGAAGGTCACCGTGATTGTGCGATCGAGGACGACGTCGGACACCTGCTCGACACGCTGCGTGGTGCCGCCATAGCCGGTTACCTGACAGAAGAGTTGATAGAGCGGGACTGCCGCATAGGCCATGCCGACCATGGCGCCAACGAAGACGACGCAGGCAGTCGCTACGCCGAGATTGCGGCGGTCTGAAACCTTGTCATTGCCGTTCGATACAGTCACGGTCTGATGCCTCGTTAACCCACGTTGCCAATCTTGATGATGGTCACCACGTAAAAGATGATCACCAGCGCCGCGAGCACCACGCCAAGCGCAATGTTGCGGCCCCGGCGCGACTTCTTCTGCTTGTCGTTCAATTCCACGGTTTCCATCAGGCGGCGCCTCCGAGTGTCGCGAACGGCGCGACATAGAGGTCGATCATCAGAGCCGAGAAGATCGCAAAGAGATAGAAGATCGAATAGGCGAACAGCTTCTTGGCCGGCACCATCTTTTCGTCGCCGTCGGCCATGCGCCAGACGGCGATGGAACAGTGGACGAAGACCGCGCCAAGAAGGGCCGCGACAATGCCGTATCCAATCGAGGACAGACCGGTGAAGGTCGGCAGCACGCCGGTCACTGCGGTCAGAACGGCATAGATTGCAATCTGGCGCTTGGTCGAGGGGATGCCCGCGACATTGGGCATCATCGGCACGCCGACCGCACCGTAGTCCTTCATCTTGAACAGGGCGAGCGCCCAGAAATGCGCCGGCGTCCAGAGGAAGATGATCATGAAGAGAATGAAGCTGTCGAGCGACACGCCGCCGGTCACGCAGGCCCAGCCGACCATGGGCGGGAAAGCGCCGGCCGCACCGCCGATGACGATGTTCTGCGGGGTCGAGCGCTTCAGCCACATCGTATAGACGACAGCATAAAAGAAGATGGTGAAGGCGAGCAGAAAGGCCGAGAACCAGTTGACCGCAAGCCCGAGGATGACGACCGAGAAAACCGACAGGACGAGACCGAAGGCCAGCGCCTCATGCGGCGTGACGCGGCCAGCCGGAACCGGGCGGGTCGCCGTGCGCGACATGACAGCGTCGATGTCGGCATCGTACCACATGTTGAGTGCGCCCGATGCGCCTGCGCCCACGGCAATGCAGAGGATGGCGATGAAGCCGATCACCGGATTGATGGAACCGGGCGCCAGAACCAGGCCAGCCAGCGCCGTGAAGACGACGAGCGACATGACACGCGGCTTGAGGAGCGCGAAGAAATCGCGCGGGCCGGCTTCGGACAGGCGTACTTCGCCATCCATGCCGAAAACGTCGCGATTGTCGATGACCGTCATGCTCTTGCTTTCCGTCTTCCGTTTGGTCTTTCGGGCGCCGCGATCGCAATCGACCGCGGCGCCCGAGGATCAGGTGAGGATCAAGTCCTGATCACTTGATCTTCGGGAGCTGTTCCCACTGGTGATACGGCGGCGGCGAAGAGAGCTGCCATTCCAGCGTGGTCGCACCTTCACCCCAGGGATTGTCACCTGCGACGCGCTTCTTGGCGAAGGCTTCGAAGACGCCATAGAGGAAGATGAAGACTGCAAAAGCCGAGATGTAGGAACCGATCGACGAGACATAGTTCCAGCCGGCATAGGCATCCGGATAGTCGATGTAGCGGCGCGGCATGCCAGCGAGGCCGAGGAAGTGCTGCGGGAAGAACACCAGGTTGACGCCGATGAACATGATCCAGAAGTGCAGCTTGCCGACGAACTCGTTGTACATGTAGCCGGTGATCTTCGGGAACCAGTAGTACCAGCCGGCGAAGATCGCGAAGACGGCGCCGAGCGACAGAACGTAGTGGAAGTGGGCCACGACGTAGTAGGTGTCATGCAGCGAACGGTCGAGGCCGGCATTGGCGAGCTGGACGCCCGTGACGCCACCGACGGTGAACAGGAAGATGAAGCCGATTGCCCAGACCATCGGGGTCTTGAAGGTGAGCGAACCGCCCCACATCGTCGCGATCCAGGAGAAGATCTTGATGCCGGTCGGCACCGCGATGACCATGGTTGCGAAGAGGAAGTAGCGCTGCGCCTGGAGCGACAGGCCGACCGTGTACATGTGGTGCGCCCAGACGACGAAGCCGACGGCGCCGATGCCGACCATGGCATAGGCCATGCCGAGATAGCCGAAGACCGGCTTCTTGGAGAAGGTCGACACGATGTGGCTGACGATGCCGAAGCCGGGCAGGATGAGGATGTAGACTTCCGGGTGGCCGAAGAACCAGAACAGGTGCTGGTAGAGAACCGGGTCACCGCCGCCTTCAGGCGAGAAGAAGGTGGTGCCGAAGTTACGGTCGGTCAGAAGCATGGTGATGCCGCCAGCGAGAACCGGAAGCGACAGCAGCAGCAGGAAGGCAGTGACCAGAACGGCCCAAGCAAAAAGCGGCATCTTGTGCAGCGTCATGCCGGGAGCGCGCATGTTCAGGATCGTGGTGATGAAGTTGATCGCGCCGAGGATCGAGGACGCGCCGGACACGTGGAGCGCGAAGATCGCAAGGTCAACCGCCGGACCGGGCTGGCCCGAGGTCGCGAGCGGCGGATAGAGCGTCCAGCCGCCGCCGACACCGTAACCACCGGCCGGGCCTTCGACGAACATCGAGAGCACGAGCAGCAGGAAGGCCGGAACGATCAGCCAGAAGGAGATGTTGTTGAGGCGCGGGAAGGCCATATCAGGAGCGCCGATCATGATCGGGATCATCCAGTTGGCAAAGCCGCCGATGAGCGCCGGCATGACCATGAAGAAGATCATGATCAGCGCGTGCGCCGTCGTGAAGACGTTGTACATGTGCTTGCCGCCATCGATGGCGGAATCGCCTTCGAAGCCATAGACCATGGAGGCCAGACCGTGGAAGATCTGGATGCCGGGGTCCTGCAGCTCCATACGCATGGCGACCGACAAGGCGGCACCGATGATGCCCGCGATGATCGCGAAGATCAGGTAGAGGGTACCAATGTCCTTGTGGTTGGTCGACAGGAACCAGCGGGCAAAGAAGCCCGGCTTATGGTCGTGATGCGCGCCGTGGGCGTGTTCGTCGTGGGCAACAGAGCCAGCCATTGTCCTCACTCCTCTCAGTTCGTGATGTTTTCGGCGGTCTGGACGGCGGCGGGAGCGCCGTCGACAGCAGCCATCAGAGCGCGGTTGGCGCCGGACAGATCGGAGGTCGCAGCCTGCAGCCAGGTCGCATACTGCGCATCGGAGACCACACGGATCGCGATCGGCATGTAGGCGTGGTCCTTACCACAGAGCTCGGAACACTGGCCGTAGTACAGACCTTCGCGGTCGGCACGGAACCAGGTTTCGTTCAGACGACCCGGGATCGCATCGATCTTGATACCGAAAGCCGGCATGGCGAAGGCGTGGATCACGTCCGTCGGAGCCGCGGTGACCAGAAGGCGAACGGTCTTGCCAACGGGCACGACGACTTCGTTGTCGACGGCGAGCAGGCGCGGATAACGGGCGACATCTTCCTTGCCGGCAGCGGCGCGGTCGCCTTCCTTCAGCATGTAGCTGTCGAACGAGACGACCTGCTCACCTTCATACTCATAGGACCAGAGCCACTGGGTCGCCGTCGCCTTGATCGTAACGTCAGGGTTTTCCGGCATCTTCAGCTGATAGGTCAGCAGATTGAAGGACGGGATCGCAATCGCGAAGAGGATGAGGACCGGGATCACCGTCCATGCGATCTCGATGGCCGTGTTGTGGCTCGTCTTCGACGGAACCGGGTTCGCCGATTCGCGGAACTTGACGACCACGACCACCAGAAGCAGCAGCACGAAAATGGTGATCGGAACGATGAACCAGAGGGTGTATTGCTCAAACCAGCTGTTGAACTCCATGATAGAGGTGGCTGGTTCCTGCATACCCATCTGCCAGGGCTTCGGCTGATCGGCGAAGCTGACAGAAGCGAAAAGCAGACAGGCCAGAGCGGCCAGGGCTGCATAGGTTCTCTTCATCACGGTTGGTCTCCCACAAGCGCTTGATCCACATCAAACCATAGCGCAAAAATCATGCTAGTGTCGCCGTTTCAAATCACAGATTGGCCGCAATCGCAATACGCCCGCGCGAAAGCCGGTGCGGCATTTTTGCGCTTCATCAAATAGATGAGCCCTGCATTCACAGGCTTTCGTCCAACGACACCGGAAAGGGCATCCGATTGCCCATCCGCGACGAAATCGCAGTCCCAATTATGCCGCAGTCAGCCTTAAAAAAGGCTTTTGGGCTTTCCATTTCCCCACCCCGGCGACAAGAATGTCGGCACTGATTCGTTTTCCAGAGGTTTTCATGGGTCTGCCAAGACTTGCCTGGTCCAGCCTGACCGCGAGCGCCGTGCTGATGGCCGCGCTCGCCACACCTGCGCAAAGCCAGCAACCGCAACAACAGCCGGGCTCGATCCGTTCCAATCATGGTGCGTGGTCTGTCATCTGCGACAAGCCGGCCGGCGCATCCGAAGAACAATGCGCCCTGATGCAGAACGTCATTGCGGAGGATCGTCCGGAAGTCGGGCTCTCCGTCGTCGTCTTGAAGACCGCTGACCGCAAGGCGCGCATCCTGCGCATCCTCGCCCCGCTTGGCGTCCTCTTGAAGGACGGCATGGAGCTCTTCGTCGACGGCAACAATATCGGTCGCGCCTATTTCACCCGCTGCTTCTCCGAAGGCTGCTATGTGGAAGTGGAGATCGACGAGGAACTGATGAAGATCCTGCGCGCCGGCAAGGCTGCCGTCTTTGCGCTGCGCGAATCCGCCGACCAGGACCGTGTCGGCATTCCGATCGAGCTTGCCGGTTTCGGTGAAGGTTATGACAAGCTGCCCTGAGGGGCCAGTCGCCGGATCGTGATGACTTTAAAAATGAGGGGCAAGTCCGGCGGGCTTGCCCCTTTTTCGTCCCGCGCCTACATGCAGGGACAAGCGCCCCAAGGAGACCCGCATGACCCAGGACCTTCTCTCCCTCTTCGACTGCGACGAAGCCACGCTGACGCGGCGTGTCGCCGATGCACTGAAAGGTTCAGATGACGGGGAGCTCTTCGTCGAGCATGCCCAGGCGGAATCGCTGACCTTCGACAACGGACGCCTGAAGGGCGGCTCGTTCAACACGGACCAGGGCTTCGGGCTTCGCGCTGTGGCCGGCGAGGCTGTCGGCTATGCCCATGCTGGCGAGTTGTCGCTCTCCGCCCTGTCCCGCGCCGCGGATGCCGTCGGCGCCGTGACCCATGGCCATTCCGGCTCCTATGCGGCCGCACCGCAGCGGACCAATTCCAAGCTCTATGGCGACGGCAATCCGATCGGCTCGCCGACCTTTGAGGAAAAGGTGAAGCTGCTTGCGGAAATCGACGCCTATCTGCGCGACAAGGATCCGATGGTGCGGCAGGTGACGGCAACGGTCGGCGCAAGCTGGCAGGTGGTCGAGATCCTGCGCGCCGACGGCCACCGGGTGCGCGACATCAGGCCGATGACGCGCATCAATATCTCCGTCGTGACAGGCGAAGGCGACCGCCAGGAAAGCGGCTCCTTCGGGGTCGGCGGTCGCATGGGCTTCAATGAATTTCTGACCGAGGAAAGCTGGCAGCGCGGCGCCGACGAGGCACTGCGTCAGGCGCTGGTCAATCTGGAAGCGCAGGAAGCGCCTGCTGGTACGATGGACATCGTGCTTGGCAATGGCTGGCCGGGTGTCATGCTGCACGAGGCTGTCGGCCATGGGCTGGAAGGCGATTTCAACCGCAAGAAGACCTCCGCCTTTGCCGGGCTGATGGGCGAGATGGTGGCCGCACCCGGCGTGACCGTCGTCGACGACGGCACGATCACCGATCGGCGTGGCTCGATCACCATCGATGACGAGGGCACACCGTCGGCCTACAACGTGCTGATCGAGAACGGCAGGCTGGTCGGCTATATGCAGGACCGGCAGAATGCCCGCCTGATGGGCATGAAGGCGACCGGCAATGGCCGCCGTCAGGGCTATGCCCACCAGCCGATGCCGCGCATGACCAATACGTATATGCTCTCGGGCGATAAGAGCCCGGAAGAGATCATCGCCTCGGTGAAGAAGGGCATCTATGCCGTCTCCTTCGGCGGCGGCCAGGTCGACATCACCTCCGGCAAATTCGTCTTCGGCTGCACCGAGGCCTATCTGATCGAAAACGGCAAGATCGGCGCGCCGGTCAAGGGCGCCATGCTGATCGGCAACGGTCCCGATGCGATGAAGCGCATCACCATGATCGGCAATGACTCAAAGCTCGACACCGGGATTGGCAATTGCGGCAAGGCCGGCCAGTGGGTGCCCGTCGGTGTCGGCCAGCCGCATCTGCGGATGGACCAGATCACCGTGGGTGGGACGAAGGCTTGAGGACAAACGCCCTCGTTCCCGAACTGGCGGTCAGCGACTGGCGAACGAGTCGGACTTTCTACCGCGACGTCATCGGCTTTCAGGTCGCCTATGAGCGGCCCGAGGAAGGGTTCAGCTTCCTCACGCTCGGCGACGCGCAACTGATGATCGACCAGATCGGAATCGGGCGGACCTTCGGGATAAAGGACGCTCCTCTCGAACGGCCCTTCGGTCGCGGCCTGAACCTGCAGATCCTGGTGCCTGCTGTCTCGATCATTGTCGATCGCCTTGCGGCGGCGGGCGTGACGCTTTATCTGCCGCTCGAAGAGAAGTGGTACCGGCGGGACGACTATGAGGTCGGCAATCAGCAATTCGTCGTCGCCGATCCGGATGGTTATCTGCTGAGACTCTTCGAAGATCTCGGCAAACGGCGGGCGACGCGTTAACACATTCCTCTTTTCAGCAACCGAGACACTCCCCGATGATCCACCTGCCCCGCCCTCCCAAGGCCGTTGTCTTCGACATGGACGGGCTCCTGCTCGATACCGAGATCCATTACCGCGCCTCGGTGATCTCGGCGGCCAGGGAGCGCAGCCTGCCAATCGATGAACGGGTCTATGAGGGCATGATGGGCCAGCCCTGGACCGGCATCTCGGCGCTCTTCAAACGGACCTGGGGTCACGATTTCGACGCCGATGGTTTCCGCGTACTTTGGCTTGAACATTTCCATGCGCTTCTGGAAAAGGATCTGCGGCTCAAGGAGGGTGTGGTCGAACTGCTCGACCTGCTGGATGCGCTTGGCCTGCCGCGCGCGATAGCCACCTCGTCGGCGCATCACCAGGTGGAGCATCACCTGGCAGGCTTCGACCTCATCCGGCGCTTCGATGCAGTGGTGGCCCATGGCGACTATCTCAGGGGCAAGCCGGCGCCCGATCCCTATCTCGTGGCGGCCGAGCGGCTGGGCGTGGCCCCACAGGATTGCCTGGCGCTCGAGGACAGCCACAACGGCATCCGCTCAGCGCATGCCGCCGGGATGATGGCGGTCATGGTGCCAGATCTGCTCGCGCCAACCGACGAGATCGAGGCGCTGTGCGCGCATGTGGCGCGGGACCTGACCGAGTGCATGCGGTTCTTTGCGGTGGCCGAAGCGGGCTGAGCAGCCAAATCATTGGCAAGCGGCTGGCCGCATGGCAGACTGCCACCTTGCCTCGCAAACCACGGAGTGTATCCATCATGGAGCGCCGCCACCTCAACATCATCCTCGATGATGATCTCGCCACGCATCTCGATCGCAGGGTTCAAGGTGATGGCGCGTTCAGGTCAGCCGATGACTATGTCGGTGAGTTGATCCGTAGGGACATGGCGGAAGATAGCGAGGCCGCACAATTTCTAGACAACCTACTGTCGGAGGCCCTTGTGGATGGCGACCAGTCTTTTCGCTCAGTGAGTGCCGCAGACGTGCTACGCCGCAACGCGAAATCGTGACATGGGCGCCGTCCTTTTTCACCCGATCGCAGACGGTGATCAGGACGAAATCTACAGATGGACTGCTGAAAACTGGGGTGAAGGCCAGGCGGTCGCCTACTTGACGGGGCTACACGCTCATCTGCAGCTGCTCGCACAATCGCCAGGCCTCTGGCGACCGCTTTCGAGCAGGCTTACCGTTCTGATCAAGACGGATGAACCGATCTACGTCACACGCTATCGAATGCACTACGTGTTCTTCCGCAGGCTCCCCGAGGACGGGCTGGGTGTGCTCAGGCTGTTCGACGTGCGTCGCGATATGCCAAGGAAGCTCAGAAGAGAACTGATCCAGATGGCAAGGGATCCGCTGCAGTAAATCTGGTCCGGCGTGGTTTGACGTCACGAACGGATACACCTGGCAATGGATCCGCTATACGGCCAATCACCCCCGCGCCGGCATGAGCACGCAGTCGTAGCGCTGGCGCACCAGCTTGTCGCAGGCGATGCGGGCCTCTTCCTTGGTCTCGAAGCCGGTGAAGCGGGCGCGATAGAAGGTGACGCCGTTGCGGGTGACCATTTCGGTGTAGGTGTCGAGATCCTCAAGCGGGGTGCCGACCTTTTGGCGCGCCTGGGAGAGGAGATCCATGGCGGCCTGGGCCGAAGTGGCGGCGGCGATCTGGATCTGCCACTTGCGTTCGGAGGAAGCCTGCGGCGTGCTCGCGGTGTGTTGCTGGTCAACCGGCGCGAAACGTGTGGCGGGGTTGGCGACCAGCTCTTTTGAGTCCGTTTCCGATGGGGCATAGGCGGCGGCAGTTCCCGGGGCCGAGGTGCCGGTAGCACCGGCCATGCCCTGCACGGCTGCGACCGCCGACTGGCGCGAGGCGGGAACCGGAATTTCGTCACCCAGGCGGGCAAGATCCATCTGCACACCCGTTGATCGGCTGACCAGCAGCTGACTTCCCGATGAGGCCTTCCTGATGTTCGCGTCGAGCAGCTTTTCCATGATCCGATCACGGCTGGCGGCCGTGCGGCCACCCATGACGACGCCGATCACGCGGCGACCGTCATGCTCTACGGCGCTGACGAGGTTGAAGCCGGAGGCATTGGTGTAGCCGGTCTTGATGCCGTCCATGCCCTTGTAGCGATACATCAGGTTGTTGTGGCCGTTGATGGTCTTGCCGCGGAACTTGAAGCTCCTCGTGGCGAAGAGTTCGTATTCCTTCGGGAAGTCGCGCATCAGGGCAACACCCAGGGTCGACATGTCGCGGGCGGTGGTGAACTGCTGCGCATGCGGAAGGCCCGAGGCGTTGAAGAAGGTGGTGTTCATCATGCCGAGCGCGCGGGCCTTGCGGGTCATCAAGGCGGCAAAGCCTTCCTCGCTGCCGCCGAGCTTTTCGCCGATCGCGGCAGATGCATCATTGGCCGACTTGACGATCATCGCCAGCACGGCTTCGCGCACGGTGATGCTGTCACCTGCCTTGACGAAGAGCTTGGTCGGCGGGCGGGAGGCGGCATGTTTCGAAATGGGGACGGGGCTTTCCCAGCTGATCTTGCCGGCGCGGATGGCGTCGAAGACCATGTAGACCGACATCATCTTGGTCAGCGAGGCCGGATGGTTCAGTTCATCGGGGTTTTCGGAGGCGAGCACCTCGCCGGTGCGGGCATCGAGGAGAAGCTGGGCACTGCCGGCTTGGGCTGCAGTCGAGAAAGACAGGATCGCTACGCAAAACGACAACGCGATCAGCAACTTGCTCATGAAAACTCCAATGCCGTCCGGATTTCGATGATGACAGCGGCTGGTTCGATTCGAACGATCCGCCATTTCGAAAGCAGCCCCTATGGCAAGAATGGGGCGACAATCAGCCGATCGGAATCAGATGCAACCATCTGTCCACAGAAGGTCGCCCGGCCATGGTTAGCGAAGGGTTAATCCACAGGGCGAATGCTCGCAGTGACGGACACGAAGCCGTCAGCGGGCAAGCGATACTGCGCCTGTGCCTTCGTCTGCGAGACTGTCCGCGGGATTGACGAGCTGGCAGCGCTGAAGAGACAGGCAGCCGCATCCGATGCAGCCGTCAAGATCGGTGCGCAAGCGCTGGAGGACACGGATGCGGGCATCGAGCCTTTCGGCCCACCCTGTCGCGATGCGGCGCCAGTCTTCGGGCGTCGGCGTCCGCCCTGCCGGAAGGGCCGACAAGGCGTCGGCGACCTCCGACAGCGGCAACCCCACCTCCTGAGCAGCGCGGATCAAGGCCAGACGACGCAGGACATCACGGCCATAGCGGCGCTGGTTTCCACCGGTTCGGTCGGCAGAGATCAGGCCCTTGCGCTCGTAGAAATGGATGGCCGAGACCGCCAGTCCGCTGCGGCGGGCGACGTCTCCGACGGTCAAATGCATTTTTTGCTGCGCCATGGCTTTACCTCAACTTGGGTTGAGGTTGTAGCATGGTCGGAAATCGCATTCTACCGCATCCCGCAGAGAGAGTTCCTTCATGACCGATACGACCGAGAGCCTCGACGGTACGCCCGCAACAGCCGTAGAGGGCACCGGGACAGCCCAATCGGCGACCTTTGACGAAGGAGGCTGGCTCGATCTGCTGCAGCCCGCCCATCTCGCCACGACCCTGATGCTGAGCATGGGTGTGGCGCTCTTTGCATTCAACGGCTTCTTCGTCTCGACCGTCTTGCCGAGCGCGATCGCGGAGATCGGCGGCGGGCACCTCATCGCCTGGTCGGTCTCGCTTTATTTGATCGGCTCGATCGTCGCCGGGGTGACGGCTGCCCAGCTCAAGCAGCGCTTCGGCGCGCGCCGGGTGCTGATCGTGGCCACCCTCCTCTTCATCGCCGGCACGGTGGTTGCCGCCATGGCGACCTCCATGGAGCAGGTGCTTGTCGGCCGGGTCGGACAGGGGCTGGGCGAAGGCGTCGTGGCAGCGATCTGCTATGCGTTGATCCCGGCGCTCTTTCCTGCCCGGCTGGTGCCCAAGGTCTTCGGGGTCGAAGCCCTGGTCTGGACCTGCGCCTCCTTCGGCGGCCCGTTTGCGGCCGGCTGGATGGCCGAGAGCTTCTCCTGGCGCATGGCCTTTCTCATCAATGTCCCCTTCGGTCTCACCTTCATCGTGCTTGCCGCTTTTACGGCGACGAGACGCGAAAAGGGTCGCGAGACTTCGGGGCTGCCACTCTCCCCGCTGGTGCTCCTGTCGCTCGGCCTGCTGATGGTCCTTTACTCCGGCATCGTCGGGCATGCCTTGATGTCGGCGACGCTGGTCTTTGCGGGTCTCGTCCTGCTCGGCCTCAGCGTCATCAGGGACCGCCTCTCCCCATCCAGCCTGATGCCGCACAGCGCCTTCGGTCTCAGTTCCACCGTCGGCACAGGTCTCTGGCTGATCCTCCTGATGCCGGTCGCCCAGGCCACGAGCAGCGTCTACTTCGTCTTCGGCCTGCAGCGCGACTTCGGCTTCGGTCCGATGGCGGCGGGCGGTCTCGGTGCAGTCATGGCGATGAGCTGGAGCCTCGTCGCGGTCTTGATCGCCCATATCGGAGCAGGATCGGCCCGGCGGCGAGCCATCGAGGCGGGCCCCGTCCTCCAATGCTGCGGAATGATCCTCGTGGCGCTCGGCTTTCATCAGGGGTCTCTGGCCCTCCTGATTGCCGGGCAGATCGTCGTGGGTGCGGCCTTCGGAGCGAGCTGGGCATTCCTCAGCCAGATGCTGATGGAGGCAAGTGCCGCAGGAGAGCGTGACAAGACCTCGGGCCTGATCCCGACGCTGCAATCGGCCGGTTTCGCGATCGGAGCTGCCTTTGCGGGGCTTGCCGGCAACGGCCTTGGTCTTGCCGAGGCTTCGACCAACGAGACGACGAACATGGCATTTGCTGTCACCTTCCTGATCCCCGTCCTGTGGACAGTCCCGGCCGTACTGCTCGCCAGACGCTCCACCCGGCTTGCCGAGGGCGTTTTGCGGCCTTCAGCATAAATTGAGGCGACCTGTTGAACCTAGTTTAAAGACTTGGAGGCTAGCCTCCCGGCAATTGTGACCAAGGCTATTTCAGGCAGGGCGATGGCGGGACGGATCGGACAGCGGTTGAAACAGGCGGTGATTACCGCCGGGCTGGAGGCGTCCTTTCTGATGTCGCGGCTCGGCGTTGCCCGTAGCCTTAGAGGGCACGGGGTGATCTTCACGCTGCATCATGTCCGGCCGGACGAGGCGGGCGCCTTCCAGCCGAACCGGCATCTGTCGATCACACCGGAGTTTCTCGATTCCGCCATCCGGGCGCTTGCTGCGCGCGGCTATCGGTTCTTGCGGTTACAGGACGTGCCGGCAGCCCTTGCCGAACCTGAAGGCGCCCTACCCTTTGCCGTTTTCACTCTCGATGACGGTTTTCGCGACAACCGCGATCATGCGCTGCCCGTCTTCGAGCGCCACGGCGTTCCCTTTACCATCTTTGTCTGCAAGGGGCTTTCAGAGCGCAGTCACACGATGTGGTGGGATACGGCGGAGGCGCTGATTGCGGCGAAGTCTCGGGTGGCGCTCTGCCTGCCCGCCGGACGGATCGACCTTGATTGCGGTACGGCGCGCGCAAAGTCAGCCGCTTTCGATGCCATCGTGCGTGCGCTGATGGCGGGCGATGAGGCAAAGGGCGTGGCGCAGCTTGATGCGGCAGCCAATGCTGCGGGGATCAATCCGCATGCCCTCGTCGCAGAAGCTGTGATGGACGGGCAGGAGCTCGCGGCGCTGGCCGGCCATCCGCTCGTCTCCTACGGCGCCCATACCGTGAGCCACCGGGGCCTTGCCCAACTCACCGATACCGAGCTTCTGTCCGAATTCAACGAAAGCGCCGAATATGTCAGGGCAATCACCGGGCAGCGACCTGTGACCTTCGCCTATCCCTATGGCGATGCCCGCAGCGCGACGGTTCGAACCGCCGGCTATGCCGACTGGGCGGGCTTCAAGCTCTCGGTGACAACACGGCCGGGCACGCTGACGCCGGCCTCGATGGCGAGCCCGCAGCTCCTGCCGCGGATTTCGCTCAACGGGCTCTACCAGAAGGGTCGGTATGTCGAGGCTCTGGCATCGGGGCTGCCGTCGAAACTCGCCGGCGGCTGAGACCCTCCCCTCTCCTCAAGGATACATGCGGACCTTCGACCAGCCGTCCCCATCACGCCGAAACTCGATGCGGTCGTGCAGACGGAACTTGCGGTCGTGCCAGAACTCGATCGAGCTTGGCATGATGCGGAAGCCCGACCAGTGGGGTGGGCGCGGCACACTTCCGAGCGCGTATTTCGCGGTGTATTCGGCGACCGCCTTTTCCAGCGCGAAGCGGCCTTCAAGCGGGCGGGACTGTTTCGAGGCCCAGGCGCCGATGCGACTGCCGAGCGGGCGGGACTGGTAATATTCGTCGGCTTCCTCGTCGGAAACGACCTCGACATCCCCCCTCAGACGGATCTGACGGCGCAGCGATTTCCAATGAAAACACATGGCCGCCTTTTTCTGGCCGAGAATTTCCTGTCCCTTCTGGCTCTCGAAATTGGTGTAGAACACAAACCCTCTGACATCGAAGCCCTTGAGAAGCACCATACGCACATTCGGCAGACCATCCGCATCCACGGTGGCCAAGGCTACCGCATTGGGATCATTGATCTCCGAGGCTTCGGCATCCTTGAGCCAGGTGGCGAAGAGGGCAAAGGGTTCGCTCTCTTCGGTGAAGTCACCAGTTGTTAACCCGATATCTGACATATTGTGTAAAATGCTCCCGATATGCATATTGGCCGCCGATGACGACGCACTGGATCGCAGGCCCCTTGGCAGACATATCAAAATCGGTCGAGCGTACAAAGGGTTGGTGCATGCGTAGAAGCTCTATCTTGCTCGTCATCGCTGCGACACTTCCGCTCAGCGGTTGCTTTGGCAGCAGCATGGACCTGTTCGGTTCCGAGACTGTCGACAATTCGATCTCCACCTCCACGGTCGCCAAGAACGGCAACACGACCAGCCGTTCCGACGAACTCACGGTGCAGAGCGCCGTTTCCTCCGCCGACCTTTCCAAGAGCGAGGGCAAACCGTTGCCCTGGGCAAATGCGACCACCGGCAGCGCCGGCGTGGTGACGGCGATCCAGGAAGAGAAAGGCGACGGTGTGATCTGCCGCAACTTCTCGACCACGCGCCATTCCTACGAAGGCATCGCCTACTTCTCCGGCAAGACCTGCACGGCAGGCTCCGGCAGCTGGCAGCTGATGAACTTCGATCGCCAATCGTAAACGGCTGGGGCGATTTCTGTCGCATTCGAAAGATTTGCTTAAGCAAACCCGAAGAAATAGGCCACCCTGCCCTGACGCAACGTAACCTTCAATTAGCAACTCGCGTGCAACGCTGTGCGCCAGTCTAACGTCCGCCCCCGCATGAACTCAGCGGGACGGTAATTGAGTGTTTCGGATGGGGCGTCATGACAGGGCCTTTCCGTATGAGGTTTGTTGGTGTCCTCAATGCGTGATTTCTATTCGATCCTGGGCGTGAAGCGCGATGCCGGCGCGGACGAGATCAAGACGGCATGGCGCTCGAAAGCGAAATCCGTGCATCCGGACCAGAACCGCGACGATCCACAGGCGCACAACCGCTTCGCCGAGATCGGGCGCGCCTATGAAGTGCTGAAGGATCCGGCCAAGCGCAGCCGGTATGATCAACAACGCATGAAGGTCGAAGCCTTGGAACGCGAACAGACGATCATGCAGCAGCGCCAGTCGGCGCGCGAGGCGGCCGAAAAGGCCAAGCAGGCCAAGGCGAATGCCGAGAGGGTCCTGGAAGAACTCGCTCGTGCGGAAGCCGAAAAGGCCAAGGCGGACGCGGCCCAGGCTGCCAAGGTGAAGGCCGCGAAGGAACAGGCCGCCGAGGCGAAGGCCAAGGCTCAGGCAGAGGCCCAGGCGACGACGAAGGATGAGGCCTCGAAGGCCGGACCAGCGGCTTCGTCCGGCGCCGAGAAGACAAATTCAGCCGGGTCAACAGCGGGAACGGCAAGCGGTGCCGGCGCCTCCGTTGGCGGCACGACCTCCGGCCCGGAAGAAGCCGCATCCCGCATCTTCGGCGACAGCCCGGAAGCCGCCGCAGCGGCCGAGACCCTGCGCCGCGAACAGGAGGCGGCAGAGCTTTCCGAGGGCATGCCGCTCAAGCCAGCGACCTCCCCCCTGCTCGCGCCCATCGAGCTTTTCAGTTCACTTGTCCGGCGCCTGCGCGGCGCGCCTCCTCCCCTGCCGGAAAAGGCACCCGACATCTTCGCCGAAGCCGTGGTCGCAATCGCCGACCTGCTGGAACAGAAATCCGTACCGATCACACTCAACGACGGGCGTGAGGTGCGCGTGCCGCTTGACGGCGTGACCGAGGGCCATGTGGTGCGCCTGAAGAACCAGGGGCTGAAGTTCCAGGGTTTGCAGCGCGGCGACGTCGCGGTCACCATCCGGGTTCTGCGCGCCGAACGCTTCCTCGTCGATCTATTCGACATCCGTACCGTTTTGCCGATCACGCTGGAAAACGCCGTGCTCGGTTGGGACACCCAGGTCGAGGGGCCGGATGGCACGATGGTACCGGTCAACGTGCCGGCATGGTCGAATTCCGACCAGGTCATCCGGATCGACGATCTCGGCTTGCCGAATGGCGAGGGCGGACGCGGTGCGCTCGTCGTCGAATTGCGGGTGATGCTCTGGGAAAAGCCGGATGAGAAGGTCACCGATCTCATGCGCCTGATGCGCGAGGGGCTCTACATCTGAGCCAGATGGCGGCCTGACTGCTGGCTTTTCAGGGCTCGCCGTCCACGGGCGAGGCCACCGCTCGGCGGCGGCATGTGCCACATGCTTTCAGCGTCGATCATGGAGACGCGCGGCAGCTTTTACCTGATATATGAAGGATTTCTGACGGGCGCACCGAATGTCGGGGCACTGTTCGACCGATCTGGGGCTGCAATCTTGAACGATGGAACGGCCTATGCCATAGGCAACTCCACCGAAAGTCTCAAAGGGTCCCGATATGGTTCAAGGTTCCGGCCTCATGGCAGGCAAGCGCGGCGTCATCATGGGTGTCGCCAACAATCGCTCCATCGCCTGGGGGATCGCGAAGGCCTGTCGCGACCAGGGCGCCGAGATCGCGCTGACCTGGCAAGGCGATGCGCTGAAGAAGCGGGTTGAGCCGCTGGCCGTGGAACTGGACGCTTTCCTCGCCGGCGATTGCGACGTGACGAACCTCGAAAGCATCGATGCCGTCTTCACCAATATCGAGGCACATTGGGGCAAGATCGACTTCGTCGTGCATGCGATCGCCTTCTCCGACAAGGACGAGCTGACCGGCCGCTATATCGAGACGAGCCGTGACAACTTCGCCCGGACGATGGACATCTCCGTCTACTCGTTCACCGCCGTTGCTGCCCGCGCCGAAAAGATCATGAACGATGGCGGCTCGCTGCTGACGCTCACCTATTACGGCGCCGAGAAGGTCATGCCGCATTACAACGTCATGGGTGTGGCGAAGGCCGCACTCGAAGCGTCCGTACGCTATCTCGCCGTCGACATGGGCGGCCGCGGTATCCGCGTCAACGCGATCTCGGCCGGCCCGATCAAGACGCTCGCAGCCTCCGGCATCGGCGACTTCCGCTATATCCTCAAGTGGAACGAGTATCACTCGCCGCTGAAGCGCAACGTCACCACCGACGAGGTGGGCAAGTCGGGCATGTATCTCCTGTCCGACCTTTCGACCGGGGTTTCCGGCGAAGTGCACCACGTTGACTGCGGCTATCACACGGTTGGCATGAAGTCGGTCGACGCGCCCGACATCGTGCTCGGCAAGGACTGACATCGGAGACGGCGCCGTGCTCATCTACATGATCCGCCACGGCCAGACCGACTGGAATGCCGAAGGCCGCATGCAGGGGCAGAAGGATATCGGCCTCAACGATATCGGCCGCCAGCAGGCATCCGAAAACGGGCGCAAGCTCGCGCAAATCCTCGGCAGCCATGCTGGGGATTTTGATTTTGTCAGCTCTCCGCTCGGGCGCACCCGCGACACCATGGAACGGCTGCGGACCGCCATGGGCCTGCCGCCGCAGGACTATCGTCTCGACGAGCGGCTCAAGGAACTGTCCTTCGGAGACTGGGAAGGCTCGACGCTGCCGGAACTGGCGCAGGTCTCGCCGCAACGGGTCGCCGAGCGCTCACGGCAGAAGTGGGGGTTCATTCCCCCCGGCGACGACGCCGAGAGCTATGAAATTCTTTCCTGGCGAATCGGTGCCTGGATGCAGTCTGTCGAGAGGCAGACCGTCTGCGTCAGCCATGGCGGCGTCATTCGCAGCTGCTTCAGGCTGGTCGGCGGGATCGGTGAAGACGAAGCCTGCGAGATGAATATTCCGCAGGATCGAATCCTGAAGATCGACCGCGACGCAAGACAGATCGGCTGGATCTGACCGCCGCTCAGGGCCGCCGCCGGGCAGCGGCCCTCTTTTCCCTCTATTGCAGCACTTCCAGATCGTCGACGACGCGTTTGCCGTCCACTTCCGTGTAAAACACGATGACCTTCTGGCCTGGCTCGAGACCTTCGAAATTGAACTCCGAAGGCACGGCATAGGTCTTTCCGTCATCGAGGACGAGAGACATCCCATCGACATTGACATCACGGATGGTGGCCTCGACATCGGCGCTGCCGGCGAGAACCGTGATGGGCGAAAGGAAGCTTGCCGTGGCAAGAAGAAGAGAGATCACGACACGCATGCAAACCACCCTGGACAAAATCGATGCTGAAAACGACTGCAAACTAGCCTCCCGAATGTGGCGGAATTCGCCCGTGATGATGACATTTCAATGGGATTGTGGACGCGAATGCAAGGGTGGATCGCGCAATCCTCAAGGATTGTTCCTCGGGCAATAGCGGTTGCCGGTTCGGCGCGCGGCGGCGGATGCGGACGTGCTCGGCACCGATCGTGCGAAGCGGGACGACCGCAAAATGCAAACTCCACGAGAAATCCTAAATTAACCGGCCTGTCATACACTTAGCGGACATCGGGATCAGGGGCATCTGCATTGCGTAAAATGACGAGGGATCTGCAGTTCGGAAGCAGATGGGGCACTGGCATGCCCTGGCTGATCGGCGGTGCCTTCCTCAGTGTGCTAATCGTCTCGATAGGGCTGATGATCGACCGACAGACCGCGCTCACCGAGCGCGGGCGGGTGGAACATGCGGTGCTCGACCGACTGCAGCATGCCGCGACCGAAATCCGGACGCAGATGCGCGACGATGTCGATCTCGCGCTCGCGCTCGCCGACGACATCGCCGATGACGCGCTGATCTCGCCGACCGAGCTCAACAGGACGCTCGATCGGGTGCTTGCCGACAACAAGCATTTCCGTTCCGCCTACTTCACGGCCCTGGACGACCCGAACCGCATGGCGTTCACCCCTGTGATCCGCAGCGACGCGCGCAACTTCATCATCGATATTCCGGTTCCGCCGCTGCCCTGGCAGACCGATCCGGCATGGGTTTCGCTTGTCGTCGAAATCGACGCCGATCGCTTTTTCGCCGATCACGCCCTGCTGGCCGAACACACGCTTCCCAACCACGAGCTTCCCGACCACGAGGAGCACGACCACACCCGGATCGCCGCTGTTCTGCCGTCGTCAACCAACGCAGATCAGGCCTTTGGCGACCAGACGATCTTCTCACAACAACCGGTCACCCTGACCATCGACGACATCGGTCTGCCTTTCACGCTGTACGGCACGCCGGTCGAGGGCTGGGACGCGGCAATGAACCGTCTATTGCCCAGCCGTCTGCTGGTGCTTGCCGGCGTCCTTGCCATGATGATCTCGGTCTTGCTTGCGGTCTTCCTGCTGCGCGAGCGCAACATCAACATTTCGCGTCTGCGGGCACGCGAACAGCGACTGCTCGAACTGTCGCAGCGATTCCAGCTGGCGCTGGAAACATCCAATATCGGCATCTGGGAAATCGATGCGGTCACACACGCGCTGATTTGGGACCGCCGGAGCGCAGGGCTGCACGGCTTGCCCGAGAGCCTCTCCGACGACGAAGACAGGATGGCCGACTGGTTCGCATCCCTGCATGCCGACGATGTCGACAAGGCCGAGCAGTTCTATTTCAACTGCGTTATCGCCGCCACCGCCGACAAATGGGATATCAGCTACCGCCTGCCGCTGTCAGACGACAGCTTCCGCTACCTCCGGTCCGTGGGTGCCCGGACCCTTGACGGCAGCATCACCGGTATCGTCTGCGACGTGACGACCGATACGCTGGTTACCCAGTCGCTGAGCATGGCCAAGGAAAACAGCGACATCAAGAATGCCGAACTGGAACTGGCGCTGGAAGAGCTTTCCAGCCGTGAGCACCAGCTGGCCGAAGCCTCGCATCGGCTGGATCTCGCGCTCGGTTCCTATAATTGTGGCACCTGGGAAGGCGACCCGGTCACCCGGACAGCCATATGGGACGAGCGCATGCATCAGCTCTATGGCATCCCGTTCAGCGACAAGCCGGTACAGGAACATGTCTGGCTGTCTCGACTGCATCCCGAAGAGCGCGGAGAAATCCAGCTCGCCACGAAGCGCGCCGTCACCCTCGACCAGGTGCTCAACACCACCCAGAAGGTGCTGCTGCCCAACAACGAGATCCGTTACATCCGCTCGGTCGGCCAGCCGCATATCGGCCGCGACGGGAAGAAGAAGCTGATCGGCATCGCCTTCGACGTCACGGCCGACGCCCTGCTGGCCGAGCAGCTGCGTTCCGCCAAGGCGGAAACCGACATGCGCAACATCGAGCTGGAACTGGCCAAGAACCGCATCGAATTCAATGCCCTGCATGATCCGCTGACCTCGCTCGCCAACCGCCGCAAGCTTGACCTGGAACTCGACACGCTCGGGCGCGGCGGCAAGCAGGCGAGCAAATTCGCCATCCTGCATCTCGACCTCGACCGCTTCAAGGAAATCAACGACACGCTGGGTCATGCCGCCGGCGACGCTATGCTCGTGCATGCCTCACGCATTCTGATGAAACACGTGCCGCGCGGCGACCTCGTGGCGCGCATCGGCGGGGATGAGTTCGTCGTGCTGGCACGCCGTCAGACCTCGGCTGACGAACTGGCGACACTCGCCAACCGCATTATCGAGGAGATGCGCCAGCCGCTCGACTTCGAAGGCTTCGACTGTCGCTGCGGCGTGTCGATCGGCATCGCGCAGGCCCATGGCGCCTCCCCCGATCCGCGCAAGGTTCTGATCAACGCCGACATCGCGCTCTACCAGGCCAAGGAAAAGGGCCGCAACTGCTACGAGTTCTTCACGCCCGACCTGCAGGCCAACATCATCGCCAAGAAGCGCATGGCCGACGACATGCTGGCGGGTCTCGACCGCGACGAATTCATTGTCTGGTATCAGCCGCAGTTCGAGGCTGACAGCATGCAGCTCTGCGGCGCCGAGGCACTGATCCGCTGGCGCCATCCCGATCGCGGCATTCTTGCCTCGGGCAACTTCCTGAAGGTCGCGGAAGACCTGAACGTCATGGCCCGCATCGACGAACTGGTGCTGCAGACGGCTCTCAAGGATCAGATGCGCTGGACGGCGCTTGGCATGGCCGTGCCGCGCATTTCGGTGAACGTGTCCTCGAAGCGCCTGCATGACGACAATCTGATCGATCAACTGAAAGGTCTTGCGATCACCCCCGGCTCGATCTGCTTTGAATTGGTGGAATCGATCTTCCTCGACGAAAGTGACACGCTCGCCTCCGACAATATCGAACGCATCAAGGCGCTCGGCATCGACATCGAGATCGACGATTTCGGCACCGGCCACACCTCGATCGTCAGTCTCCTGAAGCTGAAGCCCAAGCGGCTGAAGATCGATCGTCAGCTGGTCATGCCCGTGACCGTGCAGCCGCAGGAACGCAGCCTCGTGCGCAACATCGTCGAGATCGCCCGTTCGCTCGGCATCGAGACGGTGGCGGAAGGGGTGGAGACACAGGAACATGCCGGCATCCTGCGCCAGCTCGGCTGCGACTACCTGCAGGGCTATGCCTTTGCCAAGCCTCTTTCGTTTGAGGATTTCACCCGTTTCGTCGACCGCCTGCCCCAGCGCAAGGCTTCGTAAGCCTGTACTGCGGTGGATCATGCCGCCTGCGGTGACAGTGTGTTGTCGCAAAACAGCGGAAGCGGGCGCAAAAGCGCTTCACAGAAATTATGGATTTGCTCTATGAGTGACGCCATCCAAGGCAGGGCCCGCCGGAAGACGTTCCGGGAGGCGAGAATGGAACGGTAGCTCACGCATGTCGCACAATACCTTCGGTCACCTCTTCCGCGTCACCACCTGGGGCGAAAGCCACGGGCCGGCGCTTGGCGCGGTCGTCGACGGCTGCCCTCCGGGCGTTCGTTTCCGACAGGAGGACCTGCAGGTCTTCATGGACAAGCGTAAGCCGGGCCAGTCGCGCTTCGTCACTCAGCGACGCGAGGACGACATCGTCAAGGTGCTCTCCGGCGTGATGCCGCAGGAAGACGGGACTATGATCACGACCGGCACGCCGGTCTCGCTGTTCATCGAAAACACCGACCAGCGCTCCAAGGACTACGGCGAGATCGCCAAGCGCTATCGCCCTGGACATGCCGACTATACCTATGATCTGAAATACGGCATCCGCGACTATCGCGGCGGCGGTCGCTCGTCGGCCCGCGAGACGGCAGCCCGCGTGGCGGCCGGTGCGCTGGCGCGCCTCGCCATGCCCGGCGTCACCATTCGTGCGGCGCTGGTGCAGATGGGCACACACAAGATCAACCGCGGCAACTGGGATTGGGCGCAGGTCGACCAGAACCCCTTCTTCTGCCCTGACGCTGACATGGTCCCGGTCTTCGAGGACTATCTAGACGGAATCCGCAAGGCGGGCTCCTCCGTCGGCGCGGTGATTGAGGTGGTGGCCGAAGGCGTGCCTGCCGGGATCGGCGCGCCTGTTTATGGCAAGCTCGATCAGGAGATCGCTGCGGGGCTGATGTCAATCAATGCGGTGAAGGGCGTCGAGATCGGCAACGGCTTCCAGTCGGCCGAAATCACCGGCGAAGAGAATGCCGACGAGATGCGGATCGGCGCTGACGGCAAGCCGGTCTTCCTGTCCAACCATGCCGGCGGCGTGCTGGGCGGGATCTCGACGGGCGAGCCGATCGTCGCGCGCTTCGCCATCAAGCCGACATCGTCGATCCTGACCGAGAAGCGCTCGATCGACTCGGATGGTCAGGAGGTCGATGTGCGCACCAAGGGCCGTCACGATCCCTGTGTCGGCATTCGTGCCGTGCCCGTCGGCGAGGCGATGGTTGCCTGCATCCTTCTCGACCATATCCTGAGAGACCGCGGCCAGAACGGCCGCACCAGATAAGGACCTGTTCCATGAGCTATGATCAGAAGCGCGTCGTTGAGGCACTCCGGGCCTTCGAAGCCGGCGAAATCGTCGTGGTCATGGATGACGACGACCGCGAGAACGAAGGCGACCTGATCGTCGCCGCCGTCCATTGCACGGCCGAGAAGATGGCCTTCATAGTCCGCCACACCTCGGGGATCGTCTGCGCCCCGATGCCGAAGGAGGAGGCCAAGCGGCTGAACCTGTCGGCCATGGTGGCGGAAAACGACAGTGCCCATACCACCGCCTTTACCGTTTCGGTCGACTTCAAGCACGGCACGACAACGGGCATTTCCGCCGACGACCGGACGCTGACAGTCCGCAATCTTGCCAATCCGAATGTCGGGGCGAGTGACTTCCTGCGCCCCGGTCACATCTTCCCGCTGGTCTCCCGCGAGGGTGGCGTGCTGATGCGGTCGGGCCACACGGAAGCGGCCGTTGATCTCTGCAACATGGCGGGCCTGCCGCCGATCGGCGTGATCTCGGAGCTCGTCAATGACGACGGCACCGTCATGCGCGGCCCGCAGGTTTCCGATTTCGCCGTGAAGCACGGCCTGAAGCAGGTGTCCGTCGCCGATCTCATCGCCTATCGCCAGCGCAAGGAAACGCTGATCCAGCTGGTTTCCAAGTTCGACCTGCAGACCCCTTATGGCCCCGCCAAGGCCTATGCCTATTCGCTGCCCTGGGATCCGATGCAGCATCTGGCCGTCGTCTTCGGCGACATCAGGGATGGAGAAGACATTCCGGTGCGGCTGCATCTGGAGGATGTCGGCCGCGACGTGTTCGGCACCGACCGGCAGATCGACGGGATCATGAAGCGCATTTCCGAGAAGGGCCGCGGCGTGATCGTCTATTTGCGCGAAGGCTCCGTTGGCGTCGGTGTCTCGACCACGGCACGCAGCGGCAAACACGACCGTGAGGGGCACCAGGAAGCGCAGGCGCGCGAGAGCGAATGGCTGGAGATCGGGCTTGGCGCACAGATCCTGAAGGATCTCGGCGTCACCTCGATCCGCCTCTATTCGTCGCGTGAGCGGCATTATGTCGGGCTTGAGGGCTTCGGCATCCAGATCTCGGCGACAGAGATCGTTTGAGGGTTAGCGGCCTCTTCTTGATCAATTGATGCCAGTGTGGCGGCTTAGTGCCGCCTGATCACCCCACCCCGGACCTTCGGTCCGACCCTCCCCCTCAAGGGGAGGGTGTCTTGCGGCTGTTGGCTCGCACCTGCACAACGACAGGCGGCAGCCACCCACCTCCCCCTTGAGGGGGGAGGTCGACGCGAAGCGGCGGGTGGGGGTGATCCGAACGAGGCCACCAAACTCAAGCCCCGATCGGCCCCTCGACCATCGGCTCCGGCCTGCCCTTCCAGCTCAACCGCCAGACATCACCCTGGCGGACAGACTGCACCGCAGCCGGGCGCAGAATGGCGAAGCAAGTTCCGCCTTCGTGGCGCACAGAGGGGTAGACGATGCCGTTCAGTCCCGCCCGTCTTGCTTCTAGCGCCAGGTGGTTTCCTTGCGGATAGCCGACCGCCTTGTCCGGCGACAGGGCAACGTGGGCCGGCGCTGGCCTCAAATCGAGGAACTCTCCCGAGACGCTGCAGAACATTTCAGCATACTCCGCCACGGCCTCGTAGACACCCGTGCGGGCGACGAAGTCCGTCATGTGAAAGGTGATCTCAGCAAGGCAGGTCTCGACGGCAAGCGCCGCATACCAGGCACCGCGCGTCTCGCCGTTGAAGCGGTTCGGCTCGCGCGGCCTGGCATAGGCAAAGCTCGCATTGATGAAGTGGGCATGCGGCACGTCATAAACGAGTTCGCGAGCCTCAAGACCAGAGATTCCGGTTTTCTGCGCCTGCATGCGGCTAGACGTGGCCGCTTCGATCTCGGCGAGTTCGGCGAATTCTCGCGCAGTGTCTGCGAGCGGGGCCAGAACCGGTGCCCGCAGCCGGGCGGTCGAGACAAGGCGCACCGTCCTCGGATAGGCAAGCGTCGAGACCTGGAGGCCGGCGATATGCACTCAGAGGCCCCCGCGCACCGCATCGAGATAGCGGCGGACCTCCAGCATATGGGGAATGCCGCCCTCTATCATGGCGGCGACCGGGCAGCGGCGATCGAAGAGCGGGCCGGTATTTTCCAGCATCGGCCAGCGGTCGGCCATGGCATCGACGAAGAGGAGATGCAGCGCCTTGTAGATGCCGACCAGCGCCGAGATGCGCGTCATCTGGTCCTGCGTCAGCGTTTTCTTGACGCGATCGGGCTTCAGACGCTCCCAGGTGCTGACGGACACGCCGAGCAGGGACGCCGCCTGCTGGCTGGTCAGATCCCATTGGCTGACCAGGCGGCGATAGGCCTTGAGCGCGGTTGACGACAGCCGTGTCCGCTCTCCTTCATCGGAAAAACCCTGAGGACGAGCGATCGGGGCACCCAGTACGCGCTGATGGTCCAACATGGTCGGCCTCCGTCAAATGATGCATAATATATACGTCATTTGACGGAATCTTCAAGTTGCGGCAACGGATGGCCTCAGCTCGGCCTCAACACGCGCGCCATGCCGACCGAACGCGGCGCCGTTTCGTCAAAACCGTATTGGGCGTAAAGCTTGTTGGCGGGCACATCGGCGATCAGGCTGACATAGGCCGACTGCGGCAGAGTGGCGATGAAATCGGACAGCGCCGCCATGATCCACTTGGCAAGCCCCCTGCCCTGATGGTCCGGCAGGATGGCGATGTCGGTGACCTGGAAGAAGCAGCCGCCATCGCCGATGATGCGGCCCATGCCGACGGTTTCCTCGCCATGCATCAGGCTGACGCCGTAGATCGAGTTGGGCAGGCCCTTTTCCGCAGCCTCGCGGGAGAAAGGGCTGAGGCCGGATTCGAGGCGTAGGCGCAGATAGTCGTCAATGACTGGCACGCGGGGTTCGATGCGGTAGGCGGCGTTGTCGATCACGTCAGATCTTTCTCTTTGGTTCGTTGGTCACCCCAGCCAGCCCGGCTGGAGGCGGACAGTTTCCATGCCGGCGAACCGGGCGACGCGCTGCAGTTCGGCCTCCAGCCTTTCCAATCGGCCGGCGCTCGGCTTCACGCCCGGTTCCAGCCAGAGGCGGCGCACGTCAAGCAGGCCTTCCTTGCGCTCTGCCTTCATGTCGATCCGGCCGATCAGACGATCGCCTTCAAGCAGCGGGAAGACATAATAGCCGTATTGCCGCTTCGGCTCGGGCACGAAGACCTCGATCCGATAGAAGAAGCCGAAGAGGCGTTCGGTGCGGTTGCGGTCGCGGATCAGTGGGTCGAAGGGCGAGAGCACGCGGATGCGGGCGGGTGGTTCCGGGGCGCCCATGAGCGTGCCCACCTGATCGGCGAAAGCAAAGGAGCTGCGCGGCTTGCCGTCGACCGTCTCAATCGCAAGCTCCTGCAGTTCCTCGCGGTTATCGGTGAGCCAGGTCTTGGCTTCCTCCGGGGTGACGATCTTGAAGAAGGCGGCAATCTCGCCCGAAGTGGCAAAGCCGAGACGAGACAGAGCTGCGCGGCAGGCCCAATCGACAAAGGCCTCGTGCTCGACTTCGGCCGCGTGATGCTCGGTCGGGATCACCCGTTCGGCGAGGTCATAGACCTTCTGGAAACCTTCGCGCCTGGCGATGGCCAGCTTGCCGGTATGCCAGAGGAATTCGAGCGCCGTCTTCGAAGGATGCCAGTTCCACCAGCCGCCGGACTTGTGATCCTCGGCCTTGACGTCACGGGCCATGACGGGACCGGTGTCGCGGATGCGGGCATAGGTTTCGTCAAAAGCCTGATCGAAACCCTCGCCCCGCCATTTTGCCCAGTTTTCGCGGATCTTCGCCTCGCGGCGGACGAAGCGGTGTTTCCAATAGGGAAAGAAGGCGGAGGGTATGACTGAGGCATCATGGGTCCAGTGCTCGAAAAGCGAGCGGTCCTTTTCGAGGAGGTGCTGGAGATCTTTGGGGCGGTAGGTCTGGTTGCGGGAAAACAGGATCTGGTGATGGGCCCGCTCGACCCACTGGATGCTGTCGACCTGGACGAAGCCGAGGTCGTGGATCATGTCGTAGAGACCCTGACGGCCAAGCACCTTCGTCGGCGGGCGGGACAGGCCCTGCCGTTCGAGGAAAATTTTTCGCGCAAGCGTGTTCGGAACGGGAATCGACATGGGATGAGGCTAGGACATGTTCGCGGTTTGTTCAATGGACCCAGTTGCACTCATTTGATCGAAGTGACAACCTGGGCGCTAATTTTTCTGGCAACACCAATATCGGAGCGGAGTGTGCGCACTCAAGTCGACAGCCAGCACCTGATTTTCTTTATGGATGATTTCGGCACGCGGACGATGTGTAACCCGGCAGAAGAAATGCCAATGGCACCACATGAATTCAGCTTCGGCCTGGGCGGCATACTTGTTCCTTCCGAGGCGGTCGCTGAAATTTCGCAAGCGGTCATACGCTTTTGCGAAAAGTGGCGCGTTCCAGAACTTCATGGCAACAAGATTCGATCCGGCAAGGGTAAGTTTGCTTTCCTAAAAGAGGGAGGTCAAAGGCGAGAACGTTTCTTCGCGGAACTCGAAGACCTTCTTATCGACGAGCGGATGTTAGCCCATGCATGTGTTATCTGCAGGCCGGGCTATAGGGATCGTTATTTCGAGAGGTATCCGGTGGCGTCCAGGTGGCACATGAGCCGGACCGCTTTCGATATAGCCGTGGAGCGCGCTGCGAAATTTGCCATCATGCTGAAGAGACGCCTTTCGATTGTATATGAGCGATCAGGCCAAAAGGAGGATCGTCTGATTGAAAGCTATTTCCACGGACTGAAGACAATCGGCACCGAATTTGACGTTCAAAACGCCGGCAAACATAGTCCGCTGCCTCGCGAAGAGCTGTCTCGCACATTGCTGACGATCTGGCCTGACGGCAAGGCTAACCCGATGCTGCAACTTGCAGACCTCGTGATACATCCCCTTTGTCATAGGCCAACCGGTCTTCCCAATCGAGCCTATTCACGCCTTGAAGAAGCGCGTCAGATTCTCGACTTCCGATGCAACGGCGATGCAACCATAGCGGTGAAATACTCCTGCTATGACGGCACCTATCAAAAGCCTGAAGGACACACAAACACATAAGGGACCCGAAGGTCCCTTAAGGCGGTCGGCGTATAGCCTGACCCCGTGGCAATGCCATGTCTGGAAGGTACCGCAACAACCTTTGGATGACAAGTCCCGCAGGCCATTCCGTGAACTCTGTGTTTGGACGCACCACCTCCCCAGAAAAGACCTAGGCTTTCCAGCTCCGGCAAAGTCAGTCTATAGCATCAGCACCTGCCCCCGGAGATCCCGCATCTTGCACATCCGTTTCGACCAGGCCGAGCTGCGCTTCGGCGACCGTGTGGCCCTCAAGGCTCTTTCGCTGTCGTTGACCGAACAACGCGTCGGGGTGATCGGGCTCAACGGTTCCGGCAAGACAAGCTTCGCGCGGCTGATCGCGGGGCTCGCCAAGCCGACATCCGGAAGGGTGACGCTTGACGATCTCAATACCGTCACCGACGAGAAGGCGGCGCGGGCGAAGACCGGCTTCATCTTCCAGAACCCGGGGCACCAGATCATTCTGCCTGTCATCCGCGAGGATATCGCACTCGGGCCGAAGTCACAGGGGCTGACTGCGCCCGAAATCGACCGGCTGGTGGACGAAGCGCTCGCCCGTTTCGGCATCCGCGATCTCGCGGCAAGGCGGCCGCATGAACTGTCAGGCGGCGAATTGCAGCTGGCGGCGCTTGCCGCCGTCTGCGTCAACCGCCCTGATGTCGTCATCTTCGACGAGCCGACCAACCAGCTTGATCTCAAGAACCGCGCCCGGGTGAAGGCGGCGATCGACGGGCTTGCCGAACAGGCCGTGGTCATCAGCCACGACCTCGACCTCGTTTCGGATTTCGGCCGCGTGCTGGTGTTCCATGACGGCGTGCTCGCGTTCGATGGCGCAGGCCAGGACGCGATTGCCCGCTACCGGGAGATCGCCGGATGCTGACGAGCCTGCATATCGACGGCACAAGCCTGCTGCACAGGATCCCGGTCAAGCCGAAGCTCCTCGGCCTGATGGTCTTCGGGCTGGCGCTCTACGGGATTGAGCAACCGCTGGTGCTCGGGGCTGCCCTTGTGCTGACCGGTCTCGTCTATCGCTCCACGGGCATCGGGCTTTCCGAAGGTTTGAGGCGGCTCAGGCCCGTGCTCTTCACCATCGCCTTTCTCGCCGCCGTCAATCTGCTGCTGCTGACGCCACTCGAAGCGCTGATCACAACGCTGCGGCTGGTCGCGATCCTGTTTCTCGCCGCTGCCGTGACGGCCTCCACGACGATTGCGGACTTCATGGCAGCCGTCACCGATCTTGCCCGGCCGCTGGAGCGTCTGGGTCTGATGAAGGCCGCCGATCTAGGGCTGGCGCTCGGTCTCGTCCTGCGTTTCGTGCCCGACATCGCCCAGCGCTATGAGGCGCTGAAGGAGGCGCATGCGGCGCGCGGCATTCCGGTCAAGCTGTCGCGCATGCTCGGTCCGCTGATCATTTCGACGTTGAAGGATGCCGATCGCATTGCCGAAGCGATTGACGCGCGGGGCATTCGGGGCCAGTAACGGATCAGATTTCTCAAGGAACGCGTTTCATGACCACCAGAGACCTCGTGCTCGCCGCACTCTTCACCGCCATCATCATCGTGCTCGGCTTCATCCCGCCGGTGCCGATCCCGCTGCTGCCGGTTCCGATCACCGCCCAGTCGATGGGCGTGATGCTGGCCGGCTGCATCATTGGCGCCAAGCGCGGCGCGCTGGCTTACGCCCTGCTCGTCGTGCTCGTGGCCGTCGGTCTGCCCGTTCTCTCGGGTGGTCGCGGCGGCCTCAACGTGCTGATGGGTCCGACCGGCGGTTACATCTTCGGCTGGATCATCGGCAGCTTCGTCACCGGTTTCCTCGCCGAAAAGCTGGTCCGCGAGGGACAGTCGGCGGCCAAGCAGATGACCGGCTTCTTCATCGCCAGCGTCGTCGGCGGTATCGGCGTCGTCTATCTCTGCGGCATGCCGTGGCTGTCGGTCGTTGCCGGCACGCCCTTCGACAAGGTGGTTCTCGGCTCGCTGGCCTTCATTCCGGGCGATCTGGTCAAGGCCGCAATCGCCACCCTTGCAGCGCGCGCCGTGCTCCTCGGTTATCCGCTGCTGCCGGCGCGCGCATAACACCCAGAAACCGTCGTTCAAAAATCAAGATGCCACCGCTAAGGTGGCATTTTTCGTTCCGGCCATTGGGATGGATTTCGGGGGATTTTGAACCGTGACGACGTCGAAAACTGCCACACTGCTTCTTGCCTGCGCTTTGCAGGTCCTGGCCGCCACATCCGTGCTGGCCAATGATTCCATGGCAACGCTGGGGGCCGGTGGGCTGATCTTCACGCGCAGCGAAGAGATCACCATGGCGAAGGAAGATCTCTACATCTCGCCGGAAAAGGTGGAGGTGAAATATCTCTACCGCAACACCACGGACAAGCCGGTAAAGACGATCGTCGCCTTCCCCATGCCGAAGATCGGCGGCCCGGTCGAGGTCATGTCGGCGGTGCCCGACGAGCAGAGCGACAACTTCATGGATTTCTCGGTTGTCCAGGACGGCGAGGAAATCGAGCCGAACCTGCAGCAGCGGGTCCTGGTGCGCGGCATCGACTTCACCGCAGAAGTGGAAGAGCAGGAGATCCCGCTGCAGCCGCTCTTGAAGGAGACGACGGAAGCATTGAAGACGCTGGAGCCCGAAGTCATCAAGGACTGGCTGGCCAAGGGGCTGATCGTCGACCTGAACTATTTCTCGACCGACACATCGCCACCAGAATATGTGCCTGTCTGGGAGCTCGAATCGACCTTCTGGTGGGAAACCACCTTCCCGGCCGGCGCGGAGGTCGAGGTCGAGCATCGCTACAAGCCGAGCGTCGGCGGCAGCGCCGGTCTCGTCTTCGCGTTTGACGGCAAACCGTCGGATGCCTATGCCGATTATCAGAAGCGTTATTGCGTGGACGAGACCTTCCTGAACGCGACAGCAAAGCTTGAGAAGAAGCAGAACCCCGATGCCGGGATCTATTATTTCGAGCAGTGGCTCTCCTACATCCTGACCACCGGCAACAACTGGTACGGGCCAATCGGCGACTTCCACCTCACCGTCGACAAGCTCAATCCGGAATCGATCGTCAGCTTCTGTGGGGAAGGTGTCAAGAAAACCGGACCGACCACCTTCGAGATGCGGGCCAAGGACTATTACCCGTCAAACGATCTGCACATCCTGCTCGTCGTCACGAACAAGGTCGCCACCCAGGCTCCCTAAGGTTTCTCGCGCCATGGGTTTCCCCCCAGAATGGGGTAGTCTGAAATCCGCCATGTGTTGGTAACGGCTTGTAAAATCGTTTCCGACAGGATCGGCGCGATCGGTCGATTCCGGTGTCCCCCTGAGCGAGCCATGACGGCGATGCAAACACTGGAACGGATCATGTCACCGCTGCAATCGCGACACCGGTCGAATGCCGGATGTCCCGCATCTTTTCGCGCGCTCCGAAAGTCACGGCCATGTTCCTCAAAAACCTTTCTCTCAGCAAGAAGCTGATCCTCACCTTTTGCACCATCATGGCCGGATGTTTCCTGGCCTCTGTTGTCGTCTTCGTTCAGGCCTACACGGCCAAGAATGCCCTCGTCGACCAGGACCGCGCCCAGCGCGTGGTCAACCTGGTCGAAAGGGCTGCGACGGCCATGGCCGAACAGGCCGCGAACGAGCGCGGATATCTGCTGTTCGGAACCGAGACCACGCTGGCTGCGGTCACGACCGAACGCCAGGCACTCGAGGCCGCGCTAAGCGAGGCCAAAACACTGGCCGCTGGCGACAGCGCACTGATTGGACGGCTCGACGCGATGCGGGCAGCCGCAGAGGTCTATGCAAAACAGGTGGCCGACCCACAGATCGCCGCCCGCAAGGCAGGCCAGACGTCCATCGAAGAGATCTCTGCGTCCGGTGCGGCGGGCGCTCTGGACAGCTTCCGGGCAGCCGCTGCGGATATCAAGACGGTGCTTGATGCCGAGATGACGGCGACCCGTGCGCGTCTCGAAGCCGCTCATTTTGCGCTCGAACTGGCGCTCGTGCTGGGGGCCGCAGTCGCCGGTGTCTTCGCCGTCGGTCTGATCTGGCTTCTCGCGCGCTCCATCGTCACGCCGATCACCGGCATGACCAATGCCATGGCACGCCTTGCCTCCGGCGATCACGCCGTGGAAGTGCCGGCTGTCGACCGTGGCGACGAAGTCGGTCGGATGGCCAAGGCAGTGCTGGTATTCAAGGATGCCGCGATCGAGAGCGCGCGCATGTCCGATGAGCGCCGCGCCCTGCGCGAACAGGCTGAAGCCGACCGTCAGAAGGCGGAGGCCGAGAAGGCCCGCGAGGCCGAGGAAGTGCGCTTTGCGATGACCGAGCTGGCGGAAGGCCTGAGCGCCCTGTCGAATGGTGATGTGGTGTTCCGCCTCGAAAAGCCCTTCGCCCCGCATCTCGACAGTCTGCGCGGCAACTTCAACGAATCACTCGAGAAGCTGCATGCGGCGCTGCGCACCGTCGGCAGCAATGCCCATGCCATTCATGCCGGTGCAGCGGAAATCCGCTCCTCTGCCGACGATCTGGCAAGGCGCACCGAACAGCAGGCGGCATCCGTCGAGGAAACGGCAGCCGCCGTGGAACAGGTCACCAAGACGGTCCGCGACACCGCCAAGCGGGCCGAAGACGTCGGCCAGCTCGTCGACAGCACGCGTGCGGGCGCCGAACGCTCCGGTGAGGTGGTGCGCAACGCGGTTGCAGCCATGACAGAGATCGAGCAATCGTCGCAGTCGATCTCCAGCATTATCGGCGTCATCGAGGACATTGCCTTCCAGACCAACCTTCTGGCGCTCAACGCCGGTGTCGAGGCGGCTCGCGCCGGTGAGGCCGGCAAGGGTTTTGCGGTCGTTGCCCAGGAAGTGCGCGAGCTTGCCCAGCGCTCTGCCAATGCGGCAAAGGAAATCAAGGCGCTGATCTCGAAATCGACGTCCCAGGTCGGAAACGGCGTAGCGCTTGTCGGCGAGACGGGCACGGAACTCGACAAGATCGTGTCCGCCGTTCAGGAGATCAGTCACCATGTCCGGGCGATCGTCATTGCGGCGCGCGAACAGTCGACCGGGTTGCAGGAGATCAATCTCGCCGTCACCGCCATGGACCAGGGCACGCAGCAGAATGCGGCCATGGTCGAGCAGCAGACGGCGGCGTCCCATACGCTGGCGGCGGAAGCGGATTCGCTCAACACGCTTCTCGCCCAGTTCCGCCTGGGTCAGGGCAGTGCCATGGCTCAGCCTGTCAGACCCCAGCAACAACGTCCCGTGGCGGCCTCGCATTCCGCCTCTGCGACCCGCCCCGCTCCGCGTCAACCGTCCGCAGCGTCTGCCAGCCATGCGCCGGCCCCCTCGCCCGCCCGGGCACTGGCCGGCAAGCTCGGCCGTGCCTTCGGCATGGGCACGGCTGCGCCCGCCGAACCGGTCAAGCAGGACTGGACGGAGTTCTGACGGCAATTTCGGCTTTTCGAATCAAGAAAGCCCGTGGCGCGCGCCACGGGCTTTCCGTTTGCCTGAACTCTGAGCGATCAGGCTACCGGTCGTCCTCGACATCATCGACAACGACCGTCATGGGGCGGTCCGCACCGTCCGCATGTTCATGGATCCACTCCCCTTCTGCGTCCTGCCAGCTGATTTCAGCGTCACCATCGGCGAGTTGCTGGGCGCCGGCTGCCCGTCGGGCGGCGACGAGCGCCTCCTCGTGGGTCGCATAGGGCTCGGAATAGACATTGCCCAGGCGGTAGGCATACCCCTCGTCATGCTCGACGACGTGATAGGTCACCTTGACCATCGGTCGCCTCAGTTCCAGCGCCAGCGGCTGTCGCGCGCCGGCGGGGTGGAGCTGGCGAGCATGTAGCCAACAAGGCCGCCGACGATGCCGAGGGTGATGAGGCCAGCGGAGGTCGCGGCAGCCGGATGGCGGCGTACGACGCCAGCCACGGTATCGGCGCCATCGCGGGCGTAGTCGGCAACCAGATGCGCGGTATGGGTTGCGCCGTTGACCACATCCGAAGCGCGGTTGCGGACATCGTCGCGGTCGTAGCCGGTGACCGAGGCTGCCGTGCGGCTCGCCTCGTCCAGCACCTCAGACGCCCGATGGCGGATGTTGCGACTGCTGCGGCCCGCTTCGCGGCTGATGATATCCTTGAGATCATTCATCTGTTCGCGCAGTTCACGAAGTTCTGCCTGGAGGTTGGAAGACGCCATGGTGATACCCTTTCCGTTGTTCGTGTTGTTGCCGAAGAAACGTTGCGAATGCCGGATGGTTCCATTTGCAGAATGTTAGAGCGCGTCTGGAACGAAAAACGCCCGGTGCGAGGCACCGGGCGTCGGAAAGCGTCTAATGCTGGACGATCACTTCGTCGCGGCTTCGTACATTTCCAGAACGTAGTCCCAGTTGATCAGGCTGTCGACGAAGGCTTCGAGGTACTTCGGACGGGCGTTGCGGTAGTCGATGTAGTAGGAGTGTTCCCAGACATCGACGCCGAGGATCGGGGACGCACCGTGGATCAGCGGGCTTTCGCCGTTCGGGGTCTTGGAGATTTCGAGCTTGCCGTCCTTGACGGAGAGCCAGGCCCAGCCGGAGCCGAACTGGGTGGTGCCGGCTGCAACGAAATCGGCCTTGAACTTGTCATAGCCGCCGAGATCGCTATCGACTGCAGCCTGCAGCTTGCCCGGCAGCTTGTTGCCGCCGCCATCCTTCTTCATCCAGTTCCAGAAGTGGATGTGGTTGTAGTGCTGGCCTGCATTGTTGAAGAGGCCGGCATGCTTGCCGTAGGACTGCTTGACGATCTCTTCCAGCGACAGGCCTTCCAGGCCCGAATCCTTCAAGAGGTTGTTGCCGTTGGTCACATAGGCCTGGTGGTGCTTGTCGTGGTGAAACTCCAGCGTTTCAGCCGACATGAACGGGGCGAGCGAGTCGTAGGCATACGGGAGGGCGGGCAATTCGAAGGCCATGGTGAGATCTCCTTTTGGCAAATGGATTGCGGTTTGGCAGGTGACGGGAACATAGGTGCGGAACAACGCTCAGGCAACCTTTGCCCTTCCAAATTCCGGCCTCCAAGGGAAAGAAATGTCTTCCGTTTTTGGACTTGCACGGTGTGGCGTTCCGGCCGAGGTTCACAGCCTCATAGTACCCAACTGAGGTCCCCCATGTTTCGTTCCAACAGGCGTCTCACGGCCATCGCGTTCGTCTTCATTCCCCTCGCCTCATCGGCGCTCGCATCTTCAGGCGATGCCTGGGAGGAATTTGCCAAGGATGTCGCAGCCAAATGCACTGTCCTGGCCGAGGGCCGCATCGAGCAGCCGAAAGTGGTCGTCGATCCCTTCGGAACCGAGAGCTACGGCGTGGCGATCCTGACCGGCAAGGCTGTCGGGGCGGATGCGATCGTCAGCTCGGTCTGCGTCTATGACAAGAAGAGCCAGACGGCGGAAATCGGCGGGGAACTGCCGGCCGACCAGGTGACTATCAGTGTCCCCTGAAGAGGTCAGGCCTCGTAGACATCAGGCTCCGGCAGGCCTTCGACCGGGAAACCGAACTCGGCACGGGCGATCTTGCATTCCTCGTCGCCGGGCATGCAGGTGCGACAGACATGCGGGCGCACGAGATAGACAGCGCAACCGACATGCTTGCCGACTTCGCCGGTGAGTGCCGCACAGCGTCCATTCTCGAACTTCATGCCGCTTTCGTCCTTGGCGATCATCGCTTCAGGGATGGCGGCGATTTCCTCATCGCTTTCCATCGAAAAGCGCGGCCAGTCGGCGGAATAGGCGCAGCAGGCACCGCAGGTCTGGCAATCGAAGATGTCGGGCGGGGAGGTCTCCAGCATGGATCAGCGCCTCGCCGCGCGGACGCGCATCAGGTTCAGGGCGAAGAAACCGGTGAAACCCAGCATCAAGAGGCCGACGAAGACAGGCCCGGCATCGACCGAGATCAAATCCATGGTGAGGCCCGTGCTGCCGGAACCGGCGGCACTGCCGATGGCGTAAGCCAGCGCGAAGACCGCGCTGCCGGAGACCAGAAGGCCACCACGGAAGCGTTCGCCGAGCAGGGTGAGCGCTGCGGTGTAGAGCGAGAAGCTGGCTGCACCGAGGATAGAGATGGTGATCAGCAGGGCGGCCTGGGAGGTCATGAAGGGCAGAGCCAGGAAGGCGACAGCGGCGATCAACGAGCCGGAGACGGCGATCACCGGGCGCGAGAGCCGGTCGAGCAACCAGCCGACAAAGGGCTGGGCAAGCGCTGTCGGCAGGGCCACCATGGTGACCACGAAGGCCGCGAAATTCTGGCTGTAGCCGCGCTCAACGAAATAGAGCGGGATCATCGAGATCGCCGCGATATCCGAGAAGCCGAAGGCGACGACCATCAGCGTGAGCACCGGCGCCATCCTGACGAAGGTCAGGAGACCACCGGCTTCCGAGGCTTCCGGCTTGGTCTTGGCATAACGGCCCAGCATGACCGAGGCAAAGGCGACGAGCGCGACATAGGCCGCAGTCAGCGCGAAGGCGAAGCCGTCCTCAATGCCGACGAGCGGAATGGCAAGCGGCCCGGCGGCAAAGCCCGCACACATGCCGGCGCTATAGGCACCGGAGACACGTCCGCGCAGGCGGTCTGGACAGGCGATGTTCAGCCAGGCTTCGGAGACCGTGTAGATGATGCTGGTGCAGAAGCCGAGCAGGAAGCGGGCGACGAACCAGATCCAGAGCTGGTCGAAAAGCGAGAAGGTCGCAAGACAGATGGAGACGCCGAGCAGCGAGGCGACGATCAGCCTGTCGCCGCGCACCACCTGCGTCAGTCTGCCGATCAAAAGGGTCGAGGAGGCAAGGCCCAGCGCAAAGACCGAGGCGTTCAGGCCCGCCATGCTGGAGGAGACACCCCGGCTTTCGAGGATCAGCGCGATCAGCGGATAGGTGAGCCCCTGCCCCACCGCAAAGGCCGTGACGCCCAGGATGACGACCGCGATCGCCGCCCAGTCAGGCGCGAAGTCGGGTGCGATATCCGTGGTACCTGCGGTGTGCATGGGGCCTCCGAGGCGCGTCAGCGCCCGTCGATTGACGGTCCGGTCTAGCGGGCAGACTGGGGGAAGTCCAGAGCGTGCCGTAGGTGTCAGGAGGTCGCCAGCGTCTTGCGTATGGCTGCAACTGGAATGAACAACCTCAGCGGATTCGACGGCAGCGGCTCAAAGCCGTACCGCAGGTAAAGGGCCTTTCGGCGCTGCACGAGATCCGGATTGCCGTCATCCAGCACGTCCAGAATAACCACCGCAATGCCGATCCGCTCGGCTGCCTGCACGATCCGCAGCAGTGCGTCGGCGAGCAGATCGCCGCCATAGCCTTGTCCGGCATATCGCTGGTCCACACCGATCATGGAAATGAAGGCGGCAGGGATCGCACCATGGGATGGGCGGCTCCGGGCGTAGCAAGACGGCAGTTCCGTGAAATCGACAGAATGGGCATTGAGGGCATAGAAGCCGATCACATCGCCTTTCTCAGAGGTCATCACGTAGACGCGGGCATTGCCGGCCTTGGCGAGCTTGTTCGCCGTCTTGCGGAAGTAGTTGTCGACGGTCTCGACACCACAGGAGAAGTTGTCCCGATCATGGCGCTCGGGATCGAGCAACTCGATGATGACCGAGTGCCCCTCATCATTCATCTGCTGATGACGCGCGACTTGTGGCTGGCAAAGGCATCTCGCAAGGCGTCGGTCGGGGAAAGCGGGTTGTCGAGCGCATCGAAGAAAGCTTCGTGATCGATCGGTTGCAGAAGTGTCCGTTCATGCGCTTCGATGGTCGCGAGCGCCGAGGCGTAGGCCGCATTCATCGCAAAAGCCGTTTCATCGACCCCGCTGATCGCAGCAGCGCGCTGGATCGCCTGTTTGACATGCGGCTTGGTGCGAAAGTGCATCCGCTCCGTCGCACGGTCTTCTTTCGTCTGGCTGATATCCTTGGCTGTGCTCATGGTGGCGGTCCTCACGTCTCGCCACAAGTGTACGCCGTTTTGGCGTACACTTCAATCTCGCCGCTGAAGGTGGCTCATCCTGCCGCAATCACACCGGGCACGTCCTGGCCCAGCGCCGCAAATACCGTCTTCAGAATGCCGGCGGAATCCAGTCCGGCCTTGGCATACATGGTTTCGGGCTTGGCCTGGTCCATCCAGACATCCGGCAGCACGAGGGAGCGGACTTTAAGGCCGTTGTCGAGCAGGCCCTCATTGACGAGGAAATGCATGACATGGCTGCCGAAGCCGCCGACGGCGCCTTCTTCGACTGTCACCACCACCTGATGGTGGCGGGCGAGCTGGCGGATCAGATCGTGATCCAGCGGCTTGGCGAAACGGGCGTCGGCGACGGTGGTTGATAGGCCTGCAGCGTCGAGGTCTTCGGCGGCCAGCAGACAGTCGGCCAGGCGCGTGCCGAAAGAGAGGAGTGCCACCTTCGAGCCCTGCTTGACGATGCGGCCCTTGCCGATTTCGAGGATCTCGCCGCGTTCGGGCATCGGAACACCCACACCCTCGCCGCGCGGATAGCGGAAGGAGATCGGGCCTTCGTCGTAAGCTGCGGCGGTACGAACCATGTGCTTCAGCTCCGCCTCGTCGGCCGCGGCCATGACCACGAAGCCGGGCAAAGCGGCGAGGAAACCGGTGTCGAAGGAGCCGGCATGGGTCGGGCCGTCGGCACCGACGAAGCCGGCGCGGTCGATGGGGAAGCGGACCGGCAGCCCCTGAATGCCGACATCATGGACGACCTGGTCGTAGCCGCGCTGCAGGAAGGTGGAATAGAGCGCGCAGAAGGGCTTGAAGCCTTCGGCAGCCAGACCGGCTGCAAAGGTCACGGCATGCTGTTCGGCGATGCCGACATCGAAGGTGCGCTCGGGGAACAGCGACTTAAGCTTGTCGAGGCCCGTGCCCGAGGGCATGGCTGCGGTGATGCCGACGATCTTCTCGTCGTGGCGGGCTTCCTCGACCAGGGCATCGGCGAAGACGGCGGTATAGGCCGGCGCATTCGGCTTGGCCTTGGCCTGGGTGCCGGTGATCACGTCGAACTTGTTGACGCCATGATACTTGTCGGCAGCGGCTTCGGCGGGTGCGTAGCCCTTGCCCTTCTGGGTGACGACATGGATCAGCACGGGGCCCTTGGCATTGTCGCGGACATTGCGCAGCACGGGCAGAAGGTGATCGAAGGAATGACCGTCGATCGGGCCGATATGGTAGAAACCGAGCTCCTCGAACATCGTGCCACCGGTGACATAACCACGGGCATGCTCGACGGCGCGGGTGATGGCGCGGTCGACGGTCTTGCCGAGATAGGCGGTCAGTTTCTTGCCGAACTCGCGGAAGCCCATGTAGCTGCGGCCGGAGGCGAGGCGCGCGAGATAGGCGCTCATCGCGCCCGTCGGCGGGGCAATCGACATGTCGTTGTCGTTGAGGATGACGATCAGGCGAGCGTCAAGCGCACCTGCATTGTTGAGCGCCTCATAGGCCATGCCGGCGGACATGGCGCCATCGCCGATGACGGCGATTACCTTGCGGTCGGTCTTCGACAGGTCGGCGGCCACCGCCATGCCGAGGCCGGCAGAAATCGAGGTGGAGGAATGGGCAGCACCAAAGGGATCGTATTCGCTCTCGGCGCGCTTGGTGAAGCCGGAGAGGCCGTCTTCCTGGCGCAACGTGCGGATGCGGTCGCGGCGGCCGGTCAGGATCTTGTGCGGATAGCACTGATGGCCGACATCGAAGATCAGCCGGTCGCTCGGCGTATCGAAGACCTTGTGGATGGCGATCGTCAGCTCGACCACACCGAGGCCCGCGCCCAGATGACCACCCGTCTTCGACACGGCATCGATCATCTCGTCGCGCACTTCGCGCGCCAACTGCGGCAGATCGCGGTCCTCGATGGCCTTCAGATCTCTCGGGAACTCGACCTTGTCCAGCAGCGGGGTATCGGGCATGGATGTCACGGGCTCTTGCCTCTTCAACTCGTTTGGGTGCGCGATAGCATCCCAAGACGAACTGGGCAAATATCCGACACCACGCTGTTATATAGACGTCAACGGCCCTCCGGCAAAGGCACGAACTCTTCTTCGTCCCCCGGAACGATGTCGAATCGGCCAGTTCTCCACTCTTCCTTGGCCTGTTCGATGCGCTCCTTGGACGAGGAAACGAAGTTCCACCAGATATGTTTCTGCGTGCCGAGTGCGGCACCGCCGAACAACATCACGTGACATCCGGTCGCGCCGCCGATGAGCGTGATCTCGTCGCCGGGGCGGAAGACGAGCAGCTGGTCGGGCGCAAAGCGGTCGCCGGCAATCTCGATTTCGCCGGAGAGGATGTAAAGCGCGCGCTCTTCCTGGGTCGCATCGAAGGGGAAGCGGGCACCAGGCTCCAGCGTCAGATCGACGTAGAGTGTCTCGGAAAAGGTCTTGACCGGAGAGCGCAAGCCGCCCATCGCACCGATCACAACGCGACCCGAGGCGCCACGATCCTCGAACACAGGCAGTTCCCCCTTTGCCGTATGGGCAAAGGCGGGATCGATCTCCTCCAGCTGGTCCGGGAGCGCAATCCAGGTCTGGAGCCCCGACATCGAGAGCGGATGGCCACGCAGGTTTTCCGGCGTGCGTTCGGAATGCACGATGCCACGACCTGATGTCATCAGGTTGATGTCTCCAGGCGCAATCACAAGCTCGGTGCCGAGGCTGTCGCGGTGTTTGATCTCGCCATCGAAGAGATAGGTGACGGTGGAGAGACCGATATGCGGATGGGGGCGGACATCCATGGCTTCGCCTGCCTTCAAGACGGCCGGCCCCATGCGGTCGAAGAAGATGAAGGGGCCGACAAGGCGGCGACGGCTAGAGGGGAGCGCGCGGCGGACGGCAAAACCGCCGATATCGCTGGAGCGGGGAATGATCAGATGTTCGATGGCATCACAGGCAAAGGCGTCACCCGGGACGGGATCGTTTCCAGGGAAAAAGGACATGGGAAACCTCTTCGTTCGATCGGGCCAAGGTTATCAGGTCTCGACGCGGATCATAGAACGGATCGACTGCAGGCGCGGTGACGCATCGTTCAGTCTTTGGCTGGTCGACGGCATCTGGGCAGGCACTGCGAACGCATCACCATCGGCCTTACGGCTCCGTGCTGGCGGGAATAGGCCCTTGCGGCACACAGAATTCGGCCAGACACATCCGGCGCAGCGGACATCCGTTAATGCTTAATAAGCCACATCTAATTATTCTCGTCGCAAGCGGGACTGCCGGTGGGGTATGGCTCGCGCCCAGCACGAAGAAAACGAGGCAATCGTGGTCAAGACAATTCTGGCGGTCGATGATTCCAAGACAATCCTGTCCATGGTGACCCAGACGCTCGAAAGGGCCGGTTATACAACACTGCAGGCCGAAGATGGCATCCATGGGCTGGAAGTGCTGGAGGGCGGGGCTCCCGACCTTGTTATCACCGACATCAACATGCCAAGGCTCGACGGTTTCGGCTTCATCGAGCGGATCCGCCGCAGCGAACGATACAGGGCCATTCCCATCCTGGTGCTGACCACGGAAAACGATCCTCAGAAGCGGGAGCGCGCCCGCAAGGCCGGTGCAACCGGCTGGATCGTCAAACCCTTCGACGCTGCCAAACTCGTCGACGCCGTCGGGCGGCTGAGCAGCTGAGCCGTGACTTGCGCTTAGGGGTCGCGGAGCCGGTTGCGGATGCTCACCCCCTACGGGTCATTCCCGGACAGGAATGTGCAATCCAACCTTCACGTCGCGCAACACCACATTGGTATGCATGCGGCGGATCTGCGGGTTCTCGGCCATCAGCTGGGCGCTGATGTCATCATAGTGCTCGACATCGCGGGCGGTGATGATGGCGACGAGATCGACCTGACCCGTCACGTAGTAGACCTGCTGGACGTGTTCCTGCTTGTCGGCCCAGGCGCGGAAGCGGGTAAGCGCATCGTAATTGTCGCGCTCGATCTCCATGCCGGTGATGAAGGTCATCGGGAAATTCGTCGCCTTGCGATCCACCACCGCGATCTCGGCGGTGATGATGCCCTCATCGCGCAGCCGACGCAGCCGGCGTTGCACCGCAGAGGGTGAAAGCCCCACCTTGTCGGCAATCGCCTCAGCCTTCAGCTGGCAATCCCGCTGCACCACTTCGAGGATGCTGCGGTCGAATTGGTCTAGCTTGTCCGGCATGCGTTCTCCCTCCTCGCGCACCGCTTTTTTCGCTGCATAGCCGATTGCGGCGGATTGCGCCATCTTTCCGCAGCGCTCAGCTCGTTCGTGCAGGATTTTCCCGCAACCTTCGACAAATGCGCTCGAAATCCGCAGCTTCGGCCTCCTATGGTCTCGCAATTGTCAAACTACCTGGGATCAAGATGACAGGGACCACCCCGGCCGCGCTCGACGTGCAGGACATCCACAAGAGTTTCGCCGGCATAGAGGTTCTGAAAGGCATCTCGGCCACGGCCCGTCGGGGCGACGTCATTTCGATCATCGGCTCGTCCGGTTCCGGCAAGAGCACCTTTCTGCGCTGCATCAACCTCTTGGAAGCGCCCGACCGCGGCCGCATCATCGTGGGCGGTGAGGAGCTGAAGCTGCGCCCCTCCCGCAAGGGCAGCCTTGAGGCCGCCGACCGCAAGCAGCTGGAGCGGCTGCGTACCGGGCTTGGCATGGTGTTCCAGAGCTTCAATCTCTGGGCGCATCGCACGGTGCTCGAAAACGTCATCGAGGCGCCCGTCCATGTTCTGAAAATGCCGCGCCGCGAGGCAGTGGAGAAGGCCGAAGCGCTGCTGGCCAAGGTCGGGCTCTACGACAAGCGCGATGCCTATCCCGCCTTTCTCTCCGGCGGCCAGCAGCAGCGGGCGGCGATTGCCCGCGCGCTTTGCGTCGATCCGGCCGTCATGCTGTTCGACGAGCCGACCTCGGCGCTCGATCCGGAACTCGTCGGCGAAGTGCTGAAGGTCATCCGGGATCTGGCCGAAGAGGGCCGCACCATGCTGCTCGTCACGCATGAGATGAGCTTTGCCCGCGATGTCTCAAGCCATGTGATGTTCCTCGACAAAGGGCGTGTCGAGGAAGAGGGACCGCCGGACCAGGTGTTCGGCGACCCGAAAAGCGCTCGTTGCCGAGACTTCACCCGCAGCCTTGGTGGGCGCGGGACCGTTTGAACACTGATCCAGAACCATCCAACCAATCGGGGAAAACGACGATGAAAATGATCTCCCTTCTTCTCGCCGGTGCCGCCTTTGCCGCAACCGCCGTCACCGCCCAGGCCGAAGTGCGCTTCGGCATCATGAACGAGGCCTATCCGCCCTTCTTCGCCAAGGATGCCTCCGGCACCTGGAAGGGCTGGGAAATCGACCTGATGAACGCCGTCTGCGCGGAAATGAAGGAAACCTGCTCGGTCGTCGACGTTTCCTGGGACGGACTGATCCCGGCGCTGCAGACGAAGAAATTCGACGTGATCTGGTCGTCGATGTCGATCACCGAGGAGCGGTTGAAGACCATCGACTTCACCGACAAATACTACAACACGCCGAGCAAGCTGATCGGCCCGAAGGATGGCACGCCAGGTGCGACGCCCGAAGCCGTTGAAGGCAAGACCATCGGCATCCAGGTCTCGACCGTGCAGTCGGCCTATTATGCGAAGCACTTCGCCGACAAGGCCGAGGAGCAGACCTACGCCACCCTGGACGAAGCCTTCCAGGATCTTTCCGCCGGCCGCATCGACTATGTCTTCGGCGACGCGATCCCGCTTGCCGACTTCCTCAAGACCGATTTCGGCAAGGATTGCTGCGCCGACATGGGCGACGTGGCGGCTGATCCGTCCGTTCTCGGCACCGGCATCGGCGGCGGTTTGCGCAAGGAAGATACCGAACTCAAGGCCAAGCTGAATGCGGCGATCGCGGCCGTGCGAGCCTCCGGCAAGTATGACGAGATCACGAAGGCCTACTTCACCTTCGACGTCTACGGCGAGTAATCGGCAGGGAACGCAAGCGAGATGGCGACGGGATCAATGACGGCCTGGCAATTGCTGGCGCTTGAGCCTCCGGGCTGGGGCGGCGCGCTGTTGACCGGTGCTGCGACGACCGTCGCCATCTCGGCCTGCGCATTCTCCATCGGGCTGATCATCGGTCTCTTCGGCGCGATCGGCAAGCTTTCCGACAACCGCCCGGTGGGACTGATCCTCAAGGCCTATACCTCTGTCATCAGGGCGGTGCCGGAACTGATCCTGATCGTCGGGCTCTATTATGCCGGGACCGACGGCCTCAACCGGCTGTTGATGGCCTTCGGGTTGCCGCCGGTGGAGGTCAATGGTTTCGTGGCGGCCGTCGCCGTGCTCGGCTTCGTGCAGGGCGCCTATATGACCGAGGTGCTGCGCGGCGCGATCCTGGCGATCCCAACAGGGCAGATGGAGGCGGCGCGGGCCTTCGGCATGTCGCCATTGCTTCGCTTTCGTCGCGTGACGCTGCCGGCGCTGCTTCCCAACGCTCTGCCCGGCATGGCCAATCTCTGGATGTCGGTCACCAAGGACAGCGCGCTGGTCGCCGTCGTCGGCTATCAGGAGCTGGCGCTGACCACGCGTCTCGCCGGCGCCAATACCAAGGAATATTTCCTCTTCTTCCTGGCGGCGGCGGTTCTCTATCTGGTCATCACCCTTCTCTCCAACCTCGTCTTCCATGGCATCGAGCGCCGCGTGCGCCGGGGCCAGCGGCCGGCGCATTGAGAGAGGGACGCGCGTGAATTTCGAATGGATTGCGAAATACTGGCCGCTGCTGATCGACGGCGCCTTCCAGACGGTTGCATTGCTGGTCATTTCGGTCGGCTTCGGCTTTGTGCTGGCCGTCGGCCTCGCCTTTGCCCGGGTGAGCGGCGGGCCTGTCATCCGCAATCTCGCGCTCGGTTATTCCACCGTGTTTCGCGGCACGCCGCTGCTCATCCAGCTCTGGCTCCTTTACTATGGCGTGGGCTCGCTGCTGCCGATGGTGCCGGGCTTGAGGCAGAGCTTTCTCTGGCCGATCCTGCGCGAGGGCTTCTTCTTCGCCGCCCTCTCCTTCACGCTCAACTTTGCCGCCTATCAGTCGGAAGTGCTGCGCGGTGCGCTCTTGTCCGTGCCGAAGGGCGAGCTGGAAGCCGGTCGCTCGCTCGGCATGAGCCCCTTCATGCTCATCAGACGCATCTGGCTGCCACGGGCCATCCGCACGGCGCTGCCGACGATTGCCGGCGAGATCGTGCTGCAGCTGAAAGCCACGCCGCTCGCCTTCACCGTCACCGTGATGGATCTCTATGCGGTCGCCTTCAAGGTCCGTCAGGACACGCTTCTCGTCTACGAGCCGCTGCTTGTGGTCACCCTCTTTTATGTCGCGCTGACTGCGCTCATCACCCGTGCCTTTGGCGTGGTTGAGGCGCAGGTGCCGATCCGCCGCTGATGCGGTCCGAAAGTGAAATTCCATGACGAATGTCTTCGCGACCCATCCCCTGCCCGCGTCTGCCGGTCCCGAAACCCGGGCGCTCGATGCCGGCCTGGTGATCGATCCCACGACCGGGGCGATTGCGCCCAATGTCTCGATGTCGGTGAACAATGCGCTGATGCCGGGCGACGGGGCCTTTTCCGCCGATGGCGTCGCCGATCTCGCCGATCTGCCCTATCTTTATGCCCGCTGGACGAACCCCACTGTGCGGCAGCTGGAGCAGCGGCTGGCGGCTCTCGAAGGCGCCGAGGATGCGCTGGCGACGGCGACGGGCATGGCGGCGATTGCCGGTACTCTCTTCACCTTCCTCAAGGCCGGCGATCATCTCGTCGTCTCGGATGTCTGCTATGCGGGCGCTGTCGAACTCACCCAGCGCGTGTTGCCGGATTTCGGCATCGAGGTGACACCGGTCAACATGGCACGGCTCGATCTGGTTGAAGCCGCCATGCGACCGAACACGCGGCTCGTGCATTGTGAGAGCCCCGTCAATCCGATCCTGCGTATCGTCGATCTCGAAGCGCTGGCGGCCATTGCCCATAGACACGGGGCGCTGATCTCGGTCGATTCCACCTTTGCCACGCCGGTTGCGACACAGCCGCTCACGCTCGGCGTCGATCTCGTCATCCATTCGCTGACCAAGTTCATCAATGGCCATGGCGACGTGCTGGGCGGGGCCGTGATCGGACGGAAGCAACTGATCGCCCGTATCAGGGGTCGCGCCGGCGTCTATCTCGGGGCGTCCCTCTCGGCCCAGTCGGCCTGGCTTATCATGCGTGGCATCGACACGCTTTATCCGCGCATGCGCATGGCGTCAGACAGCGCCCTTGCGGTCGCCACCTTCCTGGAAGGGCATCCGGAGGTCGAGCGGGTCATCTATCCGGGTCTCGCCTCCCACCCGCAGCATGATCTCGCCAAACGCCAGATGGACGTGTTCGGTGGCATGATCGGCTTTCGCACGCGGGGTCCCAGGGCCGCCGCCGATCGGCTGGCCGAGCGACTGCGTGTCATTCACTACGCCTTTTCCCTCGGGCACCAGCGCAGCCTCGTGGTGCTGCTCGACACCGAGGAGATGATGACCTCGACCTTCCGCCTCACGGGCGAGGCCCTTTCCGATTATCGCGCCTATGCCGGCGACGGGCTCTTCCGCCTGTCGATCGGCCTCGAGACTACAGGCGACATAATCGCCGATCTCGACCAGGCACTTACCCCCTGACCGCATCCGACGGAGACTTTCCCATGGCAGATACCATCATCCTCGACGGCGGCATGAGCCGCGAACTTCTCCGGCTCGGGGCGGAGCTGAAGCAGCCGGAATGGTCGGCGCTGGCGCTGATCAACAGCCCCGAGATCGTCCGCCAGGTGCATGCGGAATTCATTGCAGCCGGTGCCGATGTCGTCACCACCAATTCCTATGCGCTGGTGCCCTTCCATATCGGCGAAGAGCGGTTCCGCAAGGACGGTCCGGCTCTTATCGCGCTTTCCGGCAGACTGGCACGCGAGGCTGCGGATGCAGCAGGTCGCAAGGTGGTCGTCGCGGGGTCGCTTCCGCCGATCTTCGGCTCTTACGAGCCGGAGAATTTCGACCCGTCGACCGTGCAGGATTATCTGAAGGTGCTGGTTGCAAACCTGGCCCCCCATGTCGATGTCTGGCTCGGCGAGACGCTCAGCCTGATTGCCGAGGGCGAGGCCGTGCGCAAGGCGATCCAGGCTCAGCCGAAGCCGTTCTGGATCTCCTTTACGCTGGCCGACGATGCAGCCCAGGTGGCCGGTGGCGAGCCGAAGCTGCGCTCGGGCGAGACCGTGCGGGCGGCAGCGGAATGGGCGGCGGGCTCTGGGGCTCAGGCACTGCTCTTCAACTGTGCCAAGCCCGAAGTGATGAAAGAGGCCGTGGAGACGGCAGCGGCCGTCTTTGCCGAAAAGGGTGTGAAGCTGAAGATCGGCGTCTATGCCAATGCCTTCGAGAGCGACACCGACGACAAGGCCGCCAATGAAGGGCTGCATGATACTCGCGGTGACCTGACGGGCGATGTCTATTCGCGCTTTGCCTGCGACTGGGCCGAGGTGGGCGCGACCATGATCGGTGGCTGCTGCGGGATCGGGGCTGAGCATATCCACCGGGTAGCGGGCGCGCTTCGGGCCCGGGCCTAGGCCGTCGCATTTACCTCGATGACGTTGACGAACCGATGGCCTGCGAGGACAGTGACTGGATTGTCACTGGCCTAGATCAGTTACCGCGTGGAACGACTGCGAGGAGAAACGATATGACGAGAGAACTGGACGTACATGTCGGCGGCGGTTTTGATGCCTTGCAGGCGCGGGTCGGTGACGCCTTGCGTCGGCAGCGGGAAGGCGAGCCTGTCCATGAGGATCATCTGACCTTCGTCGACTGGGACGCATTTGCCCGGACTATGACGGCAAAGCGGCTGGAGTTGCTGCGCTATCTGCACCGCAATCCGCAGGAAAGCGTTGCAGCGCTTGCCCGCAACTTGCAGCGCGACTACCGGCGTGTTCACGAGGATGTGGAGCTTTTGACGGCAGCCGGGTTGATCGCACGAGACGGTCTGGCACTTTCCACCGGTTATGATGAAATTCGCACTGTGATCGCGCTCTAAGCCGACACTCGGGCAGATGACGAATTATGTCATTCCTGTGTTTTTTTCTCGGCGGCGCTCTTGAACTCCGGATGACAGGCCCCATTTGAGCATCTGCGGACCGGGCCCCTCTGACGACGGTTTACCCTCGTGATGTCGGACCGCATCGAGCACGCTCGATGCCATGCCCGGACCGGACCTCTCTTCAGCGAGACCGTGCGCGCGTTGCATCGAGCCCGGTCAATGCAACAGAGGTCACACAATTGGAACTCCTGCTCATTCTGTTTCTCGGCAAACCACTCTGGATGTGGTTGCTGTTCATTCTCCTCGTCGTGGCACTTCTTGCCTTCGACCTTGGCGTCCTCAACAAGAAGGACCATGAAATCGGCATCGCCGAAAGTTTGAAGCTTTCGGCCATGTACATCACGCTGGGCGTTCTCTTCTCCGGCTTCATCTACTGGCAGATGGATACGACCGCGACCGCGCAGTATCTAACCGCCTTCGTGGTCGAGAAGACGCTGGCGATGGACAATATCTTCGTCATCGCGCTGATCTTCAGCTTCTTCGCCATCCCGCGCGAATACCAGCACCGCGTGCTGTTCTGGGGCATTCTCGGGGTCATCGTGCTGCGCGGCATCATGATCGGCCTCGGCGCGACGATCGTCGACCAGTATCACTGGGTTCTCTACTTCTTCGCCGGCTTCCTGATCCTGACGGGCGTCAAGATGCTGTTTGTCGCCGACAAGGAGCACAAGATCGAGGACAATGCCCTGATCCGCTTCCTCAAGCGCCGGATGAACGTGACGGAGGAGATCCACGGCCACGCCTTCATCGTCAAGAAGCCGGATCCGGTGACGGGCAAGATCAAGCGTTTTGCCACGCCGCTCCTGCTGGCGCTCGTCATGATCGAGATCGCGGACCTGGTGTTCGCCGTCGACTCAGTGCCGGCCGTCTTCACGATCACGACCGACCCGTACATTGTCTACACGTCGAACATCTTCGCGATCCTGGGTCTGCGCGCCCTTTATTTCGCGCTGGATGCCATTCTGCACCGCTTCGCCTATCTCAAATATGCGCTTTCGGTGCTACTGATGTTCATCGGCTCGAAGATCTTCATAGCCTGGGGCATGGGCTGGGAGAAGTTCCCACCGGAGTGGTCGCTCGGCATCACCTTCCTGATCCTCGGCGTCGGCGTTGGTTACTCGCTGTGGAAGACCGGCCCATCCAAGGCCGTGGAAGCCAGGAACCCGGCCGAGTAAGGCTGAGGTTTCCAGACACCGAACGACGAATGGCCCCGCAAGGGGCCATTCTCATTTCCGGGGGATCGTTTGTCTTCAGAGGCTAGCGGCCATGCAAAAGGCGGCGGATGAAACCATCCGCCGCCTTTTTTCTGCAAATCGATCTATCGCCCGGGGCCGTCTCCCGGTGATTGCTTACGCGCCGTCGAGCGGCTCCACGCCTGCAGGCTTGCCGGCGCGATCGAGGCGGATCTTTTCGATGCGGTTTTCGGCAGCCGACAGCAGCTGCTCGCAATGCTTTTTCAGAAGCTCGCCGCGCTCATAAATGGCGATGGAGTCTTCCAGCGCCACGTCGCCGCGTTCCAGCCGCGCCACGATGCTTTCGAGCTCGGCCACGGCCTTTTCGAAGGAAGTGCCGGTGAGATCGGCGGGAACGGTGGCGTCGGACATACTCAACCCTTCATCAGTCTCAAGATGTGCAGGCCTGCCGATTCGGCGAGGCCTTCGAGATCATAGCCGCCTTCGAGCAAGCTGACGACCCGGTTCTGGGCGAAACGGTCGGCGACTTCCAAGAGCCTTCCCGTCGCCCAGTCGAAATCCTCGCCGACCAGATTGATCTGGGCGAGCGGATCGCGGTGATGGGCGTCGAAGCCGGCGGAGATCAGAATGAAGTCGGGCGAAAAATCATGGAGGGCGGGGAGCACGCGGCTCTTGAAGGCCTCGCGGAAATGGTCCGAGCCGACATTGGGGGAGAGCGGCGCATTGACAATGTTGCGATGCTTGCCCGTCTCGTCCTTGGCGCCCGTGCCGGGATAAAGCGGCATCTGATGGGTCGAGCAGAAGAGCACCGACGGATCGTCCCAGAAGATGTCCTGGGTGCCGTTGCCATGATGCACGTCCCAGTCGACGATCGCGACACGCTCGACGCCATAGGTCTTCTGCACATGGCGGGCGGCGATCGCCACCGTGTTGAACAGGCAGAAGCCCATGGCTTTCGACTTTTCCGCATGGTGGCCCGGCGGACGGCCAGCGACGAAGGCGTTGTCGGCCTTACCGGTCATCACGTCATCGACGGCTGACATCGCCCCGCCGATCGCGGTCAAGGCGACCTGCAGGCTCTTCTGCGAAGCATAAGTGTCAGCCTCCAGCTGGTTGATGCGATCCTCCTCTTCCGGGATCTGGCGCATCACGGCAAAAAGGTGCTCCTCGGGATGGGCGAGTGTCACCGCATCCTCATTGGCCTGGCTTGCCTCGATCCGCTCCAGCCGGGCGAAGTTCGGATGCTCCAGCGCGATGTTGAGCGAACGCAGCCGGTCGGCCCTTTCGGGGTGTCCTTCCGGCGTGTTGTGTTCGAGGAAGATCGGGTTCTCGTAAAGACGGGTGGCCATGGGGATCCTTCCGGGGGTCGCGGAGAACATAATGCGCGACACTGTCATCTTCCACCACGGATGGCGGTTTTACCCAGATGGCGCGCAGGTGCGCGACGCAGGGACCATGTCGGACATCTTGTGAAGCTGCATGGGATGCCGTTAGATGCCGCTCACATTGGGAGAACGCGGGAGAGGGCATGGACGAGATCGAACGGGTGGAGGTGAGCGGGCTCGTCGTCGCCTATCGCGACATTGGACCGACGGGGGAAATGCAGGCCGCGGCCTATGTCATTTACGCCGAGGAAGCCGTGCGGCATTTCTGGCGCTACCGCCCGCCGCTGGAAGGCGAACCGCTTTACAGCCCGACCAAGATCGAAGTCCGCCTGCACCAGCCATTGCGCTTCGAAGACCAGATCCGCATGACCGTTCAGGTTGACAAGATCGGCGGCAAATCCGTGGGTTTCGAGGTCGCGATGGAGAAGGACGGACAGACGGCCGCCGAGATCGACGTCACCTGGACTGCGCGGGACGCAGACAGCGGTGAGCCAGTCGCCCTGCCCGAAGACATTCGCGACTGGCTTTATCGATACGTTCCCTGAAGACGACGTTGCGCCCCGGGGGCGCAGGCCGCTCGTGTTCTCAGGCTGCGATGGTGTGGCGGCCACGCATATGGGTACCGCCGGCAGCCGCCGACGAGCCTGGTTCGCGTCGCGCCGCACGGCGGTTGAGCTTGAAGATATCAACCAGCGTCTTCATCTTGCCAGCCCCGACAGCCATGATGTCACTGGCCGTCGAGATGCTGGACACCAGACCGGCATTCTGCTGGGTCGCCTGGTCGAGTTGGTTGACGGCATTGTTGATCTCGCCGAGGCTCGAGGCCTGTTCGTTGGCACCGGTCGCGATGGCATCGACGTTGAGATTGATCTCGTTGACGAACTTCTCGATCCGCTCCAGAGACGAGCCGGTGGCATTGACCAGCCTCACCCCTTCGGCGACCTCGTTCGTCGAATTGAGGATGAGGGCGGAGATTTCCCGGGCGGCGGCGGCAGAACGCTGGGCGAGTTCACGGACTTCCTGCGCCACGACCGCAAAGCCCTTGCCGGCATCGCCTGCACGCGCCGCTTCGACGCCGGCATTGAGCGCGAGAAGGTTTGTCTGGAAGGCGATCTGGTCGATGACGTCGATGATGCTGCCAATCTCCTTCGAGGCATTCTCGATGCGACCGATCGCCTCGACAGTGGAGCGGACCACCTCGACCGATTGACCGGTCGCCGCGCGCGCCTCCTTGACGATATCGCGGGTATCGCGCGCGCGCACCGAGGCCTCCTTGACCGTGGCGGTAATCTGCTCCAATGCGGCGGAGGCCTGTTCGAGGGCCGCCGCCTGCTGCTCGGTGCGCCGTCCCAGGGCTTCGGCGTCATCCTTCAGGCTCTGGCTGTTTTCGGTGAGGGCCCCCGTCTCGCCGAGCACGTTTTCCAATGTCTTCTGGAACTCTGCGATCGCGGTGTTGAAGTCGGTGCGCAGGCGTTCGAATTCCGGAATGAAGGGGTCATCGATCGTCACGCGGATGTTGCATTCGGAAAGGCGCGCGAGACCTGCGGCGATGGCATCCACCGCCTGGACACGCCCTGTCACGTCGATGGCAAACTTCACCACCTTGAAGACCCGGCCGTCCTCGTCGAAGATCGGATTGTAGGAGGCCTGCATGACGATCTTGCGGCCGTCCTTGCGGATGCGGGTGAATTCGCTCGACTTGAATTCGCCGGCGCGCAGATCCTTCCAGAAGGCCTGGTATTCAGCGGATCGGACGTATTCGCCATCACAGAACATGGAATGATGCTTGCCAACCACCTCTTCCAGCTTGTAGCCGACGGCAGAGAGGAAATTCTGGTTGGCGGTCAGGATCTGTCCTTCCGGCGTGAATTCGATCGTTGCCTGGGCGCGGGAAATCGCGTTGAGCTTGCCGCCATTTTCCAACTCGGCCCGTTTGCGTTCGGTGATGTCGGTGGCGAACTTGATGACCTTGTAGGGCTTTCCGCCGCGCATGATCGGGTTGTAGGAGGCTTCGATCCAGATCTCCCGACCGCCCTTGCCGAAGCGCTTGTACTGGGCGCTGAAGAAGTCTCCACGGCTGAGACGTGCCCAGAAGTCACGATACTCGGTCGACTGTGCGTATTCCTTGCCGACGAACATGCTGTGGTGCTTGCCGACGATTTCAGCCAGAGGGTAACCGACGGCGCTGCAGAAATTCTCGTTGGCGGTGAGGATGGTGCCGTTGACCTCGAATTCGATGACGGCCTGGGATCTGTCCAGGGCATTGAGAACAGCACGGGGTTCATTTCTGAAGAGTGTCAGGAGAGACATGGTTGCACCTCTGGTTTGCAATTACCCAGAGTTTATTTTGTCTTTTCTATATAAACAGTTACTAACATTTATTGAAACTTGCTCCGGATGGACATTTTGCGTCCACCGGCGGGCGTAAGAAGTAGACAACGCCCTGCTGCACAAATGAAAACGCCTCTGCCGGAGCAGAGGCGTCTTGCATATGAGTGATGGAGAGGAGTGTCAGAACTCGCTCCACTCCTCCTTGACCGCAAGATTGCCACGAACAGCGGGGGCGCGGCGCGCCGTCGGCTGAGCGGCAGCGGACCGATGCTCCACAGGCGCTGCGGCAGACGCGCGACCGGACAGGTTGAACTGACCGACCAGGGAGCGCAGGCGTGCCGCCTCCTGTGCGAGTGCCGCCGAGGCAGCCGTCGACTGCTCGACCATGGCCGCATTCTGCTGCGTGGACTGGTCCATCTGGTTGACGGCAGTATTGACCTCCGCGAGGCCAGTCGACTGTTCGCGCGCCGAGGTGGCGATGGCATCCATCAACTGGTTGATCTGCGAGACATAATCACCAATCGCCTTGAGAGCGACGCCTGTATCGCGGACCAGCTTCACGCCGCTGTCGACCTCTGTCGAGGAATTCTGGATGAGGCCCTTAATCTCCTTGGCGGCGCTGGCAGACCGCTGGGCAAGCTCGCGGACCTCCTGGGCGACGACCGCAAAGCCCTTGCCGGCTTCACCGGCACGCGCTGCCTCGACACCGGCATTGAGGGCCAGCAGGTTGGTCTGGAAAGCGATCTCGTCGATCACGCCAATGATGTTGGAAATCTGCTGCGAGCTCTCCTCGATGCGGCGCATGGCCTCTTCGGCATTGGAGACGACATCAGCCGACTTCGCCGCATTCTGGTTGGCCAGGATGGCCACCGAGCGCGCTTCCTCGGTGCGTTTGGAAGACGTCGAGACGTTGACGGTGATCTCGTCCAGGGCTGCTGCGGTCTCCTCCAGCGAGGCGGCCTGCTGCTCGGTGCGCTTGGAAAGATCATTGGCACCGGAGGAGATTTCGCGGGTGCCGTTATCGATGTTCTCGACCGACTGCATGACGGAGGAAAGCGTCGTGCCGAGCTGCTTCAGCGAGGCGTTGAAGTCCTGGCGCAGCGATTCGTATTCGGCCGCGAAAGGTTCGCTCAGCTGGAAGGAGACATCCCCTTCCGCAAGCCGCTTCAGGCCTCCACCCAGCGTCGTGGTGGCAAAGCGGAGTTTCTCGGCCTCCTCGGCGGCGCGGCGGCGGCTCTCTGCGTCCTGATGGCCTTCGCGGACACGCGCTTCCTCGGTCTGGCGCTCCAGTTCACGATTGGTCATTCCCGCCTGACGGAAGACCTCGACGGCAGCGGCCATGTCGCCCACTTCATCGGCACGGCCCTCGAAGGGGATCTGCGCTTCCAGATCGCCACCGGCAAGATTGCGCATGGACGCCGAGATGCGGGCGATGGGGCGGGTAACGCCGAGGATGGCATAGGCAATGCCGCCGAACGCGAGGAGGAGGGTAGCGGCGGCAATGCCGAGCGTGGTCATCAGATTGGTGCGATAGACAGCGCCGCTTTCGGCGACCGCCTTGTCAGCATTGGCAATCACCGCGGCGACCAGTTCGTCGACGACAGCATTCACCTTTTCGGACTGTACCTTCATCTTGCCCTTGAACAGGCTCGTGGCGACCAATGTCTGGCCGTCCTTCTTGATCTCGATAAGTTCCTCACCCAGAACCTTGTAGGCCTCGAATTCCGGCTTGAAGGCAGCGATCAGCTGGCGTCCCATCTCCGTACGGGCGCCCGCCTCGTAGTCGGCAACGGATTTCCTGACCACGTCGGCCGTATCGTTGATGCCCTTGACCTCGTTCTCGATTTCACCGGGTGTGGATGCCATGATCAGCTTGGAATAGGCGAGGCGCATGAGGTTGAAGTTACCCTTCATCTCGCGAGCCAACACCATTCGAGACATCCAGTAATTGCCGATCTCTTCGGTATTTCCATGCAGCTTCTGCAGGCTGAAGACGGAGGTCGTGGACAGAGCCAAAATGGCCACCGCTATCACGCTGAGCAAGCTGGTAAGAGCCATCTGGATGGATAGGCGTTTCATGAAGGATTCCCCTGTGCATGACAGACTGAAAAGTCGACGCCTTATTTAGATTTAAATTGATTAATACTTCCTGTTTTAGATTGATCGACCTCCTGCGCGAGAAAAAAAGAAGCCCCCCGGGCCCGAAACCGGAGGGCTTCTATTGCTGCCGGCCAGAAGGAGGAGGGGCCTGCAGTGCTGTGTCGGAGCGCGCCGCTTGGGAGGGAGGAATGCATCGCGCCGGCAGGTGAACATTAGGATGAATTGCTTAAACGATCCCTAATAAAACCTGGAATGGACCAAATTCTGCATTCCGCAACCCCAGCCTCCCCGCATCCATGGCGCCCTATTCGAAAAACACTTGCGCCGCGGCGCATCTCCCCTCATTGACGGGACATGAAAAAGCTTCCCGAACCCCAACGCCTCGACCAGCTGCTGGTCGCCCTCGGCCTCTTCGCCAGCCGGTCCCGTTCCCGTGATGCCATCCAGCGTGGCACGGTGAAAGTGGACGGCAAGGTGGTGGCCAAGCCCAGCCTCGTCTTTGCGGCCACCCATCAGTTCGAGATCGACGATCCCGCGCAGGACTATGTATCCCGCGCAGCGCTCAAGCTTGTCGCCGCACTCGACCATTTCAACCTCTCGCCCGAGGGGTGTCACTGCCTGGATGTCGGCGCCTCGACCGGTGGCTTCACGGAGGTGCTGCTGAAGCGTGGGGCGGCGCATGTGACGGCGATCGATGTCGGTCACGACCAGATGCATCCGCGGCTTCTCGCCGATCCGCGCGTCACCAATCTCGAGGGGTTGAATGCCCGCTATCTCGAGCCTGAGGACTATGATGATGAGCCCTTCGACTTCCTCGTATCCGACGTTTCGTTCATCTCCCTGAAGCTGGCGCTTGCCCCTGCCCTCGACCAGGCCGAGCCCGGCGCGCATTGCCTGCTGCTGGTCAAGCCGCAGTTCGAGGCTGGGCGCGATGCGATCAGCAAGGCGGGGCTGCTCAAGGAGCCCGAGACGGCGCCGGTGGTGGCAGCCGAGCTGGAGCGCTGGCTGACGGAAGACATGGGCTGGACGAGCCTCGGCCTCATCCCCTCCCCGATATCAGGCGGTGATGGCAACGAAGAATTCCTGCTGGCTGGCGTGAAGCCTGATGACGCCGACCGGGAGGACGATGAGGGCGACGATACTGACGACGAAGGCGATCTCGACATCGAAGGGGATGACGCATGAGCGCTGAAACCGTGACGATTTCGAGCCTCGGCGCCAAGGGTGACGGGGTCGCGCATGGGGCTGATGGCCCCATCTTCGTGCCCTTCGCCCTGCCGGGGGAAAGCGTCTCTATCGCGCGGGTGAAGAGCGAGGGGACAATCATGTCCTTTGCCAACACATCGCCGGATCGGGTGGAACCGCGCTGCAAGCATTTCGGCCCAGATGGCGTTGGTGGAGTATGCGGCGGGTGTTCGCTGCAGCACATGGCCATGCCCGCCTACAACGCCTTCAAGCGACAGGTGCTGATCGACGCCTTGAAATCGAAGGGGATCGACGCGCCAGTGGCTGAGATCTTCGAAGCCCATCCGCATCAGCGTCGTCGGCTCGTCTTTACCGCACGTCGGCGAGAGACGGGCCTGGTCATGGGCTTCATGCAGGCGGAGACGCATCACGTCGTGCCAGTCGAGGAATGTCCCATCGCTTCGGACGGGCTGATCTCCCGGCTGGACGCGATCAAGATCATCGCCAATGCTTGCGGTGCCGAGCATTTCCGCATCACGGTGACCGAGACGACAACCGGCCTCGACATCTCGCTCGACGGCTTGCGGGGCGGGCTGGGCGACCAGGAACGGCGCGCAGTCACCAATGCCGTCATCAAGCTCAAGGGCATTGCGCGCGTCTCGGCCAATGGCGAGATCGTCATCGAACCGCATAAGCCGCTGCTCGACTTCGGTGGCGCCCGCGTGGTGCTGCCACCCGGCGGCTTCACCCAGGCGACACATGAGGCCGAGGAACACATGGCGGCACTCGCCATCGCCCATATCGGCAAGGCAAAGAAGGTCGTGGATCTCTTCTCCGGCGTCGGTACCTTTGCGCTGCGATTTGCCCGTGCATCCTCCGTGCTCGCGGTCGAGTCTGACGAGAAGGCGGTGAAGTCGCTGGATTTTGCCGCCCGCAACACCCAAGGCCTGAAGCCCGTGACAGTGGAGCGGCGCGACCTCTTCCGCCGTCCGCTGATGACCTCCGAGTTCAAGGGCTTCGACGCCGTCGTCTTCGACCCGCCGCGGGCGGGTGCGGAGGTGCAGTGTGCGGAACTGGCCAGATCGCAGGTGAAGAAGGTCGTCGCGATCAGCTGCAACCCGCTGACGCTTGCGCGCGACCTCTCGATCCTGATCTCCGGTGGCTATCGGATCGACACGGTCACGCCAATCGACCAGTTCCTCTGGTCGCCGCATGTCGAGGCGGTTGCGACGCTCACCAAGGGCTGACGGCTCAGTAGGTCAGAAGCGTGCCGGAGCCGGTGACGTTGGCGCAGCGGCACCGACCGCCGACGCGCCCCGCCTTGGCCGGGCAGGACACCTGGCCGCCACCGCCGACGCTGCCGGACTGGTCAATGACGCAGATATATCGCTGCGGACGGACGCGCTGGCTCTGCTGCGGAGCAGACTGGGTCTCGCTGATCACATCGTTGGAATCATTGACCAGAACATACGGAAGGCTGCCATACGACGTCGTTTCGGCAACCGAAACGGTGACACTGGCAAGCAGGCTGAGTGCGACACAAAACAAACGCAACATGAAAACCTCGACAGGGATGTTCGAAAGCGATCGCCTCACCAACGTGCGATCCAATGACCGAACGCCTGAGGCGGGGCATGGTTGCAGAGACTAGCGGCAAAGGCTGAACGCAGGCTGAACCGCAGGCATGAGAAACGAGAAACGGCGCCTCAGGGGCGCCGTCAGACTGCTGACAAACCCCTGGTCACATCCAGGGGTTTATGATTCACTGGGACATGTTGAAGAAACCTGCTCCCGAACAGACGGCTCTTGAGAT
>NZ_JAUSUW010000015.1 GCF_030814435.1 Peteryoungia aggregata LMG 23059
GGGCTTAGTGTCCCAAAGAGGCTTCGGTCTCCCATCCGCCACCGCAAAAGGCATTACAGCCTCCAATGCGGATTTTGGGAAGTTACAAAGAGGGAGATCGGACCCCGCTATTGGCTCCGGGTATAGCCGATGGCTTAGACCACAACCCCAGTCCGATTGCTCGACATAGTGAGCTTCCGTTCTGCGCGCTCCTGTTGGGGGGAGCGGTTGTAGAGTTCGCGGTAACACTTGGAGAAGTGCGAGGCGGAGACGAAGCCGCAGGCGACGGCGACTTCGACGACGGGCATGGAGGACTGGACCAGCAGGTGGCGGGCGCGGTCGAGGCGGATTTCGAGATAGTAGCGGGCAGGCGAGCGGCCCATTTCCTGTCTGAACAGCCGCTCGATCTGGCGGCGAGAGAGGCCGGCGTCGTCGGCGATTTCCAAGAGCGACAGCGGCTCTGCGAGATTGGCTTCCATCAGCTCGATGATCTGCAGCACCTTGGAATTCTGCACGCCGAGGCGGGCCCTGAGCGGCAGGCGCTGACGGTCGTTGGCGGAGCGGACGCGGTCGGTCAGGTGCTGTTCGCAGACGCGGTTGACGAGGCCCTCGCCAAAATCCTGGCCGATCAGGTTCAGCATCATGTCGAGCGAGGCTGTGCCGCCGGCGCAGGTGTAGAGATTGCCGTCGACTTCGTAGAGGTCGGCATAGACTTCCGCCTGGGGGAAGGTTTCGGAAAAGCCGGGCAGGTTTTCCCAGTGGATGGCGCAGCGCTTGCCATTCAACAGGCCGGCCTGGGCCAGCACATGGGCGCCCGTACAGAGCGAGCCGACCGCGACATTCCGGTTATAGGCTTCGCGCAGCCAGGCATTGACCGACTTGTTGTTGAACTCCTCGACATAGATGCCGGAACAGACGATCGCCATGTTCGGGCGATTTTCGCCGCCGAGATAACGGCGCTCGTCGGCGAGCGAACCGTTGACCTCGATGCCGATGCCGGAGGAGGAATAGACCTTCTGGCCATCGACGGAGGCCAGGCGCCATTCGTAAGCCGAATAACCCAGCATGCGGTTGGCAATGCGCAGCGTCTCGATGGCGCCGGCAAAGGGCAGAAGGGTGAAATGCGGGACGAGGAAGAAGACGATGGTTCGCTTCTTGGTCTGCGGCTGTATCTTGCTCATGATGGTGCCCTGATGTCCTTGCTGCCGTTCCCTTGTTTTGCCAGCATGCTCCGCCTGAATTGAGCGGCGCGATGGTCGTTTTACGACATTGTCATCAAATCGCGCGCCGCGAAAGCATTCGCGATCGCTAAAGCGCGACATTTTTCGGCATTTTTCAGGCTGCGACGCCGTGAAACGGGCAGGGACGGGCGGCGGGCTTACAGGTGGTTGAAATGTTTCGGCTTCGGGCAATGGGAGCGACGGGCGAGGGCAGGGCGGCTTTCGCCCGTTTGCGACGCGGCGGGGCGGCCGCGTCGCAGGAAGGCCGGTCGGCCAGCGGGCTTAGCGGCTGATGTCGCCGGCAGGCCAGCCGAGATCCTTGCGCAGATCGAAGGGCAGGGCATCGAGGGCGGCCTGATCGAGCCGGCGGCGGCGGCGGGCGGCGATGGCGCAGGCAAAACCCTCAAGGCTGTTTGCGAGGCGGCCGACCGCAGCCTTCACCATCACGCCCGGCGTCGGGGCGGCGGTGGCTGTGCGGGAAAGCGGGGAAACGCTGCAAACCATGGTCATGGTCGTTATCCTTTTGGTTTCGATGGCCCTGTCTTCATCCGTTGGTTGGGGCCTGCTGTGTTGTCTCGCATTCGTTCTCATCAATCAAACGAATGTTTCTGATGCTTATCATTCTGAAAAATGATCGATTGGTGGTGGCGGGTGAGGCCGAGATCATCGCGCAGTGCCGAGGGTAGCGGCGCGAGCAGCTGGCGTGTCACTTCGCGGGTGGCATGGCGGCGGGATCTTGCCAGCAGCATTGCAAGACTGTGGCGCAGGGTATGGCCCAGCGTGTGGAAGGGCTTGGCTGGCATGGGGCATTCCTCCTTTCGCGGTGTGTGAGGAGAAGGATGCGCCTGGATTGACATTCAATCAAACGCAATAGTATCGTCTTCAAGTTCAATTTTGTTGAAGGTCAATCGCCATGACACTCATGCTGCGCCAGCCGCTTCCGCTTCTCGACAATGATGTTCTCAGGACCTTCGTGGCGATTGCCGAAACCGGCAGCTTCACCACCGCCGCCGACCGGGTGTATCGCACGCCGTCTGCGGTCTCGATGCAGATCAAGAAGCTCGAGGAGCAGCTGAATGTGACGCTGTTTCTCCGCGATGCGCGCTCGGTGACGCTGACGGAAAGCGGCGAGGTGTTGTTGCCCTATGCAAGGCGGATGCTGGCGCTCTCGAACGAGGCGGTGGGGCGCTTCCGCATGCCTGAGATGAAGGGGGTCGTCAGGCTCGGCGCGCCCGACGATATCGGCGAGCGTTTCATGCCGACGATCCTGCGCCGCTTTGCCGAGCTCTATCCGCTGATCATGGTGGACCTGACGGTCGACACATCGGGCGCGCTTCGGCGGCGGCTGGCCGAGCAGCGGCTGGATCTGACGCTGGTCAATTGCGCGCCGGGCCAGGTGGTGCATGAGGGCGAGGTGATCCACCAGGAGCAGCTGGTCTGGGCGGGTGCCAAATGCGGCACGGCGCATCTGCGCGATCCCTTGCCCGTGTCGATCTGGGAGGATGGCTGCTGCTGGCGGGCGGATGCGCTGGCGCGGCTCGACAAGGAGAAACGGCCCTACCGGATCGCCTATCTCTCGGCGCATACGATGGCGCAGCGGGCGGCGGTGATTGCGGATCTCGCGGTGGCGCCGCTTCCGCGCAGCTACCTGACCGACGACATGACGGCGCTGGGCTCCAAGCACGGACTGCCGGAGCTCGGGTCCTTCGAGGTCAGGCTTTTGACCGGCAAGGAGACGAGTGAGACGATCCAGGCGGTGGCGGACAGCGTGCGTTATGCGTTTTCGGAGATGATCGGGATGGCGGCGTAAGCGGGTACCCTTGGTAAGTGATTGGCGATTTCTCAAATTAGGGAAATGCCGAATTGAGCGTTGGCCAATCGGTCGTCGGCAGTGGGATTTGAGTGCGGATGAATGATGAGACGAAGGGGCTGCGGCTCGAGGATTTTGCAGGCCAGGCTTACGATAAGCTGCGCTATGGCGATACGGACCGGCAGGGGCATGTCAACAATGCGGTCTTTGCGACCTTCATGGAAACCGGGCGTGTGGAGCTGATCTACAATCCGCAAGATCCGCTGCTGGACGAGGGCTTCTCCTTCGTGCTCGCCAAGCTCGACATCGACTATATCGCGGAGGTGCTCTGGCCTGGCACGGTCGAGATCGGCACGCGGGTGGTGCGTGTCGGGCGGTCGTCGGTGACCATGCAACAGGCAGTGTTCCAGAAGGGCAAGCTGTGTGCGTCGGCGGAGACGGTTGTGGTGCATTTCGACGAGGCCACGCGCAAGTCGCAGGCGTTTTCGGAGGCCCAGCGGGCAAAGCTCGAGGGGTGGATTTCGGCGGGGTGACCGTTAGCGCAGGTCCGCGAGGTGGCTCGTGCCCCCAAGCGTGACCACGGTGCGGCTTTTCCAGAAAGCGTGTTCGGCCAGATGGGTGATGCTGCCGGAGGTGACGGGAAAATTGACCCGCCCGAGGCTTTCGATGGGCATGCCGATCCACCAGGCGAGGACGAAGGTGAGCGAGAAGCCGTGGGTGATGACGATGTGGCAGTCGGCCCGTTCGGCAATGATCTCATCCATGGCGCGGTAGATGCGGGTTGCGGTCTGGCGTCGCGTTTCGGCGCCCTCGATGCCGCCGGTATCATCAAGGCCGCCCTCGTCGGGTACGGGCAGGCGACGGGCGGTGAGCCACGCTTGTGGCTGGCCTTCGGCGACACCGCAGCTCATTTCACGCAGGTCGGAGGTCAGGCGGGGCGCAAGCGAGAGATGCCGGCCGATGATCTCGGCGGTCTCATGGCAGCGCAGCAGGTCGGACGATGTGAGGCTCGGGGTCGTGTCGGCGCAAAGGGCGGCGAGGCGGACGGCGATCGCTTGGGCCTGGCGGCGGCCGCGATCGGTGAGCGGTGTATCGTACCAACCGCCAACGCGGCCTTCGAGATGATGGACCGATTGCGGATGGGTGACGACGTAGAGGGTCTGCATGCGGGGCCTCGCTGCTCTCGGCGGCCCCGCAATCGGAGGCCTTGATCAGCCTTGCTTTTCATAGAGCGCCTGGCTTTCCGTCAAGACCTCGTCCAACTGGCGGCCTTCGGCAAAATGGGCGAGGTGATCGGGATAGGCCACACCTTCCGGCACCTTGGGGCAGATTTCGGGGGCGCGAAGCCTTGTCTCGACCGGGATGACGCCGGCCCAGACACGGGCGTCCACGTCGGCGGGATCGTCGGAGACGCCGCCTGAGCGGATCTTGGCCGAGGCCTCCTCGATGCGCATGCCGATGACCATGGTGCCCTTGGCTTCCTGGGGGTCGTTTTCGCGCAACATGTCGGTGCGGCCGGGATAGAAGCGGTCGACGACGGCCTTGAGGGCCTCCGCCTTCTCCTCCGGGTCGTCGATGATGTGGGCGGTGCCGAAGCACATGGCGGAGCGGTAATTGGCGGAGTGGTGGAAGCCGGAGCGGGCGAGCACCAGGCCGTCGAGATGGGCGACGGTGAGGCAGACGGGGATACCGGCCTTCTGACTCTTCAGCATGCGGCTGGCCGACGAGCCGTGCCAGAACAGCCAGTCGCCGTCGCGCCAGTGGATGGTCGGCGTGCAATAGGGCTGGCCGTCGATGACATAGGCGACGTGACAGAGGAGGGCCGCATCGAGCACGGCATAGACGGCGTCGCGGTCGTAAGCCGCGCGCTCATGCAGGCGCTTTGCCCGGTTGCGCGGGGTGACGGGGAAGGATTGCGGGTCGGGTCTGTCGTTCATGCTTGCCTCCTGACGGCTGATGCGGCAGGGATAATCGGATCAATTGGTCCAAAGAAGATCCACCATGATGCAAAAACTGCGAACCAATTCCGACTGGTCTGCCAGTACGCCCATGCTGCCGGCCAAGGGCCCAAGGCGGCTGGCGCTCTATCGGGCGCTGCGCGGGCTGATCGAGAGCGGCCAGATGAAACCTGGCGACAAGCTGCCGACGACGCGCGACATTGCCGGACGCTTCGGCATTTCGCGCGGGGCGGCGGTTGCGGCCTATGAGATGCTGGTGGCGGACGGGTTTGCCGAGGCGCGGGTGGGAGCGGGGACCTATGTGGCCGAGGCCGTGCCGCTGTTGCCGCTACTAGTGCCCGAGCCGCAGGTGATCGAGGCCGAGGAGGCAAAGCCGCCGCTTCCCGGGGCTCTCGGCTGCTCGACGGCGGACGAGACGACGCTCCGGATTTTTCGCATGCTGATGAACCGGCATCTGACGCAGCCATCGGCGCGGCATTTTCATTACAACGACCCGGCGGGCAGTCTGGCGCTCAGGGTCGAGGTTGCCGCGTACCTTAAGGCGGCGCGCGGGGTGACTTGCGAGCCGGATCAGGTGATCATGACGGCGGGCACGCAGCAGGGGCTGGATCTGGCGGTCAGGGCGCTTCTGAAACCCGGCGACCCCGTCTGGATCGAGGACCCGTGTTATGCCGCCGCCCGCGAACTGTTCGAGGGCACGGGGCTTTGCGTGACGCCGGTGCCCGTCGATGGCGAAGGGATCGATGTGGCCGCGGGGATTGCCGCGCGGCCGGATGCGAAGGCGGTCTATGTGACGCCGTCGCATCAATATCCGCTGGGGGTGACGCTTTCGATGGCCAGGCGGCTGGCGCTCATCGACTGGGCGCGGGCTACGGGCGCCTATATCATCGAGGATGATTACGACAGCGAGTTCCGCTTTGCCGGGCCGCCCTTGAGCGCGCTGCAGGGCATCGATGGCTCGGGCCATGTGATCTATGTCGGCACGTTTTCCAAGACGCTGCTGCCGGGCTTTCGCTTCGGCTATCTCGTGGTGCCCCGGGCCTTGCGTGAGCGGGTGCTGACCATTCGCCGGCTAACGGATCGCTTTCCCTCGACGCTTGCCGAGGATGCGCTGACCGAATTCCTGCGCGACGGGCATTTTTCGGCGCATATCAAGCGGGCGCGCAAGCGGGTGAAGGCGGCGCGGGATGCGCTGGTGGAGGCGCTGCGCTCAGACCGGCTGACGGTGAGCGTGCCGGAGCAGGGCCTGCATCTGGTGGCGGAGCTTGACGGCGCGGAAGACGATGGGGCGCTGGCGCGTGAAGCGCGGGCCGTCGGCTTCGGCGTGAAAGCGCTGTCGCCGCTCTATCACGGAAAGACGAGGCGGCGCGGGCTGGTGGTGGGATTCTCGGGGTTCGAGCCGGATGTGCTGGCGGCGGCGGCGCGGCGGTTTGTGGCGGGGCTTTGAGGCGGTGTCGGCCAGGGTCGCTCTTCTCCCCAGCGGGGAGAAGGTGGCCCGCAGGGCCGGATGAGGGGGGCGCGAAGCGCTGAAGCTGTGCCGTGTAGCCCCCTCATCGCCTCGCATACGCTCGGCACTTCTCCCCGCTGGGGAGAAGAGGGAGCCCGGAACCGCCACCGGTGCCCCCCACACCCAATCGCTCCCTTGTGGGAGAGAAGCCCGTCCTTCGACCGACTGCTGCTGCCGGGTTTTGCTTTTCAATGCATCGGGGGAAAGGCGCTGTCCCTTTAGGCTCCGGCTTTGTGTCGGGCACCGGCGACCCATGTGGCGAGAAAGGCGTTCAGCATGGCATGGGCAGAGTGTTGATCCGGCAGCCAGCCGGACATGCGGAAGACCACGGCTTCATGAAAGAGTGCCTGCGCGCCACGACTGAGCATCAGGGCCTCCTCGGTTGAGATGTCCGGTAGCCGGCTGAGGAAAAGGTCGGCGACCTGGGCCTCCAGATCGCGACAGATGACCAGGAAAGCCTCGGTATAGGTGCCGGCCGTCAGCCCCGACTGGCTCAGATAGAGGCGCGCGAAATCCGGCTCGCGACCGAAATAGGCAAGCCAGGGATCGAACAGGCGCTTGAGTTTCTCTTCAAGCGTCAGATCGTCATCCTGGGTCAGGCTTTCGCGCCCCCGCCTTGCCAGCGCCTCGATTTCGGCAAGGCCAAGGGCTGCCAGCAAATTCGCTTTGTCGCCGAAATGGGCAAAGACGCTAGACTTCGCCACTTTGGCAGCTACGGCGATCTGGTCGATGCTGGTCGGCTCAAAGCCCTGGCGGGCGAAGAGGTCTCGCGCGGCGGCGAGGATCTGATCGCGGGTCTGGCGGCTGCGTTGCTGGCTGAGCTTCATCGACGATTCCTTTTCCAGCAGCCTAGCGCGGCAAATTACTTGACCGTGGTCATTTTATAAAGCATATCCTGACCACGGTCACAAAATAAGGAGCCTGCGATGTCCTTCCTGTCCAAGACGGCCCAACCGTCGCGCCTGCTTGTGCTGAACGGCAATCCGGCCCGCGACACGCTGTGCGGAGCGATGGCCGAAAGGATCGCTGATGTGGCGCGCAAGCGGGGCCAGACCGTGCGGCTGGTGCATCTCGAAGATCTCGATTTCGACGCCAATCTGCGCCAGGGCTATCGCGCCCGGATGGACTGGGAGCCGGATCTGGCCGCACTGGCCGACAGCCTCACCTGGTGCGACCGGCTGGTGATCGTGCATCCGCTCTGGTGGGGTTCGGCCCCGGGCAAGCTGAAAGGTCTGTTCGACCGGCTGCTGATGCCGGGCTTCGGCTTTGAGTATGTCGAGGGCAAGGCGTTCCCGAAGCCGCTGCTGGCAGGCCGCAAGGCGCGCGTGGTCATGACGTCGGACACGCCGACCTTTTTCCTCAAATGGGTCTATGGCAATGGCTGGGTGAAGGTGCTGCGGCGGCAGATTCTTGGCTTTTGCGGCTTCAAGGATTTGAAGGTGAAGTATTTCGGCCCGGTACGTGGGGCCAAGCCCGAGGCGCTTGCGAAGATGGTGGAGGATGCGGCGGGGATTTTGGGGTGAGTTCCACGCTTAAACCCCGGTAGCGCCACGGTACCCGGACACGAAATTGACCATTCCGTCTAACGATTATTCCTTGTAGGGAATGCTGGTCTGAGTTACTAGATTCTACAACATGGAGTAGCAGAAATGGGAAGGCTGACGGGAAAAGTGATTGAGGCTTCGGCCGCTACCGAAATGCGTCAGGGCCACGCTGCTGGTATCGATCTGCGCCGTCTCCGTCTTCTGTCTGGCCTGACACAGGCCGAAATGGCCGCTCGTATGAATGTTCAGCAAGCCGCTATCTCGAAACTGGAGAAAGGTGGGGAGGTGTATCTTTCTACCGTGCAGCGGTACGTTGAAGCTCTGGGTGCATCGTTGCGTGTCGATGCCGTATTTCCGGCGGACGCCCGCATCGTTCTTCGGATACGTGAGGGGTTTGAACTTGAGTATGGTCACGACGACCAACTTGTTTTTCCGATTTTGGCAGATGAGCCTTTTCGTGCCCAGCGGGACGTAGTGCTTTCTATACGACCGCAATACTCTGAGAAGATTTTGGATGGACAGAAAACGGTTGAACTGCGCCGGAGGTTTCCGGTTTCGGCGCCCAGTGGAACAGTGGCCTACATTTATTCGACATCGCCGGTTCGCGCTATTGTAGGCATTGCTGAAATCCGGGACGTTCTTAAACTCCCGGTTAAGCAAATTTGGTCTGAATTCGAAGATGCCGCATCAATCGAGCGAGGCGACTTCGACAACTATTTTCAGGGAGTGGATTTTGGCTTCGTGCTGATGTTCGAAGACGTGAAGCCTTTTTCCAGGCCTGTGCCCCTTTCAGAACTTCGCGAAAAGTATGGTTTCGAACCACCGCAGTCATTTTTATACGCGAGCCGCGATCTGCGAAAGGCCCTGAGAGATGAGGCAACAGTCGTATCTCATTGATACGAACATTCTAATCGGCTTGGAGGACTATCGCGCGGTAGAGTCTGCCTACGCTAAATTTTCAAGCCTTGCAGCCGCGCATAAAATCACGATTTTTGTTCACGAAGCCGCTCGCGATGACATTGCCCGAGATCGGAATTCGGAACGACGGCGCATCTCGCTCAGCAAGATCTCCAAATACCGGATCTTTGAGAAGCAACGTGGCTTGAGTCAAACGGAGCTCGAGGCTGATTTTGGTCCATTGAAGCGGCCCAATGATTTGGTAGACGCGACTCTCCTTCATGCTTTGAGGAGTGACGCTGTGGATTTTCTTGTCACTCAGGATAAGGGCCTCCATGAGCGTGCATTAAGGTACTCTGCTGAGCTTGGCCGGCGCGTCTTGTTCGTTGGGGATGCCGTCGACCTTCTCACGCAGACATATGAGCCAAAGCAAGTTCCAATTCGCCATGTGGCTGAAGTCGAAGCGCATACAATCAACCACAAAGACAGATTTTTCGACAGTTTAAGGGAAGGCTATCCGGAATTCGACGATTGGTGGCGTGAAAAATGCGTGCGCCAACACCGCCCATGCTGGGTTGTCTACGATGACGACGAACTGGCCGGCTTGATAGTCCGAAAGGACGAGTCTGCTATGGATACCGATGCCGCCACGAAAGCTGACAAGATCCTCAAAATCTGCACTTTCAAAGTGGCGCCCGACAAGCGCGGCGTCAAACTTGGTGAGTTGCTTCTAAAACAAGTTCTTTGGTACGCCCAACGTAATGGGTACAAGCTAGCGTACCTTACCACTTATAGCGACCAGGTGGCATTGATAAACCTTCTAGAATTCTACGGCTTTTACAAAGCTGGAAGTAAACCCGACGGTGAACTGATATATGAGCGTTCATTCTCGTCCACCAAGCTAGTTGACGATCCTAGCGTTACCGTTTTCGAGGCCGCTCGAAAAAATTATCCGCGCTTTCTTGTGACTGATAAAGTCCGTGGTTTTGGAATTCCGATAAAGGAGGACTACCACGATACGTTGTATCCTGACTTGTGGAAGCCGATGCAGCGAGACTTATTCCTCGGCGCTTCGCGGGCCGACCGTCCGTCGCGGCCGGGCAATACGATTCGCAAAGTGTACCTCTGCAGAGCGCCATCTAATCTGGGCGATTCTGGCTCGCTACTTTTCTTTTATAAAGGAGCATCTAAAGAAAAACCTTCGCAGGCCATAACGACCCTTGGCATTCTTGAAAGCGTAACCCTCGCCAACTCAACAAGGGAACTGATGCAACTCACTGGCGGTCGATCTGTTTACAGTGAACTACAGCTGCAAGAGTGGGGTGCAACGAATGAGCGGCCTGTAAAAGTTATAAACTACTTATTAGTTGCGTACTTGGAACCTCCGGTTACCCTAAAAGAGCTGAGAGAGTTGGGCGTAGTAAACGACAATCCGCAACAATCTATCTACGAGATTCGATCTGATATTCTCAGGCGGCTCCTTGAGCGCTGCAATCTGGAGTTTAAAGTTTAGAAAATCACAAACGGCGCTGATTGAATTTTCCAGGATTCAGCACCTATCTCTCAGCCCTACTCCCGCGACCTCCGCCGTCTCCGCCCGCCGCCGTCTCCATCGCCCTCCGCCAGAACCTTCCGCTCCGGCAGCGTCACGACGCTCGCCAGCTTCGGGAAGGGATCGACCTTGTTCGGCAGCGCCATGGCGTCGATGAAGAGTTGCTGGAAATGCGGCTCCAGCGCCGTTTCGATCTTTTCGATGCGCGTGACGGTGTCCTCGATTTCGCGGCGATGGTCACGGTTGAGGAGGGCCATCAGGGCGCCGGTGCCGGCGGCGTTGCCGACGGCTTTGACTTCCGAGAGTTCACAATCGGGGATCAGGCCGAGCACCATCGCGTATTTCGGATCGATGAAGGAGCCGAAGGCGCCGGCGAAGCGGATGGTGTCGACGGTTTCGACTTCGAGCTTTTCCATCAGCAGCTTGATGCCGGCGTAAAGGGCTGCTTTCGCGAGCTGGATGGCGCGCACGTCGTTCTGCGTCACCGTGATCTTCTGGGCGCCGTCATGCAGCAGGTAGGAGAAGGTGCGGCCGTTTTCGAGGATGCGGGGGCTTTTGGCGGCCATCGCGCCATCGACCACGCCATCGGCGGAGATGACGCCGGAGAGATACATTTCGGCGACGACTTCGATGATCGCCGAGCCGCAGATGCCGGTGATGCCGGTCTTTTCGGCGGCCTCAGTGAAACCGTCCTCATCCGACCACTGCTCGACGCCGATGACCTTGAAACGGGGTTCCAGCGTTTCAGGGTCGATGCGGACGCGTTCGATGGCGCCGGGGGCGGCGCGCTGGCCGCAGGAGATTTCAGCGCCTTCGAAGGCGGGACCTGTCGGCGAGGAGGCGGCAACGGTGCGCTCGCGGTTACCAAGCACGATCTCGGCATTGGTGCCGACATCGACCATCAGCATCATCTTGTCCTGGCGGTGCGGGCCTTCCGACAGCGTCGCGCCGGCGGCGTCAGCACCGACATGGCCGGCGATGCAGGGGAGCAGATAGGTGCGGGCGCCGGGGTTGAGCGATAGTTCGATGTCCAGTGCCTTGCAGGAGATCGCGCCGGATACGGCCAGCGCAAAGGGCGCCTGGCCAAGCTCGGTCGGGTCGATGCCGAGGAAGAGGTGGTGCATGATCGGGTTGGCGACGAAGACAGCATCCAGAATGTCCGTGCGGGCGACGCCGCCGGAGGCGCAGACCTGGTCGACGAGCTCGGACACGGCCTGGCGGACGGCCTTGGTCATGGCTTCGCGGCCATCGGGGTTCATCATCACATAGGAGACGCGGCTCATCAGATCCTCGCCGAAGCGGATCTGCGGGTTGGACGCGCCGGAGGAGGCGACGATGCGGCCAGACAAGAGCGAGACGAGATGCATGGCAATCGTCGTCGAGCCGATGTCGCAGGCGATGCCATAGGCCTCGTTGTGCAGGCCGGGCCAGAGCGCAATCACCGTCGGGCGCGAGGTAACGCTGTCGCGGTGGATGGCGGCGGTGACGGTGAAGTTTTCCTTGCGCAGGATCTTCTGCGCCTGGGCTAAGAGATAGGGCTCGATCTGCAGATCGGTGTAACCCCAGTCCCTTTCCAGCATGACCTTCATGCGGTCGAGATCACCCAGCGGCTTGTGCATGTCGGGTTCGTCGACCTCGACATAGCAGAGATGGACGGCTGGGTTGCGCTCGATGACGCGGTCGGAGGCTGCCTTGCGCACGACCTGGGCATTGACCACGGCATCCTGCGGCACGTCGACGACGAGGTCGCCCTGGATGGTGGCCGAACAGGAGAGACGGCGGCCTTGCGGGATGGTGCGGACTTCGGCGTAGCGCTTTTCCTTGGGGCCGACGGGCGAGATGTGGTCGTTGGACGAGGTGATGCCGTGTTTGGCGAACTGGCCTTCCTGGACCTCGATCTGGCAGCGCCCGCAGGTGGCGCGGCCGCCACAGACGCTCTCGACATAGACGCCGAGCGTGCGGGCCGCCTCCAGCACGGAGGTGCCGACGGGGAAATGGCCACGCTTGCCGGAGGGCATGAAGAGGACGAGGGGATCTGCGGTCTCGGTCATCAGGGTCTTTCGGTAAGTGGGGGTGATCCCCGGTGTCATGCTGGTCCGGCCTTGGCCGTTTTACTTGGCGACCGTCTTTTCCAAGGCCTCTCGGATCAGGCGGGTGTACGGAATACCCCTTTCCTGTGCCTTGGCCTTGATCGCCGAAAGCAGGGCTTCCGGCAGTCTCATGTTCAGTTGTGCCGACTTCTTCTCGAACTCGAACTGGACCGGCTTGAAGCCGGACAGGTCGTATTCGGAAAGGTCTGCAGTGTCGACGAAGGCCTCAGCCTCCTCGTCAGAATGCAGGACCGGCATCTGCTTGCCCTTACCGTTGCTCATAGCGCCTGATCTCCCGTTCGTGCATGTAACGCGCGCTGATGGGTCGGATGAGAATTCCGAGCTCGGTCTCGCGCAAGGTGAAGACGACGAAGACGTACCGGCCTTCCGCAGTGGTTCCGATCGCACGCTTTCGGTCTTCGCCGACCGTGGGGTCGGGGTAGACGGAAGGCGTCCTCATGAACACCTGCTCGATTTCCGGCATTGTCAGGCCATGCCTGGCACATTTTGGCCAGTTGCCGCTGTCCCAATCAAAGCCGGAAATCGATCGCTTCATCTCTCCATACTACACGTTTGTATAGGCAAATGTAAAACGGAAGGGTGTATGCTGTTACTCCGTCGCAGCACCGCCACCGACACGCGCGGCACGGCCGCCGCGGCGACCGCCGCCGGTTGAGGCAGAGGCCGGGGCTGCGGCGGGGGCTGCATGGGCGCCGCCTTCGGCGGGCTTGTAGTCGCGGTAGGTCTTGATCCAGTTGTAGCAATTCTCGTCGGTGCCGTTCAGCACGTTGGCAGCGCGGACGGCTTCCATTTCCTGCGGGCGGCAGGGGTTCATGATGGCGGAGGTCATGCCGGCGCCGATGACCATCGGGATGAAGCCGGCATTGATGCCATGGCGATGGGGCAGGCCGAAGGAGATGTTGGAGAGGCCGCAGGTGGTGTTGACCTTCAGCTCTTCGCGCAGCCGCCGGATGAGGGCGAAGACCTGGAGGCCTGCCGAGCCGATGGCGCCGATCGGCATGACCAGCGGGTCGACGACGATGTCATGCGGCTTGATGCCGTAATCCATAGCGCGCTCGACGATCTTCTTGGCGACGGCGAAGCGGACGTCCGGATCCTGGGAGATGCCGGTTTCGTCGTTGGAGATGGCGACCACGGGTACATTGTATTTGGCGCAGAGTGGCAGGATGGCTTCGAGCTTCTCTTCCTCGCCGGTGACGGAATTGACCAGCGGGCGGCCCTTGGCGACCTTCAGTGCTGCCTCGATGGCGGCGGTGACTGATGAGTCGATCGCGAGCGGCACGTCGACCAGGCCCTGGACGATTTCCATGGTCTGGACGAGCAGGCCGGGCTCGGTTTCGTTCGGGTTGACGGAGGTCACGCCGGCATTGATGTCGAGCATGGTGGCGCCGGCGGCGACCTGTTCCAGCGCATCCTTGATGACGGTCTCGAAATTGCCGGCCTGCATTTCGGCGGCGAGCTTCTTGCGACCCGTCGGGTTGATGCGCTCGCCGATGACGCAGAAGGGCTGGTCGAAACCGATGATGATTTCCTTGGTGGCGGATGCGACGATGGTGCGGGTCATTTCAGTCCTCCGGTCGATGCCGGCTCTCGCACGGCGGGAATGGGATGTGCCGGCAATTGCCGGGAAAAAGCAATGCGGTCAGTGGGTTTGCGAATGGGCCGCGCGGCCGGCCATTTCCTGCTGGTCCTGGACGGGATCGGCGCCGATTTCGCGCATGCGCTGGGCGGCGATGTCATCGGCGCGGGCATGTTCGCGCTTCCAGGGCTGGCGGCCTTTCAGGATGCCGGATTCGTGGACGATCTCGGCGACATATTCCTCCTGGCGATAGGCCATGACATGCACGCCGGAGACGCCCTCGATCTCCTTCACCTCGTTGATGATGTCGATGCAGAGCTGCTTGCCTTCCTTCTTCTGGTCGGCAGCGCCTTCGAGGCGGGCGATCACATGGTCTGGAATGTGGATGCCGGGCACGTTGGAGCGGATCCACTTGGCGGTCTTGGCCGAGGCAAGCGGGCCGACGCCGACCAGAATGTAGCATTTCTCGTGGAAGCCCAGGTCGCGGACCTTCGCCATGTAATCGCGGAACATCGGCACGTCGAAGCAGTACTGGCTCTGGACGAACTGGGCGCCGGCCTCGATCTTTTTGCCCAGGCGATAGGGGCGGAAGTCGTAAGGCGGGGCGAAGGGGTTGATGGCCGCGCCGAGGAAGACCTTCGGCGGCGTGGTCAGCTTGCGGCCGGAGAGGAATTTCGATTCGTCGCGCATGGTGCGCACGGTTTCCAAGAGCGACATGCAGTCGAGGTCGAAAACGGGCTTGGCGCCCGGCTGGTCGCCGGCCTGTACGCCGTCGCCGGTGAGGCACATGATGTTGGCAACGCCCATTGCGGCAGCACCGAGCACGTCGCCCTGGATGGCGATGCGGTTCTTGTCGCGGCAGGCGATCTGCATGATCGGGGCATAGCCCATGCGGGTGAGGAGCGCGCAGATGCCGACGGAGGACATATGGCAGTTGGCGCCTGATGCGTCGACCGCGTTGATTCCGTCCACCCAGCCGTCGAAGACCTTGGCGCGCTCATAGACGTCTTCCGGGTCAGCGCTGTCGGGCGGGTTGAGTTCAGCGGTGACGGCGAACTCGCCGCGGCGCAGAACGCGTTCCAGGCGGCCGAGCGAGGAGTGGCCGGGCAGGGGATCGAGCGGCAGGTGGACGCCAAGCGGATTTTCGTCGATCTGGGCCATGCTCTCAGACTTCCTTTGCCGTCTGTTTTTCCCGCTCGGCGGCGGCTTCTGCCGTGACGCGCAGCCAGGAGGATGTTTCGCGCAGCGACTGGTTGACCGGCTTCTGCACCTTCAGGATCGCGTCGCCGGCGACCATGTTGCGCGAGCCGTTCCAGGCCTGGACCCAGACGCAGGGCATGTCGGGCTCGACTTCACAATTGCCATTGGCGCGCACGCCACCGCAGGGGCCATTGCGCAGCTGCTTGGGACAGTTCATCGGGCAGGACATGCCGGTCGAAGACAGCACGCACTGGCCGCACATGCGACAGTCGAAGAGAAGACCCTTCACATTGCGCTCGACGAAGGTGACCGGGGTTTCGACGCGGTTATATCCGAGCTTCTTCCAGACCGGATGGAGGAAGAGGAAGGCATTGGCGAAATTGCGGTAGAACCATTCGAGGAAGCGCGAATTGCGCACGGCCCAGAGGCGGATGGTGTAGGAGCGACGGGCGCGGCGGTTGGGCGAAACGCCCGCCGGTGTGAAGGCCCCGGTCTTTGCCTTGGCGGCCGGGGCAGCATTGCCTTTTTTCGGCGGGCCGGGATCGACGAGTACGGGCTCAGCCATTGTCGCGGCCTCCGGCATGGACGAGGGCAACGAGGCGGGCCTTGTCGTAAGCGGCCTCGATCTCGGCCGCAGCGGCATCGGCTTCCGCTTCCAGGTCGTCACCAACAGGCAGCGGATCGGCCTTGCGCCAGTCGGCGAGATAGGCGTCGGTTTCGGCAGCGCCGGAGCGCATGGCGGCCATGTCGATGGCCTCGGTGAAGCGCAGCGACAGCTCGCGCTTGGCGGACTTGCGTCCCTGCTTGACGATTACCTGGGCCGGAATATCGCGCCAGTAAACGACGATCTTGTCTGCCATGCCACTCTCTCCCTTTGAGGCCAGAATGCACGGGGGGCATTCGCCGGACTGCGCTTTTCACGACGTCGCTTGTCGCCAAAAACGACGCTGCCATGAGTCCCGGTGTTTTTACCAGATCCGGCGTGTCAGGCCGCACCAGATCCATGACCAGAGCGTCGGAGGGAAGCGCAGGGCCGAGGGGCCTTGCGGCGTCTGCGGAGCAAGGCGACCGGCAAGGGCGTCTTCGAGGGATCGTCTGGTGATGTCGAGGGAGGCGATGGTCAGCAGCAGAGGGTAGGTGGAGATGAAATCGGCTGATGCAGGCCGGGTGCGAACCTCGTAAAGCGTGCCGCCGGTGTCTGTGCCGGCATCAACGAGGTGAAGGGTGGCGCCGAAATTCTCAGCATCGTTTTCCCGAAGCGACCAGTAGCCGCCCATCTGGCCGCGATAGTTGGGATTGATGCCAGCATGCAGGTTGATGACCGGGCAGGGCATGCCCGCAAGTTGCTTCCCCGACATGAGGCGGGTGGAGACGAGCAGGATGGCGCCGGGGCCGATCTGCTCCATCAGGTCCATCGTCTCCGCTGCATTGATCGAGGTGACCGGGTGGATCGGGATGGTGTCCGGAAGGACACGATCAAAGCCGTGCCGGCTCAACAATTCTTCGACGCGGCGGTCGGCGAGTCGGCGCAGAAGGCGGGCTGCTACCATGGTGCCGAGCTGGCCAAGTGCGGCGACCCAGCCCAGCTTTCTGGCGCGGCGGCGGGTGATCTCGTCCTTGCCCTCGGCATTTTCCAGGATGACGTGAACATCCATGTCTGACTTCGCGAGGTGCTGGACGACTATGGTCGGATTGAGGCCGCCGGCGGTCATGACAACCACCGGGCGGCGGGACGTGTCCGTAACGGGTTGAGACATCAGACGACGAGCGAGACGACGGCGACTGCGGTGTAGACGACGAAGCCCGCGATCATCAGCGACAGGATGCCGATGACACAGCCGGCGAGCACGCCGAGGCCATCACGCTGGGAATGCGCAAATCCGAGGACGGCAAGCGCAAAGGCCGGCGGCCAGTTGCCGAGCGGGATTGGCAGGAAGACGACGATCGCAAGGATCAGGGCCAAGACACCGATGACCCGTTCGGCGAAGCGGCTTTCAAACAGCCAGAAGCGGGGGATGACCAGCTTTTCGGCCCAGCGCATCCAGGGAACAAGGCGCTTGACGATCGCCTCGAAAGTCTGCGGCTCGACGCCGTAATCACTGACAACGCGCGGAAAGAAAACGCGGCCGCCGGGCGACATGGCCATCTGCCAGGCGACGAAGATCAGCGGCAGGCCGAGGATGAAGGTGCTGCCAGGCGGCAGGGGCACGAGATTGGGAAGCGCAAAGACCAGGAGGAAGGCGCCAAAGGAGCGGTCCTGCAGGGCGATCGCGATGTCGCGGATCGTCACCTTGCGCTCCGTTGTGCGGGCCAGACGGACCAGAAGGTCCGAAAGGTTTTCGGGATGATTGTGTTCACGCGCGGTGACGAGACCCGCCACCCATGTTTCCGCCCTGTCGGTCATGCCTGATTCTCTTGGTTTTTGTTGACCTAGCCCCATGTTTGCACGGGGATATTACAGGGGGATTAAAAGCCGGCTGGGTCGCAGTTCACGCTTTCGGGAATGGTGAAGGGAGGGTGAAGGGAGGGTGAAGAATGGGTGGATCAATATACCAGATGTGATATAAATTCCTCATGTGGTCGGTCGAGACGCTGGGGAAAATCGTCGACGATGAAATTGCGCGCTGGCCGCCTGATCTGCGCGCCCGATTGGTGCGGGTTTCAGCCTTGATCGAGGAAGTGGGTCTTGAACAATTGCCGGGCGGAACGATCAAACATGTCGAGGGCAGGCTCTGGGAGTTGAGGCTTTCAGCCAAGAGCGGCATTTCCCGAGCCATCTATGTCACCGCATCGGGTAAGCGCGTCGTCATTGTGCATGCCTATGTGAAGAAGACCGAGAAGATGCCTAAGAGGCATTTGGAATTGGCCCGCCAACGGGCGAGGGACGTGATATGACGAAGATCAGAGATCTGCACGAGGCCTGGCTTGAAAAGCCGGATTATCGCGAGGCCTACGATGCTCTTGAAGATGAGTTTTCCCTCATTCGTGCCGTAGTCGAGGCGCGCCTTCAGGCGGGACTGACCCAGGCCGAGCTCGCTGAGCGCATGCAAACTTCGCAGAGTGCTGTGGCGCGTCTCGAAAGTGGACGTGTGAAACCCTCCGCCTCGACGCTGGAGAAGCTGGCCAAGGCGACAGGCACGCGCCTGAAGATTTCCTTTGAGCCGGTGCTTGATACCATCCCATCACCTTAAGCCTCTGCCTTGATTTCTCCGCAAGCGCTTGTCACCTAGGTCGTCTTGTTTTGATCAGACGGGGAATCAGGATGACTGTCATTTTTCAACGCGCAACAGCCGTCATGGCTGTGCTGGTCGCGGTGACGCTTAGCCTTTCCTCCTGCGGAAACACGATCCGCGGGATTGGCAATGATCTCGGCAATGCTGTGGATGCGACCCAGGATGCGGGGCGCAGCGTCGCCAATTCGGTGCGTTGAGACGCAAGGTCACTTGGTGTGAAAAGCGTCAGGCGGCCGGCTGCGTGACGCGTGCTGCCGCAACCAGCTCCGGCTGGAGATCGCCGTAGCCGGTGAAGCGGTATTCGTAATCCAGCTTCAGATAGTCCGCCGCCCATTTGGCCTTGGCCTGGAGTTCGGCGTCCTCGGTCTGAGCGAGGTAGACGATCTTCGTGTAATTGCCGAAGACCATATCTCGCAGTTCGGGATGGCGATCGAGCTTCAGGGGTTCGATGACGAAGGCCTCGAACTGGCGGGTGATCAGGTCTGTCAGGTAGAAGGCGGTGAACTCCATCTCGCATTCGGCGAGGAATTTTTCCGTGCCGGTGAAGAAGGCATAACAGTGCGGGCCCGAGAGCCGCTCAATGCCTTCCTCGCGACAGATCTTGTCAATCTCGCCCTGCGTGCCGCATTCGGCATAGCCGATGAAGATGTTCTCATGGCCTGAGGCCCGGGCTTCCGCGATCTTTTCTCGCAAGGCAGGTGCGATGCGCTCTGGCCAGACATGCCAGATGGCGGGCAGACATTCCAAGGTCAGATGGTCGAGGCCGTTCCGCGCCTTGACCGCCAGGATTTCGCGCGCGATCGCACCGCAGGCGATCACGTGAACCTTTTCCGATTTGATGCGTTGTTCCATCGCATTCCACTCGTCACTCAGACAGAAGGTAGACCCATATGATGGCGAAAAAACTGACAGCCAGCGCAGCCCTTGTTCTCACCGTCTTCGCACTGTCGTCCTGCGGCAACACGATCCGTGGCGTCGGTCAGGATGCCGCCAATACCGTCGATGCCACGCAGAATGCTGCAAACAACGTCGACGCTGCGGCCTCGCGCTAATCCCGACGCGGGGCAATGCTCTGAGCGCAGATATAACAGGAGAGCGAGCATGAGGCTCACAACGATTGCCAAGGCCAGTGCCATCTACATGATGGCGGCCATCCTGTATGCTGGCGGGCATGTCGCCTGGCAGTCCATGGCGACGGCTCCTCAGAGCGAGGTCTACGCAAAAGCCGGCCCATGAAGGGCCGGCTTCGCCGTTTTCAGGCTCAGGCGCGGGCGCCCATGCTGTTGTGCTTGCGGCTGATGAATTCCTTGGCCGTTTCCACGGCAACGGCGGCATCGCGACAATAGGCATCCGCACCGACGGCCTTGCCGAATTCCTCGTTGAGCGGTGCGCCGCCGACGAGCACGACAAAATCGTCGCGAATGCCCTTTTCCTTCATCGTGTCGATGACGACCTTCATATAGGGCATGGTTGTTGTCAGCAGCGCCGACATGCCGAGAATGTCGGGCTTTTCGCGTTCCAGAGCTTCCAGGTAGTTCTCGACCGGATTGTTGATGCCGAGGTCGATGACGTCGAAGCCAGCGCCTTCCATCATCATGCCGACCAGGTTCTTGCCGATGTCGTGGATATCGCCCTTGACGGTGCCGATCACCATCTTGCCCTGCTTCGGGGCGCCGGTGGCGGCGAGCAGAGGGCGCAGGATCGTCATGCCGGCCTTCATCGCATTGGCGGAGAGCAGGACTTCCGGCACAAAAAGAATGCCGTCGCGGAAGTCGATGCCGACGATGCGCATGCCTTCGACGAGCGCCTGGGTCAGGACGTCATAGGGGGCCCAGCCACGGTCAAGAAGGATCCGCGTCGCTTCCTCGATCTCCTCCTTCAGGCCGTCATAGAGGTCATCATGCATCTGCTGCACGAGCTCTTCGTCTGAGAGTTCGGAAAGAATGATGTCGTCTTCGGCCATGGTGGTGCTTCCCGCTTCTTTTTCAACGCGATTCCGGTCGCGCCGGGCATGAGACTGCCCGATCGAAAGTTAAACCTCAAGTTCGTGAAAAACTCTTTTCGATTACGACGCAGCAAACGTGAAAAGCGACGGTGTCAGACAAGTCGGCAAAAAGCCGATGTCTGTGAGACACAAGCGGTTGGCGCATAAAGGATGGTTTCACATGCGGATTGGAATAGCATAATGGAGGAGAGAAGCAGCGTGGACGAGCGCTCGAGCGAGGAAACAGACATGGATGAGATCATCGAAGAACCGGGCGCAGGCCGTCGTTCACGCGGCGAAGGACGCGGGGCTGCGGCCCGCAGGGCATCGCGAAGCGGCGGCGGCGCCGGTCCGGCCATGCCTTACATCACCCGCAAGATCCAGACCTATGAGGTTCTGGACGAAGAAGGGCTGCAGCTGATCGAGCGCAATGCCGATATCGTTCTGGAAGAAATCGGCATCGAATTCCGCGACGACGCAGAGGCGCTGGAACTCTGGAGACAGGCCGGCGCCGATGTGCGGGGCGAGCGGGTGCATTTTCCGAAGGGGCTTTGCCGCGAACTCCTGAAGTCCGCCCCTTCCGAGTTCACCTGGCATGCGCGCAACCCGGAGCGCAGCGTTCGGATCGGTGGCAATGCCACGGTCTTTGCCCCGGTCTATGGCTCGCCCTTCGTGCGCGATCTGGAAGGCAATCGCCGCTATGCGACGCTTGAGGACTTCCGCAATTTCGTGAAGCTCGCCTATATGGCGCCGTCGATGCATTCGTCGGGCGGCACGGTCTGCGAGCCTGTTGATATTCCGGTGAACAAGCGTCACCTCGACATGGTCTACAGCCATATCAAATATTCCGACAAGCCGTTCATGGGCTCGGTCACGGCACCGGAGCGCGCGGAAGATTCGGTTGCCATGGCAAAGCTCGTCTTCGGTGACGAGTTCGTCGAAAACAACTGCGTCATGCTCAACCTGATCAACGCCAACTCGCCGATGGTCTTCGACGAGACCATGCTGGGTGCGGCGAAGGTCTATGCCCGCCACAATCAGGCTTCGGTGATTTCGCCGTTCATCCTGTCGGGCGCCATGAGCCCGGTGACCGTGGCCGGCACGCTGACCCAGATCCTCGCCGAAGTTCTGGCGGGTGCCTCGTTCACGCAGCTCATCCGTCCGGGTGCGCCGGTGCTGTTCGGTACCTTCGCGGCCTCGATTTCGATGCAGTCGGGGGCGCCGACGTTTGGTACGCCGGAGCCGGCACTCGTCTCCTATGGTGCAGCACAGCTCGCGCGGCGCATGGGTCTGCCGTTCCGTACCGGCGGTTCGCTCTGTGCGTCGAAGGTTCCGGATGCGCAGGCAGCACATGAAAGCGCCAATACACTCAACATGACGCTGCTTGCCGGTGCGAACTTCGTGCTGCATGCGGCCGGCTGGCTCGAAGGGGGGCTTGCCGCCTGCTACGAGAAATTCATGATCGACCAGGATCAGCTCGGCATGATGCAGAAGATGGCGCAGGGCGTCGATCTGACGGAAGACGGCCAGGCGATGGATGCAATCCGCGAAGTGGGTCCGGGCGCGCATTATCTCGGCTGCGCCCATACCCAGGCGAACTTCCAGACGGCTTTCTATCGTTCGGCGCTCGCCGACAACAACTCCTTCGAACAGTGGGAGATCGAGGGTCGCAAGCGCATCGAAGACCGGGCCAACGTGCTCTGCCGTTCGTGGCTGGACGCTTATGAAGCCCCGGCACTCGATCCTGCCATCGACGAGGCGCTGCTTGCCTATGTTGCGAGCCGCAAGAATTCGATGCCCGACGCCTTCACCTGAAAGGGTCCCGTTGCCAGGGAGCAAGGCGGAGCCAACCAGGTTGCCGACATGATCCAGAAGGAGGTCTGGCGACCGCATTACAAGATCGAGGGGCCGCGATGAGCGGCCCTTCAGACGTTTTGGGCAGGCTTGATGCGGCGCTTGCGGCATCCGGTCTGTCATGCCGTGGGGTGGTGCGGTTCGACGGGCATGATAGGGCGCCGTCTCTGGCCGATGGCCGGCCGGCATCCGCTGTCGTACTTATCGGCGTTGTGGGCGGTGCCATGTGGCCGGTGTTCGACGCCTGGCGCGCGACGCAGGTGGACGGGGGCGGATCTGATCCGCTCGATCGCTGGTCGAAGATCGTCATCGACGGCGTGGCCAAGGAGATCGGGGCGGCCGCCTGCTATCCGTCAGAGGCGCCTTACCAACCATTTCAGAGATGGGCGATGAAGGCCGAGGGGCTCAAGCCATCGCCGCTTGGGATCCTCATCCATCCGCGTTTTGGGCTCTGGCACAGCTATCGGGGGGCGCTTTTGTTTCGAGACTGGGACGACGAGATCGCAGCGCCTGTAGCGTTCACTCATCCCTGCGATCGCTGTCTGGAGAAACCCTGCCTGTCCTCCTGTCCCGTCGATGCCATCAAGCCGAGCGGCTTTGATGTCGTCGGCTGTCGCCAGCATCTGGCGGGTCCTGTGGGGCAAAGGGGCTGCATGATTTCAGGGTGTCTGGCACGCAATGCCTGTCCGGTCGGGACCGAATACCGCTATCCGCCCGAACAGCTCCGGTTTCATATGCAGGCACTGAAACTGCCACCTTGAGCGACGCAGGTGATTTCGGGGATATCGGGTTTGCGGCCTTCACAATGTCCGGAATCATCGCCAAGAACGGGTTCACTCAAGGACCCGTGGATTTCCCTGCATGCGCAAGAGCCTTTCTCTCCTCGGTTTTCTGACCGGTCTGCTGCTGCCCTCGCTTGCATTTGCGGCTTGCGAGCAGATGCGCGAGGGGGCCGCGACCTATCTTGCCTGTCGCTTTGATCCTGCGCGGGAGGATGTGCGCCTGCATCTCGCCGGACCGGATGGTGCGGCCTATGGCGGGTTTGCCGGGCTGCGGCGGCAGCTCTGGGCGGAGCGGCGGGTGCTCACATTTGCGATGAATACCGGCATGTATCACGACGACCTCTCGCCGGTCGGTTACTTCGCCGAATATGGCAAGGTGCTGAAACCGGCGGTGACCGGCGGCGGCTGGGGGAATTTTCACCTGCTGCCGAACGGTGTCTTCGTGATGAAGGACGGCAAGGCTTCCGTTCAGGAGACCAAAGCCTTCGTCGCCAGTGGCGTGGTGCCGGATTTCGGCACGCAGTCCGGCCCGATGCTGGTCATCGACGGCAAGCTGCATCCGAAGTTTCTCGCCGACAGCGACAGCTTCAAGATCCGCAATGGTGTCGGTGTCGACGACCGCGGGCAGGTGCATATGGTCGTCTCACGGGCGCCGGTGCGCTTCTACGACTTTGCGGTGTTTTTCCGCGACCGCCTTGACGTCGCCAACGCGCTCTATCTCGATGGGACGATATCGAGCGTGTTCATTGCCGAGGAGAAGCGGATGGACCGGCTGTTTCCCATGGGGCCGATCCTTTCGGTCAGCATGCCCATCCCGCAGTAAGACCGAGGTCAGACGGCCGCCTTCGGATAGGCGCGTTCCAGGCCACCGGAGCGGGTGAGGCCGGTGCGGAAGGACGCGAAGGCCGGATGCTGGCTGGAGCGGGCGGCTTCCATCAGGCGGATCTGGAGACGGGGCGGGGCATTGTCGCCGATCCATTCGCCTGCGCGCTCAAGCTTCAGCGAATTGAGAAAGCGGGCTTCCGAGGCAATCTCAAGATAGACATAGAGGCCCTCGAGCAGGGCATCGTCCTGGGCCGGGTTCTCGAAGATCAGCTTCAGGAAGGCCTGATCCGGCTCCTGCAGGGAGGCGATCTTGGCAGCGACGGTGTCGCGATCCGGAAAAGCGGACATGGGTTTACTCCCTCACATGGTCAAGGCTCTCGGACAGGGGCGCGCCCCTGTCCATTAGGATGAGCTACACCACAATAAGTTTGCCCGAGGCTTGCTGCGATGATGCGAGGGAGAGGCGTCATTCGTGGCGGAGCGCGTCGATGGGGTTCATCTGGGCCGCCCGGCGAGCCGGGAAATAGCCGAAGATCATGCCGATCGCCGCCGAGAAGGCGAAGGCCAGAAGGATGATCGAGGGGCTTGCGACGAAGGGCACCGACATCAAGGTGACAGCCGTATAGGCGATCGCCAGGCCGAGCGCGATGCCGACCACGCCGCCGAAGACGGAGAGCGTCACGGCTTCGACGAGGAACTGCATCAGCACCTGACGCTCGACCGCCCCGATCGCCAGCCGGATGCCGATCTCGCGGGTGCGCTCGGTGACCGAGACCAGCATGATGTTCATGATGCCGATGCCGCCGACAAGCAGCGAGACGGCGGCGACTGCGCCCAGCAGGCCGGTCATCAGGGTGGTGGTGCCGGTGAGGGTCGCTGCCATCTGGGTCATGTCGTTGACGGAAAAGTCGTCGTCACGGCCGGGCACGATCTTGCGGCGTTCGCGCAGCAGACGCTCGACATCGGCCTGAACCTTTGCGGTGGACACGCCGTCTTCGGCCGATAGCATGATGCTGGAGACATCCGTCGAGCCGCCGATGCGGCGTTGGAATACCTTGAGGGGCATCATGACGACATCGTCCTGGTCGCTGCCCATGCCGCTCTGGCCCTTCTTCGCGAGAATGCCGATCACCTGGCAGGCAACATTGCCGACGCGGATCGTCTGTTCGATGGCGGGCGTCGAGCCGAAGAGCTTGGAGCGGACGGTTTCGCCGACGAGGCAGACGGCCTGGCCGCCCCGCTCTTCCGACGCCAGGAAGGTGCGGCCGGAGGCCAGTTCCCAGTTTTGGGCGATCAGATAATCGTCTCCGGAGCCGATGATCGAGGTCTGGCGGCTCTGGCCGCTGAAGATGACGGTCTGGCTGGACTGGTTGATGGCGGCCACGGCGCGCAGGCCGGGGATCTGCTCGCGGATCGCCTCGATGTCCCGGATGGTGAACTTCTTGGCGTCGGTGGCGGCACGGCCCGGTCCGAACTGGCCGGGACGGACGAAGAGCAGATTGGTGCCGAGCTTGGAGATTTCGCTGGTGACCTGGGCGGTCGTGCCGTTGCCGATCGTCACCATGGCGATGACGGCGGCCACGCCGATCACGACGCCGAGCACGGTGAGGAAGGAGCGTAGAAGGTTGCGGCGGATGGCGCGCAGCGCCAGTTTCAGGGTTTCACCGAACATGGGCGCGTGCCTCCTCGATCCCGCTGTCGGATTGGATTTGGCCATCGACAAAACGCAGGGTCCGCTTCGCATAGGCGGCGATATCGTCTTCGTGGGTGACCATAATCACCGTGATGCCGTGATCGCGGTTGAGGCCGGTGATGAGTTCCATGATCTCCCGGCTGGTCTTGGTGTCGAGATTGCCGGTTGGTTCATCGGCGAGCAGCACGGCGGGGCTGGTGACGATCGCGCGGGCAATCGCGACGCGCTGTTGCTGGCCGCCGGAAAGTTCCTGAGTGGTGTGGTTTTCGCGTCCGCTAAGGCCGACCTGCGACAGCGCCTTCAGCGCCCGGGCCCGCCGTTCACGCCCGTCCATGCCGCGATAGACCAGCGGCAGTTCGACATTTTCGACCGCCGAGGTGCGGGCGAGCAGGTTGAAGCCCTGGAAGACGAAGCCCAGCATGTGGCGGCGCAGCAGCGTATATTGCGCGCGGTCGAAGCCTGATGTGTCGATACCTTGAAAGAAATACTGACCTGATGTCGGCACATCGAGGCAGCCGAGGATGTTCATGGCGGTCGATTTGCCGGAGCCGGACGGGCCCATGATCGCGACGAATTCGTTGCGCTCGATCGACAGGTCAACCCGGTCGAGGGCACGGATGGTTGCCTCGCCGCGTCCATAGATGCGGGAGATCTGGCGAAATTCGAGGAGCGGGGAGGAGGCCATGGCGCGCCTTAGCCGTTGCGGACGGCCTGGTCGGTGATGACCTGGTCGCCCTCCTTGACGTCGCCTTTGACGACAACCGTGTTCTGGCCGTCGGAGGCGCCGATCTCGATGTTGACGGCGACAGGTACGCCGTTGCGCAGCAGCCAGATGGTGCGCTCGTTGCCCTCAGGTTCGGGCGCACTTTGCGGCGCTTCACGGGGCGGGCGGAAAAGGCTGAAGACGCCGCTGCCGCCGCCGGTGGTCCCCGTCCCGGTGGTCGCCGGCGGGGAATAGCGCAGCGCGGCATTGGGGATCAGCAGGCCGTTCTTCACCGACTGGACAACGATATCGGCCGTCGCGGTCATGCCCTGGCGCAGCAGAAGATCGTCATTGGATACGGAGAGAATGCCCTTGTAGGTGACGACGTCGCTGACGGTTTCGGCAGCGTAGCGGATCGAGGTGATCTCGGCGGGGAAACGCTGGTCGGGGAAGGCATCGACCGTGAAGGTGGCGGCCTGGCCGACGGCGACCTGGCCGACATCGGCCTCGTCGATCGAGACCTGCAGCTCCATCTGGCGCAGATCTCCGGCTAGGGTGAAGAGCGTCGGGGCTTCGAGCGAGGCTGCGACCGTGGCGCCGGTGTCGACATTGCGCGAGAGAACGATGCCGTCGATCGGCGAGACGATCGTTGCCTTGGATACCGAGAGCTTTGCCTGTTCGAGGGCGGCTTCCGCTGAGATGACATCGGCTTCGGCGCTCTGGCGCGCGGCGGACGCCGCCTGGTAGGTATACTCGGCGGTGTCGAGATCCTGCTGGGTGGAGACGCGGCTGGAGACGAGCGTGGTCTGACGGTCGAGCTTGGACTTGGCCGATTGTTCGTCGGCGCGGGCCTTGGAGACCGAGGCGCGGGCGGAAGCGAGGGCCGCCTCCTTGGCTTTCAGGTCGGCGTTCAGCTTGTCGGTGTCGAGGCGCGCCAGTACGTCGCCCTTCTTCACCTCACTGTTGAAGTCGGCAAGCACCTCGCGAACCGTGCCCGACTGTTCCGAGGAAACGTCGACCTGAACGGTCGGCTCCACGGAACCGGTTGCCGTGACGACCACGGTCAGGTCGCCGGGCTTCAACTCGGCGGTGGTATAGCTGACAGTGGTTCCGCCCGCCGACCAGAGATAGGCGCCGTAGCCAAGCCCAAGGATTGCAAGCAGACCGAGGAAACGCAGGCCCCAGCGGGCCTTCGGACGCGCGGCGCTGGCCAGCATCGCCTTCAGCTCTTCCGTCTCGGACGAGGTCTTGGGGTTCGGGTTGTCGCTCACGTCTGCTCCGTCTCAATCATTCTGCTTCACCGGACCTTGGACCAGGCCGGCGCCAAGCCCCTTGATCGGTATCAAGGGCATCAGCTTCCATGGCTATGCAGATAGACTTTCGGCGAGGAAAGGACAGTGAAAGATTGGTAAGGTTGGTGTTTGTGCGACCCGAGGAACGAAGGAACGGCGTCTGCTCGCCGCTTTACACGTGCGGGGCGCAGGGATCGGCAGGGCGTATCACGCAAGACAGGCAAGCTGTTCTTCAGCCGCACCGACCTCGAATGGATAATGGCCAGAAAGCTTTGGGAAACCGTTCACCACGCGTTTCACCCGTGTCTTGGGTCGGTGATGTTGCCCATGTCGCCGGTATGAACATCTTGAGAGTGGTGAGAGCGCAGGGATTCGAACCCTGGACCTACTGATTAAAAGTCAGTTGCTCTACCGGCTGAGCTACGCTCTCCCGTGCGGTTTTTGCGCCGCCCCAAGAAGTGCGCGGAACATATGCAGGCGCCCCCGACCGGTCAACCGCAAAAATGCAGTTTTGCCAGCAAAATGCAGCCTAGTTGTCGCAGCGTACGCAAAGGTGATTGGCAAGCGGGCAGCGCGCGGATTAGGAAGGGCGCCGTTCGGGTCCCGGAGTCTGTCGTGTCGATTGCCGATATTTCCTTTTTCAGTGCGCTTCTGGCGGGGGCCTTGTCCTTTCTGTCTCCCTGCGTACTGCCGCTCGTGCCGCCCTATCTCTGCTACATGGCCGGGATTTCGGTCGACCAGTTCCGTGACGGTCAGTCCACCCAGAACGCCGCAGCCCGGCGCACGGTGCTGCTGACGTCGCTGGTCTTCACCCTCGGTTTCGCCACCGTATTCGTCTCCCTCGGTGCCGGCGCCTCGACGATCGGCGGGCTTCTGAGGCAGCACATGGACCTGCTGGCCAAGCTCGGCGGCGTCATCATCATCATCATGGGCCTGAATTTCCTCGGCCTCTTCCGGCTGGGCATCCTGTCGTCGGAATACCGATTCGCCAGTGGCGGCAAACCGGCAACGCTGTCCGGCGCCTATGTCATGGGCCTTGCCTTTGCCTTCGGCTGGACACCCTGCATCGGCCCCGTGCTCGGCGCCATCCTGGGCGTTGCCGCCTCCAAGGAAACCGTGGGCGATGGCGCGCTGCTGCTTGCCATCTATTCGCTGGGGTTGGCGGTGCCCTTCTGGATTGCAGCCGGGTTCTCCGGGGCGTTCATGCGCTTTCTCACCCGTTTCCGCCGCCATCTCGGGCTGGTGGAGAAGGCAATGGGCGGTCTCCTGGTGTTGACGGGCCTCGCCTTCATCTTCGGTTACGTCTCTGACATGGCGATCTGGTTCCAGCAGACCTTTCCAATCCTGTCGCAAATCGGCTAAGTCCGGAACGGGCGCGCGGGGGCGTCCGTATGGAGACTGCCGATGGCCGAGATTGTCGCGCTGGTACTGCCGTTTTTTGGCCTGATCCTCATCGGATATGTCTCGGGCCGGCTCGGTGATCATTCGGCCCAGGCGCTCGGCTGGCTGAATTTCTTCGTGATCTACGTTTCGCTACCGGCACTGTTCTTCAAGCTTGTCTCCCGCACCCCGATCGAACAGCTGACCCGCATCGACTTCATCGCGGCCTGCCTAGCCGCAACCTACAGCATTTTCGTGCTTGTCTTCATCATCAGCCGTCTTGTTCGCGGCAACAGCATTGCCGAGTCGACCGTCCAGTCGCTGGCGGGCTGCTATGGCAATATCGGCTACATGGGGCCGGGTCTTGCCCTGCTTGCCTTCGGCGAAAAGGCTGCTGTTCCAGTGGCGCTGGTCTTCTGCTTCGAAAACGCCGCCCACTTCATCGCCGCACCGGCACTGATGGCCTTTGCCGGTGGTGACAAGCGCCCGCCCTTGCAGCTCGCGCTCGACGTCGGCCGCAAGATCCTGACGCATCCCTTCATCATCGCAACGCTGATCGGCTTTCTGGCCGCCGCCTCGTCCTTCGAGCCGCCAATCGCCCTGCAGCGCCTCATCGACTATCTCGCTCAGGCGGCAGCGCCCTGCGCCCTGTTTGCCATGGGGGTGACGTTGGCGCTGCGCCCACTCAGGCGCATTCCGGTCGAGATCGGTTACATCGTACCGATCAAGCTCGTCCTGCATCCGATCCTGGTCTATGTCGTCCTGAGCTTCGTCGGCAAGTTCGATCCGCTTTGGGTCTACACGGCAATCCTGCTCGCCTCGCTGCCGACGGCAACCAATGTCTTCGTCATCGGCCAGCAATACGGGGTCTGGCAGGAGCGGGCTTCAGCCACGATCCTGATCACCACGGTCATCTCGGTGTTTTCGGTCTCGGCACTTCTCTTTGCGGTCAAGAGTGGCGTCTTACCGCCCGACCTTTTTCCGTAACAGCTGCGGCAGGCTCTTCAAGCCACGACCGGGCGCAACCCCCTCCTGCATGACAAGGTTGCGCAAGGGGCCGACGCTCGCGAGGACCTGCAATCCGGCCGCCCGGACCATCTGAACCGGAAGCAGCCCTGAGAGCAGGGACCTGTTCAACAGATCGACGCTCGCCGTTCGGCTCGCAATGTCGAGCCGACGCTTCCGGTCGAACCGGTCGCCACTGTCGGCAGCGATGGGTGCCGGACCGCGATCGATGAGGATTTCCTCCAGGGCCGCGATGTCGCGCAGGCTGAGATTGAGGCCCTGGGCGCCAATCGGCGGGAAGGCATGACCTGCCTCGCCGACAAAGGCGGCTCGTCCCTTGCCATAATGAACGGCGGTCATGCCAGACAGTGGCCAGGCCTGCACGCCTTCCTCCACGGACACCTTTCCGAGCATCGACTGCATGCGGCCCTCGACCTCCGCCGACAACTGATCAGCGGTCAGCGAGGTCAGGCGATCCGCCTCCTGCGGCGTCACCACCCAGACGAGGCTCGAGCGCAAGCCAGGCAAGGGCACCTGGGTGAAGGGCCCCGATTCGGTGTGAAACTCCGTGGAGATGTTCTGGTGGGGGAGCGTGTGGACGAAATTCATCACCACGGCCGTCTGCGGGTAGGACCAGGTCTTCACCCCGACGCCGGCGCTCTCGCGGGTCCTCGATCGCCGTCCGTCCGCGCCGATGACGAAATCGACCGAGACCGTCTCGCCGTCGAGACCAAGGGTGACGGCCTCGGCGCCGACATCGATCGTCTGAGCCGTCGACGTTTTCCGGCTGATCAGCGGTTCCGACGCCACGGCTTTGGAGAGCACGGCAAGCAGGGCGGCATTCGGAATGTTGTAGCCGAAGGCGTCAAGCCCGATTTCGGCGCTGCGGAACGCGACCGTTGGCGCCCGCAACAGGCGTCTGGTGCCGTCGATGATCTGCATCACCGCGAGCGGGGCGGTCTGCGTCTCCAGGTGCTGCCACAGACCGAGCCGCTGCATCATCGCCAGCGACTGGTCCATCAGGGCCGTGGTGCGTCGATCGGATCCATCCGGCTCCGGGCCGACCAGAACGACGCGGCGACCGCCGCGTGCCATGGCGATGGCGGCGATCTGACCGGCCGGTCCGGCGCCGATGACGGCAATGTCGTGGTCGTGCTGCATCCTGAGGGTCCCGGGTTGGCGTGACATAACCTCTATCTAGATCGCCGGTGCGCCAAAATCCATGGGCCGAAATGGCGCAGCCACCGGCAATCGCTGCGCCGAAATCGGGGCATAGTCCGGCACTTGTGTTGCAAACCGCGTCATTTCGTCCGATACCGTTTCTCCCGATTGCGGTCGACCTGGAGCCAGGATGAAGATCTTCAACTACAAGCGTGTGCCATACGCCGAAATCCGCGCTTTTTCGGTGCATATTCTCACCGCTTCAGGTTCTTTCCTGGCTTTTCTCGGGGTTGTTGCGGCCGCCGAAATGCGCTTCGTCGATATGTTCTGGTGGCTGGGACTTGCCCTGCTCGTCGATGGTATCGACGGCCCGATTGCCCGCAAGGTTCGCGTCAAGGAAGTCCTGCCGAACTGGTCCGGCGATACGCTCGACAACATCATCGATTATGTCACCTATGTGCTTCTGCCGGCCTTTGCGCTCTATCAGAGCGGCATGATCGGGGAGCCGTGGTCCTTCGTCGCTGCCGGCCTGATCGTGGTGTCGAGCGCCATCTACTATGCCGACATGGGGATGAAAACGGACGAGTATTTCTTCTCCGGCTTCCCCGTTGTCTGGAACATGCTGATCTTCACGCTGTTTGTCATCGATGCCAGCGCCACCACGGCTCTGGTGGTCGTGCTGGCCTCGGTGTTCCTGACTTTTCTGCCGATCCATTTCCTTCATCCGGTCCGCGTCAAGCGCCTGCGTCCGCTCAATCTCGCCGTTTTCCTCCTCTGGTGCGGGTTTGGCGGCTATGCGCTGCTGCTTCATTTCAATTCGCCGACCTGGGTCGTGATCGGCATGATCGTCAGCGGTCTCTATCTCTACGTGATCGGGGGCGTGCTGCAGTTCTTCCCGGCTCTCGGTCGTCGCGACTGACCGAGTTTCGAACGCGTCTGGGCAAAACCAAAAAAAACTTTTGCCTATATATTGTGCGCTGCCGCAAACCGGTTATGAATTGAGCGATGGACTAGGCGCAAGACCTGGCCGGGACGCATGGCAATGCAAGGGGGACCTGTGCCGCATCAATCGCCCGAGGGTGACAAGCCGCTTCTGACCGTGCGGGGGCTGACGAAGCTATTCGGCAGTTTCAAGGCCTGCGATGGCATCGACCTCGATATCGGCCATGGCGAGATTCATGCGCTTCTCGGCGAAAACGGCGCCGGAAAGTCAACACTCGTCAAGATGCTCTTCGGCATCCTTGCGCCGTCCGCCGGCACGATCGGCTGGGAAGGCCAGAACCGCGTCATCCCCAATCCAGCCGCTGCCCGCCGACTCGGCATCGGCATGGTTTTCCAGCATTTTTCCCTCTTCGAAGCGCTCACGGTCGCCGAAAACATCGCGCTGTCGCTCGACGAGAAGATCTCGATCTCCGATCTCTCGAAAAAGGCAGCGGAACTTTCGGTCGCCTATGGATTGCCGCTTGATCCCAACGCCCATGTGGCCGATCTCTCGGTTGGCGAGCGCCAGCGCATCGAGATCGTCCGGGCGCTATTGCAAAACCCGAAGCTCATCATTCTCGACGAACCGACCTCGGTGCTGACGCCGCAGGAGGCGGACAGGCTCTTCGAAACACTCTTCAAGCTCAAGGCTGAAGGCCGTTCCGTTCTCTATATCAGCCACCGCCTCGAAGAAGTGCAGCGCATCTGTGATCGCGCCACCGTGCTCCGCCACGGCAAGATGACCGGCGCCTGCGATCCACGCCAGGAAACGCCGGCTTCTCTCGCCCGGATGATGGTGGGTGCGGACGTCGCCTGCGTCGAAAAGGTGGAGCCGCCGGCAGACGGTGCGGTGCAGTTGCAGGTCACGGACCTCTCCGTCAGCCCGCGGACGCCCTTCGCCATGCCGCTCAAGAACCTCTCGATGACTGTGAAGGCAGGGGAGATCCTGGCGATTGCAGGGGTGGCCGGCAACGGCCAGAGCGAACTCTTCGATGCGCTCTCCGGCGAATATCCGGTTCAAAACCCCGATTCGGTTCAGCTGCGCGGCAAGTCCGTCGGGCGCCTCGGGATCAACGAGCGCCGGTTGCTCGGCGCGGGCTTCGTGCCTGAGGAACGGCACGGCCACGCGGCGATCCCGGCCATGAGCCTGTCGGAAAACCTTTTCTTGTCGCGCAATGCCTCCGACCGCACCGCCTATCTCACTGGCGGCAAGATCGGCTTGATCCGCCATGGCCTCGTTCAGCAGGCTGCCCGCCGGATCTCCGAGATGATGGATGTGCGCAAGAGCGGTGATGATCCAGCTGCCGGCTCGCTTTCGGGCGGCAACCTGCAGAAGTTCATCGTTGGCCGCGAGCTCGATCGGCAACCGTCGGTGCTCGTTGTCAACCAGCCCACCTGGGGCGTCGACGCAGGGGCCGCGAGCCGCATCCGTCAGGCCCTTGTCGACCTCGCCAAGAGTGGCTCTGCCGTCGTCGTCATCAGCCAGGATCTGGACGAGATTTTCGAGGTCGCGACGTCGATTGCAGCGATCTCCGAAGGCAAGCTGTCCGACGCCTATCCCGCCTCGACCATGACCCGCGAACGCATCGGCATCCTCATGGGTGGCGTTCACGGTCTGCAGACTGCCCCGGAGGCGGCCCATGCGCATTGAACTTGAACGCCGCTCCCGCCAGTCGAACCTCTTTGCCATCGTCTCGCCGCTACTTGCTCTGGCACTGACCGTCTTCTTCGGCGGCATCATGTTCGCGATGCTCGGCAAGGATCCGGTTTCGGCCCTCTACAGCTTCTTTATCGAGCCACTGCTCGAGGTCTGGTCGCTGCATGAACTCGCGGTAAAGGCGGCTCCGCTGATCCTCATCGGCGTCGGGCTTTCCGTCTGTTACCGCTCGAACAACTGGAATATCGGCGCCGAAGGTCAGTTCATCGCCGGTGCGATCGTCGGCTCCATCCTGCCGATCACCTTTTATGAGTGGACCTCGCCGCTGCTCCTGCCGATGATGCTTGTCATGGGCGCGATCGGTGGCGCCGCCTATGCCGCGATCCCGGCGCTGCTCAAGACCCGTTTCAATACCAACGAGATTCTCACCAGCCTGATGCTGGTCTATATCGCGCAGCTTCTGCTCGACTGGCTGACGCGCGGCATCTGGAAGGATCCGGCGGGTTACAACTTCCCGCAGTCACGCTCCTTCGTACCCGAGGCGGTACTGCCCGAGATCCTCGATTCGGGCCGTGCTCATCTCGGCATCGTCTTTGCACTGGTCGCGGCCGTCGCCGTCTGGTTCATGATGCGCTACACGCTCAAGGGCTTCCAGGTGGTGGTGCTCGGCCAGTCCGAGCGGGCAGGGCGCTTCGCCGGCTTCTCGTCTCGCAAGATGGTCTGGTTCTCGATGATGTTCTCCGGCGCGCTTGCAGGGCTCGCCGGCATTGCCGAAGTTTCCGGTTCTATCGGCCACATGCAGCCGACGATCTCGCCGGGTTACGGCTTCACGGCGATCATCGTCGCTTTTCTCGGCCGTCTCAATCCGCTCGGTATCATCGCCTCCGGCTTCGTGCTGGCGCTGACCTATCTCGGCGGGGAGGGCGCGCAGCTGTCGATTGGCGTGTCCGACAAGGTGACGCGCGTCTTCCAGGGGCTGCTGCTGTTCTTCGTGCTCTCTTGCGATACGCTCATCCTCTACAAGGTGCGCCTCGTCTTCGACCGTGCCCGCAATGCGTCCACGAAGGGTGCGTGACGATGTTTGAAGCCATCCTTCTGACCATTATTACCGCCTCGACCCCGCTGGTGATTGCCGCCATGGGCGAACTGGTTACCGAGCGCTCCGGCGTGCTGAACCTCGGCGTCGAGGGCATGATGATCATCGGCGCGGTCTGTGCCTTCATAGCCACCAATATGACGGGTTCGCCCTATGTCGGCGTTCTCGCTGGCATCGCGACGGGCGCGATCTTCTCGCTGCTGTTCGGCTTCCTGACGCTGACGCTGGTCGCCAACCAGGTCGCGACGGGTCTCGCGCTGACCATCCTCGGTCTTGGTGTATCCGGCATGGTCGGTGAAAGCGTCGTGGGTGTTCCCGGCGTCAAGATGCAGCCGATCGTCATCCCGCTGCTTTCCGATATTCCGGTGATCGGGCCGATCCTGTTTGCCCAGGATCTCTTCTTCTATCTGTCGATCGCGCTGGTTGCCGGGGTGAACTGGTATCTGTTCAAGAGCCGTTCGGGTCTCAAACTTCGCGCCATCGGTGACAGCCATGGCTCGGCACATACGCTCGGGCTGCCCGTCATTCGCACCCGTTATCTTGCCGTGATGTTCGGCGGCGCCTGTGCCGGTCTCGCCGGCGCGCAGCTGTCGCTCGTCTACACGCCGCAATGGGTGGAGAACATGTCGGCCGGCCGAGGCTGGATCGCGCTCGCCCTCGTCGTCTTCGCCGCATGGCGGCCCTGGCGGGTTCTCGCCGGCGGTTATCTCTTCGGCGCGGTCACCATCGGCCAGCTGCACGCCCAGGCGCTCGGCATCGGCCTTCCCTCGCAATTTCTGTCCGCGCTACCCTATGCGGCAACCATTGTCGTGCTGATCATAATCTCCCATAATCGCCGTACGACGCTGATCAACACGCCGGCCTGCCTTGGCAAGCCGTTCGTGCCGGATAGATAATCAAAACAAAAGCTTCAACCTAACCAGACAGGGGTAATCCATGAAGAACATCCTCCTCGCGCTCGCCGCTTCGGCAGCGGCAATCGTCAGCGTCGCGGCACCTGCCGCCGCCCAGGACAAGACGAAGGCGTGCTTCGTCCATGTCGGTTCGAAGACCGATGGCGGCTGGACCCAGGCCCACGACATCGGCCGCCAGCAGCTCCAGGCCCATTTCGGCGACAAGATCGAAACGCCTTACCTCGAAAACGTGCCGGAGGGCCCGGATGCCGAGCGCGCCATCGAGCGTATGGCCCGTTCCGGCTGCGCCATCATCTTCACCACCTCCTTCGGCTTCATGGATGCGACCCTGAAGGTTGCTGAGAAGTTCCCGGACGTGAAGTTCGAACATGCGACCGGCTACAAGACCGCAGCCAATGTCGCCACCTACAATTCGCGCTTCTATGAAGGCCGCTTCATCAACGGTCAGATCGCCGGCAAGATGTCGAAGACCGGCGTCGCCGGCTACATCGCATCCTTCCCGATCCCGGAAGTCGTCGCCGGCATCAACGCCTTCCTGCATGGCGCCCGCACGGTGAACCCCGAGTTCAAGCTGAAGGTCATCTGGGTCAACACCTGGTTCGACCCGGGCAAGGAAGCCGATGCCGCCAAGGCCCTCTTCGATCAGGGCGTCGACGTTCTGACTCAGCACACCGACACGACCGCTCCGATGCAGGTTGCTGAGGAGCGCGGCCTGAAGGCTTTCGGTCAGGCCTCCGACATGATCGCAGCCGGCCCGAAGGCGCAGCTGAGCGCCATCGTCGATACCTGGGCGCCCTATTACATCAAGCGCACCCAGGCCGTGATCGATGGCACCTGGACTTCGGCGCAGACCTTCGAGGGCCTCAAGGACGGCATCATGTCCATGGCGCCCTACACCAACATGCCTGATGACGTGAAGGCCATGGCGATGGACACCGAAGCCAAGATCAAGTCCGGCGAGCTGAAGCCCTTTACCGGCCCGCTCAACAAGCAGGATGGCACGGCTTGGCTGAAGGAAGGTGAGTCGGCTGACGACGGCACCATCCTCGGCATGAACTTCTACATCGAAGGTGTAGACGACAAGCTTCCGCAGTAATCTGCGAAGATCTATGCAACCTGAAGGGGCGCACATTGCGCCCTTTCTTTTTGAGATCACCTAAAAATACGGAAACACTCAGATACCGACTTCACCAAGATTGGTCTTTCGTATAATAGCCCGCGATACAGTCTGAAATGCGAGGCGGCATGCGTAAGGAAGAAGTTCGCGATCTGAGCGTTGTTACGCATCTTCGCACAAGTCACGCAAAGGTCGTCGAACAGCTTGGACTTGCGATTGTCGGTGGCGACTTCGACATCGGCGAGACGCTTCCCGGCGATGTCGATCTCGAACAGCGTTTCGATGTATCGCGATCCGTCCTTCGCGAAGCCATGAAGACCCTGGCCGCCAAGGGGCTGGTCATTGCAAAGTCCCGCGTCGGGACCCGGGTCACGGAGCGTTGTCATTGGGATATGCTTGATGAAGACGTGCTGCGCTGGCATTTCGAAAGCGGCGTTACCCGCGAGTTCATCGACCAACTCTACGACATCCGCCTGGTCCTTGAGCCCGCCACCGCCGCATTCGCGGCGGCGAGCGCCACTGCCGAAGACTGTGCCGAACTGCGCGGCTATGCCATGCTGCTGGGGTCCCCGGATCTCAGCTGGCGGGATCAGGCCGTAGCCGATCTGCGTTTCCACATCTATCTGACCCTGGTCGGTGGCAATCTGTTCATGGACAGCATGGTGGGGTTCATCAAGGCCGCCCTCGACGGCGCCTTCACGCTCACGTACCAGCAGACAGGCGGTGGGCCCCGCGGCGATGGCATCGTCAACGCGCATCTCGCTATCGTTGCAGCGATCGAGCAGGGCGATCAGAACGGCGCGCGTATTGCGATGGAAACCGTCATCCAGCGCGGCCGCGCGGCCGCGCTTGCGGCGATCGAAGGATCATCTCGTCCCGGCTGATGCGTCTGTTTCCGCTTGCGGCTCCTCTCTGTGGAGGCTAGTGAGATTCGCCTTCCTCATGCCCGGAGCCGTCCATGACCCGCACCTGTCTTGCTGTCGTTCTTGCCGCCGGTGACAGCACCCGCATGAAATCCTCGATGTCCAAGGTCCTGCATCCCGTCGGCGGTCGCCCGATGATCGCGCATGTCATGGCCTCGATTGCCGCATCCGGCGTATCGGATGTCGCGCTGGTGCTCGGTCGCGATGCCGAGAAGGTTGCGGCTGCCGCCGGGGTAGATGGCATATCCGTGGAAAGCGTCCTGCAGACCGAGCGCCTCGGCACGGGCCATGCCGTGCTGATGGCCCGTGCGGCAATCGCCCGGGGTTATGACGAGATTCTTGTCGCTTATGGCGACGTTCCCCTGATTACTGCTGCCCCCCTGAAGGCTGCCCGCGAGGCTCTGTCGGGTGGAGCGGACGTCGTCGTTATCGGTTTCCACACGGCAACGCCGACCGGCTACGGTCGGCTGCTGGTCGAAAATGGCGAACTGGTCGCCATCCGCGAGGAAAAAGATGCGACAGAGGCCGAACGCGCCGTTACCTGGTGCAACAGCGGTCTGATGGCCATCAATGGCAAGAAGGCCCTGGACCTGCTCACCCGCATCGGAAACAGCAACGCCAAGGGCGAATACTACCTGACAGACGTCGTCGAGATCGCCCGTTCGCTCGGGGGCAAGGCGGTTGCCGTCGATGCACCGGAAAGCGAACTGACCGGGTGCAACAACCGCGCCGAGCTGGCGATGATCGAGCGTCTGTGGCAGGAGCGCCGTCGCCTTGAACTGATGATCTCCGGCGTGACCATGATTGCACCTGAAACCGTCTTCCTCAGCCACGACACCGTCATCGGGCAGGACGCCCTGATCGAGCCGAATGTCGTCTTCGGCCCCGGTGTGACGGTCGAAGGTGGTGCCGTGATCCATGCCTTCTCGCATCTCGAAGGTGCGCATGTCTCGGCTGGAGCGACCGTTGGACCATTTGCCCGTCTGCGGCCGGGCGCCAACCTCGCCGAAGGCGCAAAGGTCGGCAATTTCTGCGAGGTGAAGAAGGCCGAGATCGGCAAGGGCGCCAAGGTCAACCATCTGACCTATATCGGCGATGCCTTCGTCGGTGCCGAGACCAATATCGGTGCCGGCACTATCACCTGCAATTATGATGGCGTGAACAAGCACGAAACCCGGATCGGGGCAGGGGCCTTCATCGGCTCCAATTCATCCCTCGTCGCGCCCGTCTCGATTGGCGATGGCGCCCTCATCGCCTCCGGCAGCGTCATCACCGAGGATGTGCCAGCCGACACGCTCGCCTTCGGTCGTGCCCGCCAGGAGATGAAGCCAGGCCGCGCTGCTGTCATCCGCGAGCGCAATCTGGCAATCAAGGCCGCCAAGAAGGCGCAGAAGTCAGCGGGTTAGCCGGCTTCACGAGACGTTATGCTGCGTTGCATTACGAGACGAAACGCAATTTGACCTCACGCACAATTGCCTATTGCGGCGGAACCGCTAGGAACAGTCCGCGTGGTTGATACGAAACGGAGAATTTCATGTGCGGCATCGTCGGCATTGTCGGTAACAAGCCCGTGGCGGAGCGTCTCGTCGACGCCTTGAAGCGGCTCGAATACCGCGGCTATGATTCCGCCGGTGTCGCCACCATCAACGACGGCAAACTCGACCGCCGCCGCGCCGAAGGCAAGCTCTTCAATCTCGAGACCAAGCTCGCCGGTGATCCGCTGCCCGGCAATATCGGGATTGCCCACACACGCTGGGCAACGCATGGCGTGCCGAACGAGACCAATGCGCATCCGCATTTCGTCGATGGCGTTGCCGTCGTCCACAACGGCATCATCGAGAATTTCTCGGAGATCAAGGAAGAGCTCGCTGCCGAAGGCGCCGTCTTCACCACCCAGACCGACACCGAAGTCGTAGCCCAGCTCTTGGCCAAGTATCGCCGCCAGGGCCTCGGTCGTCGCGAGGCAATGCACGAGATGCTGCGCCATGTGACCGGCGCCTATGCGCTCGCCGTCATCTTCAGCGACGATCCCTCGACCATCATGGCGGCCCGCTCCGGCCCGCCGCTCGCGATCGGCTTCGGCGATGGCGAGATGTTCTTGGGCTCGGACGCGATTGCGCTGTCGCCCTTCACCAACCGCATCGCCTATCTCCATGATGGCGACTGGGCTGTCATCGGCAAGCAGGGCGCCCATATCTTCGACATCGACGGCAATCCGGTCGATCGCCCGGTGCAGATCTCCTCGGCCAGCGCCTACATGATCGACAAGGGCAACCATCGCCACTTTATGGAAAAGGAGATCTACGAACAGCCGGAAGTGATCTCACACGCGCTGTCGCATTATGTCGACTTCGCCAATCATACTGTTCGGGACGCGGCAAACGAGATCGATTTCGCCAACCTCCGTGGCCTCGCCATCTCCGCCTGCGGCACCGCCTATCTGGCTGGCCTCGTCGGCAAATACTGGTTCGAGCGCTATGCCCGCCTGCCGGTCGAGATCGATGTCGCCTCGGAATTCCGCTATCGCGAAATGCCGCTGTCGAAGGATCAGGCAGCGCTCTTCATCTCGCAGTCCGGTGAAACAGCCGACACGCTCGCCTCGCTGCGCTACTGCCGCGACAATGGGCTGAAAATCGGCGCGGTGGTGAACGTCAGGGAATCGACGATTGCCCGCGAATCGGACGCCGTTTTCCCCATCCTCGCCGGCCCGGAAATCGGTGTGGCCTCGACAAAGGCCTTCACTTGCCAGCTGACCGTCCTCGCCTCACTCGCGGTCGCTGCCGGTCGCGCCCGCGGCACGCTTGACGAGACGGAACAGAAGCAACTCGTGAAGAGCCTCGCCGAGATGCCGCGCATCATGAGCCAGGTCCTGAACGCAGTGCAGCCGCAGATCGAGGCCCTGTCGCGCGATCTCTCCAAGTTCAAGGACGTGCTCTATCTCGGCCGTGGCACCAGCTATCCGCTGGCGCTCGAAGGCGCGCTGAAGCTCAAGGAAATCTCCTATATCCACGCCGAAGGTTATGCCGCCGGCGAGCTGAAGCATGGCCCGATTGCCCTGATCGACGAAAACATGCCCGTCATCGTCATTGCCCCCTTCGACCGCTTCTTCGAGAAGACCGTGTCGAACATGCAGGAAGTGGCCGCCCGCGGCGGCAAGATCATCTTCATCACCGACGACAAGGGGGCAGCCGCCTCCAAGCTCCCGACCATGGCCACCATCGTTCTGCCCGTGGTCGCCGAGATCGTCTCGCCGATGATCTATTCGATCCCGATTCAGCTGCTCGCCTATCACACGGCCGTCTTCATGGGCACCGACGTCGACCAGCCGCGCAACCTCGCGAAATCTGTCACGGTGGAGTGATCAAGGTTCGGGGCGGGCGACCGCCCCAATTCTTGCTCTTGCGCCGTCGGTGCCGCTCCGGCATTGTCCGCAGCGTTACGGCACTGCACAATGACGGTGGGCATGACCGAAGGTTCTGACAGAATTTCGATGGCCACCCGGCTCAGGAACAACTTCCTCACGGGCCTGATCATCTGTGCGCCGATGGCGATCACCATCTATCTGACCTGGACCTTCATTCGCTGGGCCGACAGTTGGGTAAAGCCTTACCTTCCGGATCGATACAATCCCGAAGCCTATCTGAAATTCGCCGTGCCCGGCACAGGTCTGCTGATCGCCGTTGTCTTCATCACGCTTGTCGGTTTCCTCGGGCGCAATCTCATCGGCCGCTCGATCGTCTCCTACAGCGAAAACATCCTGAACCGGATGCCGCTGGTCCGGACCGTCTACAAGAGCACCAAGCAGATCTTCGAGACGGTGCTGAAGGAGCAGGGCAATTCCTTCAAGAAAGTCGGCCTGATCGAGTTCCCCCGCGCCGGAACCTGGGCACTGGTCTTCATCTCGACGGATGCCAAGGGCGAGATTGCAGCGAGGCTCAACCAGGACGGCGAGGCAATGGTCGCCGTATTCCTCGCGCCGACGCCTGTGCCTACCGCCGGCTTCCTGATGTTCGTGCCGCGCAGCAAGCTGATGCTGCTCGATATGAGCCCGGAAGAGGGCGTGAAGCTGCTGATCTCGGCGGGCCTGGTGACGCCGGACTACAAGCCGACGGTCGCGGACGCCATGGAGGCCTTCCAGGCTCTCGGGGCGGATGACCCGGTCGAGCCACCCAAGCGCGCCGGCCGCTCCTGAACCTCGCCCCACTCACCCCGCATGCAGGAAGCGGATCGCCTCGTCGCGGCGATGCAGGTAAAGCAGCGTCCTGACAGCCTGACCTCGCTCCGAGGTTAGCTCCGGATCTCGCTCCAGCAGATAGGCCGCGTCCTTGCGGGCGATCTCCAGCAGATCGCCATGATGCTCCAGGCTCGCGATCTTGAAGCCCGGCGTGCCCGATTGCCGGGTGCCGAGCAATTCGCCTTCGCCACGCAGCTTCAGATCCTCTTCGGCGATCAGGAAGCCATCCTCCGAATCGCGCAGGATCGACAGCCGCGCCTTGGCCGTTTCCCCGAGCGGTCCCTTGTAGAGCAGGATGCAGCTTGAGGCCTCATCGCCACGCCCGACGCGACCGCGCAGCTGATGCAGCTGGGCAAGTCCGAAACGCTCGGCATGTTCGATCACCATGATCGTCGCATCGGGCACATCGACGCCGACTTCGACAACGGTGGTGGCGACCAGCAGCCGCGTCTCGCCGTTCTTGAAGGCGAGCATGGCGGCATCCTTCTCCGGCCCTGCCATACGCCCATGCACGAGCCCGATCGGCGCCTTGATGAACTGCGCCAGCACCGACTGCCGCTCCTCGGCCGACATCAGCTCGCTTTCTTCCGTCTCCTCGACGAGCGGGCATATCCAGTAGGCCTTCTTGCCCTCCGCGATCGCGGCCCTCAGCCGTTCGATGACATCGGGCACACGCTCTGTCGGCACGGTCACCGTCTGGATCGGCTTGCGGCCCGCCGGTTTCTCGGTGAGTTTGGAAACATCCATGTCGCCGAAGGCGGCCAGCACCAGCGTGCGCGGGATCGGCGTTGCCGTCATCACCAGCATATGTGGCGAGATGCCCTTGGAGGTCAGGCGCAGGCGCTGGTGCACGCCGAAGCGATGCTGTTCGTCGACCACGGCGAGTGTGAGGTTCCGGTAGACAACGGCATCCTGGAACAGCGCATGCGTGCCGATGACGATTTGCGCTTCGCCGGATGCGATCCGCTCCAGGATGGCTTCACGCTCCTTGCCCTTGGTGCGCCCGGTCAGGACCTCAATCTTCAGAGCGGCCGGCGCGCCGAGCTTGGCAAGTGTGGCATGGTGCTGCCGCGCCAGGATCTCCGTCGGCGCCATCAGCACTGCCTGTCCGTCGGCCTCGACGGCTGCTGCCATGGCAAACAGTGCCACCAGCGTCTTGCCCGCGCCGACATCGCCCTGGACCAGCCGCAGCATGCGCTGATCGGAGGCCATATCCTTGAGGATATCGTCGATCGCCGCCACCTGGCTGTTGGTCGGTGTGAAGGGCAGGGCAGCGCGGATCTTGCCGCTGAGTTCGCCCGTGGGCTTGATGGGTGTGCCCGGCACGCGTCTCAGCTTCTGCCTCACCAAGGCAAGTGACACCTGACCGGCGAGAAACTCATCATAGGCGAGCCTGCGTCGCGCCGGCGCCTGCGGGTCGATATCCTTCTCGTCGCGCGGATTGTGCAGTGCCACGAGGCTCTCGCGCACGCTGGCAAAGCCCTGTTTCGTCGCGAGCGGCGCATCCGCCCATTCCGGCATTTCAGGCATGCGCTCGACCGCAGCCTCCACCGCCTTGCGCAGCACCTTGGGTCCGAGCCCCGCCGTCAGCGGATAGACCGGCTCGACCAGCGGCAGGTTTTCCGCCTCGCTCGCCTTCACCATCAGGTCCGGATGCACCATCGAGGCGCGACCGTTGAACCAGTCGACCTTGCCCGAAACCATGACGACTTCGTCGACGGGCAATGCCTTTTCCAGCCAGTTGCCCTTGACGCGGAAGAAGGTGAGCGCCAGTTCCCCCGTCTCGTCATGCAGCATCACGCGGTAGGGCAGGTTGCTCTTGCCCTTTGGGGGCGGCAGATGTCGGTCGACGCGGCCGGTAATCGTCACCAGCGAGCCCTGGTTCGCATAGGCGATGCCCGGCTGATGCCGTCGGTCGATCAGCCTGTGTGGCGCGAGGAAGAGCAGGTCAACCACCCGCGCGTCCTCGGCATCCTCGCGCCCGAGCAGCGTGGCGAGAAGCTGGGCGAGCTTGGGGCCCACTCCGCTGAGCGAGGCCACGGAGGCGAAGAGGGGATCGAGCAGGTGAGGGCGCATGATGATGGCAAAATGCCTCGTTAATTGCCCCTTTGGCAAGCTGACATTTGCCGGTCGCTGCTCTATAGAGGCCCCAAGAATTGGAAGGATGCCGATATGACTGGACTGGTGAAAAGCAGTGCCGACCTCGATCCGCGCCGCCGGCGCATCCTGTTCCGCTGCTGGCATCGCGGTATCCGCGAAATGGACCTTATGCTCGGCCAGTTCTGCGAGGCTGAGATCGAAGGCCTGACCGAGGCCGAACTCGACGAGCTCGAGGTGATCATGGCCGAGGAGGACAATGACCTCGTCCGTTACATCACCGGCGCCGAGCCTGTTCCCGCCCGTCTCCAGACACCTCTCTTCGAACGCATTGCCGCCCTCAGGCCGGATTTCTCGCCGGTCACGGGCGAAGAACACGCTGCAAAGTAACGGATATGTCCCTGATCGATGTGAAGCGGATTGTCGGCGCACAATCCGCCCTGACGCTCTCCCATGTGCCCGACGGCATGGATGCCTTCATCCTCGCCGAACTCGCACGTGAGGGCCGGCCCGTCGCCTATGTCGTCTCCGACGGACAGCGGCTGCAGAACATCGAACAGACGCTGAGCTTCGCCGCTCCCGATATCCCGGTCTTGAGCCTGCCGGCCTGGGACTGCCTGCCTTACGATCGCGTTTCGCCATCAGCGGACGTCTCTGCCCGCCGCCTCTCGGCACTGTCGGGCCTGATTGCGCTGTATCTCAATCCGCATCCAGCGATCGTGCTGGTGACGGTCAATGCCATGCTGCAGAAGGTGGCCCCGGCCGATGTGATCGACAGCCTCGGCTTTTCGGCCAAGCCCGGCAATCAGGTGCGCATGGACGACATTGCCGCACGCCTGGAGCGCAACGGTTTCGACCGTGTCGCCACCGTGCGCGAGGTTGGCGAATTCGCCGTGCGCGGCGGCATTCTCGATGTTTTCGTGCCCGGTGCGGAAGAGCCCGTCCGTCTCGATTTCTTCGGTGACACACTCGAAAGCATCCGCTCCTTCGATCCGGCAAGCCAGCGGACGATCGCGCAGGTCCGTTCGCTTGATCTCAACCCGATGAGCGAGGTGACGCTGACGCCGGAGAGCATCAGCCGGTTCCGCAAGAACTATCTGTCGCTGTTCGGCGCAGCGACCCGCGATGATGCGCTCTATGCCGCCGTTTCCGAGGGACGGCGCTATGCCGGCATGGAGCATTGGCTCCCGATGTTTTACGACAAGCTGGAAACCACTTTCGACTATTTACGCGGCTTCCGTATGGTCACCGACCATACCGTACGTGAGGCAGCCGAAGAACGCGCCAAGCTGATCCGCGACTACTATGAGGCACGTCTCAACAGCGCCACACCCGGCAAGGGCCATCTCGCCCAGGGAACGCCCTACAAGCCGGTGCCCCCAGAGCGGCTCTATCTCGGCGCCAGCGAATTCGGAAAGGCGCTCGACGCCTTCGATCCGATCCGCATTACACCCTTTGCCGAAGCCGGCGGTGAAAGCCGTCTGGTCATCGAGGTCGATGCCCGCCCGACGCCGCGCTGGGCAAAAGCCGCCAACGAGGCTAGTGAAGAGGGCAACCGCGCCAACGTCTTCGGCCAGGCGGTCACCTATATCGCCGACAAGCGCGCCGCCGGATCCAAGGTTGTCGTGTCCGGCTGGTCCGAGGGCTCGCTCGACCGCCTTCTGCAGGTGCTGAACGAACACGGTCTGGAGCGGCTGGTGCCCGTCGCCGCGCTGAAAGACGTCGACAAGCTCAAGAAGGGCGAGGCCGGCACCGCCGTCCTTAGCCTCGAAGGCGGCTTCGAGACAAACAATCTCGTCATCATCGGCGAACAGGACATTCTCGGCGACCGCATGGTCCGCCGCTCCAAGCGCCGCAAGCGGGCCGCCGATTTCATTTCGGAAGTCGCCGGCATCGACGAAGGCTCGATCGTCGTTCATGCCGAGCACGGCATCGGCCGTTTTGTCGGTCTGCGCACCATTGAGGCGGCCGGTGCCCCGCATGCCTGCCTTGAGCTGCGTTATGCTGACGATGCCAAGCTCTTCCTGCCGGTCGAAAACATCGATCTGCTCTCCCGCTATGGCGGCGAGGCGACCGAGGTGCAGCTCGACAAGCTGGGCGGTGGCGCCTGGCAGATGCGCAAGGCCAAGCTTAAGAAGCGGTTGCTCGATATGGCCGGTGCGTTGATCCGCATCGCCGCCGAACGCATGACCCGCTCTGCACCCGTTCTGACGACGCAGGAAGGCCTTTACGACGAATTCGCCGCCCGTTTCCCCTATGACGAGACGGAAGATCAGGAAACCGCGATCGAATCTGTCCGTTCCGATCTCGGCGCTGGTCGTCCCATGGACCGGCTCGTGTGTGGCGACGTTGGTTTCGGCAAGACGGAAGTGGCGCTCCGCGCCGCCTTCATCGCCGCAATGAACGGCATCCAGGTGGCCGTCGTCGTGCCGACAACGCTCTTGGCACGCCAGCATTTCAAGACCTTCTCCGAACGCTTCCGGGGTCTGCCGATCCGCGTCCAGCAGGCCTCGCGCCTCGTCGGCACCAAGGAGCTGAACCTCGTCAAGAAGGAAGTGGCAGACGGCAAGACGGATATCGTCGTCGGCACCCATGCGCTGCTCGGCTCAGGTGTCAATTTCGCCAATCTGGGCCTGCTGATTATCGACGAGGAGCAGCATTTTGGCGTCAAGCACAAGGAGCGCCTGAAGGAGCTAAAGTCGGATGTCCACGTCCTGACCCTTTCGGCAACGCCCATCCCGCGCACCTTGCAGCTCGCCATGACCGGCGTGCGCGAACTCTCGCTGATCACCACGCCACCCGTCGACCGCATGGCGGTGCGCACCTTCATCTCGCCCTTCGATCCCTTGGTTATCCGCGAGACCCTGATGCGCGAGCATTATCGTGGCGGCCAGAGCTTCTATGTCTGCCCGCGCTTGGCCGATCTCGCGGATGTGAAAAGCTTCCTCGACGAGAACGTGCCGGAACTGAAGGTGGCAATCGCCCATGGCCAGATGGCCGCAAGCGAGCTCGAAGACATCATGAACGCCTTCTATGAAGGCCGCTACGACGTGCTGCTCTCGACGACCATCGTCGAATCCGGCCTCGATGTTCCCACGGCCAACACGCTGATCGTCCACCGCGCCGACATGTTCGGTCTCGCCCAGCTCTACCAGATCCGAGGCCGTGTCGGCCGCTCCAAGGTCCGCGCCTTTGCGCTGCTCACGCTGCCGGTCAACAAGGTGCTGACCGCAGGTGCGGAACGCCGCCTGAAGGTCCTGCAATCGCTCGACACGCTCGGCGCCGGCTTCCAGCTTGCCAGCCACGATCTGGATATCCGTGGCGCCGGCAACCTGCTCGGCGAAGAACAGTCCGGCCACATCAAGGAAGTCGGCTTCGAACTCTACCAGCAGATGCTGGAAGAGGCGGTCGCCGAGGTGAAGGGTGTGGACGAAGTGGTCGATACCGGCTGGTCGCCGCAGATCCAGGTCGGCACCTCGGTCATGATCCCGGAAAACTACGTGCCGGATCTGCATCTGCGCATGGCGCTCTATCGCCGCCTCGGCGAACTCGACGATCTCAGAGAGATCGACGGCTTCGGCGCCGAACTGATCGACCGCTTCGGCCCGCTGCCGGTCGAGGTCCAGCATCTCCTGAAGGTCGTCTACATCAAGGCGCTCTGCCGGGTCGCGAATGTCGAGAAGCTGGAAGCCGGCCCCAAGGGCGTCGTCGTCCAGTTCCGCGGCAAGCAATTCCCCAATCCCGCAGCACTGGTTGGCTACATCGCCAAGCAGGGCACGATGGCGAAGATCAGGCCGGATCACTCGGTGTTCCTGACCCGCGACCTGCCGACGCCGGAAAAACGGCTGGCAGGCGCGGCTGTGGTCATGACGCAGCTGGCGGAACTGGCGAAGGGCTGATCTGTCGGCCCTTCCTGTTTTTCGGCGAATCTGTTTAATTTAGCGGTGAGCACGGCCCGTGCCTCCCCCCTCCATTCGGGAAAGCATTTTTCATGCTGGGCGTTGATTGACATCCGAACCGAAGATTCGGGCGCGGCATGAGGAGGGGTTGCGATTTCTGCCCGTCATCAGAGGTAACACGATGACGCAATTCACTCCGTTATTTTATTTGAAGCGCAAGGCACGTCTCATCAGCCGACGGCAGGGCATTCCGCTGGCGGCAGCACTTAACGAGGTCGCCCGCGAACAGGGTTTTCCCAGTTGGAGCCTGCTTGCAGAAAGACGCAGTGCTGCAACATCCAACCGGATGGACTATCGGGATTTGCAAGCTGGTGAACTGGTGCTGGTTGCTGCGCGACCAGGGGAGGGCAAGACGCTGCTTACTCTGCAGATCCTCATAGACGCCATGCGCAAAGGTCAGCACGGCCTGTTTTTTACCTTGGCCTATACCGAACGCGAAGTCCTTGAGCGCATGCATCGGCTTCATGCGACGCCGTCAAAATTCGACGGGCTATTCCAGCTTCATGATTCTGATCGCATCGATGCCGATTACATCATCGCCTCGATGAACGGCATGCCGCGCGGGACTGTAGCGGTGATCGATTACCTTCAGATGCTCAACGAGCGACGGGAAACTCCGGATCTTGAGCATCAGGTTCGTCAGTTGCGCGCCAACGCGAAGGCGAATGGGTTCGTGATGATCTTCATCTCCCAGGTCGATCGACGCTTTGATGCGGAGCAGGGAGGCCTGCCCGGCCATACCCATATCCGTCTTCCCAACCCGCTTGATCTCTCACTGTTCGATCGTTTCATCTTCTTGAACGGTGGAGTGATCGGCGAGGCCGAAGCAGCCTGACAGCGAGTAGTCAGGTACTCTCCCGGCGCGCTTCGCCATCCTCCGGCTTGATCGCCAGCGCCGCGTCCGTCTTGCCGGCCACCGGCGGCGGAAGCGGCGTGTCGCGCTTGCGTTCGCGGATCAGCGTCAAAAGCCCCGACCCGACGATCAGCGCGATCCCGATGCCCATCGGCCAATCGACCTTGTCGCCGAAGACGAGATAACCGAGCAGAATTGCCCAGAGCATCTGGCTGTACTGGATCGGCCCGACGATGGCGGCCGGTGCGTAGAAGGAGGCAAGCATCATGAAAATATTGCCGACCGCCGCCAGGATTCCGAAGGCGGCGAGCAGACCCATGTCATAGGCCCCAGGCATCTGAAAATCTGGCAGAGACAGCGCCCCGCACAGGATGACATTGCCCAGCAGGCCGGCACCGAAGAGGGAAATGTTTTTCTCCTGCGGCCCGATTGCCCGGTAGATCACAATCGACACACCGCCTGCAAAGCCCGAAATCAGGGCGGCCAGATGCCCGATTTCCAGCTCGCGGAAACCGGGGCGCAGAACCATTAGCACGCCGAGGAAGCCGATGACCACGGCGGCCCAGCGCTTCATGCCGACCTGCTCCTTGAGGAAGATCACCGACATGATCGTGGCAAAGGACGGCAACAGGAAGATCAGGCAGAAGGCTTCTGCCATCGACAGCCGGGTAAAGGCGATGATGCTGCCAACCGTGCCGACCGTGGCGCAGACGAAGCGCAGCCACCACAATGGCCAGTTGGTGCTGCGCACCAGGTCCGTGTACCGATCGCCGCGCTTCATCAGGAAGGGGATCGCGAGGAAACCATACAGGCTGCCGATGAAACCCGCCTCGAAGGCTGGCACGCGCCCTTCAACCAGCTTTACGGCAGCATCGCTGAAGGAATAGGCGGCAAAGCAGATGAAGGCGAGCAGAATGCCCTTGAAGGTGGTGTCAGCGGACAAGATGACGATCCCGGGGAGGAGGTTGCCTCACCGGGATACGGGTGTTCGTCAAAACCGTCAATTCAGATTGCGGAGGGCCTCGGCCTTCGCCTTGGCAATTTCGCGAAGCGCATTCGCCAGTTCCGCCGGCGGCTGGGCGCCGCTGACCGCATATTGCTGGTCGAAGATGAAGAAGGGAACGCCGTTGACGCCCATCTGCTTGGCCGCTTCGACCTCCGACAGCACGTGGCTCACGTCGGAATCCCCTGCGAGCAACGATTCGATCACCGGCCGGGACAGACCCGCTTCGGTTGCGATGTCGAGGAGCACTGAAGCGTCGCCGATATTGCGGCCCTGCTCGAAATTGGCCTTGAACAGCATGTCCACGACGCGGGTCTGTACCTCGCGGCTCTCCTGTCCGGCCCAGTGGATCAGGCGGTGGGCGTCGAGCGTGTTCGGGCCGACCTTGATGGCATCGAAGTCGAAGGCGATTCCGACCTCGGCACCGAGCGCCTTCAGATGGGCATGGGCCCGGTCCATGCTATCCTTGCCGCCAAGCTTCTTGGCCAGTTCAACCTGCTGGTCAACGCCTTCAGGCGGATAATCGGGGTTCAGCTGGTAGGGACGCCAGTTGATGTCAACGCTCACTTCGTCCTGCACCTCGGCGATCGCAAGCTCCAGCCGCGCCTTGCCGAGATAACACCAGGGGCAGACCACGTCGGATACGAGGTCGATGGTGATGCGGTCCATTTTACAGTCCTTTCTGGCCGTGTGATGGGTCGTCCTTAAAGCAAAGCGGGCCGGAGACAAGCTCCAGCCCGGAAACACAGCGTCAAACGCTTGGGGCTTACTGCACCCGCGCGTCGAACCAGGTCGGGCGCTGATAGCCGTAGAGCGGGGCAGTCTCTGGGCGACCGATATGCTTCCAGCGCGCCACCCACTGCTCGCCGATATGATAGAGCGGCACCACATAGTGACCGGCGACCAGAAGCCGGTCATAGGCACGGACGGCAGCCTGGAAATCGGCGGGATCACGGGCCTGCAAGAGCGCCTCGATCATGCGATCAATATCCGGATCGGCAACACCGGCATAGTTGAAGCTGCCCTGGGCATCCCTGGATTCAGAACCCCAGCGATTGACCTGCTCGGCACCAGGCGAGAGCGACGAGGTGTAGGACATGATGACCATGTCATAGTCGAAGCTGTTGGAACGCGCCTGGTACTGGGCGTCATCGACCGTCCGGATCGCCATGTCGATCCCGATCAGCTTCAGGCTGCGCTGGAAGGCGATCGCCATCTTCTCCTGGCCCTCGTTCTTACTCATGACCTCGAAGGAAAGCGGTTTGCCGGAGGCATCGACCATCTTTCCGCCCTCGATCTTGTAGCCGGCCTCGCCGAACAGTTTCACCGCCTTGGCCAGTGCCTTGCGGTCGCCGCCCGAGCCGTCGGTCGCCGACTGGGTATAGGTCCCCGCCAGGATCTCCGGTGAGAGCCTGTCCTTGGCGGCCCCGAGAAGCGCCAGTTCCTTTTCATCCGCCGCGTTGCCGAAGGCGCCGAGCATGGAATTCTGCCAGTAGCTCTGCGTGCGGGTAAAGGCATTGCCGAAGAGCGTCTTGTTCATCGATTCGAAATCGAAGGCGGTGCTGATCGCCTCGCGCAGCTTCACATCGGCAAAGATCGGACGACGGGTGTTGAAGACGAAGCCCAGCATGCCGGAGGGAAGGCCCGGCTTGAAGGCCTCCTTCACCACATCGCCATTCTTCACGGCCGGGAAGTCATAGGCGCGCTCCCAATGATTGGCGTCACCATCGGGATAGATGTCGATATCACCCTTCTTGAAGGCTTCGAACAGCGTCGCTTCCTGCAGGAAATAGGTGACGCTGATCTCGTCGTAATTGTCGAAGCCGACCTTCGAGGGAATGTCCTTGCCCCAATAGTCGGGATCGCGTGCCCAGGTGACCTTCTCGCCGGGCTTCAGCTCCTTGATCTTGTAGGGACCCGATCCGACCGGGATGGCGAGCCCGCCCTGGTCGAAGGTCGCAGGATCAATCGCATGCTGCGGCAGGATCGGGGTCGACAAAGCGAAGATCAGCGGCGTCTCTCTGTTGGCCTTCTCGTTGAAGGTGAACTTGATGCCGTGATCGCCGACCTTCTCCATCTTGGCGACCGCATTCAGCCGGCCGTTGAAGGGCGGGCGGCCCTTGTCTCGCAGCAGTTCGAAGGTGAACATCACATCTTCGGGAGTGACCGGTTTGCCATCATGCCATCTGGCCTTTGGATTGATGTTGAACTGCACATAGGTACGGTCCGCATCCCATTCGACGCTTTCGGCCAGCAGGCCGTAGAGCGAGAAGGGCTCGTCTGCCGAGCGCGTCATCAGCGGCTCATAGAGCAGATTGCCGAATTCCGGATCCCAGACGCCGCGTGCCGTGGTGCGCATGCCCTTGAGCACAAATGGGTTCAACGCATCGTAAGTGCCGACCACGCCGTAATTGACCTTGCCGCCCTTTTTCACGTCCGGCATCACGTATGGGAAATGCGTATAGTCGGCAGAGAGCGCCGGCTCACCATGCATGGCGATGCCGTGTAGGGGATGCGCCTGTGCGACGGTGGCAAAAGGCAGCAGCAAAAGACTGAACAACAGACGGCGCAAGGTTGTGATCCTCCCCGGAATAGAATCTCGAATGTGCCGGGACGCTAGCACAATCACCATAAAACCAACACAAGCGGGTGGGATTTAGGCTGGGTGAGTCGATCCAGTGTCAAAGAAATGCTGGATATTCCGGTCGCCACACTGTAACAGGTGAGCCGGATCGCGAGGTCATGTATTTGCCTCATTTGAACGACAGGTGAGGGCAGACAAGACCGGCGAATGACGCGGCACCAAAGTCCGCGCGACAGGGGTTTTCAGGAGACGGAATACGTATGATGTTCAAACTTAGCAACGCAACGCGGACGGCTGTGTCTGCACTCGCACTGTCCTTCGCCGCCACCGCCATGCCGGTTGTCGCCCAGGCGCAGGAAGCGGCCCCGTCCAAGTGGTTCAAGACCTGCTCCAAGCAGGAAGAATCCGACGTCTGCGTGGTCCAGAACCAGCTCGTGGCGGCCAATGGCCAGCTGATCACCGCCGTTGGCCTGATCACGGTCGAAGGCAAGGTCAACCGCAAGCTGCTGCAGGTCACGGTTCCCTCGGCGCGCCTCATCCCGCCAGGCGTCCTGATGCAGATCGACGGCGCCAAGGGCACCAAGCTCGACTACGCCGTTTGCCTTCCCGACCGCTGCACGGCCGAAATCCCGCTGACGGATGCGATCATCGACAGCCTGAAGAAGGGTGGCGAGGTTGTGTTCACCTCGATCAACTTCCGCCGCGCGCCGAACCCGATCAAGATCCCGCTGAGCGGCTTCACTGGGGCGTTTGACGGCGAAGCGATGTCGCAGTCGCAGGCTGAAGAGCGCCAGCGCCTGCTGCAGGAAGCCATGCAGAAGAAGCAGGAAGAGCGCAACAAGGCGATCACCGACGCCCAGAACGCTGCCAAGCAGGGCAACTGATCCGCTTTACAGGATTGAAATGCAAGAAGCCCGCGTCATCAGACGCGGGCTTCTGTGCGTTCGGGTTCGGCCTATCTTTCAGTGGGCGAAGTTCATCTTCGGCTTGTAGCGCCCGACCTGCTCCATCTCAAAGATCTGCTGGATCTGCGGATTGCGCAGTGGCTCCTTGCTCTGGTCGCGTTCCAGGTTCTGCTCGGAGACATAGGCCACATATTCCGTCTCGGAATTTTCCGCGAGCAGATGGTAGAAGGGCTGGTCTTTGTGCGGGCGCACTTCGGCCGGGATCGAATTCCACCACTCCTCGGAATTCGCAAATTCCGGGTCAACATCGAAGATGACGCCACGGAACGGAAAGACCTTGTGCCGTACGACGTCCCCGATACCAAATTTAGCGCTTCGTTGTTTCATGGCTTGACTTCCTTTCCCTGACATATTTGGGAAGAAACCCCGTTAAAATCAAGGGATGGTGTGTGATCGCGCGGCCGGATGCCACACCTAGGCCGGCTTGCGGCCCGGGGCGGTTGCGAGAATCAGGCCACCTGTTACGAGCACGATGCCGACGGCGTGGTACGACTCGAAATGCTCACCGAGAAAGACGACAGCCATGACGATCGACATCGGCGGCATCAGGTAGAGGGTCATTCCGGCGATCCCGGGCCCAAAGACCTGCACCGCGTGCTGGAAGCAGTAGAAGGCTGCGAGTGAGGCGAAGAGGATGATCCCGGCGAGCTTGGCGAATTCCATCGCGGTGTCGGGCAGGGGGCCTCCCGATGCCATCTCCATCAATCCCGGCGGGATGAGGACGATCGCGCCGGACAGCGCGAGAAGGGCAAACAGCGCAAGCGGCGGCATCTCGCGCACCGAAGGACGTCGCAGCAACAGGGAATAGGCGGCAAAGGCGATGGCCGCCACCAGGATCGCAAGGTCACCTCTATTGAAAGTGAGCTCCAGCAGCGCCTCGGGATGTCCCTTCAGGACGATCGCGACGACGCCGGCAAAAGCAATGATCATGCCCGCGAGTTCGAGGCGCGTGATGGCCCGCTTCTGGAAAAGCCACTGGAACAGGATGATGAAGAGCGACGATGTGGTGTAGATCAGCGTCGCATTGGATGCGGTCGTCAGCGTCAGCGCCCAATAGACCACACCGCCGCAGATGCCCATCCCGAGGATGCCGAGGGTCAGCCAGAGTGCGGTGTGATTGCGGACGAAATTCAGGCAGGCCTGCCGCTCCTGCCAGATGAACGGCGACATGAGAATGGCAGCACCGACCCAACGCAGAAGCGCGGTGGTGAACGGCCCAACCTCGCCTGTAATGCCCCGGCCAAAAATCAGGTTGGACGAAAAAAACAGTGGCGCCAAGAGAAACAGCAGCCAGTCATAGAGTCGGGGGCCGGATGTCGGGTGAGAAGCTGGCATGGGCATCGCTGATGGCGGAGTGAACGCTAGCACCAGTGCTAGCGTGCCACCGCGCCGCTTGAAAGCACCATTTCCGCCAAACGGGACACCTGGGAACGAAAAAAACGCCGGCGGATCTCTCCGCCAGCGTGTGATGGCCAAGAGACTGGATGATCGGGGCGGCAAAGATGAAAATAAGAACGTTATAATAAATCGAAACACACTTCGGATCTAGCAAGTGTCCAGCTTAGTCCATGTGCCATTCGTCACAGCCTGAGGCAGTGAACATATGTTTTATAGTAGAACTTTAACGATTCATACACCAACACGATCATAAAAATGGCAAAATTCAAATTTGCAATCCAGAACAGTATTTCGTTGATTTGAACTAAATTAGAGTATCCTTTTGGTTTGGCGCCTGCAGGTCGGTGGTGCGCAGAGTACTTCGCTAAGGACACTGCAAACAACAAGGGGTGAAGCAGTTGCGTACTCGTTGGGAAGAAGACCCTGAGACGGCCCAGAGCCATCACCGCAAGTTTAGCATCCTGCCCCTGGCGCTCGGGCTGGCGGTGCCTGTTGCATTCATTGCTGGCGCTGCCATCACCAGTTTCATGAACATGCCTCAAAGCAGCGCGGAAGAGGCCCTTGCGCAGTCTGGCGGCGGGCTTGACGGCCAGTTGTGGACGGTCGATGAGCAGAAGCGCTGTGCCGCCACGGTCGAGACGGCGCGTGCGGATATTGTCAGCTTACGCCAGCAACTCGAAACGTTGCAGTCCCAGGTCATCTCCGTAACACGCGAGAAGGTGGAGGCGGAGCAGAAAATGGCTTCGGCTCTGGCGGAGAAGGCTGCGACCGAGGCCGGTGCTGCGCGCGTGATGACCGTCAGCGCCTCCGCCGCGACTGATGCGCCGGTAGATGCGGTCAGTCCTCTGGTGCCGGTGTTGCAGCCAGATCCCTCTTCGGCGCCGTCGGGCAATGGATCCGGATCAGCGCCGCCCCCAGGAAGTGTTCAGCCAATCTCGGATGTCAGTGTCCCGGATGCGTCTAAGCCAGCCCCTTCGGCGGAGGTGATGGCTGCGGTCACGGATCAAGCGCCGGATCTTTCAGCCAGCACCAGCGGTGCGTTGTCACCGCGCTCGTCGCTCGCGGTCTCCGACGCCATGTCCAGTGCGGCGGGCCTTGATGTGTTGTCTGCGCCTCAGCGACGAGACCTGGAGGCGAGCCTTGTGCGGGGCGAGTGCGTCTCTGACAGCTTGTTCGAAGCCTTCAATAGCCGTGTTCCGGTCGTCCCGTTGCGCGACCTTATTCGCAAGCTTGATAGTGAATGCTGATCCAAAGCAGGTGACTGTCTGGCGGCACATGGCCGCTGAGACGGCTTCTGTCAGTACAGTCTGGATCAGCTGCAATTTTATCTGAACACATGCGTGTTGAACCGGGGCCGGCCGGGTTCCTGTGTTTATCTCTGTCGCGTTTTCCAGGGTGTGTTTGCGTTCAGCATACCCTGCGGTGACGCGAGAATGCACCGTGAGACCAGCAGAACAGCAAACAGTAACTTGATCTATTGAAGCAGCATCTGAAGCCATAATCGTCGTGACTGGGAGGATTGCCCTGTGAAATTATCGAGCCTTTCCGTGCTAACCATGACCATGTGTGCCGGCCTCCTGCCGAGCTCCGTTGAGGCGCAACAAGCAGAACGCAACATCATGGCGAGCAGGCCTGGCGGGACCCATTGGCCCTTCGCGCAGGACATTGCCACCCTGGGCAAGAAATGCGGCCTCGATTTGAACCTGGTGGAATCCGGTGGCTCTCTGGAAAACTTCTTCGGCGTCCGCAACCGCCCCAACACGCAGTTCGGCATCGTGGCCGCCGACGTCTTGAATTACATGAACTCCTACAAGAGCCAAGATGCGGACGTTCGCTCGGCGGTCCAGGGCATGCGCATCATGTTGCCGCTCTACGACGCCGAAGTGCAGGTCGTGGCCCGCTCAGGTATAAATTCTCTATCGGATCTCGCGGGGCTCCGTGTGGGGGTCGGGCCGGAAGACAGTGCGGCAAATCTGACCGGCCAGCTGATATTCGATATTCTCAAGGTCAAACCGAGCGAGCTGGTCAAGGGCTCGAACGACGACATGATCGAGCTCCTGCTGCAGGGCGAGATCGACGCCTTGTTTCGCGTTGCAGGCGCCCCGGTGGAGGCCTTTACCGATGGTCGCCTCGATGAACGCTTTCATATCGTGCCGATTACCGAGAGCGTTCTGAAGGCGAGCTACAAACCGACGACGCTCAGGGCAGGGCTCTACACGTTTCAGCCGACGGCGGTGGATACGATTGCCGTGAAGACTGTCATCATGACCTATGAATATGGGTCAAAGAACAGCGCCTACTACCAGAACTCGTGCAAGGTAGTGTCGGACTTCACCAAGCTGATCGTGGATAACATCGATGAGCTGCGGCGAACCGGGCATCCCAAGTGGAAGGAAATCGACCTGACGGAAATTCCCCAGGGATGGACTGTCGGCGACTGCGTCCGCAGGGGGCTTGAGCCGACCTATCAATTGCAGTGCCTTCCCCCGAAGGTCGAGGACAGCGCAAACCAGGAATATCTGGATCTTCTGCGCAAGCACATGAAAAACTAGTGTTCACGCGTCGCCCGCTCATCCGGGCATTGGCCCATGAGTGGCCAGGTTGTCTCCCAGGGCAGCCTTTCATCACGCTTCGTGTCCAAACAAAACAAGCAGCGCCAAAGCGCTGCTTGTTCTGATCTCAGTGTAATGTCTCTAGCTCAGGCCGAGTAGTACATGTCGAATTCGACCGGATGCGGGGTCATTTCGAAGCGCATGACTTCCTGCATCTTCAGTTCGATGAACGAATCGATCTGGTCGTCATCGAAGACGCCGCCGGCGGTCAGATACTTGCGATCCTTGTCCAGGTTTTCGAGCGCTTCGCGCAAGCTGCCGCAGACCGTCGGGATCTTCTTCAGTTCCTTCGGCGGCAGATCGTAGAGATCCTTGTCCATGGCCTTGCCAGGATGGATCTTGTTCTTGATGCCGTCGAGACCGGCCATCAGCATGGCAGCGAAAGCGAGGTAGGGGTTCGCGGTAGGATCCGGGAAGCGGACTTCGACGCGCTTGGCCTTCGGGTTGGAGCCGAAAGGAATGCGGCACGACGCCGAACGGTTGCGGGCCGAGTAGGCGAGCAGAACCGGTGCTTCATAACCCGGGACCAGACGCTTGTAGGAGTTGGTCGACGGGTTGGAGAAGGCGTTGATCGACTTGGCATGCTTGATGATGCCGCCGATGAAGAACAGGCAGCTTTCCGAGAGACCTGCATATTCGTCGCCAGCGAAGGTCGGCTTGCCGTCCTTCCAGATCGACATATGCACATGCATGCCCGAGCCGTTGTCGCCGAAGATCGGCTTCGGCATGAAGGTCGCGGTCTTCCCATAGGCATTGGCGACCTGATGCACGACATACTTGTAGATCTGCATCTTGTCGGCATTGCGCACCAGCGCGTCGAACTTGATGCCAAGCTCGTGCTGGGCCGCTGCCACTTCGTGGTGGTGCTTTTCAACGACCACGCCCATTTCGCCGAGAACCGTCAGCATTTCGGAGCGCATGTCCTGCAGGCTATCGATCGGCGGAACCGGGAAGTAACCGCCCTTGACGCGCGGACGGTGGCCGAGGTTGCCGGTCTCGTAGTCGGTGTCGTCGTTCGACGGCAGTTCGGTCGAATCCAGCTTGAAGCCCGTGTTGTAGGGGTCGGCCTTGTACTTCACGTCGTCGAAGACGAAGAATTCGGCTTCCGGACCAACGAAAATGGTGTCGCCGATGCCCGATGCCTTGAGATAGGCTTCGGCCTTCTTGGCAGTGCCGCGCGGATCGCGGTTATAGGCTTCGCCCGAAACCGGATCGAGAATGTCGCAAAGGATGACCATCGTCGACTGGGCGAAGAAAGGGTCCATGTGGACGGTTGCCGGATCCGGCATCAGCACCATGTCGGACTCGTTGATGGCCTTCCAGCCGGCAATCGAGGAGCCGTCGAACATGACGCCATCGGCGAACATGTCTTCGTCAACACAGGCAATGTCCATCGTCACATGCTGCAGCTTACCCTTGGGATCGGTGAAGCGCAGGTCGACGAACTTGATGTCGTTGTCCTTGATCTGTTTCAGGATATCGTTTGCGGTCGTCATATTGTTATGTTCCTCGCGTGAGCTGACGATGTAAACCCGACCTCCCTAGGTGTCGGGCTCCGATTAGATAGCGTCGATACCGGTTTCGCCGGTTCGGATTCGGACGACTTCTTCGACGTTCGAAACGAAGATTTTTCCGTCCCCGATACGGCCCGTCTGGGCAGCGTTGCGGATGGCGTCGATCACGGCCTCCACGTTCTCGTCTGCCAGTACAACTTCGACCTTCACCTTCGGCAGGAAGTCCACGACATATTCGGCGCCACGATAGAGCTCTGTATGGCCCTTCTGGCGACCGAAGCCCTTGGCTTCCGTCACGGTGATACCTTGCAGGCCGACTTCCTGAAGGGCTTCCTTCACTTCGTCGAGCTTGAAAGGCTTGATGATCGCTTCGATCTTTTTCATGAGAAAATTTCTCTCCGCTTCCTCAGTAAAGCAGGATGAGCCCCGCCCGCCGGGCTGGATGCAGGGAATGTGCCAGTTTTTCGCGAAAATTGCGCGAAATCTGCCTCCTCCTCCGTCCGACAAGGCAAATCTCCAGCAAAATGCCCGGAAAAGCCAGCCCGTTTCGATCAAAATATCGATTTTCGCCAATCTTTTTTCAGGAGCCGCCGGCATGCTAAACCGCTGTCCTCCTTGCGCAATTTCGAATGTAAAAGATCTAAAAAGAGGCAAATGCACGAAAAGTTGGCACAGTGACGTGCCTAAAATAGTGCAGCGTTGCGCAATGGGTGGAATGTGCTCTAACCTCGGCCCATGACCAGCCATAGCCGCAGCCCCAGCCTCAGTCCAACTCCTACGCCCGAGATCCTTTTGACACCTGATTCCATGGCGCGTGTCGACGTGGCCGCCGCCCGTTCGGGTTTGGACAGCTTTGGGTTGATGTTGCGGGCAGGGGAGGCGGTGGCCGCCGCTGCGCTGCGCCGCTTCCCGGGGGCGCTGCGTTTCCTCGTCCTTTGCGGACCGGGCAACAATGGCGGCGATGGCTACGTGACCGCCTCTGCCTTGTCTCGCGCCGGCGCGACCGTTCTTCTTCATGGTCTGGCCGAGAGCTCGGCGCTCAAGGGTGATGCTGCCCGGGCGCAATCTCTGTGTGGTCTTCCGGTTCTGTCGCTTGATCGCTTCGCGCCACTCAAAGGCGATGTGGTTATTGATGCGCTTTTCGGTGCGGGTCTGACGCGTGACCTGCCGGAAGCGGCCAGGGTCTTGATCCGCACAGTTCGCGACGCAGGCTTGCCGGTGATCGCCGTTGATCTCCCCAGCGGCATCGACGGGGCAACGGGCGAGATCCGAGGGGATGCCTTCGAGGCGGTCAGCACTGTGACTTTCATGACCCGCAAGCCCGGGCACATCCTCCTCCCCGGGCGCTTGCATTGCGGCGCGCTCGAGGTCTTCGACATCGGCATTCCCCGCCGGATCGTCGAGGCAGAGGCGCGAGCGCTCTGGATCAATGGTCCCGGCATCTGGAACGGCCACGCCCGCGCCTTATCAGCACAAGATCACAAATACCGCCGCGGGCACGTGACCGTGTTTTCGGGTCCGTACGCTGCAACCGGGGCAGCCCGCCTGTCGGCTGACGCCGCGCTCAAGGCCGGCGCCGGGATTGTGACGCTCGCCTCGCCGGCAGACGCACTCGCCATCAACGCCGCCCATGTCACGGCCGTCATGCTGGCCCGCATCGATACGGCGAGCGACCTCTCTGCATGGCTGTCGGATGCTCGCCGTAGCACTTTCGTGCTCGGCCCCGGTTTCGGGGATCTCGATCGGGCGCGCCGTTTTGCCGTGATGGTCGCAGAGGTGGGCCGCAGGCTGGTTCTGGATGCTGACGGGATCTCGGCCTTCAAGGCGAGTGCCGACCAGTTGAGAGGGCTTTTCGAGGCTCATGCCCCCCGTCTGGTTGTGACGCCGCACGAAGGGGAATTCCTCCGCCTTTTTCCTGATATCGCCGCCGATCAAGGTTTGGGCAAGGTCGGAAAGGCTCTGTCCGCCGCGAAAGCCCTGGGCGGCATCGTCGTCTACAAGGGGGGCGACACAGTGATCGCGTCTCCGGACGGACGAGCCGCCATCGAGGAAAACGCCCCCGCGACCCTCGCCACGGCCGGATCCGGCGATGTGCTGGCCGGCATTATCGGCGCAAGGCTCGCAAACGGCATGCCGGCCTTCGAGGCGGCCTGTGCGGGTGTTTACCAGCACGGTCAGGCCGCGATCAGCGCCGGACATGGCCTGACGGCAGAGGATCTCGCAGCCCATATCCTTGTGGATGGATGACGTCTCGGGGTGGGTTAGAGCTCTGCCGGCTGGACGAGGCGGCTGCGACGCAAAAGTCCTTCCCCCTCAAGCAGCGGATAGGCGATCGAGACGAACAGCGAATTGATCTCCTTCAGATCCCGCATGGTGTCGATATGCAGCGAACTGGACTCGAAGCTTGCCGCATTGCCCTGGCGCAGGCGCTGCAGATGGCTCTCCTCGCTTATCTTCACCAGGTTGCGGATCGATTCCTTGCGGGCGACGAGTTGGCGGGCATGTTCGATGTCCCGCGTGACCAGCAGGTTGAAGGCGAGATGGGCATTCTGCACCACCTCGTTATGCATAGCGCAGAGTTCCGCCCAGCCTTCGGCGGAGAAGGCGGCATTGCGTTCCTTCTTCTTGCGGGCGCGGGTCAGCATGTTCTGCGAAATGATATCGGCGGCCTGCTCGATCTTGATTGTTGCACCGAGCAGGTTCTGGCACTGCGCCGCCGAGGTCTGGTCGAGAGCCGTCTCTGAAATGCGGGCAAGATAGAACTTGATGTCGCGATGGATCGTGTCGATCTGGTCGTCGAGCGTTGCGATGCGCTCCATTTTCTTCGGATCCCAGTGCTCGAAGAGATCGAAGATGCCGTTCAGCATGACTTCCGTCTTGTCACAGACCGCCAGCACTTCGCGCGTGGCGTTCGAGATCGCCTGCTGCGGATTGCCGAGATCAAGGACATTCAAGGCGGAGAGCCGGTCGTCATTGGCGGCGCGCTCATCGCTGCGGGCGAGAAGGCGCGCCAGCAGGTTCGCGACGATCCCGGCAAAGGGCAGGCCGAGCACCAGCACGGCACCGTTCATCGCCAAATGCACCATGACCACGGCATCGCCCGGATGGCTCGAAAAGACCGTCGGGCTGACCGTGAATAAGAACTGTGCGGCCAAAGCCACCAGCGTCATCAGTCCCCGGATCACCACATTGCCGAGCGGCACGATCCTGGCATTGGGCTCGGCATTCTTGGTGAGAAGGGCCGCGATGATCGCCGCGCCGAAATTGATGCCCAGCACCAGCGGGATGATCAATGCATCGGGAAGCAGATGTTTGTCGGCGAGCGATGCCACCAGCAGCACGGCGGCGACACTGGAATGGAACGCCCAGGCGAGCAGGGCAGCCAGCACAAAGGCGCTGATCCAGTCGCTTGCGAGATAGTTGAACAGGATCGGCAGGATGCGGCTCTCGCGCAGCGGTTCCGAGGCCTCACCGATCAGCCGGAGCGACAGGAGGAGCAGGCCGAGGCCGAAGAGAATGCGCCCGATCTGCCGCCAGCCGCGCGCTTCCGACGTCCGGAACGCAATCGTGCCGGCCAGCAGCAGCACGGGCACAAGCAGGGACAGATCATAGCGCAGGATGCGGACGACAAACGCCGAGCCGAAATCCGCACCGAGCAGGGTCGCAACACCGATCGCGGGCAGGACATAGCCGGCGGCCGAAAACGACGCGACGATCAGCGCGACCGCCGTCGCACTCTGAAGCGCCACGGCGAACAGGAAGCCGGCAAAGGCGGCCGAGAATCGGTTGCCGACGGCATGCCGGAGCTTGTCCTTCAGCACGCCACCATAGGCGCGCTCGATGCCGGTGCGCACCATGCGGGTCGCCCATAAAAGCAGCGCGACGGCGCCGGCGAGATGAATGAAGACGGCGATGCCCGACATAAAACTGCCCCGAACTTTCAAACTCTGGACGCGCACGTCCGAAGGGGGAAGCATGCGGGTTCAGCGCGCGGACATGGCCGCGACTCTGCGACCGAGCCTAGTCCAGATTCGCCATTGTCACAAATTGATGACTGTCAGGCGCCGCCCCGCTGTCATGCGACCCGCTTTTGTAGCTCCATCGCCCCGCGCGGTGCATTCACCTTTCCACCTGTAATGAAGAAAGCGAAGACATCCCTGGGCTTTGTCTCGGCCGGACTGTCCTTGGCGATCAGTGGCAGATCGTCGGGAACGCCGCCGCTGGCATAGGTTTTCAGCCGTTCGGACCAGCCGCCGATTTCGGCGGGCGGATAGCAGGTCGGCGTCTCGTCCGTGCCCCTCTGCAGCCGGGCATAGACGAAGTCCGCCGTCGGATCGGCAAACATCGGATAATCGTGATGGTCAGCGCAAACGGCTGCCACCCCATGACGGCGCAGCATCTCGATGAATTCCGGCACCTGGAAGGAGGCATGGCGAGGCTCGACCACATGGGTGAGCGGCCGACCATCCAGTGACTTCGGCAACTGTCCGAGAAAGGCCTCGAAATCCTCGGGCTCGAACTTCTTCGTCGCCATGAATTGCCAGAGGATCGGCCCGAGATGTTCCGCGAGTTCTGCGATCCCCTGGTTGACGAACTTTTCGATCGAGGGTCCCGCCTCGGCCAGGACCTTCCTGTTGGTGCAGAACCGGCTGGCTTTGAGCGAAAAGACGAACCCGTCCGGCACGTCCGCCGCCCACTTGGCAAAGGTCGCCGGCTTCTGGCTGGAGTAATAGGTGCCGTTGACCTCGATCGCGGTCAGCTGCCGGCTGGCATACTCAAGCTGGCGCTTCTTGGGCAGATCGGACGGATAGAAACTGTCGTCCCAGGGATCGAAGGTCCATCCTCCGATGCCGGTGCGGATAATGCCGGATTTGGTCATGAGATGCCTCCTATTGAAGTTAGCTAGGCAATTAGCTAATATAAAAATGCAGCCAGGAGCGAAGCGATGACGGTCGTCACCATCCACAAGGCCAAGACGGAGCTCTCCAAGCTCCTCGCCCGCGTCGAAGCCGGTGAGGAAATCGTCATTGCACGCGGCGACGAGCCGATTGCGAAACTGGTTGCCTTAACCTCAGCCGAAAAAAAGAACCCGCCACGCAAGCCCGGTGCCTTGGCGCATTTGCGGGGCAAGCTGCCCTCCCATCTCTTCCTGGAGCCGATGTCTGAGGACGAATTGGAGGCATGGGAGGGCAAGTATTCTTTCCCTGGTGACAACGGCCAGTGAGATATCTTCTCGATACTCACACGCTGGTGTGGTGGTTGACGGATGATGGCCATCTCAGTCATCCAGCACGGGCTGCCCTTGGAGATGGCGACAACGAGGTCATTGTCAGCGCCGTCTCCGCGTTCGAATTGACGACGAAACATCGCCTCGGAAAGTGGCCCGAAGCAGGCCTCATCAGCACTGATTTCGTCAAATACGTCATGGCTGAGCGTTTCACCCTGCTTGCAATTGAAACATCACACGCACTCTACGCCGGACAGTTGGTCGCCGAACACAAAGATCCGTTCGACCGTCTACTGGCCGCCCAGGCCATTCTCGAAGACCTCATCATCGTCAGCACAGACACGGCCTTCGACACCTTCGGCGTTCAACGCCTCTGGTAGGCTACGGCGGATCACTCCGCCGCTTGCACTTTCTTCACCGGACGACGCCCCAAAAGCTCCTTTAGAAACTGCCCTGTATAGGAGGCCTCGACCTTCACCACCTCTTCCGGCGTGCCCTGGGCGACGATCTGCCCGCCGCCATCGCCGCCTTCCGGACCGAAGTCGAGAATGTAATCGGCGGTCTTGATGACCTCGAGATTGTGCTCGATGACCACCACGCTGTTGCCCTGATTGACCAGTTCCTGCAGCATTTCCAGAAGCTTGGCGACATCGTGGAAATGCAGGCCGGTGGTCGGCTCGTCGAGGATGTAGAGCGTGCGGCCGGTCGAGCGCTTCGACAGTTCCTTGGCGAGCTTGACGCGCTGCGCCTCGCCGCCCGACAGCGTGTTCGCCTGCTGACCGACCTTGATATAGCCAAGGCCGACATCGAACAGCGCCTGCAGTTTGTCGCGCACCGCCGGCACCGCCTGGAAGAACTCGACGCCTTCCTCGACCGTCATGTCGAGCACGTCGGCAATCGACTTGCCCTTGAAGGTGACGTCGAGCGTTTCGCGGTTGTAACGCTTACCGTGGCAGACGTCGCAGGTGACATAGACATCCGGCAGGAAGTGCATCTCGATCTTGATCACACCGTCGCCCTGGCAGGCCTCGCAGCGGCCACCCTTGACGTTGAACGAGAAGCGGCCGGCCTGATAACCGCGTGCCTTGGCCTCAGGTAGGCCGGTGAACCAGTCGCGGATCGGCGTGAATGCGCCGGTATAGGTCGCCGGGTTCGAGCGCGGCGTGCGCCCGATCGGCGACTGGTCGATGTCGATGACCTTGTCGATGAATTCGAAACCGTCGATCCGCTCATGCTCGGCCGGGTTTTCGCGGGCGCCCATGACGCGTCGGGCGGCCGCCTTGTAGAGCGTCTCGATCAGGAAGGTTGACTTGCCACCGCCGGACACACCGGTGACTGCCGTGAACACGCCAAGCGGGATCGAGGCCGTGACGTTTTTCAGGTTATTCCCCTTGGCGCCGACCACCTTGATCTGCTGGCCCTTCTTCGGCTTGCGCCGTTGGGCGGGCACACTGACCCCCATCTCGCCCGTCAGGTACTTGCCCGTCAGCGATTTCGGATTGGCCATAATGTCTTGCGGAGAGCCCTGAGCGATCACCTGGCCGCCATGGATGCCGGCCGCCGGGCCGATGTCGACGACATAATCGGCACTCAGGATCGCATCCTCGTCATGCTCGACAACGATCACCGTATTGCCGATGTCGCGCAGATGTTTCAGCGTATCGAGAAGCCGGGCATTGTCGCGCTGATGCAGGCCGATCGACGGCTCATCCAGAACGTAAAGCACGCCCGTCAGCCCCGACCCGATCTGCGACGCCAGACGAATGCGCTGGCTCTCGCCGCCCGACAGCGTGCCGGAATTGCGCGACATCGAGAGATAGTCGAGCCCGACATCGTTGAGGAAGCGCAGGCGCTCGCGAATTTCCTTGAGCACACGGACCGCGATCTCGTTCTGCTTGTCGGTCAGCTTGGCCGGTAGATCCTCGAACCAGGAGCCCGCATTGCGGATCGCCATGTCGGTCACCTGGCCGATATGCAGCCCGTTGATCTTGACGGCTAGCGCCTCAGGCTTCAGGCGGAAGCCTTTGCAGGCAGGGCAGGGGGCGGCGGACATGAAGCGCTCGATCTCCTCGCGCGCCCAGGCGCTGTCGGTCTCCTTCCAGCGCCGTTCAAGGTTCGGCACGATGCCTTCGAAGGTCTTGGTCGTGGTGTAGGAGCGCGCACCATCGGCATAATGGAAGTCGATCTTCTCTTCCGTGCCGTGCAGAATCGCCTTCTGCGCGGCCTCCGAAAGATCCGACCATTTCGATGTCAGCTTGAACCCGAAGGCCTTGCCGAGCGCTTCAAGCGTCTGGTTGTAATAGGGCGAGCTGGACTTGGCCCAGGGCGCGATGGCCCCGTCATTCAGCTTGCGATGCACTTCCGGCACGATCAACGCTTCGTCGATCTTCTGCTGACTGCCGAGACCGTCGCAAGTCGGGCAGGCGCCGAAGGGGTTGTTGAAGGAGAAGAGGCGAGGCTCGATCTCCGGAATGGTGAAGCCAGAGACCGGGCAGGCGAATTTCTCCGAGAACAGCACGCGCTCATGCGTCTCGTTCAGCGACTTGTTGGCCGAACCGCCGGCCGAGGTCTCTTCCGGCGGCAACGGACGGTCCGCATATTCGGCGACCGCCAGGCCGTCAGCGAGCCTCAGGCAGGTCTCCAGACTGTCGGCCAGACGGCTTGCGATGTCCGGCCTGACCACCACGCGGTCAACGACCACATCGATGTCATGCTTGTACTTCTTGTCGAGCGTCGGGGCCTCGGCGATTTCGTAGAACTGACCGTCGATCTTGACGCGCTGAAACCCCTTCTTCATCAGCTCGGCGAGTTCCTTTTTATACTCGCCCTTGCGACCCCGGATCATTGGCGCAAGGATATAGAGGCGCGTGCCTTCCTCCAGCGCCAGGATCCGGTCGACCATCTGGCTCACCGTCTGGCTCTCGATCGGCAGGCCCGTCGCCGGCGAATAGGGCACGCCGACACGCGCAAACAAGAGACGCATATAGTCGTAGATCTCGGTGACCGTGCCAACCGTCGAACGCGGATTGCGCGATGTCGTCTTCTGCTCGATCGAGATCGCCGGCGACAGACCCTCGATCTGGTCGACGTCGGGCTTCTGCATCATTTCCAGGAACTGCCGCGCATAGGCCGACAGGCTCTCGACGTATCGCCGCTGGCCTTCGGCATAGATCGTATCGAAGGCAAGCGACGACTTTCCGGAGCCGGACAGCCCCGTCATGACGATCAGGCTGTTGCGCGGCAAATCGAGGTCGATGCCCTTCAGATTGTGCTCGCGCGCGCCACGGATGGAAATGGTCTTGAGTTCGCTCATGTCAGGCTCTGATCGGCAAAGGGAAGGGGGACTGTCCTTGGGAGAACTGTCCTTATGTAGTCAACGATGCCCCCGAGTCGAGGCACAAGGCACAACCGCTGTGGAATTTCGATTCTGTTGACAGGATCATAGAGAAATACTAGAACAAATAAAGAACATTTTCGCTGTGGATTTAAACCCACCACTGCCCAATCGCTGCCGCGGATGGGATAAGGTGGCATTTGATTGGATTTTGAACGCCGCGGCGGCGCGGCAGTAAGGTGAGTGTCATGGCTGGTAGCGTCAACAAGGTCATTCTGATCGGCAATCTCGGGGCCGATCCCGAAATCCGCCGCACACAGGACGGTCGTCCGATCGCAAACCTGCGCATCGCGACGTCGGAAAGCTGGCGCGACAAGAACAGCGGCGAGCGCAAGGAAAAGACCGAATGGCATTCGGTCGTCATCTTCAACGAGGGCCTCTGCAAGGTCGCGGAACAGTATCTGAAGAAGGGTTCGACCGTTTACGTCGAAGGCCAGTTGCAGACCCGCAAATGGCAGGACCAGACCGGCGCCGACCGTTACTCGACGGAAGTCGTTCTGCAGGGCTTCAACGGCAACCTGACCATGCTCGGCGGTCGTGGTGATGGCGCTGGAGGCGCGCGCGGCGGCAACGACTTCGGCGGCGCCGACTACGGTGGCGGTGGCGGCGGTTACGACGGCGGCTATGGAGCTCCGGCTCCCTCGCGCGGCGGCTCCTCCGGTGGCGCAAGCCGTGGCGGCAGCGCACCCTCGGGCGGCTTCTCGCGCGATCTCGACGACGACATTCCGTTCTGAGAGCCGTCTCGGCAAGATGTGTTCATGGGGGCCTCGGCCCCCATTTTCGTTTGGCGGTTCGGGCGCGCGAAGCCGCCGCTTCCGAAATTAGCTGATTGCCAAAATGCCTTCCCGCGCGGCACGCGTCCTCAACCGGCAAAGGCCGACTTGACACCATCCACCACGAACTGCACCGAAAGCGCCGCGAGGAGGACGCCGAGCAGACGGGTCAGAAGGGCGCGGCCCGTGACCCCGAGGAAACGGTTCAGGCGTTCGGCGAGATAGAGCGAGACGAAGACCAGGCCCAAGACCACGGCGATGACGCCAATCAGTTGCAGCTTGCCCACCCAGCCTTCCATCGTGCCCGAGATCAGCACGGTCGCCGAGATCGCGCCGGGGCCTGATATCAGGGGGATGGCGAGCGGGAAGACCGCGAGGTTGTGGATGTGATCCTTGGTGATCGCGTCGCCCGTCGTCTTTTCCTTACGCTCGTTGCGCTTCTCGAAGATCATCTCGAAGGCGATGGCAAACAGCATCAGGCCACCGGCGATCCGGAACGCGCCCATGGAGATGCCGAGCGCGCCGAGGATGCTTGCCCCGAACAGGGCGAACACAGTCAGGATGGCGAAGCCCATGACAGAGCCGCGAATGGCGACCTGCTGGCGCTGCGCCCGCGTCATGCCCTGGGTGAGCCCCAGGAAAAGCGGCGCCAGACCTGGCGGGTCGACAGTGACCAGCAGGGTCGTCAAAGCGCTGATCATCGTTTCGGTCATGGCCATGGGGTCTCTCTCTCCTGTGCAAGCGCCCATAAAGCCGAACCCATGGTGGCCTTGCAAGGCTGGGGCCCAAGATATTGAGGATAATGCCTTTCCTGCGCCGTAAAAGCCTGTTTATAACCAGCCTCGAAATTGGCGCTTCCGCGCCTGTTCCGCTATAAATTCCGCAGTGATTCCGAACAGAGATCGTGACCTGATTTGACTGAGCAAAGCACTCCCGGCGGCGGCAAGTTCCCGTCCGACATCGAGCCGATTTCCATCATCGAGGAAATGCAGCGGTCGTATCTCGATTACGCGATGAGCGTCATCGTCAGCCGTGCGCTGCCCGACGTGCGCGACGGCCTGAAGCCTGTCCATCGCCGCATCCTCTACGGCATGAACGAGCTGGGTCTCGACTGGAACAAGAAATACGTCAAGAGCGCCCGCGTTACCGGTGACGTGATGGGTAAGTACCATCCGCATGGTGATGCCGCGATCTATGATGCGCTGGCCCGCATGGCGCAGGATTGGTCGCTGCGCATGCCGCTGATCGACGGCCAGGGCAATTTCGGCTCCGTCGACGGCGACCCACCGGCGGCCCAGCGCTACACGGAATGCCGCCTGGAGAAGGTTGCCCACGCGCTGCTCGACGATCTCGACAAGGAGACCGTCGACTTCCGCGACAACTATGACGGCACCATGTCCGAGCCGGTCGTGGTCCCGGCCAAGTTTCCCAACCTGCTGGTCAACGGCGCCGGCGGCATCGCCGTCGGTATGGCGACCAACATCCCGCCGCACAACCTGACCGAAGTGCTCGACGGCTGTACGGCGCTCATCGACAATCCGTCGATCGAACTGCCGGAACTGATGCAGATCATTCCCGGTCCCGACTTCCCGACCGGTGCCATGATCCTCGGCCGCTCCGGCATCAGGTCGGCCTATGAGACGGGCCGCGGCTCCGTCGTCATGCGCGGCGTTGCCCGGGTCGAACCGATGCGCGGCGATCGCGAACAGATCATCATCACCGAGATTCCCTACCAGGTGAACAAATCGACGATGATCGAGAAGATGGCCGAGCTGGTGCGCGAGAAGCGCATCGAGGGCATTTCCGACCTGCGTGACGAGTCCGACCGCGAAGGCTACCGCGTTGTCATCGAGCTGAAGCGCGATGCAGTCGCCGATGTCGTGCTCAACCAGCTTTATCGCTATACCCCGCTGCAAACCTCCTTCGGCTGCAACATGGTGGCGCTGAACGGCGGCAAGCCGGAACAGCTGACGCTGCTCGACATGTTGCGCGCCTTCGTCGCCTTCCGCGAGGATGTCGTCAGCCGCCGCACCAAATATCTGCTGCGCAAGGCGCGCGATCGCGCCCATGTCCTCGTTGGCCTCGCAATCGCGGTCGCCAATATCGACGAAGTGATCGCGCTGATCCGCAAGGCTCCCGATCCGGCGACCGCACGCGAACAGCTGATGACCCGCCGCTGGCCGGCCCATGACGTCGAGTCGTTGATCCGCCTGATCGACGATCCGCGCCACCGGATCAACGAAGACCTGACCTACAACCTGTCGGAAGAGCAGGCCCGCGCGATTCTCGAGCTGCGTCTTGCCCGCCTGACGGCTCTCGGTCGCGACGAAATTGACGAGGAACTGAACAAGATCGGCACTGAAATTGCCGATTATCTCGACATCCTGTCGTCGCGCGTCCGCATCCAGCAGATCGTCAAGGACGAATTCACCGCGATCCGCGATGAATTCGGCACGCCGCGTCGCACCCAGATCGTCGAGGGCGGCCCCGACATGGACGACGAGGACCTGATCGCCCGCGAAGACATGGTCGTGACCGTATCGCATGCCGGCTATATCAAGCGCGTGCCGCTGACGACCTACCGTGCCCAGCGACGTGGCGGCAAGGGCCGCTCCGGCATGGCGATGAAGGACGAGGATTTCGCAACCCGGCTCTTCGTTGCAAACACCCATACGCCGGTGCTGTTCTTCTCCTCGCGCGGGATCGTGTACAAGGAGAAGGTCTGGCGCCTGCCGATCGGCACGCCGACTTCGCGCGGCAAGGCCATGATCAACATGTTCCCGCTGGAACCCGGCGAGCGCATCACCTCGATCATGCCGCTTCCCGAGGACGAGACGAGCTGGCAGAACCTCGACGTCATGTTCTCGACGACGCGCGGCACGGTTCGCCGCAACAAGCTCTCGGATTTCATTCAGGTCAACCGCAACGGCAAGATCGCGATGAAGCTGGAGGAAGAGGGTGACGAAATCCTCGGCGTCGAAACCTGCACCGAGCATGACGACGTGCTGCTGACGACGGCACTTGGCCAGGCGATCCGTTTCCCCGTTGACGAAGTGCGCGTCTTTGCCGGCCGCAACTCGATCGGCGTGCGCGGCCTGACACTGGCCGACAGCGACCGCCTGATTTCGATGACCATCCTTGCCCATGTCGATGCCGAACCGTGGGAGCGTGCGGCCTATCTCAAGCGCTCGGCTGCTGAGCGTCGCGCCATGGGTGTCGATGAGGACGATATCGCTCTGGTCGGCGAGGAGGTCGGCACTGAGGGTGAGATGTCCGAGGAGCGTTATCAGGAGCTCAAGGCCCGTGAGCAGTTCGTGCTCACCGTCTCTGAAAAGGGTTACGGCAAGCGTTCCTCGTCCTACGACTTCCGCACCTCCGGCCGCGGCGGCAAGGGCATCCGTGCCACCGACACGTCGAAGACCACGGAAATTGGCGAACTTGTCGCTGCCTTCCCGGTCGAGGTCACGGACCAGCTGATGCTGGTGTCCGATGGTGGTCAGCTGATCCGCGTGCCGGTCAACGGCATCCGTATCGCAAGCCGTGCGACGAAGGGCGTGACCATCTTCTCCACCGCCAAGGATGAAAAGGTCGTCTCGGTTGAGCGCATCACAGAGCCGGAAGGCGAGGATGAGGTGACGGAGGCCGGAGAAGGCGAGGCGACTGCGGCCGCAGCGTCGGAGGCCGGTGGCGAAGCACCGACGGAATAAGTGAGAGCCGGCCCGCAGGGGCCGGTTTTCAGATAGATGGATGAACAAACGAAAAGCCCGCCGGACTTGTGATCCGAGCGGGCTTCTTGCTGGAGGTCTGCATCAAGCTTGATGCGGTCTTGTTGGGCCGGCGTGTGGATCCGCCGACTGTGACCGCTTGGGATCGGTCTCAGAAGGCCTTGCGGCGCTCCATCATGGCCCGGAAATCATCGTTTTCGCGCTTGAGCGCCGTGATCGTGGAAGCGACCGAGGCGACAAACATGCCGCTGATCAGAGTGGCCAGAACCGTCAGTGTAAGAAACATGGTCTATCCTTTCTCTTGTTCAGCGTGATGTTGCGTTTTTAGCGGAGAAGATTTGAAATCCGATTAATGACCGAAGCTGTGATAGCGGGCCGTCATCGGAGGGCCGTAGAAAGCAGCGTCACCACTGCCCTTGACGTAGAAGGTTGCGGAGGTGGCAACCATGGCAGTCATCATCATCATCCATACGAGGTTGATCAGGGTAACCTTGTCATGCATTGCTTTAGTCCTTTGAATGCTGGCATTCGCTGCCGTAAAATGCTTGCGTGCGAAAATAGTTCCCGCACAGTGTAGGAAGATGTTTACCAAGCCCCGCCTGAAGTCCTCTTGAACGCGCCGTTCATCTGGCGTTCATCTTCGCAATCGAATTGAGACGCCTCGATCTGGTCCCGCACGACCATCAGCCCGAGTTCGACGAGCAGCGAGGCAGCGATGGCAGCGGCGATGAGGAGAACCAGCATGGGAACGACTTTCCGGTGGGACAGGTTGGGTTGACGATGCCGTTTTATGAAACCGCGCCTGAAGCGCCCTTGAATGGGCCGTTCATCTGTTGTTCAGCGCTTGAAATTGGCGGGGAGCGAGCTGAAACGTGACTTGCGCCAACGCCCTGGACGCTTGCGATATCCGGCCTTCCGTGACAAAAGGCGGGCGAAACCAAAGAACGGGCTCTCATGGCGACCGCTTTTTATCCTGGCTCCTTCGATCCGATGACCAACGGTCATCTCGACGTGCTCGTGCAGGCGATGAATCTGGTCGACCGGTTGGTCGTGGCGATCGGCACGCATCCCGGCAAGACGCCATTGTTCACCTACGACGAACGGGCGGATCTCATCCGCGCATCACTCGTTTCGGTTCTGCCGGGACGGGTTGAGGATCTTGAGGTCGTTTCCTTCGCCGATCTCGCTGTCGATGCCGCGCGCCGGCATGGGGCCCGCATCATGGTGCGTGGCCTGCGTGACGGCACCGACTTCGACTATGAAATGCAGATGGCCGGCATGAATGCCCGCATGGCGCCGGATCTGCAGACCGTCTTCCTGCCGGCTGCGACCGCCTCGCGGCCCATAACGGCCACATTGGTCCGCCAGATCGCTGCCATGGGCGGCGACGTGAGCGCCTTCGTGCCGGCCCCGGTGCTGGCCGCCCTGAATTCCAAATACGGCCGCTGAGCCGCAATATCCAAACGGGAGTGACCATGAAGCTCGTCCAATTCGCAACCGCATTCCTCCTGGCCCTGGCCAGCTTCGGTTCTGCGCAGGCCCAGTCCAACGAGGATTTCCTGACCATCCAGCTGAAGGATGGCCCGGTCGTCATCCAGTTGATGCCTGAGGTCGCGCCCAAGCACGTCGCCCAGATCAAGGAACTCGCTTCCAAGGGTGAATACGACAACGTCGCCTTCCACCGTGTCATCGAAGGCTTCATGGCGCAGACCGGCGACGTCCAGTTCGGCGACATGGAGAACGGCTTCGAGCCGGGTCGTGCCGGTACCGGCGGTTCCAGCCTCCCGGATATCCCGGCCGAATTCTCGAACGTGCCCTGCGAGCGCGGCACCGTCGGCATGGCCCGCAGCCAGGATCCGAACTCCGCCAATTCGCAGTTTTTCATCATGTTCGCCGAAGGCGGCTTCCTGAACGGCCAGTATACGGTCGTCGGCAAGGTCGTGGCCGGCATGGAATATGTCGACAAGATCAAGCGTGGCGAAGGCGGCAACGGCGAAGTCACCGATCCCGACCGCATGGTCAAGGTCACGGTCGGTCGCAACTGATACACCAAGGGCCCAACGCCCCAATTCAAGGAGAAAACCCATGGCCGAGATCAAGGATCCGGAAAACACCATCCTGATGGAAACCACCAAGGGCAAGGTCGTCATTGCGCTCTTCCCGGATCTGGCCCCTGGCCATGTCGCCCGCATCAAGGAACTGTCGCGCGAAGGCGCCTATGACGGCGTTGTCTTCCACCGCGTCATCCCCGACTTCATGGCCCAGACCGGTGACGTGAAGTTCGGCAAGAAGGGCGGCGACAGCTTCAACCCGGGTCGCGCTGGCATGGGCGGCTCGGAAAAGCCGGATCTGAAGGCTGAATTCTCGGCCACCCCGCATGTTCGCGGCACCTGCTCGATGGCCCGCTCGCAGAGCCCGAACTCGGCCAATTCGCAGTTTTTCATCTGCTTCACCGATGCCCCGTGGCTCAACAAGCAGTATTCCGTCTGGGGCCAGGTCATCGAAGGCATGGACATCATCGACCAGATCAAGAAGGGCGAGCCTGTCAGCGACCCCGATTCGATCCTGTCGATGAAGGTTGCAGCCGACGCCTGATCGGCTTCATCCTGAGAAGCCCGCCTCGGTGCGCTGCACCCGGGCGGGTTTTCGCGTTTAATCCCCATTGCCCGAAACAGATCTGATTGCGATGCGTGTAGACCTCTTCGACTTCGACCTGCCGGACGAAAACATTGCGCTAAGGCCTGCGAGCCCGCGCGATCACGCCCGCTTCCTGGTTGTCCGCCCGGACCAGACGCCAGTGCTCGAGGACCACCATGTCTACGATCTCCCGTCGTTCCTGCGACCCGGCGACGCGCTGGTCTTCAACGACACCAAGGTGATCCCGGCCCAGCTTGAAGGGATCCGCCATCGGGAAGGCGCCGAAGAGATCGCGGTCTCCTGCACGCTGCACATGCGCGTCGCAGCCAACCGCTGGAAGGCCTTTGCCAAGCCCGGCAAACGCATCAAGCCGGGCGACCGGATCGATTTTGGTATGGGGCAGGGCGATAACGCCGCCTGCCTCATGGGTTCGCTTATTGCGACCGTTGCGGAAAAAGGCGAGGCTGGCGAAATCGATCTTGCTTTCGATCTGACCGGCCCTGATCTGGATCAGGCGATCGCCACCGTTGGCCACATCCCGCTTCCGCCCTATATCGCAGCCAAGCGACCGGAAGACGAAAAGGATCGCGCCGACTACCAGACGATCTACGCCCGGGAGGAGGGCGCCGTTGCGGCACCGACCGCCGGCCTGCATTTCACGCCCGATCTCTTCGCAAAACTCGATGCCGCCGGTGTCGAGCGCCATTTCGTCACCCTGCATGTCGGCGCCGGCACCTTCCTGCCGGTCAAGGCGGATGATACCGCCGAGCACAAGATGCACGAGGAGATCGGCTACATCTCACCCGCGACGGCCACCGCTCTCAACGCGGTGCGTGCCCGGGGCAACCGGATCATCGCCGTCGGCACCACCTCGCTGCGCCTGCTCGAAAGTGCAGCAGAGGACAATGGCCACATTCCCGCCTGGTCGGGAGCGACCGGCATCTTCATCACGCCCGGCTATCGCTTCAAGGCGGTCGACATGCTGATGACCAATTTCCACCTGCCCAAATCCACGCTCTTCATGCTGGTATCCGCCTTTTCCGGTCTCGATACGATGCGTGCGGCCTATGCCCATGCCATCGAGACCGGTTACCGCTTCTATTCCTACGGCGATTCCAGCCTGCTCTTCCGGAAAGACGACTAACCGATGACCGAGAATTTTACGTTCAATCTGAAGGCCACCAGCGGCAAGGCTCGCCTTGGCGAGATCACCATGCCGCGCGGTACGATCCGCACCCCGGCCTTCATGCCCGTCGGCACCGTCGGCACGGTCAAGGCCATGTATCTCGACCAAGTCCAGGACGGTGGCGCCGACATCATCCTCGGCAATACCTACCACCTGATGCTGCGCCCCGGCCCGGAACGCGTTGCACGCCTCGGCGGTCTGCATGAGCTCATCCGCTGGCCAGGTCCGATCCTCACCGATAGCGGCGGCTTCCAGGTCATGTCGCTCTCCGGTCTGCGCAAGCTCGACGAGCAGGGCGTGACCTTCAAGAGCCATGTCGATGGCTCTCTGCACCACATGTCGCCGGAACGCTCGATCGAGATCCAGGGTCTGCTCGACAGTGACATCCAGATGCAGCTTGACGAATGCGTGGCGCTGCCGAATGAGCCGCGCGAAATCGAACGCGCCATGGAACTGTCGCTGCGCTGGGCCGAACGTTGCCGCGTCGCCTTCGGCAACCAACCGGGCAAGGCCATGTTCGGCATCGTCCAGGGTGGCGACCAGCCGGCGCTGCGTATCCGCTCGGCAGAGGGCCTGAAGCAACTCGACCTCAAGGGTTATTCCATCGGCGGTCTTGCAGTCGGCGAACCCCAGGCCGTCATGCTCGACATGCTGCGCATCACGCTGCCGGTGCTGCCCACCGAAAAGCCGCGTTACCTGATGGGTGTGGGCACGCCTGACGATATGCTGAAATCGGTCGCAGAAGGCATCGACATGTTCGACTGCGTCATGCCGACCCGTTCCGGCCGCCACGGCCTCGCCTTCACCCGCCGCGGCAAGGTCAACATCCGCAATGCCCGCCATGCCGAAGACATGCGCCCGCTGGACGAGCAGTCGTCCTGCCCGGCGACCCGCGATTACTCGCGCGCCTATCTGCACCACCTCGTGCGCTCCAACGAAGCGCTCGGCGGCATGCTCTTGTCGTGGAACAATCTCAGCTACTATCAGGAGCTGATGCAGGGTATCCGCCAGGCGATCGCCGAGGACCGCTTCGAGGACTTCAAGGCCGCGACCATCGAGATGTGGGCGCGCGGCGACATCGATCCGGTCTGATGAGAACAGCAGCGGGCAGGGCGTGAGACACGTCCTGCCCTCGAGATCAGATGCCCTGGCTGTTGGTCTCGCGCATCATGCGCACGCCATTGATGGCAAACTGCCCGTCCCGCTGCCGCTTCAGCTCGTAATAGACCGCCCAATCCTTGCCGTCAGGCGCCGAGATCAGCACTTCCTGATAGGCGACGGTCCCGTCGGGTGAGACCTGATTGCGGCCAAAGGCATAATTTCCGGGCCTGTAGACCGGAGCATAGCTCTTCTTCACCATCTCGAAGAAGCGTTCGGCATTGGGAAAGACCGACTTGATCTCCGGCGAGGCGAAAGAATAGGCGGTCATCGCATCATTGTTGAGGAAGGCGGTGATCTGTTGCTCGATCACTTGCCGGGCATGCATCGCCGGGTCCCGCTCCTCGGCATGGGCAGACGCGGAAAACACAGTAGAAATCGCCAGGGCGACCGCGAACAGCAAGCGCATCATCATTCCCCTCGTTTTTCAGCATTTCGTAAAACGAGGATAGGGCGATTCGTGACGATGAAAAGACCGTTCAAGCTTATGTGAGCGGAGCGCGCTCACATAAGGGGGGTCAGCGATACCAGAGTGTCGGCAGGTAGAGCGTCAACCCGGGAATAGCCGAGATCAGGACAAGCACGAAAAGCAGCGGCACCAGGAAGGGGAAAGCTGCCTTGACGGTGCGCTCAATCGACAGGTTCGCCACCCGTGACAGGACGAACAGAACCATGCCGACCGGCGGCGTGATCAGGCCGATCATCAGGTTGAGCACCATCACCACCCCGAACTGCACCGGGTCGATGCCGACCGCCAGAACCGATGGCATGAAGATCGGCACCAGGATCGAAATCGCCGCAATCGTCTCCATGAAACATCCGACGATCAGGATGATAATGTTGATGATCAGCAGCAGCATGAGCGGATCGTCGGTAATGGTCAGGAGCAGGGCCGTAAACTGCGCCGTCACCTGTGTGACCGTCAGCACCCAGCCGAACAGCGATGCTGCTGCCACGATGACGAGAACGGATGCCGTCGTCTCGATCGTGTTCAGCGATATCTGGTAGAAGCGTCGGAGCGACAGGGTGCGGTAGACCACGAAGCCGAGAAACAGCGCCCAGGCGCAGGCCGCAATCGCGCCCTCTGTTGGCGTAAAGGCGCCCGTGCCCATGCCGCCGATGATGATGACAGGCGTCATCAGCGCCGGGACCGCGCGCACGAAGGAACGGCCGAGCACGCCCCAGCGAAAGCGGGCATCGCGGCCAATGGAATGGCGATGGGCATACCAGGTGACGTAGATCATCATGCACAGCGCCATCATCAGCCCGGGTATGAAACCGGCGGCGAAAAGCTGGCCGATCGAGACATTCGCCATGACGCCGAAGATGACCATGGGCAGGGACGGCGGGATGATCGGTCCGATGGTCGAGGAGGCAGCCGTGATCCCCACCGCAAATTCCACCGGATAGCCGTGGTCACGCATCGCCTTGATCTCGATCGTGCCGAGGCCGCCCGCATCGGCGACCGCCGTTCCCGACATGCCGGCGAAGATCACGGAGCCGGCGACATTGACATGGCCGAGGCCGCCTCTGAGCCAGCCCACAGCTGCGGTCGCGAAATCGTAGATCCGGTTGGTAATCCCCGCCGAATTCATCAGATTGCCCGCAAGGATAAAGAAGGGAACGGCGATCAGCGGAAAGCTGTCGACGCCCCCCACCATCCGATGCAGCACGACGAAATCCGGAAGATTGCCGATGAAATGTGTATAGGCCAGGGACGCGCCGCCGAGCGCGACAAAGACCGGCACGCTGATCAACAAAAGCACGAAGAAGACGGTGAGAAGCAGGGCCATCGGCAGACCTCAATCGAACATCTGCGACGGGTCCGACACCGGATCCCAGCCGCGCTTGGCATTGGCGATGAAGGCCTGGAGCGCCCGCCAGAGCATCAGCAGGCAACCGACGAGCACGCCGCCATAGACGACGCTCATCGAAACGTCGATCACGGTCATCCGCTGGATCATCATCCTTTGTGTGAGGTTCCAGGCGAACCAGACCAGAAGAACCACAAAGCCGAGCGTGATCAGGTCGGCCACGAACCGCAAAAGCTTGGCCTGCGTCCTTGGCAGCATGTCAACGATCAGCTCGACGGCAATGTTGGTCCGCCGCCGGAAGACGATCGCCGCGCCGAAGAAGGTCACCCAGATCAACAGATAGCGGCCGATCTCCTCGGTCCAGGCAATCGAATCATTCAGCACATAGCGGCTGAAGAACTGGAGGAAGGTGACGCCGCCCAATAGCCAGAAGAGGCAGAATGCCAGTACATCATCGACGCGAAAGACGATTGGCGGGTCTGGTTCGTCCTCGACATGCAGCATGGTGGCTGTGTTGAGAGGCTCGTCTTGCTGCTCGTGTGTCATGCGCCTCACCCTGCGTTGGCTGGCCATCGGTCAGGCTGCGGCGCTAAGCGCCACAGCCACAATCAGGAAAGGCAGCGTCAGAGCGCCTGAAGGGCGTCGTACTGTTCCTTGGACCAGCCGGCGCCGGACTCGGGATCGTTGTGCAGGGGAACCGCCGCATCGATAAACGGCTTGCGGTCGATCTCGACAACCGTCTTGCCCAGGCCGCGGAATTCATCTGCCAGTCGGCCCTCCGAGGCGCGGATCTCTCCGGTGGCGCGCGCGGCCGCTTCCTTCAGCACCTCGTCGATGATGGCCTTCTGCTCGTCTGACAACTGCGCCATCACATGGCCGCCGACAATCGTCAGCAGCGATTCCGTGATGTGGCCGGTCAGCATGATATGGCTCTGCACCTCGTAGAACTTCTTGGCCATGATCGTCGGCAGGGGGTTCTCCTGGCCGTCGACCGTGCCCTGCTGCAGGGCGAGATAGACTTCGGCAAAGGCAATCGGCGTGGCATTGGCGCCAACCGATTTGGTGAACATCAGGAACAGCGGTGCCGGCGGCACGCGCAGCTTCATGCCCTTCATGTCCTCCGGCTTGGTCACCTCGCGATTGGCGGTCAGATGCCGCTGGCCGTAATAGGTCAGCGCATGCACCTTGTGCCCGGTGGCGCCATCATAACCGGCGGCGATATCCTTGAAGAGGGGGCTGTCGCGATAGGCTTGCCAGTGGTCGAAATCCCTGAGAATGAAGGGGGCATTGGAGATCGCGATGGGCTTGTGAATGGCGCCGGCAAAGGCCACGCCGGTATAGATGATGTCGACGGTCCCGAGCCCCAGCCCTTCGTTGATCTGGTTCTCATTGCCAAGCTGCGAGGCAGGGAAGACCGAAATCGAGATCTCGCCATTGGTGCGCTTCTTGATTTCTTCGGCCGCCCAGACGGCCTGGTTATGATAAGGCTCGCTGGTCTCGTAGACATGCGCCCATTTGAGTTCCATGGCCGACTGCGCCGGCGCTGCGAAAAAGCCGGCCAAAGACAATGTGGCGAGCGCCAGCGTGGCGCCCCTGCGGGTCAGTTTCATGATCAGTCCTCCCAATGCCGGCGGTCCCGGCCGTTCCTCCGAATGATCGTCCAGTCGCGCAAGCCGGCGATGATCCGTCTGGCGCCGACGCCCCGCATGCCTCCACATGCGCCGTCTCCCTGTCCGAGGCTGAAGCGCGACCTCCATCACGCAAACCTGTCATACAAGTAAATCGAGAAATTATGATGGTCAACAGACAACTTGGGACTTGCTGAAATTGATTGGCGGAACGCAACCGGACAGCCATGGCGTGCATAATCTGCTTGTCTTTTCGTCATCTTTGTCGTTCGTTCCGGCCATAAGAAACATCCCGGGGATCACCTCATGACCATCGGGACGCGACATCAGGAGGACGCCACATGCTCGACCAATTGCTCGACCGGATGACACTCGAAGAGCAGGTGGCCCTGCTATCGGGCGCCGACTTCTGGACCACCGTCGCCGTCGAGCGTCTCGGCATCCTCAAGATCAAGGTGACCGACGGCCCGAACGGCGCACGCGGCGGCGGCTCGCTGGTCGGTGGCGTCAAATCCGCCTGCTTCCCGGCGGCCATCGGCATCGGGGCTGCCTGGAACCCAGGGCTTGTGCGCGAGATGGGCGTGGCGCTGGCCGAAGAGACCAAGACGAAGAGCGCCCGCGTCCTGCTCGCACCCACCGTCAACATCCACCGCTCCGGCCTCAACGGCCGCAATTTTGAATGCTATTCCGAAGACCCTGTTCTGACCTCGGCTCTTGCTGTCGCCTATATCGAGGGCGTCCAGTCGCAGGGGATCGCCGCCACCATCAAGCATTTCATCGGCAACGAATCCGAAATCGAGCGTCAGACCATGTCGTCGGATCTCGACGAACGCACGCTCCGCGAGATTTACCTGCCGCCCTTCGAGGCTGCGGTGAAACAGGCGGGCGTCTGGGCGATCATGTCGTCCTACAACCGCCTGAACGGCGTCTGGACCAGCGAGAACCGCTGGCTTCTGACCGAACTCCTGCGCGAGGAATGGGGCTATGACGGCATCGTCATGTCCGACTGGTTCGGCTCGCACACCACGGAAGCCTCTGTCATCGGCGGCCTCGATCTTGAAATGCCGGGTCCGACCCGCGACCGTGGCGATAAACTCATAACCGCCGTGCGTGAGGGCAGGGTGCCCGAAGAGACGGTCAAGGCCGCCGCACGGCGCATCCTTCTGCTGCTTGAGCGCGTCGGCGCCTTCGCCGACGCGTCCATGCACGAGGAGAAGGCCATCGATCGCCCCGAACACCGCGCACTCATCCGCAAGCTTGGCGCAGACGGCATGGTCCTGCTGAAGAATGACGGCATCCTGCCGCTCGACAAATCGGCCCTCGACCGGATCGCCGTCCTCGGTCCCAATGCCGCAGAACCGCGCGTCATGGGCGGCGGCAGCGCCCAGATCAACGCCCATTACAAGGTGAGCCCGCTCGAGGGGATCCGCAACGCCCTGTCAGGCACCAACCGCGTCAGCCACATCATGGGCTGCCGCAACAACCGCCTGACCCGCATGGTCGAAGGCGAGATCAGCCTTGATTTCTTCCAGGGCACCCGCTGCGAAGGCACCGTGGTCCATAGCGATCAGGCCCAGATCTCGAACTTCTTCTGGCTCGACATGCCCAAGGCCTCGCTCGATCCGCTCGATTTTTCCGTCCGCCTGAAGACGACCTATCGCCCGGAAGAAAGCGGCAACCACCTGTTTGGCCTTGCCAATGCCGGGCTTGCCCGCCTCTATGTCGATGACGTGCTTGTGGTCGACAGCTATGGGGGCTGGAAGCGCGGCGACAATTTCTTCGGCAATGGCAACACCGAGATCCGCGTCGAGCATTTCCTGGAAGCGGGGAGAAGCTACGAGATCCGTGTGGATTACCGCTCTCCGGCAGAGGTCGAGTCCGGGATCAGAATTCGCGCACTCCGCTTTGGTGTCGAGCTGCCGACATCCGACAAGGACATCCAGCTTGCGGTCGAACAGGCCAGGGCCTCTGATATCGCCGTGCTGTTCGTCGGCCGGGAAGGGGAGTGGGACACCGAAGGCCTCGACCTGCCCGATATGCGCCTGCCAGGTCGCCAGGAGGAACTGATCGAGAAGGTCGCAGCCGTCAATCCGCGCAGCATCGTGGTGCTGCAGACCGGCGGCCCTATCGAAATGCCGTGGCTCGACAAGGTCTCGGCCGTCATTCAGGCCTGGTATCCGGGCCAGGAAGCCGGCAATGCCATCGCCGACGTGCTCTTCGGTGCGGCGGAGCCCGGTGGCCGTCTGCCGCAGACTTTCCCGCAGCGTCTTACCGACAATTCCGCGATGACTGGCGACCCGAAGACCTATCCCGGCGAAAGCGGCCATGTCGTCTACACGGAGGGCCTTGCCGTCGGTTACCGCCATCACGATGCCAATGGCGCCAAGCCTCTCTTCCCCTTCGGTTACGGCCTCTCCTACACCCGGTTCGACTGGTCAGCGCCGCGCGCCTCCAGTCGTGACATGGGGTCTGCGGGCGTTGCCATCGAGGTCGATGTGACGAACATCGGCGACCGGGCAGGGGGCGAACTGGTCCAGCTCTATGTCAAGCCGAAGAGCTCGCGCCTGCCGCGTCCGGTCAAGGAACTCAAGGCCTTCGCCAAGCTGCATGTCGCCGCCGGCGAGACCGCAACAGCAAAGCTCTCGATCGCCGTCCGCGACCTTGCCTACTTTGATCCGCAGGCCCGCGCCTGGATCGCCGAGGCCGGGGACTATGACCTTGTGATTGCCGCCAATGCCGAGCATATCCGCGCCACGCTGCCGCTGACCTTGGCCAGCGAATGGCGGGAAGGGGTCTCGGCACCGCCTTTGCCCGATGTCGTCGATTGAAGCGCTGCGGCGGAGGCTTCCCGGCCTCCGCCGTCTCTTGCCGTGCCGTGAAATTCGATTAGAAGTCTAGCATGTCTTCTAAACCTTTGCGGATCCCCTGAGCATGCGCCTCTTCCTCGGATCCGATTTTCACGTCGATTACCGACAGAATCTCGACTGGCTGCGAGCGCTGTCCCGCGCCGATTTCACCGATGACATCCTGATCGTTGCCGGCGATCTCTCGGACGAACTCGACCTCGTCAAAGCCTGCTTCGACGAACTCGTGCCGCGCTATCGCAAACTGCTCTTCCTGCCCGGCAATCACGACCTGTGGACGGCGAGAAGCGGGAAGGGGTCATCCTTCGAGAAATTCGAGACGCTGAACGCGCTCTGCCACGGCTACTGCATCGAAACCCGACCGGTGGCCTTCGGCAAGACCCTGATCGTGCCACTGCTCGCCTGGTATGATTATTCCTTCGGCGAGCCAGGCCCGACCATCCGTCGCGGCTGGATGGATTTCTACAAATGCAACTGGGACGCCCTCACACCCGCCGAGGTGGCGGCCCGTTTCGACGCCATGAATGTGATCCCGGACACATCGGGCTTCGACGCCGTCTACAGCGTCTCGCATTTCGTGCCACGCATCGACCTGATGCCGGCGCGCTATCCGGAAAAGCACAAGGCGCTGTTTCCGGTGCTTGGCACAGACCGTCTGGAGCGCCGCATCCGCTCGCTCGGTTCGACCAAACATTTCTACGGTCACAGCCATCTCAACCGCAACAAGGCGATCGATGGCGTCACCTACATCAACAATGCCTTCGGTTACCCAAAGGAAACCGAAATCTCGGCCAAGACCATCCTGCATGTCGCGGATCTCTGAATTCGGCAGAAATCCGCGACAGCCAGTGAGGTTTTGACCTGGGCAGGGCTCAGGACACCGTCGCCAGTTTTGTATTCACCCGCATGTTCGTCGCGTTGATATTGGGCGTCTGGCCATAGAAGTCGAACGTCAGATTCACCCCCGGCCGGAAAACCAGGCAATGGGTCGAGCCGCCGAAATGGAACATGCCGATCTGGTCGCCTTTCTTGATCCGTTGCCCCGGCAGCACCGTGACTTCGCAGCTCGACACTTCCGCCATGCCGATCGCCACAACGCACATCAATCCGATCTTCGGATTGTCCGATTGCAGGAACATCACAGCCCGCGTTGCTACGGAAGACAGGAAGGGCTGTGACTGGTTCGGCGCACTGGAATCGGGATTGCTGCCAGCAAAGCCCTGATAGTAGTTTTCCAGATAGTAGCTGCCGGGCACGACGAAAGCCTTCACGACGGTTCCATCGACCGGGCTGTGCCAGCGATGGTAGCTCAGCGCGCTCAAAAACGCCTGATAAACCGTGCCGCCGGTAAACTGTGCAGCCAAAGGATCATTCGCCATCATGTCGGTGAGCGAATAGGGCTGGCCCTTGAGCCAGAACTCGTCCGTTGCTGCAACATCAGGCACCACCTGCAGCGGACCGGATTCGCAGGCATTGACGATGACATTGCCATCGCCGGGTGCGGATACCGGGCGCACGCCGGGCCGGAAGGTGCGGGTGAAGAAGCCGTCCCAGGACTTAAAACCGTAAGAGGGCTGGTTTGGGTCGCAGGTGAAGATATCGCTGAAGGATGCGGGCGTTGGATTGGGACCGTCACCCAAGGCCGATTGTGCAACTTTCACCATCTCGGACTGGGCGTCAGGGCCGAGCCAGGGCAGGGCGACCGTGATCGGACTGATCTGGCGGGGCGCTTCGGTCAGCACATAGGTCGAGGCGGGTGATACAAGGAACTGTGACCAGTAGACGAGGATCGCCCGGAAGCTGCTGTTCACCAGCATGTTGGAGAAGAAGTCGTAACCGGCATCCGTCGCCATTGGCCAGTTCAGCAGTGCGTTGATCGGAAAGCCGATGAGACCGGCAGCCTCATATTCCGGAGGCGGATGGTCACTCTTGTTCTGATAGGCCTCCGGTGCCGTTTGCATGATGACGTTGAGCAAGACGAGAAACTCGTCGAAATCGACCACGGAAGGCTGACCGAGCGGCGTCTCCGGTGCCTTCTCCAGCGCCTCTGCAAACATCGCATTGGCGAGCGAAAGCAGGGACGGCGTGGTCTGAACCAGCGTCCGAAGTGCGGTGATCGGCGGCGCTTCCGCCAGATTGCGCGCCTTGGCCTCCTGGCGCAGCCAGCCGATATAGCCGGCCACGATCGCCGGATCGTTCGGATGCCAGCCGCCGCCAGAACCCTGATTGAAACGAGAATGCGAATGCGACGCGAGCTGTGTCATGATGCTCTCCCTTGGCGTGACGACCGGATTCTGCGGAGATCCAGGGTTGCGCAAAGGCTAGTTCAGGCAAAGCGCAATTACATCCCTGTAAGGCTAGGGGCGCTTCATTCGCTATGAGACAGGCAGGGCGCGAAAACATGGTTGCTGCGAGTGAGCCGAACACCTGCGCCAGATCGTCCAGATGCCGTCGGGGCATTGCCCGCAGAGACATCGTGCATAACAGACACAAAGATCGCATAAGATAGATTATGGAACTAAAGCACATGCTCCGGATGCGTGTATTAGAACATAGCTCAGAATTTTCCAAACACCTGATCGAGGATGCGATTAGGCAAGCTGGACTGTCACCCACTGTTCTCCATCGTCAGCGACGTTCCATCCATGGATGGCCTGGAATGCGGACAACGCATTCTTCAACGTCGAACCCGGAGCCATTAAGCTAGACATCTTGGCCGTTTGACCGGCGCGCGCGAGTTTGAAGATAATCAACGTCTTTCCATCCCAGGCTCCTGAGAATTTTTGACCCGAAGCTTTTATGAAATGTGAGGCGCTGTGGTTCGATAGGTCCAGTTCACGGCCTGCAGCCTCGGCACTCAGAAATGCTGGACCTGAATCATCGAGCGTGAAGCAGTGGCAGTCAGTAATGAAGCTGAACGGCCTGTTACTGTCCGCCGCTCGCATCAGCTCTTTGCTCGCCTTTGGGGGGTGCCACAGCGTTACATGCAGCCCCTCATTCACCAGCGCACCTACCAAAGGAACGAAATCCGCGTCGGAGGCTAAGAGAGTTGCGCGGCTTATTGTACCGCGAAATGCGTGAGCCATCATGTCAACGGCGAGCCGCACATCCACGCCCTTCTGACGCCGGTCCTCTCCATCTCCCACGACTTTACCCAGAGCAACGTGCACCCTGTCAAGCGCCTGGATACGTTCGAACCTCTCGTGTTCAGGTTGGACACGCGTCGCGTAATCCTCCTGAGTCTCGCGATATTTCCGACCGGACACCGCATCATAATAGAAAACTTTATCGAAGGAGCCGACAAGGCCTCTTACGTATGGCTGGTAGGCGTTCTCATCGCCGAACAACTCTCGGCAGTCTGCCTTGACGATCGCTCTCAGACACCCACCATCTACAAAAAGATATTCTCGTTCCATAGATTTCGCGACAGCCATACACTGCTCCTATTACACCCCAATCCAACCAACCGGTCGTGGTTCGATTCCGCCTTTAAGCGCATGACAGATAAAAGACTTCTCGCCTTTTCGCGTTATCTTTCCGAATTCAAACGCCCGCATTATAGAAAAAACAACATCCTACTCCGCCGCATTCAGAACATGAACTAAATCAAATATCAAATTGAAATTCCATCATAAATTGATCGTAACCTGGTTCGACATGCGGCGGCGTCTCGCCCATGACGGTTTCATAGTCCAGCGGCGTATGCATATGGGTCAGAACCGCATGTTTCGGCGCCAGCCGCTCGATCCAGCCTAGTGCCTGTTCGAGCGACAGATGGCTCGGATGCGGCCGGTACTGCAAAGCGTCGATGTAAAGCAGATCGAGCCCGGAGAGCTTGGCGACGGTTTCCTCGGGAAAGTCGGAAACATCACAGCAATAGGCCACGTCACCAATGCGCAAGCCCAGCGAGATGATGTCGCCATGCTGCTGCACGAGCGGCAGAAGTTCAATCGGTCCGCCGGCACCATCAATGACGATCGGTCTGTCCATGTCCTCGACGATGACAGGTGCAACGATCGGCGGATAGCTGCTACCGACAGGCGTCTTCAGGCAGTAGCCGAAACCTTCCTCGATCCGGGCCATGGTGAACGGCTCCGCATAGATCGGAATGCGGTTTCGCTGCGTGATGAAATAGCCTCTGATATCGTCGATGCCATGCAGATGGTCGGCATGCGCATGGCTGTAGACGACGGCATCGAGATGCTCGACTTTGGCGCGGATCATCTGCTCGCGAAAATCCGGGCCGGTATCGACAACCACGGTGGTCTTGCCGCCATCGAGGCCGATCTGCTCGATCAGGAAGGATGCGCGGGTCCGCCGGTTGCGCGGATTGTTGGGGTCGCAATTGCCCCAGTCGCCGTTGATCCGGGGCACGCCGGGAGACGAGGAACAACCGAGCAGCGTGAACCGGCGCGTGACCTTCATCAAAGCTCCCTTAAGCCACCCGCGGCATTTTCGAGAAGCAGCGGAAGGCATTCTCGGTGGTGATCTCGGCCATTTCCGCGTAGCTCACGCCTTTGACCTCTGCCAGCACTTCCGCCGTGTTCACGACATAGGAAGGCTCGTTGCGTTTTCCACGCCAGCGTTTGGGCGCGAGATATGGCGCATCCGTCTCGACCAGCAAGCGGTCCATCGGCACGCTTTTCGCGATCTCGCGCAGCTCTTCCGATTTCGGGAAGGTGACGATGCCGGAGAAAGAGACGTAGCCGCCGAGCGCCACGCCGGTATCGGCAAGCGCCTGACCCGATGAGAAGCAGTGCAGGATAAAGGGGAAGGCACCCTTCCCTGTTTCCTCGGTCAAAATCGCCGCCATGTCCTCGTCGGCGCTGCGGCTGTGAATGACGAGCGGTAGACCCGTGCGCCGTGCCGCCTCGATATGGCGGATCAGCCCCGTCTTCTGGTCCTCGGGCGTCTGCGTGTCGTAGAAATAGTCGAGCCCGGCCTCGCCGATCGCCACGATCTTCTCATGGCTTTCCGCAAGTTGCACAAGCTCGTCCGCCGTGACGTCCAGCTCGTCGCCGGCATTGTTCGGATGCGTACCAACAGAGCAGAAAACGCTCGCATACCGCTCGGTGAGCGCCAGCAGCGTCGGAAGCTTGCGCACCCGCGTCGAGATCGTCACCATCTGTTTGACGCCGGCCTGATGGGCGCGCGTGACCAGTTCGTCGCGCTCGCTGTCGAAGTCGGCGAAGTCCAGATGGCAATGGGTATCGATCAGCATCGGTCAGGCCTTGCCCGCGTCCGGGGCGACGTAGCGCGGATATACCGGCGACGGCGCCGGCAGCTCCGTACCGGGCTGCAGACGACCGGCAGCGCCGAGCTTCGAGAACACCCTGTCTTCTTCGGCCACCGCGACGAGATCGAGGATCTTCGCCGACGACGCCGGCATGATCGGCTGGAACAGGATGGCAATCTGGCGCACGACCTCAGCCGTCACATAGAGCACGGTGCCCATGCGCGCCTCGTCGGTCTTCTTCAAGACCCACGGTGCCTGCGCCGCGAAATAGCGGTCAGCCTCGTTGACGATGTTGATGATGGCAGCCACCGCCTTGTGGATCTGCTGGCGCCCCATCTCCTCGCGGCATATCGCAATGGCGTCGTCTGCCACCTTGAGGATCGCCTCGTCTTCCGGCGTCAGCGGGCCGGGTGCCGGCACCCTGCCCTCGCAGTTCTTGTTGATCATCGACAGCGAGCGCGAGGCAAGATTGCCGATGCCATTGGCGAGATCGGCATTGATGCGGGTCGCGATCCCCTCTTCCGAATAGCTGCCGTCCTGGCCGAAGGAGACTTCGCGCAGGAAGAAGTAGCGCACCTGGTCGAGACCGAAATGCCCAACGAGATCAACGGGATCGACGACATTTCCGACCGACTTCGACATCTTCTCGCCCTTGTTGAGCAGGAAGCCATGGGCATAGACGCGCTTCGGCAGCGGCAGGCCTGCCGACATCAGGAAGGCCGGCCAGTAGACGGCGTGGAAGCGGATGATGTCCTTACCGATGACATGAACGTCTGCTGGCCAATACTTGGCGCGCGGACCGTTCTCATCTTCGACATAACCCGTCGCGGTGATGTAGTTGGTGAGCGCATCGACCCAGACATACATCACATGCTTGTCGTCGCCGGGCACCTTGATGCCCCAGTCGAAGGTCGTGCGCGAGATCGACAGATCCTTCAGCCCCGACTTGACGAAGGAGATCACCTCGTTGCGGCGCTCGTTCGGACCGATGAAATCCGGCTGGTCTTCGTAGAGCTTGAGCAGCTTGTCTTCATAGGCCGAGAGCTTGAAGAAGTAGCTCTCTTCTTCCACCCATTCGACAGGCGTGCCCTGGGGACCGTAACGCACGCCATCGGAGCGCAGCTCGGTCTCTTCTTCCTGGTAATAGGCCTCGTCGCGCACGGAATACCAGCCGGCGTAGCCACCCTTGTAGATGTCGCCGTTCTTCTCCATCCGGCGCCAGACTTCCTGCACCGTTTCATGATGGCGCTGTTCGGTCGTGCGGATGAAGTCGTCGTTGGACGCGTTGAGCAGCTTGCCCATCTCGCGGAATGCATTGGAGTTGCGCTCGGCCAGCGCCTCAGGCGTGATCCCTTCGGCACGCGCCGTCTGCTGCATCTTCTGCCCGTGTTCGTCCGTACCCGTCAGGAAGAACACGTCTCGACCGTCGAGCCGCTGGAACCGCGCCATGGCGTCGGTCGCGATCAGCTCATAGGCATGGCCGATATGCGGCTTGCCGTTCGGATAGGAGATGGCAGTGGTGATGTAGAAGGGATCGCTCATGGCTTCTTGTTGTCTTTTCGTCGGTTGCGATGTCACGGGCCAAACGATGGCGGCGCTGAAATGCCGGCCATGAACGGCGAAAACAAATGGGGTCGAACGCTCTTAAAGCATTCCTCGGCCTTTAGGAACATCCGTTTTGCTGCAGCGCCACGAAGATGGCTGCAGCATCATCCGGTGGGCCTCGGCTCCTGCGGGGCCGCCGCAACGAAGGACATGCCAACATTTCCCGCTTGCGATGGCTGGCGATCCTGATAGACGGGAATTCCGGCTCACTCGAAGGAAACCGATATGCCGGACATCTCCACCATCATGCTCTTTTCTGCCGCCGCCCTCGTGCTCACCGCAACGCCGGGTCCCGACATGCTGCTGATTGCCTCACGCAGCATCAGCCAGGGGCGCGCTGCGGGCTTTCTCACCTATGCGGGCATCGCGGCCGGCACCTATTGTCATGCCCTTGCCGCAGCGCTGGGCCTGTCGCAGCTGTTTCTAGCCGTACCCACCGCCTACGAAGTCGTCCGCTGGGCTGGCTGCGCATATCTGCTCTACCTCGCCTGGAAGACGCTGCGGTCTGAAGCAACACAATTTGCCCCGAGCGCTGGCCTGAAGCGCTATTCCATGCAGCGAATTCTCGGCGAAGGCCTGGCGACGAACCTTCTCAATCCGAAGATGGCGCTGTTCGTCCTCGCCCTCTTCCCGCAATTTCTCAATCCAGCTCAGGGCTCCCTCATCCTGCAGATCCTGGTTCTGGCAACGGTGCTGAACCTCATCGGCTTTGTGGTCAACGGCGCGGTGATCTTGCTGAGTGGCCATATCCGAACCCGGATCACAGGTCTGGGCCGCTTCAGAAAACTCCCCCAATACCTGCTGGCGACCGTCTTTGCCGGTCTTGCCTGCCGCCTCGCCCTTGGAACAAGAAACTGACGGCGCACGTCATCCGAAAAACTCTTGGTCAGCGCGTCACAGCCGCAAGCACGTCGAGGATTGTCTGCTTGCGGTCGAGATTATAAGCCGCCGCCACGCCGAGCTGCTGGTTGATGACCGAGGAAAGCCGCGCAAAATGCTCGGCTCCGCCGAGATCGCCCGTCATCGCCAGCCGCCGCGCCGTCTCGGAGAGATGATCGCCCAGATGTTCAACAAAGAAGCCGAAGGCCACCTCGCTGTCTTTGCCCGAGAGCGCGTCAGCAATCTTGTACATCATCTTCCGCTGGGTGGGACCTGAGGCTGCGAGCATCTGCTCGAAGGCTTCGAGGATCTCTGCGCCGCCGTAATTCACCAGTTTCAGCGCCCGCGCCACGCTGCCCTTGGCGAGCGCAAGCACCGCCTCGCGTTTGTCCGCAGGGATCGAGAGCCCCAATTGCCCGAGTGCCTGATCCATGGCCTCGGGTGCGAGTTCGTGCAGGCGAAGCGGCAGGCAGCGCGAGCGGATGGTCGGCAACAGCTTGCCAGGTGCATGAGACAGCACCAGGAACATCGCCCGCTTCGGCGGCTCCTCGAGGATCTTCAGGATCGCATTCGCCGCATTGCGGTTCAGGTCGTCCGCCGGGTCGATGATCACGATCCGCCAGTTGCCGGTCCCCGATGTCTGGCTGAAGAAGTGTCCCGCCTTGCGCACCTCGTCCACGGTGATCGCGGTCCTGACGCGGCCCGTCTTCTCGTCCACCGGTCGCGACAGATGCAGGAGATTGTGGCTGGCGCCGGAGGCAAGCTGTCGGCTGACAGGATGATCGGGGTCCGGATCGGCGATCGTTTCCGGCGCAGTCTCAGGCTCAGGATACCGCAAGACGTGATTGGCGAAACGGAACGCGAGCGTCGCCTTGCCGATGCCTTCCGGGCCCTCAATCAGGATCGCATGGTGGCCCTTACCCGAGCGATAGCTGCGCGCCAGAAACGCCTCCGCCGCTGCATGGCCGAACAGCCTGATATTACTGACCGGCGCGATTGCCCCGTCAAGAAGCCCTGCCCGTTCCACGCTCATCGCCGGGCCGCCTGATCGCCGTCCCGTACAGCACCGGCTTGTCGCGCAATCACCAGCATCACTTCGGAGAAGATGTCCCGTGCAATCCGCTCGACATCATGTGAGGCATCCACGACCCGGCATCGCTCCGGCTCACGAGCGGCAATGTCGAGAAACCCCTGCCGCCGCTTTTCATGCACGTCGAGTTTTTCCTTCTCGAACCTGTCGGGAACGGCGACTGCTGCCACGCCCCCTGCCCGCCGGCGCGCGCGCTGCAGACCGACGTCTGCGGGGAGATCCAGCATCAAGGTCAGATCCGGCATTGTCGCGCCGATCGACACACGTTCGAGGGCGGCCATCAGTACCGGCTCAAGATTGCCGGTCACGCCCTGGTAGACCCGGGACGAATCAACGAAGCGATCACACAAAACGATTTCGCCGCGCTGGAGCGCCGGACGGATCACGCAATCGAGATGGTCGGCTCGGGCCGCCGCAAACAGCAGCGCCTCCATGCGCACGCCGAAAGGCTCGGCAGCGCCCGACAGCAGCACATGGCGCAAGGCCTCGGCCCCCGACGATCCGCCAGGTTCGCGTGTCGTCACCACCGCATGCCCGCCCATACGCAAGCTCTCGGCCAGCAGGCGGATCTGGGTCGACTTGCCAGCCCCCTCGCCTCCCTCGAAAGTCACGAACAATCCGCGTCCGGTGGTCGTCAATGCCTTGCCTACTTCCCGCCAGCGGCGTTCCAGAATGTGCCCCACGGGCCTGCCTACGGCTCTAACCCAAGATGGCCCGCAGTGAAACCGCGAAGCACTGGAGCATCGCAGATTTTCCGTCAGATCCAGAAGAACAGAAGCTCGATCAGCGCGTCCCAGGCCCGTTGCCGCAGCGTCCCCACCTCGACCGCCTCGTCACTCATCAAAGGAACGCTCATCAGTGGCCGTTCACCGGCAAGAATGTTAAGCGTCGCGATCTCACGGTCCGCTGCAACCGGGGGATCGAGCGGCCAGCGGTAGACGATGCGCGCCTGCAAACGTTCGGGATTGTTGATCGGCACATAGACCTCGACCGGTCGTTCGGCCACCAACGGCACCTTGGATTGCGCGCCACCATAGACGCTCGCCTCGCCGATCACTTCACCTGCGGCAAACAGCCGACGCATTTCAAATCCGTCGAAACCCCAATTGAGCAAACGTACCGCCTCCTCGGTCCGCTCCTTATCGGTCGCAACCCCGCTCAGCCCCAGAAAGAGCCGCCGCCCGCCCCGCTCCATCGAAGCGAGAATGGCAAAGCCGCTGCCTTCCGCAAAACCGGTACCCAGCCCATCCGCCCCGAATGACAAAAGAGGATTGCGGTTGCGCTGGAGGATCTTGTTCCATTCGAACTCCGGCAGGCCGAAGGTCCGGTAGAGCTCGGGATAGGTATCGACAATGTGCTGCGAGAGCTTCACCAGATCATAAAGCGTCGACCTGTTGTCCGGATGTGGCAGGCCGGTGGCATTGCCGAAGCGACTGGCGGCAAGACCGAGTTCGGCGGCGCGGGCATTCATCCGCTCAACGAAGTCAGCTTCGGACCCTGCCATGCCCTCGGCAATGACGAGGCAGCCGTCATTCGCCGTCTGGACCGCGATACCCTTGATCAGGTCCGCCACCGGCACCTGCGACTTGACGGCTGCGAACATGGTGGATGTGCGGGAGGGCGCCCCGCCCGTGCGCCAGGCATATTCGGAGACCGGATAGACCGTATCCGATCGGATCTCGCCCTTCTTGAGCGCATCGAAGACGACTTCCAGTGTCATGAGCTTGGCGAGCGAGGCGGGGGCGAAACTCTGCCTCTCGTTCTTGGCGAGCAATACCGTGCCCGTCGAGGCCTCGATCAGATAGGCCTGGGCCGCCTTGGTGTCGATGGGTTGCGGCGGCGGAACAGCCTGCGCATGGACCACCGCGCTAGGGTGGACTGAAGGCAGCAGGACAGCCAGAAGCACGAGAAGGGCAAGGAGACGACGCATGTTCACACTTCGGCTGGGAACGCTCTTCGACACGGCGACCGGCTGTCCGGTCCGGCCGCTAGCCGGATCAGAGCCCGCTTGAGAGCCTGATGCCGCCGCTTGCGACCGAGGAGAGAATCGAGCGCTCGGTGAGACCGTCATTGCGCACGAGAATCGCCTCGAAGGCAAGCGCGCCGGTTTCAGACGGCTCTTGCGTGAAGGCCGCCGCATAGCCAGAACCATCATAGCCGTCGATGTGGTGCGGTCGGGGCATCGGGAATGGGCCGAATTCCGGAAGCGCGGCAAAGCTCTCGCTCTGGAGAACAGCGGTGCCAGTGGTGGCCTTTTCGCCTGAGCCCTGCATCAAAAGCTGCGCATCGAGTGTCTGCTGTGCGGCGCTGCCATTCGGCGTCGGGCCGGCAAGCGCGGTCTGGTAACCGGGCTCGACCATAGGCCGCATCGGCGGCACGGCCACATCGTTCGACGCCACCATCACGCCAGAGGCGATCTGCCCACCGGGATCGATGACCGGCCCGCGTTCACCCTTCCGGATGTAGGAGGCCATCAGATAGGGCATGTCGTGCCCGTCCATCCGCGCAGGACCGATATACTGGACCCGCACTTCGCCAGTACCGCTGTGCTTCATGTCGAGCATGTCGGCCGTCTTGCGCGACAGGTCGATGATGCGACCCTTGTGGAAGGGTCCGCGATCGTTGATCCGCACGATGACCGAGCTGCCGGTGTTGAGATTGGTGACGCGCGCATAACTCGGCAGCGGCAACGTCGGATGGGCGGCCGACAGGTGTTCCTTGTCGTAGAGTTCGCCATTCGCCGTCATGCGGCCATGGAAAGCATCGCCATACCACGATGCCACGCCAACCTTGTCATATTCGGGGTTTTCCTTCGGGACAAAGGTCTTGCCCTTGACCATATAGGGCTTGCCGACCATGTAGCGCCCGCCGCCTTTCGGCACGGGACCACTCGCCACCACCCGGGGGCTCGCCTTCACGCCGTAGATCGATTCGGCGAAGTACTCTTTTGACCGCTTCGGCTTGTCGGCCGTCTGCTTGGTAGTCGAACAGGAAGCCGTGAAGGCGCAGAGGAGCGCAAGGCTCAGCCACTTCACGGAATTGGCCACGAGGCCGCGCGTCGAAACCTGCATATGTCCCACTTCAGATCACGGACGCACATCATCTGCGTCCTATCTGCGAGGCCCCCATGCCCCGCATCACTTGCGCGCAATAAAGCCTGTGCAAAAATGGCCAAAATGGGAAAAGTCACAATTTGCACGATCTCGAACGAGGGATACCTGCAATCATGGTTAATCAACGGTAAGCACCAATTCCTCGCTGTGGCCAGGCGGACCCGCTGCCCAAGGTGGCAGCAGAAGCACAGCACGCACCGTGTCAGCCCCCTCCAATAATCACCCTTGCCAAGTCTCACGGCTTTGCGCATAAGGCGATCGTCCGGATGGGTGTCCGAGTGGTTTAAGGAACCGGTCTTGAAAACCGGCGTGCGGGAGACCGTACCGTGGGTTCGAATCCCACCCCATCCGCCATTATTCTTGCCAATATACTGAATCCATTGGCTTTTCCTTGAAGTCTATAGTTCTGACCCGCCATGCAGCCCGCCACGTACAACTGACGCCAAACCGACGCCGAAACCTGTGGATAACGGGGCAGACTCAGCATTGCCAAATGCGATGACATTCGATTACACCGGACTGGTATAGAAATAGAACCTTTGCGCAAGACGTGCTCGGTCCTGGAAAGGGTCCCTCATGTCTGAATTGAAGCAAACTGATCTATTCTCTCCCGCGCTCCGCTCTTCCACCGATCTTCTCGCATCTTGTTCACCTTGCGAGGAAGTGCGGACTGAGATGACGGCATCTTCGGCTGAGCCACTAGTTGGAACGCACGAAGCAAGATCTTTAACAAAACCTGCCCGCGCATTGAAGCCCGACATAAAGGGCGGAGCTGAAGACGAGCGATTCCTGTCGGTTCAGGACGTTGCGTCCCGATATGCGGTAAGTGTCGCCACCATTTGGCGCCACACCAAGGAAAACCCGGCATTCCCGAAGCCGCTGAAGATCCTCAACGGATCAACGCGATGGCGACTGAGCGAAATCTCGGCCTACGAAGCCGCTAGAGAGGGGGCGGCCCGATGACAAGATCCCGCCCTTCCACCGGAAAGCCACGCAACGCACGGCGCACGAGAAGCGCAAGGCAAAACTGGCTCTACACTGCCGATGATTTAATTCGGCATTACGGTATTTGCCGAAATACCGTCGGAAACTGGATCGCTGCCGGCCTTCGCTACATCGCAAGCGAACCGCGGCTGTTTCTTGGCGAGGATCTCAACGCGTTCCATGCCGAATGCCGTCAACGGAGACTGCGACCGCTGGGTCCCTTCGAGGTGTATTGCGTGTCGTGCAAGCTTACCCACTCTTTCCTGGAGGAACAGGTCGAAGTCGGCCCAGTTAGGCCAACGGGGAACTACAGGGTGACCCTTGTCTGCCCCACCGGTGGTAAACGAGCAAATCGGTATCTTTCATCAGCCGAACTGAGCCACTTTCAGGACGTTCGGAAACACAATCCAAGACCGGAGATGTTGATTTCCACTGAGAGCTGACCCGGCGCAGCCAGATATTTCCATTGAGAATTGACCCATGTTTCAACCGTCCCTCGCATGTTTTCAGCGGGG
>NZ_JAUSUW010000016.1 GCF_030814435.1 Peteryoungia aggregata LMG 23059
AGCCCGAGCCCATGGAATACGTTCGCGTTTGCGACGCCTTCGGCACCGGCTACTTCTACATCCCCGGCACCGAAACCTGCCTGAAGATCTCGGGTGAAGTTCGCGCGACCCTCGGCTTCAACAGCGCCGACAGCGATGACGGCGACGACTGGGACAGCGCAATCCGCGCCCGCGTCAACTTCGACGCCAAGAACGATTCTGAAATCGGCACCATTGGCTCCTTCATCCGTATCCAGGGTGATGACTCCGAAGGCGACGCCTTCGTTCAGCAGGCTTACATCACTGCTGGCGGTTTCAAGGCTGGTAAGGCTGCGACGTTCTGGGACGATCTCGGCACGAACGGCGAATCTGATCGTTTTGCTGACGTGACTGTCTACAACACGATCTCCTACACCTACGCTTCCGACGCCTTCACTGCTGGCCTCGGCGTCGACGACACGTCTGAGATCAGCGACACCAACGACGTCGCAATCGAAGCCTTCGCAAGCGCCACCTTCGGCGTTGCAACCGTCGCGGTCTACGGTCTCTACGAAACCGAACTTGAGAACGGCGCAGTCTACGGCGTCCTCTCTGCCGACCTCGGCCCGGGCAAGCTCGAGCTGGCCGGCATGTACACAACCTACGACGCAGGTCAGAACTCGACCTTCATCGACTCGCTGCCGGGCTCTGGCGCCGACATCGAGTGGAGCGTTGTTGCTGCTTACACCTTCAAGGCCACCGACAAGCTGTCGATCGCTCCTTCGGTTACCTTCCTGGAAGACCTGTCGGGTAACGGCGCCTGGGGCGCTGGCATCTACGGCGAGTACGCGCTTGCACAGGGCCTCAAGGCTTCGGCAACCGTCGACTACCTCGACGAAGACAACCAGGACGAACTCTGGAGCGGCTTCGTTCGCCTGACCCGTTCGTTCTAATCCACAACGGATTAGCGATCTGACGAGGGGTCCGGCTTCTATTCGAGCCGGATCCTTTTTGCCTTTTCAGGGTCGACTTGAAAGCCCGTTGAACCAACGGCTTGAAACGATCCGAAGCATCAGAACACGCAACAGAAAGGAGCGCCCACGGATCCATCGAGACAGTCCTATATGGGCTTATCACAAAAGTTTGTGCCGTTTTGCACTATACTTTTTATAAAACATAACTTTTATACGCCCGTGGGGATGGGCGGTGAGCCCGTTCGCGTGCTCGCCAAAGAGGGTTCGGGGGATACATGCAGGTGGAAATGCCGGCCGGTGGAGGTTTCGACACGTTTGTCGAGGTGCCTCGTTATTCCGTCCATTATCATTACAGCCAGGGAAACATCCTGCACGAAGTGCGCGAAACCAATCTTCGCGAGCTGTTCGGCAAGTATGGTGACCTGCTGTGGATGAATGGCAGCCACAAATATAACGTAACGAATTTTATCGGAGAGCTTCACGATCTCCTTGATTTTCCGAGCTTCTCGACATTTTCCCAAGAGATGCTCGACCAATTGATCGGCAAAATGCGCAAACGCGGTAACAGCAACGCCACCATCAACCGAAAGATGGCGGCCTTGAGCAAACTGCTGCGAAAGGCGTATAAAATGGGAGACGTTCACAGTCTGCCGGAATTCAAGCGCCAGAAAGAGAAAGCCGGGCGTATCCGCTTCCTCGACCGGGATGAAGAAGACGCGCTGTTTTCGGAAATCCGGGCGCATTCCGAACTTTATTACCGGTTCTGCCTGTTCCTGGTCGATTCCGGGGCCCGCCTGAGCGAAGGCCTCAATCTGCGCTGGGGCGACATACACAAGCATCGCGTGACCTTCTGGGTGACAAAGTCGGGCCGCTCGCGTTCCGTTCCCCTCACCCAGCGTGCCGCTGCCGCGATCGAAGCCTCGGACCGCCGCCATTCGGGGCCCTTTGCCGAGATCGACCAGCAGCGTTTTCGCATCGCCTGGCACAATGCCAAGGATGCAATCGGCTTTGCCGACGACAAGGATGTGGTGCCGCATGTGCTGCGCCACACCTGTGCCTCGCGTCTCGTCCAGGGCGGCATCGACATTCGCCGCGTGCAGATGTGGCTCGGGCACCAGACACTGACCATGACGATGCGCTATGCGCATCTTGCATCGCATGACCTCGACATGTGCGTACCAATTCTGGAGCGTGCGGCCACCGGATGAGACAGTCTTTTTTTTGTTAGTGATATGATAGCGCTACCATCACTTTGAAAAGACTATTTTATTAGGTGTCATTAATAACTGTTTTGTAAAGCAACAGAGGGGCCGGCGATTGCCGGCCCCTCCTTTTCGTTCAGCGATAGATCTGCAGAATTGACAGGGCTGCCCGCAGTCGGAGCGCGCTCAGGCCAACAGGCTTTTCAGGTCGAGAGCGGGGTCTGCGATCGCCGACGGTTCGACCGGTCTTCCGGTCTCCAGCAGCTTCTTGCCCGTCACATAGGCTTTCGCATCGTTGATCGCGTCGACGGCGATGAAGGCGCCCTCGCGGAAGTACCAGACAGACAGACTGCCCTCCCGCTGGCCGGGACGGAGCACCGTCCTGTCATAGCCGAGGTTGAACCCGGCAATCTGCAGCTTGACGTCATACTGGTCCGACCAGAACCACGGCTTCGGATCATAGGGCTCCATGCCGCCGGCCAGGATAGCCGCAATGGCCTCGGCCTGATCCACGGCGTTCTGGACGGATTCAAGCCGAACCGGCTGCCCCTTCCAGTCCTGCACAGCACAGTCGCCCATGGCGAAAATCGCGGGGTCGGAGGTCCGGCCAAACGCATCCACGACGATCCCGTTCCGCACCTCGAGGCCGGCATCCGCCGCGAGCCGGTCATTGGGGGTCACGCCGATCCCGACGATCACCAGATCCGTGTCGATCACACGGCCGTCGGAAAGCTCTGCGGCCTTCACCCGGCCCTCGTCGCCGATCAACCGCGTGAGACCCGTCGTTTCATGGATGACCACGCCCTGGCTCACATGAATGGCGCGGATCGCATCGGCCGTCTCGCGGGCGGCAACACGGGCGAGAATACGGTCGGCCATCTCGACCAGCGTCACCTCGAGGCCGAGCTTGCGGGCGACGGCTGCGGCTTCAAGACCGATATAGCCGCCGCCGAGGATCAGCAGCCGGTGTCCGGGTTTCATCTCGGTGGCCAGGCGATCGGCATCCGCCTTGTCGCGAACGGTGAAGACGCCGTCGAGGTCTCCGCCGATTGCGGCCGGCAGGCGGCGCGGTGTGGCACCGGTCGCCAGCGCCAACGTTTCATAGACGACATCGCTGCCGTCATAGAGGCGCACGGTCCGGCTTTCCCGGTCGATGGCCTCGACCGGCGTCGACAGGCGGATCTCCACATCGTTTTCGCCATACCAGGCCTCAGGCCGATACAGCAGCCGATCGAACTCCATCTCGCCGAGCAGGTACTTCTTCGACAATGGCGGACGCTGATAGGGCAGGACGGGCTCGGCCCCGAGAATGGTGATCGGTCGCATGTCCTTCAGCGCCCGCAACTTTGCAGCCAGGGCAAAGCCCGCCTGCCCCGCTCCGACAATGACCAGCCGTCCTGCCATTTTGTCCATTTCCCAGACCAATCCTTCACACGAGAATCGCCGCCGGAGGGCCGGCAGCGATCATTTAAAACAAGGCCTAGCTTTGTGGCGATTTGCGGTCAAGTTTCGGGGCCAGGACCTCCCTCGCCCGTCAGCTCAGCGGCGCGGATCGGGCGCCTTCGGGGTGATCGCCAGCGGCGGATCGAAGCCTTCGGCGATCGCCTTCCAGTCGACGAACTTGAAATTCGTCTGCGGGGTCTCGCCGTCGAGGCCGTTGATGTCGCCGGCATAGCCGTCCTGGGTCACGAAGAGACCGTTTTCGAAGCCGGGTAGGCCCGTCGAGAGCACGTCGGCGCCATCGCTTTCCTGCACCGCATCGACGCCGTCACGCGCTGCGATCCGGAAGGAGCCTTCGAGCTTCAGGCTGTCACCGATCGAAAACACGGCAAAGCTGTCGTCATAGGGCGCATCAGTCGCCACCGCATCACCATGGGCCTGGCCCTGGCTGGAGGCGAGCAGATAACGGACGCCGTTTTCACCATAATAGATTGTCAGGCCTTCGACATCGCGGGCAATTGCACTGTCACGATTGTTGAAGCTGCTTTCGGTGGAGCCGCGCGTCTCGTAAACCAGCTGCGGTGCTGTCTCGGCGTTGCGGATGTCGATCTTCCAGATGCCGACGTCTTCCTGCCCGGCATAGAGAATGCCGGTGGTCGCATCGACCACGCTGCCCTCGAATTGCGGGCTCCAGTCCTTCAACGGCTCATCGTCCGTTTCCTGGAACAGATCCTGGTCCTTGTGCGTAGCCGGCACGAGAACCGACCTTTCGAACCTGGCGCCAACTTTGCCGTCGGGCAAGGCCTGGAGGGTGAACAGTCCCACCAGCGGCTGATGCCTCTGGGTGCCGGCGACCCAGGTCAGGCCGCTGTCGCGATCCGTCCAGGCGGTCAGACCATAGATGGTGTCCTGATCGTCCAGCGGATTGTCCTCGCTGCCGGCCTGGTCCTTTGTTGGACGCTGGGGAAAAGCGCGCGGTTCCGCCGGATCGGTGACTTCCACCAGCGGCTCGGCGGCGGTCGCATCGATGCGCCAGACACGGATGACGTCGAGACCGCGGTCACTGCCGACGGCCAGATCCACCTTCTCGCCATTGGCCAGGGTAAAGCCATAGACAAGGTCGACATTGTTGACGCGGCCGTCTTCGCGCGAGGGGGCCAGCGTCTGCACCAGCTCGCCGCTCAGCGAATAGACCCGCATGCCGCCATTCTTGACGGCGGTGATGACAAGGCTGCGGGCCGGATCGGCCGTGTTGGCGTAGATCGCCGGATCGTCGGCGTCGGCATCCATGTCCGCCTCAGTCAGGAGCGGCGTCTGGAGCGTCGGCTGGATGTCGTGAACCTTGTAAGCCTCGGCGGCAACTGGCCCGGCGAGGCAGGTGCTTGCAGCAAGAAGAGCGATAAGGAAGGATTTCATGAAACGTGGCTCCTGGCAAAGAGGACATTGTCCCGTGCCGGGCCCATATACCCCCTGTGCTACACTTTTTTGACAGGGGCGACCGAAATGAAACAACGCCTCCCGGGAGGGAAGAGGTTGTCGGAACAGGGAAAATTGCGCGATGCCGCGCATTTGATGCAGTCTCTCCACCATCCGGTAACGACCATCGGCTAACCTGACGTTGTACATTTTAGCCGTAGGAGGGTGACATGCCCTTGCAGAGGATACCGGACGCCAGATCGGACATCCCTCGGGACCAGATCTTCGAGAAATTCAGGGTGGACAGACCCGGGAAGATCGTCTTCGTTGGTCATCACCTCAGCATGAAGATGTCCCAGCGCTGCCTCATCCGGACGATCTCGCTCTACGGCGCCGAACTCGATGTTTCACCGCATGTCACGGTGCCGAGCAATTTCTACCTGCAAATCCTGGGGATTCACGACGAGATCGGCTGCACGGTGATCCGGCGCAAAGCCGAGAAGCTGACCATCGGCTTCAACATGCTGATCGACGCCGAGTTTCTCCATCATGTGGTTCGGCTGGCGTTCGAAACGAGCCACTGACCTTTCCAAGCGGACGGATGCATTGACAGCGCCTGCGCAAGGCCTGCGTGCACCCGTGCCGCAACCGCCTGAAACGATCCCTTGAAGTCAAATATTCGCATTCCTTAAAACTTGATCGAACTTGTTGATGCTACTGCAAATATTAATGCCCAGAGTGTCATCACACGAGTAAGGGGAGCCGGTCATGGTGATGGAAAATGCGACGCATCTGGCTGGGGTCCGATCGGAGATGTACGAACGCAAATGGGAGCGTTTCTATGTCCGTCGGCCGGCGAAGGTCATGTCGGTCCGTCCCGGTCTAACCGGCATCACCATCCGCAGCTGCGAGGTGGTCGACATTTCCCAGGGCGGTGCGGCTCTTGAGCTGACGACCGCGATCGGCCTCTCCGCTCATTATTATCTGCAGATCGTCGGCCTTGCAGACCGGATCGGTTGCGCCGAAGCCTATCGCAACGGCAATCGTGTCGGCGTCAAGTTCATCGCGCCGATCTCGGAGCATATGCTCCACCGGATCGTCCGCGCCGACTTCATGCTCGGCGAGGCGGTCAACGCGCCGGTCAAGCCGTTCCAGAACGGCAACGGTGCGCGCCTCGGGCGCTGAAGCACCGCCGCCAATAGCGGTCCGATCCTCGCAGAACCGGCCTTGCGTCCAAAGCTGCGCTTCTTATTGTGAGCGGATCGAACTCGATCCGCCGGAACCCGCTTCGCAATGACCGCCTTTTCCCGTTTCACGCCCCTCGCCGCCTCCCTTCCTGCCACCGTTCCATTTGTCGGCCCCGAAGCCATAGAGCGGCAACGCGGTCTGGCCGTGCGCGCCCGCATCGGCGCCAATGAAAGCGGCTTCGGTCCCGCCCCGTCCGTACTCGCCACCATTGCCGAGAAGGCCGGAGAGATCTGGAAATACAACGATCCGGAAAACCATGCGCTCAAGGTGGCGCTTGCCGCACATCTCGCCCTCAAACCGGAAAACTTCGTGGTCGGCGAAGGCATTGACGACCTGCTCGGCCTCATCGTCCGCCTCGTCATCGAGCCCGGCATGCCCGTCGTCACCTCGCTCGGCGCCTATCCGACCTTCAACTTCCATGTGAATGGTTTTGGCGGAAGGCTTGTCACGGCACCCTACCGCGCCGATCGCGAAGACCTCGACGCCCTGCTCGCGCTGGTCCGCCAAGAGAATGCGCCGCTCGTCTATTTCGCCAATCCCGACAACCCCATGGGAAGCTGGTGGGATGCCGACAGCATCGTCGCCTTTGCCCGTGCCCTGCCCTCGACCACGCTGCTCATCCTCGACGAGGCCTATAGCGAAACGGCGCCCGAAGGTTCGATCCCAGCTGCAGATGCGCTGATCGACCTGCCCAACGTGATCAGAACCCGCACGTTTTCCAAGGCTTACGGCCTGGCTGGCGCCCGTGTCGGCTATGGCATCGGCACGCCCGGTACTGTCAGAGCCTTCGACAAGATCCGCAACCATTTCGGCATGCCGCGACTTTCGACAGAGGCTGCCCTCGCGGCACTCGCCGACCAGGCCTACCTCTCGGATGTGGTCGCGCGGATCAAGGCTGCCCGTGATCGGATCGCGGCGATCGCACAGACGAACGGATTGAAGCCCCTCCCCTCGGCCACCAATTTCGTCGCCATCGATGCCGGTCGCGACGGGGTCTTTGCCCGCGCCATCGTCGACGGATTGATGGAGCACGGCGTTTTCATTCGCATGCCGGGGGTGGCGCCGCTCAATCGCTGCATCCGTGTTTCGACGGGGCTGCCCGACGATCTCGATCTCTTCGAACAGGCTTTGCCGCAGGTGCTCAAGTCGCTCGGCTGAACCGTCTGCGACAATAGAAAAAACCGCGCCGGCCTTGTTCCTGCCGGTCGCGGTTTTCATGAAGTGTTGGCCTTGGCCCCGTCCAAAGGTCCCCGCCACGTTCCCCTTTCGGGTTCTTGTTGTGATATCGTCCGCCGCAGCTGCGACGGGAATATGTCAGTGCATGGTCATCCATTCGCGGGCGGCGCGAAGCGCCTCTGCGAGTTGGACCTTGCTCATGGTCTGGGCGAGATCGGCGCGCAGCTCGGCTGCATGGTCGCAGCCTTTGATCGCGGCAATGTTCAGCCACTTGTGCGCCGACACGAGGTCAACAGGGCAACCGCGGCCGGTCGCATACATCAGGCCCATGTCGCGGAAGACGTCGGCCCGGGTTTCGCCACCCATCGTGGCATTTTCGGAATTGTGCATTTCAAAGCGTGCCATTGGTTTTGTCCCTGTTTGCCTAGTTTCTCAGTCGTCCCTGTTTTCCCTTGCGGGCCCTTCCAAAACGGCGCCGGATCTTTGTCCGGTCGTTCTCGCTTCGGTCGGGTTTGGCGGGGTTTTTCCCTGCTCGTTTGATGGGTTCACTATGCCAAACGGTCTTTGAAACTCGCTTAAAATGCATCCTTAATTTGCTGAAAACAAAGTACAAAAGCTTCGTAAACTTCGGATTCCGTTAAGTATCACACCCCCTGCAACTTAAGGATTTCGAGACAAAATTTACGAAAGCTTCACGCTGGCAAATAAACCGATTTTTCACCACGTTTTCCGAAGGCGTTTTGGAAAAATGCTGCATTTGCAGTGTTTCGTGGCTTTCCACGCCTCCCTTTACGGGGCGGATTGCATTTTACCTTTACGTGTGCGTAAGATTATTCTTAACCGTTGGGCCGGCTGCGGAGAGGACCGTCTCCGACCACGGGAGAGGACCATCATCTCGGGAGGAGAGATCAGACCATGCGTTCCATCATCATTGCGGCAGCACTCGCCCTTTCGGCCTTCACGGCCCAGGCCGCCGAACCCATCGAGGGCAACTGGAAGACGGCGTCGGGTGCCACGGCCGAGATCGCCCCCTGCGGCGGCTCCTTCTGCGTGACGCTGAAGAGCGGCCAGCATAGCGGCAAGCAGATCGGCAAGATGGCCGGCAGCGGCGACAGCTATAAGGGCGAGATCACCGACCCTGAAACTGACAAGACCTATTCCGGCTCGGGCTCCGTCTCCGGCAACTCGCTGAAGATGAAGGGCTGCGTCATGGCCGTGCTCTGCAAGAGCCAGACCTGGACGCGCCTCTGAGGCCAACGGCGTTTCAGAATACAAAAGGGGCGCCGGCTGCAACCGGCGCCCCTTCTGCTTTCAAGGGCGGATCAGATCGGCTGACCGACATCGATGCGATTGCCGTCCGGATCCTCGAAGACGAAGGCGCGCAGGCCGTAGTCCTTGTCCTGGAGCCGTTTGACCACCTTCAGCCCTCGCCCCTGCACGAGGTCATGCAGATGGTCGATGTTCTCGACCATCATATGGGCAACGTTGAAGTCGGCTGCCGTGTGGTTCTTCTGCAGTGTGAGATGCAGTTCGGCATCGTCACGCTGCAATATGACGAAGCCGATGGGACTACCGTTCTCGAACACGGACCTGAATCCGAGCAGATCGATATAGAAGGCCTTTGCGCATTCGATGTCCTTGACGGGCAAGGTTGCGGCAATGCGCCCGAACCGGAGGGCGCCTTCATTCTTGCTGTTCATGGGTGAAACCCTGTTGCCGGATGGCGGAACTGAGGGAGACGGTGCTCCACGCGCGATGCCATGCCGGAAGGAGTGCTGGACGGGACGGTGCCCGCCTGTTGCCATTATGACCAGAAGCGGGATCGAGGGAAGAGGCCATCCCGAATGGCGGCGAATTTCAGTTAACCCTTGTGAATGCCAGATGAACTGGCATCTCAGATCATGTTCAGCGCATGCCAGATAAAACCTTTCCATCGGATCGGAAAGGAGCAAGGACATGGCCAAGCTGGCGCGGCGTTTCACCATCATCTCGCTGACCATGGCACTGTTCGCCATGATGTTCGCCCAGCTCGTGGTCAACAACCAGCCCTCGATCCGGCATCAGTCGTCCGGCCTTGTCGCCAGCTGCGCGCCGACCGGGCTGAACAGCTGCCGCCCGACCTTCTGACCTGGCCACAGGCGCAGGCTTGCGGCAGCCAAGGTGCTGGAAGAAATCTTGACGCTCGGCCAACGACGTCGTTTGCTTGTCAAGTTTCCTTTCCTATAATGCGCCATGAACACACGAATCTTGTCCCCCGCCCCCCAGAATTCCATCAGCCCTGAGCCTTATCAGCCGCAGGTCTTCACAGATGCGACGGCCGCGGTCGACGCACTGACCGCGCTTTACGAGCGCAACACGACATTCCTCATCGAGGCCTTTTCGGCACTCGCCAAGGGCGGCGCGATCGAGGGCCGCTACCGAGCCTTCTACCCACAGGTCAGCATCGAAACGACGAGCTTTGGCCATATCGACAGCCGCCTTTCCTATGGCCATGTGACTTCCCCCGGCATCTATACGACCACCATCACAAGGCCGCAGCTCTTCCGGCATTATCTGAAGGAACAGCTGGCCCTTCTGATGCGCAATCATCAGGTGCCGATCACCGTGTCGGAATCGGCGACGCCCATCCCGCTGCATTTCGCCTTCGCCGAAGGCGCGCATGTCGAAGCCTCTGCCGGCGGTCTCGCCGACATGCAGCTGCGCGACATTTTCGACACGCCTGACCTCACAGTCACCGACGACGAGATCGCCAATGGCGAATATGAGCCGCTACCCGGCGAACCGCATCCGCTGGCGCCCTTCACCGCCCAGCGCATCGACTATTCGCTGGCGCGGCTGTCGCACTACACGGCGACCAGTGCGAACCACTTCCAGAACTTCGTGCTGTTCACGAACTATCAGTTCTATGTCGATGAATTCTGCGCCTATGCGCGCAAGCTGATGGCCGATGGCGACAGCGAATACACGGCCTTCGTCGAGCCCGGCAACATCATCACGCCGGCCGGCCACACGGAACCGACCGAGGGCGTGGCACTCGGACGACTGCCCCAGATGCCGGCCTATCACCTGAAGAAAAAGGGTCATGCCGGCATCACCGTCGTCAATATCGGCGTCGGCCCGTCCAATGCCAAGACGATCACCGACCATATCGCGGTGCTCCGACCGCATGCCTGGCTGATGCTCGGCCACTGCGCCGGGCTTCGCAACAGCCAGCGGCTTGGCGATTACGTGCTGGCGCATGCCTATATGCGTGAAGATCACGTGCTCGACGACGACCTGCCGGTCTGGGTGCCGATCCCGGCGCTGTCGGAAGTGCAACTGGCGCTGGAAGACGCGGTCGAGGAGATCACCGGCTACGAAGGCTTCGAGCTCAAGCGCATCATGCGCACGGGCACGGTCGCCACCATCGACAACCGCAACTGGGAACTGCGCGACCAGCGCGGCCCCGTCAAGCGGCTTTCCCAGGCGCGGGCGATTGCGCTCGACATGGAATCGGCGACGATCGCCGCCAACGGCTTCCGCTTCCGCGTGCCCTATGGGACGCTGCTCTGCGTTTCCGACAAGCCGCTGCATGGCGAGCTGAAGCTGCCGGGTATGGCGACGGCCTTCTACAAGACCCAGGTCAGCCAGCATCTGCAGATCGGCATCCGGGCACTGGAAAAGCTCGGCGCCATGCCGACCGAGAAGCTGCATTCGCGCAAGCTCAGAAGTTTCTTCGAGACGGCGTTTCAGTAAGACAGCGAGCGCAGCGGTCGGCAGAATGGACAAAATGGTCTCCGGCAGGAATTTCGTTCCTGCCGGCAGTTGTCTGATGGGAGCCTGAATCTCAGCGCGCCAGAAATTCGCCGCGCGTCAGCTCATACCAGACATCGCCGTGTTCGGAACCCGGGATGGGATCGGGAAAATCGGCAAACTCCGTGCGCATGTATTTCATGCCGATCTTTTCCATCACACGTCGCGACCCCTGGTTCACGGCCATCGTGGTTGCCACGATCCTTTCGTAGCCACCGCTGGTGAAGCCCCATGTGACAAGCGCCGAGGCGCCTTCCGGCGCCAGTCCCCGGCCCCAACACGCTCGGCGCAGGCGATAGCCGATCTCGGCCATCGTTTCCGTCTCCGGAAACAGGCAGAACCATCCGACAAACGCGCCGTCGGCCGTCCCGCGTGCGGTCCACACATAGGGTTCCGTGCCTCTCGGCATCAGGAACGGCGCTTGCTCAGGGTCGATCTTCTCATGATCGACGGCGCCGCCATTCAGAAAGCGCATCACTTCCGGGTCGCATTCGAGCGCGATGAAATCGACGGCGTCACTCGAATGACAAGGAGCGAGGGTCAGGTTGGCCGTCTGTAGTACCACCATCAGGTTTCCTCGCAGGTCTTCCGGTTCAGGGACGATGTCGGGGTGGGCGGGAAGGCTTCGGTCGGGCACGACTGGCCCCGCCCTCCCCTGTCAAGCCTCCACCACCTCCGCCTCACAGCGCACCGGAAAATTCACCGAATTGGCGATGAAACACTTCTCGTGGGCATCGTCATGCAGTTCGAGCGCGAGTTCCGGGAAGGTGCCACGCTTGATGCTGACCTTCGGCTTCAGCACGACGTCGACGAACTTGCCCGTGCCGTTCGCATCCATCTCCATCACGCCCTCGGCATGGTCCTCATAGGCAATGACGATCACGCCCGACACTGCGCAGAAGTGCAGATACCACAGCTTGTGGCAGGCCGAGAGGGAGGCGAGGAAGAGATCTTCCGGGTTCCATCGCGCCGGATCCCCGCGAAACGCGGGATCGGCCGATGCCAGGATATCGGGCTTGCCCTCGGCCGAAATCACGTGGTCGCGACCATAGTCGCGATAGCCGGACGTCCCGCTGCCCGCATTGCCCTTCCAGGTGATACAGACCCTGTATTCGTGCCGTTTCTCGATCATGACTGTTCCCCGAACCGCGAATCCTGCGCCATCATAGGCGCGGCGGGGCGTGACGTCCAAGCGTCGCGAATGACAGAAATTGGTTTAAGGCTCTTGTATTCGCGGAGTTACGATATATCTTAGATGCAATTCAAACAGAACGAGAGATATCATGAGACATAATCACAACAGCTGCGGCGAGCGCGGCAAATCCTTTTCCGGCTTTCGTCATGCCATGCAGGCGATGCGTCAGGGAGGTCCGTTCGACGGCACAGGGCGCGGAGCACGCGGACGTGGCGAACGGCGGCGCATTTTCGATGGCGGCGAACTGCGCCTCGTGCTGCTCAAGCTGGTCGAGGATCAGCCACGGCATGGCTATGATCTGATCCGCGAAATCGAGACCCTGTCTGGCGGCGCCTATGCCCCCTCGCCCGGCGTTGTCTATCCCACCATGACCCTGCTGCTCGACATGGGGCTGGCGGAAGAACACGAGAGCGAAGGGCCGCGCAAGGTAATGACCATCACCGAGGCCGGCCGCAACCATCTCGCCGACCGGGCGGACGAGGTCGCGACCGCCATCGGGCGCCTCACCGCCCTTGCAAAAGTCAGCGAAAGGACCGATGCAGCCCCTGTCCGCCGCGCCATGCACAACCTGAAGCAGGCCCTGCACGACTGTCTGTCTCGCGAGGCAACGACCCGCGAGACGCAACTGGAAGTCGCCCGCATTCTCGATGAGGCGGTCGGCAAGATCGAAAGGCTCTGAACATGGCAAAATCCATCGCAACCGTGCCGACCGAAAGCGGCTGGAAATACCTGCAACAGCTTTGCAAGCACTGGTCCCACAAGCTGGAGGTCGAACTCGACGAGCAGAACCACAAGGCAGTGGTCAAGTTTCCCGAAGCGACAGCATCCATGCAGTGTGATGCCTCGAGCCTGACGGTCTTGATCGAGACCGAAGATGCCGCAAAGCTCGAAACCTATCAGGGCGTGGTGGCCAGCCACCTCGACCGCTTCGCCTTCCGCGAGGCACCCCTGCCGTTCGACTGGAAAGCGGCGTGACCACCGCCTTCTGACGACGAGAGCGGCCTTGCCAAATCACGCCGGGGCCGCTCTAACTTGTCCGACAACAGGAGGACAAGCGCATGACCCATCTCGCCATACCCGATCTCGCCGGCAAGGCTGTGCTGATCACCGGCGCGTCGAGTGGTATCGGCGAAGCGCTGGCACGCGCCTTTGCGGCCCAGGGCGCGCTGGTGGGGCTGCACTACAATTCCAATACGGAAGCGGCGCATGCGATTGCCCGCGAGATCGAAGCCGCTGGCGGCAGCGTCGTGCTGGTCAAGGCCGATGCCGCATCGTCCGAAGCCATGGCCGAGGCGGTGGCCCATGTCGCCAAGACCTTCGGCCGGCTGGACGGGTTGATCAACAATGCCGGCAGCATGATTGCCCGCATTCCCTATGAAGAGATGACGGATGCGCATTACGACAAGGTCATGGACGTCAACGCGCGCTCGGTGCTTTCAGCCAGCCAGGCAGCGGTCCCGCATATGAAGCTGCAGGGTGGCGGCTTCATCATCAACACGACTTCGGTTGCCGCCCGCACCGGCGGCACTGCCGGCTCGGGCGTCTACGGCTCGTCGAAAGCCTTTGTCGGCGCGGTCACCAAGGGCATGGCGCTGGAATTCGGCAAATACAACATCCGCGTCAATGCGGTCGCGCCCGGCGTCATCACCACGGCCTTCCAGGACAAATATGCCCTGCCCGGCCAGCTCGATCAGGTGGCCGGCAGCGTACCCTTGAAGCGTACCGGCACACCTCAGGACTGTGTCGGCGCCTATCTCTTCCTCGCGTCCGAGAGCCTGTCCGGCTACATCACGGGACAGACGATCGACATCAATGGCGGGCAGTTCATGCCGTGAGGGCGGTTCGCTATCAAAGTTCGTAGGGGACAGTGATATCTGGATGGTGACGCGGGAAACCCTTTGTATCCCGTGTCAGCAACCGCAGGCCGTTTGCCTTGGCAGCCGCCCAGATCATCGCATCCGGTAGTTTAAGCCTGTGGCTCTGCCTGACGATCACCGCATGATCGGCGACATCCTGCGTCAGTCCAATGACTTCAAATCCTTTCAGAAAGGCCCGTGTAGCGTCGCCCAAATCAGACGGGGCTCCTACCATCACCTCTATCCAGGTGATGATACTGATTGCCCGTTCCGGGTAGCTGTCCAAGACCTCCTGCGCCTCAGGCACGCCGTTGAGGAAGTCGATCACGATATTCGTGTCGAAGAGTGCCTTCACCATTCCGAGCGGAGTCGACGCTGGACGGCAAGTCCGTCTTCGGAATTGCCCCAGAGCCCGAAGCCACTGCGAACAACATCATCCTTCTGTCGGTCCAGAAGTTCACCCACGGCTTCTCTGATCAGCGAAGCGCGGGATACCTGCTTTGCGGCGGCGAGCTTATCCAATGCTTCGATCTGAGCGTCGGGAATGTCGACCAAGGTGCGCATCGGTCCTCCGAGTGATATGGCTTCTGTATATCACCCGGACGACAAATTCGCCAGATCGATCTCGGCGGGCGAGATGATCAGCGGCGGCAAGAAGAGCATGCGGTCGCCGGTGGCACCCCTCAGGACTGCGTCGGCGCGTACCTTTTCCTCGCCTCGCCGATGCTGTCCGGCTACATCACGGGGCAGACCATCGACATCAATGGCGGTCAGTTCATGCCGTGAGGGCTTGAGTGGTGACGGGCGCAAGGGGAAGCCTTACAGGCGCTCGCCCGGCAAACGGCTGGCCTGTTGCACCCAATCGAGAAATTGCCGCTCGTCGAGCACATCACCCTCACGGATATCCAGATAGCGCACTCTCTCCTGCCTGGACTTTCCCGGCGGGACGGGATCCAACAATGCGCCGTCGAAAAAGGTGAGCTTCACGTATTTCGTAAAGCAATGAAAAGCTAGAAACCAACGGCCACTTTCGACGCCATAAAATGGCGTGTTCCACTTCACCGCCTTGCTGACGTCTGGCACCGCCTGTTCGACAAGCGCATCCAGGCGACGACCGAGTTCACTTTTCCATCCCGGCATGGCGGCTATGTAAGCCTGTACGGGCGCGTCTCCATAGCCCTTGGCGATTTGTGGATTTCCGCCGGAAAGCAAGACCACACCCGGGTCGGGCTGCTGCGGCGCCGGCCCAATCGATCCGCCATCCCCCTGCTTTGGCTTGGAAGTTAAACCTCTTTTCCTCGTTGCCTCTTCCGCCATCGTGCAGTGCCTCGCTCAGCTTACCTTGGCGGCGCTGGGCCCGTTCACCCCTCGCCGCGATTGTCCTTCAGCCAGTCCAGACCATTGCGCAGCGTATCGACTGCCTGATCGATCTCGGAGCGCGAGATGATCAGCGGCGGCGAAAACAGCATGCGGTCGCCGGTGGCACGCAGCACGACGCCGGCATTGACGCACTGGTTGCGCACGCCGGTCCCCGTATCGTCAGGTTTCTTGAAGCGGCGGCGGGTGGCCTTGTCGGCGGCGATCTGGACGGCACCCATGAGGCCGACGCTGACGGCTTCGCCGACAAGCTCGTGATCGGTGAGCGAGGCCAATGCCTGCGCGAGATAAGGGCCGGTGTCGTCGCGCACGCGCTCAACCAGGCCTTCGTCCTCGATGATGCGGATATTCTCAAGCGCTGCGGCAGCGGCCACCGGGTGACCGGAATAGGTGTAGCCGTGGTAGAAGTCGCCGAGCTCGTTGACCATGACTTCCGCCACGCGGTCGGAGACCAGCACGCCGCCGATCGGCAGATAGCCAGACGAGAGGCCCTTGGCGATCGGCGCGAGGTCCGGCTCGAAATCGTAATGCTGATGGCCAAACCACGAACCCAGGCGGCCGAAGCCGGAGATGACTTCGTCGGCCACGAGCAGGATCTGGTATTTGGCGCAGATGCGCTTGATTTCCGGCCAGTAGGTCGAGGGCGGCACGATGACGCCGCCGGCGCCCTGGATCGGCTCGGCGACAAAGGCGGCGACGTTCTCTTCGCCAAGTTCGAGGATCTTGTCCTCCAGTTCGCGGGCGACCTTCACGCCGAAATCCTCGGGCGAAAGATCGCCGCCCTCGGCATACCAATAGGGCTGGTTGATGTGGTGGATGCCTTCGATCGGCAGGTTGCCCTGCTCATGCATCCATTTCATGCCGCCGAGCGAGGCGCCGGCAACGGTCGAGCCGTGATAGGCGTTCTTGCGGGCGATCACCTGCGTCTTGGTCTCATGGCCGAGCGCCTTCCAGTAGACGCGCGCCATGCGGAACCAGGTGTCGGAGGCTTCCGAACCGGAATTGGAGAAGAAGACGCGGTTGATCTTCGGGCCAGTCTTTTCGGCGATCTTCTGGGCGAGCAGCGTGGTCGGCGGCGTCGTCGTGCCGAAGAAGGTGTTGTAATAGGGCAGTTCCAGCATCTGGGCGTGAACCACATCAGCGATCGACTTGCGGCCATAACCGACATTGACGCACCAGAGGCCGGCAAAAGCGTCGAGATACTGCTTGCCCGTCGAATCCCAGATATGCACGCCCTCCGCCCGGGTGATGATCTTGGTGCCGGCCGCATTCAGCTTCTTCATGTCCGAGAAGGGATGAAGATGGTGGGCAGCGTCGATGGCACCGAGATTGGAGACGGCGGTAAGCGGCTTGTTCATGGGTCGGGTCCTTGACCGGGGCGGAAGCTCTTGCTTTCACGGCCAAACATGGTCCGCGTGGCAGCCCTGCCCCGCATTGAAAGGCGGAACATTATCGGCTACGAACATGACCTTCCAAAACGCGTTTGGCAAGGCACCGATTGCCGCGTTCCTCCGGCCAAATCCGACCTGACAAGCCAACGAAAGTTCCATCCATGACCGCATCCAAAGAGGCCGCCGATCTGACCGCAGCCGATCCTTCCGCGCGCATCGAGGTGCTGCTGGTCGGCATGAATGGCGACCTGCGCGGCAAGATGATCCCGCTCAAAGCCGAGGACAAGGTCTGGAAGAACACGGTCCGCCTTCCGGCCTCGACACAGTCGCTCGACATCTGGGGTGACGACAATGACGACATCACAAAGATCTCGCTGACGCTCGGCGATCCCGATGGCATCTGTACGCCGGACAAGAATTCGCTGACGACGCTTCCCTGGGGGCCTGCCGGTTCCAAGCAGGTGCTCGCCACCATGCATACACTCTCCGGCGAGCCGCATTATGTCTGCCCGCGCGCCATCCTCGCCAATGTGATGAAGCGCTTCGAGGAAAAGGGCCTGACGCCTGTCGTTGCCACCGAGCTCGAATTCTACGTGATGGAGCCTGACTTCCGCGACACCGGCGTGCCGATGCCGCCGAAGGCGCTGGTCATGAACGGCGAAGTCGAGGGCTATCAGCTCTATGACATGCGCGCGACCGCCGCGATGGAAGACTTCCTCGATACGGTGCGCGAATATTGCGACGACATGGGTCTGCCGGCCGATGCGACGACTGCCGAATTCGGCCCCGGCCAGTTCGAGGTCAACCTGTTGCACAAGCCGGATGCGATGGCGGCTGCCGACGACTGCATTTACCTCAAGCGCGTCGTCGATTTCGCCGCCCGTCGCCACGGCTTCAAGGCCACCTGCATGGCCAAGCCCTATGGCGACCATGCGGGCTCGGGCCTGCATGTGCATGCCTCGATCATCGACAAGGACGGGAAGAACATCCTCGACACCAAGGGCGGCGATCCGGTGAAGCTGAAGTCGATCACCGCCGGCATGCTGAAAAGCATGCAGGATGCGCAGCTGATCTTCGCACCCTTTGCCAATTCCTATCGGCGCTTCCAGCCGGGCTCGTTCGCACCCGACAAGATCGACTGGGGTTTCGGCAATCGCGGCACGGCGATCCGCATTCCGGACAAGGACGGCCCGGCCGCCCGTATCGAACACCGTGTCGCGGGCGCCGACGCCAATCCGCACCTGCTGCTCGCCGCCATCCTCGGCGGCATCCTGCTCGGCCTCGACGAGGATCTTGATCCCGGCCAGGTCACCACACCTGATAGCGCGCCCGAAAACCCCGACATGCTGACCTATGATTTCCTGACCGCCGTCGAGCGTTTTCGCGCCTCGGCCTTCATCAGGGATATCTTCGGCGCCGAATACCAGCGCATCTATGGCGACACCAAGCGCAAGGAAGCGATGGCCTATCTGCGCACCGTGTCGAGCTTTGATTACCAGACCTATCTGCCGCGCATTTGATCGTCGTCGAGACGCATGGGAGATCATCGAAACGGCGCCCGATCGGGGCGCCGTTTGCATTCAGGCCTGCGGCTGGGCCGGGGGAACGAACACTTTCAACTGCCCCGCATGGATGCGGATCTCGACATCGGCCGGCATGCGCAGCAATTCGCCATCCAGCACGCAGGCAGCACCCTTGCGATGATTGGGAAAGTGGAGGTGCACCTTCTCGGCAGTCGAGGCCGTCACGGCCTGGTTTTCCTTGAACTTGCCCCGGATGATGTCGAAGGCAAGCAGCCCGACACCCGTCGGCTCCAGCGGTTCGGTGAGATAGACGCCCAGCCTGCCGGTATCGACGCGGTCGGCGAAGAACAGCGAATTGTTGCCCAGCGGATTGTTCGACACCGAAATCGCCGACACCGGTCGTTCATCGCTGCGGCCATCGCCGTCGATGTCGAAGATCACCTCGAAGCGCGGCGGATCGAGCATCACGCCGAAGGCCGCACTGGTGCTGGCGCGGATCTTGCCGAGACGGGAGGCGAAATTCATCTGGTTGCGCATCCGCACCATGCGGGCATGCAGGCCGGCAGAAAACTGATGGACGAAGGGGCGGCCATTGGCTGTGGCGATGTCAACATCGGCCACAGCGGCAGCGGACAGGGTGTCGAGCACTTTCCAGATATCGAGCGGCAGCTTCAGCGAACGGGCAAAGAGGTTCATCGTACCGGCCGGGATGATGCCGAGTGGCATGCCGGCCTTCCACGCGACACCCGCCGCCGTCGAGATCGTGCCATCGCCGCCGCCCGCCAGAAGGGCCTCGATCCCGGCTTCATGGCTCGCTGCCTCCAGCGCCTCCACGATTTCCGCGCCTGCCACGACCGTGCAATCAAGATCATGCCCCCTCGCCGCAAAGGCTCGCGCCGCGCTTTCGCAGTAGGCCTGCATGTCGGTGGTCTTGAACGTCCCACCGTCGCGATTGAGTACCGCCTTGATCTTCATGAAATTCCCTTGGGAGCCAACACGCCCTGCCCTTCAGCAATGCGGCACGGCGACAATTTGTTGCGTTGCCACACAGATCGACAGTCGATGTGGGAATTTCAAGGCAGGCGGTCAGTATCAGCCGGCTTCCAGGCGCGGTAAAGGGGCTCAGGCAGATGGCGGCAGCTTCAGCGAGGCGCCTGTCTTGACGCTGCGGATCGCAAAGTTCGAGCGTATGTCGGTGACATTCGGCAGGACGAGCAGTCTTTCGGTGAGCAAGCTCTCATAGGCCGCGAGGTTCTCCACCACCACCTCCGCCAGAAAGTCCGATTCCCCGGAAATCATGTAGCAGGCCACCACCTCGGGAATGTCGAGCAGCGCCTGATGCAGGGCATCGGCATTCTCCCGGGTGTGTCGGGCGACCTTGAAGGCAACGAAGACGGTCAGTTCGAGACCGAGCGCCCGGCGGTCGAGATCGACCCGGTAGCCCCTGATGACGCCTTGTTCCTCCATGATCCGGATCCGCCTCAGACAGGGCGACTGCGAGAGACCGACACGCTCCGCGATCTCGACATTGCTGGTGCGGGCATCCGTCTGGAGGACATCGATGATGGCGCGGTCTAAGCGATCCAGTTTTGGCATCTTCTTTTATCTAGGATCCAAATATTGGCAGATATTGCCAAACCTCTAAGCTTTATACGAGAAAATTGCAAGGACACGCGCCCACCGTTGCGCCTAGACTGGACCTCGCCCCTTCCTCGGAGAAACGCATGTCCATGGCCGGCACATCCCCCGTCCTCACGCCCCGCAAAACCCTGCTCGGCGCCCTGTCGGCCCTCTCCGTCGTGTTGATCTGGGCCTCGTGGCTGATCTCGACGCGCCACAGCGTCGGCTCCGGGCTCGGACCGCTCGATCTGAGCCTGCTCCGCTACGGGATACCCGCGCTGGTGCTGGCGCCCGTCTGGTGGCGGACCGGTCTGTTTCCCAAGGGTGCCATGGGACCGCTGGTCCTGATGATCCTGGGCTCTGGGGCTCCCTTCTTCCAGCTCGTCGCCTTCGGCATGCGGCACACGCCGGCCTCGGCGGCTGGCGTTCTCTTGCCGGGGCTGATGCCGCTTGCCGTCGCGGTGATCGGCATGACCGTGCTGGGGGAGCGCCCGGACAGGCTGCGCAAGCTCGGTATGGCCGCCATCCTGGCCGGCGGCGCGATGCTGCTGCTGGGCAATACAGGACCGGCTGGTCTCGGCTGGATCAGTTTCACCATCCTGCCGCTCGGCGCATGCCTCTGGGCCGTCTATACCCATGCCTTTCGCCGCAGCGGCCTCGACGCCTTCGAGGGCGCTGCCCTTGTCTGCGTCTGGTCGACGATCTTGAACATTGCGGCGCTGCCCTTCTTCGGCACGCACTTCCTCACGGCTCCGGTCGGGGAGATCGCGCTGCAGACGCTGACGCAGGGGATCATGTCGGGCCTGATCGCCACGCTGCTCTACGGTGCTGCGGTTCGCGCCCTCGGCGGCACCCAGGCCGCCGCCTATACCGCCATAACACCTGTGGCTGCCGCGATCGGCGGCGCCTTGCTGCTGGCGGAACCACTGGGACCGGTGACGATCGCCGCAGCGGTGGTCACGGGCCTGGGTGTGCTGCTATCAACCGGACTTCTGTCCCGCAGCGGAAACCCGGGCCCCTAAGCCATCAGGCGGCGGAGCGCATGATGGCAGCGCTGCCGACCGGCATCATGCTGGGCTTCATGGTGGCGCCCTCGACGGCAACCAAATTCTCCTGACCCCAGCGACCGAGGGCCTGGATGACGGGTTCCAGGCTGCGTCCGAGCGGGGTCAGCGAATAGTCGACGCGGGGTGGCACAACCGGATAGACTGTGCGGGCGACAAGCCCCGCCAGCTCCATGTCGCGCAACTGCTTGGACAGCATCCGGTGGGTGATCGCCGGCAGACGCTTGACCAGTTCGCTGAAGCGCAGCACCTCGTCTCTCAGAAGATGATGGAGGATCACAGCCTTCCATTTGCCATCGAGGAGTTGCAGGGTCGCCTCGATCGGGCAACCACCGAGGTCCGACATTGCAGAATTGGTATCGCGCGCCATTCAAAATCCCTTCTCAAACATTCGACGCGATCGGCTGACCGGCGCGTCTGTTCCCACTTAGCCCTGCCGGCCTGGAGCGAAAAGACTCCGTTCGGCCGGAATTGGTCGACACAGCGTCAACAGGGCATTCGACGCAGAATCGCATCGAAGAGTTTCATCTGACGGGAGATTGGGGCGAAGTCGGGAGACCGAAAGGGCGATTTCGCATTCGTGAGCGATCGTGTCGACGCGGCTCGCGGACTGATCACAAAATCGTGGCGCCGATCAGACGACCGACGCCACGCAAAACTGCCGGTTTGTCGGGCGGCTCAGGCCTGCATCACCACAACCTTGGAGCCGACAGCCACCCGGGCATAGAGGTCGATCACATCATGGTTCATCATGCGCACGCAGCCCGATGACATGGCCTGGCCGATCGACCAGGGCTGGTTCGTGCCGTGGATGCGGAACATGGTGTCGTTGCCGCCGCGGTAGAGATACATGGCGCGAGCACCCAGCGGGTTGTTCGGGCCGCCGGGCAGGCCGCCTGCATATTTCAGGTTCTTTTCCGGATCGCGGCGGATCATGTTCGCCGTCGGCGTCCAGGTCGGCCATTCGGCCTTGCGACCGACATAGGCATTGCCGGCCAGCGCGAGACCCGCACGGCCCACGCCAATGCCGTAACGCATGGCCTGGCCGTTGCCCATGATGTAGTAGAGACGGCGCGCAGGCGTATCGACGACCACGGTTCCTGGCGCGTGACTGGTTTCGTAGGCCACTTCCTGACGGCGCAGTTCCGGCTTGATCTTTTCCAGCGGCACCTTCTTCAGCGGATGCGGTTCGTCCGGCAGGTCGCCATACATGGCCTGCTGGTTCTGCATGGACTGACAACCAGCCAGGAAAAGCGGCAGACCGAAGAGGAGACCGCGGCGTGAAATAGTCATGGTTCTGGAGCCCCTGGAACACGATTCGATGTTCCGGAGCCTATGAAACTTATGGTTAATCACCCGTTAATATAGCCGGACCCAATTAAGCTTTGTGTCGAAGGTGGGGCAAAAGCCTTGCAGGGCCTCCCGCATCCAGGGCCTTCGGCAAGGCTTGTACTGGCCACTGAAAAAGGCGGCCTCTCGACCGCCTCTCCTGGTTCACATGTTCGGATAGACCGGTCCTTCGCCGCCTTTCTCTTGCGGCGGTCCGTGCGGCCCGGCCTCCCGAACATTTACATGTTCGGATAGACCGGTCCTTCGCCGCCTTGGGGCGGAACCCAGTTGATGTTCTGGTTCGGGTCCTTGATGTCGCAGGTCTTGCAGTGGACGCAGTTCTGGGCGTTGATGACGAAGGTATGTTCGCCCTCCTTCTCCACCCATTCATAGACGCCTGCCGGACAGTAGCGCGTCGAGGGACCGGCGAAGACCTCAAGTTCCGACGCCTTCTGCAGGCCGAGATCCTTCACCTTCAGATGGACCGGCTGGTCTTCTTCGTGATTGGTGTTGGAGAGAAACACCGAAGAGAGACGGTCAAATGTCAGCACGCCATCCGGCTTCGGATAGGCGATCGGCTTGTGCTGTGCTGCCGGCTCGAGCGAGGCCGCATCGGTCTTGCCATGCTTGAGGTTCAGAGGCGACGTGCCGAAGATCTGATTGATCCACATGTCGATGCCACCGAGACCGACGCCGAGCGCCGTGCCGAGCTTGGACCAGAGCGGCTTGACGTTGCGCACGCGCTTCAGATCGCGGCCGATATCGGTCGAACGCCATTCGTTTTCGATCTCGATCGGCTCGTCATTGGCGCGGCCGGCAGCAATCGCATCGGCGATCTTCTCCGCCGCCAGCATGCCCGAGAGCACGGCATTGTGGCTGCCCTTGATGCGCGGCACGTTGACGAGACCGGCGGAACAGCCGATCAGCGCGCCGCCCGGGAAGGAGAGTTTTGGCACCGACTGGTAGCCGCCTTCGGTGATGGCGCGGGCGCCGTAGGACAGGCGCTTGCCACCCTCGAAGGTCTTGGCGATCGCCGGATGCGTCTTGAAGCGCTGGAATTCCTCGAAGGGCGAGAGATAGGGGTTCTTGTAGTTGAGATGCACGACGAAGCCGACGGCAACCATGTTGTCTTCGAGATGGTAGAGGAAGGAGCCGCCACCGGTCTTCATGCCGAGCGGCCAGCCGAAGGAGTGCTGCACGAGGCCGGGCTTGTGGTGCTCGGGCTTGACCTGCCAGAGTTCCTTGAGGCCGATACCGAACTTCTGCACGTCGCTGTCGCGCGACAGGTCGAACTTGGCGATCAGCTGCTTGGCGAGCGAGCCGCGCACACCTTCCGAGATCAGCACATATTTGCCGAGCAGTTCCATGCCGCGCGTATAGGCCGGGCCCGGCTCGCCATTCTTCTCGATGCCCATGTCGCCGGTCGCCACCCCGATGACCGCCCCCTCGTCGTTATAGAGCACTTCGGAGGCGGCAAAGCCCGGATAGATCTCGACGCCGAGCGCTTCTGCATGGGCGCCCAGCCAACGACAGACATTGCCGAGCGAGACGATGTAATTGCCGTGATTGTTCATCAGCGGCGGCATCAGCATGTTGGGAAGGCGGACCGAGCCGGCCGGCCCAAGGAACAGGAACTGGTCGTCGGTGACCGGTGTCTTGAAGGGATGGTCGGCTTCCTCGCGCCAGCCGGGGATCAGCCTGTCGACGCCGATCGGATCGACGACCGCACCGGACAGGATATGGGCGCCGACTTCCGCGCCCTTTTCGAGGACGACGACGGTCAGATCAGGATTGACCTGTTTCAGCCGGATTGCCGCCGAGAGACCTGCGGGACCAGCGCCCACGATCACCACGTCGAATTCCATGCTTTCGCGTTCCGGCAGTTCCATATCCGTGCTCATCGTCATTTCCTCATCAGGCGATCCCATCCGCCCTCCTCCTTGACAAAACCCAACCGGATTGTCGAGCCGAAGCGCGACGCGCAGGTGCGCAAATTCCGGCAAGGCGGTGTGAAGTTGAAGAATATCTTACGTGTACGTAAGGGTCAATCCATGGATTGGGCGTCGGCCGAGGTGATCATGGCGGAAAAGCTATGGATCATATGCGCATCGCTGCCCTCGATCAGGGCGGCAGGCAGGTCGAGCGTGCGAATGACCGAAGAGCTCTTGACCGAGGCAAGCCCATGCAGCGAGGACCAGATGACCAGGGCATCCAGTAGCACCGCTTCATCGCTGCGCTCCCTGCCCTTGAGTTGCGCCCTGCGCTTCAGGCCTGAGACGAGAAGCGAAAAGGCGTGCTTGGCCTTGGCCATCATTTCGGGAAAGGCCTCGCCATCCGGCAGCGGCGTGCCGAACATCAGGCGGTATTCGAGCGGATGCTCGCGGGCATAACGCAGATAGTCTTCCGCCATATTCGCCATGTCCTGATCCGGATCCTCGGATTTCGGATGGGCATCCAGGAAGGCCGCAAAGGCGTCGAAGGCCCGCGAGACCATTTCCGCCAGAATGTGATCGCGGCTGGCAAAATGCTTGTAGGGCGCCTGATGCGACACGCCGAGCCGGCGCGCCACTTCGCGCAGGCTCAGCTTTTCCAGTCCGTCACTGGCGATGATCGCCATGCCTTCGGCAAGACAGGCTTCGCGCAGATCGCGTCGTGTTCTGGGCATGGGGCTTCCTGCACATTTCTGCTCACCGTCGACCCAGACGGTCGGGCCGCACGGCACCCGTTCTCAAATACCCGTGACATGGCCAGCTCACAATAGGTGGCGGCACAGAGCGACGGGCAGCTTGCAGGTGCTTGTAGGTCAGAAATGTTGACGGCGTCAACTTTCTTCGCTATCGATAAAGTTGACGCTGTCAACATATGGAGACCAGCATGATCAGGATCATCCCAGCATTCTCCTTTGCAGCAAGCCTTGTCGCCCTTGCTCCTTTGGGCGCAGCGGCCCAGGAACTGACCGTGCGCGTCTCCGGGATTGCCGAGGCACGCGGCGAAATCGGCTGCGCGCTGCATGCCTCAGGCGCTTCCTTTCCAACCGGTCAGGCCGGTGCGCGCATTGTCTGGATCAAGGCGACCGGCTCAGAAGTGCGATGCCGCTTTGCCGATGTCGGAGCCGGCAGCTATGCGGTTGCGATCTCCCATGATCTCAACGGCAATCGGCGCACCGACACCAATTTTCTGGGCATGCCGACCGAAGCCTGGGGCGTCTCCAACAATGTCAGGCCGAGCCTTCGCGCGCCGCGTTTCGAGGAAGCCCGCTTCGAGACCGACGGCAGCGCCCAAACCATCAGCGTGAGGATCGCGAAATGACCAACACAGTGACGGCCCTCAACCACATGACGCGCAGGCGCAGCCTGAAATATGGACCGCTGGCGCTGGTGACCGGCGCATCGGACGGTATCGGACGGGAATTTGCCCGCGAACTCGCACGGCGCGGTTATGGCCTCGTGATTGTTGCACGCAGGCTCGACCGACTGGAGGCGCTGGTAGACGAACTGGCGAGCGCCCATGGCGTCGCGGTGGACGTGCTGCCATGCGACCTGTCGCAGCCGGACCAGGTACAGGATCTGATCCGCACCACCGCGCATTACGACATCGGTCTTTTGGTGGCTGCCGCCGGTTTCGGCACGTCGGGTCCCTTCACCCGCATCCCTGTCGCGACCGAGCTCGACATGGTCGACGTCAACTGCCGCGCCGTCGTGCAGCTCAGCCATGCCATGGCCCAGCGCTTCGTGCGGCGGGGCTCCGGCGGCATGGTGCTGATGAGTTCGCTTCTCGCCTTCCAGGGCGTGGCGCAATCGGCCAATTATGCCGCGACCAAGGCCTTTATCCAGACCTTCGCCGAGGGGCTGCGGGCAGAGCTGCGCCCGCAAGGGGTCGATGTCATCGCCTGCGCGCCCGGCCCGATTTCAAGCGGCTTTGCCGCCCGGGCCAATCTGGTCATGGGCATGAGCCAGCCGGCCTCGGTGGTTGCCGCCGCAACGCTGAACGCCCTTGGCCGTCGCGGCACGATCCGGCCCGGCCTGCTCGCCAAGGCGCTGGAGGCCTCGTTCATCGGCATGCCGCGATGGGGCCGCACCCTCATTCTGTCGAAGATCATGGCAGGCATGGCGCGGGGGCCGGACGCCACAGCCGCGACCGACGCGCCGCTGCCAGCGGGCCCTGCCAACCGGGGGGACCTATCGTGACCACCACACGGGGCCATCCTCCACCAGCAAAAAACACCGAAGACCTGTTCTCTCCGCGTCATCTCGCGTCGCTGACCAAAATCTGCCTTTGAACCTCTCCGCGCTTTGTCGCAGTCTCTCGCAAAACGCCAGCAGGGGATAAGACGACATGGCACTCACTTATGGTTTCATCGGGCTTGGCCATCTCGGCCGCCATCTCGCCGGCAGCCTTGTGCGGGCGGGCTTCACTGTCGTGGTCAACGACCTAGACCCTGAAAATGCCAAGGATCTCATTGTCGCCGGTGCCCGTTTCGCGGCTGATCCGCGGGCTGTGGCGGAAGCCGTCGATCACGTCATCACCTGCCTGCCCTCGCCCAAGGTCAGCGAACGGGTACTGACCGGCGAACGCGGCATCCTGAAAGGCCTGAAGCCCGGCGCCACCTGGATCGAGATGAGCACGCTCGACGAGGGGGAAGTCCTGCGGCTTGGCAAGATCGCGGCGGATGCCGGCGTGCGCATGCTGGAATCCCCCGTCACCGGCGGCGTGCATCTTGCCGCCTCCGGCGAAATCACCGTGATCATCGGCGGTGATGCCGATCTCTATGACCTGCATCATCAGGCCTTCCAGGCCATGGGCAAACAGATCTTTCGCGCCGGCCCGCTCGGCAAGGCCTCGGTGATCAAGGTGATCACCAATATGCTCGCCTTCATCCACCTGATCGCGACAGGCGAAGCGCTGATGCTGGCAAAGAAAGGCGGCATCGACCTGACCGACGCCTTCAACATCATCAAGGCCTCCTCCGGCAATTCTTTCGTGCATGAGACCGAGGGCCAGGTGATCCTGAACGGCAGCTACAACATCAACTTCACCATGGATCTTGCCGTCAAGGATCTGGGCTTTGCGCTCGGCTTCGGCCGCGAGTTCGGCGTACCGCTCGACCTCGCCTCCCATGCGATGCAGACCTTCATCCGCGCCCGCGCCACTTACGGCGGCGACGCCTGGTCGTCGCAGGTGGTGAAGTTGCTGGAGGATGCCACCGGCACGGATCTGCGGGCGCCAGGGTTTCCGGCGGAGCTTTGAGGCGGGTGGGCATAGGCTACACGGGGGAGCAGCTAGATGGCAAAACGAAGCACAATACCCACTGAAAGCTTGTCTTCTGAAACCGAAGCACTCTACCAAGTCCTCAACGAGGAGAGCGATTTGGCCGCCATTCTCATCGGGGTTGCGTTCATTGATGCATGCCTAGCGTCTCTGTTGGAGAAAAAATTCGTAGCTGGCGAGACCTCGTCGGCTCTGTTAAACGAAGGTCCCCTGGGCTCCATGATGAGCCGCGCGCAGCTATGTTACGCTATGGGACTAATTCCCAAAAAATGGTATCAGGATCTGCGCACATTGGCTGAGATGCGCAACCGGGTGGCACACAATCATCTAGCACTTTCATTTGAAGATCATGACATCGCCTCACACTGTGGCAGACTATCTAGCTACGTGTCAGTCATGGGGTCGGACGCTGAAGGGCGCAATCGGTTCATATTGTGCGTGGTCATGTTGTCAAACTTTCTAATCTTAGACGCCCTGTCACTACAGCAACTCGGGCGACCAACAAGACGAGAGCTCCCGAAATCAACAGCTCTTAAGTTGGAGGCGCCCAGATCGAGGTCCTCAAGACTCGCATCTCGCTTGAGTGACGACTCTTAACTACAGACTTACCCCTTCCACCGCCCCCGCCCCCTTGCTAGGGTCCGCCCAAACACATCACATCAGGGAAGGACACCATCCATGGATCTCGGGATTTCCGGCAAACGCGCCCTCGTGCTCGCCGCTTCGCGCGGCCTTGGCCTTGGCATTGCCAAGGCGCTCGCCGCCGAGGGCTGCCATGTGCTGATCTGCGGGCGCACGGAAGAGAAACTGAAGGCCAATGTGGACGCCATGCGCGCTGCCGGCGGCAAGGCGGATTATGTCGTGGCCGACCTCGCCGATGCCCATTTCGTCGACCAGATGCTGGCAGCCGTGCATCATACGCTCGGCGGCATCGACATCCTCGTCAACAACACCGGTGGCCCGACCCCCGGCACGGTCGAGGACATGGATGCGGAAAAGCTCTACAACTTCTTCCAGTCCATGGTCGTGCGCGTCATCACGCTGACCAATGCTCTGGTGCCCTTGATGAAGACGCAAGGGTTTGGCCGCATCCTCACCGTCGCCTCGTCCGGCGTCTTCGAGCCGATCCCGAACCTTGCGCTGTCCAACACGCTGCGCGGCGCGCTGGTCGGCTGGAACAAGACGCTGTCGGCCGAAGTCGCCTCCTATGGCGTCACCGCCAACATGATCCTGCCGGGCCGCATCCATACCGACCGGATCGACGAGCTGGACGGCGCCAATGCCAAGCGTCAGGGCAAGTCGCTCGACGAGGTGCGCGCGGCCTCGGTGAAGGCGATCCCGGCCCAGCGGCTGGGAACCGTCGAGGAATTCGGTGCGGCCGGCGCCTTCCTCTGCTCGGCGCAGGCCAGCTATATCACCGGCACGATGCTGCGCGTCGATGGCGGGGCGGCGAAATCGAACTGACACTGGCAATCAAAAGTCGTTGCCAGCGATACGTGCGTGCAACTTCGCTAAATTTCGAAGGAATGATTGAACGGCTTTGCAATCTCTGAGGACTAATCAAATCTCAGGTTCACTGGGAGATGAGAGTTCCCGCCATGACGGAAGCCGGACATGAAGACCGCGCGCTACTGGACGTGCTCGCACCGCTGATGGCGGTCGAGGACGCGCCGGAACCGCCCAAGCCCATCGGCATGAAGGCGCGCTCTGCCGTGCAGGGCGCGATCATCGGGCAGTTGCTGCCGCGTTTTGCCGAGGACGAGGTGCCCGAGCCTCTCGACCTTGATGCACCGCTCACCTTCCTGTCGCGCTCCTATCTGGAGGTCTGATCGGCGGGTGCGGGCAGCGATGGTTCCCACTCGGCCTTGCAGCCGCCGTCAACGGCAGCTGACGGTCGCCTGTTTCACATCCGGGGATACAGGGCTATGCTGGGCGAAATCCGGAGACCGCCGATGTCGCCCCTTCGCCTTGCCCTGCATGTTCTGGCCGCCCTCCTCATCCTCATCGGCTTCATCTGGATGGGTCAGGGTTCGGGCCACTTCCCCTATCCCGCCTCCAGCTTCATGATCGACCAGTCGCCCTGGATTCTCTATGGCGCCGTCCTCGCCGTCGCCGGTGTCGTTGGGCTCGTGCTGCTGCGCCGCAGATAGCGGCGGCATTCTCCGCTTGCCCTTGTCCCTGCCCTGTGGCATCAGGCGCCCTCTTTCGGTCGTCGGCACCGCCGGCGACGGTCGGCCGCCGGCCTTCATCCACATTCTCGACGCAGATCAAAGGAGCGACGGCCATGGCACAGGCGCTTGGGCTCGATTTCGGCACGACCAATACCGTCATGGCAGTCGCCGAGGACCGCGAGCACACGCATTCGGTCGCCTATACCTCGCCCGCCGGCACCTCGGACAGCATGCGCACCGCGCTCTCCTTCCTCAAGGACCGACAGCTCGGCGCCGGCGCGCTCAAGGTCGAGGCCGGCCAGGCCGCGATCCGTGCCTTCATCGACAATCCCGGCGAATGTCGCTTCCTGCAGTCGATCAAGACCTTTGCCGCCTCGGCACTGTTCCAGGGCACGCTGGTGCATGCCCGCCGCTTCCAGTTCGAGGACCTGATGGAGGTCTTCCTCAAGCGCCTCGAGGCCTATGCAGGAGACAGCTGGCCAAGCGATGCCAAGCGCCTCGTCGCCGGCCGCCCCGTGCATTTCGCCGGCGCCAATCCCGATCCCGATCTCGCCACCAGCCGCTACAACGAAGCGTTGACCCGGCTCGGCTTTCCCGAAATCCACTATGTCTATGAGCCTGTCGCCGCCGCCTTCTACTTCGCCCAGAACCTGAAGGCCGATGCCACGGTTCTGGTCGCCGACTTCGGCGGCGGCACGACCGACTTTTCGCTGATCCGCTTCGAGACCGAAGGCGGCAAGCTGAAGGCCACCCCGATCGGCCAGTCCGGCGTCGGCCTTGCCGGCGACCAGTTCGATGCGCGCATCATCGACCAGCTGGTGGCGCCGGATATCGGCAAGGGCAGCCAGTTCAAGAGCTTCGGCAAGCTGCTGGATGTGCCGAGCAACTACTACCTCGCCTTCTCGCGCTGGAACCAGCTCTCGGTCTTCAAGACGCTGAAGGAATTTTCCGATCTGAAATCGCTGGTACGCCAGGCGGAAGAGCCGGAAAAACTGGAAATGTTCATCGACCTCATCGACCATGACGAAGGTTATCCGCTCTATCAGGCGGTTTCGGCCACCAAGATGGCCCTGTCATCTGCCGAAGAGGCGGAATTCCACTTTGCCCCGCTTGGCAAGGCCGGCCACAAGACCGTGACCCGGGCCATGTTCGAAGGCTGGATCGCCGATGATCTTGCCCGCATGGAAGAGGCGCTCGACCAGGTTCTGGTCTCGACCAACACCTCCGCAGACAGCATCGACAAGGTCTTCCTCACCGGCGGCACATCTTTCGTGCCCGCCGTGCGCAACATCTTCCGCCGCCGCTTCTCCGACGACCGGATCGAGACCGGCGGCGAACTCGTCTCGATCGCCCATGGTCTCGCCCTCATCGGCGAGCGCGACGACATCGAGCAATGGGTGGCGTGAGGCGTCCACCCTCCCCTTGAGGGGGAGGATCGGAGCGACGCTCCGGGGTGGGGTGATCGAGCGAATGAGGGACACCTCTCCGATGAATGTGCGAATTGCAGCCTGCGCACAACCGATTGCGCCCGCTCCTTTCCGTTTGCCATTGCCGGCCCAAACACACTAGAACAGCCTCATGATCCAGGCCCGCGACATGACGCCCGCAGAGCTTGCCGCCCTTCTCGCATTTCATGCGGAAGCCGGCGTCGAATGGCTCGTGGAGGACGATCCGGTCGATCGGGTGGCGGCCTTTGCGGCCGAAAAGGCGGCCCGCCACCATGCTCGGTCGGCGAGCACCCCGGCACCGACCCAGACGCCGTCCCGCGGCGCACCGGCCCGAGGCGGCGCGCCTTCGGAGCGACAACCGGCCCGCGCCCAGCCGGCCCAGGGGTCTGCACTGCCGGCCATCCCGGACGAAAATGCCGTTGCCGAAGCACGCTTTGCCGCCGAAAGCGCGCGGTCGCTCGCCGAGCTGAAGATCGCGATCGAGGGTTTCACCAGCTGCAACCTCAAGACCTCGGCGCGCTCGACGATCACCGCTCAGGGCACGGGCTCCTCGGGCATCATGGTCATCGGCGCCATGCCGACAGCGGATGACGACCGCGAAGGGATTGCCTTTTCCGGCCGCGCCGGCCTCTTGCTCGACCGCATGCTGATGGCGATCGGCGAAACGCGCGAAAGCGTCGTCATCACCACCGTCATCCCCTGGCGCCCACCGGGCGACCGCATGCCCTCCACCCCGGAAACGGCCATCTGCCGGCCGTTCATCGAGCGGCAGATCGCGCTTGCCGAACCGCGCCAGGTGCTCGTGCTCGGCAATTTCGCCGCCCGCTTCTTCTTCGGGGAGACCGGCACCATCCATGCCTTGCGCGGCAAGTGGCGCGAGATCGGTGCCGGTGGCCATGCCGTCCAGGGGATGGCAACGCTGCATCCGCAGGAACTGCTCGCCGCTCCTGCCAGCAAGGCGCTGGCCTGGATGGACCTGCTCGCCTTCTCCGAACGACTAAAGCCGGCCCAAAACGGCTAAATTATCGCCATCGTAAACAAATTATGAAACCAGCCATGCAAATGATGCAAGGCAGGATCGCGGCAGCGTCCGTTGCCGAATCTATGCTGCACTGCGATATTGATACTGCAAAGTGGGAGGGACACTTTACAAGGAAGACCGCCGTGAGCCTTCGCACCCGCCCGATCCACTGCAAGTTCGAGACGCTGCGTCTCGCCGGTGACCATGGCCGGACAAGCAGCCCCTACAACCGGACGAGCCCTGCCGCCGCGGCCGAACAGCTGAGCGCCCGCTTCGCCGGCCATGCGGGCCGCATCGTCCGCCCCGCTTCCGTCTTCGCCGAAAACCGCTTCTGATCCGGCCGCGCGGCGTATCCGACGCCCCTTTCGCTGTTGTCCTGCTTCTGCTGCATACCAGCCGTCACGCATTGTGCATTGCAATAAAGGTTCATGCCTGAACTAATAAGAGCATCGAATTTGCCACGCATGCAAAGCAGAGGACACGACCATGACCATCTCCTTTCATCCCGTCCGCAGCCTGCGTCAGGCCATTCACCAGATCGGCCATGCGGTGAATGCCTCGGCAGAATTGTCCAGCGCCGCCCGCAAGCGTCAGCAGGCGCAGGATCGCGGCGAGCAGAGGGCACTGCAGCCACTCGGCTACTGATCGCGGTTCCCCGGATCTTTGAAGCTATCACGGCCCGCTTCTGCGGGCTTTCTTGTTGGCTGACCGGCCGCCGGCCACAGGCTTGGCTCAGGCTTCGCGCACCGCTCCGAGACGCGGATCAAGCTTTCCCGGTCGCACGGGTCCGCAGATCTTCTCATAGGCAAAGTCGACGATGGAGAACTTGATGGCCTGCCAGCGGCAGTATTCCTCGAGAAAGTCTCGCCGCATAATGCAGTGATTGCGATCGCCATCCGGCCAGTAGAGGCAATCCGTCTCGACAGCGCGGCGGAAGAGACGCTGCAGATGGGTGCGCGAGATCATGAAATGCTCGGCCATCAGCCGAGCGTCGATACGGCCGATATTGTAGCCATCGCCGTCGGGTGCAAGCTCCATCGCACGACGCACGAGCTCATCCATGACCAGGCCGCCGGCTTCGGTCCAGAGGAAGAGCGCGACCCGCGGAGGCGGTTCAAGCCACTGCGGCTCGAGGCAGGCACGGCGGGCCACCTGGGGCTGGATCAGCCTGAAGAGGTCGGGCCGCGCGGCCAGAGTGGCGACCCGATCGCCACCATCCAGCTCATCAAGAAGCTCAAGATTGGTCACCAGCCACTGGTGCATCGCCTGCGTCGGGATCTCCGTCGCCTCGTAGCGTTTCGGCCGCCGTGTCGGATCGCCGACAATACGGACAAACCTGTAGCTCAACAGCTGATCGAGGAAGTTCAAGACCGTGTTGCGGCTCGCGGCATTGTTGGAGGTGATGATTTCCCTGAGATTGGTCGTCGTCAGCCCGCTGCCGGGCACGGCAGGATCATATTCGAGTTGCAGCGCAAAGGCGGCCTGGCTCAAAAGCCAGCGCTGGTGCGAGGCGAGCATGCGCGACAGGCGCGGGCTCTGGTCGAACTGGCCCCGAAGTTTGGAGGAATAGATGCGCAGGGCCGGGATGAACTGCGGATGCGCGACGATCTGGTCGGATGCGAGCGTCATGGTACGCTCCAAGCCAAAGTCAGTCGTCCCCAGCGCGAAACACAAGGGCCGGCGTCTGTCCGACGCTTGCCTGCGTGCTGTCCGTTCCGTTGTGTCGCATCTGCCAGACCCATGCGTTACCTGTGGCGGGCGACGGCCGGAGCCGGGCGCCTCTCGATCACCAATTGTTGTTAGCGTAAACGAATTCCTCACGAACATTCAATCAATTATTGCCAATCGTCGGAGTAAAGGACGTATGCCCGCCTGCAAATGCGCCGCTCGGCGTCGTATCCGACATTTCACACATTCCCGTTAGCTGGCACTATTCTGGTCCAGAGAGCACCCGGGGAGGCCCAATGCTGTCCAGTCTCGCATCGATCACCACTCTGATGCTGTCCACCCTCTTGATGATGGCCGGTTTCGGGTTGATGGGCTTCATGCTGCCGATCCGGTCGCTGAACGAGGGCTGGTCGACTTTCATCATCTCCGTCATTGCCACCGGCTACACTTTCGGCTTCACGGTGTCCTGCGTGGTGACGCCGATCTTCGTTCGGCGCGTCGGCCATGTCAGGGTCTTCGGCGCGCTGATTACCCTGCTCACCGTTTCCATCCTGCTGTGTGCCCTTGTCGTCGAATGGTGGGCCTGGGTGATCTTCCGCGGACTGTCAGGCTTTGCCATCGCCGGGGCCTATCTGCTGATCGAAAGCTGGCTCAACGAGCGGGTGACCAACGACAATCGCGGCGCCCTCTTCTCCGTCTATATGGTCACCTGCCTCGTGGGCTCGATCGGCGGGCAGTATATCGTGCCGCTCGGCGACGTGAACGGACCGGAGCTGTTCATGATCTGCGCGCTGATCTTCTCGCTGGCGCTCTTCCCTGTCGCCCTGTCGACGGCCCAATCCCCGACGCCGATCGCCGAGGCGCGTTTCGACCTCAAGCGTCTCTATCGCCGCTCGCCGATCGCCTTTTTCGGCTCGCTGCTGTCGGGGGCCCTGTCGGGCACCTGGGGCAGCCTGGGCGGCGTCTATTCCCAGACGATCGGCATGAGCACCACGCAGGGCGCCACGCTGCTCGCCGCCTTCCTCGCCGGTGGCGCGCTTTCACAGGTGCCGATCGGGCGCATTTCCGACCGCATGGACCGCCGTCTCGTCATGATCGCATGCGGGCTCTTCGGGGTCGGTGCCTGCGCAATGATGATGGCCTTCGGCGCGGACGATCCCACCCCGCTCTATATCGCCGGCTTTTTCGTCGGCACGGTGCTTTACCCCGTCTATTCGCTCAATGTCGCCCATGCGAACGACCTCGCCGAGCCCGACGAATATGTCACCCTGTCGAGCGGTATCATGATCCTGTACGGGATGGGCACGGTCACCGGCCCGCTGCTTGCCGGCACGTTCATGCAGTGGCTGGGGCCAAGCGCCCTGATCGCCTTTCTCGGCTCCGCCTTCGCGCTTTATGCCGGATATGCCGCCTGGCGCATCACCCGGCGGCCAGACACCGTGACGCCGGCAGAGAAGACCGACTTCCAGGCCACGATCGTGCAGATGCAGGGGGCGGACAACGCCTCGCCGATCACCGAGACGGAGCGCTGAAGTTCAGCCCTGCGGCGTTGACGCCTTGCGGGCAGCCCGTCGCTCGAGGCCGAGCCGGTGTTCGCGGTAGATGATGAAGATGCCGGCACCAACGACGATCGCCGCACCGACGAGAGTGGTCACGGTGGGCAATTCGGAAAACAGCATGTAGGCGACGATCGAGCCCAGGATGATCGAGCAGTATTCGAAGGGCGCGATCGTCGAGACATCGGCGAACCGGTAACTCTCCGTCAGCAGGATCTGCCCGAGACCGCCGAAGAAACCGGCAAGCGCCAGAAGGCCCAGCGCCCGCCAGGACAGATCGGCCCAGCCAAAGAACCAGGTCAGCGCCGAGAGGAGCGCGGCGGTCACCGAGAAGAAGAGCACGATGGTCGATGTCTTCTCATCGCGCACCAGCTGGCGGACCTGAAGCATGGCGCCCGCGCCGAGCATCGCCGAGACCAGAACGGCAACTGCCCCGACTGCGGCATCGGAACCCAGTCCCTCCTCGCCAAAGAGTGTCAATTTGGGCACCGAGATGATCAGGACACCGACCAGCCCGATCACAACTGCCGTCCAGCGATAGAGGCGCACCGTCTCCTTGAGAAAAACTGCCGCGAAGACGACGGCAAGCAGCGGCATGGCGTAACCGATCGCAATCGCGTCCGGCAGCGGCAGATGCACCAATCCGTAGAACCCCGCACCCATCGCGCAGACACCGAGCAGACCGCGCTTGACATGACCGACCGGGTTGTCGGTCTGCATCGCCTGCCGCAATTCGCCGCGCCAGGCGAGGTAGACCACGATGGGCAGGATGGCGAAGGCCGAGCGGTGAAAGCTGATCTGGCCCGGAGGAATGCCGGTGCCGGCGAGCTTGATGCAGGTCTGCATGGCCACGAAGACGGTGACGGAGAAAACCTTGAGCAGGATACCGCGAAGCGGGTTCGGATCGGCGAATGCCATGGAGGAGAATGCCTTGCAGAAACGGGCGCGCGGCGAGCTGTCGGACAGGCCGGGCGAACACGGCCAGCATGCATGTCGGGCGACGCGATACAAGAGCGGGATTAACCAATACATGCCCAGAAATGGCCGAAAACGGCGCTTCCGCAAGCCCCCAACGTTAACATTGCCTTTAGAGGCGGTGAATTAATTTTCCTCCAGATAAGTCATATTGTTCCACGCTGCCCCAAATTTCCGTTCAATCCCTTTTGAGCCGAGGCCCGCGCTATGACGCAGACCGCAATCAAATCGAAGAGCATTCCGGAATTCCTCGCCACGCCCCGCTCGATGCGCCTCATCACCGAAAGCATCGGCGGCGATCTCGAACGTTTCAGCGGCGACAATTCCCATGTGGTGCGCCAGATCCGGCTTCTGGCGATCAATGCGCTGATCGAGGCGGCGCGGGCCGGCGAGACTGGCAAGGGCTTTGCCGTCGTCGCCAATGAAGTGCAGCGGCTCGCCCAGGCTGCCGCTGATATTGCCGAACGTTTCCAGGAAGGCGTGCTGGGGCGCATCGGCCTGAGCCGGAGCATGGCCGATGCCCTGGTTGAGGAGATGGAGGGCGCGCGCCTCGTTGACCTGGCGCAGACGCTCGTCCAGTTCATCGTGCGCAACCTTTTCGAACGCACGGCGGATGTCCGCTGGTGGGCAACGGATTCGGCGCTTTGGGGTGCCCTTCAGGAGCCGTCCTCAGCAAACGCCCAGCATGCGGCGAGCCGGCTCGGCATGATCAACCGCTTCTACACCGTCTATCTCGACCTGGTGATGACGGATACCCGCGGTCACGTTATCGCGTCTGCGAATCCCCACTTCCAGCGCACGCTCAAGGATCGCGACCTTTCCGGCGAAAACTGGTTCCAGACCGCCAGCCGCTGCAGCAACGGCGACGATTATGTCGTCGACACGGTGCGCCGGAGCCCCCTTCATGCCGATCGCGACGTCCTGGTCTATGCCACCGGCATTCGCGCCGGCGGCCGCACGGACGGAGAGCTGGTTGGCACCCTAGGCGTCTACTTCGACTGGAAGGCGCAAGGTCAGGCGATCGTCGAAAAGGAAGCCAACCTGACGCCGCCGGTTGCCGAGAAGACGGAAGTCCTCCTGCTCGACGCACACAATATGGTGATCGCCTCGTCCAGGCCCGAGCGGGTCTACACGCATTTCGCGCTGAACAACCCGCACCAGCTCGCCAAGGGCAGCTATTACGACCAGACGGGCGCCATCGTCGCCTTTGCGAGAACGCTGGGCTATGAGGATTATGATGGTCTCGGCTGGTCCTGTGCCATCATTCAGCGAACGGAAAGCGATGATGCCATTCGGCGGCAACTGCTGCTGAAGTGACAGAGTTTCGCGCTCGAAAAACGCTTGCAGGACAAAATAGAATTCTGACTATTCTTGGTCCCGGCCCGTTTTCGCGGCCATAAGAGGAAATAAAATAAGTGGCGACTCCAAGAGCATCACCGAAAATAGCTCGCGTTTTAACAATCGTTCAGAAATTCCTGCAATCATCGCCGACGACTTGACCTCGTTCGGCTCCGAGTGTTTCCACTCGCGCCGTGCTGGCCAACCCCGTAGCGACCAGGACACACAATGCGCACAGACACGGGCCGGATCGTTCATCTGGCAGACTACCGCCCCACCGACTTCGTTCTGGAACGGGTTGATCTGACCTTCGAACTGGACCCGACGGACACCAAGGTGGAAGCCCGTCTGATTTTCCATCGGCGCGAGGGCGTCGACGCGAGTGCGCCACTGGTGCTCGACGGTGACGATCTCACCATGACCAGCCTGCTGTTCGACCAGATCGAGCTGGACCCGGCGCGCTATACCGCGACGCCCGAGAGCCTCACGATCCGCGACCTGCCGGAAAGCGTGCCTTTCGAGATCACCGTCGTCACGATGATCAATCCGGAAGCCAACACCCAGCTGATGGGCCTCTATCGCACCAATGGCATCTATGCGACGCAGTGCGAGGCGGAAGGTTTCCGCCGCATCACCTATTTCCCCGACCGCCCGGATGTGCTCGCCGTCTACACGATCAACATCATCGCCGACAAAGCGGCCAATCCGCTCCTGCTGTCGAACGGCAACTTCCTCGGTGGCGCCGGCTTCGGCCCGGACAAGCATTTCGCCGCCTGGTTCGACCCGCATCCCAAGCCGTCCTATCTCTTCGCACTGGTCGCCGGCGATCTCGGCATCGTCGCAGACACGTTCACCACCATGTCCGGCCGCGAAGTCGCGCTGAAGATCTATGTTGAACACGGCAAGGAACCGCGCGCAGCCTATGCCATGGACGCCCTGAAGCGCTCGATGAAGTGGGACGAGGAGGTCTTCGGCCGCGAATACGATCTCGACATTTTCATGATCGTCGCCGTCTCCGACTTCAACATGGGGGCCATGGAGAACAAGGGCCTCAACATCTTCAACGACAAGTATGTGCTGGCCGATCCCGAGACCGCAACCGACCAGGACTACGCGAATATCGAAGCGATCATCGCGCATGAATACTTCCACAACTGGACCGGCAACCGCATCACCTGCCGCGACTGGTTCCAGCTCTGCCTGAAGGAAGGCCTCACCGTCTATCGCGATCACGAATTCTCCGCCGACATGCGCTCGCGCTCGGTCAAGCGCATCGCGGAAGTCCGCCATCTGCGCTCGGAGCAGTTCCCTGAGGATGCGGGGCCGCTCGCCCACCCGGTGCGTCCGACAAAATATCGCGAAATCAACAACTTCTATACGACGACGGTCTATGAGAAGGGCTCTGAAGTCACCCGGATGATCGCGACCATTCTCGGCCGCGATGGCTTCAAGAAGGGCATGGACCTCTATTTCGAGCGTCATGACGGCGAGGCCGCCACCGTCGAGGATTTCGTCAAGTGCTTCGAGGATGCCAATGGTCGCGATCTCACGCAATTCGCGCTGTGGTATCATCAGGCCGGAACGCCGCAGATCACCGTTTCCTCCACCTATGACTCCTCCGCCAAGACGCTCACATTGTCACTCGAGCAGATGATCCCGGCCACCCCCGGCCACAGCGCCAAGGAGCCGATGCACATTCCGCTCCGTTTCGCGCTCATCTCGGAGAACGGAGCCGAGGCCGTCGCATCGGCCATCTCCGGCGGCGAGGTCAGCGGTGACGTCGTGCATCTCACCCAGCGCGCCCAGGCATTCACCTTTGCCGGCATCGGCAGCCGCCCGGTCGTATCGCTCAACCGCGGATTCTCGGCCCCGGTCAGCCTGCATTTCGCGCAGGGCTCCGAAGATCTCGCCCATATCGCCCGCCATGACAGCGACCTCTTCGCCCGCTGGGAGGCAATCACCGATCTCGCCCTGCCCGTGCTGACCGGTGCCGCAAAGACGGCGCGCGAAGGCGGTGCTGTCGAAACGAGCCGAGCCTTCATCGACGTGCTGCTCGCGGTTGCCGCCGACGAGACCCTGGAACCGGCCTTCCGCGCCCAGGCGCTGTCGCTGCCGAGCGAAGCCGACATCGCACGCGAACTCGGTGGCAACAACGATCCGGATGCAATCCACGCCGGTCGACAGGCCGTGTTGTCGGGCATTGCGACTGCCGGCGCCGGGGTCTTCGGGAAACTGCACGCCATCCATTCGGCTTCCGGGCCCTTCACGCCGGATGCGGCAGGTGCGGGCAAGCGGGCGCTGAAGAACATCGCGCTGTCGTTCCTGACGATCGCCGAGAATTCGCCGGCACTCGCCGCCGCCGCCTTCGCCAGCGCCGACAACATGACCGACCTCTCACAGGCGCTGACCATCCTTGCCCACCGCTTCCCCGAAGCCGTCGAGACGAAGAATGCGCTTGCTGCCTTCGAGACCCGCTTTGCTTCAAACGCACTGGTTCTCGACAAGTGGTTCTCCATCCAGGCGACCATTCCGGGCGCTGCAAGCCTCGATCGGGTCAAGGTGCTGATGCAGAGCCCGCATTTTGCCCCGACGAACCCGAACCGCGTGCGCTCGCTGGTCGGCACATTCGCCTTCGGCAATGCGACCGGCTTCAACCGCGCCGATGGCGCCGCCTACCACTTCTTCGCCGAGCAGATCCTGGCGATCGACCCGCGCAACCCGCAGCTGGCCGCACGCCTGCTGACGGCCCTCAGGTCCTGGCGCCTGCTGGAACCCGGCCGCGCCGACAAGGCCCGTGCAGCCCTTGCGACGATCGAAGCCTCCCCGTCGCTCTCGACGGATGTGCGCGACATCGTCGACCGCGTCCTCAAGGGCTGAGGCGCTCCTGTCACCATTTGAAAAGGCGCCGCTCTCCGGCGCCTTTTTTTTCGTCCCATGCTCCATTCGAGCCTTGGAACACCAAGGGTTTTTCCATGAGATTCAGCCGCTTGCCGCGCCGCCAATAAAAAAGCGGAGTCGGAGCAAGGGGTTAATATTTTCTTTACGCGTGCGGTCTGGACAAGGCGAATCGCCCATGATTCCTTGGGGTCAGATTCGGGCGAGCGGCGCTGCGAATCACACGAGGGACAGAGGCAGGGACTATGTTTGACGCGCGGCGGGCGACCGCAGCCGATGATCGGTTGCGCACCAAATATTCCGATGTAGGAACGGCTTTCAGGGATATGTGGAAGAAGCTCGCCGGCCAGACGCCGGCCTTCGATGTCGTGGCAGGGCGCGGATCGCCCCGGCTGGAAACCGCCTTGCGGCGAGCCATTCCGGTGCTCATCCTGTGCTTCCTCACCGTGGTTGCGCTGGCGCGCACGGTCGGGATCATGAGCGAGCACCAGCGCATGGAAAATGCCATCCGGCAATCCACCGCGCTGATCGCGGCCACCGTCCAGGCCTCGCTTGCCGGCCAGGCCGATCTCTTCGAGAACCGCGACCGCGCAGCCGCAGAGAAGCTCATCGGCACCTATCTCGACCGCGAACAGATGGAAAGCGGGGCCTATGTGCTGCTCGTCGATCCCGCCGGCCGCGTGTTCGGCGCCTCTCCGGAGGCCGCCGCCCAGGTCGGGATGATGCTGTCGAGCCTGCTGCCCGAAGTCATGACCATCCGCCAGTCCGGCAGCCGTGCCGGTGCCATCGAGGCCGAGTTCAACGGCGAGCGGCATCACGCACTCTTCACCCCCATCGGCACCGATGGTGCGTTGATCGTCACCGCCCATTCGCTGCAGGCGGTCGAAGACTTCTGGCGCCGCGAGCTCTCGCTTAACGTGACGCTCTTCACCTGCATCACCGTCATCCTCTTCGTCATTCTCTACGCCTATTTCTATCAGGTGAAGCGGGCGCGCGAGGCGGACGACACTTTCCTTGAATCCAATCTGCGCGTCGAAACGGCGCTTGCCCGCGGTCGCTGCGGATTGTGGGACTTCGATCTGGAAAGCCGCAAGCTTGTATGGTCGCGCTCGATGTACGAAATGCTCGGCCTCACCCCGTCCGCGCAGCCGCTCGCCTTTGCTGCCGCGGCCCGGCTGATGCATCCCGATGACGGCAACCTCTATGCCCTGGCCCGCTCCGTCGGGCGCGGTAGTTCCCGCCACATCGACCAGATCTTCCGCATGCGCCACGCCCAGGGCCATTACGTCTGGATGCGCGCCCGCGCCCAGATCATCTCGTCCAACACCGGCGACCTGCATGTCATCGGCATTGCCATGGACGTGACCGAGCAACACCGCCTCGCGCAGCGCTACGCCGAAGCCGACCAGCGTCTCGCTGACGCGATCGAATGCACCTCGGAAGCCTTCGTGTTGTGGGACAAGAACGACAAGCTCGTCGCCTGGAACGGCCATTTCCAGAAGGTCTATGGCCTGCCGGACGATGTTCTGGTGCCCGGCAAGGAACGCGCCATCGTGCTTGCCGCCGCCGCCAAGCCGATCATCCAGCGCCGCATTGCAGACGCCGACGACGGCACCAATTCGCGCACCTCGGAAGTGCAGCTCGCCGACGAGCGCTGGCTGCAGATCAATGAGCGCCGCACCCGCGACGGCGGCCTGGTCTCCGTCGGCACCGACATCACGCTGTTGAAGCGGCACCAGGAGCGTCTGCGCGACCAGGAACGCCGACTGATGAACACGATCAGCGACCTGTCCGCCTCCCAGCGCATCCTTGAGCGGCAGAAGACCGAACTTTCCGACGCCAACGAGAAATATCTCGCCGAAAAGCAGCGCGCCGAGGCCGCCAACAAGGCGAAATCTGAATTCCTCGCCAATATGAGCCACGAGCTGCGCACGCCGCTCAACGCCATCCTCGGCTTTTCGGAAATCCTGCTCGCCGGCATGTTCGGCCCGGTCGGATCGCCGAAATACGAGGAATATGCCAAGGACATCCACGAAAGCGGCAAGCACCTGCTGAACGTCATCAACGACATCCTCGACATGTCGAAGATCGAAGCCGGCCAGATGAAGATCCGCTGCGAGACGATCGACCTCTGCCCGCTGATCGAAGAAAGCATGCGCCTCACCGCCATTCCGGCCGAGGAGAAGAACATCACCGTCGAACAGCGCGTCGAGCCCGGCCTCTCGCTTGTGGCAGACCGCCGCGCGATCAAGCAGATCCTGCTCAACATCCTCTCGAATGCGGTGAAGTTCACCGACGAAGGCGGCAAGATCGCGCTTCGGGCCCGTAAGGTGGAAGGCGCCGTGCTGGTCTCCATCGTCGATACCGGCATCGGCATCCCGAAGAGCGCCATCGGCAAGATCGGCAATCCCTTCGAGCAGGTGCAGAGCCAGTATGCCAAGTCGAAGGGTGGCTCGGGTCTTGGGCTTGCCATTTCCCGCTCGCTCGTCGCCCTTCACGGCGGATCGCTCAAGATCCGGTCCCGCGAGGGCCAGGGCACGGTCGTCTCCCTGCGCATCCCCGAGGTTCTCGTGGCCCAGGGTCTCAAGCGCCGTGCCTGACCGCAACGGCTGCAGCGTGGGGCGGTGTTCACCCCACGGTAACCCTTCCGGGTGAATACGCAGCCGGACTTACCCATCTGTAAGGGTCCCCGGGCCATGACAGGCTCGGGACAATCCGGCACGAGGCCGGAGGGACAAACAGGGACCGCAATGGCCAGTGAAGGCAAGCCGCGCAATCGGCTCTATGTCAATTTCATCATCAACCTGATCGGCGCCCTTTTGCCGATCCCGGTGATGATCCTGACAGTCCCCATCTACATCGATTATGTCGGCGACGCCCGCTACGGCGTCATTTCCCTGATCTGGGTGATGATCGGCTATCTCGGCTTTCTCGAGCTTGGCCTTGCCCCTGCCACCATCAACGCGCTCGCCCGCCTCGACCATTCCGCCCAGCGCGAACGCGCCCGCGTCATCGTCACGTCCTTCACCATCAATGCCTCGATGACCTTTTTCGGTGCCTTCCTGCTCTATCTGCTCGGCTCCTATATCGTCGGCGGTGTGGTGCAGGTACCGACAGAGATCGAAGGCGAAGTGAAGGCGGCCATGCCGTGGATCGCGCTTCTCCTGCCGCTCGTCATTTTGAACGGTGCCGGCATCGACGCGATCGAGGCGCGCGAGAATTTCGCGCTCGCCAATGTGCTGCAGGTCTCCGGCGCGATCTTCGCGCAGATCCTGCCGCTCGCCTTTGCCGTCTTCGTCTCGCCTGACCTCGGCACCGTAATCCCCGGCGCAGTGCTCGCACGGGTGATACTGATGCTTGCCATCTTCGTCGCCATCAACCGGATCGAGGGCCCGATCCGGATCACCGATTTCGACATGGACCGGGCGCGCAAGCTCCTCTCCTATGGCGGCTGGGTGACGATCTCCTCGGTCCTCACCCCCATCCTCGGCTCGCTCGACCAGCTGATGGTCGGCCGCTTCTTCGGCGTCGCCGCCGTCACCTACTACGCCGTACCGCTCAACCTGATCTCGCGCAGCCAGATCATCCCCGGTGCGATCTCGCGCGCGATCTTCCCAAGGCTTGCCAGCTCCGAGGCCGAAGAGGCAAAGGCTCTCAGCGCCCGCGTCCTTGTGGTCACCGCCCTCCTCTATGGCGGCATCTGCGCGTCAACGATCCTCTTGATGGATCCGCTGCTCACCCTCTGGCTGGGCGAGGCCTTTGCCGATCGTGCGGGCGTGCCGGCGACGATCCTCGTGACTTCGATCTGGCTGAATTCGATGATCTTCGCGCCCTATTGGCTGATCCACAGCCAGCACCGGCCGGATCTGATCGCGAAGCTGCATCTCGGTCTGCTTATCCCCTTTGCCGGCGTGCTGATCCTGCTCACCATGCAGTTCGGCATCGTGGGTGCCGCAGTCGCCGCCGCCCTGCGCTCGCTCTTCGACTTTGGCGGTCATCTGACCCTGAGCGGCATCCTGCGCCGCGTCGCGTTTCCTCTCGCCCTGCCCTTTGCGCTCCTGGCCGCCGCAACGCTCGCTCATCTGACGATCGACGACTGGCTCACCGCCTTCATCCTCGCCTGTGCCGTCTGGCCGATCGTGGCGCTGCTCGTCTTCCTGCTCGATCGCGCGACCTTCGATTTGCTTGTCGGCTTCGGCCTCAAGGCGCTTGCGCGCATTCGTGGTCAGCGGGCAAACTGAGCAGCATCCAACGAAATCCTCTTGCGATCAATCACTTGGGACTCGCCCACACCCTGGGCCGCCTGCATCCGCAACCGTCTCATTTGATATCGTGATAATTTTGTACTTTGTTTGGTAGCGTCGCCCTCCAACCTCAAAGCTCGATTGCGCAGGATCGAAGCTCGCTGTATTCCGCATGATCAGCAGAGTCCTCTTCATCGGGATACTTCCGACCACAAGACAACCCGCCGTCTTTTAAAATCTCAACACAGTTCAGCATCAATACACTTTGCCGCGTTGCAACGGCAGAGCGAGGACTCATCATGAATACAACACAGCACTCCCCCTCACTTCGTCTCCGTCGCCTTGCCCTCGGCTCGGTCTCCGCGTTAACCCTGATCATGAGCCTCGGCATCGCCGGTTCCGCACAGGCTGATGTGGTCAACCGCGACCTATCCGTCTTGCTTTACAGGGGGTACCTGGGAAATCTTATCGGCTTCACAGTATCGCCAAGCGGTATCGGCTCCAGCAACGGCTACTCGATCTACCCGAATAGCAACCAACTTTCCGCCGGACCAAACACGATCACCACCCCCACGAATGATCTTGATGCGACCGCAATCAGCGGCGACGGAAGCACCGTGGTCGGTCACGAGTTGATTAACCCCGAGACCCGCCGTCTTTTCGTCTGGACGAAAGCAGACGGGTTGACCTACGTGGGCACCGATACGGTCGGCTACACATTCGACCTGCGGTACGTCAGCGACGATGGTTCGGCGCTAGCAGGCACGAACTACGATAACAATCCTACGGCGTTCTACTGGCATAAAGGTGACACGACGATCACCAATCTCGGCACTCTCGGTGGCACTCAATCCTATGCTAAAGCACTGAGCGGCGATGGCAGCACGGTCGTTGGCGATTTCTATGACGCCGACCAGTTGTCGCAAGCGTTCGTCTGGAAACGCGACGGCGGCGGGATGGTCGGCATCGGCGTTCCTGACACCCAAACTCAAAGCTTCGCCACTCATGTCAGCTTCGACGGCAGTGTCGTTGGCGGTGAAGTGTTTAACGCATCGGGCCCTCGCGCCTTTCGCTGGACGGCTCAGACGGGCCTGACCGACCTCGGCGATCTCGGCGGCAGTGAAACGCGTCTCCAAGCAATGAACCGGGACGGCAGTGTCCTGGTCGGGTACTCCGACGATGCATCGGGCAGCGCGCGGGCATTCCGCTGGGCCAATGGCGCGATCGGGGATCTCCAAGCGCCAGGTTTCATCAATTCATTTGCACGCGGCGTCAGCGACGACGGCGCAGTCGTCATCGGCAATGTCAGCATGCCTGACCCGAGCGGTGCAGTAGGGCCGGAAGGTCCCGTGACCCTCAACCGCGGTTTTCGCTGGACCAACGAGAGCGGCATGATCACCGTCGATCAATGGCTCCGCGACAATGGGGTCACCCTGGCGCAAGACATCACAAGCGAAGCCGAGGCCGTTTCTGCCGATGGCGAAACCGTTTTTGGCCGGCTTGCGGCTAGCGACGGCTACTACATCGCCCATGTCGGCGAGACGTCCGGCGTCGTCGATGTCACAGACTACGTCACCTCGGCCGCACAGACGAACTCCGTCGCCATCGGCCTCCAGACCTCGAGCGCCAGCACTGTCATGTTCGGCGCCCAGGGCAGCCCGATGCGCAATCTGCTCGACGTCGGCCGCCGCTCCGTCTGGAGCACCGTCGATACAGGTTATGACAGCGGCACGAAGTCGGAAGGCGCTCTGGCGCTGGGCGATTTCGGCTTCGGCTACGGCCTGATGGACGGTGTTACCGTGCGCCTGCAGGGTGGCGTGACCTATACGGATCAGGATCTCTATGATGGGGGCGATTTTCAGGCGCGCAGCTGGTACGTGGCGCCCGAAGTCACCGCCAACCTGCTTGGCGATCTCTATCTGACGGTCGGTGGTCTCTATGGTCGCGGCGAACTCGACATCAACCGAGGTTATCTGAACGGTAGCGCCCTCGACTATTCGAACGGTGAAACGGATACCGAAACGCTGGCCGGCAAGATGCGCATCGACTGGTTGAACGCGGTCAGCCTGGGCGATGCCGCCTTCACGCCTTATCTGGCGCTGTCTCGGACACTCGCAAAAACGGACGCCTATGTCGAAACCGGCGGCAGCTTCCCTGCAAGCCATGATGCCGTTAGCGAACACGCCACTATCGCCCGTCTCGGGGTCGATGGTGTCTACAGGCTGAACGATACGGTGACCCTGCTTGCCCGCGCCGAGGCCGCCTATCGCTTCGAAGAGCAGAGCACCGGAACGTCGACGGAAGTCGCCGGGGTCCAGCTCGCGGTTGCGGGTGAGGACATCAAGCAGTTCTGGCTGCGCGGTGGTGTCGGTACCGAACTCGCCATCGGCGGCGGCGTCGCCTCCTTCATGCTGAACGCCACGACCGAAAGCGACGATCCCGACATCTGGCTGCGTTCCGGCTGGAAGGTCGATTTCTGAGGCCAATATCGCGCGAGACATGCAAAAGCCGCCGGGTGACCGGCGGCTTTTGTTATTCAAGTTCAGGTGTCGCCACCACGTCCCGCGCGTCCTAGGCCACAACCCGCGAAAACACCTTGCGCACAGCCTTGGACAGCCGTCTGATCTCAGCCTCGGCCGTCTTCATGTCAGGACTATCAGCAGCCCGTGCCACGCGGTCGGTGAGGCCCGCCGGAACGGTCGAGGGATCGAAGGGGCCGTCAATGCAGAGGCGAATGACCTGCGAGAGATCGGTGTAGAGCTTCAAGGCTGTCAGGCAGGTGTCCAGATCATTCGGGTCGATGAGATCCCCTAAGGCCTTCAGCGCATCTGCGGTCGAGAGTTCGTTGGTCCGCACCCTGTGGCCCTTCGCCGGGGCAACCAGCGCCAGATATTGGGCGATGAACTCGATATCAACAAGGCCGCCCGCAATGAGCTTCAAGTCCCAGATATCCTTTGCCGGCTTCTCCTGCTCGATCAGCGCCCGCATTTCCAGAACGTCCTTGACGATCTTCGCCTGGTCGCTCGGCGCCGCCAGCACCTCCTCGATAATCGTCTCCGCCTCCCCAATCAGGCTCTGATCGCCGGAGAGCATGCGCGCGCGCGAGAGCGCCATGTGCTCCCAGGTCCAGGCCTCTTCGCGCTGATAGCGGGCAAAGGAGCGCAGCCGGGTTGCGACCGGCCCCTTGTTGCCGGAGGGGCGAAGGCGCATGTCGACTTCGTAGAGCACACCCTCCGCCGTCGGCGCCGAAAGCGCCGCGATCAGCCGCTGGGTCAGCCTCGTGAAATAGCGCACCGGATCGAGTGGCTTCGCACCGTCGGATTCCGCAGCGTCGTCGTCATGCTCGTAGAGCAGGATCAAGTCGATATCGGATCCTGCCGTCAGCTCGTAGGAGCCGAGCTTGCCCATGCCGGCCAGCGCCACCCGGCCACCGGGGATCTTGCCATGGGCGGCTTCCATCTCGGCCACCACGGCCTTCAGCGCTTCGTCGATGACGAGGTCGGCAAGATCGGTGAAGGCGTGGCCGGCTTGCGCTCCGCCAATGGAGCCGGTCAGCAATCGGATGCCGATGAGAAAGCGCTGCTCGGCGGCAAAGATCCGCAGCCGGTCGAGGATTTCCTCGTAATGCCTTGCGCTGGAAAGGAAACTCTTCAGCCGCTTGCCGAGATAGTCGCGGGTGGGCAGTTCGACCAGCAGGCCCGGATCCAGCATGCCATCAAAGACATGCGGGCGCGCGGCGATGATCTCGGCAAGCCTTGGGGCAGCCGCCATGATGTTGACCATCAGGTCGAGCAGGGCGGGATTGTTGCCGAGCAGCGAGAAAAGCTGGATGCCGGCGGGAAGCCCCGACAGGAAATTGTCGAAGCGCAATAGCGCCTCATCGGCCCGCCGGCTCTCGCCAAAGGCCTTCAAGAGATCCGGCGTCATCTCGGTCAGCCGCTCGCGCGCTTCCACAGATTGCGTCGCGCGGTAGCGGCCGTAGTGCCATGTGCGGATGACGCGGGAGATGTCCTCCGGCCTCTCGAAGCCGAGGCCTTTGAGGGTTTTCAGCGTATCCGGATCATCCTTCTGCCCGGTGAAAACGAGATTGCCGGTCGCGCTCGACAGGCCCTCTTCCTTTTCAAAAAGGCGGGCGTAACGCTTCTCGACGGTCTTCAGCGTGGTTTCGAGCGCGCGGGAAAAGGCGGTCGTGTCGATGAAACCCAGCATGAAGGCGATGCGCTTCAGCTCGGCTTCGGTCTCGGGCAGCACGTGGGTCTGCTCGTCATGCACCATCTGGATGCGGTGCTCGACGTCCCGCAGGAACCAGTAGCAGTCGGTGAGTTCTTCGGCCGTCCGCTCATCGATCCAGCGGGCCGAGGCGAGCGCCTTCAAGGCCTCCTCGGTCGGGCGGCAGCGGAGGTCCGGCATACGGCCACCGGCAATCAGCTGCTGGGTCTGGGCAAAGAACTCGATCTCGCGGATGCCGCCACGACCGAGCTTGACGTTGTGGCCCTTCACCGCAATCGCGCCATGGCCCTTGTGCACATGGATCTGGCGCTTGATCGAGTGGATGTCGGCGATCGCCGCATAATCGAGATATTTGCGGAAGACGAAGGGCACAAGTTCGCGCAGGAACCCCTCGCCCGCCTTCAGGTCACCGGCGACCGGCCGCGCCTTGATGAAGGCCGCCCGCTCCCAGTTCTGGCCCCTGCCCTCGTAATAGATGAGCGCTGCCTCGACCGGCACGGCAAGCGGTGTCGAACCCGGATCGGGCCTCAGCCTCAAGTCTGTGCGGAAGACGTAGCCGTCAGCGGTGCGCTCCTGCAGGATGCGCACGAGGCGGCGCATCATCCGCCCATAGGTCTCCATGGCATCCTCAGGCTCCTTCAGGATGCCAGCATCCGGATCGTAGAAGATCACGAGGTCGATGTCGGAGGAATAGTTGAGTTCGCGTGCCCCATGCTTGCCCATGCCAAGCACGATCAAGCCGCTGCCTTCAGCCGGATTGTCCCGATCCTTCAGCGTCAGCTTGCCGCCGTCATGGCCCGCAAGCAGCAGATGATCGATGGCTGCCGCCACGGCCGCATCGGCCACGGCGCTCAGCCAGGCGGTCGTGTCGCGGGCGGTAAAGACACGGGCGAGATCGGCGAGCGCGGTGAGGAAGGCAACCTTGCGCTTGGCGCGCCGCAGCCGCGCCATGACTTCGGCCTCAGCGGGGACGGCACCGGACGCGTCAGGCCGCCAGGCGTGGCGCGCCTCGTCGATGGCGTCGAGGATCTGCGGCTCCAGCGGAGAGGCGATAGCCTCAAGCAGCAAAGACGGCTTGAGGTTCGCGACATCGCGCAAATAGGGCGAAAGCGTGAAGGCCGAAAGCACGAAGCTCCGGAGCGGACCGTCCGTCGACAGATGCTCGGCCAGTGCCTGCTCCTGCTTGGTGAGGTCCTTGAGAAGCGCTACCGCCGCCTTCAGCTCCGTCTGGTTCAGCGGACGGATCACGCCATCCGCCACATCGGACAATCTGCTCGTCCTGCCGTTTCCCATCAGCGTCTCCTCTCCCGGCCGAGATTTCTTGCGAATCTCAAACCGGAACAGGTTACGGCTTCATTCCGGGAAAAACCATCGTTGCCGTCAGACCGGGAAAATCGGCATGATTGCGGCTGTCCGAAAGCTCAAGCCGTCCGCCATGCAGGGCCATGATCGCCTCGACAAGCGATAGGCCAAGCCCGGTGCCCGGTTTCGACCGGCTCTTGTCGAGCCGCACGAAACGCTTCACCACCTCGACCCGCTTGTCCTCGGGAACGCCCGGCCCCTGATCCGAGACGGCGATTTCCACCCCGTCACGTCCGGCGGAAACGCGGATGCGGATTTCGGAGCCCGCCTCGCCCTGGCTGCCATATTTGATCGCGTTGTCGATCAGGTTGGAGAGCGCCTGCCCGACCAGTTCGCGATTGCCGCGAACGGACAAGCCGGGCGCGATCTCGCAGACCATCGCCTGCCCGGCCTCTTCCGCCACCGGTTCGTAGAGTTCGGCGCTGTCGGCGGCAATTGCTGATATGTCGATGTCGGAAAGCTCGGCGGCAATCGAGCCTGCCTCGACGCGGGAGATCATCAGAAGCGCGTTGAAGGTGCGGATCAGCTGGTCGGATTCAGAAATGATCGTCTCAAGCGCTGCCCGCTTGGCTTGGGCATCGTCCTCGTTCAAGGCGTCAGCCGCCTTGTTGCGCAGGCGCGTCAGCGGCGTCTTCAGGTCATGGGCGATGTTGTCGGAGACCTGTTTCAAACCCTCGTTCAATTGCTCGATCCGCCCCAGCATGCCGTTCAGAGACGAGGACAGCCGGTCGAATTCGTCGCCGGAACCGGAGACCGGAAGCCGCTGCGACAGATCGCCGGAAATGATCTTCTGGCTTGCCGCCGAAACACGGTCGATGCGCTTCAAGGCATTGCGCCCGATCGCAAACCAGATGACGACGGCGCCAATGCCCATGATCAGCAGCGCCACCATCAGCGCCTGACGCACGAGAAGCCGCAGCTTGCCAGGCTCACCGAGATCGCGTCCGACAAGCACTCGAATACCATTGTCCAGCATGAAGACATGACCGGTCGCGAGATGGCGCTTCACGCCCCCACTGTCGGTGTATCGCTGGTAACGGAAGGGGAAATTGGTCCAGCCCTCCTCGTCGAAGACGCCGGGCTGCAGCGAGGCAACATTGCCGGCCAGGATCTCGCCATTGGGGCTTGCGATCACATAGAGGTTCGCCCCCGGCTGGCGGGCGCGGCGCTCCATGGTCCGCAAGAGCTGGTTGATGCCGCCGCGCTCGAAGGCACCCTGGATCTCCGTCACTTCCTGGCGCAGCGCCTCGCGCGTCTGGTTGTTCAGGATGCGCTCGGCGAGCCCCGTGACGTAAAAGACAAGAAAGGCGGCGCAGAGTGCGAAGAGAATGATGTAAAGGGCCGAAAGCCGGACAGCCGTCGACTTAGCCAGCACGCCGAGGCGGGACTTCAGCCGCATGTCAGCCTTCGTCCTTGATCATGTAGCCCGCACCGCGCACGGTCTTCAAAAGCGGGCGGTCGAAATCCTTCTCGATCTTGGAGCGCAGCCGCGAGACATGCACGTCGATGACATTGGTCTGCGGGTCGAAGTGATAGTCCCAGACGTTTTCGAGCAGCATGGTGCGCGTCACCACCTGGCCGGCATTCTTCATCAAATATTCGAGCAGGCGGAATTCGCGCGGCTGCAGCAGGATCTCCTTGCCCGCGCGCTTCACCTCGTGGGAAAGCCGATCAAGCTCGAGGTCGCCGACCCGGTACACCATGTACTGCTCGGGCTTGCCCTTGCGGCGGCCGAGAACCTCGACACGTGCCAGCAGTTCGGAAAAGGCGTAAGGCTTCGGCAAATAGTCGTCACCCCCGGCGCGCAGGCCCGTGACGCGGTCATCCACCTGGCCGAGTGCCGAAAGGATCAGCACGGGCGTATCGATGCCACGCTTGCGCAGCTCGCTGATGACCGACAGGCCATCGCGGCGCGGCAGCATGCGGTCGACGACCATCACGTCATAGGTGTTTTCGGTGCCCATGAAGAGGCCGCTTTCACCGTCGCTCGCATGATCGGCGACAATGCCGGCCTCGCGAAAGGCGTTGGTCATATAGGCAGCGGCTTCCAGGTCGTCTTCGATGACAAGTATCTTCATGTGCGCGACATTAGCGTCGGCGCCTGCCACCGTATAGCCGGTTTCGCCGGACTTCGGCTGTCCTTGTTCCGCGATCCCCATGCTTCGTCCTTTCCTGAGACGTGGCGGTCGGCGACCGCCGGAAACGACAAAGGGCGCCGCCGGTCCACGACCGCCGGCGCCCCTCGTCACATCACAATCAGCCCTGGTTGATCGGCAGTGCCACGAAGCGGCTGCCGTTTTCCGATTCGACCTGGAAGAGCGCCCGGGTGCGGCCGTCCTTCTTGGCCTGGTCGATGACCTTCTGGACATCGGCGGCGGACGAGACCTCCTGGTTGTTGACCGAGGTAATCGTCTCGCCGGCCTTCAGGCCCTTGTCGGCGGCATCACTGTCCGGATTGACATCAACGATCGCCAGTCCCTTGCCGTCTTCAGCCGGGCGGACGGAAAGGCCGAGGCTCGACAGTTCCTGCTCGGCTTCCGGAGCGGGTGCCGCGTCGTTCTGCGTGTCCACACTCGCCGACTGTTCCGCCGGCAGCTCGCCAAGCGTGACCTTCACTTCGGTCGCCTTGCCGTCACGCCACAGAGCCACGTCCACGGTGCTATCAGGGGCAAAAGCTGCAATGCGGCGGGCAAGATCGCGCGGATCCTTGACCGGATCGCCGTTGACGGCGGTGACGACATCACCCTGCTTGATGCCCGCCTTTTCGCCCGGCGAACCGGCCTGCGGTGCAACAACGAGCGCACCTGAGTCTTCGGCGAGGCCGAGGCTATCGGCAATGTCCTTCGTCACCGGCTGGATCTGTACGCCGAGCCAGCCGCGCGACACGGTGCCCGTATCCTTGAGCTTCTCGATCACATCCTTGGCGACCGAGGCCGGGATGGCGAAGGCGATGCCGACATTGCCGCCGGACGGCGAGAAGATCGCGGTGTTGATGCCGACGACTTCGCCGTTCAGGTTGAAGCCGGGGCCACCGGAGTTGCCGCGGTTCACCGCGGCGTCGATCTGCAGGTAGTCGTCATAGGGGCCGGAGCCGATGTTGCGGCCACGGGCAGAGATGATGCCGGCGGTCACCGTGCCGCCAAGGCCGAAGGGGTTGCCGACGGCGACGACCCAGTCACCGACGCGGACCTTCTCGTCATCTGCAAACTTCACATAGGTGAACTTCACATCCTTGGCGTCGACCTTCAGCAGCGCGAGGTCGGTGCGGCTGTCCTTGCCGACGAGCTTGGCATCATATTCCTTGCCGTCATTCATCACGATGGTGAAGGCAGCGCCATCATCGATGACGTGGTTGTTGGTGACGATATAACCGTCTTCCGAGATGAAGAAGCCGGAACCCTGGGAGGTCGGGCGCAGGCGGCCTTCGCTATGCGGGCCGCGCTCTGCACGGGGACCTCGCTCCTGCTGGCCATCCATGCCGGGACCACCGAATTCGCGGAAGAAGCGCTTCAGCGGGTGATCATCCGGCAGGTCCTCGAAGCTGCGGCCACCGAAGTTGAAGGAATAACCGCTTTCGTCATTCGAGGCCGGCTGGATATTCGATTGGACGCGGACAGACACGACGGCGGGCAGCACGGCGCTGACGACATCACCGAAGCTCGGAACCTGCGGAGCATTGACCTCGACGGGCGCGGCAAGTGCCGACACGGCGGTGAAGGGAGCGGCGGTCACCATCATCACGGCAGCAAGGCCGGCAGCGGTGGAGGTCTTGAGGATCGTCTTGAGCGAGCGACCTTTAAATTCAGACATGGGATCTACCTTCATCTGTTCTTCTGACTGGAGCCGCCGGACTACCCGGCGGTGGGAAGCGGTGGATGAGGAGAGATATAGGTGCTGTCAGGTTACGGCGAACTGTACGGCAGATGAATTCTTCGTAATCTTTGGCGAGACCTTCGGCGGGATTTGACCCCACCTCTGGCCAGAGCTATCATCCGTATTACAAACGGAGCAAAAAGCGATGTCGAAACAGCAGCTATCCGATCCGATCACGCTGAGATTACCGCGCGACCTTCTGGCCGAAATCGAGGCCGTGGCCGGCGCCTGCGAACGCAGCCGCAGCTGGGTCATGGTGCGGGCGCTGAAAGCCTACATGGCCCAGGAAGGGCGCGAGATCCAGGAGATCGCGCGGGCACGCAAGGCGGTCGCCGATGGCGAAGGGACGGACGCCGATGACGTGCTCGCCGAGCTTGACGCCATCATCAAGGGTGCTGCGGCGTGAAAGTCGTCGTCTCTCCTGATGCCAGAGCGCATCTCGCGCGGGAGGCCAACTATTTGAGAGAACGCAATCGGGCGGCAGGCGAGCGTTTGCTGCACGACTTCAAACAGTTCCTAACAGCGCTCGCGCAGTTTCCCATGATGGGCCAGGAAGCAGTTGACCTGCCCCTTCGCGGCGTCCGGCGTTTTGTGCTTGGAGATTACCTCATTCACTATGAGATCGGTGCGGGAGCCATCGTCATTCTGACAATCCGCCACGGTCGCGAGCGGCCACCGGAACTGCCGCTCGACGATGGCACAGACTACGAAATTCCCTGATCACTCCCGCTCCAGCAACGTCCCCAGTCGTGCCTCCTCTTCCGGCGAAAGCTTTGCTACCGGCTGCACGGCCCGCCTGCGCGTGTAAACGACAGCGACGATCAGGCCGATGACCGCAAGTGCCGCCGGTGCGCCCCAGAGCGCGATGGTCCGCATGCTGAGCCTTGGCTTCAACAGCACGAATTCCCCGTAGCGCGACACGACATAGTCGAGAACCTGCTCGTCGCTATCGCCATCCACCAGCCGCTCGCGCACCACGACGCGCAGGTCGCGGGCCAGCTCTGCATTCGAATCGTCGATAGATTGGTTCTGGCAGACCATGCAGCGCAATTCGGCCGACAGCGCGCGTGCCCGCTGTTCCAGCGCGGGATCGGAGAGGATCTCGTCGGGATTGACGGCAAGCGCGTGGATGGGTGTGAACAGCAGGGCGAGAACCAGCAACATGCGCCGCAGCGTCAGACGTGCCCGCCCCTCATCCGGCTGCCGCCACCTTCTCCCCGCAGGCGGGGAGAAGGCCGAAGCCACAAGCGCTTGCCGTTCCCTCTCCCCGCCTGCGGGGAGAGGGTTAGGGTGAGGGGCAATCTTCTCAAACCACGCGCTCATTCCGCAGCCTCCAGCACCGGCTTCGCCGCCACCTTCGCCCGCTTCGGCGCACCGACCCGCAGGCGGCGATCGGAGAGCGACACCACGCCACCGATCATCATCACGATCGTGCCGTACCAGATGCAGAGGATCCAGGGTTTCCACCAGATGCGCACGACGATGCCGCCATTGGCCATGGGGTCGCCCAGCGAAACATAGAGCTGGCTGAAGCCGAAGGTGACGATGCCGGCTTCCGTCGTCGGCATCTGACGGGCCGTATAGAGCCGCTTCGACGACCAGACATCGGCCACCTCGACACCGCCCTCACGGATGGTGAAGTGTCCCTGGTCCTCGGTATAGTTCGGACCGGTCGCAGCACGAATGCCGTCGAAGGTCACGACATAGCCGCCCGCCTCCGCCGTCATGCCGGGCTTCATCTCGACCACCGTCTCCGTCTCGAACGTGGTCACGGCGACAACACCGAGCACGGTCACGCCAACGCCAAAATGCGCGAGTGCGGTCCCGAAGGCCGAACGCGGCAGGCCCTTGAAGCGGCTCCAGGCGGTCGAGAACGGATGTTTGCCGAAACCGGCGCGGTACCAGAGGTCGGCAATCGCGCCGCCCATGACGAAAAAGGCAAGCGCAAGGCCAGCCACCGCCATCACAGGACCGCCATTCTGGACGTACCAGAGGCCAAGTCCGAGAACGAGCGAGAGTGCAGCCGCCACGTAGAGCCGCTGCAGGGCGCCCAGAACATCCCCCCGCTTCCAGGCGAGGAAGGGACCGAAGGGCACCGCCAGCAGCAGCGGGATCATCAGAAGGCCGAAGGTGATGTTGAAGAAGGGCGGGCCAACCGAGATCTTCTCACCGGTCAGCGTTTCCAGGAGCAGCGGATAGAGCGTGCCGATCAGCACCGAAGCCGTGGACACCGTCAGGATCAGGTTGTTGAGGACAAGCGCACCCTCGCGCGAGATCGGCTGGAACAGGCCTCCGGCCTTCAGCATCGGCGCGCGCAGCGCAAAGAGGGTGAAGGCGCCGCCGATGAAGATGACGAGGATGCCGAGAATGAAGACACCGCGCGTCGGGTCGGTGGCAAAGGCATGCACCGACGTCAAAACGCCCGAGCGCACCAGGAAGGTGCCGAGCAGCGACAGCGAAAAGGCGATGATCGCCAGCAGCACCGTCCAGATCTTCAGGGCATCGCGCTTTTCCATGACCAGAGCCGAATGCAGAAGCGCGGTGCCGGCCAGCCAGGGCATGAAGGAGGCGTTTTCGACCGGGTCCCAGAACCACCAGCCACCCCAGCCGAGCTCGTAATAGGCCCAGTAGGAACCCATCGAGATGCCGGCCGTGAGGAACACCCAGGCAGCCAGCGTCCAGGGCCGCACCCAGCGGGCCCAGGCTGCATCGATGCGTCCGTCCATCAATGCTGCGATGGCGAAGGAGAAGCAGACGGAGAAGCCGACATAGCCGAGATAAAGCAGCGGCGGATGGATCGCGAGGCCAATATCCTGCAGGACGGGGTTGAGATCCTGTCCTTCCGCCGGGATCGGCGACAGGCGGATGAAGGGGTTCGAGGTCAAGAGGATGAAGAGCGTAAAGGCGGTGGTGATCCAGGCTTGGACGGCCAGCACATTGGCCTTCAACCGGTCCGGCAGGTTGCTGCCGAAGAAGGCGACCATGGCGCTGAAGAAGGCAAGGATCAGCACCCAGAGCAGCATCGAGCCTTCATGGTTCCCCCAGACGCCTGACACCTTGTAGATCATCGGCTTCAGCGAGTGGGAATTCTGATAGACGTTCTGCACCGAAAAGTCGGAGACGACGTAGCCGTAGGTGAGGACCGCGAAGGAAAAGGCGACGAGCAGGAAGAGCGCATAGGTGCCCGTCGTGCCCACCGCCATCATCGCCGCATCTCCGCGTCGGGCGCCGATCACAGGCAGGATCGACACGACAAGACAGGTGGCGAGCGCCAAAACCAGGGCATAGTGGCCGAGCTCGATGATCATTGGATCTTTTCCTTGCCGCTGAGTTCCACCCCTTGCGCCTTCAGACGGTCCGCGACATCCTTCGGCATATAGGTCTCGTCATGCTTGGCGAGCACGGTATCGGCGACAAAGACCTTGTCCATGCCATCGAAACGGCCTTCGGCAACCACGCCCTGCCCCTCGCGGAAGAGGTCGGGCAGGATGCCGGTATAGGTGACCGGCAGTTCGCTCAGCGTATCCGTCACCGTGAAAGTCACGGTCGAACCCTCGCCACGGACAACGGAGCCGGCCTCGACCAATCCGCCGAGCCGGATTCGGGTCCCCGGCTGGACGTCGGATTCGGCGAGATCAGCCGGCACGTAGAAATAGGCGATCGACTGCCCGAAGGCGAACATCACCAACAGCACGGCGGTCAGGATGAACCCCATTCCACCGCCGATGACGGCCAGACGTTTCTGTTTGCGGGTCATTGGCTCACCTCCTCGACATCAAGGCCAAGCTCCTTCGCCATGGCGATCAGCTGCTGGCCCTCGGCGCCCGAAGCCGGGAAGGCCTTCAGGCCTTCCTTCAGCGCGGCTTCTGCCCGTTCCTTATCTTTCAGCATGGCATAGGATCGGACGAGCCGCATCCAGCCTTCAAAATTATTGGGATCTTCCTTCAGTCGTGCATCGAGGCTCGCCACCATGCCGCGGATCATCTCGCCGCGATCGGCCTCGGACATCTGTTGCGCGTTGGCGATGTCCTCTGCCGAGGGATTGCCAGGTGCAACGGGATTGGCCGGCGCGGTGCTCCCGGCAGCGGCAGCGTCAGCGGCGGGGACGGCCGGTGCGTTCGCCAGCGGCATGCCCGCGCTGTTGGCGGCGATATGCTGGTTGACCAGCGCCATCCAGGGCGCCGTCGGCGGAGATGCGGCGGCAATCGTCTGGAAGGCGGCCAGTGCCTCGGCACGTCGGCCTGACTGTTCCAGCGCCAGCGCCAGATAGAAGTCGGCGCGCGGATTGTTTGGCTCGAGCTTCAGCGCCGCCTGAAAGGCCATCTGGGCATCATCGGTGACGATGCCGTCATTGCGCAACACGATCGTCTCGCCGAGACCGTTCATCCGCTCGGCATCCGGGCCAAGGATGCGGATCGCGTTGCGATAGGCAAGCTCGGCATCATCAAGGCGACCGATGCGGGAATAGACCGGGGCGAGGACGTTCCAGCCATTGCCATCTTCGGGATTGCTGGCGAGATGCCGCTCGACCTTGGCCACGAGCAGGTCGACGTCGTCGCCCGGGTTTTCGATGCGTGCCTCAAGCGGCGCGTCGGGTGTCCCCGGGCTCCCGATTTCGAGATAACCCGCAAGCCCGATCAAGGGAAGACAGAGCAGGATGAAGGCCTGGGAAAATGTATAGCGGCGGCGCACCGGTGGCCGCGCTTCAGAAGGCTCAGAAGCGATCTCGTCGGCCTCCTCGCCTGTCTTCTCGCGCCCTGCAATCGCCAGAAGACGGCGGCCGATTTCCGCACGCGCATAATCGGCATCTTCAGCCGAGATCAACCCTTCCGCCTTGTCCCGTTCGAGCTCCCGCAACTGGTCGCGATAGACGGCAGCTTCACCCTCGTCATAGCGTGTCGCGCGTGCCGAAGCCCGCAGCAGGGGGGAGAGCAGGACGACGGCAACAATGACCGTCAACAGGGCGGAGATGATCCAGAACAACATGAAACTCAATTACGTGAAGGCCGGTTGCTTTCCAACAGACAAACGCCCCCTGACGGAAATTTGAGGCGTTTGGCCGCAAGACCTCTCTAGGCCGTCATACCCGGCCCAGCCTTGACCCAAGTCAAGTGGGGAAAGCGGTCACGACTGTTGATGTGACGGCGTGATCGTGAACTGCAGCCCCATCGCGGCCAGAATCTTGGCCAAGGTTTCAAATTGTGGCTTGCCGTTCTTCGACAGTGATTTGTACAGACTGCCCCTGTTCAAATCCGCTTGTTCTGCCACTCCGGCCAGTCCGCCGGCCTGTGCCTTGGCAACGTGACGGAGGGCTTCCTGAAACAGCTCCATGTCACCGCTTTCAAGAAACTCCGCCAGATAGATGGCCGCGTGCTCCGGGTCCCGCAACAGTTCTTCATAGCGGTCGAAATCGAACGGTCTGGTCGGCTTGTTCACGGTTTCATCCTCTTGCGATAGTCATCCAGATAGACTTTGGCCTTTTCGAGCGTCCGTCTCTGATCCTTCTTCGTCGAGCCCGCCAACAACAGCACCACCGTATTGCCAACGACCGTGTAGAACACGCGGTAACCGGATCCGGCGTGGATACGCATCTCGAATATCCCAGGCGCACCCGCCAATGGTTTCCAATCGCCAAAATTGCCCAAGGACGCGCGGCGGATGCGGGCGAAGATTTGGGTTCTGATTTCGGAACTGGCGATCGCATCAAGCCATGCCTGGAAAGGCGCCTCGCCATCCTCCGTCAGATACACCTCGATCTCAAAGCGCGTCATGTCTGCAGTGTACGCCAGAGCAGACACTTTGGGAAGATGCATCAGATGACAGGGCTATTCGCTAAGGTGCGGCTCCACCCAAGCCTCAGCTCAGCGGCGTCCAGGTGCCGTTCGGGTTGCGGCATGCCGCACCGCGGGCCTGCAATTCTCGACCACCGCTCACCACCTTGTGGGTGAACTGGCGGCAGTTCTGCTGGCCAACCTGATAGGGGGCTGCCGCAACAACCTCGCCGCGCACCTCGCCGCCGGCCCAGGCCACCGGCTGGCCACCGGGGGCTGCTTCCAGCGCCCGGTATTCGGCCTCGAGTGCCCGCTGGGTTTCGCTGCGCGACAGCTTCACGCCCGTTCGCGCGACGATACCGCCCTGCAGGGCAGCGATATAGACGGCGGAATTGGCCTTGGCAGTCGCGGTGCGTCCGCCGCCCGAGGTGGTGCAGCCCGCAAGCGCGAGCGACACCAAAGCGGTGGCTGCCAAGATTCCGAAGCGCTTCACACCCATAAGACCGTTCCAAATGCCGTCAATTGTTGCCGCCATCCGGCGTCCGTCCCGCTTTCGGAAGCGACCATTGTAGGCGCGCCGAAATCAGTCCTATACACCTATGTAATTTCACAGGAAAATCAATCACGCAGTGTCCTTCGTCACAGCAGGAAGGATCAACTGTGCGCGAAGTCCGCCGATCCCTGCCCGCGACAGGCCGAATGCGCCCTGATATTCCCCGGAAATCTCCTTGACGATGGAGAGACCGAGGCCCGTTCCCGGCTTGCTTTCGTCGAGCCTGCGGCCGCGCTTCAGCGCCTCGCCGATCTGCTCGGGTGCCAGCCCCGGGCCGTCGTCCTCGACCACGACTTCGATCCAGCCGCGTCGCCCATCCGTTGCATCGGCTTCGCGCGTCGTCATCGTCACCTTCGTCACCACCTTGGTGCGGGCAAAGCGGGACGCGTTTTCCAGGAGATTGCCGACGACTTCCTCGACATCCTGCTGCTCCATGGCAAAGGTCAGTTCGGGCGCGACATCGAGCTCGAACGCAATGTCCCCGTTCAGCTTGCGCATCACGCGCACCAGCCGCTCCAGCACCGGCTGGGCCTCGGTGCGGGCGAGCACACTGTCGCGCTGGGCGGCAATGCGGGCGCGGTTCAGATAGGAGGTCACCTGCGCCTGCATGGCCTCGGCCTGGGCCGCGATCACCTCGGCATGGGTCTTGTCGAGCGTGCGCGCCTCGTTCAGGAGAACAGCAATCGGCGTCTTCAGGGAATGGGCAAGATTGCCGACCTGCATGCGGGCCCGCTCGACGATGCGGCGGTTGCTGTCGATCAGCGCGTTGATTTCGCTGGCAAGCGGCTGGACCTCGCTCGGAAAGTCGCCCTCGATGCGCTCGGCCTCGCCGCGCCGTATACGCTCCAGACCTCGCCGAGCGCGGTCAAGCGGCTTCAGGCCATAGAGAATGGCAAGACCGTTGACGATCAGGCCGCCGATTCCGACCACGGCGAGCGCTCCGTAGAGCCGGCTGGTGAAGAAGGCGATTTCGTCCTCGATCACCTGGAGATTGCCGGACACGCGAAAGCGCGCCGCGCGGCCCTGATCATCGAGCACCACCTCGGTCTCGGCAATGCGGATGCGGTTGCCGACATCGTCGGTCATTTCGTAGTAGCGCTCGTAGTTCTGGTCGAAGGGCGTCACATCCACATCGGGAACGGCAAGGTTTGCGACCCCCAGCGAGGCGGAAGCCAGCGGCGCCGTGGCATAATTGCCAAGCGGCTCGACCAGCCAGTACCAGCCGGTCGCGGGCTGAGAAAACCGGAGGTCACCGAGCGCCGGAGACCCGGCAAGACTGTCGCCGTCCCCGATCGAAACCGAATTGACCACATTGTAGAGCTGGGCGCGCAGGAGATTGTTGAAGCCGCGCTCGACGCCCTGCCGATAAAGGGCGGAAATCGCCACCGCGATCGTCACCAGACCGAGCGCCGACCAGAGGGTGGCGAGCAGCAGGACGCGCGCGGTAAGCGAGCGGATCTTCATTTGGCGGGGGCTTGAATGCGGTAGCCGAGGCCTCGGACCGTTTCGATCATGTCGACACCGAGCTTCTTGCGCAGACGGCCGACAAACACCTCGATCGTGTTGGAATCGCGATCGAAATCCTGGTCGTAGAGATGCTCGACCAGTTCGGTGCGCGAGACCACCTCACCCATGTGATGCATCAGATAGGAGAGAAGCCGGTATTCATGCGAGGTCAACTTCAGCGTCACGCCCTCGACGATCGCCTTGGAACTCTTGGTGTCGAGCCGCACGGGTCCGCAGACGATCTCGGACGATGCATGGCCTGCCGCACGGCGGATGAGCGCGCGGATGCGGGCAAGTACTTCCTCGACATGGAACGGCTTGGTCACATAATCGTCGGCGCCTGCGTCGATGCCGGCCACCTTGTCCGACCAGCGATCGCGGGCCGTCAGGATCAGCACCGGCATCACCCGGCTTGCCGCCCGCCATTTTTCCAAGACGGTGATGCCGTCCATTTCCGGCAGGCCAATGTCGAGGATCACGGCGTCATAGGGTTCGGTCTCGCCGAGGAAGTGGCCTTCCTCGCCGTCAAAGGCCTTGTCGACGACATAACCCGCTTCCTGCAGGGCCTCGACCAGCTGACGGTTCAGATTGACATCGTCTTCGACGACCAGAATGCGCATGCGGTTCACCCCTCGGTGCGGAGAGCTTGGAAGACCCTGCTACAGATCACTCGGCGACCCGCATGGTGACCTTGCGCGGCCGTTCACTTCCATTGCCCGGAACAAGCACGACGATGACGCATTCACCGCCCGATTCGCGGACGGAAAGCAACTGCCCTCCGACCTCGGCGACAACCCTTGCGGCCGCCGCCCGGCAATCCGCTGCCACGGCATCGCTCGTGACTGCCGGCAAAGCCGCCACGGTCACGGCCAAGGCCAGGCCCGCATATTTCATGAAAGATGCCATTGCTGCTTCTTCTTGGATGACGTCCACTCTAGCCAAATTATGTACCGCAAGGCGTCTGAATGGCAAATGAATGCCTCGCAATCTTATGGGGATCGGGGCGGAACGTGACCTCATTTTTCGCCACCTCCCGGCTTCGCGGCGTCCTCCGCAAGCGCTTCAAGACGCCAGACGACGGCATCGCTTGAAGCCGCATCGAGCAAGTCCTTCCAGCTGTCGCGCGGATTTCCATCCTCCAGCATGGCGCGAAAGACGGCATAGGCGTCGCTGCGTGAGGCATAGCTGAGCAGCGTCTCTGCGTCGTTGACCCAGGCGAATACGAGCACCTTCGCCGCCGAATTGTAACGGAAAAACAGCCGAAATCGGCCATTGCCGAACTTCGCGCGAAACCAGTGCTTGCGCTCTGGACCGAGCGCCCCACCCTGCCTGAAGCTGGGCGATGCTGGATCGGCTGGAATGACGTCGAACACCAGCTTGTTCAGAGCGATGAGAAGCTTGAAATTGGCTCCGGACCGGAAGGCCTCGGGCTTTTTCCGCGCCTCTCGCTCGGCTGCGGCGGTCAATCGCTCCAGCTGATCGAGGAACAAGGGATGTGCCCGGATGATCCAGCCGTTGACGGTCTCCATCGCTCAGAGATCGACCTCCCCCTCGATCGGGGCATCGAGATCAATCTCAGAACCAGCCGTCAAAGCTGCCATCCGGGCCCTCAGGCCAGACGGTATCTCTTCGAATGCCTGGGAAGGCCTTGCGGCCATGTCCCTGGCGAGGAAATCGAGAAATCCGTCGAGAACAGGATCGTTCTCCTCCCCATCATCGCGTTCAACAATAACCCGGTTCTTTTCATCGAGACTGAATGCGATCCGACCACCATAACCCACACCCAGTGCGTCGCGGATGGGCTTCGGGATCGTCGTCTGCCCCTTGTCGGTGATCGTGCTGACCTTACGAAGGATCTTGTTCATGGCGCTCGCCTCTTTCCCCATGAACAATGTAATGGAAATTCCTTACATCGTAAGGGTACAGCGCGCCCTCACCCGCCGACCCCCTTCGTTGCCGTCAAACGCCCGTACAAGGCCAGCAGCCCACCAACAGTGCCGGCAAGTGTCGTCATGGCCTCGGCGATCTCCGCCTGTTCCGGCCCGCCCACCTCCAGCCCGGCCCGTCCGAGCAGCGGAGCGGCAATCGCAATCAACGCGCCCCAGACGGTTTTCGACTGATACCAGGGTTTCACATCCAGCATGTCTTTCTCCTCTTCGTTGAACATCAGTTGATGGTAGTCACCGCCGCCAGCGGCAGGCCTGCCGCCAACCGCCCGAGCTGGCGCACGCGAATGCCAAGCACCGTCTGCGCCCCGCCGAAATCGGCCAGTTCGTCGGCCACCGGATAGGTAAACCCGGCCTCCCCAACCTCGACCAGACGCACCACCGCGCTCCCATTCAGGATCTCCAGCCGGTAACGCTCCTCCGCCTCGTCGAGCGGCACCTCGCCTTCCGCCCAGGCATCGGCCTCGATCCGGCTGCGCCGGATCCACGAAATCAGGAGATCTCCCGAGGCCTGCCGCACCACGCGCGCATGCACCGGCGAAAGCGGCGTCTCCGCCCGCAAACCGCCATCGAAGACAAACGGCCCTGACAGGTCGGTCACCAGCCCCATCGGTTCCAGAATCCAGTTCTGCGCCGCCCCGCGCTCGGCGTTCACAAGCCCAAGCGCCCGCACCGCCTCGTCGAGCAGCACGACTTCGGCCCCGACATCCGCCCCTGCCGCCGTCGCGTCCTCCGTCCCGCCCAGCCCGCGCAACAACCCGGTTAGGCGGAAGCGCCCCGCAGCCACTTCCGCGGCCTCGGCAAAACACAACACTTCCCAGCCGCCATGCTGCGTCCGGACAGCCAGCCGGTTTGCCCCCGAGAGCACCGCCGCACGACTCGCGGAGGAAAAAGCCCCGCCCAGCAGATCGACAAGCAGAGCATTGGCCGGATCGAAACGCCCCACCGGTCCCGGCGAAAGCGGCTCCACCAGCCGCCCCATCGTCGCCGGTCGGTCCAGTGTCAGCCGCAGCCGATAGCCCTCCGCTTCGGGCGAACTCGACACTGCGAGCCGCCGCCAGGGCCGCCCCAAGGCTGCCACGCTGGCATCGCCCGCATGGCTCCCCCCCTCCAACCTCGGCAGATCGAGGAAACTGACAAACGGCGCAAAACCCTCCGCCCCGCCGGCGTCCGGCACCCGCCCCGGCTCGACCGCCGTCACCGGCGCCGAAACCTTGCCGGCAAACGCCCTCAAGGTCAGACGGCGCTCGAAACCCTCATCGATCCCCTGCACGAGAAACCGCCCCTCCGGTCCCTCTGGAAACCGCAGAACGTCACCCGGCTCGACCGCGATCTCCTGTGGCCCCAGCGCCAGTTGCAGGGTCCGTCGCGCCAGCCGGTTGTCGCGCAGCCAGCCTTCGGCAGCGGCCAGCGCCGTCTCTTCGGGCATTGCGGCCGGCAGGTCGCGGGCAAGCTGGCGTTCCGTTGCGGCCTCCACCTTCCGCGAACGCACGCTTGCCTCGACATAGTCGGCTGCCGGATCATAAAAGGTCACCAAGGCTTCCGAGGCGAAGTCGCTGTCGTGGCCGCGCGTCTCGCTCCAGAGCGGCTGGTCCGCGAGGTCGGCCAGCACCGTGATATCGCGTGCGGCCAGGCTCGCGGTCGGTCGTGTGCGAAAGCGCAAGCGACCAGCGTCCTCGATCACATCGATCTGGAAAAGCTCGATCAGCGGCTCGATCAGATCGCGCGCCGAGGTGAGGTCGCCCTTCACATAGCCGCCCAGGTCCCCGGCCACCTCCGACACATCGAAATCGTCGAAGCCATGATCGCGCAGGATTGCGGCAATGGTGTCCGCCAGCGTCGCTGTCCCCAGCCGTCCGTTCAGCCAGTGCCCCGTCCGCCAGTTCGATCCATCGGCCCAGAGGCCGATATTTTGTGGAAAGGCCGGATAGGGCCGTGCATCCCAGGTCCAGACGAAGATGCCACGGGGATCCACCATGCCCTCGGGCGCGTCGGCGCTCTGCCAGTGCCCGAGATGCGCCTCGAGAAACCGCCGCTGCTGGCTGTCGCTGCGTGCCCCCGCCGAAAAATGCGGCCTGCCGCTCTCCACGGATTTAGCGTCGACAAAGACATTCGGCTGGTTCGCCCCCTTGTCGACCGCCCCGCAGCCGAGTTCGGTGAACCAGAAGGGTTTCATTTCCAGCATCCAGGCCGTCGGGTCTGCCTGCTCGACACCACCGATCCTGTTGTAATGGCGGTTGGTCCACCAGTTTTCGAGATCCTTGAACCTGTAGACCCAGGGCTTGCCATAAGCGCCATCGGTGATCGGCGTCCGCACGCGCGCCTGCCGGTCGGCATAGCTGGCATAGAACCAGTCATAACCCTCGCCCGCCGTCAGCATGCGGGAGAACCCCTCGGCGTCATCGGCCCCGGCAAATCCGTCGGGGCTTCCCCCCTCCAGATCCGCATCGCGCCAGTCGGCGAGCGGCATATAGTTATCTATGCCCACGGTCGACACATGCGGGCTCGCCCAGAGCGGATCGAGATGGAAGAAGACATCGCCCGAACCATCCGCCGGCTGATGGCCGAAATATTCGCTCCAGTCCGCGCCATAGGAAATCGCCGCCGCGTCCCCCAGAATGGCACGTACTTCGCCCGCCAGCGCCACCAGCGCCTCGACAAAGGGAAAGGCATTCACCCCGTCACGCAGCGTCGTCAGCCCCTTGAGTTCCGAGCCCAGCAGAAACCCGTCCACCCCGCCAGCGGATGCAGCAAGCGTCGCATAATGCAGCACGAACCGCCGATAACCCTCGCTGCGGGTCACAAATGTCGAGACCTGCGCCCGCGCTACCGCCGTCTTGTCGGCACCGAGCGGATGGGCCGTGATCCGCCCGCGCCAGGGATAGGCCGCCTGTTCGGCCCCGCCATAGGGATCGGGCAGCCCATTGCCGGAGGGAATATCCATCAGCACAAAGGGATAGAGGGTCACCTTCAGTCCGCTCGCCTTCAGATCGCGGATTGCCTCGATGACACTCTGATCATCAGGCGATCCGCCATAGGCAGGCCCGCCTTCATGGCGCGACACCACATAGGCGTCATCCCGCGCAATCCCCGCCACGCTCCAGGGCCGGCTTTCCTCGCGGCGGAACCCCACCTCGACGCCCGGCAGTACCCGGCAATTGCCGGCGCGCAAATCCGTGCCGAACCAGGCGACAACCAGCGCCACGCTTTCCAGATCGGGGCAGAGCGCCTGCAACTCGTCCAGCGAGGCCTGCCAGTCGGTGGCGGCGGCCAGCGTATTGCGGTTCAGCCAGCGTTTCTCCCCCTCGCGCGGTGCATCCGACACCCTCGTCGTCGCATAGCCATGCTCGGTTGCGCCGGGGATCATCGTCACCGCCCGGATCTGCGTCTCCAGCGCCCCGACCGGGCGGATCACCTCGAACTGCAAAAGCGGAATGCGATTGCCGAAATCATCGAGCGGCAGGCGCTCGAAGACGACATAGGCCAGCCCGCGATAGGCCGGCGTCCGGCCGCTGCCCTGTTTCGCCGCCATCAGCGGGTCGACCGGCTGGCTCTCCGTGCCGCGATAGACCCGCATCTCGATCTCGGTCGTGTCGAGCTCGCGCCCGTCCGCCCAGACGCGCCGCACACCCGCAATCGGCCCTTCGCAAATCCCGAGTGCCAGATTGGCATAGTAGCGATAGGTCGTGGTGCGCGTGCCGCCGGAGGATTTGCCGCCGCTGCGCTCGGTCACCGTCTCCTCCTCGAAGCGCGTCGCCCAGATCAGCGTGCCGCCCAGCCGCGCCGTGCCATAGAGCCTCGGGATAACAGTGCCTTCGCTGGGACCCGCAAGACGCGCCGAAGACAGCCGCGCCCCGTTCACCTCCCGTGTTCCGCCGAGAAGGCTCCGGTCGATCATGCTCCCCGCAAGTGCCCCCGCCGCCTGCAGAACTATGGTCGCCATCGTCAGATCCTTTCGGGAAAGCGATAGATGCCGGCAATCTTCCGCCGCCATCCCGGCACCAGCGCCGACAGCGTCACCGCAGATTGCTCATAGGCATGGATGAAGGCATTGGGGGCATGGATGAAGGCATCGGGGGTGGGACGATCAAAGCCCGGCCTGGACCGTGCCTGCGCATCACCGGGAGCGGGGTCTTCGGCCTGCCCATGCGCGACATCCTCACCCGGTAGTAGTGACAAGATCCCCGCATGTTTCGCCGCCAGATGCGGCCGAAAGCGAAACAGCACGAGATCGCCTGGCAGGCTCTCCTCCCGAGATGGCACAATCCGAAAATGCCGATCGGCGGCGGCAAGCAACCGCTCCTCGCCCGCCCGCTCCGCCCAATCAGACGCATATGCCGGCACTGCCTCAGGCTCCCGCCCATAAAGCTCGCGCCAGATCCCTCGAACCAGCCCCAGACAATCGCAGCCCACCCCCTTCACCGCCCCCTGATGCCGATAGGGCGTACCGATCCAGCACCCGGCAATCGCCAGGACTTGTGCGTTGACGGACATGGAAGGCTCCGGGTTGGGAGGTAACAACTGCGAGGCGACAGGTTTGGAAATGACGACGCAGCGATCAAACAACGCGAGGGCAGCGCAAAAGGCCTGCGAAACCATTTCCCCTCACCCTGAGGTGCCCTCGCTCCGCGAGGGCCTCGAAGGGTCGAGGCCAAGTACAAGATCCTTCGAGGCCCCTGCGCTGCAGGGGCACCTCAGGATGAGGGTGACCTTGCCTCGCAGCCACCCACCTCCCCCTTGAGGGGGAAGGTCGCGCGGAACGCGCGGGTGGGTGTGATCCCTTGGAGCGAAACCTCACCCCACCTCGGACCTCCGGTCCGACCCTCCCCTCAAGGGGAGGGTGTTGGCAGGTCCCCGGCTCTCACCCTGCAGCCCGGCTCACGCGCCGATAGCTCACCTGCTGGTCGGGCCCGATTAGCCCTGCGGCCATGTTGCGGTAAATGCCATATTTGAAATAGACCGAACTCGTCGCCGCCGGCAGCAGGGCAAGCCCAGTCGCCTTCATCACCGTCCGCCCGTTGACGGACGCCGCCACCGCGCCTGCCGTCACATGCCAGGTGAACGCATAGCTGAAGGTGTTCCATACGCCCTTGGTCACGGTCACTGGCGTCTCGTCGAAAACGCCGGTCTCCTTGTTGTTGAGGCAGATCGTGAAAACGCCCTCCTCATAGCGGTTGAAGACGCTGTCATAGGACCCGTTATGCCATTGCCCGAGCGTCTGCTTCGGGCTCAATTCGGGATAGTCCGCCGGGATCTTCAGGTGGAAGGCGTAACGCCAGGTCGAACCGACCGCGTCCTCCGTCGTCACGCGCGCCTCTGTGCGCTCGCGATAGTTCAGGGCATCGCTGCCATCTGGCCCATTCCAGTAATCGCCGGCCTTGACCAGGAAGGTCTCGACACCGCTCACCCTGGTATAGCGGCTCTCGTCAAGCGCCTGAACATAATAGGAATAACCGTCTCCGTCGGGGCAGATGATCTTCATGGGGCAATGTCCTTTCATGCTTGCGGGAATGTTGCGCCGAGTGGCCGGCGGCCACTTACCTCCCCCTTGACGGCAGAGAGGGGTTCGGCGGCCATCAGCGATAGAGCACTCCGCCGTCATGGGTGCTGTCGCCGCTGACATAGGAATAGGCGAAATCGCTTCCCGGCATATGCGGAAAACCACGGAAATTCAGTGGATTGCCAAACTTCGTTCGACAGGTGGAAAAACTCTTGTCGCAGCCGACCGTCAGCGTCACCGCATCACCCGGAGCCGGCCTTGCCTCCAGCGGCAACCAGAGCCGGAGCGTCACGAGACCACCCGTCCCCGCCCCGCTCTCCTCGATCGCCAGACGCCGACCTGACAGCACACCGCTGTCAAACCGCAGATGCCCGAGGCGGAAATGCCCCTCGCTGAGATCAGGCAGTCCCGAGATCGTCAGCCGGTCTGCCGCCAGCACCTCGGCAACGACACCCGCCACCCGCCGATTAGCCAGCCCCATATCCACCCGGCAGCGGCTGTCCCCCAGATCCGCATCGCAACGCCTGTTGTAGATCCGCCCCTCCGGCTGCTGCAGGCGGTGCGCGAAGTTCCGAAGCTCCGCCGAAAAGCCCGGCCCCGCCCTGTTGACCTCGCCGATTTCCTGCACCGAAATCAGCGCATGCTGTTCTTCTGGTGCCTGCCAGTTGACGAGGAAGAGCTCGACCCGCGCGCCGTCATAACGGCCCGCCGCCAGATCCGCCTCCGATATTGCCGCACTCGAAAAGCCGCCGCGCACCTCCGCCCCCGGGGCCGCCAGCCCGCTTGCACTGCTTGCCTCCGTCGCGGCAAAACCGGTGCCCGGCTCGAACACCGTCGCGTCAAACGCAAGCACCTGATCATGCTCGGTAAACCCGAGCCGGAAACCATCCCTGCAGGTCACCCGCCAGGCGCGGCACAGCGTCGTCTCGCCGGTTGCCACATGGGCCGCGAGCGCTTGGGATAACCGTTTCATGGAATCACCTCGATCAGCGGAATGGAGGGAATGCGCCCGGCGCGGAAGGCTTCGAGGTCGATCTCGATACGGTCGGTGTCGAAACGAACAGGCACATCATAATCGAAGCCCGCCCGGATCTCCGCGCCCTCGTCCGGCACATGGCCGGCAGCGAACGTCACAATCCCGGACGTCACGTCGACGGAGAAGCCCTCGATCCGCTCGACACCGTCAAGCGCAATCCGTACCGAACCGGCCACCGGCTTCATCACCGGACGCCGCTCGATCGCGGCGCCATCGCCATAGCTCTTCACAAGCTGGAAGACCGCCGTCTCGCCGTCGCCCACTCCGATCCACTGGTCGAGCGGCGTCACCGTCTCACCCGGCCGCGCCGAGGACCCATCGACGGGATCGCGAAAGCGGAACCCATTGAGCTGTCCGCCGCGCGCCTCGAAGAATTCCAGCACCGCATAGAGATCCGAAACCGAGCGCACGGCCGTCCCGACATCATAGCGTCGCCTGGAAAACCGCCAGCGCCGATTGCGCGCCTCGCGCCCGTTTGAAAGCGAAACAATATCCGTCTGCCGCCCCGGCCCGCCGCTTGATGTCAGCGACAGCCGCAGCGGAAAGCGCTGTTCATGAAAGGCCATACCCGCCTCCGTTTGGTTGACGTGTGAAGATGAGGATGCTTCGAGGCCGGCTCACGGGGCATCTCAGCGCAAGGGCGCCGCGTGCGGAGGCGCCAAACCGCACCGCCGGCCTCCCCATGTCCCCGCCTGCGGCGAGAAGGTGGCCAGAAGGGCCGCATGCGGGGCACATCCTACTGCCTACTGCCTACTGCCTGCTGCCCCCGCATCCTCACAGCCCCCGCCGTCCGCGCCCGACCGAGCGCGCCAGCATCGCCGTGATCTGCCCTTCGCTCCTGGCAAAACTCGCCGCATCCGTCGCCGTCACCTGGAAATGAATGACGGTGCCCGCCCCCGTGCCATCCGCCGCCACGCCGAGCGCACCATCGGCACCGCGTTTCAGCGGCAGGATCGCCTCGGCGCCCGCCTCACCCATCAGCCCGGTTCCGCCTGGCATCGGAAAATAGGTGGGCGCGGAGACCACCCCCCCGTCGGCAAACGGCATGACCCGCCCCGGCACGCCACCTGCCGCATAAGGGGTCACGCCCCCACCGAGCGCTGCACCAAGGCCGGAGGTCAGCCCGCCGATCAGATTGCCCGCAGCGTCGCCGAGCAGGTTTTCGAGCGGCTTCAAACCGGCGGACAGCGCGATATCGGTCAACCGCAGGCCCACGCCGCGCAACACCTCCTCCAGCCCCTTGCCGCCAGTTGCCGCCCCCTTCAGCGCCGATGTCAGCGCCCGCCCGAAGCGTTCGGACTGGCTCTCGAGATCGCCGAGCACGGCCAGTGCCTCGCTGCCGTCGAGATCGACGGAGAGTGCGAGTGTATCGTCATCGGTCATGGAAAATGTCCTTTCCTGGACCCGGTGTGATCTTAAACAGCGCGTCAGACTGCACTCGCCCCTGAGGCGCCTCGCATCCCCGGGCCTCGAAGGCGACTACTTCCTGCAGGGCGGCGCTTGCGCTAAGATGGCACACGGAGAACGCAGATGAACCGCATGCAATCGCTGATCGCCGAAAGACTGGAACCGCGCCGCGCGCAGGCGTTGCGGCTGGTCGACGCGATCATCCGGGACGCAGCGAACAGCGGTCTTCTCATCATTCCGATCGGTTCCTTGGCACGTGGCGAGTTCCGCATCCATTCTGACATCGACCTCCTGGTGAGGGCACCGCTTGACGCCAGTCGTCGCCTGCGCGCCGAGCAGATCGTCGCGAACCATCTGCGCGGGACAGACATTCCCTACGATCTCATTTTCGAAGCCGACCTGGATGCCGACAGGGTCGAAGAGCTTTTGCATGACGCCCTTCACGCTTGCTGAATTCTCCCGTCTTTCATCTCGACTCGATCGCTGCGAACGGGAACTCGGGCAATTGGGCGATTTTTTCGATCGCCATCGGGAGGATATCCTCTTGGGCGATTGGGGTGCCGTCTCGGCTGCCTCTCTGGGCGTGCACAACGTCTATAACGGGATCGAGGATATCCTGATGAGTCTCGCGCGCGATCTTGATGGGTCCGCACCGACAGGGCCAACCGTCCACCAGGACATTCTCGACCAGATGGCGGCGGAACTGGCAGGCTGTCGGCCGGCCCTCCTACCCCCGGCTCTGCATCTGGAGCTGAGCGAGCTCAAGGGTTTTCGCCATCTCGTCCGCCACAAATACGGCTTCGACCTCAAGCCGGAAAAGGTGGTCGACAATGTGCAGCGGCTGCAACGCGCCTATCCCGTGTTTGCGCAAGAATTGACCGACCTGCACGATCTTCTCGCTGCCCGTTCCCCCTTGCTCTGAGGCGCGACACCGTCGGACCTCGAGAGTAGAGGCCGAGGATACAATCGGCTGGGCTTTCCGCGTCGCATTCTCCTCTTTTACCTGCGATCTCGGTGCTCTCTGCCTTGCTGCGGGGAGAGCGGCGCGCGCATTGCTGGCCGCACCTCGCCAGTCTCTCCGCCTGCGGCCAAAAGGTGCCGCTTACGCTAGGCGCAACCTGTCGCGCCTAGCGTGAGCGGCAATCCCCTCAATCCGGAAACCGTGCCATCAGCGCCTCCACATCTCGGCGCGACAGGCCCGCCGGTTGCCCGAAGGCCCCCGCCATCGCCGCCAGTTCGGGCAGGCTCAAGCCCCAGAAAACCTCGGGAGAAAGCCGCAGGCGGGAGAGACCCAGCGTCATCGCCGCTCCCCAGGGAAACGGCCGCACCTTCGCCTCACGCCCGCCTGCGGCTCTCAAGGGGACGCGGCAGCCTCGCCACCTGTCTTCTCCTGCGCCCGCCCCGCAAAAGCAGGAGCAGCCCCACCCGCTCCCGCGCCAAATGTCACCGTCAGCAGTTCGCCGACCACCTTTGCCGCGCCCGCGACACCTCCCTCCACCGCCATCTCGGCCACATCGGCATCCGAGAGCCGGTTTCCCCCGCCGCGCAGGCCGCAGGCAAGGATGCGGGTGAGATCGGCGCTCTTCAGCCTGCCGCTCGAAAACCGCGCCGCAAGATCGGCCAGGCTGTCTGCCCCGAAAGCCGTCTCCAGTTCGGCGAGCGCCCCGAGCGTCAGGCACAGAATGCGCCGCTCGCCATCGATCACAGCCTCCACTTCGCCGCGATGGCGGTTGGCGCGGTTCACCGTCACCGGCTCCCCCATCTCCCGTTCATAGCCCCGCATGGCCGCCTCACAGCGCCGCGAAGGAAACGGCACCTGCCGATTCCAGCGCGATCTCGAAACTCACCTCGCCGTCGTGATTGCCGGCATAATCCAGGGCCGTCACCTGAAACGGCGCGGTCACCGTGCCGAAATCCGGTATCACCACTTGGTAATTGAGGATCGACCCGGCAAAGAAGGCGGCCCTGATCAGCGCATCTGAAGCCGCATCCTTGAACAGGCCCGAGCCCGTCAGCCCGGCTCGCCGAACACCCGCCCCCTCCAGCAACTCGCGCCAGCGCCCGGCGCTCTCGCTATCGGTGACATCCACCGACTGCGCGTTGAACGACAGCCGCCTGGCCCGCAAGCCCGCCACCGTCATAAACCCCGCCCCATCCTCGACCTTCAGCAACAGATCCTTGCCCTTCTGCGCACCCATGGCGTCTCTCCTTGATGATGTGATTCTTTAACGGCGGTGGCGCGCTCCACCTCCCCCTTGAGGGGGGAGGTCGTCGCGAAGCGGCGGGTGGGGGTGACCAGCTTAAAGCGCAGAGAGTTCCGGGACCCACTCCACCCCGGGACCTGCGGTCCGACCCTCCCCCTTAAGGGCAGAGTGGAGGCAACATCTCCGTGTTCCCCCCAACCTGAGGTGCCCGGCAGCGCCGGGCCTCGAAGAGCGAGGCCACGTCGGCGTCCCATCTCCCCCCTTGCGGGGGAGAACGGAAAATCGAAGGCTTGGGCGAGCGCAAGCCGCCTAAACTTCAGATTTTCCAAGAGAGGGGCAAGGTTCCGTGGGCGAGAACCCCACCGAGCCCCCCTCTTGCGATTTCTGATGTTTGGCCCTGATCGGGCTAATTCATCGAAATCGCCATCTCCCCCGCACGGGGGGGAGATGGCCCGAGCCCCGCCCCAAAAGCGCTCCGCACACAAGATTTCGCCCTATCGCCCGCCCACGGTCGCGCCTAGAAAAGACACCCGACCACCTGCAATGCCCGAGTCCTTTCATGAACATGCCCCGGATCACCCTAGTCGCCGCCCTTGCGGTCTCGCAGATCCTTGGCTGGGGCACGACCTATGAAATGCCGGCGGTGTTCGGCCGCGCCATGGCCGCCGATCTCGGGCTTGCCAATGAAATGGCCTTTGCCGGCCTCACGGTCATGATGCTCACCATGGCCTTTCTCGGCCCCTGGACCGGCCGGATGATCACCCGGCACGGCGCGTCACGCGTGCTTGCCATGGGCTCCATCCTGATGGCCGCAGGTCTCACCATGCTGGCGCTCTCCACCGGCCTGCTCACCTATGCCCTTGCCTGGCTGATCCTCGGTGCCGGCGGCTCCTTTGCGCTGACGGTGCCGGCCTTTGCCGCCGTCGTCGAACGCGAGGGCCGCGAGGCGCGCCGCGCCATCGGCATCCTGATGATCTTCACCGGCCTCTCATCCGCCGTCTGCTGGCCGCTCTTGACGCTGGCCGGCGAGGCCTTCGGCTGGCGCGGCGCACTCTTCGCCGCCGCCGCCGTGCAGCTTGTCGTTGCCCTGCCGATCCATCTGGCGCTCGGCCGCATCGCCATCACCCGCTCGGACGAAGACCGCGCCGCAGACGCTGTCGAGCCTCTCGCGCTCAGCCGCCGCATGGCCACATCAGCCTTCCTGCTGATCGCGCTGTCGACATCGCTCGCCAGTCTGATGACCTTCGGGCTTTCGCCACAGCTCCTGCATATCCTCGAACTCTCCGGTGCCACGCCGGCGCTGGCTCTGCAGCTCGGGTCGCTGCGCGCCGTCTTCGGCATCACCGCCCGCGCTTTCGACCTTGTGCTCGGCAAGCACTCCTCGCCTGTCACCACGGGCCTTGCCGGCACCGCCATGCTGACAGGCTCCACCCTGCTCCTGATCTTCTCCTCGGGCACACCGTCGAGCCTGCTTCTCTTCACCGCGCTCTATGGCTTCGGCTCGGGCGTCACGACACTTGCCCGCGCCACCCTGCCGCTGTCCTTCTTCTCCGCCAGCCGCTTCGCCCGCCAGTCGGCCCGCCTGTCCTTGCCGCAAAACCTCGCAAACGCCCTGGCCCCCGTGCTGATGACGGCCGTTATCGATCGCGCCGGCATCCATGCCGGCCTCTTCCTCGCCACCGCCTTCGCCGCCACCGGTTTTGTCGCCATCCTGGCACTGGCGGCGATTGCGCGGCAGGGGCGCAGGGACAGCGAGCCGGCGACCGTCAGCCCCTCCCCCTGAGGGCGCCACCCCTCACTCCACCACCGCCCGAAAGCTCGCATCGGCAACAAACAGCCCTGCCTTCACGTCTCGTCGGCTCACCGTGCGGCGATGCCTGACATTCACCAGCCTGAAGCCACTAAACCCTTCCGGCACGGCTTCCACGATCCGGCGAGCCGCGTCCGCCAGCCCCTCCGCTTCGCGCCGAGACACCGCGCTCCAGGCCTCCAGCGTCAGCAGGATTTCGGCCCCTTCCGCCTCGCCGGTGGAATAATCCCGGGTCTCGACAGCCCCCACCGCCAGCGCCGGAAAACGCTGTGGCCGCACCGTCCGGTCGCTCAATCCCTGCGGTCCGAGCGAAAGCGCCAGGCCCGCATCCGCCTTCACCGCCTGTTGAAGCGCCGCCAGCAAGGCATTGACTGCTATGCTCATCTCCTGTCTCCCCGATCTCCCGCAGGCCCGGCACCGACCGCCCCAGCCCCGGCCCCGGCATCGGCATCGGCTCTGGCCTTATCCGCAGCCTCACCGGCAACAGCATCCCCGGTCTGTCGCGCCAGCCTGTCCGCCAGAGCACGCCTCAACATCGCGGCGAGCCGCATGCCCGTCTCCTCGAGCGCCATGCCTTGCCGCGTCCTTTGCCGAATCCCTTGCCCTGCCCCGCTCATCCCGTCACCTCGCGGCACAGTGCCAGCTGAAACCTTCCGCTCTCGTCGAGATCGCGCACCGCCTCGATGTCGAAGACGCGCGCCGCTTTGCGAAACCGCTGTCCGGGACCAAGATCGTCGCGCGCCCGCACCGTCACATGATGCGTCACACCAGCGACAAGCCCCGGCCCCCTCTCCTCCTCGGCAAAGCTGCGCGGCTCGATCAGCGCCCAGACGCGCGCGCGTTCGACGAAGCCCGTCACCGCCCCGCCCTGCCCGTCGTCTGCGGGCTCCGGCCGTTCCAGCACCAGCCGCGCCGTCAGCCGGCCGGCATCAATATCCATCATCGCCATGGTCAGAGCCCCCGCCGGCAGAAGGGTGCAATCAGTCGGTCGTAACCGGGCGGCATCACCGCCGGCTGGGCCTCGGGCGCCACCACGCCGCGACAGGCATACATCGCCGCCACATGCGTGAGCATCGCCCGTCTCAGCGTCTCCGGCACATCCTGGCCGCTCTCGCCGAAGCCGGCTGAAAACTCCACCTCGATCCCGTTCAACGCCCGCCCCGGCTGCGGCACTTCGCGCAGCCAGAGCCGCGCCGGACGCGCCTCGCCATCAAGCAGATGCCCGTCGAGATCAACCGCCCGACCTTCGCCGTCGCCGTCATAAACGGTCACTGCCATCACCGCGCGCACCGGCCCGCGCGGGATCGTGACGATCCCGTCCTCCGGCCAGTCATCCCGGCAAAGCCGAAAATCCCGCGCCGCCAGCACCAACCCGGTCTCGCGCTCCAGATGCTCGCGGGCGACGATGGCAAGCGCCGAGAGAAGGTCGTCCTCCTCCTGGCTGTCCAGCCGCAAATGCGCCCGCATCTCGACACGGGTCAGCGGCTCCACCGCAGGCGGAGTGAGTTCGATGATTGTCATTGCGGTATCCTTCCGTTTGAGAATGCGGCGGGATCCAAGGCGACCGCCCCTCATCCGCCTCCTGAGCGGGTCGAAGCGTACCCTCCTTCTCCCGCAGGTGAGGAAGAAGGAGGGCACGCAGCCAGCCGTATTCGCTCTTCTCCCCATCGGGGAGAAGGTGCCGGCAGGAGGATGAGGGGGAGCGAAGCTCAGGCTCAATGTTCGACGCCATGCCGAACCGCCCCCTCACCTCGCCTCCGCTGCGCTCGGCGATCCTCTCCCCGAGGGGAGAGCGACTGTCTTGGCAGTCAAGCGTTTTGCCATGGTTTTTCGTCCCGGATGATGGCGTTGAGGATGGTGAGCAGTTTGCGCATCGTGGC
>NZ_JAUSUW010000017.1 GCF_030814435.1 Peteryoungia aggregata LMG 23059
GCCACGATGCGCAAACTGCTCACCATCCTCAACGCCATCATCCGGGACGAAAAACCATGGCAAAACGCTTGACTGCCAAGACAGTCGCTCTCCCCGCGAGCGGAGAGAGGGTTAGGGGGAGGGATTGATCAGAGGTGTTGTCAGCGAAGCACCCTCCCCTTAAGGGGGAGGGTCGGCACGCAGTGCCGGGGTGGGGTGACCCGTTCGGCGTCAAAACGATCACCCCCACCCGCAGCTTCGCTGCGACCTCCCCCCTCAAGGGGGAGGTGCGGATCTCAGAAGAAACCCAATGCCTTCGGGCTATAGCTGACCAGCATGTTCTTGGTCTGCTGGTAGTGATCGAGCATCATCTTGTGCGTCTCGCGTCCGATGCCCGACTGTTTGTAGCCACCGAAGGCGGCATGCGCCGGATAGGCGTGGTAGCAATTGGTCCACACACGACCGGCCTGGATGTTGCGGCCGAAGTGGTAGCAGGTATTGGCATCGCGGCTCCACACGCCGGCGCCGAGGCCGTAAAGCGTGTCATTGGCGATTTCGAGTGCCTCTGCCTCGTCCTTGAAGGTGGTTACGGATACGACAGGACCAAAGATCTCTTCCTGGAACACCCGCATCTTATTGTGACCACGGAAGACCGTCGGCTTGACGTAGTAACCGCCCGAGAGATCGCCGCCCAGTTCGTTGCGATAGCCGCCGGTCAGAACCTCGGCGCCTTCCTGTTTGCCGATGTCGATATAGGACAGGATCTTTTCGAGCTGTTCGGAAGAGGCCTGCGCGCCGATCATCGTCGACATGGCAAGCGGATCGCCCTGGATCACGGCCTCGACACGCTTGATCGCCTTCTCCATGAAGCGGTCATAGATCTTCTCATGCACCAGCGCGCGGCTCGGGCAGGTGCAAACCTCGCCCTGATTGAGCGCGAACATCGCAAAACCTTCCAGCGCCTTGTCGAGATAGTCGTCGTCCTCGCGCATAACGTCTTCAAAGAAGATGTTCGGCGATTTGCCGCCAAGCTCCAACGTCACCGGGATGAGGTTCTGGCTGGCATATTGCATGATCAGACGACCGGTCGAGGTCTCGCCGGTAAAGGCGATCTTGGCAATCCGCGGGCTGGTCGCGAGCGGCTTGCCTGCTTCCAGACCAAAGCCATTGACGATGTTGAGCACACCCGGCGGAAGCAGATCGCCGATCAGTTCGGCCAGCACCAGGATCGAGGCCGGGGTCTGCTCGGCCGGCTTCAGCACCACGCAGTTGCCGGCAGCCAGCGCCGGGGCCACCTTCCAGGCCGCCATCAGGATCGGGAAATTCCACGGAATGATCTGGCCGACGACGCCGAGCGGCTCGTGGAAATGATAGGCGATCGTGTCATGGTCGACCTCGCCGATCGTGCCTTCCTGAGAGCGCACGCAGGCGGCGAAGTAGCGGAAGTGGTCGATGGCCAGCGGAATATCGGCCACCATGGTCTCGCGCAGCGGCTTGCCATTGTCCCAGGTCTCGGCCCGCGCCAGAAGCTCGAGATTGGCTTCCATCCGGTCGGCGACCCGGTTCAGGATATTGGCGCGTTCGGTCGCGGAAGTGCGGCCCCACTTGTCCTTGGCGGCATGCGCTGCATCGAGCGCGAGATTGATATCAGCTTCATCCGAACGGGCGATGTCGCAGAGCTTGCCGCCAGTCACCGGTGTGGTGTTTGCGAAATAGCGCCCGTTCACGGGCTCGCGGAATTCACCGCCGATGAAGTTGCCGTATTTCAGCTTGAACGGCGAAGCCGCGATCGTCTGGACCTGAATGTTCATCTGTCATCCTCCCTGTGAAGGGACCCCTCCTCGGGTCCCGATGACAGGATGATTGCTGCCTTCTCTCTTCAGGAACAGTGCCGCGAAACAGTGCTGCAGCGCACAGTGTTTCAGTCTTGCGACACATGTGGGAGATCAGTGCAGCTGGAAGCGCTTCATCTTCCGGTGCAGCGTCGCCCGGCTGATGCCGAGGATCTGGGCGGCCTGCGAGACATTGCCATTGGCCCGAGACAGCACGCGACGCAGCGCCGCACGCTCGGCATCATCGAGATCGCTTGTACTCTCGCCCCGCGTCTCGCGCAGCGCATCGGCAGCGGGCATCCCCTGCGCGATCAAACCGTCATCAAGCTTCAGAGTGAGCCGGGCGGCCTTGGTGGCACCCAGGATCAGGTCGTCGGCATCGACCGCGATCAGCGCCGACAGCGAATTGGCTTGCGGCACCACGACGATCCGCGCGCCAGCATAGGCCTGACGGAACAGGTTGCTCTCCACCCGCGCAGCGGCATCGCGCACCGCCTGCGACAGAACCGCCAGCGTCATGTCGGAGACATCGTTGCGGCATGTGGACACGTCGAGGGCCGCCGTAACGCGACCGAGATGATCGCGGATCGGTGCGGTGGCACAGGACAGCTCGATATTGGCGCTCATGAAATGCTGGTCGCGATGGATGACGACCGCGCGTTCATCGGCCAGTGCCGTGCCGATGCCGTTGGTCCCGACACTCGCCTCGCTCCACAGCGTCTGCTGCCAGAGGCCCAGCGCCCGAAACTCGACATCATCCCCCGGCGCACCACGCCGGTCGACCACGATGCCGCTATGATCCGCGAGAATGATGCAGCAGCCCGACCGTCCAACCATTTGATAGAGCCGGTCCACCTCGTCCGCAGAGCTGCCGATCAACCGCTCCATGCGCTCCCGCGCCTCGCGGAAGGTCGCCTCGTCCACCTGAGCGGGCTTGCGCGCCTCTTCCGGCTGCAAACGATAGAGGTTGAGACAACGACTCCAGGATGCGGCGACCGGTGAGGTCACCGCCGCCGACGCCTTCTGCGTCGTCGAATAGACGAGATCGGAATGTCTGAGATCCTGACGCATCGGCTCCTCCCAAAGCACAGTGAGCAGTATGCGCCTTCTGCCGACCTTGGCAATCGGCCAATCGGACGAGGCGCACAGCCCCCAGCAACGAGGCGGAGGCCGAGTGGCGCAATTCTGCGACACTTCACAGGACAAAAGTGCCGGATGCTCAGGCCGCCAGCCCGGACCTCTTCGGCGCAGCGGGTGTTGTGTCGGCTGCAGGCTCCGCAGCTTCAGCATCCACGACCGGATTGACCACGTCCTGCAGATCAGAAATTGGAGCCGGGCGACCGTAGAAATAGCCCTGCACCTGTTCACAGCCCTCGTCCTGCAGGAACCTCAGATGTTCGGCACTCTCCACCCCCTCCGCCAGCACGGGGATGTCGAGGCTCTGCGCCAGAATGAGCGTCGAGCGAACGATCGCCGCCGACTGGCGGCTTTCGACGACGCTGTCGATGAAGCCCCGATCGATCTTGATTTTGTCGAAGGGGAAGAGCTGCAAAGTCGACAGCGAGGAATATCCGGTACCGTAGTCATCCATGGCAATCTTGACGCCGAGCGCTTTGAGTTGCCGGATGATCGAGAGCGCATGCTGCTGGTCGGCGATGATGCCCGATTCGGTGATCTCCAGTTCCAGCCGCTCCGGGGCAAGGCCGGTTTCGGCAAGAATCTCGCGGATCCGCTGTGGAAGATTGGCATTGGCGAGCTGCTTCGGCGCGACATTGACGGCAATGCGCAGCGGATTGCGCCACTGGACAGCCTCAGCGCAGGCCTGGCGCAACACCCAGTCGCCGAGATCCATGATAAAGCCGGTGCGCTCTGCAATCGGAATGAACTCGACCGGCGAGACCATGCCACGGCGGGGATGCCGCCAGCGCAGCAACACCTCGAAACCGATCACCTCGCCCGTCATCGTATTGTTCTGCTTCTGGAAATACAGTTCGAACTCACCTCGGTCAAAGCCGGTGCGCATGTCCATCGCCAGCGCACTGCGCTCCCGTGCAACCTGGTCCATCGACTGGTCGTAGAAGCAGACCTGGTTCGACCCCATGGACTTGGCCCGGTACATGGCGATATCCGCCTGCGCCAGCAGATCATCGATCGTGCCGGCACCGTCGGGGAAAACCGAAATCCCGATGCTGGCGCCGATGCCGAGTGTCACGTCCTCCCAGGCGATCGGCTCACCGAGATCGCGGATGATCCGCGTCGCCATCTGCTCGGCCTCGGAATGGGTGAAGACGCGCGAGGTGACAGCAATGAACTCGTCTCCGCCGATGCGCGCAACGAACTCGCCCTCGCGCAGCCTGCGTCCCATCCGTTCGGCAGCCACCCGCAAAACATGGTCACCCGCGGCATGACCATGCACATCGTTGACTTCCTTGAACCGGTCGAGGTCGAAGCAGAGCATGTAGATGCGCTCGGTCCTGTTCACGGGTGCCTCCATCATGTGGCCAAGCCGCTCGACGAAGGCGCTCCGGTTCGGAAGTCCCGTCAGGGCGTCATGCAACGACAGCTGACGATAGCGCTCGACCGCAGAGCGGGTCGACTGCCGGTCGATGACATAGGTCATTGAGCCGATCGACAGGATCAGCACGGTCACCAGCATCAGCACGACGGTCAGAACGCTTTCCGGCAGCATGTGATCAGGCAGTGCAGCCGAAGGATCCGGCACCACGGTCACGGCCGTCATGCCGATGAAATGGGTGGAGGCAATCGCAAGGACGAGGGCCACGCCGCCGCCATAGCGGCAGAATCGGGTAACGGGACGGGCAACACGGTTGGTGGCCAGCGCCCCGAAGGCAGCCCCGGCGACCAGCGACCAGACGACATAAGATGCGTTCCATTCCAGGTACCCCTGCACCTGATAGCCAGCCATGCCGACATAATGCATGGCGGCAATCCCGGCGCCGACGATCGCACCACCGGCCTCGATCAGCAGGCTGCGCTGCGTCATCGCTGCGATCAGCAAGCCGATCCCGGTAGCGGTGATGGCCAGCAACAGGGAGGTGAGTGTCGCCGCCGGCTCATAGCCCGCGAGCACATCGGCCTCGTATCCCATCATCGCGACGAAATGCGTGGTCCAGATGGACGCCCCACCGATCACGCTGGTCAGAGAAATCCAGCTCGCCCGTGCCACACCCCGCGTGTTGCGCACCCGCCCGAAGAGCCGCATGGTCAGGAGGGAGCCGAGAACACAGACGGTGACGGCAGCAATCAGAGAAAGCGGGTCGTGTTCGACAGCGATACAGGTAAGGATTTCGAGCATGAAGTTCGCCCATATTGCAAAGACAGTACTGATTTAGCATCGGGCAATTTCAAAGGGCTTGACCGGAATGGTTAGCAATTCGCCTCCGCACCCGCTGGAACCCAGAAAGCGATCACAAACGCGTAATCATGGTCCACAGCCCGGAAATCCTTGCCATTCCGCATCATCTGGTCTATAGGCGCCCGATCCGCACAGACACCCTTGGAGGCAATGTGGATGGGACCGGCAACGGTCTCCGGTTCTGGCATGACCAAGATGTGTCGCCAGGGCTCTCCAGTAACTTGAAAGGTAAAGCCATGAGCCACGCTTCTTACGAGCTCAAGGCCGTAGCACGCGAACGGGTAGGTAAGGGGTCCTCCCGCGAACTTCGCCGCAACGGTTTGATTCCGGCTGTCATCTATGGTGACAAGCAGGCCCCGATTTCGATCTCGATCAACACCAACGAGATCACCAAGCGCATCCACGCCGGCGGTTTCATGACCACCGTCGCCATCATCGACATCGATGGCCAGAAGATCAGCGTTCTGCCGAAGGACTACCAGCTCGACGTCGTTCGTGACTTCACGATGCATGTCGACTTCCTGCGCATCTCGGCCGACAGCAAGGTCACCGTCGAAGTTCCGGTTCACTTCATCAACGAAGAGAAGTCGGCCATCAAGACCGGCGCCGTTCTCAACATCGTTCGTCACGAAGTTGAACTGCACTGCCCGGCTTCCGACATCCCGGAATTCCTGACCGTTGACCTCGCTGGCCTGAAGGTCGGCGACAGCGTGCACATCTCGGCTGTCAAGCTTCCGGCTGGCACCACACCGGTCATCGGCGATCGCGATTTCACCATCGCCACGATCGTTGCTCCGGCTGGCGGCATGGCTGACGAGGCTGCTGAAGCCTGATCGTTCCGATCAGTCGCATCGATTGGAACCCACCCTCACGAGGGTGGGTTTTTTCGTATCCGCGTTTACACGCAAAGGTCGAATTCGACCATGTTCCTTTAGTTAGATTTAAAGTATTTCGTGAAAGCCTTCGCCTCTCAATTCTTGCGTGAGGGAGCCCCAGAGGATCATGCCGCATCATCCAGAGCCGCGTGAGGCCAACTGCTGATGACCCGCTCCGTCGAGAGCCGTTTCCTTGCAATCGTGGGGATCACGATCTCGATTCTCGTGGTGCCGCTCTTTGCGCTGTTCCTGTCTTTGGCAACCGAACGCGCCTCCAGCGAGTTGCAACAAAATCTCGAAATTCTGATTGCCGCCAATGCCCAGGCGCTTGCCAAGCCGCTCTGGGATTTCGACCAGGAAAGCGTCGAGCAGATCACCGCCACGATCGTGTCCAACGCGACGGTCAGCCGCGTCAATGTCAAGGACATGTCCGGCGGCATCGCCGTTTCCATGCCGGCCCTGCCCAAATGGCCGAAGAACGGACTGGAATCGATCAGCCGCGAGATCTTCTATCGCGCCGTCGAAGGCCCCAAGCTCGTCGGCACCATCACCATCTACTACAGCCGCATCGACATGTTCTCCTCCCTGCGCCAGGCAGAGGTCATGCTGATTGGCATCTTCATGCTGGCGGTGATGGGCGTCGTCGGCGCAGCCGTGGCCGGCAACCGGTTGATGGTCATGAAGCCGCTCCTCAAGCTGACGGCCGCCATCGAGGCGACGCGCCGGCTCGGCTCCCGCCATCATGTCGACTGGCAGTCGAACGACGAGATCGGTCGGCTCGCCCGCAGCTTCAATGCCATGCAGATCAAGCTTGAGCAGGAAGAAGGGGAATTGCGCCTCGCCCATCGCCGGTCGACCGACATCTACAACACGACGCCCGCCATGCTGTTCTCGCTCGACGAGGAAGATCGCATTACCGGGGTCAGCGACTACTGGCTCGTCGCCACCGGCTACCAGCGCCACGAGATCATCGGGCGCAAGTTCATCGAGTTGGTTCCGACCGAGGCGCGCGCCGATTACCTGGAAGGCAAGAAGACCCGTTCCATCGCCGACGTACTTGAGGCCACGACACGCTTTGCCTGCGCCGACGGCACAGTCATGGACGTGCTGATCGCCGAGGCCGATCGCAAGATCGAAGGCGCCGAGGAGGATCTGTCGCTCAGCGTCATGACGGATGTAACGGCGCTGAAGCAGTCGGAAGAGCGCAACCATCGTCAGGCGATCACCGATCATCTGACGGGTCTGCGCAACCGCAAGGGCTTCGAGACGGCGCTCGACGGCGAGATTGCTGCGACAGATGCCGCCGGCGAGGAACTCGCCTGCATCTTCGTTGACCTCGACCGCTTCAAGTGGATCAACGACAATCTCGGCCATCAGGCCGGTGACCTCGTGCTCTGCCGTTTCGTCGAGCGCATGAAGGAACGCCTTCCCAAGGGCGCGGTTGCAGCCCGCCTCGGCGGAGATGAGTTCGCGGTCTTGCTGCGCGGGCGCAATATCGAAACGGTGGCGACCGAACTCAGCCACAGCCTCTGCGACATCTTCGTTGAACCGATGGCCATCGAAAGCTCCACGGTTCGCCTCAGCGCCAGTATCGGGATTGCCCTCTATCCCCGCCATGCCGCCAATGCCGCCGAACTGCTGCAGAAATCCGACATGGCGATGTACAGCAAGAAGCGCGATGGCAAGAACGGCGCCCAGCTCTACGACCCGCAGATCCAGGATCACACCCGCCGCCGCGCCGAAATCGAGCGCGACATCGAAGAAGGCCTGGCCGAGGACTGGTTCGACGCCTTCTTCCAGCCGATCGTTGAAGTGGGCACTGGCCGTACGGTCGGCTACGAGGCCCTGATGCGCCTCGTCCACCCCGAGCGCGGCATCGTGCCACCTGCGGAGCTCATCGGTGTCGCCGAGGAAACCGGCGCGATCAGTCGGCTCGGCGGCCAGGTGCTTGAAAAGGCCCTGTCGAACCTCGCCCGCCTGAGCGCCATGACCGGTGACCACGATGCCTATCTGGCAGTGAACTTCTCGCCGCTTCAGTTCGACGCCTCCCTGCCCGTCCGGCTCGCCGCCCTCTCCGCGCATTTCGACATCGCACCGAGCCGGATCGTCATCGAGATCACCGAGGCGACGCTCCTGCACGACAATCCGCAGATCCGCACGATCCTCGACGAGTTCAACCACCACGGCTATCGCCTGGCCCTCGACGATTTCGGCACGGGTTACTCGTCGCTCAGCTACCTCAACCGTTTTCCTGTCGACATCGTCAAGATCGACCAGTCCTTCATCCGCTCGCTGACGGAGGACGAGCCGGAACTGCGCCACAAGAGCCGCATGCTCGTCGAGGGCATCACTGCAATCTCGCACAAGATGCAGTGCACCGTGGTCGCCGAAGGCATTGAGACCGAGGAGCAGCGCCACATCCTGGAGGAGTTCGGCGTCGACTATGGCCAGGGCTATCACTTCGCCCGACCGCAGGCGCTTTCGGCTCTGATTGAACAGGCATCCGCCAAGCCGGCTCGCCGAGCGAAGCTATCCGCCGGCTGACATCAATAGAGAGAGGGAACCGCAATGAAAGTCTTGAGCCTTATACTTTCACTTGCGGCGGCCCCGGTCGCCGCCGCAGACATCGTCCACTTCACGACGGAAGACTACCCGCCCTACAACTTCAGGGTCGGCAGCGAAATCCGCGGCGCCGGCTATGATCAGGTCCTTCTGATGATGGAGGAGCTCAAGATCCCCTATACCCTGGAGATGATGCCTTGGGCCCGGGCCATCGCGCTGGCGCAGAGCGAGCCGATGCATTGCGTCTTTACAACTGCCCATATCCCAGAGCGCGACAAGCTGTTCAGATGGGTGGAACCGATTGCCGTCGGCCGCAACTTCATGGTCGCCCACAAGGGGTCGGGCATCAAGGTTGCAAACATAGAGGAAGCCAAGACCTACATCGTCGGCACCCAGCGCAACGACTACACCCAGACGCTGCTGGAAAACGAAGGCTTCTCCAAGATCGATCTCGCCACCGACCTGAAGCTCACTCTGAAGAAATTGCAGAGCAAGCGCATCGACCTGATGCCGATCTCAGAACAGCATTACATGGAGCTCCAGGAAAAGGGTGAGGAACTGGAAGCGCAGTTCGTCTTCTCGGAGCAGAAATTCGCCATCGCCTGCAACGCGAATTTCCCTGAGGATCTCCTTGCCCGCATGCAGGGCGCACTCGACAAGCTGATCGCCGACGGCACCCAGGCCGAGATCTTCGAGACCTACAATCTGCGCTACTCGAACTTCGGGATGATCGCCGCCAAACCCTGACGGCTCAGACATCAGTCTTGACTTTCGTGCCGTTTCGCTGTCCGGAAAGGCAAAGAACCTCAAGACGGATCTCGGGCAATGATCATCCTGGCCGGCCTCGGCAATCCCGGTGCGCAATATCAGAAGAACCGGCACAATATCGGCTTCATGGCTGTGGACGCGATCCAGCGCCGCCACGGCTTTTCGCCGTGGGCGAAGAAGTTCAAGGCGGAGATCTCCGAGGGAACACTCGCCGGCGAAAAGGTTATGCTGATCAAGCCGCAGACCTTCATGAACCTCTCGGGCGAAAGCGTCGGCGAGGCCATGCGCTTCTACAAGCTTGGGCCCGAAGACATCGTCGCAATCTATGACGAACTCGATCTCCTGCCCGGCAAGGCCCGCATCAAGACCGGCGGCGGCCATGGCGGCCACAACGGGATCAAGTCGATCGACGCCCATTGCGGCCTGAACTACCGGCGCCTGCGCCTCGGCATCGGCCATCCCGGCGACAAGTCCAAAGTCCACAACCACGTGCTCGGCGATTTTGCCAAGCTGGACGCCGAATGGCTCGATCCGCTGCTCGAAGCGCTCGCCGACAATGCCGAGATGCTGGTGCGTGGTGAGGATTCGCAGCTGATGAACAAGCTGGCGCTGGCAACCGGGGCCAAGGCCGAGGACGAGAAGCCGGCCAAGGCACCCAAGGCACCCAAACCCGCCCAGTCCCACATCCACCAGGCCCGCAATTTCAACCAGCCGAAGAAGCTTCCCGAGACCGGCCCCATGGCCGAGAAGCTGAAGAAGATGTTCGGTCCCAAGGGCGACTGACACCGATCTTGTCGGGCACCTCCCCTGCCCGGCTTACAAATCCCGCGCAAAACGACCGGAAGACGACCATGAGCCACGACATCACCACCGACCTCGTCACCCTGCGCGACTACTGGCGTTATGCCATCTCCCGCTTCAATGCTGCGGAACTGAGCTATGGCCACGGCACCCATACCGCCGTCGATGATGCCGCCTTCCTCGTGCTCGACAGCCTTGATCTCCCGATCGACACGCTCGATCCCTTCCTCGATGCAAAGCTGCTCCCCGCCGAGCGCCGCCTGCTCGCCGACCGCATCGAGACACGCGTCGCGACCCGCAAGCCCTCGGCCTATCTCACCGGCCGCTCCTACATCCAGGGCATGCGCTTCTTCGTCGACGAGCGCGTGATCGTGCCGCGCTCGCATATCGGCGAGATCCTGTTCAACGAATATGGCGGCGAATTCGGCTCCACCTTCCTGCCCGATCCCTTCGCGGTCGAAAGCGTCGTCGACATCTGCACCGGCTCCGGCTGCCTCGCCATCCTCGCCTCGAAATTCTTCCCGCACGCATCGGTGGATGCCGTGGATCTCTCCGCCTATGCGCTGGAGGTTGCGGAAAAGAATCGCCAGGCCTATGGCCTCGAAGACCAGCTGACGCTGCACCAGGGCGATCTCTTTGCGCCACTGTCAGGCCGGAAGTTCGACCTCATTATCACCAACCCGCCCTATGTCGACCACGAAGCCATGGACGCCTTCCCGGCCGAATACCGCGCCGAACCCGCCATGGCCCATGACGGCGGCGAAGACGGCCTCGACCTCGTCCGCACGCTGCTCATTGAGGCCCCGAAGCACCTCAATCCCGGCGGCGGCATGCTCTGCGAAATCGGCCGCGGTCGCGACATCCTCGAAGCCGAATTCCCCGACCTCGATTTCCTCTGGGTCGAGACGACGGAAGAAGAAGACGCGGTGTTCTGGATCTCGGCGGAAGCGCTCGGCGTGAAGGCGAAGAAGGGCAAGTGAGGCGCAAGCCTCACCAGGTGAAGGTTTCGACCCGATACCAGAAGAGATCGACGAGTGCGGCAAGCCCCCAGTCTATAAAGTAGGCAGCAAGCCGTGATGCGTCCCGCCCCAAAAGCAGGATGAGAAAGCCGCTGAACATGGCCCAGCCAACCGCAAGCCGCAGATTGTGCAGGCTGTCGAGACGATAATAGCCCGCCTCGTCATATTCGGTCTTGAAGATCAGGTCGTGCCAACTGAAGCCGTCGCTGATGGCAAGATCCATCATCGGCCGATCCGACAGCCGATCCGGCAGGATGTTGAAAACGGCGCGCACCACATGGCCGATTGCGCCCATGATCGCAAAGATCCCGACCGCCACGACATAGTGCCAGGTAGCCGCCTCGGGGAGTGTCTGCAGGTCAGGACTCATGGCCAAAGTCTATGCCCGCACACGTAATCAATTGGTTTCGGCTTCTCGTGACACACGGGATGGCATAGGCTGAGAGCCACCCCTCCCCGGCCCGACCGAAACTGGAGAGCCGCCAACACCCTTAAGGTCGTGCTGCCAACGCAGCTCTGAGGGTCTCGCCCGCATGTGTCTCGAACCAACGAAGCATGTCAGACATCCCGACTGCTTCTCCCGTACCGGGCTTCGCGCCACAGAGCTCAGCACACGCAGCAGCCATCGCGGTCATAACTCGGGCAGTCTCCGGCACATAGGCGAGATCGTCATTGGCTTCATGACGCTTGCGGATGATGGCGTAACGCATGGTCTCCGGATAGGTCCATGCGCTCGTCAGCACATCCTGTACGCTGACGGCCTGCCCGTTGACGACAGTCGTCGCACCGCGATCGGTCTCACGATACCCAGCAGTCTCGACCTCTTCGCAGAAGTCGATGGAAGCCAGCATCATCCGCCTGACAAGAGCCCAGTCGGTCTGCGCAGATGCATTCGCCATATCGCTCACTCCTCCGGTTCAGCCGTAAACAACAGCGGCATGCCCGCTTCCTTGGCCAGGTCCATGGCTTCCGTCACCTTCGTCTCGGCAATCTCGCGCGTGCAGACCACGACCACCGCCGAGCCGAACTTGTGCGCCGTCATCATGACGCGGTAGCCCGTCTCCTCGCTCATCCGGAACACGACCTTCAAGACGATCGTAACGAAGTCGCGCGGCGTGTAGTCGTCATTGTGCAGCAGCACCTTGTAGAGCCGGGGCTTTTCCAGCTTCGGCTTGGTCACCGTCTTCGGCGTCAGCACCGTATCCTTCGCCATGATTCCTCCGGCAACTGCGGCACTCAATGCCCGCAACACTTGACCCTGCCCCTCCTATACCCCATAGGCGTGGGCAACGAAAATCCATCCCGAGCAGGTATTCAGAGCCATGGGCTTCAAATGCGGTATCGTCGGGCTTCCGAATGTCGGCAAGTCCACCCTCTTCAACGCGCTGACCAAGACGGCCGCCGCCCAGGCAGCCAACTATCCCTTCTGCACGATCGAGCCGAACACCGGTGAAGTGGCCGTTCCCGATCCGCGCATGAAGAAGCTGGCCGACATCGCCGGCTCGAAGGAAATCATCCCGACCCGCATCTCCTTCGTCGACATCGCCGGCCTCGTGCGCGGCGCGTCCAAGGGTGAAGGCCTCGGCAACAAGTTCCTCGCCAACATCCGCGAAGTCGATGCCGTGGTCCACGTGCTGCGCTGCTTCGAAGACGATGACATCACCCATGTCGAAGGCAAGATCGACCCGGTCGGTGACGCCGACACCATCGAGACCGAGCTGATGCTCGCCGACCTCGAAAGCCTGGAACGCCGCGTCGAACAGACCCGCAAGCGGGCCGCCTCCAAGGACAAGGAATCGACCGCCCAGCTGCCGATCATGGAGCAGGTGGTGAAGCTCCTCAACGAAGGCAAGCCAGCCCGCCTTCTCCTGAAGACGCTTGCCCCCGACGAGATCGAGATCCTCAAGGGCCTCAACCTCCTTACCTCGCATCCGGTCCTCTATGTCTGCAACGTCGCCGAAGGTGACGCCGCAACCGGCAACAAGCACACCGAAGCCGTCGCCAAGATGGCAACGGAACAGGGTGCGGAATGCGTCATCATCTCGGCTGCCATCGAAGCCGAAGTGGCCCAGCTGCCGGAAGAGGAAGCCACCGAATTCCTCTCCGCACTCGGCCTCGACGAAGCCGGCCTCGACCGCCTGATCCGCGCCGGTTACCATCTGCTGGATCTGATCACCTATTTCACCGTCGGTCCGAAGGAATGCCGCGCCTGGACCATCGTCCGCGGCACCAAGGCGCCCCAAGCCGCCGGCGTGATCCACACCGATTTCGAACGCGGCTTCATCCGCGCCTTCACCATTTCCTATGACGACTACATCGCCTTCAAGGGCGAAGTCGGCGCCAAGGAAGCCGGCAAGGGCCGAGACGAAGGCAAGGAATATGTCGTGCATGACGGCGACGTCATCCACTTCCGCTTCAACACCTGATCCCAAGATTTCCAGATTCTAAAAAGGGCGCCTGCGGCAAGCACGGCGCCCTTTTCTATGCCTGCTCTCACTCCGGCAGGAACAGATGGCCGGCGAAGAAGGCCTTGAGCGTGGCTGCAAACACCAGCGTCACGACGACCGTGATAAAGGCGACAAGCAGCCAGAGCGCCGGCTCCATCAGCGGGAATGGATGCGCATGCGCCGCCTTCATGCTCGCGGTGACAAAGGCAGCACTCGGGAACGTATAGCCCCACCAGGACATGGCGAAGGGCACGCTGCGAAACTTCGACATCATCAGCAGCATGACGGCAGCGACAAGCACGGCATAGCCATAGATGGCAAGCGGCCCCGGCCCGAAGCCATCAGTCAGGAGTGCCAGCGCCAGGCTGCCTACGGCCGGCGGCGCAAGCAGGATGACAAGCGTCGGCCACATCTTGGCCGGCAGGATCGGGCCGGTCGAGATCCGGTAGAGGATCAGCGGCTGCACGATCACCCAGAGCAGCGCACCCAGCCCGAACAGCATCCAGGACACGGTGATGAAGCCCAGCTTGGCTCCGATGACAGGTGCGAGCACATTGCCGACCAGCGGCAGCAGCAGAGGCGGTGTGAGCGTGGCTGCCTCGCGCGGACTGACGAGAAGTCCGCGCACGATATAGGCCCCGATCGTCAGATGAATGGCGACCGCCACACCCCAGATCACCGCAGCAAGATCGAAAGAATAGGGCAAAAATCCACCGGCAATGATCATCAGGCCGATCGACAGCCCCCCGGCAAAGGCACTGCGGATCGGATGTTTGAGATCCGAAACCAGCGCCTCGGGATGACGCAGGACCCGCAGGGCATGACCGATGAAGATGATGCACCAGAAGACACCGGTCGCCAGCATCAGCCCCTCGCCGATCACAGCCGGCGCACCCAGCATGACAGAGGCCTCCCGCCAGGTCATGGCGAGACCGCCAAGCCCCATCGGCACGGCAAAAAGTGGCAGCGGAAGATGGCGCAAGCCCGGAGCCGTTTCGGACGGCACAAGAGCCGGAGAGGAATGCTGAATGCTGGTCATGAAAATCTCGTCAAACAGGGAAACAGGGCAAAGCGGCACGCCGCCCCACCCTGATCGTTTTATCCTATACTCAGATCTTCATCATCGGGCAGCTGGAAATGCAGAAATCGAATAAACGGGGCAGCTCGCCATCAGCAAGGTTGCCAGAAGCACGCCCCTTTTTAGGCCGAAGTCTGGCCAGGCAAGCCAGCAAGGGCCGCGACGAAGGCGAGCAACATGTCGTCCACGACGGGTGACGTCATCTACTTCCGCTTCAACACCTGATCGCGTTTACTGCCCTGAACGCAACCCCGGAGCGGTTTGATTCGGAGGCTAGATGAACCAGAGACTGAAGCGCATCGGCCTGGCTGCCTGCCTGATCCTGCCGCTCGCGGGATGGGCAGATGCTGCGGCCGAGGAAACGGTACCAGCTGAAGCCCTCAAGAAGGCCTTTGACGCCTTGCTTCCGCTCGGAGGCGAGCTCGCGCGTTTCGTCACCGTCAAACAGACGTGGCGGGGCTACGAATACGAGGTGCGCGTCGATCCGCCTCTCCTTTTTCGGGAACTCGCGCATACCGGCCTGACCGTCTCTGGCCTTGACCCCTTCATTCTGAATTTCACGCGACAGCCCGCAGGGACCTGGGGCTTCGAGCAATACGGTTCCTACGACATCAAGGCTCAACTCGGCAGCGGCCCCTCCGCACCACGCTTGATCTACAGGGCTGCAACGACTGCGACGGAGGCGCAACTTTCGGACGATTTACGCACCCAGCCACAGCTCAAGTCCACCATCAGCGACCTTGAGGTCTCCCTCTGGACGGAGCGTAGCTTCCGCTCGCGCACGGTCGGCACTTTGTATCTTGATCAGACGATGAAGGACGTGACGCCAGAGCACGCCGATCTGGAGATCAACACCACTGAATTGCGAGTGAGAGATGGCGATCGGCTCGGAGAGATATCCGCAAGGAAGATGACCACCAAAGTGGTGGCAACGGATGCTCGCTATCGCGCCGTACAGGACCTCTTTGCCGAATGGCTTTCGCTTGTGCAAGGCAAGCAGGAAGCTGCTGCGATCGCAGATCAGCTACGTCCCGGCCTGCAGGCCCTCATGCCGATTGCGGCGGAGCTGAAACAAACCGGCTCCATTGAGGACGCGATATGGGCAGTAGACGGATGGGAAATGGGCGTCGACAATCTTGGCTACAGCCTGGAAGCCTCGAATCTCGCCACGGAGCCCACCATCCACACAGAAGTGAACGTCTCAGGGATCGATACGAGAGGGCGGCTGACGCCCAGCATGGCCAAGCTTGTACCCGAACGGGCCAAGCTGTCTTTCACCATTGATGGGCTGAACTTCCAGAAGCCGTGGGAATACATCGTCGACGGCGCCAATTTCGGTGCGAGACAGTGGCTGAACGAAAACCAGCGACAGCTGGCGATCAATTATCTCGTCCCGAAACGCACGGTCGATGTGACGGTAGATGAGCTCGAGCTTGAAACAGCGCTCTATCAGGTGACGGCGACAGGAACGATGAGCGTTGACCGCAACGGCGCGCGACCATCCTTCGCTCTCAGGATAACGACAGCTGACCTTGATCCGCTTGTGAAGTACCTGCAGGAGAATACCAAGCGCTTCCCGCAGTTCGGCCAATATGCGTTCTTCGCCCTGATGGCACAGGGCTTCGCCGGCAGGACGGCAGACGGGGCAATGTCTTGGGATGTCGTGTTGGACGCAGATGGTCGCCTCACGATCAACGGCCGCGACTTCGCGCCGCCCCGGTTGTGAAAGCAACCCGCGACTGAAGCCGGCGGCCACCGGGAAACACCCGAAGGGCCGCCGATCTCACAGTCTGACCTCAGGCCCGCTTCACCGGGCAGGTCGAGAGTCCGAAAATCGAATAGAGCGGGCAGGTCGACATCAGGCCGGTTGCAAGCGGCACCACGCCGATCAGCGTGTAATAGCGCCACCAGGCACCCGGATAGATGAAGAAGAGCGACAGCAGCGCGAGGCCCGCGACGATTCTCAGGATGCGATCGATGGAGCCGACATTCTTGGCAAACATGGTCTTTCCCTCCGTTTGGTTTGACAATGGGGCCAGACTAGCGGTGTCGCACTCAGCCGTCGGTGACTTAGTCACGGGCTTTGCGAAGTCTTAACCCTCTCCCATCCTTGCCATCCGGGCGAGTTCCTTGCGCGCGATGATCCGGATCTGCCCGCGCTCGTTGGAGAGCACGCCCTTCGAGGCCAGCGCCTCCAGCCGTCGGGAGATCACCTCGCGCGCAGTGCCGATGATGACGGCGAGTTCCTGATGCGTCAGGGAGACCTGCCCCGCCTCGTCAGCCCGCTCCACCAGTGCATGGGCCAGCCGCTGCTCGACCTTGACGAAGGCCACCTGCTCCAGCACGAACATCAGATCACCGAGACGGTCGGCAAAGGCCTTGAAGACAAACCCGCGAAAGGCAGCCGATTCCGCCATCAGCCGTTCGAAGACATCAGGCGGCACCATGACGACAACCAGGTCGCTCTCGGCAATCGCCTCGCCACTATAGGGCGCACCGCCGAGCACGCCGAGTGTCGTCTGCACGCAGGTCTCTCCCGGCGTGACCGCATAGAGCAACAATTCGCGCCCGTTGCGCCCGGTGAGATAGACACCAATCCGCCCCGAGAGCAAGACGACGAAACTCCGGGCCTGGTCACCGGGCCTGAACAGCGTCGCGCGGTGGGGCACATGGACAGGTGTCAACCCCTCCAGCACATGCCTGGCATCGGCATCCAATGACGCCAGAAAGCCCGTCTCATCGACCCAAGCCGCCATGGACCACCTCCCGATTTCCGCTTATGAACCATAATCACAGACAACGGCATGGGAGAACAGCGCGCATGCAGCCTGACAGGCTTCACTACGAGGATTTCACACAAGGCCGCCAGTTCGAACTCGGACCGCGGACCGTGACGGCCGAGGAAATCATCGACTTCGCCAGTGAGTTCGATCCCCAGCCCATGCATCTCTCCGAAGAGGCCGGCAAGCAGAGCATCCTCGGCGGCCTCTCCGCCTCCGGCTGGCATACATCGAGCCTGTTCATGCGCATGATGATCGACGCCTATGTGCTCAAAGCCGCCTCGGAGGGAGCCCCCGGCATCGAATTCATGCAATGGCGCAAACCGGTGCTCGCCGGCGACACGCTGTCCGGCCGCTCGGTTGTCGAGGAAGCTCGCCCGATGCGCTCGCGTCCGCATCTCGGAATCGTCACCTTTGGCCACGAACTCCGCAATCAACGCGGCGAACTGGTTCTTTCCGCCCGCAACGCCGTCATGGTCCGCCGCCGCGAGAGCGTGGAGGCCGGCGCATGAAGATGCTCGACCTCTATCCCGCCGGCACCCGGCTCGAACTCGGCAGCGTCACCTTTACCGCCGACGACATCATCCGCTTTGCCGAGAAGTTCGATCCCCAGCCCTTCCATGTCGATGCCGAGGCGGCGAAGGCCTATGTCTTTGGCGCGCTCTGCGCCTCTGGCTGGCACACCTGCGCCAACTGGATGAAGAGCTTCATCACCTTCTGGGGCAAGGAGAGCGACCGCCTGCACGCCGATGGCATCGCGCCGCCGAAGCTCGGCCCCTCCCCCGGTTTCGCCGAACTGCAGTGGCTGAAACCCGTCTTTGTCGGCCATACGATCACCTATTTCATGACGCCGCTGGAAAGCCGCAATGTAAAGGGACGCCTGCACTACATCCTGAATTCCGCCCTCTCCGAGGGTGTCAACCAGCACGGCGAGACCGTGCTGCGCTTCAGAAGCCAGATGATCGAATTCTTCCCCGACGAGGAGCAACCAGCATGAGCGTCCACGACTTTACCATGAGCACCATCGACGGCACGGCAAAACCGCTGTCTGACTATGCTGGCAAGGTCCTGCTGATCGTCAACACGGCCAGCGCCTGTGGCCTTACCCCGCAATACGAGGGCCTGGAAGCCCTCTACAAGGCCAATCCGGATCTCGTCGTGCTTGGCTTCCCCTGCAACCAGTTCGGCGCCCAGGAACCTGGCACCGAAAAGGAAATCGCCCTCTTCTGCGAGACCCAGTTCGCTGTGACCTTTCCGCTCTTCGCCAAGATCGAGGTCAATGGCGAAGGCAGCGATCCGCTCTACGCCTATCTGAAGGCACAGACGCCCGGCGCCGAACAGGGCGCTGAGATCGGCTGGAACTTCGCCAAGTTCCTGGTCGGTCGCAACGGCAAGCCGATCGCCCGTTATGCGCCGCGCACGGCGCCGTCTGACATCGCAGCCGACATTGCCAGCGCCATCGCCGGCTGACGCGCCATGACCGGTTTCCGCTTCCATCCGACACCTTTGGCCGGCCTGGAAGCGGTTTCGGCAACAAGCGCCCATGTCTTTCCCAAGCACACACACGACACCTATGGCATCGGTTTCCTCTCTGCCGGAGGTCAGATCTCGGCCTCCGGACGTGGTCAGGTGCAGGCAGAGGCCGGTCAACTGATCACGGTCAATCCCGGCGAGGTGCATGACGGCGCGCCGATCGGGCAGACGCCGCGCAGCTGGCACATGCTCTATCTGACACCGGCCCTCGCAGCCGAGAGCGTCAGCGATCTCGTATCGACCTCGGCAGATCTCGAATTCGAACATCCGGTCTTCGTCGATCCTTCGGTCCGCACCGTGCTGGGATCGCTTCACCATCGCCTGGAGACCGCTGAGGGAAGCGAGGTTACCGAGAGCTTTCGCGAAGCCCTCATCCTCCTCCTCGGCAGGACGCTGACCCGCCGCAGGGGCGCCCCGGCTCCCATGCCCGCATCCCTGCAGCGGGTGCGCGAGCGCCTCGACGATGACCCGGCAAGCCCGGCGGACCTCAAGGACCTCGCCCGTGACGCCGGCCTCAGCCGCTACCAGCTGATCCGCTCCTTCCTGCGCCACACGGGCCTGACGCCGCACGCCTATCTGATGCAGCGCCGGGCACTCCTGAGCCGCAGCCTGCTTGCGACCGGCCTTGCACCGGCCGAAGTGGCCGCGGCCTGCGGCTATGTCGACCAGAGCCACATGCACCGCGAATTCCGTCGCCGCTTTGGCCTGACGCCCGGTGCTTATCGAAGCGCCCGTATCTGCCGCAATCCTGTACAAGACGGACGTGCCTGAGCCTCCCATGGTTGCCCTGCCAAAAAGCAGGAGACCTCCGATGACCCTCGACTTCCTTCTGACCACCCTGATCATCGTCGCCACACCCGGAACCGGCGCACTCTACACGCTGGCCGCAGCCCTGGGCGGTGGCCGGCGTGATGCGCTTGTCGCCGCCTTCGGCTGCACGCTCGGCATCATCCCGCACATGCTGGCCGCAGCCCTCGGCCTCGCCGCGCTCGTCGCCGCCGAGCCGCGCCTCTTCGAGGCGATCCGCTATGCCGGCATTGCCTATCTCGTCTGGATGGCGGTCGGCCTCTGGAGAAGCGGACTGGCGGGGGATATGACAGCCGAACCGAAACAGCGTGCCTCACGGATCATCCGCAAGGCGGTGCTGATCAACCTTCTGAATCCCAAGCTCTCGCTCTTCTTCCTGGCCTTCCTGCCGCAATTCGTCGATCCGGCAGATGCCCGTCCGCTCGCCACCATGGCGACCTTGAGCCTCGTCTTCATGGCCGTGACCTTCGTCGTCTTCGCGATCTACGGACTTGCAGCTGCCAGCATGCGACAGCGGCTCGTCACGCGCCCTGACAGGATGCGTGTCGTCAACCGGCTGCTCTCGGCAGGCTTTCTGCTGATGGCGGGAAGACTGGCGCTGGCACAAAGGTAGCACGCCAGAAAAGCGATCGACCGGGGGGATCCCCGGTCGCCGGAAGGAGCTCAGTGCCCCTCGAATTCCACAAGCGTGCGAACCTCGACGCCAAGCGCCTCCAGCTTCTTGCGGCCACCGAGTTCCGGCAGATCGATGACAAAGCAAGCCGAGACGACATCGGCCCCGATCTGGCGGAGCAGCTGAACTGCACCGACAGCCGTGCCGCCGGTGGCGATCAGGTCGTCGACCAGGATCACCTTCTCGCCGGGCTTGACCGCGTCCATGTGGATCTCCATCTCGTCCACGCCATATTCCAGGCTGTAGGCAATCCGCACGGTCTCATGCGGCAGCTTCCCCTTCTTGCGGATCGGCACGAAGCCGGCAGACAGCTGATGCGCGACGGCACCGCCCAGGATGAAGCCACGCGCTTCCATGCCGGCGATCTTGTCGACCTTGAGCCCCACATAGGGTTGAACAAGCTCATCCACCGCGCGCCGAAACGCCCGCGCGTCCCCAAGCAGTGTGGTGATGTCGCGGAAGATGATCCCGGGCTTCGGATAGTCGGGAATCGAGCGGATCGAGCTGAGGAGGTAGTTCTGGCTTTCGGGCGTCATGTATCATCCGATTGAGAGCGGAAGGGAGTTGCAAGGGACTGTACCAAGATTGGTATGGTCCCCCAACAAAAAAAGGCGATCCGAAGACCGCCTTTTCCGTGAAACGTGATCCCAGGGGATCAGTGTTCCTTGTTCGCGTAGACCGACTTCTTCGTCAGGTAGATCAGCGCGGTGAAGATCGCCAGGAACACCATGACCATGAAGCCCATGCGCTTGCGATCTTCGAGATGCGGCTCGGCGGCCCACATCAGGAAGGCGGACACGTCGAGCGAATACTGCTCCAGCGTTTCCGGCGCGCCATCATCGTAGGTCACCTGACCGTCAGACAGCGGCGCTGCCATGGCGAGCGACTGGCCAGCGATGAAGTACGGGTTGAAGTGCGTACCTTCGGCAACCTCGATGCCTTCCGGCGGCTCCTGGTACCCCGTCAGAAGCGCATGGATATAATCCGGACCGCCCTGCTGATACTGGGTGAAGATGTCGAAGACGAAGGTCGGGAAACCGCGGGTGACGCCACGGGCCTTCGCGATCAGCGAAAAGTCCGGCGGAGCCGCACCGTTGTTGGCAGCCGCAGCAGCTTCCTTGTTCGGGAACGGCGACGGGAAGCGATCAGACGGAACCGCTGCACGGGTGAACATTTCACCGTCCGCATTCGGACCGTCGGTCACTTCATAGTTCGCAGCAAAGGCCTTCACCTGCGCCTCGGAGTAACCCAGGTCTTCCAGCGTGCGGAAGGCAACCAGGCTCATCGAGTGACAGGCGGCACAGACTTCGGTGAAAACCTTCAGGCCGCGCTGCAACTGGCCCTTGTCATATTTGCCGAACGGGCCGGCAAACGACCAGTCCATCTGCTCGGGCTTCAGGATCGGGTAGTGACCGGTCTGCGCAGCATGATGCGTCATCTCGGCCAGGTCGCCACCTTCCGCCGCCAGCGCCTGACCGGAGAACCCGGCCAAGGCGGCGATCAGCGCAATGCTCGTGACAAGCTTTTTCATTTTATCTTCCTCTCACGCGCTCAGGCTTGGGCAGCAGCAGACTTGCCGCTCTTTTCGAGAACCGCTTCGGTGATCGAGTTCGGGATACGCCTTGGCGTCTCGAACAGACCGAGCAACGGCATGATCACGAGGAAGAAGCCGAAGTAGTAGGCGGTTCCGGCCTGCGACAGCACGACATAGATGCCTTCCGCCGGCATCGCACCGAGCCAGCCAAGCAGGATCGAGTTGGCAACGAAGAGCCAGAAGAACAGCTTGTACCACGGACGGTAGACAGCCGAACGAACCTTCGACGTGTCGAGCCAGGGCAGGAAGAACAGGACGATGATCGCGCCGAACATCACGAGAACGCCGCCGAGCTTCGAGTCGATGAAGAGAACGTCGAAGGTGATCGCACGCAGCATCGCGTAGAACGGCAGGAAGTACCATTCCGGGACGATATGCGCCGGGGTCTTCAGCGAGTCGGCCGGGATGTAGTTGTCCGGATGGCCGAGGTAGTTCGGCATGTAGAAGACGAAGTAGGCGAAGACCAGCAGGAAGACGGACAGGCCAAGCGCATCCTTCAGCGTTGCATAGGGCGTGAACGGTACCGTGTCGGTCTTGGACTTCACTTCGACGCCGGTCGGGTTGGTCTGACCGGTCACATGCAGCGCCCAGACGTGCAGGATGACGACGCCGGCGATCATGAACGGCAGCAGGTAGTGCAGCGCAAAGAAGCGGTTCAGCGTCGGATTGTCGACCGCAAAGCCGCCGAGCAGGAACTGCTGGATGGTTTCGCCGACAAACGGGAAGGCTGTGAAGAAGCCGGTGATGACGGTCGCGCCCCAGAAGGACATCTGACCCCAGGGCAGAACATAGCCCATGAAGGCGGTTGCCATCATCAGAAGGAAGATCACCACGCCGAGGATCCAGAGGATTTCGCGCGGCGCCTTGTAGGAACCGTAGTAGAGACCACGGGCAATATGCAGGTAGACGGCGATGAAGAAGAACGACGCGCCGTTGGCATGCATATAGCGCAAGAGCCAACCATTGTTGACGTCACGCATGATCTTTTCGACCGAGTTGAAGGCAACGGTCGTTTCAGCGGCATAGTGCATGGCCAGCACGACGCCGGTCAGGATCTGCACGATCAGCATGACAGAAAGCATGCCACCGAAGGTATAGGCATAGTTCAGGTTGCGGGGAACCGGATAGGCAACGAAGCTGTCATACATCAGACGCGGCAGCGGCAGGCGCGCATCGATCCACTTCTCGACGCCGGTGGACGGCTGGTAACTCGAATGGCCACTCATTGTGTCTTATCCCCTCAGCCGATCGCGATGACAGTGTCGGATGTGAATGCAAAGGTCGGCACCGGCAGGTTGGTCGGTGCGGGACCCTTGCGGATACGGCCCGCCGTATCGTAGTGCGAGCCGTGGCAGGGACAGAACCACCCGCCGAAGTCTCCGGCCTGACCAAGCGGGACGCAGCCCAGATGGGTGCAGGAGCCGATCATGACGATCCAGTTTTCCTTGCCTTCACCGGCCGAACGCGCGAGGTCCGTCGCATCGGCAGCAGCGTCGACATTGGCGTTGCGCGCCACCGGGTCCTTGAGGTCAGCCAGCTGAACGGCCTTTGCCTCTTCGACTTCCTTGTCGGTTCGGTTGCGGATGAACACAGGCTTGCCACGCCACTTGACGGTCAGCGACATGCCCGGCTCAAGCGCAGACACGTCCACTTCGATCGAAGCGAGCGCGAGCGTCGATGCATCCGGACGCATCTGGTCGATGAACGGCCATGCGACCGCACCCGCACCGACGGCACCGGCCATCCCGGTCACCATATAGAGAAAGTCGCGGCGCGTAGGCTCGCCCGCATGTTCTGTCGTTGTCTCGTGTTCGCTCACGGTCACTTTTTCCTCTCGCAATCCTGCGACACACCGCATTTGCCCCCGCAGCGGGAATCACAATCCGGCCACTGTGCAGCCACAGATTCCCCGCCAGATTGGCGCGTTCTAAGCCCGATAATCTATTCTGTCCAGTCTTCCGCAGACAACGAGCCACGTTGTCGCGGATTTCATGGGTACCATCCCCAATTGCTTGATTTAACGCAAGTGTGAGAGGCAGTTTATCAAGCAATGCAGCAAGTTGAGCGACCGTACCGGCAGGTGGTCCGGCTCACGCCGTTGATGTCTCCGCAGCCGTATCGAGAAAACCGCCGGATTGCCGGGTCCAGAGCTCGGAATAGAGGCCACCGCGTTCGACCAATTGCTGATGGGTGCCCTGCTCGATGATCCGGCCCTTGTCCATGACCACCAGCCGGTCAAGCGCCGCAATGGTCGACAGGCGGTGGGCGATGGCAAGCACGGTCTTGCCCTGCATCAGACGGTCGAGATTGGACTGGATCGCGGCTTCGACCTCCGAGTCGAGCGCAGACGTCGCCTCGTCCAGCACCAGGATCGGCGCATCCTTCAGCATTACCCGGGCAATCGCGATGCGTTGTCGCTGGCCACCCGAAAGCTTCACCCCGCGCTCGCCGACATGCGCGTCAAAGCCCTTGCGCCCGCGCTGGTCTTCCAGCCGCTGGATGAAGTCGAGTGCCTCGGCGCGCTCCGCTGCCTTGATCAGCTGCGCCTCACTCGCATCCTCACGACCGAAGAGAATATTGTCCCGGATCGAACGATGCAGAAGCGCCGTGTCCTGCGTTACCATGCCGATCTGCGAACGCAGGCTCTCCTGGGTGACTCCCGAAATGTCCTGTCCGTCGATGAGAATGCGTCCGCCCTCAAGGTCATAGAAGCGCAGGAGCAGGTTGACGAGCGTCGACTTGCCCGCCCCGGAGCGGCCGACAATGCCGACCTTCTCGCCAGGCTCTATCGTCAGTGTCAAATGATCGATCGCACCCGTCTTGCGGCCATAATGGAAGGTAACGTCCTCGAAGCGGATCTCCGGCGACTTCACCTCAAGCTTCGTCGCATCCGGCCTGTCCGTCAGTCCGATCGGCTTGGCGACCAGCTCGGCGGAATTCTGGATGGCGCCGATATTACGCATGATGCCGTTCAACTGCGTCATCATCCGCCCCAGCAGCATGTTGAGGCGCAAAACGAGGCCGAGCGTGAAGGCAACGCCACCCGCCGTCACCGCACCGGTGAACCACAGATCGACCGACAGAAGCGCCACCATCAGAATCATGAAGCCGGACAGGATGGCAAGCGAAGCCCGCACGCCGGTCAGCAACCGCGCGAACGGGCGCAGCGTGTCCTGAAACCGGTCGAAACCGGCGCGGATATAATGGTCGTTCTGCCGCTCGCGGGCAAAAAGCTTCAGCGTCTGGATGTTGGAATAGCTGTCGACAAGCCGGCCATTCAGCATCGACGACGCCTCGGCCGTCTCCCGTGCATGATGGCGGATCTTCGGCACGAAATACCTCGCGAGCACGAGGAAAATCGCCACCCAGGCGCCGATGATCGCGGCCAACCGCCAGTCGAGCTGTGCAACCAGCGCCATGGTCGAAATGGTGTAGATCACCATGAACCACACGACCTGCAGCAGCGACGTCAGCAGATCCCCGGTCGATTGCCCCGCCGACCAGACCTTGGTCACGATGCGCCCGGCAAAGTCGTTCTGGAAGAAGGAGAGCGACTGGCGCGCCACATGCGCATGAGCCTGCCATCGCACCAGGTTGAAGAAGTTGAGGACGATCACCTGCTCCTCGACCAGAGCGCCCACCGTCACGACGATGAAGCGCCCAACGAGGACGATCAGCGCCATTGCGAGCAATTCACCGCCATGCGCGGCAATCAGCCCCTCCCAGCCGGCCTCCTTCGGCACCGTATCAAGAAGATCGACCAGCCGCCCGACAAACCAGAACAGCCCTGCCTCCAGCATGGCCACGGCCCCGCCAAAAACAGCCATCAGGAAGAAGGCGAGCTTGGCCTGGCGGACATAGAACCACACGAAAGCCCAGATCTTCTCGGGCGGACGCAGATTGTCCGTGCGGGCGAAGGGATCGAGCCAGTTTTCGAAATATCGGGCAACAGCTTGGAACATGAAAAGCGATATAGGCGGTTTGCCCGGGACGGCAAAGCATTTGCGCCGCCGAACCGCATTACAATTTGGTCAGATGCTGTAGCCCCATCAGGAACGACCGCTGCAGCTTAACGCATCCGCCGACCATAGAGCGCCTCGTAGCGCCGGAGCGTTGCAAGGTCCGCCGACACTTCCGTGAAGACAGGAACCAGGCTTTCCGTCAGTTCCGCCCGTTGCAGCGACTGGCGCGCGGCCCCGTAGAGCTGCGCCGGCAACACACGCCGATAGGTGCGCGCGCATCCGAAACGGCAGGCAAGCGGCGGCATGGTCTTGATCGAGCGGCGCGCGATTGTTTCCGCATCCGCCACCACGCGTGCAATCTTCTCGCCGAGTTGCGCCAGATAGCTTTCGCTCGTCGCACCGACCAGAAGACCGAGCTCATCGCTCGAAGTCCAATAGGCCGTGTCCGTCTTGTCGATCAGGCGATGGGTGAAACGCGCCAGCGTGTTCTTCATGTAGTCTCCGACCTTGGCGAGACCGACACGGCCAAGGGGTTCCAGCCCCTCGATCCGGCAGAGCATGAGGCTCACGCCGCCTTCCGGTTCCCCGTCGGAAAAGAGCGCTTCGAGCCGCTCTTCAAGCGCTCCATAGCCCGGCAACCCGAAACTCAGCTGCGCTGTGAGGTGATCCTGGCCGGGCATGTCCTGCGGGACCGGCGCTGCAAGGTTGAACACGCCCTGAAGCGCTGTGACGCAACGGCCGATCTGCGCATCGAGATCGGCAAGCACCTCGCTCGCACCGCCATGCGCCTCCACCACCGAGACTGTGCCACTTTCAAGCGTCCGTCGGAACGCTTCGAGCGCACCCAGCGCCGCCTCGCTCGTGGTCTTCAACGCATCGAGCGTCGGGCGTTCGGGCAGAAACCGCTGCGCAAGCGCCGAGAGCGCCATCTGGCTGACAGGTCTCTGGAGACCAACAAAGGCCTCCCGCAATGCTGGATCGCGACCGTCCAGGACGGCGCAGATCAGCTCGAAATTGCGGGGCGTGAGCGCCAGCCGGTTTTTGCCGAGAAAGTCGACGGCCTTCCGGCCGATGATCTCGGCCTCCCTGGCATGGGTCACAGGATGATGAACAGCCTCTGTCATGGAATGCACCTTCGATGGGTGTTCCGGTCATTCAAGGCTACGCCTGAAACGCAAACCCTTCCTTTCGAAGATCGCTAAAATGCACCGTCTCGTTCGATCGGCGTGAGGACGTCGGCGCGAGGAAAGCTCAGCGCGTATATCGCGTGAGGTAGATTCCGACCAGGATCAGCGCCACGCCCGCCAGCTGGCCGACATGGAACTGCGCCGTTCCCCTAAGGAGGTCGATGAGAAGGCCGGTGATCATCTGGCCGCCGATGATCAAAAGCCCGGAGCGGGCCGCGCCGATCCGCGGGAAAACATGCGAACTGATCACGACGAAGACGGCGCCGATGACGCCACCGGTCAGGTAGAAGAAAGGGGTTTCGGCAAGCAGCGGCAGCCCGGTCCGATGCAGAAAGGCGATGTAGACGCTCAGCAGCAGGAAGCCGACCCAGTGGTTCCAGGCTGAGGCGGTGAACGGCCCGCGGTCCATGGTCAGGCGCCCGTTGAGCGAGCGGCTCATGCCAACCGCAGCCCCGCCGGCAAGCGCGATGAGAACGGCACCGAACATGTTCAGCCCCCCTTCGAAAAGATGAGCAGCGCGCTGCCACCGATCACACAGATGGTCGCCAGCAGGTCGAAACGGTTCAGCATCCGCTTCGGCGTCCCGAACAGGCCGAACTGGTCGGACACCAGGCCGAACAGGATCTGCCCGACGAGCAGCAATGACAGACCGCCAGCCAGCGCCAGTTCCGAATTGACCGCGATGGAACTCAGCGCCACCGCGAAAGCCCCCGGCGCACCACCGAGATAGGACCAGAACGGCGCCTTGGCACCACTGGCGATCCGCCCAGAACGCTGCGCCAGGACGACATTGGCGATCAGCAGGACGAAGGCGGCAAGGCCTCCGACGCCATGCACCACCCAAGAGGCGGTAAAAGGCGTGGTATGGGCCGCAAGTCCGCTGTTGATGGTTACCATCACCGCCAGCAGCGCCCCGGCCAGAACCGCCCAGAACCAATCGAGATATTTCAGCATATCGCTCCGCAGATGTCCGCCACGGACGAGATCCTGTGGCCCGCAGCCACGCCATAGCCGCCTGCCCGCATCGGCGACAAGCCAATTCGGCAGATGAACCGATCAGCGGCATGAATGTGGCCGGATATGCCTGCAACGCGAAACGGGGCATTGCTGCCCCGTTTCGTCAGACTGAAGCCCGAAGGCGAGATCTGTATCAGAACTCCGACCACTCGGCAGCGGCCGCCGCATTGCCCCGGAACGCGTTGGCGACCTTCTGCCCGAGCGCGCGGGCCGGCGAGGCCTGCGGCGGGCGGGCGGCGGCAGATGGGCCGCGCACGGCCACGGGCGAATGCGCCTGACCGCCGAGGCGGAACTGCCCCAGAAGCTGCATCAGCGCGTTCGCCTGCTGGTGAAGCGTGTGGCTTGCCGCCGTCGACTGCTCCACCATGGCCGCATTCTTCTGCGTGCCCTGGTCCATCAGGTTGACCGCCGAATTGATCTCGGCAAGCCCGGTGGACTGCTCACGCGCCGAGGTGACGATCGCCGCAACGTTCTGGTTGATCTCCTGCACCTCGCGCACGATCGCTTCCAGCGCCTGCCCCGTTTCTCCGACGAGAGCGACGCCGGTGCGCACCTGATCCCCCGAAGCCGTGATGAGACCCTTGATCTCCTTCGCCGCATGGGCCGAACGCTGGGCCAGTTCGCGAACCTCCTGTGCGACGACGGCGAAGCCCTTGCCCGCGTCGCCGGCACGTGCCGCTTCGACCCCGGCATTGAGCGCCAGCAGATTGGTCTGGAACGCGATCTCGTCGATCACGCCGATAATGTTCGAGATCTCGCTCGAAGACTTCTCGATCGCCTGCATGGCCTCGACGGCACGCCGCACGACCTCGCCGGAGCGTTCGGCACCGACACGCGTCCGTCCGACGAGGGCACCCGCCTCTTCTGCGCGGACCGCGCTGTCCTTGACGGCGGTGGTGACCTGCTCCAGCGCGGCAGCAGTCTCCTCGACCGAGGCTGCCTGCTGCTCCGTCCGCTTGGCGAGGTCTTCAGAACCCGCAAGCATCTCGCTGGCGCCGGCATCGATCGCCCGGGCATTCTCGCCAACGGCCTGCATCGCATCACGCAGCCGCTCGACAGAGTGGTTGAAATTGACGCGCAGCGGGTCGAGATGGTCGACAAAGCTCTCGCGGATCTCGACAGCCAGATCGCCGTCGGAGAGCTTCTGCAGTCCGCCGGCCAAACGCTCGACGGCAAATTGCACGTCGGCGGCCTCACGCGCCCTCTGCTCCTCGCGCTGCAGGCGCTCGGTGTCGCTCAGGCTGCGGTGTTCCTCGGCCTGCCGTTCAAGCGCCCCGCGCTCGATTGCGTTGTTGCGGAAGACGGCGACGGCAGCCGCCATGTCGCCGATCTCGTCCCTGCGGTCGGCGAAGGGGATCGCCGCAGCCGTGTCCCCCGATGCAAGCTGCCGCATGGAGTCGGTGATCGCGGAGATCGGCCTGGCCACCCGGAGGATCGATGCCACGGCAGCGGCAACCGCCATCAGCGCAGCAAGGATCACGGCGGCAAGCGACAGTCGAAGCGCCAGCGTTGCAGACGCGTCCGCCTCGACACGAACCTCGTCGCCCGCCGCGTGATTAAGGGCAACGATCTCTTTCAGGCTCTGGCCGGCAGCGGCACCGACGGGCACCATCGCGGCGATGGTCTCCTTGGCCTTGTAGAGCTTGGAAGACAGCGCCTGCTCGACAAAGCTCTCGTCAAGCGTCTGATACTGGTCAAGTGCCGACTTGAAGACGTCGAAATGCTCGCGCACACCGGGCAGGCTGATACCGCTCTCGAAGCGGGCAACGGCTGCATCGAGACGATCTCTGGCCACGGCAAGCTCATCGACAAGCGCCTGCTTTTCCGCAGCATTGCCGGCGTTGAGGACCATCAGATTGAGCCGGCGCACTTCGCCGAACAGCGAGTCCAGTTCAGCCGTCATCATCGAGCGGTCAAGGCGCGAACCGAGCGCCTGCATCTGGCCGCTCATGTCGGTGAAGGAACGCACGGCGATTGCCCCCTGGCCCAGGGAAACGACCACCATCAGGCCGAACAGAAATGGCAGGAGAAACTTGATCTTGAGATTTTTCACGAGAGAAATCCGAGCTTGAAAAGGAGGACGAAGGCGGGAAAACCCCGCTGTCCTGCCTGACAGCCCTGTTCTAACAAACCCTTACACCACCAAGGGCAGATCTGGCCCCTTAGCCCCCTTCTGCACAGGTGAGCACTCCGACACACGCATCGCAGCCTCAGAACAGCTCGACAAAAAGCGAAATGGGGCATCACTGCCCCATCTCCCATGTGCTCGATATCCGGCCAGAATGGCCAGAGCCTTACTCGGCCGCAGCCCCTTGCGCCTCGTCCGCGACCTCAGTCTGATCGGCGAGGAAACCACCGGACTGGCGGTTCCACAGATCGGCATAGATGCCGCCATTCGCGACCAGCTGCTGATGCGTGCCCTCTTCGACGATCCGCCCCTTGTCGAGCACGATCAGCCGGTCCATCTGCGTCAGCGTGGAGAGCCGATGCGCGATTGCAATCACCGTCTTGTCCTCGATCAGCTTGAACAGGCTTTCCTGGATCGCCGCCTCGACTTCCGAGTCGAGCGCCGACGTCGCTTCGTCGAGCACCAGGATCGGTGCATCCTTGAGGAAGACGCGGGCAATCGCGATACGCTGCCGCTGGCCGCCCGACAGCTTCACGCCGCGCTCGCCGACATGCGCGTCGAGGCCGCTCCGGCCCTGCATGTCGGAGAGGGACTGGATGAACTCCCACGCATTGGCCCGCTTCGCCGCCTCAATAACCTCGGCATCGGTGGCCTCCGGCCGGCCATAGGCGATGTTGTCGCGGATCGACCGGTGCAGGAGCGAGGTGTCCTGCGTGACGACGCCGACAAGCGCCCGCAGGCTGTCCTGGCTGACCGCAGAGATATCCTGGCCATCGACCAGGATCTTGCCCTTCTCCAGATCGTAGAAGCGCAGGAGCAGGTTCATCAGCGTCGTCTTGCCCGCACCCGAGCGACCGACCAGACCAACCTTTTCGCCCGCCTTGATGGTCAGCGAGAAATCCTCGATCACGCCCTTCTGCTTGCCGTAGTGGAAGCGCACGGCGTCATAGACGATCTCGCCCTTCGGCGCGGCCAGCGCCTTGGCGGCCGGCTTGTCGACGATGTCATGTCCCTTCGTCATCATGCCCATGCCGTCATAGACCGTGCCGATGTTTTCGAAGAGGGCAGCCACTTCCCACATGATCCACTGCGACATGCCGTTGATGCGCATGGAAAGACCGATGGCGACCGCGATCGCACCGACCGTGACAGTGCCATTCAGCCAGAACCAGATGCCAAGCGCCGCGACGAAGAACTGCACCAGCACGTTGTTGATGTCGACGCAGATGTTGAGAAGCGAGATCTGCCGCATCTGCCGGTGAACCGTGCCGAGGAAGGCATCCATGCCTTCGCGTGCATAGACCTCTTCGCGTCCTGCATGCGAGAACAGCTTCACCGTCGCGATGTTGGTGTAGCTATCGACGATCCGGCCCGTCATCATCGATCGGGCATCGGCCTGCTCGCTGGAGGATTTGCGCAGCTTCGGGATGAAGTGGCGCAGGATCAGCGCATAGATCGCAAGCCAGACCACAAGCGGTACGCCGAGCCTCCAGTCGACGGACGCGACCAATGCCAGCATCGAGACGAAGAAGGTCGTTGCATAGATGAAGACGTCGATGATCTTCATGACGCTCTCGCGGATGGAGAGCGCCGTCTGCATCACCTTGGTCGAGACGCGACCGGCGAACTCGTTGGCAAAGAAGGTCATCGAGTGACGCAGCAGGAAACGGTGCATTTGCCAGCGCGCAATCATCGGGAAGTTGCCGGCCAGAACCTGGTGCATGGTGATCGTATGGACCACGCCCAGCACCGGCAGACCGATCAGCAGCAGCGCCGCCATCCAGGCGAGCGTGTCGCCTTCCGTCTGCAGGAAAGTGGCGCGTTCGGCGGTCGACAACCAGTCCACGATATTGCCGAGGAACTGGTAGAGGAACACTTCGGCAACGGCGATGAGGCCCGAGCAGAGCCCGAGCAGCGCCAGCCACCAGCCGGCGGGCTTGGTATAGTGCCAGCAGAAGGCGACGAGGCCCTTGGGCGGCAGGGCCGGCTCATCGGCCGGATACGGATTCAGGCGGTTTTCGAACCACGAGAACATGGAAAATCTCCAGAATGGCGCGCAGGCGGCACCGGAAAATGGCAGCGCTAAAACGCGAATATTCAATGATTGAGGCCGCTTGCGGCAGCAGGATGAATCAGTTTGGGAAAAGAGGCGGAGGTGACGCGCTCAGGCGGCAGCAGCCAGAAATCGGGGCTGGCGCGAAATACCGAATAGATCCATCGATGGCCCTCCCGCTTTTTTGTGTTTAAGAAGAGCCTTGTTCTATCGGGCAGCCGATGTTTTTGCCAGCCGGCTTTTGCCGCGAGAGCGACATTCCGGCACAACTGTTGCACGCCGAACACAGGCAGCGTCCTGGCGCCGCACATCGCCTTGAGCCACACCGAGGGATCGCTTAAGACCCGTCCATGACCGAGCTCCGCATCGCCCTCTACCAGCCCGACATCCCCGGCAACACCGGCACGATCCTGCGGCTCGCTGCCTGCCTCGGGCTGAAGGTCGACATCATCGAGCCGGCCGGCTTCGTGCTCTCCGACAAGAACCTGAAACGCGCCGGCATGGATTATCTTGCAAGCGTCGCGATGACCCGTCACGTCAACTGGGAGCGTTTCGACGCCTGGCGTCTGGCGGAAGGCCGACGGCTGGTTCTCGCCTCCACAAAGGCCGCCCTGCCCTACATGACCTTCGACTATGCGCCGAACGACATCCTCCTCTTCGGTCGGGAAAGCGCCGGTGTGCCCGAGCACGTGCATGAAGTAGCCGACCATCGCGTCATCATTCCGATGGTCGAGGGACAGCGCTCGATCAACGTCGCGATGTCCGCCGCCATGATCACAGGCGAGGCCCTCCGCCAAACCGGCTTTCCGTCCTGAACATTGAGTTTTCTGCATCTTCCGCCCCTCGTAACCCGGATGGGCATCCAAGATGCAACCTCAATCGCAGTTGAGGTCAACAGCCTTTTTCGCTTCCCGCATGACGCGTGCGCGCGCGACCGTTTCGCGCATTGCTTATTTATCCGAAAACCGTTATGTTGCATCGCAGCAAAAATGGGAGATGGAGTCATGTTTGAGACAGCATTCGCCCTGGGTTTGACCCAGTTCGCCCGTTCCTTGAGCTTTCCCGAGCGCTTGAGCCAGCGCCCGGTCCGAAACGCCGCGCTGGAACCCTGGCGGCTTCGAAACACCGGCATGGACGCGCTGTATTACGATGTGAAGGCCCTGACGGCTGATGAGGCCTTCTACATCAGCGACAGCCTTGCCTCCGAGGGCCTGATCATGATCGTCCCGCCAACCGGCGGCGGCATGCTCACGCTCTGCGACAGCGTCGAGGAGTTTCGCCTGCGCGGCGGCAGACAAGTCCGCGCCATGGCGGTGGCAGGGATCGGCGGATCGGCAATTGGCGCGGCCGCCTTCGCCCGCAATGTCGCCGATGCGATCGACGCACCGGTGGCAGCCGTCGTCTCTGGCTACGGCCTCGGCGACCTCCTCAACGAGGCCATCGGCGGCGCCTTCCTCTTCGGCTGGCTCGGCCATGTCCGCAGCAATCTCGAGGTGATCGATGATGTCGTCGGCCGCCCCAAGCTCGGCGCCTACGGCAAGCGCGACGAGGACGCCGACAGCGGCCGCAAGACCGGACTCGACGCCGACACCGTGGCGACACTGCTTGCCGATCCGACGCTGTCCTTCACCCTGATCGCCGGCCATTCCCGCGGCAACCGGGTGATTGCAGATGCTCTCTATGCGCTGAAGGACGCCGACAAGGCTCGTCTTGAAACCCTCGCCAACTCCGCCCGCATCGTCACCTTCGGCGGCCGCATCAAGATGCCGGAGGCTTTCACCGAAGTCATCGACGTCGTCGGCGAACTCGACTGGTTCGGCGAGATCAACTCGCGCCCCAAGATCGCGACCGACATCAAGGTGCCCTTCTGCGGTCATTCGACGAACACCGATCTGCCGACCGCCCTGCAGGTGACGAAGATCCTGGAGCAGATCCTGAGCGGACAGGCCCCCGCCGCCTCGGCTCCTCCAGATGTGGTGGCGGTCGAACCCATTCCAGCGTTCGTCCCCAAGGTCGAAGCAGCGGTACCGGAACCACAGGCACCGGCAGCAGAACCGGCAGAAGCCGAAGCCGTCCCGGTACTGGTCGAGGCGGCTCCGGACCCGGTCATGATCGAACCTGAACCAGAGCTTCCGACGGCCCCGTTGCCGGAAGCTCTGGAAACAGCAGAGACGGAGGCGGCACAGGCTGCAGCCGCCGCCATTGCGGAGGAAGTCGCCCCGTCGAAAGACGCCGAACCGGCGCCAGAGGTGCAGAAAGCCGCCACGCCGATCATGGTCCCGCTGCCGCGCGGCAAGACCAGGCGCCCCCGGGCCAAGACCTGAAAACCTGCCGGAGAGCAAAAGGCCCGCGCGAAGCGGGCCTTTTCGTTTCCGGCTCAGAGGCTTGGCGTCAGAGCTTCAACCATGACGTCATCGACACATTGGCCATGTTGAGCGCTGAAGCCCGCAACTGTTGCTGGACCTTCTCCGCCGACAGGCGCGCATCCTGTTCATTCAGCTCCGGATCGACCAGACGGCTGAGGGCGGGTTCGCCCTCCCCCTGCAGACCCGTAGTCAGAAGGTCGCTGCCGGTGACCTGGCCGCGCAGCATGTTGACCTCACCACCCGCCCCGACCATATCGATCAGCACGCGGTTGAGTGTCGAGATCATGCCGTCGATTTCATCGCTCGTGGTACGGCTGTCGATCCGGATCTCACGCGCGCCCGGCTCGTTCGGCACCTGCGGCTGAGCATCCATCACGAAATAATTGTAGGGCGTGCCGCCCATCGTCGTGCCGGCATAGGCGCGGGTCAGCATGCCATCCCTGGCCTCCTGCCGGGACACCAATGTTGACTTTGCGGTATCGAAATCGACCATGTTGATGGACAGGTCACCATTGGCGGCGGCCGTCACCGACGCCAGCACCGAGGTCACCTTTGGGCGACCGCCGGCCTCGACCTTGAGCCAGTTTTCGCCGTTGAAGGAGCTGTCCTCGACCAGAGCACCGAGATCGGCCTTCATCTGGGCAATGTCGTTGTTGATGGCATCGCGATCGGCACCGACCGCCTTGGCGAACACGAGCTTCTGCTGCATCCGCGCCACCATTTCAGTGGCCTGTTCGAGCCCGAGTGCTGCCGTGTCTGTCTGCGCCGCAGCAATCTCGCTTGCCTCCTGCACGCTGCCCATCGACAGGCTGCCGGCTCGCATCGTCGTGGAGATCGACCAGTAGGAGGAGTTGTCGGTCTGGGTTTCGCGCGCCGGCGCTGGTGGCGCCGGTCTCTCCGTCCGCTCCACCGAAGGCGCGGACGCTCTCGCCATCGAAGCCGCATTGGCCGAAGACGGATTGAGCCAAACTGAACTCATGAGAAAACCCTGTGTCGCATGTCATGTCGATCCGGCGCCGGCGTCATACCGGCTGTGTATCGAACACTCTAGCGACGAGGTTTTGTTATCGGCTTTCTCCGAATGTTAGAATTTTAGCGATCCCGATCTTATTCCTCGAAAAATGGCCGATCGCAGGCCGCCTCGGGCCATCTCAAACATGACGGGATCAATCGGCGGAGGGCAGTCGCCGCATGGTGAACTCGATCTGGTCGCCGTCGAGCTGCCGCCAGCTCTCCACCTCGGTCCAGTAGGCGGCCTTCGGAAAGGTGTCGAACCACTCCCGTGCCTTGGCACGGGCCTCCTCGCGGGTCAGGCAATAGGTTTCCCGCACGAACTGCCCGCCGATCCGCCCGGCTACACCGGCGCGGTGATCAGCAATGCGCTTCTTCAAGCCGGCAAAGGGTGGCGGACCGGGCATCTTCGTCATGAAATCCCTCGCATGGCCCCAAGATTAATCCAGGCAAAACCGGAAGGCGAGTCGATTTTACGGGGACACCCCCACCCCGATATGGTCGCCCGCGATTTCACCTGATATTCGTTTGTCCTGAGAGCGTTAAAGGGGGACGACATGGAGCGACCGGTTCTGCCGAAAGGCCTGCCCGAGGACATCGAGGACAAGAAGGTGGCGGCCCGCGCCTGGTTCGAAAGTCTGCGCGACACGATCTGTGCCTCCTTCGAGGCCCTCGAGAACGAAGTCACCGGCCCCATGGCCGATCGCGAACCCGGTCGTTTCCAGGCAAAGGACTGGCAGCGCGAAGAGGGCAAGGGCGGCGGTGGTCGCATGTCGATGATGTATGGCCGCGTCTTCGAGAAGGTCGGCGTACATACCTCGACCGTGCATGGCGAATTCTCCCCCGAATTCCGCAAGCAGATGCCGGGCGCGGAGGAAGATCCACGCTTCTGGGCGTCGGGAATTTCGCTCATCGCCCACCCGGTCAATCCCCATGTTCCCACAGTGCATATGAACACCCGCATGGTCGTAACGTCCAGCCAGTGGTTCGGTGGCGGTGCCGATCTCACGCCCGTGCTCGACCGGCGCCGTACCCAGGAGGATCCAGACACCCGCCTTTTCCACCGGGCAATGGAGGTCACCTGCCAGCGGCATCCGGAGATCGCCGATTATCCCGCCTACAAGACGTGGTGCGACGAATACTTCTTCCTGCCCCATCGCAACGAGGCACGTGGCATCGGCGGGATCTTCTTCGACTGGCTGACTGCCGATCCGGAGAAAGGCGGCTGGGACGCAAACTTCGCCTTTGTCCAGGACGTCGGCCGGGCCTTCAATCTCGTCTATCCGAAGATCGTCAGGGCCAATTTCAACACGCCCTGGACCGAAGAGGATCGCGAGGAGCAGCTGGTTCGCCGTGGCCGCTACGTCGAGTTCAACCTGCTTTACGACCGGGGCACGATCTTCGGCCTGAAGACCGGAGGCAATGTCGAATCAATCCTCTCTTCGTTGCCGCCGCTCGTTCGTTATCCCTAAGGCCAAGGGTTACCGCTGACATCGCCGGTGCCCCGTCCGATCACGAAAAAGAATGGCCGGGGATTTCCGCCGCTTACGGCAAAGTGTGTCTGGAACTTGACAGTTTGCATTGCGCACGCATGCGCCTCGCTCCATTCTGCCGCCTCACGCAGTATCGAGGAGGAGATTGCGATGAACCCGTCCAGCACAGCTTCCATGCCCCGTGTGAGTACCACCGCAGACCGTGCGATCGAAGCGCCTGAACTGATCGATCGCCTGGCGGAACAGTTGCGTGCGTCGAGCGATGTTGACCTGCCCCATTCCTATTTCGTCGAACAGGTCCGGCTGGGTCTCGCCGGCAAGGACCTGGCCGACCGTGTTGCCGCAAATGACATCGAGTCGGGCGCCCACCGCGGCAAGCGCACCCAGCCGCGCTCTGTCTTTCATGCCTGGGCAATGCCCGACTGAGAATTCCTATCCACCGCGTCGGTTGTCCTGCCTCGCCCGCACCTTGATGCGGGCTTCTTTTTTGGCTGTCCGTCGAACAAAACCCCAAGGCCGGCGTTTGATCGGATGGTCATGACACGGAGGAGACGATCATGAAACGCTTCGAATGTGGAACCCTTGTTCCCGGCTGCCACTGGCATACCCGCGCTGAAAAAGAGGCGGAAGTCGTCCGTCGCGCGGTGGAGCATCTGCGTGTGACCCATGGCGAGGAGGTCATTCGACCTTCGATGGTGGACCACATCAAGGAACGGATCCGCGAGGATCAGCCAACGACGGCCTGACCGGCCATGCGCGTCATCCGGAAGGGTGCAGGACGCGGAGCCCGAACACCGGGCTCCGCAATGGCAAGGTCTGGCTCAGCTGCTCGGCAGCATCACCTTGTCGATCACATGGATCACGCCGTTATCGGTACGGATGTCGGCCGAAACCACATTGGCGCCATCGACGGTCACGCCCGAACCCGACTTGCTCACAGCCAGCGTCCGGTCACCGCCACTCTTGAGGGTGCGGACATGGATGGTGCGGCCCGGCAGCATGGTAGATGTCAGCTCGCGGCCAACGACATGGTAGCTGAGGATCGCAGCGAGCTGGTCCTTGTTTTCAGGCTTGAGGAGGTTCTCGACGGTGCCCGCCGGAAGCGCTGCAAAGGCTTCGTCGGTCGGCGCAAAGACCGTGAGCGGGCCGCCGCCCGAGAGTGCGTCGACGAGACCTGCGGCCTGGGCGGCCGCAAGCAGCGTCTTGAAGCTGCCGGCCTGCTGGGCGGTCTCGACGATGTTGGCGGAATGTGCCGAGGACGCGGCGAAGGTCATGCCGACGGCGACGAATGCGAATGCGATGCGGTTCATGGAAGTCCCTCCTCTGAAAGGCTGACCGACATCATGTCGATCGTGTGAAGCCGGATGGGATACGTTCCAGGGCTCGCCACCGGATTGCGCGGCGGCGGACACTCTTTGTTGAGCATGTGACGGAAATCCAATTCACACGGCAACCGTAATGACGGCTTCGGTGATCGCCCTCAGGAGCCCACCAGCGCTTTGATCCGTGCCAGCAGATCCTCGCGGCTCAAGTTGAACTGCGAGGCGATCCAGCCTTCCTCGAGCTTGCCGAGAATCTCCCCGACCTTCGGCCCCGCCGGAATGCCGGCCGCAAGCACGTCGGCGCCCTTGATCGGCAGCACAGGCCGCACGAAACCCTCGGCCCGCCTGAGCAGCGAAAACAGCCGGGCGCTGCGGGCCATCGCCTTCTGGTCCCCCTCGGCGCGCGCGCGCGCCGAAGCAAGCTCAAGCTTCAGCATGGAGATCATGCCATCCTTGCCGAAGCGGTAGAGATCACGGTCGAAGGCGACATCGGTCACCGTCTCCTGCGGCTTTGGCGCCCGGGCAAAGCGGTCGAGCGCCAGGGCCTCGGCATTCGAAAGACGCAGCCGCTCGGAAAGTGTGACCAGCCGCGCCGCATCCTTGGGCACGATCGAGCAAAGCCTCAAGAGCGCATCCGGCTCCCAGCCAAGCGCCTGTTCGGCCGCGATCAAACCGGGGATCGCATCGATGCCCCATTTTTCCGTTTCCGGCAGGATTTCGGTCAAAACACCCGACTGCCGCATCCAGAGCAGCGCCCGGCCCGGATCACGCGCGGACAAGAGCTTCTTGATCTCGCTCCACACCCGCTCCGCCGACAGCGTCTTGAGCTGCGTCCGCGCCCGGGCGCAGGCCTTCAGGCCATCCGTATCAGGACGACCACTGCCATAATGGGCAAAGAAGCGGAAGAAGCGCAGCACCCTGAGATAGTCCTCCGCGATCCGCTGCTCGGCATCGCCGATGAAGCGCACGGTCTTCGTCTCGATATCCTTCAGGCCACCGACGAGATCGACCACCTCGCCGTCGGCGCCGACATAGAGCGCATTGATCGTGAGGTCGCGCCGATCGGCATCCTCCTGCCACGTTGCACCGAAGGCCACCTGCGCATGCCGTCCGTTGGTTTCGACGTCGCGCCTCAGCGTCGTCACCTCGTACCCCTTGCCATCGACAACAAGCGTCACCGTGCCATGCTCGATGCCGGTCGGCACCGCCTTGATGCCCTTGGCCGCCGCCCGCCCGCTCACCTCTTCCGGAAGAAGCGTCGTCGCAAGATCGATATCGCCCACGGGAAGTCCCATCAGGCTGTTGCGCACCGCGCCGCCGACCACCCGCGTTTCCGCCCCACCGCTGTTCAGGAGCGTCATGACCCGCTTCAAGGCAGGCGCCTGGAACCAGTCGCGATCGGCAAGATTGGTCATGCATAAAGCCTTTCATAGAGCGTCCGGATGATCCCGGCCGTAATGCCCCAGATATGCCGTTCGCGGTAGGGCATCACGTAGAAATGCCGGACAGAGCCCTGCCACATGCGGCTGTCCTGCCGGTGATTGGCCGGGTCCATCAGGAAGGACAGCGGCACCTCGAAGACACTGTCCACCTCGTCGGGATTGAGCGTCAGCGAGAAACCGGGCTGCACGACGGCCAGCACCGGCTGGATCCGGAAACCGGTTCCCGCCAGATATTGCGGCAGCCGCCCGACCGTCTCGACGAAACGGCGGTCGAGACCGATCTCCTCTTCCGCCTCGCGCAAGGCCGCCTCCTCGGGCGACGCATCCGTCGCATCAATGCCACCGCCGGGAAAGGCGATCTGGCCCGCGTGCTTGCGCAGCTTGTCGGTACGCTGGGTCAGAATGATCCGCGCATCATCGCAATCGTCGATGACGCCGATCAAGACGGCCGCATCCTTCAGCGTCAGCTCTTCGTATTTAAGGATGGTTTCGGGATTGAGCACATGGTCGCCATGGTCGCGCCAGGCATGCTCGAGCGGCGCGCCAAGCTGCTCGAGCGCCCGGCGGCGAAAATCATCGGCGGTAAAGGTCATTGATCTCATCGCAACAGTTGATCGAGTTCGTCGGCAGGCATGATCGGGAAGATCACACCGCGCGACCGAACGGCAAACATCGCCTTGCCCTCGACATCGACCACCTCCCCGCGCTCGACGAGATCATACATCACGGCGCGCGATACGAGAGCCTCCAGCCGCCCGCGAACGACGAGATAGGGCTTCAGTTCGTGGTTGTCCCCGACAATCCCGAAGCGCAGCTCATGCTCCGGCCCGACCTCGACGACATCGCCGACATTGGTGCGAAACGTCAGCACCGACTCACCCGCCTCTTCGGTCGCGCTCATCTCGACGGCGACGAAATGCGCGTCCTCGACCCGGATGCCGACCTTTTCCACAGGCGTGACGAGGTAAGTCTTGCCGTCCTCATCCTTGCGCAAAACGGTCGAAAACAGCCTCACCAGAGGCGCACGCCCGATCGGTGTCCCCATGTAGAACCAGGTGCCGTCGGCGCGGATTTCCATGTCGAGATCGCCGCAGAACGGCGGTTCCCAGCGTTCCACCGGGGGGAGCGTCGGCTTTCCGCCGGATGTTTGCGCTGACGCGCGGGAAATCAGCGCCGCCAGTCCCGCCGCATCCGTCGTCGCCTTCAGCGTGTCGCCTGCCATCTTTGCGTCCCGGTTTTGTCTTTAGTCCATAACAGTCACGAGATAGTCATTCGAAACGTCCTTGTCAGCCGTCCTCTCGCCAATAAGTTAGTTTCAGTAACATGCACCTCGCGCGTCCGTTCGATTCGCCGGACCAGGCCAACACCAATTGGAGCAGACCATGGGCATGATGCCAAATCCCGATGTCGCACTGGATGAGAAGGCGATTGTCGCTGAGGCCGAAAAGGCGCTCGCTGACATTGCCACGATCCGCCAGGAAGTGGCGAAGGTAATCTTCGGCCAGGAAAAGGTCGTCGAAAACACCCTGCTCGCCATCCTCTCCGGCGGCCATGCGCTGCTCGTCGGCGTTCCCGGCCTTGCCAAGACAAAGCTCGTCACCACACTCGGCACCGTTCTCGGCCTTGACGCGAACCGCATCCAGTTCACGCCCGACCTCATGCCCTCGGACATCCTCGGCACCGAAGTCATGGACCAGGACGACACGGGGCGCCGCTCCTTCCGCTTCGTCAAGGGTCCGGTCTTCGCCCAGCTGCTGATGGCCGACGAAATCAACCGCGCCAGCCCCCGCACCCAGTCTGCGCTCCTGCAGTCGATGCAGGAATATCACGTCACCATCGCCGGCCAGCCCTACCAGCTGCCCGCCCCCTTCCACGTGCTCGCGACCCAGAACCCCCTAGAGCAGGAAGGCACCTATCCGCTGCCGGAAGCCCAGCTTGACCGCTTCCTGCTGCAGGTCGACGTTCTCTATCCGGAACTCGCCGCCGAGCGGCAGATCCTGCTGGAAACCACTGGTGTCAGCGACCGCCGCGCAACTGCCGTCATCTCAAGCGAGCGGCTGATGGAAATCCAGAAGCTGATCCGCCAGATGCCGGTTTCCGATACTGTCGTCGATGCCATCCTCTCGCTGGTCCGCTCCGCCCGCCCCGGCCATGGCAATGCATCCACCGACAAAAATGTCGCCTGGGGTCCAGGCCCCCGCGCAGGCCAGGCCCTCATGCTCTGCGCCCGAGCCCGGGCGCTTTATGAAGGCCGCCTTGCTCCCTCCATCGACGACGTGCATGCGCTCGCCGAACCGGTGCTCGAGCACCGCATGGCGCTGACCTTCCCGGCCCGCGCCGAGGGCATGACCGTCCGCGACGTGATCGCGGGCCTCGTTTCCGACCTGCGCAAGTAAGGGAGGCCTTAACCGCGTGGCATCGATCGGCCAGATCGTCGAGCAGACACCCGGAAGCGAAGTGCTGAAGCGCGCCCGCCAGCGCGCCGTGCTGGTGCCCGATTGCATGGTCGAGGCAAAGCGTATCGCCAACACCGTGATCGCCGGCTGGCATGGGCGCCGCAAGCGCGGCATCGGCGAAAACTTCTGGCAGTTCCGCCCCTATGCCGATGGTGAGAGCTTCTCGCGCATCGACTGGCGCCGCTCGGCACGCGACGACCATATGTATATCCGAGACCGCGAATGGGAAGCGGCCCACACCGTCTGGCTCTGGGCCGACATGTCGCCGTCGATGATGTACAAGTCGACGCTCGCCTCAGTCTCCAAGGAAAGCCGCGCGCTCGTCCTGATGCTGGCACTCGCCGAAATCCTCGCCCGCTCCGGCGAACGCATCGGCTGCCCGGGCATCATGGAGCCGGTCTCCGCCCGCAACGCCGCCGAACGGCTGGCGACAGCCATCATGCATGCCCCCATCACCGAAGGACTGCCCGATACCCGCATGATCCGGGGATCGAGCGACATCGTGCTGATCGGCGATTTCCTCGATGATGCCGACCGGGTGATGGAGCGCATCACGCCGCTTGCCCGTCGCGGCCTGCGCGGCCATGTGGTTGAGGTTGCTGATCCCGCCGAAGAAACCTTCCCCTATACCGGCCGCACCGAATTCACCGACCCCGAAACCGGCGAAAAGCTAACTTCCGGCCGCGCCGAAACGTTGCGCGAAGACTACCAGCAGGCCTATCTTGCGAGGCGTGACTCGATGTCGGACCAGCTGCGCCGCATGGGCTGGAGCTTTACCCATAACCGCACCGATCGCCTCGCCTCCGAGGCCCTCGTCGCCGTCCACATGCACCTGTCGGGCATGCCGCCCGCCGTCAACAGGAGTGCGGGCTGATGTTCGGTATCCCCCTGGCCTTCGGCGCTCCCGCCATTCTCGGCGCCCTGCTCGCGCTGCCGCTGATCTGGTGGCTGCTGAAGCTCACGCCGCCGCGGCCCAAGGCGGAAGTCTTCCCGCCGCTCAAGATCCTGGCCGGCGTGTTGAAGCGCGAAGAAACGCCCTCGAAAAGCCCCTGGTGGCTGACGCTGCTGCGCATGCTGATGGCCGCGATCGTCATCTTCGCGCTGGCCGACCCGGTGCTCAATCCGCGCAACGCCACCCTCTCCGGTGACGGGCCGCTGCTGCTCGTCGTCGACAATGGCTGGGCAACCGTCGGCGACTGGGATCGCCGCGTCGAAACAGCGACCGCGCTGATCGGCGATGCCGCCGACCGCAGCCTGCCCGTATCGATCGTCTTCACCGCAGATCCGACTCATGACGCGATCCCCGGCACTGCAGCCGTGGCGCTGGAAAAGCTCGCCGCCGCCACACCCCATCCGCAGCGCCCCGATCGGGCAAGGACCATCGAAGCGCTGCGCACCACCTTCTCCTCGGAACGCCCCGGCACGCTCGCCTATGTCTCCGATGGCATCGCCCGCGACCCGGAAGATCCCTTCCTGTCCGATCTCACCAGCCTCTCGCCCGCCGAATTCCGCATCGTCGAAGGCGACGGCGCAGCGAGTGTCGCCATCACCGGCGCCAACAACGGCTCCGATGCGCTGACCGTCACCCTCTCGCGCCTCAATGCGTCCGATGCCCGCAGCCTTGTCGTCGACGCCCAGGACCGCCAGGGCCGCGTCATCGCCTCCGGTCAGGTCGATTTCGCGCCCGGCACCACCGAAGCCTCCGGCGAGATCGCCGCGCCCTTCGAGCTGCGCAATGATTTCGCCCGCCTCTCGATCGCAGGTGTTGCTTCCGCCGGCGCCACCCACCTGCTCGACGATGGCTTCCGCCGCCGTAAGGTTGCCCTTGTTTCCGGCGACAGCGGCGACGGCTTCCAGCCGCTGCTCTCGCCGCTCTACTACATCGAGCGCGCACTCGGCCCCTATGCCGACGTGGTCAAGCCCGGCCAGACCGATCTGGCCGTCGCCATCCCGGAAATCCTGGCCCAGAACCCGTCTGCCCTCGTGCTTGCCGATGTCGGGCGTCTGCCGGCAGATGTCTATGATCCGCTGCAAGCCTGGATTGCCAGGGGCGGCACGCTGATCCGCTTTGCCGGCCCGCGTCTTGCCGCCGCCCCCTCGGACGACCCGCTTGTCCCCGTCATCCTGCGCCAGGGCGAACGCGCTCTCGGCGGTGCCCTTTCCTGGGCAGAGCCGCAGCCGCTTGCCGATTTCCCTGATTTTGGCCCCTTTGCCGGCATGCCGCGCCCCGAAGGCATCCTCGTCAAGCGCCAGGTGCTCGCCGAACCGACGCCTGACCTCGCCGCCCGTACCTGGGCAAGCCTTGCCGATGGCACCCCGCTTGTAACCGTCGAGGACAACGGCGCCGGCCGCATCGTGCTCTTCCATGTGAGCGCCGAGGCCACCTGGTCCGACCTGCCGATATCAGGCACCTTCGTCGAAATGCTCCGCCGCATCGTCCAGCTCACACGCGTCGGCGCCGCCGAAGCGGAAGGCAGCCAGGCGACCGCCCCTTCGCTTCCCCCCTTCCGCCTGCTCACCGAACGCGGCGCGCTGACAGCCGAAGCCGGCACCGCCAAGCCCCTCTCGCTTGGCCCCGATCGCCCTGAAGCCGCGACTTTCGACAACCCGCCCGGCCTTTACGGCACGGAAGACGGCTTCACCGCGCTCAACCTGTTGCCCGCAGATGCGACGCTCCGCCCGCTCCCCTCGCCGACAGGCCTCACCGTGACCCGAGACCCCATGGCCGGTACCGCCGCAACACCGCTGAAGCCGAGCCTTTTGACCATCGCCTTCCTGCTTTTGGTCATCGACAGCCTGATCGTGCTCTTCATGGGCGGCGCCTTCTCCCGCATGCCGAAGCGTGCGCCCGCTGCCGCCGCTTCGATCCTGGCACTCGCCGTGGCGGTCGCTGCCATCGCCCCCTCAGGTCATGCGCTCGCCCAGTCGGCCGATGCCAAGCCCGGCGACGAACAGATCCTCGAACGCCTCGACAACACCCACCTCGCCTATGTCATCACCGGAGAGCAGGACGTCGACCGCATCTCCGAACAGGGCTTGGCTGGCCTCACCGATTTCCTCACCTACCGCACGACGCTCGAACCCGAGCCACCTGTTGGCGTTGATATCTCGAAGGACGAGCTCTCCTTCTACCCGATCATCTTCTGGCCGATCTCGGCCACCGCCCCCATGCCATCAGCGGCTGCCATCAGCCGCATCGACGCCTATATGCGCGCCGGCGGAACCGTGCTGTTTGACACCCGCGATCAGGGCTCGATGCTGGGCGCAGACTCTGGCGCCTCGCCAAACGGCGAACGCCTGCAGGCCATCCTCGCCAATATCGACATCCCGCCGCTGGAACCAGTCCCCTCAGACCACGTGCTGACCCGCGCCTTCTACCTCTTGCAAGGTTTCCCCGGCCGCTACAGCGGCAGTCCCCTCTGGGTCGAGTCCCGCCAGGAGGCTCAGTCGAGCAACAGCGCGGTTGCCTCGTCCGGCGATGGCGTGACGCCGATCATGATCACCGGCAACGACCTGCTCGGCGCCTGGGCGATCGATGCCAACGGCGCAAGCGTCCTGCCCGTCGTGCCCGCCGACGAGATGCAGCGCGAAATGTCCTTCCGCTCCGGCGTCAACATCATGATGTATATGCTGACCGGCAACTACAAGGCAGACCAGGTCCACGTGCCTGCCCTGCTCGAAAGATTGGGGCAGTGAGACGATGACGCTCGAATTCGCCCCCTTCATTCCATGGATCGCCATCGCCGCGCTCGCGGTGCTCGCGGTCGTCCTCTCCGTCCTCGGTTTCCTGCGCAACGTGCGCGGCACGGCCATCCGTCTTGCCGCCTCCATCGCCGTGCTTGCGGCCCTTGCCAACCCGCTCATCCTCCAGGAAGAGCGCGATCCGCTGACGACGGTCGTGCCCGTGATCGTCGACCGCAGCCAGAGCCAGCAGATCGCCGGCCGCGTCGAACAAACCGACCAGGCCCTGCAGGGCATCCGCGACCGCCTTGGCCGTTTCCCGAATATCGAGCCTAGGATCATCGAGGTCACCGACCCCGGCGACAGCGACGCCCCCTCCACCAAACTCTTCGAAGCTTTGGCTGCCGCGACCACCGACGTTCCGCCGGCCCGTGTCGGCGGGGCAATCTTCATCACCGACGGCCAGGTGCATGACATCCCCGGTGAAAATCAGGCGCTTCCCTTCGACGCTCCGGTCCACTCCCTGATCACCGGCAAGGCCGACGAATTCGACCGCCGCATCGAAATCCTGCGCGCCCCGCGCTTCGGCATCGTCGATGAAGAACAGGAACTCACCTTCCGCGTCTTCGACGACGGCGAGGCCTCCAACCAGCCGGCCGACGTCTCGGTCAAGATGAACGGCGAAGACTTAGGCATCGTCCCGGCCGTTCCCGGCGCCGAAACCTCGTTTGCCTTCCGCGTCCCCCGTGGCGGTAACAATGTCCTGGAATTCTCGGTCGCCGCGACGCCAGGCGAAGTCACCGATGTCAACAACCGCGCCATCCACCTGATCGAAGGCATCCGCCAGAACCTGCGCGTGCTGCTCGTCTCGGGCGAACCGCATGCCGGCGAGCGCGCCTGGCGCAACCTCTTGAAATCGGACGCCTCTGTCGACCTCGTCCACTTCACCATCCTGCGCCCGCCGGAAAAGCAGGACGGCACGCCGATCAACGAGCTGTCGCTCATCGCCTTCCCGACCCGCGAACTCTTCGTCGAAAAGATCAACGACTTCGACCTGATCATCTTCGACCGCTACCAGCATCGCGGCGTTCTGCCGATCCTCTATTACGACTACATCGCCGAATATGTGCGCAATGGCGGTGCGCTTCTGATCGCAGCCGGCCCCGAACATGCCGGCCAGGATTCGATTGCGCTGACCCCTCTATCATCGGTCCTTCCCGCCACGCCGACCGGCGACGTGCATCAGGCAGGCTTCTATCCACGCCTCTCCGATCAGGGCAAGCGCCACCCGGTCACGCGTGGCCTCGATGGGTCAGCCGTCGAGCCGCCGCAATGGGGCCGCTGGTTCCGCAGCGTCGATGTGGGCCGGACCGACGGCGAAACCGTGATGACCGCCGATGGCGACCGGCCGCTGCTCGTGCTGAACCGCGCCAATGAAGGCCGCGTTGCCATGCTGCTCTCCGACCAGGGCTGGCTCTGGGCGCGCGGCTTTGAAGGCGGTGGCCCGCATGTCTCGCTCTATCGCCGCATTGCCCACTGGCTGATGAAGGAGCCGGAGCTTGAGGAAGAGGCGCTGAAGGCCCGCGCCACCGGTCGCACGCTCGAAGTCACCCGCCAGACCATCGGCGAGGCCCCAGGGCCCGCGACGATCACCACGCCCTCGGGCGAAACCATTGCGCTGAACCTCAACGAGATCCAGCCCGGCCTCTATCGCGGCGAGCGCCGGATGACCGAGACCGGCCTCTTCACCGTCACCAACGGCGACTTCTCCACCCTCGTCCATGTCGGCGCAGTCGACGCGCCAGAATTCCGCGCGATGATCTCGACCACGGACACGCTTGTCCCCATCAGCGAGGAAACCCGTGGCCTCACCGCCCGCCTCGACGACGGCGACAGCTCCGTCCGCATTCCAGATATCCTGCCGGTGCGCGGCGAAGTCCGCGTGGCCGACGACCGCCGCATGCTGATCCGCCTGACCGATGAAACGGTGCTCAAGGGCGTCAACACAATGCCGCTGTTTGCTGGTTTTGCCGGCTTGGGGATCTTGCTGCTGGCGGTATCCGCCATGTGGTGGCGCGAGGGGCGGTAAGGCTTGGCAAGCGGGCCATCTGGATTCCCCCGTGTTTTCCCGCTATGGTAGCGACATGACAAAAGCTGACCTCAAGCAGACACAGACAGGACAATGGATGCTGCGCGATCCGCGCACAGGCCAGTATGTCGAACTGCGCGGTGCGAACTCCATGAAGGTTTCGGACCTGCCGTTGAGGAAGGGGATCGATCTGACCAAGCCGATCGCAGCTCAGGCTCTGGATGCCGGTTCAGGCTCGCAAAAATCTAAGTAGCACCAGCTATGGCCGGAGCGCTTCTCGACACCCACGCGCTCTACTGGTTGATCACCGCAGCAAGCACCATGTCGCAGGAAGCCCTTTTGGCAATCGCCGAAAGCCAGACATCGAAGCGGCTCTTGATATCGCCGATAAGCGCCTGGGAACTCTCGCTGGCCGCCCTAAAGCCGGCGCACAGAGACCCGATACTTCTGGATGACAAGTCGCCTTCACGCTGGTTTTCGTTGGCAAAGGCCGCAACCGGCGCAAGGGTCGCACCTATACACCACAGAATTGCCTGCGAAGCCGCAACAGTGGTGGTCGACACAGGACACAAGGACCCCGGCGATTGTTATTTGATTGCAACGTCGCGCGTCAAAAACATACCGCTGATTACCCGAGATCGGACACTGATCAAACTTGCCGCCAAGGGCCACCTAGAGGTCATCCGGTGTTGATGCGAAGAAACCTCAACATATGCACCCACGCCATTCCATTTTCGGGAGGAGAGGACCGATGAAGGACCAGCCCCACAACGACGCGATGGCAAGCATCTTCCGCGAAGACCCGACATTGGCAGCAGCGACACTGGACACGATCCTTGCCGATGGCGACCAGGGAGAATTGCTCGTGGCCGTGCGGCAAATCAACATGGCCTTCGGCGGAACATCCGTGAGCGCGACGCCGCGCAGTGACGATCCCCCAAGCTCCGTCGGTTCAACCTGATGCCAGCAAAGGCCCGCCCCTTGAAGCTTCTTTCCCTGAATTGCTGGGCAGGGCGCCTCTTCCCCTCGCTCCGTGACTATATCCTGTCGGAAAATGCCGACGTCATCTGCCTTCAGGAAGTCCTGCGATCGGACACCACCGAAGCGGAATGGGTGACCTATCGGGATGGTCATTTGGAATACCAGCAGCGCGCCAACCTCTTTGAAGACATGCGCGCCGTTCTCCCTGATCACGACGCCTTCTTCTGCACCTCCATGCGCGGCGAACTCAGCGCAGACACTGGGCCCGTCTGGGCAGAATTCGGCCTGGCAACCTTCGTGCGACGAGGACTTCCGGTGATCGGCCAGGCCATGGACTTTATCCATGACCAATACCGCCACGACGGCTGGGGACCCCACCCCCGCCCCCGCAACGCCCATGTCGTCAGGATCCATGACCCCGAAACGGGAAAGCCAACGACCATCGCCCACCTGCACGGCCTGCGTCGCGAGGATGGCAAGCACGACACGCCGGAACGTCTGGCGCAGGCCCATCAGCTGGTCGGTTTGATCAATCGCCTCTGGCGTCCGAATGACAAGCTCATCGTCTGTGGCGACTTGAACCTCATGCCCGACAGCGCCACCTTCGAGATCCTGCAATCGCTCGGACTGACGGACCTGGTGACGGCAGGCGCCTTCACGGGGACACGAACGTCCTACTATACAAAGCCGGAACGGTTTGCGGATTACATCCTGGTGAGCCGTCAGATCGATGTCTCCCGCTTCGAGGTCATCCGCGACCCCGAAGTCTCCGATCATTGCCCGCTCCTCCTGGAGTTCACCTGACCCTCAGGGCAGCTTTGGCAACCGAGCCGAGGCCTCGACACACCATCCACCCTGGCCTAGTCTCAGCCCTCATGACCACGCCCCTCTCCCTCTCCGACACCGTCCCCGAAACCGCCCGCGACGCGATCCTCTCCGGCATCCGGGGCCATAACGACACCCTGCTCGGCCCGACCGACCGCAGGGACGTCTTCATCCCGATCACCAGCGAAGACGGCGACGTCGATGGCGGGCTGATCGGCTATACTGGGCGCGGCTGGCTCTATGTGGAATTGCTCTTCGTCCCCGAACGCCTGCGCGGTCAGGGCATGGCGGCAAGACTTCTGGCGCTGGCGGAGGAGGAAGCCAGGGCCCGCGGTTGCATCGGTGCCTATATCGACACGATCAATCCGGTTGCCTGCCGCGCCTATGAACGCGCGGGATACCGGGTCTTCGGTCGCATCGAAAATTTCACCAAAGGCCTCGATATCTGCTGGCTGATCAAGCGCTTCGGGGAAGCGCCTGAATCACCACATCAGGCCGAGGCATAGGCCCGGACAGACGCCTCTTCCGTTGCGGAAACGGGCTCGGCAATGACCGCCTTGCAGTCGCGCCAGGCGATCACGCCCTTCAGCCGCGCATGCGCATCATCCGCCAGCGGCACGATCAGCACCCGGTTCGGATCGACGGGACCGGGGAAGTCGAGCGCCTTGTAGGCCACCTTCTCGAAGCCGAGCGGCATGTAATAGGGCGGGTCGCCGATCAGGATCACGCCTTCCGACCCCTTGCGCCGCGCCGCCTCGATGGCGATCCGCACCAGTTCGCGGCCAATGCCCCGGTTCTTGTGGGAAGGCCGCACGGCGAGCGGCCCGAGCAGATGCCCCTTCACATCCCCGGCCAGAACCGGCGTCATGCGCACGGAGGCAATGGTCTCGCCATTGTCGGCTGCGATGAAAGACAGCGACCGGTCATGCGGCCCCTGCTCGCGAATGCGGGCTGCCGCACGCGTGTGCCGGCCGGGACCGAAAGCTTCTTCATTGATGAGTTCGATGACAGCGTCGTGCGACGCATCCTCAGTGAGGTAGACAAGGCCAGAGTGAAACATGGATGACAGAAACCAAAAAGACAGACAGCAATAGGGTTCACGCGCACGGGTATCGTGCGTTCGAGAGCTTCAGCGTCGTCGTGGGTTCCGTGCGATGGTCATCGGGGCCTTCAAATCTTGAGTTTTGTTCGGATAGCAGCAAATTTTCCGCTCGTCCAACGGAAAACGCACTGTTCAATCGTCAGCCCCTCGCAATCCCAGCCAACAACCGTATTTTCCGGACCAAGTTCAAACGAGAAGGAAGCGACCATGGGCAGACTGGTGGATGGCGTCTGGCAGGACGTCTGGTACGATACGAAATCGACCTCCGGGCACTTCAAGCGCGCCGATTCAAACTTCCGCAACTGGGTGACAGCAGACGGCTCCCCCGGCCCTTCGGGCAAGGGCGACTTCAAGGCCGAGGCCGGCCGCTACCACCTCTACGTCTCCTATGCCTGCCCCTGGGCGCATCGCACCCTAATCTTCCGAGCCTTGAAGGGCCTCGAAGACCTGATCTCGGTTTCTGTTGTCGATCCGCTGATGCTGTCGAACGGCTGGGAATTCCACGACCGCGACGGCGCGACAGCCGACCATCTCTTCGGCTCCGACTATCTCTGGCAGGTCTATGTGAAGGCGGACCCGAGCTTTTCCGGCCGCGTGACGGTCCCGGCGCTCTGGGACAAGCAACAAGGCACGATCGTCTCGAACGAGAGCTCGGAGATCATCCGCATGTTCAACTCGGCCTTTGATCACCTGACCGGCTCGACGCTCGACATGCACCCGGAGAATCTGCATTCCGAGATCGACGAGGTCAACAGGCGCATCTACGACACCGTCAACAACGGCGTCTACAAGGCCGGCTTCGCCACCACCCAGGACGCCTATGAAAGCGCGGTTTACCCGCTGTTTGAAACCCTCGACTGGCTGGAGGAGCGACTGACAGATCAGCGCTACCTCTTCGGCACACGTATGACGGAAGCCGACTGGCGTCTGTTCACCACTCTGGTGCGCTTCGATCCGGTCTATGTCGGCCATTTCAAATGCAACATCCGCCGCATCGCCGATTATCCGGCTCTATCAGGCTACCTGCGCGACCTCTACCAGACGCCTGATATCGCCGAGACGGTCGAGATGCGCCACATCAAGCATCACTATTATCGCAGCCACACCATGATCAATCCGACCGGTGTCGTTCCTGTCGGTCCTGATGAGGACCTGATGGCGCCGCATGGCCGAGAAAAGCTCGGCGGTTGAATCTCACCAGTGATGTGCGGGGGCCATTTCCCCGCGCAGCTCCGCGATCCGCCGCAGCGTCGCCTGGGTCGCACCGTCGGGAAGCCTGTCCAGATCGAAAAAGCCGGCCTCGGCAATCTCCCGATCTGCCGGCCGCTCCGCCGTCTGCCGCACCGTGACGCGGTAGAGCAGCACATGGTCGCGCCGGCTGATCCGGGCGTTGAAATAGACATGGAAGAGTTCCGGCGTATCGACCGGTTCCAGGTTGCCCTCTTCCCGCATCTCCTTGATCAGCGCATCGATCGCCGTCTCGCCGCGCTCGACCCCGCCGCCGGGCATATGCCAGCCCGGCACATAAGTGTGGCGCACGAGAAAGATACGCCCCGCTTCATCGAAACAGGCCGCCCGCACGCCGAGCGTCATGCCGCGGCTGACGGCGAAATAGACATGCAGAAGGCGAACAAGGAACCTCTTCGGCCATCCGAGCCTTTCGCTATCGGCGCCGGGTCCGGCACCATCCGCTGGCTTCATTTTCCTTGCCCCTCGGTTTCAGCGCCGCTATGAGAAGCGCCATGTTCAAGCTCGCCCACATCTCCGACGTGCATCTCGGACCGCTGCCGAACCTGACAATCCGGGAACTGGCCTCGAAACGGATTACGGGCTATGTGAACTGGCATCGCAATCGCCGCAAGCATCTTTTCCCCAATGCGCTGGACATGGTCCTGGAGGCACTTCGCGGCGAAAATCCGGACCATCTCGCAATCACCGGCGATCTCGTCAACCTCGCCTCGAAGCTCGAAATCCGCCTTGTTTCCGAATGGCTGAAGGAAGCCGGCGCGCCGCTCGACACATCCGTTGTGCCCGGCAACCACGACGCCTATGTGCCCGGCGCCCATGAACGTGTGGTCCAGGCCTGGTACGACTACATGCGCGGCGACGACGATCCGTTGATCTTCCAGGACGACCACAAGCTCTTTCCCTATATACGCCGCCGCGGGCCGGTCGCCCTGATCGGCTGCTCCACCTCGATCGCCACACCGCCCTTCTCCGCCCAGGGCTATTTCAGCGGCCGCCAGGCCCGCGAAACCGCAGCGCTTCTGAAGGCCGCCGGCGAAGAGGGTCTCTTCCGGGTTGTTATGATCCACCACCCGCCGATCCGGGGTGCGGCCCCCCAGCACAAGCGCATGATCGGCATCCGCCGTTTTGCGGCCGCCATCCGCACCGGCGGCGCCGAACTCGTGCTGCATGGCCACACGCATCTCAACACGCTCTACTGGCTGGCAGACCGCGAAAAGAAGGTCCCCGTCGTCGGCATTGCCTCGGCGAGCCAGGGCCCCGGCGCCAAGAAACCGGCTGCCGGCTACAATCTCTTCTCGGTGGATGGCGAAGCCGGCAACTGGCGCCTCGACTGGCAGCGCTACAAGATCGAGAGCGAAGACACGCCCCTGAAGCTCGACCACAGCGAGCGCCTGCTCGGCGGCTGAGTTCAGCCTGCCTCAACGGCAGCTGCCATCGCTGAAGCCACCGCCTCCGGCGCCTCGTCGATCAGCATGTGCCCGACACCTTCGATCAAGGTCACCTCGGCAGCCTTCCAGATGGAACTGGCTTGCGTGACCGGCAGGATCGGATCTTCCGCCCCCCAGAGTAGCCGTGTTTCCACACCAAACCCCTCGAACGAGGAAAGCGGCAGCCTCCCCTGCCCGATCCGGCCATTGGTTTCCACAAGGAATGAGTTGAGGATCTCCATCAACCGCACAGTCGCGCCGGGAAGACGACGAGCATCTGCAAGCCGTTCGAGAACCGCCGCATCTACTATGCTGCCTGGAGCAGACATCGCAGCCAAGCCCAGCGCCAATTCGCCGGTCTCAACCGCCGATCCATAACGCCGCAGTACCTCATGATTGATCTCGGGCCCGAAACCACCCGGCGCCAGAAGCGTGAGCGAACGCACATGATCGACGGCTTTCAGCGCAATCAGGCTGGCAATCGCCCCGCCCATCGAATGTCCGCAGAGATGAAAGCTGGATATCTCGCGACGATCGAGATCAGCAAGAATGGCCCTGGCCATCACGCCCCCATGTCCGACGCCATCAGCGTCGAGAGAGCGGCCATGCCCCGGCAGATCATAGACGACAAGCGGCAGGTCTGGGTCGAGCCGGCGCAGAACCGGCTCCCGCACGGCCCCGATCCCGCCGAAGCCATGCAGCAGCACGAGGGGCGCCTTCGCCGAGGACGGATGTCGAACCTCGGCGAAGAGAGCCATGGCGGTTAAACCTTCTTCTGCTCGTCGAGCACCCGGTTGGCAGCAGAAACGATCGCCTCCAGTGAAGCCGTCACGATATTCGTGTTGATGCCGGCACCGAAGAGCTTGCCGCCGGCATGCGCCATCTCGACATAGGCGATGGCCGCCGCATTCGAACCGTGCTGCAGCGAGTGCTCGGAATAATCCTGCACCGAGAGATCCACGCCGAGATAGGTCGAGAGTGCATTGACGAAACCATCAATCGGGCCCGTGCCCTTGCCCTCGATCCGCTTGACCTCGCCATTGTCGGTAATCTCGGCGGCCACCACGCGGATGCCCTTCTGATCCGTACCCGCCGGATAGGTGTGATGGTCGACGAATTTCAGGCGCGAACCGGTCTGATCGACATAGCGCTCGATGAAGCGCTCGTAGATTTTCTTCGACGGCAGCTCCTTGCCTTCCTCGTCGGTAATCCGCTGGATGTCCTCGCGGAACTCGATCTGCAGGTTGCGCGGCAGGTTGATGCCGTAGTCTTCCTGCAGAATATAGGCGATGCCGCCCTTGCCCGACTGCGAGTTGATCCGGATGATGGCCTCGTAGGTCCGGCCGACATCCTGCGGATCGATCGGCAGATAGGGCACTTCCCAGACAGGGTGATTGGCGGTCTTGATCGCCTTCATGCCCTTGTTGATCGCATCCTGGTGCGAGCCGGAAAAGGCCGTGTAGACCAGCTCGCCGACATACGGATGGCGCTCGGGAATGACCATCTCGTTGGAATATTCATAGACCGCCTTGATCCGCTCGATGTCGGAGCAGTCGAGCTCGGGATCAACGCCTTGGGTGAACATGTTCAGCGCCAGCGTCACGATGTCGACATTGCCGGTACGCTCGCCATTGCCGAACAGCGTACCCTCGACGCGGTCGGCACCCGCCATCAACCCAAGTTCGGTGGCCGCAATCCCCGTACCCCGGTCATTGTGCGGATGCAGCGAAATCAGCACGTTCTCGCGATTGTCGATGTTGCGGCACATCCATTCGATCTGGTCGGCATAGATGTTCGGCGTCGCCATCTCGACGGTCGACGGCAGGTTGAGGATCAGCTTGTTTTCCGCCGTCGGCTTCACTTCGGCGATCACGGCGTTGCAGATCTCCAGAGCCACTTCGAGCTCGGTGCCGGTAAAGCTCTCTGGCGAATATTCAAAGCGATAGCCGCCGCCGGCCTTGGCCGACATGTCCATGATCATCTTCGCCGCATCGACGGCGATCTGCTTGATCCCGGCGACATCCTTGCCGAACACCACGCGGCGCTGCAGTTCAGAGGTCGAGTTGTAGAAATGGATGATCGGGTTCGTGGCCCCTTCCAGCGCCTCGAAGGTCCGCGTGATCAGCTCCGGCCGGCACTGCACCAGCACCTGCAGCGATACGTCTGGTGGCACGCCACCCTCTTCCACGCACCAGCGGGCAAAGTCGAAATCGGTCTGCGACGCCGACGGGAAACCGATCTCGATTTCCTTGAAGCCCATGTCGAGCAAGAGCTGGAACATCCGGGCCTTGCGGTCATGGCCCATGGGGTTGACCAGCGATTGATTGCCGTCGCGCAGATCCACCGAACACCAGATCGGCGCCTTGTCGATAACCTTTGACGGCCAGGTGCGGTCCGGAATGGCGATTTGCGGATAGGCGCGGTACTTCTGCGAAGCGTCCGGCATGCCCTGCTTCACGGTATGGGTCTTCAAAATCATCGTCTTCGTCTCTTCTCGTCCTCGGGCGGCTGCCATGGCTGATAACAAATCAGCGGAGCTTTGGCACGCGCGCACAGACCCTTTTCAAGGGATGGATAACATCAATTGGGGAGTTTTCGAGGAGCAATCGCCAAACGGCTAACCCGGCCGCCGGGCGCTCCTCAATGGACCCGGCAACCGCGGATAAGGCCGAGAAGAAGAAGCGAGTTTGGCACCGACGCAACGAAGCCGGCCGCAGCGCGGGCCGTCATCTCAGTCGCAGCAATGGTCGTGCCGTTGATCTTCATGGGATCAGGAATAACGCGACGAACTGAATCGCGCAAGGGTGTTATTCGGCGGCGGAGCGACGCTCCTCTTCGAGACGTTCGTCGACCCACCTTGAAATCAACTCATCGACCGACAGCCCAAGACGTTTGGCCTCGGCGGCGATTTCCGTCGCACTGTTCTCGCCAAGTTTCACAAGAAAAAGGTTGCGGCCAATATCGCCCGTCTTTGCCTGAGACCAATCCAGATCTTCCTCGACATCTTCACCGCTATCAAATTTGCGATCGAACTCTTCAGCTGTCATCTTAGCCATAGGCCAGCCTTTCCGGTTTTCTGGCGCGCCTCACCGAGATAATCCTGATGCGGCGTCCACGAAGGGTGAACACACCCGTCCAGAGTAGTCCCTTGATGCTGCCGACCGTTAAAAACCGTACTTCTTCACGATAGGAAGCAGCGAGCGTCTTCTTACTTGGATCATACCACAACTCCTGCGCCGCCACGAAATCGATTCCGTGCTTCGCTTTGTTCGCCTCGCTCTTGGCAGGATCGAATTCAAACTCCATGCGCAAAACCTAGCGCAACCCTGACGATTACACCAGATCCGACACACCCCGATCACCGCCGCCCGAACTGCGCAATAAGGGCCGCAGCGAGGAAGCCCAGCGCAATCACGCCCCACACCATCCCACCATCTGTCACATTGCTGCCATCAAGGGTCACGCAGCTCGATTGTGATACCGCGATACAGTCGCGCCAGATCCAGTAGCGGGTGTAGAAGACGAAGCCGAAAAAAACTGCCGCAAAGCCAAGGAAAATCGCGCGGATGCGTATCCGTCTCATCCTCTTGCCTTGGCGAGCTTCACCAGCCCGAGCATCGCCACCCCGGCAATCAGCCCCCAAAACGCCCCCGAGATCCCGAGGATCGAAATCCCTGACGCCGTGACCAAGAACGTCACCGCCGCCGCCTCCCGCGTCTCCGGCACCTGAAACGCCGCAACCGAGGACCCCGAAAACGCCCCGATCAGCGCCAGACCCGCGACCGATTGAATGAGGATCGGCGGCGCAAGCGACACGAAGCCGGTCACGGCACCGGCCGCGAGGCCGAGCAGCACATAGCCGATGCCGGCGATGATCGCCGCCCAGTAGCGCCTGACAGGATCGGCATGCGCATCTTCACCCGCACACATCGCCGCCGTGATCGCCGCGAGATTGACCGCATGCCCGCCAAACGGCGCAGAGAGTGCCGAAAACACACCCGTCACGGCAAACATCGGTCCTGGGTTTGGCTCGTATTTGTTGACCTTGAGGATCGCGATGCCAGGAATGTTCTGCGAAGCCATGGTGACGATGAAGAGCGGCAACGCGATCGACACCAGCGCCGGCAGCGTAAATTGAGGCGCGACGAACTCCACCGGCGGCGCGAGCGACGCAGCCCAGCTCGCCATGGCACCCTCCGGCAGGTCGACGCCGAAGACGATGACGATAACGAAGGTCAGCAACGCAGCCGGAACCGCATAGAGCCGCTTGAAGGCCGCCACGACAGCCCAGACGACGAGGATCGGCAGACCGAGAGCCGCATCGAAGGCCACGGCCTTGAACGGCGCAAAGCAGAGATTGAGGATGACCCCGGCCAGCATCGCATTGGCAATCGGCGCCGGAATGGCCGCCACCGCCCGACCGAAGGGCCGGATCAACCCTGCGAGCACGATCAACGCAGCGCAGACGAAAAACGCCCCGACCGCCGCCGGAAAGCCGCCGACCGGAATGCCAGCCGTCGCCATCAGCGCCGCCCCCGGCGTCGACCAGGCAACCGAGACCGGCAGCTTCGTCCACACACTGAGCACGATCCCGCAGATCCCCATGGCAACCGACAGCGCCATCAGCCCGGAAGCCGCCTCGTAATCGGTGGCGCCCACGCCCTTCAGCCCCTGCAGGACGACGGCAAAGGAACTGGCAAAACCGACAAAGGCGACGAGCACGCCCATGAAGGCGGCCTGGGGAGAAAAGTCTTTCAGCATGGCGGGACTCGCAGCATCGGCCAAGGGATGTGCAAGGCGAACCAAATTTTACACCGCCTGACAAGGCAGCATGTCCCGCTGAAAGACCTGCACAGACCGCTTAGGCGCCGACGGGAACGGCGCTGGACGGCCCCTGCGGCGCGCTCGCGATCATGGCATCTTCCTCATGCAGCCGCACGCGGTTTCGCCCGGCACGTTTTGCAACATAGAGCGCCTCGTCGGCCCGCCCGGCAAGGCGCTTGGTCGACATGTCCTCGCGGGCCACCGCAATGCCGGCACTGAGCGTCACCGGGATCTTGATTCCGTCATGGACAATCGACAGGGCTTCGACTGTCTGCCGCAGCATCTCGGCGATCGCGATCGCCTCGATTTCCGACGTCTTCGGCAGGAACAGCCCGAACTCCTCGCCGCCCACGCGGGCAAAGATCGCGTCTTCACCGAGACGGTCCGCCATGGCCTGGGCGACCATCGTCAACACCATATCGCCGGCTGCATGCCCGTGAACGTCGTTGACCCGCTTGAAATGGTCGATATCGATGACGACTGAGGCGCTTGCGGGCGGCGCCCGGCGCGGCAGCCGGTCCATCATCCAGTGCCGGTTGTGAATCCGGGTCAGGCTGTCTGTTTCGGTGAGTTCGATCAGCCGCCGTTCCGCGCGCTCCTGCACCAGGATCAGCACGAACATGGCGATGACGAACTGACAGAGGATGAGGATCAGGAAGGTCGCTGCCGGCGTCAGCCGAACGATCTCCGGATTGAACACGCCGCCGAGGGTCGCGAAAGCGAGCAGTGCCTTGAAGGCGAAGGTGATCGCCAGGCCATAGCGGCTTTCCAGCCTCTCCTTTTGCGGGTCCCAGAGGGCCAGAACTGCGCTGGCAGCGGAAAACCCGCCCATGGCGGTGAGAAAGACGATCGAGCGGCAAAGCTTGACCATGGGAAACTGCGTGAAGACCGCGATCAAGGTGATGCAAGCCGGTATCGCCATCACCCACCAGACTCGCCCGGCCCGCCGCTCGGTCATGACATGGGTCAACCCGACAAACAGCAGCGCATAGGCGAGCGGCGCTGCGATCGTCGTGCCGAAGGTCCAGGTTGCGTAATCGATCACGCCCTGTTCGCCGGCCCCTGCTGCCAGCGCCGCAACCGCCAGCACCAGGAAGGACACCGCCATCGTTCCGAGCCCGCGGCTGCGTCGCGATCGGTAGCGCAGATAGAGAAAACACAGCGCCCCGACCGTCAGCGACAGCGGATGCAGGATCAGGATCGTGGCGAGGTCGAGATGCATGAGGCGTCCAGGACAATACCGTTGCAACTGCAATTACCAAGGCAAAGCTTGCCGTTTGCTGAACAAAGCCAGCTGCCAAGCGCATGGCTGCAATCGCCTCAGCGCAGGGCAGACATCGCGCGCGGCGGGGCTCCGTCATCGGGCTTTCACGAAACACGGTCAAACAGCCCTGAAAACACGAAACCCCAGCTTCCGCTTGCCTTTTTACCCCCGTTTGCCTATGGACCCCCTCCGACGCATTCGGGGCGTCCCGTTCACTTCCGCCAGATATGGCTGGGTTCACGAAGGATAGAGCCTTGATCCAGACTCCCTATTACCTGATCGACAAATCCAAGCTGCTCCAGAACATGGAGAAGATCGCGACCCTGCGCGAACTCTCCGGCGCAAAGGCGCTTCTGGCGCTGAAATGCTTCGCCACCTGGTCGGTCTTCGATTTCATGCGCGATTACATGGACGGCACGACCTCGTCGTCGCTCAATGAAGTCCGCCTCGGCCATGAGCGTTTCGGCAAGGAAACCCACGCCTATTCCGTGGCCTACGCCGATTACGAGATCGACGAAGTCGTCTCCCATGCCGACAAGATCATCTTCAACTCGATCGGCCAGCTGACCCGCTTCGAAAAGCAGTCGTCCGGCATCATCCGCGGCCTGCGTCTGAACCCCGGCATCTCGTCGTCGAGCTTCGACCTCGCCGATCCCGCCCGCCCCTTCTCGCGGCTGGGCGAATGGGACCTGAAAAAGGTCGAGCCGGTCATGGAGCTGATCTCCGGCTTCATGATCCACAACAACTGCGAAAACGGCGATTTCGACCTTTTCGACACGATGCTGGGTGACATCGAACAGAAGTTCGGCCCCCTCCTGAAGAAAGCCGAGTGGGTGTCCCTCGGCGGCGGCATTCATTTCACCGGCGAGATGTATCCGCTGGAGAAGTTCGCCGAGCGCCTCAAGCGCTTTTCCGGCGAGTTCGGCGTCCAGGTCTATCTCGAGCCCGGCGAAGCCTCGATCACCAAGTCGACCACGCTCGAAGTCACCGTGCTCGACAGACTTTACAACGGCAAGGATCTTGTCGTGGTGGATTCCTCCATCGAAGCGCATCTCCTCGATCTCCTGATCTACCGGGAAAGCGCAAAGGTCCACCCCAACCAGGGACCGCACCGGTACCAGGTCTGCGGCAAGTCCTGCCTTGCGGGCGATATCTTCGGCGAGTTCAATTTCGAACAGGAATTGAACATCGGCGACCGCATCTCGCTGCAGGACACCGCCGGCTACACGATGGTCAAGAAAAACTGGTTTAACGGCGTGCAAATGCCGGCAATCGCCATCCGCGAACTGGATGGCAGCCTCAGGACGGTCCGTGAGTTCGACTACACGGACTACGAAACAAGCCTGTCCTGAACTGCCTCAGGAACGGGTTCTGACGATTGGACGCAAGGAGTTGGTCCCATTATGAAAAAGAACGTGCTCATCATCGGCGCCGGCGGCGTCGCCCAGGTGGTCGCCCACAAATGTGCGCAGAACAATGACGTGCTCGGCGACATCCATATCGCCTCGCGCACCAAGGCGAAGTGCGACGCCATCATCGCTTCCGTGCACGAAAAGAAGGCGATGAAGCAGGAAGGCGTTCTCGAAGCCCACGCGCTTGACGCGCTGGACATCGAAGCCACCAAGGCCCTGATCAGACAACTCGGCACCGAGATCGTCATCAATGTCGGCACCGCCTTCCTCAACATGTCGGTGCTGCGCGCCTGCATGGACACCGGCGTCGCCTATATCGACACCGCGATCCATGAAGAGCCGAACAAGATCTGCGAGACACCGCCGTGGTACGGAAACTACGAGTGGAAGCGTGCGGAAGAATGCGCTGAAAAAGGCATCACCGCCATCCTCGGCGCCGGCTTCGATCCTGGTGTCGTCAACGCCTATGCGCGTCTCGCCAAGGACGAATATCTCGACAAGGTGACCGACGTCGACATCGTCGACATCAATGCCGGCAGCCACGGCAAGTACTTCGCCACCAACTTCGACCCGGAAATCAACTTCCGCGAATTCACCGGCGTTGTCTATTCCTGGCAGGGCGGCGAATGGCAGGTCAACAAGATGTTCGAGATCGGCAAGGACTACGACCTGCCGGTCGTCGGCACCCGCCGCGCCTATCTCTGCGGCCATGACGAAGTGCATTCGCTGGCGAAGAACATGGACGGCGCCGACGTGCGCTTCTGGATGGGCTTCGGCGATCACTACATCAACGTCTTCACCGTCCTGAAGTCGATCGGCCTCTTGTCCGAACAGCCGGTCAAGCTCGCCGACGGTTCCGAAGTGGTGCCCCTCAAGGTCGTCAAGGCCTGCCTGCCCGACCCATCGTCGCTTGCCCCGGAATACGAAGGCAAGACCTGCATCGGCGACTACGTGAAGGGCTTCAAGGACGGCAAGGAAAAGACCGTCTTCATCTACAACGTCGCCGACCACAAGGAAGCCTATAACGAAGTGGGAAGCCAGGGCATCTCCTACACCGCCGGCGTCCCGCCGGTCGCAGCCGCCATGCTCGTCGCGACAGGCGAATGGGACGTGAAGAAGATGGCCAACGTCGAAGAACTGCCGCCGAAGCCCTTCATCAACCTGCTCAACAAGATTGGCTTGCCGACGCGCATTCAGGACGAGGATGGCGATCGGGCTGTGGAGTTCTGAGAGCGCGGGTTAACGCTTGAGGTTTGAGGGAATGTTGACCCCGCCGGAGAAATTCGGCGGGCGCCGTGTAGCGAAGAAAGACCAAATCCATAGATTCAGTGCTTGCTCTGCGAGATGATACGGCCAAGCTCTCCGTTCTGCTGGAGCTCCGGAGCGAAACCGTTCACAAGCGCAGCACGTTGTCCGGAAGCTAACAGGGCTCGAACGTATGTCTCCGCCAGTGAGTGTACATAAGAACTCCAAATGGCTTCGAACCTCGCGTTGAGTTTCGCTGCATCTAGCTCACGCAACGCCTGCTCCGCAAACTCGCGACGGCCAGAACCTGCCATAAGTCGCCACCTAACAACCCGAAGCTGGAAACGATCAGGATCCATGTGTATAGCTTGATCCATATTCTCTAGAGCAGCAGTAAAATCACCGGTAAATTCAGCCTCCTCCGCATACAACTCGAACGGAGCGGCATTTGCCCCCGGATACGACTCTAAATCCCTAAAAGCTTGCTTGATCAGCAAATCGATATCAACAGGAACGTCTCGACCAGCCTGAACACCTCTGTACTTCCAATGTAAATAAACTCTTGCAAGAGAAATCAAGCTAAAAACAGTTCTCTTGAGATTCACGTAAGACTTAGCAACAACCTCCGCTCTACGAAAATCAGGAGAACGTGTAGACAAAATGCAGCGAATTAATGGCCTATAAATGAACTCTCGACGTCTATCTTTATCCGAATTTAGATCGAGCGCTAAATTGTACGCTTCGATTGCCTCCAAAAATTGACGTCTATACTCGTAAAGATCGGCCTGCAGGAATGCTGCAATAGGCTTGCTGCGCGCATCTCGATTCAAGCGAGCGATGCACTCCTCGGACTCTGGATACTTTCTCATCCTTGTTGCCGCTAGGCAAAAGTAGCGATCAATCTCCAGCCGCGAGGCATCACGAAACTGGCCACGGCTCTCATACGCCTTACGCAGCAATCGATACGCATGCTTCCATTTGCTAGCATGATAGAGTCGAATACCGGCCTGAAACCAGTGAGCCGCAGAAACGAACAGCTTAGCCGCGCCTGGTAAGCCATCCCCCCCTGAAAGAAGTGCAGCCTGAATACGCGCCTCCAGCCGCACCAATTCATGACCACCTTCCTGAGTTTTCGATTCAACCTCGAACGGCTGACTACAAAAAATTCGCTGAGCCTCATCGATCCACTTGACCAATTCCGGCTGAATAAGCTCCCTGTTCAAGCGATTTGCAAGTAATGGCGTCAAGCGATATATCTCATCCGTTTCTCGCTCGACTAGACCAAGATCAACGAGACGCGAAACAACCCTAAGTATACTGCGTCTTGGCCGGATTGCGATATCAAGATCAAGCACATGGCAAGGAGAAACATTATTGAGGAATAGAAGCAGCTTTCGTTCGTCTGGGTAATCCTTAAGCTGCAGGAATGCCCAGCGAACGTAAACCGTAATCGCTTCGGCTATACGATCATCTTCCTGCGCCAACATTGCTTCGATCTGCTCGAAATCACGCATACGAGAAGCCGAACGCGTCAGCGCGACAAGAAAGCCGATATTGCCGGCAGCAACCTTTACTAAGCGAGCGATTTCACTATCTGGCCAGCGATGAGGGTCGAAGTCGAAGTATCCGATCAACTGATTGCAAAACTCTGTCAGTTGCTGCTCGTCTACGGTTGGCACGCGAAAGGCAACCAGCACGTCTCGATTTTTCAACAATCTTTGGCCGGCCAACGGCATCTGTGAAACTATGTAAAGTTTAGGCCTACTAGCCGGCTTTAAATTCTTGGCAACGTCATCAAGCCACTCAGGCAGTTCAACCTCTTCCTGAACTACGCGTCCGTGTCGCAAAATAAGGTAGTTTCCGGATTCAAAAACTCTCTCTATTGCAGAAACGACAGAATCCACATCATTTTCATCGATCGATTCGATCATCCCAGAAAGATAATCAAGATCACGACCAAACACTTCACTCTCAATCCTCAGAAGAAGCTGTCTGGGCAAGGTGGTCTCATTGACTTCAATAACTGCACCTAATGCGTTGGGTGCTAAATCTCGGTTCACTTCGCGAATTATTGACTCGCGTCCGACACCGTTGAAACCTGATATCCAGCATGAAGGTGCAAGTGTAAATTTGTCTAATTGCATCGCGTGCCTAAGAGCCCGAACAAGATCATGCCGCGGCATTCGAGGATGATCGCTGTGCAAAAATGGCTCTGCCATCCGAGCAATTAGGCGGCTTGCCATATCTGCGGTACAGCTTCCCTCTGTAGCCCGGTAGTCTGCAAGCACTCGTACGGCGTCAAACACCGGCCGAAGGTCGTCGCTCATACCCTCTCGCCAGAAAAGAGGGTAGTCATCAAGACGGATGATTAGGGGCTTCAACGTGCCGTTGCGATACAATTTGGCGGCTTGAATTGCCTCCTTCACACATCCACCACTCGTGGCAAAGTTTTTTGACCAAAAGACCACGATGATTTTGGCCTTTGGAAGCTCCTTAAGCGCAATCTCGTCCCACATATGAGCGCCAAGTTCACCACTCTTAGAATACAAGTACGCCCAATCAGCCGGAAAATGATCCCAAATTTGTTCAGCAAATTCGATATCTTTTTGAGAAACTGAGAAGAACAGTGGGTACATTCTCGGCGAAGCTCCAGTTTAATATTCCGACGATAATTCAACCTTAGTTTGCCGTCACTCCAATAAGCAACTGCTATTTCAAGGGTCGAGGAAGTGAACTGAGCATATCCACCCCGCCCCCGCCATGCTACGAGGCCGCCACCAACCACTTGACCCCGAGACCGCGATGCCCCCTGCCCTCCACACCGACCTCACCGCCGCCCTCCGCCCTCTCCTCACCGAACTCCACCACACACCCGACCTCTTCCAGACCTGGGACGCCCATCTGGAACTTGTCGCGGCCGGTGGTCTTGTGGTAGTGAAGTCGAAGCGGGCGAAGGGGCTGGTCGACAGCCTGTTCTGGGGCCGCGCGCCGGGATCCTCTGAGAACAAGCAGCTGCCGGAGGCGATCGCCTTTGCCGCCATCGACCGCTTCCTTGGCCTTAGCGCCCATCTGGCGCTGTCGGATGCGCTTCCCGAAGCTGCGGTGCTGGACGCGGCTTATCCTCATTGCGCGGTGAAATTCGCCTATCGCAAGAAGGGCGCGCCGAAGGCGCAATCGCTGTCGATGATCTTCATCGGCTTCAACGACGAGGCGGAAGCGCTCGCCTATGCCGAGCGTTCATCCGGCCTGCCGCTGGTCACATCGAGACCACTGATGGGCGAAAAACTCCACGAATGGCGCTGACGGCCCCTCAGGCCGCCGCCGACAGCTTCGGCAGAAGCTCGCCAACCGGCACTGGCCGGCCGAAGAGATAGCCCTGGAAATTGATGCAGCCGGCCTTTTCCAGCGCCGCGCGCTGCGCCTCCGTCTCCACCCCCTCGGCAATCACCGAAAGCCCCAGACTGTCGCTCAGCCGGACGATCGTCTCGACGATCGCCATGTTGCGGTGATCGGCAAGCAGATCCCGCACGAAGGACTGGTCGATCTTGATCTGCTGGAAGGGCAGGTTTTTCAGCGAACTCAGCGAGGAATAGCCGGTGCCGAAATCATCAAGCGACCAGGCGATGCCAAAGGCCTTCAGCGCCTGCATCTTGGCCTGAACGACATCCATGTCGTCGGCCAGCACGCTTTCCGTCAGCTCCAGCTTCAGCGCCTGCGGCCGCGCGCCGGACAGGCTGACGATAGACCGCACCTGCTCGACAAAATCCGGCTGGCGAAACTGCGTGGCGCTGACATTGACGGCGATTGTCAGGTCCCGCGTCTCCGGCGACCCCACCCAGGCCTGCAGCTGGGCGGTCGCCGTTCGCAAGACCCAGTCGCCGATCGGGATGATCAGCCCCGTCTCTTCCGCCAGCGGGATGAAGGCATTGGGCGGCACCATGCCGCGCGTCGGATGCTGCCAGCGCAACAGCGCTTCGACGCCGATGATGCGCCCGCGCCGATCCACCTGCGGCTGGTAGTGCAGTTCAAATTCGCCCCTGGCGATCGCCCGGCGGATATCCACCTCCAGCGCCCGCCGCGCCTCGATATCGGACTGCATGATCACGACCACGGTACAGGTGGCCAAGGTCCCGGTGATGTGGTTGGCCCAGAGCGTAAATCGACCAGCAGAGGCATCAGGCCCGACATGAGGCAGGGACGGGAACAGGTCCATGGAAAAGCCGATGAAGAGGAACATGCCGACCATCGGAAGAACGGCCCTCAGATAGAGACCCCTGCGATGGAAGACCAGATAGGTGGCCGCAATGACCGGCAAGAGATTGAGATAGTTGGAAGGCTCGACCCCGTCCGTCGGCAGCTCGCACAATGCAGACAGGCTCACGCTAAGCAACAGGCCATGCGCCATCACCAGAGCGGAGGCATAGATGCGGTCTGCCCTTGCAAGAAGGATGATCGTCCAGCCGGTTACAAATGCCGCAGATGTAATCGCAAAGCTCATCCAGTCCAAGTAAATCGCCAGATAGCAACACCAGAAGGCGCTCACGGCAATCACGATTGCACCGCCGATCTGGGTCAGGTTTTTGACCCTCCGGTTGTGCCGCCCCTCGGCCGTCCACAGCGAAATCTCCGAGATTTCGCAGAACGAGCGGAAGACGGAAGAGACAGCGCTGTCATTTCGAACCAAGCATGTTCTCCAAGGTGTTCGCCGGTTGCCCGCTCCTGCGGTGGTCGATCCCGTTCCACCGAAATCGCGGTCAGATTAAATATTATACCCCATAAACAATTCCTTTCGAAATATTGCACCCATGGACACAAGGTCCTGAAGACCACTGTTGAGGTTAACGCGCACTTTCTTGGAGAAAACTTGACAGAGCCCGGGTCGAGTCACTATCACTCCCCTGCCGAAAAACGTCAGGCCGGTCAGGTTAGCCCGGCCCTCGCAGCATCCTGCGAGACCTAGTCTCTCGTCTCGAGTGAATCCACGGCACCAACCCTTCAACCGGGTGGTGCTGTGCTGAACGTGAAACGCGGCCGCTCCACCCCGACCATTGGATATGGAGCCTCGACATGACAAATAAGAAAACCCTGATCCTTGCCCAGATGCTGATCGCCCTGATGATGGCAGGTCTGATGACCGGCATCTTCGGCTTCCTGCATCTCGGCCCCTCGCCCGCCTTCTTTGCCGAATGGGGCAAGAGCTTCCTGATGGCCTTTCCGATCGCCTTCACGCTGTCGCTGGGCGTCGGCCCGCTCGCCTTCCGCCTGGCCCGCCTGATGACACGGCAATAGCCCATGGAAAACCCGCCGGATCGCTCCGGCGGGTTCCTCAAAATACAAGCCTTCGTGCCAATCAGCCGATGTCGGCGTGGCTCTCGATGATGCGGCCAACCAGACCGTAGGTGACGGCATCTTCAGCCGACAGCCAGTAATCGCGGTCGATGTCTTTCGCGATCTTCTCCTGGCTCTGGCCGGTGGCCTTGGCGTAGATCTTGATCAGGCGCTCGTTCATCTTGATGATTTCGCGGGCCTGGATCTCGATGTCGGAGGCCATGCCGCGGGTGCCGCCGGAGGGCTGGTGCATCAGGAAGCGGGTGTTCGGCAGCGCTAAGCGACGCTCCTTGGGAACCGCGACAAAAATCAGCGAGCCGGCGGAAGCCGCCCAACCGGTCGCGATGATCCAGACCTTCGGCTTGATGAACTTGATCATGTCGTGGATCGCGTCACCGGCTTCCACGTGGCCGCCCGGCGAGCAGACGAATACGCGGATGTCTTCGTCCGAAGCGGCCGCAAGTGCCACGAGCTGCGTGCAGACCTTCTGCGCCAGTTCCATGGTGATGCCGCCATAGATGAAGATCGAACGCGACTTGAAGAGGTTCGCTTCCGTTTCCTTGCCGATCGGCAGTTCCTTGCTCTTGTCGTCTTCGTCTTCGTTCATCACAGGGGATAGTCCTCGTTGTGTTTGGCTCATCCGCACATAGTGCGTCTCATGTCCTAAGACAATGCGGGAAAAAGACAAGCATGGAAGCAGTGAACAGGAGGTTGCCGCGCCAGGAGATCCGCACATGAGAATATCAGAATAATCTACACCCCCTTAACTCTTAGGGGTTAAACTTGGCAGGAACGGAGAGCCCGCATGCCTGCCAGTATACGCATCGCCGAACTGATCGGCGCCTTGAGCCACGCCCTAGACCTGACCGGCGGCCAGGACCCGGGCCACTGCATCCGCACAGCCCACATCGGCAGCGCCATCGGCCGCAGGCTGGGCCTCTCTGAACAGCAACTCCACGATCTCTACTACACCCTGATGCTGAAGGATCTCGGCTGCTCGGCCAATGCCATGCGCATGTGCGAGCTCTTCGATACCGATGACACCAGCTTCAAGCGCGACTTCAAGCGCGTCGACGGCACCTTGCCAAGCCTGCTGCGGCAGGTGTTTCGCCATGCCGGCAGGCGTCGCGGCACGCTCGCCCGCGTCGGTGCGGTGCTAAAGGCCCTGCGCCGGGGCCGCCATGCTGCCGAGCTGGTGGCACTGCGTTGCAACCGCGGGGCCGAGATTGCCTGGCAGATGCGGTTTTCTGCCGATGTCGCCAGTGGCATCCGCGATCTCGACGAACATTTCGATGGTTCCGGCCGGCCGCAGGGGCTGAAGGGAGAGGCGATCCATCTCTCCGCGCGGATTGCGCTCGCCGCACAGATCCTCGACGTCTATCAGACCCATGAAGGACGCACAGCCGCCCTGTCGGAGATCAGGCGGCGCAAGGGGCGATGGCTCGACCCCAAGATCGCCGATACCCTTCTCGCCCTGGCGGCCGAACCCGGCTTCTGGGACGATCTCGACGCCCCGGATCTCGAGGAAAAGGTCCTCGCAGCCGAACCAGGCCAGGCGGTGATCTTCGCCGATGAGGACTATATCGACGACATCGTCGAAGGCTTTGCCCGGGTGATCGATGCAAAGAGCCCCTACACCGCCGGTCACAGCGACCGGGTGGCAGAGTTCACCGACAGGATCGCCGTAGAGCTGGGGCTCCCGCCGGCGGAGCGGCGGACCCTGCGGCGCGCGGCGCTTTTGCATGACATCGGCAAGCTCGGGGTTTCGGCCCGGGTTCTCAATAAGCCGGCAAAGCTCGATGCCGAGGAATGGACCGAGATGCGGGCCCATGCGGCCCACTCGGAGCGCATCCTCTCGCGGATCCCGGCCTTCGCCGAACTGGCCGAGATCGGCGGCGCCCATCACGAACGCCTCGATGGCAGTGGTTATCCGCGCGGCCTGAAAGGTGACCAGATCTCGTTCGCCACCCGCATCATCGCCACGGCGGATGTTTTTGAAGCCCTGACGGGAGAGCGGCCCTACCGCGCAGCCTTACCCACACATGACGCGCTTGAGATGATCAAGGCGAACGCCGGAGAGCACCACGACCCGGTATGTGTGGCGGCTCTTGAAGCCGCATTGGCCCGCAAGGCGCAAGCAGCGGCGTGACCGCCTCCCCAACGGTACACGCCGCTCTGCCGTCGCTCACTTCTCCAGGAGCGACTGCTGAACGATCTGCGGCTGGTATGTGAAGACATCCTTCCCGCTCTGGATCTGGCCGCCGGAACTCGCCATATAGGCGAGGTTCCACTGCGTCACGATCTGGAGCGTGTTGCCGGTTGACACCTGGGCATAGCCCGCCCAGCCCGTGACGGAATTACAATTGGCAGTTCCGTTCGACCAGGCCACGCTGAAGGCGATGGTATTGCCGGTGACGCGACCATTCAGAACATAGGGCGTGCCTTGGCAGCCGGTTCCCTGAGCGTTGTTCACGTAAGTGCCGCTCACAGAACCGTCCGACGCGACATCGATCGTCATGACCGATCCCAATTCGTTGATCCAGGTTGTCGACGCGCCGGAAAGGCTGCTGAAATCCATGAAATTCTCAGCCTTGAAGGACGTAAACGCCATCACAGTCGTCGAGAAGAAGAGAGCAATTAAGAAACTCAAAACTCGCGCCATGGTTACCTCCGTTGATTTCCATCAACCTAAACCACAAGGCGCGAGCGCGCACCTCTATCATGTTTGGGGTTTTGCTGAATTCACAACCACGCCCTGCATTCAGAGACCTCGCGCTAGCGTGCAATCCGTGTCGACAGGATGATCGACGACAGCGTCCGCTCCACCCCCGACAATTCCCCGATCCGGTCGATCAGCCGGTCGAGTTCGGAGATCGAGGGTGCCGCCACGATGGCGATCAGGTCATAGGGCCCATTCACCGAATAGAGCGCCGTGACCTCGCGGATGGCGTTGAGCTCACCGGTCACCTGAGACAGCGCCTTGGGCGCGATTGTGATCATCACATGCGCCCGGATCAGCCCGCTCTGATAGGCGTCGGAGAGCCTCAGCGCATAACCGGCGATCACCCCTTGCGCATCCAACCGCTCGAGCCGAGCCTGCACGGTCGAGCGCGACAGGTCGAGCCGCCGGGCAAGCTCCGCCACCGGCATCCGGGCATTCTCCGAAAGCAGCGCCAGAAGCGCTTTGTCTTTGTCTGAAACCTGCATATCGCCGTTCCTACCCATCATATTGTTGAATATGATACGGCGTTTCGATCAATTCGTCACTTGGAATCGGCAGGCGCGATCCGCACACTGGATTGACCAAATACAATTGCGCTGACCGCACAGAGAAACGAGGGGCAAACCATGAAACACGTCACCATCATCGGAGCCGGCAAGATCGGCGGCGCGATTGCCCGCATGCTGGCCGAGACCGGCGACTACATCGTCACCGTCGCTGACCGCAGCGCCGACCAGCTCTTGAAGCTCGACGCCCATCCGGCGGTAAAAACCCTTGAACTCGACATATCCGACGCGACCGCCCTCGACATGGCCCTTTCCGGCCAGTTCGCCGTCCTCTCCGCCGCCCCCTTCCACCTGACCGGCGCCATCGCCGAAAGTGCCGCCCGCACCGCGACCCATTATCTCGACCTGACCGAGGATGTCGCGACCACCCGAAAAGTGGAAGAACTCGCTCGCGGCGCACACTCCGCCTTCATCCCGCAATGCGGCCTCGCCCCGGGCTTCATCTCGATCGTAGCGAACGACCTGACCAAGCATTTCGACACGCTCGATACGGTCCGCATGCGCGTCGGCGCCCTTCCGCAATATCCCTCCAACGCGTTGAACTATAACCTCACCTGGTCGACCGACGGGTTGATCAACGAGTATATCGAGCCCTGCGAGGCGATCGTCGAAGGTAAGCTCGCCGTCGTCCCCGCCATGGAAGAGCGCGAGGAATTCTCGCTCGACGGCGTCACCTACGAGGCCTTCAACACCTCGGGCGGGCTCGGCACACTGGCGAAAACCCTCGATGGCCGTGTGCGCACGATGAACTACCGCACCATCCGCTATCCCGGCCATCAGGCGATCATCAAGGCGCTGCTCAACGACTTCAACCTGAAGAACCGCCGCGATGTGCTGAAGGACCTCTTCGAAAACGCCCTGCCCGCCACCATGCAGGACGTCGTCGTCATCTTCGTCACCGTCTGCGGCTGGAAGGACGGCCGCTATCTGCAGGAAACCTATGCCAACAAGGTTTATGCCGGCGTGGTTGCGGGAAAGAAGATGAGCGCCATCCAGATCACCACGGCGGCCGGCATCTGCACCGTGCTCGACCTGCTCGCCGATGGCACGCTGCCGCAATCAGGCTTTGTCCGTCAGGAAGAAATCGGCCTTCCCGCCTTTCTCGAAAACCGCTTCGGCCGGGTCTATGATCCGGAGGTCATGAAGGTCGCCAGGGCGGGCTGAGTGATCTGCGAGGGGTCAAGCATGTCAATGAGCGAGAACCCGGTCGGGGCGGAACCGTCGATCGGGCATCCCGCCGCACATTTCTGATCTTCGGCTGCCGCCGCACCGCGTGCGCTACGGCACTGTTCCTTTGCAAACGACATGTTAGGATGTCCTGAACGAAAGGTCTGGACGAATCCGCAATACGGAACCGTACGAGGCCTCGGGGCGCAGTTGGGCGGGGCATGATCGACAGCAATACCGACGACGGCAAGACGAGCCGCCTGGTCCGTGCCTATCAGGCCGCGACCCTGTCGGTCGGCCTGTTTTCCGTGTTCTGGACCGTCATTTTCGCCAGCCAGGGGCTGCGCACCATCGCGATTGCAGAACTCTTTCCGGTCGCCGCCAGCCTCGTCTGTTTTGTGCTGGCCACCCTCGGTCGGTTCGACCTCTTCCTGCTGGTTGCACAGATCTCCTTCCTGCTGTTCATCATCGGCTTCAGCCTGGTTTTCGACATCCCCGAAGTCGGTTCGCCCCGCGTCACCCATCTCTTCCTGCCGGTGCTTGGCATGCTCGGCTACCTCACCTATCTGCGCCGGCCCTCCCGGCTGCAACTCGCCGTGATCGCCGCGAGCCTCGCGACCTTCGTCGTGCTGCATGCCACCGACATCCGGCTGCCCTTTGCCGACCCGATACCCCCTGAGATCCGTGTGGTCGGCGTCTGGCTCAACCCGACGATTGCCGCGCTGGTCTTCTGCGCCACCATCTATGCCCTGCAGCAACGCCTGACGGCCCCGAACGGCATAGCCCGCGATCTCGTCGGCGCGCTGCGCCACGGCGAACTGTCGCTCGCCTACCAGCCCCAGGTCGATCGCGAGGGCAGGATCGTCGGCGCCGAGGCCCTCTTGCGCTGGAACCACCCCACACGCGGTGCGATCCCGCCCTCCACCTTCATTCCCGCCGCCGAGGAGGTCGGACTGATGCCGATCATCGGCAATTTCGTGCTTGAACAGGCACTCGCGACGCTGAGCCGGTGGTCGGCAGACCCGCGACGCGCACAGCTGACGCTCTCGGTCAATGTCAGCGCCAGCCAGTTCAACGAGGGCGATTTCGAAAGCACGCTCAAGGACCTTCTCGAGCGCCATCACATCAACCCCACCCGCCTGCGGCTCGAGCTGACCGAAAGCGTGTTGATCGCCGGCCTCGAGCCCGTCGCCGAGAAGATGGCCGCGCTGAAAGCCCTCGGGCTGACCTTCGCGCTGGACGACTTCGGTACCGGCTATTCATCTCTCGCCTATCTGCGCAGCCTGCCGGTCAGCGAACTCAAGATCGACCGCAGCTTTGTGGCCGGCGCCGCCGACAGCGCACGCGACGCCGCCCTGCTGCGATCGATCCTGGCGCTCGCCGACGATCTGGGTCTGACCACAATCGCCGAAGGGGTCGAGACGGCAGCGCAATGCGCGGTCCTCGCGGATCTCGGCTGCGAGGCATTCCAGGGCTTCTTCTTCGGCCGTCCGATGCCACTTGCCGACTTCGAGGCGGCGCTATTGACGCCGCCGCCGGCCCCGCGCGCAAACGGCCACCCTCCGCCGCCCCGCCTCGCCGCCGGCTGACCCGGCGGAAATCTTCGACCTCAGCCGAACCGGCCAAGCAGCTTCAGCATCCACTGCGCCATCCGCCCATAGGGCGGATAGAGGAATTTCACCCCTGAAATCGCCGACTGCCTCAGGACAGGCTTTTCCTTGCTGAGCGCAACGAAGCCCGCTTCGCCGTGATAGGCGCCGTAGCCGGAAGCACCCACGCCGCCGAAGGGCAGATCGTCCTGGGCGAGATGCAGGATCGTGTCATTGACCGTCACGCCACCGGCAATCGTGCCGGTCAAAACCCGCTCCTGCGAAGCCTTGTCCTCGCCGAACCAGTAAAGCGCGAGTGGCCGGTCACGGTGGTTGATATAGCCGATCGCCTCGTCGAGCGTGTCATAGGCGACGATCGGCAGGATCGGCCCGAAGATCTCTTCCTGCATCACGGCGGACTCGTCCGGCGCACCGATCACCGCCACCGGCGAAAACACGCGCCGCTCGCCATCATGCGGACCAGCAAGCTCGATCACCTCGGCGCCCTTCTCGCGCGCCTCCTCGACGAGGCGGGTGAGCCGGGCATAGTGGCGCGGGCTGATAATCGTAGTGTAATCGGCATTGCCGGGCAGGCCGGGATATTGCCTGTTAACCTCCGCCTTCACGGCGGCGAGGAAGTCCTGGACCCGTTCGCGCGGCACCAGCGCATAATCGGGCGCAACGCAGGTCTGGCCTGAATTCAAGAGCTTGCCCCAGACGAGGCGCGGCACGGCCTTGTCAAACTGCACAGAGGGATCGAGGATAGCAGGCGACTTACCGCCGAGTTCAAGGGTGACAGGCGTCAGGTTCTTCGCCGCCGCTTCCGCCACCTTGCGGCCAACGGCGGTCGAGCCGGTGAAGATCAGATGGTCGAAGGGGGCAGATGTGAAGGCTGTCGCCACCTCCGGCCCGCCGGTCACGACGGCCACCTCATCCTCGGCGAACGTTTCCGCCACGGCTTTAGCCAGCACGTCGGAGAAGGCAGGCGTCAGCTCTGAGGGTTTGAGGATTGCGCGATTGCCAGCGGCGAGCACCCCGGTCAGCGGCGAGAGCATCAGGTTGAGCGGATAGTTCCAGGGCGCGACGATCCCGACCACGCCAAGCGGCTGGCGCAGGATGACGGCGGAGGCCGGCTTGCCGGTCCAGGCGAGCGACACGCTACGCGACCGCATCCAGCGCTTCAGATGTTTCCGCGCATGGCGGATCGCAGCGCGCACCGGCACGATGTCGGTCAGCGTGGTGACGACCGCAGGCCGATTGCCGAAATCCTCCGAGATCGCCGCAGCAAACCGCTCCTGCCAGGCCTCGATCATCCGGTCGAGCCGCGCCAGGCGATCATCCCGCGTGGCATGATCCGGTGTCACGTCCTTCGCCCAGGCCGCCTTTTGCGCGGCAAGCAGGGACGCGATGCGCGCGGCGGGATCCGCGATCTCGGATTTCGGTGATACCTGTCCATCCATGGCGGTTTCCTCTCGTTTTTTTGTCTCTCTCAAGATGGGCAGCTTACGCCCATTTGTTCAAGGGAGAACAAATGATTTTTGGTGGCGGGTCTTCTCCCCCCTTGCGGGGGAGAAAGCGAAATCGAGGAATTGGCCCGATCAGGGCCAAACCTCAGATTTCGCAAGAGGGGGGCTCGGTCATGTTTTCGCCAACGGAACCGTGCCCCTCTCCAGGAAAATCTGAAGTTTAGGCGGCTTGCGCTCGCCTAAGCCTTCGATTTTCCGTCCTCCCCCGCATGGGGGGAGGTAAGCCCGCAGCAACCGGATCCCCTCAAATCCCAACAGCCTTGCGCAGCGCCTCATTGAGCCGCCCCTGCCAGCCCTTGCCGGTCTCGCGGAATTTGGCGATGACGTCTTCATCGAGCCTCAGCGTGATCTGCTTCTTCGGATGCGCCACCGCTGGACGGCCACGCGAACGGCGGTGGTCCTCCATTGCCTTGAAAAAGGCTGGCGGCAAGACCTCCTGCGCGGGGCGCATACGCGCCAGTTCCTCGTCGCTCAACTCCGGGAACTCGACGGCATCCCAGTCCTCGCGGCCATAACCGCGTCCAGTCTCGAACGTTTTCAGTGTCTTGACTTTGGTGGCCATGGAAGCCTCCTTCTTTCCTTGTCGCTTGCCGGGCGAAAGCTGATGATCGATAGGGCTTCCGATCCGAGAAAGGCAAAGACCACGGCAGCCGTTCCGTCACGAAAATATCCTATCGCCTTCAGCCGTCGCCGGCCATCCGCATCTGGCCAGCCCTCTTCGACAACGGCGTTCTCCCAATCGAGTTCGCTGACGTCGGCGAAGTCGAAACCATGCTTTTCAAGGTTGGCGCGCCGCTTGGGCTCATCCCAGACGATCTTCATGATTTAATGTAGCTACATTTAATTGCGACATCAAGACAGACGCATCAATATGCGTGAACGCAAAAAACCCGCCGGCCTCACAACCGACGGGTCAAGCTTGATGACAAACCGCTTAACTCTAGGTCCGCGTCATCCTCGGCCTTGTTGTTCGGCCCTGATACATAGCTGACAGATGTTCGTAGACATGCCTGACACTTTCCGGATCGGTTCTGGGAGGTGACGATGGCTTGGGAGA
>NZ_JAUSUW010000018.1 GCF_030814435.1 Peteryoungia aggregata LMG 23059
AAGAGCCGTCTGTTCGGGAGCAGGTTTCTTCAACATGTCCCAGTGAATCATAAACCCCTGGATGTGACCAGGGGTTTGTCAGCAGTCTGAGGGCGGGCAATGCCCGCCATTTCCATCAAGGTGATCTGCCGTGAGGCTCAGAACTCTTCCCATTCCTGACCGCTTGGCGCGGGCTTCGCACCCATGGCAGAGGCAATCTTGCCGGCCAGTGCCCGGGCGGGAGACGCAACCGGACGGGCGGCTTCGCTCGCGGGTGACGGACGAGCCGGGGAAGCGGGGCGGGCGGTCGCTGGTGCGGGGGCGCTATAGGGCCGTGTGGCCTGAGCCGGCGTTGCCGTGGGGCGCGAAGCTGAACCGAGATTGAACTGGGCAAGGCGGGCGGACAGGGCCTGCACCTCCGATACCAGCGTGTGCGAGGCCGCATTGGTTTCCTCGACCATGGCGGCGTTCTTCTGCGTTCCCTGATCCATGATATTCACGGCCGAGTTGATCTCGGCGAGCCCGGTCGACTGCTCACGGGCGGCTTCGACGATCGCGTGCACGTTGGTGTTGATCTGCTGGACCTCGGCAACGATCGCCGTCAGGGCTTCGCCTGTCTGGTCGACGAGCGAGACACCATGCTTGACCTGATCGCCGGATGCAGTGATCAGCGTCTTGATCTCCTTGGCGGCGTTGGCCGAGCGCTGGGCGAGTTCCCGCACTTCCTGGGCGACGACGGCGAAACCCTTGCCGGCTTCACCGGCGCGGGCGGCCTCCACGCCGGCATTGAGGGCGAGCAGGTTGGTCTGGAAGGCAATTTCGTCGATGACGCCGATAATGTTGGAGATCGACTGCGAGGACTGCTCGATCGCGCTCATGGCATCGATCGCGGAGCGCACGACTTCGCCGGAGCGCTCGGCGCTTTCCTTGGTGCGGCTGACCTGCTGGCCGGCCTCTTCGGCCCGTTGGGTGGATTCGCGGACCGAACGGGTGATCTGCGACAGGGCCGCCGAGGTTTCCTCGACCGACGCAGCCTGCTGTTCGGTGCGGCGGGCCAGATCGTCGGCGGCGGAACGGATCTCGTTGGAGCCGCTCTCAATTGTGGTCGCGTTGTCGCGGAAGGAAATCATCGCAGCGCGCAGCTTCTCGATCGACTCGTTGAAGTTGCCGCGGATCTCGTCGAGAGCAGGCGAGAAGGGCTTTTCGAGCCGGACTGTCATGTCGCCGTCGGACAGGCGGGCAAGTCCGGCGCGCAGTTCGTCGACGACGAAACGGATCTCCTCCTCACGCGCCTTATGACCCTTGGAGCGTTCGACGCGTTCGATTTCTTCCTGCTCGTAGCGGGCTTCGGCTGCCTTTTCGAGATCCACCTTCTTGCGATTGCTTTCCAGGAGAACGGCCAGCGAACGGGAGAGATCCCCCAATTCGTCGGTGCGGTCCTTGTCTGTCAGATGGACGTCGAGCCTGCCTGCTGCAATATCGGTCGTCTGGCCGATCACACGGTTGATGCGACCAATGAAGCGGCGGGCGAGAAGCCAGCCGACAATGATGAGGATCACCGTGGCGCCGGCGATGATGAGCGCCGAGGTCCAGACGGTATGGGTCAGTGCGCCGAGAACGGTGGCACTCGGCACGGCAACGACGACGTTCCAGACGGCCCCGGGGAAGGGCTCGATCTGAACGGCGATTGCCATGCGTTCGATGCCGTCCTTGTCGATCATTGTGCCGACGGCGCCCGGCGTCTTCAGGAGGCCTTCCCAGGCGGAGGCATCCAGGCCACTGTCTTTCAGCGCCTTGCCCATGACAGCCTTGTCGGGATGGCTGACAAAGGCGTTTGCGGACGAGAGCAGCGCGACATAGCCGTCTCCGAGCGGCCGCTTTGCCGCAAGATCGGCGGCCGTCTTGTCGAGGTCGATATCGGCGCCGACATAGCCCAGCGCCTTTCCACCATCGAGCACGGGGATCGAAATGGTCGTCATCAGGACGTCCTTGCCGTCCACCGGATAGACATAGGGTTCAAGGAGAACCGATTTGCCTGTGGTCACGGGCAGGATGTAATAGTCGCCGGCACCGGGCTTGTCGTAGTCGACCAGTACGTCGCTCTTGATCGCACCACCGGCACGGTAGATGTAGGGCATGAAGCGACCGGTCTGGTCGTGAACGGGTTTGCCGGCAAAATCCGCGTCCTTGCCGTCAAAGGCATTGGGTTCCCAGCCGCTCGACACGCCGATGGCACCAGGGAAACCTTCGAGCGTTCGGGTCATCACGGCCATCGCTGTGTCGCGATCGGTGAGGCCCTGGGTGCGGAGGGCGGAAATCGAAGCTTCCATGCCGGCGACCATCTGATGGGCGATGCTGAGCGTCTGGTTGACTTCAGCAGCGGCATCCGAGGCTGCCGTCTGCATCTTGTCGATGCCGGCGCCGCGGATCGTGCCGTAACTCAGGCCGACCAGGGTCGCAGCGACACCGATCGTGGTCACGACGCCCAGACCGACGGTCGAGAAAATGTTTCGGCTGGTAGCGGATTTGAATAACATGGGCCGTTCCCTCATTAGCCTTTGAATGCAAGGCAGCGGACAACGTCCGCTGCGCCGGTCTTGCACCGGCCTTTGAAGCAGACTCTAGCTCTCCATGGTTAAGTAGATATTTATATTCGACTGAACGGTTTTGTTCGCGGCCGCTTGATTGATCGCCGGATTGCGCTGACTGTGACCGCAAATCTGCCAGAGTCGGATGGGGGAGACGATGTTCAAGGACTATGCAGCGTATGATGCGCTGGGGCTCGCGGATCTGATCCGGCGAAAGGAAGTCTCGCCCGCAGAGGTCCTGGAGGCGGCCATAGCGCGCATCGAGGCGATCAACCCGCAGCTCAATGCGGTGGTGCGGCCCTTGTTCGATCGGGCACGCAAGAGAGTGGCCTCAGGTATTGCAGACGGACCGCTTTCGGGCGTGCCGTTCCTGGTCAAGGATCTGCTGGCACAGATCAACGGTGTTCCCACGGGAAATGGCAACCATCTCTGGGCAACGCGGCCCGCCGTTGGCAACAGTGAACTGGTGACACGCTGGGAGCGGGCAGGGCTGGTGATTGCCGGGCGGACCAATACACCGGAGTTCGGCCTGACACCCTATACAGAACCCGCAGCAAACGGGCCGACCCGCAATCCGTGGGATCTCACGCGCACTCCGGGCGGTTCGTCCGGCGGCTCGGCGGCGGCTGTCGCTTCGGGAATGGTGCCAATCGCTTCCGGCGGTGACGGGGGTGGTTCCATCCGCATTCCGGCCTCTGCCTGCGGGGTCTTCGGGATGAAGCCGACGCGGGGGCGAACTCCGGCCGGTCCCTTCATCGGCGAGGCCTGGTCTGGTTTTGCCGTCGAGCATGTGCTGACGCGCTCGGTCCGGGACAGCGCTGCCGTGCTTGATGCGACCCACGGGCCGGACCGCGGCTCGCCGCATCCTTTGCAGACACATGCCGGTACCTTTCTCGATGCCGTCCAGCGGGCGCCGGGACGGCTGAGAATTGCAGTCTCGCGCGAACCCATGCTCGGCAAGGCCGTGGCGCCGGAGGTGATCGCGGCTTTCGACGAGACGGTGAAGCTGCTTGCCGATCTCGGACACGAGGTCCTGGAGGCGGCGCCGCCCGTCGAGCGGGAGGCCTTCTCCATGGCCTTCCTCACGGCTCTTGCCGGAGAACTGCGGGCCGATATCGAGTTCACCGCGAAGACCTTCGGCATCAAAATCCGACCGGGCGACTACGATGCCTCGTCCTTCGGCATGGGATTGCTGGGTGAGGGGTTCACGGCCTCCGACCTGATCACAGCGCATCGCTATCTCACGCTTTCGGCCCGCTCCATCCTCGGCTTCTTCGATGGTGTCGACGTCCTCATGACGCCGGTCCTCTCCTCGCTTCCGGTCAAGATCGGCGCCCTGCAGCCGAGTGCCATCGAGAAGAAACTGCTGACGGTGCTCGGCTATGTCGGTGGCGGGCGGCTACTGAAGAAGCTCGGGATCGCCGAGCAGCTGGCGGCGCAGACCTTCGAGTTCATTCCCTGGACGCCTGTCTTCAACGTCACGGGCCAACCGGCGATGTCGGTGCCTACAGGCTGGTCGCCCGAGGGACTTCCGATCGGCATGCAGTTCGTCGGCCGCTTCGCCGACGAGGACACGCTGTTTGCGCTGGCCGGCCAGCTTGAGATGGCCCGGCCCTGGAAGGACCGGCGTCCGCCGCTCTGATCAGAGCCCGGGGACGACGAGCACCTTGACCTCGCCCGGCTGTGGCGGGTTGCTGACGACCGAGGGGGCCTCATCGAGTGAGACCTTGCGTGAGATCAGTTTTGCCACCTCGATTTTTCCCGAAGCGATCAGGTCTGCGGCGCGCCGATGGGTGAAGGGGTTGAGGAACGAGGTGACCAGCTTTACCTCCCGAAAAAGCAGGTCGAAGGGTTCGATCGTGATCTTCTCGCCCTGGGGCATGACGCCGAGGATGACGGCAGTGCCGCCCGACCGCACCAGCTTTGTCGCCTGAATGACGGTTTCACCGACGCCGGCGCATTCCAGCACGACATCGACGCCGCCGGGAACCAGACCATTGTCGCCGGCGATCTGTGCCAGTACGTCGCCCGCCCCCGGGTCGACGCTGGCCGTCGCGCCCAGTTCCTCGGCCAGCCGGCGGCGGGTCGCCTGCCGTGTGACGAGGATCACCGTTGTCGCGCCCGCCAGCCTGGCGAGTTGGACCGTCAGAAGGCCGATAACGCCTCCTCCGAGGACGACAACGGACGCGCCGGTCTTGATTTCGGCGAGGTCAATGCCGTGAAGGCAGCAGGCGAGCGGCTCGCAGAAGGCGCCGTGCATGGGATCAAGGTCACCGGGAAGAAGGAAGGCCTGCTTGTGGGGGACCACGACATAATCGGCGAAGCCGCCGTCGCGGTGAATGCCGATGGCCCTGAGATTGCGGCAGAGATTGACGCGACCGTTGACGCAATGACTGCAGCGCCCGCAGGCGATATTGGGGTCGCCGGTAATGCGATCACCGATGGCAAAGCCGGAGACGGCTGCCCCAATTCCCTCGACAATGCCGCTGAATTCATGGCCGAGCGTCACGGGCGGCGTACAGGGAAACTCGCCGTGGAAGAGGTGACGATCCGTGCCGCAGACACCGCAAGCCTCGACCCGGACCAGCAGGTCTTCCGGCCCTGGCTTCGGTTTCTCCACTTCACGGTTGAACAGCTGGCCGGTTGCTTCCAGTCGCATCGCCTTCATGTCGCCAATCCTCCCAAAGCGCATCTGCCAAGGAGATTTGCATGCGGGACCGGGCGTGCCAAGCCGCCTGAGCGTGTCATGTCACCTGTCGCGTCCGAGAAAGTTGCATGCCTCGGGTCGACGGAGGCGCCTTCGGTGGCTAGATAGTTCAAGCCGCGACAATCGAGAGATATTCCTTCATGATCACCGTGCATTACCTGGACAATTCCCGCGCCCACCGGATTCTCTGGCTGCTGGAGGAGCTGGGGCTCGACTATCAGGTCACGGTCTATCGTCGGACGAAGGACTATCGCGCGCCAGAGAGCCTGAAGCTTATCCATCCGCTCGGAAAATCTCCGGTCATCGAAGACAAGGGACGAATGATCGCGGAAAGCGGTGCGATCATGGAATATCTGATCGAAACCTATGGCGGCGAGGGCTTGCGGCCGGCGGCCGGTACCGAGGAGCGGCTGCGTTATCGCTACTGGATGCATTATGCCGAGGGGTCTGCCATGCCGCTTCTGGTCATGAAGCTGATTTTTGCCCGTATTCCAGGCCAGGTGCCCTTCTTCATCCGACCTGTTGCAAGGATGATCAGCCAGGGTGTCTCGCGCAAGCTGCTCGATCCCCAGCTCGCCGATCACCTTGATCTGTGGGTCGCCGAGGTTGCGAAGGATGGCTGGTTCGCCGGCAAGGATTTCTCGGCGGCGGATATCGCCATGAGCTTTCCTGTCGAAGCCGGGATGACCCGTATCGCACAAGGGAGGGACACCACCGCGCTGCGTGGCTGGATGGAGCGTGTCCGGGCGCGACCGGCCTATCAGCGGGCACTCGCGCGGGGCGGGGAATATGGTTACGCCAAGAGCTGAAGCCGCGAACCGATCCCCAAGCCGGTCCTGGAGGCCCAGGACCGCATTTCCGTCTTTGGTGCTGGGGAACAGTTCGGCTATCTTCTCATTGTGAGGACTAGAGCGCAGAGGGGAAGCATCATGGAGTGGCGAGGCCGTCGGCAATCGGACAATATCGAGGACCGGCGTGGGCAATCCGCCGGTGGCGGTTCAGGCCGCAGCCCCTTCGGTCGCTCGGGAATCCAGATCCCGATGGGCGGGCGGCGCGGCGGGGGCCTCAGCTTCGGAACCATTATCTTCATTGTCATCATCTATTTCGTCCTGAAAGCCATGGGCATCGACATGCTGCAGGTGCTGGGCGAGGGCAATGTTGGAGGAACCGGCTCAGGATACGAACAGTCGATCGGCCAGCGTCCCGCAGGACAGGCCAGCGATGACGCGACCGCCTTTGTCCGCACCGTTCTGGCCGAGACGGAGACAACCTGGAACGCGATCTTTTCGGCTTCCGGCGAACGATATCGGGAGCCTGTGCTGGTGCTCTTTGCCGGCTCCACAACGTCACCCTGCGGGCAGGCGTCTTCGGCGACCGGTCCGTTCTATTGCCCTGCCGACAGCAAGGTCTATCTCGACACCGAGTTCTTCGACCAGCTGGAGCGACAGTTTGATGCTGCCGGCGATTTCGCCCAGGCCTATGTAATCGCCCATGAAGTCGGGCATCACGTGCAGAACCTGACGGGTGTGCTCCCGGAGTTCAACCGGCAACGCCGCTCGATGGGGCAGCGCGAGGCGAACCAGATGTCGGTGCGGGTCGAACTGCAGGCGGATTGTTATGCCGGAATCTGGGCCAAGTCGGCGGACAAGGCGGGCATCCTTTCCGACGGCGATCTCGAAGAAGCGCTGAATGCCGCTCAGCAGATCGGTGACGACACGCTGCAGAAGCGCAGCCAGGGCTATGTCGTGCCCGACGCCTTCAACCACGGGACATCCGCACAGCGGATGAAGTGGTTCAAGCGCGGCTATGACAGCGGCAAAGTCGGCGCCTGCGATACTTTCTCAGGCGCGATCTGACAGGTCACTTCGGCTATCCGACGACGAGTGCCGTCAGCCACAGGCCGAGCCCGAACACGGTATGGGCCGCAAGGTTGAGGGCCCGAACCTTGTTCGGGTTCGGCGTCTTTGACGCGGCCCAGCCGATGCCGAGGCCCGGTTGCAGCAGGAACCAGCCGGCTGCGACCGTCACGATGCCCCAGATCCATGCCGGGAAAAGGGTGGGTGCTGCAAACCAGGCGGGACCGACCATCAGGGCGAGCATGATGCCGTAGGCGATGCCGACGGCGTAGTGAGAGATCCAGCCGAGTGCCAGTTCATGCCCGTAGGGTTCGGCATCGGCGATGCTGTGGTGAAAGATCTGACCTTTCTTCAGGTGATAGAACCACCGGCCGACGGGCGCCCAATTGGCCTTGGGCTGCTTGAAGACTGCTGTCAGGACGACGGCCCAGAGGTCCATCACAAGCGTTGCGCCGGCGCCAATCAGCGCGCCCTTCCAGATCAATTCCAGCATGCTTTGGCCTTCTCCTGCTGCCGTTTGGAGAATGACCATAGACTGGGAGCAAGGAGTTCGGAAAGGCCGGTTCGAGGGCGAGGTGTCGGCTCGTCGCCTTGTTTTTCATCAATTTCAGTGATGTCATGACCAATAATTCTGCAGTTTGCTGATTTGATATTGCCGGATCGTGGCTGGCGACTTATCCATCTGCGACATGCCGCTCGCCAGTTCCTGGAAGCGGCTTTTTTCGTTGAGATTGAAGCCATGCATACAGATGTCGCCCCGCTTGAAACATACAGCCCCGCACCTGTCGGCGCCGGCAGCTGGATGTCGCATATCCGCGCAACGCTCTCGCTTGGCATTCCGCTGATTGGAGCGCAGCTGGCGCAGCTCGGCATCCACACCACCGACGTGGTGATCGTCGGTCAGCTCGGAGCCGTGCCGCTTGCAGCGATGGTGCTCGCGGGCCAGTTCTTCTTTACGATCTTCATTTTTGGATCGGGCTTCTCCATGGCGGTCATGCCAATGGTGGCGCAGGCCTATGGACGCGGGGATGTGGTGTCGGTGCGGCGGTCGATCCGCATGGGCATGTGGGTGTCCATTCTTTATGTGCTTCTGACCATGCCGCTATTCTTCCACGCCGAGGCGATCCTTTTGTCGCTTGGACAGAAGCCGGAAGTGGCGAAACTTGCGGCCGATTATGTCTTCATCGTCCAGCTTGGCCTCTTGCCGGCCCTGCTGTTTGCCGTGTTGCGTGCGCTTGTCAGCGCAACGGGACGGGCGCGGATCGTGCTTTGGGTCACGATCGGCATTTTGATCCTGAATGCCATCCTCGCCTATACGCTGGTATTCGGTCATTTCGGAATGCCGGCACTCGGGATGACGGGGGCTGCGATCGTGGCCGTCATCGTGCAGTGGGTGAGCGTGATTGCGATGGTCGTCTATATCCAGACCCGTGACGAGACGCGCCGCTACGAGCTCTTTGTCCGCTTCTGGCGTCCTGACTGGCAGGCGTTCCGGGAAGTCCTGACACTCGGCCTGCCGATCAGTGTGACGGTGCTGGCAGAGGTGAGCCTGTTCAGTGCTGCCTCGCTGCTGATGGGCAGGATCGGCACCATCGAGCTTGCCGCCCATGGTATCGCGCTCCAGCTCGCCTCGATCGCCTTTATGCTGCCGCTTGGCCTGTCACAGGCTGCGACCGTTCGAGTGGGGCTTGCGCATGGGCGCCGGAACTATCCGGAACTGGTGCGGGCAGCAATCACCGTTTTCGCCATCGCCGGCCTTCTCTCCTTTGCCGGTGGTGTGTTCTTCCTCCTGGTCCCCGGGCCGCTCGCGTCGATGTTCCTCAATGAAAGCACGCCGGATGCCGCAGCGGTCTTGGCCTTCGCAGGCCCGCTTGTCATCGTCGCCGGGCTTTTCCAGCTGGTTGACGGGTTGCAGGCGATTGCCGCCGGGCTTCTGCGCGGGCTGAAGGATGCACGGGTGCCGATGATCCTGGCGCTCGTCTCCTACTGGCCGATCGGGTTCTTTCTTGCCTGGCTCATGGCCTTCCCGCTCGGGGTGGGGGGCATCGGCATCTGGTACGGCTTCTGCCTGGGGCTTGCGAGCGCCGCCGTCATGCTCTGCCTGCGCTTCTATCTGAAGGTCAGGCGGGAAATGAAAACGGCCCGGGGATGAACCCGGGCCGCCAATTTTCATCAGTCTGACTGCTCTCAGCGTTCGGCGAGTGCCGGTTCGCCCTTGGTCTCGCGCACCATGTTGATGAAGCGGCGGAAGAGGTAGTGGCTGTCCTGCGGGCCGGGCGAGGCTTCCGGGTGGTGCTGGACGGAGAAGACCGGCTTGCCCTTCAAGCGCAGGCCGCAGTTCGTGCCGTCGAACAGCGAAATGTGAGTCTCCTCAACGCTTTCCGGCAGCGACTTCGAGTCGACTGCGAAGCCGTGGTTCATCGAGACGATCTCGACCTTGCCCGTGGTGAAGTCCTTCACCGGATGGTTTGCGCCGTGATGGCCCTGGTGCATCTTCTCGGTCTTGCCGCCAAGCGCGAGGCCCAGCATCTGGTGGCCGAGGCAGATGCCGAAGACCGGCTTGTCGCTCTTCACCAGGGTCTGGATGACGGGAACGGCGTATTCGCCGGTCGCGGCCGGATCTCCCGGGCCGTTCGACAGGAAGACACCATCCGGGGCGAGCGCCAGGATGTCTTCGGCCGAGGTGGTCGCGGGTACGACGGTGACTTTGCAGTCGAGGCCAGCGAAGAGGCGCAGGATGTTGCGCTTCACGCCGAAGTCGACGCAGACGATGTGATGCTTCGCATCAGAAGCGCCGAGCGTTGTGTGGCCTTCGGTCCAGGACCAGGCCTTCTCGCTCCAGACGGAGGACTGGCCGGAGGTTGCGATCTTGGCGAGGTCGAGGCCGACGAGGCCGCTCCAGGCCTTGGCTTCCGCCTTCAGCGCCTCGACGTCGAAGACGCCGTTCGGATCGTGGGCGATGACGGCGTTCGGTGCACCATTCTCGCGGATCCAGGCGGTCAGCGCTCGGGTGTCGATGCCGGAGAGGCCGATGATGCCGCGGGCCTTCAGCCAGACGTCGAGATGGCTTGCGGCACGATAATTTGATGGCTCGGTGATATCGGCCTTGAAGATGGTGCCGACCGCGCCGTGGCGGGCTGCCGGCGTCAGGTCTTCGATGTCTTCGTCATTGGTGCCGACATTGCCGATATGCGGGAAGGTGAAGGTGACGATCTGGCCGAGATAGGACGGATCGGTCAGGATTTCCTCGTATCCGGTGAGGGCCGTGTTGAAGCAGACTTCGGCCTGGACCTTGCCGGTCGCGCCGATGCCATGGCCTTCGATGACGGTGCCGTCGACGAGAACGAGGAGGGCGGTCGGCTTGCGGGTCGTCCAGGGGGCTGTCGCGGTCATGGTCGTTCCTTGTTCGCCCGCGTGCCGGCCCCTTGTCGGAGCGGTCTCGCAGGACCATTTATGTTGCAGATCGAGGGCGCGCGAAGTCGCGCGATTTCAGCCCTGATGACAATTTGCGTGCAGGTGCCGAGCAATAGACGCATGTTAAGGAGAGGTCAATTCCGGAGTTGCCGGAGTGTCTGATTTCTCCCAAGCCATTTCAATGGTTTGCTCAATTCGTTTGCACTGCAGCAGATGTCTGGCTATGAGGACCACTTAACGAACACGGAAAAGCCACAATCACCGAAGGTGAACGGGCGCTTCCCCGGAGAAGAAAATGATACGCGACACGCTCGCCAACTCGCTGAAAGAGGCCCTGAAGGCCAAGGATGTCCGTCGGACATCGACCGTGCGTCTGATCCAGACGGCGATCAAGGATCGTGACATTGCCCATCGCGGCACCGGCAAGGATCCCGTCACGGACGACGAGATCATGCAGATCCTGATGAAGATGATCAAGCAGCGGGACGAGTCGGCCAAGATCTATGCCGACAACGACCGCCCTGAACTCGCCGCGCAGGAGCGGGAGGAAATCGTCATCATCAAGTCCTTCATGCCGGAACAGCTGTCGGAGGATAAGGTGCGCGAACTCTGCGCTGCCGTGATCTCGGAAACCGGCGCCCAGGGCCTGCGCGACATGGGCAAGTGCATCAGCACGCTCAAGGAACGCTATCCTGGCCAAATGGACTTCGGCAAGGCTTCCGGGGTGGTCAAGGACCTCTTGAAATAGGTCGGATCTCGCCGGCTCACATCTTTGGCGCCGCCTTCGGGCGGCGTCTTGCGTTTCAGGGCTTGGAGCGCTTCTGCTCGTCGACGAAATGGCGCAGGACAGCGTTGATCCGGGTCTGGTATCCCTTGCCCGTCGCCTGGAAGAAATCGATGATGTCGGGGTCGAGGCGGATGGAGATCGCCTTCTTTCTGTCCGGGATCACCATCTTGGCCTTGGACCAGTCGATGTCCATGTGGTCCTGCCAGTCGGGATCGTCACGCATTGCGCGCTCGATATCCTCGTCGGTCATGGCATCGACGCGGGCCCAATCGGTCTGGCTCTTTTCGCCCCGCGCTCGCTTTTCCAAAATTTCAGCGATGGTAGTGCGCGTGATATTCTCTTCGCTCATTTTTTCTCGCAACGCGGGCGGATATAATCCGGCAGGCGTTTCCTCTCATGGTGTAGACTGCTGTAATCAATCGGCCGCTTTCCGGGCATGTCGCAAGGATACGAAGTTCGCCGCTGGTCATGTTCTGCGTCTCAAGGCGAGGCCCGGCCAGGGCCAATACAACGTCGTCAAAATCAATCCCGTGCTTATGGCGATTGATGATCCGTTTAGCCTCGTCCCATTCGAAGGCCCATTCTTCCTGCGGAATGTCGTCCAGGCTTCGCATGGTCGAGGCTCTCAAAGTCTATAGTCGCGACTGTATATACAGCTGTGATAACAATCAACCTCTGTGAATAACGGGCACTGCGCGCGAAAGCCTTGGCGCTTCATGACGGCCACGCCTATATGGAGGATCAGCTTCCCAGGGATACAGATGCGTTTTTCCAGCGACTTCCTCGACGAGATCCGTGACCGCGTGCCGATTTCGGCCGTCGTGGGTCGCCGCGTGACGTGGGATCGGAAGAAAACCAATGTCTCCCGGCAGGACTATTGGGCCTGCTGCCCCTTTCATGGCGAGAAGAGCCCGAGCTTTCACTGCGAGGATCGCAAGGGGCGATATCACTGCTTCGGTTGTGGTGTGTCCGGCGACCATTTTCGTTTCCTGACCGACCTAGAAGGCTTGAGCTTCGTCGAGGCGGTACAGCAGGTTGCCGACATGGCCGGCATTGCCATGCCGCAGCCGGATCCGCAGGCCGAGCGTCGCGAGCGCGAGCGCACGACCTTGCAAGACGTCATGGAGATGGCGACACAGTTCTTCCAGGACCAGCTGCAGACGGCAAGCGGCGCGCGGGCGCGGGCCTATCTGCGCGAGCGTGGGCTTTCCGGGCGGACGATCGAGACGTTTCGGCTGGGCTATGCGCCGGAGAGCCGCAATGCGCTCAAGGAGTATCTGGCGTCCAAGGGTGTGCCGAAGGAGCAAATCGAGGCTTGCGGGCTCGTCGTCCACGGGCCGGATATTCCCGTCTCCTATGACCGCTTCCGTGACCGCATCATGTTTCCTATCCTGTCGTCCCGCGACAAGGTCATCGCCTTCGGTGGTCGCGCCATGGCGGCGGATGCGATGGCCAAGTATCTCAATTCCAACGAGACCGAACTCTTCCACAAGGGTAATGTGCTCTACAACTTCTCCCGTGCCAAACGGGCGATGGCCGGTGCTGACGGTGCCGATACGCTGATTGCCGTCGAAGGCTATATGGATGTGATCGCCCTTTATCAGGCGGGGATCGAGAATGCCGTGGCGCCGCTCGGCACGGCGTTGACCGAAAACCAGCTGCAGCTGATGTGGAAGACGACGCCGGTGCCGGTGCTGTGCTTCGACGGCGATGGTGCCGGCCAGCGTGCGGCATTCCGGGCTGTGGATCTGGCGCTGCCGCATATCAAGCCGGGACAGTCGCTGCGCTTCGCCATGCTGCCCGACGGCAAGGATCCGGACGATCTTGTCAAGCGCGACGGACGCCAACCGTTCGACCGGGTGCTGTCAGAGGCGCGGCCGCTTGCCGAGATGGTCTGGATGCGTGAGACGCAAGGTGGTGGTTTCGATACGCCGGAGAAGCGGGCGGAGCTTGAGGCGAAGCTGAAGCAGATCGTCAATGTCATTGGCGACGAAAACGTTCGGCGCCATTACCAGCAGGATGTGCGGGACCGGCTCTACAGCTTCTTCCAGAGCGCCCAGCCCGGGCGTGGCGAGCGCGGCAATTTCCAGGGTGGCGGCCGTGGACAGGGGCAGGGCGCCCGCAATGGCGGACGGCCTCCAGGGCCGGTTGCCTCCAGCCGCGGGGCGATTTCCGATCGGCTGGCGCGTTCGGGGCTCGTGCGCGGTGCGCTTGACCAGCCGACCCTGCGCGAGAGCGTGCTGGCACTCACCATCGTCAATCATCCGCAATTGCTGGAAGACGAGTATGACGAGATCGCCTCGATCGATTACGAAAATGCTGGGTTGCAGAAGCTGTGGTCCTCGCTTCTGACAGCGGTGGCCGAGGCGGGATCGTCGCTGACGCGCGAGGTTCTGATCCAGAAGCTGGAGGCGCATGGTCACGGTACGCTGCTGCGCGGTCTCGATCAGCAGATCCGTAATGCCAGGCTTTGGATCGCAACCGAGATCGCCGCTTCCGAAGATGCGCGAGAGGGATATGGGCAGGCTCTCGCCCTCTACAAGCGTGCGCGGGCGCTGAAGCGTCAGCGGATGGAGCTGGAGCGCGAAATCGCCGAGGCGACTGAGACAGACGATGCCGGTCGCATCGAGCAGGTGATCAGCGCGCTGCACGAGGTTCAGCTCGAGGTTGCACGGATGGAAAACCAGGAGGCGATCATCGACGGGTTCGGAGTGATGTCCGGGCGCGTGAAGGGGGCGGCGACCGGGCACGGCTGATGTAATCGTTTGCACAAATCGGTTGCGCTGAGGCGGCAAATAGGGGATTCAGGTCCTGTTCCATCCTCACCGGACATAAGAGTGGCGCAGAACGAGTACGACTTCATAGCCCGCAACGGGCGCACATTTCGCTCGTTCTGGCGATTGCCGAATGCAATCTGGTGGGTGGCGCGGATCGGCACGTCCGGCTATCCGCCGAGAATCCGTCGCAGGCTCGCGGTGACCAATGTCATCTCGGCCATGGTCAGCCTGATGACCATTCCCTACATCGTGATCTACGCGCTCTACGACTGGTATGGGCTCCTGCCCGCGATCGTCGCCTTTTCGCCGCAGATCGTGCTCTACGCGCTCGCTCCCTTCTTCCATCGTTTCGGGCCGACGTCTGCGGCCCTCTATCTCTGTTCGATCTGGCTGATATTCGGCGTCGGCTACTGCATGTTCTTCGGACGGGAATCGGGCCTGCATTTCTATTTCCTACCGGGGGCTGCCGCATCCATGCTGGTCTTTGGGCCGGAGCGTCTCTTTCTGTCGGCCTGCGTGACGATCGTTGCACTCGCCGCCTTCCTGACGACGGAGGTGGTGTTCGTCGCTCCTCTCGATTTTATCCACGTCGAGCCCGTATTCCTCGACACCCTCTACTATCTGACGGTGCCTTTCGCGTTCCTGCTGATCTTCACGACGTCCTATTTCGCTTTCAAGGAAGCCTCTCAGGCGGAGATGGCGCTCGAATCCGAGCATGAGTTTTCCGAGCGCCTGTTGCAGAACATCCTGCCGCGCGCCGTGGCCATCCGGCTTCGAGACCACCATACGCAACTGGTGGCCGACCAGATTCCGTCTGCGACCATCTTGTTTGCCGATATCGTCGATTTCACGCCGCGCGCGGCGCGGTGGGAGCCACAGCAGGTCATTGCCTTTCTCAGCCGTGTGTTTAGTCAGTTCGATGCGATTGCCAGTGCTCACGACCTGGAAAAGATAAAGACGATCGGCGACGCTTACATGGTGGCCGGCGGTCTGCCGGAGCCGAAAGCCGAGCACGAGGCGGCCGTGGCGCTGATGGCGCTCGACCTTCTCGATTGTTGTCGGCGGATCTCCGAGGAGGTGGGGGAGGCGGTCGAGGTGCGAATCGGTCTCGATTCCGGTCCGGTGGTCGCGGGCGTGATTGGGCCCAACAAGCTGCTCTATGACGTCTGGGGCGATACAGTGAACACGGCAGCCCATATGGAATCCCATGGCGTGGCAGGGCGGATTCAGGTCGCCGATGGGCTGAAGAAGAGGCTGGAGGACCGGTTCGACTTCGAATTTCGCGGTGAGATCGACGTCAAGGGCAAGGGGCGAATGCGCGTATGGTTCCTCACCGGGACCAAGTCCGATGTGGTTGTCGCCGCCTGATGTGTGTACGACTGCCGTGCCCCTTGTTTCTTGGGCCTGATGTCCTACATCTGCGAAGATCGGTGATAAAAACGCCGTTGCACGGCTTGTTTTGTTGATTTTCCCTGTCTGGTCTGCGGAAAGGCTTGACGTCAGGAAAAATTGTGGGAATCACCAATCCAAGCACACAAGGGTGAAGTGGGTTCAGGTGGATCTCTGGTATGATGACCGGTCATGCACGTAATCGAGATTTTGGCGCTGGACCGCAATGCCCATAGTTAATCAGGAATTAAGCAACACTCCGTTAGGTCACTGACAGCTATTCGCCCGGGTGAGTGGTCCGCTCTCCCAATCGTCCGGCGGCCAGCAGCATGATCAGACGTCAGGGAAAGCGACAAGATAAATGGCATCGAAAGTCAAAGAAAACGAAGAAGCCGAAGGCGAACGCGACGGCGCGACGGACGGCCCGCTTCTCGATCTTTCGGATGACGCGGTCAAAAAGATGATCAAGGCCGCCAAGAAGCGCGGCTATGTGACCATGGACGAGTTGAACTCGGTTCTGCCCTCGGAGGAAGTCACCTCCGAGCAGATCGAAGACACGATGGCCATGCTTTCGGACATGGGTATCAACGTCATCGAGGACGAAGACGTCGATGAGCCCCAGGGCGGCGAGGACGACGCCGAAGAGGATGGCGAGAGCGAAGGCGGCGAACTTGCCCCGACCGCCGGCACGGCTGTTGCGACCGCCAAGAAGAAAGAGCCGACCGATCGTACCGACGACCCGGTGCGCATGTATCTGCGCGAAATGGGTTCGGTCGAACTTCTGTCGCGCGAGGGCGAAATCGCGATTGCGAAGCGCATCGAGGCCGGTCGCGAGACGATGATTTCGGGTCTCTGTGAGAGCCCGCTGACCTTCCAGGCGCTGATCATCTGGCGCGACGAGTTGAACGAAGGCACGACCCTTCTGCGCGAGATCATCGATCTCGAAACCACCTATTCCGGCCCTGAAGCCAAGGCTGCCCCGCAGTTCCAGTCTCCTGAAAAAATCGAGGCCGACCGCAAGGCGGCCGAAGAGAAGGAAAAGGAACGCGCCAAGCGCCGTCCGCAGTCTGCTGCCTCCGGCGATGACGACGACATCACGGCCATCGGCGGCGAAGGCATGCCGCCGGAAGAAGAGGAAGAGGACGAGGACGAATCGAACCTGTCGCTGGCCGCGATGGAATCGGAGCTGCGTCCGCAGGTCATGGAGACCCTCGACCTTATCGCCGACACCTACAAGAAGCTGCGCAAGCTGCAGGACCAGCAGGTGGAGGCACGTCTCGCCTGTGCCGGCACGCTGTCGTCCGGCCAGGAGCGTCGCTACAAGGAGCTGAAGGATCAGCTGATCACGGCGGTCAAGTCGCTGTCGCTCAATCAGAACCGCATCGACAGCCTTGTCGAGCAGCTTTACGACATCTCCAAGCGTCTGATGCAGAACGAAGGCCGTCTGCTGCGCCTCGCCGAAAGCTATGGCGTCAAGCGTGACTCGTTCCTCGAACAGTACCAGGGTGCTGAACTCGACCCGAACTGGATGAAGTCGATCGCCAATCTTTCGGCCCGCGGCTGGAAGGATTTTGCGCGCGAGGAAAACCAGACGATCCGCGACATCAGGGGCGAGATCCAGAACCTCGCGACCGAAACCGGCATCTCGATTGCCGAATTCCGCCGCATCGTGTCGATGGTCCAGAAGGGCGAACGCGAAGCGCGCATCGCCAAGAAGGAAATGGTCGAGGCCAACCTGCGTCTCGTCATCTCGATCGCCAAGAAGTACACGAACCGCGGGTTGCAGTTCCTCGACCTCATCCAGGAAGGCAATATCGGCCTGATGAAGGCGGTCGACAAGTTCGAGTATCGTCGCGGCTACAAGTTCTCGACCTATGCGACCTGGTGGATCCGTCAGGCGATCACCCGCTCCATCGCCGACCAGGCCCGCACGATCCGTATTCCGGTGCACATGATCGAAACGATCAACAAGATCGTCCGCACCTCGCGCCAGATGCTGCACGAAATCGGTCGCGAGCCGACGCCGGAAGAGCTGGCCGAAAAGCTCGCAATGCCGCTCGAAAAGGTCCGCAAGGTCCTGAAGATCGCCAAGGAGCCGATCTCGCTCGAAACCCCCGTGGGCGACGAAGAGGATAGCCACCTCGGCGACTTCATCGAGGACAAGAACGCGCTTCTGCCGATCGATGCCGCCATTCAGGCGAACCTGCGCGAGACGACGACCCGTGTTCTCGCATCGCTCACGCCGCGCGAAGAGCGCGTTCTGCGCATGCGCTTCGGCATCGGCATGAACACCGACCATACTCTCGAAGAAGTCGGCCAGCAGTTCTCGGTGACCCGCGAACGTATCCGTCAGATCGAGGCCAAGGCGCTCCGGAAGCTGAAGCATCCGAGCCGGAGCCGCAAGCTGCGGAGCTTCCTGGACAGCTGATCAGGAACACGATCTTTGACATCAGAACCCGTCGGAGCGATCCGGCGGGTTTTTTTCATCAGAGCGGTAGGACAGGGTGGGCACTCGTGCCGCGCCCAATCGTGACGGCTGACTGGCATTGTGGTCATCAAAGCCTTATCTGCCGTGCGAGAAAAGGATGGGTGACGGTGTGGTTGGGGCTGGGATTGGATTGCCACCTCCCTTTTTGCCGCAATCGTCGTTATGGATAACCTCATGGCGGACACGAGGAAGACAGGCTGGCGGCGTCTCGGCGGAGGGATGGCCGTTTCCCTGCTGCTGCATGCGCTTGCGGTGGCTATCTTTCTGTTGAGTTTCGACAGCCCGGTCAATCTTGCCGAAGAGGAAGAAGCCGTGGAGGTGACGCTGGTTGCGCCGCCCGAACAGCCCGAACCGGAGCCGACTCCCGAAGAGCCCGAGGCGGAAGCGGCAGAACCGGAGACACCGGAGCCGCCGTCTGCGCCGCAGCCCGAGGTCGCGCCGCAGCCAGAACCGGAACCTGCGGCGCAGCCACCTGTCCCTGAGCCTGATGTGCCGGAGCCAGAGGTGCCGGATGCAGCGCAGGTTCCCATTCCCGTTCTGAGGCCGGTGGTGCGATTTGGCGAGCGTGACAGCGGGCCGGAACTTTCGCGGGGCACCGAGGTCGAAGCCGAGGCCGCCGAGGAGACACCCGCGACAGAGGATGAGGAGACCGCAGAAGCCACGCCGACTGTCGCGCAGCCGGAGATCACCTTGCCAGAGGCTCCGCCTGCCGAGACGACAGCTGCTGAATCGGCTGAAACAACGAACGAGACCAGCGGTGAGGCGGAAGCGCCAGCCGACGAGCAGTCTTCGGATCGTCCTTCGGAAGCCGCACTCACTGATGCAAAGCTTGAGCCACGCGAGGTCACCGAACTCTTCTCGTCGGCCATATCCGGCGATCAGGCGGCCGTGACGGCCATGGCGGGGCTGACGCGGCAGGAGCGCGGCGACCAGCTCTGCGGCACTGAACTCAGCCAGCAGCTGCGTAACGGCACGCCTGCCTATGTGCCATATTTTCTGCCGATATTGCGTCTGGGAGAGGGCAATGTGGTGGATGTCCCGCTTGCCGCCTTCCGTGAGATCAACGGCGCCTGGATCAACATCGGAGTTCGCTGCGAGGTCGATGATGACGCAACGCAGGTGGTCCGCTTCTCCTTGTCTGTCGGCAAGGCCGTTCCGCGATCGGAGTGGGCCGGGCGCGGCTTTCCCGACACCTGACGGCCTTGAGCACTATCCCAGCGCTCTGCGAATCACCGCCATGAAGATCCGTGCACCGATTTCGGTCAGGCCGTCGGGATAGTCGTAGTCGGGATTGTGCAGGGCCGGGTGATGTTCCCCTGCGCCGAGGAAGAACATGGCTGAGGGGCAGATGGTGCGCAGGCGACCGAAATCTTCCGAGGCCCGCATTGGGAGATTGCCTTCGTTGAAAGCGACTTTCTCGGCCGCCAGTGCTGCCTCCAGATGGGTGACGGCCTCCGGCGCATTCTCGCAGTGGAAGAAGACGTCGTGATAGCTGATGGCGTGCTCAAGGCCTGCCTCCCGGACCGCCTGGCCCACCATTGCCTCCGCCTTCTCGCAAAGCTCGGCCATACGGTCATCGATCAGGGTGCGCAGGGTCACCCAGATCTCGGCGTCGCCGGGGGCGATGCCGAAGGCCTGTTCGCCGAGGACCGCATGTGTGACGGTCGCGAGCGTGAAGTCGATGGCCGGCGGGGCGCCGTGAGATAGGGCAGTCAGCGCCGGCATTAGTCGGGAGATCGTTGCCATGGGCGAAAGGCCGGTTTCCGGCTGGGAGGCATGGGCCGTCTTGCCTGACAGCCTGATCTTCATGCCACGCGAGGCGCAGTTGACCGGTCCGGTCTTCAGCGCAACCGTGCCGAAGGCAAGACCCGGCATGTTGTGCAGCGAATAGGCGAAATCGGGCCGGATCTCTGCGAAGCGCGGGTCGGCCAGCACGGCCGCAGCGCCACTGCCGTCTTCTTCGGCCGGCTGCCAGAGCAGCACCACACGTCCCCGCGCGATGGGTGCGCGCGACAAGCCGGTGGCCAGTGCGAGAAGAATGGTCGAGTGACCGTCATGGCCGCAAAGGTGACCCTTGCCGGTGACGGTCGAGCGGTGGGCGGCTTGCGATTTCTCGTCGATCGGCAGGGCATCGAGCTCGGCGCGGAAGAGCAGGCAAGGTCCTGGCGCTTCCCCTTCGAACACGGCAGCCACCCCGTGGCCACCAAGGTCGGTGAGGACCATCGATGGCGCAAGTGGGCGGAGCGCCTCGACCACACGGTTGGCCGTTTCCCTTTCCTCGCCGGAGACTTCCGGATGGCGGTGCAGGTCCCGCCGGAAGGCTGTGAGCTTGACCATGTCGTGGTCGGTCAGGAACATCGGCATCTCCTCATCATCGGCAACTTCGTCACTATAACAGGGCTGTGACCAGATGAAGTGCCGGGGCTCGCTCATTTCAGCAGATTGATCGCAATCGATGCCATGACCAGGGCGATGATCCCGTCAAGAATGCGCCAGGCGACAGGCCTTGCAAACAAGGGTGCCAGCAGCCGGGCGCCATAGCCGAGGCTGAAGAAGAAGACGAAGGATGCGGTCATGGCGCCAAGCGCAAAGGCGGTTTCGTGATCGGCATAACGGGTCGAAATCGAGCCCAGAAGCACGACGGTGTCCAGGTAGACATGCGGGTTCAGCCAGGTGAAGGCGATGCAGGTGAGGAGGGCGGCATGCAGGCTTGTGGCGGTAGTCTCGCCGGCACCCAGGCTGTTGCCACCCGTCCAGGCGGAATAGAGGCTGCGCAGGGCATAGACGATCAGGAAGGCCGCGCCGCCAAAGCGCATGACGGGTTCCAGCCAGTCCAGACGCGACAGGACCGTTGCAAAGCCGGCGACGCCGAGGGCAATCAGGATGGCGTCCGAGATTGCGCAGGTCAGCACCAGCGGCAGCACATGCTCGCGTCTGAGGCCCTGGCGCAGGATAAAGGCGTTTTGTGCCCCGATCGCGACGATCAGGCTCAGTCCGAGAAGAAAACCGGCGGTGGCGGCAACGAGCATGACAGACCCCTGTGGAATGCCGCTTTGACTAAGTGCCTCCGATTCATTAGAAAAGATAATATATTTAATCGAGCATAAGGATTTCTAATGTTTGATCCAGCGCAGCTTGCTGCCCTGTCGGCGGTGCTCAGAACCGGCAGCTTCGAACGCGCCGCCCAGATGCTGCATGTCACGCAATCGGCTATATCCCAGCGGGTGCGGCAGCTCGAGGAACAGGCCGGGACCTCTCTCGTCATCCGGTCGCAGCCCTGCCGGGCGACGGACGCCGGGGAGCGGCTTTTTCGCCATGCGGAGGAATTGCGAATGCTTGAACAGGGGGTTCGCCGCGATCTCGGCCTCGCCTTGCCAGGCGAGGGGAAGGTGCGGGGCTGGCCGACCCTGCGGCTGGCGGTGAATGCCGACAGTCTGGCCACCTGGTTCGTCCCGGCGATGGCCAAAGTTGAGGCGGTGCTGTTCGATCTCGTGATCGACGACCAGGACCACAGCGCCGACTGGCTGCAGCGCGGCGAGGTGCGGGCGGCGATCAGCGGCTCGCCAAAGCCGGTGCAGGGGTGCGACTGTCGCCCGCTCGGCGCATTGCGTTATCTGGCAACCGCGAGCCCTGCCTTCGTGGAGCGATGGTTCGGTGCGGATGGTGTAACCGCGCAGCGGATTTCAGAGGCGCCTGTGATCACCTTCAACGCCAAGGATCGTTTGCAGACGCGCTGGGCTGAACAGGCGCTGGGTATCGCATCCATGGGGCCTTCCCACTGGCTGCCGTCGAGCCATGCCTTCGTGGATGCCGCGATCGCGGGGCTAGGCTGGGGCATGAATCCCGAGGCACGGGCTGCGACGGCCATTGCCGATGGGCGATTGCAGGAGCTGATCCCCGGGCAGCCGCTCGACGTGCCACTCTACTGGCATGTCAGCCGCACCGTGGCGGGAGCGCTGAAGCCATTGACGGCCGCAGTTCAAAGTGCCGCGAGCGCCGTGCTGCGGCCGATCGGCTGAGGTTGCGACCGCCAGCCGCCCTTGCCGCTGGCCGGCCAAAGACTATCTTCGGCACAGAGAAGGAGATACCCATGTCGCTCGAAAACCAGACGCTTGCCGTGATCGACGCCTTCAATCGTCACGATTTCGACGCCTTGCTCGCGCTGTTCGAGAAGGAGGCTGTTCTCGATCTGCCCGACGGGATCCGGGTGATCGGCAAGGCGGCGTTTCGCGATACGCTGGCAGCCTATGTCCTGCGCCATGACCTCACGCTCGCCGACCAGGTCATCATGACCGATGGCGCGGGTTTTCGAGTGGCGGCCGAATGCACGCTGAATGGGCGGGACCGCCGCCATGTCGATACGGATCAGAAAGAAGACATCGTTTCTTATGCGCTGCCGGCAGTGCTGATCCTGGAGCGGGAGGGCGATCTCTTCAGCCGGCTGAGCCTCTATGCCGGGACACGGCCCTGACACGCCCTCATGCGGAGGCGAGATAGGCTTCCAGCACCGTCACGATCATCGCATGGTCCTCCTCCGACTTGAGGCCGGAGACCGTGATGGCGGCAACGACCCCCGTTCCGCTCACGCGTACGGGGAAGCTGCCGCCATGATCGGCGTATTCGAGGGGATCCAGGCCGATTTCGGGGGAGACGCTGCGGCCACGGGCGCGGTTGAGTTCTCCGACCCGCAGGGATGACTTGTGCATACGCAGCGTGACATTGCTCTTGCGGCGTGCCCAATGGTCGTTGTCCGGGGATGCCCCGGGCAGGGCTGCATGGAAGAGGGTGCGATCAGCGGTGCGGATGTCGATGACAACAGGTGCCTTTTGGGACAGTGCGAGATCTACAAGCCGACGGCCCACCTCAAGCGCGGTCATCTCGTCGAAGCGCTTGAAAACGAGTTCACTTTCCTGCTTCTCGATGGTTTCTATCAGGCTCATCGGTCGTTCGTCCTCCCTGTTTGCGCGGGAGACTACTCAGGCGGATCGGCGCTGGCTAGGGGGAGGGCGTGGTTTCCCCGATGAGAGATGAGGTCTGATCCATGGCGCTGTTGCAGCTGGCAATTTCCACCCGAGGGCAGGGGCTCTACGAATTCACCGAGGCGGCGCGCGACTTTTTGCGCGACAGCGGTGCACCGGAAGGGGTGATGACCGTCTTCGTGCGCCACACCTCATGTTCGCTGCTGATCCAGGAGAATGCAGATCCGTCTGTCCAGGTGGATCTGATGGCCTTCTTTCGTCGGCTGGTGCCGCCGACCACGGATCCCTCCATGAACTACATCAGCCATCGCGACGAGGGGCCGGACGACATGCCGGCGCATATCAAGGCTGCCCTTCTTCCGGTGTCGCTTTCCATTCCTCACGCCGGCGGGCGGCTGCTGCTCGGAACCTGGCAAGGGCTCTATCTCTTCGAGCACCGCGATCGCCCGCATCGCCGTGAGGTGGTGTTGCATGTCTGAGCCGGTGTCATCGGCGTTTTTGACAAGGTGAACACTTGCTGAATGCGGGCTTCGGACTGCGTTCAGCCGCGCCCGCCTAATCTCTCCTCAATCGCTCGCAACGGCGGGATGGCAACGACGGCGCCGAGATGCGTCGGATCAAGGAGAGAGAAAATGATCGGCATGCTTCGCAAACTCGGTCTCGCAGCCCTCGTCTCGGTCATGGCGACGACGGGTCTCGCCACCACGGCGTCCGCCGACAGCTTTGGCTGGGGCGTCTATATCGAAGGCCCGCGCCATGATGGTCGCGGCTGGGATCGACCCGGTCATCGCCCGGGCTGGGACCGTCCCGGCTGGGATCGTCCGCACCGCGGCGAGTGCCGTCCGCATCATGCCGTGGAGAAAGCCCGCTGGAACGGTCTGCGTCGGGCCTTTGTCGCCGACGTGACGCCGCGCCGGGTGGTGGTCGCCGGCATCCGTCACGGGGGGCGCGACCGGATGGTCTTTGCCAATGTGCGTGGCTGCCCGGTCATCCGCTCTTGACGCAAACGGCAGCGGAGCCGACTGGCCTTGGCTCGAACGCCGGAGCCTTGCCCGCCCGCCGCCCGGGCCATGCAGCACAGGGCCAGACAAGACCCCGGCTGCATGGCCCTTCCTTTTTCGTATCGGTCGATCTTGATGCCTTGAAGACGCCGGATTCGATCCCCATATGCCGATCAACCCGCTGGTCCGGGCCCCTCTGGCAAGAGCCTCCGGCGCTCCTGCGATGTCGGACCGTTTTCGACACCGTTGCCGGTTCAAGGACCAGTTCATGCTACGCCACAGTTCCGTTCTCCTAGGCCCCGGCCGCTTTCCCTCGGGTGATTACGCCGGCTTGCAGGCCGGCTGCCCGAAGCCGCGCGTCCAGACTTCGCGGGCCTTCCTTTCATCCTCGCATCGGCAGGAGACGATCCGATGATCGGCGAATGGATCGCATCGCTCTTCGCCGCGTTTGTCATCGACCCGCTCCAGGCCGACATCCAGCAACGCCTCGAGGAGATGAAGGCGCCGGTTGAGGTTGTGACACAGGCTGGAGACTGCCTGCGCACGACAGGGCCGCAGCTCATCGATCGGGCAACGGGTGACCTGTGGTGGGCCGGAACGACGGTGGTCTATGTTGCCACGGGTCTGACGAGCCCGGCCGAGCTTCTCGATGCCGGCAATCCCGCCTGTGCGCCCATCGCCAGCTATCTCACATCCGCGGAAGCGGAAGCCTGATCATGATCGAGGAGGAAGATCGTTCCATGCCGCTTACTGTCATCAATACCACCGCTCTTTCCGCCCACCCGCACGAAGAGGACGGGCTCGGCAGCATTCGTGCCCGTCGCAATCTGCTTGCCGGCTACTGGGCCGGATCCCTGATCGGCTTCGCCGGTGACGATCTCGGGCGGTATGCCCGGGACCTGCATGCCGTCGATCACGTGGTGAGCGGTGATGGTGACGTGATCGCCCGGCTTTCGCGCGATCTGGCAACCGCCGGCCACAGCTTCACGCGCGCCGACATCGAGGCAGCGCTGCGCCGCTTTCATGCGCAGGCGCTGAGAGACACCGGCTGTACCGAATAAGGGTTTTTCGGAGAAGGTTACGTCGTGCCTTCTCCGGAGGCCTCCGGTGAGCTTTGTTGAAATGGTTCAACCGAATATCTTCGTATACTTAATTTCAATCGTTTGTGAGGCATAGGTATGTCAGTCGCCGCGTTGTGATGCGGTCGTGTGATCGACGTCGCGTGGACCATCATGATCCTCCGCCGTTGTCTGGAGGAACCACGCTTGTCCGCTCTGTCCCGCCTCTCATTCCGGAAGTCGTTGACGCTTCTGGCCCTCGTGCCATTGTGTGCCGTGCTCGGTCTCGGCGCCATGATTGGCATCAATGCCTATGGTGACTACAAAAAGCTGCAGGAAGCCCAGGTACTTGCCGATCTCGCTCATGCAGGCGGCGAGCTGATGGTGCTCATGCCGCTGGAAACCGGACCCAACAAGGCCGAGATCCGCACGCGCGCCGATGCGACCTATGCGCGGACGATCGAGACGCTGAACGCGCTTGAGGCGCTCGGCTACAACGACCCGATTACCAAGAAGCTGCGCGGTGATCTGGAGGCGACCTATGCCCGGATGCCGGAGTATCGCCAGAAGCTTGACGCTGGCGACAAGGATCCCATCCTGCCGCTGCGCTATGCCCAACCGACGGCTTCTGCGGCCCTTGCGCTCACCCTGCGCAGCGCCAACCTGACCGACAATGTCGAGCTTTCGTCCAACATCCGCGGCCATCAGGCCCTGATGAAGGTGAACGAGGGCTATCTGGCGATCAACCGGATGGGACAATTCTACATCAGCAATGGCGGCTTCGGAAAACCCGAGGTGTTCCGTTTCTCGTCGCTCATCAACCAGATCCGATCCTTCGATGGTCCGTTCCGCGAACATGCGCGACCGGAGATCGTGGCACGCTATGACGCCTTCTTCGATACGCCGGATGGCAAGGTCGTCGCCGATCTCATCAAGCGCATGGAGAGCCTTGAGGATTATGCCGGCCCCGCCGAAGGGCTGCAGCAGTGGATCGACGTGATGACCAAGCGTCGTGAATATGTCACGGCGATCATCCAGGACAATGCCGCCTATCTGCTCTCGTCGATCGACAGCCGGGTCACCGAGGCACGCCAGCACCTTCTGACCGTTCTTGGAGCCCTTGCGCTGTTCGTGGCCGCCGTGATCGGCGTCGCCATGGCTGTCAGCCGGACATTGGCCGGATCGATCCGCCGGGTGGGGGCCTCGATGGTCGATCTCGCGCGCGGCGAAACGCAGAATTCCATTCCGTTTACCGATCGCTCTGACGAGATCGGCGAAATGGCCCGCTCGGTCGAGGTGTTCCGGGAGGCGGCGATCCGCAATGCGGAGCTCGAAGCCGAGGCGTCCCAGAACCGGGTCCGCGCCGAGCGCGAGCGGGCGGAGATGCAGGCGCGCGCCGAAGCGGATGCAGAGGAGCGCCTGACACGCGCCACGGGAACGCTTGCGGCCGGCCTCAAGCGTCTGGCCTCGGGCGACATGATGTGCGAGATCGACGAGCAGTTTGCGCCGCAGTTCGAGGCGCTGCGCCACGACTTCAACACGTCGGTGCAGCAGCTGCGCTCCGTGCTCGTTTCGGTTGGCGGCTCTGCGCATGCGGTCAGCGGCGGCTCCGGCGAGATTTCGCATGCCTCCGATGACCTCGCCAAGCGCACCGAGCAGCAGGCGGCCTCGCTGGAGGAGACTGCAGCGGCGCTCGAAGAGATCACCTCGAACGTGACGGCCACTTCGCGGCGGACCGGCGAGGCGCGCGATATTGTCCGCACCACACGCAGCCGTGCGGAGCAGTCCGGCGTGGTGGTCGGCAATGCCGTGACCGCCATGGAGCGGATCGAGCATGCGTCGAAGCAGATCAGCCAGATCATCGGCGTGATCGACGAGATCGCCTTCCAGACCAACCTTCTGGCTTTGAATGCAGGTGTTGAAGCCGCACGTGCGGGTGAGGCCGGCAAGGGCTTTGCGGTGGTCGCCCAGGAGGTGCGCGAGCTTGCGCAGCGTTCGGCGAATGCGGCCAAGGAGATCAAGGCGCTGATCGGCAATTCGGAAGTGGCTGTCAGCGAGGGCGTGAAGCTGGTCAACGAGACTGGCGACGGCCTGACCGCAATCGCTGGGCTCGTGCAGGCGATCAACGAGCATATGGATGCGATCGCTTCTGCCGCACAGGAGCAGTCGGTCGGCCTCGGCGAGGTCAATCAGGCGGTCAACCACATGGATCAGGCGACACAGAAGAACGCCGCCATGGTCGAGGAAATGAATGCGGCGTCTGCCGGGCTGGCACAGGAGGCGGCGAGCCTTGCCGAACTGCTCCGCCAGTTCCAGACGGGACAGGAGAGCTCGGCGCCATCCCGTGGCATGTCTGCCCGGACACCCGCGCCGGCCCGCGCACAGGCTTCGGCACCCGTCTCGCCAGCCGCCCCACGCCGCTCCATGCCCGCCGTCTCCGGCAACACAGCGCTTGCCAGGGACAACTGGGAAGAATTCTGAGCCAATTCACGCAAAACCACCAGGCGCCCGGATCGCAACGTCCGGGCGCTTTGCGTTGGGTCTGGCGCTGCGACTTGTTGCTTGACCGGTGGCGGAGTTTGAAATCGGTAGGTTGTGGGCCCGGAGGGAGCGCTCCCCATCGCTTCAGAGCCTTAGAACGCGGGCTTTCAAGGACGGGCTAGGAGGACGTTATGTCCCCCTCCTATGTCTCTGCGTGGCATATCGATGATCCGGCATTCCGTCTCGGTCAGGTCGCCTTGAACCAAAACTGCCTCCAAAAACAGTCTTGCATCATGCTTCCGCTGAATTGGGCATCCACTCGCGTCAACAGGGTCCGAGATTGCTCGTCCCCTGTTGCTGCCAGATCACTGCTTTCCCAGAGCCATCTTTTGCGCGCTCGACATTCCGTCGCGCCAAAACCTCGCGAAGCTGACAGGTTTATGCAGTCGAGCCTGGCACGCCGAAGTGAATTGATACATGATGACCACTCTTCTCTGCTCTTCAACTCGGCTGCCCAGATGGAAGCATCGCGAGGTGTCTATGAACACCGAACGACCGGCTGGACCTGAGATCGCGATTGAGCGGTCTGTACCGATCAGTTGCTCTACAACTTCGTCTTTGACGCGATAATCGATCCCCCTCTGCCCATAATTTATGGCCGCGCTGATTTTGTCCGAATCGGGTGCCGACAAGAATGTGAAGGGTCCATTTTTCGGACTGACGTCGTCGACGTTAATGAACAGCTTGCAGTGTTGGAACGGCAGGTCAGCATTGTCCAAGTGGAACAACTGACTCGATCGGGCCTGCGCCATACCACCCGGTGGTGGTAAGCTGACCAGGACCTTGACCGCAGTCAGAAGGGGAACAAACTTGCAGTACTCGCTCGCCACATCGAGGACATTGCTCTGCAATGCGAAATCAACCAGCAGCCGGTGTTGAAAGTTGTCCTGGCCGGGCTTGTAGACGTTAATGAGGAAGGGTTTCGTTTCTCGCCCTTCGTCGATCAAGTCCTGTCGGGATGCGACCAGAGCTTTTGCGACCTTGACTACTTCAGATGTATCAAGGTTCGGGTCGATATGGTAACCGGTCTCGTTGAGCGCATGCACTGCCGCTTCTGCCTTAGGACTGCCACCGACAAAGGCTTTTTCACGCCGCCTTTGGTCTGCCCCGTCTGTTAGACGATTAATGAATTTGGCAATCTTCTGTGTTCTCGTGCCGCCAAGCCACTCGTTTTCGTTTCTATGGAGCAGCTTGCTCGCCCGATTTCTGATCTTTTCTGACAACATGTTCAAACCTGTGCTCCTTTGTCTCCATCGGACAAACCTTTAGTTGGTCCCTGGGCGTTTGGGTAGGTGGCCCAATCTTTGCCACCCGGTTCAGGTGAGGCACCTGTGAATGGAAGTGAGTACCGCTGATGGTGCTTCCATTCGTCTTGGCACGAAGCACTCGCGGTGCCGTATCGGCATTCAGGATTTGCAGGGTTCTGTCGACGAGGCAAAGCCCTCGAATGATGGATGTGCGACATGTATCACCATCCGTCTCATTTCTCCGGGCTGTGGGCTGAGTGAAATTCTGGGCTACTTCTCTGAGAGCAAGTGCTATCTGGTAGCAAATTCACATCATGCAGGCTGTTTCTTCGATGTCGCTCCAATACAGACCTGAGATTGATGGATTGCGTGCGATCGCCGTCTCTTCAGTCCTTATCTACCACGCAGAATTCCAGTTCGGGCAGGATACTCTACTCGAAGGAGGATTTTTGGGTGTCGATATTTTTTTCGTGCTCAGTGGCTATTTGATCTCCAGGATCATTTTTTCAGCGCTTCTTACAGGGAACTCCCTGTCCATTGTGGATTTCTATGATCGAAGAATCAGGAGAATCCTGCCGGCGCTGCTAGTCGTCATAATAGTATCAACCCCATTGGCGTGGATCTTGCTGGCCCCTTCTGATTTGGAGGAGTTTGCAGGAAGTATCGTGTCTTCGATATTCTCGTATTCCAATATTTTTTTCTATTTTTCTACAACGGAATATGGTTCTGACAGTTCGCTATTGAAGCCATTCATGCATACATGGAGTCTGAGTGTCGAAGAGCAGTTCTATCTATTTTTCCCGTTGATTGCTATTTGGATATATAAAGGCTCCAACATCCGGGCTTTGACGACTTATGCATTCATCATTGTCTCTTCTTTGGGTGTTTCGCATTTTCTATTGTTTTTTGATACCAGTCTGAACTTTTTCATTTCTGTCACGCGTTTTTGGGAGCTTGCGGTCGGGTCCTTGCTCGCTTTTTACGAGCTGCGGTGGCGTACCGTTCACGGTCACTCCTGGATCGGCGCCGTAGGTTTCGCCTTGGTGCTGCTGTCTATTGCCAGTTTCAGTGCCTCAACTCCGCATCCTTCGGTGTTGACTGCTGTCCCGGTGCTTGGCGTGGCGTTGGTTTTGCTTTTCGGTTCATCCGCCACACCACTGGGGCGCATTCTGTCGATCGCTCCGCTCAGATGGATCGGCTTGGTCAGCTACTCGGCCTACTTGTGGCACTTCCCGTTGATGGCGTTTGGCAGGATTGCATTCCCCAATGCGACCAACATTGACAAGTTGCTCTGGATTGCGATGACATTTTTCCTTGCTGTCTTGACTTACTTTGCGATTGAGGTGCCCTTTCGCAATCGACGGCTGATGTCCGCCTCGCGCGTTTATCCCGTGCTTGCAATCCAGGTTGCGCTTATTCTTGGTGGTGCAATTCTGGTTGATGCCAGATCCGGATTTCCTGAGAGGGTCCCGGACCAGGTTCGGCAGGAGAATTTCGATGATAGGGTTCGCTATCAGTCTGACTTTCAGAGATGCCACAAGCTCGCTGCCATGACGGGACCGGCCGATCAGGCATTTTGCAAGTGGGGAAATTTTCCGTCAAATGTCTACCTGGTTGGTGATAGCCACATGGTTGCCCTCGCCTTTGACTTGCGAGCCAAATTGTTGGCTCGGGGGCAAAATCTCATTCTGATGACACGTCCTGGCAGCGCATTCGGGAAAAATCCTCAGCTCGACAAGATGAGAATGACCCAGTTGGCGCGTGCTAGGAATGATGTCGTTATACTCGGTGGTTACCTGCACCGCGAGAGTGACGAATTTTTTGAGGGTAATCGCTCTGCATACGAAGAACTTGTTTCTGATCTTCTCTCACGGGGTAACAAAGTTGTTTTCGTTTATCCTATTCCATCAACATATATAAATCGCGCCAGCTTGTTCCAGGAGTATGTGGTCAATGGCTATCTCAAGGATGTGAAGTCGTCGAGGAATGACTTTGAAAATTCAGCGAGAAAAGCCTACAGATTTCTGGATGGTCTGGGCGGTGTGAATGTCTATCGCGTCTACCCCGAGAGTGTTCTGTGTGATGATCTTTTTTGTTATGGAATTAGAGGTAATGAAATATTGATCAGTGATTTTGACCATCCTTCGACGGTTGCATCAGGTTTTATTAACGACCAATTGCTTTTGAAGTTGTAATGAGCGCAAATTATATTTTCTTGTATTGTTTTCCTGGGTGTGTGTTTTTTTTGTATTTCATTTTTTTGTTTTGTAAAAATCGTTGCGTTCGTGAAGGCTCGAGGTGGAAGTGCTTGGGTTGCCTTGCGTTCGTCACTGCAGATTGACGGCAGAAGCCAGGTTCAATAGCAAAGGCTGGAGCAGGGAGAACTCAAGCAGCTTGTCAGGATTTGCGGTATGACGATATTGGTGACCGGCGGTGCCGGCTTCATTGGGAGCAATTTTGTTCTGGACTGGCTGGCCCACACCGATGAGCCGGTGGTCAATGTGGACAAGCTTACCTATGCCGGCAATCTTCGGAACCTCAGTGCGCTAGAGGGGGACGCGCGGCACTTCTTTCTGCGTGAGGATATATGCGATGGTTCACGGATGCTGGATATCATCGCCACACACAGACCAAGAGCTGTCATCAATTTTGCGGCGGAGTCCCATGTAGATCGGTCGATCGCGGGCCCGGAAGAGTTTATCCAAACCAATGTGGTCGGCTGTTTTCGGCTCTTGGAGGCTGTCCGCGAAGCATCCAATGGATTCTCCGACGCGTGGATGTCGAGTTTCAGATTTGTGCAGGTGTCGACCGATGAGGTCTATGGTAGCCTCACTCCTTCGGCGCCCGCGTTCTCAGAAGCGAACCGATTTGAGCCCAACAGTCCTTATTCAGCGTCCAAAGCGGCCGCGGATCATCTTGCACGGGCCTACTGGCATACCTACGGTTTGCCGACAGTTACCACCAATTGCTCAAACAATTACGGTCCGTTCCATTTTCCTGAAAAGTTGATTCCGCTTTGCATCAACAATGCGCTGGCTGGCCTTCCTTTGCCTCTCTATGGAGACGGTCGCCAGGTCCGGGATTGGCTCTTCGTCCGGGATCATTGCGCCGCCCTGAGGGTCGTGCTCGAGAGGGGGATTCCAGGAGAAACCTATAATATCGGCGGAAAGGCGGAAGTCACAAACCTTGAGGTTGTGCAAATGATTTGTGACATCCTCGATGAATTGCGCCCTGATCCCTTATCTGGCTCATACCGGCGTCTCATCACGTTCGTGAAAGATCGCCCCGGACACGACCGCCGCTATGCGATTGATGCATCAAAGATCGAGTCACAGCTGGGCTGGTATCCTCGCGTTGCTTTCAGAGACGGGCTCCGGCAGACGATAGAATGGTATCTGGACAATGAGGATTGGGTGTCGGGCATTACGAGCGGTGCATATAGGGACTGGATCAGGCGACAATATGGGTCGGGCGAATGAAGATCCTGCTGCTTGGACGAGACGGTCAGGTCGGATTCGAATTGCGACGGGCTCTCGCGCCTTTGGGCGACGTGGTGGCAGTCGGGCGACTTACCTGTGACTTCGAAAATGAGGAGGACATCAAGCGCACAATCAACGCTGTAGGTCCTGACGTTATCGTCAATGCGGCTGCGTTCACCAAGGTTGATCTTGCTGAGCGTGAAACGCAGAGGGCCTATGCCATAAATTCGGAAGCTGTCAGCCTTATCGGCCGTGAAGCAGCGCAGATTGGAGCGCTTGTAGTCCACTATTCGACCGACTATGTTTTCGATGGTCTATCAACCGAGGCATATCGGGAAAACTCGGCGGCCAATCCTCTGGGAACCTATGGCAAGAGCAAGCTTGAGGGCGAGCGGCGCTTGGCGGAAAGTGGGGCTCAGCATCTCATCTTCAGAACGAGTTGGGTCTATGGTCTGCACGGGGGCAATTTTGCAAAGACCATTCTCAAGTTAGCCCGCGAAAGAGAAGAATTAAGCGTCGTCTCGGACCAGTTCGGCGCCCCCACGTCGGCGTGCCTTATCGCTGATGTGACAGCCCACGCTCTCGTCCGGACCAAAGCGCGACCGTCGCTGCAAGGACTTTATCACCTGACAGCAAGTGGGTCTACGAATTGGCACGCTTACGCCTGTCGCCTTGTTGAAAAGGCGCGTGCGGCAGGGCTGCCTCTCCGCGTTGACGTCGGCGGAATCCGCAGTGTGTCCTCTCTTGAATATGCGACGGTCGCGCGTAGGCCGGCGAATTCGCTCCTGGATACGAGCAAGCTTTGTCAAGCTTTCCAGTTCAGGCTTCCGGCCTGGACGGATGGTGTCGATTATTTCCTCGAGCAGTTCATCGGTGATCATGTCACAGCGTAAAGGTATAGTACTTGCCGGAGGATCTGGCACCCGACTTCACCCGGCGACCATTGCTGTGTCCAAGCAGCTTTTACCCGTGTATGACAAGCCGATGATATACTATCCTCTGTCGACGCTTATGCTCGCGGGGATCAGGGAAATACTGATAATCTCGACTCCGCAAGACACGCCGCGCTTCCGGCAACTGTTGGGAGATGGTCGTCAATGGGGGGTGCGCTTTGAATATGCCGTGCAGCCCAGTCCCGGTGGACTTGCGCAGGCTTTCACTATCGGGCGTGAATTCCTCGGGGGATCCCATTCGGTTCTGATCCTGGGGGACAACATCTTCTATGGTCACGACCTCGCGAGGGAGCTTCGTGTCGCGGAACGATCGAATGAAGGAGCCCGGATTTTCGCTTATCACGTCCACGACCCTGCACGGTATGGTGTGGTCGAATTCGGGCCGGATGGACAAGCCATGAGTTTGGAAGAGAAGCCTCTGAAGCCGAAATCAAATTATGCGGTTACCGGATTATACTTCTATGATGGTCAAGCGCCCGACATCGCCATGACGTTGCAACCCTCGGCGCGCGGCGAACTCGAAATCACGGATCTCAATAAAAGGTACCTAGAGCAGGGCCAGCTTAATGTGCAAGTTTTGGGCCGCGGCCACGCCTGGCTTGATACCGGCACTCACGACAGTCTTCTGGATGCCAGCCAGTTTATTGCAACTATAGAAAAGCGCCAGGGTTTGAAAATCGCCTGTCCTGAGGAAATAGCATTCCGAATGGGGTGGATCAGTGCCCCCGAACTGGAGCAATTGGCGTCGTCTTTGCACAAGACATCTTACGGCGAGTATCTGCTCAAAATACTGAACGAGCCGGTTTTCTGATGAGAGCTTATCGCACCCGCATTCACGACGTCATGGTATTCGAGCCCACCGTTTTTGAGGATGGGCGCGGATACTTCTTCGAGAGCTTCAACGAGCAACGGTTCAAAGAGGCGACCGGCGAACCCATTGCTTTCGTTCAGGACAACCAATCCCGAAGCGGGAGAGGGGTGTTGCGCGGCCTTCACTTTCAGGTGGCGCCGAAAGCGCAAGGCAAGCTTGTCCGGGTGCTGTCTGGCGAGATCTTTGATGTCGCGGTTGATCTTCGTCGCGATTCATCCAGCTTCGGATCGTGGGTCGGCGAAGTGCTGTCCTCTGAAAACAGAAAGCAACTGTGGATCCCCGCCGGTTTCGCTCATGGTTTTCAGGTGCTCAGCGACGTGGCCGACGTGTTTTACAAGGCAACAGACTTCTATTCGCCGAAACACGAGCGCTCGATTCGTTGGGACGACAGAGACCTCGCCATTCAGTGGCCGGACCGGCAGCTCCCGAATGTGTCTGAGAAAGACGCGTGTGCGCCGTCCTTTTCTGAATATGTCGCCCATTCTGCGTCCTCTGAAAATCTACCCTAATGCTCCTAGCGCCCAGGTAGGGCGCTTGCTTCAGGTCTCGATTGGACGCTATACCCAGCGCGAACCGCAGATACGGTTCCCAGGAGTGATTTATGAAGGTATTGGTCACCGGCGCAGCAGGCTTCATCGGCTCCGCGCTGTCGCAAAGATTGCTCGAGCGCGGCGATACGGTTATCGGTTTCGACAATCATAACGACTACTATGATCCCTTAATCAAAGATGCGAGGGTCAGTCGAAATCTGAAGCACGGAAATTACGCTCATGTAAGGGCCGATCTCGCGGACAAGGCAGCAGTCGACTCCTGTTTTACCGAATATCGGCCTAGCCGTGTAGTAAATCTCGCCGCCCAAGCGGGGGTCAGGTATTCGATTGACAATCCCCTGGTGTATGCCCAGAGCAACATTACGGGATTTCTGCATGTCCTGGAGGCTTGCCGACACGGCGAAGTGGATCATCTCGTCTACGCCTCAAGCTCGAGCGTATATGGCGCGAATACTTCGATGCCTTTTTCTGTTCACGACAACGTCGACCATCCGCTGTCGCTCTATGCGGCCAGCAAGAAGGCGAATGAGTTGATGGCGCATTGCTACAGCCATTTGTATCATCTTCCGACGACGGGACTGCGCTTCTTCACCGTTTATGGACCATGGGGGCGTCCGGACATGGCGCTTTTCAAGTTCACCCAGGCGATTGTGGAGGGCAGGCCAATCCAAGTGTTCAACCACGGTCAACATCGACGAGACTTCACCTACATAGATGACATTGTTGAAGGCATCGTTCGAGTGCTGGATAGCCCGGCTTGCCCAAACTCGGATTGGGACGGGTCTTCCCCAGACCCTGGGACAAGTGCTGCTCCCTGGCGGGTCTACAACATTGGCAACAGTTCCCCGGTCCATCTCATGGATTACATCAGCGCGCTCGAAGTGGCCTTAGGCAAGAAGGCTGATATAGAGTATCTCCCTCTGCAGCCTGGCGATGTTCCGGATACCTATGCCGACGTTACCGATCTCGCAAACGACTTTGGCTATCGCCCGACTACGACTGTGGCCGAGGGGGTTGCAAGTTTCGTGCACTGGTATCTCGACTACTTCGGAGTGAAGCAATGAACATTTTGGCGGAATCTACCGTGGCGGTTGTGGGCCTCGGCTATGTCGGTTTGCCTCTGGCCATCGAACTGGGAAAGTCCTACCGCACAATTGGATTCGATTTGTCCGAGGCCAAGATCGAGAGCTTCCGTCGGAATTGTGACCCGACGGGCGAGGTGTCGCCAGAAGATTTCGCCAAGGCGAGCCGATTGATGGTAACCACCGATTCTTCTCTCTTGAAGCAGGCCGACATAATTATTGTTGCTGTGCCTACTCCAGTCGGCGAGGCACATGTTCCGGATTTTGGTCCGTTGCGCAGCGCATCTGTGACCGTTGGCCAAAACCTAAAGCATGGTTCGATCGTGGTGTACGAGTCGACGGTTTATCCCGGAGCGACTGAGGAGGTCTGTATACCGCTTCTCGAAATGCACTCCGGTATGCGCTGGAAAGAAGGTTTCCACGTTGGCTATTCGCCCGAGCGTGTTAATCCGGGCGACAAGGAGCGCACGATTACGAAGATCGTCAAGGTCGTGTCTGCCGATGATGCAAAGACTCTTGAAACGCTAAGCGAACTGTACAGCTCAGTGATTACGGCAGGTGTCTATTGCGCTTCGTCAATCAAGGTGGCCGAAGCGGCCAAGGTCATTGAGAACACCCAGCGCGACCTCAATATCGCACTCATGAACGAACTCGCCATCATATTCGACAAGCTGGGTATTGACAGCTCCGAAGTGCTCGCGGCCGCCGGTACGAAATGGAACTTTTTGAACTTCAGGCCTGGCTTGGTCGGTGGCCACTGTATCGGTGTCGATCCCTACTATCTCACGCATAAGGCTGAGATGTTGGGCTATCATCCAGAAGTGATACTCGCTGGCCGGCGCATCAACGACAGTATGCCGAGTTTCATTGCTCAGCAGACTGTCAAATTGATGATCAACGGCGGCAGTTACGTGAAGAATGCCAAGGTTTCGGTCCTGGGTCTCACGTTCAAAGAAAACTGTCCCGATCTTCGCAATTCCAAAGTCGCCGATCTTGTGAAGGAGCTTCAGGAGTACGGATGTCATGTCGTGGTTCACGATCCGCGGGCCTCTAGCGAGGAGGCATTGATGGAGTATGGGATCACCCTTAGCAGCTGGGATCAACTTTCGGGCGCCGACGCGGTTGTGGCTGCGGTGGCCCATCAGGAGTATCTCGAAATGCCAGTCGGGGACCTGACTTCACTACTGAAGCCAGGTGGTGCGTTTGTCGATGTGAAGTCGGCCTACAAGATTGACTCGGAGCCTTTTTCCGGTATTGCGTGCTGGAGGCTCTAGCTTAGCTTGACCGGAAAAACCCCGGCGTTCCCCACAAAATGAAAGGTTTGAGCTTCGATGCTCCCACCTCAAGTCATTGCCGAAATCGGCCAGGCTCATGACGGCAGCTTGGGCATGTTGCATTCGATGATTGACGCCATAGCGGCGACAGGCGCTCGGGTCATCAAATTCCAGATGCATATCGCCGAAGCCGAAAGCAGTGTTCACGACGAATTTCGCGTCAGATTTTCGCGGGTAGATGCGACGCGCTATGACTATTGGAAGCGGATGGAGTTGACGCCCGAGCAATGGGCCGAGGTCAAGTCCCATTGCGAAAGTCTGGGGTGTGAGTTTTTTTGCACACCCTTTTCCGTGCGTGCAGTGAACCTCTTAGAAGATCTCGGCGTGGCGCGTTACAAGGTTGGCTCGGGGGACGTCAACAATCTGCTTCTGCTGGAAGCAATCGCTCGAACGGGCAAGCCCGCGATACTGTCCAGCGGAATGAGCACTCTCGACGAACTGGACCGTGCGGTTGAACTGTTGCGGGGCCGCTGCGGAAGCTTGGCAGTGATGCAATGCACTTCGCAATATCCTGTGAAGCCTGAGCGCTGGGGGCTGAATCACATCGGTGAACTGCGGTCACGCTACGGCTTGCCGACTGGCCTTTCCGATCATTCGGGCACCATCTTTCCTGGGTTGGCTGCTGTGGCGCTTGGGGCGTCACTCATTGAGGTGCATGCCGTCTTCGACAAGCAGATGTTTGGTCCTGACGCGACTTCGTCTCTGTCAATGTCCGAGCTTGGGCAGTTGGTGAAAGGGGTCGGAGATATTGCTACAGCTCTGGCCACCCATGGGTCCAAAAACGACGTCAGTGAGTTTTCGAACATGAGGCGCCTTTTTGGCCGCTCCTTGACGGTCGCAAAAGATTTGCAGCAGGGCTCTGTATTGACCTTCTCCGACTTGGAGGCCGCGAAGCCGGGTGGATATGGAATTGAACCTCGCGAGTATGAACTCGTGCTTGGCAAACGGTTGAAACGATCCCTGACTAGGGGAAGTTTTTTGACGGAAGGCGACATTGAATGAAAAAGAAGGTCTGTATCGTAGTTGCCAGCCGCGCGAACTACGGTCGAATCAAGTCCGTCATGCGAGCAGTGCAGGATCATCCAGATCTTGAGTTGCAGCTAATTGTCAGCGCTTCTGCTCTCTTATATCGGTTCGGGAACGTAATTGATATCATCAAGCAGGACGGTTTCGAAGTTACTTCGAGAATATACTCCATCGTCGAAGGCGAGAACCTGACCACAATGGCCAAATCGGTTGGCCTTGGCATTATGGAACTCACCACCCAGTTCGAGAATCTTCAACCCGACATTGTTCTGACTGTCGCTGACCGATTTGAAACAATGGCGACCGCGATTGCGGCAGCCTACATGAATATTCGAGTGGCCCACACGCAAGGCGGGGAGCTTACCGGTTCAATCGATGAAAGCGTACGGCACTCGATCACAAAGCTCTCCCATCTCCATTTCGTTTCCACCGATTTGGCGCGAGAGCGTGTTCTGCGAATGGGCGAGAATGAAGACTATGTCTTCAATACCGGCTGCCCTTCGATAGACGCCATTGCCGAACTTGATTTGACCTTGCCCAAGGACTTCTTCTTAAGCCACGGCGGTGCCGGACATGAGATTGACATGTCGAAGCCATATCTCGTGGTCTTGCAGCATCCCGTCACGACTGAGTTCGGATCTGGTCTCGATCAAATCAATCAAACATTGGCGGCTGTGGCGGGAACCGGGATGCAGGCCGTTTGGCTATGGCCGAATGTCGATGCGGGGTCTGACGATGTCTCGAAGGGGCTGCGCATGTACCGCGAGCGTAATCGGGACGCGCCAATTCGTTTCTTCCGCAATTTTGCGGTTGAGGATTACGCACGCGTTATCAACAACGCTGCGTGCCTGGTGGGCAATTCTTCTAGCGGGATCCGCGAGTCAGCCTATCTTGGCGTTCCAACAGTGAATGTCGGTTCTCGGCAGCATGCGCGAGAACGAGCGGCAAACGTGACTGATGTTCCCTACTCGGCGACAGCGATCAAAGACGCAATCATCAAGCAGGTGGCGCATGGTCGCTATGAAGCTGATCATCTGTATGGAGACGGCAAGAGCGGCGTGCGCATTGCCAAGCTTCTCGCAGAAGTTGAGGCGCCCATCCAAAAAACTCTAGCTTATTGATCGGATCGATAATGTCTGAGCGGACTTCTGGGGATATCGAGAACTTTGACAAGAGCTGGCGTACTCGCAAGGAGGCGCTCTACAATCACTGGACAGCGGGGCGCCCCAACAATCAGATTCAGCTTGCGTTTCGGTCTCACTGGGAAGTGTTTCGAGAACTCATTGGACCCTTGGCTTCGGCAAAGGGAAAGGTGCTTGAAGTCGGCTGTGGGAGGGGGAGTCTTTCCAGCTATTTTGCCCAGGATGGATGGGACTGTACCCTGCTTGACTACAGTCCAGCCGTGCTAGAGACGGCTAAGGCCGTCTTTTCCAGAAACGGTCACAACGCTGAATACGTTCCGGGCGATGCGAATGCACTGCCGTTTCCCGACGGCTCATTCGACGTCACATGCAGCATCGGTCTGCTTGAGCATTTCGAGAATGTCGGTCGTGTCATGGAGGAGCAGGCGAGAGTATTGAAGCCCGGTGGCTGGTTCCTGGGGTATGTCGTCCCAGAACGTCCAGACAACGTCCAGAGATATTTCAATTGGGTCAATAGGATACTCAAGTTCTTTGCGTCATTTGGCGGAGCTGACAAGAAATCAACTGCTGCGAAGCCAGACATTTACCGGAGCGATTTCCAATCCAGCCATTATGTGGCCGCGTTGAATAATGTCCAGTTTAAGAATCTGACTGTGTTCGGCATGTATCCGATGCCGATGATTAGCCACAGTCCACAATTTCCTTTTTCCTTGCTGCCGAAACCACTGGAACTGGTCTTAACGCGAACGTTTGAGTTTGCGCTTGCTGTCCGCCAGAAGTTGCTCGGTCGTCACGGTTGGATTTGTGACGAGAAAAATGGCCAGGCGTTCCTGATTGCTTTTCAAAAGGGCGGCGACAACGAATGAAAGTCGTCAATGCCGAGTCGCTGGCTTATCCGGCTGAGGCGCGCGCTTTGCTGGCGTCTCTCGGCGAGGTGGTTGAACTCGATGGCGAGAGGAGTTTGTTGATACATGAGGCATCAGATGCGGACATTTTGATTGTTCGGCTCGGCAATCAAATCGACAATGAAGTTCTTTCGGCCTGCAGAAAATTGCGGGTAATCGTGTCTGCCACTACTGGCCTCAACCACGTTGACGTGGAAGAGGCGTCGCGTCGCGGTATTGTTCTTATCAGTCTCAAGGGCGATCTGGCCTTTCTGGAGTCTGTAACAGCCACGGCAGAACACGCCTGGGGGCTTTTGCTGTCGCTCGCACGCCACCAGCTTGCTTCAAGCAGAAGTGTTGTCGAGGGGGAGTGGGATCGGGATCGTTTCAAGGGCACGCAACTGTCAGGCAAGACTATAGGTATTCTAGGTCTCGGTCGGCTCGGTCGGATGGTCGCGGAATATGCCCGTGCATTCCGAATGAACGTTCTCTTTTGTGACCCTCACGTGCATGGCGAGGTGGAAGGAGGGCGAAAAGTCGAAATGCTCGATCTTTTCGAGATGAGTGATGTGGTCTCGGTCCACGCCTCGTTTTCCGAGAGCAATCGCCGTATTGTCAACGCCGACTGTTTTTCTCGGATGAAGAGCACGGCATTTTTTATCAATACGGCGCGTGGTGAACTCGTTGATGAACAGGCTTTGCTGCATGCGCTTGAGCAAAATCGAATCGCTGGCGCCGCCTTGGATGTGCTTGACGCAGAGGCTGGCAAGTCTCATGCGTGGTTCCACGACCATCCTCTGGTCAGGTACTCCCGTCTGAACGAAAATCTCGTTATAACGCCCCACATTGGCGGAGCGACTGCCGAGTCGATGAAGAATGCAGAGATCCATGTCGTCAAAAAGCTAATGGATTTCCTATCAGCCTCTGGCGGCTCGCTGCCGGTCCAGAGATCCGTCTAGAACTGATTTTTAGTCGTCGGAAGACATATGACATGACAGGAGAAATAATAATGAATCGTGCGCCACTGAAAGGCATTGTTCCCGTCGTTGTCGTCCCAATGACTCGCGGAGGTGAGCCAGACGTTGAGGGTATTCACCGCCATATCGAATTTCTGATCTCCGCAGGTGTTGGTGGAATGTGGGCACTCGGGTCCGCCAGCGAAGACATCAACATGTCGGTGAAGCAGCGCCTTAAGGTCGCAAGAGCTACTGCCGAAGCTGTGCGAGGTCGCGTGCCCGTCGTGATGGGTTCTGGTTTGACATCGATCGGGGATATACTCGATTACGCGGAACAACTGTCTGATCTTGAGTTTCATGGACTTCATGTCTTGCCATATGACCTCAAGATGGGAGACGCTCGTCTTATCCATCTGATCGAAACGCTGGCAGACAAGCTGCCGTGGCCGCTGTGGATGTACCATAATCCGAAAAGGGGTCGTCCTTTTACTGACGACATCATCGGCCGCGTGAAGGGTCATCACAATGTCGGTGGAATCAAGATTGGCGGCTACAATCTGACTGAGTTGACGCGGACTATGATGCATAAATCCGCGGATTTTGATGTCGTCGGTGCTGGCGGCGGGCAGCTGTATCAGATGTTGTCCCTAGGGGCAGAGGCGCATACCACCAGCGAAGCTTCCGTGTTCCCAGAGCGATTTATCGAAGTCATCGAAGCGTTCAAGCAAGGAGAATTCTCCAAGGCGCGAGAACTGCAATTCAACATCATTCGCTTCTCCAAGTCCTTGCCCAGGAATGAGAACGGTGAGTATTGCGCCGAGGAGAAGTACATGCTTCAGCTTCGCGGGATGTGCGATGAATGGGTCAATCCACTTTACCGCACCTTGACCGATGCTGAGAAGGCCAAAGTGCGCGAGGCTCTTCTGGCTCATGGTCATGAATGGGCCCGTGACTGATGGGGGATGCCAGTTGCGAAAGGTTTTGGCGGTTATTCCTGCGAAACTCACATCTGTGCGAATTCCCAGAAAAAATCTCGAAAAGCTACTGGAATTAGAGCTATTCCTTTTTTCAGTTCGTGCTGCACAACTCGCAGCCAGCGTCGATCGTGTGGTCGTAAGCAGCGAGAGCACAGAACTGCTTGAACTCGCTGGCAGATATGGTGCTCAGACTGTCCTTCGTCCTGCCGAGCTCTCCGGTGAGCGTGTTACAAATCAGGCAGTAATCGGTCATGTTGTTGAGCAGATGAGGGCCTGCGAAGGTTGGAGTGCCGATCTTGTTGTTTTGTTGCAGCCGACGCATCCATTTCGTGTGCCGGCTGACATCAATGACGCAGTTGCCGCTCTATGCCGAGATCCGGATGCCGACAGCGTTTTCGCTGTGAAACAAGACAAGGGTCTGTTTGGGCGGATGTCTGGTGAGCTCTTTGTGCCCGATGTCGCCTTGCCCAGAGTTCGGGACAAGGAGGAGCGAAGGTTCGTAAATACGGGGAATTTCTACATCTTGAATGTCGCCCGGACGATCGACAGAGGTGTGTTCTTCGGCCACCATATCCTTGGTTTCCCGATCAGCAGGCCGGACTTGGAGATCGATATTGATGAGCCCATAGATCTGGCCGTCGCAAGGGCCATGGCCGAATTCTACGAGCCGGAGCTGAGGAAGTTGGGTTTGTTGGAGGGCCGGCAATGAAGATACTTGGCGTTACCCAAGGGGCGGGACTAACTGTCTACCTCCGATTGGTCGAAATGCTCGCTCGCGAGTTTCCGACATTCGAGGGGGCGGCTTATGTTTCTGACTCGCTTGCATACCGGTCCATTGAACCGCGGGAGCCGAGTTTGCGCGACGGCCGTTTGAAGCTCTTGTTTGAATGGGACATCACTTCCGCCTCGAAGCATACGGAGCCCGACTGGGACTACCTGCGCGAGCAAGAGCAGAGTTTAGGTGATCCAGTCCTGTGGAACGTATTGTTGGCTGACCGGCGGATTTTTTTCGGTCGAGCGTGCAAGTTTCGCCAGGATTATCGCCCCCGTTTCGACCATGAGCAGATGGGTGCCATACTCACGGTGGCTCTTCGGCAAATTCAAGCATTTGTGGATGATTTCAGACCGGACGTCGTGATCGGATTCGGAACGGCCACGTTCGGCGATTACCTTCTGTACAGAATCGCAAAGGTCCGGGGCATTCCATACCTTCTGCTGAAATCCACGAAGATTGGAAACTATGTCTCATTGAACGATGACGCAGTTGCACTCTCCGCTCATATCAAGGACGTCTTAGACGGTCGCCAGCATTTGGACCCGACCACCTTGGATGAAGCCCGCCGTCATATCAGAAGCATCCGCGAGCGCGGCGTGCGTTATGAGGGGGCATTAAAATCCGCAGCAAAGGTTAGGTTCGTGTCAGGGGCTCGAGGGCTCGCCGCAGGTTTGGTGCGCGAGCTCAAAACCGCATTGGATCCTGTGGTGAGGAGCGACAACCATGTCGACAGCACACTTGCCCATGCATGGCACGCGAACTTTCGACAGCCTCTCAGTGCAGCCTTCATCCGCTATCGGCTGAGGGGGGCAATGCTCCAAGTGAAGGATCTGGAAACCGTTGCTGGATACGCATTCTTTCCGCTGCATTTCGAACCGGAAGTATCGATCCAGGTCTTCGGCAGGCCGTTTCAAAACCAGATAGAACTTGTCCGAAACCTTGCACTGGCCCTTCCCGCTGGAATGTTACTGGTGGTCAAGGAGCATCCCCGCTCGGTCGGCTTCCGGCCGCTCGGATACTATCGCAAGCTTCTGGATATTCCGAATGTAAGGCTGGTTGATCCTCAAATTCCCACACATGTCGTCACCCGCGGTTCGTCGCTTGTCGCCGTGATATCCGGAAGCACGGGACTTGAGGCTGCTATATGCGGTAAGCCAGTCCTTGTTTTCGGGACGCCGACCTACAACGCTCTGTCCGACCGAATGATCTGCAGGGTTTCAAATCTCCATTCGCTTGGCTCCGATATCCGTGACTTGCTATCGCGCTACGCGTCCGATGAGACTAACTTGGAGGAGTTCGTGGGCGCGCATATCCAAGGTTCCGTCCCCATCGACCTCTATAGCGTGCTCCTGCGTAAACAGGGCAGGGTAAACGAGGGTCGAACAACAATGTCTGAAGAAGAAAAGCGCCGGACAGATTATGACCAGCTTTCGCGCTACGTAGTAACGCGCATATCGGACGTTGCAGGGAGCAAGACCAGCGATTGAAAAAAAAGGCAGATATTCCAGGGGCTGGTAGAGCGGCAAAGAATCTCGTTGCAGGTTGGATCGTCCAGCTCGCTGGGGTTCTGTACGCTTTCGTCACTGTACCATTGATTACGCGTGCCTTTGGATTCGAAGGGCTGGGGATCTGGCTGATCATACAGCAGGTCAGCGGGCACCTTCAGCTGTTCGAGATCGGAATAAATACAAGCCTTGGTCGATACTTGTCTCGCTTTCTGGCCCAGTCAGATATGCAAAAGCATAATGCGTATCTGTCAGCGGCATTCATCATACTCAGTGGCGCATGCCTTATTGTGCTGCTTTCGACGGCCTTCATCAGCGCCCACCTGGCGGATATATTTGACATAACTTCGAGTTATGGCGCTCAGGCCTTTTGGATGGTCTTGTTCGCAGGGGTGGCTACTGGATTAATGCTGCCCCTTAGGGTCGGCCTCGGCGTCTTGGCAAGTCGCCACCGATTTGACATCATTTCCAAGTGGGAGTTGGTCGTAGTTGCGCTGAAGTTGTTCACCGTGCTCTTGGTGTGCTTTGGTCTCCGCGAGGATGGGCTCGTTTGGCTCAGCCTAGGGGTCTTTGGCTCCATGCTTTTATGCGGTTTTCTGTTGTTTTTTGAGAGTCTTCGGACGCTTCCTGAAAGCCGCATTGCCCTCTCATTCGTTACGTGGGCTTCAGCGAAAGCGTTGCTTAGCATTAGCGCGTCTACTCTCATTATCTCCGCGGCCGCGGTTGTACTTCGCCAAGGAGCTCCGATGTTCGTTGGCGTTCAGTTCGGTGTCGAGGCGGTGCCGCTGCTTGCGCTACCTCTTATGATCGTCACAACGATTGGCCCATTCGTCAATATTACAAACAAACTCATTGCACCCATAGCGAGCCATGCTGATGCCACTCATCAACGTGAAAGACTGTTCAACATAGTTTCCTTCTCGTCTCAATATGCACTTTCGGGTGCTTTTGGTTTGTTATGCGTATTCGCAGCTGTCGGAAAATCATTCTTACTGATTTGGCTCGGTAAAAAAAACCTGTCGCTTGATCAGGTTTTTATAATATATGATAATACTCTATTCGTTCTTGGAAGCTTCTGTCTGAGTATACCAGCCTTGCTGGGCCGCAGTGTAATGTCTTCTGTAGGTCAGCACTGGCAAGCTGCTATTAGTGAAGTTACTTGCGTGTTGTTTGGAATGGCAGTTGGAATGCTGTTGGTGTTTTATTTCGACGCGGAGACCTGGGGGATGGCGGTGGGCGTAGGTGCCACCTACTTGGTGCGCATAATCGGGAGGGTTGTTCCTGCTCTGGCGCAATACTTTTCCGCGTCAATTTTCAAAGTCTACGTTCATATGTGGGGGCGCGCGTTTCTCATTGGCGCGTTTACACTCACTTTGGTTGTGGTTTCGCCCCGCTATCTTGGGGACAATTGGACCAATCGGCTCATCGGCGACATGGTTATCATGTCCATGTGGTCCGTACTGACGTTCGCGTTTGTGGTGAAGATGGAACACCGTGCCCTCCTCATGCAGTACCTTCGGCATCTAGGACGCTAGAGCGGGTCCTGTTCAATCTTGGTCATATCCAGAAGCCCTGCAGTAGTTTTCCCATTCCTTATGCGTGAACCGAGCTGCATCAAGGTACCGACGGCGCCCCATAGGGCATTGATCCTTTCCTCCGCCTGAAGTCGCAGCACGGCCTGACCGTTCGCCATTCGTGTGGATAACGGACCGGCGTAGGGCAGTGGCAAATTGATGGAATTGGCAGCAATGCAAGGAAATGCCTTAAGCCACAGCCAGCCCGGAAAGCCTCGGCAGAATGCCTGTGTCGAGCGCTACAATCGCACCGTCCGATATGAAATGCTTGAGGACGCGCCGGAGTTCGCCACGCAGTGGCTATGGACCTACAACAGCAAACGGCTCAATGTGGGCATAGGCGGCATAACGCCCGCACAGAAACTGAAATTGGCCTCGTGAACTCTACTGCGGAGTCCCGTTCAAAACCCGTGGATTGCCAACCAATGCAAAAAATGTCTGTAAACCAATGTCCGTGCTGTCCAGACGATCGCCTTAAGCGCTTGGAAGTCCGTGAATCTCAGGTGGTGGCTGAGAGATTCCAACAGCTGAACCGTAAAAAGTATGGTGGTTACATGAGCGGTTGGGAGGGGGAGCTTTCGCTTCAGTTGTTTCAATGCGCGGGCTGTGGACATGTTTGGCACGCGGAGCATCCAGATCAAGAATCGCTTTTCGGGATGTATGCACATGGTCGGCGGATGCGCGTGACCTCTGCGGACCGCCCGCCAACCAACCGAATGTGTCGTGAGATGCGGCAGTTCGCACGATTGGTCGGTGCAAGACATCTTGATCAAGGCCTTCTAGATTTTGGTTCTGGTGGAGGGCGTTGGTCTGTGGCTGCAGATCTTGCCGGGTTTCAGGTAACGGCTTACGAGCCCTCAGCTGCTCGGGTGCCGAGTCAATCAAGGATTAGGCAAATCACTGATCTCCGAGAGCTTGAGGGGGCTCAATTCTCTGCGGTAAACCTCGAACAGGTGCTGGAGCACGTGCCGGATCCAATGGGTTTGCTGCAGACGATCAAGTCTCTGATGCAGCCTGGCGGGGTGTTGCGCATATCTGTTCCAGACATATGCAAGCACCTGAACGGAACGTGGTTGGAAGACTATCCGTTTAATGGACGCGAGATGCATATCATGTCGCCATTCGAGCATCTCCATGGCTTTACTCGAAAATCACTGATTTCTTTGCTCGCCCGCTCTGGCTGGAGAATCGTTTCTGGCTTTGATCTGATTTCGGCGTCTCCTCTTCTCTTTTCACGCTATTTCCTCAGTTCTGCAGGGTTGCCAATTTCGAGAACACTGTTGTTTGTGGAACCTCAAGAATGCTGAGGTCGGATAACCGGGCCGGAGCTGAATTCGGGCCGCTTTCCGTCGCCTTTTGTCTGACCGCGTTGCTGCTTCTGCTTGTCATGACGGGCGGTCTCTTGGAATGGCTGGGGATACCCCAATCAGCCAGTCGATTTGCGGTGGAATGTCTTGCGCTTCTTCTGATTGCCTGTGGCGTAAGGCGTTGTGATCGTGCCTCGTTGGTAAGCGTGGCATGCGCGTCCATTCCACTTGTTTTGGCCTGGAGCATCGGAGGGGCAAATGCCTTGGCGAGTGGGGCTTCAGCGCTTCAAATTGCCTTGTTTTCAAGGGAGATCGGTACTCCAGTTCTGTTTATGGCGGCATTCCTTCTGGCTCCTCTTGGGACCAGCGAGCGCCATCACCTACTCAAGCTCCTGCTTTCTCTGACGCTGTTGCAGGTGGCGGTTTGTGTGGTCAAGTTATTCTGGATAGGGGCCAATGAGAAAGGCTGGATCGGCACGATGCACCAATCGGCTGGACAGCTTGGCTTGCTGACGCCGCTGCTTGCCCTCGGGTTTATATGGGCGGTCGCCCTGGTTCATCGCACCCCATGGAAAGTCTTTCTCGTTGCAACGTCCGTCGGATTGGTCGCTGTAGCTTCCGAGAAGCGAGCGCTTCTCGTCATGATGCCATTGGTGCCCATAGGGGTCCTTGTTTGCCACGCAATCTTTCATCGCTTTTTTTGCAAGAGTTATAAGAGGGTATCGGTCTCTCTTCTGGCAAACTATGCGGCTTCTGCATTCATGTCTTGCGTACTCTTGATAGCTCTGGCGCTTTCTTCAATTGATTCACTAAGATCGTCTGATTATTCTAAGCTCGGGGTTAATGGTGTTTTTGAATATATATACGTATATATGACGCGAGATTTTGATTCCGAGATGAACAGGTCGGATTTCTCTGTTGATGAGAACCTTAACATACAGATGGGGCGCCTGCGAATTATAGTCGTTGCTGTGGATATAGTTTCAGATAGTGACTTATACACAATGCTCCTGGGTGGTGGTGGAGGTCGCTTACTGGCGCATCCGAGACTGAATAACGGATCGGATGTCATGTATCGGGAAGTCGGGCTTCGCGGGCCATCAGGTCTGGCGATTCGCCACTTGTTCGAAATTGGCTTTCTCGGCGTTTTTCTCGTATTGGGGTGGATGGGGTGGATGGTGGTCCTCTTGGTCAACAGCGCGGGAAGCGGTGCAAACCAGGTCCTTGTGCTGGGGGCGCTCGGCTGTGTCGGTGTGCTGGCCTTCGATTATCTCATTTACTCAGAATCCGGCTGGTATTCTGGAGTGCTTCTTCCGCTAGTCACATTTCTTGTGGCTCAGGCCATCACGAGTAAGTCTTCTTCGCTCGTGGCATAAGGCAGTGTTTTAAGGTCAAGCCTCCTGAAGGCCGCCAGAGCACGATCACAGAAATGCTATTGAGGTTCTTTCATCGTCGATCGCATGATAATAGCAGCCAGGACTGATCTGCGGTCCCGATTTCTTCCGGGGGAGGGCTCAAGCGCCCACCGTCAGTTCGTTTCAAATATCCAGGAATTCCCGATTGCTGCACATACAAGAATCAACTTTTAGCGGGGTCTATAAGTTTTTGCGGGCCTGCCGCGACGATGGTGTCGACTACCGTCTTACCCCCAAAGCAGAGGCTACACCCTTCGCCAGGTGTTTCGCCATCTACATTTTGCACCTTCTGAGAGATGCTCAGCTGTCGGAACGAGCAATGCACTTCGGAGACGCAGTCGTCTCGGACGTTCGCGCAAAGCGTGGGGCTTTGAACGATGCGGCTGCGCTCAAGAGTAAGCCATACAGGCAACTGCTCACTTTCTCACTGAGCGCCCTTGCTGTGTTGCCGGGCAGGAGCCCGGCTGAACTGAATGACTTGGTCATAGAGCAACTCCCCCAAGATCTGGACCGTGAGCTCCATTTGCATGGATGCCTCAGAGGCGTTGCTGGCAGTGGAAACCAAGCGATGTTTCTAGCGATCTTTCTCCTGCACGCGAGGGACTTTGCCGGTCGGGATACAAGTCGCGATATCGAACTGTGGGTCAGTCGTCACCTGGCATCAATGAACAGCTACGGGTTCTGGGGGGGGCGAACGAAAATGACGCATCTTCAGTTCCAGAACGGCTATCATCAACATGAGATCTTGGAATACCTTGAGGTGGACAACCCGCATTCTACCAGATCGATAGATGCGGTTCTTTCGCTGGCTGATTCAGGCGGACACTTCGCACCCTATCCCGGTGGTGGAGGATGCTATGACTATGATGCAGTCTTCATGCTGACGCCTCACGGAGGAGGCGGAGGGATGCGGGCAAGTGAGCAGTTGCGGACGACGGCCAAGGCGATCATGGGCGAACAAAACTCGGATGGTGGGTTCGCCGAGACGCTGCAGGTGCGCCCAAGATCGATCGCGAATTTCTGGCGGTCGGTAAATCGCGTATATGGAGCGCTTGGCAACGTGCCATTGCTTGTCGAGCGACTGCGGTATGCCGTTGCCTTGCAGCGTCCCAAACATAGCCAGATCCACACTCACTGGAGCGAATACTCGCGGGAGTGGAGCGAATCTGATCTTTGGGATACCTGGTTCCGTCTGCTGGCGATTGCAAGAATCGATGTGTGTCTTGATCCGAAACGGGCGATCGATTGGGGCTTTATCGACTATCCAGGGATCGGGTTTCATCCCTCTCTGAGGGCGCAGCCATGAGATTCCATTACATCTCGCCTTCCACTTTGCCATCGCTGTCTGCCAATTCGGTGCATGTCGCATTGCAATGTGATGCGCTCGGTCGAGAAGGAGTTGACGTTGTGCTTTATGCGAAACGGTCGGTTCCGGAGCCGGCCGCCTTGGCGAGCGCAGTCGGTGAAGCTTACGGCGTCAAGAGTGCACGGCTGAAAATCGTGAGCTACCACAGTACTTCTACCAAGGGAGACAACTTGCGAATTGCTGCAATGGCTGTTTTCGGAGTCCTGATGGATCGGCGTCCCAAGCACGTTCTTTCCCGGAATCTATATGCCGCATTTTTGCTCGCTTGTCTGTTCCGCTTGCCTCTCGTTTTTGAGACGCATCAACTGGAGACGGGCCTTCGCAAATGGATGCAGAGGCTTGTGATGCGCTGCCGTCACGTCACGACAATCGTCATCTCCTCCAGGCTCGAACAGTATCTGACTGAGCACCATGGGGTGCCCCCTTGGAACTGCGTGGTAATGCATGATGCAGCCCCCGATGGCATTGAACCTGTTCCGAGTAGTTCCAGGCGAACTCAACTGATGCAGTTGGTTCCGCTTGCTGATCTGCGCTGGAGGCAGGTTTGCGGATACTTCGGGCATCTGTATCAGGGGCGAGGTATAGAGGTCGTCGAGGCAATGGCAGATGCGAGGCCTGATTGCCTATTTCTAGTCTATGGTGGAAATCCCGAGGAGGTCTCGGCCAAAAGACTGGCGAACACTTCCTCCAATCTCGTGTTCATGGGGCATGTTTACCATCCGGTGGCGCGACAGCTGATGTGTCTGATGGATGTTTTGCTTATGCCTTATCAGGAGAGTGTCTCAATTGGGGTTTCTGGGCATGATACAGCGCGCTGGATGTCCCCGATGAAGATGTTTGAATATATGGGCTCTGGTGTACCAATCATCTCTTCAGATCTTCCCGTCCTGCGTGAGGTTTTGTGCGATGGGCAAAATTGCCGGCTTGCCTTGCCGACGGATGTGTCGGGTTGGGTGACGGCGCTCGACCACTTGCATAGTGAGCCAGGACTTTCTGATCGGCTGGGGAGTGCGGCTCATGTGCAATACCGTGAAAGGCACACATGGAGCGCCAGGGCGAGGGGCATCCTGGTTGCTGCGCGGTGTCTTGCATGACATTCGACGTGTTTATTCTGGTCCCGTCGCCACATCCGACGGGCCCTGTGAAGGGGGCAATCGCGCTGGCGAATGCACTTGTTGCGGTGTGCAATGTCTCATTGGTCTATTTGAAAGAGGGGCCTGGAGCTGATGCCGAAGTGGATACCCGTATTGCGGTCATTTCCTTGGCCAAGACCGGAAGAACGTGGATCCGCAAGTTCCTGGCCTATCGAGCGCTCCTGAAAGCAAGTGGAGGGAGGTCCCGCACGTACTCAATTTCAATGTGCCTCTCGGCTGACATGGTGAACAGTCGGTGCAGGGATCTGGCAGTCATATGTGCAAGCGTGCGCGGTAATCTTCCGGAGAACTACCGTCACGAATACGGCGTTCAGGGCCTCGTCTTGTCTGTGGTGCATATGTGGCTATTGCGGTCATTCGATCATGTGGTCGCCATGACACAAGCCATGGCCGACCAACTGCAGAGGTTGGCCTTCTTGAAGCCGAAAGTCATCGGCAACTTTATCGACGAAATGGCGCTGGAGCCTTATCGAGGCGTACATTCGTCTAACGGCGGTCCGCGCTTGGTCTTTGTCGGTTCCTTAACTTCCCGGAAACAACCCCTTGTGCTCTTAAGCGCTTTTGCAAAGGTGCGTGAGTTTTACCCGAAAGCCACCCTCGACATCTTGGGAGAGGGGCCCCTCAGGCCCGAAGTCGAGGCGTTCATTGTCGCTGAAAATCTAAGCGACCATGTTCGGCTGCGTGGGCAAGTTGAGAACCCCTATCCTGTTCTCGCGTCCGCAGATCTATTCGTATTGCCTTCCAAATCCGAGGGGGTCTCAAGAGCGGCCATGGAGGCGCTTTTCCTGGGCGTGCCATGCGTTCTTCGAGATGTGGATGGCAATGGTGAATTGTTGGGGGTGGGCGGCCCGAGTGCTACATTTCGATCGGACGATGAGCTACCTGTTGTGATTTGCAGGCTATTGGACGATAGACAGGACCTTGTGGGGCGGCGGGGCCCACTTTTGCCCGCCACGTTTAGGCAGCAGACTTCTGCACGCCGATATCTGGACCTTATGGAAAACGCGAAATGACTGCTTCTGAAGATTACTTCAGCTACCTGAAGGGGCGTAGCCTGACGGGTTTGATTTATAGGAACTGGTGGCTTTACCCGCGGATCAGCCGCTATCTGCCAGGATCTGTTCTTGACGTTGGCTGTGGCATTGGTGACTTCCTGCGATTCAGGCGCGATGCAATCGGCGTCGACATAATTCCGGCAGCGGTTGACTGGTGCCGCACCCTTGGACTTGATGCCCGCTTGATGGAGGTGAACCAACTTCCGTTTGGCGATGCGACTTTCGATGGGGTTGTTTTGGACAATGTACTTGAACATGTCGCGGAACCTCACGCTCTGGTCGCCGAGGTGGTTCGGGTGCTCAAGCCGGCGGCAAGGGTAGTCGTGGGCGTCCCAGGACGAAAGGGCTATGCAAGTGATCCAGACCACAAGGTATTCTACGATGAAGCGAAGCTGGTGGGCTTGCTTCAGAATTATGGACTCAAGCAGAAGAAGCTTTTCCACATGCCTGTAGAGGCGAAATTTTTGGATCGATGCCTCTCGCAATACTGCTTGTACGGAGTTTTCGAGCGTGGGTAGTGCTGCAAGCGTCGGAGTTACTGTTTCGATCGTCAGTCACGGACAGGGTAAAATTGTAAGTGCTCTCTTGAGCGATCTTGCGCGTGTAAAGCCTGATGCCAAGGTCATTCTTACCTACAACGTCTCTGAATTGGAGGTTGATCTACCTGAGGTCTTCGCTGAAAATGCAAAGATTATCTGGAACGAGAATCCGAAAGGCTTCGGTGCTAATCACAATCAGGCTTTTCAATACTGTGATGAGCCCTATTTCGTTGTGGTAAATCCAGACATCCGGCTCAGTGATAGCCCGTTTGAGGATTTGGCGCGGCTTTTTTCCGATGATGAGAGTTGCGGTATCTGCGCGCCCAGCGTTGCTGATCCGACTGGAAGCATAGAAGACAGCGCCAGATATTTTCCGACGTTCGGTGGCCTCATCAAGAAAGTGCTGCTGGGAGAGCAGGGGCGTTACCCCGTCATCCAAGGTACCCCCACGACCGTTGATTGGGTAGGAGGTATGTTCCTGATGTTCCGCGCTGACAAGTTCCGTGCGGTTAACGGCTTCGATGAAGGCTACTTTTTATATTACGAAGATGTTGATATCTGCGCCCGATTCTGGCGACGCGGGTGGAAAGTGGTTTACGAACCCCGCGCCCGTGTCACTCACGACGCCCAAAGGGCGAGCCACAAAAGTATTCGCTATCTTCGGTGGCATGTGAGCAGTATGGCTCGATATCTCCTTAAGCATCGCTCCCCCATGAGATTTCTATTTGATTATTGATGCTTTGTGCTGTATTTAAGAAGATACTAATTAATCTTTTGCAGCGCATATTTGTTTGGTTTCCAGCCTAGTTTTTCTGTCGTATCTCCGATGTCTGCTTCAAGATTTCCAATGATTTTCTCCAGGGCAGCGTTATTCTCGAACAGTCTGCTTTTCAAAATTGAAGACGCCAGTTTGCATAGCCACCTTGGCGCCTTCGTCCAGCCAAGTTCTTGAAGAATTTGCTCAGTGGAAACGCTGTTTCCGTCGGCTGCGAGGAAAACTTGATTGGCTGCGTTTGGATGCTCACTTGCGATCAAAAGCAAGTCGCAGAGATTGCTGACATGCAGCAAGGATCGCCTATTTTGGATCAGCCCCAGTGGTGACGGTAAACCTAGTTTTCCCAACTTTGCCAGGGTCGCAATATTACCCTTTACGCCCGGGCCATATACCAGCGTTGGGCGTATAATGACTATTTCCAAGCCTGTGTCTCTGGCGAGTTCCAGCAGGGCTTTTTCAGCTTCCATTTTTGAAATTGCATAAGGCCCCTCAGGGTTAGGGGAGGCGTCTGCCTTGAAAGGGCAGCCCAACTCTGTCCTCTCACCATTGACCTTTATTGTACTTACAAACACAAATCGCCGGACCCCGCAGCGGGCAGCGGAACGGGCAAGATGGAGAGATGCCTCTACGTTGGATTGGCGAAATTCCCTTAAGGGCTCACTCGACCGGTCATTCATCACGTGTACACGAGCGGCGAGGTGAACGATTACCTCCACCCCGTCAAGAAGCGGGTCCCAGTTCATCTCGGTGGTATATGTCGGGATCCGGACCAGCCCTTCCCTATATGTTTGGGATACGCCAATGCATGGATGCGCCCTGCGATGCAGTTCTTCCATCAGGCACGTCCCTACGAAGCCCGAAGCGCCCGTCACCAGAGTGAATGTCATTCCTCAGCATCATCCCGTTGCGAACTGAGTGGGTCTGTCTGCGCCACGTCACCTTCTTCCTGGATTAACGAGAAAAGAATGGCTCTTGCCTCACCGCTGTCCTCGCGATCGACGGCGAGCTGGAGAGCCGCAAGCGCACCACCCAGATCCTGATGGCCGATCGTTGAAGCGTCTGCCCGCATGATCTTCGGGTGTGCCGTGGGTGTGGCGTGGTCACGGTTGTAGAAAAGTTCTTCGAACGGCTTCTCGCCTGGCCGCTTGCCGATCACCTGAATTGCGATTCCATTTTCCGCATTATCCTCACCCCTGATCTTAAATCCGGCGAGGCGGATCATGTTTTCAGCAAGGTCTCCGATACGGACGGGGTTTCCCATGTCGAGAAGAAATACATCGCCACCCTCGGAAAGGGCGCCAGCTTGGACAATGAGTTCTGCGGCTTCGGGGATCGACATGAAGTACCGTGTCATGTCTGGATCCGTTACAGTCACAGGGCCTCCCTTGGCGATTTGCTGCTTAAACAGGGGAACCACGGAACCATTGGACCCGATCACATTGCCAAATCTAACTGCGCAGAATGTCTGCTTGCTCCCGCTCTGCAATGCCTGAGCCGCCCGCTGGCGCACGATCAACTCGGCCCAGCGTTTTGTCGCTCCCATCACGTTGGCCGGCCGCACGGCTTTGTCGGAGGAGATAAGGACGAAACTCGACACATTCTCTGCCGTCGCAGCCTGGGCGAGGGTAAGTGTGCCAAACACGTTGTTACGAATACCCTCAAGGACATTTGCCTCTAAGAGCGGAACGTGTTTGTGGGCCGCGGCGTGATAGAGCACTTCGATCCTGTTTTGCCGGATCGTCCTTCGGACCAGCCGTTCATCGGTAACGGAACCGAGGATCGGCACTATTTCTGGTCCGCCTTTGTTCGTCAGTTCCTGCTCGATCTTGTAGAGAGCATATTCGCTTGCTTCAAAAAGGATAAGTTTGGCTGGTTTCCAAGTTGCGATCAGGCGACAGAGCTCCGACCCGATTGATCCACCGGCTCCGGTCACCATGACGGTCTTTCCGCTGAGCGCGCGCGCCAGCAGACCCTTGTCAGGCGGCACGAACGAGCGTCCGAGCAACTCATCAATCTCGATTTCCCGAATCTGATTGACGATGTATCTGCCATCGACGATGTCAGAAATGTCCGGAACGCTGCGCACCTTTATTCCCAATCCTGCCACGCGGGCGATTACCGCTTGACGCGCTTCTGGTGGGATGGATGACATCGAAAGCACGATCTCGCGAATTCCGTATTGATCAACGAGTCGTGGCAAGTCGAGAGGCGAAAAAACACGGTATCCGCCGATGTCACGGCCATGGTTAACCGGATCGTCGTCAATCAATCCCATCACATACCTGTTCCCGTGGCCACGCAAAGCGCTTGCCAGTTGGGCGGCGGTTGCTCCTGCTCCATAGATAAACGTCGGTTCTTCGTCGCGCCTAAGGCCTGTGCCCGCACTTAGCACCCACTTTGCCGCGAACCTGGAACTACCGATCATGAGCGTCCCAAGCACGAAGTAGAGCACCGGGACCGAACGCGGTACGATGCCTTGACCTGACATTTCGGTGAGGAAGACGATAATGACCCAGCACATCGTTGCGATCATCATCGCTCGGAAGATTGTCCAGATCGCGGCTTCCGGCAGGTAGCGAATTACGGATCTGTAAAGTCCCAAGCGAATGAAGACTGGAATGGCGACCGCAATCGCCATGAAGGCTAAGATTAATCGTTCTGGCGTGATTGCGGGAGACCAGTTGGAAAGGCGCAGTGCATACGCGGCCCAGATCGCGCTGAGCAGCAAAGCACAGTCAATCAGGATCATGACGAGCCGCTTCAAACGCCTTGGAGTGCGAATGATCCGATCGCGAAGTCGGCGAACGAGGGGGTGCCGAACGAGTTCTGAATCTGTCATTGGTTCTCGCCCGTATTCCCTATTTGGTTGTGCGGTTCAATGGGATACGCCCTTCGCGCTGGCGACTTTGAGCGCCGTCAGGATCAATATCCGCAAATCGAACATGAAACCCCGGCGCAGCAGATACTCGGCGTCATAGGCAACTTTCAAGGGAATCTCCAGTTCATCCCGCCCATTGATCTGGGCCCAGCCGGTCAAGCCAGGGGGAAGAGTGTGCACGCCTGCAGTTGTCCGTGCTTCGATGAGGTCGTCTTGGTTGAACAGGGCAGGGCGGGGCCCCACCAGGCTCATCTGCCCCTTCAATATACACCAGAGCTGAGGCAGCTCATCGAGGCTGCTTTTTCTCAAGAAGCCTCCGATCGGGGTCAAATGCCGGGAAGGGTCGCTCAACAGATGTGTGGCGACAACAGGCGTGTCAGCCCGCATGGTGCGGAACTTCGGCATAAGAAAGATGCGGTTGTCTTTCCCGACACGTTTGGACCAGTAAAGCACTGGACCCGGCGAGCTGGCCCGCACGGCAATCGCCACGATTGCCATCGGGATCGCGAAGACCAGTGCAGCGCAAGCTGACATGAGCACATCGAAGAGGCGCTTCAGAACCATATTGCGAAACTTCTCCAATACATTCGCTAGTGCTTCATAGAGCAGTTCATAACGTGTCGCCAGTCTCTTGAGGATGCGGCCGTAGGAACGTCGCCCGATCAGCGCCATCGGTCGAAACGAGAGAGCAATGGAAGTGAAATTCCGTGTCTCTCCGGCCAAAATCAGAAAAGCTGTAAAGACGACAGGTGGCAGGGCCGCAAGTCCCGGGAATGGAATAGCCGGATCATAAAGCCATACGAGCGCCATCAGCGAGAAAAGAGCGCTCGCACCCGCCACATTGAAGGCCTTCCTGTGGCTCTCCACGAATGCTCTCCGTTCGGGCCAGAGGGCAAGTGCGACACCCGTGAGAAGTTCCCAGGCACGATAGGGGAGCAGGTAGAAAGCCGCGTCTGGGCGTCCCGGGAGTGTGATGGCGCTGGCGACGAGACTGATGACCCCCAGGCAGATGACTGTAGGGAGCAGCCACTTCTTCAGCGCCGAGACAAAAAAGAGCGCCGCGACGGCAAGGTAGAATTGTTCTTCGATGGCGAGAGACCAGACATGCAACCGCGGCTTGGTCAGGTGTCCCGTATCGAAGTACCCGAGCGTGTCATGGAAGTGATGGTTGGCGAGAAGGGTAACGCTGCCTCGGACGCTACGAAGAAAGGTCTCGTAGTCGGGCGGCATGAAAAGTGACCATGCCGCCAACCAGCTCAGTGCAACGACGGTCATGAAAGCGCCCGCCAATCGCCTCGCGCGTCTCTCGAAGAAGTCTAGGGCGGTGAACGGACCAGCCTGCTGCCGGCGCATCACCGAGGACGCGATCAGAAAACCCGAGACTACGAAGAAGATGTCGACGCCGATGAAGCCGCCGGCGAAACCAGGAACGCCAGCATGGAACGCGACGACTGCCATCGCAGCAATCGCACGAATGCCGTCTATGTCATCACGGCTCGCTGCTTTCTTGCATATCGACGCGATCGCGCTATTGGGGCGCTGATCCACTAGCAATGTCGCCGACATTCGGTGCCTCGGTTTCGCGGTCATGACTCCGAAACCAGATACAATGGCTGGAGCAACATTGAAGTTTGTAGGTCGTCACATTCGTTGCTCCTACGGTATCCTTTTCTCACATTCGATAATCTTGGCACCCACTACGTGATACTGAGCAAAATGGCGTAACGCTCGTATTCTGACGGCTACCGTTTCGCTTATGCTTAGCGATAAGGGGACCGCATTAGTCAAAACGACTTGTTTTTCGGCTTGACACGGATAGGTGGTAAATTGGAAGAAGTTGGGAGCAATGCTCAATTGCGTCCTTTGGGGGTGCATGGATTGCATTGCATTCTTGCGTTCGGGCTGGCGGGGTAAATCGTTGTTTCTCAATTCTTTGAAGCATAATATTTCAGTATTCTGGGGAGACTGGCGAGGAAAGCTGATAGTTTGTAGCGTCCTTGGGATATGCCTTTTAACAGTATTGTCGTCTATATTTTTTCCGAAGCTCGGAGACGTAAGTACGTTCTGGGGTGCGTTCTATGCGTCTTGGGTGGCTGGGCTTGTTATGTTCGTCGCCACCGGCCTAATTATAGCGGCTGTAACCATTCCCTGACCCGAGCAGGACCTGATTAATACGCGCATCCACAACCTTTTGCAGCGTCAGCAGGGGCCCCATATCGACTACATTTCTAAAAAGTTGGTCGGCCTTCTTGAGCCTTACATGGAGCGGGTAGAAAGAACACTGCACGTTGTTAAATACGACAGTGCTCACAAGATGTTTTTGGTCAACCAAGATACCGAGATTGTTTATAAATCCTATCTCTCGGACGCTGATGTGACCTTTCCGTCTCGAGTAGGGTATACAAATGCACCACTGCCGCCACCTGGGGGAGACGACTGTTGCCTTGCATATCTACGCATTGATGGAAAGGACTTCGGGGGACGCGAAACGTTTACTTCCAAGATCGTTCGTCCATTTCAAATCACGATCAAGTCGCATTCAGAATGCGTAGTGAGGCATCGAATGGTCTTTTGGGTGGCCGTCAACGAGCCGAATAGGCAGCTTGCAATTCGGTTTACACGAAAGATGACTGTCATGATCAACAATCAGCTTGGCACCCACAAAATCAAAGTGACCCATCATGGAGGCAGTGGGCAAAACGGCGTGATCGAAGGTGGTGAGACGTCAATAGTTGTTAACAAGCTGGATGTCCATCCCGGCAAAAGCAACACGGATTTTGCATTTCATTTCACCTTGGATATTGAAAATTAACGTGTAACAACATATTACTGGAGGAACTGAAGGAGAATCTAATGAGATTTGGTGACGATATCGGAGCGTAAGGCTCATTGTGTTTATGCGGTGCCAACTCTGAACCGCAGTACGCCTTCTAGGTTGTCGGGTTGGTTATAAGTTGGCGTTCAGCTTAGTAGGTGCTGTTCTCTCGGCCACCTTTGGAGCCCTTCCCGTGGGTTTTTGCCCATCAGAGTGCGGCTCATGTTGTAACCATTTTTCTTTGATGTGGTTCGAGATATAAAAGGCAGGGTTTTCCCTGCCTTTGTGCTGGCCCGCAGGCCAGAATATGCGTTCGCCCCGCATCCGGAGCGTTGCTGATCCGCAGACCAGAACCAAGAATTACCGGGTACCGCGAAGTAGGTCAACCGGCCTGCCTATTTCCCGGCCGGGTCATCAGTTCGAGGATTTCGTCCTCAAGAGAGGCCAGGCGGAGTTCGTGATCCTGTGCCGCCTTCGCCATAGCGTCCACGTATTCATTCCGGATGCGGCGCTCGATCATATTGCGCAGCGGAACAATGGCGCTCGCTACCCCTTCGAGAACCTGCTCGAAGTCTTCCTGCGAGACCCTGGGGACCCATGTACACTTTCCACGCTCCAGGTACTTTTCCAACCTGCAGATACTCGCCGTCATGACCATGTCGCAGATCGCCCAGACCGGGCGCTCTTTTTCAGGCCCCGGATTTTCCGAAAGCTGGCGCAGGTACGGGGGCAGGGGCTGGCCGGTTGCGAGAACCATGGGAGGTACGCTGCTCAACGGCACGAATACCACGGTACCCTGGTTGGCTGACATGGAGACGGGAGGACGAAGGATCACGCCCGGGTGGTAGCCCGTGAACTCGGGTTTGCGGGAACCGGGAGCCGCGGCGATCCAATAAACTTCCCTAGCGGCCGGCTTACGCGTGATGGTCAGCGTATTGCAATCCCAGTGATCGAGAGCGCCCCGCATCCTGGGTTCGTTAGCGGCGTCCGCAGAAGCTGACCGCGCGGGCATGACGATGGTTTTCCTATGCTTCATACGCTCTACTCCTCACACATGGAAATCGTATCAGACTGATGCTGGCGCTCGGGGAGCTGGTTGCCATCGAGCGCGATCCGAACACCGCGAAACCCGGTTCGCCCGTCCACGTCCCTGACTGCGATCTCGCCTCTCAGGATAGCCACCGCCACATCGCCAACGGGGCGGTTCTCAGCACGGCAGTAGGCGCGGAACTTCCGCGACGCTCCTGTCGACACTCGTGGGATCAGTGCGATCAAACGGAGGATTTCGTCGACCTGTCGGCGCAGGAACCGAAAGCCGCGGTCGCCATCGCAGGAGGCGCGTGAAACGGGAATGAGATAGCCGGCGGCCGAGAGCGGCGAGATTTCCCAGCTCCGGATACCGAGCAGGTCTCCGACCTTTTCCCTCGAGAGGAGTGCCCCAAACTCGCGCTTGATCTCGGCGATCTGGGAACTGTCGAAGGACATTCGTCGCTTGCCGTCTTTGGCTTTTCCGGCAGAACCAAGTGCGCTGATCAGGCTAGAGAGGCCGCGACGGTCCACTCCAATCTCGGCAGCCAGTTCGGTGAGGCTCACCATTCCATCGTCGTCGGCTTGGGACGCATGGCCGCCTGTCAATACAGTGGCGTGCGCCTTCCGGAAGGCAGAGAGGAGCATCCTCTTCGCAGAAACATCCAACAGAGAGCGAGCCTGGTCGTACGCCCATCCGAAAACGACCGAATAGGAACGATCGATTTCCGCACGGAGGAGGTTGCGTTCCATCCAGCGAGCAATCGCACCGACCAGATGTGCGCGATCACTGGCCAAGGCCCGATAGCCTGCATCGACCGTGCGCGAGGCCAGTTGGGGAATGCTATCCGTTTTGGAGTTGGACACGAGACGGCCGACCAGATGGCAAAGGTCGATCACGACCGTCGCGTCGAGGCCGTCAAGCAATGGTGCTTTCCAAGCGTCTTCGTAGTCCATGCGCATAAGGAGGTAAGCCGCCAGCGTGCCGCGACGTAGGACGTTGGGACGACGCGGCCCTGCCAGGGCGTTTCCGCTTTTTGTCACGTCGAACCTCGGCCACCACCAGCCGACCGGGCGATTGTCGATATCGCGGTCCACCAGTTCCAGGTCGTGGTAGGGGCAGCGGCGCACAGCCAGGATGTCCCACCAGCTTCGATGGTAGGGCTTCTCGGCCAGACAGGCGGGACACCAGCGCCGTCTTCTAAAAGAAAGGTCGCGCCTTGCAAAACGTTGCCCACCGAGCCAGTACGATCCATCCCTTTCGACGGGAGTGGCGTGGGCTAGACGACGTCTGCGGTCGTCGGAGATGGGGAGGTCGCATACGACCTCGAGCAGGGACGAAGGGACGATGTTGCGACCGTTGACCTCAATCCATTTCGAGTAGACCCGCATGCTGTCGTGTCCCTCGTCATCCACGAGGCGAGCGAAGTAGCCGAGCGCACCCTCGGTGTTTCCGGGTTCGACCGACCAGTTGCTGAACGGCATCGTCAGGCGATCAAGCATGGCGGTCACCTCCGCGGCCGAAGGGGACGTAATCCGCATCCAGTGAAAGCCGCTCCGCGGCGGCGCGCCGAAGATGTTGTAGAGTGATACGGGGACTATCGTCGTTGATGGCGAAGAACGCGGCAGCCGTGATCACGTTCATCGGCCAGCCGATCGTGCCGCGGCAGATGTGGAAGAAGTCGGCGACGTACTCGTTTTCGCCAAGTCCCGACAGTTCGCGAAACGGCAGAAGGCGATCGACGCCGTGGAGGAAGTACTGAAGCCGCTGACGGTCCTCTACGCTGTTCTGGTCGTACTTGCGCATGCGGAAGCGGGGAAGGCCGCCGCGTCCCTCGATTTCCGGAATCTCCATCATCGCCTTCTCGATCGAGGGATGTCCCGAGAGCAGGATGTTACAGAAACGCCGATCGGCGACGTACTTGACTAGGGACATGGCGACCGTCCTGCGCTGACCGCGGTCGTGTAGGATCGCGTGCGCGTCGTCGATAACGAGAAGCTTGACGCCCATCTTCATGAGCCTCGTCGTCGCCATCTTGTTGATGGTCGCCGCGGAAAGGTTGGGGATCGCCGCCGCGGCCGTTGCGTCGTAGATTTCCCGTCCCAGCGACATCGAATTCCAGTCGCGGCGGGCCTCCACATAAAGTACGGGATACTCCCAACCCGTCTCCGTCTGAACCGGAGGACGCTTGCTGGCGAAGTACTGCAGAACGAAGGACTTGCCGCTGCGGTAGTCACCCAACAGCGTTCCGACTTGGCCGACATCGGGAGTGCCGCCCTCCACGGGCATGTGGAACCGTTTGATGTCCTTGAGCCGCGCGAGAAAGTCGTCGCTTCGGAAAAGGACATCTCGTACCATCGCCTGGCGCTCGGCAGGCGGGCGGGTGGCCGCCTCCGCCCGCTGTTCGGGGGTCACGATCGGGTTAACGTTGAACTGCGGAAAAACCCTCATTCGTCTTCTCCTTCGCTATGGAACTTGTCGAAAAGATCGGCCGCGGACGTGCCGGCCTCGGTGTCAGTCAGTCCATCGAGCGGCGGCGGATCGACTTGGGTGCGCCTCTTGCGGGGTTCGATTTCGCCTGTGCGGTCTTCGAAAGGGTCACTGGACAATGGGACGGCGTGACCCTTGTCATCGACCTCTGGGCCTGGCGCGAAGATTTCGTCGGGCGTGCTGCCGCGGCGTGATTGCGCGTCGATAGGTGACCTGTTTGCCGGGGCGGGTTCGAACGGCTCATCGATGCGCATGCGTTCGGCACTGGCAGTGGCGCTGGGGACCGGATCGACGATGCGACTGCGCGCGAACTTGCGCTTGAGGCCCGCGAAGAAGCGTTCGAAGCTGTACTTGACGCGCATCGCCTTTCGGCGCTCGTTGAGTTCCTTCAATTCTTCGGTCATGGTGCCGCGCAGGGAGAGAAGGTCCGTGACGGAGGATGCATCCTCCTTGAGGCGGTCACGGTAGACCTGTTGAATGGCGCGGTGGCGCGACAGCGTCATACCCGTTGCGTATGCCGCGTCCGAGCCGCAGATCGGCACTTCGATGAAGGTCGGCGGGTTGACGTGGTGGTTGACGAGCCAGATGCGCGAGAGATCATTCGGATCGCGGACGCACTTGTAGCGGGTTGTTTCCGATCGGTCCGCCGCGGAGCGGTGCTTGGGGTCGGCCGTGAAGACTGCCAAAGCCGGATCGGCGTAGCGCAGGCAGTCCCAGAGGATGCCATCGTTCTGGATCGTCCTGTGTGTGAAATCGCCTGCGAGACGAGCAAAGATGAGCGGATCGACGGGACGGCGTGCCGGAGCCTGCTTGATCGTGGCGGCCCACTTGTCGTTCGGGATCGCTTTCATCGAGCGGAGAACGCCGATGCCCTTGACGGGACGCGTGTGATACTTCGTCGCGAAATAGGTAAGGAGCCAGGCATTCAGCTCAGAGAGTGTCAGAACCGGCAGTCCCGCGTTCTTGGCGTCGTCATATAGCTTTCGGCGCTGAGGATTGGAAAATGTCGAGCCAGGCGCGATGTGGAGCACGTCCTGATTGATGACCCCGAAGGTCCGCTCGACCCCGCCTTTTTCCCATCCATGGGAGCCTCGGTATTCGACGATCCGGAAACCAAGCTGGGCGGCCGCCGAACGCATGTTCTCCGAGATGTTTTCCATCGCGAGATCGACGCCCACTTGCGCGGGCAATCCATATGGAAGGTAGACGATACCTGGAAAGGCAGACATGTCCTTGGGGTAGATCGCGTGCTTGAGCGCGGCGAGCGTGCCGATGTAGCTCGGCCCCTCGAAGCCCACGACTGCGGCCGTGCAACGGTCACGGAAGACACATAGCCACGGACGCTCCCAGAACACAGGGTACACGTCGTCGATGGCCGTCACATCAGCCCGCGTCCAGTCGATGTCCACGGTGTCGAGCGCGCAGTCCGGCAGGACCTGTCGGATGTAGATATTGAACTTCTTCTGGGCAGCGTCGGGGCCGTATGGTCAATCAGGCAGCCATTTCATCCTTCCGAGCGATGATTTTATCAGGGGAGACGTGCCGTCCGTTGTACTCGATGACAACATTGGGATACTGAAGGACATAGGCGGCGAACACGGCGCTAAACTGCTGAAACGCTTCGTCTCCGACAAGCCAGTCGAAGGTGTCCTTTAGACGGCTCAACTCAACGGTGGTGCCAGTCTGCTCGCCTTCGACGTCTACTGGGTCACTAACCATGCAGCTGCCCAGAGCTGCAGCTTCGATGATGGCCGTGACGCTTTGCAGCTTGCCGTTTTGGAAGAAGCGTGTGTCCCATCTAGACACGCCGGCTAGAGAGTAGAAACGAAGTCTGCCGCGTCCTTCCTTGCCGTGCATTGCGCGACCGTACTTGGGCGTGCGCTCCACGTGTTTCTTCCACGACTCGCCTAGTTGACTGTATTCTTGATTGAGAGCTGTTGGCCGGATTCCCGAGCCGTTGTCGATCACTCTGATCGCTTGAAGGCCGCCCAAAGCGTTTTCATCAAATTCTACAGATACGTTGAGGGCATCGCCATCTAGCGCATTCCAAACGAATTCCGAGATACCACGCAGCGGATCGTGAGTCTTTGCAACCTTTTCGAGATGATCCTGCCCAGGAAGTAGGCTCAGCGTAGCCATCGATTGCCCCCACGAAATTCAAGACATGGGTGTCGCATCCTATTGGTCGATGATCAAGCGGTGGCCGGGGTATGAATCACCCAGACCCTTCATTGCATTGCACCCGACGGCAACTTGGATTTCCCGAATGACTTCTGTGTGGGGGCAGAGTGGGATTCGATGACTTTAACGCGTCTCAAACGCAAATTTAACAATGGAAACAACAGCCGCCGAGACAATCGAACTGACGAAAAAATCATTGAGTCTGACGAGCTAGAAAAGTTTGGTGGGCCCGGAGGGAGCGCCCACCATCGCTCAAAAGCCATAGAAACCGGACTTCAAGGGATCGCTAGGGGGACACGATGTCCCCCTTTTATGTCTCTGCATCGCATAAGCTCCTTGAGCGTGCAACAGAGGCGATTATCCCCATGCGGTCTGACGATGCCAACCGCAGTGGAGGCAGATTGTGTTCGATTGGGCATCGAGATCATGGGGTCGGCAGCACTGTGGCGATGCAATGGCAATCGCCGTCATGTAAACTCGGGCCGTCAACAGTTCTGCTGAACAGAACGCTGCCAATCGCGATGGACTCCGAGCCCCAACTGTCACGCCGCACGGTAAGATATTTTTTGGTTTCAGCTCGGTTTAGATCGACGGCGATTAAACCCTATGCGAGTATGTGTATGTAACGTCTGTTGTGTTTGATCGCGGTGTTAAGGCTCATAACTTGATTTCCATTTTGCACATTTCTGATCTGCATCGTTCGCCGTCCGAGCCCGTCAATAATGATTCGCTGATCGCTGCATTGGTCGCTGACGGCGATAGATATCTGGGTGAGACGCCGAGAGTGCCGCCTCCATGCGGCATTGTTGTTAGCGGAGACATAATCCAGGGAGCGCGAATTGGAGAAGAAGGCTGGCGTGAGGAAATGGTCAGCCAATACGTGACCGCCAAAGACTTCCTTTGCAAGCTGTCCGATCGATTCCTAGGAGGGGACAGAAGTCAGTTGATCTTGATTCCTGGCAATCATGACGTTTGCTGGAACACATCTAGATCTTCAATGGAGAAGGCTAACCCCAACGAGACAGACGGAAAAATTGCAAGTCTTATAGAGCAACGCGGCAGCCGTTACCGTTGGTCTTGGAAGGATCAGGTCGCCTATAAGATTGCAGACAGTACACTTTATCACCGGAAGCTTGATGCATATTGGGATTTTATTTCGGATTTCTATAGTGGTTTCACTTTTCCACTGCCTATAGACAGGTCTAGGGGATTTCAACTGTTTGAGCTTGATGAAAGTCGCATTCTAGTGGCTGCGTTCGATTCGACTTACGGAAATGACTGCTTTGGATATTCCGGTGATATCGAACCCGGCGTTGTGGGGCGATGTTCTCTTGCAATCAGAGACCTTCCCAAAGCGTACGAGCTCAAAGCGGCAGTTTGGCATCATAGTATCGAGGGGCCGCCTATGCGCCAAGATTACATGGATGTCAGTCACGTCAAGGAGATGGCTGGCCTTGGGTTTCAAATCGGGTTCCATGGGCATCAGCATATCGGCGCTACTCAGACACGCTCAATACACCTCAACGAAGAACATGCCATGGCTGTAGTGAGCGCAGGTTCTCTCTGTGCAGGTGCTCGCGAACTCCCTCGTGGGATAAACCGCCAGTACAACATCGTCGTGATCGAAGATGACTACAAAGGCGGTCGAGTCCATGCTCGCGAAATGGGAGAAGGTGGTCAGTTCTCAAGAAAAACAAACGGTGAGTTCTTGATGGGCCATGCGCGCATCAGTTGGTTAGCTCAGGAAAATATCGCTGGCCAAATCGTCAAGCCAGATGAAGAGAACGCTCGCAGAACGATCCTTCGCGCAGAAGAGTTTCTCAAGAGTGGTATGGCCAAGAAAGCACTTGAAGAAATTTTGACCATTGATGTTGGTACAAATTCTTACGCCAAGCGGCTTGCATGCGAAGCTGCCCTCGAAGCTAGGGAATGGGAAGTCCTTAAGCAGTTGCTTTCAGAGGCCGTTTCCGAAGATGAGGTCGTTTGGCTCGCTATTGCCCTAATCGAAACTCGGGATTTGGTTCAAGCGGCTGGTCTAATTGCAAAGCACTCCGAACTGGCGAGGCCTGTTGTTCAGCAACTGAATGATCGATTGGCTGTCGCCCAAATGAAAGCCGGAAAATGACCTCGAAATTGATTCCCTTTCAGATAGAAACTCAACGAGTCATTCAGCTTCTGGCCAAGCAAATTTATCAATCTCCGCTCGCGCTATTGCGTGAGAACACCCAGAATGCGTTCGATGCGATCAGGCAGCGCCTGCATAAGGGAGATGACTTTCAGCCTCGTATTGAGATTCAACTGTTCGCCAACAAAATTATCATATCAGATAATGGTCTCGGAATGACGCCCGATGATCTCCGCCAACATTATTGGAAGGCCGGAAGTAGCAGCAAGAACAATGATGAGGCCCGCGCCGCAGGAGTGGTTGGCACCTTTGGAATTGGTGCGATGGCCAATTTTGGAATAGCTGATGAGCTAACCGTTGAGACTGAAAGTGCCTTAAGCGGTGAACGTACTCTGTGTAAAGCTGTCAAGGAACAGCTTTCGCTGACCGAAGATTGCATTGAAATGCACAGTCAGGACAGCAGGGGTGAACCGGGGACGACAATTGAAGCAAATATATCTCCTGGATCAGAGATAAATATTGATCAAGCAAGAAACTATGTTTCAGATTTCATATCGCTTGTAGAGGTGCCTGTATACGTCAATGGGCAGATGATAAGTTGCAAGCCAGTTGAAAGCTATGTGCCGAACATACCTGAGACTTGGCGAAATATTGTTTCTGATTGCAAATTAGGCGATCGTTTTTCAGCTGATGTTGAGTTAGTGCTCTCCAACAACGCGGATATTTGGATCAAGCTCACCAACCTGTTTTGGGACGGAAAATCCCTGGCAGGTCGTCTAGTTCTGCGTAGCGGGCACCCGAATTTGCAGACATTCCGAAGCGGATTCGGGCTGGCGACGGCCTCAGTCAGCTCGGTGTATCAATTTGGTGGAGTTGCTGACCTGTTGGTTCTGGAGCCAACCGCTGGTCGTGAAGCTCTCACGGTAGACGGTATGCAACTCTTGCAATCAATGGTCCATGAGATCGATGCTTATATATCTGTCGAGCTCAGTAAACGTGATGAGTGTGACGCTAGCACCGCGTTCATGAGCTGGGTGGCGGCGCGAAACAGATTCGATTTATGTGGGCTGCTGCGAATGACGATCCAGCCTGGAGATCGTTTAACATTAACCGAAATTTCGAGCCTTACTAAAAATAAGCCGATGATGCTTTATGAAGGCACCGACCAATCAATTATAAAGCTACACGCAAACGAGGATTCACCATTGCTGCTCGCAGCAAGAACCAATCCACGAAGGAAATGTGAGCAGGGGTATTTGCAGCAGTATGCAAAGATTGAAACGGTTTCTAATAAGCCGGTCGTTACCAACTTGCGTAAATGGAAGGATTTAAGCTCTGCTGAAAGTGGATTGGCGTTTAGAATAGAGTCTATTCTGGAATCGGACTATTTTCTAAAAACAGAAGTTGTATATGCCGATATTTCACATCAGTTGCCTATACTTGCAGAAAAATTAGCGAATTCCGTTCGAATAGTTTTGAATCCAGATGGTCAGACGCTGAAGATGCTATTCGGGTTGTTCGATCACGATTACGCTTCTTTTGGCAGCATGGCGAAGGATTTTGTCCGGACTATCATTTTTCCAAAGGTTAGTGATTTTGTGCCAAGCAGCACGCGACAAGGGGCCGAAGCCTTTCTTAAGGCTATTCGTCGCCCCCGCGAATTATTCGAGTACGCGGATGATGATCTGGGAACGCTGCCTAAAATATGGGAGGATTATCAGGAGGGCCTGATATCGATGGAGCAGGCCGTTGAACGTTCCCAATCGGCTGTACGAGGCAGTGTGCAGTTTGTCGATGTAAGTGCTTCGAGAAATGTCCGTGAGGTTGTTCCGGATCTTATAGAAAATGAAACGGCCCTGCAGCACGCGGACGCAGATATTGCCGTGAGTTTTGAAGCTGCTCCTGCTATCACGCGTTTGGACAATACCAGTTCGGCTAAATTGCTCGTGCTTGGCGTAAATGAGCCGCCGTTGCGAGGTTATCGCAACTTCTTGGCCATCACTGACCGGGTTCGTGAAGAAATGGGTGATTTCTTTCTTCAACCTCATAAAACGTCAGTCGTTTGGGGCGGGCAAAAAACGCTCTTCATCTTTCTGCACCATTCGGGGCAATTTGGTTTGTACTATGATCTTCAAACTAGGGAAGTTGTGGATGCTCCTGCAGGGGGAGGCGTATTCCCGTCATGTACAATAGTTTTGAAAGATCGAATATACATTCCAGTTCCCGAGCCAATCGCCCAAAGCTTCGTGCCTATAGCAGGCGAGAGAAAGCGGTTCGAGGTGCGCGCTGATATTCTCAGGACTGAATCGTTGTAGGAGCTGTGTCGCTAGCTCCTGCCATAAGATGGCTTCTAGATAACCTTGAGATCCCGGAAAGACAATTTTTTACGAGGGGGTATTCAAAGCCCCTCGGCTCAGCTTTGTCCCCATGGGGGGCAGTCGGGTGGACTTTGCCCTGAACCATTCATGGGCAATAGGTGCTAGCTCTGCGGGCTAGCTTTCATTTTGCTGAGGAACATGAGGATCGGCATAGGCTGTCCGCAGACAGGACAAGCTAAAGGCAAAGAGCCGATCACGAACGTTGCAATGGATCAACGGACATACGTTTGAACGCACGTCACCTTGTCGGATACCCTGCCTCGCGTGGCTGCTTCGAAAAGGTATGCCCAAAGTGAATCGCTTTACAGTACGACAAGTGGCGCTTCGATAAGCGGTCTTGACAACTCAAAGCGAAGTGAAAATAACGAAGGTATCCAAAACGAAGTGAGGTGCCTTATGTTTGTCCGTGCCTATCTCAGAGCGTCGACTAAGGAGCAGGATGCTAACCGCAGCAGAAATGACCTACAACGCTTCACTGACGAGCGTGGGCTCAAGATCGCGGCGTGGTATGTCGAGAATGAAAGCGGCGCATCCCTGAAACGTCCTGAGCTCTTTAGGCTGCTATCCGATTGCCAACCGGGTGACGCCTTGCTTGTCGAACAAGTTGACCGGCTCAGTCGTCTGAATACAGGTGACTGGGAGCAGCTGAAGTCCGAGATCAGTGCGAAGCGAGTAAGGGTAGTGGCCCTGGACCTGCCGACATCACACCAGCTTATCCAGGCTGGTGGTGACGAGTTCTCAACGCGTATGTTGGACGCCATCAATGGTATGATGTTGGACATGCTAGCTGCCATTGCTCGCAAGGACTACGATGACCGACGCAGAAGGCAGCGGCAGGGCATTGATGACGCTAAGGCCCGAGGGGTCTACCGGGGTAGGCCAGAAGATGAGAAGCGGAATGCGGCATTGATGAGCATGCTACGGGGCGGCCAGACATGGTCGAGCATTGTTCAGGCTACTGGCGTGTCTACGTCAACGCTGTCGCGGTTGGCAAAGCGGCTCAAAACCGGCGCGACGGACGGGAACGTGTCGCTCTAAATCGGCATCTTCCTAATCTGCACTAGTAATGGTGGGTGGGAGGCCCCTGGGCCGACCCCACCGATCCATCCCATATAACCAGTCTAATCTTCTTTGCTCATAGCCCTTGTAGTCACCTTCTGCTGCAAATTGTTTGTCTGTTATTGTGGTATTAATGTAGTCGGGTTTGCTGTGATTGTCTTGTTCAAGATCCCAGCCTGTACCGTCTATGGTTTCTACCTGTATTGTGTGTCCAGAAATATTATAAAATTCTTCAATCATTACATTTTTTAGGTCGTCCGCTAGCGCTGATTGCACCAAAAAGCTGTCATGAACTGGTAAGCATACATAACCCAGGCCCTTGCCGATGAACCTCAGCATGATGTTCTGCGCTAACTCGCTGTCGAGTCGCTGCAGTTTGACACCTGCGCCGCTATTGAAGAATTGCTTTATGGGGGCGTGACGGTCGGCAATAGCCGCTTGGAATTGGTGCCACGTCATGCCGATTCGTTGAGCCGGGAAGTTCGCAGGTTTCTGTATACGTCCTGGAGCGTTGACCATTTTGTTGAACGTCACCTTGATCAAATCCCGAGGGATGTCCGGTAGCCCAAGATCGTATGCGCTTCCTTCTAGCTTTGCTCCCATCTGGGCGTATAGCAGAACGGGGTGAAAAGTCTTGTAGTCGACCTCCACGGTGGGTTTGTCGTCGATGGTGATGCTACGCCGGTATGTCTTGGGAATATTTTGCCACCAGCCGCCATAAAAGCGACCGCCTTCGTCCCAACTGCCATTGTTAAAGATTCTAAGTAGTGTCCGTTTGGACACGTCGATCACTGGGCTATCATCGGTCCCCGACGCGTATGCGCGCTTCATCCTGGCTTGTAGAAGGCGGTATTGTTCATCCGTTATCCGCAGGTCAATCCAGTGTCTCTGGAGGTGATCATTAATCCTTGTCAAGGTTTCCCGCATGTCCCTGGTGGAGGCTGTCTCCTCGTATTCGACTGGGTTCTTGCAAGTGTCTCTCAATATGAGGATTTCGCTGCCGTGATTGCGCGTGAAAACTCGCGGGAGGTTCAGTTCAGCCTTGCGGGTTAGTAGGTCGATGAGCTTCGGCGTTGCCCTTATCCGCGTATTGCGGCCCACTCCGGTCCGTGGGTCGTGGAAACCGGCCATAACTTCCTCAACATAGCCCGCCTGCACCAGGAGATAGTACGCCGCGCGAAAGCTGCTCCAATACAGAAATAGTGCTCGGTAACGGCTCTCTGTGGTGTAGCTCCTGTTGGCTAGTGAGATGCCAACTAACAGGTCCGGATCTGTTTTCCACGCCACATAGAGATCAAGCACAATAGCCCGTACGGCTTCCCGTAGCTTCTTACTTTCTGTGGTTCCTCGCTGTCGTTTCCGGTTCTCTTGCCGTTCCAGTTCAGTGACGAGGTCTGTCAGGCAATTGTTGAGTTCCGGGTAGTCGGACCAACGGTTTACGTCAAATGGCCTTGAGGGTGGTAGGGCACTGGTTTCGTCGGTCACTGGTGGTGTCTCGCGTAGTTCGCTTCCGGCCCCTATTAGGTAAGAGGAGTCGAGTGGTCAACTTTTTCGGCGGAATCGCTGACGTCTCCCGGTCCAAATGCTGCCCAAGCGTTCGCATCTGCAGGAGCTTATATCGACTGCCGTCACGATGTGCGGATTCTCACGCCCGTGTTCCGTATCTGTTTCCCATTCAGGCACCGATTTGGCACTAGCTCTATTGACGAGCGAGGGCAGTCAAATGATGCTTTCGTGCTTGATCAAGCCTGAGAGCCAGAAGTTTGTCCGGCAATTAGGTACTGAGGTGAAGTATGGGTTCAGCTGAATTGCAAGGCGTTCATCGCGTTAATTCAAACGGGAAGACCTACTACTACGCTTGGCGCGGTGGCCCTCGCTTGCCCAGTCTACCCGGATCGCAGGAGTTCTTGGCGGCATACCGCAAAGCACTAGACGACAAGAATACCGCAAACAGTGATAAGTTCAGTTCGATTGTCTATGCATACCGCACAAGCGATCAGTATGCGAAGCTTGCGGACAGCACTAAGCGCAATTGGTCGCCTGTGCTGGACAAGATCGACGAACATTTCGGTGAGCTTAGCAGCGGCGTCTTTGGCAGGCCGGAGAAGGTACGGCCCCTAATAAGACTGTGGCGGAACCAGTATTCAGATAGACCACGCACAGCAGATTACGTTATGCAGGTGCTGTCGCGTGTGCTGTCCTTTGCGGTTGATCCTCTAGGCAAGATCGCGGTCAATCCGTGCAAGGGTATCAAGAACCTGTACAAGAACGACCGCAGTGCCATCATATGGACAGAGGCCGACTTGAAAACCATGAAGACGGCTACGGATGACAAGGGCAAGCCCGCTTGCTCGGTCGAAGTGGCCTTTGCCATGGACCTTGCCATTCATACTGGCTTGCGTATGGGCGATTTGGTCAAGCTTCGTTGGTCACACGTAGGAGAGGACGCTATCGTATTCGCCACCGGCAAGAGCCGTGGACGAAAAGAAGCTGTGATTCCCCTATACGACGACCTGCGGGCATTGCTCGATCGGATACCAAAGCGAACACACACCATCCTATCTAACAGCAGGGGTAGAGTGTGGACACAGGATGGCCTAGCGTCTTCTTTCCACACCGCTAAGAAGTTGGCGGGATTGAAGCATCGCGATCTGCACTTTCACGACCTACGCGGTACTGCAGCCACTAAGTTCTACACTATCGGGCTACCCAATCGCATCATCGCGGAAATCATGGGCTGGTCTGAGGATGAGGTCGCGAACATCATACGTAGGTATGTTGATAGGACCGCAGCAACACGGACCTTAATCGCTCAAATTAATGCAGGTGTAAAACAAGGCTGAGATACAGTAGCGCAAAGGAGACGGAAGTATGAAAACGCCAGCCTTGGCGCTAACTCAGCGCCAGGTCGTGGCGCTCTGCAAGGGAGCGGCACAAGCCGGGTTCGTGGCTGAAATCATGATCAACGGGGCATTCATTCGGCTCGTCCCGCAGGATGCGCCGCCATCGCAGGTTTACAAGTCTCCGGAGCAGTTACGAGAGGAGGAGCTAGACGACGAGTTGGAGAGGTTCAAAAAGAAGCATGGCTACACCTGAACTGCCAACCCTGGGTGCACGCCATGGCAGAGGTTGCCATCTGGTAGGGCCGTACGCCCTCCACCTGGATAATCCTACTGGCCGTCGATCGTTGCGACCCTGTGAACAAAGCAAGTCTATTGTGTTGACGAGCCGTAGCTAAGCTTCTGCATGGCTTCGTTCACTTGCTGCAAGGTGAAGCCCTCTTTGAAGTACTGCCTGTGCGTCATGCCATCCTGCTCGTGCCCAATGATCGATTTTACCAGCGGGTCGGCTACGCCTGCTTGCAGAAGTCGAGTGTTCACCGTGTGCCGCAGGCTATGGAATACGCGCGTTTTCGATTTGAGCCCAAGCTGCACGAGGAGCCTGTCGTTGAACCAACGACTTTGCTGCCGTCCCCAGCCGTTCTTGGGATCGTAGGTAAAGTCTGGGAATAGCTTGGTCGCGTTTCTGTCCCGCATGAACTGTACATAATCGAGAAGTCCCACGGCAATAAGCTCGCCATGTACCGGAACTAGACGGCGGGCCGCTGAGGTCTTGAGGCTTTTGCGGTCGCCGTCTTCGTTCATGTCGAACACCCATATGCCGTCCTGCTGGCGGATGTCCTTGAGGTGCAGCTGTGCAATCTCACCAAGCCTTGCGCCGGTATAGATCCCGATAAGGGTCGCCCATTTCTGATAGGGCTTCGTGACCAGACCATTTTCATTGTCCACGACTGTCCGCACGATCAATCTGATCTGATCGTTCGAATATGCCTCTCGGTCCCCGTCGTTGTTCTTCCTGGTCTGCCTTACTGCAAGACCGGAGAAAAAATTCTCGCTGGCATGATGGTTCTGTTTCGCCCACTCGAAAAGCTCGTGGTAGGTCTGCAGGTACTTGTTGATTGTCGCAACCTGGATAACCTCGACTCCCTGCATATTGAGAACGTCGGCGAGGGGCTTGCCCCGTGTGAGCGGGTTCTTTGAGCGGTTGCGTGGATAAACTAGCAGGGTGTCCTTGACCCGCTTGGCATCCATAGCGGTTAGCTTACGAACATCCGTATCTCCGCCTAGGATCTCTTCTAGCAGTTTGATGTGGTCAGCCTTCTCGATAACGGTCTTTTCCGCCCAGGCTTTGCCTCTCTGGCGCTCCGCGCTGTAGGAGGTCGCTACTTCGGCTATGGTCATACCAGAGGTCTGCGCCGCTTGGGTCGGCCCTGAGAACGTCTGCTGTGGATCGTCACGAAGATCATACCGCGTCAGGGACTTGTTGTAGGCAAGAACCGCTTTGGCGAACTCGTGGAATGATAGCTTCATTTCCCGTTCCAGCCAGCCGTACTGTGTGCTGCCCGGTTGGATGTCTAGGTCGTATTCCTTGATGAAGCGGGCCAACAAATCGTCGTCAGATTTCACGAGAGAGAGCGGAGTATCTGTCTTCTTTGCATGCTTCGCTACGCGCTTGCTGGTTTCGTAGGCTTGCCGGTCCATCTCGTTCAGAGGGCCGGTATCGTCCATTTCAGCTTTCGCTTGGTTCAACAACCCCCGAAAATGCTCGGTCAACGCGCTTCTAAGTTCCTCGTACCGCATTCCGTAGGCAATTCCATACTCATTCCATTGTTCGCCTATGTGGCTCAGAGAACGGGACAAGCGCAATGCTTTTCGTGGGTCACGGGTCTGTAGAGATAGCTTGAGCGTGGAGGCTTTTTTCTGTGGATGCAGCTGCTTCGGTATCGGCCAACGCAGATAGAAGACGCCGCACCGAGACTTCACGAGATAGGACGGATTGAACAAACCAATGTTCCCCTTGGATGTCTCCCCAAGCAGGTCCGCCTTCTAAGTCTTTGATTTTAAACGAAATGGTGGGCCCGGAGGGACTCGAACCCCCAACCAAGCGGTTATGAGCCGCCGGCTCTAACCATTGAGCTACAGGCCCAGCCCGGCAATTGCCGTCGGGCGGGTTATGGTCACCCCGCGCCGTGATCGGGCTCTAACGCAATTTGAGTGCAGCGACAAGCCTTTGCCGTATTGGCTTCACAATCACCGGTCATCAAGGATGTGGAAGGGCGTCGTGTCGCGCAAGGGAGAACTCTGCCGGCACAGAGGGACAAGAGGAAACACTTTGATGCTGAAATTCACACGCGGTCTCGTCGTTGCCACGGCGCTGTCGGGTTCCATGTTGACCACCGGCTTCGTTCAACCGGTGTTCGCTGCCGAGACGGAGCGCCGCGAGGCGACGATCATGGTGTCGGGCGAGGGCGAGGCGACCGTTGCGCCGGATATGGCCGTCATATCGCTGGCCGTTGTCCGCGATGCCGATACGGCGTCTGAGGCACTGTCCGCCAACAGTGCCGCGATGACGGAGGTACTCGCCGCCCTCAAGGCGCAGGGTATTGCGGAGAAGGATCTGCAGACCACGGAATTCTCCATCCAGCCGAAATACAAGCAGGATACCCGAACCGATGGCTCCTACGAGGCGCCCGTGATCGTCGGCTACACGGTCAGCAATGGTCTGACGGTCCGGGTGCGGGAACTCGCCAAGCTCGGCACGATCATCGACGAGTCGGTGAAACTCGGCGTCAACCAGGGTGGCGGCATCTCGTTCACCAATGACGATCCGGAGGCGACCATCGAGGCCGCGCGCAAGCAGGCGGTCGAAAAGGCTGCTGCCAAGGCCAAGACGCTGACGGACGCTGCCGGCGTCAAGCTCGGTCGGGTCGTCGAGATCTCGGAGAATTTCGCCCGACCGATGCCGCAGGTCTATGCGGCAGCACCGATGGCGAAGATGGCGGATGAAGCGATGCCGATCGCGTCCGGCGAAAACCTCTATACGGTCACCGTCAACATCACCTATGCGATCGAGCAGTAAGTGCTGATTGCAATCCTGGAATAGAGAAAGGGCCGGTTTTCCGGCGCTCAGACCGCTGACAAACCCGCCGATTTTTCCTCGGCGGGTTTTCCAGTTTCTAAGGTGCGCGCTCAGGTGGTGTTTTGTTCGTAGATTTTCGTG
>NZ_JAUSUW010000019.1 GCF_030814435.1 Peteryoungia aggregata LMG 23059
CACGGGCTTAGTGTCCCAAAGAGGCTTCGGTCTCCCATCCGCCACCGCAAAAGGCATTACAGCCTCCAATGCGGATTTTGGGAAGTTACAAGGGGTTACGCTGTCGCCTCAGTCTCTGCGTACACCTGACTTCACCTTGAATACGCCGTGATCACCTCGAGAAACGCATCCCCGTAACGCTCGAGCTTCGATTGCCCGATGCCGGAAATGCCGAGCATCTCGTCTTCGTCCATCGGCCGTTCGGTGGCCATCGCAATCAGTGTCGTGTCGGGGAAGACCACATAGGGCGGGACGCCCTGGTCCCTGGCGATCTCCATGCGTTTGGCCCTGAGTGCTTCGAACAGCTCGAGATCGGCGCCATCCAGCCCCGCCTTGGCGCTTGCCGCCCGCGCAGATGAGGCCCCACGTGCCGCCTTGCCCGTCGTCGGCCGGTCCTTGCGGAACTTGACGTCCACCTCGCGCTTGAACACCGCGCGTGCCGTCTCCTCAAGCTTCAGCGCCCCGAACGCCGTGTGGTCGACGCGCACATAGCCCGCAGCCAGCAACTGCCGAAACACCGATTGCCAGGTTTTGCCCGCAATATCCTTGCCGGCCCCGAAGATCGGCATGTCGGAATGGCCAAACCGTGTGGTCTTGTCGTTCTCATTGCCCAGGAGCACATCGATCAGATGCCCGGTGCCGAAACGCTCGCCGGTGCGATAGACCGCCGCCAGCGCCTTGATCGCGGCCTCCGTGCCTTCCCAGGTCTCGACCGGTTTCAGGCAGGTGTCGCAATTGCCGCAGTTTCCGGCATGGCTCTCGCCAAAATGCTTGAGGATAGCCTGTCTTCTGCAACCGGGCGTCTCGCAGATCGCCAAGAGCGCATTGAGCTTCGCCCGCTCCACCCGCTTGATCTCGTCGGCAGCACCACCCTCGTCGATCATCCGCCCGCGCTGGATGACATCGGCCATGCCATAGGCCATCCACACGTCAGACGGCAGCCCGTCGCGCCCCGCACGGCCCGTCTCCTGGTAATAGGCCTCGACCGAGCCCGGCAGGTCGAGATGCGCGACATAGCGCACATTCGGCTTGTCGATGCCCATGCCGAAGGCGACGGTGGCAACCAGGCAGAGGTCTTCCTCCTTGAGGAAGGCATCCTGATTGGCATCCCGCACCGCCCGGTCCATCCCGGCATGATAGGCAAGCGCCCGGATACCCTGCGTTTCCAGCCATTCGGCCGTCTCCTCGACCTTGGCGCGAGACAGGCAATAAACGATGCCGCTCGATCCCTTGTGGCGGGAGAGAAAGCGCAACAGCTGCTGGCGCGGCTGGTCGCGCTCGACGATTTCATAGGCGATGTTCGGCCGGTCGAAGGAGGTGGTGAACACCTCCGCGCCCTGAAGCCCCAGCCGCTCGATAATGTCCTCGCGCGTATGCGGATCGGCAGTCGCGGTGAGTGCCATGCGTGGCACCCCCGGAAACAGGTCGGTCAGCTTGCCGAGTTCGCGGTATTCGGGCCTGAAATCATGTCCCCATTGCGAGACGCAATGCGCCTCGTCGATGGCAAACAGCGCGATCTCCACCCCTTGCATCATCTCGATGAAGCCCGGGGTCGCAGTGCGTTCGGGCGTCACATAGAGAAAGTCGAGCGCGCCGCGATCGAGTGCCCGGCGGATCTCGACATACTCCTCGCGCGAAAGCGTCGAGTTGAGCGCCGCTGCCCTGACACCCAGGCCCTTCAATGCCTCAACCTGGTCGCGCATCAGCGCAATCAGTGGCGAAACGACGATGCCCACCCCCGGCCGGCAGAGTGCCGGCACCTGGAAACAAAGGGATTTGCCGGCCCCGGTCGGAAACAGCACCACGGCATCGCCGCCGGAAACGACATGGGAGACCACCTCCGCCTGGCGCCCGCGAAAGGCCGGGTAGCCATAGACGCGCTTCAGGACGGCCAGCGGGGTGTCCCGGCCATGGGCGGAAAACAGCGGATCGGTAAGGGACTGAGTCGGCATGATCAGAGGTTTAGCCGACGGGTGAGGGGATGGCCACTGCAAAGCAGACAGGCGCCCGCAAGGGCGCCTGCTGTGTAGAAACGTGGATGCTCCGCCTCAGGTCCAGCGGTTGAAATAGCCGTTCACCCTGACCGCCACCTGCTGATGGTTGAGGTTCAGCGCGATATATTCGTATTGCAGGCCGGTGCTCACGGCGAATTCCTGGAAAGCCTTGTATTCGTGAAGCTCCCAGCCGGGATAATTGAAATATTCGTCGAACAGGATGATCGTGCCCGGCACGATGCGCTCACGCAGCTGGGTAAACACGGTCTGCGTCGACGAGTAGAGATCGCAATCGACATGCAGGAAGGACACCGGTCCCGGATGGGCATCGAGGAAGCTCGGCAGCGTGCGGTCGAACCAGCCAACGACGAGCTCGACATTCGGCTCCACGGGCGGCAGGTCGGTGCGTGCGAAAGCGCCCTTCTCGTAACCCTCGCGCCAGCCTTCCGGCAGGCCTTCAAAACTGTCGAAGCCATATACGGCGCCTGCCCGCTGCTGTGCGGTGCGGTTGATCGAGTTGCCCGAATAGACGCCGAATTCGAGCGAAAGGCCCGGCACGGTGGCACAGGACAACGCATAGTCGAGCACATCCGTTGAGCTTTGCAGGCGCTGGGCCCCCGTCATCTTCGTGTAGAGATATTGCGAGGATGTCATGGCGGCGGAGAGGTTCGCCACCGCTTCCAGATTGTGGGATGCCCCGGGCTTCTTGCCGAGTACCTCATTGACGATGAGGGCCACGTATTGAACGAATTGCGGACTGCCTATCTGGATTGCTTCCATTGCCTTTGTTGGACCCTTTGCCCCGAGCGCTTCAGCTTTCTTCCATGTAAGTCGCAGGACTTGCCCGAGGCTTGATATGTCCTTGGCCGACAGGCGGCAAGATTCCCTGGCCTGCCGGGGCTTGGGGCCCAGTCCAAGCCTGTGCACAGAGACAAAACACCCTTGCCGACCGGAGGGTCGCATGGTCCTGTCGAGACCTTTCCGCCATGATGCAAGGTTTCCAAGCCCCCATGTCCTCCCCCTTGAAACTCTATCTCGCCGGTCCCGAAGTCTTCCTGCCCGATGCCCGCGCCGTCCTCGACGAAAAGGCGGCCATGACGCGCGCCTATGGTTTCGAGCCGATCTGCCCCGGCGATCTCGTCATTCCGCCGGCCCCGACCAAACACCAGTTCGGCCTGAACATCTCCGAGATCGACGAGAGCTTCATGAACCGCGCCGATGGCGTGATTGCCAATCTCACACCCTTTCGCGGCATCGCTGCCGATCCCGGCACGGTCTTCGAACTCGGCTATATGTGCGGTGCGGGCAAGATCGTCTCGGCCTATACCAATGTCGTGGAGACCCATTTCGACCGCACGCTCGCCTGGTATGACGGCAAGCTGACCCGCGACGCAGACGGCCGCATGCGCGGTTCGGACGGTCATTCGCTCGAGGATTTCGAGATGATCGAAAACCTGATGCTGCATGGCGGCGTCGTCAGGCGCGGCGGCCACATCGCCATCCACAAGGCGAGCCCCGATCGCCTCTATCACGACCTGACCGCTTTCGAGGAATGCCTGAGGGTTCTGGCGGAGAAGCGGTGAGGGCGTTGTCTTGCGGAGCGCCTCAAAACTCCCAGGGATTGATCAGTTCGAGCGCGCAATGGCGAAAGTCATCGACGTTGCGGGTTGCAAGCGGCCCACCTTTGGTCTTTGCGACGGCCGCAATCATGCCATCGGGCGCAGACATCGTCGTCCCCCGGCGTTTTGCATCCCCCATGATCTCACCATAGGCAAGCGCCGCCTCTTCACCGAAGCCATGGATGCGCCCGGCAAACCGGCTCCGCCAGTCCTTGAGGGAAAGCTCGAGCCGTGGTGCCCGTTCGTCATCGCGAATCTTTGCAATGCCATAGGCGATCTCGCCAATCACGATACTGGATAGCGCAAGTTCGGCATCGTAGCGGATCAGCCACGCAATCACCGCCTCGTTCGGCTCCTTCTTGAAGGTCTCGGAGACCACATTGGTGTCGAGAAAGATCAAAACTCCGGTCCCTCATGCGCCTTTCGATCCGCCCGGACGACCGCGTCGAGATCGATGTCGAGCCCCGACTGCGCGCTGATCCGGCGATAGAAATCCGCCGCCGGCTCCCGGCCCGTCTGTTGCGTCTCATAGGCTTCCAGCGCCCGTTCAACGATGTCGGCGATCGAGCGATTCTCGCGACGTGCGAGCCGATGCGCCAGATCGCGGGCACGGGCGCTGCGGACAGAGAGCTGTGGTTCGGCCATGGTCAATCTCCTTGCCGGAGAATATAGCTCCGCGACTGCCTGCCATCAAGATGGCAGGAGATGGCGAGCTGTCTGATCACGCGTTGCGTGGACGACAGAGGTTTTCCTGAAATCGCAGGGCTTGTGACGCGGACAGGTCGGTGCTTTTGTCGAACTCCCACCGGAGAGCTCCCCCGTGAACCAGCATGTGACGCCGAAGCCGCCGCTCGGCCCCAGTTTCCATCGGCTTTTGGCGTCGAGCGGGCTTGCAAACCTCGCCGATGGTATCGGCATCGTCGCCTGGCCGTGGCTCGCCTCGCTGATCACCCGCGATCCCCTGGCGATCGCGCTTGTCGGTGTGGCACAGAAACTCCCCTGGTTCCTGTTCGCCCTGCCATCCGGCGTGATCAGCGACCGGCTGGATCGTCGCTGGCTGGTGATATCTATGGATTTCCTGCGCTGCGCCACGCTGCTCGGTCTGGCCCTTGCGCTGGTTATTCCCGGCCTGATGCCGCAGACACCGGTTGCCGATTTCCCCACCATTCCCCTCTACTGTCTGCTGTTGCTGGCGGCCCTGATCGTCGGATTCGCCGAGGTGCTTCGGGACAACTGTGCGATCACACTCCTGCCATCCATTGTCTCCGTCGACCGGCTGGAAACGGCGAATGGCCGCATGGGCAGCGTGGAAACCTTGATGAACATGATGATCGGCCCGCCGCTCGCCGGCCTCGTCATCGGCCTCGCACTGCCGCTCGCCTTCGGGCTCTATGGCCTCGCCTTCGCGCTTGCCGGCTTGCTGGTCCTGTCGATTCCCGGCAGGTTCCGGACCCTGAGACCCGAGCCGCGCCACTGGGTTGCCGAAATCCGCGAGGGGGCTGCTTATCTCTTCGCCCGTCCCCTGCTGCGCGATCTGGCCATTGCGCTGGGTGTCCTGAATGCCGTCGAGATGATGATGCTGACCGGGCTGGTCCTTTATGGGCAGGAGGTCATGGGCCTGAATTCGGCACAATACGGCCTGCTTCTGACCGGTGCCGCAGTCGGAGGCGTGATCGGTGGTCTGGGCGGCGAGGCCGTCATCCGCCGCATCGGCCAGTCCGCCTGCCTGCGTCTGGCCACGGCAACCTTCCTCGTCCAGGCGCTGGTGATCTTCCTCGTCCCGCTGCCGATCCTTGTCTGGGGCAGCTTCTTCCTGGTGGCGGCAACCAACATGATCTGGAACATCATCACGCTGTCTCTGCGCCAGCGCGCTGTGCCGCCGCATCTGCTCGGCCGGGTCAACAGCGTCTACCGCTTCTTCGGTCTGGGCACGATGCCGCTCGGTCTCGTTCTCTCAGGCGTCAGCGTCACCCTGGCCGAAACAGTGCTGCCGCGCAGTGCAGCCCTGGCCGTGCCCTTTGCCCTCGGCGCCATCCTCTCCCTCCTGCTGCTCGTCGCAATCTGGACCCGCGTCTCGCCAAAGGCACTCGCCGATTTTCACGCCGGATGAGGGGCTCCCACCTTCCCCTTGAGGGGGGAGGTCGCCGCAAAGCGGCGGGTGGGGGTGACGCCGGGGCCTGTAACACGCGGAATTAGGTAGAGACTGTCACCAAACCAAAATCCTGATCAACAGGCTCTTAGGATCGTCGCTCGTTGCGATGAATTAAGCTGGAGGAACGATCTTGAGTTCTTCGTGGTAATTCTGAAGCGTCGAGTAGCGGTACTCTCTGAGGATGTTCTTATCGCCTGCGTTGGCCGCTTTGACATACTTCTTGATGTATTTCTCGAATCTCTCGCGAATAAAAAGCTCCCGGTCGGCGATCTTCACGAATTCGTCTTGTGGGATATGGAAGGCGTCCTGAGATACGTGTCTTTCATTCTTGATGAGGACCGATTTTGTGTAATCCAGCCCTTTCGTTCCGGTGGTGATGAATGAAGAATGGTGCGTGATATGGGAACGCAACGGGATACCGAAAAGCATCCCGTTTTCGATGCGCACGGTAACAACCCCGTAGCCACGGGTCTTTTCAGCAGCCAAATCGCCCGTAGCCCCACCGTGAAGGGCTTCGACTAGATTGCCGTTCTCTTTGAAAAACTCTTCATCAAGTTTGACGACTTTAATTATCTTCATGGAAATCCCGGCAATAAAAAAAAAGGCCCGAAGGCCTTTTTTTGTCAGTCAGTGGGTATTTCAGTTTTTAACGTGGGGCACACCCTACCGCCACATCAGTCAGTGGGTATTTCAGTTTTTAACGTGGGGCACACCCTACCACCACATCACTAGACACGTATATGTTACGCACATGCACAACGTCAAGATCTGTTTTGCAAACGTCAGATCAGCCAGCGGGCAATACAAGTTTTTGTTCTCCTGTGACTGATATAGGTCACTTGGAGTCATTTTCAGACCGCGATGTCGATTCTTGCCATGGAAAGGCCGTGATTTACAATAGTCGTGAAGGCCTAGGCCTGACGCTGATGGAAGGCTCTGGCGCCGAGCGGAGGGTCTCTTGAATTGCCTTCCAATAATTCGAAGTCCGAAACATGAGCCGCGCAGACGCGCAACACACTGCTCTGCAGGGCTGGTGGCAGGTGCTACCTAGTTTCGCGAATGCGCCGCTGCTCGTCACCCCGGCTTGGACCTACGGTCAGCCCCTCCTCTCAAGGTAAGGGTGAAGTCATCACTTCAACGGCTCAAAAACCATCGAATGCCCGTTGATGCAGTAGCGCAGCCCCGTCGGCTTCGGGCCGTCGGGGAAGACGTGGCCGAGATGCCCGCCGCAATTGGCGCAGCGGATTTCCGTGCGCACCATGCCGAAGGCGGTGTCGCGGTGTTCGGTGACGGCATCCGGCTTTACCGGCTCGAAATAGCTCGGCCAGCCGCAGCCGGCGTCGAACTTGGTGTCGGAGACGAACAGCGCCTCGTCGCAGGCAGCACAGCGATAGAGGCCCTTGTCGAAACTGTTCCAGTAAGGGCCGGTAAAGGCGCGCTCCGTGCCGTGTTCGCGCAGGATCCGGTATTGCTCCGGCGTCAGCTGCTCGCGCCATTCGGCATCCGACTTGCTGATCTTCGGGGCGTTGGTGGGGTTGGACATCATCTTCTCCTTGGGCGAGAGCCGGGCAGGGTGCCAAGTCTAGGCCGGCCCGGGTTGGACTATAGATAGGGTCGTCGGTGCTATCAGGCAATTCTCCCTCTGCTCCCTTAGGTCGCGCAGAAGACGCCATCCTTTCACGCGAAACTGAAATACATGCGGGCTATCTCACCGAAACGTGGGTTGACGCGTCCGTGAAGGGGGGATGTTCCGTTTTTGCTTGAGACGAAGGTTGGCTTGTCCTAACACGGTCGCACCTTGTATCGACAGATGATCGAAAGCTGATCCGATGCCAGCGGGGAGATGGAATGCCTGAGATGACGAGCGACCTGACCTGGGTCGCGATGCTGTTGCCCTTCGCCGCCGCACTTCTGGCGCCCTGGCTCACGGCTCGAACAGGGGCGAATGCCGCCTGGCTCCTGGCCCTCGCGCCGGGGCTGGCCTTCGCCCACTTCGCCGGTTTCCTGCCGGAGATCGCCGCCGGCGAACGGGTCACCGGCGGCTATGCCTGGGTGCCGAGCCTCAACCTCTCCTTTTCCTGGTTCATCGACGGCTTGTCGCTCACCTTCGCGCTGTTGATCACCGGCATCGGCACGCTCATCGTGCTTTATGCCGGCGGCTACATGAAGGGCCATCCGCAGCAGGGCCGCTTCATTGGCTTCATCCTGCTCTTCATGGGCGCCATGCTCGGCCTCGTCGTCTCTGACAGCTTCCTGATGCTCTTTGTCTTCTGGGAACTGACATCGATCACCTCCTTCCTGCTGATCGGTTTTGATCACAGCCGCGAGGCCTCGCGCCGTGCAGCGCTCCAGGCGCTCGTCGTCACCGGTGGCGGCGGCCTCATCCTCTTGGCCGGCATGATCTTCATCTGGAACATCACCGGCACCAGCCAGCTCTCGCTTCTGCTCGCCACGGGTGATGCGATGCGCGAAAGCCCCTTCTATCTGGCGGCCCTCTTCCTGGTGCTCGGCGGCGCCTTCACCAAGTCGGCCCAGTTCCCCTTCCATTTCTGGCTGCCCAATGCCATGGAAGCGCCGACCCCGGTCTCGGCCTATCTGCATTCGGCCACCATGGTGAAGGCCGGCGTCTATCTGCTGATGCGCCTCAATCCTGTGATGGGAGAGACGCCCGCCTGGGAAATCCTGCTGCCCTTCTTCGGCGGCATCACGCTGATCGTCGGTGCGGTGCTGGCTGTCCGCCAGACGGATCTGAAGCTGATGCTCGCCTATACGACGGTTGCCTCGCTCGGCCTGCTCGTGATGCTGACCGGCTTTGACACCGAATATGCGGTCGAGGCGGCGGTCCTCTATCTCGTCGCACATTCGCTGTTCAAGGGCGCGCTCTTCATGGTTGCCGGCGCCATCGACCACGAGGCAGGCACCCGTGACATCACAAAGCTGGGCGGGCTTGGCAAGCTGATGCCGATCACCTTTGCTGCCGCCCTTTTGGCCGGCATCTCCATGGCCGGCCTGCCGCCGCTTTTCGGGTTCCTCGCCAAGGAAGAGATCTATTATGCGCTGGCGGGGTCAGATCCGCGCGCCATCCTCTTCACGGCGGTTGCAGTCATCGGCAATGCGCTGATGTTCGTCATCGCCTTCGCCGTCGGGTTGAAACCCTTCATCGGGAAGGAAGGCAATACGCCGAAACACGCCCATGAAGGCCCCGTGCTGCTCTGGCTCGGGCCGCTGACGCTGGCCGCGCTGTCGCTCGCAGCCGCGCTCTTCTCCGGCGTCACGCACCGCTTCATCTCCTCGCCCATGGCAAGCGCCGTCGATGGCGAGGCCCAGACGGTGACGATCAGCCTCATCCCGCATCTCGGCGTGGCACTGGCGCTGTCCGTCCTCACCGTCATTCTCGGCCTCGTGCTTTATCTCGGCCTCGACCGCCTGCGCAGCGCCGTCGATCGTCTGGTCACCGGCCTCGGCGTCAGCCCCGATCGCGGCTTCGACCATTTCATTTCCGGCCTGGTCCGCCTTTCGACGGTGGTCACCCGCTTCCTGCAGAACGGCAGGCTCGAGACCTACATCACCGCCTCCTTCGTCTTCGTCGCCCTGGTTCTGCTGGTCACGCCCGTGGTCTATGGCGAGCTTCCGACCCGCTTCAATCTGCCGTCGGAATTCGACCTGCATGAGATGGCCATTCTCGCCATCGCCGTCATTGGGGTCATCGCGGTCCTGACGGCGAGGGACCGCCTGACCGCCATCGTCTGCCTCGGCATCCAGGGCTTCGCCGTCGCGGTCATTTTCCTGCTCTACGGTGCGCCGGACCTCTCCTTCACCCAGTTCATGGTCGAGACGCTCTCGGTCGTCATCCTGGCACTGGTCATGACCCGTCTGAAACTGTCGCCCTCTGATCACCGCCCGGGTCTGGCGCGGCTGTTTGACGGCACACTGGCGATCGCTTGCGGTCTCGGCTTTGCCCTGATGCTGGTCGCCTCGACCTCAGGTCCCTTCGATGCCTCGTTGACGGCTTTCTTCGGAGAGTATTCGAAGATCATCGCCCACGGCGCCAATGTCGTGAACGTCATCATCGTCGACTTCCGCGGCGTCGACACGTTGGGCGAGATTGCTGTGGTGATGATAACAGGCCTGTCGATCCTGGCACTGATCCGCATCCGTGTCGGTCAGCCCACCATCCAGGCACCTGCGCCGTCCGCAGTCGCCCGGTCGCCGGCACCGGCACCGGCGAAGAAGAAGGGGGCAGGCAAATGAGCATGGTCTCTCAGATAATCCTCACTGCGGGTTACCCCCCTCTGTCGGCGACGCCGACATCTCCCCCACAAGGGGGGAGAGTGGCCGCGACCGTTTCGCCCGCGCTAGCCGCCTTCCGCTCTCCCCCCCTGTGGGGGAGATGCCCGCCCTTCGACAGGCTCAGGGGGCAGAGGGGGGTACCAGGAACGCATACGGCTGAGTATCGCCAACAGACTGCGACGGAGGCCCCGCGATGAACACCGTGATCTTCCGCACTTTCGCGCCTTTTCTCACGGCGCTGATGCTGGTCTTCTCGATCTTCGTGCTGCTGCGCGGGCACAACGAACCGGGTGGCGGCTTCATCGGTGGCCTGATCGGCGCCTCCGCCTTCGCCATCTATGGTATCGCCTTTGGCGTCCAGGCCGTGCGTCGCGCGCTGAAGTTCCACCCCATGTCGATCGCCGGCTTCGGCCTGCTGGTCTCGACTTTGTCCGGCGTCGTCTCCGCACCGCTCGGCTATCCCTTCATGACCGGCATCTGGGTCTATCCGAGCCTGTTCGGGGTCGAGGTGCCGTTCGCCACGGTCATTTCCTTCGATATCGGCGTCTATCTTGTCGTGGTGGGAACCTTCACCTCCATTGCGCTCGCACTCGAAGAAAGGGATGACGGCTGATGGAAGTCATCTTCTCCCTCGTTGTCGGCATCTTCTTCGCTGCCGCCGTCTATCTGATGCTCTCGAAGAAGATCATCCGCATCCTGCTCGGCATCGTGCTGCTCGGCAATGCCGTCAACATGCTGATCTTCACCACCGGCCGCCTGACGCCCGCCATCCCGCCGATCATCCCCGGCGGGGCCGACGTGCTGCCGCTGGGCACCGCCAATCCGCTGCCGCAGGCCCTCATCCTGACGGCGATCGTTATCTCCTTCTCCTTCTTCTGCTTCCTGCTGGTGCTCACCTACCGCGCCTACCAGGACCTCGGCACCGATGACTCCGCCGAAATGCGGGTGGCGGAGCCGATGGACGATCCGTTGCCGCCGAGCGGCTACTGAGCAGGAGACACGAGGACATCATGGCTGCCCCCACCACAACGCCCGTCGATTACGCCGCCGCCTATGTCATGGAGCCGGCGACGCTTGCCCACTGGCTGGCCGTTACTCCAATTGCACTCTGCATCGGCGTCGGCGCGATCCTGATGATGATCCGCCACCGCACGGACTGGCATCCGCCGGTGGCGCTCGTCGCTCTCGCGATCCTGATCGGCGTGGATGCCCTTCTCCTCATGCAGGTCATGGCAGACGGGCCGATCACCATGATGATGGGCCGCTGGCTGCCGCCCTTCGGCATCGCCATCACGGTGGACCTCACCGGCGCGCTGCTCTCACTCGCTGCGGCCATCGTCGCCTTCGCCGGGGCGCTCTATGCCCATGTCGAAATCGGCTCGAGTGGGCGCCGCTATGGTTTCTATCCGCTTCTGATGCTGCTGATGGCCGGCGTGTCCGGTGCCTTCCTGACCGGTGACATCTTCAACCTCTATGTCTGGTTCGAGGTGCTGCTGATCTCGTCCTTCGGCCTGCTGATCCTCGGCTCCGAGCGCGAGCAGATCGACGGCGCGCTGAAATATGCCGTGCTGAACCTGATGGCAACCACGCTCTTCCTGATCGCCGTCGCCTATCTCTATGGCATCTTCGGCACGCTCAACATGGCCGATATTGCGCTGAAGGTCCCGGCCTATGCCGAGACCGCGCCGCTGATGACGCTGTCGGCGCTCTTCATCCTCGCCTTCTCGATGAAGGCCGCGGCCTTCCCGGTCAATTTCTGGCTGCCTGCCTCCTATCACACGCCGCGCGTCGTGGTTTCGGCGCTGTTCGCCGGCCTGCTCACCAAGGTCGGTGTCTATGCGCTCCTGCGCGTCATGGTCATGCTCTTCCCCGTCGAGCGCGAGGCCTTGAGCCTCGTCATCGCCGTCGTCGCGGCGCTGACCATGATCCTCGGTGCCATCGGCGCGCTCGCCCAGAATGACATTCGCCGCTTCCTCGGCTTCGTCGTCATCGCCGGCATCGGCAACATGCTGGCGGGCGTGGCGATTGGTGGCGAGATGGCCGTCGGTGCCGCCATCTTCTACGCGCTGCATTCCATCCTGCTGATGACTGCCCTCTATCTGGTCGCCGGCGAGATCGCCCGCCTTGGCGGCAGTTTCCGCCTCGACCGTGTGGCGGGTCTCTGGACTGCCGCACCGGCCTTTGCCGCCATATCCCTGGCGCTGTTCTTTGCCGGCAGCGGCCTGCCGCCCTTTTCCGGCTTCTGGCCCAAGACGCTGCTCGTCAAGGCCTCGATCGATATCGGCGCCTGGTGGTTGGCGGCCTCCGTGCTCGTCTCCGGCTTCCTGACCACGATTGCCTTCGGTCGCGTCTTCCTCTTCGCCTTCTGGCGACCGGTGGCCGTCGAGGGGGCCGCCAATGCGGTCGCCCCGGCCATCTCCGCCGGTGCCGAGCGCTGGCGCATGGCGCCGATCCTGCTGCTGACCGGCTTCGTCGTCTGGTTCGGCCTCTTCCCCGATAGCCTGATCGTCGCCAGCCAGCAGGCGGCTGCCGGTCTCGGCGACCCGACCGCCTATATCCGCTCCGTCTTCCCTGAAGGAGGTGCCCGATGAGCCTTTATGCGATCAGCATCCTGATGGCGGTGATCTGGGCCACCGTGTCAGGCAGTTTCACGCTCCTCAACCTGATCTTCGGCTTCGTCCTCTCGCTGCTGACACTCTATCTGCTGCGCGAGCGTTTCGTCGGTCGCGACTATACCAGCCGCAGCCGTCGCGTGTTTGCGCTGGTGCTGCTGTTTCTCGTCGAACTCGCCAAATCCGCCTGGAAGGTCGCAATACTCGTCCTCCGGCCCAACATGGATCTGAAGCCCGGCATCTTTGCCTATCGGCTGACGGTGAAGAGCGACTGGGAGATCTCACTGCTCGCCAATCTCATCACGCTCACACCCGGCACGCTCTCCGTCGATGTGTCGGAAGACCGCCAGACGCTCTATATCCATGCGATCGATTGCAGTGACGTCGAGGCGGCGCGGCGTGACATCGCCGAGGGCTTCGAGAAGAAGATCATGGAGGCCTTTGCCTGATGACCCCTGAACTCATCGTCGAATACGCCTCGATCTTCGCCATTTTCATCCTGGTGATCGCGCTGCTGATGACGGTCTACCGCGCCGTGGTCGGTCCGACGCTGCCCGACCGCATCATCGCGCTCGACATGCTGGTCGGCATCGTCATCGGCTTCATCGCTGTGATCGCGCTGAGAACCGGCTACACGCTCTATATCGACATCGCCATCGCGCTCGGCCTCGTTGGCTTCCTGGCAACCGTCGCCTTCGCCCGTTTCATCCTTGTCCGTGGCGTCGTCGGGGAGGGGGAGCAGGTCCAGTCCGGTCCGCAACGCGCCGCAGTCAAGGGCAAGGCCGCCCGCAAGCCTGCCAAAACAGGCAAATCGTCCAAATCAGCCGCCGCACGTGGCAAGGAGGTCAACTGATGTCCATGCTCGCCGCCATTTTCGTCGCATTCATCATGGTCGTCGGCGCGCTCTTTTCACTGATCGCCGCGATCGGCGTCAATCGCCTGCCCGATCTCTATACACGCATGCATGCGGCCTCCAAGGCGGGCACCGTCGGTTCCGGCCTGCTTCTGCTCGCCGTCGGCATTCATGCGGCTGATGTCGCCACTTTCGGCCGCGCCCTGGCCGGCATCGTGTTTTTCATCCTCACCGCTCCCGTGTCGGCGCACTTGCTGGCCCGCGCAGCGCACAAGGTGGGCTACACGCTTTCATCTGTATCTGTACGTGACGATATGAGCAGATGATATAATTGACGTAAGTTATGGTTGAACTTTGGATTTTTTTGAAATCGCAGTTCTATCTTTGCAATGCAAAATCGAACGAACGTCTAATAAAGCCGGTTTATACCCGTCAAATCTAGTAGAAATAACCGGTAGACATTTATGCCAAGAGTGGTAATTCCATATCGAGGGCGCTGATCTGTTGCGTGCCTGATCTGTAGGTGAAGTTGAATCTAGGTATTGCCACACGTAGGCGCCAGATCTTCGCCAGGATCGGCGTTACAGGTGCCTGGACGGTTTGGGGTCGTCCGGTATTCCAGCTGATCTTCGTGGGGTTGTTTTCTTCTTCTCCCTTCGCCGTCCTCGGCAAGGGAGAGGCACTATGAATCGTGTCTGCGGGCGACGGCGGAGCGCCGCAGGCTTATGAACAGGAGACGTGAATGAGTGAAGTACAACAGGGACCCAGCCAGCAAGTGCTGGTGGAACTGACGGCTGACATCGTGGCAGCCTATGTCAGCAACCATGTGGTCCAGGTCAGTGATCTGACCAATTTGATTGCCGATGTCCACCAGGCGCTGAGCAACACCACCTCGCCGACCCCGGTGCCGGTCGTCGTCGAAAAGCCGAAGCCGCCGGTTCCGATCCGCAAGTCGATCGAGGACGACTACCTGATCTGCCTCGAGGATGGTCAGAAGTTCAAGTCGCTGAAGCGCCACCTGATGACCCATTACAACATGACGCCGGAAGAATACCGCGAGAAGTGGGGCCTGCCGTCCGACTATCCGATGGTAGCCCCTGCCTATGCCGAAGCGCGCTCGCGCCTCGCCAAGGAAATGGGCCTCGGCCAGCGCCGCAAGCGCAGCAAGTAAGCCGGTCTGGATGCCCCTGCATCCGTTGCCAGAAAACGAGGCCGGTCCAGCGACCGGCCTTTTTTATGAATTAAGAAAGGAAAATATTCCGAATTTGTGATGGTGTCGTCGCACGCAGGCGTGCTTTGCGAAGCCATAAATTTGTTAGGACCCATCAAATTATGGGGTACAAAAGCGCTGTCGCTCTGTTAGCTTTAATAGGAAGAAAATCCTATTGCGAGGCGCGCTATGACCATCGATACTTCGCCAGTCTCACCCGCTCACCCCTTGTCGGCTGCGCCGGCCATCGAATGGTCGCCCGATGACGACCAATTCACCCCGGCGACCCTAGACGATGATCGTCAGTTGACGCCCGAACGGCGGCTTCTCTGCATGATCGTCCGGCAACTGGCCGAGGAGCTTCTGCGCGCCACCGGCCTTGACCACGATCAGGAGCCCGGGAGGCGGGCCGCGAACCATGTCCGTCAGGTCGCAATGTATGTCTGCCATGTCGCCTATTCCATGCCCATGGGCGAGGTGGCCCAGGCCTTCGGCCGCGACCGCTCCACGGTCGGCCATGCTTGCCGCATGGTCGAGGACCGGCGTGACGACCGCGCCTACGACACCTTCGTCGCCATTGTCGAGCGCATGGCGAGCGCCGTGCATCTGCTCGCCGGCCGCCGCATCTGAAGGGAGGGAGAGATCATGACCCGCAGCGAAAGACGGCAGATCCGCCAGATCCTGCGCCGCGCTCTTGCCGCGCCGCTTCTTACTGGCACAACCAGCCCCGAGGCGGGCGCCGACCGCAGCTCCACGATTTCAGCCGGCATGGCTCCGGATCTCATCGCCCGGCTGGTCTCCGACGGTCTGCTTGCCCCATCGCCCCGGGGCTTCGTCGCTACGCCGCAAACCGCCGCCTGGCTGCGCCGCGATCTCTGTGATCTGCCCGACGAGGCCCATGCCAGCCAGCATCGCACTGTCGCCGTCGAGACGCTGGACATGCCGGACGGACGCCAGGTGGCGCGCCGCAACCTTCAGGAATCGCCGCTCTTTCCGTTGCTGCGCCTCAAGGAGAAGGACGGGCGTCCCTTTCTCTCCGAGGAGGCCCTTGCCGCCGGAGAGCGGCTCGCCGCAGATTTCGACTTCGCCGGCCTGCAGCCGCGCATCACCGCAAGCTGGGAGCCGAGACTTGCGAGCCGCAGCACGGGTGCCCCGCCGGCAGCCGTCGAGCTGACGGACAACAGGCTCTCTGCCCGAAGCCGCGTCACGCGTGCCATGGAGGCCATGGGCCCGGAACTGTCCGGTGTGGCGCTCGATGTCTGCTGCTTTGGAAAGGGGCTCGAAACCGTCGAGCGCGAGCGTCAATGGCCGGCCCGCTCCGCCAAGCTCATGCTGCGGGCGGCCCTGCTTTCGCTCGCCCGCCACTATACCCCGCCAGCGCCGAAATCGCGGTCGCGCCACTGGGGCGACGAAGGCTTTCGGCCGGAGATGGCGTGAGCGCCTGATCGCCTGAGGCTAAACGATCCGCCGAGCCGCCTCTTCGCGGATCCGCTGGATCATCGAGCGTAGGCCGTTGGCCCGCTGCGCGGTCAGGTGTTCGAGAAGCCCAAGCTGCTTGAAGAGATCCAGCGCGTCGAAGGCGACCACTTCGGACGCTCGTCTGCCCGAATAGGCCTCGAGCACGATGGCGACCAGTCCGCGCACGATGAAGGCGTCGCTGTCACCGCGAAAGGTCATGACCGGATCGGCGCCGTCGCCGGATGTGACCGAGAGCCAGACCTGGCTGGCGCAGCCCTGCACCTTGTTCTCCGCCGATTTTTCCGCATCCGGCAGGTCCGGCAGCGCCTTCCCGAGCTCGATCACATAGCGCATCCGGTCCTCCCAATCCTCCAGGAAGCCGAAGTCGTCGATCATCTCGTTCAAAGTCGCCATGCTGCACCCGCTCTTTTCGTCCGCCCCATATAGGCCAGACCCGAGCCCTTTTGAACCGGCTGCGGCAAGGAAACCTGTCGGTGGCTTTCGCGGCATCAGTCGAACAAGAAAAAAGCCGCGCAGCTTGCGCTACGCGGCCCGGCAAATGCCGAATTCAGTGAGGGACAGGCAGACAGGCATCCGGTCCATGGCAGGGCCGGTTGCAAGCAGGTGAGGGGCGGGCATCCGCCCCGGAATTCTTGAAGGATTGCCGGATGGCAATCGGATGGAATGGTCAGGCCGTCAGAGTTTCGGCGGCTGATAGGGTTTCGGCAGGTGCTTCGGGCGTTCCGTCGGTGTCACCGTGCCTGTGATCACGGGAGCCTCGGTCTCGACGCTTGCGAGGCGCGGTGTTTCCACGGCGGGCTTGAGGATCTCCACGCCACCGGTCTGCGGCGCCAGCGTTTCGTCGGCCACGGCCGTCGTGCCGTCGTCGGTGAATTGCTTGTCGAGCAGCTGGTAGGCGACGAGCGCCCCTTCGCGGGCCCGCTGGCCGAGCGCCTGGAAGGTCTGGGCGCCCTTTTCGCAGACCTCGGGCTTCTCGACGCAGAGCGAGGTCACGTAGTCATAGGCACCGCTGGCGGCGGTGACGGCCGCACCCATGTCGAAGCCGGCGCCGTCCTTTTCCTCCGCAGGCGGGGCCGCGAGGAAGGACAGGGCGACCAGTGTCGCGGTGCAATAGAAAGTTCCCTTGATCAGAAACCACATGGTCTTCACCAAATCCCTGTTGCCGGTCTTTGCCGGAACGGCCCGGGTTTCTCCCCGAACTCGTGAATGCCACCCTAGGTTTGATTCGCGAAAATCGCTTTTCTAAACCCGTTCGGCTTTGAGGCGAATTTGACTAAAATTCGAGTGATCCCGGCGTTTTGGGGCACTCGTGTCAAAGTTTAGCGGTTGGCGTTAAGCATAAATGTGGCGCGCGCCCGGCAATCCACCGCTTGTTGCGGCATTGCGCCACCACAAGTGTTAACGGTATTGCGAAAAATCGAATGATTTCAGCGCTTACGCTCCATTAACCATGTTCTGGAAAGCCTTCTCCGGCTGTCCTGTTTCGGGTCAGAACCAGCGCTTGCGGGCGCTCGCGGCCCCCAGCCTTATCTATTCCTTAAGCGCGTCCGGCCTATCTTCCCCGGGTAAATCAGAGGAACCGGTCGCGGATTTCTGGCGTGGTTGTATTGCGTAAAGTGTCGGATGCATTGACGGTGACGATGGACGGGCTGCTGGCCCGGCTGCTGTCGCGTCACGCCGCCGGCCGCCCGATCGACCGGGCCGAAATCGCCGCCCTGCGCCGGCTGACCTTTGCCCTTTCGCCGGCCTTCCTTGCCATACCCGCCGGCCTCACCCTTCTCTTCGGCGCCGCCACCGGCCTGCCGATCGGCTTTGCCCTCGCCACCGCGCTCTATTTGCTGGCCGCCGTCGCTCTGGTCGCCGGTCGCCGTCTCGGGGCCGCCGGTGCAGAGGCAAAGGTGCCGCCGCATGCGGGGATCGCCGCCGATCCATATGAGTTCTGCCCTGGCCTCTTTCTGACGGTCGATGCCGGCGGTATCGTCCGCTCCGCTGGCGGCCGCGACCGCCAGATGTTTCTTTCCTTCCTGCGTGAACCTCTGGCGCGGCCCTTCGTCGAGCAGGTGCATGTCTCCGACCGTCTGGCCTTCGTCCAGGCGCTCGACGAACTGCGCCTCGGCGCCGATGTCGTGGTCACCGATCTGCGGCTCGATCGTCCGGTCATCGGCCTCGACCAGGCCCAGTTCCTCAATGTCCGCCTCGACATGACCGCCGTGCGCGCCGACGACGGCACTCTCCTCGCCGTCCGAGCCCAGATGCTTGACATCGAGGGCGAGATGCGGATGCGCGATGCGGTTGCCCGCAAGGAGGAGGAGGCGAACGCGGCGCACGAGATCAAGAGCCGCTTCCTCGCCGCCGTCAGCCACGAGATGCGCACCCCGCTCAACGCCATCCTCGGCTTTTCCGACATCCTCGCCGGCGAATATTTCGGCAAGCTCGAAAACGACCGCCAGCGCGAATATGTCCAGCTGATCCGCCAGTCGGGCGCCCATCTCCTGTCTGTGGTCAACACCATGCTCGACATGTCGAAGATCGAGGCGGGCCGCTACGAGCTCCTGCTCGAAGGCTTCGACCTTGCCGATACCTTGACCGAATGCGAGCGCATGCTCTCGTTGCAGGCCCAGACGAAGGGCGTGAAGCTGACAAGCCGCCTGCCCAGGGGCCTGGGCGAAATCACCGCCGACAGCCGGGCGCTGCGCCAGATCGTCATCAATCTCGTCTGCAACGCGATCAAGTTCACCGAGACCGGCGGTGCCGTCATCATTGATGCCATCAGGACTGGCAACGAGGTGACCATCAGTGTCAGCGACACGGGCATCGGCATCGCGCCGGAAAAGATGGCCCTGATCGGCCGCCCCTTCATACAGGTGCAGAACGATCTCAATCGAAACCATGAGGGTTCCGGCCTGGGTCTTTCGCTGGTAAAGGGATTGACGGCCCTCCATGGTGGCACCTTCCGGATCGAAAGCCGGCCGGGTGAGGGGACTGTCGTGATGGTGACCCTGCCGGTCGACGGCTCCGGCGCCAGGGCTGCAGACGAAACGAACATGGTCGAATTCCCGCCGCGCCTCGCCGAGGCGGGAGCCGGCCGCAAGACGGGTGGGAAAGCACCGGGGCATGACCAAGCGGAAGCGAAAATCGCCTGAGAAGAAGAAGGTTGGCTCAAGTGCCCTCCGGCTTCTGTCGTGGGGCGCGGGCGCGCTCGCGCGGCTGGCCGGGCGCCACCCGCGCGCCCTGGGCGGCTCCGCATGCTTCACCCTGGTCTTCGGCACGATCGCTGCCAATGCCCTCTGGTACCAGCCGGGCCAGCATCCCTCGCCCTTCCTGCGCACCCGCGACGCCGAGGATTTCACCGCACTCTCCGGCGTCCCGCGCACCCCGCTGTTGAGCGAGCAGGATCCCGATACCGTCACAACCTTCCGCATCCAGCGCGAGACGCCTGCCGAAACCACGCCGGAGCAGGCGGCCGGCGATCCGGCGGGCCTGAAGCTTGCGAGCCTGCCGGCCAATGCCGCCGAGACCGCAGACCTCATCCGCAAGGTCCAGGCCGAACTCCTGCGTCGGGGCCTGTATGATGGTGAGGCGGACGGTGTCATCGGCCCGCGCACCGAGACCGCGATCGCCGTCTTCCAGAAGACTGTCGGCATGGAAGCGAACGGCCTCGTCACGCCGGAACTGCTCGCGGCCCTGACCCTCGACCGCAGCGTGACCGCCGCCGTGCCGGCCCAGCGTCCGGTGATGGATCTCGACGCCACCGGCGAGGATCCCGTCGCCGCCGCGATCCTCAGCGCCGAAACCCAGGTCGTCACCGCGCCGCGTCGGCCGGTCGCAGCCCCGGCTGTCCTGCCGCCGAAAGAGGTGAAGTCCACGGCTCCGCCGCCGGTCCAGCAGGCGAACTTCGACCCCGGCCTGGTGATGGAAATCCAGCGCGGCCTGTCCAACATGGCCTACAAGAACATCACCATCGATGGCGTCCCCGGCGACGATACCCGAGCGGCCATCCGTCGCTTCGAGCGCCACTACCAACTGCCGGAAACCGGTGAGCCCAGTGCCGCCGTGCTCAAGAAACTCAAGGCCATAGGCGCTCTCTGAGGCTTTCGTCTAAGTGAGTTTTCGCATTCTCTGAATAAAGCCCTCATTAATCATACCAATGTTATCCTCCGTCGATTGGAGGAGGATCAACCATGACTGCTGCGATGAACGCACGCTTCGATGACGACCAGCATTCCGGCGAGGTGGCCATGTCCCCTCAGCCCGATGTCGATGCCGCCACCCTGCGCGGCATTGTCCAGCGCCTGGCAGAAGAAGCCTCGACCCTCGGTGTCGACCTTGTCGACATTGCCGGTGCCATTCAGGATGTCGCTGGCATCTCCAAACGCCATGCCACGACCTTTGTTGGCATCACGAGGACAGCGCTGTCGATCGCCGAGACCAATCGCGACGTCGCCGCGACCCTGCGCGAGACCGACCAGACCGCCGGCGAAGCCCGCCGTATGCTGACCGACAGCGCCACGCGCCTGACCGGTGCCGTCGGCAAGATCGACCACATGGTGTCGACATCGGAAGAGATCGGCACGGAGATCGGCAGCTTTTCGCAGTCCCTGGCCGAAGTCGACAAGGTCGCCGAGGAGATCGGCACGATTGCCCGCCAGACCAACCTTCTGGCGCTGAATGCCGCCATCGAGGCCGCCCGCGCCGGTGATGCCGGCAAGGGCTTTGCGGTCGTGGCAGCCGAGGTGCGCGCCCTGGCGCTGCAGACCTCCCAGGCCACCGGTGCCATCCAGGAAACGCTGAACCAGATCCGCCACAAGATCGTCCGCCTCAACGATGCCGGCCGTGGCGCGACCGAAAGCGCCCGCGACGTGCGCGAGACCTCCCAGGCGATGAATGCCTCCTTCACCGCCATGGAGCAGGTGATCACCCGCATTCTCGACGGCTCCTCCGCCATGGCCCAGACGACAGACCAGGTTGACCGCCAGTGCTCGGAATTTGTCGCCACGCTCGATACCATGGCCGGCGAGGTCCGCCAGTCCGACCAGCATCTGCAGCAGACTGCAGGCCGCGTCGACAAGGTGGTGGCGCTGTCGGAAACCCTGATCCAGCTCACCGCCAGCGCCGGCATCCGCACGGCCGACAGCGCCTGGATCGACACGGCCGTTTCCGTTGCGCAGCAGATCTCCGAGACCTTCCAGCGCGCCGTCGACAGTGGGCGCATCCGTCAGTCCGATCTCTTCGACCGCAACTATCGCCCGATCCCGGGCACCGACCCGGTGCAGATGGTCACCGGCTTCACCGATTTTACAGATCAGGTTCTGCCGGCCATCATTGAACCCGTCGCCGGCTCGTCTGACCGGATCGGCTTCTGCGCCGCCGTCGACGAGAACGGCTACCTGCCGACCCACAACAAGAAGTTCTCCGCCCCCCAGCGCCCGGGCGACACCGTGTGGAACACCGCCAACTGCCGCAACCGCCGCATCTTCAACGACCGCGTCGGCCTGGCCGCCGGCCGCTCGACGGCGCCCTTCCTCGTCCAGACCTACCGCCGCGACATGGGCGGTGGCAATTTCGTCCTGATGAAGGATATCTCCGCCCCGATCTTCGTCGGCGGAAGGCATTGGGGCGGGCTGAGGTTGGCCGTGAAGGTGTAAGGCGTCGCGTTCGGACACCCATCTGTTTGGCAGTCGCGCAACTTGCCCTCTGCGTGAAGTCGCGCGACACTGCAGCCGAGACGCGTACGGGGGGTAGGTCGATGGCTCGGAGCGATGAAGAGCGCGAGCAATTCGATGCGCTCTATGGTCCTGCCATTCCTGCCGGTGGCAATGGTATTCAGTTACACGAGTGGCCTATGTTTCCGCGCAGCCGGCAGAAACTCGACAAGACGTCGGGTGGAGCACTCGCGGCATATCTTCAGCAGGTGGCCGAATTACATCTGAACAATCTGTTTCCCGAGATCTTCCACTTACTCTGGATAGTCGATGAAGACGGGGAGCTCTGGTTCTCGGTCGAGGAAGTCGTAGACCAAAGCGGCGTCACAATCGGCGTATTTCCAAAGTCGGTTCAGGCGCGACCGTTCAACCTGCAAAAACTCGGCCATCCGACGCTGTTGGGCAATGCGTTGAAGCTGGCCTGCATCGGAGGAGAGGTCGTGTTCGATCCGGATGATCCTGATGGCAGCGGTCGTAAATTTTGCCTGACGAATGCCTCTGGTCGCTATGGGCTGCGTCCGTCTCAGCGCCGGGAGCATCTGGAGGCCGTGGCTGGCAAATTTGAACAGAATGGCTTATATTTCTGGATTGACTTCCAGAAGCCTCGACCTTGATAGGCTAGTTATGGTTGATATCGCGAATATGCGGCCTTCGGTTCTGCGGAAGCTGTATGAGAACTTGGAAGACCCGAATTACGCTGAGGACTTTCTCAAAAGTCTGGCGAGTTACCTGACAAACGCTGCCCCTGATGGCGGGGTCGACTCGGATCGTCTTTATGTCGTCGGTCTTCAGCTCAGCAACGCAAGAACCTGGGAACGCATCCATCCACTGGATGTAATGAGACGAGCCGGCCACATTCCATCTGAAGCGCTCCTCGCGTTTACAGCGGGCATGCCTGACGACGTCGCGCGCTTGTTCCTCGAAACGCGTGTGCGTGAAGATCAGGCGGCTGAACAAGGCGCAGGCGAGCTATTGGCGATGCGGCTTTTGGCCGGCGCACCCTTGGGGGGAAGTGCCATCGCGGCTCTCTCTCTTGACCTGGAACCAGCAAACGTAAAACTCGTAATTCGGTCCTTAGTGCGTAAGCTGACTGCAGCGCGCGTTGAAACCGGCTCTGCCTCATCTGACCGGGCGCCACCGCCTGGGCTCGTGCCGCCTGTCTCGCCGAACGTTAAGACGTCGTGATACGTTTGCCTCGGGTCGCCGGAGACGGTCTGGACAGCGGGAAGTTGCCATATCACCGATCTTGCCGTCCAGCCTGCGGACATGCGCTCGTTGGGCTTGAGTGTCGCAACGCGGGTTCTAAGGCGTCGCGTGGCGGTTTGCCTTCTGAAGGAGGGGGACTCTGCTTGTCCCACAGCGTGGCTCTCGCGCAGACCTCCTTCTAGCCCCACCCTCGACGCCGCCCCGGCAATCCCCTAAACCCTTCCCATGCGCATCCGCTCCGACATCTTCATCTCCGCTCTCACCCGCCGAGTCTTTTCCGACGGCGGTTATGCTGCAATCGTCGCCAAGGGCTCGGAAGCCTCGGGCGCCATCTTCGTGCGCCAGCGTTTCCGTGACGGCCTGGAGACGCTCTACGGCCCGGCGCCGCAGGCCATGATCGGGGTTGGGGAGCACGACGACCGCATCTTCGAGCCGCGCCTGACACGATCAGAGCCCGACGCCGTCGAGGCGCTGATCGCCCGCGAGCGAAAATTCGACAGCGATCTCTGGCTGGTCGAGATCGAGGTCGAGGATCTCGGCACCTATCTGACGCTGACAGATGAGAAGGATTGACCCGCAGATGAGGCGGACACCTCACCCTCCCCTTGAGGGGGAGGGTCGGCGCAAAGCGCCGGGGTGGGGTGACAACGGCGTCAGCGCGGTCCAGGCCTAGCCACAATGGCCCATTGCCCATTGCCCATTGCCCATTGCCTACTGCCTGCAGCCTAAGACCTGGTCCTTACCGCTTGCGCGCCCTTAGCACCTGCCGCCCGTGTTCGTCGCCCACGGGCTGGCGCTTGGGCGAGGCCTGGTTTGCTGCGGCAAGGCCGCTTGTCTGTTGCGCGATCACAGGGGCGCGCGGCTCGGCCTGCGGCTCCTCGCCGGCAAAGGTGTAGCGGTCGGCGCGGATCCAGCTGTCAATCCTTGCTTCCGCCTGGTCCGGATCCATGCCGAACAGCAGGGTCTCTGCCCGGCTTGCGCCACCTTCGCGCCGGGCCAGATGCGGATAGATGTGTTCGAGGATGAAGATCGCCTCGCGATCCTCCATCGCAACGCCAGCCAGCGTCGTGGCCAGCTGGCGGCCGGAAATGTCGAGCAGGATGCGCTCGGCGAGCCAGCGGCTGGCCGACAGCAGGTCGGCGAGCGTGGTGGCGAACAGGCCGCCGTCATGCGCACGGGCGAAACGCACCAGAAGCGCCGTCTGCAGCGGTGTCGCCTGGCGCCGCCCGAGCCGGTCGCTGGCTGCAGGCCGATGCTGGTAGGCCATGCGCTTGATTGTCTGGCGCAGCGCCTCTTCGCGCGACTGGACGGCCTCGGCGTTTCCACCATCAGCCGTGATCGGATCCGCCGGCCGGGTTGCCGGGTGGGGCGCCGCTGCACCGGGCAGGTCCGTCATCGCAAGGTCGGCCATGATCCGGTCGAAGCGCGACGGAGTCTCGGTCTGGGTGCCGGTCGGTTGCGGCTCTGTCTTCGCCATCTCGGTCTTGGTCTTGTCCGGTCGCGGCGGCAGTGCATGCCGGAGCGAAACCAGCGCATCGATGACGGTCGGAGACAATCGCTCGCGCTTGACGATGGCGCGCGCATGGTCGGCCCCTTGCGTGCGGGCGATCATGATCAGCATGTCGTCCGACAGTGCCGGCGAGACGGCGAGGAAGGGTGCTGCGATCGCAATCGGCTGTGAGGCGATGAAGGCGGCCACCGAAAGCGGCAGGTTGCGGCTCTGCGAAAGGGCCGCCACCGCCTCGCGGCGGGCTTCCATCGACGATCCGGCAAACAGCGGCAGGAACAGCTCGGCAAATTGTCGGAGTTCGGTCTTGCCGGGGAAGGAGAGCGCCTGGAAACTCGTGACCGTGGCCATCAGAACGACATCCTTGTTCCGCGCGCTGATAGGCTTTTCCAGCTCCCTGAATTGTTCGCTCACGACAAACCCACTCCAACGCAATACAGATATGCGCCAGATTAAAACGAATTTGTTAGCAAGCTGTTAACTAACCTATGGCTTCTTGTGGCCAGGTGGATGGTCATCTTAGACGATTCGCCGCATGTTTCCGATATTAGGCATATGCGTACCCCGTTCGTGGGGTGAACCGCGACAGGGGAACGCGTCGGAGAAAGGCGCAGATGACCCGGTGCGTGTGAGACTTTCCGCAGCATGAACCGGATTGTGCCGGCCCTCGTAGACTGAGGGCAGGGTGAGATGAACCTCTCGACCCTCTCGATCTTTCTTCTCGAAAGGAGACGAGCATGGCGGACATCATCAGGATTTCGGACCGACTGCCCCTCTCGCGCCGCGCGGCCCGCACGGGCGCCCACAAGGCTGAGATCCTCTTCTTCACCGGCATTCGCTACGAGCGGCTGGACCCCAACGCCATCTGGCCGCGGGTGGAACTGCCGACCCTGCCGGCATTGCCTGCCCCGCAAGGCCCCGTGTTCGGCCCCGGTCGCCGACCCTTCTGAGGCGGGCGCTCAAGGCGTTCCTGCGACACCGCCGCGATCCGGTGGCGGCCTCATGTCCGACATGCCGCCTTCCCGTGAGCTCTCTCTCCGCACCGCACCTTGCTGGCGCCATGCCGGTCGTTCCGTCGGAGAGGCGTCCCGCCGCGCGGCGTCACAACCTCTCCATTTACCCCCGGATTTACAGAGTCTAAATCAGTTTAGTTGAATATGGTTGTAAGCTGGCCGTACTTGGTGCCGGCGGCGTCGAGACCTTTCAAGAGGTCGATTCAGTGCGGAGTCCCGGCAGATCATCATGCTCGTCAAGATCCAGAAGCAGCGCATCCGCAAGGGCATGTTCATCGAAAGCGTTGCCTGTCCGAGCCGCGAGTTTGCCAGGCGGCGTTTCATCCTGGCGAGCGACAAGGATCTTGCCGCAATTCTGGCCACGTCGGCAACCGAGGTCTCAATCAACATCGCCTTGGGGCTCGATGAGAACGGCGCGCAGTCACGTGCCGGCAGTCAGGCCGCCCCCCACGCCGAGCCGCAGCGGGCACAGGCGGTGCGCGGTGAAATCGATCAGGCAGCCATCACGCTCAGGGCAAACCTGCGCGAAATCGTCGGCGCCGGCACCCTCGATATGGCCGGCCTCTCCCGCGCGGCTGACGACAATGCACGAACATGGTCTGACAGCGCTGTCATAGCGCTCGAAGTCACACGCCTGAAGACGAAGGACGAAACCACCTATGTCCATTCGTTGGCGGTCAGCGGCATGATGACGCTTCTCGCCCGTGCTCTTGAGCTCGATGACGAGACCACCGGACTTCTCGGTGTCGCCGGGATGCTGCATGACATCGGCAAGTTGCTCATTCCCAACGAGATCCTGACCAAGCCGGGCGCACTGACGGATGCCGAGCGCGAGATCATCCGCAATCATCCGGAAGCAGGCTATCAGTTGCTGAAGACCTATCCGGAGATCCCGCAGGTCGCGCTCGACATCTGCCGTCTGCATCACGAGGTGCTCGATGGCTCCGGCTATCCGCTGGGGCTGAAGCAGAAGGATCTGAGCGCCACCGTCCGGTTGAGCACGGTCTGCGACGTCTTTGAAGCGCTGACCTCGGTCAGGCCCTACAAGCGCCCCTGGACCTCGACCGAGGCGCTGGACTGGATGTTTGCCCGGCCGCATCTCTTTGATCGCAAGATGGTCATCCGCCTCGGCAGCGTGCTGGTCGACGCCCCGATCGTCTGAACGCCTCCGCGCTCAGCGCCCGGTAAAGGGCAGGCATTCCGCATCGGCGAGAAAGGCCTTCGCCTCCGCTTCATAACTCGCCTGCGGAGCGAGCACCCGCAGCACCACATAGCCCTCGGCTCCCGGATGCTCGACGAGGATCGTCTCGGCCAGCGCCGCGATCGGCGTCTTGCGCAGTTGTGCCACCTGCACCGGCGTCGCCACCAGCACATCGAGATCACCGGCCACCGACGTGCGGTCGTTCATCGAAAACACCTCGTTGGCGTCCCGGTCGTAGATGGCGACCGACCAGAAATCCACGCCGCCACCGACAGCCACCAGCGAAAGCGGCTGGCGCTCGATGTCGAAGTGGCAGACGGCAACGCGCAGATAGGGATCGAGACTGGACAAGCCAACCGCATCCGGTGTGGCCGAAAGCGCATGGAAGACGAAGGGCACGCCTTCCGACGTCACGCGGGTATAGGCGTCGCGTCCGGTGAAATGCGGCACGCCCAGGATGATGATGATATGCAGCAGGACGGCGCCAAAGAGACCCGTCAGCACGGCATAGAGAAACTTGCTCATTGGCCGCACCCGATCTGCTCGATAACAGGCATCGCTAGCCCGGATAGCCCGGTCGAGGCGGCAGCCGGCGTGTCGAGCAGCGTCAGCACCAGCTGGAAGGCGCCCGTATCGGGAATGGCGAGCCAGTTGCCGGCCCTGGCCGTGCGCGAGATCTCGATGTCGAAGGAGCCGTCACGCCGTCTGAGGACCGTCTGCGAGTTCTTCGCCACCGGCAGTTCGGCGCCGGTATTCAGCGGTTTGCCGTCGGCATCGGCAGCATAGAGTGTCCACAGTCGCGCCGTCGGCGTGCGCCCGCGCATCCGGTAGGAACAGGTCCCCGTCAGTGTCAGCCCCTCGGCATCGCGCGCCGCGGTAAACTGCAACCCTTCCGCCGACCCATAGAGCAGCCGCCCGCCCTTGGCCCGATGCGCCTTGGCATAAGGATCGGCCGAGGCCGTCTGCGCCGCCGGAAAGGCCCGCCACCCCGCCACCTCGATCGCCCCGAAGCCCACCGATGCATTCAGCATCGACAACGCCGACAGGATCCCGCCCCCGAAGGCGATGATCAGCGCAGTGGCGACGATGAGCGGAACACGAAACACGGGCGGGACGAGACCTTGGAATACGGGCGCCAGGCGCCAGGCGGCAGTGCCCGAGGGGTATCACTGATTCGGGGGTGAGGGAAGTTTGGGGCTGCGGGGGAGGGGGCGGCGGCTTCGAAAGGCGGACCGATCAGTGAGCGAATTCACACCGCCCGACGAGGCCGCCCGCCCTTGGTGCCGTTCGCCCTTGCCGCAGCCGCCTTGGCTTCGGATGTGACCTGTCCCGCCCGACGCGCCAGTTCCCGCGTCATCCAGGCCTTGGTACCAAAAACTCCGGCTATCAACGCTGGCACATACAGATCGACGTCGAGATCCGGCCAATGAAGGTTGAACCCGAGCCCGTCGACCTCGACGCTCGCCAGCGCCTCGGTCGCTGCCCCCTGCAGATCCTCGACAAGCACGGTTGGGAAGGCGTAGGTACAGCCGTTGGCAAGGTCGAGCACGACCCGGCCCGTTTCCGCGTCGTAGCGCGCGGCAACGGCTCTCGGCTCTGTCTCCAGGATGGCACGCCCGCGTGCTTCTGCGGCGTCGAATTGTCGTTCGTCGAAGTCAGCCATGGATACGCTCCCATTCAGTCAAAAGTCGTGATTGCTCGACGGCGACTTCGTTCAGGATTCGTCTGAGGTCGGCACGCTTGATGCCTATGCTATAGACGAGTTCCGGGTTTCCATTTTGGCCGAGCAGATTGATCTTCGCCTGCCCGGCGCCGGTGATGTGGACATGCGCGGGCTCATGATCCTGTGTGTAGATCACGAAGCGAAAGCCGAATGCGCGATGAACAACAACCATGGTGAATAATAACCCATCCGTTGGGTTTTTCCAAGTGGCTCGTCTTGGATACCTTCAGGGCACAGGTGCCGAAAGTCCATTCGGCAGCGAAATCCAGATCACCGTCTGCGCCTCGGGCGAATGCCGCGACAGATGCCCCTTGCCATGCGTATCCTCGACCAGAACGAAGCTGCCGGCTGGAACATGGCGCCGGTCGCCGTCGCTGGTTTCATACTCGACCGATCCGTCGAGCCGCACGGTGAGCACAGGTTCCGGCACCCTGTGCCAGGCAACTTCCCGCATGCCCGCCGGAATGTGGGTGAACCGCACGCGCGACGCCGGATAGCTTGCGGTGACGTCGAAGGGAGCGGCATCGGGATGCACCGAAACCTGCGTCGTCGGCAGCTCGACTTCATCGAAATGCGATTCCCCCTCGGCGTCGGCATAGATCCTCAGACACTTCATCTGAAAGGTTCTTTCCTAGTGATCGAGACACTCACCCCAGAACCTCAATTCCATGCTTCTCGAGGATGGCCAGAAGTTTGAGCGCCGGTCCGCTCGGACGTTTCGAGCCGTTCTCCCATTTCTGCACGGTTGACGGACTGATGTTGAGATAACGTGCGAAGACCGGCTGGCTGACATGGTTGCGCTCGCGCAGCGCCTTGATCGCGTCCGGAGACATGGGATCGGGAGACACGAGACATGTCTCGTCAAAGCGACGCATCGTCTGCTTGTCGATGGTCCCTGCCTCCAACATATCCGAAACGGCGCTGTGGATCGCCTCGAAGGCGTCAGACTTGTAAACGGCCTTCGCTGTCATTGCAGATATCCATGATGGCACCGCTGGCCGATTCCTCTGCGAAAACATGCAACGATAACTGATGTCGAGGATCGGGTGACAGCCCCCTCATCCCCGGCGCAATGACATTGCGCCTGACCTGCCGGCACCTTCTCCCCGCAGGCGGGGAGAAGGCCGAGATCGCCACCGCTTGCTCCACCCTCTCCCCGCCTGCGGGGAGAGGGCAGGGTGAGGGGCACTCCTGAGCGTGAAGGTGCAATTTGGGGCAGCCTACCTTAACACCCCCGCCGCCAGCGCTCGCTGGATGCCGCGCACATCCGTGCCCTTCTTCAAGGTCTTCGTCACCGGCTCATGGGCGCCCGACACCCAGATCTTCAGCTCGCTGTCGAGGTCGAAGGTGCCGGCGGTTTCGACGGAAAAGCGGGTGATGGCGCGGTAGGGCACGGACATGTAATCCACCTTCGAGCCGGTGATGCCCTGCACGTCGATCAGGATCAACCGCTTGTCGGTAAAGACGAAGACGTCGCGGATGACCTTGAAGGCAAGCCCAACCTGTTCGCCTTCGATCAAGACGCCGTCCAGCCGCTTGGCGAGATCGGAAGGATCCACGCTCGATCCATGGCCCAGCAATCCGTCAAACAAACCCATCGTCATCCTCCTGTGGTGGTGAGCGGGAGATGGGGAGGGGGGGTGAGGGCGTCAAGACGCCGTCATCTGACGATGCCGTCAACGTCCGGCGTGGCAGAACACGCCGTTAGATTTTGCCCTCAAGTGTTTCCACGCGCTGAGCGACATGGCTAACGCTCGCCTCTATGCGAGAGAGCGAATTTTCGATCGAAGTCTGCATGTTTGCAAGGGAGCCGCCAAGTTCCATCTTCACCATCAGCTCGATGTCATCGCGAAGCTCGGTCTCTCGCCGCTCGACTCGCCTGGTCAGATCATAGGTGGCGTTCAGGAGCCGCATCATATCGGCCATATCCTTGCGGAGCAGGCGCAATTCCTCGATCTGCAGTTTGGACTGTTTCGCCAGGAAATCGAGACTGATGTTGTCGGTGGCCATGCTCCGCCGCTCCCTTTGCGACGGAGTTTAGCCTCGAATGCGCCGAAGCACAAATCAGCCCTCACACCCGCTCGCAAAACGCAATCCGGTTGCTGAACGGGTCGGTCACCGTCATCTGCAATCCCCAGGGCGCATCCTCGATCCCCGGTTTCAGATAGCGATAGTCCTTCGCCGTCAGCTCTGCGTGCAAGGCCTTGATGCCGCGCATCCAGGTGAAGGCCTTGGCGCCGGGCGAGGCGTCGCCGGCATGTTCCGACAGATGCAGCACGCAAGTCCCGCGCGAAACCTGGCAGTAGAGCGGAAAATTCTCGCCGAAACGGTGTTCGAAATCGACCTGGAAACCCAGAAAGTCCCGGTAGAACTCCATCGCCTTGTCGACATCGAAGATGCGGAAGATCGGGATCGGGGCTTCGATTGCGATGTCGGCTTGCGGCTCTTCATCCGCGGCGATCCGGGCCGCGAGAATGTTCCACTGCTCGAAGCCCAGTTGCCGGGCGACAAGCTCGAGCGCCTGGGAATGGCTGATGTCGAGATCGGTTCTGGCCAGTTCCGCCTTCAGCGTCCTTGCCATCAGTTTGGCATCGCGAAAACCGCGCATGGTCTTTCCTTCTTCGGTGGCAACAGTGGCATCAGTGTCCGCGTCTGCTGATCCGTCGCCATCTTCCGGAGAGGGAAAAGGTGGAAGGAACTCGTCTCTCGATGCATTCACCATCGCGCCCTCAAGAGGGCGCCGCGGAACGGCAGGCTGCATCGGCCCGTGGGCGAAGGTTATCAGAGCACGGACCGGGCGCAAGGGTGCAAAAACAGCAGGTCGGCCTTCACCCCTGTCCCGCCATGCGCTATCTGGTCATCAGACAAATCGGGCAGGAGGAAACCCTATGGGCAAGCGGATCGTATTCACCGGCGGCAGCGGCAAGGCGGGGCGCCATGTCGTGCCCTATCTCATCGCCAAGGGCCACACGGTGCTGAATGTCGATCGCACCGCGCTTGATGTGCCGGGCGTGCACACGCTCCTGACCGACGTCACCGACAGCGGCCAGGTGTTCAACGCGCTCTCCTGCCATTTCGGCTATGACGGCTATGAAGACGCGGGCGGCCCGAAGCCGGTCGATGCCGTCGTGCATTTCGCCGCAGTCCCCCGCATCCTGATGCATCCTGATAACAAGACCTTCGCGGAAAACACCGTCTCGACCTACAATGTCATCGAGGCCGCCGCCAAGCTCGGCATCAGGAAGGTGATCATCGCCTCCTCGGAAACCACCTATGGCGTCTGCTTTGCCGAGGGTGACAAGGATTACCACGAATTCCCGCTGACCGAAGACTACGACACCGACCCGATGGATAGCTACGGCCTCTCCAAGGTGGTCAATGAAAAGACGGCGCGTGCCTTTGCCATGCGCTACGGCATCGACGTCTATGCGCTGCGCATCGGCAATGTCATTGCCCCCGAGGACTACGCGAATTTCCCCGGCTATCTCGCCGATCCGCCGGCCCGCAAGCGCAATGCCTGGTCCTATATCGACGCCCGCGATCTCGGCCAGATCGTCGATCTCTGCGTCAAGAAGGACGGCCTCGGCTTCCAGGTCTTCAACGCCGTCAACGACACGATCACGGCGACGATCCCCACCCGCGAATTCCTGGCGAAATGGGCCCCGAACACGCCGATCACGGGAGACCAGGACGGCTTCGCAGCCCCGCTGTCCAACGCCAAGATCCGCGATGTCCTCGGCTTTCGCGAGGAGCATGACTGGCGCAAATACGTCAAGGTCTGAGACCTTTTGCCGGCGGCCAGCCTCCCGTCGGGGGCGCCGACCGCATCTCTGCAAAGTTTGTGGGGTATAACTCCAAAAATACACGTTTTCGTCGGTGTTTTTTTGTATATGAGGATGGACACATGTCCCGATGAGTGAGCCGGAAGCGGGGTCGCACCCGAAGGAGGAGCCTTGGCCGAGCGACGCATGCAGATCACCAATGTCGCGCAGACCGAATTGCGCGGGCACAGCTTCGTGACATTCGACGTCGCGATGAACGGTCATGTCATCTCCACCGTCGACGCGCCGCGCCTGTCCGGCCGCATCCTGTGGTCACACGCCGCAATCCATGGTTTCGGCGATTTTGATTGCGGTGAGCGTACGCTCCTGGAGGCGGAGGTCGACAGGGTGCTTGAACCCGCATCCCCGCTGACCTGGGTCATGGGGAAGTGTATGACGCGCCGCCATTGACTGTCGACTGGCCGGTGCCGGTCAAGGCGCGGTATCCGGTGATCCTTGCTCGGGCACTGTTCGCAGGCGCCGGGAGCCGAGACGCCGCTCAGCCCTTCAGGAATGCCAGCCGCTCGTCCGTGCGCCCCGGCTGGACCTCGTGGATCTCGGCACGCACGACCCCTTCCGCGACGAAGGGGTCCAGATCCACAAAGGCGTCGATCGCGCTGCGTTCAGCGCCATGGGCGAGGATCATGCCGCCTGCCTGCGCCTGAAGGCTTCCGGCGACCAGGAAAAGCCCCTGGTCGAAGCCCAGTTTCAGCCAGGCATTATGCCCGGCCATGAGCTCGCCGGCCTTTGCCCTGTTTTCCGAAAAACGCAAAAAGATGATGAACATGCAAGGTCTCCTGGATACTGGATCAGTCATGACTCTGGAATGGGCGGGCCGAATTGGTGGCGAGGGACCCGCGCGCGATATCGTGCAACCACGATGTCATCGCCACCACTTCGCGCTCGATGAATTCCGGGTCCTGAAAAGCATTGTAGAGGGTTGCCGCGCCCTGGCTGCGTGACAGGAGCTGCAGCGCCAACTGGTCGGCATCCTCTGCCCGACCGAGCGCTGCAAACTGCTGTGCGAGCCAGTCGCGAAACACGGTGAACAGCCGCACCGCCTCCGGTCGGGCGGGGTGGTCAAGTTTTGCCAGTTCGCTGGTCAGCGTCCCGATCGGGCAGCCGTGGCGGCGGATCTTGTCGCCATTCACCCGCAGGATGTCGATGAAGGCCTCGATTCGCCCGACCGGATCGGACACATCAGTCTCCCAGCAGGCCATCATGCGCACCCGGTCCACGCGCCGCTTTGCGATCACGGCGGCCAGGATCTCGTCCTTGCTCTTGAAGTGATGGTAAAAATTCCCGCGCGAAATGCCGACAGCTGCTGCGATATCGGCAAAGGACGTATGCTCGAAGCCGCAGCGGTAGAACAGCATGTCTGCGGTTGCGACGATCCTCTCGCGTGTCTCTCGCTGTGTCATGCCGGCTCGGCCCCTGTCACGAAATGCACTAGGTCAATTGTCCTAGGGTGGAATTAGGACGATTGACCTAGTTTGTCAACCGCCCTTGAGAATCACCCCACCCCCTGCCAGTGTCGCGCACTCGCCATGCCACCGGAGATCCGATGCTCGTCCTCTTCCGCAAGACGCCGATCCTCGGCGCGCTCCTGGCCCAGGTCGTCGCCCTGCCGGTCGTCGCCGCCGTCACCGCGCCGCTCTCGACCATGGTCGAGCGCCTGCCGCTGATCGTGATCGCCCTTGTGCTGCAGGGAGGGCTTGCGGCGCTACTCTGCGCGCTTTTGCGCCTTCCGCGCTGGTGGCTCTTGATTGCCTTCGTCTTTCCGCTCGCCATGGGCTCGGCCATGCTGCTCGGCAATCTGCCCGCCTGGCCCTTCGGCATCGCCTTTCTCGTTCTGGCGCTGGTCTTCTCCAACACCACGCGCGGGCGCGTGCCGCTTTATCTCACCAATGCCGAGACGGCCTCGGTGCTCAAGGACCTGATGAAGGATAGGGCCGCGACCCGCGTGCTGGATCTCGGCTGCGGTCTGGGCGGCGTGGTCCGCGCGCTCGATGGCGAGGGCCGGCAGGCACGCGGGGTGGAAAACGCCCCCGCCGTCTATCTCGCCGCCCGCCTCGTCTCAGGCCTGACCGGCAAGGGCGAGATCCGCCTTGGCGACCTCTGGAAGACGGATGTCTCAGAGGAAGATGTCGTCTACGCCTTCCTCTCGCCGGCACCCATGCCGGCCCTCTGGCAGAAGCTTTCCAGCGAGATGAAACCCGGCAGCCTCTTCGTCTCCAACAGCTTTGCCGTGCCGGATGTCGACCCCGACGAGATCTGGGAACTGTCGGACAGCCGCAAGACCCGTCTGTTCTTGTATCCGATCGGCAAGACGGAGGAGGGGACGGCGGGGTGAGGTGTTCCCTTCTCCCCGCTTGGCGAGGAGAAGGTGGCCGCCCATCGACAGGCTCAGGGGCCGGATGGGGGGCGCCGGACATCATGGCAAAGGCAGAGCAGATCCCAACTGGTCTTGGTTTGCCTAGGAGGGAGTCGACAGCAGCGCCTCTCGCTCGTCCCTGGACCGAACCATGCGCTGGCGGGCCGCCGCCAGTATTTCCGGGCGCGCCCGCGCCGGCAAGCCGGCATCAAAGGGTGGAGCCGGTGCGTATTCCAGCGACAGCTGGATCGTCTCCGCCTCATCCTGTCCCATCAGTTCCGCGATGACCGACAGGCCGAAATCGATCCCGGATGTGACGCCGCCGGCGGTGATCAGATTGCCGTCGCGTACCACGCGGGCTTCCACTGCGGTGGCCCCGAACCCTGGGAGAAAATCCATGGCGTTCCAATGCGTCGCTGCGCGTTTCCCAGCAAGCAGCCCGGCCTGGCCGAGGACCAGCGTGCCCGTGCAGACAGAGGTGACGAAGCGCGCTGTCTTCGCCTGCGCCCGCACGAAGTCGAGCGTTTGGTCGTCTGTCAGAAGCGGGTTGACCCCGCCGCCACCCGGCACGCAGATCACATCGAACGCAGGCGCCTCTTCAAAGTTGAGGTCTGGCGTGAGCCACAGCCCCGTCGAAGCGCGAACCGGCGCCTTGTCTTTCCAGACCAGATCCACCCGCGCATCACGGGCAGAGCCGAAAACCTCGTATGGGCCCGTCAGATCGAGCTGCTGCACATTGGGAAAGCATAGAATTCCGAAGCGGATGGACACTGTTTTTCTCCTGTCTTGACGCCGAGACCATGACAGGAAATGGTTTGGCCTGAACGCCAATTACCCCTCGTTTCATGCCAAAGTTGATGCTGATGTCACCCGCTATGCCACGCCGGATTGAGATCCTTGTCTTTCCAGATGCCCAGCTCCTGGACGCGACAGGGCCGGCACAGGTCTTCGCGTCGGCCAACGAAATGGCGCTCAGAAGCGCCCATCTCGAAAAGGGCCCGCTTTATGAAATCGCGCTGGTGGCGGAAATGGCGGAGGTGACCACCAATTCGGGGATCGCGCTCCGCTGTGCGCTGCTCTCGGAAAACCGACCGGCACCCGACACCGCGATCGCTGTTGGCGGCAGCGGGGTCAATGCCGCGTGCAGCCGTCCCGCCCTGATCGACTGGGTCCGTGACCGCGCGATCCATGCCCGGCGCATGGCGTCCGTTTGCAGCGGTGCGTTTCTATTGGCGCAGGCCGGCTTGCTGGATGGTCGCCGTGCCGTGACGCATTGGCATCGCTATGACGAATTCGCCGGGCGGTTTCCGCAGGTCCGCCTCGAACGCGACCCGATATTTGTGAACGATGGGAATATCTGGACCTCGGCGGGGGTGACGGCCGGGATCGACCTCGCTCTGGCGATGGTTGAAGAGGATCACGGCCGCACGCTCGCGCTTGCCGTCGCCCGCGAACTGGTGGTCTTTCTCAAGCGCCCCGGCGGCCAGTCGCAATTCAGCGCGCCCTTGCGCCTCCAGACCGCAGACGACAGGTTCTCCGATCTTCACGCCTGGATCTCCGCCAATCTGACGCGTCCCCTCACGCTGGACACATTGGCGGACCGAGCCGGAATGAGCCTTCGATCATTCGCCCGCCACTACCGGCAACGGACAGGCCGCACCCCCGCCGAGGCCGTCGAAATCATCCGGCTGGAGCGGGCGCAAGGGCTACTGGAAACTGGATCTTCCGTCGAAGTCACCGCCCGCAAATGCGGCTTCGGCTCTACGGAGACTATGCGGCGGGTGTTTCTGCGCAGATTGGGCGTCGGCCCAAAGGACTGGCAGGAGCGGTTTCATGATTGAGAATGGGCACCGAGATGGTGCTGGCTCTGCCGATCGCATCCGCTCCTCGGGGACCTGTCGTCCCACGGCGATCTGCAATTTGATGTCGGCTTCAAAAGCCTTGCGGATGAGATCTGGCGGGAGGCATCCGGTTTGCGCCAATTGCGGACATGGCGAGCCTCGCTTGATGCTCTATAGTACGCATGATTGATAGGAGATTATTCATGCGGTCACGGCCATCTTCCCGGCTATTGGTCATCGACCAATTCGGTTGCGTTCTGCTTTTCAAATTTTCTCATTCCTCGGGGCCCTTGATTGGTAAAACATACTGGGCAACGCCTGGTGGTGCGGTCGACGAGGGTGAAACTTTTGAGGCGGCGGCATTGCGAGAGTTGGAAGAAGAGACTGGCCTCGTTGGCCTCGATTTGACCGGCGAAGTTGGCCGTCGGTCCTTTGAGCTTCCCCTGACGAGCGGTGAGGTTGTTTGGGCGGAGGAGAGGTTCTTTGGCATCCGAGCCGAACGAAGTCCCATCTCCGACACCGGTTGGACCGAGAATGAACGAGAAGTGATGGCCGATCATCGCTGGTGGTCCGAACAAGAGCTTCGAGAAACTTGCGACACCATATTCCCTGACGGCCTCATAGACTTGCTGAGCAAGGTATGACCGCAATGGGCCGACAGCCGGCATTGCCGCTTTGCCCCGGAAGCGGTCATGGGAAAGCCGGGGCCACAAGCCCGCGCATCCGGCACAATCGTCAGGCCATGCAACGGTAGCGCGCGATCAGCCTGTTGAAACTGCAGCAGCCTATGTTGAAGCGTCACGGTCTGTATCGAGGAATTTTCGCAACACTTCGAGATCAGGAAGCAAGCGCGCGACGAGGTCAGGGGGGAGGGCTGCTGCAATCCGTTTGAGATCGGGTGCGAGTGCGTCGATCGCATCCTGCCGGAACGTTCGCCCTGCATCCGTGATATGAACCAGTTTTGACCGGCCATCCCTCGGGTTCTTGCGGATCTCGATCAGGCCTGCCTGTTCCAGAACCGCCAATGAGTGCGTCATCGATGTCTTGGGCACCTGAAACGCGCGGGCCATGGCAACAGGCGTGCGGCCATCGCCAACGCGGACCAGATGATTCAACACATGAAATTGCGCTGCGACGAAGCCCGGCGGCAACCGGGCTTCCAGCAGGGCGCGTGACAGCTGTTCAATGATACCGATTTCGTTGAAGAGCCGGAAATAGTCCGGCAGTCCGCTTTCAGGCATTCATGATCCTGCTCTCCAAAGGCCAACGCGGGCTGTTTCCCACAACCGGACCATAGCCGATGCGCGACAGCATTTGAACAGTGCCCCCGTCTGGTGCAAGGCGTTCATGCACTTGGTCATAGGGTCCTGCCATCTCCGGAAACTCCTGCAGGGCCTGGCTGAGGGGCTGGAACCCAAGTCCCAGAGCCGTCGCCGCCAGGTTGACGCGCAGCCAGTCTGCGCCCGTGGCGAGCTGCGTTTCGCGGCTGTTGTCGGCGGTGACCAGCCAGACATGTCCCATCGCGGTATCGGCATTGGCGTAGACCGCGTCCATGCCGGACTTGAAGGCGAAGCTCGTCGGGTCAGCCGCCATTTCACGGCTGAACATGCCTGTCAGGTGCATGGTTTCAAACAGTGGCCCCGAGAAGTCGATGCCATCAGGGTTGGCATCCACTTCCTGGCGTCCGATGCGGAACAGATCGACGCTCTCCTGATAGGTGTGCAGCGTTTCGACCTCGATACGAAGCGCTTCACGCGTCAACGCGCGCAATTCTGCTGTTTCCGCCGGGTCGACGGTGCCGCCGAACCGCGTGCCGTTGCTGGCTGCCGCAGCCATCTGCGTCAACATGTCGGGTGCAAGCGGGCGGCTCATGTCGAACGGTTCCTTGTTGGAGCGCCGGGCAGGCACCAGGGCGAAGAGGGGATCGCGCTTAACCGCCGGATCAGCTGTCAGGGTGATGCGCGCGATGGGCCGTTGGTCTAGGGCCGTGGCGCTGCTGCCCAGGGGGAACAGCGTCATGTCGGCGCGATGGCCCTCTTCTGCTGCGGCCATGCGCAGGAGTTCCAGAAAACACCCCAGACCGATCACGATCTGCCGGTTGAAGGGATCGGTGTATGGCAACAGGCGGTCAGTATCCACATGCAGCGTGATGACATCGTCCTCGGATACATCTGCCAGCCAAGGCTGGCGATTGTGCGGGTTCGGGGCCAGGAGCGCCCATGACAGGGCCCGCATCCGCAGGTCCTCATAGCCGCCCGCGCGTTGCCAAGGAAGGTAAGCCGTTTGCGGCATGCGTGTCGCCGTGTATCCGAAGGCACCACCGGCTGCCAGAACAGCTCCGCCGCCAACAAGGAAAATCATCTTGCGCCGTGTCAGGTTCATCGCCATCTCCATTAGTACGACATCGCACCATATAGTGCGATGTCGTACTAATGTCCAGTGGCATCGGACTTTGACCCTTTGTCCAGGAGGCAGCACCGAGGCAAACCGCTGATGCTGACCGCCCGTTCAAGGCCCAGGGCGGACGTTGGCGTCCTGCGGTGTTCTGGCCGCGTTCGTCTTTTGCGTTGGAAAAGCAGTCAGATTGGAGGCGGGCCCATCGACGCCCAAACTCTGAGCCCCGGCTGTCACCGGTTGGGAGCCCAACCTGCCTCACGCCACCACCCGCTGGTCCATCTCGGTCATGCTGACGCGCCAGCTGTTGCGGCCGTCGCTCTTGGCGGCGTAGAGCGCCCGGTCGGCGGTATGGGCATGGGCGATACCGAGCTGGCGGACCGCCCGGCGCAGGCTTTCGGCAAGGGCCGCTGCCGTATCCGTATCGGCGTCAGCCAGGATCGCGACGAATTCCTCGCCGCCGTGGCGGGCGAGATGTGCTTCGATCGGCAATGCCCGGCGCATGGCGCGGGCCACACGCTTGAGGCAGTCGTCGCCGGCACCATGGCCATAGGCGTCGTTATAGGCCTTGCAGTGGTCGACATCGGCGACCAGCAGCACCACGCGACAGATCGGCAGCCAGAAAGAAGCTCAGCCGGGTTGAAGCTCTTCAATCCAGACATGTCCTGGATGCAGCACCTCCAGCCATCGACGAAGGGTGGATTTATCACTGGATTCCAAGCGAGGTAAGGCATTGCGGAAGTCCCCGTGATCTTTGTCGCGGGCGTGCTTGGCTTTGAAGAGCAGAACGATGTGCGGTGCCAGATATCGGATGCCGCCGGCTGTTGCGCGGATGGCTTTGGTTCGCGGCAAGGTGAAAGATGGATCACGTTTGTAGACCCACATATCCGGCGATCCCCGATCGACCATCATGTCGACGCGCCAGCGACCGGCGCCAATATCCGCACCCCACTGCTGCCAAACATCCGTGGGCAGTGGTTCTACGAGGGGGAGATGGTCAAGTTTGCCATCCTTCGCTGTGAAGAACTCCAGATCCGACAGGGCGCCGCGATAGCGTTGAGCCTGGCAGGCAAGCACCGAGAACTCCAAGTCTTCATGCGCACGGGTCGGCTCGCCGTGCCAAAGGTCCAGGGCCCAGCCGCCAACGATGTACCAGTCGGTGTTAGACACGCCGAGGCGAGCGAACAACTCATCCGGGGACCAAGCCTCCCAAGCATCATCTGGCGGTGGCTGCATTGAGGCATTGCTCCTGAAGGGACAAGAACGCCTGATACGTGAGCTGACCCCCATGTTCAATGGCGGCTTCGGGCCGATGGCGGACGTCAGCGGTGGATGCGCTGGCCGCTTTCATTTTTTGAGTTCGAGAAGCAGGCAGTCCGCTCTCCCACCCCTCAAAACCGCCACTGCTCAAACACGAGGCGGCGGCGCCCAATCAGCCTCAAGCCCTCACGCCACCACCCGCTGGTCCATCTCGGTCATGCTGACGCGCCAGCTGTTGCGGCCGTCGCTCTTGGCGGCGTAGAGCGCCCGGTCGGCGGTCTCCAGCAGTTGCTCGAAATCGCCGTCGCTGCGGATCGGCCCGCAGGCAGCCCCCACGCTGATCGTCACATGCTGGTTGCGGTCGCCGGTATGGGCATGGGCGATGCCGAGCTGGCGGACCGCCCGGCGCAGGCTTTCGGCAAGGGCCGCTGCCCTATCCGTATCGGCGTCAGCCAGGATCGCGACGAATTCCTCGCCGCCGTGGCGGGCGAGATGGGCCTCGATCGGCAATGCCCGGCGCATGGCGCGGGCCACGCGCTTCAGGCAATCGTCGCCGGCGCCATGGCCATAGGCGTCGTTATAGGCCTTGAAGTGGTCGACATCGGCGACCAGCAGCACCACGCGGGAGGCTGCATCCGGTGTCTCGGTCATCAGCCGCGAAAGCTCCATCTCCGTGCCGCGCCGGTTCGACAGGCGGGTCAGCGGATCGGTGACGGAAAGCCGTGCCAGATCCTTGTTCTGTCGGGACAATTCCCGTTTCAGCGCCTCGTTCTCCTCCATCTGCAGATGGCTGGTCAGCGCCTCCACCTCCAGCTGATAGGAAACGAGCAGCGTCATGATCACGGTCGGCATGTAGACCGCAAGATGCTGGATCACATAGGCGGGCGTGGCACCTTCCAGGAACCAGATCGCCGAATAGTTCAGGCAGAAGGTAAAGACGCTGGCGCGCAGCGCCGGGCGGAAGGGCGAGGCAGCGGCAATCGTGATCGCCATCTGGAAGCTGGCGGCGGCGTAGAAATAGGTGAGCACGCCGGGGCTCGAACTTGAGACCAGGATCGCACACCAACAGACATTGGCAAACAGCGCCACGAGGATCGCGGCGATCTCCTTCTTCTCCACCGGATGGTCTGCGCCGATATAGACGACGAGGCCGATCGCGATCGGCAGCATGACGCCGAAGCGCAGTGTCGCCGACAGCAGGGTGACATCACCGAGCAACCACAGATCGAAAAGGAAGCAGATGAGGTAGAAGATCAAGACGCAGAGCACGGCGGCCCGCAGCATGCGGCTGCGAAGGGGCGCGCGCGATTGCAGAAAAGCCGCATATTGTTCCGCCGTCATGCGGGGGCGTGCGGGAAGTCCGAGCCATCTCATCATGGATGTCCAATCACCGATTGAAAATATGTGTCCTTCGAAATCGCCGTGAACCTAGCGGCGTCCCCCTTAATTTGGGGTGAAGGTTGTGTCCCAATACGAGAAATGAGGGATGAACAAAGAGGCCATGGTAAACAAAGGGTAAAGCCGGGCACACAGCGCCAGAAATACCAGAATTTTCTGTTTCAATTCAGGATGGTATCGTCTTCGTGCCGCTTCGGGACGCGCCGAAACACATCCTGATGGCCGAATCAGGCCTTTCCATGTCGCGGATCTTCGCCGGGGTCGTTACCCCTTCGTAAACCTGCAATTGTCTTAACGTGTGGTTGCGCCGGTCGTTTCCGGCTCTGCCGGGGCCCGTGCGGTGCGGGCGGTCGGGATGGCCAGCGGATCCGCCGCCTTCAGCCGCGCTGCCAGATCGCGGATCAGGCGCGTCGATTGCGACGAGAGCGAGCGTGGACGCACCATCGGCGGCAGCGCATCCGGACTGGATGCCGCATCGGCGACGGCAGGCGCCTCCTGCCGTTCCGGCATGGGCTGGTCGATGCCGAAGATCGGCTTCAGGTCGATGCCCTGATGGGCATAATCCATCAGCTTCTTGAAGGTCATCGCCGGCAGCGAGCCGCCCGTCATGTTGTTGGTCGAGGTATAGTCGTCATTGCCGAACCAGACGGCGGCGGTGTAGTTGCCGGTATAGCCGACGAACCAGGCGTCGCGGTAAGCCTGCGTCGTGCCGGTCTTGCCGCCGGTCAAAACCCCGTCGACGGCGGCGCGCCGCGCCGTGCCGATATAGGGGATCTTGGTCATCATCTCGTTCATGTAGATCGCCGCCTGCTCGGTCAGGATCTGCTCGGCCGCCGGCGCGTCGCGCTCGAAGTCATAGAGCACCTCGCCGGCATAATTGCTGATCTGGGCAATCCCGTGCCGACGCGAGGCCTTGCCGCCGGCCGGCAGCACGGCATAGGCCGTCGCCTGGTCCATCACGGTCACTTCGGCAGTGCCGAGCGGGATGGTCACATCCTTTTTGATCGGCGTTTCCACGCCCATCGCCTTGGTGGTCTGGATGATGGCGTCGATGCCGAACTTTTCCTTGGCAAGCCTGACCGGGATCGTGTTGATCGATTTCGCCAGCGCCGTTTCCATGGTCACCCGGCCCGCATAGCTGCGGCCATAGTTCTGCGGGCTCCAGTTGCCCCAGGAGACGGGGCCGTCGGTCACGACAGTCTCGGGCGTATAGCCATTCTCCATGGCAAGCGCGTAGGTGTACATCTTGAACGACGAGCCCGGCTGGCGCAGCGCCCGCGTGGCGCGGTTGAACTGGCTTTCACCATAGTCCCGCCCGCCGACCATGGCCCTGACCGCGCCGCCGCCCTCGATCATCACAAGCGCGCCCTGGCGGACATTGTAGCTCTCGCCATATTCGCGCAGCGACGAGGCAACCGCCTCTTCCGCCGCCTGCTGCAGCCCAAGATCGATCGTGGTGCGCACGACGAGCGTGTGATCCTTGAAGCGGGCGGCAATCCGCTGCACTTCCTCGAAGGCCCAGTCGAGGAAGAAGTCGGGCGCGTCCTTCTCGTCGCGATCGATGACGGAGGCCGGATTGCGGCGCGCAGCCACCACCTGGCCCTCGGTCATCAGCCCGCTCTGCACCATGTTGGTCAAGACATCATTGGCCCGCGCACGCGCCGCCGGCAGGTTGACATGCGGCGCATATTTCGCCGGCGCCTTGAACAGGCCCGCCAGCATCGCCGCTTCCGCCAGCGTCACCTCGGTAATGTTCCTGCCGAAATAGAATTGCGAGGCCGCCGCTGCGCCGAACGTGCCGCCGCCCATATAGGCGCGGTCGAGATAGAGCGACAGGATCTCCTGCTTGGAGAGATTGGCCTCCAGCCAGAGCGCCAGGAAGGCTTCCTTGATCTTGCGCTCGATCGATCGCTCATTGGTGAGAAACAGGTTCTTGGCCAGCTGCTGCGTCAGCGTCGAGCCGCCCTGGACCACTTCGCCGGCCTTGGCATTTTCGCTCATCGCGCGGGCAAGGCCGAAGAAATCGATGCCGAAATGCTCAAAGAAGCGCCGGTCTTCGGTGGCCAGCACGGCTTTGACCAGATGGTCCGGCAGTTCGTCGACCGGCACGGAATTCTCATGAATGATGCCGCGATGGCCGATCATATTGCCGTAACGATCGAGGAAGGTGACGGCGAAATTGTCGTGGTTGCGCCAGTCTTTCTTGGTCTCCTCAAGCGCCGGCTGGGCCAGCGTCAACAGCACCACCATGCCGGCGGTGCCGAGCGTCATCGCCTCGCCGGCAATCTCGAAGCCGAGCTTCTTCAGGCCCCGTACTCGGAAACGGCGGAAGAAGATGGTGATCTCTTCCCAGGTTTCGACCAGATCGTAACCGGCATTCCACAGGGTGGAATCGAGCCAGCTGTCGATCTTAAGGAAGATATGGCGCTTCAGCTTCGGGGGCGTCTCGCCCTTGGCCGAGGGGCGCCCTGAGGCAAGACGATCGCCTGCATCGGCACCACCGAGGCGCTCCACCGGCTCCAGATCCTCAGGCTTGTCACTGTCGGCCACCGTGGCTTTTCCCGAAAACTTGTTGTCCGCTCCCTTGACGCGCCCGCCGATTGGGATCAGGACCCAGAGGGATCATGGGGCATGTCGTCGTCAACGAGTGATGGGCGATTTGCCGCCAAAGAACAAGCGGTTTCGCGGGCCATGGTGAACCCGACCGAGGTGAGCGCGCGCTTTTTGCCGAACGGCGTTGCACCCCTGCCACCTGCCGGGAGCAGGGCCACCCGCCAGGGCTGAAGCCGCATGCCACCGATGCCCCGCAAAACCACAGTCAGTTGAACGAGCCGATGACCGAACAACCCTTCTGGAAGACCAAGACGCTCGCCGAGATGAGCAACGCGGAATGGGAAAGCCTCTGCGACGGCTGTGGCCTCTGTTGTCTCAACAAGCTGGAGGACTGGGACACCGGCGAGGTGGTCTTCACCTCGGTTGCCTGCAAGCTGCTCGACGGCGAGAGCTGTCGCTGCAAGGACTATGAAAACCGCCAGGACACCGTGCCCGACTGTATCCAGCTGACACTCCAGGGCCTGCGCGAAATCCAGTGGCTTCCCCCCACCTGCGGCTACCGCCTGATCGACGAGGGCCTCGACCTCTACTGGTGGCACCCGCTGGTCTCCGGCGACCCCAACACCGTCCACGCCGCCGGCGTCTCCGCCAAGGGCCGCACGATCTCGGAAGAGGGCATGGATGTGGAGGATCTCGAGAATTACGTGGTCGACTGGCCGATGCGGCTCGGCGAGGGCGGCAGGGGGTAGGGGCGAGGGGCTCTCGCAAAAGCCGGGTCCGGATGGTATCCTTGCCGTCAAAGGAGACCTCCGCCATGCTGGCCCTGACCCTTCCCAAAGACCTTGATGCCCGCCTCGAAGGCCTCGCCCGTGTCACCGGTCAGAGCAAGGCTGCGCTCGTGGAAGAGGCGGTATTGGCGCTTGTCGAGGATCTGGAAAATTCCGAACGTGAGAAGGCGTCCCTGGAGACCTGGCTGCGCACGGAAGGTGTCGCGGCCCATGACCGGTTGAAGGCAGATCCAGGGCGGGCCTTGAGCATCGATCAGGTACGGGCGCATCTGGAGAGGCGGCGGGGCTAAGCGATTGATGGCAGATGGCTTGGACAGAGATTGGATTGTGCGAGTAGACGGCACTGATCAATCTTTGGCTTTTTGGCTCTCAAAACTTTCCCCAAGAGACGGGGTCTACTTTGAGATACTGGACGTCAACGACACCCCGTTGGTTGTTCTGCGCGCCAGTGGGTTTGGCGGACTTGGGTCTGCTGATGAAGTGTTGGAATACACTGGCAGAACATTGGATCTCCTGCGTTTTATCTGTCCAGCGGATTTCGATGCCCATCCGCTTAAGATCTCCAGCATCTCTAAAATTGTTGATGGGCAGCATAAGGGTTGGCAGTACTTTCAGAGCGCATCAATTGAAGCAAAAAGTCATGTTCATCTATCTGGGGTGGTCATGAATGCTGTTGGTAAGGTGCGAGCTCGACTGGCGCCTCGTTTGCCGCGCGGAGACAGGCAGGCGGATCGTCTGCGGAAAGGCTTTTTGCTTGCAGCACAGTTGGATGAGCGCCTTGCAAAAGCTTTGCTTTATCTGCACGGGGAACCGGGATGGATCGAATACTATAAGGCTTGTGAGGTGCTGTGGTCTTTGCCAACGCCCGGTATTTCCGAACGGGAAAAAGAACGCCTAAAGCGAACGGCAAACGTTTACCGTCATCACAGAACTCCCTCAGCGCCTAAAGTACCAATGACGCTTAGCGAGGCCAGCGGCTTCATCGAGCTATGGTTGGATGTTGCGGTTGCTCAGGTCTTGATGAGGCACGGTCGGACCCAATAGCGTCTGTCGCTACTGCATCGAGAAAAGCCTCAAGCCCCGCATCCTTACGGTCGGCCTGCCTTGTCAGCCGAGCGTGACGCGCGCAGTCCTCGGCAAAGCCGGGTTCGCTCGCAATAGACGGCTCATGACCAGGTCTTTCCAGGGCTCGTGCTGGAATAACTTCGCTGTGATCGTCACCCATTTCCACCTCACGCCGCCTCCGTCACGGTCATCTCGACCGTCAGCCCCGCCGCGACCGCCATGGTCACCAGCCCGTCTAGGGCAAAGAGGTCGATCTTGCCGCGCTTCAGGTCCGAGATCCTCGGTTGCGTCACGCCGAGCCGCCGCGCGGCCTCTGCCTGGGTCCAGCCGCTCGATAGCATGTGCTGCTCAAGTGCCATCATCAGCTTGGCGCGAAGCTTCATGTTTTCGGCTTCTGCAGGTGTGTCCTCAATGGCGTCCCATACGCTGGCATAAGTTTCCTGGCTCATGTCGTGCGTTCCCTCATCAATTCACCATAGCGCTTGGCAGCGAGTTGGAGATCAAGTTTTCCGGTCTTCTGGCTCTTCTTCTGAAAGCAATGCAGGACATAAATGGCGTCAGCGAAGCGGGCGACATAGAGGATCCTGAAGGCACCATTCGCGTCTCTGATGCGGATTTCCTCAACGCCCGAGCCCACACTGGCCATCGGCTTCCAGTCCCCCGGCTCCAACCCATTTTGCAGCCGGTCCAACTGATACCCGGCGTCTCGCCTTGCCGTTGCCGGGAAGGCCCGCAAAGCCTGCAAGGCGTTACCAATGAAGACGACGGTTCTCATGAAGGATGACTATACAATATTTTGTATGTTGTCGCAATTCATCCCCCCCATCCCCTCACTCCACCTTCCGCACCGACCAAAGCGTCCGCACATCGCTCCCCATCGCTGGGCCGCCGAACATAGGACCGGGGACGGTGCCGGGGCCGAAACCGGCCGCAGGGGGGCGTTCGCAAGCGCGTAGGCTGCCTCGCGGGCAAAGTCGAAGGCCAGCTTGTTCAGCCGGGGGGAGGTGCCGTATTCGGGCGCCTTGGGCCCGCTCAAGGACACCGTGATCGATCCGTCATCGGTCTTGGTGATCGGCGCAATCTCCTGCAAGGGCTCGCCGGTCTGCACGTCATAGATGCGAAGCCCCGCAACCAGCTGCGGCCCGTCCGGTCGCCTGACCCCGTCGATGGTGACTTCCGCCCCGGTCAGCCGCTGCAGGCTGAGCTGGCTGCGGATAAAGACGGAATAGACGACAACCTCGGCGCGCGCCGGGCGCGTCCCCTTGAACAGCGGCGTCAGCTGATCGCGCACATGCGGGGTGATATTGGCTGATATCGCCTGCTGCATCGCCGTCTGCTTGGCCGCCTGGTTGGTCAGCCCGAGCCGCGTCCCGAGCCCATCGATCGTTGAAGACGAAACCGACCGGTTGATGTCGCCCTCCAGATCCGACACCAGCAGCGGCTGGTTCAGCCTGGAATAGTCAACCGTGATCTCGGCGAGCGAAAACTGCCCGAGAACGCTCTGGATCTGCGGCGCGGGTGGCGCCTGGCAGGACGCGAGCAGGGATAGCATGGCGGCGGCAACCGTCAGGCGCAGCCGACCGATCGAAGAGCACAAGGCAAGCGAGGCACGCATGAAAGACATCGGTTATCTCCGTCTCGGTGTCTTCGCGAGGGTGCAAAGACCGCAACTGCAGGCGTTCTGGCCTCAAGGCTAGGATGAAACGATCCCCTTGTCTCGGCAGATCAGGGGCGAGACGCCCGGTTGGCCACAGTTTGACGTCTTGCTTATGGACGAGGCGATGTCATGCGCCGGATCGGGCAAACGCTGCCAGAAGCGAGGCTTTGCCTTCAAGCTTTTGATCATGAACGATTTTCCGTCCGATACTTCCTCAGGCGCAGTTCTTCGTTAGGACGTGCTCCTCTGCCCAGGGAGGTTTGCGTGAAATTCTTGCTGATCCTGTCTCTTACGCTCATCGGGCTTGCTGCCCTTGTCTTTGTCGCAGGGCTCTTTCTGCCGCCGACGCGCGAGGGCAGGGCGGCAACTGAAATTGCAGTTCCGCCCGAGCGGGTGGCCGCCGTGATCACTGATGTCGCCCGCCAGCCGGAGTGGCGTGACGGTCTAGCCTCCATCGAGGTCGAGGTCGATGGCGATGGCTGGGTGGAGACGACCACGCGCGGCGAGGTGATCCGCTTTGCCTGGGCAGAGCGCCAACCCTTGAAGCTGGCCCTGACATTCCGCTCCGATGCCGGTTACCATGGCTCCTGGCAGGCGGATCTTCAGCCGCAGGCGAGCGGCACGCGGGTGACGGTGGTGGAGCGCGCAACGATCGACAATCCGCTCGGTCGCATCATCGCCCGCTTCATGTTTGATCCGCAGGCTTTTGCCGCCCGTTATCTGCAAGCGCTGAAAACAGAAGCCGAGCGTTGAAAGGAGGAGGCCCATGGCCAAGAGCGAGAAACCGAAGAAATCGACCGACTGGCGCAAGCGCTTCGGCGCCGCCAAGGACCCGCATGTGGTGATGCTGTCCTCGCCCTTTGCCGGCGTGCCCTCAGGCGCGATGATGCTGATCTCCTCGCCGGGCGACATCGCCCGCTATGTCGCGGCCATTCCCTCCGGCGAAACCCGCTCCATCGCCCGCCTGCGCAGCGATCTTGCCAAACGCGCCAAAGCCGACGCCATGTGCCCCGTCACCACCGCGATCTATCTGCGCGTCGTGGCCGAAGTGGCGCTGGACGAGCTGGAGGCAGGAAAGCCGATGGACGAGGTCGTGCCCTTCTGGCGCATCATCGAGCCGAAGGACAAACTCGTCGCCAAACTCTCCTGTGGGCCTGAGCGGATCGAGCATTTGCGGGCACTGGAGGAAGGCTGAGAGCCACCTCCCCCTTGAGGGCGCAATTGCATCTGGAACGGACCCCCCTCTGGCCTCCTGAGCTTGTCGAAGGGCGGCCATCTCCCCCACAAGGGGGGAGAGCGGTTGAACCGCCGGCCCGCTCACATTCCGTTGGCGCCGCAAAGGGATCGGCGAATGCGGCGCTCCGCTCTCCCCCCTTGTGGGGGAGATGTCACGCAGTGACAGAGGGGGGTATCCACACGCGATTCCCTCCCCTTGAGGCGCAGGGTGGCAGGGTCACCAAGGCCCTCAACCCCACAACTCCGGCCGCATCCAGGCTTCCGGCAATATCAGCCGACCCCCGAGATCATCGCTGGTGCCATCAAGCCTTTGCCACTGCCAGGCCTCCGTCCATTCAGCGGGGAGCGGATAGGGTGGCGTCACCCGGCTGGCCGGCCGGAAGCCGGAGCGGCTGTAATAGGTGGGGTCGCCGAGCACCAGCACCTCTGCCACGCCCTGCGTTTTCAGGCGAGCGAGACCCTCGGCGATCAGGGCCTTGCCGATCCCCCGCCGCTGATGATCCCGATGGACGGCCAGCGGGCCGAGCAGCGCCACGGTTTCGGGACGTCCTTCAACCGCGCCGCGGGTGAAGAGAACATGGCCGATGAGCAGCGCGCCGGTCCTCGCCGAAAGCGACAAGACGGCAGGGTCTGGGAGCAGCGCTTCGACCAGGGGGACAAGCTCTTCCTCTGGAAAAGCGGACGCATAGAGCTCCGGGATCTGGGCCTCATCGGCGGGCAGTGTCTCGCTGAGCGTGAAACTGAACGGCATGGCGTTTCCTCCGGGATGACGTCCATCCCTAGGACGCTTGTGGTTGCGCGGCAAGCCCGGATGGCAGGCGGGTGAGGGGCGCACCCACCTCCCCCTTGAGGCGGAGGTCGCGCGAACGCGCGGGTGGGGGTGATCCATACCCGTCGACATCATCAGGCGAAGTCAAACGCCGCGCGCCACCCCACCCCGGAGCTGCGCTCCGACCCTCCCCCTCGAGGGGAGGGTGGCAGGGACAGCAAGAGCCGTTAACCCCACAAGTCCCTGCCTTGCTGAGGCAAGACGCTAACCGGAGCACACCCACCGCCCCCTTGCGGGGGGAGGTCGCGCGAACGCGCGGGTGGGGGTGATCCATACCCGTCGACATCCTCAGGCGAAGTCAAACGCCGTGTGTCACCCCACCCCGGAGCTGCGCTCCGACCCTCCCCCTCGAGGGGAGGGTGGAGTGTTCCTTGCCCGGCGATATTCAAAGTGATGGAACGAATTTCATCGCCACCCCTTGACCCTCCCATGATGGGAAGGTCCATGTAAGGGCACAGAGGTGATGATTTGAATATGCAAAACATGAACAATGCGGCCGGATCAGAAGCCGGAGCCATCCGGCTGGAGATCCCGGTCGAGGGCATGACCTGTGCGTCCTGCGTGCGCCGGGTGGAGAAGGCTGCCGCCTCTGTCGAGGGCGTCTCCGCAAGTGCTGTGAACTTTGCCACGGAAACCCTGTCGCTTAACGTCGGCCCAGGCTTTTCCGCTGAGGCGCTGGAAAGGGCGATCACGGAGGCGGGCTATGAGGCGCGGGCCGAAACACTCAGGCTGGAAATCGAGGACATGACCTGTGCCTCCTGCGTCTCCAGGGTGGAAAAGGCGCTGAAGACCGTTGCCGCCGTTCAGACCGCCAGCGTCAATCTGGCAACCGGCGAGGCCGTGGTCCGCGTCTTTGGCGGGGCAGTGGCCCTGCCGGCGATGAAGGCTGCGGTGGAAAAGGCCGGATACAACGTGCGGCTGGCCGGGCCTGAGCATGCCACGGATGCGGGCGCAGATGTGGGTGCCGGCGCAGGCAGGCCGGCTGCGGAAGATGACAGCCGCGAGGCAAGGCGTGCCCGCGAGATCGACGGGCTCTGGCGCGATGCGCTCATCGCCGGGGTCCTGACCCTGCCGCTTTTCGTCGTGGAAATGGGCAGCCACATCTATCCGCCGCTGCATCATGTGCTGATGGATGTTTTTCCCGGTAATACGCTGTATCTCCTGCAGTTTGCGCTGGCGACCGCAGTGCTTGTCGGTCCTGGCCGGCGCTTCTACCTGAAGGGCATTCCGGCGCTCTTTCGCCTGACACCTGACATGAACTCGCTGGTCGCGATGGGGACGTCGGCGGCCTATCTCTATTCTGTCGTGACCACCTTTGCGCCCACGCTTCTGCCGGTCGAGGCGCGCCATGTCTATTATGAGGCCGCCACCGTCATCGTCACGCTGATCCTTGTCGGACGGCTGCTGGAGGCGCGGGCCAAGGGCCGCACCGGGGCGGCGATCCGCAAGCTGGCGGGTCTGCAGGCTAGGAACGCCCGGGTGGAGCGCGACGGGGAGATGCGCGATGTGGCGCTCTCGGATGTCAGGCTCGGCGATGTCGTCGTTGTCCGTCCGGGCGAGCGCATTCCGGTCGATGGCCTTGTGATCGATGGGAGAAGCGCTGTTGACGAGGCGATGATCTCGGGCGAGCCGATCCCGGTGGAGAAGGGAGCGGGGGCGACCGTCATTGGCGGCACGGTCAACGGTTCGGGAAGCTTCCGTTTCGAGGCGACCGGCATCGGCGCCGACATGATGCTGTCGCGCATCATCCGCATGGTGCAGGAAGCACAAGGGGCGAAACTGCCGATCCAGAAACTGGTGGATCAGGTGACGGCCTTCTTCGTGCCGGCGGTCATTACCATTGCGGTCCTCACCTTCATCGCCTGGTTCCTGCTCGGTCCCGAACCCGCCTATACCTATGGGCTGGTGGCGGCTGTCGCCGTGCTGATCATTGCCTGCCCCTGCGCCATGGGCTTGGCCACCCCGACCTCGATCATGGTTGGCACCGGCAGAGCTGCCGAACTCGGCGTATTGTTCCGCAAGGGCGAGGCGCTGCAGACGCTGTCGGTTATCGACACCGTCGTCATGGACAAGACCGGCACGATCACCAAAGGCCGCCCGGAAGTGACCGAGATCATTCTTTCGCAAGGCTTTGAACGGGCAGAGCTTCTGGCGCTGACGGCAAGCCTGGAGGTACGCTCGGAACACCCGCTGGCCGATGCCATTGTGCGGGCGGCGGAGGCCGAGGGGCTTGAACTGATGGAGGCAAGCGAGGTCGAGGCCGTCACCGGCTTTGGCGTCACCGGGATGGTCAAGGGGCGGCGCGTGGCAGCCGGTGCCGATCGCTATATGGTGAAACTCGGCGTGATGGCGGCGGATGCCACCGGTAATCCGCTGAAGGACGCCATGGCAAGGCTCGCCGACGAAGGGGCAAGCCCGCTTTATGTGGCGGTCGATGGCAGGCTCGCCGCCGCCATAGCCGTGGCCGATCCGCTGAAGGAGACGAGTGTGGCGGCGATTGCCGCGCTGAAGGGACTGGGGTTGAAAGTGGTGATGGTGACCGGCGACAACAGGCGCACGGCAAAGGCGATTGCCGCCAAAGCCGGCATCGAGGATGTCGTGGCCGAAGTGCTGCCGGAAGGAAAGGTCAGCGTCATCAAGGGCCTGCAGGCAAAGGGCGGCAAGCTCGCCTTTATCGGCGATGGCATCAATGATGCGCCGGCTCTCGCCACGGCAGACGCTGGAATCGCGATTGGCACGGGCACCGATGTGGCGATTGAAAGTGCGGATGTGGTGCTGGTCAACGGCGATCTCTCGGGCGCGCTGCATGCCATCGAACTGTCGCGCCAGGTGATGCGCAACATCCGCCAGAACCTGTTCTGGGCCTTCGGCTACAATGTCGCGCTGATCCCGGTGGCGGCCGGTGCGCTCTACCCGGTGTTCGGCTGGATGCTCTCGCCGATGCTCGGGGCAGCGGCCATGGGGCTTTCGAGCGTGTTTGTGTTGTCGAATGCGCTGCGGTTGAAGCGGGCGCGGGTGACGGGGTTCTTGACCTCCCCTTGAGGGGGAGGTCGCGCGGAACGCGCGGGTGGGGTGATGTTGGTGCGCGCCGCCGGGTCACCCCACCCCGGAGCTTCGCTCCGACCCTCCCCCTCAAGGGGAGGGTCGAGGATCTATCTCCCCCCTTCTTGCGGGGGAGAGTTCGGAGTGATGGCCGAAGGCCAGAAATCGATCCAGTGAATCGATTTCCGCGAACGGAGGCCTGAGCGCGACGCCGCGAGAAGGCGATGAGAGGGCTTGAGAGCGATCAGGGCTAAACCTCAGATTTTGCAAGAGGGGGGCTTGGTTAGGTTGGTGCAGACTGAACCTGGCCCCCCACCAGGAAAATCTGAAGTTTAGGCGGCTTTCGCTCGCCTAACCCTTCGATTTTCCGTCCTCCCCCGCAAGGGGGGAGGGACGTAGAGCAAGGAACGAAACCATGTCCATGACCATAGGCGAGGCCTCTCATGCCTCCGGCGTTTCGGCCAAGATGATCCGCTACTACGAGGAGATCGGGCTGATTTCACCGGCAGGGCGCACCGCGTCCAACTACCGGGTCTATGATGTAGACAGCGTCAACCGGCTGCGTTTCGTGCGGCGATCGCGCAATCTCGGCTTCTCGCTTGAAGAGACCGAGCGGCTGCTCAAACTCTGGGACGACAAGGCGCGGGCAAGTGCCGAGGTGAAGGCCCTGGCGCTCGCCCATGTCGAGGAGCTGGAGACGAAGATCGCTGAAATGCAGGCGATGCGCGACACACTCTCCCATCTGGCCGAGCGCTGCCAGGGCAATGACCGGCCGAATTGCCCGATCCTGGCTGACCTCGAGGGCAGACCGCTGCGGCAAAAGACCACTGCGAAAGGTGAGGGCGGGGACTGTTGCGGGGCTTGACCTTGCCCCCGTGGGAAGGATGACAATGCAAGGGATTATGGCGCCCGGGGCGCGAGAAAGGAAAGACATCATGATCGGACAGACGGTATTCAGGATCGAGGACATGACCTGCGGACACTGCGAGAAGACCCTGGTCAAGGCACTGGCCGAGGTGCTGCCCGGCAAGGCGGTGACCATCGATCTTGCCGCCCGCAAGGCCTTTGTCGATGGCGATGCCGTGCTGGCCGAACAGGCCATTCGCGAGGCGGGCTACACGCCGGTGCGGGAGGTCTGAGGGTTTGGGCCATGGGCAGTTGGCAAGAGGGGGTGAGCCCATGCCGGGGATCGATCCAAACTCGACTGCCGACTGCCGACTGCCTTGCAATCCTCGCTAGCTTCTATGGATATAAATTATAATATATGTTTTCGGAGACATCGCCATGGCCAAGGATTACGTCGCAATCACCAGGGAAATCTCGAACGGGATCAAGACTTTGCGCAAGGACATTCCCGATGTGATGCAGGGCTTTTCGGCGCTGGCCGGGGCGGCGACGAAGGACGGTGCGCTGTCCAAGAAGGTCAAGGAACTGGTGGCGCTCGGGATCGCCATCTCCACCCGCTGTGACGGCTGCATCGGCTTTCACACCGAAGCCCTGATCAAGCTGGGTTGCACCAAGGCGGAATTCGAGGAAACGCTGGGGCTGGCCGTCTACATGGGCGGCGGTCCCTCGCTGATGTATGCCGGCGACGCCATGGCAGCCTGGGAGCAGTTCGGTGGCCCCGAGGCCTGACTCCGGCAGCCTGCGGGAAACCCCTGAATTATCCCGGCTAAATTAGCAAAAAATTTGCAAGCCTCGCGCATGATCTCCGGCAAGGCGGCGGTGTGGGGCCGTTGCCGGTGAAGGGATCACGAGGCATGCGGGCTGACCTGGGCGCCAGGGGACGGGTGGATTGGCTTTTGCGCATGCCGCCCGAAGTGGAGCGTGCCCATGAGCGCGACTTCGGCCCGGCCCGCATCCGGCATCTGCGCCATGCGATCATCGTCGGCCTGATCGTCTACAACATCTACAATCTGACCAGCCTGCACCTGATGGGCGATATCCAGCCGTTTACGGTGGCGATGCGGCTCTTTTTGCTCACGCCGGGTTCTATTCTTATCTTCCTGCTGGTCTCGCGCCTGCCGGCGGCCTGGCGCGAAGTGCTGTTGCTGCAGGGCATGTTCACCGCCAGTTTGCTGCCGCTCTATCTCGTCTACATCTCGCAATCGCCCTATGCGAGCTACACGCTCGGCGAACTGCCGCTGGTGCTGCTCTTCGGCAACATGCTGCTGGTGCTGCGGTTCCGCTGGGCGCTGATCTTCACCACCGTCACTTGCCTGACGGCGCTCTGGGTGATCCACATCAAACCCGGTCTGGACGAGAACCTGATCTTTCCCCTGACCGTGCAGGTGATCACCGGGCTGTTCTTCACGCTCTACGGCAACTGGCATTTCGAAAGACAGCGCTGTCTGACCTATCTTGCCCAGTACGACGCCGAAAACCGCGCCGACCGGGCCGAGCGCATCGGCGACGCGCTGCGCGACCTCACCCGCACCGACACGCTGACCGGCATCGCCAACCGCCGCCATCTGGAGGAGACGCTTGACGGCTGGCTGAAGTCCCGCCCGTCGGTGCTGCTGATGATGGTCGATGTCGATCACTTCAAGGCCTATAACGACCGGCTGGGGCATCTGGCCGGCGACGACTGCCTGCGCCGGATCGCCGCCGCGCTCTCCGCCTTCGCCGCCCGCCACGAGGGCTTCGCCGCCCGCTATGGCGGCGAGGAATTCACCCTGCTGTTTGCCGTGGACAGCGAGACCGGCGGCGCCTTCCTGGCCGACCGGCTGGTGCGCACCATCCGCGACTGCGCCATCCCCCATCCCGGCCGCCCCGACGGGCTGGTCCATGTCACCGTCTCCGCCGGTTATGCCGGCGCCGACCGCGACCGCGACGCGCTCACCCTCGTGACGCGCGCCGATCTGGCGCTGTACGAAGCGAAGAGTGCCGGGCGGAACAGGTCGAAGGCGGGGTGAGGCGGCTTGGTGAGGCCGCTGCTATGCAGGGCACCATAGGATCAGGGGTATAATTCTACCAAAACGTACCTGCCGCCTTTCCTGCGGATCATTGTCGGCATATGCTGGGTTGCGTGGATCAACTACTGCAATTCTAACTTCATCGCATTTGGGGCTAGCTGACATGCGGGCACTCAAAGCCGCAAATTTCTGCATCTATTGCGGGGGAATGCCCGAGAGGCTAACGGACGAGCACGTGTTTCCCTATGCCCTGGGAGGCGAGCTAGTTGTCCCAAAATCGTCCTGTCCCAAATGTGCGGAGAAGACATCCCGGCTGGAGTTGTTTGTACTGCGGCGTATGTTCGGTAAGGCCAGAGCTAAGTTACAGATGCGGAGCCGAAGGCCTGATAAGCGACCGAAGGAACACTCAATCACATTGATCATGGCTGATGGTTCGGAAATAGACAGGCTTGTATCAATTGACGATTATCCGTTTCACTTTACCTGTCCAATTTATTCTCCGGCGCGCGCTCTTCGTGGACTGCTACCAAACGAAGGACAAGTTCGCAAAATTGGGATCTGGTCGACGTGTGACGAAGATCAGGTGCACCGGTTGAGGTTAAGGTATGGCGCTGCAGACGTCAGCTTGCACATGACGGACCTGAACAGCACCGTTCTATGTCGCTTCCTTGCCAAGATAGCGCATAGCTATGCATTTGCTACCGAAGTGCAGGATTACATTCCGCTTACCAGGGAGTTCATTTTAGGATTAGATATCGACCCTAACTTTCTTGTGGGGTGTGAAGATGCATTCAAAATCGTACCGACGAGCGACGATGGATTGTTTCTAAGGACATGGATTAGTCGAAGCCATTACCCCGGTTTCGTCGTTGCGTTCATACAATTTTTTCCCTCAAGAGATGCGCCTGTTTATCATGTTCTTGTTGGAATGATGCACCCCTCTACAGGACGACACTCAGGATAGATGAAATAGGAAAATAATCCTTGACAGCGTGACGGTCGTCGGATAGGGTTATGGCATGATCGGAAAGCTGTGGCCGGGTGGCCAGATGGGGTTCCGCAGAGGTTTTGAAAGGGTCCGCTTGGCGGGCCCTTTGTCGTTTCGGAGGGATGCGGATGGATGAGCCCGAGATGATCGAGGCACTGCCTGATGTCATCGAGGTGAAGGCGGCGGGGGCAGGCGATCTGGAGGCGCTGCTCCAGGAATTCACCACGGAGATGCGCGCCCAGTTCGACCTGTTTCGACGCCTGAGGGCCGGGGCCGAGGGCCTGATCGACGGCGCTGACGAGGCGCTGGCGAAATTGGCGCGCGCCGACATCAAGGCCTCAACCGATGCGATTGCGCTGATCGTGCGGACGCTGGAAAAGATCGATGCGCTCCTGCGCCAGCTGGAGCGCGACCGGCTGGATGCCGAGGAACGGCTGATCGAGGCGCGTGATCCGGAGGTCTTGCGGGGCGAGGTTGAGGCGCTGATTGCGGCTCGGGTCGAGGCGGAAGTGGCCGGACGGCTTGAGGCGGCGGTGGCAGCAAGGATGGCGGAGGTTTCGGGATTGGCCGAGGGGCGGGGCCCGCCGTGAGGGCTCCCCCCTGCAATGAATGTGGCGTCATTCAGTGTTGCACACTCTCCTACCGCTCAGTGGTCTGGCCCATCTTGATGCCCTAACCAATATCGAGGTCCCGCATGCTAACGCCCGAAGTTCTTACTGTTGTGCCCAAGACAAATCCCCCAGCGCCTTGGATCGGTGGTAAGCGGCTGTTGTCAGCTCAAATCATCGGGTTGATTGAGGGAGTTCCACACAGATCTTACATTGAACCGTTCTTTGGTATGGGGGGAGTGTTCTTTCGCCGGACGCGCGTTCCGAAAGCCGAGGTCATCAACGACCGGTCTGGTGAAGTGTTTAACTTTTTTCGGATTCTTCAACGACACTACCCTCAATTGATGGATATCCTCAGATTTCAACTGGCCAGTCGACAAGAGTTCGAGCGGCTGCGTGCTTCCGATCCTCAAGGCCTCACGGATCTCGAGCGTGCTGCGCGTTTCCTCTATCTTCAGAAGCTGAGCTTTGCCGGGAAGGTCCGGGGGCAGAGCTTCGGGATCAGCAAAAACAGCCCCAGCCGCTTCAACATATCGAACTTGGGCACGGTCCTTCAGTCGGTTCACGAACGCTTGGCCGGTGTCATTGTCGAGAATCTTGATTGGTTGGAAATTCTTGAGCGATACGACAGCTCCACGGCTCTGTTCTATCTCGATCCGCCATATCATGGGCATGAAGATGACTATGGAGCCGGGATGTTTGAGAATGACCAGTTTGAAAAGCTTGCCGATCAACTGACCCGGTTGAAAGGGCGCTTCGTTCTCTCGGTCAATGATGATCCATTTATTCGAACAACTTTCAACGGCTTCTCGATGCGAGAGTTGGACGTCGAATATACGGCGTGCAGGTCTAGCAGAGTACGTCGCAAGGAGCTCTTGTTCCTATCTCCATAATAGCATGTGCGGCCAGGCTATTCCTTGCGCTCAACGCTCGGCACCGAAGCAGTTTATGCATCCAAGCGTACATTTCGCCAGCGCAGCCGCGGAGACGATGCCGGAGATAGCATAGACATTAAAATCTATGAGCAGCCTTCGACGGGGGCGGGAAGCCTCAATCTGTCCGTTGGCCGTTGGTATTGTCAGCGACTTTACAGAGCGAATGATTCACTTATCAACTAGGATGCAAGAGGCGAAGACCCAGTGCCGCTTGATAGCAAACTGGATGATCTCAGAAGAGCGTGGGGACCCAAGACTCGTCATCGGTGTATCAGGTCGATTGCCAGCAGATCTTGTGATGCCGCACCCGATTGATTCCGCAGACATCGCCGACCTTTCGCGGTTTACCCCCGCCGATATCGCCTTTCTCGCCCGGGACTGGAGGCTTCTGGCACGGCCCGAGCAATGGCCGCCGGAGGGAGATTGGCGGAGCTGGCTGATCCTCGGCGGGCGGGGATCGGGCAAGACGCGGGCCGGGGCCGAATGGGTGCAGGCGCAGGTGTTGGCGGCGGGCAAGCGGACGGATTTGAGGATTGCGCTGGTGGCGGAAACGCTGGGGGATGCCCGCGAGGTGATGATCGACGGGGCCTCGGGGCTGACGAGGATTGCCAGGCGGATGCGGCCGGAGGTGGAGATTTCGAGACGCAGGCTTGTCTGGCCGAATGGGGCGATTGCGCAGATCTTTTCCTCCGAAGACCCGGAAAGCCTGCGCGGGCCGCAATTTCATCTCGCCTGGTGCGACGAGTACGTCAGGTAGAAACGCATTTTAATAAAAATCCGCTTTTCCCCCTACGTTGCTAGAAATCATATGCTGTGACGAACTCGCCAAATGGAAACATGCCGACGAGACCTTCGACATGCTGCAGTTTGCGCTGCGGTTGGGCGATGATCCGCGCCAGGTGGTGACGACGACGCCAAGGCCGGTGCCGCTGTTGAAGCGGCTGATGGCGGATGAGGCGACGCGGATTACGAGGATGGCGACTTCGGCCAATGCGGCGCATCTGGCGCCGGGGTTTCTGGCGGCGCTTGCCGCCCGTTATGGCGGGACACGGCTCGGGCGGCAGGAGCTGGACGGCGAGCTGATCGAGGACCGGCCGGACGCTTTGTGGAAGCGGGCGCGGCTCGACGAGATCGTCGTGAAACTGGCAGAACCCTTGCGACGGATCGTCGTGGCGGTCGATCCGCCGGCGGGGGGCGTGTCCGCCTGCTGCGGCATTGTGGTTGCCGGGCTGAAGAAAAATGGTCAGGCGGTGGTGCTATCAGATTGTTCGGTCGAGGGGGCCGGCCCGGCGGGCTGGGCCCGCGCGGTGGTTTCAGCGTATCGACGGTTTGAGGCTGACCGGGTGGTGGCCGAGGTGAACCAGGGCGGCGATATGGTGCGCGCCGTGCTTGAGGGCATCGAGGCGCGGCTGCCGGTGACGGTGGTGAGGGCCACGCGCGGCAAGTTCCTGCGCGCCGAACCGGTGGCGGCTTTGTACGAACAGGGGCGGGTTCTGCATGCCGGACGGTTTGTCGAGCTCGAGGACCAGATGTGTGATTTCGGCCCGGAGGGGCTGTCGAACGGGCGCTCGCCGGACCGGCTGGATGCGCTGGTCTGGGCGTTGACGGCGCTGATGCTGGAGGGCGGGAGCGAGCCACGGATACGGGGGGTGTGAGATCCCTCATGCTGAGGTGCCCGCAGGTAGTGTGGACCTCGAAGTATTTTATTTCAACCTTGAGGCCTCGACCCTTCGAGGCCCTCGCAGAGCGAGGGCACCTCAGGGTGAGGGGACATGATGTGCGCGGCTTTGCCCCTCATCCGCCCTTCGGGCACCTTCTCCCCGCAGGCGGGGAGACGGAGACGCCGCCGCCCATCGGATCCGCCTTCTCCCCGTTCACGGGGAGAAGGTCCCGGCAGGGGATGAGGGGCATTGGCACCCCAAACGAAAAAACCGGCGCCCTTTCGGACGCCGGTTTTTCCACGCGATACGGTGGATCGGGTTACTTGGACTCGCTGCTGGGCGGGGCCGGCTGGCGGACCTGGCGCCATTCGTTTTCGAGGCGCTGCAGGACATGGGCCGGGATCGTTGCCGGAGCGGCGGTCTTGGTCGAAGTGTTCGTCTGCATCTCTTCCCTCCTCGGGTTTGGAAGTCTGGGCTCCCAACGTGTCTGTGGGCTGAAAGTTCCACAGCGTTAATCCTTTGTAAATATGAACGGAACGGGCTCTAAACGATTGAAATTTCTTCAATCGTTTTAATTCCGAACTTTTTTCATGGCCGCAGGTGCCCGTCGCGCCCGGGACGGCTGTTCTTTCTCCGACATTAAGGATCTGACCATGCGGATCGACCGGCGAATCGTCTTCGCGGGGCTGCGCAACGCCGTGTTCGGCGGGCGGCTGAGCCAGGGGCAGGTGGAGGGCGTGGAGGCGGTGCTGACGCGCTTTTCCGCGCGCGGCTGGGTCGATCCGCGCTGGCTCGCCTATATGCTGGCAACCGCCCATCACGAGACTGCCGGCACGATGCAGGCGGTGCGCGAGACGCTGGCGGAGACCGACGAGGAGGCCGTGGCGCGGCTGGAGCGCGCCTGGCGCGGTGGAAAGCTGCCGACCGTGACGGTGCCCTATTGGCGGCGGGATGATCAGGGGCGGAGCTATCATGGCCGGGGGCTGGTGCAGATCACCCACCGCGAGAATTATGCCAGGATGAGCCGGGTGACCGGGCTCGACCTGGTGGCCGAGCCGGATCTGGCGCTCCGGCTCGATGTATCCGCGACCATTCTGGTGGTCGGCATGACCGAGGGGCTGTTCTCGGGAGCGAGGCTTGCGGATTTCTTTTCAGGCGCCAAGGCGGACTGGACCGGTGCGCGAAAAATCGTCAACGGGACGGACCGGGCGAAAAAGATCGCTGTGACGGCCAGGACCTTCGATGCGGCTGTCAGGGCCGGGCTGATGGTGTGAAACGGCCAAGCGGCACATTGAGCGACAGGCCGGGCGATGCTATCGGCTGGTGCGCTGCAACAGATTGCGAGGCTGCCCGATGATCCGCCATATCGTCTTTTTCACCGTGAAACCTGAGAATGTCGAGGCGGTCCGGGCGGGGCTTTCGATCCTCACCGAGATCCCGAGTGCCACGCGGCTGGAGATCGGCACGAATGTGAAGACCGACGGTTTTCACCGCAGCATCGACCTCGTGGTTTACGGTGAATTCGAGGATGAGGCGGCGCTTGCCGCCTACAAGGCCCATCCGCTCTATGAGGAGAGCATCCGGCGCGTGAAGCCGCTGCGCGAGGAGCGGTTTGCGGCGGATTATGTGGTGGGGGATGCGGTGCGGGGGCGGGTGTGAGGGGCGTGTCAGGCCGGGCTTAGCAAGGGCTCCAATCGGTCCGCGAGCAGGGACGGGTCGTCGGTACCGATGATCAGCTCCTCGATCACATATTTCAGGCGCTCCTGCTGTTCTGCATCGAAAAACAATCGGTAGCCGTTGATTGCAATGAAATAACGGCCCGAAAGCCAGGCTGTCCGCTTGTTGCCCTGTTCGAAGGCATGCGCCTTGCCGATCGACTGGATGATGCAGCTGGCGAGCCAGGAGACCGACGATATCTGGTGATACTCTGCCTGGAAACGCGGACGGTGAAGGGCGCCTTCGAGGGCGGAGCGATCGCGCAGGAAGTGGTTCTCCGATGTGCCGAGAAGCAACCGTCTGTTGATCGCAATCACATCCTCGATTGCAATCCAGAGGGGCTCGCTCATGCGCTCACTTGGCCAGATGATCCAGGATGATCTTGTCGGTGACGAGCAGGTCTTCGACGAAATCGTCGAGATCCGGCCTGACTGCAACAGGCTTTGCGGTCTTCAACACGACGCCTTCGGAAGACGCGACCGCAGCCTTGCGGCCATCGCTGTTCCGCCTCTCGTCAACACGACCGATTTTCGCCTTTGAACTCATAGAGCGAATATAGCGCAGGATTGGTGTTTTGACGAGCACTGCCGCGCTGCCCGAGTCTCGACATTCATTTCAGAGGACATCCCCATGAAACTCCACTTCCGTCTGCCCTGGGCTTCCGTCCGGGATCGAACCTCCATGCCCGAAGAAAAGGCGCTGCATCCGCGACCTGGCACGGCCCTGGCGCTGATTGCGGGCGAGGGCGAGGCGCGTTGGACGGGGCGGAATTACGCGGCGCTGGCGCGGGAAGGCTTCATGAAAAACCCGGTGGCGCATCGCTGCGTGCGTTTGGTGTCGGAGGCAGCCGCCAGCATCGGTTTTCTTGCCTATCAGGCGGCGGTCGAACGGGAGGCGCATCCGGCGCTTGCCCTGCTGGCACGGCCGAACGGGGCGATGACGGGGGCGGATTTTCTGGAAACGCTGTATGGCCAGCTGCTGCTTTCGGGCAATTCTTACGTCGAGGCGGTGGAGATCGGTGCTGGGAGGGCGGAACTGCATCTCTTGAGGCCGGACCGGGTGAGCGTCGTGACCGGGGCGGATGGCTGGCCGTTGGCTTATGACTACCGCGCCGGCACGAAGGCCAGGCGGATCGCGCTGGACGGGCTCTTGCATCTGAAGCTGTTTCACCCGCTCGACGATCACGAGGGTTTTGCGCCGCTCGCAGCAGCTCAAGTTGCGCTCGACCTGCACAATGCGGCGGGGCGCTGGAACAAGGCGCTGCTCGACAATTCGGCCCGGCCTTCCGGCGCGCTGGTCTATCAGCCCAAGGAAGGCGGCAATCTCTCCGCCGACCAGTATCAGCGGCTGAAGGTGGAGCTCGACGAGGGCTATTCCGGGCCGATGCGCGCCGGGCGGCCGCTTTTGCTGGAAGGCGGGCTCGACTGGAAATCGATGGGGCTTTCGCCCAAGGACATGGATTTTGTCGAGGCGAAGAATGGCGCTGCCCGCGATATCGCACTCGCCTTCGGCGTGCCGCCCATGCTGCTAGGCATTCCCGGCGACAACACCTATGCCAATTACCAGGAGGCCAACCGCGCCTTCTATCGGCTGACCGTGCTGCCGCTGGTGACCCGCACGGGGGCGTCGCTTTCGGTGTTTCTGGGCGACTTGACCGGCGAGGCGCTGCGGCTGGTGCCGGACCTCGATACGGTGGCGGGGCTTTCGGTGGAGCGCGATGCGCTTTGGGCCAGGGTCGGGGCGGCGGCGTTTTTGACGGAGGAGGAGAAGCGGGAGGCGGTGGGGTATTGAGGGGTGTTCCGCAGCGTTGACGGCTGTGGCAATTGTGCACTTTCATTCGTGTTGAAAGTTGTGATAGGCACACCACTTAAATATCAAGAGCCAAGAGCTCGGAGTTAAGCGCGACGTAAGGAATGCTCATTAAACTACGGAACGTAGTGGTCGAATGAGCCGTTGAACCAACGTGAATTACGTGCTTATCTGATGCTAACTAGAAAGTTGGGAGACATTCAATGTCTACACCTATGAAAAATAGCGGTGAAATTCGGTTTGAAGACCGATTTCCGCCTGAAGTTTTCGCACCTTGCGATGACGTGACCCCAGAGGCGGTCAAATTGCTACGGGATAAAGCTGAAAAATCCGCCAATGTGAGGAAATGGAAGCTCGTCGATGGGTTTGGACTCTCGCAGTCGATTTGATTGGGCGTCTCAACCGCCATCCGCATTCGACATAGTAACGGCATATTTCCCCGAGACGAACCCCAAGGGCGAGCTAAGGCTTCGCCCTTGTTTGATTCTGGACGTATTACAAGATGAAGAAACAGCCGAATATGGCTGTCGAATCTCGTTCGGCACCAAAAATCTTAAAATATTGCAGCGTCAAAGCATTGATATTATTGTGCAAAACTCACTGCATTTGGATGAGATGGGACTCCCGTATGCAACGCGCTTCGATCTTGATGCGAAAAACATAGTGGTCCTGCCCTGGTCATCTGAGTTTTTCGGCTGTTGGCGCGGTTTCCCCAGTCCAAGGATTGGATTTCTTTTAGAAACCTACAGAAGGGACTATGCATACATAATGGCAATGCGAGAAATAAACGGTCGCGCTTAGTCTCGCCGCATCCCCCTCCGTTACTTTGCATCCGTCGCGCCTGTGATCCACGTGGATCTCAATCTCCGTACAGCCTTGTTGGCTTCCTAGTGGTGATTGACATGTATTTCCCTGCCCGCGATCTTCTACCCGGCGCCAGCGTGATCCCCGACTGGATCACCCCTCAGCAGGAAGCCGCGCTAATCGCCTTCCTGGATGCCGGCGAGTGGAGTGGTGAACTGAAGCGGCGAGTGCGGCATTTCGGGTATCGCTATGACTACCGAGCGAGGAGCGCCACGGTGGAGAGTCGGATCGGGCCCTTGCCGGAGGTTTTGCAGGGGCTGGCGGAGCGGCTGGTGGCGGACGGGTTTTTCTTAGCCGTACCGGACCAGGTGATCGCCAACGAATATCTGCCCGGGCAGGGGATCAGCGCGCATGTCGATTGCGAGCCGTGTTTCGGCGATGTTATCGCCTCGCTCAGTCTGCTGTCGGCCTGCGAAATGCGGTTTGCGAACCTTGAGAGCGGAGAGACGCGGGCTTCGATGTTGCTGCCGCGTTCCCTGCTGGTGCTCGCCGGACCGGCGCGGCGTGACTGGACGCATGCGATCCCGGCGCGGCGGTCGGACGTGATCGACGGGCTGCGGGTGATGCGGCAGCGGCGGGTGTCGCTGACGTTTCGGTCCATGCGGTTTTGAAGGCTGATCCCGGGCCTCTCGGTCCGGGACAGAGGCGTATCCGAACCGGGGGAGAGCCTGATCAGGCCTTGCTGTCGTCGGTTGCCGAGGGCGCGGGTGCGAGGAAAACCGGGACGAGGGACAGCCGGCGGAGGATGGCGGCGATGCCTGCGCGGCGGGCCGCATGCAGCGTGTGGCCGAGATCGGTCATGGCCGTTTCGAGGCTGGCATCGCAGGCCCGTGCGCCGGCGCGGCCGTAGAAGAGATAGCCGAGCGCGATGGCGAGGATGCCCATCAGGCCGGCGGCGATCAGCACATCCGAGAGGAAATGCGCGCCGAACGCGATGCGGTTGAGCGCAGTCAGCGCCGCAAACAGGCTGAGAAGCCAGAAGACACAGGCCCGCCAGACGACCGGCACGAAGAAGGCGAGCGGGATCAGACAGACCACCACGGCGGCTTCGCCGGAGACGAAGGAACGGTCGTCAAAATACTGTCCGCCAAGGCCCCAGGCCTTGACGAAGATCTCGTTGCCGCCGAATTCGGTGATGTGGCGCGGGCGGGGGCGATCGAAGAGCGGCTTGAAGATGCCGTTGACCAGAAGCGCCGGGCCGAGCAGGAAGAGGCTGGCGAAATAGAGCGTGAAGCGCGGCGGAAACAACGATGGTCGCGAGGGATAGATCAGCTTCAGGACGAGGCCGAAGACCAGCACGATGGTGAGTGTCAGCGGGAAATACTGGCCGAAGGCGCGGAACGTGTTGAGCGCCGTGATCTTCGCCGCCGGAAAGCCCTGGCCCTCGACATAGAAGAACCGGCTGAGCGCGATGTCGATCTGCGGAAACGTGACGAAGACGGCAGACAGTGTCAGCGTCACCAGAAGCGCGAGCAGGAGCGGTTTCTCCTGGACGGTGCCGCGCGGCGCGCGCGACAGATCCGAAGCATAGGCCATCACATTTCCCCCGAAATTCACCCGGCGCTACTAAAGCCGGCTTTTGTGAAGCCCTGATGAAATCCTGGCAGAGTTGTCTGTGTTGGACCGAGGATGAGATCGGATGTGGACGGAGCGCGCGCTGCAGGGACCTTGCCCCACCCTCCATGCCGCCGGACTCACTGTCTGAACGGCTTCCGCCAAGCGATTCCACGGGTTCGACAATCCGGAGCCGCTTCATCTGAAATGTGAAGTGGCTGGACAACGGCGATGAGGGGAAGGTTTGCGGCGATGAGGGGAAGGGTTGCGCCGGCCGCGGCCTTGAGGGCGGGATCGTTCCGGCCGGCGCAGGATGAAAAGCTAGGCGAGAAAGATGAACAAATGACTGACTTCGGCCATGACGGCGGCGTCACTTCCGCCCGTCTGATCGGCGCTGTCGCGGGTTCCGCGATCTCGCTGGTCTATCTGCTTCCCAAACATCGCCGCGAGGCAGCCGTGCGCTTCCTGACCGGGGTCGCCTGCGGGCTGATCTTCGGCGGGCCGGTGGGGCTCTGGGGCGCGGCCCAACTCGGGCTGGAGGGGCGGTTGTCACCGGCGGAAACCATGCTGGCCGGCGCGACGCTCGCCTCGTTCACCGCCTGGTGGGGGCTGGGCGTTCTGGTGCGGCTGACGGGGCGCGCGGGAGACAAGGTGGGTGGACCCTCCCCTTGAGGGGGAGGGTCGGAGCGCAGCTCCGGGGTGGGGTGTCGCGGTGGCACCTCAGTCTGCGTCTGGCGTGTGACCCGCAGCCAGGATCACCCCCACCCGCCCCTTTGCGGCGACCTCCCCCCTCAAGGGGGAGGCGGGCGGGGGGCGGCATAGCCACTTGTCATCGGGTTGATACAATGACTGCTTTACCTGCGGACATAACAAGGAAGATGGTGCGGGTTGATGCTTGTGAGAACTGCCAGTCTGCTCGACTTCGAAGCGATCAGGAACGTGGAGCTCGCGGCGTTCGAAACGCTGCGGGCTGCGGGTGCCGTAAGCGGCCCGGCAGAGGCGAGCAGCGACGAAGAGTTGAAACTGTATTTTGACAACGGACTGCTGTTCGTTGCCACGGATGTTTCAGGTGCTGTCATTGGCTACTGCGGCGGTTACGTTGCGGACGATTGTGTTCACGTAGGAGAGATGGATGTCCACCCTGACTGGCAGCGCAGGGGTCTCGGCAGACGCCTTCTGTCCACCGTGATCGACGAGGCAAAACTGCGAAATCTTGAAAGACTGACGCTGACAACGGACCGCTTCGCTCCGTTCAATGCACCCTTCTACGAGACTATGGGACTTGCGATTGTCGAGCGATCGCAGCTTTCTCCACGCCTCCATGCGATACTGGAAGCGGAAATCCGCAAGGGATTGGGGCCCGAGCGTCGGGTGGCCATGACGATGCATCTGTAGGCGTCGCGCGCACGACGGCATTTCTTTCGGTCCCGACCATTGGGACGGCATCCTGGGGTCCGTGATGGAGCCGCGGGAGGTATGCCTCCCTGCGTTCGGCGTCCGATCCGCAGCCAGGATCACCCCCACTCGCTGCTTCGCGACGTGACCGCCTTGTAACTTCCCAAAATCCGCATTGGAGGCTGTAATGCCTTTTGCGGTGGCGGATGGGAGACCGAAGCCTCTTTGGGACACCAAGCCCGTGGGAGAGCAAGGGTCTCCGTCCGCCGTTCCATCGAACCCGAACAGTCGCCAGGGCCGCTTGCGCAGGCAAAGTCCGTTTAGGCAAGGATGGGATAAGATGGATATCGTGGTCGGGATTGATGTTTCGAAAGACCGCCTGGATGTGGCCGTGGCGCCGTCCGGTTCGGTCTTCCAAGTGGAAAACACACAAGCCGGCATCGACGATCTGGTGTCGCGGTTGCAGCCGCTCGGTGCCGATGTGGTGGCGCTTGAAGCGACCGGCGGCTTCGAGACGGTAGCCGTGGCCGGACTGTCCGCAGCCGGGTTTGCCGTAGTCGTGGTCAATCCGGCACAGGTGCGCGCCTATGCCAATGCGCTCGGCCGTCGAGCCAAGACCGACGCCATCGATGCGGCAGTGATCGCCGCTTATGTGTTGGCGACAAGGCCCGAGCTCCGACCGCTCAAGGATGCGGAAACCCAGGCCCTCTCGGCGCTCGTTGCCCGCAGGCGGCAGATCGTCCAGATGATC
>NZ_JAUSUW010000020.1 GCF_030814435.1 Peteryoungia aggregata LMG 23059
AGATCTTGTCTGAACCAGTCCGGCGGGCCATGCGGCGCCGCCTCTCGTTCGGTGAAGCGGCTTATACGGCCACTCCCGCAAACCGTCAACAGCCATTTGTCAAAAAACTGTCGTTTTTTATAAGTATCTGATTTTGCAGTGAAAATTGTGGGAGGCTCCGCGCGGCTACTCAATCTACGCCGCAACCACAGACCAGAGCCTGCGTCATTCGCCTATTCCTCAGATGGGATTGCAGCGTCCCGGTTAAAAGGCTCTCATTTGCATTTACCCTTTGGTGATCAGGATCAGCACGACGAACATCACGGGCACGGCCGTCAGGGCGGGAATGATGATCGCCGGGTAACCGAAAGCGAGGATGGCGAGTAGCCAGACCAGCAGCAGGTTGACGATGAAGAGGACCTTGGCCGTGATCGGCCCGTGGATCGCCTCCTTCAGCATCCAGCCCAGCAATGGCACTCGGAAAATTACGTCACCCATCAGTCTGCCTTCTTCTATAGTGGAGCCATATGGAATGTAGGGTGTCCTTGCCGAAGGGGACAATGTGGCAAATTGCCATTTGCCAATCCGCTGGTGGCAACCGCCACTGATGGTGTCGCAATCGGCTGGACAACAGTCTTCGGAGGAGCCTAATCTTCGGGTGTGATGGTTCCGCCCGGACAAGACCCGACGGGTGGACGAAGAGGGAATACGGTGAGGACTACCCATCAGGGGCCGAGACCGTGGCTGCCCCCGCAACTGTGAACGGCGAGCGACGTCCGACATGCCATTGGCCACCGTGCTGATAAGGCGGACTGAAGCCCTGACCCGTGAGCCAGGAGACCTGCCATCACTTGGCGCCGTGAACGCGGCATTCACTCTTCCCGCGCGGTGGGCGCGGACGAAAGGACTTGAACCATGCATATCGAACCCGGCGTCGTCGACGGCGCCAAGCTTGCACTCAGCTTAGCAACGGCCGCTCTTTCATTCGGCCTGATCGCCAAGATGGCGAAAGATGACCTGAAAACCAGACCATCGCTCGGCGGCCTCGCAGGCAGGACCATCATCACGACGACACTCGTCTTCTCCTTCTTCGAAGTTCTGCCACACCATCCGGTGGGCGTCTCCGAAGTGCACCTGATCCTCGGCTCGACACTCTTCCTGATGTTCGGAGGCGCTGCTGCGTCCATCGGACTTGCACTCGGCCTTCTCCTGCAGGGGCTCTTCTTTGCGCCCTTCGACCTCCCACAATACGGAATGAACGTCACGACGCTCATCATACCTCTTTTTGGGATCAGCCATCTGGCCGGACGCCTGATCCCTAAGAGCAAGGCCTATGTCGATGTCGGTTATCGCGACGCGCTTGCGCTTTCGACGACCTATCAGGGCGGTATCGTCGCCTGGGTGGCGTTCTGGGCACTCTATGGTCACGGCTTTACAGCGGAGAGCATGGCCAGCATCGCGACCTTCGGAGCCGCCTATATGACGGTCATCATCGTCGAGCCACTGGTCGATCTCGCCGTGCTGGCGGCCGCCAAGTCGCTGCGTAAGGCGACCGACAACGGCTTGTTCAACACGCGTCTGCATCACACGGCAACCTGAGCAGTCGGGACAGGAGCCTGCGCATGGCCCCCGGGCCATGCGCTTTTTCTTTGAAAGACAACAGACTTTCAGGTACCGCGAGGCAGAAGCCGCGCCCTGCGAGGTGCTCCCGACCGTCGAGACATCGAGGACAAACATGCGCATCCTGTCCGAAGCCCACTATCCGGAATTGCCGAACTACTATCGGGGCAAGGTCCGCGAGAACTACGATCTGCCCGACGGCAGTCGCATTATCATCTCCACCGATCGGCTAAGCGCCTTCGACCGCATCCTGACCTGCATTCCCTGTAAGGGACAGGTTCTCACCCAGACAGCCCGTTACTGGTTCGAGAAGACCAGCGACATCTGCCCCAATCACGTGATCGCCTATCCCGATCCCAACGTGGTGATCGGCAAGCGTCTGGACATCCTGCCTGTCGAGATCGTCGTTCGCGGCTATCTGGCCGGCACCACGGGAACCTCGATCCTCACTCTCTACAAGAAGGGTGAGCGCAGCATGTACGGCATCACATTGCCCGATGGCATGCGCGACAACGAGAAGCTGCCAGAACCGATCATCACACCGACAAGCAAAGAGTTTGATGGCGGTCACGACGAACCGCTGACGCCAGCCGAGATCGTCGACAAGAAGCTGCTAACCGCCGAACAGTGGGAAACGCTTTCACGTTATGCGCTTGCCCTCTTCGCCCGCGGTCAGCAACTGGCCGCTGAACGGGGATTGATCCTCGTCGACACGAAATACGAATTCGGCACGGATGAGAACGGCAGCATCATCCTGGCCGACGAAATCCACACACCCGACAGCAGCCGCTACTGGATTGCCGATGGCTATCTGGCGAGCTTTGAAAAGGGCGAACGTCCGCAAAGCTTCGACAAGGACTTCGTCCGCGCATGGGTCGCAGAACGCTGCGATCCCTATGTCGACGCGATACCGGAAATCCCGCAAACGCTGGTCGAAGAGACTTCGAGGGTCTATATCAGGGCTTACGAAGCAATCACCGGAGAGAACTTCATCCCCGACGATCGCGGTGAAACTCCTTGGGCGCGGGTGCGCGCCAACCTCGCACCCTACTTCTGAAGGACCCTCTGGCTCGATGGATCACGATCACTGCACAGGTTCGATGGCTTGCAGCCCGTCGCCGTCCGGCGGAGGCACGACACGACGCCCTCGCCGCCCGGCTGAAGAGACCCGTGAGGAGATCCTGAACATGGCGGAACAACTGTTCCGCGCCCACGGCTATGCAAGCGTCACGATTGCCGACATCGCCAACGAGCTGTCGATGTCACCGGCCAATGTCTTCAAGCATTTTCGCACCAAGACAAGCCTGGTCGATGCCATCGCGACGCGGGCAATCGGGGAGACCCTCGACGCCCTGCGCGCGCTGGCGCAAGACCGCCCTGCACCGGAGCGCCTGAGAGCGTTGGCGCACCAGTTGATGCAGGAGCATCTCTCGGGACAGACCGACGCACCCTATGTCTTCGAGATGATCCTGGTGACCATCAGGGAAGAGCTGGACTGCGGAGAACGTTTCCGGAATATGGTGGTCGACATGATTGCCGACATCATACGTGCCGGCGTCTGCGCGGACCTCTATCACGTCGATGACGCCGAAAAAGCAGCGAATGCCACGTTCGACGCCCTCACCTGCTTTATTCATCCTGTCATGGTCGGGTTGGAAAAGGCTGACATAATGGCAACACGTTGTGACCAAGTGCTCGACCTCATCGACACAGCCCTTCGTGCGCCCCTTGCCAAGTGACGATCATCAGATTACGTCACTTCAACTGACTTTCGCCTCCCGCGAGGCAGCCTGACTGCGGACGCACCGATGCCGGCCACGGCAAGGCGCTTGCCTGTCTTTCGGGTTCGTTGTTTTTTTCAGTGGGATTATTCATGACACGTCGGCTTCACCTGATATCGACCTTTCTCCTCTCCGCCATCGCCCTGTCGAGTTGCAGCGACTCCAGCACCACACAGTCCGGTGGCGGCGGAGCAGGCCAGGGGGGCGCCCGACCGCCGGCACAGGTCAGTGTCGTCATCATGAAACAGAGCCCGCACGAGATCACGACCACACTTCCCGGTCGCGCCTCCGCATTTCAGATGGCGGAGATCCGTCCGCGCGTCAGCGGCGTCATCCAGGAAATCGCCTTCCGGGAAGGCAGCGAGGTCAAGGAAGGCGATCTGCTGTTCAAGATCGAGGACGACACCTATCGCGCAGCCTTTGCCCAGGCGCAGGCCAGCCTGCAAAAGGCTGAAGCAGGCGTTCCGACGGCACAGTCGAACCTTGCCCGCCAGGAACGCCTGGTCGGTTCCGGTGCAACGCAGGTCGAGTTGGAAAATGCGCGCGTGACATTGCTCCAGGCCGAGGCCGACGTTGCCCAGGCCAAGGCCGCGCTGCGCTCGGCCGAGATCGAACTGGCCCTGACGGAAATCCGCGCGCCCTTCGAGGGCGTGACCACCGCCTCGCGTTATTCGATCGGCAATGTCGTCACCGCCAATCAGGCCGACAGCCTGATGACCCTGCGACGCCTCGATCCGATCTATATCGAGTTGACGGAATCGAGCGTCAATCTGCTCCGCCTGCGTGAGGCAATCGAGGCAGGTCGCATTGAACAGAGCCAGAGCAAGACGACGGATATCAGGCTGATGCTGGAGGACGGCATCGAGTATCCGGTCGTCGGCAAGCTCGACATGTCGGAAATGGCGGTCAGCCAGACGACCGGCACCTATTCGATCCGTGCCGTATTCGACAATCCCGACAATCTCATCCTCCCGGGCATGTATGTCCGCGCGACTGTCAACGTCGGAACTGAAAACGGCTACCTGATCCCCCAACGTGCCGCAAACCGCAGCCCGAACGGCGAACTGACAGCCAAGTTCGTCACCGCAGAAAACACCGTGGAGACCCGCACCTTCACGGCGGCCGAGGTGTCCGGCAACAACTGGCTGGTTGCAAACGGCATCGCCGATGGCGACAAGCTGATCGTCGACGGTTTCCAGCGCATCGGCGACGGCGCGCCTGTCCAGCCGGTTGAAGCGACCATCAATGCAGACGGTATCGTCGAAGAGGCCGCAGCCCCTGCTGCCGCCCCCGCCGCACAGCCTTGACTGTGCCGAGGCAAGCCACGAAAGGCATTAGGGGATAATCCATGGCCAAGTACTTCATCCGACGCCCGATCTTCGCCTGGGTGATTGCGATCATCATCATGCTGGGCGGCGCACTAGCAATTTCGAGCCTGTCGATCGCCCAGTATCCGGAAATCGCTCCGACGACCGTCCGAATCTCCGCCAGCTACAATGGCGCGAGCGCTGAAACGGTCGAGAAATCAGTGACATCGATCATCGAGGACGGCATGACCGGTCTCGATGACCTGACCTATATGACGTCATCCTCGAGCACGGGCTCGTCCAGTGTCACTCTGACCTTCGGCACCTCGGTCGATCCTGAAATCGCGCAGGTCCAGGTCCAGAACAAGCTGCAGCTCGTCCAGTCCCAGCTGCCCGACGTCGTCCAGACGGCCGGCATCTCCGTCACCCGATCGACCTCCAGCATCCTGCTCGTGGGCGCGCTGGTCTCGACGGACGGAAAGCGCAGCAATGTGGTCCTCGGCGACATCTTCTCGACCCAGATCGAGGACCAGATCAAGCGACTGGAAGGCGTCGGCAGCATCCAGGTCTTCGGGACCGGCTATGCGATGCGGGTCTGGCTCGATCCCTTCCAGCTGAACAAGTTCCAGCTGACTGCAACCGACGTTACAGCCGCGATCCAGGCGCAGAACACCCAGGTCTCGGTAGGTGCCCTCGGCAGCCAGCCGGCACCGGCAGGACAGCAGCTGAATGTCACCGTCACCGCCCAGAGCCAGCTGCAATCGGTCTCGGACTTCGAGGCGATCATTCTGAAGACCGAAACGGACGGAGCGACCGTCCGCCTCAGCGACGTGGCGCGCATCGAGATTGGGCAGGAAAGCTATGCGACGAACTCCCGTTCGAACCGCAATCCGGCCACGGGCTTCGCGGTCAATCTGGCCACCGGCGCCAACGCGCTGGACACGGCGGATCGGGTCAAGACGCAGCTTGCGACAATCGCTCCGTCGCTGCCCGAGAATGTCGTAATCACCTATCCATACGACACCACGCCCTTCGTGGAACTGTCGATCGAGAAGGTCGTGCACACGCTGATCGAGGCAATCGTGCTGGTCTTCGTGGTCCTCTTGATCTTCCTGCAGAACCTGCGGGCAACCTTCATTCCGATGATCGCAGTCCCGGTCGTGCTGCTCGGTACCTTTGGCATCCTCGCTCTCACGGGATACTCGATCAACACGCTGACCATGTTTGCCATGGTCCTAGCGATCGGCCTTCTCGTCGACGACGCCATTGTCGTGGTTGAAAACGTCGAGCGCATCATGACCGAGGAAGGTCTGTCACCGCTCGAGGCGACCGAGAAGTCGATGGGCGAGATCACCGGTGCAATCGTCGGCATCGCACTGGTACTGACGGCGGTGTTCATTCCAATGGCGTTCTTCGGTGGATCCACTGGTATCATCTACCGCCAGTTCTCCGTGACGATCGTCTCGGCGATGCTGCTCTCGGCACTCGTCGCGATCGTGCTGACGCCAGCGCTCTGCGCCACCATGCTGAAGCCTGTCGATCACCACAAGCCGAAGCGCGGTCCCGCCGCCTGGTTCAACCGCAACTTCGACAACGCCACCAATGGCTATGTCTCGTCGATCGGCTATCTTCTGAAGCGACCGCTGCGTGTCATGCTGATGTTCGCCATCGTGATCGGCGGCATGAGCTGGCTGTTCCTGCGTATGCCGTCCTCGTTCCTGCCACAGGAAGACCAGGGCGTGCTCATGACCATCGTCCAGCTTCCGAACGGTGCGACCGTCACCAGAACCGAAGAGATCATCGAGAAGATCGAAGACTACTATCTCGACAAGGAGAAGGATGCGATCCAGGACGTATTCTCGGTGTCTGGATTCTCGTTCACCGGCTCCGGCCAGAACTACGCCCTGGTCTTTGCCAAGCTTAAGGATTTTGACCTGCGGAAGGAGCCTCAGCTCGCCGCATCGGCAGTCGTGCAGCGCGCAATGGGCTATTTCTTCACGCTGCGTGACGGCATGGTCTTCCCCCTTCAGCCGCCTGCCATTCCAGGCCTCGGCAACTCCAGCGGCTTCTCGATGTATCTCGTCGACAGCGGAAAGAACGGGACCGAGGCACTAACCGCAGCGTCACAGCAGCTGGCACAGGCCGCAGCGGGCAATTCGAACGTCACCTCCTTCCGCTCCAACAATCCGCCTGCCGAAACGCAGCTCAAGTTCCTACTGGACCAGGAGAAGATGGGGGCGATGGGGCTGGATATCGCCACCGTCAACAACATGCTCTCGACCATCTTCGCCGGTCGCGATGTGAACGACTTCACGTTGAACGGCGAACTGAAGCCGGTATATGTCCAGGGGGATGCGCCCTACCGCATGCAGGAAGATGCAATCAATCACTGGCACGCCCGCAACGGGAGTGGCGATATGGTTCCCTTCTCCTCCTTCATCAAGACGGAGTGGATCAGTGGCGCACCGACCCTCAGCCGTTTCAACGGCGCCAGCGCCATCTCGATGGAAGGCGCCGCCGGCGCGGGCGTGAGTTCCGGGACCGCCATGGACACCATGGAGCAACTGACGGCAGACCTGGATGGTGGATACACCGTCGCCTGGCAGGGCATCTCCTATCAGGAGCGGCTCTCTGGCTCACAGGCCCCCCTGCTCTACGCGCTCTCCGTTCTGATCGTGTTCCTCTGCCTCGCCGCTCTCTACGAGAGCTGGTCCATACCGTTCTCCGTCATCATGGCGGTTCCGGTCGGGGTGCTGGGTGCGGTTGCCGCAGCAAGCTTCTTCGGCCAGTCCAATGACGTCTATTTCAAGGTCGGATTGCTCACCACGATCGGTTTGGCGGCGAAGAACGCGATTCTCATCGTCGAGTTCGCCAAGGACCGTCAGGCCGCCGGATTGAGTGTCATTGATGCAACACTCGAAGCTGCAAAACTTCGACTGCGACCGATCATCATGACATCGCTGGCCTTCATTCTCGGTGTCGTTCCGCTGGCAATTGCAACCGGAGCGGGCTCCGCAGCGCAGAATTCCATTGGTATTGGCGTTCTAGGTGGCATGTTCACCGCCACCGCGCTCGGAATCTTCTTCGTTCCGTCGTTCTTCGTCATCATCCGGCAGGTCTTCGGCGGTGCAAAACCCAAAGAAGAGCTGTCGTCACAATGATTGACAAACTATCTTAACCAACTATTGCGTAGGGTGCTGCGGTAGCCTGCGTGAGTAAAGCGGTCGCTGGCTCGAGGGAATTCAAGACCCTCTCGTGGCAAGACCGGGGGACAAGTACAGGAACACGTGATGCTCAAGATTCGTGCCGTCGCACCACTCGCAATGCTCCTCCTTTCCGGCTGCGTCGTCGGCCCGGACCATGAGGCGCCGCAGACGACCCTCCCCGTCAAGTTTTCAGAGGGTAGCGCCAAGGCTGCGGCTCAAGACGTAACTCTCGCGCCTTGGTGGACAGCGTTCAGGGACCCCCGCCTGACCAGCCTGGTCGAGAAGGGCCTCGCCCAGAACCTCGATGTCCTCCAGGCTCTTGAGCGGATCACCGCAGCCGAAGCCAATTTCGATGCCGCCGACTCCGGCGCCTTCCCCCAGGTCAACCTCTCCACCGATCACCAGGTCTCTCGGACCAACGGCACGGGTGCACTGACCAGCCGGGACAGCGATACCACGAACACCTCGACAGGGAGCGTCGGCGTATCCTGGTTGCTGGACCTGTTCGGTCAGTATCGCCGTTCCAAGGAAAGCGCGAAGGCATCCCTCGATGCGGCTTTTGCCAGCGCCGACGTTGCCAAGTTGACCTTCCTGTCGAGCGTTGTCTCGGCCTATGTGGATGCCCGCTATTACCAGGAGCGCATTGCGATCGCCCGCAAGAATCTGGGATCGCGCCGCGAGACGCTCGAACTGACCCGCCTTCAGCTGGAAGCCGGCGCGGCTTCGCGCCTGGACGTCGTCCAGTCCGAGGGTCTGGTCAACTCGACGCTGGCCGAAATTCCCGGACTTGAAATCTCCTTCCGTCAGTCAGTTCACCGCATTTCCTTGCTGCTCGGCTTGCCTGCGACCAGCCTGCTCGCCGATCTCCAGAAGGGGGCATCCCAGCCTTATGCCCGTGGCAGCGTGAACGCCGGCGTGCCGGCTGACCTGATCCGCAATCGACCTGACATTCGCGCCGCAGAGCGGAACCTGGCAGCAGCCGTCGCCGAAATCGGCGTCGCCGAAGCTGCGCTCTATCCGTCGATCTCGCTGAGCGGTTCGATTTCCCCGACCCTGGTCGCAACTTCGGCCGCAAGCGGCCATGCCACCTCCTGGGGCTTCGGACCAAGCCTGAATCTGCCGATCTTTGATGCTGGCACACGGCGCGCCAATGTAAAGGCACGCGAAGCCGCTGCCCGCGAAGCCTATCTCGCCTGGAAGCAGACCGTGTTGGGCGCAGTGTCGGAAGTCGAGAATGCCATGGTCGCCGTGAACCGCACGCGCCAGACCGTATCGGCGCTGACGGCGACCGTACGCTCCTACGAGGAAGCCCTTTCGCTCGCAACAGCAAGCTATCGTGACGGCGCATCCTCGCTGCTCGATGTTCTCGATGCCCAGCGCAACGTTGCAAGCGCCCAGGCCAATCTGGCTCAGGCCGTTCAGCAGCTGGCAAACGGCTACGTCTCCCTCAACGTCGCCATCGGCGGCGGCTATGCCTGGGACAAGAAGACGGTTGTCGCCAGCCAGTAAGACTGAGCCACGCAGATCGAAACCCGGCACCAGCAACGGTAGCCGGGTTTTCTTTTGTCCTGATTTCAGAACGTGGCCGGCGTGTTGATCCAGATGAGCACGGTCTCGCCACTCGATATATTGCGCCACGAATGTGGCCGGCGGCTTTCGAAGTAGAAGCTGTCGCCGGCATGGAGTTCGAAGAACTTGTCCCCGTCCAGAATGATCTCGAGGCTTCCAGCGAGCATGTGGATGAACTCTTCGCCCTCGTGCTGGTAGGCACCCTCGCTGGAGGCACCGGGAGCCAACTGGAACCGGTTGCATTCCATCTGGTTGCGCCCCTCCGCCAGAACCTGGACCGCGACACCGGAGGACGTGGTCGGCCATGACGGCCACTTGCCATCGCGGATCAGCGACTCGCCACCGCGCCCCTCTTCTTGCCCGCTCAGCGACGCGAGCGTCGTACCGAGATGGCGCGCCACCTCGTGAAGGGCCGTGAAGGAAAGCCCCTGCGACGTGCGCTCGAATGTGGAGAGCTGCGAAACCGAAACGCCGGTGGCCTGCGCGACACTTTCGAGCGTCTTGCTGGCGTCGCGTCGTAGGCGTCGGATGCGGCTTCCCGGCCGGATATCCGCCGCGTCATCGTCGACATCTGAGGCATCCTCCTCGATCTCTGCAGAGATCTCGCGCAGCGTCTCCCGGATCGCCGCGGGGTTGAGGCCCCGCTCGCTCCTGAGCCAGGCAATCCGCTTCAGACGATCCACCAGTATGCGATCATAGAGCCGCTGGCCCGTCTCGGTTCGGATCGGCTGGATGAGATCCTGCGTCTCCCACAGGCGTAGGGTGGACGGGGAAACCCCAGCCATTCTCGCCGCCTCTGCAATCTTGAACCGGATATCTTCCACGCGTCCCTCTACGAAATCTCGCAGTCATGGGTGATAATGCCGCCAAGGCATATTGCAAGTCTACAGAAAAAATGTAGGAAATATCTCAGCGCGCGATCAAAGACCGAAACGACGCCGCTGGCCACCCTTCGCACAGGATGAAAACGATGAAGAACGCCGAAATCTCAGCCCGCAAGAATGACGCCATTTCCCGCGGCGTTGGCATGACCACGCAGATCTATGCCGACAAGGCTGAGAATTCGGAGATCTGGGATGTCGAAGGCCGACGCTACATCGACTTCGCCGGCGGCATCGCGGTTCTCAACACCGGTCATCGCCACCCGAAGGTGGTTGAAGCCGTGAAGGCACAGCTCGACCGCTTTACGCACACCTGCCACCAGGTCGTCCCTTACGAAAACTACGTCGCGCTCGCTGAGCGCTTGAACAAGATCGTACCCGGCAACTTCGAGAAGAAGACGATCTTCGCAACAACAGGCGCCGAAGCCGTCGAAAACGCGATCAAGATCGCCCGATGCGCCACCGGCCGCTCTGCCGTGATCGCGTTTACCGGCGGCTTCCATGGCCGTACCTTCCTCGGCATGGCGCTGACCGGCAAGGTCGTGCCCTACAAGGTCGGCTTCGGCCCGATGATGGGCGACGTCTTCCACGTTCCCTTCCCGCTCGAAATGCACGGCATCGACGTCGAGACCTCGCTCGACGTACTCGACAAGCTGTTCAAGGCAGATGTCGACCCGAAGCGCGTTGCAGCCATCATTCTTGAGCCGGTCCAGGGCGAAGGCGGTTTCTACGACGTGCCGCGTGCCCTGATGAAGGCGCTGCGCGAGATCTGCGACCAGCACGGCATCCTGCTCGTCGCCGACGAAGTGCAGACCGGCTTTGCCCGCACCGGCAAGCTCTTCGCCATGGAACACTATGATGTGGTTCCGGACCTGACGACGATGGCCAAGAGCCTCGCCGGCGGCTTCCCGCTCTCCGCCGTCACCGGCCGCGCCGAGCTGATGGATGCTCCCGGCCCCGGTGGTCTCGGCGGCACCTATGCCGGCAACCCGCTGGCGATCGCAGCCGCCCATGCTGTCCTCGACGTCATCGAGGAAGAGCAGCTTTGCGACCGCGCCAACCAGCTGGGCAACCGTCTGAAGCAGCGCCTCGAAGCGATCCGCGCCGACGTTCCGCACATCATGGACATCCGCGGCCTCGGCTTCATGAACGCCGTCGAATTCAAGATCCCGGGAACCGACAAGCCGAATGCGGATTTCACCAATGCGGTGCGTCTGAAGGCGCTGGAAAAGGGCCTGATCCTTTTGACCTGCGGCGTCTACAGCAACGTAATCCGCTTCCTCGCCCCGATCACCATTCAGGACGAGGTCTTCAACGAGGCGCTCGACCTGATCGAAGCCTCGATCCGTGAAGTCGCAGCAGGAGCCTGAGGCATGACCCTTTCGAAAGTTCTCACTGACAAGCTGAAGGACCCGACACTGGCGACCGACAAGTCGCTGGTCGGCAATGATTGGCTGGCCGCAAGCCAGTCTGGTAAGACCTTCGAGGTCACCAACCCGGCAACCGGCGAAGTGATCGCGGTACTTCCGGACCTCAACAAGGCGGAAGTGACAAAGGCGATCGACGCCGCCCACACGGCCCAGAAGGCTTGGGCGAAGAAGACCGGCAAGGAGCGCGCCGCCGTGCTCCGCAAGCTGAACGACCTGATGGTCGCCAATGCCGACGACCTCGCGACCATCCTGACCATGGAAATGGGCAAGCCCTGGCCGGAAGCCCGTGGCGAGATCCTCTACGGCGCATCCTATGTCGAGTGGTTCGCCGAAGAAGCCAAGCGCGTCTACGGCGACACGATCCCCGGCCACCAGGCCGACAAGCGGATCATGGTCATCAAGCAGCCGGTCGGCGTCGTCGGCGCGATCACACCGTGGAACTTCCCGAACGCCATGCTCGCCCGCAAGGTCGCTCCCGCACTTGCCGTCGGCTGCGCGATGGTATCCAAGCCCGCCGCCCAGACGCCACTCTCGGCCTTGGCTCTTGCCATCCTCGCCGAGCGCGCCGGTTTGCCCGCCGGCCTGTTCTCGGTGCTGACCTCGACCGATGCGGCCATGATCGGCCAGGAACTCTGCGCCAATGACAAGGTCCGCAAGCTGACCTTCACCGGCTCCACCAATGTCGGCCGCATCCTGATGCGCCAGGGTGCCGATCAGATCATGAAGCTGGGTCTTGAACTCGGCGGCAATGCGCCCTTCATTGTCTTCGACGATGCAGATCTCGATGCCGCCGTCGAAGGCGCGATGATCTCCAAGTATCGCAATGCCGGCCAGACCTGCGTCTGCGCCAACCGCCTCTATGTGCAGGCGGGTGTTTATGATGCCTTTGCCAAGAAGCTGGCAGAGAAGGTGGGACAGCTGAAGGTCGGCAACGGTTTTGCGGAAGGTGTGACCACTGGCCCGCTGATCGATGCCAAGGCCATCGAGAAGGTCAAGGAACACGTCGCCGACGCCGTATCGAAGGGCGCCAAGATCGCGCTCGGCGGCAGCGGCGCAGAAGCGGGCGAGCTGTTCTTCCAGCCCACCATCCTGACCGGCGTCACCACCGCGATGAAGGTTGCGACCGAAGAGACCTTCGGACCGGTCGCTCCGCTTTTCAAGTTCGAGACCGAAGAGGAAGTGGTTGAGCTCGCCAACGCCACCGAATTCGGCCTTGCCTCCTACTTCTACTCGAAGGACATCGCGAAGATCTTCCGGGTCGCGGAAGCCCTGGAATACGGCATGGTCGGCGTCAACACCGGCCTGATCTCCACCGAGGTCGCGCCCTTCGGTGGCATCAAGCAGTCCGGTCTCGGTCGCGAAGGCTCGAAATACGGCATCGATGACTATACCGAGATCAAGTACATCTGCCTCGGCGGCATTGCCTGATCACGGCATCAGGATCCCCGGCCAGGCTGGGGATCCTTCTCTAAGGGACTCCTGGCGAACAATTGGTCGGCGACAGCGCCTGCCAGCTTCGCCAGCGCCTGGAAGTGGCCTCCACGCATCGATGCCCGGCGCCAGAAGAAGCCGATATCCCGCGTTCCCTCCCAATCTGTGATGGTAAGCAGGCGAATACCCTCGTCCTTCGCCACCTCGGATCGGACATACAGTTCCGGAAAAAGCGAAAGCCCCATCTCGATCGAGACCATCTGCCGGATCGCATCAAGGCTTGATCCCTCGTATTCCAGAGCGAGGATGGCACCGGACATGTCGGCGAGCTTGCGCACCTCGTCCATCAGCCGGTGCCCAGGGCCCAGCGTCAGCATTCGAGCCCCCTTCAGCGCCGCCATCGGCACGCTTTCCATCTGCGCCAGAGGATGGTCCTTGGGAACCCCGAGAAAGATCCGCTCGCTACAGATCTGCTCCGATACGAAGTCCTCCTGTCCGAACGGGATCGGGCCGAGGCCACAATCCGTCTCGCCCTGCAACACGGCTCTTTCCAGAAGTCTGGGACGGTCCTCACGGATGTACAACTTAAGGTCCGGATGCCGGAGATGCAGCCGTGGCAGCAGATGCGGCAGGAAATACGGCCCGAACGATGGCGCAACGCCGAGCCTGATGGAACCGCCCAGATTGCCTTTGGAACTGGTAGCGAGAACCCGGATTTCATCCAGCCCATTCAGGATGATCTTGGCGGCTTGAATGATCTCGAGACCAACAGGGGTGGGCGCCACCTGCCCCGGCATACGGTCGATCAAGGTGACCCCCAGCTGCTTTTCGAGCAGGGCAACCTGAACAGAGAGCGTCGGCTGCGACACGTGGCAGCGCTTTGCCGCCTCCCCGAAATGGCCTGTCTCCCCGAGAGCGACGAGATATTCCAATTGCCGATGACTTGGGCGGAAAGGCATGGGACCTCCATAGAGAATATCTATGGAGATGATACAATCAATCAATTGGAACAATCAACTTCGACACCTCATATTCGGGTGGTACGAAAGGAGATCGCCATGAAGCAACTGCTGAAAGCCCTGAGAGCCCGCCACTCGATCGTCGCCGCGAAGATCGATGAGGAACAGCGTCGTCCGCAGCCGGACGGGATTCGGGTGCGCGCCTTGAAGAAGATCAGGCTGCACCTGAAGGAGCAGATCATGTTGCTGGAACAGGGCGACGCCATGAAGGCACCGATCGCCCGCTCCAAGGCGTCCAACTTCGGCACCCTTCTCGCCGGACGCTGAGCACGCTTGCGCTCCGTGATGGCGCATCGTGACCGGCGAGAGCGGCCGGCGGGGCACCCTGCGCCCCGCCGGCATTTCGCCTTATAGAACTCTGTGAATCAAGAAGCCCGGCGTTGGTCAACGCCGGGCTTCTTGGATTTGATACCGGATCGAACTTAGTTCTTGGCGCGTTCGACGTAGGAATTGTCTTCGGTCGCAATCACCACGCGGATGCCGGCGTCGACATGCGGCGGCACCATTGTGCGGATGCCGTTCGACAGGATCGCCGGCTTGTAAGACGACGATGCCGTCTGGCCCTTCACGACCGGCTCGGTCTCGACGATCTCGAGCGTCACGTGACGCGGCAGCTGGATGGCAAGCGCCACGCCTTCGTGCATGGACAGGATGCAGACCATACCTTCCTGCAGATAGGCCTTCTGGTCGCCCATGGTTTCGACATCAACGACGACTTGGTCGTAGTTCTCAGGGTTCATGAAGTGGAAGCCTTCGCCGTCCTCGTAGAGGAACTGGTGGTTCACGTCTTCAACGAACGCGCGCTCGACCTGCTCCGTCGTGCGCCAGCGCTCGGACACCTTCACGCCATCGACGATACGGCGCATGTTGACCTGGGTGACCGGCGTACCCTTGCCCGGGTGGAAGTTCTCGGCAGTCAGCACGACATAGAGCTTGCCGTCCACGTCGATGACATTGCCCTTGCGCACGGACGAGGCGATAATCTTGACCATTGGAATTCCTTGTATCTGCGTAAGACCCGTCGTAAAGGACGGCGGTCCCGACGGACCTCTATGAATTTCTCGGGCGCAACTAACCCAAATCCGGCAAAATAGCCAGCCCGTGTTGAGAAATGGACCGAGATTCCGGCATGATTGACAGCCGCCGATCATCCCCACCGTGGTGGCGCGCTTCCGTGCATGCGGATCGGCGTCCCCTTCTCATCGGCCGTAATCGCATCCAGGCCGCATTCCGCGCGCACTTCGCCGAACAGGACTTCGTCGAGGTCGACACCGCGACGCTTCAGGTTTCCCCGGGCAATGAGGCCCATCTGCATGCTTTCCAAACCGCAGCGATCGGCCACGATGGATCAGCGGTGGCTCTTTACCTGCACACATCGCCGGAATTCGCCTGCAAGAAACTGCTCGCAGCAGGCGAGCCGAAAATCGCATGTTTCGCCCATGTCTACCGCAATCGGGAACGCGGCCCTCTGCACCATCCGGAATTCACCATGCTGGAATGGTATCGCGTGGGCGCGGGCTATGAACGGCTGATGCAGGACTGTGCCGATCTGATCGCGCTCGCCGCGCGGACTGCCGGCACACAGCAATTTGCCTATGGCGGCAAAACCGTTGACCCTTTCGCAGAACCGGAACGCATCTCGGTAGCAGACGCCTTTGCTCGCCACGCAGGCATCGACCTGTTGGCCACCATTGCCGCAGATGGCAGCACGGATCGAAACGCACTATTTAAGCAGTTGCAGGCCGCCGGAATGCGCGTTGCAGAAGACGATACCTGGGCGGATCTGTTCAGCCGGGTGATCGTGGAAAAGGTCGAACCGAACCTCGGCATTGGCCGCGTCACCATTCTCGACCGCTACCCTGTCGCCGAAGCTGCACTGGCCCGTCCATGCTCCGACGAGCCGCGCGTGGCCGAACGTTTCGAGGTCTATGCCTGTGGTGTCGAGCTTGCCAACGCCTTCGGCGAACTGACCGACCCGGCCGAACAGCGCCGCCGTTTCGAAGCCGAAATGGCCGAAAAACAACGTGTCTATGGCGAGACCTACCCGCTTGACGAAGACTTCCTGGAAGCGCTGGCACACATGCCGGAGGCCTCGGGCATCGCGCTCGGTTTTGACCGCCTCGTCATGCTGGCAACAGGGGCGCTGAGGATCGAACAGGTGATCTGGGCACCGGTAGCGGAGACCCATCTTGGCTGAGGTGACCCTGCGCACCGTCGGCGACCTCGTGTCAGAGGGCCTCGTCCGAGCCGAAGCGGCAACCGACATCGAGGCGGTCGCCGAGCGCTATGCCATCGCCCTGACGCCAACCGTCCGAGCGCTGATCGACACGGGCAATCCCCATGACCCGATCGCAGCACAATATGTGCCGACGGCAGCGGAACTCGTCGAGCATCCCGACGAACGTGCTGACCCGATCGGCGATCATCCGCATTCTCCGGTCGATGGCATAGTGCATCGCTATCCCGACCGTGTTCTGTTAAAACTCGTGCATGTCTGTCCGGTCTACTGCCGCTTCTGCTTCCGCCGCGAGATGGTCGGTCCGCAGGGAGATGGCAACCTCTCCACCGATGCCCTTCGAAAGGCGCTGGACTACATTCGTGCGGACGATCGGATCTGGGAAGTGATCCTCACAGGTGGTGATCCGCTGATCCTCTCGCCGCGGCGGCTCAAGGAGGTGATGCAGGAACTGGCGACGATCGCCCATGTCCGCATCGTCCGGATCCACAGCCGCGTGCCTGCAGTCGATCCGGCGCGCATTTCCGATAGCCTCCTCGACGCCCTGAGGGCATCCGGGAAGACGCTCTTCATCGCCCTGCATGTCAATCATGCGCGCGAGCTCACGGCGGAGGTCCGCGCCGCCTCGGCCCGTCTCGCCGCATCGGGCGTAAATCTCGTCAGCCAGAGCGTGCTGCTCAAAGGCGTCAACGACGACGCTGACACGCTCGCGGACCTGATGCGTGCCTTCGTCGAGATCGGCGTGAAGCCCTATTACCTTCATCATCCAGACCTGGCGCCTGGCACGGGCCACTTCCGCCTGACCATTGCGGAGGGGCAGGCCATCATGCGCGAGCTGCGCAGCAAGGTATCAGGGCTTTGCATCCCTCACTACATTCTCGACCTTCCTGGCGGCTTCGGAAAGGTTGAGGTAGGAACGGACGCCTTGCGTGAGGTTGCACCAAATCGGTACATCGCGCTCGACCGCCATGGCAACCAACAGGTTTACGAGGGCTAAAGCCGACGAAACAAGCGAATTGACGGTCATCACGATGCTTTTTGAACAGTATCCGCGCACCATTCATTCCGATTTTACCGAATTGTTTAGCGGAAACTTCGTCTTTCCTCTGTAAGAAATCGCTCAATAGAAATTTGAGTGATTGCTTGGAGGCAAACAGATGAACGACACCATTCGCGGGCTCCTCGCCAAACTCGGCGGCCTCCCCGTCGCCGTCGACACGCTCGGGAATGAGGCGGATCTCTACGCCGCCGGCCTGTCGTCCTTCGCCTCCGTCCAGCTGATGCTGGGCCTGGAAGAAGCCTTTGACATGGAGTTCCCGGACCATCTCCTGAACCGCAAATCCTTCGCCAGCATCGCCGCCATCGAGGCGACGGTCGCCACCATCGTCGGGGACAGAAAGGTCGCCTGATGGACCTCTCCTCCACATCGACGGACCAGAGCCTGAAGGCGCGCGCCTCCCGTGTCGCCGCCATCGCGGCTGTTCATGCGGATGACGTCGACAAGAACGGTCGCTTTCCAAGAGAAGCGATCGACGCCATGAAGGCAGAGCGGTTGATGGGGATCCAGATCCCCGTTGATTGCGGCGGCGAAGGCCGCTCGACCTCCGAGATCGCTGGACTCTGCACTGTCATGGCCCAGGGCTGCGCTGCCAGCGCGATGATCTTCGCCATGCACCAGATCAAGGTGTCCAGCCTCGTCTCTCACGGCACCGATGCCTCCTGGCACCGCGACTTCATGCATCGGATCTGCGCCGCCCAATTCCTGCTGGGATCGGCCACCACCGAAGGCGGCATCGGCGGCAATCTGCGCAACTCGATCTGCGCCATCGAAGTCGATGGCGACCGCTGCCGGCTGGAGAAGGACGCCACAGTCATCTCCTACGGAAAGCAGGCTGACGCCATCCTTGTCACCTCCCGGGCCCACAAGGACGCGCCACCCAGCGACCAGGTGATGACGGTCTTCCTCAAGGACCAGTACACGCTTGAGCAGACCCATGTGTGGGACACGCTCGGCATGCGGGGCACCTGCTCCGACGGTTTCCTGTTCAAGGGCGAGGCACCTGCAGAGCAGATCCTGCCCAAGCCCTTCGCCGAGATTGCCGCCCAGTCTATGCTGGCGAGTTCGCATCTGCTCTGGAGCGCGCTCTGGTATGGGATCGCCGTAGACGCCTTCACCAAGGCCCAGACCTTCATCCGCGCTGCAGCTCGGAAGGCTCCGGGTACCCAGCCTCCAGGCCTTGTCCAGCTTGCCGAAATGTCGAGCCAGCTTCAGGTGATCCGCTCCAACATCCAGGCGGGACTGGCCTCCCACGAACAGGCCCTGAAGGATCCCGACCGTCTATCCTCGATGGGGTTTGCAGTTGCCATGAACAACGTCAAGATCGCCTCCTCGGAGATGATCCTGCCGGTGATCCACCAGGCGCTCAGGATCTGCGGCATCATGGGCTACAAGAACGGCACGCCCTACAGCCTTGGCCGCCATCTGCGGGATGCCCATTCCGCCGAACTGATGATTTCCAACGACCGCATTCTCGGCAACACGTCGACCATGCTGCTCGTACACAAGCAAGAAACCGGATTGTTGGGGTAACCAAATGGATATGCAGGTGAGCTTTCTGGACCGCCTCTTCGAGAGCGGCCTTCTCATCGACACGGGCGTCGATGGCCTCTATGGCCGCAGCGGCCAGTTCGAGGATGTCATCGCCGCCTTCGAGCGACTGATCGACAAGATCGGCGGCGCCGATGGCGCCGAAGCGATCCGCTTCCCGCCCGGCATGAACCGCGCCTATTTCGAAAAGAGCGGTTACATGAAGAGCTTCCCGCAGCTCGCCGGCACCGTCCATTCCTTCTGCGGCAACGACCACGACCACATGAGCCTGCTCCAGTGCATGGAAGAGGGTAAGGACTGGGCGAAGGAGCAGAAGGCGACCGATATCGCGCTGACCCCGGCCGCCTGCTACCCGCTCTATCCGACAGTCGCCAAGCGCGGCCCGATCTCCATGGAAGGCGGCCTCTTCGACCTGCAATCCTATTGCTTCCGCCACGAGCCGTCCAAGGATCCGGCCCGTCAGCAGCTGTTCCGCATGCGCGAATATGTCTGCATGGGTACCGAAGCTCATGTGACGACGTTCCGCCAGACCTGGATGGATCGCGGCGTGGACATGATGAAGTCGATCGGTCTCGACGTTGAGATCGATGTCGCCAACGATCCCTTCTTCGGCCGCGCCGGCAAGCTGCTTGCCAACAACCAGCGCGACCAGAACCTGAAGTTCGAGCTGCTCATCCCCGTCACCTCGCAGGCCAACAAGACCGCCTGCATGAGCTTCAACTACCATCAGGACGCATTTGGCCAGAAATGGGGTCTCTCCCTCAAAGACGGCTCGGTCGCTCACACCGCTTGCGTCGGCTTTGGTCTTGAGCGCATCGCGCTTGCCCTCTTCGCCCAGCATGGCCTCGACGTTGCCGCCTGGCCGGAGGCCGTGCGCAAGACACTCTGGGGCTGAACCCGCAATGGCATCCGTCTTTCCCGGACTGGATCCGGACACTTTCGTCCCACATGCGCTCCACAATCAGGAGCGCATGTGGCCGGAAACCAATTGCTATGTCGACCTCTGGATCGAGGTACTGGCTTCGGCAGGCTTCACCCCGGAAGCCATGCTCGGCTTCACGCTGACACAGGATTTCGAGGGTGACCAGTTCACCTTCTTCAAGGTTCCGCTTGAAGATCTCGAACAGCTCTACGACATCAGGGTGACCGAGCTTGCGATCTTCGACACGGTCGAGGACCACGTGTCCGAGCAGATCGCCCGCAGCCGCCTCTGTCTCGTCGAAATGGACAGCTTCTTCATGCCCGACACGCAAGGCGTCGGCTATGGACAGGAGCATGGCAAGACGACGGTCGGCATCAACCGACTGGATGTCAAAAACCGAGTCATGGACTATTTCCACAACGGCGGCTTCTTCCGCCTGGACGGAGACAATTTCGACGGCGTCTTCCAGCGGAACCTGCCAGAGGGTGCGCTCCCCTTCCTGCCCTACACGGAATTCGCCAAGTTCCCCCGGACACCAACCTCATCGCCGCACCAAAGGGAAACGGCGGACATCCTTCTGCGCCGTCATTTTTCGCGCAGGCCGGACAGCAATCCGATCGCCGACTTCGCCTCGGTATTCCCGAGACAGGTCGAGGCCGTCGCGGAACGTCCCTTCGGCTATTTCCACAAATACGCCTTCAACACACTGCGCCAGTTCGGCGCCAACTTCGAGCTTCTGGCGAGCCATCTCGCCTGGCTGGATGAGACAAGGCACGCATCTGCGATTGGCGAGGCGCTGAAGATCAGTGAATGCGCCAAGACGGTTCAGTTCCAGCTCGCGCGCGCTGTGACCCGCAAGAAGTTCGATCCGCTGGCAACGGCCCTCGATCCGGCCATTGCGGCCTGGGGCCGACTGATGGATGATCTCGGCCAAAGGCTGACGTGAAGGACGAAGACATGACGGGGACGATCTATCTGGGGGCGGACATCCGTCCTCTGGAGCTGGGCTGGACCCTTCTGATGACCGAAGCAGGGCGCTACGCTGCTTCGTCCGACCTGCCCCGTGCAGCCTTTCACATTCCGGCCCCCGTTCCGGGGACAGTTGCCGGAGCGTTGACCGATGCCGGCCTCTACGATCCCGGCAATCCGCACTCCTTGCATGACAAGGATGTCTGGTATCGGCGATCCCTTGCAGGTGAGACACCTGGCACCGCAATCCTGCGTTTCGAGGGACTGGCGACCATCGCCGACATCTTCGTCAACGGTACCTTGAGGCACACGAGCGTCAGCATGTTCGAGCCTGTCGACCTCCCGATCGATCTCTCGGGCGACGATGAACTGGCGATCTGCTTCCGGGCACTCCAGCCCCAGCTGGAAAAGAAAGGCCCGAGAGCACGCTGGCGTCCGCAGATGATCGACCAGCAGGGACTGCGTCTCGTTCGCACCACGCTTCTGGGCCATATGCCCGGCTGGTGCCCCGCCATCCACCCCGTCGGTCCCCACCGGCCGATTTCACTCATTCGCCCATCACAGGACAGGATCTCGAACCTGCGGATCCGTGCCGATCTCGACGAATTCGGCACGGGACACCTGGCCGTGGAACTCGACGACGAGCCCCGTGCCGAGATGGCGGTCCTATGCGGCGGCATCACGGTGCCGCTTGACAGGAAAGCAGATGGACGAGTCTCCGGCCGCCTGGAATTACCTGCCGTGGCACCATGGTGGCCGAGGACACACGGTGAGCCGGCACTCCACGAAGTTTCGCTGGCGATCGACGGACGTGTTCATTCGCTCGGGCTCGTCGGTTTCCGTCGAGTCGAGGTGGACCATGACGAGGACGGCAAGGGCTTTGGCCTGAAGATCAACGGCGCTCCCGTCTTCTGCCGGGGCGCCGTCTGGACCAGTGCCGATCTCTTGAGACTTTCCGGTTCGGCAGAAAACTACGCGCCTTGGCTCGCCCAGGCTGCGGAAGCAAACATGAACATGATCCGCATTGGCGGAACCATGACCTATGAGAGTGCCGATTTCTTCCGCCTCTGTGACCGCTTGGGCATCATGGTCTGGCAGGATCTGATGTTGGCCAACTTCGATTACCCCGTCTCTGACGAGGGTTTCTCCAGCATGGCCACGGTCGAGGTCGAAACACTGCTCGCTGGCCTTCAGGGCAATCCCTCGCTTGTGGTTATCGCCGGCGGCAGCGAAGTCTTTCAGCAGGGCGCGATGCTCGGCCTGCCAGAACGTACCTGGAAGGGCGAGTTCTTTACGCATACCCTCGCTCGGATCGTCGAAGACGGCCGTCCGGACGTGGTATACATACCCAATTCTCCCTATGGCGGCACAATGCCGTTCTCGCCCAATGAAAGCGTGACGCACTACTACGGCGTCGGTGCCTATCAGCGGCCGCTGGAAGATGCGCGCCGCGCAAATGTGCGCTTTGCGGCCGAATGCCTGGCCTTCGCCCATGTCCCGCAGCAGCGCACACTCGATGCGCATCTGGCGGTCGCCCCCGTTCATGACCCGCGCTGGAAAGCGCGTGTCCCACGCGATCGCGGCGCCTCCTGGGATTTCGAAGACATACGCGATCATTATCTGGCAGAACTCTATGGCGTAGATCCGGCGCGGCTGCGGCGAGAAGACCCAGCAGCCTATCTCGATCATGCCCGCGCGACGACGGCAGAGGTGGTGACGGATGTTTTCGCCGAGTGGCGCAGAAACGGATCCTCCTGCCGGGGCGCCCTCACCTGGACCTTTCAGGATCTTGAGGCAGGTCCCGGCTGGGGGCTGATCGATGCGACCGGGGAACCGAAACCCGTCTGGTATGCACTCAAGCGCGCGTTCCGCCCGGTCCAGATCCTCTTGTCCGACGAGGGCACCAATGGCCTCGACATACACCTGATCAACGAGACGTCAGCCAGCGCAAGCGTGACGGTCGAGATCGCCTGTTTGCGCGACGGCGGCCAACCCGTGGTCTCGGAGAGCCGCGCGATGTCGCTCGACGCCCGCTCCGCCCACCGTCTGGCTGCGACAGATCTGTTCGGCGCCTTTTTCGACACCACCTATGCCTATCGGTTTGGCCCGCCGTCACATGACGTCACCGTCGCGAGACTGGTCGATGCCAAGGGCAACATCCTGTCCGAGGCGTTCCACTTCCCCCTCGGGCGTCGCATTGCGAGGCATCAGGCAACGATCGACCACAGCCTGCACAGGATCGAAGGCAACTGGTACATCGATCTCTCGACGAGCCGGTTCGCTCAATCGGTCCACCTTGATTTCGAACATTTCCGACCAGAGGATGACTGGTTTCATCTGGCGCCAGGGCGGGTCAAGCGGGTCCGGCTCTCTCCGAGAGACAGCCTCACCGCAGGGCGCGGTCCAGAGGGGACGCTCCGCCATCTCGGCGGACGCCTGATCCAGACCCTGTCGTGAGCAGCAAGACGGTTCAGTTGCCAGACATCAAACTTCGGGAGAGTGAAACAGCCGGTCGACCACTTCCCCCCAGGTGAGGATGCCAGACGTGTCGATCGCGCAATGGTCCATCACCTTCGCCCTCTCGAAGGCTGCCCTCATCGAGACCGGATCATCCGGCTCGTAGGCACACACATTGTCGCGACCGGCTGCCGCGAACCGCGGAGCGACGATCGGCAGGTGGCAGTAGCTGTACTGGATCATCTTCAGGCTGGACTGACTGAGATAGTCGGCCCCGGCGCCGGGCCTGTAGGGCGCAATACCGATATCCGCGAACTTGATGAAGGGCACGATCGTGGCGAAGGAAACCTCGCCATGGACCACGATATTGCCCCTTGGCTGCAGCGGCAGGGCCTTCTTGCCAAAGAGGTGGAAGGTCCAGTCGGGATTGGCAACAGCCAGCGTCTCGATCAGGCTGCCGTCGAACATCATGTCTCCGACGCTGATCGCATGGCGCTCACCTTGAAAGGGCGTGGTCACGGCATTGTCGAAGATGTCCTTGCTGATGCCGTGCGGCACGAAGACGACCTTGTCCTGACATGCAAAATCGGTCCGCATGGCCTCTGCCATGATTCGAAGCTGATCATAAAGCGGAAGCGTGCGGTTCAGCTCTTCGATGACACAGGGGTGGACCCGTATCGTCTCCAAACGATCAGCTGCGTGATAGATGAATTTCGCATTCGGCGCATGGCGGCGCAGATAGCGGGTCAGGAGCGGCGAGGGTCCGCTCTCGACAACGACATGGCTATAGCCTGGAAGGCGATCAATAACGGCCTTCGGCAGGAAATGCCCATAGCGACGATAGAGAGGCGCTACGATATCGTTCATCCAGCCCAGCCTGAGATTGATGGGGTGGAAGGGGGCAAACCAGACGAACTCCTCCAGCCCCTCGTCCAGGCGGCTCCAGGAATTGATCGGTCGCGTGCGGGCATGCTTGTATCGGCCGTCGCGGATGAAGCGACTGAGCGGACTGAGGCGGCAGATGAGGAAGTCGACAGCAGCCCCTTCGGCCCGCAACTGGTCTGCGATGAAGTGGAGATCGACCCGCCGCGGCGCGTCGGCGAAGTGATGACCGGAGATGATGAGCACACGGTTGGACGAAGAACGCATCAGGCAAACACTTCCCTATCGCGAGGTCGCAGCACGGTTCGGTACAGTTCGACATGGTGATCACATACGCCTGCCCAATCATGTCGGGACGCAGCCGCCATCATCTGCGCCCGCAGAGAGGGATTGGCCACCAGCGCCTGATAGGCGCCCTCGACAGCCTGAGCGGCCGCGTCGGGACGAGAGAAGTCGCTGACCGCCACACCCGGATGTCGCGCGGCGAGCGCCCGGTAGGCATCGTTGGCGTGCAGGACCGGGACCAGGCCCGCACTCATCGCCTCAACCGCGACGAGACCGAAACCTTCATATTCGGAAGCCGAAACGAAAAGCGACGACTGCGACAGCAGTTCGCGCACCTCGGCATTCGGGATGCTGATGTGCAGGTGAACGGCATCCTCCAGGGAGCGTTCGGCGATAGCGCTTCGCAGATCCGTTCCTGTCTGGTCCGAAGGCGAGCCGATGATGTCAAGCTGCCAGCCAGGCTGTACGGTCCTGAGAGCGACCATGACATCCAGCAGACGGTCGAGACGCTTGTTCACGGAAAAACGACCGATCGTCGTCATGCGGCGCTGCGGCAGGGCACTGGCAAGGTCGGAGAACTTGGCGACGTCGACGCCGTTTTCGATAAGGCGTGCCTTTCCGCCAGAGATGGGTGCAAACATGTCGAGATCGGACTGGCTGCAGCAGACCAGCGCGTCATAGGCAAGGGCAGAGGCGCGTGTCGCCGTCTGGAACCAGATCTTCTTCAGCGACGCATAGGTCTGCGTGTGGAAGAAGCCGCCATGGGTCGTCGCAATCAGCGGCTTGCGATGAAAAGGGCGCGTCCAGGCAAGGGCGTCATAGAAGAAATCGATTCCGTGCACATGGACGAGATCAGCGTCGGCCAGATGACGAAATACCTGCGGCGCAACCGGATAGCGGCTGCTTCCGCGCCAGGGAATGCGCACAACATCAACGCCATCAATCGTTTCATGAGCTGGCAGAAGGTTTTCCGGAGCGCGGAAAAGGCGATCCAGGGTCAGCACGCGAACCTCGAAGCCGCGTCCGGCCAGGGACCGGCTGAGATTGGCGACGACGTCTTCCAGCCCACCCCGGCTCGGAGCGTATTGTCGGACGACCTGCAGGATGCGCGGGGCTCTTTTGCCACCTGTCGCGCCGGTCGATCGCGACGCAGTCATGCTCTCCATGCCTCACCTTCATGCTGGATGGATCGGGTCTGTCTCATTCGATCTGCCTAAAGGAAAACCGTTAAGGTGACGTTTTCGCAGGGGCTGGAAGGTCACATGGCGCGCTGGGATCAAATGGCGCTAGTGGCCGGACACGGAGTTCGGCCAGGCGATCATGGCCTTCACGCAGCGCACGAGCCGTTGGGGAAACGCCAGCCAAGGCGATGTGATCAGGGGCCAAGCGCTGGACAGGTAGAAGCCGCCGGCGAGAAATCCTGCAGGGCGCGCGTAAGGCCACGCAGTTGCGGTCGATCGCCGGAAGCCGTTGGCTGGATATTCAGCGACTCCTCTTCGGGCCACCAATCGCCTCCAGCCCAGTAGGCCCATCCGATCCACACATCGCGGCCCTGTTCGACCACGCTGACCATTCTCTCGAGTGCCTGGATGCAAGCCTCGTCCTTGGGGACACCGAATTCACCGAGATAGCCACGCTTGCCGTTCTCGCGCAGCCAACGGGTGTAGCCTTCAATCGCAGCGACCGCATCAACGGCCCGACTGCAATTGTCCTTGGTTCCGGAAAAGTCGTCGTCGAAATACTGGTGCACTTCGAAGGCGTAGTGATTGAGGGGGTCCTTGACCCCCAGCATGACCACACCGTTTGCGCCACCATAATCCTCGCCCAGCCAGCTATGCGCCCCTGACCAGGAATTACCGGGAACCAGGATGAGATTGCGAGCACCCGTGGCACGGATAGCGGCGATCGCGACATTGACCCCGGTGAGCCACTGTTCCGTCGGCATGGTATGCGGCTCGTTCATCAGTCCGAAGACGACGCCGTCCTGATTGGCGAATGCGAGGCTCAGTTCGGTCCAGAATCGCGCAAAGGCGTCGTAGGGCACGGCGTCGGAGCCGATCAACTCTCCGCGGTAACGCGCGTAATTGTGAGGATCAAGCACCACCGTGAGACCGGTCTCACGCAGCCGACGCACCGTATCCTTCAACCGATCGAACTCTGCCTGGTCGAATTCGGCGTTCAGTGACGTCTGCAACCGCGACCACGAGAAGGGAAGCCGTACGGAATTGAAGCCCTTGCCGGCGAAATAGGCGATCGTCTCATCCGACGGGTAGATATAGGCCGTGCCGAAAACACCGTCTTCCTCTCCGAATTCGGCACCGGCGAGATTGACACCCCTGAGACAGGCACCAGCGGCGAGCACCGGTTGGGATGACGTAGCCAGTAGCGCAAGGGCGAAGCCGGATGCCCGGATCAGACTGGTCAGGCGACATCTGCCGATGAACGGCTGCTTCCGGAATTGCATGTGCTCTCTCGTTTCGAGGCATGGGTCGCGCGCAGGTTATTGGCGGCCACACAAAGGTCAATGCCAAACAGGACCACGGCCGCGATGTTTTACTCACTGTGAACCGCCCGACGGCGAGGATACGTCTTTGGAAGGCGCAATGGGAACGGAATTTTGCGCTTGCTTGCCTAAGCTCGGGCGATCGAAGGAGGATCGATGGCGAGACTGAACGCGACACCGCCGCCTCCGCAGACCGAAACAATCCGACGCCCACACATGCTTCCGGTGGCGCCCGAGATGCGATAGAGACACGCGGCAATTTTTGCCGAGGAGATGAGAGAACCGATGACGAGCTATGTATTGACCGTATCCTGCCAGTCGACCCGCGGCATTGTGGCGGCGATTTCGGGTTATCTCGCCGAGCAGGGCTGCAACATCGTCGATAGCTCCCAGTTCGACGATCTCCACACCGGGCAGTTCTTCATGCGCGTCTCCTTCATCTCGGAGGAAGGCATCAATGAAGCCAAGCTGGAAAAGGGTTTCGTTCCCGTCGCCGAGAAATTCGGCATGGCCTGGGAACTGCACGACACCGCCAAGCGCATGAAGGTGCTGCTGATGGTCTCGCGCTTCGGCCACTGCCTGAACGACCTGCTCTACCGCTGGAAGATCGGCGCCCTACCGATCGAGATCGTCGGCGTCATCTCCAACCACTTCGACTACCAGAAGGTCGTCGTGAACCACGACATTCCCTTCCACCACATCCCGGTGACCAAGGCCAACAAGCCGGAAGCCGAAGCCCGCATCATGGACATCGTCGAGCAGACCGGCACCGAGCTCATCGTGCTGGCCCGCTACATGCAGATCCTGTCCGACCAGATGTGCCAGAAGATGTCCGGCAAGATCATCAACATCCACCACTCCTTCCTGCCGTCCTTCAAGGGTGCGAACCCCTACAAGCAGGCCTTCGAGCGCGGCGTGAAACTGATCGGGGCAACGGCGCACTACGTCACGGCCGATCTCGACGAAGGTCCGATCATCGAGCAGGACGTCGCCCGCATCACCCATGCCCAGTCGGCGGACGACTATGTCTCGATCGGTCGCGACGTCGAAAGCCAAGTGCTGGCGCGTGCCATCCACGCCCATATCCACCACCGCACCTTCATCAACGGCAACCGAACCGTCGTCTTCCCGGCAAGCCCGGGCTCCTACGCCTCCGAGCGCATGGGCTAAGGATTGCAAGGGCGTCGGAAACGGCGCCCCTTGTCTTTTCCTCCGGGGGGTCTCCGGGATAGACGCGAAGCGCCGCTCTGCTAATCTCCCGTCATGATTCCCAGGGAGGAAACGTATGGCCGACTCGGCTCTGCTCCAGCGCACCGAATTGCCTCGCCCGAACGTCTCGCTGGCCGACGCAAAGATCATTTTCAATGATTTCTACGGTTTCAGCGGCCCCATCCGGGAGCTCGGCAGCCAGCAGGACCGCAACTTCCTGATCGACACCGGCGAAGAACGCCTCGTCCTGAAGGTCACGCGGGCCGAGTATCCCCAGTACGAGCTCGACGCACAGAACCGCGCGATGGACCACCTGCGCGGTCTGGAGATCGGATTGCGCATTCCCGAGCCGATCCCGGCCCTGACGGGCGAATACATCCCGCAGATCGAACTCGGCGGAGAGCACTACTGGATCCGCCTTCTCTCCTATCTCGATGGCGAGCCGCTCACACTCCAGAAGCACCTCCCCCCGGAGGTCGTCGCGGCCTTCGGCGATGTGGTTGCGCGCGTGGCCATGGGCCTCAGGGACTTCCGCCATGAGGGACTGCAACGAGAACTGCAGTGGGATCTACGCCGGGCGGGGCCTGTCGCCCTGCATCTCCTGAAATCGGTGACGGATCAGAAGCAGCGTGACCGGATCGCCAAGGCGATGATTGTGGCAGTGAAGCGCCTGCAGCCGCTCGCTTCAGAACTGCGCATCCAGCCCATCCATCACGACATCACCGATGACAACGTGGTCGCGACACCGAACGCCTCCAGGAGGCTCATGCCGGATGGCGTCATCGATTTCGGTGACGTGCTCTACGGCTGGCTGGTGGCAGACCTCGCCGTCACATGCGCCGCCCTGCTCCACCATGCCGACGGCGACCCCTTCTTCATCCTGCCGGCGGTCAAGGCTTTCCACCAGCGTTACCCGCTGAACGAGGCGGAACTCAGAGCTCTATGGCCACTGATCGTCGCAAGGGCCGGTGTCCTCGTCGCAAGCAGCGAGCAGCAATTGTCGATCGACCCCGACAACGAATACATCCTCGGCAACATCGACCACGAACGCATGATCTTCGAGGTCGCCACTTCGGTTCCCCATTCGCTGATGCAGGCGGCCATTCTGCACGCTGCGGGCCTGCTTCCGGACGAGACCGAGACCCCGGTTGCGCATTCACTGCTGCCGTCGCTGACGCCCGACGATTTCCGGCTCACAGACCTGACCGTCACAAGCCCGGACCTGCCGCGCGACAGTTGGGCCGACCAGGAAATCGACTGGAAGCTACTCGCGCGGGCGGCGTTGGAGACCGGCGTCGCCTCGACCCGCTATGGCGAGTATCGCTTGTCCTATACAAAACTTCTTTCCGCAACGCCGCCAGCGACGTTCGCGCTCCACATCGACGTCTGCCTGCCGGGGGCAACGGAAGCCTTTGCCCCCTTCGATGCCACCGTCATCCTCGACGGTCATCACCTGATCCTCTCCTCACGGGATCTGTCACTTCATCTGGACGGGATCGATTGCAGCCTGGAGAACGGTGCGAGCGTCACGGCGGGTGATCCCATCGGTGCGGTGGCAGGGGCCGCAGGCGGTGTCGGCGGGCTGCGCATCCAGCTTTGTCGGGACCCGGATCTCATTCCGCCGCTGTTCTCGAAACCGCAGCAAAGTGCGATCTGGCGCCTTATCTGCCCCTCTCCGTCGCGACTGCTCGGCGTTGGCGTCGACGCGCCGGCACCGGAGAGCCATGACCTGCTCGAGCGCCGCAAGAAGAGCTTTGCCAGGCCCCAGAAGAACTACTATGCCGACCCGCCGCAGATCGAGCGCGGCTGGAAAGAGCATCTCTTCGACGTCAAGGGACGCGCCTATCTCGACATGGTCAACAATGTCACGATCCTCGGTCACGGGCATCCCCGACTGGCCGAGGCCGTGGGACGCCAATGGGCGCTGCTCAACACCAATTCACGGTTCCACTATGCCGCCGTCGCAGAGTTTTCAGACCGTTTGGCATCGCTGGCACCGGAGGGCCTGGACACCGTCTTCCTCGTCAACTCCGGTTCAGAAGCGGTCGATCTGGCCTTGCGTCTCGCCTGGGCGCATAGCGGCCACCGCAACGTCCTGAGCCTGCTCGAAGCCTATCATGGCTGGACAGTCGCCAGCGACGCGGTCTCGACGTCTATCGCCGACAATCCGCGCGCCCTTGAAACGCGCCCCGACTGGGTACACCCCGTGCTCTCGCCAAACACCTATCGTGGCAGATATCGCTGCGAAGGGTCGACCGGCGGTTATGTGGCGGCAGTTGCCGAGAAAATCGCCGAGATCGAGGATCGGGGCGGACGCCTGGGAGGCTTCATCGCGGAAAGCCTCTATGGCAATGCCGGCGGCATTCCGCTGCCCCCGGGTTACCTTCGCGAGGTCTACGCTCTGGTCCGTGAACATGGCGGCCTTTGCATAGCAGACGAGGTGCAGGTCGGGTATGGCCGGCTCGGACACCACTTCTGGGGCTTCGAACAGCAGGGAGAGGTGCCCGACATAATCACCGTGGCCAAGGGGATGGGCAACGGCCAGCCACTTGGAGCCGTCATCACGCGTCGGGAAATCGCCGACAGCCTCGAAAAGGAAGGCTACTTCTTCTCTTCGTCCGGTGGCAGCCCCGTCAGCTGCGTGGTCGGCATGACCGTGCTCGACATCATCAAGGACGAGAACCTGCAGGAAAATGCGCGCGACGTCGGCGATCACCTCAAGCTCCGCCTTGAAGCACTCGGCCAGCGCTTTCCGATTGTCGGCGCGGTCCACGGCATGGGCCTGTATCTCGGGCTGGAATTCGTTCGCGACCGGGAAACACTCGAGCCGGCGACCGAAGAAACCGCTGCCATCTGCGACAGGCTGCTCGAGTGTGGGGTCATCATGCAGCCGACCGGCGATCATCTTAACGTTTTGAAAATAAAACCGCCCCTTTGCCTGACACGGGAAAGCGCCGACTTCTTCGCGGAAATGCTGGAAAAGGTGCTTTCCGAAGGCTGGTGACCGGCCTCCCAGACACTACCATGGACCTAACGGACGCGCGCGAAAGCCCATAATCACGTAAAGGAAGCGCAAAGCCCAAATCTGGGTAGACTAAATGGCGGCTTCACACCGTTTTGAAGAGTGGTCTATCTTCGGACAGAAAAGTAAGCCGAAGGAATACTCATGCCCATCCTGCCGGAGCAAATCTCCACCCAGCTGTTGATCTGGGCCGTAGCTCTGTTCATTATCAAGCATCTGGCGGCTGACTTTCTTCTGCAGACCGGCTGGATGGCCAAGGGAAAAGAGCGCCTGCAGGGCTGGCTTGTGCCATTGCTGGCACATATCACCGTGCATGCCGTCGGCACGCTCTTGATCGCATTGCTTCTGGCCCCGCAAATGGCATGGTTGGCGGTGGTCGACCTGATCGTCCACGGCATGATCGACAAGAGCAAGACGCTGCTCCAGCATCGCTTCCGTTTCAAGGCCGAGCAGGCCGCCTATTGGTGGCTCTTCGGTACAGACCAGACCCTTCATCACCTGACGCATCTGGCCTTCGCGGTCTGGATCGCGGCGGCCGCAAGCGGCGTCTGATTTACGCCGCAGGCCTGGACAATTCTCTCATGATCCAGTTGCGGAAGGCCACGAGCGGCGGATAGGCCGCGCGTTCACGCGGAAAGGCGAGATAATAGCGCTGGTCACTCCGGATTGGCCGATTGACGGCGGGTACGAGTTCGCCGCGCCTGAGTTCATCCTGAATGAGAAAGGTCGGCAAGAGCGCGACACCTAGCCCGCCGATCGCCGCTTGAGATGCCGTTGCGAACTGGTCGAAAAGCATGCCATGCACGCTTTCGAACGCAACACCCGTCTCGTGGAACCATCGCTCCCAGGCATCGGGCCGCGTGGTCAGGTGCAAGAGCGAGACATGCAGGAGGTCGGTCGGCATTTCGATTGCATGCTCGCGCTTGAACGTCGGGCTACAGGCCGGGATCGTCTCCTCCTCCATCAGCAAGGTCAGCTCCGCGCCGGGCCAGACCGCATCGCCGAAATGGATCGCGGCATCGATCGAATCGAGGCGAAAATCGAAGGGCGACAGCCGTGTCACGAGGTTGATCGTGATCCCAGGATTGGCTGTAAGGAACTGCCCAAGCCGTGGCGCGAGCCAGCGCGCGCCGAAAGTCGGCAGTATCGCGAGGTTCAACGTCCCGCCATGCGGGTTGGCACGGAGGTTCAAGGAGGCACTTGAGATGCGCCTGAGCGCCTCGCGGATCTCGCGGGCATAGCTGTCACCGGCAACCGTCAGCCGGATCGTCTGCCGCTCCCGCAGGAAGAGCCCGACCCCGAGTTGATTCTCCAGCGCCTTGATCTGGCGACTGACGGCACTCTGCGTCAGGTCAAGCTCACGCGCGGCGGCCGTGATGCTCCCGGTCCTGGCGGCAGCCTCGAAGGCGGTGAGGAGGGAGAGCGACGGGAGAAAGCGACGCGCCGGCAGCATTGGTCATGCCTTTTTGGAATGATCTCTTGAGAATTTATCGCTGGAATGGCGTAGAACGCTCTTCTAGAAATCACAAGACAGTACGAGGCGGAATGATATCGGAGATGCATCCATGTCAGGTCTACCAGCCTCGGCACAATACATATCCCGGGGCCACACCATGCTGAACGATCCTCGCTCCCACGGACTTTGGGAAAAGACGGCTCCCGCTGCCCCCCAGACAGCGTCCCTGCAGGGTGCGGCCAAGGCCGATGTCGTGATCGTCGGCGGAGGTTATACCGGCCTTTCCGCAGCCCTTCATCTCGCCGAAGCAGGGACCAGCGTCATTCTGCTCGAAGCCAGGGAAATCGGCTTCGGCGGCGCCGGCCGCAATGTCGGCCTGATCAATGCCGGCATGTGGGTCATGCCCGATGATCTACCGGGTGAACTCGGCCCGGTCTATGGCGAGCGCCTGCTCGATCTGCTCGGCAACGGACCGCGCACGGTCATGGACCTGATCGATCGCCACGGGATCGAATGCGAACTGGAGCGCCAGGGCACCCTTCACTGCGCCGTTGGGACCGCCGGGCGAAAGGAAATCGAAGCGCGCGCCGAGCAGTGGCAGCGTCGCGGCGCGCCCGTGGAACTGCTCGACGAGGCGGAGACCGAACACAAGATCGCGACCCGCGCCTATCAGGGCGCGCTGCTCGATCGCCGCGCCGGCACCTTGCAACCCCTGGCCTATGCCCGTGGCCTCGCCCATGCGGCAGTGAAGGCGGGAGCCGTCCTCCATACCTCAAGCCCGGTCGTGTCCTATGACAAGACAGCCAACGGCTGGCGTGTCGTCACCGCAGAAGGCAGCGTCGATGCGCAGTGGATCGTGGTTGCAACTGATGCCTATAGCCACGGCCCCTTCGCTGCCGTGCGCGAAGAACAGGTTCATCTCCCCTACTTCAATTTTGCGACCGTGCCCCTCAGTGACAATCTGCGTAAGTCGATACTGACGGAGCGGCAAGGCTGCTGGGACACGAAAGAGGTGCTGTCCTCCTTCCGCATGGACAAGGCCGGCCGCATGGTCTTTGGCAGCGTCGGCGCCCTGCGTGGCACAGGCCTCGGCATTCATCGCGCCTGGGCACAACGAGCGCTGAAAGCGATCTTCCCGCAGATCGGCGACATTGCCTTCGAAAGCGAATGGTATGGCCAGATCGGCATGACCACGAATGCGCTCCCGCGCTTCCACAAGTTTGCGCCCGGCGTCATCGGCTTCTCCGGCTATAACGGACGCGGCATTTCACCGGGCACTGTCTTTGGCAAGACGATCGCCAGCCACATCCTCGGCCAGATGTCCGAAGAAGAACTGCCCCTGCCACTCACTGATCCACAAGCACCGGCCTTCCGCACCCTGAAGGAAGCATGGTACGAGGCCGGCGCCCAGGTGGCGCATCTGGCCGGCGCACGATTTTGAACGAACAAGAACCAGGTAGACCTGACGGAAGGACCACCATGACCCTCGCCACTCTCAAGTTTTCCGCCGAAACGGCATCGCTGATGGCAAGCTTTGGCGTCGACGCCAAGGCCCTGACCGGCGGCACGCTGTCGGTTCGCTCGCCGATCAACGGTGAGACCATCGCAGCCGTCGCCGAAATCTCTCCAGACGACACCCGCAAGGCGATCGACGCAGCCCACAAGGCCTTCCTCGAATGGCGTCTCGTGCCCGCCCCGCAGCGTGGCGAACTGATCCGCTTGCTCGGCGAGGAGCTGCGCGCGGCGAAGACCGAGCTCGGCCGCCTTGTCTCGATCGAAGTCGGCAAGATCACCTCGGAAGGCCTCGGCGAAGTCCAGGAAATGATCGACATCTGCGATTTCGCCGTCGGCCTGTCGCGCCAGCTCTACGGCCTGACGATCGCAACCGAACGCGCCGAACACCGCATGATGGAAACCTGGCACCCCCTCGGTGTCACCGGCATCATCTCGGCATTCAACTTCCCCGTCGCCGTCTGGTCCTGGAATGCAGCGCTTGCGCTCGTCTGCGGCAACTCGACCATCTGGAAACCCTCGGAAAAGACCCCGCTCACCGCCATCGCCACCCAGGCGATCTTCGAAAAGGCTGTGAAGCGCTACAATGCCCAGGGCGGCAAGGCGCCCGCAAACCTGTCGACGCTGCTGATCGGCGGCCGCGACATCGGCGAGATCCTCGTCGATCACCCGAAGGTTCCGCTGATCTCGGCAACCGGTTCGACCGCCATGGGCCGCGCCGTCGGCCCGCGCGTCGCCGCCCGCTTCGGCCGCTCGATCCTCGAACTCGGCGGCAACAATGCCGCGATCGTCGGCCCGACCGCCGATCTCGACCTGACGCTGCGCGGCGTTGCTTTCTCCGCCATGGGCACCGCCGGCCAGCGCTGCACCACGCTGCGTCGTCTCTTTGTCCACGAGAGCGTTTACGACACGCTCGTGCCGCGCCTGATCAAGGCCTACGGCTCCGTCACCATCGGCAACCCGTTGGAATCCGGCAATCTGATCGGACCGCTGATCGACAAGGGCTCCTACGAGCGCATGCAGCACGCCCTGGAAGCCGCCAAGGCCAATGGCGGCAAGGTGCATGGTGGTGACCGCGTTCGCTCTGACGAAGCCGCCGACGCCTTCTACGTCCGCCCGGCCCTCGTCGAGATGCCGGACCAGTGCGGCCCGGTCGTCGAGGAAACCTTCGCGCCCATCCTCTACGTCATCAAGTATGCGAATTTCGACGACGCACTGGCACTGAACAACGATGTGCCCCAGGGCCTCTCCTCGTCGATCTTCACCAACGACATTCGCGAGGCGGAAGCCTTCGTCTCCGACCGTGGCTCGGATTGCGGTATCGCCAACGTCAATATCGGCCCGTCGGGTGCGGAAATCGGCGGCGCCTTCGGTGGCGAAAAGGAAACCGGCGGCGGCCGCGAATCCGGCTCCGACAGCTGGAAGGCCTATATGCGCCGCCAGACCAACACCGTGAACTACGGTCGTACCCTGCCGCTCGCCCAGGGCGTCAAGTTCGACATCGAGTGATGTCTGAAGGACCGGCGGGCCTCCGCCGGTCCTCTTCCCCTGCGACAAAGGTCCATGCGCGGGTCGCTGGCCTTTGGCCTTGGGATGGAGGAGACTGAAGCAGCCGTCACGTGTGAGGGATGCATGCAAGTCGAGGACCAGTCAGCCGCAATCGCCTTTCTCCGGGACCCCGCCAACCACGGGATATCCGCGCAGGTCGAGGTGATCGAAACGCATATCTCCCTGATATTCCTCGCAGCCAATAAGGCCTACAAGCTGAAGCGGGCAGTCAAACTGCCTTATGCCGACTTCTCGACGATCGATCTGCGACGCCTCTATTGCGAGGCTGAAGTGACGCTCAACAGGCGCACGGCTCCGGAGATCTATTGCGGCGTTCGCGCGATCACCAGAGACGCAGGCGGCAACATCGCGCTGGGCGGCCAAGGTGAGGCCATCGATTATGTCGTGGAGATGCATCGGTTCTCGCAGGAGATGCTGTTCGACAGGATGGCCGAGACCGGCGCATTATCGAAATCCCTGATGGAAGATACGGCAGAGCAAATCGCGGAATTCCACGGAGAGGCCGAGATCCTTCATATCGGCAGCGGACGCGCCAACCTTGCCGCAGTCCTTGACATCAACCAAGCGGCCTTCTCGGCCGTGTCGCTCTTTTCGGCGGATGAGACAAGCAGACTGACAGCGCTCTTCCGCGAGGCTCTGAACCGCCACGCAGCGGCACTGGACGAACGCGAACGCGCCGGCATGATCAGGCATTGCCACGGCGATCTGCACCTCCACAACATCTTCCTCGGTCCCGAAGGACCGCGCATGTTCGACTGCATCGATTTCAACGACCACCTGGCGACATCGGACATCCTCTACGACCTCGCCTTTCTGCTGATGGACCTTTGGCACAGAGCGCTGCCGGACTTCGCCAGCACCGTCGTCAATCGTTATCTCGACCGGACAGGCGACGATGGCGGTTACGGGATCATGCCCTTTTTGCTGGCGCTCAGGGCCGCAATCCGCGCCCATGTTGGAGCAACGCAGCTGCGCGATCTGGGGGACCAGTCCGGCCATGCCGCAGAGGACGCAAGGTCGTATCGGGACCTGGCAATCGAGCTGCTGCAGCAGAAGGCGCCTATACTGGTCGCAATCGGTGGGCTCAGCGGATCGGGAAAGTCGACACTCGCCGAAGCGATTGCACCACGCATCGGCCTTGCCCCCGGCGCCCGCCTGCTCGAAAGCGATCGCCTGCGCCGCGCCATGCTCGGCCATCCCCGGGGTCGACACATGCCAGCGGAGGCCTACAGCCAGGAGATCTCCGAAAGGGTCTATGCCGCGCTCGCCGAAAAGGCGGACATTGTCATCCGATCCGGAGGATGCGTCGTCGCAAACGCGGTCTTTGCCAACGAGCAGGAAAGGGCAGCGATCGAAGACGTCGCGCGCCGGAACGGGGTCGGTTTCCTGGGCCTCTGGCTCGATGCCGATCCAGCTGTCCTGCGGTCCCGTGTCAAGGCGAGGCCAGTGCTCGATTCCGATGCAACGGTGCAGGTTCTCGACAAGCAGCTGGCACGCGAGATCGGCCCGATCGACTGGCGTCGCATCGATGCAAGTCGTCCCGCCTCCATTGTCGCGGAAGAAGCACTCGGCCTTGCAACGATCGTTGCCGTCAGCGGATGTTGAACTTCACCGGAGCCGTGATTGTCTTGTTGACACCCGGAGGCGGCGGGGGGACCGGAGACGCAGCTCGAACCATGTCGAGCACGGCATTGTCCAGTGTCGGGTAACCCGAGGAACGCGACAGGGAGACCGCCAGCACATTGCCGGAATCGTCGATCCGGAAGCGGACATAGACCGTGCCCTCTTCGCGATTGCTACGCGACTCGCTGGGATAACGTTTGCGCCGCTCGAGATGCGACATCAGCCGCGACTGCCACTTGGCGGGAGACGCATTGCGACCTGCGCCGCTGGCCGTGGCCGCCGCAGCATTCCGGGTCGAGGGTGCCACCTCGGCCTTCGCCGTCCGCGCTGACTGCGAGGCCGGTGGCTGAACCTGCTCCTTCTTCACCACCTTCTTCGGTGCCGGTTCCTTCTTCTTCTCGACGACCGGCTTCGGCACGGGCGGCCGCATCATCGGGATCGGAACCTCGACATTTTCCAGCTCCGCCATCACAAGCTGCTCGATGGGATCGATTTCGGGGATTGGCTCCGGCAGGGGTTCCGGCTCGATGAGTGGCGGCGGCTCGGGCAGAGCCTCGGCGACCTCCGGCTCGGGTTCCGGCGGCGGGGGCTCCGGCAGGGGTTGCTCCACCGGTTCCTGGACAGGCTCCGGTACCGGTTCGCTGGTTGCCGTCTTTACCTCTTCGGCATCCACCTGCTCGTTCGAGATCTCAGTCTCGTCAGTAATGACGGCTTCCGCCTCCGGGGCGAGCTCGATCATGATGGCCGGCGGCGGTCCGCTGTCAGCAAGGACCATCTCCGGTTCGCGCAGAAGCACCGCCACGGCACCTGCGTGGGCCGCCGCGATGAGAACGCCGGCTGCGGTCCACAACAGCCCCTCGCCGATGGCGCGCTTCGTGGAGCGGGGCTCGATCATGGCGCAGGCTCCATCGGCGTAGCCGCTGGAACTGGCGCTGGCGCTGCCGGCAGGCTTTCCAGACCAACGAGCGCAATCTTCAGGTAACCTGCATCGCGCAACAGGTTCATGATCTCCATGAACTGGCCATAGTCGACGGTCTTGTCGGCACGCAGGAAGATCCGCGCATCCTTGTTGCCATCAGTCATCCGGTCGAGCGATGTTCCGAGCGCCTCGCGGGCAACGGTATCGTTGCCGAGCGAAAGGCTCATGTCTTCCTTCAGCGTGACGTAGACCGGTTCATCCGGACGCTCAGCGGGTTTTGCGGTCGAAGCCGGCAGGTCGACGTTGACATCAACCGTCGAGAGCGGAGCCGCGACCATGAAGATGATCAGCAGGACCAGCATGACATCGATGAAGGGCGTTACGTTGATCTCGTGGTTCTCGACCAGATCGTCGCCGGAGCTGTTTTCGCGGATGCCGCCAGCCATCTGTTTACTCCGCCGCCATCGTCATGGGCTTGGTCGCCTGAGCGATCCGGGCACTCTTGCGGAAGTCGAGATCCCGGCTCACCAGCCGCTCGATACCAGCACCGGCATCGGCCAGCAGCTGGCGGTAACCGGTCACGGACCGGGCGAAGACGTTGTAGATGATGACCGCAGGAATGGCTGCGACGAGACCGATTGCGGTTGCCAGCAGCGCTTCGGCAATTCCCGGCGCGACGACGGCAAGATTGGTCGTCTGGGTCTCGGCTATACCGATGAAGGAATTCATGATGCCCCAGACAGTGCCGAACAGGCCGACGAATGGCGCCGTTGACCCGATGCTTGCGAGAACGCCGGTGCCGTTCGACATCTTGCGCCCGGCCCCGGCTTCGATCCGTGCCAATGCCGAGGCCACACGTTCCTTGACCCCGTCACCGCCGACCTGATCGATCGCGGCATCGGACAGGCGCATTTCGTGCTGGGCGGCCCGTACCATGCCGGCAACCACGCCACCCCTCTTCTCCAGCGCCTGCAGGGCATCCTGCAACTGACGGGCTTGGGTGACGGCCTTGAGCCCGCGCAGGGCCCGGGAGCGCGCCCCAAAGAGCTGAAGCGACTTGGCCAACCACACCGTCCATGTCAGCACGGAGGCAAGCGCAAGCGAGATCATCACCGACTTGACCACCCAGTCGGCCGCCATGAACATGCCCTCAGGCGACAGATCATGCGCAATGCCCTTCTCGGCAATGTCTTCTGACGGCTCGGCAGTGCCGGACACCGGCACAGACGGCACAGCCGCATCCACCGCAGGCTCGACTGCGGCCTCATTGGCCAAGGGTTCAGTCGGCGGCGTTGCGGAAGGCTGCGGCACCTGCGCGACGCCGGACGAAACTGCTTGTGTGTCACGCACCACGGGAGGCGTTTGCGATGATGTCGCGGCTGCGGCCGGCGCAACAGGAAGCGCCGATGCCGAAGGCGCTTGCTCCCCCATTGCTTCTGCGGGAATGGCAGGGCTGCCAGCCGTTGGCGCCGGGGCGGCGGGAGACACAGCCACAGGCGCAGCTGCAGCGTTCTGCGGCAGGGTTATCTGTTGCTCCGCCTGTTGCGCATGGGCGACAGGGACGCATAGAAGAACGGAAAGGAGAAGTCCAAATCGCTTCAGCGAAGGCCCCGAATGAATGAGCGGCATTGGGAGCTCCTTTTATAGACTGGTGATCAAATTGCGGACGCCACGGTCGCGCCCTTACGCTGCCTTCCCTTATAAAACTTGATTAATGGTGACAAGTAATAAAACAACCGAGAGGTTGTTTTCCAGAATCTGTGATCACGCTCAGCGGAGACTGATGTCCTGCGCTTCTCGTTCGAAGAGCTCGAACACGTCATGCCTGCGGCAGAGTTCGGTTCCGGCCGTCATGACAGTCGCGGCTCCTGCCGCCTGACCGAAGCGGAAGGCCTCTGCGATATCATGCCCTTTAGCCAGGGACCAGATCATGCCGGCCACGAAGCTGTCTCCAGCACCTGTCGCCGAATTCACGGGCACATCGATGGCCGGCAATCGGATGATCCGGTCCGCCGAAGCCAGAACGGCACCATCCGCACCGAGGGTCACCGCGATGTGCTGTGCGGCACCTGTCCTCACATGCGCCTGTGCTGCTGCACCGACCTCGTCATGTGCGAGCTTGCGTCCGAGGAAGGTTTCGAACTCGCCAAGGCTCGGCTTGACGAGAAACATTCGCGATCGCGCCAGGGCCTCCGAAAGCGGCTGCCCCGATGTGTCGAGGACAAAGTGCGCGCCTTTCGAAGCCACGATATCCGCGAGTCGCACATAGGTGTCGTCAGCGATGCCGCGCGGCAGACTGCCGCTCGCCACCACGTAATCCGCATCACTCGCAGCGACAGCCTCGAACACGGGTGCCAATTCGGCCTCGGTTACCAATGGCCCCTCAGGCACGAAGCGATACTCGACATTGCTGGATGTTTCGTGCACCGCAAAGGCGACCCGTACCGGATCGTGAATCCTGAACGGATGTGTGGCGATCGGCAGCGGCTTCAGCATCGCTTCCAGCAATTCGCCCGTGGCACCGCCCGACAGGAACATCAGGTCGCAGGTGCCGCCAAGCGTGGCAATGACACGCGCCACGTTGATGCCACCACCACCCGGGAACTGCTGCTGATTGTAGGTCCGGGTCTTGTGTGTATGGCGCACCACGTCCGCATCGCTGGAGATGTCGATTGCAGGATTGAGGGCGAGGCAAAGAATCTTCTTCATGGATGAACTACCTGACAATGATCGGAGACAAGACTGCAACAACGTCGTGAAGGATCTAAGACGGTCGTGCACGGGACCGCAAGCGGGCCCAAGGACGCATGGTCTCAACCGCACTTAGGAATCGGTGTTCCCACGTGTACCCCCAGGGGTGAACACAGAGATCACTTGATGGGGATTGTCTTTGGTGTGCGAGGCATTACCTTCCGTTCGCATCTTTCGAGGAACTTCATCCCATGTATACCGGTATCGTCCAGACCGTCGCTCCGATCAAATCCATCGTCCGTCACGATGGCTATACGACCTTCTTCATTGAACTGCCGGAACGGCTGATGGTTGATCTGCAAATCGGCGCCAGCGTCGCTGTGGAGGGTGTATGCCTTTCGGTTACATCGATGGAGGGCGCCACGGTGAGCTTCGACGCGATGGATGCGACTCTCGATCGAACCAATCTTGGAAGCCTCGGATCCGGCGACCATGTAAACATCGAGCGCTCTGCCAAGCCCACCGATGAAAACGGCGGCCACAACATCGCCGGCCACATTGCAACGACGGCCGAGCTGGTTGCTGCGAACATGCAAATGCCGGGTGCGTTCATCCGTTTCCGCGTCCCGGAAGAATGGGCGAAATACGTCTTCAAGCGTGGCTACCTCGCAGTGAACGGCGCCAGCCTCACCGTTGCAGAGGCCGAAGACGACACGTTCACGATCAACCTTATTCCCGAAACCCTGCGTCAGACGACATTCCCACGCTACAAGCCGGGTGACGCCCTCAACATCGAGGTGGACCACCAGACGATGGTCATGGTCGACGTTGTCGAACGGACTCTGGAACGGTTGATGTCGAAGCGCGCGTGAAGCGTCAGTGGCCCCCGTGAGCGCCACGCGGCGCGACGTCACGCATCAGTGCCACGAGCACTTGCCCATAGTCTGCCGGCTTTGAGGCACAAAGATCCTCGGGTATTCCGTTCGCCTCGATCTCCTTGACAGGCGACCCTGAGACGATGCGAAACGGAATGCCGCTGCGGCGGAGCTTCTGTATGATTGGCGTGACCGCGCCATCCCGCACTTTGAAGTCGAGGATCGCACCGGAAATATGCTCGGTATCCAGGATTTCCAGCGCATCCCTGACCGTCTCCGTGGTGATGACGTTGACACCGGCCCGTGCGACGGCATCGGCGGCATCCATCGAGATGAACACGTCGTCCTCGACGATCAGAATGGTGTCGATCGCTAAAGCCTGTCCTGCTGGCATCTTCTCTCTCCTTTTGCGACCACAACGATCGCCATCATGCTTTGTTCAGATTTTCTTAAATTGCCGAACAACATGGTAAACAGAGACCTAACGCGAAGAAGACCTGGGTTAGGGCAATCGCACCCGCTGCAGTCTCTCGGTCAAGCATGGAACACACATGCGAATCCCTGCGTTCAGATTCCAACAGAAAAGGGAGACACCCCATGCAGATCATCGGAACGGACATCATTGCGCATCACGGGGCCAACGGCGGCTTCACTGTCGAGTTTCGCGGTGACGGCGAAGAGAGGGTATCGGTCCGTATGGCAGCAACCGAAAACGGCGACCTATCTCGGGATAACGCGCTCGAGAAGGCACAAGTCATGCTGTTGCAGGCGGCGCGCTTCGGCGTGAGCGAGATCGGCGACACGGAAATCGACGAAAACCTTCCGAGGGAACCGAGCGCTGCAGTCGAAAGCCTTAGGCAGGAGAAGCAGGACAAGCGGACCATGCAGCGGGGTGGAACGGCCTTGCAGGAAGGCCTGGAGGATACCTATCCCGCCAGCGACCCGGTGTCTGCGACCTATACGTCGACGGCCAGCGGCGACAAGACCTGAAACCTCTGGCGCATCCACCGGGTCTCCATCAGGCCTGAGAACCCATATTCTCATCTGCCTGTCGGTTGCCATCGTTGCGATCTTCGCCATCGGAATTGTCCGGCTTCAGATCGTCGACCGGAGCCAAGGTGCCATTGATGGCGGCATAGGCGACTGCGATACGCAACACCTTTCGCGCCTAAAGAAGGCGCTCGAAGGCAACCGCCATGTCCTCTTCCTGGCTGTTATCCGCCACTCGAATCCTGACGTCCCCGCCTTCGGCCCGAATCCCCCAGGAGCTTACGACCGAGGACGACCAAAAGCATGGGCAGCTGGCCGAGGAAGGCCAGACCTTCGAGCTGGAGGCGTGGTCTTTCGCCCTGTCACGACGGGCCTGAGGCCCGTCGATCAGTCCTGTGTCGCGCGTTGAAGGACTTCGAAGTCGTAGAGCTGGCCGGCGACCGAGATTCGTCGGGCCGAGATCACCACCGGCACCATGTTGCCGTCAGCATTGCGGATCTCGCCGCGAAGCCCCGTATAGCCGCCGTCCCGGTCGAGAAGCATCAGCCGCTCGGCACGGGCCTCGCTGCCAGAAACGACACCTGAAGCCACCATCTCGCTACCCCGGATCTCGTCCCAGTTCTTGCCGACCAGATCGAGATAGGCCTGGTTGACCCGCACATAGCGGGAGCTCTTCTGTCCGATGCTGGAAATCGAAAACGCGACAGGCGAAAGCTCGAACAGGGCCTGAATAACCGGGCCGGACAGCGCCGTGGCTTCCGCCTGCTCGATCAGTTCACGCGAAAGCAGCTTGTCCTCGCTTGCGGGCGAGATCTCGTAGTCGGCAGGCATCGCCAGCTCGTCTCGAAGGACCGCGACGAGACGCCAGAGGTCGACTTCGAGAAAGTGCGGCTTGTGGCCGTCATCCACGCCGTCCAGTGTTTTCGGCAGTGCGGAGATACCATCGGCCAGTCGCTGCGTCTCGCGAGCACTCTGCGCCGTCTTGAGCAAAGCCTCCATTTTGCTGATCGCTACGCTGCGCAGGATCGCATAGGCCTCCTGCAGCTTCTCCGTACGCTCCGCCTCGACAGCCTCCACCGAACGGGATCCATCTGCAACCGGAAGAGCTTCCATCAAGGCCCAGATGGTCTGTTCCTCTGGCGGGCCTTCGGTTTTCGCCGTTCCCTGCGGAGCATAGCGGATCAGGCCGAGAAGGGTATCCACACCGAATGTATTGACGTCGGCCGGCTGGAGTTGACCGTCTTCCGCCTTCATGAGGGCCGTCAGACGGCTGGGGCCCCCATTGTCATCGAAATACACCGAAACCTCAGTGACGCTCTCCGGAAAATCGAGCCATGGATGCTCGTTCCTGAACGCACTGAGCGCATCGGCATCGAGTACTGTCAAAGCATACATGGCGCATCCTCCACAACCGACCGTGGTGCAGAGCACCCGCATCCCGCATCCTCGCTCGGGAATCGTCGAACAACACCTTAGAACAAATTTCGGGTCTTCTGAATGTGTTTCTAAGACCAGACAAGTGTATGAGTGTTTAAGCGGAAACGCGGTTTTGCAGGTGGTGGCGCAATATTGCGACAGTCCACCAATCAAACCCCTGGATAGGCATGGGTGGTGGACCGCCTGAAGCCGAATGACCCGATCAGAAGAAGGCCTGAATACCGGTCTGGGCTCTTCCCAGGATCAGTGCATGCACGTCATGCGTGCCTTCATAGGTGTTTACGGTCTCAAGGTTCTGCGCGTGGCGCATCACATGATACTCGATCTGGATGCCGTTGCCGCCATGCATGTCGCGGGCCATGCGGGCGATGTCGAGGGCCTTACCGCAGTTGTTGCGCTTGACGATGGAGATCATCTCGGGCGCGAACTGGTGCTCGTCCATCAGGCGGCCGACGCGCAGTGACGCAAGCAGGCCAAGCGAGATTTCGGTCTGCATGTCGGCCAGCTTCTTCTGGAAGAGCTGCGTGCCGGCGAGCGGCTTGCCGAACTGCTTGCGATCGAGGCCATATTGGCGGGCACGATGCCAGCAGTCTTCGGCCGCGCCGAGTACACCCCAGGAGATCCCATAGCGCGCACGATTGAGGCAGCCGAAGGGACCCTTGAGGCCGGATACATTCGGCAGAAGCGCATCTTCACCGACTTCGACACCATCCATGACGATTTCGCCGGTGACCGAGGCCCGCAGCGAAAGCTTGCCGCCGATCTTCGGCGCCGACAGGCCCTTCATGCCCTTTTCGAGGATGAAGCCACGGATCTCGCCGCCATGCGCCTCGGACTTCGCCCACACGACGAAGACATCTGCGATCGGCGCATTGGAGATCCACATCTTGGAGCCACGCAGGCGGTAGCCACCCTCGATCTTCTCAGCGCGGGTCTTCATGCCACCCGGATCGGAGCCGGCATCCGGCTCGGTCAGGCCGAAGCAGCCGATGAGTTCACCGGAAACCAGACCCGGCAGATACTTGTCCTTCTGCTCTTCCGAACCATAGGCATAGATCGGATAGATGACGAGCGAGGACTGCACGCTCATCATCGAGCGATAACCGCTGTCGATCCGCTCGATCTCCCGCGCCACGAGACCATAGGAAACGTAGCCCGCATCCGCTGCACCATATTTTTCCGGCAGCGTGACGCCGAGAAGACCGGCCTTGCCCATCAGGCGGAAGAGTTCCGGCTCGACCGTTTCACCGAGATAGGCGTCCGAGACACGCGGAGCGAGTTCGGCTTCGGCAAAGGCCGCTGCGGCATCCTGGATCATCCGCTCATCCTCGCTGAGGATTTCAGACATCAGGAAAGGGTCACTCCAGGAAAACGGCTGCATCTCGCTCATCGGTCTCATCCATTTGTTTCGTCATGCCAGATTGCTCATGTCTGACGACAATTCAAGCCATGTTTACTCATGTTGCTATTAGGTCTATTCATATCGCATGCTCACACATCAACGCCGTTTCCTGCCCTCCACCAGCGCACTCGCCGCCTTTGATTCCGTCGCCAAGCTCGGCAGCTTTTCGGCTGCCGCCAACGAACTGGCGCTGACACAAGGGGCGATCAGCCGCCAGATCGGCCTTCTCGAAGACCAGCTCGGCGTCAAGCTCTTCGAGCGCACCAATCGCGGCGTCGAACTGACGGCGATCGGCAGAACCTATGCAAAAGGTATCGGCGACGCACTCGCCACCATCCGCACGCTCTCGCTCGAAGCCATGGCGACCCGCGACGACACCCATCTGCGCCTTGCCATCCTTCCCACCTTCGGCACCCGCTGGCTGATGCCCCGCATTCCCGACTTCCTGTCGAAGAACCCGGCCATCATCATGGATTTCGCCACCCGCATCGGCCAGTTCGACTTCGAGGGATCGGGCCTCGACGCAGCCATTCATATCGGCGAACCGAACTGGCCCGGCACGGATTGCCAGTTCCTGATGCATGAGATGGTGGCGCCCGTCTGCAGCCCCGCCTTCCTTGCCGCCAACCCGGTGAAGCGACCGGAGGATCTCCTGGCCAAGCCTCTCTTCGACATGGCGTCCCGCCCGCGCGCCTGGGAACACTGGTTCGCGAGCCTCGGCATCAGCGAAGGCCGCGGCGGCGGCATGCGCTTTGAACAATTCTCGAATGTCGTCCAGGCCTGCCATGCCGGCCTCGGCATTGCGTTGGTCCCGACCTTCCTGATCGAGCCGGAACTGGCGAGCGGACAACTCGTCCGCGCCTGGGATCACGAGGTCAAGAGTGCCAGCGCCTACTACCTCGTTCGACCGCTTTCGAAGATGGCTTATGGGCCGGCCAGCACCTTTGCGGCCTGGATCCTGGAGCAAGCGAGAACCTTCAGCGAGCGACGTCCGACAAGCGGTTGAAGAGCACCCAGAAATGACTCAGCACCTGTGTCCTGTGCCGATTGACAACCTACCGTCATGAGCAAAGACTAACCTTCGAAAGCCATGATCAGGCTCGGAGGGGACCATGTTCACACACCGTTTTTCGGGATTTCTCGCACTCGCGCTGGCTCTTGTCCCGACATCCCTCCCAGCTTCCGCGCAAGACATCCGCACCATCGAGCGCATCGTTGATGCCGACTATTTCGGCTTCGATCTCAGGACGGAAAAGAATGTCTCCATCGACGAATGCGAGGCAAGCTGCATCGGCGACGCCTCCTGCCGGGCCTTCACTTACAATCCGAAGGTCAACTGGTGCTTTCTCAAATCCGATTATGATCAGCTGAACAGTTTCCCGGGAGCAATCGCGGGCCGCGTCGTTGTGCAAACGGCAGAAGAAGACATCGGCGCTCCTCCAGCGCTTCCCTTCGTTTCTGACTACCTGAAGACCGAAGCTCGCAACCAGCGCGACAATCTCGCAGTCACGCCGGAACAGGAGGGGCTCGGACGCGACGCCCTCATCGAAACCGGGCGCGCAGCCTTCACCGGCGGCAATATCGACTACGCCATCGCCTCGATGAAAGGCGCCCTCTCGGTCGATCCCGATGATCAGGCCTTGTGGCTCGAACTGGCCCGTATGGCCAACACCGTCACCGGGAACTACGGAATGGCCAACGAAGGAGCGATGGCCTCCATCAACGGCTATCTCCTGACCCGTGGTGCCGCGACCCGCGCCGACGCCCTGGCCACGCTCGCCAAGTCACTCGAAAACAGCGAGACTTGGCGCTCGGCGCTCAGCGCTTACAAGGCAAGCCTCGAACTTGCGTCGAACGCCGAAGTGCGCGCCGCCTTCGAAGACCTGCGCTCCCGCCAGGGCTTCCGCGTCGTCAACAACACTGTTGATTCCGACAGCGCTTCGCCGCGTGCCTGCGTCGAATTCTCCGAACCGCTGGTCAAACGCGGCGTCGACTATTCGTCCTTCGTCACCCTCGACGGCAAGACGCCGAAGGCGCTCGAAGCCAAGAACAACCAGATCTGCGTCGAAGGCCTGGAACATGGCGGGCGCTATCGCCTCGCGCTCCGCGCCGGCCTGCCCTCATCCGTGGACGAAAATCTGGAAGCCCCGGTCGAGCTTGAGCTTTACGTCCGCGACCGCAGCTCCACCGTGCGCTTCACCGGCGACAGCTTCGTTCTGCCCTCCTCTGCCCGTCAGGGCATTCCGCTGGTTTCGATCAACAGCGAGAGCGCCAATCTCGAGCTCTACCGGATCGGCGACCGCAACATCGCTCCGCTGTTGGCATCCTCGCAGTTCCTGACCCAGATGGACGGCTACACCGCCGGCCGTGTGAAGGATGAACTGGGCGAACTCGTCTGGCAGGGCTCGGTCGAGATCGCCAACGAGCAAAACAAGGAAGTCGTCACCAGCATTCCGCTGCAGGAAGCGCTGCCCACCCGCAAGCCGGGCATCTATGTGATGACCGCCGTCTCGCCGACATCTGTTATCGAGAACTGGGACAGCCGCGCAACGCAATGGTTTGTGGTGTCCGACATCGGCCTTTCGACCTTTGCCGGCACTGACGGCCTGCACGTCTTCGCCCGCTCGCTCGCATCGGCAAGCCCGCTCGCCAATATCGAACTGCAGCTGATCGCCAAGAACAATGAGATCCTGGCAACCGCCACGACTGACGCAGACGGCCGCGCCCGCTTTGATGCCGGTCTCGTCCGCGGCGGTGCGGCCCTGGCGCCAGCCGTCATCGCGGCCCGCAGCGGTGCCGACGACAACGTCTTCCTCGACATGACCCGCGCCGGCTTTGACCTCTCGGATCGTGGTGTCACCGGTCGCCCGGCACCGGGCCCGGTCGATATTCTGGCCTGGACCGAACGCGGCATCTACCGCCCCGGCGAAACCGTGCACGCCGCAGCGCTGGCCCGCGACACCAATGCCGATGCCATTTCTGGCCTGCCACTGACTTTCCTCTTCTCGCGGCCCGACGGGGTCGAGTTCCGCCGCATGGCGGTATCAAGCGAGACGCTTGGTGGCTATGCCGTCGATCTGCCCATCCTCGCCAATGCCATGCGCGGCACCTGGACGGTGGCAATCCATACCGATCCCAAGAAGCCGGCCATCGCCCAGTCGACCTTCCTCGTCGACGACTTCGTGCCCGATCGTCTGGATCTCAAACTGTCCAGCGAAGCCAAGGCCATCTCGCCTGAGGCGCCCGTCACCGTCTCTGCCGATGGCCGCTACCTCTACGGCGCGCCGGCAGCCGGCCTCACGCTCGAAGGCGAAGTCGTGATCCGCCCGACAACAAGCCATCCGGACTTCGACCGCTACAGCTTCGGCCTTTCGGACGAAGAAGGCATCGAGGACATGCGTGTCCCTCTCGAAGGCCTTGACGCGCTGGATGACGACGGTCTCGCCACCATAGACGTCTCCCTCACCGACCTGCCATCCACCACCCGGCTCCTGAATGCCGATGTGGTCCTGCGCCTGCGCGAAGGCGGTGGCCGCGCCGTAGAGCGCAAGCTGAGCCTTCCGGTCACGCCTGATGGTCCTGTCATCGGCATCAAACCGGAATTCGAGGGTGACCTCGCCGAAAACACCAATGCCGCCTTCAACCTGATCGCCCTTGGCCCGGATGGTCAGCGTCAGGCACTGCCGGCTGCACGGTGGAAGCTGATCAAGCTGGAGCGGAACTACCAGTGGTACCGCGACGGCTCGTCCTGGCGCTACGAGCCGATCACCACGACCAAGCTCGTGGCCGATGGCACCACAGACATCGCAGCCGATGGCACAGCGCTTTCGGTCCCCGTCACCTGGGGCAGCTACCGTCTGGAGGTCGAACAGGGCGGCGCGATCACCAGCGTCGATTTCGACGCCGGCTGGTTCGTCACCGCAAGCTCCACCGAGACGCCCGATGCTCTCGAAATCGGCCTCGACAAGCCCTCCTACCAGGTCGGCGACACGGCAAAGCTGAAGATCTCGCCGCGCTTTGCAGGCCAGGTCATCGTGACCTCCGGCACCGATGCGCTAATCTCGACCCAGGTCGCCGAAGTCCCGGCCACAGGCGCGGAGATCGAGATCCCCGTGACAGCCGATTTCGGTGCCGGGGCCTATGTGACGGCAACGCTCTTCCGTCCGGGTGACGCCGAGGAAACCCGTATGCCGGCGCGTGCGATCGGCATTGCCTGGCTCGCCGTCGATCCGGGTGCCGACAAGCTGGCAATCAAGCTTTCGCCGCCGGAAAAGACCTTGCCCCGCCAGCCGCTCGAAATCCCGGTGGAAGTCACCGGCGGCGGCATCGGCGAAGAAGCCTATGTGATGGTCGCCGCCGTCGACGTCGGCATCCTCAATCTCACCCGCTATGAGACACCCGATCCGGAAAGCTATTACTTCGGCCAGCGCCGCCTCGGCCTTGAGCTGCGTGATCTCTATGGCCGCCTGATCGATGGCTCGCTGGGTGCAACCGGACGCCTGCGCACCGGTGGTGACGGCGGACAGGTCGCCCTTCAGGGCAACCCGCCGCGCGAAAAGCTGGTCGCCTTCTTCTCCGGCCCCGTGAAGCTCGATGCAGACGGCAAGGCAACCGTCTCCTTCGACATCCCCCAGTTCAACGGCACGGCGCGTATCATGGCCTGGGCCTGGTCGAAGACCGGTGTTGGCCATGGCGAGACTGATGTGATCATCCGCGACCCGGTCGTCGTGACGGCAAGCCTGCCGAAGTTCTTGGCACCTGAAGACCAGAGCAGCCTGCGCCTCGATATCGCGGCCACAGACGCGCCTTCTGGCACCTACACGCTCGCTGTCACCAGCAACGGTCCGGTCAGTGTCGGCGGGGCCGAAAGCCAGGAAGTTGCGCTGACCGCCGGTGAGACCACCACCGTCACGCTGCCGCTGACCGCCAACACCCCCGGCGACGGAGCCATCGACATTGCCCTGTCTGGCGCAGACGGCATCGCCGTCAGCCAGTCTCTCGATCTTCCGGTACGCCCGGCCACGCTGCCGATCACCGAGCGGCAGGTCATTGCGCTTGCACCGGGCAAGAGCCTGACCGTCGATGGCGACCTGCTCGCCGACAGCCTGCTGCAGGGAGCCTCGGTCAGCCTGAATGTCGCCCGCGCAGACGGCCTCGACATTCCGGGTCTGCTGATGGCGCTCGATCGCTATCCCTATGGCTGCGCCGAACAGACGACCAGCCGCGCGCTGCCGCTTCTCTATTTCGATGAACTGGCCAAGCTCTCAGGCCTGCCGGAAGACGAGGCGATCAACAAGCGCGTCCAGGATGGCATCCTGCGCGTGCTGGCCTACCAGTCGTCGAGCGGCTCCTTCGGCCTCTGGGCACCCGGTTCCGAAAGCCTCTGGCTCGACGCCTATGTCACCGACTTCCTGACCCGCGCTCGCGAGCAGAAGTTCGACGTGCCGGAGGAAGCACTCGTCCAGGCGCTGCAGAACCTGCAGAACCGCATCGCCTACGACAACGACATCCGCACGCGCGGCAACGAGATCGCCTATGCGCTCTATGTGCTTGCCCGCAGCCGCAAGGCCTCGCTCAGCGATCTGCGCTACTACGCGGATACGATGCTGGGTGATTTCCCCACACCCCTGTCCAAGGCGCATCTGGCAGCGGCACTGTCCCTCTATGGTGACAGCGAACGGGCCAACGGTGTCTTCCTCGATGCAGCCGGCATGAGCGAACAGGCCCGCCTGACGCCGGTCAGCTTCTCACGCTCCGACTATGGCTCGGCATTGCGTGATGCAGCTGGCGTTCTGGCCCTTGCCGCCGAAAGCCGACCGGTTCCGCCTGTCGTCCCGATCCTGGCAAAGGTCGTGGCCGACGAATGGAAGGCAAAGCAAACGCTCAGCACCCAGGAACAGACCTGGATGCTGCTCGCCGCCCGCGCGCTCCAGCAGGACGACAACGGTCTGAAGCTCGATGTCAACGGTGCCGAAAAGACTGGCGCCTATGCAGCCACCATCCCGGGCGACGCCCTGCTGCAGGCGCCGATGACGCTGACCAATACCGGGCTTGATCCGGTCAGTGCGGCGATCACGACGGTCGCTGCCCCGGTCGAACCGCCGGCAGCCGGTGGCGAAGGCTTTGAGATCACCAAGACCTATTACGGTCTTGATGGCGAGGAGGCGAGCGTCACCGAAGCGATCCAGAACGAACGTTATGTTGTGGTGCTGGAAGTGACCGAGGAAGACGAGTGGCCGGCGCAGCTGCTGGTGACCGATCTGCTTCCGGCCGGCTTCGAGATCGACAATCCGAGCTTGGTCGACAGCGCGGCCCTCGCCAATTTCGAGTGGATTGGCCAGACCGAAACGGCGCATCTCGAATTCCGCAGCGACCGTTTCGTCGCCGCCGTCAATCGCGGCGAAGGCGAGAACGGCACAATCACTCTGGCTTATGTCGTCCGCGCCGTCACGCCGGGCACCTATGACCTGCCCGCGGCAAGCGTCGAAGACATGTATCGCCCGCAGCTGTCGGCGCGCACGGCAGCCGGTGCGATGACGGTCTCGACTGCACCCTGATGGGTCGGGCGAGGCGCATCGGGATCAGCATCGGGGCGGTCGCCATCGCAGCCACCACCTCGCTTCTTGCGCTCGACTGGGCAGACAGGAACTACCCTCCCCCGCTGGAGGCCGCGCGGGAAGTCTCCACCGAAATCCTTGATCGGGATGGCCAGCTTCTCAGAGCCTTCGCCACCCGTGAGGGCCTCTGGCGGCTTGAAACGAGGGTCGATGATGTCGACCCTGCCCTGCTGCGCATGCTCGTCGCCTATGAGGATCGCCGATACGAGCGCCATTCCGGCGTCGATCTTCTGGCCCTTGGGAGAGCCGCATGGCAACTCGCCGCCAACGGCCGGATCGTATCTGGCGCCTCGACGCTCTCGATGCAGGTCGCCCGCCTGATTGAGCCCCGTCGGGAACGCTCGCTGACGGCGAAGCTCATCCAGATCGCCCGTGCCATCCAGATCGAGCGACGTCTTTCGAAGACGGAAATCCTCAACCTCTATCTCACCCACGCTCCTTATGGCGGCAACCTCGAAGGCGTGCGCGCGGCAAGTCTCGCCTGGTTTGGCAAGGAACCCAAACGCCTGTCGACAGCGGAGGCCGCGCTGTTGGTCGCCCTGCCCCAGCTACCCGAAAAGCGCCGCCCGGACCGCTACCGCGACAATGCGTTCGAAGCCCGCAAGCGGGTTCTCGAACGCGCCCGCGAGGCAGAGGTCGTCGACAAGACAGAAGTCGAGTTGGCGCTCAACGCCTCGCTCCCGACCGTTCGGCGTCAATTGCCGGCGCTGGCACCCCATCTCGCCGAAGCCGCTCGGCGCAAGGCACCCGAGGCCAGCATTCACCAAACCACCATCCTGCGACCGGTACAGGAGATCCTGGAAAAGGTAGCGCTCGAAGCGGGCCGCAAGCTTGATCCCAAGGTCTCGCTCGCTTTGCTGATGGCCGATGCCACCACCGGAGAAATCGTCGCCGAGGTCGGGGCAGCCAATTACTTCGATGCATCCCGCTCCGGCTGGATCGACATGACGCGGGCAGAACGCTCGCCGGGCTCGGCGCTGAAACCCTTCATCTATGGCCTTGCCTTCGAGCAGGGTCTCGTCGCCCAGGAGACCATCGTAGAGGATCGCCCGGCCGACTTCTTCGGCTACCGCCCGAAGAACTTCGACATGCAGTATCAGGGGGATGTCAGCATCCGCCAGGCGCTGCAGCTGTCGCTCAACGTGCCAGCCGTCCGCCTGCTCGATGCCGTCGGCCCCTCGCGTCTGATGGTGCGCCTGCGCCGAGCCGGGGTAACGCTCAAACTGCCACCGAACGAAGCGCCGGGCCTCGCCATAGCGCTCGGCGGTGCCGGCATCACGCTGAAGGATCTCGTGCAACTCTATGCAGGCCTCGCAAACCGCGAACAGCCGGTCCGGCTCGGCGACGGCATCCGCGACTTGGCCGAACTTGTTGACGAACAGCCCCTCTTCGAACCCACAGCCGCCTGGACGGTGGCAGACGTGCTCGGCGACGTTCTGCCGCCAACCGGCAGCCCGCCCGCCGGCATCGCCTACAAGACCGGCACGAGCTACGGTTACCGCGACGCCTGGTCGGTCGGCTATGACGGTCGTTATGTGCTCGGCGTCTGGATCGGCCGCCCGGACAATGCCGCAGTCCCCGGCATCTCGGGCTATCAGACGGCAGCCCCGATCCTCTTCGAGGCCTTCGCCAAGTCCGGCCTCGCTGGAACGGCCCTGCCCCGAGCCCCCACAGGCGCCAACCGCATCGCCGCCTCCGACCTGCCGCAATCCCTGCGCCGCTTCTCCGTTGATCCGAACGGCCTCATCTCCGTCTCGGCCCGCGAGCGCCCGCCACAGATCGTCTATCCGCTGGAGGGCTCGGTGCTGGAACTCGGCAAGGGGCCGAACGGAGAAGCCTTGCCGGTCGTCATGAAGCTGCAGGCCGGTCGCGCGCCGTTCCGCTGGCTGGTCGACGGAAAGCCGATGAGCGACAGCACGCGAAGACGAACCGGCGAGTGGCATCCGGAGGGTTCCGGGCAATCGACGCTGACCGTCGTCGATGCGGAAGGCCGCGCCGCATCCGTGAATGTCTTTATCCGGAATTGACCATCATGCAATTGCACGTGATCCGGCGCAACATGGATGCCGTAAAACATCCCGTTAACCCATTTCAACGGGAGATCTTCATTATGACCAGCAGCTTTCGCGCCGGATTGATCACGCTCCTGACGCTCGTCTTCACCACGTCGGCCGCAATGGCGAACGAGCGCTTCACAGCCAATGACATCAAGGGCGAAATCATCGGCAAACGCATTTATCTCGCCGTGCCCTTCGGCGGTGAATTCCCGCTCAATTACCGCCTTGATGGCCAGGTCGACGGATCCGGTGAAGCGCTCGGCCTCGGCCGTTTCGCCAAGCCGAACGACAAGGGCAAGTGGTGGATCAATGGCGACCGCCTCTGCCAGCAGTTTACCAGCTGGTACAAGGGCGCTCCGATGTGCTTCGAACTGATCCGCACCGGTGACAAGCGCCTCAAGTGGATCCGCGACAACGGCGACACGGGCACGGCCCGTATCGGCAGCAGCATCTGACATTGCTTGCCGCTTCTGCGACGGGTCCCTATTCTGTCCAGGTTGGAAATTGGGGACCCTGATGGCAGACTTGAAGGACCGACCGATCGGCGCGACCGCCACTCTCGGGAAAACCGGCTATCCGGCCATTCGCTCAGTGACCGGCGGCGAACTGGAAATTGTCACGGGGTCCACTCAGCCCGGCTTCAATCCGCTCGACCTGCTGCTCGCCTCGCTCGCCGCCTGCATGAGCATGAGTGCACGCATTGCCGCGCGCGAACTTGGCCTTGCGCATAGCTTCGAAGGCGTCGGAGTAGCGGTCAGCGGTGAAAAGGCAGCCGACGCGCCATCCCGCTTTATCGGCTTCACGGTCGAATTCGACTTTCAGGGCGCGCTCGATCTGGAGCAGCAACAGGCGATCGCCCACCGCGCAGAGGAAATCTGCACCGTCAGCAACAGTCTTGCCGTGCGTCCGACATTGGTGATCGGCAACGCCTAGCAGGAGAGAAGCCGCAACCTCAAAGCGTCGCGAGTCATCTCCACGGCCTTCGTTTGCCGCAGCACACGATCAAGACCGCGCCATTTTCCGGATGCATCGTCTTTGCGCAATACGATCAAGTATCGCGCCTCGCCTGCCTTAATTCTTGACGTTTGAGCATTGTTCGTTAACAAGAACGTGAGGCGCCGTGATTTCAGCATCACCGCGTCCGAACCTGGTGCCGGGCCCCTCTGGCGAGAGTTTACGGCGCTCTCGTGATGTCGGTACCGCCAGCAATTTGAGCCGGCGGATTCTAGAAAAATGAACAACTGGATCATGCTTCATGCGAAGGCGTGCAGGGCGCTTCGCATCTCTACAATTTCTCTGTCCTCCAGCCAGGAGGTCTACTCGTGAGCACGGCAGCAGCAACCGGTGGAAGCTCCACCCTCGGCTATTTCCGCTGGGCCTTCATCGTCACGGCGATCGGCCTCATCCTGGGCGGCGTTCTCGGCTGGCAGTCGTCCGGCACGATCGCCGGCATGGCGACCGTCTTCTTCATCTGCGCGGTTCTGGCGGTCCTTGAAATCTCGCTGTCCTTCGACAACGCGATCGTCAACGCCAACAAGCTGAAGGACATGACCCCTGTCTGGCAGCAGCGCTTCCTTACCTGGGGCATCATCATCGCCGTTTTCGGCATGCGCATCGTCTTCCCGCTGCTCATCGTGGTCATCGCCGCGAAGATCGGCCCGATTGAAGCGATCATCCTGGCAGCGCGCGAGCCGGCCGAATATGCCCGCATCATGAACGACGCGCATCTTCCGATCGCGGCTTTCGGCGGCACCTTCCTGATGATGGTCGGCCTCACCTACTTCTTCAACCATGAGAAGGACGTGCATTGGATCGAGTGGCTTGAGAAGCACATGGCACGCTCGGCCTCCATCAAGGGCATCGAGATCGCGCTGGTCCTGCTCCTGATCCTGCTGTTTTCCAACCTGCTCGAAGGCGAGGAATCAACGACATTCGTTTATTCCGCCATCTACGGGCTTGTGACCTTCCTGGCCGTCGAAGTGCTGGGTGGACTGCTGGATGCCTCGCAGAAGACCATGAGCGAAGCGGCAAAGGGCGGCCTAGGCGCCTTCATCTACCTCGAAGTGCTCGACGCCAGCTTCTCCTTCGACGGCGTCATCGGCGCCTTCGCGCTGACGCAGAACCTGTTCATCATCGCGATCGGCCTTGGCATCGGCGCCATGTATGTCCGCTCGATGACCATCATGCTGGTCGAAAAGGGCACGCTGGCGGAGTACCGCTATCTGGAACACGGCGCCTTCTACGCCATCCTGATCCTCTCGGTGATCATGTATGTGCAGACACTGTTCCACATCCCGGAAGTCATCACGGGCCTCGGTGGCGCAGCCCTGATCGGCATCTCGCTCTGGTCGTCCATCAAGTACAACCGCGAAGAGCGGGAGGAAGAGGAACGTCTCGCCCGCGAAACCGTGGCCGAGAACATCTGATCGACGCAGTCTGAAAACACGAAGGCCGGCGTTCTCGCCGGCCTCAGACTGCTGACAAACCCCTGGTCACATCCAGGGGTTTATGATTCACTGGGACATGTTGAAGAAACCTGCTCCCGAACAGACGGCTCTTGAG
>NZ_JAUSUW010000021.1 GCF_030814435.1 Peteryoungia aggregata LMG 23059
CCCACGGGCTTGGTGTCCCAAAGAGGCTTCGGTCTCCCATCCGCCACCGCAAAAGGCATTACAGCCTCCAATGCGGATTTTGGGAAGTTACAAGGGGACCATGCTGGAGCCAGCCATGCCCCCCGCAGACCAACCCCGTGTCATCGCGACCGAAGCCGCGCTCGATTTTCTTGCCGAGATCAGACAAGATCACCCCGATATCCTCTTTCATCAGTCCGGCGGATGCTGCGACGGGTCTTCGCCGATGTGTTACCCGGCGAGCGAATACCGGGTGGGGGAGACGGATGTGAAGCTCGGCGAGATCGGCGGCGTGCCCTTCTACATCAGCGGCAGCCAGTATGCCGTCTGGGCGCATACGCAGCTGATCATCGATGTCGTGCCGGGCAGGGGCGGGATGTTCTCGCTCGACAATGGCCGCGAGCGGCGGTTCCTCACGCGGTCACGGCTGTTCTCGGGCGGCGAGGCTTGCCCGCTTCCGCCGGCGGTGGCTCAGAGTTAAAAAAAGCCCGCCGATCTCGACCGGCGGGCGATGTCTGCGCGCGGTCTGTTGTTGCGCTTGTTCAGGCGGCGCGGCGGGCCGAACCATCGTGCTGGCCGATTGTGAAGCGTGAGACCTGCTCGGTCAGTCCATCCGCTTCCTGGGCAAGGGCGAAGGCGGCAGCCGTCGTTTCCTCGACCATGGCCGCATTCTGCTGTGTCATCTGGTCGAGATCGTTGACCGACGCATTGATTTCGGAGAGGCGAGCGGATTGCTCCCTTGATGCACCGGCGATGGCGCCGATCTGACCATTGATGGCGGCGATATTGTCTTCGATGGTGTGCAGACGCTCTCCCGTCTGCAGGACCAGGGCCACGCCGTCTGATACGTTGCTGGTCGAGGCGTTGATCAGTCCGTTGATGTCGCGTGCGGCTGCGGAAGACCGCTGTGCCAGTTCGCGTACTTCCTGGGCGACGACGGCGAAACCCTTGCCTGCTTCGCCGGCGCGGGCGGCTTCGACACCAGCATTCAGCGCCAGGAGGTTGGTCTGGAAGGCGATCTGGTCAATCACGTCGATGATCTGCCGGATCTTTGACGACGATTCCTCGATCCGCTGCATGGCGACGATTGCCTCATTGACGACCTCGGAAGATGCCTTTGCCCCCTTCAGCGCGTCCGCCGAAACCTGCACTGCGGTCTCGCAGCGGCGCAGGGCATCATTGACGCTGCCAGTCATCTCGCCAAGGGCGGCGGCGGCTTCCTCCAGGGATGCCGCCTGGCGTTCCGTGCGATGGGCCAGATTGGCCGAGGCGCCCTTGAGGTCGTTCGAGCCGCCACGGATGGTGTCGGCGCTTGCCATGATGGCACGGATCGTTTCCTCGAGTTTGTCTAGTGATTCGTTGAAATCGACGCGCAGATGGTCGAGTTCCGGCACGAAACGGGTCTCGATGCGCAGATGGAGCTTGTCATCGGAGAGGTTCTTCAGGCCTGTGGCGAGCGCCGTGACGGCTTCCTGAAGCTCCTGGGCGCTGCGCTGCTTTTCCGCCTCGCGCTCGCGCCGTTCGGCACTCATCTGAAGATCACGGCTTTCCGCCTCCTTCTCGATGCGCTCCTTTTCCAGCGCGTTCTGACGGAAGCTGTCCAGTGCTCGTGCCATCAGGCCGATCTCGTCCTGGCGTCCGGTTCCGTCGATCTGGATGGCGGTGTCGCCGTTGTTGAGACGGTTCATCAAGCCGGCCAGCTGGGTCAACGGGCGGGTGAGGCTGGAGGAAACGGCGATACCGATGCCGCCCATGACCACCAGAACGGCGATTGTGGTCAGCAGCGCCCATCTTGCCAGTTCATTGGAGGATGCAAGGATGCCGCGCTCGTCCTGGCCGATGGCCAGCAGGTTCTTCTGGCCGAACAGGCTGGCCGGCATGAAGCTGTAGAAGAGGGTGCGGTCGCCGGAGGCGGCGAAGTCTGAGCCCTTGCTGCCGTTACGTGCTGCTGCCACGAGTGCTTCCGGTACACCGGCATTGGCCCCGCCCGAGATCGTGCCGGCGCGCAGGCTGCCATCCTCGGCGAGCAGGAAGCTGTCGTCGATGCTCTGCCCCATTCCATCTGGTGCGAGGGAACTCGCAAGGCGGTTTGCGCCCACCCGGATGACGATGACGCCCTTGCGGACGATCTCGCCCCAGACCGAAATGGCGAGCGGTTGCGCAATCAGCGCCGAGTGGGTGTCGTCTTCGGCCCGCATTTCGCTGAAGCCGATGGAATGCACCTGATTCACATCGCCGGCCTGGGCGGCATCGAAGGCCGCCTTCAGCGCCGCATTGGCCGGATCGGTAACGTTGGTCAGGAATGCGTCGCCCTTCGTGACCGAATAGATGATCTGCCCAGCGTTATCGATGACGTAGATATCGCTAACATTCGTGTTTTGACGCGTACTGGCGATGGCGCCGTGAATGGAGGCGTGGCGGACGCCGTAAAGCAGTTTGAGGCCTGATCCGTCGATGGACGCGCGTTCCTCCGGTTTCTTGGCGGGATCCTGGAAGACCTCACGGATTTTCGCTTCCTCGATCTTGATGACCGTCGCGACAGTATCGGCGGCTTCACCGAGCGCGGAGTTCTGTGCGAGTTCACCGAGCGCCTGCTGGATGCGTGTTTCATAGGCGCTGAGCGCCTTGGCCTGGGTTGCGGCGACGCTTTCGAGGCGCAGCTTGCTGGCGTCGATCAGTCCGGTTTTGCCAACCTGATAGCTCAACATGCCGACGGCCATACAGGAGACGAGTGTCGCTCCAACCACCAGCCCTGCGAATTTTGCCTTGACCGACGACAGCACGTTTGTACGCGCATTCGTTCCGTTCGAACCCTTCACACCCATTCCTCCCGATAATCTCCCGGCAGGAGGCTAGGCTGATTTGCTTACCGGCAGGTTAAGGTTGCGGTGGCGACGGGCCACGCCTCAACGCAGTTCGATTGCCTCGCAGGCGGAGTCGATGATCGCCAGCTTCACGGCCTGGGTGGCATGGTATTCGTTGAGGAAGTCTCGCGAGATCCACATCGTGGACCGACCGCGGCTGCCCTCCCAGCCGACGCTGCCAATCGCCTCTGCCTCGCGGAGCTTGCGGGTGAGATGCGTGCGGGACAGGCGGAAGGTCTCTGCCAGTTCCGGGACCGAGCGGACCTGGGTCGGCACATGCTCGATCGTTGCGTCGACGGGATCGATGCCCACCATGAGCCAGTCCATGACGATGCCGCCATTGTTGAGCCAGGTGAACAGAGACCAGGTCTGAGGTGGGCTGCGGAGGGGCGGGGAGGACATGGCGCGCCTTGCGATCTGCGGATGAAGGCGCGGAAGGATGGTGTCGTCGGCCTCCAACAGGTCCAGCCGTCGACCGCCGTCCAGACGATCGAGGCTTGCCAGATGGATGGTGACCCACCGGCGGGTGGCCGCAATGGTCTGCGGAGCGGGAACGAAGGGCCGATTGCGGCGGTCACTGTGCTGGCTCTGCTGGGCAATCCCGTAGACCAGCATCTCCTTGACGAAGGCGTCGGCCGTATTCACGGAGGATATGCCGAGTGTCTTCACCTGCTCGAGGTAGCGTGCCATGAAAATGACCGGCTCGGTGTTGCCCCTGGCGACCTCGGTGAAATACTGCGCCATGGCCAGGTGACCGAGCAGCCAGCGTTGCTGTGTGCCGAAGACCGCAGCGAGGCGCGGGGTCTCGTCGTTTACCCGAAGCAGTGCGCGGGACTGCTCGCGTACTATTTCGTGGAAATCGTTGTTGGCAAGTAGTTCATCGACCGAAAGTGACATGAAAACACGCGTGCGGGTGTATTCTCTCTGCATCGCGTCTCAAAGAAGCGAAGGCGAGGCACCTGTATGAAAAGAGTAGACACGGCGCAAGGGTCTGTGACGCCGCGAACACTACATTGTGTTTCTTAGCGTTAATTCGAAAAACAATCCGGTGTCAGTCGAACAGGCTCGAAACCGACTCTTCCTGGCTGGTGCGGTTGATGGCTTCGCCGAGCAGGGTGGCTGTCGAGAGCACGCGGATATTGTGTGCCGACTGGACTGCTGTGGTTGGCTGAATCGAGTCCGTGATAACCAGTTCGCGCAGCTTCGAGGAGGCGACGCGGGTGACCGCACCGCCTGACAGGACGCCGTGCGTGATGTAGGCGGTGACGCTGGTCGCGCCGTTCTTCAGCAGGGCTTCGGCGGCGTTGCAGAGCGTGCCGCCGGAATCGACGATGTCGTCGATCAGGATGCAGTCCTTGCCGGTGACGTCGCCGATGACGTTCATGACCTCAGATTCGCCCGGTCGGTCACGGCGCTTGTCAACGATGGCGAGCAGACAGTCGAGACGCTTGGCGAGCGAGCGGGCGCGGACCACGCCGCCGACATCAGGCGACACGACCATGACATTGTTGGTGTCGTAGCGTTCCTTCACGTCATTGGCGAGAAGGGGCACCGCATAGAGATTGTCGGTCGGAATATCGAAGAAGCCCTGGATCTGTCCGGCATGCAGATCGAGTGTCAACACACGATCGGCGCCAGCCTCGGTGATCAGGTTGGCGACCAGCTTGGCCGAGATCGGCGTGCGTGGCCCCGCCTTGCGGTCCTGGCGTGCATAACCGAAATACGGCAGCACGGCGGTGATGCGGCGTGCCGAGGACCGACGGAAAGCGTCGATCATGATCAACAGTTCCATCAGGTGGTCGTTTGTCGGGAACGACGTGGCCTGGACGACGAAGACATCCTCGCCGCGCACGTTTTCCTGGATTTCGACGAAGATTTCCTGGTCTGCGAAGCGGCGGACGCTGGCCTTGCCGAGTGGTACGTTGAGATAGGAGCAGATCGCTTCGGCAAGTTGCCGGTTCGAATTACCTGCGAAAACCTTCATCTTGGCCCGCCTGTTACCATGCTGAGATGCGGGCTTTTTAGCGCCCTTCCCCCTGAATGCAAGAGGTTTGGACAGTAAGGCCCATATTTTCGGTTGATGCGCCAAATGCGGCGCAGGATTTGCAGTTTCGAAAGCCGGTTATCGGCGCATAATCAGCCGGCCTGGTTGTTCCGCCATGCGACATATTCGGCCATGCTCTTGGTGGCGATCTGCTGCATGACGGAGGCTGGCACGGCCGCCCAGGGATCCTGGGCTCCCGAGGGAACGATCTCCTGGCCCTGTATGCGGTGGAGCCGTCCGCCGCTGGCGTCGAGAATGTCCCAGACATAGGTGATCGTCACGTTGCCGCTGTCGGAGAAGGCGGAGAAGTACCCTTTCAGGATATGCTCGCTCGAGGCATCGCTGGCGCTCTTGATGGTCAGGCCTCTGGCGCGGGCTTCGGCACCGAGCTGACGCGAGAGCGGGGTGACAGCCTGGACTGGGGCACCGATGATCGGCAGGAAGCGGATGCTGCCGGTGGTCTGCGCTGCCGGTGGAAGTGATGCCTGCTGGGTCTGTGTCGGTTGCGTCGGCTGGATTGGTTGGGTGGCCTGCCGTGTGGTCGCTGCCGGTTGTGGCGCGCTCGGAAAGGCCTGGCTGTTTCCGCCGTCGAGCGGCGCGGATGCGACGGGATTGCTGCCGCCCTGAGCGAGCGCTGCCGCCTGTGCTTCCAGCGTATTCTGCGGGCCGCGCGGCTGTTCCGCATAGCCGCCCGGCTGGCCGAGTGGTCCGCTCTCCACCGGTTGGCGGCCGGCTGCGGGGGCGGCGAGTTCCTGGGAATAGCTGGCGGGCAGGCTGCCATTCCCGACGTCTACGGGTGGTGTCAGCACATCCGTGCTGTTGCAGCCGGCGAGCAGCATCAGCAGTCCGATCATTGCGACCGGCATCGTGGGCATTGTCCGGGAACGTCTCACCACGGCGGGTCCTTCCCCTTCACTCCTGTCACACTTAATGTGACTAGCATTCCTTGCCTGTCAATTCCCTGAACGGACAGGCAAAATTGCGTTACCGCCGCAGCCGTGGCGGCGAGGCCCCTCTCACAGGGCGATCAGTTCGAACGGATGGCGCGACAGCGCGCGCGGGGCTGTGTCCGTCGTCTGATAGGTGTGGCCGAGCGTCATGGCCGTCTCGCGATCGCTGTCCATGATGATCATGTGCACGAAGAGCGTCATGTCGGGGGCGATCACCTCCGGGTTGCCTGCATGGAACATCTGGTGCTCCATCCAGGACGGGGCGAAGCGTGCGCCGACCGAATAGCCGCAGGCATTGAAACGGTGGCGGGTGAGGCCGCGGTCGTCCATCACCTTGGCATGGGCGTCGAAGACCTCGCCGAAGGTGTGGCCCGGACGGAGCACCTGTTCGACTGCCCGCATGCCCTCTAGCGCCGCCGCATGCAGTTCCCGGTGCCGTGCGGTGGGCTCGCCGACGAGGACGGTCCGCAGCATGGGCGCATGATAGTGTGCCGAGACGCCGGCCCATTCCAGCGTCACCTGGTCGGTTTCGGAGAGCTGCCGGCGACCTGACTTGTAACGGCAGAGCAGGGCGTCCGCCGCAGAGCCGATGACGAAGGGGTTGGCCGGATAGTCGCCGCCGCCCGCAAGGACGGCGGACTGCATGGCGGCGAGAATGTCCGCTTCGCTGGCGCCCGGCCCGATCAGTGGCAGCGCAGCATCGAATGCGATGTCGGCCAGTTGGGCAGCCTGAACGACCCTGGCGATCTCGGCCGGCGATTTGACCAGCCTGAGATTGCTGACGAGGTATGAGGCATCGACCGCCTCGCAGAAATTGGTCAGCTGGTTGTCGACAAGGCGCGCGACGCGACCGGTCATGCCGTGGGTGTCATACTCGACGCCGACGCGCATGCCGAGGAGGTCGAGGTCGCTCAGAAGGTTGCGCAGGTCGACCGCCGGGTCGGCGTTCAGGCGGTCTACCCAGACGGCGATGGTCTCGATTGTCGAGGTGTGCTTCGCCTGGCGGAGATCGGGCGTTCGGGTGAGCAGCGTCAGGCTGCCATCCGCCTTGACGACCAGGGTCTGGAAGAAACAGTAGCCGAAGCTGTCAAAGCCGGTGAGCCAGTACATGCTCTCCTGGGCGAAGAGCAGCAGGGCGTCGAGCTTCTCTTCCGCCATGCGGGCCATCAGGCGCGCGCGGCGGGCGGAAAACTCGCTTTCGGGAAAGTGCAGGGCCATATCAGTCCTCCATGATCGCAATCGCCGAAATTTGCCGCCCATAGTCGGGTTCGCCCGCATGGGTGGTCCGGCGATAGGAGTAGAACGCTTCAGGTGCCGCATAGGTGCACAGGCCGAGGCTGTCGGCCGCCACCCCCGCTTCGGCGAGGCGCATGACGGTGAGGCCCGGCAGGTCGAACATGGCGTGGCCGGGCTTGCCGGAGGGGGTGAAGAAGGCTTCGAACGCCTTGTTGACGGCGAGGAAGCGATCGACGAATTCGGGACCGACTTCGTAATTGGCCTGTGAGATCGACGGGCCGAGCGTGGCGCGGATCTTTTCGCGGCGGGCACCCAGTGCAACCATGGCTTCGATCGTGTTTTCCAGCACGCCGCCAAGCGCGCCCTTCCAGCCGGCATGGGCTGCGCCGATGACGCGGTTGTCGGGGTCAGCAAAGAGGATCGGGCCACAATCGGCGGTCAGGACGCCGAGGATGATCCCGGGGCTCGCGGTCACCTGCGCATCGGCCTGCGGGCGGCTGCCATCATAGTCGGCGCCGACGACGGCGACATCGGGGGAATGGATCTGGTGGGCTGTGGCAAGCCGCTCCAGCGGCAGGCCGAACCAGGCGCTCACCCGGCGGCGGTTTTCGCGTACCTTTGCCGGATCATCATTGGAGCCGATGCCGACGTTCAGGCCGCGATAGATGCCTTCCGATACGCCGCCATCGCGGGTGAAGAAACCGTGGCGAATGCCGGCGTCCCTGATGGTGTCGAGTTTCCCGGCGGTGACGGGGCGCGGCTGATCGGCTGTGCTCATGATTGGGTCTCCTGAGCTGGCAAGATGCAAAGATGCTGCTTATTCCCTGATAAGCTTCTGAATCTAAACGGCTTTCTTGGGATTTGAGCCGTGCGAAACTGGCGCGATCGTGCAGATCGCGCAGCTGCCTGTCAATGCTTCGCCTTGAAAGGAAGCAATTGCACTGACGGCATCGAGACCGCCAATACCTTGAACAGTTCGCCCATATAGCCATTGCCGGCGCCGGCCAGACGATGCACGGCGTCAATGATCTCGCCTTGCGTTTTCTCGTCCTTGTCGCGGCCGAGGGCTGCTGCTCGCTGTTCGATACCAAGGCCAACCAGGAAGTCGCCCTGATGCATGCAGCCGTTCAGATGGACGCCTGCAGCCAGTGCCGTCCTTGCCAGATTCTCGAAATCGACATGGCTCGTCAGATCAGCGAGCCCGGGATGGGCGAGCGGCGGGTCGTATTCGTGGGCGCGAACAGCCTGCAGCGTGTCGCCAAAATTGCTGACCATGTGGCCGTAGTCGATGATCAGCGCCGTTCCGTGGCTCTGAATGAGGCGTTCGCAGATGGTCAGCATCACCGACTGGCGCGCCGGAGCCACCTCGAAGATTTCGCCGTCAGCGGGCTCACTGATGCCCTGCGGCAGCATGGTCGGGTCAAGCGTTGCGACACCCAGCGTGAAGTAGAAATCGTCGTTTTCGTCGAGGCCGACCATGCGCTCACGAAAACCGTTCGGCGTCTTGACGAACTGGCGGATCGGGATCGCGTCGAAGAGCTCGTTGGCTGCGAGCAGGGTGAAACCTTCCGGCACCCCGTCGAAGCTTTCGTGCCAGGATACCTTCTCGCCGTGCGACGACAACGTTTCCATCTGCGTCAGCTTCAGAAGCGCGCTTGTCTCCACGAGATGCACGGTGGCGGTTTCATAGAGCGCAGGTGCGGCACGGGAAATCACCCGCAGCATGTCCGCCATCATGGTGCCGCGGCCCGGGCCGATCTCGACGATGCGGACGTCCTGCGGTTCGCCGTGGCGCTGCCATGTGTTGATCATGAAGATGCCAAGCATCTCGCCGAACAGCTGGCTGACTTCGGGGGCCGTGACGAAGTCGCCGTCGCGGCCGAAGGGGTGGCGGGTGCGATAGTAGCCGTGCTCTGGATCCGCGAGGCAGAGGGCGAAATAGTCGGTAACGCTGATCGGGCCGTGAGCGGCGATGAGGGACTTGATCTTCTCTGCGAGCGGCGTGGCCATCCTTGTCTCCTCAGCCACCGACCGGGGGGGCGCTGCGCCCCGCGCGGATGGAAATCCACAGACCGACGAGCAACATCGGCAATGAAAGCACCATCCCCATGGTGAGCCAGCCACCCGCCAGATAGCCAATCTGGACATCCGGCTCGCGGTAGAACTCGACGAAGATGCGGGCTGCCGCATAACCGGCGACAAAGATACCCGTTATGCGGCCTGGCGTCCGCAGGGCACTGAAGGCGCGGGCGAGAAGTTGCAGGACGATCAGAAGCACGAGCCCTTCGAGGACCGCCTCGTAAAGCTGGCTCGGATGGCGGGGGAAGGGGCCACCGGTCGGGAAAGCCATGGCCCAGGGAACGTCGGCCGGGCGACCCCAGAGCTCGCCGTTGATGAAGTTGGCAATGCGGCCGAAAAACAGCCCGAGCGGCACGACGCTCGCCACGAGATCGAAGAGGCTCCAAAGACGGATCTGATGCTTGCGGGCGAAGAAGACCATGGCAAGCGTGGCGCCGACGAAGCCGCCATGGAACGACATTCCACCATTCCAGACCTCGATCGCACGCAGCGGATTGGCAGCCACGGAGGCAAAATCGTAGAAGAAGATGTAGCCAAGACGACCGCCGGCGACGACGCCGATCGCCACCCAAAGGACGAAGTCGTCGATCTGCTGGAGGGTCGCGGGTGCCTGTCCGTTCGGCCAAAGATGCGGACGTTTCAGGAGGTCGCGGGCAAGCAGCCAGCCGATGAGAATGCCCGCGACATAAGCCAGCCCATACCAATGGACCGCCAGCGGGCCAATCGAGAAGGCGACCGGGTCGATCGCGGGAAAGGATACGGCGGCGAAAAGGTCCAGGACTGATAACAATGGAGTACTTTCGTTGATGCTGCTGGAAAATGGCGTTGCGAATTGGCACGGTCAAGATGAAATCGAGGTCGCTGCGACACCGTCAACGACCTTTATCTGTCCTTCCCGTCTTGCGTGTCGGCCCTTCTGGTCCTACCTCATCCCCAAGGATACTTTCCCGTCCGCAGCCTGCATGAGAGGAGCTTTCCATGTCGACCGGCCCCAACCGTATTTTCGATGATTTTGCCAAGTTGATGACGGACGCCGCCGGCGCCGCGCAAGGTGTTCGCAAGGAGATGGAAACCGCCTTCCAGGCGCAGGTCGAGCGCTGGCTGAACAGCATGGATCTCGTCAAGCGCGAAGAGTTCGATGTGGTGCGCGAATTGGCGCTGAAGGCATGTGAGGAGAACGAGGCGTTGCAGAAGCGTCTCGAGGTGCTGGAAGCCCAGATTTCCGCCAAGGCGAAGTGACCTGCCTGTCCCGTTGCGGGACAGGCTCGTGATTGATGAAAAACGATGATGAGGACCCATTGCCTGTGGCTTTGGGTCTTTTTGTTTTTTCAGCACCTTGACGGATGAAAAGCGGGGCTTGGCTGGCGAAAAAATCGCAGCTTGTGGACAGCTGCCAAAAAGCCAATCGGCAGAGTCGCTTATGGGGTGATGCAAAGGCGATTCCCGAAGCTCCATCCACAGGCAGCTGACGCAAATGTGGCGAAGGGGGCTGGTGCTGGCTCCTGACGATTATACACTGATTTTCAACGATGATTCTGAGCAGGGGCCGCGTAAGTTTCGGGCAGGGTGCGTGTTCTATCCTGGGGTCCTTCGGAATCGTTTTCAGAGTAGTTTCCGGTTCAGGTGTCCGAGTGGCCCGGCGGTTCGCCGGGCGCCCGTATTCATTCCGGTCAAGAAGGTGATGCATGAGCCTCATGGAAATCGAAGTCGAACGCCAGTCCAACCCGGTCGACATGATCGAGTTCGTCGCGGCGACCAATGACTGGTCGTTCGAGCGTTCGGGTGAAGACGAAATCGCAATGACCGTCGAGGGGCGCTGGGCCGACTATCATGTTTCCTTCTCCTGGATGGAGGAATTCGAGGCTCTGCATCTGGCTTCGGCCTTCGACCTGAAGATCCCGGAAAATCGACTGAACGAGGTCATCAAGCTTCTGTCCTACGTCAATGGCCAGGTACTGATGGGCCATTTCGATCTGTGGCGGAACGAGGATGTGGTGATCTTCCGCCAGTCGCTGCTGCTTGCCGGTGGTGCCGAGCCGACGAACCGTCAGGTGGAGGTTCTGCTTTCCTCCGCCGTCGATGCCTGCGAAGCCTATTATCAGGCTTTCCAGTTCGTGGTGTGGTCCGGCATGGACGCCAAGAGCGCCATGGATGCCGTTCTCTTCGAGACGGTCGGAGAAGCCTGAGCATGACGGATGCCGCATTCGGACAAATCGTCCTCGTCGGGGCCGGCAATATGGGCGGCGCGATGCTGGCCGGCTGGCTGAAGAGCGGTGTGCCGGGATCGTCCGTCACGGTTCTGGATCCGGGGCCATCCGACAAGATGATGGCCATGATCACCGAGGCCGGAGCGCGGCATTCGGTTTCTGCCCCGGATGGACTGGCGGCGGATATTCTCTTCCTTGCTGTGAAGCCGCAGGTCATGGATGCGGTTCTTCCGGGACTCAAGTCTCTTGTTGGCGCACAGACGACGGTCGTCTCGGTCGCTGCGGGCAAGACCATCGCCTCAATGGAAAGTCACCTTGGCAAGGCGGCCATGGTGCGCGCCATGCCGAACACGCCGGCCATGGTCGGTCGTGGCGTCACGGGCGCGTTTGCCAATGCGGCAGTGTCCTATGCCCAGCGTGACATCGTTCATCGTCTGCTCAAGGTGTCCGGCCCGGTCGAATGGGTCGGCAGCGAAGCGGACATCAATGCCGTGACCGCCCTTTCCGGCAGCGGCCCGGCCTATGTGTTCTATCTCGTCGAATGCATGGCGGAGGCGGGCCGCAAAGCCGGCCTGCCGGCGGACCTCGCCATGCGTCTCGCACGAGAAACGGTCGCGGGGGCTGGTGAATTGTTGCACCAGTCCCCCGACCCGGCGTCCACTTTGCGCAAGAACGTTACCTCTCCCGGTGGCACCACGGCTGCGGCGCTTTCCGTGCTGATGGCGGATGACGGCATGCAGCCGCTGTTCGACGCTGCGATCGAGGCAGCGCGCAAGCGCGCTGAGGAACTCGCCCAGTGAGCGGAACGGAGATCACCTTCGCCGACTTCGAGAAGGTCGACATTCGCGTCGGCACGATCGTCGAGGTCGAGAGCTTTCCGGAAGCGCGCAAGCCTGCCTTCAAGCTGAAGATCGATTTCGGTCCCGAGATCGGCATCAAGAAGTCATCGGCACAGATCACCGTGCATTATACGCCGGAGACGCTGGTTGGACGGCAGGTGCTGGGGGTCGTCAACTTCCCGCCGCGCCAGATCGGTCCCTTCAGGTCCGAAGTGCTGACCCTCGGATTCGAAGACCCAAATGGGGCGATCGTGTTGGCGGCCGTCGAGCAGCCGGTGCCTGATGGCCAGAAGTTGAAGTGATGATCGGGGCCTTCGGGCCCCTTTCCAGTCATGGGCGGATTTTCAGACCGGGACGCGGATCACCGCGCGCAGGCCTCCCAGCGGGCTGTCTTCCAGTGTTACGTTCCCGCCATGGCTGCGGGCGATGTCGCGGGCGATGGCGAGGCCAAGACCGGTGCCCGAGGCATCGAGATTGCGGGCCTCGTCCAGGCGATAGAAGGGTTTGAAAACATCGTCACGAGACTCCTTCGGAATGCCCGGGCCGTCGTCATCGAAGATGATCACCAGCCATTTCGCCGTGTGGCGGGCATCGATCTCGAGCCGACCGGCATATCGGCGGGCGTTTGAGGCGAGATTGGTGATGAGCCGCGTAAAGGCGTTGGGGCGGACATAGACCAGAGGGTCGCCGTCCAGCTTCCAGGTGATGCTGCGGTCGTGCAGGGCGAAATCGCCGGCAATACGCTCGAAGAGCTCTTCGAGGTCGAGTTTTCCGACGTCTTCCTCGACCTCGCCCTTGGCAAAATCCAGATAGCCTTCGAGCATGCTCTGCATGTCGTCGATATCCTGGTTGAGGCTGTCGATCTCCGGCCCGTCGCCAGCGAGCGCCAGTTGCAGGCGGAAGCGGGTCAGGATCGTTCGCAGGTCGTGGCTGACACCGGCGAGCATTGCCGTCCTCTGTTCCATCTGACGCTCGATGCGCTCGCGCATGAGGATGAAGGCGAGGCCGGCGCGGCGTACCTCATCGGCTCCGCGCGGGGAGAACCCTTCCGGAGGACGCTGGCCCTTGCCGAAGCTTTCGGCGGCATTGGCAAGGGCAAGGATCGGTCGGATCTGGCCCCTCAGGAACAGGATCGAGATGACGATCAATACCAGGGCGGTCGACACCATCCAGACCAGGAAGATGTGGGTGTTGGAGGCATAGGCCGAATTGCGGGGCGCGAAGATGCGTAGCGTCTGATCGTCGAGGACGATCCGGATCTCGACCAGGCGGGAGGTGCCGACCGTATCGATCCAGAACGGGCGGCGGATCTGCTCAGCAATCTCGTCGGAGAGGATCTGATCAAGGATCGAGAAGAAGGGTCTGGGGCGGGGCGAAGGGAGTTCGGTCCCTGGTTCGAGCGAGACCATCAGGTTCAAGCGGCTCGCGGCGACGCCGACGATATTGGCGAAGTCTTCTTCGCCCGGATAGTGTTCCAGAAGCTCGATGACCGCAGCGATGTCTCGCGTGACGGCTTCGGAGAGGCGTTCGGTCACCAGTTGCCAATGCCGCTCCATGAAGACGAAGGCGACGACGGTCTGCAGGATCAGCATCGGCAGGAGGATGATGAGCAGCGAGCGCGCATACAGACCCGTCGGCAGGCGGTGGCGCAGCCAGCGCAACAGGCCCCTGAGGCCGGTCGCCGGGCTGCGGTCCTGATCCCGGCGGATCTGATCGAACAGCGTCATGTCCTGTCACTTTCTTCAACGCGGGACGCGTCGTTACCGAAGGCCTCAATCCATGCTGAGGCGATAGCCGATACCGCGCACCGTCTGCAGCCAGACAGGGTTTGCCGGGTCATCCTCGATCTTGCGGCGGAGCCGGTTGATCTGCACGTCGATCGTGCGTTCGCCAACCTCCGCGTCGTTGCCGACCAGTTCGTGTCGCGGAATGGTGTCGCCGGCGCGGGTGGCGAAAAGATACATGATGTCCTGCTCCCGGTCTGTCAGGCGGATAGTCTCCGCACCCTTGCGCAATTCCTTGCGCAGAACCGAGAAGGTGTAGGGGCCGAACATCACCTGCTCGATCTTCGGCGCGTCCGGGTTCATGTTGCGTTTCAGGATGTTGTTGATGCGCAACACCAGTTCGCGCGGGTCGAAGGGTTTGGCGAGGTAGTCGTCGGCACCGGCCTCCAGGCCTGCAATGCGGCTGTCGGCTTCGGAGCGCGCCGTGAGCAGGATGATCGGCACCTTCTTTTCGTCGGAGAGGCTCTGGGTGAGCGAGAGCCCGGATTCACCGGGCATCATCACGTCGAGGACAAGCAGGTCGAAATTCAGGCCGCGCAGCTTGCGACGGGCGTCGGCGGCGTCGGCGGCGACGGTGACCCTGAAGCCCTTTTCGGTCAGGAAACGGTGCAGCAGCTCGCGGATGCGGGTGTCATCGTCGACCACGAGGAGGTGCGGCGCATCATCGGTGAGGGCGATCTTCTTCGACACGTCAGTCGGCTCCTTCCGTCTCGTGGGGGGCTGCCACGGTCTGCTTCTGCATGCCTTCGAGGAAGCGGCGCACCGTGGCGCGCTCGTCCGCAGTCATCCCCTCCATCGCGTGGGCGATGCGGCGGGACTGGGGGTCGGAGAGGGCAAGCGAAAGTTCCCGGCCGGCGAGCGTGGGGTAGAGGCGACGTTGACGGCGGTCGGCGGGACCGGCCATCTGGCGGATATATCCGCTGTCGATCAGTTCTTTCAGAACGCGGGCGAGGCTCTGTTTGGTGATCTGAAGGATGCCGAGAAGATCGGCGACTGTCATGCCAGGCCGGCGACTGACAAAATGGACGACGCGGTGATGGGCGCGGCCATAGCCGAGCTTGGCGAGGATGGCGTCGGGATCGGAAACGAAATCACGATAGGCGAAGAAGAGGCTCTCGATGGTTTCGAAGTCGATCGACTTGTCATCGACCACCGGCAGGTCCGGCAGGATTTTCTTGGCAGTCTTCGTCGCAGACTGTCGGGCCACGCTCGTCATTCCTTTCCTCCGGCGCAAGCAAGCGTCACACTTGCCATCGCCGGTTCATCCACTCATCGCTCAGGGCCGATGCTTCCCCCGCGACCGCCCCGGTTACGGTCAGCCGTCCATCCTCGCCTCAGTGGCGGGTGATGCCGGCGAAACTATGCGCAAGTGTAGCAGATTTCCAACAAATTTACGCAGATCGCACAGCTTAGGCTTTCGTCGGAAACCTCTCGCCGCGGCGCTCGTTCCCCCTCTGCTGATCAACACAAGCCCCGGACAAGCCACTTCGGTGAGGCTCAGCGAAGGAGAGAGGATTCGTGCCATGACGGACCGCGATTGTACCGCCCATATTGCTGAGACTTCGAGCCTTCGCCCGGTCGTCATACTGGTGTTTACGGCCAAGATGATGGTTGCGGGTTTCCTGGTCGCGCAGGCCTCGCTGTTTCCGGCTTCCCCTGTCTCCCAGGTCTACGGTCTGCCCCGCTGATCGCTTCTCGATGGAACTGCTCCGGCTTTCCTCTGCCAATGGCGACGTGCTAAGGCGCATGTCGACCAGAGAGAAGGACAGCCAGACGATGGGCCAGATTCAAGCGGGCATCATTCCCGTCACGCCTTTCCAGCAGAATTGCACAATCCTGTTTGACGACGAGACGCGCGAGGGCGTGATCATCGATCCGGGCGGCGATGTCGATGTGATCCTGCAGGTGATCGCCGAAAACGCCCTGACACTGAAGGCGATCTGGCTGACGCATGGTCATCTCGATCATGCGGGTGGGGCTGCTGAGCTCAAGGAAAAGACGGGACTTTCGATCATCGGCCCGCACAAGGACGATCTCCCGCTCCTGCAGCGGATCGAGACACAGGCGGCGACCTACGGCATCAGCGGTTTGCGCAGCGTCCTTCCGGACCAATGGCTGGAGGACGGGGATACGGTGTCGTTCGGCGATCATGTTTTCGAGGTCTACCATTGCCCCGGTCACGCGCCCGGCCACGTGATCTATTTCAATCGTGGCCAGAAGTTCGCCCATCTGGGCGATGTGCTTTTCAACGGTTCCGTCGGGCGGACGGACCTGCCCGGCGGCGACCACCAGACATTGATGAATTCAATCCGGGACAAGGTGCTGCCGCTGGGAGACGATGTCGGCTTCATCTGCGGGCACGGGCCCGGCAGCCGGATTGGCGAGGAGCGGCGCTCCAATCCCTTTATCCAGGGCCTATGAACGATAAAAGCGCCGGGAGACCGGCGCTTTTTCAGTTTCGGCTCGGGCGGCAGCCTGGCTCAGCCGGCGGTGCAGAAATGGGTGCGGCCGTCGTAGCCGACAAAGGTGCCGGTGCGCGGATTGAAGCTGCGGTAGCGCTGCGAGCAATAGTCGTGCCATGCGCCGGTCCAGGGCTCGATGCCATAGGACTGGTAGACCGGGCGCGGCTGCTGGTAAACGGGGCGCGGGCGATAGGTGTTGCGCGGCGGCGGCGGCGGATAGTCGTCGACATAGTAGCCAGGCTCGTCATAGACGGACACCGGCCGATCAATGTAGACGCGCCGCTGCGGCGGGGGGCTTGCGAGTGCGGTGCCGACGATGACGCCGGTTGCAAGGCCGATCACGCCAAGTGCCAGAGCGTCGTCGCTACGGTGCTGCCGGTAGTAGCGGTCACCGGCCTCGGCCTGCGTTGCAGCGGCGATCGGCGTCAGTGTGACTGCGGCCGCGAGAAGAGCGTGTTGCGCGAATTTCATCATGACGTCGATCCTCAGTCTTGCGGAATTCATGAGCCGGTGCTGGCTGTTCGGGCCACCGGTGATGATTGCAATCTAGAAGATGGCGCCTGAACACAGGCTGAACGAAAAAACCCGGCAAAAATGCCGGGCCGCAATTCGTAGAAAGCCGGTTGAAATCAGCCGGAAATCTGCAGGTTTACGGCCTTAGGGCCCTTGCCACGGCGATCGGGTTCGGTGTCGAAGCTGACCTTCTGGTTTTCGGTCAGGCCCGACAGGCCCGATGCCTGAACGGCGGAGATGTGGACGAAGATGTCCGCGCCGCCGTTGTCGGGCTTGATGAAGCCAAAGCCCTTGTCGGTATTGAAGAATTTTACAGTGCCAGTCTCGGCCATGCGTCAGGTCCTTTTCTCTCTGCCCGTATTCGGCGGGGCAGCATTGCAATGTACCCGCAAGCGGGTGAGCGACAGGCATTTGTCGAAATTGGAGGAAAGGGGCCCTGTTACCGCAGACTAACTCACGACGATGTTTCCATCCCCACAAGTTCGACTGCCCGGGGTTGTTATAGCGTCCCCGGCGCGCACTACTTTATAGGTCTTCCCATGCTCGCAAAATTGCCCGAACACGCGAAGAGTGCTTGGTTTGGCGGGAATTGGCAAGCGAAAGTTTTAACCCTGTCGCTCGCGAGAGTCCTTTGTTTTCAGTGTGAGCAGCGTGATTCGAGAGGGCCGCAAGCCCACATTGCGCCGATTTGACGAAAATTTGCATCGCCTGCGATGGAGATCAGGTGAAAAGCCTTCGCAAACACGGAGTTTTGCGGGAGAAAATTTTTCGTGTGCTTGGCCGTCACCGAAACGGCCCACACCGATCGGCGGACAAAATTCGTGCCAGATTCGGTTTGATTGCGGCCCACAGCCGGGCGAAGGCCTCTGTCAGCTTTCCCCGCCGCGGGTGATGCGCAGCAGTTGTCCTTCCTCCTCGTCGGTAACGAGCAGAAGGGACCCGTCGGGGGCGACCTTGACGTCACGGATGCGTCCGTATTCGCCCTCGATCATGCGCTCCTCCGAACCGATCGACCCGTCTTCGCCGCGCTCTATGCGGGTGATAAGCTGGTACTTCAGTGCGGCAACGAGGAAGTCGCCATCCCATTCCGGGAACATGGCGCCGCGATAGACAGCCAGGGCGCCGGGCGCAATCGACGGATCCCAGTAGTGGAGGGGCTGCTCGTAGCCTTCGGCCCGCTGACCGATACCGATCTCGGCTCCTGAGTAATGCTTGCCGTAGGAGATGACGGGCCAACCGTAGTTGTTGCCGGCTTCGGGTGCGTTGATCTCGTCGCCGCCGCGCGCGCCGTGCTCGACGGTGAAGAGGCGATCGTCCTTCGGATCGATCGTGATACCTTGCGGGTTGCGATGACCGCTCGACCAGACCTCCGGCAGGGGCTGTCCCTTCGGATTGGCAGAGGACGGCATGCCGTCTGCGTTGATGCGCATGATCTTGCCGGCGTGATCGGCGGGGTCCTGGGCGCGGTCCTCATCGCCCCGGTCGCCGATGCCGAAGAACAGGCTGCCATCGGCGGCAATCGCAATGCGCGATCCGAAATGCTGGCCGGCGCCGGTCAGCTTGTTCATCAGGAAGATACGACGGACATCCTCCAGACGGCGCTCGTTCTCGCTGAGGCGGGCGGAAAAGACACCTGTGCCCTGTCCGCCCGGGCCGGGGACAGCGGCGGTGAAGAACAGGCGGCGCGTCTCTGCAAAGTCGGGGGCGATGGCGATATCGAGCAGGCCGCCCTGACCGACGGCTGCGATCCGAGGCAAGCCGCCGAGAGGCCTGCCGACCTCACCGTCACGGATGATGCGCATGCGGCCGGGGCGTTCGGTGACGATATAGGCGCCGTCGGGCAGAACCTCGACGGACCAGGGATGCTCAAGGCCGCCGGCGATGCTGGTGACCTTGAGTGTCAGGTTGCCGGCGCGATGTTCTCGGGGCTCCTCGGCCGAGGCGGGCAGCGCGAGGGCAAGCAGCGGCGCGGCCAGAGTTGCGTATCTTCCCAGCAAGGTCGGCATTGTCATCTCCTCGTCCCGACAGCGTTTTCATCTCACGTGCTGAATGTGGGAATGGAAAGGCCTGCGACAAGACGAGGAGGGGGCTGGGTTGCGCCTCTTGACTGATTTGTGAAGAGGTGATGGCGAGTTCCGGTCAGGTGTCGAAGCTCACCGCCTTCAGCTTGTCGATGCCGAGCGCCTGAAGCGCGAGTTTCTCGTAGAAGGGCTCCGATTTTCCAAGCTTCACCTTGTAGAGGAAGTATTTCTCGAAGCCGATCTTGGCAGCGTGAACCCACTTGCCTTGCGATGACCAGTTGACATTGCGCGGGGGCAATTGCGGCTGGGCGACAAAGGCGATGCCGCCATCGCCGAAATCGGCGAGGCAGACCGCGTTCCACGTCCCTTGCGCGTTCGCCTCTTCGCCGGCCACAAGATTGGCGATGTTGTGGGCGGTGGCCGTCACCATGGATTCGATCATGAAGCCGGTCTTCGGCACGCCGACCGGGACGGGCGTCTTGCCCATGGGCGGGATGGCGACGCAGACTCCGACGGAGAAGATGTTCTTGAACGTCGGGTTCTGCTGGTGCTTGTCGACGAGGATGAAACCGCGCGGATTGGTGAGGCCCTCGATGCCCCTGACCGCCTCGACGCCGCGGAAGGCGGGGAGCATCATCGTATAGACGGACGGGATCTCGTGGGTGGCCTTGATGCTGCCATCCTCGTTGATTTCCTCTGCCACCACCTTGTCGCCTTCGAAGCGGTTGACGCGGGCATTGGTCACCCACTTGATGTGCTTGGAGCGCATCGCGCTTTCCAGGAGGCCCTTGGTGTCTCCGACACCATCCAGGCCGAGATGACCGATATAGGGTTCGGAGGTGACGAAGGTCATCGGTACGCGGTCACGGATCTTGGCGTCTCTCAGAGCTTTGTCGAGGATGAAGGCAAATTCATAGGCTGGGCCGAAGCAGGATGCGCCCTGAACTGCGCCGATCACGACAGGCCCGGGATTGGCCACCAGCTTGTCAAAGGCTTGCTTGGCTGCCAGTGCATGGTCGATGTGGCAGACGGACTGGGTATGATGGTGGGGGCCGAAGCCCTCAATCTCGTCGAAGGCGAGATCCGGGCCGGTGGCGATGACGAGATAGTCATAATCAAGCGCCGTCCCATCCAGCATCTCAACCCGGTTCTCTGCGGGGTGGACGCGAGCTGCGCCCTGGCTGTGAAGGGTGATGTTGCGCTTGGCGCAAGCGGGGCGAAGGTCCACTTCGATTTCTTCGCGTCCGCGCCATCCGACGGCCACCCAGGGGTTCGAGGGAACGAAGGAATAGGTCGCCCCCTTGCTGAGCAGGTGGATTTCGACCTCGCGACCGAGACGGTCCCTCAATTCATAGGCCATGATGGTGCCGCCGAGACCGGCACCCAGGACTGCAATGCGTTTCATGATGGTTCCTCCCATTGGATGGAGGATAGTACCTTCGAAAATACATATATATCAAGTAAACTATTTTATGAGGCGCTGGTTGAGTGATCGCGCTGAACCAGTTCCCGCCAACCGCGCTTCCACAAGGCGGCGCCACCGGCGGCCATGGCCGTGAAGCAGACCAGAAGCAGCACAATCAGGATGTGCCGTTCACGCAGGGGCAGCGTCGCTTCGTGTTTGATCGCGGCCGTGGGGGACGGTGCTTCAAGCGCCACGGCAGATGGGATGATGCTGGAGGTGAAGGCCGGATCGGCCTGAGGCGGGAGGGGGGAGGCGCGAAGGGACGTCGGACCGATGCCCGAAGCGGGTGTCGCCTGAGGGCTGCCGACTGCGATCATGATGAGTGCGACGCCGCTCAGGAGGGCGAGCCAGGCAATTGACCGGCTGCGGCGAGAAGACGGTGAAAAATCGTCGAGTTCGTAATCCATGGCAGGGAGCCTTTGCCTGGTTGACATGGCCGCATGAAAGCCGGTGATCGCGTCCACAGGACGACGGAATTGTGGCCTTCCCGGTATCGAATTGTGTTTTCTGTCGATGCAGGGGCGAGGCATGCCTCGACGCAATGCCACCGTGACGCAATTCTGCAGGTCTGTCGCAGCTTTCCGCTTGAAAGGCAGGGGTTCTTTCGCCATAGAGCTTGGACCTGAGGCCCCGGAAACCGGGGTCGATGTTCAATCAGCTCAGGACCCCGCACAATGGCTTTCCTTGCCGACGCCCTTTCCCGCATCAAGCCTTCCGCGACCATCGCCGTCACGCAGATGGCCCGGGAGCTCAAAGCGCAAGGGAAAGACGTCATTTCGCTTTCCGTCGGCGAGCCCGACTTCGATACGCCGCAGAATATCAAGGACGCGGCCATTGCTGCGATTGCCCGTGGCGAGACGAAGTACACGCCGGTTGCCGGCATTCCCGAACTGCGCAAGGCCATCGCCGACAAGTTCAAGCGCGAGAACGGGCTCGACTACAAGCCCGAGCAGGTCATCGTCGGCACAGGCGGAAAGCAGATTCTTTTCAACGCCTTCATGGCAACGATCAATCCGGGAGATGAAGTGATCATCCCGGCCCCGTTCTGGGTTTCCTATCCGGAAATGATCGCACTGTGCGGCGGAACGCCCGTCTCGGTCGAAACGACGATCGAGAACAATTTCAAGATGACTGCGGAGCAGCTGGACAAGGCGATCACGCCGAAGACCAAGTGGTTCATGTTCAACTCGCCGTCGAACCCGTCGGGTGCTGCCTACAGCCGCGAAGAGCTGAAGGCGCTGACCGACGTGCTGATGAAGCATCCGCATGTCTGGGTTCTGACCGACGACATGTACGAACATCTCGTTTTCGGCGACTTCGTCTATTACACGCCGGCTCAGGTCGAGCCGGCTCTGTACGATCGTACGCTCACCATGAACGGAGTGTCCAAGGCTTACGCGATGACCGGCTGGCGTATCGGCTATGCGGCCGGCCCGCTGCCGCTGATCAAGGCCATGGACATGATCCAGGGTCAGCAGACCTCGGGCGCCTGCTCGGTTGCCCAGTGGGCGGCCGTCGAGGCGCTGAACGGTCCGCAGGACTTCATCACGGAATCGAAGAAGGCCTTCGAAGAGCGCCGTGACCTCGTGGTCTCGATGCTCAACCAGGCCTCGGGCCTCGTATGCCCCAAGCCGGAAGGCGCCTTCTACGTCTATCCGTCTTGCGCAGCACTCATTGGCAAGACCGCGCCGTCGGGTAAGGTCATCGAAACCGACGAAGACTTCGTCATGGAACTGCTGGCGACCGAAGGGGTCGCGACCGTTCATGGCTCGTCCTTCGGCCTCGGCCCGAACTTCCGCGTGTCCTACGCGACATCGAATGCCAAGCTGGAAGAGGCCTGCAGCCGCATTCAGCGCTTCTGCGCCTCGCTGAAGTAAGCGGAGACATTCGACGGTCTTTGAGGGAGGGCTCGCCGCAAGGCGGGCCCTTTCTGCATTTTGGTGTTTGTTGAGAGGATGACGGCGCTGGCTCAGCCTTCGCCCTCTTGTTGATGGTCGGACGAGCCGCTTTCGCGTTGTTCCTTGCCGGCACAAGGGAGCCGCAGAGACCAGCGATCAAGTCTTTGACTTTGCAGTCCGGGTCCACTCTCGGTTTGCTCAAACTACGCCGGCGTCCTGATCCGGCTGCCGACATAAGGTGCGTTGGCGAAGATCTTTTCGCGTTCCCGCCAGACTGCCGGTATCGCGAGAACGGCAAGGGCTGCGATCGTGATGATCGTCTTGGTCAACTGTGACAATTCCGGCGTGCGGGCGTCCAGATAGGAGATCATGTAGACGATCAGCACGTGCCAGACATAGATCTGCAGCGAGTGGCGGCCCAAAAGTTGCAGAAAGCTCAGCGTGAACAGGCTTGTGAGCGCTACGGCGATCTTCCGGATGACTGGGCTCTCGTGGCGCGGGCCGGCGATCAGCAGCCAGGCGAGGCCATAGGCGACGGCTGCGAAATTGATCAGATAGACCGGGCCGAAGTCGGCGCGCACTTCCATCAGGCCGAATTTTTCGAGGACGAAGCCCGGCAAGAAGCCGTGGGCGGTCGCGATGCGCAGCGGCAGGAAAAAGACGGCGATCGCCAGGGCGGTCCAGGCGAGGGTTGTCCGCCTGGGGTCGAAGATCTTTCGCCACTCGATCTTCTTCATCGAGGTCAGCGTGCCCCCGATGATGCCCGCGAAAAAGACGATCTGCCAGCCGAGCAGATTGAACGATACGCGCAGTCCTTCCTTGTCCTGAGCGCCGGCGAGCCAGGTGTCGATCGGATAAGTGACAATGCGGTGCAGGCCGAGCTGGGCGGCGAGCCAGACGAGCAGGGAGCCGATGGCGACCCCGAGCCAATGGCCGCGCAGGCAGAGCCAGATGACCACGGGCGCAAAGGTCATGTAGGCGATGTATTGCGGCAGGATGTCCATGAAGGTCGGCTGGACCAGGAAGGTCGCGACCGGGGCGAGAGAACTGGGGTGAAGCAGGTTCGCATCGCCCAGCCAGTTCTTCCAGGCCTCGACCGCACCCGGCAGCACAAGCTGCAGCATGAGGACGACCAAGGCGACAGCCAGGGCATAACGGTAAAGCTCAAGCGCGCGGGACCAGATGTGATCCCGCCCGGCGGCATAGCCGTCCTTCATCATCTTGCGACTATAGACCATGCCGGTCAGGAGGCCAGACAGGAAGACGAAGCCCTGAGCGTCCTCGACGAAGGCGAGGTTTCGGTGGTTGATCTCGACGAGCCAGAGGCCCCCGGTGAACATCAGGTGGTTGATCAGCATGAAGACGAGGAAATAGCCCCGCATGCCGTCGATCACGTCCAATCTCTTCACGTGCGACTCCCGAGTTTGCCCCCCGGGTGACCCGCTGTGGCGATCATCAACCGCATCTTGTTGACAATGCGGCGGAAGGCCCTTCAAGGGCACGATCCTTGCGGAGGGAACGGCAGTTCCCTCCGCAAGTTCCGAGATAAAGCGGGGACGGATCCGGGCCTTGATGCAGCAGGCGGATTGTGAGCGCGGCGGCTCAGAGGCCGAGGAAGGCGAGCATGATGAAGGTGGCGAAGAGGACGAAGTGGGTCATGCCTTCGATGGCATTGGTCTCGCCATCGTTAAGGTTGATGGCGGCTGCGACCAGGGTGATGGCGACCATCGTGGTCTGGACCGGGGTCATGGCCATGACGAAGGGCTGCCCGCAGAGCGGTGAGGATCTCCGGAGCGGCGGCTATGCCGGCGACAAGGATGGTCGTGAAGGCGATGGGGCGCCGCACCTTCGAGACCCGCATCCATCAGGACGGACATGACCTCTGCGAGGATTTTCGCATAGTGGGCAACACGCATCGAGCCGACGACGATGGCCGCGATCAGGGCCGCCGCGCCGAGAAGCGATGCACACGGCCCGCTTCCAGAACGGCATATTCGAGCACCAGGGCCAGCATGGCCGCGACGATCGGGAAAAGAAGTCGTCTTTCCTGCCTGATGCGTGACACCGCTTTGCTTCGTCCCTTGGCCCAGGTCTGAAACCGCATGAGCCCAGTTTCGGTTCCCATCCTCGAGAAGCGGCGATTTGCGCCTTCGGTGTTTTGATGGAATACTCCCCTCAGTCCAGGAGGAGAAGGCCATGGTGAAGATCATCTACGAGATCGTTCCTCATGATGGCGGGTGGGCCTATCGGCTCGGCGGCGCCTATTCGGAGGCGTTTCCGACCCATGATCAGGCCCTGGAAGCCGCACGTATCGTCATGCAGGAGCAGCAGGTCGGCGACGAGCCGGTGACGATCAGCTATCAGGATGAGAGCGGACGCTGGCGCGAGGAGTATAGTGACGGCGGCGACCGGCCGGAGGTGGAGATTGTCGACACCTTTGCCGACGAGGGGCGTCCTCAGGCCTGAGGGTGTGTGTCCGTCTGAGTCTTTTCAGGCGCTTGCGGCCAACACTTCACAGGGTGATTCCGCTTTCTGCCGCCGGGGCAGCCAATATTCGCGGGAACCGGATCCACGCGTCGATGCCTGCGGCCAGGGCGTCGAAGGTCGCGCGAAAGCGTGGCACGGTCTTCAGGTTTTCATGCATGACCACGAAGGTTTCGAGGGCGATGTCCAGCGTTCCCGGCAGCACTTCAACAAGGTCCGGTTCGCGGGCGGCGATCGCGTGCTGGCACATGCCGATGCCGAGACCCGCGCGGATCGCGGCCAGCTGCACGAGGTTGCTGTCGGCGCGGAAGTCGAAGGCGATGCCGACGAGATCCGGTCGCTCTTTCAGGATGTCTCTGATGTAGGCGAGCTGCCGGTCGAAGCCGATCAGGCGGTGGTCCGGCAGCTCGTTGAGAGCCTTTGGCACGCCGTAACGCTCCAGGTAACGCCGGTGGGCGTGAAAGCCGAGCGAGAGCTTGCCGATGCGCCGGCTGAGCAGGGCGGCCTGTTTGGGCTTGATCATGCGGCTCCTCGACCGTGCGGATGAACTGCCGCGCTTCGCCCGGTTTCACATGGATGGCACTGAGATGGTGGCAGCGATCGGCCGTGCCGTGGGCAGACCCCGGATCTTCGCCATCTGCTTTCCCTGGCGTCTGGCGGGGCTTGCACGGCCCTTCGTGCCGCTGATCCGGGAACTGCATGAGATGCGGTATCTCTGGCGCAAGGCAATCCGCCTCGACAATCGGCATCTGATCGAATTTCTCGGCGAAGAGCCACGGACGCCGATTGATGCTGCGGTCAAGGCGACGCTTCGCAGCCTCGGCTGCCTGCCGCAGGCCGAAGCGACGTCGGTGCGCGAACCGATGTTGCCGATTGCGGGAGGTGGACAATGAGGGGTGAAGTGGTCGCGGGGCAGATGTCGTCGCTTGTCTTCAAGGGGCTGGGAGTTGCATGCGACGATGGGCGGCGTGCTCGGCGTGCCTGTCATCGGGCTATTTCTTATGTCCCTGTCGCGGGGCTTACAAATCTACCGCCGGATCACCGGCCTGTTGTTCGCCGTCTATCTGCTGCAGGGGGCGCTGGCTGCCCTGGGTGGGATGATGCCGATCCTCGGAGCGCTGCACCCTGTCAACGGGCTGATGATGGCCCTGATTGCTGTCACATTGATGGGACGACTGGTGCGACAGAATTGAGGGCTATTGAACCAGATCCGGGGCACCCGGCAGGACCGGGTGCCCCTCTTTGTCGTCAGGCGAGTGCCGGATAGGTCGTGTATCCTTCCGCGCCGCCGCCATAGAGCGTGGCAGGTTCCAGCGGGTTGAGGGGCGCATCTTCCTTCAGGCGGCGGACGAGGTCCGGATTGGCAATGAAGGGGCGCCCGAAGGCGACGAGGTCGGCATAACCGCTCTCGACGGCTTCGATCGCGGATGCGCGGTCATAGCCGTTGTTGGCGATCCAGGCGCCCTTACCGCCGGCATTGCGATAGGCAGCCTTGAGGGCCATCCAGTCAAACGGCAGGATGTCGCGCGGGCCGCCGGTCGCGCCTTCGATGACATGTACGAATGCGAGGTCGAACGTTGCGAGCGCTTCGACCAGAGCGGTGTAGACCGCCTTTGGATCCGTGTCGGAGACATCGTTGGCCGGGGTGGTGGGCGAGATGCGGATGCCGGTCTTGTCGGCGCCGATCTCCTTTGTCACGGCCTCGACAACCTCAAGCGTCAGGCGAATGCGGTTCTCGATCGAACCGCCGTATTCATCGCTGCGCTGGTTGCTGTTCGAACGCATGAACTGCTCAAGCAGATAGCCATTGGCTGCATGGATCTCCACGCCATCGAAGCCGCCCTCAACAGCCGCGCGGGCTGCCTTGCGGTAGTCCTCGATGATGCCGGCCAGTTCGCCCGTTTCCAGCGCGCGGGGCTCTGAAGTCTCGACAAAGGCGCCGCTGCCGTCAGTATTGAGGACATAGGTCTTGGACTTGGCTGCGATCGCGGATGGCGCGACGGGCGCGCCGCCATCCGGCTGCAGGCTCGTGTGCGAGATGCGGCCGACATGCCAGATCTGGGTGACGATCTTGCCACCGGCGGCGTGAACGGCGTCCGTCACCTTCTTCCAGCCTTCGATTGCCGCGGGCTTGTAGAGGCCGGGCACATCTGCATAGCCCTGCGCCTGATGGGTGATGGCCGTGCCTTCGCTGATGATCAGACCGGCTGTTGCGCGCTGGCGGTAGTACTCGACGTTCAGATCATTCGGTACCGCGCCCGGTGAGCGATTGCGCGTCAACGGCGCCATGGCGATACGGTTGGCGACGGGAATGTTGCCGACGGATGTCGGTTCAAAAAGCTTGGACATATGACCTCTCGGGAGTTTCCGGCGACTGGAGGTTATCGCCGGCATTGCCGATGTGGGGCATCAAAGCTTACTGTTCAAGGACTTGAGGAGCTCAACGATCGTATCTTCGTTGCGACGGTACAGAACGCGTTGACCAACACGTTTGGAGCTGATCAGGCCGGCGCGCTGAAGCGTGGCGAGGTGCGCCGATACGGCGGATTGCGAGAGACCGGAGCGCTCGAACTGTCCCGCACTGATTCCGTCGATCGCCTCCTCGTCCGGAACACCGAAATACTCCATCGGATTTTTCAGCCAGATCAGCATTTCCATCCGTGCCGGGTGTGCCAGCGCCTTCATCGCGTCCTCCAGGAACATGTCCCCTCCGTTATCAGCAGCATTCATGGACGGTTGATCTCTGCCATCGGGCGCAATCACGCCACGGCGTCAATTCCGCCAGACTCTGAAACGTGATGGTGGGCTGCAATGTTCCATGAAAAAAAGACAAAAAAAGAGGGCCACCGGAAAACCAGGGCCCTTTGAATTGTGAAGGTCAAAAACCTCCAGAGGGGAACAGCTGCTGCGGTGGAACTGGGAGGAAAAAGCCACCATGTGCATCAGCTGTGTGCGATATGGTGGTTTTTTGTGCAGTGAACAATGCTTTTTTATGCATGTCAGGCATGCATGAGTTGCAGGTCTGTGTGCGCAACCAACAAAAAAGCAGGCCGATGGCTGCCTTTAGAAGTTCCAGTTGCGCGCCTTGGCGACGATGAAGTCCCTGAAAGCCTTGAGCTTTGCGGCGTTCTTGATCTCGTCCGGATAGCAGAAATAGGTGTCGAAGGAGGGAACGTCTGCGCTCGTGACCAGCTGCAGCAGGCCTGGATCGCGGCCGACAATATAGTCCGGCAGCATGGCGATGCCGATGCCGAGCAGGCAGGCGCGCTTGATCGAGGTGAGACTGTTGATCTGCAGATGCGGCAGGCGCGGGTTGTCGGAGGAGCGACCGGCGACTTCCAGCCAGTTGACGTCAAGCAGGTAATTGGGGGCGGGTTCGCCGAAGGTGATGATCTTGTGGTTGTCGAGATCCTCTATCGACTGCGGCTCGCCGTAGCGATTGATGTAGGAGGGCGCTGCGTAGACATGCATGTGCACGGTGAACAGCTTGCGCTGGATGAGGTCCGACTGCTGCGGCTGGCGCAGGCGGATGGCGCAGTCGGCATGGCGCATGTTCACGTCCAGCTCCTCGTTGTCGAGGATCAGCTGGATCGACATGTCGGGGTAAAGCTGCAGGAACTCCTGGACCTTGTCGGTCAACCAGCCCTGGCCGAGGCCGACGGTGGTGGTGACGCGGAGCTTGCCGCTGGGCTTCTCCGTCGTCTCGGTCAGCTGCATCTTGACCGTCTGCAGCTTTAGCAGCACGTCATGGGCCGTGCGATAGAGAAGTTCGCCCTGTTCGGTGAGGATCAGGCCGCGGGCATGGCGGTGAAAGAGCTTAACGCCGATGTCCTGCTCCAGCGACGAAACCTGGCGGCTGATCGCCGACTGGGACAGATGCAGCTTGTCGGCGGCATGGGTGAAGGACCCGGCTTCTGCAGCCGCATGAAAAATGCGCAGTTTGTCCCAGTCCAGCGGCATGCCGCCCCCTCTCATGACGGTTATTCCGCCGCTTGTTGTGTCTCGACAGGCAATGCCGAAAGGAAGCGTTCGGCCTCGAGTGCGGCCATGCATCCCATGCCGGCGGCGGTGATGGCCTGGCGATAGACGTCGTCGGTCACGTCACCGGCGGCAAAGATGCCGGGTACATCGGTCGCGGTCGAATCCGGCGCAGTCCAGAGATAGCCGTTGGACTTGAGCTTCAGCTTACCCTTGAAGAGCTCGACGGCCGGCGCATGGCCGATGGCGACAAACACGCCGTCGATGGGCATGTCGGTGACGGCCCCGGTCAGCTCATCCTTGAGCTTCACCCCCGAGACGGACGGCGGCATCGGCGGCTTGGCGGGTGTGCCGGTGATTTCATCGACAGTGGTGTTCCAGAGGACGCGGATGTTTTCCTTGGCGAAGAGGCGTTCCTGCAGGATCTTTTCCGAGCGGAAGCTGTCGCGGCGATGGACGACGGTAACCGACTTGCAGATATGCGAGAGGTAGAGCGCTTCCTCGACAGCCGAATTTCCGCCGCCAACGACGATGACGTCCTTGTTGCGGTAGAAGAAGCCGTCACAGGTGGCGCAGGCAGAGACGCCGAAGCCCTGGAAGTGCTGTTCGCTCTCGATGCCGAGCCACTTGGCCTTGGCGCCGGTGCAGATGATCAGGGTGTCTGATGTCCAGACCTGGCCGCTGTCGGTCGAAACAGTGAACGGACGGCGGCTGGTGTCGACCTCGGTGACGAGGTCGCTGACAATTTCGGTGCCGACATGTTCAGCCTGTTTCAGCATCTGTTCCATCAGCCAGGGACCCTGGATCGGATCTGCGAAGCCCGGATAATTCTCCACGTCGGTGGTGATCATCAGCTGGCCACCCTGTTCCATGCCGGCGATGAGAACGGGCTTCAGCATGGCGCGGGCCGCATAGATGGCGGCGGTGTAGCCGGCAGGGCCGGAGCCGATGATCAGCACCTTGGTGTGGCGGGCAGTCATGTCGCTTCCTTTCAACGCGCGGGGCTTGTCGATCGGGGCCTTGAGATGCGGCTCTTCCGATCATGCGCAACTGACATCCATTTAGGATCGAAGCGGAACGCAATTCAAGGCTGGGGCCCGCATTAGCAACAGGGCTTTGCCGTTCCGCGCAATAATTGTGCGCAGACGCGGCGGATTCTTGCGAATTCCGGTGGTTGGAGTAGATAACGGACACATCTCGAAAAGGAGCGACCGTGCTCAAGGTAGAACTCGACGCCATCGATCTGCGCATTCTCAAGGAATTGCAGCGGGACGGGCGGATGACCAATGTGGAACTTTCCGAACGCGTCGGCATTTCGGCGCCGCCCTGCCTGCGACGGGTGCGCAAGCTCGAGGAGGCGGGTGTGATCGAGAGTTATCACGCCGTGTTGAACGGGAGCCGGCTGGGCTATGATCTCGTCGCCTTCTGCATGGTCGGCCTCAAACACCAGTCGGAGGCCAATCTCAAGGCCTTTGCCGCGGCCACCGACAGCTGGCCGATCGTGCGCCAGGCCTGGATGGTGAATGGTGACAGCGATTTCCTGCTGCATTGCGTGGCGGAGAACCTGACGCGCTTTCAGGACTTCGTCATCGAGGTTCTGACGGCGAACGAGCACGTGGACACGGTGCGGACCATGCTGACGATCCGGCAGGTGAAGAAGCTAGGTTTGGTGGAGATCTAAGCCGGGCGTGGACGAGAAACCCTGAAATCAGCTGATGCAGACAAGGTGACGACTGTGGCGCGAAAAAAGACGGCGTTCGAGCGTTTTTTCTCTCTGAACTGGCATCGAAAACGCCTGGGTGGCGCCAAGCATATTCAATCCGTCGCTGATTTTGCCGCGATGAAGATGTCCTTGATCGATGGTGATGCTCCGATGCAGACACGCGGCTCGGCGAAGTCGCTCGACGCGCATCTGGAGAACCTCAGGCGGGAGTTTGCGGGCCAGCCGGAATTGCTCTGGCATCATGCAAAACTGATCGTTCTCCTGCGCCGCGGGGTCGAGACCGACAAGGTGCTCGCCCAGTTCGAGGACCTGTGGGAGCAGGAGGGCGCGTTCCTCGCCGGAGCGCTCAATCTGCGCTGGCTGGTCTCGGCCACGGATACATTTGCCGATCATTCACGGGATGCGGAGACCAGGACACTTGCGACCCTGGTGTCTCTGCTGGTCAACACCATCAAAATCTATGAGACCGAGAGGGTGCTTGCAGATGGGGCGCCTTCGCCGCTTTCGCCGGCGAAGATAGAGCGCGTTCAGGACGAGCTCGTGCCGCTGTTTTCAGGGCTCTCCTGTTTCACCGTCGGAACAGACGACACCTTGCGCAACATGCGCTGGCGCCTCGATCCGTTGATGGAAAAGGGGCCCGTCGGGCTCATCCTGAAGACCGTTTTTGACCGTCTGCAGGTGGAGGACACGGCCTATGCGCGGCTCAAGGCGCAGCATCACCGCGAGCGGACGGGGTGGTGGTCGGAGTGATTGCCGGCAGCCGCTGAAGGTGGCTGAAATCCTCGGGGTGGACCGAAAGCAGGACACGTTCGGCGCGGTTCCAGACCTGCAGTTGACGCAGTCCCATCCTGGCCTGCGCTGCCAATCGCCGAACGCGCTGACGCCATGTCCCTTTCTTCCGCGCGACCGCTCCCGGCGTGATGGAGGAGTTTGTCTGTAGGGGGACTTCTATCCGTTCTGCTAAGGCTCTGTCGCTCTGAAAGGCGAGGGGCGGGACTGCCTGGAATGCCTCAAGGCTGTAACAGGCGCAGATCACGGCGTCCGCCAGGCCGCAGCTGGTCTCGGTCGCAGCCAGGAGCTTGCGCGCACCGCTGGGCCAGAGGATGTAGGCGGCCGCTCCGGATCGATCCTGGTAGAGCCTTCTCAACGGCAGATCGTCCGCAGGCATCCGGGAGAGAAGTTTCTTGCGACCCCTTGTCTCCAGGGTGATGAAGTCGATGTCGTCTGTGCCCTCGATACGGGCGAGCAATGCAGGCAGCGTCTGCGAGAGAATGACGTCATCCTCCAGGATCAGTACAGGCTCGCCCTCATCCACCACGGCTTGCCAAGCTTGCTGATGGCTCAGCAGGCAGGCACGTTCGGCCCGGCCGAGCGGACGTTCCCAGGTGTCCCAGTAGGGAAGATCCGCAGTTTCATCCGCGCTTTTGTCAAACGCTGGCAGGCGATCAAAGGCAATACCGAGATGCGACAGCTGCAGATGCTGGAAAGCCAGCCGCTCCGTCGCCGCTTCGAGATTGATCACCAATGCCTTCATCGTCTTCTCATTCCGAGGTGAGGGGCTGCTTTTCGTGGCGCTGCTTGCGGGGATGGACCCGTCAGGCTGCGCCCCTTCGATAGAGCATGCCCAGAGAGTTGGCTTCGCCCTCAAGAGCAAACTGTGCAGTCGTATGTTCCCGGGCCGTCATTGCATGATCCTGGAGGGTCTGCACGTCATCCATCAGCGCTCCTGCCGCCACGACCATGCGGGGCAGATCGTTCGCCGGAATCAACGTTCCTGTCGCGCCCTCGACAATCAGTTCCGAAAACGCCCCCACATCCGTCGCGACGACAGGCACGGCGGTGGCCATGGCCTCCAGTGGGGTCAGCCCAAAGCCCTCCCAGCGCTGTGGGGCGACGAAGAGGTCGAGGGTGCGGTACCAGTCGGCAATGTTCTTGTGCTCGCCGACAAAGAGGATGCGGTCATCAAGGCCTGCCTGTTTGACCCTCGTCTTCAGTTCGTTCTCGAAGTTGATATGTTTGGCAGTCGCGCGGCCGGCGATGATGGCGGACCAGCCAGGGTGCGACGGCAAGAGTTCGATCATCGCGTCGACGAAGAGGTCGGTGCCCTTTTGATGCCGGATGCGGCCGAAGCAACCGATGTAACTGAGGTTAGGATCGAGGCCGCAGGCGTTCTTGGCTTGCGCCTTGTCTTCGGCTGGTCGAAAGATCTCGCAGTCAATGCCGTGCATCACGACGGTATTGGGGACTTCTAGATAGCCGGCAGTCTTGGTGCTTGTCGCGATCACAGCATCCATCTGGCGAATCAGGAGTTTGGTCCAGCCGGAATGCTTGCGCTGCGAAGCGGAGGTGAAGACGAGCTTCAGCGGCATGCGCAGGATGTCGCGCAGGATGATGCCCGGCAACATCTCGATGTTGCGGCGGGCGTGCCAGACGCGATGCCTTGCCCCTTGCGGCGCACGCCAGAGCTTCCAGAGATCGCGGAAACGCAAATGGGGCAGGTGTGGCGGAAGGCCGGGGCCCAGAACCGCGACCTTCTGGCCGAGCCGGTTCTGGACCGGAACAAGCTGGATGATCGTCGAAGTGACGCCGGAGAGACGCTGCTTAAAGTTCGGTGCGATCACGTGGACCCCATCCGGGTCCACGTAGGTTCTCGTCATCGACATCAGCGGGACCGGTCCATTAGCCCCACTTGACCGCGAGGATCTCGTAGGCCTTGGAGCCGCCGGGGGCGACGACTTCGATATTGTCGCCGACTTCCTTGCCGATCAGGGCACGGGCGATCGGGGAAGAGATCGAGATGCGGCCGGCCTTTACGTCGGCTTCCTGGTCGCCGACGATCTGGTAGGTCTTTTCTTCCTCGGTGTCTTCGTCAATGAGCTTGACGGTGGCGCCGAACTTGATCTTGGAGCCGGACATCTTCGAGAGATCGATGACCTCTGCGCGGGCGATCAGATCCTCGAGTTCGCCAACGCGACCCTCATTGTGGCTCTGGGCTTCCTTGGCTGCGTGATATTCCGCATTTTCGGAAAGGTCGCCATGGGCGCGCGCTTCGGCGATCGCCTCGATGATGCGCGGACGCTCCTCCTGCTGACGCCAGCGCAGCTCTTCGTTGAGCTTGTCAAAGCCGTTCTGCGTCATCGGTACCTTGTCTACCATTTCCTCTTCCTTCGTCTTCATGGCCGCGACGGCGGGCACAAAAGAAAACAGGTTCCGAAGCGAAGCTGCGGAACCAGTCACAAATCAGGTTGAAACGACTATAACAGAATGGTCAGCGCAATTTCCAGAGTTTTCGGCAAATGCATGAAAGTGACCGCAAATGCGCTGAAAAACTCTTTTGAAACAGTGGGATTGGTGCGGCGGAGACGGAATGCCGCAGCGTGGTTTGTTGACGTCGATCATTGGAACGTATAGTGAACATTCTCATGAGGAAGTCACTCAAAGAACGTCTCGCCATTCTCTCCGATGCCGCCAAGTACGACGCCTCCTGTGCGTCCAGCGGGACAACGAAACGCGACTCCTCGGCCTCTGGAGGACTGGGCTCCACAGAGGGATCGGGCATCTGTCATGCCTATGCGCCTGACGGGCGCTGCATCTCGCTGCTGAAGATCCTGCTCACCAATTTCTGCATCTACGACTGTGCCTATTGCATCAATCGTTCGTCGAGCAATGTGGAGCGGGCGCGTTTCACGCCTGATGAAGTGGTGTGGCTGACGATCGAGTTCTATCGACGCAATTATATCGAGGGCCTGTTCCTGTCGTCGGGCATCATCCGGTCCTCTGATGACACGATGGCGGAGATGGTCAAGGTTGCGCGGGATCTGCGGACGAAGCATGATTTCCGCGGCTACATCCACCTGAAGACGATCCCGGAGGCATCCGGCCATCTGGTCGAGGAAGCAGGGCGTTACGCCGACCGCCTGTCGATCAACATCGAGCTTCCGACAGATCAGGGGCTCGAGCGTTATGCGCCAGAGAAGCGGCCGATCAACATCCGTCGATCCATGGCTGATCTGCGTCTCAAGATCGACGAGGCGCGCGAGCCAACGCTTTCCGGTCGGCGCAAGACGTTCGTGCCCGGTGGGCAGAGCACGCAGATGATCGTCGGCGCCGATGGCGCCAGTGACGCGACGATCCTCGGATCCAGTGCGCGGCTCTACAGCAGCTATGGACTGAAGCGTGTCTACTACTCGGCTTTCAGCCCGATTCCCGACAGTTCGCGCAGCCTGCCGCTGATCAAGCCGCCCCTGATGCGCGAGCATCGCCTCTATCAGGCAGACTGGCTCTATCGCTTCTACGGCTTTTCGATCGATGAGATCGCGTCGATCGGGGAGGGCGGGATGCTCGACCTTGAACTGGATCCGAAGCTTGCCTGGGCGCTTGCGAACCGCGACCGCTTCCCGGTGGACGTCAACACGGCGGATCGCGAGACACTGCTTCGGGTACCCGGCTTTGGCACGAAGACGGTCAATTCACTGCTTTCGGCACGTCGCCATCGGCGCGTTCGGCTGGAGGATCTTTCGTCGCTCGGTGTCTCGCTGAAAAAGGTACGGTCCTTTATCGCTGCGGAGGGCTGGTCACCTCATCGAAGTCTGGACCGGTCGGATCTCCGGGCGGTGTTTGCGCCGCCGGCCGAACAGCTCACGCTCTTCTGATGCGGACCGTGACGCTGGAAGGGCGGGGTGACTGCGGTGAGTGGCGCGATGCCGCGCGGTCTTTGCTGGCCGATGCTGTGGAACCGCAGGCGGTACGCTGGCAGCTTTCTGGGCAGGGGGACGATCTATTTGGCGCCGCGTTCGACGAAAAGCAGGATCAAGCGGCGCGCTCCAACATTGTCGTCCCTAAGGCGTTCATAGAGGCGGCGGAGGTGGCGCTATGCCATTCCGATCCGGATCGTTTCGCGCTTCTCTATCGCATCCTCTGGCGGCTACAGACGGAGCGCAGCCTGTTGCAGGTGACCTCCGACACCGACGTCGTGCAGTTGACGCGGTTGATCAAGAATGTCCGGCGCGACAGCCACAAGATGAAGGCCTTCGTGCGGTTTCGGGAGGTCGAGGCGGTGCAGGCGGGGCGAAGGCGTTTCGTCGCCTGGTTCGAGCCGGAGCATTTCATCGTCACGCGCACAGCCAGCTTCTTTCAGAGACGTTTCACCGACATGGACTGGCTGATTGCGACGCCGAAGGGCTCGGCCGCGTGGAATGGGCAGGTGCTGAAGACCTCGCAAGAGCCGGCAGTCCGGCCCGTTGCCGAAGACGAGACGGATGAACTTTGGCGGACTTATTTTGCCAATATCTTCAACCCTGCGCGCGTGAAGATCTGGGCGATGCAGTCGGAGATGCCGAAGAAATACTGGCGGAACATGCCGGAGGCCTCGCTCATCCCGGACCTGATCGCCGGTGCCGAACGGCGGGTGGCGGAAATGGCGGCGCGCGAGGCGAGCCAGCCGCCCGCCTTTCACGAACGGCTGCAGGCGCAGTGGCGCGGGCGGGAGGAGGAAGGCTCCTCGATCGATCAGCCGCCGCTTGAACGGCTCCGACGGGAGGCGGCTGACTGCACGCGCTGTCCGCTCCATTGCCATGCGACGCAGACGGTGTTCGGCGAGGGACCTGTTGATGCCGAGATCATATTCGTCGGCGAGCAGCCGGGCGATACCGAGGATCTCGCGGGGCGGCCATTTATCGGCCCGGCGGGTCAGGTCTTCGACGAGGCTGTTGCCGCTGCGGGGATCGACCGATCGCAGGTTTATGTCACCAATGCGGTCAAGCATTTCAAATATGAACGGCGCGGCAAGCGGCGCATTCACATGCGTCCGGATGCCGGCGAGGTGGCGCATTGCCGCTGGTGGGTGTCAAAGGAGATCGAGATCATCCGGCCGCGCATCGTCGTGGCGCTGGGGGCAACCGCCTATCTGTCGCTAACGGGCAAAAGCCGTCCGATCGCCGAGGTGCGTGGCATGCCGATCCCCATGCAGGACAACCGCATGCTGCTCGTCACGACCCATCCCTCCGCCATTCTGCGGATGCCGGACGAGGATCTCAAGGCGCGCAGTCTCGCGGCGTTCCGCTCGGACATGCTGGGCGTGAAGCGATTGCAGGAAACGCTGCCGGCGATGTGACGACACCGTCAATGGCCACCGATTCGGCTTTCGTCCAGTTCTGTGCGCGCATAGACCCTCGCGGCAATGGCCGCGAGTAGCAGGAGCGTTCCGGTTGCCAGGGCGCAGCAGAGCGCGAAGCCACCGGCATAGCTGTCTCGTGCCAGATCCAGCCATGGAGCGGCTTCATTGCCGGTGCTGCGGGCGACCTCGAGCGCCGTTCCGAGTGCCGAGGTGACGGAACCCCGATCTGCGGATGAAAGGCCGGACAGGTCCGCATCCTGCATGCCGAAGCGGTAAAACACGGTCCCGAGGCTGCCGAGCACGGCGACACCGAGCGCACCGCCGAACTCTGCGCTGGTTTCAGAAATGGCGGACGCCGAGCCGGCGCGCTCCGGCGGTGCCGTGCCGACGATCAGGCCCGTGGTCGTGAGGATGACAGGGACGAAGCCAAGGCCCATGACCATGCTGGCGCCGAGCACGCCGACGAGGCTGGAATGGTAGGCGGCGATCGACATCAGCCCCGTGCCCAGCGCATTGACCATCAGACCCAGCAGGACGGTACGGACCGGCCCCAACCGGTTTGTCACGCGCCAGGCCTGGAAGGACATGACGGTGAAGACCAGCGATGAGGGGATGGACCAGAGGGCGGCCTCAAGTGGTGTGAGCCCGATCACGAGCTGCAGGAAGAGGTTCTGGAAGAGGAATATGCCGAAGATGAAGAACACGCCTGCGAGATTGACCATAAGCGAGGCGGTGAAGGCCGGTATCCTGAATAGGGCAAGGTCGATCATCGGGTGCTCCAGCACCTTTTGACGCTGCACGAAGACCACGCCAATGGCGATGCCGAAAACGACCGGCAGGAGTTGCAAGGGCTCGAAGCCTTCGGCGGCCATCTTCTTGAAGCCGTAGACAATTGGCAGGACGGCGAGGAGCGAGAGGGCGACGCTCAGAAGGTCGAGGCGACCAGCATTGTCGTCCTTGTATTCCGGCAGGAGGAAGGGCGCGCTTGCCAAGAGGGCCGCCATGATCGGCACGTTGATGAGAAAGACCGAGCCCCAATGGAAATACTGGAGGAGCACGCCGCCGATCAGCGGGCCGATCAACCCGCCAAGGGCAAAGGCTGTGCCCCAGATGCTGATCGCACGATTGCGCTCGCTCTCATCGCGGAAGAGATTGACGACGAGCGAAAGGGTGGAGGGTGCAATGGTGGCGCCTGCAATGCCGAGCAGGGCGCGGGCGACGATCAGCATCGACGCGGTGTTGGCAAAGGCCGCGAAGATCGAGGCGGCCCCGAAGAAGAAGGCGCCGATCAACAGCACCTTGCGCCGGCCGATGCGGTCCCCCAGCGTGCCCATGGTCACGAGAAAGCCGGCGACCATGAAGCCGTAGATGTCGTTGATCCACAGGAGCTGGGTGGCCGATGGATCGAGGTCGGCCACGATCGCCGGCATGGCGAGGAACAGGACCGAGAGGTCCATCGAATAAATGAGGCAGGCGATGGACAGGATCAGCAGGCCGACCCATTCCCGGCGGGTCGCCTTTTCGGCGCCACCTTCAACAATCATGGACATGAGGCAATCTTTCAATTCAAGCGGTGGAAGAGTGCCTTAACGGACAACCATCGGCAAACCTCAAATATTGATGGGATGGATCATGCCAGATGATCGGTCGAGGCGCGGCGGTGTCGAACCTTTCCGGGGATCAGGACGTCTCTTGTCGATGACAGCCGCGCGCCCTTCCAACGTTTTCACCCTGTCGGCTTGTCAAGCCGGGGAGGGTCGCGTTTAACACGGGTTCGATCCTGCGCATCTGGTGAGACCACAGCAGGAATTGGGGGGCGCTGTTTGCAATCGACAATCGTTCTGACCGCTGTGGCCATGCTTGCCTTCGCTGCCAACTCGCTCTTGGCACGCGAGGCATTGGGCACGGTTTCGATCGAGGCGGCAGGATATACGGCCGTCAGGATCATCTCGGGGGCGGTTGTCCTTTATGGTCTGATGCGCCGCGGGCTGACTGTGTCGCGCGGAACGGGACCAGCCTTGCCTGGAGACTGGTGGGCCGCCACGGCGCTTTTCGTCTATGCCATCGCGTTTTCCGCCGCTTACCTGTCCCTTGGGGCCGCAACGGGTGCGTTGATCCTGTTTTCCTCGGTGCAGGCGAGCATGGTGACCTTCGGGCTGGTCAGGGGAGACCGCCCGAGCGTGCAGGAAATCATCGGCTTTGCGATCGCCTTTGCCGCTTTCGTCTATCTGATCCTGCCCGGCGTCGGGCGGCCTGATCCGGTCGGTTGCATGCTGATGATCGCGTCCGGCGTCGCCTGGGCGGTCTACACGCTGCGCGGGCGCGGGTCGCGTGATCCAATCGGCCAGACGGCGGGCAATTTTGTTCGCGCCTCAGCCTTTTGTCTGCCGCTTGCTGTTTTCGCCTACTTCAACGAGACCACATCCACGACGGGTGCTCTTCTGGCGCTCGCCTCCGGTGTCATCGCTTCTGGGCTCGGCTACGCGATCTGGTACACGGCGCTGCGGGGTCTCACGACCTTTCAGGCTGCCTTGATCCAGCTTTCGGTGCCCGTTATCGCCGCGTTTGGCGCGATCCTCTTCCTGAGCGAGCAGTTGACGCTGCATTTCGTCGTTGCGGGCGCCTGCGTCATCGGCGGGATCGCTCTCGCCATTCTGGCAAAGCAGCAGCGGCAGGCCTGAGCCTCCGCTCGCCGTCCTTCACGTGCCCTGAGCCGAGGCGTGGAGCGCCGTGACATGAGCGTCCAGACGGGCGAGCGTCTGCTGGCCGCCTTCCACGGCACCGAACTCGAAGGTCGCATCGCGTGCCTCCCGTGTCGCAAAGATGAGGGTGAGGATGACGCGGGTCCGTTCGCCTTCATCGCGAAGAGTAATGACACCTTCGAAATGCGCAGGTTCTCCCATCTCGCCACCGTGTTGATACGCGATGCGATTGGGTGGCGAGATGTCCTGGTAGCGGATCCAGTTTGGCCAGTCCTTGCCGTCGGGACCATGCATGGTGTAGCGCCAGAGCCCACCCACTGAGAAATCCATCTCGTGGGTTTCGTTCCGGAAACCATCCGGTCCCCACCAGGCGTCGAGATTGCGGGCATCGGAGAACATCTCGAAGACAAGGCCGATGGGCGCGCCGACCAGGCGCTCGACCTCAAGGATTCTGGCAGGATCCAGCTCAACTGCCATATCACTGGTTTCCTTCTTGAAGGACCTGTTCAAGGCGATCGAGATTCTGTTCGTTGGCTGCTCGAATGAACTTTTGGAGCTCGCGGTTTTCCTCCGTCGGCTCGAAGAGCATACGCCATTGCAGTCGCGTGCCCGGTTCCGCTTCCTCGAAGGTCATCTCCAGTGTGAAGACATGCATCGGTTCGTGATGAAGGGCGACCACACGTCTTGGAGCCTCGATCTCGTGAAAGGTCCAGCGGTTGGCGAAATCGGTGCCGTCGGAGGATGTCATGGTGACGCGCCAGTCGCCGCCGACGCGGAAGTCGAATGCGTCGATGCGATTGGTGAAGCCGTGTGGTCCCCACCAGAGCGCAAGCGTTGAGGGATCGGCGATTGCGTTGAACACGGCGGTCGGCTCCGCGGTCAGAACACGCTCATTCAGGATTTCCAGCTGGTCGGTCATTTCTCGTCGTCCTTCACGTCTTTGCGTTCATTCTGGAGCGCAGCCAGATAGTCTTCCAGGCGATCCAGCCTCTGCTCCCAGAGCTTGCGGTAATTGCCCAGCCATCCATCGACGGCTTGCAAGGGGGCAGGTTCGATGCGGCAGGGACGCCATTGGGCGCTGCGTCCCCTCGAGATGAGTTTTGCGCGTTCCAGCACTTTCAGATGCTTGGACACCGCGGGCAGGCTCATCGCGAAGGGTTCCGCCAATTCGTTGACCGTGGCCTCGCCTGTCGAGAGGCGCGCGAGGATGGCGCGACGCGTCGGGTCGGCCAGTGCGGCCAGCGTCAGGGATAGCGGGTCGTTGCTCATGATTATCCAAATGGTTAAATAACTACTTGGTTTAATAATGGCGAAGACGTTGGGAGTCAAGCGCGAGCGGGGAGGCCGGGCTTTGCCCGAAACAACCGAGCTTGCCTCTGCCTATCCGAGCGAGTTTCTTCCGATCAGTCGAAAAATTGCAAAAATGCCGCGATGATCGTTGCGCCACCGATCGGGGCAATGAACAACAGCAGGATGTTGAAGCCGATGATGGCCATCAGTGTCTTCTGCTGACGCGGTGTCAGGGAAGGGCGCCCCGGTTCTCCTGGCGGATCCGGTGGCGGTGTGTAGTTCTTGAGGTCAAGAAACATGACGGTGGACCTGTCTCGGCTGCCTGCGAGGAGGAGTTATCCTTCCTTACATAGGCAGCGGAGACAGATTTCCACCGTGAGTCAGCCGTTCAGAAATAGCTCTGCAGCGGGCGAACCTCGAGCTGTCCACTCTTCAGCGCACGGATGGCTTCGGCAGCGGCGAGCGCACCGGCCATGGTTGTGTAGTAGGGGACTTTCTGCATCAGGGCCGCACGGCGCAGCGACTTCGAGTCCGAGATCGCCTTGTTGCCGTCCGTCGTGTTGATGACCAGCTGGACCTGACGGTTGCGGATGGCGTCCTCGATATGCGGACGGCCTTCGAGCACCTTGTTGATCTTGATCGCCGGGATGCCGTTTTCGGCGAGGAAGCGCTGGGTGCCGCCGGTGGCCAGAACCTTGAAGCCGATCTGGGTCAGGATCAGGATTGCCGGCAGGACGCGGGCCTTGTCTTCGTCACGCACGGAGACGAAGACGGTTCCGTCGCGCGGCAGCTCGACGGATGCGCCGAGCTGGCTCTTGGCGAAGGCCAGCGCAAAATCGGTGTCGAGGCCGATGACTTCACCCGTCGAGCGCATTTCCGGTCCGAGCAGCGTATCAACGCCCGGGAAGCGGGCAAACGGGAAGACGGCTTCCTTGACCGCGATGTGCTTGAGGTTGCGCGGGTCCGGCTTCTTGCCATAGGCAGCAATTGCATCATCGAGCTTTTCGCCGGTCATGATGCGGGCGGCGATCTTGGCGATCGGAGCACCGATGGTCTTGGCCACGAAGGGAACCGTGCGCGAGGCGCGCGGATTTACCTCAAGTACGTAGATGGTGCCGTCCTTGATGGCGTACTGGACATTCATCAGGCCGCCGACGTTCAAGGCCTTGGCCATCGCTGTCGTCTGGCGCTCCAGTTCGTCCAGGAGCTCCGGCGAGAAGGAGCGCGAGGGGAGCGAGCAGGCGCTATCACCCGAGTGGATGCCGGCTTCCTCGATATGCTCCATGATGCCGGAGACGAAGACATTCTCGCCGTCGCAGAGGGCGTCCACGTCGACTTCAATCGCGTTGGTCAGGTAGCTGTCGAAAAGCAGCGGGTTCTTGCCGAGCAGGGTGTTGATCTGGCCGGTCTTGTCGTTCGGGTAGCGCTGCTTGATATCCTCGGGCACGAGACCAGGGACCGTGTCGAGCAGGTAGGACTGCAGCATCGATTCCGAATGGATGATCTGCATGGCGCGACCGCCGAGCACGTAGGACGGGCGCACGACCAGCGGGAAGCCGATTTCGGTGGCAACGAGCCGGGCCTGCTCGACCGAATAGGCAATGCCGTTGTTCGGCTGGTTGAGGTCGAGCTTCATCAGGAGCTTCTGGAAGCGGTCACGATCTTCGGCGAGATCGATCATATCAGGTGCCGTGCCGAGGATCGGGATGCCGTTCTTTTCCAGCGCTTCGGCGAGCTTCAGCGGGGTCTGGCCACCGAACTGCACGATGACGCCGACGACTTCGCCCTTTTCCTGCTCGGCGCGCAGGATTTCGATCACGTCTTCGGCGGTCAGCGGCTCGAAATAGAGGCGATCAGAGGTGTCGTAGTCGGTCGACACCGTTTCCGGGTTGCAGTTGATCATGATCGCTTCAAAGCCGGCATCCTTCAGCGCGAAGGCGGCATGGCAGCAGCAATAGTCGAACTCGATGCCCTGGCCGATACGGTTCGGACCGCCGCCGAGGATGACGACCTTCTTGCGGTCGGAGACTTCCGCTTCGGAGCGCAGCGCGCCGACGAAGGGGGTCTCATAGGACGAGTACATATAGGCGGTCGGCGAGGCGAATTCGGCAGCGCAGGTGTCGATGCGCTTGAAGACCGGACGTACGTTCAGGCCGTTGCGCAGCTCGGCCACTTCCTTCGGGCGCTTGCCGGAGAGCGAGGCAAGGCGGGCGTCAGAGAAGCCCATGGCCTTCAGCGTCCGCAGGTTTTCGGCATCCTGAGGCAGGCCATGCTCGCGGACACGGGCTTCCATGTCGATGATCGCCTTGAACTGGGCGATGAACCACGGATCGATCTTGCAGCCTTCATGCACTTCTTCGGCCGACATGCCGAGGCGCAGTGCCTGGGCGACCATGCGCAGACGGTCGGGCGTCGGGGTGCCGATGGCAGCCCGGATGGCGTTCCTGTCGTCGCCCTGGCCAAGGCCGGGGATTTCGATTTCGTCGAGGCCGGTAAGGCCGGTTTCCAGGCCACGCAGTGCCTTCTGCAGGGATTCGGCGAAGGTGCGGCCGATTGCCATGACTTCACCGACCGACTTCATGGCGGTGGTCAGCGTCGGCTCGGCGCCGGGGAACTTCTCGAAGGCAAAGCGCGGGATCTTGGTGACGACGTAGTCGATCGACGGCTCGAAGGAGGCGGGCGTGGCACCTCCGGTGATGTCGTTTTCGAGTTCGTCGAGCGTGTAGCCGATGGCGAGCTTGGCGGCGATCTTGGCGATCGGGAAGCCGGTTGCCTTCGAGGCGAGCGCGGACGAGCGCGAGACGCGCGGGTTCATTTCGATGACGACCAGACGCCCATCGGCCGGGTTGACGGCGAACTGCACGTTCGAGCCGCCGGTCTCAACGCCGATCTCGCGCAGAACCGCGATCGAGGCGTTGCGCATGATCTGGTATTCCTTGTCCGTCAGCGTCAGCGCCGGCGCAACCGTGATCGAGTCGCCGGTGTGGACGCCCATCGGATCGATGTTCTCGATCGAGCAGACGATGATGCAGTTGTCCGCCTTGTCGCGGACGACCTCCATTTCATACTCTTTCCAGCCGAGCACCGATTCTTCGATCAGGACTTCGGTGGTGGGGGATGCGTCGAGGCCGGAATTGATGATCTCGTAGAATTCCGAGCGGTTGTAGGCAATGCCGCCGCCGGTGCCGCCCATGGTGAAGGACGGCCGGATGATGGCGGGCAGGCCGACGACGTCGAGCGCCTGGGCGGCAATCGCCATGGCGTGCGCCATGTACCGCTGCTTGCGGTCGGTCTCGCCGAGGTTCCATTGGTTTTCGAGTTCGTCGAGGGCCTTGTCGAGGTCCGATCCCGAGAGCTTCGCCTTCAGTTCGTTGCGGGCGGCTTCATGCGTCTTGCGGTCGGCGTCCTTGATCTCGGTCGCGTTGGCGAGCATCGACTTCGGCGTTTCCAGCCCGATGCGGGTCATGGCTTCGCGGAAGAGGGCGCGGTCTTCGGCCATGTCGATTGCCGCGGGCTTGGCGCCGATCATCTCGACATTGTAGCGGTCTAGCACGCCCATGCGCTTCAACGAGAGCGCGGTGTTCAGCGCCGTCTGGCCGCCCATGGTGGGGAGCAGCGCGTCCGGGCGCTCCTTGGCGATGATCTTGGCAACAACCTCAGGCGTGATCGGCTCGACATAGGTTGCGTCGGCGAGGCCCGGGTCGGTCATGATGGTGGCCGGGTTGGAATTGACCAGGATGACCCGGTAACCCTCTTCCTTCAGCGCCTTGACGGCCTGCGTGCCGGAATAGTCGAATTCGCATGCCTGGCCGATGACAATCGGCCCCGCGCCGATGATGAGGATGGACTTGATGTCTTGGCGCTTGGGCATGGATCTATCCGTTCTTTGACCTGCGCGAAAAACCGGCCTGGGTGAGGGAGGTCACCGGCCGGGCGCAGAGAGATGGTCTTTTCAGGCTAGAAGCGGCTTATAGGGAAATGTTTGACCGGAAGGAACCCCATATTTGCACCGTCCGACAGGAAAGTTGGGGAGGGAATAAGCCGGGTTCGAAGGGTAGCGATTGTCACAGGAGGTTCGCAGACCGGGACTACTGGAACCGGACGCTTCGCAAGGAACCCTTGGCCATGACTTTCGGTCTTCCCACTCATCTGAATTTCGCCTCGCATGCCCTCAACCCCGGGCCGATCCCACATCTGGGGACACGCTACAACAGCACCGGCACGTTCCTTCGCGAACGGGGCAACACTGTTGTCTGTCACCTTGCCGATGGCTCAGCGACATCGGAGGTTCTCCTTGATCTGCGCGAGCGCTATCTGCGCATGCCCGGTGCCGGCAAACTGGCGTTCACGGCTGCCTCCAGTCTGCATATGACGCTGTTTCAGGGGATTATCGAGACGCGGCGAGCGCTGCCTTATTGGCCTTCCGACGTGCCGGTTGAGACGCCCGTCGACGACATGACAGGGATCTTCATGGACAGGCTGGCGGGCTTCCCGCCTGGCGAGGCGTTTGCGGTGGAGGTCACCCAGGCAACACCGATCGGGTTGACGCTTGACGGTGTGACGGAACGCGACCGCGCCATCCTCAAGGACTGGCGTTACCGATTGGCCGACCTGCTTGGCTACCGGCATCCGGATCACGACAGCTATGTCTTTCACATCACCTTCGCCTACATGATCGAGCGATTCGACGATGCCACCCTGGCCGTCTGGGTTCCTTTTCTCGACGAGATGTCTCGCGAGATTGCCCGCCGGGCGCCGATCATCGAGCTGCGGGCGCCGGCCTTCTGTGCCTTCGACGATATGAACCATTTCGAAGAGTTGATGGTCTTCGACCCCAGTTGAGTGCGCCTGGAACGGAAAATGGCGGGCAATGCCCGCCATCAGACCGCTGACAAACCCGCCGATTTTTCCTCGGCGGGTTTTCCAGTTTCTAAGGTGCGCGCTCAGGTGGTGTTTTGTTCGTAGATTTTCGTGG
>NZ_JAUSUW010000022.1 GCF_030814435.1 Peteryoungia aggregata LMG 23059
GCGCTTAAACTCTTCGGTGAAATTCGATTTGCTCATGATGCTCTTCCTGCCGCAAAATTAGGAAAGAAGGCGTCTACAGATCTCGGGGCTATTCACTGCTCCGCGATCAGCCCCTCCTCGATCACCACAATGCGGTCGGCATGGGCGATCGTTGCAAGTCGGTGGGCGACGATCAGCGTCGTGCGGCCTTTCGCCAACTCCGCCAGCGACTGCTGAATGGCGCGCTCTGTCTCCGGGTCCAGCGCCGAGGTGGCTTCGTCCAGGATGAGTATGGGCGGGTTCTTGAGCAAGATGCGGGCAATGGCCAGCCGCTGTTTCTGACCGCCGGAGAGTTTGACGCCCCGTTCGCCGACGATCGTGTCCAGCCCTGCGGGAAGTGCCGCAATGACGCCTTCGAGCCTTGCGCCACGGGCCGCCTCCACGATCTCCGCCTCCGTTGCATCGAGACGGCCATAGGCAATGTTCTCCCGGATCGTTCCCGCAAACAGGAAGACGTCCTGCTGTACGATGCCGATGTTGGAGCGCAGCGACTTCAGCGTCATGTCCCTGATATCGATGCCGTCGATCAGGATCGCGCCTTTCGTTACGTCATAGAAGCGCGGCAGGAGCGAGCAGATTGTGGTCTTGCCGGCACCCGAAGACCCGACGAAGGCGATCGTCTCGCCTGGCTTGATCGCCAGATCAAGTGCCGAAAGCACCGGCTTTTCAGCACCATAGCCAAAACTGACATTGCAATAATCGATCGCCCCCTTCAGCCGCTCGACAGGTTTCGCACCGTCACAGTCGGCGATATCCGGCCGCGTGTCGAGGAACTGGCAATAGCGCTGAAATCCGGCAAGACCTTTCGGATAGGTCTCGATGATCGAATTGATCTTGTCGATCGGGCGGAAGAAGACGTTGACCAGCAACAGAAAGCCGATGAAGCCGCCGGCGGTCATCTCTCCCCGAACCACAAACCAGGCACCTGCCAACATCACGACCACCTGCACGAAACGCATGGAGAGGTAGGAGAGCGACATGGACGCCGCCATCACCTTGTAGGCCTCGAGCTTCGTGGCGAGATAATTGCCATTGTTCTCAGCAAAAAGTGCCCGCTCGTGATCCTCGTTGGCGAAAGCCTGCACGACACGGATTCCACCGATATTCTCCTCGATACGCGCGTTGAACTCCGCCACCCGGCCATAAAGCGCGTGCCAGGTCGCGGTCATCCGCTTGCCGTAGACGGCAGTGAGGATCGCTGTGACCGGTACGATGATGGCGGTCATCAGCGCCAAAGGCACATGTACCCACAGCATCAGAACCAGAGCGCCGATCAGTGTCATGATGGCGATGAACAGATCCTCCGGTCCGTGATGGGCCACCTCGCCGATCTCCTCCAGATCCTTTGTCAGGCGCGCCACCAGATGACCTGTCTTCTGATTGTCAAAGAAGCCAAAGGAGAGTTTTTGCAGATGATCGAAGGCTTTGCGGCGCATCTCGGTCTCGATCTTCAGACCCAGCATATGGCCCCAATACATGACGACAACCTGCAAACCGGCATTGACGATGTAGATGAGAAGCAGACCAAGAGATGCCAGAACGATCAGACCAAGCTGGTTGGTCGGCAGCAGTCTGTCGATGAACAGCGTCACCGCGATTGGAAATGCGAGTTCGAGCAGTCCGGCGGCAACGGCGGAGGAGAAATCGAGCGCGAACAAGCCGCGATGCGGGCGGTAATATGCGGCGAAACGCTTCGGCAGATCTGTCACTGCGCCAGCCCTTTCTTGAGGAAAGACGGGTCCCGTTGGGTGTCTGCCACCGGCAAACGCCCCTTCGGCACGATCAGCGGTGTGCCGGTGACGGGATCCGGGATGATGATAGACGGCAGGCCGAAGACCTCCTCCACCAGATCTTCGGTGACAATGGCCGATGGTCGGCCTTCGGCTGCGATTGCGCCATTCTTGATGGCGATCAGATGGGTGCCATAACGGCAGGCCTGGTTCAGATCGTGGAGAACGGCAACCACGGTGCGGCCTTCAGCGTTGAGATCGGCGAGCAGGTCCATGAGCTCGATCTGGTGGGCGATATCGAGGAAGGTTGTCGGCTCGTCCAGCAGCAGGATCGGCGTCTGCTGTGCGAGCACCATGGAAATCCAAACCCTCTGCCGCTGGCCACCGGAAAGCTCGTCCACCGGCCGCCCGGACAGTTCCGTCACACGGGTCGCCTCCATCGCGGCCACGACCGCCTCTTCATCCATCCTTGACCACTGGCGCAGGAAGGACTGGTGCGGATAGCGCCCCCGCGCCACGAGATCCACCACCGTGATACCATCAGGGGCGGTGGAGGACTGTGGCAAGAGGCCAAGGAGTCGAGCAACCTGGCTTGACGGCATATCGTGCAGGCTGCGTCCATCGAGGATGACCTGACCAGCCGACGGTGCAAGCAGCCGCGACAGGGCGCGCAGCAGTGTGGACTTGCCGCAGGCGTTGGGACCGACGATCACGGTGAAGCCACCATCAGGAATGGACACGCTGAGGTTCTGCGAGATCGTGCGCGCGTCGTAACGCAGGGTCACACTATCAGCCTGCAGTCTGTCGGCTGTGCGTTGGCGCATCGCATGGCCGGGGCTCTTGGTCATTTGCGACCCTCCAGTATCAGAAGCCAGAGAAAGTAGATCCCACCGATGCTGACCGTCATGACGCCGACGGGAAGCTGGAGACCGAATGCATGCTGGGCGGTCCAATCTGCAATAAGCAAGAGCAGCGCCCCGGTCAGCGCCGAGGGAATAAGTGCTACGCTCGGCGAACGTGTCATCCGCCTTGCGATCTGCGGCGCACAGAGCGCGACGAAGGAAATCGGCCCCGCCGTGGCAGTGACGAGCGCTGTCAGCGCAACGCCTAAGAGCATCAGCAGGCCACGGATTCTATTCACGTCGACACCAGAGGCGCGGGCCACATCCTCGCCCAGTTCCAGCTGGCGCATCGGGCGCGACAACAGGAGCGTCAGCGGCAGCACGATCGCAAGCATCAGCGCAACTGGGACAAGCTGCTCGATGCCGAGACCATTCAGCGAGCCCGCCCCCCAGATGGCAGCAGACATCGCCACCTGAAGCTCCGCCTCGCGGATCATCCAGGCGTTAAAGGCCGACAACATGGCGGCCCCGCCAATCCCGACGATGATAAGCCTGAAGCCCTTTACCCCCTGCTTGTAGGCCAAGAGATACACTGCAATCGCAGTCAGAATCCCGCCCGCCAGCGCCCCGAGCGCCGTCTCGTAGGTGCCGCCAGAGAACAGCAAGATTACAATGAGCGCGCCGGTATAGGATCCGGCGGAAAAGCCGACGATATCGGGGCTCCCGAGCGGGTTGCGGGTCAGGCTCTGAAAGATGGCTCCGCTTGCACCGAGTGCCGCACCGAGCAAAACGGCGAGTGCTACGCGCGGCAGGCGCCATTCCACAACGATCATGCGCAACATGGGCTCGCCGCGCCCGGCCAGAGCCCCGAGCACCTCGGCCAGCGCGATGGGATATTTGCCACTCAGCAGCGACAGGGCGGTGAGCGTGGCGATCAGCGATAGCAGGACCAGAAGCACGGCCAGCACACGCGCCTCTAGGAGAAAGGACAGGTGGCCGCCCGCAAGGCGAATGGCCAGGATGGCGCGACCGTGATCCAGTCTGTGCGAGCCCGTTGGCATTGTTACAGTCCCCCCGCCTGTTTGCGCCGCGCCAGGACGATCAGCACGGGCGCGCCGAGAAAGGCGGTCACCACGCCCGCCTCCAGCTCGCCCGGATAAAGCACAAGCCGCCCGGCGATATCGGCCGCCAGCAGCAGCACCGGCGCATAGATCGCGGTCATGGGCAGGATCAGGCGCTGGTCCGGCCCGGTGAACCAGCGCACCACATGCGGCACCATCAATCCAATGAAACCGATCGGCCCGACTGCTGCCGTGGCCGCCCCGGCCAGCAGCGTGACGGCGACAAGCGTGAGAATGCGGACGCGAACAAGACTGGCCCCGAGCGAGCGGGCCAGATCCTCGCCGAGCGCCACGGCATTCAACGCGCGGGCGCTCATGAGCGCGATCAGGAGGCCAATCCCGATGAATGGTGCGGTTGCTGTCACCACCGCCAGATCGCGCCCCGCCACCGAGCCGATCGACCATTGGCGCATCGTATCGAAGGCCTGCGGGTTGATCAGCGTAATCGAGGAGCCAATGCCGCCGAGCACCGCCGACAGTGCCACACCCGCCAGCACCAGGCGAACCGGCGCTGGACCACCTCGTCCTGCCATGCCCAGCCCATAGACGGCCAGCGTCACCAGCACCGCACCGACGAGCGCAAACCACAGATAGGCATCGATCGAGTGGAAGCCGAACAGCCCGATTGCCAAGGTGACGGAGAAAGCCGCCCCCGCATTGACGCCGACGATCCCCGGATCGGCCAGCGGATTGCGCGTGACCGCCTGGATCAGCGCCCCCGACACGCCGAAGGCTGACCCGCACAGCAGAGCCAACAGGGTGCGCGGCAGACGGTAGTCGATGATGACGATATGATCGACCAAACCGTCGTCATAGGCCAGAAGCGCGTCAACCACCGTCGATACCGCGATCGGCCTGACCCCGAGCACAAGACTCGCCAGCGACAGGCATGCCAGGAGACTGACGCCGACCAACGCCATGACGAGGCCGCGCCCAAAATGGACGCTGGCGGCTCGATCACCGGCTTCGATCGACAGGGCCGTGCTCGCGCCCCTCACACCCGGGCCTGCCCTTCGATCCAGTAGCCGACGGCATCGATGCGGTGTTTGTCGAAACCGAGCCCATCGCGGAAATGCTTGCGGCACTCGGCGGCGGCCTTGGCTTCCCCGGCGATATAGATATAGCCCGGCCCATCCGGCAGCGCAGTGATCTCACGCGCAATGCGCGGCAGTTCCGTATAGCCGGGCCGCTCCGGCCGCAGCCCATGGCAGGTATGCCAGGTGATCTCAGCATCGGCCCTGGTCTCGATCATTTGCCCGATCTCCTGACGATCGGCGTCCGACGGGATCTCCACATGCACCACCGTTGGAAAACCTTCCGGCAGTTCCTCCAGCACCCGGCCCACGGCGGGCAAGCCGGTGATATCCGTCAACATCAACAGCCACCGGCTGCCCTTTGGCAACCAGAACCGACCTTCCGGATTGCAGATCCCGACGATATCACCGACCTTGGCCGCCATCGCCCAACTGGCCGCCACACCGCCTTCGTGCACCACCATGTCGAGCACCATCTCTGAGGTCCGGGCATTCCAGCGGCGCACCGTATAGGGCCGGTTCGGCGCATAATCCGCCCCCTCCGGCATCTCCCACCGGCCATTTTCGCTCAGCACCGGCAGCACCACCGGTGTTGCGTCATCCACCGGCACTGCAAGGCGTACCCACTCATCCGGGTGCCCGCTCGGCAACAGCCGCTCTCCGCCATCGAGCTTCAACACAACCCGGATCATTGACGGCGTCAGGTGGCCGATCGATACCACCGAGGCCAGGAAGTTGTCCTCCACATAGGCTTCGTGATCGTGATCCTCGGCGCCTGAAAGAGCGTGTGCGTTTGCATGCATGTCAACGTACCTTCTGTGTGACGGCCGTTTCCATCCGTGGAAGGAATTCGGGAAATGCATAGGGAATGGCCAGAACGCTCGGCCAGGAGGCCGCCCAGATCTCTGTCGGATCTTCCAGCGCAACATATCGACCTTCGCGAACGGACGAGAACATCCGGAACAGGCGCTGACTTTCCAGCGCTGCGCGGGCACCGGGCTCGTACCACATGACGAGGAGATCGGCGGCGACACTCTCCAGGTCTTCGAGGTTGGCATCGGCGGCAACATGTCCATCGGCTGCTTCGGCAAGGCGCTGAACACCCGGGCATGGTCGCATGCCGATCTCGATCATCCAATCGACCCGGGTCTCGCCAGGCAGGTAAACGACGATCCGGCTGCTGCCTGCAAAGTATGAGCCGAAGGTGAAACTCTTTCCCTTGAGATCTGAATAGACGTCGCCATAACTGCCCAAAAGCCGTTCGGTCTCGGCGATGAGCTGCATCGCTCGCTGATCGAGCCCAAGGACGGCACCGGCGATTTCGGTCTGCTCACGCCATCCAGCCCTCCATGGCCCGCTGCGATAAGCAATCGTCGGAGCGATCCGGCTCAGCCTGTTGTAGGAAATGGCATCGATTTGCGAAAAGACACCGACAATGAGGTCCGGTTTCAGGCGCGCTATATGTTCGAAGTCGATCATGCTGCCATCGAGAAGCTCAGGCTTTTGCGCTCCGAATTCCGGCTCGCACCAAGGCGTCATGCCGCTCGCAAACATGCCGGAATAGACGATGGCAATGGGTTTACACCCGAGTGCAAGGAACGGCGCCTCATCGCCGTATCCGATCGTGACGAGCCGCTGCGGTTGCGAGCGCAACTCTGTGCCCCCGAAGGCATGATCGACCACCCGTGGATAGGCGCCGACGTGCGCCCGCGCGAAAGAAGGCGGCAAAAGCATCGCCGCCATACTCCGGGTCAGGGCACGTCGTGTCAGGAGGCACACGATCAGAACTTGAATTTTGTTGAAACGCTGAAACTGCGCGGCTCGCCGTAGTAGCCGGTGTCGAAGTTGCCGAGCCCGGCATAGTACTTCTCGTTCAACAGGTTCTTGACGTTGAACGTGATGTCCACCTTGTCGTTCAGCTTGTATTTCGCCATCAGGTCGATGAGAAACACGTTCTTTTGCGTGATGTCTTCATAGACATTGGCCGGGCTCCAGACATAGCCGTATATCTTGTCCTGCCAACGGACACCGCCACCGATCGTCAACTTGTCCCATTCACCGGGAAGCGTGTAGGTCGTGTAGAGCTTGACGACATTCTCCGGAGCCGTTGTCTGGATGAAGGAATAGACCCTTTCTCCGTCAGCCTTGCGAGCGTGAGAATAGGTGTAGCTCGCATAGACATTCCAGTCCGACCTGATCTCGCCGGATGCTTCAAGTTCGAAACCCTTCGTCGTGACGCCATCGGCCGCCGTGTAGTAGTCTTCCCCCGTATTGGGATCAGTTCCCGCACGCTCCGCAACGTTATCCTGCTTGATCATGAAGACAGCAGCACTTGTATTCAACCTGCCGTCAAACAGTTCGGCCTTCACGCCGGCTTCGTAGCTATGGCCTTCTTCAGGATCGAGATAGGCGCCGTTTACGTCCTGATTTCCTTGCGGTTTGAAAATGCCGGTATAGCTCGCATAGACTGACCAATCTTGGTTCAGGTCGTAAACCACACCGAGATAAGGTGTGACTTTGCCATTCGCCGAATATTGGCTGGCGCCACTCCAGGTGGCCGTAGCATTGTCGTAGTTGCCTTGGTCATCGTAGTCATACCAGCTGAAACGGCTGCCCAGGATGAAAGATAGATCATCCGTCGGCCGAAGTCGTGTCGCGGCATAGGCACCATACTGAGTGAGGCTGTTTTCGTATCGGCCCGTCAGTTTAAAGTCGGGTTCGTCGGTGTTGCCATCCCAGGTGAAGAAATTGGGAACCGCTGAATCGTAGTTGATACCGCCATATTCGTAGAGCGGCCCTTTGGTTGTCTTGTGCGATGCTGTTGCACCGAACATCAGATCGTGCTCGCGACCGAACAGCTCGACGGGACCGGAAAGCTTGGCATCGAGCGTGTCCTGGACCAGCCGACCGGTGTATTTGCCGACATACTGGTAGACCCCTGCGCCGGTCACTGGATCAGGATAGCCGCTCCCTGCGGACCCCAGCACGCTGTCATGCCCGTTCCGACGATGATTGTAGGTGACGTCGGTCTTCCAGCCATTGTCGAACTCATGATCAAGCGTGACGAAGAAGTTGTTCGTGAAGGTGTCGCGCCGGCTCCAGTCCGTCGCCGGATTGGTCGACACGTCGAAGTCGGTGCGGCTCCCGTCGCTGAAGAACATCGGAAGCCCCGTCCAGCTCGAGCCGCGCGGCCTGTTCCGCTGATAGTCGGCACCCAGCGACAAGGTGGTGTTGTCGGTGATATCAGCCTCCAGAATGCCATAGAGATTGAAGGATCTCTTCTCGTAGTGATCGAGGTAGGATTCCGCATCCTCGAACGAGCCGACCAGGCGACCGCGCACGGAGCCATCGGGATTGAGAGGCCCTGATACATCGGCCTCCGTCCTGTAGGCATTCCAGGAGCCGGCAGTTCCGGTGATGGAAGCCTGGAACGTGTCGGTCGGCCGCTTACGCACAAGGTTGACGGCGGCACCGGGGCTGCCTGCCCCCTGCAAAAGTCCATTCGCCCCCTTCACGATCTCAACCCGGTCATAGATCGCCGTATCCGGATTGGTCAGACCGTAGTCGTAGACGCCTTCATTCTGGATCACCACACCGTCATACTGGAACTCGCCCACAGTAAAACCGCGTGCGAGATATTCGGTCCGATCGCTGTCGTACTTCTGGATGGACATGCCACTTGAAGTTTCCAGAACATCCTGCAGCGAGCTGCTGGCCTGATCCTCCATGCGCTGGCGGGTGACCACCGTGACGGACTGCGGCGTCTCCCGGATGGAAAGCGGAAGCCCCGTCGCCGTGTTCATCTGACCCGTGGTGTACGACCCGGATCCTTCCGTGGTGCCGCCACCCTGCCCCTGAACCGTAATCGTCTCCAGCACGGTCGAACCGTCCGCCGCAGCTCCACCTGCATCCGCCGCCTGCGGATCGACGAAAGCGGCCGAGCCCGGCCCGCTGATCCGCACCGCGATGCCCGTTCCCTGCACCATCCGCTGCAAAGCTGCAGATGGCGTCAGGCTGCCGGAGACGGCGGTCGACGTTTTGCCCGCCGCAAGAGCCGAGGAATAGCTGATCTGCCAGCCGCTCTGGCGGATGAAGACGTTGATGGCGGCAGACAGCGGCTGGGCGGGGATCTGGAAGCTGACGGTTTCCGTGGCGCCGGCAACAGCACGCGCCTGCGCATGCACGGCATTTGGCGCAAAGCCCGCCATGCAGGCCAGCATGCTGGATGCCAGGAGAAGCTTTGTCCTTCGGTGACTGCGCTTTCCAGCCGTCATGTCTACGCGTGAATGTTTTCCCGAAACCATGCTCGTCCAAACCCTCTTTACAGACGCTCGGCCGGTTGCGCGTCATGCACAACCAGCCCTTCTGTCAGCAAGGACGCAGCAGGGTTTCGAAACCGGCAAAAAAAGTTGAGGCTCTATCGAAGGATTATAAGGCCGCCGGGAATACGGTAGAATCCGACACCTGCGGCATCGGCCAGGGTCTTCAGCGCGCCCTCGACATCATCGAGACGATAATTGCCGGTGACGACCATCAGGTTCACCCGCTCATCCGCGACCATGATCGGCCCCCGGTGATATCGCCGCAGTTCTTCCAGCACCGTGCCGAGCCGGGCGTTTTCGAAGATGATGCGCCCATCCCGCCAGGCAAGTGCCGTGGACGGGTCTGCCGCATGCACCGGCGAAACGGCGGATGCCGTCACGCTGACGGCCTCGCCAGGCGCAAGTTCGGCCTTCCCTTGGTTCTCGCAAAGACAGAGGACCTGAACGCGGCCCCGCTCCAGAACGACCTCATCCTCGTCATCGCCGGTTTTCACGGAAAAGGCCGTGCCTAAAACTTCCACCGCACCGTATTGGCCGCTGACAGTGAAGGGATGGGCGGCGTCATGGACCACATCGAAGAAAGCTTCGCCGCGCAGCAGGCGGATGTGACGCTTGCCGGCATCAAAATCCAGCGCCACCGCCGTGCCGGTGTTCAGCATCATGGTCGAACCGTCCGGCAAGGAAACGGTCGTCTGGCTGCCGGTCCCGGTCAGGTAATCCGCCTGGAAGGCGATGTTGAGTGCCGGATACTGCCAGACGCCGGCAGCAAGCAGAACCGAGGCGGCCAATGCGGCTGCCTGCTTCGGAAACCGGCGCTTCGGCCTGATCAGGGCAGACTTAGCGACGGGCAATGCCATGACCGCATCAAGAAAAGGCTTCGAATTCCACAGGGTTTCCAGCGCACGGAATGCCGCCTCATGGCGCGGATCTTCACCCAGCCATGCCTTAAAAGCGCCCTCCGTCACGCCGTCCGGTTCAGCCCCTCGAAGACGGACAAACCAGTCCAGCGCCTGATCCCCCACCGGATCGGCATGGGTCAATTCGCTGTCGGTCTGCCCGGTTTCATGCGCGTCCTGATGTCCCACTCAGCCGATCCGATCGAAACGTGTTTGCGGGGTCCTGATAGCTTGACGTTTGAAGATGTCAAACCCGGCAAAATCGACTGAGAGACCGGAGGCGGCGGCTGCCTCAATGGTGCTGGTCCGGATGATCGATGAAAGCGCCATTGTGTTCCTCACTTTCCATCCAGACGCGCCAGGGCATCCCGGCAATGGGCCATGGCCAGCTTCAGATCGTTGAACACGGTACGCTCCGAAATGCCGAGATGTTCGGCGATGCGCACATTCGACCATTCCTCGATACGGCTCAACACCAGCACGTCCTGTACGCGTTTCGGCAGGGTGGAAAGCGCCTTCTGAAATGCACCAAAGCTCTGTTTCTCAATCAGGGCCTGCTCGATCGAGGGAATGTCATCCGAGATACCGGCAAGCAAACCTTCATCCAGCCCCTCGACCTCCGCCCCTGCCCGCGTCTTGCGGCGGCGCAGATAGTCAAGCGCAAGATTGCGCGCCGTCTGATACAGAAAGCCTTCGAGATGGTCTACCCGCCCACTCTCGACGGCCTTGCGAGCGCGTAGATAGGTTTCCTGCGCAAGGTCTTCCGCCGTCTGGGGATCGCGCACGATGCGCATGACGGTCCATAATAGGGAGCGCCGGTGGGCGGCGAATATGGCGTTCAGAATTGCAGGCAAGCGTAATGCCTCCCGGAGGCCGACAGTGCATCAACTGGAAACTTTGCGCCACTCTCCGACCGCTGTACCACGCGCCAACCGCCCTGTTTCGCCTCCCTGGCCACGATCTCCGCCCGGGACGAACGCCAGCCTCTGGCTCGTGGCCAATGACGTAGAAGGGGCTTCTCATACAAACTGGTTTTTCCAACCAATGATCGCCAGATATTACGATCAAAAAGGATGCGCAACATAAACTTGATAATTCTATACATGTATTAGGTGCCGAGCACTTACTTTTCGCATTCAGCGCCAAGAAGGCATTCTCAATACTGAAAACGCTTCTGCAAAATGCGGCAGAACGCACCGTGACCGGCCTTTGGGACAGGATCGGAAAATTTGTCGACCTCATAGAACCTCAAGAGGCTGGCCTGCTGCGGGTTTATAGGACAAGAGGTTAAGCTAATCGCACCTTGGCCCCAAAGTCATTGGGGCTGAGATAGCCCAGTGTCGAGTGGCGGCGCTTCGGATTGTAGAAGCGCTCGATGTAATCGAACACATCTGCTCTGGCGTCGTTCCTCGTGCGATAAACCTTCCGTGCTGTTATCTCCGTTTTTAATGATGAGAAGAAACTCTCCATCGCGGCGTTGTCCCAGACATTTCCAGAACGGTTCATCGAGCAGGTGATGCCGTGGTCGCCGATGAGGCGCTGGAACTGCTCGCTCGTATATTGGCTTCGCTGATCGGAATGATGCAGGAGCGCATCTGGTTTTCCTCGACGCCAGATCGCCATGATCAGAGCATCTGTGACGAGTTGGGCCGTCATGTTGGCATTCATCGACCAGCCGACGACACGGCGTGAGAACAGGTCAATGACGACAGCTACATACAGCCAGCCTTCTGCGGTCCAGATATAGGTGAAGTCAGCCACCCATTTCTGGTTCGCCCGCTCTGCCATGAACTGGCGGTCCAGCACGTTCGGCATGATGACGGCACGGTCACCGGCATCTTTCGGCAAGCCACGCCGTCTCGGCCTGGCCCTGAGTGCATTCAAGCGCATCAGCCGCTCCATACGATGGAGGCCACAGGATAATCCTTCTTCCAGCACGTCATGCCATACGCGGCGAGCACCATAAGTGCCGTCGCTGGACTTGAAGCTCTGCGTGATCTTGTCCAGCAGAACCTCATCATAGCGGGCGTGTTCGCTCGGAGAACGACTGAGCCAGGCATGGAAACCTGAACGAGACCCCCCCGGCGCTTCGCAGAGCCATGCCACCCTCTGCCCGGCCGTCGTTGCGCAGCAACGACGAGAGGGGCCAGATCGAACGGTGCTTTGCAATGAACGCGAACTTCATATCGCGTCCCTGGCAAAGTAGGCTTCGGCCTCTTTTTTAGGATATCGCGCTCCGCCTTCAGCTTGGCGACTTCACGACGGAGCCGCTCGATCTCAAGCTGCTCCGTGACCTGAGCCCCTGACCTTGCCCCGTTTCACCGGATAGCTCGGCCGGTGGCCAGCAGTCCTGATCTCACCGAGCTCGGGAAGTTGCAGGTCATTGGTGACGCAGAATGGTCCGCTGGCATGGATTTCTGGTGCCTGGACACGGGAGGCAGACTTGTGGAACGCAAAAGTCGCGTCGGCGTTCGCGAGACGGTTTGTCGTAACTTTTATTTTTTTGAATTGGTTGCGCGGGCCTGATTGCACAGAGACTTGTATAAACCCGCTAGCGCAAAACCAACTCTTCGGTGGAAGCAGAATTACGGAACCTTCGTCTTGGTTTCGAAACGAGAGGTCGCCACGCCAAGTGCTCATATGGCGTACCTACGCGCCAGCCAAGCACAGACCATCAGCTGAATCTGATGAAAGAGCATCAACGGCAGCACGATTGCACCGACCGACTGGCCGGCAAAAATGACGCCGGCCATCGGCACACCGCTCGCCAGGCTCTTCTTCGAACCACAGAAGATCGCCGTGATCCGGTCCTCGCGGCTGAAACCGAAAAGCTTCGATCCGAACGCCGTAATGAAAAGCACGACGACAAGCAGGGCGATATCGAGCCCGACCACCAGGGCGAGGTCTGCGGTGGAGAATTCTGACCAAATTCCCTCGATCACGGCATTGGAAAAGGCGAGGTACACCACCATCAGGATCGAGCCGCGATCGACGGGGGCAAGCAGGGACTTACGAGCCCGGATCCAGTTGCCGATCAAGGGCTGCAGAACCTGCCCAAGCACGAAGGGCAGGAAAAGCTGCAGCAGGATCTTCCAGATCATGTCCAGCGACACCCCGACATGACCGCCCGCCGAAAACAGCACGGCGACAAGCGCCGGCGTCAGGAACATGCCGAGAATGTTGGATGCAGAGGCAGCGCAGATGGCGGCCGGCACATTGCCCCCGGCAATCGAGGTAAAGGCGATCGACGACTGCACCGTCGAAGGCAGCACGCAAACATAGAGCAGACCAAGATAGAGCGCCGGCGGAATGAGCCACGGCGAAAGAAGGCCAATAAGCAGACCGAGCAGGGGAAAGACCACGAAGGTCACCGCCAGAATGAAGCTCTGCAGGCGCCAGTGCAGGAAACCGGCCACCACCACATCCGTCGAAAGGCGTGCGCCATGCAGGAAGAACAGCAGCGCGACCGCGAAGTTCGTCGCCAGCCCGAACCACTCCGCTGGCTCGCCGGAAATCGGCAGGAAGGTCGCAAGCACAACCATGGCCACGAGCAGCGTTGTGAAGGTGTCTGGAAGAAAACGTTTCATCTGAGGGTTCCGGCAGCATCTGGACAGAAGTCTGAGAGTAGTTATCGTAAAACTCGATGCAAGAAATAACAATCATCGGAAAACGTGATGTGCTCGATCTCGTTCACCTGCGCAGTTTCGTGTCGATTGCCCAGCTCAGCAGCTTCACCCTCGCCAGTCAGAAACTCGGTTTGCGACAGTCGACTGTCAGCCAGCACCTGCAACGACTGGAACAGGTACTCGGGCGTCGGCTGTTGGACCGCGACACCCACGGCGTCCGCTTGACGGCTGACGGCGAGGCCCTTCTTCCGCATGCCCGCCAGCTGCTTTCATTGGAACGACAGACGGCGTCCCTTTTCGAGGCTGCCCAGCCTCGCGGTCGGTTGCGGCTCGGCATCTCGGAAGATCTGGTGTCAGGCCAGCTTCCGGCACTCCTGCAGGACTTCATCGCCGATTATCCAGCCGTTGAACTCCACCTGACGGTGGCACTCTCCAGGGATCTGGCTGACATGCAGGACAAGGGCGACCTTGATCTGGTCTTTGCGAAGCGCCGCCTCGGCGATCGCCGCGGCGAGGCGATCCTGCGCGAACAATTGGTCTGGCTGACCGCCGATCCGGACGCGGTTCTGGCAACACCGATCCTGCCGCTGATCGTCTTTCCGCCACCGAGCCTGATGAGAACACTGCTCATGGAAGCGCTGGAGCGCGCCGGACACCCATGGCGGATCGTCTGTTCCTGCCAGAGCCTGAGCGGCCTGACCGCTGCAGCGCGAGCAGGCATGGGCGTCCTTGTCCAGCCGCGCAACCTCGCACCATCAGGGCTTCGGGAACTGCCTCCTTCGGCCCTTCCGACGATCGAAGATGTCGAATTCGTCCTCGTCGCATCGCCCCGCGCGGATCGGAACACGATCGCCGCCTTTACCCATCTCGTTCGGGAAAGGCTGGCAAACGGCCTCCGCCCTGTCCGCTGACACCCCACGCCGCGTTCGATCAAAAAGCGCTTGACGGCTCTCAAGCACGATGTTTGGATAATTGGATACAAAAATCCAGTGAGCCAAAATGTCGATCTCGACCACCGCCACGGCGCATCTTGCCTCCACGGCCGAACAGGAGGCCTATCTCCACCTACAGCGTGCCCTGCGTGTTGGTCGCTACAAGCCGGGTGAGCGGTTGATCCCGGAAGAAATCGCGACCGAAATCGGCATGAGCCGCATGCCGGTTCGCGAAGCGTTCCGCAGGCTCGCGGCAGACGGGCTCGTGACGCTGCGCCCCAATCGCGGCTGCGTTGTCGCAGGCCTCACACTCGACGAGATCCATGAGACCTTCGAGATCCGTTCGGTGCTCGAGGGTCTGGCTGTCCGCCTCGCCACGCCGCAGATGAATTCCGAAGCCTTCGAAGAACTCGAGCGCCTGTTGGAACGCATGGAACGCGCCGGACAATCGGGCAGCAGCGACTGGGTCATCCGCCACCAGGAGTTCCACGCCTTCATCTTTGGCCTGAGCAACCGCCCGAAGCTGATCCGACAGATCACGGCGCTGCATGTGGTGATCGAGCCCTACATGCGCATCTGGTTCGACTATGTCGACAAGCCGCTCTCTGCCCGCGAAGAGCATCAGAAACTGATTGACGTATTGAGGTCTGGCGATGCCCGCCAAGCCGAGGCCGTCATGCAGGAACACATCATCGAAACGGCATCCATGATTGCCGACTACGCCAGTCCCGAGCGCCCCTGAAGCTCGGTCTGATCATTTGTCCTGAACCGGGGATACATCCGGCATGGACGGGGAACCGCCGTCATCCACGGCACAACAAAGAAGAGGAAAAGTCATGACGATCAATCGCATGGCCGCGCTCGCGGCTATCTTCACCACACTTGCATTCACCCAACCGGTTCTGGCGCAGGATGCACCGAAGTCCATCAAGATCGCGACCGAAGGCGCCTATGCGCCCTGGAATTTCACCACGGCGGACGGCAAGCTCGACGGCCTCGAGATCGAGCTGGCAAACGATCTCTGCGCCCGCATGAAGGTCACCTGCGAAATCGTCTCCCAGGATTGGGACGGCTTGATCCCCTCGCTCACCGTCGGCAAGTTCGACGTCATCATGGCGAGCATGTTCATCACCCCGAAGCGCCTGGAAACCATCGACTTCACCCAGCCTTACGCCGTAGACCCCTCAGGCTTCGCGGTCGCCAAGGACAGCGAGCTCGGCAAGCTCGGCATGTCCGCCGAGAAGTTCAAGCTGGAGGATGAAGCGGCCGCAGCTGCGGCGATCGACAAGTTGAAGCCGCTGCTTCAGGGCAAGATCGTCGGCGTACAGGCCGCCACCACCAACCTCGACTTCATCAAGAAGTACTTCGGCGACACCGTCGAGATCCGCGAATACAAGACCACCGAACAGCACGATCTTGACCTCGCCGCCGGCCGCATCGACGCACTCTTTGCCCAGCAGACGGCACTGGCCGCGACGCTCGCCAAGCCGGAATTCGCCGACTACACGATCGCCGGCCCGGGCTTTGTCGGTGGCGTCTTCGGCCTCGGCACCGGCGCTGGCCTGCGCAAGGCGGATACCAAGCTCAAGGACATGCTGAACGCAGCCATCGACTCCGCGATTGCGGATGGCACCATCAAGCGCATCTCCGAGAAGTGGGTCGGCACCGACGTCACCCCGGTCAAGTAATCAAGGCGGACCGACTGCAGCCGGAGTTCTCGTAACTCCGGCTGCAGGAGTGCCATAAAGGGGTTCGCCCGCATGCTTGAAAAACTGCATCTGCTCGGTTTCGCCGAAGGCGGGTGGGGCGCTGCGCTGCTCGGCGCAGCCGCGATGACCCTGCTCCTGTCCATCCTGGGCTTCCTGCTCGGAGCCGTCTTTGGTGCCCTTGGTGCCACAGGCGCTTTGTCGTCGAAACGTGTCCCGAGATTCCTTGCCGCAGCCTATGGCACCGTCTTTCGTGGCATTCCGGATCTTCTGACGATCTACCTCTTCTACTACGGCGGCAGCGTTGCCCTCACCGCGATCGCCAAAAGCTTCGGTTCTGAAGGCTTCGTCGGCCTGCCATCGCTGGCAACAGGCGTCATCGCGCTTGGCATCATCTCCGGCGCCTACCAGGCGGAAGTCTATCGCGGCGCCTATCTGGCGGTCGAGCGCGGACAGTTCGACGCGGCGAAAGCCTTGGCCCTCTCGCGCCTGCAAATGCTGCGCCTCGTCATCATTCCCCAGCTGATGCGCCATGCAATCCCGGGTCTCAGCAATGTCTGGCAGCTGGTGCTGAAGGATTCCGCCCTGATCTCCGTGATTGGCCTCGTCGAATTGATGCGCCAGGCGCAGATCGGTGCCGGCTCCACCCGAGAGCCCTTCCTCTTCTACCTCGCAGCCGCCGCGCTCTATTTCGTGATCGCCGGCATCACCGGACAGGTGTTCCGCGTCGCCGAAACGCGCACATCCCGGGGGATCATGCATCGATGATCGACATCGGCTTCTTTCTCGAAATCATACCGAAGCTTCTATCAGGCGTGCCTTTGACGCTGCAATTGGCCGGCACCTCCATCCTGCTAGGTTTCGTCATCGCGCTCTTGCTGGCGCTCGCACAGCAGGGCGAGCACAGGCTTGTCGTCTGGCCCATCAGAACCTTCGTTGCCGTCTTTCGCGGCACGCCCCTGCTCGTGCAGATCTTCCTGATCTATTACGGCCTTGGCCAGTTCCGCCCCTCCCTTCAGGCGATTGGCCTCTGGGGGCTGTTTCGCGAACCCTATTGGTGCGCAATCCTTGCCCTCACGCTGAACACAGCCGCCTATGGCAGCGAGATCCTGCGTGGCGCGATCAAGAACGTCCCGCGCGGCTTGGGTGAAGCCGCAAAGGCACTTGGCATGTCCCGCGTCCTGACCCTTCGCCTCGTTATCCTGCCGATCGCCCTGCGCCAGGCGATCCCCTCCTATGGCAACGAGATCATCCTGATGGTGAAGGGCACCTCGCTGGCCTCGATCATCACGCTGATGGAGGTGACCGGTATCGCCCAGGGCCTTATTTCCCAGAGCTACCGGGCGATTGAGGTCTTCATCGCGGCGGGTGCAATCTATCTTTTCATCAACTTCCTGATCGTCCGGGCACTCGCCTACCTGGAGATCCGCATGACACCTTACAGATCCCACGGCTGACGCAGTGGCAAAAGAGAATACGAGGAGACTGACAAGGATGCGCAATTTCGAAAAGCCGACGCGATCGGTGGCCGTGTCGGCCAAAGCCATGGCCGCAACCTCCCACCCCTATGCCACACTGACGGCCATCAACATCCTGCAGGCCGGTGGCAACGCCATGGATGCAGCGATTGCCGCCTGCGCCGTGCAATGCGTCGTGGAACCAGGCTCGACGGGCATCGGCGGCGACTGCTTCGCGCTCTATGCCCCGAAGGGCGGCGCTGAAGTCATCGCCTATAACGGTTCGGGCCGCACGCCAAAGGCCTTGACGATCGACTGGTTCGAAGAGCGCGGCCTGACCGAAGTCCCGCGCCAGTCCCCATCGGCCGTTACGATCCCAGGTGCAATCGATGCCTGGACACGCCTCCACGCCGACCACGGTCGGCTGCCCTTGGCCGAGGTGCTCGCACCCGCCATTCGCTATGCCGAGGAAGGCTATGCCATCTCGCCGCGGGTCCACCGCGACTGGAAGAAGGAGGAGGAACTTCTCGCCGCAGACAAGGCGGCCGCCGATATCTTCCTGCCCGACGGTCGCGCACCGCGCATCGGCGAAACGCACCGCCAGCCGAAGCTTGCCGCAACGCTGCGCAAGATCGCCGCCGAAGGCCGCGACGGCTTCTACAAGGGGTCCGTCGCCGAAGACATGGTGGCGCATCTCAACGCCCATGGCGGTCTCCATACACTGGAGGATTTTGCAGAAGCGCAAGGCGAATACGTCACCCCGGTCACCACCGACTTCCGTGGCTACACCGTCCACGAATGCCCCCCGAACGGGCAGGGCATCATCGCGCTGCTGATCCTCAACATCCTCTCCTGCTTCGACAATAAGCTGGAACCGCAGTCTCCCGATCGCCTGCATCTGGAGATCGAGGCCACCCGCCTCGCCTATGCCGCGCGCGACGCCTGGGTTGCCGATCCCGCCAAGGCGAACGTGCCGATCGATGAACTCCTTTCAGCCGACTTCGCGCGGGGACTGGCCGAGAAGATCGACCTGACCCACGCAATGACCGAGCTGCCGGATTTCGAGATGCCGCTGCATCGCGACACCGTCTACATCTCGATCGTCGACGAAGATCGCAATGCGGTCAGCTTCATCAACTCGATCTTCGACAGCTTCGGCACCGGTCTGGTCGCACCGAACTCGGGCGTGATCCTGCACAATCGCGGCCAGAGTTTCTCGCTCAAGCGTGGGCACCCCAACATGATAGCGCCTGAAAAGCGCCCGCTGCACACCATCATCCCCGGCATGGTCACCCGCAACGGCCGCACGGAAATGTCCTTCGGCGTGATGGGCGGCTATTACCAGGCCATGGGCCATGCGCATCTCATCTCCAAGGTCGTCGACTACGACATGGACATGCAGGATGCGATCGATCTGCCGCGCCTGATCCCCGTCGGCGGCAAGGTCCCGCGCGTTGAAGCCGAACACACTGTTCCGCCGGAGACGGTGGCCGAACTGACCCGCCGGGGCTTCGAAATCGTCCCCGCCGAAGATCCGATCGGCGGCGCGCAGGTGATCCGCATTGACTGGGAAAACGGCACGCTTGCGGGCGCATCTGAATCGCGGAAGGATGGGATTGCATTTGGCTATTGAGGTGCGCGAGACCCAAGCCGGATGAAATGCAAGGACAGAAAAAGGGAGGGCCCGGAACGCATCAGGGCCTTCGCAAGTACCAATTCCAAAAGCGTTCCCACGGTTGATTGGCGTGAGTGACCGGTATGCTCCCTTTGCTATCAGCACCCTTCAGAGAAGCGGCGACGCGTTACACGCACACGAGGCTGCGGGGCGCCTGTGAGTTTGGAGCATCTGTGCCCGAATGGCCGCAGGAGCATACCCAGCTCTCTTCCGGTCTCTTCATCGGAGAGTGTGAAACTATCAGTCTGGACAACCTGCTGCTGATAAGGGAAGTCACGAACCAATCCCTGATCAAAAGCGGGTCTTGCTGGCCGGGCTCCGTGGTGCTGAGCCTACCCTTGCAGGCCTCTGGAAATGCCTGGACGGGTGGCCACAGGATTGACGCACCCTGCGGCTTGCTGTCGAGCGGGGCCAACCTGCCGGAAATCATCACGCCGACCGCCCTTGATCTCGTATCTGTTGTCTTCGACCAACACTGGTTCGCCCATAGCGCCCTGATGGCCGGACACCACGAACTCAGTCAACGGATATGGCGGCACGAGAGCATGGTGCTGGCACCCGCGCCACTCCTGAAGCTTCAACACATCTTCAAACGATCCTTCTGCACGATCGGAACCGCCCCCGGCATTCTCGACGATGGCAATGTTCGCACGCAAATCGAACACGAGATTACCTGCGCCTTGATCGAGGCGTTTCAGAGCGCGAAAACAGTCGAACCGATGCGCGACACTCCACACAAGGCGACGGCAGACTCGGCCCGCAGTCTTATTCTGTCGTCTCAAACCGAACAGATGGATATCGAAGAGATCTGCAAGGTTCTGCGCGTTAGCCGGCGGCATCTGCAAAACTGTTTTCAGCGTTCATATGGCCAAAGCGCGATCCAGTTCGCAAAGGCCATCCGTCTGAACCGTGTGCGCAAGAGCATCATCAGCTTGGCCCGCCAAGACCCTTCCTGTACAATCGGAGACATCGCATCCGACCATGGCTTCTGGCACCTGAGCCGGTTTGCCGGCGAATATGCAAAACACTTTGGCGAACTCCCCTCCCAAACACTGATGAAGATTGCACCTCGGCAGGCGACGAGGGTCAATACAAAGGGTCGATCATAGGAACCCATAGTATCGACACTTGCTATAAGGCCGTGCCGAAATCGGATAACGGCTAGCGGACGGCTTCACTACGATCCCCCCGAACTCATCGTTTAGGGGGACAAACTCGATGAAAAACCTGAGTATTCTCAGACATGCTGCGGCTGCTTGCTGCTCTCTCCTACTTGTTTCAAATTCGGCACTCGCCGACGAACTCGGAATCACGATCACGCCGTTCGGCGTCGGTGACTTCGGAGCGGGACAGCTTCCGCCGCCGACACCGGTCGGGACCATTGCCATCTCCACGTCCTACTACTCAGCCAGGGTGAACAAGAACGGAAACGGCGACGACGCGGGTGACAACTACCGGAACGATGTGAAGTCGGTTGCGCTCGCCTATATCCGGATGACGGAAACTGAGTTCCTGAATGCCAACTACGGCTTCGGTATCGTGATCCCCTTCATTGACATCAAGGGCTCCATCACTCCGGTTGGCGCCGGCACGACGCTGAGCAACGGCATGTCTGGCATCGGTGACGTGCAGTTTGTTCCGATCATCCTGCAATGGAATGTCAGCGAACAGTTCCAGATGAATGCGTCGCTGCAGGTCCAGGCTCCGACAGGGGAATACAACACGACCGACGCCTTCACTGTTGGCGTCAATCACTGGGCAATCGCACCGGTCGTCGCAGCAACCTACATTACCGAGACCGGGCTGGAGTTTTCGACACGAGTCGAGCTGAACTTCAACACGAAGAACATCGCGAATGATCATGTGAGCGGTGTCGGCTACAAGCAGGAATTCGCTGTTGGTCAGCACTTCGGGCCGTTTACCATCGGGCTCGGCGGCTACGGCTACGCCAACGTCACCGACGACTCCGGCAGTGCAACCAGCGCGAACAAGGGCCGCGTCTTCGCCCTTGGACCGGCAATCACCTACTTCCAGCCCGGCATGCCGTTGATCGGTTTTCATGCCTACAAGGAGTTCGGCGCACGCAACCGACCGGAAGGCTACAACGTGGCACTCCGAGTGGGCATGACGTTCTAAGCGGAACTGAGGGCGGGCCTCGACATAGCGGGGCCCGCCTGCAAGATCGCGCGATCAATTCGCGTTTCACGCGACTTCTTTCAGATATAAATCGCAGACATGCTTTCGACTGCAGTATTTGCAACGGAGCAAGACGACATCAATCCGGAACTCCATTGGATAAAGCGCTGGCGCGAGCTTCGACAGGAAGCAGCGCCTTTCGCCGTACATCGAAATCGCTTTGATGTGAGCGCAACTGATACTGCCGAGACCTCGTTCTTGCTTCAGGCGGTTAAAGCCGCTGGTCTGAAACACGTGACGCGCTATGCAGCCGTTATCCGGGTTTCGGAAATGTCGTGACCAACGGATAGCCTCCACGCCCCAAATACACGCCTCATCGGCCCAGAACGCCCACGTCGTCCGGAGAACGCGGTGTTCAGCAACGGCAGGCCATGCAGCACACGTCCTCCCATATAAACAGCCGCCTTCGAACTGTCAGTTAGAGTAGTCTTAAGACTGACCGAGCTAATATGCTTCCAACCATTAGAAACGGGCGAAGTCTAACGACCAGCCACGGAGTTGGCCATCTGCATCGCGAGGTAGTTTTCCGATCTTGTCTGTTAATCTCCTGAACTCGGATCAAACGGCTCGCTACACCGACGCGAGAGGGCCCTATCAGATCAACTGGCGCCCACCCAAACCCCTTGCTTTCGTCGATTTCATGCGCTTTGGCGAAGTCTGCGCTGACCAAGCACAACTTACAGGAAATGCCTGATGCCCATGAAAGGCTTAAGCCTTCGCAGCAAGCTCATGCTGCCGGTGTTGATTGTCGGCGCCTTTGCGATGGTGATGGCGGTCTTCACGCTTATGAGCCTGAGGGATGCGCTGATCAAGAACTCCATCGACAAGGTCCATGCCATGGTGGACGCGGCAAAGAATATCGCCGTCGTCAATCATGCATTGGTACTCGACGGGAAGCTGACCCTGGCAGAGGCTCAGGAGCGGACCCGAGACGCTATCCGGGCCATGGAATTCGATGGCGGGTCTCGGGTGTTTGCATTTGACGAACAGGGTATCCGGATTGTCAGTGACACAGAGGAAAACGAGGGTACCAGCGCCTGGAAATCCCCGCATACGCAGTCGATGATCCAGCAGGCGCTGGCCGGAGGCGGTATCACTTACTATCGGGGAGCTCGGACACTCAACGGCGTGGTCACCACACAGAACCCGAAGGCCGCGTGGTCGGAACACTTTGCGCCATGGGGCTGGGTGATTGCCTCGGCGGCCTACACCGAAGATGTGCAGACTGCATTTCTGAAACGGCTGGCCACAGTCACAGTCGCATTTCTCATCGCTGCTTCCGTCGTCACTTTTGCGGTTCGACGGATAATTCGCGATCTGAGAGAGCCGATTGATCGGTTAACGCAGAAAATGATGCGATTGGCCGATGGCGATCCGAACTTCGAGGTAACCGACCAGGATCGGCGGGACTCGATTGGTGACATGGCCCGTGCCATGAAGGTCTTGACCCACTACGAACGGGAACGGCATGAATTGCAAATCGAACTAAGGCAGCTCGCCTTCACGGACCGTCTGACCGGGTTACAAAACCGAACAGCATTGAATGACCAGCTTCCACGCGCTGTCGAAGAAGCAATGTCGAAGAACAATCAGTGCTCGCTTCTGATTGTTGATGTGGATCGTTTCAAGACAATCAACGAGATCCTCGGCCACAATGCCGGAGACGCGGTGCTTCTCGATATCGCGAGCCGTCTGGAACGCGCCGTTGGGACCCAAGGCTCGGTTGGTCGATTGGCGGCAGATGAATTCTACATCATCGTGCCGGACGTGGAAGCCGCAGGCGGTCTGCCGCAACTGATCGAAATCATACAATCTCATATCGCAGTACCGATATCCGTCGGTGGTGAAACAATCAGTGTGACCGCGAGTATCGGCATGGCATCCTTGCCCAAGGATACGACATGCGCCAAGGATTTGCTTCGCTTTGCCGACACGGCCCTTCATGTGGCAAAGGAGGCAGGCGGGAACCTCGCCAGGGACTACGCCCCTGAAATGAGCGAGGACATCGCCGCACGGTTTCGAACCGAGGCAATGATCAATGATGCTCTCCAGAAAGACGAATTTGTCGCCTACTATCAGGCGAAGGTAGATCTTTCATCGGGAGAAATCATCGGGGCCGAAGCGCTCTGCAGATGGCGCAACGGCGATAACGGTTTCATCGCCCCATCGACCTTTATCCCGATTGCCGAAGAAACTGGCCAGATCGTCCATATCGGCGAGGTCATTCTGCGATCCGCTTGCACCTTTGCCGTCGAATGCAATCAGAGGAGTGGAAAGCAATTCGTGGTCGCCGTCAACATTTCGGCACGGCAGCTGATGTACGGAAATTTTCTCGCCACACTGCTTCAGAGCCTGCAAGAGACCAGCTGCCGGCCGGAATGGATCAGTCTGGAGATTACCGAAAGCCTGTTGCTCACAGACTCCGGTATGGTGATTGATACACTCAATTCGATATCAGCACTGGGTATCGAGATCGCCATCGATGACTTCGGGACCGGCTATTCAGCCTTGAGCTACCTATGCCGTTTCCCGATCTCCTGCCTGAAGATCGATCAGTCCTTTGTTCGCAACATGCTGGAGGATCCGCAGCAGGAAGTGCTCATCCGGACAATCATCAAGATGGCACAAGGCCTGGGCATGAAGACTGTTGCAGAAGGTGTCGAAACGAAAGCCATAGCGCGAAGGCTACGGCAAATGGGCTGCGAACTGGGACAAGGTTATCTTTGGCACAAGCCGAGCGACGCGGATGCCTTGCTGCACCGACTGCCGTCAGAATCGGCCAAGGTTTTTGCGAGCTCTCGCGTGTCGGCCTAGCGCCGCGACAGCGGCAATCAGATCGACGGCCTCTCGACCATGAGGCATCCCGGGCTTCGCCTCCAACTTTGACGGACCTGCATCAACGATTGAGGGAACAACTCTCCAGGATTTGCACAAACGTCTTGGTCAGCGGACGATCCATCCAGTCCTCGGACGTGGCAATCTGAAACTTGGCCTTGTAGGAAAAAAGATCAGGTCTGATTGGTCGAATTCGCCCGGCTTTCTGAAAGCTGTCGGCGTAGTGGTCGGGCAGGTAGCCGAGATAGTTGCCGGAGAGGATCAGGAACGCCTCTGCTTCCATATTCGAGACTGTGGCATGGGGATTGGAGATCGCAAAGATCTTGATATCGCGCGCCGCCCAGTAACTGCGGCCGATAATGCGGTGGACCCTGACCACATCAATGGTGATTTCATCGTCGGGAACATCAAAAAGAGGGTGCCCGCGCCCGCAATAAAAGTTCTGCAACTCGTCATAGAGGTCGATGTAACTCAATCCGAGGGCCATCCTCGGAAAGCTGCCAATGCCCAGGTCGAGTTTGCGCGCCACAATATCACGAAGCAGCTCGCCCGGCGGTCGCGTTTCGAGCGCGAGGCTGACGGAGGGCGCGGCATCGACAAGTTTGCCAACCGCATCGGCCAGTGCTGAACGGGGGTCGGAGATGATGTTGTCCACCATACCGACCGTCAGCGTTCCGGCGAGATTGGATCGCAGACCGGAGACCTTCCGGCCGAATTGATCGAGGGACCCGAACAGGCGCTGACATTCCTCGAAGACGAGGCGCCCATGCTCAGTGAGCACAAAGCCCCTGCGTCCACGTTTGCAGAGGCTGACACCCAGCCGCTGCTCAAGGGCAGTGATCTTCTCCGAAATGGTCGACAGGGACAGGTTCAGATCAGATTGTGCAGCCGAGAGGCCACCGGCCTCCACCACCCGCATGAAGATCCGCATCAAACGGATATCAACGTTATCTACGGAGAAGGACTGACGAGGATTGCCGTCAAATTTCCGCAAATTGTGGTCTCCGCGCCGCGCATCGAGCTTGTCCGCGCCATCGGAAATCGAGCTCATGCTTTAGGAATTCATCACAAAACGGTATAGACGCGGATGGTCACTTCATCCAGGGAAAACCGGCACGTCGAAATGAAAAGCCTGTCTGCAAGCCAGCTGTGAGGGCCATCCGGAGCATCGAAGACCGGGGCGGCCCGGAAATAGACCTCGTCATCATCAACAGGATCACCACGGTCCATTCGGTCTATTACATCCTTGTTTGCAATGAACAGGCCCTTGTTCTTCACATAGACACAGGTCCCGTCGACGTTCTGGATCACATAATGCGCCTCGACGACCGTCATGCCGTCAGCGCGAACCAAGGCATAGTCCGCGCCGCCGGGGAGGATCCGGCCCTCAAACTTCGGGCCGGAAACACTGCCATCGATGATCCGGAATACCACCCTGGAGCCATTGCGACCGGTGCCGAGTTCCAGAGGCTTGGAGACCTTCGCGCGGATCTCGAAGGCAAATTCCGAATTGATTGCGTCAACCATGTCTCAGTCACGCCTGGTAGGTTATGCGTCCAGCGCAGATCGTGTAGGCGGGCGCGACGGTCTCGATCACCTTCGGATCGACGGCGTCCAGAACGGTGTCCCAGACCACGATGTCGGCCGCGAAGCCCGGCTTCAACTGCCCTTTCCAGTCTTCGGCAAACTCGGCGAAGGCGGCCTTCGTCGTATAGGCGTCGAGCGCTTCCATGAGTGTCTGGCGGTTATCCGGCAGATCGTCTGCCCATCGCTGACGCGTCATCGCGGAATGGATCGATCGCATCGGCGAGACGGGTGAAACCGGCCAGTCCGACGAGAAGATGAGGTCAACGCCCGCAGTTCTGATCGCACGCCAGGCATAGGCGCGCTTCCAGTTGCTACGGCCGATGCGTGTGAGCGTCGGCTCCAGGGGGAGCCCCATCTGGCCCGGCGGATGCGGAGGCTGCATGGACGCGATAATCTGCAACTCTGCCATGCGCTGAATATCGACATCGCGAACGACTTCAATGTGCTCGATGCGGTGACGGCTGTCGCGGGCACCATTGGCGATCCGCGCCGCAATATAACCATCAATGACGCTGGCCACGGCTCCATCGCCGATCGAGTGGACGGCAATCTGCAGGCCACGCTTGTCGGCCTCGGTGCAGATGCGGTTGAAGGTTTCCTGATCGAAGCGCGGCTCGCCTTTCCAGCCCGGACGATCAGCATAATCGTCATACATCAGCGCCGTATGGGAATCGAGAACACCGTCCATGAACACCTTGACGGTACCCGAGTTCAGCCACTCGCCGTTGAAATCGGCGCGCATCTGGGCGGCCTTGTCCATCTGCTCGACGATGTCGCCGCTGACGTAATGCAAGGGCACACGCCCGCGGCAAATCAGATTGCCCTCTGCCTGGATTTCGGACAGCAGTTCGAGCTGATAGCGATTGCCATCCATGTTCTGAAAGCTGGTGATACCGTGGCTGGCCAGATGATGAAGACCCCGCTTGATCAGCTCCCGATCAAAGGCGCGATCAGCAGCGGTCGGTGCAATTTCAGGCTCATCGCCCGTGCTGAGACCGAGGCGATCACGACCAGCGCTTGCACTGAGCGCCATGACGTCGTCGAATGCGTAATGTTCACGCAACTCACCATTTGCCAGACCGTCATCGCCCATGACGATCTCGTTGCCTGACGGCAGCTGGCGGCCTTCCAGAATCCCGGCCTTGGTCAGGGCGATCGTGTTCGCCCAAACCGTGTGATGATCCGGCGACATCAGCGCCAGTGGCCGGTCGGCAAGGATGGAATCCAGAATGTGTCGATCGAGACCGCGACCATCGCCAAGAATGGTGTAGTCGGCCGTATTCGCGATCAGCAGCGGATCATTCGGCTTCGAGGCAGCATAGGCCTGGACGGCAGCCTTCAAAGCTTCGTAGCCCTTGACGTTGTAAAGCGACAGCTGGTCGAGTTCGGCCGAACCGCCGAAGATATGGATATGGCTTTCATTGATGCCGGGCGTGACCGTCTTGCCCTGGGCATCGATCAGCTTCGTGTCGGGACCACGGTAGGCAGCGACATCGTCATAGCTGCCAACAGCCAAGATGCGGCCGCCGGCCACCGCAATGGCATCGGCCTGCGGCTGGTGTGCGTTCATGGTGATGACGCGGCCGTTCGTAATGATCAGGTCGGCAGTAGTGGCCATGGGTTTTCCTCCAGAGATACGGCGTGGAAGTGCGGTCGAACCGCCTTCCTGTTTTGATTACTCGACTGTCAGGTAGTATTTCCGGCAGGTTTCCAGCACCTCGAACCGGCCGTTGAACCCCTTCTGCATGGCATAGGTGTCGCCGGCACCGAAGACCTGTGCAGCGCCGCCATCCGGCGTGATGCAAACCTTGCCAGAGATGATATGGGCCAGCTCGTTGAAGGGGTAATCGTCCATGCGTTCGGCATAGGGCGTTGCCTCCCAGATACCACAGGTCTGGGTACCCTCGGAAAAGATGACGGTGCCCTGCTCGGTCGGGGCAGGCGTCAGCAGGCTTTCGGCGGGAACAACCTGGCAGCTCTCCAGACCGTTCGGGCCATCTGGTGTCAGGGCGATAATCTTCGACATGCGTTCAGTCCTGAATTCTAGCGATGGATTAGTTTTGGATGGTGACGTGCTTGACGGCGCAATAGGCCGACAGGCCCCACGGACCGAGCTCGCGACCGATACCGCTGGCCTTGAAACCGCCCCAGGCGGTGTTCGGGAAGATGATCTGCGGCGTGTTGATCCAGATGTGACCCGCATCAATCCGATCTGCGATCTTGGCCGCGCGGTCGCCATCGCACCCGACAACCGTGGCCGCCAGGCCGAAATCGGTATCGTTCGCCAGGAAGACGGCCTCATCCTCCGTGCTGAAGCTGCGGATGGCGAGTACGGGACCGAAGATCTCATCCCGCCAGATCGCATGGTCCATCGGTACGTCGCGGAAGATTGTCGGCTGGACGAAGAAACCGGGACGATCCTGTTCGATGCTGCCACCGGTCAGACACTGGAGCGCGTCTGCCTTTGCCTGGGCAAGAAATTCACCGACCTTGGCCCATTGCGCCGCCGTCGTCAGAGGGCCCATTTCGCCATCGTCCCGGTCATGTCCGGCCACCACCAGGGCCTTCGCCCTGGCGACGAGCGCCTCCGTAAAGTCGCTGGCGATACGGTCGGCCACAAGCAGCCTGGATGTGGCGGAACACATCTGACCGCAATTGAAGAAGATGCCGGCAGCAACGATATCGGCGGCCTGGGAGATATCGGCATCGTCAAGGACGACGATCGGCGACTTGCCGCCGAGCTCCAGCGAGACCGGCACCGAGCGCCGCGCAGCAGCCGCCATGACCCGCGAACCGGTCGCATTGGAGCCGGTGAAGGAGATCTTGCGAAAGCGACGATCAGAACACAGGGCCGCCCCGACATCGCCACCACCGGGCACGATGTTCAAAACACCTGCCGGCAAGCCTGCTTCCGGCGCGAGGTCGCCGTAGACGAGCTCAGCCAGCGTCGTGAACTCCGATGGCTTCAACACCGCCGTGCAACCGACCGCCAGCGCAGGTGCGAGCTTCCAGGCCGTCGTGACCATGGGAAAGTTCCACGGCACGATCAGCGCGACGGGCCCCAGCGGCTCGAAATGTGTTCGCCCTGAAAGACCGTCCTGCGCCAATAGAACGGCAGAGCCCTGGCGACCATCCAGTTCACAGGCCAGATCGGCGTAATAGTCGAAGGTCGCGGCGGCGTCCTCGACATCGATTTCCGCTTCGAAGCGCGGCTTGCCGTTGTTGAGACGCTGCAGAGCGATCAGTTCGTCCTTGCGGGCGCGAAGTCCGGCCGCAAAGGCACGCAGGTAGTCGGCACGCTTGGATCCGCCCAGGTGTCGCCAGCCGTCAAAGGCATCCTGAGAGGCCTGCGCGGCGTCCGAAACCTGGTCAGCAGAGGCCGCCAGGAATTCGGCAAACACCCGACCGCTCGTCGGATCGATCGCCGGCAAGGCAGAGCCGGAACGCCCTGCATGCCAAGCGCCATTGATAAAGACAGTCTGAGACCTGTTGATCAGGGCAGACAGGTCGGGTCCACCGGCTACATGTGCGAAAGAGGTCATCATAGCGGGAAACCCATCCGGTGCACCATGTTGATCCAGAGCTTGCGCCAGCCGCCCTTCTGGTCGACTTCATCGAGCGCATACATGGTGAGCTTGGCTCCGATCCACCGGAAGGGTTCCGGCGGAATCCAGTTCGGCAGCGTCCGAGCAAAATCCAGATCGAGATCCGGCCCTGTCTTCCCGTCTAGGATGTCGAGGCCGATATTGGCGCCGAAACGGGTGGTGGTTACGCCGAAACCGGAATAGCCACCCGCATAGATGCCCTTGCCGCCGTAGTAGCGCTGGAAGTGCACCGCCAGGCGCATGGTCAGATCGATCGGACCGGACCAGGCATGGGTGAACTTCACGTCATGCAGCTGCGGGAAGGTATTGAAGAAATAGCCGGCCAGCCGCTCATAGGTCTCGATCTGACGATCCTGGGCCGGATCCGTATTGTTGTTGAAGAAGTAGCCGACCCGGCCGCCAAAGATGATACGGTTGTCCGAAGTCAGACGCGTGTAGTTCAGCTGTGTCCGCGTGTCATAAACGCCCTGTCTGTTCTTCCAGCCAAGCCGCGCAAGCTGCTCTTCCGTCAGAGGCTCGGTCGCGATAACCCGGTCGCGAACGGCGACGATGCGGCTCTTGATCTTCTTGTGACCCGCATTCCAGGCATTCGTGGCAAACAGCACCTTGGGTGCCTTGACCCGACCATCATGCGTGATGATCGTCAGGGTCGAGCCATTGTCCTCGACGCCGGTCATTGGCGTATGTTCGTAGATCCGCACACCCAGGCTCAAGGCGACACGCTTCAGGCCCCAGGCCAGCTTGGCCGGATGCACGATACCGCTGCGCTCGCGCGACCACATGGCCCCCTCGAAAATTGGAGATGCCAGTTCGGCCTGTGCCTGTTCGCGGTCCAGAAGCACAACATTGTGGCCATGCCGCTTGGCGAGCTCATATTCGTCCTGCAGCTCCTGAAGATGCGACTTGGCCACGGCCACGGTCATCTCGCCTGTCCATTCCAGGTCGGCATCGATGCCATGCTCATCGATCGTCTTCTGCCATCCGTCCAAGTTGGCCTTGCCAAGGCGCTCCAGCGCGGCAAGGTCATTCGGGAAGATCCGGTTGGCATTGTAGAGGCCGTGCATGACCGAGGTCGACACGATACCGCCCGGACGACCGGACGCGCCATGGCCGACCTTGCCGGCCTCGATGATCACGACGTCACGACCTGGGTTTTCCTGCTTTGCCAGAATGGCGGCCCACAGACCGGTGAACCCACCCCCGACAATCGCCAGATCAGCATCGGTCGGACCGACCAGGTGCATTTCCGAGCCTGGAGCCAGCTTGTTGTCCAGCCAGAAGGGGTAGAGCGTGGCATCGGCCAGAGCTCTGCGAATTGCGATCATTTTGAATGTGCTCCGAGCAGTTTCGGAAGATCACCAAAGCGGGCGACCAGCGAAAAGATGATGACGGTGAGCGCGACAAAGAACACGGAGGCGGAAGCCATGACCGGTGTGTAGCCGTAGCGCAGTGAGTTGAAGATCTTCATCGGCAGTGTTTCGATGACGGCACCGACCGTCATGTAGGCAACGAGATACTCGTTGAGCGAGACGACGAAGGCGAAGGCAAAGCCCGAAATCACGTAGGGTCGAACAAGCGGAAAGACGATCGTCTTGAGGATCACCGTGTTGTCGGCACCCATGGTTGCTGCCGCCTCCGGAAGACTGTCGTCGAGCGAGCCGAAACCGAGCGACAGGGACACCAATGGCAGAGAAACCAGAAAGATCCCATGGCTGATGACGACAGTCCATGTCTGGCCGTACAGTCCCGCCTGCGTCCAGAAGGAAAGGAACCCAAGCGCGGTGATCACGGGAGGCAGCAGGAAGGGCATCAGGCCGATCGCAAGAATGCCCTTCACCCAGCCGATGCGATAGCGCCAGTTGAACCAGGCAAGCGGAAAGGCGATGGCCACGGCAAGAGCCGCCGACAGGAAGGCAACGATCACGCTGTTGAGCAGCGCCCCCGACCAGTCCGGCAGTCGGAAGAGGTCCAGATACCAGGACAGATTGAAGCCCTGAGGCGGGAAGGTCAAAGACTTCCGCTCGTTCACCGACACGCCGAGAACGACAAGCAGCGGCGCACTCATCAGCAGTGCGAGAACGGAAAAGAAGATCCGACGAACAGCGACCTGGCTCACGATGCATTCTCCTTGCGGCCAAACAGGACAACGGTGCCAACGATCAGCAGGGTGACGATGACGAGGAACACCGCAAGCGCCGCAGCAAAGGGGATGTTCGACTGCATCAGGGCCTGGTCGCTGATTGCCACCGACAAGGTCCAATGCTGCGGACGCCCGAGGATCTGCGGCATGAGATAGGTGCCCAAAGTGAAGACGAGAATCATCAGGAAGGTCGTGACGATGGTGTTCCGCTGCATGGGCAACACAACGATGAAGAACGTCCGCAATGGGGAAGTCCCGAGCGTGCGCGCAGCCTCTTCGATAGACGGATCCACCCGCGACAGGATCGGGTAGAGCACAAGCACGGCATAGGGAATGGCCGTATAGACCACGCCAGCGATCAAGGCGCCGAGCCCTGGCGCATAAGAGGCCGGTCGGTCGAGAAGCCCGAGAAAGACGAACAGATTACTGACACCTGCGGTCCTCGAAAGGATCGTGCTCCAGGCGAAGCCGATAATCGATTCCGACAGCGACAGGATGGAGAGCATGAAGATCAGCCACACGACCTGCGTTGACCGGGGCGAATTGACCAGCAGATACGAAAAAGGAAAGGCAATCACGATGGAGATTGCCGCAACCGCCAGCGCCAGTCCGAACGACGCGACCAGGAGCCCCACGAAGAACGGGCTGATCAGCCGACGATAATTGTCGAGATTGAGGATCTCTTCATAAAGACCGCCACCGAGGTTCTTGTAAAAGGAAATCAGGATCATCGAGCCAAAAGGCACAACGAAGAACATCACCAGCACGGCCGCCGGCAAGATCAGCGGGACATATCCGGTCAGATTCTGAGGTCTGGTCGTGTTCATGACTTACCTCAACACGACACAGGCCGAGCCTGGAACATGAACATGCACCGTGTCGCCCAGATCAAAAGGCAAGTGCTCTCGCGGCGACATCACGACGATCAGGTCCTTGGCGAGGCCCGGCACGGCGACATTCACTTCCAGGCTTGAGCCAAGGTGCCGGATGAAGGCAACCGTGCCGGCCACTGTGCTGTCACCGGCAGCGGACTGCAACGTCAGGTCCTCGGGACGAGCGGAGAAATTCACTTTGCCGCCCGCGGCAACGCCGTCGATCAGCACCTGTCCACCCGGAACCACGACACGGCCACCGACTTTCGCATCCCCCTCAATGAGGTTCGCCACCCCGATAAAGTCTGCCACGAAGGCATTGGCTGGCGAGCGATAGATTTCAACGGGCGGCGCGATCTGTTGGATAACCCCACCGGACATGACAACCACCAGGTCCGCCGTGGTCATGGCTTCCCGCTGGTCATGCGTGACGAGGAAGGTGGTGATGCCGAGCTCCTGCTGCAGCCGCTTCACCTCGACCTGCATGGCCTCGCGCAGCTTCGCGTCCAGAGCTGACATCGGCTCGTCGAGCAGGAACAGCTTCGGCTTCAGGGCGAGCGCTCTGGCGATCGCGATGCGCTGTCTCTGACCGCCGGACAGCTGCGTGATCGCCCGATCAGCGACACCCGGAAGGTGCACGAGATCGAGAAGGCGCTGAACCTCGCGATCCTGGACCTCCTTTGACGCCCCCCGGATGCGCAGGGGATAGGCGATGTTTTCCCCGACCGTCAGGTGCGGGAAAAGGGCAAGCGACTGGAACACCATGCCGAAGTCACGCAGATGCGCTGGCACTTCGGTGATATCCTTGCCGTCCAGCAAGACCTTGCCGCTGGTGGTCGCTTCGAGGCCTGCGATGATGCGCAACAAAGTCGACTTCCCGCAGCCGGAAGGCCCGAGCAGACAGACGAACTGACCGTTGGCCACACTCAACGAGATGTTGCTCAGGGCGTTGACGGGGCCATAGGCCTTGTTGAGTTGGTGGATAGCCAGTCCGGACATTCGGGCACCTCAATAGAATGCGAATGGGCGCATGGCACCCATTTCGCGAAACGTTCATCAAATGGGATCGACGGGGCTGCTCAGCCCTGCTGCATCTCTGCCCAAACCTGGTTGATGAAGTCGGTCTTCATCGCCTGCATTTCGTAGTGAGGCGTGATCGGCTCGATATTCGACGAAACCGCATTGAACTCTTCATCGGTCAGGTCGAGCAGCGAACGATCGACAACAGGCGCGCTGCCAAGCTTGCGAGCCAGCTTGGCCTGTATGGCGGGCTGCGACATGTAGTCGATATACACATGGGCAAGGTCAAGGGACGGCGCAGCAGACTTCGTGATCGCCCACGAGCCATAATCGAGCAGACCGCCTTCGCTTGGCATCGTCGAGCGAACCGGGAAACCGTCCAGGATCGCGAGACCGGTGACGTCATGATAGTACTGGCCCATCGGGATTTCACCCGACTTTAGCGCCTGCTCGAATTGAGCCTCGTCGCGATACCAGAGCCGAACATTCGGCTTGAGCTCGGCAACCTTGGCAGCGCAGGCACGAATGCCTTCGTCTGTGTCGAGGTAGTTCAAGCCTCCGAAATAGACCTTGGCAACGATTTCGAGGAGATAGGAGTTGCCGACATTGGCAAGCAGGCCGAGCGTGTCCTTGTACTTCGGATCCCACATGTCCTTCCAGGACGTCGGCGCTTCGGGAAATACGTCGGTGTTTGAAACCAGCGTGATGTACCAGCTTGTCGCCGCGACGGCCATGACCTCGCCGGCGGGGTTGGAACGTACGAGGTCCTGCTTCACATTGGCCATATTCGGCATTTTCTTCGGGTCGAGCGGGGCCCAGAGGCCGGAATTCATCCCGCGGATAACACCGACTTGGGCCATCATCGAGATGTCGACCGGCGACTTGCCGGCCTTCTCTGCCTGCTGCAGCTGGATGAGCCATGCTTCTCCCGTCGGCTCGGCGACACTCTCCACAGCTATGCCGGTCGCAGCGGTGAACTCCGGGAATACTTCAGCGTCGAAGGTATCCTTGAAATAGCCACCATACACACCGATCCGCAGCTTCTTGTCCTGCGCCCGAACAATGTTTGGGAAACCGGTGACGAGCGGCGCAACGCCCAGAGCCGAGATACCAGCAAGCACCTGGCGGCGATTGATGCGCGAAAGTCCGGACTGAGTCTTTTCCATTGAATTCCCCTTTTTTTGGCAGCGTAACTCGCTTCCAGAGAGGTTTGCCGATCCAGGATCGCGATTACATCAGGATATGCCCCTCACTCACTTCGGCGAATTCCGAACTATATCCAAGCCGGCCTGTGTCTATTCTGGGCAAAACAAATTGAGAGATTTGAAGCATGGATGACCAGACGCATATCAGGATGCTCCGTGAGAAGTATGAGAACGCTTCGGGCGGCGATATCTTTGATCCGCATTTCAAGAAGGTGGCAGAGGCCCAGTTTACCGGCGGCGATAAGCGGAAATGGCCGTTCGCGGGCGTGCCGACGCTGCTCGATGCCCCTTACAACCCGGATATCATCAACCTCCCGGACTTTGGCGGTATCGATGTTGCCCTGATCGGCGTTCCCATGGACCTCGCCGTCACCAACCGCAACGGCAGCCGCTTCGGACCGCGGGCCTTGCGAAGCGTCGAGCGCGTAGGCCCCTATGACCATGTACTCCGGGTTTCGCCGATGAGCGAAATGAAGGTTGCCGATATCGGTGATGTGCCGATGCGCAGCCGTTACGATCTCGCGCAATGCCATGCCGATATCGAAGCCTTCTACCGCACCCTGGTTACAGCCGGCGTGAAGCCACTGAGCGTCGGTGGCGACCATTCGATCACCTCATCGATCCTGAAGGCGGTCGGCGCCCGGGAACCGGTGGGCATGATCCACATTGACGCCCACTGCGACACGGCCGGTCCCTACGAAGGCACGAAATTCCAGCATGGCGGCCCGTTCCGCCTGGCAGTTCTGGACGGCGTCCTGAACCCGCGCCGGACCATCCAGATCGGCATCCGTGGTGCGGCCGAATATCTCTGGGAGTTCTCCTACGAGAGTGGCATGACGGTCATCCATGCCGAGGAAGTGGGAGAAGCAAGCATCCCGCGCCTGATTGAAAAGGCCCGGCAGATCGTCGGTGACGGACCAACCTATGTGTCGTTCGACATCGACAGCGTTGATCCAGGCTTTGCACCCGGGACGGGAACGCCGGAGGTCGGCGGTCTGCAACCACGCGAAGTGCTGCAGATCCTGCGTGGGCTTGACGGCCTCAACATTATCGGTGGCGATGTCGTCGAAGTCGCACCGCAATACGATTCGACCTCGAACACGGCCCATATCGCAGCGCAGGTCCTCCACACGATCCTGTGCCTGATGGCCAAGGCGCCGAAGTAAGGACGCAGGCGATCGGCAACGACCGCAGAACGTCCTTCGAAAAGACCGGAGGCCGCCGAACATCGGCGGCCTCGATCTCGTTGGGACTATACCGCCAGAAGGAACGTATGATGGCCAAGACTGCCCTGCTGCTCATCGATTTTCAGAATGACTATTTCGAGAACGGTGCCTTCCCGCTGGTGGGCACGGAAGCTGCGGCCCAGAATGCCAAAGTGGCGCTCGACACGTTCCGCGGTCGGGCCGATCTGATCGTTCACGTCCGTCACCACGCCCTGGAAAGCGACGCGCCCTTCTTCGTCCCGGGCAGCCATGGCGCCGAGATCCATGAACAGGTGGCGCCGGCAGGCGACGAGATCGTTGTCACCAAGTCCCAGATCAACGTCTTCCTGGATACCGATATCGACACGATCCTGCGTAACCACGGCGTCACTTCGGTGGTGGTTGTCGGCGCCATGAGCCACATGTGCGTCGATGCAGCTGTCCGCGCGGCATCGGACAAGGGCTATCAGGTAACGGTGCTGCATGACGCCGTCGCAACGCGTGACCTCGAGTTCGGTGATCAGCTCGTGCCGGCCAGTCAGGTTCACGCCGCCTTCATGTCTGCCCTCGCCTTCGCCTATGCCGAGGTGATCTCGGTCGACGAATACCTCAAGCGGCAGTCATAACGGACTGCATCCCGGAATGTGGGACGCCATGCCTTGGCGTCCCCGATCAACCTAGCGGATGCGCAGACCGCTGGATGCGTCGAACAGAAGGGCCCTGCTCGGGTCAATGCCAATCGTCAGGCTATGTCCCGCCTTCAAGTTCTTGGCTTCTCTGATTTCGATGGTCAAAGGCTCGTCGCGGCCATGTTGAACATAGGCGAATGACGAGGCACCGAGATTCTCCAGCACATCGAGGCGGACGGTCAGCCCTTCTGCCGAATTCAGCTTGAAGTGTTCCGGCCGAACGCCAAGCATCAACTTGTCTCCAAGCCCCGGAACGGCGCCTTTCAGGGACAGCGGAATGGTTGCAGTGGGGAAGTCATCCAAGCGGACCACAATATCTGACGCGCTGCTTGAGACCAGTGTCACGGGCAGAAAATTCATCTTCGGTGAACCGATGAAACCCGCAACGAAGAGATTGTCGGGATCCTCATAGAGCTCCATTGGCGCACCGACCTGTTCAATGCGGCCGGCTCGCAGCACGACGATGCGGTCCGCCAGGGTCATCGCCTCGACCTGGTCATGCGTCACATAGATCATGGTGGTGCCCAGCGACTGATGCAGCCTGGCAATTTCAAGCCGCATCTGAACCCTGAGTTCCGCGTCGAGATTGGACAAGGGCTCATCGAACAGGAAGACATCCGGTTCGCGCACGATCGCACGCCCGATCGCCACTCGCTGACGTTGACCACCGGAGAGTTGCCGCGGCCTGCGTTGCAGGAGCGGTTCGAGCTGCAGCGTGCGTGCAGCCGCCAGCACCCGCTCCCGCACCTCTTCCTTCGAGAAGCCGTTGATCTTCAGGCCGAAGCCCATGTTCTCCTCGACCGACATATGCGGATAAAGCGCATAGGACTGGAAGACCATGGCAACGCCGCGATCGGCAGGCGCCACCTTTGTCATCTCCTGATCGCCGATGGAGAGGGCGCCCGAGGATATGTCTTCGAGACCCGCGATCATTCTTAAGAGTGTCGACTTACCGCATCCCGAGGGACCGACGAACACGACGAACTCGCCATCGCGGATCGTCAGATCAACGCCATGGACGACATCGATCGCTCCATAGGATTTGCGGACCTTCTTCAGTTCCAGTCCAGCCATGCTCTTCTCCTCCCTCGTCTCGTAATCAACCGGGCGCAAATTGCGCCCGGTCGGTTTGGCATCAGCGCAGATTTTCGGGGATCCACTCACCGTGAGCCTTCAGGAGGTCGTCGGTCAGCGACCAGATCTGGTCGAGGTCGAGCTCGGCAGAGGTGTGTGGGTCAAGCATTGCGGCATGATAGATGTGCTCGCGCTTGCCGGTCACGATCGCCTCGACTGTCAGGGCCTGAACATTGATGTTCGTCTGCATGAGTGCGGCGAGGTGCGGTGGGATCGCGCCGATCCGTGTCGGCTGGATGCCATTGCGATCAACGACACAGGGCACTTCGACGCAGCAGCCTTCCGGCAGGTTCGAGATGATCTGGTCGTTCGGCACGTTGCCATAAACGACGGCGGGTTTGCCGGTGACCATGGCACGGATGATATGGGAACCATATTCCACGCTCCGCTCGATCGGGATCGTCTTGCTCGAATCCTGCAGATCCTTCGACATGGTCTTCCAGTCGGCGATCTGCTTTTCACAGCGGCGCGGATACTCATCGAGAGGGATGTTGAAGCGTTCGATCAGGTCCTCACGACCCGTCTTAATGTACCACGGCACATATTCTGCGAAATGTTCCGAACTCTCGGTAACGAAATAGCCGAGGCGCTTGAACATGTCGTAGCGAACCCGGTTGCCGTCAGGCACGCGGCCCTCTTCCATGACCTTGCGGATCAGCGGATAGAGATCCTCACCATTGCGCTCGAACTTGAGGTAGAACGCCATGTGGTTGATGCCGGCGACGAGGTAGTCGATTTCCTCGTAGGGCACCCCAATATCCTCTGCGAGTTCCTTGGCGGTATACGGAACAGAGTGGCAGAGGCCGACGGTCTTGATCTTCGACAGGCGGCTGAGGCCCCAGCAGTTCATTGCCATCGGGTTGGCATAGTTGATGTGCAGTGTATCCGGGCAGAGACGCTCCATGTCCTTCGACATTTCGGCAAGCACGGGAACCGTGCGCAGCGCCCGCATGATGCCACCAATGCCGAGCGTATCGGCAATCGTCTGGCGCAGGCCGTATTTCTTCGGGGTCTCGAAATCGACGACGGTGCCCGGCTTGTAGCCGGCAACCTGGATCATGTTGATGCAGAAGTCAGCGCCGTCCATGGCTTTGGATCGGTCCGTGGTCGCGGTGATGCGCGCCGGGACATTCAGCTGCTGCTTGATCTTGTTGCCGACGGCGAGCGACTCGTTCAGCCGCTCTTCGTTGATGTCGTAAAGCACGATATCGACATCCTGCAGGTCTTCGAACGAGAGGATGTCGCCCATCAGGTGCTTTGCGAACACGGTGCTACCGGCACCGATGAAAGTGATCTTGGGGGGACGCATGGGGTTCTCCGGGGTAACCGGCGTCTTGGGCCACCGGTCTTGAAATAAGGTTGGTTAGGCCCGCGCCCACATCATGGGCGCGGCGCAAGGTCGTAGGGAGGGAAAGGCTCAGAAGAGGTTGTTCACCTCGTCATTTGCGGTTTTCAGGATCTCGGTCGGATCGCCCTGGTCGAGCATGACCTTCGAAACGGCAGTCGCGAAGATCGTGGAAATCTCCCCGCCAAAATCCGAGATCGGGAAGGGGAAGGTCGTCTCGGGCGTCGCCAGCAGGGTGAAGGCCGACACATCCAGCCCCTTGGCCTTGTGCGCCTCTTCGGCCAGTTTCGCGGCTTCCGGACGCGCCGGGAAGACAACACCCGCCTCACCGACAATCGCCTGGCATTCGGCCGAGCCGAGATACTGCACCCACTTCCAGGCCTCATCCTGATGCTTGGAACCGCTCCAGATGGAGTCCGCCAGACCGTTGAACATCGAACGGCGGCCCTCTGGTCCCTGCGCGAGCGGCGCAAAGCCGAATTCGAACGGCGTGTTGTCGCGGTACGAATTGATCATCCAGGAACCATCCGGAACCAGGGCGGCCTTGCCCGCCGAGAAGAGACCGACGGCCTGGAGGTTGCCCGCCTGCTCCTGCGAAACGCTGAAGCCATGCTTCAACGAGAGATCACGCAGCCAGGTCAGCGTCTCCGCCAGCTTCGGATCGTCATAGAGATACTTCGTGCCCCAGGGCTGATCGATGAACTTCGCACCATAGGATGCAGCGAAGTGGCTCCACTGCGTCTGGCCATATCCATCGGCCGGATTGGTTGCCAGACCGTAGACCTCGATGTTCTTCGGGTCGAAGCCTTCCTCGTTGCCCCGCTTGCCATTCTTGTCGATGGTGAGCTTGGCGAGGATCTGCTGGAAAGTCCCACCGTCCTTCGGGTTCCAGGTCATGTTGCGGAGGTCATCCTCCGTCACGCCCGCGTCGGCGAGCATCTTCTTGTTGTAGGCATAGGCGATCGTATCCCAGTCCTTCGGCAGACCGAACTGCTGGCCATCCTTGTTCCAGGCCTCGGCAAGACCCGGCAGATAGGCCTTCATGTCGACCTTGTCGGCGGCAATCTTCTCGGTGAGGTCGACCATGACGCCATTGGCCAGGAATTCCGGGAACCGGCTCAGATGGTTGACAAAGACATCGGGTGCGGTGCCCGAGACGAAGCCCGTGGTCAACGTCTGCCAGTAATTGTCCCAGCCATCCTGCTTGATGGAGATCTTGATACCCGGATTGGCGGCTTCGAACTTGTCGGCGCATTTGCGATAGACAGGCGCCTGGTTGCCGTCCCACATCCAGTAGCTCAGCTCAACGTCAGCCGCTTGGGCAGAGGTTGCCAAAGCCCCCGCCAGCATGGTGGTCGACAACATGGTCGCGATTGCAGTTTTCATCATCACTCCTCCTGATTTCCCGATGATTGATTGCGGGTTACTTCATCCCTGTCGTCTGCAGGGATTCCACGATGCGCCGTCCGAAGAAGGCGAGTACGAACAGAACCGGTATGATCGAAAGGCTGACCGCAGCCATCAGCCCGGTCCAGTCAGGCGTGCCCTGCCCGGTCTGGCTGAGGAAGTCGGACAGCGCGACAGCCATGACGCGCACGCTTTCATCGCGACCGGTGAGGAACGGCCAGAAAAACTCGTTCCAGGCATTGATGGTCAGCAGGATGGCGAGCGTTGCGATCGGCCCCTTTTGCAGCGGCAGCGCGATCTTCCAGAAGATCTGGAATGCGGAGCATCCATCAAGCTTCGCAGCCTCTTCGAGTTCCTTAGGCGACGAGATGAAGAACTGCCGCAGGAAGAAGATGGCGAACGGAGACATCAGGATCGATGGCGCAACCATGCCCTGGAAGGTGTTGATCCAGCCGAGCTCCTTCACGAGAATGAAGTTCGGGATGAACAGAACCATGGCCGGGATCATGGTCGCCGCGACAAAGGCATAGAAAAGTACCGAGCTGCCGGGAAACTTCATCCGCGCAAAGGCGTAACCGGCCAGAGCCGAGAAGAAGAGCTGTCCGCCGACGACCAGCACCGTGTAGATGACGCTGTTGCGCAGGGCCACGAGGAAGTTGATCGGCGAGGCATTGACCGATGTCAGAACCACATCGGTCGGTAGGCCCATCACGCGGCTGAAATTTCCAAGGATCGCGTCCGGCGGCAGAAGTGCCGTGGATGTCTGGAAGATTTCCTGCGGATGGGTCAGCGCGGTTTTCAGCGCCATCCAGAGCGGCAGCAGCGAAATGAAGGCAAACACGCCAAGGACCGCGTAGCCGAGGATCGCCCAGGGGGAAAGTCTGTTCATGACCGCCTCCTCACGCCAGGTCTGACTGCCCGCCACGCAAGACCCGCATCTGCAGGAGCGTGACGAGAATGAGGATCGTGAACAGGACCATCGACGCGGCGGAGGCAAAGCCCATCCGGTTGAACCGGAATGCCTGCTCATAGATGTACCATAGGACGACGCGGGTCGATTCCGCGGGGCCACCGCCCTTGGTCGCGACCGCCACCACGTCGAAGATCTGGAAGGAACCGATGACGGATGTGACGAGGATGAAGGCAAGGACCGGCCGCAGCAGCGGCAGCGTGATGTGCCGGAACATCGTGAACTCGGATGCACCTTCCAGACGCGCCGCCTCGTAGAGATCCTTCGGGATCGCCTGCAGACCAGCGTAGAAGAGCAAAGCCGTCAGCCCCACATGCCGCCAGATCGATATGCCAGCGACAGAGATGAGTGCCTGGTCCGGAGAGCTTAGGAAACCCTGACGGGCCACGCCGATAAACTCCAGCCAATGGTTTGTCAGGCCAAGCAAGGGATCAAGCATCATCAGCCAGATCAGGGCAGCAACGACATTGGAGAGAAGATAGGGTGCGATGATGATCGCCCGCACGGTGACGCCGCGCGCCAGTCGATCCGCCAGCACGGCAATCAGGAGACCGAGCGCTGTCTGTACCGGGATGTTGTAGACCACATAAAGCAGGGTCAGACGCAGCGAATCCCAGAATTTCGGATCGGAAAAGAGACGGACATAATTGTCCAGGCCTATGAAGCGGGGTGCGCGCAGCATGTTCCAGTCGGTGAGACTGATCTCCATCGCCCGCACGGTGGGGAGAAGATAGAAGAGAACAAAGCCGGTCAGCGCCGGCAGGATGAAGAGATAGCCGACAACCCATTCGGGCAGCCGTCGCTTGCGCCGACCTTCGCGATTTCGACACGGTTTTCCAGATTCCGAAACGGTGACCATCAGTCCTCCCTCCACAATCAGCCCTCCAGCTGACACGTGTTATTCTCACTTAACACAATTACTAACACGTGTTAGTATGGGTACGAGACGTTTGGACGATTGTCAATCGCCAACAGGGGTGCATAACGATCCGCGACAGGCTCTTTCGAGGGTGAACCAATCAGGGAGTAAAGACATTCATGGTGCCCAAGGTAACCAGTTGGGACGTTGCGCGCATGGCAGGCGTCTCGCGCACGACGGTCTCGATGGTTCTCAACAAGTCGGAAACGGTCAGCCTTTCGGACGAGACCCGCCGTCGCGTGCTGCAGGCCGCCAGCGATCTCGGCTACAAGCCGAACTCCGCCGCCCGCATGCTCGTCCGCGGCGATACGGAAACCATCGGGCTCATCATCTCCGACCCCGCCATCCTGCCGATTGACGCCTTTATCCCCCAACTCATGCACGGGATAAGCCAATGCAATCGCGAACACGGCTATCATGTCCTCCTCGAGGGGATCACGGCCGGGAACAGTGCAAACCCTTACGAAAGCATGGTGGAATCCCGCCGGATAGACGGCATGATCGTGCTCAATCCCCGCAGTGACGATCCCAATCTGCGCGATCTGATCGACCGCGGATATCCGGTGGTGCTCGTCGGCTCCGTACGGCATCCGGACGAACTGTCCGTGAACTTCACCACGAGCGAAGGCATATCCGCAGCGGTTGAGAACCTTGTCGGGCTAGGCCACCGGAAAATAGGAACAGTACCCTTCTGCAGAGCGGGTCTGATCGGAACGGACGTACGATTGGCCGTACTTCGACGAGAACTCGCCAATCACGGAATCGAGCTGCCGGACAGCCACGTCGAGCACGCAAATTTCAGCGCCGAAAGCGGTCATCACGCCACACGCCGCCTGCTGGAGCGCCATCCGGACATTACGGCAATCATGGCCGGCAACGATACGATCGCCATCGGCTGCATAAGCGCGGCCCATGCTCTCGGAAGATCGGTGCCCGAGCACCTGTCGCTCGTCGGTTTCGACAACCTTCCATTCTCGCCCTGGCTGACGCCCGCATTGACGACGATCAATGTCGACGCGTCCCTGCAGGGCAAGATTGCGGCAGAGCTTCTGATCAAGCGCCTGCGCGGCGAGCCAATCACGGAACGCCAGATCAAGTTGCCGACAAGCCTTGTGCTGCGAGCCTCGACGGCACAAGTGACCTGAGACCCGACTGTTCTCCAGAATTTGGTAGAGGCCGTCACATCAAGGAGACGGCCTCTACCAAATTCTGTAGCAAGGTCAGGGGCTCAGGTCAGTTCCAGTCTTTGCGACGATAAATCAGCCTCAAAACGCAAAAACCGCCCCCGTTGGATGGGAGCGGTTATTGATTTATGTTTTATTTGGTTGCGGGGGCAGGATTTGAACCTGCGGCCTTCAGGTTATGAGCCTGACGAGCTACCGGGCTGCTCCACCCCGCGCCAAGAGCGTCCCAATTG
>NZ_JAUSUW010000023.1 GCF_030814435.1 Peteryoungia aggregata LMG 23059
GGGGGGGGGGGGGGGGGGGGGGGGGGGGGGGGGCCCCACGCCACCCCGAGTTCACTGCGTTAAAGTGGGGCTAGCCTCACGTCCGTCACCCCACCCCGGAGCTGTGCTCCGACCCTCCCCCTCAAGGGGAGGGTAATCGCCTCAGATCTTGTCGGCGTCGCTCGCCTTCTTCTTGCCGTTCATCATCACTTCCAGATAGCCCAGCATCACCGCCGAGACGACGAAGGCGAGGTGGATCAGCGTCAGCCACATCAGCTTGCCGTCGGTATACTGGTTGGCGTTGAGGAAGACCTGCAGCAGGTGGATCGAGGAGATGGCGACGATCGAGGAGGCGACCTTGATCTTCAGGCTGCCGGCATCGAGCTTGCCGAGGAAGGAAACCTGATCATCGGCCTCGTCGAAACGGCTGACGAAGTTCTCGTAGCCGGAAATCATTACCATGACGATCAGGCTCGCCACCAAAGCCGCGTCGATCAGCGCCAGCATGGCGAGGATCATCTCGAAGTCTTCGTAGACGAAGACATTCTGGGCGATCTTCAGGAATTTGTAGCCGAAAGACAGCGCATAGACGGCCAGCGCTGCGACCAGGCCGAGATAGAAGGCCACCAGGATCCAGCGGCTCGACAGGATGATCTTCTCGATAAGCAATTCCAGCGATTTCATGGCAGGTCCCCACGGTATTGGTTCTTTGCGGCCAATACTACGAGCAAGCCCCGAGGAACAAGGGGTGTTCCAGCGGTGCTGGCCGACCGTTCGATTGTGCGTCTGGATCAGCCGTTCGGTTTGGGCGGTTTCGAGGACTTCGCGGGCGTTGGCTTGGCCGGCTTGGGCAACGCTTCCACCCTCAGTCTGACGCTTCCACGGTTGTTGCCATAAAAGTGCCAGGCATCGTTGGCGAAGCAGAAGAGATAGCCGCTGGCGCTAGGTACGAATGTCGTGCCACTACCGATGACGAAGGTCTCGTGCGGCAGTGGTTCCACTTTTGCATCTTGCGGCGGTTGAAGGGGTGGGGGCGGGTAGTCGTTGGCGACCACGCCAATGAGAGCAAACCAGGGGGCACCAGGCAGCCGCCGCGCCATGGGTACACTTCGGCGTTCGTTGCCCGCGACCTTGCGGATCAGGCTCTGCAGCCCGCCAGCGAGATTGCCGAGGCCATAGATCAATTCTGCTGGCTGAAAGCTGCCGTCGCTCGCACCGGCCGGGCTGCATTTGATGGAAGCATCCATCCATTCCCCTGTTGCCGTCAGCAGGTATGGCTTCCCCGCTTCCAGGAAAATGCCGGTGTTGTTCCACAGTTCCTTTGCATAGATGTTGACCTCCGCCGGGATCTGGCGCTGACGCCAGTATTCTCCTTGGGTGAGCGATTGGGCCACCTGTCGATTGTAGGCGGAGCCATGGACTTCTCCCGACCTTGCCGCATGGTCGAAGTGCGGGATGCCTCTGGGACGTGTCTTCATCTGCTTGAAGAAACCCTGAACCGAATCGTGCAGCACGTCTCGCTCGTTTGGCCTTATTTGTGAGACCGAAGATTCGTCGAAGTGGAGGCCCACCTTCTGCGCCTCCTTGATCATCCAGAGCAGCGCGCCGTCCGACAGTCCGCAACGACTGTAACCGCCTCCGACATCAGCATGGACGCCGGGGAACCAGACCTGCTGCATATCGACCTTTGCGTTGGGTCTCCAGAGCGTAGGGACGAAGTTCTGCCGCCTCTCGTCAATCGCGACCGCGTGGCGAGCGTGGCTGACGATGTCGCTGATCTCCGTATCATGGAAACCGTGCCGCTTGATGGAATCGAACTTGTCGAGCAGGGCAAAATCATCCGGAATCCCGAGCGAGCCGACGGTGTCCCAAACGCCGATGAAGTGGATGGGTGTTTTCTGGACAGGAAGCTCACCCGCCGTCGCATGGTGGAAGGGAAGGTCTGCGCTCGCCTGAATGGTGCTCGCCTTTTTGTGGCGATATTCCTCATAGATGCGGTCAACCGCGTCCCAGGCCTGTTTCGGATTGTTCGACCAGGGCAGGACGGCGAGGCCGCAGCGAGAGATCATGCCGCCGAGACTGCGCACCGTATAGGCTCCGCGACTGAAACCGATCAGGTAGATGTGGTCGCCGGGCGTATAGGTCGCGGCCAGCCAGCGATAGGCACTCTTGATGTTCTTCCCGAGACCTGTCCCCGTGCCGCCATCGAAACCGCGTCTGATCACGGTTCCCTCCGTGCCGACGCCTTGGTGATAGTAGCGTTCCTGCTTGTCGTCGGTGGTGGTGGTGAAGCGTGAGACGCAGTTGAAGAACTTGAAGACATTGGTCGGTGCCGGAATGCCGTTTTCCCTCATGTCGGGCGTATTCCAGGTGCCATCGGCGCAGATCACGAGATTCATTCTCAGGTCCCCTTATCCCCAGTGGAACCTTCATCATTGCATGTTGCATCGCATGTGCAACTCCCTCGTGTTTTGTTGTCTCTTGCACCTGATCTTGTTGGTGTCCGGCTCTTGCCAAGCGAGAGGACTGGGAGGATCTTCCTCTTCAACAAGAGGGGCAGGGGGAAACATGACAGTGCCATCGGATATCGACATCGCCCGCGCAGCCAGCAAGCGGCCGATCCAGGAGATCGGCTGCAAGCTCGGCATTCCCTCCGAAAGCCTCATTCCCTATGGCCATGACAAGGCGAAGATCTCGGCTCCGTTCATCCAATCGCTCGCCGACCGGCCGGACGGCAAGCTGATCCTCGTCACCGCAATCAACCCGACACCGGCAGGCGAGGGCAAGACGACGACCACGGTCGGCCTCGGCGACGGGCTGAACCGGATCGGCAAAAAGGCGGTCATCTGCATTCGTGAACCCTCGCTCGGCCCCTGTTTCGGGGTGAAGGGCGGGGCGGCGGGCGGTGGCTACGCGCAGGTCGTGCCGATGGAGGACATCAATCTCCATTTCACCGGAGATTTCCACGCGATCACCTCGGCCCACAACCTGCTTTCGGCGCTTATCGACAATCACATCTACTGGGGCAATGAACTGGAGATCGACACGCGCCGCATCACCTGGCGGCGGGTGATGGACATGAACGACCGGGCGCTGCGCCAAATCGTCACCTCGCTCGGCGGCGCGTCCAACGGTTTCCCGCGCGAGGCGGGTTTCGACATCACGGTTGCATCTGAGGTCATGGCGATCCTCTGCCTTGCGACTGACCTCGACGATCTGGAGCGTCGCCTCGGCGCGATCATCATCGGCTACCGGCGCGACAAGACACCGGTCTTTGCCCGTGACCTGAAGGCCGACGGGGCCATGGCCGTGCTGCTCAAGGAGGCGATGCAGCCAAACCTCGTGCAGACGCTTGAGAACAATCCGGCGCTCGTTCATGGCGGTCCCTTCGCCAATATCGCGCATGGCTGCAATTCTGTGGTCGCGACGACGACGGCGCTGAAGCTCGGCGATTATGTGGTGACCGAAGCCGGCTTCGGGGCGGATCTCGGGGCGGAGAAATTCTTCGACATCAAGTGTCGCAAGGCGGGGCTCAAACCCTCTGCCGTCGTCATCGTCGCGACTGTCCGGGCGCTCAAGATGAATGGTGGCGTGGCCAAGGAGGATCTCTCCCGCGAGGATGTCGCAGCCGTCGAGCGCGGCGCGGTCAACCTGGCGCGGCATCTGGAAAATCTCGCCAAATTCGGCGTGCCGGCGGTCGTGGCGATCAACCACTTCACGACCGATACCGATGCCGAGATCGCTGCCGTCAAGGCGGTGGCCGCAGGTCTCGGGACGGAGGCCGTGCTCTGCCGTCACTGGGCAGACGGCTCCGCAGGCATCGAGGCGCTCGCGCAAACCGTCGTCCGGATCGCCGAGACGCCGTCGAGCTTCCATCCGCTCTATCCGGATGCGATGCCGCTGTTCTCCAAGATCGAGCGGATCGCCACCGAGATCTATCGGGCCGGCGAGGTGACGGCCGACAAGGCGGTGCGCGACCAACTCGCCGACTGGGAGCGGCAGGGTTATGGCAACTTGCCGGTCTGCATGGCGAAGACCCAGTATTCCTTCTCGACCGATCCGACGCTGCGGGGCGCACCCGAAGGGCACACGGTGCATGTTCGCGAGGTCCGGCTTTCCGCCGGCGCCGGCTTTGTCGTGGCAATCACCGGCGAGATCATGACCATGCCCGGCCTGCCGCGCGTGCCGTCTTCGGAGAAAATCCGCCTGGATCAGACCGGTGCCATCGAGGGGCTGTTTTAGCGCCCCCGATTTAAAACCCCTGAAAGCCTGTGGTATTTCTGTCACGTTGCGACGTGACTAAATTCATGATCAAAAGAATCATGTTTTATATCTTGACGTTTATAATCATGTTTTATACGGCATGATTACGGCAGAAACATCGTCTCTGCCACGTTTTTGACGCAATCACATCCGGCCGTCCCGCACCCGTTTTCCGTGTGCGGGAACCCTTTTCTGCGGCCATGGAAAGGATACATGCATGGGCTCCCGGTCTCTTCGCCCCCTTCTGCTCGCCTGCACTGCGCTTGCGGTGACCTCCACTCTCGTTCCCGCCCGCGCCCAGGACACCGCGACGGCGGCCCAGGGCGAAACACAGCTGGAGACGATCATCGTCAAGGGGAAGAGGGTAAACGAGACTTTGGTGTCTGACAGTCCCCTTGCCAGCGAGGAGACGGCAGAGGCGCTTCGCAAGAAGGAAGTCGACAGTTTCCAGGATCTCGGGCGCGTGCTTGAACCGGGCGTGGATTTCAGCGAGTCTGTCGGCGGCGTCACGATCCGCGGCCTCGGCGGCCCGCGCGTCGTGACCACAATCGACGGGATCCCGCTTCCCTATCTCGACAATTTTGCCCGCCGCGGTGGACCCTCCAGCACGACCAATGCCAATGGGGGTGGCGATAGCTTCGACTTCAGCTCGATCTCTACGCTCGATGTCCTGCGCGGCGCCGACAGCTCGCGGCTGGGCTCCGGTGCGCTTGCGGGCGGCATCGCGCTGCGCACTCTTGAGCCCGAGGACCTGATCGGCGAAGGCAAGGATTGGGGCGGCATCGCCAAGACAACCTATGACAGTGAAGACAAGAGTGTCAGCGGTTCCGCTGCCGTCGCCAAGAAGATCGAGAATACCTCTGTTCTCTTCCAGAGCTCCTACAAGAAGGGTCAGGAGACCGCCACCCAGGGGGATGTGGATGAGATCGGGCCGACCCGTACCGAAGCCAACCCATCGGACTATGATCAGTACAGCCTGCTGTTCAAGCTCCGCCAGGAGCTGGAAGGCGGACACACCCTCGGTCTGACCGCCGAGCGTTTCCGTCGCAACACGGATACCGACCTGAAGACGCTGCAGGGTGCAACCTCAAGCTCAAGCCGAATCTGGGCTGTGGGTGAGTATGACGGCTTCGACGACACCGCGCGTGATCGTCTCTCGCTCGACTATTCCTTCCTCAATCCGGCCGAAAACGAAGTTATCCAGTCTGCCCGTCTGTCGCTCTACTGGCAGAAAACCGAGAAGAACGCCGGGGCAACCGGTCGCCGTGTTGGCGCCTTTGCCGGACCGTGGTTGCGCGACAACGAGTTGTCCGAAGGCTCCTATGGCATCACCGGCAATGTTGTCAGCGAATTCTCCACCGGTCCTCTCAATCACGAGGTCACGGTCGGCATCGACGGTTCGATCTCCGACACCAGCCAATATGTGACCGGTATCGATGCCTGCACGCTCGGGACTGTTGTCGCAGGTTGCTCGAGCCTCAAATCCAACCAGTCGGACATGCCGGATGTTGATGGCAAGCGGTTCGGCATCTTCATCGACGACAAGATCACGATGGAGAACAGTGCGTTTTCCATCACCCCCGGCCTACGTTTTGACTGGCACGATTATGACCCGGTCCTGACTGACGGGTTCAGGCAGAGCAATGCCTATACCGTCGGCGGTCTACCGGAGGCCAGCGACGGCAGCCGTTTCAGCCCGAAGCTGCTCGCCGCGTACCAGCTGACCAGCGAGGTTGAGCTCTTCGCGCAGTGGTCGATGGCCTACCGCGCCCCTAGCGTGAATGAACTCTATCTGGACTTCGTCAACACCGGCTATGCCGTCCGCGGCAATCCGGACCTGGAGGCGGAAACCTCGAATTCCTTCGAAGTCGGTGCCAACTTTGCATTCGATGATTTCAGTGGTCGGGTGACCGCCTATCACAGCCGTTACAAGAACTTCATCGATCAGAAAACGACGAACGGTGATCCGACCTATGGAAGCCTGACCCAGTACCAGAACCTCGACCGTGTCCATATCTCGGGCTTCGAGTTCAGCATGCGGAAAGATTTCGACAGCGGCTTCTTCGTTCACACAGGCGGTGCATATGCCTATGGCGAAGATAAGGATACGGGCGACTATCTGCGCTCGGTACTCCCCTTCAAGGGCGTGGTCGGCGTCGGCTACGAGCAGGTCAACTGGGGTGCGGATCTCAGCCTGATCGCCGCCGCCGGGATGCGAGACGATGACAATGTGGCGACCTTCGACGCTCCCGGTTACGGAGTCGTTGACCTCACGGCATGGTGGGAGCCTGAGCAGTTCAAGGGGCTTCGTATCCAGGCAGGCGTCTACAACATCTTCGACAAGACTTATTACGATGCCGTCGAGATGAAGGATTTCAACGCGACGACAGTGCCGGCCAACAACAACACCAACCAGCCGATCGAATACTACTCCGAAGCCGGCCGAACCTTCAAATTCTCGCTCACCCAGAAGTTCTGATACTCAGAACTCGGGCACATAACAACAACACGGCGGCGCCTTTCGGTGCCGCCGTTTGCGTTTGTCTTGATGTCCCGGTGTTTCCTGCCGGTCTTTACGCCGCCGAGCGGGCGACGGCAGACTGGCCGCGCATGGCGATGGTCTTTGCCATGTCTTCCGGCGTGTCGCGCACGCGGGAACGGCGGTTGAAGACGAACTGGCCGACGAGGCGCACCAGTTCGCTCACCTCTTCGCTCAGCGAGTGCGTGGCGGCGCTGGTTTCCTCGACCATGCCGGCATTCTGTTGCGTGAGCTGGTCCATCTGGTTGACGGCCTGGTTGATTTCGCCAAGGCCGGAGGCCTGTTCCTCGGCGGAGGCGGTGATCGCCTCGACATCGGAGGCGATGGCGGCAATGCTGGTCTCGATCTCGCCGAGCACTTCGCCGGTGTCACGCACCAGCGCCACGCCGGCGGCGACCTCGCGGCCGGATTGCGCGATCAGGCTGTTGATTTCCTTGGCGGCAGAGGCCGAACGCTGGGCGAGATCGCGGACTTCCTGGGCGACGACGGCAAAACCCTTGCCGGCATCGCCGGCCCGGGCAGCCTCGACGCCGGCATTGAGCGCGAGAAGGTTGGTCTGGAAGGCGATCTGATCGATCACGTCGGTAATGCTTGCAATGCTGGACGAGGCCGCCTCGATCCGCCGCATGGCTTCGATGGCATCCTGCACCACCTTGGTCGACTTGGTGACGCTGGCGCGGGCATTGCGGGTCTTGTCGCGGGTGCTGCCCGTGCGGCTGGAGGAGTCGCGGATGTTCTTCGTGACGTCCTGCAGCGCGGCTGCGGTTTCCTCCAGGGCGGCAGCCTGCTGCTCCGTGCGCTTGGCCAGCTGGTCGGAGGACTGCTGCAGTGCGCCAGCATTGCTCTCAATCTGCTTGGCCTTGTCGAGCACCTGTGCCATGGTTTCCTGGAAGACGGCGAGCGACTTGTTGAAATCGTGGCGCAACTGCTCGAATTCCGGCTGGAAGGGCACATCCAGCGTGTTGCGGATGTTGAACTGCGACAGGCGTTCGAGACCGGCGCCGAGATCCGTGATGACGCGCTGGAGGTTCTCTGCCTGGGCGGTCTGGGAGGCCAGCCGGGCGTTGCGCTCCGCCTCGATCACACCCTGCTGGCGTTCAGCCTCCTGTTGCAGCCGGATCTTCTCCAGGCCCGCCTCGCGAAACACGGCGACGGCGTGCGACATGGCGCCGATCTCGTCCCGGCGATGCGCATAGGGGACGGGCGTCTCGTAGTCACCGCCGGCCAGATCATTCATATAGCGGCCGAACTGGCCCAGCGGTGCCACGGCGCGCCGGCTGAAGGCGACCAGTCCGGCGACCAGCAGCAGGAAGGCCAGACCGGATGCAATGGCAGTGAAGATCGTCAGGTTGTGTGCCGTGGCAAGCGACGTGTCCTTGTGGGCGCGCATTTCGTCCTGCGCCAGCGCGGTCAGCTCGATCACAGCCGCCCGCTGGGTCTCATAGGCCTCTTCGAGCCGCTTCAGGCTGCGTGACATGACGATCCGGTTCTTGGACTTCACTGCCGGGATGAAGACCTCGTTCATTTCGGTCCAGAAGGCATCGGCGGAGGGTTTCACCTTGTTGCGCAGTCCTTCTAGGATCTCGGGGGACAGGCCGGAATACTGCCAGCGGCGCATGGATTTCGCATAGGTCTGGCGGGCGATGATGATGCGCCGGATGTTCTGGTCTGCATTTTCCGCACCGGAGCCGGTTTCAAACGCGATCAGGAAGGGTTCCATCAGGAAGAGCGGCGGCGGCATGATGTCGGCGATGAATTCCTGCCCGAGCCGAAGTTCGTCATAGACTGGGCCGTTCACCTTCAGGCGCTCGAAGCTGTAGTAGAAAACGCCGAGCGCCAGGCCGAAGCCGAGTGCGACGAAAAGCCCGAAAAATGCCAGGCTGCGAGAAATGGTCATTGTCATGCGGAGGTCCCCGTAAGCGAGATCAAGTTCACCGATGCAATCTTGTGTAGAGTAAGGTAACGCTAAATCGAGTTTTGCTAATTTTTGTATAACAAGGATTGTTGAATCTGAGATATTCAACCGCAGACGGTGTCAACAAATCCCGCTTGCACGGCGCTTCGCCTCGGGTTATCAAATCGCCCATGAAGATCGTCTCGAAGACCTTTGCTTGGTGGTGGGCACGCTAACGCGGCCTTGACCAGTCATGTCTTCAGAGGATTGACCCAAAGCCGCCCGGAAACACTCCTGAGGCGGCTTTTTTGTATTCAAGGCCTGAGGAGACGGGCCTTGAAGAATGGAGAAGGACAGACATGTCGACGATTTTGCAGGAAGACGGCTCGGAAGCCTATCAGACGCGCGGTGGCGTCACCGTGACGCGCAAGCGCCGGCCGACACCTTATGCCGATGCCATCTCCACCTATGTCGACAAGCTCGACGAACGCCGTGGTGCCGTCTTTTCCTCGAATTACGAATATCCGGGCCGCTACACCCGCTGGGACACGGCGATCGTCGATCCGCCGCTCGGCATCTCCTCCTTCGGTCGCAAGGTCTGGATCGAAGCCTATAACGGGCGCGGCGAAGCGCTGCTGACCATGATCGCCGAGGCTCTGGCCTCTGTCGACGACCTGGCGCTGGGTGAGTGCAGCGCGACCCGGCTGGATCTCGACGTCAAGCAGCCTTCCCGCGTCTTCACCGAGGAAGAGCGCTCGAAGATCCCGACCGTCTTTACCGTGCTGCGCGCCATCACAGCGCTGTTCTACTCGGAAGAAGACGCCGCCATCGGCCTGTTCGGCGCCTTCGGCTATGATCTTGCCTTCCAGTTCGATGCCATCGACCTGAAGCTCACGCGTCCCGACGACCAGCGGGACATGGTGCTGTTCCTGCCCGACGAGATCCTCGTCGTCGACCATTATTCCGCCAAGGCCTGGATTGATCGCTACGACTTCACCAAGGGGGCAGTGACCACCATCGGCCAACGGGAAGAGATCGCGCCGGAGCCGTTCCTGCATACCGACACGATCCCGCCGCGCGGCGATCATCGTCCGGGCGAATATGCCGAGCTCGTCACCAAGGCGAAGGAGAGCTTCCGCAAGGGCGACCTGTTCGAGGTCGTTCCCGGCCAGAAGTTCATGGAACGCTGCGATTCGAAGCCGTCGCAGATCTCCAAGCGGCTGAAGGAAATCAATCCGTCGCCCTATTCCTTCTTCATCAATCTCGGAAACCAGGAATATCTCGTCGGCGCTTCGCCCGAGATGTTCGTGCGGGTCAACGGTCGCCGCATCGAGACCTGCCCGATCTCCGGCACGATCAAGCGCGGCGCCGACCCGATAGAGGACTCAGCGCAGATCCTGAAGCTCTTGAATTCCAAGAAGGACGAGAGCGAGCTCACCATGTGCTCCGACGTTGACCGCAACGACAAGTCCCGCGTCTGCGAGCCGGGTTCGGTTAAGGTCATCGGCCGTCGCCAGATCGAGATGTATTCGCGCCTCATCCACACCGTCGACCATATCGAGGGTCGGCTCCGTGACGGCATGGATGCCTTTGACGGCTTCCTCAGCCACGCCTGGGCGGTCACCGTTACGGGTGCGCCAAAGCTCTGGGCCATGCGCTTCATCGAAAAGCACGAGAAGAGCCCGCGCGCCTGGTATGGCGGGGCGATCGGCATGGTCGGCTTCAACGGCGACATGAACACCGGTCTGACGCTGCGCACCGTGCGCATCAAGGACGGCATTGCCGAAGTGCGCGCCGGCGCCACATTGCTCAACGACAGCGACCCGCAGGAAGAAGAAGCCGAAACCGAACTGAAGGCCTCCGCCATGATCGCCGCCATCCGCGACGCCAAGTCCGATCCGAAGTCCAAGCGCGGCGTGGCGCGCGTGGGCGAGGGGGTCAACATCCTGCTCGTCGACCATGAGGATAGCTTCGTCCACACGCTCGCCAATTATTTCCGCCAGACCGGGGCAACGGTGAACACCGTGCGCACGCCGGTGCCGGAGGAGATCTTCGACCGGCTCAACCCGGATCTCGTCGTGCTGTCGCCCGGCCCGGGGTCGCCGACGGATTTCGACTGCAAGGCGACAATCAAGAAGGCGCGGGCCCGCGATCTTCCGATCTTCGGCGTCTGCCTCGGCCTGCAGGCGCTGGCTGAAGCCTATGGCGGCGATCTCCGTCAGCTGGCAGTTCCCATGCATGGCAAGCCGTCGCGCATCCGCGTGCTCGAACCCGGCCTGGTCTTCGAGGGGCTGGGCAAGGAGGTGACCGTCGGTCGCTACCACTCGATCTTTGCCGATCCGGCAACGCTGCACCGCGATTTCATGATCACGGCGGAAAGCGAAGACGGCACGATCATGGGCATCGAGCACACGAAGGAACCGGTCGCCGCCGTCCAGTTCCACCCGGAATCGATCATGACGCTTGGCGGTGATGCCGGCATGCGCATGATCGAAAACGTGGTGGAGAAGCTGGCGAAGCGGAAGAAGGTGAAGGCGGCCTGAGGATTAAGGGCGGGGCGCTTCGGCGCCCCGAAGCTCTGTTTGACAGCCCCCGCACTCCGTTGCAGAGTTTCTTTGCGCCACGTTGCCAGGGAGCCATGATCCGATGAACAAGGTCGTTGTAACAACTGAAATCGACGTCGGCCTGAACGAGGCGCTGGAAGAGATTGCGCGCTTCGACAACCGTTCTCCGGCCGACCTCGCTGATCAGGCGATCCGCAATCTCGTGGAAGAACGCGTGGCCACGCGTGAGCTGCTGCATCACGGCCTAAGTCTCATCGATGCCGGTAATGTAAAGGCGGTCGACAGCGCTGCGATCCATCAGTGGCTTCTCTCGGATGAGGACGATTTCCCGCAGGGACGCTGAAGGCGATGCGGCTCCGCTATCTGCCGACCTCCGAACTCGGCCTTCGCTGGATGCGCCGCTACTATCGGAGCCACCCGCAACTCGATGTCGTGGCGGCATCTGCTGCCCTTGCCTTGGCTGAGCAAAATATCCTGACCTATCCGGAGAGCGCCGCACGCTTCGAGGATCTCGATCGGGTTAGAGAGTATCACATTCGTGGCACGCCGTTTTCGCTGCTCTACGCGATCACCCCTGACGAGGTCCTTGTCATCGACATTCGAGATGCGCGCGGCCAGAGGAGTGCCGACATTCTTCGTAAATTCCTGAGAGATCTTAGCCCGTCGTTGCCAGATACCTGAATGCGCATCCCGCTGTGCACGCCCCACATTCCGCCTTGACCTCGCCTTAACCCTTCGCCATTACACTGCCGACATTCGAACGAACCGCCCGCTTTGCCGGGCGGTTTTGTCGTTTTTGGAATTGCTGCTGCAATTCACTCGCATCTGCAGGGAAGATGGCCATGGCGGCTGAAGACAGTAATCTGGTGCGGCGCATCGCCTTCTGGGGCATTCCGCTCGCCTTCGGGGTCATGGGGCTGAAGCTTCTCGCCTGGTGGGTGACGGGTTCGGTCGCGCTCCTGTCGGACGGGCTGGAATCGACGGTCAACGTGATTGCCGCCTTCATCGCCTATTTCGTCATTCGCTATGCGCAGAAGCCTGCTGATGACGATCATCCCTATGGTCACCACAAGGCAGAATATCTCTCGGCTGTTCTCGAGGGTGTTCTGATCGTGGTCGCAGCCTTGCTGATCATCCGCGAGGCAATCCCGGCCTTGCAGAACCCCACTTTGCCGGAAGCACCGTTCCTTGGTCTTGCGATCAACGGCCTTGCCGCCATCATCAATGCGGCCTGGGCAACGCTCCTGATCCGGATCGGGCGCAGCCATCGCTCGCCGGCGCTATCGGCCGATGGCCAGCACATCATGTCCGATGTGGTCACCTCGATCGGTGTGATCATCGGCCTTCTTCTGGTGCTGGCGACCGGCTATGCCATCCTCGATCCCGTGCTTGCGATCCTCGTTGCCCTCAACATCATCTGGCAGGGCTGGAAGGTGATTGCGCAGTCGGTGGCAGGCCTGATGGACATCGCCGTGTCACCGGACGAGGCTGAGGCCATCCGCCAGGCGATCAAGGAGAATTCCGAAGGCTCGCTTGGGGTGCATTATCTGCGCTCGCGCCGGGCAGGGGCCGCGACCTTCGTCGCCTTCGATCTGGTCGTGCCATCGAAGATGACTGTGCGCGATGCGCATGTCATCTGCGACAGGTTGGAAATGGCCGTGCACAAGGCAGTGCCGGGCACGCGCGTCACCATCCATGTAGAGCCCGAAAACGAAGTGGCGCATGGCGCCGGCATCGAATTCGGGCGTTGAAAATAAAAGGATATAACATGAGCAAGACTGATACGTCCGGGCTGACTCAGCTCGGCCAGAGCGTGGATGCACCAACGAGCCCCGAGAGCGCCGTTCTCGAGCGCGTGCCGAACGGCAATGCCGGCACGGATTATGTCGTGCGCTTCACGGCACCCGAGTTCACCTCGCTCTGCCCGATGACCGGCCAGCCCGATTTCGCCCATATCGTCATCGATTACATTCCGGGCGACTGGCTGGTGGAATCGAAGTCGCTGAAGCTCTTCCTCTTTGCCTTCCGCAACCACGGCGCCTTCCACGAGGACTGCTCGGTCTATATCGCCAAGCGCATCGTCGAGCTGCTTGATCCCAAATGGCTGCGGATTGGCGCCTACTGGTATCCGCGTGGCGGCATTCCGATCGATGTGTTCTGGCAGACAGGGGCTCCGCCGGAAGGCGTCTGGCTGCCCGAGCAGGGTGTCGCGACCTATCGCGGGCGCGGCTGATCGCCTCTCGGGCGGACTGGTGAGCCAGAATGACTCGGCGCAACTTTCGCGCTAGGATTTGCGGCGTTCTCACCTGAGTCGGAGCCGTCAGCATGCCGAAGTTTCTTGCTGTCTACACGATGAAGCCCGAGGACCTCGCGCGTTTCCGCAGTCTCTCCAAGGTCGAGCAGGATGCAATCGATGCCGCGGGCGTTCCTCGATGGGTGGCGTGGGAAGAGCGCAACGACGCTGCGATCGTCAATCGCGGCGGCATGGTCGGCAAGACAACCCGGGTCACGCGTGACGGCATCACGCCCGCGACGAATGCGATCTGCGGCTATCTGATCGTCGAGGCCGAGACGGCAGGCGCAGCCGCTGAGCTCTTCCGGGATCATCCACATATCACCGTCTTTCCCGGCGACGGCGTCGACATCATGCCCTTCGTCACCGAAGCTGCGGGCTGAAGCGGGCGGCAAGACGCATCCCATCGTGATTGAATCGAAAGTTGGGGACGCCACCTGCGTATGCCGTTTGTGATACATGCCTAACCATTTATTGACGATATGCCGATATTCGTAATTTCGACAAATGGTCGCGGATGACAGTGTCTTCCGTGCAGTCCTCGTTCTCGTCGGTGATTATCGAAGGGCTGTAAATGGTGTCGGACTCCGTCCTCCGGATCTCCGTCACTTGCTTCCCTTCGGGCCTCCGCGAGGCTCGTCTTTCGGCTCAATGAATGGGCTTCCCCACATTTTTTCGATTTCAGTGTCAGGCGTGCCGAAAGGCGCAGTCTCACCTGCGAACGGAGATCGTCGGCCTCGCTCTCACCCGCGATGCCGGTGTGAGCTTCGTGCGCCCTGGCTCCGGTATTCTTCGTGCCCGAAAGGAACACTTCATGTTGGAAAAGCTGACGATCAGAAGCAAGGTGCTCGTAGCACTCCTGGTTCTGGCGATCATGTCCACCGCAACTTCAGCCTGGCTGGCGGTGACCCTGAATTCTACCAATAACCAGTACCAGGTTCTCCTGACCCGGGAGGCGGATCTCACGATCCTGGGGGCACGTGCCTCCGCCGCGATCTGGACGTCGGTCTCGATGTCGCTGCGCATGGCCGACATGGATCCCAAGTCTGAGGCATACAAAGCGCTTGCCGAGCGCTATGAGAAAAACTTCAAGACCGCGACCGAGCGTTATGAACGGGTGATCAAGGAGGTCCCGAGCCGCACCGAAGCGCTCACGGAACTCACCGCATTCATCGCCGAACTCAAGCAGAATCTCGACCAGATGCTCGCCGCTGCCGCTGCCGGGGACACGGCTGAGGTCGCAGCTACGCAGGCGAAACACGAGGAACTGTTCGGCAAGCTGTCGACGCTCAGCGGCAATCAGAACCAGGCCATGCAGACACTTCTGACCGATGGCACTGCTGCACTTGGGGATTCCGTCTCTTCTGCAACGCGCTCGAGCATCTTCGGTGTTGCTGCGGGTCTGATCGTCGCCTTTGCGGTTGCGCTCTACATTTCGCAGGCCGGCATCACGCGTCCCATGCTCACCCTGCGGGCCCGCCTGGCGGGACTTGCCGAGGGCAATGTCGAAGACGACATTCCGGGCCTCGGGCGTCACGATGAAATTGGCCAGATCGCCAAGGCGGCCGAGGTCTTCCGGACCAATGCCAAGGACCGGACCCGACTTGAACGAGAGGCCGAGGCCAATCGCAGCATCAGCGAGCAGGAGCGACTGGCACGCCAGGAACAGACCCTGAAGGAAGCCGAGGACGTCAAGTTCGCGGTCGACAATCTCGCCATGGCGCTGTCCCGCCTGTCTGACGGTGACCTGTCCTTCCGCATCGACCAGCCCTTTGTCCAGTCGCTGGACGGCGTGCGCATGGACTTCAACACCTCTGCCTCCAAGCTCGAAGACGCCCTGTCCCGGGTTGCCACAAATGCCCGGGGCATCGATGCCGGGTCAAACGAGATCAAGTCGGCTGCCGACGATCTTGCCAAGCGTACCGAACAGCAGGCCGCTGCCGTGGAGCAGACTGCAGCCGCCCTCGAGCAGATCACCACGACGGTCAAGGACAGCACGAAGCGTGCCCAGGAAGCTGGCCAGCTGGTGTCCCGCACCAAGTCGGGTGCCGAAGAGTCCGGCAACATCGTCCGCAAGGCCGTGGTCGCGATGGAAAAGATCGAGCAGTCGTCGCAGTCGATCTCCAACATCATCGGCGTGATCGACGAGATTGCCTTCCAGACCAACCTCTTGGCGTTGAATGCCGGGGTCGAGGCCGCTCGTGCCGGTGAAGCCGGCAAGGGTTTTGCGGTCGTGGCTCAGGAGGTGCGTGAGCTTGCCCAGCGTTCGGCTACGGCCGCGAAGGAGATCAAGTCGCTGATCATGGCGTCGAACGAGCAGGTCCAGGAGGGCGTGCAGCTGGTTGGCCATACCGGCAAGGCCCTGGAAAACATAGTGGCCGAGGTGCAGGAAATCAACCGCCACGTGGTTGCCATTGTCGAAGCGGCTCAGGAGCAGTCTTCGGGGCTGCAGCAGGTCAACACGGCGGTCAATCAGATGGACCAGGACACGCAGAAGAATGCGGCCATGGTCGAGGAGACCACCGCAGCCAGCTACAGCCTCGCCAAGGAGGTGGGTGCCCTCAATGGACTGTTGGCGCAGTTCAGGATGGGGCAGCCTGCACAGGCGACGTCCCACCGGCCACGACCGGCGGGCGGCGCCGAGGTCCAGCATGCGTCTCCGGCCAGGACGCTCAGCCGCAAGCTTGCTTCGGCCTTCCAGGGCAATGCTGCCGTTCGCAACGACTGGGAAGAGTTCTGAGCTGCAAAGATCTCTTTTGTAGAGAAACATGGAACGGCGCGATCCTGTCGCGCCGTTCTTTCATGTCGAGGTTCCGGCCATGTTGGCCTTCGTCGGCAAAGCCTGAGGGCCCTCGGATAGAGGTGTCTCTTCAAGGGCAAACGAAAACGGCGGCCCGAGAGCCGCCGCTTGCATATGAGATGAGGCTCAGATCAGCCAGACGCGAACCGATCAGCCGAAGGCGATCGCGGCGCCACCAAACACTGTGGCAACGCCCAGGACGCGGGCGACGGCCGGCCCGAGGCGGGTGACGCCGAGGCCAAGGGCAATGCCGGCGCCATGCAGGGCCGCAGTGGCGATCAGGAAGCCGAGGCCGAAGGACAGCGCGCCGGCAGCACCAAGTTCGCCGCCATGGGCATGGCCGTGGAACAGGGCGAAGAGGCCGACGACGGCAGCCGAGGCTGCGACTGGCAGGCGCACGGCGGCTGCGACCAGAAGGCCGAGGCCGATCACGGATGCGAGGATTGCCGGCTCGACGAAGGGCAGGGAGACGCCGGCTACGGCGAGGCCGAAGCCGACGGCCATCATCGAGACGAAGGCGGCCGGAACCGCCCAGAGCGCACGGCCACCGATCTGGCTTGCCCAGATGCCGACGGCGACCATGGCCAGGATGTGGTCGGCGCCGAAGAGCGGATGGGAGATGCCGGCCATCAGCGAGCCGTGTGCTGCAGGATCAAGATGGGCAAAGGCGGGGGCTGCAGCCATTGTAAACAGGGCAGCGGTAAGTGAAAGGCGCTTCAACATGTCTTTTTCGTCCCTCTAATTGGTCGACTCAAGGCGGCCGGAATTCGGTCCCGCCGATCGCCCCCTTAAACCATGACTGAGCCTAGCGTAACCCGTCTGCGGATGTCCACGGCAAAGCTTCGTTGAAACCTACGTCGAATGCCGGTGGTCAAGCCATGGCGTCTGCGGCAGCACGTGACGCCGGCAGAACAGGACGATGCATACGGTGCCTCCTTCAGAGCCGTTCCGTTCCGCCCTGCTGTCTATTGCTTCTCCACACCCAGCACTTCCGCGCAGCGCGACAGGCTGAAACCGTCGCCATCGGTATCATTGCTGGCCCGGATCGTGGCGATCACGCCTGCCTTGTCGGTGTTGATCTGCAATTCGCAGAAGAGCTGCTGGTATTGCGGCGGGCTGATCATCTCCGGCTCCCAGAAGGGGTCGCGGGTGACGACACGCGTCTGGGTGACCACCGTCTTGCCCGCGCTGTCGGTGCGGGTTTCCGTGCGGACCGTTGTGCGGGCGGGTTCGGGGCTCGAATAGGTCGGCGGGATGTAGCGCGTCTTGTCGCCGCCGCGCCAGGTGTAGATCGTGCCCGATGACAGCGGGTATTCGTTGATCGGCGGGCCATAGGCGGCAAAGAAGCGCTCCACGGGCTGGCCGATCCAGCGGGACTGCAGGGCGCGGTTGGCGTCCTCCGTCGTGGTGCAGGCGGAAAGGACCGCGAGCGGGAGAATGAGAGCAGCAAGCAGGGATGTCTTCAGGCGCATGGCGTTTGGTTCCAGATCCGGGCGCGCGTCTTGACCGGGCGCCCCATTGCATGGCTGGACCGTAGCCTTTCGCCCTCGGTCTGCGCAAGCGAGCCCTTCGCCGCGACTGGCCGGCTTTCCACAGAGGTTGCATCCGTCGGCCCCCGGGGTCGATAACCGGACCTTGAAGGTCAATGCGCCGGGAGCATGCGGAAAAACCACAGGCCATCCAAGCTCCCGAGTCTTGCGAGGCGGCTGCTCTCGCCAGCGCCGTTTCGCCTTGCCCCGGCGTGCCGGCTGCCCATATTGGGGAAACGGATCCAAATGCATGTCCGGCGCGATGCCGAACAGGGAGTGTCTTCTTGATTTCCTTCGACAACAGCTATGCCCGCCTGCCGCAGACCTTCCACCGGCGGGCGAAACCCGCCGCCGCCCGTGCGCCAGAACTCATCCGCTTCAACCATTCGCTGGCCGAAGAGCTCGGGCTCGATAAGGGCGGCGCAGACGAGGTGCAGTTCGCCCAGCTGTTTTCCGGGCAGGTGATCCCAGTCGGCGCCGAGCCGCTGGCGCAGGCCTATGCCGGTCACCAGTTCGGCCATTTCAATCCGCAGCTTGGTGACGGACGCGCGCTTCTGCTGGGAGAAGTCATCGACCGGCACGGAAACCGTCGCGACATCCAGCTGAAGGGGGCGGGACGGACCGCCTTTTCGCGCAATGGCGACGGGCTTGCCGCGCTCGGACCGGTCCTGCGCGAATACCTCGTCTCGGAGGCCTTTGCCGCCCTCAACGTTCCCGCAACGCGGGCGCTGGCGGCTGTCTCGACCGGTGAACAGGTCGTCCGGGAGACCATGCTGCCTGGCGCCGTCTTCACCCGCGTCGCGGCCAGCCACATCCGCGTCGGCACTTTCCAGTTCTTCGCGGCGCAAGGCGACGAGGACGCGGTGAAGACGCTCGCCGACCACGTGATCGACCGGCACTATCCGGACGTGCGGGCGGCGGACAATCCCTATCTCGCCATGCTCACCCTGATCGCCGAGCGGCAGGCAAGGCTCATTGCCCGCTGGCTGTCGATCGGCTTCATCCACGGCGTGATGAACACCGACAACATGGCCATATCAGGCGAAACCATCGATTTCGGCCCTTGTGCCTTTCTTGACGAATATGATCCGCGCAAGGTCTTTTCCTCGATCGACCAGCGCGGACGCTATGCCTATGCGAACCAGCCCGGCATCGGCCAGTGGAACATTGCGCGGCTCGCGGAATGCCTGCTGCCGCTCCTTGATGCGGATGAGGAAAAGGCAGTCGAGGCGGCAAATGGCGTCCTCAAGGGGTTCGGCGATACCTTCCAGGCCGAGTGGATTGATCTGTTCAAGGCCAAGCTCGGCATGACGGGTGAGGGGGCGGACGACCGTCTCCTGGTCACCGATTTCCTCGAGTTGATGCATCAGGGCGAGGCCGATTTCACGCTGACCTTCCGCACTCTCTCCAAGGTCGCTGGTGGGGCCGCGATGGAGACGCTTACCGATCTCTTCACGACTCCGCTCGGATTGTCCGACTGGCTTGTGCGCTGGCGTGCCCGGATCGAGGACGCACGCACCGAGGCCCAGCGGCAGGCGGCGATGGAGGCGGTCAATCCAGCACTCATCCCCCGCAACCACCGGATCGAGGAGGCGATCGCGGCTGCGATCTACAACGACTTCTCCTTCTTTCACAGGCTGGTCGAGGCTTTGGCCAATCCCTATGCCGAAGATCCCGAAACCGCTGACCTGAGGGTGCCTCCAACCCCTGACGAGCGTGTCACGCGGACCTTCTGCGGGACGTGACCGCGCCTGCGACCGCAAGGGCGTGCTTATAAACAGCTGGCGGTCTCGACCGCAGTCGGGCCCGTTTCCGGCTACCTTGCTGTTTCAACAGAGCTTTGTTGCGTGCGCTGCAGCATCGTCTTGCCGTGCGGGTTCGCAGTTCTGCCATCTTTGCCCGGAATTCAACCCATGCGTTTGTATGGGTTTTCCCAATTGCGCCCTATTTGTTTTTGCGAACGACAAATCGTAGGGACCCTCACATTGCGTAGCACAAAAAAAGTCTGCTATGTTGGCTTTACAAACATAAATGACTGAAAGTCGCATCGGGTATTTTATACCGATGTAGAACTTCTCTAATTTTGGAATTTTCTAACCTGCATAAATCGTATCAACCATCGGGCTGTGTGCCCCTTGGTGCCGAATACATGTGTCTTGTTTCGGGACTGGAGTTTAAAAACGCCATGAATTCTATATTCCACCACAGCAACCAAGTAAGAGAGCTTTCGTTGCCGCAGTCTGGTATGTGGTTGAAGGAAAAGATATCGGGTTCCGGCTGGAGTTTCATGCTGGGCGAAGCGATCGAAATCCACGGAAATCTCAATCCACAGAGTTTTTTGGCGTCCTTGATTCAATTGACCTGCGAGCTTCCGATGCTGCGATCCCGCATCCGCGAGCTTGATGGCCAGCCCTACCAGGTTTCACTCGATCGTTACGAAAAGCAATTTCAGGTTGTTGACTTCGAAGGGGAAACGGACCCTGCTGCGGCAGCCGAGGCCTGGATGGCGGCGGAAATCGGCAAGCCTGTCGATCTCGCAGAGGACGACCTGTGGCAGAGCGCTTTGCTTCGGCTGCATGCCGGACGCTGGATCTGGTACCATGCCGCGCATCACATCCTGCTCGATGGATTTTCGGGCGGGCTTCTGGCTCATCGGGTGGCGGAACTCTACGGCGCGCTGGAGAATGGCCGCGTGGCGGCCCCTTGCGATTTCGGCTCACCGGATGACCTGAAGAGCTACGAGCAATCCTATCGGCGGTCGGTGCATTTCGAGCGGGACCGCAATTATTGGCAGGAGCAGCTGCGGGGGGTGCCGGACCCTGTGACCCTGACGCGTCGCAAGATGGAGCCGGTCGGCGGGCTCTTGCGCCACAGTGTGGAGATCGAACGCTGCCGGATCAGCGCCATCGAGGCCTTGGGCCGTCAGGCGGGTGGCAGCCTGCCACAGACCCTGATTGCGCTGGTGGCCAGTTATTACGCCAAGGCGACGGATGTCGAGGATCTGGTCATTCTGACCATGGTGACGGCGCGGATCAGCGCCGACATGCGACGCATTCCGGGCATGGTTGCCAATGCCGTGCCGCTTCGGTTCCGTATCGGGCCGGAGACCACGTTTTCGGATCTGATCCGGCAGGTGACGCAGCAGATGTCCCGGGCGCTGCGCTACCAGCGCTATCGTTACGAGGACATGCGCCGCGATCTCAGCCTGTCGCATCGCGACCAACAGATCGCCTGGCTGGGCGTCAACATCGAGCCCTTCAACTACCAGCTGGATTTCAACGGCCTGCCGGCCTCGGCCCGCAATCTGTCGAATGGCACGATGACCGATCTGACCATCTTCGCCTATGATCGGGGTGACGGCGGCTCCGTGCGCTTCGATTTCGACGCCAATCCGGCTCTCTACGATCTTGCGGAATTGGTCGATCATCAGCAGCGCTTCATCGGTCTGTTCGACAGTCTGTTGCGCGAACCCGATGTCCCCCTGGCGCAGCGCTCGCTGCTCTTGCCGGATGAACGGCACAAGGTGCTGTTCGACTGGAACGCCACCGGTCGCCCGGTGGAACTCGTCAGCCTGCCGGTCCTGTTTGCCCGACAGGTGGCCCGCAGCCCGGAGGCAACAGCTGTCGTCTTCGGCGAGACGGCGCTCAGCTACGGCGAACTCGACCGCCAGTCCGACCTTTGGGCCGGGCATTTGCGCCGGCTCGGCATTGCGCCCGGCGATCTTGTCGCGGTCGCCTTGCCGCGGTCCGAGGCGATGGTGGTCATTCTGCTGGCCATCCTGAAGAGCGGGGCGGCCTATCTGCCGCTTGATCCGTCCGATCGCAGCGACCGGCTCGCGGCGATCCTGTCCGAGGCAAAGCCCGCCATTGTTGTCACCACCACGACGCTGGAAAGCGAAGTCGATTTCGGGGCCGTGCCGCGCGTCTACCAGGACCAGCTGCCGGATGTGCATCCCGATCTGCCCGATGTGGTGCTGCCTCTGCCGCCCGGTCCGCAGGATACGGCCTATGTGATCTTCACCTCCGGTTCCACCGGGCGTCCGAAGGGCGTCGAGATCGCCCATCGGGGCTTGAGCAATTTCCTGCTGGCCATGCAGGAAACAGTGGGCCTGAAGGCGTCCGACCGGCTGCTGGCGGTGACCACGATCGCCTTCGACATTGCCGTGCTTGAGCTTTTCCTTCCCCTAACTGTTGGCGCTGTCACTATCATTGCCACGCGCGACACGGTGCGCGATCCGCAGGCGCTGCGGCAGATGATCCAGCGTGAGCGGATCACCGTGTTCCAGTCGACGCCCTCGCTGTGGCGTGCCTTGCTGCGGGACGGTGTTTCCGGGCTCGAGGGTCTGCGTCCCCTGGTCGGTGGCGAAGCGCTGGCGCCGGAGCTGGCGCAGATGATGGCGAAGCTCGGGTCCCCCATCCTCAATCTCTACGGCCCGACCGAGACCACGGTCTGGTCAACGGTGATGCCGCTTGCCGGCAACGAGCTTGCCGCGCCGGTGATCGGTCGGCCGATCTGGAATACGGAAGTCTATGTGATCGACCGGCATGGCCAGCCCGTGCCGCCCGGCTTTGTCGGCGAGCTGCTGATCGGCGGGATGGGCGTTGCCAAGGGCTATCTCAACCGACCGGATCTCACCGAGGAGCGTTTCATCCCCGATGCCTTTACCGGGCGCGAGGGCAGGCTTTACCGCACCGGCGATCTGGTGCGCTGGAGGGCGGATGGTGTGCTCGACTATCTCGGGCGCAATGACTTCCAGATCAAGATCCGCGGCTTCCGCATCGAGCCGGGAGAGATCGAAGCGGCGCTGGTCGCCATGGATGGCATTCAGCAGGCGGTCGTCGTGCTGCGCGACGACCAGGGCATGGAAAAGCGGCTGGTGGCCTATGTTGTGCCCGAGGGGGAGGCTGAGCTTCCCGAAGGTGCCGAGCTTGCGAAACGGCTGGCGGGCGTATTGCCGAGCCACATGGTTCCCGCGCTCTATGTGTCGCTGCCGATCCTGCCGCTGAACGGCAATGGCAAGATCGACCGCAAGGCGCTGCCGCCGCCGCAAAACATTGCGCAGCAGGACGCCGTTCAGCCGCGCAACGAGACGGAACGGGCGATTGCGGCTCTCTGGTGCGAGGTGCTTGGTCTCGACAGCGTCGGGGTGCATGACGACTTCTTTGCGCTCGGCGGGGATTCGCTTGCTGCTGCCGGCATGATCTCGGCGCTCCGCAGCCGGCTGAACGGCGAGGTGCCGCTCGGTGCTGTGTTCGATACGCCGACAATTGCAGCGCTTGCGGAGCGGCTGGAAGTGGTGGACGAACCGCATTCGCTGATGCAGCCGATGCTGCCGATCAAGGCGCATGGCGACCGGGCGCCGCTGTTCTGCATTCATCCGCTGCTCGGCCTCGGCTGGGGCTTTTTCGGCCTTGCCCAGCATGTCGGCGAAGACGTGCCGATCTATGCGCTGCAGGCCGATGCGCTGAGCGACGCGCAGGCCGCACCGCGATCCCTGGAGGGCATGGCGGCGCGGTATCTTGAGCGCATCCGCAGCCGGCAGCCGCATGGTCCCTATCATCTGCTTGGCTGGTCGCTGGGCGGGCTTGTGGCGCATGAAATCGCCAGGCTGCTGCGCGAAGACGGGGAGCATGTCGCCTTTCTCGGGATGCTGGATTCCTACATCTTCCAGTCGGATGCCAGCCATATGGACGAGAGCATGCTGGTGGAGGCGGGCATGGCCTTTCTCGGCGGGCCACCCGAGGCTGTCGACGGCATCGAAACGCTGAAGGCGCTCGGCGACTATGCCGTCGATCGCTTCTACCAGCAGAATTCCGGCTATCTCTCCTATACCGGGCTTGACGATCCCAAGCTCGTAGACAGGGCCCGGCAGACGATTCTGGACAATTTCAACCTCGCGGCGCGCTTCGTGCCGGGAGATGTCGATGTCGACCTGCATTTCTTCCGGGCCGGCCGCGTGATGGCCGCCGGCGCCACCCGCTCGGTGATCCAGTATGCGCCGGAAGCCTGGCTGCCGCATATCGGCGGTCGGATCTACCTGCGCACGCTCGATTGCGGGCATGACAATATGCTCGACCCACAACCGGCGGCGGAAGTGGGTGCGGTGATCCAGGCGGAACTGCTGCGCGAGATCCTCGTCTTGCGGCGGGATGAATGGGACAAGGCGCGCGTGGCAGGTTAGCGCAATCATAGAAGCCACCTCGCTCCTCCCGATGCCCCACAGAGGTGGCAAAGAGCAAAAGGCGCCCCATTGCGAGGCGCCTTTTGTTCGTTCTGATGACCGAAGCCGGTTGTTCGGCAAACAATGCAATCCCGCCGTGAATTTGTCCCATTGCCAGCGCTGCATGCCAGGCCTTCAATCCGGTCTGTTCCTCTCCCGATTCGCCCCTGCATCTTCCGCTTGCGGAGACTGCGTTTTTCCAGAGTCCTTTTCATGCTGCGCTTTTTCGAGACGATCATCGTTCCCACTGCCCGGGAGACGCCGGGCAATCCGCCGGAAGGGCTCTTGAGCTTCTACTGGTTCTTCGTGCGCCAGGCGAAGGGACTGTTCATTGCGCTGATCTTCGCCAGCTTGCTTGTCGCGATTGCCGATGCCGCCATTCCGGTCTTCATGGGCAAGCTGGTCAAGGTGCTCACCACAACGCCGCCGGACCGAGTGTTTTCCGAAGGTGCGGGGCTGATCTTCGGCCTGATCCTGCTGGTGCTGGTCATCCGCCCGCTGGTCACGCTTTTGCAGGGGCTGGTGCTCAACCAGGCGATTGCACCCGGTGTTACCAATATGGTGCGCTGGCAGAGCCACTGGCATGTCATCCGGCAGAACATTTCCTTCTTCCAGAATGATTTTGCCGGGCGCATCGGTTCGCGCGTGCTGGAGATTGGCCATACGCTTCGAAGCTCCGTCGTCTCGATCATTTCTGTGGTCTGGTATCTCGCGGCCCTCGGCATCATCACGGCGGCCTTTCTTGCCGCTGCCAGCTGGTGGCTGGTGCTGCCGGTCGTTCTGTGGACGCTTGCCTATATCGGCTTTCTCGTCGCCATCGTGCCGCAGATCCGCCGTGGCTCGAAGGCGATCGCCCATGCGCGCTCCGATTTCGTCGGCCGCATCGTCGACAGCTATACCAATATCATGACGGTGAAGCTCTTTGCCCGACCGGAAGAAGAGGATGCCTTCGTCCGCGATTCCGTCGATCTGCACACGGAGCGCATGATCACCCAGCATCGCTGGCTGTCGCTGTTTTCGCTTGGGCTTACGCTTCTGTCCGGCCTGCTGATTGCCAGCACCACCTGGGTCGCGATCCAGCTCTGGGTCAACGGTGCCGTTGGCATCGACATCGTCGCCATGGTGCTGCCGATGACGCTGCAGATCTCCGGCACCTCGGCGCGCGTCGCCCAGGAAATCACCCAGATCTCCGATCAGGTCGGCACCGTGCACGAGGCAATGGAAACGATCGCCAAGCCGATCGGGCTGACGGACCCGGTGTCAGCCAAGCCACTTGAGATCAGCAAGGGCGCCATCCACTTCGACGACATCTCCTTCCACTATGGCCGCAAGGGCGGGATCATCGAGAACCTGACGCTCGACATCAAACCCGGCGAGCGCATCGGGCTTGTCGGTCGCTCGGGCGCCGGTAAGTCGACGCTGGTCAATCTTTTGCTGCGCTTCTACGACATCGAATCAGGCCGCATCACCATCGACGGCCAGGATGTTGCCGAGGCGACCCAGGCGAGCATCCGCCAGCATATCTCTGTTGTCACGCAGGACACTTCGCTCCTGCATCGCTCGATCCACGACAACATCGCCTATGGCCGCCGCTCGGCCACACGCGCCGAGGTGATCGAGGCAGCACGCCAGGCGCATGCGGTGGAGTTCATCGAGCAGCTCTCCGACTGGAACGGTCGTTCCGGCTTCGACGCGCATGTCGGCGAGCGCGGCGTCAAACTCTCCGGCGGTCAGCGCCAGCGCATAGCAATCGCCCGCGTCATCCTCAAGAACGCCCCGATCCTGATCCTCGATGAGGCGACCTCGGCGCTCGATTCCGAAGTGGAACAGGCGATCCAGACCAGTCTCGAAAGCCTGATGCAGGACCGCACTGTGATCGCCATTGCCCACCGCCTCTCGACGATCGCCGCCATGGATCGGCTGGTCATTCTCGATCATGGCCGGATCGTTGAGCAGGGGACGCATGGCGAGTTGCTGGCGTTGGGCGGGCATTATGCTGGTCTCTGGGCGCGGCAGTCCGGTGGGTTTCTGGAAGCGGAGGGGTGAGTGCCCAAGGTACCCCCCTCTGTCACTGCGTGACATCTCCCCCACAAGGGGGGAGAGCGGAGCGTCGCGTATGCCGCCTCCCTTTCATGAGCACCAATGGGGAGCGAAGGTCCAGCGGACTAGCCAGTCTCCCCCCTTGTGGGGGAGATGTCCGGCAGGACAGAGGGGGGTATCCCCGTTCCCGAACGCGCAACGCTTGCTCAGCATCAAAAAAAAGGCGCCCCTCGCGAGGCGCCTTTTGTCTGTCCGCTGATACGGCCGATCAGATCGACGGCTGCAGCGTCATCGAGGTGCCGGTGGCGGCGATGTTGAGGCCGAGCTGGCCGGAGACGCTGACCGGCTGCAGGTGGATCGCGCCCGACGTGCCGCCAAACAGCACATTGGCGCCAACGCCGGCGCCAAGGGTCGCTTCTGCGGTCGCACCGCCATAGAGGCCGCCGAGCGAGCCCTTGTGGTAGCCGGCGGTGGGCGCAAAGACGGCCCAGATCACGCGACCCTTGGTGGTGAAACCGAGGTCGACGCCGAATTTCTTGATCGAACCTGTGTAGGTGTCGAGCGCCTCGCCATCGACAACCGAGGCGAAGGTGCACTCGGCCGTCTTGGCCGAACCCAGGACATAACCGACGCCTCCGCCGATCTGGCAATCGAGGTAACCGATGCGCACGCCACCGACGCGGTCGCTTTCGACAACGGCAGGAACAGGCGCGGCGGCAGTCATGTCGGCGGCGGCGGTGATGCCGGCCGAGGTGAGGACGGGCAGGGCGGCGAGGCTCAGGATGAGCATTTTCTTCATGGCAATTCTCCTTCCATGTTCGGCTGCCGGGCGGGGATGGCCGTTTTCGGCTTCTCGGGCAGCGTGGAACAACGCCTAGCGGCAAAGATTGATCCAACTGAGGCTGAAGATGGGCGGTAACGTGGCGATCCATCGCCTCCTGGTGTCCGCTCGCCGGAACCGCCAGCGGTGATCGCATCACCCGTTTTCGGGGGCTGTGCCCATGATCAGCCCGCCTGCGACACTGGCCCGATCCCTCCCGCCGCGATCAGACGGATTTTCGCACTGCAAACGGGTCGTGGTGATCTTGCAGAATGTCGCAGACAGGCTGCAAATGTCGGCCAGCGCCTCTTAAGATCGACACCACATCATTCACTCCCAGACATCAGGGTATCGTAAAGACCATGGCAGAGTTTCCGTCCAAGGCAAAAGTCGTCATCATCGGGCTCGGCGGCATCGTCGGCGCCTCCATCGCGCATCACCTGATCGAGCGCGGCTGGGACGACATCGTCGGCATCGACAAGTCAGGCATTCCGACCGATATCGGCTCGACGGCGCATGCGTCTGACTTCTGTTACACCACGTCCCATGACTATCTCTCGGTCTGGACCACGCAATATTCGATCGATTTCTTCGAGAAGATGGGCCACTACGCCCGCATCGGTGGCCTCGAAGTCGCCCGCACCGGCGACGACATCTGGATGGAAGAGATCAAGCGCAAGCTGTCCTCCGCCAAGGCGTTTGGCACCCGCGCGCATTACGTCTCGCCCGCTGAAATCAAGAAACTCTTCCCGCTGATCGAGGAAGACCAGGTCATGGGCGGGATGTTCGATCCGGATGCCGGCCTCGTCATTCCGCGCTCGCAGACCGTCGCCGGCAAGCTCGTCGATGCGGCGGAGAAGTCCGGCAAGCTTCAGATGTTCGGCAATACGCCGGCCCAGTCGCTGATCGTCGAGGGTGGCCGTATCAAGGGCGTCGTCACCCATCGCGGCACGATCATGGCCGATCACGTCGTGGTCTGCGCCGGTCTCTGGGGCCGCCTGATTGCCGAAATGGTTGGCGAGGACCTGCCGGTCATGCCGGTCGACCATCCGCTGACCTTCTTCGGTCCCTACAACGAGTTCGAAGGCACCGGCAAGGACATCGGCTATCCGCTGCTGCGCGACCAGGGCAACTCCGCCTATATGCGCGACACCGGCGACCCGAAGACCTCCGAGGGCGGCCAGATCGAATGGGGCTATTACGAGCAGACCAATCCGCGCATGTGCCATCCGCGTGAACTCTTGGAAAAGCACGAGGCGCGGCTTTCGCCCTCGCAGCGCGACCTTGAGATGGAGCAGATCCTCGAGCCGCTCGAACGCGCCATGGAGCTGACGCCGATCCTCGGCGAACTCGGCTATAATGAGAGCCATAGCTTCAACGGCCTGCTGCAGGTGTCGGCTGCCGGCGGCCCGTCCTGCGGCGAAAGCCAGAAGGTGCGCGGCCTCTGGTATTGCGTCGCCATCTGGGTCAAGGACGGTCCGGGCTACGGCAAGCTGATCGCCGACTGGATGACCGATGGCCGCACCGAGATCGACCACAACTCGATCGATTACGCCCGTTTCTACCCGCACCAGCTGACCGAAGACTTCATCGCCGGCCGCTGCTACGAGGCCGCCCAGAAGATCTACTTCCCCGCCGTTCATACCCGCGAACCCTATGCCTCTGGCCGCAACGCCAAGCGCTCGCCGATGTACGAGCGCGAAGTCGAACTCGGCGGCTACTTCATGGAACTCGGCGGCTGGGAGCGTGCGCATGGCTATGCCGCCAATGAGCACCTGCTCGAAAAATACGGCGATCGCGTTCCGGTTCGTGAAAACGAATGGGATAACAGGCACTTCTGGCGCGTCTCAAACGCCGAACATCTGGCGATGAGCGAGGATTGCGGCATCGTCAATCTCAGCCACTTCCACATGGTCGACATCGAAGGCCCAGATCATGTCGAACTCTTGGAATGGCTCTGCGCCGCCAAGATCGGCGGTGACGCGAATATCGGCAAGGGCATCTACACCCACTTCCTCGACGACGAGGGCATGGTGCGCGCCGACTTCACCGTCTTCCGCCTCGCCGACCGCTGCCGCCTGGTCAACGGCGCCGATGCCGGCCCGCGCGACTTCCACTACATGAAGCGCGTCGCCCAGGATCGCGGCCTTGATGTCACCATCACCGACACGTCGGAAAAATACATCACCATCGGCATCTGGGGCCCGAACGCCCGCGACACGCTGAAAAAGGCCGTCGCCGATCCGGCTGGTCTCGACCCGGAAAACTTCCCCTTCGCCGCGATCAAGCAGATCGAAATATCAGGCAAGTCCGTGACCGCCTTCCGCATCTCCTATGTCGGCGAGCAGGGCTGGGAACTGCACATGAAATACGAAGACGGCCTCGCCGTCTGGGATGCGCTCCGCGCCACCGGCGTCATGGCCTTCGGTGTCGAGACCTATGCCAATTCCCGCCGCATGGAAAAGAGCCTGCGCCTCCAGAACGCCGATCTTCTGACCCAGTACAACCTGATCGAAGCCGATCTGGCGCGTCCCAAGGTCAAGGAAGCCGATTTCCGCGGCAAGGCCAAGCACCTCGAATACAAGGCTCGGGTTAAGCAGCCGGCCATGCTCTGCACGCTCGTGATGACCGACAATGTCGACAGCAAGGGCGTCGCCCGCTACCCCGTCGGCTCCATGCCGGTCGTCGACCCCGCCACCGGCGAAGTCCTGATCGACAGCCTCGGACGGCGCTCCTACACGACCTCGGTGGCCTATGGCCCGACGATCGGGAAGAACATCGCGCTCGCCTATCTGCCGGCGGAGTATTGCGAGGTGGGGCGGAAGCTGAATGTGGAATATTTTGCTGAGACGTTCCCGGTGGAGGTTGCGGCGGTGGGGTATAAGCCGCTCTATGATCCGGAGAATTTGAAGCCGCGCAGCTGAGGGCAGGGCGGGTCATTCGTCATGCTCGGGCTTGTCCCGAGCATCTGCAACCGATTGATTTTATTCACGTCGTGGGTCCTCGGCACAAGTGTAAAGCCCGGAGACATTCCTGACAGATGTTCATAGACATGCCTGACAGTCATTGTCTTTTGAGGAGGTCGATAAGCGCGACCTGATTG
>NZ_JAUSUW010000024.1 GCF_030814435.1 Peteryoungia aggregata LMG 23059
GCAGGAACTTGACCCAGACCAACAACACGAACGATACCTAAAGGCGGGTCAATTCTCGGTGGAAACGCCGGGTCAGCTCTCAGTGGAAATCAACATTCCCGTTCTTAGGATGGGCAATATTCAAAACGGTAAGCTCGATTGGGCGGATCTGGTATACACGGACGACAAGGATGAGATTAAAAAGTATCGACTTGTCCCGGGCGACGTCCTTTTTAACAGAACAAATAGTCCAGCCTTGGTTGGCAAAACGGCTATGTATAACGGCGAGCGCGACGCGATCTTTGCCGGATATCTTATAAGGATCGTCGCTGGGCCCCATCTGGACGCTCGCTATCTCACTTACGCTCTGAACAGCCCGTCCGGCCGTGAATTTTCATGGAACGCCAAGACGGATGGCGTAAGCCAATCCAACATCAGTGCGTCCAAGCTGAATGAGTTCGCGCTCGCGGTCCCACCCATCGAAGAGCAACACGAAATCGTCCGCCGCATCGAATCCGCCTTCGCCAAAATCGATCGGTTGGCGAAAGAGGCAAAGCGCGCGCTGGAGCTGGTGGCCCGGCTGGACGAGGCGATCCTGGCCAAAGCCTTCCGCGGCGAACTGGTCCCCCAGGACGAAAACGATGAACCTGCCGAACACCTCCTCGCCCGCATCCGCGCCGAGCGCGAGGCGTCACCGAAGGGCAAGCGTGGACGGGGAGCGAAGGGATGACAACGCTTTGTCAACTCGCGACAAAACTGCCGGGTCTTATCGGAGCCCTTCTGGATAGCGAGAGCAAACTGAAGAGAGGTCGCTTCCGGGAGGAAACGCTGACAGATACGTTCACAGCTTCGCTTGCAGCTTTTGCTGGCCCGAATCTGGTGATTGAGTATCCACCGGAAGCCAAGACCGGTGGCGATCTGGATCTTGACTTCTGGCATATCGAGAGCGGGGAATGGCTCGGCCTTCGCATCCAAGCCAAGCGGCTGAACGAAAAATGGGATGGCGGAAAACTCGTTCCACTGTAAGCGATGTTTTCCTCGCACATTGACCAGGCTTGATTGGGCTTACCGAAAAATTCCGCTACTACATTTCCGATACGATTGCGCCGACGAAACTCTAGCACCAGACAAGCCAAACCTCATCTCTCGACAGCACACGACAGCATAGTGTTCGCCTGGAACCCGCAATTGATAGTTCGAGAAAACAATTGCTTGGCAAATTGAAAGATAGTGCCGGATTCAACGACAAGGGATGAACAAGACGTAATGGGGCCGGGAGGCGCCAGTCCAGTCCGGGAGATTGATGATAGATGAATAGCTGCCATCAAGTGCGGCGGAACGGCGCCACTTACATTTCTTCACTAAATACGTCGATCTTCGGCCTGACAAGCGAGATTTTGAACCGGAAGTTGAACTACTCTGCGTCGCTAGTGGACATCAATGTATGTGTGAGGTGGCCAAAAGCTGTCGTTCTCGAACGACATCCTGACATATTTGAACTGCTCCCAGAAGGGTTGGTCGTCCACCGCGTCGAAGATGAAGTTGAGGCTCAACGCTTCGCCGGGTGGCATAGAGGGAATTGTGGCGAGCTGAAATCGCATGCTTAAATAGCCACATGCGTCCGTAGTGGTGGCGATATCGGCTACCTGCTCGTCGCCATACTCCGGATCGTTCACCAGCGCTTCGAGTCCCCCTCCAGCCATGCGGAAGCGGACGTTGACGTGAACGATCTCACCAATCGAAGCCAGCATGCATCCGTCTTCAGCAGCGGCGAGCTGCAGGCTAGCTGGTTGGGTGCGTGTCTTCCCGTTGTTGTGTAACTTCAGTCTCAGAGCTCGCCTGCCATCGGAAAGCTTCACGAGTTGCGCTCGATCTATCGACACCCAATCTGGATCGGTGGCCGGATCAATTTCGATCACTTGAGGCTCGCGCAGCACCACCGAGTGACCGGGGTTGGCCGCCAGAGCTGCGCGCGCCGCATCGAGTTCCTTTTGAAGTCCTATCAAAGTCAATTCCAGTTCCCGTGGCCCGAACGTGACGGTTATTGATTGCGGGGCGCGGTCCAGTCTTTCCAATGCGTCCAAGAGAAGACAGTGACGGGTGTAGAGCGCGCCGTTTTCTTCTAAAGATGTGCCGGGTACGCCATAGGCAAAGTGAGTTTCGGTACCATCGTTCCAGGACTTGGCGCTTGAACTGAGGCTCAATAGAAAGTCCGGCTGATTGAAGGCCGCATTTATGAAACGGAAGCTGGTCGTAAACTCGAGCGTTGCGCTCCCCGCTTCCGGCTCACATTCGGGTAAATCCAGCGCGAAGCTCTGAGAGGACTGGACCAAATGAGCGGCAAACAGGATCGCTAGTTTCAGGCACGGGTTTCTTAGCATGTAGCAACTCTAGTCCAAGTTGACTTCCGTTGAACTTCCGTTGGTGCAGATCGCTTTGATCTTCACCGGCCTATAGTCGCGCCATCTGTCCAGATTGACATTCACCACACCGCCAGGATCCGTTTTGAGGCAATCAGATCCGGTTTGTCGTCCAGAGCCGTCTATCAAAATCGGGCATTTCCGGCATTCAGCGGGCAGGCGCTTTTGGTGAGCCACAGCCGTGTAGGGTGGCATGGCATGGGTGGCCAGCGCCTGTGCCGGTACGGAAACGGCCGCCAATATCACCACCAGGAGGATGACAGTGATCGACAGCGCCACCCATGTCTCAGCAATTGCATACCGCCAGGGATTTGCTTTCAACTTGTCACGGGCGTGAGTAAAGCTCGGATGCGCAGTGTGCACATAATACCGCACAAGCAGCGCGGCAGTAACTATGCCTAACAGGACAATGAAACCATCACGCAGGACAGGGCTGGCAATCTTCTGCATGATTCCATTGACAGAATTGAAAAAGGCAAGGAGCACTCCCGCCGCAATCAGGACAGGATTGTCAGTAATCAGCGCGCGCAGCTTGCCAATAAACTCTTTCACCCGCCTAGTCCCTACAACACCCGGCCGGGTTGAGAATGCCTCATTCTCTTAAGATTTTCCAGTCTGCCGTTCACAAAGCCAGCCAGATCTATATTTCTACGGATTGAATAGCCCCGAGTTAATCATGAACTTTCGACGCCCACTCGCAATCATATCCGCTGGCATAGGTGATGAACGGAGCCAGGACGTTAGCAGCTAGAGGGAACGGAAACAGAACGAGCACTTTCCTGTCTCGCTGCTCTGTGAACCAAGGCATGAAAGACAGACAGTTCTCTAGTCCTCGTTCATCGCCCGCGCCAACTGGTCCGACAGCGGTTTGAGCAGATAGGACATCGCCGTCCGGTCGCCTGTCTTGACGAACACCTCCACCGGCATGCCTGAGAGCAGGGTGAGGTTTCCGAGCTTTGCCATCTCTTCTGCCGGGATCCGGATGCGGATCGAATACCAGGCCTCGCCCGTCTGCGGATTGGTGACGAGATCAGCCGCGACCGTTTCCACCTTGGCGAAGACTTCAGGCGTGGTACGCTGGTTGAAGGCGGAAAAGCGCAAGACGGCATCCTGACCTGGATGAAGCTGGTCGATATCGGCCGGCATGATCCGCGCCTCGACGACGAGGCTATCGTTGCTGGGCACGATCTGCATCACCGTCTCGCCGGGCCCGATGACGCCACCGATCGTGTGCACGGCAAGCTCATGCACGATCCCGTCCTGGGGGGCGCGGATCTCGACCCGTTTCAGCTCATCCTCGGCGGTGATCTGTTGCTCCTCGAGTTCCGCGAGCTTGTTGTCGACATCGCGAAGCTCGGTAACGATTTCGGTCCGCCGATCCTGGTCCAACTGCAGGATCTGCAGCTCGGTCTCCGTGATCCGCGCTCCGGCCCGGGCAATCTCCGCAATCAGTTGGCCACGCTCTCCATCGAGCTGCGCTTTCAGCCGCTCCAGCTCGGCAAGCCGGTTGAACTGGATGAGCTGCTGGCCACTCAGGCTGCGCACCCGCACGAGTTCCTGCTCCACCCAGGACAGTTCCTGCTCTTTCGCCCTGAGCCGAACAGTCAGCCCATCGGTTTCCTGCCCGATCTGACCAATCCGCTGCCGGAGCTGGCTCTGCTGGCTCTGAAGCGTCTCCCGGCGTGCCGCAAACAGCGCCTGCTCGGCGCGGATGTAGCTTTGCACATCTTCCGTTTTGTCGAGACGGGTCGTCTCGCCTGTCGCCATGGCCGCCAACCCATCTCGCTCAGCGACAAGCCGCGAACGTCGCGCAGCGAGCTGATCGATCTGCTTGGTGACGATGGCAAGATTGGCGCGCGTGATCGTATCGTTAATCCGGATCAGCAGGTCGCCTTCCGCAACGCGGGTTCCGTTGCGGACAAGGATCTCGCCGACGATGCCGCCGGCGCGGTGCTGGATCTTCTTGACATTGCCATCCACCACCACGACGCCGTGACCGATGACGGCGCCTGACAGCTTAGCCGTCGCGGCCCAGCCGCCGAAGCCGAGCACCAACACCAGCATGGTGAGAAAGGCCAGGAGCGAATAGGTGCGGATCGAACGCGCAATTGGCGTCATGCTTTGCCTGTCGGTCATTTCTCGGCCACCGCCCGCATGGTTGTCTTGCGCAACACCTCGTCGCGCGGCCCGAAGGTGACCATCGCGCCCTGCGCCACCACCAGGACCTGATCGACCGCCGCCAGCGCGCTCGGCCGATGCGCGATCACGATGACGATGGATCCCGCTTCCCGCAGGGCCAGCATGGCGTGTGTCAGCGCTGTCTCACCTTCCGCATCAAGGCTGGCATTCGGCTCGTCGAGCACGATCAGGAACGGCTTGCCGAACAGCGCGCGCGCAAGACCGACCCGCTGCCGCTGGCCGGCCGAGAGGATCGCGCCGCTTGCGCCGATCCGTGTATCGTACCCATCAGGCATCGACAGGATCAGTTCGTGGACGCCGGCAAGTTTCGCCGCCTCGATGATCTGCTCCGGCTGTGCATCAGCTGAAAAGCGGCAGATGTTCTCGGCGATCGTCCCGTCGAAGAGTTCGACGCCCTGCGGCAGATAGCCGATGGAAGGACCAAGCGCCTCGGGATCCCATTGGTCGAGTTCTGCGCCATCCAGCCTAACGCTACCTCTCGCAGGCGGCCAAATACCAACCAGCGCCCGCGCGAGCGAAGACTTGCCCGAACCGCTGGGACCGATGATCCCCACACCTTGCCCCCCGCTGACGCTGAAGCTGATGTCGCGGACAACAGGCGTGTTGGCGCCGGGCGCAACCACGGTCAGGCCGGCAACAGCAAAAGAGGTCGCCGGCCTCGGCAGCGCCATGCGCGGAACATCCTCGCGAAACTGCTCCAGAAGCTTGTAAAGCCGATCACGTGCCTGCCTTGCATTGACAAAGCCCCGCCACTGGCCGATCGCCTGTTCGATCGGCGCCAATGCGCGTGCGGTCAGGATTGAGGCTGCGATCATCGCGCCGGGAGAGGCCATCCCATTGATCGCAAGCCACGCACCGAGGGCAAGCACTGCGGACTGAAGCGCCAGCCGAAAGATCTTGGATGTGGTCGAGAAGCTGCTGGTCGCATCGCCCGTTCGCTGCTGTTCCGCCAGATACTCCGCATTCGCCTCGCGCCAGCGGGCGGTATAGGCACCGCGCATGCCCATGGCCTGCAGGGCCTCGGCATTGCGCCGCCCAGCCTCAAGAAACTCCGCCCGGGCGGCTGCAAACTGCGCAATACGCCGCATGGGATTGCGCAAGAGAAACTCGCTGGTGATCGTCAGCGCAATCAGGACCACCGCGCCGGCAATGGCGAGCCAGCCGAGAAGCGGATGAAAGAGGAAGAGAATGCCGACATAAAGCGGCAGCCATGGCATGTCGCAAATCGCGACAGGCCCCGGCCCGCCCATGAACTGCCGGATCTGCTCAAGGTCCCGGATCGGTTGTGACACAGCTTCCTTGCGCGACATCCTGAGCGGCAGAACCATCACCGCGCGGAAGGTGGCGTCCCCGAGGTTTTCCTCGATCCGCTGTCCGACGCGCGTCAGGATCCGGGAGCGCAGAAGCTCCAGCACCCCGAGAAACAGATAGAGCCCGATGGCCAGCAACGACAGCGCTACCAGCGTTGGCACGCTGCGGCTCGCCAGCACCCGGTCATAGACCTGCATCATGAACAAGGGACCGGTCAGCATCAGCAGGTTGGTGACGGCACTCACGGCCGCGACCGTCAAAAACGTCGACCGCAGCTGCTTCAAAGCTGCGGCGACCAATGGCCGCCTCAGCACGATGTCGGGACTACTGCTTGTCATTCAGCTCATGCCACAAACCGGAAGTCGTCCTGATGCAAAGAGGACAGCGCGACGTCCTTCAGAGTGATACTGTTGTGGGCATCATAGCTGATAATCGTGTCACTGCCCACTTCTGTCGCAGATGCAAGAACAGCCTCAAAGTCGGTGAACAGCCCACCGGCGAACTCAATCACATCGTCCGACGCCGCTCCGGCCTGGAAATCGGAGACGGTGTCGACACCGAAGTCTGGACGGAAGACGATCGTGTCGTTGCCAGAGCCCGTGCTGATGATGTCGTCGCCCAAGCCACCATCGATCACATCATTGCCGTCGGCACCCAAGATGACGTCCGCTCCTGCCTTTCCGTCAATGACATCGGCACCGCTGAAGCCTTCGATCAGATCATCGCCCTCTGTGGAGGTTGCGTTGAGCACAAGCGCCTGAATGTCGCTTGTCGACCAGATCACGCCATCAGCAAACACGATGGTGTCGATACCCGCGTGGTCGCCCTCTGCAAAGGCACCCACGATGACGATGGATCCACTGTCACCCACACCGACATAGCTTTCTGGAATTTGAAGCCGAAGATCGCTGCCAAGGCGCTGCACCTGTACCTCGGTAGAGCTGATATCCTGAAAGATTAGTTGATCAGTCGCCCCCGCAGCAGGATCTTCAATGATTCGGTCGTTTCCGTCCCCTCTCGAGTAGACATAGGTGTCGTCGCCGACGGAGCCTCTAAGCTCATCGTCGCCGCCGCCGCCCTCAAGGACGTCGTTTCCTGCACCACTGGTCAGGACATTATCCCCAGAATTGCCGACCAGATTTGCGGCGGCGGATCCATTATATGTCAGTCGCTCAATCCCGGTCGTACCGGCGATGGAATAACTGGCGACTGATGTAATGATGGTGTCGAGCCCGGATGCGTCAGCCTCATTCACGATCACACCATGATCTCCGATCAGGTATGTGTCATCTCCTGCCCCACCCTCAAGCATGTGACCCGCCGTCGCCGAAGCGATGATGTCATCGAATGCGGTCCCGACCACCCGCTCGATACTGACGAGACTGTCGCCGGAAGCGTGACCGCCCGAGTGACTGTTCGTCGTCAGGTTGACATTTACCCCTTCGGTTGAGCTTGAATAGTCGATTGTGTCGACACCGGAACCACCATTGAACGTGTTGCCGGTCGAATTGCCGACGAAAGTGTCCTCAAACGCGGAGCCGAGATAGCCCTCGATGCTGTCAAAAACATCTCCGGCCGCATCCCCAAGGTGGGTGCCCGAATGCAGGTTGATGGTCACGGCGCTGGCGGCGTTGGCATAGCTGGCCGTATCGACTCCGGCTCCGCCAATCAGAAGGTCTGCACCTGCGCCGCCAACCAATCGGTCATTCCCCAGACCGCCGACAATGGTGTTGTTGCCTGCATTGCCGGTCAACACGGCATTGGACGTGCCGGTATAGGTGAGCTTCTCCACATTGCTGAAGCCCGCCATAGAGTAATTTGCAACCGAGGTGCGAATTTCGTCTGCCCCGCCGCCAGCAGATTCGACAATTGAAACCCCACTGCCGCTGATAACATAGATGTCGTCACCCGCTCCACCCGTCAGAACATGCCCTGACGTAGCAGAGGCAAGCGTGTCGCCAAAGGACGTACCGACCACGCGCTCAACACCGGAAAGATCGTCGCCTTCAGCAAAGCCGCCGGAGTGAATATTGGCAGTCAGATCGATTGCGACGGCAGAAGAGGAAAGCGAATAATTTGCAATGTCACTTCCGGCGCCGCCATTGACCCGTTCTGCACCTGCCGACAGGAAGAACGTGTCATTGAGATTGGAGCCGATGAACGCCTCAATGCCGTCGAATACGTCACCCGCAGCGTCACCGGTGTGGATACCGGTCACGAAGTTGAGAGTCACGGCTGCTGCCGCATTCGCGTAGCTCGCGGAATCTGAACCGGCTCCGCCGATGACTTGGTCGGCGCCTGCTCCACCGATCAAAACGTCATTGCCGCTTCCACCGATAAGAACGTTCGCGCCAGCATTACCAGTCAGACTGGAATCCGACGCCCCGGTATATCGGAGACGCTCGATCGCTGCGTTACCGGCAATCGAATATGTCGACAGCGTCGTCCGGATCTCATCCTCACCTTGCGAGGCGAGTTCCTCAACAATCACGTCGGCATGGTTGACCAGATAGATATCGTTTCCGCTGCCGCCCACGAAATGATTGCCTGCGGCGCCACTGACGAAGACATCGTCAAACGTCGTTCCAATCAGCTTTTCGATGCCGCTAAAGGTATCGCCCTCGGCATCGCCGCCCGATCCGGTGCCGTTGGCAAGATCGATAGAAATAGCAGCAAACGAGCCGGAATAGTCAGCGGTATCGATACCAACGCCACCGTTCAGGGTATCGCCTCCGGCACCACCCACAAGCGTATCGTTGCCAGCGCCGCCAGAGAGGGAGTCAGCAGCCCCTCCTCCCCATAGCAGGTTGTCGGCAGCGTTCCCCACGATCGAGAAGGAGCCGACACCAGTAAAGACGACATTTTCAATGTGATCTTGCAGCGTGTAGGAGGCGACGGAAACTCGAACTGTGTCGTTGCCCTCATTCAAATTCTCGCCGATGACGACGTTGTCCATGTCGATGACATAGGTGTCGTCACCCAGGCCACCGCGCAGCGTAAACCCGCTTTCCCCAACGAAAGTGTCCGCAAAACTTGAACCCTCGATGATTTCGACCAGTGAGATCTGGTCGCCTTGCGCGTCACCGCCCGTATGAACATCTGTAGCCAGGTCAATCGTTACTGCGGCTGAAGACGCGCTGTAAGACAGGGTATCTATGCCTGCGCCGCCGTCGATTATGTCGGCACCCGCTCCCCCGTCGATCCAGTCATTGCCTCCGTTTCCGTTGATGATGTCGGTTCCATTCAAGCCGGACAATCGGTTGGAACCTGAATCTCCAACCAGGCTATCGTTGAACGCCGAGCCTACGAGATTCTCAATGCTGTTGAGGACGTCACCTTGTGCATGCCCGCCTATGGCAGTCAGGGCTTGAAGATCGACGAAAACGGCCGCGTTCGAATTGAAGTAGCTGGACGTATCAGACCCGCCCCCCCCGAAGATCGAATCGACACCGGCTCCCCCGATGAAGGTATCGTTGCCCTCGTACCCGTAGAGTGTGTCTGCGCCACCCTGCGAAGTGATGATGTTGGACAAATTGTTTCCGTTGCCCTGAAAGTTGACAGCGCCCGTATAGGTCAGGTTTTCGAGGTTGGCACCGAGCGTGTAGGTCACAAGCGTCGTGCGTACCTCATCGGTGCCGGCATCCGTGGCTTCGGTCACGGTCACGCCTGCATGACCGACCACATAGATGTCGTTTCCAGCTCCGCCAACGAGCGTGTGGCCTGAGACCGCAGATGACAGCGTGTCGTTGAAGGCCGAGCCCACGACCCGCTCGATGTCGAGATACCGGTCGCCCTGGGCATCACCCCCGGCACCCGTCGTGGTCACACCAGCCGCGCCGAGGCTGACGGTGACAGCGGCCGTAGAACTCGAATAGTCGACGGTGTCCAATCCGCCATCACCGTCAAACAGCGCCACTTCGGAGCCGCTGACGAAGCTGTCTGCCGCCGTCGATCCGATATAGCCCTCGATCCCGACAAACGTGTCATTCGCCGCTTCACCCGTATGCACACCGGTCTTCAGGTTGATGGTCACCGCAGAAGACCCGGCATAGCTCGCATAATCGAAGCCTGCACCGCCATCGAGAGCGTCGCCACCGACCCCACCGATGAGGATGTCGTCACCGGCGCCGCCCAGCAGCTGGTCGTCACCGGCGCCGCCGGACATGGTCTGATTGCCACCGCCACCGGAGATGACGTTGTTCGCCGAGTTGCCAGTGAGAGTGGCTGTCGTGCCTCCCGTATAGGTCAGGTTTTCGAGGTTGGCACCGAGCGTGTAGGTCGCAAGCGTCGTGCGCACCTCATCGGTGCCGGCATCCGTGGCTTCGGTCACGGTCACGCCTGCATGACCGACCACATAGATGTCGTTCCCGGCGCCGCCGACCAGTGTGTGGCCGGAGACCGCAGATGACAACGTGTCGTTGAAGGCCGAGCCCACGACCCGCTCGATGTCGAGATACTGGTCTCCTTGGGCGTCGCCTCCGACACCCGTTGTGGTCACGCCAGCCGCGCCGAGGCTGACAGTCACAGCTGCCGAGGAACTCGAATAGTCGACGGTGTCCACTCCGCCGTCGCCGTCAAACAGCGCCACTTCGGAGCCGCTGACGAAGCTGTCGGCCGCCGTCGATCCGATATAGCCCTCGATCCCGACAAACGTGTCATTCGCCGCTTCACCCGTATGCACACCGGTCTTCAGGTTGATGGTCACCGCAGAAGACCCGGCATAGCTCGCATAATCGAAGCCTGCACCGCCGTTAAGCGTATCCGCACCCGCACCGCCGGTGAGGATGTCGTTATCAGCGCCGCCCAGCAAGGTGTCGTTGCCGGCGTCACCTCTGAGCGTGTCATTGCCATTCCCGCCGATGAGCTGGTCGTCACCCGCACCGCCAACCAGTATCTGGTTTCCATCTCCGCTGGTGATGATGTTGTTGAGGTCATTGCCGGTCAGCGTGACATTGGCCGTGCCTGTATAGGTCAGGTTTTCCAGATTCTGCCCGAGTGTATAAGGGCCTGTCGAAGTTCGCACTTCATCGACACCGCCATTGGCCGCTTCGGTGACCGTCACCGTTGAAGCTCCGATGATGTAGACGTCGTTCCCGGCACCACCCATGAGCGAATGCCCGGCAATGGCTGAAGACAGTGTATCGTTGAAGGCGGATCCGATCACCGTCTCTATGTTCACGAGCTGATCGCCCTGGGCATCGCCCCCGACACCCGTCGTCGTGACCCCGGCAGCCCCAAGGCTGACAGTCACGGCTGCCATGGAACTTGAGTAGTCGACGGTGTCCACACCGGCAGCACCGTCAAAGACGACCATCTCTGCGCCGCTGACAAAGGTGTCGGCAAAGCTCGACCCGATATAGCCCTCGATCCCGACAAACGTGTCATTCGCCGCTTCGCCCGTGTGAACGCTGGTCTTCAGGTTGATCGCGACTGCCGCAGCACCGGCATAGCTTGCATTGTCGAAGCCTGCTCCGCCGTTGAGCGTATCCGCGCCTGCACCCCCGATGAGGATGTCGTTGTCAGCGCCGCCCAGCAAGGTGTCGTTTCCGGCGTCGCCTCTGAGCGTGTCATTGCCATTCCCGCCGATGAGCTGGTCGTCGCCTGCACCGCCAACCAGTATCTGGTTTCCGTCTCCGCTGGTGATGATGTTGTTGAGGTCATTGCCGGTCAGCGTGACATTGGCCGTGCCTGTATAGGTCAGGTTTTCCAGATTCTGCCCGAGTGTATAGGGTCCTGTCGAAGTTCGCACTTCATCGACACCGCCATTGGCCGCTTCCGTGACCGTCACCGTTGAAGCTCCGATGATGTAGACGTCGTTCCCGGCACCACCCATGAGCGAATGCCCGGCAATGGCTGAAGACAGTGTATCGTTGAAGGCGGATCCGATCACCGTCTCTATGTTCACGAGCTGATCGCCCTGGGCATCGCCCCCGACACCCGTCGTCGTGACCCCGGCAGCCCCAAGGCTGACAGTCACGGCTGCCATGGAACTTGAGTAGTCGACGGTGTCCACACCGGCAGAACCATCGAAGCTGACCATTTCGGCGCCGCTGACAAAGGTATCGGCAAAGCTCGATCCGATGAAACCTTCGATGGAAACAAACGTGTCGTTCTCAGCCTCGCCGGTATGCAGTCCAGTCTTCAAGTCAATTCTGACAGCTGTGGAACCGAGATATCTGGCGTAGTCGAAGCCGGCGCCGCCATCAAGAAGATCGGCCCCCGCGCCACCCGTCAGGACGTCGTCACCAGCGCCAGCACGCAACTCATCATCCCCGGCCCCTCCGAGCAGGTTCTGATTCCCCACGCCGCTCACAATTACGTTGTTTGCCTCGTTACCTGTCAGAGTAACGTTTCCTGTGCCGACATGCGTAAGGTTTTCGAGATTGGCGCCGAGCGTATACGATGCGACCACCCGGACCTCATCCGTCCCCGCATCTCCTTCCTCGACGATTGCCACATTTGTCGAGCCATTGACGATATAGGTATCGTCACCGCCTCCGCCCGCCAATGTGTGCCCCGCGACTGAAGATGATAAAGTATCGTCCAAATCGGAACCAATCACGCGCTCCACATCAAGATACTGATCGCCCTCGGCGTCTCCGCCTGCACCGATTGTCGTGTGTCCTTCGGACCCAAGCGTGACAACGACTGCTGAAGAGGAACTGGAGTAATCGACGGTATCGACCCCCGAGCCACCATCGAAGAAAACGGCCTCACCACCGCTGATGACGGTGTCAGCACCCCGCGACCCCATGATGGCCTCGATGGAGATGAGAGTGTCTCCAACAGCAGCGCCGGAGTGGAGACCGGTCAAGAAGTTAATGGTGACGGCATAGGCTCCGTCATAATCGACTCGGTCAAACCCGTCACCGCCATCAAGAATGTCTGCACCACTCCCTCCGACCAGACGATCATCACCGGCGCCAGCTTCAAGATGATCGTTTCCGTCGTCTCCGTGCAAGCCATCATTGCCATCAAGCCCAATAAGCAGGTCGTCTCCCCCGCCTCCAGAAATCTGGTCGCTCCCCGCGCCGCCTGTGATCGTGTTACTACTGTTGCTGCCGCTCAGCGAAGTATTGCCAGTTCCGATGTAAGTTAGCCTCTCTACATCAGCCGACGGGTCCATAGCGTAGTGAGACGAAGTCAAGATCTCGTCATTACCTTCACCAGCTTGCTCTACGACGCTGACACCGGAATCCGAAACAATATAGACGTCATCCCCCATCCCGCCAGCAAGCACGATGTCGGGTTCGTCGTTGTTATTGTTCCGCCCCGGAGCGCTCAGGACATCATCGTATTGCGAGCCGATCACCTGATCGATGCGAGAGTAACTATCCCCTTCAGCATCCCCGCCAGTCCCCGTTCCATTGACCAGATCAACGTTGACGCCACTCCAGGAGCCTGAATAGTCTACCGTGTCAAATCCACCCAATCCGTTGAAGCTGTCCGCCGCGTCACCACTGATGAAAATGTCATCCTGATTAGACCCAGCGAAGGTCTCAATGTCGTAAAACACGTCACCGGCAGCGTCACCCGCATGAACCCCTGTCTTCGTGTTGATGGTGACGGCACTGGCGTTCACGTACGAGACGAGGTCTTGGCCGGCCCCACCATCCAGCACATCAGTTCCGGAACCCGCATAAAGTCTATCGTCACCATTCCCCCCTAGGAGGACGTCGTTACCGCCGTTTCCCCAAAGATTGTCGTTTCCGCTGCCGCCGGTGATAATGTTATCACCTTCATTGCCCCATAGACTTGCGCCGGCAGTTCCTGTGTAGGTCAGCCTCTCGATATGCGTGTATTCAGCAATACTGAAGGTGCGATTTACGATTATCTCGTCATCACCGCCTCCAGCATCCTCAATGACCGTCGTCGATTGCGTCCCAAGGAAATAGACGTCGTTTCCGGTACCGCCGATCAGCACTCTGGAGCCCGTGATGGAAACAAGCACATCGTCATTAGCAGAGCCGATCACCCGCTCGACACCGATCAGACTATCCCCCTCGGCATCCCCGCCACTGCCCGTGCCTGCATCGAGATTGATCGACACCGCAGATGACGATGTCGCATAGCTCACCGTGTCGATCCCGCCGCCCCCCGTCAGGATGTCGGCCCCGGCACCTCCGACCAGATAATCATCTCCATTGCCCCCGTTGAGCGTATCATTCCCCGCAAGGCCGTAGAGTTCGTCTGGGTCGCCGGTTCCCGTGAGAATGTCGTTGTCCGAGGTTCCAGTGACGATGGCCATGAGTGCAATCTCCTATTGAAAACGGTCTGGTGACTGAGAAAAGCTGAGGCTCAGCCGATCCCGCAGGGCGAGTTCGGACGGCCACGGTATTCCTTGGTTGATGCGATGAATGAATGGTTGCGCAACCACGATTGACGGTGAAGAGAAGCCATTGGCAGAGCGATGCGAGGCAACCAGTGGATTCGATTGTGCCTTGAGTTTGCCTTCAAGGTCCCGACGCCGCAATCCAAGAAGTGAGGTGTGAAATGCTGGCAACTTTAGATTGCACTAATGTTGCGGACACGGCTTGTCGCTTCGACCACACCCGAGATCACCAATCAGCGAGACTGGTTTGGGCGCAAGTTCTCGTCCGCGAGTCTTGCTGCCACATCGATCTGCATCTGTGGTGTCTCCGGTCGTTTCGCGTGTTTGATCCACTCGAGACGGTGATCGTGTTCCCTTCCTTGACCGGAACACCTGCCCCCTCTGCGGCCCAAGAAACTCACGATACGATTGCAGCCGGCAGCCTTTTCTTTAGACTAGACAGAATTTCCGCACGATCGCTCGCATTCTATCGATCGGTTTAGCCGATCTCCAACGACCCTCGTCCTATTCTGAACCAGGCTCGTGGCAGGGGGTAAATCCATGCGCGTCATGGTGGCAGTGATGATTGCGGCATTGTTCAGCATTCTGGCGATCAAGTATTCGGAGAATTCGCTCGGCACCGGCCGGCTGACGGCCTCGCCGTCGGAAATTGCGACCGGCTAAGGTCCATCGCCAGCGGATTGTGGCCCGTGGGCAACACATCAGGGTCTTGCATCAAGGCTGGGGTGGAAAGGCGCGGGGTTGGAACCGCTTTTGCCGCAATCTCGTTGCCGGTGGTCCGGCAGGAGCAAACACAATGCGATATATATTCATCATACTGATCGCCTCGGTGCTCAGCATTCTGGCCTTCAAACATCAGAACAACTCGCTTGGCGGCGGCGCCCTCATGGCGTCTCCCATGGATGTTCCAGAGTCCCGCTGAAGGCTGGGCCACAGCAATCCTGCCGAGGATTTCCCATAGAAATCTCGGCCTCCTGTCGAAATCTCCGGTTCTCGCCCGTCAATGGCATGGGAAGGCGCATTGGAGCGCCCCCTCCAGCCACGAAGGAAGAGCACCATGATGAAGTCCCTGTTCACCTGCGCCCTGTCGGCGACCTGTCTTTTGGCCGGCGCACACGGCGCCATGGCCCTGAAGCCCAATGCAGGACGGGCCGAACTCCAGTCCCTCAACGGAGCCTATGAAAGCCCGGCACCCGAAGCCTGGTATGGCGGCTACGGGACACGCAGCTTCCATTTCCATGACGGGGCCTGGAGCCTCGTCTTCACCCACGCGCTCGATCCCGAGATGAAGATGCAGACCTTCCGGTTCCGCACGGAAGGGCCCTATCGGATCGAAGAGGCCTCCACCACGGTACCCGGCGCCTTCGAAGCCTTGTTCTTCGAGGACGTCAAGTATGTTACGCTGCTCACGGCGGATCCGGCTGTTGTCGAGGCCTTCGGGATGGCGGGTTGCGGCCTGAAGACCGGCGTCGAGGTCGACATTTCCGCCACGGGATGCGCCGCATGGAAGCCGGTGTCCGTCTGCCGCGAGGATCACGACCTGCTCGCGCTGTCCACGGACGGCTTGCACTTCGGCGTCCGGCCAGAGGATAACGACATGTGCACAGCTGAGCGCCGGCCAACAGCGCTGCTGCCGGCCGTGGTCAAGCAGTGACGGGAGGCAGACATGCGCTACGCAATCCTGAACTATGTGCCAGCGGGCAATCATGCCGATCGGAAACCGGAAAACGATCCGGACGGCCCGGCCTGGGGGGCTTATACCCGATCCCTTATGGAGGCCGGAATCATGGTGGGGGGCGGGGCATTGCTGTCATCCCACACTGCGACGACGGTGCGCCTGCGCGACGGAACCCGGGACCTGCATGATGGCCCCTATGCCGAGACGAAGGAGCAGCTGGGCGGCTTCTACATCATCGAAGTGCCGGATCTCGACACCGCACTTGAGTGGGCGGCCCGCAATCCGGCGGCCTCGACCGGAGCGGTCGAGGTGCGCCCCCTCTTCGGAGGCTGATGCGTGAGCGTCGACACGGCCAGCAGGGCAGCCGAGGGCGTTGCACGCCGAAGCTACGGCAAGCTCGTCGCCTCGCTGGCCGTGCGCTCGCATGACATTGCTGGAGCGGAAGACGCGTTGGGCGAGGCCCTTCTGCGGGCGATCATCGACTGGCCCAGAAACGGTGTACCGGCCAATCCGGAAGGTTGGCTCATCACCACCGCGCGCCGGATCGATGCCGACCGCTGGCGTCGGGCGGTGACGGCGGCCAAGGGTGCGGAGCGATGGCTGCTTATGGAAGACGAGCGCCTCGCGGGTGGCGACGTCGAGATTCCCGACGACCGGTTGCGGCTGCTGTTCGTCTGCGCCCACCCCGCCATCGATCCTTCCATGCATACTCCGCTCATGCTGCAGGTGGTCCTCGGCATCGACGCGCGCCGCATCGCCTCCGCCTTCCTTGTATCCCCATCGGCGATGGGGCAACGCCTGTCTCGCGCCAAGGCCCGCATCGCCGAAAGCGGATTGCGGTTCGAACTGCCCGAACGGGACCACATCGAACCGCGCATCGGCGCAGTGCTCACTGCCGTCTACGGCGCCTACAGCCTGGGTTGGGACCTGACCTTCTCGGCGAGCGACCACGGCCGCAACCTCATCGATGAAGCCCTTTGGCTGATGCGGCTGCTTGCGGAAATCGCCCACGACAATGGCGAGGCGCTCGCCCTATTGGCGCTCGGACTGTTCACCGAGGCCCGTCGGCCCGCCCGCCGGGACGCCAGCACCCTTGGCTATGTGCCGCTGCGCGATCAGGATACGGCACTCTGGGATGAACGCCTGCTTGCCGAGGCCGAAGAAAGCCTGCGCCGGGCCGGCGCTTGCGGTGCGCCCGGCCGTTTCGGTTATGAGGCAGCCATCCAGGCGGTGCATGTCGCACGCCACCATACAGGTCAGACAGATTGGCAGGCGATCGAGCATCTATATCGGGGATTGCTCGTCCATTCCCCTACCCTCGGAGCCCTGATCGGCCATGCGATCGCGGTCGCGGAGATCGAGAGTGCCGAGGCGGGGATCAACCTGCTTGACCAGGCCCCTCAGGATCGCTGCCGTTTTCACCAGCCCTATTGGGCCGCCCGCGCCCATCTGCTCGGGCAGACAGGCCGCGCGGCCGAAGCGGCAATCGCCTATGACAAGGCGATTGCCCTCACCGAAGACGCCGCAAGCCGGCGCCATCTGATCGATCGCCGCTCGGCGTTGATCGCATAGGGGCCGCTTCAGCCAAGCAGCTGTTCAAGCCAATCACGCGACAGGCGCGCTTCGAGCTCGGCTGCCAGTTCGTCCAAAGCCTCGTCCACCATGCTGTGGTAGTTCATCCCGCCACCGTCGATGCCGAAGCTCGCCAGAAGACCGCGGCGATAGGCGTCGCCGGTGAAGAGACCATGCAGATAGGTGCCAATCACCCGGCCGTCCGCCGACCCCGCACCGTCGGCGCGTCCGTCGATGACAATCGGAGCCCGAACCGTATCGGGTCCTTGCGTGATCCCGAGATGAATCTCGTAACCCGTTAGTGGCACATCATGCTCGAGTGAGTGGGCCTTGCTGTTGCGGACGGTCTTCTCCGCCGCCATGACTGTTTCGACGTCGAGCAGGCCGAGGCCTTCGACCGCCCGCGGAAAACCCTCAAGACCGAGGGGATCGGCGACGCTGCGGCCAAGCATCTGGTAACCGCCACAGATACCGATCACACGCCCCCCGCGCCGGACATGGGTCTGGAGGTCGCGGTCCCAGCCCCGGGCGCGAAATTCCTCAAGGTCTGCGATCGTCGACTTCGACCCAGGCAGGATGACCAGGCCGGCGTCAGGGGGTAGACGATCACCCGGCCGGACGAAGACCAAGTCGACCTCCGGCTCGGCGGACAGCGGATCAAGATCGTCGAAATTGGCGATCCGGGACAGAACCGGGACCGCCACCTTCAATGCGCCGCCACTTCCCTTCACCAGACGTTCCAGAACCACCGAATCTTCTGCCGGAAGTCGACCGGCCGCCTTCAACCACGGCACGACGCCGAAACAGGGCCATCCGGTAAACTGGTTGACCGCCCTGATCCCGTCATCGAAGAGCGTCACGTCGCCGCGGAACTTGTTGATGATATAACCGACGATCTGGTTGCGATCCTCTTCGCCCAGAATTGTATACGTTCCGACGAGCGAGGCGATCACCCCTCCCCGGTCAATATCACCCACGAGCACGACCGGAACGCCGGCGCGCGTTGCAAAGCCCATATTGGCAATGTCACCGGCACGCAGGTTGATCTCGGCCGGCGATCCTGCGCCTTCGACGACCACAAGGTCGCGACCGTTTGCGACTGTCGCGAAGCTCTCCATGACCGCGCCCAGCAATTGCGGTTTCAGGCGCTGGTAGTCCCGCCCCCTGGCCTGACCGAAGACCTTGCCCTGCACGATGATCTGGCTGCCCGTTTCACTCTGAGGCTTGAGGAGGACCGGGTTCATGTGAACGGACGACGGCGTTCGCGCCGCGAGCGCCTGAAGCCATTGGGCCCGGCCGATCTCGCCTCCGTCATCGGAGACAGCGGCATTGTTCGACATGTTTTGCGGCTTGAAGGGGCTCACCGTCAGGCCCCGGTTCGATGCCAGCCGGCAGAGGCCCGCAACCAATATCGTCTTTCCGACATCCGACCCTGTCCCCTGCAACATGATCGTTCGTGCCATCGTATCCTGTCCTGTTTCCGCCACGGCAAAGTTCGCCGGATTTCCATGGTCTTGCCGCATTTCGACCGCCGAAGTATCCGCAAAAGCGACACTGCGGCAGCCTGTCGCGGCCATTTGGCCTTGAGTAGCGCTTTTGCGACACGTGATGACGGTTTGCGCTCTGGCGTCGGCTCGCCTGCATGATTATTTGCAGGCCGAAACCAGCGCCCCGAAGAGGCGCGGCCATTTTCAGGAAACACCCATGCTCTACATCCTGCAGAACCGCAATAGTCTCGCCATCGCCTGGAACGGTCGCGCGCCGAACATCCAGTCTGTCGCTCGCTGGGAAGTCCGCGAGCCGCGGAATCCTGTGACGACGAAGAAGGGATAAGGCAGCCACGGCTGCTCGCGCATAGGATCAAGGTTTCGTTGCGCTTGTTGTTCGGCCTGTCGACGAGCGAGCATCCGGCGTCCCAAAAACAAAACGCCCCGGGACGCAATACTCGATCCGGGGCGCAACCGACATGAATGCGTCGGCCCCTTCATCTATCGTTACAGATGTTACCGGATCGTTAGCACCGTTTGATCACACGCATTTTTTCATTTTTTTTTGCAGGCTCGCGAATTGCCGCGCCGGCCCGACACATTGCCGCAGTTGGGACAGTTGAAGTCTCATCTGGGACGGCGATCTCATCGCCGTTGCGTTCCGCCAAACACTGGTGCCGGTAGTTTGAGCGGTTCGCTGTCTTGCGACCGCCAAATTGCGGCAAAATCAGTCGCACCAAGGGTTTGCGTTCGACATCGCACGGAAGGGTGCTGGCGGGCGGAGGTTGATTTTCAAAACCAAAGACGTAGGCTGCTTGTCGTGACACGCGGTCGACAGGGTACCAAGCCCCTCATGACAAGGCCCGGTCGCATGGATGCCGAACCGGCGTGACGCGCCCCGGTCGACATCTGCAATGAAGAGCAAATTGGCAGAGCGGTCCGCAGTAGCCGTCCCTGCCCTTCCCGATGAACGCTGCAAGATAAGACTGGGAGGTCTTAACTCCATGAAGAAGCTGATCGCTTCCACCATTCTCGCCGCGGGTCTCTACGCAGTTGCGGGCTCTGCCCAGGCTGCCGAATGCGGCGATGTCTCCATCGCAGAAATGAACTGGGCCTCGGCCGGCGTTGCCGCCTATGTCGACAAGATCATCCTGGAAAGCGGCTATGGCTGCACGGTGACCGTGGTTACCGGCGACACCATGCCGACCTTCGCCTCGATGAACGAAAAGGGCCAGCCGGACATGGCTCCGGAGTTCTGGGTCAATGCCGTGCGCACCGCTCTCGATCAGGCGATTGCCGAAGGCCGCCTGATCCAGGCTGCCCCGCTGCTGTCCGACGGTGGCGTTGAAGGCTGGTGGATCCCCAAGTTCATCGCCGACGCCAACCCTGACATCAAGACCGTCGAGGATGCGCTGAAGCGTCCCGATCTCTTCCCGGCTCCGGAAGATCCGACCAAGGCTGCCGTGACCAACTGCCCGTCGGGCTGGAACTGCCAGGTTTCGACCGCCAACCTCTACCGTGCGCTTGGCGCAAAGGATAAGGGCTTCGAACTCGTCGACACCGGCTCGGCTGCCGGCCTTGACGGCTCGATCGCCAATGCCTTTGAAAACAAGAAGGGCTGGCTTGGCTACTACTGGGCCCCGACCGCCATCCTCGGCAAATACGAGATGGTCAAGTTGTCCTTCGGCGTGGAACACGACAAGGCTTCCTGGGATGCCTGCACGGCCGTTCCGGATTGCGCCGATCCGAAGGTGAACGCCTATCCGGTTTCCGACGTCTACACCGTCGTGACCAAGGGCTTTGCTGAAAAGGCCGGCGTTGCCATGGACTACGTGAAGACCCGCAAGTGGGACAATGCGACTGTCGGCAAGGTTCTCGCCTGGATGGAAGACAACCAGGGCACCAACGAGGACGGCGCCAAGCACTTCCTCGAAACCTACCCGGACATGTGGACCACCTGGGTCGCTCCGGAAGTCGCCGAGAAGGTCAAGGCCGCTCTCTGAGCCTGACTTTTGCCAACAGGTGGCGGGCCTTGGGCCCGCCACCCTTTCTGCGAAGCGGCATGCCGCATCACGCCATTCAACGACTCCCGACGTCGCAGACGGCATGAATTCCCTTCCGGAACTCGACTAGCCTCTCGCTTCGGGAACATGGCATCGCCGTCAGGACCCATCGCAGCGTTTCGGACGCCACAAAGAGCGAGGGTCGACAAGGGGAACGAGATGGCTTCGACATTATGCAACTACCTGCCGGAACTGCTCTGCAGGTTCCCGGAAATCGATGACACCGTGATGCGCGGCGTGCGCAAAAGTGTCGATGACAGTTTCAAAGGCTTTGTGCGTGCCTATGGCAACGTGATTGATGCCGTGATGCATCCGCTGCAACTCTTTCTGAACTGGCTTGAGGCGCTCTTCGTCAACACGCCATGGTTCATCATTCTCGCTGTCATGGTGCTGATCGTCTATTTCGCCAGCCGCAACCTTCGCATCGTGACGCTGACCATCATCGGCATGTTGTTCATAGGTTTTGTCGGCCTCTGGGAAGACACCATGGTCACGCTGGCGATCGTCACCGTATCCACCCTGCTCGCGATCGTCATCGGCATCCCGATCGGCATCATGATGGCGCGCTCGGATCGCGCACAGTCGGTGGTCAATCCCATCCTCGACGTCATGCAGACGATGCCGAGCTTCGTCTATCTCATTCCGGTCGTCATGGTCTTCGGGATCGGCAAGGTGCCAGGCGTGATCGCCGTCGTGATCTATGCCGTGCCGCCGATGATCCGCCTGACCAATCTCGGCATCCGGCTCGTCGACCGGGAAGTCCTGGAAGCGGCTGACGCTTTCGGTTCCTCGCCGAGCCAGAAGCTGATGAACGTGCAGATCCCGCTGGCTCTGCCGACCGTCATGGCCGGCATCAATCAGACCATCATGATGTCGCTGGCCATGGTCGTCGTTGCCTCGATGATCGGCGTCGGTGGCCTCGGCAAGAACGTTCTGCAGGCCATCTCCAACCAGTTCCTGACGATCGGCTTCCTCAACGGCTTCGCGCTTGTCGCCATCGCCATCATCTTCGACCGCGCCAGCCAGGCCTATGGCAAGCGTCTTCAGCGCCATACGGAGGTCGTCCATGGCTAGTCACGACATCGAGATCCGCAATCTCTACAAGATCTTCGGGCCGAACGGCGGGGCATTCATCGACCAGGTGAAAGCGGGCATGTCGAAGGCGGAGCTCAACGAGACCCATGGGCATGTGCTCGGCCTCAAGGATATCAACATCCAGATGCCGGGTGGCGGCATCACTGTCGTCATGGGCCTTTCCGGCTCCGGCAAGTCGACGCTGATCCGCCACATCAACCGCCTGATCGAACCGACATCGGGCGAAGTGCTCTATGATGGCGTCGATGTCTGTCGGATGAGCCCCCTGGAGCTCAGGGAGTTCCGCCGCCACAAGACGGCGATGGTGTTCCAGAAGTTTGCGTTGCTGCCGCATCGCACCGTGCTGGAAAACACTGTCTACGGCCTCGACATCCAGGGCATTCCGCGTTCGAAGAGCGAAGATATCGGTCGCCGCTGGATCGATCGCGTCGGTCTCTCCGGCTTCGAAAGCCACTATCCGAACCAGCTGTCAGGCGGCATGCAGCAGCGTGTCGGTCTGGCGCGGGCGCTGTCCAACGATGCCGACATCCTGTTGATGGACGAAGCCTATTCGGCGCTTGATCCGCTCATCCGCGTCGACATGCAGACGGTGCTTCTCGACCTGCAGCAGGAGTTGAAGAAGACGGTTGTCTTCATCACCCACGATCTGGACGAGGCGCTGCGGCTCGGTGACAAGATCGCGATCCTGCGCGACGGCGAAGTCATCCAGCAGGGCACCGGTCAGGAGATCGTCCTGCAACCGGCCGACGACTACATCTCCGCCTTCGTCAAGGAAGTGAACCGCGGCCGCGTGATCCGTCTCGATACGATCATGGGTCCTGTCGCCGGCCCGAGCGAAGGGCTTGCCCTACCCGGCGGCACGGTTCTGGAAGCGGCAGCCCGGATCATGACGGATGCACGCCAGTCGAGCACAATCGTTACGGATGATGCCGGCACGCCGATCGGTCGCGCGGACCTGCAGCAGATCATCTCCGCCATGGTTACGCCGAAGAGCCACGAAGACAAACAGCTCGCGGCGGAGTAGCGTTTTTCTCTCCCTCAAGGGAGATGCGGCTCAACGGCCCCGCGCAGTGCGGGGCCGTTGTCGTTTTGGAGATTGAAACCATATAAAGACTTCTTTATATGATCAGCATGACAAAGAGAGGAACCGCCATGGCAACCCCGTCCAATCCGCTTTCCGAACTGCTGGCCGAAAAGGGCGTGCTGCTCGCCGATGGGGCCACCGGCACCAATCTTTTCGCGCAGGGTCTCGAAGCCGGCGAAGCACCCGAACTCTGGAACGAGGCGCAGCCGGAAAAGATCGTCAAGCTGCATCAGGATTTCGTCGATGCTGGCGCCGACATCATCCTCACCAATTCCTTTGGCGGCACCCGCCACCGCCTGAAGCTGCACCACGCCCAGGACCGGGTCCATGAGCTCAACAAAAAGGCGGCCGAAATCGCACGCTCTGTCGCCGATAAGGCGCCGCGCAAGGTGATCGTCGCGGGTTCCGTCGGCCCGACCGGCGAGTTGCTGATCCCCCTCGGCACGATGTCCTATGAGGATGCGGTCGCAGCCTTCGTCGAGCAGATGGAGGGCCTCAAGGCCGGTGGTGCCGATGTTGCCTGGATCGAGACCATGTCATCGGCGGATGAAATCCGCGCGGCGGCCGAAGCTGCCGTCAAGGTCGGCATGCCCTACACGTTTACAGGTTCCTTCGACACGGCCGGTAAGACGATGATGGGACTGCATCCGAAGGACATTCACGGTGTTGCACCCGACATCGGCGCCGGTCCGCTGGCGGTTGGCGCTAATTGCGGCGTGGGCGCCTCCGACATCCTGCAAAGTCTGCTCGACATGACCGGCGCGAACCCGGAGGCGGTCGTGATCGTCAAGGGCAATTGCGGCATTCCGGAATTCCGGGGCGCGGAGATCTTCTACTCCGGCACGCCGCCGCTGATGGCGGACTACGCTCGCCTCGCCCGCGATGCCGGCGCCAAGATCATCGGCGGCTGCTGCGGGACGTCGTGTGACCACCTGGCTGCCATGCGCAAGGCGCTCGACGACTATACGCCCGGTCCACGCCCGACGCTGGAGGTGATCGTCGATCGCATCGGGCCGCTGCGCAACAAGACCGCAGACGAAAGCGGCGCGCAGGAAAGCAGCCGACGCCCGCGTCGCCGCGGCAACTGATCTCCATCAGAGAGCAACAACGAAAAAGGGCGCCTGAAGGCGCCCTCAGACTGCTGACAAACCCCTGGTCACATCCAGGGGTTTATGATTCACTGGGACATGTTGAAGAAACCTGCTCCCGAACAGACGGCTCTTG
>NZ_JAUSUW010000025.1 GCF_030814435.1 Peteryoungia aggregata LMG 23059
GCCACGATGCGCAAACTGCTCACCATCCTCAACGCCATCATCCGGGACGAAAAACCATGGCAAAACGCTTGACTGCCAAGACAGTCGCTCTCCCCAGCGGGGAGAAGGTGGCCCGCAGGGCTCAGGTGCAACTCGTTGCACCGGGGATGAGGGGGGCGCGAAGCGCTAAAGTTGTGCCGGGCGCCCCCTCATCGCCTCGCATACGCTCGGCACTTCTCCCCGCTGGGGAGAAGAGGGAGCCAGGAACCGCCGCAGCTATCCATATGCGATAGCCCTGCCCCCATGTGGGGGAGATGCCCGCCCTTCGACAGCCTCAGGAGGGCAGAGCGGGGTACCCGACCCATGGACGTCTCCATTCCCCTTGACCCATCCGCCCCGCCTTTCTCCAATGGCATCCGGATGGCATTGCCGGGGAGGGGAAGATGGCCGGGCTCTATCAAACTTTGCAGACCGTCGGATCGGACTTTGGTCAGGTCTCGATCGGTGCGGATCATGTGCATGTCCAGGCCATCGGCGGCACGGACGCCTTTGTCTCGCCCGATCGGCAGACCGCAATCGACAGTCTGCCGGGCGCGCGTCTGGCGCTCCGCGATCCGCCGCGGTTTTCCCGCGACGGCTGTGCTCGAATGCGATCCTGACTGCCAGGATCGGTCGGCAGGATTGCCCTGCCTGAGATTTCACTTCATCGGTTCGAACATCGGGTTGCCGGAGGCGGTTTCCAGCACTTCGTCCTGTCCGACATCCCAGTGCTCGGCGATCTTGCCGTTTTCGACGCGGTAGATGTCGACGACGATCATCGGCTTCGGGCCCCAGCCGGTATAGCGGCCATGGATGGCGACGAGGTCGCCCTCGGCAATCACCATGCCGATTTCATAGGTCATGTTGGCCGGCATGTCCTTCAGTGCGGCCTTCAGCACCGCGCTGGTCGAAGCCAGTCCCGGATTGCGCTGGATATAGCTGTCGGCCCAGTAACGGTCGATCGCCGTCAGGTCCTTGTTCGAGAACAGTTCGGTCACGGCCTTGACGACGAAGTCCTTGTTGGATTCCTGCGCCATGGCGGGGGCGGCCAGCGTCGAGAGGGCAAGGGCAAAGGCGAATGCGGTATTGCGGATGAAGGGCATGGGTCTTTTCCTTGTGGCGGTGTCTGCCGGGGTCGGTCCGCGCGGGGCGGGCGTTGGGGTAAGGCAATCGGATCCTGTGTGTCTCACCGACGAACCCGATACATCTCGTTTCGCCGATATATGCATAAATGACATAATTCGTATGCGACACAAGCAAATGGAGGTGGTGTCAAACGATCGTGATCGAGTGTTGAAGAGCGCTGCGACAGGCGGCAGGCGGGCTGTGCGTCTTTAGCCTGCGCCGCGCATCTCCGCCGTCGATCTATTCGACCAGCCCGTCATGGGGTGGGGGCGGTTCATGCAGATCCCTCAGGTGAGGGCAGGATCCCACTTTCGCGCGATGGACGTGGAGTGCGGCGAGATTGATCAGGGCGCCCGCCGGAAAATGATGCCATTGAAGCGCCCGTCTGCCGCCAGTGAAAAACTCCACTCCTGACGTCCGTTATCAAAGTTGACATCGTAGACGTCCCAGCCTTCGTCCGTCACAGTCCTGAAGCTGATCTCCTGGATCGACCCAAGTCGCTGCCATTCACCCCGGATGATCTCCGCCTGTTCCCGCGCAATGGCCGCGAGCGGTGGCGTCATTCGCGCATAATCGGGTGCGCCTCGCTCATACTGACGCACGAGCTCCTCAAGGAGAAGCCGGCTGTTCTCGATGGGCCGCTTCTCTCTGACCCTCTCAGTCAGTCTCTCCTCAAGCGCTGCGGCGGCGCCCGTCTCCACCCGCTCGGCGGTCTGTTCGTGCCCCTCTTGATGCAACGTCAGGGCCGTGACCAGCCCCTCCGCATTCCTGATGAAGCTGATCTGTGCCGGCACCGCCTTGTAGAAGAACCGGTCGACCTCTTCGGCGAAGAGCTCGAGTTCGACCTGCCCGGTGACACGGGCAAAGAGCCTGTTATCCCAGTGGCGGATGGTGAAGACGACCGTATCCAGCTGATAATGGCCGGCATAATCGGCATAGAGCCTCCGGTCGATCGCCCGCTCGGTGCGCGGTCGCATCTGTTCATAGCGTCGCCAGGCGATGGTATGGGAGGTGGTTTCGGTCATCGAATGATCCTTTGCGAGTGCGAGCAGGTCGTCCGTGGAGAGGATCTCCCCGGTTGCCATCTTCGTTTGCATGCTATCGATGAGGGTGAGGCTCTGCTGGACGCGCGCCATCTGCTCCTGAAGTGCGCTCGCCTGGACGGACAGGACACGCTCAAGATCAGTCGCCTGCCCACGCAGCAGCCGGCTGATCTGCTCCAGCGTCAGCCCGAGCCGCTTCAGCGTCAGGATTTCGGTAAGCCGCGCCAGATCCTGCGCCCCATAGAGCCGCCAGTTCTTCTCCGTGCGGCGCGGAGAGAGAAGTCCCGCCGCCTCATAGATCCTGAGCGCCCGCACGGTCAGCCCGGTGCGCTTGGCACACTGCGCTGCCGTCAGCCAGGTGTCCTTTGTTGTGTGGTCTGCCATGTCACCTCCGTCATCGGATGAGACGGTTGTAGGCTATGACCCAGGGTTCGGCTCAAGGGGTTTCTGTGCAGAAGGAACACCGAAAGCCTGACGTTCTGCGACCAGCTTTGCTTTTCAAGGAACACGAGAGTCACTAACGTCTCAGACAGCTTTTGGAGATCACACGATCACATAGTCACGGGATATGTTTAGATATGGAAAAATCTAAAATTGCCGCGCTGCGGGCCGCAATCGTGGAAGCACTGTATCCTGTCAGCGCGAACATTCTGGCTGATGTGTGCGAGGCATTCGGCCTAGAACCGGGTACGCGTGAGCAAGCGTTTTCAAGTAAACAACGCTTCGTATCGATCCGATTGTTGAAACTCTCGCCTGAGCAGGTCATCAAAATTGGTCAGAAGGTACTTGATGAATACCCCACTGCAGAACTGGCCAAAGCGGTTCAGCGTGCAACTCAGAACCAACCTGCAGACAGCATTGTCTCTGAGGCGCTCATATCGTTCGATGAGGCGGGTGTTCATGCCGTTTGGCAACGCGCAATAAAGCGCAGAGAGAATGATCCGGAAGGTGCCATCACCTTAGCTCGCACGCTGCTTGAGTCGGTATGCAAACATATCATTGAAGCAGCTGGTGCAACCTATGGCGAAAAAGATGAGCTGCCTCGCCTCTACAGGACGGCGGCCGAGTGCCTTAATCTTGCTCCCGATCAACATACCGAGGATATCTTCAAGCGTATCCTCGGTGGTTGTCAAACCATTGTCGAGGGCCTCGGAGCGATCCGAAACAAACTGAGCGACGCGCATGGTCGAGGGCCAAGGCCGGTCCGTGCGACTAGCCGTCACGCGGCCTTGGCCGTGAATCTTGCTGGCGCAATGGCAAGCTTTCTCGTTGAGACCGCGAAAGAGCGTTCGCGATAACCTCCAGGCCAAGTTGGAGCTGACTAGTAAGTTTTGATCGCCTGGTTTCATCCAACTGATCACTCAGCGATGTGAAGTATCGGCGTCGGCTAGTCGACAACTAAGATGCAAGCGCCCTCAAAACCTCACCGTCTCACTCTCCATCGCCCGATCCAGCAACACCCCATACTCCTCCTTCGGAATATCCACCGCCCCAAACGTCTTCAGATGTTCGGTGGTGAACTGCGTGTCGAGCAGCGTAAACCCGCGTTCCCTAAGCCGCTCCACGAGATACACGAGACAAATCTTCGACGCATTCGTGCGCCGCGAAAACATGCTTTCGCCAAAAAACGCCGAGCCCAAAGACACCCCGTAGAGCCCGCCCACCAGTTCCTCGCCCTCCCATGCCTCGACGCTGTGCGCGTGGCCGAGGCGATGCAGCGCGCCATAGAGCTCGCGAATGGTCTGGTTGATCCAGGTGCTCGGCCGGTCGGGGGCGGCTTCCGCGCATTTGTCCACCACCTGGTCGAAGGCGGTATCGAAGCGGATATCGAAGGGGCGTTTGCGGATGGCCTTTGAAAGGCTTGACGAGACGTGGAAGCCATCAAGCGGAATGATCCCCCGGATCTCCGGCTCGACCCAGAACAGCTCCGGGTCGTCGGCAGAGTCGGACATCGGGAACATGCCTATGGAATAGGCGCGCAACAGGAGTTCCGGAGTGATGCTCTGGTTCCTGCTGCGTCGCCCAGCCATGTCAGTTACTTGGCCGAGGTTTCGGCCAGATATTTTTCCAGCCAGTGGATGTCGTAGTCGCCATTGGCGATGTCCTGGTTGGCAACGAGATCCTGGAACAGCGGCAGCGTCGTCTTGATGCCGTCGACGACGAATTCGTCGAGCACGCGGCGCAGACGCATCATGCATTCGACGCGGGTGCGTCCATGCACGATCAGCTTGCCGATCAGGCTGTCATAGTAAGGCGGGATCTTGTAGCCGGCATAGACGCCGCTATCGACGCGCACGCCCAGACCACCCGGGGCATGGAAATGCGTGATCGTGCCGGGCGAGGGCACGAAGGTGCGCGGGTCCTCGGCATTGATGCGGCATTCGATGGCGTGGCCGGAGAAGACAACCTGATCCTGCGTGACGGAGAGGCCAGCGCCCGAGGCGACACGGATCTGCTCATGCACCAGGTCGATGCCGGTGATGGCTTCGGTGATCGGATGCTCCACCTGCAGGCGGGTGTTCATTTCGATGAAATAGAACTCGCCGTTTTCGTAGAGGAATTCGATCGTCCCGGCGCCCCGGTACTTCATCTTCTTCATGGCTTCGGCGCAGATCGAACCGATCTTCATCCGCTGCTCGACGTTAAGGGCAGGGGAGTTTGCCTCTTCCCAGACCTTCTGGTGGCGGCGCTGAAGCGAGCAGTCGCGTTCACCGAGATGGATGGCATTGCCTTCGCCGTCACCGACAACCTGCACCTCGATATGGCGCGGCTTGCCGAGATATTTTTCCATATAGACGGCATCGTTGCCGAAGGCGGCAAGCGCTTCGGAACGGGCGGTCGAAACGGCCTCTTCCAGCTCTTCCTCGGTCTTGGCCACCTTCATGCCGCGGCCACCGCCGCCAGCCGTCGCCTTGATCAGCACGGGGAAGCCGATTTCGCGGGCGATTTCCAGCGCGTTTTCCGGCTTCACTTCGCCGTCCGAGCCCGGAACGACGGGAATGCCGAGTTCGACAGCGGTCTTCTTCGCGGTGATCTTGTCGCCCATCAGGCGGATATGCTCCGCCGTCGGTCCGATGAAGGTGATGCCGTGGGCGTCGAGAATATCGGCGAACTTGGCATTCTCAGACAGGAAGCCGTAGCCCGGATGGACGGCGTCAGCACCGGTGATTTCGCAGGCCGCGACGATCTGATGAATGTTGAGATAGCTGTCGCGCGACGGCGGCGGGCCGATGCACACGCTTTCATCGGCAAGGCGGACATGCATGGCATTGGCGTCGGCGGTCGAATGGACGGCCACGGTCGCAATGCCGAGTTCCTTGCAGGCACGCAGCACGCGCAGCGCGATTTCGCCTCGGTTGGCGATGAGGATCTTCGAGATGGCTGTCATCCGGCTTACTCGATGATCACGAGGGGCTCGCCGTATTCGACCGGGCTTGCGTCATCGATAACGATCTCGACGACCTTGCCAGACTTGGGCGAGGGGATCTGGTTCATGGTCTTCATGGCTTCGATGATCAGCAGCGTCTGACCTTCCTTGACCATCTGGCCGACTTCGACGAAGGCGCGTGCGCCCGGAGCCGGCGACAGGTAAACGGTGCCGACCATCGGCGCAGTGACCGCGTTGGAAAGGTCGCGGGCGGCCGGGGCAGCGGGTGCAGCGACGGCGGCAGGAGCAGCAGCCGGTGCGGCCGGCGCCTGGACTGCGTAACCCTGCATCTGCTGGGGCATCATGACAGGGGTCCCGTTGCGCGAGACGCGAATGCGCAGGTCGTCCTGCTCCACTTCGATCTCGGTCAGATCCGTGTCGTTGAGGATGTTTGCGAGATCGCGGATCAGCTTCTGATCGATGCCCGACTTCTTTTCAGCCATGAGTGGATGTCCTGTATTCTTGTTATTGCGTGATGGTTTTCAGCGCCTGGAGCGCCAGGATGTAGCTTTGAGGTCCGAAACCGCAGATGACGCCTTTGCACGCGGGCGCTATCATCGATTTGTGGCGGAATTCCTCGCGCGCATGCACGTTGGAAATATGCACCTCGATCACCGGAACCGGAGAGATGGCGCGGATCGCGTCATGCAGGGCAACCGAGGTATGCGTATAGGCGCCCGCATTAAACGCGACGCCGGCGGCCTTGTCGGCCGCCTCATGCAGCCAGTCGACGAGACTGCCCTCGTGATTGGACTGGCGGAAGTCGATGGTCAGGCCGAGCTCGGCACCGGCAGCCTTGCAGTCCGCCTCGATGTCGGCGAGCGTCTTGCCGCCATAGATCCCGGGTTCCCGTTTTCCCAGCATGTTGAGATTGGGGCCGTTCAGCACGAAAATGGTTTTGCTCATCTACGCTTCCGTCGACTTTCAACCGCCTCCTATAGACCGAGAGCCCCTGCAGGGAAAGCCCTTTGGACCGAACGGACCGACAAGTCCCCGGATTTAAGGTATAAGGTTAAGGCGGCGGCGGGATTGGTTCAGCAGGTGGCCTTGCCACAGGCGCGGACATTTTCGATCTTGCCGGCAAGCGCGGTCTTGCCCACAGCACCCGGAACGGTCTCGTTGCCGATCACGTAAGAAGGCGTGCCGGTGATGCCGAGGCTGGTCGCCAGCTGATATGCTTCCTGCACCTGTTCGGTGTTGGGGCTCTCTTCCATCTTCGCCCGGATTGCCTCTTCGGCAATGCCGAGCTCGCCGGCAATCGCAATCGCGCTCTCTTCCGAGGCGCGGCCGTCCTGGGTCATCATGGCACGGAAGAAGGCGCCGTAATTGTCGGGCGACAGCTTGCGCACGGCATCCGACACCTTGTGCGCAGCTTCCGAATCCGGCCCGAGGATCGGGAATTCCTTCAAGACGTAGCGGACATTCTTGTCCTCTTCGATCACCGCTTCCATGTCGGCATGGGCACGGCGGCAATAGCCGCAATTGTAATCGAAGAACTCGACGACGGTGACGTCGCCCTTCGGATTGCCGATGGCGAGATCATAGGCCGAGTTGAAGATTGCATTCTGATTGGTCGAGAGCGCTTCCGCAGAGCGCTGCGTGCGGATCTCTTCCTGCTTCTTCTGCAGTGCGTCCTGCACTTCCAGCATAACTTCAGGGTTGGCGATCAGGTATTCGCGGATGAACTCGCCGAATTCCTTTTTCTGCGCGTCGTCCAGCGCACTGGCCGGAAGCGGCATCAGGGCCGGGAGAAGCGCGACACCCGCGCTGGCGATCATCTTGAAGTTCAGAGCCATGTCGTTCCTCGTCCTTGCTGCCGTCTGTCGTCTTCAACCACAGGCGTTTCATCCCGCAGGGCGGCTTTCGCCCAGCCTAAAGCCTGATGCTCTCATGCGGAATGGCTTTTTTGCACTGCCTTGTCCAGCCTCTCCATTGTGATGCCACGCGCTTTGCGGCAAATGTCGGGCGTCTGACCGAGGAGCCATCCGTTGATTTCCATTTCCAAGCGCAGTGCCGTCGAACCCTTCCACGCCATGGATATCCTGGCGGAGGCCACCCGCCGGCGGCAGGAAGGGCGCCCAGTCATCTCCATGGCCGTCGGCCAGCCGGGCCATCCGGCACCGCAGGCAGCCCTCGCCGCCGCTCGAAAGGCGCTGGAAGGTGGCCGTATCGGCTATACCGATGCGCTGGGGATGACAGGCCTTCGCCAGGCGCTCGCCGAAGAATATCGCCGCCGCCACAATGTCTCCGTCGACTGGAACCGCATCGTCGTCACCACCGGCTCGTCTGCCGGCTTCAACCTCGCTTTCCTGTCGCTCTTCGACGTTGGCGATGCCGTCGCGATCGCAAGGCCGGGCTACCCCGCCTATCGCAGCATCCTTTCAGCGCTCGGGTTGAAGGTAATCGAAGTCGCCGTCGGCCCGGACACCGGCTTTACGCTCACGCCGGAAAGCCTGGAAAAGGCGCAAGCCGAGGCGGGTGTCCGCCTCAAGGGCGTGCTGCTCGCAAGCCCCGCCAATCCGACCGGCACCGTGACGACCAAGGCGCAACTCAAGGCCGTCTATGACTATTGCCAGGGGCAGGGGATCACGCTGATCTCCGACGAGATCTATCACGGCCTGACCTATGGCTCGGAAGAGGCGACGGCGCTGGAGATCGGCGACGATGCCGTCATCATCAACTCCTTCTCCAAATACTACTGCATGACCGGCTGGCGCATCGGCTGGATGGTCTTGCCGCAAGAGCTGGTCCGCCCGGTCGAATGCGTCGCCCAGAGCCTTTATATCTCGGCTCCTGAACTCTCGCAGATCGCAGCGCTCGCGGCCTTGAGCGCGACCGAAGAGCTGGAACACTACAAGACCGCCTGCCAGGCCAACCGCGACTTCCTGATGGCCCGCCTGCCAACGCTTGGCCTGCAGCTGCTCTCGCCCATGGACGGCGCCTTCTACGCCTATGTAGATGCGACGCGGTTCACCAATGACAGCATGAGCTTTGCCAGGCGCATTCTCGCCGAAACGGATGTGGCAGTCACACCCGGCCGCGACTTCGACCCGGTGGAGGGCCATCTGGCGATGCGGCTGTCCTACGCCGGCACCATGGCAGAGATGGTCGAGGCGACCGATCGGCTGGAAAACTGGCTGCCGAAAAGCGCTTAGGCATTAAGCGAAATGGATTCGCGATCAACGGCTTCGCGCCAGTTCCTGAATCAGAGTGAGAGCCAGCTGATTCAGTCTCTGAAGTTGGTGGCCTGAACAAAGAGGGGAGCCGGACATGACAATCAAGCGGATCACTTCGCTCGTCGCGGCGCCCGACATTCTGACCGATCGCACACGCCTGCGGGCGCACCGCGTCGACGATTTCGAGCCGATGGTCGCCATGTGGCAGGACGAGGCGATCTACCGCCACATCACTGGCCGCCCCTCGACCGCGAGCGAAACCTGGTCGCGGCTTCTCCGCTACATCGGCCATTGGCATGCGCTCGGCTTCGGCTACTGGGTGATCGAGGACCGGGTGAATGGCCTCTACATCGGAGAAGCAGGCTTCGCCGATTTCCGTCGCGACATGGATCCGCCGCTCGGTGCCGAACCCGAAACCGGCTGGGCGCTGGTGTCATCCGTCCATGGACGTGGTCTTGCGACCGAAGTCATGCTGGCCGCCCATGCCTGGATGGACGCGCACAATCCCCATGAGCATACGCTCTGTATCCTGGCACCGGAACACGCTGCATCGATCCGCGTGGCCGAGAAATGCGGCTATGCCCACGCCTATGCCACCACCTTCGCCGATGGTCCGACATCGGTGATGAAACGCGCACGTCCCCGCGCTTGATCGGTTGGATCCTGGAGACAAAAAAAGGGCCCCGTGAAGGGCCCTTTTTGCATTCAATCACAACCGCGCGGGTTTCAGAAGAAACCACCGCGCTTCTGCCACCAGCCGCCCTTCTTGGGCTTCGCATCGGTGCTGTCTTCCGTGGCCTTGACCGACGTCACCACCGGCTCGGACGAAGCCACGTTGGATTCGCGGTTGGCGCGGGCCGGCTTTGCCTCTTCGGCAGCCGGCGCAGGGGCCGGTGCAGCGACCGGCGCCGGTGCGGCAACCGGTGCCTCTTCAACGACAGTCTCGGCAACAAGTGCCACCGGCGCAGCTACAACAGCGGCAGGTGCCACCTCGGCCACAGCTTCGGGCTCTGCGGCAGACTTTGCCTTGCGTGTGCGGCGCGGCTTCGGCTTGTCAGCTGCCGGAGCCTCCACGACGACGTCGGCGACAGCTGCCTCAACGGCTTCTGCGGCTACGGCGTCGTCCGACTGGTCTTCGGCATCGTCGCCGTCACCATTGTCGTCGTTATCGTCGGAAGCTTCCATCGAGCCTTCTTCGCCCGGACGATTGCGACGGCCACCGCGCTTGCCGCGACGGCGGCGCTTGCGCTTCTGGGCTTCGTCACCATTGCCATCACCTTCGGCCTCGACAGCGCGGATTTCGCCATTGCTTTCGCCGGCATCGTCCTCGCCCTCGTCACCATCCTCGTCATCGAGGTCGGCACCGTTGTCACCATTCTGGGCATCGGCATGGGTGCCATTGCCGTTCTGGCCATTCTTGCCACGACGACGACGACGACGCTTGCGCTTGCGATTGCCTTCTTCGCTGTCGGCGCGCGCCGGCTGCGGTGCGCTCTCGGCCTTGGCGGCGGCGACGACGACTTCTTCCTCGTCTTCCTCTTCCGGCTCCGGAATGTAGTCGTCTTCTTCCTCGATCTCGGGGAGGAGCGACATCAGGCTTTCGATCTTCACCGGGTTCTCGACGGCTTCGCCGCGTTCGATGGTGAAGTGCTGCGAACCGCCATGCTGCGCCGGCATGCCACCGTCGATGACGATCGAAACGCCGAAGCGGCCTTCGTAATCGACGATCGTGTCACGCTTCTGGTTGAGAAGGTACAGAGCAGTCTCAGGCGTCGTGTGCACGATGATGTCGTGAGTCGTTGCCTTCAGCAGGAACTCCTCGATGCCGCGCAGGACATGCAGGGCAACCGACGACTGCGAGCGGATGAGGCCGGTACCTGCGCAATGCGGGCAGACCTGCGTTGTCGATTCCAGAACCGAGGCGCGAATGCGCTGGCGCGACATTTCGAGCAGGCCGAAATGCGAGATGCGACCGACCTGGATGCGGGCGCGGTCGTTCTTCAGGCAATCCTTCAGCTTCTTCTCGACAGCGCGGTTGTTGCGCTTTTCTTCCATATCGATGAAGTCGATGACGATCAGGCCGGCAAGGTCGCGCAGACGCAGCTGACGAGCCACTTCTTCAGCGGCTTCCAGGTTCGTCTGGAGAGCGGTGTCCTCAATCGAGTATTCGCGGGTCGAGCGACCGGAGTTGACGTCGATGGAGACGAGCGCTTCCGTCTGGTTGATGATGATGTAACCACCGGACTTCAGCGTCACCTGTGGCTGCAGCATCTTGTCGAGCTGGGCTTCGATGCCCGAGCGCGCGAAGATCGGATGCAGGTCGCGGTATGGCTGAACCACCTTGGCATGGCTCGGCATCAGCATCTTCATGAAGTCTTTCGCTTCGCGATAGCCTTCTTCGCCCGAGACGATGATCTCGGAAATGTCCTTGTTGTAGAGGTCGCGGATCGAGCGCTTGATCAGCGAACCTTCTTCATAAACCAGGCACGGCGCAGTCGAAGCGAGCGTCAGCGTGCGGACGTTCTCCCAAAGGCGCATCAGATATTCGAAGTCGCGCTTGATCTCGACCTTGGTGCGGTTGGCACCGGCGGTGCGCAGGATCACGCCCATGCCCTGCGGCACTTCGAGACCACGTGCGATTTCCTTCAGACGCTTGCGGTCTGTCGGCTGGGTGATCTTGCGGGAAATGCCGCCGCCACGTGCGGTGTTCGGCATCAGGACCGAGTAACGGCCTGCCAGCGACAGATAGGTGGTAAGCGCTGCACCCTTGTTGCCGCGTTCTTCCTTGGCGACCTGCACCAGCAGGATCTGCCGGCGCTTGATTACTTCCTGGATGCGGTACTGCTTGCGCGGCTTGCGCTGGACGCGGTCCGGAACCTCTTCCATGGCGTCTTCGGCGCCAACGGATTCGATCTCTTCCTTTTCCTCGATGTGACCGTCGTCGTCATCATCGTCGCCGTCGTCATCGTCACGACGGCCACCACGGCGTCCACCGGCTTCCTCGGAGATCTCGTCCATGTCGACCATGGCAGCGATCGTGCCGCCTTCGGCATCGTCGGAGCCTTCGCTGGCCTCTTCGGCAGAGGTCTCTTCGGCGGCTGCCTTCTTTGCGCGCGGCTTGCGAACGCGCTTCGGCTTGGCCTTTACGGCGGGCTCTTCGGCGACAGGCTCTTCTTCGGCAGCGGCTGTAGCGGCGACATCTGCGTCGGCTTCGGCTGCGAGTTCGGCGGCCACATCGTCAACGATCGCCGAGGCGACGGAATTGGTGGTGTTGATGCCGTTGTCGGGCTGATCCTGAAGGGCAGGATCGTTGAAGACCTCATCACCCTCGACGTCGTTTTCCTTGCGATGCTCTTCGGCTTCCGCACGAAGCAGCGCCTGGCGATCAGCAAGCGGGATCTGGTAGTAGTCGGGGTGAATTTCGGCGAAGGCCAGGAAGCCGTGGCGGTTGCCGCCGTAGTCAACGAAAGCGGCCTGCAGCGAGGGCTCGACCCTCGTTACCTTCGCCAGATAGATATTGCCGCGTATCTGCTTCTTGTGTTGGGATTCGAAGTCGAATTCTTCAATACGGTTACCGCGAACGACGACAACGCGCGTCTCTTCTTCGTGAGACGCGTCGATTAGCATTTTGTCTGCCATTTAAGCTGTGCTCCTCGGCGCCCTCGGTCGGTGGTCCACCCGCGCGCTGAACTTGAAAGCGGCTGGAACCTAGCGGACTGTGCGCCGGATATAGATGTGGCCGCACGGATGACCGGGTTTGCAACATACGGACGGACAACGGGACACTTTCTGATCCCGATCCGTTCCTGGTCATGTCAACCTGTTGCAAAGACATCAAAAACCGTACGTCAACGACAATGATATGGACCCCTCGGGATCCGATGAATGCTCGGTGAAGAGCTGTTGGTGGAGAGCCACCGATGCTGTGCCGACCCTGCCGGCGTGTTGAACCAGTTTCAGGAAAAAATGCGGAGACGGCAGATGAATGTCCGGTTGAACAGGCGCCAATTCCATTGTCTGAGGTTGGCAGCCGTGGGCGGAAACTCTATCCCGTTTGCACTTTTATCCCTCGTTTGCCTTGTATGTTTTCTACGTCACAATAGCAAGAGCAAACGGATTTATGCCATAATGGCAGTGAATTAGAGGGACTGTCTCATTCCGTGTGATTCCGAAGGCAAAAGCGGTCACAAACCGCAATTTTGACGCCCGCCGGGCCGCCACGGGGAGACAATGCGGCGGGCAATTGCAGAAAATGGCGTTACGTGCAGCTTGTGATTTGTGTCACAGTTTTGTCGCGACCATCACGGGGGCCGGAATTGAGAAGAGGTTTGGTGCTGTCTGCAGGGCGAAAACTGGCGCTTTGGGCCCGAATCGTTCTGGCGACGATGCTCGTGGTGAGCCCTGTTGTCCTGGTCGCCGCCGGCGCCAACGCCGTGACGGCGGAGCCCTCCGATAACCGCCTGGTGGCCTACGCCGCCCGCATCGCCGGTGACGAGGCGCGGACCCGCATCGTTCTGGACTTCGACCGCGCGCCGACCGTCGAGGCGCGTTACATCGCCAATCCCGACCGTATCGTCGTCGACCTGCCCGCCACCGCCTTCGCCTTCGCCGAGAAAGACCTTCAGGCGACGGGTCTGTTCAGCGACATCCGGTACGGCTCGATGGATGCGACATCCGCACGCCTCGTGCTCACGGCCGCCCGTCCCGCCCGGCTGGTCACGGCGGAGGTTGTGGTCAACGAGGACGGCAACGGCTATCGCTTGGTGCTCGATGCGGAACTGGTGCCGCAGCAGGATTTTGCCGCGCTCGTGTCCGCCCAGGCCTGGGCGCGGCCTGACGAGAATGCCGCAGCACCGGCGACCGTTGCGATCACGACGCCTGCCGTGGATGAATTCGTCATCGCGATCGATGCCGGCCATGGCGGGATCGACGCCGGCGCCACCGGCGCCTCCACCAAGACGGCGGAGAAGGACATAACGCTGGCCTTTGCCAGGATCCTCAATGAAAAGCTCAAAGGCCAGCCAGGCATCCGCGCGGTGATGACCCGGGATACCGATAAGTTTCTCTCGCTTTCCGAGCGCGTGCTGATCGCGCGCCAGAAGGGTGCCGGCCTCCTTATTTCACTGCATGCCGATACGCTCCGTCAGGCGGAGATCCGCGGCGCCACCGTCTACACCATCTCGGACAAGGCTTCCGACCATATGGCTGCCCAGTTGGCCGAACGGGAGAACTTCTCCGATACGATTGGCGGTGTTGTTCTGCCGAACGAAACGGAAGCGGAGGTCAACGATATTCTTCTCGACCTGACACGGCGCGAGACCCAGGCCTTCTCCATCGCCATGGCCCAGGCCGTCGTCGGGTCCTTCGAGGGGCAGATTTCGCTGATCAACAACCCGCATCGCCATGCCGGTTTCCGGGTGCTCCAGGCGCCGGACGTGCCCTCCATCCTGCTTGAGCTCGGTTTCCTGTCGAACAAGGAAGACGAGAAGCTTTTGCTCGATCCCGTGTGGCGCGATCGGGTTGCGGACCTCCTCGTCGAGGCGATCAAGCGGTATCGTGAGCCGGCCCTTGCCAATGGCGGTTAGGCAACATCGGTTCAGGAACCTGTGACCGAGCAGCGCTTCCCCGCTAACGGCCCTATTTTCCTCACATTGTGTCCGTTACTCGGGGGGAAGTCACGCAAGGGTGAGCGATCTCGAATCGCTCCGCCTTTCACAGCAAGTCCGCATGTCTTGCCATCCACCGCATGACGTGCAAAACGCCACAGGGTATGCGAAGCTTGGTGCAACGCGCGGAACCTGAAGCAGAGCCGGTAGCGGAAACATGATCAGACTGATTGGATATCTCTTCGGATTGGCGTCCGTGCTTGCGCTCGGCGTCGCGGCCGTCGTTGCGGTCTATCTGAACGAGGTGACCAAGGATCTGCCGAACTACGAGGTGCTGGCGAGCTACTCGCCGCCGGTGACCACCCGCATCCATGCCGGCAACGGTGCCCTGGTCGCCGAATATGCGCGTGAGCGCCGCCTGTTTCTGCCGATCCAGGCGATCCCGGATCGCGTGAAGGCCGCATTCCTGTCGGCGGAAGACAAGAATTTCTACAATCACCCGGGCGTCGACATCTATGGCCTTGGCCGTGCAATCCTGGTCAACGTCCAGAACCTCGGCTCCGGACGCCGCCCTGTCGGCGCGTCGACGATTACCCAGCAGGTGGCGAAGAACTTCCTCCTGTCCTCCGACCAGACCATGGACCGCAAGATCAAGGAAGCGATCCTCTCCTTCCGCATCGAGCAGACCTATTCGAAGGACAAGATCCTAGAACTCTATCTGAACGAAATCTTCTTCGGCCTGAACGCCTATGGCATCGCCGGCGCCGCGCTGACCTATTTCGACAAGTCGGTCACCGAGCTGACCATCGCCGAGACCGCCTATCTCGCGGCTCTGCCCAAGGGCCCCAACAACTACCATCCCTTCCGCCGCGAGGCCGCAGCGCTTGAGCGCCGCAACTGGGTTGTCGATCGCATGGTCGAGAACGGTTTCGTCTCTCGGGAGGAGGGCGAGAACGCCAAGCAGCAGCCGCTCGGTGTCAACCTGCGCCGCAGCGGCTCGTCGCTCTTCGCCTCCGACTATTTTGCCGAGGAGGTTCGCCGCCAGATCATCGAGAAGTATGGTGACAAGGCTCTCTATGAAGGTGGCCTGTCCGTTCGCACATCGCTCGATCCGCAGATGCAGATTGCCGCGCGCAAGGCACTGCAATCTGCACTGCTGACCTATGACCAGCGACGCGGCTTCCGCGGCCCCATCAAGCAGATCCCGCTCGACGGCGACTGGGGTGTGCCGCTCGCCGAGATCCCTGGCCTGGCCGATGTGCCGGAATGGAAGGTGGCCGTTGTCCTCGACGTTGCGTCCGACGGCGTCGACATCGGCCTGCAGCCCGCAAAGGAAGCGGGTGGCAAGGTGGTCGCCGACCGTGCGCGCGGTCGTATTGCTCCCGATAACATGGAATGGGCCTATCGCTCGGCCACCGGCGACCGCAAGTCGGCAAAGTCGCCTGAAGGCGTGCTCTCGCCGGGCGATGTCGTCTATGTCGAGGCCTTGGAAGAGGGGGCGAGCGCCTATCGCCTGCGCCAGTTGCCCAAGGTCCAGGGTGGTCTCGTTGCGATGGATCCGCACACCGGCCGCGTTCTGGCCATTTCCGGCGGCTTCTCCTATTCCCAGTCCGAATTCAACCGTGCCACCCAGGCCATGCGCCAGCCCGGTTCGTCCTTCAAGCCCTTTGTCTATGCTGCGGCCCTCGACACCGGCTACACCCCGGCCTCGGTCATCCTCGACGCTCCCGTCGAATTCGTATCCGGCGGTCAGGTCTGGCGTCCGCAGAACTATGGCGGTGGATCGGCTGGCCCCCAGACGCTGCGACTGGGCATCGAGAAGTCGCGAAACCTGATGACGGTTCGCCTCGCCAACGACATGGGCATGAATCTGGTCGCGGAATATGCCGAGCGCTTCGGCATCTACGACAAGATGAACCCGGTGCTCGCGATGTCGCTGGGCTCGGGCGAAACCACCGTATTGCGCATGGTCTCCGCCTATGCGGTCTTTGCCAATGGCGGCAAGCAGATCAAGCCGACGCTGATCGACCGTATCCAGGACCGCCATGGCAAGACCATTTTCCGCCATGAGGACCGGATCTGCGAAACCTGCAATGCCGAGCGGTTCAGCGGGCAGGAGGAGCCTGTCGTCGTCGACAACCGTGATCAGGTTCTCGATCCCATGACCGCCTATCAGATCACCTCGATGATGGAGGGTGTCGTCACGCGCGGCACCGCAGCGGGCAAGATCAAGCTTGACCGTCCCGTCGCCGGCAAGACCGGCACTTCCAACGACGAAAAGGATGCATGGTTCATCGGCTACACGCCGGATCTCGTCGCCGGCGTCTATATCGGCTTCGATCAGCCTGCCCCGATGGGCCGTGGCTCGACCGGTGGTTCGCTCGCAGCCCCCGTTTTCAACGACTTCATGCAGATGGCGACGGCCAACACGCCGCCTGGCCAGTTCTTCGTGCCGGCCGGCATGAGCTTCATAGCGGTCAACCGCACCACCGGCATGTTTGCGCTCGAGGGCGAGCCAGATACGATCATCGAGGCTTTCAAGCCCGGCACGGGGCCCGCCGATACCCTCTCGATCATCGGCATGGATGGTTATGCCCCGCCGGAGGAAATCCTGCGCGACTCGCCGCAGGCCAACCAGGCCGTGACCTCCGGGTCCGGCGGCCTGTTCTGATCCATCTCACTCCATTCCGCGGCCCCGGCTCTTTACAACAGGGCCGGGCGCAACTATGCGGAAGGCCAGATTTTCACCAGTTTCAGAGGTTGAGAACGCAACGCATGCGCAATGAAATCGAGAATGTCGTCGACGAAATCAAGCAGGCCATAAGCCTGCTGAGGAGGCATCTTTGACTGGGATCAGGCGATAAGACGGCTGGACTGGTTGAACAACAAGGCAGAGGATCCGAACCTCTGGAACGATGCCCAGGAAGCCCAGAAGCTGATGCGCGAGCGCCAGCAGCTGGATGACAGCATTGCTGGCGTCAAGCGCCTCGAACAGGCGATGAACGACAACATCGAGCTGATCGAGATGGGCGAGGAAGAGGGCGACGAAACCGTCGTCAAGGACGCCGAGGACCAGCTGAAGGCTCTGAAGACCGAAGCGGCCCGCCGCCAGGTCGAAGCCATGCTTTCAGGTGAGGCCGACGGCAACGACACCTATGTCGAAGTGCATTCCGGCGCCGGCGGCACGGAAAGCCAGGACTGGGCCAACATGCTTCTGCGCATGTATACGCGCTGGGCTGAACGCTCGGGTTTCAAGGTGGAAGTGCTGGAAATGCACGACGGTGAAGAAGCCGGCATCAAGTCAGCGACGATCCTCGTCAAGGGACACAATGCCTATGGCTGGATGAAGACCGAGTCGGGCGTGCACCGCCTGGTGCGCATCTCGCCCTATGATTCGAACGCCCGCCGTCACACATCCTTCTCGTCCATCTGGGTCTACCCGGTGGTCGATGACTCGATCCAGATCGACATAAACGAGAGCGATTGCCGCATCGATACCTTCCGCTCCTCGGGCGCCGGCGGTCAGCACGTCAACACCACCGACTCGGCCGTGCGCATCACGCATATTCCGACCGGCATCGCGGTGTCGTGCCAGCAGGAGCGGTCGCAGCACAAGAACAAGGCCAAGGCCTGGGACATGCTGCGCGCGCGCCTCTACGAGGTCGAACTGAAGAAGCGCGAAGAACTGGCCAATGCCGAAGCCGCCTCGAAGACGGATATCGGCTGGGGTCACCAGATCCGCTCCTACGTCCTGCAGCCCTACCAGTTGGTCAAGGACCTGCGCACCGGCGTCGAAAGCACCGATCCGGACAGCGTCCTGAACGGCGAGCTGAACGAGTTCATGGAAGCGGCTCTTGCCCACCGCATCAGCGGCAAGGCCTCGGAAGTCTCTGATATCGACTGATAGAGTTGCGATCAGCACCAATAATCAAAGGCGGAGCGCCCAGCGCTCCGCCTTTTTGCATCTCCGGTATGAAAGCGTAAGGCGCGCCTCAGTTGCTCGCCCGTTCCACGCGGATGTCGCCCAGCTCGTCGATCAGCACCGTCCATTCCTCGACACGGTCGGTATCGGGTGCCGTCTTCAGATAGACAGTGGCGAAGAAACCCGGGGTCGCGGCAACACCGGTCATGCTTTCCGGGCGGATGCCGGTCACGTAAGGCTTGATCGCGGTGAATTCTTCCAGCTCCACGCTCTCGACCAGCCGAAGCCCGCTCTGCCCGGATGCAACCATCTGCAGGTGGATGCGCGCCGTCCTGTCCGGCTGGCGGATTGCCACAAGCTTGTAATAGCCCCGTTCGCCGGCTTTGACGGCGGTGTCGCCCCCCGCCACGCCTTCCGCCCCTGATTCCCAATAGCCACCGCTGATCACGAAGGTTGCGGTGAGGGGCAGCTGCTCGATGTCCTCTGCTGCTGCGGCGGGATGGCAGAGGAACAGGGTGAGCAGCAAGGCGGCCGGATTGCAAACCTTCATGGGAGCCTCAATCGGAAAACTGTTCGGCAATGATCCGGTCGGACCATGAACGATCCGAATCGGAGAGGATCCGCGCCGTGGTATCCTCCGACTGGGCGATCTCCACGCGGAGAATCGACTTCACCTCGGTATGGTCAGCCACCGCATTAACCGGACGCTTCTCTGGTTCCAGCACTTCGAGCACCACCGTCACCTTGTCCGGCAACAGCGCCCCACGCCAGCGGCGCGGGCGGAAGGGGCTGACGGGGGTCAGCGCGAGCAGCGGCGCTTCGAGCGGCAGGATCGGTCCATGGGCGGAAAGATTGTAGGCCGTCGATCCAACCGGTGTCGCCACCATCAATCCGTCGCAGATCAGTTCCTCCAGCCGCACCTTGCCATCGATCACCACACGCAGTTTGGCTGCCTGGTAGGACTGGCGCAACACCGAGACCTCGTTGATCGCGAGTGCAAAGGATGTCGAGCCGTCGGTGTTACTCGTCGTCATCTTCAGCGGGTGGAATTCGTTCTCGACGGCGACCGCGATCCGCTCCGTGAGATTGTCGGTCGAATAGTCGTTCATCAGGAAGCCGACGGAACCGCGGTTCATTCCATAGATCAGCTTGCCGCTGTTCATCGTGTCATGCAGCGTCTGCAGCATGAAGCCGTCGCCCCCGAGCGCCACGATCACGTCCGCATCCGCCGGCTCGCTATGGCCGTAGAGACGAATCAGTTCATTGCGCGAAGCCTGGGCTTCGTCCGTATTGGAAGCGATGAAGGCGAGCGACCGGAACGTGCGAGACATGGCGAGCCCTGATGAGATGTCGCCAAGTGGTATATGACAAATGCCTGTAACCACAAGCCGTTTCGCCCCGAAATCAGTTCGGCTGACCACCGCATCGGCGGTTCCCGGCAGCGGTGGATTTTCACCATTCGTGCTAACCTTTCGCCGATTTTTTGCTTTACCGCAAACCGTTTTCCGCCTAAACACCCCGCACTGCCCTTGTAGCTCAGTTGGTAGAGCACCTGATTTGTAATCAGGGGGTCGCGGGTTCGAACCCTGCCGGGGGCACCATTTCTCATCACATGTGATCGTTTTTGCCATTGTCCTCGCGGGCCATTCTTTGGCATGGTCTCGACCGACAGCCGAGGGAGACCTGATGCGCGAGACGTTTACTGCCGGCCTGGCATTGGCCGCGACTGCCGTTCTGATGCTTCCCGCAGCAAGCCGGGCCGCCGACATCAAGTATGCCTGTGAAGACGGCACGGCGCTTACGGTCACCTTCAGCGAAACGACGGCGGACCTGGCCCTGCCGGACGGCTCGAAGGTTGCCCTTCCGCAGCAGCCGGCGGCAAGTGGCTTCTGGTATTCGAACGGCCGCTACGAATTGCGGGGCAAGGGCGAGGAGCTGCAGTTCGCCATTGGTCGCATGGCGCCCGTCACCTGCCGCAATGCCGGTGAGGTCACCGGCCAGTTCGACCGGGCGACGCGGGCCGAGGTCGAGCTTTCCGAAAAGGACACCGGCTTCGACATGAAGGGCAGGCTCACCTGCCTGCGCTATCCCGACTTCGCCCTGAAGGAATTGGATCTGGGCGAAAAGGGTGCGGCTGGTCTCTACATTGCACCTTCCGAAGGTCCCTGCCAGCTCAACCCGACGCTGGACCGGAAGATCGAGGACGACACCGCCGGCTATCTCTGGGGGGCCGTTGGACCTTACGCCTTCTTCCGCGGCGCTGATGGCTGGAACGGCGGCATGCCTTTCGTAGTCTATGATGCTCGTACCGGTTCGCGGCTGATGGATGACGTGATCGCCGGCGAATTCTCGCTTCTGTCCCTGGCCGGCGAAGAGCTCACCCTGCGCTACCGCCGCACTTTCGCGGCGTCCTGCTCGCTGCTCGCAGCCCCGGATGCCTGTGCGACAACCATCCGCAAGGAGCTTGGTCTCGCCGCCGATCGCCCCCTGCCGGACTGCCGCCCCGCCTATCAGCCGGCAATCGACGCCGATCCGAATGCCGTGAAGGACATCGAAGCCTGGCCGAGCGTCATCGACTATCCCGTCGAGCGCAAGCTGTCGGCAACAGGCACGTCCTTTGTCGCCGTGGACGGCGAGCTCACTTGCCGCCCATCCATGTGACGGGAGGGCAGGTGCGGTGTGCCATCAGTCCTCGGCGTCGAGCCGCACCGCTTCCTGAATGTCGCGCAACAGGTCGGGCAGGGCGCTCTGCACCCTGTTCCAGCTCGGCATGAACGGCGTTGTCCCGTCGATGTCGGTGAAGACCAGCCTCGTCAGCCTTTGGTCGCCAGATGCTGACGGGAGGCATAAAGCGCGATCGCCGCAGCATTCGAGACATTCAGCGACTTGATCGCGCCCGGCATGTCGAGGCGAGCAAGGGCAGAGACGGTTTCCCGCGTCTTTTGCCGGAGCCCCTTGCCCTCGGAGCCGAGAACCAGCGCAATGCGGTTGCCGCTGAGCGTGCCTTCCATCGGTGCCGGTCCTTCGGAATCGAGTCCAACAGAGAAGAAGCCGAGCTTGTGCAATTCATTGAGCGCATCGGCGAGATTGGTCACCTGGATATAGGGGATCAGTTCCAGTGCGCCGGAGGCCGACTTTGCCAGCACCCCTGATTCCGTCGGGCTGTGGCGCTGCGTGGTGATGACGGCGCCTGCATCGAAGGCGACCGCCGAGCGCATGATCGCGCCGACATTATGCGGGTCTGTCACCTGGTCGAGCACCAGGATCAGCGGGCTGTCCTTCAGCGCTTCGAGCCGGCGCACGGGCAGGGGACGCGTCTCGAGCATGACGCCCTGATGGATCGCTTCCGGTCCGAGGATCTTGTCGAGATCCTGCGGCGTCACCGTCTCGAAGGGGATTCCGAGGTTTTCCACAGATGGAATCTCGAGCCTGACAAGCGCATTTTGCGTCGCCGAAAGCTTGATCAGCTTGCGTTCGGGATTGTCGAGCGCGGCGCGCACCGTGTGCAGGCCGTAGAGCAAAACCTGCTCCGGCGCGAGCTTCGGCGGCGTCCAGTCGGCATTGCTCTTGCGCGGCTTCTGCGGCCCTGGCGTGGGGATTTCGCCCCGCTCACGCTTGGCATCGCGCACCTGTCGGCGCAGCGTTGCATAATGGGTGTCACGGGCGGTTTTGTCGATTTTCGGATCTTTGGCCATGCGCTCTTATAACCATGGGCAAGGGGCGGGCATAGACCCGTGCGGAAAATCCCGTGTGTGTCGGGCCCATGAAACTTTTCGGAATTTTTCGTCAAACTTCGTGTTGACATGAGCCGGTTGGGCCGTCATATACCCGCCGCAGATCAGGGGGCGACGCACTCTGGTCTGGACTACAAAGCTTGGTCGCCAGATCCGGACGAAAGAATGGAGAGATGCCCGAGTGGTTAAAGGGGACGGACTGTAAATCCGTTGGCTCAGCCTACGTTGGTTCAAATCCAACTCTCTCCACCATTCGTCCTCGGATCTGAACATGCGGGTATAGCTCAATGGTAGAGCAGCAGCCTTCCAAGCTGAATACACGGGTTCGATTCCCGTTACCCGCTCCAGATGCTTCCTTTCCCAACTTCCGGATTTCAAACGGTTTTCCACCGTTCCTTTGCCTTGCGTGAACTGCATGGTGCGCATGCTGGTTTAGGTTGTGGAAAGCGTGCGTTTCGGCCTCCGGGAGGCTTGTCATTTAACGCTTGCGCATTGCGCATGAAAGCCTTAAACGGCGGGACCAAACCGGTTCGCCGGGGCAACCCCGTTTCGTTCACAGGAAGCATTCAAATGGCAAAGAGTAAGTTTGAGCGCAACAAGCCGCACGTCAACATCGGCACGATCGGCCACGTCGACCACGGCAAGACGTCTCTGACGGCAGCGATCACCAAGTACTTCGGTGAGTTCAAGGCCTACGATCAGATCGACGCAGCTCCGGAAGAAAAGGCACGCGGCATCACCATCTCGACGGCGCACGTCGAGTATGAGACGGCCAACCGTCACTACGCCCACGTTGACTGCCCCGGCCACGCCGACTACGTCAAGAACATGATCACCGGTGCGGCCCAGATGGACGGCGCGATCCTGGTTTGCTCGGCTGCCGACGGCCCGATGCCGCAGACCCGCGAGCACATCCTGCTCGCCCGTCAGGTTGGCGTTCCCGCGATCGTGGTGTTCCTGAACAAGGTTGACCAGGTTGACGACGCAGAACTTCTGGAACTCGTCGAACTCGAAGTTCGCGAACTCCTGTCGTCCTACGACTTCCC
>NZ_JAUSUW010000026.1 GCF_030814435.1 Peteryoungia aggregata LMG 23059
GCCACGATGCGCAAACTGCTCACCATCCTCAACGCAATCATCCGGGACGAAAAACCATGGCAAAACGCTTGACTGCCAAGACAGTCGCTCTCCCCCTTGTGGGAGAGGTTACAAAATCGAGGGCTTAGCCCGGTCAGGGCTAAACCTCAGATTTTGTTGGTGAGGGGATCGGTGAGGTTGGCGGGTTCCCATCTCCCCCTCGGTGGGGGAGAAAGCGATTTCGATGAATTAGGCGAGCGCAAGCCGCCTAAACATCTGAAATCGCAAGTGAGGGGGTCTGTTCGTCGTGCCCGCAGCACTGATCCCCTCACCAGGAAAATCTGAAGTTTAGGCGGCTTGCGCTCGCCTAAGCCTTCGATTTTCCGTCCTCCCCCACATGGGGGGAGGTGGAACTGAACTGTCAAAAACCCCAAGCTTCGCCGCCGGTCAGGATTGCCCCCTCCGGGTCGGGTCATGCTTGTCTCGGACGAGGCGCCAGAAGCAACCTGTCTAAGTAGTTTTATGTGGCTCCTTCCGGCGCCCCGTTCGGCGTCTATTCCCGCTGCATACGTCTCTCTGGCAAGGCGGCGACGGTCCGCGGGATTGCTCCCGAGGAATGACCGGGCGTAGGGTCCGGCTGCGGCGTCACCATGAGATGACGCTTCAGCCTGGCCGTTGGCCCGGGAGGTTCCCGTCGGATGGTGCACCAATCCGACCGGGACCCTCGCCCGGGGGATGATCGTCTGGCCATTCGCGGCCCGGCGCTCATCCCCGCCGTTTGTTTCGCCCCGCTGTCTGGATGTTCGCGACAGCGCTGGCGCCTTGTTTGTGTGCCTCTGAGGCACGTCCTTCCGATCAGGGGTTTCAGGCGTCCGGCATCCGACCGTCCACCGTCACTTCCACCCCCTCGTCCGGAGGGAGACCGTTGCAGCGGGCCGGGGATTTGTGCCTGCGAGAGCACGCCACCCCGGCGCCGGCCCCGCCTCGCCTGACATCGCATCGTCAGGTGTATCCGAGGGCGGGACGGGGATGAGTCTACGAGGGTGCAAATGGTGGGGGATGAAAAAACATGTCGGGGTTTGATTTTGTTGGGGATTTTCTCAAATTCATCCCCCTCTCTTCGGGAGATGGAGTGGTTTGACGTGATCGTCTGGCCTTCGAAGGCTTGTGTCTGGATCCTCGGGTCAAGCCCGAGGATGACGACCTTCCTAGAGTGGAAGAGGGTATTCTCCTCATGCGCGGTGCGATGGAAGAGGTAGAGGAGGATACCAGTCGCTCCCCCACACTCCGTCATCCTCGGGCTTGACCCGAGGATCCAAACACAAGTGGGGGCCGGGGTCCTATCTCCCCCCCCTTGCGGGGGAGAAATCGAAATCGAGGAATTGGCCCGATCAGGGCCAAACCTCAGATTTCGCAAGAGGGGGGCTTGGTGAGATTATCGCCTACGGAACTGTGCCCCTCGCCAGGAAAATCTGAAGTTTAGGCGGCTTGCGCTCGCCTAAGCCTTCGATTTTCCGTCCTCCCCCGCATGGGGGGAGGTGGGGGCGGTATACCCGCTTTCGTGCCTTATTGCCGCAATTCAACTTTGTGTTACGCACCAGATGCGTGCACTACGGCGAAATTTTGGTGGTATCCTTACTTCGAGTTGCGACAAAACAAGATTCAGTGCATTTTTGTGAAAGTAAAACATTCTGGAACAGAAAAATGCAGCAAATACCTGACGCGCCTGAGTTTCTCGACCACAGTGAAATTGATGCATTAGGCAATGAAACTCTGCCGCTCCCAAAATACATTGATTTAAGTTTCTTCTCCCACAAGACGCGCAAATCAACTCAGTTGGTTGGCAATGAGAGCGAGTCTAACTCTTACAAGGCAAAACGAGAGTGGATGCAATTTGATTTCAATGAGCTTTTGTATGTGACCGATTTGATAATCGATGCAACCGGTTACGATGATTATCACGAAGTTGAACTCAGCTATATCGAATTCATTAGTAATTCAACTAAGACAGATGTGGCGAAATACGTAAACGGCCAGTTTAGGTTTGCGATCGGCCGGTTCATAGGTGGTTTTGGACTTCGCCCAAGCTCGTCGTGGACAAAAGATTCTAGATTGACGGCAATAAGGGTTGAAGGACTTCAGCAGCAAGATTTTTCTGCAGTAGTCTCATTGTACAATGACGTTTCTGATTACAAGATTCGAGTTGAGGAGCATCTAAATGGATATCTTGCTCGCGCCAAAGAAGCAGATTCGAAATTTAAGACATTAAATGCGAATATCGAGAAAATTGAAGCCAAAATCACTGTAAGATCGGAAGAATTGGGGAATATCGAGGCGGAACTTGCGCGGGCCGACGCGTTATTAGAGACGCGTAAGAAGGAGATCGCTGTTGCCGAATCGCTAAAGCGCACTCTGCTTGATGAAAATCAGTCCGCGAGAAATAATGTGAATGCCTTGAGACAAGCTTCTGAGAATTTTTCCAAGGAAATTTCTGACAAAGAGGCTCAACTTAGAGCGCTCAAAAATGATATCAATCTGTTTCCGGCCGATTTGTCTGGTTACGTCTCGCAAGGAGCATCAAATGCGAGAATGTATTATTGGCTTTCAATAGTGCCATTGCTTGTTGTTGTATTTGTAACTGCAAGATTGTTCTTTAACTCAGAAAAATTCATTGATTTCGCGGCAATTGAAAGCTTTGATGTCTATAATTACATTGTATCGAGGTTGCCTTATGTGTTGGTTTCACTGGCAATTCTCGCTGTTTCGTACGCGATCCTCAATAGATTAATATCTGAAATCATCGGAATCAACAGGCGTCGCCAAGATTTATTTAAAATCAGTATCATTGCCACTGATATCTCTTATGCATCGCAAACTAATCTCGATTTAGACGAAGAGCAGATATTTAGCCTGCGGACGCAAGTAAAGATGGAATTACTCAAGGAACATCTGCGTCGACATATTGGCGAAGATTTCCAGTTCAACCACCCAAAAAGTTGGATGACAAAAATTGTGTCCAAGTTCGCAAACGGGATGGACAGGGACTCGGCCACTGATAAGGCGCAAGAATAGATTCGCCGATTAGGATAGGTGATAGCAGAACTTGACGATCTTACTTGGGCGGATGGATTACATCCGCCACAGTATCCAAATCAACGTAGCCCCTAACGCCACTATTATGCCCCGCACCAGCCATCGCACGCTCCGGAATCGGCTGCGCCTGCCAGCGCTCATATACCTGATAACATCGGAGAGCAGGGCAGCAAGGTCTTGCATGGGAATCCGAAGCTGGTGTCGTCGAAGTTGCAGTCTGCCCCTCCCTAACCCTCCCCACAAGGGGGAGTGGATGCCCCTCATCCGCCCTTCGGGCACCTTCTCCCCGCAAACGGGGAGAAGGAGGGGTCACCGCCCCGGGCGTCCCGTCTTGCCCTTCGTCCTTGCCTTTCGCTTGCCGTCGCCCGGGTCTTCGTAGGAACCGGCGCCGGAGCGGGCGCGGATGATGGGGCGGGGGTCGTCGGACGGCCTTGAGGTTGGGGTACCCCCCTCTGTCCTGCCGGACATCTCCCCCACAGGGGGGGAGAGTGGCTTGCCGCCGGCGTCGGGTTTCGGCTTTTCCGGCAGTTTGCCGGTCACCGGTTTTTCGGTGCGGCCGACGGTCATTTCGTCCAGGGTGTTCTTGCGGAAATAGGAGCTTTCGGGGCCGGATTTCGGCAGGGGGACGGCGCCGTCGGTGCCGGGGCCCATGTCGTCGATATGGGGCTTGGAGAAATAGCTGCCCTTGCCTTCCGGGGCGCCCGACTTGTTGCGGCCTGACGTGGATATGCGGGGTTGCGTCGCGGCTGGTGCACCCCCCTCTGTCGCCTGCGGCGACATCTCCCCCACAGGGGGGGAGAGTGGGCCGCTACCGCTGCGGGCCTTTCCTCGTCCGCCTTCGATATCCTTGGCCTCCTGCTTCGCGATCGGGTCGTCCATGGCGGCGAGTTCGACGGCCTTGAGGCGTTTGATCTCGTCGCGCAGGCGGGCGGCCTTTTCGAAGTCGAGGTCGGCGGCGGCGTTGCGCATGTCTTTTTCGAGCGCGTTGAGATGGGCCTGGAGGTTGTTGCCGACGAGGTGGCCGCCATCGGCGAAGCCCTTGCCGGAGACGCCTGATATGTCGGCGCGGACGTGGTCGCGTTCGTAGACCGAATCGAGGATGTCGGAGATGCGGGCCTTGACGGATTCCGGCGTGATGCCGTGTTCGGTGTTGTAGGCGACCTGCTTTTCGCGGCGGCGGGACGTTTCGTCCATGGCCCGCTTCATCGAACCGGTGATCTGGTCGGCATAGAGGATGACCTTGCCGTCGACGTTTCGCGCGGCGCGGCCGATGGTCTGGACCAGCGAGGTTTCCGAGCGGAGGAAACCTTCCTTGTCGGCATCGAGGATGGCGACGAAGCCGCATTCGGGGATGTCGAGGCCTTCGCGCAGAAGGTTGATGCCGACGAGCACGTCGAAAGCACCCAAGCGAAGATCGCGGATGATCTCGATGCGCTCCAGCGTGTCGATGTCCGAGTGCATGTAGCGGACGCGCACGCCCTGTTCATGCAGGTATTCGGTGAGGTCTTCGGCCATGCGTTTGGTGAGCACGGTGACGAGGGTGCGGTAACCCTTGAGCGCCGTTTCGCGGATTTCGCCGAGCACGTCGTCGACCTGGGACTTGGCCGGGCGGATTTCGACCGGCGGGTCGATGAGGCCTGTGGGTCGGATGACCTGTTCGGCAAAGACGCCGCCGGCTTCTTCCATTTCCCAGCTGCCGGGTGTGGCGGAGACGGCGACCGTCTGCGGGCGCATGGCGTCCCATTCCTCGAAACGCAGCGGGCGGTTGTCCATGCAGGAGGGCAGGCGGAAGCCGTATTCGGCCAGCGTCGCCTTGCGGCGGAAGTCGCCGCGATACATGCCGCCGATCTGGGAGACGGAGACGTGGCTTTCGTCGATGAAGAGCAGGGCGTTGTCGGGGATGTATTCGAAGAGGGTCGGCGGCGGCTCGCCGGGTTTGCGGCCGGTAAGGTAGCGCGAATAGTTCTCGATGCCGGCGCAGGAGCCGGTGGCCTCGAGCATTTCGATGTCGTAGCGGGTGCGCTGTTCCAGGCGCTGGGCTTCCAAGAGGCGGCCGCCCTTTTCGAGCTCGGCGAGGCGGATTTTCAGCTCGTCCTTGATCGACTTGATGGCGCCGTTGAGGGCCGGGCGCGGCGTGACATAGTGGCTGTTGGCGTAGATCTTGACCGTCTTCATGTCGCCGGTCTTCTTGCCGGTGAGCGGGTCGAATTCGGTGATGCTCTCGATCTCGTCGCCGAACAGCGTGATGCGCCAGGCGGCATCTTCCAGGTGGGCGGGGAAGAGTTCGATGGTGTCGCCGCGCACCCGGAACGAGCCGCGGATGAAATTGATGTCCTGGCGCTTGTATTGCTGGGCGACGAGGTCGGCCAGGAGCTGGCGCTGGTCGATGCGGTCACCGACCGACATCTGGAAGGTCATGGCGGTGTAGGTTTCGACCGAGCCGATACCATAGATGCAGGAGACGGAGGCGACGATGATGCAGTCGTCGCGCTCGAGGATGGCGCGGGTGGCGGCGTGGCGCATGCGGTCGATCTGTTCGTTGATCGAACTCTCCTTCTCGATGAAGGTATCCGAGCGCGGCACATAGGCTTCCGGCTGGTAGTAATCGTAATAGGAGACGAAATATTCGACCGCATTGTCGGGGAAGAAGTTCTTGAACTCGGAATAGAGCTGGGCGGCGAGCGTCTTGTTGGGCGCGAGGATGACGGCGGGGCGTTGCGTCGCCTCGATCACCTTGGCCATGGTGAAGGTCTTGCCGGAGCCGGTGACGCCGAGCAGGACCTGGGTGCGGTCGTTGTTGGAGAGGCCCTCGACGAGGTCCTTGATGGCGGTCGGCTGGTCGCCGGCGGGCTCGAAATCGGAGGCCATGCGGATCGGCACGCCGCCTTCGGACTTTTGCGGGCGGGCCGGGCGGTGCGGCATCCAGAGTTCGCCGTTCTTGAACAGCGGGTTGCCGCTTTCGATCAGGGCGGAGAGGGCCTCGACGGTGGCCGTGACGGCGCCGGGGGCGAGGGATTCAGCCTCTTCCAGCGACATGTCCATGCCGGCCACGGGGTTCAGGCCGGCGGCGGCGCGGGTGGCGGGATCGGAGGAGGCGCCGATCGAGACGCCGCGGGAGGTTCTTTGTGCGGTGGTGTTCTTGGCGGTGGGTTTGGTTGTCGCCTTTTCGAGCGCCATCTTCTCCGCATGGCGGCGGGCCTCGATCTCGATCTTCTTGCGATGCTTGCCGGCCTTGGAGGCGAGTTCGCGCTGGCTCTCGACCGTCGACGCCTCCGCCTCGGCCTCCAACTGCTTCACCCAATCAGAGACGGACCCCGACAGTGGGGCACCTTCAAACGGGGCTTGCGGGGCTTCCTCGAAACTATCAGAGGGGGCGGAGGATTTGGGAGATTTGGCCATGGCCGGAATATGGAGAAGGGCGGCGGCAAAGGGAAGGGCCGGGGCGGGATAATCAGAACGAAAACGCAACGGGGAGGCGGGGTTATTGCCAGCCCGGTGGCAGGAGGGGCCGGTCGAATGCGCAGAACGGATCGTCCAGGCGCCGCGGTAGCGCATGTCTTCTCGTGTGATGGGGGGCCGCCCCGACGCTCAAGCCACCGACAGATGCTTCGCCTTGGTCTTGCGCTTGAGGTCGGAGCTTGGCTGGTGGTCGGCGATCCAGCCTTCGAGGGCGCTGGATGGCATGGGGCGGGCGAAGAGGTAGCCCTGGGCGGTGCCGCAGCCGAGGCGGGCGAGGATGGCGGCGTCTTCGGGGGTCTCGACGCCTTCGACGACGATCTCCAGCGACAGGGACTGGCCGAGGCTGACCATGGCGGCGATTAGCTTCTGGTTCGTCTCGCTGCGGGCAACATCCTGCACGAAGCTGCGGTCGATCTTCAGCCGGTCGACCTTCAGACCGATCAGGTAGGCCAGCGATGAATGGCCCATGCCGAAGTCATCGACGGCGAGCTTGTAGCCCGCCTCTTCCATGCGCTTCAGCTGCTGGTCGGCCAGCGCCGGGTCGAAGATCGCCTCTTCGGTGATCTCGATCTCCAGCGCCGACGGTTCCACGCCATATTCCGCGGTTACGCGTTGCAGCATGCAGGCCACGGAGTAGAGGGCGAATTCGCGCGGGGAGACATTGAGGGCGACGGTGACATCAGTGAGGCCGAGTGCCGGCAGACGGCGGACAAGCCGGCAGGCGTCACCGGCGACGCGGGCGGTCAGCTGTTCCGAAAGATGTACGGCGCGAGCGGCATTGACGATTTCCGGCGGAGAGATGAAGCCGAGTTGCGGGTGCTGCCAGCGGACCAGAGCCTCGAAGCCGGTGATGCGACGGGTGACGAGATCGACCTGCGGCTGGAACCAGGCGCCGAGAGCACCGGCGTCGATGGCTCTTTCGAGATCCTGCTCGATGATGCGCTTGCGTTCGGCATTGCGGCGCAGATCCGGATCGAATTCGCGCAGCTGTCGACGGTCGCCCCGTTTGGCATCGTAGAGTGCCATGTCGGCGCAGGCGAGCAGCTCCTCGGCATTGTCGGCATGGTCGGGGTAGGCGGCCAGACCGACGCTGAGCCCCACCACGGCCTGGCGCTGGTGCCAGTGGATCGGCTGACGGCTTGCCTCGAGCACGGCGGCAGCATGCGCCCGCGCCCGCTCCAACGCATCCGAACCGGCGACGATCACTGCGAACTCGTCCCCACCGAGCCTGGCGATCAGGCTGCCATCCTCGACGATCGAGGAGAGGCGGGCGGCGATCTCACGCAGCAGCCCATCGCCGGCGCTATGACCCAATGTGTCGTTGATCGACTGGAAACGTTCGACATCAAAGATCAGCAGCGCGACCTGCTCGTCCAAGACGACAGCGCGTGCGATGTCGCCGGCAAGGCGACCGTGGAAGAACACACGATTGGCCAGACCGGTCAGCGTGTCGCGATTGGCGAGTGCCTCCAGGCGTGAATTCTGGCGCAGGATATCGCTGTTGGCGCGGGTCAGGCTGTCGGCCAGCGCGGTGGCCTCATGCCGCGCGACCTGGCTGCTGACGAACATGCGCTCGGCCCAGACGCTGCGACGAATGAAAACGACGATCATCAGGCCCATGCATAGACCGACAAGAACCTCGTGGAGTCTCCACAGACCGACAAGATTGACCATCAGGGAGATCAGGATCGGGATCGAATAATTGAGCGCGAGCGGCGTGTATCCGATCTGCTTGATCACCGAACCGGCGGCCATGCCGCCCATGATCAGCAAGAGCGAGGCATGCTGGCCGAGGGGCTCGAAGTCGGAAACGATCCAGGGCAGCACTGCCCAGGTGGCCCCGAGAGCGAGAGCGCCGATCGACAGTATGGTGAGGCTGGTCCTGGGCGCCTCGACGAGCATGCCGCGGCGGGTCAGGCTTCTCATCACTCCACTGCGCGTGACGATGATGGCAAGGGCGAGAGCATACCAGGTGAGCACAGCCCAACCGGCCTGACCCTGGATGTGAAGAATGGCGATGGAGACGGAGAGAGTGACGACATTGAGCACCAGAGTCGAGCGATGGCCTTCGACGATATCCGCCACCTGGGCTTGCAGCACTGCAGGCAATATTCTGCCGCTTCGGCTTTCACTCAACCACATAAATCAACGTCCATACCGATCGCAATAAATACTCAATAACAAGAGCAACTTAACGGGGCGTTACGGAGACTTTGCACAATTTAACTAGAAATCACGGGCGACTTTTCAGCGGCGCCGGGGTGCCCTTTCTGGGGTCGTTGCGGCAGGATGATGGGACGCCGGCACGAGAGGTGAGGCTGCCTCAGGTTGCATAGTGGTCGGGGCGGGCGGTGTGCTGGACTGAAGGGTTGCTCCATGCCGCCGTCCATTTGCTATAGTCTGAAGCCGGCGACTCGTCGGTCGCGTCCCCTCCGCCATCTTCCCTTGCTGTGAGCTGCCATGCCCAGTTTGTCTCCCGCCGCCCTCTGGCCGATCCTGCTCCTGTCGCTTTCCAATATCTTCATGACATTCGCCTGGTACGGTCACCTGAAATACAAGACCTCCGCGCTGTGGATTGCCATCGCGGCGAGCTGGGGTATCGCCTTCTTCGAGTACTGCCTGGCCGTGCCGGCCAACCGGATCGGGGCAGAAGTCTATTCCGCTGCACAGCTTAAGACGATCCAGGAGGTGATCACCCTGATCGTCTTCTCCGGCTTTTCCGTGTTTTTTCTGAAGGAAAGCCTGACGATCAACCACCTCATCGGCTTCGCGCTGATCGCGGCCGGTGCGGCCTTCGTATTCCGGGCCTGAAGGCGGGGGCGGATCTGCCATATCCGCCCCGGGCCGTCGCCATCGGTTTGCCCTGCGCAAATCCGGCTGCCGATCGTGCGGCAGCCGGGCGCCCTGCGGCATGGTCTCAGCTGGGGATCGCGACGCGGCGACCATCGACAAACCATGCCGGAACGACGAAGGCGAGCATCAGCATGGTGTTGAGCAGGACGTTGACCATTGCGCCGGCGGCGAAGGATCCCGTGCTGTCAACGACGAACCAGATGAGAATAGCCTCGATGATCAGGAGGCGGGCAAGCGCCGGGTCGGCGGGCATCAGCCGATCCAGGATGAGCCACATCATTGCACCCCAACCGGCCATCACGCCGCCGCTGATCGCCGCGAGCACGCGGGCGGCAGGCGCCTCCAGCGGCTGGGCGCCATCGAAGGGCCAGAACACGATGTCGCTCAGCCAGGTGGCCGGCAGCGCGGTGGCGGGATGCGCGCCGAAGGCGACGAGCAGACCAAGAAGGACGACGAAGAGGCTCATCAGCTTGAGCCAGCGCGTGGTGAGATGTGGTGTCATGAGTGTGCTCCCTGTTGGTGTGACGCTGCTGACGATGGCTGCTGGATAAACCCGTCGCAATTACCGGCAAGGTAAGTGACGGCGTGCCGCCCGCATGGCAGAAATGCCTGCAGACTTGGCCAGGGGGCATCAGCGAGAGGGTTCTGATGACAATCGATTTCGGTGGGCATTTGCGAACGTGGCGCAGCAGGCGGCGATTGAGCCAGTTGCAACTGGCCCTGACGGCAGATGTTTCGGCACGCCACATCGCCTTTCTCGAAACGGGCAGGGCAAAGCCGAGCCGACGGATGGTCATGCGACTGGGGGAGGCCCTCGACATGCCCCGCGCCGACCGCAACCTGATGCTGGATGCGGCCGGTTTCCGCCCCGCCTATGGGCGCCGCCCCCTCGAAAGCGAGGCAATGGAGCCGATCCGAAAGGCGATCACCCACATGATCGAAGGACATGCGCCCTATCCGGCCTTCGTTTTCGATCGCCACTGGCGCGTGCTGGATGCCAACGGCAGCGGTCGCTTCATGCTGTCCGGCTTTGGGCTTGGCGAAGGGGACAGTTTCATCGATTTCCTGCTGGCGCCGGGACGCGGGCCGGAACTCGTCGACAACTGGCCGGAGGTGGCGCACCATCTCGCAACACGATTTCGGCTGGAAAGCGTGCATCTGGGTGGCGACCCCGTTCTGGAGCGCGCTGCGGCGGTCCTCGACCAGGATGCGTTGGCGATGGAGCATGGCGCAGCCACGGATCTGCCACCCGTATTGGCGGTGCGATTCCGGATGGGGGACGCCATCTATCCGATGTTTTCGACAATTACCCAGTTCGGCACGGCGGAGGATATCGCGCTTGCCGATATCAAGATCGAGATGTTCTTTCCCACCAATGCTGCCGCCGAGGCACTGTTCCGGCAGATGGCGGCGGGCTGAGCTGAAGTCAGAGTGGCGGCACCGGCGTCGGTTTGCCGTCCGCGTCCAGCGCCACCATGACGAAAGTCGCTTCGGTGACCTTTTCCATGACATGGGTGAGATAACGCTGGGCCCAGGTCTCGACCTTCAATGTCATCGAACTGCGCCCAACCCGACTGATCTCGGTGTAGACACAGAGCGTGTCGCCGATCTTGACCGGCATGGCGAAGGCCATTTCCTGGACGGCGGCGGTTACCACGCGGCCACGGGCGCGTTCGGCGGCCCGGATGCCGCAGGCGAGGTCCATCTGCGCCATGACCCAGCCGCCGAAGATATCGCCGGCGGCATTGGCGTCTGCGGGCATGGCCAGGGTACGAAGGGTGAGCTCGCCCGTGGGTTTGTTGGTGTTCATGGTCATGAGCCCGGCGATTCTCCCGTTACGGTGCTGGCGACGAAAAAACGCGCCGCGCGCGTAGAGCACCACTGCTAAATTTCACCCACAACAAAACACCTATCAGAACTTGGCGTGTCGTATTTACGGAGTTTAGAATTGATACATATCAAAATTTAGCCACTCGAACGAAATTGGGGGTGGAGAATATGAAATCGGTGTCTTTGTCAGTGCGGCTCTATGCACTTGTGGCGTTATCGCTGGCGGTGCTTGTGGGAGCGCTGACATATAGCCTCTTTCAATCCTATGACGCGCTGGTCCATGAGCGGCGGCTGGGGCTGGCTCAAATCAATGATCAGGCGATCTCTGTTTTCGACAAATATCACAAGCAGGAACTCGATGGCACGCTGACGCGCGACGAGGCGCAGGCGCGGGCGAAGGAAGTGGCCAGCGCCATGCGCTACAATCCCGACGGCTATTACTTCATCGTCGACATGCAGCCGGCCATGGTCATGCATCCGATCAAGCCTGAGTTGAACGGCAAGGATCTGAGCCAGAACAAGGACCCCAACGGCAAGTTCCTGTTCGTTGAGTTTGTGAACACGGTCAAGGCCAGCAAGGAAGGCTTTGTCGACTACTACTGGCCGAAGCCTGGCTTCGAAGAGCCGGTCGAGAAGCTTTCGCATGTCATCGGCTACGAGCCCTGGGGCTGGGTCGTCGGCACGGGCGTCTATTCCGACGACCTTGCAGTGCTCTTCCGCCAGACGGCGCTTCAGTATGGCGCGCTGATCGCGCTCGCGCTGATCGGCAAGCTGATTTGCGCCTATCTCGTGGTGCGCAGCGTCGTGAAGCCGATCAACCGCCTGAAGGATTCCATGCACGACATCGCCGAGGAAAAGGTAGATATCGATATCGCCGATACCGAACGCCGCGACGAGATCGGTGGCATGGCACAGACGCTGGTTGTTCTGCGTGACAGCGTGCGCGACCGCATCGACCTGCGTCAGCGTGAGGCCGAGCAGCAGGCGAGCCTGAACGGCGAGCGCGAGCGCAACGAGATCAACCTGCGCACGGCATCCGAACGGCAGAACCACGCGATCAACGCGCTGGGTTCGGCGCTGGAGCGGCTGGCCGAGGGTGACCTCACCGTGCAGATCGGCGTGATCGGCTCGGAATATGAAAAGCTGCGCGACGACTTCAACCGCGCGGTGGAATCGCTCGGCGGCGTTATTGCCGCGATCAACCAGACGAGCGAGATCGTTACGTCTTCTGCCGGCAATATCAGCGAGGCGACCAACAACCTGTCGAAGCGAACCGAGCAGCAGGCGGCAGCCCTTGAAGAAACGGCGGCGGCGCTCGATGAGATTACCGCGACCGTTCGCACGGCGGCCGAACGCGCCAACGAAGCACGCCAGATGGTGGCCGAGACGAAGACCAGTGCCAACCGTTCTGGTCAGATCGTGCGCAATGCTGTCGATGCCATGGGCCGGATCGAGGGCTCTTCGCAGAAGATCAGCCAGATCATTTCCGTGATCGACGAGATCGCCTTCCAGACCAACCTGCTGGCGCTGAATGCCGGTGTCGAGGCGGCGCGTGCAGGCGAAGCGGGTCGCGGCTTTGCGGTCGTGGCGCAGGAAGTGCGTGAACTCGCACAGCGCTCGGCCAATGCGGCGAAGGAGATCAAGGTGCTGATCAGCGCGTCGGCGGCCGAAGTCGACACGGGCGTGGGCCTGGTGCGTTCGACCGGCGAGGCGCTCGTCGAGATCGAGGCGCTGGTCAACCGTGTGAACGAGAGCGTCAACACGATTGCGACCGCTGCCAAGGAGCAGGCGACGGGGCTGGCCGAGATCAATACCTCGGTCAACCACATGGACCAGATGACCCAGCAGAATGCGGCGATGGTCGAGGAAACCTCGGCGGCCGGCCAGTCGCTGGCGGAGGAGAGCTACAATCTGCGCCAGCTGCTCTCGCGCCTCAAGGTCAATGCCCAGCAGGCCATGGGCCATCGCCGGGCGGCCTGATTGTCGACAAGCATCGTCGGCAGAGACGAACGAAAGGGCCGGTGGAGCGATCCACCGGCCCTTATTTCTTGCGGCGAATTCCTGGCGAATTCCGTTCATGGCGCATTAAGCCGGGAGACCTTAAGCTGGTTTAAGTTGTCCCATATGGGGCCATCGAGGGTGAAATGAGTTTTGTGTTTTCGTCCCTTGGCAGCCGGCTCACGGTTGCTGTTTTCGCAAGCTTTCTCGTTGCCGGCTGCTCCGGCAGCGACCGTGTGCCCTTTGCCGATATCGGTGGGCCGAAGGCTGGCGACCAGTTGATCGGCAAGGTGGATCGCGCCCGCGACGGACGCGTCATCGTGGGGCGGGTCGGTGACCCCCGGGCGGAGGCTGCGGCCTATGCGCCGGCGGCGGGCGCGCAGAATGGCGGGAGCCAGGGGCTCGATTATCTCGATACACCCAACATGGCCGAGAGTGACGGGCTGCAGGCGGCGCCTATGATGGCGGCGGCGGAGCCTGATATGGCCGATGGGGCCCAGGGCCAGGCGATGAGCGCGATGGTCATTCCGGATGGCGGCGTGAACATTGATGGCGAGCTCGGGATCGGGGCTTCACCCCAGGTTGCGGATCTCGGCTCGACGGAGATGGCAAGCCCTGTCGGCGTGCAGCCGCATATGGTGACCGAGGGTGGGGCGATGGCGATTGCCGAGGGCAATACCAGCCAGCCGGTGGTCGACGGGATCGGCTTCGACGAGCCGACGCAGATCGTGACGGGCCCGAGCGGGGCTCCGGTGGCGGAGACGCAGGTTGCCGAGCAGATGCCGGAGGAGGGCGGGATCCTGCCGCTTTCGGTCGACAGCGGCAATTCCGGCATGGAGGATCCGGTTCCGGTCGAGACCCGGCGGGTGGCGGCGCAAGCAGCGCCAGTGGGTAAGGATTGTTCGCTCTATCTCGACAAGCGCAACTGCCGCTGAGGCAAGTTTTTATCTGCTACGCGAATTCGGGAATTTCCTAAATCTTGACGGTGCTTGTGGCGCGCGATGGCGGTTGCGCGGATGGATCCGGTTGCGAGGAGCGTACCGGGATGGGTAAGGCTGGGCTTGCGGGCGGGGTAGCAGGGGCCTAGAGGCAGGGCAGGTTCTTGTGCAGCGGCCGGATGGTCGGTGTGCCCCCTCTTGCCTGTCTTTTGCCCTTCATGACCGTCCGGCCGGGCGGTCGATCTTTTCCGGAGTGCCCCATGCCGCCGATTGCCGATATTCTCCTGTTTGCCGTGATGCTGGCTGCCGCGGGCGCCGTGGCGGGGCTCTTGGCCGGCGTGTTCGGGATCGGTGGGGGTGCGGTGCTGGTGCCGGTCTTCTACCAGGTCTTCGGTTATGCCGGGATCCCGGAGGAGGTGATCATGCATCTCGCCGTCGGCACCTCGACGGCGCTGATCGTGCCGACCTCGATCCGCTCGTTCCAGGCGCATCGGAAGCGCGGGGCGGTCGATATGGAGCTCTTGAAAGGATGGATGGTCGCGGTGCCCTTGGGTGCGCTCGCCGCCACCGTCGTTGCCGCCTATGTGTCGAGCGAGGGTTTGCGGCTGTTCTTCGCGGTCATGAGCCTGGTGCTGGCGGCGCGCATGCTGTTTCTCTCCAACCGCATGCATCTCGGCACCGAACTGCCGGGCCAGCCGGCGCGGTTTCTCACAGGTTCTGCGATCGGGCTGTTTTCAGGCCTGATGGGGGTCGGTGGCGGAGTGTTCAACAACACCTTCATGACGCTTTACGGCCGGCCGATCCACCAGGCGGTGGCGACCTCCTCGGGCGTCGGCGTGCTGATCTCGATCCCGGCCTTTTTCGGCTTCATCTATGCCGGCTGGGGCGAGGCGGGCCTGCCGCCGTTTTCCACCGGCTTCGTCAACTGGATCGCCTTTGCGGTGATCTTCCCGATCGCCATGCTGGTCACGCCCTATGGCGCGCAGCTGGCGCACCGGCTGAACAAGCGGCAGCTGGAGATGGGGTTTGCGGTGTTTCTGCTGTTTGTGTCGGCGCGGTTTTTCTGGAGTCTGGTGGGGTGAGGGGTGCGAGGTGTGCTCATGCGCACCGCTGCCCCACATCTGAAAGTCAGTTGTCAGCTGGCAAAGCATTCGATGTGTGTTGCAACGCCCTTGGTGACTCCCACGAGGCAGGAGTGACTGAAATCGCCGAGGTTACCGTGGCACACATTCGCCACTGTGGGCATGGTGCGACCACTTGGCAATACAAACACTTCTGCGGAATCTAATAAAATTGAATGATTGCATAACGGATAACATTTCCGCTTCGGTTGTATTTCGCGACTGCGATCGAGCGACCTAGATTATGAGCCTGAGTTACGTTTGGCTTCCCGGTCCAGCCTGACTTTATGGCGCTCGCGATGGATTCTGATATTGAGTGATGGGACTTCAGGCAGAGCGTTAGACTTCGTTTTTTTCTTGCTTTTTCTTAACCAGCCTACCTGATTTCTATCAATATAAGACGGTAGCTTCGTTTCCGGTGTGCCAATTGCAGAATTAACTGCATCCAGGGACAAGTTAATAACTCCGGATAGATCGGCATCGGAGATATCTGCTCCGGTTAGGTCCGCGCCATCCATGTCGATAGACCCGTTAACAAGTAATCCAGTAAAACTGTTTCCAAACCTGAAGCGATCTTTGTACGATGCATCCACCCCAGCCAGGCTTGCTCCTCGGAGGTTGCATTGGCGCATATCAACACCTTGAAAAGTTGCTTGTTCGAAGTCTGATGTCGATAAATCGCATCCTCTTAAAGAGGTTGAAAAGAACCGAGTATGAGACGCTTGTAACGCCGATAGATTTGCGTTGTCGAGATAAGAGTCGATCAAGATGCTCCAGATGAGTATAGTGCACCGTAAATCTGCGCCCTCCATATTTATCCGGCTAAGGCTGCTATCCCAAAGCCTCTGATCCGCCAAATTTATCCTCCGTAGTGCTTTGATCGCGGGCCGTTCAGTCGACAGTGCAATCTCGTTTAACTTTTCTTTAGCTGCATCGATTCCATTTTTCTCCCACCGAACGTTTACCGTCCAGGGTGCATCTAATGTAGCCTCAATCCAGTTACCAACAGGGATAGCCGTAGCGATCGCCGAAGTGCTAGCGACCAATGCAGATAAAGCGCAACGCTGCTGTCGGGCGAGGTCAGCCCACGGCGCATCGGCTGCGATCTTTTGAACCGAAAATCCGTACAGTAGCGCCCAGTTTAAGAGCTCAGTAAGAGCATCTTTGTATTCAATCGCTTGTTCTTCCGTGAGCTTCAAGCGCGCTTCGCCGTACAAGAAGCTTATGATTTCCGGTGTCAATTCTGCAAACCCGATTAGTTGACACCACTGCTGCTCAATGTCCTCCGGGTCTTTTTCCCTCAGGGCATGCGCTGTCTTGAGAGCGTGAAACAAAAGACCTCGCGCAGCAAGATACTCACCAAAGCTCTTATGTATGAACTCGAATCCTCCGCTCAAGTCGTCTTGGGCCGCACGGGTATGGATGTTCAGAGCAACCGATTTCAGGCTTGCTGCAGGAAAATCTTTGAATTTTTTTTCTTTGTTCAAATGTAATTTGCGTATCTGACGAAATTCACTTTCATCACCAGTGCGGCCATTTCCGCGCCATGCGGCGATTCCGAGACACTCCATAAACTCAAAAAATAGCGCTTCATCAACGCCGGCTGCGAGAAAATGCTCCTTGTGTCTATTTCTTTCAAATATCTTCTGCAGGATGTCTTCATAAACGACATTCTTATTTTGGGCCGCCAACTCCCAATCTTCTCCGCTGTACTTCGATATTATCAATAGATGTAGTAAAAGTGGCTCTGAGTTTAGATCTCTCATGCTTGCGGACAATATTGCATTCGGCGTAACATCTTTATTTAATCCTTTAAGGTTCGCCCAATTTTTCCAATATTGTTCGCGTTGGTCAATGTTCTTTAAGTTCTCGGGATCAAGAATCATTGTGCGCGAGCCATTTAAAGCCATGCAGGTTGCATCGTCTATTTTTGAGATCGGGGCGACGTTCAGCATGTATTCAAGTGGTATGTTTGCCGCGGCCATAGCCGATTGGCAGGCTACGTTGCGACCGAGAACAAGTGCCCGAATAGGCGAGCCGTCAGCATTCAATGGGGAAAGCATCAATTTGAGCGCAAGTAGGAGCTCGCGCGCGTACCGCTCGCCGTCATCCTCTTTAGTCGAAAGCTCATCTAGGCCATCGAAAATCATTATAATTGGCATCTCATCGGTCTTGCGCCAGTCTAGAGGGTTCCCAGGAAGGCCAGGGCTACCAAACTGACCTGTCGCAGTATCGCGGCGGTCAACGTACCGCGCAATGTCGTCATATAGTGAACCCGTAAGTGTCATGTGTTGAAGTTGAAGGAATAACACTCTATGTTTACCACGTCGGATCAACTCGTGAGCCAAGGCGCGTGCGAACGAAGACTTGCCGCTTCCGGGGCCGCCGGTAACTACCCGAACTGTGTCTGAGCGATCTATTTTCGAGAGCCACTCGTGAATAGTTCTGCTCAGGTCCGCGATATGGGCAGCCTTGTGCACGGATTGTGTGTCATCAGAATTTTCGATGTTCTTTATCTGGTGCCAGAAACATCGTGGAGGAAGGTATACCGATTCCAGAGGAATTATCTCATTTTCGTCTGGAGAGAAAATTGGCGTATCGGTATACTGATGGGAAATCCAGTTCGCGTGGCGAGCCCAGTAGCCGTCGCGGCGAGCGCCTTCTCCAGCCAAGCCGGTAAGTCCTTCTTCAAGAACACGAAAGTAAACTGGATCTTCGCATAATGTGCGATATGATCCTAACCTTAATGCTTGGTTGAAGCGTTCGCCGAGGCTATCAACGCCAAAGTCTGCTCCCGTGGTAGCCTTCAATAAAAATGCGGCCAACGCTTTCTTCGAATTCTCAAATATATTAGATGCAGCGGGGTTTGTAAGTGCGAGGATGTCGAGTTCCAGATCTTCGAACCGTGTAGCAGCCTCAATAAATTCGCGGACCGCCTCATCTTTGCTGATAGATAGAGGTGCGTTGATTTGCTGGGCCTTCAACATATCACCAGCGGCATAACTAATTGTCTTGTAGGCCCATACCCATGCTCGATGAGCCGGCTCGTCTTCATTCAACCCTTTTAGATGACTAAATCCAGCCTTGAGATTCGCGAGTATATTGGGAATATTTGGCCCAGTGGGGCCAATCGCCTCAAGGACAGCTAAAACCCCGCTGAAGGCTGCCTCGAAGTAATTCCGCTTCCTCTCTGGTGCGATGAGTCGAATCGTCATTTTGTGATCCCGTCGATCAAATCGTTTTGTGGCTTGAATGCGCGATCTTAAGTGGAGGGCTGCAATTTGAAAGAGAGTTACGGCTATTTGACGCAACTTTTATTGGGCATGCAGACTTGATTTAACCTGTGCTGATCTGCGGATTGCTGAAGGGCAAGCTAGGGCGTGATAAGCTTGTGGCCGTCCTGCCCCCTTCCCTCTGTAGGCTACGCCGACATCTCCGCCACATAGGGGTGGTATCAACCTGCCGGCCATCTCCCCCTCAAGGGTAGGGCAATTGCCTATGGATTTTGAACGGCGCAGGGCTCAGGTACCAATTGTTTCACCGGGGATGAGGACGCGCGCGAATCGCTAAAGCTTTGCCGGGTAGCCCCCTCATCGCCTCGCATACGCTCGGCACTTCTCCCCGTGGGGAGAGCGACTGTCTTGGCAGTCAAGCGTTTTGCCATGGTTTTTCGTCCCGGATGATTGCGTTGAGGATGGTGAGCAGTTTGCGCATCGTGG
>NZ_JAUSUW010000027.1 GCF_030814435.1 Peteryoungia aggregata LMG 23059
CCGGGTTCGGTCAAGCCGCACAAGAAGTTCATGGCAGAAGCCTACATCCTGACGAAGGAAGAAGGCGGCCGTCATACGCCGTTCTTCACCAACTACCGTCCGCAGTTCTACTTCCGCACGACCGACGTGACCGGCATCGTGTCGCTTCCGGAAGGCACGGAAATGGTTATGCCGGGCGACAACGTCACGGTTCAGGTTGAGCTGATCGTTCCGATCGCGATGGAAGAAAAGCTGCGCTTCGCGATCCGCGAAGGCGGCCGTACCGTCGGCGCCGGCATCGTCGCCTCGATCATCGAGTAATCGATGATCGACGTCGATGGCGAAAGCTGCCGACGCTGCTTAAGAGGTTCAGATGGCGCGCAAGCGCGATCTGAACACGGCGCCGGCATCGTCGCCTCGATCATCGAGTAATCGGTGATCGACGTCGATGGCGAAAGCTGCCGACGCTGCTTAAGAGGTTCAGATGGCGCGCAAGCGCGATCTGAACACGGCGCCGGCATCGTCGCTTCGATCATCGAGTAATCGTCTCCCGCAAGGGAGGATGAAAGGGCCTCGCTGGAAACAGCGGGGCCTTTGGCGTTTGGGGAACAGAGATGTCGCCAGTCACGGATGAACAGGTCGGCGCAATCAGCAGCTATCGCCACGAAATGCGGCTGGCGGGGTGCCTGTTACGAGGTGGCCTGCTTCATCGAGCACGCGTTCGGTTGGCGGCGCAAGGATGGAGTCTATGCGCTCCCGGACGGGCGGCCGGTCTTCTACCATTCCTGGAATGTGCTGGCAGACGGCGCGATCTGCGACGGAACGGCGGATCAGTTCGGCGAGGGGGAGGATGTCGCCATTCTTGCAGGCGATGCGCTGCTTAAGGCGCGATACCGGGAGAAGTACACGGCAGCGCACAATCCCTTGAGCACATCCTGGCTCGTGGGGAGGCCCTATGCGGGTGTTCCGGACCAGGTTTTTTGGGATGCCGCAGAGGCTGCGGGGACGTTGCAGCCTGGTTGGTGGCTGTCAGACCGCACCCGGTATCTGGCCTGGTTCAGGCACGGTGCCAGCCAATACCCGATGTTTGCGACGATGCGGGATCGCTATCGTGAGCGCGGCTATGACGCGACCGGACTTGTGTAAGCAGGAATCACGCGCGCTCAAGCAGCTGCTCTTCGGCCAGCCGCAAAAGGTCGGTCACCAGATAGCCGTTGATGGTCATGCCGGTAAGATCGCACTCGGCGATTGAGGTATCGGCAAGACTGGCGAATCGGAACGTGCTGCCGTTGAGATCGACATGGGTGACCGCGGCCGCATGCATGACGACGTTCTCCATGACGGCGGCGTTCATCGTGACATTGCGGATCACCATCTGATCTGCATTGGCGTCGGTCATCAGGCTGCGACCGAGATCGACATTGCTGAACACCGCCTCCTTCAGCGACACGTCGCTGAAGCGTGATTCGGATAGGTCGGCATCGTCAAACTGCGAACCGGGCAGGCTGGCATTGCTGATACGGATCATGGCTATCCTCCGCAGGGAACGGATCAACTATCGGGCAAAGCCGAGAGTCTGGCAAGCGCCCCGCTGAAGAGCGTCATACAGCTCGCGCAAGGCTCCCATTGCGCACAGGTTCGCCGGGTGAGGGGCGGCATCGCGGCATGCCTCTGGCGGGTTTGGGGAAAACCGGAAAAAGACACTTGCCATTCCGTCGCTGCCGTCTTAAAGGGAGCGCCATGCCTTGAGCGGGAGCGTTCCGGTTCGAGGTCAGGCCTAGGGGTATAGCTCAGTTGGTAGAGCGGCGGTCTCCAAAACCGCAGGTCGTCGGTTCAAGCCCGGCTGCCCCTGCCATTTTCTCACGGCGCGCAGATGCGGCGACGAGTATGACGATATGGCATAGCCGAAAAGTTGCTGAAGAGCTTTTCCCTCTTGTGAAAAGGGGAATCGGTCTTTATGTAGGGTTCAAACAGACACGCGGTGCGTGGGGCTGACTACGGTCGGCTTTACGCGCCGTAAATGCGTGGGCATTAAATGGCATCCAAGGGTAATCCATTCGCGTTTCTGCAGCAGGTACGCTCCGAGACGTCCAAGGTGACGTGGCCCTCGCGTCGCGAGACCATGATTTCGACGCTCATGGTCCTGGCGATGGTGTTTTTCGCGGCGCTGTTCTTCTTCGGCGCTGACCAGCTCATCAGCTGGTTGCTCAGCCTTGTGCTGAGCGTCGGCAATTAATCGGGCGGAGACGAACATGGCGGCACGTTGGTACATCGTCCACGCGTATTCTAATTTTGAAAAGAAGGTCGCGGAAGACATCGAGCACAAGGCCCGTCAGAAGGGCCTTGATCATCTCTTCGAGAAGATCCTCGTTCCGACCGAGAAGGTCGTCGAGGTTCGTCGCGGCCGCAAGGTGGACAGCGAACGCAAGTTCTTCCCGGGTTATGTCATGGTTCGGGCAAACCTGACGGACGAAGCCTACCACCTGATCAAGAATACCCCGAAGGTCACGGGTTTCCTCGGTTCCGACAACAAGCCGGTTCCGATTCCTGATTTCGAGGCGGAGCGCATCCTGGGTCAGGTCCAGGAAGGCGTTGAGCGCCCGAAGTCGTCGGTGTCCTTCGAAATCGGCGAACAGGTTCGCGTCTCCGACGGTCCCTTCGCCTCCTTCAACGGGATCGTCCAGGATGTGGACGAAGAGCGCTCGCGCCTCAAGGTCGAGGTTTCGATCTTCGGTCGCGCGACCCCCGTCGAACTCGAATACGGTCAGGTCGAAAAGGTCTGATCGGAGAAGGGGAGGCAACTCCCCGACCCGCGTGGGAGGATGGCGGTCTCTAAGCCGGACCGTCCAGACGTACCACGCAACCGCAGCCGCCAGCGAATGCTGGCATATGGGATCGGGCAACCGGTCTGAAATGAAAGGCAGAGAGTAATGGCTAAGAAAGTTGCAGGCCAGCTCAAGCTCCAGGTCAAGGCAGGATCGGCTAACCCGTCCCCGCCGATCGGCCCGGCACTTGGTCAGCGTGGCATTAACATCATGGAATTCTGCAAGGCGTTCAATGCCGCCACGCAGGAAATGGAAAAGGGTATGCCGATCCCGGTCGTCATCACCTATTACCAGGACAAGTCCTTCACCTTCGCAATGAAGCAGCCGCCGGTCACCTACTGGCTGAAGAAGGAAGCAAAGATCACCTCTGGCTCGAAGACTCCGGGCAAGGGTGCGAAGGTCGGTACGATCACCAAGGCGCAGGTCCGCGCAATTGCCGAAGGCAAGATGAAGGATCTGAACGCTGCCGACATCGAAGGCGCAATGCTGATGGTTGAGGGCTCTGCCCGCTCCATGGGCCTGGAAGTGGTAGGTTGATCATGGCCAAGGTAGCAAAGCGTATTCAGAAGATCCGCGAAGGTGTGGACCCGACCAAGCTGGTCGCCCTGTCCGACGCCATCTCGATGGTCAAGGAACGTGCCGTCGCCAAGTTCGACGAAACGATCGAAATCGCCATGAACCTCGGCGTCGACCCGCGCCACGCAGACCAGATGGTCCGCGGCGTGGTCAACCTGCCGAACGGTACCGGCCGTGACGTTCGCGTCGCCGTCTTCGCACGTGGCGCCAAGGCTGATGAAGCCAAGGCTGCTGGTGCAGACATCGTCGGCGCCGAAGACCTGCTGGAAATCGTCCAGGGCGGCAAGATCGACTTCGATCGCTGCATCGCCACCCCGGACATGATGCCGCTCGTCGGTCGCCTCGGTAAGGTACTCGGCCCGCGTGGCATGATGCCGAACCCGAAGGTCGGTACGGTCACCATGGACGTCGCTGGCGCCGTCAAGGCTTCCAAGGGCGGTGCCGTTGAGTTCCGCGTCGAGAAGGCTGGTATCATCCACGCCGGCATCGGCAAGGCTTCCTTCGACGCCAAGGCGCTCGAAGAAAACATCAAGGCTTTCGCTGACGCCGTCGTCAAGGCAAAGCCGGCTGGCGCCAAGGGCAACTACGTCAAGCGCGTAGCCATCTCCTCGACCATGGGCCCGGGCGTCAAGATCGACCCGTCCACGGTTACGGCCTGATTATGAATTCGGCCGGAGTGCAAACTCCGGCCTGACCAAGTTTCCGGCCTTTCGGGGCCGGAAATGCCTGGTGTCAAAACCAGGCACTCCTGTCCGAGATTGTGGGCGGCCGAAAGGCCTTAATATCAGCCTGCATGAGACGGGTGAGATCCGGTATTTAAACGTCTGATGACGTCTTGAAGTTCGGTTCGAGCCTTATTCGCCTTGCGGCTGGAAGCAATTCCAACCGGAGGGGACAGGATCCTCAAGCGTCGCTTGGGATCTCGAAATGGATCCCCTGAGGCAAAGGCAAACCCGGTGGGACCTGCAGGATTGCGGTCCCATCAACTGGAGACAGACAGTGGAAAGAGCGGAAAAACGCGAATTCGTCACAGAACTGAACGAAGTCTTCAAGGCTTCCGGTTCGGTTGTTGTGGCCCACTATGCTGGTGTCACGGTTGCGCAGATGAACGATTTTCGTTCGAAGATGCGCGCTGCTGGCGGCACCGTCAAAGTCGCGAAGAACCGCCTGGCCAAGATCGCTCTTCAGGGCACGGAAGCCGAAGGGATCACCGATCTCTTCAAGGGTCAGACGCTGATTGCATACAGCACTGATCCGATCGTGGCTCCCAAGGTCGTCGTGGATTTCGCCAAGACCAACGACAAGGTCGTTGTTCTGGGCGGCGCCATGGGCACGACCACGCTGAACGCCGAAGCAGTCAAGTCGCTCGCGACCCTGCCTTCGCTCGATGAACTGCGTGCAAAGCTGCTGGGTATGATTCAGACCCCCGCAACCCGCATCGCAGGCGTCGTACAGGCCCCGGCTGCACAGCTGGCGCGCGTTTTTGCGGCCTACGCAAAGAAGGACGAAGCCGCGTAAGGCGGTTTTTCGCTGTTCATACCCTAACCAGTTCGTTTCGAACCGAACATCTATAAGGAACTAGTACAATGGCTGATCTCGCAAAGATCGTTGAAGACCTCTCCTCTCTGACCGTTCTGGAAGCTGCTGAGCTTTCCAAGATGCTCGAAGAAAAGTGGGGCGTTTCGGCTGCTGCTCCCGTAGCAGTTGCTGCTGCTGGCGGCGGCGCTGCTGCAGCTCCGGCTGAAGAAGAAAAGACCGAGTTCGACGTCATCCTGACGGATGCCGGCGCCAACAAGATCAACGTCATCAAGGAAGTCCGCGCCATCACCGGTCTCGGCCTCAAGGAAGCCAAGGACCTCGTCGAAGGCGCTCCGAAGGCTGTCAAGGAAGGCGTTTCCAAGGCTGAAGCCGCTGACCTCAAGAAGAAGCTTGAAGAAGCCGGCGCTAAGGTCGACGTCAAGTAATATCGGAATGCGGCGGGAGAAGGTTTCCTTTTCCCGCCGGTTTCCTCCGGACACATTACCCAGGGACCGTTTGAAAACGGTCCCTGGGTAATGGGTTCTCAAGAGGATGGTCTTGACCCGCGCGCCCGGCAAACCGGCCGGCCGTCCGGATCTCGAGACGAGATTGAGTGATCCATTTTTTGACGGAGCCGCCTGGCCAGCGGTCACCGTCTGTTGCAGGCCCGGGTGCAAACTGACAAGGAGCGACGATGGCTCAGACCCTTACCTTTAACGGTCGCAGGCGCGTACGCAAGTTTTTCGGAAAAATTCCAGAAGTCGCAGAAATGCCGAACCTCATTGAGGTTCAGAAGGCATCTTATGACCAGTTCCTCATGGTCGACGAGCCGCAGGGCGGCCGTCCCGAAGAGGGGCTGCAATCCGTTTTCAAATCCGTATTCCCGATCACCGATTTCTCCGGCGCGTCCATGCTGGAATTCGTGTCCTACGAATTCGAGCCGCCGAAGTTCGACGTCGATGAATGCCGTCAGCGCGACCTGACCTATGCTGCACCGCTCAAGGTCACGCTGCGCCTGATCGTGTTCGATATTGACGAGGATACGGGCGCACGCTCGATCAAGGACATCAAGGAACAGTCCGTCTATATGGGCGACATGCCCCTGATGACCAACAACGGTACCTTCATCGTCAACGGTACCGAGCGCGTCATCGTCTCGCAGATGCACCGTTCGCCGGGCGTCTTCTTCGACCACGACAAGGGCAAGTCCCATTCGTCGGGCAAGCTGCTGTTCGCTGCCCGCGTCATCCCCTATCGCGGTTCCTGGCTCGACATCGAGTTCGACGCCAAGGACATCGTCCACGCCCGTATCGACCGTCGCCGCAAGATCCCCGTGACCTCGCTGCTGATGGCGCTCGGCATGGACGGCGAAGAAATCCTGTCGACCTTCTACTCGAAGTCGGTCTACGAGCGTGACGGCAAGGGCTGGCGCTTCCCGTTCAACCCGGAAACCCTCAAGGGTGCCAAGGCCATCTCTGACCTCGTCGACGCCGACAGCGGCGAAGTCGTGGTCGAAGGCGGCAAGAAGCTCACCCCGCGTCTGCTGCGTCAGCTTTCGGACAAGGGCCTGAAGTTCCTCAAGGCTTCCGACGAAGACCTGTTCGGCAACTACCTCGCCGAAGACCTGGTCAACATGTCGACCGGTGAAATCTACATGGAAGCCGGCGCGGAAATCGACGAGAAGTCGCTTCCGCAGATCCTGGATTCCGGTTTCGAAGAGATCCCGATCCTCGGCATCGACCACATCAATGTCGGCGCCTACATCCGCAACACCCTGTCGGCCGACAAGAACGAGAACCGTCAGGACGCGCTGTTCGACATCTACCGCGTCATGCGTCCGGGTGAGCCGCCGACCATGGACTCGGCCGAGGCCATGTTCCAGTCGCTGTTCTTCGACGCCGAGCGTTACGACCTGTCGGCCGTCGGTCGCGTCAAGATGAACATGCGTCTCGACCTCGACTGCCCGGATACCGTCCGCGTTCTGCGCAAGGATGACATCCTGGCCGTGGTCAAGATGCTGGTCGAACTACGCGACGGCAAGGGCGAGATCGACGACATCGACAACCTCGGCAACCGTCGCGTTCGCTCCGTCGGCGAATTGATGGAAAACCAGTACCGTCTCGGCCTGCTCCGCATGGAGCGCGCGATCAAGGAACGCATGTCGTCGATCGAAATCGACACCGTCATGCCGCAGGACCTGATCAATGCCAAGCCGGCTGCTGCTGCCGTCCGCGAATTCTTCGGCTCCTCGCAGCTGTCGCAGTTCATGGACCAGGTGAACCCGCTGTCGGAAATCACCCACAAGCGCCGTCTCTCGGCTCTTGGACCGGGTGGTCTGACCCGCGAACGCGCAGGCTTCGAAGTCCGCGACGTTCACCCGACCCACTACGGCCGTATTTGCCCGATCGAAACGCCGGAAGGCCCGAACATCGGTCTGATCAACTCGCTCGCCACCTTCGCACGGGTCAACAAGTACGGCTTCATCGAAAGCCCGTACCGCAAGATCATCGACGGTAAGGTGACGATGGACGTCGTCTATCTCTCGGCGATGGAAGAAGCCAAGTACTACGTGGCCCAGGCCAACTCCGAGCTGACGGCCGATGGCCAGTTCGTCGAAGAGTTCGTCGTCTGCCGTCACGCTGGCGAAGTCATGCTGTCCCCGCGCGACACCATCAACCTGATGGACGTCTCGCCGAAGCAGCTGGTCTCGGTCGCGGCCGCTCTCATTCCGTTCCTCGAAAACGACGACGCCAACCGCGCCCTCATGGGTTCGAACATGCAGCGTCAGGCCGTGCCGCTTCTGCGTGCCGAAGCGCCGTTCGTCGGAACCGGCATGGAGCCGATCGTGGCCCGTGACTCCGGCGCTGCCATCGGTGCCCGTCGCGGCGGCGTGGTCGACCAGGTCGACGCGACGCGTATCGTTATCCGCGCCACGGAAGATCTCGACCCGTCCAAGTCGGGCGTCGACATCTACCGCCTGCAGAAGTTCCAGCGTTCGAACCAGAACACCTGCGTCAACCAGCGTCCGCTGGTCACCGTCGGTGACATCCTGAACAAGGGCGATATCATCGCGGACGGTCCGTCGACCGATCTCGGCGATCTGGCTCTCGGCCGCAACGCGCTCGTCGCGTTCATGCCGTGGAACGGCTACAACTATGAGGACTCGATCCTCATGTCGGAGCGCATCGTCTCGGAAGACGTCTTCACCTCGATCCACATCGAGGAATTCGAAGTCATGGCCCGCGACACCAAGCTTGGTCCGGAAGAAATCACGCGCGACATTCCGAACGTTTCGGAAGAAGCGCTGAAGAACCTCGACGAAGCCGGTATCGTCTACATCGGTGCTGAAGTTGCTCCTGGCGACATCCTTGTCGGCAAGATCACCCCGAAGGGCGAAAGCCCGATGACGCCGGAAGAAAAGCTTCTGCGCGCCATCTTCGGTGAAAAGGCCTCTGACGTTCGCGACACCTCCATGCGCATGCCTCCGGGCACCTTCGGCACCGTCGTTGAAGTTCGCGTTTTCAACCGCCACGGCGTTGAAAAGGACGAACGTGCGATGGCGATCGAGCGCGAGGAAATCGAACGCCTCGCCAAGGACCGCGACGACGAGCAGGCGATCCTCGACCGTAACGTCTACGGCCGTCTGATCGACATGCTGCGTGGCCAGGTCTCGATTGCAGGCCCGAAGGGCTTCAAGAAGGGCGTCGAGCTTTCCAACGCCATCGTCTCCGAATATCCCCGCTCGCAGTGGTGGATGTTTGCAGTCGAAGACGAAAAGGTGCAGGGCGAACTCGAAGCGCTCCGTGGCCAGTATGACGAATCCAAGTCGCGCCTTGAACAGCGCTTCATGGACAAGGTCGAAAAGGTCCAGCGCGGCGATGAAATGCCCCCGGGCGTCATGAAGATGGTCAAGGTCTTCGTCGCTGTGAAGCGCAAGATCCAGCCGGGCGACAAGATGGCCGGCCGTCACGGCAACAAGGGTGTTGTTTCGCGCATCGTACCGGTTGAGGACATGCCGTTCCTCGAAGACGGCACGCATGTCGACATCGTCTTGAACCCGCTTGGCGTTCCCTCGCGCATGAACGTCGGTCAGATCCTCGAAACCCACCTTGCCTGGGCTTGCGCCGGCATGGGCAAGAAGATCGGCCAGATGCTTGAGGACTATCGCAAGCACCTCGACATCACCGATCTGCGCAAGGAACTGACGGAGATCTACGAGTCGGAAGCCCATGACGAAGTGAAGCACTTCGACGACGACGCGCTCGTCAAGCTTGCCGAAGAAGCCAAGCGTGGCGTATCGATCGCCACGCCGGTCTTCGACGGTGCGCATGAAAGCGACGTCTCCGAGATGCTTACGCGTGCGGGTCTCAACCCGTCGGGTCAGTCGACCTTGTATGATGGTCGTACCGGTGAAGCCTTCGACCGTCAGGTCACCGTCGGCTACATGTACATGATCAAGCTGAACCACCTTGTCGACGACAAGATCCACGCTCGCTCGATCGGTCCGTACTCGCTCGTCACCCAGCAGCCGCTCGGTGGTAAGGCGCAGTTCGGTGGTCAGCGCTTCGGGGAAATGGAAGTCTGGGCACTCGAAGCTTACGGCGCCGCCTACACCCTGCAGGAAATGCTGACGGTGAAGTCGGACGACGTGGCCGGCCGTACCAAGGTCTATGAAGCGATCGTCCGTGGCGACGACACCTTCGAGGCCGGTATTCCGGAAAGCTTCAACGTTCTCGTCAAGGAAATGCGCTCTCTCGGCCTTTCCGTCGAACTCGAGAACTCCAAGCTCCTGCCGGAAGACGGTCAGCTGCCTGACGCAGCCGAATAACGGTTTGACAAAGGCGTGCGTGGTTCAATCCGCGCACGCCATCCCCTGACTGCCCGCGGCCAAATTCGGGACGGGAAGGGGAGTTTCGCCGCAATCAGCGGTTATTGTCATTTGAGGGTCTGGTGCGGCATCCCGGGAATTCGCCGCCACCGAGACCCGATAGAGGGCTTCTAGCCCCATAAGGAGACAGGCATGAACCAAGAGGTCATGAACCTTTTCAACCCGTCGGTGCCGGCTCAGCACTTCGACTCCATCCGGATCTCGATTGCGAGCCCGGAGAAGATCCTTTCGTGGTCCTACGGCGAGATCAAGAAGCCGGAAACCATCAACTACCGTACGTTCAAGCCCGAGCGTGACGGTCTCTTCTGCGCGCGTATCTTCGGACCGATCAAGGACTACGAGTGCCTGTGCGGCAAGTACAAGCGCATGAAGTACAAGGGCATCATCTGCGAAAAGTGCGGCGTTGAAGTCACGCTGTCGCGCGTTCGCCGCGAGCGCATGGGCCATATCGAGCTCGCAGCACCCGTTGCCCATATCTGGTTCCTGAAGTCGCTGCCGTCGCGCATCTCCACGCTGCTGGACATGACGCTGAAGGATGTCGAGCGCGTTCTCTACTTCGAAAACTACATCGTCACCGAGCCGGGCCTGACCTCGCTCAAGGAAAACCAGCTTCTCTCCGAAGAGGAATACATGATCGCTGTCGACGAGTTCGGCGAAGATCAGTTCACCGCCATGATCGGCGCTGAAGCCATCTACGAGATGCTGGCCTCGATGAACCTCGAGAAGATCGCCGGCGATCTGCGCTCCGACCTGGCGGAAACTACGTCGGATCTGAAGCAGAAGAAGCTGATGAAGCGCCTGAAGATCGTCGAGAACTTCATGGAATCCGGCAACCGTCCGGAATGGATGATCATGAAGGTCGTTCCGGTCATCCCGCCGGACCTGCGCCCGCTCGTTCCGCTCGATGGTGGTCGTTTCGCGACGTCTGACCTCAACGACCTCTACCGTCGTGTGATCAACCGTAACAACCGTCTGAAGCGCCTGATCGAACTGCGCGCTCCGGGCATCATCATCCGCAACGAAAAGCGCATGCTGCAGGAATCTGTAGACGCGCTGTTCGACAACGGCCGCCGTGGCCGCGTCATCACCGGCGCCAACAAGCGTCCGCTGAAGTCGCTGTCCGACATGCTCAAGGGCAAGCAGGGCCGCTTCCGTCAGAACCTTCTCGGCAAGCGCGTCGACTATTCCGGCCGTTCGGTCATCGTGACCGGTCCGGAACTGAAGCTGCACCAGTGCGGCCTGCCGAAGAAGATGGCGCTCGAACTGTTCAAGCCGTTCATCTACGCCCGCCTCGACGCCAAGGGTTACTCCTCGACCGTCAAGCAGGCCAAGAAGCTGGTTGAAAAGGAAAAGCCGGAAGTCTGGGATATCCTCGACGAGGTCATCCGCGAGCATCCGGTTCTCTTGAACCGCGCACCGACGCTGCACCGCCTGGGCATCCAGGCTTTCGAACCGATCCTGGTCGAAGGCAAGGCAATCCAGCTGCATCCGCTCGTCTGCACGGCCTTCAACGCCGACTTCGACGGTGACCAGATGGCTGTTCACGTGCCGCTCTCGCTGGAAGCCCAGCTTGAAGCCCGCGTGCTGATGATGTCGACGAACAACATCCTGCATCCGGCAAACGGCGCACCGATCATCGTTCCGTCGCAGGACATGGTTCTCGGCCTCTACTATCTGTCGATCCAGAACCAGAACGAGCCGGGCGAAGGCATGGCTTTCTCCGACATGGGCGAACTGCACCATGCACTGGAAAACAAGGTCGTCACCCTGCATGCCAAGATCCGCGGTCGCTTCAAGACCGTCGATGCCGAAGGCAAGCCGGTATCGAAGATCTATGAAACCACGCCTGGCCGCATGATCATCGGCGAACTTCTGCCGAAGAACGTCAACGTGCCGTTCGAAACCTGCAACCAGGAAATGACCAAGAAGAACATCTCCAAGATGATCGACACGGTCTACCGCCATTGCGGCCAGAAGGACACGGTCATCTTCTGCGACCGCATCATGCAGCTCGGCTTCACCCACGCCTGCCGCGCCGGCATTTCGTTCGGCAAGGACGACATGATCATCCCGGAAACCAAGGCGAAGATCGTTGGCGACACCGAAACGCTCGTCAAGGAATACGAGCAGCAGTACAATGACGGCCTGATCACTCAGGGCGAAAAGTACAACAAGGTCGTCGACGCCTGGGGCAAGGCAACCGAAAAGGTCGCCGAGGACATGATGGCCCGCATTAAGGCCGTCGAATTCGATCCGGAAACGGGTCGCCAGAAGCAGATGAACGCCATCTACATGATGTCGCACTCGGGTGCCCGTGGTTCACCGAACCAGATGCGCCAGCTGGGCGGCATGCGCGGCCTCATGGCCAAGCCGTCGGGTGAAATCATCGAGACGCCGATCATCTCGAACTTCAAGGAAGGTCTGACCGTTAACGAGTACTTCAACTCGACCCACGGTGCCCGTAAGGGTCTCGCAGACACGGCTCTGAAGACCGCGAACTCCGGTTACCTGACCCGTCGTCTCGTCGACGTGGCGCAGGATTGCATCGTCAATCTCGTGGATTGCGGCACCGACAAGGGCCTGACCATGACGGCGATCGTCGATGCCGGCCAGGTCGTTGCCTCCATCGGCGCCCGCGTTCTCGGCCGTACGGCACTCGATGACATCGATCATCCGATCACGGGTGAGCGCATCGTCGATGCCGGCCAGATGATCCTCGAGCCGCATGTCGTGGAAATCGAGAAGGCTGGTATTCAGTCGATCCGTATTCGCTCGGCACTGACCTGCGAAGTCCAGACCGGCGTCTGCTCGATCTGCTACGGTCGAGATCTGGCCCGTGGTACGCCTGTCAACATGGGCGAAGCCGTCGGCGTCATCGCGGCTCAGTCGATCGGTGAACCGGGTACCCAGCTCACCATGCGTACCTTCCACTTGGGCGGTACCGCGACCGTGGTCGACCAGTCGTTCCTGGAAGCCTCGTACGAAGGTACGGTTCAGATCAAGAACCGCAACATGCTGCGCAATTCTGATGGCACCCTGATCGCCATGGGCCGCAGCATGGCCGTGATGCTCCTCGACGAACGTGGCGTCGAGCGGTCCTCGCAGCGTGTCGCCTACGGCTCGAAGGTCTTCGTTGATGATGGCGACAAGGTGAAGCGCGGCCAGCGTCTGGCCGAGTGGGATCCGTACACACGCCCGATCATGACGGAAGTCGAGGGTATCGTGCATTTCGAGGACGTCGTCGACGGTATCTCGGTGCTCGAAGCCACCGACGAGTCGACCGGCATCACCAAGCGCCAGGTCATCGACTGGCGTTCGACCCCGCGCGGTACGGACCTCAAGCCGGCAATCGTCATCAAGGATGCCAGCGGCAATGTTCTGAAGGTGGCCCGTGGTGGCGAAGCCCGGTTCCATCTGTCGGTCGACGCGATCCTGTCGGTCGAACCTGGTCAGAAGGTCTCCCAGGGTGACGTTCTTGCACGTTCGCCGCTCGAAAGCGCCAAGACCAAGGACATCACCGGTGGTCTGCCGCGTGTTGCCGAACTGTTCGAAGCCCGTCGTCCGAAGGACCACGCCATCATCGCTGAGATCGATGGTACGATCCGCCTCGGCCGCGACTACAAGAACAAGCGTCGCGTCATCATCGAGCCGGCAGAAGACGGTGTCGAGCCTGTCGAATACCTGATCCCGAAGGGCAAGCCCTTCCACCTTCAGGAAGGCGACTACATCGAAAAGGGTGACTACATCCTCGACGGTAACCCGGCTCCGCACGACATCCTGGCGATCAAGGGCGTCGAGGCACTTGCCTCGTACCTGGTCAACGAAATCCAGGAAGTCTACCGTCTGCAGGGCGTTGTGATCAACGACAAGCACATCGAGGTAATCGTTCGCCAGATGCTGCAGAAGGTCGAGATCACCGACGCGGGCGACAGCCACTACATCGTGGGTGACAACGTCGACCGCATCGAACTCGACGACAACAATGACCGCCTGGCGGAAGAGGGCAAGAAGCCGGCATACGGCGATCCGGTCCTTCTCGGCATCACCAAGGCCTCGCTGCAGACGCCGTCGTTCATCTCGGCCGCATCCTTCCAGGAAACCACCAAGGTTCTCACGGAAGCTGCGATTGCCGGCAAGACCGACACGCTGCAGGGCCTGAAGGAAAACGTCATCGTTGGCCGTCTGATCCCGGCTGGTACCGGTGGTACCATGACGCAGATCCGCCGCATCGCTACATCTCGCGACGACCTCATCCTCGAGGAACGCAAGAAGGGCACGGGCGCCGATATGGCCACCCCGATGCTGCAGAACCTCGCAGGCGAAAGCGCTCCGGCTGCCGAGTAATCGGAAAGCCTGATCGTCCAGAAGCTAGAAAGACCGCCCGGAGCCATCTCCGGGCGGTCTTTTCATTTCCTGCTCTTGGTGGAGGGGGTGTCAGTCGCACTTGCGGGTGCCATCGCCACGAGCAAGCGTCCTGAGGCAGGCAACAAAAAAGGCCGGTCGATGGACCGGCCTCTGGCTCTGCGGCTGTGTGGGCGTATTCTCAGGCGAAACGGATGATCGCCACTTCGCCTTCCAGCGCACCCTGATAGGCGGAGGCATGCGGCTCCTCGTCGGGGGCGCCGGTGATCATGCCGATCTGGTCGAGGTCGGCCTCCAGGAAGCCTTCCTCCGACAGCGCGTTGAGGGTCAGTCGCACCGCAGTGTCATCGTCGGGGGCTGTCAGCATGACATGCAGGTCGATCGGTTCGCCGCCTTCGGTCTCGTAGGCCTTCGCGATTACGATGAAGACCATCGGTTCGTCACGGGTGTTGTCATTGTCAGGACTGGTCATCATGGCGTCGGGCCTTCTTGGCTGGCGGGTCGATTCTAAGCCGTGGCCGATTCGACCAGACGGGCAGGGGAGGTTGACCCTCCCCCTCCTCCTATCTAGAAGTTTCGGTGATGAAGCCAAGCCATATTCGAAAGCCTTGCCGATTTTCCTGCGTTGAATCCGCCAGACTCCCGCTGTAGCAGGGGGCTTCAGGCATTAATTCTCAGATGTGACTTGACGCAATGGGGGGAAAACAGTAGTACCCCGGCCATCGGAGCCCATGTGAGACCGGGTTTTTCGGGACGACGCGTCCTGAAGTTAGTCTCAAACAGGTCTCCAAACGCACGTTGACGACAAAAATGCTGCTCGCACGACGCACTCTCGCAGTGCGTCCTCTGTCTTTTGTGGTCCATCCGCGAAAACGGGTCGGGCCACATTTTGCGCATGAAGAAAACTGTGCGGCCGCCGCCGGAAACGGCAAACCACCAGGGCCCGCAAGGGCTTGAGACTAGATTTTGCAAGGGATGGGTATATGCCTACCGTAAACCAGCTGATCCGCAAGCCGCGTCAGGCACAGGTAAAGCGCAATAAGGTTCCTGCTCTGCAGGAAAACCCGCAGAAGCGCGGCGTTTGCACTCGCGTCTACACCACGACCCCGAAGAAGCCGAACTCGGCTCTGCGTAAGGTCGCCAAGATCCGCCTGACCAATGGCTTCGAAGTCATCGGCTACATTCCGGGTGAAGGTCACAACCTGCAGGAACACTCTGTCGTCATGATCCGTGGCGGCCGCGTAAAGGACTTGCCGGGCGTTCGTTACCACATCATCCGCGGCGTTCTCGACACCCAGGGCGTCAAGAACCGCAAGCAGCGCCGTTCGAAGTATGGTGCGAAGCGTCCGAAGTAATCTTCGGTCCTTCTTTGATTTGATTTAAGGCGCTGCGCGAGGTCCTCCGCGTTCTAAAGCGTCCCAACCGTTGAGAGACAAACAGTATGTCCCGTCGCCACAGTGCAGAAAAGCGCGAAATCAATCCGGACCCGAAGTTCGGTGATCTCGTCGTCACCAAGTTCATGAACGCCATCATGCTTCACGGCAAGAAGTCGGTCGCTGAAAGCATCGTCTATGGTGCCTTCGACGTCGTTCAGAACAAGTCCAAGCAGGAACCGATTGCGATCTTCCATCAGGCGCTCGACAACGTCGCGCCGCATGTTGAAGTTCGTTCGCGCCGCGTCGGCGGTGCGACCTACCAGGTCCCGGTCGATGTTCGTCCGGAGCGCCGCCAGGCTCTCGCGATCCGCTGGCTCATCACTGCCGCTCGCAAGCGCAACGAGACAACCATGGTCGACCGCCTCTCCGGCGAGCTGCTCGACGCAGCGAACAACCGCGGTAGCGCCGTCAAGAAGCGCGAAGACACCCACAAGATGGCCGATGCAAACCGCGCCTTCTCGCATTACCGCTGGTAATCCACCGATTAAATATTGAAAGGCAGTCCGTTATGGCTCGCGAATATAAAATCGAAGACTACCGCAACTTCGGTATCATGGCGCATATCGACGCCGGCAAGACCACGACCACCGAGCGTATCCTCTATTACACCGGTAAGTCTCACAAGATCGGCGAAGTTCATGACGGCGCAGCCACCATGGACTGGATGGAGCAGGAGCAGGAGCGTGGCATCACGATCACCTCCGCTGCCACGACGACCTTCTGGAAGGGTCGCGACGGCAAGATGCGCCGCTTCAACATCATCGACACCCCCGGCCACGTTGACTTCACGATCGAAGTCGAACGTTCGCTGCGCGTTCTCGACGGTGCAGTTGCTCTGCTCGACGCCAATGCCGGCGTTGAGCCGCAGACCGAAACCGTCTGGCGTCAGGCTGAAAAGTACAACGTCCCGCGGATGATCTTCTGCAACAAGATGGACAAGACCGGTGCTGACTTCTACCGCTCGGTAGAAATGATCAAGACCCGTCTCGGTGCCACGGCAGTTGTCATGCAGCTCCCGATCGGTGCTGAGTCCGAGTTCAAGGGCGTTGTCGATCTGATCGAGATGAATGCTCTCGTATGGCGTGACGAGTCCCTCGGCGCTGCCTGGGACGTTGTCGAGATCCCGGACGACCTGAAGGACAAGGCAGAAGAATATCGCGAAAAGCTGATCGAGACCGTTGTCGAGATCGACGAACAGGCGATGGAAGACTACCTGAACGGCATCATGCCGGATAACGACAAGATCCGTGCTCTGGTTCGCCGCGGCACCATCGATGTCAAGTTCCACCCGATGTTCTGCGGCACGGCCTTCAAGAACAAGGGCGTTCAGCCGCTCCTCGACGCCGTTGTCGAATATCTGCCTTCGCCGCTGGACATTCCGGCCATCAAGGGCATCGACTTCAAGACGGAAGCCGAAATCGAGCGTCATGCAGATGATGCCGAGCCGCTTGCTATGCTCGCGTTCAAGATCATGAACGACCCCTTCGTTGGTTCGCTCACCTTCGCACGCATCTATTCGGGCAAGCTCGAAAAGGGCGTGTCGGTTCTGAACACGGTCAAGGACAAGCGCGAGCGCGTCGGCCGCATGCTGCAGATGCATTCCAACAGCCGTGAAGACATCGAAGAAGCCTTTGCAGGCGACATCGTTGCTCTCGCTGGCCTCAAGGAAACCACGACGGGTGACACGCTCTGCGATCCCCTGAAGCCGGTTATCCTCGAGCGCATGGAATTCCCGGAGCCGGTCATCCAGATCGCGATCGAGCCGAAGTCCAAGGGCGACCAGGAAAAGATGGGCCTCGCGCTCAATCGCCTCGCTGCCGAAGACCCGTCCTTCCGCGTCAAGACCGACCAGGAATCCGGCCAGACCATCATCGCTGGCATGGGCGAACTTCACCTCGATATCCTCGTCGACCGCATGCGTCGCGAGTTCAAGGTTGAAGCCAACGTCGGTGCTCCGCAGGTTGCTTACCGTGAGACGATCACGCGTCAGCACGAAGAAGACTACACGCACAAGAAGCAGTCCGGTGGTACCGGCCAGTTTGCGCGCGTCAAGCTCGTCTTCGAACCCAACCCGGATGGCGAAGACTTCAAGTTCGAGTCCAAGATCGTTGGCGGTGCTGTTCCCAAGGAATACATCCCGGGCGTTCAGAAGGGTATCGAAAGCGTTCTGTCGTCTGGTCCGCTCGCAGGCTTCCCGATGCTCGGCGTCAAGGCCACCCTCATCGATGGTGCCTTCCACGACGTCGACTCCTCGGTTCTCGCCTTCGAAATCGCCTCGCGTGCCTGCTTCCGTGAAGCAGCCAAGAAGGCCGGCGCCCAGCTTCTGGAGCCGATGATGAAGGTGGAAGTCGTGACGCCGGAAGATTACGTCGGTGACGTGATCGGCGACCTGAACTCCCGTCGTGGCCAGATCCAGGGCCAGGAACAGCGCGGCATCGCGATCGTGATCAATGCTCACGTCCCGCTCGCCAACATGTTCAAGTACGTCGACAACCTGCGCTCTATGTCGCAGGGCCGTGCACAGTATTCGATGACCTTCGATCACTACGCACCGGTTCCGTCGAACGTTGCTGCTGAAATCCAGGCAAAGTATTCCGGTCAGAAGTGACCGGAATACGCCGACCGTCCAATTGAGAATTGTGAATTTCCCCTGACGGGGACCAGAAAATGGAGAGCCGAAAATGGCAAAGAGTAAGTTTGAGCGCAACAAGCCGCACGTCAACATCGGCACGATCGGCCACGTCGACCACGGCAAGACGTCTCTGACGGCAGCAATCACCAAGTACTTCGGTGAGTTCAAGGCCTACGATCAGATCGACGCAGCTCCGGAAGAAAAGGCACGCGGCATCACCATCTCGACGGCGCACGT
>NZ_JAUSUW010000028.1:0-2500 GCF_030814435.1 Peteryoungia aggregata LMG 23059
TGGTTGCGGGGGCAGGATTTGAACCTGCGGCCTTCAGGTTATGAGCCTGACGAGCTACCGGGCTGCTCCACCCCGCGCCAAGAGCGTCCCAATTGTGTTGTGACGCTTGAGAGACTGCCTAAAGCAAGATGGCCGCTTGTATAGCGGCCTGAAGATTTCGGCTTATGCCGATGTTGTGTTGAGAAGATTTGATTTCAGCGATTTTGGCTGACAACATTGCCATTAGCAGACCTGGCAGCGACCTACTCTCCCGCGTCTTGAGACGAAGTACCATTGGCGCTGGGGCGTTTCACGGCCGTGTTCGGAATGGGAACGGGTGCAGCCACCCCGCCATGACCACCAGGTCGGCTAAGGGCAATGTTGTTGAGAAGCTGGTACAGGAATTTCCTGTTTGTCTTTGTGAACACGTATTTGGCATCATCGCCCGTTTTGTTCGGGCCGATGAGCATAAGCAATGAGAACGATCAAGCCAATCGGGCTATTAGTAACGGTAAGCTTCACTCATTACTGAGCTTCCACACCCGTCCTATCAACGTGGTAGTCTTCCACGGCCCTGATAGGGAATACTCGTTTTCAGGTTGGTTTCCCGCTTAGATGCCTTCAGCGGTTATCCATTCCATATATAGCTACCCTGCTATGCCGTTGGCACGACAACAGGTCCACCAGAGATATGTCCATCCCGGTCCTCTCGTACTAGGGACAGATCCTGTCAATATTCCTACACCCACGGCAGATAGGGACCGAACTGTCTCACGACGTTCTGAACCCAGCTCACGTACCGCTTTAATTGGCGAACAGCCAAACCCTTGGGACCTGCTCCAGCCCCAGGATGCGATGAGCCGACATCGAGGTGCCAAACAACCCCGTCGATATGGACTCTTGGGGGTCATCAGCCTGTTATCCCCGGCGTACCTTTTATCCGTTGAGCGATGGCCCTTCCACACGGGACCACCGGATCACTATGACCGACTTTCGTCTCTGCTCGACTTGTCAGTCTCGCAGTCAGGCGGGCTTATGCCATTGCACTCGACGACCGATTTCCGACCGGTCTGAGCCCACCATCGCGCGCCTCCGTTACTCTTTCGGAGGCGACCGCCCCAGTCAAACTACCCACCATACACTGTCCCGGATCCGGATGACGGATCGCGGTTAGACATCCATGACGATAAGGGTGGTATTTCAAGGATGGCTCCACAGAAACTGGCGTCCCTGCTTCAAAGCCTACCACCTATCCTACACATGCCGACACGAATGCCAGTGTAAAGCTATAGTAAAGGTGCACGGGGTCTTTCCGTCTGACCGCAGGAACCCCGCATCTTCACGGGGAATTCAATTTCACTGAGTCTATGTTGGAGACAGCGGGGAAGTCGTTACGCCATTCGTGCAGGTCGGAACTTACCCGACAAGGAATTTCGCTACCTTAGGACCGTTATAGTTACGGCCGCCGTTTACTGGGGCTTCGATTCAAAGCTTGCACCTCTCCTCTTAACCTTCCAGCACCGGGCAGGCGTCAGACCCTATACGTCGTCTTGCGACTTCGCAGAGCCCTGTGTTTTTGATAAACAGTCGCTACCCCCTGGTCTGTGCCACCCCATCATACTTGCGTATAAAGGGGTCACGCTTCTTCCGAAGTTACGCGTGCAATTTGCCGAGTTCCTTCAACATAGTTCTCTCAAGCGCCTTGGTATACTCTACCTGACCACCTGTGTCGGTTTCGGGTACGGTCTATACGGTGGAGCTATTTCCTGGAACCGCTTCCCCGCCCGGACAATCCAATAAGTCCGAACAAGTTACGCAATCCGTCACTACCACCAGGCCCACGAATATTAACGTGGTTCCCATCGACTACGCATTTCTGCCTCGCCTTAGGGGCCGGCTAACCCTGCTCAGATTAACTTTAAGCAGGAACCCTTGGTCTTTCGGCGAGGGGGTCTCTCACCCCCTTTATCGTTACTCATGTCAACATTCGCACTTCCGATACCTCCAGGGCCCCTCACGGGTACCCCTTCACAGGCTTACGGAACGCTCCGCTACCACGTGGATAAATCCACATCCTCAGCTTCGGTGCATGGCTTTAGCCCCGTTACATTTTCGGCGCAAAGACCCTTATTTAGACCAGTGAGCTGTTACGCTTTCTTTAAATGATGGCTGCTTCTAAGCCAACATCCTGGTTGTTTTGGGATCCTCACATCCTTTCCCACTTAGCCATGACTTGGGGACCTTAGCTGGAGGTCAGGGTTGTTGCCCTCTTCACGACGGACGTTAGCACCCGCCGTGTGTCTGCCGACTAGTACTCCCAGGTATTCGGAGTTTGGTTAGGATCAGTAAGACGGTGAGTCCCCATAGCCCATCCAGTGCTCTACCCCCTGGGGTATTCGGTCGACGCTCTACCTAAATAGATTTCGCGGAGAACCAGCTATCTCCGAGTTTGATTGGCCTTTCACCCCTAGCCACAAGTCATCCCAATCTATTGCAACAGATGCGGGTTCGGCCCTCCAGT
>NZ_JAUSUW010000029.1 GCF_030814435.1 Peteryoungia aggregata LMG 23059
TGTTGATTTCCACTGAGAGCTGACCCGGCGCAGCCAGATATTTCCATTGAGAATTGACCCATGTTTCAACCGTCCCTCGCATGTTTTCAGCGGGGGCTCTGGAGTGATCGACATGGCGTTACTGAGCGTGATCCGGCGCTGGCATTTTCGAGAGCATCTATCGATCCGGGAGATTTGCCGCAGGACCGGCTTGTCCCGGAATACCATCCGCAAATATCTGCGCGCCGACGGCGTGGAGCCAAAGTTCAACGTGCCGGAGAGGCCGAGCAAGCTTGATCCGTTTGCAGATCGGTTATCGGCCTGGCTGAAGACGGAGTCGAAGAAAGGCCGCAAGCAGAAGCGGACGATGAAGCAGCTACACGTTGATCTTGTCAGCCTCGGCTACAAGGGGTCCTACAATCGTGTGGCGGCATTTGCGCGGGAATGGCGCAATGATCGTCAGAGGGAATTGCAAACGACGGGCCGCGGGACATTTGTGCCCCTGATGTTCGAACCAGGCGAGGCCTTCCAGTTCTACTGGTCAGAAGATTGGGCGATCATCGGTAATGAGCGCACCAAGCTGCAGATCGCCCACACGAAGCTGAGCTACTCCAGGGCCTTCATCGTCCGGGCATACCTCCTGCAGACGCATGAGATGCTGTTCGATGCCCATAACCATGCCTTCCGTGTCTTCGGTGGCATTCCTGGTCGCGGCATCTACGACAACATGCGCACGGCGATCGACAAGGTCGGTCGTGGCAAGGAGCGCGACGTCAACGTCCGCTTCATGGCGATGGCCAGCCATTATGTGTTCGAGCCCGAGTTCTGCAATCCGGCTTCCGGCTGGGAGAAGGGACAGGTCGAGAAGAACGTGCAGGATGCGCGTCATCGCTTCTTTCAACCGATCCCGCGCTTTCCATCACTGGAGGCCCTGAACGATTGGCTCGAGGAGCGTTGCAAGGAGTTCTGGGCCAAGACACCCCACGGTCAGTTGCGTGGCACTATTGCCGACATCTGGGCCGAGGAAGTCCCAGCTCTCATGACGCTCTCCAGGCCGTTCGACGGGTTCGTCGAATATACGAAGCGGGTCACGCCCACCTGCCTCGTGCATCTGGAGCGCAATCGCTACAGCGTTCCAGCATCCTTCGCCAATCGACCGGTGAGCCTCCGGGTCTACCCAGATCGTGTCGTGGTCGCCGCAGAAGGCCAGATCGTTTGTGAGCACCGCCGCGTCATAGATCGGTCCCATGATCGGCCGGGCCAGACCGTCTACGACTGGCGTCACTATCTGGCGGTGGTGCAGCGTAAGCCTGGTGCTCTTCGTAACGGCGCACCGTTCATCGAGCTTCCCGATGCATTCCGGACCTTGCAGCAATACCTGCTCAAGAAACCGGGTGGCGATCGGGAGATGGTCGATATCCTGGCGCTCGTCCTTCAGCACGAAGAGCAGGCAGTCCTGTCTGCCGTCGACATGGCGCTGAAGTCAGGCGTTCCGACCAAGACGCATGTGCTGAACCTGCTGCATCGGCTCGTTGGCGGCAAATCCTTCACGCCGCCAACCCTCGATACCCCTCAGGCACTGACGCTCACCAATGAACCCAAGGCTAATGTTGAACGATACGACACCTTGAGAAAGACGGAGGCTCGCCATGCGTCATAATCCAGCAAGCGGCGCGATCGTCATCATGCTGCGGCAGTTGAAGATGCATGGCATGGCCCAGGCCGTCGGGGAACTTACTGAGCAGGGATCGCCCGCGTTCGAGGCTGCCCTTCCGATCCTGTCGCAGCTTCTCAAGGCAGAGATGGCGGAGCGCGAGGTTCGATCAACGGCCTATCAGCTCAAGACAGCACGCTTTCCAGCCTACCGTGACCTGAATGGCTTCGACTTTACCAGCAGCGAGATTAACGAGGCGCTCGTGCAACAGCTTCATCGCTGTGACTTCCTCGATGACGCCAACAATATCGTTCTGGTCGGCGGACCTGGCACGGGAAAGACGCACATTGCCATCGCGCTCGGCGTTCAGGCAATTGAACACCACCACAAGCGGGTAAGGTTCTTCTCGACGGTCGAACTGGTCAACGCGCTCGAGCAAGAGAAGGCACAAGGCAAGTCAGGACAGATCGCCAATCGGCTCGTCCACTCTGATCTCGTCATTCTCGACGAGCTGGGATACCTGCCATTCAGTACTTCAGGCGGGGCGCTGCTCTTCCATCTGCTCAGCAGACTTTATGAGCGCACCAGCGTCATCATCACCACCAACCTCAGCTTCAGTGAATGGGCAAGCGTCTTTGGCGACGCAAAGATGACCACCGCGCTGCTCGACAGGCTCACCCACCACTGCCACATCCTCGAAACCGGAAACGACAGCTTCCGCTTCAAGAACAGCTCGGCGCATCAGCCCAAAACATCAAAGGAGAAACGCAGGAACTTGACCCAGACCAACAACACGAACGATACCTAAAGGCGGGTCAATTCTCGGTGGAAACGCCGGGTCAGCTCTCAGTGGAAATCAACA
>NZ_JAUSUW010000030.1 GCF_030814435.1 Peteryoungia aggregata LMG 23059
CTCCATCGCACCTGTGCCCTTATGCCCAGGCTCGGTTCGGGGCTTTGGTCATTGCCATTGCGATCTTCTTGATGTTCTGCGCAGCGGCCGCCAGCAGGCATTGCCATTGGACTTTGATCAGGCCTCTAAAGCGGGCGTAGCGGTGGCCGTGAAGCTGTTTGGCATCGGCGAAAGAGCGCTCGACCGTCTCCTTTCGCCGCTTGTAGATAGCCTTGCCCCATGCCGTCTTGCGATGGGCATCAGTGCGCTCTCGGGCATCAGCCCAGACATGGCGGGTGATGGTCCGCTCGGCCTTGGCATTCGACGTGCACGACGCCAGAAGCGGGCAGTCGCGGCAGACGGTCGGGTCGGAACGGTAGTGCTTGTAGCCGGAGCGATCGGTGGTGGCATAGGTGAGCAGCTGACCGTTGGGGCAGCGATAGCCATCGGCTTCGGGCTCAAAGACGAATTTCGATTTGCGCATCATCCCGTCCCTGGGCGGGGTCGGGTTGCGATAGCCGGTGACGCCGAGGATTTGTCTCGCCTCCAGGCCCTTGGCGATGCCGGATGTGGCATAGCCCGCATCCAGCCCAACCGCACCGACATTGAACTTGAAGCGCTCGCGCTGACGGTCGAGACGCTCCAGGTAGACGATACTGTCATGCACATTGGCCGGCGTCACATGGGTATCTGTGATGATCGCATGGCGGCCATCGACGGTGCGATGATCGAGATAAAAGAAGCCCTTGGGCTTGCCGTCGCGCACCATGTAGCCCGCATCCGGATCGGTGCGGCTGACCTTGCTTTCCTTCACCTCAGGCTCGCGGGCCTTGTCCTTCAGCGGCTTCTGGCCGTGCGCCGCCCGCTCGGCCTCGATCGCCCTGTCGAGATCGGCCCAGTAGTCGGCCCGCGACTTGGCGAGCATCTCAAGATCATACTTGCCCTTGTTGGCATTCGCCTTCAGATGGGTCGAATCCGTGTAGAGCAGCGTGCCATCCACCAGGCCGTGGCGGATCGCCTGTTCCACGATGGCATCGAAGATATCTTGCGCCGCCGACGTGTCGTTGAAGCGGCGGCGGCGGTTCTGGGACAGCGTTGAGGCATCGAAGACCGGGTCGGTCAGCTTCATGCGCAGGAACCACCGATAGGCGACATTCACCTCGATCTCGCGCGCCAACTGACGCTCCGAGCGTATCCCGAACAGGTAGCCGAGGAATAGCGCTTTAAACATCAAGGTCGGGTCGAGCGGCGGACGGCCATTGTCGGCGCAGTAAAGGCCGGCAACGCGATCATGAATGAAGGAAAAGTCGATCACCGCATCGATCTTGCGAAGCAGGTGATCCTTCGGCACCAGACTGTCGAGCGTCACCATCTCAAGAGCCGTCTGTTCGGGAGCAGGTTTCTTCAACATGTCCCAGTGAATCATAAACCCCTGGATGTGACCAGGGGTTTGTCAGCAGTCTGA
>NZ_JAUSUW010000031.1 GCF_030814435.1 Peteryoungia aggregata LMG 23059
ACAAGTGTAAAGCCCGGAGACATTCCTGACAGATGTTCATAGACATGCCTGACAGTCATTGTCTTTTGAGGAGGTCGATAAGCGCGACCTGATTGGCTGCGAAGAAGATGCCGTATTGACCGTCTTGTGCGAGCGGCCTGATGGCGAGCGTCTCGCCTTGGAATGCTTTTGGCACGCGCCATGGCAGCCCCTTGAAGGCGATGTAAGCCTTGGTGGAACTGACACGTCTGACGATCTCACCCTCATCGTAGACGGGCTCTGGGAGTCTGGCCGGAAAGTTTCGTGTCGATGGCGTGTAGCGGCTTGCGGGGACGGCCATGGCGATGGCCTCATGCGGTCTGTGATGGTTGTAAAGGTCGCGCCAACGGTCGAAAGCGCCCTGAGCCTGCTTGAGATTGGAAAGCGAAGCGAAGGCGAGGACTTCTGCCTTGAGGCTGCGGTGGAAGCGCTCGTTCTTCCCGCGCCCCTGTGGATGGTAAGGACGGGCATGTATGAGGTCTATGCCCAGCTTGAGAAGCCACACGCGCAACCGTGTCCAGCCGCCGGGAACGCCGTTTCCCCATGGATTTCCATTGTCGGTATAGATCGCCATCGGCAGACCGTGACGTTGCAGGATGGGTTCCAGTCTGTCGCGGACCGTTAATGTGCGCTCGTCCGTGCAGGCTTCGATCCCGATGGCGAACCTGGAATGATCATCGATAATCGTGAGCGGATAACACCAATCGCCCGAGACCAGTTGAAAGCGGCCCTTGAAGTCCATCTGCCAGAGCAGATTAGGCGCTGCGCGCTCGAAACGACCCAATACCGGCCCTGTACCCGCACGTGTCGTGATACGGTCGTGCCGAACCAGAATGGCATGAACCGTCGACGCGGATGGCGGATCGAGCCCGGCATTTTGCAGTGAGCGGGCGAGCTTGCGGGCACCCCATGCAGGATGTGCATCGCGCAAGTCCAACACCGCCTGCTCCAGCGAGGCTTCCGTGCGGCGCGGACTGTGATGCGGGCGGCGAGAACGATCATGCGGCGGCTCGCCGGATCCAAGCCGCTTCAACCAGACATAGCCCGTCTGCCGACTGATCCCGAAGCGTCTACACAACTCCGAGACATTCGCCCCTTCAAGCTCGGCAAGACTGCAAAATTCTAACCGTTGATCCACCACAGACTTTGTCTCCCAAGCCATCGTCACCTCCCAGAACCGATCCGGAAAGTGTCAGGCATGTCTACGAACATCTGTCAGCTATGTATCAGGGCCGAACA